>NZ_CP107898.1:0-39747 GCF_041433995.1 Streptomyces sp. NBC_00466 | reverse complement strand
CGCCGTCCACCGGGAATGGCCACTGGGCGAGGGCGTCGTCGTAGGCGGCGCGGAAATGCGGTGACGCTGAGACGGCCGGCATGGTGGCCATGTTACGGAGCGGCGGCGTCGCCGCAGAGCGGAAGTGGTCAGCGGGCGTCGTTGGGGGACAGCTGCTCGCGCAGGAACGTGGTCAGGGAGATGGGCTCGCGGCCGAGCAGGGTCGCGAGTGTCGGGTCGACGGCGGCGAACTCACCGGCTCGGGAGGCCGCGAAGATGCCCAGCAGCTGGTCGGCCACCTCGGCGGGGGCACCGCCGTCCGTCAACTGCTCCCGGAACCGCTCGTCGGGTGCGGTGGTCCTCGTGATGGTGCGCCCCGTGACCTCCGCGGCGATGCGGGCCAGGTCGGCGAAGGTCAGCGCCTGCGCCGCGGTGAGCGGCGGTGTGGGCCCGTCGAAGCGGCCTTCGTCGGCCAGGATGACGGCGGCCGCCTCGGCGAGGTCGGCGTGCGTGGTCCAGCTGACAGGACCGTCGGAGGGAAGCGCGACCTGGCCGGACTCCAGGCCGTGGCCCGCCAGTTGCAGTCCGCTGGCGGCATAGAAGCCATTGCGCAACGACGTGAACGGCACGCCGGACGCGCGCAGCGCCTCCTCGGTGGCAGCATGGTCGCGGCAGGCCTGGAAGTGGGACGAGGCGCCGGCGCCGATCTGGCTGGTGTAGAGGATGCGGCGGGCGCCCGCGGCGACGGCCCCGTCGATCGCGGCACGGTGCTGCCTCACGGTCTCCTCGCCCATCCGGTCGACAGAGACGATCAGCACCTGGGACACACCCTCGAAGGCATGGGCGAGGCTCTCCGGGTCGGTGAAGCTGCCGTGCCGCACCCGTATCCCCCGGTCGGCGAACGTCTGCGCCTTCTGCGGGTCGCGGACACTCACTCCGATCCGGTCGGCCGGGACACGCTCCAGCAGGCTCTCGACAATCCGGCGTCCGAGCTTTCCATTGGCTCCGGTAACGATGATCACGGTGAACTCCCCACACTCTGTTTCCACTGGAATCCACTTCACAGTATCATCGATATTACCGAGGGAACCGCCTGGAAGGTATCGTTGATATATGCCACCACCGCCCACCAGGGACAGCGCCACCGCCGACGAGTCCGACACCGCGGCCACGGACCGCGAGCAGCCCCGGCAGCGGGTCATCGAAGCCGCGGCCGACCTGCTGGCACGTGAGGGCCGCGACGCGGTCACCACCCGCGCGGTCGCCGTCGCGGCCGGTCTGCAACCACCGGCCATCTACCGGCTGTTCGGCGACAAGGCCGGGCTGCTCGACGCGGTCGCGGAGTACGGCTTCGCCTCGTTCCTGGCGACGAAGAAGGCCAGGAACACGGACGCGGGCCCGCAGGATCCCATCGAGGGGCTGAGGGCCGGCTGGGACCTGGCGGTCGAGTTCGGCCTGGCCAACCCCGCCCTCTACTCACTGATGTACAGCGAGCCCACCAGGGCCGAGTCGGCCCCCTTCAGGGCCGGCATAAAGATTCTGAAGGGCCGCATCCAGCGGCTCGCGGCCGACGGCTGGCTCCGGGTCGACGAGGACCTCGCGGCCATGCTCATCCACGCCACGGCACGCGGCGCGGTGCTCACCTGGCTGTCCCAGCCCGAAGACCGGCGCGACCCGGCCCTGTTGACCACGATGCGGGAGTCCATGGTCGCCGCCGTCACCAACGAGAAGCCGGCTGTGCAGACCGGGGGCCCGGCCGGCGCCGCCCGCGCCCTGCGCGCGGCGCTGCCCGAACAGACGACGCTCAGCGGCGCTGAGCAGCACTTGCTGCGGGAGTGGCTGGGGCGCCTCGCCTCGGACGGCTGAGGCGAGGCGCCATGTACACCCGATGCGTTGGCCGCTGCTTGTCCCTGCTGGGGTTGAGTGCCGTCAGGAGGCCGTGGGCCGGTCCCCCTGGGCGGGTTCGGACAACCGCGTCCGGAGGAAGTCGAGCAGCACGGCGTTGAAGCGCTCGGGCTGTTCCGCGCCCGGCAGATGCCCGGCGCCTTCGATGACGCTCACCGTGGCGTACGGAACGAGCCCGCCGATCGCCTCGGCCTCGGTGACAGGTGTGTAGACGTCGTCCGCGCCGACCACGATCAGTGTGGGCACACCGGCGGCGGCGACGGTGACGAGCGTGTCGCGGTAGTCGGGACGTTCGGCACGGCCGCGCAGCGCCGCGGCAGCCCCACGGGGATCGGTGGCGCGCATCAGGCCGAGCACGTGTGCGGCCACGTCCGGGAGAGCAGCGACGTTGTACGGAGCGAGCATCTTGTCGATGACCTCGTCCGCGTAACCGTCCATCCCCTCGGCGAGCAGCCGGTCCGCGAGGCGGTTGCGGAACGCCTTGCCCTCGTCGGTCTCGGCGGGGGCCGACGTGTCGGACAGGACGAGCGCCCGTACCCGCCCCAGGTGGCTGCGGCAGAACTCCATACATATCTGGCCGCCCATGGAGACACCGCCGATCACCGCGCGTTCGATGCCCAGACGGTCCAGGAGGGCGGCGATGTCGTCGGCGAAATCGGCGAGGAGCACCTTGCCGGGCGTCACGCTGCTCTCCCCGTAACCGCGCAGGTCGGGGGTGATCACCCGGTACCCGGCCGCGCTGAGCGCTTGGGCCTGGGGGGTCCACAGCGTGCGGTCGAACGGGTGCCCGTGGATCAGCACGACCGGAATCCCGTTCGACGGGCCGAGGTCGTCGTAGTGGAGCGTGGCGTCGTTCACGGTGATGCGGCTCATCGCGTGCCTCCCTGGCGTCGCTCGTCGGCGCCGCGGGGGTGCGGCGGCGAGACATCGGGCCGCGTCGCGCGGCGGTGCGGCCACATGAGTTACTTCAGCTCGATCTCGACGAAGGCCAGTGGTGAGGTTCCGGCGTTGACGACTTCGTGTTCGCCGCCGGCCGGGCGTGCGTAGGACTCCCCCGCCCGCAGCTCCGAGGCGGTGACCGTGCCGTCGGGGGTGATCACGCTGGTCCGGCCATCGACGACCGGCACGACTACGTAGTCGTGTTCGTGCACATGGCGACCGGTGCTCTCGCCCGGCTCGAAGTCCCAGCGGGTGACGCGTACCCGCTCGTCCTCGTGCTGCTGTGTCGCGCGGGCGGTGGTCGTCATGACGTAACTCCTCATCGTCGGCTGCCCATGACGCTGCGGCCCGGTGGGCCGCAGCATTCCAGGTGGCAGGCTAACCGGCAGCCTCTACAGCTGTGGGGCGGGGCGCAGGCCGGCCAGGGTGGTCAGCGGCCGGCGGACTTCAGTGCCGCGGTGTACTGCTCGTCGGTGACCGGCTCCAGCCAGCTGGTGCCGTCGCTGTTCTCGTCGCCGACGAGCATGGCGATATGGGCCATGAGCGTGGTGTCGGTGGCGCCGTGCCAGTGTTCCTCGCCGGCCGGGCATTTGACCGTCTCACCGGCGGTGGCCAGCACGACATCGCCGTCACGGGTGCCGACCAGGCCGACGCCGTCGGTGATGTGGAGGGTCTGGCCCTTGGCGTGGGAGTGCCAGTTGGTGCGGGCGCCGGGGGTGAAGCGGACCAGGGCCGCGACGAGGCGGGCCGGGTCGGACGGCGTCTCGATCGAGTTGAGGTAGACGTCGCCGGTGAAGCGCTCGGCCGGGGCCTTGGCGGTGGGGGTGGAGGTGATGTGTTCCATGGCAGCTTTCCTTGATCGAGAGGGGGGCGCGGGGCAGCGGGGCCGGTCAGGCGGGCTGCTCATCGGCGATCTTCTTCAGCAGCGTGATCGCGGTCATCGCGTTGGGCCAGCCGGCGTAGAACGCCAAGTGCGTGATGGCCTCGGACAGCTCCTCGACGCTCAGCCCGTTCTCCAGAGCCTTGCCCAGGTGGTACGGGAGCTGCTCGCTGCGGTAGAGCGCGGCCAGCACACTCACCGTGACCAGGCTCCGGTCGCGGGGGGACAGCTCGGGGCGCTCCCACACGTCGGCGAACAGCACGTCGTTCGTGACCTCGACCAGCTTCGGTGCGATCTGCGCCAGCTCCTGGGGTGCGGACTGCTTCGCCATGCGATGACTCCTTGCGATGGTGCGAACACGTACACGGCAGATCCGCTCTCGGTGAGAGCGGCCCGCCCGGCAGCCGCAGCCACTCCGAGATCAGCACCGGGATGGCGGCCGACTGCCTTCGCCATCGAGGAAACCGCAGGTCACCCGGGCGCGGAAGGTACTGTCGTGACACGTACTGACAGGACACCCCTCAGGCCCGGCGAAACGGCCCCGGGGCCGGTGGTCAACCGGCCGGCCCGCATTCTGAAGGATTCCCCGCCTGCTACAGCAGGACGTCAGCCCCGCCGTCCGCTCCCACCGTGTAGCGGCGGGTGAGGACGCGCTCCCTCAAGTGCTCGACGTAGAGCGCGACTTTGATCTCCAGCGGGAAGTCCGGGGGCCAGACCCCGCGTGTGTAGTGGAAGCGGAGGTCGCGGTAGGAGAAGGACGTTTCGGCCTGTACCTCCTCGCCCTTCTCCACCAGGGCGAAGCGCTCAAGGTGCCCACCCGCCAGACCGGCGACGCTTCCCGGCACGAAGAGTTCGGCGATTCCCTCGTGCGCGAGGACGCGGAAACGCTCCACGTAGGCGTCCCGCGTCTCCTCGGCCTCCATGGCTCCCGCCCTCACTCAGCGCAGTTGTGGACGGCGCTCGTGCTCGATCCGATGACGATATCCCCGAGGCCCCCGGCGACCACGAGGTGAACGGCGTTGACCGTGAGTCCGTGGTCGGCCCCGGCGACCGGCGTCTGCTCGTTGATCACCAGCCGGGTACCGCCGGGCAGGCTGATCGTACTGTTCGGCGCCGTCGGTACGGTGACGGTCGCGCCGCCGATCGTCAGCGCCGTCAGGGTGGCGCTGCCCGTCGCGCCGTCGCAGCGGGCGGTTGCCCTCGCGGTCAGCCCGGAGATACCGATCACGGGGACTCCGGGGAGGCCGATCGAGGCCGATTCGACGTGCGTGGTGGCGGTGGCGGTGCCCGGATCGAGAGTCGTGGTCACACCGGAGCAGAGCGCCTTGACGTCGAGGACGACCGCTGACACGGCGGCCGTGCAGGGCGGCGTCACGGTGGTCGCCCCGGCTGTCCTGACCTGGCCGGTGTCCGGCTGGTCGGGCAGGTGGACCGGCGGCAGGAGCGGCAGGTCCAGCTGGGCCGACAGACCGAAGGCACGGCCGGTGTAGTACTGGAGGAGCAGGGACGCGTCGGCGCTGGACTTCAGGTAGTTGGCGTCCCCGGCGAAGGCCGCGTGCAGCGGCACGGTCGCCGCGGCGTTGAGCGGCTGGCCGGTCACGCCGATGGTGCACCGTGCGGCTCCGGCGCTGTCGGTGGTGGCGTCGCAGGACTGCGCGGTGGCCCCCGTACCGAGGGCGAAGTGCACGGACCTGCCGGTGACCGGTGCGCCGAGGTAGTCGTCGAGCTCGCCCGAGAGCCGGACGTCCTTGCCGTTGGCGATGCGGGCGGGCCCGGTGTACTTGAGCGTCGTCGGCGACTGGACCGCCACCGTGGCGGTCGCCGATGAGGCCTCGTAACCGGAGTCACCCGCGAAGCTCACCGCGACCGGGACCGAAGTGGGCGGCTGGCGCAGGGAGTTGATGGTGCAGTCGGCGCCTCCGGTCGTACCCGTCGTACCGTCGCAGGACTGTGCGGCGTCGCCCGAGCCGATACGGAAGTGGACGGTCCGGCCGGTGACGGGGCTGCCCGTGTAGTCGGAGAGCGTGGCGGAGAGCTTCAGCGGGCTGCCGTTGACGGCGTGCGCGGGTCCGGTGTACGAGAGCTTCGTCGGCGAGGTGGGCACCACCGTGGAGGAGGTCGACGAGGCCTTGAATCCGTCGTCGCCCGCGAAACTCACCGCCACCGCAACCGACCCGGTGGGCTGGTGCAGTTGACCGATGGTGCAGCGAGCTGTACCCGCCGCGCCTGTCGTGCCGTCGCAGGACTGCGCACCGTCGCCCGACCCGACGCGGAAGTGCAGCGTCTTGCCCGCGACGGGGATCCCGAGGTCGTCGACGAGGGAGGCGGAGAGCGTCAGCGGGCTGCCGTTGGTGCCGTGGCGGGGCCCGGTGTACGTGAGGGTCGTCGCCGCGGCCGGTACGGGCGGGCCGCCGCCGCACTCGAGCCGGGGACCGGCGTCCGACGGCGCGATGCACGGCAGCATGTAGAAGGCGGTGATGATGCCGAAGGCGTACGCGTCACCGGAGCGGGGGTCGAGGACCGGGCTGTACACCACGAAGAGGTTGGTCTCCGGGTTCAGGCAGCGCACCCGGGCATCGGCGCCGGGTATGCAGTTCGCCGGGGTGCCGATGGTGTCCTGGATGTCCGTGGACGGCGGGACCGCGCCGTGGCCGCCGTCGGACGCCTCGATGTGCACCCGCCCGAAGCCGTCGAGCGGCGGCGGGTCGGACGGATCGTTGTAGTCCTCCTGGCCGGTGCGGAGCGGGACGTCGTGACCGTACTGGTCGTAGAAGAGCTTCTCCACCTTCCAGTCGATCGGGTTCGGGTTGGTCGTCGCGGCGTAGGCCGTACTCGCGGCCGCGCCCACGCCGAGCAGCCCGGCGACAAGGCAGAGAAGGGCCGCGAAGATTTTCCCGCGCAGCCATGTGGTCGGACGCTTCACCCGAATCCCCCCGAGGACCGGCGGCTGTGCGCGGTGGACAGCGCGGAACCGCCGTGGTGTAGAAGGCCAGTGGTGTACAGAGCCAGTGCTGTACATGCCAACGGGGCAGTCTAGCGGCGGACCCCCGCGCTGCCCAGGGGCTGCCGTACGCGGCGCGCCTCACCAACGACCGGTACGGGAACCGCAGTTCGGCAGCGCGGTCCAGCGGGCCTGCGGGCCTGCGGCGACCAGCTCCGGACAGGCCTTCCTCAGCGCAAACGTGACGCGCCGTCAGCCATTTCGCTCCAGGACGCGAGCAGCCGGTGGATGGCCTCGGCCGCCTCGGGGATCGCGGCCACGGCGCAGGTCTCATCCGTGACGTGCGCCTGGTCGGGATCGCCCGGGCCGTAGATGACGACCGCACGGGCGTCCAGCTTCCCGGCCAGCACCGACGCGTCGGTGAAGTAGGTCGCGTACTCCGGTCGCCCGCCGGCGTCCGCGGGGCGCAGGACATCGGCGAGGTCACGGACGAGGGCGGTGGCGGGGTCGGTGGCCACGCCGTTCAGGTCGAGCACTCGCTCGATCCTGGTCCCCGGGCCGGCGAGCCGCTCGACCGCCAGGAGCGCGTCGTCGGAGCCGAACCCCGGAATGGTACGGATATCGACCATCAACTCGGCGTGGTCGGGGACGAGATTGGGCTGGACCCCGGCGTGGAACGTACCCACGTTGACGGTGGCCGCACCGTGTGTCGCGCTGCGCGGCCAGTCCTTGTACTCGTGGATCCGGACCGCCGCCGCGGCGAGCCTGGCCAGTGCGTTGTCGCCGAGTTCGGGCCGGGATCCGTGCGCGCTGCGGCCTTCGGCGGTGAGCCGCAGCCACAGAACACCCTTGTGCCCGAGGACGATCTTGTTCGCGGTGGGTTCGGCGACCAGCAGCACCGGACTCGGCGTCAGGCCCTCCAGCCGGGCCGCTCCCTCGCAGCCGGTCTCCTCGCCGAAGGTGAGGACGAGTTGTACGTCGGTCCCGTCGGGGTGGGTCGAGACCCGGTGGGCCGCGGCAGCCACCATGCACGCCACACCCGCCTTCATGTCGCTGCTGCCGCGCCCGCGGAGCCGGTCACCGTGGATGTCGCCGCTCAGCGGATCGAAGGACCAGCCGGAGGCGTCGGCGGGGACGGTGTCCAGATGCCCGGTCAGGGTGACCGGGGTGCGGGTGCCGTAGCGGGCGACGAGATTGACCCGGCCGGGCTCCGGCTCGTCGGTCCGCACACTGAAGCCGGCGTCGGTGAGGATCGGAGCGAGGAGTCCGGCGGCGGACTTCTCGTTCCCGGCCCTGGTGTCCAGTCGGACGAGCTGCTGTGTCAGCGATACGGGGTCGAGCACGCGGGGATCTCCTGTCAGTGCTGCGGGGGGGAACCGCGGATGTCAGTGCTGCGGGGGAACCGCGGAGCCGCGGATCACGAGGTGCAGGGGGAAGGACTTCGCCACCCGGGCGCCGTCCGGGGCTTCGATCCGGTTCTGGACCACTTCCAGCGCCGAACGCGCGAGGTCGGCGACGGGCTGCTGCAGAGTGGTGAGTTTGGGGCGCAGCCACTCGCCGACACGGATGCCGTCGCAGCCGATGACGGAGAGGTCTTCGGGGATGCGCAGCCCGTGCAGTTCCGCCGCGCCGAGGATGCCGACCGCGACGATGTCACTGCCCACGAAGGCCGCTGTCGGCGGTTGTGCGGCGCGCGCGAGGTAGGGGAACGTACTGGCGCCGAACTGCTCCGTGTACGGGCCGTGCAGGACGAGGTCCTCGTCGACATCCAGTCCGGCGTGATCCATGGCATCCCGGTAGCCGCGCAGCCGGTCACGGGTGGTGGACAGCTCGCGTGGTCCGGCGATGTGCATGATGCGCCGGTGCCCGAGCTGCGCGAGATAGGCCGTCGCCTGGTAGGCGCCGCTGTAGTTGTCGACGGCGATGGTGTCGACCTCGGCCGGACTGGCGACCTCCTCGTCCAGGAGGACCACGGGCAGCCCTTCGGCGATCGCCCGGGTCAGCCGGGGGTTCTGGCGGTGCATCCCGACGTAGATCAGCCCGTCGATGGCCTCGGTCGAGGCGGCGAAGTCACTGAAGAGCGACTCGCGGCGGGCCTGCTGGCCGGTGATCCCCACGACGAGCGCCACTCCGCTGACGGCAGCCGCGGCGGCGACCTCTTCGGCCAGTTCAGCGAAGAAGGGGTTGATCAGGTCCGGCACGACCAGTGCGATCACCGGGCGGCCGGCGCGTGGAGCGGACGGGGCCGCGGCCGGTACCTCGTAGTTCAGCTCGCGTACGGCGGCATCGATCCGAGCCGCTGTCTCCGGCTGCACCTTCAGCTGCCCGCGCAAGTACCGCGACACCGTCGATGCCGACACCTGCGCATGTTGCGCAACGCTGGTCAACGTCATCCGAACCTCCCTCGCCTTGTCCGCAGTCTAGTGCGCGATCAGTTGGGCATTGACGGCGCATCGACTCGCTTCTATTGTTGCGCAAAACCAGCGCAACATTGCGCAAGATTCATATTGCGCAAGATCACCAGAAGGAGGTACGTGTGAGCCGCGTACTCATCGCAGGCGAGTCCTGGATCAACGCATCCACCGACTTCAAGGGCTACGACGCCTTCCCCCACGCCCAGCTGGAGGTGGGCGTCACCCCGCTGCTCCAGGCCCTGCGGGGTGCGGGCCACGAGGTCACGCATCTGCTCTCGCACGATGTGGCGACCCAGTTCCCGGAGACCCTGGAGAAGCTCGACGCCTATGACGTGGTGATCCTGTCGGACATTGGCGCCAATTCGCTGCTGCTCCACCCGCAGGTGTTCGCACAGGGGCGCCCGTTCCCCAACCGGCTCAAGCTCCTCGCGCAGTGGGTCCGGCAGGGCGGTGGCCTCGCCATGGCCGGTGGCTATCTGAGCTTCCAGGGCTTCCAGGCCAAGGCCAACTACCACGCCACTCCGATCGAGGACATCCTGCCGGTGGAGATCCTCCCGTACGACGACCGCGTGGAGTGCCCCGAAGGCGTAGGCGGCGAACTCACCGGGGAAACGCACGAGGTCACAGCCGGGCTGGCGCCCGAGTGGCCGATCCTCCTCGGCTACCAGCGGCTCACCGCGAAGCCGGACGCGCGCGTGCTCGCCACGATCGAATCGCGCCCCCTGCTCGCGGTCCGTGAGGAAGGCGCCGGACGCACGCTCGCCTTCGCTTCGGACATCTCACCGCACTGGGCCCCGGCCGAGTTCATCGAGTGGAAGGGCTACCAGCGGCTCTTCGACCAGGCCGTCACCTGGCTCGCCGGCGACCCGGACTGACCCCACCGACGTGCCGGGCCCGTCGGGCTCCCCCGCCCGCCGGGCCGACAAGGCCGCAACGGCCGCTATGAAACAGCCCACACGCCCAGAGATTGCATCGGTCCCGTCGGACATACTGGCTCAAAGGAGAGCGAATACACGATGACAAGCCTCAACACCGCAGGACCCGAACCGGACACCGTGTCCACGGCACCCGCGCGGACCGCCCGCCGAACCACCACGGCGGTACTGGTCCTGGCCACCGTGCTGGCCGGGCTGCTCAGCCCCCTGCAGTCCACCGTCAACGGCGCTCTGGGCAAGAACATCAACGACGGAAACGCCGCAGCCGTCATCTCCTTCGGAACCGGCCTGATCCTGATGGCCGTCATCGTGTTCGCCCGCCCGACCACCCGCCGGCAGGCGCTGAGCCTCCCCCGCCTGCTCCGCGACGGCACCATTCCCTGGTGGAACTGTGTCGCCGGCCTGTGCGGCGCCGCCGTCGTACTCTCCGAAGGCGTCACGGTGGGCACCCTCGGTGTGGCCGTCTTCCAGATCGCGCTGATCTCCGGGCTCGTCATCTCGGGCGTGGTCTGCGACCGTTTCGGGGCGACGTCCACGGTCAAGCAGCCGATCACGCTTCCCCGCGGACTGGGCGCCCTCCTCGCGATCGCCGCGACGGCCGTCGCGATATCGCCGAACTTCCAGGTACCCGGAACCATCGCGCTCGCGGTCCTGCCGTTCGCCGCCGGACTGCTCGCCGGCTGGCAGCCCGCGGGCAACTCGGCCGTGGCTCAGGGCAGCGGATCCATGCTGGTCTCGATCGGCCTCAACTTCCTCGTCGGATTCGTCGTCCTCGGGATCGGTCTGCTGGTGCGCGCCTCCACCGGCTCGGTGAGCTTCACGCTCCCCAGCACCTGGTGGATGTACTCGGGCGGTGTGCTCGGCCTGCTCTCCATCGCCCTCATGGCGCTGCTCGTACGGGGTCTCGGCCTGCTCCTGCTGGGACTGGCCTCGATCGCCGGCCAGTTGGTCGGTTCGCTGATCCTCGATGTGATCAGCCCCTCCGTCGGCCAGCCCCTGCACGCCGTGACCGTCCTGGGCACCGTCATCGCCCTCGTCGCGGCAGGTATCGGCATGATCCCCTCCCGCTCCACGCCCTCGGTGCGGACATCATGACCGGGCGCACGGGCGAGCGACCGTACGTACAGACTGTGGCCGGAGCCGTGCCCGCGGCCGAACTGGGCCTCGTACTGCCCCACGAGCACCTGTTCAACAACCTCTCGGGCGTTCTGGACAAACCGAGCTACCCGTTCTCCGCCGCACTCAAGGACGAGCAGGTCAGCGCCTCGTCCGCCTGGGCGCTGCGGCACGACCCCTACTGCTGCGCCGACAACATCGCCGCCAAGCCGGTCGAGGACGTGCACCGTGAGGCGGCTGCCTTCCAGGCCATCGGCGGGCGCACGATCGTCGACGTGACCTCCAGCTCCGCCATCGGACGCGACCCGCAACGCCTCCTCGACCTCGCGCGGCGCAGCGGCCTCAACATCATCATGGGCTGCGGCGCCTACCTGGAGAAGTTCGAGGCCGCGCGGACCCCGGCCGGCACGGTCGACCAGCAGGCGGCCGCGATCGGGAACGAGCTCACCAACGGTGTCGGGGATTCCGGCATCCGGCCCGGCGTCATCGGCGAGATCGGGGTGTCCCCCCAGTTCACCGCGGCCGAGCACGGATCGCTCCGGGCGGCAGCTCTCGCCCAGCTCGACCACCCGTCCGTTCCGTTGATGGTCCACCTGCCCGGCTGGCAACGGCGGGCGCACGAAGTGCTCGACGTCGTGCTCGGCGAGATCGGCGTCGAACCGGCGAAGGTCGTCCTCGCACACATGGATCCCTCCGGCTCCGACGTCGACTACCAGCGCTCGGTGGCGGATCGCGGTGTATGGCTCGAATTCGACATGATCGGTATGGACGTCACGTTCCCCAAGGAGGGCGAGTCGCCCGCGTCCACCGCCACCGCGGACGCCGTCGCCCGCCACATCGACCACGGCTACGGCGGCCAACTCCTGCTCAGCCACGACCTCTTCCTCAAGCAGATGTGGACCCAGCACGGTGGCAACGGGCTCATCCATGTGCCCACCGTCTTCGCCGAAATGCTCGTCGCACGGGGGATCGACCGCGATCTGATCGACACCCTCACCCGGCAGAACCCCGCCCGGATGCTCACCGGCCCCTCGCAGCGCCGGTGCGACCGGCCGTGAGACCGGCCGGATCAACGGGGGCCGAGTCCACATACAAGGGGGCCGAGTCCTCGTACGAGAGCGCCGAGTCCACGTACGAGGGGGCCAAGGCCATCACATCTGAGGCATGGCTTACCTTACTTCTATGACTTGGGCTGACGCGTTCCCCAACCTGCTGATCGGGTTGCGGGAGGGACTTGAAGCGGGACTGGTGATCAGTATCCTGCTGGCCGCGCTGCGCCGTACCGCGGGCGAGGGCCGCCGTACGTCCACCGCGCCCGTGTGGCTGGGCGTGGTCGGGGCGGTGGCCGTCGCGGCGAGCTTCGCGACGGTGCTGACGTTCTCCACCGATGTGCTCTCCAGCAGCGGCCAGGAGACAGTGGGCGGCCTGCTCAGTGTCCTGGCGGTGATCCTGGTGACCGGGATGGTCTTCTGGATGCGGAAGACCGCCGCGAGCCTGTCGGGCGAGCTGCGCTCCAAGGTGGCGGCCGCCTCACAGGTGGGGGCGGGCGCACTCGCCGCCACGGCCTTCCTCGCCGTGGGCAGGGAGGGCCTGGAGACCACTCTGTTCCTGTGGACGGCTGCCCGGGCCTCCGGCGAGACGGTGTCCCCGCTCGTCGGAGCCGGACTGGGGCTGGCGCTCGCCTGCCTGGTGTGCTGGCTGCTGTTCCGCCGGGCGATCCGCATCAACCTGGGTGTGTTCTTCTCCCGTACGGCCCTCGCGCTGCTCGTGATCACCGCGGGCGTGCTGGCGTACGGCCTCGGCGAGCTGCAGAACGCCGGCCTGCTCCCCGGCCGCACCTGGCTGGCGTTCGACGTCAGCGGGACGATCCCGACCAGCTCGTGGTGGGTCACTCTCATCACCGGCGTGACCGAGCTCACCACACGGATGACGGTGCTCCAGGTCGTCGCGTGGGCCGTGTACCTGGCAGTCGCTGTCACGCTGTTCGTCAGGGCCTCACGTTCCCCCGCGACCGCCCGCCCAGCGCCGGAAGCGAATCCCTCTCCCGCGACTGCCGGCCAGCCGGCCGGCACACAGGCTCCGGGCGCCCCTGCCCCGCAGGCGCAGAGTGTCCCCGCGGGCGACTCCCCCGCCCCGCGCGACCGCGCCGGTTTCCTGAGCCGCCGCAGCCCGTGGGCGGTCGGGGCCGTGATCGTGCTGGTGCCAGCTCTCCTGGCGACGGGCGCCGTGGTGTTCCTGCCATCGGGCGGCAGCGCCGCGGCCGGCACGCGGGTCACCGTGACGTCGTCCGGCTGCGCCACAGGGTGGTCCGCCGCGCACAGCGGCACGCAGACGTTCCAGGTGGTCAACCGGTCCGGGCGGGCAGGCGAGATCAACCTCGACAACTCCTCGGGAGCCATCGTCGCCGAGATCGAGACGCTCGGGCCGGCCACCACCGGCTCGATGAGCGCCACACTCGGCGCCGGCGAGTACACCTTCAAATGCCTGATGTCGGGCAAGGGGACGACGAGTTCACAGACCGTGACCATAGGCGCCGGGTCCGGCTCCGGAGGCAAGGCCCCGGTCGCCGTCAAGCGGGTGTCCGTGGCTGAACTCAAGCCCGCGGCAGCCCAGTACCGCGCCTACGTCGCACCCAAGCTGGCCACCCTGGCCAAGCAGGTCGCAGCGGTCCGGCGCGACATCGACGGCCACCACTTGGACACCGCGCGCAAGGACTGGCTGCCCGCCCAGCTCACCTGGGACGAAATCGGCGCCGCCTACGGGAGCTTCGGGGACCTGGGAGATGCCATCGACGGCCTGCCCCAAGGGCTGCCCGGAGGCGTCCACGACAAGAACTTCACCGGCCTGCACCGCCTGGAATACGGCTTGTGGCACCACGGCAGCACCGGCGAACTCCTGCCCGTCGCCAAGCGGCTGGAGACCGACGTCGCGACGTTGCGCAAGAAGCTTCCCCAGGTCACCGTCGACCCGACCGACCTCCCGGTGCGCTCCCACGAAATCCTGGAGGACGCCCTGCGGGACCGCCTGACCGGCGCGGCCGACCAGGGCTCCGGCGACATGTACGCCGAAACCGAGGCCGACATCAAGGGGACCCGGGTGGTCCTGGACGAGCTGGCACCACTCATCAAGCCCCGTTCGCCCAAGCTCCTGCCGACCGCCGCCGCACAGCTCGACGCGCTGGAATCGGCGCTGCGGGCGACCCGCACCGGCAGCGGCTGGCAGCCGTTCCCTGACGTGCCCCTGGCCCGGCGCCAGCAGGTCGATGCCCGCATCGGCACCGTGCTGGAGACCCTCGCCTCGGTCCCCGACCTCCTTGAGGTGCCCATCTCCCGCTGAAGCGCGCGTCCGCGCCGGACGAAACCGGACCGAAATCCGCCGGGCGTCCCCCACCTCTTTCCGCTATCCGCTCCGCCGTCACGACCGATCAAGGAGACCTGCCATGGGCGTCAGCCGACGCACGTTCATACAGGGCGGCGCCGCCGGAGCCGCCGGCACCGCCCTGACGGGCGGACTTCTCGCCGCGGGTGCCCGCGCCGACGCGAACAGCGGCGGCCACAGCTCCCACGAGGCGTCGTCCTACCCCTTCCACGGCGCCCATCAGTCGGGCATCCTCACCCCGGGCCCCCCGCACCAGCAGCGCTTCTCCGCCTTCGCCGCGTTCGACGCGACGGCGGCGAAGCGCCCGGAGCTGGTCGACCTGATGCGTACTCTCACGGAGCGGGCCCGCTTCCTCACCTCCGGCGGAACCCCACCGGACCTGGGCGTCAGCCAGCCTCCTTCGGACAGCGACGTACTGGGGCCCGATGTCCCCGCCGACGGTCTGACCGTCACCCTCGCCGTCGGATCCAGCCTCTTCGACGACCGGTACGGCCTGTCCCGTGCCAAGCCGCTGCGCCTGACCCCAATGCGGACCTTCCCCAACGATGCGCCCGAGGCCCGCTGGAGCCACGGTGATCTGCTGCTCCAGCTCTGCGCGAACCACCCCGACACCCTCCACCACGCGATCCGCGACCTGACCAAGCACACCCGGGGCGGCATGCAGCTGCGCTGGAAGATGGAAGGGTACGGATCGCCGCCGCGCCCCTCCGGCGCCCCTCGCAACCTGCTCGGCTTCAAGGACGGCACCGCGAACCCCGCCCCCGCGACGGCACAGGGCCTGGTGTGGGTGGACGACCCGGCCGAGCCCGCCTGGGCGCAGGGCGGTACCTACCAGGTCGTCCGGCTGATCCGGATGCTCGTGGAGTTCTGGGACCGGGTCTCGATCAACGAGCAGGAGATGATGTTCGGCCGCCGCCGGGACAGCGGCGCCCCGCTGGACGGCAACGCGGAGACCGACGTCCCCGACTACGCCAAGGACCCGCACGGCCAGGTGATTCCGCTCAACTCCCACATCCGGCTGGCGAACCCGCGCACACACTCCACAAGCAGCCAGCGCCTGCTGCGCCGCTCGTACAACTACGACCTGGGAATGGACGAGAACGGCAACGTGCAGTGCGGGCACATCTTCGCGTGTTACCAGCAGGACCTGCACCGCCAGTTCGAACAGGTCCAGCAGCGTCTGATCGACGAACCCCTCGTGGACTACGTCCAGCCCTTCGGCGGCGGCTACTTCTTCACCCTCCCCGGAGTGCTCAACTCCCGGGACTGGTACGCACGTCGGCTGCTCACCTGACGGCACCGTACGGGCTCCGGGGGAACCGCCCGGCCTCGGAGCCCGTCATGTGAAGTACTTACGTCGTCGACCCGCCGGATGCTGCCCCGCCGTACGCCGCAAGCCTGCGCACAGGCGCCGGGGTCCGCGACGGCCCGCACCGGTATGCGCCGGAAGAGGCTGGTCGACGCGGGACAGAGCAACTGATCCGGAGCGGTACATATGTCGAGCCTCAACTGGAGACCGCTGACCGCCGCCCAGGAGGGCATCTGGTACGCGCAGGCGATCGATCCGAAGAACCCGGACCAGAATCTGGTCGACTACCTGGACATCCGGGGGCCCTTACGGCTTGCGTTCCTGGAGAAGGCGTTCAACCAGGTGATGGCCGAGACCCGGATCCGCGCGTCTGCGGTTCCGTCAGGACGAAGCCGGACCACGGCAGGCCGTCGAACCTCCGCGCGACCACCGGCTGCCTGTGGTCGATCTGCGGGATGAGCCCGATCCTGCGGCGGCGGCCGAGGCGTGGATGCGCAGTGACGCGGCGCGTGCGGTGGATCTGCAGAACGAGCCCGTGTCCATCGTGATCACCGCCCTCCCGGTCGGCGACGACAGGACCCTGCTCTACCTGCGCACGCACCACATCACCCTGGACTTCCTGGGGTACGCCCGGTGGCTGGACCGCCTGACGGAGATCTACACCGCGCTGGAGGACGGGCGGGAGGCCCCGCCCACTCCGTTCGCGTCGCTCGACGACGTACTCGCCGACGACGCGTCGTACCGTGAGAGCGAACACTTCCGGCGTGACCAGGCGTACTGGGCCGAGCAGATGGCCGACGTACCGGAGGGTGTGACGCTGACCGGCCGGACGGCACCGGCGTCCCACTCCACGCATCGCCGGACCGGTGTGACCCCTCCCGGTGTCATGCGGTCGCTCCGGGTACTGGCGCGTACGTCGGGCGTCGCCCTGCCCGCCCTGCTCATCGGCGCCGTGGGCATCTACCTGCACCGGATGGCGAACACCCCCGAGGTCGCCCTGGGATGAGAAGTTGCCCCGGTTCGGGCGCTGCGAGACCACCTCACGCACGTATCTGGCCAACGGTGAGGTGGACGATCTGATGGTCGTCTTCTACGAGCGAGCCGACGGCCTGCGGGTGGACTTCGTCGCCAATCCGGCGCTCTGCACGGAGGAGGAGAACACCGCACACCACGAACGGTTTCTGCGACTGATCACCGCCTTGGCACGGTTGGAACCCGATGCGCTCATCGAGGAACTGGACGTGATCACCCCCCAGGAGCGCACGGACGTACTGGAACGGTGGAACGACACGGCGCGGGAGGTTCCCGAGGCCACGCTTCCCGAGTTGTTCGAGGGGCAGGTGGCACGGACGCCGGACGCGGAAGCAGTGGTCTTCGAGGGGGCCCGGCTGACGTATGCGGAGCTGAACGAGCGCGCGAACCGGCTGGCCCGGCTGCTGTCCCACGGCGCGGGCCCCGAGGGGCGGGTCGGGGTGCTGATGGAGCGTTCGGCCGATCTGGTTCCGGTGCTGCTGGCCGTGCTCAAGACGGGGGCCGCGTACGTACCGGTCGATCCGTCCTACCCGGCCGACCGCATCGCGTACCTGCTCGACGACGCGAAACCCGCCCTCGTCGTCACAGCCGCCGCGGTCGGTACGGCAGGGGCGTCAGGGGATGTACTGCCGACAGGCGTCCCGCGGTTGACCGTGGACGATCCCGGCACCTTCGCCGTGCTGGAGACACTGGACGGGCACAACCTCTCGGATACCGACCGTCCGACGGCGTTGGCGTCGTCGCATCCGGCGTACGTCATCTACACGTCGGGCTCGACAGGCCGGCCCAAGGGCGTGGTGGTGTCCCATGCGGGTGTGGTGAACCGGCTTGCATGGATACGGGATGTGTACCGGCTCACGCCGGAGGACCGGGTGGTGCAGAAGACACCGTTCGGGTTCGACATCTCGGTGTGGGAATTCTTCTGGCCGCTGAGCGAAGGCGCGACAGTGGTGCTCGCGCGGCCGGGTGGCCATCGCGATCCGGAGTATCTCGCCGAGCTGGTGCAACGTGAGCGCGTCACGGTTGCTCATTTCGTACCTTCCATGCTGCAGCTGTTCATCGCCGAACGTACCGCCCGGAACTGCACATCCCTGCGGACGGTGGTCTGCAGTGGTGAGGCGCTGCCCGGGGTGTTGCGTGACCGGTTCCATGCGGTACTGCCGATCCCGCTGCACAACCTGTACGGACCGACCGAGGCATCGATCGAGGTGACGGCGTTCACCTGCGAACCGGGTACCGACACCGGTGATTTCGTTCCCATGGGCCGCCCGGTGTGGAATACCCGTACCTATGTACTGGATGCGGGATTGCGGCCGGTGCCGGCCGGAGTGACCGGGGAGCTGTACCTCGCCGGTGCCCAGCTCGCTCGCGGCTATCTCGGCCGCCCCGGTCTGACCGCGGAGCGGTTTGTGGCGAATCCGTTCGGGGCCCCGGATGAGCGGATGTATCGCACCGGTGATCTCGTACGGTGGAATGCCGGGGGCGAGTTGGAATTCGTGGGGCGTGCGGACGATCAGGTGAAGATCCGCGGCTTCCGTATCGAGCTGGGTGAGATCGAAACGGCGCTGCAGTCCCACCCCGCTGTCGGCCGGGCCGCGGTACTGGTCCGGGAGGACCGGCCCGGTGACAAACGCCTCGTCGCCTATCTGGTCGCCGCCGCGGGCACCCAGGTCGACATCACGGCCGTCCGTACCCGGCTGGCGGGTACGTTGCCGGAACATATGGTGCCGTCGGCGATCGTCCCGCTGGATGTTCTGCCGTTGACGGTGAACGGGAAGCTCGACCGCAAGGCTCTCCCGGCCCCGGAGTACGCCACCGATGCGACCGGCCGGGGCCCTTCGAGCATGCGGGAGGTGATCCTGTGCGAGATTTTCGCGGACGTCCTCGGTCTGCCCACCGTCGGAGTAGACGACAATTTCTTCGAGCTGGGCGGGCATTCCCTGCTGGCAACGCGCCTGACCAGTCAGATCCGGACGCGACTGGGCTTCGACGTGCCCTTACGGGCATTGTTCGGAACACCCACCGTCGCCGGCCTCGACAACTCGCTCGCCGAAGGGCCGCGCCTCGCCAGGTCCGAGGAAGCATTGGCAAGAATCCTGCCGATCCGGACGCGGGGCACCAGCAGTCCCGTTTTCTGCATCCACCCCGCGACCGGGGTGAGTTGGGGCTTCTCGCCGCTGGCAGCATCGATACCCGCGGACTATCCGCTGTACGGGGTGCAGGCTCAGGGCCTCACCGGTGGGGAGGAACTGCCGCAGTCGATAAGGGAGATGGCCGCCGACTACGTAGAGCAGATCCGTTCCGTCCAGCCAACCGGTCCGTATCAGCTGCTGGGTTATTCGCTCGGCGGTGCAGTGGCCCATGAAATGGCATTGCAGCTGCAGGAGGCCGGCGACGTGGTGGGCGCCATCGTGATCATGGACTCCTATCCGGCTGACCGGATTCCGGCACTGTTCGGCCTGGACGCCCTCGCCCTCGACGCACAGGACGGCCTCCTGCCGGCCGAGTGGGAGCAGTTCATCCTCCGGGACGACGAGAAAGCCTTCAACCTCCGGGTCCTTGAGAACAGTTCGGCCATCGTGCGTGCCCATATTCCTCGTGCGTATGAGGGTGATGTGCTGCTCATCGTGGCCGCCGCGGGCAAGGTCGAAGGCTCGAATCCCGCTGAGGCGTGGGCGCCGTATGTGACGGGGGAAGTGCGAGCGGAGAGTCTGCCGTGCAGCCATGAGGAGATGACCCGACCCGACATGCTCACCCTGGTGGGAGAGCTGACGTCGAAATGGCTGAGTGAATGCCGGCGACGTCGCTGACGGGTCGCCAGAAGTGATCCGGGCCGGTTCCGGATTTCTCCGAAGCCGGCCCAGAAGTTCTCCCGGTGCGGTCCCAGGAGCCCGGGGAACGATACCGGGTCAGCGGGTTTCGGTGACCCGGTACTCCTTCAGGGCGGCGCAGTTGGAGTGCTCCACCGACACGGACACGTTGTCGATGGTGCCACCCCAGCTCACGCAGTGACCCTTGCCATAGGCGTAGGCCGGCCCCGCGTAGGACGTGTAGTTGCCGGAGTCGTCGGCCGACGCCTCCGTGTCGGGAACGTAGATGTAGGTGGACATGTACGTGGCCTTGCCCGGGGCGGAGCGGATGGTCACAACACAGTTCTTGCCGTTCGAGGAGTTGTACGTGAGGTAGACGGTGCCCCGCGAGCCGATGGCCGCCGAGTTCACGGTCTTGTAGGCGCTGCCGCAGGCGCCCTGGGGTGTGACGTTGGGTGCGGCGGAGGCGGTCGTGCCGAGCGCGGTCGTGGCGCCCACCGCCAGTGCGGTCAGCGCCCCGGCAGCCGCGATATTGTGCGCGATTCTCATATTTCCCCCTTGCGTCCCCGGGAGCGGTTTGCTCCCACTTGTTGTGACCCGCGAGCGGCACGGATAGTTGTGCCGCCTTCACGGCGGGACCCGCGGGCGGGCGCGGCGGTCACGCTTGCGGTGGGGCGACGGATCATGTGCCGGCCGAAGCCACGCGCGGCGGAGACGCTTTCCCCGGGTGCGACACGGTAGAACCACTCCCCCGCGCCACGAAGAAAATCTATCGCGGCCAGAGTAGACATTCGGCTTCGCCGGAGTTAGCGTCTTCTCGTAGCCAAGACATCGAAGAGGGCACGGCAGACATGAACTGCCGTGCATGCAGGTCAAGCAGATCGCGGAACGGCAGTGGAGTGGCGGGGCCGGAAACGGTGGGTCCCACGACTGACTGCCGGGCCGAGCGGCTCCAGGAGCCGCGAGCAGTACCGCAAGTCCAGCAGTACGACCGATTCACCGAAACCGAATGAGATAAGGAGCAGACACCGTCAGGATCGCCCGGGCGAGGAAGAAGGCCGCCCGGGTACCGCAGACCCCAGAACGGAAGGTGGTCCCCGGTCACGCATACGCGATCCCCGCACTCCCGCCCTCCCAGGCGGATACGCGGAACAAGAAGGCCGGCGCGGTCAGCCGGCAGATGGTGTTGAAAGCTCGGGGCCCGGGTGCCGTACGGCACCCGGGCCCCTCGATGCGTCCCCGAAAGAAGAGGTTCTATGCCCCCTCGCAGTCCCCGCCCCGCCGACAGCCTCGATGACGACGACTATCCCGCTTACACCATGGGGCGGGCCGCAGAGATGCTCGGCACCACCCCCGCCTTCCTCCGCACCCTGGGCGAGAACCGGCTGATCACCCCGCTGCGCTCCGAAGGCGGCCACCGACGCTACTCCCGCTACCAGCTGCGCATCGCCGCCCGAGCCCGCGAACTCGTCGACAACGGCACCCAGATCGAAGCCGCCTGCCGCATCGTCATCCTCGAAGACCAGCTCGAAGAAGCCCAGCGAATCAACGAGGAACTGCGCGCACACAACACCGGGCGGGACCCGAGGACCTCGACCTGACCCAGCGGCGCTGTGCGGTGAGGTGGAGCGGCACGGCGAACCGGGCTCGGCCCTGCGGCGAGGGCGGGGGTGGCTTCAGGCGGGCCGCGGAACGGGCATTGCCGGAACGGCCGCGACCTCGCGGGTCTCGCGCATGATCAGCAGGCCGTTGGTCACCATCGGCGTCGCGGTCAGGGCGTACAGGTGAGGGCGGCGGCCAGCAGGGCGAAGGCGGCGATGAGGGCGGCGACGCGGACGTAGTGCCAGCGGTTCCAGCGGTTCATCTGCTCCTTCCAGTCCTCGGGCCGGTTCTCAGGGGTCCACGTCTTGTTCCGGTTGTTGATCGGGACGAGCAGCAGGAGCGACATGACCACGGTGAGGATCAGCAGCGCGCCGGCGGTGACGACGAGGCCGGTGCCGTGGTGGTGCCATCCGGCGACGGCCCGGACCGCGACGAGGACGAGCGAGCCGATGTACCAGACCGGCATGACGGCGCCGAGCATCCGGCCCCCGTGGGCGTGGCCGAGTTGGCCGCTGTCCTCGGGGAGTGCGTCGAGGATCGGGCCGATGACGAAGGCGACGGAGAACTCCACCCCCACCATCACGCCGACGACCACGGTGGTGACGACCTCAAGTGCGCTGAGCATGATGACCCTCCGATATCTAGCATCTAGCGTTGCTAGCTGATGAGGCAACGCTAGTACTACTGCCGCTTGATTGTCTAGCGGTGCTAGGATCGAATCATGTCGGTACAGGAACGCAAGCAGCGCGAACGGGCGGAGCGCGAGCGCCTCATCGTGGCGACGGCCCGCGAACTCGCCGAGCAGCAGGGCTGGGACGCGGTCACCACCCGCCGGCTCGCCGAGAGCATCGAGTACAGCCAACCCGTCCTCTACAGCCACTTCCGCGGCAAGCGCGAGATCATCGGCGCCGTCGCTCTCGAAGGCGCCGCCGAGATGGCCGTGGCGCTGCGGGCCGCGACCGCCGCCGCGGACGGTCCACGCGAGCGGGTCGCCGCCCTCGCCCGCGGCTACCTCGACTTCGCCGCACGCAACCCGGCGGTCTACGACGCCCTGTTCCAGCTCGACGGCGGCCTCGCGTACGCGCAGGAGGACACCCCGGAACCTCTCAAGGACGCGTTCGCCGCCCTTCTGGAGTGCCTCGGAGAGGTCGCAGGGGACAGTGTCCACCCGGGGCTGTTCACCGAGGTGTTCTGGGCATCCCTGCACGGGCTGGCGACCCTGACCCGCGCGGGACGGCTGCCGCCGCAGGAAACCGGGCCGAGGGTGGAACTGCTGGTGGACCGCCTCACCGTGCTCTGACACACCGTCCCGGCGGGCACGCGGCCGGGGCCCCCGGGGGCATGGCCGCGCCCCGGCCGGCCGGAGCCGGACACGGGGCGCAGCGCGTGGGTGCGGGGTCGGTCGGTTCAGGTCCAGATATCCCAGCCCTGGTAACCGTTGTCCTGAGAGGTTCCGTTGCAGACGTATCCGCGCAGGAGGTCGCTGCCGTTGGGCCCTGCGTTGGAATCGTCCAGGCAGCGGCCGGTGGCGGCGTTCTGGAGCACCTGCTCGTAGTAGCCATTCGCTCTCGTGCGGTTGACGATCCGCCAGCCCTGCCAGCCGCCGCTGAGGCTCTGGGGGTAGCAGGGGAAGCCGCGCAGATAGTCGGTGCCGTCCGAGCGGGTGGAGTCGTCCAGGCACAGTCCGGTGGCGCCGTTCTTGAGCTGGGCGTAGCCGTTGGCCATGGCGTTCACCTTCCACTTCTGCCAGCCCCCGTCGTAGTTGCTCTGGAAGCAGGGAAAGCCGCGCAGCAGGTTGCCGTCCGGGAGGCTGGGCGCGGACGAGTCGTCCACGCAGCGGCCGGTGTTGTTGTTTCCGCCGAGCCAGTAGGGCAGGCCGTTGGGGTTCCACCAGTCGGTGTTGCCGTACGCCTGCGCGGAGCCGCCGGTGGCGGCGATGCCACCGAGTGCGAGCGTCGCGGCGAGGGCGCCTTGGATGGCGCGTTTGGTGATGGTACGCATGCCGGATGAACCCCCCGTTTGTGCGTGGAGGACAGCCGTGATGGGTCCCCCTGTCACCGACGAGGCTACGGCTGTCTCCCAGCGCGCCAGGGAGACGAGAACCGGCCAAGGTGTCACCTATGCCCTGATTTCCAGGGTCGGCCCACCAGGTCGGCCCACCAGGGTCGCCCCACCTGGGGCGGACCTCCTCCACCGACCGCCTGCTACCGACTTGTTCCCCGGGGCCGTGGACGGCAGGTCCCGGCCGGGGTGCCGGCTGACAGCGATCCGGGGTGTCCCGCCTGCAGAACGGTGAACAACGGTGAACAGCCCCGTTGCCGCCCGGGCTTCGTTCGCCGGGGCGGCACCGTGAGCGCGGATCGGGTCAGCCGTCGGCACCGGCCGGGGACGTGGTGGTGGTGAAGCCCTCCTTCTTGTTGGCCTTGACGGCGAAGTCGTTGGTGAACGTCTTGCTGAAGTCCACGGGCGTGGTGACGGTCCCGACCAGTTTCTCGGTGGCCATCGCGGTCTTCGGGCCGCCCGCCGGCATGATCCCGTCCGGCAGGAACTGGCCCTTGTCCTGGTCCAGGGCCTTTATGTAGTCGGCCTTGGTGACCAGCTGGTTCTGTACGAACGACGCCGGCAGCTTGTCGGTGATCTGGGTCGCGCTGTGCTTGTCGATCCAGTGCATGGTGGCGACGAGCGCGTCGACGACCCTCTGCACCGAGTCCTTGTGCGAGTTCACCCAGTCGCTGCGGGCGAGCACGCTCGCGCCCGGATAGGCGCCTCCCAGAGCCGACTTGGCGCCGTCCGTGGTGGCCAGGTCGACCGCCGAGGCGCCGACGCCCTTCTTCTCGATCGCGGCGACCGTCGGCTGTGTCGTCATGACGCAGTCGGCCTTGCCGTTCTGCAGCGCGGAGACGGCCGTGGAGCCCGCACCGACCGCGAGCCGGTGGAACTGGTTGGTCTTGACGCCCTTCGCCGCCGCCATGGACTGGGTGAGAGTGTCCGTGCCCGAGCCCAGGTCGGTGACGCCGAGTGTCTTGCCCTTGAAGTCGGCAGCCGATTTCACGCCGCTCTTCTTGGTGCACATCTCCCGTTCGCCGGGCGCACCCGACAACTGGACGACGTCCTCGACCGCCTTGCCCTTCGCCTGGAACTCGATCGTGTGGTTGTACCAGGCGCCGGCCATGTCCACCTGGCCGGAGGCCATGGCCTCCTCGGCTCCGACACCACCGTTCTCCTCGGTGCTCAGCTGGACCTTGACGCCGTACTTCTTGTAGAGGCCGAGGTTCTGGGCGAGTTGGTAGGGCAGGTAGATCTGCTTGTCGATGCCGCCGACCATGAGCTTGACGGTCGGGGTGCCCCCGGAGCCGGACGACCCGGAGCTGCCGGAGTTGCTGGAACACGCGGTGGCGGTGCCGAGGGCGAGGACGGTGATGATCGCTGCGGTGAGGGTTCTCCTGAGCATGGCGAGGCTCACACCTTTCGGGATTGCTGATGTCTGTTCGGGCAGGCGGGTGCGGAATTCCCGGAGCGGGGACGGCATTCTTCGTTGCCGGTGAGGAAAGAAGGCACGGAAGCCGAGGAAGGGAATACGGGACAAGAGGGCTTGGGTCAGAGGGTGTTCGCCTCGGACGGGGCCGGCGGGCGCCAGGACAGCAGCCGGTGTTCGAGCTTGCCGATCAGCCACTCCGCGCCGAGCACGATCACCGCGATGACGAGCATGGTGGCGAACACGCCGTTGGGGTCGAAGTTGTTCTGCGCGGTCTTGATGACCAGGCCGAGCCCCCTCTGCGCGCCGAGGACCTCGCCGACGAGAGCTCCGACGATGGCGAAGCCGAAGGCGCTGTGCAGGCTGGCGATGATCCACGTCAGCGCGGAGGGCAGAATGACGTGCCGGGTGGTCTGCATCCGGGAGGCGCCGAGCACCTTGACGTTGGCGAGGACGTTGCGGTCGACCTCGCGGACGCCCTGGAAGGCGTTGAAGAAGACGATGAAGAACACCAGCACAGCGGCGAGCAGGATCTTCGGGGTGACACCGATACCGAAGGCGACGATGAAGATCGAGCCGAGAACGATGCGCGGGATCGCGTTGACCATCTTGATGTAGGGACCGAGCACGTCGGAGAGGTATCGGCTCTGCCCGAGCGCGACACCGAACACGATCCCGGTGAGGGAGCCCACGACGAAGCCGACGAGCGCCTCCTGGATGGTCGTCCAGATGTTCTGGTAGAAGGAGCCGAACTGGGTGCCGTGCTGGAAGAGGTCGATCAGCCGTTGCCAGATGCCCGACGGCTGCCCGAAGAAGAACGGGTCGACAATGCCCCAGCTGGTGAACGCCTGCCAGCCGCCGATCACGAAGACCGCGAGGCCGATACGGCCCGCCCACACCCGGGCGACACGACGCCGCGCGGCCCGCTGCGCGTCATTCACGGCCGGCCCCTTGCCGCCATCGGCCACCGGAACCGCCGGAACGGTGGATGTCGTACTCATGCCTTGCCTCCTGCGGTGAGTGCGTAGGCGCGCTCCACCTCTTCGCGCAGCGTGTCCCAGATCTGATGCTGGAGTTCGATGAACCGGGGCTGGAAGCGGATCTCCTGGACCGAACCGCGCGGGCGGGGCAGGTCGATGTCGAAGACCGCCTTGACCGAGCCGGGGCTGGACGTCATCACGACGACCCGGTCGGCCAGTGCCACCGCCTCGTCCAGGTCGTGGGTGATGAAGACGACGGAGGGGCGGATCTGCTCCCACAGGCTCAGCAGCTCGGTCGACATGATCGCCTTGGTCTGCACGTCGAGGGCGCCGAACGGCTCGTCCATGATCAGGATCTTGGGTTCGTTGATCAGGGCCGCGGCCATCGCCACGCGCTTGCGCATACCGCCTGACAGCTGGTGAGGGTAGCGGTCCTCGAACCCGGTGAGGCCGACCCGGCGCAGCCAGTCGCGCGCCGAGGCCTGTGCCTGCTGCTTGGGCACCCCACGGAAGACGGGGCCCATCAGCACATTGCCGAGAACGGTCTTCCACGGCAGGAGCGCGTCGCTCTGGAACATGAAGCTGACGCCGTCGGTGATGCCGTCCACCTCCCGGCCACCGACCTTGACCGAGCCCTCGCTGGGCCGGTCGAGACCGGACACCAGGCCCAGCGTGGTCGACTTGCCGCAGCCGGTGGGACCCACCACGGCGCAGAACTGGCCCGGCTCCACAGTGAACGAAACGCCTTGCAGCGCTGTGAATACCTCTCCGGCGGGGGTCAGGAATCGCTTGGTGAGTCCGGAGATCTCGATGCGCGCGTTCGCCTGGTCCGCCGCACCGGCGCCCGGGCTCGTCGCGACATCATTTCGCGAAGCCATGTGGGGCCGCTTCCTTTCTGCTTCTCGGATTTCCTCGACTGTCCCGGGAGCCTCCCGGGAGAATTCCCGGGGCCTCTCGGGCCGAGGAACAGGACGCTAGAGGCGGCCACGTATGACGTCGACGTTTCCGAGCTATCTCGCGATGGTTGCGTAAAGCGGGCTTCTGCTCGTATTGCTCAGCGGACGGAGTGTGGGCAGCGTCCCGGCCATGAGGCACAATCACGCCACCCGGGCATCCAGCGTGGCCGGCCCGGCACCTCTCACCACGGAACGAAGAGGCACCCGTGATACCCATGCGACTGGGGGCACACCGCGGAGGAAGGCGGAGGCTTTCCACCCGGATCTTCGCCAACCAGCTGGTCATCCTCGCGCTGACCGGACTGATCGGCTACGTCCTGTTCGCCTTCGCGCAGCGGGCCGAACTCGACCGCTCCTACGAGCAGCGGGCCCTGGACATCGCCCGGACCACGGCTGCGGAGCCGCAGGTCGAGCGAGCGATGGCGGACGGGGGCGGCGGTGACGTGGTGCAGACGGTCGCCGAACGGATCCGCCGGGCGTCCGGGGCCTCGTACGTGGTCGTGATCGACCTGCACGGCATACGGCACTCGCACCCCAGACCCGACCTGATCGGCGACCCGGTGGCCGAACCGGTCGTGGTGAAGGACGGCCGCCCGCACGTCGGCACCGACCAGGGCGCGACCGGACGGTCGGCCAACGGCAAGGCCCCCCTGTACGGGCCGTCCGGTGCGTTGATCGGCGAGGTGTCGGTGGGCCTCCCGGAACACGACGTGCTCGGCGAGCTATGGCACGAACTGCCCCTCTTCGCGCTGTATGCCGCGATCGCCACCGCGATCGGCGCGGCAGCGGCCTATCTGCTGGCGCGGCGGCTGAAACGGACCACGTTCGGCCTGGAGCTGGAGGAGATCGCCGGCCTGCTGCAGGACCGCGAGGCGATGCTGCACGGCATCCGGGAGGGCGTCGTCGCCTTCGCTCCCGACGGGAGGATCACCGTCGTGAACGACGAGGCAAGGCGGCTGCTCGGCCTGGGCAGCGCGCTCGGCCACCGGCTGGAGGAGGTCCTGCCCGACGGCCGGCTGCGCCGTGCCCTGGACGGCACCCTGACCGGCACCGACGTCAGTGTCCTGACCGACGACCACTGCCTCGTCGTCAACCACATGCCGGTCACCCTGCAGGGCCGTGAGCTGGGCGCCGTGGTCACCGTGCGCGATCGCACCGAGCTGATCGGACTGATGCGCGAACTCGACTCCGTACGCGGACTGACCGATGCCCTGCGGGCCCAGCAGCACGAGTTCACCAACCGGATGCACACCGTGGCCGGGCTGCTGGACATCGGCGAGCACGAGTCCGCATACGAGTACGCCATCGAGACGGCCCGCTCCGGGCAGGCCCTGACCGAGGCCGTGCGCCGGCACATCGGCAACCCGCTGATGGTCGGGCTCATCGTTGCCAAGACCACCGTCGCCGCCGAACGCGGGGTTCGCGTCTCCCTCACCGACGACTCCGCTCTCGGCGACGACCCACCACACCTGCGGCGCCTGCTGACCATCGTCGGCAACCTGCTCGACAACGCCATCGACGCGACGGCCGAGGCACCACCCGCCGCCGGAGGACGCAGGATCCGGCTGACACTGGCCGAGGGCGACGGGCTGATCGTCATCCGGGTGGCGGACAACGGTCCCGGCATCGGTCCGGGCACCGCCCAGTCGATCTTCGAGGACGGCTGGTCCACCCGCCCCGAACGGGACACCGCACGCCGCGGCCTGGGGCTGGCCCTGGTGCACCGGCTGGTGCAGCGGCACGGCGGCACCATCACGGTCAGCGAAGGCCCGGGCGCGGTCTTCACGGCCCTGCTGCCGCAGCCGGCCACATCACCGGTATCGCAGGCCGCACTGTTCCCTGCCGGGTCGGCACAGGGAGGCGACCGCCGATGATCCGCACCCTCGTGGTGGACGACGACTTCCGGGTCAGCCACATCCACAGTGACTACGTACGCCGGATCCCGGGCTTCGAGGTGGTCGGCGAGGCGGGGAACCTGGCCGAAGCACTGACAGCGGTCCGCAGCCTGCACCCGGACCTGCTGCTGCTCGACATCTTCCTCCCCGACGGCAGCGGACTCGACATCCTGCGCCGGCTCAGCCTCGACCAGGACGACACCCGCCCCGACGCCCTCATGATCACCGCCGACCACGACATCGCTTCCGTACGCGCCGCGATGAAACTGGGTGCGGTCGGCTACCTGGTGAAACCGTTCGGCTCCGCCGACCTCGCGGAACGGCTCAACGCCTACCGCCAGCTCCACGACCGCGTCGACTCCCTCAGCCGGACGACCACAGCCGACCAGGCCGACGTGGACGCGCTGTTCAGCGCCGCCCGTCCGCCGGCCATCCCCCGGATCCCGGCCAAAGGTCACTCCGCGCCCACCCTCACCACGATCCACCGGGCCCTGCGCACCGCCGGCAGCGCCCTGTCGGCCGCCGAAGCCGCCGAGGCGACCGGCGTCTCCCGCGCCACGGCCCAGCGCTACCTGTCCTACCTCGTCAAGGAGGGCACGGTCCGCCTGGAACTCCGCTACGGCACCAACGGCCGCCCCGAACACCGCTATCGCATTCAGAGCTGACGCGTAGATTCACTCCCCCGGCCTCCTCCTCCTCCCGCCGCCGAGGAGACCGGACACGTCGTCAACTGCCGGACGTGGCAAGCCACTCGCCGATCCGCCCCGGGTGGTCCGTGGTCACGGCGTCCGCTCCGATCCCGACCCAGCGGAGCAGGTGGGCGCGCTCCCCCGTGGGCCAGGCATCCACCTGGATACCGGTCTCGTGACAGCGGTCCACGAGGTCCCGGGTGAGCTCGGGCTTCAGCTCCGGGCACACCCAGGTGGCCTTGAGGTCCAGCGCATCCTTGATCATTTCGACGCCGGGGTGGTGGGTGATCAGACCACGGGGGACGTGCGGCAGCCATCGGGCGGCCTCCTCCACCGCGGCCTTGCTGAAGGAGGTCAGCACCACCGACGCGGGCAGCGGGGTACGGCGCTCCCGCTCGGCAAGCGCCTGCACCGCCTCCAGGGCCTTGATCTCGATCTGGACGACGTCCCCGCAGACTTCCATCGCCTCGTCGAAGGTGGGTATGCGCTCCCCCTCCCCCGCGTCCAGCGCCTGGAGATCGGCCAGTGTGAAGTCGACGACCAGACCGGTGCCGTCGGTCGTACGGTCCACGGCCTTGTCGTGGATGACGACGAGGTGGCCGTCGGAGGTGAGGCGGATGTCGAGTTCGATGCCGTCGGCGCCGAGCGCGAGAGCCCGCCGGAAGGAACGCAGGGTGTTCTCCGGCTCGTCGGCCCGGGCTCCACGGTGTGCGTACACCACGGGACGCCTCACGGGGTGGTTCACAAGTGCTCCTCGATCATGGGGCCGTAACGGTCGACGCCCTTGCGCAGCTGGTCGGCGACCTCCGAAAAAGCCTGCTGTGCCGGGGCGTTCGCCGACCATATGCGCTGCAGAGCGGTGTAGATCCGCACGTTCGCATTCGGAATCGTCATGCGCACCTGGTCGCAGGCGCGCGTGAGGTCCAACTGTCTGACGGCCGTGGCGAAGTTCGGGTCGTCCTTCATCAGCTTGGCGAGGGTCGGCTCCTTGACCGCAGCCGGAACCACGGGCAGGTATCCGGTCTCGACGGCCCACTGCGCGGCGTTCTCAGGGCGGGCCAGAAAGCGTACGAACCGGGCAGCGGCCTCCTTGCGTTCCCGCGGCACGCGCTTGAATATGCCCAGGCCGCCACCGCCCGTGTTGACCGCGAACTTCTCCTTCCTCGGCAGGAAGCCGGTGCCCAGCTCCCAGCCGTTCGCCTTCGCCAGCTCGTTGATCTTCTTCAGGCCGCCGGTGGAGGTGACGAGCGTGGCGATCAGCTGGTTGCCCAGGTCGGCGGTGGGCTCGGTCGCCATGTAGGCGATCTTGTCGTGGAAGATCAGCTTGCGCTGCCACTCGCCCGCCGCCACGGCGCCGCCCTCGTCGATGGTGACGTCGAGGCCCTTGGAGTACGCCCCGCCCCACTGCCAGGCACTGCACTGGAACTGCCAGTCCCCGTCGACTGCCTGGTACGCCTCCAGGGCCACCCGCTTGCCGCCCACTCTCTGCCGGGTGATGTGGCGCGACCAGTCGTAGAGCTCGTCGTAGCTCTCCGGGGGGCGTACTGGTACGCCGGCCTTCTTGAAGAGGGTCTTGTTGTAGTAGAAGAGCGGCGTGGAGCGCGCCAGTGGCAGCCACCAGGTGTGCCCCTTGCGGGTGCCCTCGCTGAGCAGCCGCGGATTGTAGGTCCGCTCCAGCTCACCCCGTGCGAAGTAACTGTCCCAGGGTTCCAGGGCGTCGCCGAAGTAGAACTTGTACCACTTCACGTCGGACAGTACGCACAGGTCGGGGGCCTGTGCGCCGAGCAGGCTGATGACCGCCTTCTGGGCGCACTCGTCGTAGGTGCCCTGGAACTGCACCTCCACGTACACGTCCCGCTGCTCGCGGTTGAAGGCGTCGACGAGTTTCTGCAGGGCCGGGCCCACCGGATCCGCGAACGTCGACCAGAGCACCACCCTGGTGCGCCCCTTGAACGCATCGGGCACCGACCCGCCGGGCTGTGCGACAGTCCCCGTGGTCTGGCCGCAGGCGCTCAGTGCCGCGGCCAGGCCCAGCCCCGCGCCTGCCCCGAGCGCCCTGCGTCGGCCGAGCACGGGTCCCGCGAGCTCCCGCAGCGACGTACGCGTCATTTCCCGGCTCCCTGCGTCAGCCCCGCGATGATGTAGCGCTGGGCGAAGAAGAACACGACGAGGACCGGCACGATCACCATGACGGCACCGGCAAGGATCACTCCCCAGTTGGCGAAGGTCTCGGTGTTCTTGAGGAAGAGCAGGCCGATGGGGAGGGTTCGCATGTCCGCGCTGCTGGTCACGATCAGAGGCCAGATGAAGTCGTTCCACTTGCCGACCATCACGACCAGGGCGACGGTGATCACCATCGGGCGCGACATCGGCAGCACCACCCGGAACAGAATGCGCAGATGCCCCGCACCGTCGATCTTCGCGGCGTCCGTGACCTCCTGAGGCAGTGTCAGCATGTGCTGGCGCAGCAGGAAGGTGCCGAACACCGAGCCGAGGCCCGGCGCGATCAGGCCCGCATAGGAGTTGACCCAACCGAGCTGGGCGATGGTCAGGAAGTTCGGCAGCAGCGTGACGTGGCCGGGCACCATCATCGCGCCCAGCAGGAACAGGAAGAGGACCTTCTTGCCGGGGAACGGCAGGAACACGAATGCGTACGCACACAGCAGGGCGGCGATCAGCTCGATCGCGGTGCCGATCACCGACACGATCAGAGAGTTGAGGAAGAACCGGCCGAACGGCGCGGCGTTCCAGGCGTCGGAGAAGTTGGACCACCGCAGGTCCGTGGGGATCCAGTGCGGGGGGTAGCTGTAGATCTGCGGGTTGGTCTTCAGCGCCGAGGAGATCATCCAGTACAGCGGACCACCCGCGATGACGGCGACCAGGACGAGCAGCGCGTACAGGCCGAAGCGCTGGGCACGGCGGGCACCGGAGGGGCTGTCGGTGGCGACCGGGCGGGCGTCCGGCAGGGAGTCGGTGCTTGTCACTGGTAGTGCACCTTTCGCTGGAGGAAACGCGCCTGGAATCCAGTGATCAGCAGCAGCACCACGAACATGATCATCGCGCCGGCCGATGCCCGGCCCGCGTCGAAGGTGCGGAAGCCCTGGTCGTAGATGAACCAGCTGAGGATCGAAGTGGAGGTGCCGGGGCCGCCGTTGGTCATCATGGCGATCACATCGAATGCCTGGAAGGTGCTGATGGTGCAGGTCACCAGCAGGAAGAAGGTGACGGGCGAGAGCAGCGGCAGAATGATGCGGCGCAGCCGCGTCCACGCTCCCGCGCCGTCCAGGGCCGCCGCCTCGAACACGTCCCGGGGCAAGCCCTGCAGACCGGCGAGGTAGACCACGGCGACGAAGCCGGTGTTCTTCCAGAGGTAGACCAGGACGAGACCGGACAGCGCCCACTTGGAGTCGGTCATCATCGCCGGGGCGGTCAGGCCGAGGGGGGCGAGCAAGGGGCGTATCAGCCCGTAGTTGGGATCGAAGAGAAACAGCCACAGGGTGCCGACAGCGGCTCCGGAGAGCACGTACGGGGTGAAGGCCAGCGTCCGTACGACGTCCCGCCCGCGCAGCCGCTGGTTGAGCAACAGGGCGGTGGCGAGGCCGAGTACCAGTCCGCCCGCGACGATTCCGACGACGAACAGCACGGTCGTCCACAGGCTGCCGCGGAAGTCCGGGTCGGCGAACAGCGACGTGTAGTTGTCCAGGCCGATCAGGTGCCACGACGAGGAAACCATGTCCCAGTCGGTGAGGCTCAGATAGGCGTTGTAGATCACCGGCCAGTAAGCGAAGACCAGCAGGAAGAAGAAGTTCGGGGCGGCGAAGGCGGCGAACAGCAGGTACTCGCGCCGCCGGCGCCGTGCGCGGGTCCTGAGCCCTGTCCCACCGGCAGTCGCCGGACTTGGCGGGGCGGCTCTGCCGTCCTGCATTAACTCGCTCGTCAAGACAGCGTTGTCCTTCCGGTGAGGCGTACGGCGCCCCCGGCCGGGCGCGGTACCGGCCCTAGGAATACCAACAAAGTGAACGAGAAGAGAACACCGCTGCGTGTTACGAATTGGCAGCCAGGACGCCGGACGACCCCCGCGCGATATCAACTATTTCCGCCCTGACCTGGCGCTTTCCTGAGCGTCAGGGGGCGGCGGCCGTCTCACATCTGTCGTGCGATGACGGCCCGGCGAGCGCGGCCGACGACCAGGAGGGCGCCGGCCCGGAAGGGCGGGGCCGGCCGGCGGTGGCCGGCGCCGCGGTCGGGGAGGGCGGTCAGCGGGCCCGGGCGAGACGGAGCCGGAAGAAGAGCACCGGCAGGACGAGGACCATCGCCGCGGCGTTGAGCCCGCCGAAGCCGATGTGGTGCATCAGGGGCCCGGCCAGGCCGGCGCCCACGGCCGCGACGACGTTCATCGCGGTGTCCGTGGCGCCCTGCACACCCGGCCGAAGCGCGGTGGGCGTGGCCTCGCTGAGCATCGCGGAGCCGGCCACCACGCTGAAGGACCAGCCGAGGCCGAGCAGGAACAGCCCGGTCATCAGCAGGGCGACCGAGCCATGGCTGAGCCCCGACAGCAGCGCGGAGGCGAGGAACACGGCCTGCCCGGCGAGGGCGATCGGCAGATGGCCGAACCGGTCGGCGAGAGCGCCGACGACGGGCGAAAACGCGTACATGCCCAGCAGATGACCGCTGATGGTGATGCCGACGACGGTGAGCGTCGCGCCGTGCTCCGCCATGCCGACGGGCGTCATCGTCATGACCGCCGCCATCGTCGTGTTGGCCACGACCATGCTCACGAACGCGAAGGCCACCCGCGGCGAGTAACGCAGATGGCGCAGGCCCGCGCGCACCGTACCGGTCCGCGCATCCCGCGCCTGTGCGGCGGCCCCGCCCGCCTGCCCCTGTGCACGCGACCCGCCGGCCGGCTGTCCTTCGGTGTCGGGGTTCTGCTGGGCGAGCAGCAGCGGGTCGGGGCGGAGCCCGGCCCACAGGAGCAGTGCCGCCAGCGCCACACCGAGGGCGGCCAGGACGAACGCCCCGGCCAGCGGGGGAAGGTGCAGTACGGAGGCCACCCGGTCGCCGGGACCGGCGAGGTTCGGGCCGATGACGGAACCGATGGTCGTCGACCACACCACGACGGACAGGGCACGGGCCCGACGGTGCGGGGCGGCCAGGTCGGCCGCCGCGTAACGGCTCTGCTGGTTCGTCGCGCTGCCGACACCGAAGAGCAGCATCCCCACGATGAGCAGGGGTACGGACACAAGCACCGCGGAGATGACCAGGACGGCCCCGCCGACGGCGGCCGTGAGCCAGCCGGTGCTCAGAGCGGTCCGCCGTCCGCGGCGCTGTGCGAGGAGGGCGAGGGGGATGCCGATGACGGCGGCGCCCGCGGTGGTGGCGGTGCGGGCCAGGCCGGCGTAGGTCTCGCTGTGGGCGACGGATTCGGCAAGGAGTGAGCCGATCGACACCGACACCCCGATACCGATCCCGCCGAGAATCTGGGCCGCCGACAGAAGCCGGACCGTGCGCTTCTGCACGGCACGCACATGCGCTTCGCTCTGCCACGGCACAGCGCGTATGCCCTGTTCCTGCCCTTGTGACGCGGTCACGTCCCGGTACTCCTTCCGGATGCCACCTGGTGGCGCACAGCTGGTGCGGGATGCTGGACGGACGGCCCCGCACATAGCCTTCGGTTATGTTGGACGAACGACCGCCAACCATAAGAGCAGTACGTGACCCCCAGTAGGGCACAGCACTGAATAGGGATATAGACAATGGCTATGAGCGAGCGGATGAACCTCGAAGGGCTCCGCTACGCGCAGGCGGTCGGCGAGACCAAGTCGTTCACCGCGGCCGCCCGGGCGTACGGCGTGACGCAGCCCGCACTGTCGAACGGGATCGCCAAGCTGGAGGAGCGCCTGGGCGAGAAGCTGTTCGACCGTTCTCCGCGCGGGGTGACCCCGACCGCCTTCGGCGCCCGGATGCTGCCGCTGATCTCCTCCGCGGTGGCCGCCCTGGACGCCGTCGCGGCGGAGGCCAGGCGGCTGACCGAACCCGGAGAGCGGAAGATCCGGATGGGGATGTCCCCGCTGATCGCACCGGACCTGGTCGCACGGTCCTTCGCCATGGTCCGCGGCCTGCCCGTGGCCCGTGACCTCGTACTGCGCGAGGCGGACATGGCGGAGCTGCGCGCGGAGCTGCGCGCCGGTGAACTCGACCTCATCCTGATCCCGGCGGTGTCCGCGATGCCGCGCTTCGAGCACCGGGTCATCGACGTCGAGCCGATCGTCGTCGTCGGCCCCGAGAACGGCTGGGGGGACGCGGAGCCCGGTGAGGGGGCTCCGGTGGAACTGGCGGAGGTGGAGAACGAGCAGTTCATCCTCGTCCCCGACACCTGCGGCCTGACGACGTTCACCAGCCGGCTCTTCCAGGCCCACGAGACCCCGCTGCGCACCTATCCCGGCGAGGCCGCCAGCTACAGCGTCCTGCAGCACTGGGCGAAGCTGGGCCTGGGCTCGGCGATGGTCCCCCGCTCCAAGCTCGCCTCCCCCGGCACGCCCTACCGCCCACTGATGGACGACGGGCGCGCGGTACAGATCTCCTTCGAGGCGGTGTGGAGCGCCGAATCCCCTCTCGCGGCCGACCTCATCCGGCTCGCCGACGGGCTCGCAGCCACCCGGCAGACGGCAGCCTGAGACCCGCAGCCATACCGTCTGGCCATACCCGGATTCACCGGCCTCGCCTACCGGGCACCGTAGACGGCTCGTAACGTCCCAGGAGTCGAGCGGTTCACCACTGGATCGCACACCTCTCACAAGCCTGCGAGGCATCACCATGGCCCATCTCGAAATGACACTGCAGGTCGACCCGAGTCCGGGCCCGCAGCAGGCCGCTGGCGCGGTCCGCGCGGGGCACGCCCGCCTCCGGATGGTGCGTGCCACCGAACCGGCCGACACCGCCGACGCCTGACGGAATACACAGAGAGGCGTACGCAGAGAAGGGATTCGCCTTGCCGCAGCAGGCAACGCATGACGTCATCGTGGTCGGCGCCGGCATCGGCGGCCTCGCCACGGCCACCGCACTGAGTGGCGCCGGACGCGACACCCTGGTCCTGGAGGCCCGCGGCCGGGTGGGCGGCCGCGTGCTGAGCATCCCCGCCGAAGGCGGCGCCATGGACCTGGGCGCCAGCTGGTTCTGGGACAACGAGCCGCGCATCGCTCAGCTCGCGGAAGACCTCGGCGTCGACTCCTTCGCCCACCGCCTTGCGGGCGACACGATGTTCCAGACCGCCGAGGGAGTGCAGCGTTACCCGGGCAACCTGGCCGAGGGACCCGCCCGCCGCTTCGTGAAGGGGACCGCCGGTCTCGCCCACGGCATGGCAACCAGCCTCCCCGACCAGGCCGTCCGGTTGAACACCCCGGTGACCGCGATCCGCCGCGCCGCCGCCGGGCAGGGCCTTGAGGTGTACACCACGGACGCGGTGCTGCGCGCTGGTCACGTGGTGCTCGCCGTACCCCCGGCGCTCGCCGTCGCCCGCGTCGACTTCGACGGCGGGCTCCCCACGGATCTGGCCGAGGCAGCCCGCTTCACGCCCGTGTGGATGGGCGCCGTCGCCAAGGTCCTCGCCCGCTACGAGCACCCGTTCTGGCGCGAAGCCGGTCTCGCGGGCGCGGGCGTGAGCCGCCTCGGCCCGCTGCAGGAGGTGCACGACATCTCCGGGCCCGACGGCAGCCCCGCCGTGCTGTCCGGCTTCGCCCGGGCCCAGCCCGCCGGCCGCCCCCGCTTCGAGGACCGGGTACGCGCCCAACTCGCCGCCATGTACGGCCCCCAGGCCGGGCACCCCGCCGAACTGCTCGTACAGGACTGGGGCCAGGAGGAGTGGACCTCCCCCGGGGATGTGCTCCGCCTGACCACCTACCAGCTGTTCGGCCATGAGCTGTACCAGCAGCCCGCCCTGGACGGACGGCTGCACTGGGCCTCCACCGAGACCGCCCCGGACTTCGCCGGCCACATCGAAGGCGCCCTCGCCGCAGCGGAACGGGCGACGCACACGATCATGTCCGGTCTGTCCGGCTGAAACCCACGTCCCCCAACTGAGGAAGGCAACCGTATGCACCGCATCGACGCCCTGCTGCGCGAGTACGATCGCGCCCGCGCCTACACCGACGACCTGTGGAAGGACCTCACCCCGGACGAGGTGACCTGGCGACCCCACGAGAACTCCAGCGCCATCGGCTGGCACCTCGGCCACCAGGCCCATGTCGCCCACTTCATGATCCGCAACCTCACCGCCGCCGAACCCAGCCCCGACCCGGAACTGGACGGGCTCATGGACTCGGCGAACCCGGAGAAGTTCCGCGGCGCCCTGCCCACCGTCGGACGCCTCACCGCCTTCCGCGACACCGTCGCGACACGCGTCCATGCCCGCATCGGAGACATCGCCGCCGGCAAGGTCGGCGCTCCCGCCCAACTGGCCGTCGTCGCTGATCACTTGCTGACCGTGCTGATCAACCACGAGTACCAGCACGACCAGTGGATCAGCGAGGTCCGCGCCGACAGCCTCGGCCACGCCCTCCCTCCGGATCCGGCCTCGGACTGGCTCAGCCGCGTCGACGGCTACCTCGTCTGCAACCCCTGTGCCTGACCCCGGCTCCGCCGGATCCGCCTTGATCCCGCCGAGCACCACATGTGGGCCATCCACGACCTCGCCGGCTGGCGGGAGTTGATAGCGCCCCGGGCGTCTACCCGTCCCGACGCCGTCGTCGGAGCTCAGCTGCGCGTCCTACATAAGTGCCCTTCGGCTTAACCACTGTGGCCGTGCACAGGCTCGGTGTCAGGCCGGTGGCGGAGCCGGAGGCTGATCAGCGCGGTGATCGTGAAGGCGGCGACCTGGTAGAACATGGCGTGCCGGAACGCGGTGTCCGCATCGGCGGCGGGGGCGTAGTAGGCGAGTCCGGCCGCGGTCACTCCGATGGATCCGCCGAGCTGCTGTGCTGTGGGCAGCAGTCCGGAGACCGAACCGGCGGCGGGGCCGTGCACCTCGGCCAGGACCAGGGCGAACACCGACGCGGTGAAGGCGCCGAACGCGGCTCCGCCGACGGCCAGCACGGGCAGTGCCGCCTGGCGTCCCGCCGCCGAGTCGACGAGCGGGGCCAGCGCCAGGCACATCCCGGCCAGCACCAGGGAGGCGACGGTGAGCACCGTCGGCCCGTGCCGGCGGGTGAGAGCGGGCGCGGCTCTGCTGCCGGCGACAGCGGCGGCGGCGAACGGTGCCGACGTCAGCGCGGCCGCCAGGGCCGAGTACCCGACGGCGGACTGGAGGTGGAGGAAGAGCAGGTAGGTGAAGGAGGGAACGCCCGTGTTGAACACGAACACCAACAACGTGCCCGTCCGCGCCGACCGGTCACGCAGCACCGCGGGATGGATCAGCGGGTCAGGCCGGTGCGGGAGGCTCCGGACGAAGTGGCCGAGGGCAGCCACAGCCACGGCGAAACCGGCCCACGTCCACCAGGGCCAGCCTGCTTCCCGCCCCAGCGCCAGGGGCAGGACCAGCGCGCCGGCTCCCACGGTGACCAGCAGCCCACCCAGCTTGTCGACGCGGAGTCCGTACGCCCCGCGGGTGCGAGGCAGCGCGGTCGCTCCGGCCAGCGAGGCGAGCGCCACCGGCACGGTGAGGAGCATCACCGGCCGCCAGCCGAGGCCGAAGAGATCGGCACTGAGGACGAGGCCGCCGATCAGCGGCCCGGCCAGTGACGCGACGGCCATGGTGGCGCCGTACAGGCCGAAGGCGCGCGGCCGGCGTGCCGCGGGAGTGGCGGCCTGGATGAGCGAGAGGACCTGGGGCGCGACCAGACCACTGCCCGCGCCCTGCACCAGCCGGGCCGTGATCAGCGATACGGCGTCGGGGGCGCACGCGCCGGCCACCGAACCCGCGGTGAAGATCACGGTGCCCGCCACGAACAGCCGGCGGTAGCCGTACCGGTCGCCCAGCCGTGCTGCGGGGATGAGCAGGCACGCGTACGTCAGGGTGTATCCGGCGAGGACCAGTTGCACGGAGCCCGGACCGGCGCCCAGGCCGGCCTGTATCGCCGGCGCAGCCACCTGGGCGACAGTGACGTTGAGCAGTTGCACAAAAGTGGCGCTGAGCACCACCGGCAGCACGAGGCGTCCGCCGCTCACGGCAGCAGCGCCGCGGCAAGCTCACGGGGCCGGGCGGCGAACGGGCTGTGGCTGCCCGGGAGGGTGCGCACGGTGAACGGGTTGCCGGGCATGGCCCGGTCGGCTTCCGCGATCATCAGATCCTGCACGGCCGGCGGCAGCGCCCGGTCGTCCGCGCAGCGCAGGAAGGTCCGCGGGACGCTCCCCCAGCGTTGCGGAGTCACGATGACCGGGGTGGTTGGGATCGCCAGCGGCAGGTCGGGGCTCAGTGCCGAGCGCCAGCGGTCGAAGCGGTCCGGAGCGGTGTCGTGGTAGTGGGTTTGCCGCAGTTCCTCGACGTAGGCGGGATCCTGCGAGAGCGGATTGATCCGC
>NZ_CP107897.1:0-319676 GCF_041433995.1 Streptomyces sp. NBC_00466 | reverse complement strand
GTACCACATCGCTGCGCGATGTGCAAGCGAACTGCCCCGCTGCGCGGGGCAGTTGCGCAACCCGCTCCGCGGGTTGCGAACCCCAGGGCTGCGCCCTGGGGTTGACGGGCGGTTCGCTTCGCTCACCGCCCCGGTGAAGCCGGGCCAACTCCTTCCGCTTCGCTCCAGGAGTTGAGGGGGCCGGCCCGCGTTGCGGGCCGGTGGGCCCCGCTGTGCGGGGGCCAGGTCTGGCGGGATATCAAGTGCAGGTGATTCGGCTTCTTGTAAGAGAGTTGACGGGTGCTTCGCACCCGTCTGAGAGTGTGTCCGCTGCACTCCCCCACCCTGGGGCCCTTCCGGCTGCGCCTCCAGGGCCTGAAGCCCGCTACGCGGGCTTGGCTGGCTACGGGGAGAGGGGGTCGCTCGTTCGTGTCCTGGTTTTGGTGCAACGCATCATCGGTTTGATGCAGCATGTAGAGTTGGTAGAAATAAGGGATACGCTCTGGCTGTGAGAGGACGGGACTCATGTCAGTCTACAAATATCTTCCGTCTGAAATAGCGCGGCTCGGTGTGACGAGAAAGGCCACAGGGCTCGCCCTCGGCCGGGTGCAGACGCATGTGCGGCTCTCCCGGGAGCGCGAGGAACGTGCACGCGGAGGACCAGCGGAGGTCCTCAGCCTGAGTGAGCTGGCGATCGCCGTGTGGGAGTGCGCTGAATGGGAGCGTATCGCCCACGTGATGACGGCGCAGCAGATGCCTGTCTATGCACCGGGACAGGATCCGCGTGTAGGCCGCTGTGAGGAGCAGCGGATGCAGCGTGTGGCCGTTGACATAGCTGCTGCAGAGCAACACGGTGGGGCGCCGGCCGGGATGCTGTGTCATCGGGTCTACCGGATCGCTGCCCAGCAGGCCGGCTCTCCGGACGAACCGCGCCTCACCGTCCACATGATGGCCTCTTCCCTCAGCGAAGCCGCCCACCGGGCCTGGACCGTCTACGGACGCCCAGGTACCAGCAGGGCGAATACCGGATTACCTCGGTCGAACAGGTCCTTCCCGAACCCGGAGAATTGTTGTGATCCAGCTTCGAGAACATCAAGTAGAAGCAAATTCAGGCATCCGTAAATGGGTGGGATTCCCTGCAAGATCATCCGTCCCGACCCAGGGAGCACGTGCCACCGTCGTGTCAGCGACCGGCTCCGGGAAGACGATCACTGCCGCCTCGGCCGCGCTGGACAACTTCCGGAACGGGCGGATCCTCGTCATGGTCCCCACTTTGGATCTTCTGGTGCAGACCGCACAGGCGTGGCGCCGGGTCGGCCACAACGCGCCCATGGTCGCGGTCTGCTCCCTGGAGAAGGACGCGGTCCTGGAGCAGCTCGGTGTCCGCACGACCACGAACCCGATCCAGCTCGCCCTGTGGGCCGGACACGGGCCCGCTGTCGTGTTCGCCACGTACGCCTCCCTCGTGGACCGTGAGGACGTCGAAGCGATGGGCCAGCGGAAGGTTCGCGGGCCACTGGAGGCCGCTCTAGCGGGCGGAGAGCGGCTGTTCGGACAGCAGATGGACGGGTTCGACTTGGCGGTTGTGGATGAGGCACATGGGACTGCTGGGGACGTCGGCCGGCCCTGGGCCGCGATCCACGACAACCAGCGTATCCGGGCGGACTTCCGGCTCTACCTCACGGCCACACCGCGGATCCTGGCGGCGGTCCGGCCGCAGAAGGACAAGGACGGCCAAGAGCTGGAGATCGCCTCGATGGCGAGCGACCCGGGCGGGACGTACGGCGAGTGGATTTACGAGCTCGGGCTGTCGGAGAGCATCGAGCGGAGCATCCTCGCCGGTTTCGAGATCGACGTGATCGAAATCCGCGACCCGGAGCCAGTGCTGGGGCTGTCGGAAGAGGCGCTGCGGGGCCGGCGCCTGGCGCTCTTGCAGACCGCGCTCCTGGAGCACGCGGCCGCGAACAACCTCCGCACCGTCATGACCTTCCATCAGCGGGTGCAGGAGGCCGCCGCGTTCGCGGAGAAGCTGCCCGAAACGGCGGCCGAGCTGTACGCGACCGAGGCGTCCGACAAGTTCCTCGAAGACGCGGCCGCACTGCCGCCGTCCTCGATCGACGCGGAGTTCTACGAGCTGGAGCCCTACCGGCACGTGCCCGCTGACCGGGTCTGGGCGAACTGGCTGTGCGGGGACCACCTAGTGGCCGAGCGGCGCGAGGTCCTGCGGCAGTTCGCCAACGGCATCAACGCGGCCGGGAAGCGCGTACACCGGGCGTTCCTGGCGAGCGTTCGCGTCCTCGGGGAGGGCGTCGACATCGTGGGCGAGCGGGGCGTGGAGGCGATCTGCTTCGCCGACACCCGCGGCTCCCAGGTCGAGATCGTCCAGAACATCGGCCGGGCGCTGCGCCCGAATCCAGACGGCACCACAAAGGTCGCCAGGATCATCGTGCCGGTCTTCCTGGAGCCCGGCGAAGACCCGGACGACATGGTCGCCTCCGCCAGCTTCCGCCCCCTCGTGGCCGTCCTTCAGGGGCTCCGCAGTCACTCGGAACGTCTGGTGGAGCAGCTCGCTTCCCGGGCCCTGTCGCGTGGGCGTGAGCAGCGGCGCGTCCACGTGAAGCGGGATGCTGACGGGCGCATCATCGGGGCCGGGGAGCCCGAGGGCGACGGCGGGGACCAGGAACAGGAGAGTGAGGCTGCCGTTGAATCGGCGCTGCTGCATTTCTCCAGCCCACGCGACTCCGCCACGATCGCGGCGTTCCTGCGCACGCGGGTGTACCGGCCGGAGTCCCTGGTGTGGCTCGAAGGTTTCCAGGCCCTGCGCCGGTGGCGGGCCGAACACGAGATCACCGGCCTCTACGCCGTCCCCTACGACGTTGAGGTCGAGGTCGGGGCGACGAAGGCGTTTCCGCTTGGCCGCTGGGTCCACCAGCAGCGGAAAGCGCTGCGGGCCGGGGAGCTGGAGCCGCGGCGCAAGGAGCTCCTGGACGCCCCGGAGGCCGGGATGGTGTGGGAACCCGGCGAAGAATCCTGGGAGACCAAACTCGCCGCACTCCGGTCCTACCGGCGGGCCACCGGGCACCTCGCACCCCGCCAGGACGCCCTCTGGGGCCAGAGCGAAACCGAGGGCCTGGTGCCCATCGGACAGCACCTCGCCAACCTCCGACGCAAGGGCGGCCTCGGGAAAGACCCCGATCGCGCCGCGGTACGGGCCGCGCAGCTGACCGCCATCGACCCGGACTGGAACTGCCCCTGGCCGCTGGACTGGCAGCGCCACTACGCCGTGCTGCGCGACCTGGTCGACGCCGACGGCACCCTCCCCGGCATCCAGCCCGGCGTCCTCTTCGAGGGCGACGACCTCGGGCGCTGGATCGAGCGGCAGACGAACAACTGGCCGCAGCTGTCGACCGAGCAGCAGGAGAGGCTGTCCTCGCTGGGCATCCGGCCCGCGAAGCGGCCCTCTGCGGCTCCGGCCCGGAAGGGCGCGGCGAGCGGTCCGGGCACGGTGTCGGCGGCCTTCCAACGCGGTGTGGTGGCCCTCGCTCAATACGTCCAGCGCGAAGGCACACACACCGTCAGGCGGTCGCACACCGAACGGATCGTCATCGCCGACCAGGAGCACAACGTGAAGCTCGGCATCTGGGTCTCGAACACCAAGAGCCGCCGAGACAAACTCACCGGACCCCAACGGGCCGCCCTCGCCGAACTGGGCGTCGACTGGGCGTGAACAAGCAAGACCTGATCTAAGGGGTGTCGGGCCCAGTTACACACAGCTACTCTGACAGTTCTGTGCGCAAGGGGGGTTCATGCGTTTTGAGCAGCGGATGTATGCACACATCAAGTTCTTGGGGCTGATGGCTGAGCTCTACGAGAACGAGTTCGAAGACTTCTTTCACCGCCTGATGTGCTCGCGGTATCCCGACTTCGTCGACGTACGCACCGCAGGACGCCTCGGCGACATGTCAGCGGACGGCCTCAGCCTGCATTCCCGCAAGCTGTACGCCTGCTACGGCCCCCAAACGGTCGATCCTTACGAAATCAAGAAAAAGCTGACCAAGGATCTCTCGGGGGCGGTCGAGAAGCGCAGCGGTGAGTTCGACACCTTCGTCTTCGTGCACAACGACCGGCGAGGTGTGCACCCTGTCGTGGCGTCCTTGTTGGCCGAAGCGCGTGACAGCATGCCCTCGCTTCAGTTCGAGCAGATGGGCAGTCGGCGCCTGTGGCAGGAGTGCATGCAGCTTCCGCTGATGGCTGCGGAGGATGTGCTTCGGTGCGAGATACCCATCAAGGACACGACTTTCGGCGTCGGGATGGAGGATCTGGCCCCGCTTCTGAAGCAGTTACAGGACATCCGTGCCGAGTCCAACCCGCTGATGTCCCTGCCCGACGTGCCGGTGGAGAAGCTGGACTTCAACCGGATCGAAGGAGCGGATCGTGAAGACCTCCTCCGAGGCATGCGTCAGAGCTACCTGGTGGACGCGTTCTACGCCGGCACCCGGAGCGAGCTGGAGCATGACGAGGTGGCGGAGGGCTTCCGCCTGTACTACCAGCAGGTGCGTCGCGACTACAGCGACGCTGACGACGTCCTTTGGCAGCTCAAGATGTACTTCCTGGGGAACGCCCAGCCGCGACCGAAGGTGCTGCGCGCCGCCCTTGTGGTGCTGGCGCACTTCTTCGAGCGATGCGACATCTTCGAGACGCCGCCTGCCGGCTGGCAGCCCGGCATCGGGTTGACCGCATGATCACTCCGACGAAAGGGCTCGCTCCTGACCGCTGCCTGCTCGCTGTCGGCGCGCAGGTTCTCCTCCAGCTCGATGAACCGCGGACCGTCAGCCAGGCGTGGTCGAGGCTGAAGAGCTGGCGCGCCGATCAGGCCCATACCTCGCCGGTATCGTTCGAGTGGTTCGTTCTGGCCCTGGACATCCTCTTCGCCATGGGTGTGGTGGAGCTGGACCAGGACGTTCTCGTTGCAAGGAGTACGGATGCTGCGCCGTCTGAGCGCTGACGACGCCCGGTTCAAGACGGTGGATTTCTCACCGGGACTGAACCTGCTGGTCGCGGACACCACGTCGTCGTCAGCTGAGACCGACAGCCGTAACAGTGCTGGCAAGTCCAGCGTGATCGAGCTCGTTCACTTCCTTCTGGGGGCAAAATCCTCCGGGTCGCTGGCCACGAACAGGGCTCTGCGCCACATCACCTTCAGCCTGACTATGGACTGGCCGTGGCAGGACGATCCGCTCGAGGTACGACGGCGTGGAGACAGTCCCAAGGTCGTGTCGCTGAGCCGGGACGTATCCGGCGTGCCAGCCGACACGCTCTTCACGGACGGCCAGGACGTCGAGCTGCCCGTAGAGGAGTGGAATCGCGTCATCGAGCGGGACCTGTTCAGGCTGGATGGCGACCATCCCGGAGTGAGCGGTCGCACGCTCCTGTCGTTCCTTATCCGCCGTGTCTCCGCTCACGGCTTCAACGAGCCCACTCGGACGTTCTCCCGGCAGGCCGCCGCGGAGGCATCGTCGAACCTGGCCTACCTCTTGGGGCTGGACTGGCAGCTGGTCAACGGTTACCGCGAGCTCAATGCCCGCAAGGCGACCAGAGATCAGCTGAGGAAGGCCGTCAACGATCCCGTATGGGGACGGATCGTCGGGTCCACGGCCGACCTGAGGGGCCAGATCACTCTCGCCGAGGCACAGGTCGAACGGCTGCGAGCGCAGGTTGCCGCCTTCCAGGTTGTCCCTGAGTACGAGCGCCTCAAAGAACGCGCAGACCAGGTAAGCCGCAGAATCAAGCAGCTCGCCCAGGACGACGTGATCGACCAGCACAACCTCGAAGAACTCCAAGGCGCGGTCACCGAGACCACCGACGTCGAGGTGTCCTACCTCGAGCCCGCCTACCGCGAGCTAGGGGTCATCCTCAACGACCAGGTCCGGCGTCGCTTCGACGATGTCAAGGCGTTCCACCACTCCGTCGTACGCAACCGGCGCAGGTTCCTGGAGGAGGAGATCCAGGAACTCACCGACCGCCTGGCCGCCCGGCGTCAGGAACGTGCCGACCTAGGCGAGGATCAGGCTCGCCTCCTGCGCGAGCTGGCGGAAGGTGGAGCGCTGGAAGCGCTGACTGCCCTGCAGACAGCACTAGGGCGGGAGGAGGCCGCTCTCGGTGCTCTTCGCCACCGCTTCGACGCAGCGCAGGCCCTAGAGGCTAGCGCCCGCCAAATCACCGCCAAGAGCGTCGAACTGCAACAGGCCGTCGACCTCGACCTCCGAGAGCGCCGGCAGCAGACAGACGAAGCGATCCTGCTGTTCTCCCGGTACGCCCAGCGCCTTTACGGCGAGGGCCGCGAAGCCTATCTCGCGATCGAGGCCGGCCGCACCAGCCTCAACATCACGCCCCGGATCGACGCCGACGACAGCCGCGGCATCAACAACATGGTCATCTTCTGCTTCGACCTCACCCTGGCTGTCCTCGCTCACCGCCACGAGCGCGGCCCTGACTTCCTCATCCACGACAGCCACCTCTACGACGGCGTCGACGAACGGCAGGTCGCGCGAGCCCTGGCGCTCGCAGCCGAAGTGACGGAGGAAGAGCACATGCAGTACATCGTCACCCTCAACACAGACACCCTCAGCACCGCTGCCCAGCGCGGATTCAACCCCGGACCCCACATCCGAAGCCCCCGCCTCACCGACGACGACGAGGGCGGCCTCTTCGGCTTCCGCTTCAAAGCCACAGGCAAGGCAAAGGCATAACGAGCACCCCGCACCGACCGTGATAGCCGCCGGGAGTCTCTCGGCCGCCTCAGGAGCGGATATCGTCCCGTGTCGTCGTTTCCTGGAAGAAGGCGCGCAGAGGCTCGTCAATGGCCTGCTCACAGCTGCCGCAGTCGGCTGCGACGTCGAGACGTGGTGCGAGGTCCTCGGTGTCGTGGGGGGTGAGGATGAGCCAGCGCAGAACCACCTGCCGCAAGATCAGCCGCAGCTCACGCAGCTGAGTCTGCCTTTTGCTCTCCTCCTGCTCTTTGAGCAGGTCTCCGTGTACATACAAGGACCGTGCGTTGTATGCGTCCCGCACTGCCTTCGTGACGAGTTCGCGCAGCGCTGGGGGGAACAGGGCGGCCGTGCGAGTCTGCATCTTCTTGCTGATGCCGTCGTGCTTGTCGTTGGGACTGGCTATCAGGGCTTCCAGAGCGATGACGTAGTCCAAGTGCAGCTCGTCTACCTCTTGCTCCCATACTTCGTTGTCGCTGGGGGTGCGCTGGTAGGCCTGCAGCAGGTGTCGGGCGGCCCGTTCAAGCCGTCGGGCACGTTTCCTGGGCAATGTGCGGCCGCTGGTTGCGCCAGCCATGACGGCATCGATCCTGGCGGTTACCGCGGAGCAGAAGGCCTGCATCCGCGGCAGATCTGCCGGCGCGAGATGGAAGCTCCCCGTCTTACGGGCTTCGATTTCGACCGGGGTCCCGTGGCGACTCGCAATGGTCTCAATGGTGGTCGGTACGTCGTTTCGGTTCAGTTCGAAGTACCGGCCGCGCTCGACTCTGAACACGGCATCGACGTGCAACAGGTCTTCGCTCCACAGGATAAGGGGGAGCAGCGCTCTCCAGTGGCGGGCTTCCGGCCGAGGACCGGCGGTCTCGAACCAGTGGGTCCCTCTGCGGTCCGGCGTACGGTCAGGGTTCGGGGCATGGACGAAGGGCGCACCGATTAGAAGATCGAGGTCGAGCCCGCCCGGCTGCAAGCCATAGAGCGCGGGCATGGGGCCCAGCTGCTTCAGTTCGTCGGTGGTGAAGGTCTGCAGGGTGTAGTGACCCAGCGGAACTCGTGCACCTTCAGGAAGATCGCCGGTCAGCAGCAGCCAGTCCTCGGCACCCAGTGCCGGGGCCGTACAGAAGGCAACGAAACTGTCCGCGACCTCCTCCACCGACACAGTGGCTCCTCGGGCGATCAAACGGGTCGCGTCGCCCAGCCCGGATGCACCCAGAATCACGGACCATCGGGGCAGCCAGTCACCAGTGAGCTTTCCGTACAGGTCACGGTGCCCCGACACCGGCGCCGCCAAGGCCACTGCGTTGCTCAGGTCATCCCACTCCGGCCGCGCTGCAAGCGCTGCGTCAGAGACGGCCTGGGGAATGGAGGGGAGATGACGTGCCTGATCAAGCCAGGCGAGGGCGGCTTGACGTAGCTGGGAGGGGCTTTCCATACCGCACGAAACTAGCGCACCTCCGCTGTCTGCCCCGCTCCCCCTCTCAGCACTCCGGCCAGTTTGCCGCCCTTTCCGTGCGGGGCATGGAGAGGACGAAGCCGAGGCCTCGCCCGCCTGATCCGCGATGATCGAGCGAGAAGCCGTACAGCTGCCGTGCGTTGGAGGCCAAGGACACGCCATGAGTGAGACCACGGCGTGGCGGCCTCCGCCGTCGCGTCCCAGCCGTACAGGCACGCGGCCAGGGAGCAACACTAGGCATCCTCACGGGCGACCTGCCGGGCGAGGACGTCGCGGTCGATGTACAGGTTGACGGCGGCGACCACCTCCGCCAGGCCCGTGTCCCCGTGCACACAGCACATCCCGCGCGCCGCGACCGTATGCCCGCGTCGTCTGCGGAGCGCCGTTGGGGGCGCGACGCTGCTCGTCCCGATTCGGCGACTGCCGGACACGAGTCCGTCCGGAAGACCCCGCATCGCGAACGTCGGATCGGGATCACCGGATCGGGGGAAGGTCCCCGAACTCCCGTGCCCTCCCACAGGGCAGAAGGGTTGAGGTTGTGGCATGGGCTCGATGCGGTGCGGGGAGGACCGGGGTGTCGGCGGTGGCCGGGACGGCAGCGGCCGTTCAAGAACTCGACGAGGACCAGCGCGCGGCACTCGACGCCTGCGTGGTCGCGGCGCTCGCCTTGAGTAGCAGTGAGGGCGAGGCACAGGGGCGGATGCGGCTGCTGATGGAGTGCCAGGGGCGCTACGTGCGCTCGTTCGGGGTCCTTGAGCAGGCACCGTCGTACGAGGTGTTCGCCCGTCGGCTCCGCGGAAGCCGGGTGGCCGACCTTCTGCCGGGACGACCCAAGGGATCAGTGCTCGGCAAGCTGTGCCTGCTCGATGACGACGGCATGCCCAGCTCGGCGCTGCACCGGCTCGCGGTGGAGGCCTCTGAACACGGCCACCAGGCCCCGGTGGAATCCGCACTGCTGCACTTCTCCTCCCCCCGCGACGCCGCCACCATCGCCGCTTTCCTCCGCACCCGCGTCTACCGACCCGAATCACTGGTATGGCTCGAGGGCTACCAAGCCCTCCTCCGCTGGCGGAATGTCAACGGCATCACCGGCCTCCACGCGGTGCCCTACGACACAGAGACCGAGGTCGGCGTCACGAAGGCGTTCCCGCTCGGCCGGTGGGTCCATCAACAGCGAAAAGCCCTCCGCGCCGGCGATCTCGACGATCACCGCAAGGAGCTCCTGGACGCATCGGAAGCCGGAATGGTCTGGGAGCCGGGCGAAGAAGCGTGGGAGACGAAGCTCGCCGCGCTGCGGTCCTACCGGCGGGCGACCGGGCATCTCGCGCCGCGTCAGGACGCGGTATGGGGCGAGGGCGAGGCGATGGTGCCCATCGGGCAGCACCTCGCCAACCTCCGACGCAAGGGCGGCCTTGGCAAGAACCCGGAACGGGCCGAGGCGCGGGCCAAGCAACTGACCGCGATCGACCCGGACTGGGACTGCCCGTGGCCGTTGGACTGGCAACGCCACTACCGCGTCCTCGCCGACCTCGCCGACACCGAAGCCGGCGGCGTGCTGCCGGCCATCGCACCCGGGGTGCTGTTCGAGGGCGACGACCTCGGCAAGTGGCTTCAGCGGCAGAAGAATCCGGGCAACTGGGCGCAGCTGTCGACCGAGCAGCGCGAGCGGCTGACCAGGCTGGGTATCAAGCCCGCTGAGGCGCCATCTCCGACTCCGACAGCAACGCGCGCGACGAAGGGCCCGAACAAGGCACAGCAGGCGTTCCAGCGCGGCCTTGCGGCCCTCGCGCAGTGGGTGGAGCGGGAAGGCGCGGACCGGCCGGTACCGCGTGGGCACGGTGAGCCGATCGCGGTCGACGGCGAGGCGGAGCCGGTGATCGTGAAGCTGGGCGTATGGGTCTCGAACACCAAATCGAGGCGGGAGAAGCTCACCCAGGAGCAGCTGGACGCACTGCGGAAGCTGGGCATGGACTGGGCATGAGTTCCGGCGGAGGGTTGCCTGCCGTGTGCCGGGAGGCAACCCTCTACGGCGTGGGGATCCAGAGACCGCTAAGGCACCATGCCTGGGTGGACATAGACATTGCGAGGAGCAGCTCAAGCGGTTCGCCGGGCTCGGACCGTCATATTGGCTTGGTGAGGTTCGGGCTGGGCCGGTAGTGGGCGACTCCTGCGTAGGACATCCCCAGTGAGGTGGTGAGGATCTTAGCGTCGAGTTCATCGGCGAGGGTGAGCAGGCGAGTAGAGCGCAGGATGCGGGGCCGGAGGCCGGTAGGGGCGAGGGTGTCGCGGATGTGAGCGGCGCCGGCGGGGCCGTGGTGGGTGCGGGTGAGCCGGGTGACGAGCAGGTGGGGGTTGTCCGAGCCGAGTTGGTGTCGGTGTTCTTGGCAGCGTTGGAGTGCGGTCCAGGTCGCGTCGTCGAGCGGGATGGCCAGGGATCTGCCGGGGAAGTGGACGCTGTGGTGATGGGGGTTGATCCCGGTGTCAGTGAGCTGGCGCAGCTCGGTGATGGTTGCTGCGTGGAGCAGGGCGGCGAGGCCGATGAATGCCTCGTGCGGGTGGATGTCGTGGTGGGTGGTCCACCGCTGGTACAGGGTGCGCTGTTGGGTCAGAGTGAGGGTGGGGCCGTGAAACCCCCTGTGCTGTACGGCGGTTATGGGGTCGGTCGGGTTGTGGAGGATGACTTTGGCGTGGTGGGCGTACGCGAAGAACTGACGCAGTCCCGCGAGTCGGGATGCGCGGAGGGCCGGGTTGAGGGCCAGGAAGGATTCCATGTGGGCGGTGGTGACACTGGCCCAGTTCGTGTGGCCCTCGGTGTGGAGGTGGAGGGCCAGGTCGCGGACGGCTGCGAGTCGGATCTCGATGGTTATCAGCTGGTTGGGCCGTAGCCCCAGGTGTTCGGCTTGCTCGCGCTGGAGCAGGAGGAAGGCGGCGAACTTCTCGGTCTGGGAGCGCAGAGGGGCGGGTGTGGACTCGATGCGGCGGGATCGGCGTTCTGTTGCTCGTCTGTCGGCGAGGCGTGGGGGTGGGGGTGGGTCGAGGTGGCCGTGGGTGCGGAAGAAGTCGGTGAGCGCTCCGACGAGTTCGGGGGCATCGCTTTTGGCGCGGGCGAGGAGGCTGCGGGGGTCGCAGGACTCGGCGTGGAGGAGCAGGCGCGCGGTGGTGGCGATGAGGTCGGCCGCGTAGATCGGGTGTCGGTGCGCTGCGAGGTGTGCGGCGAGGCCGCTCCACCAGGAGGGCGGGGCGGGCATGCGCTTGGCCCAGCCGGCCGCGCGGGTCAGGACGGTGTGGGGTGAATGCTCGTAGCAGCGCTTGCAGAGGCCTTTGGCCCACTGGCCGCTGGTTCCGCATTGCTCGCAGTGGGCCGGGGGCGGGGCGGCAGCGGGGTCGGTACAGGCTCGGCAGTGCTGGGTCGCCGCGTCGAGGGCACGTCGGCGTCCGCAGTGCTGGCAGGGGCCCCGAGCTCGTTGTCCTGCGGATCGGCGTCGGCATGCCGCGCACAGGTCCTGGGCGGAGCGCCGTGGTGCGCCGCAGAGGGTGCAGGTGCGTGAGCACCAGGGGCAGCGGCCGGTGTCGGGGTGCAGCCAGCGCAGTCGGTGGCAGGCCGGGCAGTTGTCTTTGACACGAGAGGGTGTGGCACGGGTGGTCGTGGGCGGGTCCGTCGCGGGGTGTGCGGGGCGGGGTGCGGTCACAGCGGTGGCAGGGATCGGTGGCTGGGCACGGGCTGCTGTCGAGGTGGTGGGGTGGTGCGTGGTGTAGGTGGTGGGGGTATGGCGGGCTCGCCGACGGTAAGCAGGTCGCCTGGGGTGCAGTCCAGGGCGGCGCACAGGGCGGCCAGGGTGGAGAGCTTCACCTGGGAGGGCTGTTTGGTGAACAGGGCGGACACCGATGCCGCAGACAGCTCGAGGCCGGCCCGCTCGGCAAGCAGGCGGCGCAGTTCGGTGCCGGTCCAGATACCGCGCTGTGCCGCGGTCATCCGAAGTCTCCACTCCACCTGCGGTGGCGGGGTCACGGGCTCGACGGCGTGCAGAGGGGGTGGTGTGGTCATGGGTGTCCTGCCCTGGGGTCAGCCGGCCAGGCTAGTGACGGCGGTCGACGTGGCGCGGCGCCAGGCGTCTTCGACGAAGGTGAGCGAGGGCCGCACGTAGGCCATCGTCGAGGCGATGTGCCAGTGACCGAGGAGCTGCTGGACGGTGAGCAGGTCCATGCCCCTCTCGTAGTGGTGGGTCGCGCATGCCCGGCGCAGATCGTGCGGGGTGAACCGGTCGTCTGCGGGGCGGCCTTCCAGGTCCAGGAGGTGGGAGAGGCGGTCGCGTACGGTGTCCGGCTTCAGCGGCTGGCCGTGGGCGTCGCAGAACAGCGGGGTGGTGTCGGGGAAGAAGGGGCGTACGTCTCCCAGGTACCAGGCGAGGATCTGGTCCAGTCCGTCGAGCATGGGTGCCCATCTCGGGCGGGGTCCCGAGGTGTTGGCCGCCTTGCCGAATCGGACGTGGAGCTTGCCTGTCGGGCCGAGTGCGGGATGGACGTCGCATTGGTCGAAGCGAATGGCTTCGCTCACTCTGGGAGCGGAGTGGTAGAGGGTGCGCAGCAGTGCGTAGTCCCTTGCCGCGGCCGGGTAGTCGGACGTAGTGGTCAGGCGCTGGCGGGCGAAGGCGAAGAACGCGGTGAGGCGCTCGGCGGTGGGCGGCAGGGTGCGCGGGGTGTCGTCGAAGACATGGCGCAGCCGGTTGAACCGGTCCAGCGGGTTGGCCACCGGGGTGCCGTACAGGGTGCGGATCTCGGTGGCGTAGCGGGCCTGGACGAAGGTGAGGAACGTGCGGAGCATCTGCAGGTACTGGCGTCTGGTCCCCGCCGCCCGCCCCGCCACCACCAGGGAGTGGAGCATCGCGTCCACGTCGGCCGGCTCGATCTGCCACACCGGCCGGTCATAGTGGTCCAGCACCCGTTCCAGCAGCGACGTGTAGCAGCCGATCGTGGTGGGAGCGAAGCCTCTCGCTGTCCATGTCGAGGCGAATGCCTGCACGCAGCGGGCCTGGAACGCCCACACATCGGGTACCTGCCCGGCCTCGGGAGCAGCGCCGCAGAGCCCGCCCTCGACCAGCCGAAGAAACGGCTTCCCCGCCACACTCCACCACCAACCAGCAATGACTCTTGGTTAAGGCGGCACCTGAACAACCCCTGTGCCACCGAATCCATCAACGAGACAGCTGCAGAAAAGCAACCCCCACCTCACGAATAACCCGGTCATCCACACCACGGCACGGGCAAGCGCTGTGCCTCATCGATCACAAGCACCCACGCCTCGCCCAGAGCGCCCGCGACTGCGGCGTCGGCGAGCGCCGAGGTGTGCGGGAAGCGGCCCGGCAGCGCCAGCGCGTCGAACACCGCCCGCCTCATGCCGGCCACCGACGGACGCACCGGGACCGGCACCCACGTCACCTTCCAGCCCGCAGGCACCTCGCTGAGCGCCATCCGAACGGCCGCGGTCTTGCCCCGGCCCGGGTCACCGAACACACACACCGCCCCCTCGGCCGCCATCGCCTGCCCGACCGCCTCGGCCACCGCCCGCACCGACGACGTCCGCACCAACCGCGCTCCCGCCGGCAACGCCACACCCGCCACCACGCCGCCCTCCCTCACCGGCACAGCGGACGCCGCAATCAACTTGGAGCGCGGCAGCCGGAGCGCAGCCTCCCGCGCCACGTCACCCTGACCCGGCGAGGCCAGCGCAAGGTCAGCCAGCGCCTGCCGCGTCAGCTGCTCTTCCCGATCCCGCCGCACCACCGCACGGTCCGGCAGAACCCTGCCGTTTCGAAGGTCCCGGTGCACCACTCGGTACAACGACGCGAGCGAGGGCACCTGGCCCCCGGCAGCTGTCAGGTGCCGGTGCAGCACCGCCACGTTCCCGCCCGCATGCGCCAGCACCGCCCACGCCCGGTCGGACAGCTCCAGCCGGGCCCGCGGTCTGCGTTCCATACGGCCCTCCGTACGCGCCGCCTCCAGCCACCGCCACACCGTGCGCACGTTCACCCCACCGGCCTGGGCACCCGCACGCACATGCGCCGACGTCAACGTCCCGGCCGCATCGAGCTCCAGCAGCCGCGCAACCAGCACCGGCCTGGAGACCCTCAACCCCGACGCGACCTCACCCCACGCACCCGGCTCCCCCACCGAAGAACCTCTCCCCTCGCGGACACCAACACCCACCACGGTGCAGCCGCGCAACCCTCTAAAGGATCAGAAGTACCGTTCCCGAGACAGCGGCACGGGACAGGGTGTACCGCCCTATGACAGCTATGACGGCACCAGGTACCGCCCCATGTCAGTGACCACGCCCTCGCTCAAGGACCGACCAGTGACAACACACCGTCCTGACGTACCGTCACTGACACCAGGCCACTGACACCAACCCGGCACATCGCACCTGGACGTCGCGCTGAGCACGGTGCGCACCGAGGAACGCGAGGGGTACATCGAGCGCCTGGAGTTGTTCGTGGAGCAGCACCGCGCGCGTCTGGAGGAGCTGCTGCGCGCGTACGGGCCGGGCAGCAGGCCCGCGGAGTTCGGCCGGTACGCGCTGATCGGGCAACCCGAGACCCTGGTCATCCTGGAGCGGATGGAAACCAACCCGTTCAGTCTGCGCAGCCAGTGGAAGGAGGAGAAGGAGGACGTCCTGCTGGACGACCTCGAGTTCGCGTGGGGACCACGCATCCACCTCAACCGGTGAACAGCCGGTAGACGAGCAGCGGGGCCAGGCAGGGTGACCCTGCCCGACCCCGCTCTATCTGCCTCCGGCGGAAGCGAGGCGCACGGACCGGCTGGTGGTTCACCGGCAACATGGCCCCGAACCGTACAAGGATGAGAACGCACAGGGCCGTTGAAACTGCTGTCCAGGGAGCGAGGTAGCAGTCGGCGTGAGAATGACCTGGCCTTTCGTCACTCACGTCAGCAACAGATGAGCACTACCCGTCAGTGCCAATGACCAGGTCGCTGAGGCTGCGCCACTGACATTCAGATGACGATGTCCAGCTGACACCCTCCCGCAGACCGTCACCTGACCGACATCACAACCCTAACTCGTGCCAAAAATATCATCCAGCCTTGACGGCCAATCAGCGTGTGCAAGCTCCGCCGCAATAAGCAAGTCGCGCCAATCAGTCTCCATCAGCTCAATCGCACCGAGAAGTTTGTCCACGCTCCCGTCCGCCAGAATTACAACTGCGGCCGTTATCTTTTCCTCCGCAGCTTCATGAAACACCCTGCCCTCAGCCTCTTCCAGCAGGGAGGAAACCGAACTCGCTTCAGCCCCGTACTGCCCCTCGAGCTTAGCGGAAATGCGACTTGTGATCACCGTGGATCCTCTCCACAACTGGACGACGAGCCAACTATCTTTTTCACTCCAGGACACCTAATCCCCTGAGTCACCCCTGCGGAGGAAGCAAGTAGTCTCCGCTCCGCATGTAACCCGCCTCACTAAACTGCCTTAGCTCCCTGGCGAATACAGTTGGATGTCCCCCTACGGCCAGGTTTCCTTCCGTCGGCGAGGCGACATACACCGGCTTGCGGGCCTCAATTACCCCCTGAATCCACCGATCATTGTCCTCGACAGAAGTCCATTTACCCGGCGGGAGAGCAAGCACTTCGTGGTTGGGCCAGTCTTTTGCTATCTCGACGTCATGCTGCCTTCCTATGACCGCGAATCTATCCGTCGATGTCGAGGGAAGAGACGTACAGGTCGAATTATGGACGAGCACTGGCGTCGAACCTGCGAGCACATAGTACGTGTGAAGGTCGTCCACAGTCAGGTTGTAGGTACGAGCATGCCGTGTAAAGGCCTTGTTGGCTGTGACGATGACCGTGGAGCCGTCGTCCGTCAGCAGCGTCATGCCCGGAGCGAGACTGCCGGCTTCCACCCAAGCATGCTCGGACGGAGACCAGAACGGATGCTCGTCCGTGGCGGTGATCGAGTCAATTCCGTCTTTTGTGGCGATGGAGATCTTGTTGAAGAATTTGTCGCCGTTGGTCCTGATGAGACGCGTGACCTTGCGCGAGCGGCTCTTTCCGGTTTCAGGGTCGGTCGCCCGGACCTTGTCGCCTACCTTTACGTCCTCGATGTCCTTGGTCGATCCATCGGCCATGAGGACGTCAGTGCCGGCCAAGAAGCACTTGCAGTGCTTTACGACCTTCGCGGCTTTGCCGGCCTTCTCCAGCTTCGCCAGTTTCGCGACCTTCCCTATAGGAAGGTCAGCGAGCAGCCAGCCGCATTCTGCACTTACGTTATTCGCGCATTTCGACGCCAGTCGCGTGTCGAAGACCAAGAAATCGAAAGTATCTCTCAGTATCTTCAGATACCGATTTCCACCTTCAGGGAGCCTCCCGTAGTAGATTCCCGAGTCGGTGACTGTAGTAAAGCGCTTGGCGACGACCTTTCCATTTACATAATGGCGTTGATCGAAGACCGTGCTTCCATCGTTGCGACTTTTCGTTTTACTTGTGGAAAGTTCCTGGCTCCACACCCCGTGGTCGTTGACGGTGAAGTGCTCTCTTGTTCCGTCTGAGCAGATGCCGGCAGGGCCGCATGCTCCGAGCGGCCTTAGCCCGTCCGGGTCGCTCTTCGTGACTGGATTGTTGTTGCCGTAGGTATAGCCGTTCATCTGCTGCGGGTCAGCCAGGTCCATGACCGGGTCGACGGAGAGGAAGCGACCGGTGGCAGGGTCGTATTCGCGGGCTCCGAGGTGCTGGAGTCCAGTGGTTTCGCTGTCGTCGGTTCCTCCGACGAACCCCTTCGTTCCTGGCCAGTTCGAGGGTGCGGTGCCACGGGCGCCGCCGAAGGGAGTGGTGCGCCGCTGCTGGATGGCGAGGTTCGTGGCATCTACGGCGAGGAGACCCGTGCCCTGGTGGTCGGGGATGGTGTAGGAGAAGGTGCGGTCGTCGTTCTGGACGGCTGTGTTGCCGCCTCCGAGATCGGTATAGCGAGTGGCCTTGGGCTTGTCTGCTCCCTTGGCAAGGGTGAGTTCGGCGCCGCTCAAGTACAGCGTGGTTCCGGTGGAGGTACGGGCGATGAGCCGGTTACCGTCCGCGTCGTAGAGGTACTGGGTGGCTTTGCTGCCCTCGGTCACCGAGGCGAGGTGGCCTTCGGGATCCCAGGTCAGGGTCTGGCCCGGGCGGGTCTCGGTGTTTCCGTCCGGATCGTAGGTGTACTTGTCCGTGGCCGTACCAGCAGGTCCTGACGTGGTCACGGAGGTGAGGCTGTGGGCGCGCGGAGCCCCCGCGGCCGGGTAGGTGTAGTCCCGCTCGGTGTCCTTGCCCGCCCGGTGAGCGGGATCGTGCTCCGTCTCGGAGGTCCGGTTACCGGTCAGGTCGTAGCTGTAGCTCTGCCAGTAAGGCGCAGGTCCTGCGATCGCCGCGGTGGCCGGTGTGGCGCTGCAGGTGGTGCTGGACTGGGTCCACGCTTCGGTGAGTTGGCCGAGATAGTCGTAGCTGTAGCACTGGTTGTCCGTGCCGGTGCGGGAGGTGTCCGCGACCGAGGTGACGTTGCCGGCTTCGTCGTAGTGGTACGCGGCACTGCGGTCGATTCCCGGCTGATCCATCCGGGAGACCACGGACGAGGCCAGGCGGCGAGTCCCCCACTCATAGATGTTCTTGATCTCGGTGGTCCGGGTACCGCCGGACAGCCCGAGTGTGGTGGTGTCCGGCAGCCCGGTGTGCGTGTAGGTGGTCTTTCCGGACATACCGTCAGTGGTGGCCCCGGTGGGCCACAGTGTGGTGTCGTCGTAGCTGTAGACAGTTGTGCCGCCGGGCAGGGCTCCGACCGGCGAGGAGGACGTGCCACCCACCAGGCCGGAGGGCTTGTAACTGGTGCCGGACTGATAGGTGCCCGCCAGCTTCCCTTCCGTCTCCGGGATGACGACGGCCGTTCGGTAGGGGCGGCTGAGCGCGTCGTACGCCGTCACCTTTGAGGCATAGGGCTGCCCATTCTCGTAGCGGATCGATTCCGCCAGCAGACCCTTTCCGCCCGGCACGGTGTCGTACGTCCACTTCGCCCGCAGCGACCCGTCAACGGTTCCCTGGTGCAGTTCAGTTCTGCGGCCCTGGTTGTCGTAGAGGGTGTAGAGGGAGATGCCTCGGTTGTCCTTGGTGTGTTCGACCTGGCCACGGTCGTCGTAGGCGGTCTCGGTGGTGCCCTTGTCCGGGTCCGTTGTCTTGGTCTGACGGCCCATCTGGTCGTAGGTGTACGTCCAGTTGTTGCCGGCCGGGTCGGTGACCGAGGCCAGAGATCCACGCGGATCGTAGGCGTAGCTGGTTGTGTCGACGGCAGCGCCCAGCACGCGCTGATGCAGCGTCTGGAGCTGGGTCGTGCGGCCCCGGGCGTCCGTCACGGTGGTGGTAGCGGTGGCTCCGGCCGGAGGTATGACGGTGGTGCGGTCGCCGCCGTACACCGTCTTCGTGGTGTTGAGAACCGTGCCCCCGTCGCCGTTGCCCGCGATCTGTTTGCTCTCGACGGCCCGGCCGAGGCCGTCGTAGTCGGTGCGGGTCTGGGACTCCACCGAGAGCGCGTTGTCAGGCTGGAAGATCTTCTTGGAGGGGGCACCGGTGATGAAGTACGGGGCGAACGTCTTTGTGCTGAGGCCTCGTTCGTCATAGAAGACATCGCTGACGATGCTGCCGCCGTCCGGGCCGGTCTCCTGGGTCTGCCGTTCGCGCAGCAGCCCGTCGTAGAGGGTGTAGGACGGGGGCGTCTGTCCGTCGCTGTTGTTGACCTTCCGGGTGCCTACGACCGTTGGCTGGCCATCCGTGATCTGGTAGGTGAACGCGTAACTCGGGACTCTGCTGGTGGGCCGGCCGGGCTCCCACGCCTCCGTCGTCCGGCCCAGGGCGTCGTATCGCGTTTCGGAGGTATTGCCGTTGGGGTCTGTCTCCTTGGCAACCTGGCCGCGGACCGGCTCCAGTTCCTGGACAGTCGTCAGACTGGTGGTGCTGTCACCGGCCTTCGCGGGCGGGGTGATGGTGCTGACCTTCGTGGGCCGGCCCGTGGCCGGGCTGTATTCCGTTGTCGTGACACGACCGTCGCCGCGCGCCGTACGCACAGGGGCTGCGGACCCGTCGACGGTGACATTGGCGGCCAGGTCATTGACTGTCAGCGGGCGCCCATAGGAGTCGTAAGTGGTGTCTATCTCCAGATAAGTGGCTTTCGTGCCGGTGTGGCTCTTGAGTGTGGCTGTCGCGGTGACGTCGCCCTTGGCGGGGTCGGCGGCGTAGGCGAGGCCGTCGTAAGCCGTGCGGACATCAGATATGACGTCCTTGGAACGGTCGGGTGTCTGAGCACAGTCTTTCGCGACTGTTTCGACGCGGCCGACGGTGTCGAGGATGTTCGCGGTCGTGTTCGTGGCGTACGTCGTTCGGCGGCACTGGTCGTCGGCTGCGGTAGCTGTGTCGCCGAGATCGTTCTCCTCGGTGACCCGGCCGGCGACGGTGTCGTGCGTGGTCTCGGTCTTCGTGGTCCGCCATTTGGCCCCCGCCCCGTCGTCCAGGGAGGTCCAGGTACGTGCCTCGGCAGTTCCGACGAAGTCGGCGGTGACCGTTCCCCAGTCCCGGACCTTTTTGGCGGTCTCGTGCTGCCAGGGGCGGCTCACCGAATTCTCAAGGATCTTGCCGTCTGGTTTGTCGTAGGTGGCGGACTTGTAGGAGAACCCGGCCAGTGCTGCGTGGTCGGTGATCGGGTCGCCCTCGCCTGAGCCCAGGGCGACGCTCACGGTTTTGGTCCCGCCGCTCTTGTCCTTGCGGTCGCCGTCCATGCCGCGCAGGAAATAGCTGTCCTTCTGCGACTTCATGGCACCGAGGCCGCCGCTCTGCACACTGACCTGGCCATAGCCGCGCCACTGTGACCAGGTTCGGTACTTCTCCTTGGTCAGGCCGTCGTCGTCCGTGTAGTGCCAGGCAGGCGTGCCCTCGTACGTGTAGCGGGTGATCTGGTCAGGCGCGCCACCGGTGCGGTCCGAGACGGTGACGGCCGTGGTGACGTACTTGTTGAACCACTGGACATCCGTTGTGTCACCGGTCTGTTCCTGGTCCAGGTATTGGGGGAAACAGCGGGTGGTGTTGCTCTCCGGCTTGGGGAGGGCCTTCCAGTCGCACACGGGGTCGGAGTAGGTGACGTCGGTACGGCTTCCGGTCTCGCCGTCTATGCTCGTCAGCCGGTCCTTGATGAAGGGGGCGTACCCGTCGCCGGTCTTGTCGAGGCGGTTGGCGAGTTGTCCGTAGGCGAATGTGGTCTTGGGCAGGCTGACCGCTGGTGTGGCCGACTGCCCTGTGTGCTGCACGCTTTCCAGCAGCAGCTGGTAGTCGGTGTCGGCCATACCCCAGCGGTGGCTGAAGGTCCAGGAGTCGACCTTGTCGTAGGTGCCGGCCGCATTAAGAACCTGCGTCGCGATCCCCGTCAGGCGCTTGCGGGTCCAGAACGTCGGGGAGTAGCGGCCGTTGTCGCACTTCGCTCCGGAGTCGCAGTTGAGATCCCAGGGTGTGTCGTACCAGTAGAACGACTTGTCGTTGATCGTCGCTTCGGCACAGGTCACGCCGGTCTCCGGCAGGCACCGCTCGGCGCTGGTGAACAGTGCCTGGGCCATCGGTTTGTCGGCGTACATCCGGTCCGACTTCAGACCGTAGTCGATGCGGGTCAGATAACCCCCGCGTGTGTAGGGGGTGTTGTCACTGTCCTTGAGGTTGCGGCCGTAGGAGTTGGACTCCTTCGTGTAGTGGTACGCCATGGCGTTGCCGTGGGGGTCGACGACATAGTCCAGGTTCCAGCGCCATGCCTGCTGGCACCAGGAGGAGGCAAAGTCGTCCTTGTGGCAGGGCTCGTCCGTGTTGTTGCCGAAGACGGGGACGTTGAACGTCGAGTTGGTCTCTTCCTTACCGGCGACCCAGCCCGGCAGCCGGTTGTAACCGAAGTAGTAGCGGACGCCCTTGGGGTCGGTCAGTCGCCAGTACTCGCCGTCGGCGTCGCCATTGGCCCGCGCTGTCGAGCGCAGCCGGTCGATGCGGGTTCCGTCGTCCTGCTTGAGCTTGAACTCGTCCTTGCCAACGGGGACAAGCTCGCCGCCTTTGCCGTTGAAGCTGAGGTAAGCGTTGTCGTACGACCAGCACAAATCGGCTGGCTTGCTGCCGTCCGCGTTCTTCACTCCGTCGTCGGAGCACGGCTTGTAGCGGCGCTCGATGGAGCCGGTTCCGAGTTCGAAACCGTCCCCGGCCCAGTCACCCTGATTGTTTGTGTTGGTGGTGCGCCCGTCGATCGAGCCGGAGGAGTAGGAGAGTTTCAGATCGGGCTGCAGATCGCCGGGAGTGTCCGGCACGGTGATGTCGTAGGACCAGTTGAAGTCGCCGGAGTTCAGGCTGGTCGACCAGGAGCCAGAGTCCGAGAGGGATGTGGCCTTGTAGTCACCCTTGTCACCTGCTGGTGCCGCGACAGCTGCTAGGACTGTCGGGCCGCCCGGCCGGAGAGCCATCGAAGAGGCAGTGAGGGTGTGAGCCTTCGTGTCGTTCTCGGCCTTGAGCGGCGCTGCGGTACGGCACGCCTGCTTGTCCGGACTGGTGAGGAGACACGCAGGAAGCTCCACAAGTCGGAGCCGTGAGGAATAGGCGCCGCCGTAGGCGCCGCCGTAGGCGCCGGAGAACGTGTGGTAGTCCACCGAAACGGACGCCCGCTCTGCCTCGGCCGCTCCGCCACCCTTGGGCGCAAGAGTGAACAGAAGCCCGTTGACGCCCGCTTTCCGGGACTGCGCCCGGCTGAGTACCCGGGTCGTCACCTGTCCTGGAGCAGCCGATGTTGCCCCGTTCAGCTTCTTCACTGACCGGCTGTTCGTGACGTGCATGGGTGCAGGAGCCGCACTGACTGGGCTGCCGCCAGCGGTGGCAGGAGCCTTGGATGCGCTGTCGCGCTTCGTCTCCGCTGGAGTGAGAACCTGCGTGGTGGCACTGGGCCATGCATGCTGCGGGACTCCTGTCGGGACCCGCGGCCCCTTGGTGACGGCGCGCGGTTCGGCAGCCCTGCCGCTCTTACCCTTGACCGGGCGGTCCGCAGACACTCCGGACTTGGCCGCGTCGGCTGCGGCGACTTCGTCGGGCAGGGCTGTGGCCTGTAGAAGACCTGCGGCCAGGGTGGCACACAACACGAGGGATATCCGGTGTCGTGAGGCATGGCGGAGCCGTGTTCGCTTTCTCATGGAATGGGTCTCTCACTGCCGAGCGCACAGGTGGCGCGGGAAGGGCGGGGGAAGTCGGAAGTACAGTCACCGGCCACTGGACCGGGCTGTCGGGGTGTGCTCAGTCGATGGGAGGAACTTCGGTCGGGACGGCGAACCAGGAGGCGGCCAGATATTCGACCTGACTGTCGCTGAGAGCTCCCTGGAAGGCCCACACGTCATCGACGGTGCCGGGGAAGAACCGGGAACTCTTGCCTGCCGTGACGTTGGCCCCGACCTGGAAGCCTCTCGTCGCCTTGTGGGTCAGGACGTTCTCGCCCCAGGCAATGAGGTCCGCGCAGGCCGCGTCGTCCGATGTGCCGTCGCCGTCGTCGTCCCCACACGCCACTTCTTGTAGGACTCCGTTCACGAAGAGGCGCGCCTCTTTGGAGAACCCGTCGTAGACCACTGCCAGGTGGTTCCAGGAGGTGACGTCATCGAAAGCCGTCGAGGACACCAGGGCCTCCGAGGCATCCGGACTGTCCTTGTCAGCGAGAGACATCTCCCAACGGCCCACTCCCTCACCGCCCTTCGGTTCGGGCACGAAATGAATGTCCAGGGCGCTCCTGCCTGCGCTTTCCGCGCTCAGGACGGTGACCTCCTTCGACGGCGTCGCAGCCGCCTGCGCCCAAGCCGTGACGGTGAAACTCGTGCTCGTGTCCACAGGCATGGAAGCCGTGGAGGCGTACGCATCGTTCCCATTCAGCTGAAGGCCGTGATCGTCGATCCAGCCCGTACCGAGGGCCGCGCCCCCCTTGAGAGTCATCGGGCGGTTCTCCTCGGAAGCATCCGGCGACGTGGCGGGTGTGGTCGAAGTCGCTTCCTCGAACTGCCAGCGCCCCTGCAGCAGCGGGTGCTGCTTGAACATCTGCGCCACCTCCTCCGCTGAGACCGGGCGGTCGTACAGACGTACGTCGTCGATCTGACCGGGGAGGAACGAGCGCGGCTTACTCTCGAAGGACCCGGCACCGATCTGCACAGGCCCGGCCGCGTACCAGGTCTTGGAGAGGTTTGTACTGCCCGCCTGCGCGCCGTTGACGTACAGGGTGAGCTTGTCGGCGACGGTGTCATGGACACCTACCAGGTGCACCCAGTCGCCACCATGAGCGGTGACGCCCTCCGCCTGCATCGCTCTGATCGGTGTGGCATCGGGTTCGTCGGCCGAGTACTGATTGAACGCCCACCGGTCGTATGCGGAGGAGTAGTAGAGCTCAAATCCCGCCGTATGGGCCCCTGCCTGAGTGACGACCATCGCAGCATGGTCGGGCTTCTTCTCAGGAAGTTTCACCCACGCCGAGACGGCGAATCCACGCTCGTTGTTGAGTTGCGGCGAGACCGTGGTGGCGTAGTCGTCGCTGCCGTCAAGGGTCAGCGACCTTCCGTTGACACCGGGCCTGCCACTTCTGGCCCCTCCCTTCAGAGACATGGCATCCACATCCGCGTGCCCCGTGACGTGGGTGGCGTTGGCGGGCTCGTCCAGAAGGAAGATCGCCCGGGCCTGCCGGCCCGGGGTCGTCAGCGGCTCATGCCGGTAGAGGTGGGTGATGTCTGCCGCGGTCAGAGGCTTGTCGAAGACGCGCAAGTCGTCGATGGTTCCCGGAAAGAAGGAACCAGGTTTTCCGTCGTAGGAACCGGCGCCGATCTGCAGACCGCGCCGGGCATCCCAAGGACTGTCGTAGGTGGTGCTACCGGCGAGTTGTCCCTGGACGTAGAGACTGAGTTGCCCGGTGGCGGAGCTGTACGTGCCGACCAGGTGGGTCCACTGCTCGGCTTTCACCCCGCCCGCCGATGCCTGCATGGCTCGGGCAATGGGCGCGTTGGGGGTGTCGCTCGTGTACTGGTTGAACGCCCACCGATCGTAGGCCTTGGAGTAATACAGCTCGAAACCCGGGGAATGGTTGCCCGGCTGCGCGGCGATAATGGCCGCTCCCTGCGGCAGGGAGGACAGCTTCGCCCAGGCGGAGACTGAAAACCCGGTGTCCGTGGCGACGACGGGGATGTCGGTGTCGGCATAGTCGTCGACCCCGTCAAAAGCCACGCCCGTGCCGGTCTCACCGGGAGCACCGGGAGCCGCGCCACCGTGCAGGATGGCGTCGCGATCGGGAGTGCTGCCCCGGGCCTCGCTCGCACCATCCTGTTCGTCCAACTGCCAGGTCGCTCGTTCCGGCTGCCCGGCCTTGACCCTGAAGAGGTAGGTACGGATCTCACTGCCATTGCCTGCGCTGTCAAAAGCCTGCGCCGTGACAAAGTTCAGGCCCGGCTTCGATGGCAGCATCCTGACATTCTGGGCCGCACCCTTGGATGTACTGATCTTGTTCTTGGCTGTCGGATCCGTGTTGATGCCGTACCAGTAGGAACTGACATCAGTGTCGGCTGCGGATACGGCGAAGGTGCCGTACTTACCCACTCCGTCGTACCACGGGTCCTGCGGGTTTTCAGGATCGAGCGCCGGATAGTCTCCCGACGCCAGCCCGGGCGCCTTCGGAACCTTGGTGTCGTAGATGAAGTAGCAGGCCTCCGGATCACCGGTGGACGACCATGGCGAGTACTGCGCCCCGTCCCATACGCGTACCTGCCAACTGATCTTCTTGTTCGTCGGAATTGACGAGGGGAGAGCCACGGTGAACGCCGAGCCCGACTTCTTCGAAGGCGTACGGGCGGGAGTCCAGTGGGGTGAGTTGCCCTTGCCGTCCCCGGAGTCCCAGGACACCTGGAACTGCACCGCGACCGAGTCGCCGTCGGGGTCGGTGATGTTGTTCGCGTATATCTTCCCCAGGGTGCGCACGGGGGCTGCGAGTGCTGACTTCTTGCAGACACCGCCGTATTCCATGGTGAGTTGCGAAGACTTCACCTGAGCCGGCGGCCGATTGAACTTGACGCGCAGATACGCCTTGTCGGAGAACCTCTTCCATGCCAGACCGTCGGCTTCGCTGGCCGCCCGCAGTCCGAACGTCATGCTGGATGTCTTGCTCGTGGCAGCCGACTGGACGGCGGACCGCACGTCGAACTCGGCGTCCTTCGCCGCGCAGCCCGTATAACCGTAGGCGAAGGAATCGGACTTGAGCTGTTTGATCCAGAACCCCGAGGCGCTCTGGGAGTTCCACGTCGTGGACGCGGAGATGCCCTTGGTCTGCCAGAGCTCCACGCCGCGCTTCTCACACGAGGCCGACCACGTGTTACGGACCACGAACTCCGCAGACAGGATCGATTTCCCGGCGAACTTGGAGACAGGAATCTGGTAGAAGAGTCGCTTTGTGTCGTGGGGCTGGCAGTAGCTCCAGTCGCACAGACCCATACCGGCATCGGCGGCACCATTGAACTTCCACTGTGGTGACGACGCCCAGTACTTCGAAGCCATGGTCCAAGAAGACGCACGCGGCGAGTACCACTGCGGGTCAATGAAGACCGGGTACTGCGTGTCCTTACCCCGCAGTACGTCCTGATCCGGAGTCAGGACGAGTTCATGGCCGTCGGCGGGGACCGCTACGTCAACCGGCGCCAGCTTGCCCGACTCTCCCGCCCCTGGCTCACTCTGCGCTACGGCACTTCGGACACGGGTGCTCTTCGCTGTGGCACTCGCACTGTCGGGCCCCGCACTCGAGTCCCACATCTGCGGAGTCGGCGCCTCGAAGACAGCACCACCCGCGCCCTGGTCAACGGCTTCCAGGCTCCCCTGTTCGGTCCTCCGGACGTCCATGCCGTCCGCCGTCAGCTTCAGCCGTAGGCTCGTCAGGTCCTCGCTGCGGGCGGCCTCGGCACTCTTGACCACCAGCAACTGAGTGAAGCCGTCTTCTTGAGCACCCATTCTGAGGTCCACGCCCGGCAGCACGTCGCGGTAGGTCGCCGTCGCCCCGTCGATCTCCGGCTTCGGCAACGGGCGCGGCCAGGAGAGGGCCAGCTCACGGCCGTTCTTCTCCATCCGCACCAGGGGCTGTTGACCACCTGCCGAGAACGCCAGCTCTGACGCGGTGGCTTTTGCCTTCACACCGTCAGGCGTCGTCGTCAGATTAGTGTCGACCGGCTTCCACTCGCCACCGATGCGGGTACGGACCGGGCGCAGGTACTCCCGCGCCTCCAGATTCCCGTCAGCCGTCGCGTACACATCGCTCGACTCCCCCCGCATCGAGGGAATCTCGACAGGCTCTCCGGACCTCTTCGCTGCAGCCAGGGCCTGCTCGGTCGTACGGGTCGCGATATCCGGCGGGGTGTCCACAGCCGACACCGAACCCGGTGCGCGTGCAGGCACGGCAGCCTCGGTTTCCACGGGGGTCAGCGGCAACAGGCCGATGGTGACTGCCATTCCCAGCACGACCACCACCCGTCGACGGCCCCCGGCTGGGCGCGGCTCCCTCAGCCGCGATACATCCCGGTCACCATGTCTGCCATCTCTCCTCACAGCCCACCCTTACTTCACAGGAAACTCACAAACATGCTGAGTTAACGTCTCGCTGTGAGCAGGCGTCAAGGGTCGCCCTGGCGGTGATCGTCCCGATTCACCTCAGAAGGACGCATCTGTTCAGCGACGAGAACGAGCCAACTAGGGTCTGTTGCGGAAGTGGATCTTGAATTGCGATGATCACGGTGTGGCGCGAGGGGATCTGACGGACCGGCAGTGGGCTCAGTTGGAGCCGTTGCTGCCGGTGGGGAAGAAGGGTGGGCAGGCCGCGGACGTGGACGCGTCGGCAGTTGATCGACGGGATACGGTGGCGGACCCGCGCGGGGTCCCCGTGGCGGGACGTGCCCGAGCGGTACGGCCCGTGGGACCGGATCTACGACCTGTTCCGTCGGTGGCAGCGTGACGGCACCTGGAAGCGGATCTTGGAACAACTGCAGGTCCAGGCCGATGCGCAGGGTCTGATTACCTGGGATGTGAGCGTGGATTCGACTGTCTGCCGTGCCCACCAGCACGCCGCCGGCGCGCGTAAAAAAGGGATCTGCAGCGCGAGCCGCCGGGCGGGATCGACATTGAGCCGGACGACCATGGGCTCGGACGTTCCCGAGGTGGCCTGACCACGAAGATCCACCTGGCGACCGAGCAGCGTTGCTGGCATTCGCGGCCGCCCCGGTGGGAGTCGATCTGGAAGTAGGTGCCGCCGCTTCCCTGGCAGGCGATGTCCCCCTGCCCTGGAAGGGAGATGTGACGCGGTCCGCAGCAGGCGCGAGGCATAGCTGGTCTCGCCCTCGGCGGCACGACCGCCGTCTACCTCAACTCCTTTGCCGCAGCCACGGCCCGGTCGCGTTTCAGCCGGTTGATGCCGCACTCCACAGCGTGTCGCTCCTTGTAGTCGCGCACCTGGCCTACCTCACCAACTCGATGCCCGCCGAGGGCGCCCGCCCATGATGTGCGCCATGTCCCGGACGTTCAGGGGGCCGACTGCCTGGGCCGTGCCGCGTGAGCGGGGTCAGCCTCTGCTGCTCCGATGCGCGTCAGGTCGACTACCTGCTGCAACCTCGGCATCTCATCAAAGGGGCACTCCCCAGGCGACGGGAGCCTCGCCGCGCCGAGCATCCGAACGCAGAGCCTCTTCCTCCGGCTATCGCGGAGGAAGAGGTGTCGGCAAGCGGCGAGGGCTTGCCCGCATGGGATGACCAGGCGAAATACCCAAGATCAGAAAAGGTGGGTTCACACCTCCGGTAGTACCTCCGGAGCACCTCTGGATGCACCTCTGCAGCCCACTCTGCAGACACCTTTGGGTGCAACCCTCGCAGCGGAGCGTCCAGACAGCCCGCTCGCGCCCAGTGCGCGGCGGCTCCACTCGCACCGTCGGCGCACGGGCCGCCTTCGCGCGGGCGATCGGTCAGCCTGGTCGCTGGTGGATGGAAAGGTGCGTACCACGCTGAATGTTCCAGCGTGCCATGGCTCCGGCTTCGGCTTCCAGGACGTGGCGGGCGTACCGGCGGGGAGCTCCGAGGCGGTTGGGCCCCATGGTGTGGACGTCGAGGACACGCAGTTGTCTGTCGAGGTAGGCCACATCGATGGGGAAGCGCATGCGCAGAGTGTGCACGCTGCTGGAGGGGGTGATAAGGATGGCTCCGTCGATGCCATCGCGGCCGAGCAGGCCGCGGGTGCGCGCCTTGGGGGACGAGGCGATTTCCAGAGTCACCTCGGTGTCGGCGGTCCGGAGGCGGGCGGGGCCGTCGCGGAGTTGTGACGGTGTCGGCATACGGTTCCTGGGTGAGTAGTTCAGTGGGTGATGACGGGGCGGGGTAGCAGGTCGCGCAGGAGTTCTGCTGTGTCGTCGTCCACGTCGACGCCGCCCAGTTGTTCGTTGATCTTCATGAGGTTCGCGGCAGCTTTCCGCAGGGCCTCGATGTCACCGGCGGCGTGGTGGGCGAGGAAGATCTGGCGGTGCAGCGTTTCGTTCTCTTCACAGGCGAGAAGACCTTGACGGGCCGCCAGGAGAGCGCCCGGGATGTCCCCGGCTTCGCGGAGCCGGGTGGACAGCTCGTAGGCGACGTGCGCGATCGCCGAGACCATCTCCTGGGTGATCGGCTCGGCCCAGGTGTAGCGGACGGGGTTGATGCCGGTGAAGGGGCGGCCGCGGACCAGAGCGAGTGCGCGGCGCAGGGCGAGGTCGCCGTCCTCTGTCTGGTCGGTCAGTCCCTTGCGGGCGTGTTTTTGGAAGTCGGTCCAGTCGCAGGTGGTCTTGGGGCCGAGGCGGTAGCGGCTGTCGCCGGTGTCCGGGACGCGGGGGAAGTGGAGGTTGCCGTCTTCGTCCTTGGCGAGCCAGGACCGGGTTCGGGAGATGACCGCGTTGCGCATGTCCTTTTTGACCTGGCGGCCAGGCCAGAGGGCGTCATCGATGGCGTGGTGGTCGACTCCTGGGTTGAGAGCGAGGTAGGCGACGAGTTCGACGCCGATGTTCTTTCTGTTGGAGTCGAGCCTGCCGGTGGCGCCTTCGATCTGGACGCTGCCGAGCAGGAGTACCCGTGGTCCGCTGGCCGGGGCCGGTTCGTCGGTGGGAGGTGGTGTCGTGGTGGCTGGAGCTGGGACGGTCGCGTGGACGGCCCAGGCCGGTGGCGTGCACGCGGTGGCGAGCACCGTGGGGTTGTTGGCAGGTTCGGTTCGCGGATTTTCCTGTGGGTCGTGGTCCGCGATGCCGGGTCCGTCGTCCGTCGCGGTCAGACCCTCAGGTTCGGGGGCGTTGTTCTCCGAGTCCGTGCGTACGGCCGCCAGGTCGTGGTCGTCTCTCTGCGCTGGGTACATGCTGCTGTCCTCGCCGAGGGATTCCTCTTCGAGGTCGGCGTACTCCGCGGGTAGACCGTCTTCACCGGGTTCGTCCGCGGTGGCATCGTCGTCCGGGTCGGCGGTGACCCACTCGGGTGCGGGAACGTCTGTCTCGCTGGCGGCGAGGGTGAGCAGCTCGATGGCGTCGGCGAAGTGTTCGTCGGACAGGCCCTGGAGACGGATGGGGAGACGGGAGCCGGGGAGCACGATGGTCTCGTCCGGGCTCTGGCACCTCAGTGTCCAGGCCCCTGCCTCCGGGCCGGTGGGGGTGGTGGTGATGACGGCGGCTGCTGTGGTGGGTTGTTGGGTGAGCGCGTCGAGGAGTCGGTCGGTGTCGGCTCCCTCGGGCAGGTTCTCGGCCAGGACAACGTGCGGGGTCCAGTCGCCTGCGGTGTCTTCGCTCAGCCGTGCGTGGCGCAGTGAGGTGGCTCCGATTCCAGCGAGGGCGCGGCGCTGGTCGGCCGTGTGAGCGGCAAGGTCGGTAGCTGCGTCGGTTACGTCGGTTCGGGCGACGCGTTCGGGGGCGGCCTCTTCGAGGCCGGTGGCTGTATCGCCGAGGGCGGCTACTTCCAGGTGTCCGGGTACGGGGGTGTTGGCGAGTTCCACGGCGATGGCCTGCAGGACGTGGCGGGCGAAGTCCTCGTCTCCTGCCAGGTGGAGGATGCCGACGTGTTCGAGGTCGATGAGGACGAGGTGGCCCTGGGCGTCCCAGCCGATCGAGACGAGTACGGGGTAGGGGGCGTCTGCGTCCTGCAGGGTTTCGTCGTCGGCCAGGTCGGGGTTGGTGGCTGAGCAGGTCCACAGGTCCTGGCGGCCGGCCGCGGATGCGAACGGCTTCATCGGGGCTGTGTCCTGGTCGAGGTGCAGTTCGACGCGGGACTCGTGCAGGACCACAGCTTCCACGACGGGGAGCTCGCGTCCCACCGCTGCGAGGTTGAGGGCGAGGGTGCGCAGCGCGGTGTCGAGCAGGTCGAAGCCCGTGGGGTGCTGGGCGGCGCGCAGTCCTTGTTCGGTCGCTGCTGCCCGGCCTTGTGGCATCGGGATGCGCCGGCCGGGGCGCAGGCGGCGCTGTTGGAGTCGGCGTCTCAGGGCGAGGGTGCCGATCAGGGCTGCGGCCAGCGCCCCGGCGCCCATCCACATGGCGGCCGGTGCGAGGGCCTGGTCGTCCTGTTCGTGGGTCGGCTGGACGTGGGCCGGGCCGGTCTTCTGGGTGCTGGAAGCAGGCGTGGGGGTGGCAGTGGTGTCGGGGGCTGGGTTGGGCGTACTGCTCGGGGCAGTGGTGGTCGGGGGTGAGGGGTGCTGTGGGGGGCCCTGGCGGTCGCCGTGGCCGGCTTCCGGGGTCTTGCTGGTGGGGGTGTGCTGATGTGTGGTGGGGTGCGGGTTGTCCGTGGGGGCTTCGGTGGCGGGGCTTTTCTGTTCGGCCTGCTGGGGGATGTCGAGTTTCTGGCCCGGGTAGATGAGGTCCGGGTTGTCGAAGTGGCCTCCCCCAGGCTGGGCTTCTCCCTTGTTGGCGTCGTAGATGGCACGCCATTGGGTGGGGTCGCCGTGGCGGGCTGCGATGGACCAGAGGCTGTCTCCGGCACGGACTGTTTCCGCCTCGGGTGCCTTCTCGTCGTCTCCTGTGGCCGCGGCCGTGTGGGGGGTGGCGTCGGAGGACGGGGTGGTGGCCGCTGAGGCCTGGCTGGCGGGCTTCGCGGAGCGGGCGTCCGCGGGAAGACTGACGACCGTGCCCAGCGGCAGGTACCCGTCGCCGGCAGCGAGTTCCGGGATGCCGGGGTTGAGGGCTGCGATGTCCTTCCACCGCTGCCCGCTGCCGAGGTACGTCTCGGCCAGGTCCCACGGCGACTCGGTGGGCGAGGTGACCGTGTGCTGGGGCCAGGCGCTCTGAGAACTCGGGGAACTGGTGCTGTTCCCACTGGGGGCTGCGGTCGGGCCCGGCTCGCTCACCGCGGTGTGGACGACGGTAGCGGCGGAGGCGGGTGAGACGACGGCGGCCGAGGCTGCGGTCGGTGCGAGCAGCACGACCGCGCCGACCAGGAACCCGGCGAAGGACTGCAGGCCGCCCAACCCCTTGATCCGGGGAGCAGAGCGGCGGCGCAGCACGGCCACGAACTCGACGAGGACGGAGAAGGTGAAGGCTGCCCAGGCGGCCCAGCCGAGAAGGGTGAGGACGACGAGGAAGGCGGTGCCGTCGTCCTGGCTCATCAGCAGGTCCCAGCCACCGGTGAGTTCGGTCGGCTGGTGTCCGACGGCAAGCAGCCCGTAGGGGACGCCGGCGACCAGGGCGAGCAGGAGGACGAGCCCGGTCAGGGCGCGCAGCAGGACGCCGAGGGCGCGCAGGGGTCCGGGGGTGCGGTGGGCCATGGTGCGGCTCAGCCTCCAGCAGCGGGTTGGGTTTGTAGGTGGGCCTTGGCGGTGCCGGTCACGTCGAGCGTGCTCTTGCCGAGCAGGGCGGCGAACTTGGTGCGGTAGGTGTCGTGGACAGTCACATTGAGGGTCTGCCCGCCGTCGGTGATCTCCACGTCTCCCTGGACGTTCGCGCCTGCGAGGTAGTCCTGGGCGGCCGCGCGGGCGGCGTCCGGGTCGATCGTGATGGCGGTGCCTTCGGTGGCCTGTGCCGGGTCGAGTTGCTGGCCGGCGGTGCGGGCGGCTTCCTGGGCCAGGGAGGTGCTGCGGTTTTCGGCGTTCAGGGCGCCGCCGCCGTCGACGAGGAGTCCCATGACCATGAGGATCGCCACGGAGGTGATCACGAAGAACAGCGACATGGAACCGCGGTCGCCCCGGGTGCGCAGTGCGGTGCGGCGCCGGTGTACGAATCTGCGCACGGTGCGGGTCACTGGCGCCCCCGGTAGGTGTCGATGGGGCTGGTCCATGACGCTCGCAGGGTTTTCGAGCCGGGCAGTCCCGGCAGGCCGATGTCGGAGAGATCCGCAGTACAGGCGATGGTCGCGGTCACGGTGGCCGCGGTCCCGACGTCCAGGCTGTAGCCGGATGTGTCTAAGGTGACGCTGCTGGTCCGGCAGGTGATGCCCTCGCCGTCGAGGCTCTGTTCGGCCGCAGTCTGGGCCTGGGACTGTGCGGTGGAGGCGCCTCGTTCGAGGGAGGCGGCGCGTGCGGCTGCCCGGGCTGCGGAGTCGACGGCGCCGTTCGCGTCGACGACCCGGCCGAAGGCGACCATGAGCAGCAGCAGGGCGATGAGCGCCGGGGCGAGCACGGCTGTCTCGACCGCGTAGCTGCCCCGGTCCTGGCGCAGGGCCTGCGGGAGTCGTCTGCTGGGGCCGTTCATGGGTTTGTGAACCGTTCGACGGGGCCTTCGGCGTACTGGGTGACGTTCAGTTCGAGGCCGGGAACGAGGGTGGCAACGGTGCCGTGCACGGTGATGCGGATCTGCTGGGCGGTGCTGCCGGCGGGTGACACGCTCGCGCCCCGCACGCTGTTGCCGAACCGGGCGAGGAAGTCCTGTGCCTGGGCCACTCCGTCGCTGTCGGTGGCGCCGAAGGCCCGGCCGGCCTCGACGCCCTGGCGGGCGGCGGACTGGGCGACCTTGCGTGCGTGGTAGTAGAACCCGACCTGGATGGAGGTGAGGAGGAGGGCCAGGACGGCGATGGCCAGGGTCGCGACTTCGACGCTCCCGAACCCGCGGTCGCCCCGCGGTCCCAGGGCACCGGCCCGCCATGCGTTCAGCCGCTTCCTCACCCCGCCGCCCCCTCTTCTTGGTCTGTTGTCTCGGCCGGTCGTGTTCATCCGCCGTTGATGATGCCGATCTTTTCCGCGAGCTTCGTTTTGATCGCGACGATGACCAAGCCGGCCGCCACGAGGAAGGCCCCGGCGATGAGGGCGACTTCCGTGCTGTTCTGTCCGGCGTCGCGGGCTGCTTTGAGCTGCTCGTAGCGCAGGCGCATCCACGCGGTGAGGACCTCGATGTCCATAGCTGCTTCTCTCCCTTTGGGGTCAGGTGCCGAGGATGGTGATCGTGATGGGGATCATCACGAAGACGAGCATGAGGATCACGCCGAAGGTGACGGGAAGAACCATCGCCGCTGACGCCGCGTTCGCCTGGGCTTTCTGGTCCGAGAGCAGCGCGATGCGCAGCTGGCGGGCCTGGGCCTGCAGGGTGGTGTAGACGGCGGCGCCGTCGCCGGCGAGTGCGAGGGTGTCGGCGGGGCGGGTCAGTTCGGGGATGTCGAGTTCGTCGCCGAGCTGCTTGAGGGCGTCCCAGACGGTGACTCCGGCCAAGTCGGCCTGGTGGAAGATCTGCCGCATCCGCACGAAGATCCACCCGTCGCCGACTTCCGCGGTCTGCGTCAGGGCCTGCGCAGCGCCGGAGTTGGCGATGCGGGCGAGAGCGACGCGTTCGAGGTAGGAGGCGGCGGCGTGCCGTACGACCAGGCGCGCGGCGGCCGCTTCCCGTGCGATGTCTTTGCCGGGCCAGAACCACATCAGGGCTGCCAGGCCCAGGGACGCGATGAGCGGCATGGCGTAGGGCCACGGGGCGCCCGCCAGGGCGAGCATGGCCTGCATCAGCTGGGGGAAGAGCAGCCCGTACAGGGCGAACAGGACGCGTTTGCCGAGGTGTTCAGCTGGGCTCTTGCGCAGCAGCGCGAGGTCCTTGACGGGCAGGGTGATGCGTCCGCCGAACTCGCTGAGCAGCCGGGTGCCCACGCGCGAGGGAAGGGAGTCCGTCCCCGGCAGGGCGGCGGTGGACAGGGTTGCGGGGGCTTTGGTGGCGTCCAGGTGGTCCAGGGCGCTGGCCAGGTCTGCTTTCGCCGGCCAGGCCGCCCGGACGGCCAGCCCGATCAGGGCTCCGGAGGCGGCGGCTGGCAGGACGGCCTGCAGGGGGATCATCGCTGGCCTCCGATGGTGGTGAGGTGGGCGGGCAGCGTGTCCAGCAGGCGGGGATCCGGCTTGGTGCGGGCGATGCGGCGCAGCCAGCTCAGGGTCCAGGCGAAGGCGGCGCCCAGGCCGGCGAGGACGATCTGTCCCAGCGGGGATTGGTACCAGCCCGACCAGGCGTTGTTGAGCATGCAGCCGATCACGATGACGCAGATCACGACGGAGACCATGCGGGAGGATTTACGGACCTTGGCACGGTCGGCTTCGATGTCGCGGGCGTCGGCGGCTTGCTGATGGATGGTGACTGCGAGGGCTTCCAGGGCGTCGGAGAGCCCGGGTCCCTTGTAGACGGCGTGGGACTGGAAGAGCAGTACCACGTGGTCGGAGACCCCGTCGGCGAGTTCGTCGGCGAACCGCGCGAAGGCGTCCTGCGCTTCCATCCCGGCGCCCAGGCGGTCGGCGAGGGCCCGTACGTTCCCGGCGATGGGTGCGGGTGCGTTCTTGGCGCTGGCGCGGATGGTCTGCGGGAGGCTGATGCCCGCGGTGTGCACGCCGGCCAGGTGGTTGAGCCACTGGGCGAGCGCTTCGAGGCGCTCGATGCGTACGGTCGCCGCGGTGCCGGGGTTCAGGGTGTAGGGCAGGCCGAGCACCGATGCCCCGGCGAGAAGACCGTGGACGGGCCAGCCGGTCCACGCCCACACCACGAGAGTGACCAGGCCGGCGGTGCCGAGGAGATATTTCCAGCGCCGCTGCCACGCTTCGGGCAGTTCAGCCTTCGCGCGCTGGAGCCGGCCCGACATCCGAGAGGCGGGCTTGATCGGATCGCGTACGCGGCCGCGCAGCTCCTGGACAGCGAGGACGATCCCCATGACGGTGAGGACGGCGCAGCAGGCTGCGACCAGAGCGAGCTGGGATGTGGTCACCGTGGGCTCACCGTCTGCAGTGCGGGACCCCAGGCGCCGTGGGGGTTGTCCGTCAGCCACGGCCGGTGGAAGACGTTCGTGCGTTCCAGATCGGCGATGAAGGTCGGCATGTTCTTGTAGACGGCGCGTGGCTCCTGGCCGTGGGGGGCGAAGAGTTCCGTCGTTGTTGGTCTGCCGCCTTCGCCGACCACGTCGTGGACTTCGTAGATGTGGGAGACGAAGCGGTGCTTGCGGCCGCCGATCGCGGTTTCGTCCAGGTAGGTGAGGTACACGACGACGTCGATGGACGAAGCGATGAGGTGGTGGGCGGCTTCGGTGGCCATCCCGGCTTCGGTGCACAGCTGCACGAGGCGGCTGATGATCGCGTGGGGTCGCCTGACATGGAGGGTGCACATCGATCCGGAGCCGCCCGCGGACATGGCCTGCAGCATCGGGACGATCTCGGTGGAGCGGACCTCGCCGACGATCACCCTCGATGCGTTGTAACGCAAGGCTGTTGCGAACATGTCGGAGATGGTGACCTCGCCGGCAGCTTTATCGCCCAGGCGCTCACCGTTGGACTGGCGGGCCTCGAAGGCGAACGTGACCGGCCCCGGCTTGGGCCCTGGTTCGTCCAGGTAAAGCTCCCGGTCCGACTCCAGGGTGACGAGCCGCTCGGATGCCGGGATCTCCCGGCCCAGGGCCCGCAGCAGAGAAGTCTTTCCGGCCCCCATGTCGCCGACGACCAGGACGTTCATCCGAGCATGGACGCAGGCAGTCAGGAACCGCTCCAGGATCGGGTTGATGGAGCCCCACTGCGTCAGCTCGGCAATGCCGTGCTGACGGATACGGTGCTTTCGGATGACGACCGAGGGCCGGCTGGTCAGCAGCGAGGACGTGACACGGGAGCCGTCGGGCATCCGGAACCCGACCATCGGCGTCGCCTGAGTCAGGCCACGCTCACCGTGCCCGGACAGGCGGGCCATCCGGTTAACCCAGGTGATGAGTTCCTCATGGGAGTCAGCGACGCGCTCGATGGTGCGCCGGGGTTTGTCGAAGTACTCGACGTGCGCGCGCAGCCCGTCGACCATGACGTCTTCGACACCGTCCTCGTCGAGGAGGGACTGCAGGCGCCCGCCCCGGTACATCGCGTTGAACACCGCGGTGCGGATCGTGGCTTCGTGCTCTTCGGTCAGGGGCGTGTTGCCCTGCGCGTACTTGGCGGACCAGTCGGCGACGGCGGTGGTGACCAGGGAGCGGGCCAGGGCCCGGCGGTCGGCTTCCTCGAGGAGCTTGTCGGGGTCGCGGTCGCTGAGCTGCTGCGAGACGTCCGACTGCAGAGCTTCGATGACCTCCCAGCCCACGGGCAGTTCACCCGGGAGGCCGGCCAGACGCGGCACCGCGGCCGGGCCCGCCGCGTCGGCCGGTGGCTGCTGGGCCGGGACGGCGGGCTGGGTGGGTTCGGGGCGGCGCTGGCCGAGGCGTCCTGCGAGGAGCCCGGCGAGTTCTTCGCGGCCCATCGGCGCGGGATGCCCGTTGGTGCCGGGGCGCTGGTGGGTGTCAGCCACGGGGGCCGCCCGGCTTCTGCTGGCTGAGCCGCTGCAGCACACCGGCGAGCTGCGGGTTGGCCGGGCGCGGCGGGTACTCGCGCTGGATATGACGGCGCGCGGCGGCCGCTTCGAACGCCTCCGTGGCGGTACGCGCATGCCGCAGCAATGGACTGCGGCTGTAGCCGCGTGGAGGGCGGCCGCCCTGGGTGAGGTAGCCGGCCGTATCCGGGTCGAAGGGCAGCGCGGCCAGTACGGGCGTCTTGAGTGCCTCGGCGACCTGGTGCGCCCGGTAGGCGCCGTCCTCGATCAGCAGCAGGCCCAGGGCGTCGTCACCAGTACCGCGTTCACGCATTTCCGTGCGGAGCGGGTCGATGAGATGGCGAGCCAGTGTCAGGGACTGCTCGGTACCGCGGACAACCAGCAGGACGAGATCGGCCTGGTGGAGGAGCGGGGCGGGAGTCAGCGTGGGATGCAGGTGCCCGGACTCCAGGGCGAGGCGCCCGCCGTCGATGAACACGTCATACCCGGCCTCGGCAGAGAGCACCTGCAGGACGTCCGCGAGGGCAGGCCAGGTGCGGCTGAGAGCAGCCGCCTGAGCCGGATCGGTGAGACCGGGCAGAAGCTTGCGGTGCCCCGCCTCGTCCATCGGCCACAGGTGGTTGATGAAAGTGCTGGCCAGTGCGTCCGGTCCCGTTCGCTCGGCAGCCGCCAGGTGGTAGAGGCCGAACCCGGCGCTGACCGCGCTCTGGAGGAACCCGGCGCGGATCGTGCCGCCGCCCGGATCGCACTCAGCGAGCAGCGAGGCGCGCTTCGAAGCCAGAGACAGGGCCAGCGCGGTGGTGGTGACGCCGGAGGACTTCGCGGAGACAAGAGCGGTGACCGTCATCGGCTGCTCCGCGGTTCGCGGACCAGCGAGATCCGGCCCACCGCAGCGCGAGTGGCCAGGAGCGGGCCGTCAGTGGTCGCCACCGCGAGGTTCACGACCACGGTGCCGGACGCGTCCGGGCGGGACACCGACACGACGATCCCGTTCAGCGTCGACGGCGGCGCCTCGGCGCTCTTGCCGGTGGTGGTGTCGCCCTGGGCCGGGGTCGTCACTGCGAGGACCTTGTCGCCGGGGGCGAGGGTGCCGGCCGGTGACTGGCCGCGCTTGACCTGTACGCCGACCTGCTGCTTGTCATCGCCCAGCCCGGTCCCCGCGCCCAGCTGCGAGGAGGTCAGCAGGCCACCTTTACGCAGGTCGACGGCAGGGCGCTTGCCGACGATGCTGGTCCGCTGCCCGGCGGGGACCGGGGTCAGGGCGCCGTCAGCGGACACTTCGGCCACGACCAGGTCTGCATCGGTGATGGCCTGTCCTGCCGGCACGTCCCGGGCGATCGCGAGGACCTTGACCCGGTCGCTGGAGGAAGTGACGGCCGCGGCCGCCCCCAGCCCGCCGAGTACCGCCAGGACGATGCACAGGGCGGCAACCGACCAGCGGCGCTCGCGCTTGACCGGGGGCGTGGTGGTGATGGGGATCTCGGGGCGGCCGGGGCTCTGCGGGCGCGGCAGCGGCGGCGCGGCGACGGGGGGTTCCATGCGGCGAAGGGCCTTTCAAGTCTTTTCGTGAACGCTTAGTTGAGGACCTGGACCTCAACGACCGTGATGTCCACGGCGCTGTTCCTGACCTCGGTGAGCTGGCCGGTCTGGCCGCCGCCCTGCCAGTCGATCGACCAGGTCGATGTGGCGGTGACGTGGAACTTCCCCGACGGCTGGGTCGAGGACGGTTCGCTGTAGTGGTGGCCGCAGTCCGGCGAGGGGGCTTTGCCGTACTCGGCGCGGTAGGGGGTGCCGGCCGTGGTGCACGTGACACTGGACCCGTCACCGAGATTCCAGACGATTCTGGAGACCTTCGCGGTGGCCTTCACCGTCACACCCCCGGCCGAAGCACTGGCGACGTTCGGCCCGAAGGTCTCTGCACCTTTCGCCGTCCACATGTAGACCGGCATGCCCACGACACCCTTGCCGCCGGGCTTGGGTGTGATCCCGATTTTTGGCCCGAGCAGCGTCATCTTGTCGACGGCTTCCCGCGCGAGCTGTGCAGGGTCTACTGCTGCGGCCGCCGGAGGCTTGGCCATCCAAACGAAGCCCTGCAACTGGGTGTTGTTGGGATCGTCGGCAGTGCCGATGGGGCAGGTGCGCTGGTAGATAGCTCCGCTCCCAGGCTTGTGGCCCTTCCACGCTGGGTCGCTGGCCGGGGGCGGCGGCTGAGCCGGCTTGTAGTAACAGCCACCGGAGAACTGGCCGAGTTCAGGGTCGTTGCAGGGCATTTTGATTGTGCCGTCCTGAGGACCCTGGTCGCCCACGGTGACGTGACCAACGCCGGCGTTGACGGCGCAGGTTGGCTTCTTTCCCGGCTTCCGCGCTGCGGTCTTGCCGGTGCGGCCATGTTCCGGGGCGGCGGGCTTATTGTCCGAGCCATCAATGCCTGCCCCGATACAGACGGACATGTCGCCGCAGTCTGTGGGCGGGGCGACGGTCGGCTTCGGGTTGGGGTTCGCCACCGCGATCGGGGCACCGGCAAGCGTCAGTACGATCGCGAGCCCGGTGCCTGCGGCTCTCCTCAGCATGTGTGCTGCTTGTCGACTGCGTAGTCCACAACCATCCACCGATCGCCGATCGTGCGTACTGAGCCGGTCACTGTGTAGCGGTGGACCTGGTTGGGGCTGGTGACGTTCTTGCCGCTGTCCTTCTTCACCGCAGTCCAGTCCGTAGTGATGAAGCACTCGGACACCGTGGCCTTGTGGGGAGACTGTGCGAGATCGATAGCCGTCACCTTGGCGACACTCTTCGGCTTGCCCTTGAAGACGACGCCGGCCTGCCGGTACTGGAAAAGCTCACCTTCGATCTTGGCGAGTGCCTTGTCCGAGGCGTAGGTATTTAGCTTCGTCCCGGAGTCCTTTCCCACCGCGTACGCCTTCGTCTGCTCCTGCCGCATGCCGGCATAGGCAGTCAGTACAGCCCCCCGCGCTTTGGCTTCCTTCGCGTCCACGGTAGGCGAGGGGGAGGTACTGGTCGGCTTGTTTTCGACGGGATCGCCACCGTCGGAACTGCAAGCGGACAACGTTACGAGGGTGCATGCCGCGAGAAACACTACTGCGGGCCGAACTCCTCGGTTGCGAACCCGAAGGTGAGCTCGCTCCGATCGTGCTGGCTGTGCCACTACGCCTCCCCGTACGTTCTCGACGGCACCATGCTGACCTGCGGCGTGACGCGCTTGCTGGCTGCACCAGCAGCCACAGGTGACCGCCTGTTCCCCTACGTTACGCAAAGATCCCCCAACAACACAGCCCGTATTGCCAGTTCACACCACGCCTCGGGCCATAAACCGACACAATCCCGCACGGCGGGAAGAGCAGAGGCGATTCTTCGGCTGCCTGTCCCTTCTGGCGGGCTCCGGGATCAGAGCGCGCGGAGAATTCACGGGGCGGCATTGTCGATTCGTCGGCAGACGGGATTGCATGCCCACAGTTCGGTCGGATCCTGCAGTAGGAGGTCTCCTGTACAGAACACGCCGAGGCTTCGGGTCGCATACAGCCGCGCCCCGCATAGAGCGCATGCCAGTCCTTTGACCTGGTCGATGTTCTGCCTCTCAAGGTCCGGTCGGTCCTGGCTCTGTTCATTGTCGGGGGGTCGGGGCCCAAGGACGGTCCGCAGTGCGGCATGGAGAGCGTCCGCGCTGGTGCACAGGCGACCCCGTCGCGGGGAGACGAGCCAGTACGGACCGGGCGGGATTTCCTTGTCGTCGGCGGGAAGGACGATGTGGCTTGTCTCGCCGAGTGCCGTCGTCTGGGGCAGGTTCCAGGTTCGTGTGGTGCCGGGTGGAACGAGGAAATACACCCGCCGGTTGCCGGGATCCATCACGATCGCGCCTTCCTGCCCGACGAGGTGGTTCAGGGCCTGCAATCCGATGAAACGTGGGACGCGCACGGCGTCCCACCGCTGTCCAGCTGCCGCGATCAGTGTTCCGTTGTGGCCGGGGATTCCGGCTGCCGTTGGGCTCATGCGCATGCTTCCCGTGATCGGTCTTCAGAGGTGTGGGGACCGTACGGGCAGAGGGCCTGTTCCACCCGGACTGAGAGACCGGGTGTGCTCGCAGACCGGGCTCGTCAGAGCAGGCTGAGCCGCTCGGCCAGAGCCGTCGCCTGTTTGCGGTAGGTGGGCCGGGAGCGCTGCACCAGAGAGATGACGAGCTCCCGAGCGAGGGGACTGCGCTGGAGATCCTCGGGTGCGAGCACTTCGAGCTCCAGGAGGTGAACGAGGACGGCGGCGTCCTCTCTCCGCAGGGCGTAGCAGCGGGCTACCTCCAGGCCAAAGGTCATGCGCCGCTCGCGGGAGGGGAGCTGGTCGGTGTCGACCTTGTCGGCCAGGCGCAGGCCCTCGACCGCGTTGCCGTCGAGCATCTCTACGGAGACCGCATGGAGCTCGGTGTTCACAGGGCCGAAGACGGTCCACATGGTGTTCCCCTCCCCCGCTTGCTTCGCGAGCGGGGCGACACGGTTGGCCAGCCTGTCCCGGGCCGCCCAGGCGCGGTGGGTGCGGGCTTCTGCCACGACTGCCACCAGCTCCAGCGCGCCCTGGACGGCATCCGCCTCGGGGCCCTGCAGTTCGCGCTGGAGGGCGTCGGCTGCGCGAAGGGCGGTGTCGTGGGCGGCGTGTTCCTCTCCTGGCTGGGAGAGCAGTACGTGGCCGAGGTTCCATTGGGCTGCTGCGATCCGCAGCGGGTCGTCCGCGTCCTCGGATGCGCGGAGCGCCCGGTCGGCGACCATCAGCGCGAGGTCGAGGCGGCCGGCCCGGCGGCAGTATGAGCGCAGCAGTCCGTACAGGTCTGCGGAGATGCGCAGCAGCGCGCGACGCTCGCCGCTCTCGGTTGTGTGCCGGCTGGCTCGTACGGCGGTCTCCACGTCTGTGATCAGGTCCGGCAGCAGAAGTTCGGCGTCGGTGAACCGGGTGGGTGAGGTCTGCCAGATACGCCAGAGGTTCTCCACCCGCTCGCGCAGTGCCACCGCGTTGGTGGGCGCGGGGCCGGCGCTGGGCTGTTGACCCAGGAGCGCGCGCACCACGTCAGCCCCCGGCGTCGCCGGTGCGACCGGGAGGTCCTCGACGGGGTCGCCCAGCAACGCTCCTGCGGTCACTCCGAATTGGACGGCGAGCCTGGCGAGCACCTCGGACGAGGGAGTCTTCCGGCCGCGTTCCACCTGCGAGAGGTAGTCCTCGGTGATGCCGCACAAGCCGGCGACGACCGCCTGCGTGCGACCCTGCCGGAGACGGTGATGGCGGATGCGCTCGCCGATAGGAAGCGTGGGCAAGCTCATGTTCGGACCTCACTTCTGCCTGGCGTGCGACCAGCGTATGCGCCTGTATCAGGCGGGCAGTTGGAAGTACACCAACGTGTGACACCGTGATGCCCGGTGGGGAATGGCACGTAATCGGAGGCGGCAGAGTGAAGTTGGTTCTGTGGGATATCGACCACACGCTCATCGCCACACGTGGCGTCGGCCGTGGAATTTTCGCCGAGGGCTTCGAGCGGGTCACTGGAGTGGTGATGCGGGAGCAGGCCGCTGTCGACGGGATGACCGAGCCGGTCATCTTCCGTGAGACGGCGAGGCTTCACGGCATTGACAGTGACCGCCGGATGTTCGAGAGGTTCGCTCGCTGCTCCGCTGAGCTGCACCGAGCGCGTGCCGGGGAGCTGAGGGAGCGCGGCCATGCTCTGCCTGGCGCCGCGGCCGCACTGGATGCGGTGTCCGGTCTGAGCGGGGTGGTACAGACAGTGGTCACCGGCAATATCCGGGTAGCCGCTGAGGTGAAGCTCACCGTCTTCGGCCTGGATGCGCACATCCGCTTCGAGCTGGGCGGGTACGGCGAGGATCACGATGAGCGTGCGGAACTGGTGCGCGCGGCCATGAGACATGCTGGTGAGGGTCGCTCCGATGTCGCGGCGGATGATGTCCTTTTGGTCGGCGACACGCCTGCTGACGTCGCTGCCGGCCGTGACAACGGCGTGAGGGTGCTGGGTGTGGCCTCTGGACGCAGCTCAGAGCAGGATCTGCGGACAGCCGGTGCAACGGCGGTGGCACGTGACCTGACGGATCGCCGGGTACTCATGGACCTGATCACCGCAGCCTCGCGCTGATCTCTTCGAGACGATTCCCCTGGGCCGGCCGGTCCCCGCCCTGGTGCCCGGGCTCCTCCCCTGGCTCATCACTGAGCCTGAGCCGAAAGAGCGTGTTCGGCTTCCCAGTTCTCCAGTTCGGCGCGCAGCGCGGCGCAGGCGCGCTCTGCTTCCTGCTGGTCGCGTAGGTGCTCCAGCCATCCGCGGTCGTCCTCCGGCTCGGCACGGCCGGCGGGACTCGACAGTCCCATCGCGCGGGCCTGGTAGACGTCGCGCGCGGACACGTCTTCGCCCCAGGACTGAGTTGGCAGTGCCGCGGCGAATGCCCGTTCGCTCTCGCGGGTCATCGGCTGGTAGTCCACGCGCTGCGGGGCCCGCACTTGGGCGTTCGCGCGTACTTGGGCCTGCCGGCGACGTAGGTCGGGCCGGATCTCATTGAGGTAGCGCTGCCAGACTGGGTCGCTCTGTTCTTGTCGGCGGCGGAGCATGGACCGGTGGCGGAGACCGGTGTCGTCGACCTGGTCGTTCCGCACGGCTGGTGTGGCAGGGCCGGGCAGGCCGGCGTGTTGCTGGCGGCGCTGGAGCTCGTGACGTACGTATGCCGCCGGATCGCGAAGGTGGCCGGGTACACCCCAGGTCAGAAGCTCGGCGGCCAGTGCCTGAACGGTCCAGCCGCTGGTCGTCAGCGGGCGCAGGACGTAGCCGAGTCTGCGGGCGCAGCCGCGGTTCAGCCACCACACCTCTCGCTGCAGTTGCTCGGCGAGAGCGATCCCGCGGGCGCATTCGGCCGCGGAGACGCTGGGGTGAGTGGAGGACGGGAGGGAGGGCATATGCGGGTTCTTCGCGCGCTTGCGCGGGGTGTATTTCTTACCTCCCACTACCTGCATCTGACGGTGGTCCTGTGGGACCACCAAAGAAGGGGTGCACGAAGTGCTCCTGGCCTGGGTCTTCGTAGAGGCACGGCGGGCCGTGTCGATAGCGTGTGCCCGGCCCTGCTCGGTGACTCCGATGGGCCGGCCTGTGTAGCCGGTGCCGTCGATCCTGCGGCCCTCTGCGTCGTCCCAGACGGAGGGTGCGACTGCGGCGAAGATGGTGGCCGTGCGGCGGTACCCGTGTGCGGCTGTCCAGGCTGCACCGTGGCGCGTCCGCAGCGCGTTGGTCTTCGATCCGTGTTCCACGTAGGCGAGAAGGCCGAGCTCGCGCAGGTACTTCGCGTGGGCGAGAACCGTGCGCCGGCAGAGGCCGAGTTGCCGTGCGGTCGCCTCGACGCTGAACGGGAGGTGCCCGTCTTTACTCCGCTCCATGCGGGCCGCGAAGACCTCCGCGAGGCGCAGCGTCGTGCGGCCGGCCTTCGGATGGATACCCCGGCCGATCATGAACCGTGCGGCGGCTCGGAAGTCGCCGGCGCGGCGCAGTTGGCGGGAGGCGGTCGTGCCCATCTCGTGTTCGGAATCATCACGCACGAGAGTGAAGGCCGGGCCCGGAGCCGGCCGGTGCCGGGCCCGGCGGTCAGGTGTCACGTCGTTCAGGGGGCCTTGCCGGCCGCCCCTCCCCGAACGGGGAGGGGCGCAGGGAGTCTGCTGGATGGCCGGTGGTGTGTGCTCACGATGCAAGGTGGTGGTCCCGGGTGGCCGCGTTCTCGGCGGCCCGGGTTGTGGGGACTTCCGCCGTGCGGGATTGACGGGGGTGGATGAGGAGGTCGTCGATCGTGCCTTGATCGTCGGTCTGGTTCTGCCAGCCTTCGAGCAGGTGGTGGATGATCTGGCGGGCTGTCACCCGGTATTCCTCGAGGCACTTCTCGCTCTGGGAGAGTGCCCCGATGGGACGGGTGTGGCAGTACACGGCAAGCAGTTCGCCGATGAGCGGCGAGAACGGGCGGGTGAGGGCGCCGAGATCGTCGCAGGCGCGGTAGTCGACCGGGGCCGGTGCGGCCGGGGGCGGCGTTGACTTCCTGAAGCGGCTGAACAGCATGAGGTGGTCGTCCTTCCAGAAGGGGGCGGTCAGGCGGCGATGGGCTGCGGGCGCAGCCATGCGTCGCTGAGGTCGGGGCTGCCCAGCACGGGCGTGAAGACGGGGGCGAACGGGCCCCGGTCGCGGAGCTGGTCCAGGGTGGTCACACCAGCCCGCACCGCGGTGGTGGCGAGCATCGGGTCGCTGGCGGCGAGGCTGCGAAGGTCGGCGATCCTGCGGTCCAGGCGGGCTTCGGACGCGCCGGTGAGGACCAGGAGCAGTCGGGGGAAGACCGCGTAGCGGCTGCGCCAGGCGGGTGCGGAGCCGGGCCGGCGTACGGGGCGAGCGCCGCGGGGGACGGAGGGCTGGGGGGTGAACTCGTAGTAGGCGGCGTATGCATGGAGCTTCTGCGCGAGCCGGGCGATCGTCATCTGGGTGCGGTCGACCTCGATGAAGAAGGTCAGCAGGGTGCGCTGCCTGGCTTGGGTGTCGGTGTGGACGTAGCTGAGGACGGCGTCGGGGATGAGGCAGAGGTCTTCACCGGGGCGGCTGTCGTCGCGGTAGTGGTGCGCGGTCTCGGGGGACCAGTCGAGGGGGCCGCATTCGTGGCCGAGGCGTCGGGCCCAGTCGACGAAGGCGAGACCGGATTCGACGGTGGCCAGGGTGTGTTCCTGCAGAGGGCCCAGCGCTGCTTCGGGGCTCATCCGGTAGGGGCGCTGGGGCAGCAGGCCGACCGCCTCGACGGCCCGGGCGCCCTGGTCCGTGAGCCACCACAGCAGTTCGGTCTGCCCGGTCAGGCGTCTGCCCACCGTGTCGGCCATACCGGCTGCCCGCAGGGTGTGGAGCTGGCGGCGCAGGAACTCGGCGCGGGTGTGGTGGGGGGTGATGAGCTGGTGCATCTGCCGGGTGGAGACCAGGCGGTGCTGGTAGAGGACCTGCATGGCCTGCTGGGCGGTCTGTCCGAGCCCGGTGGGGCCGGTGTGCGGGTACGGCATGACGTTCTCCGGTGCTAGTCGAGGAGGGTGGTCGGGTCCCCAGCACGGCCGGGCTGGGATCCGGTGAAGTGGGCGAGGATGTTCGCGTCGAGGTCTTCGAGCTCGTCGAGGATCTCGGCGAGGGGCCGGCGGCTCATGCTGGCGTCGATCGCGGCATCGAGTGCGGGGACCCCGGCCGGGTTGTTGTAGTGGGCGAAGATCTCTTCGACGGGCAGGCCCCGTACCCGGAACGGTGTGCTCGGGGCGCCGTCCAGGTTGATCGACACCACGTAGTGGTACTTGGGCAGTTCAGTGATGGTCTCGGCGCTGACCTGCCCGTTCCAGCGGCGGGCCACGAACGTGGCTTCGTCGAAGTCGGCGGCGCAGGTCGACAGCATGGACTGGTTCTGCAGCAGCGCCTGGCGGGTGATCGCGGAAAGCCGCAAAACCATCTGTGTCATGCCGACGAACCGCACCTCGTACTTGCGCAGCTGCTCGGCGATCGCGGCGAGGAAGCCCTTGGAAGAGGAGTCCAAGGCGGTGAGTTCGTCTCCCCAGGCCCAGAAGGTGCGCCGTTGGTGGCGGTGGGTGTCCTGGCGGGAGAGGCCGGCACGGTGCAGGTCGTGGATGAGCAGGCAGGAGACAAGGTCGTCGGATTCCGAACCACTGGGGCACACGAACACGACCCGGCCGGTGTCCATGGCGGTGCGCACGTCGTAGCCGGAGCGCGGGGAGCCGAAGAACGCCTGCAGGGCCGGAGACGTGTCGAGGCGGTCAATGGCGTACGTGACGGTGGGCACCGAGTCCGACGCGAGCTTGGGAAAGGTCTTGGTCCAGTAGTTCTGCACCCGCCGGGGCAGTTGTGGCAGCAGCGCCTCGCGCCAGTCCTCGTCGGTCAGCCAGGACCGCACCTGGAACAGCGTGCACTGCAGATCCGGCCTTCCGGCCTCCACGGCCTTCATGTTGAGCAGAGCCAGCGCCTGGGCGGAGCGGGCGAGGATCGTCCGGGCCCGGGGGGCATGGTCGCCCCAGTTCTGGGCGGCCGCGATGCCCTCGGTGACCGCGCGCACGATCTTCTGGATGTCGGAAGCCTTGCGCCGCTCCATGGACAGCAGATTCCAGGAGACGACCAGCTGGTCCGGCTCGGCGGCGGCCAGATCGATCTCCCATACCCGGCACTGGATGTGCGGGTGAGCCAGGTACGGCTTCGCCCTCGCCCATGCCTCACCGTGCGGGTCCAGGAACCAGGTGCCGTACCCGTTGTGAGCGAGCGCGATGGCCTGGACGAGAGCGGCCTCTGTCTTGCCGTGCCCGCTCTTGCCGAGCAACAGCCCAAAGAGCAGGTCCTTCACACGGGCGGCGCCGATACGCTCGCGGCCGTCCGGGTAGGTCACAGCGCCGAGCGGCACCAGATCAGACTGGCCCGTGTAGACGGGGAGCTTCGCTGGTGCGGGCGGGACGAGACCGCCTGAGCGGACGACGCTGGAGGCGTTGCACTTGCAGGTCGGCGGTTTCAGGAAGCCGGTCAGCTCCGGGACCGTCAGCCACTGCCTCTTGTGCGGACGGAACTCGCCCCTCGCGAACCGCCGGTCGAAGGACTCAATGGCCCGGCGGGTACGCGGCTTACGGGGCTTGAAGTAGTTCTCCCCCGAGGTGATCGCGAAGGCCGCGAGCAGCTGATGCATACGTTCCAAGGCGGCCTGCGGGTGCGCGGCCTCGGTACGCAGCAAGACCTGCACGGCGAAGACGACACCCGCCCCCGGGCTGAACTTTCCCATGCCGTCACGGACATCCGTCATCCGTGGCAGACGCCCGGCACGCGATCCCGCAGAGGTCTTGCCCCCGTTCAAGCCGGCCGCGACGGACTCCAGCAGCCCTCCCCCGCTGAGACCTCCGGTGAGCTTCTCGCCGTACGCGGAGGGGCCACGCCTTTTCGAACGGGCCAGCAACCTGCGGCGACGGCGGGCAAGCTGACCTTCCCTGACCGGAATCAGATCGAGCACGACGTCGGCGTGCTGACCCGCTTCGGTGCGCACTGTGGCCATTGCGGCAGCGAGCTGTTGCAGCGGATCAGGGTTCAGGCCCAGCGACGCGAGCGGCTTCTGATCGGGCATGGCCAGCACGAGCTCGGCGCGCTCGACGTACCGCGGACCGGTCGAAGGCGGGGCGTTGTCGCTGACGGGTGGCTTAGCGAGGCTGACGGTCGCGCTCACTTCTCCCCCTCCCTCTGGACGGGAGGAGTAAAGCGGACCGGCTTGATCTGCTGCTCAGTATGCGCGGCGCGGACTTCCACTTCGGCGAACCCCTGCATGGCCAGTACGGCCCCGGCCCTTGCCGGCCCCTCGATGTAGCAGCGCATGTGACCCTCTTCAGCGCTGTAGCGCAGGCGGACACCGGCCCCGCGGGCAGGCGTCTTCGCCACGGAGTAGCGCGCCCGGCTCAGCTGGTGTGCGTAGCGCCCGACTTCGCCTTCGCTCGGATCGAAGGTGCTGGTGGGGATGAGCTCCACCGTGACTCGGCCGAGGAGGGACTCTCCGACTCGCCGGGCGCGCTGCCATTGCGTCCAGCCCCAGGCTGCGCCACCCAGGAGCACCATGAGTGCGAGGTACGGGGCTGACATGGCGATCCAGTGCGCGATGTCAAGCAGATGGCCCGGATTCGGGAGGGGGGTGTTCATGCCGACTGCCGGTCAGAGAAGCGGCAGGCTGTGGCGTCGTTCACGATGGCCTCCTGGGTGGTGAGGAAAAAAGTCCTTCACCCTGACCAAGTCCGGTCCGGAGGCTCATCCAGACATCACCCGAGAGGCTTTACCACTGCTTTACTCTTCTCGACTGCGCGACCGACGTTGGGCTCGTTGAGCAGACGTGAACGACGAGAAGGCAGAGTCATCAACGCCCTGGGCGCTGGCCGAAGAAGTACTCCTGGCTGAGTTCCAACGACAGGTGATGGCAGACCCGCAGCTGGCACTGGAGACCGTGAATCGGCTCGTGCTGAAAATGCACTCGGCATCGTGCGAGGCTACCGACGCGGCGCGGATGACAGGCACGGGCTGGCATGAGATCGGGCGCGCACACGCTGCGCTGGAGGGCGCAGGCATTCTCCTCCGGCAGGCGGCGGCGCTGTTCCTGGGCGGGCCTGCCGCTGATCGTGCCGCTGAATGGGAGATGCTCGCTCAAGCCCTCGGCGAGGAGCAGTGCGAGGGAGATGACGAGGCTCAGCTCCCCGAAGACGGATGCAGCACGCCTGTTGGTGAGGACATCTGGTCGGCGGCCGTAGGGCAGTTCCGGAGGAACACACGGTTTTCGCTACCCTCCCAGTAAGCGCCTTGTTCGCCAGCCCAGTCGACCGAGTTCGATGAAACGGACGCGGCTCGGCTCGTTGAGACGAGACAGACACCATCGAGCTCTACGCCGCCCACGGCCGCGAAGCCCGTCGGCCGCTCACCTGATCTCACGTCACAGGTACGGTCACCACCGCGTTTTCTTCGCAGATCGGAAGAATAGCGACGGACAGAATGGGGGCTCAGACGGGCGATCTCCGGCCCTCTGGTGTGATTGGACCTTGCGGACTCCTAGAGGCTGGCACGCGGGCTCTCGACGATTCTTCCCACTGCGACGAGCCTGTTCTGAGGCGAATTACAGGACCCGGCGGATGTCCCAGTCGAACTGCGTCCAGTATCCCGTGGTGACGGCGACCTGCTCGATTGGCTTTGACGGGTTGGGGGCGTCGATCATCTGGCCGCTTCCGACGTACAGGCCGACGTGTCCCCAGGCGCCGTCGTTGTTGAAGACGATGAGGTCGCCGGGCTGCAACTGGCTGCGGCTGGTGACTTTGGTTCCGACGGTGCGCTGGGTCTGTGAGGTGCGGGGCAGGGTGATGCCGGCGCCGTGGTGGAAGGCGTAGAGCATGAGGCCGGAGCAGTCGAAGCCGCCTTTGGTGGGGCCGTTGATGTCGCCTCCGCCCCAGACGTACTTGCCGCCGAGCTGGGCGCGGGCAGCCTCGATGACGGCACCGGCCCGCCCGCCGACAGCTGTGTCGCTGGAGGAAGCGCCGGTCTGGTCGTAGGTGCGGATCCAGCCGGTGACATCGTTGACGTAGGTATGGGAGTGGTTGTAGCGCAAGATCGCCTTGTCGAGCTGTGCCTGCTTGCTGAGGTCGGCGGCCCCGGTGCCGCACAGGTAGACGGCGGTGCTCAGGGCTGCGTCGAAGGCGTTGTGCGGGTCTTTGATGCCGTCGCCGTTCCCGTCCTGCCCGCTGGACCCGTTCCAGGTGCCGGGCAGGAACTGCATGGGGCCCACGGCCCGGTCGAACTGGGTGTCGCCGTCCAGGCGGCCGCCGTCGGTGTCGGTGATCGCGCTGGTGTTTCCGCCGACGCCGCTGCCGTCGAGGCGGGGGCCGAGGATGTGTGGGGTGATGGCTCCGTCGGCTGCGATGTGGCGGCCGGCGGCGTGGTTGGACTCGATCTTCCCTATGCCGGCGACGACCGACCACCGCATCCCCTTGCACTGGGGCCGGATCCGGGTGACGGATTGGGCAGCCTTTCCGTAGGCGTCGAGCATTATCGGGTTGATGCCGTCGACCTGTGCCGGAGTGGCCCACCCGGCGGCGTCTGCGCCGGTGTCGTCTTCGTGGTCGGCAGCACCGCCGGCGACAGCGGCCACGAACAGGGTGATCACTGCGAGGAGCAGCACTCCAGGGCACAGCAGGGCGCCGACGAGCAGAGCTGCTTTCTTTCCGTTCACGGTCGGCCCCCTCGGCGGGGCGCGGGCCGTGCCCGCGGTGGACGAACGGCAGGCGCCGCCGGTGGCGTTGGCTGGTGCGGCGGTGTCGCTGTCTGGCGGGTGCGGATGCGGTGCAGGCGCTGCTGCAAGGCAGCCTGAGCTGTACTGGCAGGGGGTTGCGGAACCCGCGCCGGAACGGGCCGGCGCCGCGCGGGCGGAACGGGAGCCGGGGCAGGGGCAGGGGCGGGGAACGGGGGGTGTGCAGGAACACCTGCTGCCGGAACAGCGGGTCGCCGGCGGGCAGGTGGGGGAGTCGGCTGGTGGCGTGGGATGTAGGGGCTTTGCTGGCTGCGGCCGGTGACGAGGCGGCCGAGGGAGCGCAGGTTGTGGGTGTACTCGCCGGTGAAGTTCTGCGCGGGGTGTACGTATCGCTGCTGGATGTCGGTCAGCCGCTGCTGAAGCTGCTGGACTCCGCCACTCACAGCGCTGGACGCCTGCGCCGGCAGCTGTCGTGCGGTCGAACCCACCAGCCGTGCGGCCCGCGGCCCGTACACCGGCAGCCCCACTGTGGACTTCAGCCCGACCTTCCCCAGCGCAACACCGCCTCTGAGCGCAGATCCTGTGGTGCTGGCGGCGGCCTTCACCGTGCCGCCGATAGCGCGGCCGCCACTGCGGCTGAGCCGGGCGGCCAGAGCGGCACTGCCGCGTACCCCGCCCGTGGTTCCCATGGCGGCGGAACCGGTGCCGCCGGTCGCTGCCATCGCACCGAGCATCAGCGCGCCGACCGCGAGCCTGCGGCCGAGGTGGCCCTTTGGGCTCTGCTGCCCGAGGTCTGCCGGCGCTGCTCCGCCGAGGGGGCTGGAGCCGATCCGGGCGCGAGCGCGCATGGCCATCTTCTTGGTGGTAGCGGTGAGGCGTTTGCGGAAGATGAAGCCGCCGATGCACAGGATGTCGATGACGATGAACCGCACGGTGAGCCCGCCGGGCAGGTCTTTCTCCGGGGTGTTGAGGATCGCCTTGATGACGACGATCAGCACAGCAAGGGAGACGACGGACAGCACCATCAGCGCGAGGGATTTGAGGACGGAGGCACCTCTGGCCCAGAGCCAGGCCCGTCCCGGCCCGGGCAGCACCCCGACGGTGAAGGCGACCCGGGCGATCATCGCTTCGAAAGCGATCCACACCTGAGACATCAGGAACGCTCCGGCCACGATGACGATGAACAGGCAGACCAGGAACGCGGCGAAGGTCATGAAGGCCGCGCCGCCGACCTTGTCCACGGACGCCTTCTTCAGCGCCCCGGTATCGCCCTTGACGCAAGTCTTCTCGAAGTCTTTTACGGGGCCCTCGCCCTGGACCAGGTCGCGCAGGCTGTCGGGGAGCGTGCTGCTGGCGTCGGGGATGAGCGAGCCGATCCAGGGCAGTTTCTTCAGCTGGTCGGTCGACTTGGAGTTCACCGCGTCGTCGACCTGGGCGTCCAGGACGGCCTGCCGGATGCGTGAGTCGCGGAAGCTCTTCGCGCATTTCCCGTCGAAGGTCTGCCCGTAGGAGAGCAGCATCGCCGGGCGTACGACGAACGCGTCGACCAGCTCGTCGGTGATCGGGCGGGCCAGACGGGCAGCGCTGACGGTTTCCCAGCCGCTCATCGTGGCCGGGCCTTTGGGGGTTTCCTCGTTCTGCAGGACCAGGGCGGCCACCTCGGTGGCCAGCTGTCGTGTGGTGCCGACGGCGCCGCTCTGCTCGGAAAGCAGCATCGTCGGCGGTGCGGCGAACGTGGTGAGAGCGAGCGCGGAGATCACCAGGGCGGCGGCTGTCTCACCCCAGCCGCGGACCCGGTTGCCGAACATGAAATGCCAGGCAGCAACGGTCCCGGCGTAGGTCAGGAACAAGCTGGGGAGGCCGAGCTGGACCATGACGTTGGAGTAGAGCGACGTGGACACCGCGAGGGCCGGCTTGAGAAAGAGGCCGGCCAGCTTGAACGACAGGGACCAGGCGATGAGGAAGCAGGCGAAACTGACCAGCCACTTCGAGGCGAGGAAAAGATTTTCGACGAGGAACGAATCGATGTGCAGGTCCCAGTCCTTCCAGCTGCCGGTATCGGAGAACACCCGGTAGGAGGAGACGGGGTTGCCATCCCTGTCCGTCACCTCGAACGCGGACAGGACTCCGCCGTTGCGCCGATCCTTCTTGTACTGCGCAACACGCTTGTCGAACTGGGAGAGCCGCTCCTTCTCCGTCTCCCCCTTGCTCGGCTTACTCGGTGTGCTTGTCGGCGGCGCCGGTGTAGCGGGTGCAGTCGTGCCGCTCGGGGAGGGCGACGCGGGCGGGAGGAGATTGGCCGGCCCGGCCGGCGTCAGTCCGGGAGTCGGGCCCGGGACAGGGGCTGTGTCGTCTGCCCCGGCCGACCCGGCGAGCAGCAGCGACGTGATGAGGGCGAGCAGCAGCATGACCACTGCGGCGAGCACGGCCCGCCCGGGGTGCACTACCCACCAGGCTCCGGCCCTGACATCTTGTGCCTGGCCTATGCGCGGCCGCTGTCCCGCTGTGTACCCGTTCATGCGGCAAGGACGGGCTGGGAATGGATGGCTTCTTCCACCTTCGGGTCGGCGGGGATGCCGACCTGCATGGTGCCGATACGGCCCATCAGGTCCCGGTGCAGGCACTCCCCTGCGCGTGCCGCCTGTTCCTCGTCCGACAAGTTGATCGGTGAGAGGCCGCTGGTGACCAGGGCGAGGAAGTCCTCGTCCTGCGGGTCGCAGCCCAGGAACTCCAGACCGCGCCGCGCGAGGGCGGCATCCTGGTGGCGGAAGAGGAACTTCCGGGGAATGAGCCCAAGGAGGATCCGTCCGAGTTCGCTGCTCGCGGGCCCGATGTCGTCCGGGTCGTGAGAGCCGACCAGGGCGCCGGTGTTGTGCTTGCGGCCGTCGCGGACGATCTCGACCAGGAGCTCCAGACCTTCCGGACTGGAGGTCAGCCACCAGCACTCGTCCCACACCACGGCGACGAACTCTTCCGGCCGGGCGTAAGCGATCTTCCGGCACAGGGCGGCGATCAGATACATCGCAGCCCGCCCGAACAATTTCTCCCACTCCATGCGGTCCAGCCGGCCGCCCTCCATCTCCCGCTTCTTGGGCAGTGCAAGCGAGGACACGGAGAAGACCACCGTGTCAGCGTCAGAGTCACGCACCACGGGAAGCGACTCGTCGAACAGCGCCCTCGAGAGGTCCTTGCGCTTGACCGCAGCCAGGCGCCGGTACACGGTCAGCGAATGCGGGTCCTCAGCGCCCCGGGTGGCGAGCTCCTCGGCCAGGCGCCGCAGGGAGGGCGCTTCCTCGGACAGGACCGACTCGATCGCCTCGGACAACGCGATCCCCTCGTCGTCCATCGGCGACATCCCCAGCAGCAACGTCAGGAAGGACTCGGTGAACCGCTGCGCCTCAGCTTTCTTGGTGAAGATCCGCAGCGGGTCCAGCGACACCGAGGCGGTGTTGTCGATGGTGATGACTTGCGTTTCGCCGGGGCAGGAGCGCGCGAAGCGCACCCATTCCTGCTGGGGCGTACGGTCCACGATCACCGCACGCCCCCGGCTGGTGCGCGACCCCGTCCGGTGGCCCGCGGCCAGGGCGAAATACACCGCAGCCTTCATCGCCACGGACTTGCCCGCGCCGAGCTCGCCGCAGTAGGCGGCGCTGGCCGAGGCGTGCTTGCGTGGGCCCCGGCTCCAGTCGATCAGGACAGGTCGTACCCCGCCGCCGGTCAGCTGCAGCCCGTACAGCGGCCCGCAGTCGTCGCCCAGGCCGCCGCCGGTGAAAGGGCCGGCCATCGCGAAGTCCCGGGCGAGGAGGTATTGCGCGTACTGCATCATCACTTTCGGGGTGCGGGCGCCGGGCAGCATCCCGTACCAGAGGCTCTCCTGCTCACCGCGCGGCCGGGCGAAGGTGTACTGGTTCCCGGCGAAGTACCCGGCGAGCTCACCGGCCCGCCGTTCTGCCTCCTGCGGGGTGCCGCCCCACACGCACAAGGCACCCATCGCCCGCACCTCTACCTCTGTGGTCGAGGCGGTCAGGCGCTCCCGGTACTCGTCCAGTCCGCCGACGGCCTTGTCGACAGAGGCCGGCACACCCGCGGTCTCGCCCTCGTACTCGCTGTACTGGTTGGCCAGCTCCCGCGCCTTGCGGCGGGTCTTTGCTTCCGCTGTGGCGCCGTCGCTCACCGACAGGCGCACCACCCAGTCCACGGGGAAGCTGAACTGGTCGAGGTTGGCGAAGTATTCGGAGCCGGGGAAGGTGAACGCTTCGGGCATCTCGGCCAGGGCGAGCATGGCCTGGTAGGAGGGCCCCCATTCGGTGGTCACCTCCAGCCACCGCCGGGCGAACGGATTTCCCGCACGCCGCCGCCCCCGGCTCTGGCCCTTCGCCTCCCTCAGGTCCTCGGCGATGTGCTCACCGCCTTCGGCTAGGACTACCTGCCCCAGGGCTGCCGCACCGCGGCCGCGGCCTCGTCCCGCCGTGGCGCGCTGGCCTTCCGGCAGCAGCGGCTCGAGGACACCGCGCCGGGCGCTGTGCCCGTAGACCCACAAGATCTCCGCCGATGTCGCGGGCCGCATCTGAATACCCGAGGGCCACATTGACGCGAGCGCCGCCGCCTGGTCCAGGCGCTCCATCTCATCGGCGGCTGAGATCGCAGCAGGCAGCAGCCCCAGCTGGAGGGCGACTTCGGCCCGCGCGGCTGCGACCGCGTCGCGGACCGTCTGCCGGCGCGATGCGGGCAACGGCACCGCGAGCCAGTCGGTCCGCCCGGTCAGCTCCAGCTGCTCCAGCTGGTCCAGGACCCGGTGCGCGAGCTGCGTGTACCGCGGGGAGGCGTCCATGTTGATGCCCGCGGTCATCTTCTTGACCACGGAGACCGGGTCGACCTGCGGGCACAGCGACAAAAGCATCGATTCGCCGCGCAGCTGCTTGACCAGAGACTCCAGCATTCCCAGCCGCTGCTGCTTGGCCTTGCGCGAGGTGTTCGCCTGATCGGCGCCCTGCACCCGAAACAGCGCCCACACCGTGCCGTTGACCGTCCAGACGACGTTCCCGGCCAAGTGGCGTACTGGCATCCTCATCGCGGCATCACTCCCTCATCGGTTGAAGATTCAGACAGCGGCCGCCGGGGGCTGTCGTCGATCGGGCGGGCGGCGAGCAATGCGCTTGCCCTCGACTGCACCCGCTGCTGTCCGGGCGGCCGGGCAGCAGTCCGAGCGGTGTTGGGCGCGGGCACCATGGGTGCGGCAGCCGCGATCACTCTCGGGGCCCGGGCGCGCGGGGCCCACGACGCGACGGGTCCCGGCGCTTCCTCCTCGGTGCGCTGCGGGTCCCAGGTGAGGGTGCAGGCCCCGATCAGCCTCCGGTGGCCGGGCGAGCTGAGCGGGCGCCCGCCCATCCGGCCGCCGTGCGGCGTCGCGAGCATCCCGACCGCGCTGGCAGCCACCGCCAGCGGATTGCGCCCGTCGATGTGGATATGCCGCACCAGGAGCGACAGCCCAAAGGGCACACCGAGAGCGATGAGAACGTCCACCAGCCCGAAATGCGCCCACAGCGGGCGGGTGAGGATCAGCAGCAGGAACGAGACGACCAGCACGATCACTTGCGGCACCGTGTAGGGGCCGCCCCACAGGCGCCCCCGCCCACCGGGCATCCTGCCGATCATCAAAGGGTGCCGTCGGGCTTTGGTGTAGCACCGCCCGACCAGCACCTCACTGTCCGCTCCCCCGGCCGTCGCGGTACTCACTGCTCACCTCGCACCGCGGGGAGGGTGCCGGGAATGTCGGCAACTACGTGCACCACGGCCGACTGGGACTGGCCTGACGGGTTGAGGTCCTCACCGGTCTTGTCGCGCAGCGTCGCGAGGTTGGTAACGCCCCACCAGACCGCCCCTGCCGCGACGCAGGCGACCAGAGCGGTCACCGCCGACTTGGTCTTGAACCACGACCAGACCACGAAGGCGATGCACATCAGCGGGACGATCACGTTGATGAGGATGTCTTTCAGGTTCGCGCCGAGCGTCCTGATGTCGCCGAGCTCTCCGGCCGCCAGTACTGCGTGCGTTGTCATCATGGGGTTTCTCCTTCTTGCCCGGCCGTGGCCGGAACGGTCTTCAGAGCGGGCGCCGCGGCGAGGGATGAGATCTCCCAGCGCCCGGCGCGCGCTTCCAGTGCGATGGCGTAGGTCAGGGGCCGTGTCTGGGCGTCAGTCCCGGTGGCATCGACGGTGACCAGCAGCTGGCGCTGTGCCCTGTCGGGCAGTGCCTTGCCTGCGGGCCAGTTGCTGCCTGGCTCGTCGGTGCCGTGCTCGGCGAGCTGGACGATCTGCACCTGCTTGTACGGCGCAGGCGAGATGGGCGAGAGATGCGTCTGCGGGGAGAGGTAGCGGTCCACGTCGTCGCTCCCGCCGGTCAAATACGCGCCCAGGAACCCCTGCAGCGTTTTGACCGCCGCATCCGAGGACTGGGCCGGGGCTGCGAGCCCGTAGTCGAGCTCCGGCGACGCTCCCGGGCCGGGGGCCGAGACCTCGGCGGGCAACGCCACCGCGACCAGGGCGCCCGAGCCGGCCTCCTTGACCGGGACCTGGAAGTACCGCAGCGCGTTGCCGGCGGGCTGATCTGCTTCTTCAGCGGTGTTGCTGGCGGACTCGTTCGTCTTCGATCCCCTGGTGGCAGGGATCCGCGCGGCGACCGTGACCGACCAATAGCCGGCGGACATCTGCTTCACCCGCACTGCGGCTGCCTGCTCCGCTTTCTGTGACCCGGGCTTCGCGCTCAGGGTGAGGTCACGGACATCCGGGAAGTACGGGCTCAGCGAGCTTTCGGTGCCCTGCCCGGCTGCGATGTACGCCGTCACATACAGGGCGGCGAAGCCGGCCGGGCCCGCCTGGCCTTCCGCACCGCGGCTCCTCTGTACAGCCGGCGGGGGCGCTGCGGTCACACTCGGCTGGCTGGCGAGGGCGAGCAGTCCCAGCAGAGGCCCTGACACCAGCAGGGCCCAGGCAGTCCACCGGATCACGGCCACGGTGTTGGCCACGGCTCCCACCGAGGCAGTCGCCCAGCCTCCTTGCTCTGCCGGATACGCCTCCTGGCTGTGGCTGTCCTCTTCTCCCATCTCGTCCACGAACCAGCCCTGCTCGTTCGCGTCGGCCTGCTCCGTGCCGGCACCTCTTGCCCGTTGGGGCCGCAGGGGCGACTTCACGCTGTGCCCCCGAGCGGAAGCAGGTGGTGGCCGCAGAGTTCAGCGATCCGCTTGCGCAGCTCGGCCTCGGGCCGTTGCTCCAGCACGCGCAGGGACATCAGGACCGTCTCGGCGTCATCGCTCAGGAAGGCGCGCAGCCTCTCGTGGGTGGCGACGTCGAACGGGTGGTGGACGAGGGCGGCACCGAGGCCGATCAGTAGCCGGTGGGCGCGGGTGACGCGCTCCTCGTCCGCGTCCAGATTCTTCTTGAGAGGGGGCATGGGTACTCCGTTCGTATCGGGGTGGGTGGATCAGGGAGGGTCAAGCGGCCGTTTGGAGGCTGGTCTTCAGCCGCTGCACGGCGCGGCTGCGTCGGCGCTGCCATGCGGCGGGGGTGGTGTTGGAGAGAGAAGCGGCCCGGGCGTCCGGGACGGGAGTGGTGGTGTAGTGCCAGGCGATCGCCCGCCCGTCGTCGGGTGAGAGGGTGCCGGCCTCCATCGCGTCCAGGACGAGCTCAAGGAGCTCCAGACGCGCACGGCTGACTTCCGCTTCGTCACGGGTGAGTTCCGGTTCGAGTCCTGCGGCCGCCGCGGCGGTGCTGACCCAACTCGCGCGAGCATGGACGGCAGGCCCGGGTGCGGAGTCGGCGAGATCCTCGGCGACGTCCAGGGATTCTCCGAGTTCCTCACACTCGAGGGCGATCTCACGGCACACCCGGTTCAGAGCGTCGAGTGCGATGTTCGCGGCCGGCCGGCCGGGCCGGTGGTGGATGCGGCCAGAGCGCGCCACCTCGAAGAGAGCGACGACCGTCACGTGGCCGATGTGCTCGAAGGACCGGCCGCCGAAGGGGCGGACCTGACCGCGCGCCATGCGGACCGCGGCCGGGATCATCGCCTGCACGATGATGCGAGCGGCGAGCGTGGCCGATCGGTCATGACCGGCGGCGCGCACGAGGAGGGCCCGCAGCACGGCATCGGCCAGTTCGTCCGGCAGTTGCGCAGTGCGCGGCTTGAGGATCGCGAGCAGCTGCGCGGGGCCCAGAGTGCGCACCCAGGTATCGGTCACGGCTGCGACGTCGTCGGCCAGGTTGTCGGCCATGAGCCAATCGGCCACGGCGTTCTGGACGGAGGTGTCCGCGCACAGAGTCGCCCAGTCAGCGTCCAGGCGGTCGAAGATCCCGCCAGCGGTCGGGGCGGAGTACAGGTTGAGCACGGCACAGCTCCTCTCGGATCTCGTGCCGTGAACTCTCCTCACCCGGGCTTGCCCGAAAGCTTGCCCATTTCCCGAACGGCGCAGGTCACAGGCAGAAAGTGCCGGATTCGCCGGTTGGGCAAGCCCTCTCAGGGGGTGGGCAAGCCCCCTCATGACCGGGCCGTGCAACAGTGGGCAAGCCCCCTCGGGGGGTGGGCAAGCCCTTCTTCATCACGTGCCGGATGACCGATCGACACGGCACAGCAGCGGCTACTCGGCCATGGCCGATCCCGCGTCTTCGGTCATGGCCGATGACCGGTGAACACGGATCGGCCACCGCCCCCGGTCCGCAGAACCGGTCACGAGCCTGTCGGTCACGGCCCGCGGAAACCGGTCACGGCCCCATCGGTCACGGCCCGCCGAATCGGTCATGGCCAAGTCGGCCATTGGCACCGAGGGAATCGATCGGCCACGCGGCGGTGCCGGAACATGACGGTGGCCCGACGACCGCAATCGGTCATCGGGCCACAGGAGACAGACCGGTCAGCGATCAGCGACGGACCGGAGATGGGCGCGGCCGTGCTGCCGCAACTGCTCCTCCCGGTACTTCTTCGCCGCTCCGAGAGCACGCTGGCCGGTACGCGGAGAGACATCGAGACGGCGCGCGACCTCCGCACCCGAGAGCTTCCTGTTGCTCTCCTCCGCCTCGGCCAGCCACCCGGCGACCATCCGGATCCGCTGCTCCTCCGCATCCAGTTCCGGCTCCTGGTGCTCCGGCTCCGCCGCCCGCGCGGTCGCCTCCCCCGTATCGGTCACCGCAGCCACCCAGGGAGCAGCCGACTCTGTATCCGGCTGGGACGGAGCCGATCGTTGGAACGACGCACCGATCGACAACTGCTGGGGCACTCCCCCGCCATCCCTCTGGTCCGGGACCGCGGATCCGGTCGGCGCCAGCACCGGCTCCCGCGTGGAGGGCTCAGCCTGCGGCGGCTGCCCCGGGGCGTCGGGGTCGAGCTCAGGGTCAGCGTGAGGCTCAGCCGGAACGTCGGCGGTGGGCAAACCAGCATCCGTCTCGAATTCCGCGGGCTGGTCGGGCCGCGGCTCGAACCACGGCGACGATGCGCGTAGTTCGTCGGGGAGGTAGAACTCCGGGAACGTCTCCTGGAAGGTGTCGCGCAGTTCCTCCAGGTGTGGCCCGATCCGCTGCTCTGGGATGACATCGCCCGTCTGCGGGTCGACAACCCCGTGGAAATCTCTGAGGTACAGGGCGAACTGGCGGTCTGTCGGGACTGTGTCGTACGCGGCGACGTACTGGCGGAACTCGGAGGAGTAGTCGAAGTCGAACCCACCAGGCTCGAACGCCACTCCCCCGGTCGGCGGTTCATCCCCCGGCGACGCCGCCTGGCGGTTCTGCTCAATGGGCGGTGCGGGCTCCAGGGGCCGCTCCGTCAGGGCGGCGTGTGCCAGTTCCGCAGGGTCGAAGCCCAGGTGCTCTGCCGGCGCTCCGGGTTCACCGATGCCGGCGGCCGCCAGCCCGGACGGGGCCGTCTCCGCGAGCGGAACCCCGTACCTCGCCAGCCGCAGCGGCATCAGCGACTCGATCGGCGCCTTGCGCCGCCACGCCCGCCCGAACCGGGCCTGGAGCCGCGCCTGATAGATCAGCCGGTCCTGTTCGAGCTTGATGACCTCGTCGTACCTGCGCAGCTCCCACAGCTTCATCCGGCGCCACAGCAGAAACGTGGGGACCGGCGCGAGCAGCCAGCGGGTGAGGCGCACGCCCTCCATGTGCTTGTCGGCCGTGATGTCGGCGATCCGGCCCACCGCGTGGCGAGCCGCCTCGACACAGACCACGAACAGCATCGGGATCACCGCGTGCATCCCGGTACCCAGCGGGTCAGGCCAGGCCGCGGCGCCGTTGAAGGCGATGGTCGCGGCCGTCAGCAGCCACGCGGTCTGGCGCAGCAGCGGGAACGGGATACGGATCCAGGTCAGCAGCAGATCCAGCGCGAGCAGCACACAGATCCCCGCGTCGATACCGATCGGGAAGACCGTCGAGAAGGCGCCGAAGCCCTTCTCCTGGGCGAGTTCGCGCACGGCCGCGTAGGAACCCACGAAACCGATCCCGGCGATGATCACCGCGCCCGCGACCACGAGCGCGATGAGTATCCGGTGTGTACGGCTGAGTTGAATCCTGGTCCCCGCGGCCACCTGCTGGAGCCTTTCCCTGTGCTGTCGTGATGATGAACGGGTTTCACACTCTCACGGTGTGATCGGTCCGCTCACGCCTTCACGTACTTGAGATCACCAGCTGGGAGTGCCAACGGCCGCCGGCATGGACGGGTAGGTGATGACCCGCCTCAGCCAACGGCCGTGAAGCGATACTTGCCTCGCCGAAGCCATCAGCCCAGACCTCGTCGGCGGCGCGAGGACGGAGGACGAAGCCTGCCCTCTGGCCTCGGAGGCCGTAACCGATTCCGTGGAGCTTTGCCGAGTGGTTGAGGCGAGCCCGAGTCACGAACGTTCCAGGCTGCCGGGCTGGCACCGTGGCCCCGGCCCCCATAAACGTCGACGGGCTCCGATCCCCCCAGAGAGATCGGAGCACGTGCTCGTGTGGCTATCGGGTCTGGAGTGCGCCGCGGTCGATGAGGCTCTGAATGTAGGGCGGCCAGTCCCGCTCCAGGCTCGTGGTGATAGCGGCGTGAACGTCAGCACGTACCTGCGGGGTGACATGTTCGACGTCGCCGCCCGCGTAATACAGGCGCACCCCATCGCGGCTGGCGTCACACAGGATCGCGTGGGCCTTCTGGACGAGCGTCATGTAGAGCTGCGGGACCGGAGCCTTAACGAGTTCATCGATGACGGCTTCGTAGTCGGCTCCGAAATCCGCCCAGTCCTTGCCCTGCTTGTCGAGCCAGAGGGTGACGTCGGAGAAGAAGACAGCTTTGCCCGGCCCGTCGTTCGGGTCGCGGGCCAGGCCGGTCGCGAGATCGAGCGCGATGCCGGCGCCTTTGCTGACGAGGCGGCGGGGGATCATCTCCGGGGCGACAGCCACCGCGCACTCACCCCAGCCATCTTGGGTCTGCTCCGGCCAGGGCAGTCCCACTACGAGCCAGCCGTCCGGTGCCAGCAGCTTGTTGCTCACCGTGCTCTCCCCCTCAGTTGTGGATGGTCCGCATCTGATCCTTCCGCCCTGGACCGGTAGCAGGCAAGACGCCCTCAGGACACCCGCCCGCGTGCCGGCTACCGGCGCGGCCGAACAGGCCAGTTCTTCTTCACCTCCGCTTCGGCCGCCTCCCGGGCCGGCATCCTCCGCCAAGCGGCGCGCGGCCTTCTCCGCCCTCACCTGTTCATGCTGTGCGTCCAGGCGCGGCCAGCACAGTTCGTCTCCCTCACGCCATCGGGACGACCGGCTCGACTGCCAGCGCTCATCGGTGAACTCCTCCCCGCAGCGGGCACACACCGGCCGCTGCGTCTCCCGCGCCGCGGCCCCACGCTCTTACTGCCGTCGGCGGGCATCCCTCAACTGCACCGCGCACAGGCGGTCGCCGCACGAAGGGCGACGCTGTGACGTGCTCGCGAAGCCGACGCCCGGCAGGACCGGAGGCAGCGGTGCGCCGACCGCAAGGGCTCCCGCATCGACCAGCGTTACAACCGGCGCAAAGGAACTTCTGGACGACAGCCCCGGGTATGCCCTGGCTACGGACATCTCCGGCCCCTGGAACACGGCGCGACCTGAGCCAGCCAAGTCACAGCCCTGGGCGTGATGCAGATCACCAGCAGGGGCTCAAGAAATATTGACGCCAGCCGGTCTGCCCAAGACCGATAGGTGAAGACACCTCATTAGGCAAGGAAGGCAGCAGGTTGACCATCTCTCACAGCAACCCCACACCCAGGACCCTAAATAAGGCACCGCAATCAACGCAGCACGATCCGTCTGTTTGGGGCGGTCCTAGCTTCCACGGGATACACATCACCGCACTCCTCACCAACGAGGGGCACAAGAGGCCAAAGGCCATAGCAGGCACGGAATCCGGCGTTGCCCTGGTCGATGTATCCGTCAGCAAGCGGCTGCACGACACGGAGAAGTACGACGTGACTTACCGTATCCCCGGTCTTCCGTCGGAGATGGCTCCTGACCTCTCCGCGGCACTGAGCGTTCAGGAAGCTTTGCTCACCCGGGAGCTGGCCAAAGAGGTGCAAGAGCGGTGCGTGGACAGACTGGCGGCCAACAACCTGCTCGTCCCCCGCAGCGACCGGTGGCGTGAGGCGATCTCGACTGCCCTGCTCGGCGGCTGGAGTGCACCGCTATGGTCCGAGGGCCGGCTGTCCTCGACCGCTGTAGCGGCGCTGAAAGCGGAGGCCCACATGCTGCACCGGCAGCTGGTACCAGTGTGGCGGCGCAAGACTCGGCATGGCCGGGTCCTGTCCCTCGACGTCGCCCTCGGAAACGGACTGTCGCTGTATGACCTGGTTGCGGCCGACGTCGACCTGCTGCAGCGCGTGGCGGGCAGGGTGTTCGAGGACGAGCGCCTCAATGCTGTCCTGCGCGGCCTGACCTCGGCTGAACAGCAGGTGGTGTTCGCGTACGCGGAGGGTGAGGGCACTACCTGGGTGGAGGCTGCGGCATGTGCTGGCGCCACGGACCCGGAAGCCTTCGGCAAGCGGGTGCGATGCAAGGCTCGGCGTCTGGCCGCCGAGCAGCGCCGTCGTCGCGAACTGCGTTCTCCCGGAACGAACCCCATGGCGTAAGCCTGCCCACCCGGCAGAGGCGCCTCCGTACCGGTCCTGCGTGGCGGAGGCGCCCCCCGCAGAGTCCAGCCGCCGAGGAGGAGTTGCACCGCTAACCCCTCATCGGGGCAGGGACTGTCATTCAGGCCCGGGCCCGAAAACCTGCAGGTCGTGGCATTGAATTTCGGATTTGCCTGTGCGCAATCTGGGATTGCCGCTGGGGCTTGCGCCGCTAACCCCCCGCTCCCCCATTCTTCGGGCTGTCAGATCCGTTGCCCGCGGCGCATGGGCTGGGACTGCTGCACGCTCCGCCCCGCGCGCGCATTTGGCGCGTCCGCCTCCGAGCCCGAAGGACCACCGTTATGAGCGTCCGCCCCGCTGCACGCCGCCTCATCATCTGGGCTGCCCCGCCCGTCGGCCTTGGGGCCATTGCCCTGGCCGGCAAGACATATGCGGGTACGCCCGGTTGGGTTGCTGCCCTCATCGCTGCGGCCGGTGTCGTCAGCGGTGTCCTGCCGGCGCTTCTGCCTCAGGAATCCGAGCACCGCCGTGACGTATGGCGAGACTGGCTCCACCACCGGGAACGCATGGCGCGACTTCGTATCGCCACCACTGACGCACACCCTCACGCTGCGGCCTTGGGAAATGATCACCACGGATCCAGGTGACCGGGAAGGCGCGCCCCGACGACTGGGCCTCCATCGGACTTCATACGAAAGGTCTCTGGTCCCCGGATATGCTCCCCGGCTCTGGAGTCCAGACGTGGTGTGACGACCGCTCAGGAGAGTTACAGGGCGGAAGGCGCGCCCCGGCAATACAAAAGGCCGCATACGCCGATGTGACGGCCTGCCAAACACGCCAAGGTCCGATCACACCGGGGGCCCAGAGTTCGGCCGCCTAAGGTGCCATTCTGGAGGCCGTCTTTAGCTACGCTCCGTCACATTTGCGCGCTACGTACGATTTCGTCCGTCAGCCCGCTTGGAGCCAAGGGCGGTCATCGACAGCGTCCTGCATCCTGAATGCAGCTGGATGCAGGACACGTCCGAACTCAGTGGAGTCACACCTTTGCTGCTTGCGTCGAGGCTGCGTTGTTTTCACGCTGCTGGATGAGTTCCTGGATGAGGAGCTCGCGCTGATGCTCGGACAGCCTGGCGGCCCCCCAACGGATCTGCGCACTGAACTGACTCTCACTCAGTTTCGCCAGCATGATCTCACCGACCGCCTCCTCGTCGCCCCAGGGCATTTTGATCTGCGGCTTAGCCGGGGGCGCGATGCTGGCAGACGGCTTCGTCGTCGTGCGCGGGTCAGGGATCGTCTCTTTCCGCGGCGCCACTTCTTCGGCGTCGGGTTGCTTTTCGCCGCGCGGGCGTCCGTCGGCTGGCGCACTCCCCCGCTTGTCAGCTTCGGTTCCGACAGGCTCATCCTGAGGCTGCTTTCGCCGGGCCGCTCGGCGTGCCTCCTTCTCACTGTCTTCCTCGGCCTTCTTCGCTTTCAGCCGTCGCAGGTGCTCTTCCTGTTCATCGGCCTTCTTGTTGCCCACGCGGCGCAGCAGGTCGGCTGGCTCCTCGCCGCTCTGCAGTTTGGCCTTGAGATCGTCGTTCAGGCCGAGCAGGGCGAGCCTTTGGGAGACCCAGCCCTGTGATCGGTGGAGCCGTGCGGCGAGAGCCTCCTGCGTGCCGTGGACCTTGAGGAGTTGCTGGAGGGCGTTTGCCTCGTCGAGGTGGTCCAGGTCGTTGCGGTGGATGTTGGCGACCAGGGCCGATTCGAGGATCTCATCGGGGTTGCTGCCCAGCTCGTCGTCCAGCATGACCTTGACGGTCTTGTTTCCCGCCTCGCGTGCGGCGGCCAAGCGGGAGTTGCCGTCGATGACGACGTACTTCGTTCCCTCTTCGAGTGCATCCTCGGCCTGGTCGGGGTTCGCTTTGAGATAGGCGAACCTGCCCATGATACTGATCGCGGTCTTCTGCCCGTGATCGCGAATACTGCCGGCGAGGTCGGTGAGGTCGCCCAGCGATGTGCGGGGGTTGAGCGGGTTGAGGCTGATCAGCCCCACTTCAAGCTCGACGGGGGGCGGCGTGCCCTCGGTCGGTGCGTTAGTCGCCGCATTCACAGCGGCTCGACGGGAGCTGATGGGACGCGTCCGCTGGAAGGAGGAACCGGACCCCAACGATGCTGCCTTGCTCATGAGATCTCCCGGGCGAGGGCGCGCATTCCGACGGACTGGTCACAGCGGGGGGCATAGGCCAGCAGCGGGCGCTTCACGCGGACCGCCTCCTTCTGTTCCTTGAGGTCGGCGATGACACCGACCACTCGCGGATCCTTTATGTCCATCCAGTTCTCGAGGGAGGACGTAGCGATGTACCCGCGGCGGGCGTCGTAGTGGTTGACCACAATGCCGAGGTAGTCGAGCTCGAGCTGCATGTCGTCACGAAGGTCCTCGATCTGGGTCGTCAGCAGATCGTAGGCATCGGCGGAGCTGTCCTCCGCCTGAACGACAACCAGAGCACCGGAGTTGCCCGTTGCTTCCTCGGGCCGGCGCCGGCCGTAGTAGACGGCGGCGTCCATGCTGAGCCCCAGGCTGGGAGGGCAGTCCACGATCAGTACGTCGTAGTCGGCCTCGACCACCGCCATCGCACGCTCAAGGGCAGCTTCGCGGGCACGGACACCGGAGAGCTTCACGTCCAGGAGAAACGCGTCCGTGCAGGCGGGCAGGAGGTGCAGGCGGTCGCCGAACCGTTCCTCCTCAATCGCGACGATGAGGTCCCGGATGTCGCCCTTGCCCTCGCCCGCCATGTACTTGGTCAGGCTGTCGTCCTCGATCGGCAGCGGCTGCTGACCGAGTTGCTTGGTGAGGTGGCCCTGCGGGTCGAAGTCGACCAGGAGAACCCGCAGCCCAAGACCCGGCAGGTCCTCGTAGTTCAGAGCCGAGTCGGCCTCTGCACTTTCAGGGTCAGCACCGTCGGCTACTGCGAGGACAGCCGCAAAGTGCTTCGAGATACGCACCGGATAAAGCTGGTTGGGGTCCTCCGCAAGAGCCTCCCCCACCCCAGCCGTGATGGCAGTCTTCCCCACCCCACCCTTTTGGTTACAGACAATGATCCGGCGCGGGATCACCGGCCGCTGAACCGTCGGAGCGGGATTCCTCTCCAGCCACAGCGCCACAGACTGGGACAGCCCCTGAATGAGTGACACTCCGCGGGCTGCGCAGTGAGCGCGGAACTTCTCCCACTGCCCCTCGGGGAGCCAGGTGGAGAACGACCTGGCTCCAGCCGTATCAACAGGGGCCAGGTTCGAACCCAGTCCCTGCCAGGCTGCGATGCCCGCCTCAACAGCATGCTGAATGTCGACGCGGTGCTGCGCAGTGCGGATCTTCAGATCCTGCTGCAGCCCGCCTGGGAGTTTCGAGACGACCTTCTCGCGGTCGTTCAGGGAGGGCGAAGTCATGAAGACACCTTACTAACACCAAAGATCGATTCAAGCATCACCACGTTAGATGTTGGCCATCAGTCACCTTGGTGACGAACCATCGCCTCCACTCCCCCACCCACCGGTTCACCGACCGCCACACCCCGCCCGCACATCTGGCCCGCCCAATGACCAGTTACCCGCAAGAGGCCTCCGACGGCGAGCCAGTCCCCACCAGGCCCCGGACTACTCGTAACGGATCTGCTCCACCCGCAAAAGCCAAGCCCTCAAGCACCACTCGGTCGAACAACAACGCCTACCAACCGAGCTGCTCCTCTATTACGACGTAATAGTCGACGAGCTACAGATTCACCTCCTTCCATCCTTCAGCCCCACAGCCCGATCTCGCTACCAGATACTCCGGCTCACCGTCCTGGGGGCAGCCCCCAGACGAGGTACAGCACCTGCCCAATCACACGAAGCGGGGCGTCGAGATCCAGGAGCGCCGTATCACGCGCCCTTCCCTGATGTGAGGTGGACCGCCTACAGAGCCCGGCCCGGGAGGCCCCAGGTCTCCGGCCTACGCGAACTACAGCTGGAACGCGACCTCACCAGAGCACTGTCTGCCAAGACCCCTCCCCCAGCCGACCGGGCCATACATCCAAACCAGTTGGATGACGCGGAGCGCCCGGATGCCCATGGAAGTCGGCCTTGAGACTGCTCCCCCGGTACTTCGACAAGGACGCACGGCACTGGTCAACCAACGACTACGTCCTCTGGGTCTCGACGTGCGCGCACTCCAGGCGACGCTAGGGACGCGAAGGATGGGATTCAGACTTGGGGGAGTCAGCACTACGTCGACCGGATAGCGAGTCGGAACTCTCTCCCCAGTCGTCGCCTACGCGAACCACACCAACCCACTCCAGGGCACCGACGCCACCACCAGCAGCGCTCACCTGATCGCCGTATTACGCCGTAATAATCGACCTGCACCAGCTGTGCTCGCCCACGGAGAGGGCGGCCGGTCTGGCGGGGCTGGTTCGGCGGCTGGCTACTGCTCGACGGAGGGCTGGCCGTCCGTGTCCGGGGAGCCGGTTGCGGTGGCCTCATGGGAGTCCATGCTGGCGCCCGCGTCAGCGCGACCGACCGGCGCTCGGGCAGCTGCTCATGCCGCCTGCGATACCCCGCAGGTGCGGCAGCTGATCCCGGTCAGGGTGCAATTCGTCCTGCACGAACCCCAGTCCAGGCACCGATGGCACTCCTCGCCGCCGTGCTCCTCCGAGGCCGGCGCCCAGCATGTATTGCACACCCAGCAGCCGTTGCTGCGCTGCACGGCGATGGCCATGTCGCTCCACACGAAATGGAACGCACCCACGACGCGGTGCCGGCCGCCATCCATGTCCACGGTGCCCGGGTGCAGTACGTGACGGCAGTACTCCGCAGACCGCTGGGCGCGGAGGGCACGCGCCTTCGCCATCGCAGCCAGGGCGGCATCCAGGTGGCCATCGTCGACCATCCACTGACGCCCGACCTTCACCACCGGGACTGTGCGGTCGTGGATCCAGACCTTGTTGTCCCGCTGGGCTGACCGCCGGTACCAGTCGTACGCGTTGCCGGGCGCGCCCGGCTCCTGCTTGTACCGGTCGATCGCCTTGGGCAGAGGGATGAGCATGGACGGGACGGTAGCCGAACCGCGAAGGCCCAGGAGAGGTAGTCGTAGATCTCATGCTGCTGCGGGTAGTTCGGCCACGACTGGACCCGCACGAACGATGCTGGCGCTGCCACGGGAGGCTGGGTGGCCCGGTAGACAGGGTCACCCAATTTGTTGCCACTACTCGTAGGACAGAGGTGCGAGCGCCTGCCTGTCATCACGAATACGACACAAGACCCACAAGTTCTACACACGAGGCCCTACGGTGAACCATCGATCCATCCCTGGGGGGAATCATGAGTACCCGTACTGCGGCGACTGTCGCTGCCACCACGTTTGTCCTTACCGCCGCTCTCACCGCGTGCGGTGACAGTGATCACGCCAGCACCGAACCGGAGGCCGCGCCCAAGGCCCCGGTGTCGAAGGTCAGTCCGAAGGTGCCGTCGGTGGACTGCTCGGACACCAGCCTCAGCCAAGCCGACTGGGTCGAGCACTGCTCTGGCAAGGCGGGGGCCGACACTGGCGGAGACGGAGGCCCCAGTACAGGGCTGGCCTTCGGTAAGACGTACACGTGGCCTGACGGGCTGAAGGTGACGGTCGTCGAGGCGAAGACCTTCACTGACTTCACCGCGGACGAGGGCGGCCCCGACCCGAAGAACACGGAGTTCCGGGTCAAGCTGAAGCTGACCAACAACGGCAAGCAACTGGCCGACCTGGGAGACATCGACACGATCATCGAAGGGGCGACGAACGGCGGTGAGGCTGCCTCGACCGGTTTCGACAACGGCGCCGCACCCCTCGAAGGCCGGCTCGCTCCCGGGGTCAGCACGGTGAAGACCGATGACAACGCCCTGGAGAAGCAGTACGGCAAAAAGATCGTGATCCGGGTTCAGCGGAGCAGCAACGACGACACCGACGACAGCTTCACGTTCCCCGAGTTCATCGGCACGATCCGCTGACTCCGGCCCGGGCGGTGTCAGAGTGGCGGTCCAGCTGAGGTGAGCTTCTACAGCGCGGCGGGCAGCTGCGGACGGCGGAAGGTTGCAAACCTTCGGCAGCCCACAGGACGACGCCAACCGCCCTGGCCTCCATGCAAGACGCTGCCTCGCCCCAGACCAGCTCCCAGCGGGGAGTTGAGAGGAGGTCATCCAGCAAGGGCAGGACCACCGTATTACGCCGTAATAATCGCCCGCCCCGAGGACCTCGGCCTCACGCGCTCTCAGCAGGCTCCGGTCTACCTGACTCTGCGCGGATGCCTGCACACGACTATTACGGCGTAATACCGCGATGCCCCACCGCAGCACAGTGGGGGAGTGACAGATGAACGCCTTCCGCCTGTGGTCAGCCGCGCAAAACGGCTAGTGCCCCGACCGGGAACGTTCACCGTGTTCGGAGTTCGGGCTCGTCTTGGCCCGCCCGTGTGGACAGCTCAGTCAGAAACAGCTGCTTGCCAGCTCCATGAGGCGCGGCGGGGGCGGTCGTCCAGCTCGCTGCGGCCGGTGCACCACAGGAGGACCTGGGCCGGGTCACCGGGCGGGGCGTCGGGGAAGATGCGGTGGAGCACCTTCGTGGACAACGGTGCTGGTGGCGTCCAGGGCACTCCCAGCCCTTGGGTGATGTCGTAGGTGTGCAGGAGGATCTCGGCGACGCCCATCGCCGCGAAGCCCGATCGGTCGCAGGGTCCCCAGTGCCAGGCTCGCAGTCCCGGATCGGCCGTGGCCAGGACACTGCTGAGCAGCCCTGCGCAGGTGGTGACCACCTGGAGCACCTCGCGCGGGGCGGTGCCGGGGCGGACGGCCAGGTCGAAGGGGAGGTAAGCGTCGGCGGGGCGGGCCGCCACCTGTCCGGCGTAGGCCAGCAGGTCGTGCGCGATGTGGGCGGCCGTTGTCCAGCAGCTCCACTCCAGCGAACCCGCCGGCACAGACCAGTCCTGCGTGTCGTGCGCGCCGAGTACTCGTGCCGTCTCGGCCACGGCCTTGTCGACGTCTTGGTTGTCCAGATAGCGCATCCCGAGAGGCTAATGGTGTGCCCTGGGGATCGTGGTCAGGCTGCCGCGGCTACGAGTGGCCGTCCGCCCCAGCGGATGCCTCTCTCGCTGCGGATGCGGGTGCGCTCCTTGCGCTGCGCGGCCAGGACATCGGGGTGGCGGGCGTTCGCGTTGCGCCAGCGCAGATAGGCGTGCAGCTCGCGGGTCTGGACGGTGTGATTCGGGTGGTTGGAGTTCGCCAGGGTGAACTGCCGCAGCGGCCCGAAGTGCGCTTCTATCGGGTTCGCCCAGGAGGCGTTGGTCGGGGTGAAGCACAGCTCGACCTTGTTCTTCTTCGCCCAGGTGCGGATCTTCGCTCCTTTGTGGGCGGAGAGGTTGTCCATGATCACGTAGATCGGAGCGCTGTCAGGCCGGGCGGCGCGGATCGACCTCAGTGCGGCCAGGGACTGGGCGGCGCCCTTGTGGCGGCGGTTGGCGCCCCACAGGGTGTCGTCGCCGACCGAGTAACAGCCGTGGAAGTAGGTGACTCCGTGGGTGCGGTGGTAGGTCGCCGGGACCCGGTCGGGTCGGCCCGGCTTGGCCCAGCAGGAGCCGCCGGTGGGGCGGATGCCCAGTGGTCCGAACTCGTCGAAGGCGAAGACCCGGTCGGGGTGGTGCTCAAGGACGTGCTCGATCCGGTCGAGTCTGGCATCGCGGTCGGGGTCGGTGGACTCCTTCCACGTTTTCGTGCGCCGGAAGGTGATCCCGCGGCGGGCGAGCAGACAGCGCAAAGCCTCGCGGCCGATGCGGATCATCCGGCCGTGGACGCGTCGCAGGCAGGCGGCGAGTTTGCGGATCGACCAGCAGGTGAAGGGCTGGCCGAGCTTGACCGGGCGGGTGGTGGCCGTCGCCGCGACGAAGTCCTCGTCATCCGGGCTGAGCTGGCAGGGGCGGCCTCCCGCCCACCGAGGGTCCAGGCAGGCCAGACCCATCTCGTTGAACCGGTGGATCACGTCGCGCACCCTCGTCCGCCTGGACCAAGCAGGCGATGACGGGGACGGTGTTTCCGCCGGCCGAGGCCAGCAGCATCATCGACCGCCGGTAGCGCACCGTGCTGGTGCTGCCCCGCCGTACGATCCGCTGAAGATTTTGCCCCTCCTGATCGGTCAGTCTGCGGACCTTGACCGGTTGTGCCACCAAGCCTCCTCACGCCGGTTGGACGTCACCGCGACATCCAACCGGCACCAGCCTGCCCCGCCACCACGACCAGCAACCCGGTGAACCATTCCGGTCACAGCACTAGCTGATCCGGGTGCCAGTGCTGTCCCTTTCCAGCGGCCGGCTGGCCAGCGCACTGGACCGGCTCCCCTGGCGTCCTCTCGCAGTGGGCCTGGGGCAGTCTCGGCCTTACTGGCCCAGGAGACGGCTGGCTACTCGCTGCCCGAACCTGCCTCGCACCCGGTAGAGCTTGCCGAGTTGCGGGTATCGGGAGTCCGCCAGCAGCTGGACTGGGGCTTCGAGGAGCTCGCTCGACAGCTCACCGAGCACCGTACCGCCCGCCTGCGCGGCGCTGAGAAAGTAGTCTCCCTGGCCGCCCGAACACCGGATGGGGAGATCGCGGCCTGGGCCGACCTCTACCTCGACCGAACCGCCGGGCTGGCTCAGCTGGAGGACCTCGTCACCGCTGTGCCGCACCGAAAGCAGGGCCACGCGACGGCGACACCCTGCTCGCCACAGGACTGGCGTTGGCCGCCGCTGCCGGGCTTCCGCAGCTCTTCCTCACCGCGGACGAGACCGACTGGCCGCGCGAGTGGTACTCCTGCCGCGGCTTCACCGAACTCGGCCACACGTACTCCTTCCTCAACCGGCGACGGCAGGGGACGAACCGGGCCCACTGCTACGAGCACTCCTAGCCTGGGCCGGCTACAAACCAGCGGCAGTGCGTCAACTTCCCAGAAAAGAGCGAGGCAAGCCCCAGGACTGCTGCGACAGAACACCCGAGGGGACCTGAAGGAAGATCACCCCAGCCAGGCCAGGACCCACCGTATTACGCCGTAATAATTGCTTGCTCGCAAGGACACATGCGTTGCGCCCACTCACCACGACTGGCCGATCCGCCCCAGCGCGGATGTCTCCTGGTCCCACACGACTATTACGGCGTAATAAGGGCTTCGGCAAGTTCACTCTCCGAGGGTCTCGCGGACGCGGGCGGGGCTGTCGCCGTTTCAGCATGGAGGCGGCGGTGGCGGAGAGGGCGTTGACGGGCATCGTGTCTCCGGTCGTCGGATCGTTGGGGGAGGTGAGGTGGGGGAGTAGGCGTACGAGGTCGTCCTCGTCGCAGGGCAGACCGAGGGGCACCCAGCAGGTCAGCGAGGTCGTCCTTGCCGCGAGCCTGGCGAGCAACCACCAGACAGGCGGCGGCGCTCTGGCCTCTGCCGGGCGGGCTGAGCTCGAAGGCCTCCGCTTCGAGGGGCCTCTTTCATGTCGGTGAACACGTCGGCTCCTCTACGCGGTGCTGGCGCTGGGCGAGCAGCAGAAGCTCGCAGTTGCGCTTCCTCTGGGCGTCGGTGAGCGGCCGGGCCTTCGCGCCGTGGTGGCGCCAGGGAGGGGAGGCGGGCGGCTCGGGATAGGCGAGGGCGTGATCTGCGTCGTGCTGTGGGGTGCTGCTCATGTGGGCCTCCGGTGGGAGGGGTTCAGGCGGATCCGTCGTCGCGCCGGCGCTTGGGCTGGACGTCGGAGGCGAACCCGCCGAGGCGGGCCTCTGTGGGATTCGCGGTGATCCAGCGTTCGGCGCAGCTCTTACGCACGGGCTCCCCGGAGTGGGGGGAGCGCATCGGCGTGGGCTGCTCACACAGGGCGCAGAGGCGGCCCTACCAGCGGTCGAAGTGCTGGTTGTCACGCCAGTCCAGCAAGCCGCCGGGGACCGGGATCAGGCCCGGCCCCCGGCGGCTTCTTGCTGCTGCGGGTCACAGCCGCAGGTGGGGCAGCTGCTGGAGGACTTGGTCCACGAGGTCTTGCTCCGGCTTCCACGCCGGGAGCGCGCCCGTGGCGGGCACCGGCAGCGGCAATTCGTGGACGTCGGTGAGGACCAGGTGGTGAACGTCCCGCTCTGCCCAGGGACCGGGGCAGTACTCGGGCCCCTGGTCCAGGTGACAGTCGATGAGCCGGGCGACGCCGATGACCGCGCCCAAGTGGAGCTCGCGGCCGCGGATCGTGGTGGCCACCAGCGGCTCGCGAAGGGCAAGGCGGTCCAGCTGCTTCCCGGCGTGGAGGAGGAACCAGCCGCGCCAGGGCCAGTTGCCGGTCCTGTTCTCCGTGGTCTTCCCGGCAAGGATGCAGGTGGCCCAGGGCTGGCGGATCGTGATTCCGCGGATCCAGTCTCCGCCGTCGAGTTCGGCGGTCATGCTGCACGCTCCAGCAGTGTGGTGCCGGGGCGCCCGGTCCGGCGGCCGTTGACGGTCGGAGCGTCGAGGTCCTCGATCTCCGCCCAGCCGTACCGGCCGCTGTGCTTGGTCCGGTACATCGAGACGTCCGCGCCACGCAGTAGGGCCGACAAGGCGTGAATGCCTAGGTAGTCGGGAACGGCGGCGCCCACCGACGCGGCAAGGGGGAGCGGGCCGGCCTCGGTGAGCACAGGCTCGTGCAGCGCGCCCATCAACCCCAGGAGGCGTCGCTCCATCGCGTCGTTCCCGGCCCGGGTCTCCACGCGGGTCGCGACGGCGAACTCGTCGCCGCCCAGGCGGCCGACGACTCCGTGCGGTCCGGCCCAGCGGGCGAGGCGCTCGCCGGTCGCGGCGAGCGCTTTGTCGCCGGCGGCGTGGCCGTGGGTGTCGTTGAGGCCCTTGAAATTGTCGAGGTCGACCATGCAGAGCAGGGAGTCGTGTCGGTGCCGGGCGAGCAGGCGCTGGGCGCGGCGCTCAAACGCGGCGCGGCGCTGGGCTCTGGTGAGCGGGTCGCGGCGTTCTGCCGCGAGGCGCCGGTGGAGCGTGAGCGCGTGGACGGTCCAGCCGGTGAGTGGGACCGCGAGGGTGATGATGAGAGCGCGGTGTCCGATCGGGGTCGCAACGCTTGTGACGGGGTCCATACTTGGATCTCCCTCTCGTCTCGTACGGGATGGGTGCCCCGGGGCGGCCGACTGGTTTTCCGGCCTTTGGCGGCCGTGCCGGGGCGGAGCTACAGCACGAAGTCGCCGCGAGCGGCGGTCCAGCTGACGGGGTTGGTCCAGCGGCCGGCCTTCGCGGCGGGCCACTCCATCTGCCAGCCGGGCCTGAGCCCGCTGGCTCCCCAGTTGCCCGGCTGTTTGCCGGGGATCTCGTGTCCGTCCTGATGCGCGGCGAGCGCGGCGTCGGACACCTCGTGGGCGCGCCGCAGGCCGTGGTGGGGGAGTCCGCCTCGCCGGTGAAGACGTGCAGACCCCACCGGGCCGGGTTGGTGGTGTCGTGTATCGGGACGTCTACCTCGTAGAACTCGTGGTTCGGCATGACGTCCATCTCCTCTCTGTGCCTGGTCCTGATGCCTGTTGCGTGAGGGACCACCGCGACCGCCCCGGCCCTGCGTGGGCCGGGGCGGCACGGAGCGTCCGTCAGGCAGCAGCCGGAACGGGGGCGTCGAGGCCCACGCCGCGGAGCGCGTCGAGGACGTACGGCTCGAAGCGGTTCTGGTGCTGGGCGGCGACGGCCAGGCCGCGGGCGCGACCGTAGGCGTACAGGCGCCCGCCCCGGCTGGCGTCGGTGTCGGCGAGCGCCTGGTCGACGGTGTCCTGGGCAAGGTGCTCGATCCAGCTCTGTGCAGCCGACTCGCGGCGGGCGTACGACGTCGCGAAGGCCACCGACTCCGCCCACCGCCCGCTTCCGCAGGTGCGGCCGCCGCACTGCTCCCAGTTCCACTTCCGGGACCACATGCCCTCGGGGTCGGCGTCCCAGTCGGCGGCCCAGCGCGCGGCCCGCTCGGGGATCTCCTGCTGGATGACGGTCAGGACGTCGCGGCCGGCGGGACCGAGCGCGCGGTGGGCGTCGGTCTCCTCGAGGACGCGGATCTGGTGGGAGAGCAGTCGGTAGGGGTAGTAGCGCTGGCTCCAGTTGCCGGTCTCACCGAGCGGTTCCACGATCCACAGCCGGATGGGCCAGGTGACGGGCCAGATGGCGGTGTCCTCCAGGGCCTCGCCGACGCGCTTGACCATGCGGAAGTACGAGAAGTCGCTCTCGTCGAACCACTTGTTGCGGCAGGGGTTGGGGTGTTCGATGATCTGGCCGACGTTGGCGGCGAGGTTCACCGGGGTTCCGGCTCGGCGGGACTTCTCGATGGTGCCGTCGGCGGGGGTGGCGATGTACCAGGTGACGGGCTTGCGGGCCATGGGGTCCTCCACGAAGGGGTGTTGGCGGCCGGGGCCGCTCATAACCGGATGTTGATCGGGGTGCGCGGGTCGTCGGCGGGGTTGTGGACCGTGCGGCGGTGCGCGGCAAGGCCGGCGCTTCCGCCCTGGATCGGCAGCTGACATTCGGGGCATCCGTACGCCCACGGGTCGCCGTCCGGGATGTCGGCCGGGGTGAGCGGGTGCGGGTGTGGGCCGTTGGTGGTGCGGCTCATTCGCGGACCGCGTCCGCGAACTGCGCTTCGAGGTCGGCGCGGCCGTCGGGGTCGTCGTCCTGGTCGTCGGCGTTGTGCGGGCCGTGGACGGTGCAGACGATGTCCTCGTCGTCGTCCAGGTCGCCGTTCAGTGCGCGGAACAGGCAGGTGACGCTGTAGGCAGGCACCCACGCGTAGCCGGTGCATTCGTCGTCGTGCGGGCACGGCACCATCACGTCGAACCCGATGTCGCCCTCGCCGTCCACGTCGGTGCGCAGGGCGAGAGTGAGGTGCATCTGACCGAGGCGGATCTCCGCGACGCGGTCGCCGCCGGCGATGTCCGAGCCGGGCTTCCACCGCCACAGCGGCAGGATCTCCTCGCCGAAGGTCCGGCGTACGAGCAGCAGCTCGCCCAGGCCGTCGCTGTCGTCCAGCCCGAGGTCGCACTGGCGGGTCTCGCTGAGGCGCTCCAGGAACGGAAGCAGCCGGTAGACGTTGTCGGAGTAGACGACCTCGGGGAAGCCCTCCGCCTTGAGGGTCCGGTGCGAATCGACCATGTCCTTGCGCTGCTTGATGACCGTGTCATCCGGCACGCGCCGGTTGGCCGGGCGTGCGCTCTGCCGCTCCACGCAGACCGTGCCGGGTGTGGCGACCATGAGCGCGATGGGGAGCATGTTGTGCCGCTTGGCGGCGGCGAGCAGCGGCTCCCTCGCAGACCTGGTGACGTTAGTGGCGTTCCCTGTCAAGTTCTACTGTTCACATCGAGCGAATCCCGGCGGGGCCATGAACGCGGTTGACTCACTGCCTCAGTTGGTGGACGGGGCGCAGCCTGCGGTGCTTAGCGGTCGGTTTCTTCGAGAGGGCTCGGGAATTCCAATCGGGAAGCTGGATCCCCCCAAGGAGCATGGTCGCCTCCGCATGCGCCAAGTAATGTGACTCCGCATGATCGAAGCCGAATATGAGATCAGCGAGGATCTGGTCCGCGACCTGCTGCGGGACCAGCATCCGGACTTGGCCGCGCTGCCCATCCGCGAGGTGGTGGGCGGCTGGGGCAACCAGATGTGGCGCCTCGGGGACGAGTTGGCGGTCCGCATGCAGCGGATGGACACCAACCCGGATCTGCAGCTGAAGGAGCGCCGGTGGCTGCCGACCCTGGCCTCGGGCCTGCCGCTGCCGATCCCGGTCCCCGTGCGGGACGGTGCGCCGTCCGAGCGCTTCCCCAAGATCTGGACCGTCATGACATGGGTTGAGGGCACGCCGCTGGACCACGGCTCGATCACCCGCAGCGACCATGCGGCCGACATCCTGGCGGCCTTCCTCAAGGCACTGCATGTGGAGGCGCCCGCAGAAGCGCCGGACGCCTCGGACCGCGGCGGTCATCCCAAGGAGTGCACGGAAGGCTTTGAGCACTTCCTGAGGGCGGTGGATCTCGGCGACTTCGCGGAGGACGACATCCGGGCCGTGTGGGACGACGCGGCCGCGGCTCCCGGGTGGGAGGGCCCGCGGGTGTGGGTTCACGGCGACTTGCATCCCGCGAACGTCGTCGTCGCGGAGGGGACACTGGCGGGCGTCGTCGACTTCGGCGATGTCTTCGCCGGCGACCCGGCATGGGACCTGGCGGCCGCCTGGGTGCTGCTCCCTGCGGGCGGCTCCTCGCGGTTCTTCGACAGCTATGCGCAGGCGGACGAGGGGGCGGTCCGACGGGCGCGTGGGCTGGCCGCAATGAAGAGTCTGTTCCTGATGCTGATGGGCCAGAACGGGGACCGCGGCCTGCCCGGTGGCAAGCCGAACTGGGGGCCCGCAGGCCGGTCGGCACTTGATCGTGTCCTGAAGGGCCTTTGACACCGGCATCGATCGACCGGGCCTCTCTGGCCGCCGTGCACTCGGCCGCCGCGTCGCTCACCCCCGCTGTCACTTCGAAGCAGCTCCCGCAGTCACGCAGAATGACAGCCCTGGGAGCCTGACGGCTTCAGGCCTTCGGCGGGCGGAGCGGAACGACGTTGTTCGGTGCAGGTGCGTTTCCTGCTTGCCTGTCGTCCTCTTGAGTGAGCACAGCGCTGGCGAGGGCGAGCCTCGTCACCTGCTGGCGGAGCTCTTCGATCTCGGCTCTCTGATTGGCAATGGTCTTCTTCAGCTTGGTGACCGTTTCCCGGAGTCGTTTCTCGGTCTCCGGGACTTGGTGGGTTTCGACGCGGACACGTTCGTAGAACTCGTTCTTCAGGTCGACGTGCCGTTTGAGGAGGGCCATGCGGTGGACGTCGGCCTCGGCGGCGAGGGCGACGACGGTGAGGCTGCCGTTGGAGGCGGTGGCCTGTCCGGTCAGGAGTCGGTCCATGGCCTCGCGGATGCGGGCGCGCTCGTTCTGGTGCTGGTGGTTCATGTGAGGGCCTCTGCGGGGTGCGCGGTGCTGTCGTGGGTGGCGGCCGTCTCGCGGAGTCGGTGGGCGTTGGCCCGCAGGCGTCTGCTGACCGGGCCGGGGGTGTGGGCGGCGAACTGGTCGAGTTCGTTGGCACGTTCACGAAGAAGGCGGGCGTGGGTGTCCGTGCGGACCGTGTTGCCGCAGCCGGGCCGGCAGTCGTACTGCCGTGGGGCGGTCGCGCCGGGCTCTGGCTCGCAGAGCGCGTTGTCGTGCTTGAAGGCACAGATCAGGAACGCGTCGGGGTTGTCGTAGAGCACGATGCCGTCGCGGGCCAGAAAGGTGCTGGCCTTCCTGGCGAAGGTGCGGGGGACAATACGCCCCTCGAAGCGAGGGGTATGGGCGGCGGCGGTCAAGGCTCGGCGGGCTGCGGGCCCGGATACCTTCTCTCCGGCGGCAACGCGGTCACGCAGCCGCGCTGCGGTGTCGGCGGCGGCGAGGGCCGTTTCGACGTCGAGGATGGCGTGGATGCCGCGGCGGCCGCGGGCGCCGTAGCCACTTGAGGTGCGGGCATCGAGGACGGTCCGCATGTGCCCGTACTGAATGGCGAGCGCGATCAACCCTCCGGGACGTCGGGCAATGTGCCAGGCAAGAGATCTTCTGAACCGCCCCAGACCGATCGCGCCGTGGGGATCGTTCGGGATGGCCTGGTCGGACAACTCCTGCGCCCTGGCCTCGCGGTTCACCCAGGTCACGAAGGCTTCGATGCGCAAGGCCAGCGTGGACTTCTTCAGCGCGCCCCCATATCCGTGGCGCGAGTGGAACTCGTGGTGGGCGGTGCCGAGGAGGAGTTCCCCTTCCGGAACCATCCGCTCCAGCACGCGGATGGCGTGGACCACCGGCGTGATCGCGACCCAGGGCACTTGGCGTACTTCACCAGCCGAGATGTGGTTGCCGTCGTCGTCTGTGACGGTCTTGTAGTGATGGCTGTGGATCAGGTGCTGACCCTCGGCGCCGTCAACGCCTGGTTCGGGGTCGGGGCAGCAGCCGGAACGCAGTCCCTGCATCTCCTGCGGACGCATCCCGGTCAGGTAGAGCAGGACGATCGTCGCGGCCGTACCCAGGTTCCGCATCAGTTCGGCGGCCTCGTTGAAGTCCACATGCTCGCGCCATGGCTTGCCGTTGATCTGCCCGGTGACCGGCACCCGCAGCGGACAGGGCCCTGGCCGCGACGCGGCGATCTCCGCGAGCCCGTGCTGCTTGACGAACCTCCAAACCTGACCGCGGTTGGAGCCGGTGAGTGCGGCGATGTAGGTGGCGGCCACCTGGATCTCGCGTTTGCCAGAGCTCGCCGGCAGCGGGTGACCGGCCCGCGCCATGGGCAGCAACCACTCCTCAAGCCCAGCCCATCCGGCTGGCGTGGCCTTCGTGGCGGCGGCAACGGCGATCAGTCGGCGGCGCTCGGCCCAGGCCGCCAGGATGTCGTCGGCGAACTCGTCGACAAAGCGGATGGCCCAGATCAACAGCGGCCCGAGAACAAGCGGGTCCAACGGCTCCGTCGCGTTCTCCCCGCCCGCGGCCGTCATGGCTGGGGGCAGGAAGTCGTCGACTCCCTCTGTCTCCCATGGAGGTCGGGTGATGCCCGTGGAGCGGGCGCTGAGCTGGTCGAATGCCCACAGGTTCGTCAAACGGACAGCGATGATCGCTGCGGTGTCACGGGACACTCGGACCATGCGCTCGCTTGCATAGGCTCGCCACTGTGTGTCGGTGCAGGCGTGCAGGCTGGTGATCTGGCGTTCGTGCAGCCAGCGGGCGAGGCGCATCCACTCCTGGCAGGTGGCGAGCATATCGGTGCCGCCCGAACGAGATCGCGCCTGGACGCCTCGGGTTTGGAGGTAGGTGGGCCTCAACTGGCCGTTGATCATTGTCCAGGTGGCTAGTTTCACCTGGTCCCGAAGGGGGCCCGGGCAGTTCTTCCAGTGGAGGTTGACCAGACCGGTGCCAGGATTGTCGATGAGCGGCGCCATGGACCACACCTCGTCCTGGTAACGCGAGTTCGGGTGCGTGTTGCCGGGGCTGATCCACTCAGGCAGCACCACGGGACTGTCCGGGCGGGGCATGGCGAGCACGTACGTATCGGTCTCGGCAGCGGTGCCGACGGCGGTCATGGGGCGAGCTCTCCCTTCAGTAGAAGGTGGACCAGGGTGCGGTCCTCGTCGTTCACGCGGGCGAGCGCCGCGTTCCAGGCCACCGGGCCGACCTTGTCGCGCAGGTCCTCAAGACGGAGCACGTGTTCGCTCCACCGCTCGTGCCACGAGCGGTCGGGCAGGACGGAGCGGAGACTGTTCAGCTCTCGGTGCAGCTGGGCGAGCCGTGGGTGATGGCCGGGATGGACACGGGCGTTGGGGCAGGCCAGGCAGAGCATGAAGTCCGCTCCGCAGCCGCCTTGCGCGTCGGGCCAGGGGCTGGACGTCTCGTCCGCGCAGTCCGCGGCCACGGTCTGTCCGTGCCCCGGGTCCGGGGTGTCGGCGATGTCGCCGGCGAACATCACGGCCTGGGCCTGGGCGAGGGCCTCTTTGGCGCCAGCCTCGAAGACGCTCCGCGAGGCCCTTTGAACATGCTCATCTGGCAGCATGTAGATGCTCTCGTGAGTGCCCTGCGCGTGCTGAAGGGGACGCCCCTCTCGTGTCACCGCGGTTCTGCGGGTCCGCTGGAACGGCGCCCCTCCCAGACCATGCGTGATCCCCCAGTGCTGTGCGTCGCCGTTTCCGATACCGAACGACAGAGGGCCCACTGGGCGGGGCCGTTCCGTGTGCTGATGTCGCTTGCTGGGGTAGTGCATACGCGCGACCATCAGAAAGTCGGTGCCGGGCTCCAGCCGGGCGGCAAGAGTCCGTCCGTGTGCGGTGGCCTCCAGCGCCTGAGTGATCAGCCTGCCAGCCGAATCGGCTCCGGAGTCGGTGGCGTTCTCCGTGGAAAACCACCAGCCTCCGCCTTGCCGGCGCTTCTCCACCTGAATCTGGTAGGTCACCGTGGCCGTCCCTCCGGCCGACGGGGCCGTGGTCGGGGCCGGCAACCGGTCATAGACCGATAGATTCCAGCCGAACCGGGCGGTCAACAGCACGGCCAGCGCCGTGAGCTCGGAACGGGAGAGAAACAGCCTGCCCCACGTGCACTCCGAGCCGGTGCCGCCCAGAAGTCGGCGTTCTCTCACGTTCACCGCTCCGCTCGGCGAGACCGTGTGCGGGACGTAGCCGGTCCGCGCAAGGTGGTCGAGAATTTCACCGAGGCGCCCCTCCCTGCTGCCCTCAGTCAGGTCACCGGCCCGCCAGCTCTCCAGCAGGCGTGTGTTCTCACGGATCCGCAGCAGAGCGGTTCGGAACTGCCGCTGTGCCGCCAGCAGCACCCGCTCCCGCTCATCCTCTCCGTACGACTGCTTGATCGGCACCTGCTTAGGAATGCGGCGAGCCAGTTCCTCACCCACCGGCCCGCCGGCCAGCCTCGGATCCGCCCGCAGCAACGGCCTCACCTGACGCAGCACACTCTTCCCGCTGTTGGTGCCGATGTGCGCCGCGCGCCAGCGCTTGAGCATGGCGGTGGTCAGATCCCCCAGGTCTTCCGGGGGATGCTCCAGCTCGGAGACGAAGCGCGCGAACGCCTTCACCGTGATCCAGGAAGCCTGCGCGGTCATATGACTGTTCCAGCCCGCAGACCGGGCCGCGAAGACCCTGGCCAGTGACCGCTGCATCAGCTCGGCAACCGGCAACTCGGCGAAGTCGAACGGCATCTCGTATCCGGCCTTGTTGACGACCGCCACCACGAGCCCGTCGGGAGCCAGCGGCGGCTCGGTGCGGTGATCGGCCGGCGGCAAGGCGGCTCGCCGTCCCCGCCCGGTCACCGGGCCGCCTCAAGGACAGCGTCGATGTCCTGGATGCCCTGCGACTCCCGGGCGAGCCGGGTGAACACACCCTCCAGGTCCTCGACCTGCTGTTCCTCCTCACCGACGGGTTCGGCCGCAGCCAGGATCGACTCCAGTTGCAGGTGCGCGACCGGCGCGAGGTAGTGCCGTTTCGTCACCTCCACGTCCGCATGACCGAGGAGGGTCTTCACCAGCCACCACGGATCGCCGAACAGCAACGCGAAGTCCCGCCGGTCCGCGGCCGAGAGCCCATAGCGTGTCTCCACCAGCTGGTTCAGCAAGACCAGCATGTAGAGGGCCATCGAATGACGCGCGGCGTGCGGCGTGGCGTACGGGCTCTTGCCGCGTACCTCCGCCAGCCGGAAATCCCGCTCGACCTCCCGTTCTCCCACGGTGAGCAGGACTTCCTCACAGCGCAGGTTCGCCGCCCTGAACACGCCGTTCCACCGGTCCGGGGCCATCGGCAGGCCCTGCTCCGTCAGCCACAACCACGCCGGCTCCGGCCCGTCCGGGCCATCCAGGAACAGCCACTGCCGCTCACGCCATCCCAGACGGCTGAGTTCTTGCTCACCGGCGACGCCGTTCGCGTCGACCCACTCGATCTTCGGTCTCAGGCCCCGCGTCACCTTCGTGACCAGCCGCATCATGGGCAGCCGCTCGTAGCGGCCTTCCGCCTGGGCGCGCTGCACCGCCCACGCGCGCTCCGACTCGACGTATGCCTCGGCCTGGCCGACCGCGTCCACCGACACGTAGAAGACCCGGCTCTGCTTCGACCGCGTGACCGCCGCGGCGACGCGGCCATGGCAGTAGCGGCCGAACCGCAAGCGCTGGCTGGGCAGTTCGAAGGTGAGCAGCGAACCACCCTCCTGCCGGCGCAGGCCGGAGCTGAGCAGCAGCTGCACGAAGCTGGTGTTGCGCAACTCCGTCCGCGACTCCCACCCTGGCACCGGCATTCCTGTACGACTGAGGCCGCGGAGCCCGATGTCCGACCACAGACCCCAGGTCCGCGGCGTCAGCCACAGCACCCGCGAGCTCACCGAGTCCGCCGCCCGGTCCCCGCGCCGCACGATGTCCACCGGCATCGGGGCCACCTTCGCCCACCGGAACAGCTTGGTGAACGCGGCCGCCTCACGGTTCCACTTCGTCCCGCTGATTTGGCGCGGATTCTGCGGAGCCCGGCATCTCCAGTGCCGGTAGTCCGCCAAGTCCTGCCTGGTCGCCTGCTTCCATAGAACTCCGCGCGAGGACAGGAAAGTCAACAACGGCCGGATATCCGTCGCGTAATTCCGCTTGGTTTCCCGCTCCAGATCCCGGAATTCGACGGACCGAACGAAATACAGCAGGTCCCGGTCCACCGTTCCGTCCGGCGCCACGAACACCGGATCACCAGGCCGCAGACCGATCCGGGCGACCTCGACCGGCAGGTCCCGTATCCCAAGGACACCCTCAGGCGGCAGCGATCCCCACTGCCCCGGATCGGGCACCCACACCACGTACCAGTCGTGCAACTGACGCCTCCCCTGACGCTTGAACACGCCCAATCATCAGGGAAGTCGCGTCGATGACGGTGAACAGGCGCCGTCGCATCCGCGCCTCGAGGAGCAGGTGCAGCGCAGCGACCGCGCCACCGGTGGCGCCCTGGTCGCCCGCGTCGTCGCTCACGGTCTCGCACAGTGCGTCCAGGGACAGGACCTGGGATGCGGGCCAGGTGTTCGCGATCGTGGACTTGCCGGCGCCGGAGGGGCCGATGAGGACGACCATGCTGTGCTCAGGCAGCTGCGGGTAGACCAGCTCGGTCATGCCGATTCTCCTTGCGGGTGAAGGGCGCGGGCAGCCCAGATGAGGCGCTGTCCTGCGTTGTCGGTAATCAGTGCGGCGGCTTCGTGCAGAGGGCAGGAGGCGTCACCTTCGCGGTCGGGCTCGATCTGCTCGGCACGACGCGCGGCGACGGTGAGCAGCTGCGCGAGGACCGGGATGAAGCCGCCGGGCGGGTCGGTGTCCTCGTCGATGAGCTCGCGCAGGATCGCGGCGAGCTCCTCCTGGTCGACGTCGTCGGCGCTGAGATCGTCCTCGATCTGCTGGAGCGCGAGCTGGGCGATGCCGACCGAGGCGCGTACCCGGTCCAGACGGGTGCAGGGCCGGGCGGTCACCGGCTGGTCGCCTTGGTGGTGGCGATGAGGGCGGCGATCGTCTCCCAGCCGTGGTGCCACGTGCTGTCGAGGTGGAACGCGCCGTTCATGCCGTGCGAGGCGAGCCGGTAGAAGTTCTCCTTGCCGGTCTTGATGGCGAGCTTCTCCAGGACGCCGTCGCCCGGCACCCGGCGGTCCGCGATGTAGTGCGTGCCGAAGGACAGGGCGAGCGCGGCCGCGCCGGCGGCGGGACGGATCCGGATGCCCAGGGCGCGGGACCCGAGTCCGACGACGACCGCCTGCGTCGCCGTGTAGGTGAGGCAGTGATGGAGGCATGCCTTCTGGCCGTCGGCCGCGCCGTGCGTGGTCTTCTCCTTGGTCTGCGGGTCCTCGTAGGTGACGGGGGAGTCGTCGGAGGCACCCTTCACCCGGGCGCAGAAGTCGTTCTGGACCCAGAAGTCGCCGATCTTGCTGGCGGCGCGGGTCAGTCCGAGCAGGGCGGCGAAGACGGCGGGGTTGCGGTGTGCCATGGGGGAGGTCCTTGTCCGGAGGCGGTGCAGGCCGGGCTGTCCGGGCCTCCGCACTGCCCCAGCCCGGCGAGGGGTTGGGGCAGCACGGGGAGCCGTCAGCCGCCGTCCGTGCTGTTCGTCCAGCCGTGCCCGTTGCCGCACTTGAAGGTGTGATTGGACAGCAACTGGAAGTCGCCGCGGTCATCCCAGGCATGCGTGCCCTCCACCGGGGGTTCGCCACAGCGCCAGCAGGGCTCCCGGACCGCCAGCTCGTACGCCGACAGCGGGCGGGGCTCGGTAGACCGTGACTTGCGTTCCGGCGCCGGGCGAACCGGCTTCGCGGCCAGGAGCACCGCCACGTGGTCCACCGGGGGCGGCGGCGAGTACACCGTGTCCGGCGCGCCCCACCGCCTGATCCGGACCGACCAGTTCGCCGCCAGCCCCCAGAACAGCGGTCCTGCGGAGAGCCACACCCCGAGGTAGACCACGACCGCCATGGCGGCTGACATCCACAGCGGCGCCGCCATCCCGCCGTACGCGACGATGCTGCACAGCACCCCGGCCGCCCACGCGACCACTACGTCTGCGTAAAACACAGTGATCGCGGCGGCGGAGAGTGCGATCCGCCGCTTCACTGCGGCCAGCAGACGGTTCCTGCCCTGTGTCACCGCGGGTCGTCCTTTGGTGGTCATGAAGGTCTCCTTCATCGGGTGAAGTGGGCGTCGCAGGTCAGGCGGCCATCGGACTGGCCGGCCCGTTGAGGTAAGAGGTGGGGTCGGCGGGGGTGCCCTCATGGCACTCCAGGCAGATCCCGAGCGAGGTACGTACTGGCGCAGAGCACTTGTTTTTCAGCTGCTGTATTCCTGGGCGAGAGGGTTCGTTGGCCCCTTCTGCGTGGCCCTGAGCCGTGGGAATTCGCTGGTCGAAACCGGGCCCGTACGGGATGCTGCACGCGTGATCGAGCGAGAAGCCGCCGTTCGGGCTGTCGAAGAACAGCTGGAGCGCGACTATCAGCAATGGCGGGCTGTGAGCACGGACGCGGTGAGGATGGCTGTGGTCCGTGTCGAGGAGCACGAGCTGGTGTGGATCGTCTCCTGGCAGTCCGAGGAGTTCGCAAGCACGCGGAACTCGAAGTACATGCTGGTCGGCAATGGGCCGTACCTGGTCGACCGCGTCGACGGGGGACTACACCAGATCGGCGTCGTCTCTGCGGTAACCGGGGAGTGGGAGAACGACTACCGGGCCCGAATACGTGGGTTGCCGGTCCGCACTGCAGTAGACGACCTGCACGATGCGCTCGGAGTCGCCGCTACGCACGGACGCATGCACGCTGCGCGGACACTGCGCCAGAGGTTCCCGATGCTCTCGCCTGCGGAGGCCATCGAGTACGTGAGCACCCTGCTGGACGGTGGCGCGCCCGCGCGCCTTGTGGCCGTCGCCACCAAGGAACTCGTGGAGCCTCTCAACCCGGTACTTGCGGTGAAGACCATTTCGAGTGGAGCAGTGATCCGAACCGGTCAGAGACCCGACGGATGACGGGAAAGCCAGTCGGCATGCCGATCGCGCACCCGGTCCCGTTCCTCGGACGTGGCGAGGAAGACGTCGGCGCCACCGTCGTAGGGGTGATGGATGCGCTGCATCCGGGTGTCGGTGATGAGAACGCCCGCCACCTTGTCGTCGGCGATGTCTCGGAGCGACTCATCGATGCAGCCTCGCCGCCAGGGCCGGCGGGCGGCGAAGAGGTGGCAGTACGTGCGGAACTCAGGGTCAGGATCGTCCTCCACCAGCAAGCTCTGCCAATAGCCCGTGACGGGTTGCGATGACGGAACCTCGGCTTCGGTCGTCCAGAGCGGAGTGATCACGTACACGTCCGCACCAGCGAACAACTCATCGAGGACGGTGTTGTAACGCTCCAGGACGACGGTGTACTCGCTCTCGTCGTCCGCGTACCGCTTCGACTCTGGCAGGCTGTGAAAACGTACCCAAACCTCCCGATACGGGTCACGGAGCTTGTACCCAACCGGAGGGCAACTAGGCCAACTCCGCTGCCACAGCTTCGTCAAATCCGCCTGCCCGTCTCCAGACACCCGCCGCACTCGCCCCTCTCGGTATGGACTTACCGACGACCATGATGCCGGGGCTCGCCCTCGAGCGAAACCGACTTCTCAACTGTCACTTCGCCGGCTGCTGATGCGGCCCGGTCCAGTCGCGCTTGACGAATTTCGTCCAGTCCGACGCGCTGGTCCCGGTGAGGGCGGCCGACGAGGAGGGCAAGGAATGGGCTGGCCTCGTTTTGCACCAGCAAGGCAAGATCGGCCGTGTGATACGCGATCCTCGTGACGATGCCGAGTTGGTGGCCCTGGTTCGCCGCTATGTCACGCCCGAGCGGCGTTATCTGAAGCTCGGCGGCAGCTTGCTGCGCATGCAAAGTCCTGAGTACGACCGATTCATGCGAGATCTCCGTGAGGACGCGGGACTCATCACCGCAGATGAGATCACCACGCTTCTTGAGGGCAGTTGGAGAGAACGGAGAACTGCGGCTTGGCTCGTAGCTGTCTCCCGCAGGACCGAGTTCCGTGAGCGCCTCGGGGAACTCCTGCTGGCCAGCGAGGTCTGCTGCGTTGGGCTGGCCTACAGCGTGGCCCTGGCCAGTTTCGGAACGGCGCGCGACGCTGATCTGCTCGCCGCCTACCTTGATCGCTACCTCCGTCGCCCTGACCTCGCGTACGACCAGACCGTCGTCATGGGCGCTCTCCAGTTCATCGACCTGAACCTTGGAGGTGGTCGAGCCGACCGCTTCCGAGAACCGGGTGGCCCGTGGCAACAGTGGCTCCAGGATGCACCTCACATGCAGGACGACTCGGACCCCACCCCTTTCTACTTGAGCCTCATTCGTCGGCTCGGCGCATTCGTCGACGAATGCGCCGAGGCTCTATGACCTCCCCCGTCTTGCGGTGGTCTCTCTGGACCATGGCCGCCGCCCGGGGGAGCAGTCAGATCTGCGTGCGGGACGCGATGTAGTCGAACCAGTCACGTCTGGCGTATCCGGTCGAGCGGTGTTTCGTTCATCAGAGGCTCCAGAGGCTGGGCTGTTTCCAGGAGGTTCCCCACGCCGCGCGTAGCCGGGCGAAGTGCGGTGTGCCCGGGGTGTCTTCCAGGTCGGTGACCGTCGGCGGGGGCGTCTGGTCGATCAGGTCGAAGAAGCTCGGGCGGTTCGGGTTGGCTGGTTGATGGGCTTGTCGTCGGACTGCATGGCGGGGCGACTCCCTTGTCAGGTGTCCGGGGTTGGTGTGGTGGACGGGTTGTGCGCAGGCCGGACGGCCTGGCCCGCACCCGACCGCGTGGGTTCGGGTGCAAAGCAGGTGGTCCGGAGCGGGGGTCAGAGGCAGCGGGCGTCAGCGAGGCCAGCGGCCTGGTCGAGCATTCGCATCGGGACGCGGCCGTTGCCCCAGGCGTCGTTGAAGGAGGGAACGGAGTCGACGTCCTGCCCGAAGTCGCGGCGGATCGCGTCCATGAGGACCTCCAGGCCGGCTGATGCCAGGCCCTGGTTCCCGCGGGCTTCGGCGTGGATCGCCCCGTACAGGCAGCGGGCGCCTTCCGCGTCGACGAGGGCTCCGGTGCACCAGCCGCCGGTGAGTAGCCGGTGGTGGGCGCGCTTGAGGAGCGCTGCCACCGGGGTTGGGTACGCGTGGGGCGGCGGCTGGAGGGTCGGGGTGAGCGGGATGGTGACGACGTCGTCCAGATCGACCGGCTCGGTGGGGATGTGTGCGGTGTTGACCTCGTAGGCGACGGCTGCCTCCTCCAGCCGGGCGGTCATCACCGCGTTGGTGAACGCCATGCGTTCCTCGAGAGACAGCTCTGTCGGTGGCGCCGGAGCCGTGGCGGTCTGGGTGGTCGGAGTGGGGTGGGTGAAAGCAGGGGCGGGCGTGGCGGGCATCGGGGGCTCCAGGCGGGGTACGCCGGAGGGCGCCGCCGGAGGGCACATTCGGCGGCGCCCTCCGGCGTTGCACAGCGGGTGAGTTGGGGCCTGTGCGCGGGTAGTCACCGCACACGCGGTCCGAGCAGCCTCGGACCGACAGAGCGCGGGGAAGGTGATGCGGTGGAGTTCGTCTTCGAGTGCGGGTGGTGCTGTGGGGACAACTACTTCGTGGGCAAGCAGGTCGGCTTCTGGGTCGACAAGTGGGAGGTGCCCTCGGAGTGGGACTGCCGCTTCTGCGACGAACTCAACTACACCCCCGACCCTCCGTGGACAGAGGCGTAGTCAGAAGCTGGAGAGCAGCGCAGCGGCGGAGATGGATAGAGCCACGGCGGGTCCTCCTTCTTGAGGGTTGGGGCGGGGCCGGCTCTGCTCGGGCGGGCCCCGGGTGATGGTGGGGAGTGGTCAGGCGTTGTTGAGGTGCTTGATGGCCTCCAGCGCCTGGCGTGCGGAGGTGACGGTGTCGCTGCGCGGCGCGACGCCCTTGCTGCTCTTGCCGTGGGGTTTGCCCTTGGGCTTGGGGGCGTCGTCCTCGTCGTCCTCGTCCGGCTCGGGTCCGAACTCGCCGGGCCGGGGCGGTTCGTTCCAGTCGAACCAGAGGTCGCGGGCCCCCAGCTCCCTGATCTCGTGGGCGGTGAGCTCCTTGATCTCATCCGGGAACAGTTCGCCGATGTCCTTGCTGAAGTCCATGAACAGGGTCCGGAGGATTTCGGGCTTCTTGTTCTCCACGATCCATCCGGCGCCGCCGGTATTCGAGTCGGCGGCGGGCTCTGGCTCCCCGTTCATGATCCGGTCGATTCGGCCCGCCTCCGCCCTGGAGAAACTGCGGGGGAGGGGGTCGGGGATGTCCTCCGGGGCGATGCCCAGGTCCTTGAACATTCCGCCGACCTTCTTCGCGGCCACTTTCAGTACGACCGGGATGCAGTTCTCGCGCAGGTTCTCGTTGAGCAGCTGTGTGAAGCCGTCCTGCACGAAGATCGACTGACCGGCCACCTTTTCGCCGATCGCGTACTTGCGGCCCTTGACGGAGACCTGCTCGGCAAGGTCCATGATCTCCGCGCCGTACTCCCCATCGCGGGCCGCGGAGAGGAACTCGTCCAGGTACAGGCTCAGTGGGGAGTACGGGCAGCCCTGAAGTTCCGGGCTCCAGTCGTGGAGTTTGCCGTCAGCCCAGGGCATCTCCGCGCGGATCTCCATGAGTGCGAGCGTCGCCCGCAGGGCCCGGATCATGTAGAGGGAGCCAGCGCCTTGGCGGTTGATGTGCTCGCCCAGCGCGCGGGTCTTCTCGTCCGGGGCCTGGGTGGCCAGCCAGACGACCGCGCCGTACAGGGCGTCGGCGCAGACGGCGAGCGCCATCAGCTGGGTCTTGCCGCCGCCGGAGGGTGCGACGTACAGACCGTGGGCCGCGCCCCGGTCGGTGAAGACCCGGTTGCGAGCGGGCTGGCCGTTGGTCAGGTAGCCGGTGACCCAGCGGCCTTCCTCGTCCGGGGTCAGCAGTTCACGGGTGGCGGGGTAAACCTTGGCGAGCGGGGAGGTGTCCCACACCGATACCAGGATGTCCGGCCCGTCCAGGGTGACGAAGACCCGGCCGTCCTCGTAAGAGGCATCGAGCGCCTTGCACAGGGCGGGCAGGTTCACCCGCGGCTCACCCATCGAGTCCGGCATGTGCGCTGTCCAGTACGTCACGCCCCGCTCGGTGTTCCTCACCTTCCGGACGAACACCGAGCCGGGGATGGTGCCGGCACCGATCGTGTCGGCCCACCACTCGTGGTCGGTCGGGCGCTCGCGGCGCCGCACGGCCTCGTCGGGGGTCAGGTTCACCTCCAGCCAGCCAGGCCCGCCCTGACGGCCGGCCATCTGTGTCACCGGGACGAACTGCACAACGTTTTCATCGATCTGGAATGCGGCGGCGACGGCGGTCTCGGACAAGCCAGAGATCGGGCGGCCCGGCTCGGAGGCGCGCAGCAGCATCGTCAGGTCGTTGCGTGTGCCCGGGTGCGGGATGGCTTTGACCACGTAGGTGCGGCCCGGCATCCCGGCGCGCTCCCAGATGTGCCGCACGCCCTGGGTGAACTTGTCTGCGCCGTCGTCGGCCACAACGGGGGGCGCGGGAGCGGGTCGTAGCTGGGGAGCGGGGGTGTAGCCGAGGGCAGGGCGGAAACGGCGGCGCGCGTGGCGGGAGAGTGGCAGGACGAGAAGTCCGGCGGCCGCCCATCCGGCGGCGATCAGTGCGTCCCAGCCCCAGCCGGGGGTGATCTGGGCTGCCACGTCGACGGCGGCCGCCATGGTGAGCGGGGACCAGCGCACGAGCTTGCGTCCGGCGCCCTCGTCGCTGTTGAGGGCAAGTACCGAGCCACCGATGCCGGCGGCGCTGGCGAGCATGACGACGGTGTTGACCGGTCCGGTGGGATCGATGTTGGGGGCCGCGGCGAGGACCGGCGCGGCCAGCGTGTAGGCGATGCGTTCCAGCACGACGCTGCGGGGAGTGGACACCGGGGCTGGTTTCCCTTCGGGGAAGACAGAGGGCGGCCCCGCCGGTTGGCAGGGCCGCCCATCGTGAGGGGGTCGGGTGGGGGGTCAGTGGGCGAAGAAGCCGGGCTTGGGGGTGCGTTCCTTGCGTGAGGAGCGGATGTCGTCCAGAGCCCCGTACAGCCGGGAATGAGTGCGCTTCGTCTCGTCGGTGAGAGCGGAGACGTCCTGTGCTGCCGCGTGCAGCTTGCGGGCCTCGGCGGCAGCGCCGCCCAAGGCGACCGACACGGTGTTCGTCATCTCGATGAACTTCTTGTCGAGTTCGGCGTTGACGATGGCCTCGGCTGTGCCGTAGGCACGGTCGGCGTTCGTGCGCATGTTGCGCTGCAGGATTTCGAGTTCGATCGAGGCGCTGTCCATGGCGGCCCCGAGGACCTTGAGTTTCCTCTGGAGTGCCTTGAAGCGGTTGTCCTCGTCCGTTTCCGCAGGTGCGGTGCCCTGGCGGAAGACGAGTGCCCTGTCACTGTCCATAGCTGTTCCTCGGTTTCTAGTCGTGATGCGCGGCGGAGGAGGCGTGTGTCAGGCCCGCGTCGTCCATGGCGTCGATGTCCTGGCTGTAGGTGCGGCCGACCGCGCTAGCCGCGAGTGCGGCGGCCCCGGCAGCAGCCGCGCACTCCTGGGAGCAGCGCTCGGCTTGTGACTTCATGCGGGCTGCGGCATCCGCGAGGTCCGAGATCAGATCGATGACTCCGGTGCCCACGTTGTGGTCACCGACCAGGTCCGTGGCAATGTCCCGCAGAGCATTCGCGACCTTGCCCAGTGCGTCGGCCAGTTCCTCGGACCGTTCCTTGTCCGCCTGGGCGGCGAACGCGATGTTCACCATCGTGACCAGGTACTCGTCGAACGTGATGTCGGTGCGGTGCTGCGCTGCCAGGCCGCCCTGGCCCGACCGGGCCTTCGCATAGCTCACGTCGTTCTCCTCGTTCTTCTCGGGGGCTGGCCGTGTGCTACCGGGCCGCTGGGTGTGAGGCTCCGGCGCGGGCGGCAGCCCCTTGATGCCGGTCGTCACAGCTGCGGGATCGTCGGGGATGATGACCGCGTCCTCGATGTCCCCCTCGCCGCCGTCGGCGGGGCGCCGGGGTCGGTTGGGGTGATCGGGCCACTCCACCGTCGGGGTGGGCTCCGGTCCGAACGGGCTGTCCGACGACCGTTTGCGGCGGCCGCGCGGACCGGTGCGTCCGGCGCGCCCCGTGCGGCGGGTACGGCCCCGCCGTCCGGCCCGGCCTGAACTGCCGGTGCGACGGCGGGACCGGCGACGCTTCTTCGAGCCCTCAGACGACCCGTCACCGACCTTGGATTCCTTGCCGGGATCATCGCCCGCCGGGGCGTCCCTTTTGCCGCTGGAGGCCCCGCCAGGGCCTTCCTTGGCGCCCTTGTCACCCTTGCCGTCGGCGCTCTTACCCTTGTCCTTCTCCTTGGTCAGGTTCACCTTCTCCGCGCCGGCCTTGCTGTCCTTCGCGTCGGCACGGCGCTTGTCCCAGCGGCGCTGGGCTTCCTCCGAGAGGGCTCCGCCCAAGGTGGTGCGGCCCGGGTCGGCCGACGCCGCGGCTTCCCGCTTCGCCTTCCTCGCCGTCTCCCGCTCCGCCTTCTTCGCCCGGCGGCCCTCCCAGTCCTTCTGCCGGTTGGCGCGGGCCTGGTCCCGGTCCGCGCTCCGGTCGGCGATGCCAGCGGTGTGTCCGGCGTTGCGCCGCTCCTGACGCCCGGCCTGACGGGTACCCGCGCGGTCCTGGCGGCCGCGGGCCCGCTCCGCACGGGCGTTGGAGGCCGGCCCGTGCTGGCCCCGGCCGCCGTCACCGTTCGAGCCACCGTCCTTCGAGCCGCCACCCTTACCGGAGCCGCCAGAGCCCGCGTGCGAGCCTTTCGAGCCCCCACCGGACCCGGCGCGCCCAGGACCAGTCGCACGGCCGCCAGAGGACCGGTCAGGGCTCTTCGAGCCTCCCTTACCTCCTCCGCCGGTCGATCCGTTCCCGGAACGCCCGCCGGGGCCACCGGAGTTGGAGCCGCCGCGCTGCGACCCGGGCCGGTTGGCTCCCGACCCGGAGTTGTTGCGCGACGGACCGCCGCCTCCGCCCCGCGAGGACCCGCCCCCGCCGCCGGCCTTCGAGCGGCCCTTGTCCGACCCCAGGCCAGAGCCAGGCGACTTCATGCGGTCGGCGTCGGACTTTCCGCGCGCCGACGCCTTATCACCCTTCGCTTTCATCATCGCGGCGTGGAGCTTTCCGTTCTGCTCCATCATCGCGACTTCCTGCGCGGTGCGCCCCTGCAGCAGCGCAGCCTTCCGCGCTATTTCAGCCTCACGGAAAGGCGCTTCGCTTTCGTGGAGCCCCCGTTTCATTTCGAGCCAGTATTCCAGCCAGTCACCGAGACGGTCAGCGAGAGAACGAGGCTGAACATATTCACCCTCGTCATATTCGCCTTCATCTTCTCCGATTTCCGGCGGGGTAATTCCGTCCGAGCGCAATGCCGTTGCCGGATCCGGGGCAGCCGGAATCGTCGGCAATTGCATCGTCGTCTCTTCCGGCGACTCCGGTGGCGCGGCGGGAATGTCCTCCGGCCGTGGAATAGTGTCGGCGTAATCCGGCATCGGCGGTGGCACGTACGAGGAATCACCGCCCCAGGGACCGCGGACCAGGATCCCGTTCGGGTCGTCCACGTCGGACACAGCGCACCTCCTTCCGGTCCCCTCCAGGGACTTGACAGAGCGTGGGGTCTTGTGTGCACGCGTGTGCACGTGCACGTGTGCACGCTTTACGCGAGGCGAAGGCCCCGCCGGAGTCCGGCGGGGCCTTCGTTGGTGACGGTCAGTGACGCGGGGGGTGCTTCGCGACGACCTGCTCCGCGTACTGCAGGAGGTCGTTCCAGATCCGTGCGTCGCCCTCCGCCCGCTTGTCCATCGCGGTGATGAACAGGCGGCAGATCTGCGCGAATCCGACGTGGACGTCGCCGCGACCGGCTTTGACGTCCTTGGCGATTCGAGATCGCGCCAGGCGGAGCCAGAATTCCATCTGCCCCTGCTCGCCGCGAGATTCGCGGGCTTTATCCGCCTCTTCCTTCAGCCACTGCTGCCGCCGTTCGGCGGACCGTTCTGCACTGCTGAGGGGGCGAGTCACGCCGACTCCCTGCTACCCAGGTCGTAAATCGACGCGGGAACACCATAGCCTGATTTGTGGCTCTGCGCACCCTGCTGCGGCGGATTCTGCGGGGCGACCTGGAGCGGCGGGGCATTCTTCCGCACCTTTTCCAGCTCCTTGTCCTTCCTCTTGCGGTCGGTATTCGCGACCGTCTTATCGTGGTCGCGCCGCTTGTACGCGGTCTTTTCCAGGCCCTTGGTAACGGACTCGACCTTCTTGAGTACGTCCTTGAGGGACCTTTCCACTGGCTGCGCGCGCAGCCAGGCGTCGTACCAACGGTCGCCGTCCACGTATGTGTCGCGGCAGTGGATGCGGGTCTCCAGGGCCAGAGTCTCCAGGTTCTTGCCGATGTCCAGAAGGACCCGCTGAATCTCGGCCAGGTAGCGAGCGGTTGCCTCCGGGCTCTGCGCCACATCGCGCAGAGGTGCGTGATTCGGGTCGTTGCTGTTCACGGCTGGGATTCCTCCTGCTGTACTTGGGGGCTGGGACTGCTTCCGGCAGTCGCAGCGAGGGCCAGCCCACTTCGGATGGGCTGGCCCTCACTGGTGTGTGCCGGACGTCGGATCAGGTCAGGTGCTTGTCCGCGTCCTCGGGGCGCAGCAGGCCGGCTTGGGAGAGCAGGCGTACCGCGCGGGTCTGGTTGACGCTGAGCTTGGTGCGTGCCTGGTAGAGGGTGACGAACCCGTCCTGGTCACGCGGCAGGTTCTGTACGAGCGGCAGGAGTTCGGCGTCCGTCCGTACAGCCGTACCGGTACGGTCCGTGCCGCTGGTTCCGGTTGCGAGGGAGGACGTGGTATCCGTACCTGTGCGGGCACCCGGTACACCGTCGCCGCCGGACTGCGTACGGACGCTGGCCGTACCGGTACGCCCCTGTGCTGCCGCTCTGGCCGTACCGGTACGCCCCGCAGCCGGTGTACCTGTACGCGCCGCCCCATCGGGGGTGGTGTGTACGCCGCCTGTACGGTCGCTGTACGGCCTGGTCACCGCCGTTTCTGTCCCGCCGTCGTGCGGCGGGTGGGAGGCGGGGCGTACAGGGTCCGTACCGTCCCGTCCGGTGCCTGCGGCGTCCGGACGTACCGGCTCGTGGCCGGTGTACAGGTCATGGCTGGCGGCCCCTGTACGGCTGGAGAGTGCACCGTCCGTACCGTCTGTACGCCGGTGCGTACCTGTACGAGCGGGCGTTCCGTTTCCGCTGTCCGTACCGGTACGGCCGTCCGCGGTTGCTGTACTGCCGTGCCCGTCCGTACTGGGGTCGTGCATGAGCGTGTGTACGCGCCAGATGACGGCCACGAAGATCAGCACGACGAACGTAGTCAGCCACCAGGGAGCGGACTGGCCCTCGGGTACGAGGTGTGCCTGCTCGGAGAGGTGGAAGATGACGTTCGCCGACGCCATGAGCGTCAGCGCCGACGCGATGTCTCTCTTGGCGCGGAACGCGGTGACGCAGTAGACGTCGATCGACACCGGGAGCAGCGGGGCGACGTACGGGTGGATGCCGACCATGCGGGCCAGCTCGTACTCACCGGAAGCGGCGAGGCCGACGCCGGCGGCCAGCGCGATCCACGGGGCCGTCTTCCACGCCTTCTGGCTGACCTTTCGCTGCCAGCCGTTCCAGCGGGAGTTGGCCTTCTTCGCTTCACGGGCCTCATCGAGCAGCCGGCGGGCGCGGGATTCGTCGGCCTTCGCCCGCTCGGTGATGCTTTTCGCCTTACGCTCCGCCTCCGTGGTGATGCGGTCGGCCTCCTTCTGGGCGGCCTCCCGCAGTTGGGCAGCGACCGTCTTGGCTTCCTCCCGCAGCCGCTCGCGTTGCTTGTCGCACGCCTGCTTGAGCCCGGCGAGTTCGTCGGTGAGGGCTTTGCGCTTGGCGGCGGCCTGTGCGTCGAACGTGTCGGTGAGCTCACGCAGCTTCTCGCGCAGCTCGGTGCGGGCCTGCTCTGCCTCGGTGTGAGTAGCGGCGACGTGCTGGTCGGCGTCGCGACGCCGGTCGTCGGCGGCCTTGAGTGCGTCCGCGTACAGCTGCTCCGCTTCCGCTCGTCGTCCGTCGTACTGCTCAGCCGCCGTCGCCGCGAGCTTGGCGAACCGCTCGCGGGCCTGATCGACCTCCCGCTCCGCCGCGGCCATCAGTTCGTCGGCCTGCTCCTGGGCGCGGGCCAGGATCCCGCTGGCCTCTTCGCGGCGCTGGTCGACCAGCTCACCGATCTCGGTGAGGTCGGCCTTGGCCAGGCGGCGCAGCTCGGCAACGGCCTTGCCGGTCGCAGCACGGTCGGTGGTAGCCAGCTCAGTGAGTTCGGTGACCTGCGCACGGGCCTCCGTCACCAGGGTCTCGGCACGGTCGCGGGCCTCGGTCAGAAGGCGGTCAGCCTCGCTGTGTCCTGCTTCCAGGCCGTTCTTCGCCGCCGCGTGCTGGGCGGTGGCCTCCTGATCGGCGTCAGCGAGGGCCTTCGCGGCGGCCTGAGCGGCCTCGGTCCGGACTTGCTCCGCCTGTGCTGCCGCCGTGGTGGTGACCTCTTCCGCCTGGCGACGGGCGTCAGCGAGAACCTTGTCGGCCTCGTCGGCCGCCGTCGCCGTGACTGTGCTGGCGGCGCGGCGCGCGTCGACGAGCAGCTGCGCCGCCGCTTCGGCGTCGGCGCGGACCTGGTCCGCGTCGGCGGCCGCGGTCGTCGCGGCCTCCGTACGGACCTGGTTGGCGTCCGTCATGGCGACGGCCAGGAGGCGGGACTGTTCCGCGGTGGCGGCCTCGGTGATCGAGGCCGCCTGGGTGCGCGCGCCGTCCAGCAGCTCGATGACGCGCATCTCGCCGTCAGCGAGGATGTGCACGACGTCGTCGGCCGCCAGGTCCCGGAGATCGGCGGCGCGGTCGGCAGCGTCGGCCATAACCGGGTCAGCCTCCGCGAACACCAGCGGCGCGGTCTCCTCGGGGGCGGCGATCTGAGCAGAGGTGGAGGCCGGCGGAGATGTCTTGGCGCGCCGGGCATTGCGGGGCTTCGCAGCCGGGGTGGCCTTGCGCCTGCGGTTGGTGGCGGTCTTGGGGGCCACGGGGTGTCCTCTCTTACGTTCTGGTGCCTCCGTGCAAGAGGGCACCGCGGGTCGGTGTCGATCGGTAGGGTCGTGACCAGGCCTTCCGGGGCCACGGCAGCTCAAATGCCGTGACCCCGGGGGGCCGTGGTGCTGTGAGCAAGTGGCCAGCAGGCGTACGGGAAGACCGGCCTCCCTCACTACGAACAGCCGGTCGACTCAGGCAGCAGCCAGGCCCTCGGCGATGACGCCGGACCCGTATGCGCGAGCGAACCGGACGCCTGCCATCAGCAGAGCTGTGATGTCCTCGGCCGTACGGTGCATCCGCTCCGACCACGCAATAGCCTTCGCGGTGTCCGACCCGGTATGGGCCTGGATCACCAGGTCCAACACCAGCCCGGCCAGACACTTTGTGTCCCCGTCGCCGTCCGCGCTGGCGGAGATCTCCAGCAGCGCGCTGTACAGCGGCCACCGGAGGTCGCCCGGTCCGAAGGCGTTGCGAACCAGGTGCAACACCTCGCTCAACCTGTCCTTGACCGCCGTCTCATCGCCAGTGCGGTCGGCGCTCGTGGCGACGGAGGTGTAGGTGCGGACCCAGCCATCCCGGTCCAGGAGAGCGCGGGTGGCCTCCAGGTGGCAGGCGACCTGCTCGCCGGTGACCTGCTCGCCGGACGGGCAGACCCAGATAGACTTGCTGTACTCGCCCATGGCCTCAGCGGCCACGCGCAGTGTCTCGTCGGTGAAAATCGTCTTCGTCATGCGGGCCTCATCTTTGATCGCGGTCCGGGCTGTCCGGCTCCCAGTCACCGCCCGATCCGGCCGCCAATGGATCGGCGGTCGGTGCGGGCGGATCAGGCAGCCGTCAGGCCGCGACTACGGCGAGGGGCCGGTGCGGGGCGATGATCTGACCGTCCGGCAGCAGCTCGCCGGTGTCCTCGAAGATCAGGACGCCGTTGCACAGCAGGCTCCAGCCCTGCTCCGGGTGATGTGCCACAACCTGCGCGGCCTCACGGTCCGGGGCGATCGCCGCGGGACAGCGTGGCATGTGGAGGCAAAAGGACAATGCGCTCATGTCGTTCCTCTTCGTTGAGGTGAGTGTCAGGGTTCACGCTGGTGCTGGAGGTACTCGTCCTGAAGCCCGGCCAGCCGCTCCGCGAGTGCTACTCCCGTCGGACACGGTCTCGTCAGGCACGCGGAACAGTCGTGCTGGTGAACGCGGTTGGCCGTGGCGGCCTGCATGTAGCGGGTGTACAGGTCGTCAGGTGGCACGACGGCCTTTCTGAGCGGGGTGAGTGTCTGCTACGCGGTGGCCGACGTCCCAGGCGCTCGCGGCCGTCAGAGCGGCGGCCGCGAGCAATAGCTGAGTAGCAGGATGGGACAGACCGCGAACAGCAACGGCCCGGGCCGCGAGGTGCTGCGCGACCCCGGCGCGCCGTATGTGATGCACCTACTTACCGCCGCCGCAGGTGCACGGCTCGTGCCGCACCGACTGGTAAGGCTTTCCATCGGAGCCGATGCTGTTGACCGTCACGAGCCTTGGGGGGTGTCCACAAGAACTCATCGGGCCACCGCTGCCGCGCTCGCCACTGCGGAGCGGGACGGGGGGCAGTTGGTGCGGTCGCAGGTCCAGCGGTGGCAGAGCGGGCATGCGTCGTTCGCACCCGCCATCGGAAGCGGGCGGGTGAGGTGCAGGATCGGCTGTCGCTCGTACCCGGGGGCCATCTCGGAGAGAGTGCGACGAGCCCGACGGCCAGCGGCCCGGGCGCGGTCGTCACCGTCGACGACCAAGCGGTCGACGAGCTGGTACCACTGCTCGGTCTCGCCATGCCGGATGTCGTCGGCAGCAATCCCGACGCGACCCGCGTGCCCTCCCGTGCAAGTGCACGTCTCGAAGTTTCCTTTGCAGACGGGGCAGGTGCCGGTCGCGTTCAGTGTGCCGATGACGGCCTCCAACGACCGTGCGATCATGGTGTTCACAGGTGTTCCTTTCGACGGGACCTGTACAGCGCCGCCCAGGAGGTCAGAGCCCTGGGCGGCGCGCCTGTGTGGTGGGACTGGGGCCGGGACAGTCCGGCGCCCATTACCGGCGCCGCGCCGGGGCGCGGTTCCGGCAAAAGGCGTCAGCTCAGAACCTTCTGAGCCTCAGTTCCAGTCGACGCTGCCGGTTCCGTTGCGACGTTCGTAGCGGTCCCAGAAACTGGCGGTGCGCTCCTTGCTGGCCCGTTCGGCAGCCTGGAACTGGCGCTCGACGCTGGCCTTCCTCCGCGCCGACGAGGTGCGGGCCTCGCGGTCGCGACGCTCTGCACGCGTCTCACGGCGGGCACCTCCGCCGGAGGACGAATCGGCCCCCGGAGTATCGGACTTGGGATACTTCGGGGTGAACAGACCCATGGTCATTTCCTTCCGATCAGAGATTCAGAGACAGGCACTCTCAGGCCGCGTTCTCGAAAACCTGCACCGCAGCCGGGGCCCCCCACCGCACAGCGGCAGGCAACACCGGGGCGACTACCGAAGCGGCGCTGACACGCGCCGCAGGCGTCAGCACACCGACCGGGACCTCCATGCCGCGGTGGGCGACCGTCTGGTGTGCCGCCACGGCGCGGTCGGCCAGTGCCGTCAGAACCGTCCAGGCCCCAGCCGAATCGGGACTCGCGAGGAGCTGCGCGGCGTAGACCCAGACGTCCTGGATCACGTCGTCCGTGTCTGCCAGGCCCTCACCCAGACGGCCGGCCACGTAGGCGGCGAGGCGGGCGGAGTAGCGGGCGTAGAGGGTAGCCAGAGTCATATCCATGGGGGTCCTCAGCTCAAAGGGGAGCCGGCCACCAGGTGGTGACCGGCCGGGAAGAGATTGCAGCGGCCGCCGTCCCCTCAGCGGGGTGGCGGCGGCCGTAGATGTTCGTAGGGGTCAGGAGCGGTTGGCGTCCCTGGCGTCGAGTTCGTCGATGTACTTCTCGTACTCGTCCTGGTCCGTGGCCTCGTAGTCGGCGTGCATCTCCTCCAACTCCGCCTGCCGCGCCTCGTACTCATCCGTCCGCATCGCTGGTACCTCCCTGAGTTAGGGCAATAGTCGTTCGTGGTGCAGTCACGCGGTGACCTGGAGCGGCTCCAGTGGAATCTGGAGGCTGCGGAACTCAGAGACCGCCCCGGAAGCCCGCTCTGAGCAGAGGTTGTTCGCCCTCTCAATCGCTTCGCCACCGTGCTTGACCCACTGCGCCTTGCGCACGGACGGCTCAGCCTGCCTCCGCATGGCACGCCGCTCCTGGCACTCCCTCTGCTCACGCACCTTGCAGCGGCCGGGCTCCTCCCGGAGAGCGCGGACGTAGCGACGGGCCAGGACGCCACCGTCCGTGCAGTGGCGAACGCCGACGCAACGAATGCAGCCCTTGCGGTGAGCGAGATACGACTGGCGGGTCGTTTCCAGGGTGATCTCCGCCGTGATCCGGGAGACCGGGGTGGCGGGGTCCGGGAGGGGCTTATAGAACTGCTGCGCCGCGCGCCGGTTGTCCTGCGGCATCGCGTCCCGCAGCAGGCGGTCCTGCCGGGCCTGCCACCGCCGGACGTCGATGTCGATTTCGACGACCTGGTTACTGCCAGGGCAGCGTTCGTGCTTCTGGCCTTCGGTGACCTTGTCGCTGATGCCGTGCTCGCGGATCTTGAAATCGTACGTTCCCATGATCCGGCGCCAGGTCCGGCAGTCCGGGCACGCGAGCGACTTCGTCTCGCCCGGTCGGACGTTGAAATCCTCCGGGGCCATCGTGCTGAGCTTGAGCGCCTCGCGGCGGTTGTTGCGCTCGGTCCGAACCCGACCAGGACGCTTTCGGTTCCTCGCCATCAGGATCTCCTTCTCTCATGTGAAGCGAGTGCTGCTCCCTCTGCCGCGCCAGGCCGGCCTTTCGGCCGGGAGGTCCTGACGGACAGACAGCGCAGCAGCGCTGTCGAGGTAGATCTGTGGTGCTCGATATTCGGTACAGACGCCTCGGCCGGGGGAGCGCGGGCTACGACCCCATTGCCGCCGCCCCATAGGACGGTGACTCCTGCTGTTTTGCGTTGGTTACTCGGCGCTCCCAGAGGGTCACCGAGGTGTTGCTTACATCAGGTTGCCTCAGGTACCCTCTGGTGTCAAGCGGTATAGTGAGGCAACCTAGACGGATATGAAGGAGGCGAGGACATGCCAGGGCCACCCCGAGCGGACAACCGGCCGCCGTACGCGCGCATCGCGGCTCACTACCGGGACCTCATCAGCTCCGGGGCGCTTTTGCCTGGCGACCTTTTGCCGAGCATCCGAGCTCTGGCCGACCAGTGGGACGTAAGCACCGCAACGGCCGATCGAGCGATGAAGCTGTTGCGGGACGAGAAGTTGGTCCAGGGCATCCCAGGTGTCGGCACTGAGGTGATGAACCGGCCCGTGTCGCTGGCCTCTGGAGCGGAGCGCCACGACCGCAGCAACAAGACGCATTCGTCGTGGGGCGTTGGCGAGAAGTCATCAGGCCACACCGCCGGCATAGCGATTGCCCCAGAAGACGTCGCCGAAGCGCTCGGTATCGATCCTGGTGACGACGTGATTCGCCGAAGCCGCGTCTACCGAGATGCTCACGGCATCGTCTGCCACTCAACGTCCTGGATCCCGGCGGAATTCGCCCGAGCCCTACCTGAGCTGGCGAAGAACGAGCGCCTCAAGGGTGGGCTGTCGCTCGACTTGATTGCCCAGACCACCGGGCGGCTGGTCGCGCGACGTGTGGATGAGGAAACCGCTCGTATCGCGACGGCACGGGACCTTGAGCTCCTAGAGCTGGAGGCAAGCACCGTCGCGGCAATCCTGGTGCTGACCGCGAGATTCCTGGACGCCGACGGCCAACTCCTCGAATACGGCGTCGACCTGGGAGCGCCTGGCCGTACACGGCGCACTACGTCGGAGGTGCTGCGGTGACCACCAGTAACACCGCACTGGACGACGCCCTTATTCACCGCCTCGAAGCCCGTCTCGGCGAACTCCTTCGCGCCGAGCGCGCCGGCACTCTGACGCCGGAAGGACGAGTCGGGATCAGCCGCATCTCTGCAGCTCTGTCCGGTCGTCGGGCACCCGCGCCGCGCACGATCCTCATGGCCGGGTTGCCGGGCGCTGGCAAAACGACTCTCGCGCGCGCCTTCGAACAGGCCGGAATGGTGCGCCTCTGCCCAGATGAAGAAATGTTCCGCCGCTACGGACATTACGGGAGAGACTTCCCCCGCGGGGAGTTCCTTGTCCGGGAGGCGCCCGTCCTCAAAGACATCGCACTGGAGCTGCAGGAACACCTCTCGTCCGGACACAGCGTCGTGGTGGACCACGGATTCTGGACACGTGACGAACGAAGGCAATGGGCAGACACGGCGATCGAGGTAGGTGGCACGCCCCTACTCGTCTACCTGCCTGTGCCGCACGAGGTGCGCTGGGAGAGGATCCGGGAGCGCAACGCTAAGGCCCTCGTCGACGCGAACGCCATAGAGTTCAGCGAAGCTGATCTCCTGCGGTTCGCAGGCCGCTTCTATGCGCCAAATGAAGAGGAGCCGCACATCGTCTACGACGGGAACCCGGACACGCTGCTGGTTGCGCTGTACGGAGGTGAACAGTCGTGACCGACACCTCGCGTCTCAAGACCTGTCGTGGAGCCTTGCTATGGACTGGGATGTGCAGCAATCGGGTGAGCAAGGTGGGCACGCTCTCCGGTGTGTTCTTCCGGGGAGTTGAGACAAAGCGGTCGCAACGCGCGGAGCGCGGCCTGCAGGGTGGGCTCGTAGTCCTTCGGGTCCCAGGCGTCGGGAATGGTCACCTTGGTACGGAGTACGTCGTCGCCCACCCGGTTGATCTTGCAGTCGACGAACGGGATGAGTCCTGCGCCCTTGGCGTGCAGCAGAACAGGGCGGCCGACCCGCACGATATCGATGACCTCAAGTCGGGCGGTCTCGCCGAGGCGGTAGACGTGGCCCTGCCCGCCGCTGCGCTTGGTGGAGCCGACGACAACCAATCCGTCGAAGGTAGGGGCCAGTTGCGGCCAGGCATCTCGGTAGTTGTCCGCGGTGAACACATCGGAAAACTGGAGCAGTTCGACACCAGGAAGCCGATGTCGGATTTTCGCCAGGCGTTCGTCCCATTGGCGGCGCCGCGCGATCTGGGGGGCCGCACAGATGTAGACCCTGACCGGAGCTCCGACCTTCCGGTCGGCATGGATCTGCTTCATAGCCGCGATGTAGGCGCGTTGCTGCGCAGCGGTCGCGTAGGTGACCACGGGCTCCGGGGCAGGCGTGTCAGGCATGGATGCCATTTTGCCCTGAGTGCCAGTCAGCGCGGTTATCTGCTGGGGGAGCTGGGGCCTCGCTCGTGTCGTCAACTCGCTCGCGTCACCCTCTGCTCGATGAGCGATCGAGGAGGTAGGGTTGCCACGATCAAGATCTATCTGAATATGAAAAATCCCCCGCGCCTTGGGAAGCCCGGGGGAGTAGAGAACCTAGCTAGGAGGCTCTCGGTGTTCATGGCACCACTGTACCCGTGGGCCTCGGCCCGCACACAAGATCCCCGCCGTCATCGCGATGTCTCGCGCTGCACGTCAGCGGGGTTTTCTGTATTTCCGGGAACCTCAATCCGCCCTCCGAAGAGGGGGTTGAGATGACCTAGGTCTAGGGGCGGCTTAGCCGCCCGGGACGCCAGCCCCGGTGTTTGCAGCACCTCGACTGGGCGTCCCGCATGTCTCCGGTTCGGCCTGCCAGGGCCGCCCGAAGGAGTTGTTCGACCCGATGCCAGTCGGCTTCGAACGGTTCATTTTTCTGCTCCGCAGCAGATGAAGTGCCCCGAGGGGCTTCTCCATGCCCGCTTCTATACAGAGGAAGGCAACCGCCATCTTGCCCCACCTTTCTGACTTTGGCCAGCCTGCTAGAGCCCGGTTCATCCAGTTTTGCGATGCTGCGGCATTCAGTGTGACGCAGATTGTCTGCCCGGCATTCCCGATATGTCCCGTTGGTCTCTTCGTGCTGATCCGGCACGGCGGGTCGTCAATCTGTCCGGAACGTTGTGTCGCGGTGGTGGGTCGATGAGGACCGCAGTGGTGCAGGCCGCCACGCTGATCCCGTCCCCACGTCTGTCCGGACTCCCCGTCGGCCGCACGGCCTCCGCGCTGCCCGGTCTGTACGTGCCGGAGGCGGGGCAGTGGCTTTCGACCTCGTCAGGACGAATCGCGCCCGAGGGCTACAGCTGGATGCAGGCGGTCCACTGGGTCGCCGGGTCCGGGCTGTACGAACCGCGGCACCGGTCGCATGGGCCGCGCAGCTTCGGGCCAACAACCGTACTGGTCGCCCAGGAACTCGCGCAGCTCTTCCCGTGCCGTCCGGGTATCGAGTACCTCGTGCGCCGCACCGGTCTGTCGAAGCGGACGGTGGAGTACCAGCTGCAGATGCTTCGGGAGGCCGGGCTGCTCGCTTACATCGTGCGGGGCACCCGGGTACGCGGTGAGATGGCCAAGGCGTCGGAGTTCGCCCGGATGATCCCGCTGGAGTTCGACGCCGCGCTGGGGATCCGCACAGTGCAGCGGGATGAGGATGCTCCGGCGTACACCCGCGCGGTGTCGGGGATCGCGGAGGCTGGCCGGGAGCTGATGGCAAAGTTGGCGAAGAAGGCATCGCGGAAGGTGCGCAAGCCACGCTCGAAGACGTTGTCGAAGGGCCCCGCGAGAGAGGCCCGGAAGGGTGCTGTTCATGGGGTTGTGACGGCTGTTTCTGATGAGGCCCGTTGCACCCCAATGGGGGGTAGTTCCCGCAGTGTTCATTCTGCGGGAACTACTTCCTTCCCCCCTGAGAGCAAGCTCGCAAGCGGGCAGAGCGATTCCCCCACCCCGAAGAAGGTCAAGCGCGGCCGCCGGAAGCTCAACGCGGTCGGGCGCCGTTTCCAGCTGGCCTCGGAGCTGATCCAACAGGTGCCATGGATGGGACGCGCCGCCGTTCACCGAATCGCCTGGATCCTGCGGGAGGTCTCAGACGCGGGCTGGACGGCCGAGGATGTGATCGCGTTCCTCGACTGCGGCGACGCCCCGGGCACAGTGCACCGCCCGTCGGGTTTCCTCGCGCAGCGGCTGAGCGGGGCGACGGCCCTGTGGCCGCACGCTGAAGACCGGGCCCGTGCCGTGCAGGGGTACCGCGACTCCCGCCGTGCAGAGCAGGCCCGCCACCAGGAGTGGGTGGGCGAGTGGGCACGGCCGCGCAGTGAGTCGGTCCGCCGCCTGGTGGCCGATGCGTTCACGCTCAACCAGCAGCCGTACGAAGTCCTGGGCGAAGCGAAGCCGGCACTGAACGGGGTCGATGACCTACGCCCGCAGGACATGGCTGACATGCGGGCCGCTGCCTGGGGCGAGTTCATGGCGGGTGAGACCGGGCTCGTGACGATGACGGACGACCTGCTCGGACGGCCCGCAGCAGTAACGATCTTCGGAACTGAGCTAGTCCAGCGCGCACTTCGCCTCGCGAACGGCAGCTCGCTGATGTCCCTGGGAGGCCGGAATGACTGAGACGATCAGCCCCAGCGGGCAGCAGCCCGGTGAGGGCGAGACGGAGCTGTCCGGCGTCGACCTGGCCCGGGTCGCGCTGCACCAGGCGCGCGCGGCCGCCAAGGCCCGCGGTGAATCAGGCACACGTAAGACGCAGCGCCGCACGCGCACCACGGCCTCGCGTCGCGACGGCCGAGAGCCGACCGGGTTCGCTGCCGTGCTCCAAGGCCTGATGGCCGACCGGGCCTGGGACATCCCGGCAGCCGGAGGAAGCGTCCTGGACCAGTGGCCCAACATCGCCGCCACCATCTCCCCGAACCTGCACGAGCATGCCGTCGCCGTCGCCTTCCACGCGCAGAGCGGGCAGCTGGACCTGCGCCCGGACTCCTCCGCGTACGCCACGCAGCTCCGTCTGATCAGCACGCGGATCGTCACCGCGGCAAACGATTCGGTCGGCACGCAGGCGGTGCGCACGGTGCGGGTCCTGGCCGTCGGCGCGACCGCAGCCCCAGAGTTCCATGTGGCGGACCCCACCCCTTCGACGGTCACCGCCGCGCCCGAGGGGCCGATGAAGACCCGCGACATGGCGTCCGGCGGCTTCCACCAGGCGCTCGCCGCCCACCAGTCCGCCTGGACCGACCGATGCGTCGACGTGCGCACACCGCAACAGTCGAACGGCGGAACCGGGCGACGCGCGAGCTGAGCCGACGGGCCCCGAAGGAGGCGCCTGGAGCAGGACCAGGCAGCGTGGGATCCTATCCTCGCTCCTGGGGACGACCGGGCCCTGGCCTGCACACAGGGGGCTAGTGACGCTTCGCTGCCGCAGAGAGCCTGTCAGCTGCCGCCTTTCTGTAGGCGTTGATCCCTTGCTCAAGCGTGGTGGCAGTGAAGCCAAGGACCTGCGGCTGGCCAAGGCGAACCCGTACTTTTCCGCGGTCTGGGCGCTTTACACCGACTCTGTTCAGCAGGGCGACCAGTTGGCCCGCTACGTCTGATGCGTCGCGGTAGACCGGCGTCTCGCGTTGCAGAGCCGTGAATAGCTCCTGGCTGGAGATCTTTCCCCCAGCTTCGTGCGTGGCCTCGCGGGCCCGGACCAGCACACGGGGGACCGAGTCGTCTTCCGTCGGGGCCGCGGCGCTCGGCGGTTCGGGGTGGTGGGGCATGGCGTGGGCGCCGTCCTGGAGTTGGTTGACCACGCCTTGGCGGACCCATTCCCTCAACCAGGCACGTACCTGTGGGGCGACCACGGTGTGCTTCTCATCATCGAGCTGGCGGACCAGCGCCACGTGGGTGATACCCGTCGCGCCGGCTTCCCGGACGATATGCAGTGCGCGCTCGCAGGCGGTCTGAGAAGTATGGGCTGCTGGTGCTTGTGCCGGCGGGGCCTGCGCTCGTTCCGCGTCGGCTTGCACCGGGTCGGCCGCGGGGGTGGCGGCGGGCCCTGATGGCTGGGGTGAGGTTGCCCGGGCGTCGTACAGAGCAATGGCCCGGGCCAGAGTCTCGGCCTTGTAGCCGGGCAGGCGCGGGCCGGTGGTTCCCCCGTAGCGAGCGCGGATCTTGCCGCGGTTAGGGCGGGTGATGCCGACTTCTCGCAGCATGGAGCACAGCTCCCCGCCGACGATCTGCACGTTCTCGTTCAGCGCGGCGGCAAGTTCTCGTGTGGACATCTCTTTGTCCGGTGTCAGAGCGACCACCTGGTGGGCACGTTGCAGCAGTAGCGGAGTTCGGCCAACGGTGCTGCCCAGATACCGGTCTGCGCCGATCTGCTGCACGTCTCCGCTGCGGATCCACTGATCGAACCAGGATCGGGTCTGGGGTTCGGTGACAGTGTGTCCTTCCGCCGCCAGCGTGCGCCGGAGTGTGTCCACGCCGATGCCTGAGGGCCAGCACACCCCGCGCACGATCTGAAGGGCGCGCGATTGCGTGGGGGGCTTTTGTTCCGGCCGTTGTCCAGGGCTGCCGTCCGCGGTGCCCTGCTGCGGGACACGTGATGCCTCACGTGCAGTGGCCGGCTCCGCGGCTGGCAAGTGATGTTCTTCGTGGGCCTTGTCTGTGTGTAGTGGGGAGGGGGCGGACTCTGGGCCCGGCGCCTTGAGGCCGGTGGGCGCCGGCATCTCGTCCAGGCGGGCGAGTACTCGCCCCAGCTCGGCCCACGATGTACCCATCGACACGGCCAGTCCGACGAGGCGTCCGATCTTCTGGCTGGCCTGTTCGGCTTCCGACCACAGTGCCCGCGCTTGCCTCACCGTCTCGTTGTGCCGTTCGACGCAAAGGGCAAGCTCCTGGAGGGAGTTCGTCTGTTGCATGCCTACCAAAACGACCCCGTCTCTTCGAAGATGCGGTCGTGGTGGCGAGTGGATGAAAATCGACACTCAGTAGCTGGTTCGGAAGGCAAAACACGCCGGCCTGCTTCCTGGGCATGGCCCTACGGTGGCGTCAGCTCCTCCCGACACCAGGGACTTCGATGTTGTTCACATTTCCCCCTGGCCGCCGGGCGGTTGGACCGTACGGCGTGATCGACGCGAGTACGCACTGCCACTATTTTCCAAACGGAGGTTCGAATGATGGCATTACGAGCAAGAGTCGGGTTCGATCGGGTACCTGAGTATCCACCCCAGTACTCCCGTGAGAACGGCATCGTTAGGCAGCACACTGCGGGCGGCCCGTACCGGGGCCCGCAGGCGTCGAGAAAGGGGGGAAGCGGTGAGCGACCGCAGTTCGATCGAGTGGACCGAGGCGACCTGGAATCCGACCACGGGATGCGACCGGGTTTCGGCGGGGTGTGACAACTGCTACGCCCTGGCCCTGGCTAAGCGCCTCAAAGCGATGGGGTCGGCCAAGTACCAGAACGACGGTGATCCCCGTACGTCCGGTCTGGGGTTCGCTCTGACGGTGCATCCGCAGGCGCTGACCGTGCCGCTGAAGTGGCGCACCCCGCGTACGGTCTTCGTCAATTCCATGAGCGACCTGTTCCACGCCCGGGTCCCGCTGGACTACGTGCGCCGCGTCTTCGACGTGATGGCCTCCACTCCGCAGCACACCTACCAGGTGCTGACCAAGCGAGCCCGCAGGATGCGGCAGGTCGCCGACCGGTTGGAGTGGCCGGAGAACCTGTGGATGGGCGTGTCCGTGGAGAGCGCCAAGGAGCTCCCCCGGGTGGAGGATCTACGGCTCGTGCCGGCCGCCGTACGGTTCCTGTCCTGCGAACCGCTCATCGGTCCGCTCCCCGGCCTGGACGTGTCCGGGATCGACTGGGTGATCGTCGGCGGCGAGTCCGGCACCGGCGCCCGCCCCATGGACCTGGAATGGGCGAGGGACATCGTCGAAGCGTGCCAGGTATCCGGCACGGCCGCGTTCGTCAAGCAGCTGGGATCGTGCTGGGACAAGGCGCATCACAAGGACATCGACCTCTTTCCGCCGTTCCTGCGCATGCGGGAGTACCCACAGGCGAATGAACAGGCCTCCGTCTAACCCGCGGGATCCACCATCAGGGGCCCGGGCCCGGCCTTCAGATGGTCGGGAGCCCCCGCCGGCTCCGATGCGTTCGGCGTACCGGTGGCGCGTCAGGACCGCACGGGCGCGGGTAGGCTGACCACGCTCTTCGTCGTCAGTTTTCCTGTCGACTGCACGACCAAGGAGCCGTCCTGACGCATGAGCCGGGCGGCCTTCAGTGCGTGGGTGGGCATCCAGCGGCTGGTCTCGGTCAGCAGCCACCGCCCGACCGCTTCCACGGAGACGGAGCCCTGAGATAGGAGCTGGGTGACGAGCTCCACGAGTTCCGGGTCGATGACCTCCTCCATCTGGAAGAGGTCGATCTGTCCGGCCACGGCGCTGCCGCGGTTGCGCGGGTCGCGGAAGCTCTCACCATCGCGGTCGTCGACTTTCCACATCGCTTCCTTCATGGCCTTCAGCCCGGCGGGGCTGCCGGTGCCAAAGACGAGGTAGAGGGGCTGGCCAGTGCGCGGGACGAGTTGAAACTGCAGCTGGTAGCCGAAGCCGGCCCGCTTCAGGGCGTTGCGGTAGGTGTCCAGCCACGCCCGCCACCGTTCGTCGGGCCGGGCCTCTTCGGCGGCCGGCGTCCAGAAGGTGCGACCGCCGAAGACGGTGTCAAGGGTGTCCGGGTTCAGCTCCTCGCGGCGGCTGAACCAGTTCGGGCCGAAGGTGGTGATGACCTCGCTGGACCGGTTGCGGGCGATACGGCTCATCACCTCCAGCGGCACGTTGACGCTGCCCCAGCTGTCGAAGATCCCCAGGATCGGGTTGCCCCACGCACCCAACTCGGTCAGGACCGGCAAGCTGTCCTTCCCGGCTTCACCGCGCCGTACCTCCACCCGGACCGGTAGATCAGCCAGGGGCCCGAACATGGTGGCCAGCTCGGTCATCAGGTGCTTGTAGCGCGCCAGGTCACGCTCGATAAACACCAGGTGCACCCGGTTGCGGTCCAGGTGCATGCGCTCAACGGCGTGGTGGTGAAGCAGGCGGTCCAGAATGAACACGGGCGAGCCGGCTTCCCCGCCTTCGTACCGGCCCGGCCCGGCAAACGCGTCCAGCAGCGTTACTCGCGGAAAGGCGAACCCGGTGCGCTGCGAGGTCTGCAACAGGATCGGCCACCACGCGTCCAAGTACCTCTGGTACAGCCTGTGTTTGGCCGCTGTCGCTGGCTTCAGCTTCCACAGCACCTCCATGCCGCCCTCCCCATTCCACTCGGCCTCCAGTGGCGTGATTGTCCGATAACGCATTGTGATGCGGAAGGGGGCGATCGGAGCCTTCCGCACCGGGGCCATGTCGACCAGGCGACTGACCAGCGGCGCCCCGCCCCGCTGAGCCCCGAGGAGGGCATCTGGTTTGGCCGTTTCCACTTCACCGTCGACGCGGCGCGGACATGCTTGCTCTCAGCAGTACTGAGACAGCGTGGTGTGATCGGGAGGCAGTGTGTTCCAGACCGAATTCGTCAGCATGTACCCGTGGGAGACGGATGAACTCGGGGAGGTGCACGGCGGTCAGCCCGGAGTGGTGAATGAGGACGGAACGGAGCCGGGCCCCATCTCCATCCCCTCCAACTCCGGCAGCGGCGCCATCGGCAAGATCACCGAGTGGTGGGGGTACGACGGCGTGATGGGAGGCCCGGCCGCCACACACCTGCGCGGCTCGTGCGCCTGCGGATGGCGAGGCGCGACGCTCTACCCGGTCGACTGGGACGAAGTCCACCAGGCGCACCCCTACTACGACACCTCGGGCCCGGAGGAGGACTGGAAGGCGCACGTGAGGGAGGTCGAGTCCACCCTCGTGCCACTGCCCGACGATGTCGCGGCGCTCCTGGACCAGCTGAACCAGCGAGTGGACGAACTAGCCGACCGCGAGCCACTGGTCGCCCTGCGCGCGGCCAACATCCTTCAGCGCAACACGCACATGTCCACGCTCTGCGCGGCCACGACCATCGAGCGAGACAAAACCACCCTGGCAACCGTCGGCGCCGCCCTCGGCTGCAGCGCCAGCCAGGCCGAGGCCCGGCTACGCACCTACCGCCGGCACACCTGAACGGCTCTCCCAGGAGGCGTCGAAGCAGGGCTCAAGCCAACTCACCTCCAGAGCCGTCCCCATCGAACTCGCCCCCCGTGCCCACCTGTGGCGGCAGGCTGAGGGGCCGCACTGATCGCGCGGGCTGCGCCCGCGGCGGCCAGGATGGGGAGCACAGCGGCCGAAGACCCGGGGCGGGCCCGGCTCTCGTACCGGAACATCGCCGCGGGGACGGGGCTCGGGGCGCGAGTTGCTAAAGTCGTCGGCCATGTTGCCGATATGGGTGGCATGAGTGAGTCGGAGTTCGAGTACCGCCAGGCTCGCATCGAGCAGGCTGCGAGCTGTGCCGTTCCCAACGACCTGGTTCGGTATCTCCATCGGGTCGCCATGGATACTCACAGCCTGCGGATCGGTCTCGCAGAGGCTGTCACTCAGATGTTCGCCGGCATCGCAGCGCCGGACGAGCCTTCGGCGGGTCTGCCGTATCCGGCGGACGACGTGGAGGCAGCGCTGGTCGAGGACATGATGGGCTCAACCAAGCAGGTCCTCGTCGCTGACCCTGACGTCGCGGTCGCGCTACGGCACTCCATGCGTCTACTCGAAGATGCTGCCCTTGGCGCCAACCTTGTGCGTGCCTCGCTCAAACGATCAGACGGTTCGGCCGCGCGCGACCGGCTCGCAATGGTCGAAAACCAGAGGCTGGCCAGTACCTGAGCCCGACGCCCCGGATACCCGCCCGGCCGCCGGACCACCACCTTCGGCCGCCCCGCCCGAAGCCGCATCCCCCTGGGAGCAGCGCAGTGGCTGGCCGCGCTTTGCCGCGGACCGGCGGCACGGCCTGGATCAGCGGGATCAGTTGGGTGACGTCGTTTCGGTTGCGCTGCACTTGACCTGGGCTTTTACCCCAGTGTCTCAGCGATTTGTCGGCGGTTCCGTCTCATCGATCTGTCGAAATCCTCAGACAGATCGGGCACCTTCTCGGCCCCGACAGATGGGTGAGAAGCTGTCATATCCCAGAAGGAGGGATCGACTTATGACCCACGAAGACTCCCCGCCGTCGCAGGACATCGAACTGGCTGGGACACCCGAGCCGCAGGTCAGAGTGGAGATCGTGGACGAGGTCGAGCTCGTTCTCAAGGAGGCGCGTGGCCCGCAAGAGGCTGAGCTCACCAAGTTGATCATGGAGTCACGGCGTCCGTACTGGCTCTCTGCGGGGAGACAACACAGCTCCTGAGACGCTTGATCTGCGACGTCTCAGGAGCCCGGCATCTCAGCGGCAAAACGCTGAGACAACGAAATTTCCGATGAGAACCTACACCCGCAGTCGTCGCCAGCAGGTCATCCCCGAGCCGAAGGCCAGCTTCTGGAGCAGAACTCCCAGCGGATCCGCGGCGACTCCGGCCCACCCTTTCAGAGACGCCGAAGACCACCCTCGTAAGACTGACAGGAGACACCACGCCCGCGGACCACACTGGCAGCGAAGTATGGACAAGGAAGTGAATGGAACGAGCGTGGCTGCTGTCGACCAAACGGGCCCTGGACCGTCGCGGACGTCCTGGGTTTCCGCCATTCTCGGTCAAGTTCTGCGTGTTGAGCTCAGCAGATCTGGTTCCTGCATCACGAGATTACCGCGCGACGAGCGGGGTGGGTCTGCCAACTCCGGCCGGGTGCAATTCGATAGAACCGTCTGCGTTGAGCACTGCCCGCCGCCCGGGGTAGGTCCGTTCGACTGCGATGACGTCGCGCTCGTCGAATTCTCCGCTGAAGATGAGGACGCCGTTGACCAACTCGGCTTTGAACGTGCTGGTGGGCCATCGATGGAGGAGGGCCTCGACCGTCATTGGCTGCTGAGGGGCGGGAAGATCAGGACCGGGCATGGCACATTCCTCACTGAGGGGAGGGGATCGGGGCGGAGTCGGAAGAACGTGGACGTTACGCGACACGCTAATTCGACGGGAACCGCCACCAGCGGGCATCGTTCTGCCCCCACGGCATCCTGGACGCCACGGCCGACAGCGCTCCGAGTCGAGATCTTGGAGGCCATCAATATCTGCCCGCCCTCCGGGATGATCAGGCCGGACATCGTCGTAACGGACGCGGGGGGCGACCGCCGAGGACGGGGTCAGCGTCAACGCCGACGCCGCCAGCTTGTTGTCGAACTCGTCTGGCCAGGCGACAAGAGCATGGAGGCCGGAAGTTCAAGCCTCTGCTCTACGCGGAGGCCGGCATCCCGACTACTGGCGTCGTGACTGCGACCATGCCACCGCGGCTCATCGTCAGCACACTGGAGACCGTCCGGTAAACGTCGAGACGACGACGTTCTCACAGGAGCGACCGCCCGGCGCGGTACCCCGTTCTCTGTCGACATCGGCCCGGCCGGGCTCGTCGGGAAGTAGCGAGTATCGAGGCCGTGACCGCCGTGGGCCCTCGGTCAGGAAGGCGCCGAGTATCCACTGCACCGACCGCTCCAACCTTGTGGCTGGACGATGCTTCACCCACGCCAACCTCAGACTCTGGAGACCAGGCGGAAGAACTGTGTCCGCCGGCCGAACGACGGCTCTGTGGCGTGTCCTCTTGCTCAGCAAACAGACCTTGCACCGAACAACCACCGCCCATGCGGCGAATCCGCGGGGAGAGTGGACAAATAGAGGAAGGATTTTGAAAACAGGCGCTTCCGAAGAATGCAGGCGTCTACGGCCAAGGGCTTGAACGCGAGAGCGTGGCCGTCGTTCAGGTCAATGAGACTGCTCTCACCGGCAGATGTGTGGATCAGGAGCGCTTCGCCTGGGGACGCGATCGTGAACCCTTGATTTCGGTACCAGCGCAGCGACGCCCAGTTGTCCCACGCCACCTTCGCGAAAAGGACGTCGGTGCCGCGTGTTCGCTCGTCTTCTTCCACCACGGCCAGCAGCGATTGCCCGACCCCTTGGCCTCGGTGCCTCGCGTCGACAGCGAGCAACCCCAGTTCGACGACAGCTCGGCCCAAGGCAGGGCGCAGCGCTATGGGGTGATCCTCGATCCACTCGCGCGGCGAGCAGACGTGGATCATCCCGATCACCTTGTTCTGCTGATCGACTGCGACGCGGCAGACGGTATGACCATGGCGAGTGCGGACAACTCCTCCGCGAGCCTCGATGTGCCCCAGCAGGTCCCTCTCCGGGCGCCCAGTTGCGCGCACTGCCTCATCGGTGTGCTCCAGTGCGTCCTGCGCCAGGAGTCCCACCGCCGCTCCATCACCAGGAGCGGCAATACGAACACTGTGAGTGATCACATTCATGTGGCCCAGTCTACGAATCCGCGTGTGCGCCAGCTCGCACCAGCACGGCCGCCCACCCACGAATCGCAGCGCCCGCCATGTCCAGCGCCAGGTCGCACACTCGGGTGCGGCCTGGGACAGCCGTCAACGAATCCCTGAAGCCGTTGCCGCCTGCTGGACCCTGGAGCGACTGGAGCGACGACGAGGTGGCCGAAACCCCGAGACCGGGCAGGTCAGCGGATGGCCGTGAAGAAGGGTGCGTCGCGGAACTGGACAGCAGCAGCCGGTCCCGGCTGGCTACGACGCCGATGATGGTGTGTCGGCTCAGCTGAGGCCAGTCGAAACGTAGAGGGGAGGGGCGGCCAGCTGCCTTCGCGGCGTGGCCGGCTTGACCTACGCGAAATTGTTCGGCGGCTGCGCCGCCACCACTGATCCCCGCTGACACGGCAGGTCAGACCGACATCGCCTGTCTGGTGTGAGCGCGTCCGTGTTGCGCTTCCCACTCCCGCAGGGCCGCGCGCACTGCGGTGACGATCTCGGAGCTGACGCGCCCGTGGTTCGCAACGCTACGTAGATACGGCTCGGCTCCCTGAAGCAGCGCCGGCTGTGGGCAGCTCAGCACCATTGCCCGGTGAGTGCCCGATCGTCCGACGTGGCTCCACGCGTCGAAGCAGTTACCGTCGGATGTAGGGATGTGACCCTCGACGTACTCTCTCAAGCCGGTCTTCTCGCAGCTCCAGTACGTGTGTTCCGCGCATCGCTCACATGCGAGGGTTCCAAGCATGTCGGGGAATCGGCGCTGCCACTCTGCGTCCAGCTCGCGGACATCCTGGGCGAGGGGAATGTCGCGGCGGCAGAGGCAACAGGTCAGACGAAAAGAGACCGACACGGCGGAGCTTCTCCTTACAGGGCGATGCAATGCCCGGCCCAGTCTGGCAGCCACCCCATGCCACACCCCGCCGCCATGCCGCCAGCAGCGCACCGGCATCACGCAACCAATCGATCGGCCACGGTGCCACCTCCGAACCCAAAGTCGAGGACGTGGAGTTCCTGGCCGAGGATGATCACTGTCGTCGAACTGGTACGTGCCCGATATCGCCGTCGTTCCTGAGGAACTTGCCAGGGGCGGCGGGGCGCTGCTCCCCGATCAGACTTTCCTCGTCGTGGAAGTGACGTCGGAGTCGAACGCTGAATCCGACCGGATCGTGAAGCGGCGCCGGTATGCCGAGTACCGGGCCCCGCTCTACCTCCTCGTCGACCGGATCGAGGGCAGCATCACCCTGTTCTCCGAGCCCGGACACCTGGGCTACACCCGCGTTGACCCGCCCGCACCCGTTCGGTGCGATGGTACGACTGCCGGACCCGTTCAACCTGGACCTGGACACCAGCGGCCTATCGCCGGCCTGAGTTTGAGCCGGTAGCTATACAACGGAAATGAAGATCGATCCAAGTCTCGCGATCCGGGTGCTCTCCCATTCGGGAGCGGTGAGTGCGTTCTGCTGCAGGTGAGGGGAATCGGCCATTCCCGTGCGGTATTTCGTCGTTTGGGTGGGATGGGCAGGGTGTGGTGGAGTGATCGGCCGTAGTTTCGTCGCGCTGTCGTCATGACGGGTGCACAGGGTGCCTGAGTGGTACGACGGCGAGGGGGAAGTACTTTGTTGTTCGGACGAATGCGTACGGCTGTGACCGCTGCCGTGGCGCTGACTGTTGCGGGTACGTGTATGGGGGCAGCTCAGGCCGACCCGGCCCACAATGAGCTGAAGGTGACGCAGAGCCCGGCGGCCATGGCTGCCAGTGCCGGCGCGGCCGCTGGCGCCACCTGCAGGGTCAACGCGGTTGTCTACAACCGGAGCGTGGCGTGCCAGACATCTCAGGCGAGCGTCCAGGTGCTGCGTAACGGCAAGGAGGTCGGGCGGGCCACGTTCACGATCAGCCACGAGATGACGCTCAACAAGAAGTCGCTGAAGTGGTCGGAGACCACACGCGTCAGCAAGGCGGCGATCGCCGGTAGTGCCAGCGGTATCCGTATGGCGACATCGGTCTCCTGCGGCAGCCCGTGCAAGGCGACCAGCCACGTCTCCAGTCACACGCTGGGGTCTGCCTTCTCCGGCAAGGTCGACTACAGCGACGGGGTCAAGAAGAACAAGATCCACAGCAGCGCGGCCAAGTACACCTTCACGTTCAGCAAGCCCGGCTACACCCTGGGAAGTTTCTCGTATTCCTCACTGGGCTTCCGCTGCGACGACTCCTTCTGGAACGCGGCCAATACCCGCCGCATCCTGAGCCCCGGCTGCGTCTTCCCGAAGTACAAACCCACTCTGACGACCATGAGTACCCTGCCCGACATCGCGAAGAACATCCGCCGGATCCAGGGCAAGGGCGGGCACTACGGCAAGCCCGGCTCCGGGCACCCGCTGCGCCGACTCACCAGCGACGCGAAGGCGAACGCGAACCGGCGGGCTGTCTGCGGAAAGGTGAAGCCTGTACCCGGCAAGTCCTGCGATGAGTATCCGTTCGCCAGGACCTACGAAGGCGGCACGGCGCTGCCGGCAGCCAGCCGTGGTATTGCCATGGTCCCGGCCACGGAACAGGACAAGCAGGGGGGCCGGATCATCGGCTTCTACAAGCAGGAGCGCGTCATGGACAAGGATGGCTTCTGGGTCGCGGTCTGACGCGACGCGAGTGCTACATGCTGCGGTCCCACTCACCGGTTCGGGTGTGTGGGACCGCAGCATGGTGTCCGAGGTGGAGGATCGGGGAGTGATGGCGGTTCAGGGGCCAGGCCGAGTGCGGGTTTCGCATCATCAGTACGTCATGTTCGACACGGATGCCGAGGCGCCGGATCAGGACATCGACGACAGGCTCGAAGGTAACGGGTTGGTCCGTGTCAATGACGAATCGACCTACGCCTCGGTCCTGACCGGTACTTCCTATGGCGACGTCGATGTCGTTTTCGACGTGACCGGCGTCGAGCCGCCATTGAACTGCGAAGGCTGGGACGAGGTCGTCGAGGTCAGTCTGTACTTCCCAGCCGAGGGCCCCCTGGTGGGCGATCCCCTCTCCGACGACCTGGACGAGGTGCCCCTCCTCGGAGATCCGGAGGAGCACCAGTGGTGGAGGTTCCGGATCCACGCACGCGGCCGGGACGCGGCAGCCGCCGCCGGCGATATCTACGCGGATGAGGGCGACACGGTCCTGGAAGAGCAACTCGTCCAGATTTGGGCCGCCCCGAGGACAGCCGAGATCCGGCACCGGCTCACCGACCAGGCCGGCCGTCGAAGTCGTACGGCCGACACCGATAGGTACGCCGAGACAAAAGCCGCGGAGACGGACCACGCGGCGCTGCCGCCCACCCCGGACCAGTACAAGCACCTCACCCCGCAGTACACCGAACTGAACGCTGACACCCCGGACGGCACCGACAGTCCCGCGTAGCCCCGACACCCGGCCGTATCCGTCCCGCGATCCCGGGGTGCCGGCGGTCGCCCCAGACACCCGCCGCCCGTTCCAGGCATCATGTGCCCGGCGCGAACGTCCGCTCCCTACACGTCCTGGCGCCCGCGCACACGAAGGCCGGCCCGGCCGTGTCGGTTGCCGCGGCTCCACAACCGGCCGCGCCCGCCGTGCCGGCGCAGCGCCGGACTCCGCCGGACGGATATCGCGGTGCGATCGAGGCGCACGGCCAGGCCGTGCCGCCGCGACGGATGGCCCCGGGCATCGCGGAGGCAGTGGAGCGGCAGAACAGGGCGATGCGCGAGCTCAGCTGCAGGGCCTTCCCCGGGCCGCCCGCAGTGCCGGATGATGCACCGGCTCCGATGGGCCATGCCCGCGTCCAGCGTCGCCGCCAGGTTGCGGCGACCGAGGCTGCCGCGCTGCGCCGGGCCCGAGCCGAGAAGGCCGGCCATCAAGGAGGGGCGTGCTCGAACTCGGCGATGGAGCCGAGGGGACGTTCACACTGAAGCCCGCGGTTCTCGCTGCGTGCGGGGCTACCCTGCTGATATGCCCACGTGCCCAACTGGCCACCGGTCACTCTCAGATGACTTTTGCGATGAGTGCGGTGTGACGATGCCATCGCCGCCCGAGCCGCAGGTGCCGAAGCAGTCACCTGGGGCCGACGACGGCCCGGATGGCTTCTGCCCGGACTGCGCCACGACGCGAACGGGCCGGTACTGCGAGGCGTGCGGCTTCGACTTCGGCTTCGGCTTCGACTTCGCCAGCCCCGAGCCTGGTTTCGTCTGCCCCCAATTCCAACTCCCCGCGCGTCCTCTTCCCGACCTGGACACCAGCGTCGAGTCCGCCCGGGCAGCCGTCCAGCGCTCTTCCGAGCCGGCGATCTTTGACGAACTGATCACGGGAGGCACGGTGGCAGCCAGCTTCACGGCGGCCGCGGCCATCGCGAAGGCGCAGATCGAGGCCACTACTCAGCGGAGAAGGAACGCACTGGACGCGGAGACCAAGCGCCTGGAGATCGAGTCTCAGGAGCGCCAGGGCACCTTGCAGCAGCGCGAGGAGACCAAGCGGGCACGGATCACGGCTCGAAGCCAGGTGCAGCATCCGGCTCCCGAAGAGGGAGCCGGATGACCACAGGGCGACCCCGTACAGGAAAGAGCGCGGCTGGCACCGACCGTCCGCGTCGGCTCGATCCGCCGATCGGCAGGAAGGGCCGGGGGCAGGGCCGGCTCCTCGGGGCGCGCGAGCTCCTCGGGGGTGGGCACGTGCCGGGTGACGCACGGCTGGCCGCTGAAGTCGACGGTGATCGTGTGCCGCAGCACGTCGGCGTCGTAGCAGACGTGCTCGATCTCCAGGCAGGCCCGGTCAGTAGAGATCCCGAAGTCGCGGGCCTCCATGTCGCTCTGACCCGCAGCAACTCCGCCGCCTGTGCGCCTCACACGGTATTCCAGCAGGTAGACACATTGCAGGGTTGCACGGGAGAGCGATCCGTCACGAGGTAACAGCCCTGCCGGTACGGTCCATGCCATGGGCTTGGAGAAGGTGTCGTACGGGTGGTTGGCACGAGCCACGCTGACGGTGATGGCATGCGGGGTAGCGGCCGTGCGCTGGCAGCATCCGCCCGCTGTCGGCGGCGTCGTGGCGGCCGCGGTCATTACCGCCGCGATCTGGTGGTTCCTGACCGGCTTGTCTCTGAGCAATGCGATCTGGTCCGGCCTGGTGAGCCAAGACATGACCTGGCACGCCCGCCTGCGCCCCGACGGCCCGGTGCACAGGGGCGGCCCGATCGACCCGGACACTGAGTTCATGGTCGGACAGATGCGCCAAGTCGAGGACCGGGTGCAGGACTTCATCCGCGCATCAGACCTGGAGCACGTCTCGCTGGCCGTGACCGGCGGCCGGATCGGCCTGTGGCACGAAGCGGCATCGACCCGCTCCGGACGCAGCGGTCATGTCGACCTGGGGTACTTCTGGCTGTTTCCCGACCGCAGCAACGTCCTGCCCTACATCCTGGAGCACGAGCTTGCGCACCTTCGCCGCAATGATGCACGGGCCCGCCTGGGCACCACGACGCTCCGCGCCGCCCTGATCGTGCTGTGCGCCGGGCTCCTGCCGCTAGCCCAGGCCCTCCTCGTTCTGGCCGTCCTCACCGCCGTCGGCATCGGCTACCAGTGGTGGACTGAGCTGGCCTGTGACCGCGAGGCCGCACGCCACTGCGGCCGCCGCGTCGCGGTCGCGGCCTGGAAGCAGGACCTGGCCGATACCCGCCAAATTCCTCTGGTGCGACGGCTGTGGGCCGCGTTTCTGGCGTTGCGCAGCCACCCGCCGATGCTGCTGCGGGTGTGGTGGGCTCGTCTCGCCCCGTCCGGGAGCGCGTGACGCCTCCGTCGGGTGCTGCCCAACCGGCTGACGTCGGGGCGGTCCCCCGGGCATGATGCGGTCGTCCTCCACCTCGACCGATCCCGCAGGCTTCTGTGTTTCCCGGCCCGCCCGGGGTCAGCGCCGGCATGGTGTGCGGGGAAGATCCCGTGCTGCGGCCGTGGCTCCCGGCGCAGCACACGGCACGGTCGGGAGGGTCAGGAATGCAGGATGAGCTCGGGCATAGAGGATGCGGCGGTGCTCGGCCACATCACCGCGTCGGGGACTCGGCTGTGACCGGCGTGGCCATGTTCTGCCTGGTGGGCCGTATGGACGCGGCCCAGGAGCGCTGTCAGGGCGGGGGGCTCGAAGGTCGCCCTGTGGCCTTCGGCGAGCTCGTGGATCAGGGCGCTGAGCCCGGCACATCCGAAAGTTCGGTGGGCGTAGTCGGTCGCGGCGAGTACCAGGGCCTGGCAGGCGGTCATGTTGGCGGCTGCCACGGTGCTCAGGGCGCTGCGGGTGAGGTCGTTGTCATCAATGGTGAGTCGGCCGCAGTCGCAGAACCCCATGCGCTTGGCCAGGGCGAGGGACTCCCCCTGGGGGAGGAGGTCGGAGATCGCGTCGACAGCCACAAAGCCGAAGTCGATAGCGACCTGGTAGGCGTGATGGCACATGGCCGGGTCGGCGGCGAACTCGCCGGTCAGCGGGGCGTGGGGGCGGTTGACGACTGGTGGCCGCGGTGAATGGCGGCGGCGTGAGGACGGCATGCAGCGTTCAACAGATCCTTGCGCGGGCGGTCACCGCTGCCTCACCCGCTTGGCGTACACGCGTATCTCGTCAACACGACACCCAACACGCCTCGGCCGGAGGCGGCCGGCGGCCGTGCAGGGCGTCCATGCCTTCATCCTCGCCCTGGAACGTCCCAGAGCGGACCCAGCTCCTTCACCTGACAGCGTGCGGTGCGGGCGCCCAAGTAATGGGTCACGGCCCCAGAAACAGCTGTGACTGACTGGGCGCTGGTCACCAATGGGTACCGCCGCCCAGGCGCGCCCGAGCCCAGGTCCGGTTGAACGGGACACTGCTTCGATCGCAGGCGACTGCCCGCTGCCGGGACTCAGCGAGGGCGGGGTCCCAGCACTGCCTCCGCGCCAGGGATCAGCCACAAGCTGCTCAGCCGGTCGTCTTGGGTGTCGCTGGGTACGGATGATCGGCGTGCCCGCAGCGGCGGTTGGGCGGCTGTTTGCTGGTTGGTCTTCTGCGCCGGAGGTGTCGTCAGTTGGCCCGCTGCCGGGATCTGCTCACGGGCGATGCGGCGCTGGTAGGTGATTCCCGGGCGGGTGCGGTACCAGCGGTTTCCGTCGTCGAGGTGCAGCCAGCCCTCGTCCGCCAGGCGCTGCACGGCGCCGCTCAGCCACTCGTCCGGCCATGGAGCGTCCGGGTTCTCGTCACAGTGGGCCGCGACCAGGACGCGCAGGCGCGGGCCGTGGCCGTGGCGCTGGACGTGGTGCAGCGCCAGTGTGTGTCCTCGGCGCACCGAGAGCAGGCGAGGGTCCCCACCATTTTGGGAGAAACGCCGCTGCCACTCCGCGTTCAGTTCGTAGACGTCCTGGGCAAGGGGGATGGTTCTGCGGCATCGGCAGCACTTGATACGGCGGTTTGCTGTCCAACTCCTGCAACCAACGGGAAGGCACGTGCGGGAGGAGTGTGCAGGCCGGGACACACCCCGGCGAGCAGTGCTTCCAGGCCTATTGGGAGACGCCGCCGGCCGGACCGCTGCGCTGGCTGTACGGCAGAGGGTCTATGGCCCACCGCCCCCTTGACTGCCGGGGTATCACGCGAGAGGCGCTTCTCACTCAGCCAGGCCAGCGAAGCATTCGGAGCAGATACTTTCCTCGTCCGTAGGCCTGTAGAGCCGCCCGCACTGCATGCAGTCCTGCAGGTCGTCCTGTACTTCAGCGCAGTTGAAGCAGAGGGGGACCGATCCGCCGCTGGTGACTGTCTCGGCTTCCAGGACGAGCGTTGGCGTGTCGCAGTCCGGGCAGTCCACGAGGGTGTCCTCGTAGGGGTCTCCGGGTGCCGGGGAGTAGCCGAAGGCGTTGTCGTACGTGCTGGCCAGCTCTAGCGGGTCTGTCCAGTCGCGGGGACAGAAAAGACAGCTGTTCGTGTCTCCATCGACGATCAAGGCCAACTGCTGGCAGTCAGGACAGGAAACAGTTCGGTCTTCGTGTCCTTTGAGGTCGTTCTCCTTGAGCCGCTCCATGCGGCTGGTGACGTAGCTCGCTATGCGCGTCAATCCGGTCCGGATCTCTTCCAGATCGTCCGCAATGGCGGCCTCGTCGTCGGCGTCGAGGTCGGGCAGGAGGTGCTGGTCCAGGAAGCGGATCAGGAAGTCGAGCACGTCGGCTGCACGTGTGAGTACGGCGTTGGCCTCTTCGGTGATGCCCCAGTGCTGGAGCTGGTTCCGAGTGGTCGCTAGGTCGAGCAGCGTCTTCTTGTCGTCCGCACTGATGTCGAGGCCGACGGCTTCGACGAGGCGACGGACGGTCTCGTTGTTGGTGGCGCTTTCGAACTCACCCTTCTCGAACTTCTTACGGTTCGTCTTCTCGGCCTTTGAGATGACAAGGCTCCAGTGCTCCTCACGCAGGCGGGCCTTGAGAAGCACTTCGGCGGCCGCTTGGAGGTGGAGGACGGCGTACTTGAGGTCACGCTCGCTCGGCTCGCCACTTTCACGGGCGAGTCGGTCGATGACATCGCGCAGGTAGTCGATTCCGTTTGGGACTGGGGGGTAGTGGATGTGTCTCTTTTGCGCGTCAGCGTCAGCCATAGCTGCCTCGTTCTGCTTCTAGTTGCCTGGGTGCTGAGCTCAACATACGCAGCGTAATGAGGCCCGGGTGGGGAGTTCATCGACAACTAGGCTCGTCCGGATTTTGTGCCACTCCAGGAGGTCCTGGAATGCAACGGCCGCCGGGGCGGTCCCAACCTCGATCAGTGCCCGGGTGCCGTCTCGCTCGCCGTGGATCTTGCGGGCCTGTGCCCACCAGGCGTCGTGGACCGGGGTGAATTTGCCTGCGGACCGGGCCTGTTCGAGTGCCGTGGCGCCGGGGAAGGCGCCGGGCTTGCGGATGAGGGCTTCGAGGTAGTGGTCCAGGTCCAGTCGGCAGCTGCCCTTCGCGATCAGCCTCTTGTGCCGGGCGACTTCGACGTTCCGGTCGTTAACCACCAGGTGGGAGGCGTGCAGAACGACGCGTACCCGCTTGCCGATCAGACGGGTCGGGACCGAGTACCGGTTGGTCCGGACGGCGATCTGGCTGTAGCGGTCGACCCGTGGCGTGAACAGCCGGACCGACGAGCTGTGGCAGGCGCGACATCGCGAGCCGGCGACCCGGTCACACCGGCGACGATCCCTTCAGCACTCCGGGGCGGCACCTCCTGTGCTGAAACGGGGGCCAGCCAGCTCCTCCCGGGCGCCGCTGGGCTCACCAGCGTTCCACGACGGGCATCGTGCGTCCTGAATCGCGCTTGGACCGGATGAACTGAAGAGGGCCCATCCAATCGCATAGCGGGGCAGATCAGGACGTGTGTGGGTTCCTGGTCAGGCCCGTGGGGTGGTCCTGGAGGTGAACGGGATCACCGGGCGAACATGACGGCGAGTTGGTCAAACGGGTCGCCCATCTGGATGGACACAGCGCGGCGCCGCACCGGGGTCTACACGATGGGAAGGGCATGCCAGCGGCAGCCTGTAGATCACGCCTCGTGCTTCCTGCGGCACGAGAAGTGCTCGGGCAGTCCTTCGGGACCGGGGAGGCTTGCGGGCTGACCGCAGCCGAAGCGACAGAGGGGGATCGCCCTTCCGGACGCGTCGACCGGCACTCGCGCTGCCTCGGAACCCCGGGGGCGGGACTCGAGGACGATCGAGCGGCTTCCGCGTTTCTGCGTCGGCTTGGGTCGTACATCCGAGGCCGGGCGGTCCTCGGTGCACTTGTCGCGCCGATCACCGTGCCGTACCGCTGCCTGACTCTCTTTCTTATCCGGGCTGGGCCCGTTCGCGTCGAGGTACTTCTGCCACTGCTGCGCGGGGAGCCACCCGTGGTGACCCCCTCGCTGAAACGGGATCCGCTCGCCGGCCGCGGCTTCGACGATGAACCGGGTGAGGGTCAAGCCGCCTTCTCCGGTGAAGGCGCTCGACTGGTGGGCGGGGACGAGGAGGCGGTGCCAGCCTCCGCAGTATCCGGCGTCGGTGGGGTTCTCCGGGTTATAGGGCTTGTCCGGGCACCGGGTAAGCGCACCGCTCTGAGTGCACTGGCCCTCCTCCAAGACGAAGTTGCCATCCCGGATCGCGATCGGGTTCTTCTGCACGCGAATGACGGAGGCCGGCAGGTTAGGGGTGCGGACGTAGGGCACGGTGCCGATGCCTGAGTGGTCAGGGTCGGCGAAGTCCCAGACCGACTGGATACCGCCACGCCGACGAAACCCTTCCCGTGCACGCATTCCGCGGGCGGTCTGGGCGCTCAGCTGCGGTTCGTAGCCCAGGACAATGCCGTTGGCGCCGGTGATGCGCACATCGAGGCGCGCGTTCCCGTCGGGAGTCTGAGACTCAATCTCGGCGGGGAAACCGTGGTCTTCGGAGTCCTTCGCGACGCGTTCCTTTCGGGCGAGGTGCTCGTCGGACTCGTGGCTGATGGGTTTCTCCCCGGGCTTCCGGTAGTGAGAGGCGAGCCACACGTTGTCGCGCTGGACGAGGTACATGGAGACGCGCCGGCCGCGGAGGTCCCGGCAGTCGGGGCAGATGAGGCCTCGCTTGTCGACGGGCACACGGCCGCGCATACGGATGAGGACGTCGAGGAGACCCTGGCCGTGCGGGACGCCTAGGTCTGCCCGGTCCAGGTCGAGGTTCCGGCCGGCCGGTTCGTAGTAGACAGGGTTGCGGTAGAGGTCTTCGTCGCTGTCGATCTGGAGGTCGTCGTCCATTGGTACTCCCCACAGCCGCCACGAGTAGGACTCATAACGGTACGGGGAGGGTCTGACAACGCTCGGGGGTACCGTCACCCAAGGTCACTCCCGACAACTGAGTGCAACCAATCAAGAGTCAGTGGGTGTCGGGGTGGCGGCGGCGGTGACCGTGGTGTGGGTGGGCGGGCACTAGGTGAGGGGAATCATCCATTCCCGACGGGCCGCGACCCGAAGACGGTGCCCGGGCTTCCTCTAGGCGACGCCCATCCATACGCCGGGGCCGAAGGTGCCCTTGATGTCGGAGGCGACGGACGTCGGGTCGACTTCGAAGCCCAGTTCGTAGACGACGGTTTTCTGCGGGGCGCGGATCTGCAGGCGTACAGGGCTTTCGCCCTTGTGTGCGGACAGGATGCTCTTGAGTTTCCTGACGGTGGGCTCGTTCACCTTGTGGGAGAGGAACGACAGCTGGACGGGGGGCCGGCCGCCGTGTTCGGCGGAGGACACGTCCAGGACCTGGAGCTCCTGGCCGAAGATGCTGACCGCCCCGTCCCTGTCGTTGAGCCTGCCCTCGACGGAGACCACGCTGTCCTCGATCAGTGCGTGCTGGACGAGGTTGTAGGAGGCGGGAAAGTACAGGACTTCCATCTCACCGTCTCGGTCGGCGAGGGTGACGATCGCCCACGGGCTGCTCTGTTTGGTCATGCGGCGGTCGACACCGGTGATCAGGCCGGACAGGCGCACGACGCCTTCGGTGCGCCCGGATCCCAGGAGTTCGCTGATCGTGGTGTCGCGGTGTCGGGAGAGGATGTGCTCGGTGCCGTCCAGGGGGTGTGCGGAGACGTACAGGCCGAGCATCTCGCGCTCGCTGGCCAGGAGCTGTTTCCTGGGCCATTCACCTTCCGCGACGGGGAAGTCCAGCCCGAGCACCGGCTCTTCGCTGTTGCCTGCGCCGAGGTCGGCGAAGAGGTCGTCCTGGCCGAAGGCGGCTGCTTTCTTGACCGGGATGACGGAGGCAATGGCGGGTTCGTGGATCGCGCACAGGCCCTTGCGGGAGTGGTGGAGCGAGTCGAAGGACCCGGCCTTGATGAGGGACTCGACGGCGCGTTTGTTCAGTGCCGGCAGGTCCGCCTTGTCGAGGAAGTCGGCGAAGGAGACGAATTTGCCTTTGGCCTTGCGGCTGGCGACGAGGGACTCAATGACGTTATCGCCGACGTTGCGGACCGAGCGCAGGCCGAAGCGGACGTCGTCGCCGATGGCGGTGAAGTTCGCGACGGACTCGTTGATGTCCGGCTGCAGGACCTGGACGCCGAGCTTGCGGGCGTCGGCCAGGTAGATCGCGGCCTTGTCCTTGTCGTCGCCGACGGAGGTCAGGAGGGCGGCCATGTACTCGGCCGGGTAGTTGGCCTTGAGATAGGCGGTCCAGTAGGAGACGAGCCCGTATCCGGCGGTGTGGGACTTGTTGAACGCGTATCCCGAGAAGGGAAGCATGACGTCCCACAGGGCCTTGATGGACTCTTCGGAGTATTGGTTTCCCTGCATGCCGGCATGGAATTTGTCCCATTCGGCGGCCAGCACCTCGGGCTTCTTCTTGCCCATCGCCCGGCGCAGCAGGTCGGCGCCGCCCAGGGTGTATCCGGCGAGTTCCCGGGCGATGGCCATGATCTGCTCTTGGTAGACGAGCAGGTGGAAGGTGTTGCCGAGGATCGGTTCGAGGGCGTCCTTGAGTTCGGGGTGGATCGGGGCGATTTCCTGGCGGCCGGTTTTGCGGTGCGCGTAGTTGGTGTGGGCGTTGGCTGCCATGGGGCCGGGGCGGTAGAGGGCGAGGGCGGCTGCGATGTCTTCGAAGCGGGAGGGTTCCATGAGCTTGAGGAGGGTGCGCATGCCGCCGCCGTCGAGCTGGAAGACGCCGAAGGTGTCGCCGCGGGCCAGGAGATCGAAGGTGGTTTTGTCGTCCAGGGGGATGGCCTGGGAGCCGTCGAGGGGAACGGTGTCGGTCGTCAGGTTGACCCCGCGGTTCTCGCGGATGTTCTGGATCGCGTGATCGATGACGCCCAGGTTCCTCAGGCCCAGGAAGTCCATCTTGACCAGCCCCATGTCCTCACACGAGGGGTAGTCGAAGCCGGTGATCTTCACGCCGTCCTTGGCGCGCATGTGGAGCGGGATCCGGTCGGTGAGCCGTGTCTTGGAGAGGATGACGGCGGCCGCGTGGACGCCGGTGCCCCGGATCAGGCCCTCGACGCCTTTGGCGCCGTCGACGACCTTCTTGACGTCCGGTTCGTTCTCGTAGAGGCCGCGGATTTCGCCGGCCTCACCGTTGCGCGGGTGCGAGGAGTCGAAGATCCCGGAGATCGGGATCGACTTGCCCATCACGTCCGGCGGCAGGGCCTTGGTGATCCGCTCGCCGTGCGAGAAGGGGTAGCCGAGGATCCGCGAGGTGTCCTTGATCGCGTTCTTGGCCTTCAGCTTGCCGAAGGTGTTCACCATCGCCGTGAACTCGTCGCCGTACTTCTCGACGACGTAGCGCACCATCGCGTCGCGCTGGCGGTCGTCGAAGTCGAGGTCGACGTCGGGCGGGTTGATGCGCTCGGGATTCAGGAACCGCTCGAAGAGCAGGCCATGCTCCAGGGGGCACAGCTCGGTGATGCGGGTGGCGTAGGCGACGATTGAGCCGGTCGCCGATCCACGGCCGGGACCGACGGGGATCTTGTTGTTCCGGGCGTGCTGGACGATGTCCGCGACGACGAGGAAGTAGGAGGAGAAGCCCATCGGGCCGATGACCGTCATCTCGGTCTCGAACCGTTCCATGACCTGGTCAGGGATCGGGGAGCCGTAGCGCATCTCCAAGCCCTTGAGGACGTCCTTGCGCAGCCACGACTCCTGGGTCTCGCCCTCGGGGACGTCCGGGAACTGCGGCATCTCGTCTTCGGGGGCGAAGACCTCTTCGTAGGACTCGATGCGCTCCGCGATGAGCAGGGTGTTGTCGCAGGCTTCGGGCAGCTCGGAGAACAGGTTGCGCATCTCGGCCGCGGTCTTGAGGTAGTAGCCGCTGCCGCTGAACCGGAACCGGTCCGGGTCGTCCTTGTTCTTGCCGACCCCGATGCACAGGAGGTTGTCGTGCGCGTCCGCGTGCTCCTCCAGGACGTAGTGGGCGTCGTTGGTGGCCAGCAGCGGGATGTCCAGGTCCTTCGCCAGGCGCAGCAGGTCGGTGCGGACGTTGCGCTCCAGGTCCAGGCCGTGGTCCATCAGTTCCAGGAAGTAGTTCTCCTTGCCGAGGATGTCCTGGTACTCGGAGGCGACTTTGCGGGCCTCGTCGTACTGGTTCAGGCGCAGCCGGGTCTGGATCGCACCCGAGGGGCAGCCGGTCGTCGCGATGATTCCCTCGGCGTGCTCGGAGATCAGCTCCATGTCCATCCGCGGCTTCCCGGACGGGAACTGGCCCGTGTAGGAGGCCTCGGTCGACATGTAGAACAGGTTCCGCAGACCCTGGACGTTCTGCGCCCACATCGTCATGTGGGTGAAGCGGCCGCCGCCCGAGACGTCCTTTGACCCTTCGCCGTCGTCCGACATGGCCCGCACACCACCGGGCCCCCAGAACTCCTGCTTCCGGGAGCGCCGGGACGAGGGGGCGACGTACGCCTCGATCCCGATGATCGGCTTCACGCCCGGATGCTTCTTCGCCACCTGCTGGAACTCGTAGGCCCCGAACATGTTGCCGTGATCGCTCATCGCGATCGCAGGCATGCTCTGCCGCGCGACCTCCTCGAACATCGGACCCAGCCGCTGGGCCCCGTCGAGCATCGAATATTCCGTGTGATTGTGCAGGTGAACAAAGCTGTCAGCCACCGGGCAGGCACCTCCGGGCAGGTCGTGGGAAGCCCCCACCCTAGTCCTCGGACCCCATCCGAAACGCCGGTCTCCTCCCGCCCCTCGACGGACAGAAACATCCCTGATTCCGTGACCACGGACTATCACGGAAAGTCTCCGACCAGTCCCTGACAGCACCCGCCATGTGCCCCGCCCCGCCGCCCGCAGCCGCGCCACGGGGAGCGAGCGGAACCATGAAATCCCGTCCCGCTGAGGTTGGTCGGCGCGCGCCGTTGCCTCTCGCCAACCCCTCTTGGCTGTCCTACTCTGCAGCTCATGACCGAAGCCGGAGCCCGCAACCGGGCCGCCGCGTTCCCTGCAGCATGCTTGGCCGCTCCCGCGGTCCCCCCGGCGCGCACACCCAGCCGGCGGCCCGTTCATCCCGGTGCGGAGCATCGAGTGCAGGACATCATCAGCCGTTACCAGGACGGCGAATCTGCCAGAGCGCTGGCCGACGCCCACGGGATGAGTGAGCGCACCGTGTTCCGGATCCTGTGCCGGCACCACATCCCCCGAAGGGGCAGCCACAAAGAACTCCCGCTCAGCAATCAGGAGATCGCCCGGCGCTACCTTGAGGAACGCCAGGAGATCCAGCAGATCGCCCAGGAACTCGGAGTCAGCCGGCACACCATCGCGGCCCGCCTGACCGAAGCCGGTGTGAACCGGGCCGTCGGACAGCGCCCCCTCGACCTTCCCGATGACCTCATCACCGAACGCCGCCGCGCCGGGGAATCCGCACAAAAGATCGCCGAAGACCTGGGTATCTCACACACCACCGTCTTCAAACACTCAAAAGTCCTCTGAGGGCAGGCGCACCGCGCCCGCCACCGCTGCTCCCCCCCCGTTCACACTCACCGCGACGGGCCGGGGGCTGCGGTACCGAGCGCCCGTCCGCCGACGGGCGCTCAGCACCCGCGGGTGGAGAAGTATTTGACGAGTGGGGACCCATTGGACCAGCCGGTCCCTACGATGGGCTCACGGGCTGTACCGGCCTGGCTACTGCCTCGGGGAGGCTGCTGTGACGACTACACCGCTGCACACCGGTGAGAGCCCGGCCCCGCCCTCGTATCCGCCGAAGACCCCGCCGCCGCCGAAGAAGCCCGTGGAGCCGCCGCGCCCGCAGCGTGAACCGGTGCGCTCCTACGGACCGCTCGGCGCGGGGACGGCGGTTGCGGGGCGTGGCCGTCCGGTGGTGACGATGGCGAACCGGCGAGGTGCGAACTGGGCCTTGGAAGCCCAGCCGTGGGCGCCTGCGAAAGCCTGTCGACTGGTTGCCGGGCAGCTGGGGGAGTGGGGCTACCGGCCTGACCGGGCAGCCCTGGACCGGGTGGTGACCGCTCTGATGACCGCCGCGGTCGACGAGGGGCCCAGGATCAGTGTCCACCTCGCCGACCAGGACGAGCACGCCCTGGTCATGGTTCTCTCACACCAGCAGCATCAGGCACCGACCGACGACACGCTGCTCCACGAGCTGGCGGTGCTGGGCGTGGTGTCGTGCGGGGTTGATACGGATCAGGAGCACGGCGGCCGCCGCCGTTGGGCGCTCCTCGCCATGTGACGGGCCTTAAGTCAGCGGCGTACTGGGCGCGCCCTCGCACGGGTGACGATCAAACTCCACCTCGCCGTCGACGCCTCCTCCCACGTCCTGGCCACGGTGATCACCACCGGACAGCGGTCCGACGCCCGGTGTTCTATGAAGTCATGAACCGCATCCGCATGCCCAGACTGGGCGGCGGGCGCCCCCGGGTCCGCCCCGACTACGTTCTCGCGGACCGGACGTACTCCTCCCGCGCGATCCGCGAGTACCTGCGTCGGCGGCAGATCCCGCACACCATCCCGGAGAAGCGTGACCAGGCCGGACACCGGATCCGGCGCGGCAGCGCGGGAGGCCGTCCACCTGGATTCGACCGCGAGACGTACGCGCGCAGGCACAAGGTCGAATGCCGGATCGGCCTCCTCAAGCAGGCCCGGGGCGTCGCGACCCGCTATGACAAGCTCGCCGTCCGCTACGAAGCGACGGTCCAGCTCACCCTCATACGACAGTCCCCGTGACCATGCATTACCCGGATACGGGATCATCACCGCATGGACCGGGTGATAGACCTCGACGAGGCCGCCGCTGCCCTCACGGACCGACGGCCCGTCTGGCAAGCCGCAGGACTCACTTGCGCACCACTGACCTGGCGCGATGCGTCGTCCGCGTGGCCGTATCAGCTTGAAACGAACAGGTCCAAAGTGACTGCCCCCGACTCGCTCGGCATCCATATGCACGGCCCGCACGAGGCGGAACTCCTGGTCGTCCTCTACTGCGGCGGGTGGGCGGACATCGACTACATCGCGAGCCTGGACGACGCGGGCACGCTTCCTACGCCAGCAGTGAAGTCGGCAGGGGCTTTCGGCTCTCTGCTCGACACCTGCGTGACTCGTGTCTTCGGCCTCCCAGCTGGCGCCGAGCAGGAAGCGTTCTCAAACACGCCCTAGTTCGAGGACCATTTCGAGACCGGCCCTGCCGCAGTGCCGACAGCCGGGGATGAGGCTGGCCGGCAATCCGGTCGAAGCCCTATGAGCCCACCGTGGCTTGCACGAATCGCCGAAGGTGCGCACGCACGGTGTTGGGCTGCTCCAACCAGGGCTCGTGCCCAGCGTCTTCGACGCGGGTCAGCGGAAGATCGAGCCTGAGCGCGAGTGCTCCAAGGGCCGACACAGGACGGGGGTCGTCGGCCCCACCGAGGAGCTCCGCCTGCGCGGGCAGGCATGCGCGGAGCTCGGCAAGATGCTCATCGAGCGGGTCCGCGCGGCCTTCCTTGCCGAGCTCGCTGTTCATAGCCCAGTTGACGGGGCGACGCTGCCGGGCGCCCTGCGTGGCCCAGTGCCACCCGCGTTCGGGATCGGCGTGGTCGGTGAACCAGGCCAGTGTGAGCAGCTCGACTTCCTGCTCCTCCGTGCGGTGCGGCAACTCCTCCAATGCGTGGAGCCGCTCCTGCTGCGCTGCGGACATGCGGCGGCCTCGCTCCGCTCGGTCCCCGGTACGCCAATCACCGACGAACGGCCCGCACATCAGCAGCATCGCGGCAACCCGGTCCGGGTGCGTCAGGCAGAACCGGCTCGCCAGGTCAGTACCGTAGGAATGCCCGATCAGCACAGCTCTGGGCACGTCCCATGCGTCGAGCAACTCGACGAGATCGTCCACATGCCGGGCGAAGCAGTGGCGCCCCCGCCACGAGGATTGACCCGTGCCTCGCTGGTCGTACCGATACACAGGCGCGAGGTCCGCGACCATGGGGGCGACATCGCCCAGATAGTCCGGCAGACCCGGACCGCCATGCAGCATGACCACGGCCGGCCGCCGAGTCGTGTCCCCCAGCGCCATCCAACGTAATTGCGCCTCGTCGGTCATCGACGTGAGGCCCTGCGTCTCCATCAAGGTCACCGCGGAGAATCTACCGGTGCCACTGAGGCTCCGCCAAAGGTTAAAGAGCAAGCTCAGCCCGGATCGAGCAGCCGGGCAGCGCGCCGTACGAGGTGACGGACGCCCACGTCGACATCAGCGGTCACGGCTGCCGCATGGACTTCCTCAAGCTCATCTTGCCCGCCGACCGGCGGACCCTTCCCACCACGAACGAGACCACGGAGGCACAGGCATGACGGACACCACGACTGAGACCCCGGCGACCACCGAGAGGACCACCGCGGCGGTCCCGCAGCAGGAGCCGTACGTGCCGGAGGCTCTGGGGGCCACCCGGATCGCTGGGCTGCTCGGCCAGCACACCGGCCAGCCGGTCACCCCCGATGACGTCGCCGAACTCGTCGCCCAGGAGCACCTGGAGGTGGTCGACCACTACAAGGGGTGGCCGATGTACTCCACGGCGGCCGCGCGCGAGCTCGACACCGAGCTGGTGCACGCGGTCGTCGCCGAGCGGGTGGCGTGGGAGGCGGCGAGCCTGGCCCGGGACGCGGCCGCCGAACGGATCGGGTGGCACTGGAGCGACCTCGTGCGCATGGGCGAGGAGGGCCGCATCACCACCGGGCGCGGCGGCCGGTACCTCATCACCGACCTGGACACGATGGCCGCCGAGGCCGACGGCGAGCAGTACGTCACCGCGAAGTACGCCGCCACGGACGTGCTGGAGATCCGGGCGAGCGACTGGAAGTACGTGGAGGCCGCCGGATGGATCCGCCCGGCGCAGACCTACGAGAGGGAGGTCGGCCGCCACCGTACGGTAACGGTCTCGCTCTACCGGCTCGGCGACGTCCGCGCGCTCCTGGAGCTGCCCGGCGTCGACTGGGAGGCCGTCCGCGGCCTGACCAAGGGGACGCCGTCCCCGCTGCGGGAGTACGCCAAGCTCGCCCCGACCCGGGCCGCCGCCGTCCGGGCCTTCGCGCAGGGCCTCGCGGTCCGGACCGTGAGGCGTACGCGCGGCTGCTCAACCAGCTCGCGGAGCTCTACCCCGCCCCGGCCGACCGCTGATAAAGCCTGTCGGCCGCCGACACCGGCTCCAGCCACCGCAGCACCTCCATGCCGCCCTCCCCCTCGGACCAGCAGGAGATCGTCCACGCCTGGAAGCGGGCCTGAGTCCCGGGAAGCCCGGAAGGAGGGGCGTGAGCGCAATGGGCCGGGCTTCCCTCCCAGCCGTGCTGCCGGTGGTGAGCGAGCCGAACGACCAGGGCCTCGCGCGCCAGGCCCTGGTCGCGGTCCAGCCGCCGAGGAGCCGGCTCATGCAGCCCCGTCGCAGTTGCCAGGACCCACGGATACGTAAACCACAAGGGCGGTGGTGCCCGCCCGGTCGGCCACCTATCCACGGGTGCGGCTGATGAACTTACGCCAGCGCGGTCCGGCCGGTGTCGGTGATCTCGACAAGGTCGGGTCGCTCGCCGTTGGCCGGCTGCACGATACGGACGAGGTCGGCCTTCCACAGGGAGATGGAAGCCCTGTACAGGCCCAACTGGAGTTCGACCCACGCCTCCCGGTCCGGGTCATCGGCGGCGGCACTACGGGGGAAGTTCGGCGGGTGGATGCCGTGGAAGAAGTCCGACATGGCGACGGGTTCGGCCGCCAGCGAGATCAGGCGGAGAAGTTCGCATTCTTCCTGGTTCAGCGTCATGCCGGTGAGCGTAGAGGAGCCGGTCTCCCCGTTCTGCCATGGTCCCTGTCACGGCGTGGGCTGCGGCCCACCGCCAGTCCGGGGCGCGGCCCACCCACAGACCGTCCTGACGGGGCGATCGCGGCCCACCACGGGCCATGCCGTGGGCGGGGGAGCCTGATCGGGTTCTGGACCTCACGCCCTGACCGCGATCAGAGAGCGCTGTGGCGCTGCGGGAGACACCGTCCCCTGGCGGGGGCCACGGCCGGCGTCACCCACCAGGATCCGTATGCGAGGTGATGGTCCACGGCGTCTCCCGGCAGTTGCAGGCGCCCTGTTGACCCTATCCGGCGTGCGTCAGGCGCTCGCGGCCGCCAGTGCTACGGCAGCCGCGCGGGCCACGTATCAGGGCCTGATGCTCGGCCCCGAGGTTCTCGAAGACGGTGACCAACTGGGCCACTGCGAAGGGAATGCAGTCTTCGGCTGTTGGCTGCTGGGGTAGCCATCGGCGTCCTTCGTTCGGTGGGGCGGCGAGAGGTCGCTGCCCCGCGCGCGGTGACGCGCCGGTCGGTCGCGTCACCGCACCCAACGGCGGGCAGGCCGTCACGACACGGCCCAGCGGCACACGGCTGGGAGCCTCCGGTGTCAGGGGCCGGCCGACGCGTCGGCCCCGGCGGTGACCGCGGCGACCGACGTCGGGCCACCGGTCGGCGGACCCGCGCGAGCGGTGACGGCTGACCAGGGCCACGCGGTGCGCCCCCAGAGTAAGGGGAGCCGAGTGACCGTACTGCTACACGGTGTAGACGTACTGGCGGCCGTACACCCGGCCGTCGACTACGTAGGCCGGCGACATCGCGAAGGCGATGCGATCTGCTGGATCGCAGGCGGGCCAGACTTCCTGCTTCGAGGGCACGATCGCTGTTCCTACCTCGTGAGTGAAGTCCCATGTGTGCCGTAGACCGGCGCGGTGAATGCTGGTGGCCAGTTCAGAGCAGGTGCCGCGCAGGGACGTGACAGCTGCTTCGATGTGTCCGCCATCATTTTCGGGCAGGTGAAGTTTGCGCTGGATGGACCTGCCCGAGGGTGGGTCCGGGACGAAGAGCTGTTTGCTGAGCAAGCTGATCACGTACGGGATGCGTTCGCGCTCCGGCCGTTTCACGGCTCGCTGGCACTTGTCGGCGTAGCGGCGCGCGAAGTTGACGAAGTTCTGCTCTACCAGTGTCCGGGCCTGGCGGGAGAGTCTTTGGTGTTCGGTGTGCTGGGTTCCGGCGAGGTCGTCGCGGCTTTCGGTGCGGGCTGCGAGGAGGGCACCCAGCTGCCGCTCCAGGCGCTCCAGGCGCCGGCTCATGTGGGCGTGCTCCTCCCGGCCCGTATCAAGAGACCGTTCCAGCGCCTCTACGCGTTGCAAGGCCTCGTCCAGGAGGCCGTCCGAGCAATCGCACTCCGCCACCGGCGGCGCGGCTTCGACGCGGGGTTCTACGAACCTGATCAGGTCTCTCATGGGTCCCTCAGTAGTTGGAGTGGAACCGGATCTGTGTGGCCACCTCGTGGTCGCCGTTGACAAGTTCGGCGCGAACCTTGACTTCGGTCTCACCGAACTTCATGAACAGCCGCACTGCCCGGTCCCGTACGTCTTTGAAGCGCTGCACGGAAGAAAGGTCCACGGTGATGGTTGCGAGCTCGTCGCAGCCGTCGTCCGTGACGTAGCGCGGTTCAGGGTCGGGCGTGGCGTAGAGAGTGAAGTCAAGCTCAGTGGCGTCCAGCTCCAGGGGCCAGTACTGGTGTACGACCTCGGCTTCCGTGCTGATCGATTCGCCGGTCCTGGCGAAGGCCGAGAAGCGTTCCTGACAGGTCACCTCACCTCGCGTGGTCACATATCGCTTGGCCTCCGGGTCCACCCCCTCCTCGAACGGAAAGTTGCATTCTGTTCCGTAGGTGAACCGGCTCCGCCTCGCTCGGACCTGGGGGTCGTAGCAGAAGTGAACGGCACCGTTGAGTACCGCGGTCTCCGGGTTCGGGGGGACCATCACCTTGGCGCGGTCGCCGAACCGCTCCCTGACTGCCTGCTGGAGGTAGGGGGAGCTGCTGAAGCCGCCGACGAGGAGGATCACGTCGGGGTTCTTGTTGTCACCGCGGGTGGCGTCCATCTCCTGGAGCTGGGTTTCGATCAGGTCGAGCGTGCCGGGCACGACCGTGTCGAAGAGTGCGTGGATCTGGACCGGCGTGAGAACGATGTTGGTCGTGTTCTTCTTCGGCTGCCGTCGGGCGAGGTGGCGGCGGCCAGCTGCTCCCATCACGCGGTCGATCGCGACGGGGATCTGCAGATTGATGTCGTCGTCCTGGTCGAGCTTGACGGAGACCTTGGCTCGCTCCCACTGGTCAATCAGGTTGAGCAACGCGTCGGGGCACTTCTCCTTGATGTCGTTGAGCGCCGCCTCCCCGCCCAGGCACTCCGCCAGGTGGTCACGCTCGAAAGCCCGGTTGATGAAGTCGGAGCCGAAGCGGTCGCCGAGTGACTTCCCGATCTCGACCATCTTGCCGTCGGGGTCGATCTGGTACGCCGTGATGTCGACTGTGCCTCCGCCGCAGTCCACCACCATGAAGCGCGCTCCGGGTGACAAGAGGTCGCTGGCAGACCCGGTTCCGTCCCCGACCACGTGCACACCGGATACCCGGGCGAAGTGGGCGGCAGCTTCCGGCTCAAGCGACAGCAGGACCCGGCCGTCCTCCGCGGGCAGGCCGGCGTTCTTCCCCGCGTCCCGCAGCAGGGACTTCTGGTAGTCGGTGAAGCAGGCGGGGCAGGTCAGAGTCCAGCGGACGTCGTACTCGTCGTACCCGCTCGCCTTGATCTGCTCCAGCGTCGCGTTCACGACCTGGCGCAGGAGGGTCGTCATCAAGTGCAGGGTCACGCGGTCGGTGCGAGGACTCTCCTGCATGAGCGAGGAGGTCTCGGTGCTTCGCCCGTCTTGGGCCGTGACACCGGGTGCCGCAGCCTCGTCCTGGACTCCCAGATCCATCTTGAAGCCGTGGTGATAGTGGGCGCCCTGAGCGCTGAGCTCGGCCCCCCGGGTGAGCCAGAGCAGCCGGGCCTGGTAGCCCCATGCGATCAGCTCGTCGTCGGCGTTCAGGAGGAGGGCCGAGAGGTTTTTCGCGGTCGGATCGGGCTGCGCTTCCCACTGGTTGCCCAGATGGATCGTTCGGCCTGCTGGGTCGTCGTTGGCTGCCGAGATGACAGCCCAGCCGCCGCCGATGGCGTGGGTGCCGACGTCGATGGCCGCAACAACGCGTGGTGTGAGCAATGGTCTTCCGTTCGTGCGGACGAGAGGCTGAGCTGTACGGGCACAACTGTGGTCCGTCACTGTGCTGTTCAGCCGCACAGCGCCTCGTCGTCGATTCGCTGGTTGACGGACCAAGATGTCGCAGACCAGGGCAGTCGACTCAAGCGCCGAAGGCGCGCCGCACGCCTCTGGTCACCCGCACGGAGTAGGAGGCTGTGCAACATTGCACAGGAGGTGTGCAATGTTGAGCAGCTCTGAGCGCCGCTCCTCTGAGCGGCCCTGTCCACCCTCTAATCTGCCCCGCATGGACACGAGCGGGAGGCACGCCTCCCAACTTCGCATCCCGCAGGCGATCGAGACGACCGCCAGCGCGTATCTGCGGCCGGAGCGCTGCGAGACGGATGTACGAGAACGACTCACTGCCTACCGGAACGCGGTCGCCACACGTGACGACCTCGTGCTCGAAGCCAAGGATCTCGGGCTGAGCGAGGTGGAGATCTCCCAGCTGTCCGGACACTCACGGAACACGGTCCGCACCATTCTCCGACGCAAAAAAGCAGGCTGAACACGCAGCCGGAGTGGATGCAGCGGCCCTGCGGCCGTTGGGCGACTCCATCAGCGCGGGTCGCTGAGTTCGCACCGAGCATGGACACGGCCCTTCATACAGCCAACCATGCTCGGGCTTGGGCTGGGAGCTGAAGCGCTCGCTCTGCACTGCTTCATCGTGCGACACGTGCTGGCGAACGAATGGCTGGCGGAGACGGGCTCCGTGCTCTGGACATTGCGCCCAGGGCAAGCTGCACAGGCCCCAGGGCATCACCTTGCCCAAAGCACGGAGCCCGGCGGTCGCCCGACGACCTGCGGCGGTGGTACCGGCCTCAGGATCGTCGGCCCGGCAGCAGCGGGAGAGGCTGCCGTCAGCGCAGACGGCCGAGATGGATAACGCTGACGCGGACCTGCTGGTCGTTGATCTCGTACATCACGCGGTAGATGCCGACGTGGATGCGCAGCACGTCGGTGCTGCCGAACGCGCCCTCAGGTCTGGGCTCTTCGCCGAGGCGGTCGACGGCGGCGAACACCTGACGGACTCCGTGGGGATCGTCTTTGGCGAAGCGCTCGGCCTGAGCGAGTGCCTCGGGCTCCCAGATGACTTCGTAGCTCACGCCTCATCGCCGAACACGCGGCGGTAGGCCTCGTCATGCGGAACGCCGACGCTCTCGCCGCGGGCCTGGCGGGCGCGGTAGGCGGCGAGCGCGCGCATCTCCTGCAGCTCTAGGGCGTCGGCGGGACTGACCAGTATGGCGATGGTGTGGCCGTGGTCGGTGATGGCAGCCGGTTCGCGGGTGGCGCTGACCTCGCGGGCGATGGCGCCCAGCCGCGCGCGGGCTTCCACGATCGAGTACGTCGTCTCCGTCATGCTCACCAGTGTACAAAAGTGTGCACTAGGGGGTAGGGCTTCGGCAGCGTCCCGCGGACCGACGGGCCGCGACCGCGGCTGCGGCTGCGGCTTTGTCATTCGCACGGAACTCGACCGCAGCGCCGACGCGGGCTACACAGAGAAGGCCGGGTGCAGCGTCCACGGCACTCCTGCGCGGACGGTCGCGGTCTGGTGGGAGGCCCGGTGGTTGCTGACGAACATCCTGCTCGCGGTCAGCTTCCGCTTCCGGCTGCGTCGGTTACGGATGCCCGAAGCAGTGGATGAGAAGTCCACCGTGGTCGTCATGCCAGATTCCGGTCAGTTGCCGAGCAAGGCAACGACGATGGGATCGGGAGAGCGTCATGGGCACGAGGCCCCCAGAGCTGTGACGGCTGGCCGGGGGCCTCATGAATGCGTCCCCGGAAGGGGAGCCGGGCCCACCCTTCACCGACAGTGTGCTCATGCTCGGCACCGACACCAGAACCCGAACCCCAGTCCACGCGAACGAGCAGACATCTGCCTGGCCGGGCGGGACACGAACCGCAGTGGCTCGACGGCATCGCCGCGGATACTCCAGATCGCCATCGGACGTTGCCCCAACGTGGAGTCCCCTGCGCGATGAAGAGCTCTGGCCAGAACCCGGTGATATCCATTTCGTTGTCTGTGACCCGATACACCGGGCGGTCGGCCCTAGCCGACCAGTTCCCCCGCAAGCTGCGGCCTGGGCTGCCGTGGCTCAGCCGTCATTTCCTGCTGAGCTGTTGGCTGCCGAGCAAGGGGCAGCCCAGTTGGCAGCTCCTGACGGCAGCAAGGGCATTGAGGCGTTTTCTCTGGATCGACGCGATAAGGGCCCAGGGTAACCAGACGCGCTTCAATCTCCTGCTGTTCTTTCTTTACCAGAGCTGCAACCAGAGCAGTATGCAGCTTGGTCACTACATCCTTCCGTAGCTGCTTCCGATGCTCTTCCAGTCCCACCCTCCACCACGCCACATCGGAGGGATCAAACGTTGTGCGGCAGCGTTTATTGACAATCTCCACAACCCTGCACAGGTTGACTCGAATGTCTTCCTGCTGGCGGCAACCGTGCCAAAAAGCCTCCAGCACCTGCTCCTCATCGGGGGGACAGTAGGCGCGGTAATCGACTCCGTCCATCGTGCCCGCGTATACATCGACGATGTGGCTCTGAAGCCAGGCTTCCTCAGGAGTTGGATGAAGGCGGGCGCCTGCGTGTGTCTGCCTTTTCTCGAAGCGCAGCAGGTCAACGTCATGCATCTTTTCAGCGACGCGCCGAATGTTATAGATGTCGCTTTTTGACGGGCGGCTATATCCATATACCCGAATGGCCAGGGACCGCCAAGTCATCCAGACCGGATAGGGCTCGGAGGTTCGAGCCGACTCCAAAACATTTCTGATGCGGTCACGGACCGGCGCCGTCTTTGTAGTCACGGATACAGATGCTACTAGCTCAATCGGCAGACGACACGCATGCCGTGTCCAGGTAAATTTACGCCAGCCCCCGTCGCATTCTTGGACTATTTGATATTCACATCGATACCCTAAATGAGTTGCGGAAGCGAGCGTCTGATGAGTCTCAAGCGACTGCCTTCTACGGCAGGGCGAGCAGGGGTCATCAGTACCTCGCCCACCCCGAGAGGCACGATACGAATCCAGGGAAGTTCACTGACCTTGCGGGAATGGACGGGCCAGCTCGACAGCGCAGGCGGGGCCACGTGAAGTACTCACGGGCCAATTCGAGCGCTCAGTCTCATGAGGGCCTGCGCACCGAGCCCGCCACCGCTGCTCCCCCCGTTCATACTCACCGCGACGGGCCGGGCTGCGGTGCTGAGTGCCCGTCCGCCGACGGGCACTCAGCACCCGCGGGTGGAGAACTAGGGGAGGGCGGTCTCGTACTCGACGTTCGTGTGTCCACAGCCGGACGCGATGTGCTCCAGTGCGGTGCGCTCGGCGCTGTCGATGCTCAGGCCCCAGCGGAGTTTCGTGGAGGTCCAGTCGGAGGCGTACTGGCAGCGGGCATCGGCCAGTGGCGGCAGCCAGTCGGTGACGTCCTGGTCGCTCTTGGACCGGTTGGCCTTCGCGCTGACGGCCACCAGGCTGCGGGGGGCGTCGAGGTCATTGGCGTACGCCTGGCGTCGGGCGGCCGTCCAGTTTGAGGCGCCGGAGTCCCAGGCTTCGGCGAGGGGGACCATGTGGTCGATGTCGAGGCCGCCGGGGGCAGCGACGGTCACTCCGTCGTAGTACGAGTACCAGGTGCCCGAGGCGATCTTGCAGCCCGCTTCGATGACCGGTTTCGTGCGGGACTCGGCGATCAGGACTTCGGCCCTCGTGTTGCAGCCGTTGTGGTCGGCGTCGACCCAGTGCTTGAACTTCGTCCGCTCGTACCCCTCACGGTGCTCGGGAGCTACAGGCAGGTCGGCGATCCCGTCGCTGAGCGACATGGTCACCGCAGCGGGCACAGCATGAGGGAGGGGGAGGCTGGCGGCCGGTGCGGGCGCGGCGGCCGCGAGGGGCAGGGAAAGAAGGCCAGCGGCCGCGAGGCCGCGCATCAGGTTCTTGATCACGCACCGTTGATATCGGCTGCGGAGGGGCCGGGTTGGGCCTACCGCACGGTGATCACTCGTCCGTGGAAAGGTCGTATTTGCTGCTCAAGAAACGGCTGCCACCCGTAACGGCTCGCGTGGTGCGGCCTCGTGGTCCGTGATGTTGCAGCAGGGTGGTCGGAGTAAAGCTCATGCCAGGGTGACGTGCATGCCGCCCTCGGCCAGGACGTTGAGGACTTCGGAGAACAGGTCGTAGGGTCGGCCGTCTGCTTCAAGGGTCTGGGACAGGTACGCGCGGGCGGTCTTGGCGTTCTGCCCCAGCAGGGTGGCAGGTGCGGTGTAGCCGATGGTGCCCGCAGGCAGTCGTCCGGGGCGGTGAGGCAGCCGCCGAAGTAGCCGCCCGGCCGGTTCACCGCCTCGGTGAGCGCCAGGTAGGGGCCCGCTTCATCCGGCGAGGATGTCGCGCAGCTCGCGCACCGCGCTCTGCTTGTGGTCGCGGGCGGGGATCGAGTGGTAGAGGTCCAGCACGCGGTGTCGTACGAGTCCGGTGCGGTAAGGACGCGGCAGTGCAGTCAGGGTGGCGGCAGCGCGTCGGCATGCCTGCTCGGGGTCGCCGTCGTAGCGGAGGCAGGCGGCCGCGTCGATGGTGAGCAGGGAGCGTGTCATGGTGCTGGTCGGCGCGGACAGTTCCAGGGCCCGTTGCTGGCTTTCGCGGGCGCGGGCGGTGTCGCCGAGCGTGGTGAAGGCGTGGGAGAGGTGTACGTGGTGCTTCTGCTCGCCGTGGGTCAGCCAGGTGTCGGCGCGGGCGGACGCGTTGAGCCGCTCCATGAGGTTGTCTGCGGCTGTGAGCGCTTGGCGGGCTTGTTCTGGCTGGTGGGACAGGGCATAGGCGCGGGCGGCGACGGCGGCGGCCAGAGTTGCTGCGGCTGTCGGGCGGTTGCCCGCGGTCTGGCGGGCGTGTTCGGCGAGGAGCGCGGCGGCCTGCGGGGCACCGTAGTTGAGCGGGACCATCGCTTCGCGGGCGAGTACCCAGGCGCGCAGTTGCTGGTCGCCGGATTCCTTGGCCGCTGTGGAGGCGGTGGCGAACCATTTTCGGGCTTCTCTGCGGGCGCCGAGGTCGTGGAGCACGATCGCGGTCATCCCTGCCATTTGTCCGGCCGCGCGGCACACGCGGATGCGCGTGGAAGCCGGTTGAGGGCTGTCGAGGTGAGGGCGGAGGCCGGCGAAGTCGTTCGCGAGGTCGGCCAGGAATCTGGTCGGGGGTTGGCCGTGGTAGCCGTAGCTGTACGCTTCGGCGGCCGCTTCGAGGTCGGACAGGTCAGCCGGGGCGGTATCGGCTGCGAGGGCGAGATCCACCGATTGGCGGGTGTCGGTCAGGGCTGTGAGGGCCGTTGCGGTGAGGCCGGCGGCGAGTGTGCCGCGCAGCATTTGGCGGCGGTCCATGGGGTCGTCTCCTTCGTCGGGCTCCGGGTGCGGTCTGGGGGAGCTGTGTTCCCAGGGTCGCGCAGCCAGGCCTAGAAGGGCGCCGGGAATGCGAAGTGCGTCGGCGACGCGCTCGATGGTGTCGAGCGCGGTGACCGTTGCTTCACCGCGGGCGACTTTGGAGATCCGGTCGGCCTTCATGCCGCACGATTCACCGATCCGGTAGAAGCTGATCCCGTTCGCGTGCGCCATGGCGAAGACCGTCGTGAAGTCACGGCTCTGGGCGGCTTGGACGAATTTCGGGTCGTCCAGCACACGGCGCGGAATCTGGGCTGGTGACGGACGTAAGTCGTCCACAAGTCCCCCCTTGGTACTCGTAGCGTGACGGATCGCCCGCCCGGACGATACCCCCACGGTGGGGGCCCGTGGCGGGCTTATCAGCGGTTGCTGTCGCGGCTTCACTGCGGATGTCGAGGCGTGCCGATCGGCCGCTGACTCCCTTCTGCAGGAGGTACCTCATGGTGTCCAAGTCCGCTATCGCCGCCGCCAGCGTTTCAGCGCCGGCGGAGGAGACCGAAGAGATCACCCGGGCCGTGGTCGTCGCCGTCGACGTCGAGGACGAGGAGTAGTCCCCGTTCGTCTTCGCGTCCTGATCCGGGCGTCTCTTGCGTCTCGTCGCTCTCGCGCGGGCCGGGAGGGGCGCCCTCCTGGCCGGGCTCTGGAGGTCCGTTGTGATTCACGTGTTCGTCGGGCCGACGCTGTCCCCGCCCGAGCCGCAACTGCTCGCGCCGGGCCTATGCGTATGGCCTCCCGCCCAGCACGGGTCCCTGTTCGAGACCGCGATCGGTGACAGCGACACCGTGGTGATCGTCGACGGGGTGTATCACCAGGCGCCGGCGCTGCGCCACAAGGAGATCCTGGCCGCGATGGGCCGGGGTGTTCGGGTGGTGGGTGCGGCGAGTATCGGTGCGCTGCGGGCGGCGGAGCTGGCGCCGTACGGGATGCTCGGAGTCGGCGCGATCTATGCCGCCTACTGCCGGGGGGAGTTGTGGGGCGACGACGAGGTCGCGGTCGGCCAGGCCCCGGACGGTGAGCGGGGCTCCCTGACCTGGCCGTTGGTCAACCTCCGGCATGTCCTGGAGCTCGCACGGGTGGCAGGGGTCCTCAAGGCCGAGAATGCCGCACCTGTGTTGGCGGCGTTGCGCGCGGTCTTCTACCCGCAGCGCACGACGGCCGCGGTGCGGGCCGTCTGTCACCGACAGGGCGAGAGCAGGTTCGCCCAGTGGCTGACCGAACAGTGCGAACAGGACCGGCACTTCGGAGACCTGAAGCGTGCGGATGCCCTCGCGGCGGTGCGCATGGCCCTCGGTGGCCTGCCTGCGGGCTCTGATGCCCAGGTGCTGCCTTGGATGTGGGAGACGACGTACTTCCGGCGCTGGTCCAACGCCTTTGCCCGCGAGGAGGTGGACGGCCTGGAGCTGCGGACCGAGGACCGTGTGGTGTACCAGCAGGTGTTCGACCCGGCGTTTCGCCAGACGTGGGCTGCCTACCTCAAGCACCGCTCGCTCGCCCCCACCTGCGGGCCCAGCCTGCCGCTGGAGGTGCGCCTGGCCCAGGCCACCGGGGGAGCCCTGCCGGCCGACCGGGTGTTCCATCCGGCGGTCGACCTGCGGGACAAGGCGACGGTGGCTCTGCTGCTGGCGGGGGAGACCGGCCTGGACCGGCAGTCGGTCGCCCGGTACGCCCAAGCTCTCGTACGGGCCGGCCGCAGCCGGCCAGGGTTCTCGTCCGGGGCAGTACGGGAGGACCTCACCCGCCGGCTTCTGCTGCGCGTGTGGCAGTGCCCCGAGCAGTCCTTCGACGCGGAATCGTCCGCCCGCGGACTGGTCTGCGGTGCACGAGCCGTCCAGGCGGCCAAGCCCCTCGTACCGGGGCTCATCGAGGAGATCAACGAGACGACCGAGCTAATGGAGGCGGCCCGTGACGGGCATTGACGACACGATGGTGCTGTCCGGGACGGTGCGCGCCCGTGCCCCGGAAGAGACGTGGGAGGCGTTGGCCGGGCATCTGCCGGACTACGGCATCACGCGCGTGGCCGACCTGACCGGCCTGGACTGTATCGGGCTGCCGGTCTGGGCTGCGATCCGGCCCGCGTCACGGACTCTGAGCACGTCTCAGGGCAAGGGCGCCACCGACCTGCTGGCGAAACTGTCGGCGGTCATGGAGGCGATCGAGCTGTGGCACGTCGAGCAGATACTGCCCGTCCAAGCCCGCGGCCCGGCCGCCGAAGTGGCCCCGGACTGCCCCCTGGCCGGGCTGCCGCTCACCGTCCCGTATCCCGGGCCGACCCTGGCCCGGATGGTGTGGGAGTGGACGCAGGCCACCAGCCTTCTGGGGGGCGAGAAGGTACTGCTGCCGGTCGACCTGGTCCGCCGCCGGGCCCAGCGACCCGAGTGGAGTCCGGATCTGCTGCGGGCGACCAGCACCGGCTTGGCGTGCGGCAACAGCCGGGACGAAGCGCTGCTGCACGCACTGTTCGAGGTGGTGGAGCGGGACGTGCTCTACCGGGACGGACAGTCCGGTGGGAGCAGCCGCACCCTCATCGAGCCCCGCACGATCGATGACCCTCACGCCCGGGACGTGATCGGCCGTCTCTTGGCTGCGGGCATGTCGCTGGAGATCGCGCTGGTGGACGGCCCGTACGGGCTGCCGGTGTGTCTCGCGTTTGTGTGGTCCGAGGACTACCCGGCCGTCTTCGCCGGCGGCGGTTGCCACAGCATTGCGGGGATCGCACTGACCCGGGCGCTGACCGAGGCGGCGCAGTCGAGGCTGACCGCCATCGCCGGTACCCGCGACGACCTCCCCAGCGATCCCAGCAGCTTCGACATCCCACCCTTGAGCCCGGAGCAGCCCACACCGCTCACACCGTGGCCCCGGGCAACAGACCAATTCGATGCGGCCGGCGGCGGTTTCACCGACCAGACCAAGGACGCGGCGCGGCGGATCGAACGGGTCACCGGACACGAGCCGGTGGTCCTGGACCTGTCCGCCCCGGACAGTGCGGTCCATGCCGTGCAGGTCGTCTGCCCCGGAACCCGGTCACGGATCAGGAGATCGATGCCCCGATGAACCCCACCTTCACTGTGCCACCCGAGCCCGGCACACAGCGCTCCGCCCAGTACGACGCCTTCCACACCGCCCGCACCCGCACCGATCTGGTCTCCCGCCTCTACGCCGCGGCGATGGGCGACAACTACCCGGTCGAGGTCGCGGCCTCCAGCTCCTGCGACTGGCCGCTGCTGGGGCTGCTGACCGCGCGGCTGCGGATGCACCCAGGCCAGCGCCTCGTCGACGCCGGGTGCGGGACCGGCGGCGTCGGCCTGTGGCTGGCCCGCGCACTCGCCCTGCGGCTGGAGGGCTTTGACCTCTCCCCGGTCGCCGTCGCCCAGGCCACCAGCCGCCGCCCACACTTCCTCAGCAACACCGCCCGAGCTGTATTCCGCCAGGCCGAGCTGGAGAAGACCGGACTGCCGGACGCAAGCGCCCACGGCGTCGTGTGCGTGGACGCCCTGGGCCGGGCACACGACCGGGACACGGCGGTTCGCGAGCTCGGACGGACCCTGGCACCAGGCGGCAGGCTCCTCCTGACCCGTTCACTGCGGCATGGCGCCGAACCGGGCTGGGAGAAACAGGCCCGTGCTGCCGGCCTCACGGTGGAGCATGTGGACGAGCGGCCCGCCGAACCGGCAATGTGGGAGCGGCTCTACCAGCTGTGGATCGACCACGCCCATGAACTGCGGCGCGAGCTGGGCGAGGAGCAGGCTCAGCACATGCTGAACGAGGCGCACCAGGTGCTGCCCACGCTCCCCGGCCGACGCGCTGTCCTGCTGACCCTGTTCCGTCCCCCAGGGGCTCCGGCCGGGCCAGATCCGGTCGATAGGATGATCCGGCCCAGCCGCCGCCTCGGTGACGGCCCCGCACCCACCGAGAGGGACCCGCAGTGAGCGAGCACCGTACTGTCCGCGCGGGCGTGTTTTCGGCCGGGTCCTGGGGTACCGCCGTCGCGAAGATCCTCGGCGACGCCGGAGGCGATGTCGTCTTGCACGCCCGCCGCGCCGAGGTCGCGGACGCGATCAACACCCGGCACCGCAACCCGGCGTACTGGCCGGACATCGACCTGCCGGCGTCCCTGACCGCAACTACGGATCCGGCGGCGGCGCTGGCGGGCGCGGACTACCTGGTGCTGTCCATCCCGGCACAGTCGCTGCGGGACAACCTCGCCCAGTGGGCCCCGCACATCGAATCGCGAACCGTCATCGTGTCGTTGATGAAGGGGATCGAGGTCGGCAGCGGCCGGCGGGCGAGCGAGATCATCGCCGAGGTGACCGGTGTCAGCGCCGACCGGATCGTGGTGCTGTCGGGACCGAACCTCGCCGCCGAGATCATGACCGGGCAGCCCGCCGCGGCCACCGTGGCCTGCCCCGACGACACTGTTGCCCGCCGGTTCCAGGCCGCCAGCCACACGTCCTACTTCCGCCCGTACACGAGTACCGACGTGATCGGCTGCGAGCTGGGCGGAGCAGTGAAGAACGTGATCGCTCTCGCGGTCGGAATCGCCGCGGGCATGGGGCTCGGCGACAATGCGTCAGCCCTGCTGATCACCCGGGGCCTCGCGGAGACCACCCGGCTGGCCACGGCCATGGGCGCAGACCCCGCCACGCTCGCCGGCCTGTCGGGGCTGGGCGACCTGGTGGCCACCTGCACTTCACCGCTGTCTCGGAACAGGACCTTCGGAACCCACCTCGGCCAGGGCATGAGCGTGACCGAGGCCGCCGCCGCGACCCGGCAGACCACTGAGGGCGTCAAGACCGCAGGGGCGCTCCTCGACCTCGCCCGCGCCCACGACATCACCATGCCGATCACCGAAGTGATGTACGCGCTGCTGCACGAGAACGTCACGCTCGCCGAAGCCGCCGCCGCGCTGATGCAGCGGCCCCCCAAGCCCGAGCGCTGACCGGCGCCCCCACGGGCGCACCACCACCTTCACCTCCCGTTCCCGGAGGCCCCTTTCATGCACGCTTCATTGGTGCTGCCCGCTGCCCAAATCGCTGTCACCACAGCCCTGGTGGCAGCGATGATCAGCGCGTTCACCCCCTTGCCCGGCCGCTGGTTCCGCTGGCGGATGTTCTGCCGGGGGACGTTCACGATCATCTCGCTCACCGGCACCAAGGGCGGCCGCACCGAGCCGGTGAACATCTACTCCTACCTCTCCCCGGGGAGCTTCCTCGTCGGGCCTCCCCAGCTCCAGGCGATCGTCACCTACCTGACCGACTCCGGCCGCTACGACCGGATCGACGGGCACGGCCGAGTCCTGTCGGCCCACGGCGAGCACCCAGTCGAGGTGAAGGACAGCCATGTTCTGGTTCTTTGACGCCCTCACCTCCGGGTTCCAGCACCCCACCGACCCCGGGCGCCTCCAGCAGTTCCGCATCGTGTTCGGCACGGTCTGCACTGCGCGATTCGCCCTCTCCACCGGCCAGGGCGGCTGGGACCGGTTCGTCCCCAGCTCCATCAGCACACACCTGGCCGAGCAGCGCTTCGGCCCCGCCCGGGCCACCCTCCTCGCCAGCATCTACCGGCCCGTTCTGATCGTCCGCACGGCCGCCGCCATCACCCTGGCCGCCGGCCTGACCCCCCGTCTGTCGCTCCTGCTGGTCCTGGCAGGGATCGCTATGGAACTGCTCTATCTCAAGAGCCCCAACGCCGTCCGCTACACCCTGCTGACCGGCGGGAGCCTGCTGGCCGGGGGAGACCTTGGCCACGGATTCGCCATCGAGCACACTCCGAGCACCACCAACACCTGGCCCCTGTGCCTCCTCGTACTGATCACCACCAACATCTACTGGGGCAGCGCCTGGCAGAAGATCCATTCGCCGCAGTTCCGCAGCGGCCTCTACCTCGCCCAGTGGATACACACCTACACACAGATCAAGGACCAGCTCCCCTACCGGCGACAACACGCCATCCCCGGCTTCGTGCAACGCCACATCGGCAACCTCACCGCCCGCGACATCCGCCTCTGGCGCCTCGTCGCGGCCGCCACCATCACCGCGGAGACCCTGCTGCCTCCCGCGCTCCTCATTCCGCAGACGACGCCGTACGCCGTCGCCGCCGGCATCGCGATGCACGCCGCATTCAGCTGCCTGAAACCGCGCCAGCTCATCACCTTCTCCGGCATCACAGTCGGCACTTACCTGGCATTCGCGGCCTGACGGGCCACTTTCCACCAGGGCCGGAAGCAACCGGAATATCCGTCTCACCCACCGCGGGAGCTCACGTTCCTTCGCGACGGACAGGTGCACCGTCGGGGCCGCCAGAAGCAGCTCCGGCCATGATGAGAGTCTGAGCCTCCTAATGGAGCGGCGACGGGGAGACTGATGGGGGCGTTCGTGCACTGGGGCAATATCAATGTCTGGGTCAGGCGCGTCGTGGTGGCCCCCCGTTCGTCGGCGGTACTGCTGCTCAAAGCCGTGCACATCGACATCACCGCCGACCTGGCGCCTCCCACACCGGTGAACAACCGTTGATGCGAGTCGTGAATAAAGCCAGTCGTATGGGCCTGTCCCGTCTCACTCAATAGTCTGATCCCGTCGTGAGTGAGGCCCCACCGAGATGTCCTCTCAGTCGCCACGGGTCGGCTCCGGCCTTTTATCTCGGCGAACCGGGTCGATCTGTCTCATCCAACTCAGTCCACGCAGGTCACCGTCATGCGGACGACTAGCTGCGTTGAGACAGGACAGGGCCCCAAACATCGCAGCGACAGCCACTCAAGTCGCAGCGGAAGCCGGCCCGCCGGAGGGCGGACCGCCTGCCCGGCCGTGCGGCCACCGGTGAGGGGGCGGTCACAAGGTCAGCCGATTCCGGTTACCTGGAGTGCTGTTGTCCAGTTGGTCTTGATTGCGCTGCGGGCGGCGGCAAGAGTGACCGTGCCGTTGCAGACGGCGTTCTTCAGCTTCGTCTCGGTGCCGTCCTTGGTGTGGGCGGTCTTCGTGCCCGCGTATGGCTCGGGCCACAGGTTCTTCGGGTCGCGCGGGGCTCCGCCGAGTTCGAGCGGCACCAGGTGATCTTCCTCGTAGGAGGTCATGCTGGTGTCCGCGTAGCCGTAGTCGATGATCCCCTGCGCTTTCAAGGGGTTGGTGTACGAGGTGGGCGGGCGGACCGTCGCGGTCCATCCGGACACGCAGATCGTGGAGTTGATCGTCGACTGGGTGACGTCCGGGTTGTAGGCGCCGGGTGTGCACGAGGGGTCGGACAGCGGCAGGTAGGACTGGGAGCAGGTCGAGGCGTGGGCGGCGGTGCCGGTGGCGAGGATGAGGCCGGCAGCGGTCATCCCGACGGCAGTGGTGGTGGCGGTGAGGCGGCGCATCGGTCGCATGGGGGGTCTCCCGCAGGTTCGGCCCGGAGACGGGTGTTCCGGGTGCCTGACGGTATGACACCACCAGCCAGGTCTATGCGGGTAGACCCAGACAGTGAACAATTCATGGATGTCCGACCTCGACTGCGGGACACGCGACCGTTGCCCGTACACCCGGGCGAGACCGGCCACAAGCGCGCGAGTGGTCAGCTGAGATTGAGGGTGCTGAGTGCGGTGGTCCAGTCGGTGACGATCGCGCGCTGCGCGGCGGCAAGGGTGACCTTGTCGGCGCAGACCGCGGTGTGCAGCTTCGTCTCCACCGGGTCCTTCTTGTTGTTCACCCCGGTGCCGTTCTTGTGGTCTGGGTCTGCTGGTTCCACCCACAGGTTCCGGGGGTCGTTGGGGTCGCCTCCGAGCTGAAGGCTGATCAGGTGGTCGTACTCGGCATCGCCCATGCGGCCGGTGAAGCCGTACGAGGCGGCGTTGAGTTTCTTCTCCTTGCCGGTGACGTAGGTGGAGGGGCGGATGCCGGACGTGTAGCCGCCCTTTCGGCAGATCGTTGACTTCAGGTTCGCCTGGGTGACGGCTGGGGAGATCGCGCCGGGAGTGCACTTCGGATCCTCCAGCGGCTCGCCCTTCTCGTACCGGTACGTGCAGCTGCCGGCCGCGGGCTGCTGCTGCACCGTGTAGTGCTTCTGCGGGCCGGCGCCGATGGGGATCGACCGCCCGGACGACCCGCCTGCTGCTTTTCCGGACGGGCCCGCCGCCGGACTCCCGCTCCCGGAGCTGGCCGGTCCGCCGGGTGAATCGGTGGAACAGCCCGCCAGCAGCAGGCAGGCGAGCAGCACCGGCGGCGCGGCACGATGGGCAGAGTGCATGAGGATCCCTCATCGGTGGACAGCAGACGAGCAGATGCTGCCCTACCGCGCGCACGCCCATACCGCGCGGGGCACGGCGCGAAGGCGCACAGACTTCGCGAAGCCGGGTGCGGTTGCGGACATATAGATCCCGGCGGCGGCCTCAGGGCGGCGGCAGTTGGCGCCCGTGAGTCGCCCGTGGTGGTGGCGACATGCCGAGAAAATCGAACATGTGCTCTACTGCGGTGATGGAGTCCTTCCCCAATGAACTGGTGCAGGCGCAGCGTGAGTGGTCTCGTACGTATGCGGAGCTGTCCGTTCCCCGCCCACGGAATCCCACAGCGCTGCGGCGGCGTCTGCTGCGGCTGTCCCTGTGGATCGAGCAGCACCCCTTCTTTCTTACGGGCCCTGGGCGGTCGCCGGCAGCCCGCTTCGAGCTGCGCCGCCTGGTCCGCGAGACGGAGCGAAGGGCGGATGTGTCGTGAGGGATCGTCCGCCGAGTGAGCGGCAGGTTCAGATCCGGCGCGCAATCGCGGCGTGGATCGCCGAGCACGGTGAGGGGCCGTCCATACAGCAGCTGGGCAAGCAGGTCGGACTGTCCAGTACAGGGTCGGTCGCGTATCAGCTGAAGCAGATGGAGAAGCTCGGCATGATCAGTCGCAGTGGGCGGCGCTGGCGCACCGTCCGGCTCGGCCGCTGAGCCGCACCACGGACATCGAGCAAGGGGCGTGGCCCTGGTGTCAGGCGCTTTTCGCCTTGCGGGCGGCTGATTTCTTCGCTGTCTTCTTGGCCGTGGTCTTATTCGGGCTAGTCTTTTTCGCAGGGGCGTGCTTGATGTCGTGGACAGTCGCATCCTCGCCGCGGGTGTCCCGCGCGGCGCTGACAGAGGCGTTCAGTGCCTCCATGAGGTCCACGACGCTCGTGGCCTGCGACGTCTCTTCGACAGGCTCCGGCGTGCGATGCTCGGCCTTGGCAGCGATCAGCTCCTGGACCGCTTCTTCGTAGCGGTCGGTGAATGAGCTGATGTCTTCCCGGGCCATGGTCTCCATGAGCTGCACGGCCGCGTCGATCTCGTCGTCGCTCACGTCCGCATCGGGAGCGGTACCGACGTCCTCGGGCTGGCGGATCTCGTCCGGCCACTTCATCGAGTGCAGAACGATGACGTCATCAACGACCCGCAGCATGCCCAGGCGCTCCCGCCCGTGCCACGCAAATTTCGCGATGCCCACCTTCTCCGAGCGTTCCAAGGCCTGGCGCAGGAGCGTGTAGGGCTTGGCGGCGACCCCGCCTTTCGCCGCGAGGTAGTAGCCGTCCATGATCCGGATCGGGTCGATGCTGTCAGCCGGCACGAAAGCCGCGATTTCGATGGCCTGCGCTGTGGGCAGAGGCATCTGGTCCAGTTCCTCGTCGGTGATTGGCACGAGCTGGTCCCGTGCCACCTCGTAGGCCTTCCCGATGTCGTACGGGCCGAGGACCTCGCCGTCGAGGGAGCAGACCTTTTCGTAGCGGACCCGGCCCATGTCTTCCTGGTGGTACTGGTGGAACGCGGTCCGGTGATCCTCCGTTGCGGACATAACGGAAACAGGGATCGTAACTAGTCCAAAACTCACCGCTCCGGTCCAGATGGGACGGGGCATCGCAAACCTCCACGCCGGGCCCCGAGACATCCAGCGTACGAACGATCGCTGGAGCAGGCACCCGGGTGCTCCCGCGCGGCCGGGGCAGCTTCGCGGCCGCGGGCCTCACGAGCCGTAGGCTCCGCGGCACAGGGCTGCCACCTCGGCACTCATCACTCCGGCGGCTTTCCGGCACAGCGGGCGCATGTTGTAGCGGGGCGGGGACGGGTGGCGGGTCTGCGGCCGCCGGTGTGGTGCGCTGCGGTGATAACGGCGGTAGGCCTTCTTGGGAGCGGGTGCAGGCCACAAGCGGTGGATGCGGGGCGCAGCGGGTACGTACGCCGTAGTCCGATGGCGGTGAACGTGGCCAGCTGATGGCACCCGGTGAGCCCCGTGAACGTTTCGGTGGGTGTGCTTCTTCTTGGCCTTTGCGTGCTTGGAGTCCGTCGGCTTGTGGGTTGCGGCCTCGACGCGGGCGAGGGTGGAGCGGCCCTGTGGCTGGTGTACGTCCGGCTGTACCCGGGCAGTCAGCGGCACCTCAGCGGCCGCCGGCGGGCGGTCCTGTCCGGCTGGGCGTGGGGCAGCCGGTACGGAGACGCACCCGGATGCCGCGAGCAGCGCGGCCAGGACAAGAAGGAGGGGACGGCGGGAGATCACCCGCCCACCGTGGCGTACGGGGCGCCGACGCTGCTGGCGCCGCGCGTGATCACCACCGGACCGAGTGACCTTCCGACCACGTCCAGGTGATCATCCAAGATGCACCGTGACCTGCGGGATCCGGTGAGGGTTGGCCGCCCATGAACAAAATGATCAGTGCGGTCACTACCGCTGCCGCCTTGGCCTGCGCCGTCCTTGCCTTCTCCGCGCCCACCGCTTCTGCCGTACCGGCCCGCGCTCAGCGTTGCGCCACCATCGAGGTCACCGGTCACGCCGTGCCGGTAACGCGGGGCCAGGGCGGTCCGGTCGTACGGCGCCTGGCTCACGGGAAGCACTACACGTCGTGCCTGATCGAGCGTGGGAACACCACCCTGCACGCCTGCGGCAGCACGTTCACCGATTACTACATCGTCCCCGCCGCCGGCGGCCGCGGGGGCATCATCCCCCTCAGTTGCGCCCGGGTGGCCTGACCTCAGCCCGCTCGCAGCGCGTCCGAGCTCCGCGTAGACATGACCGTGTGGACCTGACCCCTCCGTTCCAGCCGATGCTGGCCCGCCCCGTCGAGACGATGCCCGACGGTCGTGATCTTCAGCTCGACGCCAAGTGGGACGGCTACCGGGTGATCGTGTTCGCCCGGCCCGGTGCGCCGTATCTCCAGGCCCGCAGGGGTTCGGATCTGGGTGCCGCCTTCCCCGAGATCACACGGGAGGTCGCTCTGCTCGCTGAGCGCGGCACCGTGGTATTTGACGCCGAGCTGGTCGTCTACGAGGGCGGCCGACTGGACTTCGGATTGCTGCAGTCCCGGGCTCGGCGCCGGGGACGCGCAGCGGCAGAAGCAGCCCGGCACAATCCGGCTCAAGTTGTCGTCTTCGACGTGCTGCAGATCGGCGACGAAGTGCTTCTCCAGCGTTCTCTGCGGGAACGCAGGGCACTTCTGAAAGACCTGTTCACGCACCGGGCGCTCGGGCCGCCGTGGACACTGTGTCCGGCCACCACAGATCCCCAGCTGGCGCGCGAGTGGCTGAGTCCCGCCTGGGCCGCGGTCGGAGTGGAAGGCATCGTCGGGAAGCCCCTGGCGGGGGTATATCGGCCCGGAGCCAGGGGCTGGGTGAAGCTGCGGTCGCGGGCGAGTGCCGACGCGGTGGTCGGGGCGGTCACCGGTCCGCTGATGTCGCCGACCAGCGTGCTGCTGGGCCGCTATGACCAGCACGGCAAACTGCGGCTGGTCGCCCGCAGTACCCCCTTGCCTGCTGCGCTGCGCCGGGAGCTGGGCGTTGTCCTCGCAGCGGCGGGGCCTGATCACCCGTGGAGCGCCGTGACGTTTTCTGCGGGCTGGGGGACCCAGGCGGTGCTGGAGCACCGCTGCGTGCGCCCAGCGACTGTCGTTGAGTTCGAGGGGGACTCTGCAGTTGACTCCGGCAGGTACCGGCATCCGGTGAGAATCCGGCGCGTGCGAGAAGACCTGACCGCTGACGAGGTGCGCGGCTTCGGCGGACAGTGAATCAGTCGCACCGCGGCCACGCGGCAACCGCTGTTTCACGCCGATCGGCCTGTGGCCCGCCGCCCTTCTCACGCCCTGAGTGCCGGCGGTCGCCACTGCTACCGCGTGATCGATGCCGCGCAGAGAACCGGGAGGTCCGTGGTGTTGTCCCTCCAGCCATGAAGATCAGCAGCCATCCGTACGGCACTCGCCACAGTGATCACCGCGGCCGTCTGTGCCGGGGTCGGTTGGTTCCCACCGAACGCGCCGTCGGAGGAGGGCCCCGACCGACATCATCTGGTTGAACCTACGGGTGAACCGGGAAACCTCCTTGGGCTTGTCCGAAGTCGACACCGCCCCCCATGCGTTGTCCACCTGCACCATGGGCGGCAGGCCTTCACCCAGGGCGAGGATGGCCAAGTCGCTGCTTGTTGCCCATGGCATGAATCCTCCCTGCTCGATCGGATCGTCCGGCAAGCTTCGACAACTCTGATGTATGCGGATAAACAGATGCTCGACGCCTTATTGATGTTCCGGTCTCACGAACACTGGATCACCACAAGCGGAAAGACACCGCCGGGATGAGCATCCCCGCACCCCGCAGAACGCAGCTGCTGGATGTGCCCCGGCGCAGATCGGGCCATGTGCGCGCTGCCGTGAAAACTGCTGCCGCTACGGCATTGGGACCCGCACACTCTGCGACTCGTGCTGGGAGGCCGTGGCCAACAGGCGGCAGCCGACGGCCTCCTGAGCGGACCCAGCACCACCGATGGCACGCCGCCGTACCCGTCGCTGTCGGCGGGCCGCTGCCTGCACCGCGTTACGCGATCCATTCCGGCGGCGGCTGTGCGGCACGTTCCTGCCGCCATCGCTCCTCCGCCTCGGTGCGCTCCACTTCTGCGATGGAGCTGCCGCATGGCGTGCCACGTTCGCAGTGTGCGGAGACGGAGAAGGTCGGGCGGCAGATCGTATCTAGATTCGATTCTACGCGATGCATATGTACGCGATATGTTCGGTGAATGAGCGGCAATTGAGCGGTTCGTAAGGTAGGTTGGGGCTCAGGAGGTGTTCCATGTCTGAGTTGTTCGATGCTGTCGATGCGTTGGTCGCGTCCGCGTCTGCGCTCCCGCCGCCGGAGGAGCGCAAGCGGTTGCGTGTGGCGCACGGTCTGACGCTGGAGCAGGTGGCGGGTGCTCTGAAGGTGCGCCGCGCGACCGTCAGCGTCTGGGAGTCCAGCAAAAACAAGACGGAGCCGCGGGGCCCGGAGCGTGAGGCGTACGCGCGGCTGCTCAGGCAGCTCGCGGAGCTCTACCCCGCGCCGGCGGCCACCGCCGCACCCGGACAGGACACCGTGGTGCCCGAGACGTTCACCGGCCCCTCCGCGCCCGCGCCTCGCGAAGCCGGGTCCGCCGATCTGTCCCCGGAGTCGGGTTCGGTGCCGGAGACTTCGGCTCTGGCCGACGCGCCGGACGTCCAGCAGCGTCCCGTCCGCGCTCCCTCCCGTACGACTGCCGTCACCAGGGGGCCGTCGGCGTCGCGGCGTCCGGCTGCGAAGAAGGCCACGGCCAAGCCCGCCGCCGTCCCAGCCGGTGTCGACCCGCGTTTCGCAAACGGGCCGCTCGCGGTCGTCGACATCGACGCTGACGGGCAGGTGCTGGCGTACTGCGTCGGCGGCCTGGTCCTGGACGTGCCCGCCAAGTCCATGCCGGCCCTGGTCGACTGGGCCCTGCGCGAGGCGAAGTTGGGCGCGCCGAAGCTGGTCGGGCCGGGCAAGGACGCCGACCCGCTGCTGGTGCTCAGCGAGGCTGCGCTGGAGCGCTACGGCCTCCCCGTCGCCCTCACGGAGGAGGAGCGGATCGCCGGGCGGATTCCGGAGGGCCACAAGGTGATCAAGCAGCTGGCCCGCGCGGAGTGGAAGCTGACGAAGCGCGGGTTCGGGCCGTGGGCGCGGATCTACCGCCCCGCTACCGGCTCGGAGAGGGCCTGCGTCCAGCTGTGTATCCCGTCGTGGAACGCGCTGGACACCCGGCACTGGGGCACCGCCGGCCAGCTGCCGCCGGCGGAGCTCGCCCGGCTGCTGGGGACGTACGCGTCGAGGGTGATGACGCCGCGCGGCTCGACTGCCGTCACCGGCCTGGAGCTGATGACTGCCCTCCACCCGCCGACCCGCGCCTCCGAACCGGACGTGGACGGCAAGCGGCACTCCGAGCACAATCCGGGCTCGCTGGGGAAGGAGCCGGTGGACTGCGCGCCGTGCGAAGCCCCGGACGGGCACCCGCTCCTGGCTGATTTGCCGCGCTTCCACGTCCGCGGTCCGGCAGAGAAACTCTTCGAGGAGGCGTACGACTGGGCGCGCCCGCTCACCGACGCCGAATGCATGCACCGCAACCTCGTGGGCCTGGACGTGAACATGGCCTTCGCCGCCGGTGCCAACGGGCTCATCGTCGGCCTCGGCGAGCCCGCGTACGTCAAGCAGCCGGTGTTCGACCCGAAGCTCCCGGGGAGCTGGCTGGTGGACCTCTCGCACGTCGATCTGTCCCGGGTGAAGGCCGGTAAGGACACGTGGGCGGAGCTGGACGCGAGTCTGCTGCCCAGCCCGTTCACGCCGAAGGGCGAGCGTCCCGAGGGCCCGGCCTGGTATGCGACGCCGACCGTGGCGTACGCGGTGGAGCTGGGCTACGACGTCGCGCCGGTGGAGGCGTACGTCCGGCGTGAGAACGGCCGCTATCTGGACGGCTGGTACACGCGGCTGCGTGACGCCTACCTCGCCACGATGGCCGACCTCGGTGTGGCAGCGGACCTGTCGCCGGAGGAGTTCCTGGCGGCGATGGACGGCTACCGCGGCCGTGACCCGGAGCTGGCGATCGTGGTGTCCGCGGTCAAGGCGACGGTCAAGGGCGGCCTGGGGAAGCTGCGTGAGCGGCCGAGGGGCGAGGGCTGGCGGCCCGGCCAGGCGTGGAGGGCTCTGTCCCGTCCGACGTGGCGGCCGGACATCCGGGCGGCGGTCATCTCCCGTACGCGGGTCAATCTGCACCGCAAGATCGTCAAGCACGCGGCGTTCACCGGTCAGTACCCCGTCGCGGTCAACTCCGACTGCGTCGTCTACGCGGTCGACGGCGAGAGCCCGCTGGACTTCCTGCCCTACCGGGAGGGCAAGCCCCTGCCGGGCGGCTTCAAGCTCGGAGTGAATCCCGGCCTGGTGAAGCACGAGGGCACGCAGACCACGCTGTGGGGCGAGGGCGTCAGGGAGCAGTACAAGGCTCCCGAACTCAACCTCGCCCGCTACATCAAGGACGGCACCGTCACCGACAAGGACAACGGGGAGTAGGTAGGCGATGGCCAAGGAGTTCGGGGACGGCCTCAACCAAGCGGTGCAGAAGGCGTTCACCCGCCCCGCACCGAAGGCAGCCGGCGCGCAGATGCGGTACCTGGTCAAGCAGCTCAAGGGCACCAAGGCGGTCGCACAGATGCTGCGGATCTCCCAGCGCACCGTCGAGCGGTACGTGAAGGACCAGATCAAAAAACCCCGCCCGGACCTCGCCGCCCGGCTGGAGAAAGAGGTCAAGCAGCGGTGGCAGCCGCAGATCCGGGCCAAGGCGAGGGAGAAGGCGGCGACGACCGGGGGCATCGTCATCGACGTCCATGCCCGCTTCGGCTACACCGCGCCGATCGGGACAACGGACCAGGACCGTGTCCGGCACCTCACCGTGGCCCTCCCGCCGCAGCATGCAGCCCGTCTCTTCGAGGCTCAGGAGCAGGGCGAAGGTGATGACCGGCTTCGCGAGCTCGCCGCCGACGCGCTCCGGGAGGTGTACTTCCAGGACGGCGGCCGCCGCGCTGGCTCCCTGGACGAAGTACAGATCAACGACGTGCTGGACCTGGAGTTCGAGCTGTAGGCCGTAGCCCGGACAGCCCACGAGCCCCGGACCGATAGGGTCCGGGGCTCGATCGCGTATCCGCGGGGGGTCGGATGTTCCTTCACGCGATGCCGTGCCCAACGACGGGCTTGCGCCCAGGTCACCCGCTCATGACGACGTAACGGAATGACGGGGCGACAGCAGTCGTCCTTCGGGGTGGGACCGACCCCAGCCGTCGCCGGGCCCCGGGGAGGACGAACCGGGGTCCGGCGGCCCACCCCGGCGATACCGTGGTGACACACGCCAGATGACAGCCCAGGAGCCCCGGATGAGCCAGCAGCCGGCCCCAGCGCCCGCCCGCCAGCCCCTCGATGAACACGCCGCCGAGTCGGCCCGCGCGTATGCGGCCGCGGAGCGCGCCAAGACGGACGTCCTCGCCTCGGTCCTGGAGGACATCGCGGCCAACGGCTACCCCTCGCCCGAGACTGGGGTGCCGTGGGAGGCAGCTCGCGACGCGCACCTCGCCCGGCTGGCCGACGAGCAGCCCCGTGTCGCCTGAGCACAGTCCGCGCCGCTCGCGCGTCATCACGGTGGAGCCCGCGCTCACTCACCTCTCCAAACTCACTGCGAGCGAGACGCACGCCTGGACCGCGCGATCGTCGCGATCAGCGTCAACCCCGAGCTGGGCACCGAAGTGCCCGGGACCCTGCTGCGCGACTATACGGACGAGGTCGACGGCGTACGGCTCATCTACTTCGTGACAGCCCTTCAGACGATCACGATCGTGGCGTACGTCGAAGCCTGATCGAGGCGCAGTGAAGCGGCGCACGCGAAGTTTCGCCAGGCTCGGCCAGCTCTGGGCAAGGGCTCAGGGGGTGGTGGCGGGTGACTCCTCGTCGGTGGGTACGGCGTTCTGGAGTCGGTCCAGGCGTCCGTACAGGGCACGGATCAGCCGGGCCCGCCGCTGCACCCGGTGCAGGCTCCAGCACGGCTGCGATAGCCGTCCGTCGGCTTCCTGGAGAACGAGTTCGGCGAACAGCCGCCGACCGTCGTCCTCGGGGAGGCGTTCTGCGTAAGCACGCACATCGTCAGCGACCACCCTGGCCACCCCGGCCAGGAGAAGCCCGACTTGGGCATACTCGTCGTCCCGCATCGCATCCAGGTCAGACCAGACCAGTGCCGTGCGCACCAACTGCTCGTGTGTACTGCGGTCCAGTGGGCAATCTGCGGTGCTCAGTCCGTCCGGGCCGTGCAGAACCGTGTGTGTGCTGGTGTCCATACTGTGCCTCGATGCTGCGGCGTGTAGCCGGCGGTCACCGGCGGATGTCCTGACTGCCGTCGGCCTGGCCCTCGTGGTCCCTGGTCTGGGCAAGGAACCGGGCGAAGCCGCGGTCCGCGCGGGCCAGTAGTGCGGTGGAGGGGACACCGTAGGCGCGCGACTGGAGCCCGGTGCCTTCAAGCTCGCGGGCCCTGGTGTTGGAATGCGCGCTCACGTGGCCCTGCCTCTCGGGTGGTCCGTCGGTGCTTCGACGCTACGCAGCAGCAGCGCACGCGTTCAATGAAATTGCGGAAAATTGCGGAGATTCACTCCAGTGCGTCGATCGCAGCCGCGATGAGAGCGCGGGCCGCAGACCCGTACACCGCCATCTCGGCGAGGCTGGCGAACGCTTTGGCGTAGTCGGCGAGTTCGCGCGGCTGGGTGACGTTGATCTCGGCGGTCAGGGTCTCCACTACGGCCTGCACGTCGTCGTGGAGGTAGAACGCCTCCAGCGGCCACACGGTGCGCTGCGCGGTGAACGGAATGATCCCCAGCGTCACGGATGCCAGCGGCATCACGGCCAGGAGGTGCTCCAGCTGTCCCCTCATTGTGTCGGGGTCGGCGGTGCGGAACTTGAGGACCGACTCCTCGATGAGGACGACGAAGCGATGGCCGCCCTCGTAGAGGAAACGGGAACGGGCCAGGCGTGCTGCGACCGCTTCGGCAACGTCGTTGGGGGTGCCCTGGAAGGAGGTGATCTGCTCCATCAGGGCGGTCGCGAAGCCGGGCGTCTGGAAGAACCCCGGAGGCACATTCGACAGGTACGCGCGGCAGACGCGGGTGCGCTCGTACAGGGCGTAGAAGTCTTCCTGGACCTTGCGCATCCCGCCCTGATGCAGGCGGCGCCACTCCAGGTACATGGAGTCGACCGCGCGGGCGGTGGCGATGAGGTTGTCCGCCTGGTCCTCGGCATCGCAGGACGCGCACCAGATGCGGATGTCCGCATCCGAGGGCGGCGCCTCACCCCTCTGGATGCGGGTTGTCTTCGCGGGGTGCCAGCCGCACCGGGCGGAGAGTTCTCTCCCGGTGAGGCCGGCGTCCTTGCGCAGGTGCTGCAAGCGCACAGCGAGCGCTTCACGGGCACCTTGCGCGCTGGATGAGGGGGAAGTGGACATAGCGGTTCGTCAGACGCTGTACTTCTCATGCGGGATTCCGCGTTCCCAGACGGCTTCGAAGGCCGACGCGCACAAGTCCACCGCGGCCGGGTCCTCGGTTGCCTCGAACCCGGGGTCGGCCCAGTCTCCGCTGCCAGTGAAGAAGTGGAACATGACCAGGCGGCCGTCGATCAGCCAGAAGTCGTTACCCGGCAGGGCAATGTCGCTGGCGTGCCGGCGGGGCAGCCAGCGGACCTGCTCGCCCGCATCCAGGTTCAGCGGGGTCACAGCGTGCTCCCACCGGATGTAGTCGGTAACCGGCTCGGAAACGATGCGCGCCCGGCGCATCACCACGCCCCGGCTCAAGGTCTCCTTCACCAGCCCCAGCCACTCTGGCCACCACGACGCCGTGGGATCCAGGACGATCTGCCCGGTGCGGGAGAACCGCTCGATCTCCTCGGCCTCATCACCGACGCCGTACTGGTCGCGCATCTCCAAGTGAACGGCAGTGCGCTGAGCGCCCCTCAGCAATTCAGCGAAGTCGGGCACGCTGCTCTGCGACATCACACGCCTCCCTCAGAATCGCCACCATGCGGGCCGGAATACGGATCACCGTCTCATGAGCCGGGATCCCCACCGTATGGCCGGCAACCCATTCGGTTCCGCCCACCTGTGCCTTCAGGAGCGCTTCGGCTTCCGCGCCCTGCAGCACCAGGTCGGCGCTCTCCTCTTCCACCCACACCGTCGGCGATCCACCACCACCGGTGTTCGGGTCGATCCCCACGAACCGTAACGCCATGACACTCACCCCTGTCGAGCCGATTGCGAATAGTTGCGCATCGACAATCCCGCCCGTCGGTGACGCGGTCAAGGGCGTAGGGGCGTGCGAGGTTGGCGCAAGGGCGCCCTTGTGTCAACCCGCAGGCTGTCTGAGGCTGGGACGACCAATACGGAGGGGGCCCGCGATGGGACGGTTAAAGGCGAACAAGCCGCGGCGCGACAAAGAACCCGGACGGGAGCGGTTCCGAATCGACGACCGGGTCGTCAGCCAGACGGAGATCCTGGAGGAGGGCGCACGGCTGAGCGACCACGTGGACGATCACGGGCGGCTGCTCTTCATGGATTCCCCAGCCCTGGGCCTGGGACAGACCGCCATCGGTATCGACTCCGACACCGGCGCCATACAGACCACCGACCGCGAAGACCCCATGCCCGTAGCGCTCTTCGAGCCGGCCCGCGCCATGATGACCAATCACCCCGATGGTCCTCCCCGAGAGATCCAGGTAGAAGGCGCGCTCATCGCCGGCCTACGCCGCTTCCCACGCGGCATCGCCGATCTGCGCACAATCCCCGGTTGGGCACTGCACCGGCTCCCCGACGACCAGCTGGAGCTGCGTTCACCCGACGGGGGCGTCTACTCACGGATTGCCGTTCCATCAGCCCCCGACTGGTACTCGGCGGCTCTGCATCATTGCCATGTCATGTGCCTGTATGGGCCGCAGCTCGGTGTGCGCACCCCGCCCGGGACCACTGTCGAGCAGTACAACGACACGAAGCGCCTGGAGGAGCTGAGGCAGGCGCGGGGCCGGGGTCTCGTGGCTGCCGGGATCATCGCGTACCACAACAATCGCTGAGACCTGCTGAAGACGACCCGTTCCCGGACCCAGGTGCAATGCCAGAGCACGGCGGTCCGCGGGTGTGAGAGGGAAGGGGTCAGGAAGGCGAGCGCCCCACACGGCCGCCCTGCGCAAGGCCAGCATCAGTCCCTAGCTCCACATCACCTTGCTTTCCGTGACCTGTGTGCTCCGTTCACATGGTGCCAACGCCTGGTGCCCTCGTGTGACCTCAGCCCACGAACGTCAACCACGAAGGCGGGTGCGGGAATCGCCATGGCTCAGTGGCCAGCCGAGCCGACCACCGGGATCAGCCCCTCCTCCTCAATGCATTAGTCCGGCCACAGCCGAGATGCACGGGTCCCGCGACATGTCGACGCGCCCCGAGGACCGGCGCGGGACGCGCCGGCCCGCAGGGCCTCCGGTACGGCGCGATTGCTGTGCGTCCTCATGCATTAAGAGCACGTAACCCCCGCATGGCTCTGACCTGCATAAACGCGTACCGATACCCGCTTCCTGAATCGGGTAACCCGACTCCGGAAGCGGGTAACCCGATTCGGGAATCGGGATGTCCCGACTCCTGAGTCGGGACATCCCGACTGGAGAGTCGCATTGCTTAGCTATGTGCTCATTAGCAACACGCCCAGTGATCCGACAGTCCTGCGGCTTCGGTTAGCAATTTGGTAATGTTCTATGTGGTAAGTGATCCGTCGCTCCCGTCGGGTCGGTTGCCGTTCTGGTCACTACTCGGAGGGATCGCATGGCGCAGCCAGCGAAGAAAGTGCTCTATGCGCTCGATCAGCGCACCGGCGAGCTGGAGGAGGCCCCCGAGGTCCCCCGGGCTCCCTATGCGTTCGACGGCCCTCACATCAACGTCGGTATCCGCAGGGGCCGGGAGCTTGCCTCTGCCGCCTCCGGTCTGACCGACCGTGAATTCAGGGTGCTGGTCTGGTACTGGTTCGCGACCGAAGAAGTCCAGGGCGCTGTGATGCTGACGGCGGCCGATGTCGCGAAGGAACTCGGGATGAGCGCCGACACGCTCGGCCGTACCGTGAAGGTGCTGAAGAAGGCCCGGCTGCTGCTGGAGGCGGGGGGCCTTGGCCGTACCACGTTCTACCGGTGCACGCCGCACCTGGCGTTCATCGGCACCGGCTTCGCGCATCGCGAGGCTGTGAAGGACTGGAATCCACCGGAGAGTACCGTCCGCGAACCGCGAGACCATCGGCGGAACACCAAGAGGGGCGAGGCATGATCAGAATCAACGGCGGCGACGACGTCCAGAAGCTGCTCATGAAGACTGGCCACGTCCTGACGCCGAATCAGCGCATTGTGGTCATGGTCTATGCCTCGTCCGAGCAGAACCCGGACGGCACGGTCATGACCCGCGCGCTGGACCTGGCCACGGTCGCGGGCATGAAGCCTCCGGTGTTCTCCCGGACCAGGCGCGAACTGGTGGAGGAAGGCTGGCTGGAAGAGCGGGGCAGCTTCGGCCAGGTGAAGCTCTACCGGCTGAACCCGGAGAAGATAGGGGACATCGGCGGCCGGCACCTGCACGCGGTGGGCAGCTAAGCCGCTCATTGTTAGCTATGCGCTAAGCGACCCGACTCCAGAGTCGGGTCGCTTAGCGCATAGTGGGGCCAACCTTCACCGGTCACCTACGAGGACTACGCCTACGCTGTCGCCGCCGGGTGCAGCGAAGCCAGCGGTGAGCCCTGACCTTTCTGGACCGTACGCAGTTTGCTTCCAGTCCGCCTCGATGTGTGAGGGGCAGTGCACCGTGGTGTAGAGCGCGACGTCGGCGGCCCCGGCCCGGATGGTGCTGAACTGGACCTCGATCGCCTGCGGGGAGCGGAGCCAGCCGAGCCCCACCATGTGGTTGAGGCGGCCGGCTATACCGACCAGGTCAGTGTTCGAGTCGTGCCTGAGGTGCATCTCAGCGTCGCGTGGGGGCATGCGACGCTGAAGGTCTCTGGACCCCGTCGGTGTGGTTCAGCAGTCTCAGTACGCGCTCATGGAGCGTGCGGCTCCCGCCCAGCGCGGCTGGGCGGGAGCGGTGCGGTCCCCTCCGGTGGTTCTTCAGCACGAGGGGGCGGCGCAGCCTTCCAGACGGGAAGGTCCGACGCCCAGGAGGCGTCTGCGTTCCATGGTGCTCCTTGCCGCTGGTGCCGCAAGGAGAAGTACTTTTTCGCAGTCAAAAGAGATTATTGGGCCATGTTTTGACCCCGGACGTGGCCGGGATGGCGTAATGCGCCCCTCCTGCGACTCCGGCCTCACGGCCATTGTTCCGTAACACCATGATCACGTTGAGTCGCAGGGTGTTTGCGGACCATGCTGGCGTCCACTCTTCCGGAGCGCTTCAGCACCGCACCGGAAGTGCCTTCCAGATGCGTCTAGTTGAGGGAAAAGGTGCGATGTCCAGTAAGCAGGTGTTGATCGTTGCCGTGCTGGTGGCGGTCTTCGCGTGGAGCACGGTGATGACCGTGCTGGGGCAGCTCGCGGCCGTGGCCGCGCTGCTTCCCTCGCTTGGTCTGCTGGTCCAGCAGATTGTCGCCGCGTTCAACGGCACGCAGACGACGCGGCCCGACACCATCGCGGTCGCGGAAGCCGGCACGGCCGGGCAGGAGGAGTCGTTGCGATGACACCCTTCTCGGCGCCGAAGCAGCCCCACGACGAGCCCCCGGGCAGACGCGGCCGCAAGCCCGCGGCGATCGGCACGGACGTGGGGGACTCCCACCGCGCATGGCTCGAACCGGTCCGCACCCGCTACCTTGCCAGCGGCCTCACGCTCGACGACCTCGTCCAACGCTCCGGGTACTCCAAGACCCGCATCTCCGAACTCCTGCGCGGCAAGGGCTACTACCCGGGCTGGGAGATCACCTACAGCGTGATCCGATCCCTGAACATACCCATCTGGCCCCTGCGCCGGCTGTGGACGGCCGCTGCCCGCGAGGCAGACAAGAAGCCCGGCTGGATCGAAACCCGCATACACGAGGTCCAGCCCTTGCAGCAGGAACAGCCGCCGCTGGCCCACCAGGGCTTCACCGAGGCGATGCGCCAGCCCTACACCGACTACACGCGCGCCTTCCTCCAGAGCGACCACCGCGCCCACTGGGTGGTGGCCGAGGTCTTCGACATCCTCTGGCTTAGCTGGGACGAAGCCGTCGCCAGCCCCGATGTTCGCCGCCACGCCTGGTGCCTGCTGCGCTCGCGCGTGATGCAGCGCGCCCACCGCCATCCCGACGGCCACCCCGACCTTCGCCCCGCGGCGTTCTCCACCGTCGCCCAGAGCCAGATCACCGACCTCTGGGACCGCTACGCCGAGATCACCGAGATGGCGGGCTTCTTCGACGCCATCGGCCGTCTGCCTGAAGACCAGCTCGACATCGCGGTCCTGCGCTACCTGTGCGGCATGTGCCGGCGCACCGTCCCCGCCGTTGTCGGACTGTGGCCGGCCGTCACCCACACCCTGGAGCACCACGCCCGAGGGGCCCTGGAAGCCACCTACCCCCTTCATGACAACCGGGAGTGATCACCCCGCAATGACCGCCATCGACCATCTCCTTGCCCGCGCCCTGCTCCTGAAGGAGCCCCAGGTCCCCTCCGACACCGTCCCCTACGAAGACACCGCCTACCCCGCCTTCGCACCCGACGGCACCCCGCCATGGATCAGTTGCGGCCGCGAGTCGGCGGACGACACGGCCGCACGGCACCTCCAGACCCTTTGCGAGGTTGCCGTCACCCACGCCACCCCTGATCAGGTCGCCGACTTCATCACCGAGCAGGTGCCCACCCCGCACAGCGCCTGGATCCTGGGCTGCGTCCTGCTTCTCGCCGACGCGCCGGACGGCGCACGTTTCTGGTGGCAGTACGCTGCCGGGGCCGGCAGCGATGCCGCCTCCTACTGCCTGTACCTCCACCACCGCGCACTCGGCGACAGCCACGCGGCCGCCTTCTGGCTCGAACAGAGCGGTATCGACCGCCAGGACTGCGACACCAGCGTCCCCACCGTCCTGCGGATCCTCCGGCATCTCATCCCCGCGGCTGGCCGAAGCCGCACGGAGGCGATGATCGCGGTCATGGACTACGTCTCGGGCGCGGTCGCCGCCGGGTACGCGCGCAACCCTGACTATGAAATCCCCCTGCCCGGACCGGACTTCGCCGAACAGATCAGGATCATCCTCGCCGTCACCTCAGCCATCTCAAAGCCGTCCCGGCAACGAGAGCCCGTGGTCGAGACGACTGCCCTGCCGAATCGACCCCCACTTCGCCCCGGAGAGAACCCGGCCCAGGGGCGTGGCCGCGAGCCGGAGCGTGTCCTGGAGGTCGAGGCCCTGGACCACGAGTCAGCAGCCGTCTTCAAGGAAGCGATCGCCGCCTGCTGGGAGACCGCCACCGCCGACCTCACCGCCACCAAGATGGACCAGCCCGGGGTCCGATTGCGTTACTACCTGGACCGACGACCACTCATCGACACCCTCCAGACCTCCGGCAGCAGAGCCACACAATGAGCCGCACCGTTGCACGGCCGTCCGGAGCCCGCCCTTTTCAGCGCACCTGTATAGGAGGGCCACCCCTGGGGTGCGTAATCGCACGTGTTCAGCTGCTTGGCAGGTCCCGCCTCGGTGACCTTGTCGACGATGTAGAAGACGTGGTCGACCCCGGTTCCTGCGCCTGTGGAGACGTCCTTGTTCGCGGCGTTGCGTGCCGCGTCCTCGGCGGCCTGTTGCGCATCGTCGGCGTATTTCTGGGCGTCCTTCGCGGCTTCCTCAGCGGCGGTGGCGTCTGCATCGGCGCGGTCAGCCGCCGCCCGCGCGTCTTTCGCGTCCTGCTCTGCGAGGGCCGCCGCCGTGCGGGCGGCTTCGGCATCGAGTGCTGCCTTGTCGGCTGCGGTTGCGTCGGCGGTGGCCTGGTTGTCGTACGTGACGGTGCGGGCCAGCGACGCGGTGGCCTTGGACGCTGCGGTGGCGGCGTCGGCCGCGTAGCCGGCGGCGTTGGCGGCGGACTGGTAGGCGGCCTTGGTGTCGTCCTTCGCCTGGTCGGCGAGGGCCTTGGCGGCGGCTGCTTCCTCCTGTGCGTTCTTGGCGTGGGCTTCGGCGACCGCCTTCTGCTGCTCGGCGATCGTCTTCGATGCCTGCCCGGTCAGCACGACCAGGCTCGCGGCCGAGTCCGTGGTGACGTACGGGGAGCCGAGCTGGATGGCGTCGTTGGCGGGCTTGGCGACTTGTGCGGCGGCGTTGCCCGCGTCCTCGGCTGCCTGGGCGGTGACGTGTGCAAAGCCCGCGGCCTTCGCCGAGGCCGCAATCGCCCCGTTCGATTAATGTTCTCTACATTAGAGATAAATCAAGCTATGCGGCCTGAATCGTGTCGCATGTGATCGGAGGTGGCCCAGATGCCCGGGACGGACGGCTCCCGCTGGGGCGCTGCCAGCCCGCCCCGGCTCCAAGCACGACACATCGCTCACTCAGCCTGAGTAGAACAACTCATGCGAACAAGACGCGCAGTGGAGTTGGGTAGTCCCATGCTTGAGAACCCATACACGGCCCAGGCGCCCAAGGCATGGCTCGCGCCGCTCGTGTCCACTCTCGTCACCTTGCCCGTGGCCGTCTTCTCCTTCGGCATCGTCGGGCTGTCTGCCATGGCCTGTGACTCATGCAGCGATGCCGAACTCAAGCGGTTCGACCCGAGCTACAACACCGGATTCATCGCCTTCCTGATCGGCCTCACGATTTCGCTGGCTCTCCTGATCGCGAGCTGGGCACTGCCCCCGCAGCGGCACCGAGCAACCGTTTCCCTCCTTGCCCCCATCACCCCAGTTCTTGCCTATCTGCTGTTCCGTGGACTGGTCGACTGGCCCTGAGTGCGTGTTCTGCTGGTTTCCTCAGCCAGCCCGGATGGTGCCTCGGATCCCCAGGTGCCCAGCTCGGGGACGAGCACGATGAAGAACAATGGCGAAATTCCGCCGACGCGCAGCGAAACCAGGGTGGCTTCAAGTTCCCGAAGCATGCGGATTATGGGTAATGCCCAGGATCCAGGCGGCTCGTTCGGGTAGGTCCCGTATGGCGTCGGGGCGACATTCATCGCGCCGAGCGACTTCAGGCGCCCGACCGTCAGTTCCGCAGCGACGCCATTTTGCCCATCTGCCTGGAATTTCGGGTAGGAGCAGTGCCCGGGAAGGGGCGGTGTGGCCCGCCGTGCGAGGTCGGGCAGCAGCGTCATCAGGCCGCGGCCGGCCCGGGCCAGGTCGGCGTCGCGCAGCGGCCTCAGCTCCCGGGCGAAGACCACGTCAATACCGGCGCCGCGGTCGGACACATGGCGCGCCCACCGCGAGTCCGGGCCGACTCCACCACGCCGCCTCCAGCCGACCCGCCCACCGACGTCAGCGCGCCCGCCGCTCCCGAACCGCCTCCGTCTTTCGACGTCCAGCGCCAGCACCCCACCCGCCCGGCCATCCGAAGGGGCGGCCGCCGCCGGCGTCCCGTCGTGGCCTCCGACCCCGCGGCCAAGCCCACGGCTGTCCTCGACCACGTCCGGCGCGTCTGCGAGACTGTGCTCCCCGCTGACGGCACCAGCCGGCTGATGGCCGACTTCGACGACCACTACGACGAATCGGGCGCATGCGTCTTCGCATGCCAGCTCTACATCCTCAACCGGCGCGACAGCGCCCTGTACTGGCGGAGATTCGCCGCCGGAGCAGGACACCCGCTCTCCGCCCATCTCCTCGCCGCCTACCACGCCGGCGCCGGAACGCTCTCCGACGCACGCATCTGGCACGCCTTCGCCCAGTTCCTCGGCTACGCCTCGGACCAGCACTTGCCCTGGCCGGTCTCCCTCGCGGCCGAGCAGTCGCCCGGCATCACCCAGGAGATCCCGGACAGCAACGAACTGCGGACCTTCATGGCACGCGATCACCTGCCAAAGGAACTTCTCCCCACGGCCTTCGCCAGCCGCTGACACCTTCATCACCGCGGCGCCGGTGCCGGATGCGCCCCCAGGCCAGCATCGGCGCCGCCCCCTTTCGCACACACCCTCTGCGGCGGCCGCCGACCCGAGTTCCGTCCTGCCCAGATCCTGAAGGAAACCCCCGTGGTCAATACCGCGACCTCGCCCTCGCTGCCCGGCCGGCCAAGCCGTACGACACGCATCTACCGCTGGATCCATGCCCAACGCCGCCCGATAGCAGGACACATGCTGCGCGGCCTGTGCTACGGAGCCGGGACCGGCGCAGCGGGCCTGCTGACTCTCTGGGCCGAACACCACTTATGGAGCTGACACGGCTGCGAACGCAACTGAGCGGTGAACTGACCTCCGGCTGGAAGGTACTGCTCTTGGCTCGTTTGCTCATGCCGTTTGATCGGGGGCGGTATGACAGAGCGGGTGCCACAGACGATGGCTGAGGAGGGGGTTCGGTGGAGGCCGTGCGTGTCGTTGTGCTTGTGCTGCTGGGCAGTGCGTTTTGGGTTGCCTGGCGGCGGAGCCGGTATCCCGGAGGGTGGGCTTTCGCTTTCAGCGCCCGCTATGCGCAGGAGCGGGCGGGCCTGGCCGGTGCGCGGCAGGAGGTGCGAGGGGCAAAGAAGGAGTCCAGCAGGCTGCTGGCGGCTGCGCGGGCGCGGGAGAGGTCGGAGAGCGCCGGGCACGAGCAGGGATTACGTGTGCTGGAGCAGAAGGTCACGGCCCTTCGAACCCCAGGTCTGGGCCCGCGGTTGCAGGAGCCGGTCGGTGAGCTCGTACTGCACGAGCATGCGCTGTTGGTCTCTTCGAGGACCGGGTCGATTCCGCTCGCTGGCCTTACGGTCCGTTTCGAGTCCGGCAGGCAGACCCATTCGATCTACCTGACCCAGCCGGATGGCAGGGTGCACCGGGCGAAGTACCCGCATCTGCCGCCGCCGGTGTCGGTGTCGGCCGATGGGGCGGAGGACGCGACGAAGCCCTTCGATGAGGAGCAGGTACGTGACTTCGCGGTCGAGATCCAGAACGCGGTGGCGGACGAGGACGTTTTCCGGTCCCATCGGAAGGAGCGGCTCGCGCGGGCACAGGAAGAACTAGCCGCGTCGAAGGAGGACACAGCTTCTCTGGACGCGGCCCGGGAGCATCTGTCGCAGGTCCTCGACCGTCAGAGCCGGGACCCCCGCAGGAAAGCAGCCCTCGCCGAGCTGAAAGCGGCGAGTGAGCGATGGCAGGCACTCACCGGGCGCCCTCCGCCGAAGTAGCAAGACTTCCGTGGGCTGTCTGCCCGACGCGAAGCCCATGCGTCTCGACTCTGGTTGCGGACGAGAAGCTGCCGCGAGCGTGGTGACCACGTCCAGACAGTCGCGGCGCAGCTGCTCGGCGGTAGCGGCGCGCTCGGCTCGGCCGACGCTCGCGGTTCTGGTCGTGGTCAGTCCTCCTGCGTTCGGAACAGCACCAGGTCGAAGCCGTTTCCACGTGCCGCAAGCAGCAGGTCGTACGTTGCGGGGGTGAGGCTCATCCAGCCCCGGCCGCTGCCGGCCGGCCGGAACCGGGACAGGGGGTGGTCGCCTGTGGCGTACCAGTGGGCGTCCGGGCCCAGTGCCTCGATGACATCGTCCTCGATCGCCCGCAGCCGGGCGTCGTCCATCAGGGCGTTGTCGGCGCTCGTGCCGTACGCCAGGTCGGCTGCCAGCATGCCGACCACCCAGCCGGTGGCCCGGTCCGGGGTGAACGTCGGCTCCCCTTGCAGACATTCGGTGAGCCTCGCGGCCTCCTCGTCCTCCAGGGGTGCCACCTGCCGTATCAGTCGGCAGCAGATGTCCGCGAGGGACAGCCTGCCCGTGTCGAGTTGAAACGATGCGACCTCCAGGCGCCCGGCTGCTTGGAACCGGGCCAGTCGGTTCTTCAGCGACGACTTCTTCTTGGCCACGGAATTCTCCCCTTCCCGGATGCCAGAGGGCGAGGTCGCGCCCTGCAGGTATTCAACTGATTCGAGTCAGCTGCAACAACCCGTATTCATCGACGCGACTCGGTCCCCTGGTCTGTCGGGAGGAGTTCGCCGGGGTTTCGGTCATGCTGCAGCCTGTCCGGTGTACCGGCCCGACCGGCGGTGAAGCCGTGGGCGCAGTGCCCAACCTTGCTGCAGACGGCTGCGCCGGCGTCGAGGGCTGTGCGCCATCGCCCGCTCCTCCCTCGACAGCCTGAGCGGTGACCGGGACAAGGCCCTGGTGCTCACGGGCTTCAAGGGCGACGATCAGAACCCAGGTCCAGCGGTCCGCCGTCTCGGGAGCACGGAGCTTCGGGGTGGTCCAGCCCAGGGTCTGCTTCGCGAAGCGGAACGTGTGCTCCAGATCGAAGCGGCGGAGGAATGCCTGCCAGAAGCGGTCCACGTCGTCGGGGGTGGCGTCGCTCCTGGAGGACCACAACCACACCGGCGGGGCATCCCGGTCCTTCGACAGGTGCTCGACCTTCAACCGCATCAAAGTGCCCTCGACCACTGGGAGTTCACCGTCGCGGTCGAGCCAGGAGGAGCGGTGGGTGAGTCTTGGGTGGACCCGGTCCCATGCCTGGGTCTCGGCTTTGACGTAGTTGGTCGTCTCGGTGACCGTGGTGATCGCGGGCTCGGGCCAGGTCTCCGGCTTGGTGAACCGGAACTCGGGACCGTGCTTGGGCGGTCGGCCGTTGACGCCGTGCATCCTCGGTGGTTTCGGCAGACGCATCACCCGGTCGGAGCGGACCCGGCCGACCAGCTCGACGGGCAGGTCGCGCAGGACCCAGGCCAGGCGGGTGACGTCGTAGCCGGCGTCACTCACGATCACAATGTGCGGGTCCCCGGCCTGCCACTGGCCCGCGGCGATGAGCCGCTCGACGACACCCCGCAGCTGACCGGCGGTGATCGCGGTCGCGTCATCCGCAGGTCCCAGCCGGACCGCGTCCAGGATCGCGGTCCAGGACGTGGCGCCCGCCTCCAGCACGGCCAGGAACGAGTAGGGCCAGCCCGGAATGAACTGCGAGGCTGTTTTCGCGCGGCCGTAGACGTGGCAGAACAGGCGCTCGGCCGAGCATGGCGCGTCCGAGCGATGGGGGCGACACATCGACTGCCAGGGCCAGGCGCCCGCCGTCGAAACGCGGCAGCGGCAGCCCGGCCAGCACCGTCCGCAGCCGGTCGACGTCGATCCGGCCGTGGTTCAGGCCGCCGTACATCGCTCCGTGCCCACGGCGATGCTCGGGCAGCCGCGTCAGGTCCACCGGGGACTTCACCGCACCCTCGGCACACAGCACCGCGTCCACCAGCTCGAACAACTCGTCACGCCGAGCGGGCAGATACTCGTAGAACTCTCCCCGGAAGCGAGACGCTTCCGCGAACGCTCCCTCCGGACAGCATCGGGCAGCAGACTCACCCTCACGGCCTTCGTCTTGGTCACGTGCACCTTGGTCGGAGCGCAGGATCAGACGAAGGCCGCCTCTACATCAGGCGAACCCCCAGGTGAGCGACCCAGTACGAGATACCGTTCGAGCCCGGAAGAAAAAGAACAAGCTAAGTACCGTTTCTGATAGCGGCCTCGTCCGGGCTGGGTGAGGAAGCCTTGCCGAGTGAGGCGTCCGGGGCGGCTGAGGGTGACGTTCATGGCCGGGTCATCTGTGGGCATGCCGAGGAGTTCGTGCAGATCACGAACCGGAACACCTGGTCGGGGTGCTGGTTGAAGGCGTTCACGATGGCCTGGTAGGCGGAGTTCGACTCGGGTGGATCGGGCTCGGTCGCGGCTGGTGCGAGTTCGAGGCGGTAGCCAGGTCCGCAAGGCACGCTGCGGTCTCGGTAAGCAACTGTTTGCGGATTTCGGGCCGTTAGCCTCGCTGGCAGTGCATACCGTGTGGGCACTGCGTGACCTGCTCTTTGAGCCTTTTGGCGCGATTGGGTGGCGTGGGTTCAGAGCGGACTGATGAGCATGAGGATCTCGTCGCGGTCATCGCCTGCGGAGAGTCGGAGGGCGCCGGGCCATCGGCCGACTTCCTTCCAGCCGAGGCTCCCGTAGAAGTCCTCCAAGCCGACGTCACCGCGGGCGGCGAGGTGCAGTTGTTCTAGGCCCATCTCGTCCCTGGCGACCCTGCGCACTTCATGCATGAGGGCACGGCCGACACCGCGCCCGCGTATGGCGGTGCGGGTCTGAACGTGGTGGAGAGTGCCCCAGTGGGCGATCAGCTCGAACCGATCGCGACGGATGTTGAGCCAACCTACGAGTTCCCCGTCCATGGTGGCCGTGAGGAGCCGGCTGGTGTCGGGGGAAAGCAGGCCGATGATGCGATCGAGGGCCGGAGTCACCGTGGCGGTATCCACAGGGGGAAAGGGGAAGCCGGCCGCGCCGCCTGCGTTAGTGACCTCGACCCAGCACTCGGCGAGGGCGTGCCGGAGCTGGGCAGTGACGTCGCTAGGTGAGGCGAGCTGCTGAAAGGTGAGGAGGTCGGTGGACATCCTGAGATCCTGGCACCCACCTCTGACATTCTGGCGCGGCGCCCGGTGCCAGCCACCTGCTGACCCTGCTCCGTCCCGCAGGAGCTCCGGCCGGGCCAGATCCGGTCGATAGGATGATCCGGCCCAGCCGCCGCCTCGGTGACGGCCCCGAATCCACCGAGAGGGACCCGCAGTGAGCGAGCACCGTACTGTCCGCGCGGGCGTGTTTTCGGCCGGGTCCTGGGGTACCGCCGTCGCGAAGATCCTCGGCGACGCCGGAGGCGATGTCGTCTTGCACGCCCGCCGTGCCGAGGTCGCGGACGCGATCAACAGCCGGCACCGCAACCCGGCGTACTGGCCGGACATCGACCTGCCGGCGTCCCTGACCGCTACTACGGATCCGGCGGCGGCGCTGGCGGGCGCGGACTACCTGGTGCTGTCCATCCCGGCACAGTCGCTGCGGGACAACCTCGCCCAGTGGGCCCCGCACATCGAATCGCGAACCGTCATCGTGTCGTTGATGAAGGGGATCGAGGTCGGCAGCGGCCGGCGGGCGAGCGAGATCATCGCCGAGGTGACCGGTGTCAGCGCCGACCGGATCGTGGTGCTGTCGGGACCGAACCTCGCCGCCGAGATCATGACCGGGCAGCCCGCCGCGGCCACCGTGGCCTGCCCCGACGACACTGTTGCCCGCCGGTTCCAGGCCGCCAGCCACACGTCCTACTTCCGCCCGTACACGAGTACCGACGTGATCGGCTGCGAGCTGGGCGGAGCAGTGAAGAACGTGATCGCTCTCGCGGTCGGCATCGCCGCGGGCATGGGTCTCGGCGACAACGCGTCAGCCCTGCTGATCACCCGGGGCCTCGCGGAGACCACCCGGCTGGCCACTGCCATGGGCGCAGACCCCGCCACGCTCGCCGGCCTGTCGGGGCTGGGCGACCTGGTGGCCACCTGCACTTCACCGCTGTCTCGGAACAGGACCTTCGGAACCCACCTCGGCCAGGGCATGAGCGTGACCGAGGCCGCCGCCGCGACCCGGCAGACCACTGAGGGCGTCAAGACCGCAGGGGCGCTCCTCGACCTCGCCCGCGCCCACGACATCACCATGCCGATCACCGAAGTGATGTACGCGCTGCTGCACGAGAACGTCACGCTCGCCGAAGCCGCCGCCGCGCTGATGCAGCGGCCCCCCAAGCCCGAACGCTGACCGGCGCCCCCACGGGCGCACCACCACCTTCACCTCCCGTTCCCGGAGGCCCCTTTCATGCACGCTTCATTGGTGCTGCCCGCTGCCCAAATCGCTGTCACCACAGCCCTGGTGGCAGCGATGATCAGCGCGTTCACCCCCTTACCCGGCCGCTGGTTCCGCTGGCGGATGTTCTGCCGGGGGACGTTCACGATCATCTCGCTCACCGGCACCAAGGGCGGCCGCACCGAGCCGGTGAACATCTACCAGGCGATCGTCACCTACCTGACCGACTCCGGCCGCTACGACCGGATCGACGGGCACGGCCGAGTCTTGTCGGCCCGCGGCGAGCACCCAGTCGAGGTGAAGGACAGCCATGTTCTGGTTCTTTGACGCCCTCACCTCCGGGTTCCAGCACCCCACCGACCCCGGGCGCCTCCAGCAGTTCCGCATCGTGTTCGGCACGGTCTGCACTGCGCGATTCGCCCTCTCCACCGGCCAGGGCGGCTGGGACCGGTTCGTCCCCAGCTCGATCAGCACACACCTGGCCGAGCAGCGCTTCGGCCCCGCCCGGGCCACCCTCCTCGCCAGCATCTACCGGCCCGTTCTGATCGTCCGCACGGCCGCCGCCATCACCCTGGCCGCCGGCCTGACCCCCCGTCTGTCGCTCCTGCTGGTCCTGGCAGGGATCGCTATGGAACTGCTCTATCTCAAGAGCCCCAACGCCGTCCGCTACACCCTGCTGACCGGCGGGAGCCTGCTGGCCGGGGGAGACCTTGGCCACGGATTCGCCATCGAGCACACTCCGAGCACCACCAACACCTGGCCCCTGTGCCTCCTCGTACTGATCACCACCAACATCTACTGGGGCAGCGCCTGGCAGAAGATCCATTCGCCGCAGTTCCGCAGCGGCCTCTACCTCGCCCAGTGGATACACACCTACACACAGATCAAGGACCAGCTCCCCTACCGGCGACAACACGCCATCCCCGGCTTCGTGCAACGCCACATCGGCAACCTCACCGCCCGCGACATCCGCCTCTGGCGCCTCGTCGCGGCCGCCACCATCACCGCGGAGACCCTGCTGCCTCCCGCGCTCCTCATTCCGCAGACGACGCCGTACGCCGTCGCCGCCGGCATCGCGATGCACGCCGCATTCAGCTGCCTGAAACCGCGCCAGCTCATCACCTTCTCCGGCATCACAGTCGGCACCTACCTGGCATTCGCGGCCTGACGGGCCACTTTCCACCGGCGCCGGCAGCAACCGGAGTATCCGTCTCACCCACCGCGGGAGCTCACGTTCCTTCGCGACGGACAGGTGCACCGTCGAGGCCGCCGGAAGCAGCTCCGGCCATGATGAGAGTCTGAGCCTTCTGATGGAGCGGCGACGGGGAGACTGATGGGGGCGTTCGTGCACTGGGGCAATATCAATGTCTGGGTCAGGCGCGTCGTGGTGGCGGGCGTGGCGGTGGCGGTGTTGGGGGGCGGCTATGTCTGGTTCAGGCAGGGGACGCCTGAGGTACGGCTGGCCGAGGTGTGCGGCGGGATGCTGCCCGTCGATGACATGTTGGCGCTGACCGGTACGACCGCGAGCGGGATCAGCGGCGCGGATCTCAAGACCGACAGCTGGCAGTACGGTCCGTCGAGGGACGTGGAGGTGACGGAGCCGGACGGGCTGCCGGCCGCATGCCGGGCCAATGGCGTTGAGATACACATCGAGCCCGCGAGTGATGGCCCCAGCACACTTGGTCTATCCAATTTCGCTCGCGGCGATGACGTGTTGCCGATTCCCTTGGGAGCGCACTGGTCGGGTCTGCTGGCTCCCGATGGTGAGGAAGGGATAGGCGCTTCGGTGCTGCTGGACTGCCCGAACTGGGACAGCCGCCACGGCAGCGGCATCCTGGTGACCGCCAGTGCCGATCTCGCCCATCTCGCTCATGTTCGCGACAACAACGACCCCGCTGCGCGGACGGAGCTTGCCCGGATGGTCACTGGGACGGCGAAGCAAGCTGCGCAGCGCACCGGGTGCAAAGCGGGGTTCGGCGACCGGATCAGCCGTGTCGATTCCTCGGCTACCACCGCGAAGAAGAGAGTCGGCGAGGCCCGGGGTACTTGCGCGGGCGTGCATTCGCGGGCGGTAGTACGGGAGACAGCAGCGGGCACCGCTCCGGTCGAGTTCTGCGTGCTTGAGGGCGGACTGCGTCTGAAGTCCTTCTACGGCCCGTTCGTCACCTCCCAGAACCACGACGGCGGAAGATTCGGGCCCTTCGACAAAGCCGCAGGCACCGATGAAGCGGGGATGGTGTGGGGTTCAGCGACGTGCACAGGAGCGCAAGGCACAGCGCTGTACTGGACGGAACGGGCCGAGAGCAAGTTCCAGCCCCGTCCCCATCCCGAACCCCTCACGGCAAGAGAGCAAGCCGATCTGCGGACATTCGCTGAACGCTCAGCCGCCCGCCACGGTTGCTCGTCGCCCAACCTGCCGGCCGATGTGACACCAGCGCCCGTCTCCTAACTGATCGTTTCAGAATGAAGTTTCATGTGTCCTTTGGCAGTTGGGTGATGTGTCGGCAGGATCTGTTGGGTGTCTGCTGATCTTGTGTCTGATGACCTGTGGGAACGTGTGTCTCCGCTGCTGCCGGTTCGTGCGCCGCGTCGGCACCGCTACCCGGGGCGGTTGCCTGCCGATGACCGTGCTGCTCTGCGTGGGATCGTTTACGTGCTGCGCAAGAGTGTGAGCTGGCGAGACGTCCCCGCTGAGTTGGTCGGGTGCAGTGGGGTGACGGCCTGGCGTCGTCTGCGGGACTGGACCGAGGCCGGAGTGTGGCCCCGCCTGCACGAAGTCCTGCTGGCAGAACTTCGTAGAGAGGGACTGCTGGAGATGGACGACGCGGCGATCGATGCCTCGCACGTCAGGGCCCTCAAAGGGGGCTCACACCGGACCTTCGCCGGTTGACCGAGCGCGGCCGGGCAGCAAGCACCACCTCATCGTCGACCGGAACGGAACTCCGCTCGCTGTCTCTCTGACCAGCGGAAACCGTCACGACGTCACTCAGCTCATACCCCTGCTGGACGCGATGCCCCGCATCCGTGGTCTGCGCGGCCGGCCACGGCACCGGCCCCGGCGGCTGTTCGCCGACCGCGGCTACGACTACGACAAGTACCGCCGTCTCATCCGAGCTCGCGGCATCACACCCAAGATCGCCCGCCGTGGAGCCCCGCATGGTTCCGGCCTGGGCAAGACCCGGTGGGTTGTCGAGCGGACCTTTGCCTGGCTCCACCAGTTCAAACGGCTCCGCATCCGCTACGAGATACGCGCCGACCTCCACCTGGGACTCCTCCAACTCGCCTGCAGCATCATCTGCTTGAGACGACTCAGAACCTCATTCTGAAACGATCAGTAAGAAAAGCAGGGTGCGCAACAGCGGCATGCCCTCGATCGAGGGTAGAGAGCGGGCTGGTCAGCCCATCGCCGTAAAGAAAGGTTCGCGGAGCTGGACACCAGCAGCGCTCGTTCTGCCCCCAACGCGAACGAGCTGGGCCGCCGCGCGCCGGAAGGCGTGGCGGCCGCAGCTCGGCAGAGAGAGTGCCCGGTTGCTCGCGCAATCACCCGCGCGCACTGCTCAGCCGCTCATGGTCGGCTGGCCGACGGGCCTGTGGTGTCCGTGCGGGACGGCCTGGTCGCTGAGTGCGGTGCGCAGACGGGACGCGATCGGCTGGTACGGGGCGACGAAACCGGGGTCCTGCAGTTGGTCGGGCGCGGGCAGTTTCCGGTGCGAGAGGGTCCACTTCTCGTGTGTCGACCAGCCGAGGGGGCGCAGGCCGGTGCGGGCCATGTCGCGGTCGATACCGGCGAGATAGGGCGCGTCGACGGGCAGCTTCCCGTTCGACTGCCAGATCACCCCGCCCAGTTGCATGGGGGACGGGGTGATCCGAAGAGGAACGACAGGCAGCGCTCACGCAGCACTGCGGCGCTCTGCTCCGGGCTCAGCGGTACGCCTTGCTCTTCGCCCCCGGTGCCGGGCATCACGACCCGGCAGTCGGTGTGCGGGAAGACGTCGACCTCGCCGAGAACGACGTGCGCTGTCGCGTTCTCCCGGTCGGGGTAAGACCATCCCAGCCTCGGCAGGAGGACGACGACGTCATACGTGTTGCGTGCGCTGTCGATGGCTTCCTTCAGGGGGCTCCGATCGGTCCTGGGCAGGCCTCTGTTGCTCTCCTTCGACGGGTGGCGGGCCTCCCACATGCAGGAGTGATGTACCAGCGCTCCAGACCCGGTGGACGACGTAAACAGGGTGCTGGTCACGGGCTCCGGCGGCGCGGCCGGCGCGGCGCGCTTCCGGCGGCCGCGGCTGTGGAACGTCATGGACCACTGCCAGTAGTCCTCGGCTTCTTCGAGGAGCAGGATCCGCTGCCCGCTGTGCGCCCAGGCTGCGGTGATCCCGCCGACGAGGTGGTAGAGGTTCCCGCCTCCCTCTGCCAGGAACCGCAGGACCGGCGCTCCGGTGGGGGCGGCTTCCGTGCCCGCTGCCGCGTTCCGCAGACGCAGGGACTCGGTGTACTTCGCTCCACGGCGGGCGTCCTTGCGGGCGCTCTGCGCGGCGGTGGACTGGTTCTTCGGCATGGCGTACTCCTCTGCCGGGCCGGGCCACGCCCCCGGGCCGGCTCGTACGACTGCCGTTGACACGACGGAGCGAAGAGCGGGGAGAGCGGGCCTCGGAAGACCTTGACCTCCGCATCCGGTCGGCGTGGATCCGGAAGCGGGCGGTGATCGGCAGTACGCAGCTAGCCAGGCAGGAGGCTAGCGGCCACAGGGGCCGGAGAGCAGAAGACTCGCGTCGTTCGATTAATGTTCGATACATTGGAGACAGATCCAGCCATGCGGCTTGAATCGTGTCGCATATGAGCGGAGGCGGTGGCCATGGCGCCCGGAACGGTGCACACGGGTACTCCGCCCGCTACGGCGCATCCCTCCCCCACCACCTGGTGCGCCGGGCGGCCGAGCGCGGTGTCACCACGCTCGCCCTGACCGACCGGGACACCGTGGCCGGCACCGTCCGCTTCGCGAAAGCCGCCACCACCACGGGCATCCGGCCGATCTTTGGTGTGGACATCGCCGTCGAGCCCGCGTCCGGCCCCGGCAGCGCCGGGCAGGCCCGGACGCCGGTGCGCGGGGGAGCACATGTAGTTCAGGCGCGGTGGCGGGTGACGCTGCTGGCACAGTCCGCAGCAGGGTGGGCGCATCTGTGCCGGATCGTTTCGGCCGCACACAAGCAGCCCGCGGACGGCGTACCGGTGGTCGCCTGGCCGGTGCTGCACGAGCACCTGGGCAACGGCCTGGTGGTGCTGCTCGGCCCATCCTCGGAACCCGTGTCCGCCCTCATGGCGGGGCGCCCGGATCTCGCCGAGCAGCTCCTCGCACCCTGGCAGGCGATCGCCGGGGCCGGGCTGCGGCTGGAAGCCGTGTACCTCGGGCGTACGGGCACTGGTGCAGGGTCGCTGCGGTTGGCAGGGCGCACCGTGCAGCTCGGCGACCGCCTCAAGGTGCCGGTCGTTGTCTCCAACGCGGTTCGCTACGCGGATCCGGCCCAGCACCGTGTGGCCGACGTACTGGATGCGGCGCGCCTGCTGCGCCCGATCGATCGCCGAGCGGTGGATGGTGGTGAGCGCTGGCTGAAGGGCCCGGCCGAGATGACTGCGGTGGCTGCCCGCGTCGCCGAGGCCGCCGGATGCGGGCCCGAGCGGGCGGCGGCGCTGCTCGCCGAGACCGATGCCACCGCGGCATCGTGCGAAGTGGACCCCGTTCGGGACTTGGGGATGGGCGAAGCCCACTTCCCCGAACCCCACGTGGTCGGCGCGGACCCGGCCAGGGGTGGGGCAATGCGGCTTCTGCGTCGGCGCTGCGAGGCCGGCATGCTCGCCCGCGGCCTGGACCGCGAGCGGGAGGCGGTGGAGCAGCTGGAGTACGAGCTCGGCGTTATCGGCCGGCTCGGTTACGAGGGATATTTCCTTGCGGTCGCCCAGGTCGTCGCCGACGTACGGTCCATGGGGATCCGCGTAGCCGCCCGCGGATCGGGAGCGGGGTCCATGGTCAATCACGCGCTCATGGTGGCCACGGCGAATCCGCTGGAGCACCGGCTGTTGTTCGAGCGGTTCCTCAGCGAGCGTCGGACGTCGCTGCCGGACATCGACATCGATGTGGAGTCCGCGCGGCGCCTGGAGGTCTACGACCGCATCTTCAAACGGTTCGGCTCCGAGCGGGTGGCAGTCACCGGCATGCCCGAGACCTACCGCGCCCGTCACGCCCTGCGCGATTCGGGGCGCGCGCTGGGGATTCCGCCGGAGACGGTCGACATGATCGCGAAGAGCTTTCCGCACATCCGGGCCTGTGACATCCGCTCCGCGCTCGCCGAACTGCCCGAGCTGAAGCAACTGTCGGCCCGGGCGGATGAGTTCGGGCCGCTGTTTGAGCTGGCGGAGGGACTGGACGCGCTCGTGCGCGGCTACGCGATGCACCCGTGCGGCGTGATCCTGTCCAATGCATCCCTGCTGGACCGGCTGCCGGTGCAGCCGACCCCGGGCGGCGACTACCCGATGGTCCAGGCCGACAAGGAAGACGTCGAAGATCTCGGCCTGCTGAAGCTGGATGTGCTGGGGGTGCGGATGCAGTCCGCGATGGCCCACGCCGTGGGCGAGGTGCAGCGGACGACCGGGCGGCTTCTCGACCTGGACAACCCCGACCACGTCCCCCTCGACGACGAGGCGACGTTCGAGATGATCCGCCGCTCCGACACCCTGGGCTGCTTCCAGATCGAATCACCGGGCCAGATGGACCTCGTGGGCCGGCTCCAGCCGCGGCACATGCAGGACGTCATCGCCGACATCAGCCTCTTCCGACCCGGACCCGTCAAGGGCGTGATGCCCGCACGGTTCATCGCCGCCCGCCACGGCGCAGCACCCCACTACCCCCACCCCGACCTCGTACCGATCCTCGACGACACGAAAGGCGTGGTGATCTGGCACGAGCAGATCATCGCGATCCTCGCGAAGATGACTGGCTGCGACCGGGCGGCGGGCGATGTCGCACGCCGCGCCCTGGCCGACCCCGAGCGCCTGCCCGGCGTAGAGACGTGGTTCAGGAACGCGGCCCGCGACCGCGGGTACGACGGTGCGGTCGTCGACGAAGTCTGGTCGACGATCAAGGAGTTCGGGGCGTACGGGTTCTGCCGGGCGCACGCGGTGGCGTTCGCGGTGCCGGCGGTGCAGTCCGCGTGGCTCAAGGCCCACCACCCCGCCGCCCTGTACGCGGGGCTGCTCGAACACGACCCGGGCATGTGGCCGGTGCGGGTCATCGTCGCCGACGCCCGCCGCCATGATGTTCCCGTCCTGCCCGTCGACATCAACTCCTCCCAGGTCCAGCACCGCGTCGAGCCCACTGACCAAGGCTGGGGCGTACGTCTGTCCCTGTCCGCCGTGAAGGGAATGGACGAAAGGCAGGCGGAGCGAATCGCTGGACACCGGCCTTATGCGTCGCTGCAGGATTTCTGGCAGCGGGCCCGGCCCGCACTGCCGATCGCCGAGCGCCTCATCCGCATCGGTGCCCTCGACGAGATCAAAGGCACCCTCACCCGCCGAGACCTCCTGCTCCAGGCCGGCGAACTGCACCGCCACGCCCGCAACCGCGCCACCACCGAAGGACAGCTCGCCTTCGGCGGGGAACTGGTGACGTCCGAGCCCAGCGGCCTGCGAGAACTCTCCAGCAGGGAGCGGATGAGCGCCGAGCTCGACGTCCTGTCCATCGACGTCTTCCAGCACCTGATGGACCACCACCACCGGCTGCTGCGCGAACTCGGCGCCACCGACGCAGCCCACCTCCAGCACAAGGCCCCCGGACAGAAGGTCCTGGTGGCGGGCGTACGGGCTTCCACGCAGACGCCGCCCATTCCTTCGGGGAAGCGGGTCATCTTCGTCACCCTCGAAGACGGCTCCGGCCTCGTCGACCTCGCCTTCTTCGACAACTCCCACGAGAGGTGCGCGCACACGATCTTCCACTCCGGACTACTCCTTGTCCGCGGCACCGTCGAAGCACGCGGCCCCCGCCGCACCGTGGTCGGCGACATGGTCTGGGACCTGGACGCCATCGCGGCAGCCCGCCGCGACCACGGCCCAAAGGCTGCCCTCGACCTCATCGGCCACGACACCACAGCGAACACCCCCGCCGACGACCAGCCCACCACCAGCACAACCGAACCTGCTGCGCGGGTACTCAGCGACGGAACGGCCGGCGCCAAGCTCTACGCGTGGGCGGACCTGCAACCCGCGGGCAGTCGCTCCGCCGACCTGAACCGGCTCGGACACCGATCCCCGGGAAGCGCCGGGTGACGCCTGCATCCCGGTGACTGGGCAACAGGAACGTCAGATCAGTCGGGGACCGAACCGGCTCCTGAGTAGGCAGAGAGGTTCCTCGTCGAGCACGTCCGAGCCGCTGCCCGCGTACGCCGACTTCCACAAGTAGGTGCAGGAGCAGCGCCGCAAGCGCGTCGGCACGCTGGGCGATCCGACCGCATCCGCCGCAGCCGTGCTGGAGATCGTCGACGCCGACGAGCCGCCGCTGCGCTGCTTCTTCGGTTCGGGGCCGCTGGGCATCGCCAAGGCCGGCCGGGTCTCCGGCCCCGGCTCAGCGCTGCGCGAGCTCCGCCACGGGCTGCCACTTCTCCCGACCCGCGAGACGCTGCTCGTAGGGCCTGGTCGGCGGGCCGGCTGGTGTATTCCACACCTGGAGAACGGCAGGAGCACTACCGAGTCTGCCCAGCCGGTGGCGAACCCGCCGGGCTCGATCAGGGTGACCTTGATGCCGAACGGCGCCACCGAGCCCTGATTCGAAGGCCGCGGAACCGCCTCACCAACAGCCAGCGATGCGGGTCCAGGGCCACCGTCAACTCGTCGGGTGCGTCAGAGCCGTCTCGTGGTGAACAGGGTGGTCCCGTACACCGCGTCCGCTTCCTTCCGATCGGTCTCGGCGAACCCGACCTTGGCCAGCACACGGCGAGAAGCAGTGTTCCAGTCCCAGACCGTGGCCCACAGACGTTCGTACCCAGACGATCTCGCCCATTCCAGAACCGCCAACGAGGCCTCGGTCGCATATCCCTGACGCCACACTCGGCGCAGCAGCTCGAACGCCAGTTCCGGTTCCCCTACCGCGATTCGCCCGTTGTCCACCAGCCCGCAGTATCCGATGACGTCACGAGAGGCCTTCCGTTCGACCGCCAGCAACCCGATCGACCACAACCGGTTGGTTCGGATCGACTCCTCAAGCTCCGCGACCGTGGGGTGTCCGTCCGCGTCGATTCGGCGATGCGGCGGCACCCGTGGATCACGTTCGGTCCACAGCTCACGCTGAACGACAGCCTCGGCTACCCGCCAAGGTCTGAGCAGCAGTCGACTCGTCTCGAGTACAACCTCGCTGCCCGGAGTCGCGCCAACTGTCATGACAGCAACCGTCTCACGGGCGGGCGCGCTGTTGTGCCACGGGGCGCCGTCCGCTGTCGTACGCGTGGTGCGTGGTGATGCTTCTGGCCGATCCTGGGTGAAGAGATGCGGGGGGTCTGCTTCACGCGGCCGGGCGTTCACGGCCCGCCCACATCGAAGCGTGCGGCGGGCCTGTGGGCAAGGCGCCACAGCTGGCAGTGACTTTCGAGTGAGGGAGTCGCCCGGGCTTACCGCTCTATGCGCTCTTCGGCTTTCGGCCAGCGGGCCTTGACCCCGAATCCTGAACACGGGTTATGCGGCTTGTGCCAGCGTAGTTGGTGTGCGGTGGAAGGCGTTCTCGAAGTCGATTGGTGATCGTTGTCCGAGGCGGGAGTGTCGGCGTCGGGTGTTGTAGCGGTGGAGCCATCGGAAGGCGTCGAGGCGGGCCTCGCGCTCGGTCGGCCAGCTCTTTCGTCCCTGTAGGGTCTCGCGTTTGAAGGTCGCGTTGAAGGACTCGGCGAGTGCGTTGTCCGCGCTGGACCCGACCGAGCTCATGCTTCGCCGAACCCCTGCTGACCTGCATGCTTCGGCGAATGCCCTGCTCGTGTACTGGGCTCCGTGGTCGGTGTGCATGATCGATCCGGCGAGGCTGCCGCGGGTGCGGATCGCCGCGGCCAGGGCGTCGGTCACGAGGTCCGCGCGCATGTGGCCGGCGATCGCCCAGCCGGCCAGACGGCGCGAGGCGAGGTCGATGACGGTCGCCAGATAGCAGAACTTCCCGCCCTCGATAGGCAGGTAAGTGATGTCGCCGACGTACTTCGTGTTCGGCTTGTCCGCGGTGAAGTCGCGGCGGATCAGGTCCGGCGCCTTGGTCGCAGCCGGATCGGGGACGGTGGTGCGGTGCCGTCGGCGCAACCGGACCCCTTCGATTCCCGACTCCCGCATGATCCTGGCGACCCGCTTGTGGTTGACCGCCGCACCGTTCTCCTCGCGCAGCTCGGCGGTGATCCTCGGGGCTCCGTAGGTGCCGTCCGATTCCTGGTGCACCGCCCGTATCCGGGCGGCCAGGCGGGCGTCGGCCACCTGCCGGGCGGCCCGGTCCGTGGCTGTCCGGCGCCAGTAGTAGAAGCTCGAGCGGCTGACGCCAAGGATGCTGCAGAGCCGCTTCACGCCGTAACGGCGCTGGAGGTCAGCGACACACTGGAAGCGGTTCACCAGCGCGTCTCCCCGGCGAAATACTTCGCCGCTTTGCGCAGGATCTCGCGTTCCTCCTCCAGCTCGCGGACCTTCTTCCGCAGGGCGGCGTTCTCCGCCTCCAACGGGGCCGGCGGCTGAGAGGGTTCCTGCGTCCGACGTCCTCGGGGACGGCTCACCCCGGCTGCCCGAACCCAGTTCCGCAGCGTCTCCGGGTTGATCCCCAGATCGGCTGCGACCGACCTGATCGTCGCTTCCGGCCGCGACTCGTACAGCGCGACCGCGTCCACCTTGAACTGCGGCGGATAGTTCTTCATCACCACGAGATGTCCGTTCTCAGATCCTCAGGATCCAGTGTCTCGTGTGTCCAACATCAGGGGTCAAGGCCCAGCTGCCTTCTTCCCGGTGGTCTTCTTGGCTGTGGTCTTCTTCGCGGCGGACTTCTTCTTCGTGCCCGTGGTCTTCTTCGCCGCGTGGTCGGGCAGATCGTGGACGGTCGCGTGTCCACCGTCCGAGCGGCCCGCGGCGGCTTCGACGCTCGCGTTGAGAGCGGCCATGAGGTCTACGACCCGGCCCTTGGTCTCCTCGCCCTCGCCGCTGTCCAGGGGCTTCGGCTCTCGGTGAGCTGCTTTCGCGGCGAGGAGTTCTTCGACGGCTTCGCGGTAGTGGTCGGTGTATCCGCTGACGTCGTCCTGCCCCATCGACTCCATCAGCTCGACCGCCCGGTCGATCTCCTCATCGCCCACCTCCACCTCGGGTGGGGCGGCCGCTGCGACGTCGCGGATCTCGTCGGGCCATTTCAGGGACTGCAGGACGATGACGTCGTCTTTCACCCGGAGCATGCCCAGGCGTTCGCGGCCGTGCCACGCGAACTTGGCGATGGCCACTTTGCTGGAGCGCTCCAGTGCTTTGCGCAGCAGGACGTAGGGCTTTGTGGCGACGGCTCCGTCGCCTTCGAGGTAGTAGCCGGCGGACATCCGGACCGGGTCGATGTCGTCGGCCGGTGTGAACGCGACGATCTCGATCGCCTTCGCCGTGGGCAGCGGCATCTCGGCCAGCTCGTCGTCCGTCACCGGTACGACCTGGTCTTTCGCGACCTCGTAGCCCTTGCCGATTTCGTCCTGCGCGAGGCCCTGGCCGTCGATCTCGCAGGTCTTCTGGTTCCGGACCCGGCCCTCGTCCTCCAGGTGGTACTGGTGGAAGTGGATGTTGTGGTCCTCGGTCGCGGGCAGCACCCTAATAGGGATTGTGACCAGGCCAAACGAGATCGCTCCGGACCACACAGGGCGGGGCATGAGACCTCCCGAAGAGAAGGACACGCCGCAGTCGGCCGGGCCGACGGGCGACAGGGCGTCCGTGCCTTCATCCTCGCCCCGGAGATCCGCGAACGCACCCGCTGGCATCTGCCTTGATCGGGCCAGCGCAGGCGGGACATTCGTACGGGGCAGCAGGACAACCTGACGGGTACGGGTACGTACCCGTACCCTTGCGGGATGGGAAGGAGCACGATGATGTCCGATGCCAACGTCCGTATCCCCGAGGAAGCCAAAGACCGGCTGGCCGCGATCGCAGCGGCGGAGGGGCTGTCGCTGCGCGCGTACCTGGCCCGCCTCGCCGAGACCCTGCTGACCCCAGCCGAGCGGGCCGAGCGCGCCGAACAGGCTCTCGCCGCGCTGCAGGAGTGGAACGGCTACGCCCCGACCGCAGCGGAGCAGCACGACCTGGACGGTGAGCTGGACCGGCGCCTGGCACAGGTGAACGGCCGGTGAGCGACGCCATGCACATCGTGCTCGACGACACCGCGATGGCCGCGGCCGGCCAGGGCAACGTCCTGGCGTCCCGGCTCATCCACCGTGCTCACGCCGAGGCGAGCTGGTTCTTATACGCCCCGGCGTGCGCGCTCGTCGAAGCGGACCGCGCCCGGCCCGGTACGGCGGAGCATCTGGCGTCCCTGCCCGGGATTACGGTCTTGGATCTCGATCTCGGGGCCGTTCTCGCTCTGGCACGGAAGGAGACGTGGGCTGCGGCACACAGCCAGTACGCGGCGCAGCCCACCCCGGACCGTCCTGACGGGGCGATCGTGGCGACCACCGAGCCGGCCCGGTGGGCCGGGGGGCCGGTGCGGGTTCTGGACCTCACACCCTGACTGCGGTCAGGGCTGGAACGCTGTGGGTGGGGTAGTAGGCGACGAGCGGCCATACAGACCCGTACCGGTGTCGGCGGCACCGATGCCCGCATCCCCGGTTACATCAAACACGCCAGCGCGGCCACGACCCCACCACCGGCGGCTTCACACCACCCAGGATGCATTCAGCTTCCTGGCCAATCCAGGACGGGGAAACCGCTATGCCTACGCAGTCGATGCCCCCCATCAACTTCGAACCCCACGGCGTACAACTGGCTTGATGCGCCGGGGAGATGGCCCAGGAAGGGAACGCAGTACTGCGGGGGAGCGGGTTTGCGGTGATGCGTGCGTGGCGCAGGAGCTCACAGCAGCCACGGTGATGGCGATGGCGACGCTGATAAAGGTCAGGTGTGGCTCTGTCAGGTCACGTGTTTATCAGCCCCAGGTGCCTGCGACTTGGGGCTGGCGTGTACGTATGGCGCTACCGGCTTGTTTGGTAGCGCCATACGTCAGAGGAATTTCAGCAGGCTATGACGTAACGGTTTTTACGTCGGAGCAGATCTGCCCGCTGCTGCCACCCACGCAAATCCAGAACGAGTACTTCTTCCCTTCAGGGAGATTCCCGCCCTTATTGACCGTGTAGGGTGCGCTGTGCCCGTATGTGCTGGCCTCACGGACTGGACTCGTACCCAGGTAAGCCGAGATTCCGTAGCCGTCCGAAGACGGGTCAACAGCCTCGAGGGTGTCACCGTCGGCCTTGAAGTAGCCGATGCCGATCAGCTTGTTGTTGGTGTAGCCGTTTATGCTAGAGGTGCCGGAACTTGAGATGTTGTACATGAATCTCACGTTGGGCGGAGCTCCAGCCGCAGAGGCCGTGCCCGCACCGACCGTCATAGTACCCCCCACCATAACGGCAGCGGCCGCCAATACAGTCGCAGTTCGCTTATGCATGGGAAATTTCATTTCCCCCCCTTTTCATCAGCTCCAACTTCCTACGATTGAAGATCATAAGCGAAATCGATCGAGAGGGGGAGTCGTTATTGCGACAGAACAAAAAGGGAAAAAGAGTGATATTGATCAGTTTTTGATCCATCGCGCACCGAATTTGTTGTCTTATTTAATTCGGTGGCGCGACTGCGGTGGATATGCCTATTCGACTCTCCGCTTGGCCCAGTCGGACGTAGCCATGGAGTACCAGGGCAGGACTCTGCCGTCGTGTTCGAACCACCGTTGCAGCGTCTTACGGGTCCGCGAGGTGTACAAAGTCTCCCTCGCTTCTACGCAGCCGGCTTATCCGGGCTGCGACACCTCAGAGGAGAGCACTGCCGGCGTTCTGCTTCGTGTGAAGCAGGGGCGATCTCTCGCGTCTGGGTGTCCCAGTGGCAGTCCAGGACGTGAGCCACTCGGGCTGGAACAGTGGGTGTGCGTGGTGATCGCAGTCTGGGAACTGGCACGCCCCGCCGACCAGTCGACCCGAGCCGGCAGGCAGATGTATCACTGGGAGTCGGCTCATCCTTGTGCTGGTCATCAGGATGTCCGAGCCGCGGAATGGCTCCGCGCGTCTATGCCATTGAGCTAATTCTGTAGATGGGGGGGCTCAGATACCGACAGGAAAGCCTTGCGACCAGCCCTGCATGGCCTGGATCAAGGTGTCCCAGGCCCCGGTGAGCAGCAGCAGGCCGGTGATGATCATCATGCCCCCTCCGATCCGCATGACCCATACGTACCGTTGCTTGACCCAGGCGAACGCCCCGAGCGCCTTACGGAAAGCGACCGCCGTCAAGACGAAGGGCACCCCGAGCCCGACGCAGTAGGCGACGGTCAGGAGTGCCCCGCGGCCCGCGCTGGCCTGATTGGCTGCCAAGACCGTCACTGAGGACAGTGTGGGACCGAGGCAAGGCGTCCAGCCGATACCGAACAGTGCCCCAAGGAGCGGGGCTCCTATAAGCCCGGAAACCGGCCTCTTGTGGATACGGAATTCGCGCTGTGTCATCCATGGCATGAATCCCATGAAGAACACTCCCATCAGGACCATAAGCACACCAAGGGCCCTGGTCAGGATTTCCTGATGCTGGAGGAGCGTGGAGCCGAAGAATCCGAAAAGCGCACCACCGGACACGAAGACAGCAGTGAAGCCCAACACGAAGAGAGAGGCGCCAGCTACCATGCGGCCACGCCGAGCGCTAGCGAGGTCTGTTCCGGTTATCCCAGTGACATATGAAAGATAGCCCGGCACGAGTGGCAGGACGCACGGAGAAAAGAATGATACGAGACCGGCAAGTACAGAAATAGGCAAAGCGATTATGAGTGCACCGTTGAGGACTGTTGCGTTCTCACCGGCTACCGCGGCAAGGGGCTGCATAAGATTTACTTCTCCAAGATAAGCGGGTCGATCATCTGATGCAAATTTTCTTCGGTGAGTGGACGCAGTGCGCGTGCTGCGATTTTCCCATCCCGATCAAGAGCGATAGTGGAAGGGATTGTCTGTGGGTTTAGGCTCCCCTTTGGGAAGCCGTTCAAGACTACTCTGCCAGTCGGGTCGTACAGACTCGGATATGTAACGTTATATTCTTTCTCGAAGGCGATTCCCTTATCTTGATTGGTGTCACGTGTATTGATACCGATGAACGCGACACCCTGATTCTTGGTCTGCCTAGCAACTTTCGCGAAATGAGGGGCCTCGGCACGGCACGGCGGGCACCAGGAACCCCACACGTTTATTACGACGACCTTCCCCTTGAGGCTCCCCAGTGCGAAATGGTCGCCTTGGAGAGTCAGGCCCTTGAACTCGTCTTCATTCGGAGTCTTTCGCTCCTTTCTGGGCACCGTGGAGATACCGCCGGTTCCAGCTATGTAGTTCGCCTGGCCGCCGCCCCCGGAGGTACCACTGGTGCCGCAGCCAGCCAGAGCGACGACGCCCGCGATGCTCAGCGTGGTTAACAGCGCAACAGTGGATGCGTACTTGAGCCTCATGTGAAAAGTTTCGCATGTCGCACATGGCGAACTCACACCAGCCTCGGCTGTCCGGCCGGACATCGCTGAAACAGCATCACGTGCCGGATTTGCCGCTATCCGTTCCGAAACCTCCGACAGGACTCATAGAGCTCGTAACACAATCATGGTGAGACGCGGTCTACCCTTGCTGGGGTGTCGTCCCTCGCTGTTACTGCTTCTTCGCACTCATCGGCGTCTCCCGCCGTCGTCTACGCGGCGCTCCTGGATGCAGAATCCTGGCCGTTGTGGTCCGCCTACGCCGACGTCGAGTGGGATGTGCCTGCGGGAGTCGACCGGTCGGCACGCGTGGATGACCTGCGCACCATCCGTTCCCTTACTGGGCGTGTGTGCTGCCGCGAGCGCGTCGTCGAGATGGTTCCCGATCAGCGGTTCAGCTACGAACAGGCCGCAGGACTGTTCACCTCTCATCGAGGGTCTGTGGACCTGGCCCGAGCCCCCCATGGCGGCACCGACATCACCTGGTCAGCGACCTACCGACACACCCTCCCTCTCCTGGACATGCTCAGGAGGCGGCGTCTGCAGGTTTGGGTTCAGGATCTTGCGTCATACGCCAACTCGATCGTGAGCCGTAACTCCTAGAACTGCAGCGCAGATTCATGATCCGAACTTCTTCAGGCGTCTCCAGCAGATGAGGCTGCAGCCCAACGAGACCAAGGTGTCGTGGAGTTCGAGGCGTCGTTCCCATCGGATGGCGAGACGTTTGAACTGGTGGAGCAGGGCGAACGTCTGCTCGACGACGTAGCGGAGCTTGCCCAGGCCCTTGATGTTCGGGGCACCCTTGAGGGAGATGACCGGCAGGATCCTGCGGCGCCGCAGTTCCAGGCGTACGGCCTTCGAGTCGTATGCCTTGTCGCCCAGGACAGCCTCGGGGCGCCGTCGCGGTCGGCCGGGCCGGCCAGCGACGGGCGGGATGCCGTCAACCAGATTGAGGGTCTGGGTGATGTCGTTGACGTTCGCCGCGGTGGTGATGACTTTGAGCGGGGTGCCGCGTCCGTCGCAGATCAGGTGGTGTTTGCTGCCCGTCTTCCGCCGGTCGACCGGCGACGGACCGGTATCGGCGCCCCCTTTTTCGCGCGGATGTGAGAACCATCCACGCAAGCCCGCGACCAGTCGAGCTCGCCGGCCGCGTTCAGCTCGGCGAGCAGGACCCGGTGCAGCCGGTCGAAAACCCCCGCCTTCTGCCACCGGTCCAGGCGGCGCCAGCACGTCTGTCCCGAGCCGAACCCCAGTTCCGGTGGCAGAAGTTGCCAGGCTATGTCGTTGTAGAGGACGAACAGGATGCCCTGGAGACAGGGCCGGTCCGACACCGGCCGAGGCCCCGGTGACCGCTCCGGCCACGGCGGCAGCAACGGCTCGATCAGCGCCCACAACTCATCGTCCACGATCCACGGTCGAGTACTCACACCATCGCGAACGGCCGAATCTTCACACCGGTCACGGCCAACCAGCACGTTTCACCAAGATCGTGTTACAAGCTCATAGGTCCTGTCCAGGACCCTAGACCGGATACCGCGCCGGAACGGCGGTCCGGCGAACCTATACACGTCCGGGTCTCGCACCACTCCAGAGGGCGCTGTCACGTTGGCTGACCGGGTGGGATGATCTTCGGGTTGATCATGGTGGAGGGGGAGTCGTCCGTGGGGAGTGCGTCGCCGTCGTACAGGGGTCACCGGTATCCAGTCGAGGTGATCTCGCACTGTGTGTGGCTGTACTTCCGGTTCCCGCTCAGTTTCCGCGAGGTCGAGGAGCTGATGCTCCAGCGCGGCGTCATCGTCTCGTATGAGACGGTGCGGCGGTGGTGCGCCAAGTTCGGCCAGGCCTACGCGAACGGACTGCGCCGCCGCCGGCCCCGGCCCGGGGACAAGTGGCATCTGGACGAGGTCTTCATCAAGATCAACGGTGAGCAGAAGTATTTGTGGCGGGCTGTCGACCAGGACGGCAACGTGCTCGACATCCTCGTGCAGAACCGGCGGGACAAGGCCGCCGCCCGACGCTTCTTCCGCCGCCTGGTGAAGAAGACCCGGGCGGGGTGCCGCGGGTGGTCGTCACGGACAAGCTCCGCTCCTACGGCGCGGCCCACCGCGAGGTCATGCCCTCCGCCGAGCACCGTTCCCACAAGGGCCTGAACAACCGGGCCGAGAACAGTCATCAGCCTACCCGGCAACGCGAAGGGGCGATGAAAGGCTTCCGCAGCGTGGGCGCCGCGCAGCGTTTCCTGTCCGCGTTCAGCGGCATCTCACCCCACTTCCGGCCCCGTCGCCACCTGATGACCGGCACCCAACACCGCGCCGAAATGACCGTCCGCTTCGCCATCTGGGAGCAGATCACCGGCGTCACCGGCCGGCCTGCCGCTGCCTGAGCCCAGGGCCGGCACTCGGCCCCACCACACCTCGACACACCGTCAGACACCCGCACACCCAACAACGTGACAACGCCATGGCGACTGCCCGGTTCTGCACGAGATCAGGCGACGGTCCAGTCGCGCAGCTGGCGGGCGATCCGGGCGATGCCGAGCGTTCCGGAGGCCGCGTCCCGCACGAGCGCGACGGCCGCCTTGGACGGGTAGTCGAGTTCGCGCGCGTTGAGGATCAGATACGCCTCGGTCGCATGCCAGGCAAAGCGCTCGTTGGAATGCTCCAGGCACGGCAGTTTCACCAGGGTCTGCAGCAGCGCGCCGGCCTTGAGATACAGAGATCCGTAGATGTCGCGCTCCATCGCACGGGCATTGACCCGGGCGACAGCGGCGTACAGCGGTCCGAGGTCGTCGACCTGCGGATCACCGTCGAGCAGCTCGGCGGCGTGCAGCAAGAACGTGACGTCGAGCGGGCGGGGCGGCGGTTCGGGCTGGGTCACGCGGCGTGGCCTCGCTCCTGGTGCTGTCCGAGCTCCCGGTGCGCTTCCTGCTCGGCCGCCCGCTGCTCGGCACTGGGGTCCAGGCTGCTGGGCTCGGCCGCGAAAGCCGCGCCGCTGCGGGCCATGGACGCCTGGAAACCGTCCAGGAACTGGCGCTCCACGGCGGTCGCACGGTCGTAGGCGGCAGAGAGGATGTACTCCTGCAGGCTGACCCCCGCCTGCTTGGCCGCGGCCGCGATAGCGGCCCGCTGCGCAGGATCGGGGAAGCGCAGGCTCATCGCTTTGGAATCCGACATGGTATCCATGGTACCAGCGGTATCACATGTGTGTCTCAGGAGCGACGCGGACGGACCCCGGCCCCAGGCCATGGTTGAGGGCGCATCAGCCGTCGCGCCCGGGGAGGACCTCTCACGCGCCTGCTGCGCGCTCGGATTCCCGGCAAGGGCGGCTCCAGGGCGAGGCGTTGGGATAGCTCGCCAGTGGAACGGCCAGCGGCCCAGCCGAGCTGGCTGGGTGGGTCGCTCACGACCTTAAGCTGCTGTGGCCGCACCTCACCCGGAAAGGAACCGAAAGGGCGGAATGTCCGTCTCTGGGTGTCGTCCCGGGAAGCAAATTCGAACAGGCGTACGCTGTCGGGGTGGCGACATACGACTTCCCTCCAGACCTGCGTGAGGCGCAGGCCGAGCTCCACCGGATCCGGGCAGAGCACCAGGAGCTGATGCGCGGCCTGCCCCGCTCGGTGGAACCGATGGACGCGGTAGAGAACCCGGATCACTGGTACCGCCGCAACCACCCCCTCCCGGCGTCGCCCGGGTACACACCCGATCAGCGCGAACAGGCCGACGAGCTGCAGGCACGCCTACTGGAGGCCACTGTGCGGGTGAGTACGCATCCGTTCTGGTCCAGCCTGAGCGGCGGGGACCTGGTCGCTGCCCGCATGGCGCTCAAGCATGTCGAGGCGGCCGGGGCCGAGCCGGCGTAGTTATGCCGCCGCCCGATCCGGACGAGCAGGCCCTCCCGATCACGGTTCTGCTGCCCGACCGCCAGGAAATCGACGGGCGACTGGTCGAGCGGCGGCAGATCGAGGGCGGGGCCTGGCGCTACCTCGTAGCGCTGGTTCTGTGGTGTCACACCGAGTCCGGAGCTGTCGAGGCCGCCGAGTACCGGGTCTACCTGACGCCCGAGGAGGTCCGCCCGATACCGGGGGTGTCCTACGACGGGGCGCTTACGCACCGACTGCCGCCGGCGCCCGTCCCTGTCCCGGCCGGGCCGCGGTGGGGATGGCGGGTAGAACGAAGGCTGGACGGCCAGCGCCGGCCCCAGGGAACCGTCGTGCACGTGCATGACTGCGAACTCGCCGCTGGCGCGGGGCGCGAGGTGGACCTGGATGAGGCACTCACCGCACTGAGAAGGCACGGAAGCACCCCCTGCAAAACATGTGACGCAGCCGCATCGCTGATGCCGCTCCTGTAGCGGGTCGACAGCAGGAGCGGCGCGGGGAGATGTATGGGTGGAGGGTGCTCACCCCTCCACTGCTTCCGATGCTGGCCCGCACCGCGAAAATCCTGCCCCGCCCGGACGCGCTGCCGGGCGGTACGCAGTACGAGGCCAAGATGGACGGCTTCCGCTGTCTGGTCTTCACCGGTGCGGACGGGGTCTTCCTCCAGTCCCGCAGCGGCAGCCTGGCCCTCGCCCGCGCCTTCCCCGAGATTGTCGACGCCGCAGCCACGCTCCGCGACGAGGAAGCGATCCTGGACGGCGAACTCGTCGTCCCGAACGAAGGCCGACTCGACTTCCCCGCCCTGCAATCCAGAGCCCGCCACACCAAGGTCCGCGCGCGGGAGCTGGCCGCGCAGTCACCGGCTCAGGCGATCCTCTTCGACGTACTCCAACTCCGCGGCCGCGAGCTCCTGGACGTACCACTGAGGGAACGACGCAGGCTACTGGAGGACCTGTTTGTCCGCCGCGCACTGGAAGTGCCGTGGGCGCGCGGTCGCGCTGTACGAGTCGCGGCCGGAAGCGACGATCAGGTCGGTCGCAGCCGATCTGGGGATCAACCCGGAGACGCTGCGGAACTGGGTTCGGGCAGCCGGGGTGAGCCGTCCCCGAGGACGTCGGACGCAGGAACCCTCTCAGCCGCCGGCCCCGTTGGAGGCGGAGAACGCCGCCCTGCGGAAGAAGGTCCGCGAGCTGGAGGAGGAACGCGAGATCCTGCGCAAAGCGGCGAAGTATTTCGCCGGGGAGACGCGCTGGTGAACCGCTTCCAGTGTGTCGCTGACCTCCAGCGCCGTTACGGCGTGAAGCGGCTCTGCAGCATCCTTGGCGTCAGCCGCTCGAGCTTCTACTACTGGCGCCGGACAGCCACGGACCGGGCCGCCCGGCAGGTGGCCGACGCCCGCCTGGCCGCCCGGATACGGGCGGTGCACCAGGAATCGGACGGCACCTACGGAGCCCCGAGGATCACCGCCGAGCTGCGCGAGGAGAACGGTGCGGCGGTCAACCACAAGCGGGTCGCCAGGATCATGCGGGAGTCGGGAATCGAAGGGGTCCGGTTGCGCCGACGGCACCGCACCACCGTCCCCGATCCGGCTGCGACCAAGGCGCCGGACCTGATCCGCCGCGACTTCACCGCGGACAAGCCGAACACGAAGTACGTCGGCGACATCACTTACCTGCCTATCGAGGGCGGGAAGTTCTGCTATCTGGCGACCGTCATCGACCTCGCCTCGCGCCGTCTGGCCGGCTGGGCGATCGCCGGCCACATGCGCGCGGACCTCGTGACCGACGCCCTGGCCGCGGCGATCCGCACCCGCGGCAGCCTCGCCGGATCGATCATGCACACCGACCACGGAGCCCAGTACACGAGCAGGGCATTCGCCGAAGCATGCAGGTCAGCAGGGGTTCGGCGAAGCATGAGCTCGGTCGGGTCCAGCGCGGACAACGCACTCGCCGAGTCCTTCAACGCGACCTTCAAACGCGAGACCCTACAGGGACGAAAGAGCTGGCCGACCGAGCGCGAGGCCCGCCTCGACGCCTTCCGATGGCTCCACCGCTACAACACCCGACGCCGACACTCCCGCCTCGGACAACGATCACCAATCGACTTCGAGAACGCCTTCCACCGCACACCAACTACGCTGGCACAAGCCGCATAACCCGTGTTCAGGATTCGGGGTCAAGGCCCAGCTGACCAAGCCCGACCCGGTTGCCATTCCTGCTGCCTTCGAGGCATTCCTCGTTCAGCACAAGAACGACTTCCTGCGGATCGCCGGATCCAGTCTTCGTGACCGCCAGGACGCGGAGGAGGCCGTGATGGAGGCCGCCTACAAGATGTACCGGAAGTGGGAGCGGATCTTGGCCCACCCCAACCCGATGGCGATGGCCTACCGGATCCTGCAGAACGCCGTGACGGACTTCTACCGCCGCAGAGCAAGGGCGAAGCTCCGGGAAGAGGCCGTCCGGCCAGAACCTCCGTCGGCTTCCTACTTCATGGCGCTGGGCGGTCACGACCTGCTCGACGCCGCCCTGGACGAACTGGAGAAGTCGGCGCCTCTGCAAGCGAACAGCGTGCGCCTGCGCCACCTCGCGGACCTCTCCTACGAGGACGTCGCCCTGTGCCTGGACATCACCGCGGGCGCCGCGAAGACGAACGTGTCCCTCGGCCTGGCAAAACTGCCGGAACCTGGAGCTGGTTCTGACCGAGTTCCGGAACTACCAGCAGGGCATCCTCCCGGTCGGCCCCGGCGCCCGGAGCCTCACCGAGTTCTTCGCCAGCATCGACGAGAAGCTCGACCCGGCGGCAGCCACGGCACCCAAGACCCAGCGCAGCGACCGCGACGTGCTCAACCTGCTGACCAAACGCGCCAAGGTCCTCCACCTCGGCCCGGCGAACTACTGCTGGTTCACCGACCCGTCCCGGGCACTCTGCCTCCAACTGGCCGGCACCCCGACCGCCGACCGTCCGCTGATCGGGATGTGTGACTCCGCCCGCTGCCCGCAGGCCACCCATCACCCCTGCCACCGGCCCGTCTGGGCCGACCACGCAGAGCGCACCGAGAGCTTCCTCGGCCAGCTCGGCACCACACGCAAGACCGAGCGCACCCGACTCCAGGCCGACTACGACCGGGCCCTCCGCGTCGTCGCCGAGATCGACGCCGCCCGCAACACCATGAACGAGGAATCCGCATGAGAATCTCCGCAGCCCAGCGGACCGAGAACGAGAACCGTATCCGGGCCGCCATGGACCGGCTCCTTCGCGGCGAGATCCCGCCCGGCGGAAAGTGCGACATCAAGACCCTCGCCGGCGAGGCTGCAGTCGACCGCACCGCGTTCTACGGCACCCGCCCCTACTCTCACCTCCGCGTCGAGTTCGAGCGACGCCTTCAGGCCCTGCAGCAGGCCGGCGACATTCCCGACCCCCGCGAAGCCCAGATCACCCGCCTCAAGACGGAGAACGCCAAGCTCAGGGAGCGGCTGGACCGATCGAAGCAGACAATCGACGAGCTCACTGACTTCCGCACCCAGGCCCTGGCCCGGCTCGCCGCCCAACACGAAGAGATCACCTGGCTCCGCGAAGCTGCCGCCGGGAAATCCAGGGTCAGACGCCTTCCAGATCCGCGAACCCAAGTCATCGGGTCCTGCAGCTGAAATGCCCGCCCCGAACCGAGGCGACCCGCATCGCCGATCACCCGGCCGCCAGTTCGCCCACACCGCTGTCGGGCCCGGAATCGAGATATCGGCGCAGAGCTTCCCGCCCTCCCGGAACGAAGCACCATTGATCAACGACTTCGCGCAGTTCAGCCACCGTCAGCCAGTCCAGCCAGTCGATCTCACCCGGGTCCGGGACCAGGGACTCCGACGACAAGAGGGCCTCATGCACCCCGAACCATATGGGGCCGATCCCTTCCCTGCAGAGGAACTTGAACAGGAAGCGCACCGGCACGCGAACGCCGAGCTCTTCAGCCAGCTCGCGGACCGCCGCCTCCTCATACGACTCGCCCACGTCCACGGCGCCGCCGACCATCACGTCGTAGTGGCCCGGGAACCGGGAATGCGTCTCGGACCGCCGCACAACCAAGATCCGCCCCTCGCGGTCACGGCAGATCGTTGTTGCAATGCGATGCGGCCAGTTCTCGCGCACCGCCTCGTCTCGCTCCACTATCCCCAACACGCGGTCATGCTCATCGACATGCTCAACCAGTTCGCTCACGGAGGCACGATCTCAGCCCCCACTGACAACACGGCCCCACGAGCACCAGCAGCGAGTGATCCGCATCACAGGAAACCCCGTGGAAAGCAACACGACCGACGATCTGCGTCGCGAATGCGGCCTCGACACCTGGCCTGCTCAATCGCGACACGAGGTCATCCGCACACGGCCTCTGCGGACACAAGCCATACTTTTGGAACCAGGCTGATCAACCGGGACGTCCCGCAGGAGGTCGTACGCGTCCTGCTCGATCACTCTTCCGGTGAGATGACCGCGCACTACGCGCGGCTGCACGACACCACGGTCCGCCAGCACTGGGAGAGGGCCCGCAAGGTCAACGTCAAGGGCGAGAACGTCACGGTCGACCCGGCCGGGCCGCTGGCCGAGGCTACCTGGGCCAAGCAGCGGCTCGGGCGCGCGACCCAGGTGCTGCCCAACGGCTACTGCGGCCTGCCGGTGCAGAAGACCTGCCCGCACGCCAACGCCTGCCTGACCTGCCCGATGTTCCTCACCACCCCCGAGTTCCTGCCGCAGCACCGCGAACAGCGCCAGCAGTTGCTGCAGATCGTCTCCGCTGCGGAGGCCCGCGGCCAGGCACGGGTGGTGGAGATGAACCGGCAGGTCCTGGGCAACCTGGAGCAGATCATCACCACGCTGGAAGCCGAGCCCGAAGAGCCGGAGGTCACCGCTGATGCGAGCTGACAACAGCCAGCACATCGTCGAGGCCGCCCGCCGCCGCAGCGAATACACCCGCTCCAAGGCCATCCAGGCACTGCGCTCCATCGACGCGGTCGGAGAGCCGGTCACCTTCGATGCTGTCGCCAAGCAGGCGGGCGTCTCGCGGTCCTGGCTCTACGGCCAGCCGGACCTGCGGGCTGAGGTCGAGCGCCTGCGGGCAGCACACAGCCGAGCACCCGCGTCCCCTGTTCCGGCGCGCCAGCGGACCTCAGACGCCTCCTTGCTGCGGCGACTCGAAGCCGCGAACACCCGCGTCCGGCAACTCACGGAGGAGAACCGCCGCCTCCGCGACCAACTGGCTAGCGCACTGGGCGAACAACGAGCCGACAGAATCACAAGCAACCAAGCGAGGGGACAACGATGAGTACCGCCGACGAGCAGGACCGACTATTGCGGGGACCCAGGACCGCTCTCGAACGAGCCCGGCGGGACGAGGCGACTTGGGCGGACCTCGCCTACTGCGGCGTTCAGGACACCGACGAAGGTGCCGTGACCGACCGCAACAGAGCCGCCCGCTTCGCGGTGCTGTGGGCACTGCAATACGACCGCCGCCCCCAGGATCTACCGCTCCTGCGCTTCCTCCTCCAGCAGCAGACCACGTACTACCGCGAGGCCGTCCGCTGGGGCATGGCCCCCGACCTGACTCTGGCTGGGTTCCTGGTCGCCGAGCACTGGCAGGTCGAGGACCTGTGGCTGCACTGGGACGCCAAGAACACCAGCTTCGACACCGCCCTGGGCTACCACCTCTACCACCTCCTCACCGCGGGCATCGCCGCCAGCGCCGAGGCGGTGCAGGCCAGCTCCCACCCTGACCGCGACCGCATCCTGGGCGACATCACATCGGCCCGCCATACCGACGCTGCCGTCGAAGAATGGCTGGACCAGCAGCGAACCCGCTTCCCCGCCGAGCCGGCCGATGAAGGGCTCAAAGAGTGGGCCCACCACGCCGCCCGCCTGGGCGAGCGCGAGGCATCGCGCCTGTTCATGACCGAGTGGGCGGCCGGCGAGCCGCAAACCGACGCCACGCTCAACACACTGCAGTTCCACCTCGCCCACCTCGGCTATCTCAACGAAGCCGTGGAGGTGCAGAAAGAAGCCGTCGCGTTCAACGATTCGTGGTCAGGAGCGAAGGGAAGCAGACTGCTCACCCTGGCCCGACTGCAACGACGAACCGACGACTTCGCGGGCGCATGGCAGACGCTTCAGGAGGCCCAGCGCCTCCTGCCGCCCGACAAGCACGGCTTCGAGCAGGGCAAATGGCGACACCTCGTCAAGGAGTGCTTCCTTCTCGTCCCGATCGCACCTGACACTTCCACCGCGCAGGGTCTCCTCGCTGCGAGTGAGCAGGATCTCCAGGGGATTCCCCGACTCTGGATGGACGGCGTCCTCGACGCCGCCATCGCGGCCGCTGAACACGTCGGCGATCCGCAGGCACTCCACCGCTACAGCGAACTGCAGCAGGTCGCGGCTGGCGAGAGAGCTCAGGAAGTCGACCGAGTAACCCGCCCTTCTGCGTCAGGACCCACAACCTCGTGAACCCCAGCACCCTACGCACGCAGACGAGTCAGCCCGTCAGAAGCCACAGCGGTGCGTCTCGACCCGGTATCGATCAGTCAGCTGTCCTCCAGGCCGCCGAGACGGCCAACTCCGCCTCGACAACAACGTCGTCAACGCGAACGCCAAGGTCACAGGGACGAGGCTGGTCCGGACTCAAGATAATCCAGCAGCAGGTCGGCCACGACCACGCCTCCACCACGGCGATCTATGCGTCTCCTCCGACTTCCGCACCCGCTCCCTCCGACGCGTCCTGGACGCCACCATCGAGGCCGCTCTGCGGCCGGGAAGGACCTCCTGATGCCACGCCAGATCAGCTACCGGTGGCGCCTGCGCGAGCTGATGGCCGCCCGCGGCATGTTCACCGTCGGCGAGCTCATGCCGCACCTGGCAGAACGCGGCATCACCCTGTCCTCCTCCCAGGTCCACCGCCTGGTCTCCGGCACCCCGGAACGGCTGTCCCTGCCGGTGCTGGCCGCCCTCTGCGACATCCTCGGCTGCACGCCCACCGACCTGATCACCACCTCGGCCCAGAACCTCCCGGCCCGCCGAGCCGCTGGCGAAGAAGCTCCGATCAACCTAGCCGCCCGGCGACCCACAAGGGTCCGACTGACGCCCGAGGGGTGAGCGGTGACTCCGGAGGAGTACGAGCGGTGGATGATCCGCGACTGCGCACGCTGCGGCCGTCGGGCCTCGAAGTCCGCCGAGTGGTCAGACGGACCGATCTGCCGGACCTGCTACGAACGGGCGATGCGAGTCCGCGGCCTCTGCCCCTGTTGCGACACCGATCGGCTGCTGCCGGGGCGAGACACCGGTGGCACACCGATCTGCCGGGACTGCGCGGGCATCGCCCGAGACTTCTTCTGTGATCGCTGCGGCTTCGAGGGACTCCTGCTCGGCGGACGTCTCTGCGAACGCTGCACCCTCGCCGACACGCTCGTCCGCCTCCTCGACGACGGCACTGGTCGTGTCGCCCCGGAGTTCCTGCCTCTGGTCAAGATCCTGCTGGATATGGGCAGGCCCAAGAGCCGACTGATCTGGCTTCGCAACCCCAACGTCGTCCGTCTCCTCCAGGGCCTGGCCACCGGCAGCATCCCGCTCACCCACGAGGGGCTGCACCAGGAAACCCCTTGGCGGACTGTCACTCACCTGCGTGACCTGCTGATGGACAGCGGCGTCCTCCCACGAGTTGACCGGCAGCTCATCCTCTACCAGCGGTGGCTGACCGAACGGCTCGCTGTCATCGAGGAGCCCGAACACCGTCAGCTTCTCCGGCACTTCGCCACATGGCACCAGATGAGGCGCCTGCGGGCCAAGGCGGAGAAGGGACCGCTGGGACGCTCCCAGACCAACCACACCAAGCAGGAGGTCACCCAGGCCGGTGCCTTCCTCGCATGGCTCGCCGACCGAGGACGCGCCATCGGACAGTGCCAGCAAGCCGACATCGATGCCTGGCACACCGAGAGCCTGGCCACCCGCCGTCCGTCCCAGTCATTCCTGCGGTGGTGCATGAAGACCGGCCGGATGCCCCGCCTCGCGCTGCCGCCCGCCGTCATCACCCAGGACCCGGAACCGCTGCACCAGCACCGCCGGCTCGCGATGCTCCGCCGGGTCCTCAACGACGACTCCTTGCCCCTGCGGGCCAGGGTCGCCGCCGCCCTCGTTCTCCTCTATGCGCAACCCGTCAGCCGCATCGTTCGCCTCACCATCGACGATGTCACCGACGACGAGACGACCGTCACCGTCCAGTTGGGCGACCCGCCATCCCCGCTGCCCGAACCCGTCGCCGTTCTAATGCGGGCCTACATCCAGTCCCGTCAGCACCTGCCCTACGCCAGCAGCAGGAGCTCGCAGTGGCTCTTCCCTGGCCGTCAGCCCGGACAGCCGATGAATCCGGTCAGCCTCCAGGTTCATCTGCGTGAGATCGGCGTCCCGCCGCAGCGCGGCAGGACCTCCGCCATTCGGCAGCTCGTCCTCCAGGCCCCGGCTCCCGTCATCGCGAAGGCGCTCGGTTACCACTACCACGACAAGACAGCCACTCGCTTGGTCACCGAAGCCGGAGGAACATGGAGCCGATACGCCCCCGGCGACCACCAGCGATGAAGCGCGGTACTTACGCTGGGTCCGCTGAGCCGCGTTTGTCCTCAATATGGACGACGTGAAGCTCGGTGCCGTCCCGGTGGCGCTTGGAACGTCCGAACAGCCCGACAGCGATCTGCGACTGATCCTGAGGCTCATCGGGGCCGACATAGGTAAGGACGTCGTTGTGATGCCCGGTGACGACCCATCCCTCGACGTCCTTGAGGTCGATCACCCCAAAGTCTCCTGCCGAAGATCCGGCATGCGCCGGGCCGAACTTCTTCAGGAGGTCCGTTGCCTGTTCAGCAAGCTCCCCTTCCGGAGCGGTCAGCACGACACAAGTGCCATGCTCGAACAGCACCCACGACTTGCGAGGGTCGGCGAGAAGCCGCTGCCAGACGTCTATCACTATCTCGGTGTTCACGCCGGTCATCATGCCGCAGGGCACCGACACAGGGTGACGATCGGCCTACGGCTACGGCGAATACGCGACTCTTGAACATGCGGGCCTACCAGTCCCAAAGCCGGACTACTGGTGTTCGGAGTGGGCAAGTCAGCGGTGTCGTCAATCACCCTCCGCATGAAAGCGAGTCCCGGTCATGGGTAATCACGAACCGTTGGAGGACAAGGCGCAGAAGTCGGCTGATCGTGCCGAGTCCGCGGAGGACGAGGCGCCTCAGCAGGTATCGGGCCTTGACCCCGAATCCTGAACACGGGTTATGCGGCTTGTGCCAGCGTAGTTGGTGTGCGGTGGAAGGCGTTCTCGAAGTCGATTGGTGATCGTTGTCCGAGGCGGGAGTGTCGGCGTCGGGTGTTGTAGCGGTGGAGCCATCGGAAGGCGTCGAGGCGGGCCTCGCGCTCGGTCGGCCAGCTCTTTCGTCCCTGTAGGGTCTCGCGTTTGAAGGTCGCGTTGAAGGACTCGGCGAGTGCGTTGTCCGCGCTGGACCCGACCGAGCTCATGCTTCGCCGAACCCCTGCTGACCTGCATGCTTCGGCGAATGCCCTGCTCGTGTACTGGGCTCCGTGGTCGGTGTGCATGATCGATCCGGCGAGGCTGCCGCGGGTGCGGATCGCCGCGGCCAGGGCGTCGGTCACGAGGTCCGCGCGCATGTGGCCGGCGATCGCCCAGCCGGCCAGACGGCGCGAGGCGAGGTCGATGACGGTCGCCAGATAGCAGAACTTCCCGCCCTCGATAGGCAGGTAAGTGATGTCGCCGACGTACTTCGTGTTCGGCTTGTCCGCGGTGAAGTCGCGGCGGATCAGGTCCGGCGCCTTGGTCGCAGCCGGATCGGGGACGGTGGTGCGGTGCCGTCGGCGCAACCGGACCCCTTCGATTCCCGACTCCCGCATGATCCTGGCGACCCGCTTGTGGTTGACCGCCGCACCGTTCTCCTCGCGCAGCTCGGCGGTGATCCTCGGGGCTCCGTAGGTGCCGTCCGATTCCTGGTGCACCGCCCGTATCCGGGCGGCCAGGCGGGCGTCGGCCACCTGCCGGGCGGCCCGGTCCGTGGCTGTCCGGCGCCAGTAGTAGAAGCTCGAGCGGCTGACGCCAAGGATGCTGCAGAGCCGCTTCACGCCGTAACGGCGCTGGAGGTCAGCGACACACTGGAAGCGGTTCACCAGCGCGTCTCCCCGGCGAAATACTTCGCCGCTTTGCGCAGGATCTCGCGTTCCTCCTCCAGCTCGCGGACCTTCTTCCGCAGGGCGGCGTTCTCCGCCTCCAACGGGGCCGGCGGCTGAGAGGGTTCCTGCGTCCGACGTCCTCGGGGACGGCTCACCCCGGCTGCCCGAACCCAGTTCCGCAGCGTCTCCGGGTTGATCCCCAGATCGGCTGCGACCGACCTGATCGTCGCTTCCGGCCGCGACTCGTACAGCGCGACCGCGTCCACCTTGAACTGCGGCGGATAGTTCTTCATCACCACGAGATGTCCGTTCTCAGATCCTCAGGATCCAGTGTCTCGTGTGTCCAACATCAGGGGTCAAGGCCCATCCGAGGAGGCGGGGGGGGCATCCCTGACGGAGGCAAGCAGGGCTCGGCCGACAATGAGCTCGACTGACAGACGCGCACCCCACTGTGCGCTGCAGGGCGTGCACCAGCCCCTCGGGTCGGTGCACGCCCTTGTTTCCGTAATCCGCCCGACCAGCTCGGCGATTGGGGCCAATCCCCGGCTGCCATGGACGAAGCGATGTGTCCTTGCCGGTGTCGTACGCGTGGTGCGTGGTGATGCTTCTGGCCGGTCCTGGGTGAAGAGCTGCGGGGGGTCTGCTTCACGCGGCCGGGCGTTCACGGCCCGCCCACATCGAAGCGTGCGGCGGGCCTGTGGGCAAGGCGCCACAGCTGGCAGTGACTTTCGAGTGAGGGAGTCGCCCGGGCTTACCGCTCTATGCGCTCTTCGGCTTTCGGCCAGCTGCCTTCTTCCCGGTGGTCTTCTTGGCTGCGGTCTTCTCCGCGGCGGACGTCTTCTTCGTGCCCGTGGTCTTCTTCGCCGCGTGGTCGGGCAGATCGTGGACGGTCGCGTGTCCACCGTCCGAGCGGCCCGCGGCGCTGGCCTCGACGCTCGCGTTGAGAGCAGCCATGAGATCTACGACCCGGCCCTTGGTCTCCTCGCCCTCTCCACTGTCCAGGGGCTTCGGCTCGCGGTGAGCTGCCTTCGCGGCGAGGAGTTCTTCGGGACCGGCGCAGCCGGCCTGCTGACTCTCTGGGCCGAACACCACCTATGGAGCTGACACGGCGGCGAACGCAACTGAGCGGTGCGCGCGGCGGGCACCATCGTGTGGCCGCCGCGCTGAGGTCAGCTGCTCAGGCGACGCCGAGCCAGGCGGTGGGGCCGAAGGTGCCCTTGATGTCGGAGGCGACAGAGGTCGGGTCGACTTCAAATCCCAGCTCGTAGACGACAGTTTTCAGCGGGGTGCGGATCTGCAGGCGTACGGGGCTTTCGCCCTTGTGCGCGGACAGGATGCTTTTGAGTTTCCTGACGGTGGGCTCGTTGACCTTGTGAGAGGGGAACGACAGTTGGACGGGGGGCCGGCCGCCGTGTTCGGCGGAGGACACGTCCAGGACCTGGAGTTCCTGGCCGAAGATGCTGACGGCACCGTCCCGGTCGTTGAGTCGGCCCTCTACGGAGACGACGCTGTCCTCGATCAGCGCGTGCTGAACGAGCTCGTAGGACGCGGGGAAGTACAGGACTTCCATTTCGCCGTCGCGGTCGGCGAGGTTGACGATCGCCCAGGCTTTGCTCTGTTTGGTCATGCGGCGGTCGACACCGGTGATCAGGCCGGACAGGCGCACGTTTCCTTCGGTGCGCCCGGATCCCAGGAGTTCGCTGATCGTGGTGTCGCGGTGGCGGGAGAGGATGTGCTCGGTTCCGTCCAGGGGGTGTGCGGATACGTACAGCCCCAGCATCTCGCGTTCGCTGGCGAGGAGCTGTTTGCGGGGCCATTCGCCTTCGTCGATGGGGAAGTCCAGCCCGAACCCGGGCTCCTCACTGTCGCTCCCGCCGAAGTCGGCAAAGAGGTCATCCTGGCCGAAGGCGGCCGCCTTCTTCACCGGGATGACAGAGTCGATGGCAGGTTCGTGGATCGCGCACAGACCCTTGCGGGAGTGGTCGAGCGAGTCGAATGAGCCTGCCTTGATCAGGGACTCAACGGCGCGCTTGTTCAAGGCCGGCAGGTCCGCCTTGTCGAGGAAGTCCGAGAAGGAAACGTACTTGCCTTTGGCCTTGCGGCTGGCGACGAGGGACTCAATGACGTTGTCGCCGACGTTGCGGACCGAGCGCAGGCCGAAGCGGACGTCGTCGCCGATGGCGGTGAAGTTCGCGACGGACTCGTTGATGTCCGGCTGGAGTACCTGGACGCCGAGCTTGCGGGCGTCGGCCAGGTAGATCGCGGCCTTGTCCTTGTCGTCGCCGACGGAGGTCAGGAGGGCGGCCATGTACTCGGCTGGGTAGTTGGCCTTGAGATAGGCAGTCCAGTAGGAGACGAGCCCGTATCCGGCGGTGTGGGACTTGTTGAACGCGTAACCCGAGAAGGGCAGCATGACGTCCCACAGTGCCTTGATGGACTCTTCGGAGTATTGGTTTCCCTGCATGCCGGCATGGAATTTGTCCCATTCGGCGGCCAGCACCTCGGGCTTCTTCTTGCCCATCGCCCGGCGCAGCAGGTCGGCGCCGCCCAGGGTGTATCCGGCGAGTTCCCGGGCGATGGCCATGATCTGCTCTTGGTAGACGAGCAGGTGGAAGGTGTTGCCGAGGATCGGTTCGAGGGCGTCCTTGAGTTCGGGGTGGATCGGGGCGATTTCCTGGCGGCCGGTTTTGCGGTGCGCGTAGTTGGTGTGGGCGTTGGCTGCCATGGGGCCGGGGCGGTAGAGGGCGAGGGCGGCTGCGATGTCTTCGAAGCGGGAGGGTTCCATGAGCTTGAGGAGGGTGCGCATGCCGCCGCCGTCGAGCTGGAAGACGCCGAAGGTGTCGCCGCGGGCCAGGAGATCGAAGGTGGTTTTGTCGTCCAGGGGGATGGCCTGGGAGCCGTCGAGGGGAACGGTGTCGGTTGTCAGGTTGATGCCGCGGTTCTCGCGGATGTTCTGGATCGCGTGGTCGATGACGCCCAGGTTCCTCAGGCCCAGGAAGTCCATCTTGACCAGCCCCATGTCCTCACAGGAGGGGTAGTCGAAGCCGGTGATCTTCACGCCGTCCTTGGCGCGCATGTGGAGCGGGATCCGGTCGGTGAGCCGCGTCTTGGAAAGGATGACCGCGGCCGCATGGACGCCGGTGCCCCGGATCAGCCCTTCGACGCCTTTGGCGCCGTCGACGACCTTCTTGACGTCCGGCTCGTTGTCGTAGAGGGCGCGGATTTCGCCGGCCTCGCCGTGGCGCGGGTGCGAGGAGTCGAAGATCCCGGAGATCGGGATCGACTTGCCCATCACGTCCGGCGGCAGCGCCTTGGTGATCCGCTCGCCGTGCGAGAAGGGGTAGCCGAGGATCCGCGAGGTGTCCTTGATCGCGTTCTTGGCCTTCAGCTTGCCGAAGGTGTTCACCATCGCCGTGAACTCGTCCCCGTACTTCTCGACGACGTAGCGCACCATCGCGTCGCGCTGGCGGTCGTCGAAGTCGAGGTCGACGTCGGGCGGGTTGATGCGCTCGGGGTTCAGGAACCGCTCGAAAAGCAGGCCATGCTCCAGGGGGCACAGCTCGGTGATGCGGGTGGCGTAGGCGACGATCGAGCCGGTCGCCGATCCACGGCCGGGACCGACGGGGATCTTGTTGTCGCGGGCGTGCTGGACGATGTCCGCGACGACGAGGAAGTACGAGGAGAAGCCCATCGGGCCGATGACCGTCATCTCGGTCTCGAACCGTTCCATGACCTGGTCAGGGATCGGGGAGCCGTAGCGCATCTCCAAGCCCTTGAGGACGTCCTTGCGCAGCCATGACTCCTGTGTCTCGCCCTCGGGGACGTCCGGGAACTGCGGCATCTCGTCTTCGGGGGCGAAGACCTCTTCGTAGGACTCGATGCGCTCCGCGATCAGAAGGGTGTTGTCGCACGCTTCGGGCAGCTCGGAGAACAGGCTGCGCATCTCGGCCGCGGTCTTGAGGTAGTAGCCGGAGCCGTTGAACCGGAACCGGTTCGGGTCGTCCTTGTTCTTGCCGACCCCGATGCACAGGAGGTTGTCGTGCGCGTCGGCGTGCTCCTCCAGCACGTAGTGGGCGTCGTTGGTGGCCAGCAGCGGGATGTCCAGTTCCCTGGCCAGGCGCAGCAGATCCTCGCGGACGTTGCGCTCCAGGTCCAGGCCGTGGTCCATCAGCTCCAGGAAGTAGTTCTCCTTGCCGAGGATGTCCTGGTACTCGGAGGCGACTTTGCAGGCCTCGTCGTACTGGTTCAGGCGCAGCCGGGTCTGGATCGCACCCGAGGGGCAGCCGGTCGTCGCGATGATCCCCTCGGCGTGCTCGGAGATCAGCTCCATGTCCATCCGCGGCTTCCCGGACGGGAACTGGCCCGTGTAGGAGGCCTCGGTCGACATGTAGAACAGGTTCCGCAGCCCCTGGACGTTCTGCGCCCACATCGTCATGTGGGTGAAGCGGCCGCCACCCGAGACGTCCTTTGACCCTTCACCGTCGTCCGACATGGCCCGCACACCACCGGGCCCCCAAAACTCCTGCTTACGCGAGCGCCGGGAGGAGGGGGCCACGTACGCCTCAATCCCGATGATCGGCTTCACACCCGGATGCTTCTTCGCCACCTGCTGGAACTCGTAGGCCCCGAACATGTTGCCGTGATCGCTCATCGCGATCGCCGGCATGCTCTGACGCGCGACCTCCTCGAACATCGGACCCAGCCGCTGGGCCCCGTCGAGCATCGAATATTCCGTGTGATTGTGCAGGTGAACAAAGCTGTCAGCCACCGGGCAGGCACCTCCGGGCAGGTCGAGGGAAGCCCCCACCCTAGTCCCCCAACCCCATCCGAAACGCCGGTCTCCTCCCGCCCCTCCACGGACAGAAACACCCCCGAATCCGTGACCACGGACTATCACGGAAAGTCTCCGACCAGTCCCTGACAGCACCCGCCCACGCGCCCCGCCCCACCGACCACAGCCGCGTTCACGGGGAGCGAGCGGAACCATGAAATCCCGGCCCGCCGAGGTCAGTCGGCGCGCGCCGTCGCCTCTCGCCAACCCCTCTTGGCTGTCCTACTCTGCAGCTCATGACCGAAGCCGGAGCCCGCAACCGGGCCGCCGCGTTCCCTGCAGCATGCTTGGCCGCTCCCGCGGTCCCCCCGGCGCGCACACCCAGCCGGCGGCCCGTTCATCCCGGTGCGGAGCATCGAGTGCAGGACATCATCAGCCGTTACCAGGACGGCGAATCTGCCAGAGCGCTGGCCGACGCCCACGGGATGAGTGAGCGCACCGTGTTCCGGATCCTGTGCCGGCACCACATCCCCCGAAGGGGCAGCCACAAAGAACTCCCGCTCAGCAATCAGGAGATCGCCCGGCGCTACCTTGAGGAACGCCAGGAGATCCAGCAGATCGCCCAGGAACTCGGAGTCAGCCGGCACACCATCGCAGCCCGCCTGACCGAAGCCGGTGTGAACCGGACCGTCGGACAGCGCCCCCTCGACCTTCCCGATGAGCTCATCACCGAACGCCGCCGCGCCGGGGAATCCGCACAAAAGATCGCCGCAGACCTGGGTGTCTCACACACCACCGTCCTCAAACACTCAAAAGCCCTCTGAGGGAGGCGCACCGAGCCCGCCACCGCCGCTCACTCTCACCGCGACGGGACGGGGGCTGCGGTACCGAGCCCCCGTCCGCCGACGGGCGCTCAGCACCCGCGGGTGGAGAACTATTTGACGAGTGGGGACCCCATTGGACCAGCCGGTCCCTACGATGGGCTCACTGGCTGTACCGGCCTGGCTACTGCCTCGGGGAGGCTGCTGTGACGACTACACCGCTGCACACCGGTGAGAGCCCGGCCCCGCCGTCGTATCCGCCGAAGACCCCGCCGCCGCCGAAGAAGCCCGTGGAGCCGCCTCGCCCGCAGCGTGAACCGGTGCGCTCCTACGGGCCGCTCGGCGCGGGGACGGCGGTTGCGGGGCGTGGCCGTTCGGTGGTGACGATGGCGAACCGGCGAGGTGCGAACTGGGCCTTGGAAGCCCAGCCGTGGGCGCCTGCGAAAGCCTGTCGCCTGGTGGCCGGGCAGCTGGGGGAGTGGGGCTACCGGCCTGACCGGGCAGCCCTGGACCGGGTGGTGACCGCTCTGATGACCGCCGCGGTCGACGAGGGGCCCAGGATCAGTGTCCACCTCGCCGACCAGGACGAGCACGCCCTGGTCATGGTCCTCTCACACCAGCAGCATCAGGCCCCGACCGACGACACGCTGCTCCACGAGCTGGCGGTGCTGGGCGTGGTGTCGTGCGGGGTTGATACGGATCAGGAGCACGGCGGCCGCCGCCGTTGGGCACTCCTCGCCATGTGACGGGCCTTCAGTCAGCGGCGTACTGGGCGCGCCCTCGCACGGGTGACGATGTCCTCTGCGCGGGCGGAGTACCGCTATCTGTGACGCATGATCACTTCCCGTGGATGGCTGCGCACCGCTGTGGCCACCGCTACCGCCCTCGGCGGCCTGTCCGCCGCCCTCCTGCCCGCGTCGGCTTCCGCACCGGCCAGTGCGTCCCGGGCTGCGCCGGCGTCGTACCGGGCGCTGCCCGAGCCTCCGTCTGTCGACGTCGCTCGCAGCGAGCTCGGCGAGCTGAACGTCGAAGCGCCGCACGCGATGACGGGGTACAGCCGGGCCAAGTTCCCGCACTGGATCACGCAGCACGGTCAGTGCGACACTCGCGAGGTCGTCCTCCAGCGCGACGGGCAGGGCGTCATCCAGGACGACAAGTGCCGGGCCGTGGAGGGCACCTGGTACAGCGAGTACGACGGCAAGACCTTCACCTCGGCCAGTCAGCTCGACATTGACCACGTTGTCCCGTTGGCCGCCGCATGGCGGGCCGGCGCCGACAACTGGGACACCAACAGGCGCAAGGCGCTGGCCAACGACCTGGTCCACAGCCAGCTCATCGCGGTCTCCGCCGCGTCCAACCGGTCCAAGGGCGACCAGACCCCGGACATGTGGAAGCCCCCGCTGAAGTCGTACTGGTGCACCTACTCCCGGGCCTGGGTAGACGTGAAGCACGTCTACGAGCTGAACGTCACCGAGCCGGAGAAGGCGGCACTGGGGCAGATGCTCGACACCTGCGAGAGCTGATGCCGAACCCCGAATCCGCCGTGCTCCAGGGCCAAGTCACCGCAGGGCCCGGCGGTGCGATGACGGATGAGGTGGGCGTCATCACCGGCGACCTCACCGTCCACACCGCCCGGCTCGCCGGTGGCCTCGCCAGTGTCACGGTCCAGTACACCGGCGCCGAAGAGTGGTACACCCTCACCGGCAGTCCCGCTACGGTCCCCGACAAAGGCCTGGACAGCTTCCATGCAGCCGTGCTGGCTGCCGTCGCACTGGGCAGCGGGGCCACAGTCCCGCAATGATCCAGTCGGCCTCGCGGTGTCCCTCTGCAAGGAGGGGCACTGCTCCGTGCGGAGACCAAGTCCGTACGGCTGGCGGTCGAGTTGCTGCTGGCATAGTCCTGATTCACCATCGCACTGGGGCAAGCACGACGCCCCGCGTTGACGGGACGGCATCATGGCGGCATGTCTCCCACCGATCCTCCCGCCGAGTCGGCGACCGAACCGCTTCCCGTGCCACGGACCCTCCTGGCGACGGCGTGGCGTTGCGCCGGCGCCCTTCTCTTCGCCTTGGTTTCGTTGGGTGCCGCAGCCTGGCTGGACGCGCGGTTTCACATCGACGGGGCGACTGCGTCATTGCCGACGTCCGTCGTGAGCCTGGTCATCGGCGGCCTGACGGTCGGATGGCTGCGAGTGAGCCAGACATGGATCCTCTCCATGGTCCTGAGCGCCGACGTCGCGGGCCTCACGGCGGCCGCCCTGCTCAGCAGAGGCGTATTGGACGACGGTCGGCTGAACCGCGCGGAGCTGACCGCCGGCTCCGTGTCCGAGGTGCTGTTCGGTCTGACAGCGCTGGGGGTGGTGGTCCTGGTGGTGTCCGTCGTATGGGCCGCGGTGCACGGGCACCGGCACCCGGTCGTGCACACCGCCGCGAAAGACGCATCGGCCACCGCTCCCAGCGAAGCCGGGCCCGATGGGTCCAGCCCTCCGCCGGAGTCTCCGCCAGCCCGGTGACGTCATCGCAAAACCTCCGCGTCGGAGCGACCGTCGAGGCCGTCCTCTACGCCCTGCATCGGGCGTTCCGCACGCCGCCGCCCGGGAGTACGACGGCGGCCGGCGCACCTACCTCCAGCTCGACACCGGCTGCACCGGCACCGACACGGACTGATCCCGCATCATTTCCGATCCGAAATTCAGAACGTGCCCAGCAGGGGCGGTGTGGAGAGGCATCGGGGACTGGAGACCCCATGGTCGGTCCAATGGATCAGGGTCGAGTCGATATTCCGTATTCGGCGCTCCGACGTCCGCAGAGGCCATGGCTGCCCGGTGTGCCGCCCAGCGTCCAAGCGAACCTCTGGCGAGCGATATTCACAAGAGATCTGCGGCCCGAGCGGGGGGCTGTCAAACGAGCGGCTCTGGCACGTAGTCGGTGGTGACGTTGGGTAGCCGTCTTCGGAAACCGTCGACAAACGCTGTTCTTGGAGATCAACGAAGCCAGGGCGACTTCGATGTTGATGCCGAGAGCGGCTCCGTGGTCGATGTCCTTGGTGCGGTAGGAGGAGTCGGCCCATGCTTTGCTCACGCGGAGGGGCGGAGGGCTGGTGGCGGCGACGTGATGCATCGGCTGTGTGCCACCGAGGTTGTCGGAGAATCCACCCGCAGTGAAGCAGGCGTCCAGGAGCAGGGCGACGGCGGCCACGCCCATATGACGCTTGCGGTCGCCTTCGTTATCGGTACACCGCCTCACCCGTCCGGAAAACCGCCCTGACCTTCTGTATCGCCGCAATGTCGTGCACGGGGTTTCCGCTGACCGCCAGTACGTCTGCGTCGTATCCCGCTGCGAGCCGCCCCTTCCTGTGCCCCAGGCCGCAGGCGTCGGCCGCGAGGGAGGTAACGGAGGCCAGGGCAGCAGCATTCGGAGCGACCTGCGAGGCGAAGTAGGTCACGTCACTGGGGAGGATGTCATGTGGCTTGTGGGGGTTAATCCCCGCATCCGTGCAGCAGACCACGCGCACGCCGCGCGCATACATGGCTGCCTGGTTTTGCCAGTAGGGCTCGACGGTGGCCAGTACCTCAGCGGGCATGCCTGCGCGCGGCCGCACCACGGTGCAGCCGACAAAGATGCCGGCAGCGGCGATGGCGTCCACGATCTGCTCGTCGGGCCGGATCCCGTCGCGAGTGATGAAAGTGCAGTGCTCCACGCCGTCCACACCGGCGGCGACAGCCGCGGCGATTCCGCCGGCTCCGTGGGCGTGCGCCGTGATGGGCAAGCCCAGTTCGTGTGCGGTCCGTACAGCTGTCCGTAGCTCGGCCGGGGTGTACTGAGCGGCTCCGGGGTCAGAGCCAGCGGTCGACATGCCGCCCGTCGCCATGATCTTGATCAGGTCAACTCCGTGGCGAGCCCGGTCAGCCACGGCTTCGGCAAGCTCCTCTGACCCGTCCGCCTCGCCGCCGAGGTAGAAGCAGTGGCCTCCAGTGCGGGTTATGGGCGGGCCTGACACAACGATGTGCGGAAGTTCCTGGCGCTCCTGCCGGAGCTGTAGAGCCAGGTACCCACGGTCGCCGAGATCGCGCACCGTGGTGATACCTGCTCGGAGGGCCTGTTGGGCGTGTGTCCGCATGCGGGCCAGGACCGTCGCGTCGTTGTCGCCCAGCATCTGTGTCTCGGTGTGGCCCTGCGGATCGAAGGCGAGGTGCGTGTGGGCGTCAACCAGGCCGGGCAGCAGCGTGGCATCACCCAGATCGGTCAGGGAGACACCGTCAGGGGGCAGGGCGCCCGTCCGATCGACATCGGTAATCTTCCCGTCGTCGACCAGGACCATGACCGGCCCCTCCCACAGAGTGCTGCCGTCGAACATGCGGTTGGCGCGGATGGCTGATCGGAGATCATTCATGCGCAGCCACGGTAGATGGTCAAGCTGGTGACCGCGAACGCCTCTTCGTGGCATAGGACCAACGAACCGGGCTAGCACATGCATACGATGGGTAAGTTCCTTCACACGGCACCAGGGGTGGAGCAGTCAGGCCGGGAGGGCGCTGCCAGGGGAGCGGGGTACGCATTGAAGAAGCGGTGGGCAAGTGAGCGTACAGAGGTGAAGGCCTCTGCGGGTTATCGCTTGGATCCAAGGCTTCATGGGACTGAAGAACCATCAGCGCAACGCATTGCGCGGGGCGTACAGATCGGAGCCAAGATGCGACGATGTCCGAAGCGGCTAACGGAGTGGCACATGACACGCGCCTCCATGCGTAGCATTGCGAGAAGTCTTATATCGCAATTACCAGAGATACCACAGCCGTGGCGCATCGAGACTCTATGTGAGTCGCTTGAGCGGACCCGCGGTCGCCAACTGCGCCTGCACCCAATCAGTCAGCCATCCTTCCCTTCAGGCGTGTGGCATGACGACGGAACGGTTGACCACATTTTCTACCGCGCATCGGCAAAAGGCTATTATCGCGATCACATCATTCTTCACGAGATCTGCCACATGCTCGAATTTGAAAATAGAGAACTCCTCGACGTCGGTATGCATAAGATCGAAGAGCGGCTCGCTGGAGCCCCGGCGTACAGCAATGAAACAGAAGAACTAGCGGAGATTTTCTCATCCATGGTGCTGGCATGCGTCGAACATAAACGGCGCCACACCAAGAGAACCGCCGCTGAACGCCGTGTGCGTGACCTCTTTGGTGTGTCTGGAGGGGCGGCCCATGCATAACGTCCCCCATTGGGTCGAGACGCTACGAGCTGTCACCCTGATCACTGTATGGGCAGTTCTGCTCTTGCGTTTTCCTGCTATACGACACAGGAAGCAGCGCCCGTTATGGGTGGTACTTGCGGTCATGGCATTCGGAACGGTATCGATACAGGAGCCGATCGCGAACTGGATCGATACCACGACCGAAGTGGCCAAGGCGAGTGAGTTAGCGGTCTCACTGCTGGCGACCTGCGACTTCGCATGTGTGTGGTGGCTCGCTGTGTCGTTGCAAAAATCCGAGGGCCGCCCCGCCCCTCTCATACGCAGGGCACCTGTTGCCTGCGCAGCCATCATGGCCGTCCTCTCTGTGACCTTTTTCGCCCTCACCCCGGTCGCTGATCGTTTTGGAATCCAAGCCAACGGCTGGTGGATACCATACGCAGTCTCCTGGCTCACTTTCGGTACGATCACCGCAGCCGGCGCCGGTATCGTGTTTTGGCGACAGAGCACTGCCGTGAGCAGCCCTATCCTGCGAGCCAGCCTCATTGCCATTGCCCTGGGCACTAGTGCGGAAATACCTTACCAAGCGTTCCGCGGTATCGAATATTTTGATTCACCGACACCAGCGCTGCGCCTGATTTGTTTCTGGCTCTCCGACTCTCGGTTCATTCTCGTCGCCTTGGGTTGTTCGCTCGCAGCACTCGAGCCGCTGATGAGGTCTGCCATTTCCTGGTATTGCAGGCAGCTTCTCTATCGGCCTTGGGCCCTTCTGCGGCAGGCAACTCCTGAACTCATGATCACTCCGGACCGGTCACGGATCGAGGACATGCTCAACCTCCGCAACTCGTGGGAACAACTGCATCAACGAGTGGTCGATATTCGAGACAGCACAACCTATCTGTTTGCCAGTTGGGCGTCACCTGAATTGCTCGATCAGGCGTCTGGGCATGCTGTTAAGGACGGCCGCGCTGACCGGGGGCGCACGGTTGCCACTGCATGTTGGTTGGAAGTCACCCGTCGACGGGCGCTAGCCCGTTCTCCCAAGCTGCACCGTGAAATAGAGGGGCTCCCCTTGGTCGACGTGCACGTTGACGACGCCCTCACGCTCCGGGAGGTCCGTCAACTGCATCGGCTGTATAGATCCCTTAAATCTCATACTGTCCGCGAATTCGCCGACAGTATGCAGTCGACTTCGGAAATGCCAAATTGAACTGCTCGTCTCATTTCACCACCAAGACCGCTTCGTGTGTGGTGAGCGGGCGATGCCCCTCGGCCGATGCCGAGCGGCTTGCGCAGGTAGGCCTCCGGAGCAGGTCGGTAGCCCGGCGATGAGATTCCTGGTCGAGGATCGGTGCCTGGGCCTCCGCAGTCCGGACCGCGGGACGAGCTGTGACGGTACGGTCGGAGCTGGTGGGTACGACGGCGCGTACGACATCGGGCCGTGTCCATCTCGCGGGTCATCTCGCCCTCCTATCTGCGGGCCAGGGACATGTGAGACGTGTGACGAGACAGCCGCAGCGAGCGCTCGACCAGTTCGCGGCCGTACATCGACTCTGCGACGTGACATCCGAATGCGTTGACAGCGGAGGTGACTAGGGCGGTCTCGCCCTGCATGTACTCGGCTCGTGCAGTCTCGCGCATGACCTCTAGTTCCTCCCCGGTAAGGTTCTGTGGTCCTCCGAGATTAGGGAGTGCCGCCACCTTCTGTTGAGGGTCGGGTTTCGGTGCGAGGGCGTGGGCGACCATACGGCGAACGGCCATGCTCCGGGGGGCCCGCCATTCGCAGTCGTAGCGTTCGGCGCGTGCGCGTTCCTGCCGGATGCGAGTACGCCGGGCTGTCTCTTCCGCGTCACGCCAACGCGCAACGGCTGTAGAGCGCTTAGCCGGTGTGTCGAGGGTCCCCGAGGCATGGGACAGCAGGATGGCCAGGAACCCTGTGGCTCGCCGTACACGCGTAGTTCCGCCGCGAAGGTGCAGCCAAGCGCGCACTTCCTCGATGGTCCACCCGGCGTCGGCGACTTCGCGGGCCACCCAGGCGACGCGGGGGATCGAACTGCTGCGGAGCCAGTCGACCTGTTGGGTCAGCTCACGTGCCAACTGGTACCGGCGTGCCACAGTGTTGAGCTGGCGCAGACCTTTCGGCTTGCTCGGGGTGACAGACCGGCCAGTCGCACGGTCGAGCTTTGTCTCAGGGGGGGAAGGAGTAACACCCGCAGTAGAAGAACGATTTGAACTTCCCTCCATTGGGGTGCAACGAGTCTTTCGGGAGGGGTGCTCGGCCGACGAGTTGACGGAGCGACGGCGGGGAGAGCGCCGCATGATGTCGCGGGCCATCTTGGCGAGCCGTTTCATCAGCCTTCGCCCCTCATCGGCGATGCCTCGCAGGGACCGGATGTACCGGTCGCAGGGTCGCGTGACGAGATGGAGGTCGACGTCGAAGGATGCCGGGATGGTCCAGACGAACTCACTGGCGCGGCTGCCTTCCCCGGCTAATCGTGTGCCCTTGACGCGATAGGCGAGTAGCCCGGTCTCCCGTAGAATTCCCAGGTGGTACTGGACGGTCCGTTTGGACACCTTGAGTACGCGGACAAGGTAGTCAACTCCAGGACGGCAGGGCGAAAGGCGAGCAAGCTCACGCGCGACGCGCAGCGTGGTCTCCCCGATCAGTCGGGGCCCGTGCCCACGTGCAGGCTGGTACGAGCCGCGATGGTAGGCCCAGCAGACTGCTTGCATCCACGAGTAGCCATCAGGAGCGATGCGGCTGGGGGTTGTAGCAATCCATTGGTGAGCGGCAGGCACGGGCTGCGAGGGATCGACCGCAAGAGCGCGCAGGGCCTTGGTGGGTGGCAAGAGAATCCGTTTCCGGGTAGCACGAAGTGGACTCGCGGCACAGAGGACTGCTACAGGCCTGGGAGTCAGGCGGCCAAGACGGCTTGGGCGGGGGCGTTCAGATGTGGATGGACAGTGCTGGGCCGGCCGCAGTGCGGGCGAGGGAGTGGGCAACTTCCCAGGGCCGGTGCACTTGATGGGGCGCGGCTCGGCCCTCCGTTCTTGCTGGGTACGGCGGAGTCTCCCGATAGGGCTTCACATAGGGGATGCGAGCCGGCCAAGCTTGTCGACGGTCACGTGGGACAGTGCGGGGTTCGACCGATCCCCTGGCCTTCTCGGTAACCAGGTCCGCTGGTCGGTTGACGTGCGCCCAGCCGATGGGCATGCGCAGCCGGACCGTGAGCAGGGATACTTCGGCAAGAAGCGTGATCGTCACGAGAAGCTCGGCTCGGGCGTAATCGGCCACGTACACACGGCTGATCGCTGCCGGTCGCACCTGGACCGTCCCGGTGTTCTTGTCATTCGTCATGTGGCAGCGGCCCTTGTTGAGGTGATGTCAACTGCAGTGACGCTCGCATCGTCAGGAGGTGCAGCGGGGCCCTCTTATGGGCATACAGCCTTATGGGCATACAGCGGTCTGTGCGGCCGGCCCGGCTCAGGCCTGCACCGTTCCCATGGCGGGTTGCCGCCTTCGACGGGCGGGCCGGACATGGGATCCTCGACCCACAGGGGGTGCCATGGAGCAACGGTATGAGCCCATGTCACTTGTGGGTGGTCCAGGCAGTCGCTTCGCACCATGAGGGTCACTTGGGGAAAGTTATATCCTCTCGAAGACCCGATCAAGTGCTTCATATATATTGGCTGAACTCGATCGAGCGCAGGAGTAGACCATGCCCGCACGCGTCTTCGACGGTCGCCGGTTTCGTGCAGTGCGCCGGGCGGCCGACCTCACGCAGGCGGCGATCGCCCAGGAGGTGGGCGTCCTGGAACCTGCGGTTACACGTTGGGAGAGCGGCGACACCACTCCGCCCCCCGAGAGGTTGCCCCGGCTCGCTCAGATTGTGGGTCAGCCCCTTGACGGCTTGTTTCCCCGGGTGGGTCTGCCGGACCTCGTGGATTTACGCACTGACGCCGGGTACAGCCAGAAAGACACGAGCGCGATCACCAAGACCCTCAGCCCCAGTCCCGTTCGCAAGGCCGAAGGTGGCAAGCGCCGGCTGTCGAAGTCGTTGGTTCCGCTGCTGGCTGAGGCGTACGGAACGAGCACAGCAGAGCTGCTGGCCGCTCAGGAACGGAGCTTCGGAATCCTGGTTCCGCAACCCCCGCGGTTGGACGACAACGTCGGTGAGCAATCCCAGATGCAGATCGATGTGTTGAGCGGCCTCGAAAACGCGGGGATACGGAAGGTGGCACTGCGCGCCGCCGGCCTCTCAACGGTGAGCTTGGAGACCGTGCTCAGCGTCTTGGACGAGGTCCGTCAGGAACAGGGGCTCCCGCCCATCGTTGGGCAGGATGAGCTTGGGCGGGACACAGGTCGAGCCGACAGGAATCCAATGTCCTAGGCACTGTTTCTCGGATCTCCTGACGTGGGTGGGGTGTTGGGGCGAGGGTGGCTGTATGGGTCGTGGGGATCTGACGAATGCGGAGTGGGATCGGCTGGAGTCGTTCTTACCTCCTGGTGGTGCGCGTGGTGGTCGGTGGAGCGACCACCGTCGGGTGATCAACGGGGTTCTCTACCGGGTGCGGACCGGTGTGCAGTGGCGGGATCTGCCGGAGCGGTTCGGGCCGTGGGAGACGGTCTATAAACGACATCGCCGCTGGTCAGCGGATGGGACATGGGCGATGCTGCTGTCCCGCATCCAGTCGGCCGAGGACGCGGTGGGCGGGATCGACTGGGATGTGTCGGTGGACTCGACAGTTGTGCGGGCCCACCAGCACGCCGCCGGCGCGAGGAAGGCGCCGGCGGTCGCGGTCCCTCAAAGGGGGATCGCTGGGGGGACGAACCAGGTCGATCCGGTGTTGAGGAAACTGGCAGTCCGGCTGGAGGAAGTGGTCAGATCGGCGAGTGTCTGGGACGTTCCCGCGGCGGATTCACCACCAAAATCCACCTTGCCGCCGATGGGCGATGCCGGCCACTCGCCCTCGTCCTGACACCCGGACATTACGGTGACGGCCCCCAGTTCGAGCGAGTACTGGAGCAGGTCTCCGTGCCCCGAACCGGAGTCGGCCGGCCCCGGACCCGGCCCGACCATGTCCTCGCGGACAAGGCCTACACCTCTCGGAAAACCCGGCGTTACCTGCGACGACGCGGAATCCGGCACACCATCCCCGAACGCCTCGACCAGCAGAGACACCGCAAGAATCGCGGTTCCCGAGGCGGCCGTCCCACCGGTTTCGACAGCGAGCGATACAAGAAACGCAACACCGTCGAACGCACAATCAACCGCCTGAAAGGCTTCCGCGCCGTCGCCACCCGCTACGAGAAACGCGCCTACATCTACCTCGGCACCGTCACACTCGCAGCCCTCGTCATCTGGCTCCGAACATGATCCGAGAAACAGTGCCTAGGTCTATTGATCACGAGGGTTGTTGATCGTCAGGGAACAGTTGAGTGCCGTCGAAATGCCATGCGGTTCCGTCGCTGCGCTCAAGGCGGGGGCCTGTCCAGTTGACGTTGAATGGGACATGCTCCGGGCCGTGAGAGCTGAGATGCGCCACAACCTCGCTGTGTCACCCGAAAGCTGAAATCAAGGCGTGCTCCCGCAGCTGCTCTCAGCTGGTGGTTGCTATCGCTGCGGGGCCGCGCTGGGAGCGTGGGGTTTTGTCGCCGACTCGGCGGGGCTCGATTGTGGCGGGGTCGACGGCTTCTCCGGGGGCGCCTTCGTGGTAGGGGCCGTCGGGATTGGTGTCGCGGTCGTGCGGGAGGAGGAAGAAGACCCTACGGAGGTGGAGGCCGCTGTCGGGGTCGGACTCGGCGTGCGTGTCGAGTTCGGTGTAGCCGATCATGCGGCCGTCGCGTTCGTAGCGGGGCTTGCCGCGGCGGCGGGGCGTTTTGTCGAGGGCCTGGCGTACGTAGTCGAGGTCGTCGGGGTCCTCCAGCCACACCACAGCGTTCTCGTGGCGGAGGTCGCTCTCGTTCAGCAGCGAGCTCATGGCTGCAGCCCCTTTTCATTGTGGCCAGCCTCTTGGAGGCCGGGATGGGTGTGGTCAGCACGATCCCGGGTGGCGGCACCGGCTCCATGGTAAGTGTCGACAGCGGGCGCGCCCAGGGCGCGAGAGTCAGTCATGGTCGCTGTGGGGTTCGTCATCGGTGAGCAGTCCGAGGCCGGGGTAGTACTTTTTGCCGCTGGATTTCATCATGTCGGCGGGAGATGCGAGAGAGAGTTCCTGGCGGACCCGGGTGGCGAAGGCACGGGCGGTTGCGGGGCGGATCCCTTCGCCGGCGCTGCACCAGCTGCTGTAGGTCGTGTAGAGCAGGCCTTGCTCTACACGGAGGTCGCCGGTCGCGCGATCGGGGTGGTCGGTGGTGCAGCACTCGGTGAGGAATCGGCCGATATGGTCTTCGGTGGTGGCGTAGGCGGCTGTCGCGGTGCGGACGGTGGCGGGTCCGGCCAGCGGATCGCGGGTGTCCAGGTAGCGCTTGGCGCCTTCGATGAGCCACTGCAGAATGCCGGGGCCCTCGCTCTGAACGAGTTCCTTGGCAAGGTTGTCGATCTTGCGGGATGCGGGTACGACGCGTTCGAAGGGGATCAGTCGGATCCGTCGCCAGAAGGCGTGGCCGCCGGTGCCGACTTCGGGGCGGTGGTTGCCGAGCAGCCAGAGCTTGTGGGTGGGGTTGAAGCTGAAGAAGTCCTGGCGCATGCGGCGGGCCATGATGCGGTCGCCGCCGGTGAGAAGCTTGACCCTGGACTCGTCGAACTTGTCGTTCGGCTTGAGTTCGGAGCAGACGACGATGCGCCGACCGTGAAGCTCGGTGAGCTCAGTGGAGTGCTCGGAGAACTTGCCCTTCTCCATGAGGAAGCCGGGCGGGGCCGCCTGGGCGTAGTCGCCGAGGATCTGCGTCATGACGTCCAGCAGGACGGACTTGCCGTTGGCGCCGGTGCCGTAGAGGAACGGCAGGACCTGGGCTCCGACGTCCCCCGTGACGGAGTAGCCAAGGAGCAGGTGGAGGAAGTTGGGCCTTGACCCCTGATGTTGGACACACGAGACACTGGATCCTGAGGATCTGAGAACGGACATCTCGTGGTGATGAAGAACTATCCGCCGCAGTTCAAGGTGGACGCGGTCGCGCTGTACGAGTCGCGGCCGGAAGCGACGATCAGGTCGGTCGCAGCCGATCTGGGGATCAACCCGGAGACGCTGCGGAACTGGGTTCGGGCAGCCGGGGTGAGCCGTCCCCGAGGACGTCGGACGCAGGAACCCTCTCAGCCGCCGGCCCCGTTGGAGGCGGAGAACGCCGCCCTGCGGAAGAAGGTCCGCGAGCTGGAGGAGGAACGCGAGATCCTGCGCAAAGCGGCGAAGTATTTCGCCGGGGAGACGCGCTGGTGAACCGCTTCCAGTGTGTCGCTGACCTCCAGCGCCGTTACGGCGTGAAGCGGCTCTGCAGCATCCTTGGCGTCAGCCGCTCGAGCTTCTACTACTGGCGCCGGACAGCCACGGACCGGGCCGCCCGGCAGGTGGCCGACGCCCGCCTGGCCGCCCGGATACGGGCGGTGCACCAGGAATCGGACGGCACCTACGGAGCCCCGAGGATCACCGCCGAGCTGCGCGAGGAGAACGGTGCGGCGGTCAACCACAAGCGGGTCGCCAGGATCATGCGGGAGTCGGGAATCGAAGGGGTCCGGTTGCGCCGACGGCACCGCACCACCGTCCCCGATCCGGCTGCGACCAAGGCGCCGGACCTGATCCGCCGCGACTTCACCGCGGACAAGCCGAACACGAAGTACGTCGGCGACATCACTTACCTGCCTATCGAGGGCGGGAAGTTCTGCTATCTGGCGACCGTCATCGACCTCGCCTCGCGCCGTCTGGCCGGCTGGGCGATCGCCGGCCACATGCGCGCGGACCTCGTGACCGACGCCCTGGCCGCGGCGATCCGCACCCGCGGCAGCCTCGCCGGATCGATCATGCACACCGACCACGGAGCCCAGTACACGAGCAGGGCATTCGCCGAAGCATGCAGGTCAGCAGGGGTTCGGCGAAGCATGAGCTCGGTCGGGTCCAGCGCGGACAACGCACTCGCCGAGTCCTTCAACGCGACCTTCAAACGCGAGACCCTACAGGGACGAAAGAGCTGGCCGACCGAGCGCGAGGCCCGCCTCGACGCCTTCCGATGGCTCCACCGCTACAACACCCGACGCCGACACTCCCGCCTCGGACAACGATCACCAATCGACTTCGAGAACGCCTTCCACCGCACACCAACTACGCTGGCACAAGCCGCATAACCCGTGTTCAGGATTCGGGGTCAAGGCCCGTTGATGGTCTCCTCGCCTTTGGCGTCCTCGCCAAAGGTGTCGTGCAGGAAACGGTGCCAGCGGGGGGTGGGCATCATTTCAGGAGCGACGCTGGTGGCCCGGGAGTGCATGTCCGCTTCGGGATCCGGCTTGTGGAGGTTCCCGGTGTGCAGATCAACTACGCCCGCAGGAGTGCACAACGCGTAGGGGTCCCCGTCCAGGACATCAGGATCCAAAGCCAGTGCCGGGGACGCCTTGGCCTGAGTGAGCATCGCCTTGATGCCGGGGGTCGACATCGAACGCCGCCGGTGGGAAGCAAGGTCACGGTCACTGAACTGGCCGCTGGGGTCCGTGGACGGCATCTGCTCAGCCAGGTCACCTGCTGCCCAGACAGCAGCTTTTTCCCCGCCAGTCCGTTTCCACCGGTACTGATCCCAGTGGTACCAGCCAAGACCCTCGACATGACGAAACTGGTCACCGAACATCACCGCGAACAGCTTCGCGTTACCACGGTCGGTGAGCAGCCCTGGGAGCTGACCCGCCGGGAGGGACGGCCCTTGCACCGCTGAGGCGATCTGCTGTGCGGGCAGGCTGGGCGACTCCGCCTGGAATTCGAGAGCGAGCATCTGCTGCGCCGCGGCAGTGGCGTCGAAGCGTGGGATGTCGGCGCTGCTCATGGGCGTCCCTTTAGGTGAAGCGGCCGGGCTGCGCCGGCGGACAGGGCAGAGGCGATGACGGTGAGGCTGTGTCGGCTGCGGTTCGGACGTGCGGCGTCGGCCGCGGTGGTGAGCAGGTCTCGGGCTAGGTCCTCGGTCAGGTGACCGGCGGCGATGAGGCCACCGGCGGTGTATGCGGCGCGGTTCAGTTTTTCGGTGAACGCTGTTCCTTCTGGGGCTGCCGCGCATGCTTCGACCTCGGCAAGGAGCGGCTCCAGGAGCCGGTTGGCGCGGTGCCTGGTTGGTCGGGTTGCTCCGGGGCGGGGCATCGGGACGTGAGCGGGCTGCTTGTTCACTGTGTGGCCGGTGCGCTGGAGCTCTGTTGTCAGCCAGTCGGGGAGAGTTGCCGGGAGTCGTGCTGGGCCGACTGGCGTGTATGTCCCGGCGGATGTGCGTGTTCCGGGGGTGACGATGTAGCCGCCGGTGGAGCGGACGTCGACCTGCCAGGCGAGGGCGACTTTGGGGCTGGATCCGACCGAGGAGCGGTAGCGGGGTCCTTCTGACGGTGTGCGGTACCAGACGTGCAGGCCACCGGACGGAGTTCGTACGCGCAAGGTGGTGGCGTCGTCTGCCGGATTGTTCTGGCCTCGAAGCGCTGCCAGCAGAGCGAGGGTGTCGAACCCAGAAGCAAGACCTGTCAGGTTGACGCTCTCGTGGATGGGAATGCCGGGGAGGAGCCGGTCACGGTGGGGGACTTCAGCGCTATGTGCGTCGATGTCGAGGACGACGAGGTCGGCTGGGCCGCAAGAAACGCCGACGCCGAGTGTGGGGTTCTTGCCCCACCAAGTCTTGAGAAGGTCCGGTTTCGTGGTCGCAGCGTGAAAGCTGTGACACCAGAGTCCAGCGGGGATGCAGGGGCAATCCGATGGGCTGTGGGGCTCGTCTCGGCACGTCGGGCAGTTCCCCGCGGGGGTTTTACGGCCAGTGGCCAGGGGGTGGACGGGCCAGCCGTTAGCTGCACACCAGTAGGCGCTGTCGTAGGGACTGGTGGTTCCCGCCGGCTGGGGGCCACTGGTCTCGTGCTGACGCGCCACGCTGATCGTCCTTGTCGGGGGGCTAACTCCTTATTCGGTCCCTGCGACAAAAGACCAGTTCACAGGCCTGCGACTGCAAGATGAGGGACCGAAGGGACTGAGATTTCCAATCAGTTCAGAGCGTACAACAGCTGCTTCGGCGCTGGTGGAGTCGTTTGCCAAGTTGAGTCCCTTCAGTCCCTGTGACCCTCATGGGAGTTGGGCTGCGCAGAGGCCTGACAGGTTTTACTGGTGGCATCCGGGTCCGGGCGTGTCGGGGCTCGGGGAGTGTCGCAGGAGGTAGGGACCGAAAGACTCACCGCACTTTGGTCCCTCTTCAGTCCCTGCCATAAAAGCGCAGGTCAGAAGGTTCTAGCACGAAAACCAGGGACTGAAGGGACTGAAAACCCCAGTTATGAACAGCTCATGAGGATGTACCTCTGTTACGCGCGGGTGCATACGCACGCACCCGTGATGAACAGAACTGGAAGGTTTGGTCCCTTCAGTCCCTTCAGTCCCGCCACTGAACAGGAAAAAGGGCTCTGAGCTGCAGATTTACCGAGGGACTGAAGCAGAGACCCAAGTGTGGCCGGGGACTCAGTTGCGGGGCTGCCTGCTGCGAGCCGTTGTGCAGGTCGAAGATCTCGTCTGCCAGGTCGGACAGGCCGATATTCCCGGATTAGGCGGCGTAGGTGAACCGGCCCCGACGATGCGATACCAGGTCAGCCTGCGGCGGCGTCAGGCGCCATACTCATTTCATCAGGATGTCCGTAGCCACGGCCGGATCGCTAAGCGGCAGGCCGTGGCTACGCCCTGTATCGCTGCCGCCCACCTCAACGAGCAGCTGCTACATGGTCCTCGCAGACCCGTCAACGCAGGCCTGCGGATGGCCCGGTCCAGGGCCGCGCGAGAGCGCGGCGCGACAAGGGGAGGGGCCGGAGGAAGCCATGCATGTCACGGCCCCGAACTGACCATTGTCTCTACCGCGTCGAGAGCAGTCGCCCACGGGAACGGACGCTTTTCGCCGGGCTCGTTCGGCACGAAGCCGCCCTTCCCATACAGCACTGTCACCCCAGCCCCAGCGAGGGTCTCCACCGAGGTAGCGAATGCCGGGTGCTGCACGTAAGCCGCGTTTACGCACGGCATCGTCACCAGCGGAATCCTCTTCCCGATGCTTTCCGCTGCGACTCCTACGACGAATTTGCTGCTCAGTCCGAGCGCCCACTCGTTGATCGTGTTGAACGTGGCTGGCGCCACCAGGATGACGTCCGCCGTCGGCCACACGTCGGGCTCACCGGGCATCTTGTACTCGGAGCGCACTGGGTGGCCGCTCAGCGCGGCCAGGCCGTCCAGGCTGTTGTCGAGCCAGCGGGCCGCGCTCGGCGTCAACCCCAGGCACACGTCCCAGCTGCGGGCCTGAGCATCCTCGATGACATGGGCGACGTCGAAGACCGGTGGGGCTGCGGAGCCGAACAGGTACAGGGTCCGTGAGGTCATGCCGCTCAGTGGATCACAAGCAATCGCCCCCGAACCGGATGGGTTCGGGGGCGACGCAGAGTCCAGCATGCGGAGGCGCGGGTACCGTTCCAGATGACGAGTCAGGAACGGAGACCAGTATGCCCACACTGGACGATGACCACACGGGTGCCCGCATCAGGGAGCAGAGGAAACTCGCCAGGCTCACCCAGCGCGAGCTGGCCGACCGAATCCCCTACTCCTACAGCCTCCTCAACCAGGTCGAGTGCGGCGCGCGCCCCGCCAGCACAGACTTCGTCGCAGCGGTCTCGCGCGCTCTGAGGATCGACGTCACCGTCCTGACAGGACAGCCCTACGTGACCGAACTCCAGCAGGACCGACTGGCCGAACTGGTCAGGCCCATCCGGGAATCACTTGACCTCTACGACCTCGGCGCTGACCCGGACGTGGCCGTCCGCGCGAATAGCGAGCTCATCGCTGCGGCCAACGCCCTCTGCGAGATGGTCCGGGCGACTCACCTGCGCAATGCGGCACGAGGCCTGCCCGGTGTGATCAGCGAACTGACCACTGCAGCGTACCGGTCGCCGGTCACCGAACTGTGGCAAGCTCTCGCCTCGGCTTACCGGACCGCCCACGACGTGTCCGTGAAGCTCGGCTACTACGACTTGTCCGCCGTGGCCCTCGACCGCATGGACTGGGCCGCCCAGAGGGCATCAGATCCCTGCCTGGCCGCCGTGCGCCAGTACATGCGCGCGCTCGTCTACTTCCGCGAGGGCGAATACCGCATCGGCCAGCGCCTTATCGCCGCAGGACACACCGCAGTCAGCCAAGCCAAGTCGACACGCGAGTCCCTCGCGGTCACTGGCCAACTCCACCTCGGGGCGTCCGTCATCGCAGCCCGAGCGGAAGACTCGGATGCCGTCGAGCGGCACATCGGCGAAGCCACCGCGCTCGCGCAGCGCGTCGGCGACGCATCGAACATTCACTGGCTGTCCTTCGGGCCGACGAACGTCGCCATGCACAAGATGTCGGCAGCAGTCGAAATGCACGAGTACGACGACGCACTCACCCAAGCCCGGCAGATCCGCCTCCCCTCAGGGCTGGCGACCTCCCGGCGGTCTCACTTCCTCATCGACAAGGCCCGCACCGAGATGGAGACCGGTCACGCAGAGGCCGCACTGAGATCCCTGATCACAGCCCGCAAGGCGGCACCCGAACAGACCAGGTACCACCCGGGCGCCCGCGAAACCATCAGCGGCCTCGTCCACATCTCCCGCCGTACCCCTGACACGCTGTCCCACCTGGCCGCCTGGATCGGCCTGTAGACCAGCTCACCGTGCTCACAGATCTGTGAGCACTCCCGCGTCCCCTGGCGGTCACGCTGGACAGAGACCTGATCCACGGCGACTCGGGGTGTGCGCGATGACAGACGACACAGGCAGGGACGACCGGCAACCGGACTGCACCTATTGCCCCGAGCCGGGTGCGGACGTCTGTGTACGTATGGTGCCCTCCGCCAGCGGCCCGGCCCGCAGTGTGTACGCACATAGGCAGTGCGCGGCAGACCACGGCCTGCGCCCGCTCTACGTCCTCACAGGCGTTGCTGCCCCGACAGGACAGGTTTCGTGAACGCCGCACCCGGCCCCGTGGACGTGCCCGGTAGCTACGCCTGTCGGGCCCAGGCGGCCTACACCCTGTACTTGGAGCACGTGACCTGCTGCCGGGACTGCACGCCGGACGCCTTGTGTGACCGCGGCCTCCCGCTTCGAAGCTCCTGCCAGGCTGCACGAACCGCTGCGACTCGCACACGCCAGAAGGAATGACGATGACCGATTGATGGACTGGCTTCGCCGGGTACTGCTGGGCTCCCATCCCGGGCCGGCGGGGATCTGCTGCCTGAACACGGAGTTCCAGCACCGAGGCGACCACGCCCACTGTCCCACCGGCGACCAGTGGACCCGAAGGCCCAGCCAGTGGCAACGACACAAAGCCCCCGGGCACGCTCGTCACACAGCAGCCCGGGTAATGGGTGCGGGTGCTCGACGGCGAGAAAGAATCGGGCACCCGCACTCCATCCCCCGTCCGCCCGTGACCGGCGTTGGCCTATGGGCCTCCAGAGGCTTGAGAGCGGCGAAGAGGCTCACGAATTGAAGGCCATCGGGTGCGCGGCTCGCCGGTGACGGTAGAGGGACTTGCGCACTGTGCCGAAGAGAGGCACCGCGCAGCAGCCGTGTGGCGCTTGGGCCGGCCTCTCGAATGTCATCGCTTTCCGGCAGCCCGACACACCCACAGCAGCAACCGAGCAGCAGACACAGCAGAACCCCGGACCCGATCTGGTCCGGGGCTCTGCTTCGTGTTCAGGCTTCGACGTACGCCACGATCGTGATCGTCTGAAGGGCTGTCACGAAGTAGATGACCCGTACGCCGTCGACCTCGTCCGTGTAGTCGCGCAGCAAGGTGCCGGGCACTTCGGTGCCCAGCTCGAGGTTGACGCTGATCGCGACGATCGCGCGGTCCAGGCGGTGCGTCTCGCTCGCGGTGAGTTTGGAAAGCTGGGTGAGCGCGGGCTCCACCGTGATGACGCGCGAGCGGCGCGGACTGTGCTCAGGCGACACGGGGCTGCTCGTCGGCCAGCCGGGCGAGGTGCGCGTCACGGGCTGTCTCCCAAGGCACTCCGGTCTCGGGCGAGGGGTAGCCGTTGGCCGCGATGTCCTCCAGGACCGAGGCGAGGACGTCCGTCTTGGCCCGCTCGGCGGCCGCGTACGCGCGGGCCGATTCGGCGGCGTGCTCATCGAGGGGCTGGCGGGCGGGCGCTGGGGCCGGCTGCTGGCTCATCCGGGGCTCCTGGGCTGTCATCTGGCGTGTGTCACCACGGTATCGCCGGGGTGGGCCGCCGGACCCCGGTACGGACGAACCGGGGTCCGGCGACGGCTGGGGTCGGTCCCGCCCTGAGGGACGTCTCGACTTTGTTGTCGCCCCGCGCTCATTCGTCTACATCGTCATGGGCGGGTGAACGGGCGCCTGCCCGTCGTTGGGCCGACATCGCGTGAAGGAACATCCTCCCGCGGATACGCGAGCGGGCCCCGGACCGTATCGCGGATGCCGGTGCGCGGCCCGCGGGCTGCTCGGGCTACGGCCTACAGCTCGAACTCCAGGTCCAGCACGTCGTTGATCTGTACTTCATCCAGGGAGCCTGCGCGGCGGCCGCCGTCCTGGAAGTACACCTCCTTGAGTGCTTCGGCGGTGAGTTCGCGCAGTCGGTCATCGCCTTCGCCCCGCTGCTGGGCGTCGAAGAGGCGAGCCGCGTGCTGGGGCGGGAGGGCTACGGTGAGAGGCCGGACACGGTCCTGGTCCGTAGTCCCGATCGGCGCGACGTAACCGAGGCGGGCGTGGACATCGATGACGATGCCGCCGGTGCTCGCCGCCTTCTCCCTCGCCTTGGCCCGGATCTGCGGCTGCCACCGGCCCTTCACCTCGCGCTCCAGGCGTGCGGCGAGGTCCGGGCGGGGTTTTTTGATCTGGTTCTTCACGTACCGCTCCACGGTGCGCTGGGAGATCCGCAGCATCTGTGCGACTGAACCGTTCCGGGTTCGGTAGAGACTCGATTCCGTGAAAGGATTGAGTCATGGCACGTCCCTAAGAATGTGAGGCGGTCCGGGAGGACCGGGTATGGCTGATGGCGCGTTGCCCTCGAGGGCTCGGAAGGAATGGCCGCCCGGTCCTCCGGGACGCTCCGACCACTGATTGAGAACTGCGGTCATCGCTGGTTAGGGACCTGTCGGCGGGGTGTCCTTCGGACCATGTAGTGCTGGTCACGAGGGATACGGAGCGACGGGCTTGAGTACGTCTCACGAGCGGATATGGGTCGGCATCGATGCCGGCGAGGGGCATCACTGGGCTGTGGCCGTCGATGCCGACGGCGAGACGATGTTCTCGACGAAGGTGATCAACGACGAAGCGCAGATCCTCACGCTCATCGACACCGCCCGAGAACGGGCAGGTGAAGTGAGGTGGGCGGTCGATATCTCCGGCCGGGCTTCCACCCTGCTGTTGGCGCTGCTGATCGCGCACGGCCAGGAGGTGGTTTACGTACCTGGACGGACGGTCAACCGCATGTCGGGCGCCTACCGGGGCGAGGGCAAGACCGACGCGAAGGATGCCCGTGTCATCGCCGACCAGGCACGTATGCGCCGGGACTTCGTCCCGTTGGCCACGCCACCGGAGCTGGTCAGCTCTCTTCAGGTGCTGACGCACTACCGGGCCGATCTGATAGCCGACCGGGTCCGTCTGATCAACCGGCTCCGCGACCTGCTGGTGGGCATCTGCCCTGCCTTGGAGCGGGCCTTCGACTACTCCGCAGCCAAGGGTCCGGTCGTGATGCTGACCGAGTACCAGACTCCGGCCGCCCTGCGACGGATCGGCGTCAAGCGGCTGACGACCTGGCTGGAGCGCCGCAAGGTCCGCGGCGCTGAGGCCGTAGCGGCGAAGGCAGTGGAGGCCGCCCAGTCGCAGATGACCGCGCTGCCGGGCGAGAAGCGTGCCGCGAAGCTGGTCTGCGATCTCGCCCACCAGCTTCTGACTCTGGATGAGCGGATCAAGGACAACGACCGGGAGATCCGCGAGACCTTCCGCGCCGACGAACGCGCCCAGATCATCGAGTCGATGCCCGGCATGGGCCCCATCCTGGGCGCGGAGTTCGTCGCCATCGTCGGCGACCTGTCCGGCTACAAGGACGCCGGCCGCCTCGCCTCGCACGCGGGCCTGGCCCCGGTCCCGCGGGACTCCGGCCGCCGCAGCGGCAACTACCACCGCCCCAAGCGCTACAACCGGCGTCTGCGACACATCTTCTACCTGGCCGCGCAGACCGCGATGATGCGGCCTGGCCCCTCCCGGGACTACTACCTCAAGAAACGAGGCGAAGGGCTGTTGCACACCCAGGCCCTGCTCGCGCTGGCCAGGCGACGGGTCGATGTTCTGTGGGCGATGCTGCGTGACAAGAGGCTGTTCACCTCCGCCCCGTCGGTCACGCAGACGGCTTGACTCGGTCATTGAGATTCCTTCCTCCTATCCCGTTGAGCTGCGCAAACGAGCGGTACGTATGGTCGCCGAGGTCCGTGGTGACTATCCGAACGAGTCGGCCGCACTGCGGGCGGTCGCCCAGAAGCTGGGCATCGGTTCGGCCGAGACCCTGCGGAACTGGGTGAAGCGCGATGAGATCGACTCCGGGAAGCGTCCGGGGACGACCACGGAGGAGTCCGCGCAGATCAAGGCGATGAAGAAGGAGATCGCCGAGCTGAAGCGGGCGAACGACATCCTGAAGGCGGCGGCGTCTTTCTTCGCGGCCGAGCTCGACCGGCCACACACACGCTCGTAGCGTTCATCGACGAGCACCGGGCCCGCTTCGGCGGTGTCGAGCCGATCTGCCGCGTGCTTACCGAGCACGACTGCAAGATCGCCCCCTCCACCTATTACGCCCACCACAAACGACTCAAGGCCCCGTCGGTCCGCACCGTCCGCGATGCCGAGCTGAAGCCGCTCATTCAGCAGATCTTCGAGGTCAACTACCGTGTCTACGGGGCCAGGAAGGTCTGGCGTGAGCTGCACCGCCAAGGCCACGTCGTGGCCCGGTGCACCGTCGAACGCCTCATGCGCGAGCTCGGCGTCACCGGCGCCGTCCGCGGAAAGAAGATCATCACCACGACCCCGGACAGCTCCGTCGAGCGGGCACCGGACCTGCTGGACCGCAACTTCGTCGCGCCGGCCCCGAACCGCTGCTGGGTCGCGGATTTCACCCACATCAGCACCTGGTCGGCAGTGGTCTACGTCGCTTTCGTCGTGGACACTTTCTCCCGCAGGATCGTCGGCTGGTCCGCAGCCACATCGAAGGAGACCACGCTTGTCCTGGACGCCCTGGACATGGCCCTGTGGCAACGCGACCGAGACGAACACCCGCACCAGGCAGGCGAGTTGATACATCATTCCGATGCCGGGTCGCAATATACGAGTTTCCGGCTCGCAGAGCACCTGGACGCCGCAGGTATCGCCGCCTCGATCGGCTCGGTCGGCGACGCCTACGACAATGCCCTCATGGAGTCCACGATCGGCCTGTTCAAGACCGAGCTGATCAAACCCGGACGGCCCTGGCGAACCCTTGCCCAGGTCGAACTCGCCACCGCAGAGTGGGCGGACTGGTACTGCCACCGCCGGCTCCACGGTGAAATAGGGCACATCCCACCCGCCGAATACGAGACCAACTACTACCTCGCGAACACGAAACCCCAGGTCACAACCACAACATGAGATCTCTACCAAACCCGGAACGGTTCAGTTTGTGTCTTGTCTGGGGTCGGGGGTCGGGTTTTTTATGTGGGTGCGAGGTTAGTGGGCTGGGTTCGGGTGGTGGTGCAGGTTGTCGCCGTTGAGTAGTGCGACGCGGCCGGAGACGCTACTGGCCCATAGTGAGGCGCTGCCGCTGTTGTTGCCGATGTCGCCTTTGGCTTTGTGGTGTCCTGGCATCTTGACTGGGGTGATTCCGCTGAACTGGCTGGATATTCGTCCGGTGATGGATTCCAGGTGAACCCTGGCGTGAGTTGTGTCTGGTAGGAAGACGCTGATGTCACCTGACACGCTCGACAGTTTCAGTGCACGGGTCGGGCGGGGTGTGGCGTACAGGACGACAGTGCCGGAGACCGACCGGATCTCGACGTCGCCGCTCAGGTTGATGGCGTCCACGTGCCCCGAGGAGGTCTCCACCTCGACCGCGCCGGACAGCTGGTTCAGCGTGGTTCCGCCTTCCCTGTTGTGCACCTGGACTTCGCCCCGGCTGTCGTCGGCCAGTACGTCGGCGGACACGGACCATAAATCGAGATTGCAATCGTGGGGCACTGCAAGGGATATGACGGCATGTTGGGATGGTCGGTGGCGTAGTCGGCCCTTCGCGGCCGGCTGCCGGCTGGTGCGGTGGTGCGCTAGGAAGAGCAGGCCGTCCCGGTGCTGGACGCTGATCGGGTGCTGGTCGATTTCGGACACTTCCAGCGTGACGTTGTCGTCGTCCGTTCCGATCACCTGGATGCGGCCCCTGGCCATGAAGGACCGGACGGTTTCCACCCCCTTTAGTGTCATGCGCCGCGGTCGATCGATCTTTAAGTGCGTCATCGCGCTCCTTCGTTCTCATGGGCCGCACGCCTGATTCGGAGCCGATGAAGCTTCGGTGGGGATATCTCTGACGGGGGGCAGCGGTATCCCCACCGAAGCGGCCAGTGGGCGGTTTCCTTGATCGGTATCGGGTGCGGTGTCAGCTGCAGGCAGCGTGCATACCGGTGCTCTGCTGGAGCTTCGTCGCCTCGTTGTGGGTGGCCTGCGCCGCGAGGTTGACGAAGTCGAGGACCAGTGCCAGCTCGTGGTCGTCGTAGCGGGAGCACAATTCCATCATCGAGTCCGTTATCGAACCGAAGAGTCCGACGACCTTGTCGGGCCCGTTCGGGTTGACAACGATGATCACCTTTCGCCGGTCATTCGGATCCTGTTCCCGGCTCACCAGTCCGGCCTTCTCCAGGCGGTTGACCACTCCGGTGATGGCGCCGGAGGTGAGTCCTGAGACCTCGGCCAGCCGACCTGCGGTGAGCGGCCCGGGGCCGGAGGATGCGAGGTCGAGGCACTTCAAGTCAGTTGGATTGATGCCCAGTCGGTCGGCAATCGCTTGGTGGAACAGGACGGTCTCACCACTGAGGCGGCGCATTTTCCACGAGAGCGCACCGACGAGGTCCTCCCTTGGGGGCAAGCCAGTTGACATGTGTGCTGAAGCCTCCCTAGTATCTTAGCTCGTAAGGTAAGATACTTCATGACGGTCGAGTTCTCAACCGTGCTGCTAGTTCTTCTGGCTCTCCCTGATCCAGGTCCAACCCTGGTCCGGGTGGAGAACCGCTGTTCATCTTGCCGGTGTGGGCCAGCAAGCAATGTGGCTGTCTCGCCCCTGGCTGTTACGCGGTATGGCCGTCCGGACGTGAGCAAGCAACGAGGAGACAGATGTGACTGCAATCGATGTGGAAGTGCCGGCCGGTCCGGGCAGCGGCGTAGCCCAGGGCTCTCGACGGTGGTTGGCGCTCATCGTCTTGCTCCTGGCGAGCTTCATGGACCTCCTCGACGGGACCATCGTGAACGTGGCTATCCCGTCACTGCAGAGGGACCTAGGGACGAGCGACTCCGATGCCCAGTGGGTGGCCTCCGGGTACGCGCTGGCGTTCGCGCTGGTGTTGATCACTGGTAGTCGGCTGGGAGACATCTTCGGCCGTAAGAACCTGTTCATGATCGGCGTGGCTGGTTTCGTGCTCTCCTCGGTCCTCTGCGGAGCGGCCCAGGGTCCCGGGATGCTGATCGGCGCCCGCGTGCTGCAGGGCGCGTTGGCCGCGCTCATGGTGCCGCAGGTGCTCTCCACTCTGATGGCGACTTTCCCGCCCAAGGAAGGGGCCATGGTGGCCGGCATGTTCGGTGGGGTCTCCGGCCTCGCCGTGGTCAGTGGGCCCATGCTCGGTGCGCTGCTGATCAAGGCCGACTTGTTCGGTCTGGAGTGGCGGTCGATCTTCCTCGTGAACATCCCGGTCGGGATCATCGCGCTGGTCGGCGCCGCCCTATACGTGCAGAACACCAAGTCCGAGCATGTGCAACGGGTCGACATCGTGGGCAGTCTGTTGGTCGCGGCAGCCATGCTGCTGCTGGTCTACCCGCTGCTCACGGGGCGAGACCTGGGGTGGCCGGCGTGGACGTACGTGTCCATGGCGATGTCGGTTCCGGTGCTCGCGCTCTTCGCCTTCGTCCAGATCCGCAAAGGCCGCGCCAATAAGTCGCCGCTGGTCGAGATGAGTCTCTTCCGTAAGGTCCCCTTCAATGGTGGGCTGCTCATCGGGTTCCTGTTCTTCGCCGGGCTGATCGGGTTCTTCTTCGTCTTCATGCTGTACCTGCAGATCGGCCGCGGTTTCGAGGTCATGCACGCGGGCCTTACCGCCCTGCCCTGGTCGCTTGGTATGGCGATTGGTTCGGCGGTCTCCGGCGCGGTCCTCGCTCCCAAGCTCGGCCGCAAGCTGCTCAGCATCGGGGCGCTGATCATGTGTGCCGCCTTTATCGGACTCATCCTGACGCTCCACTATGAGGGCACCAACACCTCGTCTTGGCAGATGTTGCCCAGCCTGCTGGCCGCCGGCCTCGGCATGGGGGCCGTTGTCTCCTCGCTGTTCGGTATTGTGCTGGCGGCCGTGGAGCCGCGGGAGATTGGGTCCGCGTCGGGTCTGGTGAACGTCATCACCCAGGTCGGGGCCTCGGCCGGCATCGCGGTCCTCGGCGTCATCTTCTTCTCACTGCTCGGCTCCCAGTCCACCGGTGTCGCGGACCGGGTGGCCCCGCAGCTGAGGGTCGAGATGTCGGCGGTGAACGTACCCGGCACCGTCCAAGACCAAGTGATCGCGACCTTCCGGTCCTGTTACCACGACCGGATGGTGGCGAAGGACCCGTCGCAGAAGCCCGCGAGCTGCAGTGGCGCCAGGTCCGGAGACGGCTCGACTGCCCAGGTGCCGGCCTCTGTCAGTAAGCGGATGGCAACGGTGTTCGAGCACGCCAGCTCCCGGGCGAACGGTGAGAACTTCACCTTGGCCCTCCAGCGCACCTTGTGGTGCGCTACAGGAGCCATGCTGTTGGTCTTCCTGCTCTCCTTCCTTCTTCCGGCCCGGGCGCGGGAGTGGGGGTAAGCACGGGGTGTATTGATCATTGATCGTGGTGGCCAGGACCTTGACGGACCCGGGCCACCACGATCAGCGGCCGTGCCTCGTGGCCTTAACGCCCCCACAGACGTTCGAAGACGCGATAGGACACCGAGCGCGGCAGAATCTTGCTCAGCTTGATGGCCGCCCGGTAGCGCCACCCGGGGATGCAGACCGGCTCCCCGGACCGCACGGCTGCGATCGCCTCGCGGGCCACCTCGTCCCGATCGAGCCAGACGAACTCCGGCAGGCGCCTGCTGCGCATTCCGCCGTGCGCCCCGCCCTCGCCGCGTCGGACGAAACCGGGACAGAGCACTGTGGCGTGGATACCGGACTTGCGTGCCTCGCAGTACAACGACTCCGTCATCGATGTGAGGAAGGCCTTGGTCGCGGCATAGGTCGCGCCCTGGGGCTGGGGGAGGAAGCCGGCAATGGATGAAACGTTGAGGATGCCGCCGTGCCGACGGGGGGTCATTATGGACAGCGCCGCATGGGTCAGCTGCAGCGGTACCAGCACGTTTAGTCTCACCTTCCCCAGCTCGTACTCCAGCGGCTGGTGCGCGAGCGGTCGGGGCGGACGGGAGCCTGAACCGGCGTTGTTGACCAGTAGGTCGATCGGACGGTCAGGGTCGGTCAGCCGCTCGGTGACCGTGGCCAGCTCCTCCGGCACGGTGAGGTCGGCCGTCAGCACCTCGACGGACACCTGGTAGTGGCTACGGAGCTCTTTGGCCAGGCTCTCCAGGCGGTCACCGCGCCTGGCGACCACCACGACATCGATCCCCTGCTCCGCCAGGCGCCGGGTCAGGCTCTGACCGATACCACTGGATGCCCCGGTCACCAGGGCGGATGTGTAGGTCATCATCCCGTGCCACCTCGTCTCTCGCCGGGCGCTCGCCAACCGGTCGACGACGGAGCGCACGCCATTGTTTGGCGATGATGCTGGCCAATGGAGCTAGCGCGATGCTGGACAGGGGAGAGGCGCGGCGAAATCACGGCGAGGCCCCGTCGATTGCGACGAGTCGCCAGGGCGGATGTTATGGGATCCCGCTTGACCGATCACGGCGACGGTCACCAGAACCCGAGCCGTCCACCCACGGTTTTCAGCCAGGTTTGGCCCAATGGTCCTGCTCGACGGCGGGAGGGATCCCTAACCCTGGTACCAGTGATTTAAGGCGGGTCTAAGCCGCATTGGACTCTTGGATGGAGGGGGGCTACGCGCCGTGCGGGGCGACGGTCCCGGCAGGGCCTCAGCCGGATCGAGAGGGTTTCGGGTGTCGCCGAGCTTGATGCCGAAGCCGGACATCGTGCGATTAATGATGCGGCGGTTGGATCGACTTCGGCGGGGCGGGTAGCAGACAGCCGGCTATCTCGCGGATGGCTTCGGTCAGGGAGGTGGCTAAGGGCTTGCAGGTCATTAACACGGTGTCTTGATCTTGATGCTGGTGTCGCCGGTCAGCGCGAGGACCCTGGCATGGAGGACTGCGAGGGACGCGGGTGGGGTCTTCGCGGGCGGGATGGTGATGCCCTGGGCCTCGAGCAGTCTTCTGTTCTTGAGGAGGGTGCGGTGCATGGCCGTGCGGCTGCTGGTGAACAGTACGGCGAGTGGTTCCGCGGCCAGGGCGACCCGCAGGTGGAGCACGGTGGCCAGAACTTGTTCGGGGAGAGTGAGTCGGGGTGGGCGGCCGCGCTGAATGTCCCCGTCGGTAGCCAACATTGCCGTGAGGTTGTCCAGTTGCTGGCGGGGCATCCCGGTCAGTGAAGGATCGGAAAGCAGAGCCTGGTCCCACTGCGTGTCAGCGGCCTGTGGGGATTGTGCCGCCGGGATGGCAGGCCGTTTCTGGGGGTGCAGGGCATAGTTCCAGTCTCCGTGGAAGGCATGCCGGGTCAGCGGCAGAGCGGCCATCTCTGCGTCGCTGATCTTCACCCCGATGGGATAGCTGTTGGTGTCGAGCGCGGCCTTCACGCGCAGTCCGGTGCGGGTGGTGGTCGCTGCGATGCTGTTCACGATTACTTCGTGGCTGGTCAGCGGGCGGCCACGCCAGTTCATAGTGATGTGCGAGAACAACCGGTGCTCGATCTTGTTCCACTTCGACGTGCCGGGCGGCAGATGACACACGGTGATGGTCAGCCCTGTTTCGGCGGCGAGCCGTGCGAGTTCGAGCTTCCAGGCCCGGGTGCGGTAGCCGTTGGATCCGCCCGCGTCGGCGGTGACCAGCAGCCGGGTTGCCCGCGGGTAGGCGTCCTGGCCCTGGCCGTGCCACCAGCGGCGGATCGACTCCACGGCAAACGCAGCGGTGTCGTGATCGGTGCCGACGTTGACCCAGCCGGTGTTCTCCTCGATGTCGTAGACCCCATAGGGGACGGCCTTGCCCAGTTGCGGGTCGGCGAAGTCGTGGACGCCCACCAGTACCGGATCACCCGCCGGCCGCCACTCACGGCCGCCGTTCTTGAACTCTCCGACGAGCTCCTTCTTCTTGGTATCCACGCTGATCACCGGCTGGTCGGCGTCCCGGTATTCGCGGGCCTGCTCGTTGAGATAGCGGAACTGGGCATCGCGATCGCTGTGCTGGCCGCCCTCCAGGGTCTTGGCGTTGGCCTGCAAGCTGAAGCCTTCCTCCCGCAGCAGGTCGGCGACGGTGTCGGCACTGACCTTGTGACCGGCCCGGGACAGCTCCCGGGCAAGGGTGCGTATCGACTTCACCGTCCACCGCAGCGGCGACATCGGATCCCCCCGCTCATCCGGCTCGACCAGCGCCAGCAAGGCCGGACGCAGCCCCGGGTCAAGCTCCGCGACCCGTTTGCGACCTCCGCCCGGCCTTCGTGCCCGACCCAGCGGTGCCTCGCCCGCCTCCAACTCGAACACGCCCCTGCGGACCGTTGTCTCACTGACCGCCGCGGCCTGCGCGACGGCCCGGACACCGCCATGCCCCAGGACCCTGGCCTCTGCGGCCATCAGCAGCCGCCGCTGCCGTTCATCCAGGTGCGGGAACAACACCTCGAACTTCACAGCGAGTTGGTCACGAGTCTCGTCCGGGATGCGCATACCACACCAACGATCCCCGGAACGAGAAGCAACACCTTGATTGCCTGCAAGCCCTTAGTGAGGTTCCCCCGTTGGTCGGGAGTCGCTGATCAGCTGGTCAGAAGGGTTTGACGGGGTTTCAGGTTCGTTCGTTCGGCCGTTGCCTGATCGGCGTAGTGCTTCTCCTCGAACTCGATCGGACTGAGGTAGCCGAGCCGCTTCTGGATGCGCCGGGAGTTGTGAAAGCCGTCGATGTACTCGAACAGCGCCAGGTTCGCCTCGGCCCGGGTGGCGAAGACGCGGCCGCGGACGCACTCCGTCTTGATGATCATCCACAGGTTCTCCGCGAGAGCGTTGTCGTAACTGTCGCCGACGGAGCCCATGGATGCCTGAACTCCCGTGCGCAGTAAGCGAGTTGTGAGCTTGATCGACGTATATTGACAGCCGTGGTCCGCGTGATGAATGAGCTGTCCGGGCTCGACCTCGCGGGAGGCGAGGGCGTACTCAAGCGTGGTCAGGACCAGGTCGGCGTCCGCGCGGGCGGAGGTCTCCCACGCCACCACCCGGCGGGAGAAGGCGTCGCGGATCGCGGACAGCCACAGGGGACCCTCGCCGGTGGAGATCATCGTCAGGTCGGTGACCCACAGCCGGTTTGGTGCCGGTGCGGTGAAGTCCCGGTTGACCAGGTCCGGGGCCAGGGTGGCCTTCGGGTCGCGGCGCGTGAAGCCGCCCCGGCGCGGGCTGACGCCCGCCAGGCCGTCCTCGCGCATCAGCCGCTCGACCCGCTTGCGCCCGACGCGCACGCCCTCGCGTTTGAGGACGGCGTGCACACGCGGCGATCCGTAGATGCCGCCGGAGTCGCCGTGGATCTCGCGGATCTGCCCGGTCAGCTCGGCGTCCCGGCGCTGCCGTTCGCACGGTTCGCGCTCAGCGCGGCGCCAGCGGTAGTAGGTGGAGGAGGGGATGGAAAGTTCCCGGAGTACGCACTCGACCCCCAGGCGGGGATGCTCGTCAACGAGCGCCGTCACCTGGGCCGGGTCGGGTCGAGCTGCGCCGCGAAAAACGCGGAGGCCGTCCGCAGGACGTCGTTGGCCCGCTTGAGCTGGACGTTCTCCTTGCGCAGGGCCACGAGCTCGGCGCGTTCGTCGGTGGTGAGCCGGTCGTAGCGTTCGCCGGCGTCCGCCTCGGCCTGGCGGATCCACCCGCGTAGGGCCTCGGGATGCACACCGAGATCGACGGCCAGCTTCTTGATCTGGGGCTTCGGCTCGGAGGCGCGGTACATCCGAACCGCACGCTCACGCAACTCAAGCGAGTATTTCCGGGGTGCAGCCATGGTCACAGGTCCTCTCATGAGTCCCATCTGACCCTCTGTCAACATCCTCCGCATCTCGGGGGAACCTCATAGGTACTCAAGAGGGAAAGGCTGTCTGCGCGGTGATGTGGCGGCGAGCTAGGCGGATGCTGCGGGTGAAGGAGAGCTCTGCGTCGAGTTGGGCGGCGCATGCCGTGTTGTACATGAGCCTGCGGATGGCGTAGTGGATCAGTAGGTGGCCCCAGACTTCCTGCTCGACACCGTCTGGTGAGCGGGAGCGAAGGACCTGGGCGAGGCCGCGTTGATGGGTTTTCAGCTCGTCCAGAGTGGTCTCAATCCCCCGCTGTTCTTGATAAAGGGCGGCCAGGTCGGCGGCCGGGGCGGCCCTGGGATCGAGGATCGTGGTGATCAGTCGGTAAAGAGCGTCCTGTTCGGGCAGGCCCGGGCCCTGAAGGGTGTATTCGACGACGCGCACGGTCAAGGGGCTGGTGCGATCCTTCGCGGCAACGACCTCTGACAGGTACGAGCCGTCAGTCAGTTCCTCCCGGACCGGCAAAGTCTGATGCGAACGAATCCGCCACAGCAGGTCAGCCCCGCCGGCCGAGGCCGCCTGCCCAAGCTCCACTCCGGTGAACCCTCGATCGGCCAGCAGTAGATCCCCCTCGCCGAGATAGCTGAACAGGCCGCGCGCCAGCGCTGGTTCGGATGATGAAAGAGGTCCCAGGGCGGCGGCGGTGATGGCGTGGGTGCCGCACTCGGTCAGCGCCACCATCCGCACTTGCGGATATGTGCACCGCTCGGTGTGATGAGTGTTCGGCCGCCCGAAGTGCGCGGCGTTCTGTTCGCTGTCCGGCACGTCGAAGACCGTGCCGTCGATCGCGACCAGCCGCCAGCGCCGGTAGAAGGCACCCGGGGTCTGCGAGACCGCCAACGGTTGGGCGACCTCGGAAAACAGTGCTCGCATCGGCTCCGGCCCCAGCTTCACCCGCGCCCGCGAAATTGCCGCCGTGCTCGGCACTTGCCACGACCCAGGCCTGTGTTTCGCCCAGTTCAGGCCTTGTGTGAGCAGCCGGGCGACTTCCTCGTACCCCTGCCCCGGGAACAGGCACATCGCGAGCACCAGGTAGACCACCACCCGCGGAGGCAGCAGCCGATTACGCTGCCCCTCCCGTCCACATCGGGCTACCACTCGATCGACCAGCTCCGGTGGAAACGTACGCATCAGCAGCCCGACCGCGATCCGGTCCGACAACCGCTCATCGGTCTCCGGCTTGACCTGCCCAGGGCGTGGCATCCAGGCACCTCCTGAACGAGCACTCTATCGGTCAAGATTCTTAAGTCACTGCCATTGCGTTAACTCAATGGCATCGAAACAGTTCAGATTGGCTTGAACCCTTCTGTTCCTCCACCACGCGTCCATTGAGCTGCTAGCGCGTTTACCGAGCATCGGGCAGGTCGCAGGACTGCGGGACCTCTTCGAGTAGGAAGAGGAGTGAGTGAGAGAGGGAAACTCCAGTGGCCCAATTTGTCGGAGTCGTTGTACTGATCGGCAGCGGCCTAATAGCCGGAGTGTTCTTCGCGGTGGCCGTCAGCGTTCTACCGGCTCTGAACGCGATGACACCGGACCGCTATCTGCAGGCCCATTCTCTGCTGGGCAAGGGGTATCACCCCGCCATGCCGCTGTTGGTCAATGCGACCTTGGTGGCAGACATCGTGCTGGCCGTGGCAGCACCGTCCGCGGCCATCCGCTACCTGCTGGTCACGTCGATCGTCGGGATCGTGGTGGTGGAGGCGGTTTCCCACCTCTGCAACGTGCCCCTGAACAAGGTGGTTAGGGGCACAGACGCCGGTTCCGTTCCGGCCAACTGGCAGGATCCCCGACCCAGATGGCGCATGTGGCACGTGATCAGGACCGTTGCGGCGCTCGTGGTCCTGCTGCTCAACAGCCTCGCAATCACGCTCGCCAACTGACGGCGCCACGCCGTGCCGGCGCTGGCACGACCTCACACATGGGCAACACTCCGTCGAAGGGAACTTTGATGAGACCGTGGTTTTACACATGGCTGTACAAGCGAGGAGCTGCGTGGGAGCGCGTCGGCGTCAGCCCCGAGTTGCGCGAGCTCTTCGCCGAGGGGCGCATCAAGGCCCCGTCGCAGTCCGAAGGCCGTCCACGCGCCGTTGACCTGGGCTGCGGCACCGGATCCAACGCGGTGTTCCTGGCTCAGAATGGCTTCGACGTCGTGGGAGTCGACTTCACCGAGTTCGCCCTGAAGCGGGCCCGCGTGCGGGCCCGTGAGGCGGGCGTCGGACAGCACTGCCAATTCATCAACGGAGACCTCTCGGCGGCGGAGATTCCAGGTGTTGTCGGGCCGTTCGACCTGCTGGTTGACTACGGGACCCTGGACGACACCACCGGTCCCGTGAAGCACGGCATGGTGAACTCCGTGTTGCGGCTCTCGCGTCCCGGGTCGCAGTTCTTCCACTGGTGTTTCGCGGCGGACAAGAAGGACCTGCCATGGGTGGCTCGCAAGAGAATGTCCAGGCTTCTTCACACGGTTATGACGCCGGGAGAATCGCAGCGTCTTTTTGGCCATGCCTTCGACGTGGAAAAGCTCCCTGATCCGCCCAGGCCCGCGCATGCAGCCTGCTTTCTCATGGTGCGTCGCTGAAGCCGGCGGGATCAGGCTAGGCGTGATCTGGTGAGCGGTTCGATGGGTTCACGAGGCTGCGCCGCGAACGAATGCAAAACCAGGCCAGGAATAATTGGAAAAGAAAGTTGGGGCCCTCTGGGGGTAGTCGCCGACAATTGGTGCAAGTGTGTGTCAGTACTACGGGATATCTGACGTCTGGGTTTTCATGATGTGGCCGGTTCCCGTCGGCGTTATCGGCTGGGAACACGCGTATGTTGCAGTGAAATAGCATTCGAAGCTCAACCGACGGGGGTCCGCATGCGATTCGGTATTCTTGGGAGTATGGAAGTGTACGACGGAGAGCAGCTGGTCACTCCGACGTCGCCGAAATTACGTCACGTACTGGCCGCTCTGCTTCTCCACGCAAATCGGCCGGTCCGGCCCGAGTCGCTGATCGAAGAACTGTGGCTGCACGAACCGCCGGCGACGGCTGCCACCACGCTCCAGACCTACATCTACCGGCTCCGGAAGAAGCTCGGCCTGTACGAGGGGGTTGGTGAGCGGGAGATCCTGGTCACGGTCAACTCGAGCTATCTCTTGCGGGCCAAGGCGGAGCAGCTCGACATGACCCTGTTCGAGCAGCTTTCCAGGCTCGGGCAGGACGCGCTCCAGAACGGCAAGCCGGAGCAGGCGTCTTCACTGCTCGGCGAGGCCTTGTCCTTATGGCGCGGAAACATGCTGGAAGGCGTGCCGGTCGGTCCGCTGCTGGAGACGCACCTGGTGCGCTTCGAGGAGGCCCGGCTGCGCGCACACGAGATGCGGGTCGAGGCGGGGCTGCAGCTGGGACGGCACCGTGAAATGATTGCCGAGCTTCGGTCGCTGATTGTCAGTCACCCCCTCCACGAGGGGTTCCCCGCCCAATCCATGCTGGCCCTCTACCGTTCAGGCCGCCGCCTGGAGGCGCTGGAGGTCTACAGTTCGCTGCGCCGTCGGCTCGTGACCGAACTGGGGCTGGACCCGTCGGGCGAGTTGGTGGGGTTGCATCGGGCCATCCTCAGTGCCGATCCGTCCCTGAACCTCCCAGGCGGAGAGCGGAAGGTCGTCCGGCTGAACAGCGGACCGGCCCCAAAGGCCGATCTGGCCGTTCACAAGGGTCTGGCCGCGCAGCTGGAAGCGTTGTTGCGAACGGCTGCCGACCGGCCCCGGTACTGGGACGGCACACCGTCTGTGGTCTCCCTCCACGGCATGCCCGGCGTGGGGAAGAGCACCTTGGCGCTGCACACAGCGCATGAGTTGCGCCCGCTGTTCCCGGACGGTCAACTCTACGTCGACCTTCGCGACCAACACGGTCGGCCGCTGCCTCCCGCCGAGGCTGTCGACGGACTCCTGCGGGGGATCGGACTGCAGCCCGATCTGTCCGACCGGCTGGAGCCCCGCACGGAGCAGTTCCGCGCCTGGAGCGCGGACCGCAGGGTACTGGTCGTCCTGGACAACGCGGTGTCCGCCGAGCAGGCACTGCCGCTGCTGCCCAGCGGACCGGAGTGCGCGACCATCCTGATCAGCGGGGCGCACCTGGCCGGACTGGGCGAGGAGATAGCGCTCGAACTCTCGCTGCCCTCTTTCGAGGAGGGCATCCAGCTACTCGAGTCACTGCTCCCGGCCGGACAGGTGTCGCAGGACCGGCAGCATGCCGAGAAGGTTGTCCGGCTGTGCGGCCGCTTGCCGGCCGCGATCTGTGCGGCCGCGACCCAGCTCGGTTCGAGACCCCAGTGGCGGCTGTGTGACCTCGCCGACTGGCTGGCCGATTCGGCGGGCCGGCTGAGCACCCTCATGCCACCGGACGCGAGCCTGCGCAAGGCTTTCGAGCTCAGCTGCCGGACGTTCGGACACAGCGGTCAGCGGATCTTTGAGCGACTGGCAGTGCTTCCCGAGACGTTCACCCGTGAGGAGCTTCTGGGCGGTGGCGACGATGTGGATGGTGCACTGAAGCACTTGGTGGAATCCCGGCTGGTGGAGCGGGTCATCCGGATCGAGGACGGCAGTTATCGACCGGCTTTTTGCTGTCATGAACTGGTAAGGCTGTATGCGCAGGAACGTCGGCGCGCGGCCATGCTGCGGCGTTTCGCGACTGCGCAGTGCCGGGTGACGGCCTGTAGATGATGGAGCGACTGATGGACCAATACAGCGCCCTGCCCTTCCCGTTCCAGCGCCCGGGGGCGCTGGGGATAGCCGAGGAGTGGGAGCGGCTACGAGGCTCATGTCCGGTCGCCCGCGTCGGTTTCACGACCGGGGACAGCGGTTGGCTGGTCACCCGGTACGAGGACGTGCGCACTGTGCTGACCGACGCACGCTTCAGCCGTGCGGCCGCGGCACTTCCGGACGCGCCGCGGATGCGGCCGCTGCCCGCCGACGCGGCGACCATCCTGTCGATGGACCCGCCCGAGCACACCCGGCTGCACAAGCTCGTGGCACGAGCCTTCGGGAAGAAGCAGATCGAGCGGCTACGCCCGTTCGTCGAGCAGGTCACCCAGGAGCTGCTGGCCGCCATGGAGCAGGCTGGCCCGTCGGCCGATCTGGTGGCCGACCTCGGGCTGCCCCTGCCAGTCGCCGTCATCTGCCAGCTGCTCGGCGTGCCCTTCGCCGACCGTAACCGGTTCTGCCGGTGGGCCGACGTGATGCTCAGCCTCGGCACCCACACCCCCGACCAAGTCAGGGCTGCGCGCTCGGAGCTGGCCGGCTACCTGGGGGAGCTGATCGCGGTCAAGCGCCAGGCGGAGGGCGACGACGATTTGCTGAGCATGCTGATCGGCGCCAGCGAGGCCGGCGACCAGCTGAGCGAGCACGAACTCGTGGTCTTCGGTGTCACTCTGCTGATCGCCGGCTACCACACGACGTCGAGCACCTTCGCCAACGGAGCTCTGCAACTCCTGCGCCACCCGGAGCTGACCGCGAGCATCGCGGGCAACCCCGAGCGGATCCAGGCTACGGTCGAGGAGATCCTGCGGTACAGCACCGCCGGCGTCAACGGTGGAACGATCAGGGTTGCCACCGAGGACGTCGAACTGGGCGGGGTCCTGGTGCGGGCGGGCGAGGCGGTGTTGCCCGCGATCACCTCGGCGAACCGGGACGAGACGGTCTTCGCGAACGCCGCCGACTTCGATCCCGACCGCGACCACAACCCCCACCTGGCCTTCGGGCTCGGGGCGCACTATTGCCTCGGCTCCCAACTGGCCCGGCTGGAGTTGACGGTGGTCATCGACGGGCTGCTGCGCCGGTTCCCCAAGCTGCGCCTCGCCGTGCCGGAGGAGGAGCTGAGCTGTACTGCGGGCGTCATCCAGAGCCTGACCGCACTGCCGGTCACCTGGTGACCGCGATATCATGAAAATGATCAACTAGGTTACAGGCGTGGTGATATGAGCAGGAAGAGAGGTGCTGATCGTGGCTGACGATCTGCAACGCCAGTCTGTGCCAAGGCCGGTTAGGGTCTCTGAGGCAGAACGCGAGCGGGTTGCCGAGCAGTTGCAGGCCGCGGTCGGCGAGGGGCGCATCTCACTGGCCGAGCTCGACCAGCGGCTTTCCCTGGTCTACTCGGCCGACACCAGGCTGGAGGTCGACGCTGTCATGGCCGACCTGCCGTTCGCCCGTCCGCTGGAGGCGCTTGAGGTCCACCGGGTCAAGGCTTTCACGCGGATCGATGGTCGCTGGGAGGTGCCGGCGTTCCTGACCGTCGGCTGCTACGACGCGGTGACCCGGATCGACTTTCGCCAGGCGTCCATCGGGCACCCGGCAGTCCGCATCGCCTTGTCCGCCGCCAAGAGCATCGTCCGTCTTCAGCTGCCCCCCGGGGCATCGGTCTCGGTCCACGGATTGGCGGTCCACAAGGGTCTCATCCGCAACCGGATGGCCGACCGGAGCGGTCTCCCCGGCGGTACCGAGTTCACGATCACCGGCCATCTGACGAAGGCGCTGCTGTTCCTCAGATGACATCCCGCGCCGCCATAGGCCGGCAGACAGTTCGGGCCGCGCACCAGATCGGTGCGCGGCCCGAACCATTGGTCACCACTGCACGGGAATCTCCACGAAGTTCTGGATCAGCGCGCCCTCGTTCCGCGGCAGCTCGTCCGCGGGAGCGGTGAGCCGCAGCTCGGGGAAGCGGCGCATCACGCCCTCCACGGCCACCTGCAGCTCCATCCTGGCCAGTGCAGCCCCGGAACAGAAGTGGATGCCGGTGCTGAAGGTCACGTGGTGGTTGTCCTGCCGGGTGATGTCGAAGGTCTCCGGGTCGGTGAAGGCGTCGGGGTCCATGTTGGCCGACTCGATGGAGGGGATGATGCTCGAACCGGCGGGGATGAGGACACCGCCGACCACGATGTCCTCCTTGACGTAGCGCAACATGGACAGCGAGGAGCCCATCACCTGGAGGCGCAGGAGCTCTTCGACGGCCGACGGCACGAGCGAGGGATCGGCGTGCAGCCGGGCGAGTTCCTCGGGCCGGCTGAGCAGGACGACGAGGCTGGAACCTAGCTGGCCGGCAGTAGTCTCGTACCCCGCGATCAGCAGCAGCATCGCCCAGTAGACCAGTTCGTACTCGCTCAGGCCCGACTGGTCGTCGTCCTGCACTGCGATCATTGCGCTGATCAGGTCGTTCCCGGGCGTCTCGCGCTTGGTGGCCACGAGCTGCTGGACGTAGGCGATGAGCTCGCCGCGGGCCCGGCCGATCTCCTCACCGGTGAACCGGCTCACCGACAGGAAGTGGTCCGTCCAGCTGCGGAACTTGTGCTGGTCCTCAAGCGGGACCCCGAGCAGCTCGCAGGTCATCCGGATCGTCAGCGGGAACGCCAGCGCCTCGTTCAGATCAGCGGGGCGGGGTCCCTTCTCCATCGCGTCGAGGAGTTCGGCCACCACCTTCTCGGTGCGCGGCCGCAGCTCCTCGACCCGCTTTGGGGTGAAGGCCTTGGTGATCAGACGGCGCATTCGGGTGTGCTCCGGCGGGTCCGGGCTGATGTGCGGGTCCTGGAACATGACGTTGTCCTTCGTCATGCGGGCGGTACCCGGCCGGGTCAGGTCGCGGCTCACACGCTCGTCGGACAGGACCGCCCGCATGTCCGCGTAGCCGGTGATCAGCAGAGCCTGGTCGCCGCTCGGGAGCTCCACCGGGACGACCGGCTCCTCCTGGATGCTGCGCAACTCGACGGGCTGTTCAAGGGCGGACGGCCGCTTGAACGGGTACGGACACGCACCGGTTGTCCGAGGGCTCGTAGTCATACGTCTCCCTGAGAGATGAGATCCGGCTGTTCGACCGGCTCGGTAGTGGGGCAAGCTGGGAACTTCGCTCCCAGTGCGGCCGGTTATGCCGATGAAACTCTGGCAGCCGGTGATGGACGATCACTGGACGCTCAGCCGGTGCCCTTCCGACCGAATCCGCCGGACAGCGGCCGGGAGCGCGCCGCGCACGAGGTCGTCGGCGGCGCGCGCGGGCGGGAGCACGGCGACGACGTCGCTGTGGCCGGAGGAGATCGCCGGGTGCCGACGGGCCAGGCTCAGCAGGCTCTCGCCGGGACCAGCGTCGACCAGCAGGAAGTCACCGTTGGCGAGGAGCCGGTCGAGCGCGGGGCTGAAGAGCACGGGCTCGGCGATCTGACGGGCCCAGAAGCTGGGGTCGACGGCCTCCGCCGATCCCAGCGGGTGCCCGGTGCAGGCCGAGTAGAGCCGGATGGCTGGCGGGCGCAGGGCCGTCCGCGCGACGTCGGGCAGGGTCGAGGCGACGGCGGGATCCATCAGTGGGCTGTGGAAGCCCTGCCGGGCCCGGGCCCGGCGGCACAGCATGCCCTGGGCGCGCAGCCGGCTCTCGGCCTCGGCGAGCGGCTCGTCGGCACCGGCCAGCAGGGTTTGGCGGGGGCCATTCACCGCCCCAATCACCACCCCCTCGGGAAGCAGGGGGGCCAGCGTGTCGGGCGATGCGGCGACGGCCAGCATTCCGCCGGGAGGTGTCCGCGTCGCCGCCTCCGTCCGCTTGATCAGCAGCTGCACGGCATCCGGCAGGGACATCACACCGGCGACGACAGCCGCGACGGCCTCGCCAACACTGTGGCCCAGCAGGGCCGCCGGACGGACACCCCAGCTGCGGACCAGACGTGCCGTCGCGTAACCAAGCGCGAACAACAGCGGCTGCGCCTGCTCGGCCTCATCGAGGCCGTCCTCATGCCCGGCCAGGAAGTTGGCCCGCAGCCGCTCCGCCCGCAGCCCGAGCAGGCCGAAGACCTCCTCCATGGCGGCGGTGAACACCGGCTCGGCGCCGTACAGGTGACGTCCCATGCCAGGGTGCTGAGCACCCTGGCCCGCGAACAGCAGCACTACTGGACGCGGGCCGGACGTAGCGGTGGTCTCCATGGATGCCTCCAAAGGCAATGGTCAGGCGTCCGGGGGCGGGCGCCGCACCGACCATGGGGCGGCCGAATCTCGGCCCACTAGCAAGCGACTGGACCGCCACTCACAGGGGTGCCAGCAGCTCACCAGCCCGCGTCCAGCGGAGCCCCCCAGTCTGGTGCACCGAGGGCCTGCCCTGTGGTCGAGCCGGCCGTGCCACAACGGCGTGGCGCGCCCGGCCGGAACCCTGACACGTCCCAAGGCCACCTCACACCGTTCGACTCGGAGGACCCGTGTATCAGAACTTGATCGTCGCCCGGATGGATCCTTCGCAGGCGGATTCCGTCGCGGAGATCTTCGCCGAATCGGACGCCTCCGAACTGCCGCACATGATCGGGGTGTCCCGGCGCTCGCTGTGGCGCTTTCACGACCTGTACTTCCACCTCGTGGAGGGAGACCAGGACGTTACCCCCAACCTCTACAGGGCCCGTAGTCACCCGCTCTACGAGGACATCCACGTCAGGCTCGCGCGGCACATCCGGCCGTACGACCCGGCGTGGAAAGAGCCGAAGGACGCCATGGCCAGCCCCTTCTACACTTGGGAGAACAAGCGGTGAGTGCTGAAGTGAAGAAGGTCGCCGTCACCGATGTGACACCGAACCTGCGCAGGGGCGGGGACGTTCGAGTCCTGCTCAGCCCGCTGACGGTCGGCGCCACCTCGGGATTCATGGGGACAGTCACGCTGGAGCCGGGCGAGTACGTGTGCGAGCACTACCACCCGTACTCCGAGGAGTTCGTCCACCTGGTGCGTGGGATCGTGAGCCTCACCATCGATGGCACGACGCTGGAGCTGCACCCGGGCGACTCTGCCATGGTGGCGACCGGCCTGCGGCACCGGCTGGTGAACACCTCCTCCGTCCAGGCGCAGGCCGTCTTCCACCTGGGCCCCCTGGCACCCAAGCCCGAACTGGGCCATGTGGACACCGAGTTCCTACCCGGCCACGAGAACGCTCCGGCGCCTCAGGTCGGCGGCCCTGTCGGGGCGGATGCATGAGGACCATGGATGTCGCGATCACCGGAATCGGTGTCATGGCGCCCGCAGGACTGGGCCGTGACGCGTTCTGGGACCGCATCGTCTCCGGCCGGGCCGCCACCCGCCGGGTCACCTTGTTCGACCCGACTGGGTTTCGCTGCCAGGTGGCGGCCGAGATCGACTTCGACCCGGCCGCCCACGGGCTGACGCCGCAGGACTGGCGCCGCATGGACCGGGCCGCACAGTTCGCGGTCGTGGCGATGGACGAAGCCGTCGCCGACAGCGGACTCGGCGTTGCCGGCATGGATCCCGGGCGGGTCGCCGTGACCGTGGGAAACGCGGTCGGCTGCACCACCGGGCTGGAGGAGGAGTACCGAGTCCTCAGCGACGACGGTCGGCTGTGGGCTGTGGATCACACCTTCGCCGTCCCTCAGCTCTACAACTACCTGGTGCCCAGCTCGATCGCCACCGAGGTGGCGTGGCGGTCCGGAGCCGAGGGCCCGACCTCGGTGGTCTCCTCCGGCTGTACCTCGGGCATCGACGCCCTGGGCTACGCCGCCGGCCTGCTGGCCGAGGGCAGCGCGGACGTCGTGCTGGCCGGGTCCGCCGATGCGCCGATCTCGCCGATTACCATGGCGTGCTTCGACGCGATCAAGGCCACCTCCACCTACAACGACGACCCGGAGGCCGCCTGTCGGCCCTTCGACCGGGACCGCCGGGGCCTCGTCCTGGGGGAGGGCGCCGCGATGTTCGTGTTGGAGAACGCCGCCGACGCCCGGCGCCGCGGCGCCCATATCTACGCACGCATCCTGGGCTACGCCACCCGCGCCAACGGCTTCCACATGACGGGCCTGCGCGCGGACGGCCGCGAGATGGCGGAGGCGATCACCGTCGCCCTGAACCAGGCCGAGCTGGACCCGGGAGAGATCGACTACGTCAACGCCCACGGCTCCGGTACCAAGCAGAACGACCGGCACGAGACCGCAGCGGTCAAGTTGAGCCTGGGAAGCCGGGCCTTCGAGGTCCCGATGAGCTCCATCAAATCGATGATCGGCCACTCCCTGGGCGCCATCGGGTCCATCGAGGTGGCGGCCTGCGCCCTGGCCATCGAGCACGACGTGGTCCCCCCGACGGCCAATCTCCACGAGCGCGACTCCGAGTGCGACCTGGACTACGTTCCCCTGACCGCGCGTGAGCAGAAGATCTCCACAGCACTCTCGGTGGGCAGCGGGTTCGGCGGGTTCCAGAGCGCGATCGTGATGGCCGCATCCGACAAGGCGGCGGCATGAGCGAATCGCAGGTAAGGCAGAGCACCGACGCCCGCGCGAGCGCGGTCTTCACCGGGATCGGTGTCATGGCTCCCAACGGGAACGGCACCGAGGACTGGTGGGCTGCCACCCTGGCCGGCAAGAGCGGGATCGACACGGTCTGCAGCTTCGACGCCCGCTCCTACCCTTCCCAACTCGCCGGAGAGATAAAGGACTTCGACCCGGGCGAGCGCTTGTCGGCCCGGATCGTCGTCGAGACGTCCCGGATGAGCCACTTCGCCCTGGCCGCCACCAGGATGGCCCTGGACGACGCGACCGTGGACCTGTCGCAGATCCCGGAGTACGAGCTCGGGGTGATCACCGCCAACGCCAGCGGTGGCGCTGAGTTTGGCCAGCGCGAGCTCCAGAAGCTGTGGCGCGGCGGCCCCAAGAACGTCAGCCCGTACATGTCCATCGCCTGGTTCTACGCCGCGACCACCGGCCAGATCTCCATCGGCCACGGGATGCGCGGGCCGTGCGGTGTGATGGTCAGCGAGCAGGCGGGCGGCTTGGACGCACTAGGACAGGCCCGCCGAGTGGTCCGCGACGGCACCCGCCTGGTCGTGACAGGCGGGAGCGACTCCTCCCTGTCGCCGGCCGGGTTCGTCTCGCAGCTGCCCACCGGAAACCTCACCACGGTCAACGATCCGGCCCGCGCCTACCTGCCGTTCGACACTGACGCTTCCGGCTTCGTGCCCGGCGAGGGCGGCGCGATCCTGGTGCTGGAGAACGCGGACACCGCAAAGGAACGCGGTGTGGACCACACCTACGGTCAACTCGCAGGCTACGCCGCCACGTTCGACCCGCGACCCGGATCGGGACGTCCGCCCGCGCTCGCCCGCTGCGTGCGTGCTGCCCTCGCCGACGCACGGATGCGGCCCGAGGACATCGACGTTGTCTTCGCAGACGGGCACGGCACCCCAGAGATGGACCGCCAGGAGTCGCGGACGCTGGCCGAGGTCTTCGGCCCGCGGACGGTTCCGGTGACGGTGCCCAAGACCATGACCGGTCGGCTCTGCGCGGGGGCCGGCGCGCTCGACACCGCCGGTGCCCTGCTGGCGCTGCGCGACCAGGTCGTGCCGCCCACCGTCCACGTCAAGAACCCGGCCGACGCGCACGAGCTGGACCTGGTCATCGACCAGCCTCGCGAGACCGCATTGCGGACCGCCATGGTCATCGCGCGTGGGCACGCCGGATTCAACGCCGTCGTCATCGTGCGACTGACCGACTGACCGACCGGCACAGCAGAACCACCCTTGCGAAAACGGAGGCATGACCATGAGCGCTTGCACCCTCGACGAACTCAAGACCATGCTGCAGGAGGCGGCGGGCGTTGACGAGTCGGTCGACCTCGACGGCGCCGTGCTGGACACGCCATTCAGCAGCCTCGGCTACGACTCGCTCGCGATGCTGGAGCTCGCGACCCGTATCCAGAACCAGTTGAGCGTGCCGATCCCGGACGACCACATCGAGTTCATGACCACCCCGAGGGCCGTCCTGGAGTACATCGACGGCCACCTGCCGACGGGAGCGTGACCATGCCCGCACGGACCGAGAACACTGTGGTCATCGACGCCCCCATGGACCTGGTGTGGGAAATGACCAACGACATCGAGTCCTGGCCGCAGCTGTTCGACGAGTACGCCGCGGCCGAGATCCTGGAGCGCTCACCGGACGGGACCATCCGCTTCCGGCTGACCCTGCTCCCCGACGAGGACGGCAAGGTCTGGAGCTGGGTCTCGCTGCGCAAGCCCGATCCCGGGACCCGCAGTGTTCGGGCCCACCGGGTGGAGACCGGACCGTTCGAGTTCATGAACATCGCCTGGGACTATCAGGAGTCCGAAGGCGGCGTCCAGATGCGCTGGGTGCAGGAGTTCCACGTACGGCCGGAGATGCCGTTCGACGACACGGCGATGGCCGAGCACCTGAACACCAACACCAAGGTCCAGATGGACAGGATCAAGAAGCTCGTCGAAGAGGCGGCGGTCGGCCGCTCCGGTGAGCCGGGCCGATGAGCCAGATCCTTCTGCCATTGGCCCTGATCGGCAGCGGGATGGGAGCCGGCGGACTGATGATCGCCTCGCTGGGAGGCGCGCCGCTGCTGCTCAGCCTCCCGGTCGACCGCTACATCCCCGTCCACCAGTTCCTGGTCACCAGGTTCGACCCGTTCATGCCGATCTGCATGATCACGGCGATGCTCGCGGACATCGGCGCGGCAGCGCTGTCCGACGGCGCAGCTCGCGGGCCCGAAGGCGTCGCGGCCGTACTGCTCCTAGGCTCGATCGTGGTGTCGCTCGTCAAGAACGTCCCGATCAACAAGTGGGTCGGAACGCTGGAACTGGGCGTCGTACCGCCCGACTGGGAGCGGATCGATCCCCGGATCCGATGGCGCAACTGGAACGTCGTCCGGACCGCCTTCGTGGTCACCGCGCTGTTGGCCAACGCGCTCGCCGCGGCACTCACCCTGTAACCCCACAACTTACGGAGACCCTATGGACCTGTCTCTCGACGGGCAGAACGTGCTCGTCACCGGCGGCACCCGCGGTATCGGCCGGGCCATCGTGCTGGCCATGGCCACTGCCGGCGCCAACGTCATTACCTGCCACCGCAACGACACCGAGGACGCCCAGAGCCTCGCCCGTGAGCTGAAGTCGCTGCCCGGAGACCACCACCTGGTCAAGGCCGACGTCGGCCGGCCCGAGGACATCGAACGGCTGCTGGACGGGTGCCGGACCCGGTACGGCACGCTCAACACCATCGTCAACAACGCGGGTGTCATCTCCCACATACCGTTCGCCGAGCTGGCGCTGGAGGAGTGGCAGCGCGTCATCGACGCCAACCTCACCGCCCCATTCCTGATCACCCAGAAGGCGCTCCCGCTGCTCGCGGAGAAGCCCTCGATCATCAACGTCGGCTCCCGGGTGGCCACCGTCGGACTTGCCCTGCGCGCCCATTACACCGCCAGCAAGGCAGGCCTGATCGGGCTCAGCCGGTCGATGGCGAAGGAGCTCGGCCCCAAGGGCATCCGGGTCAACGTCGTCGCGCCCGGCGTCATCGACACCGAGGAGGCGGTGAAGCTCACGCCGGAGGAGCGCGAGGCGCTCCAGCAGCGATACCGCCACATGACCGCCCTCGGCCGGCTCGGCCTTCCCGCCGAGGTCGCCTCGGTGGTCCTCTTCCTCGCCAGCTCCGGGTCGAGCTACCTGACCGGCGAGATCATCCACGTCGACGGAGGAATCTGACATGCCACACCCCGAGAAGGCCTTCCGGGTCCTGCTGCGGATGGAGACCCACCCCGGCATGGCAGCGGACTTCGAGCGGACCTGGCTCGAGATTGGCACCGCGGTGACCTCCGACCCGGCCAACCTCGGCCAGTGGCTGATGTGCTCCACCGAGGAGGAGCACATCTACTACATCATCAGCGACTGGACCGACGAGCCCGGCTTCCGCACCTTTGAGCACAGCGAGCAGCACGTCAAGCACCGTGAGCGGCTGCACCCCTTCCGCTCCGGCGGCTCGATGGCCACCATGCAGGTCGTCTACCACCTGCCCAAGGCCGAGGCGGCGAAGGCATGAGCGGCGAGATCCGGGTGATCGTCTACTGCCGGGCGCCCGAGGAGGGAGAAGCCCCGCTGGAGGCGGCCTTCCACCACATCAACGAGGATCTGGGGAAGGTGCCCGGTCTGCTGCGCAGCGAACTGCTGCAGTCCACCCTCGACGGCGAGAGCGGCTCCTTCGCCGTCCTGAGCTACTGGAAGGACGTCGAGTCGTTCCAGGTCTGGGAGCAGGGGGCAGCGCACCGCAAGCAGACCTCGCCGCTGCGCCAGTACCAGGACCGGGGCAGCAGCCGGCACTACGGGATCTACCAGGTGCGCGCCACCTTCGCGATCGCCGAACAGGCCTGACGTCGCCTCCCCACGAGAAAGGAGCCCGGCGATGCGCAACCTGCTGCGTGCGATGGGATTGAACCTGTACGAGGCACTCAAGGGGCTGGGAGCGGTGTACGTGCCCCTGCCTTCACCGGACCCCGAAGAGGGCGTCCTGACGGAGCCCCCGTCAGGTTCACCGGAGCGACTGGTTCCCAGCAGTTCGGCGACCGCGGCCGAGCGGTGGCTGTTCGACGAGCTGCGCCGAGAGATGCGGTTGCCGACCTTATGACCCGAGTAGAGAGAAGCTCTGCGATGCACCGTGCCGTCCCGGCCCGGACTGTGCTCGTCACTGGCGCGGCGGGCTTCATCGGAGCCAACTTTGTCCACTACTGGCGCAAGACGCATGCCGATGACGCCATCGTCGCTCTTGACGCGCTGACCTACGCCGGCAATCTGGAGAACCTTGCGGCGGTGCGCGACGACGTGGTGTTCGTGCAGGCGGGCATCGCCGACGGCGCCCGGATGGCCGAAATCCTACGCGAGTACCGGGTGCAGGTGGTGGTGAACTTCGCCGCCGAGTCGCACAACAGTCTCGCCGTCCTCGACCCCGGTAGGTTCTTCCGAACCAATGTGCTAGGCACCCAGGAGCTGCTCCACGCGTGCCTGGACGCGCGGGTCGAGCGGTTCCACCACGTCTCGACCTGCGAGGTGTACGGGGACCTGGCCCTCGACAGCACGGAGGTCTTTCACGAGGAGTACCCGTACCGGCCCCGCACCCCGTACAACGCCAGCAAGGCTGGAGCCGATCACGCGGTGCGCGCCTACCACGAGACCTTCGGCCTGCCGGTCACAATCACCAACTGTGCCAACAACTATGGGCGTTACCAGTTCCCGGAGAAGGTCATCCCGCTGTTCGTGACCAATGCGCTGCGCGGCCTGAGCCTGCCGGTCTACGCGTCCCGGCACAACCGGCGTGAGTGGATCCACGTCGACGACCACTGCCGTGCGATCGACGCAGTGCTCACAGACGGCGAGCCCGGACTGACCTACCACGTCGGAACCGGGGTGGAGGCGAGCGTTCAGCAGATCGCCAACCTGGTCCTCGACGAGCTCGGGCTGCCTGCCTCGCTGCAGACCACCGTGGCGGACCGGCCGGGCCACGACCGCCGGTACCTGCTGGACTCCAGCCGGATCAGGGAGACCCTGGGATGGCAGCCGACCGTCGTGTTCGAGGAAGGACTGCGGGAGACCATCCGCTGGTACCGCGACAACCCCGGCTGGTGGGAGCCGCTGTTGGAGCGGCGCCCGGTGGTGGAGGAGCGCGCCTGGTCGCAGTCCGAGGCAGGCGCCCGATGAAGGCCCTGGTTCTGGCTGGTGGTACCGGCTCGCGGCTGCGGCCTATCACCCACACCTCCGCCAAGCAGCTCGTACCGATCGGCAACAAGCCGGTGCTGTTCTACGGCCTGGAGGCGATTCGGGACAGCGGCATCCGCGAGGTCGGGATAATCACCGGCGAGACGGGCGCGGAGGTACGGAGCGCGGTGGGTGACGGATCACGGTTCGGTCTGTCGGTCACCTACATCCCGCAGGAAGCCCCGTTGGGCCTGGCGCACTGCGTGCTGATCGCCCGCGAGTTCCTCGGAGACGACGACTTCCTTATGTACCTCGGCGACAACTTCGTCATCGACGGCATCCGCGACTTCGTCACCGAGTTTCTCGCCCGGCGCCCGGACGCGCAGCTGCTGCTGACCAAGGTCGCCAACCCCTCGGAGTTCGGGGTCGCCGAACTGGACGAGGGCGGCCGAGTGGTCAGGGTGGAGGAGAAGCCGAAGGAGCCCAGGAGTGACCTCGCCCTGGTCGGAATCTACATGTTCACCCCGCTCGTCCACCGGATCGTGGAGCAGCTGCGGCCCAGCGTGCGCGGCGAGTTGGAGATCACGGAAGCGATCCAAGAACTGATCCTCCGTCAGGCCGATGTCAGCTCGCACACCATCTCCGGCTACTGGAAGGACACCGGGCGGGTCGAGGACATGCTGGAGTGCAACCGCATGGTCCTGGAGAACATCGCCCCCCGGATGGGCGGGAGCGTGGACGACGAGAGCGAGGTCATCGGCCGGCTGGACATCGCCGAGGGCGCGGTCGTCATTCGGTCCCGGCTGGTGGGCCCGATGTCCATAGGGCCGGGAACGGTCGTCGCGGACAGCTACGTTGGACCGTTCACCTCGGTCGGGTCCGGCTGCCGGCTGGACCACACCGAGATCGAGTACTCGATCGTGATGGACCACTCCTCCATCAAGGGGGTGAGCCGGATCCAGAACTCACTCATCGGCAAGAACGCGGAGGTCTTCCCGGCCGGCCCCGCACCGCGCGGCCATCAGTTGATCATCGGCGACCACAGCCGGGTCCGCCTGAACTATTGAAGGAGAGAATATGTCGCACCGCGCCGACGCTCTCGCCGGCCGGACCGGGCGGCCCGACGACACCGTGTTCCTGGCCGACCGCCTGAGCCTTTCCGCCACAACCTTCGACAACCCCCGCTTCGCGACCGAGGACGTCGTGCCCTGGCTGGAGCGAGCCCGGAAGGAGGGCGGCTTTGCCGTCGACCGGATCCCGTTCGCCGCGCTGGACCAGTGGAGCTTCGACCAGGAGACCGGCAACCTCGGCCATAGCACCGGGCGGTTCTTCACCGTCGAGGGGCTGCGGATGACCGGCGGCGGCTGGGCCGCCGAGGGCATCACCCAACCGATCATCAACCAGCCGGAGAGCGGCATCCTGGGGGTCCTGGTCCGTGAGATCGACGGTGTCCTTCACCTCCTCATGCAGGCCAAGATGGAGCCCGGCAACACCGGACTGGTCCAGCTGGGCCCGACCGTCCAGGCCACCCGGAGCAACTACACCCGTGCCCACCGCGGAGGCCACACGCGCTATCTGGAGTACTTCGTCGGACCGGACCGCGGCAAGGTCCTGGTGGACGCGCTCCAGTCCGAACAGGGCGACAGCTTCCTGTACAAGCGCAACCGCAACATGGTGGTGGAGGTGTTCGAGGACGTCCCGGCGCACGACGGTCACCGTTGGATGACCCTGGGGCAGGTTCACTCCCTGATGGGGATCGACCATCTTGTCAATATGGACGTACGGACCGTGCTGAGTTGCATGCCGCTGGGCCGGCAGCGCGGGGCGCACGAGGAAGCCGCCGTCGGGGCGCCGGCCGACTCCTTCCAGGGCGCGTTGACCCGGTCCCTGGATCGGGGCGAGCAGGCGGTCCACCGCGATCTGGAGCTGCTGACCTGGCTCCAGGACCTGAGGACGGAGAGCTCCCATTTGGCACGGCTGGTACCGCTGCGGGAGCTGGCCGGGTGGAGCACGGACGAGGAAGCCGTCACCGAACCGTCGAACAGCTGCGTCAAGGTGATCGCCGTCTCGGTTAAGGCCGGCACCCGAGAGGTGACCCGGTGGACCCAACCGATGCTGCAGTTCCCAGGCCAGGGCGTGGCGGCCTTCCTGGCCAAGCGGATCGACGGAGTCCTGCACGTCCTCGTCCAGGGCAAGGCGCAGCCTGGGGTTCGGGACACCATCGAGTTCGGACCGACCGTGCAGTGCGTGTCGCGGGACTGGCGCGCACTGCCGCCGAGCGAGCGGCCCCCGTTGCTTGACCTGGTCCTTGGCGCCGATGCCGGGCAGGTCCGGTTCAGCGCGGTGCTCCCGGAGGAGGGCGGACGGTTCTACCAGCGGGGCAACCTGTACACCGTCATCGAGGTCGGCGACGAGTTCCCGGACACCGAACCCGACACCATGCGGTGGGCGACCCTCGCCCAGCTCAAGGACCTGCTGCGGTGCGGCAACCACATCAACGTCGAGGCCCGGACCCTGATGACCTGTCTTCAGTCCCTCTGGCAGGGATCGCAGTGACGGCGGACCGGCTAGCCGACGGCCCGCTCGGGACCGCCGAGCTCAGGATCGGGGTGCTCGGCTGCGCGGACATCGCGCGCCGCAGGATGCTGCCCGCGCTGGTGGCCGGGCAGGGCATCCGCGTTGCGGCGGTCGCGAGCCGCGACCAGGAGAAGGCCAAGTCCTTCTCGGCCCAGTTCGGTTGCGACGCCGTCGACGACTACCAGCGGCTGCTCGACCGGCCGGACATCAACGCGGTATACATCCCGCTGCCCACTGGCCTGCACGCGCTCTGGACGGCCCGCGCCCTCGAGGCGGGCAAGCACGTGCTGGTGGAGAAGTCGGCGGCCGGTACGCTCACCGAGGCGCAGGAGGTGGTCGCCCTGGCGCGCGAGCGTGGCCTAGCCCTGATGGAGAACTTCGCGTTCGTCCACCACAGCCAGCATACGACCGCGCAGCAACGGCTGTTGTGCGGCGAGATCGGTGAACTCCGAGTTCTGCAAGCGTCGTTCGGCGTCCCGCCGCGGCCCTCGGCGGACATCCGTTACCGGCGGGAGCTGGGCGGTGGCGCGCTGCTGGACGTCGGTACTTATCCGCTGCACGCGGCCCTGATGTACCTGGGTGATGACGTCCAGGTCATCGGCGCGGTGCTGCGGGTCGGCCGGAACCAGGAGGTGGACACGGCCGGAAGCGTGCTGCTGGCCTCGCCGGACGGCGTCACTGCCGAGCTCAGCTTCGGGTTCGAACACGCCTACCGCAGCCACTGCGCGCTGTGGGGGACGGAGGGGCGGCTCGTACTCGACCAGCCCTTCACCCCACCGATGACCGCCCGGCCCGTCCTGCGGCTGTCCCGTCAGAACCACGTCCAGCAGTTTGTGCTCGCCGCCGACGACCAGTTCGGCAACACTGCGGCGAGCTTCGCGAGCCTCGCCCAGGGGCCGGCCACCGTTCGTGAGGAGCAGTACGCGCGGATCCTGCGTCAGGCCGCCCTGCTGAGCTCCGTCCGGGACACGGCCCGGGTACTGCGGCCGAGCTGACCAGCCGCGCCGACAGACATGCCACCAAGCCGATCAACTGACCAGCCTCTGAGGAGAGACGATGGAAGATTTGAGCGTTCCCGTGCTCATCGTGGGAGGAGGGCTTGTTGGTCTTTCGGCGGCAGTGTTCCTCACGTGGCAAGGGGAGCGGCCGCTCCTCGTCGAGCGTCACTCCGGTACCTCGCTCCACCCCCGGGCCCGCGGTGTGAACGTCCGGGCGATGGAGCTGTTCCGCCAGGTCGGCCTGGAGGACGAGATCCGGGCCACCGAGTCGGCCGTCGCACTCGCCGACAACAGTGGCATCGTCCGGATGGAGTCCCTGGCCGGATTCCAGGCCCCGGGCTTCAACCGGGAGTACCTGGACGAGGACGCCCGGGACGTCAGCCCCACCGGCTGGACCCTGTGCGAGCAGGACGAACTGGAGCCGGTGCTCCGGGCACACGCGGAGGAGAGCGGAGCCGACCTGCGCTTCGGGCACGAGCTGGTCGGGCACACCCATGACGCCGAGGGCGTGACCGCCACCGTGCGCCACCGCGCCACCGGCAAGGAGTACGCGGTGCGGGCGCGCTACGTCGTGGTGGCCGACGGCGCCGCAAGCCCGATCCGCGAGCAGCTTGGCATCGCACGGCAGGGGCGTGGCGTCCTCGCGAGGTACCTGAACATCCACTTCCGCGCCGACCTCACCGAGGCGCTCGGGGAGCGGCGCTTCGTCATGGCGTACGTCCGCAACGCTGAGGTGACCGCGGGGTTGCTGCCGATCAACAACACCGACCGGTGGCTGCTGCACGTCCCCCTGGACCCGCAGGCTGACTCCGACCAGGACGGCTGGGACGAGGAGCGCTGCGAAGCGGCTGTGCGGGCCGCGGCGGGTGTCCCGGACCTGCCGGTGAAGATTCTGGGGGCCCAGCCCTGGCAGGCGGCGGGGCTGGTGGCCGAGACCTTTCGGGTCGGGCGGCTCTTCCTCGTCGGGGACAGCGCCCATGTCATGCCGCCGACGGGGGCGTTTGGCTCGGCCACGGGTATTCAGGACGCCCACAACCTCGCGTGGAAGCTGGCCATGGTGCTGCGCGGCAAGGCCTCCGAGGCGCTGCTCGATAGCTACGAGGCCGAGCGCGAGCCGGTGGCCCGGGCCACGGTACGGCAGACGGTGCTGCGCTCGCTGGACCGGCCCGGCCACGGCGAGCCGATCCCGGAAGGGGCGATCCTGCCCGACCATGTGGTCGCGCTCGGATACCACTACCCGGTGCGTGATGTCGCCCCCGAGGACGTGCTGGCGCGGGACGACGGTTCCGCCGCTCCGGGGACGCGGGCCCCGCACCTGTGGCTGGAGCGGGACGGTGTGCGGATCTCCTCACTGGACCTCTATGACGGCCGCGGGATGGTCCTCGTGGCCGGGCCCGAGGCGGGGGACTGGCCCGAGGTCGTGTCCGGTGCCTCGCTGCCGATAACCGTCCACCGGATCGGGGCACACCAGCTCACCGACCCGTCACAGCGGTGGGCCAGGACACACGGTGTTCCGGGCAACGGCGCCGTGCTCGTCCGGCCGGACGGATTCGTCCTGGACCGCTTCACTGCCGAGGACGACCCCCAGACCGCCCTCACTCAGGCGTTGAGCACGCTGTTGGGGCGCCGGCCCGGTACCGACGCAGCGGCCGCCGCGTCGAACGATGTCAGGAGTCATGGATGAAGCTGCACCTGTTCAAGCTCGGCACCACTCCGATCGGCACGCCCGTACCGGGGTACCTCGTCCAGACCGACGACGGCACCAACGTGCTGGTGGACACCGGGTTCCCGCGCGCCGCAGCGGGCCCCAAAGCTTTCATCAGCGTAGGACCCGACGAGGGCGTCGAGGCCAGGCTCGCCGCCCTCGGGCTGAAACTGCAGGACATCCACCTGGTGGTGTGCACCCACCTTGACCCGGATCACGCCGGCAACCACGACCTTTTCACCGACACCGAGTTCGTCGTCCAGCGTAGCCACTACGAACTCGCGACATCGAGCGAGCTGGGCCGGCTGGAGATGGCCAGGGCGAGCTGGGACCTGCCCCACCTGAAATACCGGCTGGTCGAGGGCGACACCGAGCTGCTCCCGGGCGTGCTGCTGGTGGAGAGCTCCGGACACGTCCAGGGGCACCAGTCGGTGCTCGTCCGGCTGCCCTGGACCGGCGCCGTGCTGCTGGCGGCCGACGCCATCCCCTCGACGGAGTTCCTCGACCCCGAGCAGCGGGCGATGACGCCGTTCGACACGGACGAGGCCGCGGTCCGTGCGAGCACCCGCAGGCTGGTCGAGCTGGCGGAGGCCGAGAACGCGCTGCTGGTCCACGGTCATGACGCGCAGCAGTGGCAGACACTGCGGACCTCGCCGACCGCGTACTACGACTGAGCCGGCCGGCCGGGAACGGCGCGGGGCGGCGGGCTTCCCGCCCCGCGCCGCGCCGTTTGTGTTGGGCGTCCGACGGTTACCACCGGACGGGCAGCGCTCGCGGACCGCGTTGCATGGTGCGCAGGTCCCAATCCAGGTCCTCCACCGCCACGTCCAGGCGCAGTCCGGGGAAGCGAGCGACCAGAGAGCCCACCGCGATGGCAAGTTCAGCACGGGCGAGCTGGGCGCCCAGGCAGCGGTGCGGGCCGTGCCCGAAGCCAATGTGCGGATTGGGGCTGCGGGTTACGTCCAGTCGGTCGGGCTCGATGAACACGGTGGCGTCCCGGTCCGCGGAGATCACGGCTGGCAGTACGGCCTCGCCCGCACGGATCAGGGTGCCGCCCAGCGACACATCCTCCAGCGCGACCCGCACCGTGCCGCCGCTGACCGCAGCTGGGGTGTACCGAACCAGCTCGTCCACCGCGCCCTCGATCAGCTCGGGCTGCTCGCGGAGCAGCTCCCACTGCTCCGGGTGCCGGAGCAGCGCCAGTACGCCTCCGCTGATCGAGTGGGCCACCGTCTCCACCCCGGCGACCAGCAGGGTGACCCCTAAGGTCACCAGCTCGTCCTCGTCCAGGCGTTCCTCTTGGGGGGCGTTGGCGAGGTCACTGAGCAGGTCGTCGCCGGGCCGCCGGCGCTTGTCCTGAATCAGCTGCATGAGGTAGCCCTTGAGTGAGGCCGTTGCGCCCTCGATCTCCTCGGCGGAGTTCGCGGTGACGCTGAGGTAGACCCGGGACCACGCCCCGAACTGCTCCTGGTCGGCGATCGGCACTCCGAGCAGCTCGCAGATCACCGTGACCGGCAGCGGCCTGGCGACCGTAGGGACCAGATCGGCGCCCCGCCCGGCCGCTGCAAGGGCGTCCAGCAACCGATCGGTGGTCTGCTGGATGCGCGGCCGCAGCCCGTTGATCCGTGCGGTGGAGAACGCCCGCATAGCGATCCGGCGCAGCCGGGTGTGGTCGGGCGGGTCCATGGTGGTCAGGGACCGGGCTTCCAGCGGCGCGCGCCGGGCCCGTGGAGCGCCGGCGCGGGCGGCCGCGGCCCGGCTGAAGCGGGCATCCGAGAGCAGCTGGCGGTTGTCCTCGTACCGGGCCGCGATCCAGGCCGTGGCCCCGGTCGGTAGCGCCACTCGGCGCAGGCCGTCCATGGCGCGCAGGTCGTCGAACTCCGTGGCGGGACACCAGGGTTCGATCGTCGGGAAGGGAAAGGGCATTGCAGGATTTTCAGCGGTCATCTCTGTCTCCTAGTGAGATGTGGAGTCCTGACGGGATGCGAGAACCCCTTTCTGACCTGTGTCCGTGGATTCGATGTGAGACGGGGAGTGCCCCTATGGGTTTGGTCAAGCTGATGGAGCGGCTTGGGGTTGTAGAAGGTGCCGTCGCGGAGCATCGCGAAGAGGACGTCGGCTTGTCGTCTCGCGAGGCAGAGGAGGGCTTGGGTGTGGTGTTTTCCCTGGGCGATCTTCTTGTCGTAGGTAGCTCCGGGAGGACGAATCGGCCAGGGCGGCGAATGCGGAGAATAGGAGGCCCGTTCGAGTTGCTTGTTTCCGCGTCGGTAGGGTTGTCCGCCGTGGATGGAGGAGCCCGAGCTGCGGGTTGTGAGTGGAGAAAGGCTGGCGTAGGCGGCAGAGGTCTCGTCCTCGAGGTCGCCCGAGCGGAGTACGTGGGCATCACGCGGGCGGCTGCTGCGACGACCCCGAGGTTCAGCGGCGAGTCGCGAGGACCGGCCGCCGGGTCGTGATGAGCTCTTCGAGGAGCACCGCCAACTCCTGTGGTGCCCGGTGCCTGGCGAAGGCGGTGCGTATCGCGCATGCTTTCCGCCGGTAGCTGCGATCGGTCAGGACGGTGCGCACGGCCTCGGCGAGGACCGGGACGGGCGGACGCTTCAGCCGCAGGTCGATGCCCAGGCCGCTCCAGGCGAGCCGGGCGCAGACCTCGGGCTTATCCTCCGTTACCCCAGCGGCCACGATCGGGACGCCGTGGGCGAGGGCGAGCTGGACCGTGCCGTAGCCGCCATTGGTGACCATGGCGCTGAGGTAGGGCATCAACTCCGCGTAGGACAGGAACGGTTCGACGTGGATGTTCGCCGGCAGCGAGGCGGCATCCAGATCAGGGTGGGACGCGCCCGCGGTGGTCACGACGACGGTGATGTCCTGACCGGCCAATGCTTGGACCGTCGGAACCACCAGCTCGCCCAGGTCACGGGCGCCGGTGCCCTGGGTGACGAGGACGACGGGCTGGTCCTTCTCCAGCTCGGGCCACCAGTCGGGCAGCGGGCCGGGCGGAGGAGCGGCTGGGAACAGCGGTCCGACGAAGTGCACCTGCTCGGGCAGGCGCCGTCGCGGGTACTCGAACTCGACTACGGTGGCCTGCGCGTATAGATACGGGGTGAGGTTGGCGTCGAACGGGCTGGAGCGAACCGGTGACAGGCCGAGCTCCCGCCGGATGACGTTCATCTGGTCGAGCGGCTCCGGGAACCGGCGCCGCTCAGACGTCTCGGTGTACCAGTTGCGGATCCGTAGCCAGGGCTGTCCCCCGGGAGGCCAGCCCTTCCCGAACGGTGGTACCCACGGGTCCGGAATGGCCAGGGGCGCCACACTGAGCGTCGCCCACAGCTCTCCGTGCAGCTCGTGCATGAGCGAGGCGGCGGCCATGGTGGAGTCGGCGAGTAGGACGTCCGCCCCGTGCCGGGCCATCAGCGCTTTGAGGTCGCGGTACTGCCCCGGCACAGGACGGACGAAGACGTGTTCCAGAAACCACGGCCCGCGGGCCTCAGGCGGCAGGGACAGGAACTCGGGGTAGTCATCGGCCAGTCGGTCGAGGTCTATGAATCCGCCGTCCTCTGGCGGTGCGAATTCAGCACCGGAGCGCGCAACCCGGTCGGCATAGGCGGTGCCCGTGTACCAGATCACCCGGTGCCCGCGTTTGATCAGTTCGGTCGCGACCGGGTCGAACGGATTGACGTGACCGCTTGCGGCCAAGGTGGCCAAGAGGATGGTGGACATCATCCGCTCCGTTCGAGGAGTCGTGTCCCCCGCAGCGGTCGGCGAAGGGACTGAGGTCAGCTGGCTGCCAAGGATTGTTTATCCCGCTGGACCCCGGCTGGACGCATGTGTGCGGCAGACCGTGGGCTCCCGCTCACGCGAGGCGGGGTCCGCTCAGGGCTTCCGGGTGACCTTGTCCCCGCACTTCCAGATCCCCCGGATGGCCCGGGTGGCGCGGATGTTCAGGGTGGGGTCGCCCGCCACCATGAGGAGATCCGCGCGCAGACCGGGAGCGATCCGGCCGCGGTCGGACAGCGAGAAGATCCGGGCAGGGTTCGCGGTGGCCGCGGTCAGCGCCTCTGGCGGGGTCAGCCCGGCGCGGACCAGCAGCTCCAGCTCCCGGTGCAGGCTGATGCCGTGCAGCCACATCACCGCGTCGGTCCCGGCCAGCAGCGGCACCCCGGCGGCGTGCGCCGAACGGACGGCGGCCTCGGCGGCCGCCACATCCACCGGCAGCCGTCGGGCTTTGCCCGCGCGGTGGCGCTCCAGCAGCGCGAGGTCCTCGGGGGCGAGATGGCCAGCCACAGCCGGGTCGTCGGCGAGGGTGCCGAGCTCGGTGCTGCCGGAGAACAACTCGACCATGCTGAGCGTGGGTATCGCGAAGGACCCGTACCGTGCGAGGGTCTCGCCGAACTCGGGCCCGGGCGTGCGATCGACGAGCAGGTGCGCCAGACCGTGCGCGCCGGCCTCCACGGCATCGAGACCGGCCTGCACGGTACCGGTGTGGACAATGGTGAGCATGCCGCGCTCACGCGCCGCGGCGATGACCGCCGCCATGGTCTCCTTCCGGATCACCGGAAGCGTGCTGTTGTCCATGTGGCCTGAGACCTGGCCGTCGTCGTAGTGGACCTTGATGTAGTCCGATCCTTCGGCGATCCGGGCGTCGACGAAGTCGGCGGCCTCCTCGGGCTCGGTGAGGGTCGGGATCTCCGGGAAGCGCGCCGAGCCGTGCCCGCCGGGGACGGTGGCGGCGCAGCAGGCCGAGCGGAGGTCAGCGAGGGACGAACCGAGCGGGCCGTCCTGCTCCTTCTTCGCGGCGGCCATCTTGTCCGGGAAGTTCGCCATGTCCAGCTCGGTGGTGACCCCCCACACCAGGGCCTGGCGCAGCGCGGCGCCGACGATGTGGGTGTGCGCGTCGATGAGCCCGGGAAGCAGGGTGCACCCCTTGCCATCCACCACCTCGGCGCCGGCCGGCACTGCGAGTCCGCGGCCGATCGCCTCGATACGACCGTCCTCGACGACCACGGTGTCGTCGACGTGGACGCGGTGTCCGTCGAAGATCCTTACCTCGCGAAAGACCGTCCGGGTCATGAGGCTCCTCCTGGGTATCCGGTGCTGCCATCGGGCGTCCACCGTGCGTCCAGCGCGCATGGTGAAGCTGGGGGCGGCTCAGGGGCTCTGTGCCCATGGAGGGGCTGTATTCGGGAGGGACTCGACGGGGCTGTGGGAAGCCGGTCGGATCCACCGTAGGCGAAGAAAAGGGCGACTGTCCACGGGATGCGGAGCCACCCCGCGGCGTTACGCCCCTGTTCGGTCTCGCCGATACGACGGTCATTCGAACAAACGGAAAGCGGAGGCCATGGCATCGGAAACCGAGGTTGTAGTGGTGGGCGCGGGGCCCGTGGGCTTGACCTTGGCGATCGAGCTCGCCCGGCGGCAGGTGGACTTCCGTCTCGTGGATCGCCGAGTGCAGCCGCGCCCGGGCACGCGCGGCTGCACCGTCTGGCAGCGCACACTGGAGACCTTCGACCTGATGGGTCTGCCGACGGCGGACTTCCGGGCGCGCGCGGTGGGTTACCAGCGCCGGGTCTACCACCCCTTCGGGGCAGCGGAGTTGGCCGTCAACCTGCGCGTGGCCGAGGGCCTGCACCCGCTCCCGCTGATCATCGGCCAGCAGGAGACCGAGCGTGCGCTGACCGAGCGCCTGCGGGAACTGGGCAGCGAGATCGAGCGGGGGGCGCGCGCCGTCGACGTGGACCAGGACGCCGACGGTGTCTCGCTCGCCCTTGAGCACGGTGACGTGGCCCGGGAGACGGTCCGGGCGGGCTGGGTGATCTCGGCGGAAGGCTCGCACAGCGTGCTGCGGGACGCGCTCGGCATCCCGTGGCGCACGACCCGCTTCGGTGGGACGCAGCTCGTCCAGGTGGACGCCTTCGCGCACGAGCTGCCGTCCGACGGCCCGGGCGAGGCGCACCTGTATATGACCGGGGACGGTTTCCTGGGGGACCTGCCGCTGCCCGACGGGCGACGCCGGCTGTTCGCCGCGGTCGCCGACCCGGATCCGGAAAACCGGCTCGACCCCTCCGTGGAGGAGATGGAGGCGTACGTCCGGAAACTCTCCGGCGCGCCGGACATCCGGCTGGAGTCGCCCCTGCACAACTGGCGGGTCCGGCTGCACAACAGCGTCGCTGCCCAGTTCCGCAAGGGCCGCTGCTTCCTGGTCGGCGACGCCGCGCGCACCGTCATGCCAGTCACCGCCCAAGGCATGAACACCGGCATCCAGGACGCCTTCAACCTCGGCTGGAAGCTGGCCGCGGTCATCGCCGGAGCCCCCGACCAGCTGTTGGACACCTACAACACGGAGCGCCTGCCGGTCGCCCACGACCTGCTGATGCGCACCGAACGATCGTTCTGGGGCGGTGTCGGCACGCCCCCCACTGCCGAGGCTGTCGCCACCGGGGTCGGGAAGCAGCAGCAGGCCCGCGGCGAGAGGGCTGTGGACTACCGGAGCAGCCCGCTCAGCCAGCAGTCTGCGGAGCACCCGGGGCTGGCGGCCGGTGACCGTGCCCCGCAGGTCGCGCTGCTCGGGGCGGACGGGACCGCGACCACCCTCTACGACGAGCTGCGCTATGGAGGGTGGGTGCTCATCGCCACGGCTGTCACGCCCGGTGCCCTACCCGGCGTCCGCGCTACGCGTTTTGCCGCGACCACCCAGGAGATGGCCGGCTACTACGCGCTGGCCCCGGGCGAGACGCTCCTGATCCGGCCGGACGGCTACGTCGGGTACCGCAGCGCATCCGGTCGGGACGAGGACGTGGTCAGATACCTGACCCAGGTCCTCGGCGGCTGAACGATGTCCTTGGAACGCACCGTTATTGCAGCGCATCACGTCCTTGGGACGCACCGAGAGAAACAGGAGGCAGGGCATGACTGGACCAGCGGCAGCGCCAGCTTACGAGACCTACGAGATCACGCTTCCCGGAGGCCGGAAGGTCCTGAGCCCGGAAGCCAACCAGGGGGTCGCGCTGTGGCAGGACGTCATGGACAACGACATTTACGCCCAGGCGGTGGCCGGCCTGTCGGCCGGTGACGTCGTCTTCGACGTGGGGGCAAACATCGGGTTCGCCGCCTACTTCTTCACCGACCTCGTGCCCGGCTTGCGGGTGTACTCCTTCGAACCCGCCGAGGCCTGCTATGCCTGCCTCAAGGTGAACGCGGCCCGTCAGCAGGCCGACATCACCGCGATCCAAGCTGCCGTCGGTTCGAAACCAGGGACGGCGGAACTGACCTACTACCCTAAGTCGCCCGCGCAGAGCAGCCTTTATCCGGACAGCGATGAGGACCGCCGCAACAGTACGGCCTACCTGGTCAACAGCGGTATCCGTGCGGACGTCGCGGACGCATTCCTGGCGACCATGCACCAGGGCCACAGCTACCCGGTCGAGGTCACCACGGTGGCGGCGGCCGTCGACGAGTACGGCGTTGACGAGATCGCCCTGCTGAAGATCGACGTGGAGCGGGCCGAACAGGACGTCCTGGACGGCATCGGCGAAGCCGGCTGGTCCAGGGTCCGCCGGGTGGCGGCCGAGATCCACGACACGGACGGTCGGCTAGATTCCATCACCCGGCAACTGTCCGAGGGCGGATTCAAGGTCGAGGTCGGTCAGGAACGGCTGCTCGCGGGAACCAACGTACGCATGCTGCTCGCTGCCAGGGACCGCTGAACACGTTGGCCAGGTCGGCAGATTCGTCGACCGAAGAATTTGGAGGGTCCCTTGAAAGTCCTGATGACGTCGATATCGGCCCCCGGGCACGTCACCCCCATGGTGCCGCTCGCCTGGGCGCTCCGTGGTGCCGGGCACGAAGTCGTGGTCTGTGGCCAGCCCAATCTGATGCCGGCAGTGCGCGGAGCGGGGCTGTGCGGGCAGCCGATCGGGGAAGCCTTTGAACAACTGCTCCATCTGCGGAACATACTGCCGGACGGCGCGACCCCAATCGAGGCATGGGGACGTGTGGTCGACCCGTTGTACGCGAGTGCCGCGAGGACCTGGGCCCACCAAGCTCACCGCACGGTGGACGCGTACCTGGACTTCTGCAGGTCCTGGGTTCCCGACCTGATCATTTCCGAGCCGTTCGAGTTCTGCGCGCGCCTGCTGGGCGGAGTCCTGGAAATCCCGTGGGTCCGCCACGGGATCGGCCTGACTGGGCGGGCCGCGCGCTTCGAGCAGAGTGCGGCCGAGGCTCTGATTCCGGTCGTTGAGCGTCTGGGGCTGAAGGACGCCCCACTGGAACCCGTGCTGACCCTCGACAATTGCCCGCCCTCGTTCGGGCAGACGGACGCCGCGGCGCATCGGCCCATGCGGTACGTCGCGTACAACGGCACGGGGATGGTGCCAGATTGGGCGCTGCAACGCACCAGCGCGCGGCGCGTCTGCATCTCGCTGGGCACCCAGACGCTCGTACTCAACGGCGTTCCGCTGCTGCGCCGGATTATCGAGGCGGTCTCCGGGATCGACGGCGTGGATGTGGTCGTGGCGCTGGCCGCCACCGACCGCGAATCCCTGGGCACAGTTCCGGAGGGAGTGCGGGTCGTCGAGTCCCTGCCGCTGAACGTGTTCCTCGACCAGTGCGACGTGGTGATCCACCACGGTGGGGCCGGCAGCTCCCTGACTGCGACCGCGTTCGGCCTGCCCCAGCTGGTCGTTCCACAGTTCCTCGACCAGTTCGAGTACGGCGACCAACTGGCCGCCGTCGGCGCGGGGATCACCCTGGACAGCGCAGGGAAGCAGAACAGCGCCCATGAGATCCGGAAGGCAGTGCTCGAACTCCTCGACAACCCCATCCGCGGGCGAAGTGCGCGGGGGCTGCGCGACGAGGTGCAGGCAATGCCGTCGCCCGGCGACACCGTCGCCGTGCTGGAGCGACTGGCCGCCACCGTCTGACAGTCGGGCGTCACCGAGCCGCGGACGGGACGAGAGGCCGTGCGGGCACTCGTCCCGACGCGGAATCAGGTGAGCTTGAACCAGTCCTTGAAACCGATCGCCGCGCCCAGGTTCCCCTCGGTTATGAGGCGCCTCTCGGCGCTGAGGTGGAAGCCGGTGGCCTCGCCGACGGACAGCAGCAGCAGATCCCCGAGCCCGACGGTGGTCACGGCCGTGGCGGACGCCGCCGCCCCCCGGCGGGCCTGGCACCTACCGTCACCCACGGCGACGGTGTACACCTGTTTTCCCGCGGTCGTCGAGACATTGAACTGGAACTCGCCCTGGATGCCTGACGCGTTCTCCGGGACGAAGGCCCCCTCGTACAGGGCGAAAAGCATCTCCAGGGCCTTCGCGGGGTCTCCGCAGCGCGCCACCGCCTTCGCCTCCGCCTCCTCGGCCGTGCCGCCTCCGACCAGCCCACGGAGTTCGGCAATGTTCTTCACGCGTGTTTCCATCATTGCTCCGATCTCAAAACACCTGCGACGTGCCCCCGTTCGAGCCGCACCCTCGCACCTCCCGCTGGACGCCCTATGGACGCTGTGATCGCGCACGGGGCGGCCGGGGTGCCAGCGGGGGTGACAGCTGGGGTCCAGCGATCCGCCAGAGCGCTGCACCAGGCTCAAGGGCGCAGGACTGGCAGTCTCGAGAAGGGATCGGAACGGCATGGAGATTGTCGGAGACGGCTTCATCGCCCGCCACTTGCGCCCATTGGCCCACCGGCATCCCGGCACAGTGGTCTTCGCTGCTGGAGTGTCGAGTGCTGGGGCGGTGGCCGAGGAGCAGTTCGCACGTGAGGCGGACCTGCTCTACACGGTGATCCGGCGCTGCACGGCCGACGGGCGGCGACTGGTGTATCTCTCGACCTGTTCGGCGGGGATGTACGGTGCCCAGGACAGCAGGGGGCGGGAGGACGAACCGGTCTTCCCCAGCTCTGCGTACGCGCGTCACAAACTGGCCCTGGAAGCGGTTCTGGCGGCCTCTCGGACCGATCACCTCGTCTTCCGGGTGACCCACCTGGCCGGTCCGGGGCAACGGGCACATCAGTTACTCCCGGGGCTGACCGAACAGATCCGCAGCGGCTCCCTCCAGGTGTACCGCGGCGCCTACCGCGACCTGCTCGACATCGACGACGCTGTGTCGATCTTCGACGCGCTGATGGCGGCCGCCGAGCCGCCGCAGGTGGTCAACGTGGCCTCCGGTACCTCGGTCTCGGTTGAGGACATCGCTGGGCACATCGAACAGGCGCTGGGCACCGTGGCGCGAAGGACCTACCGCCAGGTCGTCGGCGCATACACCGTCTCGGTCGATCGGCTCGCACAAGTGGTGCCGGAGGTGGTCATGCGGGTCCGTCGGGCGGATTACTACCGCACGGTTATCGACCGCTATCTGAGCGCGGCGCTTCCGTCGGCTCCGGCTGCCACCCAAGGGAACCAATGACGACGGCACGCCTGCTCACGACCGAGCGCCGCCACAGCCGCATCCTCGGCCTGGGCACCTACCGGCCCCGCCGGGTGGTGACCAACGCGGAGATCTGCGAGCGCATCGACTCAACCGAGGAGTGGATCGAGACGCGTTCCGGCATTGTCACCCGGCACTTCGCGTCGCCCGACGAGACCCTGCCCGTGATGGCCGTGGCGGCCGGCGCCAAGGCCCTGACACACGCGGGCCTGGAACCGGGGCAGATCGACTGCGTGATCGTGGCGAGCATGTCGAACCTGGTCCAGACCCCGGCACTCGCGGTGATCGTGGCCGATGCGCTGGGCGCACGACATGCGGCCGCCTTCGACCTGGCTTCGGCGTGCGCTGGCTTCTGCCAGGCGCTGGCGGTCGCCGGAGACCTGGTGTCGTCGGGGGGAGCCGGACACGTCGTGGTGATCGGAGCGGAACGGATGACTGACATCGTCGAGCCGACCGACCGTGGCATCGCGTTCCTCTTCGCGGACGGAGCTGGCGCGGTGGTGGTCGGCCCGTCTGCCGAGCCCGGGATCGGACCGGCGGTGCGCCGGGCCGACGGCTCCTACGCGAAGGCCCTGCGGATGGACAGCGACTGGGGCTCGGTCAGGGACGACCCGAGCCTGCCGCGGCCGTACATGAGGATGGACGGCCGCAGCGTCTTCCGCTGGGCGGTCGGCCAGATAGTGCCCGCCGGGCGGCGCGCTATGGCGGCCGCGGGGGTGTGCCCCGAGGAGCTGGCTGCCTTCGTCCCGCACCAGGCGAACCTGCGGATGACCGAGGTCATGGTCGACCGCCTCGGCTTGCCGGACTCGGTGCGGGTGGCGACGGACGTGACCGTCAGCGGCAACACGTCGGCGGCCTCGATCCCGCTCGCGATGGAACGGCTGCTGAGCGAGGGCACGGTACCCAGCGGAGAGCTGGCGCTGCTCATGGGGTTCGGTGCCGGCCTGAACTACGCGGGACAGGTTGTCCTGATGCCGTGACATCGGCAACTTTCGTACGTCGCACCGGGATGTGGGCGGCGAACACCGGCACGAGAATGAGGAGAGGCAATGCGGTTATTCACTGCGGCGGACTTCCAGAAGAACGTCGACGCCTGCGTGGGTGTCGATGACGCGGTCGTCATCGACGAGTCCAACCTGGAGGTCGAGTTCAGCGACCTCGGGCTGGACTCGCTGGCCGTCTACGAGGTGTTCACGCGTCTGGAGGAGGACCTGGGATTCCCCATCCCGGACGAGGACATCGACAACCTCAAGACATTCAGTGCGGTCCTGAAGTACGTGGAGGGCCGGCTCGCCGAGGCCCAGTAGGCGGGCTGAACGACCGACTCGCCGGGCCCAGGGTTCCGCTCCTGGGCCCGGCGAGTTTGTGGTGGGCGGCGGCGGGACTGGAATAGTGCCGCCGCCCACCGGTCTCGTTCGACCGGGCACGAGCCCCGGTCGCTGGGTTAGGCTGACGCCTCGCCGATGACCGCGGCGTCGAAGTCGCCCTTCCCGACATCAATAGCCCGCGCGAAGTAGGCCGACGCGGTCTCAGTCACTGTCAGCTCCAGGCCCAGGTCCCGGGCCTCCTCGACCACCAGGCGCAGATCCTTGTACATCAGGCTGGTCCGGAAGGCCGCTGGCTGGAACTCGCCACTGCGCATCAGGTCGGCGCGGAACGACATGACCTTGGAACTGAACCCGCTCGCCCCGATCGCGGCCAGCAGCAGATCGCGATCCAGGCCGGCCCGCTCGCCATACCGCACGGCATCGGCCAGCGAGGCGACCTGAGCCCCCAGCAGGAGATTGAAGGCCAGCTTCATGGCGGGCGCCTGGCCGACTGGCCCCAGCGGGATCACGCTGCTGCCCAGAGCCGTGAGCACAGGCTTGGCCGCCTCGACGTCCTCCGGGGTGCCGGAGGCGAGCACGCGCATCGAGCCCTGGCGTGCCTGCGCCGGGTTGCCGATGACGCAGGCATCGATCCAGCGTGCGCCCGTCTTCTCCACTCGCACACTCGCGTCGCGGGCGTACTTGGGCGAAACAGTGGAGGTATTGACCACCAGAACATCCGCTCGCAACTCGATGTGGTTGAAGAGGATCTCCTCAACTGCGCCCTCGTCGGCAATGCTGAGCACGAGGACATCGGCGGCGGCCGCGGCCTGGGCCGCCGAGTCGGCCAACTCGGCGCCGGCCTCCGCGACGGGCAGCGCCCGCTCCTTGGTCCGGTTGTACACGGTGACCCGGAACCCGGAGTCGAGCAGGCGGAGCGCCATTCCGCTGCCCATGCTGCCGAGTCCGATGAAGGCGATGTGTCGGCCGGTCATCTACGACCCTTCCGGTGATGTGTCCGCGGCCTCCGGCCGCGGACAGGACGGTTCGAACGTGCCAGGGGGACGAACTCAGAGCTTGGCGAGGATCTCCGGCGGCAGGCTGTCCACCGAGAGCTGGGACAGAACCCGCATCGAGCTGTTCCGGAAGTAGGTGAGGAACCCCTCCACGGTGGTGGTGTCGCGCGGCTCTGCCAGATACGGGGCGAGCTTGTGCTCGGCCTCCTGGACGCCGTCCTGGCCGGCCATGTGGCGGCCCACGTCCTCCAACGTTCCCTCGAACGTGATGAATCGCACCATCCGGTCGTCCTTGATGAACAGCGAAGTGGCCGTGATGCGCCCGACCTCGTTGCCGTCCTCGTCACGGATGATCGGGGAGCCCGCCCGCTTGAAGCTGGAGGCGGAGAAGATCTCGGCGATCTCCTCCTCGAATCCAGGCTTGATCTTGTAGGTGATGGCAGCGGTGGCCATAGGGGGTCCTTCCGGGTCGGTGGAATTGAGCGGGTTGACGGCGGACGGGGGTTACAGCCCGCCGTCGACGTTCAGCGTGATGCCGGTGACATAACGGGCGGCGTCACTGGCGAGGAAGAGCACGGCGTGAGCGACCTCATCGGCCGTCACTAGGCGCCCAAGCGCGGACATCCGTGACATTCGGTTCCGCACCTCGACCGGGAGACCGGAATCCAGGCCCAGGTCGACGATGCCCGGGGCAACGGAGTTGACCCGTACGCCCTTCGGGCCGAGTTCTTTGCTCAGGGCCCGGGTGAGCCCGGTGATCCCGGACTTGGCGGCGCCGTAGTGGGCACGCCCCGGCACGCCTCGCGCCGCAGCGGAGGAACCGATCGATATCACCGACGCGTCCTGGGCGAGCAGGTTGAGAGCGGCCCGGGTCACCCGGTACGCGGACGTCAGGTTGGTCTCCAGGACACGCTGCCACTCCTCCTCGGTCAGTTCGGCCAAGGGGGACGCGGCGTCGATGCCCACGTTGTTGACGAGCACGCCGATCTCGCGATCGGCATCACGGCAGGCCTCCACAAGACGGCCCACATCCGCCGGATCGATCAGGTTGGCCCGGACCATCCGGTGCTTGCCACCAGTCTTGTCAAGTGCCTTCAGAACAAGCTCGGCTGACGCCTCGTCACTGTGATAGCAACCGATGACGTCGGCACCGGCGTTGGCGAGGGCCTGCGCCGTCGCGAAGCCGATCCCGCGCGTCGCGCCCGTGACAAGTGCCAGCTTGCCGTCCAACCGCAGATCCACTGTGCCTCCAAAATCGGTGAACAGTTCGCTTCTACGGAGACTTTCGCGGGAAGGGCTAGAAGCTTGCTGGACAGCCCGTGTCACTCCGTCGAAGCGTCGGCGGAGTGCCGCCGGAGATCCCGTGCTCCCGTCCAAGCCGACCCGCCGCGCCGCCCTTCGCCGGGGGCGCTGGCGAAGGGCGGCGGTACCTGGCTGAGCGGCTCAGGGCGCTCAGGGCCCCAGCGGAGGTGGGCGAGGCCTTCGCGTTCCGGCAGGCGCGGCCGCGGGAGACCGGTAGCGGGTCCCGATCCGGGCAGCCGGGCGGAGGCGGCGAGCATACCCAACGGCGTCCTCGGGCAGCCAAGGGGCGGCCTCTTGGCCACCCGAGCTCCTGGCCAGCGCAGCTCCAGCAGCGCCTTGTGGGTGGCCGGATCTTCTCGGCGACTCGTTCGAGCCAGTCCAGCAGCACGGTCAGCTCCGCGATGGCCTTGACCCAAGGCCCGCCTGGGTCGGATCCCGACCCAGGCTTTGGTGATTTCGGCCGGCCGCCCAGGGACGCAAGGGCGTCCAGCTGCTTGCCAGTCGTCCTCGGGCGAACGAACACTCAGCCTCCAGAGACCGTCCAGGTTCGCCTGGAACAGTCTCCGTGGACGGGGTGCTATGGCATGTTCGGAGGCGTTGTGAGTTTGCGATCAGAAGGCATGTGCCTGTGTACGCGGCAGGGGGGACGGTGCTCCGGCGTGGTCCACACCGTGGGTGCGGACCAGACCGCGGAGGCCGCAATCCGGTCTGAGGAGTTGGAGAATGACCGGCATCAGTCCCTCGGGCCCCCCCTCGCTTCGATCGCGTCCATGGTGGCGTCGATTCTGTCGCTCGCGGCGAGCAGCCAGAGGCGGAAGGCGGGCCTTGACTCAAGGCCGGGTAGTTAACGTTTTCCCAGGTCACGCCAGGGGTGTTGAAGGTCTCTCGACGTAGCGCAACGAAGCTCGTTGGTACAGGTAGTCGTCCAAGACAGCCCGTTGCCGAAGGAGCTCCGTTGCCTGGTCGTTGTGTCCTGCCGCCGTCGATTGCGACCATCACCCGAACGGCCACGGTGGCCGCGGGCCGGTTCGCACCCGGTCATCTGGGTGAGGTTCCCCCGTTGGTCGGGAGTCGCTGATCAGCTGGTCAGAAGGGTTTGACGGGGTTTCAGGTTCGTTCGTTCGGCCGTTGCCTGATCGGCGTAGTGCTTCTCCTCGAACTCGATCGGACTGAGGTAGCCGAGCCGCTTCTGGATGCGCCGGGAGTTGTGAAAGCCGTCGATGTACTCGAACAGCGCCAGGTTCGCCTCGGCCCGGGTGGCGAAGACGCGGCCGCGGACGCACTCCGTCTTGATGATCATCCACAGGTTCTCCGCGAGAGCGTTGTCGTAACTGTCGCCGACGGAGCCCATGGATGCCTGAACTCCCGTGCGCAGTAAGCGAGTTGTGAGCTTGATCGACGTATATTGACAGCCGTGGTCCGCGTGATGAATGAGCTGTCCGGGCTCGACCTCGCGGGAGGCGAGGGCGTACTCAAGCGTGGTCAGGACCAGGTCGGCGTCCGCGCGGGCGGAGGTCTCCCACGCCACCACCCGGCGGGAGAAGGCGTCGCGGATCGCGGACAGCCACAGGGGACCCTCGCCGGTGGAGATCATCGTCAGGTCGGTGACCCACAGCCGGTTTGGTGCCGGTGCGGTGAAGTCCCGGTTGACCAGGTCCGGGGCCAGGGTGGCCTTCGGGTCGCGGCGCGTGAAGCCGCCCCGGCGCGGGCTGACGCCCGCCAGGCCGTCCTCGCGCATCAGCCGCTCGACCCGCTTGCGCCCGACGCGCACGCCCTCGCGTTTGAGGACGGCGTGCACACGCGGCGATCCGTAGATGCCGCCGGAGTCGCCGTGGATCTCGCGGATCTGCCCGGTCAGCTCGGCGTCCCGGCGCTGCCGTTCGCACGGTTCGCGCTCAGCGCGGCGCCAGCGGTAGTAGGTGGAGGAGGGGATGGAAAGTTCCCGGAGTACGCACTCGACCCCCAGGCGGGGATGCTCGTCAACGAGCGCCGTCACCTGGGCCGGGTCGGGTCGAGCTGCGCCGCGAAAAACGCGGAGGCCGTCCGCAGGACGTCGTTGGCCCGCTTGAGCTGGACGTTCTCCTTGCGCAGGGCCACGAGCTCGGCGCGTTCGTCGGTGGTGAGCCGGTCGTAGCGTTCGCCGGCGTCCGCCTCGGCCTGGCGGATCCACCCGCGTAGGGCCTCGGGATGCACACCGAGATCGACGGCCAGCTTCTTGATCTGGGGCTTCGGCTCGGAGGCGCGGTACATCCGAACCGCACGCTCACGCAACTCAAGCGAGTATTTCCGGGGTGCAGCCATGGTCACAGGTCCTCTCATGAGTCCCATCTGACCCTCTGTCAACATCCTCCGCATCTCGGGGGAACCTCACTCTTTAAGTACGGGTCCAGGGAGGGGTTCACGAAGTGGTGAGCGTGCCAAGTGCGTCCTTGGCGCAGGCGATGGCGGCGGCCTCGGCCGTGTCGCTGGGAACGTCCTTGAGGGTCAAACCGGAGTGGGTGAGCGCAGAGTAACTGATGGTGACGAGCGCGTTGCGCTGGACCACCGTGAGGTCGACGTGGCCGAAACCGCTGTAGGAGATGTAGAGCAGGGTTCCCTCATCACCGAGGCCAGGAACGGTCCGGTCGTCGGTGATCTTCGCGCCAGTGTGGGCCGCCGTGGTCCGGTTGGTGGTCAGCATCTGCTGGTAGATGGACTCCGCGTGCGGAGACAGCGTGACAATGACCTGTGCGTCGGCGTAGCCGGAATCCTTGCCCATCCAAGCCCCGTTTGACGAGGTCACAGAACCGACGGGCTTCGACACGGTGCAGGTGGCCCCCCTGATATAGCGCTCGACCGTCTCCGGGCGCAGCAGCGCACAACCGTCGACCAGCGTGGTGTAGGGCGCGGCGCTGGGGGTTGCCAGAACGGAGGAGGATGGCTTGCCGGGACCTGTCGCCGGAGTGGTCGGCGCGGCGGTTGGCGCCGGGTTGACGAGGTTGGCCACCAGGCTCAGTGCGAGGGCGACGGCGCCGGCTCCGGCCGTGAGGCCGCCTAGCAGCCATGTCCACCGACGGGTGGGGCCCGCAGGGCGCAGGTCCGCCGGATCGGGAAGGGTGGCCGGGGTGGGCTGCCCCGGCAGGACGCGGGTGGGCGCGACGTTCGGCAGTGACTCCGTCGCGGGCGGGGTTTCCTCGGTGTCGGCCATCTCGCGGTGAACCTTTCGGAGGCGTGTCAGCTGCTGGGCAGGTGGTAGGCGGTCAGCGTGGTCCCGTAGCCGATCAGCAGGGTCGAGTCCTGGAGCAGGACCTTCGGGTCGCCCGGTTGCCGGGCGAAGGTCTGCTGCCACTGCGGGGTGCCGCCAGTGGCGGTGAGCGCCTGCAGGATGATTCCGCCGGCAGCGGTGGGTGCGGTGAGGAGGACTAACTTCCCGGCGGAGCCCCGGATGGTGGCAGCGCCTTGGAGCGACTGCCAGGTCCAGGCGGTACGCCCGGTGTGCAGGTTGGTGCCGGACGCGCCCTTTGGCCCGCCCAGGACGAGTATCCCTGCCGCGTCCGCGCTCCCGGTGACGATGCCGCTGTGCTGTCCGCTCCAGAGCCGGGTGCCATGGGCGGAGTCGAAGCCCGCCATAGTGACCCGGCCGTTCAAAGCCGTCCCGGTTCCGGGCGGTAGGCAGGTGACCACGTCCTGGCGGAGAGACAGCGAGCCCCAGTAGGACCCGAGGTCCATCGTTGCAGGGGTCGGCGGCAGGCCGGTGGGCCGACTCCAGACGGTGGTGCCGTCCTGGCCGTCCACCGCGGCGAGGGCCTGGTCCGAGGTCAGGGCGTATAGCCGGCTGCCGGTCGGCGGCGCGTACAGGTCCTGGGCGTTGAGCGACCATCGTTGCCGCCCGGTTGTGCGGTCGAGCGCCGTGAAGTGGGATTCGCCGCTCATGGCCGTGGCCTGATCAGGGGCACGCATCACGACCAGCAGGCCCGTCGAGGGCATGCCCTGGAGGAGGAAGGTGCTGCCGAGCGTGGCGTTGGCCCAGAGCTGGCCCCCGCCGGTCGCATCGTAGGCGTGCAGCGCGCTGTCCTTGCCGGTGACCAGCAGCAGGCCGGGCATCGGCAGGGCCACGTTCTGCGCACCGGGAACGGTTTCGGCCCAACGCCAGAGCGTCGTGCCGTTGCGGGCGTCGCGCGCCTGCACCACGCCGGCCGAGTCCACGGTCCAGACCCTGCTGCCGTCGCCGACCGAGAGAATGCCGGTCTCCGCGTCGCTGCTCCACAGCGTCCGCCCATCGGCGCGTGCGTAGCCGACCACTCCGGTGCGGTCCGCGCACACCATCGCTGTCGGCCCGCAGCCGACAGGAGCCATTCCGGTCCGCGGGAGCGTGACCGACCAGGCCGTCGGGGGTGCGCCGTCGGCCGGGGCGGGCCACAAAGCCCGGGTGGCGCCTCCCGCGGCGGCCGTGGCGAGCAGGGCTCCGCCCAGGACGAGCAGGCGGCGCCGGGTGCCGTCCGGGTCTCTCAGTGTTTGGGCCAAGTGTCGCTCGCGTTGGCGCACTGTCCGCTCGGCCTCGCCCATCCAGTCGGTGCCGACCGCCGGACCGTGTCGGAAGACTGCGGCGAGTTCGGTCGGTGCGGGCCGCCGGGCCGGGTCCCGGTCCAGGCAGCGCACCAGCAGCCCCACCAGTTCCGGTGGTACTCCGTCGAGGTCCGGGGGCTCCTCGGCGGACCGGTAGATCAGCGCCGCCGCAGGCCCCTCGCCGAAGGCTGGGCGGCCGGTGGCGGCGAAGGCCAGGACGGCGCCGAGTGAGAACAGGTCGCTGGAGGGGGCGAGGTCCTCACCCGCCGCGTGTTCGGGAGACATGAATCCGGGGGTGCCGATGGTCTCGCCGCTCACGGTGGGCGGCGCGTCGGCCGTCGGTTTGCTGATGCCGAAGTCGATGACCCTCGGGCCGTCCCGGGTGACCAGGATGTTCGAGGGCTTCAGGTCGCGGTGGATGATCCGGGCGCGGTGGATTGCGGTCAGCGCCTCCACCAGTCCCGCCCCCAGTACCTGTAGCGCGGGCCCGGTAAGGGGGCCATGCCGTGCCACTGCCTCGTGCAGGGACGGGCCGACGACGAACTCGGTCGCCAGCCAGGGGAGTTCCGCCTCGGTGTCTGCATCCACCAACGCCACGGTGTAGGCCCCGTTGACTGCCCTGGCCGCCGCCACCTCCTGGGTGAACCTACGCCGGAAATCGGCGTCGGCCGCGTACTGCTGCTGCACGGTCTTCACCGCGACGGGGCGTCCGCTGTCGGTGGTGGCCAGATAGACATTGCCCATACCGCCCGCGCCAAGTCGCCGCAGCACGCGGTACGGGCCGATGCTCCACGTGCTCATGCACCGTCTGCCCGAAAGGCTCGCAGGGTGGTGGCGGAGCCGCAGAAGAGCATTCCGCCCCTGGCCGCGGTGGTCCACCGGCCTTCGTCTGAGGCGGCCTTCGCCACCCAGCGGGTCGCGCCGTCGGCGGCGTCCAGGACGGCTGCTCCGGACGATCCGTCAAGCAGGGGCACGCCGAAGAAGCCGTCACCGGCTGACGGCGCTCGAAAGCCCGGGTCCGCGTTTACCCCGGTCGTCGCCTTCACAGTGGTGTGCCACAACCCCTTGCCGGTCGTGACGTCCAGGCAGTAGGCGGTGCCCTGAGCCCCGGAGAGGAGCAGCCGACCTGTCCCGAGCGCGCAGCCGAATACCGCCTGTGGGACCGTGGGAGCCGCCCAGCGCTGCTGCCCGGTGGCCGGGTCCAGGGCGACTACCACGACGCCCTGGACGACTAGTAGCAGTTCGCCGGTACGCAGCAGCCGCGATGGTCTCCCAGTATTCCCCGGTACAAGGCCGGTGACCTGCCAGTGGGACGCACCAGTGCGCAGGTCCACCGCGTGGATGACGCCGTTGTCCTCGTAGTAGCAGCGGCCGTCGGCGACCAGGCCCATCGAACTGCCGGAACCGCTCATCATCTCCTCCATGTGTCGGGCCGAACTCACTGCCATGATCTGGGCGATCTCTTGCTGCCACAGGACCGCCCCGCTGCTCAGCTCGGCCCCGGTCACGACCCCGCCACCGCTGAGGGAGGTCTGGCGCGCGAGCACCACCGTCCGACTGTCCGCGCCGAAGACCCGCAGGCTCATCGCGGCGTAGTCGCGCTGCGCGGCGGGCACGGTGAGCGGGCTCTGTTGGACCTCGCCCCCGGCGTTCAGCCACACCAGGTTCGCGAAGCCCATCGACGTCCCGTAGATCAGGTCGCTCTGCACCTGGAAGAACTGCACGTCCTGCCGGGACCAGACCCGATGCCCCGACGCCCCGTCGAAGCCGGCTGCGGCCAGCCCCTCGTTCCACCACACCGGGGTGGCGCCGACCATGGACAGCTGGTGAAGGACCGTCAGACCGCTGATCGGAGTGCTCCACAGTGGAGCCGGAGCGGAGGGCGGCGTGCCGGAGCCTGCCGGCGTCGCTCCCCACGCGTCTACGGCATTGCCCACCGGCCGGGCACCACGGCTGAGCAGCAGCGGCACGCCGACGGCGGCGGCCACGCCCGTGCCGAGCCCGGCGCCGAGCCCGAACAGGCCGCGGCGGCTGAGGGACTGCCAGGTCCGCACCGGCAGAGCGGGCGGATCGGCCTGTGGGGTGGCCAGATCGGCCCCGGCCTGCCATTCCCGGACCTCGAGGTCGGCGAGCAGTCCCGGGCTCAGTAACGACGCCGGATCGGCCGGGGCCAGTGCGCCCAGCACGGCCGTCGCGGTGGGCCGTCGGACGGGGTCCTTGGCCAGACAGGAGGCCACCATGGGGAGCAGTGTGGGCGGCACGCCGGAGAGGTCCGGGTCTTCGTAGACGACCCTCCGGTTGACCTGCGCGGGCTCACCGTCACCGAACGGCGTGCGGCCGGTGAGTGCGTACACCAGCAGGCAGCCGAGCGAGAACACGTCGGCCGCGCCGGTGGTGGTTGAGTCGGCGACGATGCGCTCGGGGGCGACATAGCCGGGTGTGCCGCACACCATGCCGGTCCGGGTCAGGTGCGCGGCGTCGAAAGCGCGGCTGATTCCGAAGTCGATGACGCGTGGACCGTCCCGCGCAATGAGCACATTGCCCGGCTTGAGATCGCGGTGCACCACCCCCGCCGCGTGGATCGCAGCCAGCGCCTCGGCGAGGGCGGCGCCCAGGGCCCGTGCTCCCGCCTCGCCGAGGGTGCCGAACCGCAGCACCACCTCGCCGAGGTCCGGTGCGGGTAAGTAGGACGTGGCCATCCAGGGCCGACGACCGCGCGGTTCCGCATCGACTACCGGCGGCGTGTGAAAGCCGGTCACCCGCCGCGCGGCCTCAACCTCCTGCTGGAAGCGGCGGTGGAACTGCGGGTCCTCGGTGTACTCGGCCCTGATCACCTTCACCGCGAGCAATCTCAACCCGGGCGAACGGGCCAGGTACACCTCCCCCATCCCGCCTGCGCCCAGTAATCGCAGCAACTGATGCGGGCCCACGAACACAGCCTGCTGTGCCCGCGTGCCCTTGGCGTTTCCGTCAGCCGCCACCATGCCTCCCCAGCGTGTTGCCGTCATCACAGGCAGACACAGTGACACGTGCAACTCATCCCGCGGTTCCCTTTCGCGCAATGGCCTGCTGTCCCACCGGCGGCCGGGCACGCTGCCAGCGGTCACCCGGGCCCCGAACCGGTCTGGCACGAGCCCGATGGCACCGTCGGCGGCGATCTGCCCCGGAGTGCCCGCACACCATGCGTCCCGTACCACGTTGCCGAAGAACCGCAGTTTTGCATCGCGGTCCTCACTGACGTCCACGCGACCGCAGCCACGACCCCATCGATGTGGTCAGCCTGGTGAGGGTGGCCGGCGACAGGTCGCCCGAACTGCCGAAAATGCTGCTCCATCGCGGGCACGAAGTCGCCGACGGCTTCAGCAGCAGACGAGCGGGAGGCGAGGAGCTTCGGCCCCCGAGCCCCGCCTGCCCGGCTCGGCCTGCCGCTCCCAACTCTGCTGCACCTGCTTCGGAAAGTCCCTGACACATAGCTGCCCACCCATGAAAGATGTCCGTATGGCAGACAGCGCAGCGCTCTTCGGTCTGATCGGCGTGGTCGGGGGAGCCGTACTGGGAGCGGGGGCCACCATCTTCTCGTCGGCCCTTCAAACCAGAACAGCGGAGCGTATCCGAAGACGCTCGCGTGCCGAGGAGGAGATGCGTCGGCTCATCGCCTTGCGTAAGAGCACCCGGGAGGCGTTGAAGTACCTGTCGGACACGGTGGAAAGCCTGGAGTCCGGCCAGTCGGCCTCCAGGGACGCGTTCATGGCCAACTGGCAAGTGAAACAAAGCGCCGTCACGGATGCGGCGGAGATGACGACGATCGATGGATTCGGCCTCGCGCTCTCCCCCGGCACCGAGGAGGCGATCCGCGGGCGGCAGCGCTCACGTCAACAGAGGTGGCCTCACCGACGCCAGCGGGGCCTATTGCAAGGTCGCCCAGGCATCGTCATCTCACTGGACATGACCGGATCCGCTGTCGGCGAGGCGCTTCGCGCCCAGGACCTTGGCACTGCCTTGGGCCCGGAGGATATGCGGCGGCTACGAGAACTGGTGACTCGCGCGGAAGAGAGCCGTTCGGCACTGCTGACCACCCTCCTGGACCGGATGGAAAACCTGCAGGCCGGGTCGTAGCCGGCGAGGTGCCAGTGAGCGGAGACGTCGTGGCCGAGGATCGTGGGCCAGCGATCGCGCAGGCCCAGGCGCGGGACTGTAAAACGTTCGGCTCTGTCTCACATTCGGTGGTGACTCAGTGTGGCGTGATCCGAGGAGGATGCGGTGGCGAAGGAGGGTGAAGCCTGCTCGAAGGCATTCTGGCGGGCAATCCGCTTGGTCTTGGTGTTGACGCCCTCGGTCGGGCCGTTGCTGTACGGGCGTGTGAACGCGGCGATCACAGCGTCGCGGTCTCGCTCGAGACCGCGGGTGAAGGCGTGCAGATACGGCAGATCGGCCGCGCGGACCTGGGCGACCCATTGGTCGAGTGTGTCGGCGTTTTCTGGCTGAGGCTTCAGAAGTGGGGCGAAGGTCTCGATGTGGGCTGCCAGTTGGGTCAACTCGGGGCAGGCGGCGGTGAGCCGGGCCAGGAGATCGTGGTGCTCGGCCTTGAGGTTGTCGGGCCTGGTGAGGAGCATCCGGGCGAGTCTGCGTGCGGAGATATGGCTGCGGTCGGCGTCCGCGCGGCCTTGGTTGATGTACTTGTGCAAGAGGTTGAGGCAGCCCGTGAAGCCAAGGGCCTTGATCTCTTCGAAGAGGTGCTGGACAGGGACGGCGGGGTCGTCGGCCCGGCGTTTGCGCAGGTGCTCGCGGTAGGGATCGACGAGGCTGGCGCGGTATTTCGGGACGCGGAGCATCCGCTCGGGCCGGTCGGCTCGGGCATAGCGTTTGACGGTATTCAGGGCCAGCTGCAGACGACGGCCGCATTCGAGGAGGCCCACGCCCTGGTCGAGGAGGTCGTGGATCTGGTGCCAGCGTTCCAGGGTGGTCCGTGCACGGGGCCCCTCATACAGGGGCGCCTCCAGCACGGTGGCCCAGCAGGTGCTGTGCGCCTTGATCTCGCTCGAGGCGGCTTCGCACAGGTTGTGCCACAAATGCCAGCGGTCGCCGACCTGCACTGCATCGGGCAGAGCGCGGCGGATGGCCTCGGCGTAGGTCGCCGAGCCGTCACGGCACACGACCTCGACGCCCGGATGCTCGCGCAGCCAGGCTTCCAGGGTGTCAGCCGTGCGGTCGGGCAGCACGTCGATCCGCTCATGGGTCTCGGCGTCGATCACCACGGTGGCATAGCGGTGCCGCCGGCGCAGAGCGAAATCGTCGACGCCGATCACGCGGGGCACCCCTCCCGTGGGCAACGGGATCCGCAACAGGGCACGCAGGTCGGCGTCGCGGGCGTGATGTCGTAGGGCGACGGCGATGGGGTCCTTGCATGACCACGATGGGTGGGGCCCCGAATGGACTCAGGGTGGCTGCCACTGCGTACTCACGTGCAGAAAAGAGTCCTGCGACCACGTGCGCGATATCGGGGAGATGACGGTCGGCTGGGCAGGCCGGCACGACTCGCAGTACGAGCAGTACTTGACGCCGACTATGTTCTTCCCGGCGCTGTCCCTGCTCGAAAGACGCGACCTCACCGCGCGTGGGGGAGCACCGAGGTTCAGAGCAATCAGGAAGCTTCAGGCCGGCTGTTCGAGGTGTGGAGAGGCCAGATCTGGAGGAGCCATTCCTCGACACCCTCGTAGTAGAGTTCTTGACCGACTAGAGCAGCTGCTTCAGCGCGCCCCTTGCAATGGGCTCGCAGTCGTACAGGACCTACAGCTCCAACTCGCATGGCCGCATCAGTGGGGCCGTCCCATTCGCGCAGCTCTACAGTCCCCGTTTCGCTGAGGAAGTCGACCTCCTGGACCACTTCCCAGGCTGTCTCCTCTCGTATTCCCGGCTCCGTCGGCCACACCTCAACCCGCACCTTCGGATAGAAGTCGTTGCCTCCGGTCGTGAAGAGCACTCCGCGGCCGGCGGCAACCACGATCTCACCGGCCTGCGGCCAGCTCTCCGGAACTTCGAGTAGGGCTCCGTCATCGACGAGCTTGAACTGGCGATATTCGATGCGGGGCATGGCCTCTTTAGTTGCCGACGGTAGTGCGGCGCTGGTCATGGGTGCTCTCCTTCACCAGAGCCGCTGCGGCCTCATTGACAGCCGCTCACTGTAGTACTGACTACGGGTTCACGATGACGCAGAGCCGTGTTCATGCCCTGAGCTGGTCAAGATGGCGACGCCGTCAGCAAGCCGTCGCCCGTCATTGCCACTACCCCGCGATGGTGTTCGTGATGAACGACGGCGGCCGCTTCCACCGCAGGCACCTGCTCGCCGAAGCCCGCCGCCACCTCGCCCTCGTCCTGCGCGGCCGACGCCGCGAGCCGGGCCTGGACGACCGGATCGTGGCCGCCGCCATCTCCACTCACTGCGTGGACATCAGCGAGCCGAAGAGCACCTATTTCGATGGGGGAGGAATCTCCGTCCCGGCACGCTGGCGCCGACGCGGGCCTCCTGACGGCCCGGCAGGCGGAGTACCTCGACTACGGTCGGCAGATCCGCAACGGCATGGTGCACGGCCGGACCACGCACGTAGTGATGCCGCCGGCCATGGCGGTGCCGATGGTGACGACGTCGTTCGCGATCGTCTCCGAGCTCTGCGCGGCGCCCACCGGGTGATCACGGCTCGGTAACGGTGCTCAGGTGAGTTGGTGGGGCGCGTCATTCGAACCGTGCGGTATTCCTGCCGGGTGCTGCCGACCCAGTGAGGAGTGCCTTGATGGCGCCCCGGTCTGCGGGAAGGCCAATGTCGTCGAACCATGAGGTGATGAGGTGGGTGTGCCGCCAACACACGTCGCGGTCGGCGAGAGCGTTCAGGTAGCGGTGCTGAGCGAGAGTGAGGTTGGTGCCCTGGTTGTAGCCGGAAGGGAAAGCTGTTGCGAGGAGCGGTCCCCAGTCCTTGGCGATGGTGAGGTTGCTGCAGAACGGCACGGAGGCCATGGCGGCAGGCAGGAGCTCCTCGAAGTCGGCAGCGCGTTCGGTGGCCGCGGACAGAAGGGCATATCGCAGCCGGCCTTCGATATGTGGAAGCGGTTCTCCGGCCCAGGGGTCGGCGGCGGTGGGTTCGAGGAACCAGGAGTCGATGACTACGGGTTCGAGTAGAGCGCGGAGGATCGTTCGCGTCGCGTTGGTGTTGTCGGCGCATGCCGGTGACAGGGCCGCGCAGGCGCGGATGGCGGGGTCGGGGTCCTCGAGCCAGGTCGTGGTGTCCTGGCCCCAGGCACCGATGGTCAAGACGGTACTGGCGCGTTCACGCCGGTCGGGACTCTCGGTGAGTAGCCGCCGGAGAACCTGGGTGGTTCCGGAGATACGACTCGCCAGCTCGGGAGATTGAAGGAGCGCTGCGGTGGCGCTGAGGGCGGCCGCACGGACGGTGGGGTCAGGGGCCAAGAGGTGAGCGGAAACGGCGTCGTGGATCGTGCCGCGGACGGCGCGGACCGCATCGGTAACGCCCGGATCGTTGCCGTCCTCCTCCTCGTCGCTCGTCTCGCCGTAGGCCGCCGAATCCGCGATCTGACCCAGCCATTCCAGCAAGGCGGCACGTAGAGGTCGAGGCTGGTCATCCCAGGTGAAGTAGTTCTCGTGGCGGGCCAGAGTGCGGGGGTCGTTCAACACTGCGGATACGTACAGTGCGGCTGGCGCCGTCGCGCTGTACAAGGACTCTTGGTGGAGGACGGACATGTCCAGCTGCTCAAGTGCCCCCGCTTGAACCTCCGGGTCCTCGTCCAGGAGTTGAAGCAGGCGAAGTGGGGTGTCCTGCGCTACTCCGTAGGCATGCTCCAGTCCGGTCCAGTCCGTTCCCTCGATCACGGAACGTGGATCAGGCAATGGCACATGGAGTTTCTGATCGGCACTTTGGTAGTCATCCTGGCTCGTCACAGGGCAAGGATCGCCTCTGCCACTGACATGCCTTGCGGCCGGGCAGGGGAGGGACTTCAGCAAGCCCGCCCCTGAGGTGCTACTCCGTCTGCACAGTGAGGGAAGCGTCACTCGGAGGGTGCCCGGCTTTGCGGCGAGCTGCGAGGTAGGCGCTCCAGTCCGGTGCGGCTCGGCGGTGCCACTGTTCGGCGGTGACCACGTGCATGCCGGTAAGCGAGGCGAGGACTGCTGCGGGCAGGTCCTGCGCGAGGTTCATCAGCGCGGTGGTGCGTCCGGCATTCACGTGGATTCCGGCTTGGTTGAGGCTTCTCACGATGGAGGCGGGGGCAGGCGGATTCCAGGGATCGTCGCAACACTTTGTGTGTTGCGACGATCCTAGTGAGTCGGCAGGCACCACTTGCCCTGAGGGACGTAGGTCAAAGGTCGGGGTGTCCGGTCGCAGACCGGAGAACGACCATGGAGACGTGACTTCTTCGCCCTTTGACATTGATGTTTTCCTCAGTCAGCCACTCACCGCCCGCGTGGCGACTGACGGGCCGACCGTGCGGCCCGTGTGGTTCGTGTGGGAGGAGGGTGCCTTCTGGATACTGACTGGGCCATGGACCAAGCTCTTCCACCGGGTGAGCGCAGAACCACGGATCGCCCTTGTCGTGGACGTGTGTGACGTCGCTACTGGCCTTGTCCGTCAGGTCATTGCTCGGGGGCGTGCTGAACTTGGGGCCTTGACCCCTGATGTTGGACACACGAGACACTGGATCCTGAGGATCTGAGAACGGACATCTCGTGGTGATGAAGAACTATCCGCCGCAGTTCAAGGTGGACGCGGTCGCGCTGTACGAGTCGCGGCCGGAAGCGACGATCAGGTCGGTCGCAGCCGATCTGGGGATCAACCCGGAGACGCTGCGGAACTGGGTTCGGGCAGCCGGGGTGAGCCGTCCCCGAGGACGTCGGACGCAGGAACCCTCTCAGCCGCCGGCCCCGTTGGAGGCGGAGAACGCCGCCCTGCGGAAGAAGGTCCGCGAGCTGGAGGAGGAACGCGAGATCCTGCGCAAAGCGGCGAAGTATTTCGCCGGGGAGACGCGCTGGTGAACCGCTTCCAGTGTGTCGCTGACCTCCAGCGCCGTTACGGCGTGAAGCGGCTCTGCAGCATCCTTGGCGTCAGCCGCTCGAGCTTCTACTACTGGCGCCGGACAGCCACGGACCGGGCCGCCCGGCAGGTGGCCGACGCCCGCCTGGCCGCCCGGATACGGGCGGTGCACCAGGAATCGGACGGCACCTACGGAGCCCCGAGGATCACCGCCGAGCTGCGCGAGGAGAACGGTGCGGCGGTCAACCACAAGCGGGTCGCCAGGATCATGCGGGAGTCGGGAATCGAAGGGGTCCGGTTGCGCCGACGGCACCGCACCACCGTCCCCGATCCGGCTGCGACCAAGGCGCCGGACCTGATCCGCCGCGACTTCACCGCGGACAAGCCGAACACGAAGTACGTCGGCGACATCACTTACCTGCCTATCGAGGGCGGGAAGTTCTGCTATCTGGCGACCGTCATCGACCTCGCCTCGCGCCGTCTGGCCGGCTGGGCGATCGCCGGCCACATGCGCGCGGACCTCGTGACCGACGCCCTGGCCGCGGCGATCCGCACCCGCGGCAGCCTCGCCGGATCGATCATGCACACCGACCACGGAGCCCAGTACACGAGCAGGGCATTCGCCGAAGCATGCAGGTCAGCAGGGGTTCGGCGAAGCATGAGCTCGGTCGGGTCCAGCGCGGACAACGCACTCGCCGAGTCCTTCAACGCGACCTTCAAACGCGAGACCCTACAGGGACGAAAGAGCTGGCCGACCGAGCGCGAGGCCCGCCTCGACGCCTTCCGATGGCTCCACCGCTACAACACCCGACGCCGACACTCCCGCCTCGGACAACGATCACCAATCGACTTCGAGAACGCCTTCCACCGCACACCAACTACGCTGGCACAAGCCGCATAACCCGTGTTCAGGATTCGGGGTCAAGGCCCGAGCCTGGGATCCGTAAAGGTCTTGGTCCAGCCTCCAAAGGATTCGTTGGAGGCGATCGCCACAGAATTCTTTTCCTCACGCTCGGTCAATACCTGGAACAGCAGCTCCGCCCCGCGGCGGTCAAGTTCCATATAGCCGAGTTCATCAATACACAAAAGATCGACGCGGCCGTAGCGGGCGATGGTCTTGGCCAGCAGCTTCTCGTCGGCGGCCTCCACGAGTTCGTTGACGAGCTTGGTGGCCAGCACGTACTTCACCCGGTACTCGTGCATCGCGGCCTCGGTGCCCAGCGCGATGAGCAGATGGGACTTCCCGGTTCCGCTGTCGCCGATCAGACACAGCGGCAGGCCCTTCTTGACCCAGTCGCATTTGGCGAGGGTGTGGATGGCGGCCGGGTCGATGACGGGGTTGGCGTCGAAGTCGAACTGCCGGATCGACTTCTCGCGCGGAAAACCGGCCGCTTTGATCCGCCGCTCAGAACGCCGGCGGGCTCGGTCATCGCATTCGGACAGCAGCAGTTCGGCCAGGAACCCGCGATACGTCATCTGGTCCCGCGCCGCGGCTTCGGCCAGCTCCGGGTACTGGGAGCGGATGGTGGGCAGCCGGAGCATCCGGCACGCCTGGTCCACCGCGGTGTCGGCGGCCTGTTCGGTCAGTCCGCGGTTGCGCTTGGCGGTCACGGTGCCTCTTCCTGGTATGCCTGGCCGTCGGCGGGACGCCGGCGGAATCGCAGCAGCTGGTCGTAGGCGGCCACCGACGGCAGCGGCCTGGGGTCGGGCGGTAGCGCGGCCAGGCGGCGCTCGGTCAGCGAGGTCACCGTCGCCCCGCCGTCCACCCGGCGCGCGGGGATGCCCTGCTCGGCCGGCTGGTCGGCGCCCTGGTCGGCCTCGCCCCACTTGCGGGCCTCCAGGGCGACCGCGTCGGCGGTCAGCGCGCCGGCCCGCAGCGCGGTCGCGATCCCGGCCACCACGTGTTCGTGGACCATGTGCCGGTGCAGCAGCAACACCGAGATCAGTGCCCGGGTGCCCTCCGCGTCGCCGTGGGCGGTGCAGGCCGCCTGCCACCAGGCGTCGTGGACCGGGGTGAACTTGCCGGCCGACCTGGCCTGGTCCAGCGCGGTCGCCCCGGGCAGCGCGCCGGGCTTGCGGACCAGGGCCTCCAGGTAGTGGTCCAGCTCCAGGCGGGAGCCGCCCTTGGCGATCAGCCGCTCGTGGCGGGCGACTTCCCTGTGCGCGTCGTAGACCACGAGTTCGGAGGCGTGCAGCACGACCCGCACCATCCGGCCGATCAGCCGCACGGGCACCGAGTAGTGGTTGGTGCGCACGCTGATCTGGCTGTAGCGGTTCACCCGCAGCGAGGACACCAGTCCGGTCTCGAACTCCTCCTGCGGCAGCGGGACCAGCAGCGGGCGCTCGACGGCGAACATCTCACCGATGGTCAGCGCCCGCTGCATGATCCGGCGGGCGTCGTCCTCCTCATCCCAGCGCTCCACCATCGCGTTCAGCTCCGCCAGCGAGGCGACCTTCGGGACGGGGACCAGGTGGTTTCTGCGGAACCAGCCGATCTGGCCCTCGACTCCGCCCTTCTCGTGGGCGCCCTCGATGCCGGGATTGCAGTAGAAACTGTTGATCGAGAAATGGGACCGGAACGCCGTCCAGCGGTCGCTTTCCACCCTGCCCCGGGTGCGGCCCAGGACCTGGCTGACCGCGGCGCGCAGATTGTCGTAGCGGACCTTGCCGCGCGGCACGCCGCCCAGCACCTGAAGTGCGCGGACGTGGCCTTCCAGGAAGGCTTCCTGCCCGCACGAAGCGAAGATCTTGTGCACGGCCTTCCCACTGAACGAAAGGCGCAGCGAGAACAGGAACACCTTGGTCGAAACGCCGTTCAGGTGGATCCAGACGTCCCCGAAGTCGACCTCCGCCTCATCACCGGGGCGGTGGGTCTGCGGCACGAACGCCTGCGGCGGGCCCCGGCCCTCCTCGACACGGATCTCCGGGCGCCGCTGGAAGATGTAGGCGCGGACCATCGAATACGTCACGCCCTGCGCGTCGTGCTCGTCGATCAGCCGGTCGAAGACCCGCTTGACGGTATGCCGCTGCTTGCGCGGCGCGTCCAGATCCTCCCGCAGGATCCCGTCGATCGTCGCCTTGAACGGATCCAGGCGCGAGATCCGGGGCGGAAGCTGCTTGCGCGGTGCCGGCCACACCGACTCCAGCGCCATCGCGACCGTCCGGCGGCCCACCCCGTACTTGACCGACAACGCCCTGCTGGACAGCCCTTCGACCCGAGCGTCATGGCGGATCGCCGCGTACAACTCGACCTTCGAAACGGGCACTTGAGCCACCCAGCGCTAGCCGATGCACCCCGATACTCCCACCACAAGCCCCCCGGTGGAGTCAAAACTCACCGACACCAACTCTCTGCCGACGGCACTGGAGTCAGAACCCACCAACAACTGGCCTCAACTCTCACCTACAAAGCCAGGACGCGCAGGTCGCCGTGCTCGCGGGCGTAGATCACGGCCGCCTCCACACCGCGCCGCCAGTGCTCGTGCTCCGGGTTCACGACGCGCAGGTTGATGAACGCCGCGAGGGCGGCCGGGTCGCGGGGCGTGGAGAACTTCAGCAGGGCCTTGGCGGGGGCACTGACGCCCCCGGAGTCCTCGCCGCTCCCGCCCGTGCTCTTCCCGCTCTCGTCCTTCCTGACGGGCTTGTAGCGGCTCGGGGCCTGCTGCTCCGCGAGGCTCTCCACTATCCTCGCGTCATGCGCCCGCAGCGCCTCCAGCAGCTTGGCCAGCCCGCCGAACGCCCGGGAGGTGAGCATGTTGTCGGCCGTCTCGCCTGGCCCGAGCAGCACTGGCACGACCAGGCTGGCCAGCTTGCCCTCGCCCGGCTGCATCCGCAGGGCCCGGCCCACGGCCTGGACCAGGTCGGGCATGGAGCCGCGTACGTCTGCCCAGTACACGGAGTCACATTTTTTGGTGTCTACGCCCTCGCCCAGGACCTTCACCGAGCACAGGAAGCACTTCTCCACCACGGTGCCGTCGACGGCGATCCCGGCCGCGAACTCCCCGAGCAGCCGGCGCCGGTGGAGCGGCTTGTGGTCGCCGCACAGCCATCCGACCAGATCGTCTTGGGGTACAGCTCCGGGTCGGACGCGTGCAGCTGCGCGGCTACGCCGGGGAGACCGGCCGCGAACGCTTCGGCCTCCTTAACGACGTGATGGAAGACGAGCGTGCGCCGGAAGTTCTCCTCCGCTGATGCCTTCACCAGGGCGGTCTGGAGGGCAGCAAGCCGTGCCCCGCGGACTTGTTCGGATCGGCCTTCAGCGCCCAGGAGCTGCGCGGCCTGGAGTGCGGTGTCGGTGATGTCGACGCATACGACCTGGTAGGGGGCACAAATTCCCCGGTCGATGGCCTCCGAGAGCGTCAAAGTGAACGCCCTGCTGCCGAAGGGGCCCTCGGGGTCGTCTTCCATGCTCGCGACCAGCTCGCCGGGTGCGCCGGCCTCGTCCTCGTCTCCGAGCTGCCACAGCCGGGGCGTGGCCGTCATGTAGAGGCGACGCAGGGAGGGGATCTTCTGATTGTCGTGGACGACCGCCCACGGCTTCCCGATCCGGCCCGAAACGCGGTGGGCCTCGTCCACGACGATCAGGTCCCAAGCCGCGAGGCCCCCGGCGTGCGCCCGCTCCAGCGTGCTGGAGACCTTCGGCACCGCCGTGGTGGTCAAGGTTCTCACCCACTGGACCGACCTGGTTGAGGCGATGGTCGATGTCGTCGCGGGGCGCGCGAGCAGCTGGTCGTCACCGGCTTCCGGTCGCGGGAGAAGGCGTATCTGGCGGCGATCGAGACGGCGGTGGCCCAGCAGCCGGACCTGGTCCACTACCGCGTGCTGTGCGGCGCTCGCCGATCACCTGCTGCGGCTGCTGGAGTTGCGCGATCCGTCCGCGCGCCGCAACGGCGTCAAGACGCTCCACATCGGGATGGTGGAGCCCACCGAGGCGCTGGAGAGGTTCTTCGTCGCCTCCGAGACCGCGGCGGTGGTGTCGCTGCCGTCCTTCCACGGGTCGGAGGGCTTCGATTGCGGCACTTAGCTTGGCCCGGCGGGTACACGTCGGCATCCCGCCCTCTGGGACGACGGCACCAGCTCCTCGAGCGAATGCTGGGCTCTCCCGGCGTGCGGCAGGTCCTTGCTGCGGAGGGTGAGAATCGTCTTGGACTTTGTGCGGACGGGCACGATGATGACCGGCACGCCCAACGCGGACAGACACGGGGAAGTACACATGGATGCGCCGATCGGATCCGAAGAATGGCCCGCGCGCAGCCTGCTCGGGCTGCTGTCGCTCCCGGCCCGGCGGGAACTTCTCGGACTGGGCACCCGGGTACGGTTCGAGGCGGGATCCGTGCTCCTCAGTGAGGGAATGAACGACCAGCACGTACTGCTGCTGCTGTCCGGTTTCGCCAAGGTCACCGCGACCGTGGAGAACGGTGAGAGTTCGCTCCTTGCGGTCAGGGCAGCCGGGGACACCGTGGGCGAGATGGCTTCGATGACAGGCGCTCCGCGCTCCGCAACGGTCACCGCCTGCGGTCCGCTGACCGCTAGAGTGCTGCCCAGCGGCGTATTGCGGGAATTGCTTCTGCGCCGCCCGGAGGTCTCCATGACCCTGACCGCCATCGTGGCCGAACGGCTGCGCTGGGCGAACCAGCGGCGGTTGGACTTCCGCGGGTACCCGGCAAAAGTACGTCTGGCCCGGCTGCTGGTGGAACTGGCCGCCTCCTACGGATCGCCGGTGGCCGGAGGCGTGGTCGTCAGCTGTCGGCTGACGCAGCCGGAGGTGGCCACCTTGGTCGGCGCTGCCGAGACCACCATCCACAAGGTCCTGCGTGAACTGCGCGACGAGGGCCTGTTGAAGACCGGTTACCGCGCCACCGTGATCCGTGACCTGCCCCGGCTCAGACGTTTGGCGGACCTGGCGGACGAACCGCGTTGAACGGCACGTGAGCTTCCCTGGCGGCCGCTGTCAGACGACCACCCGCAGGAGTACGACCCCCAGCCCACCGCTCACCCCCATGACGGCCGTGCACATCACCGCCGCGGCCAGCCAGCGGTACTTGCGTACTGCCACGCGCGCGAGGAACCGTACGGTGCGCGAAAACTCCTGCCGGTCCGTCGCCTCGTCAACACCCCTTCCGTCGGCGGGCAGGATGTCCGGCCCGTTCGCCAGCTGGACGAAGCTGTAGCGGTTGGGGTCCGGATGCCGCAGCATCCGCGGGCACAATGTGGCCGCTAGGCTCACCACACCGCCGACCAGCCCGCAGACGAACAGGGCCAACAGCACACCGGCGAACACCCCGGCCGCACCGCCCCGTTCCCAGGCGAGCACAGCCCGCTGGGTCCACGCCCCCGCCGTGCCGGTCAGCGCCGCCTGTGCCGCCGCCAGGATGCCCGCCTTCGCGTCCGCGTGCTGGTGGGTCGTGTGCAGCGCGGTGAACATGTACTGCGCGGGACGATTGCTGCCTTCCTGCCGAGCGGACGCCATGAAGATCTCCTTCGTACGACGACGGTGTGTTCCGTCCGATACAGCCAGTAGGGACCGGACGCCCCGCCCGAACCAGACACTTCTGCGGGTTCTCGGCACCTGGTACGCGTCAGGAGTCCCGGCATTCCGTACTTCCACAGGATTTACTCCGGGGCGGGGGTGTACGACTGCTGTACCGGCGCCCGTACAGGGGGAGCGCGGGCGCCGGACCGACGTGAAGCAACTCTGTTGATTCACAGGAGATTTGACTGATCGGGCGGTCTCCGTCCCGGAATGCGCGTAGCGAGAGGTGCCATGACAGCGAACCGTGGGGAAGGGCCGGGCGGCTCGGGGACGTTCGAGCGCAGGCTGTTGCTGGCGGTCGACGCGAAAGGGTACGGATGTGCCGACACCGTGACGCAGCGCCAGTACCAGGAGGGCATCGCGCGGTTGCTGGACGGGGCCGCTGCCACCGCCCGGCTGGACCGTGACGGCTGGCTGACGCAGGAGGGCGGCGACTCCGTGTTCGCCGTCCTGCCCGGGACGGCCTACGAGCCTGCCCTGATCGACCCCTTCATGCGCGCCCTGGACGCCGGACTGCGGGAGTTCAACCAGAATCGGATCCCGCAGGCCCGGCTCAGGCTCAGAGCAGCCGTCCATTTCGGTCCCGCCGCGCCGGGCGCGGGAGGCTTCGTCGGCTCGGCCCCCGTCGAGATCGGCCGCATCCTCGACAGCGCACCCCTTCGCGCGGCCCTCGACGAGGCACCGGACGCCTGTCTTGCCGTCGCGGTGTCTGCGGCCGTCTTCCGTGATGTCGTGAAAGAGGCACACACCACCCTTCGGCCGGAGGAGTTCCGGCAGGTGGCCGTCACGGAGAAGGAGTACCGGGGTCAGGCGTGGATCTGGATACCGGGAACCACCGCCTGGGGTCCGGAAGCGCCCCCGGACCCTGGCCCGGCGGCACCCTCGGACCTCGGCCCTGACGGGACCCCGCCCGGCGATGCGCCGGCGCAGCAGCCGCGCGCCAGCTTCGTCCAGAACGTGTCGGGCGGTACCGGCATCCAGGCGGAGAACGCGACGTTGACCATCACACAGACGCCCGGAATCGCAGGTGACCGGCGGTGACCGAGAACCCCGAACGCCCCCGTGTCCCGGACGAGCGGACCTACGTGCAGAACGTGGGCCCCGACGGCTGGGGAGTCCAGAGCACCAACGCGACCATCAACGTCTACGGCTTCCGCCTCCCCGCGATCGAGGAGCTCCCGGCCCCGGCCGAACTCGACCCCGCCTGGCTGATGGAACAGCCCAGCCGGCTGCTGGACGCGCGCAGCCGGATCGTCCCGTTCGTCGGCCGGGAAGCCGAGCTGGAGCGGCTGCGGCAGTGGCGGGACGCCAACGGCCCCCGGCTGTCGGTCCTGCTGCTGCATGCCCCCGGCGGACAGGGCAAGACCCGCCTCGCCCTCGAGTTCGCCGAACGGTCACGTGGCCGCACCGGGCCGGGCCCGTCCGCCGCGCGGCCCTGGCACGTCCTGCACGCGGGATTCCAGGGCGCGTCCCCCGGACCGTTCCCCTCGGGCAACGGCGTTGCACCACCCGGCGACGCCGCCGGAGTGCTCCTCGTCGTCGACTACGCCGACCGATGGGCCCACAGCGAGCTCGAACGCCTCCTGACCTCCCCTGTGCTCAATCAGCAGCGGCCTACGCGCGTCCTGCTGATCGGCCGCACGGTCCGCTGGTTCGCCGCCGTTCGCGCGGAACTCGGCGACCGTCGCGCCGCCGCCGACGACCTCCGGCTGCCGTCGCTGACCGAGGACAGGCTGCGGATGTTTACCGCGGCCCGCGACCGCTACGCCGACAGCGACCTGTACGGCGTGGCGGACACCGTGAGCATCCAGCCGCCCGCCTCGCTCGACCAGCGGGACTTCGGCCTGCCCCTCAATCTGCAGATGGCCGCCCTGGTAGCGGTCGACGCCCGCAAGAACGGCACGGCACCGTCCCTCGCCGAGCCGCACCATCTGTCGGCGTACCTGCTGGACCGCGAGCGGCTGGCCTGGCAGAAACTCGTCGACGCCGGACGGCACGGGCAGGACTACCGGACCGGGCAGTCCGTCATGGCCAAAACCGTATTCACCGCCGTACTCACCGGAGCGGTCGGCCACGGAACCGGGAAACGCGCCCTGCGGAAGCTGGCCCTGCCCGAACCGCACGACCACCTCCTGGACGACCACCGGTTCTGTTATCCGCCCGCAGACCGGGCGACGGTCCTGGAACCGCTGTATCCCGACCGCCTTGCGGAGGACTTCCTCGGACTGCTCACCCCCGGGCACGACATCAGCTCCTACGAACCCGACCCCTGGGCGAACGACGCCCCCGCGACGCTGACCGCCACGTCCGCCGAACCGACCCCCGGCGTGACCGCCGAAGAGGACCTCCGGGCGGTCATCGCTCCCCGCGCCGTGACCTTCCTGGCGTCCGCCGCCGCCCGCTGGGCGCACCTCGGCAAGGACGTCCTGTACCCGCTGCTGCGCCGCGATCCCGGACTCGCGATCGCCGCCGGCAGCTCCGCCCTGACCACACTGGCCGCCCTCGGCGATCCGGGCGGCCCGGACGAAACCGGCGATGGCGCCCTCGACCCGGACCTGCTGGCCGTACTGGAGGCGGTCGAGACCCTGCTGCCCCAGGGCAGTGACGTCGACCTGGACATCGGCATCCTCGCGGTCATGGAGGTCCTGATCGCCCACCGGCTGACCCTGACCGGCGACCGCCTCGAACGCGCCGAGCTCTACAGCACGCTGGCAGCGCGCCGCAGCAACGCGGGCCGCAGGCAGGAGGCGATCGCCCCGGCCGAGGAGGCCGTCCGCCTGTGCCGGCAGCTCGTCGGGACCGACCGCGAGGGCACGAACGATCCTGCCCCACTCCAACGGCTGGCGGTCGCACTGAACGGCCTCGCCGAGAAGCTGTCCCACGTGGGCCGCTCGGAAGAGGCCCTGTTCCTCGCCGAGGAGTCCCTGACGATCAGCCGAGGGCTGGCCCAGTCCGACCCGGCCGCACACCTGCCCACCTTGCTGAGCTCGCTGACCGGCCTCAGCCTCCGCCTCGCCGGGCACGGACGCGCGAAGGAGGCAGCGGCCGCCACCCAGGAGGCCCTCTCCCTCCACCGCAGACTGGCCGCCGGCCTTCCCGACGCCCGGAGGAAAGGCCTCGCCGGCCAACTGGGCAACCTCAGCGCGAGGCTGCTCATGCTGGGTCGCGGCGAGGAGGCGCTGGCCGCCAGCCGGGAAGTCGCCCACCTCTACCGCGCGCTGGCCGCGGAGCACCCCGCCGCCGAGAACCCTCACCTGGCCGCCGCGCTCGTCAATCTCGCGGGTGCGCTGCACACGACGGACCGGGGCGAGGAGGCGCTGACCGTCGTCAAGGAGGCCGTCGACCTCTGCCGCCAACTCGCCGCCGCGAACCCCGCCGCGCACCAGCGCGTCCTCACGCTCGCACTGCTCAACCTCGGCCTGATCCTCGGGCGTGCGGGCCGCGGCGAAGAAGCGTTGACTCCGGTCGAGGAAGCCGTGTCCCTCCAACGGGAGCTGGCCGAGACCGACTTCGCCGCCCACCACCTCGGTCTCGCCGAGGCGGTGCAGGAACTGGGCGACCGCCTGTGGCACCTGGGCCGCCGGGAGCAGGCCAGGACCCAGTACGAGGAAGCCGCCGAACTGTACCGGCGGTTGATGCTGGCCCACCCCGTTCTCGACCTGCCCGAGAGCGCCCTGGAGCTCACCCGGGTGTCCTTCGCCCCGCAAGGGCACGAGAAGCGGGAGGCAGTCCTGGCGGCGAAGGAGCAGGCCGCCGACCTGTACCGCAGACTTGCCGAGGCGGGGCCCGGCACCGATCTCCCCGGCCTTGCCACGTCGCTGGCGGACCTGGCGAAGACACTGGCCGGGCTGCAGCAGGACGAGGAGACCGTCACCGCCTTCGAACGAGCGGCCACCGTTCGACTCGACATTGGCGACAGGTCCGGCGCGGCGAACCTCCACAACGATTTCGCCATCGCCCTGGAGAGGATGGGACGGCTCGCCCAGGCGGCCAGGGCGGGCGAGCGCGCCGCCGCCCTCTTCGGCGAGGCCGGCGAACGCGGCAGCCAAGCCATGGCCCTGGCGAATCTCAGCAGGATCCTGTCCGGCCTCGACAGGATCGACGAAGCCGCTGACGCCTCGGGACGGGCAGCGGCCATCTACCGCGAAAGAGGCGAGCGACACCTCGAAAGCGCTGCGCTGGTCAACCAGAGCCAAGCGCTGATGGCGGCGGACCGGTACGAGGAGGTGGTCACCGCCAACCGCCGGGCCCTCGAACTCTTCGAGGAGAACAGTTCCACGCGCAACGCGTCCAAGGGCCCGCCGCTGTACAACCTCGGCACGGCGCTTTTGCGGCTCGGACGGTTCGAGGAGGCCCTCCCGCCCCTGCGGCAGGCAGCCGCCGTCTACGCGGAGAGAGGCAATCGCGGTAGTGAGGCCGACGCCCTGAGGGGAGTGGGCAACGCCTTGTTCAGCCTGAGCCGGTTCGAGGACTCGGCCACCGCCTACGAGCAGGCGGCCACCCTGCTGCGCGCGACGGGCAGCGGCAAGGAAGAGGGACAGACACTCCGCAATCTCGGCGGCGTTCTGCTGCGGATGGGGCGCTTCGACCAGTCCGTCACCGTCTGCGGGCAGGCCGTCGCCCTGCTGCGCGAAGCCGGTGACAGCGTCGGCGAGGCCGGGGCACTCCTCAATCTGGGCGGTGCCTGCACGCACGCGGGCCGATACGCGGAAGCCGCCGCCGCGACAGGGAAGGCCGCCGTTCTCTTCCGTGAGGCAGGCGACCCCGACAACGAGGCGGGTGCGCTGTCCAACCGGAGCGAGGCACTGCGCAACGCACAACGATACGAGGAGGCCATATCCGTCTGCGAGCAGGCCATCGCCCTTTACCAAATGGTGGGCAACCACCAGCGTGAGGGCGTCATGCTGGGCAAACTCGGCAAGAGTCTCTCCTCGCTGGGCCGGTACGAGGAGGCTCTCACCGCCTACGAACGGGAGAGCGCGGCCTGCCGGGAGGCCGGCGACCGCTCGGCCGAGGGCAAGGCGCTCCTCGACGTCGGCCTCACCCTCCGGAGCCTGCAACGGTTCGAGGAGGCCGCCTCCGTATGGGAGCGGGCCGTGGGCATCTTCCGAGTGACCGGCGACCGCGGCAGTGAGGGAGTGGCGTGGGCGGGCCTGGGCGCCGCTCTGGCGGAGTCGGACCGTACCGGCGATGCCATCGCAGCCCGCCAGCAGGCCGTCGTGGCGTTCCGCGACGCCGGCAAGCTGAGCGAAGAAGCGGTGTTCTCGGGCGAGCTCGGCACCAGTCTCGCCACAGCGGGCCGGCACGCCGAGTCCGCCACCGCCCACATGCGTGCGGCCGAGCTCCACCAACGCCTGGGCCACCGCGCCAAGGAGGGCCCGGCCCTGCGCAACGTCGGCCTCGCCCTGGAGAACGCGGGGCAGCACGAGGAGGCGATCGCCTGGTACTCGCGGGCCGCGGCGGTCTTCCGCGAGACCGGTGACCACCAGGACGAGGCCGAAGTCCTGCGCCGGGTGGCCGGAGCCCTGAAGTCGGTGGGGCGGGCCGAGGAATCCATCGTCATGTGGCAGCGGTCGGTGGCCTGTTCCCAGCAGTCGGGCGACGACCCGTACGAAGCGGTGGGCCACTACGGTCTCGGACAGGCCCTCATGGAGGGGGCACGCCACGACGAGGCCCTCAGCGCCTTCCGGCGAGCCGTGGACCTCATGCGGCAAAGAGGCATGCGAGGCCCTGAGGCCACCATGCTCCGCGAGCTATCGCGCGCCCAACTGGCCCTGGGCCGGACGGAGCAGGCCATCGCGGCCCTCGCCCGGGCCGTCACCTGCCTCGGTGAAGAAGGTGATCACGAGGGCCAGGGTGAGGCCCTGTTCGACCTCGGCAAGGCGTTGGTGAAGGCAGGCCGGTGCGAGCAGGCCGTCGTCGTCGCCCTGCGCTGCGCCGACGTGAGCCGCAGGGCACACCGTCCCGATCTCGAACAACGGGCCCTGATGGAAATCGGCGTCGACATCGCGAACGCGGGCCGGACCGAGGAAACCCTCCCCGTGTTCCGGCGCCTCCACGAGGCCTATGCGGCAGCCGGTGACACGGAGAAGGAGGGCTGGGGACTGGTCCTCGTGGCCGGGGCCCTGGTGGATGCCGGCCGCTTCTCGGAGGCCATCCCCGCGAACCACCAGGCCGCCGACTTCTGCCGCGCCACGGGCAACACCCTCGGCACGGACACGGCCCTGAGCCAACTGAGAAAGGCCGAACTAGGTCTGAGGCTGCGGGCTCAGCGGGGCGGTACTCCCTGAGAGTGACAGGGAGTAGCACGAGACCACACTTTTTCCGGCGCGGCCCCTCGACGACGACGCGTCGACCGCCTCAGCCGGGCGTCTCGCACCCCAGGTCCGCGAGACGCTGCGGGACGGGGCCCAGCACCTGATCCAGTTCGGCCTGCGTGCAGCGGCGTTTGCCCGGGTGCGGGCTTCCTGGCAGGCAGCCCATTCCGCCGGCGTGAGGTGGCTGGCACACGCCACCACGGGGGCGGGAAGATCGTCGTAGCGGGGCCACTCGGCGGCCTCCCGACGGCATAAGCGCCGGGTCGACTTGGCCCGGCGGGTACACGTCGGCATCCCGCACCTCCCATGTGATCGCATGACCGCGCATCAGCGCGGTGCCCAGCGGTTCCCTTGCCTGCGGCAGCATAGAAACTGGGACAGACAACTCCTTCCGAAATCAGGAAAGTTCGCTGCCCTGATTGTCGCGACGGGGGTGCACCGCCCAAGTGCGATCTCTCGGTTTGGTGTCGGTGGTGGTGAGAGTCGGTCGCGCTGGTACAGGGGTGGGTTGTTACGGGGCTGGTCAGCGGCTATTTATGGGTGGGCAGGCCGCTGCCATGAGGTGAGAGATTGATGGGTGGGATCGCTGTCGTGGGGCTTTATCGCATGGCAGCTGATGTTGTCTCAGGTTCGAGAGTTCTTATGCGCTGAGGTTGGCCCGGTCGGTGTGATTGTGGGGTGGATCAAGAGGTAAGGGCCGGTCGTGGGTCTGTGCTGCCCCGGGGGTTGGTGGTGCGTCGTCTGCTGGAGCGGCAGCAGGTGGGGAAGCTGGCCACGCGGCATGTGCGTGCGGTCGCTGAGACAGTGGGTGTTTCCGAGCGTACGGTGTGGCGCTGGCTGGAGCAGGCCAAGACGACCGGGCAGGTGGAGGCGCCGGTCCGGCAGGGGTATGCGGTGTCGGACGAGGTGTGGGCGTTGCTGGGTGAGGCGGGGGGCAATGTCTCGGAGCTGAGGCGTCGGCTGGTGGCTGCCGGAGGTGGGGTGCCAGTTCCGTCGATGTCGACGTTGTGCCGGGTGATCCGCAGGGACCGTCGGGCGGGGCGGGCTTTGCTGACCGGGCGGGAGCCTGAGGTGGCCGGGTCGCGCCGGCCGGATCCCCTCAGTGAGCTGGGCCTGAACGTGGTGGCTGAGAAAGGCGTGGGTGGGCAGGTGTTTCTGCGGGAGCAGAAGCACCTGGCGCAGGTCCCGGTCCTGGTCCCGGATGCCCAGGTGGTGCACACACCTGCCGTTCGGTCGGTGCTGCGGACGGTTGCGCATGCGGCCGCGGTGGGGGCGGTGGTGTGTTTGTACGGCGACGCTGGCCAGGGCAAGACCGTCGCGCTGCAGTACGCCTTGTCCCAGCTGCCGCACCCGGCCCGGGTCCGTCGGGTCCATGTCGGTGTGCACTCGACGGTTCCCGAGCTGCGGCGGGTGCTCGCGGATGCCCTCGAGCTGGGTAGGCGTCTGCCGCGCGGGGCGGGGGAGGCCGACCTGATGCTGGTGAACGCGTTGAGGCAGCCCCGCGTGCTGGTACTGGACGAGGCACAGCGCTTGCCCGTGCCGTGGTGTGGATGACCGGGTTATTCGTGAGGTGGGGGTTGCTTTTCTGCAGCTGTCTCGTTGATGGATTCGGTGGCACAGGGGTTGTTCAGGTGCCGCCTTAACCAAGAGTCATTGCTGGTTGGTGGTGGAGTGTGGCGGGGAAGCCGTTTCTTCGGCTGGTCGAGGGCGGGCTCTGCGGCGCTGCTCCCGAGGCCGGGCAGGTACCCGATGTGTGGGCGTTCCAGGCCCGCTGCGTGCAGGCATTCGCCTCGACATGGACAGCGAGAGGCTTCGCTCCCACCACGATCGGCTGCTACACGTCGCTGCTGGAACGGGTGCTGGACCACTATGACCGGCCGGTGTGGCAGATCGAGCCGGCCGACGTGGACGCGATGCTCCACTCCCTGGTGGTGGCGGGGCGGGCGGCGGGGACCAGACGCCAGTACCTGCAGATGCTCCGCACGTTCCTCACCTTCGTCCAGGCCCGCTACGCCACCGAGATCCGCACCCTGTACGGCACCCCGGTGGCCAACCCGCTGGACCGGTTCAACCGGCTGCGCCATGTCTTCGACGACACCCCGCGCACCCTGCCGCCCACCGCCGAGCGCCTCACCGCGTTCTTCGCCTTCGCCCGCCAGCGCCTGACCACTACGTCCGACTACCCGGCCGCGGCAAGGGACTACGCACTGCTGCGCACCCTCTACCACTCCGCTCCCAGAGTGAGCGAAGCCATTCGCTTCGACCAATGCGACGTCCATCCCGCACTCGGCCCGACAGGCAAGCTCCACGTCCGATTCGGCAAGGCGGCCAACACCTCGGGACCCCGCCCGAGATGGGCACCCATGCTCGACGGACTGGACCAGATCCTCGCCTGGTACCTGGGAGACGTACGCCCCTTCTTCCCCGACACCACCCCGCTGTTCTGCGACGCCCACGGCCAGCCGCTGAAGCCGGACACCGTACGCGACCGCCTCTCCCACCTCCTGGACCTGGAAGGCCGCCCCGCAGACGACCGGTTCACCCCGCACGATCTGCGCCGGGCATGCGCGACCCACCACTACGAGAGGGGCATGGACCTGCTCACCGTCCAGCAGCTCCTCGGTCACTGGCACATCGCCTCGACGATGGCCTACGTGCGGCCCTCGCTCACCTTCGTCGAAGACGCCTGGCGCCGCGCCACGTCGACCGCCGTCACTAGCCTGGCCGGCTGACCCCAGGGCAGGACACCCATGACCACACCACCCCCTCTGCACGCCGTCGAGCCCGTGACCCCGCCACCGCAGGTGGAGTGGAGACTTCGGATGACCGCGGCACAGCGCGGTATCTGGACCGGCACCGAACTGCGCCGCCTGCTTGCCGAGCGGGCCGGCCTCGAGCTGTCTGCGGCATCGGTGTCCGCCCTGTTCACCAAACAGCCCTCCCAGGTGAAGCTCTCCACCCTGGCCGCCCTGTGCGCCGCCCTGGACTGCACCCCAGGCGACCTGCTTACCGTCGGCGAGCCCGCCATACCCCCACCACCTACACCACGCACCACCCCACCACCTCGACAGCAGCCCGTGCCCAGCCACCGATCCCTGCCACCGCTGTGACCGCACCCCGCCCCGCACACCCCGCGACGGACCCGCCCACGACCACCCGTGCCACACCCTCTCGTGTCAAAGACAACTGCCCGGCCTGCCACCGACTGCGCTGGCTGCACCCCGACACCGGCCGCTGCCCCTGGTGCTCACGCACCTGCACCCTCTGCGGCGCACCACGGCGCTCCGCCCAGGACCTGTGCGCGGCATGCCGACGCCGATCCGCAGGACAACGAGCTCGGGGCCCCTGCCAGCACTGCGGACGCCGACGTGCCCTCGACGCGGCGACCCAGCACTGCCGAGCCTGTACCGACCCCGCTGCCGCCCCGCCCCCGGCCCACTGCGAGCAATGCGGAACCAGCGGCCAGTGGGCCAAAGGCCTCTGCAAGCGCTGCTACGAGCATTCACCCCACACCGTCCTGACCCGCGCGGCCGGCTGGGCCAAGCGCATGCCCGCCCCGCCCTCCTGGTGGAGCGGCCTCGCCGCACACCTCGCAGCGCACCGACACCCGATCTACGCGGCCGACCTCATCGCCACCACCGCGCGCCTGCTCCTCCACGCCGAGTCCTGCGACCCCCGCAGCCTCCTCGCCCGCGCCAAAAGCGATGCCCCCGAACTCGTCGGAGCGCTCACCGACTTCTTCCGCACCCACGGCCACCTCGACCCACCCCCACCCCCACGCCTCGCCGACAGACGAGCAACAGAACGCCGATCCCGCCGCATCGAGTCCACACCCGCCCCTCTGCGCTCCCAGACCGAGAAGTTCGCCGCCTTCCTCCTGCTCCAGCGCGAGCAAGCCGAACACCTGGGGCTACGGCCCAACCAGCTGATAACCATCGAGATCCGACTCGCAGCCGTCCGCGACCTGGCCCTCCACCTCCACACCGAGGGCCACACGAACTGGGCCAGTGTCACCACCGCCCACATGGAATCCTTCCTGGCCCTCAACCCGGCCCTCCGCGCATCCCGACTCGCGGGACTGCGTCAGTTCTTCGCGTACGCCCACCACGCCAAAGTCATCCTCCACAACCCGACCGACCCCATAACCGCCGTACAGCACAGGGGGTTTCACGGCCCCACCCTCACTCTGACCCAACAGCGCACCCTGTACCAGCGGTGGACCACCCACCACGACATCCACCCGCACGAGGCATTCATCGGCCTCGCCGCCCTGCTCCACGCAGCAACCATCACCGAGCTGCGCCAGCTCACTGACACCGGGATCAACCCCCATCACCACAGCGTCCACTTCCCCGGCAGATCCCTGGCCATCCCGCTCGACGACGCGACCTGGACCGCACTCCAACGCTGCCAAGAACACCGACACCAACTCGGCTCGGACAACCCCCACCTGCTCGTCACCCGGCTCACCCGCACCCACCACGGCCCCGCCGGCGCCGCTCACATCCGCGACACCCTCGCCCCTACCGGCCTCCGGCCCCGCATCCTGCGCTCTACTCGCCTGCTCACCCTCGCCGATGAACTCGACGCTAAGATCCTCACCACCTCACTGGGGATGTCCTACGCAGGAGTCGCCCACTACCGGCCCAGCCCGAACCTCACCAAGCCAATATGACGGTCCGAGCCCGGCGAACCGCTTGAGCTGCTCCTCGCAATGTCTATGTCCACCCAGGCATGGTGCCTTAGCGGTCTCTGGATCCCCACGCCGTAGAGGGTTGCCTCCCGGCACACGGCAGGCAACCCTCCGCCGGAACTCATGCCCAGTCCATGCCCAGCTTCCGCAGTGCGTCCAGCTGCTCCTGGGTGAGCTTCTCCCGCCTCGATTTGGTGTTCGAGACCCATACGCCCAGCTTCACGATCACCGGCTCCGCCTCGCCGTCGACCGCGATCGGCTCACCGTGCCCACGCGGTACCGGCCGGTCCGCGCCTTCCCGCTCCACCCACTGCGCGAGGGCCGCAAGGCCGCGCTGGAACGCCTGCTGTGCCTTGTTCGGGCCCTTCGTCGCGCGCGTTGCTGTCGGAGTCGGAGATGGCGCCTCAGCGGGCTTGATACCCAGCCTGGTCAGCCGCTCGCGCTGCTCGGTCGACAGCTGCGCCCAGTTGCCCGGATTCTTCTGCCGCTGAAGCCACTTGCCGAGGTCGTCGCCCTCGAACAGCACCCCGGGTGCGATGGCCGGCAGCACGCCGCCGGCTTCGGTGTCGGCGAGGTCGGCGAGGACGCGGTAGTGGCGTTGCCAGTCCAACGGCCACGGGCAGTCCCAGTCCGGGTCGATCGCGGTCAGTTGCTTGGCCCGCGCCTCGGCCCGTTCCGGGTTCTTGCCAAGGCCGCCCTTGCGTCGGAGGTTGGCGAGGTGCTGCCCGATGGGCACCATCGCCTCGCCCTCGCCCCATACCGCGTCCTGACGCGGCGCGAGATGCCCGGTCGCCCGCCGGTAGGACCGCAGCGCGGCGAGCTTCGTCTCCCACGCTTCTTCGCCCGGCTCCCAGACCATTCCGGCTTCCGATGCGTCCAGGAGCTCCTTGCGGTGATCGTCGAGATCGCCGGCGCGGAGGGCTTTTCGCTGTTGATGGACCCACCGGCCGAGCGGGAACGCCTTCGTGACGCCGACCTCGGTCTCTGTGTCGTAGGGCACCGCGTGGAGGCCGGTGATGCCGTTGACATTCCGCCAGCGGAGGAGGGCTTGGTAGCCCTCGAGCCATACCAGTGATTCGGGTCGGTAGACGCGGGTGCGGAGGAAAGCGGCGATGGTGGCGGCGTCGCGGGGGGAGGAGAAGTGCAGCAGTGCGGATTCCACCGGGGCCTGGTGGCCGTGTTCAGAGGCCTCCACCGCGAGCCGGTGCAGCGCCGAGCTGGGCATGCCGTCGTCATCGAGCAGGCACAGCTTGCCGAGCACTGATCCCTTGGGTCGTCCCGGCAGAAGGTCGGCCACCCGGCTTCCGCGGAGCCGACGGGCGAACACCTCGTACGACGGTGCCTGCTCAAGGACCCCGAACGAGCGCACGTAGCGCCCCTGGCACTCCATCAGCAGCCGCATCCGCCCCTGTGCCTCGCCCTCACTGCTACTCAAGGCGAGCGCCGCGACCACGCAGGCGTCGAGTGCCGCGCGCTGGTCCTCGTCGAGTTCTTGAACGGCCGCTGCCGTCCCGGCCACCGCCGACACCCCGGTCCTCCCCGCACCGCATCGAGCCCATGCCACAACCTCAACCCTTCTGCCCTGTGGGAGGGCACGGGAGTTCGGGGACCTTCCCCCGATCCGGTGATCCCGATCCGACGTTCGCGATGCGGGGTCTTCCGGACGGACTCGTGTCCGGCAGTCGCCGAATCGGGACGAGCAGCGTCGCGCCCCCAACGGCGCTCCGCAGACGACGCGGGCATACGGTCGCGGCGCGCGGGATGTGCTGTGTGCACGGGGACACGGGCCTGGCGGAGGTGGTCGCCGCCGTCAACCTGTACATCGACCGCGACGTCCTCGCCCGGCAGGTCGCCCGTGAGGATGCCTAGTGTTGCTCCCTGGCCGCGTGCCTGTACGGCTGGGACGCGACGGCGGAGGCCGCCACGCCGTGGTCTCACTCATGGCGTGTCCTTGGCCTCCAACGCACGGCAGCTGTACGGCTTCTCGCTCGATCATCGCGGATCAGGCGGGCGAGGCCTCGGCTTCGTCCTCTCCATGCCCCGCACGGAAAGGGCGGCAAACTGGCCGGAGTGCTGAGAGGGGGAGCGGGGCAGACAGCGGAGGTGCGCTAGTTTCGTGCGGTATGGAAAGCCCCTCCCAGCTACGTCAAGCCGCCCTCGCCTGGCTTGATCAGGCACGTCATCTCCCCTCCATTCCCCAGGCCGTCTCTGACGCAGCGCTTGCAGCGCGGCCGGAGTGGGATGACCTGAGCAACGCAGTGGCCTTGGCGGCGCCGGTGTCGGGGCACCGTGACCTGTACGGAAAGCTCACTGGTGACTGGCTGCCCCGATGGTCCGTGATTCTGGGTGCATCCGGGCTGGGCGACGCGACCCGTTTGATCGCCCGAGGAGCCACTGTGTCGGTGGAGGAGGTCGCGGACAGTTTCGTTGCCTTCTGTACGGCCCCGGCACTGGGTGCCGAGGACTGGCTGCTGCTGACCGGCGATCTTCCTGAAGGTGCACGAGTTCCGCTGGGTCACTACACCCTGCAGACCTTCACCACCGACGAACTGAAGCAGCTGGGCCCCATGCCCGCGCTCTATGGCTTGCAGCCGGGCGGGCTCGACCTCGATCTTCTAATCGGTGCGCCCTTCGTCCATGCCCCGAACCCTGACCGTACGCCGGACCGCAGAGGGACCCACTGGTTCGAGACCGCCGGTCCTCGGCCGGAAGCCCGCCACTGGAGAGCGCTGCTCCCCCTTATCCTGTGGAGCGAAGACCTGTTGCACGTCGATGCCGTGTTCAGAGTCGAGCGCGGCCGGTACTTCGAACTGAACCGAAACGACGTACCGACCACCATTGAGACCATTGCGAGTCGCCACGGGACCCCGGTCGAAATCGAAGCCCGTAAGACGGGGAGCTTCCATCTCGCGCCGGCAGATCTGCCGCGGATGCAGGCCTTCTGCTCCGCGGTAACCGCCAGGATCGATGCCGTCATGGCTGGCGCAACCAGCGGCCGCACATTGCCCAGGAAACGTGCCCGACGGCTTGAACGGGCCGCCCGACACCTGCTGCAGGCCTACCAGCGCACCCCCAGCGACAACGAAGTATGGGAGCAAGAGGTAGACGAGCTGCACTTGGACTACGTCATCGCTCTGGAAGCCCTGATAGCCAGTCCCAACGACAAGCACGACGGCATCAGCAAGAAGATGCAGACTCGCACGGCCGCCCTGTTCCCCCCAGCGCTGCGCGAACTCGTCACGAAGGCAGTGCGGGACGCATACAACGCACGGTCCTTGTATGTACACGGAGACCTGCTCAAAGAGCAGGAGGAGAGCAAAAGGCAGACTCAGCTGCGTGAGCTGCGGCTGATCTTGCGGCAGGTGGTTCTGCGCTGGCTCATCCTCACCCCCCACGACACCGAGGACCTCGCACCACGTCTCGACGTCGCAGCCGACTGCGGCAGCTGTGAGCAGGCCATTGACGAGCCTCTGCGCGCCTTCTTCCAGGAAACGACGACACGGGACGATATCCGCTCCTGAGGCGGCCGAGAGACTCCCGGCGGCTATCACGGTCGGTGCGGGGTGCTCGTTATGCCTTTGCCTTGCCTGTGGCTTTGAAGCGGAAGCCGAAGAGGCCGCCCTCGTCGTCGTCGGTGAGGCGGGGGCTTCGGATGTGGGGTCCGGGGTTGAATCCGCGCTGGGCAGCGGTGCTGAGGGTGTCTGTGTTGAGGGTGACGATGTACTGCATGTGCTCTTCCTCCGTCACTTCGGCTGCGAGCGCCAGGGCTCGCGCGACCTGCCGTTCGTCGACGCCGTCGTAGAGGTGGCTGTCGTGGATGAGGAAGTCAGGGCCGCGCTCGTGGCGGTGAGCGAGGACAGCCAGGGTGAGGTCGAAGCAGAAGATGACCATGTTGTTGATGCCGCGGCTGTCGTCGGCGTCGATCCGGGGCGTGATGTTGAGGCTGGTGCGGCCGGCCTCGATCGCGAGATAGGCTTCGCGGCCCTCGCCGTAAAGGCGCTGGGCGTACCGGGAGAACAGCAGGATCGCTTCGTCTGTCTGCTGCCGGCGCTCTCGGAGGTCGAGGTCGACGGCCTGTTGCAGTTCGACGCTCTTGGCGGTGATTTGGCGGGCGCTAGCCTCTAGGGCCTGCGCTGCGTCGAAGCGGTGGCGAAGAGCACCGAGAGCGGCCTCCTCCCGCCCTAGTGCTGTCTGCAGGGCAGTCAGCGCTTCCAGCGCTCCACCTTCCGCCAGCTCGCGCAGGAGGCGAGCCTGATCCTCGCCTAGGTCGGCACGTTCCTGACGCCGGGCGGCCAGGCGGTCGGTGAGTTCCTGGATCTCCTCCTCCAGGAACCTGCGCCGGTTGCGTACGACGGAGTGGTGGAACGCCTTGACATCGTCGAAGCGACGCCGGACCTGGTCGTTGAGGATGACCCCTAGCTCGCGGTAGGCGGGCTCGAGGTAGGACACCTCGACGTCGGTGGTCTCGGTGACCGCGCCTTGGAGTTCTTCGAGGTTGTGCTGGTCGATCACGTCGTCCTGGGCGAGCTGCTTGATTCTGCGGCTTACCTGGTCTGCGCGTTCTTTGAGGCGCTCGTACTCAGGGACAACCTGGAAGGCGGCAACCTGCGCTCGCAGCCGTTCGACCTGTGCCTCGGCGAGAGTGATCTGGCCCCTCAGGTCGGCCGTGGACCCGACGATCCGTCCCCATACGGGATCGTTGACGGCCTTCCTCAGCTGATCTCTGGTCGCCTTGCGGGCATTGAGCTCGCGGTAACCGTTGACCAGCTGCCAGTCCAGCCCCAAGAGGTAGGCCAGGTTCGACGATGCCTCCGCGGCGGCCTGCCGGGAGAACGTCCGAGTGGGCTCGTTGAAGCCGTGAGCGGAGACACGGCGGATAAGGAACGACAGGAGCGTGCGACCGCTCACTCCGGGATGGTCGCCATCCAGCCTGAACAGGTCCCGCTCGATGACGCGATTCCACTCCTCTACGGGCAGCTCGACGTCCTGGCCGTCCGTGAAGAGCGTGTCGGCTGGCACGCCGGATACGTCCCGGCTCAGCGACACGACCTTGGGACTGTCTCCACGCCGTCGTACCTCGAGCGGATCGTCCTGCCACGGCCAGTCCATAGTCAGGCTGAAGGTGATGTGGCGCAGAGCCCTGTTCGTGGCCAGCGACCCGGAGGATTTTGCCCCCAGAAGGAAGTGAACGAGCTCGATCACGCTGGACTTGCCAGCACTGTTACGGCTGTCGGTCTCAGCTGACGACGACGTGGTGTCCGCGACCAGCAGGTTCAGTCCCGGTGAGAAATCCACCGTCTTGAACCGGGCGTCGTCAGCGCTCAGACGGCGCAGCATCCGTACTCCTTGCAACGAGAACGTCCTGGTCCAGCTCCACCACACCCATGGCGAAGAGGATGTCCAGGGCCAGAACGAACCACTCGAACGATACCGGCGAGGTATGGGCCTGATCGGCGCGCCAGCTCTTCAGCCTCGACCACGCCTGGCTGACGGTCCGCGGTTCATCGAGCTGGAGGAGAACCTGCGCGCCGACAGCGAGCAGGCAGCGGTCAGGAGCGAGCCCTTTCGTCGGAGTGATCATGCGGTCAACCCGATGCCGGGCTGCCAGCCGGCAGGCGGCGTCTCGAAGATGTCGCATCGCTCGAAGAAGTGCGCCAGCACCACAAGGGCGGCGCGCAGCACCTTCGGTCGCGGCTGGGCGTTCCCCAGGAAGTACATCTTGAGCTGCCAAAGGACGTCGTCAGCGTCGCTGTAGTCGCGACGCACCTGCTGGTAGTACAGGCGGAAGCCCTCCGCCACCTCGTCATGCTCCAGCTCGCTCCGGGTGCCGGCGTAGAACGCGTCCACCAGGTAGCTCTGACGCATGCCTCGGAGGAGGTCTTCACGATCCGCTCCTTCGATCCGGTTGAAGTCCAGCTTCTCCACCGGCACGTCGGGCAGGGACATCAGCGGGTTGGACTCGGCACGGATGTCCTGTAACTGCTTCAGAAGCGGGGCCAGATCCTCCATCCCGACGCCGAAAGTCGTGTCCTTGATGGGTATCTCGCACCGAAGCACATCCTCCGCAGCCATCAGCGGAAGCTGCATGCACTCCTGCCACAGGCGCCGACTGCCCATCTGCTCGAACTGAAGCGAGGGCATGCTGTCACGCGCTTCGGCCAACAAGGACGCCACGACAGGGTGCACACCTCGCCGGTCGTTGTGCACGAAGACGAAGGTGTCGAACTCACCGCTGCGCTTCTCGACCGCCCCCGAGAGATCCTTGGTCAGCTTTTTCTTGATTTCGTAAGGATCGACCGTTTGGGGGCCGTAGCAGGCGTACAGCTTGCGGGAATGCAGGCTGAGGCCGTCCGCTGACATGTCGCCGAGGCGTCCTGCGGTGCGTACGTCGACGAAGTCGGGATACCGCGAGCACATCAGGCGGTGAAAGAAGTCTTCGAACTCGTTCTCGTAGAGCTCAGCCATCAGCCCCAAGAACTTGATGTGTGCATACATCCGCTGCTCAAAACGCATGAACCCCCCTTGCGCACAGAACTGTCAGAGTAGCTGTGTGTAACTGGGCCCGACACCCCTTAGATCAGGTCTTGCTTGTTCACGCCCAGTCGACGCCCAGTTCGGCGAGGGCGGCCCGTTGGGGTCCGGTGAGTTTGTCTCGGCGGCTCTTGGTGTTCGAGACCCAGATGCCGAGCTTCACGTTGTGCTCCTGGTCGGCGATGACGATCCGTTCGGTGTGCGACCGCCTGACGGTGTGTGTGCCTTCGCGCTGGACGTATTGAGCGAGGGCCACCACACCGCGTTGGAAGGCCGCCGACACCGTGCCCGGACCGCTCGCCGCGCCCTTCCGGGCCGGAGCCGCAGAGGGCCGCTTCGCGGGCCGGATGCCCAGCGAGGACAGCCTCTCCTGCTGCTCGGTCGACAGCTGCGGCCAGTTGTTCGTCTGCCGCTCGATCCAGCGCCCGAGGTCGTCGCCCTCGAAGAGGACGCCGGGCTGGATGCCGGGGAGGGTGCCGTCGGCGTCGACCAGGTCGCGCAGCACGGCGTAGTGGCGCTGCCAGTCCAGCGGCCAGGGGCAGTTCCAGTCCGGGTCGATGGCGGTCAGCTGCGCGGCCCGTACCGCGGCGCGATCGGGGTCTTTCCCGAGGCCGCCCTTGCGTCGGAGGTTGGCGAGGTGCTGTCCGATGGGCACCAGGCCCTCGGTTTCGCTCTGGCCCCAGAGGGCGTCCTGGCGGGGTGCGAGGTGCCCGGTGGCCCGCCGGTAGGACCGGAGTGCGGCGAGTTTGGTCTCCCAGGATTCTTCGCCGGGTTCCCACACCATCCCGGCCTCCGGGGCGTCCAGGAGCTCCTTGCGCCGCGGCTCCAGCTCCCCGGCCCGCAGCGCTTTCCGCTGCTGGTGGACCCAGCGGCCAAGCGGAAACGCCTTCGTCGCCCCGACCTCGACCTCAACGTCGTAGGGGACGGCGTAGAGGCCGGTGATCTCGTGTTCGGCCCGCCACCGGCGCAGGGCCTGGAAACCTTCGAGCCACACCAGGGACTCCGGCCGGTACACCCGCGTGCGCAGGAACGCCGCGATCGTGGCGGAGTCGCGTGGGCTGGAGAAATGCAGCAGCGCCGATTCAACGGCAGCCTCACTCTCCTGTTCCTGGTCCCCGCCGTCGCCCTCGGGCTCCCCGGCCCCGATGATGCGCCCGTCAGCATCCCGCTTCACGTGGACGCGCCGCTGCTCACGCCCACGCGACAGGGCCCGGGAAGCGAGCTGCTCCACCAGACGTTCCGAGTGACTGCGGAGCCCCTGAAGGACGGCCACGAGGGGGCGGAAGCTGGCGGAGGCGACCATGTCGTCCGGGTCTTCGCCGGGCTCCAGGAAGACCGGCACGATGATCCTGGCGACCTTTGTGGTGCCGTCTGGATTCGGGCGCAGCGCCCGGCCGATGTTCTGGACGATCTCGACCTGGGAGCCGCGGGTGTCGGCGAAGCAGATCGCCTCCACGCCCCGCTCGCCCACGATGTCGACGCCCTCCCCGAGGACGCGAACGCTCGCCAGGAACGCCCGGTGTACGCGCTTCCCGGCCGCGTTGATGCCGTTGGCGAACTGCCGCAGGACCTCGCGCCGCTCGGCCACTAGGTGGTCCCCGCACAGCCAGTTCGCCCAGACCCGGTCAGCGGGCACGTGCCGGTAGGGCTCCAGCTCGTAGAACTCCGCGTCGATCGAGGACGGCGGCAGTGCGGCCGCGTCTTCGAGGAACTTGTCGGACGCCTCGGTCGCGTACAGCTCGGCCGCCGTTTCGGGCAGCTTCTCCGCGAACGCGGCGGCCTCCTGCACCCGCTGATGGAAGGTCATGACGGTGCGGAGGTTGTTCGCGGCCGCGTGCTCCAGGAGCGCGGTCTGCAAGAGCGCCAGGCGCCGGCCCCGCAGCGCCTCTTCCGACAGCCCCAGCACTGGCTCCGGGTCGCGGATTTCGATCACGTCGATCTCGAAACCGGCGAGGATGCTCCGCTCGATGCTCTCCGACAGCCCGAGCTCGTAAATCCACTCGCCGTACGTCCCGCCCGGGTCGCTCGCCATCGAGGCGATCTCCAGCTCTTGGCCGTCCTTGTCCTTCTGCGGCCGGACCGCCGCCAGGATCCGCGGTGTGGCCGTGAGGTAGAGCCGGAAGTCCGCCCGGATACGCTGGTTGTCGTGGATCGCGGCCCAGGGCCGGCCGACGTCCCCAGCAGTCCCATGTGCCTCATCCACAACCGCCAAGTCGAACCCGTCCATCTGCTGTCCGAACAGCCGCTCTCCGCCCGCTAGAGCGGCCTCCAGTGGCCCGCGAACCTTCCGCTGGCCCATCGCTTCGACGTCCTCACGGTCCACGAGGGAGGCGTACGTGGCGAACACGACAGCGGGCCCGTGTCCGGCCCACAGGGCGAGCTGGATCGGGTTCGTGGTCGTGCGGACACCGAGCTGCTCCAGGACCGCGTCCTTCTCCAGGGAGCAGACCGCGACCATGGGCGCGTTGTGGCCGACCCGGCGCCACGCCTGTGCGGTCTGCACCAGAAGATCCAAAGTGGGGACCATGACGAGGATCCGCCCGTTCCGGAAGTTGTCCAGCGCGGCCGAGGCGGCAGTGATCGTCTTCCCGGAGCCGGTCGCTGACACGACGGTGGCACGTGCTCCCTGGGTCGGGACGGATGATCTTGCAGGGAATCCCACCCATTTACGGATGCCTGAATTTGCTTCTACTTGATGTTCTCGAAGCTGGATCACAACAATTCTCCGGGTTCGGGAAGGACCTGTTCGACCGAGGTAATCCGGTATTCGCCCTGCTGGTACCTGGGCGTCCGTAGACGGTCCAGGCCCGGTGGGCGGCTTCGCTGAGGGAAGAGGCCATCATGTGGACGGTGAGGCGCGGTTCGTCCGGAGAGCCGGCCTGCTGGGCAGCGATCCGGTAGACCCGATGACACAGCATCCCGGCCGGCGCCCCACCGTGTTGCTCTGCAGCAGCTATGTCAACGGCCACACGCTGCATCCGCTGCTCCTCACAGCGGCCTACACGCGGATCCTGTCCCGGTGCATAGACAGGCATCTGCTGCGCCGTCATCACGTGGGCGATACGCTCCCATTCAGCGCACTCCCACACGGCGATCGCCAGCTCACTCAGGCTGAGGACCTCCGCTGGTCCTCCGCGTGCACGTTCCTCGCGCTCCCGGGAGAGCCGCACATGCGTCTGCACCCGGCCGAGGGCGAGCCCTGTGGCCTTTCTCGTCACACCGAGCCGCGCTATTTCAGACGGAAGATATTTGTAGACTGACATGAGTCCCGTCCTCTCACAGCCAGAGCGTATCCCTTATTTCTACCAACTCTACATGCTGCATCAAACCGATGATGCGTTGCACCAAAACCAGGACACGAACGAGCGACCCCCTCTCCCCGTAGCCAGCCAAGCCCGCGTAGCGGGCTTCAGGCCCTGGAGGCGCAGCCGGAAGGGCCCCAGGGTGGGGGAGTGCAGCGGACACACTCTCAGACGGGTGCGAAGCACCCGTCAACTCTCTTACAAGAAGCCGAATCACCTGCACTTGATATCCCGCCAGACCTGGCCCCCGCACAGCGGGGCCCACCGGCCCGCAACGCGGGCCGGCCCCCCTCAACTCCTGGAGCGAAGCGGAAGGAGTTGGCCCGGCTTCACCGGGGCGGTGAGCGAAGCGAACCGCCCGTCAACCCCAGGGCGCAGCCCTGGGGTTCGCAACCCGCGGAGCGGGTTGCGCAACTGCCCCGCGCAGCGGGGCAGTTCGCTTGCACATCGCGCAGCGATGTGGTAC
>NZ_CP107896.1:6340000-7295506 GCF_041433995.1 Streptomyces sp. NBC_00466 | reverse complement strand
CCCGGAGACACGACGCGACGGCCCTACGGGCCGTCAAGATGCCGGGTGCTCCGCACCCTTGGCCGCCTTCGGCGTCCTGAAACACCGTCACCTTCGGTGACGGTCCGGGCCTTCGGCCCGTAGGGCCGGCCTCCGGCCTGCCCTTGGCTGGCTAGGAGCCATGGTGCCCTGTTCGCCTGTCTGTGTTGGTCAGTTGAGGGTTACCGGTGTGCTTCTCGTGTTCCTGGTCCGTCGTTGCCAGTCGCCCACGGCTTCCGTACCCCCGCCGCTTCCGTTGCGAAATGTGCCCGGCCCTGATCCCCCGTCAAGACGGCACCCCACGGCTAGCCCCTGCTTCAGGAACGCAACAACCGCAAGAAGACAGGTCTACACCAATCAAGCCAACAGTATATGGCGGGGGCTGTTGGTGAGTCTGCAGGTACAGATTCCTTCTTCGCCGTAGAGGGATTTTTCGTATACGGCCAAGGGCCCGTATATGGCGAGGAACTCAGTTCCTGCGATGGGCGCACACCCGGCCCCTCACCGACTGGTAGACACATGTGGAGAGGCTACTCAACTCTCTTTACCCGATTAGAAATCGCGGACGCGATTACCGCCGTTTGACCACGAACTCCAACCCGGTGACCAGAACGCTAATGACCGTGTCAGTGGCGCCCCACCGGATCGGCGAATGCCCGGATGCTCGTGGATGACGTACACGGTCACAGCCGCGAACGGCGCGATAACAGTTTCAGCAGGGCGTACACGAGTGGCTGCCCGCCCTGCTGTGGAGCGGGAGCAGTCGAGGGATTGAGGTCGGGCGGCGGGGTGGTCGTCGTCAACGTCCTTCGGAAATGAGTCAGAAGCCGACCGGTTCCCGCATGCATCGAGAGAGTTGAAGGTCGCGCCCACCCGCCATCGGTGGTGGAACCCATCGGCGGCGTATCCCGGCCGGTGTGGTCGCGCAGTTGCGCGCTGGCTTGTTTATGCGCCGATTCCGATGGATCCGACGTAGGCGTATGCCGCATAGTCGGAATCCAGGTCGGTGATGATGTCGTCCCAGATCTCGTCCAGGGTGTTCATGTCGCCCTTGCCCCAGGCGTCGACCATGTCGTCCCAGACGTATCGCGCTTGCACTGAGCGCTCGGTGATGGTCGGTCGGCGGTACTTCTCGTTTACGGCGGTCTGGTCGACGGGGTAGATCTCGATCCGGCGGCCGCGGCCCTGGTTGTCGAGCAGTCGTTTGAGTGCCCCGGAGCGGATGATGTTGTCCCGGCGGCGCTCCTGGTAAGCCCTGTCGAGCGCATCGAGCTTGGGGCGGCTGGGGTGTGCTCCGCGTTTCCAGGAGCGTAGGAGGCGGGCGCTGATGCCGTGTTCGCGGAGGACTTCGCGGCCGGGGCCGGTGTTGAGGTAGCGGAGGCGGGCGGAGAGTCCGCGGTTGGTGGTGACGGGTGAGGCGATGCCGCCTTCGCGCGCGATCCGGTCGAGTTCGGCGGCGAGTGCTTGGGCGCCGCTCATTCCCTGGGCGCCGTGTTTCTGCCATTCGCCCCATAGGTCGGTTGCTCCGCCGGCCATGGTCTACTCCCCCAGTGTGTAGATGGTCTTGGCCTTGACCTGTGGCAGGTCTCGGCCTTCTGGGAATACCTGTTGCCAGTCTCCGGCGACGTGGAGTTCGTCGGTGCCTGACATTTGAACGACCGTCAGTCCTGACGTGTGGGCTTTATGCGCTTTCAGCCACAGGTTCGCGAATGCCTGACTGCGGATGATGTGCATCCAGTCGGGGCGTCGGATTTCCCGGTTCGCGCTGCTCTCGCCGATAGTGGACACGAACTTAGAATACATCGATTTCACGTATTCCAGGGCCACTTCGTCATTCTGTGAAATGGCTTCCTTTCGCACTTCGGCGAGAGTGCGGCGCATCTTTTCCAACAGCCCTTCCGATGCTCCGGATGTCCACGATTCGTGAATGGTCGGCGCCTCGCAGTACCCCAACTTCACACAGCGCAGCAGGAGACGGAGTGTCGGCTCGGTGACCCACAGGTCTCCCGGTTCTTTCCGTGCGCCGAGTGGCGAGGGCAGGTCCGGCTGCTCCCAGACGGGCGGGGTGATGCGGTGGATTCCGGAGCGCTTCGGGTCGTGGCGTTCGCCTTCGGAGTGCACCAGCTTCCCGATCGGCAGCCATGCCTTGAGTGCGCTGAGGTAGGCGGCGTTCATGTCCAGTGCGGTCACTTCGAGGGTGATGTGGCCGCGGCGCGCGGAGGCGTGCAGCTCCTCGGAGCGCCATTTGGGCCGGGCTTCCCACACTTGATCCGCGCCGCGCTGTGATGCCTTCCGCAGGATGTCGGCGGTGGGCGGGAACTCGCTGTGTTCGTATCGGCCGCCGACCCGTGAGGCGGCGAACAACTTCATCACGTCGGGGACTGCTGTTTTGATGAGCGCGGCCCGTGTGGCCGTCAGGTCGCCGCTGTGCGTGGCGAGTTCTTCCTCGATCCGTACGCGGACGAGGTCAGCGAGTGGGCCTGCGGGTGCGGCCACTCGCTTCGGGGCCGGTGTGGCGGTGGTGGCTGCAGGCTCGGTCGGGGTGGAAGGTGAGGGGGGCTCAGGCTCGCTCGTCGGCGCTGGCGAGTCCGGAGCGGGGGCCAGCACTGCGGTGCGTGCGGGTGCGGGGGTGTCGAGCGGTACCAGGGTCTGTTGCCCGCCGCTGGCGATGCGGTCGGCGGGGAGCTTCGTCATGGCGTGGGTGGGGCCCGCGAGGAGGTCCAGCACGGGCATCCCCCAGTGCGCGGCCAGGCGGTCGCAGTCCGTCAGGGTCCACGCCGCTTTTCCGTGCTGTCTGCGGCTGATCTGGCTTTGCGTCAGTCCCAGGGCGGCGGCCAGGGCGGACTGCTGCTCGCCCGTGCGGTGCGCGATCGCGGTCACCGTGACCCGCAGGGTTTCCTCCGTGCTCATCAACATGAACACACCCTACCTATCCAATGAGAATAGCGCATAATAAATGCGGCATGGACATATTTCGAAACGTCTGGCATCTGGGTGGCAGCCGGCCCCCAGAGGGCCATGGGGATGATGCAGGACGTGAGGAAGGCGGCACCGCCCGTGGCGACCATCAGCGGCGTAGCGAGCGCCGGATGACGGTGCGCCAGGTTGGCCGTAGCACCCAGGGCCCGGCAGGCCCGGCATCCCGTGACGAAGGGCCCGCCCGAGTCGTCGGTTGGGCGGGAGTACGGGGGCGAGCGGCGGGTGCGCACCCCCGGGGGGGGCGAACGTGTTCGTTACGATCGGGGTGTGACTGCGAAGCGAGAACCGGTCAGCCGGCGTGAACGACCTGCGAAGCCCGCCCTGACCCGGCACGGAATCGTCGATGCGGCGGTGCGGGTCATGCGGTCCGAGGGGCTGGAGAAGTTGACCATGCGGCGCCTGGCCCAGGAACTGGACACCGGCCCGGCCTCGCTCTACGTCTACGTGGCCAATACCGCCGAGCTGCACGCCGCGGTCCTGGACGCGCTCCTGGGTGAGGTGGACCTGCCCGCCGTCGGGGCCGGGGCCGCCTGGCGTGACGAGCTCGTAGCGGTGCTGGCCTCCTATACCCGCCTGCTCTTCGAGCACCCTCAGCTGGCCCGCTCCGCACTGGTCGCACGCCCCAGCGGCGCGAACTACCTCAACCTGGTCGAACGCCTCCTGCTGCTGCTCTCCCGCAGCGGTGCCCCGCGCGAGCAGGTCGCCTGGGGCGTGGACAACCTCCTGCAGTACGCGACCGCCACCGCGGCGGAGCACGGCACCCAGGAACGCGACCCGATGAGCCAGGCCGACTGGGACGCGCTCGCCCGCGCCGCCCACGGCGTGGACGAGGACGAACACCCGATGATCAAGGCGCACCTGCCGGCGCTGCTGTCCGGCGCCCAGGACGCCCGACTGTCCTGGGGCTTCGACCTCGTGATCAACGGCATCCTCCACACCCCCGTCCCGGACGCCACCGGCTGATCCCGGTGGAGCCCTGAGGGCCGCAGGCTCCCACCCCTGGACGGCCGGTCCGTATGCGCGTGTGGGACACGGCACACCTCTGGACAAACTTGTTCGCTACGAACATGTTCGTTACGTTGGAGGGGCGGGCCTGCAAGGGCGGCCGCAGCGCCATCCCCACCCTCAGGAGGACCCCATGAACACGCACCACCCCATCGCGATCATCGGCGCAGGTCTCGGCGGCCTCACCGCCGCCCGCGTCCTGCACGTCAACGGCATCGAGGCGGCCGTCTTCGAACTGGAGGCGTCGCGGGAGGCCCGCACCCAGGGCGGCATGCTCGACATCCACGAGGAGAACGGCCAGAAGGCCCTGCACGCCGCCGGTCTCCACGACGGCTTCCGCAAGGCTATCCACGAGGGCGGCCAGGCCATGCGCGTGCTCGGCCCCGACGGCACCGTCCACGTCGCGGAAGAGGACGACGGCACCGGCGGCCGGCCCGAGGTCGACCGCGGCGACCTGCGCGACCTGATCCTCGACTCGCTCCCGGACGGCACGGTCCGCTGGGGCAGCAAGGTCACCGGCGTGCGCGCCCTGGGCGGCGGACGCCACGAGGTGGCCTTCGCCGACGGCTCCACCATCACCACCGACCTGCTGATCGGCGCCGACGGAGCCTGGTCGCGCGTACGGCCCCTGGTCTCGGACGCCGAGCCCGCCTACACCGGCATCTCCTTCGTGGAGACCGACCTGCTGGACGCGGACACTCGGCATCCGCGCAGCGCCGCCGTGATCGGCGGCGGGTTCTTCATCTGCCTCGGCCACGAGCGCGGCTTCCTCGCGCACCGGGAGACCGACGGCAGCCTCCACGCCTACACCGCCCTCAAGGCGGACGAAGACTGGCTGGACACGGTCGACTTCACCGACCTGCCGGCCGCGAAGGCAGCCGTGCTCGCCCACTTCGAGGGATGGGACGAGGCCCTGCGCGGCCTGCTCGCCGACGCCGACACCATGGCCCCGCGCCGCATCCACGCCCTGCCGGTGGGCCACCGGTGGAACCGCGTACCGGGCGTGACCCTGCTCGGCGACGCTGCCCACGTGATGTCGCCCTTCGCCGGCGAAGGCGCGAACCTCGCGATGTTCGACGGCGCCGAACTCGCCTCGGCCGTCGCCGCCCACCCCGGCGACACCGAGGCAGCCCTGGCCGCCTACGAGGAAGCCCTCTTCCCGCGCAGCGAGGCCTCCGCCGCCGACTCCGCCCAGAGTCTGGAGAGGATGTTCGGCCCGCAGGGCCTGGAGCAGATGACGGCCTTCTTCACCACCGGCCCAGCAGCCCCGTAACCCCCCGGACGCCCAAGACCACGCGGCCGCCCGCCCGTACGGCGAGACCGCCCGCGGAGACGGGGCACGCCCGCCCGGAACACCGCAGGCCGCGTCCCCCGGCGGGCTCACCGGCCAGCCCAGCAGGGCCGGTATGTCCGCCGCACACAACTCACCCGCGTTGGAACACCCACACCCCCAGGAGTCACGTTGCCGAAGATCGCGATCGTTCTCAGCAGTACCCGCACCGGCCGCGCCGGAGCCAACGTCGCCCAGTGGGTCCTGGAACAGGCCCTTGGCCTGCCTGCCCTCCGAGGTCAGCAGAGGGAAGCGCCAGCCTCCCCACCGACGACAGTTCGTCGAAGGGTCAGCCCTCTGGCCTATACCGCACCAAGAAATCCCGGATCGAGCGGGCCCATCTGCAGGGCGAAGTCAGCGGCGACACCGAGGACTTCACGCATCGGCACGGCATGGCGACTGGTGGCCGCAAGATCCGCTTGAGCCTCCTGCGACCACAAGAACGGAATCACCGAGATGCCCTGAGAGAAGGGCAATGAGGCCGCCTCCTCGCGCCAGCCTGGCCAGCGCAGCGCTTCATAGAACTTCTCCAGCCGTCCGGACAGCATCCAGGAGATCCATACCGAGTGACCCATCTCCATCGCTTCCCACTCCAACGTGTCGGGGGCGAAGTAGGTCATCTGTCCTGGGACACCGGGTCGGCCCGCCGCTTCCGGGTCGTGGCCGTTCAGCGCGAACACCCCGCCCAACACGTCGTGGCCGACGACCAGTCCCTTCGCCGGCTGCCAGGCAGGATCGAAATGGGCGGGGAACGCATTGACCTGGGCAAGGCTTGGCAGACTGCCGTCGTCTTCGCCCGACCCGCCGCCGAACACACGCACCCATCCGTCATCGAGGACCAGGCCGCCGCAGCTCAACGCCACGGCGCCGAGTACTGATCGCGCCGTGACTTGCATCTGCAGCAGGCACCGGCGGCTCTCGCCTCGGTCAACGGGCAGCACCTCTACCGGAACAGCGCTGGCCGCGAACAGCTCCTGCAGCTCGGGCCAGGCCGGATCGTCCACGTTGATCAGCTCATCAGTTCCACGCACCCGACGATGATCCCAGTGCTGCCCGACGTCTCCGGCTCCAGGTCCGAGAGACAGATTCCTGCAGACGGAGGGCGAGGCAGGCTCCCGAAGTTCAGAGAAGCCTGCATCCGCTGCCCTGTCCTGCGGCCCGATCCCGAGCAGATGCCCCGATTGGCAGAGATCCACGCGAACCTGCTCGACCGGCTCCAGGAGGCCAAGGAACAGGGATGGCTCGGCGAAGTGGAAGGCCTGGAGATCAACCTCGCGGGCACCGAGGAGAAGCTCGCCCAGCTCGACGAACAAGCCTCGGCCGCGCAGACCGTCACACACTTGGGCCTGCCTACCTTCCGTCCCCGGCCGGACAGGTGAATCGCGGCCCGGTCAGGGATGGTGATGGCTCACGGCACGAGCGGGCGGTCGACGACCTACCCCTGGCCCAGGAATGCGCGCACGTCCGCTGCCAGAACCGTCATGCCTTCACCGGCCTCGATCACGTTCGTCACGGTGCATTTCCAGTCTTCGGGGAAGAAACCGGACCGCAAGGTCCAGCTCAGATACACGTGACCGCCCGAACCGAAAGTTGCTGCCACGACCAGATGGTTGTTGATCCAGGCCTGCTCGCCCTCCCAGCCGCGGAAGTCGCGCGCAAGGCCATCGAAGAAGTCGCCCAGGTTGTCCCAGACGGTCACGGTCACGCTTTCCCGTCGTGCACGGACACCATCGGCAGCAATCTCCACGGTGAAGGCGGCCTCATACTCATCCGCCCGCGACCAGTCGAACAACCGGGCGGATGGCGCGAGTGCCCCAGGCCCCCCAACCACGAGCTCGACCTGCCCTGGACCCACCTCGATCAGACTCACCCGCCGAAGGGTACGGACACCAACAGGCAGACGGCACTGTACGTCGCTTCCGGTGGAGCGAGAGGTGATCGTATGAGACGAACCGAGTACGACGTGGGCCAGACCGCCAAGCGTTGGAAAGTACCCGTATCCGCCTTCCGGTGGGCCTGGCACACCAGGCTCATCCCCGCCCCGGGATACGTCGTCCCCTCAGTGGTCCCGGGCTGCCGTGGAGTCGCTGGACGCTGACGCCATCCGGGCCACGATGCCCTCCCCGCCCATCGGTGGCGGCGCGGCGGCCGACCGGATCGCCGACCCGCTCGGCACCCCGGACCGACCGCGTACCCGGCATCGTGCCGGTGCCAATGGCCCTCGCCGTGCTCGCGGCACTCCCCCTGGCCCGGGAGAGCCTGGAACGTGAACAGGTATTTCAGGTCATAGGCGTAGGCGCACCAGGTGTTCGGCGACAGCCCCCGGTCGCTGAGATGCCCCAGAAACCGGCAGACCGGACCGATCCCGGAACCGGATGTGTCGATCAACGGGACGCGACGGACGATGCCGCCGTCTGGGTCCTTCACCACACGCAGCCCGCACTCCACAGCACCATCAACGAGCGGGGACGAGGAGCGCGACGCCAAGACGCTGAACTCCACCCGGGAGTGTCCGGATAGGAACCTGCTCGGCCGCTACAGCTTCACCGCCCCCGGCCGCCAGCGCCCTGCGCCCGCTTCGGGACCCTGATACGCCAGAGCTGGACGAGGATGAGGACGAGTCGGTCGGCTCGGAGCGAGTCGGGGCCGTCACTGCCTGCCTGCCTGCCTACCTACCGGCCGTCGCCCGGCGTCACAGGAGGGCGCCGCCGGAGACCTCGATGCGCTGGGCGGTGACCCAGCGCAGCCCCTCGGAGGCCAGCGTGGCGATGGCGTCGCCGATCTCCTCAGGTTCGCCGACGCGGCCGAGCGCGGTCTGTCCGGCCAGAACCTGGCGCATTCCGGCGTCGTCCCGCATCGCTCCGCCGTTGAAGTCGGTGGCGGTCGGCCCCGGGGCGATGGAGTTCACCCGGATGCCGCGAGGTCCGAGTTCTGCGGCGAGGGTGCGGCTCAGAGCTTCGACGGCGGCCTTCGAGGCGGAGTAGGCCGAGGTGGCGGGGCTGGTGTGGCGGGTCAGTGACGTCGAGACGTTGATGACCTGGCCGCCCTGGGCCAGCAGCGGCACGAGCGACTGGATGAGGAAGAACGTGCCCCGGACGTTGGTGCCCATCACCGTGTCGAAGTCGTCGATCGTGACAGTCTCCAGCGGCCCGAAGACTCCCACTCCCGCGTTGTTGACCAGGATGTCGAGCCGCGAAGTACCCCAGCGCTCCAGCTGCGCGCCCAGTTCGGAGGTGAAGGACGCGAAGGAGGAGACGTCGCTGATGTCGAGCCGGAGAACAGCGGCCGTCCCACCCACGGCCTGCACCTGTTCCACCGTCTTCTCAGCCCCGGCTGCATCACCGCGATGGGTGACCACGACCCGCACCCCGCGTGTGGCCAGGGCGATGGCCGCGCTGCGCCCGAGGCCGCGATTCGCACCGGTCACCAAAGCGGTCTTGTCGACTGTCATGAACTTCCTCCACGATGCGACAACCAGGATGCGCCCAGGTGCCACCGATCTGATGCGAGTCACTCGACTCGCCTTGCTGCTGCACCGTAAGCGGGCCCCCGAGGCGAGTCAAGTGACTCGCCTCGGGGCTGCGGCATACTCTCCGCATGGCAGCAGAACTCACCGCGCATCACCGCAGGCTCGCCCAGCAGAAGCGCGAGGCGATCACCACCGCGGCCACAGAACTGTTCTTGGACCGTGGCTACGACGGCACCTCCCTCGCGCGGATCGCCGAAGCAGCCGGGGTCTCGAAGTCCACCCTGTTCAAGCAGTTCCCCACCAAGGCGGCCCTCTTCGAGGCCATCGTCACCGAGTCCTGGCAGCGCGACGCCGGCGATACCGCCGCGCGGCCACAGCCGGGAGATCTGCGCTCCGGTCTGACAGCCATCGGCCACCGCTACGCCGACCTGATCGGCCAGCCCCGCATGACAGGCCTGTTCCGGATCGTCATCGCCGAACTGCCCCGTTTCCCCGAGCTGGGACGGATGCAGTTCCAGCTCGGCAAACTGCCCTACTTTGCCTCCGTCCAGCACTACTTGGAATCCGAGCATGAGGCGGGCAACGCTCATGTGCCCGACGCTGAGAGCGCCGCGAACCAGTTCCTCGGCATGATCGCCAACTACGTCCTGTGGCCCCGCATGCTGCTGACCGGCTGGAACCCCGCAGCCTCCGACATCCACAACACCGTCGAAGAGGCCGTCCAGACCATGCTCGCCAGATACACCCCCCACCCGCCCGCCTGACCCGGAGCCAGAATTTCCACACCGCCGCGCAATGCCAAAGATCGCAGCGCCATCACCCGCGACACCCGTCGGCAAACAATCGTTCAATGACAGGCCGAGGCGGCGTCCAGTGAACCCGTGCAATCCGGGGGCCGGGGGCGGCGCGAATCCCATCAGACCCGATGGTGATTGCTGACAGGGTTTGACGACAGGCAGGGTCCGATCCTTTCGTACGGAAGGGGCCCCTCGGTGGCGAACCTGGTCTACAAGCGGGTCTCGACCGACCAGCAGCCCACCGCCCGACAGAACCTCGTCCTGGCCGAAACCGGCATCAAGGACCCGGTCGTCCTCGACGAGAACGCCGGCACCTCCAGCCGCCTCCACCCACTCCACGCCCGAAGTTCCGCGCGCCCCTCGACTACGCCCGGCCCGGCGACACCGTCCACATCTCCGAGATGTTCCGCCTCGTCCGCGGCACCGGCCACATCCTCGACATGCTCGACGTCCTCCACTAGGGCCGCCTCGCCCTGCGCATCCACGACGGCGCGTTCTCCGCCATGGACCTCACCGCCCGCCACCCGCGCACCGGCGAGCAGCTGTCCACCGTGAAGTTCATGGTGCAGACCCTCGCCGCCGCCGGCGAACTCCAGCGCGACCTCCCGCGCGAGCTGACCGACCTACGACGGCCTGCGCACCGGCTGGGGCAAGGCCAAGCAGCAGGAGACCCGCGACGCGGTCCCCGATCTGAGCATCAACAGCCCCTATGAAAGCGTGCCAACGGCTGCCGCCAAGGCACTCGCATCCTTCCTCGCGACCGGCCAGTACAGTGCCCGCAACGTCGATGAAAAAGCCGAAGCATCCAAGCTGGTCAATGACGGCGGACCGGAGGTCCAGGCAGCCGCGAAGATGGCTCTGTCCGGCCCAGCCGGTGTGCTGCACGACTTCATAGAGGTCGGGCCGTACATGGCCGACCGCAAAGACCAGCTCGCCGCCACGCATGTCGCACAGGTCACGAGCCTGGTCGCCAAGGCCGACGCGATCTCCGCCACGGCACGACAGACAGGATGACGCGTTCCCGGTCACTTCTGGATCTGGGCCGCCCGGGGCGCCGAGTCGCCCTTACGGCGTGCAGCATCCGCAGCACACGGGGGCGAATCGTCCGCGCTGCCTCGATGCGCTGCGGGGACTCACCGAACCGGAGCGGAGACCACAAGAGCGAACGAGTGCCCGGCAGGATCGGAGTACAGGCGGACGTCGCGTCGGCCGCCGTTGTTCTTGGTGTCGAGGGGCCGCGCGCCGAGGCCGATCGCCTCACGTTCGGCCTCGTCCATATCGTCCTGGGACACCAGGATGCGAAGGTGCGCCTGGGAGGCATCATCGGGCCGCGGCCAGCTCGGCGGAGCGTAACCGTGGTCCTTGCGGACCGCCAGATGGACGCCGTCGTTCCCGATGACCTCCATGACGTCAGGGTCGGTCCCCATACGCGCTTCCGCTCCGAGCAACTGAGCGTAGAAATCAGCCAGTTCTGCCTGCTCCGAACAGTCGAGTACAAGCACAGTCGTTTTCGGAACTCCCATGGTCCTCCTGCTTTCGGTCTGCGGCACATCCCTGCTCTCTGGGGAGCCGTCTACCCCGCCCGGCCGCGCACACGCCGGCCCCGTCCCGGCGAGAGTGGTCGATACGAGCACCGCCCACCACCCGGGATGCGGACCTATCCGGGGGCACGCCGGGTGAACCCGCCCGGCATGCCCCAGGGGGCACGAGGTCCTCAGGAAATAAAGGAACCGGGAATCACCATCCAACGACGATGCGATGCTGCCGTCTCCGAGGCGCCCGACACCGACACACTCCCCACGCCGGCCTCCGCGCCGCCCACAACATCAACACCGTGCACTCGACACCAACACCGACCAGGAGTAGAGCCCGGGCCGGCGCCGCCCGCCTACAACGCAGGCTGCCGAGGGCTGTTCAGAGGGCGAAGGCGAAGGAGGTGCCGGCGGTGAGTCCGGAGACGGTGATGAGCCGGCGGGGCTTGAGGCACGTGAACGCGGTGTGCATCGCGATGCCCGCGACGACGGCGTACGGCATGGTCCGAGGGATGAGCAGCGCGGGTAGCAGTGCTGTCTCCATGGTGATGCCGGCGGTGGCGATCAGGCGCCAGTGATGGATGCCGCGGCTGGTGAGAGTGCCCATGTGGTGGCGGACGAAGCCGGCGATGGCGTACTGGCGCCGGTAGGGCAGTTGTTCCCTGACCTGGGTGTAGACGTGCATCCACTGGGCGAGGTAGAGCCCGGCGGGAATTGGGGAGAGCGAAGCTTCTGCCAGGCGCTGTTCCAGTAGATGTCCGTGGTGATCAGGACCAAGAGGCACTGGGCCCAGGTGCTGGCTGTGTTGCGGCCGTGGTCGATGTGGAGCCCGTGGCCGAGCCGGCCTGCGGCGAGGAGGCTCGCTCCGGTCAGCAGGGTGTAGCGGATCGCGTTGGGGCTCTCGAGGCAGAGGAGTTCCATGGCGGCGCCGGCCAGGACCAGGAGCGACAGCCCGGATGCCAGTGCAGCGGCCAGGGTGAGGGCCGCGATGGTGCGGGTGATCAGTACGGGGCGGTAGGCGCGGGCGAGGAAGCGGGCTCGCCCGGGGCCGAAGCGCTGTTCTGCCAGGTGGAAGCTGAGGGCTTCGGCGGTGGAGCGGTTCCAGGCGCCCTGGCCGGTGGAGAGGGCGAAGCACACGGTCAGGACGGTGCCCAAGACGATGCGGAACATCTGGAGCCGTGCGAGGTCGGTGGGGTAGTGGAATTTGGAGGCAAGGGCTTCAAAGAACCACATGGCTGTTCCACACGTCCACGTGCTGCTCACCGCGCGAGGACAGGACGCGGCCGTATCCGTCAACGCGGTCGTAGCGGTCGTAGCGGTCGTAGCGGCGGTGCGGGTGAGGTGGATGAGAATCGCCTGGAACTGTGGGGGGGGGCGAGGATGAAGGAGCCCGGGGAGAGATAGTCGTAGACGTTCACCGGCTCGGTGACGCCGTCCTTCGTGCCGGTGAGGGTAGCGATGGTGAAGGTCGCCCGGCAGAACATCTACCAGCACAGCCAGTAGCCGGGCAGGCGGGTGAAGCCGGTGATCATCCACGTGACCAGGCCGAGGGCGACGGCGATCTGGGCAGCGGACAGCACGGATACACGCATGGGTGAGAGCCTCCGCACGGGAGGGTGAAGGTGGGGGTGGGCGGGCCCCGGACGCGGGGCCGCCGGGATCAGCGCTCGGGCTTGGGCGGGCGCTGCATCAGCGCGGCCGTGGCCTGTTCGAGTGTGACCTTCCCGTTCAGCAGTGCGGTGATCACGTCGGTGATCGGCATCTCGACATCGTGTGCGTGCGCGAGGGCGAGGATCGCCTCGGCCGACTTGGCGCCTTCGGTGGTCTGCCGGGTCGCGGCGGTTGCCTCCTCGACGCTCAGGCCCTGGCCGAGGTGGTTGCCGAAGGTACGGTTGCGGGAGAGCAGGTGGCGACCAGGTCGCCGAGGCCGGCCAGTCCGGCGAGGGTGGCGGGGTGGGCGCCCATCGCGACGGCGAGCCGGGTGGTTTCCGCGAGGCCACGGGTGATGAGCATGGCGGTGGCGTTGTCGCCCAGGCCCATGCCGGAGGCGATGCCGACCGCGAGTGCGATGACGTTCTTGACGGCGCCGCCGAGTTCACAGCCGATGACGTCGGTGCTGGTGTAGGGGCGGAAGTAGAAGGTGTGGCAGGCGTGTTGGACGCGGCGTGCGGTGTCCTCGTCGGTGCAGGCAACGGTCGCGGCCGCGGGCTGTCCGGCCATGATCTCGGCTGCGAGGTTCGGCCCGGAAAGCACCGCGATCCGCTGGGCGGGGACACCGGTCACCTCGGTGATGACTTCGCTGGCCCGCCGGTCGGTGTCGCGCTCGATGCCCTTCATCAGCGACACGATCACAGTGTCGGGCCCGATGTGCGGTGCCCACACGGTGAGGCTCGCACGCAGGGACTGCGCGGGGATCGACAGTACGAGGAAGTCCGCACCGTTAAGGGCTGCGGCCGGATCGGTCGTGGCCGTCAGCGCGGCGGGCAACTCGGCGTCGGGGAAGTACCCGGGGTTGTGGTGCGTTGAGTTGATCGCGTCGGCGATCTCGCTGCGGCGGGCGTGGACGATGACGTCGGTGCCCGCGTCGGCCATGATCTTGGCGACGGCGGTGCCCCAGGACCCGGCCGAGAACACCGCCGCACGGGCGGAACGGTGCTGGGTCACTGCGAGATCCTCTCGTCCGACACGGGCCTGTCGTAGGGGTTACCGTGAGGCCCGGTCATCCTATCGGCCGCGCCGGGTACCTCCGGGGTGCCGGCGGGGCGCCGCAGAGTCAGCAGGACGGCCCGCCGGCCGGCCAGAGTGGGCAGCATCGTGTGCGCTTCGCCCAGCAAGCTCTGTACCTGGTCTCCGCCGAGCTCGCGCCGCAGACCATCGGCGTGGGCCATCCACAGCTGACAGAGCCGCTCCCACCGCGGACGTCGCCGGCGAATCCGGCGGGCAGTTCGCCCGCGGCGATCGAGTTCCATGGAGCCGAGTTCGCCGATGCAGAGGAGGTCGACGCCGCCGCCCTCCCAGTGGTCCCGGGCTACGGTGGAGGCGCTGGACGCCGACGCCATCCGGGCCACGATGCCCTTCCCGCCCATCGGTGGCGGCGCGGCGGCCGACCGGATCGCCGACCCGCTCGGCACCCCCCGGACCCGACCGCGTACGGCGAGAAAGCGAATGTGACAGCGTTCGTGGTACGGCGGTTCGCCGACCGCGGTCTCCCGGTGCCCGCAGAAGGGTCACGTGGCTGGCGCAGGTGCCGGTTCAGCGGCGCCTCGTCGATCCGCTCGTGGATCGAGACCACAGGTCGGCGAGGACTTCGGCGACCCGAAAACGGGAAGCGCCGCGGTAGGTCATCTGGTCCTTCATCGCCACGGCGGCACCGAACCGACCGTGAACCGACGCGAACTACGTGCTCAGCCCCCGCACAGGGCCTGCTCAACTTCATGAACGCCCTGGGTGGCAGGATCGGTCCGGCCGCTGCCGCGGGTCTGTCCGGCATCGTGCCGGTGCCGGTGGCCCTCGCCGTGCTCACGGCACTCCCCCGGGCCGGACTCGTCCTCAGCCTGGCCCGGCACCCTGCGCCGACCGCCGCCCCGAGCCCGACGCCAGGCGTGGGAGCCTGCGATGACGGTCCATCTGCATCTGATCCGACGACGCCCTGACCAGTAACTGATCGTTTCAGAATGAAGTTTCATGTGTCCCTTGGCAGTTGGGTGATGTGTCGGCAGGATCTGTTGGGTGTCTGCTGATCTTGTGTCTGATGACCTGTGGGAACGTGTGTCTCCGCTGCTGCCGGTTCGTGCGCCGCGTCGGCACCGCTACCCGGGGCGGTTGCCTGCCGATGACCGTGCTGCTCTGCGTGGGATCGTTTACGTGCTGCGCAAGAGTGTGAGCTGGCGAGACGTCCCCGCTGAGTTGGTCGGGTGCAGTGGGGTGACGGCCTGGCGTCGTCTGCGGGACTGGACCGAGGCCGGAGTGTGGCCCCGCCTGCACGAAGTCCTGCTGGCAGAACTTCGTAGAGAGGGACTGCTGGAGATGGACGACGCGGCGATCGATGCCTCGCACGTCAGGGCCCTCAAAGGGGGCTCACACCGGACCTTCGCCGGTTGACCGAGCGCGGCCGGGCAGCAAGCACCACCTCATCGTCGACCGGAACGGAACTCCGCTCGCTGTCTCTCTGACCAGCGGAAACCGTCACGACGTCACTCAGCTCATGCCCCTGCTGGACGCGATGCCCCGTATCCGTGGTCTGCGCGGCCGGCCACGGCACCGGCCCCGGCGGCTGTTCGCCGACCGCGGCTACGACTACGACAAGTACCGCCGTCTCATCCGAGCTCGCGGCATCACACCCAAGATCGCCCGCCGTGGAGCCCCGCATGGTTCCGGCCTGGGCAAGACCCGGTGGGTTGTCGAGCGGACCTTTGCCTGGCTCCACCAGTTCAAACGGCTCCGCATCCGCTACGAGATACGCGCCGACCTCCACCTGGGACTCCTCCAACTCGCCTGCAGCATCATCTGCTTGAGACGACTCAGAACCTCATTCTGAAACGATCAGTAAGGAGCCCTGCCATGTCCGCCGAGCCATTCGAGGTCAGCATCACCGAAACCGAGATCGCGGACCTGCGTGAACGATTGCGACGGACACGGTGGCCCGAGCGCGAGCCGGTGGACGACTGGTCACAGGGTTTGCCGTTGGTGTATGCGCAGGAGCTTTGCCGCAGCTGGGCCGAGGACTACGACTTCGGGTTCGCCGAGCGGCTGAACGTGTTCCCGCAGTACCGCGACACGATCGACGGGCTGGGCATCCACTTCCTGCACGTCCGCTCGCCGGAGCCAAACGCGTTCCCGCTCGTGCTCACGCACGGGTGGCCGGGTTCGGTGCTCGAGTTCCTGGAGGTCCTCGGCCCGCTCACCGACCCGCGCGCGCACGGGGGTGACCCGGCGGACGCGTTCCATGTGGTCGCACCGTCGTTGCCCGGGTACGGCTGGAGTGACAAGCCGTCGACGACCGGGTGGGGCATCACTCGCACCGCGCGCGCCTGGGACACGTTGATGGTCTCGCTGGGTTACGAACGGTACGGCGCGCAAGGCGGTGACTGGGGTTCGGCGGTGTCCGCGGCGCTGGGCGAGGTGGCGCCCGGGCGGGTCGCCGGCGTGCACCTGAACCTGGGATCCGTGGCGGCGGGCACGTTCGAGGACCCGACGCCCGCGGAGCTGGCGAATCTCGAGGCCGAGAAGGAGATGCAACGCACCGGCCGGGGATACTCGGCGATCCAGGCGACCCGGCCGCAGACGCTCGGCTACGGCCTCACCGACTCCCCGGCGGGACAGGCCGCCTGGATCGCCGAGAAGTTCTGGGCGTGGACGGACAACGACGGCCATCTTGAGGACGCGTTGTCGCGGCAGACGATCCTCGACGAGATCTCGGTCTATTGGTTCACCGCGTCGGCCACGTCGTCGGCGCGCCTGTACTGGGAGAGCTTCGCCAACTTCCGGGACAAGGTGACCGCGCCATCCGGGCTGTCGGTCTACCCGCGCGACATAACCCGCCCGTCGAGGCGGGAGGCCGAGCTGCGGTTCACCGACCTGCGGTGGTTCGAGGAGCTGCCCCATGGTGGCCACTTCGCCGCGCTGGAGCAGCCGGAGTCGCTGGTCAAGCAGGTGCGCGGGTTCTTCCGCCTGTTCCGCTGACTGTCCGTGCCACCCCCTGGGAAGCCCGCGCCCGGGGGGGTCCTGTCCGTCCCCCGGGATACCGGCACATCACATTGCGGGGCGGTGCAAGGGATGAACGTTGTCCCGCTCGGCAGCGGCTGCGCGGAACTGCTGGATTTCGACCTCCAAAACGTGGACGACGCGGGCGAACTGCTCGCTGCCCGCCCGCCATGGTGCCGGACGGGGAGCAGAACAACTGGTCGATCAGGTTCTGCTGGGCCAGGACCGCGAAGACCCCGGCGACGAGGGAAGCCGGATCGGTGCTGGTGTCGCCGAAGCCCACCCATGAAGCGCGGGCTGTTCATGTTCACGCAGTACGGCAGCAGCCGCTGGGAAAATGTCCTCCCGGATGGCAGGACGGTGGCCTGCTGCTCGGGCAGGTCTTCCAGCAGCAGATCGCGCAGCGCGTGCGGGGCGGCGCAGCGCGTGCGGGGCGGCGCAGCGCGTGCGGGGCGGAGGCGCGGCGGATTCGGCGGCGGATTCCTCTCGGGCGACGTCGTCGGCGTAGCCGGTGCCACACACGGGCCGGTCCCCGGCCGTCCAGGCCCCGGCTCCCCGTACCGACGCAGCTTGGCAGCCAGGCCGTGCGCGTCCTCGCAACGGCGGTCGATCTCCAGCAGCGGGATCCATGTGGTCACTCGGAACTGCGGGGTATTCGGCAGGCAGGGTCGAAAGTGCGGTGGGTTCGTCGCCTCTCAATTGGCAGGATACCTATGCGCTCTCGGCGGTCTGCTCGTCTGATGCCGATCTCCGAAACCGAATCCTCACGCAGTCATGACCGGGCCATGAAAATCATCTCGCCAGCCGCCGCGCTGCCGGGTACGTTCACCTCGTGTGCTACTACGCCGAGAAGCCCTACAAGCTGCATTACGCGTGCGTGCTCTGCCACGTAGCGTTCAAGCAGCATCCCGGTCCCGGCGAGCACCGATGCCCTCGATGCTCAGAGCCGATGGTTTGTGCCGGCCATGACTTCGCGGCACCACGGCGTCGGGACACCAAGGCGTGGAGTGTCGTGGCCGCGGTTCTCAACGCGGGACTGCGTTACGAGGGCCGCGAACCGTGCGGCTGCGGCAAGGAACCCAAGTTCCGCCCCCGCACCCGAGCTCAGCTGCGCGCCCGCCGAATCGCAGCAGCACGAACGGGCACTTCCCTCGCCAACATGCTGGGAAGCGCTGAGCTACAGGCATCCGACTGATCCGAGAAGGGGTCAGAGCAGAGCAAAGAGCGCCATCAGGCTGGTCGTCGAGCAGCTTTGGGCGATAGCCGCGTAACGGCTCGCGGCGGTGTGGGACAGGTTGAAGACCAGGGCGAGAGTGAACGAAGCCAGCCAGCGCCGGATTCCGGCTGAACGCCCCGGAGCCCGGCCGGACGAGAACACCGCCGCGGCCCTGTCTGAACTGGCTCCCTCTGTCCCATCCCGACCTCACCGCGGGCCCGCGCAGCTGGCCCCGACGATCCGCCCCTCTTCGTCACGCCGGACCTGGACCTTGCGCTTGCCGCTCGTGAGCGCGCGGGAGGCCAGCTGCTCGACCAGGCGCTCATCATGCGAGCGCAGGCCCTGGAGCACGGCCACGAGGGGGCGGAAGCTGGCGGAGGCGACCATGTCCTGCGGGTCCTCGCCGGGGTGGAGGAAGACCGGCACGAGGATGCGGGCGACCTTCGTGCTGCCGCCTTGTTGAGCCGGAGCGCGCGGCCGATGTTCTGCACGATCTCCACCTGGGAGCCGCGGGTGTCCGCGAAGCAGATCGCCTCCACACCTCGCTCGTCGTTGATGTCCACGCCCTCACCGAATACGCGCACGGACGGGAGGAGCGCCCGGTGTACGCGCCGGTTCGTGACGTCGATGCCGTTGGCGAACTGGCACAGGACCTCGCGCCGCTCGGTCACGAGGTGGTCGCCGCACAGCCACGCTGACCAGACGCGGTCCGGCGGGACGTGGCGGCCGTACCGCCCGCACGACCCGGCCCGTTTCGCCTGGTCGCGGGCGGGTAGCCCATTCCGCGTGGCGCGGGGCCCGCCCGACCCGTCCGCCGTGCGGCGGGAAACGCCAACAGCCCTTCCACCGTTACGCATTGGTGATCATCCGACCCAAGGCCGATCACATGAAACGACGACGCTGAGCGCATTCGCCCTCGGCGCGGCCCGCATGGGCAGACAGCCGGTCGCGCCGGGGCATTCCGTATCCCGCGACGAACCATGGCGACCCATGACGAGCCCTCATAGGCCGCCAGGGGCCATCATGCACCGTCACGGGCCGTAGAAGTGCGGAGAACGCATGCTGCTCAAGCAACTACTCACCCTGGCCTCAGCTGTAGCCGTGGTCGCCGTGGCCGGTACGGCATCGGCGACCACGACCGAGGCCGGCACCAGCGGGTCCACCGGCACCACCGAGTCCCGTACCACCAACACCGGTACCACCAACACCGTTCCGACCAAGACCAGTACGACCGCACCCGCCGCCCTCGCCCTGGTCACCGGTGACCGGGTCATGGTGACGTCGGTCAAAGGCAGGATCACCTACACCCCGGTCGGTGGGAGCCGCAACGCCGGCTTCCGCGAGATACGCCGGCCCGACGGCGACGTGGAGGTGATCCCCGCGACGGCCGTGCCCTTCCTCGGGCATGGCCTCGACATGTCGCTGTTCGACGTCTCGGCACTGCGCGCGTACAGCGACACCGGCCGGATTCCGGTTCGCCTCTCCTTTGCGGCGGGCCAGAAGCCCACCGCACCTGCGGGCGTCACCCTGACATCGGTCAGCGGCAACACCGCGACCGGCTACCTGACTTCGAAGTCGGCCACGGCGTTCGGCACGGCGCTGCGGCAGCGCAACGCGACGGACGCGACCGACCCGCTGCCGCGTGGACTGACCAGCATGACGCTGGCCGGTGCGTCGGCACAGGTGCCGACGTCGGCGCGGTACGCGTTGAGCCCCGTGCAGCTGAACATCACCGACCTGACCGGCGCCCCCGCCTCGAACGCGCTCGTCACCCTCGTCAACACCGACTCCTTCGACCGGCTACGGGCCGACCAGGTGCCCCTCTCCGACGGCGTCGCCCGCATCCAGGCACCCGCAGGCCACTACATGCTGATCGCCTCGTTCCAGGACGAGGACGCCGCCGGGAACACCACAGCGACCAGGCAGGTCGTGATGGACGACCTGACCGTGCCGTCCGGCACGGGCGGCGTGACCGCGTTCAACGTCAGCGAGGCCACCGCGTCCGAACGGATCACCGTGGGGACCCCGAGGCCGGCCACCCAGAACTCGCTGTCCGACGAGGTGCTGCGCACCGACGCGACCGGCGCCACCATGACGTTCTCCGCCGATGTCAGCGGAACGACTCCGCTCTACGTCAACGCGGTTGACACGCCCGCCACCGGCACTCTGAACAACATGGTGGTGTGGAGCGGCTCCGCCACGGACTACGGGTACGACCTGGCGTTCGTGTCGAAGGACAAGGTGCCGGCGAACGAGTCCTACCAGGCGAGGCCCGCCCAACTGGCCACTGTGCGCAACCGGTTGTACAAGTCTGCCGGACACACTTCGGCAAGCGGGAACATGACGGCCGTACTGACCGATCCGGGGTTCGGCCCCTCCCTCACCTTCAGGCCGGCGACGTTCGGCACGGTACTCACCGACTACGTCCTCTCCACCGGGGAAGGCACCTGGTCGGAGGAGATGACCACGCCCGACCACGTCACCTTCACGAGTCCGGCCGACCAGTACGTCGCAGGGCGCGCCTACACCGAGGACTGGGGCAAGGGGCCGGTCGCCCCGACCTCGACCGTGGTGTGGAACGGCCGGGCCTGTGCGATGTGCACCGCCGGCGGAACGCTGAACATCGGTCTGGAGTCTCTCGGTGACAGCGGCCCGGGGCACTCGGGTGTCCTCCTGTTCGGCATGCCGGCCTCGTACCACCTCACCGCGTACCGCGACGGCACCCAAATAGGCGAGACCACCTCTACTCAGCCACTGACGACCACCGGGCAGCCGCTGACCCCGGCCACCTACCGCGCGGTCGCGGACCTGGACGTGGGCGGTTCGAGCCTCGGCACCACGAGCCACACCGATCTCACGATGAAGTACACGCCCGACGCCCCGAGCGCCGGCGCGTCCGACTGCGACGGCGGGTCGGAGACCGTGCCCTGCCAGGTGCTTCCGATGCTGGGCGCGCACTACGACCTGGCTGGTCTTGACCTGTCGGACACCAGCACGACGCCCCGGCAGCAGCTGCACTTGACGGTCGATCACCTGGCCGTGAACGGTGCCGGCTCCGACAGCCCGGTCACCGCGGCGACCGTGGACGTCTCGTACGACGGGGGAAAGACCTGGCAGCAGGCAAGGCTCACCGGAGCGGCCGGTGACTACGTCGCGTCCTGGCCCAACTCCCCCGCCATTAGCGGTGTTCTGCCGACGATCCGGGTCACCGCCGCCGACGCCGCCGGTAACACGCTGAGCCAGACCGTCACCAACGCCTACCGCATCGGGAGCGCCCAGTGAGAAGACTTCTCCGCGTCGGCACTGGGCTGGGGGCCATCCTGGCCGCGACGCTCGCCACCGCCGTACCCGCCTCCGCCACGCCTGCCTCCGCCACGACGCGGATGGCAGGGGCCGGCCCCGGCCCGCAGGCATCAGCGGGTCTGTCAGCGGTGCATGACGTGTGTCCGGCAGCCGCGCCCGGCCATGCCCGGTGCTACGCGCAGATACGCACCGACCCGGGCGGCGTTCGCGGCGTGCGAAGCGCCGACGCGCTGCCCGCGGGTTACGGCCCGGCCGATCTGCGCGCCGCCTACGACCTACCGGACACGGGCGGCACGGGACAGACGGTCGCCGTGGTCGATGCCGGTGACGACGCCACCGCGGAAGCCGATCTTGCCGTCTACCGCACGACCTACGGCCTCCCCGCCTGCACGACCGCGAACGGCTGCTTCAGCAAGGTGAACCAGGAAGGCGCAGCCGGCCCGCTGCCCGAAGACATGGGCTGGGAAGGCGAGACCGCGCTCGACCTGGCCATGGTCTCCGCCGCGTGCCCGCAGTGCCACATCCTCCTGGTGGAGAGCGACGACACCGAGTTCGCCGACTTCGCCGCCGCGGAGAACACCGCGGCCCGGCTCGGCGCGACCGAGATCTCCAACAGCTACGGCGACACGGAATCGGGCTCCTTGATGAATTACGCCTCGGCCTACTCCCACCCGGGCGTGGCGATCACCGTCGCCAGCGGTGACAGCGGCTACGGCCTGCCGAGCTTCCCCGCCGATCTGGACTCCGTGGTCTCCGTCGGCGGCACGACGCTGAAGCGGACCGACAACGCGCGCGGCTGGAACGAGACAGTGTGGAACTCGCAGAAGGGAGGCGCGGGCAGCGGGTGTTCGGCGTGGGTCGACAAGCCGGCCTGGCAACACGACGCGAACTGCCCCGGCCGTATGGTCGCGGACGTCGCCGCAGTCGCCGACCCGGACACCGGTGTCGCCGTCTACGACAGCGAGGACGGCTGGGGCGTGGGAAGCGGCACCAGCGCCTCGGCCCCCCTTGTCGCCGGAATCATCGGGCTGGCCGGCCATCCCGAACACTTTCCCGACGCGTCTTACCTCTACACGCACTCCGCCGGCCTGAACGATGTCGTCGGTGGGAGCAACGTGCTCGTGACCGACTGCGGCGGCGACTACCAGTGCACCGGCCAACCGGGCTACGACGGCCCCACGGGGCTCGGCACACCTGCCGGTCTGTCGGCATTCTGACCGCGCTTCGCGTCGAGTGACGCACCGCGTGTGCGGCGGGCCAAGCATCAAAGAAAACCAGAAAGCTGAAGTCGACGGCCCGCTCGACAGGACAAAAGCCAGACCACCCCTGGCACCAGCGCCTGCCGTCGGAAGCCGAAGGGCTTCCCCAATTGAGGAAGTCCCGCTCAACACCGGAGTTTCAGCCCTCACCGCTGTACGTCATTTTGGAGATGTACAGCGGCGTCCGGCGGCGTGCCGGGCCACCACGGCCAGGCAGGCCCTCGGGGTGGAAGTCCTGTGACCCAAGGACCGGCCCGGGAACATCTGGGGCCAGGCAGTCACCGGCGGGCCCTGCCCACGAAAGCCACGATGGACACAAGGAGCGCCCCGAGGGTGAACAGCGCTACCGCGCCTCCCAACAGCGAACGTCAACGGCTCGTGAAGCGCCGGGGGCACGGGGCGTCCAGGTCCGCCCGCAGCGTCTGGCCGATCAGCGACTTGAACGGATCCAGCCGGGTCGCCCTCGACGGAAGCTGCTTCCTCGGCTCCGGCCAGGCCGACGACAACGCCTGCTGCCCCGTCAAGGCGATTACCAGCTCGGCTGAGCGGCGGGCTGGAACGGAGCTGCCCGACATCCGTTGGCCCTCCACTGGTCGGCCGGGTGGGTGGCTGAACACCAAGTTCAGCCAGCCCACGGCTGTGGGCTCTTCTTACCGACTCCGAACAAAACTCCGAACGTGACCACTCATGCGGGAATCCCCGGGCATGAACACGGCCTCCGCTTGATCATGTACTCCGCCCAAGGTGCACCGATCGAGACGAAGGCCATGAAATGAATCTGCTACCTGATACCGGTCCCGGGGAAGCATTCGCACAAGCGTCACGCTTCCACGACGACTCATTCAACTACCTGACCACGCAAGGGGACGAACTGTTCGACCTCACGGACGCGTTGCTGTGTGCGGACGGTCCGGTGACCTCGCCGGTGGATCTGACGCTAGTGGCGAGCACCGGCGTGGGCACGGCGCGATGTACGAGGCGTTGAACAGCGGGAACGTGGACGTGCCCCGGCTGCGGCAGGTGCTGGCCGGTCTGCCGATGCCGCAGGGCCGACGGGCGCCTGGTCCTGCCGGTCGACGTCAGCAACTGGCTCCGCCCCGACGCGCCGACCAGCGCGGACCGCCTGTTCTGCCATGACGGCCGCAGCGGACGGTCCTCGGACCAGTTCATCCCCGGCTGGCCGTACTCGTTCGTCGCCGCCCTCGAATCGGGCCGGACGTCCTGTGCCGGCTCCTGGACGCCGTGCGCCTCGGGCCCGAGGACGACGTCGCCGAGGTCACCGCCATCCAACTCCGCCGTGTGATCACGGACCTGATCGAGATGGGCCGCTGGCACTTCGGCGACCGCGACATCCTCATCGTCTTCGACGCCGGCTACGACGCCCTTCGCATGGCCCACCTTCTCGACGGCCTCCCGGTCGAGGTGCCGGGACGGATGCGCTCCGACCGTGTCATGCGACGGCCGACACCCTCGCTCAAGGAGTAGGCCCTGGCCTATCGCCAGGGCTGGCGACCGCCGAAGCATGGGAAGCGCATCAACTGCGCCGTTGGTTTCCTACTCCGACAGCCGTAATTCCCCCGCTGACGCCTCCCTCGGTGCGCCGTAAGAGCAACCGGGGGCTCCCCGCTCCCGTCCAGCTCCGCGCTGGGCGGGAGCAGCAGCTGACAGCACAGAGCCTCACTCACCCGGCCGACCTGACGGCCTGTCGGAACGCCTTCGACGCAGCCGTTGCCTTCAGTGCGGGGCGCCCTGTCGGGGCGGGTTCTCCTGCAAAGCCCCGCCGACCGCGACGGGCGGGGTCGGGCCGTGACCTTCCGGGCCGTCTTTCTGCCGATCCGCCGCGAGCCGTTCGCCCTCGATGTCGAGGTCGGGCATCAGCCGGTCCAGCCACTTCGGAAGCCACCAGCCCGCTCGGCCGACGAGCGCGAGGACGGCGGGGACAAGCGTCATCCGGACGAGGAAGGCGTCGATGCAGACCCCCACGGCGAGGGCGAAGGCGATCGGCTTCAGCATCGTGCTGCCGCCGGGGATGAAGCTCGCGAACACCGCGAACATGATGAGGGCGGCGGCGGTGACCACGCGGGAGGCATGGCGCGAACCGGCCAGGACGGCTTCCCGTGGCGCGGCGCCCTGGACGTGCGCCTCGCGCATGCGGCTGACCATGAATACCTCGTAGTCCATGGCGAGTCCGAACAGCACTGCCATCACCAGGATGGGCAGGATGCTGACCACCGGACCGGTCTCGGCGACGCCGAGCGCGCTCGCGAGCCAGCCCCACTGGAACACGGCCACGACCGCGCCGAAGGTGGCGGCCACCGACAGCAGGAAGCCCAGACTGGCCTTCAACGGGATGATCACCGAGCGGAAAACCAGGAGCAACAGCAGCAGCGACAGGCCGACGACAACGAACGCGAAGGGGATCAGAGAGCTCGCCAACCGGTCCGAGACGTCGATGTTCACAGCGGTCGTACCGGTCACCGAGACCTCGGCCCGTGTCTGCTTCTGCCAGGTCGGCGCCTCGTCGCGGATGTGCTGTACGAGGTCCTTCGTCTTCTGGTCCGAGGGCCCGGTCTTCGGGACCACCTGGATGACGGCCGCGTCCCCGTGGTTGATGACCTGCGGCTTGCCGACCGCGGCGACGCCGTCGGCGGCCTTCAGGTCCTTGACGAGCGTGGCGGTGGCCGCCTGCGGGTCCGTGGCGTGGGAGGTGTCGGCGTGGAGGAGCAGCGGTCCGTTGAATCCGGGCCCGAACTTGTCGGCGATGGTGTCGTACGTCTGCCGCTGGCTGCTGCCTGTGGGGGCGGAGCCGTTGTCGGGCAGGGCCAGTTGGAGGTCCCTGGCCGGGACCGCGATGGCGAGCAGGCCGATGAGGACGGCCAGCAGGGTGAGCAGGGGGCGGCGGATGGCGATCCTGCCCCAGCGTTCGCCCATGGTCCTGCGTCCGCCGTGCCCGCTCTCGTGGGCGGCCCGCTCGCGGCGGGCGGCGCGCGAGCCCGGCCCGGGCCGCAGCCGTTCGCCGGCGAAGCCCATCAGGGCCGGCAGGAGCGTGGTGGAGACGCCCACGGCGATGAGGACGGCAGCGGCTCCGCCCAGACCCATCACAGTCAGGAAGGGGATGTGGACGACGGCCAGCCCGCACAGCGCGATGATCACCGTCAGGCCGGCGAAGACGACCGCGCTGCCCGCGGTGGCGGTGGCGCGGGCGGTGGACTCCTCGGTGTCCATGCCGGTGGCGAGCTGGGAGCGGTGGCGGGAGAGGATGAACAGGGCGTAGTCGATGCCGACCGCGAGTCCCAGCATCGAGGCCAGGGACGGGGCGGTGCTGGAGATGGTCAGCACGCCGGTGAGCGCCGACAGGCCCAGCAGGGTGATGGCGACGCCCGCGATCGCCGTCAGCAGCGGCATGCTGGCCGCGAACAGCGAGCCGAACGTGACGGTAAGCACGACCAGAGCGACGGCCACGCCCATGAGTTCCTTGGTGTGCCCGGTGCTGTGGCTGCTGCCGTACGCGGATCCGCCGACCTCGACCGTGAGCCCGGCGTCCTTCGCCGGCTGGGTGGTCTTCTCCAGCGAGGTGAGGCTGTCGTCGTGCAGCTCAGCCCGGGTGACCTGATAGCGGACCTGGCCGAGCCCGGTGCTGTGGTCAGGCGATATGACCTTGCTCTGCACGGGGTCGGTGACGCCGACGACCTGGGGGGCCTTGTCGGCCTCCGCCATGGTGGCGCCGACCGCCTTGGCGTACTGCGGCTCGGTGATCTGGTGGCCCTCGGGGGCGACGAAGACGATCTGGGCGCTGGTGCCGGCCGCCGACGGCAGTTCTTGTTTGAGGGTGTCCATCGCGGTCTGGGCAGGTGAGCCCGGGACGCTGAACTCGTCATCGGTCGTGCCGCCGAAGGTGACCACACAGGTGACCACCGCGGTCAGCACCAGCAGCCAGGCGGCCAGCACCGCCCGGCGATGACGGAAGGCGCCGCGGCCGAGCCGGTAGAGAAGGGAGGCCATGGGAAACGTGCTCCTTGGAAGGGGTTTGCAGGGGTGAGCGGCACGTCCGGGAAGAATTCGCGTACGGGGCCGGCGGAGCGGAGTCAGGTGCGGAAGGCGGCGTGGCCTCCGCTCAGGGCGAGCCGGAGGCTGTTGTCGGTGACCGTGAGCCGACGCGGTTGGAGTTCCAGCGGGAGGTCGGTCAGGCCGGCGGTGCGCGTGATCCGCTCCGCCAGGGCATCGGGGAGGGGGCTGCCGGCGAACGTGGCCCGTCCGGCTGTGACGTGGATCGTCCGGCCGGCCAGGACAGGCGTGACGGGGACGGCCACGGCGCCGGCAGGGCCGATGTGCACGACCAGCCGTCCGTGCGCGGGATCGGGGGCCACCACGCTGTTCGGACGGCTCGCGTCGGCGCCGGCCAGGGAGGCGGTACCGATGTCGACCGTCACGCTGGACGAACCCACCGTGCAATCCCTCCCGCTCCGGCGCAGCTGACGGAGATGGGCGTCGATGCCGAGCCCGGTCAGGTGCCGGACGGACACCCCGTCCGCCGTCAGCTCGACGTCCGTGAAAGCGCCGCGCGCCAGTTGCCACAGCGCGGGTGTAGCACCCACCCCGACGTCCGGCGCGATTCCGGGGCGCTCGCCGGCCACGGTCGCGATCCGGTCGGCGACCCGGCCCCGGACCAGCGATTCCGCCGTAGCGGCGAGGGCGGGGGCGACGGCCCCGGCGGCCGCAGTGCGGCGACGCGAGCGCAGCACGGAGACCAGCCCACCAGAAAATGTCATAACTGACACGATACACAAACTGTCATAGCTGACACTTTTCCCGCATGCAGCCGCCGAGCCCGGATCGCGGGCGTGTCAGGATTGACGCGTGGAGGAGCTGAACGTGCAGGAGATGGGCAGGCGGGACCGGAAGAAGGCCGCCACGCGCGGGAGTTTGCTGCGGGCGGCCACCCGCATGTTCGCGGAGCGCGGTTACCAGGAGACGACAGTCAAGGACATCGCTGCGGCGGCCGGCGTGACCGAACGCACCTTCTTCCGCTACTTCCCTTCGAAAGAGGATCTGGTCTTCGCCGAGATCCTCGACTTCGTACCGCTGCTCGGGAAGGAAATCGCCGGCCGCCCAGCGAGCGAACCGCCATATACCGCCGTCCTCAACGGCCTGCTCGCTGCCGTCGAGGGCCTTGACGGCGGCCTCGGCATCCTCTTCGTCGGCGCACCACCCCGCGCTCTGGCCACCGGCGCACGGCGCACCGGCGTGCTGGCCGCCTTCGAGGACGGCATCACCGAAGCACTCGCCGACCGCCTCACCCGCCGGTCACCGGACGCACCGGCCCACACCCGCGCCCTTCACGCCTCGGTCCTGGCCCGCGCCTCGGTCGCCGCCGTACGGGGCGCCCTGATCGCCTTCGCCACCCGCCACGACGCGCCGGCCGAGGGCCCGCCGGGCTCGGCCGAGGACTTCGCACAGCTACTGCGCGAGGCATTCGCCGTTCTGCCCAGCGGCGGAGCGTGACGGGTCGTCCCGCCCTGCTGACTGACACCCTGCCCTGCCGAGGCCGGCTCGGCCTCTGGACCCAGCCGGCGTCTTACCGCAAGCCGCGCCCCTGATGGGCCTGGCAGCGCGCAGCGGCGTGCTCGACACAGCATCTGACGACCCAGCAGCTCGTGACGCAGTTCGCCGCACATCGCACTGGAGGACTCGCGGGTGAAGAAGGGGAAGCCGAGCCGGTCTTCGCCCTGGACCACGGGCCCACCACCCATACATCCCCCGCACCACCTCCGCCCACCGGCCTCGTCCTGCTACCGATCAGATCATTTCAGAATGAGGTTCTGAGTCATCTCAAGCAGATGACGCTGCAGACGAGTTGGAGTAATGCAAGGCATAGGTCGGCGCGTATCTCATAGCGGATACGGAATCGCTTGAACCGGTGGAGCCAGACAAACGCCCCCTCCACCACCCAGCAGGCCCTGCCCAGGCCAGAGCCGTGCAGAGCACCACATCGAGCGATCTTGAAGATGATCCCCCGAGCCCGGACGAAGCGCCGGCACTTGTCGCAATCGCAACCACACTCGGCAACAGCCACCCGAGCCGGCGACGGGCCGCCCGCACCGGCCGCGGACACGAGCGACCCCACCCAACAACGGCATGAGCTGGGTGACAGCATGACGGTCTCCACCGGCCAGAGAAACAGCGAGTGACTAACTGATCGTTTCAGAATGAAGTTTCATGTGTCCTTTGGCAGTTGGGTGATGTGTCGGCAGGATCTGTTGGGTGTCTGCTGATCTTGTGTCTGATGACCTGTGGGAACGTGTGTCTCCGCTGCTGCCGGTTCGTGCGCCGCGTCGGCACCGCTACCCGGGGCGGTTGCCTGCCGATGACCGTGCTGCTCTGCGTGGGATCGTTTACGTGCTGCGCAAGAGTGTGAGCTGGCGAGACGTCCCCGCTGAGTTGGTCGGGTGCAGTGGGGTGACGGCCTGGCGTCGTCTGCGGGACTGGACCGAGGCCGGAGTGTGGCCCCGCCTGCACGAAGTCCTGCTGGCAGAACTTCGTAGAGAGGGACTGCTGGAGATGGACGACGCGGCGATCGATGCCTCGCACGTCAGGGCCCTCAAAGGGGGCTCACACCGGACCTTCGCCGGTTGACCGAGCGCGGCCGGGCAGCAAGCACCACCTCATCGTCGACCGGAACGGAACTCCGCTCGCTGTCTCTCTGACCAGCGGAAACCGTCACGACGTCACTCAGCTCATACCCCTGCTGGACGCGATGCCCCGCATCCGTGGTCTGCGCGGCCGGCCACGGCACCGGCCCCGGCGGCTGTTCGCCGACCGCGGCTACGACTACGACAAGTACCGCCGTCTCATCCGAGCTCGCGGCATCACACCCAAGATCGCCCGCCGTGGAGCCCCGCATGGTTCCGGCCTGGGCAAGACCCGGTGGGTTGTCGAGCGGACCTTTGCCTGGCTCCACCAGTTCAAACGGCTCCGCATCCGCTACGAGATACGCGCCGACCTCCACCTGGGACTCCTCCAACTCGCCTGCAGCATCATCTGCTTGAGACGACTCAGAACCTCATTCTGAAACGATCAGTAAGGGCCCGTGCCGGCCCACGACGACGTAGTGCCTACTCCCCGGCCGGGCACAATCGACCGACGAAAGCCCGGTGCCCCCCCCCGGTTGAGCGCCCGGACGTGCGAGCCATCGACCGCAGCATCACCCAGCTCCAGCAAACCCCCTCTCCAGAAATCCCCCAACAAGTCCTCGCACAACTACGCCCAAACCCCCACCCCAACCCACTCCCGAAACACCGCCAAGCCATCACCCCACCCCACCCGTTCCGCCAGAACACCCTCTCGGCCGCCTCCGGCGCGACCTGCTGCACCAGGTCGGCGGACACCGGAACGACGACGCCGCCATAATCGTCCTAGCGCGCCTCGCCACGCCCCAGGCCTGATCACCCGGTCTCCTCTTGCACCACTCACACATCGATGGCACGCACTCAAGGATCGCTGTCACGGGACACATGCCACTGAATCTTGACCGATTGCCACTGAAGATTGACCACTGCCCAGTTCGTGCCATCGAACCTTGACTGATCAAGTCAGCCCGCTCGCCGGACAGTTCACTCGATAGAAGGCATCTCCGATCTTCACCCATATCGCCGGAAGGGCGCCCCTACAGTAGGCGTGCCGTCCGGATGAGGCGGCATCCGTCGTTGACACATGGGAGTGGGACATGAGGTCTTCGAGACGTTTGGCTGTCTCGGCACTGACCGTGGCTATGGCTGCGCTCGGAGTAGGAAGTGGCGCCCCCGCGTCCGCTGCCACCACAGAGACGCCGTCGTGCAGCGGGGCGGAATGCCCCACCCTGAAGCCGACCAGGCTCACGGCCAGCCAAGCCAGCCTGAATGTCACCCAGATGCAATTGGAGAACATCAACGCGATGGCGTCCGACGCCGTGACCGGGGAGCCCATTCGCGGCGCGAAGATCGTGTTCGCCACCATGGGCGGCAGGACGCTGGGGACGGCCTACACGGACTATGACGGCATCGCTGCGATCGCTGCTCCGGAAAATCTGGGCCCCGGAACCCTCCAGGAACTGCTGGGCGGCTACGAAGCCGCAATGGTCGGCGACGGCGTTCACGCCCCGGCCGGGGCCCACGGAGCGATCACGATCGGCACTGACCAGGGCCCCGGCCTCCCGGGCAACCCATGCTCTGTCTGCAGCGATCGTGCGCTCAAGCAAGACGTGGTCCCGGTCGACTGGAGCCGGTAGCGGTGCGGATCATGCCTCGGCGGCTCCCGGCGGCTGACCGCGACGCTCCGGCCCGGCTTCGAGCCGCGGCGCGGGAGAGCAGCGGCGTGGCGCCCGTCGGCCCGGTCAACGGCCACGCGGTCCTGGAAACCGTGGCCGCGCTGCCCATCAGTACCTGGCGCTACCTCTGGGAGCCCGAAAGCGTCCGCCACCTGGGGCCGATGGCCCAGGACTGGCACGTCGCCTTCGGCCTCAACCAGGACGACACCACCATCCCCGTCGTCGACAGCCTCGGCGTCGCCCTGGTGTGCATCCAGGCACTGCACCGCCGCGTGGAAGAGCTCACGGCCGAAGTGGAACGTCTGCGAGAAGCCGCGAGCGCGAACACGCCCGGGGCCGCATGACGACGCCAGACAGCCTGTTGTGACGTTCCAGCACAAGGTCGGCGAAGGCCAGTCACCGCCCTCCCCGAACGCGGCCATGGCCGACATCTCTTCCCTCAGAAGGCTGCGGGAGCCGGCCCCTGCGCAACACTCATCGTGCTCCAGAAGGAAAAACACCATGACAAGGCAGGACACCTCGGCACGACACGACATCGCGACAGGATCACCCGATGCGATGGATCTGCGGCCACCGGTGTGTACAGACGCGGTCTGGCGGCTTCCGGTGACGGTCTGCCGCATCACCCAGTTCCTGGGTGAGCAGACGGCCAGTGCCTTACTGGAGCGCGCCATCACCTCCGCCGGCAACACGCTGAAGCCCTCCACGATCCGCGACCGAGAGGTGGTCCCCGACTTTCGCCGGTCCCGCTCGCGCCATGACTTCGCCGCACCTGAGCTGATGGCAGCCATCGACGAGGTGCTGGAGGCGGTCGAGCACACTCTCGGAGTCTCCTGCCAGAACACCGAACCCAGCTACAGCCTCAACGCGCACAACGACGGCGACTTCTATCGGCCGCACCAGGACACCAGCACCGAGTTCGCCCCCCGGCGCCTGCTTACATTCGTGTACTACCTGCATCGCAGACCCCGGCCTTTCGATGGGGGCGAGCTGCGTGTGTTCGACGCGGCTCTACCACTGCACACCGAGACAGCCGGGAGATGGCAGGAGCGCACCTGGCGGGACTGGGAGCCCGAGCACGACAGCATCGTGTTCTTCCTCCCCACTGCCTGGCATGAGGTACGGCCGGTCAACTGCCCGAGCAAGCAGCACGCGGACAGCCGTTTCGCCATCAACGGCTGGCTGTGCAGCCCGACCCCGCGAACCGCGGAAATGACGCGAGCCTGTGAGACGCACACCCGTCCCTGAGTCCGGTTGGCGGGGACGCGTTCCGCCAGTCAGGCTCGTTCGAGGCGAGGGCACGTGAGCTCCCAGGACTCGAGCGTCCGGCCCGTTGGCCCGGTCGGTCAACGTTCGGTGTCAATCAGTCAAGGTTCAGTGCCACGGGACAATCGGACCGCGTCGTGCCCGCTTCCCGGCCGCTCCGTCGTGATCACGCCGAGATGTGCAGCTCTCGCTGTCGGTGGCCGCCCGTAGAGTCGTAGCACTATCCAGGAGGCCATTCCGGTTTCCGTGAACACGGATTGCTTGGCCGCCCCGCACCAGCTCCCGGCCCTACCCCGGACCTGCCACCAGGCCAGCCAGGCCACTCCCCCACAGCAAGCAGCAACGGCCGGTTGGAGAGTGAGCAGGTGGTCGTCGTAGGGGTGCTGGGTCAGGCGCCGATGAAGTTCTCGGCCTGGGTGCGGCTGGTGTGAACTGTCCGGCAGCTGAGGGTCATCTCCTGCGGCGCACGGCGTGGGACGCCTTCGGGAGCCTCGGTGTCGACCGAGAGATTGATGGCTACGCAGTCGGCCTCGAAGATGGCGAGGGCAGGAAGATGGCGAGGGCAGGCGGAGCAGGCTTCATGTGGTGCCTGCCGCCCGGCGCTTCCTGCTGGTGTGGGTGCGGTCGGTGGTCCAGGCGAGCGCGGCGATGACGGGGAAGGCTGCCGCGGTGAGGGTGACCGCATGCCAGTTACCCAAGTGGTAGGCAAAGGTGCCGAGTTGGGAGCCAAAGGCGCCGCCGATGAAGAAGGTGGCGATGTAGACGCTGGTGATCCGGGCGCGGGCGTCTGCGTCAAGTTGGTAGATGGTGTGCTGTCCGAAGATCAGGGAGCACTGCACGGCGCAGTCCAGGAGGACTGCGGCGGCGGCGAGGACGAGGATCTGGTGGGCGGCCAGGCCGGCCCAGATGAGGGTGGCGGAGGCGAGCAGGCAGGTCACGGGGGTGAGCCGGTGGGCGAGCCCTCGGTCGGCGAGGCGGCCCGCGAGAGGGGCGACGAGTGCGCCGGCGGCGCCGACGAAAGCGAACAGGCCGACCTGGAGCTGGGAGTAGTGATACGGCGCGGCGGTCAGGACGTAGGAGATGGTCGTCCAGAACGCACTGAAGGCGGCGAACATGCAGGCGTGGTAGAAGGACCGGCGGCGCAGCTGCGGGTGCCTGCGGATCAGGCGGGCCATCGAACGCAGCAGCGCGGTGTAGGAATCGGTACTGGTGGGGGCCCGGTGGGGCAGTGCGCGGCGCAGGACAAGGGCCAGGACCGCCATCAGGGCGGCGGAGACCAGGTAGACGGTGCGCCAGCCTGCGACGTCCGCGAGCAGGCTGCCGACGGTGCGGGAGAGCAGGATCCCGGCGAGCAGTCCGCTCATGACCTTGCCCACCACGGCACCGCGCAGGTGATCGGGGGCGAGGTCGGCGGCGTAGGGGACGAGGACCTGTGCGACGACGGAGGTGGCGCCCGCGACGAGCGCGGCGATGAGCAGGACGGTGAAGGTGGGGGCGAGGCCGCCGGCGGCCATGGCCAGGGCCGTGACGGTGAGCAGGACGGAGACCAGACGGGAGTTCTCGATGCGGTCGCCGAGGGGGACCAGGAACACCATGCCGGCGGCGTAGCCGAGCTGGGTCAGGGTGATCAGCAGGCCAGCGGTCGAGTCCTGGAGCTGGAAGGTCCGGCGCAGCATCTCCAGGAGCGGCTGGGCGTAGTAGAGGTTGGCCGCGGTCAGCCCGCAGGAAGTGGCCAGGAGTACGACCAGCCAGCCGGGCAGGGCTTTCTGTCGTGCGTGTGACTCCGGTGTGGCACGGGCGGCTATGGGCACGGGCATGGTCTGTCTCCGGATACGGACGTGGGGAGGGGCGAAAGCCGAGTCGACTCCGCAGATCGGCCGGCCCAGGACCTGTTTCCTGGCTTGAAACGGACACCTCGATCGCTCGAGCGAGCAGCCGACCGATTTAGAATCAGGATTCTATATTGAACTTCGGTTCAATATAGAACGCGACAAGTACACTGTCAAACATGAAGAACTCGGGCGACCCGCTGCCTCAGGGGATCGAAATCGGTGCACTGTCCAGGATCATTCGGCACCACTTCGCCGACCGGATCGAGCAGGTCATCCACCCTCTGGGGCTCACCCTCGGGCAGTGGACGGTGCTGAGGGAGCTGAAGCGGACACCCGGCGCCTCCGCTTCAGAACTCGCGCGCGCCGCGGTCCACACGCCGCAGGCCGTCAACCGTCTCGTCCAGACCCTGCAGGAGGAGGGACTGGTGGAGCGCTCCCCGGCCCGGGGCCGGGTGATGGACAACCATCTCACGGCAAAGGGACACAAGGTGATCGATGAGACCTTCATCCAGATTGAGACCCGACTGGCTCCCGTACTGGAGAAGTTCGGCAGGGCCAACACCGAGGAGTTCCGCCGTCTGTCTCATCTCCTCATCAAAGCCCTGGAAGACCCGGCCTGAGCCAGATACCCGGGGCCCAGGGCCGAGCGGGCCGGGCTGCTGCGCCAGAGTTGGCAGAGATCACGGCGGAGCAGCGCCCGGCGCCTATGCCCTGGTCTTTCCCTTGAGGTCGGCGAAGACGACGACGTTGGAGTCCGGCGGTCCTTGGTGAACTCGCCGCCGCAGGTGATCAGGTGGAGCTCGGACTTGCCGTTGTTCTTGTAGACCCTGCCTGTCGGGAACTTGTCCCTCTGGAACGTGTCGACCGAGTCGACCGCGAAGTCCGCGGTCGTTCCGTCCTCGCGGTGGACCTTGACCCCCTGGTCCTTCTTGAGGTTCCTGACGTTGCAGAGGACCGCCTCCCCGGTGTCCGGTGTGTCCATGTGGCCGGCAGTGGCGGCAGCACCCTTCTTGCCAGGAGTGGGGCCCCGTACCACTGGCCCCCATCGGCTTGTCCATCGGAGGCGTCCCCATGACGCCGCTTCTATTCCTGAGCCGCCCGCAGTGTGGCCAGACGCAGGCCCCCTCGGCCCGTTCCAGGCGCACGGAGAGGATGGTGCCGAGCCAGGGCGGGCGGGGCCGGTCACACGGTTCGGTGTGGTGGCTTGTAAAGGTCGTCGAGGCGGAGTTGCGCGGGCTGGGGCAGGGGTGGGCCGTCCGTCGGCAGGCAGGACTGGAGGAAGTAGGCGAGCAGGCGGTGGGATGCGGCCGTGGAGGCTGCCGGTGACTCCCGCAGGACGCCGTTGTTGGCCAGGAGCAGGAGGGTGACGTCGCTGGGGTCGAAATCCTTGCGCAGTTGCCCGGTGTCCTTCGCGCGCTGTACCAGCTGAGCGATGCCTTCTTCGGCGCGTGCCCGTTGCCGATGCACGTCGGGGGCGTCAGGGAACTGGGAGAGGAACGCGGCGCTGAACCCGCGGTCCTGGGCCTGCATCCGGCACACCTTGGTGAGGACAGTACGAAGACCGCGCCAGGGATCGTCGTCCTGAAGGGCTTCATCGAGGGCCGCAACACACTGGGTGAGCTGTTCGGAGAACGCCGCGGCGATCAGCGAGCCACGCGTCGGGAAGTGCCGGTAGAGGGTGGCCGCACCCACGCCGGCTCTGCGGGCGATGGCGCTGGAAGGTACGTCGGTGCCGTTGAGGGCGTACGCCTCACGGGCGGCCTGGAGGAGCCGGGAGCGGTTGTGCCGGGCGTCGGCTCGCTGCTCCGGGGCAGGGGCAGGGGTGCCCGAGGTGGTGGAGGGGGGCTTCCGAGACGGTTGAGCAGGCATGTCTCTCACTTAATCACAAATGGAAGGGGTTGTTCGTTTAGCGGGTTAGCGTGGCCTGGTGCCGCGGTGCCCCGCGGTCGGCTCTGTGCCGCAGGGGTGAGCGGCTACGAGCTCTCCTGCTGAACAACGTGCCCCCTGTGTCCGGAGGTTGTCCGTGTTTGCTGTGCAATACCACCGCTATGGCAGTTCCGAGGTCCTCGCAGTCGAGGAGGTCGAAGAGCCGCACGCCGGGCCCGGTCAGGTCCGCATCGCGGTGCGTGCCACCGGCGTCACCCCTGCTGACTGGTACCTGCGTTCAGGGATGCTGCGGGACATCGCCACCGTGAGCTTCCCCCATATCCCCGGCATGGATGCCGCCGGAATCGTCGACGAGGTGGGAGAAGGGGTGACCGGAACCGCCCTGGGAGCAGAGGTCTTCGGCCTCGTCCCCTTCGCGGATCAGGGAGGCGCCGCAGCCCAGTACGCCGTGCTGGAGGCGTGGGCGCCCAAGCCTCCATCGTGGTCTTTCGAGGAAGCGGGGGGCGCCGCCGGCAACATCGACACGGCCACGCGCGTACTGGACGCCCTGGAAGCCGCCGAGGGCATGACCTTGCTGATCGATGGTGCCGCCGGAGGCGTCGGCACCATCACCGCGCAACTCGCCCGCGCCCGCGGCCTCGCTGTGATCGGCACCGCGAGCGAAGGCAACCACGGCTTCCTCGGCCAGCTCGGCGTCATACCGGTCACCTACGGGACAGGACTGGCCGATCGCCTTGCCCCACTGGCTCCACACGGTGTCGACGTCGTTCTGGACGCGGCAGGCAAGGGCTCGCTCGCCGATCTGGTGGCCATCGCCGGCGACCCGCAACGCGTGGTAACCATCGCCGACTTCGACGCCGGCCGACACGGAGTACGGTTCTCCCGCTCCGAAGCAGGACACTCGCCGGGCTGGGCAGGACTGCCGCTGGCGGCCGACCTCGCCGACCACGGCCGCCTCACCATCCCGCTGCACGCCGTGTTCCCGCTGAAGGAGACCGCCGCAGCACACGACACCAGCGCCACCGGACACGCACGCGGCAAAATCGTCATCACCGTGCCCTGACACAGCGCACGATCCGGCCCCCAGCCGGCGACCCGCAACGCCAACGGTGGCCGCACAGGCGGAAACAGTCCGCCCCGGCTGAGGCCGGACACGGTCACGGGAGACGGCTTGCCCGCAGGGGCTGAAGCTCCGCAAAGCCGGTGGCCCAACCGCCGGCCGATGACCGGACGGTTGGGCCACCGTTTGTGGAGGCGTCAGTCGCCCGAGGTGAACGCCGAGTCGAAGGACTGGGCCGACGGCTCTATCGCGGTGAGCCGGCGCATGAACTGCAGAGCGTCGGGGGCGCCGACCAGGCGGTCCATGCCGGCGTCCTCCCACTCCACCGAGATGGGTCCGTCGTATCCGATCGAGTTGAGCATCCGGAAGCACGCCTCCCAGGGGACGTCCCCGTGTCCGGTGGAGACGAAATCCCAGCCGCGGCGGGGGTCCGCCCACGGCAGGTGGGAACCGAGGCGGCCATTGCGCCCGTTGAACTGCTTGACCGACTCCTTGCAGTCCACATGGTAGATACGGTCCTTGAAGTCCCACAGGAAGCCGACCGGGTCCAGGTCCTGCCAGACGAAGTGCGAGGGGTCGAAGTTGAGTCCGAACGCTTCCCGGTGGCCGATCGCCTCCAAGGTGCGCACCGTCGTCCAGTAGTCGTAGGCGATCTCGGAGGGGTGGACCTCGTGGGCGAAGCGCACGCCGACCTCGTCGAAGACGTCGAGGATGGGGTTCCACCGCTCGGCGAAGTCCGCGTAGCCGCGTTCGATCATCTCCGGGGGGACCGGCGGGAACATCGCCACCGTGTGCCAGATCGAGGACCCGGTGAAGCCGACGACGGTCTTCACCCCGAACAGGGCGGCGGCGCGCGCCGTGTCCTTGACCTCCTGCGCAGCGCGCCTGCGGACGCCTTCGGGCTCGCCGTCGCCCCAGATGCGTGCCGGGAGGATGCCGCGGTGGCGCTCGTCGATGGGGTGGTCGCAGACGGCCTGGCCCGTCAGGTGGCACGAGAGAGTCCAGCAGCGCAGGTTGTACTTCTCCAGCAGGGCGCGGCGGCGCGGGATGTAGTCGTCGTCTGCCAGGGCCTTGTCGACCTCGAAGTGGTCGCCCCAGCAGGCGATCTCCAACCCGTCGTACCCCCACTTGGCCGCCAGCCGGCATACCTCCTCGAACGGCAGGTCGGCCCACTGGCCGGTGAACAGGGTGATCGGGCGTGGCATCGATTCCTCCGGTTGGTACGTCGTCCGGGACAGTCGAGAAAAGGACGGTCGAGAAGGGGCGGTCCTCAGGGCCTGGGGGCAGGGGAGGGACGGTCTCCAGGGTCAGGGGGCCGAGGAGGTACTTGATACGAGGCCGGCCAGGCGCAGGAGCAGGTCCTTGACCTCGGTCGCGTCGTAGTGGCCGCGTGCCTCGTCGGGCCGGGAACACAGGAGGACGGGGCCGTCGTCGGGGTGGCCGGGCAGGCGGCCGTGGCTGCCGCGCACCGGGGACGGGTCGAGAGGGACGACGCTCATGCGGTAGCGCAGGCCGAGCTTCTTGCGAGCGAGCGCCGCAGCGGCCCGCAGTTTGACCTTGGGGTCCTTCGGGTCCATGAAGAGCTCGGCGGGGTCATAACCCGGCTTGCGGTGGATCTCGACCAGCCGGGCGAAGTCCGGCGCCCGGTCGTCGTCGAGCCAGTAGTAGTACGTGAACCACGAGTCGGGTTCGGCGACAGCGACAAGATCCCCCGCGCGCGGGTGGTCGATGCCGTACGCCTTCTTGCCCTCCTCGGTCAGCACTTCGGCCACACCCTCGGTGCCCGCGAGCAGTTCGCGCACGCGCTCAGTGTCGGCCGGGTCGGCGATGTAGACGTGGGCGACCTGGTGATCGGCGACTGCGAACGCGGCCGACGTCCACGGGTCGAGGTATTCCATGCCGTCCTGGGTATAGACGTCCAGCAGCCCGGCCCGGCGCAGTACCCGGTTGATGTCCACCGCCCGGGAGACATTGGTGATGCCGTACTCGGAGAGGGCGACCACGGTGACCGAGCGCGCGGCGGCGTCGTCGAGCAGTGGGGCGAGGATCCGGTCGACGTCGGCCGCCGCCGCGGCGGCGCGGGGGTCGTCGGGGCCGTAGCGCTGGAGGTCGTAGTCGAGGTGGGGCACGTAGACGAGGCTGAGGTCGGGGGCCTCGGTGGCGAGGATGTGCCGGGCGGCGTCGACGATCCAGCGGGAGGACGCGATGGAGGCGGTCGGACCCCAGTAGGTGAACAGCGGGAAGGTGCCGAGTTTGGCGGTGAGTTCGTCGTGCAGCTGCGGGGGGCAGGTGTAGCAGTCGGGCTCCTTGCGGCCGTCCGAGTAGTAGACCGGCCTCGGGGTGACGGTGAGGTCGACGTCGGCGCCCATGGCGTACCACCAGCAGATGTTCGCTACCCGGTAGCCGGGGTGGGCGCGCCGTGCCGCGTCCCACAGCTTGTCTCCTCCCACGAGCGCGTTGTGCTGCCGCCACAGCAGCACCTCGCCGAGCTCGCGGAAGTACCAGCCGTTACCCACGATGCCGTGGCCGCCGGCGGGCTGTCCGGTGAGCAGGGTGGACTGCACGGTGCAGGTGACGGCGGGGAACGCGGTGTCCAGGCGTGAGGTGAAACCCGCCTCGCCCAGGGCGCGCAGCCGGGGCATGTGGGCGAGCAGCCGGGGGGTGAGTCCGACCACGTCGAGAACGAGCAGAGGCACGGGGCTCACGAGGTGACCTCCTTCAGGCCGAGAGAGATCAAGTGGTCGCGGGTGAAGGCCAGTTCGGCGGCGATGCCGTCGGCGAGCGCCGTGGGGCCCTGCGGTCGGCGCTCCTCGGGGAGCACACCCCAGGTGTAGGTCTCGGTCTCCACGTGGGCGGTACGGGCGGTGTCCGTGCCGAACAGAGCGGCGAGAGTGACCTCCAGCTCGGGGCGCGTCGTGGTCAGCGGGGGCTCCGGGTCGGCGTGCAGGGGCGCGTGGAAGTGGACTCGCCAGGGATCACGACCGGGCAGAGCGCCGGCGAGGGCGGCGTCCAGATCGTCCACGGCCCGGGGCGGGGCGCCGCGCTCACGGACCTGGTGCAGGAAGCGCGGCTCGGCGAAGGCGGCCAGTGCCTGACGCGTCGCCGGATCGGACGGATCGCGGGCCTGCAGGGCACACGACGCCTGCGTCTTGACCACCTCCAGTCCCACCGCGTCCAGGCGGGCAAGTGCGGCGGCCGGCTCCTCGAAGCCGACGGCCAGATGGCAGGCGTCCAGGCAGACGCCGATACGGCTGGTGTCCACGCGGGCGAGGTGCGAGGCGGCCTGTGCGGTGGTTTCGACGACGCAGCCCGGCTCGGGTTCCAGTCCGACCTTGATCGTGCGCCCGGTCCCGGCGGTGAGGGCGGCCAGGCCGTCGGCCAGCGTGTCGAGCGTGCGGGCGGCGTCGTCCGCCTGGGCGGCCGTCCACGGGGTCCGCCAGGCCAGCGGCACAGTGGACACACTGCCGTACACGGCATCCTCGGGAAGCAGGACCGCGAGCACGCGGGCAAGGTCCAGGGTGTAGTGCAACCGGTCGGACGTGGTCCAGTCCGGCCGGTACACGGCATGCTTGACGACAGGGTCGTGGAAGCCGCGGTAGGGGAAGCCGTTGAGGGTGACGACCTCCAGGCCACGGGCGGTCAGCTCCCGGCGGAGCCTGCCGACAGCGCCGTCGTCCGCGGCGAGGGCCGCTGCGGCATCACGGGCCAGCCACAGGCCCAGGCCCAGGACAGGCACATCCAGCCGCTCACGTACCGGCTCGGCATACCGGGCCAGCTGGGCGAGCACTCCGTCGAGATCCTCAGCGGGGTGGACGTTGGTGCAGTACGCAAGGTGGACGACAGTGCCGTCGGGATGGATCAGACGCACCGCTACGCCCCCGTCCGAGCACCGCGCAGCACAGAGTTCCCCTCGAAAGTGCCCTCGAAGTTCCCCTCGAAGGTGCCATCGGAGGTGGCGTCCGAACCGGGCGCGCCCGAGCCCTCCAGCTCCAGCTTGCCGCTCTGGCCGTAGAAAGCGACAGGGTTGCGCCACAGCACCTGGTCCACATCGTCGACGGAGAACCCGGTAGCGAGCATGGCCTCCCCCGTCAGCCGGGTCTTCAGGGGGTCGCTCCGGCCCCAGTCCGCAGCCGAGTTGACGAGGATCCTCTCGGAGCCGAACTCGCGCAGCACAGCGACCATGCGCCGCTCGTCCATCTTCGTATCGGGATAGATGGAGAACCCCATCCAGCAGCCCGAGTCGGCGACTTGGCGCACCGTCACCTCGTTGAGATGATCGACGACAACACGCTCCGGGACGATGCCCGATTCCTTGACCACAGCCAGGGTGCGCTCGACACCCGCCGCCTTGTCGCGGTGCGGGGTGTGGACCAGCGCCGGAAGACCGTGGATGACCGCGAGCTCCAACTGGGCAGCGAACGCCTCGTCCTCCTCGCGCGTCATCGAGTCGTAACCGATCTCACCAACGGCAACCACGCCGTCCTTGGCCAGATAGCGCGGCAGGTACTGGAGCACCTCCGCACAGCGCGGGTCATTGGCCTCCTTGGGATTGAGAGCGATGGTGCAGTGGTGACGGATACCGAACCGGGCAGCGCGGAACGGCTCCCAGCCGATCAGGGAGTCGAAGTAGTCCAGGAAACTACCCACGGAAGTACGCGGCTGACCGACCCAGAACGCCGGCTCCACCAGAGCACGGACACCGGCCGCGTGCATCGCCTCGTAGTCATCGGTGGTTCGCGAGGTCATGTGAATGTGCGGGTCGAAAATACGCATCACGCCTCCCCGGCGCTGGGACGGTCGGTCGTCGCGGCAGGAACACCCTGAAGGTCTCCGGGGCCGGGAACCGGCACATCCGGAAAGCGAGCGAGGATCGGCCGGATGTCGGTGGGCACGTCACGCCCCGCGGCCGTCCGCTCATGGGCGTACGCGGCCATCATGCGTGCCAGTTGGATGTCGGCTCGGCCGGGCAGGCCCGGCAGCGCGGCCAGCGGGATGCCGGTGAAGACGCACTTGAGGACACTATGGCGGTAGGTCTCCGCGTCCAGGTGGTCGGTCGCGTAGTCACCGAGGGCGGCCGCGATCAGCCGTGTGTCATTGGTCCGCAGGGCGTCACGCACCAAGGGCAGCGCGCCCTCGCCGACCGGCAGCAGCGGCAGGGCGCGCAGCACGCCGCGCCGTTCAGCCGCGTCACCGGTCCGGTACAACTCCCCCACCATCTCCAACAACCCGGTACCAGTCAGCGACACCGCGGCCAGCAGCAGGGAGCGGGCCGCGTCGTCCACCGTCCAGCTCTGCGGATCGCCGGGATCCAGCCAGCCGCGCCCGCACCGGCGTCCGACCAGCGGGAACAGACCGTGGACGACGTGGGCATCGGCGGTTACCGAGGCACACGCGCCGGCGAGCCACGTGCAGCCCTCCTCGGTCATCCGGTCGGTCAAGGCGGTTCTGAGGTGGTCGGGTGTCATGCCATCTCCTCCTCACGGCGGACGGCAGGGTCGCACGACCGCAGGAAGTCCAGGGAGCGGCGGGCCACTCCCGGGGCGTCGTGGCTGTGCCGGGGCAGTTCGACGGCGACCAGCCCGCGGTAGCCGACCTCGTCGAGGGCGCTGAGCACAGGCGGGAAGTCGATCTCGCCGGTGCCGAACTCCAAGTGCTCGTGAGTGCCCCGGCACGCGTCATCGATCTGCACGTTCACCAGCCGCTGCCCGGCCCGGCGCACGCACTCGGGTACCGGGTACGGCTCCAGGCAACGGCAGTGGCCGATGTCGAGGGTCAGACCGAAGGATGCGGGGTCGCCGAGTACCGCGGCCAGCCTGGTGTACTCGTCGATACTCTCCACGAGCATCCCCGGTTCGGGTTCGAAACCGAGCGGGACGCCCGCTCTCTCCGCCACCTCGACGATCTCGGCACATCCGGCGGCCAGCCGGTCCCAGGCCACCCGCGAGTCGAGCCCGGCCGGCTTGATACCGGACCAGAAAGAAACGGCCTGAGCACCCAGATCCGCGCCGACTGCCACCGCCCGGCGCAGGAAGTCCAGCCTGTGCTCCCGCCCCTCAGCCGCGAGCAGGGTCGGCTCGTGCTTGTGCCAGGGATCGAGCAGGTAACGGGCTCCGGTCTCGATCACCACGCTGAGCCCCAGAGACTCCAACCGCCGAGCGAGGGCCGCCGTCCGCGCGGCCAGGCGGGGCGCGAAGGGATCGAGGTGGTGGTGGTCGAGGGTGAGTGCCACGCCGTCGTAGCCGAGTCCGGCGATGACGGCGAGCGCGTCCTCCAAGCGGTGGTTGGAGAAGCCGTTGGTGCCGAACCCGTAGCGCAGGACAGGCTCGGCGCTCGTGTCGCCGCGATGGCGCGTTTCGGTCATGTCGGGGACACCCGCCTGGACAGGGCGCGGGCCAGCGGAAAGGCCGCGGCGAGCGGAAGTGCGGAGCGGGCCGCGCCCGCGCCCGCGGTGAGCGCGGCCTGCAGCGGGATCAGGCCGAGGATGCCCGCGCCTACGGCCCTGCGGACCCTTCCCGGCGACGGATCGGCGACGGCCTGCACCTGGGCACAGCCGACCGACGCACCGTATGCGGTGAGGGCGCCCGCGACGGCCAGCCGGGCCGTGCCCTTCCGGTCCATGCCCAGCCGGGCCGTACCCTGCCGGGCCGCGCCGGCGCGCAGCGCCGTGGCGGCCGTGACGGCGCCTGTAGCGGCGAGTGTCACCGCGGGCAGCCACCGCTGCGCGCCCGTGACCTCGGCGCGGCTGAGCACGGTCACCGCGAAGGTGTGCCCGGCGACGGTGGCGGCCGCCGGGAGAGCGGGCCCGATCCGGTCCGCGCCGGCACCGAGCAGGACGTCGAGTCCCCGGGCGGCTGCCATCACGGCGGGGCCGCACGGACGGGACTTGGCCCACAGGTCGTAGCCCCACACGGTCGCCGCGAGAGGGACGGCGACCGTCAGCGCACGACGGCCGTCGGCGGCGGCCAGACCGAGCGCGGCCACGGTCAGGGCCGCCGCGGTGCCCAGGGCGACAGGTGCGGCAACACGGCCCGAGGGGATCGGCCGCTCGGGGCGTTCGACCGCGTCCAGGTCGCGGTCGGCCCAGTCGTTGAGTGCCATCCCCGCCCAGTACAGGCAGACCGAGGAGGCTGCCAGACCAGCCACGGGCAGGTCCGGCACACGGTGCGCGGCGGCCGCTCCGGCCAGGACGTCCCCCGGCACGGTGAACGCGGCCGGGGCACGCACCAGTTCGGCCAGGTCCCGCAGGCGTCCGCCCAGCAGTGGCGTCGCGGCCGGAAGGGACACAACCGCCCTGGGTCCGGGACGTGGTGTCGCGGTGGGGCCGTTGCTCGCCCCCGTGTCCCCGCGTCGCCGGCCGAGCCGGGACACGGAGGGGCGGCTCACTGACGGCCCCCGAGCCGGGCGGCGAACGCCTGCAGCGTCGCGTACTGGCTCATCACAGCGTGATCATCGCTGTGGACGGGGTCCTTGAAGAAGAAGGCGAGCTCGCCCAGGGGTCCGGAGATTCCCCGCTCATGAGCGCGGGCCGTCAGCCGGGCGAGAGCGAGCACCAGGGGCGCGGCCAGTGCCGAGTCACAACCGGCCCAGGTGAACTGCAGGTTCATCCGCACGCCCAGGAAACCCTCGAACACCACATGGTCCCAGGCGGTCTTCCAGTCGCCGAGAGAGGGCACGTTGTCGATGTGGACCTCGCCCTCGACCGGGTGCCCCAGCGTCTCCGCGAGCACCCGCTGCTTGGAGACCGCTTTGCTGGCCATCGCGGCCGGATCGGCGAGCGTCTCCCCGTCACCGCCGCCGAGCAGGTTGGTGCCGGACCACGCCCGCACCCGCAGGCCCCGGGCGGCGAACACCGGACCGAGGGTGGCCTTGAGCAGGGTCTCCCCCGTCTTGCCGTCGTTTCCGGCGTACGGCATCCCGGCGCTCTCCGCCAGTTCCTCGAGCGCCGGAATACGCATGCCGGCCGACGGGGTGAAGTCGACGTGGCCGCACCCGCTCATGATCGCCGCCAGGGCGTACTGGGAGCTGGCCGGCAGCACGCTCTCACCGGCGGCGAGCGCGGCACTCAGGGCCCCGGCCGAGTGGTGCGCCGGGTGTGCCGTGAGGACCGGTTCGGTCGAGGACACGTTGACGACGACCACCCGTGCGAGGTCGTGCCGCTCGCGGAAGGCAACGATGTCAGCCCGCATCGCCTCGACGACATCCGCCTGACTCCTGTCACGGTCCGGGACAGGAGCGGGGCGTATCTCGGCGTCGGCGGCGGCCAGTTCGTCGTGGACGAGAGCGGGCAGCCCGTGGGGCAGCACCCCCGCCGCGACCAGTTGCTCGGCCCGCTTGGGCAGCGGCGTGCAGGCCACGTCGTGCCCCCCGAATACCAGGTCGGACAGGGCCGGCAGACCGGCATCGGGGAATCCCGGCTGCTCGGTGACGCATCCTGTCGGCCCGGCCAGCCCCGCCCGCAGAGCGGCCGTGCCCGCGATGACCGTGGTGGCCACCGATCCCCGTGCGCCCGCCAACCAAATACCCGTACGACTGCGCTGATCTGACATCTCGTCACCTCCGTCGGCCGGGCGCGATCGCGCCCGGAACCCTCGTTCCTCGCTGTCGATGTCGCTGTCCCCCGTCACACCTGCCACGCTCCCCTCCGGTTCGCCGCCCGGGGCCAGGACCCGGCCGTCGGGGGCCACTTGCAAGAAGACGTGCCGGCGACCCAGGCCCGGCGTCGACGTCGATCGCGTCGGCACCGCCGGTCAGTCGGTGTCTTCCGGGTCGCAGTTGAACTTCGCCGCACCGGCCGTCATCCTGATGCCGCCGAGGATGTGTGACAGGAACAGCGGGTCGGTGTAACTCTCCTTGGTGTGGCCCATGCCGGTGTAGAAGGACCGGCCGCCGTCGTACGGGTGACACCACGCGATGGGGTGGTCCGCGCCCATGGAGCCGCCGGAGTACCCGACCGGGTCGTACGTCCGCTCGTCCAAGGTGGCAAGGACACGCACCTCGGAGCGGGGGTTGGAACGGTAGTTGTACCACTCGTCGGTGCGGGTCCAGCGGTTCGGCAGGTCCTTGGTGGCGGGGGTGCCCCGGCCCGCGACGTTCACGGTCGCCTGCTGGATCGAGGGGTGGTCCTGGAAGTAGGCGCCGACCAGGCCGCCGTACCAGCCCCAGGTGTATCCGGAGTCGGCGGCGGCGTGGATCCCGACGTAGCCGCCGCCCTTCTCGATGTAGCGCTGGAAGGCGTCCTTCTCGGACTGCTGGTCCAGCGGGTCACCGGTGGTGGAGACGAAGACGACCGACTGGTACTTCGCCAGGTCGGCATCGTTGAACCGGGTGGCGTCCTCGGTGGTGTCCACCGCGAAGTGGTTCTCCCGGCCGAGCTTCTCGATCGCCGCGACGCCGTCGGGGATGGAATCGTGCCGGTAGCCGGTGGTCTTGGAGAACACCAGCACGGTGAACGCCGGGCCGTTGGCGTGTGCGGTGGTGGCGCTGGTGACCGCGACCGGCAGGGCCAGAGCGGCTGCCGACAGCAGCGCGACAATTCCTCTACGGGACATCATCAACCTTTCGTGACCTGATTTCCGGGGACGGGGGTGCTGGATCAGCTGAAGGCGCCGGGAAGGTACTGGTCCACGTTCTCCTTGGTCACGATCGCGGAGAACAGGGTCAACGACGAGGGCAGATCCTGCCCGACCAGGTCGCTCACGCCCTTCTTCTGGGCGACGAGCCGAGCGAGCTTGATCGCCGATGCGGACATGTTCGACGGGTAGACAACCGTGGCCTTGAGCACGGAGCTGTCCGCCTTGATCTCCTGCATGGCGTGCATGGAGCCGGCGCCGCCGACCATGAAGAAGTCGTGGCGGCCGGCCTGCTTGATGGCCGCCTCGACACCGATGCCCTGGTCGTCGTCGTGGTTCCACACCGCGTCGAGGTGCGAGCGGGCCTGCAGCACGTTGCTCATCACCTGCTGGCCGGAGTCCGCGGTGAAGTTGGCGGCCTGCCGGATCCCCACACGGAAGCCGTACTTGGCCAGCCCCTTCTTGAACCCGGCGCTGCGCTGCTTGGTGAGTTCGAGGTTGTCGATACCGGCGATCTCGCCGATCACGGGGGAGGAGACACCCTTGGCCTTGAGGGTCTTGCCGATGTAGAGACCGGCGTTGAGACCCATGCCGAAGTTGTCGCCGCCGATCCACGTCCGGTACGCCAGCGGCGTGTCGAAGACGCGGTCGACGTTGATGACGGGGATGCCCGCGTCCATCGCCTGCTGGGCCACGGACGTCAGCGCCTTGCCGTCGAAGGGCAGGATCACCAGGACATCCACCTTCTTGCCGATCAGCGTCTGCACTTGGCTGATCTGCGCGTTGACGTCGTTGGTGCCTTCGACCGCCTCAAAGTGCACGTCGGAGTACTGCTTCGCCTGCGCCATGGCGTTCTTGGTGATGGCCGCCATCCAGCCGTGGTCGGCGGCCGGGGCCGAGAACCCGATCGTCACCTGCTTGCCCGGCTTGTCGTTATCGGTGCCGGCCTTGGTCGCCGCCTTGACGTCGTCGGTGGAGGCGGCGCTCTTGTTGCTGGTGCAGCCGGCCACCAGGGCTCCGCCGCCGAGCACCGCGCCGCTGAGGAGCAGTTTTCTGCGGTCCAGCACGCCGAATCCGGGCTTGTCCATCTCGCTGGTCCTTCCAGTCACGGGGTCCTGCCTGGGTCGTGCTTGCCTTTGTCGATGCGGACATGCCGCGCGGCGGGGCGAGCGGTGGCAGCGGGGGCTGTGGCCGCCGCCCGCGCCGCAGCTAGGGGGTGACGGTCCTGCGGCCGCGTCGCTGGATCAGCACGGCGGCGACGATGATCAGGCCCTTGGCGATCTGCTGGATATCGGTCGTGAGGTTGTTCAGTACGAAGATGTTGGTGATCGTGGTGAACACGAGGACGCCGAGGATCGAGCCGACGAGCGAGCCTCGGCCGCCGGTCAGCAGCGTTCCACCGATGATCACCGCGGCGATCGAGTCCAGCTCGTACAGGTCGCCGAGGTTGCTGGCCCCGGATGTGGTCCGCGCCGTCAGCATGATCGCGGCGACGCCGCAGCACAGGCCCGACAGGACGTACAGCATCACCGTGTGGCGGCGCACGTTGAGACCGGCGAGGCGCGCGGCCTCCTGGTTGCCGCCGATGGCGAACGTACGGCGGCCGAACGTGGTGCGGTTGAGCAGCACCCAGCCGATGAGCACGGCCACCGCCAGGATGTAGACCAGCAGCGGGATACCGAGGAACCGGATGGAGGCAATGGAGTTGAACGAATCGACGGTGACCACCTGGGACTGCCGGTCGGAGATCCGCTCGGCGAGTCCGCGGGCACTGGCCATCATGGCGATCGTGGTGATGAACGCCACGATGCTGCCGTAGGCGATGATGAGACCGTTGATGAGGCCGACGATCCCGCCCACGGCGAGCGCGCAGAAGACCATGCCGCCGAGCCCGTAGGACTGGGTGGAAACGGTGGTGCACCACACGGACGCGAGCGCCACGATCGCACCGACGGACAGGTCGATGCCGCCACCGATGATGACGAAGGTCTGACCGATCGTGATGACGCCGATCACGGCCGCGCTGGTGAGGATGACCAGGGCGTTCTGCCTGGTGGCGAAGTTGTCCGAGCTCAGCGCACCGATGATGCACAGCAGGACGAGGACGATGAACAGGCCGAGGTTGCGCACTCGGCCCATGTGCCCGAGGAAGGCGGGTCTGCTGCCCCTGCCCGGAGGCGAGGTCTGCCGGACGGATCCGGCTGGTGCTTCCTTGCCGGTGGCGGGCAGCGGACCGCTCCCGCCCGGGGGACTGGTCTGCTGGGTCACGCGGAGCTCCCTTCCATGACGAGGTCGAGCACTGTCGATTCGTCGAGGTCCAGGGCGGCGGCCTCACGGACCACGCGCCCTTCGCGCATGACGAGGACGCGGTCGGCGAGGCCGAGAACCTCGGGCACCTCGCTGGAGACGAGGAGCACGCCGACTCCTGAATCGGCGAGCCGCCGGATGAGCTGGTAGAGCTCCGCCCGTGCCCCGACGTCGACGCCGCGGGTGGGCTCGTCCAGCAACAGGAGCCGGCAGTCGGTGAGCAGCCAGCGCGCGACGACGGCTTTCTGCTGGTTGCCACCGGAGAGGGTGCGCACCGGTCGGCTCGCATCGGGGGGCCGCAGGTCGAGCTGGCGGACCGCTTCCGTCGTGGCGGTCAGCTCGGTGCGGGCGTCGAGGAACCCGGCGCGGGAGAACCGCCGCAGCGAGGACATCGACACGTTGTGGGCGATGGAGGAGTGCATGAACAGCGCCTGGCTCTTGCGTTCCTCCGGGGCGAGCCCGAGGCCCGCCCGGACGGCGGCGCTGATGTTACCGGGCCGTAGTACCGATCCGGCCACGCTGATACGTCCGGAGGACGGACGCCGGGCTCCGTAGACGGTTTCGAGGATCTCCGAGCGGCCGGAGCCCACGAGCCCCGCCAGCCCGACGATCTCGCCGGCCCGGACGGTGAGGGAGACGTCCAGGAACTCCCCCGGGCGGCTGATGTTCTCGACTTCCAGCAGCACCGGCCGCTTCTCCGGGGCAGGGGTTTCCGGCCTCGGCGGGAAGACGTACTCGACGGTGCGACCGGTCATCAGCGAGACCAGCTCGGAGGTCGGGGTGGTGCGCGCGGGTAGCCCTCGGGCGACCGTGCGGCCGTCCTTGAGGACGGTGACGCGGTCACCGATCCGACGGATCTCCTCCATACGGTGCGAGATGTAGACGACCGCGACGCCCGCGGCGGTGAGGTCGCCGATGATGCGGAAGAGGTTGTCCACCTCGTCGTGGGCCAGCACCGCGGAGGGCTCGTCCATGATGATGAGTCTCGCGTCGTGCGAGAGGGCACGTGCCATGGACACGAGCTGCTTGCCGGCCGAGGACAGCTCACCGACCTCGCGCGTGACGGGAACCTCCGGATGCCCGAGCCTGCGCATCAGTTGCCGGGCGGCGTCGTGCATCCGCGAGCGCTGGGCGAACCCCAACCGGGACTGCTCGTGCCCCAGGTAGATGTTCTCCGCCACCGACAGGCCGTCGGCCAGGTCGAGTTCCTGGTAGATGGTGGCGATCCCATGGCGCATCGCCGCCGTCGGGGTCGGGAGCGTCACCGGTTCGCGCTCCCAGGCGATGTGCCCCTCGTCGGGCTGGTGGGCGCCGGCGAGAACCTTGATGAGTGTGGACTTGCCGGCGCCGTTCTGGCCCAGCAGGCAGTGCACTTCTCCGGCGACCACGTCGAGGTCGACGCCGTCGAGGGCGCGGACGCCGGGGAACTCCTTGACGACGCCTTGCATCTCGAGCAGCGGGGCACTCATGGGTCTCCCTCTGAAACGATGTCCGCCGGCCCTTCGAAGACCATGGCGGTTCGTCGGCTTGTCCATCTCACTGATCAGTTGGTTCCTCGTGGGCGGGCCTCGGTGAGGAGGCTCCTGAGGGGTTCCACGTGTCGTGGGGCGGGGACCCAGGGTCCGGCGGGGGCCGGTTGTGGATCTGTCGCGGTTTCCCTGTGGGCAACTGCTGTGGTTGCGGTCGGGTGTTTCCGATCGGTCCGTGCATGCGTGCAGGTATTCCGGAACGGGTCGCTTCCTGTCGCTCTTGGGAGCTGAGAGGAAGGTAGTTCTCACAGCGTTGTTTGAAAAGGGCTCGCGAACCGCTTGTTTCCTTCGTGGCCGGAAGCGGCAACTGGTGTAACACTTTTGGGCAATCGGTGTCGCCGCGCGGCTGGAATGTCGGGGACTTCGTGTTCGTCCGCCGGTGCGGCGGGATGCCGGACCGTGTGCCCGCGCGCCTCTGGCCTGGGCAGCTCTGATTCGGCAAGTCGGCGGGCCGTGCGCCCGACGACTTGCCGAACTTCTCAGGCGAAGGGCATGGAGCCCCGCACCGAGGCAGGCGGGTATTACCGGAGCACATGCTCGAACATGCCCCGGGGAATTCAACGGCGACTGCCATGCAGGGGCAGAGATCAGCGAGTCGGCTCCGGCCTTTTCTGCCGGGGAATAGAAGTTGTTCGGCGTTCAGATTTCCGTCTGGAGTTCCCTTGAAATCCTCCTGTTTGTGTCCGATGAGCGTGGGCATCGGTTGCGGGCGTCCGGCTGAGCCGTACCCGCCACGCAGCGGTGAGTGCCAACAGGGCGGTGGAGCGGCGGGCTTCGCGAAGCACGGTCAGGGAACGACCGCCAGGGGGGTGTCGGCCCCGGACGGCAGCGGAGGGCCCTCCTTTATGCGGCCTTCTCTGAGCCAACGGGCGTCCACACGCTGCCGCTCACGGCGCTGTGTTCCACCGCGGCCAGCACCCGCTGCACCTGCAGCCCGTCAGCGAAAGACGGCTCGGGGTCCCTGTCATCGATGATCGCCTGCATCAGATCCCGCACCTGGTGCACGAAGGTGTGGTCGTAGCCGAGTCCGTGACCTGCCGGCCACCACCCCTCGAGATAGGGATGGTCAGGTTCGGTGACCAGGATCCGCCGGAAGCCCGCCGTCGTGGACACCTCGGCGTGGTCGTGGAATTCCAGTTCGTTGAGGCGTTCCAGATCGAAGGCGATGCTGCCGCGGTCGCCGTTGATCTCGATGCGCAGGGCATTCTTCCGTCCGGCGGCGACCCGCGTGGCCTCGAAGGATGCGACGGCGCCGCCGGGAAACCGGCCGATGAACAGCGCGGCGTCGTCCACCGTGACCGGGCCGCGAGGCGCCGCCCCGTCGACGACGGCCGAGAGCCCCGAGGACACCGTGGGCAGCGGACGTTCACGGACGAACGTCTCGGTCACGGCGGACACCCCCGTCAGTGGCTCTCCGACGAGGTACTGCGCGAGGTCGACGATGTGTGCGCCGAGGTCGCCCAGCGCGCCGGAGCCGGCGTGCTCGCGCTGCAGCCGCCACACCAGAGGGAACTCCGGATCCACGATCCAGTCCTGCAGATACTGTGCGCGGACGTGCCACAGCTTGCCGAGGCGGCCCTCGGCGACCAGCCGGCGGGCGAGGGCGAGTGCCGGTGTGCGGCGGTAGCTGAACCCGACCATGGAACGTACGCCGCGACGCGAGGCGGCAGCGGCGGCGGCAGCCATCGCCTCCGCCTCCTCGACAGAGTTGGCGAGCGGCTTCTCGCACAGCACGTGCTTGCCGGCCTCCAGCGCCGCAATCGCGATCTCGGCATGACTGGAGCCGGGGGTGCAGATGTCCACCAGCTGAACGTCGGGGCGGGCGATCAAGGCCCGCCAATCGGTCTCGGTAGCGGCCCAGACCTGACGCCGGGCAGCCTCTTCCAACGCTGCTTTCTCGCGTCCGGCGAGGGCGGCCATGATCGGGCGCATGGGAAGGTCGAAGGCACAGGCGACGGTACGCCAGGCATGTGAATGCGCGCGGCCCATGAAGGCGTATCCGACCATGCCCACCCCGATCTCGGGCGAGCCGTTCTGAGTGTCCATAGGCGCTCCTGAAGGATGCGTGCGGGCGCGAGGAACGGACACGGGAACGCGTCCGTCCGCGGGAACGGATTCCGGCCGCGCTGGCGCGTCAGGCCGGTGAGAAGAGGTGGTCGCTGATCAGCCGGGTGGCACCGACGACGCCTGCGACCTGGCCGAGCTCGCCGAGGACGATCGGCAGGTTGCCGGTCGCCAGCGGCAGGGACTGCCGGTAGACCTGGGTACGGATGCTCGCCAGGAGGTTGTGCCCCAGCCCGGTGAGCCCTCCCCCGATGACCACCATGCCGGGGTTGAAGAAGCTGACCAGGCCCGCGATGACCTGACCGGTACGGCTTCCGCCCAGGCGGATGAGTTCGAGGGCCGCGACGTCCCCGGCGCCGGCGGCTGCCGACACGTCCTCAGGGGTCAGCCGCCCGGCCGCCTGGAGCCGCCCGGCCAATTCCACGGAGCGGCCCGCTTCGGCCAGCACCGTCGCGTCACGCACCAGGGCGATGCCACCGAAGTACGCCTCCAGGCAACCGGTGTTGCCGCAGGCGCACGGCGGCCCTTCCGGGTCCACCTGGATGTGGCCGATATCGCCAGCACTTCCGGTGACACCCCGGTGGACCTCGCCGCCGACCACAATGCCGCAGCCGATGCCGGTGCCGACCTTGACGCACAGGAAGTCACGTACGGAGCGGGCCACACCGGCCTGCTGCTCCCCCAGCGCCATCAGGTTCACGTCGTTGTCGACGAGTACCGGGCAGCCGAGCTCCTGGCTCAGCGCCTCGCGGACGGGGAAGCCGTCCCAGCCCGGCATGATCGGCGGTGCTACGGGGACCCCCTCGGGGAACCGGACGGGTCCCGGCACGCCGATCCCGGCGCCGTCGAAGTGTTCCGCCAGCCCGGCCGTACGCAGCTTGGCGGCCAGGGCGAGCACCCGCTCGAACACGGCGACCGGGCCCTCACGGACGTCCAGCGGCTCGGACAGGTGGCCGAGCACCTCCAGCTCCGCGTTGGTGACCGCGGCGTCCACGGATGTGGCACCGATGTCCACACCGAGGAAGCGCAGCGAGGGGGCTATCCGGATGTTGTGCGAGCGGCGGCCGCCACGCGATGCGGCGAGGCCGTCCTGGACGACGAGGCCCGTCTCCAGCAGCCGTTCGATCTCGACGGCGAGCTTGGAACGCGACAGTTCGACCTGGTCTCCCAGAGCGACCCGGGACTGCGGACCGAGGTCGCGCAGCAGGCGGAGCAGCCTGGCTTGGTGGACATTGGCCGGTCGGGCCGTCATACGCCTCACGCCGCCCCTCCCGTCGTCGACGAAGCCGTGCGCACACCCGGCACTTCGGGGGTGACTTTCAAAAGGACCGTAGCACCGTGGTGCCGAACACGAAAGAACTTGTGCGGAAGTCCGTTGTTCTTTCATCTCCCAATGGACAAAGCCGATTTGAAGCAGCCGCCACCGGCGCGCGTGCCGGGCTTCTGGTCTGCACCCTGCCCACCGGACAGGTCCTGGCAGCGGCTGCGGAAAGCGGACCAGGCCCGGGGGTTGAAGTCGGCCGACTCCAACCCCCGGGCCTGCTGTTGTGCTGTCGAGTCGTCCGTGCAGGCAGCGGCAGAAGCTCGTTGAGACCTGCCGGGCCCTCACGGATCAGGCGGGAACGGTCGCCCCCGTGGTCAACTCACCGCTTCACGCGTGGGTGTGCGGCTTGCCGACGTCGGAACGGCCGGCGGCCTTCTTGATCTGACCCGCCTCCCGTTGGTCGACAACACCCTCGTGCCGGAGAGCCGCCACGATGTGCTCGACGTGCGAGACGAACCCGCCGTGACTGCTCCACGGCAGGTGATCCTCGATCAGCTCGTTTATGGTGCAGCCGTTTGTCGTGACGCGGTTCGGGATGCCCGTGTTGACCGAGCCGACGAACACCGTGGCACGATCGTCCGTCTCCGGGCAGTTGGTGGGCGGCTTGCTGTCGACGACGGTGAGGGACAGCGACTTGGCCGTGGACGTATTGCCGGCCTTGTCGGTGGCCCGGTACAGGAAGGTGTGGCTCCCCGCCCGGTCCACCGCCACCGGCGCGGTGTACGGCAAATAGGGGCCGCCGTCGAGCGAGTACTCGACCTTGTCGACACCCGAACCGGAGTCCGAGGCGGACACCGTCACGGTCGCGCTGGAGACGTAGTTGCCGGACGCGTCCTTCGTACCCGACACCGACACCGACGTATCCGGCGCAGTCGTATCCGCAGGCGAAGACGCCACCACCGTGAACGACACCGACTTCACCACCGAGGTGTTACCGGCCTTGTCCGTCGCCCGGTACGCCACCACATGCTCACCCGCACTACTCACCTGCACCGGAGCCGCGTACGCCGCGTAAGCCCCACCATCAACCGCATACTCGATCTTGTCCACACCGGACTCCGCATCCGAAGCGGACACCGTCACCGTCGCACTGTCCACGTAACTCCCGGACGCGTCCTTCGTACCCGACACCGACACCGACGTATCCGGCGCAGTCGTATCCGCAGGCGAAGACGCCACCACCGTGAACGACACCGACTTCACCACCGAGGTGTTACCGGCCTTGTCCGTCGCCCGGTACGCCACCACATGCTCACCCGCACTACTCACCTGCACCGGAGCCGCGTACGCCGCGTAAGCCCCACCATCAACCGCATACTCGATCTTGTCCACACCGGACTCCGCATCCGAAGCGGACACCGTCACCGTCGCACTGTCCACGTAACTCCCGGACGCGTCCTTCGTACCCGACACCGACACCGACGTATCCGGCGCAGTCGTGTCGCCGCCCCCGGAGCCTGCGGTGACGGTCAGTTCGCCCGACATGATGTGACCCGGCATCGCGCAGTAGTAGCGGTAGACGCCGGGGGTCAGGGTGACCTCGGCCGTGTGCTTGCCTCCGCTGGAGTCCGACGGGCCCGCCTGGATGTTGAGGCTGACGTCGGTGTTGTAGTCGGAGTTGGAGGTGTCGAACGTCAACGTGTGCGGCATCCCTGTCGTGTTGCCGGTCGCCGCGCTGTTCTCGAACACGATCGTCGCCGGCCCGGCCACCGCGGTGGTGGGGGCGGACACATATCCCGTGTATCCGTCGCCGGCCGTCCAGGTGAGCACCTGGGCCGTGACGTCGGCGCGGCCGAACGCCGCGTAGGCGGCCGGCGCGGCCAACGAGAAGGCCGTGATCAGCATGGCCCCCAACACCACCAGCAAGGGGTGCCTGCCGAAGCGGCTACGTCGCGCGGATCTGGAGGGAGGCGGATCCGTCTGGGCATGGAGCAGTCTTCTGAACACCGCTGCACCTTTCGCGAATCGCTTGTTGCGGTACCGCGCAGAGGTTGGTTCGCGGTACCGCCGGGTGGACGACCAGCCGCCGGGACGACCGCGTCGGGGCCCGTCCGGCCGGGCGCCGCTGCGGAACTCGGTCCGGAGCGGCGGTGGCACACAGTCCGTCAGCCTGACCGGCGCCCTGAACTCAACGGGGCGGTGCGGGCAGGGCGCTGGCAGTGATCACCCGAGTGGGACGACGGCGAACGGTCGCGGTCACACACGAACAAGCGGTGTGTGCTCCGCTCTGTGCCGGGGCGGTAGCGCCGCGGGCCCCGCGCGTGGTTCACCCACCCTCCCGGATTTACAGCAACGATGGGAAGCTAGCGTTCTTTTGATGGCTCGCCAAGGTCTATGACCACAACCCGGCCAACTTTGACCTGAGTCTGGAAAAACTGCAGAAGCCCCGTTACCGTGAGGCCGTTCCCAGGCGCAGTCCGTCTCCCGAGCGAGCCGGTCTCGGCAGGCCGGCACATCGGCCGTCCGGGCGGCCCGGACCCGAGCCCGATCCACCGACCTGCTATGCGGCCCCGCGGGGCCGAACACCCGGCGCACCACCGCAAACCGCCGCGTACGGATGCTGTGTTGCCCGGGGCGGCACACCTCACGATCACACAAGGCGTTCAGGCACCCCCAGGCCTGTCGAGGATTGGAGAGCGATGACCGACTCAGGCACAGGCACGCGACGCCTCTTCTCCCGAAGATCGTTCGCCACCGGAACCGTGGCGGCGGCCGTCGTCCCCGCCGTGCTCGGCAGCACCGCCGCCGCACCCATGGACAAGCCGACCGCGAAGGACAAGGGCGGCGAGGTCCGCAACCTGACGCTGTATATGGAGAACCTGCCGAACGGGGAGATGGGCTACGGCCTCAACCCCGGCCAGGCGACGGTTCCGGGCCCGCTCATCGAGCTGACCGAGGGCGACACCATGAACATCGAGGTGGTCAACAACCTCGACGTCGCCGCCAGCCTGCACGTGCACGGCCTGGACTACGACGTCGCCAGCGACGGCACCAAGATGAACGACAGCGTCATCCAGCCGGGCGAGCGGCGCACCTATGTCTGGCGCACCCACGCTCCGGGCAAACGCCACGACGGTACGTGGGAGGCCGGAAGCGCCGGCTACTGGCACTACCACGACCACAATGTGGGCACCGAGCACGGCACCGGCGGTATCCGAAAGGGCCTGTACGGCCCCGTGGTGGTGCGGCGCAAGGGCGATGTCCTGCCGGACAAGCAGTTCACGGTCGTATTCAACGACATGACGGTCAACAACAGAGTCGCTCCCGACACCCCCACCCTCAAGGCCGTCCGCGGTGAGCGGGTGGAGTTCATCGTGATCACCCACGGGGACTTCTTCCACACCTTCCATGTGCACGGCCACCGCTGGGTGGACAACCGCACCGGGATACTGGAGGGCCCGCAGGACGTCAGCCGGGTCATCGACACCAAGACCACCGGCCCCGCGGACTCCTTCGGGTTCCAGGTGATCGCCGGCGAACGGGTCGGCGCGGGCCACTGGATGTACCACTGCCATGTCCAGAGCCACTCGGACATGGGGATGTCCGGGGTCTTCATGGTGACCGAGGCCGACGGCACGGTTCCCGGCGGCATGTCCGGCTCGCATGACATGCACGGCATGCCCGGCATGTGAGCCGAGTCGGCGTCATCCGTCCCGTCACCCGCACCCTGGAAGGCCTGCCCGTCACACCTGACCGGACGGTCTCACGGGCGTGTACCACCCTGCCGCCGGTCGTCCCCGGGCCGTGAGGACCCGGGGACGACCGCGCCCTCACCGGCACCGGAATCCCGGTCATCTCGGGACGTCCTGATGGCCGGTCGGACCCGCCTCACTCGGCGTACGCCGGCCGGGGCCCGTGCGGCAGCCCTGCTCCACCCCTGATCACTCTTCCGTTGTCGGATCGAGTCAAGGAGCACATATGGGCCGAAGAGATCGGTTCGCGCTGTCACGACGGAGCGGAGCACCGCCGTCGAGTCCCGTGCGAACCTTCCGTCATGCGCGCCCCTGGCGGCGCGCGGTCGTCCTGCTGTCCAGCTCGGCGCTGGCACTGGGACTGGCACTGCCCGCCATACAGGCACAAGCGCAGCCGCAGACCGCGAACATCGAGGCCCGGAGTGCCGCCGCCGAAGCCCCGGTGAAGGTCCTCGTCTTCCACGGACCAGCCGACAAGCAGGACGACCCGGTCGTCTCCGCCACGTCGGCGATCAAGAAACTGGGGCAGAAGAACGGCTTCTCGGTGGACGAGTCGGATGATCCGGGCGTCATCACCACCGACAGCCTGGCCCGCTACCGCGGCGTGGTCTTCCTGTCGGCCGAAGGTGTATCCCTCACCTCCGACGAGGAATCCGCGTTCCAGGCCTACATCAAGGGCGGCGGCGGCTTCGTCGGCGTTCATGACGCCGCGCGCGCGGATGCCTCATCCACCTGGTTCACCGGCCTGATCGGCACCCGGCCGGCCTCCGGCCTGCCCGCTTCCGAGAAGGTGACGGAGGTCACGGCGAGCGACGACAATCCGCCGAACGAGACGAAGGCCAATCTGTTCGACGGCAGCAACACCACCAAGTGGCTGGCTCACCAGCCCACGGCCTGGGTCACGGGGAAGATGGACCACCCCGTCGCGGTGGCCCAGTACGCGCTGACGTCGGCCAACGACTCTGCGGGCCGTGACCCCAAGGACTGGACCCTTCAGGGCTCGCAGGACGGGAACACCTGGAAGACGCTGGACACCCAGACCGGCCAGAGCTTCCCGGACCGCGCCCAGTCCAAGCAGTACAAGTTCTCCAACACCACCGCCTATCAGTACTACCGACTGAACATCACGGCCAACTCGGGTGAGCCCCTTACTCAGTTGGCCGAGCTACGGCTGTTCGGCGCCGACCCGGCGCCTGCGCCGGAGGCCAAGGTGCAGCAGGCGGTCGTGGATCTCACTGACCGCCAGCACCCGGCGAACAAGGGCCTGCCGCTGAAGTGGACCCGGTCCGACCAGTGGATGAACTGGGACCCGAACCCCGACGGCAACGTCCAGACGGTCGCCCAGGTCGAGGAGAACTCCTACGACCCCGGGCCGGCGGGCAACGGCGCCTTCCACCCCGTCTCCTGGTGCCGGGACTACGACGGCGGCCGGTCGTTCTACACCGGCATGGGCCGCACCGAGGACAGCTACACCTCGGACACCAAGTTCCAGAGTCATCTGCTCGGCGCCATCGAGTGGACGACCGGCATGGTCCGCGGCGACTGCCAGGCGACCATCGCGTCGAACTACTCGGTCGAACGGCTCACGGGCAAGAACCAGGCCGGCAAGCTCGACCAGATCGGCGAACCGCACGGACTGACGGTGGCGCCCGACGGCAAGACCTTCTACATCGGCAAGGCGGCCTGCCCGAGCGGTCCGGTCTCCGACTGGAACGACCCCGACGTGGGCCTGGGCTGCGGCACGATCCACCAGTGGGACCCCAAGACCAAGCAGGTCAAACTGCTCACCACACTCGATGTGATGGGCAACCGCGGCAGCGGCGACGAGCTGGTCAAGAACGAGGAGGGCCTCGTCGGTATCACGCTCGACCCCAAGTTCGAGCAGAACGGCTGGATGTACATCTACTGGATGCCGCACGAGTCGGTCGACCGGGACAAGCAGACGGGTCAGCGCACCGTCTCCCGGCTGACCTACGACCTCAAGAGCCAGTCCATCGACAAGGGCACCCGCAAGGACCTGCTGCACTGGACCGCTCAGATCCACAGCTGCTGCCATACGGGCGGTGGCATGACCTTCGACAACGATGGCAACCTCTATGTCGGCGTCGGTGACGACAACTCCTCGCAGGGCGCCGGTGCCGGCTACTCCGGGAACAACTGGACCAAGGACTACCAGGGCCTGTCCTTCCAGGACGCCCGCCGCACGGCCGGCAACACCAACGACCTCAACGGCAAGATCCTGCGGATCCACCCCGAGGCCGACGGCACGTACACGATCCCCAAGGGCAATCTGTTCACCGGCAAGGAGGAAGGGGGCGGCAAGACCCGTCCGGAGATCTACGTCATGGGCGTCCGCAACATCGCACGGATCTCCTGGGACAAGACCAACAACTGGCTGACCGCGGCCTGGGTCGGCCCCGACGCGCCGACGCCGGACCCGGAGCTCGGCCCGGCCAAGTACGAGACCGCGAGCATCATCACCTCCGCGGGCAACCAGGGCTGGCCGTACTGCATGGGCAACAAGCAGCCCTACCGTGACCGCAGCAACACCGACGCGAGTGTGCTCACCGGCTGGTACGACTGCGACCACCCGAAGAACACCTCGCCCCGCAACACCGGGCTGGTCGACCTCCCGCCGATCCGCAGCAACATGATCTGGTACTCACCGCAGGGCGGCGGTGTGGTCTACCCGCAGCGCAGTGACGGCAGCGGACTGCCCACCTACGCGCAGAGCGACGAGAAGTACACCGAGCCGTACCTCAAGGGCGGCGGCCAGGCCATCATGGACGGCCCGACCTACCACCGCTCGGAGGTCGACACCAACAGCGGTGTCGCCTGGCCCGCGTACTGGGACAACAAGTGGTTCATCGGTGACGAGTCCAACGCCGGCAATCGTGCCGCGGTCACCGTCACCCCGGACGACGTCAAGGCCCAGTCCCAGCCGGAATTCGGCGAGGACCTGCGCCGGATCCTCCCCGGCGGCATCGGGGACAACAAGATCCAGAGCTGGATGGACGCCAAGTTCGGCCCGGACGGCGCGCTCTACATGCTCGACTACGCCGGCGGCTTCTTCAGCCTGGACCCGAACCAGAAGCTGGTCCGCGTCGCCTACCACGGTGGTCCGGCCACGCCGAACCCGAGCGACGCCTCCGGCCGCCCGGTCGCCCAGAGCAAGCCGCGGACGATCCAGTTCTCGGCCGCGAAGGCGGGCGGCGTCTCCTGGGAGTGGGACTTCGGTGACGGAAGCCAGCCGTCGCACGAGGCCAACCCCACGCACACCTACGCCTCCTACGGCACCTACCACGCCACCCTGAAGGTGACCTACGCCAACGGCGAGCAGTCCACCGGCAAGATCGACGGGACGGCAGGCTGCACGGCGCCCGACGGCCGCGCCAACGTCTGGCTGCTCGACACAGACACCGGTGTGGCCAACCACAAGGCCGGCGGCGGCTGCACGGTCAACGACCTGATCGACGACGAGAGCGCCTGGCCGAACCACGGCGCGTTCGTCAGCTACCTCAACGGTCTGGTGGACCAGTTCCGCAAGGACGGTGTCCTCGACAACCACGAGGCGGCGACGATCAGCAAGGAAGGCGCCAAGTCGCCCATCGGCAAGACATCCGGCTACACATCCATCTTCGACGGATCCGCGTCGAGTCTGGCCGGGTGGAGCCAAGCGGGCGCAGGACAGTTCTCGCTCCTGCCGGACGGCACCCTTCACAGCTCAGGCGGCATGGGCATGCTGTGGTACAGCAAGCAGGAGTTCAAGGACTACTCGATCCGGCTGCAGTTCCGGGATGTCGCTCCGGAAGGCCACCAGGCCAACAGCGGTGTCTTCGTGAGGTTCCCCGATCCGCGGACGCCGCTGGACAAGCGGCCGGAAGGCTGCAGCACGACGGGAGCGGCTCGCACCGCCCCGGAGTGGGTGGCCATCTACTGCGGAAACGAGATCCAGATCTACGACGGCGCCACCGGTGAGCCCCAGAAGACCGGATCGGTCTACAACTTCGATCCGAGCGACCTGGACCATGCGAAGGTCACTCCCAAGGAACAGTGGAACGACTACGAGATCCGGGTCGTCGGGCAGCACTACACGATCATCCGCAACGGCGTAGTGATCAACGAGTTCGACAACACGCCCGGCAAATCGTCGTCGCGTGAGGGCGATCCGCCCACGGACCTGCGTCAGTTCTTCAGCGGCTACGTGGGTCTGCAGAACCACAGTGACAACGACCTGATCGAGTTCCGCAACATTCGGGTGCGGAACCTGTAGCAGGGAGTGATCGGCGCCGGGCTCGGGGCGAGTGTCCCCGGGCCCGACTCCGCGCGAGCCGGCGTGCACCCGCTCGGCCACGACGGGACCTGCCGAATCGTCCTCCACCACCGGATTGAACGGTTCAAGGCAGTAGACGTTTTCGTGTAGAGCGCATCAAACCCGGACCATGCAGCGAAGCTGCCCTTGACCCCGTGCATTCGAACAGTTACCCAAGCTACTTGAATCGTGATAGCGATTTGACAGGCTCCGCGGTCGATCACGGGTTCTGGCCTCCTCTCGTTGCGGGCCTCCCCCGCGTTCCCTGCCGGCCGCACTTGGCAAAGGAGGACGGAAGTGTCCACGCTCAGCTACGAGACAGACCAGCGGCCCCCCAACAACGCGGGTCTGCACAGAAACGAGGTGCGCCTGCTGTCGCTGCTGGCCACCGGTCTCCCGGTCGAGTCCGTCGCCCGGCGGCTCAACGTCTGCCCCCGCACAGTGCGGAGGCGTTGCCGAGGTGTGTGCGACAAGATAGGCGTCAGCAGCGTCATCGAGGCCGTCGCCTGGGCCGCCCGGCGAAGACTGATCTGACCGTCCTCCGAGGGCTCTTGAAGTCCAGGCACCACATCCGTGAGCGCCCTGCCGCGTCCCTCGATGGGCGCGGCAGGGCGCGAAGGTCCGGCCGGGCGCGGTGGAGGGCGCGTCCGCGGCACCGAAGGGTGCTGCCGGGATCAGCTCATGGGGCTGCCGTAGGCCAGCTCACTGGCCAGCACCGCGGCGCCGACGACCCCGGCGCGGGCGCCCAGCTCGGACAGCACGATCGGCAGGTCGCCGGTGGCCAGCGGCAGCGACCGCTGGTAGACGACACTGCGGAGCTCCGCGAGCAGGATGTGCCCGAGATCGGCGAGGTCGCCGCCGATGACGATCAGGGACGGGTTCATGAAGCTGACCAGCCCGGCCAGCACTTGCCCGACCCGCCGCCCGCCGGCCCGGACGATGCCGATACAGACAGCGTCACCGGCCGCAGCGCCGTCGGCGACATCGCGGGAGGTGAGGGAGCCCTTCGCCTCCAGCACCTCCATCAGCAGGTGCGACCCGCCGTTGTCCGCGGCGGACTCGGCATGACGCGTGAGCGCCTCCTGACTGAAGAGGGCCTCCAGGCAGCCCACGTTCCCGCAGGAGCAGACCGGGCCGTCCGTGTCGACCTGGATGTGGCCGATGTCGCCGGCGCAGCCCTCGGCGCCACGGTAGATGCGGCCGGCGATCTGCACTCCGCAGCCGACGCCGCTGCCGATCTTGACGAAGATCAGGTTGTCCACGGTCCGGGCGACGCCGCTGTGCTGCTCGCCCAGAGTCATCACATTGACGTCGTTGTCGACGGCGACGGGGCAGCCGTGCCGGCCGGAGAGCACATCGCGGACCGGATGGCGGTCCCACCCCGGCATGATGGGCGGGGAGACGGGGATGCCCTCGCGGAAACTCACCGGGCCGGGCAGACCTATCCCGATGGCGTCCAGCTGCGTGAAGTGGCCCTGAGCGCGCATCTTCTCCAGGATCTGCGTCGCCCGTCCCAGCACGTTCACCGGACCGGTGCGGATGTCGCAGTGCTCGCTGTACGACGCCACCGCCCGCAGGCAGCCGTCCGTGACTTCCACACCGATCGAGCGGGCGTCGAGGTCGATCGCCGCGAAGCGCAGGCCGGGGTCCAGTTTCACGAGCGTGGAGCGGCGTCCGCGGCGGGGGCCGGCGGGCTCCGCCTCCACGACTCTCCCCACCTCCATCAGGTGGTCGAGCTCGGCCAGCAGGCGCGGACGCGACACCTCGAGCCGGCCGGCCAACTGGGCGCGGGACTGCGGTCCGTGGTCTCGCAACGTAGTGAGCAGGCTGTACTGGATGCTCACTCTCGCTCACCTCCTGGTGAAAGGCGCTGCTCGCCGGCCCACGACGGCAGCGGCACGGGAAGCGTCCACCCCGTTCCGTCGCTCGTACCGGCGCGAGCCGGTGAACGCGGAACGGGGTGGTGACTGCTTGTCAGGCAAGCAGGTGTGCGAGCGCGGTGTAACTATGCTGCGCGGCGCCCAGCGAGCCGGGCGGGTCGGGCTGGGTGCCGGGGGCGGAGTCCTGCTCCCAGATGCCGTGGTGGTTGCCGAAGGGACCGATCGCGTGGATGAACCGCTGGTAGCGCATGTCACCGGCGCCGAACTCGGTCATGTCGTATCCGTCGGCGGCGTTGGGGTCGGACTTGCCGTCCTTCATGTGGAACAGCGTGTACCGGTAGGGGTGCTTGCGCACGTACGCGGCGGGGTCGAAGCCCGGGTAGCGGAACTGGCCGACGAACGCCCAGTAGACGTCCATCTCCAGGAAGACGTGGGCGGCGTCGGTGTTCTCCAGGAAGACGTCGTACAGACGCACCTCCGGCTGGTCCTGGGCGAAGGCCCACTCGGCCCAGTGGTTGTGCTGGTAGAGCTTGAGTCCACGCGCCGAGGCGGCCTCGCCCCAGCGGTTGAAGTCCTCCGCGGCAGCCTGGTAGCCGGCGACCGTGGGAGTGTCCGATGGCGCGTTCGGAGTCCCGATGTTCGGCATACCCAGGATCTTGGCGTTGTCGAGTTCCTGCTGCAGGTTGCTTCGGAAGGCGTCGATGCCGATGTGGCTGCCGATGGCTCGCAGGCCGTTGTCGTCGAGAAGGGTGCGGATCTCCTGGAGGGTGATCTGCCGGCCGAGAATGGAGGTGTTCTGGGTATAGCCCGCGAACTCGACCTCCTTGTAGCCCATCCGCGACAGTTCCTCGAAGACGACACGGAAGCCGAGGTCGTTGACCTTGTCGCGGACGCTGTAGAGCTGGATGCCGATGGCGTCCTTGGGGATGGTCAGACTGGCGCCGTGGGGCCCGGCCTTCGGGGCGGGCGTCTGGGCGGCTGCGGGGAGCGCGCCCGCGACGGACGCCGCGCCGATGGCCACGGTGCCGGCGGCTGCCGCACGCAGGAAGCCTCTACGGTCGAAGTCAGGTGTGAACTGACGCATCATCACTCCTTCGTTGTGGAGCACAGAGCCGCGGCAGGCCGCGGCGTGGGCCGACAGGGCGGGCGCATCCGCCCGGTCTCGGGCGGAGCGTCACGCGGGGCGTTCGTCGGCCGGGATGCCTGAATGGATGTGCGGTGTGCGGGTCTGCAGTGTGCGGTGTGCGGTGTGCGGTGTGCGGTGTGCGGTGTGCGAACTGACTGCGGAGCGACGGGAGTCGCCTCGGCGAGCGAAAGGCGGCCGGCTCCCCCGCGGACCGCACGACGGCAACAAGTCGGCCTCAGCGAACCCTGCAGGACGATGAACGCCTGAAACCGACGATAGTTGACCACGAACGCCAGTACTTTTCACCAGATGAGCAAAAGATATGGCCACTTCAGGCCACGAAATGCAGCTACCCGGCAGTACCTCCTTGACAGTCCATCGTCATGAAGCCCACTCTCATGACGCTTCACCAGGGGGCCGCGAACCCCTCCGAGCCCTCTCGTCACGTCCGACTCCGGACGCGCACGGCCACACCCGCCACCGCGTCCGCAGGCCGACCACGCCCGACGTCAGTTGCCGGCGGCGTGCACACCAGGACGATCTGTCCCCTCCACCGGCGAACCGGCCCACGCCGTCCCGGGCACACCGGCCCGGGCCCGGCACTCCGCGCGACACGACGGTGCGAGCGAAGTCCCGTCGCAGCGCCCCAAGAGAGGTAGGCAGCACGTGCGTACACCACTGAGCCGACTACTCATCGCGACGTTGAGCGCAGCGCTCAGCGTGGGGATGGCGGTGGCCGGATCGCCGTCCGCGCAGGCGCGGACCGAGGCACCGCAAGGAACGGCCGCGACCGCGACCGCCGCTGCGTCGTCCGACTTCCAGCAGGTCACCCTCGCCAAGGGACCGGACCAGGTGGGCGAGCCCATGGGACTGGCGGTGCTGCCCGACGGCAGCGCGCTGCACAGCTCCCGGGACGGCACGCTCTACCGGACGACCCTCGACGGACTCACCGACGTGGCGGCGAAGCTGACGGTCTACACCCATGACGAGGACGGGTTGCAGACCATCGCGATCGACCCGCACTTCGCCAAGAACCACCAGGTCTACGTGTACTACGCACCGCGGCTCGACACTCCCATGACCGACGCCCCGGAGAGCGGAACGGCCGCCGACTTCGCGCCCTACAAGGGCTACAACCAGCTGTCCCGGTTCACCTTCACCGACGGCAAGCTGGACCTGTCGAGCGAGCAGAAGATCATGCGCGTCGACACCGACCGCGGGCAGTGCTGCCACGTCGCGGGCGACATGCACTTCGACGGTGACGGCAACCTGCTGCTGAGTACCGGTGACGACTCCAACCCGTTCGAATCCGACGGCTACGCCCCCATCGACCGGCGTCCGGAACGTAACCCTGTCTTCGACAACGAGCGTTCCACGGCCAACACCAACGACCTGCGGGGCAAGCTTCTGCGGATCAAGGTGCACAACGACGGCACCTACACGACCCCGAACGGCAACCTGTTCCCGAAGGGCACTCCCAAGACCCGTCCAGAGGTCTACGCGATGGGCTTCCGCAACCCCTTCCGGTTCCACGTCGACCAGAAGACAGGCGTCGTCTACCTGGCCGACTACGGCCCGGACGCCGGTAGTGCGGACCCGAAGCGCGGGCCGGAGAACACCATCGAGTACAACCGGATCACCAAGGCCGGCAACTTCGGATGGCCGTACTGCATCGGCAACAACACACCGTACATCCAGTACGACTTCGCCACCGGGACGTCCGGTAAGCCGTTCGACTGTGCCCACCCGGTGAATGACGCTCCCCTGAACACCGGCCTGAAGGACCTGCCGCCGGCCCAGCCGGCCTGGATCTGGAACCACTACGCGGGCAACTCGCTGTTCCCCCAGCTCGGCGGGCAGGGCGCGCCGATGGCCGGACCCGTGTACAACTACGACTCGACGCTGAACTCCCAGGTCAAGTTCCCCAAGAGCTACGACGGGAAGTTCTTCGCCTACGAGTTCGGCGCCCACTGGATCAAGCCGATCACGTCCGACAGCAGCGGAAAGATCCAGTCGATCGACACCTTGACCGACGGCAACGACTGGGCCCACCTGGTCGAGCCCATCGACACCGAGTTCGGGCCGGACGGATCGCTGTACGTGCTCGACTACGGCAGCGCGTGGTTCGGCGGCTCCCTGGACGCCGGGCTCTACAAGATCGAGTACTCGCCGGGCAACAAGGCTCCGACCGCTGCGATCAAGACGGACACCCAATCGGGCAAGAACCCGCTGACGGTCAAGTTCGACGGCACGGGCTCGACCGACCCCGAGAACGACAAGCTCACCTACGCGTGGGACTTCGACAACGACGGCAAGACCGACTCCACGGATGCCACCCCGTCGTTCACCTACACCACGAACGGCCAGTACCACGCCAAGCTCACGGTCAGCGACCCGAGCGGCAGGACCGGTGTCGCCGCCACCCTGGTCACCGTGGGTAACTCCGCGCCGGTGCTGTCGTTCTCCCAGCCGCCCAACGGGCTGACGTTCAAGGACGGGGACAATGTCGCGTGGAAGATCGACGCCACCGACCCGGACGGCACCCCGGTGGACTGCTCCAAGGTCCAGGTCAACTACTCGCTCGGTCATGACATGCACTCCCACAACCTCTCGCAGGCGACAGGGTGCAGCGGTACGTTCACCATGACCACGGCGGGCCACACCGACGCCGACAACTTCTACGCCATCCTCTCCGCCAGCTACACCGACTCCTCCCCGAGCGCCGGGGTGCCGGACCTCACCGGCACAACGCAGATCGTCCTGCAGCCCAAGGGCCGGCAGGCGGAGTTCTACCGCACGCAGTCCGGCGTGCAGACGGCCACCGACGCCAACGCCCAGGGCAACGAGGCGGTCACGTCGGTCAACAACGGTGACTGGATCGAGTTCGACCCGTACGACCTCCAGGGTGTGAACAAGATCGACTTCCGGGCTGCCTCAAGCGGTACCGGCGGCACCATCGAGGTCCACACCGACGCCCCCGACGGCCCGCTGGCCGGCACGGCGACGGTCGGCGACACCTCCGGCGCCTACACAACGGTCAGCGCACCGGTGACCGACCCGGACGGGACGCACAAGCTGTACTTCGTCTTCAAGGGCGGCAGCGGCGACCTGTTCAGCCTGGACTCCTTCACGATGAGCTGACGCGCAGCACCTCTCCCCCGCCCCGCCGAGCCGTTCACGACGGCCCGGCGGGGCGATCGCCGTACCCCGAACCCCCTTGTGCTGACTGCAGGGTGGTGATCTTCGTCGCCAAGGCCGGGAGGCTCACCTGGCGTCAGAGGCGTCGAGGTCTTCGAGATGGGCAGCGTGTCGACTTCCTTCTTCGGGAGACTGATCGGGTTGTCATCGGCTCAGGGTGCTCAGCCAGTCACGTAGCAGTGCTGCTTCGGTGGCTCTGAAACCGGCGTCTACGACGGGATCGGTGCCGCGGCCGTCACCGACAGCAGCCAGCAGCGCCTGAGCCCGGTCGGTGATTCTCGCTCGGGCGTCGGCTGCCGGTTCGGTACTGACGATCGAGTCGATGACGGTGTCACGCAGCCCGGTGAGGGGGGCCGGGTCGCGCTCGCCCTCGGGCTGTGCCAGTAGCAGTAGCACGGCGCCGGTTGTCGACGCCTCAATGGTCCGAGCTGCTGTCTCGACCGGGACGCGGAGCCGGCCCTGCTCGCGGGCCCGTTCGAGTAGACGGCGCAGGATCTCGCCGTTCTCCTGGGCGGCGGCCGGGCGGCGGCCTGGGCGCAGGTTGCCGTACATCAGGGCGTAGGACGCGGGGTTGCGCAGTCCGAACTCGACGTGGATGTTCCAGCCGCGCCGGATGTCCTCGATTGCGTCCTCGCTCGGTTCCAGTGCTCGCTTTTCGGCGAGGTAGCTCTCGAATACGTAGCTGCCGAGAGCGTCGAGCAGGCCGTCCTTGTCTCCGAACAAGCGGTACAGGGCTGGCGTCTGCACTCCGGCGGCGGTCGCGACCGCCCGGGTCGAGATGCCGGCTGGGCCGTGTTCGGTCAGCAGCTCGGCTGCCGCCTTCAGGATCGCCTGCTGGTGGTCGCGTCGTTCCGTGCCCGTCTCGGGCGAGCCAGGGTCGCTGCGCATGGTGTCGATGGTAACAAGTTTCCGTTGACATTGACGCTGACAGCGATACGGTTTTAATGTTGACGACGTCACCACAGCTATCGATCGCCAGGAGATCTCATGCCCCCATCCATTTCAGCCGTCCGGCTCGGCTCCGGCGGCCCCATCGTCGGCGCGCAAGGGCTGGGCTGCATGGGGATGAGCGAGTTCTACGGCGACACCGATGACAACTCGGCCCGCCGGACCCTCGACGCCGCACTGTCCGCCGGTGTCACCCTGTTCGACACCGCCGACATGTATGGCCAGGGCGACAACGAGCGCTTCCTCGCACCGTTCGTCCGCGCCCACCGGGACGACGTCGTCATCGCCACCAAATTCGGCAACGTCCGCGCCAATGACGGGTCGATGTCGATCAGCAACGACCCCGCCTACATCCGCCGCGCCGTCGACGCCAGCCTGACGCGGCTGCGCATCGAGGTCATCGACCTCTACTACCTGCACCGCCGTGACCCGGCAGTGGCGCTGGCCGACTCCATCGGAACGATGGCCGACCTCGTCCAGGCCGGCAAGGTCCGCCACCTCGGCTTGTCCGAGGTCACCGGCGACGAACTGCGCGAAGCCCATGCCCACCACCCGATCAGCACAGTGCAATCGGAGTGGTCACTGTTCACCCGCGACATCGAACGCAGCCTCGTACCCGCCGCCGCCGAACTCGGCGTCGGTGTGGTCGCCTACTCTCCTCTCGGCCGCGGCTTCCTCACCGGCGCCCTGCCAAGCGAGTTCACCGCCGGCGACGTCCGCGCCCGATTCCCCCGCTTCACCGGCGACAACGCACAACGCAACACAGCACTTCTGCACCCCATCACCACGATCGCCGCCGCCCGCGGCGCCACCCCCGCACAGGTCGCGCTGGCCTGGCTGCACCAGCAACGCGCCGCCCACAACCTCACCGTCGTACCGATCCCCGGCACCCGGCACCCGAACCGCCTGCAAGAAAACCTCGCCGCACTCGAACTCACCCTCACCGCCGGCGAACTCGCCCAACTCCAACCCCTCGCCGCCCAGGTCACCGGCGACCGGTACCCCGACATGACCGAGACATCCAACGCCCGCGAACCTGACCGACCGACCACACCCACGACCCACCACAGACACCAGGAACGGAACAACAACCATGTCCAGCATCACCGTCGGCATCGCCTACACCTCCGGCTACGGCCACACCCGCGAACTGGCCAACGCCGTCGCCCAGGGAGCCGCATCAGTACCCGGCACAGTCGTCGAAATGATCGACGTCGCCGCCATCACCGACGACGACTGGCGCACCCTCGACCTGTGCGACGCGATCATCTTCGGCAGCCCGACCTACATGGGCAGCGCCTCCGGCGCCTTCCACACCTTCGCCGAAGCCACTTCCGCCCGATGGATGACCCGCGCCTGGCAAGACAAAACCGCCGCCGGATTCACCAACTCCGGCTCCATGAGCGGCGACAAACTGCACACCCTGCAGTACTTCTCGATGCTCGCCGCCCAACACGGCATGCACTGGATCAGCCTCGGACTGCTGCCCGGCTGGAACACCACCACCGCCAGCGAACACGACCACAACCGACTCGGGTTCTACCTCGGCGCCGGCGCCCAGACCTGGAACGACCAGGGCCCCGAAGCCGTCCACGGCGCCGACCTGTCCACCGCCCGCCACCTCGGCCTGCGAGTAGCCACCCACACCAGCCGGTTCGCAGACACCCCCGGCCTCACCGGCATCCCCGCCACCACAACCGGCTGAGGTCGTTCCAGGGGGGCAGACTGCGGCTGCGGCTGCAGCTGCAGCCGCAGCTGCAGCCGCGTAACTGATCAGGCAATCGAGAGTGGACAGGCGGGCCGGAGGCGGTCAGGAGCAGCGGGTTGGCCGGATTCGGACGAGGTCCGGTTGCGGCCAGGTCGGGCGGTGCGAAGTTGTCGACAGGGTGTCAGAAGGCGGTCTAGCGTGCGGCGCAGCGACGGTGCACCGGTCCCGTCCGCCCCCTTTCCATCCCACCGTTGGAGGACCTCATGGCACCTCGAAGCACCCTGGCCGCCGTCGCGCTGGCGGCGGCGTTGGTATGTGCGGCACCGCTGAGCGCGAGTGCCGCGGACGCGCAGCACTCCCTGTCCGCGCCCCAGGAGCACCAGCACAGTGGCGGGCACACGGTGCTGTGGAGCACACCGAACAGCATCAGCGCGGACGACAACACCCAGCTGGTCGGCGTCGATCCCCTCACCGGCAAGGAGGTGGCGCGCTTCGGTATCGGCAAGGAGGCCGAGACGTGGTCGATCGCGCTGTCCAAGGACCAGCACACCGCCTATCTGGCGAACCACTACAGCGGAACGCTGTCGGTGGTGGACCTGGCCGGCCGGAAGCTGATCAAGGAGATACCGCTGGGTGTGGACGCGGACTACGTCGCGCTCTCCCCCGACGGGACGACGGCGTACGTCACGAGCATGGTCTCGGAGTCGCTGTCCGTGGTGGATCTGACGGCCGGGAAAGTCGTCACGACGCTCTCCCTGGGCGCGCCGGCTGAGGGCGTGGCGATCAGCCGCGACGGGAAGAGCGCGTATCTGGGCATCTACTCCCGCGACCGGATCGACCGGATGGACCTGTCGTCCTACAAGGTCACCGCCTCCTACACCGGCGGCAAGGCGCCGCGCCGGGTACTGCTCAGCCCGGACGGCAAGACGCTCTACTCCACCGACTACTACGGCGGCACCGTCTCGGCCTACCAAGTGGACAACCCGGCAGCCAAACCAGAACAGGTCAACGTCGGCGGGCAGCCGTACCAGGCGCAGTTGTCGCAGGACGGGCGGAAGCTCTACGTGGCCGATACGGCCGGGAGCAGCGTCTCGGTGGTGGACACCCGCAACATGACGGCCCGTCGGATCACGGTGCCGGACGGGTTCGGCGAGGTGGCCGCGACGCCGGACGGCAAGCAGCTGTTCGAGGCACAGAACAACCAGGGAGGTATCGCCGTAGTCGATCTGAGACACGGAAAGGCCACCGGAACGCTGGACGGTACCGGCCTGCCCGGACCCACCGCGCTGGCCCTGACCACACGCTGAGACGCAACCGGACGGAGCGGCCCCGGGGAAACCCGGGGACGACCCGGGCGGCGCGCCCCGGGGGCGGCCAGGTGGATGGGGGCAGGCCGCTGCCGGGGTCCACTGGCCGCTGCCGGATCGGTGTCGGGACCGGCCGCGGCCGATATTCTTCGGGGATGTGGGAAGCGGTGGGGTTGAGCGAGGCCGCGGAACGGGTGTACAGGGCCCTGGTACGGCTCGGCAGAGGCACGGTGCAACAGTGCGCGGCGCAGACCGGGCTGGCCGAGGACGAGGTGCGGGCCGCGCTGCGCGCGCTCGCCAGACTCGGGCTGATCGCGGAGGGACCCGACACGGACGGCGCGGCCGCCGGCCGTTGCGGTGACGGGGTGTGGCTGCCGGCGGATCCCCAGGTCGCGCTCGGCGCACTGCTGCGCCGCCGCCGCTCGGAACTGGACCGTATACGGCAGTCGGTGGACGAATTGTCCGCCGAATACCGCGAGGCCCAACTGCGCGACGACCCAGCGCGGTTGACCGAAGTAGTGCGAGGCGGCACGGCGCAGTACGCCCGGGTACAGGACCTGCTGGCCGGCACGGAATCGGAACTGCTGACACTGGTCGGCCCGCCATTCCTGGACCCAGCGGACGACAGCCTGGCCCCGATGGAGCGACTGCTGGAACGGGGCGTGAAATGCCGTGCCGTACACGCCGCCGAAGTACTGGCAGTGGACGGCGGCTACCGCCAGGCGCGCCGGCTGGCGGACCTGGGCGAACGGATCAGGGTGCTGCCGAGCGTGCCGGTGAAGCTCGTGATCGCGGACCGGCGGCGGGCGCTGCTCCCACTGTCCACACACGCCGACCGGATGATGGACAGCGCGGTACTCGTACGGCAATCAGCCCTGACAGAGGCACTCGTGGCCCTGTTCGAGGAACTGTGGGAGCGAGCCACACCACTGGGGACCGGGAACAGTGCCCTGCCCGGCGGCGCCGCTGCCACCGAGGCTCCGGCCCGCGACGAAGCGCTGCTGACCCTGCTCGCGGCAGGCCTCAAGGACGAGGCGATAGCCCGTCAACTCCACATCAGCGAACGCAGCCTGCGCCGGCGGATATCGATGCTGCTGGGCCGCCTCGCCGTGACCAGCCGGTTCCAAGCGGGTGCACAAGCAGCCCGCCGCGGCTGGCTGTGATCCACGCGGGACTTGGGACTGCGGCCACATGCCGCTGCCCACTCCTGACCCCGCGCCCGCAGGAGCAGCCCCCGACCCTCGGGCCCCCGACCCTCGGGCCGCCGGCCCGACCAGTACTGCCCGACGGCCCGGCTCGTGAGAACAGCCAGGCTATCGGGACAGCGTCAGCGCACGGATACGTGCAGGAGGCGTGATCCGTGCGCGGGCAGGGTGGCGGAGAAGGAAGCCCGGTGAGTGCCCAGGTTCCGGTGCGCCCAGAGGTCGCGGACCTTCCCGTTCCGCCCGTCGGTTCCGAGGTCGCTCCATTCGACGGTCGTCTTTGCGGCCGTGTCGGCGAGGTTGAAGAGCGCGACGGTGTAGCTGCCGTCGGCGTTCTCGCTGGACCAGACCTGTTGCAGGCCGGACCCGGACACCGGACGGGCGGGACGCCCGGCACGGTCGACCGCGATGACTTCGTCGTTGGTGAGCGTCTTGAGGTCGTCGGGGTCCATGGCGGTCAGATCGGTGCCCAGGAGCAGCGGTGCGGCCGAGATGGCCCACAGCGTCATGGTGGTCCGGCGCTCGTCGGGGGTGAGGCCGTCGTTGGCCCCGTTGCCGATCTCCAGTGAGTCGAGGTCGTTCCATCCGCCGCGGCTGCCGTAGGGAGCCCACTTGGGTACGTCGGTGAAGCGTTTGAGTATGTGCGCCCAGTCGGTCAGGCCCACGGTGGTGCAGTGGTAGCACTCGATGTCGCCGTCGATCCGCCATCCGTTGCTGTTGGCCTTCCACACATCGGCGTCGGCGAGGCTCAGCGAGTTGGACAACTCCAGGTTCACCGGCCGGCCCGTGTGCTGCAGCGCCCGGTGCCACGCCTGGATGTCGGGACGGTCGTCGGCTGGTACGAGACCGCCGCCCGGTCCGACGAAGTCCATCTTGATGTAGTCCACACCCCAGGACGCGAACAGATCGGCGTAGCCCTGCACGTACTCCTGCGCGCCCGGTTTGCTGAAGTCGATGCGCCAGGAGTCGTCATGCGTGTTGCCGGGCTGTGTGGTGTCCGCGATGTCGGCCAGATGGTAACGGGTGCCCTGGATCGGCAGGTTGGCGTCGACGGCGGCCTTCGGGATTCCGGGAGTGAGGTAGATGCCGAGCTTCAGCCCGCGGCTGTGCAGGTGCCGGGCCACCGCGGGGATACCGCCGGGAAAGCTCGACGGGTTCCAGGCGTCGCGTCCGTACGCGTCGAGGTGGTCGCTCCAGCCCGCGTCGATGTTGACGTACTGGTAGCCGTGCGCCTCCAGGCCACTGTCGTGCATGGCCTGGCCCTGGGCCTCGATGTTCTGCTCGGTGGGCTTGCTGCGCAGGAAGCTCCAGCTGCTCCAGCCCATGGGCGGCGTGGACGCCGTGCGGGTGACGGGGTGAGTGGTCGCGGTGTGGCTCCCCGGCTGTCCCGGCGGTGCCGCCGCTGCTGTGGCGGCGCCGCTGAGGATCAGCGCCAGTACGGGAATCAGGGGCATCTTGGCCAGGCGCATGCGTACTCCTCGGTAATCCGGTCCGGTCACTGACGGCCGTTCAAGTACGTGGACATGACATGTGGTCTACACCCACCCGGCCCACCCGTCAATGAAGTGCTCCGATGACTGCTGAAACCAATGTCGGCCATGCGCGATTCGTTGACACTCGGGAGCGGGCGGTCTAGCGTCCCGGCTGTCAAGAGGTCGAATGTATGAACATGTATGTGAACGCTGTCGTAGGTCCAGGAGGCGCGATGCACGGTGGTGGAGATGTATCCCGGCGCACTCTGATGGGCGGCGCCCTGGCGGGGGCGGCCCTCGGTACCGCAGTGGCGGGAACGGCCGCGGCACAGCCCAGGCAGGAAGGCGCACCCCCGCCCAGCCCCGAGCCACCCGCCGTCCCGGCCTTCGGCGACCGCCCCTGGACCGACATCCTCGCCGACTCCGACATGGTCTGGCAGACGATGCCGGCCACCTGGGAGGAAGGACCGTTCCTCGGCAACGGCTTCCTCGGATCCGGCATCTACGCCGAACCGGACGCCAACGCGATCCGCTTCAACGTCCAGCACAGCGAAGTACAGGACCACCGGCCCGAGTTCGGCTCCATCTTCGGGCTGGCGCGGCTGCCGATCGGGTACTTCACCCTGGAGCCCGTCGGAACCGTCACCGCCGTGGACTGGCGTTTCGACCTGTGGAACAGCGAGCTCACCGGAACCGTGACCACCGCCGCGGGCAGCCTTCACCTGCGGGCGGTCGTCCACGCCGAGCGCTCCGTCCTGGCCGTCGAGATCATTCCCACCGAGGGCGAACGCGACCACCGCTGGACGTTCCACCCCGCCCAGGCCATCAGTCCGCGCGCCGCCTTCAAACCGCTGCCCGAGGGTTACACCGCCAACCCGCCCGCCACCGTGAGCACATACGGCACGGTCGAAGCGGCGGTGCAGCCCCTCCTGTCCGGAGGGCAGCACGTGACCGCGTGGCGGGAGGTCGAACGCGGCGCGGCCCGCACCCTGTACGTGAGTGTCGCCCACTCCTTCCCCACCTCGGAAGCCACCGGGGTGGCACTGCGCACCGTACGCAAAGCCGCCACGCAACCCCTGACGGAACTCGTGACCGGCCACAGGACGTGGTGGCACACCTACTACCGCAAGAGCTTCCTGTCCGTCCCCGACGCCCGGCTGCAGAGCTTCTACTGGATACAGCTGTACAAGGTCGCCGCGGCGGCCCGCAAGGACGCCCCCGTGATGGCCACCACCGGCCCCTGGCTGGAGCCCACGCCCTGGCCCGCGTCCTGGTGGAACCTCAACGTGCAGCTGGAGTACTGGCTCATCCATGGCTCCAACCACCTCGAACTCGACGGCCTCACCCGCTCGTTGAGCGCCTTCCAGGACAACGTCAAGGCGCAGACCGCCCCCGCCTACCGGTCGGACTCCCTGGTCATCGCCCGCTCCAACGACACCACGCTCAACCACGGTCTGGACGCGGGCCCCGGCGGCACCGGCGGCGGCATCCCCGGCCAGGACCCGCCCACCCCCGAAGTCGGGAACCTGACGTGGGCACTGCACAACGTGTGGCTCTCCTACCGCCACACCATGGACGAGTCGATCCTGCGCGACGTCGTCTTCCCGCTGCTGCGGAAATCGATCAACTACTACCTGCACTTCCTCGAACCAGGCAGCGACGGCAAGCTGCACCTGCCGAAGACCTTCTCGCCCGAGTACGGCGTCGACACCCCCGACACCAACTACGACCTGGCACTCATCCGCTGGGGATGCACCACCCTGCTCGACTCGGCCCGGATCCTCGGCATCGACGACCGACTCACGCCCCGCTGGCGCGACGTACTGCTCCGCCTCACACCCGCCCCCACCGACACCAACGGATTCATGATCGGGGCCGGGCAGCCGTTCGCGATGTCGCACCGGCACTACTCGCACATGCTGTCGGTGTACCCGCTGTACCTGGTCAACTGGGAGCAGCCGGAGAACCGCGGCCTCATCAAGACCTCCCTGGACCACTGGATCAGCTTCACGGGCGCGCTCCAGGGCTACAGCTACACGGGCGCCGCCTCCTTCGCGGCCCAGATGCTGGACGGCGACACCGCCGCCGGGTACCTCTCGGACCTCCTCAGGCTCTACGTCCAGCCCAACACGCTGTACAAGGAGTCAGGTCCGGTCATCGAGACCCCGCTGTCGGCCGCGCAGTCCCTGCACGACATGATCTGCCAGAGCTGGGGCGGCGTCATCAGGGTCTTCCCCGCCATCCCCTCGGACTGGAAGGACGTCACCGTCCACGACTTCCGTACCCAGGGCGCGTTCCTGCTCAGCGCGGCCCGGGCCGGCGGGCGCACCCGGTGGGTGCGGCTGTACAGCGAGGCCGGAGCGCCATGTGTCCTGCGCACCGACATCGCGGGGTCACTGGAGGTACGCGACGGCGCCGGCCGGGCGCTCCACTGGACCGATCTCGGCAACGGCACCCTCCGCATCGACCTGCCCCGCGGCCACGAGGCCTGGATCCACCCACGCGGCAGCCGCCCCTCCGTACATCTCGCCCCCGTCACCCCGAACGCACCGGCGCCACGCTGGGGGCTCCCCACCTGACGCCAGGCCCAGCCGGGCGCCCGGGCCACGGATATGTACAGGTAAACCTGGACACCTCATATTCCACAGGCTAGCCTGTGGAATATGAGCGAGAACGCGAACCTGTCCACGTCCGCAGTTCAGGCGTCGCAGGAGGTCCGCGCGACCATCGGTCGTCTGCGGCGCCGGATCCTGAATGCCTCCCAGGACGAGGACCTCACCTTCGGCCAGGCATCGGCGATGGCCCGCCTGTCCGACAAGGAGGGCGTCTCGGTCAGCGACCTCGCTTCAGCCGAAGGGGTGCGGCACCAGTCGATGACGGAGACCGTCAACGCGCTTGTGGCGATGGGCCTGTTGGCGCGGACCCCGGACCCGGACGACGGCCGGCGCCAGCTGGTCAAACTGACCGACATGGGCCACGGCCGGGTGGAGCAGGGACGGCAGGCTCGCGGGGAGTGGCTCGCCACCCGGTTTCAGGACAGGTGCACAGAGGAAGAACGCCGGACGGTGATCACCGCCATGGCCGTACTGGAACGCCTGACCCGTGACTGACGCCCGGACGGACCGGATAGGCACGACGGCCCCCAGGCCGGGATTCGACCGGCGGCTGCTGCCGCCGATGATGCTGGGCTCGATCCTCAATCCGATCAACTCCACCATCATCGCCGTCGCACTCGTCCCCATCGGCCGGGCCCTGGGCGCCCCGGCCACGCAGACCGCATGGCTGGTCTCCGCCCTCTACCTGGCCACGGCGCTCGGGCAGCCCGTCGTGGGCCGCCTCGTCGACCTCTTCGGGCCGCGCAGGCTGTTCCTCCTGGCCACGAGCCTCGTCGGTGTCGCCGGCGTCATCGGCGCCCTGGCACCGAACCTGGGCGTGCTGATCGCGTCGCGGGTCCTGCTCGGATTCGGCACCTGCGCCGGCTACCCCTCCGCGATGGCACTGCTGCGCAGCGAGGCCAAGCGCACCGGGCAGGACAGTCCCGCCGGTGTACTGACCGCCTTGGCGGTGGCGAACCAGACCATTTCCGTCATCGGTCCGCTGCTGGGCGGTCTGCTGATCGGGACGGGCGGCTGGCGCGCCACGTTCGCGCTCAATGTGCCGGTGGCCGCCACGGCTGTGCTGCTGGGCCTGTGGCGGCTGCCGAAGCCCGCCGCACCCGCCGAGCCGCGGCAGCGCGGGCGCCTGACCGCTCAGCTCGACCTCCCGGGCATGGGTCTGTTCGCCGCCATGCTCATCTCTCTGCTGCTGTTCCTGATGAACCTGCGCCTGCAGAACTGGTACCTGCTGGTGATCGTCGCGCTCGCGGGAGCCGCCTTCGTCCTGCGGGAGCTGCGTGCCACCACGGCGTTCATCGACGTGCGGGTCCTGGGCGGCAACACACCGCTCCTCGCCACCTACGGACGCGCCCTGGTCGCCTACGTCGTCGCGTACGCCTTCCTCTACGGCTTCACCCAGTGGACCCAGGAGGGCTACGGGCTGTCCGCCTTCCATGCCGGGCTGGTACAGATCCCCATGTTCCTGACGGCGATCGGCGTCTCGGTCATCTCCGGGCGGCGCAGGAGTGTGCGCGGAAAGCTGCTGCTCGGCGCGGCCGGTCAGATCGCCGCTTGTCTGGTGATGCTGACCCTCGCCGGGGACAGCCCCGTCTGGACGCTGGTGCTGGTCGCCCTGATCTTCGGCCTGCCGCAGGGACTGAACACCCTGGCCCTGCAGAACTCCGTCTACTTCCAGGCCGATCCCGAGCGCACAGCCTCCTCCGCCGGGCTGCTGCGCACCTTCGCCTACGTCGGTTCGATGGTCGCCTCCTCGGCGACCGGCGCGTCATTCGGACACGGCGCCGACACCGCGGGCATGCACCACCTCGCGTGGATCATGCTCGGCGCCGGTGTGCTCTACCTCCTGACAACCGTCGCCGACCGCACGCTCGGCCGCGTGGCCCCGCCCGCCCCCTAGTTCCGCGGAGCTTCCCCGCCCCCCTCCGGCTCCCACCCCTCACTCCCAGCCGACCTCACAAGAACCACCGGCCCACCGACCCACCGACCCAGAATGAAGGGCATAACCATGTCCCGTACCGCGCTTGTGCTCATGGACTTCCAGCAGGCTCACCTGTCCCAGATGCCCGGGCCCTTCCTGTCCCGGGCCGCGTTCGCGCTCAAGTCGGCGCGCGCCGCCGCCATCCCGGTCATCCACGTCAGCCTGCAGCTGCGCGACGGCCACATCGACGCTCACCCCCGCAACAAGATCTTCGGCTCGCTCCCCCCACACCTCTTCACGGCCGGCGACCCGGGGGCCGCCCTCCACCCGGACGTTGCCCCCGCCGACGGCGAGATCGTCCTCCACAAGAACCGGATCAGCGCCTTCGCCGGCAACAACCTCCACCAGATCCTTGCCGCCCAGGACATCGGCCACCTCGTCCTGGCCGGCATCTCCACCGCCGGGATCGTCCTGTCCACCACCCTGCAGGCCGTCGACCTGGACTACCGGGTCACCGTCCTGTCCGACGCCTGCGCCGACCCCAACCCGGGCCTGCACGACGTCCTCCTCACCGAAGTTCTCACCCACCGATGCGATGTCATCACCACCGACGCCTGGGCGCGCACCCTCGACACCGCCTGAGCACCCCATCCACGCCAACCCGGCACCTCACTACCGGGGGCGGCCGCTTGCTACTCTTTCCGATCATGCGAGCCCTCTTCCCAGGATCCTTCGACCCGGTCACTCAAGGGCACCAGGACGTACTCCGGCGTGCCGCCCTCCTGTTCGACGAGGTCGTCGTGTGCGTGATGTCCAATTCGAACAAAACTGGCCGCTTCCCCATCACGGAACGGCTGGACCGGCTCCGGGCGGCAGCAACCGACTTGAGCAACGTCACGGTCGACTCCCACACAGGCGGACTGCTGGTCGACTACTGCCACCGCGCCGGAATCGACGTCGTCATCCGCGGAGTCCGCGACGTTCACGACCTGGACTACGAAATGCCGATGGCCCGCATGAACAACGAACTGGCCGGAGTCGAAACGTTCTTCATCGCTGCCGACCCCGCCCTGGCCCACATCTCCTCCACCCTCGTCACCGCCATGAGCTGACCGCCATGAGCTGACAGGGCAGACGCCGTCGACGCTGCCGCTGAGACCCGGCAAGGTGCCCGCTGGATGGCCCTGATCTCCCGATGCGCTGCACCACCACCGAAGCCGTCTACGACTGGCCGGAAGGCGCCCCGTGCGACGAGGATCCCGGGCAGCGCGTTGTATCGCCTACGGTTGTTCCATGACCAGTGAGGGCGTAGTCGTGGATGAGGCGGTCCGTGCGGCCTGGGACTCATACCGGGTCCTGGAGAAACGGACTTCCGCCGAGGACCGCCAGGAGGCACAGCAGCGGGTCGAGGCCGCGGTGGACGCATACGGGCGTGAGGAGGTGTCACGGGGCACGGTCTTCCTGGTGGGCGTGCTGACCGGATACCTGATCGCCGAACAATCAGGCGGCCAGGACCGGCTTGATCCGCTCAGTGATCTGATCCCCGCTGTGATCCGCAGACTCCCCACCTTCAAGTTGGCCGACCCGGCTCAGGTGCCGATGGTCACCGGCGTCCTCATGGCCGCTGCGATGGGCATGGACACCGTGCAGTGGCGCGACCGGTTCGGACAGATCCCGCCGGAGGAGGCCCTGGTGCACGGCTTCGTGTTGTGGCTGCTCGCCGACCTCTTCGATTCCCTGACCGGACGGCCCGGAGTCATCGATCGGATGATGCGGGAGACCTTCGACTCCATGGCCGCCGAACACAGCTGACGAACGTGCCCGGTGTGACCGAGCACCCCACTCGGCGGATTGAGCGCTTGGGCCGGCGTGATCCTTCGGGCTGGTCCGCGCAGCACGTAGCCTGCGAGGAATCGTTGAATTCCGGGAGCGGTCTCATGGAGATCACATGGCGTCAGGTCGAGGAGCAGGACTTCCCGCTGCTGCGGAGGTGGCTCCAGCAGCCCCATGTGAAGCGGTGGTGGAATCACGAGACCACCGCGGAGGCGGTGGCGCGCGACTTCGGCCCCGTCGCCCGGGGCGAGGAGCCCTCGGAGGACCTCCTCGCATTCCTCGAAGGCCGTCCGGTCGGTCTCGTACAACGGTCACGCCTGCGCGACTACCCCGAGTACCTGGCCGAGCTGGCGGCCATCGTCCCTGTACCTGACGGCGCGATGACCATCGACTACCTGATCGGTGATGCCCGCCGGACCGGCCAGGGCATCGGGACGGCGGTGATCGACTCCGTCATCGTGCGAACCTGGGCCGAGTACCCGGCCGCCCCGTGCGTTCTCGTCCCGGTGGTGGCGGCCAACCGCCCTTCGTGGCGGGCGCTCGAGCGGGCAGGGCTGCACCGGGTCGGGGTCGGAAACCTGGAGCCGGACAACCCCCTCGACGACCGGACCCACTACCTCTACCGCGTCGACCGGCCGTAAACCGGATACTGACGCTCTCACCTGCCGGCCAACCAGAACGCTCAGCCTCGCCGGCTCAAGCGAACATCCGCCCAGAGGCCGGCCCGGTGCCTGCTGCTTCCCGCGCACCCGACTTGCCGCCGTCTCGTCATGCCCACGTCCGGTTGCCGGCTGTTTCCTGAACGTCAAGGAGCTGTCCCTGTCCGCTTCTTGTGCCCCTCTTAGGTTCCTTTCAGGCTTTGGAAGAAGGAACTCATGGACGAACTCCTCGCAATCCGGGCGCGCGGGATCACCAAGTGTTTTGGCGACGTCATCGCACTCGACGACATCGTTCTGGATGTGGGGCAGGGTCAGATTCACGGCCTGGTAGGACCCAACGGCGCCGGCAAGACGACATTGCTGGGCCTGTTGCTGGGCCTGGCGGTCGCCGACAGCGGCAGTCTTGAGATCCTTGGTGTGCCGGTCGGGCGGGCGCACGCCGCTCCCGAGGGCGTTGCCGGTTTTGTGGACGGGCCTGCTCTCTACCCCTCGCTGACTGCCAGGCAGAACCTTGCCGCGCTGGGCGCGCTCCGCGGTCACGACGCGCGGACGGCGGGGATCGATGACGTACTCGACCAAGTCGGGCTGACCGATGTCGCCGACGACAGGGCCCGCGGCTTCTCCCTGGGCATGCGCCAGCGGCTCGGGCTCGCCGCCGCCCTGCTCACCAAGCCCCGGCTGCTCGTGCTCGACGAGCCGTCCAACGGTCTCGACCCGGCCGGCAAGAATCACGTACACGGTGTTCTCCGCCGCCTGGCGGCAGACGGAACCAGCGTCGTGCTCTCGAGCCACCGCATGGATGACCTCGAGGCCCTGTGCTCCGAGGTCACCATCGTCGCTGCCGGAAAGGCAGTCTTCTCCGGCCCGCTGAGCAAGCTGGCCGCCGAGGACCGTGAACTCGACTACCGGCTGCTCACCTCCGACGTGCAGGCTGCACGCCGGCTGGCGGCCGGCACGGACGGGGTCCGCGTCGTCGAGGAGTCCGGGACACCGAACGCGGCGGCGGTGCTCGTCGTACGCGCGCCGGTATCCGCTCTCGACGAGCTGGTGGTGCGGGTCGTGCACGCGGGAATCGCGCTGCGTGAGCTTGCCCCCGTGATGTCACCGCTCGAGGCCGCGTTCCTGGCCCTCACCGAACAGCAGGAGCCCAGACGATGACCGCGACCCTGACCACCGGCCACGCGCAAGCCGTCCATCGCGTCTCGGTGGTGCGCGGCTACCGCTTCGAACTGGTCAAGCTGGTCTCACAATGGCGGATCCGCTTGCTGGTACTCGTCTGCTGGGTCGTACCGGCGCTTTTCGTCGCGGTGGTGAGCCGGCAGAGCACCCTGCCTGTCGACACCCTCTTCGGGCGCTGGATGAACGCAACGGGCTGGGCGGGACCGCTGGTGGTGCTCGGCTTCGCGGGCACCTGGGCGCTGCCGCTGCTGACCTCGCTGGTCGCCGGTGACGTCTTCGCCTGTGAGGACCGGCTCGGCACGTGGCGTCACCTGCTCGTGGCGGTGCGGTCGCCTCGACGGATCTTCGCGGCGAAGGCCCTGGCCAGTCTCACCGTCATCCTCCTGCTCGTCGTCGGGCTGGCAGTGTCCAGCGCGGCCGGTGGGGTCCTGGCCGTCGGCAACCAGCCGCTGGTCGGCCTCGACGGCCACTTGCTGACGTCGGGAGACGCCGCCGTCAAGGTTCTGCTCGCCTGGGCGTGCGTACTTGCCCCGACACTCGCCCTCGCTGGTGTCGGACTGCTGGGGTCCGTCGTGCTGGGACGGTCCCCGATGGGGCTGCTGCTGCCCGCACTGGTCGCGCTCGCGATGCAGCTCGCCCAGATGCTGCCGCTGCCCGTCGCCATGCGGCTCGCCCTGCCCGGGTACGCCTTCATCGCCTGGAACGGCTTGTTCACGAGTTCCGCCCAGCTCGCCCCGATCCTGATCGGCATCGCGGTCAGCCTGGTGTGGGCGATGACCGCGACAGGTCTGGCGTATCTGGTCTTCCTGCGACGGGACTTCACCAGTCCGGCTGACGAGGGCTCGGGACGCCGTGCGGTCACCGCTGGAGTTCTGCCGCTGCTCTCCCTCACAGCCGTGACGTTCGGGGCCGTCGTCGGGACGACGGGGGCCACGGGCTCCGGGATCAGTCAGGAGAAGGTACAGCGCTCGGTTGCCACGGCATTCGCCCACCTCTATCGCATACAGACCCAGCAGCTCCACCGTCCCGCCGTCACCGAGGCGCAGTTGCAGGCCACAACGGCGTGCAGCAAGGGCGGCGTCGACAGGAATGCCCAGGGGCCGGGCAACGACTGGCACTGCGTCGTCTCCTGGCACCTCCCCGGCGTCACGACCACCGGGACGGCCATCTACCAACTCGACGTCACCGCAGACGGGCGGTACGTGGCCGACGGCGACGGGCCGAAGGAAGTGAACGGCTACTTCCTGGTGCGGACCCCGACCGGGGACGCACCCAACCCGCTGTGGCAGTTCGACGGCAACGTCGAACTCCTCGACACCACCTCGAAGGGAAACTAAATGCAGGTCACACGGCAGCGCCGGGGTAACGAGAAGAAGCAGATCAGCGTTTTCGGCAGACGCGTCGGCCGCCGGACCTCTCTGGTGACGGTGGTGGGCATCGGCGTCGCTCTCGCCGTCACGGGCACCGCCGTTGCCCAGACGCACGGGTTCGACACCCAGCAGGTCGGCCAGACCACCGCCAACGGCCAGGTCATCTCCAGCGACCAGTACATTGCCCCGTACGGCCACCGCACCGTCATCAACGACGGCAAGATCATGTCGTCCTCGGTCAGCCCGGACGGCGCGCATCTCGCGGCCACCGTCACCGATGGCAACATCGCGCTGGTCATCGTCGACCTCAAGACCGGCGACGTGACACAGCGCGTCAAGGGCAAGCCCGGGCAGGGCAACAGCGTCGGCCAGGAGGGCCCGGTCTACTCACCCGACGGCAAGCAGCTGTGGCTGGGCCAGACCGACGGCTACACCAAGTACACCGTCAACACGGACGGCACCCTCTCCGACCCGGTGACCGTCTCCATTCCGGCCGAGGGCCCCAAGCACGCGCTGGCGGCCGCGGCCGTGTTCTCGGCCGACGGCTCCACCGTGTACGGCGCGGTCAACGGCCAGAACCGGGTGGTCGCCATCGACGCGGCGACCGGGGCCGTCAAGCAGAGCTGGTCCGTGGGTAACGCCCCGCGCGGCATGGCCGAGGCCGGCGGCAAGCTCTACGTCAGTAACGAGGGCGGGCGTCCGGCCAAGCCCGGCGACACCACGATCAACTCCTACGGCACCCAGGTGCCGGCCAACCCCAGGACCGGTGCCTCCACCACCGGCACGGTCAGCGTCATCGACCTGGCGAACCCCCAGGCCGCCCCGTCGAGCATCGACGTCGGCCTGCACCCGACCGCGGTGTACGCGAAGAACGGCACGGTGTTCGTCACCAACACCGCCGACAACAACGTGTCGGTCATCGACACCAAGAAGAACAACGTCGTCCAGACCATCGACACCCGGCCGTGGCCGGAGGCGTCGGTCGGCTACGAGCCCAACGCGGTGACACTCACCGACGACGGCCGCCTGCTGGTGACTCTCGGCCGCGCCAACGCGGTCGCCGTCTACCGCTACACCTCCCCGCAGCAGCCGGCCAAGTACGTCGGCCTGCTCCCGACGGACTACTTCCCCTCGGAGATCACCACCGTCGGCAAGAACGTCATCGTCTCCAACACCCGTGGTATCGACGCCCGCCGCCCCACCGCCGCCAACGGACACGGCACCCACGACACGACATCGAGCCTGACGCAGTTCACACTGCCGGACGACAGGACCATCAAGTCCCAGACGGCCAAGGTCTTCAAGCAGAACGGCTGGACCAAGAACTCGGTCGAGACAGCCAGGGGCAAGGGCCACAAGAAGCCGGTACCGGTGCCCGCACGGATCGGCGACCCCTCGACGATCAAGCACGTGTTCCTGATCGTCAAGGAGAACCGGACCTACGACCAGGTCTTCGGTGACATCCCGCAGGGCAACGGCGATCCGTCGCTGACGCAGTTCGGCGAGAACGTGACGCCGAACCAGCACGCCCTGGCCCAGCAGTTCGGGCTGTACGACAACACCTACGACATCGGCACGAACTCCGCCGAGGGCCACAACTGGCTGATGCAGGCCGACAACCCGGAGTACACCGAGTCCTCCGCCGGTGAGTACCTGCGCAGCTACGACACCGAGGACGACGCTCTCGGCCACCAGAAGTCCGGCTTCATCTGGACCGGTGCGCAGGCGGCCGGCAAGTCCGTCAAGGACTACGGCGAGTTCCAGACACTCGAGAGCAAGCCGTCCGGCGCGTCCTGGCAGAACCTGTACTGCGACGCCAAGAACATGGACACCACCGGGCAGAAGACCGCCTACCCCATACAGACCGGTTCCGCGATCCCGTCGCTGAACGATGTGTCGGTGCCCGGCTTCCCGAAGTTCGACACCAGTGTCCCCGACATCTACAAGGAGCAGATCTGGCAGCAGGACTTCAAGAAGAACGGTCCGGCCGCCCTGAACATGTTCTGGCTCTCCAATGACCACACCGGTGGCCCGGCGAGCGCGCCCGCCCAGGTCGCCGACAACGACCTCGCGGTCGGCAAGATGGTCGACCAGATCTCACACAGCCCGTACTGGAAGGACTCGGCGATCTTCGTCGTCGAGGACGACTCCCAGGCAGGCCTCGACCACGTCGACGGCCACCGTGCCCCGATCCAGATCATCAGCCCCTGGGCCCAGCACAGCACCGTCGACAACCACTACTACTCACAGATCACGATGATCCGCACCATCGAGCAGATCCTCGGGATCCACCCGATGAACCAGCTCGACAGCGCGGCCACCCCCATGTCCGGGGCATTCACCGCCAAACCCGACGACAAACCGTTCACAGCACTGCCCAACCGGACCTCGCTGACCGACGGTGCAACCGCGCCCTCCTGCGGCGTGGACACACCCGCGTCACAGAACCCCAAAGCAGCGCCCGTACCGTCGTCGAAGGTCCCGACGGACAAGAAGCCGCTCGCGGCGAAGTGGGACAGCTGGAAGTCCAAGCAGCGCCTGACCGGTCCCAACGCGATACCGGACTTCGCCAACCCCGAACAGATGAACCGCTACACGTGGTACCAGACACACAACTGGAACAAGGCGTACCCCGGGGACAGCAAGATCTACGCACCGAACGACGTGCCCGGCGCCTACATCCCGTCGGCGGAGTCCGACGGCTGACCCGGCCCATCACACAGCTGTCTCAGCCGATCACATCAAGGGGGCCTCTGGCCGGCGTCACTGCCGGTGAGAGGCCCCTTCCGCCCTGTGTAGCCCCCAGCACAGGGCCTTCGACCAGCCCAGCCCGGACACACCGATCTCCTCCACCCGCTCCAGCGGCCAGGCGAAGACCATGCCCGTCATCCGCGCAGACGGCCCGCGCAACCGCTCCAGCCCCGAAATCCGGGCACCCGCCGGGGACCAGGGCGGCCACCAGGCCCGCCGGCACCGCCGCGTCCGCCCGGCGGGCGACATAGGCGAGTTTCGCTGTGTACGGACTGTGACGCGGAGTAGGAATCAGAGGCGCCGAGGCCGGTGATTTGTGAGCCCGGGCATAGGGCCCACATCACACAGGACGCCACCTAGTAGACCCGCGACACGGTTTCCCCCTTCGTTACGGGCCCCACCCCACCCCTGTCCGTTTTGTCACTATCTGGGGTCGTAGGTCACATAATTGCCAACAGCCAGGCCCCTCTCGCAAGGTGTTGGACATACCGGGGAGCCGAGCGCCGGACCGGGCAGAGCAACACCGCCCGCCATCCAGACACCGGCCCCACGACACGCACCAAGGCCCCAGCGCCTCACCCGTGTCGCCGACCCCCCAGTCGGCCTCCCCACGCGACGTCCCCACCTGGAGAGGTACAACCATGACTGCCACCACCCGCCGCACCCACACCTTCCGCAAGACCTCCGTCGCCGGCATCGCCGGCGCCGGCGCCGCCGCCATCGCACTGACCCTGGTCCCCCACTCCGCACACGCCGCCGAGCCCGCCCCCACGGCCGTGTCCGCCGCCGCCGTCACCACCACCCAGGTCGCCAAGCAGGCCGCCCACGCCGAGAAGGCCGCGCACGCCGCGAAGGCCGCCCAGCACACCGCGGCGAAGAAGACCCCCAAGGGCAAGCACGACGACGCCGTCACCGCGATCGTCAAGAGCAGCAAGTACAGCAACAACCTCGACGGCTGGATCCGCGAGTCGCTCGCCATCATGAAGGCCAAGCACATACCCGGCAGCTACGAAGGCCTGCACCGCAACATCATGCGCGAGTCCAGCGGCAACCCCCACGCCCAGAACAACTGGGACATCAACGCCCAGAACGGCATCCCCTCCAAGGGACTCCTCCAGGTCATCCAGCCCACCTTCGACACCTACCACGTCAAGGGCACCAAGAACAGCCTCACCGACCCCGTCGCCAACATCGTCGCCGCGGCCAACTACGCCGCCGACCGATACGGCTCGATGGACAACGTCAACTCCGCCTACTAATAGCGGAATTGACCACAAACCCCACGACCACCTGGGTCCGTGGGACGGCTGACTCCCCCGGGAGCAGCAGGACTCAGGTCCTGGCGAGGGCTGGAACAGGTTCACGAGTGAACCCGTCCCAGCCCTCGCCTCTTTCTGCCCCGACACGCTCGTAGCCGCCGGCTCCGACCGCCGCCGTGCCCTGTGGACGCGGGGAAAGGCCCCTCGCCCGCCGGTCGTTGTGCGCATCCTCGTACTCGACGGCGTCGATGCCGCGCGCACTCGATCCGACTCCGCACCTGACCGGCCGGCCAAGTCCTAGCTCTGGCGCCGTACGTAGAGACGGTTGCCCTCCGGGCCGGTCCACTCCAGGCGTACGACGCCGGCCACCGCGGCATCACCTGTGCGGGACGGATCGGCCCAGTAGCCGACGGCCGGGTTGCGGAAGAAGGTCGCCCACAGGTCTCCGTCGCGGTCCGTGAAGAAGTTGTTGTGTCCGGCGCCCACGCCCGCGGTCCAGCGCTCCGAGTACGGTCCTTCGAATCGGTCGGCGACGGCGACGACCGCGTCGTACTGGTACTGCGTCCGGCCGGTGCCCGCCCCCTCGTAGCTGTAGCGGGGGCTGCCGTAGGCATCGATCGAGGTACGGTCCCACGCGGACTGCACCAGGTAGTACTTGCGGGCGTACTTGAAGACGTACGCGCCCTCAAGGTACGGCTCTGGTGTGTACGGCTTCTGCTGGAAGGCCGGGAGGTCCGTCGTCGGGACGATGTCCTCCATGTCGTCGCGGAACTTGGCGTAGAGGTTGTTGTGCAGCACCAGCCACGCGTCGGCTCCTTCCGAGAAGAGGCCGCCGTCGATGTGGTAGTACGCGCCGGGCTTGATGAACGAGGGTCCGCCGATGAACGAGTCACCGAAGGGCTTTTCGAGGTTGCCTTCGGCGAGGCGGTACGGGCCCGCGACCCCGCCATCACTCACCAGCAGGAATGAGCCGACCTTCTGGGAGTGGTCGCCCATGCACGCGACGATGTACCACTTGCCGCGGAAGTAGTGCAGTTCGGGCGCCCACGCCTCACCGCGCTTGCCGAACTGGTCGTCGTACCAGTACTCCTGCCACGGCGCGACGACCGTGCGGCCGGGGCGGTTCTCCCCGACGAACTCGGGTGACCACACCTTTCCGCGCTCGGCGCCGGGCCGGATGCCGCTGGTGTCGGCCAGTCGCCAGGGGCCGTGCAGGGACCGTGCCGTCCACACGAAGATGCCGTCGTTCCAGGGGCCGGCCACTGCGAGGCCGGGCACCCGGGTGGTGCCGGTGGCGACGTAGAGCGGGCGGCCGTCGACGACGAAGCAGTTGACATAGGTGTCGCGCATCCAGACGCGGCCCAACTCCTTGTCTCTGGGGCGTAGTTCGAGGGGAAGGACAAAGGAGTTGTCCTCGCGCGGCCACAAGTCCTGACGGGCATCCGCGAGTCCGTACGGCTTGGGATCGGGCCAGTTCGACGGGGAGTGAGTCGTCGGGTGCGCCTGCGTGTGCGCGGGCAGCGCCTCGGCGGCACCCGTGGGCAGCGCCTCGGCAGTGGCCGTGGGCAGCGCGGCCACTCCCATGGATCCGGCTATGCCGGCCAGCATGGACCGTCGGCCGATGTGCATTCCGTTCTCGGATCTCTTCATCAGGCTGTCTCCTTCGTCGTCAAGGGCTGCGGCGTGCTGTCTGCGTGCGGTTCATGGCCGTCCGGCCCGGAGTGCGCTTCGTGCCCGTCGGATTCGAAGGCGGAGAGCGTGGTGTCGTAGTCCGTCTCCACGTCGTACATCGGCGTCATCCAGTGGTAGAAATTGTCGCCGCGCTCGCGGAGCAGGTCGTACAGACGCCGCATCAGTTCCGTACGTATGCTGCGCAGTTCGGGGTGGTCGTAGCGGTTGTGCAGCTCGTCGGGATCGGCATCGAGGTCGTACAGCTCGTTGCGTGACTCGGGGTTGACCACCAGCTTGTGGCTTCTGGTGCGCAACATCCGCTGCGGGTACGGGAAGTGGTGACCATGGAATTCGGCGAGATGGTGCTCGTCCCACCGTGGGTGCTCACCGCGGACGAGGGGCAGCAGGCTGCGGCTGTCCACCGCCGGCTCCGTCGCGCTGCCCGCCAGGTCGAGGATGGTGGCGGTGCAGTCGGTGAGGGAGACGAACTCCTCGCGCACCTGGCCCTGCGGGGCGCCCGGGACCTTCAGCAGCCCGGGGATGCGGTAGATGTCCTCGTACATGGCCGGCCCCTTGTCGTGCAGCCGGTGGGCGCCGGTGAACTCGCCGTGGTCGGCGGTGAAGAAGACCGCCGTCCGGTCGTCGAGCCCCAGTTCGCGCATGGCGTCGAGGATGCGTCCGATCTGCTCGTCGACGAGTGTGACGTAGCCCCAGTAGACGGCGATCAGCTTCCGCGACTCCTCCAGCGTCATGGTGTCGAAGGCCCACAGCTTGCTGTAGTTCTGCTGGACGGTCGGTTTCGCCGCGAAGGTCTCACTCACGGAGGCGGGCAGTTCGACCAGCCCGGGGTCGTACATGTCGTAGTACGCGTCCGGGAGGATGTACGGCAGATGCGGGCCGAAGAAGTGAGTGGCCAGGAAGAACGGCGCGCCGTCACCGTGGTCCTCCTGCGCGGCGAAGCGGTGGAGCATCTCGATGGCGCGCGTGGCGAGGTAGTACTCGAAGGTGGCTTCGACCGGCTGGTGGAGGCGGGCGGCAAGGAGGTTCCCGGGGCTGCCGTTGGGCGTGGTGCCCCGCACCGGATCCGTGATGCGGTACGGGGGCAGGCCGTTCTCCGCCAGGTACGCGAGGTAGTCGGGGTGGTCCACCGGGTTGTGCCAGCCGGCCAGGTCAGGGCCCTCGAAGCCGTAGTCGGCGGCGGTGCGCCGTACGCCGCCGTGCCACTTGCCGAGCAGGCCGAGGTTGTAGCCCTCGGAGCGCAGTTGCTCGGAGAAGGTGAACTGTCCGTCGGAGAGATCCTCCAGATAGCCGACGTTGCGTTCGTAGTTGGCCAGCAGCTTGTGCCGGAACGGAGCCGCCCCGGTGAGCAGGCTGGCGCGCGCCGGGGTGCAGATCGCGGTAGGGGTGTAGAAGCTGTCGAACCGCGTTCCCTCGTCCGCGAGCCGGTCGAGGTTCGGGGTGTGCGTGTGCGGATTGCCGTACGCGCCCAGGGTGTCCACCCGGTGTTGGTCGGTCATCAGGAAGAGCATGTTGCGGCGCACGGAGGGCCTTTCGGGTCGGTGGGCCTCGCAATCGGCCGGGACGGACGGACGCATCGGACGTCGGCATTTCGGGCACGCCGCCATGACGCCTCGGCAGATGCCGCTTCGGGGTGGCCGATGCGGCTTCCGGTGCGTGCTCGACGGTGCCGTGCGACGCATGTTCCGGCCCGGCGATGATTTAAGTCAAGAGGGTGGACGCAAATAGTACGGAGGCGCCCCGCCAAGGTACGCATCCACCGTTCCGCGTTACTGAAGGGCCGGCGGGCGGGGTGCCGGGTACGACTGCACCGTACATTCGGCAGGCCGGAGCCGGCCCGCTGCAGGGGCTGTTGACACGGAGCGTTCACATGAACAATTTGTTTCGAGTTATTGACGAAAATACCCGGCACTCACATGCTGTCCTGCATGCACGAACACGACGGTCCGCTGACGCGCCTCCGCCGCAGCCATGAGCAAGCGGTTCTCGGTCTGCTCCGCAGGCACGGCCCACTGAGCCGCGCCGAGTTGGGCGACCGCAGCGGGCTGTCCCGCACCACGCTCCACGACATCCTCGCCGGGCTGGTGGGCAATGGCTCCGTGGTCACCGGCACACCCCACGTCGAGGTACGCAAGCGCGGTCGGCCGGTCGAGAAGCTCAGCCTCAATCCGGCAGCCGGCGAGGCGGTCGGCATCGACTTCGCGCGCCGCTCCGTGCACGTCGCGGCCGTCAACTTCGCCCATGAGGTCGTCGGTTCGGCGAGCGAGGCGCATGCCGCAGACCTGTCCTGGCCCGAGCGGATCGATATCGCCGGACGTCTTCTCGCCACGTCGGCCACCGTCCAGCTCGACGCACTCAGCGCGATCGGCGTCGGCGTAGTCGGACCGATCACCGACCCCGGCAGCGGAAACGCCCGTGCGCAGGGCATCGACGGCCTGCCGGACCTCCTGCGCAAGCAGTTCGGTGTGCCTGTGCTCCTGGACAACAACACCCGGCTCGCGGCGCTCGCCGAGGCGGTGTGGGGTGCGGCGGCGGACAGCAGCGACGTGCTCTATCTGCGGTTGTCACACGGCGTCGGTGGCGGACTGGTCGTGGGCGGCGCGCTGCACCGCGGCCGCCACGGCCTGTCCGGTGAGCTCGGGCACATCACCGTGGACCCGGCCGGCAGACCGTGCGACTGCGGCGGGACCGGCTGTCTGGAGACCCGTGCCTCGCTCGACGCGGTGCTGCACCGCTACCGCGAAGGCGGCGGCCTGGCCGATGGCCTCGCTGGGTTCCTCGACGCCGCCGCTGCCGGCGAACCGTCCGCCCTGGAGGTGCTGGAGCGCGTCGGCAACGACGTCGGCTGGGTGCTGGCCGCGGTCTGCCATGCCGTCGGCCCGGGTGTCATCGTCGTCGGCGGCGAGCTGGCGGAAGCCGGCCCCGCGCTGCTCGAACCGGTCGAACGGGCCCTGCGGCAGCACCTGATGCCGATGGCCCGCCCACACGTGGACGTACGGCGCGCGACGCTCGGCGACGCGGGCAGCGCGCTGGGCGGCATCGCCCTCGTTCTTCATGAATCCCCCCTGCTCTCCCACTACCCGCAGCCCGTCCCCGAGGAGAACGCGTGAAGCCACCAGCGAGGAACCCATGGCTGTGATCGCTCCGGTCGAGAAATCCGCCGCCGAAGGGCGGCAGCGGCGACCGCGCCGTTCCCGGCACCGAACCCTGCTCCTCAACGTCGTCGCAGTGGCGGCAGGCATCGCCGTCTGGGCGGTCGTGGCCGCCCTGGGCCTGGTCGAGAACCTGCCCGCGCCGACGGGGGTGGCCGAGAAGGCCGGCACCATGATCTCCGACGGCACTCTGGCATCCGACACGTTCGCCAGCCTGCGCCGGGTCTTCCTCGGCTACGCCCTCGGCGTGGCTGTGGCCATCCCGATCGGCTTCCTCATGGGCTGGTACCCCACCGCGCGCGCCCTGATCGAGCCGTACATCCAGTTCTTCCGCACCATCCCGCCGCTCGCGCTCATTCCGCTGGCGGTCGTACTGCTGGGGATCGGCGAGGTGCCGAAGATCGCCGTGATCTTCCTGGCCTCGTTCATGTCCTGCGTCCTCTCCTCCTTCCAGGGCGTCATCGACGTCGACAGGACACTCATCAACGCGGCCCGGGTGCTCGGCGCATCGGACCGCACCATCTTCGCCAAGGTGGTCGTCCCTGCCTCCACCCCGTTCATCCTGGTCGGCATGCGGATCGGCCTCGGCGCGTCCTGGGCCACCGTGGTCGCCGCCGAACTCATCGGCGCTCAGGAGGGTTTGGGCTACCGGATGCAGAAGGCGTCCACCTGGTTCGACATGGACGCGGTCTTCGTGTCCCTGATCACGATCGGCGTACTCGGGCTCGTCATGGACCGGCTGCTGCTGCTGGCCGAGCGACGCCTCACCGGCTGGCAGGAGCGACGATGAACAGCAAGATCACCTTCCGTGACGTGGTGAAGACCTTCCCGCTGAAGGGCGCGTCCTTCACCGCGCTCGGCGGAGTGAGCCTGGACATCGCGGACCAGGAGTTCGTCACGGTCGTGGGCCCGTCCGGCTGCGGCAAGTCCACCCTGTTGAGCATGGCCGCAGGGCTGCAGGAGCCCGACTCGGGCAGTGTCCTGGTCGACGGCACACCAGTGTCAGGACCCGGCCCCGACCGGGGGGTGATCTTCCAGCAGTACGCCCTCTTCCCCTGGCTGACCGTGCGGCAGAACGTGGAGTTCGGGCTCAAGATCGCCTCGGTGCCCGCCGCCGAGCGGCACCGGCGCACCGAGCAGGCCATCAGCCTCGTCGGTCTGAACGAGTTCGCCGAGGCCCTGCCCAAGACCCTCTCCGGAGGAATGAAACAGCGCTGCGCCATCGCCCGTGCCTACGCGGTCGATCCCCAAGTGCTGCTGATGGACGAGCCGTTCGGGGCGCTCGACGCCCTGACCCGGGTGCAGCTGCAGGACCAGCTGCTGGAAACCTGGAGCCAGGAGAAGCGCACCGTGCTGTTCATCACCCATGACGTGGACGAAGCCGTCTACCTCGCCAGCCGGGTCGTCGTCATGGCCGCCAGGCCCGGCCGCATCCATCGCGTCATCGACGTGGATCTGCCCTATCCCCGTACCGAGGAAATCCGGCTCTCGCCCGAGTTCCTGCACATCCGCAACAGGGTGTGGACTGCCGTGTACCACCAGGAAGCCCCGCCCCTGGCGGCCTGATTCGTCATCCCAGGGCCCTCGCCCCGAGCCCTCGTTGCAGGAACTTCGCAGAATCGACCCGCGCACCGCCCCGAGAGGAAGTTTCCGCATGCCCAGAAAGCCGATCAGGCACGCCGTCACGGCACTGCCCCTCGCGTTCATGCTCTCGCTGTCGCTCAGCGCCTGCTCCGACAGCGCTTCCGAGGACAACAGCACGGTTCGGTTCGGCTACATCGGCGACTACAACGGGGCCAGCCTGCTGGCGATCGCCGACAAGCAGGGGCTGTGGAAGAAGGCGGGCCTGACCGCACACGTGAAGTCGTTCAACAACGGTCCCGTGCAGGTCCAGGCGCTCAGCGCCGGCGACCTCGACTACGGATACATCGGTCCCGGCGCGATGTGGCTGCCGGCCTCCGGCAAGGCCAAGGTCATCGCCATCGACACCCTCACGCACGCGGACCGGGTCATCGGGCAGCCCGGCTTGAAGTCCATGAAGGACCTCAAGGGCAAGCGGGTCGGCGTACCCGAGGGCACCTCCGGCGACATGGTCCTCAACATCGCCCTGGCGAAGGCCGGGATGACCGCGAAGGACATCGACAAGGTCAACATGGACCCGTCCACCATCGTCTCCGCCTTCTCCTCGGGGAAGATCGACGGCGCCGGCTTCTTCTACCCCGCCATCGACACCATCAAGAAGAAGGTTCCGGGCCTCGAAGAGATAGCGAGTACCAAGGACACCGGGGACGCCTTCCCCACCGCGTTCGTCGCCGGTACCAAGGTGCCCGAGGCGAAGAACAGCAAGGTGATCAAGGTGCTGCAGCAAGCCAACGACTGGCGCAAGCAACACCCGGAAGAGTCCGTCGCACTCGCCGCCAGGATGCTCCAGGTCACCGTAGCCCAGGCCAAGTCCGACGCCTCTCATGTGGAGACCCTCTCCACCGCGGACCTGGCCGCGAAGACCAAGAGCGGCGAGGTGAACCAGTGGCTGAAGAAGCTGGGCGAGTTCTTCGTCCGCAACAAGCAGCTGGATGACAACCCGGACCCCAGTGACTACTACGAGGGCGATCTCTACGGGCAGAGCTACGGCAAGTAGTCCTCGACCACGAATCGGTCTCCCCGCGCGGGGCACACCCGTCTCCCAGGACCGCCGCGTTCAGGCAGCGTGCGCTGGGGAGTATGTCGTGGCTTCGGCGATGAGGAGGGCTACGTCGTCGTGGTCGTCGGGATGCCGCAGGGCGTGCAGGAGCCATCGGCAGGTGTCCTGAAGGGCCCAGCGTGGTTGGTCGAGGGCGCGGAGCAGGGTGTCCAGGCGCTCGTCGATGGAGTGTTGGCGGGTTTCGACGAGGCCGTCGGTATAAAGGTGCAGCCGGTCGCTGGGATCCAGGTCGAACGTGGTGGTGTCGAAGGGAATGCCGCCGACACCGAGGGGAGCGCCGGTGGGCAGGTCGAGCAGTTCGGGCGGTTGCCCGGGATGGACGAGAGCAGGCGGGAGGTGGCCGGCGTTCGCTATGTGGCACTGGTGGGTGTGCGGGTCGTAGACGGCGTAGATACAGGTGGCAATGTAGTGCTCAAGACCGCGGGTGATCTTGTCGAGGTGCTGGAGGACTTCGTCGGGTGCCAGGTCGAGGTCGGCGAAGGCGCAGGTGGCGGTGCGCAGGCGTCCCATGGCGGCGGCTGCTGCGATGCCGTTGCCCATGACGTCCCCGACCACCAGGGCGGTTTTGTCGCCGGTGAGGGGGATGACGTCGTACCAGTCTCCTCCGACCTCGCTGGATGCCTCGGCCGGCTGGTAGAGCGAGGCGACCTCCAAGCCCGCGAGCTCGGGCGGGCGGCCCGGCAGGAGGCTGCGCTGGAGGGTGATGGCGGTGTTGCGGATGCTCTGGTGCCAGCGCGCGTTGTCGATGGCCACGGCGGCTCGGGCGGCGAGTTCCCCGGCGAGGATCACGTCGTCCTCGTCGAAGGGCAGCGGGTTGCGGGCACGCAGCAGGTCGAAGGCGCCGAGGACCTCGTTGTGCGCGATCAACGGCACTGCCAGGTAGGAGTGCACCCCCGCCCGCACGAACCGTGCTGCGGCGTCGGGGTCGCGGGCGATGCGCAGCAGATCGTCCCGATCGGTACGGGCGACGATGACGGGCCGGCCGGTGTGGACGCACTGGGTGATCAGACGGTCGGGGCCGTAGGCCGCCAGGTCACCGACCTTGTCCGCGGCGGTGGTGGCTTCGGTGGGATAGGCGGCTGCTACGGCGAGGGCGCGGAACAGCTCCGTGCCCTCGTGGGAGCCCGCGGTGCGGCGGAAGGCCAGCACGGCGTCGAGGACGTCGACCGCGGCCACGTCGGCGAGTTCGGGGACGGCGACGTCCGCCAGTTCCTGGGCGGTCTTCTCGACCTCCAGGGTGGTGCCGACGCGGGCGGAGGCGTCGGCGATCAGTGTCAGGCGGCGCCGGGCCCGGTCCGCCTCGGCGGTGGCCCGGTGGCGTTCGCTGACGTCGACGACTGAGAGCGCCACCCCGGTCACCCGCCCGCTGGGGCCCTCAAGCCGGTAGTAGGAGGCCGACCAGGCGTGATCGTGATCCGGGTCTGCCGGGGTGCGGCCGACGGCGTACTGGTCGATCACGGGCGTGCCCGTGATCAGGACCTGCCGGAGCGCGGATTCGATGGTGTCGACGTCGAGGAACGGCAGGATGTCGTGGGGATGGCGGCCGATGTGGTCGGCCGCGCTCAGGCCGTTGATCCGTTCCAGGGCGCCGTTGACCATGATGTAGCGCAGATCGTTGTCCAGGAGTGCGATGCCGATGGGGGCCTGGGAGACGAGGCGCTGGGACAGCGCCAGATCGGTCTCCACCCGCTGCAGTGTGCTCTGGTCGGCGGCGATGCCCAGGGCGTAGACATCGCCGAGGTCGTCCATCAGCCGCATGTTGCGGAACTCCACCAGGCGTGTGCTGCCGTCCTTGTGCCTGATCGGGAAGGCGCCGGCCCAGCCGGCGCCGGTCGCCATCACCTCGGCGAACAGCTTGGTCACCAGGTCGCGGTGCTCCTCGCGGACCAGCAGCCGGGGCGCGTCCTGCCCCAGGGCCTCCTTCGCGGTGTAGCCGAACACCTCATCCGCCTGGGGGCTCCAGAACACGATCCGCCCCTTGGGGTCCAGGACGACCGCGGCCACACTGAGCAGATCGAGCAGTCCGCCCGGCGGCGACGGCCCGTCGAACCGGCGCTCCCACTCCTCACCCGGTGGCGGCTTGTCGGCACCCATGCCTGACAGCTCCCTCCTGATGCAGCCCCGACAGCTACGCCCGCGAGGGCCTTTCCTTCTATGCTGCGCCTCCGAGCTGGATGGAGCACGATCAGGGAGATGCTCCCGCAGGGCGGGGGGCGGTGCCCATGACCTGGAGCCACCGAGCGACGAGCCGATACCGGCCACCGGTACGGGGCGGCGTCGGTCAGGTCGCGTACACCCTCCGTACGTTGTCCCTCGGAACCGGCCGTGCCTTCGCCGCCGGCCCGGTGGCGAAGCCCCGCAGGAGGTTCTCGGTGGTACGGGTGACGAAGGCCCTCGTCCGGGCGTCCATACCGTGGTCACGGCCGCCGTCCCGGGTCCCGGCAGTCAGGCCCTCGACCCACCGCATCGTCCCGGAGGCGAAGACACCGGCGCCGCTCGGCACGGTGTAGTAGGCCGAGTCCGAGTGGCTGCTCCGGCCCTTGCAGTCGAGTGGGGAGTGGGCCAGGATCTCCAGGGGCGCGGGGGTGGGCGCGCCCGGGGTGACCCGGTCGTACTCCACACCCACCAGGTGTTTGAAGGAGTCGCCCTTCTTCACCCCGGTCCCCTCGAAGAGCCAGTGGTCCGCGCTGTGGACGACATACGGCGCGTCCGTGGGATACCCCTCGTAGAAGACGCCGGTCAGCGAGGACTCCGGGTCCGCGGCGGGTGGCTGGCGGAAGTCCTGGGTCGGCAGGCCGTGGTGGTTCGCGAAATCGGGGTCGTCCTGGTAGGCCGTCTTGTAACAGACCACGGTGCGGGCGGTGCCGGACGGCCCGGGCTCCACTCTGACCCGGCGGAAACAGGTGTTGGCGCCCAGGAAGACCAGATTGGTGCCCGCGTCGCGCGCCCGGGTCACGTGCCGCCTCTGTTCCGCGGTCCAGTACTCGTCGTGGCCGAGCGAGACGGCCGTCGTGGCCCCGTGCAGCACGGACGGGGCGGAGTGGATGTCCAGTCCCGTGGTGTAGGCGAGCGGGATACCGAGCCGCTCCGCGAGGACCACCGCCGCCCGCTCGTAGACCATGAACTTCTCGGCGCCGTTCAGGTCGTACGGCCGGTCGAAGCCGACGGCCAGCGAGCGTGTGGTGTAGGCGCCGTCCTCGCCCTGGTAGAGGCTGTACCCGCCCCATGCGTTGTACGCCTGCCAGGTCGCGGGCGCGTGCATCAGCAGGGTCGTGCCCGAGGCGCTCTCCGAGCGGACGACCAGTGGGACGTATCGCTGGTGTCCGTTCTCCGCGTCGAGTCTGAGCAGATACGCACCAGCGGGCCAGCCTTCGGTGCGGACGCCCAGGGTGCGCCGCCAGTCAGCCCGTACGCTGCGGGTGCCGGAGACCAGCCGCGGTGGCGGCTGGTGCTCTCCGGCCACCCGGTCCGATCTCCAGACCAGCCGGGCCTGCGCCCCGCCGTACCAGCCGACCCGGTAGGCCGAGACCCGGAAGCCGGGTGCGGTGCTGGAGACGTGCAGCCCGAACTCCTCGCCCGGCACCACGCTGACCTTGTCGGTGTAGCCCTGGACCGCCTCGGACGGGCCCTGGGATCGGATCCGCCAGTCGGGGCTGCCGGGCCTGGCCCGCTCCGCGTCGGCTGCGGCCCGGGCTTCACCTGCGGAGCTGGAAGCGTTGGGGCGGGGCGAGGCACCGGCGTGCTGGCCCGACGAGTCGCATCCGGCCACCAGCGCCGTCGCGAGGCCGGTGGCACCCGCTGCGGCGGCGCCGAGGAAATGTCTGCGGTCCAGGCATGTCCGGGTGCCGTCCGCTCCGCCGTCCTGGCGGTGGCCGTCGCGCTCCCTGCCCTCGTCCATCGATACTCCCTGCCCGCCGTGTGCGTCGGGACCATCGTGGACCGGCACGAATGACCCCACGAACGCAGAGCGTCCATCTGCGGGCAGCACGGCGGCCGGCTGTACGCCGATCGGCGCAGCAACAGGGTGGCGCCGGTGACCAGGCGTTCGAAGAGCACAGCGACAGCGACAGCGACGAGGAAGGCTGCAGATCATGGTGGCCGATGGTTCATTGCCGTCCCGGAGAGGGCAGGAGCACTGCCGCACAGTTCGATCATTGCGTCGTGTTTCCCTGTTGTCTACATGCGTGTAGTAGCTTGCATCGCAAGGGGGCCGGGCCATCCCGATCTTGTAGTCGACAGGCACGTGGCAGGGGACAGTGCGCACGACCCGGCGCCGAAGGCCACCGGACTCGCCCCGCTTCTGATGCCGTCCACGTACATGAGAGAACGAGCGTGACAACCGATGAGCAGACAGTGGCCGCCTCTCGGACTGCGGGAGGGATGCGGAGCAGCCGTTCGATGAGAGTGACGGTCGGTACGCGGCAGAGCGATGCCGCGGATATGCCGGGGTTGCTCACAGCTCACGATGGTGGGCCCGGGCCGGCGACTGCCTCACGCCGCCGGCTCCAGGACGGCCTGCTCACCCGCCCGGGGGTCGCGGTCTCCGTATCGGTGACCGGCATAGTCCTCGTGATCCTCGTAGGTGCCGGCGCGCCCAACAACAACACGCTCAGGCTGCCTCTGCCGTTCCCGCTGCTCGCCCCCATGCCAGGCCTTGCCGCGACCCTGGCCACCGTCGCCTCCATCACTCTGTCGTCCCTCGGGCTGGTCGGCATGCTCGGAGCCCACCGACGCGGCTGGAACCCCAGTCCACGAAAGCTGTTCGGCCTCGGCGCCCTGGCAGTGGCGGTAGTCGTCAATCTGACACCGGTCGGCTCCTCCGATTCGGCCAGTTACGCCGCATACGGCCGGATCGCCGCCCTCGGCGGTGACCCCTACACGACCACACCCGCTCAACTCGGCGGAGCATACGCACACTGGGTCGGCACCGCCTGGCTCCACAGCCCTTCCGTGTACGGACCGGTCGCAACCTGGCTGCAGACCACGGCGGCCCAGATCGGTGGGCACAGACCGTGGTTGACCATCTGGCTGCTGATGCTCGCCAACGGTGCGGCGTTCCTGGCTGCGGGATACGTCCTGCTGAAAACGGCTCCCGATCCGGTCAAGGCCGGCCTGATCTGGGTCGCCAATCCCGTCCTGATCGTGGAACTGGTCGCGGGCGGGCACCTGGATACCTCCGTCGCCGCACTCGCGGTCTGCGCCGTCGCCCTGACCGCTCAACCCGCCCGCCCACGCACCGACTTGCTCATCGGACTGCTCATTGGCCTGGCCTGCAGCATCAAGATCAGCGCAGCCCTGCTGGGGCTGGCGCTGCTCTGGCCACTGCTGCGCGCACACGCCTGGGGCCGGATCGCCCGGCAGAGCGCCGCCTGCCTGCTCGTCCTGCTCTGCGGCTACGGCTTCTACGGGGTCCATGCGCTCGCCCCGCTCTCGGCGGCCTCCCACATGGTCTCCGCCCCCACCCTCTGGGCTCCCCTCCAGCAGTTGGGCCAGGCAACTGTCGGCCAAGCCACGACCAGCACCGTCATCAGCGTCAGCTGGCCCCTTCTGATGTTCGCCCTCGCCTGGCTGATTCACCGCAGGATCCCCCCGGAGGCCCCGCTGACCGTCTCAGTACCCTTCGCGCTGGCATTCGCGTGGATCCTGGTGGCACCTTGGTCGATGCCCTGGTACACGGCGATAGTCTGGAGCACAGCGGCTCTGATCCCCCGCGGCGGTCCGCTGGTCCGTTGGCTGATCCTGACGACCGCCATCCTCGCCCTGGGCCACAACGGCGGTGGCCACGGCTCGACATGGTAAGCAAAGAGTCAGTTCGCCGATTCAGTTCCTGATGGTCGCGTCGCTTCCGCACCGGCGATCTGTCCCTCACACCCGCAGCCGCAGGGGGTCGTCGCCGGGAAGGACTGCCTGGAGTGGGGCGGGCGGCGCGGTGAGGAGGTCGCGGCCCTCCTCCGTGGCGCGGGAGAGCAGGACGCCCGGGATGTTGTCCCGGGTTGCCACCAGGACCGCGGCGGAGAGGGCCCGGGCGAGTTCCACCGCGTCGGGGCGCGTGAGGGGGGCGACGGTCAAGCCTGCCGCGTCGAGGGGAATCAGCGAGTCGACGGTGTGCCAGATGCCCACGTCGATCCGGCCGAGCAGGACCGCCCGCGGCACGGACGTGAAGTCGGTCGGCACATAGCGGCCCGCGCCCTCCGGGAACTCGGCATGGGTGAGCCGTTGGTGGTCGTCGGAATCCAGGTCGATGCCGATGCGGAGTTCCGCCCCCTCTGCGACACGCCCGGGCCCGGGGGTGCGGGTTACGACGACGAGGCTTCCCGGCGCGTAGTAGGTGCCGCTCCCCAGGGTGAGCGTGCGGTGGCCGGCTCCCGCGGTCAGCAGGTCTCTGGCGGCTCCGGCGGACATGAGGGCGATGTCCGCCCTGTTGGCCTCGACCGCCCGCAACCGGGCTTCCGCGCCGCGCAGGTGACCGGCCGTCGTGTACGCGCCCACCGGGGCGAAGCGCTCCGCCACCGCCGTGGCGACGCGCATCGACTCCGGCGGGGCGTTCGGCGGAAGCAGCAGGTGTACTGGGCTGAGTCGCGCCGCCGACCACAGCAGGGCCGCGTCGAGTTCGGTGATGTAGGTCCCCTGGTGGCCCCGGGCGACCAGGGACATCGCCCCCTCATTCCTGAGGTCCTTCAGCGCCTTCTGGACCGTACCGGAGCCGACACCCAGCGACTCCTGGTAGTGGACGGTCGTCGGCAGCCGCCCCCCGACCCCCGCACGGAGCACGTCCCGGGCGATGACCTCCCTCGGGGCTGGGCCGACTCGGGTGGTGGAACTCAAGGCTGCCATGGTCACGCGGCGCTTTCGGACTGTGTGGCGGATGTGAGGACATGCTGTGCTGCGGCTGATCGGCGCGTCAACGGGCTGACACGTGTTCAGGCCAGGAATGTCCTGGCACGTTCGACCGAGTCACCATCATGGACGACCGCGTGCAGGGCCGACAACACGCGTTCGGGCCGCTCTGCCCGGAATACCCGTCGGCCGAACATCACTCCGCCACCGCCCGCGGTGACGGCGTCATGCGCCAGCGCGAGCGTGTCGAGCGGGTCGTCGCCGCCCTTACCGCCGGCCAGCAGGATGGGCGCGTAGCAGCTCTCGGTCACCTCGGCGAAGGCTTCCGCGGAGCCGGGCCACAGCGCCTTCACGAGGTCGGCACCGATATCGGCGGAGATCCGGCAGTACATGCTCATGACCTCGGCACTGAGGGCATCCGGGTCGACGCCCTCCAGAGCGGAGCGCGGCTCAATGATCAGGCCGAGTCCGAAGCGCTCGCAGTCGCGGGCGATGCGGGCGTTGCGTTCCACCTCGGCACGCTCGAGCCGCGTGTCGCGCTGCCCCAGGTAGAGGTACGTCATGACGGCGTCAACACCGGCGGCGGCGACCGCCTCCAGGTCGGCGAGCTGGGCGAGCACCCCCTCCCCACGGCCTTCGGCCCCGGGGGTGTAGATGCCCCGGGCGTGGTTCTTCCAGTCCAGATGGAGGATCAGCCCCGGCTTGTCGCGCCCGGTGAACGTGTCTTCCAGGAGAGGGACCATTCCGGGCGTCACCATGATGCCGTCGGCCGTAGTCAGCTTGGTGAAGACCGACCGGATCTCCGCTGTGCTGCGCAGTCCGGCGGGCGGCCCGCTCGTCACCCCGTGGGAGGCGGCGACCACGACCGCCCTCCCGCTTGCGGGCCTGACCAGTCGCCCGAGGCGGATCTTCTTACCGGTTCGCGCGTCCATGAAATCGCTCCAATATGCAGCTTGCAGAGAATTGCATTGTGACCTTAGGATCTCACCTAGCGGCTGTCAATCGAGCCGCCCGGCGCACCGGCTCCGGCCGGCGCCCACACGGCGCAAGCCGCTCCTCCCCCGGAACCAGCAAGATCTGGAGCACCCATGACAGACCTCTCCGCCGTGCTTACCGCCCTGTCCCACGATCTCGGCCCGGATGCGGTCCATACCGATGAGGTGTCCCTCTCCGCCTCCAGCCATGACTCATGGCCGCTCTCCGCCAAGCTCGACAAGATCGGCCGGCACACCCATCGCGCCGATGTCGTGGTCACGGTCGACTCGGAGGCCGGCATACGCGCGGTGCTCGCTGTGGCAGCGGACCACGATGTCCCCGTCACCGTCCGCGCGCTCGCTTCGTCCGTGACCGGCCAGCCGCTTCCGGTGCGAGGTGGCATCGTGCTGGACGTCTCCGCCCTGCCGGCCAGGTACACCGTGAACACCGAGAACCTCACCGTCGAGGCATCCGCCGGCTACAACGGCGGGCAGCTGGAAGCGGAACTGCAGGAGCGGGGCTGGACGTTGGGCCACTCACCGCAGTCGCTGCACCGTTCAAGCGTCGGCGGCTGGCTCGCCACTCTCGCCACCGGCCAGTTCTCCTCGTACTACGGAGGCATCGAGGACCTCGTCGTCGGCTACACCGTGATTCTCGCGACCGGCGAGACGCTGACGCTCTCCGCAGCGCCCCGCGCCGCGATGGGGCCGGACCTGCGCCAGCTGTTCCTCGGCTCCGAGGGCACGCTCGGCGTCATCACGTCCGTCACGCTGAAGATCTTCCCGGTGCCGCCCGTCCGGCTCCTGGAGACGTACCGGCTGCCGTCGGTCGAAGCAGGTGTGGCCGTGATGCGGGCCCAGGCCGCGGCCGGGCTGCGGCCCTTCGTGCTGCGGCTGTACGACACGGCCGAGGCCCGGCACGCGCTCCAGGACGACACAGCTGACTGCCCTGTGATGTTCGCGGGCGCCCAGGGGCTCGAAGCTGTCGCCCGAGCCGAGCTCGACGCTCTCAACTCGATCGTCGCCGAACACGGCGGTACGCCCACCGGGCCCGGCGGCACAGAGAAGTGGATGGCCAGGCGCTTCGACTTCTCCGGCGTGGAAAATCTGCTCGCCGAGGACGGCGGATACGCGGAAACCGTGGAGGTAGCTCACACCTGGACCGGCATCCTCCCCCTCTACCACGCACTCACCGAGGCGCTCGCGCCGCTGGCGGACGAAGTCCTCGCCCACTTCTCGCACGTCTACACCCAAGGCACCTCCCTCTATCTGATCCTGCGCGGCAAAGCCGAGAACGACGAAGAAGCCGTAAGCCGGCTGGAACAGGTGTGGTCCACCGCGATGCGGGTGGCCCTCGAACACGGCGCCGAGCTCTCCCATCACCACGGTGGCGGCCTGGCCAGGTCGCCTTACACCAGGCGCTCCCTCGGCTCTTCGCACCTGCTGCTGCGCCGCTTGAAGAACGCCCTCGATCCGAACGGCGTACTCAACCCCGGCAAGCTCGGACTCTGATTCCCCCGCTCCGAGGAAAGGCACCCGACCCATGTGGTTTCTCGGCATCGACATCGGCACCACCCACATCAAGGTGGCGGGCGTCGACCAGGACGGCACGCCTCTCCCTGCGGGCCGCATCCGCACGCCCACGCTCGATGTCGACAAGCTTGCGTTCCACGACGCCGAGGCAATCTGGCGTGCTACTGCGGAGTTGATCGGCGAGTACGCGAGGACGACGGCCGCGCCGCACGGGTCGCTGGGCGGAGCCGCCGTGGCGTCCTTCGGGCAGGAAGAGTCCGTCGCCGTTGACAGCGCCGGCCGGATGCTCTACCCGTCGCTGGCCTGGTGGGAGCGGCGCCCGATGTGTGCACTCGCGACCGAGACGGCCGAACTGCTCGACTCCTTCGAGCAGTTCCAGGTCTCCGGGCTGCGCCACCGGCCCGACCAGACTCCGGAGCGCACGGCCCATCTGCGGGTCCAGGAGCCGCAGCTGTGGCGGTCGACGACCCGCTGGGTGGACTTCTGCACGTTCGCCACCCATCGGATGACAGGTGAATGGGTCTCTGCGACCAGCCAGATCACTCACAGCCAGTGCTTCGAACTGGCCACGCTGGCTCCCCATGCACCGGTGATGGAGCGGCTCGGGCTCACGCCAGGACATTTCGCGCCCGCGCTGCCCACCGGTGCGGATGCGGGAGAAATGTTGTCCGCAGCCCTGCCGGGGGTGGCCGTTGCCCCCGGCGCCCGGGTCGTCATCGGCGGCCACGACCAGGTCGTCGCCGCCCGTCAAGTGCACTCCATGAGCGGCGCGGAGGTATTCGACTCCATCGGTACGTCCGAGTACCTCATGGTCGCCACCGGTACGTTCGCCCCGCGGACGCGCTCGTACGAACTCGGCCTCGACCACGAGCGCGCGTGGAACGACGACGGCTTTCTGCTCGGCTGCCCGATTCCCTCGGGCAAGGTCGTTCAGCTGCTGGCCGAGCTCTTCCACGACGGCGACTTCGACAGGCTGTTCTCCGGTCTCGCCACCACTGCCTCCAGCCGCCTGCCGTCGCTGCACGTGACAGTCGGGTCCACCGGAGAGGCGGCCGACGGAGCCGAGGGGCTGCTGACACTGGCCGGCGTACCGGCCGGGGCGCGGCCTGCGGAGGTCGTGAGAGGCACCCTCGATCACCTATCCGACCTGGCGCGCACCACCATCGGCGAGATGTGTGAACTGGCGGAGAGGCAGCCCGGCCAGGTCGCCCTGATGGGTTCCCTCTTCAGACGGCCCGAGATGGCCGCGCACCGGCGTGCGCGCTGGGACCTTCCACTGCACATCAGCCCGCTGGCCGAGCCCGTCGCCTCCGGCGCGGCGGCCATCGCCAGGGACGCCCTGACATCACCCGGCGGCCCGCGCGTCGACGGCAAGGAGACATCGTGAGCATCGCCATTACCTCGCTCAACAGCGCCATCGAACGGCTCCTGGCCGTGCATAGTCACCGGCCCGGCTCTGTCCACCGCCTGACGCGCAGCGAGACGCTCGCGGGCGGCAAGGGCGTCAACGTGGCCCGGGTCCTGACCCAGCTGGCGGCCGGCCGGCCGGAGACCTCCGAGCCGGTGCCCGAGCCCCTGCTCCTCGGCTTCTCCGGCGGCCCCACCGGCCGGCTCTTCGAGGACCTTCTCGCCGCCGAGCATCTGGCCACCTCTCTGGTCACGACCTCGGGTGCCACCCGGGTCTGCGAGGTGCTCGTCGACCTGTCGGACCCTGCTGGAGCGACCGTCTACAACGCGAGTGGCCCGCACGTGGAGCGTCCCGAACTCGAAGCTCTGGAAGGCTTGTTCGCCGGCCATATGGCCAAGAGCGAGGCACTCGTGTGCACGGGCAGTCTCCCGCCCGGCGTTCCCGCCGACCAGTACGCACGTTGGATCGCCCGAGCGCGGAACAGGGGGATCCTGTCGGTGCTGGACGCACACGGCGAGGCCCTCGCCCTGGGCGCCGCGGCTCTGCCCGATGTCGTCAAGGTCAACCGTGAGGAGCTGTCGTCCCTCGGCACCGGCGATCCGGCCGCCCGGGCCCTGGACTGGCTGGACGCAGGCATTCGCTGCGTCATCATCACGGACGGCGGCCGTCCCGCCCGTGCGTTCACCGCCGAGGCCGCGTACGAGGTGCTGGCGCCCGAGGTCCCTGTGCGCAGTGCGGTCGGGTCCGGTGACGCCTTCTGTGCGGGTCTCGTGCGGAGTCTGCTCGGCACGCCGCAGGCCGGCTGGGCGGCTCATCTCCGTACGGCTGCGGCATGTGGTGCGTCAAACGCCGCAAACATCACGGCCGGCTTGGCCGCAAGTCACTCACCCGCCGCGCTCGTGCCCCGGGTGACCGTACGCGAATCCGCACTTCGGTCCGCCCGGCCACCGGTCCCCCGGCCGGAAGACGCCCGCGGCTGATCCGACGTCGGCAGAGCTCCCCCAGGGCGGGGCCCCGCCGGACACCGGGAACCGGCCCAGAACAACGCCGTTCTGGCCATTAACCACGGAGGTTCTGTTGGAAAGCGCTACCCGGCCCTCCGCCGGTCACATGAGAAGTGTCATCGTTATCACCTGCGTCACTGCCGTCGGTGGCTTTCTGTTCGGTTTCGACAACGGCGCGATATCCGGCACGGCCGGATTCATCCAGGACCGCTTCGGCCTCAGCGCCGGCGGTCTCGGGTGGGTGACGTCGAGCATCATCGTGGGCTGCATCATCGGTGTGGTCGTGGCGGGCCGTCTCAGCGATGCCGTCGGCCGCAAGAAGGTCATGCTGGGTACCGCCGTCGTCTTCCTCGTGGGGGCGCTCGGCGAGGGGCTCGCACCCAACGCCGGACTGCTCGTGGCCGCTCGCATTCTCGTCGGTATCGGCGTCGGTACGGAGACCACGATCGCGCCGCTGTATATCGCCGAGGTGGCACCGGCGCATCTTCGGGGACGGCTCGTCTCCTTCAACCAGCTCTTCAACACTGTGGGAAATCTTGTGGTGTTCTCGGTGAGCGCAGTCATCGCGCGCGCCTCCACCGACGCGTGGAACATCGAACAAGGCTGGCGCTACATATTCGTCATCGGCATCATCCCGGCCACTGTCTTCTTCGGCCTGCTCTTCCTCGTACCGGAGAGCCCCCGCTGGCTGATACGCCAGGGCCGGACGGCCGAGGGCCTGAAGGTACTTCGGCGGATCAGCCCCACCCCGGCGGACGCCGAAGCCGAACTCGCCGGAATCGAGGCCGCGATGGCGACCGAGGGCAGCCGGGCCGGCGTCAGCGACGTGCTCGCGTCACGCTTCCGCAAGACGCTCGTCATCGGCTTCGGAGTCGCGTTGTTCCAACAGATCACCGGAATCAACGCGATCTTCTATTACGCCCCTGAGGTGTTCAAGTCGGCAGGCCTGGAGACGAACGACGCCATGTCGAGCACCGTCCTGATCGGCGTGACGCTCGTGGCCGCCACACTCGTGTCGATGTGGCTCATCGACCGGATCGGGCGCCGCACGCTCCTTCTGACCGGGGCGACCGCAATGACCGTCCTGCTGGCCTGCATCGGCCTGCTGTTCCGCAGCAGCCACCCCAGCGCACCTCTGCTGCTGGCACTGATCCTCGGGTATGTGGCGTTCTTCGCGGTCTCCTTCGGCACCATCACCTATGTGATCATTTCCGAAATCTTCCCGACGCACATCCGCGGGGTGGCCGCCTCCATCGCCACCTTCGCCCTCTGGGGTGGCAACTACCTGGTCTCCCAGTTCTTCCCGATGCTCGTCGAGGGCATCGGGTCCTCCAGCACCTTCTTCATCTTTTCCGGCATCTCCCTGCTCGCACTGCTCTTCACTCTCACTCTTGTACCCGAGACCAAGAGCAGAAGCCTGGAGGAGATCGAGAGGGAGCTCCACGGGAACCTGCGTCCGGCGGGGGACGACCGTGCGGCTACGCGCGTCTGACGCCGTCGGACCGACTCGCCTCCGTGCTCATGCCCGGACAGGCGGGCGATGCGCCTGCCATCCCGCTCGGCGTGCTGAAGGACGAAGCACGCGCGACGAGGTCCAGGCCGGAGAAGCCCTCCGACCTTCGGCGACGGCCGCCCGGGGCTTGATTGCCGACAGGCATATCAGCCCTGCAGGGCTCGCAGGGTGGCCTCGACGTCAGTGGGGCGGGGCTGGTTGTGGGGAAGTTTGGCGAGGGCGGCGGCCATACCGCAGGTGTTGCTGACGGCGGAGAACACCAGGCCGGTGCCGATGGCGGCGGACAGCCAGCGCGCGGGACGCCAGCGGGTGCCGGCGGCGAGGCCGAGGACGACGAGGGATCCCGCGGCGAGGCGGACCTGGCGTTCCATGGGCCAGGGTGCCTGTGCGTTTTCGGGGCGGTGGAGGGTGTGGCCCTCGCCGGCCCAGGCGGTGGTGCCGCCGGTGAGGGTGGTGGCGGGGATGCCGGCTGCGGCGAGTTCGGTGCAGGCGGTGGTGGAGCGGTTGCCGGAGGCGCAGACCATGAGGAGGTTGCTGCGGGTGGCCGCTGCCCTCAGGGCGGGCAGGGCGGTGTGGAGGTGGTCGAGGGGGATGTTGTGAGCACCGGGGAGGTGGCCGACCGCGTATTCGCCGGGGGTGCGTACGTCGATGACGGTGTAGTCCTGCAGGCGGGCGGCGGCCTGGGCGGGGATGAGTGCGGTGGGGGTGCTCATGTGCGGGGTGGTCCTTTCGCGGTGTTCCGGGGGCGGGTGTTCACACCCCGGTATAATACCCGTAGGGGTATTCATTCAGTGGAGGTGGATGGTGGAGCTCGAGATGGCGGCCGATGAGCTGAAGTCGGTGCTGAACCGGCTGCGGCGGGCGCAGGGGCAGATCGCGGGGATCATCAAGATGATCGAGGAGGGCCGGGACTGTGAGGATGTGATCACGCAGTTCGCGGCGGTCTCCCGCGCGTTGGACCGGGCTGGGTTCGCGATCATCGCGACCGGGCTGCAGCACTGCATGGCCGACGGCGGGCAGGCGGCCGGCGATCGGGACCAGATGCGGGCCCGGCTGGAGAAGCTGTTCCTGTCCCTGGCCTGACGGGCGCAGTGGCTGCCGCATTCATGTGATCACGTCGATGAGCATGAACGCGGCCACCGCCAGGAGTACGCCGGCGAAGCTTCGCTGAAGTGTGCGGCCGGAGATCTTGGCGGCGAGGCGTTTGCCGTCCCAGGCGCCGAGGATCGCGGCTCCGGTGAACGGTCCGACGACCTCCCACTGGATGCCGCCGCCCGTTCCGGTGCGGGCGGTCAGGGCGGCGAGTGAGTTGACGGTGATGACGAGCAGGCTGGTACCTACCGCCCTCCGCATCGTCAGCCCGAGCACGCTCACCAGGGCCGGGACGGCGAGGAATCCGCCTCCGACGCCGAGGAATCCGGTCACCGCACCGAGTCCGGCACCTGCCCCGGCCGCCTTGCCCGGCCGGATCCGGCCTGCCGGTTCGGAGTTGGAGGGGCGGAACATGCGCAGGGCCGCCAGCGCGGCAATCACCGCGAACGCGATGGTCAGGGCCGCCTCGGGTACGTGTCCGGAGGCTGCTCCGGCGAGGTAGGCGGGGATGATGCCCGCGGCTGCGAAGAGTGATCCGGCTTTCCAGGCGACGTGGCCGTCGCGTGCGTGGGCATAGAGGGCGGTGGCGGAGGTGGCGGCCACGATGATCAGGGCGGCGGTGGTGGCCGCTGCCGGGGTGAAGCCGAGCAGGTAGATCAGGGCGGGCACGGCCAGGACGCTGCCGCCGCCTCCCAGGGCTCCGAGGGTGACGCCGATGACGGCTCCGGCGATGAGGGCGAGAACGAGGGCGGTCACGCTATCCGGCCGCTGTTCCCGCGTTCGTCGCTGACCGGGTATCGGCAGGCGGCCCACGCGCTCATGCCGCCCGCTACGTCCACCGCTCGTTCTCCACGCCGGGTGAGGAGTCCGGCCGCCTGCTGGGCGCGGTGTCCGCTGCGGCAGATGACCGCCGGCGGCCGACCCCATGCCCCGGGCGGCAGTTCACTGTTGCCGACGGGTTTCGGCAGCGGGGCGTGCACCGTACCGGGGGCGTGGCCGGCGTTGCACTCCGGCCTTTCGCGGACATTGGGCAGGATCGCGTCCGGGGCCTGACCGCTAGTGCGGCCGCTGGCCTGGTCCACGCCTGGACGGGGCTGACTACGGCGGAAGGGGAACATCGTGTCCTCCTCCTTTCTCGTGCTGTGTCGGGGGCGGGGTCAGCCGGTGGTCAGGAGCAGGCCGGCCTCGGTGGCGGCGTCGAAGCCGTCGTCGACGGCGACGACATCCCGGCCTGTCGCATCCAGCAGGGACGCGGCGATCGCGGCACGCATGCCGCCGGCGCAGTGCACCCACACCGTCCCCTGCGGTACCTCGGCAAGGCGGCCGTGGAGCTCGTGGATAGGGATGTGTACCGATCCCTCGATCCAGCCGTTCGCCCGCTCGGAGTCGCGGCGCACGTCCAGGACCACCACGCCGTCGATGCCGTGGGCGGCGAGGCCGGCGAACGTGGAGCGAGGGAAGGAGGCGGGCGTTACCCCGGTGGGCAGCCAGGCGGCGGGGCCACCGGTCGCGGCGGCGGCCGGCCGGTCGATGCCCACCCGCACCAGTTCACGCTGGGCTTCGGCGAGTTGCCCGGCCGATTCGGCGAGCAGGGTGACCGGCTTGCCCCAGGGGATCATCCAGGCGAGGTAGGTGGCGATCTTGCCATCGGCCTCGAAGTTGAAGGACCCGGCCACGTGCCCGTCGGCGAAGGCCACGCGGTTGCGCAGGTCGACTACCCACTCGCCGGCCGCGAGTCGCGCAGCGATCTCGGTGGGGTCCGCGATCGCGGGCGGGGTCAGATCGACCGGGGCGGGTCCTGCGGCATTGGCCGGGCCCATGTGCGCGTAGTAGGCGGGCACATCCTCAAGCCCGGCCAGCAGGTCGGCGACGAAGGTGTCCACATCGACGGTGAGCGCCGTGTTGGCGCTCTTCTCCTTGCCGATCGTGGTCTCCTCTCCATCGGACTGGGCCGAGGAGCAGAAGCTGCCGAAGCCGTGCGTGGGCAGCACGGCCGTCTCGTCCGGAAGGCCGGAGGCCAGACGGTGGGCGGAGGCGTGCTGGGCGCGGGCGAGCTCTTCGGTCAGCCGCGGCTCGACCAGATCGGGGCGGCCCACTGTGCCGATCAGCAGCGACCCGCCGGTGAAGACGACCACCGGCCGCCCCGCCTCGCGCAACGCGTAGGAGGTGTGGTGTGGGGTGTGGCCGGGGGTCGCGATCGCGGCCAGCGTCAGCTCACTGCCGGCATCGACCTCCACGGTGTCGCCGTCGGCGACAGCCACCCGCGCGAACGGAACGTTCGCACCGGCCGGCACGAGGTACTGGGCGCCGGTGATCCGGGTGAGTTCCAGGCCGCCAGTGACGTAGTCGTTGTGGATGTGGGTCTCCACCACATGCGAGATCCGCACGCCGCGCCGGGCGGCTGCCGCCAGGACCTGATCGATGTCGCGCGGTGGGTCCACGGCCACCGCCGTGTGCTCACCGCCGGCCAGATAGCTGCGGTTACCGAGGCCTTCGAGCTCGATGGTGTCAACGAAGAACACGCGGATACTCCTCTCCTGCGAAATTACCCCGGGGGGTATGTACTCCACCGTAACACCGTACCCCCGGGGGTATATTTCGTGGAGGGGCCGCCCTGCCCGGGCGGGCACCCGACGGCTTCCGCGCGAGGGCGAGCGCACCGGCGTCCAGAGCCTCGCCCCGCCACGGCGGCCGCCCTGACCTGCCAGGGCGCCCTCAAGCCCGTCACCGGGGACGCCGCCCGCCGCCGAGGACGCCGCCCGCCGCCTGACGGCTGCGCTGTCCGCTCCCACCGGGCGCGGCCCGTCCGCTCGGACCATGCCGTTACGGATCCCGGAGCACCGCCAAGGGCACCAAGGCGCCCCGCTCGAACCGGAGTTGCTCAGCCGCTTCGGCGAGCTTCTCCCGAAACGCCGGAGGGCGGAGCGGGGTTGCAGGGCCCGGCAGAGGCCTTCGGTGTGGTGCTGACCGGACGCGCAGGCGGGCGGGTGTCTGACGTTGCGCACGGAAGCCGAAGGCGCTTCCGAACAACGTGACATTGTATACTGGCGTCCACTTATGCCTGGAGGATCGATCATGGGCCATCTCTCGTCCCGCAGTGTTCCCGTGCGGGAGCACCTGCGCGACCAGGTGGCCAACGCCCTGCGCGCCGCCCTCATCGCGGGCGAGCTGCGGCCCGGCGTCGTCTACTCCGCGCCCACCCTGGCCGCCGACCTCGGGGTGTCCGCCACCCCGGTGCGCGAGGCCATGCTCGACCTGGCCCGGGAGGGCCTGGTCGAGGCGGTACGGAACAAGGGTTTCCGGATCACCGAGGTCACCGAGCGAGAGCTGGACGAGTACACGGAGATCCGCGAGATGATCGAGGTCCCGACGATCGGACGCGTCATGGCCGTCGCCGGCGCCGAGCAGTTGGAGGCGCTGCGCCCGCTCGCCGAGGAGATCGTCCAGGGCGCCCGGCGGCACGACCTGATCGCGTACCTGGAGTCCGACCGCCGCTTCCACCTCGGTCTGCTGGGCCTCGCCGGCAACGCGCACCTGGTCCACGTGGTGGGCGATCTCCGCAAGCGGTCCCGGCTGTACGGGCTCACCGCGCTGGACGCCAACGGCCGCCTGGTGGAGTCCGCCGAGGAGCACCTCGAACTGCTCGACTTGATGCTGGCCGGCGACGCCGAGGGCGCGCAGGCGTGCATGCGGCGCCACCTCGGCAACGTCCGCTCCCTGTGGGCCGACTCCTCGGAGTCGGCCCCGCCCGCCGGGCTCGACCGCGGCGCGAGCTGACGGTCCACCGGACTGACGGGCGGCCCGAACAGACGGCCTGACAGGCGCTCCGGATCGTCGTGGTGGTGGTCTGCTTTCCCGGACCGTGCGACATCAGCGGGCGGCGGTCACCCACGCCTCGATGTCGTCGGCGGACCGCGGCAGGGCCGACGACAGGCAGACGGCGCCGTCGGCGGTGATGAGGAAGTCGTCCTCGATCCGCACGCCGATGCCGCGCAGGTGCGCGGGAATCGTGAGGTCGTCGGGCTGGAAGTACAGGCCGGGCTCGACGGTCAGGACGTGGCCCGGCTCCAGGACACCAGCCAGGTAGGCGCTGCTCCGGGCGTCGGCGCAGTCATGGCAGTCCAGGCCCAGCATGTGCCCTGTGCCGCAGACGGTGTAACGGCCGTACAGGGACCGGTCGTGGAGGCCGGCGCCGCCCGGGCGCAGACCCCAGGAGTCCAGGCCCTCGGCGATGACGCGCGTCGCGGCGTCGTGGAAGTCGCCGAACCGCGCGCCGGGCCGCAGCGCGGCGATGCCCGCCGACTGGGCCGCGTACACCAGGTCGTACACCTGCCGCTGCTCGTCGGTGAAGTGCCCGCCGACCGGCAGGGTACGGGTCACGTCGCCGGTGTAGCAGGTGTCGGTCTCCACGCCGGCGTCCAGCAGGAGGAGTTCGCCGTCGCGGACGGGACCGTCGTTGCGCATCCAGTGCAGGACGCACGCGTGCGCGCCGGCCGCCGCGATCGTCTCGAAGCCGAGGCCGTAACCCTCCAGCCGGGCCCGCCGGTTGAACGTGCCCTCGATCCAGCGCTCGCCGCGCGCGAGCCGCATCGCGGTGGGCAGTTCGCCCGCCACGTCGTGGAAGGCGGCCACGGTGTGACCCACGGCCGCACGCATCTGCTCGATCTCCCACTCGTCCTTGACCAGCCGCAACTCCGACAGGAACGCGAGGAGTTCGGACTCGGCCCCGGTGGCCGGCGGCGCCGCCGCGTCGACCACCGGGTCCTGGCCGCGCACCACCCGGGTCGGGACGTCCGAGGCGAGGGCGCGTGCGAGGTCATCGCGAGGGAGAGCCGTAAGGCCCAGGGCGTCGGAGGTCTCCGCCAGGGTGCGGCGCCGGCCGGTCCAGAACTCCCCGTAGCGGCGGTCGCGGTAGAACTCGGTGCCGTTCGGCCCACCGTCGCGCGGGGAGCGCGGCCGGGCGAACACCGTGGCGTCGTGGCCGGTGCCCGTCGGCTCCAGGACGAGGACGCTGTCCGGGACGGCGCCGGCGCCCTCGTCCGCGGTGAGGTGGAGGAACGCGGAGTGCGGCCGGAAGACGTAGTCGAAGTCGTTGCTCCGGACCTTCAGGCCACCGGCCGGGACCACGATCCGCTCACCCGGAAAGCGCGCGGACAGCAGCGCGCGGCGTTTGGCCGCGTACGCCGCTCCGGGCAGTACCGGCACCGCCGGAGCCGTCTCGGCCCACCCTTGCGTGAAGCACTCCGCAAGCGTTGGCGGAACAGCGCGATCGTGGCTCGCGCCCCCGCCCGGCTGCATGTCGTCTCGCATCACCGTATGCTCCGTCCGCCGGAATCCCTTTGCGGGGACAGTACCATTTCACATGGTACAAAAATAGAGGGATGTCACTCCGTCCGTGCTCCCTGCTGGTACGCCGCGACAGCGACCACCAGGTCCTCCCATCCCATCCCGGTGGTCTTGACGACCACCGGACGGTCGCCGGGCAGAGTGGCCTTCGAGGTGAGCAGGTCGGCCATCGTCACCAGCGTGCGAGGGTCGAGCCCGCCCTCCGCCACCGCCATGACGACGTCGCCGGCCTCGCGCAGCGCGCTCGCCCGGCTTTCGACGACGACCGTGGCGCGTTCCATGAGCGTGCCGTCGAGTTCACGCGCCGACGGCTCGTGGGAGCCGACGGCCAGCACGAGTGCCGTGTCGCGGACGAGACGCCCGTCGAGGACCGGCTCGCGGGCCGAGGTCGCGGCGACTATGACATCCGCGGCGCGGACGCTGTCGGCGACAGCCGCGCTGCCCGCGGCCAGGTGGCGGTCCGCCCAGGCCGTCGTCGCGCTGCCGCGGCGGGTGACCACCGTGACGTGGGCGGCCCGCACATGCGCCCGGATCGTCCGGACGTGCCACTCGGCCTGCGGGCCCGCGCCGAAGACCACGAGTCGCAGCCCGTCCGCGGTGCCCGCCGCGACCTCGTACAGCCGGTCGAGGCAGGCGGCGACCGAGACCGCGGGGGTGCGCAGCGTCGTCAGCGCGACACCGTCGAGGATCGCGGCCGGCGTCAGGGTCCGGCTGTCGTGCAGGAGATACGTCGCGTTGATGCGGTTCAGGCCGAGGGCGGCGTTGCCCGGGGCGACGGTCGCGACCTTCACCCCGAACCATCCGCCGGCCTCGGACGGCATCAGCAGCCCCTGCCCGTTGGCCACCGGGGTGATGACCCGCGGCATGTCGCTTTCCGGATCGAGGCCCGCGGCCGGCGCTTCGCGGATGGCCCGGACGGCGGCGACCGGCCCCAGGGCGAAGACCTGCTCCGCGTCGAGGAGTTCGGTCATCGCAGCACGAACCCGGGCAGGAGCGCGTCGCGCGGATCGACGGTGAACCGGCACGTGCCGACCGCGTGCGCGGTGCCCGTCACCGCCGTGACGACCGCCGGTATCCCGTGGACCGCGGTCTGACCGGTGATCCTGGCGTGAAACACCGAGCCCACCACGGACTCGTGCCGCAACTCGTCGCCCGGGCGCACCTGTCCGGCGCCGGCCAGGACCGCGATCCTGGCCGACGTACCGGAACCGCACGGGGACCGGTCGACCTGACCGTCCGCGAACACCGTGATGTTGCGCTGCCGCACCAGCCGGCTGCCGTCGGCCCGCGGCTCGGTGGGCCCGGTCTCCTCGGTGAGGATCGTCCCGTAGATCCCGGACAGCCGCGGGTCGAGAGGGTGCTCGGCGGCGCGGGCGGCGTTCAGCGCGTCGCGGATCTCCCGGCCGACGGCGGTGAGTTCGGTGACGTCCTGCGGCCGGACGCGCAGCCCGACGGACGCGGCCGGCACCACCGCGTACATCGCGCCGCCGAACGCGATGTCGACGGAGACCTTCCCGCGGGAGGTCGGCACACCGACGCCGCGCGCGTGGACATAGGCGGGCACATTGGTGAACGTGGCGTCCTGGACCAGGCCGTTCCTCGTCCGCACGCTCGCCGTGACGCGCCCGGAGGGGACGTCGATCACCACATCGGTCAGACCGTCGGCAGGTGCCGGGACCCGGCCCGAGGCGACGGCCCAGGAGCCCAGGGCGATCGTTCCGTGCCCGCACGCCGTGGAGAACCCGTCGTTGTGCCAGAAGAGGACACCGAGGTGGGCGCCGGTGTCGTCGGGCGGAACCAGGAACCCGCCGTACATTCCCGCGTGGCCGCGCGGCTCGCCGCACAACAGGGCCCGCATCCACTGCACGCCCTCACTCCGCGTCGCGACCACCCTGCGCTCGGCAACGGTCAGCCCCTCCCCCGTCACTTCGGCCGGGCCGTCCACGACGATCCGGAACGGTTCGCCGCCGGTGTGCCAGTCGATCGTCTCGATCGGCTGCGTCCTCGTCATCCGCATCTCGCTTCCAGGCAGACGCCGGCGCCCTGTGCGCCGGTGTTATGGGGCAACGGGAAACAGTGCTGGGTCCCGGAGCATTGCCCAAGGCTTCACCTCAGTGCAATGTTACATACCGCTGCCCGCCTCCTCGGGCGGCTTCCTCTGCGCTCCCCTCCCCCAATGGAGATGCGATGCACTCTCGATCATTACTGCCCAGAGTTCTGGCCGCCGGTCTGGCGGCCGGAGGGCTCGTCGCCGGCCTGATGAGCACCCAGGCGGCCGCGGCCACCAGCCACACGAGGCATGCCTCGGCACCGGCCCGGTCGGCACCCTCCGCGGCTGTGCAGGCCGCTGAACAGCACGGAAAAGCCACGCCGACCGGAGCCGAGACCGGTCAGTCCCAGGCCGCCGCCATCAAGGCCAAGCCGCTGCCCGCGAAACTGCGCGGGGAGCCGGCCGCCCTGGGTTCGGCCAAGCCGTCCAAGCCGCACCTGTCAGCACACGCGGCGATCAATGCGGCCGGTGGCGCCCACCATGCCGCCGTCACATCGTGTACCACGTCGGACTTCTCGGGCCGGTCCGGCAGCGACCTGGTGTCGTACATCAAGACGGTGGACTGGAGCTCCTGCATCAACCCGCTGTTCAGCCTGACCGGTTCGGACGCGCACGCCGTGTTCAACCAGTCCCAGATGCTCGCGGTGGCGAACGGCGTCGCCGGCGCGGCAGGCTCCTACACCGGTGACGACTCCGGCGGCCTGTACGAGCTGATGTACTTTATGCGCGCCGGCTACTACGTGCAGTACGGCGACCCCCAGGACGTCGGCACGTACGACTCCTCGCTCCGCAGCGCCATCGAGAACGGGTTCAACACGCTGTTCACCAGCAGCCACGCGAACGACGTCAGCGCGGGCAACGGGAGCGTGCTGGAGCAGGCGTTCGTCCTCACCGACAGCGCGCAGGTGCAGGCCGACTACCTGGACGTCTACGGCCGCTACCTCAACGCCTACACCAGCAGTTCGTGGGACGCCGTCCCGGAGATGGACCGGGCGCTGAACGCGATCTACACCCCGCTGTGGCGCGGTCCGGGTCTTTCGGACTTCGTCACCGCGATCACCGCGAACTCCGGTATCGCCGACACGCTTTACAACTTCACCCTCAAGCACCGCGACCTGCTCGGCGGGGACAACGACGTCCTCGATTCGAACGCAGGCAACGACCTGGCCAACTTCATCCAGATACCGGCCCTGCAGAGCAAGATCCGCCCGCTCATCAAGGGGCTGCTCGACGGCTCGTCCATCACGGGCGCCACGGACAACCTGTGGGTGCACGTCGCCTACCGGGCCAGCACCGGGGACCCGGGCCAATGCTCCTACTACGGCGTCTGCGACCTGCCGAAGCAGCTCACCGCGGCCGCGCTGCCGATCAACAACGCCTGCAGCAACTTCACCATCATGGCGCAGGCGCTGACAGCGAAGGAGCAGTCCGACGTCTGCACGAGCCTGTCGAACGAGGTCACGTTCTACCAGAAACAGGTCAATACCACCACGCCGATCCCCGGTGAGTACTTCAACCTGAAGATGGTCATCTTCGGGAGCAGGGCCGACTACACGACCTACTCGTGGGCGATCTTCGGCAACGACACCGACAACGGCGGCGAGACGCTGACCGGCACGCCGACCGACCCCAACAACATCGCCTACTCCATCCTCTACCAGTGGCCGACCGATAACGGCTTCACAGCAAACGCGTGGAACCTCAACCATGAGTTCGCGCACGTCCAGCAGTCCATCTACGACATGAAGGGCGACTTCGGCACCCAGGTCACCGTGCCGGACGTCTGGTGGATCGAGGGCCAGGCGGAGTACGTCTCCTACTCCTACCGCAACCTCACCGACGACGGCGCGCTGACCGAGGCGGCCAAGCACACCTACAAGCTCAGCCAGCTCTTCGAGAACACCTATGCCATCGACGACGAGACCCGCACCTACCCGTGGGGGTACCTGGCCGTCCGGTACATGACCGAGAAGCACCCGGACCAGATCCAGGCCATGCTGGCCAAGATGCGGACCGGGGACTACCAGGGTGCCTACGCCGTCTACCACAACATCGGCACCAGCTACGACGCCGACTTCGACGCCTGGCTCGACACCCTGGGCGGCGGCACCGGCTCGGCCAAGGCCTGCACCGACGCCAACACGCAGACGATGGGTCAGAACTGCTTCCGGTCGAACCAGTCCCGGGTGGCCGGTGACACCGACTACCTCTGGGTCTGGCTGCCGGCCGGCACCACGACTCTGAAGGTCACCACCAGCGGCGGCAGCGGCAATGCCGACCTCTACTACGACCCGACGACATGGGCCGGCCCGTCCACCTTCACCCAGAAGTCCACCAACTCGGACAACACCGAGAGCATCACCGTCAACAACACCGAGGCGGGCTACCGGTACATCAGTCTGTACGCGGTGACCGACTTCAGCGGGGTCACCGTCACCACGTCGTTCTGATCCTCCCCTGACCGGCGCTGGCTGAATGACCCGAGGCCGTGGCCCGGTCGACTCCGGTCGACCGGGCCACGGCCTCAGCATGTGCCGACGTCGTACGGCCCCGTACACCTACCTCTGCGGGGTCCAGTAGTGGCGGGCGGCCCACGCCCGGAAGTGCGGTGCCCGGGCGATGAGTTCCTCGTAGGCGGCCAGGGCCGCGCCGAAGAACGTCTCCGCTACCTCGTCGGACACCCTCTCCCGGTGCCACACCAGCACATAGCGGCACCACAGTGGCGTCCCGGCCAGTGGCTTGACGACCACGCCCAGGTTCGGCTTGCACGTCGCCTGGACGACGGAGATCCCCAGCCCGTAGGCGATCATCCGCTGCAACTGGTCCCGGTCACCGAGGTATTCGTGCACGGTGGCGGGTGTGAAGCCGGCCGCCTGGAAGGCGTCGTAGCAGACACCGGGCCAGCCCGCACCGTCGTCGGGCGTCAGGAACCAGGCGTCCCTCGCCAGATCGGGCAGCGGCACGTCCAGTTGCCCGCTCGCCGGGTGGGCGGCGGGCAGGGCCACGAAACTGGGCTCGGTGACGATGCCGCGGTGCACCACGGCTTCCGAATGCCCCAGCTCCCGTCCGGGATAGTCGACCGCGACGGCGACGTCCAGCTTGTCGTCCTCAAGGAGCCCGATGATCTCGGCTGAGGAGTACACGCTGCTCACCTGCGTGGTCAGCGCCGGCAGGACGTTGCACGCCCGCTGCAGGAGCCCCGGCAGGATGGGCGTATTCGTCGCGGCCACCCGCAGCACCCGATCGGTCCCACGGCGGCCCGCGGTGGACCGGCGCCCTATCGAGCTCGCCAGTGCCACCACCTCGCGGGCCTGCACCACCACCTCGACCCCGAAGCGCGTCGGTGTCACCCCCGCGCTGCCCCGGACGAAGAGGTCCTCGCCCATGAGCCGCTCGATGCGCTTCAGCTGACTGCTGACCGCGGGCTGCGAGCACCCCAGGACGGTGGCCGTCCGGCCGAGGCTCATCGTGTCGGCGATCGTGCACAGCATCCGCAGGTGTCGGAGTTCGAGTTCCATCAGCACCCGTCCCAGGTCTCTCAGGGGTGTGCCGATTTTACGTCCGATCTTTGATTTTTGGGGTTCCGGTGCAGGCCGGAGTGGGGTGGAGGGTTGGTGGAGGCAAAGGCCGACAAGTCGCGAAACCGACCCCGAACACTGGCTGTCCGTCACACGAGTCGCAGCAGTACCGCCGTGGTCCCCTGGGCCGGCACCGCGACTGGCACCGAGCCGTCGGGATCAGGCTCCAGCCGCGCGCCCGCGGCGCCCAGGTAGTCGGCGGTCACCGTCTCCGCTACCGGGAATCCCGGCGTGATCCGGCAGGTCACCGGCTCCTGCGCATACGACTGGAGTCTGACCAGCACCCGCCCGTGAGCGGGCACGGTGAGACCCACGACCCTGATCCGTGGATCGCTGACGGTCAGCAGTCCGTACGAGGCCTCCGGCTCCTCGTTCACCTCGCCCTTCGCGCGCACCGCCAGCAGGGGGCGGCTGCCCGAGGACGCCGTCCGCATGCCCAGTTCAGGGCCCGCGCACTCGATGGAGGATGCCACGCCCACGCTGTACCGGAAGACATGGTCGAAGGCCTGCTCCGAGGGGAAGTTGGTGTCCCAGATGTTGTTGTGCACCCAGGAGAAGAGAGTGCCGGGCTCCTCCTGGGCGAGTGACTGTGGGTAGGGCACGTAGGGAATCGCGATTCCGCCGATCTGCACCAGCGGGGCGTCCTGGGTGGCCACGGCGGCGACCGTCGTCCCCTCCTGGAAGCTGACCCAGCGCCGCACCGCGCGCATGTGCCGCGCAGATCCCGGCACCGTCGCAAGCCCGGTACCCGTCATGCCGCCGGTGGCCTCCATCCGGACGACAGGAGCCTCCATCGCGAAGGGGAACGCGAAGAACGCGCTTTCCTTGGTCAGGGTCGCCCTCTTGGCGATCCGGTTCTCCAGATCGATGCGGGCCTCGCCGTGCGGGAGATGGACCCGGACGCGCAGCCGCTCGGTGCCTGCCGGTGTGCACTCATAGACGAGTGTCTGGCCGGTCGCGTCGGAGAAGCGGTCCACCAGCGCGGCCGGCGGGGCCGCGGTGCGCGACGCGAGCAGATGCATGGAGTCCGTGGCCGTGGTCTTGCTCGACTGATGGTTGAAGCCGCCGGCCGTGGCGTACTCGTCGTACACATAACCGTTCAGGCCGAGCGTCGCGTCCTGGCGGACCAGTTCCCGGCCCGTCCGCTTGTCGGTGACTGATCCGATCCAGGCCGAGCGCAGATCGATGCGCACCCGCAGGAACTCGTTCTCCAGGACGGTGGGATCCCCCGCGTCCCCCGCGTCCGCTGACGTCGGAGGAGCCGCATCGGCGGGTACGACGTCCACCCGTACCGCACCGTGCGCGGGCACGTCACCGAGCCGGAAGAGCAGGAAGCGGCCGGCGGCCCGGTGCAGTTCGTTGGTCTGGGCCTCCTCGGTGTGCTCCAGCGGTGAGTCGTCTCGCGCGTCGAGCAGGCGGACATGGTCCTCCAGCGGGACCGTGCTCTCCGGAAGGAACAGCCGGACCGTCTCGGACCGCTGCCAGCTGCAGGTGTTGGTGACGTAGTAGCCGGCGAGGGTGCCCTCGCGCGGCGAGAGCCGGGTGCCGAGCGCGGCGCCCGCGCCGTCGAGGAGAGTCTTCGCGTCGTCATGGGCCCGCAGCGCCTGGGCGTACTTCCAGTGCCACTGCCGCTCGCCGGAGGCATGGCCGTGGTCGCCGTGCGTCCACGGGTCGCCGCCTCCCCAGGTGTGCTCGTTGAACAACGAGGCGGCCCGGTAGACCGCGGGCGCGGACGCGGTGATCTCCGCGCCGCCGTGCGCGCCGAGGATCTCCGCGTACCCGGCCACCGTCTGGGCGTCGGCCAGTGCCGCCTGACCGTCGCGGGTGGCGGCCAGCGGGACGGCGCCTGCCCCGACGCCGTCCACCCACCAGTCGCTCCAGTCGCCCTCGAAGGTCTCCAGGCGGTCGCCGAGGCGTTCCTCGGCGTCGATGAAGAAGTCCTCGTTGCGTGAGGTGCGCAGCACGGGGAAGGCCCATTCCTCGTTCCACCGGCGCACTGTGTCCGCGATGATGCGGCGCGGCGGACCGTTGTCCGCGAACTTGCCCAGCACGCGCAGGTGCAGTGTGTCCCAGGGATAGGGGTCGCCCTTGAACTCCTCGTCCAGTACGGGGAATCCGGGGATGCCGCGGCCTTCGTGCGGGTACTGGTGGGTGGCCAGCGCCGAGAGGTAGTTCGGCAGGAGGTCGTCGACGCGGGCGAAGGACTCGTCGAAGCCGAGGATCGAGCCCTCCATGTAGGCGAGCCCGTGCGGGGTGTCGGTGCGCCACACCAGCACGCTGCGCCCGCTGGGTGCCTTCCAGCGGAAGAGCCGGGGCAGTTGCCCGCCACCGACGTGGTGCGGCACGGCGCGTCCGGCCCAGTTGTGGGCGACCGAGAGATAGCGGATGCCGCTGTCGGCGAGGACGTCGGGCAGCCCGACGACCTGCCCGGGGACGTCCGTCTGCATCGCCGTGGTGATGTCGATGCCGTGCTGATCACGCAGGTCCCGTACCGGGCGCAGCAGTTCGTGGAGTTCGTCGGTGGAGCAGGTCTCGGTGTGCAGGTTGAAGGGCATCGCGGCGAGCTCTATGCGGCCCTCGCGAACCCGCTCCAGGAACTCCGCGACCTGTTCCGCCGGACGGTTGGCCGACCAGTTCTCGTAGCTGAAGAACCCCTCGACAGCCCAGCGGAACCTGGACTCCTGGGGCCAGTCGTCCGTCGTGCGGCACAGCTCCAGGAGGGAGTCGAGGTACTTGCGTCCTTCGGCGAGTACGGTGCCCTGCGGGTCGGTGTAGCCGATGTCGAGATGGGCGTGCTGGACCAGATGCAGGGTCCAGTGGCGCTGCGGAGTCAGTGGTACTTCGAGTCTCTCGCCCTCGGCCAGTTCGGGCAGTTCGATGAGGATCTGGACCGGGGACTGCACCTCGGGGACCAGCAGACGGGTGGCGCCGTCGGGCCCCGGGAGCAGGTCGCAGCGCAGGGCGCTTCCGGACACGGTGGTGACGCGGGCGACGGTGACGGGGCGGTCGGTGCGTACCCGTACGGACTGGAGCAGACCGCCGTCACCGTCATGGCGCAACAGTGGCTCGCAGGAGAGCCGGACGGGGTGTCCGCCGAGGACTCCCGAGGAGCTGACACCGCGGTCGCGGAGGATGTCGCGGGCTATGCCGGAGTCCCACCAGGAGGGGCGGGACAGATCTGGGCGGGGCATGGAGAGGGTTCTCCGCTCTGGCGTGGTGCCGGGTTCGGTGCGTACGGCGGTCGGTCGGGAGGTATCGGTTCGGTACGTACGGCGGTCGGTGCGTGGTGCCGGTTCGGTGCGTGGTGCCGGTTCGGTGCGTACGCGGTCGGTGCTGCGGTGCGGGTGTGCGGACGGCAGGAGATGAAGGGGTCAGGAGTGCTGGGTGGCGAGGCCGGCGAAGATCTGGACCATGGCGGACTGCTCCAGGGTTTCGGCGGGCGCGGTGGCGTCGTAGTCGCCGCCGCCCGATGGCTGGAACCGGAAGAGCCCGGTCGAGGGGTCCCGGTTCTCCTTCCAGGTCTGCTCCGCGTAGGCGCTCTCCGCCTTGCGGTAGGCGGGGTCGGGCCGTACGCCGTTCAGGAGCCGCAGGTTGTCGAAGTAGATGGCGTTGAAGATCGCCGGCTGGTCGTGCAGCCGGTCTCCCTGCTTCCAGTACGCGAGTGAGCCCTCGGCGTCCTGGACGGCGCGCTTGAGGTAGGAGCGGTCGCCGGTGGCTCGGTAGAGCGTGGTGGCAGTGCCGACCATGGCCCCGGAGTTGTACGTCCAGAGCGTGGTGTTGACCGTCCCGTCGTCGTCACGGCTGTTCTGGTAGAGCCCCGGAGACTGGCGCAGACATGACCAGTTCCACTCGTACCACTTCTTCGCGCTCGTCAGATACCGGTCATCGGATGTCACCTGGTAGAGCTGCGCGGCCAGTTCGGCGGCGAGCCCGGTGACATTGGCGGCGCGCATGGTGTTGCTGGTGGAGTCGACCCAGTCCATGCCGCCGGGACAGGACTTGGCCGGGTCGTCGTCCCAGCCGCGGCTGACGATGCCGAAGGTCTGCTCGGCCCGGCCGAGGTAGGTGGCGTCCCCCGTGGCGCGGTACTGGTCCAGGAGGGAGAGTCCGACCACCGAGTTGTCGTCGTAGAAGACGTCCCCGCCCTGGCCGAGGGGCGCGGGGAGGTAGGAGTCGTAACCGGGCCGTCCGTCGCGGGGGTCGAAGTAGAGCTCAAGAGTGCGGAAGCGTTCGGCTGCGTCCGCCGTGTAGGAGGTTCCGGACTTGGGGAGGCCGGCCATGTCGACGGCGGCCGCCGTGGCCTCGCGCAGGGGCCAGAGGTAGGAGTGGGCGTTGTCGGTACTCTGCCGCGGGGTCCTCTCCTGGTAGAGCCCGTGGTTGTCCGCTCCCTGGTAGAGGTTCTTCTGGAGTGCGGCGTACGTGTCTTCGGCGCGGCCGGTCCACGGGTTCGCGGCCGGTCCTGCGGTGGCGAAGGCCGGCGCGGTGCACAGAGCGGCGGCGAGCAGTGGGACGGCGGTGAGGGTGAGAGCGGCGCGGGCGGAGATCTTCACCGGGGTGTGCCTTTCGGGGGGATCGGCTCATGGCGTGCGGCTCGCGGGGAAAGGTGCTGGTGGTGATGCGTCTCGGCGTCGGGGTCAGCCGAGCTTGAGGCTGCTGACGAAGAAGCGCTGGGCGGAGAAGAACAGGACGACGGTCGGCAGCGAGACGAGGAGGGCGCCGCCGAGGACGACCGGAGGGCCGACGTTGGAGTAGTTGCCCTGGAGTTCGGCGAGTGCGGCCATCACGGGGCGGATGTTCCGGCTGGTGGAGAGGGTGATGCCGAAGAGGAGGTCGTTCCAGACGGCCACGAACTGGAACACGAAGGCGGCGACCATCGCCGACTTCGACAGCGGTACGTGGATCTGCCAGAAGATCCGCCACCAGGACGCGCCGTCCAGCCGTGCCGCTTCGATCACTTCACCGGGAAGGGTCCGGGCGAAGTTGCGCATGATGAAGTACGCGAACGGGATCGCCACCGCGACATACACCAGGAACAGCCCGATCTGGGCGTCGTAGAGACCGGTGTTCGCATAGGCCAGGAAGAGGGGCCGCAGGAAGACCTGGAGCGGCAGCAGCGTGCCCGAGTAGATCAGCCAGAACCACAGGGTCTTGCGTTTCACCGGCATGATGACCGTCGCGAAGGCGGCGGTGGTGGCCATGAGGATGGCGGCGGCCGCGCTGGTCACCGCGTACAGCAGGCTGTTGCCCATGGCGGGCCCCAGCCTGGCCCGGGTCCATGCCTGGGACATGTTGTCGAAGAGCCCGAAGCCCCCGTGCGGCCACCAGTGGGGGCTGCCGCCGTACTGGGCGGCCGGCACGAGCGCGTTGACCACGAGCAGCCAGGTCGGCACGGCCCAGAGCAGGGAGACGACCACCAGGGTCGTGTTGCGGAGGGCGGTGCCCGCGGAGATACGGCGGTTGGACATGGTCAGGCGCCTTTCGGGGTCAGCTGGCGCCGCAGATAGAGCCAGGAGGCCAGCAGCACGATGACGGTGAGGACGACCGCGACGGCCGCGCCTGCGCCGGGACGCAGCGCGAGGAACGTCTCCTGGTACATCGAGACCGCGAGCGTCTCGGAGTTGCGGCCCGGACCGCCCTGGGTGAGTACCCAGATCAGGTCGAACGACTTCAGACCGTTGACCAGGCTGCTGCCGACGACGATCACGGAGACCGTCCTCAGCTGGGGCAGGATGACGTACCAGAATTTGCTCCAGCCGGTGGCGCCGTCCAGGGACGCCGCCTCCAGGGTCTCCGGCGGGATGGTCTGCAGGCCGACCAGAAAGAGGATCACGGCCACACCGGTCGACTGCCAGGTGTTGGCGACGATCATCACCAGGGTGTTGCCCGGCCATTCGATCAGCCAGCCCTGGGCGAAGGAGCCCAGACCGAGCGCCCTGAGTGCCTGGTTGGCGGCGCCGTCCGTGGTGAGGACGAAGTTCCAGACGACCGCCACGGCGGAACCGGAGATCGCGTAGGGAAGGACCACCAGCAGGCGTGCCACCCGCGACCACCGGGCGCCATCGGTCATGATCGCGATCCCCAGGCCGAGGAGCAGCGGAAGGGCGACCGTGCCGACCACCCACATCAGGGTGTTCTCGATCGACTTGGCGAGCACCGGGTCGGTGAAGAACAGCCCGTAGTTGGTGAACCAGGTGAAGCCCGAGACACGGCCGTCGCTGAAGAACCCCCGGTAGAGCGTTACCGCGAACGGGACCAGGAGCAGTGCGGAGACGAGCAGAACGGCGGGTGCCAGGAACCCCGCCCCCGCGAGCCGGTCCCTGAGTCTGCTGGGAGGCCTGCGGGTCGGCCGGGCGGGCGGCAGGCCGAGGGTGGGGGAACCGGGCGCCGTGGGCCGCCGGTCGAGCGCCGATGTCATGACTCGTCCTTGTTCCAGGCGGCCCACTCCTTGGCCGCCCGGCTCGCCATGCTGCGCAGCAGGGCCTCCGGGGACATGGCCTGCGTCATGAAGGCTCCCAGGTCGTCGGTGTTTCCCTGAATGAGGTTGGGTGGCCCGGACTGTCCGTACCGGGGAAGCTCGGTCCAGTGCTCGCGGCGGGCCTTTTCCTGGATGCGGGCGAGTACCGGGTTGCTGGTGACCGCCTTCGGGTTGGCCGAGCCGTCCTGGAGGAAGTCGGTCCAAACTCGCTGGACCGAAGGATCAAGCCAGTGACCGGCGTTGGCCATGGCGGCGTCGTGCGACACGGCCTTCTCCGGTACGGCGAGGACACCGGCCTCGGTGATGACGGACCTCTTGGTGGAGGCGTCCACGGGCGGCAGGACGAAGGCGTCGAAGCCTTCGCCGGGCTTCATTCCGGCGGCGGCCAGACCCTGGGACTGCCACGAGCCGTGCAGGAACATCCCGACCTTGCCGGTCTTCAGCGCGGCGGGACCGTTGTTCTGGTCGAAGTCGGCCGGTGTCATCCAGCCCTTCTTCATGAAGTCCTGCCAGATCTGCACGGCCTTCTTCGCCTGCGGATCGGTGTAGTCGGCCCGGCCCGCGATCAGATCGGCGTAGAACTGCGGGTCGACCTTGCTCAGGAGTTCCTCGAACCACTCGTACGCGGGCCAGTTGCCGTTCTGCGTGGCGACGAACGGCGTGACGCCTGACTTCTTGAGGACTTCGGCGTTGTGCAGCAACTCCTCCCAGGTGTCCGGGGCCCGGAGTCCGTGCTTGTCGAAGACCTCGGTGTTGTAGAACAGCACGTAGTACGACTGGTACAGCGGTATCCCGTACACGGCGCCGCGGTAGGACATCGCGTCACGGAGGGTCTTCGTCACCCAGCCTTTCCGCTCGTACGCGTCCCACATCCGGGTCAGGTCGCTGAGGCTGCCCGTGCGTGCGAGCTGCTTCAGGTTGTAGCCCGACTGCCACTTGATCAGGTCCGTCGCCTTGGTCGTCTGCAGTGAGATCTGGGTGACCTGCGTGTAGGCGGTGGGGTTCGGGTTGGACAAGGGGCGCAGTGCGTAGCCGGTGAGCTTCTTCAGCTCGCGGCCGGCTGCGACGTACCCCTGGTCCCAGGTGGCGTTGTCGTTGGCCAGGGACGTGGTGCCCGGCATTGCGGCCGTGCTGTCGCCCCGTGCGCAGCCGCCTGCCAGGGCGGCCGCGGCACCGGCCCCCAGACCGGCCAGCACGGTTCGGCGACGGAACGGGTGAGCCGGCGGCTGTGTCGCCTCGCCGGTTGATCTCATGGGCTCCTGCCCTTCCCTCTGGATCCCGGCGGGGGATCCCTGGTTCTGGGGTGCGGTGTGGGAGATCGCAACGGAGCGCACCACTCGTGTCCGTGCTCCGGGTTGCCTGGATGTTAACGACACCATGAGACCGAAACAAGAGGTGCTCTTGAAATTCACGTCAGAGCGCTTCTCGTCAGCAGGAAGTCCGCACAGTCGGGCTGGCCACCTTGTTCACGCGGAATGTTATCGATACCATCCAACCGGTTGCCGGACTACGTCTTTCAGGAGCACCTGTGCACCAGCCCCGCCCTTACGAACGCGACCCGCGTTACTCCGCCACCGGTGGCACCGTCGTCACCGGCTGGGCCGCAGCCGTCGCGGACGTACCCACCGCCCCCACCGTGCTCGCACTCGACGGGCCCGCCGCCCTGGACTGGCCGACGGCCACCGACGGCCTCGCCGCCGCCCTGCGGTCCCGGGGCACTGAGGTTGCCGTGCTGGACATCCGCCGGCTCTGGTCCGCGAAGGCCGTCGAGCGGCTCTGCGTGCCCGGCCCGGACGCCGACCCGTTCTTCCTGCCGCTCGCCGAGTTCTCCATGAACGACCTCTTCGAAACGCCCCCCGCCCAGGAGCGTCCGCACGACGGCGTTCTGCTCGTCTTCGGTCCCGGCGCGGCCCTGTGCGGACCCGACCTGCTGTGGTGGGCCGATCTGCCCAAGCGGTACGCCGAACAGGCCGTCACCCGTGGAGAGTTGCCCCTCGCCGCCAATCTTGGCCGCCCTGACGTGCCCGGCGAGCTGCGGAGCCTCTTCTACACCGACTGGCCGGTCGGCGACCGTCACCGCGACAGCCTCGCCCACCGGATCGACCGCTGGATCGACCTGCAGAGCGAGCAGGCCCCCGCCTCACTGGACGGGGCCGCGGTACGGGCCACCCTCGCCGAGCTCGCCACCGGGCCCGTGCGTACCAGGCCCTACTTCAACTCCACACCGTGGGGCGGCCAGTGGGGAGTGCGCGAGCTGGGGTTCGTACCGCAGAACGGCAGTACCGCGCTCGGCTACGAACTCATCGCCCCCGAAGCCGGCGTCCTGGTCGGGCAGGACGAGGCCGCCCAGGTCGAGCTCCCCTTCCAGCTCCTGTGCGAACTCCACCCCCGGGAGTTCCTGGGCCCGGAGGTCCACCGCCGCTACGGCACGTCCTTCCCCATCCGCTTCGACTACCTCGACACCGTCGGCGGCGGCAACCTCTCCCTGCATCTCCACCCGCGGGAGCAGTACATGCGGGAGACGTTCGGCTGGCCCTACACCCAGCACGAGACGTACTACGTGACCGCCACCGAACCCGGTGCGCACGTCTACCTCGGGCTGCGGGACAGTACCGATGTGGAGGTCATGCGCAAGGAGGTCGAAGCTGCGGCCACGGACGGTGTTCCGCTGCACGTGGAGAACCATGTGCAGAAGCACCCGGCGGAAGCCGGACAGCTCTTCATGATCCCGGCCGGGACCCCGCACGCCTCAGGCGAAGGCAATCTGGTCCTGGAGGTCAGCGCCACCCCGTACCTCTACTCCCTGCGCTTCTACGACTGGTTGCGCAAGGGGGTGTCCGGCGCTCCCAGGCCCCTCTCCCACGAGCACGGGTTCGCCAATCTCGACACCGCGCGGCGCGGGGACGACGTGGTCAGGGACCTGGTACAGCAGCCGCGCACCCTGCGTGCGGGGCAGGGCTGGCGCGAGGAGGTCATCGGCGCGCTGCCGGAGATGTTCTACGCCGTGCACCGCTTCGTGATCGAGGGACCGGAGGCCGCCGAGGACAACACCGCGGGACGCTTCCACATCCTCAACGTGTCGGCCGGTGACGGCGTCGTGGTGGAGACCGCGGACGGCCGCCGCCACGACCTGGCGTTCGCGGAGACCCTCACGGTGCCCGCCGCTGTCGGCGCCTATCGGCTCCGGGCGGTGGGCGACCGTCCGGTGCACGTCGTGAAGTCGTTGGTGACGCAGGTATGAGCCACATTCCGGTCCTGGAGATCGGGGGTACGCATGTGACGGCGGCCGTCATCGACACCGGCGCCGGGCTGCCCGTCCCCCGCACGGTCGTACGGCGGCCGGTCGCGGCCGGTGCCGCGACCGGGGAACTGCTTGACGCGATCGCGGGTGCCGCGGACCGCGCCGACGTGGGCGAAGGGGCCCACTGGGGTGTGGCCATACCGGGCCCCTTCGACTACGCCGCCGGAGTCGGCCGCTTCCGGGGCATCGGCAAGTTCGAGTCGCTGCACGGTGTCGACGTGCGCGCGGAACTGCTGGGACGGCTCCCGGCTAACCCACGCGGCATCAGCTTCATCAACGACGCCGATGCCTTCGCCGTGGGCGAGTACCGGGCCGGCGCGGCGTCCGGTCACGAAAGGGCCGTGTGCATCACGCTCGGCACCGGGGTCGGCTCCTCGTTCCTGGCCGCCGGGCAGCCGGTCGTCGAAGGCCCCGATGTCCCGCCCTATGGCAGGGCACACCGGCTCACGGTCGACGGGCTCCCCCTGGAAGAGGTCGTCTCCCGCAGGGCGATCCGCAGGTACTACACGGACCTCGTGGGAGGAGCGGACGAGGGCCGTGCACCGGACGTGCACGACATCGCCGTACTGGCTCGCGACGGCGATCCGTACGCACAGCGGGCGATCGGGCACTGCTTCGGCGCCCTGGGCCGGGTCTTGGCGCCGTGGTGCGAGCGGTTCGGAGCGAGCCTGATGGTCGTCGGCGGGTCGATGACCGGCTCCTGGGACCTCGTCGGCCCCGCCCTCCGGGCAGGTCTCGAAGCAGCGGGATCCGGGACGGCACCACCGCTCGCCACCGCCCTGCGTCCCGCTGACGCGCCGCTGATCGGCGCCGCCCACTGGATCCTGCACCGGTCAGCCGGTGCCGCGTCCGTACGGACCTAGAATGACGGCGTCCTTGATCCACCGGCCGTACGACGACTCCGCAGGAGGCAAGCCCATGGCGCAGCACCGAGCGGGCGACGCCGGTGCGCCGACGATGCGCGATGTCGCCGCCCGCGCAGGGGTGAGTGCGATGACCGTCTCCCGGGTGCTCAAGGACGACACCCGGGTCAGCGGCACCACCCGGGAGCGTGTCCTGGCCGCCGTCGAGGCACTGGGCTACCGGCGTAACGAGACGGCACGCAGCCTCCGTCTGGGTGGCAGCGGGATGATCGGGCTGGTCGTCACCAACCTTGCCAACCCGTTCTACTCACGCCTGGCGCTCGGTGTGCAGGAGGTGGCGTCCGAGCACGGTCTGCGAGTTCTTCTCAGCAACACGGGCGAACAGGCCGACCGGGAAAGAGGACTTGTGGAGGACCTGGCGTCCCGTCAGGTCGACGGCGTGATCGTCGTCCCCGCGGGCAGCAGTCACCGCCACCTGGCGCCCGCCGCCCTGCGGGGCATGCCCATCGTCCTGGCCTCCCGTCCCCCGGCCGGCATGGATGCGGACTGTGTCCTGGTCGACGACTTCGGAGGAGCCGAACAGGCCACCGGTCGACTCGTCGCCGACGGTCACCGCAGGATCGGCTTCCTCGGCAACCCGCCCGCGCTCTACACCGGTGCCGAGCGGTTCCGCGGCTACTGGGCCGCCCACGAAGCGGCCGGAATCGAACCGGACGAGAACCATGTGCGGCGCGGACTGACCGACGTGGCCACCGCCGAAAGCGCCGCACGCTCCCTCCTGCAGGCACCTGACGCCCCGACCGCGCTCTTCTGCACCAACAACCGCCTCACCCAGGGCGCCATCCGCGCCGTGCGCGCCCTCGACACCTCGGTGGCCCTGGCCGGTTTCGACGACTTCGACCTGGCGGATGTCCTCGGACTGCCCCTGACGATCGTGTCGTACGACGCCGACGAGATCGGCCGCCGGGCCGGCCAGATGCTCATCGACCGGATCAACCATGCGTCCGCGGAGCCGATCCCCGCGCGCAGGACCGTCGTCCCCACCCACGTCATCCGCTACGGGACGCACTGACCAGAGCCGTGCGCGGCTCCCTTCTACAGCACCGGCCTGCCCTTTTCCGCCTCCCGGAATTCCTCACGGAGCACCCATGCATCACGACCGCACCGTCACCGAACGCCGACTCGACCGTGTGCTCAACCAGCGTTTGCGGCCCGCCGTTCACGGCCGCAGTGTCCCTCTCGACGTGGCGGTATGGAACGTCACCGGCGAACCCGTGCCCGTACGCGAAGGGCTCGACGCACCGTACGAGACGGTCCGCACCGGGGCGCTGTGGGGACCTGCCTGGTCCACCAGCTGGTTCCGGATCAGCGGCACCGTCCCCGCCGAATGGGCAGGGCAGCGTGTCGAGGCCGTTCTCGACCTCGGCTTCGGCACAGCCCAGCCCGGCTTCTCGGCCGAGGGTCTCGTGTACCGCGCGGACGGCACCCCGGTGAAGGCGCTGAACCCCCGTAACACCTGGCTCCCGATCGCCGAACAGGCCGCCGGTGGGGAGGAGTTCACGTACTTCATCGAGGCTGCGGCCAATCCGGTGCTCTTCGACTCCGGCAGCGAGGGCAACCCCTTCGTCCCCACCAGGTCCGGCGGGCTCGCCCCCTGGCTCGGCGGCGGCGAGGCACCCGGCGAGCCGCTGTACCGGCTGAACCGGATGGACCTTGCCGTCTTCGACTCCTCCGTCTGGGAACTCGTACAGGACCTGGACGTCCTCTCGGGCCTGATGCACCAGCTGCCCGAAGATTCCACCAGGCGCTGGCAGTTGGTGCACGCGGTGGACCGGGCCCTGGACGCCGTCGATCTCCAGGACATCAGCCGTACGGCCGCCGCGGCGCGTGAGATCCTCGCCCCCGCGCTCGCTTCGCCCGCGAACGCCGGGGCCCATCGCATCTCCGCCGTCGGCCACGCGCACATCGACACCGCGTGGCTGTGGCCCGTACGGGAAACCGTCCGCAAGGCCGCACGCACCGTCTCCAATGTCACCGCGCTGATGGACGACCACCCGGACTTCCGTTTCGTGATGTCCCAGGCACAGCAACTCGCCTGGCTCAAGGAGCAGCGGCCCGAGGTGTACGCCCGCGTGGTGGAGAAGGTGAAGAGCGGCCAGTTCCTGCCGACCGGGAGCCTGTGGGTCGAACCCGACACCAATCTCTCCGGCGGGGAGTCCCTGGTCCGGCAGTTCGTCCACGGGAAGCGTTTCTACCTCGATGAGTTCGGGGTGGAGACCGAGGACATGTGGCTGCCGGACACCTTCGGCTACACCGCGTCCCTGCCCCAGCTGATGAAACTCGCCGGCATCAAGTGGTTCCTCACCCAGAAGATCTCCTGGAACACCACCAACGCCTTCCCTCATCACACCTTCTGGTGGGAGGGCATCGACGGCACCCGGATCTTCAGCCACTTCCCGCCTGTCGACTCCTACAACGGCGACCTCTCCGGCGCCGACATCGGTCACACCGAACGGAACTTTCGCGACAAGGGCGCCGCCAACCGGTCTCTCGTCCCCTTCGGTTACGGGGACGGCGGCGGCGGACCCACTCGCGAGATGCTGGCCCGGGCGCAGCGGCTGGAAAATCTGGAGGGCTCAGCCCGCCTGGAGATGGAGGGTCCGTCCGAGTTCTTCACCAAGGCCCGGGAGGAGTACGCCGACGCGCCCGTCTGGGTCGGCGAGCTCTATCTGGAGCTGCACCGCGGCACGCTCACCAGCCAGCTCGCCACCAAGCAGGGCAACCGGCGAAGTGAACACCTGTTGCGGGAGGCCGAGTTGTGGTCGGCGACGGCCGCACAGCGCACCGGAGAGCCCTACCCGTACGAACTGCTGGACCGGGTGTGGAAGACGGTGCTGCTCCATCAGTTCCACGACATCCTGCCCGGCTCGTCCATCGCCTGGGTGCACCGCGAAGCCGAGGAGACGTACGCGGAGGTCGCCAGGGAACTCGGCGCCGTCATCGACACGGCGCTGCGCGCCCTCGCGGGCGGTCAGGACGGACGCGCGGGCGAGATCGTCTTCAACGCCGCACCGCATGCCCGCGACGGTGTCCCGGCGCTCGGTGGGTCACCGCGCCGGCGGGCTGCCCGCCCCGTCGCCCCACAGACCGGACCGGACGGTGGTCTCGTCCTGGACAACGGACTCGTACGGATCGCCGTCGACGCCCACGGTCTCGTCACCTCCGCCCGCGATCTGACGGCCGGCCGTGAGGCGCTCGCTCCCGGGTCGGTCGGCAATCTGCTCCAGCTCCACCAGGACTTCCCCAACCAGTGGGACGCCTGGGACGTCGACGAGTTCTACCGCAACACCGTGCGCAACCTCACCGAGGCGGACGAGGTCGCCGCGACAGCGGACGGCATCAGGGTCGTACGGAGCGTCAACGCCTCCCGCATCACCCAGGTGCTCACCCTCACCGAGGGCAGCCGCCGGCTCGACGTCGACACCGTCATCGACTGGCGGGAGTGCGAGAAGATCCTGAAGGTGGCCTTCCCGCTCGACGTCCGGGCGGCGGAGTCCAGCGCCGAGATCCCCTTCGGCCATGTCCGGCGGCCCACGCACACCAACACCAGCTGGGACAGCGCGCGGTTCGAGATCTGCGCCCACCGCTATCTGCACCTCACGGAGCCTGGCTGGGGCGCGGCCCTGGTCAACGACTCCAGTTACGGCCATGACGTCACCCGGGACGTACGCCCCGACGGCGGAACCACCACCACGGCACGGATCTCCCTGCTGCGTGCTCCGCTGTTCCCCGACCCGGACTCCGACCGGGGCGAGCACCGTCTGCGGTACGCACTGGTACTCGGCGCGGACATCCAGGACGCGGTCCGTGAGGGCTACCACTTCAATCTGCCCGAGCGTGCCGTGCCCGGCAGCTCGGCCGTCGACCCGCTCGTACGGGTCGAGGGTGAGGGTGTCGTCATCGAGGCGGTCAAGCTCGCCGACGACCGCTCGGGTGATGTGGTCGTCCGGCTCTACGAGTCGGCCGGCGGGCGGGCACGAACCACGCTCTCGGCAGGCTTCTCCCTCGCCGCGGCGCGGATCACGGACCTGTTGGAGCGTCCTCTCGACGACGAACCCACACTCACCTGTGCGGGGACCGGGGTGGCTCTGTCGCTGCAGCCCTTCCAGATCCTTACGGTCCGTCTGACCCCTGCGGGCTGACCGGCGTGGAAGCCGGACAGGCCGGTCGGATCACCCGCCGGGCGCATGACCCGCACCGTGGCGATGTTCAGCGTCGGTGCCCGGAGCGGTGTGCAGCGCCAGAACACACCTGTACCTGTGGCGCGCCACCGCCGGTGCCGTCGCCGCGCCGGACGAGGTGGTCGTCGACGCCACAGGCTGGTCGATGCGCGCTCGAGATGCCGAGCCGTCGCGACAATCGTACGTTGGCTGTCGCGGGACAGAACGAACGGAGATGAGCACAAGGCGTGGTCATGCGGACACGGAGGAGAGCTGTCCATGGAATTTCTGGTGGACATGGTGACTAGCGTCCCGGACGGCACATCCGACGAGGCCGTGTCACAGATGCGGGCCCGGGAGGCGGATCGGTCACGCCAGCTCGCCGCACAGGGGCACCTGCGGCGGCTGTGGCGCCCGCCCCTCGCCCCTGGCGAGTGGCGTACCTGGGGGCTGTTCAGTGCGCAGGACGCTGCGGACCTGGAGACGGTGCTCGCGTCGATGCCGCTGCGGGTGTGGCGACACGACACAGTCACACCGCTCACCGCTCATCCGAACGACCCGGGAACCACGGACTGATCCGGCGTCACGTCATTGATCCCCTCCTGGATGAAGAGGATGGGGCTCACCAGTCGTGAACGGACCCGTCCCGCAAGCGGTTGACCGGCAGGTACTTGCGCTCGTACGGAAACTTCGCGGCTGCCGCCTCGTCGAAATCGACGCCGATGCCGGGCTGGTCGCCGGGGTGCATCAGGCCGTCCTCGAACGTCCAGGAAGTGTGGAACACCTCCTCGTAGCCGGGCAGATGGGCCATGTACTCCTGCATGCCGAAGTTCGGTACGGACAGGTCGACGTGGAGTGCGGCGGCGAGCGATGCCGGGGAGAGGTCACCCGCGCCGTGCGAGCCGGAGCGCACCCCGTACAGCTCGGCCAGAGAGAAGATCTTACGGAGGTGGGTGATTCCGCCCGCGTGGGAGACGGAGGTGCGGACGTAGTCGATCAGCCGGTTGGTGATCAGGTGCTGGCAGTCCCAGATGGAGTTGAAGATCTCGCCGACCGCGAGCGGTGTCGTGGTGTGCTGGCGGATCAGGCGGAACGCCTCCTGGTCCTCGGCCGGAGTCGGGTCCTCGATCCAGAACAGCCGGTACGGCTCCAGGGACTTGCCGAGCCTGCCGGCCTCGATCGGGGTGAGCCGGTGGTGCACGTCGTGCAGGAGCTGGAAGCCGTAGCCGAACTCCTCGCGGACGGCGGCCATGTACGTCGGCACGAAGTCCAAGTAGGCGCCGGTGTCCCAGACCTCCTCGGTGGGGAGGGCGCCGTCGGCAGGCTCGTACGTCGCGCCGTCTCCCTTGCGCATGCCGTAGACGCGCTCCAGGCCCGGCACCGCCGCCTGCGCGCGCACCGCGCGGAAGCCCTTGTCGATGAAACGCCTTACGTCGTCGAGGAGTTCGGGGATCGTGTTGCCGCTCGCGTGGCCGTAGACGGTGACGCCGTCGCGGGCCGCGCCGCCGAGCAGCTGATACACGGGCAGGCCCGCGACCTTGCCCTTGATGTCCCACAGGGCTACGTCGACGGCGGCGATGGCGGTCATGGTGACCGGGCCGCGCCGCCAGTAGGCACCCTTGTACAGGTACTGCCAGAGGTGCTCGATGCGGGCCGGGTCCTTTCCGATGAGGGTCGGGCAGACGTGGTCGCGCAGGTAGGAGGCGACGGACAGCTCGCGGCCGTTGAGGGTCGCGTCGCCGATGCCGGTGACGCCGTCGGACGTGGTGATCCTCAGGGTGACGTAGTTGCGGCCGGGGCAGGTGACAGAGACCTCGGCGGAGGTGATCGTGGCCATGGGTTGCCGTTCTCTTCGTAGGACGGGAAAGCCGCTTCGTGGGGCGGACGGAGTTGCCTGGTGGGAAGACGCAGCGTGGGGAGGTGCAGGGTGGGGAGGTGCACAGTGGGGAGGTGCAGGGTGCCGGCCGTCGCACGGGTTCGGCGGCCGGCACCGGGGTTCAGGTGCGGGCCCAGCGCAGGGCGGCTTCGACTCCGTGAGTGTGCAGCGTCCGCGCGGCCTCGGCGACGGCGCTGACGAACGCCTCGTGCTGCGCCACTTGCTGGGGCAGCAGTCGGCCATCGGCGAGGATCAGTCTTGCTGCCTCGCCGGGTTCGGACGTACGCCGGGTCAGTTCGGCCAGGCGGGCCCGTGCGGCGTCGTGGACCGTGCCGAGCGCCTGCTCGTCGTAGGCGTCTGCGCCGCCGGTGACGATGCGCGTGTACGCGGCGACACCGGCGGCGAGTATCCGGGGCACCCGCCCTGCGGCCAGGGACTCCTCGATGACACCCGCCCAGCGCACCGGGATCTTCGAGGAACCGTCGGAGGCCACCTGGGCGGTGCGGTGGCCGAGCGCCGGGTTGGCGAACCGTTCGAGGAGTTCGGCGATGTACGCCTTGCCGGGCATGCCCTGCGGTTCGGTGACGGTCGGCAGGATCTCGTCCCGCATGGCCGCCTCGACGGCGGCGCCGAGCAGGTCGTCGGTGACGGCCTGCTCGATGGAGCGGTGGCCGCGCAACAGGCCCAGGTAGGCGAGGAGCGAGTGCGCGCCGTTGAGCAGGCGCAGCTTCATCAGTTCGTACGGGGCCACGTCTTCGGTGAAGACGGCGCCCGCGGCCTCCCAGGCGGGCCGGCCGGCGAGGAAGTGGTCCTGCAGTACCCACAGGCTGTACGGCTCGGCGGGCACCGGCACGGTGTCGCGGATGCCGAACGCGCGGGCGACCAGGGCGCGGTGCTCGTCGGTGGTGGCGGGCGCGATCCGGTCGACCATGGTGCTCGGTGTGGACACGGACGCGTCGAGGTAGGCCTGGAGGTCGTCGCGTTCGGGCGCGGGCAGTGCGGCAATGAACTCGCCCAGCAGTCGGCGTAGTTGGTGGCCGTTGTCCATCAGGTTGTCGCAGCACAGGACCGTGACGGGTGCCGCGCCCGTACGGAGCCGCTGCTGCAGTCCGCGCACGATGATCCCAAGCACGGTTCGGGGGGTGGTGTTTGCCAGGTCGGCGCGGACGAGCGGGTCGTCGAGGTCGAGATGTCCGCCGGGGCCGGAGGTGTAGCCCTTCTCGGTCACCGTGAGGGAGACGATGCGGGTCGTGGTGCTGCCGATCGCGGCGAGGACTTCGGCGCCCTGCCCGTCGGCGGCGAGGCCGGCGCGGTGCACACCGGGGACTGCGGCCGCGACGCCACCGTCGCGGCGCAACGTCAACACCGTGTACAGGCCGCCCTGTTCGGCCATGCCGGTGATCACCGGCCGGGGCCCGCGGCCGGGGCTCGTGGACACCCCGGTGATGCCCCAGGGCCCGTCGGTGTGGCGCAGCGCGTCGGCGGTGTGGACGGCCTGGTGGGCGCGGTGGAAGTTGCCGAGGCCGAGGTGGACGATGCCCGGTTCGGGCGGGCCCGGCGGCAGCGCGAGACCGGGGACGGGCAGGTGTGCCCGGGAGAGGCGGGGCAGGGTGCGGGTGTCCATGGTCAGGCCTCCCCGCCCGGCTCGATCAGGACTTTGAGCTGGGTGCGGTCAGTGAGTGCGGTGTCGAGGGCTTCGGCGGCCCGCTCCAGCGGGAAGGCGGCGGTGACCAGTTCGGCCAGCTGGATCCGCCCCGACGCGGCGAGCCGGACAGCTGCCGGGAAGTCCCCGGCGGCGTACCGGAAGGAGGTGACCAAGGACAGTTCCTGGCGCTGCATCCAGGCCAGCGGGAGGTCGGTGAGCGGCCGGTCCGGGTTGCCCACGACAACAGCGGTGCCTCCCGGGCGCAGGGCCCGGATCCCTGAGACCAGGGCGGGTCCGACGCCGGAGCAGTCCAGGACGAGGTCGTATCCGTCCGGGTCGGCGAGCGCGTATGCACGCTCCGGGTCGGGGGTGAGGTCGGCGGCATCCACGGTCGCGGCGCCATGCCGGGCGGCGAACTCCCGCCGGGCGGCGGCCACATCGGACACCGTCACGGATCCGGCCCCTGCCGTGGCGGCGACCTGCGCGACCAGCGCGCCGATCGGCCCGGCCCCGGTGACCAGGACCCGCGCGCCCGGTTCGAGCCCGCTGCGCCGCACGGCGTGCACGGCCACGGCGAGCGGCTCGACGAGCGCACCGAGCCGTACGTCCATGGTCCCCGGCAGCGGGTGTACGAAGTCCTGCGGAACGCATACGTAATCGGCGAGGGCGCCATCGGTGGGCGGGGAGCCGAAGCAGGTGCCCCGGGGGCAGAGGTGGTAGCGCCCGGCGCGGCACAGGGCGCAGCGTCCGCAGGGGTGCGCGGGCTCGACCGCGACGGCTGTGCCGTACGGCGGAGCGGCCACGCCCGCGCCGTGCCCGATGACGACTCCGGCGCCTTCGTGACCGAGCACGGTGGGCTGGCGCAGCACGTTCGGGCCGTTCTGCCCGTGGGCGTAGTAGTGCAGGTCCGAGCCGCACAGCCCGACCGCGCGGACGGCGACGAGGACCTCACCCGCCGCGGGCTCGGGCACCGGGCGGTCCTCGATGCGCAGGTCTTTGGGTCCGTGCAGCACGGCGGCGCGTTGCGTGGTCCTGGCCACGGGGCGAACCTTTCTGTCTACGGGGTGGGGGCGGGCCGGGACTAACGGGCCGGCAGCGGTTCGACGCTCTTGATCACGAACGCGTAGGTGAGGGCGCCGACGATCGACAGGGCGCCGGAGACGAGCAGCGGCACGAGGTACGAGCCGCCGGACCACACCAGCAGGTATCCGGTGACGATGGGGCCGAGGGCGCCCGCCACGTTCGAGGCGAAGTTCTGGATGCCTGCGAGGGAAGCGACGTGCCCGGCGGTGGGCGCGACATCCGCGGGCAGCGAGGCGACGGACGCGGTGGCGAAGGTCAGCGACGCGTAGCTGAGCGAGAGCAGTGCGAGGGCGCCGGCCGCGGTCGGCACGACAACCGCGAGCGCGATCACCGATGAGCACAGCGTTCCGGAGACCAGGCAGGTCTTGCGGACCTTGGTGGTGGACCAGCCCTTGCGCAGCAGCCGGTCGGCGGTGAATCCGCCGAGCAGCGATCCGCCGATGGCGACGAGACCCGGGACCGTCCCGAAGAAGCCGAGCTTGAGGAGATCGAATCCGCGCTCGTCGACGAGGTAGCTGGGGAACCAGGTGATGAAGAAGTAGATGACGTAGTTGAGGCAGAAGAAGCCGAGCATCATGCCCCAGACCGTCCGGTACCGGAACAGGTCGCGCCAGCGCACCTGCGCAGCAACCGCGCTCCCGGCGGGCGTCTCCTCCACGCGGGCGCCGCCCGCCTCGATGTAGGCGCGTTCCTCACCGGTCAGCTTCGGGTGGTCGGCGGGCTCGTGGTACAGCCTCCACCAGCCGATGATCCACAGGAAGCCGAGCAGACCGCAGGAGATGAAGGCGACGCGCCAGTGGAAGGCGGAGACGAGCAGGGTGACGAGCGGCAGCGCGATGGCGGTGCCGACCCGGGCGCCGTTGTCCCAGACACTGTTGGCGAGGGTCCGCTCGTGCCGCGGGAACCAGCGCGAGACCGCCTTGGCCGGGGCCGGATAGCCGGCGGCCTCGCCCGCGCCGAGCAGCAGGCGCGCCCCGACCAGCGTGCCGACGCCGCGCACCAGGCCCATGCCGACGGTGGCGACCGACCACCAGATGGCGCCGATGGCAAAGACCCTCTTGACGCCGAACCTGTCGAGCAGCGCGCCGGCGGGCAGTTGGCACAGCGCGTAGGTGAGGAAGAAGGCGCTGAGGATGAAGCCCTGGGTCTCGGGGCCTATGTGCAGGTCCTTCGACATGGTGGGCAGCGCGACGCTGAGCGTGGAACGGTCGAGGTAGTTGACCGCGAGACCGCCGAAGCACAGCAGGGCGATGCTCCAGCGGACGTTCTTGCCCCGGCCCCGGGGCCGGGTGGGGTGGGCCGTTCCTGGTGGGGCCTGCGTGGCCTCGGTTTCGGTGACGGGGCGCGTCGTCATCGGGGACCTCCGGTCGTCCTTGGCCGGTCGAAGGCGTCGTGGACATCGGACACGGCGACTCCTTCGTGCGGGGACAGGGGTGGTGTACGGGCGGATGTACAGGCGGGATGTACGAGCGGGGTGGGCTGCGGCCTGGGGGGACCGAAAGGGGGTGCGGGGACTCCCGACGACATTTTCTACTCCCCCGACGGCTTACATACAAGCCTTGTATGTAAGAATTTCCGCAGTTGAAAGTGAGAAGGTGACGTCATGGCAGCCCCGCAGCGACCCACGAGATCCACCCCGCACCGCACCCCGGCGGCGCCCGCGAAGGAGTCGGTCCGCGTCCGTGTGCACGCACTCCTGCGGTCCCGGATCACTTCCCTGGAACTGCTGCCGGGCGCCCCGCTCTCCGAGAATGAACTCGCGGCCGAACTCGACGTCAGCCGCACCCCTGTACGCGAGGCACTGATCCTGCTCGGCGAGGAGTCACTGGTCGATGTCTTCCCGAAACTCGGCACGTTCGTCTCCCGCATCAGCGTCGATGCCGTACTGGAAGCCCAGTTCATGCGCGAAGCACTCGAACTGGCCGCACTGCGCGAGACGGTGAAACGCGCCGACGCCGAGGACATCGCGGCTCTGCGCACCATCCTCGACACCCAGCGCGCGACGCTCACCGCCGCGGACCCGGACGCGTTCTTCGAAGAGGACGAGGCGTTCCACCGCCGCCTGATGGAAGCCAGCGGACACCGCACGCTGTGGCGCACGGTCACCACCGCCAAGGCCCATCTCGACCGGGCCCGACGTCTCAGCCTCCCTCTCCCCCACCGCATCGAGGACCTCATCGCCGAGCACACAGCGGTGGTCGACGCACTGGAGCGGCGCGATGCCGCGAGTGCGGAGAAGGCGCTGCGCGGACATCTCCAGGGAGTCTTCGACGACATCGGGACGATTCAGGCGAACCACCCGGAACTCTTCACCGAACCGCACGGCCGGACGCTCCCTGCCCGCCCCCGCGTCCACCCCGGACTACGAGCCTGACGACGGTCCCAGACCCGGAGCCACAACACCGCGCCGCTGGGCGCGGGCGCGGGGTTGGGGACGACGGAGTCGGCTCAGGATGCCGTCACGGGAACGAGGTGGTCGAGTCCCTGCGCGCTGCCCGTCGCGGCCTCGATCGAGCGCGGCAGCATGATGCCCTCGTAGGCGCGGACCGCGTCGCCGAGGCTGGATTCGGTGACGAGGGCATGGGCGAGGTCGGAGCCGTCGAGCATCGCGAGGTTGGCGCCCAGCCCGACCGGCGGCATCAGGTGCGCCGCGTCGCCGAGCAGCGTGACGCCGGGAACATGCTCCCAGGTGTGCGGGGCCGGCAGGACGAACAGGGACCGGTTGATGAACTCGTTGTCGCCGTTCCGCAGGATGTAGCGCAGGCCCTCGTCCCAGCCGTCGAACATCCTCAGCAGGTGCGTCCGCAGGGCTTGCTGGTCACCGAGGTCGATACCGGCCGCCACGTGCCAGTCCTCCGGAGCGCGGAGCGCGATGTAGGCACGGATGTGGCCGTTGCTGTTGCGCTGGGCGACCAAGGACCTGCCGGCGCCCTTCACCAGCATCGACCCGTTGCCGACCAGTCGCGCGAGGGCGGGGTGGCGGGTGTCGCAGTGGTCGAATCCGGTCTCGACGAAGGTGACCCCGGTGTAGCCGGGTGCGGCGTGCGACAGGGCCGGACGGACGCGTGACCAGGCGCCGTCGGCACCGACCACCAGGTCGAAGTCCTCGGCGGTGCCGTCACCGAAGAGCAGGCGGCAGGTGCCGTCCGTCCGTGGGGTGACCCCACTGACAGCGCGGTCCCACCGCACCGTGCCCTCGGTGATCGAGTCCAGAAGCAGACCGCGCAGTTGGCCCCGGTCGATCTCCGGTCGGCCGCCGGCGGCGGAAGGCCCCTGGTGCGCCTGGAGGCCGGCGGTGGCGAAGTCGAGCACGCGCCACTCGTCTCCTTCGGGGCGGGCGAGTGCGTGGAATCGGTCGAGGAGCCCCGCCGAACGCAGGGCGGCCTGACCGGTCTCGGCATGCATGTCGAGGGAGCCGCCCTGCGGGCGGGCATCGGCGGATGCCTCGCGCTCGAAGACGGTGACGGAGCGGCCGTGTTGCTGCAGGACTCGCGCGCAGACGAGGCCACCGAGACCGGCGCCGACAATCGCGATACGGGGATCACGAGCAGAGTTCATGGGAGTGCCCCTCGGGAGGTGGGTGGGCCGCCGGGAGCCCCGGCCTCACCAAGAAAGCACACTCACTAAATAAGTGCAATGACTACATTTTCTTAGCGAATGTGCTTTGCGGTACGGTGTGCGGGTGACCGAACCGACCGGGCGCCGCGAGCGCAAGAAGGCCCAGACCCGCCAGTCCCTGGCCGACGCCGCACTTGAGCTCTTCCTCGAGCGCGGCTACGACCAGGTCGGCGTCAAAGACATCGCCGACTCCGCCGATGTCTCGGTGACCACCCTGTTCAAGCACTTCTCCGGCAAGGAAGCCCTGGTCTTCGATCAGGACGACGACCTGGAAGCAGCACTCGTCGCCGCCGTGCGCGAGCGCGCCCCGAGCCAGTCGATCCCCCAGGCGCTGCGCGAGCACCTCCTGCTGGCGCAGACCCAGTTCGCCGTCCATGCCGCGGACCCGCGGTTCGCCGATTTCACGCGCCTGGTGCAGGGGACTCCCGCACTGCGCGACTACGCCCACCACATGTGGACGCGCCACGAAGCGGCCCTGGCGAGGGCCATCGCCGAGGCTGCAGGCGCACCCGAGGACGATGTCAGTTGCGCCGCCCTGGCCCGTTTCGCCCTTGAGGCCCGCAGTCTCATCCTGCGGCACACCGAACCGCACCGAGCCGCCGACGAGGTATTCGCCCTGCTCGAACACGGCTGGGCAGCCTCCCATCCGGGCAACTGACCCGGCCCGCGGGTGTCGACTGCGAGACCGGATCGGCCAAGCGCTACGGGTCGCGGGTGCCGCAGTCCTGCTGCCTCAACTGTCCTGGACCAGCACCGGTTTGGTCGACCACCAACCGCCCGTGTCCGCCTCGCGGTGTCCCGTGGCGGTGAGTTGGAGGCCGTTCGTCTCCGGTGCCCACATCAGGGCCGTGATCCCGCCGACAAGCGACACCGCCGCCATGAAGATCATGGACCAGCTCAGGCCCAGGTGGTCCAGCGAGACCGGAAGCAGGAACGTGCCGATCGCCGCGCCGATGCGGCTGGCGGCGGAAGCCAGACCGACCCCGGAGGTGCGGATCGAGGTGGGAAAGACCTCGTCCGGATAGATGCCGGGAAGGATGCTCATGATCCCGTACGAGAACAGGTAGCCGAAGAAGCACACGGTGGCCAGCCACACCGGCAGCACATGGCCCAGGCTCACCAGGAACAGGGCGAGCGCGCAGCCGAACATCGGCCAGACCAGGATCGTGCGGCGGCCGACGCGGTCGACGAGCCACCAGCCGGTGGCCGCGCCCGTCAGGGCGACGATCGTCCCGATCAGCGCGCCGGCCAGCGCGTTGCCGCCCAGGCCGATGGCACGCAGGACAGCCGGCTGGAAGAACGTGAGCGCGAAGTACGGCAGCACGATGCAGATCCAGAATGTGCACACGAACACGGTGCGGCGCAGGTACGCGCCCGAGAACAACTCGCGGTATCGCGTCTGTTCGATCTCTTCGGAGCCGAAGTCCTCGCTGTCCAGAGTGGTCCCGAGGTCGCGCTCGATGACGGCCACCGCCTCGTCCCTGCGGCCCTTGGAGATCAGCCAGCGCGGTGACTCGGGCAGGCCGTGGCGGATCAGCAGGCAGAACACCGCGGGAACGGCGCTGGCGGCCAGCGTGATGTGCCAGGCGCCCGGCCAGGTGGTGTTGATGATGTAGCCAAGGAGGTAGGCGACCACATAGCCGACGTTCCAGAGGATCTCCAGGATCCCCAGATAGTGACCGCGTTTCTCGCTGGGTGCGAACTCGGCAAGGAGCGGAGAGCCTATCGAATAGTCCGCCCCCACCGCGACGCCCATGATGAGACCGAGCGCGAAAACCATCCAGGGGGAGGTGACGAACAGCATCAGCAGGGCGGACGCCAGGAAGACCGAGAGATCGATCGTGAACATCGGGCGCCGGCCGAGCCGGTCGGTGACATAGCCGAGCAGCAGACCGCCGAAGAACGTACCGATCAGTGTCGAAGAGGAAATCAGTGAGTTCCACGTCGAGGTGACGCCGATGTCGCGAGCCATCGCGCTGCCGGCGAGGGCGGATGCCACCGAGGCGAAGACGAAGCCGTCGACGAACATTCCGCCGCCTGTAGCGACGGTCAGCCGGCGCAGAAAGCGGCGGGTGTGATGGCTGGGTCCTGCGGGTGTCGGCGGAATCGCGGCAGCTGTGCTCATGGGCGGGCCCTTTCGTGCTCTTCGGTTGTTCCCGCGGGTCACGGGCGGGTCAGCTGCGGCACCGGCCGCACCCGCGAGTGACCGGGTGTCACGACACGATGACGGGTGGCGATGCGCTCGCCAGGTACGGCGACTCTGCCGGCGACACCGCCGACGCGGCTGCGAATCCACCGCGCGAACGCTTCGGCACGCATCAAGGGGCAGCACGCTCCAAGCTGATCCACCGCCCGTCGCACACCAGGTCGTTCGCGACCGTGCGGGCGAACATGTGAACGTCCACCTGCCCGCTGCCTCGCTCTTTCATGCCACCCGCTTGTCCGGCCTCACCAAGCCCGCCACGACAGCTCCGGTGCGGCCGGTATCGAAGGCCGCCCGGCATCGGACACCATGCGCAAACCCGGGCCCCGGCCCGTCGACGCCTCCCGAGGGGGCAGCGCCGGCCCAGGACGCCCGACATCTGCCCGCGGCCTGCCCCACGGGCGGCGGGCTCGATCGCTCAGCTCGCCAGGGTGCCCTGGTGGAAGTACATCCGCCAGCCCGTTTCCGTCAGACGCCACAGGGAGCTACGCCAGGCACGACGCCCTCTGTTGGCGGAGAAGTACGTCAGATGAACGATGCCGGGAGCCAGGACGGCCCCCGTCATCTCGCTGACCACCACCGGCGACTCCGGGACCACTGAACCAGCACTCGTCACCGTGAGGATCGACGTTGCGTCCCAGCGTCGTCCCGACGCTCCGATTTCGGTGAACTCCGGGTCCAGCAGCTCCGAGACCAGCCCCGGCGCGGCACGCACATCGGGGTCGAGAAGCCGCATCTCCGCCGCAATAGCCGCCTCAACGGCCCGCTCGCTGTCGTCTGCCATGTACGAACCCTACGGACACCCCTCACCCGTCACAGCGAATATCGGTGACAGCTCTGCCCCCGAGGGAGGAACTTCGGTGAGCACACTCCCGGCCGGACAGCCACACGGCAGGATGCCCGTACGACAGGACCTCGTGGCTGTGTCACCCGACTTGCCCGCACCCGGGCCGAACAGCACGCCGCAGGAGACGAATTGAGCCCGGCGATCCGATGTCGTACGGCCAGGGTCCGCCCGGGGCATCCGAGGAAAACCGTTGGGCCGCTCGACCTGCCTTCAGGCATGATCGGCTCGTGGACACCTACCTGGAGACCGAGCGCCTGGCCCTGCGCCGCTTCACTGCCGATGACGCGGACCTGCTGATCGAGCTGGACAGCGACCCAGCGGTGATGCGCTACCTGACCGGCGGCAATCCGACCGCGCCGGAGCTGGTCCGCGAGCGGTACCTGCCGAACATCCTCGCCGGCTACGAGAAGTGGGGCGGCGACCTCGGACTGTTCGCCGCGCACGAGAAGAACGGCGGCGCGTTCATCGGCTGGTTCATCCTGCGCCCCGAGCCACAGGGCCCGCTGGACGAAGTCGAACTCGGCTACCGGCTGCGGCAGGCGTCTTGGGGCAAGGGATATGCCACCGAGGGATCGCGGGCCTTGCTGGGCAAGGCGTTCACGGAGCTCGGTGTGCGCAATGTCTGGGCGGAGACGATGTCCGTGAACCACGGTTCGCGCAACATCATGGAGAAGCTCGAAATGACGCTCACGGACACCATCGCCACTCCCCCCGACATGGAGATGGTCGAGGGCTCCGAGCACGGGGGCGTGCGGTACGAGATCACCAAGGAGCAGTGGGATCAGCAGTAGCCACGGTGCGACAGAATCGGGGCTTTGAGCTGCTAGTGGGCTCGCCGATCAGGCCGATGCAGTCGCGTTCGGACACGCTCTCGCGCTCACCTTTGCGCCCCGCGGAGGACGCAAATTCGGTAGAGCAGCCGGGTGGGTACGTGCACCGGACCTGGCCGCGACCAGCCCTGCGATCAATCCTCTGTCGGAGCTGCAGTCGTTGATCCACGATGGTCATGGGGCCACGGATCCGGCTGCGCGGTGCGCCCGCGCCAACGGCATCCACCTCGCCACCCCGCCCATATCTCACACCTCCGCCATAGCGCCGCCCGGAAAGCGTCGTCACCACGGTGAACCCTGGCGCTGCAGCGTCGAACCGCCGAACCTGGTAACTCCTGGCGAAGCTGGCTTGGCCCAGCGTTGTCGAGCATTGGGCCTGCCCGCTGCGGCCCGCCAACACTGTGGAGCCAGGCGCGCGGAACAAACCGGGCGACGCCGTCTCCGGCAGGGTGGCGTTTCGGCAGAGTTGGAGAAGTCTGCGCGGGTCGATCATCCAGGTTGGAGCGTCGAGTCACATACCAATCAACCCGTCGATGCGTTCTCGCAGGAGGTCAGCGTGGCCGTTGTGCCGCGCGTACTCGGCAATCATTTCCACCATGATCATTCGCAATGAGATCGGCTCGCCGGTGCTCTTGCGGATACCTGTTTGACCCAGCGACGTTGCGGCGGCGACGACGTGCCGTGATTGTTCGCATTCTGCCCGCCAGACGGCGAAGGCCTCATCAACGTCACCGTCCAGGCAGTCGAAGTCCTGATTGGGGTCTCGTCTGAGTAGTAGAGCATCGGAACGTCCTCGCCAGCGAACTGGATGCGGAACCACCAGCGCTCGCAGCCAGCCAGGTGTCGCACCAAGCCGTGCAGGGACAGCGTGGAGGGAGGCACCGACCGTTCAGAGAGGTGGTCCTTCTGCAGGCCGGCGCACTTGAGATCGAACGTTGTCCGGTGCCACTCCAGAACCGCGCTCAGCGTTTCTCGCTCACTGCCCGCTGCAGGTGGAGCGGAGCGGGTGTCACCAGTCCATCGAGGTGCATAGTGCCTGGGTGCGGGTGTACCGGTCATCATCTGCCTTCCTGGTCGAGGTCGGGCCGAGCCTGACAGGCGCCACTGACATCGAGGCCAGTTGCTACGGCCCATGCGTGCTGCCATGACTGATGTGGAGCAGTGCCGTGATAGGTGGGGTCACGCTGTGTCAGGCCATGAGGACACGTTTCCGGAGGAGTTGGAAGCCCGCCCGGCCGAACATCTGACGCTTAAGATTCAGGCTCGGTTTCCAGGGGCGCAGGAACAAGGGCTCGCAGGCGCGGCTCCAGGAACATGAAGTACGTCGTCAGCGCTTGCGACCGGGCTGCGCTTCCAGGTGCCGGTCCGCACCATCAACGCCGCCCCGTCGCCGAAGTACTTCGGGTTCAAGCACGGCATCACCTGGCTCAACGCCGTCAACGACCAGGTCGCGGGCATCGGGCAGATGGTCGTGCCCGGCACCCCGCGTGACTCCCTGCACATCGTGGACGCCCTGCTGAACCTCGATGGCGGCGTCAAGCCGGAGATGGTGGCCACCGACAACGCCTCGTACTCCGACATGGTGTTCGGCCTGTTCAAGATCCTCGGCTACAACTTCAGCCCCCGCTTCCGCGACCTGGACGATCAGCGGTTCTGGCGGGCCACGATGCCCGGCGTCGAGACCGGTACGTACGGCCCGGTGGAGGAGCTGGCCCGTAACCGGGTCAACCTGAACAAGGTGATCACGCACTGGCCGGACATGCTGAAGGTCGCCGGTTCCCTGGTCACCAACCAGGTCCGCGCCTACGACCTGCTGCGCATGTTCGGCCGCGACGGCCGCCCCAACCCGCTCGGGGCGGCGTTCGCCGAGTACGGGCGGATCGCGAAGACCGAGCACCTGCTGCGCGTGGTCGACCCGGTGGACGACACCTACCGCCGCCAGATGAACCGGCAGCTCACCGTGCAGGAGTCCCGGCACAAGCTCGCCCGCGACGTGTGCCACGGCAAGCGCGGCACCATCCACCAGGCGTACCGGGACGGGATGGAGGACCAGCTCGGCGCGCTCGGCCTGGTACTCAACGCCATCGTGCTGTGGACCACGAAGTACATCGACGCGGCCGTCGCCCAGCTGCGTGCCGAGGGCCACGAGATCCGCGTCGAAGATGTCGCCCGGCTCTCCCCGCTCAAGCACCGGAACCTGAACCTGCTCGGACGCTACAGCTTCACCGCGAGCGTCCCGGTCGCCGGCACCCTGCGGCCGCTGCGTGATGCGGACGCCCCGGACCTGGACGAGGACGACGGCGGGCAGGAGTAGCACGCCGCGCCCTCTTCGGCTCACGTCGCGTGAGGGGCACCGTGGCGCAGGCCGTCGAGGAGGAGGTTGGTGATCTGGCGGGCTTCGTCGAGCCACCCGTCGCTCACGCGCATGGCGCAGATACCGCCCAGGGCCCGCAGCAGGGTGGGGCCGGTGACATCGCCGCGGACGGTGCCGGCCGCGGATCCGGCCTCGAGGAGGCGGGTGAGGGCGTCGCCCATGCGGGTGCGGGCGTCGTCGAAGACCGGTGAGTCGCTCGCCATGATGCTCTCCAGCGCGACGGACATCCCCTTGCCCACGGCCGCGTGGTCGACCAGCAGGAGCAGGAAGCGGCGCAGGGCCTCCTGCGGGGCGTGGTGCTCCAGCAGCTGCTCGGGTGCGGCGCACAGGTCGTCGACTTCCTTGCGGTAGACCTCCTCGATCAGTGCCTCGCGGGTCTCGAAGTGCCGGTAGAGCGTTCCGACGGCGACTCCGGCGCTGCGGGCGATCTCTTCCACGTGCGCGTCGGTGTCACCGGCGAGGAATGCTTCGCGGGCAGCGGACAGCAAGGCTTCACGGTTGCGGCGCGCGTCGGCGCGCAGCGGGCGTGGTGACGGCAAGGAACCTCCATAAGATGAGTCCGGTTCCGTTTATCTGTATCGTTTCCGGAGTCAGGTTCATCTTACGGAAGGACTATCCGTTGCCGATCACCGATGAGGGGCTGGAGGGCCTGCGGGTCCTGGTCACCGGCGGCAGTCGGGGCCTGGGTGCGGCGACCGTGCGCCGGTTCATTGCCGCGGGCGCGACCGTGCTGACGGCCTCCCGCAGTCGGCCCGCCGCGGACAGCGGCGCCACCTTCATGCCGGCGGACCTCTCCACCCCGGAGGGGGTGGCCGACCTCGGCCGCCGCGTCATCGACCACATGGGCGGCGTGGATGTCCTCGTGAACAACGCCGGCGCGGCGAGCCCCCCGGCGCCGACCCTGAGCAGGTCGGACGAGTCCTGGCACGCGGACCTGGGGATGAACCTCCTGAGCGCCGTGCGCCTGGACCGGGCCCTGGTGCCGGGCATGGTCGAGCGGGGCTCCGGCGTCGTCGTGCACGTCTCCTCGATCGCCAGCCAGCTGCCCCAGCGCACGGAAGCCTCCTACGCCGCAGCCAAGGCCGCACTGAACGCCTACAGCCGCGAACTGGCCACCGAGGTCGGCGAACACGGAGTGCGCGTGGTCTGCGTTCTTCCCGGCTTCGTCGTCACCGACGGCGCCACCGCCCACCTGCGGCACATGGCCGAGCAGCAGGGCGTGACCACGGACGAGATCACCCGCCAGATCGTGGACCACCTGAAAATCCCCATGGACCGCCCCGGAGACCCCGAGGACGTCGCCGAGATGATCGCTTTCCTCGCCTCCAGCCGCGCGAAATGGCTCACCGGAGCACAGTTCCGCGTCGACGGAGGCATCCTCCCCACCGTCTGAACACCAGCCGGCACCAAGAACAGGTCCACCACCATGCCCCTCACCCTGACCTCCGTGATCATCGACGCCGCCGACATCGAGACGGAAGGTTCCTTCTGGCACCGCCTGCTCGGCGGTTCGACCACCACCACCCCCACCCACCACTTCATCCAGGCCCCCGGCCTGCCCGTGATCGTCGTCCAGTCCGCCCCCAGCCACACCGCCCCGGGCTGGCCGAACGGCGCCCCCCAGCAGATGCACCTCGACTTCGGCGTCGAAGACCTCGCGACCGCCGACCGCGCCGCCATCGACGCCGGCGCCACCCGCCTGCGCCCCACAGAGGAGTCCAGCTCAGACGCCAGCACCGGCAGCCGCGTGTACGCCAGTCCCGCCGGACATCCCTTCTGCCTCCGCGCGGCCTGAGACTGCCATCGCTCATCGTGGGCGCCTGTCGTCAAACGATCGAATGACGACAGGGCTTCCCGGCGTCCAATCGACCCAGGTTTTCCCGGGCCTGACGGCGCCTCGGATCCAATGAGATCCGATGACGGCTGACGACAGGGTCAGATGACACCCCAGGTCCGATGCGACGGCAGAAGCGGGGAACAGCGTGGCCAATCTCGTCTACAAAAGGGTGTCGACCGACCAGCAGTCGACCGCCCGGCAGGACCTCGTCCTCGCCGAGGCCCAGATCGAGGACCCGGTCGTCTTCGAGGAGGAGGCGGGCACCTCCAGCCGCCTCCACCCGCTCCAGCGCCCGAAGTTCGGCGAACTGCTGTCCACCCTGAAGTTCATGGTGCAGACCCTCGCCGCCGCCGGCGAACTCCAACGCGACCTCCAGCGGGAACTGACCTACGACGGACTGCGCACCGCCGTGGCCAAGGGCAACAAGGGCGGACGCCGCCCCGCCGTGGCGGCCGCGAAGACCGGCGACGTACGCACCGCGTACCTGGAGGGCCGCTCGATCGCCGCCCTCGCCCGCGACCACTGCGTCAGCCGCGGCGCGATCCGCACGGCAGTCGCCGACCTCCTGCCCGACCACACCGGCATTGAGGAGGACTCCCCGGCGCCGGAGCTGCCGGTCACCCTCGACATGCCGGGCAAGATCGCCGACTTCCTCCGCACCGCCGAACTGGACTCCGTCGCGCGGGCCGCGCTCGACCAGGGGGTGACCGTACGACGCGGCCAGGGCTACACCCTGCGCGTCACCGCCGTCCTCTCCTTGCACCGACAGTTCCTCACCCGCTGCCAGCCGCTCGACGGCGGCCACGGCCTCCCCGCGATCCCGGCGCAGCGCAAGGCGCGCCGCGAGTACGAGAACCGCGTCAGCACGCTCACACCGACCGGGTCGTGATCGTTCTCAGCGCCAACCGCTGTACCGATGCTCCCGAGGCCGGTCATGGAGCCACGTAACACCCGAAGGAGGAAGAACCCACTGGCCACGAGGTTGGGGACTCGACGGGGCTCAGAGGAACTCGCGGGATGTCGCACAGCCACCCCACGAGTTCCGGTTTTATCCGTGGGTTCGCGGTGAAGTCGCGGGGCTGACCGGCTTGTCGAGGACGGCCAATTCCTCCTCGGTCAGACGCAGGGTTCCGGCGGCGATGTTCTCTGCCAGATGTGCCGGGTTCGTAGTGCCGGGAATGGCCAGCACGTGTGGACCGCGGTGGAGGGTCCAGGCGAGCCGCACCTGAGCCGGTGTCGCATTGTGGGCGCGGGCGACGGAATGGACTCGCGTGTCGTGCTCCTGGCCTGCGGCTGCCTCACGCCGCAGGCCAGAGACCGCGAAGAACGGAACGAAGGCGATGCCCTGCTCCCCGCACAGGTCCACCAGGCCGCTCTCGTCAGCGCGGCGCCAGTCCAGGCCGTAGGAGTTCTGCACGCAGACCACCGGCGCGATCGTTTGGGCCTCGGCCACGTGCTCAGGGAGGACACCGGAGAGCCCGAGGTGGCGGACCAGGCCGGCCTCGCGCAGCTCAGCGAGGGCGCCGAAGTGCTCGGCGATCGAGGCCGTGCCGGGGCCGTTGGCGCGCAGGTTCACCACGTCCAGGTAGTCACGGCCAAGCTGTCGCAAGTTCTCCTCTACCTGGCCGCGCAGCTGGTCGGGGCGGGCCTTGGTGAGCCACTCGCCGGAGGGATCGCGCGCCGGGCCGACCTTGGTCACCACGACCACGTCCCCGTACCAGGATGATAGGGCTCGGTTGATGAGCTCGTTCGCGGACCGCAGTGGCGAGAAGTAGAAGGCAGCCGTGTCGATGTGGTTGACACCCTCCTCGAACGCCTTATGCAGCAGGCCTACGGCGACATCGCGGTCGATCGGCGTGCCGTCAGAGTTCCCCATCATGCCGTTGCCCGTCAGACGCATCGTGCCGTAGCCGATGCGATTCACCTCCAGGTCCCCGAGCCTCCAGGTCCCTGCTGCCGCAGCTGCGCTCACCGTGCTCCTTCGCCCGTCGATTCGTCAGGTCCTGGAGTATGGGGCCGTCGCGGTGAGCTGCGACAGGTCAACAGGCTGGGCGAAACGTCACATTCCTATCGGGAACTAACCATCGTCGCGGAGCCGTTGGAACTTTCGAGGGAGCATCGGGCGGGACCAAGTTGCGCAGGATCGCGCGGCTTGCACTGAGGCGAGCGCAACGACCAGCAGGCCCGCGTCAGCCGATCTGTTCGGCCAGGGCGACGATGACGCCCGCGGGACCGCGGAGGTAGCAGAGTCGGAAGATACTCTCGTACTGCGTGACTTCGCCGAGGAGTTCGGCGCCGTGGGCGCGTAGGCGGGCGACGGTGTCGTCGATGTCATCGACGGCGAACATCACGCGGTGCAGACCCAGCGTGTTGGGCGGAAGGATCTCCGGTTCGGTGCGGTTCACCGCGGGGGCGTGGTACTTGGTCAGCTCCAGCTTGCTGTGGCCGTCCGGGGTACGCATCATCGCGATCTCGCTCCGCAGGCCGTCGAGTCCGACGATACGGTCGGCCCACCGGCCTTCGATGTGCGCCTTGCCTTCAAGCTCCATGCCGAGCTCAGTGAAGAACGCGACAGCCGCGTCCAGGTCATCGACGACGATGGCGACGTTGTCCATCCGCTGAATAGTCATGGTTCAGAGCATAAGGACCGCGGCCACGAGGCGGACGTAGGTCGAGGCCGTTTCCCTTCGTTCAGACGGACAGGAAGTCGTTGAGGCCGAGGGCCCGGAATCCCCGCCAGTCATGATGCCGAGCCGGCCGCAACCCGGTCCGCCGGTGTCGGTCCGGTCGTGCCTGCTTCCACCACGTCGGCGACATCGAGCAGGCTTGCCGGGGCACGGCCGCTGTCCTGACGGGCCTCCCGGCCGGCCGACTACCGCAACGGACTCGTGCACCGGCGCGCCACCGATCTCTACCACTTGATCCCCACTCATCACCAAAGTGAGCTCGCCGTATGCCAGTTGCGTGATGTCCTGGCCGCCCGAGCTGCCTGTTTCCGGACCGGCCGAACATCAGGCGCGGTAGGGTGTGTGAAGCGTCGCGTGCCGGTGGCAGACCGTGTCAGGCATGGAGGCGCCGGACCGAAGGAGACCGATGATGCATTTGTCGCGCCCTTCGCGCTCGCGTGACTGAGCGCGAGACGACCAGGCTCGTTGCCTGGAGCCAAGAACTCCGTCAGGTGCACAACCGACTACGCGAAGCGCTGTCCGTGACGCGCGCCTCCCTGGTCGACGGCACCCCCGGTGAGGCGGCCACCCGTGAACTGCTGCTGTATTGCCACGGCTTCTGCTCGGCTCTCGACGGCCACCATCAGGGCGAAGACCGCACCCTGTTCCCGGCCATCGCAGCTGCGCACCCGGAGCTGCGCCCGGTGCTGCGCTCGCTCGAGCAGGATCATTCGATGATCGCCCACCTGCTCAACGGCCTCCGTGCCGCGGTCGACCGGGCCGCGCCGCCTGAGGAGCTCGAACATCACCTCGAAGGCGTCGCCGCGATTATGGAGAGCCACTTCCGCTATGAGGAGCGGCAACTGCTCACCGTGCTCGAGACACTTGAGCTGGAATCCGCACCCCGAGAGGTACTGGGCCCGCTCTGATCCCGGACCCGACCATGGCTGGTGGTGACCGCCACCTTCAGAATGATCAGTACCGGTGCGCTTCGCGAGATGCCCGTTAGCCGCTTCTGCGCGAGGTGTGGCGGGTGAGTCGCACTGCCACCCAAAGTGAAGCGAGCTGCCTCACCATCACGGCGGGCCTATAGGCCCTGTCCGGCGGCGCCTCATTGCATCGGTGCGGGCCTCGACCTCGGTGATGCGCTCACGGAAGTTGCGGATGATCTCGATGAGACGGGGGCTGCTGCGGACCGAGCGCAGGTACGCTGCCGCAGCCCCAGGGTTCATCGACCTGCTCCAGCCGACCCTGCACGCGGGATTACCCTGGCAGGAACTGGGCGGCACGTTCCTCGGCGTCGCGGGGGTAGCCATAGCCCCCTCGACCGGCGCCGCCGCCGGCGAGGGCCTGGACCTCGCGTGAGATCGCGAGCAGGCATGAACGATCATGAGCAGGCAGCAGTCGGCCATCCGGAAGAAGGCAGCGCCAGGTGAGTACCCCCCGCACAGTCGTGAGCGACGAGGCCGGCGAGGTCCGCGGCTTCTGGACCGGGCTCGGCCTGCCCGGGCTGATCGACGTCCACACCCACTTCATGCCCGAACGGGTCCTGCAGAAGGTATGGGACTACTTCGACACCAGCGGGCCCATGATCGGAAGCCTGAAGTGGCCGATCACCTACCGGGAAGAGGAGGCGAAGCGCACGGCTCTCCTGCGCGAGTTCGGCGTAAGGGCCTTCACCTCCATGCTCTACCCTCACAAACCCGGCATGGCCCGGTGGCTGAACACCTGGGCGGCCGACTTCGCCCGCCGTACCCCCGACTGCCTGCACACCGCCACCCTCTACCCCGAACCCGACGTCACCACCTACGTCCGCGAAGCCCTCGAAGCCGGCGCACGGGTCTTCAAGGCCCACGTACAGGTGGGGGCATACGACCCGGCCGACGAACAACTTCAGGCGGCATGGGGGCTGCTGGCCGAGGCCGGAACTCCCGTGGTGATGCACTGCGGCTCCGGGCCCGCGCCCGGCAAACACACCGGCCCCGACCCCATCGCCCGGGTACTCGCGCGACACCCGAGACTGCGCCTGATCGTCGCGCACATGGGCATGCCCGAATACCTGGAGTTCCTCGACCTCGCCGAGCGTTACGACCAGATACGCCTCGACACGACGATGACGTTCACCGACTTCACCGAAGACTTCATGCCCTTCCCCCGCCAGGCCCTGCCCCGTCTCGCCGACCTCGGCGACCGCATCCTGCTGGGAACGGACTTCCCCAACATCCCCTACCCCTATCTGCATCAACTCCAGGCCCTGGAGCGGCTGGACCTGGGGCGCGACTGGCTCCGGGCCGTATGCCATGACAACGCAGCCGACCTGTTCGGCCTCTGACCACAACCTGTGCGTCAGCGTGCTCGGCTCTGCTACGGCGACAAGGAGCCCAGCCCCGGTGCTTCCGGCAAGCGAGGCCCGAGGCAGAACTGATCGTTTGACATCCAACCTGGTCGACCCAGGCCAGGACACTGCACGGGACCAACCTCACCGGACGATCAGGCATTGCCATCCCCCCCCTGAGCGCTGTCCCAACGGCCCTTCCACGACAGCACCTCATGGAACTTCCGTTATCGGGGCAGGAGCCATCGGCGGCTATCCGGCCCGCAAGCTCAGCGCGGCAGGTCACGACGCGAGGTCGCGGACGCCCGGGGACCGGGGGCGATCCGGGGGGGGGTCATAGGAGGAAGCCTCCGGGGAAGGGGTCGTCCGGGTCGAGGAAGTACTGGGCGGTGCCGGTGATCCAGGCACGGCCGGTGATGGTGGGGACAACCGCCGGCACCCCGCCGACCTGTGTCCGGTCCACCAGACGGCCGGTGAACTCGGTACCGATGAAGGACTCGTTGACGAAATCGCGGTGCAGCGGGAGTTCACCGCGAGCATGGAGCTGGGCCATGCGGGCGGAGGTGCCGGTGCCGCACGGCGAGCGGTCGAACCAGCCCGGGTGGATGGCCATGGCGTGCCGCGAGCGGTGCGCGTCCGAGCCCGGTGCGATGAGGTAGACGTGCTTCACCCCTTCGATCTCCGCCTGTTCCGGGTGGACCGGCCGGTGGTCGGGCGAGGCGTCGATGGCGCCCATGACGGCGAGACCGGCGGCGAGGAGGTCGTCCTTGCGGGCCCGGTCGAAGGGCAGCCTCAGCGCGTCGAGTTCGACGAACGCGTAGAAGTTCCCGCCGAAGGCCAGGTCGTACGTCACGGTGCCATAACCCGGCACCTCGACCTTGCGGTCCAGACCGACGCAGAAGGCGGGCACATTGGTGAGCGTGACGGCCTTCGCCCTGCCGTCCTCGACCTGCACGTCGGCCTTGACCAAGCCGGCCGGGGTGTCCAGCCGCACCGTGGTGACGGGCTCACTGATCTGAACCATCCCGGTCTCGACCAGGACAGTGGCCACCCCGATGGTGCCGTGCCCGCACATCGGCAGCAGACCGGACACCTCGATGTACACCACCCCGTAGTCGGCGTCGGGCCGGGTCGGAGGCTGCAGGATCGCGCCGCTCATGGCGGCGTGACCGCGCGGCTCGTACATCAGGAGCGTACGGAGGTGGTCCAGGTGCTCGATGAAGTGGAGCCGGCGCTCGGCCATGGTGGTGCCGGGGATCACCCCGACGCCACCGGTGATGACGCGCGTGGGCATGCCCTCGGTGTGCGAGTCGACGGCATGGAAGACATGACGAGTGCGCATGGACGTCCCTTCGTCGGTCAGTGGTGGCCCTGGGCGATGGCCTTCTCGGTGGCCGCGTGCACCGTGGCCCCGGCCTCCGCGGTGAGGGAGGAGCGCGGCGGGCGGGTGGGACCTCCGTGGCGGCCTGCGATGTCCATGGAGAGCTTGATCGCCTGCACGAACTCGGTCCTGGAGTCCCAGCGCAACAGCGGGTGGAGCGAACGGTAGAGGGGCAGCGCCAACTCCAGGTCACCGGCGACGGCGGCATGATAGAGCGTGGCACACGTGGCGGGGAAGGCGTTCGGATATCCCGCGATCCAGCCCACTGCACCCGCGGTCGCCAGTTCCAGCACCACGTCGTCCGCCCCGACGAGGAGGTCGAGTTCCGGGGCGAGTTCGGCGATCTCGTACGCCCTGCGGACGTCACCGGTGAACTCCTTGACCGCGACCACGCTTCCCTCACGATGGAGCGCGGCGAGCAGGGCCGGGGTCAGGTCGACCTTGGTGTCGATGGGGTTGTTGTAGGCGACCACCGGCAGGCCCGCCTTGGCGACCTCGCCGTAGTGAGCGCTGACGGCGTGCTCGTCGGCGCGGTACGCGTTCGGCGGCAGCAGCAGCACACTGCCGCAGCCCGCCTCGGCCGCCTGCTCGGTCCAGCGGCGGGCCTCGGCGCTGCCGTAGGCGGCGACTCCGGGCATCACTCGCGCGCCGTCGCCCGCGGCCTCGACGGCGGTGCGCACCACGCGGGCACGCTCCTCGGTGGTGAGGGTCTGGTACTCGCCGAGGGACCCGTTGGGGACCACACCGTCGCACCCGTTGTCGATCAGCCAGCGGACGTGCTCGGCGTAGGCGTCGTAGTCGACGGAGAAGTCGTCGCGCAGCGGGAGCGCGGTGGCGACCATGATGCCGCGCCAGGGGCGTTCGGCGTTCCAGGTGGTGGTGATCACGTGGGTGACTCTCCCTCTATAGCGTGTGACATTCACTTGACCTGCATGGAGATGCTCTGTGCCGTCAGGCCCGCCGGGTGTCGGGCTTTCCGGCCGTACGGGGTTCACCGGCACGGCCGGAATCGGTATCGGATACGGCGGGCTCATCGAGCGAGCCGAGTGCCCCGAGCCGTACGGGCACGGCGAGTGGACGGCGCTCGACGGACGGCCGTACGGCGCCCTCGCCTCCGCCCGTCGCGAGGCAGTCGACGGCCGCCCCGCACATACGGCCCTGGCACCACCCCATGCCCGCCCGGGTGAGGAGCTTGACGGTACGGGCGTCACGGGCGCCGAAGTCGGTAACGGCTTCACGGATGCGGCCCGCGCTCACCTCCTCACAGCGGCACACGTCCGTGTCGTCGCGCAGCCAGCCGGTCCAGCCGGGGCCGGGCGCGTGTGCGGTGGCCATGGCGGAGGCGAAGGCGCGCATCCGGTCACGGCGGCGGCGCAGTACCCGGACGCGCCTGCCGCCGTCCAACAGGCGTGTCCCGCACAGCTGTGCGGCCACCGCGATGCCAGCCAACTCGCCCTCAGTGCAGGCGAGTTGCGAGCCGCCTACGCCGCCCGTCTCACCCGCGGCCCAGATGCCCGGCACCGAGGTCTCCTGCAGGTCGTCCAGGACGAGGGCGCGCGTGCCGTCGGGCGTGCGCCGGGTCGTGCAGCCGAGGCCCGTGGCCAGGTCGATCTGCGGGACCAGGCCATGCCCCACGGCCAGCGCGTCGCAGGCGATCGTGCGGCCGGTCCCCCGCACCGGACGCCAGTCGGCATCGACACGGGATACGGTCACGGCCTCCACCCGGTCGGTGCCGAGCACCTCAGTGACCGCGCTGCGGGTCCGCAACCGCACCCGGTGGCGCAGCAACGCCGCGCCGTGGACGGCTGCTTCCACCCACTTGTGCGGGCTCACGGCGAGGGCGCGCGGGTGGCGGGCGTAACCGAGATAGCCGGACGCCTCGACGACGGCGGGGATGCGCGTTCCGGCCCCGGCGAGCGAGGAGGCGACGGCGAGCAGCAGCGGCCCGCTGCCCGCGACGACCACGCGCTTGCCCGGCAGTACGAGCCCGGACTTGAGCATCGCCTGTGCGCCCCCGGCGGCCACGACCCCGGGCAGGGTCCAGCCGGGGAAGGGCAGTTGCCGCTCGGACGCGCCGGTCGCCAGCAGGATCGCGCGGGCCCGCACTCGGGCCGGGCGCTCCCCGTCGCCGTCGGCGCCGGTGACGGCGTGCACCACCCACAGCTCTCCGTCCTCCCGCGCCACGGTCCACACGTGGTGGGCGGACAGGTGGTCGACGCCGCTCGCCGCCAGACGACGGTGCAGCTCCGTGAACGCGGACCAGCCATGATGCAGGGCCTGCGGCCGCGCCGCCCCCAGGGTCGGCGCGGGATGCCGGTAGAACGCGCCGCCGACCTGCCCCGATGCGTCCAACAGGGCGACCGACAGGCCGAGTTCGGATGCTGCTACGGCGCCCGCGAGTCCGGCGCAGCCTGCGCCGATCACCGCGAGGTCGTACGGCTCAGACGCTGAGCCCGGCATGGCCGTGTCCCTTCTGGGTGGTGATCGCGTCGCCGGGACGAGCGGGGACGAGGCAGGCCCGTCTGTTGGGCTCTCCGTTGACGGTGGCGAGGCAGTCGTAGCACTGTCCGATGCCGCAGAACGCGCCGCGGGGACGACCGCCGCCGCGGGTGGTTCGCCAGGCGAGGACGCCCGCGCCCCACAGCGCGGCGGCGATGGACTGTCCGGGCAGGGCCGTGATCGTACGGCCGTCGAAGGTGACCTCGAACGGCGGGTCGGGCTGTGCGCCGACCAGTTCGGCAGGGGTGCGGGTCACCGCGGCCCTCCTCTCAGTGTGCGTACGGACAGGTTCATGTGGTCGCGAAGCGGCCGGGGTTGAACGGGTTCGCGTCGAACGGTGGTTCACCGCCCGTCAGCTGCCGGGCGATGAGCAGCCCGGTCGCCGGAGCCAGCCCGATCCCCGCGCCCTCGTGACCGCAGGCGTGCAGCAGTCCCGGTACCCGCGGGTCGCGGCCGATCGCGGGCAGATGGTCGGGCAGATACGGGCGGAACCCCGCGTACGTCCGCATCGCCCGCACCTGGGCCAGCACCGGGAACAGGGCGGTGGCCTGGGCGGCGAGACAGCGCAGCACCTCCGTCGACAGCGTGCGGTCGAAGCCGACCCGCTCACGGCTGGCGCCGATCAGCACCGGGCCGGACGGGGTGCCCTCGACCACGACGGACGTCTGGAGCGCCGCGGAACCGCTTGCCACATCGGCGACGTAGTCCGCCGCGTACACCTTGTGCCGCACCACGCGCGGCAGCGGTTCGGTGACCAGGACGAAGCCCCTTCGGGGGAGGACGGGCAGGCCCACTCCCGCGAGCCGGGCCAGTTCGCCACCCCAGGTGCCGGCCGCGTTCACCACGTGCCGGGCGGGTACGGCTCCGGTCGCCGTCCGCACCCCCGTCACCTCGCCGTGCGCGCCGGTGAGGATGCCGGTGACCTCCTCACCGAGGCGTACCCGCGCACCCGAGGCGCGCAGCAGATGCGCGGCGGCGAGGGCGGGCTGGACCTGGGCGTCCTGCGGATAGTGGAATCCGCCCGCCAGGCCGGGGGCGAGGTGCGGCTCCAGGTCGTTCAGGCGGTCGGCCGGGATCTCGTCCGCGGTGACGCCCGCCTTCTCCTGCCCGGCCGCGAACTCGCGCAGTGCGTCCATCCCCGCCCGGCCGGAGGCGACGACCAGGCCGCCCTTGACCTCGTACTCGATCTGCGGCGGGAGCAGTTCGGCCAGTTCCTGCCACAACTGTGCGGAGAGCAGCGCCAGTTCGAGTTCGGGGCCCGGCTCCTTGTCGGAGACCAGCAGATTCCCCTCTCCGGCACCCGTGGTACCGCCCGCGACGGGGCCACGGTCGAGCACGGTGACGGAGAGGCCGGAGCGGGCGGCGTAGTAAGCGCAGGCTGCGCCGACCACCCCTGCTCCGACAATGATGACGTCCGAGGATTCTTCCGTAGGCACGTCAGTAATATTTCACATTGCACACTCGCTGCCAAGGGGCTGGACGAATCGGCCTCCGGGCTCTCCGCGTATGGCATGTGCGACATTCGCCGGGACCCGATGGCCGGCAGCGTCCGCCCCGGAGCGGCCCCCACAGCAGGACACCGGCGCTGAATTCCGCTGCTCCGCTGGAGTCCGCTGAACTCCACTGGACTCGGCTGGACTCCGCTGAGCGAAAGATCCGGGCGAGACTACCGTCATGGATCTGCTGTCACTGCGATATTTCCGGGCCGTGGCCCGCCACCAGCACATCAGCCGGGCCGCGGAGGAACTCCGGGTCGCCCAGCCGTCGGTGAGCCGGACCATCATCCGGCTCGAGTCGGAACTTGGTAGTCCGCTGTTTGACCGCCAGGGTCGCCGGATACGGCTCAATGAGCACGGTGCGGCATTCCTGCGCCGGGTCGAGCGGGCGCTGGCCGAACTCGACGACGGCCGGAGGGAGATGGCTGATGCAGTCGTTTCCGGACCGGGCCGCGTCGCCGTCGCCGCTGAGACCCTGTTCCAACTGGCCGGTGTGCTGGCCGCCTTCCGAGCGCACCGACCCGGGGTGAGGGTGCACCTGTTCCAGGCACCGGTGGACTCGATGCGGCGTCATCTGCGCTCCGCCGAGGTGGACTTCGCGCTCGCCTCCCAACCGTTGGCCGGGCCTGAACTGTGCTCGGTGGAACTGGCGCGGGATGAGGTACTGCTCGCCGTGCCGTCCGGGCATCCGCTGGCCGGTCAGGTGCGCGTCACAGTGGCCGAGCTGGCCGACGAGGACTTCGTCAGCACGCGCACCGGCCACTGGCAGCGTGCTCTGCTGGAGAGGCTTTTCGCCCGCGAGGGGCTCATTCCACGGGTGGTCTGCGAGGGCGACGAAGCCGCCGCCACACCGGAGCTGATCGGCGCCGGGGTGGGTATCGGGCTGATGCCGGCCGTCGCCCGGCGGGCGCTCGCCGGGCGCGTCCCGGTGGCCTGGCTGCGGCTGGACGCCGCAGACTGTCATCGGGAGCTGACCCTGGTCTGGCGCCAGGACGCCTATCTCTCCCCCGCCGCCCTGGACTTCCGCCGGCTGGCCATGGAACGACTCATGCCCACTGAGTCATCAGCACATGGCGGCACAGGTCGTGGATGACATGAGCGGACGACACTAGCGTCAAGGGGGTACAGCGGGTTCCGACAAGGGAGGAAAGCGATGAGCCGGGAGCACGCCGCAGCGGAGAGCGGTTTCAGCAGTTATGTGGAGGCCGTCATCGACGCACTGTCCGCCGAGCCGTGGCGGGCGGCCATCACCACCGCCGAGGGGCTGGTGATCAGCGCGGCAGAGTTCCGGGACCAGGTCTACCGGCTCGCCGGGGAGCTGACGGAGCGCGGGGTGGGCCGGGGCACCACGGTCACCCTGCTCACCGGTAACACCGCCGAGGCAATCGTCGCCCGCTATGCCGCCAACCTGGCCGGCGCCCGGGTGGTCGGCCTCTACGAGGGCATGAGCCCGCCGATCATGGCCCGCATCATGGCGAGCGTGGATTGCTCCCTGCTGCTGGTGGACAGCCAACAGCACGTCACAGCGGGCGAGTTACTGCAGATCGCCGGCGTTCCCCAGGGACTCTCCCTGGGGCCGAGCAGCTTCGCCGAAGACGTACTGGCCAAGGCCGACCGGCGCCCGGCGCTGCCGATGGGCGGCCTGGTGGGCCCGGACGACGACTGGTGCATCCGGCACACCGGTGGAACCACCGGAATCCCCAAGGGCATCCGGATGACCCACGGCTCCTACCGGCAAACCCTGGACCACCGGCTTGCCGACGCAGGTGACCCACCCCGCTTTCTGGCCTGCACCACGCTCGCCCACCTCGCGGGAATTCTGGCCGACAAGACGCTCTATCAGGGCGGCAGTGTCGTTCTGCGGCACGGTTTCGAGCCCGGGGACGTGCTGGCCACGATCGAGCACGAGCACATCACCCACACCTGGCTGTTGCCGCCGCTGCTCTACCACCTGCTGGACCACCCGGACCTGGCCGGCACCGACCTTTCCAGCCTGGCCCGGATCACGTACGGCGGCACCGCCGCCTCACCGGCCAGACTGCGGCAGGCGGCCAGCACTCTGGGGCCTGTGCTCTACGGCATGTACGGACAGGCCGAGGCGCAGTACATCACCGAAGCGGGTCCCGGGGACCAGGAGTTGACCGGCCGCGGCGGGCAGCTGACGGTCGGCCGGGCCATGCCCGGCGTGGAGATCGCCATCCGGGACGAAGACGGCACCAGCCTGTCTCCAGGGGAGCCGGGTGAAGTGCAGGTGCGCTCGCCCTATGTGATGCACGGCTACTGGAAGCAGCCGGAGCTGACCGCCGAGGTGCTGCGGGACGGCTGGGTGCACACGGGTGACGTCGGATATCTCGACGAGGACGGCTACCTCTTCATCGTGGACCGCATCAAGGAGATGATCGTGGTCGTCGGGGGCCATGTGTATCCGGCGGAGCTGGAGGACCTGCTGCTGAGCCATCCCGCCGTCACCCAGTGCACGGTCTTCGGCAGCCGGGACGAGGAGTCGGTGGAGCATGTCCACGCCGCCGTGGTGCCCGCCGCCGGACAGCAGCCCTCGCTGGAGGAGATCCGGGACTTCGTGACCGCCCGCAAGGGGCGCCTCTACGCTCCCGACGCCCTGCACCTGGTGCCAGCCATTCCGCTGACGGCAGCGGGCAAGCCGGACAGGCGGCTGCTGCGGTCCGGGCTGTCCGCAACACCGGCGTAATTGGGGCCGGCCACGCCCTGAACCACCGAAGCCCCCTCCCGACTGCAGGAGGGGGCTTCGTGCTGTCGGCTCAGGCCAGAGGCGGCTCCACGGCAATACCGCGGTGCGGGAGGCGCCGATTACGAGGTGCCGATCACAAGCGCGACCCCCGGCCACACATCGGATGCCGGCGCTGCGCATGCTCACCCGACTCCGGTCGGTACTGAGCTGTCCATTGGCGCCGGGGGCTCCGCATGGGACTGTGCCGGGAAGGTTCCGTCCGACCCGTACGCGTGCCATGGCGCTCCCGATGCCACTTTGAAATCCGTGCAACCTGTGTGAACAGAGCCGGGTGCGCCTGTGTTCGACCAGTCCCACTGACGAGCCGTCTTCGATGGTGTGAGTAGCATCCACACCACACCCGTTCACACACAACCAAGAAGAGGCATTCATGACGAAGGCAAACGCAGCGACCGGTGTGAAGGCCGAGTACGCGCAGAAAGTCGCCGATGACCTCGCGGCGAATCAGGGTGAGCAGGACCGTGTTCGTGACGAACTGGCCCGACTTCAGGACGAGTTGGTTCAGTTGGAGGAGAGCGGACAGGTCCTCGTGAAGATGCAGGGCGTCCTCGGGACCTCCTCCAAGCCGACCGCCAAGTCCGCCAGGAAGACCGCGAAGGTGCCCGCGGCTCGCAACCCCAAGAGCGAAACGGCAGCCAAGAAGGCCCCGAAGGCAGGGCGCTCCACGAAGCCCGCGGCGCAGCCCTCGCCCCGCGGGAAGACCGGCGCCAAGAAGGCTGCCCCTGCGCAGCGTGCGAGCGGGCCGTCCTGGATCGAACTGATCGGCGCCTACCTCGCCGGCCAGAGCGAGCCGAAGTCGTCCACCGAAATCGCCGCCGGGGTAGCCGAGGCTCACCCCCAGCGAGGTGTGCAGGTGACCGTCGTGCGCAACACACTGGAGCAGGGCGTCGCACGTGGCGTCATCGAGCGCTCCAAGCAGGGCCGCTCCGTCTACTACCAGGCCACGCCCACCAATACCGAGGCCGCGGACGACAGCAAGGCAACCACCGCCTGACCGGTCGTTCCGGAATGCGGATGGGACGGTCACTCACCGGCGAGTCACTGGAGATCCGTCCGGGCTCGCCGGAGTGAGCAGACCGGCGATCACCCGGGTCGTGCTTGCTGACACCCGGGCTCCCGGACCGACACCGGTCCATGGGCAAGGACGTGGCGCAGGACCTTCACGGGCGGACGGCCGTCCCCGTGCTCGACGCGCAGGGTCGGCCCGTCCCGTCCGCTCAGCAGTCTCCGCTCCGCCACCCCCCATCTCTTCGGCGGCGTCAGGACTCAGGAGATTCCTTACGCGAGAACCTCCAGGCACACCCCCCTGACAGCGCCGCCATGCACCTGGCCATCCGGCTATCCGGCCGGATAGCTCAGTAGCGGTAGTGGTCCGGCTTGTACGGGCCCGAGACCTCGACACCGATGTAGGCGGCCTGCTCAGGACGGAGTGTCGTGAGCTTGACGCCGAGGGCGTCGAGGTGGAGACGGGCGACCTTCTCGTCCAGGTGCTTGGGCAGCACGTACACGTCGGTCGGGTACTCGGCGGGCTTGGTGAACAGCTCGATCTGGGCCAGCGTCTGGTCCGCGAACGAGTTCGACATCACGAACGACGGGTGACCCGTCGCGTTGCCCAGGTTCAGCAGACGCCCCTCGGACAGGACGATCAGGACCTTGCCCTCGGCGAACGTCCAGGTGTGGACCTGCGGCTTGACCTCGTCCCGCACGATCCCGGGGATCCGGGCCAGGCCGGCCATGTCGATCTCGTTGTCGAAGTGACCGATGTTCCCCACGATGGCCTGGTGCTTCATCTTGGCCATGTCGGCGGCCATGATGATGTCCTTGTTGCCCGTAGTGGTCACGAAGATGTCCGCAATCGACACGACGTCGTCCAGGGTCGAGACCTGGAAACCGTCCATCGCCGCCTGCAGCGCACAGATCGGGTCGATCTCGGTGATGATCACGCGAGCGCCCTGACCGCGCAGCGACTCCGCACAGCCCTTGCCCACATCGCCGTAACCACAGACGACCGCGACCTTGCCACCGATCAGGACGTCAGTGGCACGGTTGATGCCGTCGATCAGCGAGTGACGGCAGCCGTACTTGTTGTCGAACTTCGACTTGGTGACAGCGTCATTGACGTTGATCGCCGGGAACAGAAGGGTGCCGTCACGGTGCATCTCATACAGACGGTGCACACCGGTCGTCGTCTCCTCCGTCACACCACGGATCTCCGAAGCGATCCTCGTCCAGTCCAGCGTGCCACGCTCCAACAGGGATCGAACGACGGCCATTTCGTCATTGGTGGCCTCGGGAAGTTCACCCGTCTTCTGGTACTCGACACCCTTGTGGACCAGAAGGGTGGCGTCACCGCCGTCGTCGAGGATCATGTTCGGGCCACCGGTCGGCGAGTCCGGCCAGGTCAGCGCCTGCTCCGTGCACCACCAGTACTCCTCCAGGCTCTCCCCCTTCCACGCGAACACGGGGATCCCGGCAGCGGCGATCGCGGCCGCCGCATGATCCTGGGTGGAGAAGATGTTGCAGGAGACCCAGCGCACCTCAGCGCCCAGAGCGACCAGCGTCTCGATCAGCACAGCCGTCTGCACCGTCATATGCAACGAGCCGGTGATCCGCGCACCCGCGAGCGGCCGGGCCTTCGCGTACTCCCTGCGGATCGACATCAGACCCGGCATCTCGTGCTCAGCAAGCCTGATCTCCTTACGGCCGAACGCGGCCAGCGACAGATCAGCAACCTTGAAATCGGTGAACTCAGCTGACATGAAGACTCCTTGAGCCAATGACATTGCGGTGGATGTCCAGGGCCGCAGTGGACCTGTTGAGCGTGATGTAGTGCAGACCGGGGGCGCCTTCGGCGAGCAGCCGGTCCGCCATGGCGGTGGCGTGGTCGACCCCGATCCGGTACGCGTCACCGGGCCGCTCGCGCGCGGCTTCGAGGCGGTGGGCGAGGTCCTCGGGGAAGGCGGCGCCCGAGAGTTCGGCGAAGCGGCGGATCTGGCGTACGTCGGTGGCCGGCATGATCTCCGGGATCACAGGTGTCGCGCAGCCCGCGGCTGCGATCCGGTCACGCAGCCGCAGATAGTCGTCTACGTCGAAGAACATCTGGGTGATGGCGTAGTCCGCCCCGGCCCGGCACTTGGCCACGAAGTGACGGATGTCGCTGTCCCAGTCGGGCGAGCGCGGATGCCGCTCCGGAAAGGCGGCAACGCCGATGGTGAACTCCCCCAGGGAACACAACAGTTCGACCAGTTGATACGCGTGCGTGAAGCCGGCCGGGTGCGGCTCCCATGGACCCTGGGGGTCGCCGGGCGGGTCGCCGCGCAGCACGAGTACGTCGCGCACTCCGGCGTCGGCGTACTGGCCGATGATGTGCCGCAGTTCGGCCACCGAGTGCCCGATGGCGGTCAGGTGCGCAACGGGGCGCAGCGTCGTCTCGGCCGCGATCCGCTTGGTCACGGCGACAGTACGGCCCCGGGAGGAACCACCCGCGCCGTAGGTGACGGAGACGAAGTCCGGGCCGAGCGCCTCGACGCGTCGGATCGCCTCCCAGAGCGTCGTCTCGCCGGCAGGTGTCTTCGGCGGGAAGAACTCGAACGAGAAGGTCGTCATCGACGGCCGCCTGCGTCGGGGTATGTGGCCTCGGGGTGGTGGACGACGATCGGCTGAAGCCGGAACGCACCGGCGTACACCGCGTCTGTCCGTCGGCGCCGGGCCACGGTCATGGCACACGCGCAAGCTGTGGCTCAAGAGCACGAGCCGCGTCAGGTCCGTACGTCTGGTCGATACGGATGATCAGATCCGACGGGGTCAGCTTGTACTCCTGGGTGCCGACCGACTCAAGCACGGTGGTGGCCAGTGCGCAGCCGAGCCGTGCGGCCTGCTCCTGCGGCCATTGCCATGCCGTGCCGGCGAGGAATCCGGACCGGAAGGCGTCTCCCGCCCCTGTGGGGTCGGCGATCTTGTCCGTGAGTACGGCCGGGATCCGCAGTGTGGGGGCACCTGACGTGGCCAGTGATACTCCTGCCTCGCCCAGTGTGGTGATCCAGGTACCGACCCGGCCGAGAAGGTGTTGCTCGGTCCATCCGGTGCGTTCGAGTAGCAGGGCGGCCTCGTACTCGTTGGTGAACAACCACCGTGACTGGTCGACGAGTTGACGAGCCTGGTCCCGGTCGAGGCGGGCGAGCTGCTGCGAGGGGTCGGCTGCGAGGGGGATGCCGAGGCGGTGGGCGGTGGCGGTGTGCCGCAGCATGGCGGCGGGGTCGTCGGCGCCGACCAGGACGAGTGCGGGCCTGCCGACGCGTTCGGCGATCGCGGCCAGGTCGATCCGGGGTGCCTCGGCCATGGCGCCGGCGTAGAAGGTGGCGATCTGGTTCTGATCCTCGTCGGTGGTGCACACGAAGCGCGCGGTGTGCAGATGGTCGCTCACCTGGACCGCGGTGGTGTCGACGCCGTTCGCCCGCAGCCAGGCGCCGTACTCGGCGAAGTCGACTCCTGCGGCGCCTACCAGGATCGGGTCAAGGCCGAACTTGCCGAGCCCGAAGGCGATGTTCGCGGCGACGCCGCCTCTGCGTACCTCCAGCCGGTCGGCGAGGAACGACAGGGAAACCCGCTCCAGCTGTTCTTTGATCAGCTGCTCGGCGAAGCGTCCGGGGAACACCATCAGATGGTCGGTAGCTATCGAACCGGTCACGGCGATACGCACGGAAGGCACTCCTTGGACCTGATGAGGCCGGGGTGGGGGGATGGAAGGACTCGGGTGGCAGCGCCACACGGGGAGGCGGTGCGCGGTCCGGGGGAAACCGCGCACCGCCGGCTGTCGCGCCGGGGCTTGCCCTGGCCCGCTGTCGCCTGGGCTTGTCCTGGCGCTCTGTCGTCAGCCCGCTGCCACTGCGTTGCGCAGGGCGTCGGCGCGGTCGGTGCGCTCCCAGGTGAAGTCCGCCAGCTCGCGCCCGAAGTGGCCGTAGGCGGCGGTCTGGGCGTAGATCGGGCGGAGCAGGTCGAGGTCGCGGATGATCGCCGCGGGGCGCAGGTCGAAGACCTCGGTGATGGCGTGCTCGATCTTTCCGACGGCGACCGTGTTGGTGCCGAAGGTCTCGACGAACAGGCCGACCGGTTCGGCCTTGCCGATGGCGTACGCGACCTGCACCTCACAGCGCTCCGCCAGACCGGCCGCGACGACGTTCTTGGCGACCCAGCGCATCGCGTACGCGGCCGAACGGTCCACCTTGGACGGGTCCTTGCCGGAGAAGGCTCCGCCGCCGTGCCGGGCATAGCCGCCGTAGGTGTCGATGATGATCTTGCGGCCGGTGAGGCCGGCGTCGCCCATCGGGCCGCCGATCTCGAAGCGGCCCGTGGGGTTGACCAGGAGGCGGTAGTCGCCCGTGTCCAACTTGATGCCGTCGTCGGCGAGTTGCGCGAGGACGTGTTCGACGACGTGCACCCGGATGTCGGGGGTGAGAAGGCTGTCCAGGTCGATGTCGCTCGCGTGCTGCGAGGAGACGACGACGGTGTCCAGGCGGACCGGACGGCTGCCCAGGTACTCGATGGTGACCTGGGTCTTGCCGTCGGGGCGAAGGTAGGGGACGGTTCCGTCCTTCCGGACTTCCGTCAGACGGCGTGAGAGGCGGTGGGCCAGCTCGATCGGCAGCGGCATCAGGGTGGGGGTCTCGGTGGCCGCATAACCGAACATCAGGCCCTGGTCGCCCGCTCCCTGCTGGTTGAGCCCGTCGCTCTCTCCAACGTCGGCGGCGTCCTTGAGCCTGGATTCGTACGCCGTGTCGACGCCCTGGGCGATGTCCGGGGACTGCGCTCCGATCGACACCGACACACCGCAGGAGGCGCCGTCGAAGCCCTTGGCCGAGGAGTCGTAGCCGATGTCGAGGATCTTCTCCCGCACCAGTGTGGGGATGTCGACGTAGGCGGAGGTCGTCGCCTCGCCCGCGATGTGGACCTGACCGGTAGTGATCAGGGTTTCGATCGCGACGCGCGACGTGGGGTCGTGACGCAGCAGTGCGTCGAGGATGGTGTCACTGATCTGGTCGGCGATCTTGTCGGGATGTCCCTCGGTCACTGATTCCGAGGTGAACAGGGAGCGGGACATGACACTCCAGGGCAGTGGTGGGCGGACAGATGGTGTGGGGCCGGCACGCTGTGAGCGGGTGGGCGGTTGCGCGGTGGGCGCGGCCCGCGACCCCTGGTGGCGGAACTGGGTTCTCGCCTTCCCATTGCCACCAGGGGTTTCGCGGTCTTCTGACGCCGGGTCGGTCTTTGCGGACCCGCGGTGTTCTGCCGCGTATCGCATCCGCCTCGTCGCCGGAGGGCCTCGGGGCAGACCGCTCCGGGCGGGATCAGCGGGTCGCACCCCTTGCTACTGCACTACTGATACTGCGGCTGTTACTGAGCCGGTCCTGTCTTGCGGAAGACCCAGTAGTCGGCTCCCTCTTCTGCGATGTAGTTGGCGTTCTTCAGCTTGAATTCGAGAGATGCCTGCTCAGTGACCTCCCGCGATATGGAGAAGTCCTCAAAGCCTGTTTCAGTGGCGTAGCTGCCGCGGGTGGACACCAGGATCAGCGCATGGGGCCGAGCGTATTCGATGAGCGTGAGCAGCGCCGTCGGGCGCACATGGCCAAGCGTGAACACGCCGCTGCTGACGACGATGTCGTACTGGTCCAGACGCTCATCGCGCACGGGCGTCGCGAGGTCCACGCCGCCGTAGACCTTCCGGTACGCATTGGTCTTGATGGCCTCGGCAGCCATGTTCTCCGACAGGTCGACTCCGTCGATCACGTACTTTCCCAGCGTGGTCAGGAAACTGCCGACGAGGCCGGTGCCGCAGCCGGCGTCGAGAATGGTTGTTCCCGGCGCCCCGTAGGCGGAGGCGAGCAGGTGAACGAAGTTGGCCGCGACCCGCGGCGCCACCCACTTCTGATCCGCCAGGTCCACGTCGTACCGCGTCGCCCAGTCCTCGTAGTAGTTCTTCAGCCCGGAGGCGTTGTCGAAGAACACGTGAGACTGCTTGATGTTGGTGAAGGAATTGCTCATGGAATTGACTCCCTGTCGGGTCAAGCCAACGATCATGACCGTTCTTATCTTGTCCCGCTATGTCACCGCGGGCACATCTGACGCGTCCGATCTTTCCGTGCCGCTGCCCTCGTCGCCCTGGCCGCCGTTGCCGCTCGACCGTGAATTCTTCACGTCGAACACCATGTAGACGGCTATCCCGGTGAGGACGAACAGGGCGCCGCCGACCTCCGTCCAAGTGGGCATCCGCTGCTCCATCGGCAGACTCAGGATCGCGCCGAAAATCGTCTCCGTGGCGAGCAGCGGTCCGACCAGTGGCACCGGTATGCCCTGCGCCGCCTTCACCCAGATGTATGTCCCCCACCAGGATCCGATGACACCCAGGAATACGCACCACGCGATGATCTTGAAGAGCGGGTACGGATCGAAAGTCTCAGCCGGCGTGGAGGCAATGGCGAAGGGCAGCAGCACCATAGAAGCGCCGCCTGCTCCCATCGCCACCAGGGCGGCCCAGATCGTGGGGTCCGGCTTCGTTTCCCAGGTCCGCTGGGACTGGGCGTTGCGGACCACGAAGTACGACCAGGTCAGCATGGCCATAATGGCCAGCCCTATCCCGAAGATTGAGTCGTTCGCACCACCCGAGTGCTTGCCCTGAATGAGATCCGAGACGCTGAGCAGGGTGAGACCGACGAGAATCAGGATGACCGGCGCGACGAGCTCGCGCCACGACATGCGCTTTTCTGCGAAGTTACCGGCCACCGCGATCGTGATCGGCGACGATCCCACGACGACTGCGGTGATGAAGCCGCCGCTCGTCGTTGCGGAGTACGAGACGCAGATATAGAAGACGAAGTACCCCACGAAGCCTATGTAGAGGCCGAAGAGGGTCCTCCGGATCGGCATCAGTCTGAGTTGTCTCCAGTTTCTGCACAGGACGTAGAGGCCGCACAGGCCGAACAAGGAGTACCGGCCGGTGACCAGGAGCAGTTCACTCGCGGGCTTGACGGCGGCCGGGGCGACAAAGGCGAAGGCCCAGAGCAGGGCAGCCGTGAGCGCGGCGGCGACGTTTTTCCGAGTACTTCCCATTACAGAGTCGGTTCTGGTGTGTGAATCCGACCGGTATCAAAGCCGTTCTGCATAAGCCAATCCGGGTTGTAGATCTTTGAGATGTACTTGTTTCCACTGTCCGGCAGGACCGTGACGATCGTTGCGGGCTTCGTCAGCGACCGGGCAACTTGCACAGCGCCCCACACATTCGCTCCCGAGGTGCCGCCACAGATCAGACCCTCGCGTACCGCCAAGTGCCGGCACGTGGCGAAGGCATCGGCGTCGGTGAACTGAATCACGTCGTCGACGACCGAAAAGTCCATGCATTTGGCCAGATGGTCCTCGCCCGCGCCCTCGACGAAGTACGGCGCGATCTGCGAAGGATCAACGACCCCCTCATGGAAGTAGCGGTGGTAGATGGAACCGGCCGGATCGAGGAGGACGGACCGCACGGCCGGGTTCTTCTGCTTCAGGAACCGCGAAGTTCCGGAGATTGTGCCGCCTGTACTCCCTGATGCGACGAATGCCGTCACCGACTGTCCGAGTGCCTCCCAGATCTCCGGGCCCGTCGAACGGAAATGCGCCTCCGCGTTGAGGGGGTTGTCGTACTGATTCAGCATGAACGAGCCCGGCATCTCGGCGTGGATACGCCTCGCGCATGTGACGTAGTGCTTGGCCGAATCCGGCGAGGCCGATGTGGGGCAGACGATCACCTCGGCCCCCATGGCCCGCAGCGCGTCCTGCTTTTCCTTGCTGACCTTGTCCGGCATGGTCAGGACCGCACGGTAGCCGCGCGTTGCCGCCATCATCGCGATCGCTGCACCGGTGTTGCCGGAGGTGTTCTCCACGATTGTTGCGCCCGGCTTCAGCAGACCGCGGCGCTCGGCATCATCGATGATGTACCGGACGATCCGGTCCTTGATGCTGCCCCCCGGGTTCACGAATTCGACTTTGGCGAATATCCGCACATCGGCCGGAACGTCAAAGGTGTTCAGTTCGACGAGGGGTGTCTTGCCAATGAACGACTGGATATTCATGCCGACTCCTTAGTACTGCGGGAGGATTTCAGCCAGGCGTGCGGACGACACGAAGGGGTGCGAACAGGATGTTGGTGCGGACAGGAAGGGGTACTAACAGGACCGGGTGCGGACAGTCCGTACCTGGTCCTGGCAGAGACCGGTGAGAATTCGGCAGTGCGGTGCGCCGGGCCGTACCCGGCCAGGACGCACGAGTACTTCATCGCTGTCCGCGCGTCAGGACCGCGCCGGCGGTAGCCGAAAGGCCGGCCTCACCGTGTCTCTGCCAACGCACCGAAGATACGGTGAAGCAGTGTCAGAGAGCCGAGTCAGGAATCTTGACGGAGTCAAGAATCGCGACCGTGTGACCGACCTTTTCACCCTTCTCCACCAGGGCCAGGGCGTCCACCGCCGATATCTCGTACGGTGACAGTTCCTTCTCCATCTGGAGAGCCTGCGCACCGGCTGCCGCGGCGGACATACCCGTGAAGGCGTCACGCAGGACGTCCACCGGGTAGAAGTGGAACGGGCCCATCCCTTCCTTTTCCCACTGGGCATAGCCGCCGACCACCTCGTGCGGCTCGGACTGGATCTTCCACGTATAGGTCAGGATGCTGCCGTTGTAGCCGGCGGCTCCGGACAGGGACAGAATCTCGGACAACGGAACCCGCGCACCGATCGACGACAGCACCCGGCCACCGACCCGAAGGACCGGATGCGCCTGCTGCAGGGCCAGGTAGTGCAGCGTGACGAGATTCTTCTCGGCGAAGCCGGCGATCTCCTCGACTCGCTCCGCGATGAAGGTCGAACTGGTCTGGCCATCGGCTAGATCGGCGCTCCCCGCCATCGGGATATTGGGGAGGTTCTCGTAGATCACGTCGACCTGCGACACCTTGCCGGCCAGCGGGGAGAGGATGTCCCCGGCTCCTCCGATCAGTTCGACATCCTGATGCAGGAGGTTGCTCTGAATGTTTTCCCGGGCATGAGCGAGAACATCTTCGTGAAGGTCGGTGAAACCAACAGTGCGCGCTTGTAAAATCTCCACAGCCGCCAGGGCGTCCAGCCCCGCACCCGTCCCGATCGTGCAGAACCGCGGAGCCATGACGCCCATCTGTGCAAGCGTCTTGAACGCCGGCACAGCAACACTCGCGACCCAGTCGGCGCGTGGCTCATCGGCCTTCGGAAGGTACGAGTGGTCCGATAGCTTCAGCCCGATGGATGACTTGATCCGCTCCGGCTCTCCGACCTGGAAAAACTCGCTTGGCGACACTACCAGTTCGGCATAGTCGATGTGTGTACCCATCCCGGCCTCCTTCGACGTGACGACAGCGCTGCTTCTACGAGAACTTCCGGCCTCCCCGGGCCGACGAACAGCCGAAGGGCACAAGGCGTCCTGCACCGAAGGAACCAGCAGCAACTGGATTGGGCCCTTCACGAGGTACGGCGTCCTGCGGTGGAAGTGACTTCACTATCGTCAACTCCCGCAAAGCTGTACAGGGTTGCCTTGTTGCCTCTCGCGAGGCAACAGCAACAGGGCTGCACAGGACCCTGAAGCCCGGCGCTGTTGCCGGAGCCCTTCCATCCGGGTGTGTTCGCTGGTCACGCGGCCGTGTCGAGCGGACGGTCAAAGGCCGGCAACACACCTCGCGCAGGTTGGCGGCGATGACTGCCGAGGCTCCGCCGGAGGTGACCACGCCGCGGTCCGGAAGGGCCGCGTCCGGCGTCCGGTGCCGCGGAGAGCTGCTCGCGCCGCGGCCATCGGCAGGACCGAGCAGTCACTCAGGAACCGGGACGTCGACGCTCTTCACATCGCCATGAAGTGGACGACCTCCGCCCCTGCCGGGCCGTCACCTACCAGGCATATCGGCAGGCTGCAACTTGAAGAGCCTTTCCAGCCACCCCGGAAGGGAGCCGTTGACACCGGGAAAATCAACTCCGTAGCATGTAACTATACCGGTTGGTATAGCTCACCGATCCACTCACGCGAAGGAGACGCACGCGTGTCGCTTCATCTGTCCGGCCAAGCGACTCCAGGGGCCCTGAACCTCCCCGGACTGCCCGTTGTTGATCCACCGCGACGGCAGCAGGAAGGCGAACGGTGCGCGAGAACTGATGCGTCGTTCCGCGCAGGAGGAGAAGGACTGTGAAACCCGTTTGCATCCGCGAGGATGCCGAGCTGCAACGTGAACACCTCTCGGCCGTCGGCCGGTCCCTGTACCGGAGCGGCTGGATGCCAGGAACGTTCGGCAGCGTCTCGGTTCGATCGGGTGAAGCGGTCATGATCACCGCCGACGGCCTGAGCAAGAGAGAGATGACCCATCAGGACGCGGTGATGGTCGACCCGTTCAAAGGGCTGCCGTTGCTCGGGGAAACCGAATGGCCCCCCGCCGAAACTCCAGTACACCTCGCGCTCTACCGGCGGTTGCCCGGCTGCGGAGCAGTGATCCACGCACACGCACCGTGGTCCACCGCCCTCGCCACCCGGACCCGCGACACGGGTGGCACCGGCCAAGTGGTCTTTGAGGAAATGGAAATGGCGAAGAGCCTCGGCGTGCCGGATCCCCGCCTGGTCGTACTGCCGGTCGTCCCGAACAACCTCGATGCGTCCCTCATCGCCGACGACGTGACGGCCTTCCTCGACGAACCGACCGCCGATACCCCGCCGGCTCTGCTCATCGACCGGAACGGCATATTTTCCTTCGGCCGTGACATCGACGAGGCACGCAACAGGCTGGAGTGTGTTGAGGAACTCAGCCACTTGCTCATGCTCACAGGCGCCGACGAGCCGGGTATGGCCAAGGTGAACGCCCGGTGACGCTACTGCAGATCATGCCGGAGGACGCACCACAGACCGTCACGGTACAGAGCGACGACCTGGACGTCATCCGCAAGGAACTGCTCAGGATCGGTGTGCGCTTCGCGCGGTGGCACGCCGCCCGCCGGCTCCCGGCCGATGCCGACGACTCCACCATCATGAACGCCTACCGAAGCCACATCGACCATGTCAGCGCCGAGGGCAGCCACCGGGTCGTCGACATCGCACGTATGACCCCCGCGTCGGCCGATCCGGACCAGCCCCAGCACCAGGAACACGTCCACGAAGAGGACCTGGTGCGCTTCGTCGTAGCGGGAGCCGGCTGCTTCTATCTCCATGTCGCGAGCCAGGTGCACGCGATTCTGTGCACAGCCGGGGATCTGCTGTGCATACCCAGCCGGACGATGCACTGGTTCGACGCAGGGACGCGACCGAACTACACCGCGATCCGCTTCTTCCAGGAAGACAACGGCTGCGCCGCCCGGTTCCTGCCGGACAGCATCGCTGCCCGATTCCCGGCCTTCGACGATCTGACGGCGACGCCATGAGCGACACCGCAGTCGCCCTCCGGGCCGGCCGATGTCGGAGTTTCACCCGCACGTAGAAGCATGAGCAGGCACGAAGATGCACGCGGAAGCACGAAGTTCCGTCCCGGCATCTCCGCCGGTGGATCACCGAGTCTGCAGCCCCCGCCGCCTGCACCGAGTGGGTCGGGAGCCCGAACAGCCATCTGAAGTACGCACGACATCCCACCAACTCCGGTCTGGAGCTGGCTGCTCTAGACGATCTGTACGATTCTGGGGGCTTGAAGTGGTACGGGAACCAGCGCAGGGCTCAGCATCAACCCAGCCTTCCCATACGGATGCCGGCTACCCGCCAGGTGCCGGCGTTCCAGTGACGTTCGGGCAACTGCTCCGGGCCTACCGGAAACAGCGAGGTCTCTCCCTCACGCAGCTCGCCGCCATGGTGCATTTCAACCGGGGCCACGTCAGCAAGATCGAGACCGACAAACGACCGCCCTCGGTGAGTTTCGCGGAGGCCTGCGACCGGGAACTGAACGTCGGAAACACCTTCACCACCATCGCCTCCGCTCTGGAAGCAGCCGCACGCCACCAGCAAGGATGGGTGCAACCTGCCCAACTCCCCCCGGCCAAGCAGAACTTCGTGGGGCGCCGGGATCACCTGACCCGACTGGACCGGCTGCTGCCCGGAGACGAGCAGTCCCTCGCGGTACCCGTCGCAGTCATCAGCGGACCGCCCGGCGTGGGAAAGACCGCGCTGGCAGTACAAGCGGCACACCGGGCTGTCAACGACGGCCACTTCGCCGACGGACAACTGTTCGTCAACCTTCAGGGCCCCGAGCCCGGAACTGCGGCTGCACCGTTCGATGTTCTGGAGGATCTGCTCCGCGCCGTGGGGGTGCCCGCCGACCGCATCCCCGCCGACCTGGACCAGAGGGCCGCCACCTTCCGTTCCTACCTGCACGGCCGCGAGATCCTGCTGGTACTGGACAACGCTGCCAACGCCCAGCAGATCTACCCCCTGCTGCCCGGCTCACCGGGATGCGGCGTCGTGGTGACCAGTCGCTCGCGACTGCCCGGATTGATGTCCCTGGTGGACGCCGTCAGGCTGCCGCTGGCAGAGCTGTGCCAGCCGGAGGCCGCCATGCTGATCCGCGCGATCATAGGCGACGTGCGCGCCGACGCCGGCCCCGCCGCAGTGACTGTTCTGGCAGAACGCTGCGGACATCTCCCGCTGGCGCTGGTCCTGGCAGGCGAGCACATCGTGAGCCATCAACACGACAGCGCCGACACCCTTGCCACCGAACTCAAGCCCGAGCATGCCCGGCTGAACCTCGCCGAGGGCGACGTCGTGCTCCGCAACGCGTTCGACACCTCCTACCAGGCACTCGACGAGCAGAGCGCCCGTATGTTCCGGCTGCTGGGCATGCTCCCCGGCCATCTGATCGACGCCGCCGCCACTGCGGCGCCCGCGGGTATCAGCCAGGATGAAGCCTCACGACTGCTGCGCGGCCTCGCCAGCGCGCACCTGATCCGGCGCCAGGACGAACGGCACTACCACATGCACGGCCTCCTGCGGGCGTACGCAGCCGACCTGGCAAGGAAGCTGGACGGCGAGCCCGAGCGCGCGAAGGCGATACGCCCCGCGACCGACCCGGTACCTGCGCTGAGTTCACCCCTCCCGTCACTCGTCGCGTAGATCCGTCACGGGTGGGAGAGGCTACGGGTTACGAGCCCGGTTGCAGGACGACGGCAGACACGGTCCTGCCGGGACCGGAAGCCGGTCCCGGCAGGGCTGGACATGCTGAACTGAAGCCGCTACGGCCCAAAATAAGCAAGAAGAGCAAACGGTACACAGGTCATTTCAGTGAACAGGCCGAGCCTCCCCGCGGACCCGGCGGTGTTCACCGGTGACCGGATGCCCGGACGTGGCCGCTGCCAAGCCGTCGCGGGTCACTCGGCAAGTGCCCTCTCGATGAGGACGGCGGCCACCTGTTCAGCGCGGTCGACCGCGTGATCCACCGACCGCATGGAATCGGCGATGCAGGCCCCCTCGTGAAGGATCAGCACCTGCGCGGCCAGCGCAGCGGGGTCCTGGGCACGGGCTTGTGCCGCGAGATCCTCCAGGTAGGCGAAGAGCCACGCCTTCTGGTCGCGGGCGACCTCCCGGCCGGGGTGGTCCTCGGGCAGTTCCACGGAAGCGTTGATGAAGGCACAGCCCCGCGAGTTCCGCTCGCGCATCCAGTCACGCAAAGCGCTGAACGTGGCCAGGATCTTCTGCCCGGGAGGGGCATCGTGACCGTTGACGTGCTTCACCAGGGTGGAACGCCACAGACCGTCACGAGCCCGCAGGTAGGCGACAATGAGGTCCTCCTTCGAGCCGAAGCAGTCGTAGAGAGTCTTCTTGGTGACACCTGCCTCCTCCGCGATCGCCTCCACACCGACGGCGCGGATCCCCTGCTCGTAGAAGAGCCGGGAGGCGGTCTCAAGGACCTTCACGCCGGCCGGCGTCAGATGGCTCATACCTCGCCGCTTACCTCTTCGACCGACGGTCTCGCTGTTAATAGTCACGCCCTGAACGGTACACCCAACGGTATAGTTACGACAGTTGCTGCACCGGTCCGGAAATCCTGCGAGGAGCCGGGGACACGGATGGATTCCACCTCGCCCGGCGACGTGAACCGGTCGGTGCGGCACTGTTCTCGATTATGCGAGACTCCGGCTCATTGAGCCCGGTACCGGGACGACCACGCCTTTCACAACCTCCGTGCAAGCCGGTGGAGTTCAGGTTCCATTGTTCCGCCGGCGAGATTGAATCCCGCCGGTTCCGGCCGGGTGCGACACACCGCCGATGGCGTAATGCGGATCCCGGGCAGTCGGGCTCGATCAGGCTGTACACGGTGATCGCGGCCGTATTCGAGAATCGCAGACGCGGCCCTGCCGAGGCACGTTTCACCACCACCGTTCTGCAGCGAGATGTCCGGGCCGTGTCACGCCCGGACACGATTGATGGGGAGGCCGGATGGCCCGGGCAAGCGACATCGAGGCCGTCGTCTTCGACGTCCTCGGCACGATGGTCGACGAGCCGGGCGGCCTCCGGGCCGCCATTCGCAACGCGGTACCCGCGTCCGACGACACGACCGTCGACCAACTGCTCACCGTGTGGCAGGACCATGTAGGCAACGAGCAGCAGCGCATCGACAAGGGAGACCGGGCCTACGCCAACTCCGAGGTCATCGACCGTGAGGCAGCTCAACAGGTGGCCGCCCGTGCCGGCCTCACCGACCCGGCGGCCATCGAACGGCTGGCCACCGCGGGCCAGCGCATGAAGCCCTGGGGCGACTCCCCCGCCGGACTCGCCCGCCTCGCCGGGCGATTTCCCGTACTCGGGCTCACCCACGCCAGCCGTGCGTCTCTGCTCCGGCTCAACGCATACGCCGGGCTGCGCTGGCACCAAGCCCTCTCCGCCGAGGACGCCCGGGCCTACAAGCCCGCACCTGAGGTCTACCGGCTCGCACTCGACGCGGCGGGATGCCCACCGGAACGCGTACTGATGGTCGCCGCCCACGCCTGGGACCTTCGCGGAGCCCAGGCGGTAGGAATGCGCACCGCCTACGTCAAGCGACCGGTCGGTGACCCTCCACGGGAGACCGACACCTTCAACTGGCGGTCGAACAGCCTCGATGAATTGGCCGACGCTCTGACAGCAGCATAGAAATACCTGTCCGCTATTCCTCGTCGGACAGTTCCGGCCCTTGCTCATAACCGAACCCGCAGACGACTGACACCCTGCGCAGCACCCAGTCATTAACGGCGAGAGACATATGACCGCGGAACTGCCCGGCAGGCCTTTACTGAAGGGAGGCGCTTTGGGACGGTGAAGGCCACAGCGGCCACGCACAGATGGGAAGCGATGGGCATGGACATCGAAGCGCTCCGCCAGGACACCCCGGGCACCGCGAACCGGATTCACCTCAACAACGCGGGGGCGGGTCTGCTGTCGCGGCAGACGCTCAGGGCCATGGTCTCCCACCTGGAGCTGGAGGCGGCGATCGGCGGCTACGAAGCCGCGGACCAGGAAAGGGACCGCATCGACTCCACCTACGGGCACATCGCCAGGCTGGTGGGCGGCCAGGCTGACGAGATCGCGCTGTCCGACAACTCCACCCACGCCTGGAGCACCGCGTTCCACTCCATGACGTTCAAGCCGGGCGACCGCATACTCACTGGCCGCGCCGAGTACGGCAGCAACGTCCTCGCCTACCTTCAGACGGCCCAGCGAACCGGAGCCGAGGTCGTCGTCGTCCCCAACGACGAGTCCGGCCGGCTCGACACCAACGCCCTGACGAACCTGATCGACGACCGCACCAAGCTGGTGGGCATCACACACGTCCCCACCAGCGGCGGCCTGGTCAACCCGGCCGCCGAGATCGGCCGCATCACCCGCGCCGCCGGTGTTCCCTTCCTCCTCGACGCCACCCAGTCCATCGGCCAGTTCCCCGTGGACGTCGCCGAGCTCGGCTGCGACATACTGACCGCCACCGGCCGTAAGTTCCTGCGCGGCCCGCGCGGTACGGGCTTCCTCTGGGTGCGTCCGGAGGCACTCGCGTATCTGGAGCCGCGCGTGATCGAGATCGCCGCTGCCACCTGGGACGGCAAGCGCAGTTTCACCTGGAACGACGGCGCGCGGCGCTTCGAGACATGGGAGGTCAGTTACGCCAATGTCCTGGGGCTGAGCGCCGCCGTCCAGCAGTGCCTGGACCTCGGCATGGACGAGATCGGCCGACGCACTCTCGCCCTCGGCGCCGGTCTGCGCGACCAGTTGGACGCCGTGCCTGGCATCACCACCTACGACCTCGGCCGGGAGCGGTGCGCGATCGTGACCTGCAAGGCGGAGAACATGACGACGGCTGATGTCGCAGCCGCCCTCGCCGGGCACGGGATCAATGTCAGCACCACCGATCCGGTGCAGACCCAGTTCGACGCCGAGGACCGGGACGTCCACCCGCTGGTACGGCTCTCGCCGCACTACTACAACACCGAGGCCGAGATCGACCGTGCCGTCGGAGTTCTCGCCGAACTCGCTGCGGCCCGCTAGCGATTGGCCACTTGTGCCACTTGTGTGAGGCCGTGTGTCCGACCAGTGCGGTCGCCTGCGTACGAAGACCGGCACGCTCGCCGACGCCCGCGCGCACGAACGGTGTGCCGGCCTACGTCGGTGACGGCGACAGCCGCCGGCCCCACCCGTGACGAGGAGGGGCCGGCCGGTACGGGTCAGGGGTTACTGACGCGCCAGGCGTAGTCGGGTGACGTGAAGGAGGCCTGCAGGTTGGTGCAGTCGAAGATGGCACCGGAGGCGGAGACCGTGGAGTCACTGCTGCTCAGGAGTTTCCAACTGCCGCCCTCCTGCTGTTGCATGCCGGTGGCGGTGAAGGACTGGCCCGCGGTGTCGGCGCAGATGTAGGGGCGGCCGGTGGAGGGGTCGGTGGCGGAGTAGACCTCGAAGGCATCCCAGCCGTCGACGTCGGTGCCGGTGGTGTGGTTGTTGGGGTCGTAGCCGGAGGACGTGTAGTACGTGTCCCACTGAGACGTCGTGTAGTTGTAGAGCCGCATCTGCCAGGTGTTCTGGGTGGCGTCGGTCTTGGCGATCCAGACCTGGTAGCCGCCGTTTCGGACGTAGGTGGACTGGAAGGCGGAGTCCATCAGCGTGTACTTGCCGACGGTCTGGCCGTTGCACCAGTCCCAGGCCCAGATCTCAGCCTTGTCGTGGAAGTAGGCAGTGGTGTTCTCGATGCAGGAGTTACCCGCGGGGTAGAGGGTGGGCGCGTAGATGACATCGCCGGCATGAGAGGTACGCAGGGCCGGAGACACCGAGTGGGTGGCGAAGGCCCCGGTGGGGGCGCTGGCGCCGGTGGGATAGACAGCCCAGAACTTGTGGTCGTCGGTCAGTTGTGCCGCGGGCGGGGCGGCGGGCCGGACTGCGGCGTGGTGTGTGGCGCGGCGGTCGGCGAGTTGAGCGGGCGTCAACTGATGCGTGGCGGCACGGCCGGTTGCGCCCGGGACGGCATGGCCGGAGAGGGCGCCGGCGTGGGCAGGACCGGTCGCGGCGTGGGGCGGAGCCGGGGCGGCCTGGGCCGGGGCGACGGCCGGGAGTACAAGGGCCGCGGCGGCGATCGCGGCGGCCGGCACAGCGCGCAGCTTCGACAGACGGGAATGTTCAAAGATGCCCAATTCGAGCTCCCTGAAAGCAGAAACAGGCAGAATGGGGATGGCGCGAACACCTTAGCGATGCGCCGACCGTTACGCCATGCGCATGACAGATTCGTCGTGGGGGGGGCAGTTGGCCAACTCGAGAGGGATCACGCCGTAGTGGCCAGTTCGACGAGGAGCCGGGCCGTGCCGGCGGGATCGACGATCTGATGGAGGTGTGCGCCGGGCAGGTGCGCGACCCGCCAGCCACGTTCGCGCGCCTCGGCGGCAACGTCTTCATACGGAGAGCCGAACAGTACGTAGGAGCAGGGATGGTCATCCCAGCCGTCGGCGACGGGGATGCTCTGCTCGTAGTAGGAGAGCGGCAGGGTGGGCTGCTCCTCGATGACTTTCTGTCGCACCGCCGGATCAGGGAACAGGGGTGCGATGTCTGTCTCGTCCCACCAATCGGTCCAGCGCGGCAGCCTGCCGTTCACAGCCATCGGCCTGAGGAATTCCAGAAACTCGGGTGCGGCGACAGGTGTCGGTCCGACCCGGGCCGGGAGCGCGGCATCGACGAAGATCGAGCCGGCCACCGGATGGCCGATGCCCGAGCGAACCGCCGGGAGGAACAAACCTGCGTTGCTGTGTGCCACCAGGATGACGGGCCTGCCGACCGGGACCTGCCGGAGTTCGTCGCGGACCGCATGGACGATGCGGGGCCAGAAGGGCGGAGCGCCGATGCCGATGCGCAGCAGGGACGGCACCCGTACCTGATATCCCGCAGTTGTCAGATGCTCGGCCACGGGGTGCCAGGTCGAGGGGCCTACGGACGGACTGTGCACGAGAACGAAGATCGGCTCCATGTGACGATCCTGCCGCAGGTACCACCGGAGCCACGACAGTCTCGGCCGACAGCAGAACGCCTTGCTTCGGGGTAACCCTCAATGAGGCTGTCGACCGGTCATGGCAGCGAAACCCGCTCGACCCGGTACCTCCTGGGAGAGATCCTATGAGCATGGAGTTCCTCTGTTATCACCGTGACCGGCTCGACTCTGTGGCGCTGCGCGAGGAGTTGGCGGAAGACCACTGGTCCTACATGGACCGGTACGCGAAAGAGATGATCGCCCGGGGCCCGACCCTCGCCGACGACGGCGACACACCCACCGGAAGCGTGCACATCGTCGACCTGCCCGATCCCGCCGCTGCCCGCGCGTTCGCCTTCGACGAGCCGAACTACCAGGCCGGCGTGTACCGGGATGTACTGCTGCGACGGTGGCGCAACGAACTGGGGCGCACCATGTGGGACTTCCCCGGCGGCCGGACCGGCGGCAACCGGTACCTGGTACTCGGCCTCGGCATGCGGCAGGGCGCCGGCCTCGCGCTTCCGTCCGACCGGGACGAGCTGATCGCCTACGGGCCGCTGCTGTCCGACAACGGCGCCGTCCGGCTGGGCACGGCCGCGTTGGTCCGGGCACCGGACCCGGACACGGCACGCGCCATCCTGACTCCGGACCGCTACGCCGACGTCGAGGTGCACAACTGGCAGTTCGGCGGGCGCCCGTCGTGACCCGGGAACGTCCGGCCGAGACCGCCGCCGAAGCGGTCGGACCGCTCGCGGTCTCTGCGTGCTCGGCGAGCGCACGGTAGATACCGGTCAGTCCCGGGTTGTGCCCCCTGCGCTGTGTTGGCGGGTGCCGTGTATCCGGGTCAGCGCTCCACCGTGCCTGTCAGCCTGCCTCGGGCGAGGACCGGTGTGGTGATGGAGGACAGGAGAACGCGGGGCCTGGCCCGGTCCGGTGCGGTTCCGCCGGGGGGTGTGCCGAGGGAGGCGGCGAGGGCGAAGAGTTGGAAGGTGTAGTGGTGCGGTCCATGGCCCTTGATGGGTGCCGGGCCGTGGTATCCGCGTCCGACAGTGGAGCGCAGCACCGTGATGCCGGCGGCGGGCCGGCGGGCGGCGAGGTCTCCGGGGGCGAGGTCGCGGACCGCCGGGTCGACCAGGGCGAGGCAGTGGATGGCCGGCTTCGCCAGGGGGACGTCGGTGTCCTCGACGACCAGGAGGAGTTGGGCGGTGGCCGGTGGCGGCGGACTCCACGCCAGGTGGGGTGAGAGGTTCTGGCCGCCGATGTTCCTGGCACGGTGGTCCAGCGGGATGGAGCCGCCGTCGTCGAAGTGCTGACTGCTCAGGTTCAGCAGTTCGGGGCCATGCAGGTTCGGCAGATTCCACGCAGCGTGGGTCTCACCTGATCTGCGGTTTTTCAGGAGCCGGCCCAGCAGGGTCATCGCGTCGCCTTCAGCATGTCGAGGATTTCGCCAGTGGTGGCAGTTTCGCCGAGCTTGGGGAATACACGTCCGACGCTGTGGCGGTGCGCCTCGACGTCCGGGTCGGTGATGGCGTCGGTGGCAAGAACGACGTGGTAGCCATGGTCGGAAGCCGAGCGCGCGGTCGATTCGACGCCCGAACTGGTGGAGATGCCGGTGAGAACGACCTGTGTGGCGCCGAGGTCGCGCAGGAGAGTGTCGAGTCCGGTGTCGTGGAACGCGCTGCGCCGCCGCTTGCTGATCAGGTGGTCCGTCGGCTGCGCGTCGAGTTCATCGATCAGATCGGTCCAGCCGGGCGGAATCGTGGCCGTGGTGCCGGACCGGCCGCTATCGGTGCGCCCAGGGGCGCGGCCGGTGACGTTGACCAGGATCACAGGCAGGCCGTGCCGACGGAACGCCGCCGCCAGGTCTGCCGATTGCTGGACGGCGCAGGTGACGGAGTCGTCCTTGTGGGCTGCGACGATTCCTTTCTGCAGGTCGATCACGACGAGAGCGGGCGTGGGGTCGATCGCTGTCAGGGCCATGGTGTCCTCGCTGCGCGGGTGGGTGACGGCGGGCTGCCGGCACCCGTGGCATGGGGTGATCTCGGATGCCGGGCTCTTGGTACGCGGTGTTGCGCCCGGGGGGGTGGAGTCGCTGCCGGTTCGGCCAGGATCAGATCCTTTGAGCCAGTCGTTCAAGCAGCGGCGCCGCCACCGCGAGCTGTTCCAGCTCCACCGGCGTGAAGCCGTCCGCCAGTGCCCGCGCGAGCAGCTCCGTACGGGCACTGCGCTTGTCCGCCAGCGCCTGCCGGCCCGCGTCGGTCAGCGCCAGGACCACGCGCCGGCCGTCCTGCGGGTCGGTGCTCCGCTCGACCAGACCGCGGGCCTGGAGCCCGCCGAGCGTCGCCCCCATCGCCTGCGCGGTGATCTGTACCTGCCGGGCCAGTGCCGACGACGTCGTCGGGCCGGTGCGGTCCAGCAGTGACAGGGCGGTCCGCTCGGGCATCGTGAGCTCGCCCTCGACCCTCGCTTGACGCACTCGCCTCAGCAGCGCGCCGACGCTCATCATCAGGGCCGTGGCGATCGTGCGGGTGTTCAGCTCGTCCCTCATACACTAAGGCTACTTTATCAATCAGCCTTAGCAAAATCGTCACGCACCGGCCCGATGCGGTAGTGAAGCGAACCGTCCGCGCCACCGGCCTCCCTCAAGTAGCCCCCGTTCAGGCGGAACACCTGCGCTGTCACAGGGCGCGGATCATGCACAACCGCGGCCACCGGTCGAGGCCGTGCGCCGTCTCCCGCGCTCGGATGTGCCGCAGGTCGGGGCCGAGCTCATTCTCGTCAAGGGGCTGGAAGCCACAGCGTGCGTAGTACGGCGCGTTCCACGGAACGTCAGCGAACGTGGTGAGCGTCAGGGCGGGGATTCCGTCAGCCGCCGCCCGGTCCGCCAGGTGGTCCAGCAGTGAACGTCCGATGCCGCGCCGGGCACGGTCCGGGTGCACCGACACCTGCTCGATGTGGAGGTTGCCGTCGACGCGGTCGGCGATGAGATACGCCACCGGGACGTTGGTCCCGTCGACCGCGACCCAGGCCAGTCCGGCCCGCTGGTAGCGGGCCAGTTCATCCAGGGGCAGCGGTTCGTCATCAGCGATTTCCGGCATCCCGATGTCGCGGAAACACCGCCCCGCGGCCCTCTCCATGTCCTGGAGGATCGGCAGGTCGTCGGCGTGGGCTGGTCGTACAGTCATCGGCCCATTGTCCCTGGCAGTCCTGGTCCGGAGCAATGCGATGCGATGCGATGCCGAGACTGCGGACCGTCGCGAGGAGCGGCGGGAAACGCGGGGAGTACGCAACCCCCTCGGCGTCCGTAATTCGCACCGCACGCCTGGCGTGCTTCCCATAAAGTGCTGGCCCATGCCGGAAATCCGCCATGAGCCCATCGCACCCACCCGGACCCAGAGCCTGGCCGCCGGGGCTGAGGTCGACGCGCACCGGCACGACGACCATCAGATCGTGTACGCGGGCCAGGGTGTGCTGAGCGTGACCGCCAGTACGGGGACCTGGGTCGCGCCCGCCACACGTGCCATCTGGATTCCCGCCGGAACGGTCCACGCCCACCAGGCCCACGGGGATCTGGACATGCACCTGGTCGGCCTGGAGACGGGGGACGATCCGATCGGCCTGGAGAAGCCGGCCGTGCTCGCCGTCGGGCCCCTTCTGCGTGAGCTCATCCTCGCCTACACCGCCACCCCCCTCGACGGCAGTCCCCAACGTGCCCGGCTGCGCGCCGTGTTGCTTGATCAGCTGCGCGTCTCACCCCACCAGCCGCTTCACGTGCCGACCCCCACATCCCCACAACTCAGGGCACTGTGCGGCCTGTTTAAAGCTGATCCCGGCGACAACCGCACGCTCGCCCAGCTCGGCCGGCACATCGGCGCCAGCAGCCGCACGCTGTCCCGGCTGTTCCGGACCGATCTCAACATGACCTTCCCGCAGTGGCGCACCCAACTACGCCTGCACCACGCCCTCGTCCTCCTCGCCGACAACACCCCGGTCACCACAACGGCCCATCAGTGCGGCTGGTCGTCCGCCAGTGCGTTCATCGACGTCTTCCACCGGACCTTCGGACACACCCCCGGTGCCCACCACGGCCCGGGGAGGCGGGACAGGTCGTAGGGCGGGTCGGGGATGCGTGCCCGCAGGGCTGGGACCACCCCGCCGGCCGCACGCTCAACGACCCGCCTCCACCGGCCCATCGGAACGCCACCGCGGACGATGTCAGCCGTAGATCTGGCGGCCCAGCCACTGGCCGCCGTCGATCACCATCGTCGTACCGGTGATGTAGCGCGAACGTTCCTCCAACAGGAAGAGTGCGGCCTCGGCGACCTCCTCCGGTGTGGTGAAGCGCCCGGCCGGAACGCTGTCCAGTACCCGCGCACGCGCCTCCGGCGTGGGCCACAGCGCGGCGCCCGCGCCCTCGGTCTCCGTCGGGCCGGGAGCGATGCAGTTGACCCGCACACCGCGCGCACCCCACTCGGCGGCGAGGGTGCGGGTCATCGCCAGCACCCCGCCCTTGGCCGCCGCGCTGTGGACGGTGCCGGGGTGGCCGTGCCAGGCGTAGCCGGCGATCACGTTGACGATCGCCCCGTCCCCCGCGCCGAGCATGTGCTGCGCGGCAGCCCGGGTGGCGAAGAAGGTGCCGTTGAGGACGATGTCGACCACGGCGCGCCAGCCGTTCGGGGACAGGTCCTCGGCAGGGACGACGAAGTTCCCCGCAGCGTTGTTGACCAGCGCGTCCAGGCGCCCGTGCCGGGCGGCGACCGCGTCGATCGCGGCCGTCAGCGCGTCGGCGTCGCGGACATCGGCCGAGGCTGTTTCCACTGTGCCGCCGGACTCCCGCGCGAGGCGCGCGGTCTCCTCCAGCGCCTCGGGGCGTCGGCCGATCACCGCGACGGTTCCGCCTGCTGCGGCATAGCGCAGCGCGATGGCACGGCCGATTCCGGAACCGCCGCCGGTGACGACGGCGACCCGGCCCGCGAGTTCAGCGGGGTGATTCTTCGTGACGGGAGTGTTCGCGGGGGAAGTGCTCACGGGGCAGTGCTCCTTGGGTGGGGGCTTCACCGGTGGAGAGGACGCCGGCAGGGGCGGCAGCGGTGAGGGTGATCAGTGCGTCGACGGCCAGGAGGCCGTCCGGGGCGACGCGGACGGGATTGAGCTCGATCTCCAGCAGGTCGGGCCGCGCGGCGGCCAGCCGGGAGAGCCGGACGACCGTGTCGGCGAGCGCCCCGGTGTCGGCCGGGGGGCGTCCACGCCAGCCGTCCAGCAGTGGTGCGCAGCGCAGCCGCGCGATCAGGGTCAGCGCGTCCTGGTGGGTACAGGGCGCGAGGGCCAGCACGCTGTCGCGCCAGAGTTCCGTTTCGGTACCGCCCGCGCCGACCACAACCACCGGTCCGAAGGACGGATCGCGGCGGGTGGCGACCACCATTTCGACGACGTGCGGGCGGCGGTCCAGCTCTTCGACGACGTACCGTCCTGGGCCGAGGCGCAGGGACATCTCCATGTAGGCCGCCTCCAGCGCGGTGGCGTCGGCCAGGCCGACCGCCACACCGCCGTGCTCGCTCTTGTGCTCCAGCCAGTCCGCCTTGAGGACGTACGGGGCGGCCAACCGGCCCGCCGCACATCTGAGTTCGTCCAGGTCGGCGACAGGGAGGGCGCACGGGAACGCGATACCGGCACCGGCGAGCAGATCACGGGCGCAGAGGTAGCCGGAGGCGGTCGGCGGGGCAGCGGAGGTACGTACACGCGTGTCCGCGGCCGTACGTACACCCGTGTCCGCGGCCCGGGGTGTGCGTAGTTCCGCGGCGGGAGGGGTACCCGCTTCCGCCGCATGGGGTGTCCGTACGTCCCCCGCGCCGTCCGCCTCCTCCGGTCCCACCCGCTCCCCCGCGCCCCGTTCGGCGAGCCGGGCCGCCGTGCCCAGTGCGCTGACGGCAGTCTCGATGTCCTCGTAGGTGGGCACCCCCGCCGCACGCAGGGCCTCGGTGGTCGTGGTGGACCTGGCCATCGAGTGCACCAGCACCGGCAGTCCGTGCCGGACGGCCGAACGGGCCAGCTCCAGGGCGACTTCGGTCTCCCGGTCCTGCTGGGCCGGGATGTCACGGCCGTAACTGCCGAAGTATCCGCTCATCAGGACGGCGTCGGCGCCGCCCGAAGCGGCCACCAGGTCCACGACCCGGCCGTACGTACGCAGGTCCTGTTCGCCGCCGCCGGCCAGGTCGACCGGGTTGGCGGTGGCGGCCTGCGGTGGCAGGCCGGTCGCGATCGCGTTCCGGGTCGGCTGCGGCAGTGGCTCCACCAGCAGTCCGGCGCGCGAGGCGAGGTCGACGGCGAGTGCGCCCTGTCCGCCGCTGTCGGTCACGACGACGACGCGCCGCCCGGTGGGGCGCGGGGCCCGGACGAGGAGTTGCGCTGCGGCGATCAGGCGCGCGGGGGTCTCGGCCCGTGCCGCGCCTGCTGTCTCGCACGCGGCGTCCACGATGTCCGTGGCGGTGGTCATCGCCCCGGTGTGCGACCGGGCGGCCTGCCGGCCGGCGTCGCTGGCGCCGACGGTCAGCAGCAGTACGGGTTTTCCGGCCCGGCGCAGCGCGGTGAGGGCGGCGATCAGCGCGCGTCCGTCGCCGAAGCTCTCCAGGTAGAGGGCGACGACCCGGGTGGCGTCGTGGTCGGCGAGGTCGGTGAGGACTTCATGGGCCGTGACGTCCGCCTGGCTGCCCACGGAGACGAACCGGGAGATCCCGAGACCTGCGTCGGCGGCCAGGCCCGCGAGCTCCAGTCCGAGCTGGCCGCTCTGCGAGACGATCGCCAGCGATCCTGGCCTGAACTGCCCCCAGACCAGGTCGAGTTCGGCGGATGCGTCGTAGATCCCGAGGCAGTTGGGGCCGATCAGCCGGGCGCCGGCCCCGCGGACACGGGCAGCGAGCCCGCGCTCGTCCTCGACTCCGGCGGTGATGGCCAGCAGGCCGCGTGCGCCCAGTGCCAGTGCCTCGTCCACGGCCACGCCGAGTGCGGGGCCCGGCACGGCGAAGGCGACGAGTTGGGGGACGTCGGGCAGTTCTCGCAGCGAGCGCGCCGTTTCCTGTCCGAGTACGGGGCCTCCCCTGGCGTTCACCAGGTGCACGGCGCGCCGCGCGGTTCCGGTCAGGGCGCCCCTGGCGAGCCAGTAGCCCCACTTCGTCGGCGTACCGCTGGCACCGACCACGGCGATGGACGCCGGGTCGCGGAAGGCGTCGAGGCCGGTCACCGGCCCGCTCGCTGTCCCGGTCCGTCCGCCTTCGCCAGCGAGCGGGAGACGACCAGCCGCTGGATGTCGGATGTGCCTTCCTCGATCTCTTCGAGCTTGGCGTCGCGCATCCACTTCTCGACGAGGTACTCCTGCGAGTAGCCCCAGCCGCCGAGGGTCTGCACGGCGGACCAGGTGTTGGCCATCGCGTTCTCCGAACCGACCAGTTTCGCCATGGCGGCCTCGGCGGTGACCCGCTCGCCCCGGTCGAACAGGCGGGCCGCCCTGACCGCGAAGAGGTGCGCCGCATCGGTACGTACGGCCATGTCGGCGAGCCGGAAGGCCACCGCCTGGTGCTCGATGATCGGTACGCCGAACTGCACCCGGTCGCGGGCGTAGCCGGTGGCGTAGTCGAGGGCGGCCCGGCACAGCCCCGCGCAGGAGGCTGCGATGAGGATGCGGGAGGCGTCGAAGGTCCGCATCAGGCCGAAGAAGCCCTGGCCCTCGTCGCCCAGCCGGTCCGCGACCGGGACCCGTACGTCCTCCAGGAACACCTCGGCATTGACGATCGCACGCTGGCCCATCTTGCGCATCGGCCTGCCGACGGTCAGGCCGGGGGTGTCCCGTTCGACCACGAACGCGGTCACGCCCTTGGCGCCCAGCGAGGGATCGACGGTGGCGAAGACGACGAAGCGCTGGGCGTACGGGGCGTTGGAGATCCACGCCTTCTGCCCGTTGAGCACATAGTGCTCGTCCGCCCCGGTGCCCGTGCGCACCGCGCGGGCGCGGATACCGGCGGCGTCGGAGCCGTGGCCCGGTTCGGTGACGGCCAGCGCCGTCAGCGGCGGGGCTTCGCCGCAGAGCGGGCTCAGCCACCGGCGCTTCTGCTCGTCGGTGCCCAGCTCCAGGATCGGGTCGGCGAAGAACCCGCTGGAGGTCAGCAGGTTGCCGATGGCGATGTCGCCGTGGCACAGCTCCGCCTGCACCAGGACCTGGGTGAGCATGTCGGTGATGCCGCCACCACCGTACTGAGCGGGAATCATGAAGGAGGCCAGGCCGATCTCGGCCGCCTTGGCCCACAGGTCGAGCGGCGACTCGGTCTGGGCGTCGTCGACCTCACGGGCCCGCGGCCGTATCTCCTTCGCCGCGAATTCGCGGCTGAGCTGGAGGATCTGCCGCTGCTCGGTGCTGAGTTCGAGGACGTCGCGGATCTCGAAAGGCATGAATGCTCCCTGCGGTACGGATTTACGGGTACGGGTACGTGGTGGGTCGGCCAGGCCGCTGCGGGGCGGTCGGCGGAGGGCCGGAAGGTCAGCTGCGGCCGGCGGCAGCGGGCGATGGCTCGTCCGTGGCGTCCGTCGGCGTGGGAGCCGACAGCTTGGCGGCGAAGAAGGACGGGGCGCGGCGCTGCTGGACGAGCATCACCACGAGGCCCACCGCCAGTGCGCCGACACCGATGAGGAAGACGCCGCCGATGTGCCAGTGCGGTGCGAAGGGAAGCGTCCAGGAGGTGCCGCCGGAGTCCGGGTTCCAGTCGTTGCGCAGACTCCAGACCCCAGCTGCTACGAGGGTCAGCCCGCCGATGGCCGGCAGGACCACCCGCAGCCACAGTTCACCGGCGCTCCGGCGCACAGCACGCCGGTGGGCCCAGGCGGAGGTGATCCCGGTGAGGCCGTAGTAGAGGGCGATCATCAGCCCGCAGGAGGAGACGGCGTCGCCGATCACATGCCCGTGGGCCAGGAAGTTCATCGCAAGGTAGACGACTCCGCCGGCCACACCGGTGGCGATCGTCCCGGCCTTCGGAACGGAGAAGCGGGGGTGCACGGTGCCCAGGGAGCCGGGCAGCGCCCGGTGCCTCGCCATGGCCAGCATGGTGCGCCCGAGGGTGAGTACGGTCGTCTCGGTCGACGCGGCAGCGGAGGACAGCACCATGAGGACCATGAGGTGCCACATCACCGAGCCGAAACCGGTGGTGCCGAACACGGCGCCGCCGAGGGCGGAGAAGACGTCGCCGGAGTGGTCAGGATTGGCCAGGCCGTTGCCGGTCGTGCCGATACCGGCGAACGAGACGGTGGCGTACGTCGCGCCGAGGTAGAGCGCCAGCAGCAGCAGAGTCGACAGTGTGGCGGCCCGGCCCGGCGTCCGGCGGCGGTCGGCCGTCTCCTCATTGACCGTCAGAGCGGTCTCCCAGCCCCAGTAGATGAACAGCATCAGCACCAGGCCGCTGGCGAAGGCGCTCGGCGAGGAGATCGCGAACGGGTCGAGCCACGACAGCTGCGGATGCCGGGCACCCGCGCCCGCGTGGCCGGTGTAGACACGGACGAGCGCGACGACCGAGAAGATCACCAGCATGGCGAACTCCAGGAAGAGCAGCGCTCGCTGGACGGCTGCCGCCACCTCGATGCCCCGGTAGCAGACAGCGGTCATCAGGGCGATCCAGCCCAGACCGACGGCCAGCACCCAGGGGCTCGACGGGTCCTCGCCGATGCCGTGCGCGCCGAACAGCAGGAACACGTACTGGCCGGCCACTTGCGCGAGGCTTCCCATGACCAGGACGAACGAGGCGATGATCGCCCAGCCGCCCATGAAGCCGGTGCGCGGGCCCAGCGAGCGGCTGGCCCAGGTGAAGATCGTTCCGCAGTCGGGGTCGGAGCGGTTGAGCGCCGCGTAGCCGAAGGACACGAACAGGATCGGGACGAAGGCCAGCACCACGACCGCCGGTGCCTGGAAGCCGACGGCCGCGACGACGAAGGCGAGTGTGGCGGCGAGGCTGTAGGCGGGTGCGGCCGATGCCGTCGCCAGGATCAGGCTGGTGACCATGCTCAGCGCCCCGGGCCTCAGCCCCTTGGACTCGGCTTCGGCCGAGCCGGGCGGCTCGGTCTGTTCGGTGGTTGCCATGGATGCTCCTCTTGCTCACGGAGTGGAGGGCCGGCCGGGATGTACAGCAGCGCGCAGGAGCACCCGGGACGGGTCTTCGCGGCAGTGGTGGAGTCCTGGAATCGCAGGGTCACGGAGTCGCAGGGTCACGGGAACGCAGTGTCGCTGTGTCGCCGAGTCGCCGAGTCGCCGAGTCGCAATACTGATTGGTGCGTCACCATTGCTGATGCCGGAACCCCCGTCAAGGGGTGCGGACAAAGTTGATCGCAATAGTTGACTGGCGATGCAGTCTTGCTCCACGCTCTCCCCCATGAGGTCACAGACCGAACCCGAGCAGACCGAACCCACGCCGACCGGGCCCGAGCAGACCGGGCCCGCGTCGGCCCCCGTGTCGGCCCCACCCGCCCAGGCGCACCGTGCACCGGACGAACGCGGGCCGGACGAACGCGGGCCGGACGACTCGGCCGGAGCCCGGCCCGTCATGACCGACGCTGTCGTCATCGGCGCCGGCTACGCGGGGCTCAGCGCCGCGCTCCGGCTGCGCGAACAGGGCCTCGACGTCGTCGTACTCGAAGCCTCCTCCCGCGTCGGCGGCCGGGTGCTGAGCGAGGAGCGCCCGTCGGGCGCGGTGGTGGACCACGGCGGTCAGTGGGCGGGCCCGACGCAGAAGCACCTGCTGGCGCTGGCCGAACGCTTCGGCTGCCGGACCTTCCCCACCTGGGAGACCGGACAGCACATCGAGGTCTGGCACGACGGGTCACGCGTCGGATACGCGGGCGCCGCACCAGCCTCCGGCCCCGGCATCGCCGAGTACCTCCGGATCACCGCACTCCTGGACGGGCTGGCACTGACCGTCGACCCCGAACAGCCCTGGCTGACACCGCACTTCACCGAGTGGGACGGTATGAGCGCGGAGTCGTTCTTCCACGGGCAGACCGCCGACCCGGACGCCCTGGTGCGCCTGGCCCTCGCCGTACAGGGCGTGTGGTGTGCCGAACCGCGCGAGATCTCGCTGTTCCACGTGCTCTTCTACATCCGGGCCGCGGGGAGTTACGAGCAGCTCATGGAGACCCGGGACTGCGCCCAGGACCGGCGGTTCGCCGGAGGCGCGGCCGGCCCGGCGCGGGCCGTCGCGGAGCTGCTCGGCGACCGGATCCGGCTGGGCGAGCGGGTGTGCGGTGTGGAGCGGCACGGGTCCGGAGTCCGTGTGCGTACCGCTGCCGGAACGGTCGTTCAGGCCCGCCGGGCGGTCGTGGCCCTGCCACCGCCCGCAGCCCGCTCCATCGCGTTCAGCCCCGCGCTGCCGGAGCCCCGCTCGGGCTGGATCGCGCACAGCCCGATGGGGCGGGTGGCCAAGGTCCATGCCGTGTACTCCGAACCGTTCTGGCGGGCGGACGGTCTGTCCGGCATCGCGACGCTCTACGGTCCGCTGCCGGTCGGCGTCGTCTTCGACAACTCCCCCGAGGACGGGTCGGCGGGCGTCCTCGTGGCCTTCGTCTACGGAGACCGGGCCGGCTCCTGGGCCGGACTGGACCAGGAGCAGCGCCGTACGGCCGTGCTCGGCAGCCTCCGCGCCGTCGTGGGCGAGCGTGCGGAGCGGCCGGTCGACTACACCGAAACCCTGTGGGAGGACGACGAGTTCGCCCGGGGCGGCTACGCGGCCTATGTGGCCCCCGGCGGCTGGAGCGGCTACGGGGAGCACGGCTGGCGGGAGCCGACCGGTGCGGTGCACTGGGCCGGAACCGAGACCGCGACGGTCTGGAACGGCTACATCGACGGTGCCATCGCGTCCGGCTACCGCGCCGCGGACGAGATCGCCGAGGCCCTCGCCGCTCCCACCGCCGTCCTCGCGGAGAAGCACGGCTGACGTCCCGGCCCGGCATACCGCCGGGTGCGGCCGGTCGAGCATAATGGGGCCCGCCATGGCGAAGGAGACTCAGAAAAGCGCGAATCCGGCCGGCTCGCGGGCCCAGGAACCCGACCGGCCACCGGAGACTGCGGCCGACCGGGCGCGCCGGGTGGTGCTCGCCGCCGACGTCAGCCAGCGCGAGTTCGCCGGCCTCATCGGGATGGACCCCACAGCACTGTCGAAGGCGCTGCGCGGCACCCGCAGGCTCCAGGACCACGAGCTCGCCGCCATCGCCCGCGTCGGCAAGGTGCCGGTGCGGTATCTGGCGACGGGCAGCGGCCGCGAGCCGGTGGCCCTGGCGCGTGCCGCCGCGGGGGGCGCACGGCGGCGGGCCGAGTCCCTGGACGCCGATGTACGCCGTGTCCAGATCCTCGAAGCCACCGCGCGGCTGATCGCCCGCCGGGGCATCCACGCCGTACGGGTCGCCGACATCGCCCGGGAGTGCGGCACCAGCACCGGCACCGTGCACTACCACTTCCCGGCGAAGAACGGCGCCCTGCGTGCCGCCCTCAGCTACTGCGCCGACCGGCTGCACGCCCGGCTGCGGAGCGAGTTCGAGCAGGTCGGCGACCCGGTGGAGATGCTGCGCAGGCTGGTCGAGGTCCAACTGCCCAGCAGCAGGGAGGACATCGACGAGTGGTCGGTGTGGATCCAGTCGTGGACGGCCGCCATGCTGGAGCCCTCGCTGCGCGAGGCGCAGCGGGCGGCCTACTCGCGCTGGCGCGGGACCGTTCTCGGCCTCATCGAGCACTGCCGGCGCGAGGGTCTGGCCCCGGATGCCGACCCCGAAGCGCTGACCAGCCGTTTCACCAGCCTGGTGGACGGGCTGGCGATCCAGATGCTGTCGGGCAGCGCCGAGATGCCGGTGGAGCGGATGCGCGAACTGCTCCTGGACGCCTTCGAACCGCACATCACGCTCCGCCGCTCCGGCTGACCACCCGGGCAAGGTCCCGGTCCCGGTCCCGGTCCCGCCACCGGAGCACACCACCGGCCCCGGGACCGGTCCCGGAATCGGTGAGGAGCGCCGCACAGCACCGCGGCACTCGCCGCTATGTGGGTTCGACCAACTGCAGCTTGGCGCGGCGCACCACCTGGGGACCCACCTCGGCTGCCCGGGCCACCAGCGCGTGGCCGTCCCAGTCCTGCGGCCAGCCGTCCCACAGGCGCAGCCTGCCGTCCACGACGACCGCGCTGATCTGGTCCCGGTTCGAGAGCCGGACCAGCTCCCAGCGCAGGTCGTACGACGGGGTGAGTTCCGGGACGTTCACGTCCACGACGAGGAAGTCCGCTGCCTTGCCGACGGCGATCTCACCGGTCACCCGGCTCAGCCCGACGGCGTCGGCGCTCAGCCTGGTGGCGTGGTCGAGCCAGAGCCGTCCGGCGCCGCACGAGGAGTCTCCGGTCGCCAGACCGGATGTCAGCCGCTGCGCGGACTCCGCCGCGTCGACCAGCCGGAACCCGTCGCCGCGGGTGCCGTCCGTCCCCGTACCGAACCGCACGTCCATCGCGGCCATCATGGTGGCCTGCGCGACGGCGTTGCCCTTCCAGGCGCTGGCCACCGGGTTGTAACTGACGGCCGCGCCGGAGTCCGCGAGCTGTCGCATCTCGGTGGGGGTGGTCAGAGTGGCGTGTGCGCCGAGGAGGTGCGGGCCGAGCGCGCCGATGTGGTGCAGATAGTCGATGGGGCGCCGACCCACGCTCTTCAACGAGCGTTCCACGGAGGCGAGATGTTCGTTGACATGGATCTGGAACACCGCACCGGCTTCCGCGCACATGTCCGCGGTCTTCTTGATGACCGCGGCCGTGGCGTCCTCGGGGACGGCGATGGCCAGGGAGGGGTGGATCAGCGGGTGGCCGCCCCACCGTCCGAGGTGCGCGGGGCCGCCCTTCCCATCGGAGACGATCTTGGAGAGCACACAGCGGATCCCGGCTTCCTCGGTGGCCCTGGCCAGCGCCCCGACATCGACCGGGGCGCGGGTCCCCGCGTCGGCGACGGTGGTGAAGCCGCCGCGCAGCGCTTCCAGCGCGGCGAGCTTCGCCGAGAGGTAGGCGGTGTCCTCGTCCAGTGCGTGCTCCAGCGGTTCCCAGACCGCCTTGAAGATCTCCGAAGGCTGTCCGAACGACTTGGCCTTGCCGAAGCTCTGGGTCAGATGGTGGTGGGCATCGATGAAGCCCGGCATCACCAAGTGCCCGTCAAGACGGACCGGGTGCAGGTCGCGGTGGGCGGCGATGAGCCGCTCGGCCGGACCGACCTCGCGGAACTTCCCGGACTCCACCAGGACCGCCTGTCCCCGTACCGGCCCGTCGGCGAGGAGCAGCAGTTCGGGTACGAGCAGCATGCGCTTGCCCGAGAGCTGGCCGGGCCGGAACGTGCGCGCGCCACCGCCCCGGGAATCCGCGCTGTGTGCCGCTGCGGGGGCCGCGTGGGCCGTGCCCCCGGCGGGGACGTTCCCGGGGGGTTCGGCGGCGGCGCTCGGACCGGCGGCCACGGACGCTCCGAGGAGCCCGCCCGCGCCGGTCAGTCCGACCCGGGCGAGGAACCCGCGCCGCCCGACACCGTTCTGACCCCCGCGCCGCTCGGTGGCCCGCCCCCGGCCCTGCTGCCCGCCGGACGGTTCCTGTACTGGATTCCGCTGGTTCCCGTTGGAGGGATCCCGCTGCCCGTCGTTCGCCAACCCGCTCGCCTGCTTTCCGTACGTACCCGACTGACCGTTCGTCCAGAGGCATCCGCGCACGGGCAGCAGCGGGTGTGCCGCGCACGTGAGGGAGCCGGAAATCACCGGCTCACGAGGTCGACCGCGCCGGGTGGCCCGACCCTAGAACCATGCCAATAAGCGGAACAAGCCTTCCGACATACGGGATTTGGCAGGTCGGGGCGGGGGCGGCGGAATGGCTCGACCACTGCGCCCGCCCCCTGGCCAGAGCGTCGAGCGGCGGGCGGACGGTGGCGTAACCTCACGGAAACATGGGCCGGGCCCGGCGTACGGCGTGCCGTCGGGGGCGGCTCGCCGGTCTGCGCGGTTTCTTACGGGAGTTGCCAGTCGCCGCCCCGGTCCTCCTTCGAGTACCGCGCGACGAGGTCGGGGACGCGCAGGAAGCAGGCCAATGCCGTGACGGCGTGAAAGGCGTCGATTCCCAACTGGTGCTTGGGCATACCCAGTCGCAGCAGGCGCGGTTTCACGGTGGCCTGGATCTCGTCGACGAACGGCCGCAGTGTGGTGTCGTAGTTCGCCAGCGCCCTGGGCAGGTCATGGGCATGCCGGTTGATCTCACCGGCCAGCACGTATGCACCGACCAGACCGCCGGACACCCCCATACCGCTGTAGGGGGAGGCGCAGTGTGCGGCATCTCCGACCAGGACCACGCGACCCCGGGACCAGGTGTCCGTGTGCACCTGTACGACTTCCTGGGAGTAGAAGCTCCCGGTCGCCTCCATACCGTCGAGGAAGCGCTCGGTCTGCCATCCCGCGTCACGGAACCGAGCGGTCCAGAACTCTTTCTGGCGTTCAACCGGCTCCCGGTGGACGGCCGATGCCCTCTCGGACTCTTCCCGCAGCACGAAATAGACCTGGGTCTCGGCCGGATCATGGCTCCTTCGCATGATCATCCGGCCGTCGGTGGCGAGATAGGTGTCCCGGATGTTGCTGTCCGACGCGATGCGCGGAACGAACCAGTAAGCCATGTGGATTCCCAGCCGCCGGTACGGCTCGGGAGAACCGGGCGGCAGGATGGCCCGCCGGATACGCGAACCTTGGCCGTCCGCCCCGACCAGGAGGTCGAACTCGCCGGAAGAGCCGTCGGAGAAGTGGGCGACGACTCCATTCCCGTCCTGCTCGAAGCGCTCCACGCTCGTACCGAAGACGTGGTCCGCGCCCTTTGCCGCATCGTGCAGGATGCGCACGAGGTCCCCGCGCATGATCTCGTACTCGGACGTCAGGGACTGACGACCGCGGCCGGAGGTGTTGGCCATGAGTGTGGCCCTCGCCCTGCCGCGAGCGTTCACGAAGGCGACGCCCGCTTCGTCCACGAGCTTGTCCCTGACGGCCCCGAGGAGCCCCATCCGCTCCACGGCATCGATGCCCTGGCCCCGAAGGTCGACCTGGGCACCCGTGGCCCGCAGCGCCGGGAAGCGTTCGACGACGGTCACCCGGTGACCGCCTCGGACGAGCCAGTAGGCCAGGGCCTCCCCCGCGACCCCGCCGCCGCAGACGAGGATCTTCAGGGAGGGAGTTCCAGTTCGTGGTCCAGGTGCCATGTCACTCATCCGTATCTATCAGTGATAGGTTCCTTTGCAGAGTCACCTATCGGCGATAGATTGTCAACGTGGCGAAAATGAACCGTGAGACCGTCATCGCTGAGGCGCTCGACCTGCTCGACGAGGCCGGTCTGGACGCCGTCAGCACAAGGCAGCTGGCCAAGCGACTGGGCGTCGAACAACCGTCGCTCTACTGGTACTTCGGGAACAAGAAGGAGCTGCTCCGCGCCATGGCCGAGGCCGCCATGGCACCCCATGCGACGGCTCCGCTGCCGACGCCTGCCGAGGACTGGCGTGACTGGTTCACCGAGAACACGCGCAGCTTCCGGCGAACGCTGCTGATGCGCCGCGACGGCGCACGGCTCCACGCCGGAACCCGCCCCGGCACGACAGACCTCGCCCGGGTCGCCCACAAGATGGCGTTCCTGGTCGCGTCAGGTCTGCCTGAAGAAAATGCCCGGATGGCGATGCTGGCCGCCAGCCGTTTCACGGTGGGCAGCGTCCTGGAGGAGCAGGCGGACGCCGCCCCCGGCGACAGCGCGGACGGTGCGGCGGATGGCCCGCCGATGGATCACGAGTCGGCGTTCGAAGCCGGACTGGCCCTCATCCTGGACGGCTTGGCACTTCACGTCGCGCGAGCATAGGGGTCCTCAGCCCGCCGGGGAGCGGACCGGCGGGCCGCAGTACCGGTGCGAGGGAACGGAGTTCCGGCTCTTCCGGCCGGCGGGAACTGCCGGGCACTCTCACCTGGATGTCCTGGCAGGCCGAAGACATCGAGGACACCGTGCCGGACTCGGGCAGGGGCCGCGGCCCCGGCGGCTCACTCCCCCACGAGGCCGTCCACCGATTCCCTGATGAGGTCGGCATGGCCGATGTGGCGGGCGTACTCCTCGATCAGGTCCAGCAGGATCCGCCGCAGGTTGGGCGACTCACCGGCGGAGGTGGTGAAGCGGCCGAGCTGCTCCGGACCGCCACGGTTGAGCGCATCGGCCACCAGGGAACGCGAGCGGGCGACGGCGCCCTCCCAGAGGGCCAGCAGTTCGTCCGGGCTGTCCTGGGCGGCCGACTTCCACTCCCAGTCGGGCTCGGCGTCCCAGTCCACCGCATCCCACGGCGCCCCCGCCGGCTCCGCGAGCAGGAGCCGGGCGACATGAGTGTCCTCGACATTGGCCATGTGCTTGAGGAGCCCGCCCAGCGTCACGGCCGAGACACCGACCGTGGCCCGCATGCCGGCCGCGTCCAGGCCGCCGCACTTCCACGCCAGCGTCGCGCGCTGACGCTCCAGGGAACCCAGCAGAGCAGCGGCCTCATCACCGGCGAGGGGCGGTTCGGGGCGGTTCTGTCCGTCGATGTCAGTCACGGGCGGAGCCTAACGGGAAGCCCGGTGCCGGACCAGGGAGTCCGGGACCGGCTTACGCGATCACGCTCTCGATAAAGGCCATCACGTTGTTCCGGGTCCGGGCGACCTTCTCCTCCACGGCCAGGGTCTCCTTGAACGCCCACCCGGCGCCGGTCGGCTTCTTGCCCCGGACATAGAGCGAGCAGGCCAGATCAGTGCAGAGGTACTGGCCGAGAGTGTTGCCCTGGCGGCCGGCCTCGCCGGGGCGGCGCGCGGTCATCAGCACCACCCGGCCGCTGGTGTGGGTCGTGAGGCACAGCGAGCACATGCTGCGGGAGGTGAAGCCGCGGCTGGCCCCGGTCGGCGCGCGCAGTACGAGGCCGAGCAGGCGGCCATCACCCTCGGCGACGAGATAGGCGCGGTCGGGGGCCCCGGGGTCGCGCCAGCCGAGGAAGTCGAGGTCCTCCCACGGGAGCTCCTCCAGATCCCTGGGGATGTTCACACGCTTGGCCTCGCCCTTGGAACAGTTCACGAACGAGTTACGGATGTCGGTCTCACTGAGCTGTCTCACATCAGTCGACGCTAGCTGGCCTAATATGTTTAGGCAAACCCTTTATTTCATTAGCTTGCGGAGGACGCGTGGCACGACCCGGCATCACCCCCGAACGCCTCACCACGGTCGCGGCGGAACTCGCGGACGAGATCGGCTTCGACAACCTGACCCTCACGGCGGTCGCACGCAGGCTCGGCGTCAAGGACCCGAGCCTGTACGCGCACATCCGCAACGCGCGTGAGCTGAAGATGCGGGTGGCGCTGCTGGCCCTGGAGGAACTCGCCGACGCGGCGGGCGCCGCTCTGGCCGGGCGGGCGGGCAAGGACGCGCTGGTGGCGTTCGCCAACGCGTACCGGGACTACGCCAAGGCGCACCCCGGCCGCTACACCGCGGCCCAGTTCGAACTCGACAAGGAGGCGGCCCTCAACAGCGCCGCGCCCCGGCAGTCGCAGATGACCCGGGCGCTCCTGCGCGCCTACCACCTGCCGGAGCCCGACGAGACCGACGCGGTGCGGTTTCTGCACAGCACATTCCATGGGTACGTGAGCCTGGAGAGGGTGGGCGGCTTCAGCCACACCTCGCGTGACGCGGACGCCTCCTGGGCCTATGCCCTCGACAGCCTCGACTTCGCCCTGCGCAACCGGCCCACGGGCTGACCGGCCGCAGCGCCCCGCCGACCCGCCGACCCGGCGGACGGGCGGACGGGCGGACGGGCGGACGGGCGGCAGCCCACGAACGGGCCTTGACCGCAGCACCGCCGTGCCGCGCAGCACCACAGCGCGCACCGCAGCGCCGCCGCGCCGTTCGTGAGCTCCCCGCTTCCCGCTCCGCGGTCAGCCGCTGACGCTCGGCGCCCCGGTCTCGATGTGGCCCGTGTACCGGCGGGACCAAGTGCTGTCGCAGTCGGCCGTGACGGTGAAGTCGTACCAGCCCTTCGAGAGAGTCACCGCGTTGAAGTAGTCCTCGGCAGTGCCGCCCGCCGGCACCGTGTAGGTCCACGGCCCGTCCGTGCGGTAGTTGGCGGCCGTGACAGTGAACTTGACGGCCGCCGATGACGTGTTGGTGAAGGTGAACCAGATGGCCTGCTTGCCGGTGTTCGGCGCCACGGCGTATCTGGCGGCCACCTCCACGGCCTTCCCTGCCTTCGACGCGTCGCCGGCGAACCGGCGCTGGAAGCGGTTCGGGCCCATCAGCGTGAAGTCGTACTTCCCCGATCCGTACCCCGCGCCGATGTTGAACGAGTCGGTCGCGGTGCCGCCCGGATCAACGGTGTACTGCCACGGTTCCGTCAACCGGTAGGCGTTGGGATGGATGGAGAAGTGCGCGGCGCTCTTCGCCGGGGCGCCCACATTGGACATGCCGAACCAGGCGAGGATCTTTCCGGCCGAACCGAATTCGAGCCGGTCCAGATTCGCGTTCGGCTGGTACGGAATCGCACGGGCCGGACGGGTGCCGCTCTCCTGCGCGGGAAGGGCGTTGGTCTGCGGAGCCGGGTTCGGCAGCGACGTACAGCTGCCGATCCCGATCACCTTCGCGGTGGACGGGAGGCCGGAAGGCACTCCGTACACCGGTGCGGTGAAGTCGAAGACCCCCGTGAGGTCGCCGGTGACCCTGCGCCGCCAGGCGCTGATGTTCGGGCAGGTGGCCGGGGTGCCGAGGGCCGTGGTCCAGGTCTCCAGGAAGCGGAGCACCGAGGTGTGGTCAAAGACCTCCGACGACACCCAGCCGCCCCGGGTCCAGGGCGACATCACGATCATCGGCACGCGGAAGCCGAGTCCGAACGGGACCCCGTTCAGGAACTCGCCCGGCTCGTCGGCGGGCGGTGACGGCGGGGGTACATGGTCGAAGAAGCCGTCGTTCTCGTCGTAGTTGAGGAAGAGGACCGTCGAGTCGAACACGTCCTGGTCGGACGCGAGCGCCCGGTAGACCATGTCGACGAAGTGCGCGCCGTCGCCGGGCGGGGCGTACGGGTGCTCCGAGAACCCCTGGTTCGGGACCACCCACGACACCTGCGGGAGTGTGCCCGCCAGGACGTCGGCCTTGATGGCCGCGGCGATGTCGTCGGGGGTGGAGCCGGTCGTTGCCGGAACGGAGGCCATGCCCCGGTCGTGGAGCGGGTCGCCCGGAGCGGCATTGGTGAACTTGGTGAAGTACGCGAGGCCGTTGTCGCCGAAGTTGTCCTCGGCGTTCTGGTAGAGCTTCCAGCTCACCCCGGCGCGCTGCAGCGCCTCCGCGTAGGTCTCCCAGGTCAGCCCCGACTCGTCGCCGCCGTCGTTGCTGGAGGAGTCGACCTTGCCGCTCCAGAGGTACGTGCGGTTGGGGCCGGTCGCGCTGAGAGTGGACGAGAAGTACCCGTCGCACACGGTGTAGTTGTCGGCCAGCGCGTAGTGGAAGGGCATGTCGCCGCGGTCGAGGTAACCGAGCGTACGGACGTTGCCGACCCCCGAAACCCAGTTGTCCAGGCGGCCCTTGTTCCAGGCGGAGTGCTGTGAGGACCAGCTGTGCGGCAGGTCGCCGTTGCACTGGGCGAGGGTCTCGCCGTCGACCCCGCCGGCCGCCGGGGTGGAGCTGAGCTTCCACGGGTACTGGCGCCCGAGGCCGTTCGGCTGGTTGAACACGGACTGTCCGCCGGACAGCGATATACCGCTGCGGTCGCCGAAGCCCCGGACCCCCTTGAGCCGCCCGAAGTAGTGGTCGAAGCTGCGGTTCTCCTGCATCAGGACCACCACGTGCTTGACGTCCCTGACCGTTCCGGTCGCGGCGGCCACCCGGCTCGCGGCCTCGGCGCGGTTTCCCGTGCCCATCGGAACGACGGCACCGGCAACCGCCCCCGCGCCGAGCGCCACGAAGCCTCTTCGACTGATCGGTGTCATCCGCCTGCCCTCGCTCTAGGAATCAGTTGCGCATACGTGACTGCGATTGCGCTATATCGCGCACAAGGGTGCAGGATTCACGGGGTCCACAGCTAGACCCATACCACCGGCACTCTGTGAAGATCCGTCGAACACCGCGCTCCGCGGCCGGGATCGGGCGGGGACCGTGGGGATGAACCGGCCGGACCGTAGTGGCGGGCGGGCGGAGACTGACTGCTTCAGGGACTGGACTTGGATCCCGTCGGATGGCCCGTCAGCGGTGCCGAGGGCGTCTTGCCGGCCGAGGCCGTGCCAGGGGTGCGGCCTAGCGGGACTCCCTGGTTTGCGCTGGTGGGATACGCGAGGACGAGTGCGATGGCGACGGCTGTCGCGATCAGCCACAGGATGTTCCGAACCATGGGGCGTTGCCTCCGGACGTTCCGAGTCAGAACGCGAAGCGTTCGAGGTGGATGTGTTTGGCTGGGGCTCCCGCGCGACGGGCAGCGTCGGCCGCAGACCGCCCCCAGGCGTCGGGACCGCAGATGTAGATGTCGTGCTCGCTGATGTCCGGCACGAGCTGCCGAAGTGCGATGTGGTCGTCCTCTGCGGCGTGCTCCGTCTGCCATGAGGCGCGTCCCCGGGCGCGGTGTCCGGGCAGGTAGACGATGCGAACACCGCGCTCCTGTGCCAGTTCGTCGAGCTCCCGCCGGAGGACGAAGTCGTTCTCACTGGAAGCTCGATACAAGAGCACCGCCTCATCTGCTGCGTAGTCGAGGTCCGTCAGGAGCGCGCACAACGGAGTGATACCGATCCCGCAGGCCATCGCTGTGAGTTTGCGCCCATGCCTGGACTCCCCGGTGAACCTGCCATATGGGCCTTCGAAGAGCACCCTGGTTCCGGGCCGGAGCATGCGCAGACGCCTGCTGTTGACCCCGACCTCCTTCGCGGTGATCCGCAGCACATCACCATGAGGTGGCGCCGAAAGCGCATAGGGATTCCCTCGCGTCCAGCCTCGTCCGTCGCGGAATCGCCAGATGAAGAACTGACCCGCCTGTGCCCGGAGTTCGTCGAGACCACGGCCGCGGAGGTGCACCGACACATTGCCCGGTGCATCCTCGACCACCCGCTCGACGACAATCCGGTGGCGCACCGAGCGCAGCGCGGGCATGCCCACGCGGAAGACCAGCAGGCTGCCGAGCGTCACCACGTAGAGGCTGACGATGTACGCCTGAGCCCATAGCTGCTTGAACTCGCTGCCGGCCCAGACCATGTGCGGAACAACAAGTCCGATACCGAGAAAGGTGTACAGGTGGAGAAGATGCCACGAGTGGTACCGCAGGCGCTTGCGGGCGGCCCGGCTGGATGTGATTCCCACGACAACCAGCAGTACCGTGCCGAGAGTTGCCAGCATCATGCCTCGCCACTCAGCGACCATCCACCACAGCGACCCAAGCAGGGAACGACCATCGCGGACCACGTAGCTGAATGCCAATAGCACGATGTGTGCCAGCATCAGGTTCAACGAGGCGAAGCCACTCAACCGGTGGATGCGGACGAGCCGGTCCCGGCCGACCGAGCGTTCGATGCACGGTATGCGTGCCATCAGGACGACCTGTACGAACATGAGGTAGGCGGAGACCAGACCGGTGAGCGTGCCGGGATATTTCAGCGGCCCCTCGGGCTTGGTCACCAGGTTCGCGATGGCGCCATCGCGAACCCACAGACAGACAAAGGACAGCAGGCCGGCACAGAAGGCCACCGCACAGAGGCGGCGGACCAGGGCGGCGTTCAGTCTCTCTTTTTTGGACGGCGCCCCGGGATTCCTTTCTCGGCCGAGTCCGAACGCGGGCGGTGAAATATCAGGGATCTGCTCGGTCATGGGGGGAGCCTCCTCGCAGGGGTGAACAAGAAGCGAGCGGGGGATGCACGACTGTTCCTTCACGGGACAGGAAAAGGACAGTCCTGCAGATTCAGGGGTTCTCACAGCGGCCCAAGCCGTCAACGCCAAGTCATCCCGAGTGCCGCTTGGACGCCTCCACCACTGAAAGAAGTGGAAGACCCCGCTTGCGGGCTGAATTATTGACCATGGGAAAAGCAAGACCGCCGCCGGCCGAAGCGTGAACGAAGTGCGCACTCATTGATGTGACTCCGATATTCAGCCAGTGAATTCAGATTCCCTATGGCTTGAATGTATATACGGCAGACCTGACCGGGGTACCCCCTTGCGCGTTCCGTTCATTTCGTTCACAGGCCGAGGGCCGATGCCCCCCTCGTAGCGCATGTCAGGCCGGACCCGCGGTGGCCAGGGCGTGTGCTGCACGCTCCCCACACATGCGGGCCTCTTGACCCCGGGAGCCGGCGGATCCTACCTTCCCCTCGGGAAAGCGCTTTCCCCCTGGGTGGGGAGTGGCGTTCCGGTGGTCCGCACCGGATTCCCGCAGCAGCGAGAGGACCTGGGATGCGCCTCCGACGAACGAACCGCTCTGCCTCACGTGTTGTCAGCAACGTCCCGCGGAAACGGGGGCGGGGCTGGGCGGCCGCCTCCCTCTCCCTCGCCGTCGCCGCGCTGACGGCCTTCGCCCCCACCGCTTCCGCGAGCTCCGGCTTCACCGTCTTCACCAATGAGCGGGGCGCGGACACACCCGGCCTCCAGCAGTACGGCGCCGTCAAGTCCACCGTGGTCTACGACTACTACGCGCTGACCTGCGACGCCGCCGGGTGCTACTCGAACGGCGGGGCGCTGCCGTCCGAAACCGCCTACGAGAGCAAGGTCAAGGAGTACATGGGCGCCGGCCAGTTCGGTGGCGGCGCCACCGCCCCGGTCGTGCTCGACTTCGAGAACATCGTGCTCACGGCGGAGTCCGGACCGGCGGCGACCAACGCGTTGAACCTCTGGAAGCAGCTCATCACCTGGACCCACAGAGCCGCGCCGTCCGCGCCGGTCGGCATGTACGGCTACGACTCGTCGACCACCAACAACAGCCTCACCCAGCAGTTGCACCAGAACGGCCTGCTCGACTTCTTCGCGCCCCGCGCCTACCGCGGCAGCTCCCAGACGGATGCCGCATGGAGCAGCACGCTCGACGCGGCCGTCGCCAACGACCGCTCCCTCGCGCCGGGGCAGCCCATCTACCCGTATATTTCGCCGAGTTGGGACGGCAGCCCCGGTGGCACGTATATGTCTGGTACCACCTGGGGCTACACCATCGGCCAGCTCAAGGCGAAGACCGACGGCGCGGTCGTCTGGGAGCCGTCCGCCACCAGCGCGTCGGCCTGCAACTGGGTGGCGCAGAACGCGTACGAGATGGGCGTCCTCACCGGTACGCCGAGCAGCGGACCGCTGACCGCCACCGCGAACCCGCCCAGCGGCAACTGCACGGTGCCGCGCGGGAGCACCACCACCGTGCCCGTCACCCTCACCAACACTTCGGGCTCCACCACCGCGGCGACCCAGATGCAGTCGTTCACGGGCGCATCAGGATTCAGCGGCAGCTGGCAGTACTGGAACGTGCCGTCCCTCGCGCCGGGTGCGTCGTTCAGTACGTCGCTGCCGCTGGCAGTCGCCTCCTCGCAGTCCACCAGCACGGCACTGCTCCACATCCGGACCGGGCTGAGCGACACGCGCTGGACGGTCGTCGTGAAGTAGGCACGTGCGGTCCGGTGAGGGCACCGCGACGGTCTCTCAGAAGACGGGTGGGCCCTGTTCGATACGGCGCATGACCGGCTCGAACCGGTCGAGCCCCTCGCCGGTCTGCAACCGGCGTTCGTCCCACCAGGTGGCGCCGGCCTCGATGAGCGGTCCGATCACGTCATGTGCCCGGGCGGCGTCGGTGGGGCTGGCGCCGCCCAGGACGATCTCGAAGGGAGCGGCGTCGGCGCGCAGACGGCGCAGGTAGGCGACCAGCTCGCGCACCTCGTCGACGGGCGGGATCTGTCCGTGCCTGGCCGATGCGAACAGCGGGACCGCGCCGTCCCAGCGGGCAGCGCGGCGCATCGGCGGCCGGTTGGGCCAGAATCCGCCGACCCATACCGGTGGGTGGGGGCGCTGCACCGTGGCGGGCAGCAAGGTCACGTCCCGGACCGTGTAGTGCTGCCCTGCGGAGGTGACGGGCTCACCCGTCCAGTAGCGCCGCAGCAATTCCAGACCTTCGTCCAGGCGCCCCGCGAGCACCCTCGGGTCGGTCGGCTCGCCGAAGCTGCCGTACTCGTCCTCGATGGGACCGCCGAGCCCCGCACCGAAGATCACCCTGCCGCCGCTGAGGGCATCGAGGGTGGCCACCTGGCGGGCGAGCTGCTCCGGGCGGCGCCGGGCGACCGGGGTGACCAGGGTGCCGAGCCTGAGTGTGGTGGTCGCGAGCGCGGCAGCGGTCAGGAGCATCCATGGGTCCCCGAAGGGCACACCCTGCCGCTCCCGCTTGTCATGCACCACGTGGTCCCAGACGAACAGCCCGTCCCAGCCCGCCTGTTCGGCGGCTGCGGCCACTTCTGCCACGGTTCTGGGATCTGCGAAATCACCGAAGTTCGGAATGTTGACCGAGAAGCGCATTCCCGCATCCTGCTTCATGGCGACGAGGCGGGCAATCGAACAGCCGGGGCTGCTCACCGCTCGGCCGGCGGTGGCAGCGCCCGGAGTTCCCGCTACCGGCCGGCCGCTGCTGCGGCGGCGTTGCCCCGCACTGTGACCTGCTGGCCCTGTCCGGTGGTCTGCGATGTGGTGCTCAGGCAGCTGCCCGACGCCGGGTCGCTGACGGTGGGGAGGCTCCCCACATGGTCCGTACCCGCCTCGGTGCCGACCGGCTTCCCGTAGGTCACGGTGACCTGCTGGCTGCAACCGGCCGTGAGATAGGGCTCGATGAAGCCCTGGTCGGCGCTCTTGAACCGGCCCGAGGCCGACGGGAGGCTGAAGCTTCCGATGTGCGCCACGGAAGCACCGGTCGCGGTCTGGACGACGTCTCCCGACATCAGCTGAGTGTCCCCGGTGACGCTCGCGCGCTTGAGGACGAGCGAGTACATCGTGCCCGGCGTGTAGGTGAACTGGACCGCGCAGCTCACTCCTGCGCCGCCGTCCGCGCCGTAGTTGCAGTGGCTGTCGGTCGTGGTGGCGTCCGCGTTGAAGGAGCTGAAGATCGCCTGGAGCGTGTGGTGCCCGTTCGCGTCCACGGGCTTCGGCTGGAATCCGGCGTACGGCCGGGTGCCGCTCTCCAGCGTCGTGTAGTAGGCGAAGTAGATGCCGGACGCGTCAGGAGCGGAGTCCACGGACATCGGCAGCGTCAGCGTGGTCACCGGGGTCGGCGCGTCCGTCGACCAGCGCAATATGGGGGTGGACGCCCACGACTGCCCGGCCGCGCCGAGGGCCAGGAGGGCGGTGGCGCCGAGGACGATGCCGGACCTGGCGAGACGGCGCCTGGACTTCCTGACGGTTGGCCCCGTGGTGGACGGACCCGTGGTGGTGGACCTGGACCCCGCGATGAATGGCGTGCGCATGTCATCTCCTGATGGCCGGTGTTCGGGTTGGGCGTCAGCATGTAAGCGATTGCTATCGCACCGCAAGAGGGTTCGCCATGTTTCTGTCTTTTACTATGGCCAGAGCCCATGCCGGAAGTAGTAACCGGTCACCTTCTGGGGGCAATTGACCCACTCCAGCGCCCCGCGACCACTGCCCACGGCCCGTACGCCACCCAGCTCGATGCCGGTCGGTTCCGGCACCGCGGTCACAGCAGGCACGACAATCCCCCGCAAGAGTGGCCCGGCCGCGTCGAACTGATTTCAGCGCCCGCCACCGCGCTCCGCCCGCCCAATCGGCCCGATCAGAACGTGTGTTCACGACATGAGCCGTGACGGGGCCCGATCCGGCGCGTTTTTGGAGCACCAGTGCCACTGCGGCACACAGATGGAGGACGCCATGAATCCCGTACCCGTTCCCGTGCATCAGCCCTCCCGAATCGAACGGCGGCCTGCCGCCGTGCTGGTGCGCCGTGTTGACGGCACCCGCCGCCCGGCGCGTCCGGACAGGGGATGGTCGGCATGAGCGAGTCGACCGACGAGACCGCCGGGACGGTCCCGGAGCCGCGCCCCACCCCGCTCCCGCCGGGACCAGCGGCGGAGCCGCCGGAAGCTGCGCCGGCCACCGGGGAGGAGGGGCCCTCCCCCGTGCCGGAGATGCGGTACGTGGACCTGACCGGCAGCCGTGAGGCGGCCGGCCGCTCGATCCGGATGCGCGACATGGCCCGGCGACTGCCTCAGCTGGTGCGCCGGTCGCTGGCGCTCGCCTGGCGCGTCGACCGATGGGCCACCGCCGGCCTGCTCCTGTGCCAGCTGGTGGCCGGTGTGATGCAGGCCCTTGGCCTGGTCGCCATCAGCGGGACCCTGAGCGCCCTGCTGACCAGCGGGGACGTCTACCACCGGCTTCTTCAGGCCTGGCCTTCCGTAGCACTGCTCGCCACCGCATCCGGAGTGCGGGCACTCCTGGGTATCACCGTCAGCTGGCTCTCCTCCCGGCTGGGGCCCCTCATGTCGCGCGAGGCCGAGCAGATGCTGCTCACCGGCTGCGCCGAGGTGGAGCTTTCCGCCTACGACGATCCGGGCTTCAACCGCGACCGGGAGGCTGCCGACCGCGGAGCACAGGTCACCGGGGACCTCATCGACGAGGGACAGGACCTGATCGCCTCGGCCGCGTCCTTCCTCGCCGGGGCCGTCGTCCTGGCCGGAGTGAGCTGGGTGCTCCTCCCCCTCCTGGTGGCAGCCAGCCTGCCGCAGGCCCTCGCCCAGGTCAGCGCCGCCCGGGTGCGCTATCTGGCGAACCTCCGCAGCAACGGCGACAACCGCATGCTGTCGGTACTGCGATGGCACATCTACACCAGGGAAGCAGCCGACCAGATCCGCGCCGGCACCATGGCCGGCTTCCTGTCCGGCCGCTACCGGCACACGGTCGCCCGGATCAACCGCGAGGACCGGACCGCAGCCGACAAGGGCGCCCGGATGTCCCTGGTGGGCGCGGTGTGCGGCGGCGTCGGATCGGCCATCGTGTGGGCGGCGGTCGTACGGCTGGTGGCCACCGGCCGTATCAGCGTCGGGCACGCCGGAACGGCCGTCTTCGCTCTGCAGACGGTGGGCCAGTCGGTGCGCGGGCTGGTCGCTGTCGGAGCCCGGGCCGTACGCACGGGCCTGTACATGGACGACTGGACCGGATTCCTGGACAAGGCAGGCGGGTTCCGCCTGCGCCGCGGCACGCACCAGCCGGAGCCACCGCGGACGATCGAGATCAAGGCGGTCACCCACCGCTACGCCGGCAAGAGCCAGGACGCGCTCTCGGACGTCTCCCTCACCCTGCACCGGGGCAAGGTCACCGCGCTGGTCGGCTTCAACGGCTCAGGCAAGTCCACGTTGTCGAAACTGGTCAGCGGCCTGTATCTGCCCTCGCACGGGCAGGTGTTGTGGGACGGCGTCCCCACCGGTGAGGCGGACCCGCAGAAGCTGTGGCAGCAAGTGGCCCTGGTTCCGCAGGAGTACGCCCACTGGCCACTGACCGTGCGCGAGAACGTGAACCAGGGACAGCCCACGGCTCGCGGCGACGCGGCGGTCCGTGAGGCGTGCGAGGCCGCCGGCGCCGACGAGGTCGTCGACACGCTCGGCGCCGGCCTGGACACCCTCCTCGCCCGCGAGTGGCTCAACGGGGAAGAGCTGAGCGGCGGCCAGTGGCAGCGCGTCGCGCTCGCGCGGGCGTTCTTCCGCGAGGCCGGGCTGCTGGTCCTCGACGAACCGACCGCGAACCTTGATCCCCGCGCCGAGTACCGGATCTTCCAGCGACTGCGAACCCTGGCCCGGGAACGGGTGGTGCTGCTGGTGACCCACCGCATCACCAACGTCCGTGTCGCCGACTGGATCGTGGTCCTCGACGAGGGCCGGATCGTACAGGAGGGCACCTACGAGGACCTTGCCCGACAAGAGGGCCTGTTCCAGCAGTTGCTGTCCTACCAGGTCACCTCCGAGACCGACGGCGAGAAACGGAGCACACCCGCATGAGCCGTACACGATTCCGGGGCGCGCACACGGCGCGGATTCAGGCTTCGGCCTGAGCCTGTTCCCGGGTGAGGTAGTGCACCTGGGTCTGGCCGGTGTGCGGGGCGAGCAGTTCCCGCAAGTCGCCGGCGGCGGTCCTGAGAAGGTGTCCGTCGCGGGCGGCGTGGACGGTTTCGAGGATGAAGGCGACGTGGGTGGAGTCGTCGGTGACGCGGGTGCGGTGGGCGTCCCGGTGGTTCCAGTGCCGGGTCAGTACGTCGGTGGTGTCGGTGTAGACGACCTCGCCGGCCTTGGGGTTCTCGGTGGTGCCGGGTTCGCCGAGCGGGGTGAAGGTCTCGGTGCCGTCGGCGTAGCGGATCTCGACGTCCCCGGTGACGTGGTCGAGGTCGAAGGCGCCGGCGGGCAGGCCGTGGCGGACGGAGACGGCGTTGTAGGAGTCGACGGCCGGGTTGATCCGGGGCAGGGCGCCCTTCTTCGCGAGGCGGCGGCCGAGTGCGTCGACGCTGGGCCGGATACGGCGGGGGTTGGTGCCGAAGGAGCGGTAGGCGGTGTGCCAGGCCGCTATGCGTGGGTCGGTCTCGTCGGCGGGGTGCCAGGAGCCGTCGGCGAGCTGCCGCTCCAGGTCCTGCAGGGCGGCGGTGGTGGCGGGCCAGGGTTCGTGGCCGCGCAGCCCGGTGGCGGTGACGACGGCGATGAGGCTGTCGGGGAAGGCGTCGGCGACGGCGGGACTGATGCGGAAGGTGGTCATCGCGAGGAGGATCCGTTTCGGGGAGGGCGTACGGGCCGGGGTCAGGCTTCCCAGGGGCCGATGCGGTCGAGTCGGCGCCGCTGCTGGGCTGCGGTGAGCGCGTCCAGGCCGGTGCCGCGTTCGGTGAGTCGGCGGGCGGTGCCGGTGCGCTGCTCGACGGGTTTGTGGTCGTCGTACTTGAACTTCGCCCGTACCTCGGTGATGTCCAGGCGCAGGCCGCGGATGCCGGGCAGCATCCGTCCGTAGGGCGGCTGGTCGGGGTCGATGGGGGCGTGGTCGCCTTCGGGCTGGAAGTGGTTCATCTGGTGGCGCAGCAGCTGCGCCTTGGCTTCGGGGTCGTCGATGATCGTGGCCCGGCCGGTGAACTGGACGGCCGCGTAGTAGCTGGTGGGGACGCCGTCGGTGGGCGGGATGCCGGGTTTGGCGCGCCAGGGGCCGGGGATGAAGGCGTAGTCGCCGGTGACGGTGAAGGTGACGTGGGGGTCCGCCTCGATCGTCTGCCAGACGGGGTTGGGACGGGCGAGGTGGATCAGCAGGCCGGCGCCGTCGACGGTGAAGTGGGTGGGCACGACGACGGGCGCCTGTCCGGGCAGGCCGTTGACGCTGAGGATGCCGAAGTCGTGGCCGTCGGCGATCCAGGTCTGCCACTCGGCGTCGTCCAGGGCGGCGTCCCAGGGCTGGATGAACATACGGGGTCCTTCCGGGCAGGGGCGCTGGGTCAGGTGAGGGCGAGGAGGCTGACGGCGACGGCTGCGGTGCCCAGGCCGATCAGTTGTCCGCGGTGGATGCGTTCGGCGAGGAAGCTGCGGGCGAGCAGGACGGTGCGCGGAACGTGGGCCTTGCGGGCGCCGAGACCGCCGAGGAAGTCGGCGCATCCGTAGGCCGGTGAACTGCCCAGGGCCAGCGGCAGAGCGATCACGGGTACATCCCTTACCATCAATGGAACGACCACACCGTACAACGCATCGACCGGGGTTCGTCAACCGAACGACCGCACGGTGCAGTGCAGTGATCCACTTGCCTGGAGGGACCCAGCGATGGCCGAGACAGCGGCGGCACTGCGGACGCTCGCGCACAACGTCCGCGCGGCCCGTACCCGTGCCGGGCTGTCCCTGGACGAACTCGGCCGGCGTGCCAAGGTCAGCAAGGGCGCCCTGGTCGGACTGGAGAAGGCCCAGGGCAACCCGAACTTCGCCACCCTGGTACGCCTCGCCGACACCCTGGGTGTCTCGGTGTCCGCGCTGCTGGAAGGGCCGGCCGAAGGCCGGGTACGGGTCGTCTCCGCCGACGCCGTCATGCCCTTGTGGGCCGGGGAGGAAGGCGGCGAGGCGCGGCTCATGCTGACCACATCGGGGCCGGCCCCGGTCGAGGTCTGGCGCTGGAAACTGGAACCGGGCGAGGAGTACCCCAGCCACCCGCACCAGGCCGGCGTAGTGGAGACCGTCAGTGTCACCGCCGGACAGATGGTGCTCGTGGTCGACGGCACCGAGCACGCCGTCGAGGCCGGGCAGACGGCCACCTTCGACGGCGACGCCCCCCACGCCTACCGCGGCTCAGGCACGAAGACCTGCCGCCTGATCATGACCGTTCACATCCCGCCCGGACCCAACTCCGCGAGCTGACCTGCGCAGCTTGTACCCGTCAGAGCTCCGGTCGCACGGGGACGAAGCCGCTGTCGAGCAGCCTCGGCAGATAGTTCCTGACCGCGGCGACCGTCTGGGACCGGTTGCCGCCGCCGTCGTGGCAGAGCACGATCGCCCCGTCCTTGATGTCGCGCAGCACGGAGTTGGTGATGCTGCGCGTCCCCGGCCGCGCCCAGTCGTTGGTGTCGATCGACCAGCCCAGCGGCTCCATGCCCAGGTCGGCGCAGATCCCGAGGGTGACCGGGTTCCAGTCGCCGTACGGTGCGCGGGCCCACTGGGGCGGGGCGCCGAGGATCTTCTCGATCAGATCGCTGGTCCGGGAGAGTTCGGACCGGGCGGCGGCCGGCTTCAACTTGGTGAGCTGGGGATGGGTCCAGGAGTGGTTGGCGACGGCGTGTCCGCCGTTCGCGATGTCGTGCAGCAGCTGCGGGTACTGGACGGCGTTCTCGCCGATGACGCAGAACGTCGCCTGCACGTCGTACTGGGCCAGGATGCGCAGCACTTGGGGCGTGTAGAGGGGGTCGGGGCCGTCGTCGAAGGTGAGCGCGATCCTGCGGCCGCCCTCCTCCATCGAGTACACCGCATGGGTGCGGACCGCCGCGTTGTGGGAGGGGGCGCCCATCGATGTCTCGCCCGCGAAGGGCCGTAGCCGGTAGGTGGGGGGACGGGCGGCCGCCGCCGCGGGTGGTCCGGCGGCCGGTGGAGGCTGGACGTGGAGCGGGGGCGGGGCACCGGCCGGTGCCTGTGAAGGATGCGGGGCGGCGGCCGGGGCGTTGCCGCCGGACGGGCCGCACGCCCGGGAGACCACTCCTCCGACAGCCAAGGCGCCCAGACCGACCGCGGCGCGCACGAATCTGCGGCGCCCTTGCGTATTAGTGTGATTTTCTGACTGCATGGCACCGTACTGCCATATACCGGGGCGATTACCCGGCCGACAGCGCCGGACGCGCGTCCGATTCCACTCTGTCGGGCCATCCCCCGCCCACCCCCGCACGCGGCGCGCCGCGTCTTTCCCGGGTCCGGGCGGGACCGGGGCGCCCGAGCACCCCGGTCCGCCACCGCGGGCGGCGCCGGTTCAGCCGCTGTCGGCGGCGCGGACCGCCCACCTCTCCTCCACCTTGGCGATGCGCCAGTAGGCCAGCGCCGCGGCCCACACCACGACGAAGAGTCCGACGATGAGGTAGCCGACATTCCCGAGATCGAGGCCCGCTATCCAGCCGGTCACCGAGTCCTGCAGGGAGAGCTTGTCGTGCAGCACACTGATCAGCTCGATCGTGCCGATGAGGAACGCGACGGCGATGGACAGGCCCGTGATGGCGAGGTTGTAGAACACCTTGCGCACCGGGTTGGAGAAGGCCCACTGGTACGCGAAGTTCATGAAGGTGCCGTCGAGTGTGTCGAACAGACTCATTCCGGCCGCGAAGAGCAGCGGCAGGCAGAGGACGGCGTACCAGGGCAGGCCGGCGGCGGCGCCGCTGCCCGCCATCACCATGAGCGTGACCTCGGTCGCGGTGTCGAAGCCCAGGCCGAAGAGGAAGCCCAGCGGGTACATCTGGCCCGGCCGGCTGATGGACTTGGTGAACCGGCCGAGTATGCGGTTCATGAACCCACGTGAGTTCAGGTGTGATTCGAGTTCGGCCTCGTTGTAGCGTCCGGCGCGCATCTCCTTGAACACCCGCAGAATGCCCACCAGGGCAACCAGGTTGAGCGCCGCGATGAGGTAGAGGAACGAGCCCGAGACGCTCGTTCCGACGACGCCGAGCACCTGGTGGGTGTGTGAGCCCTCGTTCATGAGGATTCCCGCGAGCCGGGCTCCCCCGGCGACCAGCGCCGCCATGGCCACCACCACGCTGGAGTGGCCCAGCGCGAACCAGAAACCGACCGAGACCGGGCGCTTCCCGTCAGCCATGAGTTTGCGGGTGGTGTTGTCGATGGCGGCGATGTGGTCGGCGTCGAAGGCGTGCCGCATCCCCAGCGTGTACGCGGTGATGCCGAGGCCCACGCCGAAAGCCTTGGACCCGACCTCGTAGTGGCCTGGTTCCACCAGCAGGAACAGAACGCCGAACGCGACGACGTGGAGGGCTGCTATCACCCCCAGCAGCCCGGCGGTTCGTACGGTGTCCTCGCGCCGCCAGGCGAACGCGGTGGTTTCGGGCAGGGTCAAGCGGATCACGCTCCAGCACCTCGTGGATCACTTCGTGAGATGCCGTGGCCGGTCTCCTGGCTGACGGGTTCGCTGACGCTCGCCTCCGGCCCTGCCTTCCCGGCCGCGGATGCGGCCAGTGGCTTCGACGGGACGGAGACTCCCCGATCACAGTGGCGAGGGCCGCTCCGGTCTGAGGCCCCTGGGGGCTTTCACCGGTCTTCCCGAACACCACGGCCCGTTCACCCTAGGTTCTGGCCGCCGGTGCCAGCAAGTGCGCCCACCTGGGCAGGTATTGCATCTCACACCTGCCGAGCCCATGGCTGCGGGCCCGCTGCCGCACACCGGTGGCAGGGAGAGCCCGGCTCTCACCACGCACCGGCGGCAGCGGGCCACCGCGAGGAGACCGTTCCGGTCAGTCCTCGCCCTCCAGGTTCCCCTCGGTCTCCAGGTACACCTGGCGCAGCGCTTCGAGCGTCGCGGGGTCCGGTTCGGCCCACATGCCCCGGGACTCCGCCTCAAGGAGCCGTTCCGCGATCCCGTGCAGGGCCCAGGGGTTGGCCTGCTGCAGGAAGTCGCGGTTCACCGGGTCGAGTACGTACGTCTCGGTGAGCTTGTCGTACATCCAGTCGGCGACGACACCGGTGGTGGCGTCATATCCGAAGAGGTAGTCGACGGTGGCGGCGAGTTCGAAGGCTCCCTTGTAGCCGTGCCGCCGCATCGCCTCGATCCAGCGGGGGTTGACCACCCGCGCGCGGAAGACCCGGGAGGTCTCCTCGACGAGGGTGCGGGTGCGGACGGTCTCGGGGCGGGTGGAGTCGCCGATGTACGCCGCGGGGGCGCTCCCGCGCAGCGCCCGGACGGTGGCGACCATGCCGCCGTGGTACTGGAAGTAGTCGTCGGAGTCCGCGATGTCGTGCTCGCGGGTGTCCGTGTTCTTCGCGGCGACCGTGATCCGCTTGTACGCGGTCTCCATCTCGGCGCGGGCCGGGCGGCCGTCCAGTTCCCGGCCGTAGGCGTAGCCGCCCCACACCGTGTACACCTCGGCGAGGTCCGCGTCGGTGCGCCAGTCGCGGCTGTCGATGAGCTGGAGGATGCCCGCGCCGTAGGTGCCGGGGCGTGAGCCGAAGATGCGGGTGGTGGCCCGGCGTTCGTCACCGTGCTCGGCCAGGTCGGCCCGGGTGTGGGCGCGTACGAAGTTCTGCCCGTCGGGCTCGTCCAGGGACGCGGCCAGCCGTACCGCGTCGTCCAGCAGCCCGATGGTGTGCGGGAAGGCGTCACGGAAGAAGCCCGAGATGCGCAGCGTGACGTCGATACGGGGGCGGCCCAGCTCGTCGAGCGGCACCGGCTCCAGACCGGTGACCCGGCGTGAGGCGTCGTCCCACACCGGGCGGATACCGAGCAGTGCGAGGGCCTCGGCCACGTCGTCGCCCGATGTCCGCATCGCGCTGGTTCCCCACAGGGAGAGCCCCACGGATGTGGGCCACTCGCCGTTGTCGGTGCGGTAGCGCTCCAGGAGTGAGTCGGCCAGCAGCCGGCCGGTCTCCCAGGCGAGCCGGGACGGAATGGCCTTGGGGTCGACGGAGTAGAAGTTGCGGCCGGTCGGCAGGACGTTGACCAGACCGCGCAGCGGGGACCCGGAGGGTCCGGCGGGGACGAATCCGCCGTTCAGCGCGTGCAGGGCGTGGTCGATCTCGTCCGTGGTGGAGGCCAGCCGCGGGACGACCTCGCGGGCCGCGAAGCCGAGGATGTCGGCGACCGCCTGCGGGTGGCCGTCGGCCACCTTGACGGCAGCCTCCGGATCCCAGTCCGCCGCTTCCATCGCCTCGACGAGGACACGTGCCTGTTCCTCGGCCGCGTCGGCGGCTGTGCGGGTGGCGTTGGCCTCGTCCAGGCCGAGTGCCTCGCGCAGGCCCGGCAGTGAGGCGGTGCCGCCCCAGATCTGGCGGGCGCGCAGAATGGCGAGTACCAGGTTGACCCGGTCCCCGCCGGCGGGCGGGTTGCCCAGGACATGCAGTCCGTCGCGGATCTGCGCGTCCTTGATCTCGCACAGCCAGCCGTCGACGTGGAAGATGAAGTCGTCGAAGCCCTCGTCGTCGGGCCGGTTCTCCAGACCCAGGTCGTGGTCGAGCTTGGCGGCCTGGATGAGCGTCCAGATCTGGGCCCTGATGGCGGGGAGTTTCGCCGGGTCCATGGAGGCGATCTGGGCGTACTCGTCGAGGAGTTGCTCCAGGCGCGCGATGTCGCCGTAGGAGTCGGCGCGGGCCATCGGCGGGACCAGGTGGTCGACCAGCGTGGCGTGGACACGGCGCTTGGCCTGGGTGCCCTCGCCCGGGTCGTTCACCAGGAACGGGTAGATGAGCGGAAGGTCGCCCAGGGCCGCGTCGGGACCGCACGCGGCGGACAGGCCGGCGTTCTTGCCCGGCAGCCACTCCAGGTTGCCGTGCTTGCCGAGGTGGATCATGGCGTCCGCGCCGAAGCCGCCGTCGTCCGCGGATGCGGCGATCCAGCGGTACGCGGCCAAGTAGTGGTGCGAGGGCGGCAGATCGGGGTCGTGGTAGATCGCGATCGGGTTCTCGCCGAAGCCGCGCGGTGGCTGGATGAGGACCAGCAGATTGCCGTGGCGCAGGGCGGCGAGGACGATGTCGCCCTCGGGGTTGCGGCTGCGGTCGAGGAACATCTCGCCGGGCGGCGGGCCCCAGTGCTCCTCCACGTTCGTGCGCAGCCCGGCGGGGAGCGTGGCGTACCAGCGCCGGTAGTCGGCGGCGGGGATACGGACGGGGTTGCGGGCGAGCTGCTCGTCGGTGAGCCACTCCTGGTCGTGGCCACCGGCCTCGATCAGCGCGCGGATCAGTTCGTCGCCGTCACCGGACGCCAGACCGGGAACGTCCTGCGGGCCGAAGTCGTAGCCCTGGTCACGGAGCCGGCGCAGCAGGGCGACAGCGCTCGCGGGGGTGTCCAGGCCGACGGCGTTGCCGATCCTGGAGTGCTTGGTGGGGTACGCGGAGAGCACCAGGGCCAGCCGCTTGTCGGCGGGGGCTATGTGCCGCAGCCGCGCGTGGCGCACGGCGATCCCGGCGACGCGGGCGGCCCGTTCGGGGTCGACGACGTAGGCGGGGAGCCCGTCCTGGTCGATCTCCTTGAACGAGAAGGGCACCGTGATCAGCCGGCCGTCGAACTCCGGCACGGCGATCTGGCTGGCCGCGTCCAGCGGCGACACGCCCTCGTCGTTCTCCTCCCAGGCGGCCCGTGAACCCGTGAGGCACAGCGCCTGGAGGATGGGGACGTCCAGGGCGGTGAGCGCGCCCGCGTCCCACGATTCGTCGTCGCCCCCGGCGGACGCCTGGGCGGGCTTCGTTCCGCCCGCGGCCAGCACCGTGGTGACGATGACGTCCGCCGCGCGCAGCGTTTCGATGAGTTCCGGTTCGGGGGCGCGCAGCGAGGCGACGTAGAGCGGGAGGGCCCGGCCTCCGGTGTCCTCGACGGCTTCGCAGAGGGCGTCCACGAAGGCGGTGTTGCCGCTCATGTGGTGGGCCCGGTAGTAGAGCACCGCGACGGTCGGCCCGTCGGCGGTGCGCGCGGTGCGTTCCACTGCCGGGGCAGACCTTGCCTGCCGCGGCAGTGGGCCCCAGCTGGGCGCGGCTGCCGGGGGCTCGAAGCCGTGGCCGGTGAGGAGCACGGTGTCGGAGAGGAAGCGGGCGAGCTGGCCGAGATTGGCGGGCCCGCCGTGCGCCAGATAGGCGTGGGCCTCGGCTGCGATCCCGACCGGGACGGTCGACGCCTCCATCAACTGGGCGTCCGGGGCCTGCTCGCCGGTCAGGACGACGACCGGACGCCCGTCGGCCAGCAGCAGATCGAGGCCCTCCTGCCAGGCGCGGATGCCACCGAGGAGGCGTACGACGACCAGGTCGGCGCCTTCGAGAAGGGCGGGCAGGTCGGTGAGCTGGAGCCGGGACGGGTTGGCGAAGCGGTACGCGACGGGGCCGTCCGCGGCACGGGCGCTGAGCAGGTCGGTGTCGGACGTCGACAGAAGCAGGAGCATGCGGCGTCAGGCCTTCCTCGGGGTATCCGCGCCCCGGGCGGTGTCAAGGACGGCGGGAGTTCCTGGCTCACTCGGCTCCAAGAGCCGGGCTCACAGTGGCGGGACCGCGCCGGAATCTCACCGGGCTTCCTCCCCTGTCGCCGTCGTAGGCGATTGCGGGCCGAACGGCCCGTCGACAAGCATAGTAACGACCTTGACGGGCGGCGGGCAGTGGGCCTCGGGGGCCGCCACCGGCGCACCGGGTCCGCACCGGCGGTCGCATCGGTGCAGGACATGGCCCTGGTGGACCGGTCGGTATGCTCGCCGCCATGCCCCACTCCTCCGCACCTCCGCCCCCACGGGAGCCGGCCGCCCGGCGTGACCGCGGCGACGCGTGTCCGGGCAGCCTGCGCCTGCACGCGGCGGACGACGGCGCGCTGGCACGGGTCAGGATTCCGGCAGGTGTACTGACAGTTCCGCAGGCCAGGGCGGTGTTGGACGTGGCGCTGCGGCTGGGCGACGGGGCACTTCATCTGACGTCGCGCGGCAATGTGCAGCTGCGCGGGCTGGCCCAGGACCGCGGCCGGGAACTCGCCGATGTGTTCGCGGACGCCGGGCTGCTGCCGTCGGTACGCCATGAGCGGGCCCGTAATGTCGTGGCCTCCCCGCTGTGCGGGCTCGACGGGCGGGGAGCGGCCGATGTGCAGGGCTGGGCACGGGAGTTGGACACCCTGCTCTGTGGCTGCGCGGCGGCCGCCGGCCTGTCCGGCCGTTTTCTGTTCGCGTTCGACGACGGCCGCCGCGATGTGGCCGGCCTCGGCGCCGATGTGACGTTGATCGCTTCTCCGGGCGACGGTGCGCTGCTGTGCACCGGCGAGGCGCCGGAGATGCTGGCCGTTCCGGCCGAACACGCGGCCCGCAGCGCCCTGCTGGCGGCCGAGACCTTTCTGAGCGCCGCCCGTGCCGCGGGGACCGGCGCCTGGCGGGTGGCGGAACTGCCCTGCGGGGCTGCCGCGTTCGTCCACGCGGTCGGGAAACGGCTGGCAGCCGCCGGTATCCCGGCCGTTGCCCGGGACCGGGCAGAACCGCTGCCGTCCGGGACGGGCCCCGCGCCCGGCACCGTACCGGCCCCGGACGGACGGGCGGCGCTCTGCGTCGAGGCGCCGCTCGGGCTCATCACCTCAGCCCAGTGGCGCCTGCTGACGGACACGGCGCTGCACGACGGCAGCGGTGAGTTGCGGCTGACTCCCTGGCGGGGTGTGGTGCTCCCCGGGCTCGGCCCGGACACCGCTGATGCCCGGCTCGCGGATCTTTCGGCCGCGGGACTGATCACAGGACCTGACTCCCCCTGGCACGGGGTCGGGGCGTGCATCGGACGCCCCGGCTGTGCGAAGTCCCTGGCCGATGTACGCGCGCACGCCGCACTGGCTCCCGGCACCGGCCGCGGTCTGCCCGTGTACTGGTCGGGGTGCGCACGGCGCTGCGGCCACCCCCACGGCGACCGGGTGGACGTGGTCGCCACGGCCGCCGGTTACGAGGTCTCCGTACGCGGCGAACGGCTGCCCGACACCATGAACGACCCCTCAGAGTTCGCCGCCACCGTGGCGGAAGCCCGGACCACGCCCCTCACGCAGTGACGAAATGAGCGAGAAGACAGTGTTCGACTACGAGAAGGACGGCCCGGCGATCTACCGCCAGTCCTTTGCGACCATCCGCGCAGAGGCGGACCTCACGGGACTTCCCGCCGATGTCAGCCAGGTCGCCGTCCGGATGATCCACGCCTGCGGGATGGTCGACCTGGTGCGCGATCTCGCCTACACCCCGCAGGTGGTGGCGCGCGCCCGCGAGGCACTGCGCGCCGGTGCCCCCGTGCTGTGCGACGTGGCGATGGTCGCGAGCGGGGTGACCCGCAAGCGGCTGCCCGCCGGCAACGAGGTGGTGTGCACGCTGTCCGACCCGTCCGTGCCCGGCCTCGCGGCGGAGCTCGGCACGACCCGCACCGCCGCGGCGCTGGAACTGTGGCGCGACCGTATGGAAGGCGCCGTGGTGGCCGTGGGCAACGCGCCGACCGCACTGTTCCGGCTGCTCGAGATGGTCCGCGAGGGCGCGCCGCGCCCCGCGGCGGTCATCGGCGTGCCGGTCGGTTTCGTCGGCGCCGCCGAGTCCAAGGACGCGCTGGCCGACGACGTCGCGGGGCTGGATTATCTGGTGGTGCGCGGGCGGCGCGGGGGCAGCGCCATCGCGGCGGCCGCGGTCAACGCCATTGCGAGCGAAGAGGAATGAACACCAGCATGAGCGAGCAGAGCACCGGTCGGCTGTACGGAGTCGGGCTCGGCCCCGGTGACCCGTCGCTGATGACCGTACGCGCCGTGGAGGTCATCGCCCAGGCGGACGTCGTCGCCTTCCACAGCGCCCGGCACGGCCGGTCCATAGCCCGGTCCATCGCGGCCGGGCACATCCGCGCCGACCACATCGAGGAGGCGCTGGTCTACCCGGTGACCACCGAGACCACCGACCACCCCGGCGGGTACCGGGGCGCGATGGAGGAGTTCTACGCCGAGGCGGCGGCCCGGCTGGCCGCGCATCTCGACGCGGGCCGCACGGTGGCGGTGCTCGCGGAGGGTGATCCGCTCTTCTATGGCTCGTACATGCACATGCACAAGCGTCTCGCGGACCGCTATCCGACCGAGGTGATCCCGGGGGTGACCTCGGTGAGCGCTGCCGCCGCCCGGCTCGGTGTGCCGCTCGTCGAGGGCGAGGAGGTACTGACGATCCTGCCGGGCACGCTCCCCGAGGAGGAGCTGACGGCGCGTCTGGCGTCGACGGACTCCGCGGTGGTCATGAAGCTGGGCCGGACCTTCCCCGCGGTGCACCGGGCGGTCGGGCGGTCGGGCCGGATGGCCGAGGCCCGCTATGTGGAGCGCGCCACGATGCCCGGGGAGCGCACCGGCGAACTGGCCGACGTGGAGGCCGGATCGGTGCCGTACTTCTCGGTGGCGGTGCTGCCGAGCCGCGTCGGCGCGACCGGGCCGGTACGGGAGCACGGTGACGTCGTCGTGGTCGGCACCGGCCCCGCGGGCCCGCTCTGGCTCACCCCGGAGACCCGGGGCGCCCTGGCGGCCGCGGACGACCTGGTGGGCTACACCACGTATCTGGACCGGGTCCCGGTCCGGCCCGGGCAGCGGCGGCACGGCTCCGACAACAAGGTGGAGTCGGAGCGCGCCGAGTTCGCTCTGGACCTGGCCAGGCGCGGGCGCAAGGTCGCCGTGGTGTCCGGCGGTGACCCCGGTGTGTTCGCGATGGCGACCGCCGTACTGGAGGTCGCGGCCCAGGACGGGTACCGCGATGTTCCGGTGCGGGTGCTGCCCGGGGTGACCGCCGCCAACGCGGCTGCGGCCCGTGCGGGTGCGCCGCTCGGCCACGACTACGCCACGATCTCGCTCTCGGACCGGCTCAAGCCGTGGGAGGTGATCGCGGAGCGGCTGCGCGGCGCAGCGGCGGCCGACCTGGTGCTCGCGCTGTACAACCCGGGCTCCCGCAGCCGGACCTGGCAGGTCGGCAAGGCCCGTGACCTGCTCCTTGAGCACCGTTCACCGGACACGCCCGTGGTACTGGGCCGGGACATCGGCGGGCCCGGCGAGAGTGTCCGGATCGTACGGCTCGCGGCGCTCGACCCGGCCGAGGTCGATATGCGCACGATCCTGCTCGTCGGCTCGTCCCGGACGCGGACCGTGCGGCGGGGTGACGGTGAGGAGATCGTCTGGACTCCCCGGAGCTACCCCGAGGGGTGACGGGGGCGCCTGCTGATGCGGTGGCTGCGAGCCCGGCTCAGGCGGTGCCCTGGATGTCCCGCACCCAGTGGACGGCTTCCTCCGGGGTCCCCACGACCTGTACGCCTCCAGGGACGGCGGGGCGGCGGACGACGACCACCGGAATCCCCACCTCCCGTGCCGCGGTGAGCTTGGCGGCGGTGGCCGGTCCTCCGCTGTCCTTGGTGACCAGCACGTCGATCCGATGGTCGCGCAGCAGCGCCCGCTCGCCGTCCAGCGCGAAGGGCCCCCGGTCGAGCAGGGTCTCCATGTGCAGCGGGTGCGGGGGTTGCGGGGCGTCGACCGACCGCACCAGGAACCGGAGTCCGTCCAGAGCCGCGAACGCGGCGAGGCCCATCCGCCCGGTGGTGAGGAAGATCCGCTGCCCCAGTGCCGGGAGCATCCCGGCGGCCTGTTCCAGGGAGTCCGCCGGGTGCCAGTCGTCGCCCTCCCCCGCCACCCACCCGGACCTGCGCACGGCGAGCAGGGGAACATGGGCGGTGGCAGCGGCCGAAGCCGCGTTGAAACTGATGGTTCCGGCGAAAGGATGGGTCGCGTCGATGAGAGCGTCGACCTCGTGCTCGCGCAGCCACTGCGCCAGTCCCCCGGCTCCGCCGAATCCGCCGATACGGATCTCTCCGGGCGGCAGCACGGGCCGTGCGACCCGCCCGGCCAGGGAACTGGTGACGCGGACCCCGGGGTGCAGGCCGGCGGCGACCCGCCGGGCCTCGGTGGTGCCGCCGAGTATCAGTACGTGCATCGGAGCCTTTCGTGGCTGAGGGGGGTGGTGGCCGCAGCGCCCAACTCAAGCACACCGGGCTGCGGCCCGGCTGGACGACCGGCGCCTGCGCGACGGCTGCCGCCACGGCCGCCTACACCGCGCTGCTGAGCGGCGAGTTCCCCGACCCGGTGACGGTCACCCTGCCCAAGGGCCAGACGCCGTCGTTCGCGCTGGCTGTCGAGGAGTTGGGCGACGGGTGGGCGACAGCGGGTGTCGTCAAGGACGCGGGCGACGATCCGGATGTCACCCATGGCGCGCTGGTCCGGGTCACCGTCCGGCGGCTGCCGCCGGGGTCGGGTGTGGTGTTCAGGGCGGGCCCGGGTGTCGGCACCGTCACCCGCCCCGGGCTGCCGCTGGAGGTGGGCGAGCCCGCCGTGAATCCGGTGCCGCGCCAGATGATGCGCGAGCACATGGCGCGCGTCGCCGAGCGCCACGGTGCGGGGGCGGATGCCGAGCTCACCGTCTCCGTCGACCACGGTGAGGAGATCGCCCGTTCCACCTGGAACCCCCGGCTGGGCATCCTGGGCGGCCTCTCCATACTGGGGACGACGGGCATTGTGGTGCCCTACTCGTGCTCGGCGTGGATCGACTCGATCCGGCGCGGCGTCGATGTGGCGCGGGCGGCCGGACGTACGCATCTGGCCGGGTGCACCGGCTCCACGTCGGAGCGGACGGTCGTCGCCGAGTACGGGCTCCCCGAGGACGCGCTGCTCGACATGGGGGACTTCGCGGGGGCCGTGCTCAAGTACGTGCGCCGCCACCCGGTGGACCGGCTCACCGTCTGCGGCGGTTTCGCCAAGCTCTCGAAGCTGGCGGCCGGCCACCTCGATCTGCACTCGGCCCGTTCCCAGGTGGACAAGGGCTTCCTGGCCGGCCTGGCCCGGCAGGGCGGCGCAGGCGAAGCACTGGCCGCGGAGGTGGCCGGGGCCAACACCGGGCTGGCTGCCCTGCAGTTGTGCGGGGCAGCGGGGATCCCACTGGGCGACCTGGTGGCCGTGGCCGCCCGCGACCAGGCACTGTCCGTACTGCGCGGCGCGCCCGTCGCGGTCGACGTCATCTGTATCGACCGCGCGGGCAGCGTCGTGGGCCGCAGCACCGTCGGTGGGTAGCACAGGTCCGTCGGAACCCGCGGGATCTCGCGGTACCAGGGCCTTCGGACCAGGCCGGGCTCGCGGGGTCCGGCCTGATCCGAACGGAAGACCCTAGGCCTGGGCGGCGGGCAGTTCGGCGGCGAACTCGACGTTCCGGGACCTGCGCAGCACCCGGACGGCCTCGCGCCGCACCTTCCCCGATTCGGTACGCGGCAGGTCGTCCACGAACTCCAGGAACCGCACCAGCTTCGGCGCGGGCAGCCGGTCCCGCAGGTGCGCGAAAAGTACCTCGGCGGTGGCCCGGCTGGCGTTCCACCCGGCCGCGAGCACGACGTACGCCTTGGGTACCAGGGCCTGGCCCTCGGACACCGGTACGACGGAGAGTTCGGCCACGGCGGGGTGCAGCACCAGCACATGCTCCAGTTCGAGGGGCGCTATCGCCACCCCGTCCGGCGCCTCGAACATGTCCTTGCGCCGCCCGAGGTAGACCAGGGACCCGTCGGCGCCGTCCCACCGGGCCAGGTCACCCGTGCGGTAGAGGCCGCCCGGGGTATGGCTGCCGGCGTTGTCCTCCGGGTCCAGATAGCCCCTCATCATGCCGACGGGGCTGTTGGACAGGTCCAGACACAGCTCGCCCTCCTGGGCCGGCTCGTCGGTGCCTGGCCGGACCACCACCAGCTCGTAGCCCGGCAACGGGTAGCCCATGGAGACCGGGTCCGCCGGTGAGGAGGCGGTGACTCCGGCCATGGCGGTGACCTCGGACTGTCCGAACCCGTTGCGGACGGTCACCCCGGCCAGTGTGCGGGCCTGCTCGACGATGTCACCCATGAGGGGCTCACCGACGCTGACCGCGTGCCGTAGTCCGGGCAGGCCGCCGGGCAGCCCGGTCCGGATCAGCGCCCGCCAGATACTGGGCGGTGCGCAGAAGCTGGTGACCGTCCCGGTGCGCAGTACGTCGAGCAGCCGCTCCGGGGTGGCGTCGGCACTGTCCATGGACACCACGGTGGCCTCGGCGTTCCAGGGTGCGAACAGTGAGCTCCATGGGTACTTCGCCCAGGCCGGGGCGGAGACATTGAGGTGCACGTCCCCTGGCTTCAGCCCGTTCCAGTACATGCTCGCCAGATGCCCGATCGCGTAACTGACGTGTGTGTGCACCACCAGTTTCGGCCGTGAGGTGGAGCCGGACGTGAAGTAGTAGAAGAGCGGTTCGTCAGCCTCGGTCGGGCCCTCCGGTACGAAGCGGCCCTCGTGCCCGGCCGAGGTGGCGAAGTCGGTCCAGCCCTCGTGCTCCCCACCCACGACGATCTTCGCCCGGAGCCCGTCCACCGGGAGTCCCGGCACGATCCGGTGGTCGGCGATCACATGCCGGGCTCCGGCTCTGCCGATCCTGGTGCGCAGCTCATCGGGCGAGATGGTGGTGAAGGCGGGCACGACGACTGCCCGGATCTTGATCAGTGCGAGCATCAGCTCCCACAGCTCGGTCCGGTTGTCCATCAGCAGCATCACCACCTCGCCCCGGCGCACACCCTGCGACAGCAGCCAGGCGGCTGCCCGGTCGGAGCGCCGGGAGAGCTCCTGGAAGGTCAGCTCACCCTGCCCGGCGATGCGCAGGGCCACCCGGTCGTTGCCCTCGGCGATCCGGTCGAACCAGTCGATCGCCCAGTTGAACTGCCGTGGCCGCGGCCACCGGAACGCCTTGCGTGCGGCGTCCTGGTCGTCGGCGTGGTGCAGCAGGAGGTCCCGCGCGGCCCGGAACTCCCGGTACGCATCGTCTTGCCCGGACACGTTGTCCCCGATCACTGGAAGGCGTTGGACTTGGCCCGGCGCAGCACACTCAGTGCGATCACGTCGGCGTCCCTGGAGAACGAGGTGTGCACGCCCGGCCGGCCGTTGCCGATCTGGGTGAACCAGCACACCCCCTCGGTCGGAATGCCCAGCGCGTAGACGGCCCGGTGCGGCCGGCCGTCGGCGGTGATCACCCGGCGTTCGGCCGGGGTGATGTGCAGGGCGCCGGTCTCGAACATCTCGTCTGCGTCGTCGTGTACGAACCCGACGGCCATCCGCTCGTCGGCCAGCTGCCGCATCAGCGGGTCGGTGTTGCGGATCAGGCCGGCGGACGGAATCCGCGAGTCGATCAGGACATCGCAGTGTCTGCGTGAGTCCCCGACGGCCGGGGACTCCAGGAAGAACCGGTCCTGCTCCGTGTCGCATCCGTGTACGACGTCCGGCCCCACCACATCGAGTACTCCGGCGTCGATCAACGCCAGGAACTGCGCGGTGCGTTCCAGCGGCGGGCCGGTGAACAGCGCCGAGGTCCGGGTGACGAACCGGCCGAGGAAATCGGTCCGGTGGGACCCCGGGGTCAGACCACCGAAGTCGACGGCGTGCCGCAGCACTTCGCGGGAGTCCCGGATGGCGTCAAGGGCGGCCTTGAGCGGGCTGTCCCTGTTGCCCTGTCCGGCCTCCGCGATGTCGGCGAGCAGGATGCGCCGCACCTCGGCGACCAGACCTGCCCCCGAGTCGAACCGCTGGGCGTGCAGCGGTCTGGACAGCCGGTCCAGGTCGACCGGCTCCACGTCCTTGAGCCCGTGGCACAGCGCCACCTCGCGCCAGCTCGCCAACTCCGGTCCCAGTGCGTGCAGTTCGGCCGCGATGACCTCGGCCTGCTCCGGCCCGTGCTGGGTCCTGGCCTGGGTGGTGTAGTACACATGGTTGATCTCCGCCTGCAGCAGGGACAGCACGTCCTGCTCGAAGTCCAGGGCCGGGCTGCCCCGGTGCGCCATGTTGCGCTCGCGCAGTCGGCCGACGGCGGCCGATGTGAGGAACTTCGGCGCCGCACGGGCGGTCACCTGCTTCTGGTTGCGGCCCCGCGAACGGATCGGCAGGCCGCTGCGCGAGCCCGCGACCACCCGGGGCTCCTTGCCGCTGGGCAGGTAGAACAGCGCCCCGTCGGCGCCCTCGTCGAACGTCCCGCCGCGGCCGAGGGTGAAGGACATCAGGATGTCGTAGAAGGAGAGGCCGAGGCCCACGACACCGACAGCGGTGCCCGGCACGATCGAGGACAGGTCCAGATCGGCGGCCGAATCCCCGCTGAGATAACGCAGTCCGGGCCTGTCCATGGCGAACTGCGTCAGCACGGGCTGCTGCTCGGAGAGCTCCGCAGGGGCGTGCCCTGTGGTGATCACCACCGCGTCGGCCGGGACGGTGAACTCCTCGTCCGCAGTGGACACCTGGAGTTCGTAGCCGGTCCCGTTCTCCCGCAGCGAGGTCACCTTGCCGACCGTCGCGACGACTTCGCCGAGCCCGGACATGCCGCGTACCACCGAGCCGTACACGTACCGCAGATACCTGCCGTACGCGTACCTCGGGGCGTAGTCGTCGTGGCCCAGTCCGGACAGTGCCGGGTCGGGCTGCGAGTGCAGCCACTGGTGGAAGGACAGGCCGGCGCCCGGCCGGCACGGCTCGCCGTCGGAGACCCCGGAGAACATACTGATCTCACCGACCACGGTGTTCATCAGGAAGCAGGTCTCCTGGTCGGTCCGCCAGATCCGGCCCGCCCCCAGTTCCACCGCGTCGATCAGCCGGATTCTGATGTTCCGCGGCTCCGGCTCGGCCGTCAGATTGGCCGCGATCCGCTCGAACACCGAGATCCCGCGCGGACCGGTGCCCACGATCGCCACGTCCAGCACCTCATCGTTCAGGTGTCGCACGGCCTGTCACCCCCTCCGTAGAGCCCGTCTCAGCGCGCTTGCGCGCCCAGGTCGGCCATGGCCGGCAGACGGCCGAGCGATGCGGCGATCAACTCGTCGGATGCCGCCATGTCGGTCATGTTGCCGCTGAGGAACTGCCCGTAGGCCGACAGGTCGAGCAACCCGTGGCCGCTGAGGTTGAACAGGATGACCCTCTCCTTGCCCTCCTCCTTCGCCAGCAGCGCCTCCTCGATCGCTCCCCGGATGGCGTGTGCCGACTCGGGGGCCGGGATGATGCCCTCCTCATGGGCGAAGGTGATGCCGGCCTCGAACACCGGGCGTTGCGGATAGGCCACCGCCTCGATCAGCTTCTGGTGGTACATCGCGCTCACCAAGGGGGCGGCGCCGTGGTAGCGCAGGCCGCCGGCGTGGATGCCGGGAGAGACGAAGGTGTGCCCGAGGGTGTACATCTTGGTCATCGGTGTGATGCCGGTGTAGTCGTTGTAGTCCCATGCGTACCGGCCCTTGGTCAGCTTCGGGCAGGCCTCCGGTTCCACCGCGACGAACCGGGTGTCCAGTCCCTCGCGCACCTTCTCGTGGAAGAAGGGCAGGGAGATGCCGGAGAAGTTGCTGCCCGCGCCGACCGAGCCGATCACCACGTCCGGGAAGTCGCCGATGGCGCGGAACTGCCGGACGGCCTCCTGCCCGATCACCGTCTGGTGCAGCAGGACGTGGTTCTCACCACTGCCCACCGAGAGGTTGCAGCGTTCCACCTGTCGGGCGTGCTCGAAGGCCTCCGCGTTGGCGATGGACAGGCTGCCGTCGGTGTTCGGGTCGCGGGCCAGCGCGGCGCGGCCGGCCTCGGAGTTCTTGTTGGGGCTGGAGATGACCTCGGCCCCGTTCATCTCCATCATGATCCGGCGGTACGGCTTCTGCTCGTAGCTGACCCGGACCATGTACACCGTGCACTTGAGGCCGAAGATGCGGCAGGCGACGGCGAGGGCCGAGCCCCACTGGCCCGCCCCGGTGCCGGTGGTCAGGCTGGTAATGCCGGCCTGCTTGTAGTAATAGGCCTGGGCCAGCGCGGTGTTGAGCTTATGGCTGCCCGTGGTGTTGGTGCCCTCGTACTTGTAGTAGATGCGGGCGGGTGTGTCGAGGAGCCGCTCAAGACCGCGTGCCCGCTTGAGCGGGGTCGGCCGCCAGCGCAGATACTCCTCGCGCACCGGCTGCGGGATCTCCACGAAGCGCTCCCGGCCCATGCTCTGCCGGTACATCGACAGCGGGATCTGCGGGGTGACCGCGCCGCCGCCGCCGTCCTTACGGGTCTCCGGCCTTGCCTGGCGCAGCTTCGCCGCGTCCTCGACGCCGGTGAGGTCGGACAGCACGTTGTACCAGTGCGTGGGAACGATTTCTTCAGCGGTCAGCGAGGCTTCTGCCGAATGCACCATTGGTTTTCCGATCCTCGTTTCTAGGAGTTTCCGACGTGCGACTGGGCCAGCTTCACGAGATCGCCGACCCGCCGCAGCGCGGCCTCGAATATCTCGCTGTCGCCGATCGTGATGCCGCATTCCTGCTCGACCCGGACGACGATTTCAAGAATCGTCAACGATTCGATGCCGAGTTCGTGCAGATCGTCATCAAGCCCGATCTCGGCCGGGGCTGACGAACCGAGTGCGGCTCTGATGATCCCGCACACCTGAGTTTCAACATTCTCAGGAGACGTCAAGGCAATCCCTCTTCCCTGGACAGTACTTCGCTCTTCCGGACGTTGCGCCGGCCGTTCCGTCGGGGGCGTTCCGCCGGCCGTTTCGTCTGCCGTTCCGTCTGCCGTTCCCCGGGCGTTTCGGCTAGACCATGGGGCCCGTCATCACCGCGGTGCGCAGTCCGAGCAGCAGCAGGACCGCTCCGCTCACCCAGGCCAGTCCCACCCGTACCTTCGGCATGACCAGCAGCCGTCTCGCCAGACCGACGAGGGCGACCACCACCACGTACCAGCCGGCGCTGATCAGGATCTGCACGGCGGTCAGCGTGACCACGTCGGCGGGCGATCCGCCGCCGGCCGGCAGGAACTGCGGGATCAACGCCAGGTAGACGGTGGCCATTTTGGGGTTGGCGACACTGGTCACCAGCCCTGACCGGTAGGACCGCAACAGACCGGCCGCGCCGTGCTCTTCAGGTGATTCTTCCTGCTGCTCGCCGAAGTTGCGCCGGTTGCGCACCGTCATCACCGCGAGGTAGCAGAGATAGGCGGCGCCCGCCAGCTTGAAGACGGTGAACACCAGCTCGGAGGTCTGCGTCAGCGCGGCAAGGCCGAGGGCGGAGGCCGCCGCCCACATGAGCAGCCCGGTACTGCTGCCGATAATGGTCACCAGCCCGGCGCCGCGCCCACGGCGCAATGTCTCATTCACCAACACCATGAACGATGGCCCGGGTGCGGCCACCATCGCGAAAACGGTTGCGATGAAAACCCCGTTCACCATGGGGTTGCCACGGTTTCGATCACCATTCGCCCGGGGTGCCGCATTAACGCAGACGCGTCCAATCGAAATTCCCCCTCAAAGTTCCTGTGCCCCCCGGCTCTTGATCAACGAGTGGCACGCTAGCCGCTTCGGGTGGCTCAGGCAACAGTTTGTTGAAGTGGTCTCGAGACGGGACGGGAAGTTACAGGCCAGTAAGATGCAATTTCAGTCATCACGGCGTGCGGCCCTGCGCCGCCATGTCGGAAGTTCCCCTTCAAGGGATGCACATTCAGCCATATGCGGGGCGCCGTGTCCGTGTGCCGGTGGCTGCCCCTGGCGCGGTAAGTGACCGTTGGCGAAATGCGAGTTGACACATTATTCAGCGTTCCATTGACGCTGCGGCCCGGCGTACCGAAGATCAGTAGCAAGGCCGGGAGCCCGTAGCCGTGTTCGGGCTTTACTGACGGCGGCGTCAGCCCCAGCGGGGGCGTTCGCCGTACGCGCGGCAGCGGCCGGATCCGACCGCCGTTCTCGGTTCACGCCATATGCCGATGCCCCCGACCGTGAGGTCGGGGGCACCCATACATCCGTGGCGGCGTTGCTGGGATCAGCGAACGTGCACGGTCACCACACTGGAGCCGTGCAGCCGCACGGGATGGTGGTCGTGCTTGCTGGTCAGGCCGTACAGCACCGCACGGAACTCCAGGTTGCCGCGGCGCGCGGACGTGCCGTGTGCGGTGACCGCCGCGTCGCCCTTGACCGCAGCGCTGCAGTTCTCCTGGTGCCACCCCTCACCGAAGCCGTTCTCCTCCAGGCACAGCTGATGCAGGAAGCCGGCGCTGTCGTCGTCACCGTGCGCCTTGACGGTGATGGTCTTGCCGACATGGGCCGTGTGCGGCGCCGTGATCTCCACACTGCCCTTGGCGAACGCCGGCGCCGCGGCCAGCGCCACCGAGGCCAGACCCAGCGCACCGAGCACAGCCACCCGGCCGCCCCGAACCCTCATCCCGGTCTTCTCCGTCCTGGTCATGGACTTCCCTCCCGTGGATCTCCCCCCATGGCGAGACCCAACCCCTGCGCGAAGACGCCCAATGCGCCTTGCTGTCCACCCAGATGGACCGTCCGCCCCGCCCGTTGCACCCGCCCGACTCCGTTACGAAACCACGACACAACCCGACTGGCTTCATCCACGGGAGAAATGGTGGTTCAACTCCTGCTGGGGCAGGCCGTCGCCACCACTTCGCCTGCTGCGACGTCCGGGCCCGGGCTCCTTCAGGTGCGCGGTGCAGGTGGTACTGGTGGTGCAGGCGGCGTGGGCGGGAAGAAGAGGCCCACCGGCTCCCGATGCCACCATGCCCCGCTCTCCCGCAGCTCCCGCCAGGTGGTGAACCGGTAGCGGAACAGCCGAGCCCGGATATGTGCCGGTGGTGCGTCCGGGAAAGGGTTGTGCCGCAGCAGCCGCAGCGTGTCACGGTCGTTCTCCAGCAGCCGCTCCATGAACGGCCCGAACCACGGGGCCGCGTGGGCCGGGGAGAGGGCCGCGAACCACATCAGCCAGTCCAGTCGCAGGTGGTACGGCGCGAACTGCCGGGAGAGCCGGCGTACCTCGCCCGGTTTGCCCTTGAAGCCGTACTCCTGCCACCGAACAGCGTCGGTGAGCGCGGCCTCCGCAGTGCCCTCGACCACCACTTCGTACCGGACACGGGTGATGGTGCCGAACGCCCCGTACGCGTTGACCAGGTGCAGCGGGTCGAAGGACGTGTTCATCAGCTGCCGCCGCGAGACCAGGTTGCGCGCCGGCCGGTAGCTCCGCAGGAGAACGAACACCGTCATCGCCGACACCAGCACCGCGAACCACAGCGGCCCCCTCGCGGCCCGCGGTGTGACCAGATGTCCGGCGCCCAGGACGGATGCGTCGACGGCGGAAGTCGCCAGGATGATCGTCAGCCAGTTCAGCCAGGCGAAATTGCCCGAGAGCACCAGCCACAGCTGAGTGACCACGATCACCACCGCAGCCCAGGTCGCCACCGGCTGCGGGGTGAACAGCAGCACCGGCACGAGCAGTTGGGCCACGTGGTTGGCGCCGGTCTCGACCCGATGGAGCGGCCGGGGCAACCGGTGGAAGAACCAGCTGAGCGGCCCCGGCATCGGCTGCGTCTCGTGGTGGTAGCAGAGGCAGGTCAGATCGCGCCAACAGCGGTCGCCGCGCATCTTGATCAGGCCCGCGCCGAATTCCACCCGGAAGAGCACCCAGCGCAACAACCAGACCACCAGCACCGGCGGCGCGGTCCGGGCATTGCCCAGGAAGACGGCCAGGGAGCCAGTCTCCAGCAGCAGCGATTCCCAGCCGAAGCCGTACCAGATCTGCCCCACGTTCACGATCGACAGGTACATGACCCACAGCGCCGCCCACCACACCATGGCGGCCCACAGGGGCACGGCGTCGGCGGCGCCCGCCGCGACGGCCGCCGCCAGCAGCGCGCCCAGCCAGGCCCACCCGGCGAAGAAACGGTCCGAGTAGTAGAGGTGGAAGACGCCCGGCGCGCGCCGGAAGGGCGCACGTGCCAGAAAACGCGGCGCCGGCAGTATGCCGTATTCCCCGATCAGGGCCCGGAACTGCCGGGCCGCCGCCACGAACGCGATCAGGTAGACCACTGCCAGCGCCCGCTGGAAGACCAGCCGACCCAGTGTGTACTCCGGTGCCCAGAACCACTCCACGTGCCCATGCATAGCACCGCTCAGGCCCGCGCTCCGGCACCGCGCCGACACCCCTGCACGCCTCGGCCACGGATCTCCGTACGGGACGGGCGAGCCGGATCACCGGCAGGAGTGGCGCTCCCGCTCCGGCGAGTAGAGGTGGCTGTCGCCGAACTGTTCGGCGCCGAGCGTGCGGCCGACCATGATGACCGCCGTACGCAGGATGCCCGCGTCCGCGACCTGGCCCGCGATGGTGTCGAGCGTGCCCCGCAGGACGACTTCGCCGGGCCGGCTGGCCAGTGCCACCACAGCGGCCGGACAGTCGGCGCCGTAGTGCGGCAGCAGCTCCGCCACGACCCGCTCGGCGTGCTGCACTGCCAGGTGCAGCACGATCAGCGCACCGCTGCGGCCGAGTGTGGCGAGATCCTCACCGTCCGGCATCGCGGTGGCCCGTTGGGCGACGCGGGTGAGGATCACAGTCTGGCCGACGGTGGGAACCGTCAGTTCACGCTTCAGCGCCGCGGCCGCCGCGGCGAACGCGGGAACGCCGGGCACCACCTCGTAGTTCACCCCTGCCGCGTCGAGCCGGCGCATCTGCTCGGCCATCGCGCTGAAGACCGACGGGTCCCCGGAGTGCAGACGGGCCACGTCCTGGCCCTCCTGGTCGGCGCGCACCAGCTCGGCGGTGATCTCATCCAGGTCGAGCTGCGCGGTGTCGGTCAGCCTGGCGTCCGGCGGGCATTCGGCCAGCAGCTCACGCGGCACCAGGCTGCCCGCGTAGAGGCAGACACCGCAGGACGCGAGCAGACGGGCGCCGCGCACCGTGATGAGGTCCGCCGCGCCGGGCCCGGCGCCGATGAAGTACACGGTCATCTGTCTTCTCCAGGGAGGGGAGGGTACGGGTTCTTCTCAACGGCCCACTGGGTGACCGGCATGGCCTGCCGCCAGCCGGTGAAGCCCCCGACGGGAACGGCGTGCGCCACGGCGAGGCGCACCAGGTCGCCGCCGTGTCTGCGGTAACGGTCGGCGAGGAGCGCCTCGGACTCCAGCGTCACGGTGTTGGCGACGAGCCTCCCGCCGTCGGGCAGAGCGTCCCAGCACGCGTCCAGCAGGCCCAGGGCGGTCAGCCCTCCCCCGACGAACACCGCGTCCGGCGCGGGCAGTCCGGCCAGTGCGTCCGGGGCCGCGCCGGTGACGACGCGCAGCGCGGGGACGCCGAGCCGGGCGGCGTTGCGGGCGATGCGCTCGGCCCGCACCGGGTCGCGCTCGACGGTGATGGCGCGGCAGGACGGGTGCGTACGCATCCACTCGATGGCGATGGCCCCCGAGCCGCCCCCGATGTCCCAGAGCAGTTCGCCGGGGGCGGGGGCGAGCGCGCCCAGGGTCGCGGCGCGCACATGGCGCTTGGTGAGCTGGCCGTCGTGCTCGTACGACTCGTCGGGCAGCCCGGGGACCGCGCCGGTTCTCGGGGTGCCGGGGGTGCGGCGGCAGTCGACCGCGATCACGTTCAGCGCATCGCCGGGCGGATGCGGCCAGGTCGCGGCGGTGCCGTCGGTGAGGTTCTCCCGCTCGCCGCCGAGCTGTTCGAGCACCCTCATCCGGCTCGCTCCGAAGCCGTGACCTGTCAGGTGCGCGGCCACCTCGGCGGGTGTCGCGGCTCCGGCGCTGAGCACCAGGATCCGGCGGCGGTCGTGCAGCGCGGCGGTCAGCCGGGCGGTGGGCCGGCCGACGAGGGTGACGACCTCGGTGTCCTCGACCGGCCAGCCCAGCCGGGCGCACGCGTACGAGACGGACGACGGATACGGCAGTACGCGGATCTCACCCCCGCCTTCGCCAAGTACCTCGGTCAGCGTCCGCCCGATGCCGTAGAACATGGGGTCGCCACTGGCCAGTACGGAGATGCGGCGCCCGGCGTGTGCGGCGAGGATCCCGGGGACGGCGGGACGCAGCGGTGAGGGCCACTCGACCCGTTCACCCGGGCATCGCGGTGGGAGCAGGGCCAGTTGGCGGGCGCCGCCGACGAGGACCTGGGCGTCCAGCAGGGCCTGCTGCGACGCGGCGGGAAGTCCGTCCCAGCCGTCGGCTCCGATTCCGACGACGGTGACGGGCGCCGGGGCGGGGCGGGGGGACGGTGCGGGGGCCACAGCCGGGTTCCTCACAGGTCGGATCGGATCGCGTCGGACGGGTTGGGATCAGGTCGGGTCGGTACGGAGTCGCATTCTGGTCGCACGCCTGTGACATGCACAAATTCCCGGAGGCAGCGCCCGGCGGGTACGCCGTGCCGCCCCGGTGCACCGCGCCCCGCCGCGGGCCGCCCGACCGCGCGCCGGCGGAGAGCCGGACCCCCTGCTCCCCGCCGCCTCAGCGTCCCGCCGCGTCGGTACGTCCTGGGTCGTCCCCCGCGCGGCGCCCGCGTTCGTACGTACGCAGCACATGGATCACCCGCGCCACCGCGAGCAGTCCGGCGGCCACGGCCCCCGTCAGCACCAGGGCTGTCGTGACGCGGTGTGGCAGATTCCACACGGCCGCCGGACCGGCGATCACGCCGAACACCAGCGCGCCGAGGAAGCCCGCGCTGGCCAGGGCGTAGCCGATCTCGACGGTCCTGGCGTCACGGTCGGCCTGGCTTCCCCGGCCCATCAGCCGGCACTCCTTCCCGGTGCGCCCATCAGCCCGCGCTCTTCCCCAGCGTGTAGTGGCCGGCGACCCGCGCGGCGCTGAGCACCCCGGGGTAGACGGCCGTCTCGTCCAGCTCCCCCTTGAAGAAGTCGCTGGTGGGCCGCGAGGGCCAGCCGGTCAGCGAGTCGCCCCCCACTCGCCAGTAGCCGCTGGAACTCTCGCTCTTCGTCACGGTGTTGCTCTCCAGGAGGTGGCCGTCGACGTAGAGGCGCATACCGGTCGGGCCCTGCGTCGCGACGGCCTGGTGCCATTTGCCGTCGTTGTACGCCTTGGGGCTCACCAGCGTCTTGAATCCACTGCCGCTCACTCCGAAGACGAGCTTGCCCGCATTGGTCATGTACACCTGCTTGTCGTACTTCTTGCTGGCGGCCGTCGTGTTGTCACCGAACCCGATCAGCTTGCCGCCCGACTTGCTGGTGGTGCTGAACCAGGTCTCCAGGCTGTACTTGGCGGGTGCGGCGTACCGGCGGTCGCTGTATATCCACTGGTTGGTGCCGTTGAACCCGATCGCGGTGGACGGGCCGCCGACCGCTCCCGGGGTCCGGCGCAGCGAGGGGGCGTTGACGTCCACCCCGGAGCGGTTTCCGCTCGACAGGTCCGACACGAACGGCTGTGTGTGGTCGTCGTAGCGCCAGTACAGCGAGGCGCCGTCGCCGAGGACCGCCGCCGGGTAGCGCTCCTCCGCGGCCGTGGCGGTGGCGGTGACGGCCGCCGACTTGGCGCTGGTGTTGCCTGCGGCGTCGGATGCGGTGATCCGGTAGCTGTAGCTCTTGCCCTTGGTGACCGAGGTGTCCTTGACGGACACCTGGGGCCGGGCCCACATCAGCGAATCGGCCTGCACGGTCGCCATCGGCGTGCTCGACCCGTCGCGGTAGACCTTGTAGGTCAGCTTCGAGTCGTCCGTGTCGAAGCTGGCGCGCCAGCTGACCTGCACCTGTCCCGGCTTCGCGCTGACCGCGGCGCCCACCGGAACGGTCGGTGCCCCCTTGTCGCCGGTGGACGCGAACCGGGTGAGGCTCTGTGCCGCGGCGCGGTTGACGGTGGTGAACTCGCCGCCCGACCAGAGGTACTGGGTGGAGCCGGCGGTCGCGATCGTCAGGGCGCGGGGGCCGATCCCCTCGCCGTTGCCGTCATTGGTGTCCGGGAACCAGCCGAGCTTGCCGGTACCCGTGGTGGGCTCCGCCAGGAAGTGGTGGCGCGGCCCGTTGGGGAATTCACCGACGCTGGAGCAGTCGTGGGCGTGCGAGGCGCTGTAGAGCACGCCCTTGTACGACTTCACGGACTGGGTGGCGCCCAGGCAGGTGTCGCGCCAGCGCTGGTTCAGGCTGCTCGCGTCGAGCGCGATCCGGCCGTCGAACACTCCGAAGCCGGTGCCCTCGTTGCCCGTGTAGATCCCGGTGGCGTCCGTGTCGAGCGTCTTGACCACCGAGTTGGTCTCGATGAAGCCGGGGTAGGCCTTCGCCACCTTGCCAGACGTGGCGTCCACCACGGCCAGAGCGTGCGACGTCGTTCCGTTGACCTTGAAGAAGTCGCCGCCGAGCACCGCGTCCTTGCCGTCCGGGGTGAGCGCGAGTGCGCGGCCCGGCTCGTCGGCGTTGGCGGTGAAGGGCAGCACGGCCCCGTCGGACGCCTTGACCGCGGCGAAGCGCTGGCGCTTCTGGCCGCTGACGGTACCGAAGTCGCCTCCCGCGTACACCGTGTCCTTGGTCACCGTCAGCGCCCGTACGGTGGCGGCGAAGGCGGGCCGGAACGAGGTCCTGGGCTTGCAGGTGGCGATGTCGATGGCCGCCAGCGAGGACACCTTGGTGCCGTTGACCGCGCCGAAGTAACCGCCCGCGTAGAGCGTCTTCTTGTCGGGCGACACCGCCAGGGCCCGCACGGTGGCGGTACCGCTGCCGACTGTGAAGGAGAGTGTGCAGCTGGTGGGCGCGCCGGTGGCGGCGTTGAACGCGGCGAAGTTCACCGCGGACCGCGCCTTTCCGGATCCACCGGCCGGTGGCCGCAGTGCGGAGAACGTACCGCCCGCGAACACCACGCCGTTGCTCTGGGCGAGCGCCCAGACGATCCCGTTGGTCTGCCAGGTCGGCAGCGCGTCCGCCGTGAACGCCACCGGCGGCGTGATCGCGGACGCGCCGGGTGCCGCGATCACCCCCAGACCGGCGGTGGCGAACGACATGGCGAGAGCGACCGACAGCGTTCTTGATCTCTGCATGAACCCCCCAGAAGAAGAGCCGGGCTCCGTCCGGAGAACGGCGGAGCATCCGGAATACGACGGCTCGGAGACGAGCGGGCGAGCGGGCGGGCGGATCCCCCTGGTCCAACCGCCCCGTATCTCACCGTACTTGCCGAAAGGCCGTCGTACCCGCCACTCCCCCCGTGTGACCGGAACCGGGAACGCGGCGCCGCCGGCCGGACGTGTCGCAGTCCAGCCGGCGGCGCAGGGATATGTGGCTTATGAGGCTTGTGCGGGCAGGCGGCCCGTACGTCAGCTCCGTACCGTGAAGCCGTCCACGATCATGTACTGCCCGCTCTTCATCGTCCCGGTGAGGGTGTGCACCCCGGCCGGGAGACCGCTGACCGAGTAGAGCTTCTGCTGGAACCGGCGGGAGCCGCTGGTGGCGTCGATGGTCTCCCGGTGGACCCCGTCGACGGCGATGTCGATCGTTCCCTCGTCCGCGTTCAGCTCGGTGAGGAAGTCCGCTCCGGTGCCGTTGAAGGTGAAGGTGAAGGAGTCACCGATGGAGGTGGTGGCGTCGATGTCGTTCTGGAACGAGTCCTGGCCGCCGGCCTTGGCGCCGCGCCAGCCCCAGCCGCTTCCGGTGTAGGTCACACCCGCGGTGTTGTTGTACTGCTGTGGGTCGGTGGGCTTGACCAGGCTGACCGTGGTGGCGGCCTGTGCACGCCAGACGGTCAGGGTGACGGTGCTCCCGGGGGCGAGCTTGTTGTAGACGGTCCAGAAGCTGTCGCGGTCCGTCACGCTCGTCCCGTTCACGGACCGGATCACGTCGAGGGGGCGCAGGCCCTGCCGGTAGGCGTAGGAGGTGGCGGGGACGCTCTGGAGGTAGAGCCCGTTGAAGTCACCCAGTCCGACGGCCGACTGGGTGGCCTTGTCGTAGACCTGGCGGGCGGTGGCACCCATCAGCGGCTCGGGCTGGGTCTCGATCACGGTGTCCGGTTCGGGTGCGGCCGGCCAGCCGACCGCGGGCGGTGTCGCCTCGCCCGGCCTTCCGGTGCCGAACCGGTTCATCGGGAAGTCGGTGAAGCCCAGGGCCTTCGCGGGTGAGTCCGCGGCCGGCGTGTAGTCCGTCATACCGGGCGAGTCCCAGGGGGATCCCCCGGCGAACCCGGGATCCGCGGTGACCGAGTGGGTGTCCAGCCCGGCGGCGCTCCAGACGCCGGGCAGGCTGACCGGTCGGCCGTTGTCCCAGAACAGGTTGTGGTCGGCCGTGTACTTGGCGGCGGCGGGATCGCTGCCGGTGAGTGAGTAGGGCGAGTCCGCCAGGATGATGTTCCTGCTGATGGCGTCGCCGTTGTCGCGGTGCGAGATCTGCTCGTAGACCGAACCGCCCACGACGATGTTGTTCGTGACCGTCCGCTTGAATCCGTCGCGCAGTTTGACGCCCGCGCCGAGCAGCAGGTTGTTCTTGACGACGTAGTTGCTCGACCCGTCGTCCAGGTCGACGGCCCATTCGCTGTTGTGCCAGATCCGGTTGTTGCTGATGGTGACCGGCTGGACGACGTCGAGCAGCGAGTAGCTCTTCTGCAGGGCGTCGGACTCGGCGCTGGGGTTGATGCTGGGTCCCGCGATGGGCCAGTACCTGTCCCGGCCCCAGGCGTTGACCGGCCCGTGGTCCGACGTCTCCTTCACGCAGTCGAAGATGTCGTTGTACTGGATCCGGTGCCCGCCCCAGGTGCCGTCGTTGACGTTGACACAGGACCGCGGGCTGCCGTGGATGGTGTTGTGAGCGACGGTGACGCGGCTGCTCATCGAGATGTTGACACCGGCGCTCTGCTTCTCGAACCGGCCCATGTCCGCCATGCTGTTGTCGCTGACGTCGATGTCGCGGGGGTAGTCGTCGGTTCTGGGGCCGGGGGTCAGGTCCGTGGGCGGATCGACCATGTGCGCCCAGGTCGACGGGTTCCTGACGGCCTGGGTGGAGCCCACCACCTGCACATCGCTCGCGCCGGATCCGGTGAAGGTGTTCCCGGTGACGGCGTCGTCCTTGTTGTAGCCGTCGATGAAGACGCCGTTGCCGCCGACCTGGGCGAAGGAGGAGCGGGAGACGGTGATGTTCCTGGCGTTCTTGAGGTGGACGGCCCCGGCCCGCGCCACCGCCCAGTCGCCGAGCTGCAGCGGCTCGTACGGCGTGTCGAAGAGGGTCCGGTGTGTGGCGGTGTAGGTGAACCCGTCGAACGTGAGGTCATGGACGGGTCGGGAGGCGGACGTGCCCTCGACCCGGACGAGTTCGTCCAGTTCGGCGGTGTCCACCGTGGTCTTCGACAGATCGGTTCCGGCCCGCGGGATCATGTAGAGCTTTCCGGCGTCCTGGTCGTAGAACCACTCGCCGGGCGCGTCGAGTTCCTCGAAGACGCCCTCCGCGACGACATGCGCGGTGTCCACGTCGCCGCCCCGGTTGTTGTCGCCGACCCACTTGAGCTCGAGACCGGAGTCGTCGCGCCCGGTGATCGTGTAGTCGTTGCCGCCCCAGTGGGAGGAGTGCAGCCCGCGGATGTCGCCGGTGGACGGGTTCTTCCACTGTGCCGACCGGGCGTTGAGGGTGGCCATGGTGGTCGAGCCGTTGAGTACGGCGGTGTCCGGGTCGAAGTTCGGGTAGCGGGCGAGGACTTGCCGGGTGCCGCCCACGAACAGCCCGTCGATCTTCCGGTGCGCGCCGATGTCCGCCACCCGGATCGCGCTGTTGTCCGGGTCGGTGGTCCACGCGGCCGTCACCCTGCGGCCCCCGCTGAGCACGGCCCGCTCGCCGGGATACGAGGAGTAGGTCACCGGGGCGGACGCGCTGCCCGAGTCCGCGACGCCGAACTTCAGGGTGGCCGTGAGGTGGTAGGTACCGCCGCGTACCCACACATGGACCGGGTGCCCGGCCCTGGACGCCCTTCTCGCGGAGACCTGCGCGGCCGCCAGGGTCAGCAGGGGCCTGCGGGTGGACTCCCCGGAGTTGCGGTCGCTGCCGGACGCCGACACGTAGATGTTCCTGCCCGCCGGGGCGTGGGCCGCGGCCGCGGTGCCTGCGGTGAGCGCGGGCACCGCGCCCACGGTCACGGCGGTGAGGACCGCCGCCATGGCGAGCCGCCGTTTCGGCGCGGCTCTGCCTCCTGGTCTCTGGTCTGAGCTGCGGTGCACGTCTGACTCCCTGACACGGTAGGGGGCGAACTCTGTCCAGCAGATTCGTCTGCCGTAACGAGCTTTCATCGGATGTATCGATGAATTCAACGAACGGGCGGAACTCTGCTATTCGCCACAGCCAGGTGTCAAGAGATCCGACAGGGAGTCAGCGCCCTGGTCCTACGGCCCAGTTATCCGATGTATCAGGCATCAAGCATCAGGGATGCATGCCGGAGGGGGCGGTCGTGTCGACCGCCCCCTCCGGTGGCATCCCGTACAGCGAAGGTCACTGCTTGCGTACGCCCTTGAGTTCCCGCGCGATGTCGCCGACGGCCGCCCAGCTGAACGCCATGGCGGGTCCGATGGTGGCCCCGGGACCGGGATAGGTCTCGCCCATCACCGCGGCGGACACATTGCCCGAGGCGTACAGCCCCTCGATGACGGTGCCGTCCTCGCGCAGGACCCGCGCGGACCCGTCGGCCACCAGACCGCCCTTGGTGCCGATGTCCCCGGGGTGGACGGGGATCGCGTAGTAGGGCGCCTTGTCGAGGGGGGCGAGGTTGGGGTTGAGCAGCGTCGGGTCGCCGTAGTACCGGTCGTAGACGCTCTCGCCCCGCTGGAAGTCCTCATCACGGCCCGCCCGCGCGAAGCCGTTGAACCGTTCGACGGTTGCGCCCAGTTGCCCGGGCGCCGCGCCGATGAGGCCGGCCAGTTCGGGCAGCGTCTGCGCCTTCTTGACGAAGCCGCTCGCCAGCCACTTCTTCGGGAAGGGCTGTCCGGGGAAGAGACCCATGAAGATGTAGCGCGCCTTGGACCGGGCGTCGAGGATCAGCCAGGACGGCACGGTCGAGGCGTCCGGACGGTGGTTGGCATACATCTCGTCGACGAACTGGTGGTACGGGGCGGCCTCGTTGGCGTACCGCTCCCCCGCGCCGTTGACGATGATCATGCTGGGGATACCGCGGTCGGCGACGAGGAAGAACGGCTTCTCGTCCGGGCCCGGCGGTACGACGGACGGTGCGCCCCACACCTTGTCGAGCAGGTCCGTCGCGGCCCCCGCCTCGACACCGAGCCGCAGCGCGTCGCCGGTCTGCCCGTCCGATGACGAGGTCCAGGCCGTCGAGGTGGGCGCGGGCAGGTACTTCTCGCGCAGCTGCTGGTCGTGCGAGAAGCCGCCGGAGGCGAGGACCACACCCCCGTGTGCCTGGATGGTGACAGGTGAGCCGTCGCGCTCGGCGCGTACGCCGACGATCCGGCCGTCCTCCTCCACCAGGCCGGTGAGCGGGGTGGAGAGCCACAGCTCACCGCCGAGTGCGTCGAGCGACTGGCGCATACGGGCGATGAGGGCCTGGCCGAGAGCGATGGGTTTCGCACCCCGGGCCAGCGCACCGACCGCCTGCATACCGACCTTCAGCGAGGCCCTCCGGCCCGCCCAGGTGCGGGCGACCATGTTGAGGTAGCGGAAGTCGTACGAGGTGATGGTGAGCCCGTACGTGGGCAGGCTGGTTTTGCGCATGGTGGCGCGGCGGTCGGCCGGAAGCTTCTTGAAGTCGAAGACCAGCGGCTCGATGGAGCGGCCCTGCGGGTAGCCGCCGAGTGCCTCGGGGAAGTAGTCGGAGTAGCCGGGGGTGTAGGTGAACCGGACCGTGGTGCGGTCGTGGAACTCCCGGACCATGCGCGGTCCGTGCTCCAGATAGGCGTCCTTGCGTTCGGCGGGCACCCGGTCGCCGACGGTCGCGTCGAGGTAGGCGCGCGCCTTGGCCGGGGTGTCACCGAGGCCGGCGTCGTCCAGATGGAAGTTGCCCGGTACCCAGATCGCGCCCCCCGAGAGGGCGGTGGAGCCGCCGTACAGCTCCGTCTTCTCGATCACCAGGGCGGTCAGGCCGCGCAGCCGCGCGGTGATGGCTGCCGCGAGTCCGGCTGCGCCGGATCCGACGACGACCACGTCGTAACTGTGGTCCCAGCGGGTGTTCATGGGGCGGTCCTCTCCGGCCGGGCGCCGGTCGGCGCCGGCGCCCGGTCACGTTTCACGGCTGTGACAGGCGGCGGCGCGGGGCGGCAGCCGGGCCGCCCCGCGCCGCCGGTGCGCACGCCGGGGTTCATCGGAAGTCGCCTGCGGCGTAGGCGCTGCCGAAGTAGAGCAGCGGCGATCCGTCCGGCCTCGCGGCGAGGTCGAGTACCTCGCCGGTGACGACGAGGTGGTCGCCCGCCTCCTGGACGTCGTGCAGCGCGCAGTCCACGGTGGCCAGGGCGCCGTCGATCCGTACGGTGCCGTGCTCCGACACCGTCCAGCCGACGCCGTCGAACTTGTCGCCCCCGCGTCCGCCGAGGGCGGCGCAGACCTCGCGCTGCTCCTCGGCGAGAACACTGACGGTGAATCGCCCGGTGCGCGCGACGTGCGGCCAGCTGGTCGACGACTTGCCGACGCAGAGCATGACCAGCGGCGGGTCGAGGGAGAGCGAGGCGAAGGACTGGCAGGCGAGGCCCACCGGCCTGCCGTCGGCGTCGGCGGACGCGACGACCGTGATGCCGCTCGCGAACCGGCCGAGCACCTCCCGGAAGACGGCCGGGGCGATCTGCTCCGTCAGCCGTTCCACTTGTGGCCCCAGAAGCTGTCGGCCGTCATCTCCTTGGCCACCCAGGTGGTGTCGTCCACGAGGCGGCCCTCGGTGCCGTACTCGACCTGGAAGCCGCCGGGGGCCTGCGCGTAGAAGGACACCATCAGGTCGTTGGTGTGCCGGCCGAGGGTGGAGGCGACGGGGATGTTGGCCTCGTGGATGCGGTCGAGCCCGCGGCCCACGTCGTCGAGCGTGGCCACCTCGACCATGAAGTGCACGATGCCGGGCTCCATCAGGCCCGGGAACAGGCCCAGGCTGTGGTGGCGGGGGTTGCACCCCATGAAGTGCATCCAGTGGAAGTCGCGGTCGGCGGCGCCGCCGGGCACGATCGCGGAGGGCAGCCGCATCGAGTCGCGCAGCGTGAAGCCGAGCAGCCCCTCGTAGAAGTCGTACGCCTCCTCCATGTTCGGGGCAGGGAGCACCACATGGCCGAGGCCGAGGTCGCCGGTGACGAAGCGGTTGCCGTACGGGGTGACGGCCGGGGTGTGGTCCTGTGCCTGGCCCCAGAAGATCTCCAGCTGGTTGCCGGCCGGGTCCTGGCAATGGAACATGCCCTGCACCCGCCGGTCGGCGAGCTCGTCGGGCTTGGCGTCCTCGACCTCGACCCCGGCCGCCGTGAGTTCCGTGCGGGCTGCGGCGAGAGCGGCGGCGTCGCGTACCTCCCAGCCGGCGGCGAGGAGCCGGTCGGTGGCGCCGCGGGTGACGGTGATGCGGTGCGAGCGGTCGTCGAGGCGCAGCCGCAGCGTGTCCTCGGTCGAGCCGGGCGCCTCGATCATGCCGAGGACGTCGAGCGTGAAGGCACGCCACTCATCGAACTTGGCGGTTTCCAGTCGCAGATAGCCCAGTGCGCGAATATCCATGAACCTGGTGCCTCTCAGTGCGTGAAGAAGTCGACGGCGAGCCGGTTGAACTCGTCGGCCTGTTCGGTCTGCGCCCAGTGGCCGCAGTGCGGGAAGACGTGGAGCCGGGCGTCGGGGATCGCCTTGAGCGCCACCAGTGCCCCGTCGAGCGGGTTGGCCCGGTCCTCGCGGCCCCAGGTGAGCAGCACGGGTGCGGTAATGCGGTGGGCCTCGCGCCACAGCATGGTGTCCTGCTGCCAGGCGGGGTTGGCGAAGGAGGCGGCCATGCGTGCGCTGCCGAGCTTGGCGCCGGGTCCGATGGCCTGGGCCCAGCGCTCCTCGATCAGCTCGTCGGTGACGATGGCCGGGTCGTAGGCGAGTGTGGTGAGGAAGGTACGCAGCTGGTCCTTGGTCGGCTCGGCGGCCGCGCTGAACTCGAAGAGCCGCTTGATGCCTTCGGTGGGGTCGGCGGCGAAGAGGTTGAGGGAGATCCCGCCGGGTCCCATCAGCAGGAGCTTGTCCACCTTTTCCGGATGGTTCAGCGCCATCCGTACGGAGGTGCCGCCGCCGAGCGAGTTGCCGATGAAGTGGGCGCGGGCGATGCCCAGTTCGTCCATCAGGGCGGCCACGGCGTCCGCGCTGTAGCTGAAGAAGTCCTTGTCGAGCTCAGGCTTGTCGGAGCCTCCGAAGCAGGGCTGGTCGACGAGGAGGGTGCGGAAGTGCTCGGCGAACACCGGCAGGTTGCCGCCGAAGTTGGACCAGCCGGAGGCGCCGGGGCCACCGCCGTGCAGCATGATCACGACGGGTGCGCCGGGGCCCGCGGGGCCCGCCTCGTGGTAGTGGATGGTGAGTCCGGCCGCCTTGGCGGTGCGCGAGGTGGAAGCGTGGTCGATCACAGCATCGTGTCCTGGGTGTCGAGGCCGAGGGCTCCGCGGCCGAAGAGGACGAGGGCGCGCTCGGGGTCGTTGGCGGCGTGGCCGCGGGCGTTGTGGGCGTCGCGCCAGGCGCGCTGGATCGCGTTGTCGCCGGTGCGCATGGCGCTGCCGCCGGCGTTCTCCATCAGCAGGTCGACGGCTGCGACCGCGCGCTCGGTGGCGAGGACCTGGTCGCGGCGGGTGCGGGTGCGCAGCGCGGTCGGGAGTTCCTCACCGCGTTCGGCGTACTCGTACAGGTCCGAGATGTTCCGGATGAGCTGCAGCCAGGAGGCGTCGATCTCGCTGGCGGCGCGGGCGATGCGCACCTGGGCGAAGGGGTCCTCGGCGACCTGCTGCCCGTACGAGACGCGGATCCGCTCGCGGGTGGCGGCGACATAGCTGTCGTACGCGCCTTCGGCGATGCCGATCACCGGGGTGGAGATGGTGGTGGTGAAGACCGAGGCGTACGGCAGGCGGTAGAGCGGTTCGGGGTTGTGCTCCTGCCCGGGGGACTGCAGGGCGGTGACCGGCCCGAAGCTGAGGGCCCGGTAATCGGGGACGTAGGCGTCCTCGATGATGATGTCGTTGCTGCCGCTGCCGCGGAGTCCGACGGTGTCCCAGACGTCGTCGATGCGGTAGTCGGTGCGCGGCACCAGGAAGGTGCGCATGTCGACGGGCTTGCCGTCGGCGTCGTTGATGATGCCGCCGAGCAGCGCCCATTCGGCGTGGTCGCAGCCGGACGAGAAGCGCCAGCGCCCGGAGATCCGGAAGCCGCCGTCGACAGGGGTGACCTTGCCGGTCGGGGCGTACGAGGAGCAGATGCGGACCCGGTTGTCCTGGCCCCACACCTCCTCCTGGGCACGCTGGTCGTACAGCCCGACGTGCCAGGGGTGGACGCCGACGACGGAGGCGACCCAGCCGGTGGACCCGCAGGCCCTGGCGATCTCTCTGACGGCGCTGTAGAAGACTGCGGGGTGTGCGGCGTAGCCGCCGTACGCCTTGGGCTGGAGAAGCCGGAAGAAGCCGGTATCGGCGAGTTCCTTGATGGAAGTGTCCGGCACGCGGCGCAGCGCCTCGGTCTCGGCGGCGCGCTCGCGCAGGGTCGGGGCAAGGGCCCGCACTGCGGCGAGAACCTCGTCGGCACTCATGCGCATCCCCTCTCGGTCGTCCTGGATGGGTGCGAGGAACCTACGCTTTTACTATTCCGAAACGAAATACCTTCTTCCCGCTGAGCGGGAACCGTGGAAGCCTCACGGCATGGCAGAGCAGCCACCCTCACTGTTGGAGAAGGCAGCGTTGGTGCTGGGCGCGTTCGAAGGCCCGGCACCCCGGCTGACGCTGACCGAAGTGATCCACCGCTCGGGTCTTCCGCGCTCGTCGGTGCACCGCATACTCGATCAGCTCGTACGTATGCGCTGGCTTGACCGGGAGGGCCGGGACTACCGGCTCGGGATGCGCATGCTGGAGCTCGGCGCCCTGGCCTCGCACCACAACCGGCTGCGCAGAGCGGCCCTGCCGCATCTGCACGCGCTGCACGAGTCCACCGGGCATGTGGCACACCTCGCCGTGCTCGACGGGCCCGAGGTGGTGTATCTGGAGCGCATCGGCGGGGCCCAGGACGGGGGCGTGCCCTCGCGGGTGGGCGGCCGGCAGCCGGCGTACTGCACGGGCACGGGCAAGGCGATCCTCGCGTTCAGCGAGGACATGCTCGTCGCCGAGGCGGTACGGGCGGGGCTGCGGCCGCGCACGGCCCGCACGATCACCCGCCCCGTGGCGTTCCGCGAGGAACTGCGGCGGATCCGGGAGCGGGGCGTGGCGTTCGACGTCGAGGAGGCGTTCCGGGGGGTGTCGTGCGTGGCGGCGCCGCTGCGAGGCTCGGGCCGGGCGATCGCTTCGGTGTCGATCTGCGGCAATGGCACGCACCGCGAGCTGGAGCGGCTGGCCCCGGTGGTGCTGGCCACGTCCCGCGCGGTGTGGCGCTCGCTCTTCGGACCGGGCCGCGCCGAGGCCCGGACGCGGACGCCCGCGGCCCCCGCTCCCGCCCCTCCGGTGGCCACGCCCATCGATCCGGCGGAGATGGACAACATGATGTCGTGGATGCGGTTCGCCGACTGGATGTGAGGCGGGGTCCCCCGCATGGCAGGGGACCCCGGCGTAGCACGGCTCACAGGTCAGGAGGAGGGGGCCGGTCAGGTGTGACCGGACAGCGGGAGCAGGTCAGGAGTAGCTGATACTGATCCGCTCGCTGACCGGCAGCGCCTGGCAGGCCAGGATGTAACCTTCCGCGCGGTCCTCGTCGTCCAGGACGTCGTCGTGGGCCACGGAGACCTCGCCTTCGATGACCCGGCAGGCGCAGGCGGCGCAGGCGCCTTCCCGGCAGGAGAACGGGGCGTCGACTCCTGCGGCGAGCAGCGCGTCGAGCAGCGGGGTGGTGGCGCCCCAGGCCACCCGGTGGGTCTCGCCGTCCAGCTCGACCACCGCCTCGGCGCATTCGCCGTCCGGCTCCGCGGCCTCCGCAGGCCCGGCCGGGACCGTGCGGAAGACGTCCCCGCTGAGGGAGAAGAACCGTTCCCGGTGGATGGCGGCGGGGGCGGCCCCCGCCGCGCGCAGGGCCGCGTCCACCGCGTCCATGAAGGGCGCGGGCCCGCAGAGGTACGCGCGGTGGCCGGCGTAGGGGTCCAGGAGTCCGGTGAGCCGGTCCGCGGCCGGCAGGCCGTCGAGCGTCTCCAGCCAGTGCAGGACGACGAACCGCCGCGGATAGTCCTCGGCGAGCTCCCGGAGTTCGTCCCGGAAGATCACCGAGGTCGCGTCGCGGTTGGCGTACAGGAGCACGACGCGCCCCTGGCCCTGGGCCAGTGCCGCCTTGGCGAGGGAGATCACCGGGGTGATGCCGCTGCCCGCGGCCGCCAGCAGCAGATCGCCGTCCAGCGGGCCCGAGCCGAAGGTGCCGGCCGGGGCCAGCACCTCCAGTTCGTCGCCCTCGCCGATGGTGTCGCAGAGCCAGTTGGAGCCGTGCCCGCCCGCCACCCGCTTCACCGTGATCTTCATCGGTTCGCCGGAGTGCGGGGAGCTGGCGAGGGAGTAGCAGCGTGCGGCCACTCCCCCGTCGGGACCCGGCAGTCTCAGGGTCAGGAACTGGCCCGGCCGGTAGGCGAGTACGCCGTCGGCCGGGTCCAGTACGAAGGAGCGCGCGTCCGCCGTCTCGGCCACCACCGCGGTGACCCGGACCCGGTGCGTCCGGGTCACCGGCAACTGGGGCAGTTCAGGCATCGGCCACCGCCAGCCGCCCGTCGCCGACGGCCTCGTCGATGCTGTCGCGCAGGGCGGCGCAGGTGCGCATCGGTTCCCGGTACTCGTCGCAGACCGACGCGGCGTCGGCCGTCCACTGCACGGAGGTGTGGGCCATGCTGAACTTCTCGCACAGGACCTGGTTGCCGCAGGCCGCGCACTCGACCGGTGTCATGTCAGCCCTCGCTCCGGTGTCGCGCCACGTTCTCGTCGACTTCGCGCTGCCACGCCTCGGTGGCGCGGGCGGTGTCGATCTCGAACTCGAAGCGCTGTGTCATCTCGTCCTTGACGTCGGCGGCGTCCACATAGAACTGCTCGTACCAGCGGCGCAGTTGGTAGACCGGACCGTCCTCCTCGGAGAGGAGGGGGTTGTCGATGCGGGTCTTGTTCTTCCAGATGTGGACGTCCTGTTCGAAGCCGACGGCCAGCCCGTCCGATGTGAGCCGGGCGGCGTCCGCCGCCTGCTCGTCCGTCATGCCGGGCATCTTCTTGACGATCGCTCCATACATCAGCATGAAGCTGTCGGAGTCGATCGGGTAGTGGCAGTTGATCAGCACGCTCTCCATGTCCACGTCCGCGCCGACGTCACTCCACATGTAGTCGATCATGTAGGAGGGGCCGTGGTACGAGGCGTCGGAGCGGAGCACGCCCTCGGTGCTGAGGGTGCCGAGGTCGACGTCGCCGCGGGGCGAGCTCTCCATGTACTGGGTGGCGGTGTGCCCCTCGAAGACGTTCTTGAAGTACGTCGGGAAGCAGTAGTGGACGTAGAAGAAGTGCGCCATGTCGACGACGTTGTCCACGATCTCCCGGCAGTTGGAGTTCTCCACCCGCAGGAATTTCCAGCTCCAGTCGCTCCACTCGTCGCTGAAGGCCCCTTCGATCCGCGGGACGGTGACGCCGGGCGGCGGCGGGTTGCCCTCGGGGTCGTTCCAGACGAAGAGCTGCTTGTTCTCCTCCACGCTGGTCCAGGCCCGGGTGCGGGCCCGGGGCGGCACCCGGCGCGCGTAGGGGATCCCCGCGCAGCGGCCGTTGCCGGACCAGCGCCAGTCGTGGAAGGGGCAGGCGACGGCGTCGCCCTTGACCGTGCCCTGGGCGAGGTTGCCGCCCATGTGCGGGCAGTACGCGTTGAGGACGTGCAGCTCGCCGCCGTCCTCGCCCTGGAAGACCACGAGCCGGGTGCCGAACGCCTCGATCTCGTGCGGCTTCCCGTCCTTGAAGGAGTCGGCGAGGCCGACGCAGTGCCAGCCCCGCGCGAAGCGGGTGGGCGGCGCGGCCGCCTCGATCACGCGGACTTCTTCGCTTGCTGCGGTCATCTTGTGCCTCCTTGGTGGTGGTGACGCATCGGGGCGGGCTCCGCGGGGGGGCTGCGGTCAGCGGCCGGCCGAGAGTTCGAGCGCGATGTCGATGAGCTGGTCCTCCTGGCCGCCGACGAGCCTGCGCTCGCCCGCGCGCAGCAGGATCTCGGCGCCGGACACGCCGTACCGCTCGGCCTGGCGGTAGGCGTGCTTGAGGAAGCTGGAGTAGACCCCCGCGTGTCCCATCAGCAGGGCGAGCCGGTCGAGCCGGCACTCGTCGTCCATCACGGGGCGTACGGCGTCCTCGGCCGCGTCGATGATCTTGAGTACGTCGATGCCGGTGCGGATGCCCATCTTGGCGCAGACGGCGACGAGCGCCTCCACGGCGGTGTTGCCCGCTCCGGCGCCGAGCCGCCGTGTCGAGCCGTCGATCTGGAGCGCTCCGGCCTGTATCGCGACGATCGAGTTGCCGGTGCCGAGTGCGAGGTTCTCGTGGCCGTGGAAGCCGACCTGTGCGTCGTCGCCGAGTTCGGCGACGAGGGCGGCGACCCGGTCGGTCACGTCGTCCATGACCATGGCGCCGGCCGAGTCGACCACGTACACGCACTGGCAGCCCGCGTCGGCCATGATGCGGCCCTGCCTGGCCAGCGCTTCGGGGGTGGTGGAGTGCGCCATCATCAGGAAGCCGACCGTCTCCAGGCCCATCTCGCGGGCCAGCCCGAAGTGCTGGACGGAGATGTCCGCCTCGGTGCAGTGCGTGGCGATGCGGCAGATGGCGGCGCCGTTGGCGTGGGCTGCGCGGATGTCGTCCTTGACGCCGAGCCCGGGGAGCATCAGGAAGGCGATGCGGGCCTGCTTCGCCGTCTCCACCGCGGTCTTGATGAGATCCTGTTCGGGGGTGTTGGAGAAGCCGTAGTTGAAGGAGGAGCCACCGAGTCCGTCGCCGTGCGTGACCTCGATGACCGGGACCCCGGCGCCGTCGAGTGCGGTGACGATCGACCGTACGTGCTCCACCGTGAACTGGTGGCGCATGGCGTGCGATCCGTCACGCAGGGAGGAGTCGGTGACGCGGATGTCGAGCGTGTCCGAGTAGGGCATCTGGTACTCCTCAGCGGCCGGGCGCGAGGAGCGCCTTGGCGAACTCCTCGCCGACCTTGGTGGCGGCGGCGGTCATGATGTCGAGGTTTCCGGCGTACGGCGGGAGATAGTCGCCCGCGCCCTCCACCTCCAGGAAGACCGCGACGCGGGCCATGCCGCCGCTCTCCGGGGTGGGGTCGTCGAACTGCGGCTCGGAGCGCAGCCGGTAGCCCGGTACGTACGAGGCGACGTCCTCGGCCACCTGCTTGATGGACAGGGCGATGGCGTCGCGGTCGGCGTCCTCGGGGATGGCGCAGAAGACGGTGTCCCGCATGATCACGGGCGGGTCGGCCGGGTTCAGGATGATGATGGCCTTGCCGTGGTCCGCGCCGCCGATGTCCTCGATTCCGCGGGAGGTGGTCCGGGTGAACTCGTCGATGTTGGCGCGGGTTCCCGGTCCTGCCGAAACGGAGGAGACGGACGCCACGATCTCGGCGTACCGGACGGGGACGATCCTCGAGACGGCGTACACCATGGGGATGGTGGCCTGGCCGCCGCACGTGATCATGTTGACGTTCGGCTGGTCGAGGTGGGCGAGCAGGTTCGCGGGCGGTACGACGGCCGGGCCGACCGCGGCCGGGGTGAGGTCGATGGCGCGGATGCCGAGTTCGGCGTAGCGCGGGGCGTTGGCCCGGTGCACGGCGGCGGAGGTCGCCTCGAAGACGAGGTCGGGCCGCTCGTCCCCGTCGAGCAGCGCTCCGACTCCGTCGGGGCTGGCCTCGATCCCGGCGGCCCGGGCCCGGGCGAGCCCTTCGCTGGCCGGGTCGACGCCGATCATCCAGCGGGGCTCGATGTACGGGGACCGCTGGAGCTTGTACAGCAGGTCGGTCCCGATGTTGCCGGAACCGACGATGGCGGCGGTCGCCTTGGTCCTGTTGGTCATCATCACCTCAGATGAAGGAGAGCGAGACCGGGCCGAGCCCGGTGAAATCGGCTGTGTAGGTCTGGCCTGCCCCGACGTCGACTGCCCTGGTGCAGGACCCGGGCAGCACCAGATGGCCCTTCTTCAGCGGGACACCGAAGCGGGCCACGGTGCGGGCCAGCCAGGCGACGGAGGCGGCGGGGTCGCCGAGTACGGCGTCGCTGCGGCCGGCGGCGATCTGTTCGGAGCCCCGGCGCAGCACGGCGTCGATGGCCTTGAGGTCCAGTTCGCGCGGGTCGCGGCCCTCCCCGGTGACGTATCCGGCGGACGAGGCGTTGTCGGCGACGGTGTCGGCGATGGAGATGCGCCAGTCCGCGATCCGGCTGTCGATCAGCTCGATGGCGGGGACGACGCGTTCGGTGGCGGCGAGTACGTCAGCGGTGGTGCAGCCCTCGCCGGGCAGGTCGTCGCCCAGGACGAAGCCGACCTCGACCTCGATCCGGGGCGCGCAGTACCGGTCCGCGGGGACCGGCCGGTCGTCCGACAACCGCATGTCATCCAGGAGGTGGCCGTAGTCGGGCTCGTCGACGCCCATCATGCGCTGCATGACGGGCGAGGAGAGCCCGACCTTGTGACCGTGCACGGCTGCCCCGCCGGCGACCCTGCGGCCGATGCCGAGCAGCTGGATCTCGTAGGCGTCCTCGGTGCCGATTCCCGGGAACAGCTCGGTCAGCGGGGCGATGGGCCGCCGGTCGCGCTCGGCCGCGCCGAGCGCGTCCGCGGCGGTCTGCCGTTCACTGGCCGTGAGCATGGGCGGTCCTCCGCAAGGGTGGTGGGACTGAAGGGTGGTGGGGCTTGGGGGTAGTGCGACTCGGGGGTGGTGCAACACGAGGTGGTGCAACACGGTGACGCAGCACGGGTGGTGCAACACGGTGGTCCGGCACAGGTGGTGCAACACGGGTAGTGCCACCCAGAAAGTGGGACTGCGCCGAGGCTAGGCCGCAGGCCCCGGCGCGGCCGAGCGGCTGCTCCCGCTCAGTGGGAAACCCGTGCGGTCCGGTCGGTGTCGCGGGGCAGCGGGTGTCACTGGGGCCGCTGGTGTCCATGCAGGCCGGAGCATGTGTGACGGCTCTGCGGGAGCTCCGGCCTGCGCGGCTGGGCGGGGTCGCGGGCCCGCCTCGCGACAACCCCACCGGCAGCACCTCCCCCGCGGAGCGGATCCGCTGCTACCTTCCCGTCCAGCATCCGTCCACCGCACCGGACGGAGCAGCGGAGACGCCTGTCCACCCTTTGCCGGGCGGACGCCGGCGACCGCTGCCGGAGCGGGACTTCACCGCTCACCGGGTGCGGCCCCCGGCCGCCGGAGCCATGGACGGCCCGCGCCGTTCCGGGGGCCGCAGCCCACAGCGGGGGCGCCCGGCCGCACTGTCCTCCGCGGCCGGACGCCCCCGCTCCGGTCCCCGGCCGGACCACCCTCACGTAACCCCGCCCACGCCCTCTGGGAGTTGTTCCGATGCGCCGTACCCGAAACCGGGCCATGACCCGCGTCGCCACCGCTGTGCTCAGCACGGCCCTGATACTCACCGGGTGTTCCCACCCGTCCCACACATCCCACCCGTCGCACACCGCGCACCCGGGCAGCACACAGGCCGCCGATGGCCCGGCGCCGACGGCACCCCACGCCAGGCACATCGTGCTCAAGGGCGCGGTCAACGTCCGTGACCTCGGCGGATACCCGACCAGCGACGGCAAACAGCTGCGCTACGGGGTCGTGTTCCGCGGTGACGCTCTCGGCAAGCTCACCCCGGATGACCTCTCCGTGGCATCGAAGCTCGGGCTGAAGTCGGTCGTCGACTTCCGGCTTCCTCTCGAAATCAGGACCGACGGCGCCGACCGGCTCCCGAAGGGGGCGTCCGCCATCCCGCTGCCGATCGACGACACCGGACTCTACGAGCGGACGACGGCGGCCATCGGCAGCCGCGACCCGGCCGTGCAGCAGAAGGCGCTGGGCGACGGGAAGGGGGCGGCGACGATGCGGCGGATCTACCGCACGTTCGTCACCGAGGCGGGGGCCCGCCACCAGTTCGCCCGGGTGCTGGACACCATCGCCGACGGCAAGGAACTGCCGCTGCTCTTCCACTGCACGTCCGGCAAGGACCGTACGGGGTGGATGAGTTACGTCCTGCTGCGCGCGGTGGGCGTGCCGGCCCGCACGGCGGAGGCGGACTATCTGCTCTCCAACGACATCCGCAAGACCGCCGACGAGAAGACCCGCGAAGGTCTGAAAAAAGCGGGGATCATGCGGGACCCCCAGCTGATCGTTCCGCTGCAGGAGGTCCGCAAGGACTATCTCGGCGCCGCGCTCACCGAGGCGGACCACCGGTACGGCAGTTTCGACGCCTATCTCTCGAAGGGGCTCGGCCTGGATGCCGGGACGCTGCACACGCTCCGTACGAGGCTGCTGAAGTAACGACCCGCCCCGTCGGGCTCCCGGCGCCCGGCACCCCGTCGCGGTCAGGCCCTTGCTTCCTTCGGCAGGCCGAGGACCCGCTCCGCGATGATGTTGCGCTGGATCTCGTTCGAACCGGCGTAGATCGTGTCGGCGCGGGAGAAGAGGAACAACCGCTGCCAGTCGTCGAGGTCGTACGGTGCGCCGTCCGCCAGCATCCCGTCGGCGCCGCAGACGTCCATCGCCAACTCGCCGAGCTCCCGGTGCCAGGTCGCCCAGTAGATCTTGCTGATGGAGGCCTCGGGCCCGGGAGCGCCGGCGGCCGCGCCGTCGAGCATCCGCAGCGCGTTGAACCGGATGATCTCCAGACCGGTCCAGGCCCGGGCGAGCCGGTCGCGGACGAGGGGGTCGTCGGCGGCGCCGTTGCGGCGCGCCAGGCCGATCAGCGCTTCCAGCTCACGCCGGAATCCGACCTGCTGGCCGAGGGTGGAGACGCCCCGCTCGAAGCCGAGGGTGGCCATGGCCACCTTCCAGCCGTCACCGGGTTCGCCGACGACGTTGTCCGCGCCGGTGCGGGCCCCGTCGAAGAAGACCTCGTTGAATTCGCTGGTGCCGGTCAGCTGGGCGATGGGCCTGACCTCGACGCCCGGCTGGTCCATGGGCACCAGCAGGTAGGAGAGGCCCTCGTGGCGACGCGTGCCCTGCCCGGTGCGGGCGACCAGGAAGCACCACTGGGACTCATGGGCCAGCGAGGTCCAGATCTTCTGCCCGGTGACCGACCAGCCGTCCGTGTCCCGCTCGGCGCGGGTACGGACGTTGGCCAGGTCGGAACCCGCGTCGGGTTCGCTGTAGCCCTGGCACCACAGCTCATCGACGGACCTGATCCCCGGGAGGAAGCGGGCCCGCTGTGCGTCCGTGCCGAAGGCGATGAGGGTGGGGCCGAGGAGCTGTTCGCCGATGTGCCCGACCCGGGCCGGGGCGTCGGCGAGTGCGTACTCCTCGTGGAAGGCGACCTGTTCCTCCAGGGTCGCGCCGCGTCCGCCGAACTCCTGTGGCCAGCCGACGCAGGTCCAGCCCGCGGCGGCCATGTGCCGTTCCCAGGCGAGCCGTTCGGCGAAAGCCTCGTGCTCCCGGCCGGGCCCGCCGCGGCCCTTGAGCGCGGCGAACTCTCCGGTGAGCCCGGACCGCAGCCATGTACGGAACTCCGAGCGGAACTTCTCGGTACTGCTCATGACACCTGCACCTGCCAAACGATCGCTGGGGAGAAGGGGGCCGGCCACCGGCCGGTGCCGCACCCGTGCACGGGTGGGCCGGCCGCTGCGCCGACGTCAGGCAAGGCGCTCCGCACCGGGACCGCGCGGTCCGATCACCGCCTCGGCGATACGGTCGCGGTGCCCGGCCGGTGAGCCGAAGAGCTGGGACGAGCCGTGGGCCCGCTTGAAGTAGCGGTGGGCGTCGTGCTCCCAGGTGATGCCGATCCCGCCGTGGAGCTGGATCATGTCCCCGGCCACCGCCGAGAACGCCTCGGAGCAGGCGGACTTGGCGACGGCCGCGTACCTGGACAGGTCCGGTGAGCCGCCCGCCGCCGCCCAGGAGGCGCCGAGGGCGGCGGAACGGGCGGACTCGACGCGTACGAAGGCGTCGGCGAGCCGGTGCTTCACGGCCTGGAACGAGCCGATCGGCCGGCCGAACTGCACCCGGTCCCGCACATGGGCGACGGTGAGTTCGAGGCAGCGTTCCGCCGCGCCGACCTGTTCCGCGGCGAGCGCCGTACAGGCCAGGTCCCGTACGTGTGCGAGGACCCGGTCGCCGTCCGCGCCGACGGCGCGGGCCTCGGCCCCGTCGAAGGTCAGCTTCGCCTGCGGCCGGGTCAGGTCCATGGTGGTGTGCGCCTCGCGGCTGACGCCGTCGGCACCGGACGGGACGTGGAACAGCGCGAGCCCGGCTTCGGTCCGGGCGGCGACCAGCAGTACACCGGCGCCGCCACCGGTCCCGTCGAGGACATGGTCCTTGACCCCGGTGATCCGCCAGCCGCCGGCGCCGCGTACGGCACGGGCCTGCACGGCTTCCGGCCGCCACGACCCGTTCTCCGCCCAGGCGAGCGCCCCGGTGGTGCTGCCGTCCGCCAGCGCGGGCAGCAGTCCGGTGTCGCCCGCGGCCAGCAGCGCCTGGGTGGCGAGGACCGCGGAGCCCAGGTACGGGACCGGGGCGAGCGTCCGTCCCAGCTCCTCCATGACCACATGGACCTCGACAGGACCGCACCCCGCTCCGCCGTACTCCTCCGGAACGGCGAGCCCGGCCACTCCGATCTGCTGGGTCAGCGGCCCCCAGGCGGCGGCCCCTTCGTGCCGGGCCAGCAACGACCGTACGGCCGTGCGCAGTTCCTGGTGCTCTTCGCCGAATCTCATCGGCTCTCTCCTTCCGGCTGGGCCTTCGCGCCGGCCTCTCGGGCGTGCCGCGCGCCGCGGGGTGCGGCCCGGGTGCCATCTGCCTGGGCGTCACGCACTGCCTGGGCGCCGTGGGCTCCCCGGCCGTCGCGGACCTCCTGGGCGTCCTCCTTGGCTGCGCGCCGCAGTTCGGCTTTGAGGATCTTGCCGCTGGCGTTGCGCGGCAGCTCCGGTACGACGTGGAAGCGGCGCGGGACCTTGAAGTTGGCGAGCCGCTCCCGGGTCCAGGCGGTGAGTGCGGCCGGGTCGGGGCGCTGCCCGTCCTCGGTGACGAGATAGGCGACGCCGACCTCACCGAGCCGTTCGTCGGGGGCGCCGACCACCGCGGCCTCACTGATGAGTTCGTGGCCGCGCAGGACGTTCTCCACCTCGGCCGGGTAGGCGTTGAAGCCGCCGACGACGTACATGTCCTTGAGCCGGTCGGTGATCGAGAGGTAGCCGCGTTCGTCGAGTACGCCGATGTCGCCGGTGTACAGCCAGCCGTCGCCGTCCAGGATGCGGGCGGTGGCCTCCGGGTCGTCGAGGTATCCGAGCATGACCTGGGGGCCGCGCACCGCGATCTCCCCCGCGCAGCCCGGGGGCAGCGCGCCGCCGTCCGGCCCGCCGGGGCCGACGATGCGGATCTCGGTTCCGGGCAGCGGCAGGCCGACGGAGTGCGAGACGCTCCACGCGTCGGCGTCGACGGGGCAGACCGCGACGACACCCATGCACTCGGTGAGCCCGTAGGCCGTGAACACGCCCGGCGCGCCCAGCCGTTCGCGGATCTCGTCGACGAGCGCGACCGGTACGACGGAGGCCCCGGTGCCCGCCAGGCGCAGCGCGGCGAGGTCGTGATCGCCGAGGTGCGGATGGCGGACCAGCCCGTGGAAGACGGTCGGCGGGGCCATGAGCACACTGATCCGCTCGTCGGCGATCAGGCGCAGCACCCGGTCGACGTCGTAGACCGCCTCGGGGACCATGGCGACGCCGCGCAGCAGGCAGGCGACGAAGCCGGCCTTGTAGCCGAAGGTGTGGAAGAAGGGGTTGACCAGCAGGTAGCGGTCGCCGGGGCGCAGGGTGACGGCCCGGGACCAGGCCTCGATCCCGGCGAGCACCTGCCGGTGGGTGCTCATGACGCCCTTGGGGCTGCCGGTGGTGCCCGAGGTGTAGAGGATGTCGGCGAGGTCGTCGGGTCCGACGGCCGCGGCGCGGGCCGCCCGCCGCTCCTCGGAGACATCCCGGCCGCGCGCGAGACAGTCGTCCCAGCTCACCGCGGATCCGGTCGCCCCGCCCCGGAGTACGACGACGGATTCGAGAGCGCCGAGGTCCTCTCCGGAGTCACGCAGCATGGCGACGTAGTCGATGCCGAGGAAGCCGCGTTCGGTGAGCAGGGTGCGGGCGCCGCTGCGGCGGATGATGTCGGCGGCTTCGGCTGCTTTGTAGCGGGTGTTGAGGGGGACGAGCACGGCCCCGGCGGAGAGCGCGCCGAGGGCGGCCGCGATCCATTCGCGGCTGTTGGAGGCCCATACCGCCACCCGGTCGCCCGGCTCCAGGCCGTGCGCGATGACGGCGCGCGCCGCGGCGTGGACCGCCTCGCTCAGCTGTCCGAAACTCCAGCGGACCTCTCCGTCGGCGAGGGCGTCGAGACCCCCGTATGCGCGGGCCGCGAAGTCCGCCAGCTGCGCGAGGGTGGTGGGTGGTGGCACCTGGTGTGCGCTGATGATGACCCTCCCTACTTGACGTGCGAGCGTGGCCGGTATCCAATCACACGTGTTTCGGTTAGGCATACACCTAGTAGGAACATTGGAGGCAACATGCCGACCCTCACCCCTCACCCCACCCCGGGATTCGACGACTCCATGCGGGAGGTTCTCAGCCGTTTCTGCACCGGTGTCGCGGTCATCACCGCGATCCAGGCCGACGGCCGTCCCACCGGCATGGCGGTCCAGTCCTTCTCGTCGGTCTCACTGGAGCCGCCGCTGATCTGCTTCTGCCCGGCCCTCACCTCGACGACCTGGCCGCACATCCGCGAGGCCGGCCGGTTCGCCGTGAACATCCTGGCCGCCGAACAGCAGTCACTGTGCAGGCAGTTCGCGGTGACCGGCCAGGAGAAGTTCCAGGACGCCGGCTGGCGGCCCGGCGTCAACGGCGCACCACTGCTCGACGGGGCACTGGCCACCGTCGAGTGCGATCTCGAGGGCACCTTCCCCGGCGGCGACCACCTGATCGCGCTCGGCCGGGTCACCGCGCTGGAGCGGCACGGCGACGCCGAACCGCTGCTGTACTTCAGGCGGGGCTACGGCCGCCTGCGCTCCAGCTCCTCCAGGTCGGCGAGCATCGAGTCGGCCAGGTCGCGCTCCGAAGCGTAGTACCGCTCGGCCCACTTGAGGGTGAGCGTGGGATACACCCACGCCTCCTCCGACTTCGCCCCCGCGATGTCGACCTCGGCGCGCTGCCGCATCTTCTCCGCGTACTCGCGGTGGGTGCCGAGGACATCGCGCATCTGCTGGGTCTCCAGCAGATGACCGAGCCAGAGCCGCAGCATGACGCCGTGCTTGAGCACGGGCGGCTCGACCGGCGCCTCGCGCGCCCAGGTCCGTACGGCGTCCAGCCCGTCACTGGTGATCGCGTAGACGCGCTTGTCCCTGTTGCCGGTCTCCTGGGCGACCATGCGGGAGGTCACATAACCGACCTTGTCCAGCCGCTTGAGCTCACCGTAGATCTGCGAGAACGACGGGCTCCAGTAGAAGAACCTCAGCGACCAGTCCGACCACTTCTTGAGGTCGTACCCGGAGAGCTCCTCACCGAAGGAGAGCAGCCCGAGCACAGCCCAGCTGGTCGCCGGGAGCGCCGGCCTGCCGGGCTCAGCGCCCTGCTGACCGCCTCGTTCGCCGCCCTGTTCACTGCTCGTCCGCTTCTCCGTCACGCCCGGCAGTCTACGGTCCGGCCACCTCCGGCCGGACCGCCGAGGCCTGTCCGGCCGCCGTCCCACCCCCGCCCCTTCCGTCAGTCATTTATGCCTGATAGAAGTATTCCTAATCGAAATACTCCGGAGGCACCCCGTGAAGTTCTCCATGATCTTCGAGGCCCAGCTCTCGAACCCGACCCCAGAGCGTGAACGCCAGGTCATCAACGACTGCGTCGACCAGGCCGTCTACGCGGAGGAGATGGGTTTCGACCGGATCTGGGCCGTCGAGCACCACTCGCTCTCGCAGTACGCGCACATGAGCGCGTCCGAGATCTTCCTGACCTGGGTCGCCGCTCGGACCTCCCGCATCCGTATCGGCCACGGCGTCGTCACCATGCCCTTCGGCTACCAGCACCCGGTCCGGGTCGCCGAGCGCGCGGCCATGCTCGACGTGCTCTCCGGCGGGCGCGTCGACATCGGCTCCGGACGCGGCGCCACGAAGCAGGAGATGTCCATGTACGGGGTGCGCCCCGAGGACACCTATCCGCAGATGGAGGAGGCGCTGCGGATCTTCTCCAGCGCCTGGCGCGAAGAGCAGTTCGAGTGGCACGGCTCGATCGACATCGGCCCCGGCGCCATCCTGCCCCGCCCGGTGCAGGACCCGCATCCACCCCTGTTCATGGCGTGCAGCAAGCACGACACCCTCAAGCTCGCCGCCGAACTGGGCATCGGCGCCCTGGTGATGGGCTTCGCCGGGGCCGACGACGTCCGCGCGATGCGCGCGGTGTACGACGAGGCCATCGCCGCCAGGAGCGGCGAGCGGTGTGTGTCGACCGAGATCAACGACCACTTCTCGGCGCTCTGCCCGACGATCGTCCTCGACGACGCGGAGCGCGCGCTGCGCATCGGCACCCGGGGACAGCGCTTCTTCGCCGAGTCCATCGCGCACTGGTACGGGAACTCGCCCGCACCCACCGGCGACGACGAGGACGAGGACCACGTGGCGCTGATGGCACGCGACCGGGACGAGCTGGTCGCCAGGCTGCACGACGCCAACATCCCGGCCCGCCCGGTCGACACCGGCACCTTCAACGCGGACCACGCCTATGGCACCGCCGACACAGCCATCGCCTATGTCGAGAAGCTGCGCCAGATCGGGGTGGACGAGGTGATGTGCCTCATCCAGATGGGCACGGTGCCGCAGGAGGCGTGCATGGAGACCATCCGCCAGTGGGGCGAGACGGTCATCCCGCACTTCCGGGCGCTGGACGGCGAGAAGTGACCGCCCCCATGGCCGCGGGCGCGGCAGCGGACGGCGTACGGCTGGACGGCAAGGTGGCGCTGATCACCGGGGCCGGCCGGGGCCAGGGAGCCGTCGAGGCACGGCTGTTCGCCGAATCCGGCGCACGGGTCGTGATCACCGATGTCCGGGAGGAGGAGGGCCGCGAGGTCGCCGCCGGGCTGGGCGATGCGGCGGTGTTCGTCCCGCACGACGTGACGGACGCGGCGAGCTGGGAAACGGCGGTCGCGACGGCCGTACGGAGTTTCGGGCGGCTCGACATCCTCGTCAACAACGCCGCCCTGTGGCGGACGGCCCCGGTCGACACCGAGACGCAGGAGAATTTCGAGCTGCTGTTCCGGGTGAATCTGCTGGGCCCCTTCCTGGGCATCAAGGCGGTACTCCCCGCCCTGCGGAACGCGGGCGGCGGGTCCATCGTCAACATCTCGTCGACCGCGGGTCTGGTGGGCATCGCCCAGCACGCGGCCTACGGTTCCAGCAAGTTCGGGCTACGCGGACTCAGCAAGCACGTCGCCCTCGACCTCGCGGCCGACCGCATCCGGGTCAACTCGGTGCACCCGGGGATGGTCGACACCCCGATGGTCGCGGGGGCGCTGGGCGAGGACGCCGGGCAGCGCGAGCACCCGCGGGTGCCGCTGCGGCGCATGGGCCGGCCGGACGAGGTCGCCGAGCTCGTCCGCTTCCTGGCCTCCGACGCCGCCTCCTACATCACCGGCGCGGAGTTCACCGTGGACGGGGGGCTGACCACCGGATGAGCCTCACCCCTGCCGCACGCCGCTTCGCCGACGTGCTGACCCATGGTTTCCCCGACCCCGCGGACGGTCCGCTGGACGTCGCGGCCCTGCGCAGAGCCTCGTCGGCAGGACCGGCACGCGGACTCCCCGAGGTCGCGCGGGTGAGCGACACGTCCGTACCGGGACCGCCTGGCGCCCCGCCGGTGCCCGTACGGATCTACGAACCCGACCCGGACGGCGCGGACGGCGACCGGCCGCTCATCGTCTTCTGCCACGGCGGCGGCTGGGTGATGTGCGGCCTGGACACGCACGACGGCCTCTGCCGTGAACTCGCCTCGCGCACCGGCGCGTTGGTGGTGTCGGTCGACTACCGGCGCGCACCGGAGCACCGCTTCCCCTGCGCGCTCCTCGACGCGTACGCCGTCACGGAGTGGGCGGCCGGGCGCGCCCGTGAGCTCCGCTGCGACCCGTCCCGGGTGGTCGTCGCCGGAGACTCAAGCGGCGGCAATCTGGCTGCGGCCGTGGCGCTGATGGCCCGGAACACGGGCGGGCCGGCCATCGCCGCCCAGCTCCTGGTCTACCCGGCCCTCGACGACCGTCTGGAGACCGCTTCGGCCGCCGATTACGCCACCGGGTTCTTCCACACCAGCGCCCATATGCGCTGGTACTGGGAGCAGTACCTCGGGCCGGACGGCGACGGCGCCGACCCCTATGCCTCGCCGGTGCGCGCCGCCGACCTGGCCGGGCTGCCTCCCGCGCTGCTGATCCTGCCCGAGTGCGACCCGCTGCGTGACGAGGGCCGGGACTACGCCGAGCGGCTGCGCGAGGCGGGCGTACCGGCCGAAGTGCGGGTGGAACGTGGGATGTTCCACGGCTTCCTCGGTGGGGCCGGTGTCCTGCCGGAGGCGGACGCGGCGCTCGGCGCGGCGGCCCGGTGGCTGCTGGCGGTCTGACCGGACCGGACCGCCGCGCGGCCTCCCTCCGGAACACGTGGGGAGGCGGCGCGGCGGGGGCCCGTCCGGCCGACTGCCCTACGGCCGTGGGCCGATGGGTTTCTCCCCGTCGTGGACCGTGATGGCCATCGCCGGACAGATGTCCGCCGCGTCCAGGGCCCGCTCGTCCTCGGCGATGTCACTGTTGAGCGGGCGGGCACGGTCGTGGTCGAGGGCGAACAGGTCGGGGGCGGCGCCCGCGCACATCCCCGATGCCATGCACTGGCTCCGGTCCACCTCCACATGCCAGGTCATCGGCTCACCACCCGACCGGCATGACACGGGGGCCGCGGACCAGCATCTCGCCCTTCCAGACGATGTCACCCGCGAGGCGGAGATCCGGGAAGCGTGCGGTGAGCGCGCCCAGCGCCTCCTGGAGTTCCAGCCGGGCGAGCGGGGCGCCCAGGCAGTGGTGGACTCCATGGCCGAAACCGAGGTGCTGGTTGGTGGCCCGGGAGAGGTCCAGCTTGCCCGGGGCCGAGAAACGCAGCGCGTCCCGGTTCGCCGCGCCCACCGCGACCAGGACGGGAGAGCCTGCGCGCACCAGCGTGCCGCCCACCTCGATGTCCTCCTTCGCGTACCGGGGCTGGCCCGCGCCGCTGCCCAGCGGTACGAAGCGGAGCAGTTCCTCCACCGCGCTGTCGATGAGCCCCGGGTCGGACCCCAGCCGCTGCCACTCCCCCGGGTGGTCCAGCAGCGTGTGGACGAAGTTGGGAATCTGGCTGGCGGTGGTCTCGTGCCCGGCGACCAGGATGCCGACGCAGAGGTCGACCAGTTCGAGCTCGGACAGCCGGTCACCGCCGTCCCTCGCCTCGATCAGGGCCGTCATCAGGTCATCACGCGGCTCGGCGCGGTGCTGAGCGATCAACCCGGCCATATAGGCGCGGAGTTCCTCGCGGTTGGCGTCGAACTCCTCGGCCGTGAGCGAACTCGTCGAGAGCGCGGCGTCACTCCAGATCCGGAACTTCGGCCGGTCCTCCTCCGGTACGCCCAGCATCCGGCAGATCACCGCGACCGGGATCGGCAGCGCGTACTCCTCGACCAGGTCGACCGGCGGTCCTGCGGCCTCCATCCTGTCCAGCAGCCCCGCGGTCAGCTCCCGTACCTGGGGGCGGAGCTTCTCGACCTGGCGCACGGTGAACGCCTTGGCCACCAGCGAGCGCAGCCGGGTGTGGTCGGGCGGGTCCATGCCCAGGATGCCGCTGTCCCTGCGTCCCTCGCCCTGGCGGGGTTCGTCGTGCTTGTATCCTTCGGCCCGGCTGAAGCGCAGGTCGCCCAGGACCAGGCGGGCCTCCTCGTAACGGGTGACGAGCCAGGCCGGTTCGCCGTAGGCCATCCGGACCTGTAGCAGTCCCGGCCGGTTGCGTACCTGTTCGTACTCCTCGGCCAGGGCGAGGCCCTCGGCCGTGTTGAAGGGATAGGCGAGAGGTTCCGTGCTGGCTGTGGTCACACTGCTCTCCTCCTTGTAAGCACTTGCTTACATACGCTAGGTCTGCATCGGGGCACCGTCAACGGCGGTATACGGCCGTTATGCTGACGCCTCACCGAGGAGGAGCCGGATCATGGAGGAACGCCCCAGCAGCGGGTCCGCCGAGCGGCGCCGCGACGCCCAGGGGACCCGGCGGCTGCTCCTCGACGCGGCGGCGAAACTGTTCGCCGAGCGGGGGTACGAGGCCGCGACGGTGCGCGACATCGCCGCGGTGGCGGGGGTCAACCAGGCCCTGCTGTTCAGGTACTTCGGCTCGAAGCAGGCGCTGCTCACCGAAGTGATCGCGTCCGGGGGCCAGGAGCAGGTGCGCACGACGCCGCCGGAGCGGCTGTTCGCCACAGCTCTGCGCGGGATGCTCACCGGTGGCGGGAAAGAGGCGGCGGACCTGCCGCTGGCCGTCTATCTGCGGTCGATCGGGACCGGTGGAGAAGCGGGCGACATGGTCAGGGCGCTGGGAGACGAGTACTCCGCGGCGCTGTCCACCCTGTCCGGCGAGGAGGACAGCCTCCTGCGCGCGGATCTCGCCATGGCGTGGCTGCTGGGGATCGGTCTGATGCGGGTCGTCGTGGCCAAGGAACCCCTGGCCGGCGCCGCCCCCGAAGAGATCTCCCGGCTGGTGCTCGGCGCGCTGCGGGGCCTGCTGGAGGATCTGGCACCCGCCGAGGACTGAGGGCCGGCGAAGTCGGCCGGTGCCGCCCGGCGCCGCGTGCGGACAGCCTCGCGGGGCGGTCCCGAGGGAACCGCCCCGCGAAGAGTGCTTGCAACGGATGTCAGCCGGTGAAGGCCGCGGTTCCGTTGGGGGTGCCCAGACCGCTCGGGCCGTCATAGCCCGCCTTGCCGGTGCACAGGTACGACGAGCCACAGCTGCCGTTCGAGCCGCTGGTGACGTCGTTGAGCGAACCGGTGTGCGCGTACGGGAACGACGCCGGGGTGGAGCCCGACGACGGGGTGCCCGCGAGTGCGTAGACCGCTGCGATCAGCGGCGACGACGCGCTGGTGCCACCGAAGACCATCCAGCCGGTGCCCGGGCTGTACGAGTCGTACACGGCGACGCCGGTGTTGGGGTCGGCGACCGCGGACACATCGGCGACCGTGCGCTTGGCGCAGCCGGTGTCCTTCTGCCAGGTCGGCTTGGCGTCATAGCCCGAGCAGCCCGAACCGGCTCCGCTCCACACGGTCTCCGCCCAGCCGCGGCTGGTGGAGGCGGTCTTGAGCGACGTACCGCCGACGGCGGTGACGTAGCGGGAAGCGGCCGGGTACTCGGCGCCGTAGCCGCCGTCACCCGAGCTCACGGTGATGGCCACGCCGGGGTGGTTGAAGTACGAGGTGTCGTACGAGCTGTCGGAGGAGGACTCGCCGCCGCCGTAGCTGTTGGAGACGTACTTGGCGCCGAGCTTGACGGCCGTGTTCACCGCGGTGCCCAGGTTCGCCATGGTCGGCGTCTTGGCCTCGACCAGGAGGATGTGGCAGTTGGGGCAGGCCGCGCTGACCATGTCGAGGTCGAGGGATATCTCCTCGGCCCAGCCGCCGTCCGCCGCCGGCAGGGTGGACGTGCCGGCCTGGCCGACCTTCTTGAAGCAGCCGTTGGCCGTGGTGCACGCCGGGAGCCCGTACTGCGCACGGTACGTCCCGAGGTCGGCCTCGGCCTTCGGGTCGTCATACGCGTCGACGATGGCCACCGTCGCACCCGAACCGGCTGTCGCGGAAGGGAGTTTGTACGCCGCCTGAAGCGAGGACGGGCCGAGGCCGGAGGGTGCGGCGGCGGCCGTGATGCTGCGTTCGGCATTGGCCGACGCGGGTGTGCCCGACGTGACATGGAGTGCGTTGCACGCCATCTCGTTCTTCTTCGTCGGCTCAGCACACGAGCGGGCCACCTTGACACCCTGGGCCGATGAGCCCGAATGGGCGGGCGCCGCCTGGCCGATGGGTGCGGCCAGCGCGAGCGCGGCGGCGGCCATACCGGCCACCGCCGTGAGGGAGAGGGATCTACGCAACAACGTTCTGCCTCCGTCTTGTGGGGGAACGATGAGCTGTTCAGGTGCGCTTGCAGCCCGGGCCGACGGGGTTACGCGGCAGGGCGGCCACAACCTACGGTCGTCAGGAACACGTCAACAAGATGCAAAGGGGCGTCTGTACCCGCGTTTTACTCTTGAGGACTACCGATGGGGATCCCATGGCCAAAGGCTTGCCTGCTGGGGGGAGTGATCAGACGTGATACGGGGGTGACGGCCAACGACACCTGGGTACCGGGGTGTTGGGAGCCGCTGCCGGGGAGCGCGCGGAAGGTGCTGCCCCGGTTCCGCCTGATGCGGCGTCGGCTTTGCTGCGGCGTCGACTCTGATGCGGCGTCGGCCTGCGGGAGCCGTACACACAGAACAGCCGCCCCGGCCGGAAGGCAGGACGGCGGGCGGTCAGGGTGACCGGAGGACAGAGATCACAGGTCAGAAGTCAGAGGTCGGAGCAGCCGACAGCCACAGAGGAACCACCGGTCAGGGCGGCGGACCGGGCACGGACGGAGAGGTGTGTGCCGGTCCAGGTGTACGCCGGTCCCTGCCCGGTCCTCGGCTGCTTACTACTCGGTCGGCCCGGGTGACAGGCGGGCGCCCACGTCCCCGGGATGCAGCGGGGTCACGGTGAACAGACCGCCGTCCGGGTCGCGCAGTGTCGCCTCCGCACCGGACGGTGTCGCCTGGCGGGCGACGAGGGTCCCGCCGTTGGCGAGCGCCGCCTCCACACAGGCCGGCACGTCGGGCACCGGGAAGTGCACCTGCCAGTGCGGCCGGACCGCCGGGTCACGCGCCGCCTCCAGCGCCCCGGAACTGAGCCGGGCGACCACATGGCCGCCACTGCGCAGGACGACCTCGTCCTGCTCGTACTCGACCTCGCAGCTCCCCGGGAGTCCGCTGGCCCAGTCCAGCACTCCCCCGTAGAAGATCGCCGCGTCGAAGGCGTCACGGGTACGCAGCCGCAGCCAGGCGGGCGTGCTGTCACGCCACGCCTCCCAGCCGGACAGGAGCTGCCCCTCCCAGATCCCGAACACCGCCCCGTCCAGGTCCGCGGCCAGCGCGCCGCGCCCCGACACGAGGGAGACCGGCCCGATGGCCACGGTGCCGCTGCGCTCCCTGATCCGGGCGGTGGCCACTTCCGCGTCGGCGACGGCGAAGAACGGCGTCCAGGCGACGGCGACCCCCAGGGCGGGCGCGAGCGCGCCGATCCCGGCGACCGGCGCCCCGTCCAGGAGGGCGACGCTGAATTCCTCGCCGAGTTTCGCGGGCCGGAACTCCCAGGACATCACGGCACCGTAGAAGTCCTGGGCCGCCACCAGATCCCGTGCGGTCAGGTTGACCCAACAGGGGGCCCCGGACACCGCGTCGCTCCACTCCACGCCTGCGGCATCCACCGGAATCTCCTCCTCGTCCGCCAGGACCCGTCCGCTTCCACCGCTCCACGCGGCCCGCGTGTCGTGGCAGCGGCGGCGTGCAAGGGCAGGGCGCCGCGACGGCGCCTCGACCGGTCACTCCAGTCTGCCCACACAGGACAGCCACCGCTCGCCGGACACCCCGCGGAGAGGTTCCGGAGGGTGATCGGCGGGTGGTGGCTGCCGCGGTCGCGGGAAGGAGCGGGTCAGGCGTGCGTACCGCCGTCGATACGGAGCTCGGTGCCCGTGACGAACGCGCCGTCGTCGGACGCGAGCATGGCGATCACGCCCGCCACCGTCTCCGGCCCGGCGAAGCCCTGGCCGATGGCCGGGGAGAGCTTCGCGAGCAGGCTCAGGTCGGCGTCCGCCGGCAGGCCCGGGTCACTGGTCATGCCCGAGGCGATCGAGCCCGGCGCGACACACACGGCGCGCAGCCCCTGCTTGGCGTACTCGATGGCGATGGCGTGGGTGAACGACTGGATGCCGCCCTTCGTCGCCGCGTAGGCCGCCATGTACGGGTGCGCGAAGGTCGCGGAGGTCGAGCTGAAGTTGACCACCACGCCCTTGCCGTTCTCCAGCAGCGCGGGCAGCGCCTCGCGCGTGACCAGGAAGGTGCCGGTGAGGTTCACCGCGAGCATCCTGTTCCAGAATTCCAGGGTCGTGTCGGCGGTGTGCGAGGACCGCAGGATGCCCGCCGCGTTGACCAGCGCGTCCAGGCCGCCGAGGTCACTGATGGCCCCTCCGATGGCGGAGTGCACCGACGACTCGTCCGAGATGTCGGCCACGACCGTCGTGAGCCGGCTCTCGGTTCCTGCCGCGCGCGCCTGCTCACGGGTGGCGTCGAGGCCGGCCTCGACGATGTCGGCGGCGACGACGGTGCCGCCCTCGGCGAGGATGCGGGCCACGGTGGCCTGCCCGATACCCGAGCCACCACCGGTGACCAGTACGCGGCGTCCGTCAAAGCGGTTCATTGTCCCTGTCTCCGTTCCGGACTCGCCTTCGAGCCCTTCTCTTGCACGGTACGCCTTGATGGCACGATGTGCCACACAGGCAGGTCGAGCAGAGAGAGGGCATCGGGACATACCCTTTGGACATGCCAGACACGTCCCGGACAGCCACCGCCCGGCCCTCACTGACCGAGCGCCGCAAGGCGGCGACCCAGCTGGAGATCGCCCGCACCGCCGCCGCCCTCTTCGCCGAACGGGGCGCCGACAGCACCACCGCCGAGGACATCGCCCACGCGTCGGGGATCGCGCTGCGCACCTTCTACCGGTACTTCCGGACGAAGGAGGACGCGGTCGCTCCGCTGCTGTCCAGCGGGGTGAAGCAGTGGATCGCGGACCTGCGCGACAGCCCGGACGATCTGCCGGTGCCCCGGGCGCTCGAACGGGCCGCGCTGCGGTCACTCACCCCCACCGACGAGGCCGAGACCCAGGCACTGCACTGGACACGGGGGCTGATCCGCGCGATGGACGCCCATCCGGCCCTGCTCTCCGTCTGGCTGCGTGTGACACACGACGCCGAGGAGGAACTCACCCCGGTACTGGCCGCGTTGGCGGGCCGTGAGGTGGACCCGCTGGAGATCAGGCTGGCCTCCGCCGCCGCCAACACCGCGATGCGTGTCGCCGTCGAGGTCTGGGCCACGACGGACGCGGCGGACCACGGTCCCGGTGGACCCGCCGAACTCGCGGCACGCTGCGTCCACGGGCTGACCGCGGGCCTGCGACTGTGGGACGGACCGGGCGGAGCGGCGCTCACGGACTGACCGGGAGTTCGCCCATTGACTGACCGGGGGCGGGTGTCCGGCGTGCCCCTCGCCGGGCCCGGCGCCTGCCGCCGTTTTCCGGCGAGTCCGCAGGTGCACCCGCTCAACTCCCCCCGCACGCGCACCTTGACCGGCTGCCGGCACCTGCCCCTCAATGGCCGGACCGTCTAAGATCCCCGCCCAGTGATCCAGTCCGCCCCACTGCCGCTAGGGAGTCGCCCCATGGACCTCGGCCGACGCACGATCATCACCGCTCTCGGCGCCACCGCCGCACTCGGCGCCACACGCGGCAGCGCGGCGGCGGTGCAGCGGCCGGCGGCCGCCCGGGCGCTGGCGCGGCTCCTCCCCCGCCACTGCGATCAGGTCACCTTCCGCACCGTGCCGGCCAGGGACGGCGCGGACGCCTTCCGGGTGTCCGGGACGACCGGACGGATCCTGGTCGAGGGCACCACCCCCGCCGTGCAGCTCACCGGAGTGCACCACTACCTGAGATCGACGGCGTACGCCCACTTCTCGTGGAACGGTGAGCAGACCGGTCTGCCCAGCCGGTTGCCCGGCCTGCGGAATCCGCTGGTCAAGTCCGCGAACGTCGCTCACCGGTTCGTCTTCAACGACACCAACGACGGCTACACGGGCCCGTACAGCGGCTGGGACTACTGGGAGCACGAACTCGATGTGCTGGCCCTGCACGGCTACAACGAGGTCCTGGTCTACGCGGGCGCGGACACCGTCTACCACCGCACTTTCCAGGAGTTCGGATACGGCGACGCCGAGCTGCGGGCCTGGATCCCGGGCCCGGCCCACCAGCCGTGGTGGCTCCTGCAGAACATGTCGGGCTTCGGCGGACCGGTGTCCCAGCAGCTCCTGGACCGGCGGATGCGTCTCGCGCAGCGCATCGTCGCGCGGGTGCGCGAACTGGGCATGACCCCGGTCCTCCCCGGTTACTTCGGCACGGTCCCGCCCGGCTTCGCCGACCGCAACCAGGGCGCCCATGTCGTACCGCAGGGCGACTGGGCCGGTTTCTCCCGCCCCGACTGGCTGGATCCCCGCACCGCTGTCTTCGGGCGGGTCGCCGAGACGTTCTACCGGATCCAGAGCGACCTACTCGGCGACTCGGACATGTACAAGGCCGACCTTCTGCACGAGGGCGGCGACCCCGGTGACGTCCCCGTCGGCGAGGCCGCGAAGGCCGTGGAGAAGGCCCTGCGGACCGCGCATCCCGGGGCTGTCTGGACGGTGCTCGGCTGGCAGACCAACCCCCGCCGCGACATCATCGACGCCATCGACCGGTCGAAGATGTTCATCGTGGACGGTCTCTCGGACCGCTTCCCGACCGTCACCGACCGCGAGAAGGACTGGGCCGGGACTCCGTACGCGTTCGGTTCGATCTGGAACTTCGGCGGACACACCACCATGGGGGCCAACACCCCCGACTGGGCGGCCCTGTACGAGCAGTGGCGCACCAGGCAGGGCAGCGCGCTCAGCGGTATCGCGCTGATGCCCGAAGGCGCGGACAACAACCCCGCCGCCCTCGCGCTCTTCAGCGATCTGCCCTGGACCGAGGGGCCGGTCTCCCTCACCGCCTGGTTCGACCAGTGGTCGGCCGAGCGGTACGGGGCGCCCGACCGGCACGCGGCCGCGGCCTGGGACATCCTGCGCCGCACCGCGTACGGGACCACCCGCCAGGACAGTTGGAGCGAGGCACCGGACGGCCTCTTCGGCGCCCGCCCCTCGCTGACCGCGGCGAGCGCCGCGGCCTGGTCGCCCGGCGGCCTCCGCTACGACACCGCCGAGTTCGCCCGCGCGCTGCCCGAACTCCTGGCGGTTCCGGCCGCGTTGCGGCACAGCAGCGCCTACCGGTACGACCTGCTCGATGTCACCCGCCAGACCGTCTCCCACCACAGCCGCACCCTGCTCCCGCGGATCAAGGCCGCGTACGACGGCGCCGACAGGGCCACGTTCCGGCGGCTCACCGCGGAGTGGTTCGAGTGGATGGGGCTGCTGGAGGAGACCGTCGCCACGGACCGCCGGTTCCTGCTGGGGCGCTGGATCTCCGACGCCCGGTCCTGGGGCGCGGACAGCGCCGAGAAGGACCGGCTCGCCCGGGACGCGGTGTCACTCCTGACCGTCTGGGGCGACCGCGGCGCGGCTGACGACGGCGGGCTGCGCGACTACGCGAACCGTGAGTGGTCCGGGCTGGTCGGCGGGCTCTACACGCTGCGCTGGAAGACGTACTTCCAGGAGCTGGACTCGGCGCTGACCGAGAACCGCGCGCCCCGGGACATCGACTGGTACGCGATCGAGGACGGCTGGATCCGCGACCATCCCCCGTACCGCGCGGAGCCGTCCGGCGACATCGTGCGCATCGCCCGCCGGGTGGCCGACGCCGGCCTGCGCTGACGCGTCCCGCGGCGGCGGCTACCGCGCACACGGAGGTCCAAGGGCGCTGCACGTATGTCCATGGCCGGGGCGGCAGGGCGCTGGCTACCGTCCGGCCATGCTCAGAGAACTGCTGCGAACGAAGGCCGTACTGACCACGCTGGCCGCCGCCGTCGCCGGACTGGCGCCCACCGCTGCCGCCGCCCAGCACCACACGGGCACCACCTATTACGTGGACTGCCGCGACGGCAGCGACAGCGCCCCGGGCACCAGTCCGGCCCGCGCCTGGCACAGCCTCGGCAAGGCCTCGCGGGCCTATGCCCCCGGGGACCGGCTGCTGCTGCGGCGCGGGCGCAGCTGCACGGGCTCGCTCGCCCCCACCGGCTCGGGCACGGCCACCGAGCCCATCCGGCTCGGCGCGTACGGTGCCGGGGCCAAGCCGCACATCGAGGGAGCCGGCGCACGCGCCGCGGTCCTGCTGCGCGACTCCGAGGGCTGGGAGGTGCGCGGCCTCGACCTCTCCGACACGGGCCCGGCGACGACCACGGACCGCCGGGCCGGACTGCTCGTCCTGCTCCAGGACTTCGGCGTCGGCCATCACTACGTCGTCGACGGCGTGGACGTCCATGACGTCAACGGCTCGGACAGCAAGGACCCGGACCCCAGCGGCGGAATCCTCTTCGTGGTGCAGGGCACCGGTGTCCCGACCCGCTTCGACGGCGTACGGATCACGCATTCGACCGTCCGGCACACCGACCGCACCGGCATCGGGACGTCCTCGACCTGGAGCCACCGGGCCGAGAACCCGGACGGGACCGGCAGCAGCTGGCAGGCCATCACCGGTCTGGTGATCGACCGGAACAAGGTCTCGGACGCGGGCGGCGACGGAATCGTCGTGCAGAACGCGCGCGGGGCGCTGGTCGAGCACAACCGCGTCGACGGGTTCAACATGCGCTCCGCCGCCTACAACGCCGGTGTGTGGGCCTGGAATTCGGACGACGTGCTCTACCAGTACAACGAGGTGAGCGGGGGCCACGGGACCCGGGACTCCATGGCGTACGACATCGACGGCGCCAACACCCGCAACGTCTACCGCTACAACTACAGCCATGACAACGAGGGCGGTTTCCTGCTGGTCTGCAACGGTGCGACCACGACCACGGCCGGCAACCGCGTGCACGACAACATCAGCATCAACGACCGCAACACCTCGGCTCCCTACGGGGTGATCTCGGTGGTCTGCGGCAGCACCACCGACACCCGCGTCTACCGCAACACCGTCGTCACCGACCGGCCGGACACCGCGATGGTCTCCGACAACGGCCAGACCGGGGTGACGTTCTCGGACAATGTCTTCGTCGGCGCCGGTGGCGGCTCGCCGATCACCGACACCCTCAGTACGTACTCCGGAAACCTGTACTGGAACACCGCGCAGCCCCGCGACCCCGCCGCCGTCGACGCGGACCCGCTGCTGCGTTCCGCGCACCCCACGGCGCCGGCCGATGTCCGACTGCGCCCCGGCTCACCGGCGTTCGGCGCGGGCACCGCGGTGGACGACGGTACGCTCCTCGACTACTTCGGGCACCGGATCCCCGCCCGTCCCAGCCTGGGTGCGGACCAGGGGCGGTAAAGAATCCGCAGCGGGCCGTACCGAGGGGCACTCGTCCCCCGACACGACCCTGCTGCGCTGCCACGTCCCGGCCTGTCAGGGCCTTTCGTCCGGATCGGGCCGCGTACGATGACCGGCGGCTGGCGGCGCTCCCGCGCATCCGCCGCCGACCGGAACCGGCAGCGCAGGCCGGCCCCTCCTTACGGGCAGGAGAAGTGAGTCGTGAGCGCAGCGCCGGGGAGCGGCCGGGATCAGGATTCATACGTCGTCGGCGTGGACTTCGGCACCCTGTCCGGCCGTGCGGTGGTGGTCCGCGTACGGGACGGCGCCGAGCTGGGCGCCGCCGAGCACCTCTACCCGCACGGTGTGCTCGACGAGGCGCTCCCCCACGGCGGCCCGCGGCTGCCGCCCGAATGGGCGCTCCAGGTTCCCTCCGACTACCTGGGGGTACTGCGGCACGCCGTACCGCAGGCGCTGGAGGCGAGCGGGGTCCCGCCGGAGCGGGTGATCGGGGTGGGGACGGACTTCACGTCGTGCACCATGATCCCGGTGAGGGCCGACGGCACACCCCTGTGCGAGCTGCCGCATTACAAGGAGCGACCGCACGCGTTCGCCAAGCTCTGGAAGCACCACTCGGCGCAGCCCCAGGCCGACCGGATCAACGCTCTGGCGGCCGAACGGGCCGAACCGTGGCTCGACCGCTACGGGGGCCGGGTCTCGTCGGAGGGCCAGTTCGCCAAGGGGCTGCAGCTCCTGGAGGAGGACCCGGAGCTGTACGCCCTGACGGACCACTGGGTCGAGGCGACGGACTGGATCGTCTGGCAGCTGTGCGGCCGCTATGTCCGCAGCGCCTGCGCCGCCGGTTACAAGGGCCTGCTGCAGGACGGCGCCCACCCGTCCGACGGGTTCCTCGCCGCGCTCAACCCCGGGTTCCGGGACTTCGTGAGCGGCAAGGTCGAGCACCCGACCGGCGCGCTCGGGACCCGGGCGGGCAGTCTGACGGCGCGGGCAGCCGACTGGACCGGGCTGCCCGAGGGGATCGCGGTGTGTGTCGGGAACATCGACGCGCATGTGACCGTGCCCGCTACGGGTGCGGCCGGGGCGGGCCGGATGGTCCTGATCATGGGGACATCCGCCTGCCACATGGTGAGCTCGCCGGACCCGAGCCCGGTGCCGGGCATGTCAGGGGTGGTCGACGGCGGCATCGTGCCGGGTCTGTGGGGTTATGAGGCCGGGCAGAGCGGCGTCGGCGACATCTTCGCCTGGTTCGTGCGGACCGCGGTCCCGGAGTCCTGCGCGCAGGAGGCACGGCGGCTGGGCCGCACGCTCCACGAGCATCTGACCCGGCTGGGCGCAGCGCAGGCTGTCGGGGAGCACGGTCTGGTGGCCCTGGACTGGCACAGCGGCAACCGGTCGGTGCTCGTCGATCATGAGCTCAGCGGCACTGTCGTGGGGCTGACGCTGGCCACCAGGCCCGAGGATGTCTACCGCGCCCTGCTGGAGGCGACGGCCTTCGGTACCCGCCGGATCATCGAGTCCTTCGAGGAGGCCGCGGTGCCGGTCACCGGCATCACCCTCGCCGGCGGTCTGCTGGAGAACACCTTCCTGACCCAGCTGTACGCCGATGTCACCCGGCGGCCGCTGAGCCTGATCCGCTCATCCCGGGGTCCGGCGCTCGGCTCGGCGATGCACGCGGCGGTCGCCGCGGGCGCGTACCCGGACATCCACGCGGCGGCATCGGCGATGGGCGGGACCCGCCCCACCGTGTACGAGCCGGATCCGGCCAGGTCGGCGGCGTACGACCGCCTCTACTCCGAGTACTGCCTGCTGCACGACTATTTCGGCCGGGGCGCGAATGACGTGATGCACCGGCTCAGGCATCTCCGCCGCGCGGCGGTGACGGCCTCCGCACAGCCCGTGACCGACGGCGCGCCATCCGGGTCACCGCAGCCCTGAACCACCCCTGACCGCTCCCCCGGACTGTTCTCCCTATAGGGCCGCCGGGTCCTTATATACCGGTGGCTCCGTGGAGCATGTACTGGTCGAGCAGCTTCGTACGCGCGACCTCCAGGCGGGTGGCGAGAACCTCGGCAACGGAACGGGCGAGAGCCAGGCCCAGCTCGGGGTCGGACTCGCACACCTCCCTGGCCGTGACCGCGTCGAACTCGTGCGCCCGGACCGGACTGAACGCCTCGGCGCCGAAGTGCCACCGGTGCGGAGGGAAGAGCCAGGACCAGCCGAGCAGGTCCCCGACCTCCAGGGTGTCGACCATCACCCTGCCCCGCTGCGGTACATGCAGGTCGAGTGCCACGGTGCCGGTATGGATGATCCAGAACTTGTCGGCGGGTGATTCCTCCTCGAAGATCCGCGCGTCCTGGGGGAAGAAGACGTCGCGGGCCAGGTCCATCAGGCGTTCGCGGTGGAATGCGGGAAGAACGTTCATCAGCCGTGTGGTGGAAGTCATCGTGGGGAACCTCCTCGCTGAGTGTCCCGCGCGCCACGGCCGCCATATCGCCGGATGACGGGCGGGGATCCCCTTGATACGAGGGTATCTCCGGCGCCGCCGTTACTTCCGGCTCCGGCTCCGGCTCGGCGGCTGCACCCCTTCCCCTCCGGACTCCTTTACTCCGGAGGACCCCTTTACTCCGGACCCCTTTATTGGGACGCCGCTCCTTCTCTCTTGGCGCCCGCCCCTCTTCCGGATCGGCGCCCGCCCCTCTTCCGGATCCGGGTACCTCATCGGCGCCCCCTCCCTTCCGGCTCCGGGCCCCTCAGTGGCTGCCGCGTCCGCACCGGCGACGGCCCGGAAGTCCGCGCCCGCCGGAGGTGGCGCAGACACATACCCGTCGAAGCGGCGCTGAATCACCGAAAAGCACCCCAACCCCTGTGACCCAGACAACTTTTAGGGCATTTTCGGGCGCTCTGCGAGGTGACACCAGCCACAGGACCTATGTCACTTACGACCCGCGATAGTCGGTCGCCACCCCCGCCCTGCCCCGCAGAACAGCCATGATTTCGGGCATTTCACCTCATCTCACGATGAGGGGTAGTACAGAGGGTCATTGCCACCACCAGAAACGGGCGCTAACCATAGATCTCGCCAAGCACCGAGAACGAGCCAGCGACCAACGCCAGTCGGCGAACGCGGCCAAGACCCTCGGTTCACCACCGCAGCGCCGCCGAAGGCCGCACGTCACGTCCCCCACCTGGAAGAGGCCAGCATGCCCCGCATCTCCCTGCCCCGTACCACCCGTACGCACAAGATCGCCGCCGCCGTCCTCGTGACCGTGGGAGCCAGCACCGCCCTGGCCGCCACCGCCGAGCCGAGCAGCGCCCAGATACCCGCGCAGGCCACCGCCTCGGTCAAGCCCGTCTCCGTCAACGGCCTTCCCGCGAAGGACGCACCGAAGAAGGACGCGGCCAAGCCCGCCGCGAAGAGCGCCAAGGACGAGAAGGCAGCGAAGGCCAAGGCCGCAAAGGCCAAGGCCGAGAAGGCCGCGAAGGCCAAGGCCGCTGCCAAGAAGGCCGCTGCGAAGCACAAGGCCGCCGCGCCCAAGGTCTACAAGAACAACCTCGACGGCTGGATCAAGGAATCGCTGGCCATCATGAAGGCCCACCACATTCCCGGCACCTACGAGGGCCTGCACCGCAACATCATGCGTGAGTCCAGCGGCAACCCCAACGCCGTCAACAACTGGGACATCAACGCCCAGAACGGCGTCCCCTCCAAGGGTCTGCTCCAGGTGATCCAGCCCACCTTCGACACGTACCACGTCGCCGGAACCGCGTACAAGCTGACCGACCCGGTCGCGAACCTGACGGCCGCCGCCAACTACGCGGCCCACCGCTACGGCTCCATCGACAACGTCAACTCGGCGTACTGAGCCGGACATCCACGACGTGGACCGGCCTGACGCGGGTGAGCGAGAGCCCCGGATGAACGGCGGACACGAGCCCCGGTGACAGCGGATCCTCCAGCGGACCGCGATCACCGGCGGGCTCGTGCCGTACCTCCCCCGCACAGTCCGTACCCGGTCGGCGGCGAAGTCGGCCGGAACGCCGGGCCGGTGAAACACACCGGATGCAACACCCCTTGAAATACAGCCCCGTTGGGCGGTCGCGACCGCACCGGATGGGCCCTCCACTCAGCTCACGGCAGCCCACGGCAGGCCCGGGCCGGCAGGCCGGTTCCACGGCCTCCCCGCCGTACTCGGCGTTTCCCGCTGCCCCACCGCCCCGACCGCGCCCGCAGCCGGGGCACTGCTGTCGGCCGCGCCGTTCCGTACGACGCCGAGCCGGATACTCAGCCGGGCTCCGCCCAAAACGCCACCCGGCGGGTTGCCCGATCTCGCGGGGCGCAGGCCACACACTCAGCAGGTAACGGCTCCATCCGTCGTGCTGAAAGGCCCATCTCCGTGAATAGCCCCGGCGTCCACGACGCCGCTGCCGCTGCCGCTGTCGTCGCACTGGTCCTGCTGCTCACCCGCCGGCTCACCGTACGACCGCTGCGCGAGAAGTCGCGCCCCGCCCCGGTCACCCTGGCTGTCATCGCCTCCCTCCTGGCCGGGGCGGTCGGGTGCAGCGGCGGGGCGGAGCACCGTACGGCGGGTGCGCCGACCGCGGACATGTCCGGCGGGGCGAGGCCGAGGTGGGGCGCCTGCCCCGCGGCGGACGCCGGTACGGGCGGCGGCGCCCCGGTGAGACGTGATCCGCGCCAGCAGTGCACGACCGTCCGCGTACCGCTCGACTACCGCGCCCCCGGTGGCCGCCTGCTCACCATCGAGGTGTCCCGGATCCGCTCCGGGGCGCCCCGCCCGAAGTCACTGATGACAGGCCAGGGCGGCCCCGGCGGCAGCGGGCTCGACCTGCCGTCGCACGACCTGTCGGCACTGCCCGCACGCGTCACCCGGACCACCGACCTGTACGGGCTCGACTACCGGGGTATCGGCCACAGCGACCCACTGCACTGCGGCATCGCACCCTCCGACCGCACCACGGCCACCGGCATCTCCTATCCGGCGGCCGACGGCAGCATCGACGCCAATGTCGCGTGGGCCAGGCGCGTAGCGAGCGCCTGCGCTCAGCACGCGGGCTCAGCACTGCCGTTCTTCAACACGGTGAACATCGCCCGCGACATCAACCGGATCCGGATCGCGCTGGGGCTGCGGACGCTGTCCTATACGGGCACCTCGTACGGGACGTTCGTCGGACAGGTCTACGCCTCGCTGTACCCCGCGACCTCGGGGCGGGTGCTGCTGGACAGCGTCGTGCCGCCGGGCGGTGTGAAGGCGGCCATCCAGAACAAGGGGCGTGGGGTCGAGGACGCCTTCGGCGGCTTCGCGCGGTGGGCGGCAGCCCGGGACAGCACCTACCGGCTGGGCGGTTCGGCACCGGATGTGCGGCGGACTGTCCTGTCCACCGTGCGGGAGCTCAACGGGACACCGCTGCCGCTGATGACCGGCAAGAGCCTCACCGGGAATCTGCTGCTGGAGGCCGCGCAGGTGCTGCTCGAACAGCAGGGCTACTTTCCGGGGCTCGCGGAGCTGCTCGGTGCGGCCCACGCCGGTTCGATCCCCGCCGATGTGACGTCGAAGCTCCAGTTCGACAGCGTGTTCCCGGACAATTTCTTCAGTGCACAGGACGCCATCGTCTGCAACGACAGCGTCTGGCCGAAGGATGTCGCGGGCTACCGGCGGGCGGTGACCCGCAGCGCCGAGCTGTTCCCGCTGACAGCAGGATCGCCCGCGAACATCTGGCCGTGCGCCTTCTGGCCCCTGGCGGGTTCCGACCACCCGCCGAAGCCGGTCCCGCGCGGTCCGCACAACATCCTCATGACGCAGAACACCCAGGACCCGTCGACCCCACTGAGCGAGGCCCGCCGGACACTACGCGCGTTCGGCGGCCGGGCCGCCATGGTCACCGTCGAGGCGACCGGCCACGGAGTGGCCCTGGCGAAGGGGTGCGCGGCCGATGCCGTGGCGGACTTCCTGCTGGGCGAGTCGCCCGTGCGGTCACGGCACTGCCCGGCGCCGCGGTGAGGCGCGGGAGGGCGGCTGCCGGTGACTCCGGTGCGCAATCGGGTGCGACAGCGGGCGATATGCCCGGAACGGTCCTACCGTGAGTCAGCCGGCTATCCGAACCGCACAAGGAGTAGCAATGGGTGACGACAGCGCCATGGACAAGATCAAGGGCAAGGCCAAGGAAGCGGCCGGGAAGGCTACCGGTGACAAGCGCCAGGAGGCCGAGGGCAGGACCGACCAGGCGAAGGGCAAGGCCAAGAGCGGCCTCAGTGACGCGAAGGACCGCGCCCAGGGCATGAAGGACTCGTTCAAGGACTGAGCCATCGCGCACCGCGGGCCCCTGCCGAAAGGCAGGGGCCCGTTATATATGTGAACAAATCTCTCATGATCTTCGGCCCCGGAGGCACTTCGCTGGCTTTGCGCCAACTATTTGTTCACGTACAAGAATCCTCTTCACATTCGTCTCAAAGCCTTGTCGCTCCAGGACACCGCTCCTACGCTGTGCGCAGCCTTGACCGGCTCAAGGTCTGCTCGATCTGCCATTCAGCGAGAAAAGCGAGAAATGGGAGTGAGTGATGGTGAAGAGGTACCGATGGGCCGCCGGTCTCGCGGCCGTGTGCGGATTACTCATGGCCGCCCCCCAGGCCAACGCCGAGGTCGAACCCGGCGGCTGGACCCCGCAGTCACCGGGCTACAAGGTCCAGGAGAAGGGGTGCGGCCATGTCGACGGACTGACGTTCAGCCTCACCTGCGGCGACACCAGCGGTGAGCAGCGTGGCGAGCGGCGCTACGACACGTACACCGGCGGAACGCATCAGTTCGAGGGGTACTTCCGCATCTCCAGCATGGGCGGCAGCCGCATCTCGCTCAAGCAGACCTTCCGGGACACCAGTGGTTCCCAGGGGCCGTACTTCATGCTCGCCGTGGAGAACGGCGGCCGTCTGTACAACGTGTCCGGAGGTGCGACGGTGTCCAATGCGGCCACCGTCGGCGCGACGGTCCGGGTCAACACCGTCAACCAGGTCGGCAAGACGCATCGCACTTACATCAACGGCTCGCTGGCCAACACGGTGAACAGCCCGTCCGGCAGCTACTACGACAAGTTCGGCGCGTACCGCACCAGCAGCGGGAACGGCCCGATCACTGTCACCTGGAGCAATGTGAAGTTCTGGAGCAAGTGAGCGCCGGGCTGCCCCGGGCGGCTCGTGCCCGCCTTCCGGGGCGGTCCCGTCCCGGCCGACCGCACCCCGCGGTGGCCGTGCCCGCCGGCCGCCGACCCTCCACGAGGCTCCCCTTGAATGTTCGCGTCCGCCCCCTGCTCCGCTGTCTGGCCGCACTCATCATCTGTGCCTCCCCGGTGGGCTGTTCGGCCCGGTCCCGGGGTACGGCGGCAGCCACCACGCCGTCCGCGCCGACCCGCGTGACCCTGCACGCAGCGCTCACTTCGCCCGTCGACGCCACCCTGACCTGGGCGGGCGGAAGCGACCGGGGCGCGGCCGGACACGCCGTCGAGTTCGCCACCGCGCCGGGCGGCCCGTACACGCTGCTGCAGTACCTGCCGGCCGCGCAGCACGCGTACCACCACCCCAGGCTGATGCCGCAGACGCCGTTCTACTACCGGCTCCGCCCCTACTACGGGCCGGCCTCCTCCGCTGTCGAGGTCGATCTGCCCCGGGGCGGCCCGAGTTCGAAGGACAAGAAGGACGACAACGTCTGGGCGCGGCCGCGGACCATCCGCTCCGGGCACGCGCCCGCCACCGGTTCGCTCCGGGTGCCGGGCGCCGGGACCCCGACGGGCCTCCGGGCAACGGCTGTACGGGCGAACGGCATCAGGTTCACCTGGACCGATCACGCCCGCGACGAACAGGGCTGGCTGCTGGAGCTCAGGACGCGCGGCAGCAGCGCCTACCGGGTGGTCGCGGTGCTGGCCCCGGACATCAACTCCTTCGGGCTGAGCACACTGCCGGACGAGAAGCACGCCTTCTACCGGGTCAGGGCGTTCTACTACGGCGCACGCTCCAACATCGCCCATGTGACAACCGGAAAGGCCCCCGACGGCTCGTGAGCCTGAGCGCAGCATCTCCCTCCGTGAACGGAAACCGAAACGGATCAGGCCTGGTCCGGGGAGGGCTCGGCCCAGCGCTCCAGCAGACCTCTGCCGACCCGGGTGAGTCGTGCTGCGGAAGGCGCGGATGCCGGTCCGTACGCCGTCGGCGTACGGGACCCCGGTGGACTACCGGGGTCCCGTCCGCCGTCGGCACGCGAGCGGCAACGCCTGTGGGTGGTTGCTACCGGTTCAGCAGGCTGTCGAGCAGCCCGGCCAGTCCGGCGACCGCGGGCGGGCGCAGCATGGTGTGGTGACTGCCTGCCACCGCCCGGGCGGTGGCCTCCCCGGTGGTGAACCGACGCCAGCCGGAGAGCCGTTCCGCTGCCGCCTCGGCGTCCCCGGCCACCATGAGGGTCAACGGGCCGTCATAGCGGGCCGGTTGCCATACGGCGGCGGCCGAGACCATCGCGCCGAAGACTCCCAGCCGGGCGGCCACCTCGGGCATCGCCTCCTCCGTCACCAGACCGGCCGAGCTGATCACGGACAGCACGGCCCGGCGCCCGGCGGCCGGGCCGGACGCCCTCAGCTGCTCGGCGTCGAGCGGTGGTACCGGACGGCCGACCAGGCCCGCCAGGTCTCTCAGGAACAGCCACAGCAGGTCGGCCTGGTCCGGCGGGGAGGAGAGCATCGGTGGCACCGACGGGTCGAGCAGGACCAGCGCGGCGACCTCGTCGCCCGCCGCCCTGAGCTGGGCGGCCATCTCATGGGCGACCGCCGCGCCGGTCGACCAACCACCGAGCCGGTAGGGGCCGTTCGGCTGCTCGGCGCGCACCTGCGCCAGATAGTGCGCGGCAAGAGCGGCTACCGATGCCAGCTCCGGACCGTCCGGTGCCAGCCCTTCCGCGTCCAGGGCGAAGAACGGCCCGGTACGGGGAAGGGCGGTGGCGAGCGCCGCGTAGGGGGCGGCCGATCCGTTGCTGGCATGCACGCAGAAGAAGGGCGGCAGGTCGCCGTCCGCACGCAGCGCCACCAGCGCGCCGGTCCCCCGGCCAGGCACTGCCGTGGCCCCGGCGGGCTCCGTATCGCTCAGCGTCCGGGCCAGGGCCCGGATGGTGCGGTGGGTGTAGATCGACCGGGGCGTCAGCGCGATTCCGTCGCGCCGGGCCCGGGCCACCAGTTGCAGGGCGAGGATGGAGTCGCCGCCGAGTTCGAAGAAGTCGTCGGTCACCCCGAGGCCGGTCGTGTCGAAGACCTCCGACCACCGGTCAGCGAGCCGTCCTTCGAGCTTCGTGGCTGCCGCCACCCGGTCGGCACCGGGCCGGCCTGGCAGTCCGGCCGTCCTCAGTGCCGACCGGTCGATCTTGCCGCCGGCGGTGCGCGGCAGCTCGCCGTGGACCACGGCGAGCCCCGGGCGCAGCGCGTCGGGCAGCCCGGTCAGACCGTCGAGCACCTCGTCGGGCGTCAGGACGGCGCCCTCGCGGGGCGTCACATGAGCCACCAGGTGCACGCCACCGCGGTGTGCGGGGTGTGCGACCACGGCGGCCTCCGCCAGCCGCCCGTCCGCGTACAAGGCGGCCTCGATCTCGCCCGGCTCCACCCGTACGCCGTTCACCTGGACCTGGTCGTCGGTGCGGCCGAGGAATTCCAGCGCGCCGTCCGGCAGCAGCCGGGCCAGGTCCCCGGTCCGGTACATCCGGGCACCCGGGACCTCCGAGTACGGGTCGGGCAGGAACGCTTCGGCGGTGCGGGCCGGCTGCCCGTGGTACCCGCGGGCGGGCGCCTCCCCGCCGATGAACATCTCGCCGACACAGCCGGGCGGAACCGGAACGAGGTTCTCGCCGAGCAGATGGACCGAGACGTTGTCGATCGGTCGTCCGATCGGCACGGTGGCCGGCCGGCCGGGCTGCCCGGAGTGCGTCGGGCCGACCTGGTGGAAGGTGGCGTCGATCGTCGCCTCCGCCGGTCCGTACTGGTTGATCACCTCGCACTTGAGCTGCCTGCAGAGCTCCGCCAGCAGCGGTGCGGGGAACGCCTCGCCGCCCACGAGCAGCAGCCGCAGGTCGTTGACGTCGGCCAGCGCGGGGTCGGTCACCAGCCCGCCCAGAAGAGAGGGCACCACGTGCGCGACCGTCGTCCGGGTGCTGTGCAGGAGCTCGGCGAGGCTGCTGTCGGTGTCCGTGAGGTCAGGAGCCTCGACCAGGCAGGCGCCGGCCAGCAGCGGACCGAACACCTCCCAGACGGCGAAGTCGAACACCGGGGAGGCCAGGGCGAGAAGCCGGTCATCGGGCCGCAGCGGGTAGGTCCGTTGCGCCCACTCGACACGGTTGGCCAGTGCGCGGTGCGAGACCGCGACCGGCTTCGGGCGGCCGGTGCTGCCCGAGGTGAACACCAGATAGGCCAGCTGCTCGGGGTGCGGATCGGCGTCCGGGCCCGGCGTGCCGGAACCGCGCAGCCCGTCCGGCGTACGGCAGGGCACGCCCTTGGGTACGGCTGCCGCGAGCCGGTCCGGTTCGGCGGCGACGACCAGTCCCGCCCCGGCGGCCACGAGCATGTCCCGCAGCCGCTCGGCCCGCTGTCCCGGGTCGCAGACCACGAACGGCACACCGGCCAGCAGGCAACCGACGGCAGCGGTGACCAGGGCGATGCCGCGCGGCAGCAGCAGGGCGACGACCGGCTCCCCGCCGGTCGCGGGGGCGGCCGCCTCCGTGCGGGCCGCCGCACCGAACTCCCGTGCGGCATCGAGCAGTTCGCGGTATCCGATGGACCCGTCGGACGCCTCGACTGCCGTACGGTCACCGGCCGCCGCGAGCGCGGCAGCCAGCCCCGGCACCAGGCTGCCGGCGGTCGGCTCCGCCTTCGCGCCGTGCGCGGTGGCGGTCAGGCGGAGCCGTTCGGCGTCCGACAGGAGCCGGTCCGCCGTGTGCGGCAGCTCCGGCGCCGCGACGAGTGCGTCGAGCGCCGCGCGGTACCGGCCGGCCATCGCCTCGATGAACTCCGGGCGGTAGAGGGACGGGTCGAAGGCGATGGACAGCTCGATCCGGCCGCTGACCGGGTCCTGGATGAAGTCCGTCATCAGCGGCAGGTTGGTGTCCCCGTGGAATACGGCGTCCAGCACCTCCAGCCCGCTGCGGGAGGAGAGTTCGCCGTAGCGGTGGAAGTGCACGTAGTTGAAGGCGGCCTCGAACAGCGAGTCCGCCGCCCGGGCCTGGCGGATCCGGCTCATCGGGTACCACCGGTGCGGGAGCATCGCCCGCTCCTCCGCGAAGACGTGCCCGACGAGGTCGAGCCAGCTGCCCCCGGGCAGCGCGGTCCGCAGCGGCAAGGTGTTGAGGAACAGCCCGAGCATCGCATCGGAGCCCTCCTCGTCCTCGGGACGGCCGTTGGTGACCAGCCCGGTCACCACGTCGTCGCGTCCGGTCATCACCGCGAGTACCTTGAGGTGGACGGCCAGCAGCACGCTCTTGACCGGCACACCGGCCTGCCCGGCGACCCGCTGCAGTGCCTCGCAGGTCTCCGGCGCGAGTTCCGCGCCCAGCCGCTGCTCGCCGACGCCGTCGGCCAGGCCGCTGCCACCGAGGCGGCCGATCGGCAGGTCCTCCGTCCGACGGGCCCACCAGTCGCCGTCCGGTCCTTCGAGCGCCGCCTGTTCCAGGGCGAGGAACCGTCCGTAGGAGGCCGCGGGAGCCGGTGCCGGCGCGGGTGCGGCCGGATCCGCCGCGTGCCGGTAGCAGTCCATCAGCTCGGTCAGCAGGACGGTGACGCTCCAGCCGTCGAGGACCGCGTGGTGCACGGCGAGGGTCAGCTGGAACTCGTCATCGCCGAGCAGATGGAGGACGAAGCGCAGCAGCGGGGCCTGCTCCAGGACGAACGGGGTCGCCCGCTCGTCCTCGACGTCGGCGTCCACCTGGGAGCGCTGCCGATCGGCGGGGACGGAGCGCAGGTCGGCCACGCGCAGCGGGGACGGGACGCTCCGGTGCACCAGCTGGAGCGGCCCGGCGGGGTGGGCCAGGTCGATCGACACCCGCAGCATGGCATGGCGGCGGCACAGCTCGGCGACGGCCGACTCGAAGGCCGGCACATCGAGCGCCGAGCGCAGCCGCAGCGTCGTGACGTCGTGGTAGAGCAGCCGTTCACCGCGCTCGAAGGCGGTATGGAAGAGCATGCCCGCCTGGAGGCTGGACAGCGGCCAGGCGTTCTCCACCTCGTCCGGCAGCCCGGCGCGCACAGCATCGGGCAGCAGCACCTCGGCCGCGCTCGGCGACGGCCCCTGGCCGCCGTCCTCGGCGGCGGTCGCCAGCGGGGCGAGCGCCGCGATGGTGGGATGCCGCATCAGGTCGGTGACCTGGACGAGCACTCCGCGCCTGCGGGCCTGCAAGCGCACCTGGACCACCCGGATCGAGTCTCCTCCGAGGTCGAAGAAGTTGTCCTCGACACCCACGCGTTCGCACCCCAGCACCTGCTGCCAGGCCTCGGCGAGGACCTCCTCGACCGGCGTGCGCGGCGCGACGTACACGGCCGCGGCCCGTATCGGCGCGAGCTTGCGGAGAGCGGCGTGGTCGACCTTGCCGTTGGGCAGGGTCGGCAGCTCGGGCAGCACGTCGATCGCGGGCAGCATGTAGGCGGGGAGCGCGCGTTCGGCCGCCGCCCGCACCGAATCGGCGGTGACCGGGGCGCGCACCACCACGTAGGCCGCGAGCCGGGTCGAGCCCGACTCGTCGGTGCGGTCGACCACGGCCGCAGCGGTGACTCCGGGCTGGGCCGCAAGCCGGCTCTCGATCTCCTCCAGCTCGACCCGGAAGCCGCGGATCTTGACCTGGCGGTCCGTGCGGCCGAGGAACTCCAGTACCCCGCCGGGCCGGTAGCGCACCAGGTCACCGGTGCGGTAGACGCGAGTGCCGGTCCCGGGAGCGAACGGGTCGTCGAGGAAGCGCCCTGCGGTGAGTTCCGGGCTGCCGACGTAGCCGACCGCCACACTCGGGCCACCGATCCAGAGTTCGCCGCGGGCGCCGTAGGGCACCTGCGCGCCGTCCGGTCCGACCACGTAGAGCCGGACGCCGGGCCGGGGGCGGCCGATCGGCACCCGCTCGGAGCGCTCCGGGGTCACCTGCTGGACCGTGCACCAGACGGTGGCCTCGGTCGGCCCGTACTCGTTGAACAGCAGCACGGCGGGCAGCGCCTCGTGGTGACGGTCCGCCAGCACCACCGGGAACTCCTCGCCCGCGACCACGGCACGCCGCAGCCTTACCCCCTCGCGGGCGGCGAGCTCCTCCAGCAGCGCGCGGTACAGCGAGGGGACGCAGAGCAGATCGGTCACCCCGTGCTCGACGGCCAGCTGGGCCAGCGCGGCCGGGTCGCCCGACTCCTTCTCACCGGGCACTACGAGGCAGCCGCCCGCGCCCAGGGTGCCGAACAGCACGGCGACGGAGCTGTCGAAGGCGATCGTGGGGATCAGCAGTGCGGCGCTGTCCGGCTCGGGCCGGTAGACGCTCAACCGCGCCCGGGTCGCGTGGGCCAGGTTGCGGTGGGTGATCTCGACGCCCTTGGGGCGCCCGGTGGAGCCCGAGGTGAAGATCACGTAGGCCGGCTGCTCCGGCGTGACCGGCACCGTGGTCCCGGCCGCGGGGGTGGTCCACGCCACGGCCGGGTCCACCACCGGCAGGCCGGGATCCGCGCCTGCCAGGGCCTGCTGTCCCGTCTCGTCGGCCAGCAGCACGGTGGCCCCGGAGTCCGTGACCATTCCGGCCAGGCGTTCGGCCGGATTGCGGCTGTCCAGCGGCACATAGGCGGCTCCGCAGCGCAGGATCGCCAGTACGGCCACGGGCATCAGCACGCCGCGGTCGAGGCAGAGCGCGACCCGGTCCCCCGGCGCGCAGCCGGCCGCGCGCAGCGCTGCGGCCAGCGAGCCGGCCGCGGCGTCGAGTCCGGCGTAGTCGAGCCGGCCGTCGTGGGACACCACAGCGGGGGCGTCAGGGCGGGCGAGGACGTGCTCGCGGATCAGGTCGAGCACCGTCCTGTCCGTTTCGGTGTCCGCCTGCGTCTCGCCGGTGCCGAACCGCCGGCACAGCTCGGCGTCCCGCTCGGTGCTCAGCACGACGTCGCCGAGCGGGATCGCCGGCTCGGCGCAGAACTCCGCCAGCGCGGCGGCCGTCCGGGCCGCGAGCAGCTCGGCGGTCTGCGGATCGCAGCGGTCGGCGTCGTAGTCGAGGCGCAGTTCGAGCCGGTCCTGCGAGTGCCGGACCACCAGCAGCCGCAGATCGTGGCGGTCCGCCCGGTCGGTCACGGCCAGGCCGCGGACCGTGTCGCCCGTGACCAGCGCGGAGACGTCCAGATGGCCGGCCGAGAAGCGGCAGTACGGTTCGCTGTCGCCGGTCGCGGCGGTGTCCCACCGGAAGACGTCACCGTCCTCGGTGGCCTGCCGGATCGCGGCGTCGACCGCCCGGACCAGCGAGGAGGTGTCCGCGCCGCCCGGGAACGCGATCGGTACGGTGCGGTCGTACGGGCCGGGGGCGCCCTGGAGCTCGGGGGCGGTACGGCCGTTCACGGTCACCCCGAGGGCCGGCGGCTCCCCGTTCCCGCCGCCGCCGAGCGCCACACCCCAGGCCGCGGTGGTCAACGCACCTTCGCCGACGCCGAGTTCGGCGGCCCGTGCGGCGATCTCGCGGGAGGGGCCCGGGCCCAGGACCAGCGCGGTGGTCTCGGGGCGGTAGTCCGTCGGGGCTGCCGGGCGGAGCGGCAGGTCGGGCTCGGCCGCATCGGCCGCCAGTACCCGGCGCCAGCGGTCCTGCGCGGCCGCGGTCTCCGGTTCGCCGAGCAGCTGGTGGAACCACTCGGCGACGTCCGCGTACTGGACGGGATCCTCCTCGTCCTCCCCGGCCGCCCGGCCGAGCGCGGCCGAGAGCAGCCCCGTCAGGGTGGCCAGGTCGGCCACCTCCGGATCGGCGGCGAGGGTCAGCCGGCGGGTGCCGTCGGCGGATTGGCCGATCCTGAACCGGACCGGGAGAGCGCCGTCCGCGGCGCCGGGATCGCCAATCCCCGGTCCGTCGGCGATGACCTGCACGGGGACGCCGACGCCTGAGGCCGCCACCACCCGGGTGCGCAGGATCTCGTGCCGGGCCGTCGCGGTGAGCAGGGCCTGACGCAGCCGCTCCGGGTCGACGGTGCCCGGGAGTTCCGCATCGAGCCGCAGGACGAACGGAGCGGCGCCGGTCAGAGCCGACCTGAGCCGGTGCAGATGGTGCTGGGCCGGGGAGACCCGGAAGCCCGCGATGTCGTCGCTCATCACGCCTCCCCGCCCTCGGCCGCGACGGCCGGCCCGGACTGCGCGGCATCCCCGCCGCTGACGGGATCGGTCATCGCGACCACGATCTTGCGGTCGCCCTCGTAGGGGCGACGGGCGTGCGCCATCGTCATGTTGTCAAGCAGCATCACGTCGCCCACCTCCCAACGGAAGGCGATCTCCCCGGCGCGGTACGCCTCGTTGATCGCCCGTACGTCCTCGTCGGCGATCGGGGAGCCGTCGCCGTGGGTCGTGGTGGTCGGCAGTCCGTCCTCGCCCAGTGCTTCGACGAGCGCCTCCCGCATCTGCGGGTCGCGGCTCGATATGTGGAAGAACCCGGCGTGGTTGAACCAGAGCTTCTCGCCGGTCACCGGGTGGGTGCGTACGGCGGGGCGGATCTGCACGGTCCGCAGGCGGTCGTCCTCCAGCCACTCGGTGACCGTGCCGTTGGCCGCGGCGTAGCGGTCGACGTCCTCGCGGGAGTCGGTCTGGTAGCCCTCCTGCCAGGTGAGGCCGAAGCCACTGTTGTAGTTGCGCACGTAACGTACGCCGAGCCGCTCGAGCCGCTCCCGGACGGCGACCGGGATCCGCTCGATGACCTTGCGGTTGTCGATGATCGGGGTCTCGCCTCCGACGGGCGGAGCGGTCAGGCAGCAGAAGAACAGCTTCTGCGGCCAGGTCGACCAGTAGGTGCCCTCGTTGTGCGGCTCGATCCGCTCGGCCGCGGGGTAGGTGGTGGAGAGGTAGACGTTCTGGCTCACCTCGTCCCGCGGGGTGGAGCGGTCCCGGTACTGCAGCGGCTCACCGTCGGAGACCGCCGCGACGAACCTCTGGAAGCCCGCGGCGTCCGCCACCGGCCAGCCGCGGAACAGCAGCGCGCGGTGTTCCAGGAGCGTGTCGCACACCCACTCCTTGCTCGCGGCGGCCCAGGTCGCCAGGTCGGTGCCGGCCTCCTTCGGGCGCACCACCATCGGCGGGGTGCCGTCGGCGGTCAGCGGCTCGACCGTGACGGCTTCGGGGCCGGCTGCGGACCGGAATGCCCTGCGGACGGTCCCCGCGCGTGAGAACTGCGCACTCATGACTCATCTCCTTGCTTGACGTGGCCGTGCTGGTCGGGGGCGTCGGCCTGGGTGGCCGGCCGGGAAGGGGCGCGACGGGACACCGAGCGGAGCCCGCGCCTGGGACGGGGTACGGGTGTGGCGGGAGCTGCGGCGAGCAGCTCGCTCAGGGCGGCCCCCGAGGCGGCCGGAGCTGCCGTCAGGACCGCGAGGAATACGTCGGCCACGCGCTGCGGCAGTTCCTCGCCCAGGACATCCGGGGCGAAGTCCCACCAGCAGACGAACGCGTCACCGGTGTCGGTCACATCCAGCGCCAGCCGGAACTTGCTGGTCGCGAGGGGCTGGGGCACCGGCTCCACGGCCGTACCGCCGGGACCCGAGCGGGCCGGCGGGGTGTTCTGCAGCACGAACCAGGCGTGGAAGGGGTCCGGGCGGCGGTCGGCGGCGTCCGCCGACACCGAGCCGTGCTCCAGCGCGGCCACCAGATGGTCCTGGACCTCCCGGACGGCCTCGGCGAAGGTCGCCGCCCGGCCGGCCGACGGGAGCACGGCCGTACGGATGAAGCAGCCGACCACGCCTTCGTCCTCCGCGGTGCGGCCCGCGGCCGGGAAGCCGAGCACCGGGGCCTCGACCCCCACCGCGGACAGTGCCAGCTGGTAGGCAGTGGCCAGGTGGACGAAAGGCGTCACACCGAGCTCGCGGCAGGACGCCATCACCCCGGCACGCACATCCGTGGGCAGGGTCATGGTGCGCCGGCTCGCCCGGAACGGGCCGCGCTCGGGAGCGCCGGGCAGGGCGGGCAGCGGCGCGGTGGCCCGGTACCGGTCCAGCCGCTGCCGCCACCAGTCCAGGTCGGCCGCCGCCTCTCCGGACTCCCGCCGGGCCCGCGAGCGGGCAGCCGCCTCGCGGTAGCCCAGGGCCGGCAGGGGACGGTCGCCGTCGGAGCCGTACGCCGCCGAGAGCTCGTCCAGCAGCACGCCCAGCGACCAGCCGTCGCAGATCAGGTGGTGGACCACCAGCACCAGGAGGTGTTCCTGCTCTCCCGACGGCACCAGTGCGGCGCGCAGCAGCGGTGGCTGTTCCAGGTCGAAGGGACGGGCCATTTCCAGCTCGTAGAGATCGGCGACGAACGCCTCGTGGTCCGCGCCCGCGGGCGGGTACAGCACGGTCAGCGGTGCCGGTACTGCGTCATCCGGCCGCATCCGGGTGCCGTCCACGGTGTCGACGAAGCCGACCCGCAGCGCCTCCTGCCGGGCCATGACCCGGGTGAACGCCTGCCGCAGCCGGTCCGGTTCGAGCGCGCCGCGCAGCCGCAGCACGGCTCCGATGTGGAAAGCGGCGGTACCCGGCGTCAGTTGCTCGGCCAGATAGATGCCTTCCTGCTCCGGGGAGAGCGGGGACGGCGTGGCCGGGTTGGTCAGCGGCCGGGCGGCCGGCGCCTTCGGGCCGTCGGCCGCGGACAGGGCGGCCTCGATCCGCCGGGCCACCGCGGCCGGGGTCGGCTCCTCGAACAGCGCCCGCAGCGGCAGCTCGACGCCGAAGCGCCGGGCCAGGCGGTTGTTGACGCGTACGGCCGAGAGCGAGTTGCCGCCGATCTCGAAGAAGACCTCGTCGACGCCGGCGGACGGCAGCCCGAGCACCTCGCACCAGACCTGGCAGACCTCCTTCTCCAGCAAGGTCTCGGCGACGCGCGAGGTGCGCGACTGCCGGCTCGGTCCGGGCAGCGCCGCCCGGTCGGTCTTGCCGTTCGCCGTGAGCGGGATCTCCGCGATCGGCACCAGGTGCGCAGGGACCATGTACTCCGGCAGCCGGGTGCGCAGGAACTCCCGCAGCTCGGTGTCGCTCGGCCGCTCGGCGCCGGGCCGCGGCACCGGATAGCCGACCAGCTCCGTACCGCCGTCGGGTGCGGCGGCGGCGACCACCACCGCACCGGTCAGCGCCGGGTGCCGGGCGAGTACGGTCTGCACCTCTCCCGGCTCGACCCGGAAACCACGGATCTGCACCTGGTGGTCGGCGCGGCCGAGGTAGTACAGCTCGCCGTCGCCGTCGTACCGGGCCAGGTCGCCCGAGCGGTACAGCCGGGCCCCGGGCTCCGGGTCGAACGGGTCGGGGACGAAACGCTCCGCGGTCAGCTCGGGCAGGTTGACGTACTGCGTGGCCAGTCCCGCGCCGCCGACGCAGATCTCCCCGGGCACGCCGATCGGCACCAGCGCACCGTCCGGGTCGAGCAACCGGATCCGCAGGTCGGGCAGGGCCGCCCCGACGGGCGTGCCGACCGTGGCGCGGATGTCGGCGGCCGTCATTCGGCGGTACGTCACATGCACGGTCGTCTCGGTGATCCCGTACATGTTGACGATCGCGGGCCGCTGGTCGCCGTGGCGGTCGAACCACGGTACGAGGATGCCGACGTCGAGGTTCTCGCCGGCGAGTACGACCGAGCGCAGCGAGAGCGGGCAGTCCTCCGACCGCGCTTCGGCCTCGATCAGCGAGTGGAAGGCCGACGGGGTCTGGTTGAGTACCGTGACGCGCCGTTCGGCCAGCAGCCGCACCAGGGCGTCGGGGTCGCGGCTGGTCCAGTAGTCCACTGTGACCAGGGTGGCACCGTGGCAGAGAGCACCGAAGATCTCCCACACCGAGACGTCGAAGGCGTGCGAGAAGAACTGCGCGAACACGTCATCGGGGCCGAATCCGAAGGACTGCTGACAGACCCTCAGCAGACGTACCACGTTGTGGTGCGTCACCTCGACGCCCTTGGGACGCCCGGTCGAGCCGGAGGTGTAGATGACGTAGGCGGGGCTCCCCGGGTCCACCGGACGCGGGGTGAAGCCGACTGTCGCGGACCGCACTTCGGGTCCGTCGACGAGTACCGTGCGGGCATCGCCGGCAGGCTGCCGGTCCGCCAGGGACCGCTGGGTCAGCACCAGCCGGACACCGCTGTCGGCAGCGGCGAGGCCGAGCCGTTCGGCCGGGTGCGTCGGGTCGAGCGGGACGTAGGCGGCACCCGTCTTCAGTACGCCGAAGACCGCGGCGATCAGGTCCGCACCGCGATCGAGCAGGACGCCGACCCGGTCGCCCGGGACCGCCCCCTGCGCGGTGAGGACGGCGGCGATCCGGTCCGAGGCCCGGTCGAGCTCCCGGTAGGACCAGGTCACATCGTCGTCGATCACCGCAGGCCGGTCCGGGCCCGCGGCCACCGCGGCGGTGAACAGGCCGACCAGCGACGCGTCCGCCGGCAGCTGCCCGGCGCCGGTGTTCCACACCTCGGTCAGCAGCCGGTGCACCGTGTCCGGCACCCGTACCAGCTCGGACAGCCGCTGGTCCGGTACGTCCACGGCGCGGCGCAGCACCTCCAGGAAGTGGTCCGCGAGCCGCGCCACGGTGTCCGGCTGGAACAGCTCCTTGTCGTACTCGAACCATCCCGCGAGGCCCTCCTCCTGCTCCTGGAGGTGCAGGGCGAGGTCGAACTGGGCGATCCCCGGGTCGAGGTCGACCGGCGACAGCTCCAGGCCGGCCAGGCGTACGTCCTCGTTGATCCGGTTCTCCAGAGTGAACAGCACCTGGGCGAGCGGGTTGCGGTCCAACTGCCGTCCGGCCCCGGCCAGCTGGACGACCTGGTCGAAGGGCACGTCCGGGTTGCTGAGTGCCTTGAGGGCGCTGTCGCGCACCCGGTCGACCAGCTCGACAGCGGTGCGGGCGCCCTCGAACCGCGCACGCACCACGACGGTGTTCACCAGGTAGCCGACGATGCCTTCGAGTTCGGCCCGGTCGCGCCCGGCCACCGGGGTCGCCACCAGCAGGTCCTGGCTGCCGGTGTGGGCGTGCAGGACGGCGGAGAACAGGGCCAGCAGCGTGGTGAACGGGGTCGTGCCCCGCGAAGCGCCCAGCGCGGCCAGCCGCCGGGTGAGGTCGGCGGGCACCTGGATCCGGTGGCGGCGGCCATGGCGGCGCTGGACGGCCGGGCGCGGCCGGTCGAGCGGCAGGGGCAGCGCGGCCGGGGCGTCCGTGAGGTACTCGGTCCAGAACGCGGTCTGCTCGGCGAGGTGGTCGCCCGTCACCAGTGCGCGCTGCCACGCGGCGTGGTCGGCCGCCTGCAGGGGGGCGGGCGGCAGCTGCGGGGCACGCCCGACCGTGAACGCGTCGTACAGCTCGACGAGTTCGCGGGTCAGTACGAGGAACGACCAGCCGTCGGTGACCAGGTGGTGCATGGTCACCACCAGCAGATGCCGCTCGGGTGCCAGCCGGATCAGCGCCGCTCGCAGCAGTGGACCGGCCAGCAGGTCGAACGGACGCCGGAGCTCGGTCAGTGCCATCTCCCGCGCCTCGGCCTCGGCGTCGCCCGCGGCACCGGCCGGCAGCAGCACGGGCACCGTGACCTCGTACGGTTCGCCGACGATCTGCACCGGTGTGTCGCCGTCCATCCCCATCCGAGTGCGCAGGGCCTCGTGCCGGGCGACCAGCGCGGTGAAGGTCCGCTCCAGTGCGGCCTGGTCGAGCACGCCCTCCAGCATCAGGGTCTGCGGCACGTTGTAGGCGCTGCCTCCGGGCTCCAACTGCTCGATGAACCAGAGCCGTTCCTGCGCGGGCGAGAGGGCCAGCGCGCCGGAGCGGTCCGCCTGCCGGACCGGCAGGTCGGGCCGTGACGCGCCACGCAGAGCCTCGGCGGCGACGGCTGTCGCCAGCCCGCGCGGGGTCGGATGGTCGAAGATCAGCTGCAGGGGCAGCCGGACCTTGACCAACTGGGATATCCGGGAGAGCAGTTGGACGGCGACCAGGGACTGGCCCCCCTGGTCGAAGAAGTTGTCCTCGGGCCCCGGGGCGGCGCCGAGCAGTACCTCGGCCCAGGCCCGGTCGACCGCGGCCCGCACGGCGCCGGTGCCAGTGGTGGCGTCGGTGCCTGTGCCGGTGTCTGTGCCCGCATCGTCCCTGTCGTTCAGGGCCACCGCGAGGGACTCGGGCTGCGGTGCCTCGGCCGTGCCTTCGGCGCCGGCCGGGTGCTGCGGCGCGTCGATCCAGTGGCGGCGACGCTGGAACGGGTATCCGGGCAGCGAAACCCGGTGCCCGGGCACGCCGTTCACTGCGGTGAGGTCCACCGCGACACCGGCGTCCCAGAGCAGACCGGCCGCCTCCAGCACCGCGCGGCGCTCGTCGCCGCCGGGCCTCGGGAGAGTGCCGGCGACGACATGCCCGGCGTTGAGGTCCAGGCCGAGCCGGGCCAGCGCTCCGAGCGACTGGCCGGGCCCGGCCTCCAGCAGGACGGCCCGGGGCCCGGCGGCGGTCAGCAGGGCCTGGTGCCAGCGCACCGGTGCCACCAGCTGGTCGGCCCAGTAGCCGGGGTCGGTCGCCTGCTCCGCGGTGATCAGGGCGCCGGTGACGGAGGAGACGTACGGCTGACGCGGCGGGTTCAGCCGCACCTGCGCGACAGCCTGCCGGAACGGCTCCACCGCGCCTGCGACGAGCGGCGAGTGAAAAGCGTGCGAGGTGTGCAGGGCGGTGACCCTCACCCCCTCGGCCGAGAGCTCGGCCGTGAGCGCTTCCAGCTCCGCGTGCGGACCGGCGACCGTGCACTGCCTGGGTGCGTTGACCGCCGCGATCACCGAGCCCTGCGGCAGCCGTCGGCGGAGCTCCTCCTCGGCCACCGCGGCCGACAGCATGCCGCCCGCCGGCTGGGCCGCGAGAAGCCGGCCGCGCAGGGCGACCAGGTGGACGGCGTCAGGGAGGCTGAGCACACCGGCGATGCAGGCGGCGGCGTACTCGCCGACGCTGTGACCCACCATCAGATCCGGCTGCACACCCCAGCTCTGCCACAGCCGCGCCAGCGCGTACTCCACGGTGAACAGGGCCGGCTGGGTGTACTCGGTGCGGTCGAGGCGTGCCGCCGCCTCCGCCGCGCGGGCGGGGTCGGTCCCAGGGAAGAGCAGCTCGCGCAGGTCAAGGCCGAGCTCGTGCCGGAGCAGTCCGGCGCACTCGTCGACCGCCTCGCGGACCACGGACTGGGAGCCGTAGAGCGACTCGGCCATCCCGGGGTGCTGGGCGCCCTGGCCGGGGAACATCATCACCAGCGGGCGCGCTGCCGTGCCCCCGGCCGGTGGTGCGGCCGGTGTGCGCAGGGCCGCGGCGGCCTCCGCGGCATCGGCGGCGACCACATGGGTCCGGGAGGCGAACTCTGCACGGCCGGTGACCAGAGTGTGCGCGACGTCCGCCACCGGCAGTCCGGCCCGCTCCAGGTGGTCGGCGAGCCGCTCCGCCGCCTGTGCGACGGCGGCATCGGTGCGCGCCGACAACGGCAGCACCAGCGGCAGAACGTCCGCGCCGCCCACCGGCCGGTCCGGCCGCTCCGGTGCCTGCTCAAGCACCAGGTGCGCGTTGGTGCCGCCGATTCCCAGCGAGCTGACGCCGGCGCGCCGGGGCCCGGTGTCCACCGGCCAGTCGATCGCCTCGGAGTTGACGAAGAACCGGCTGTCCTCCGCGCCCAGCGCGGGGCCCGGCCGCCGGAAGTTCAGGGTCGGCGGCACCGTCCCCTGCTTGACCGCGAGCGCCGCCTTGATCAGGCCGGCCACCCCGGAGGCCGCGTCGAGGTGCCCGATCGAGGCCTTGACCGAGCCCAGCGCACAGCGGCCGGGAACACCTTCGAACGCCTGGCGGAGCGCCTCGACCTCGACCATGTCCCCGAGGGTGGTTCCGGTGCCGTGGGCCTCGATGAAACCGATCGAGGCCGGCTCGACCTCGGCGAGCTGGTGCGCCAGGGCGATCACCTCGGCCTGCGCGCCCACTGAGGGCGCGGTGAAGCCTGCCTTGGCCGAACCGTCGTTGTTGACCGCCCAGCCGCGGATCACGGCGTGCACGGTGTCCCCGTCGGCGAGCGCGTCCTCAAGCCGTTTGAGGACCACGACCGCGGCTCCGCTCCCCCGCACGGTGCCGTTGGCGTCGGCGTCGAAGGGCCGGCAGATGCCGTCCGGGGAGGCGATCCCGCTCTCCTGGTACAGGTAGCCGGTCCGGTGCGGTACGACGACCGCGGATCCGCCCGCCAGAGCCAGGTCGCAGTGGTAGTCCAGCAGACTCTGGCAGGCCATGGCGGTCGCGACGAGCGAGGTGGAGCAGGCCGTCTGCACCGTGATGCTCGGACCGGACAGTCCGAGCTTGTAGGAGGTACGGGAGGCCAGATAGTCCTTGTCGTTGCCGAGGATCACCGAGTACTCGTGCGCCGGGTCGCGGAGCCACGCGTGCGGTGCCAGGTTGTACAGCAGATAGCCGTTGGCGCCGGTGCCGCCGAAGACGGCGGCCGGGAGCCCGGCGCCTGCCCGGTTCCCTGAGTCCTCCAGGGCGTGCCAGGCACACTCCAGGAAGAGCCGTTGCTGCGGGTCCATCAACTGGGCCTCGCGGGGCGTGAGTCCGAAGAACTGCGCGTCGAACTCCTCGATTCCTTCGAGCGCGGCGGCGGCGCGCACATAGGCCGGGTCCGTGCGCACCTGGGGCGGCACACCGGCCGCGTCGAGATCCTGGTCCGTCGGGGTGACCGTACCGCTGAGGCCGGCCAGCAGATTCGCCCAGAACGCCTGGACGTCGGCGGCGCCGGGAAACCGGCCCGACATTCCGACGATGGCGATCGCATTGGCGTTGGCGTTGGTGTGGGAGGTGTTCATGGTCGTCGCTCCTTTGACCTCAGTCGGCGTGGCGCGGTGAACGCCGTCGCTGCATGGCCTGCTTCTGACGCTCGGCGCGGTCCTGGGTGCGGTCGGCCGCCGATCCGGTATCCGCCAGGCCGTCGACCATCCGGGCCAGGCCCTCGATCGTCGGGTTCTCAAACAGGTGGACGAGCTGGAGCTGGCCGCCGCAGCTCTCCTGGAGCCGGGCATGGATCTCGGCCAGACGCAGCGAGTTGCCGCCCAGGTCGAAGATGTTGTCCCGGCTGCCGGGCCGCTCCACCCCGAGCACCTGGCTCCACACCTCGGCGATGGCCTGTTCGGTCCCGGTCCGCGGGCTCGCGAAGTCCGCGCCCGCCGAGCCGAGGACCGGGGCCGGAAGGGCGCGCCGGTCGAGCTTGCCGTTGGCGGTCACCGGGAGCCGCTCCAACTGGACCAGATGGCTCGGAACCATGTATCCGGGCAACCGGGCGCGCAGTTCCTTGTCCAACTGCCCCTCGTCGAGGCCGCGTCCCTCCCCGGGGACGGCGTAGCCCACCAGACAGCGCCCGCCCGGCAGGTCGTCGCGCACGGCCACGGTCGCCTCGCGGACGTCCGCGCAGCGGCGCAGCGCGGCCTCCACCTCCCCGGGCTCGACCCGGAAGCCGCGGATCTTCACTTGCTGGTCCGAGCGGCCGAGCAGCTCCAGGTTCCCGTCGCGCCGGTAGCGCGCCAGGTCGCCGGTGCGGTACAGGCGTTCACCGGCCCGGCCGCTGTGCGGGTCCGGTACGAACCGCTGCGCGGTGATCTTCGGGTCGACGTAGCCGAGGGCCAGGCAGGCACCGCCGATATACAGGTCGCCGGGCACCCCGACCGGGCAGGGCTGCATCCAGCGGTCCAGTACGTGGTAACGGGCGTTCTGGATCGGACGGCCGTACGGGATGCTGATCCAGGACGGGTCGACGCGCTCCACGGGGAAGTGGTTGGACCAGATGGCCGCCTCGGTGGCCCCGCCGAGGGACCGGACATGGCAGCCGGGCAGCAGCTCGCGCAACCGGTCCGGCATGGTCACCGGGATCCAGTCGCCGCTGAGCATGACCAGGCGTACCGCCGGGCTGTTCGGCCGCGCCGCGCGCCGCTCCAGGGCCGGCAGCAGCCGCTGCAGTGCGGCCGGCGCCGAGTCCCAGACGGTGACCTCGCCGGTCAGCAGCAACTCCGCCAGGCGTGACGGCTCGGCGAGTTCCTCCTCCTGGGCGATCCTGATCCGGCCGCCCGACGCGAGGGTGCCGAAGATGTCGAAGACCGAGAGGTCGAAGCAGAGCGAGGTGACCCACAGCAGCCGGTCGGACGGGCCGAACCCGAGGGTGCCGACAACCCAGCGCAGGGTGTTGACCACCGCCGCGTGCTGGAGCACGACCCCCTGCGGGACGCCCGTGGAGCCGGAGGTGAAGATCGTGTACGCGACCGACTCCGGTGCCACAGAGGGTAGTTGGACCGCAGCGGGCTCAGGCGACGACATGGAGTCGGGGTCGACCAGCACCACCCGCATGCCCGGCCGGCCGGCCGCCAGCTCCTCGGCCTGCGCGAGGTGCTCCGGGTCGGCCAGCAGGCAGACGGCGCCGCAGATGTCCAGGATTCCGGTGATCCGGCTGTCCGGGAAGGCGGGGTCGATCGGCACATACGCCTTGCCCGCCTTCAGCACGCCCAGCACCGCGGCCACCGCCGCCGCCGAGCGGCCCATCAGCACGGCCACGTCCCGGCCGGGCACGGGCAGCAGTTCCCGCGCCACCCGCTCGGCCCTGCCGCGCAGTTCGTGATAGGTCCAGCTGCGGCTGAGGTCGCACACCGCCACCGCGTCCGGGGCCGCGGCCTCGCGCTCGTCGAACAGGGTGTGGATCGCGACGGGCCGCTGCGGCACAGCGGTGTCGTTCCACTCGCGCAGGATGCGCGTCGTCTGCGTGGCGTCGAGCAGCGGGATCCGGGAGACCGGCGTCCCGGCGTCGCGCACGACCTGCTCCAGGACCGCCTCCAGATGGGCGGTCAGCTCCTCTGCCGTGGCGTGGTCGAAGATCTCCTGATTGAACTCCAGCGCTCCGGACAGGCCGGCCGGGCCGTCGGACAGGGCCAGCAGCAGGTCGAACCTGGCGGTGTCACGTGGTACGTCGACACGCTCACTGCTCATGCCCGGCAGGTCGAGGCCGCCCAGCGGGTCGTCCTGGAGCGAGACCATGGTCTGGAACACCGGGGTGCGGCTGAGGTCGCGGGCCAGGCCGAGTTCGCCCACCAGGGTCTCGAAGGGCAACGCGCCGTGTGCGTAGGCCTCCAGCGCCCGTTCCCGGGTGCGGTCGAGGAGCGCCGCGAAGGACGGATCGCCCGAGAGGTCCAGCCTGATCGGGACCGTGTTGGTGAACGGGCCCATCACATCGTCGAGTTCGGGCAGCGGCCGCTCGGCGATCGGCGTGCCCACCGCGAAGTCCTCCTGCCCGCTGTGGCGTGTCAGTACGGTGGCGAAGGCCGAGAGCAGCACCATGAACAGGGTCGCGTCCCGGCCAGTGCCCAGCGCTGCCAGCCGGTCGCGCAGTCCGCGGCCGAACCGGACCGGGACACTGCCGCCGCGGAAGCCCATCACCGATGGCCGGGGCCGGTCGGCCGGAACGGCCAGCGCTGGGAGGCCGTCGAGCCGTTCGGTCCACCAGGAGAGCAGTTCTGGCTGGACGGGCGCCAGCGAGGCCCGCTGCCAGGCCGCGAAGTCGGCGTACTGGACGGCCGGTTCGGGCAGGACGGCCCCCTCCTCGCCGGAGAGCGCACGGTAGGCGACTGCCAGGTGCCGGAAGAACACCCCGGACGACCAGCCGTCCATCACCGCGAGATGGCTGACCAGCCCGACCAGGTGCTCGTCGGCGGCGAGCCGGAGTACGACGAGCCGGACCGGCCTGCCGCCGCCCAGGTCGACGGGGACGGCGGCCTCCTCGGCCATCCGCCGCACCGCGGCCCCGGTCCGCCCGGGCTCCGGCAGCTCGGCGAGGTCCTCCTCGGTCCAGCCGAAGTCGGGCTGCTCACCGATCACTTGCCGGACGCCGCCGTCGCCGGGCAGCAGCCGGGTCCGCAGCACCTCGTGGCGGTGGCCCACCTCCCGCAAGGCGCGGCGCAGCAGTCCGGTGTCGAGCGGACCCCGTACGCGGACCGCGCCTACGACGCCGTAGGCGGTGTTGCCGGGCATCATCTGCTGCATCAGCCACATCCGCTCCTGCGCCGACGACGGCGCAGGAGCCGGTTCCCGGGGAACCGGGAGGAGCCGGACCTCGGGGGCGCCCTGGTCGGCTGCCGCTGCGACCAGCGGCGCGAGGGCTCGGATGCGGGGGTGCTCGAAGACGGCCCGCATGGGCAGGGCGACGTCGAACGCGCGCCGGATCCGGGTGATCAGGCGGGCCACGAGCAGCGAGTGGCCGCCGAGGTCGAAGAAGCTGTCCTCGACGCCGAAGTCCTGCCGGGCCAGCAGCTCGGTGAAGATCTCCAGCAGTCGGTGCTCGACCGGCCCGCTCGGGGCGGCCGTACCCGCGGCGGCGGCGAGCTCCGGTGTGACCAGGGCACGCTTGTCGAGCTTGCCGTTCGGGGTCTGCGGCAGCCGCTCCACCACGGCGATCGCCGAAGGCACCATGTAGGGCGGTAGCTGGGTACGGGCGAACGCCTGCACCTGGCCGGGTTCGGGCATGCTGCCGACGGCCGGGACCAGCCAGGCGCACAACACGGTTCCCGCACCCGGGACTTCGCGCGGCAGCACCGCGGCGTCGGCGACCGCCGGGTGACGGCGCAGCGCCACCGCGCACTCTCCCGGCTCGATCCGGAAGCCGCGGATCTTCACCTGGTCGTCGGAGCGGCCCAGATAGCGCAACTGCCCCTCGGCGTCCACCCGGACCACGTCGCCGGTGCGGTACATCCGCTCTCCGGGCCGGGTCAGGTCGGGCAGGAAGCGGTCGGCGGTCAGCGCGGGGTCGTTCAGATAGCCGCGGGCCAGTCCGGGCCCGCCCAGGTACAGCTCACCGGGCACGCCCGGGGCCACCGGGCGCAGCCGGCCGTCGAGTACGTAGGCGTGGGTGCCGGAGATCGGACGGCCGATCGGCGGCTCGCCCGGTTCGCCGGCCCGGATCAGCGCCTCGCAGGCGTAGGTCGTCGCCTCCGTCGGACCGTAGAGGTTCATCAGCCGGTCGACCGACGGGTGGCCGAGTACGGTGTCGGCCAGTGGCCGGGGCAGCGGCTCACCGGCCAGGTTCACGGTGCGCACTCCCTGCGGGAGCCGTCCCGAACGCAGCAGTTCGGCGAGGGGCGAGGGCACGGTGTTGACCAGGGTGACGGGCTCCGGCAGTGCGTCCTCGGCCAGTACGAGTACGTCCCGGGCCAGGACGACGGTGCCGCCGCTGGTGAGCGGGCCGAAGATCTCGAAGACGCTCAGGTCGAAGGAGAAGGAGGTGGCGGCGAGCACCGCGCTCAGGTCGGTGCCGAACCGCTCCCGCGCCCAGGCGAGGAAGGAGACCGCGTTCCGGTGTGTGAGCGCGACGCCCTTCGGACGACCGGTCGAGCCGGAAGTGAACAGGACATAGGCGAGGTTGCCCGGACGCACCGGAACGTCCGGTAGCGGCGGCAGGTCCGGCGCCGGCTCCGCCGGCACCACGGGTATGCCCTCCGGCAGGTCACGCGCCTCGCCTGCGGCGACCACCAGCCGCGCCCCGGCCCGGCCGAGGACCCACTGGAGGCGCTCGTCGGGCAGCGAGGGGTCGAGCGGCAGGTAGGCGGCACCGGCCTTGAGTACGCCGAGCAGCGCGATCACGGTCCTGACGTCCCGGCCGGTGACCACACCGACCACGGACTCCGCACCCGCTCCGCGACCGGCGAGCTCGGTGGCGAGCCTGCCTGCGGCCTCGTCGAGATCGCGGTAGGTGAGGGTGCGTCCGCCGTCGGTCAGCGCCGTGGCCTCCGGAGTGCGCCGGACCCACTCCTCGAACAGGCCGGGCAGGCTCGTCTCGTCGTACGCCCCGGCGGCCGCGGGCGATTCGAGCGCCGGGAGAGCCGCCGCCAGCGGTGTGCCGGACAGGCTCAGGCCGGCGACCGGCTGCGCGGGGTCGGCGAGCGCGGAGCGGAGCAGGCCCAGGTAGCAGTCGACGAACTGGCGCACGTCCCCGGCGGCGAACAGGTCGGCGCGGTACTCCACGTTGCCGAGCAGCTCGGCTCCGGAGTCCGCCAGGTTCATCGTGAGGTCGAAGGCGTTGTCCCGGCGGGGCAGCGGCACGGGCAGCATGGTGAGCCCGCCGACCCGGACCGGCAGCCGCGGGTCCTCAAGGGCGATCCGGGCGATGTCCGCCGTGTGCTCGGACTGGATGCTCTGGTAGGCGACCAGCACATTGCACCGGTCGGTGGACCGGTCGGCGGCCTGCAGGATCGCGGCGTACGGCAGCTCGCCGTGCTCCAGGGCGTCGGCAAGGGCGTGTTGCAGGTGTGCGGCCGCGTCCGCGAAGCAGGTGTCCGGGCCGTGGGTGCTGGCCAGCGGCAGCACATTGACGAAGTAGCCGACCACGTCCAGCCGGTCGCTGCGGCCCCGGTTGGCGGAGGGTGTGCCGACGGCGACCCGCTCCTCATCGGTGAGACGGTGCAGCAACACGTGCAGGGTGGCCTGCAGTACGGCATTGACCGTCAGCCGGTGGGTCCGCGCGAAGTCGTGGACCTGAGCGGACAGGTCGGCGGGGACCACGAAGCGCTCCACCGCGCCACGGGCGGATACCGTCGCGGCACGGGCCATCGGCAGCCGGATCTCCAGCGGGACACCGCTCAGCTCCGTCTTCCAGTATCGCCTCAGCCGGTCGTCGTCGCCGGTCTCGACCAGACGGCGCTGCCCGGCCGCGAACGCACCGTACGCCGCGTCGTGGGCCTCGTCGTGGGCCCTGGACGCCGCCTCGTCCGGCGTGGCGGTGTCCGCGGACCGGTAGGCGTCGGCGACCTCCAGCAGCAGCAGTCCGAGCGAGCGCAGGTCGCAGACCGCGTGGTGGACGGCGAAGACCACGACCGCCTCGGTCTCGGCGGTGCGGATGACCGTGGTCCTGACCAGTGGGCCGGTGGCCGGGTCCATACGACGGCAGGCCGCGTCCTCCAGCAGCGCCGTCAGCACGTCCTCGTCCTGCCCCCGGACGTCGTGTACGGCCAGCTCCGGCGGGAGTTCGTGGTGCAGCACCCGGGCCAGTACCTCGTCGCCCGGGACGAACGAGGTCCGCAGAGCCGGGTGGCGGGCCACCACGGTCCGTACCGCGGTCAGGAAGTCGTCCACGCGGAACGCGCCGAGCACCTTGACCGCGCGGCCGACGACGTACGGGGAGTCGTCACCGGCGAGGTCGTCCGCGAGGAGCAGCGCCTCCTGGCCCGGCGAAGCCCCGGTGCTGGCGGTCTCCTCGGCCTGCTCCGGCCCGGCGGGCACCCGGGGTGCCGCCGCGACGGCGGCCGCCAGCTCGGCGACGGTCGGCCCGGCGAGCAGGTCGGACAGTGACAGCTCGACCCCCAGCCCGGCGAGTATGCGCAGCCTCAGATCGACCATGCCCAGCGAGTCAAGACCCAGATCGAAGAGGCACGCGGAGTCGTCCAGCGCCTCAGGCGAGAGCCGCGCCACGGCAGCGAGCACGGCGCGGACACCGGCGCTCCCCTCGCCCGGCGGGGCCGCGGTGCCCGGCGCGTCGCCACCGACCCGCGGCAGTTCGCCGCGCAGCCACTGTTCCCGGCACGCCTGCCGGCGGATCTTGCCGCTGGTGGTACGCGGGACACCGCCGCGCCGGGTGAAGACGACGGCGCCGACCGCGACGCCGAGCTCGGCGGTGACCGCTTTCCGCACGCCGTCCGCGGCGGAGGCCAGTTGGCCGGCGGAGGTGTGCCGGTCCACTTCGAGGACGATCCCCAGGGCCTCGGCGCCGTTCTCCTCGTAGCCGAAGGCGGCAGCCGCGTCCGGGTCGAGTCCGGGGTGACCGGCCGAGGCGATCCGCTCGGCGTCCTGCGGATGGACATTGCGTCCGCGGACCACGATCAGGTCCTTGATACGTCCGGTGACGTAGAGCTCGCCGTCGTGGCGGAACCCGAGGTCGCCGGTGCGGAGGAAGGAGCCTGCCACGTCGGCCACCCGTGCGCCGAAGGTGGCCGCTGTGGCCTCCGGAGCATCGAGGTAGCCGACCGCCACGCTCGGTCCACTGACCCATATCTCGCCGACGACGCCGTCGTCGACCCGGCAGCCGCGCTCCGGACCGACGATCAGGACCTGGTGGCCGGCCGCCGGTGCGCCACAGCTGACGAGCCGGCGACCGCCGCCTTCCGCACTGGGCACCGCCCGTCCGTGCAGGGCGAGTTGGTCGCCGTCCACGGCCAGCACCCGGGCGCCCTCGCCACGGTCGGCCCCGGAGACCAGCAGGGTGGCCTCGGCGATCCCGTAGCAGGCCGAGAAGGCGCGGGGATCGAAGCCCTGTCCCGCGAAGGCCGCCGCGAAGCTGTCCTGGCTCTCCGCGCGTATCGGTTCCGCGCCGTTGAACGCCACCCGCCAGCCGCTGAGGTCGAGTCCGGCCGCACGCTCCGCGTCGATGTGCCGGACACAGTGCGCGTATCCGAAGTTGGGACCGCCGCTGACGGTCGCCCGGTGTGCGGAGACCGCCTCCAGCCAGCTGCCGGGGTCCCGCATCAGCGCCTGGGGCGACATCAGCAGCGCGGGGAAACCGGTGTGGACGGGCTGGAGGATGCCGCCGATCAGGCCCATGTCGTGGAACGGCGGGAGCCAGATCACTGACGAGTCCTGCGCGGTGAGAGCGAACTTGTCCCTGATCGCACGGGAGTTGGCCATCAGGTTGTGGTGGGTGACCATGACGCCGCGAGGAGCGCCGGTCGATCCCGAGGTGTACTGCAGGAAGGCGAGGTCGGCGGGGTCCGGACGGCGGCCGGACCAGTCCTCGGCCCGGTGGGTGGGCGTGCCGTCGGTGGTGAGGACCGCGGCCGGGCCGCCGCCGGCGTTCGCCGCGTGCTCGTCGAGCATCCTCCGGGAGGCGGAGACCGTCAGCCAGGCGGCCACCCGGGCGTCACCGGCGGCGGCCAGCTGGCGCTGCGCGCGCTTGCGACTGGTCGGCAGCGGCATCGGAACCGCGACCATCCCCGCATACAGACAGGCGAAGAATGCCACGACGAAGTCGAGACCGGGCGGGTAGAGCAGCAACATCCGGCTGCCGCCCGGGTGTTCGGCCTCCAGGCGCGCCGCTAACGCACGTACTCGGCGGTCCAGTTCGGCGTAGCTCAACTCCTCCGCTACTTCCCCCGTGGCCCGGAGGAAGCCGAAGGCCCGGCGCTGCGGTTGGGTTTCGGCACGGTGGCTGAGTACGTCGACCAGCGTGCTCACGTCCGCGGACGGTGTCATGTCGATGGCGTGGCTCACGGGCTTCCCCCAGAGATGACGAGCAGAACGGGATGGCTTGCGGTTCGGCGGGCGCGCTTGCGGTGCCCGGCACGGCGTCGCGCGGCACGTCGGCGCGGCACGTCGGCGCGGTCGGCCGACGGGCGGATCATGCGGCGGTTGGATCACGCGGCGGGGCGGACCCCGCTTCTCAGAGGGCGGCGGACAACAGGCCGGTGACGCATACGGGTTCGGTGTCCACGAAGAAGTGACCGCCGTCCACCGTGCGCAGGGTGAACGACGCGCTGGTCTGCCGGGCCCAGCCCGACATCCGGTCCTCCGTCGCGCGCTGGTCGCGGGTGCCCGCGAGGGCCAGGATCGGCACATCGAGGGGTGCCTCGTCCAGGTAGCGGTAGGACTCGACGATCGCGAAGTCGGCCCGCAGCGACGGCATCAGAAGCCCCATCAGCTCCGGCTGGCCGAAGACGGCTTCGGGCGTGCCGCCGAGATCGCGCAGCGCGTCGGTGAAATCGGCGTCCGGCAGGCCGCTGATCGGCCGCTCGGTCCACGGCAGGTCCGGCGCCTGGCGTCCGGAGACCACCAGGGAGGCAGGCGGGCGGAACCCGATGCGGCGGACCTCACGGCACAACTCGAAGGCCACCGTGGCCCCCAGGCTGTGCCCGAACAGTGTGTACGGGCCGTCCAGGGCGGCTGCCAGCTCCCGCGCCAGTGGCTCCACCAGTGACGGGATGTCGCGGCAGAGGGGCTCGGCGAACCGGCGGCCTCGGCCCGGAGGCGTCACCGCGAGTACGGAGGTAGCCGCCGGCAACGATGTCTCCCAGCCCTGATAGGTCTGAGGTCCTCCACCGGCGTACGGAAGGCAGACCAGGGTCCGCCCGGCGGCCGGGCCGGGTCGGCCGGTCCACCACCGGGAGCACGGGGAGTGGATGGTGCCAGTGCCGACCACCGCGGCACTCCTTCCAGGAACAGGCGCGGCCGGGTCAGCCACGCAGGCTGAGTGGACGCATGTCGGTCCAGACCCGTTCCACGTGCGCGAGGCACTCCTCGCGTGTGCCTCTGACGCCTTCCTGCCGCCATCCCGCAGGAAGGTCGATGTCGGCCGGCCAGATGGAGTACTGCTCCTCGCCGTTGACGACCACTCGGAATTCAATCGATGATTCGTGGTGGAACACTATCGCCTCAAACCTATGAGTACTCATACGCAGGAATGGGAACCCGGGCGCGCCTGCGGCTGCGCTCGGAGCACGAAACAGAAAGAGAAATACATCGACGAGAGTCTTGAAATCCCCCGTCGCCCCCTGGGAGAGAACCGGTCATAGCCCGCTCCCGAATCCAAACATTAACACGATGAAACACGATGCCGCGATCTTGAGAAAGCCTCGATTTCGCCGCCAGGGCAGCAATGCGGTGTGCAGGGGGCATCCACGCGGCGTGCCAGGGCATCGGAGCGGCGCGCCGGGGGCATCCACACCACAGGCCACATTACGGATATTGAATATCAATACTTTACAAGAGCGATTTAGACCGAATAATCGGGCATCACGGGATCTCCCTCTGTGCACTTACTCTCCCAGAAGTGCACAATACGGTCAGTCCGAGGGGTCTGGCGTAAGGCTCCAAGGAGGGCAAGGGGGCAGCCGGAGACGGCACGCCGGCGCATGCCCCAGCGTCGTCGAGCGCGGCCCGGGCGTACCCGCACCACTGCCCGAACGGGCACCCGCCCGACGGCAGAAGAGGCCGGCGGGAAACCTTTGGGCGCCCGTCACGGGAAATCAGCCGGCCGGGTCGCATTCCTGCGACAACTCCCCGGAGATCAGGAATCCGACAGATCTTGACCGTCGAAGTCGACGCATCTAGGATCCCCGAATCGGGGGATGAGCGGGCTTGAATATTTCTTTGCGATGCGATTCCGCCCGCCGATCGCCGATATCGCTTCCGAGAGCGTCTCCGGCCGTACCGCGCGCAGCGCGCCGGTCGCCGGGACCGGGAGAACCACCGAACCTTCAGCTCCCTGCCGGAAGGACACCGCCAGCATGCGGTCATTCGCCTCTCTGTTACCTGCCCGCGGGGCGACGCGGCCTCTGTCGGTCAACTACCTCGTCGACTCGCTCGGGACAGGGCTGTTCCTCACCGGCGGCGTGGCTTTCTTCGTGCACGTGGTCGGGCTGACGCCTGCTCAGGTCGGCAGCGGGTTCTCACTCGCGGGACTGATCACGCTCGGGGCGTCGGTGCCCACCGGGTGGCTCGCGGACCGCATGGACACGCGCCGGCTGCTGATCGTGCTCCACCTGGCGGAGGCCGTGCTCTTCTGCCTCTACCCGCTGGTGCACTCCTTCCTCGGCTTCGTCGTCGTGGCCTGCGCGACCTCGCTGGCGATCCGGGCCACCAGTACCGTTCGGGCCGCACTGATCGGCGCCGTACTGGAGCCCGACCGGCTGGTGGCCGGACGGGCCTATCTGCGCGCGGTGTTCAACGGCGGCTTCGCCGGCGGTTCCGCGCTGGCCGCGTGGGCGCTGGCCGACGGTTCGCATCTCGCCTGCGAGCTGGTGATCCTCGGGAACGCGGCCACCTACGTCCTCGCCTCCCTCACCCTGATCCCATTGCCCTCCATGCCGCCCGGGCAGCGGCCCGCGGGGGCGAGCAAGGCGCCCGCGCTCAAGGACATCCCGTTCGTCCTGCTCACGCTGATGAACGGTCTGCTCGGCATCAACGCGATCATCCTCACGCTGGCGCTGCCGCTGCTGATCGTCTCCGGGCAAGGCATCCCGAGGGCCCTGGCCGGTCTCTTCGTCACCGTCAACACCGTGCTGATCGTGGTCTTCCAGGTGCGGTTGAGCCGTGGCGCCGACACCCTGGAGGGGGGTGCCCGGGCCCAGCGCCGGGCCGGCGTCCTGCTGGCGCTCTCCTGTGTGGGGATCGCCGCCGCGATGGCGGCCCACGGCACGGCTCTGAAGATCTCCTTCCTGGCTCTGGCGGTACTGATACTGACCGCCGGCGAACTCCTGACGATGGCCGGGAGTTGGGGGATCTCCTACGGTCTGGCCCCGGACCACGCACGCGGCGAGTACCTCGGCGTCTACGCACTCGGCGCGGCCTTCGCCGAGACGGTCGGACCGGCTGCGACGGCGTTCCTCGGTGTCCGCGAGGGCCCGCCCGGCTGGCTCGTCATCGCGGCAGTGTTCCTGTTGTCCGGGCTCGCCGTCGTGCCACTGGTGACCTGGGCGCAGACGAAGCGGGCCGCGGCGGCCGGCGGCGCCGCGGCGGGAGACGCCGAGGATCTCGCCGCTTCCGCGGGGGGTGCCGCATGAACCGCACATGGCTGGGCTATCTGCCCGGTTGGGGTGATGTCCGGTGTCAGATCGCCGACACCCTGGGCGAACTCCGAAGGCGGCGGCCTGCGTTCGACCCGCAGCTGGCGGCGGCACTCTCCGGCATCACAGCGGCCGGACTGGAGCGGCACATCACCGCGCTGACGGCTGCCGGGCCGCGCTGGCGTGAGGACGAGGCGAACGTACGACGCACCCTCGGCCACCTCCGCGACGAGCTGTCCGGGTACGGCTACCTGGTGGTGGAGAAGCAGTACGGCGAAGCACCGCACCAGGTCAACCTGTTCGCCACGCTGCCGGGCCGCGACAGCGACGCGCCGCTGGTGGAGGTCGGCGCCCACTGGGACTCCGTTCAGGGCAGCCCCGGAGCCGACGACAACGCCAGCGGGGTCGCCGGGCTGCTCGAAGCGGCCTGCGCCCTGCACGCACTCGGCCCGCTCCAACGCGGCGTGCGCTTCTGCCTTTTCGGCGAGGAGGAGGAGTGGATGCTGGGAAGTCGCGAGCATGTGGCGGCCATCGATGCCGACGGCGAGGCGGTGGAGGGCCTGATCGTGCTGGAGATGATCGGCTTCCGCGACGCGCGCCCCGGCGCACAGCGCACTCCGCTGCGCATCCCGGGGGTGTTCTCGCCGCCGACGACCGGCGACTTCATCGCGGTCGTCGCCGACCTGCGCTCACTGCCGTTCGCCAACGCGGTGCAGCGCAGCGCCCGGCAGTACGTTCCGGGGCTGCGCCTCTACCCGGTCAAGCGGCTCGGGGGCCTGCTCAGGGAAGCCGCGCGCAGCGACCACCTGCCGTACTGGCGCAGCGGTCGCCGCGGGCTGCTCGTCACCGATACGGCCAACCTGCGCAATCCGAACTACCACAAGGCGACCGACACCCTCGGGACCCTCGACCTGGAGTTCGCGGCCGACGTCACCCGTGCCGTCGCGGGCGCCGTGGCCCAGCTGGCCGACCGCGCGACGGGCTGAGGCCGGCCGCACCCGGCCGGCCCGGTCCGAACGGCAGGCCCTATGCCTGGTGACGGGCCTCGAAGGCGGCGCGCTCGGTCTCGTAGCGCCACTGGAGCGTCGCCTTGGGGCTGGCGTTCAGCAGGGCGCGGCAGCTCTCGGTGGTCCTGCCGGTACGGGGGTCGCTGGTGGCGCAGGCGGCGGTGGGCCGGTGGTCGCCCACCGCGCGCCAGAGGCTGCGGCCCTGGATGAAGGCGTACTCCAGCGAGTTACGGGCGCTGTCGCGCAGCTGACGGTACGACAGGTGGTGCCCGGTGACGGCGCGTGCGTACTCGATGGTGATGTCGGTGCCCGACACGCCCTGGTCGTCGGTGGACAGCGCCACCGGGACACCGGCGGCCAGGTAGCGGTTGACCGGGTGGTCGGCGCCGCAGACTTCGAGGATCTGGCAGTTGCTGGTCAGCGGCACCTCCACGGCGATATGCCGGCGCGCCATGGTCCGCAGGAGCTGCTGCGGCCGGTCCTCGCCCATGATGTCCACGCCGTGGCCGATGCGCTCGGCGCCCGCGGTCCCGACGGCGTCGCGTACATGGAACCTGAGGTCGTCGCGCGGGGCGACCTTGCTGGTCAGCTCACCGGCGTGCAGCGTGACATGGGCCGTGCGGTAGACGGACCGCAGGTACTTGATCATGCGCATCTGCAGGTGGTAGTCCCGCAGCGCGACGGGGGCGTCCTCGGCCTGCACCAGGTTGACTCCCACATAGCGGGGGTCCTTGTCGGCCATCTCGAAACCGGCGAGGAGCTGGGTGAAGACGTACTGCGGTTCGGCCGCGCGGCCGACCTGGAAGTCGAAGCGCACCTGCACCTTGCAGGCGGGCTGCGGCTCGGAGCCGTCGCAGCCGAGGGTGGCGCGCTGCTCGGCCATCTCCCGGGCGGTCTCGGTCTTCGCGGCGTCGAGGACGCGGTTCATTTTGCCGTCGGCAAGCAGGGAGTCGCGCATCCGCTCGAAGTCACCGGTCCACTGGAGGCCGGCCCCCAGTTTCTGCAGAGCGGCGCCCTGCGGGGTGAAGAGCGGTTCCACATATTCCTGGTGGTTGGCGGCGGCCACCTTCGTCACCTCGGCGACGAGTCTGCCGCGGTGCGAGCCGGTGACTGCCTTGAACTTCCCGAAGGTGGCGAAGAAGTGGTCGTGTCCGCTCTCGGCGGGCGTCTCCTTGAAGTCCTCCATGGACCAGGCGTGGATGACGTCCTGCCGGAAGTCGTGGTCGGACACGGCATCCTGGGCGGGCCGGGTCCCGGGCCCGCACGGCGGTGCGGACGCCGACAGGGTGGCCTCGTCGATGCACAGCCCGTCGTCGGCCGCGAAGCCGATCAGCGCCTCGACCGGCACAGCGCCCGACAGGTGGGTGTGCAGGTCCCCGCCCTTGGGCATCGGGCGCAGAAAGGCCCTGAGCCGGTCCGGGTTGTCCCGTACCGTGTCGAGGTACCGCTGGGTCCCGGCGGATCCGTCCTCCCAAGGGCGTTGCGCGGAAACCCTGTTCGCGGGCGCGGCCGCCGATGCGCCGGGCACCGTGGCGGCCAGTACTGCCGTGGCGGCGGCGATCAGCGCGGTACCGGCGCGCAGGCCGGAGAGCGAACGGGTCCGGCGGGCGCGGCCGGAGACGCGGGAGGAACGGGAGGAGGAATCGGATTGCAAAGTTCCATCTGTGTCCATGCGCACAGGAATACCGGATCTTGATCCGCTTTACGGTGAGATTCACCCGACCACACCGGTAAGAGTGAGGATGACCGTCCCAACCCCCCGCCGGACGCCGGGTGTCCGGCGGGGGGGCGGACGGGATCCCCCGGTCACTCCCCCGCGGTGAGCCGTACCGGCAGGGTGGCGGTGCTGTTGGAGAACAGGGACGGCACCGGGGTCAGCCGGTCCGGGTCCGCGGCCAGGGTCAGGCCGGGATACCTGGCGAAGACGGCCGGCAGGGCGAGCGCCGCCTCCAGCCGGGCCAGCGGGGCGCCCAGGCAGAAGTGCGGCCCGTGGCCGAAGGCCAGATGCCTGCGCTGCTCACGGGTGATGTCGAAGCTCCCGGCGTCCGCACCGTGCTGCCCCTCGTCACGGCCGACCGCACTGTACGGGGCCATGATTGCCTCGCCCCTGGGGATCCGTACCCCAGCGATCTCCACGTCCTCCAGCGGGTAGCGGAAGGGGAAGTTCCCGATCGGGGCGTCCCAGCGCAGGGTCTCCTCCACGACGTCGGCCCAGACCGACGCGTCGCCGTTCTCGGCGATGGTCCGCTGAGCGGGGTGGGTGAGGAGGGCACGTACCGCGTTGGTGATCAGGCTGAGCGTGGTCTCCTGTCCGGCGGACAGCATCACCAGGAGGGTACCGACGAGCTCTTCCTCGCTCAGCGCGTCGGGGTCGGACTCGCGCGCCGCGACCAGGGCGCTCGTCAGGTCGTCGCCCGGCTGCTCCCGCCGTGTCGCGACGACCCGGGCCAGGAGCTGGTACTGCTCGATCTGGCTCGCGCCGACCTCCTCCGGGGAGAGGTCGGAGCGGAAGATGTTGTCCATCAGCTCGCGCAGCCGCGGCCGTTCGTGCTCCGGGACGCCGAACAGCTCGCAGATCACCTGCATGGGCACCGGGTGTGCGAAGTGCAGCCGGAGATCGACCGATCCGTCGGGTCCGGCGTGCGAGGGCAGCGCGTCCAGCAGATCCTGCACGATCTTCTCTATCCGGGGGCGCAGCTCCTGCACCCTGCGCGGGGTGAAGGTCTCGGTCACCAGCCTGCGCAGCCTGCGGTGCTCCAGGCCGTCCGCCGTGACCATGTTGGTGACCTTCACCATGCCTATGAGCGGCCAGTCATCGGAGATCTCCCCGCGCCTGATGGCACTCCAGTTGTGCCAGTCCTTGCTGAAGCGCGGATCGGCCACCAGGTCGTTGAGCAGGGCGTGATCGGTCACCGACCACGCCAGGACGTCTCCGGGGAGCCGCACCCTGACCACGGGCCCGAGTGCGCGGAGCCTGGCGGCCTCGGCGTGGTGGTCGGTGCCGTGCGGGTCCAGGGTGATGAGCGGGACCTCCGGGGACGGGGGCACCGGGAGCGAGGTCATGTGCTTCTCCAAGTCGACGCGAGGGGTGGATGTCCGGTCGCGGTGTCCGGTCACTGGGATGCGCCGTCGCCGCCGTCCGCTCCGTACCGCGCGGAGAAGTGGACGGGCAGCGAGACGGGGACGCGTGTCCAGGGCGAGGGGCGCCAGGCCACGTCGTGGGCGGGGATGCTGAGCCTCATGTCGGGCAGCAGATGCAGGGCGGTGTTGACCGCGGTACGGGTGATCAGCCGGGCCGGCACCTGGGCGGGGCACACATGCGCACCGGCCGAGAACGCGAGATGCGCGCGGTTGCCGGGCTCCACCCCGCCGTCGGCCGCGCGGACCGCGGGGTCGTCGTTGGCGGCGCTGATCCCGAGGATGAGTACGTCGCCGCGCCGGATCTGCTGTCCCCCCAGCTCGGTGTCGCGCAGTGCGTAACGGGCGGGCATATTGTTCATGGGCGGGTCGCGCCAGAGCGCCTCGTCGAGTGCGTCGTCCACACCGAGCCGGCCGCCGTGCATCCGGGCCGCGAACCTCGGGTCGGTGAGCATCAGCCGCAGGGTGTGCGAGATCCACGCGGTGACGGTCTCGTTTCCCGCGGAGATCATCACGACCATCGACTGGAGCTGCTCCGCCTCGTCCCGCAGACCGGGGTGGTCGAGCAGGGCGGTCGTCAGGTCGTCCGACGGCTGGGCACGGCGGGCCCTGAGCGTGTCGGCGAGGATCTCCTCGAAGTGGCGGTTTCCGCGCTGTGAGTCGTCCGCGCTGCCGAACAGCGCGATCAGCGCGTTCAGCAGCTCACGCCCTTCGCCGCTGTCCAGGCCGAACAGCGAGGCGATGGAGAGCATCGGGACGATCGTGGCGTACTCGTTCACCAGATCGGCGCTGCCGCGTGCGGAGAACTCGGCGATCAGCTTGGCGCACGCCGCCTCGACCTGGCGCCGGGTGCGGCGCTGGTCGATCCGGGCGACGCCGTCGTCGAGCGGCTGCCGCAGCCTGCGGTGCTCGGGGCCGTCGGCGCCGATGACGTTGGCCCGCCAGGCCATCATCGGGAGCAGGCCCGAATCCGGCGAGACCACACCGTCGTTGAGGTCGCGCCAGTTGCGCGCGTCCCGTGAGTACACCTGCTCCTGGCGCGTGATGGTCAGCAGCTCGCGGTAGCCCATGACGAGCCAGGCCGGAACCCCCGGCTCCAGCTCCACCTTGGCCACGCTGCCCCACTCCTCGCGCAGTCTGCGGTAGGCCGCCTGCGGATCGCTGGATCCGACGGCCTCGGACAGCGGGAGCAGCCCGGTGGTGTGGCCGCCGCGGGCCGGGCAGGAGGGCGGCGGGACGGGATGGCTCATGAGGCGCTCTCCGGTACACGCGCCGCTCCGGCGCTCATGACGTAGTGGACAAGGCTGATCAGCGCGTCGAGCGACGAGGTGCGCTCCCGTGCGTCGCAGATGACGACGGGGGTCTCCGGCAGCAGGTCGAGCGCGACACGGAGTTCGTCGGCGGAGTAGTACTCGCTGTCCGGGAACTGGTTGACTGCGACGGCGAACGGCAGCCCGCGGATCTCCAGTTGTTCCAGTACGTCGAAACTGTCCTCGATCCTGCGGGTGTCGACCAGCACCAGCACGCCGATGGCGCCCTCGGCCAGCCCTTCCCACAGGTCCCAGAACCGGCGCTGGCCGGGGGTGCCGAAGAGGTAGAGCACCAGTCGCGAGGTGACCGTGATCCGGCCGAAGTCCATGGCGACGGTTGTGGTGGTCTTGGTGCCCGTACCCGCGAGGTCGTCCACCCCGATGCTCGCCCGGGTCATCACCTCCTCGGTACGCAGCGGTTCGATCTCGCTGACCGATCCGACCAGCGTGGTCTTGCCGACGCCGAAAGCGCCCACGACGAGGATCTTGGCGGCCTGCTGGACGGTGCCGGCCAGATACCGGTCAGCGGAGACGGCGGAGACCATCGAGTACCTCCTGAAGCAGTTGTCTATCGGGCGGAACGGCCTGCGGTACGCCGGAGCGCGCCGACAGATGTCCGCTGTCGACGAGGTCGGACACCAGTACCTTGACCAGGCTCACCGGCAGTTGGAGGTGGGCGGCCGCTTCCACCAGGGAGAGCAGCCGCCGGCACATCCGCAGCAGGGCGCGTTCTTCCCGGGTGGCGGAGACGGGCAGGTCGTGCGGAGGGCCGACGGCGATGAGAAGTGTCTCAATACCGATGGTGTTACGCGTGGGGCGTGAGCGCCCTCTGCTGATCACATAGGGGCGCAGCGCCCGGTCCGTGTACTCCCCCTCCGGGTCACTCACCGAGCGGATCCCGGCCTCGGCGGGCTGCTGAGGTTGGCCGCACCGATTCTCATGACCTGCGCCTGCATCTGACGGGCGACCAGCTTCGGGTCCACCACCGGGCCCGTCACGACGGCGAGATGGACGTTGTCGGCGCTGCGCATGAACAGGAAGCCGCCGTTGAACTCCACCATCTGCTGGTGGACCGAGCCGCCGTCCTCACCGAACTCCCGTCCGAGGCTGCGGCCCAGGGACTGCAGCCCCGAGCAGTTCGCCGAGAGGCGGTCGGCGGCGTCCCGGTCCATGCCGTCGGAGCTGACCAGCAGGAGCCCGTCGGCGCTGAAGACGATCACCTGTCGCACCCCGGGCACCGCCGCGACCTCCGAGATCATCCAGCCACGCTGCTCGGGGTTGTCCACGTAACTCATGCTCAGGCCTGTCCTTCTGCGGAATCGGGGGTGTTGGGGGAAGAACCGTCGCGACCGTCCTGGTCGGAGCCGGGTTCGGGTGCGGACCGGCCGCCCTCGAAGAACTGCTCCATCCAGTCGCCCGCCTCGTCCGGGGTGGCCGAGGACATGGAGCCGGCCGGGGGCTCGTCCGGCGGCCCTTCGGACGGGCGGTACTCGTCGCGGCGCGACCGCCGGCGTGGGAGGCGCCTGGTCCGCTCGCTGCCTTGCTCGTACAGCGGAATGGCCTGCTGCACCGGCGGTTCGGCGGGGATCTCGGGGCTCTGCGAGCTCTGCCCCGGGACGGTGGGCGGCTGCCCCGCCCCGGTGGCAGGGACGGACGGACGCTGAACGTCGGAACGGTCCGCGGGCGAACCGGGCGGATCGATCGCTTCCAGTACGTGGGTGGGGATCAGCACCACGCCGCGGACGCCGCCGTACGGGGAGGGCCCCAGGTCGACGCGGAACCCGTGGCGCTGGGCGAAACGCCCCACCACCGCGAAGCCGGTCTGCGGGATCTCGCCGACATCGCCGACACCCAGGAGCCTGCGGCCCGAAGCGACTTCGCGGGCTTCGGAGAGCCGGTGCTCGTCCATGCCCAGACCGCCGTCGTCCACTTCGATGACAGCCCCGCGCTGCACGGTCCGCACGGTGACCGGTACCGCGGTGCTCGGCGGCGAGTACTCGGTCGCGTTGGCCAGCAGTTCCGCCAGCAGATGGATCAGCGGCTCGACGACGGGCGCCGCGATCCCCACGTCCGGGTCGCCCGTCACCTCGATACGGGTGAAGGCGACGATCCGTCCCGACGCGGCCCGCACCACGTCGACCAGGGCCAGCGGCTTCTGCCACTGCTGTCCCGGCCATTCGCCGCACAGCACCTTGAGGCTCTGGGCGTGCCGGGCCTGCTGGGTCGCCGCGTGGTCCACCCGCATGGTGGATTCGAGGAGTTCGGCGTCGCCGGGGTACCGGTCGGCGATACCCGTCACCGCGGCCTGGATCCGGTGTGCGGAGGTCTGGACCCGGCTCGCGAGCTCGACCAGGGCCAGCCGCTGCGACTCCTCGCGGTACTCGACTGCGTCGCGCACCTCGCCGAGCAGCCGGTCCAACAGGCCGGCCACGCTCTCGTCCAGCGGCCAGGCCGCGTTCGAAGAGCCCGGGTCCTCCCGGCCGGCCAGGGCTGCGGGGAGCCGTTCCTTGACGGCGTGCTCGACCTCGGCCTGGACCAGGTCGCTCTGCTGCTGCGCCCGGCGGCGCCACTCGTTGTCGCGGAGCGCCGTCCGGTCGGCCTGTTCCCCGGCCTCACGAAGAGAGCGGGCCGCCCCGGCCTCGGCGGCTCTGTGCTGCCCGCGCAGTCTCACCAGGAGCGTGAGCACGGCCAGGGCCGCGACGAGGTACAGCACGAGAACGACGGGGCCGGCGGTGCTGCCGGCCGCCAGGGGCACCACGGGGGCGGCAAACGTGATGAGCGCGAGGCTCAGAACCGTCGGCCAGAGGTACTGCGTCCGGCGTGGTGGGGGGACGGACGCGGGGGAACGGGCCATGGAGAACCTTTGAATCGACTTCTGAATCGGCTTCGATCTGGCTGGGATCCGCTGCTCGAATGGGGGAGAGTCGCGGCCTCACGGGGGGTGTCACGGCACAACAGGCCGATGCGGCGACCACGGCCCGACGACCCGTACTGGCGTCGTCCGTCGCCACTCTGACAGGCTTTCACCCCGCACTACACGTAACTGGACGTACGTCGTCCGCCTACCGGGCGACTTAGCGAGATCGTATAGTCGCCTTGCGTGTCCTCAGGGCTGTTTTCAGCCACCCCGGCCAGCTCGGCCGACATCGACCGCTCCGGGCACCACACGTGTTCGCGCCAGTACGTTCGGCGATGTCTCCCGGCTCAGGACAGGAACAGGGCGGGCAGCTCGGTACCCGCGGCCGGCGCCGCGCCGCAGGCGGAGTCCATGAGCATCCGGTACGCGGAGACAGCCGCGCGGTCATGGGTGACGGCGGCCTCGCCGCCCGGACCTCCGACGACGGCGTGATCCGGGACCTCCGGGACCGGAAGCCGCAGCAGCTCCAGCGGCGGGGCGCCGGTCAGCGCGTGCGGCCCGGCCGTCAGCGGCATCACCTGAAGGGTGATGTTCGGGCGGGCGGTCGCCCGCCGCAGGGCGTCCAGCTGCTCCCGCATGACATCCGGGGAGCCGACACAGGTGTGCAGGGCGGCCTCCGGGATCAGCCCCCACAGGACCGCGCCCCGCTCGCGGAACCGCTCCTGCCGGGCCCGGAGGAACTCCGCACGCCGGGCCCGTACGGCGGGCGGCGCCTGCGGATGCCGGACCGCCTCGACGGCGGCGGCGTAACCGGGGGTCCGCAGCAGGTCGGGGACCAGCGCGGGGTGCCACATCCGGATCACCCCGGCCGACGACTCGATACCGATGACGTCACGCTGCCAGGCGGGCAGGACGTCACGCCAGCGGTGCCACCATCCGGGCTCGTTCGCCCTGGCCAGGCTGTCCCTGATCCGCCGGGCGTCGTCCTCGGGGTGGTTGTAGTACGCCAGGAGGTCCCGGACCTGCCCGGCGTCCAGAGCGGTCTCCGCCCGCTCGATGCGCCGCACAGTGGCCTCGGACAGGCCCAGCGCGGCGGCGACCGCCGCGAGGCCGCAGCCGGCGCGCTCCCGGGCCAGGCGCAGCTGTTCCGCGACGACACGGTGCTCCAGGGTCGGACCTGAGCGGGCTCTCACGGCGTCCATCTCCTTCGCGGTGAAACCGGGCAGCCGTCGTGTCACATTCTGTGTGATTCACACTCTGACAGTTGCAGAGTATGCCGAACATGCCGATAGTGCATATATGTCTGAATTCGATGGTGACGCCACTGAGGCGTACTCCGACGACAGGGACGACTCCGCCTACCGCTGGTCGACGCCGCGCATACCCGAGGGGGTCACCGACTCCCGGCAGCGTGTCCGCGACGCCATGCTGGCCTGGGGCGAACCGGAGGAGCGGACGGAGACCGCCGTCCTGCTGGTGTCCGAACTCGTCACCAATTCCGTCCGCTACAGCGCCCGGTCCGCGACGGTGCGCTGCTGCCTGCGGCGCACCTGCTCCCGGATAAGAATCCAGGTGTGGGACGCGGGCGGCGACGGCATCCCGGCCCAGCGCCGGCCGCCGGCATACGAGACCGACCAGGACGACGCAGCCCGGACCGGCCTGTCGGAACGCGGCCGCGGTCTGCTCATCGTCACCGCCCTGGCCGCCGCCTGGGGCACCTGCCAGGAGGACGGCGGCCGGCTGGTCTGGGCCGACGTCTGACTCCTGGCGGCGGCAGCCTAGGCAGCGGTACGGGAGCGGTCGGCCCGGCCGAGGAGATAGGGCACCGCCAGGTGGTGAACGGGCGCAGCCGCGGCCCACACCAGCCGGGAGACAGGCCGGTTGAAGCGCACGAAGGTCACCCACACGACGCCGGAGCCGTTCACCACCACGACATTGCGGGTGGCGACCAGCGGCGAACGCGCTTCGAGGGTCACCGATCCGGAGCCGGATTCCGAGACCAGCCAGCCGAGGACGTGTTCCGGCGACGGCCTCGGTCCCATCCGCAGCCCGAGTACGAGTGTCCAGCCCCGCAGCAGGATCCACCGCACAGCGGGCGGAGCGTCCTCGAAGGTGGCTCGTGCCCACTGCTCCGGTGTCCGGGAGCGCGGCTGCCGGGAGGGCAGTTCGAAGGCGGATGCGTAGTCGGCCGTGGCGAACTCTCCGGCGGGCCGGGCCGCTTGCGGCACTTCCACCCGGCGCACGCGAGGAGTTGTCATCAGAAGGGCCCCTTCCACAGCGGCTGGGACGGACGGGCCGGCCCCGACGGCACCGGGGCCTCGTCCGGCGCCACCGATTGTGCCGCCCGGAGCCCACGGACACGGCGTGATCCGCGGGAATGTCCCAGGTTCCGGTCCGCGGAAACGCCCCAGGTGCCGGTCCGCGGGAATGGCTCAGTCGCCCAGGGGCAGGGGCTGCCAGGTCCAGTCGGCCACCTCGGGGAGGTCGGTGCCGTGCTCGCGGATCCACGCGTGGTGCCTGAGGCGGGCGTCCTCCATGGCCTGGCGGGCATGGGTGGCGCGTACCGCGAGACCGGGGACGCGGTCGATGACGTCCAGGACCAGCCGGTAGCGGTCCAGGTCGTTGCGGACCACCATGTCGAAGGGGGTGGTCGTGGTCCCGGACTCCTTGTAGCCGCGTACGTGCAGGTTCGCGTGACCGGCCTGGCGGTAGGCGAGACGGTGGATCAGCCACGGATAGCCGTGGTACGCGAAGATCACCGGCTTGTCGCGGGTGAAGAGCGCGTCGTACTGCCTGCCGGACAGCCCGTGCGGGTGCTCCGATTCGGGGAGCAGCCGGGCCAGGTCGACCACGTTGACCACGCGTACCGCGAGACCCGGCAGGTGACGGCGGATCAGCAGGGCGGCGGCCAGCACCTCCTGGGTGGGGACGTCGCCCGCGCAGGCCAGCACGACATCGGGCTCCTCGCCCTCCCGCTCGGTACCCGCCCACTCCCAGACCCCGGCCCCGCGCGCGCAGTGGGCACGTGCCTCATCGAGGGTGAGCCAGTCGAAGCAGGGCTGTTTGCCCGCCACGACGACATTCACGTAATCCCGGCTGTGCAGGACGTGTTCGGCGACGGAGAGCAGGGTGTTGGTGTCCGGCGGGAGGTAGACGCGTACGACTTCCGGGGACTTGTTGAGTACGTGGTCGACGAAGCCGGGGTCCTGGTGGGAGAAGCCGTTGTGGTCCTGGCGCCAGACATGCGACGTGAGCAGGTAGTTGAGGGAGGCGATGGGGCGGCGCCAGGGCAGGGTGCGGGACACCTTCAGCCACTTGATGTGCTGGTTGACCATCGAGTCGACGATATGGACGAAGGCCTCGTAGCAGGAGAAGAGCCCGTGCCGCCCGGTGAGGAGATAGCCCTCCAGCCAGCCCTGGCAGGTGTGTTCGGACAGGATCTCCAGGACCCGGCCGTGCCGGTCCAGGTGCTCGTCGACGCCGAGCGTCTCCGCCTGCCAGGCCTTTCCGGTGGCCCCGTACAGGGCCTGGAGCCGGTTGGACGCGGTCTCGTCGGGCCCCACCACGCGGAAGTCGCGGCGCTCCGCGGTGGCGGCCATGACCGCCTCCAGCAGATCGCCGAGTACGCGGGTCGGTTCGTGCATGTTCGCGCCGGGCCGCGCGACGTCCACCGCGTACTCCTCCAGCGGCGGTACCGGCAGGTCGAGCAGGCGCAGCCCGCCGTTGGTGTGCGGGTTGGCGCCGAGGCGCAGGGGCCCGTCGGGGACGCAGGCCAGAACCCCGGCCCGTGGCCGCCCAGCGGTGTCGAAGAGGTCCTCCGGCCGGTAGGAGCGCAGCCACATCTCCAGCTGCCTGAGGTGCTCCGGATTCTCCCGGACACCGGGCAGCGGCACCTGGTGGGCCCGCCAGGTGCTCTCGACCGGCAGCCCGTCGACGCTCACGGGGCCGGTCCAGCCCTTGGGCGTACGCAGCACGATCACGGGCCAGCGCGGGCGGGCGGTGCTGCCCTCCTCGCGGGCGGCACGCTGGATGAGGCCGATACGGTCCAGGGCGGTGTCCATCGCCTCGGCCATGGCCCGGTGGACGGTGTCCGGATCGGCGCCGGTGACGTGCAGGACGTCATGGCCGTAGCCGCGGAGCAGTTCGTCCAGCTCCGCTCCGGGAATGCGTGCCAGCACCGCCGGATTGGCGATCTTGTATCCGTTCAGGTGCAGGATCGGCAGGACGGCGCCGTCGTGCACCGGGTCGAGGAACTTGTTGGAGTGCCACGACGCGGCGAGCGGGCCGGTCTCCGCCTCGCCGTCACCGATGACACAGGCAACCAGCAGATCCGGGTTGTCGAAAGCCGCGCCGTACGCGTGGGACAGCGAGTAGCCCAGTTCCCCGCCCTCGTGGATGGAGCCCGGCGTCTCGGGCGCGACATGGCTGGGTACGCCGCCGGGGAACGAGAACTGGCGGAAGAGCCGGGCCATGCCCGCCGCGTCCCGGCCGATGTCCGGGTACGTCTCGGAGTAGCTGCCCTCCAGCCACGAGTTGGCCAGTACGGCCGGGCCGCCGTGTCCGGGCCCCCAGACGCACACCGTGTCCTGGCCGCGCGCCTTGACGACGCGGTTCAGGTGCGTGTGGACCAGGTTCAGTCCGGGTGACGTGCCCCAGTGGCCGAGCAGCCGGGGTTTGATGTGTTCCGGCCGCAGTGGCTCGGTGAGCAGCGGATTGTCCAGGAGGTAGATCTGGCCGACCGCCAGGTAGTTGGCGGCCCGCCAGTGGGCGACCAGTGACGCGAGTTCCTCGTCGGTGACCACGGCCGGTGCTTCCGTACTGGTCTCGGGCATGGCGCTCGCTGCCTCCTGGGTCATACGTAGCTGTGCGAGAGACGTATCCGTGTGAGACGTATCCGTGTGAGAGACGCATCCGCTTCAGTCGTGTCCGCTCAGTCGTGCGGGACGACTGCCACCGGGCACGGCGCGTGGTGCACCGCCGAGGACAGGGCGTGGCCGACCGGCGGCGACAGCGCGGGCCGGCTTCTGCGGCGCCCCACGACCAGCAGCCCCGCACCCGTGGCGCCCCGTACGACGGCGTGGGCGGGGCTCTCCATACGTACCTTCTCGGCCGTGCGGACCTGCGGGAACTTCTCCCGCCAGGGCCGCAGTGCTTCGCCGAGCTCCAGCTGGGCGCGCTCGGTCGTGCGCCCGGAGACCCGCGAATCGACTCCGCTCCGGCCGTACGCGTGCTCCGGAAGGCTTCTGCCGTGCACCGCACGCAGCAGGACGCCGCGCCTGGCGGCGATGTCGAAGGCGAACTCGCACAGCGCCTCGCACGGCCCGTGCAGCGAAAGGCCCAGCACGACCGCGCCGTCCTCCGCCACCGGTCCGGTGGCTTCCCGCGCCCGGACGAGAACGACCGGGGTGTCGGCGCGTGCCAGCACCTTCAGGCCGATGTCGCCCAGGTAGTAACTGGCCAGTGGCGCCATGTCCCGGGAGCCGAGCACCACCGCCTGCGAATCGCCCGCCGCTTCCAGCAGGGACGCCACCGGGTCACCTTCACTCAGCTCCTCGGTGACGGGCAGTCCGGGACAGCGCTCGTCCACGACAGTGCGCGCCCGCTCCATGATCCACCGGGGCAGCTCGTCCTCACCGCCCCCGTCCGCCGGCCGGTCCGGACCGCCGGAACGCGCCGCCCGTGCGTGCAGGATGCGCAGCACCGCGCCGCGCGACTGCGCCTCGCGCGCGGCCCAGCGGGCCGTGGAGAGCGACTCGGCCCTGCTGTCCAGGCCCACGGTGACGATCGGCTTCATAGCCGTGCTCCGTTCTCGGCGCGGATTCCACCGGTTCCCGCCGCCGGTCGTCCCCGCGCGCTGTCGTGGCGGGGCCCCGGACACGGCCGGCCGCGCTCGCGGCCCCGGTGCCCGGGACAGGGGCGGTCCGTACTGCGTCCGATTCTCGGCGCGAGTGACACACCCCCGCAAACGCAGCGGCCGTCCGTGGAGCCGTCGTGCGGCACGGGTCAGATCTTGACATGAACCTGATACTTTGTTCGCCCGCCCCGCTCCGGGCGCCGCCCCGACGGTCCCCACCCCCGCACCGGAAGGCCCACATGTCCCCCACATCCAGACGACTGACCCTCCTCGCCGCACTGTCGTGCCTGCTCCTCGGCTCCCTTCCGCAGGCGGCATCCGCGAGCGTACGGACGACCCCCGCCGAGACCCAGGGAGCGATCTGCAACAAGTACTGCGACGCCCGGGACCCCGCCACGGCGACGAAGGGCCGAACGCCCGTCACCACCTCGATCTACTCGCGCACCATCGCTCTGCACATCGATGACAACGATGTCATGGGCTGGGCCTCCATCGACAACGGCAGTGCCGGGGACGAGGTCTGGCTGGACCGCTCCTTCGACGGCGGCAGGACCTGGTCGTCGGGCAGCAAGCTGGGCGACACCAGGATCCCTTCGGGATCAGGCGGCTGGCGCACCCAGATGTACAACGTCGACGACTGGAACTCGGCCGGCGTAGGCGCACTCCGGGCCTGCGGAAAGGCCGGGGACCGGGCCGAGATCGCCTGTACGGAGTGGGCACGCACGGACTGGAACGCGGGCAGCAGGAGCACCGCCGCCGCGACCGCGCTGATGATGTCGTTCGACCGGAACACCGGTCTGTTCGGCGGCAACGGCTGGTGGACCAGCGCCAACGCGCTGACGGCCGTCATCGACAACATCCGTACCAGCGGCATGCCCAGCTACAAATACGCCGTCTCCAGCACCTACGACAAGAACATCGGGGCGCAGGGCGGCAACTTCACCAACGACTACCTCGACGACACCGGCTGGTGGGGACTGGCCTGGGTCGCCGCGTACGACCTGACCGGTGACAGCCGCTACCTGAACACCGCACGTGCCGACGCCGACCACATGTTCGCCAACTGGACGGGCACCTGCGGCGGCGGGGTGCTGTGGAACGAGAACAAGACCTACAAGAACGCGATCACCAACGAGTTGTTCCTCCAGCTCAACGCCGCGCTGCACAACCGCATCCCCGGCGACTCCACCTATCTGGACCGGGCGAAGAACGAGTGGTCGTGGTTCAGCGCCAGCGGCATGATCAACTCGGACCACCTGATCAACGACGGTCTGACCGACGCCTGCTCCAACAACGGCCAGCAGACCTGGACATACAACCAGGGCGTGATCCTCGGCGGACTGACCGAGCTGCACCGGGCCACCGGCGACAACTCGCTCCTGGACACCGCGCGGACCCTGGCCGATGCCTCCACCACCCGGCTGGAGACCGACGGCGTGCTGCGTGAGCCCGGTGAGTCCGACGGCTGCACCGGTGACGGTCCCTCCTTCAAGGGGGCCTACGTCCGGGGGCTCGGCAAGCTCAACGGAGAGCTGTCGGACCACCCGTACAGCACGCCGCTGAACCGGTGGGCGGACGCCGCCCACAGCAAGGACCGCAACGCGCTCGACATGTACGGGCCGCACTGGAACGGCCCGTGGGCCGGAACGCCGGACTACGGCTGCCAGCAGAGCACGCTCGACCTGCTCAACGCGGCTCCCGCGAGCTGAGGACGGGCCGGGGCCCCAACTCCCGAAAGGACCGGCACAGGAGGGCACTTGGCCAGGGAAAACGCAACGTCGACATGGCCCGCGGAGTCAGCTACCTTCACCTGGTCCTCGGCAATCACCCACGGCCGCACGGGGGTTCCTTCAGACTGAGCCACTCGCGACGGGCTGAGTTGGACACGCCCCACAAACCCTCGCCCCCCCTGCGCAAGCCACGGAACCGGTTGCACACCAGGCACCCCAACCAGGGAGAGATGCATGCCCCATCTTGCGCTGTACACATTCGGCGTCCTGAAGTCACCTCTCGCCGATCCCGCGCCTCTCACCCGCGAGTTCTACGACATGGGTGAGGCCGTCTACCGGAAGATCAGCCAGCACCCCGGATACCTCGCGCGTGCTGAACCGGCAGACAGTGACCGGGGCGGGCTCTTCGAGGCGGACTGGGGTGCATGGGGAGAGTTCGCCGTACCGGCTTGGTACGGCAAGGGCCATACGGTGGAGACCACCGCCCTGGCCGCGACCCTCTCACTCTGGACCGGCCTGCGCCCCGCCTTCGACGCCATCTACACCGGCCTGCACCGTGAGGCACTGAACAGGCGTTACGACTGGTTCGAGAGGACAGGACAGCCGAATTACGTGTTCTGGTGGGTCTCCGACGACGTGATACCCACCTGGCAGCACGGGGTTTCCAGGCTGGAACACCTCCGCGACCACGGCTCCGCGCCGCACGCCTTCACCTTCCACCACTCATTCGCCCCGGACGGAACTCCGGCCCGGATCACAGGCATCGGGCCGAAGCGCGACCAGGTCCACTGACAAGGAGGCCTCAACGACTGGGGTCGCTGTCGAACGCCTCGATCGAAAGGTCAGGTCATCGAAGGATCGCCCTTGATCAGCGCGAACACGGCGCCGTTCAGGTCCCGGAGCATGGCCAGCCGGCCGACTCCCGCGGCGTTGGTCGGCGCCATCAGGACCGTGGCGCCGCGTCCGGTGGCCGCGGCGAAGGTGGCGTCGCAGTCCTCGACGCCGAAGTACGGGTGCCACTCCGATCCCGCACCGGCCTCCGCGTTCTCCTTCGGCAGCTGCATGATGCCGCCGTGGCTGGTGTCGTCGCCCTTGCCGCCGCCGGGCGTGGACACGACGGTGTAGACCATGCCCTCCCCCATGGACATGTCCTGGTAGTCCCAGGAGAAAATCGCACGGTAGAAGGCCTTCGCCGCTGCCGCGTCGGTGGTGTGCAGCTCCGTCCAGCACATCGCGTCCGGCTCCATGACGGTTTCCAGACCCTGTACGTCGCCCGGCTGCCAGACGGCGAAGTCGGCGCCTGTCGAGTCGGTGAAGGCCGCCATCCGGCCGGCGGTGAAGACGTCCGTCGCCGGGACGCGGACCGTGCCACCGGCCTGCCCGACCGCGCGGCCGGTGGCGTCGGCGTCGGACGTGTGGAAGTAGACCGTCCAGGCGGAGCTCGCGCCCTCCATCAGCGGGCCGACGGCCGCGACGGTCCTGCCGCCCTTCTGGAGGAAGCCGTAGCCGCCCGCCTCGGGGCCCGCCGACCGGAAGGTCCAGTCGAATACGCCGGTGTAGAAGGCGACAGCTGCGTCGACGTCGGGGGCGCCGAGGTCGAGCCAGTTCGGCGCGCCTGGGACGAAGTGGGTCGTCAGCACGGGAGATCCTCCGGTGTACGCGTGGTGGTGGGCCGGCCGTCCACGGCCCGGGGATCCCTCGGAATCCCTCTCGCCCCCGATGGGCACGGCAGCCACTGACTGTTGTCCCCATGGGTACCGGGGTGGCCAGGACACCGAAACCGGAACGGTGCCCAAGCCGTGCGGACGGCTCCCGGCTCCCACCCGTACGGCCCAGTCCCGCCGGCCGCGGGCCTGTGCGGACCACGGCCGGCCGGGCTCCGCCGGCATCAGACAGAGCCACTCAGCACACAAGACGGCCGCCACACCTGCAGAGGTGTGGCGGCCGCAGCCGTCATGCCGCCGGACCCTGCGGACCGGCGGCATGACGTCCTGTCACTTCTTGCCCGGGAGCCACTTCTTCCAGATGTCCGGGTTCTGGTCCACCCAGCGCTTGGCCGCCTCGTCGGCCGAGAGTCCCTGCGAGGCGATCATCGCGGAGACCTTGTTCTGGTCGTTCTTCGTCCACTTGAATTTCTTCAGGAAGGTCGCGGCGGCGCCGCCCGTCCTGGTGAAATCGGTGTTGAAGTACTTCTGCAGAGGCGTCGACGGATAGGCGCAGTCGATGGACTTCGGGTCCTTGACCCCCTTGTCCGCGCACTTCGCGGTGTACGGAGGGAGCTTGACCTCCTTCATCGGTACCTGGTTGAAGAGCCACTGCGGCTCGTACCAGTAGGAGAGGAAGGGCTTCTTCTCCTTGGCGAACTGCTGGATCTGGGTGATCTGCGCGGCCTCGGACCCCGCGAAGACCACGTCGTAGTTCAGCTTGAGGTTCTTCACCAGGGCCTTGTCGTTGGTGACATAGGACGGCGAACCGTCCATGAGCTGGCCCTTGCTGCCGCTCTCCGCCGTACGCAGCTGACTGGCGTACTTGTTGAGGTTCTTCCAGTCGGTGACATCCGGGTGCTTGTCCGCCCAGTAATTCGGGACGAACCAGCCGATGTGGCCGGTGACCCCCAGGTCGCCGCCCGCGGTGATCGTCTTCTTGTCCTTGACGTACCGCTTCTCCTGGTCGGGGTGGCCCCAGTCCTCCAGGATGGCGTCGACACGGCCCTGGCTGAGCGCGTCCCAGGCGGGGATCTCGTCCACCTGGACGGTGTCGACGCGGTAGCCGAGCCGGTGCTCGAGCAGATACTTGGCGACGGCCACGTTCGCCTGTGCGCCGACCCAGCTCTGCACGGAAAGCGTGACGGACTTGGCGCCCTTGGCCGCGGCGAAGGGCGAGGCCTGTTTCGTCATGTCGGCGGCTCCGCAGCCGCTGAGCGAGACCAGCAGGGCGCCGGACGCCAGGGCGGCGAGGGCGGTCGTGGCGCGGCGTGCGCCACGGGTGCGTGTACGGGTCACGGCTCAGGCCCCCTTCCGGGTGCGGCGTTCGGTGGGCTGGGTGAGGCGGTCGAGCATCAGGCCGAGGCAGACGATGGCCACGCCCGCGACGAGGCCGATGGCGAGGTCGCCCGTGGCCAGGCCGGTGACGACGTCGTAGCCGAGGGCCCCGCCGCCCACCAGGCCGCCGATGATGACCACGGCGAGTACGAGGACCACGCCCTGGTTGACAGCCAGCAGCAGCGCCGGGCGGGCCAGCGGCAGCTGGACCTGGCGCAGCGTCTGCAGCCGGGTGGCGCCGAGCGACCGGGCGGCCTCCACCGCTGCCGGGTCGACCTGGCGCAGGCCCTGGGTGGTGATGCGGACGACGGCGGGGAGCGCGTAGACGACCGCAGCGGCGGCGGCCGGGGCGCGGCCCACGGCGAAGAGCGCGACCACCGGGATGAGATACACGAACTGCGGCATGGTCTGCATGACGTCGAGGACCGGGCGCAGTACGGCCTCGGCGCGGCGGCTGCCCGCGGCGAGGATCCCGACGGCGAACCCGATGACGAGTGTGACGACCAGCGCGGCCAGGACCTGGGAGAGCGTGTCCATGGACGGCTTCCACATGCCGAGGACGCCGATGGCGCAGAGCGCGAGTACCGCGGTCAGTGCGGTCTGCCAGGTGCCGATCAGCCAGGCCAGGGCGGCGACGATCAGCAGGGCGCCCCACCAGGGCAGCCCGGTCAGCCCGTCCCTGAGCGGGTCCAGGATCCAGGAGGTGAAGTGCGCGGCCCAGTCGGCGGTGCCGCCGACGACGGGCACTCCGGAGTAGAGGTGGTTGACCATCCACTCCTTGAAGTCGTTGACGGGCCGTGCGATGGCCACGGTGGTTCCAGTGGGCCAGAGCGTGGAGCCGGCCAGCCGGCCGGCCACCGCGACGACGGCGGTGCCGGCGGCTACGACAGCCCAGCCGCGCCAGCCCCGCAGGGCGGCGGGCCCGGAGGGCTCGCTGCCGAGGCGGGTTCCGGCCGCGGCGGTGGTGCGGTCCATCACGATGGCGAGGAGCACGATCGGGATGGCCGCGGCCAGCGCCCCGCCGACGTCCACGGAGGCCAGCGCCTGGTAGACGCGGTCGCCGAGACCGGCGGCTCCGATGAGTGAGGCGATGACGACCATCGAGAGCGCCATCATGATGGTCTGGTTGAGGCCGAGGAGCAGCTCCTTGCGGGCCAGCGGCAGCCGGGCGGTGACCAGCCGCTGGCGTGCGGTGGAACCGAGCGAGGCGACGGCTTCCAGGACTCCGACGTCGGCGCCGCGCAGCCCGAGCGCCGTGAGCCGCGCCATCGGCGGCGCCGCGTAGACGACGGTGGCGAGCAGGGCGGCCGGGACACCGATGCCGAACACCAGGACCACAGGCAGCAGATACGCGAAGGCCGGCAGCACCTGCATGGTGTCGAGCACCGGGCGCAGAATGCGGAACAGCCGGTCGGAGAGACCGCCCGCCAGACCCAGCAGCGCTCCGACGACGGCGGACACGATGACGGCCACCACCATCAGCGCGAGCGTCTGCATGGTCGGCACCCACATGTCCAGCACTCCGCTGACCAGGAGCGAGACCAGCGCGGTTGCGCCGATGCGCCATCCGGCCACCCGCCAGGCCACCAGGGTGACCGCGGCGGTGACTCCGGTCCAGCCGAGGGCGAGCAGCACCAGATAGACGGCGCGTACGGCGATGACCACAGCGTTGCTCAGATAGCCGAGGAAGTACAGGAACAGCGGGTGGGTGTCCCGGTTGTCGATGATCCAGTCGCTGACGTGGCCCAGCGGTGCCGAGACGTCCACGGTGAGCGCACTGGGCCACAGTCCGCCGGCCCAGACGGCGTTCGCGATCGGTACCAGTACGGCGGCGGCAATGGCGAGCACGAGGAGCTTGCCCGGCCCCCGGTGGAGCAGCGCGGCGCGGAGCCTGTCGGCTCTGCCGGGCGCGGCCGGGCTGTCGGCGCTGAGGGGCGCGGTGGTGGCGGTCGTCATGCGCGCCTCCGGGTGGCCGCGCGGAGCAGGCGCTCGGGCGCCTGGTGCGTACGCATCAGGCGGCCACTCCGCTCTCGGCCGGGCTCTCGTCGAGACGGGCCACGACGGCGAGCAGGCAGGCGTGGTCCACGATGCCCAGGCACCGGTCCCCCTCGACGACGCGGACGGCGCCTCCGGAGCGGACGACGGTGTCGATGGCGTCGGATATGAGCGTGCCGGAGGGCACCGACTCGCCCTCGGCGGCCTCGGCGCCCTGTGCGGGACGCATGGCCCTGCGGACGGTGAGGACCTGTTCGCGCGGCACGTCCCGTACGAAGTCGCGTACGTAGTCGTCGGCCGGCGAGCCGACGATCTCCTCGGGCGTGCCGAGCTGCACGATCCGGCCGTCGCGCATCAGCGCGATGCGGTCGCCCAGGGTCAGCGCCTCGGACAGGTCGTGGGTGATGAAGACCATGGTGCGGCCCTCGTCCTTGTGCAGCCGGACGACCTCCTGCTGCATGTCCCGCCGGATGAGCGGGTCGAGCGCGCTGAACGGCTCGTCGAAGAGCAGGACTTCGGGGTCCACGGCGAGCGCGCGGGCCAGGCCGACGCGCTGCTGCTGGCCGCCGGAGAGTTCGCTCGGCCGCCGGTGCTCCAGGCCCGTCAGGCCGACCTTCTCGATGAACTCGGCTGCCTTGGTGCGGCGTTCGGCCCGGCCGACGCCCTGGATCTCCAGCCCGTAGGCGACGTTGTCCAGGACCGTGCGGTGCGGGAGCAGGCCGAAGTGCTGGAAGACCATGGCGGCGCGGTGGCGGCGCAGTTCACGCAGCGTGGTCCTGTCCATGGCGCGGACGTCCTCGCCGTCCATGGTGAGGTCGCCGCTGGTGGGCTCGATGAGCCGGGTCAGACAGCGCACCAGCGTGGACTTGCCTGAGCCGGACAGGCCCATGACCACGAAGACCTCGCCCTCGTGGACGTCGAACGAGACGTCGCGCACGGCGGCGGTGCAGCCGGTGCGACTGCGCAGCTCCTCACCGGTCAGCCCGGTCAGCGAGCTGTCACCGGGTATCCGGTCGGCGCGGGGGCCGAAGACCTTCCACAGATTGCGTACGGAGAAGACGGTGCCGCGCTTCTCGTCAGCCGGTGCAGGTGCGGAAGATGCAGAGGGTGCGGCCGGTGCCGCCGCAGCGTCCGATGCGGGAGCCGGCGGTTCGCCGGTGTGCCGTCCGGCGTCGCCGGAGGCCGCTGGGGTGCCGGTCGCTGTCATGCCGTACCTCCCTGGGCGGGGGTGGCGGCCAGTAGTTCGGCGCACTTCTCGCCGACCATGAGGACTCCGATCATGGGGTTGACCGACGGCATCGTCGGAAAGACGGAGGCGTCGGCGATACGGATGCCGTCCAGTCCGCGGATCCGCAGCTCCGGGTCGACCACGGCGAGTGCGTCGTCGGGGGCACCCATCCTGCAGGTGCCCGCCGGGTGGTAGACGGTGTGCGCGACCTTGCGGGCGTACTCGCTGATGTCCTCGTCGGACGTCACATCGGGGCCCGGGCAGACCTCGCGCTTGAGCCAGTGGGCGAGCGGTTCGGTCTTCGCGATCTCGCGGGCGAGGCGAATGCCGTCGACCAGCGTCCGGCCGTCGTAGTCCTCGTCGTCGGTGAAGTACCGGAAGTCCAGGGCCGGTTTGACCTCGGGGTCGGCGCTGGTGAGGTAGAGGCGGCCGCGGCTGCGCGGCTTGGGAATGTTGGGTGTCATCGACACGCCGTGCTCGGGCTTCTCGTAGCCCAGCCGTTCCGGGTTGTCGGTGAAGGGGATCTGGTAGAAGTGGAACATCAGGTCCGGGCCGCGCGATCCGGGGTCGCGGCGGACGAAGAGTCCGGCGTCGGAGTCCATCGCCGAGTTCTCCGGGATGGGCCCGTCGGTCTCCCACACGATGACGGACTCGGGGTGGTCGAGGAGGTTCTCGCCGACGCCCGGCAGGTCGTGCAGGACGGGGATCCCGAGAGCTTCCAGGTCCTGCTTCGGGCCGATGCCCGACAGCATCAGCAGCCGCGGTGTGTCCACCGCGCCCGCGCAGACCAGCACTTCGCGGCCGGCCCGCAGCAGGACCTCTTCGCCGTCCTTGGTGCGCACGTGGACACCGGTGGCGCGGTTACCGTCCAGTTCGAGCCGGTGGGCCCAGGTCTCCAGCATGATCGTGAGGTTGGGCCGGTCACCGGCCTCGATGTGCGGGTGGAGGTAGGCGACCGACGCGGAGGAGCGCTTGTTGTTCTCCGGGTGGTAGGCGAGGTCGAAGAAGCCGACGCCCTCGTGGAAGGGCTTCTTGTTGAAGCCCTCCACGCGCGGGACACCGGCCGCCTGCTGGGCCGCTGCCACGAAGTCGCTGGCGATGGCGTTCCGGTCCTTCTCGTCCACCGCGACGATGTTGTTGCGGAGCTTCGAGAAGTACGGGTCCATGGACTTCGCGTCCCAGCCGGCCGCGCCGTGCTCGGACCACTCGTCCCAGTCACCGGGCAGCGGTTTGAACGAGATCAGGGTGTTGTGCGAGGAACAGCCACCGAGCACCTTGGCACGGCTGTGCAGGATGTGTGAGTTGCCGCGGGGCTGCTCGGTGGTGGGGTACGCGTAGTCCAGGTCGCCGCCGAGCAGGCCGAGCCAGCGGCGCAGGGTGAGGACGTCGTCGCGGTCGATGTCGGTCGGGCCGCCCTCGACGACTACGACGCTGACGGCGGGGTCCTCGGTGAGCCGGGACGCGATCACCGAACCCGCGGTGCCGCCGCCGACGATGACGTAGTCGGCGGTGACCGTGGAGATCTCCGGAGGCATGAGTCGTTGCTCCTTCTGCAAAGTGCTGACGGTGGTAAGCGGTGCTGCGAACAGACGGGCAGTCAGCCCGTGAACCAGCGGACCGGTGCGGGCCGGAGGTTCTCGTAGATGTGCTTGGACTCGCGGTACTCGGCCAGGCCGGCGGGGCCCAGCTCGCGGCCGATGCCGGACTTGCCGAAGCCGCCCCACTCCGCCTGCGGGAGGTAGGGGTGGTAGTCGTTGATCCAGACGGTGCCGTGCCGCAGCCGGGCGGCGACGCGGCGGGCGCGGGCGGTGTCGGCCGACCAGACGGCGCCGGCCAGTCCGTACTCGGTGTCGTTGGCCAGTGTCACCGCCTCCTCCTCGTCGCGGAAGGTCTCGACGGTCAGGATCGGGCCGAAGGTCTCCTCGCGGACGACCTTCATGCCGCGGTGGCAGCCGTCCAGGACGGTGGGCGCGTAGAAGTAACCGGTGGCGGGCCGCTCGTCGGACGGCTCGGGGCGCTGCCCGCCGCAGCGCAGCTGCGCCCCTTCGGCCAGAGCCGACGCCACGTACGCTTCGACCTTGTCGAGCTGCTGCTGGGAGACCAGCGGCCCGCACTCGACGCCTTCGGCGGTGCCGCGGCCGAGCTTGATCCGCTCGGCGCGGCGGGCCAGTTCGGCGACGAAGCGGTCCCGGACGGACTCCTCGATGATGAGCCTGGCCCCGGCCGAGCAGACCTGGCCGCTGTGGATGAAGGCGGCGTTCAGCGCCTGGTCCACGGCGGTGTCGAAGCCCTCCTCGGTGGCGCAGGCGTCGGCGAAGACCACATTGGGGTTCTTGCCGCCCAGCTCCAGGGCGATCTTCTTCGCACCGGCGACGGCCGAACTCGCGGCTGTGGTGCCGCTGGCGAGGCCCCCGGTGAAGGAGAACAAGTCGACCTGCGGGTGTTCCGCGAGCCTGGCCCCCACGGGGACTCCCGGGCCGGTGACGATGTTGGCCACTCCGGCGGGCAGACCGGCCTCCGCCAGGAGCTTCACCAGGTGGACGGTGGAGAGCGGGGTGACCTCGCTGGGCTTGATGACGAAGGTGTTGCCCGCGGCGAGCGCCGGTGCGATCTTCCAACTCGCCTGCAGCAGCGGGTAGTTCCAGGGCGTGATCAGCGCGCAGACGCCGACCGGCTCATGGACGACGACACTGTGGACGTCGGGCGAGCCGGCGTCCACGACCCGGCCGCCGCTCTCGTTCATCACCAGATCGGCGAAGTACCGGAAGGCGTTGGTGACGTCGTCGACGTCGACCCGGCCCTCCTCCAGGGTCTTGCCGGTGTCGCGGCTCTCGATGAGCGCGATCTCCTCGCGGTCGCGCTGGAGCAGCCCGGCGACCCGGCGCAGCAGCGCGGCGCGTTCGGCCACCGGCGTCAGCGGCCAGTCGCCCCGGCCACCCGCGAAGGCGGTGTGCGCGGCCTGTACGGCGGCGTCCGCGTCCTGCGCGCCGCCTTCGGCGACGACTTGCAGGGTCTTCGCGTCGGCGGGGTCGAGGACCTCCCGTGTGGCGCCGGATGCGGCGCCCCGCCACATCCCGTCTACATGAATGGTCTCGCTTGCCGACACGTGTGTTCTGCCTTTCCTCACTGAACTGATTCCACTGGTTCACACCAGTGGTCCGGTCACCTCCCCGATTGGCCTTTACCTATGCCTGAACATCAACAGAAAGTGACCCGGCTCACTCACCGTGCACTCACTGCTCTCCTGCCGGTGCGCTCAGATACTGAACCCGGCCCGCCCCCCGGACACCACCGAGCGGACGCCGCCGAGCAGTTCGAAGCGCAGTTCCGTGGGCGGCTTCGCGTGCGCGGCCCAGGGCTCGGGCGGTTCCGTACCCGGGGGATTCCAGGCGTGTGCCGTGAGGCGGTCCCCGGGGAACACCGGGGCCGCGAACCGGCCTTCGAGGCGGACCAGATCGGCCGGATGAGCGCCCGCCGCCCGCGCCAGGGGAAGCGTCGCGGCCGCCATCGAGCACAGCCCGTGCAGGAACGGCCTCGGCTGCCCGGCCGCCCGTGCGGCGTCCGGGTCGATATGCATGGCGTGGCGGTCACCGAGCAGCCGGTAGAGCGCCGCCTGGTTCGGGGCGGTCGCCACCTCGGCCCGGTGGTCGGGCGGTTCCGGCGGGGCGGACGGTGCGGACGGGCCGCGTTCGCCGCCGAACCCGCCGCGCCCCGGGGCGAAGAGCGACCAGGTGGCGACGGAGCAGTCGCTGACCACGACGACCTCGAACACCGCGGCCGAGCCCTTGTCCCACACCTCGCTCACGTACGCCCGCATGGACAGCTTCCCGGAGCGCGGCAGCGGGGACATCACCTCGAGGCGCTGAGCCCCGTGGACCGCGGTACGGGTGTCGAACGCGCCCAGCGAGCCGAGTGCGTCGGGCGCCCACTGGGCGAGGGTGAGCGCGAAGGTGGGCAGCACCCGCAGCCGTTCCTCGAAGACCAGGTCCAGGTCGGTCGCGTCGGCGCCGATGGCGAGGGCGTAGAGGATCGCGTCCCGCTCGTCGTAACTGACCGTGCGCTCCCCCAGTTCACGGCCGCGCCAGGCACCCGCCGGGGTACGCGGCGGCGCGCTCACGCCGCGGCTCCCGGTACGGCTCCCGGTACGGCGGCGGATTTCCCGGGTGAACTCTCTCTGTCGCGCTGCCTCTTGACTGCGGACACGGCGGTCAGCTCCTGTCCAGGGCGGTTTTGAGGACTTTCCCCATGGCGTTGCGCGGGAACCGGTCGAGCACCACGACCTCGCGCGGCACCTTGAAGTTCGCCAGCCGCTCCCGGCAGAAGGCGATCACCTCCGCGGGGTCCGGCCGCTCGCCCGGCCGGGCCGTGACATAGGCCCGGCCCACCTCGCCCAGCCTCGGATCCGGTATCCCGACGACGGCCGCCTCGGAGATCTGCCCGTGGCGCGCGAGCAGTTGCTCGACCTCGGCCGGGTACACATTGAAGCCGCCGACCAGGAACATGTCCTTCAGCCGTCCGGTGACGGTGAGATTGCCGTCCGCGTCGAGGCACCCGACGTCGCCGGTGTGGAGGCGGCCCAGGGCGTCGATGGCCTCGGCGGTCGCTGCGGGGTCCTCGAAGTACCCGCGCATCACGTTGTATCCGCCCACCACGATCTCGCCGTTCTCACCGGGGCCGAGCGGGTTGCCCGCCGCGTCGACCACGGAGAGGTCAACGCCGTCGACGGCACGGCCGGAGGTCCCGGCGACGGTCCGCGCGTCGTCGTCGGCGGTGCACATGGAGACCATGCCGCAGGACTCGGTGAGCCCGTACGCGGTGAGTACGGTCAGCCTCAGCTCCTCCCGCATCCGCTCCACCAGCGCGACGGGCACGACCGAGGCGCCTGTGACGGCCAGGCGCAGGGACGAGGTGTCGTACGCGTGGCGGTCCGGGTGTTCGAGGATCGACGTGTAGATGGCGGGCGGACCGGGCAGCACGGTCACCCTCTCCTCGCTCACCAGCCGCAGTGTCTCCCGTACGTCGAAGACCGGCTGGAGGACCATCGTGGCCGCCCGGCCCAGACAGGCGAGGACTCCGGCCTTGTAACCGAAGGTATGGAAGAGGGGGTTGACGATGAGGTACCGGTCGCCGTGGCGCAGCCCGGCCCGCTCGCTCCAGGCGTCGAAGGCGCGGATGTTCTGGCCGTGTGCCGTCAGCGCGCCCTTGGGCCTGCCGGTGGTGCCCGAGGTGAAGAACATGTCGCAGGCGTCCGCTTCGCCGACCTCGGCGGCCCGTGCGTCGGCTGCCGCGTCGGACACGGGCCCGCCCGCGGCCAGGAACTCCTGCCAGCCGCGCGCCCCGGGGGCCACGTCGCCCCCGATGAGCACCACATCGAGCAGACCGGGCAGCGCGGGTACAGGGCCCCGGCCGCGTACGTCCGTGTCGGGGACGCCGGGCAGCGCGCCGAGGTAGCCGAGATAGTCGTGGCCCAGGAAGCCGTTGTCCACGAACAGGGTCCTGGCCCCGCTCCTGGCCAGCAGCCAGCCCGCCTCCTCACCCTTGTAGCGGGTGTTCACCGGCACCAGCACCGCTCCCGCGCCGAGCGCCCCGAGTGCGGCCACCACCCAGCGGTGGCCGTTGGGGGCCCAGACGGCCACCCGGTCACCGGGGACGACACCCGACGCCATCACGGCGGCGGTGGCGCGCCGCACCTGCAGGGCCAGTTCGCCGTAGGTCAGCCGGGTCCCGCCGTCGACGAGCGCCTCGGTGTCCGGGTGGCTCCGGGCCGTCGCGGCCAGCACGCCGGGAACGGTGCGGGCCGGCTCGTCCTGTGTCATGGAGACCCCTCGTCCGTCGGAATTCTCGGATGGATGCTCGGAATGAATGTTCGGTGCCCAATGCACTCTAGTTCACCTACCTAACGCTTGGTAGGTTGATATCGCACCAGCTCCCGGCCGTCCATGGCACAGCCGGGCCCGGACAGCACGGAGGCGGCTCATGACCATCAGGAACCCGGCGGACTTCACTGGACGGGCAGTTGTCGTCACGGGCGGCACCAAAGGCATCGGATACGCGATCGCCGAGGCGTTCCTCGGCGCGGGGGCCGAGGTCCTCGTGTGCGGCCGCGGCGAACCGGACGCCCTGCCCGCCGCGGGCGGACGCACCGCGGCCTTCCTCGCGGCGGATGTACGCGACCCCGACGCGGCGGCCGGCCTCATCGAGCACGCGGCGGCCCGGTTCGGCCGGCTGGACACGCTCGTCAACAACGCGGGGGGCTCGCCCGATTCGGACGCAGCCACCGTCTCACCGCGGTTCGTCGAGCGGATCGTCGCACTCAATCTGCTGGCCCCCTTCTACACGGCCCAGGCGGCCAACCTCGTCATGCGGACGCAGGACGAGGGCGGCTCGGTCGTGAACATCGGCAGCGTCTCGGGCCACGACCCGCAGCCGGGCACGGCCGCCTACTCGGCCGCCAAGGCCGGACTGCTCGGCCTGACCCGCGCCCTGGCGCTGGAGTGGGCGCCGCGAGTCCGCGTCAACCACATCACCACCGGGCTGATCCGGACCGCGAACGCGGCGGCCGTCTACGGCAACGACGGAGGTGCGGCGGTGGCTCGGACCATCCCCATGGGGCGGATGGCCGTGCCGTCCGACGTGGCCGACGCGTGCCTGTATCTGGCGGGCCGTCAGGCGTCGTACGTGAACGGCGCCGATCTCGCGGTGCACGGGGGCGGAGACGTCCCGGGCCGCTACCTCGCGGCACGCTCCGGCGACGCGGCCGCCGGCTGACGGGCCGGCGGGCCGACCACCGTGCGGGCACCCGTTCGCGGCGCCCGCACGGTGGCGCTCACTGCGCGCCGTACACCGGCTGCGGCGGTTCGGCCGCGGCGAGCAGCCGCAGCGCCGCCTCGCCCGCCTCGGCCGGCGTCCAGCGCGCCCCCTTGTCGGCACCCGGGCCGGGCCGCCACCCCTCCATGACGGTGATCCGCCCGGCCTCCGCCTCGAAGACCCGGCCGGTGACTCCGCCGGACGCCCCGGAGGCCAGCCAGACCACGAGCGGCGAGACGTTCTCCGGGGCCATCGCGTCGAAGCTGCCGTCGCCGGACGCGGCCATGGCGTCGGCGAAGACCGTCTCCGTCATCCGGGTGCGGGCGGCGGGGGCGATGGCGTTGACCTGGACGCCGTAGCGGCCCAGTTCAGCGGCGGCGACCAGGGTCAGCCCCAGGATCCCGGCCTTGGCCGCCGCGTAGTTGCCCTGCCCCACGCTGCCGAGCAGTCCGGCGCCCGAACTTGTGTTGATCACCCGGGCCTGCGGCGTCCGCCCCGCCTTGGCCTCCGCGCGCCAGTGCGCCCCGGCGTGCTTGAGCGCCAGGAAGTGCCCCTTGAGGTGGACCCGCATGACCGCGTCCCAGCTCTCCTCGTCGAGGTTGACGAGCATCTTGTCCCGCAGGAACCCGGCGTTGTTCACCAGGATGTCCAGCCGCCCGAAGGCGTCCAGCGCGGCGGTGACCAGGGAGGCCGCACCGTCCGTTGTGGCGATGTCCCCGCCGTGCGCGACGGCCTCGCCGCCCGCGGCGACGATCTCGTCCACGACGTCCTGCGCGGGACCGGCCGAGCCGCCCGCCCCGTCGAGCCCGACCCCCAGGTCGTTGACGACGACCCGGGCACCCTCGGCCGCCAGGGCGCGCGCGTGGGCACGCCCCAGCCCCCGGCCCGCCCCGGTGACGACGGCGACCCGCCCCGCGCAGATTCCCCCGCCGTTCCCGGCCGTACCGTCGGTCGTGCCTTGCGCGTTCTCTGACGTCATCCCACTTCTCCTCTTCGCTTCTTCGAACTTCTTCTGCTTCTTCGGGTTCTTCAGCTTCCTGGGCACTCGTACGGGCGAGGACGCCCGGCACCCCCTCCCGCCGTACGCGAACCACTGCTACCTTCTCACCTAACAAATGTTTGGTGGAAAGGTAGCTGATCTGCTCATGGGTGTCTCCACCTCAAGCCCGCTCAGCGGCGTCACCGTGGTCACCGTCGACTTCCCTCCGGTCAATGCGCTGCCCGTACAGGGCTGGTACGACCTGGCAGCGGCCGTACGCGCCGCGGGCAGCGACCCGGCCGTGCGCTGTGTGGTGCTCGCCGCGGCCGGGCGCGGATTCAACGCCGGAGTCGACATCAAGGAAATGCAGCGCACCGACGGCCATGAGGCACTGGTGGGCGCCAACGGAGGCTGCGCCGAGGCGTTCGCCGCGGTGTACGAGTGCGAGGTCCCGGTGGTCGCGGCCGTGGGGGGCTTCTGCCTGGGCGGCGGTATCGGCCTGGTGGGCAACGCGGACGCCATCGTGGCGAGCGACGACGCCACCTTCGGCCTCCCCGAGCTGGACCGGGGCGCGCTCGGCGCCGCGACCCACCTCTCGCGCCTGGTCCCCCAGCACCTGATGCGCACCCTGTACTACACCTCGCGCACCGCAACCGCGCAGGAACTGCACCACCACGGCTCGGTGTGGGAGATCGTCCCGCGCGCGGAGCTGCTGGACGCGGCCGTACGGCTGGCGGCGGAGATCGCCGCCAAGGACGGCACTCTGATCCGCCTGGCGAAGGCGGCCATCAACGGGATCGACCCGGTCGACGTCCGTCGCAGCTACCGCTTCGAGCAGGGCTTCACCTTCGAGGCCAACCTGCTCGGCGTGGCCGACCGGGTCCGTGACACCTTCGGAAGCAAGGAGAAGTCGTGACCAGCGACACACCCGGCAAGACCGGGCAGACCGGCCAGGCCGGAAAGATCATGACGCCGGACGAGGTCGTCGGGCGGCTGCGCAGCGGTATGACGATCGGGATCGGCGGCTGGGGTTCCCGGCGCAAGCCGATGGCGCTCGTCCGGGCCCTGCTGCGGTCGGACGTCACGAATCTGACCGTCATCTCGTACGGCGGCCCCGATGTGGGCCTGCTGGCCGCCGCCGGGAAGATCCGCAAGCTGGTGGCCGCCTTCGCGACGCTCGACTCCATCCCGCTGGAACCGCACTTCCGTGCGGCACGCCAGCGCGGTGACTTCGAGCTGACCGAGCTGGACGAGTCGATGTTCATGTGGGGGCTGACCGCGGCCACCCACCGGCTGCCGTTCCTGCCCGTACGGGCCGGTCTCGGCTCGGACGTGATGCGGGTCAACCCGGAGCTGCGTACGGTCACTTCACCGTACGCGGACGGCGAGGAGCTGGTGGCCGTGCCCGCGCTGCGGATGGACGCCGCGCTCGTCCACGTCAACCGGGCCGACGCGCGGGGCAACGGCCAGTACCTGGGCCCCGACCCGTACTTCGACGACCTCTTCTGCGACGCGGCGACCGAGGCGTACCTCTCCTGTGAACGCATCGTGCCGAGCACGGAGTTCGCCGCCGCGGGGTCGCCGCAGACCCTGCTGGTCGGCCGGCAGTCGGTGACCGGGGTCGTCGAGACCCCGAACGGGGCCCACTTCACCTCCTGTGTGCCGGACTACGGACGCGACGAGCCGTTCCAGGCGGCGTACGCCAAGGCCGCCGCGGACCCGGACGCCTGGCGGGAGTTCACCGCACGCTTCCTGTCCGGGGACGAGGACACGTATCAGGCCGCGGTCGCGGCGTTCGCCGAGGAGGGCGCATGAGCACACAGGACGCCACCGCCGATGAGCGGAGCGATGTCACCCGCGCCGAGTACTGCGTCATCGCCTGCGCAGAGGCCTGGCGGGGGGACGGCGAGATCCTGGCCAGCCCGATGGGGACCGTGCCCTCCGTCGGCGCCCGGCTCGCCCGGCTGACCTTCTCCCCCGACCTGCTGCTCACCGACGGCGAGGCGCTGGTGATCGGCGATGTCCCCGCCATCGGCGCCACACCGGAGGTCGTCGAGGGCTGGCTGCCCTACCGGCGGCACCTCTCCATGGTGACCGGCGGCAAGCGGCACGTGATGATGGGCGCCAGCCAGCTCGACCGGCACGGCAACCAGAACATCAGCTGCATCGGGGACTGGAAGCAGCCCACCAGGCAGCTGCTCGGTGTGCGCGGCGGCCCGGTCAACACCATCAACAACCCGACGAGTTACTGGGTGCCGCGGCACTCCACCCGGGTGTTCGTCGACAAGGTCGACATGGTCAGCGGTGTCGGCCACGACCGTGCCGCCGCCGCAGGCCCTTCGGCCACCCGTTTCCACCAGCTGCGCCGGGTCGTCACCGATCTGGCCGTGCTGGACTTCGAGACACCGGACCGGACGCTGCGGGTACGTTCGCTGCACCCCGGGGTGAGCGCGGCACAGGTGCGCGAGGCCACCGGGTTCCCGCTCTCGGTCGCCGACGACGTACCCCGTACCCGCGAGCCGAGCGCGGAGGAACTCCGGCTGATCCGTACGGTCATCGACCCTGCGGGTCTGCGCAACCGCGAGGTGCGGACGTGACCGGGGGCAGCGGCGGTACGGGCCCGGCCGCCACGCTCTCCACCCCGCTCACCGAGCTGGTCGGCGTGCGGTATCCGATCGTGCAGACCGGCATGGGGTGGGTGGCGGGGCCCCGTCTGGTGTCGGCGTCGGCCAACGCCGGGGCGCTGGGCATCCTGGCCTCCGCGACCATGACGCTGGAGCAGCTGCGCTCGGCGGTGCGCGAGGTCAGGTCCCGTACGGACCAGCCCTTCGGCGTCAACCTCCGGGCCGACGCGGGTGACGCCGCGGACCGCGTGGCCCTCATCATCGAGGAGGGCGTGCGGGTGGCGTCCTTCGCGCTCGCCCCTTCCGAGGCCCTGATCGGCCGGCTGAAGGACGCGGGCGTCGTGGTGATCCCGTCCATCGGCGCGCGCCGGCACGCCGAGAAGGTGGCCGCGTGGGGCGCCGACGCGGTCATCGTGCAGGGCGGCGAGGGCGGCGGGCACACCGGTGAGGTCGCCACCACCGTGCTGCTTCCGCAGGTCGTCGACGCGGTGGACATCCCCGTCGTCGCGGCGGGCGGTTTCCGTGACGGCCGCGGTCTGGTGGCCGCGCTCGCCCAGGGCGCGGCGGGCGTCGCCATGGGCACCCGCTTCCTGCTCACTTCGGACAGCACGGTGCCGGACGCGGTGAAGGCGGAGTATCTCGCGGCGGGCGTCAAGGACATCACGGTCACCACCAAGGTCGACGGGCTGCCGCACCGGATGCTCCGTACCCCGCTGGTCGCCTCACTGGAACGCTCGGGGCGGCCCGCGGCGCTGCTGCGGGCGCTGCGGCACGCCGCCGGTTTCAAGGCGCACTCCGGTCTCGGCTGGGCGGAGATGGTCCGCGACGGCCTGGCCATGAAGCACGGCAAGGACCTGACCTGGAGTCAGGTGCTGCTGGCCGCCAACACACCGATGATGCTCAAGGCGTCGATGGTGGACGGCCGCCCCGATCTGGGGGTGATGGCGTCGGGCCAGGTCGCCGGTCTGATCGACGATCTGCCGTCCTGTGCGGAACTCGTCGGCCGGATCATGTCCGAGGCCCACGGGACGCTGCGGTCGCTGGCCGCGCTGGAGGCCGGAGTCGCCTTCCCCGGGGCGTCCGCCGGGACCGGCTGAGAACACCGGGACATACAACGGCCGTGCCGTTCCCGACACTCCCAGGTGTCGGGAACGGCACGGCCGTTGCGTGGGAGACCCGTCAGAGGCGCTCGATGATGGTCACGTTGGCCTGGCCGCCGCCCTCGCACATGGTCTGGAGGCCGTAGCGCCCGCCGGTGCGCTCCAGTTCGTGCAGGAGCGTCGTCATCAGCTTGGTGCCGGTCGCCCCGAGCGGGTGGCCCAGCGCGATGGCGCCGCCGTTGACGTTGACCTTCCCCGGATCGGCTCCGGTCTCCTTCAGCCAGGCCAGCACCACCGGCGCGAACGCCTCGTTGATCTCGACCAGGTCGATGTCGTCGATGGACATGCCCGCCTTCTTCAGCGCGTACGCCGTCGCCGGAATGGGCGCGGACAGCATCCGGATCGGGTCCTCACCGCGGACCGAGAGGTGGTGGATCCGGGCCCGGGGCGTCAGCCCGTGCTCGCGTACGGCCCGTTCGGAGGCGAGCAGCATGGCCGACGCCCCGTCGGAGACCTGGGACGAGACACCCGCGGTGAGCCGGCCGCCTTCGACGACCGGCTTCAGCCCGGCCATCTTCTCCAGCGAGGTGTCCCGGCGCGGCCCCTCGTCGGTGGCGACATCCCCGTAGGCGACCGTCTCGCGTGCGAAGCGCCCTTCGTCGATGGCCCGGAGCGCGCGCTGGTGCGAGCGGAGCGCGAACTCCTCCATGTCGGTACGGGAGATGCCCCACTTCTCGGCGATCAGCTCGGCGCCGTGGAACTGGTTGACGGGCCGGTCGCCGTAGCGCGCCCGCCACCCCTCGGACCCGGCGTAAGGCCCTTCGGTCAGCCCCAGCGGCTCGGCGGCCTGCCTGCTGGCGAAGGCGATCGGAATCATCGACATGTTCTGGGTGCCGCCCGCGACGACGAGGTCCTGGGTGCCGGACAGCACCCCCTGGGCGGCGAAGTGCACGGCCTGCTGGGAGGAGCCACACTGCCGGTCGACGGTCACACCCGGCACCTCCTCGGGGAGTCCGGCGGCCAGCCAGCTCGTCCGGGCGATGTCCCCGGCCTGCGGGCCGACGGTGTCCAGGCAGCCGAATACGACGTCCTCGACGGCGGACGGGTCGATACCGGAGCGCTCCACGAGCGCCCGGAGCACATGCGCGCCGAGGTCGGCCGGGTGGACGGCGCTGAGCCCGCCCTTGCGCCGCCCGACCGGGGTGCGTACCGCTTCGACTATGTAGGCCTCGGCCATGACTGCTCCTCCATGGGAACCTGCTGGGGTTCCGGCCGTCGGCAACCGGCGGCCGGTCTACGTTTGCTGGTGCGGCCCGGACGCGATGCCTTCCAGCACCATCGCGAGGTACTGGCGGGCGATCTCCTCCGGGCTGTGCTGTCCGCCCGGCCGGTACCAGCTCGCGGCGACCCAGACGGTGTCGCGCACGAAGCGGTAGGTGAGGCGGACGTCGAGATCGCCGCGGAAGGCCCCATCGGAGACGCCGCGTTCGAGCGTTCCGAGCCAGGCCTTCTCGTACTTCTCCTGCGAGTCGGCGAGATAGCCGAAGCGCGGCTGCACGGAGAGGTACTTGGATTCCTTCTGGTAGATGGCGACAGCGGCACGGTGCCGGTCGATCTCCCGGAAGGACTCGGTCACAAGGGCTTCGATGGTCTCCCTGGGGCCGAGACCGGAGGCCAGTACGGCGTCGTAGCGGGCCCACAGTTCGTCCAGGAAGGTGGTCAGGATTTCATCGAGCATCGACTCCTTGGAGTCGAAGTGGTAGTAGAGGCTGCCGGCCAGGATCCCGGCCTCGTCCGCGATCTTCCGCACCGTGGTGGCGTTGTAGCCCTGGGCTGCGAACACCTCGGCTGCGGTGGCGAGCAGCTCCCTGCGCCGCGCGGGCGAGGGACTCATCGCGGGCTTCTTGTCGGCCGGCGCGTTCTTGGCTGCGGGCGCGTTCTTGGCCGGCACGTGGTCGGCCGGCGTGTTCTTGGCTGTAGGCACAGACCCATTGTCGTTCCCCGCTCACGCGTGCTGGCTGCTGACCGACACGGTCTCGCCGGTCATGTACGAGGAGTAGCCGCTGGCCAGGAAGACGATGACGTTGGCGATCTCCCACGGCTCGGCGTACCGGCCGAAGGCCTCGGCCTCGGTGAGCTGTTCGAGCAGTTCGGGCGTGGTGACCTTCACCAGGTGCGGGTGCATGGCCAGGCTGGGTGAGACCGCGTTGACCCGTACGCCGTACTCGGCGGCCTCGACGGCCGCGCAGCGGGTGAGCGCCATCACGCCGGCCTTCGCGGCCGCGTAGTGGGCCTGCCCGCGCTGGGCGCGCCAGCCGACGACGGAGGCGTTGTTGACGACGGCTCCTCCGCCGCCGGAGGCCCTCATCCGGCGCAGTGCGGCGCGGGTGCACCGGAAGGTCCCGTTCAGGGTGACGTCGATGACCTTGTCCCACTGGGCGTCGGTCATCTCGGTCAGATCGGCGGTTCCGCCGAGCCCCGCGTTGTTGACGACGAGGTCGAGCCGGCCGTGCCGTTCCTCGGCCAGGTCGAGGAGGGCGCCCACCTGCTCCTCGTCGGTGACGTCGCAGGCGGCGCCGGCGACCCGGTCCGCGCCGAACTCCTCCGCAAGTGCCCCGACGGTCTCGTCCAGGCGGCGGGCGTGGCTGTCGCCGAGTACGACGCGGGCGTCCTCCTCCAGGAACCGGCGCGCGGTGGCGCCGCCGATGCCCGCGCCGGCGGCCGCGGTGATCACTGCGGTGCGGCCGGCGAGCAGCTGGTGCCCGGGGAGGTACTGCGGGGGCTTGTTCACGGTTGTCCACCTCGCGATGCGGTCCGCTGCCGGGTGGCCCCGGTGCCGGATTCCTCGACGCTGCTCATGGCCGTAGGTTAACCTACCAAACACTTGTTAGGGAAGAACACCCGCCACCGAAGGAGCCGCCGATGACCGCCGACCACGAGGAGCCCGTGGTGCGCTACGAGCGGCAGGGCCACGTAGCCCTCGTCACCATGAACCGCCCGGACTATCGCAACGCCCAGAATTCCGCGATGACCTACGCGCTCGACCGCGCCTTCTACCGCGCGGCCGACGACAGCGAGGTCAAGGCCGTCGTCCTGGCGGGCGCGGGCCGGCACTTCTCCGCGGGGCACGACATCGGGACACCGGAGCGCGACGCGCACCTCCCCTTCGACCGCAGAGCGGGACTCTGGTGGGACCACTCGGACAAGACGGGTGCCGAGAGCCGTTTCGCCCGGGAGTCCGAGGTCTATCTGGGCATGTGCCGGCGCTGGCGCGAGCTGCCGAAGCCGCTGATCGCCTCCGTGCACGGCGCGTGTGTGGCGGGCGGGCTGATGCTCGCCTGGATCTGCGACCTCATCGTCGCCTCCGACGACGCGTTCTTCGCTGATCCGGTCGTACGGATGGGGATCCCCGGTGTCGAGTACTTCGCCCACCCCTGGGTGATGCCCCCGCGGATCGCAAAGGAGTTCCTCTTCACCGGTGACCGGATGAGCGCGCAGCGCGCCTACGAGGTCGGCATGGTCAACCGGGTCGTCCCCGCCGCCGAGCTCACCGACCGTACGCGTGAACTCGCCGCCCGTATCGCCGAGATGCCCCGGATGGGGCTGGCCCTGACCAAGCGCGCGGTCAACCAGGCCGAGGATCTGCAGGGCCTGCACACCGGTCTCGACTCGGTGTTCGGCCTCCACCATCTCGCCCACGCGCACAACGCCGAGACGGCGGCGGACTCGCTCGGCGGAATGGATATCGGCGCGATGAAGAAGGCAGGACGCTGATGGATCTCGACTTCTCCGCCACCGAGGACGCCTTCCGCGCCGAGGCGCGCGACTGGCTCACCGCACACGTCCCCGCCTCGTCCCTGCCCTCCCTGGAGACCGCCGAGGGTTTCGCGGCCCACCGCGCCTGGGAACGCACCCTGTCGGCCGACCGCTGGTCGGTGGTCTCCTGGCCCGCCCGGCACGGCGGCCGGGACGCCTCGATCCTGCAGTGGCTGATCTTCGAGGAGGAGTACTTCGCGGCGGGCGCGCCCGGCCGCGTCAGCCAGAACGGCATCAACCTCCTCGCCCCCACCCTCTTCGAGCACGGCACCCCCGAGCAGTGCGGCCGGATCCTGCCCGCCATGGCGAGCGGTGAGGTGATCTGGGCGCAGGCCTGGTCCGAGCCGGAGTCCGGGTCGGATCTGGCCTCGCTGCGCTCCACCGCGACCCGGACGGCGGGCGGCTGGCTGCTCAACGGCCAGAAAGCGTGGTCGTCGCGGGCCGCCTTCGCCGACCGGGCCTTCGGGCTCTTCCGCAGCGACCCGGACGCGGACCGGCCGCACCGCGGCCTCACCTATCTGATGTTCCCGCTGGACGCCGACGGCGTGACGGTGCGGCCCGTCGGACGCCTGGACGGCAAACCGGCCTTCGCCGAGCTCTTCCTCGACGACGTCTTCGTGCCCGACGCCGACGTCATCGGTGAGCCGAACCGCGGCTGGCAGGTCGCGATGAGCACCGCGGGCAACGAACGCGGCCTGACGCTGCGCAGCCCGGGGCGCTTCACCGCGGCGGCCGGACGGCTCACCGCACTGTGGCGCGCCGAGGCCGACCCGGACGACACCGCGCTGCGCGACCGGGTCGCCGACGCCGTGATCCGCTCGCGCGCCTACCAGTTGTTCACCTACGCCAACGCCTCGCGGATCGCGGCAGGCGGCTCCATCGGTGCCGAGTCCAGTCTGAACAAGGTCTTCTGGTCGGAACTGGACATCAGCCTGCACGAGACGGCGCTCGACCTGCTCGGCCCGTACGGCGAGCTCTCGGACGAGGCGGCGGACGCACCCGCCGACGGCGGCTGGGCCGACGGCTACACCTTCTCGCTTGCGGGCCCCATCTACGCGGGGACCAACGAGATCCAGCGCGACATCATCGCCGAGCGGCTGCTGGGCCTGCCGAAGGGACGCCGGTCATGAAATTCCTCCTCGACGACGAACAGACCGAGTTCGGCCGGACGGTGGACCGGATGCTCTCATCGGCCGACACCCCGGCTGCGGTACGGGCCTGGGGCGCGGGCGACACCGGCCCCGGCCGCGCGCTGTGGAAGCGGATCGGCGACGCGGGTGTGTTCGCCCTTGCCGTACCGGAGGAGCACGAGGGCATGGGCCCGCTGCCCGTCGAACTCGCCGTGTCCTTCATCGAGTTGGGTCGGCACGTCGTACCGGGACCGCTGGTGGAGACGGTAGCGGCGGGCGTTCTTCTCGGCGGGCGGGAGGGGTGCCAGGACACGGCGACGGCGGAGCGGTGGCTGCCGCGGCTCGCATCGGGACAGGCGATGGCGTCGCTGGCCCTGCCGGCGGGCGGACCGTACGCCCTGGACATGGACACGGCCGACGTCACCTTCGTAGTGGGACCGGGAGAGACGGAGCTGCACACGGCGTCCGGGCACGGCACCGTCCAGCCCTCGATCGATCCGGCCAGGCGGCTGGCGGTCCCGCACATCGCCGGCGGCGTCCCGCTCGCATCGGGCGCCGACGTCGGCGCGGCAGCCCGTACGGCCGCCGACTGGGCGACGTTCGCAACTGCGGCCCAGGCACTGGGAGTCGGCCTGGCACTGGTCGAGCGGACCGTGGCCTACGCCAAGCAGCGCACGCAGTTCTCCACCACCATCGGTGCCTTCCAGGCCGTGAAGCACCGGCTGGCCGATGCGCTGGTCGGGCTGGAGTTCGCGCGCCCGCTGGTGCACGGTGCCGCGGTGGCCCTGGCGGACAAGTCGCCGGACGCGGGGGCCGAGGTCGCGGCCGCGAAGGTGGCGGCGGGCGAGGCCGCCTACGCGGCGGCCCGTACCGCACTGCAACTGCACGGCGCCATCGGCTACACCGCCGAGTACGACCTGTCGCTGTGGATCCGCAAGGCCCGCGCCCTGCGCTCGGCCTGGGGCTCGCCGTCCGCCTGCCGGGCCCGGGTACTGGCCGCGCCGGGTGACTGAAGCCTCAGGAGGCACGACCGGAGTCCGGGGCTCCGCGACCGCTCGCAGTGGCGGTGGTCGCGGAGGCACCCGGACATCTCCAGGCAGCGCCCGGAGGACCCCGGAGGGCCCCGAAAGGATCCCGGGGGTTACTTCTCGACGACGCCGGAAGCCGCGATCTCGATCTTCGCCTTGGTGCCGCCGGAGCGGGATCCCAGCGCCTCGATCTTCTTCACGAGGTCCTGACCCTCGATGACCTCGCCGAAGACGACGTGCTTGCCGTCCAGCCACGGGGTGACCACCGTGGTGATGAAGAACTGCGAGCCGTTGCTGTTCGGGCCGGCGTTGGCCATCGACAGCAGGAACGGACGCTCGTGCTTCAGCGTGAAGTTCTCGTCGGCGAACTTCTCGCCGTAGATGCTCTTGCCGCCGGTGCCGTCGCCCCGGGTGAAGTCGCCACCCTGGAGCATGAACTCCGGGATGACGCGGTGGAAGGCGGAGCCGGCGTAGCCGAAGCCGTGCTCGCCGGTGGCGAGCTCACGGAAGTTCTGCGCGGTCTTGGGAACGACGCCGTCGAAGAGCTCGAAGACGATCCTTCCCGCGGCCTCGCCCTTGATGGTGATGTCGAAGAAAACGTTGGTAGACATGGAGACATCCTGTCACGTCCGTCCCGGAGCCCCAGGCCACAGGTCCGGCGCCCCGCCGGACGCAGCGATACGCATCCGGCGCGCCGCCCGGCCGGCGGCGGAACAGGGCCAGTCAGACGGCCTCGGACTGCTGCTCCTGCCGCGCCGCTCCCTCCGCTCCACCGGCCGCCGGCGCACCGCGCAGGGTGAGGAGCGAGGCGGCCCCGCCGGCCGCAGCGAGTACCGCGGCGCCGATCGACCGTCACGGGCAGCAGCGCGGCCCCGGAGGCGAACGCGCCGAGCCCCAGCACCTGCTGCAGATGGAGGTTGAGGAAGAACCACATCGGGATCCAGGCGGCGGCCATCAGCAGCTGGGCGATGTTGGCACCCGCCAGGTTGGGTGAACGCAGGATGGCGAGCCGCATCAGCGGCTCACGGCGCCGCGACTGGATGACGACGAACGCGGCGATCAGGGCGATCCCGGCCAGCAGGACGAGCCAGGTCCTGGGCGAGCCCCAGCCCGCTCCTGGGGCCCGCACCACCGCGAAGACGGCGATGGCCAGTCCCGCCGTGACCGTGACGGCTCCGGCGAGGTCGATGGAACCCCGGCGCGCCGGGACCGACGGCATGACGCCCGGCGTGATGGCCAGGACGGCGATCGCGATGGGGATGTTGATGTAGAAGACCCAGGGCCAGCTGGCGTACTGGGTGATGAGGCCGCCGAGGTCACCGCGAGCGCGGTCCGGCGCCGCGGATGCGGAGGTGCGGCTGAGTCTGACATCACTGCCCACATACCGGAGGGGGGTATTAATTCTTGGAGCTGCAACATACCCCCAGGCGGTACGCACCGCCAGCCCGATGCCACAGGTGGATCCGACTTGACGAGGTACCCCCATGGGGTATGTAGTCGGATGAGTGACCGGCGGTGAGAGACCGTCGGCGCGACCGAGAAGCAGGAGGCTTCGCCATGACCACCACCGCGTCCGCATCCCCGGCCGTCTACACCGTCAGCGGCATGACCTGCGCGCACTGCGTGAAGTCCGTCACCGAAGAGGTCTCCAGGATCGACGGCGTGATCCAGGTCGATGTCGACCTGCCCACCGGCAAGGTGACAGTGACGTCCACCGGCGCCGTGGACGACGCGGCGTTCGCCGCCGCCATCGACGAGGCCGGATACGAGGTCACCGCGGCGCCCGATGAGGCGTCGGGGAGTTGCTGCGGCAGCTGCCACTGATCCAGCGCCGCCCCGGCCGCCCGCGCACCGCGGGCGCCGGCCGCCACCGCCCGTACCCCACCCCCGCACGATCGGCACGGAGCCGCCGGCTCCCCGAAGGACAAGCGATGAACACCATCGGCAGGACAGCAACGTTCGCGGTAGGTCTCGCCCTGGTCTTCGGGAGGCCCGATGGGGTCCGGCCCTACCGCGCCACTGCCCCACTGCCTCACCGACCCGCGCGAAAGGCGGAGCGGGCCTGCCTGGCCCGGTCCGCCTTCGTCGCGTCATCCCCCGTCCCAGCAGTTCCGCGAGGGCCAATGCCATGTGCTGCGTGGCGAGTTGCTGTGGCAGACTGCGCCGACAAGGCGCTGGTCGGCCGGGGTGCGGTGGACTGCGGCAGTGCGGCAGTCGCCTCTCCCCCGGCCTCACCCAGGGGCCTGCCCCGTCCACTCCTCGCACAACGGAGCCCGCCATGACGGCAGCCGCACCCGCCCCCCGGATCGACACGAGCAAGCCGCACCCCGCGCGGGTCTACGACTGGCTGCTGGGCGGCAAGGACAACTACCCCGTCGACCAGGAGGTGGGCGAGAGCCTTCCGCCCGAGGCGAAGGACGCCGCCCGGCAGAACCGCGCGTTCATGAACCGCGCCGCGGCGTGGCTGGCGAGCAGCGGCATCGACCAGTTCCTCGACATAGGCACCGGCATCCCGACCCGGCCGAACCTGCACCAGATCGTCCAGCAGACCGTGCCGTCGGCGCGGATCGTCTACACGGACAACGACCCCATCGTCCTGCGGCACGCGGAAGCCCTGCTGGTCAGCAGCCCGGAGGGCGCGACCGACTACATCCAGGCGGATGTGCGCGAGCCGCAGACGATCATCGAGCACGCCAGGAAGTTCCTGGACTTCGACCGGCCGATCGCGCTCTCCCTGATCGCGCTGATGCACTTCGTGCCGGACGACCAGGACCCGTACGGCATCGTCGGCGCCCTGGTGGAGACGCTGGCACCGGGCAGCTGCCTGGTGCTGTCGCACGCCGCGTCGGACCGGTACGAGGAACTGGCGGCCTTGGTCACGGCGCAGTACGCGAAGGGCGGCATCCGGCTCGGCTTCCGCACCCACGGCGAGGTGGCCCGGTTCTTCGACGGAATCGATCTCGTCGAGCCTGGCCTGGTGACCGCGACCGAGTGGTTCAAGGACACGGCCGCCCCGGAAGCGGAGGGCAGCGGGATCTACGCCGCGGTGGGCCGCATCCGCTAGGGCCTCGGCCCCGGGAAGTCCCCTCCGGATGCCGCAAGGAACCGGCCTCCGCCGGGAGCGGCGCGGGCGGAGCACACTGGGTGGTACAGGATCCGTGTGATCAGGTGCGCGGCCGCCCGCGGTGGCCGCAGCCAGGAAGGGGATTCCTCATGTCGCACCGTGCCGCGCTGGGCACCGGCCACGGCGGAGCAGCCCCGCACTCGCATTCCGTGTTCTCCGGCCCCCACTGGGTCAGGACCGGGACTGAACCGCTGACGGCCTACAGCGCACTGGGTGCCCGTATGGTGCTCTCCGTCATCGCCCTGCCGCTGTTCGCCGCGGGGGCGGCGCTCCTCGCCCTGTGGGCGGCTTCGGCGCGCCCCCCGGGATCCCCGGGCACGGCCGTCCTGGTGGCCCTTGCCGCCGTCTGCGCTCTCTTCACCGCCGTGTCGGCCATCGACATCGCCGTCATCCGGCGCCGCCGCGCCGAGCGGCGGTGAGGTCCGGCCGCCTTCCCACTCCGCGTGCCGCGTCGCTCGTGCGGGTGGGTAAGGCCGGAAGCGGGCACACGAGGGATACGGATACCTCGTGCATCGCCCGCGCTCGCGGAGGGCATGGACCTCATGTCCCGCGTGAGGGCGCAAGGTGTCATTAGAGTCGCACCGCGGAGCATTCCGCAGACACTGGAGGCGGAGAGACTTGAACCGTGACGTCATGCTGGCCCTGGTCCCCGACGAGCAGGGCGTGCTGCATGTGGCAGCCGCCGACGTGAGCCACATGCTGCGGACGCTCGGCGCGGGCTGGCTCCAGGCGGTACGCGACGAGGCGTCGAACGCCGACGAGGACACCGTGGCCGCCCTCACCATCGAACTGGCGAAACTCGCCGACCAGATCGACGTCGAGTGCATCGCCCACACCTCCAAGGGAAGCGGGGACGGGGAGAGCCCCCTGAGCCCCTGAACTCCTGAGCCCCGGCATGCCCCGGGAGCGGTACGGCGGAGGGTGGGCCCGGGACCCGGGCCCACCCTCCGCGCGAGACGCGTCTACCAGATCGAGTCGACCCACTCGGGGTGGTCGATGAACGGGTTGCGGTTGTGCTGGTAGTCGCTGTAGATCACGTCGTTGCGGTGCTTCTCGAAGGCGTCGGGCGGGTCCTCGTCACTCCACTTCGTGAGCACGCTGATCCGGCCGATGGCCGGGGCCGATCCGTTGTCGACCTTGTCGCTCGGCTCCAGGTCCGGGAATCCGTCACCACCGTCGTACCGCACGGCCATGTAGAGGATCATGCGGGCGACATCCCCCTTGACCGCGTCGCGCGGCTCGAAGGAGTCCGAGTCGGTGTAGTTGCCGGGGGCTCCGGCGACCGCCGTGCCGCCGTTGTCGAAGTCCTTGTTCCCCCTGATGCCGTTCACCGCGACGTCCGCGGGCCGCAGGTGGTGAAGGTCGGTGCCCGGTCCGGTGGCCGTACCGAAGTCTCCGTGCGACTTGGCCCATACGTGCTCGCGGTTCCAGTCTCCCGTACTGCCGCCGCTGCTCGACTTGGGCACGGACTTCCCGGTGTACAGCTCGATCACGTCGGAGGAGTTGGCCGGGTCCTGGTCGGTGACCTCCAGCGCGTTCCAGACCTGGGCGTAGGTGACCGTCGACTGCTTGCTGATGATCGTGTGGAGGGCGCTCTTGAGCGCCGCGCCGGACTTGCCCTCGGCGTCCGCGTAGTACGAATCGTCCAGCACCCGGGAGGCCGTCGCCGCCGGGAGGGGGGCCGGGCGGGCCGCCGCGGGCGCGGGGGGTGCCACGCTCAGTGCGGCGACGGCCGCGAGAGCCGCGGCGGTCATCCATCTCTTCGCTGTAAGACGGGACATGTGGGGTGTCCTCTCCAACTGGCGCGCGATAGCACGTGGTTGATGTCATGTACGGTTCACAGGACACTGCCACGCCTCCCGGTCCGGCGTGTGAAGAACACGGAACGAGCGTGTGCTGATCTGCCGAACGCCCCGGCCCTGGACAATGGCCGTATGCAGCTCCGTATCGAAGCCTCCGGCCTCCCCGGCCGCACCAGTTCCGCCTTCGCCGACGCAGTCGACATCCACGTCGGCGTCCAGGCCAAGGACTGCCCCCAGGAAGTGGCCGCCCCGCACGCCGGCGACCTGCCGTCGGCCCGGTGGACGCTGGAGTGCACGGCGGAGCCGGGACCTGACGGCACCGTCGTCTCCGGTCCGTACATCCAGAACCGGTTCGGCGGACGCTTCGTCTATCTCTCCTGGACCACCGCGGACGAGGGCGGCACCGCCACCATGTTCCGGCGCGCCAAACTGATGCTGGACGCAGTCAGCCCCGAAGTACTCGACGCGGCCGTACGGTCAGGCCGTCTCACCGCCCGGCTGCGGCTCACCGACGGCCAGGGGCAGCCGCTCTGCGGTTCGGTGCGGCCCCCGCTGATCACCTGGACCGCCGAGCCCGCCGATTAGGTCCCGCCGACTAGGTCCCGCCGACTAGGTCGCCGGGCGCGCGGCTACGTCACATTCCGGCCATCGGTGCGGAACTGCCACGCCGATGCGGTGCGTTCGTCAGGGCGTCCGGTCTACGCTTCGCCTCCCGCTGCCGAACAGACGGAGGATCAGTGCCCCCCAAAACGCTCCGCGTTGCCGCCGTTCTGACGGGTGCCATAGCGCTCTCCGTCGCGTTCCTGCCCAGCGCGACCGCCTCCCCGGGCGGCTGGACCGAGTCGGGCACCTCCTACACCGGCTCTCTGACCGGCGGCGAGGGTGTCGCCAGCCGGGCGGACGGCTCGCTGCTCTTCCGCGGGCTCGCTTCGGTACCGCTGGACCTCCGCACCAAGGGCTGGAACCACGTCGGCGACCCGGACATCGCCGACGGCGATGTGTTCGACGCCTACCAGGGCGGGGACAGTGCGACATCGAAGATGTACGCGGTGACGACCCCCGACGGGAAGCGGTACGAGTACGTCCACCAACTCGACCCGGGCGAGAAGCTCAACAACTCCTTCGCCGCGGTCTCTCCGGACTCGCAGTGGATGGTCTCCGGGGAGTGGGGGGACCAGGACCGCCTCCAGGTCTTCCCGGCTCCGCTGCTGAATCCGGCCACTCCGCCCACGGGCGGGACGCTCCCGCAGGCCGGCCAGATCTCGCTGGACCGTACGGTGAGCGACATCCAGGGCTGCGACTTCGCATCGGACACCCGGCTGGTGTGCGTGTCCGACGACGAGGCCAAGGACCTGCTCCAGGTCGACCTCCCGCACGCCCTGGACGGCAGTGCGGTCACCGGCCGGGTGACGACACTGCTCCAGCTCCCCCGGCGCAGCATCTGCTCCGGCACCTTCGAGTCCGAGGGCGTCGACTACGACCCGAAGACGTCCACCCTGCGCGCCGAGGTGGTCCAGCCGGGCGCCTGCATCGTGTCCACGACGGTCTACTCGTACTCACCCGCCGGCTGATCCGGACGGCCGGTCTGGTCCGGGCGGCCGATCCCGACGGCTGAGCACTGCGGTCCCGGCCCGGGCAGTCCCGGACCGGGACCGGCCGACAGGTCCTACGCCCCGGCGCCGTCCGCCGTGCGGCAGTCGGGGTGGCCCCAGCCGTCCGCGTTCTTGGCGATGGGCTCACCGGTCGCATAGGAGCGGCCGCACCGGCAGCGGCCGGGGAACTTCGCGTTCAGCGTCCGCGACGAAGTGCGCTTCGCCGACGGCCCGGCCTTCGTGGCGCCCCCCGAGGGACGCCGGGACGCCCCGCCGGTGCGGACGGCGTCGGGCGCGGCGGGCGGCTGCGGGGAGCCGAGGTGGCTGCCCGCGGCCTGCTGCACGATTGCGGCCTGGCTGGCGGCCCGGTCGGCGAAGTCGTTGAGCGGGTCACCGTTGACCTGGTGCGCGGGGACGTAGCGGAACTCGACGGTACGGCCGGTGAGCAGCTCGTCGATCCGCATCACGAGTTCCTGGTTCGCGACCGGCTTGCCGGCCGACGTCTTCCAGCCCTTGCGCTTCCAGCCGGGCAGCCAGGTCGTGACCGCCTTCATCGCGTACTGGGAGTCCATCCGGATCTCCATCGCGACGCCGGGATCCACCGCGGCCAGCAGGCTCTCCAGAGCCGTCAGTTCGGCCACGTTGTTGGTCGCCGTGCCCAGCGGCCCCGCCTCCCAGCGGACCGGTACCCCCGCACCGTCGGCAATGACCCAGGCCCATGCGGCAGGTCCCGGATTTCCTTTCGACGCCCCGTCACACGCGGCGATAACGCGTTCAGCCATGCCCCCGATCATGCCAGCAACAGCGGCGGGCCCGGCACCGCGCCCTCACCGGGAGGCCCCGGCCGGGGACATCAGCACAGAGCGCCACCACCGATCCATCTCCCCCGACAATTCGGACACAAAGGTGATGAACTACCCCATAAAGACTGCACTATTTACCATTACTTGACCTGCGCTAGAGTATGAGCAGAGCTACCGCCTGCCCACCGGACCGGATCCGCCGAGACCGGGCGCGGTCGTACCACGCCTGCGGCAACCGTGCCCGCACACCGCCCCTGAATGCCTTTGATGGAGCCTTCCATGGAACCCGCCGCCCGCATCCGGAAAACCGGCCTGCCCGGAGTCGGAACCAGGTACGACCTCAACACCGATGCCGGACAGCACATTTCGGTCGTGGCACATCAGGACGGCCGGCGCATCCTCGCGTTCCACGACCCCGAGGACGACGACAGCTGCCGCAGCTCGACGCCGCTCGCCTCGCACGAAGCGGCCGCGCTGTCCCGGCTCCTCACACCGGCGCCGGTGGCCCAGCTGTACGAGCACCTGGAGATCGACCTGGTGAGCGAACGCATCGCGGTCACCAAGAGGTCCCCGTACGCGGGGCGGGTCCTCGGCGCCACTCAGGCGCGCACCAGGACCGGCGCCTCCATCGTCGCCGTGCTGCGGCGGACCACCGCATTCCCCTCTCCCACCCCGGACTTCCGCTTCGCCAGTGGCGACATCCTCGTTGTCGTCGGCACCCGCGAGGGCGTGGACGCCGTCGCGGAACTGATCACCGGAGGATAGACGCCTGTGCACGACATGTCCGCGCTGCTCATCGAACTCGGGGCGGTCATCCTTGCCCTGGGCCTCCTGGGCCGCTTCGCCGGCCGCATCGGCTTCTCCCCCATTCCGCTGTACCTGCTGGCCGGACTCGCCTTCGGCCACGGCGGGCTCATACCGCTGGACGCCAGCGAGGAGTTCACCGCCACCGGCGCCGAGATCGGCGTCATCCTGCTGCTGCTCCTGCTGGGACTCGAGTACAGCGCGTCCGAACTCGTCACGAACCTCAAGACGCAGTACCCCTCCGGAATCGTCGACTTCGTACTGAACGCGACCCCGGGCGCTGCCGCCGCGCTCATCCTCGGCTGGGGCCCGGTCGCCGCCGTCGCGCTGGCCGGTGTCACGTGGATCTCCTCATCCGGAGTGATCGCCAAGGTGATGGGGGATCTCGGCCGCCTCGGCAACCGGGAGACACCGGTCATCCTCGGCGTGCTGGTCATCGAGGACCTGGCGATGGCCGTCTATCTGCCGCTGCTCACCGCACTGCTCGCCGGGCTCAGCCTGGCCGGGGGCAGCCTCACCCTGCTGATCTCCCTCGGCACGGTCGGCGCGGTTCTCTATGTGGCGCTGCGCCACGGCCGGTTCATCAGCCGGGCGGTCTCGTCCGACAACCCGGAGATGCTGCTCCTCGTGGTCCTCGGGCTGACGCTGTTCGTCGCGGGGATCGCGCAGCAGCTCCAGGTCTCGGCGGCGGTCGGTGCGTTCCTGGTCGGCATCGCACTCTCCGGTGAGGTCGCCGAAGGCGCGCACAACCTGCTGACTCCGCTGCGGGACCTCTTCGCGGCCGTCTTCTTCGTCTTCTTCGGGCTGAGCACCAACCCGGCCGACATTCCGCCCGTCCTCGTCCCCGCGCTGCTGCTCGCGATCGTGACGGTGCTGACGAAGATCGCCACGGGCTGGTACGCGGCCCGCCGGGCCGGGATCAGAACCGCGGGACGGTGGCGGGCAGGCGGCACGCTGGTGGCCCGCGGTGAGTTCTCCATCGTGATCGCGGGTCTGGCGGTCGGCGTCGAGCCGCGCATCGGCCCGCTGGCCACGGCGTACGTCCTGATCCTGGTCATCGTGGGGCCGCTGACCGCCCGCTGGACCGAGCCGCTGGCACGCCGGCTCCGCCGCGGTACGCCGGACACGGCTCCGTCAGAGGCGCCGCGGACGACCGACGCGGTGGACACGGCGGATACGGCGGACGCGGCCGGCACGGCGGGGTCCCGCGGCTGACCGCCGCGGGCTGCGGGTCAGCGCCGGGCGGCGTCGGGCGGCAGGCACGCGAGGAACGTCGCGCGGTGCACCGCTCGGGCGATCCGGGCGCCCCAGCGCGACCGGGGCCCCGCGAAGGGTTCCACAGCACCGGGCAGGCGGGACGACGGACCGGCTGACGGGTCGGGTACGGAGACACACACCGCGTCGGTGGGCGTGCCGGACGCGTCGAGACCGGCGTCCCGCAGGGCCTGGACCTTGGCCTCCGTGGCGGTGGCAACCGCGTTCACCAGAGCCGCGTCGGAGAGCGGCACCGGCACCGCCACGATGATGTTGATCGTCCCCGCGGGCTGCGGCTCCTGACTGCCCGCGCCGGGGGCGGCCGCCCAGCCGTGCACCCCCGTTCCGGCGGTGACGAGGGCCTGCACTCCGCCGTCCCCGGCGGAGCGGGCATCCCGTACGGACGCCGCTGTCATCAGCCCGACCCCGGGCCCCGTCGCACCGGCCTGTCCGGCGATCCCGGCGAGATGGCGCTCCGTGTCCATCCGCGCGTAGCCGGGCCGCACCTGGGCGTTGAGCACCCAGTGCCGCTCCCCGATGCCTCCGCCCAGCGCCGCACTGGAGATCATGCGGCGGCCGGGCCCCGGTATCCAGAGCAGCAGCGGCCAGCGCTCGCCCTCCTCCTCACGGACAAGGAGCCGTACGTCATCCAGGGCGCCGGGCCCAGCAGTTCTCAACAGCACCCCGCACCCTAACGCGACGGGTTACGGGGAGAGACGGCAGACCGGGCAGGGCACCGACCCTACGGCCGAGTCCAGGGCCCTGCGTTGTACTGGACGGTCTGTGCCGTGGCTCCGCCGCCGGTGCGGACCGCCTCGACGACGATCTGGTGGAGTTCACGGCTGGCTCGTTCCGAGCCGCAGGGCACGGGGCTGCCGACCAGGGTGAACCAGTCCGACGACCCGCTGTACTGCACGGCGAAGGACGCCTGGTCCTCCGACCACGTGGTGTGCACCGTCAGGTCGCCGGTCAGCACACCGACCTCTTCCGTACGGACTCCGCCCGGTCCCGCGAAGATTCCGCTGGTGGTCCACGAAGCCCAGGTCATGGCGTCGTCCTTTCGGACAGGGACAGCCGTTCGAGTGAACATGTCCGAGTATGGCACCGCCGCCCGGGCTGCGCACGACAGGTGCCGCACACACTCTGGGCGGGTACCGCCTACCCATGACGAAGGGAACGGGAATGGACCGTAGAGCGCTCGACGTACTCAGCAGCACCACGGCCGAGCTCGCACCGGGCGCCGCGGACAACCGGCTGGTCCCGTTGATCGCCGCGGGTACGGCGGACCTCCGCGCGCTGTCGGCACTCGCGCTGGAACAGCAGCACATCATCGCGAGCGACCGGAGTTCCTTCGCGTATCTGGCCGAGCGCTCGGCCGCTCGCCGGGAGGACGCCGGTGCCGTATTCTTCGCCGGCCTCGCGGGCGGGGAGAACTCCGCGGCCGAGCGGCTCGAAGCACTGACCGCCGCGTGCGGACTCGACAGCACCGACGTGGCGGCGTACGAACCGACGGCCGGCTGCCAGGCCTACCCCTCGTACGTGGCGAGGCTGGCGCTGACCGGTGCGCCGGCAGAGGCGGCCCTCGCGCTCACCGCCAATTTCGCCGCCTGGGGCGGCTACTGCGCGGCGATCGCGGAGGGGCTGCGCACCCACTACGGCTTCGACGACGAGGCCTGCGGGTTCTTCGACTTCTTCGGCGAGCCCGCGCCCGCTCTCGAAGCGCAGGCGGCGGACGCCGTCCAGGCCGGGCTCGACGGCGGTCTCGACACCGCAGCCGCCCGCAGGCACGGGCGGCTGCTGCAGAGCTACGAGCTGATGTTCTGGAACACCCTCGCCGAACTGGCCTGACGGACATGCCGGTTCAGTGCTCGGACTCCCGGTCGTCGAACTCCTCGGGGAAGGGGCAGTCCGTCCCCTGGGGCGGCTCGGGTCCGTACTCCGTCATGACGACAGTCTGCTCGACGCGCACGATGCGGTAGACCCTCTCGCCGAGGACGACCTGGTCAGCGCCGTTCTCGACGGCGTCGGCCGCCTGCGTGTAACGGACAGCCGTCACCTGCGGGTGCTCGGTGGTACCGCGCAGGACCGCGGCCAGATCGAGCCGCGCCTCGTCCTCGCTCGGCTGGGCCGGGAACATCTGCCGCCATCCCGCGCCTTCGAGGACCATCGCCGCGTACGCGGTGTACGGCGCCATCCGGGTCCGCTCGAAGGACGTCGATTCGATCGGATAGCGGCGGCGCAGCTTCTCCTCGCGTGCGCCCGTCGCGAGGACCTGTCGTGCCTCCTCGTCGAAAGCGCTCCGGCTGCCCGCGGTCTCGTCGTGATCGCTCATGGGGCCATCATCCTGCCCAGGTCCGGGTCGCCGTAAGACGTCAGCGCGGTGTCCGGAACGCGGCGGGTCCTCCTGGCGCGGAGGGAGGACGTAACAGCGACGGCACCGGACGTGAGATTTGTCTGACGTCTGATGTCTGATGGCTGGTAACGTGTGAATGTAGCTGGGACAAGGAGAGGGGTCAAGGGGTGGAGAGCCGACAAGTCCTGGAAGGACGTCAGGGGCGTTCGCTGCTGAGACAGGAGGTCAGCGAGGGAATCAAGCGGTACATCCTGGAGAACAAACTCCGTCCGGGGGACCCGCTGCCCACCGAGAGCGAACTGAGCGCCACCCTCGGCGCGAGCCGGTCGAGTGTGCGCGAGGCGGTCAAGACCCTCGACGCGCTGGACATCGTCGAGGTGCGGCACGGCCACGGCACCTATGTCGGCAGGCTCAGTCTCTCCGCGCTGGTGGAGGGGCTCACCTTCCGCGGACTGCTCAGCCGCGACGACGACTTCAAGGTCATGTCGGATCTGGTGGACGTACGCGAGCTGTTCGAGCGCGGGATGGCGGAGCGCATCCTCACCTCCCTGGACAGCGACCACCTCCGCACCCTCTACCGCATCGTGGACGACATGGAGCGGTCGGGAAACGCCGACGGTACGGGCTTCGTCGAGGCCGACCGGGCCTTCCACGCCCTGCTGGTCGAGCCGCTCGGCAACGAGCTGATCGGGCAGCTGTCGCTCGCGTTCTGGGACGTGTACACGATCGTCGTGCCGCATCTCTCCGTGTTCACCAGCAAGGACGAGGCCGAGACCGTGGCCAACCACCGCAGGATCGTCGACACCGCCCGGGCCGGCGATGTCGACGCCTTCACCCTCGCCATCGCGGAGCACTACGCGCCGGTCAGGCGCCGGGTGCAGGAGGCACGGGCGGCGGCTCCGGCCACCTGAACCGCCTCTCCGGCGCTCCGCGCCCGCCCCTCGGCCTGCTGCGGCGCCCACCACTCGTACGCCGGTCCGAAGCAGGCCGGGGCCGGGCGGTCAGGACTGCCGTGCCCAGTCGGGGGTGAAGCTGCTGAAGACGATGCCGCCGGTGTCACCGGCCTCGAAGAGGTCGCCGATCACACCGTTGCCGAGGACCGCCGTGGTCGAGTAGCCGGCCGCTCCCGGCTTGATCAGCACCTGGTGCGGCCAGGTCACGCCGTCGTCCTCGCTCACCCGCACCGTCAGCTCGCTGCGGTCGGCCGACGCGTTGTTGCTCTGCACAGTGACGGGGGTCCGGGTGGGATATCCGGCGGCGCCGACATCGGTGGGCCTGAGGTACGAGATCTCGTCGGCGTTGCAACCGGGGTCGATCAGGCCGGAGTTCCATGCCGGCCCATAGGCGCCTGCGACGTTCCGGCCGGTGGCCGTGTCTGCGGCGGTGGCGTACCAGCGGTTGCCTCCGCTGTCCGACCTCAGGTTCTGCACCACCTGGCCGCTGTCGCGCTGAACGGCCTTGTTCTCGTTGACGCCGGTCGCCGCCGGGGCGCCCGCCTGCCAGGTGGCGCCGTGATCGTCGGAGTAGATGTTGCCCGCGTGGTCGGCCCCGTCCTGCTTGTAGACGATCGGCTGGACGAGACGGCCGTCGGAGAGCTGGATGCCATGGCCCGAAGAGGCGAACATCCCGGCCCACTTGACGTTCTTGACCTGAGGGTTCAGATCCACCGGGCGGGTCCAGGTGGCGCCGTTGTCGGTGGAGGACATCACTCTGATGTGCATGGCGGTGCCGTCGGTCGCCGAGTTCGAGCCGGCCGACGAGCCCGCGTAGCCGATGCCGGGCGCGGGCGAGTAGTTGACGAACGCGTACACCGTGCCGTCCGGCCCGGCCGAACGGTCCACCAGGAGGCTGCTGTCGCCGTATCCCTCGCTGGTGGTGGCCGCGTGCGCGACGGTCGATGCGCCGGTCCAGGTGGCGCCGCCGTCGGTACTGCGGCGCATCGCCACCTGGATGTTGTTGCTGCTGCCGCCCAGGTCGCCCGAGCTGTCGATGCGGGCGTCGGCCATGGCGATGACGGTGCCGTTGTTGGTGACGGCCATCGCCGGGATACGGACCGAAGCGGCGGTGCCGGTGTAGGTCTCGTAACCGCTGCCGTCCGCCCTGGCCCGGTTCAGCCCGGCGATCGGGGTTCCGGCGCTGGTGGACGTATGCGCGGCGAACAGGGTCCGGGTGTTCATGCCGGGCGCACCCGCGGACAGCCCGCAGCGCGCGGTCCCGCTCTCGGTGCGGTCGAAGCCGGTGGCTGTCGTCCTGATCCGGTACGGGGTTCCGTCGGCCGCCGTCCAGGACAGCGTGTCGTCCGAGCCGTGGGCCGCCACGGTACGGGTCCAGGGGGACCCGGAGCGTCCCGCCCACGCCACGGTGAAGGTCTTCGACGTGTCGGACCGGTTGACCAGGGTGAGCTTCAGCCGGTGGGTCGCGAACGGCGAACCGTCAGCGCCGAGTGGGCACTCGGCACTGATCTGCGCTGCCATCGACCGGCCGCAGTCCAGCGTGCCCGTCGTGGTCCTGTCCAGCCCCTGGGGTGTGGTGGTGCGGAACGAGTAGTCCGTACCACTGGGCTTGGAGAAGTACAGATCGGTACGGTCGCCGGCGGCCACCGCGCGGGTCCAGGTGCCGTTGCCCGGCCAGGCGACCGTGAAGGTGGTGGCCGCGGCGGTGGGGTTGAGCAGCGACACACGGATCCGGCTGCTGGTGCAGTCCTGGCTGACCACGACCGACTGGGTGCCGTCCGCCGCGACGGCCGGGCCCGTCGTGGCAACGGTGGCGGCGAGCATCGCCACCACCGCCGACAGGGCAACGAACAGTCGCCGCAGGGGTGTTGGTGATCTCCACGTCAGTGCCATCTGCTCGAACACTCCTCGGTGCGATGGGGAGGATAAGGACAATAGAGATGAAAGAGGTCAGGGAATATGTGATGCATGACATCAGACGTCATGCGTCGAACGATTCGAGACCTTAGGAGCGGGCAGGCAGAGGCGTCAATGGGCGGTCGCCTGAGGCGAGTTCCCCGGAACGACGGCGACGGCCCCGCGGACCGGGCCGCGGGGCCGTCGAAAGGATGGAATCGCCCGTCCGGAGCAGGCGGACCCAGAGCTACGGGGTCGGAAACCGGGAGTCAGTGGTCAGGGGGAACAGGTACGGGGGGCAGAGGTACGGGGTCGGCGGCCGACTGTCAGCCGAGGGAGAAGGCCGACGCCAGCTCGCGCCACTCGGCGCGCGGCAGGTCGCTGTGCCGGTCCCCCGTCAGCACCTGGAGCGCCACATGGTCGGCGCCCGCGGCGCGGTACGCGTCCACCCGGGCCCGCGCCGTCTCCAGGTCGCCAAGTGCGAACAGCGCGTCAAGGAGCCGGTTGCTGCCGCCGTCGGCGAAGTCGGCATCCTCGAAACCGAGCCGCAGCAGATTGCTGGTGTAGTTGGGGAGTTGCAGGTACATCGCGAGCGTCCCCCGCGCGACGGTGCGCGCCCGGTCGAGATCGGTGTCGAGTACGACCTTCAGCTCGGGAGCGAGCACGGCGTCGGGGCCGAGGGTATCGCGCGCCTGCGCCGTGTGCTCGGCGGTGACCAGATAGGGATGGGCGCCCGCGGCACGTTCGGCCGACAGCTTCAGCATCTTCGGGCCGAGCGCGGCCAGCACCCGGCGCGATGCGGGCACCGGGACGGGCGCGGCGTCCAGGGCGTCGAGGTAGGCGACCATCTCCGAGTACGGGCGGGCGTACTTCGGGGCGAACGCGTCGTGGCTGACGCCGAGCCCGAGCACGAACCGGCCGGGGTGGCGCTTCTCGACCCAGGCGGCCTGCTCCGCGACATCGGCGGCACTGTGCTGCCAGATGCTCAGGATGCCGGTCGCGACGGTGATGCGCCGCCCCGCGTCGACGACGGGCACCACGTCGTCCATGGACGGGCTGCCGCCGATCCAGAGGGTGCCGTAGCCGAGTTCGTCCAGCTCGGCCACGGCGTCGGACACCTCACCGCCGCGGTCGGGATCCGCGGGGTGCAGGGCCCCGCTCCAGATGCCGATGGTGCCGAAACGTGCGCGTTCGTCAGAGCTCTCAGAGGTCATGGGCACTCCAACCGCCTGCGACCCGGCGCCTATTCCGCCGACCGGCACCTTCCCCCCGATCGGCCCAGCGCGCCACGGCTCCCCCGGCGTGCCGGCGTACGGGGTCAGCCGGCGCGGAGTCCGGCCAGCTGCTCCGCGAAGGGCACCACGTCCTCGTAGACGTCCCCCGGCCCGCCCAGCGCGGACCGGCCCGCCATCAGTGCGGCCAGTTCCCCGCCGGCCCGCTCGATGCGGCCAGGAAGGCTCCCGGTGTCGCCGTCGCCGTCCGAGCCCCAGTCCTCGGACGCGGCGTAGACGGCGGTGGGGACGACCAGCGCCCGCAGATAGGCGAAGAGCGGGCGCATCGCGTGCTCCAGTACGAGCGAGTGGCGCGCGGTGCCACCGGTCGCGGCGACAAGCACCGGGGTGCCTGCCAGTGCCGTGTTGTCGATCAGGTCGAAGAACGACTTGAAGAGCCCGCTGTAGGAGGCGGTGAAGACCGGCGTCACGGCGATCAGACCGTCGGCCCCGGTCACCGCGTCGATGGCATCGCGCAGGGCGGGGTTCGGGAAGCCGGTCACCAGGTGGTTGGCGATGGCGGTCGCCAGATCCCGGATCTCGACGACCCGGACCTCGACGTCGTTGCCGTCGAGCGCACCGGCCGTGGCCTCCACCAGCCGGTCGGCCAGCAGCCTGGTCGACGACGGCCGGCCGAGACCGGCCGATACTGCCACCAGTTTCAGCGCGGTCATGCCACTGCCTCCTCTGTGCCGGCCCGCAGGCCGCGATCACGCTCGGCCACGAGAGCCGCGTGGGTGGGTCCGTCCGGCACCTCCGCCGGCCGGTCCTTCGCGAACTCCCTCCGCAGCACCGGCACTACCTCCTCGCCGAGGATGTCGAGCTGTTCGAGGACGGTCTTCAGCGGCAGCCCCGCGTGGTCCATCAGGAACAGCTGGCGCTGGTAGTCGCCGAAGGAGTCCCGGAACGTCAGGGTCTTCTCGATGACCTCCTGCGGGCTGCCCACGGTCAGCGGTGTCTGCTCGGTGAACTCCTCCAGCGAGGGCCCGTGCCCGTACACCGGCGCGTTGTCGAAGTACGGCCGGAACTCACGTACGGCGTCCTGCGAGTTCTTCCGCATGAACACCTGCCCGCCGAGACCCACCGTCGCCTGCTGGGGAGTTCCGTGCCCGTAGAAGGCGAAGCGCTCCCGGTAGAACGAGATCAGCCGTTTGAAGTGGTCCTTCGGCCAGAAGATGTTGTTGGCGAAGAACCCGTCGCCGTAGTACGCCGCCTGCTCGGCGATCTCCGGGCTGCGGATCGAGCCGTGCCAGACGAACGGCGGCACACCGTCGAGGGGGCGGGGCGTGGCGGTGAAACTCTGCAGCGGCGTACGGAACTTGCCCTCCCAGTCCACGACGTCGTTGCGCCACAGCTCGTGCAGCAGCGCGTAGTTCTCCACGGCGAGCGGGATCCCCTGCCGGATGTCCTGGCCGAACCACGGGTAGACCGGCCCGGTGTTCCCGCGTCCCATCATCAGGTCGACGCGGCCGTCGGCCAGATGCTGGAGCATCGCGTAGTCCTCGGCGATCTTCACCGGGTCGTTCGTCGTGATGAGGGTGGTGGAGGTGGAGAGGATGATGTTCTCGGTGCGGGCCGCGATATGGCCGAGCAGTGTGGTGGGCGACGACGGCACGAACGGCGGGTTGTGGTGCTCGCCGGTCGCGAAGACGTCCAGGCCGACCTCCTCAGCCTTGAGCGCGATGGCGACCATCGCCTTGATCCGCTCGTGCTCGGACGGCGCCTTCCCCGTGGTCGGGTCGGTCGTGACGTCGCCGACGGTGAAGATTCCGAACTGCATCGCGCTCACCTCTCGAAGCTCTGACTGAAGCTGTGACTCAAACTGCGGCTCAAGCTCTGACTACCCGGTCAAGCAGTAGTTGAATGTTGAACTGAATCGTACAACGGCCGACCCCCCATCCGTATTCCGGTCCGGCGCTGCGCGCCTGCCGGGCAGCCGCGCAGCCGTGTTCAACCGGGTGAGCCGCCGCACCCTCGGTCCGCCCGGTGGCGTTTGGCACGGCGACCGCACGGACGGTTCACCAACGGTCACCGACAACAGACAGAGGGAGTACGGATGCACGGCGGAGCAGTACGGCACAGCGGGAGGCTCGTCCTCGTGGCGCTGGCCGCCTCGCTGACGATGGCGGCCCCGGCCCTGGCGGCCGGCGGCGTACCGGGCGGCGGCTGGCACACCTGGCGCCCGGCAGGCCCCCAGCGCGACGAGGAATTGCGTGCTGTCGCGGCCCGTGGCCCGGCCGACGCCTGGGCCGTCGGATACCGCGAGAACGGCTCGGGCGCCGACGTGCCCGTCGCCGAGCGTTTCGACGGGCGGGCCTGGCGGGCGACGGCCGTGCCCGGCCACTCGGGAACGGGGCAGCTCGAAGCCGTCGCCCCGCTCTCCGCCCACGACGTATGGGCGGTGGGGACCTGGAACGACGCCCCGGCCGCGCAGGACCGCTCGCTCGCCGAGCACTTCGACGGCCGGACCTGGCGCACCGTCCCGCTGCCCGCCGAGCCCGCGAACCGGTCCGCCTATCCCTCGGCGCTCGCCGCCGCGGGCCCCGACGACATCTGGGCGGTCGGAGCCACCGCCGAGGACCGGATCGGCACGCCCCGGCCGCTGGCCTACCACTGGGACGGCCGCCGCTGGGCGTCCGTCCCGACCCCGTCCACCGGCGGCGACGCCCTGCTGCAGGGCGCGGCCCCCGACGGCGCGGGAGGCGTGTGGGCGGTCGGCGTGGCGTACGACGCGCAGGGCGCCGGCCGCCCGCTGACCGAGCACTGGGACGGCAGGTCCTGGCGGATCGTCGGCGCACCGCACACCGCGGGCCAGGGCGAGACGCTCGGCGGGGTCACGGCTGTCGCGCCCGACGACGTCTGGGCGGTCGGTGGTGGCGGCCCCGCCACCGGGGCCTCGCACCCGCTGGCCCTGCACTGGGACGGGCGCACCTGGACCTCGGTCGCGACGCCACCGGCCGACGCCAACCTGCACTCCGTCGCCGCGGACGCGCACGGCGGGCTCTGGGCGGTCGGCGAGCAACAGGGCGTCGCCACACCGGCGTTCACGCTACGCTGGGACGGCAGGGCGTGGCACACCGTGCCCGCCGACAGCGGCCCCGGCGGCAAGGGCGCCTCGCTCTTCGGCGTCGCCACCGTCCCGCACCCGAGGCCGGGAGGGCCCACCGCCTGGGCGGTCGGTTCGACGCTGCCGCAGCTCCAGCCGACATGGCACCCGGTGATCGAAGGGTTCGGGCAGGCCCCTTCGGCACACTGACGCACCGGGCGCGCGCCGCAGGGGATCGGCGGCGCGCATCCCCCTCGGACTGCGCTCGCCCCTCACACCGCTCGCACGTCACACCGCTCGCCGCTGACACCGCTCACCCCGGTCCGTACAGGTCCATTCGTGTGCGCCAAGTGGCGGCATTCCTCGGCCGCACCGAGCCTCGGTAGGAACCAGCCAGAAGAAGCGGAGGAACATGGGCCCCGCAACCCCGCCCCACACCCCGCCGCCCGCCCCCGCGAAGCCAACAGCGCCCAAGGCGTCCACGGCATCCAAGGCGTCCGCGTACCGGAACCTGGTGCTGGCGACGATCGGCTTCACGCTGACCTTCTGGGCCTGGTCCCTGATCGCACCGCTGGGCAGCGACTACAAGGACCGGCTCGGGCTCAGCGACTTCCAGCAGTCACTGCTGGTCGCCGTGCCCGTGATCGTCGGCTCGCTGGGCCGGATCCCGGCCGGGGCGCTCACCGACCGGTACGGCGCGAAGGTGATGTTCCCGCTGGTCACGGCGTTCACCATCGTGCCGGTGCTGCTGCTGATCCCGGCGCGGAACTCGTACGGCGCGCTGCTGGCCGTCGGCTTTCTGCTGGGGCTCGGCGGCACGACCTTCGCGATCGGTATCCCGCTGGTCAACTCCTGGTTCCCGCCCGCCGAACGGGGGCTCGCTCTCGGTGTGTTCGGTATGGGCATGGGCGGAGTCGCCCTCTCCGGTTACTTCACGACGCGGATCGCGAAGCACGGCGTCAACCTGCCGTTCATCGTGGTGGCCATCGCGCTGGCCGTGTTCGCCGTACTAGGCACGTTGCTGATCACCGACCATCCGGACCGGCAGGTGCCCACCACCCCGCTGGCCACCCGGCTCGGCAGCGCCGGACGGCTGCGGGTGACGTGGGAGCTGTCGGCGCTGTACGCGATCGGGTTCGGCGGGATCGTGGCGTTCGGCGTCTATCTGCCCACGTATCTGAAGACCTGGTACAACCTCTCCCCGACCGACGCGGGTACCAAGGCCGCCGGTTTCGCGCTGGTCACCGTCGTCTTCCGGCCGGTCGGCGGACGCCTCGCCGACCTGATCCATCCCGCCGTCGTCACCGCGGGCGCCCTCGCCCTGGTCGCGGTGATGGCGATCGTCCAGGCCTTCGACCCGGCACTGAACCCCACCGGCACCGTCTGCTTCCTCCTCATGGCGGCGGGCCTCGGCACGGCGAGCGGCAGTGTGTTCGCCCTGGTCTCCCAGGTCACCCCACAGACGCAGGTGGGCAGCGTGACCGGGATCGTCGGGGCGATAGGCGGACTGGGCGGCTTCGTACCGCCGCTGGTCATGGGTTCGATCTACAGCGCCAAGGGCAGCTACTCGATCGGCTTCATGCTGCTCTCCGACCTGTCGCTGGCCGGGTGCGTCTACGCGTTCGGCCGGATGCGGACGATCAAACCGTCCACCGGCGGATCACCCACCGCCGAACCGTGATCAGCCCGAACCACGACCAGCCCGAACTCTGATCAGTCCGCAGAGGGGCCGTCCGCCGGGCGCCCCGGCGGGGCCGTCGACGCCCGGCGGTGGAGCACGGTCGGCAGCTCGGTCACGACGGTCCGGCGGCCGCCATCGCAGACTTCGAGCAGCCGGGTCACCGCGAGCGCTCCCGCCTCGCCGACAGGGACACCCAGCGCGGTGACGGCCGGGGATGTCGCCCCGAGCGCCGTGAGGTCGTCCGCCGCGGCCAGGCTCATGTCCTCCGGGACCCGGACACCGGCCGCCTTCAGGCCGTGCAGCAGACCGAGCACCAGATAGCTGTTGTACGCGATCACCGCGGTGACCCCGGACGGCAGCGCCGCGGCGGCCCCGATCCCCGCGTCGAAGGTGGGCGGCAGCGGCCCGAGCACCACCAGCCGCGCCCCGGCGGCCCCGGCCTGCTCCGCCATGGCCGCGCGGCGCCGCGCGTCGGCCCAGGAACCGGCCGGACCCGACACATACGCGATGTCGCGGTGCCCCAGGTCGAGCAGATGCCGGACCAGGGCGGACGTGCCGGATGCCGTGTCGAGGACGACGGCGGGCAGCCGGCCGGAGCGGCGGTCGACCAGGACCAGCGGACGGCGCCGGGCCCGCTCGCGCAGCGCCGCGTCCGGGCCGACGGGCGCCACCATGATCAGGCCGTCGACCTGCTCGGAGATCCGGTCGGCGAGCGCCGCCTCACGTTCGGCGCTGTACTCGGAGACGGTGAGCAGCAGATGGCTGTCGGTCTCCTCGGCGGCCTGCTGGGCGCCCAGGACCAGTGGTGCGAAGAAGGGGTTTGCGAGGGTCGGTACGATCAGTCCGATCATTCCGGTACGCCCGGTGGTCAGGGCACGGGCGGCCGGGTTCGGGTGGAAGCCGAGGTGTTCGGCGGCACCGCGTACTCGCTGGAGGGTGGTCTCGGCGACCATCTCCGGACGCATCAGCGCACGGGAGGCCGTGGCCTTGGACACGCCTGCCGCCCGGGCCACATCAGCCAGCGTCGCCATCGTCGGATCCCCCTCCGTCGCCGTACGGGCCGGCTGTTGGCACGCCCCCGTACGGACCGTGTGACCGCAGCGTGACCGAGCACGGGGTTCACGTGGCGGCCTCGTCGTGTCATCCTATCCGCAACCGGTCTCTGCAACCGGTTACAGAGACCGGTTGCAGAGATCCCGGCGGCGCGGCACAGCGGAGTCGCGCCAGAGATGCGCAAAAGACCCGGAACGCCGGCCTCGCCCCCTCATCCTGCCGAGGTACACATGCACCGACCCGACGCGACCGACGTACAGGACGCGCCCGACCTGGCCCCCGGGCCACGCTCCTCGCTGCTGGAACGGGTGTTCCACATCCGCGAGCGCGGCAGCACGCCACGCACCGAGGCCGTCGCCGGCCTCTCGATGTTCGTCGCGGCCGCCTACGCGGTGGTGGTCGTGCCCGGCCAGCTGGCAAAGGCGGGCCTCCCGCTCGGCCCGGTCACCACCGCCGTGATCATCGCGATCGTGCTGGCCACCCTCGCGATGGGCCTGTTCGCGAACCTGCCGTTCGTCCTCGCCCCCGGTCTCGGCGGGGTGGCGCTGCTCGCTGTCACCATCGTCGGCCAGGACGGGGTCCCTTGGAGCTCCGCACTGGGCATGGTGTTCTGGTCCGGTGTGGCGTTCCTGGTGCTCACCGCCCTGGGCATCCGCGACCTGATCACCCGGCTGATGCCGCTCAACCTCAAGTACGCGATCAGCGGCGGCCTCGGGCTCTTCATCGCGCTGCTGGGCTTCCGCGACAGCGGGCTGGTGATCGCGAAGCCCGCCGGCAACTCCCTGAGCATCGGTGACCTCTCGCAGCCGGCGGCCCTGCTCGCGCTCGGCGGCCTGGTGCTGCTGACGGCCCTGGTGACCCGGAAGGTGCCCGGCGCGTTCCTGATCACCATGGCCGTGGTGACCCTGGCGGGCATCCCGTGCGGCGTGACCGAGCTGCCCGGCCACTTCTTCGGGGCGCCCGCAGGACCGGGACCCGTCGTGTTCCACGTCGACATCCTGGGCGCGCTGAAGCCCGCGTACTTCCCGTACATCTTCGCCTTCTTCGTCTCGGAGTTCTTCTCCATGACGGGCACCCTGCTGGCCGTGGCCGGCCGGGCCGGTCTGACCGACAAGGACGGCAATGTCCCGGGCATCCGGCGGCCGTTCTACGTCGACTCGGGCGCGGTGATCGGCGGCGCCGGACTCGGTGCGCCCAGCATGACCGCGTACCTGGAGTCGTCGGCGGGCGCGGACAGCGGCGGCCGTACGGGGCTCACATCGGTGTACGCGGCGCTCGGCTTCGCGGCACTGCTGCTCGTCACACCGTTCGCCACCCTGATCCCGTCGGCCGCGACCGCTCCGGTCCTGATGTACATCGGCCTGAGCATGCTCGGCGCACTGCGCAACGTCGATTTCCGTGACCCGACGGACGCGGTCCCGGCCGCGCTGGTCGTCGCGACCACCATCTTCTTCGGCAACTTCGGCACCGGGATCGCCGTCGGCCTCGCCGCCCACGTGCTGGTCAAGGCCGCCGCGGGCCGCTTCCGGGAGATCCCGCTCGGGCTGTGGATCGTGATGATCCCGCTCGGCTACTACTTCTACACACTCGTCCCCTGACCCCGCCGCCCCGAGCGTTCGGGGACAGGTGTCCGGGACTCCGACGGCTCGCTGAGGAGCACCTACCGCATGACCACTGACCAGCAGCACCTGCCGGAACCGCACGACGTCCGCATCAGCGGCGGCCGGGTGGTGTCCACCTTCACGGGTGAGGAGTTCGCAGCCGACGTCCTGCTGCGCGGCGACCGCATCACCGGTGTGCTTCCGCCCGGAGCGCCCGGCGACGCGCGCGAGCAGGTGGACGCCACCGGGATGCTCATCGTGCCCGGCTTCGTCGACGCGCACATGCACATCGAGAGCTCGTTCCTCACCCCGCAGACCTTCGCCGGGCTGACGCTGGCGCGCGGCACGACGACGGTCCTGGCCGACCCGCACGAGATAGTCAACGTCGCGGGCGCCGAGGCGATGCGCTGGATGACCGAGGCCGGGCAGGGCACTCCGCAGACCCAGCTCTGGGGTGTGCCGTCCTGCGTTCCCGCGCTCCAGGGCCTGGAGCACGCGGGCGCCAGTCTGTCCGCCGACGACATCGACACGATGCTCCAGTGGCCGGGCGTCATCGCGCTGGGCGAGGTCATGGACTACCGGGCGGTGGTGGCCGACGAACCCCGGATGCGGGGCATCGTGGGCGCGGCCCGCGAGCGCGGGGTCATCCTCGACGGCCACTGCCCGAACCTCAGCGGGGCGGAACTCAGCGCGTACATGGCCACCGGCGTCGACTCGGACCACACCAAGAACCGCACCGAGGTCGTCCTGGAGAAGGCCAGGATGGGCATGCTGATGATGCTCCAGGAGAAGTGCCTGCTCCCCGAGGTCGTCGAGGCGCTGCTCGCGCTGCCGCAGCTGCCGCCGCTGTGCCTGGTCACCGACGATCTGGCCGCCGACCACATCCTCTCCACCGGCCACCTCGACCACATCGCGCGCGTCGCGGTCCGGGCCGGGCTGCCCGCGGTCGACGTGCTGCGCGCCCTGACCTGGAACCCGGCGCAGCGGCTGCGGCTGTACGACCGCGGGGTGGTCGCTCCGGGCAAGCGGGCGGACCTGGTCCTGCTCCGCGGTGAGCTGAGCGCGTTCGACCCGGCGCTGGTGATCGCGGGCGGCCGGACCGTGGCACGGGACGGGAAGCCGGCGTACGCGACGGAGCCGGTGGCCGGGGCGCTGTCCGGCACGTTCGACGTCGAGCCGCAGACCCCGGATGGCTTCCGCTGGCGGGTGGAGCTGCCCGACGGTGCGCACCGTTTCCGGGCGATGCGGGTCAACTCGCGCGACACGTACACCGAGGCCGCGGAGGCCGAACTGCCGGTCCGTGACGGCGAGGTGCAGTGGGAGGGCCGGGTGACCCTGGTCCGGGTACGCAACCGCTACGGCCGCTCCGGTACGGTCTTCGCCCCGCTGCTGGGCCGTGAGCTCGGTGCGGGCGCCGTCGCGACGACGTACGCCCACGACAGCCACAACCTGGTGACCGTGGGGACGTCCAGGGCCGCGATGGCGAAGGCCGCGGCCGCGGTGCTCGCCGACGGCGGCGGCGTCGCCGTCGTGCACGGCGACACGGTGGCGGCCCGGCTGCCGCTGCCGGTCGGAGGTGTGATGTCCCCGGCGCCGGCCGAGGAGATCGCCGCGCAGTCGGGTGCGGTGCGGACCGCGCTGACGGAGTGGGGCTGGGACCACCTCAACCCGTTCATGAGCGTGTCGACCCTGACGCTCGCGGTGTCGCCCAGCCTCAAGATCACGGATCTGTCGCTGGTGGACGTGGTCCGCAGGGAGCCCGTGGGGGCGACGGCGCCTGCTTCTTCCTGAGCGCGGCGGCGGTCGTTCTTTCCGAGTCCGGCGGCGACCCGGACCGCGTTCGGCTGTGCGGTGCGGGCGAAGGGTGTCAGCCTGGAGGGGTCGCGTCGTTCCGCGTGGCCGTCGGCGGATACGCGGGGCCGCGGCGGGACAGGCGTACGTACGGGGCTGTCCTCCGGCGTACGGACGGGACACCAGGCAACCGCACACCCGGCACCGGCCGAAGAGCACCGCACACCGGGCGCCGGCCAACGGGAAGGATCACGGTGATGAACCAGCCCACCGAAAGCGGCGACCGCGGCGACGACGGCAATTCCGGATACGGCAGGAAGCCGTTCAAGCGGTCGAAGAGCCACTTCGCCGACCGCATCACCGCCGACGGCCGCGACGGCTGGCCGGCCGAGGCCGGGCGGTACCGGCTGGTGGTCAGCAGGGCCTGCCCGTGGGCGAGCCGCGCGCTCGTGTCACGGCGGCTGCTCGGCCTGGAGGACGCGCTGTCGCTGGGCATCACCGACCCGATCCAGGACGACCGCAGCTGGCGCTTCACCCTCGACCCCGGCGGCCGGGACCCGGTCCTCGGCATCCGCTTCCTCAGCGAGGCCTACGACGCGCGGGAGTCGGGCTACCCCGGTGGTGTGAGTGTCCCCGCCATCGTCGACGTACCCAGCGGGCAGCTGGTCACCAACGACTTCCAGCAGATCACGCTGGACCTCGCCACCGAGTGGTCCGCGCTGCACAGGCCCGGTGCGCCGGACCTGTATCCGGAGCGACTGCGCGGCGAGATCGACGAGGTCATGGAGGGGATCTACCGCGACGTCAACAACGGGGTGTACCGGGCCGGGTTCGCTTCGGAGCAGGGCGAGTACGAGGACGCGTACCGCGATGTGTTCCAGCGGCTCGACCTGGTGTCCGAGCGGCTGACCGGGCAGCGCTACCTGGTCGGGGACACGGTCACCGAGGCGGACATCCGGCTCTTCACCACGCTGGTGCGGTTCGACGCCGTCTACCACGGCCACTTCAAGTGCAACCGGTCGAAGCTGACCGAGGACCCGGTGCTCTGGGCGTACGTCAGGGACCTGTTCCAGACACCCGGTTTCGGCGACACGGTCGATTTCGACCACATCAAGCGGCACTACTACCGGGTGCACACGGGCATCAACCCGACCGGCATCGTGCCGCTCGGCCCGGACCTGAGCGGCTGGTTCACCCCGCACTACCGGGAGGAGCTGGGCGGCCGCCCGTTCGGGGACGGCACACCGCCGGGTCCGGTCGCACCGGCCGAGGAGGTGCCGCCGGCCGGGCGCGCGCCGGAGTACTGACCGGACCCGCGGTGGCATCACCCCTCCGCGTGCATCCAGCGAGCGCGCCATGGACCGTACGGCCACTATGGAACGGTGACGAATTCTCAGAAACTGGATCATCTCGCCCAGGTGACGACAGGCTGGGTCGCGCGCGATCTCAGCTCCCCGCACGGCCGGCTCAGGGACGCGCTCGTCAACTGGCGCCAGGCGTTCCCGCCGTCCTTCACCACCGACTCGGCCGGTGCGAGCACCGCGCGGCTGGTGATCGCCCCGCCCGGTCCCGCGCATCCCGAGGACGCGATGCTCCTCCATCTGACGCGCGCCGAGGCGGACCGGCTGATCGGGCTGCTCCATCAGGACACGACACAGCAGCTGGACACACCCGGTGTGCCCGAACGCATGGGCGTGGGCGGCTGAACCAGGCGTGAACCGGCGTACGTTGGGCGTGGGGGCACCTGAGGGATCGCCTGAGGGTTCCGACAACAGATGGGGTCAGAGATGCTGTTCGGCAAGGAGCACGTCGAGCGTTACGTCGCAACCGACGGAGCCGAAGGACATGAGTGGCAGGGAACGACGACCCTGATCCTCACTACCACCGGCCGCAAGAGCGGCCGGCAGCGCAGCACCCCGCTGATCTACCAGGCGTACGGGGACGACCTGCTGGTCGTCGCCTCCAAGGGCGGCTCCGACCAGCCGCCGGCCTGGTATCTGAACCTCCAGGCGGAGCCGGAGGTCCAGGTGCAGGTGAAGGGCGACCGGTTCACGGCGCACGCGCGGACCGCGCAGCCCGGCGAGAAGCCGGACATGTGGCGGACGATGGCTGCCGCCTGGCCCCAGTACGACGAGTACCAGAGCAAGACCGAGCGTGCGATCCCCGTGGTGGTGCTCACCCGGTCCTGACTGCGGCGGGCAGGTGCGGGCGGGCGTAGCATTTCCTCCGCGCCGGCCGTACGTCCGCAGCAGGAGGATCCGTTGTCCAGCACCCCCGCCCCCGGTGTCATCACCGACACCGCCCGCCTCGTCCGCGACGCCGCCGACGGGGACCGCGGTGCGCTCTGGCGGCTGGCGGAGCCGGAGCGGCAGCTGGACTCGAACGTGATCCGGCTGGCGCCGGACGCCGAGGTCGCCGGACACGTGGAACCGGACCTCGACGTGCTGGTGTGCGTGGTCGGCGGCAGCGGGCAGCTGGAAACCGCCGGGGGGCGCCAGGAGCTGGCGCCCGGCGCGGTGGTCTGGCTGCCGCACGGCGCGCGGCGCTCGCTCACCGCCGGACCGGACGGGCTCTGTTACCTCACCGTGCACCGCCGCCGCCCCGGCCTGACCATCGCCTCCGCCGCCCCCGCGCCCACCGTCGCCGCCACCCCTGTCGAGTACGGAGGCGGCGAAGCGGCGTGTCTGCTCCATCTGGTCTGCCCCGGCTGCGGGCGCCTCGCGCAGGAGTCCGACGCGCGTTTCTGCTCCCGGTGCGGTGAAGAGCTGCCGGCCGGCTGAAGTCCCGCCGGCCCCTCCGTTCAAGGTGGTTCCCCGCAGCGGCGTTCCCCAAGGATTGGCAATGGTCTAGTCCAAGTCGTTGACGCGCACCCGACAGGCACCGATTCTGGCGGCCACTCCCCCATTCAGGAGACCGTCAGATGAAACGCATTCGCATCCGCGCCCTGTTCTGCGGCGTGGCGACCGCCGCGCTGGCCGCCGCCGGGCTGGCCGCGTTCAGCACCGGCCAGGCGGCCGGAGCGACCACCGGCACCAACGGGGCCACCGCGCTCAGCAACCGCTGGTACGCGGCGGCCCCTTACCTCATGCCCACCGACAACAACCCGCCCGACGCCGGGGCCATCATGGACGCCACCGGGCTGAAGGCCTTCCAGCTCGCATTCATCCTGGCCCCCAACGGCGGTGGCTGCAGCCCGACTTGGGGCGGCACATCGCCCGTGTCGTCCGACACCGCGGTGAGTTCCGTCATCAGCGCGATCCGCGCGAAGGGCGGCGACGTCTCGGTCTCCATCGGCGGGTACGGCGGCACCAAGCTCGGCCAGGCCTGCTCCGACGCGGCATCGACCGCCGCCGCCTACCAGCAGGTCATCACCAAGTACCAGTTGAAGGCGATCGACTTCGACCTGGAGGAGCCGGAGTACGAGAACACCGCGGCCGTCGCGCACGAGATCGGCGCGGCGAAGATCCTCCAGCAGAACAACCCCGGACTGTATGTGTCGGTCACCACCGCGGGCACGGCCGACGGCACCGGCTGGTTCGGCAAGCAGATGCTGAACGAGGCCAAGTCGCAGGGGTTCACACCCAACAACTTCTCGATCATGCCCTTCGACGGGGGCTTCAGCGGGGCCGCATCGCAGACGAGCGCGCTCACCAACTTCAATGCCATCCTGCGGTCGACCTTCGGCTGGGACGAGGCGACCGCCTACGCCCACGAGGGCTTCTCCGGCATGAACGGCCGCAGCGACACCGGCGAGTACTTCAAGCAGGCGGACTTCCAGACCGTCCTGGACTTCGCCACCAGCCACCACATGGACCGCTTCACCTTCTGGTCGCTCAACCGCGACCGCCAGTGCAGCCCGCCGGACAACGGCACCACGTCCGGAACCTGCAGCAGCGTGCCGCAGACGGACTGGGAGTTCGCCAAGTACGCGGTGACGTTCGCCGGGGCGACACCACCCACCACACCCCCGACGACACCACCCGTCTCCACCTCCCCCACACCGCCGGGCGGCACCTGCACAGCGGCGGCCTGGAGCAGCACCGCCACCTACACGGGCGGCGACACGGTTTCCCACGGCGGACACACCTGGCAGGCCCAGTGGTGGACCCAGAACGAGGAGCCGGGGACCACGGGCGACTGGGGCGTCTGGCGGGACAAGGGAGCCTGCTGACCGGACACCGCCCGCAAGGCCGGAGCCCCCGGCCCGCCCGAGCAGCACCGGAGCAGCGCCGCAGCACACCTGCACATACAGAAATGTCCCACTGGGCCTTGTGTCCCAGTGGGACATTTTTAGATGTACGCTGCAAGCATGAACGATGCGGGAACCATCGAGGACCGGCGGAGCCGCAAGGCCCGCCGGACCCGTGAAGCGCTTGCGGAAGCCGCCTGCACCCTCGTGTGCGACCGTGGGCTCAAGGCCGTCACGGTCGAGGACATCGCCGACCGCGCCGACGTCACCCGCCGGACGTTCAGCCGCTACTTCTCCAGCAAGGAGGACGCGGTACTGGACTCCGTACGGGCCGACGGCGACCGGATCAACGCCGCCCTCAGCGCCCGGCCGGCCGACGAGCCCCCGCTTGTCGCCTACCGCAACGCGGTGGACGACTGGCTCACGGACGACGCACACCCGGCCTGGCACCGGCGCCCGCAGATCTTCGGACTCCTGCGGATCGCGGACCGGGAGCCGACGCTGTACGCGGCCTTCCAGCACATCCGGGTGGAGGCCCAGGCGGATTCGATCCGGATCCTGGCCACCCGGATGGGCATCGACGACGAGCGCGACCTGCGCCCCGCTGTTCTGGTGGGTGCGGGTGCGGGAGCCCTCGTGGCGGCCCAGTCCGCCTGGGTCCGGGGCTCTCATGAGGACGCTCTCCCCGGCATCGTCCATGCCGCGTTCGCCGCACTCAACGGCGAACTGCCGCGGTCGTGACACCACTGCGCGTGGCACCACTGCGGCTCACAGCACGAAAGGAACACAGGCACCATGAGCAACACCACCCCCACAGATGAGTTCGCCGGCCGGACCGCGCTGGTCACCGGCGGCGCGTCCGGCATCGGCCTGGCCATCGCCGGCCGGCTCGCCCGCGGCGGCGCCGCGGTCGTCGTGGCCGACTACAACGAGGAAGGCGCGCGCAAGGCCGCCGCCGGCCTCGAGGCGTCCGGAGCCCGCGCCACCGCCGTCGCCGTGGACGTCACCGACCCGGCATCGGTGGAGCGTGCCGTCCGGCACTCCACCGACACCTTCGGCGCACTGCACCTCGCCGTGAACAACGCCGGGATCGGCGGCCCCAGCCTGCCGACCGGTGAGTACGAGGTGGCCGACTGGCAGCGCGTGATCGACACCAACCTCAACGGCGTCTTCTACTCGCTCAAGTACGAGCTGCCCGCGATACTCGCGGCGGGCGGCGGCGCGATCGTCAACATGGCCTCCATCCTCGGCACCAACGGCTTCGCGGGATCCCCCGCCTATGTCGCCGCCAAGCACGGCGTCGTCGGGCTGACGAAGACCGCGGCGCTCGAATACGCCGCACAGAACATCCGCGTCAACGCTGTCGGTCCCGGCTTCATCGACACCCCGCTGCTGCGCGACACCGAAAACCCGATGCGGGAGCAGCTCGTCTCGCTGCACCCGGCGGGCCGCCTGGGAACGGCCGATGAAGTGGCGGAGCTGACGGCGTTCCTGCTCTCGGACCGCGCCTCGTTCATCCACGGCAGCTACCACCTCGTCGACGGCGGCTACGCCGCGCGCTGACCGATCACCACGGCGGGCCGGGGCCGGGGGCCGGCCCGCCCTTCAGCTGAGGAGCACACCATGAAAGCAGTCCAGTACCGCACCGTCGGCGCCGCACCCGAGGTCGTCACCGTCCCCGAACCCGAGCCGGGACCGGGGCAGGTCCTCCTGAAGGTCACCGCGGCGGGCGTCTGCCACTCCGACATCGCCGTGATGAGCTGGCCCGCGGACAGCCTGCCGTACGACCTTCCGCTCACCCTCGGGCACGAGGGGGCCGGCACGGTCGCCGCTCTGGGCGCCGGGGTCACCGGGTTCGCAGAGGGCGAGTCCGTCGCGGTCTACGGGCCGTGGGGCTGCGGCACCTGCATCAAGTGCGCCGAGGGCAAGGAGAATTACTGCCTTCGCGCCGCTGAACTCGGCATCCGCCCGCCCGGCCTCGGTGCCCCCGGCGCGATGGCCGAGTACATGATCGTGGACAGCCCGCGCCATCTCGTGCCGCTCGGCGACCTCGACCCGGTCAAGGCCGTGCCGCTCACCGACGCCGGCCTGACTCCCTACCACGCCATCAAGCGCTCGCTGGCGAAGCTCACCCCGGGCTCCACCGCGGTGGTCATCGGTACCGGCGGGCTCGGGCATGTGGCCATCCAGCTGCTGCGGGCGATGTCCGCCGTGCGGGTCATCGCGCTCGACGTCACGGCTGACAAGCTCGCGCTGGCAAAGACGGTGGGCGCCCACGAGACGGTGCTCTCCGACGAGCACGCGACCGGCAAGGTCCGCGCGCTGACGGGCGGGCTCGGCGCCCAGGTGGTCCTCGACTTCGTCGGCGTCCCCGCCACGGTGGCCCTGGCCGGTGCGGTGGCCGGTATCGAGGCGGATGTCGCGCTGGTCGGGATCGGCGGCGGCACGCTGCCCGTCGGTTTCGGCGCGCTCCCCTTCGAGGTGTCGGTGGCAGCGCCCTACTGGGGCTCGCGCCCGGAACTCACCGAGGTGCTCGATCTGGCGCACGCCGGATCGGTGGACGTCCATGTGGAGACATACTCGATCGACGAGGCCCCGCTCGCCTACGAGAGGCTGCACGCCGGGAAGATCAACGGACGCGCGGTCATCCTGCCGCAGAGCTGAACACCACGGTGGAGCTGTCCAGCGTGGCGAGCAGAACGGCCCCCGAGGGAAGACCCGTCAGATGCGGATTACCGAAGCCACCGCGCCCTCTGCCCTGTGTATGCGTCAGCAGGGGGCTGCGGTGTTCCGGTACGGATTCGGCCGCCACCGGGGCGAGCGACGGAATTGCGCGCTGCATCCGCAGTGCGTCGACCGATTCCGCGAGGAGTTCGTACTCGGTGGTGTCGTCATTGATCGCGAATCGCATGAGACCGCCGCTGGCCAGCACTTCGGCGGCCTTGTCCTGTTGCGGCCCGCCGTCCCGCCAGGCACGGAATGCACCCGGTACGTCCGGGGCGTCGGCGGGCAGTTCGAAGAGTGCCCGGTCCGGAAAGCAGCCACGGCCGGGGCTGGGATCCAGCCGTTCCGCGATCCAGGTCGCCCGGTCCCGCAGCCACCACAGGGCCAGCGGGAGAGTGGGGGCGCGGTAGGTGCCGAGCGGCACACCGACGCGTCGTCCACCGCAGACTCCGTACGCGGTGACATGGCACAGGAATTCGTCGTGCACAGCCACTCCCCCAGGGCAGTTCGCGGCCAGAGCCCCGCTCCCGGACCGGTCGTTCCCCGGCCGGAAAGTGCGGGCCTTTCACTGGTGGATCACGGTTGAATCGAACGGAATTCAATCTTCACAGTCAACGAGTATCGCCACTCCGGGCGCATTGTCACCATAGGGTTCTGGCCATATCTCTGGCATATTCCCTGTTGACCATGGCCGAAATGATTCCGGTCGCACGCCATACGGCTGGAATACGGCACTGGGGTGCGGCCCTGGGATACAGCGACGGCACACAGCACCGGACACAGAAGAGCCCCGGCTGGTCGGGGGAGGCCAGCCGGGGCGGTTCACGCGGGGACAGAGGGTCGGCGCCGAGGCGCTCCGCTCCGTTCCCACATATAGGTGAACGGTGAACCAAGCCTGGATGTTCCAGCCCGTCCGGACAGACAATGTGAGCCGCAGCACCCCACGCCGCCGGGCCCCTGGCGCCCGCCCCTGCCCCGCCCCGGCCCCGCCCTTGCCCCCGTCGGCCGGTGGCATATGCCAGAAGCACCACCGCATCGAGTGTTGCCAATTCCCTTACGGGTCTTCGCTCCCTGTGCAACAGTCGTAACCGGTCCATCCCGCAGCCCTGGCCGCGCCGCGCCCGTATCGGAGTACGTCATGCCGTCCCATGTGTTCGCGGACCGTCCCGCCCCCCAGCCACCCGAGCGGGGCACGGTTGACGCGCTCATCACCCGGACCCGCCTGCTGCGCGGGGACATGGACGCCGTACGACGTGACGCCGTGGCGGACGACGACGATGTGCAGGGCCGCTGGCAGCGCGCGCTGTGCGATCTGGCCGTCCACCACCTCGACGACCTGGGCACGCATCTGGGACAGCTCAAGGAAGGGCTGCCGGCGGCCGGGGCGGAGCCCCTCGCCGGAGAACCGTCCGGGCACGGCGCCCATGCCCACCCCGGGACCGGCGGCGGGCCGGCCTCGCTGCTCAGCCGCGTGGGCAGCGCCGACTGGAATCTCCTCACCGACGAGGTCAGCTGGTCGGACGAGCTGTACCAGATCTTCGGCCGCCCGCCGGAGAACGGGCCGCTCTCCCTGGACGAACTCCCCTCCGTGGTACTGCCCGAGGACCAGACGCGGCTCACCGCGATGGTCACCGACTGCCTGGTCGACGGAAAGCCGATCGACGGCGAGTTCCGGATCAGGCGCCCCGACTCGACCGTCCGCACCCTGCACATGATGGGCGAGCCCGTTCTCGACAGCGACGGCTGTACGGCCTCCATGTGGGCCGTACTCCGCGATGTCAGTGATCTGCGGCGCAGTGAACGCACGGTGCGCGAGACGGAGGACTCGCTCAAGCGCCGGGAGCGGATCGTCCGCACGGAGCGCCAGGTCGCCGTCGAATTACAGGAGGCCGTACTGCCGCCCTGGCGCGGTCCGGTACGGCTTCCGCAGGGCGGCCCCGCGGCACTCGACCTGGCGGCCCACTATCTGCCGTCCGCCGCGCCGTCCCGTATCGGCGGCGACTGGTACGACGCGATGGCACTCCCCGACGGCCAGTCGCTCCTCAGCGTGGGAGACCTCACCGGCCACGGCGTGGGTGCCACCTCCGCGATGGCGATGCTGCTGGGCGCACTGCGGGGAATGGCCGTGGCCGGGATCGCCCCCGGCGCCCTGATGGGCCATCTCAACGAACTTCTGGAAGCGTCCGCGCAGCCCGCTCTGGGCAGCTCGGTGTGCTGCCGTTACGACCCCGTCGCGCGGACCCTGGTCTGGGCCCAGTCGGGACACCCCGCCCCCCTGCTCTTCCGCGGGGGAACGGGGTGCGCGCTCACGCCTCCGAGCGGCGTGCTGCTCGGAGCGATGCCCGGGACGGCGTACGGACAGGCGCAGGAGCAGCTGCGGACCGGGGACGTGCTGGTCCTGCACACCGGCGGGCTGGCCGCGCACGGCGCGGACGCCCCGGGCGAGGACGGACTGCTCGCACTGGCACCGCGGTTCACCGGTGCCGGCACCGCACAGGAGTGCGTGCGGATGATCGTCGAACAGTACGGCCGCACGGAGCGTCAGGAAGACGCCTGTGTGCTGATCGCCCGCGTCGGCACCCCGTAGGACACCACTGCGCCCGGCCCACCGCCTCGCTCCGCCGCTCTCCGCTCGTCTCTCCGAACCGCCCTGCTACGCCTGGGCGTTCCTGGGCCGCTTCATCTGCTGGGGCATGGCGAGCCGGATCTCCTCCCGCAGCTCCTGGATGCTCCCGTGGCGTGCGTACTGCCCGGTGAGCCTGTACATCTCACGCAGCCGGTCCCAGGTGCGGTGCGACGAGGTCTCCCCCATCGACACCAGTGCGAGCCGGGCGTAGCGGTCGGCCTGTTCGGGGTCGTCCGCGATGAAGCAGGCGGAGGCCAGCGAGATGTAGTCGAAGATCTTCGACCGCTGGCGGCCGTTGATCCGCAGTTCGAGCGCCCGCTTGGCGTGGCCCTGGGCGATGGCGGCCGCGGACGGATCGTGGTCCGCGAGCGTGCGGTACGCCAGCGCCTGCATCCCGTGGAGATCCGCCTCGTCGAACATCTGCATCCAGCTCGGCGCGGGCTCGTCCCCGCGGTCCGACACGAACAGCTCCTCGGCCTCGCCGAGCGTGCGCCGCATGGCCTGGCCGTGGCCCAGCGAAGCCTGCGCCCAGGCCTCGATGGTGTGCAGCATGGCGCGGGTGCGCGGCAGGTTGCGCTCACCGGAGCCGCTCTGCGCGAGCTTCATCAGGTCCAGCGCCTCGTCCGGGCGGCCCAGGTGGACCATCTGGCGGGCGGCCCGGGACAGGGCCTCACCGGCGCGTGGGCGGTCGCCGCCCTCGCGCGCCGCGTGGGCGGCGATGACAAAGTACTTCTGGGCCGTGGGTTCGAGGCCGACGTCGTGGGACATCCAGCCCGCGAGTACGGCGAGGTTGGCAGCGACGCCCCACAGGCGCCGCTGGAGGGAGTCGGGGTGGTGGTAGGAGAGCATGCCTCCCACCTCGTTCAACTGGCCCACGACCGCCTTGCGCTGGAGTCCGCCGCCGCGTGAGGCGTCCCAGGCGCGGAAGATCTCGACGGAGTGCTCCAGCGCCTCGATCTCCTGCGACCCGATGGGCGCGGCCTCGTAGCGGTCGAAACCGGCGGGCTCGGCGTGCAGGGGGCGGTCGGTGCGTGGGGCGTCCGAAGCGAGGGCCGGATCGGTGTGGAGCCAGTCGTGCAGGGCGCTGCTGAGTGCGGAGCCTGCGGCAAGCGCAGCGCCTGCGCCCACCAAGCCGCGTCGGTTGAGCATGAGGTCCATTCCCGTGAATTCGGTGAGGACCGCTGCCGTCCGTTCTGGCGCCCACGGGAGGCCGTCCGGGTTCGCTGTCTCTTCCGCGTTCCCGACGGCCTGCCGTTTCCCAGCGCGCCCAGGCCGTACGAACCCGAGGTCCTCGATGGTCACGACACGGCCGAGCCGCTCGGTGAACAGGGCTGCCAACACCTTCGGCACCGGTTCGCGCGGGCTCTCGCCCATGTCGATCCAGCGCCTGACCCGCGAGGTGTCGGTCGCCAGCTGCTGGTGGCCCATGACGGCCGCCTGCCGGTTCACCAGTCTCGCGAGTTCGCCCTTGGACCAGCCGGCCAGGCCGAACAGGTCTGCCAGGCGGGTGTTGGGTTCTCCGGTCACGTCAAGCCCCCAGGTTCTCGGCTGGTTTGACAGTAACCCTGTGTCAGATGCCTCGCGACTATTCGCCAGGGTTCGCCAGGGTCCGCCAGATGGTGTGCCACCCGCGGGCCGTTGTGAGGTAGGAACGCGCCACCCCGACCCGGCGGCCGGACCGTACTCCCCAGGGTACGCACGGCCACCGGGGCGGGCAGCGCAGGTAACCCGTCGGCACACGAAGGGATCTGTATCCCCATGTACACAGCGTCGTCCTCCGTGTCCGCCCCATCCCGGCCGCACCGTTCCCTCCCTGCCGGTGGCGGACCGTACCTGGACCCCTCCCACGCAGCTGCGGCGCTCGGCACCGGGCGGCTCCGGCGGACGGCGGGACCGGGCGCCCAACCGCTCAGCGGGAGGCTCGACTTGTCCGGCCCCCAGGGCGCGCAGCTGCGCATGGCGATCACTTCGGTTCAGCGCATCTGCCCCGAGTTCAACCCCGTACAGATACTGCGCCGGAGCAGTCGCTCGGTTCTGCTCGTCGGAACGACCGGGCGGGCGACGGCAGTTGCCAAGTGTCTGATCGACCAGTCCCCCGCCTGGGCGGAGAGCTTCCGCCACGAAATAGCTGCATACCGTACGTTCGTCCGGCACCGCCCACCGGTCCGGGTACCGCGGCTCATCGCCGCGGATCCCGAGAACTGCACACTGGTGATCGAGCGGATGGCCGGACGAGCGGCGGCACTTCAGCGCCACCCTGTGGAAGCCCCGCCGCGCGCGGATCTGCGGGCGGTCCTCGGCGCGGTCGCCCGGGTGAACGCCTGGCGGCCGCCGGGCGGGCTGTTCGGCCAGCCCCTCGACTACGCGTCCCGGATCGCCAGGTACCACGAGCTCGGGCTCTTCACCGACCGGGACCTCGGCGACCTCCAGAAGCTGCTGCACGGCCTCGCGCACTCCGGCGGCCGGCAGGGCATGGGCCAGTTCTGCCACGGTGACGCGCTGCTCTCCAACATCCTGCTGTCACCGGCGGGCCCGGTGCTGGTCGACTGGGAGCACGCGGGCTGGTATCTGCCGGGGTACGACCTGGCGACGCTGTGGTCCGTACTGGGCGAGGCGCCGGTGGCGCGGCGCCAGATCAGCCAGCTGGCACAGGCCGCGGGCCCCGCGGCCAGGGACGCCTTCCTGGTGAACCTGATGCTGGTGCTGACCCGTGAGATCCGTACGTACGAGACGGCTGTCCAGCGCACCATCCGCGAGGGCGCGCCGGCCGGTGCGGGCCAGCAGCCGCAGGCCGGTGTGCTCTCGCACGGCGAGGAGCAGCGGCTGCTGCTCAGGCGGCTGCACGACGACTGCGCCCTGGCCCGCCGCGCCGTCCGCGCGGCGGTCGGTACCCGCTGAACCGCGGGGCCCGGCGCCGGGTTCCCGGGGGTGAGGGGGAAGCGCGGTGCGCGCCCGGTGCCGACACACCGGGCGCGCACCGCGCTGTCCTCGTACGGTCACCGCCGGAGGGCGCCGCTGATCTGAGTGGGCGTCAGTGAGTGCGCACGATGTCGACGTCGGACGCCTTGACGAAGGCCACCCGGTGTCCGATCTGCACGGTCACATACCGGGTGGCGCCGGGGAAGTACGTGTGGTCGTACGGGTAGGAGGCGTCGATCGTCGGGGCGTAGTAGTAGCCGGTGGGCGCCTCGCCGCCGCCGGGGTAGGCCTGGCCCTGCTTGATCGTGTACGGCAGGGGCGTGCCCAGGCGGCCGCCGGTGAAGTCCGCCGGATACTCGCTCTTGTCCGGGTAGGCCACCCCGTACACCGGCACATCGGTCCGGCCGGCCTTCGGCCTGACCACGTATCCGGATGCCGGTGTGGTGGTCCTGGTGTGCGCCGGGCTCTGGAACCAGGCCTTCTGGCCGTACCACCAGATCGCGGTCCAGCCGGGTACGCGGCCGGCGACCACGGCCTGCTGCGACGCGCTGATCTTGCTGCCCCAGTCGGCGGCGCAGTTGGTGCCGGGCTTGCCGTCGGTGTGCAGTGCCGGGTCGGAGAAGAGCGGTGATCCGGTGGAGGGCCCGGTGTGGAGCGGCACCGCGCTCGACGCCTGCGCCGGGAGGTCCACGTTCTTCTCGCAGTCGCGGAACTTCTGGATGTTCTCCTTGAACACCGGGCTGATGGTGACGAGTTGGCTGCGGGGCGAGGCGGTCGGGACGGTGGGCCTGCCCACCAGCTTCATGAAGTAGTCCCAGTCCCAGTACGGTCCGGGGTCCCAGTGCATGGCTGGCGTCCCGGCGGTGCTGGTGGGCGGGACGTTGTCGTGGCCGATGATGTGCTGGCGGTCCAGCGGGATGTCGTACTTGGCCGCGAGATAGCGCACCAGGGCGGCCGTCGAGCGGTACATCGCCGGGGTGAACCACTTGGAGCCCTCGGTCGCGACGCCTTCCTGCTCGATCCCGATGGACTGCTGGTTGATGTACCAGTTGCCCGCCTGCCAGGCGATGTCCTTGTCCTTGACCATCTGCGCCACATGGCCGTCGCCGGAGCGGACCACGTAGTGCGCGGACGTCTGGCTGTGCGGGTCCTGGAAGATCTGCAGCGTCTTGTCGAAGGTTTCCTCGGTGTCGTGCAGGACGATGTACTTGATCTTCCCGGTGTGCGGGCGGTCCGCGGTGTCGTAGTTGCCGTACGTCTCCTTGTCGGCGGGATCACCGGTCTGCTGATAGGCGGCGGGGGCCCACTCGCAGTCGAGGGTGCGGGGGCACTCCGGCCGGGTGTCCGGGGAGGTCGCCTGCGCCGCCGGGCTGAGCAGGGCGAGGCCGAAGGTGCTCGCGGTGGTCAGCGCGAGCGCAAGTCTGATCCGTTGCTTGGACGTCATGACGGCCCTTCTTGCCGGGAGTTGCGCCGTGGTGATCTCTCGAACGGTATGGGCGCACTCTCCGACGTGAGTGATGGCACGTCAAGAGCGCCGCACGGGGCGGCTGTTGAAACAGTTGTACAGACCACTGGCATGGCCGATGACCAGCGCGAACGGCGCGGCAACCAGGCTCTGGCAGAGCCGTGTCACCCGGCTTCTGCGTAAGGGAGCGGTGCTCGCACCTGCGGGGCCGGGCGTGCGGGACGGGACTCAGCCCTGCTGGAACATCTCCGCGGGCAGCGGCTTCAGAAGGGCGTACAGGTCGTCCGTGATCGGCCGGTCCCAGCTGGCGATGGTGACCAGGACCTTGTCACTGCGGTCGAACTGGACGCAGGAGATCCGGCTCTCCGAGAGCTTCAGGCGCCGGACGATGAGGAGGTTGTCGCCCTGCATCACCGGCATGTCCTCGGTGTCGAGCACCTCGATGGGCTCGTCGTTCTCCAGCGCCGCGAGCAGTTGCGCCACCTCGAAGGGGATCTGGCCCTCGGCGACCTCACGGGCGGGCGAGCCCTCCGGCAGATTCCCGATGATCATCGCGGGGCCGCGGCCGCCGAAGAGGTCGTACCGCAGGAAGACGCCCTGGCAGGTCCCGTCGGGTGCGGGAAGGAGTCCGGCGCCGAGGTTGCCGGGCCAGTCACCCGGGTCCATGGCCAGGACGTCGAAGTCCGGGCCCGCGGGAGTGGCGGCGCTGCGGCGGCGGAGGAAGGACATACAGCCATGGTACGTGGCCCCGTCGGCCCGTCGAAGCCGGGGCCGGGGCTGCGGGGACCGGCCCTGATCGTCCTGGTGCCCGCCGCGCGGAAGCTCAGCGTGGACCGGCGGGCACACCCTGTACACCGGGCGCCACGGGCGCCGGGCGGACCGCCGCGGCCCGCTGCGGGCCCGGGCGCCGGCCCTGCGGGGACCGGCCGTCACGTCAGGTCGAAGTCGCCCTCCCGGGCGCCCAGGACGAAGGCCCGCCACTCGCCCGGATCGAAGATCAGTGACGGGCTGCCCGGTTTGCCGCTGTTGCGCATCGCGATGAAGCCCTCCACGAAGGCGATCTGCACGTCGCCCCGCCCCTGGCTCCCCGACTGCCAGTCCGCGTCGCTGAGATCGAGGTCCGGCTTGTCCCAGCCCGCAAGGGTCCGCTGGGGGGTGGTGCTCTCGGCCACGTCCGTGCTCCTCCCGGTTCGTCGTGCGTGGCCACCCTAGCGATCCGTGCGGGCGACGGACAGGCCACAGCTGTTCGGTGCGGTCAGCCGGTGGGCGGCTCGGCACCCACCAGCCACATGGAGAAGAACTGCGAGCCGCCGCCGTAGGCGTGCCCGAGCGCCTTGCGGGCGCCGTCCACCTGGTGCTCCCCGGCCGCGCCGCGCACCTGGAGGGCGGCCTCGGCGAACCGGATCATGCCGGAGGCACCGATGGGGTTGGTGGAGAGCACTCCGCCGGAGGGGTTCACCGGAAGGTCGCCGTCCATCTCGGTGGCGCCGGACTCGGTGAGTTTCCAGCCCTCGCCCTCGGCCGCGAAGCCCAGGTTCTCCAGCCACATCGGCTCGTACCAGGAGAACGGGACGTACATCTCGACGGCGTCGATCTCCCGGCGGGGGTCGGTGATGCCCGCCTGCCGGTAGACATCGGCGGCGCAGTCCTTGCCCGCCTGCGGGGAGACGAAGTCCTTGCCCGCGAAGAGCGTGGGTTCGCTGCGCATCGCGCCACCGTGCATCCAGGCGGGCGGCCGGGGCGAACGGGCCGCCCCCGCACGGTCGGTGAGGACCATCGCGCACGCTCCGTCCGACGACGGGCAGGTCTCGGAGTAGCGGACCGGATCCCACAGCATGGGAGACGCCTGGACCTTCTCCAGGGTGATGTCCTTCTCGTGCAGATGCGCGTAGGGGTTCTTCAGCGCGTTGCGGCGGTCCTTGTACGCGACGAGCGAGCCGACCGTGTCGGGCGCCCCGGCCCTGCGCATATAGGCGCGCACATGCGGGGCGAAGAACCCGCCCGCTCCGGCCAGCAGGGGCTGCTGGAACGGTACGGGGAGGGAGAGGCCCCACATGGCGTTGGACTCGGACTGCTTCTCGAAGGCGAGGGTGAGCACCGTCCGGTGCACCCGGGACGCGACCAGGTTGGAGGCGACGAGCGTAGTCGATCCGCCCACCGAGCCCGCCGTGTGCACACGCATCATGGGCTTGCCGACGGCGCCCAGCGCGTCGGCCAGGTAGAGCTCCGGCATCATCACGCCCTCGAAGAAGTCCGGGGCCTTGCCGATGACGACGGCGTCGATGTCCGCCCAGGTCAGCTCGGCGTCGCTCAGGGCGCGTTGGGCGGCTTCGCGGACAAGTCCGGCGATGGACACGTCGTGCCGGGCGGCGACGTGGTGGGTCTGGCCGATACCGACGACGGCCACGGGTTCCTTGCCGGTCGCACCTCGGTTGTTCGCTGGCTGGTTGTTCACTGGGCCTCTCCTTCGAGGACGGCGACCAGGTTCTGTTGCAGGCACGGGCCGGATGTGGCGTGCGCGAGGGCCCGGTCGGACTCACCGCGGTGGATCCGGGCCGCGGCCTCGCCGAGCCGGATGAGCCCGGCCGCCATGACGGGGTTGGCGGCGAGGGCGCCGCCCGACGGGTTGACGCGTACGTCGTCGGCGAGCCGGAGTGCCTTGCGCAGGACGACTTCCTGGGAGGTGAAGGGCGCGTGCAGTTCGGCGGTGTCGACGGGGCGCTCGAAGGCCCCGGCCCGTTCGGCGGCCAGCCGGGCGGACGGCGAGTCGGTGAGGTCGCGTACGCCGAGGCTGTGGGCCTCGATGCGGTGGTCCATCCCCCGGATCCAGGCGGGTCGCTCGCACAGGTCGCGTGCCCGGTCGCCCGCCGCCAGCACGACGGCCGCCGCGCCGTCCCCGATGGGCGGGCAGTCGCCGGTGCGCAGCGGGCGCACCAGGTAGTCGCCCTGCGGCCGGGCGCCGGGCAGTTGGGCGTGCGAGTTGCCGGCCGCGTCCCCGCGGCTGCGGGCGGCGACCCCGGCGAGCGCGGGCTCGTCGGTCTCGCCGGCGTCGATCAGTGCCTGCGCCTGGAGCGCGGCGAGCGCGACGGAGTCGGGCCAGAGCGGGGCGACGTAGTAGGGGTCGAGCTGCCGGGTCAGTACGTCCCTGACCGATCCGGGCGATGACTTGCCGTACGAGTAGACGAGGGCGGTGTCGGCCTCGCCGGTCAGCAGTTTCACCCACGCCTCGTACAGCGCCCAGGCCCCGTCCATCTCCACATGGGACTCGGAGATCGGGGGCCAGGCTCCGACGCCGTCGAGCGTCATCGTGAACGAGAAGGCCCGGCCTGCCAGATAGTCGCTCGACCCGGAGCAGGTGAAGCCGATGTCGCTGGTTTTCAACCCGGTCTGCGCGAGCACGCGGTGCAGGACCGGCATCACCATCTCGACCTCGGAGCACTCGTCGGTGCGCCGCAGGTGGTCGCTCTGTGCGAAGGCGACGATCGCGATGTCCCGCATCAGATCAGCTCCTTGTACGTGTCGTAGTCGGCGTCGGGCTCGCCGGTGGGCCGGTAGTGGTCGGGGAACCGGGCGCCCTCGGTCCACACCGGCTCGACGCGCAGCCCCATCCGTACCTGGTCGTACGGGATGCCGCCGATCCGGCCGTGCAGGGCGAGGCCCGCGCCGTCGAGGGCGATGTGCCCGTAGACATAGGGCACTTCGATGTCGAGGCCGCGGGCCTTGATGTTGACGATGCAGTACGTGGTGAGGGTGCCGGCCGGGCCGACCTCGACCCGGTCGGTCGTCGCGACCCCGCAGGTGGGGCAGGCGCCGCGCGGGGGTACGTAGACCTTGGCGCAGGAGGGGCAGCGCTCGCCGACGGTCTTCCGGTCGGCGAGCGCGTTGATGTAGTCGCTCTGCGCGCGGCCGGGGCTGTAGACGTAGTCGAGGCGCGCGGGGGCGGTGATGCCGGTGACGAGGTCGTCGAACAGCCCGCTGTGCGCGGGCGCGGCGGTCCCGGCCGCGGTTCCGCCCTCGCCCTCGCTCTCGTACGGCTCGAAGCAGGCGATGTCCGTGATGGCTCCGGTGCGTTCGGCGGCCCAGCGGATGCGTATGCGCTGCCCGGAGTGCACGGCTTCGGGTCCCGGGACGTCGAGAACGTGCAGCAGGGCGGTGTCTGCGCCGTCGAGTTTCACCAGGACCCAGGCGAAGGGTGTCGTGAGTGGCTGGCCGCGGCGCGGGGACGCGTTCCAGGCCCAGGTGGTGACGGTGCCGGTGGGGGCGACCTCGACCAGGTCGCGTATCTCGTCGGCGGTGACGGGGTCGTACTCGACCGGCGGGACGAGGACCGTGCCGTCGCCGGTCCGCACCCCCAGTACGGTGCGCTCGCGCAGCCCGGTGAGGAAGGCGCTCTGCACGGGTCCGAGGGAGCGGGTGAAGGGGAACTCGACGACGAGGGGGGCGCGGAGCACCTCCGGTGAGGGAGCGGCTGTCATGGGTGGGCTCCAAATTCTCCGCTGCGGGCGGGGGCTCGTCCGGCGGGTGCCGGAGCGTCGGAAGGGGAACCGGTGCCGGCCGGGGGCCGGCGCGGGACGTGTTCGCGCGGTCAGGCCCTGCGGTAGACGGGCGGCCGCTTCTCGGCGAAGGCGCGTGAGCCCTCCTTGGCGTCCGCGGTGTCGAAGACGGGCCAGCCGCGGTCCAGTTCGGCCTTCAGCCCCTCGGCCTCGGTCAGTTCGGCCGTCTCGTAGACCGAGGCCTTGACGGCTTCCACGGCGAGCGGCCCGCAGACGTTGATCTGCGCGGCGATCTCCAGGGCCTTCTCCAGCGCGGTGCCGTCGGGCACCACATGGCCGATGAGACCGACGGCCGCCGCTTCGGCCGCGGTGTACGGGCGGCCGGTGAGCAGCATCTCCAGCGCGTGGGTGCGGGGGATCTGGCGCTGCAGGCGCACCGTGGAGCCGCCGATCGGGAACAGGCCGCGCTTGACCTCGAAGAGGCCGAAGGTGGCGCTCTCGGCGCCGACCCGGATGTCGGTGCCCTGGAGGATCTCGGTGCCTCCGGCGACGCAGTACCCCTCGACTGCGGCGATCACCGGTTTGCGGGGCCGGTGGTGGCGCAGCATCGCCTTCCAGTGCAGATCCGGGTCGGCCTTGAGCCGGTCGCGGTACTGCTCGCCCTCCATTCCGGCGCCGGCCAGGGCCTTGAGGTCCATGCCGGCGCAGAAGGCGCCGCCTGCTCCGGTGAGCACCACCGAGCGGATCTCGTCGTCCTCGTCGGCCGCCAGCCAGCCGTCGTAGAGCCCTACCAGCATCGGCAGCGAGAGCGCGTTCTTCGCCTCCGGCCTGTTCAGAGTGAGCACCAGCGTGGCGCCTTCGCGCCGCACGGTGAGGTGTTCCGTACCACCCATGGCCGTCCTCCCGTTTCAGGATCTGGGCGCCTCTGAGGATCTGAGCCGGATCGGCGAGCGGCGCGTAGACAGGTTGCAGTAGGCGGGGTTGCAGTTCAATAGTTTTCTGACAGTCAGTCAGATTTCTTCGCGGGGGGCCTTCCTACTTTCCGCGCGCGGCGCTGTAATGACGCCGGGTCACTGGACGCCGGCGTCAGGAGATGTGGTGGAGTACAACCTTGCCGACCTGTTCGAGTCCGTCGTCGACGCGGTCCCGGACCGCGAGGCGCTCGTGTTCATCGACCATCCCGGTACGGGCGCGGAGCGCAGACTCACGTACGCCGCGCTGGACAGCGCGGCCAACCGCATCGCGCACCATCTGGCCGACAGCGGCATCCGCCCCGGCGAGCACCTGGGGCTGCACCTGTACAACGGGGTGGAGTATCTGCAGACCGTGCTCGCCTGCCTCAAGGCGCGGATCGTGCCGGTCAATGTCAACTACCGCTATGTCGAAGAGGAGTTGGTCTACCTTTACCGGGACGCGGATCTGGCGGCGCTGGTCTTCGACGGCGAGTTCACCGAGCGGGTCGCGGCGGCGCTGCCGAAGACCGAGAAGCTGCGCCATCTGATACGGGTGGGCGAGCCCCCCGAGGGGGCGCCGGAGCCCGGCGTCCGGCCGGTGGCGTACGCCGACGCGGAGGCGGCCGGGTCCCCGGAGCGCGGCTTCGGACCCCGGTCGGCCGACGACCAGTTCATCATCTACACCGGCGGCACCACCGGGATGCCGAAGGGCGTGATGTGGCGTGCGGAGGACCTGTTCTTCTCCGGCCTGGGCGGCGGCGCCCCCACCGGCGAGCCGGTCGGCGCGCCGGAGGAACTGGCCGAGCGGGTGGCCGCGGGCGGCGACGGGATCACCTTCTTCCCCACTCCCCCGCTGATGCACGGCACGTCAACCCTGACCGCCTTCATCGCCTTCAACTTCGGCCAGCGGATCGTGATCCACCGGAAGTTCGCCCCGGAGGAGGTGCTCCGCACCATCGAGAAGGAGAAGGTCACCAGTGTGTCGCTGGTGGGCGACGCGATGTTGCGACCGCTGATCGACGCGCTCAGCGGGCCCCTCAGCGGTACCGACTGCTCCTCGCTGTTCAGCGTCTCCAGTTCGGGCGCCATCATGTCGGATACGGTGCGCGCGCAGTTCCAGGAGCTGGTGCCGACGGCGATGCTGCTGAACAACTTCGGCTCATCGGAGTCCGGGTTCAACGGCACGGCGACCCCCGACTCGGGCCCCGACAAGGGGTTCAGGCTGCGGATGAACTCCCGTACCGCGGTGGTTGATCCGGCCACCTACCGGCAGGTGGCCGTCGGCGAGGTGGGCCGGATCGCGCAGCGCGGGCATGTCCCGCTCGGCTACTACAACGACCCGGCGAAGACGGCCGAGACCTTCTTCCAGACCGACGGCGAGCGGTGGGTGCTGCTCGGCGACATGGCGACCGTCGACGACGAGGGCATCGTCACCGTCCTGGGGCGCGGCTCGCAGTGCATCAACACCGGTGGCGAGAAGGTGTATCCGGAGGAGGTCGAGCAGGCGCTCAAGTCCCACCCGGATGTGTACGACGCCCTGGTCGCGGGAGTGCCGGACGCCCGGTGGGGCAATCATGTGGCGGCCGTGGTGCAGGTACGCGCCGGGGCCGATGAACCCAGCCTGGACGACATCCAGGCGCACTGCCGCAGCAGGATCGCCGGGTACAAGGTGCCCAGGCAGCTGGTGATAGCACCGGAGATCCAGCGCTCGCCGAGCGGCAAGGCCGACTACCGCTGGGCGCGCGGGGTGGCGGTCGCCGCCGACTGAACCGGAGCCGGACGACCAGGCCGGGCGGAACCGCGGAAGGTGGCACGGTAGGCGCTCGGGGAGACCCCGAGCGCCTCGTGCAGATGGTTGCGGAAGGACGCCGCTGTCCCGAACCCGGCGTCCGCCGCCACCCGCTCGACCGGCAGGTCGGTCTCCTCCAGAAGCTGTCTGGCCAGGTCGACCCGGCGCTGGGTGAGCCACTGGACGGGGGTGAGGCCGACCTCCTCGCAGAAGCGGCGTGAGAAGGTGCGGGTGCTCATCGCGGCGCGGGCCGCCAGCGCGTCCAGGGTGATGCGCTCCCCCAGGTGCTCGAGCGCCCAGGCGCGCGCCGCACCGGTCGGCAGCGGTGCGGGGGCCGGTACCGGGCAGGGCACGAACTGCGCCTGGCCGCCCTCCCGGTGGGGCGGGACCACCGTGGCGCGGGCTACCGCGTTGGCCACGGCGGCGCCGTGGTCGCTGCGGATCATGTGCAGGCAGAGGTCGATGCCGGAGGCCACACCGGCCGAGGTGAGGACGCCCCGGTCGTCGGTGTAGAGCACATCGGGGTCGACCTCCACCGCCGGGTGGAGCCGCCGCAGGTCGGCGGCCGAGCGCCAGTGGGTGGTGGCGCGCCTGCCGTCCAGGAATCCGGCCGCGGCCAGCACGAAGGAGCCGGTGCAGATGGAGGCGAGGCGGGTCCCGGGGCGGATCCGCGCGAAGGCGTCGGCGAGCGCGGGCGGCAGATACGGGGCTTCGCGCGGGGAGTAGTCCTCGTCCGATGCCGGGACGACCACGGTGTCCGCCTCGGTGAGCAGTTCGGGCCCGAGGGTGACGTTGACGGTCACATCGGCCTCGGTCCGGATCTCCCCCGGCTCGACCGTGCAGGTCAGGACCGTGTACAGCGGCTCGCCCGCCGCCGACACAGCGCCTCTGAACAGCCGGTGGACGATACCGAGTTCCATGGGCAGCAGCCCGTGGCGCACGAGGACGGCCACCCGGTGGCGCCCGCCGGGGCCTGCTGTGCCGCCGAAGAGAGTCATGGCGAGATCCTTGCACATCATGTCCATCTCGCCACTGGTACCGGTCGCGGCAGGGGGCGCAGGGTCGGTGCATGGCTGATATCGCGACGAACTACACGGGCGGCCCGACGAGGCGCGGGCGGCTGCATCCCGCCTGGCTGGTCGCGGCCGTGGCGGCAGTGGCGATCGTGGCCGCGGGGGCGTTCACCACGATGGCGGGGCTGTTCACGGAGCCGCTGCACCGGGAGTTCGGCTGGTCGCACGGGTCGATCGGCCTGGCGGCCTCGGTGAACATGGTGGTGTACGGGGTCGTCGCCCCGTTCTCGGCCGCGCTGATGGACCGGTTCGGGATGCGGCGGGTGGTGGGCGCGGCGCTGGCCGCCGTCGCCGCCGGCGCTCTGCTCAGCACGGCGATGAGCACGCCCTGGCAGTACGTACTGACCTGGGGCCTGCTGATCGGACTCGGCTCCGGCGCGATGGCGCTGACCTTCGCGGCGACCGTCACCCAGCGCTGGTTCGTCCGGCGGCGCGGGCTGGTCAGCGGGGTGCTCACGGCCGCCGGGGTCTTCGGACAGTTCGTCTTCCTCCCGCTGCTTTCGTGGGTGGTCGGCGGCCACGGGTGGCGGACGGCCGCGGTGCTGCTGGCGCTGGTCGCGTGCGCCGCGCTGCCCCTGGCACTGGCGCTGCTGCGGGACCACCCCGCCGACGCGGGCGTACGGGCTTACGGCGCACAGCGGTTCACCCCGAAACCGGCGGCCCTGCCGGGTGCGGCCGCCCGTACGGTGCGCGTCCTGGGCGCGGTGGCGCACGGCGCCCCGTTCTGGCTGCTCGCGGCCACCTTCGCGATCTGCGGCGCCTCGACCAACGGCGTGATGTGGACACACTTCACCCCGGCCGCCCACGACCACGGGATGCCCGCGACCACCGCGTCCTCGCTGCTCGCGCTGGTCGGTGTCTTCAATGTCGCGGGCACGGTCCTCTCCGGCTGGCTGACGGACCGTCTCGACCCGCGCAGACTGCTCGCCGTGTACTACGCCCTGCGCGGGGTGACGTTGCTCTGCCTGCCGGTGCTGATGTCGGCCACGGTCCAGCCGCCGATGGTCGCCTTCGTGGTGGTCTTCGGGCTGCTCGACGTGGCCACCGTGCCGCCGACTCTCGCGCTCTGCAGGGAGTTGTACGGGGCGGACAGCGCGATCGTCTTCGGCTGGGTGGCCGCCGCGCACCAACTGGGCGCCGGTCTGGCCGCGTTCCTCGGCGGGGTGGCGCGGGACGCCTTCGGCTCGTACGACCCGCTGTGGGCCGCGATCGGCGCGGTCTGCGGCGCCGGTGCGCTGCTCGCGCTGGTGATCGCGCGGCCCGCCGGCGGGCGCGGCACCGTGGCGGGTCCGGAACTCCGGTGACCTTGGCTCCGGTACGGCCTCGTGGCGGGTCCGGTGGCCGGAAGCTCCGCCGGGGGCGGTGTGACGCCCCCGGCGGACGGGATTCAGGCGGCTCCGGCTTCCTGCAGGGCGAGTGCCTCCGCCCATGGCGTGCGGGCCGCGACCAGGGGCCGCAGGGCGCGCAGCGGACGGATCATGTTCACACCGACCGCACCGCAGACCTGTCCCGCGCGGGCGAACAGCGCGGTGAACTTCCGCTCGGCGAGGCTCCCTTCGACGATGTGCACCAGGTCGGCACCCCGGGTCCTGCCGTGGATCTGGACCTTGAGGTCGTACTGGTCCGACCAGACGAAGGGCACGGTCGTGAAGGCGGTGGCCGCCTCTCCGGCGAGGATGTTGCGGGCGACGGCGCGGCCCTGTTCGGACGCGTTGGTGCGGTGCTCGATCCGCAGCCGCTCCCCGGTCACCGGGTCGGGCCAGGACGCCACGTCTCCGGCGGCCCAGATGTGCTCGGCGGCGCGTAGGGTGGCGTCGCACTCGACGCCGTTGCCGACGCGGAGCCCGCTTCCCGCGAGCCATTCGGTGTTGGGCCGCGCCCCGATGCCGACGAGCACGGCGTCCGCCGCGAGGGTGCGGCCGTCGGAGAGGCGTACGCCCGTCGCACGGCCGCCGTCGGTGACGATGCTCTCCACGAGGGCATCGGTGACGGTCCGTACGCCGTGTTCGTGGTGCAGGTCCGTCAGCATGCTCCCGATGTCGTGGCCGACCGCGTCGGCGAGCGGCACCGCCCGGTCGGTCACCAGCGTGACCTCGCAGCCGGCCTCGCGGGCGACGGCCGCGGCTTCGGCACCGATGAAACCACCGCCGACGATCACCAGATGCGGGCGGCCGGCGAGCGACTCGCGCAGGGCCGTCGCGTCGTCGAGGGTGCGCAGGACGTGGACACCCGCGATGCCGTCCGTGCCCGGCAGCACCCGGGGCCGGACTCCGGTGGCGACAACGAGCGCGTCATAGCCGATGGTGCCGCCTTCGCCGGTGTCTATCTCCCGGACGGCCGGGTCGAGGGCCCGTGCCCGGGTGCCGGAGCGCAGCTCGATGTCCAGGTCGGCCAGCTCCCCGGCGCTCCGCAGCTGGACCCGGTCGGCTGCCCACTCACCGGCGAGCAACTGCTTGGAGAGCGGCGGGCGGTCGTACGGAAGGTGCCCCTCCTCGCCCACGAGCACCAGCCCGCCGTCGTAACCGGACCGGCGCAGCCCCTCCGCCGCGGCGAGGCCGGCGGCGGACGCGCCGACGACCACGACCCGGCGCGGACCGCTCACGCGAGGGCCTCGGGCAGTCCGGCGCCGCGGCGCCCGTCTTCTTCGGTGCAGATACGCATGGCCGCTCCGATGGTCACGGTGCCCGGCCGCGCCGCACACCACGGTGAAGTGAACATCCGAAAATTTACACTGCCGACGGTCGGGGGTACCGGGGCGTGGGGCGGTCGGGGCCCCGTCGGCCGCCGGCTCCGAGAACAGGGCGCCGACGCGGCGAGGCCCCGCCCACGGGGCAGCTTCCGGGCCTCCAGCGGGCGGGAGCCGATCTTGACCGGCGTCGGCAAGGGGTTGCCCGTGCGTGTGCTGGTGTCATCACACGATCACCCGCAGCCGGGCGACGAGTTCGGCGCGGTCCCGTGAGCGCCGGGGCAGTCTTCACTGCCGCGGTCCCATGAGCGCCGCGGCAGTGAAGACCGCGGTGCGGGACGCGTGGTGCGCCCCGCACCGCGGGGTGGGTCAGATGCCGAACGGTGCGGCGTAGTGGACGGTTCCGCTGGGCAGCGGGTGGTCGGCGTCGAGGGTGAGGGCCATCAGGGCCTCGTCCGCGACGTCGATGCTCAGGCCGATGCCGTGGGTCGAGGCGCGGGTGAAGCCGAACCGGGGGTAGTGGGCCGGGTGCCCCAGGACGACGACGTAGCGCTCCCCCATGTCCTTGGCCGCCATGAGGGCGGCGCGGACAGCCGCGGATCCGGCACCGCTCCTTTGCTGCCCGGGCCGGACGGCACACGGTGCCAGGCACAGGGCCGGGACGTCGCCGATGTGGCAGCGGGTCAGCAGAGCGTGGCCGACGGGACGGCCGTTCTCGTCGGCGGAGACGAGGGAGAGTCCATCGATCCATGCCTTCGCGTCGGCGCGCAGGGCATCGACGAGGTCGGCCTCTTCCCCGGCGCCGAAGGCGGCGAGGTTGATCTCACGGATGGCGGGGATGTCGGCGCGGGTTTCGGCGCGCGTGATCCAGGTGTTGCTCATGAGGGATGGTGATCCGTTCCGGAGTGATGTTCGGGTGAAAGCCCCGCGAGCTCACGCTCCCAGCGAGGACGGACAGGATGAGGTCAGGCCACAGCCCGGGACGCGAGGGAGACCCGGACGCTGCACACAGTGGCCTTGAGCGCGGTCATCAACCTCACCTCCCTCTTTCCTCAGATCCCGATCACCTATGAACGACAAGTAGCGTACAGGACACCCCTCAGCCGGCCGCGTGGCCCAATCAGCCCGCCGACTGCGGGCCGTTACCACCAATGCCGACAACCGCAACTGCTTTGCGCACCCCATCTCTTCACTCTTTAGGGGACAGCAAGTGAACAAATGGTCACTCTATGCTGTCAACGCAGGTCGCACGGTGCGGACTTGCCACTCGGGAGGTAGTGATGAGACGTATCACCACGGGTATCGGGATTCTGGCCGCTGCCGCGATGATCGGACTCGCTGTACCAGGCTCCGCCTACGCAGCGGAAGGCAGACTCGTCATCAACGGCCAGGAGTACGACAACCCCAGCGGTTGCTACCGGTCCGACACCTGGCCGCTGAGAGTGATCAACAAGACCAACGAGCCCGCCTTGATCTTTGACGGAGCCGACTGCCATGGCCGGGTCGAGCGGATCGTCCCTCCCGGCCAGTACGCCATCTCCGAATTCGGCCAAAGCGTGTACGTCAGGTAGCACCCCATGCATGACGGCCCCGTCCGACCGGCGGATCGCGACGGGGCCGCCCCGAAACACTGTCCCGGCTCGCGGAGCCACGGCAGCCGGGAGCCGTGGAATACCTCTCCCGGAACCCTGCCCGACCTGGCATTCACCCGCGCGCACCCCTTGACGCTCCGGTCCACTCCTGAATTACTGACCACAGACAGATCGACCGAATGATCGGTCGGCTGGCGGCCGGTCGGGACATCGGGACGGGAGTGACCACATGACAGCCCTGCTGGACGCGGCTGAGCGGCTCAGCCGCGACGAGCTCGGAGCGCTTCAGACCGAGCGCCTGCGCGCGACGCTCCGGCACGCGTACGAGAACGTGCCCTTCTACCGCGCGTCCTTCGACAAGGCCGGGCTGCGCCCTGAGGACTGCCACACGCTCGCCGACCTGGCCCGCTTCCCGTTCACCGTCAAGGCCGACCTGCGCGACCAGTACCCGTTCGGAATGTTCGCCGTACCGCAGTCCGACGTACGGCGCATCCACGCCTCCAGCGGCACGACGGGCCGCCCGACCGTCGTCGGCTACACCGAGCGCGACCTGTCCACCTGGGCGGACGTGGTGGCCCGGTCCATCCGCGCGGCGGGCGGCAGGCCCGGCGACAAGGTCCATGTGGCGTACGGATACGGGCTGTTCACCGGCGGCCTCGGAGCCCACTACGGCGCCGAACGCCTCGGCTGCACGGTCATCCCCGCGTCCGGCGGAATGACAGCCCGCCAGGTGCAGCTCATCCAGGACTTCCGCCCCGAAATCATCATGGTGACGCCGACCTACATGCTCACACTGCTCGACGAGTTCGAGCGCCAGGGCATCGACCCCCGGACCACGTCCCTTCGGGTCGGAATCTTCGGCGCCGAACCGTGGACGGAGGAGATGCGGCGCGAGATCGAGGAGCGGTTCGCGATCGACGCCGTCGACATCTACGGACTCTCCGAGGTCATGGGCCCCGGCGTGGCCCAGGAGTGCGTGGAGACCAAGGACGGCCTCCATATCTGGGAGGACCACTTCTACCCGGAAGTGGTCGATCCGGTCACGGGTGAGGTCCTGCCGGACGGCGAGCAGGGGGAGTTGGTCTTCACCTCGCTCACCAAGGAAGCGATGCCGGTGATCCGCTACCGCAGCAGGGATCTGACCCGGCTGCTGCCGGGCACCGCCAGGGTGTTCCGGCGGATGGAGCGGATCAGCGGGCGCAGCGACGACCTGATCATCGTGCGCGGGGTGAACCTCTTCCCCACCCAGGTCGAGGAGATCGTCCTGCGGACACCCGGTCTCGCCCCGCACTTCCAGCTGCGACTCACCCGGGAAGGCCGGATGGACGCGCTGACCGTACGGGCCGAAGCCAGGCCGGACGCCTCGCCGGAGGTACGCGATACCGCGGCCCGGTCGGTCGCCACGGGCATCAAGGACTCCATCGGGATCTCGGTCTGCGTGGAGGTCGTCGACCCCGAGACGCTGGAGCGGTCGGTGGGCAAGTTCAAGCGGATCGTGGACCTGCGGAACGAGCCCGCACCTCACGCTTGAGGGTCCTCCGCCGGCGCCGTGCGGCAGGGGCCACGCCACTGAGGATGTGCACGGCACGACCTGTCGCGGTTGCCGGTTGCCCTGCGACCTCGAAATCTGTCAGCGGAATCTGAGGGCGTGCCGTCGGAGTGTGCGTGCGGCCGGGTCGGACCTCAGGGCGTCGGCCGCCCCCGGTGGGCCGTGCCAGTCCAGGCACAGGACGGTGGCGTCATCGCTGGGGCGGCCGTTGCAGGCGTCGGCGACCGCGGCGACCAAGGCGCCGACGACCTCGCGCGGGTGCTCGGCCGCGGTGTCACGGATCAGGCCGGGCAAGTCGACGGCTCTCGCCTGGCGCTCTTGCATGCCGTCGGTGTACAGCACGAGGCGGTCACCGTGTCGCAGGTCGATGTCCTGCGCCTGGTACGGGCCTTGCCCGACGACACCGAAGGGCAGGTCGACGGATAGGTCCAGTTCGTCGACCGTGCCGTCGCGCAGCCGTAGAGGAGAGGGGTGACCGGCGTTGACGAGCTGGGCCCCGGACCCGTCCAGGGCGATGCGCAGAAGCTGACCCGTGGCGAAGGTCCGCCGGCCGTGATCGATGAGGGCTTGGTGGGTCCGGTGGGCCTGTTCGGCAAGGTCCGTCCCGGCGCGGCGGGCGCCCCGGGAGGCGTTGACCAGGAGAGTGGCCATGAGCGAGGCATCTACGTCGTGGCCCATGGCATCGGTGACGGACAAGTGCAGGGTGTCGGTGTCGAGGCTGTAGTCGTAGGTGTCACCGGCGATGTCGGCGGCCGGGACCAGGGCGCCGGCGAGAGCGAACTCGGCGGCCTCGCAAGAGGGCGCCGAAGGCAGCAGCTGGCGCTGGACCTCCGCGGCCAGACTGACCGAGGTGGTGCGGTTGCCCCAGTGGTAGAGGTCGGTGAACCGGCGGTCGGTGACGATGATGTACGCCAGCGCGTGCGCAGCCTCTTCGACTTGGTCCAGCACCTCCCGCGTGACCTGGGGAAGGAACAGCTCCAGAACACCGATGGTGTCGCCGCGGTTGGTGACGGGGGCCAGCACCTGCTGCCGCTGCTCACCCTCCGGTGCCCACACCAGCTTCTGGGTACGCAGAACCTGGTCGTAGACGCTGCTGCCGGCGAGCGGTACCCGCTCGGCGTGGTCTTCCTCCTGCGTGGCCGCTGCCTTCTCGTTGATCCGCAGCAGGCACTGACCGACGATATCGGCGAACAGGAACGACACATACCGCGCGCCGAACCGGTCGCGCAGATTGCATGCCACAACATCCAGAGAGTCCACCGGTGAGGCGTTCTCTGCCGCGCCCAGCACTGCGGTAAGTCCCATCCGATCGCGCAACATGTCTGCCTCCTTGGGTTACCGCCCGCTTCTGCCCCCTCAACACGGCGGGAATCACACCTGCGAGATACACCTCAGCGAGACGCGTCCCGGTGAGGAACCCGGTCAGGGTCCTGCGGCACGCGCTCACCGCTCGTTACTCCTGGACAGCGGCGGCGCAGGACGAGACCGATCAGAGTGCGACATATTCGAACGCAAGTCCTACGATTTGTGGGTTACCCAGAGCAGTTCCGCCGGCCAGCGGTGTGCCCAGTCGGGTGGGTCGGTTTCGTTGTAGCCGTTGGGTGTTCCGAGTTCGGGCCGCGGCTCGATGAGGTCGTCGATGATGAGACCCGCGCCGCGCAGGACCTTGACCCAGTCGCCGTAGGTGAGCTGATAGCTGGTCGCGCCGTCGCCTTCGGCGATGGTGTTCAGCCCGAAGTAGTCCTGCTGCAATGTCGTGGTCACGCGGCTGGCGGCTTCGTCGTAGCAGGCTTCGAACCATGGGCTGGCGACGTTGAACACCAGGCGCCCGCCTCGGCCCAAGACGCGTGCGGCCTCCGGGACAGCCAAATGCGGGGGCGCCCAGCTGAGCCCACCGAAGTCGCAGAACACCAGGTCGAAGCTGTCGGCGGCGAACGGGAGGTGTTCGGCGGCGCCTTGCACCAGCGGGTAGCGGGCCGCTCCCATCGCGCGGGATGCTGCGGCGAGTTGGGCCTCGGACAGGTCGATCCCGACCACCGTGGCGCCCTCAGCGGCGAGCGCCCTGGACCACTGGCCGGCGCCGCAGCCGAGTTCGAGGACGCGCTTGCCGGTGACGTCGCCCAGGGCGTGCAGGTGCGCGTCGGGGATGGAGTACATGCCCCACAGCCGGGGTGTGGCGCCGATTTGCGGGTCGTGCTCGTGCTGGTAAGCGCTGCTGATCTGATTCCAGAGCCGCCGGTTGGCGGGGATGCTGTCCACATGCCGACTCCAGCACTGCCTGCCGGGGGCGGTCAACACGATTAGGGTACCGGCCGGCCCTCGCCTCGGTCCGGCCCCCCTGGCTTCGGCCCTGGCTTCGGCCCATGATCCGCCGGACGAGCCCTGAGGCTGGTCGTCAGGATGTTCACGGCGTCCATGAGCCACAGCACCGGCACTTCGCGCAGCCGTTCCACTCGCTGCCGGCCGCGCGACGCCGCCGCCGTGTTACGGGCAAGGAACAAGGCGATGCCCCGCACCAGCGACCGGCCGGCGAGCTTCGCGATATCGGGCTCCGGCCCAGCAGCGGGCACTGACAGCGGCGCCGGGTCCGGTCAGCCGGGGTCACTCTGAGCCGTAGTACAGCCGGAGGAACTCCTCCATCGCCGCGTCGACGCCGGCGCGGTCACCGGTGGCGAGTAGGTCGAGCAGTAGACCGCGGACAGTGGCGAGTCCCATTCTTGCGCGTCTCCGGGCCACGGCAGGGTCCGCCCCTGCGCTGACCTCCGCGGCCACGAGCGGCTCCAGCCAGTCCTTCACAAGCCCTTCGAGGACCGGAACCGCTTCGGGGCGGCCCCGCAGCGCGTGCCCGCAGATTCCGAAGAAGAGCCGCTCCTGACCGGCAAGCTGAGGGTCCGTCAGCTGTTGCCACAGTCGGCGCGCGATGTCGGCGGGCGAGAGGCCGGGCTCCAGGTGGAGACCGGAGAGGAGATCGCACTGACGTCGCTCCGACGTCCGGACGATCTCGACGAACAGCTGTTCCTTGGAGCCGAAGTAGTGGATCAGCATGCGATGACTGACGCCGATCGCGGCGCCCAGGCGGCGCAGGCTCAGGTCACAGGTGGGACCCACATCTCGTTCACATACAGGTGGGTGCACGCCCCTCTCGCCGAGCGGCTGCTGGCCCCCGCCGTTCGGACCATGATGCGGCGCGCCAACCGCACGGCCATGCGACGCCTGGCCACCGAGTTGGCACACCACGTGCCCGCCACCGGATCCTGACGGCGGTACATGCCGCGTCTTCAGTCATGGGCCGGAGCGAAGCCTGCACGTCACCGCCCAACGGCGGCCGGGCGCCCGCAGATTCCCCGCCCCGACGCAGCGCCGCCCCGCTCCTGCATCACGAGAGCGGGGCGGGGCGGCCGAGCCATCCCCGACTGTGTGAGTGGGGATGGTGCCTTCCACCGTAGCTCCGGGCACTGACAGCGGCGCGTCGCCCGGCTGCCCGGACCGGCCGACGGGCGCACATACTGTCAGGTTTCGGCGGACAGGAGCGTGGTCAGCAAGCTCCGGATCCGCTGCTCGATCTCGTCCCGGATGGGGCGAACGGCCTCGGCTCCCTGCCCGGCGGGGTCGGGCAACTGCCAGTCGAAGTACCGCTTACCGGGGAAGACGGGGCACGTGTCGCCGCAGCCCATCGTGATCACGACGTCGGATGCCTGCACGGCCTCGACGGTGAGCACCTGGGGCACCTCGGCCGAGATGTCGATGCCTGCCTCGGCCATCGCCTCCACGACGGCAGGGTTCACGCTGTCCGCGGGGGTGGAACCGGCGGACAGCACCTGTACGCGGTCGCCCGCAAGGTGCGTGAGGAACGCCGCAGCCATTTGGGAGCGGCCGGCGTTGTGGACGCAGACGAACAGCACGGAGGGCAGGGCGGCGTCAGACACGGGCGGGGTCTTCCTCGGTCGAGGGCGCGGGGGCGGTGAAGAAGCGGCGGGCGTACAACGCGACGTAGACGAGGCCGATCAGCACCGGTACCTCGATGAGCGGGCCGACGACGCCGGCGAGTGCCTGTCCGGATGTGGCGCCGAACGTGGCGATGGCCACCGCGATGGCCAGCTCGAAGTTGTTGCCCGCAGCGGTGAACGCGAGGGTGGTCGCGCGCGGGTGGTCGAGGCCGACTGCGCGGCCGACCGTCATCGAGCCGGCCCACATGATCGCGAAGTACACGAGCAGCGGCAGCGCGATGCGGACGACGTCGAGCGGCTGCGAGGTGATCGCGTCACCTTGCAGCGCGAACAGGACAATGATCGTGAACAGCAGCCCGTACAAGGCGAACGGCCCGATTCGGGGGATCAGCTTCGCCTCGTACCAGGCGCGACCCTTAGCCTTCTCGCCGATCCGGCGCGTGAGGTAACCGGCGACGAGCGGGATACCGAGGAAGATCAGCACGCTTCGGGCGATCCCCCACACGGACACATCGAGGCCGGCCTGCTCAAGTCCGAGCCACCCGGGCAGCACGGAAAGGTAGAACCAGCCGAGGGCCGAGAACGCGATCACCTGGAAGACCGAGTTCAGCGCCACCAGGACGGCCGCGGCCTCGCGGTCACCGCAGGCCAGGTCGTTCCAGATGATCACCATGGCGATGCAGCGCGCCAACCCCACGATGATCAGGCCCGTGCGGTACTCGGGCAGGTCGGGCAGGAACAGCCACGCCAGCGCGAACATGAGCGCCGGCCCGACGATCCAGTTCAGCAGCAGCGAGGGCAGCAGCAGGCGGCGGTCGCGGGTGACGGTGTCGAGCCGGTCGTACCGCACTTTGGCGAGCACCGGGTACATCATCACGAGCAGGCCGAGCGCGATCGGCAGCGATACCCCGGTCACGGTGACCTTGGCGAGCGCACCCCCGAGGCCGGGCACCACGCGGCCGAGCCCGAGGCCGAGGGCCATCGCGGCGAGAATCCACACGGCGAGGTAGCGGTCGAGGAACGACAGACGGCCGGCGACCGCCTGCTCGGGTGCGGCGCTCACGCGGTCACCTCGGCGGGCGCGGGCAGGGGCTCGCCGACGGGACGCGTCAGGATGCCTGCGAGGCGGTCGGTCATCTCGGGCAGCAGCCAGTAGTAGACCCACGTACCGCGCCGCTCGCAGTCGATGAGGCCGGCCTGCCGGAGCAGCTTGAGGTGATGCGAGATCGTCGGCTGGGACAGGTCGAAGGCGGGGGTCAGGTCGCAGACGCAGACCTCACCGCCGGCGCGCGAGGCGATCATCGAGAGCAGGCGCAACCGCACCGGATCGCCCAGCGCCTTGAAGACCTTGGCCAGTTCCACGGCCTGCCCCTCATCGAGGGGAGCGGTCAGCAGCCCGGGGCAGCAGGCACCGGCCTCGTCAGTCCGACCGAGCACCACAAGCTCTTGTTTCGACATGCTTCTATGTTGACATCCGTCTATCCAGGACGCAACCTTGAATCGAAAGATATCAATACAGACGATCGGAGCCCTGCCATGTCCCGTGCACAACTCGCCCTGCGCGTCAGCGACCTTGAAGCGTCGGTCACCTTCTACTCGAAGCTGTTCGGCACCGAACCGGCCAAGCGACGTGAGGGATACGCCAACTTCGCCATTACGGAGCCGCCGCTCAAGCTCGTACTGATCGAGGGCGAGCCCGGACAGGAAACCCGCCTCGACCACCTCGGCGTAGAAGTGGAAGCCACCGGGCAGGTGACCGCCGCAACGACTCGCCTCAAGGACGCCGGCCTCGCCACATTCGAGGAGAACGACACCTCGTGCTGCTACGCCCTGCAGGACAAGGTGTGGGTGCACGGCCCCGGCAAGGAGCCGTGGGAGGTCTACGTCGTCAAGGCCGACGCAGACCAGCTGGGCAGGAGCCCCGCCTGGGACGGCAACGCGTGCTGCAGCAGCGACCCCGCTCCCGCCGAACCCTCCCCCGCGGCAACTGGCTGCACATGCGGCAGCTGACTCATCACCCCCCTGGATAGTGGGATGCGATGGCTCACGGTCAGCCTTCGACGGCACAGGACACCGGTGACTCGCGGACGAGGCCCACCAGAGTGCGAGGAAAATCGAACATGTGCTCTACTCGGTGGCATGAGGTACAGCTTCCCCGACGATCTCCTGCGGGCCCAGGCCGACTGGTACGCCACCTACCGGCAGCTCGCGGCCTCCGCCGCGCGACAGGCCGGGACGGCCGCGCCCCGGCGGCGCCTCCAGCAGTTGTCCGCGCGCATCGCCGCTCACCCGTACTGGCAGACACCGCCCGGGAACACTCCGGCCGCGCGGATGGCGCTCCGTGAGGCCGCCCGGGATCCGGCCGGGGCGCGGTCATGATGGACGTCACCTCTCGCCAGGTGCGCGTTCTGCGGGGGCCTGTGCGACTCGGTGGCAGCCGGCGTCGAGGCTCCATCGGGATCTCGGTCCGCGTGGAGTCGTCGCCCCCGGAACGCTCGAGCGGCCGGTGGGCCGGTGGGCCGGTTCAAGCGGATCGTGGATCTGCGAAGCGGTCCCGCAGCTCGCGCTTGAGGATCTTCCCGCTGGCGTTGCGTGGCAGGGAGTCCACGAACAGGACCCGCTTCGGGGCCTTGAAGTGCGGGAGGGACGCGCGGGCGTGGGCGAGCAGTTCGGCCTCCGTGACCTCGTCGCGCACCACGACCACAGCCGTGACCGCCTCGATCCAGCGGTCATCGGGCAGTCCGACGACCGCTGCCTCGGCGACCCCGGGGTGGGTGTAGAGCGCGTCCTCGACCTGGCGTGAGGCCACCAGCACACCTCCGGAGTTGATGACGTCCTTCACCCGGTCGACCACGGTGAAGTACCCCTGGGCGTCGCGCACCGCGAGATCGCCGGAGTGGAACCACCCGTCCCGGAATGCCTCCGCGGTCTCCTCCGGTTTGCCCCAGTAGCCCTCGCACAACTGCGGTGAGCGGTAGACGACTTCGCCCGCCGTGCCGTCGGGCACCTCGTCGCCCTTCGCGTCGACGACCGCGGCCTCCACGAAGAGAACGGGCCGGCCGCAGGAGTCCATCCGCCCCTCGTGCTCGTCCGGCCCCAGGACCATGGCGAGCGGGCCGATCTCGCTCTGGCCGAAACAGTTGTGGAAGGCCAGGCCGGGCAGCCGCTTCCGGAGCCGTTCCAGGACGGGCACCGGCATGATCGACGCACCGTAGAACGCCTTGCGGAGCCCGCTCAGATCACGGGTGGCGAAGCCGGGGTGGTGGGAGAAGCCGATCCACACGGTGGGCGGCGCGAAGAGCGTGTCCGCGAGGCCGGCCTCGACAAGCCGGAACACCTCGGCCGCGTCCGGGGCGTCCAGGATGGTGTTCTCGGCGCCCACCGCCAGATACGGCAGCAGGAAGACGTGCAGCTGGGCCGAGTGGTACAGCGGCAGCGAGTGCAGCGGCCGGTCCGACTCCTGGAGGCCGAGGGCGGTGATGGCGCTGACGTACTCGTGGACGAGCGCCCGGTGCGTCATCATCGCGCCCTTGGCGAGTGCGGTGGTGCCCGAGGTGTAGAGCAGCTGCACCAGGTCCTCGGAGCCGGGCGGGCGTTCGGGGGTGAAGGGCCGGGGAGTGCCGAGCGCGGTCAGCAGCGATCCCTCGCCCCCGCGCAGCGGGAGCACCGGGAACCCGTCCGGTACGGCGTCGGCGAGGCCGGGGTCGGCGAGTACCAGCGCGCTGCCCGACTGGCCCAGGATGTAGGCCAGTTCGTCACCGGCGAGGTTCTGGTTCACCGGGACATGGATCAGCCCGGCCCGGGCGCAGGCGAGGAAGCCGATGAGGTAGACGTCCGAGTTGTTGCCGTAGGAGGCGACCCGGTCGCCGGTCCGCAGCCCGTGCCCGGTCAGAACGGCGGCCGCCGTGGTGACGGCCTCGTCGAGGGCCGCGTAGGTCCAGGCGCGGTCCCCGTACCGGACCGCGGTACGCCAGGGCACCCGCCGAGCGCTGCGGCGCAGGATTCCGTCGACCGTGCTGGCGCGTACACCTGTCGTGGCGTGTGTCGTGGCGTGGTCCTGTGTCATGGCGTGATCCTGCGGTTCACCGGGGGCCCGGTCAAGGGAGGCGTACCGGGTGGGTGAACGGCGGCCGGGTCACGAGCGGCCGGCCGTCAGCCCGGTGGGCAGCTCCGCGCCCCGGCTCAGGGGCTGACGGCCAGGAACACGAAGGCGGCGAAGATCGCCAGGTGGATGCCGCCCTGCATCAGGGTCGCCCGGCCGGGGACGATGGTCAGGGCGCCGACCACCACGGTCAGCGCGAGCAGCACCATATGGGTGGCTCCGAGCCCGAGCAGCAGCGGCCCGGTGAGCCAGACCGAGGCCAGCGCGATGGCGGGGATCGTCAGCCCGATGCTCGCCATGGCCGAGCCGAGCCCCAGGTTGAGGCTGGTCTGGACGCGGTCGCGGCGCGCCGCCCGTACCGCGGCGAGCGTCTCGGGCAGCAGCACGAGCAGCGCGATCACCACGCCGACGACCGCGTGGGGCAGCCCTGCCGCCGCGACGCCCGACTCCAGGGTGGGTGAGATGGCCTTGGCGTCACCCACCACGGCGATCAGCGCGACCAGCAGCAGCCCAAGGCTCAGCAGAGCGGCCTGCCGGCCGGGCGGCGGCGCGTGGCCGTCCTCGTCCTGGATCTCGCCCTCCTGGGTGACGGGCAGGAAGTAGTCCCGGTGACGCACCGTCTGGACGGCGACGAAGAGGCCGTACAGGCAGAGTGACGCGATGGCGGCGAAGGCCAGCTGCGGGCCGCTGAACTCCGGTCCCGGCGCCTTGGTGAACGTCGGCAGGACCAGGGTGAGGGTCGCGAGGGCTGCCACGGCGGACAGGGCGGTGCCCGATCCCTCGGCGTTGAAGACGGCGACCCCGCGGCGTACCGCGCCGACCAGCAGGGAGAGACCCACGATCCCGTTGCAGGTGATCATCACCGCGGCGAAGACGGTGTCCCGGGCGAGTGAGGAGTACTTGGAGCCGCCGTCGGCCATCAGGGTGACGATGAGCGCCACCTCGATGACGGTGACGGCGACCGCGAGCACCAGCGAGCCGAAGGGCTCCCCCACCCGGTGGGCGATCACCTCGGCGTGGTGCACGGCGGCCAGCACCGCCCCGGCCAGGCAGAGCGCCACCAGGACCACGGCGTACACCGGCAGACCGCGGCCCCAGCTGAAGATCAGGGCCACGACAGCGATCACGGGGACCACGGTGGTCCACTGTGCCGCCAGGGCCCGGCTCGGCGCTCTCATGGGGCCACGCTGGCAGAGATGATCAGCGGCTGCCCGGCGAGCGCACCTGCCGGGCGGAACGGCGGGGCTATGACAGCACGACGCGCCGGGAGGGGTCAGACGGGGCGCTCGTGCCCCTCCCAGTACGGTTCGCGCAACCGCCTCTTGTAGAGCTTGCCGTTGGGGTCGCGGGGCATCGTCTCGATGAAGTCGACGCTCTTGGGGCGCTTGTACCCGGCGAGCCGGGACTCGCAGTGGGCGAGGATCTCCGCGGCGAGCGCGTCGCCGGGCTCGGCGCCCTCGGCCGGTTCGATGACGGCCTTGACCTCTTCGCCCCAGTCGGTGTGCGGGATGCCGAAGGCGGCGGCGTCGGCGACGGCGGGGTGGGTGAGCAGCGCGGACTCGATCTCGGCCGGGTAGATGTTGACCCCGCCGGAGATGATCATGTCGATCTTGCGGTCGCGGAGGAAGAGGTAGCCGTCCTCGTCGAGCAGGCCCAGGTCGCCGACGGTGAAGAAGTCGCCGATGCGGTTCTTCGCCGTCTTGGCCTCGTCCTTGTGGTAGCTGAAGCCGCCGGTGGACATCTTCATGTAGACCGTGCCGAGTTCGCCGGGCGGCAGCCGGTTGCCGTCGTCGTCGTGGATGGCGAGTTCGCTGATGGGCCAGGCCTTGCCGACGGTGCCCGGCTTCTTCAGCCAGTCCTCGGCCGTGGCGAAGGCCCCGCCGCCCTCGCTGGCCGCGTAGTACTCCTCGACGCAGTGGCCCCACCACTCGATCATCGCCCGCTTGACGTGGTCGGGGCAGGGCGCGGCACCGTGGATGGCGTGGCGCATCGACGTCACGTCGTACCGCTCCTTGACCTCGTCGGGCAGGGCGAGGAGGCGGTGGAACTGGGTCGGGACCATGTGTGTGTGCGTGCATCCGTGCGCGTCGATGCTGCGCAGCATCTCCTCGGGCGTCCACTTGTCCATCAGGACCAGGGGGTGGCCGATGTGCAGAGCCGCGCCGGCGAACTGGAGCACGGCGGTGTGGTAGAGCGGCGAGCAGACGAGATGGACGTTGCCGTCGAAGGGCCTGATCCCGAAGATCCCGAGGAACCCGCCGAGGTAGGTCTCCTCCGGCAGCTTGCCGGGCAGCGGGCGGCGGATGCCACGAGGCCGCCCAGTGGTGCCCGAGGTGTAGTTCATCACCCAGCCGAGGGTGCGGTCCGCCGGTACGGATCCCGGCTGCCCGCCGGGGAGTTCGCCGTAGGGACGGAAGCCCGGTATGGCGCCGACCGCGTACCGGTGGGTGGCGGGGAGCCCTGCCTCGTCCGCCGCCGCCGTCGCCGCTTCGGCGAACCGCTCATGGGCGATGAGGACCTTGGCCCCGGAGTCGGAGACGATCCAGGCGACCTCGGGCCCGACGAAGTGATGGTTGACCGGGACCAGATAGAGACCGGCCTGCGATGCGGCCAGATACGCGATGAGGAACTCGACGCTGTTCGGCAGGACGACCGCGAAGGCGTCCCCGCGCTCCAGGCCGGCGGCCCGCAGTCCGTGCACCAGCTGGTTGACGGCCGTGTGCAGCCGTTCGGCGGTCCACTCCTCGCCGTCGGGTGCGATCACGACCGTGCGGCCGGGGTCGGCGGTGGCCTGGGCCCAGAAGCCGTTGGGGGTGCCGCTGTCCGTCGCTGCCATCAGTGACTCCGTCCTGCGATGCGGTTGATCCGGTCGACGGCCCGCTCGAAGCCGCGGGTCAGCTCGTCGAAGACCTCCTGGACACCGCGTTCGGAGTTCATCCGGCCGACGATCTGGCCCACCGGGGTGCCGAGCAGCGGGGCGACCTCGTACTTCTGGATCCGGGAGACCGCGTCGGCGACGAGCAGGCCCTGGAGGGGCATGGGAAGCGTGCCGGGTCCCGCGGGGTCGTCCCAGGCGTCGGTCCATTCGGTACGGAGCTGACGGGCGGGTTTGCCGGTGAGCGCGCGGGAACGCACGGTGTCGCCGGAGCCCGCCTCGATGAGCTTCCGGGTGAGGGCGCGGGAGTGCATCTCGGCCTCGGTGGTGGTGAGCCAGAGCGAGCCGAGCCAGACGCCCTGGGCGCCGAGCGCGATACCGGCGGCGATCTGCTCCCCGCTGCCGATCCCGCCGGCGGCCAGCACCGGCAGCGGGGACACGGCGTCGACCACGTCGGGGGTGAGCACCATGGAGGCGATGTCCCCGGTGTGGCCGCCCGCCTCGTACCCCTGGGCGACGACGATGTCGATGCCGGCCTCGGCGTGGCGCCGGGCGTGCTTGGCGCTGCCGGCCAGTGCCGCGACCAGGACACCGTGGCGGTGGGCGCGTTCGATGACATCGGCGGGCGGGGAGCCGAGGGCGTTGGCGAGCAGTTTGATCGGATAGTCGAAGGCGACGTCGAGCTGGTTGCGGGCGACCTGTTCCATCCACCCGGTGATCCGCCAGCCGGAGGGCTCGCCCTCGGGCCACTCGGGAACCCCGTGTTTGGCGAGGGTCTCGGTCACGAACCGGCGGTGCCCCTCCGGGATCATCGCCTCGACCTCGGCCTCCGTCACCCCCTCCACCTTTTTCGCGGGCATGACGACGTCGAGGCCGTACGGCAGTCCGTCGGTGTGCTCCTGCATCCAGTCGAGATCACGCGCCAGTTCGTCGGGGGCGGTGTAGCGAACCGCTCCGAGTACCCCGAATCCGCCGGCCCGGGTGATGGCGGCGGCCACGGCGGGAAAGGGCGTGAAGCCGAAGATTGCGTGCTCGATCCCCAGTTTCTTGCTCAGCTCCGTCTCCATGGGGCGCAGGATGCCCCAGCGGAGCGGCCGAGGGAAGAGATTTTCTGATGCTGTGTCAGATTCTTTGGGGCGCCGGGGACACGCGGCGCGAGGGTTGACACCCCCGTACCGATGGCAGAAAGTTTCCGCAGTCGATCGAGGCCCGAAAGATACTTTCAGGGAGTGAGTGCTGGGATGAGCGGCAACGCAGCGGGCGGGGACATCAGCAGGCGCCGGCTGGGCGGCGGAATCCTGGCCCTGGGAGGGGCACTCGCCCTGGCCTCGCTCCCGTTGGGACCGGCCGCCGCGGCCGCGGGACCGGTCACGGGTCCGTCCGGACACGGCGCGGAACCAGCCGCTCCAGGCTCTGCCTCCGCCTCCGGCTCCGGCTCCGGGCGTACGACGCTCCGGCGCGGCACCGCCGAGCAGGCCGGTCTGCTGCCGGGCCAACTGCGCCAACTGGTCAGCGACGCCAGGGCGTTCCTCGGTCCCTCCCCCACCCACCCGTGGTACGCGGGCGCCGTTCTGCTCGCCGGGCGCGGCGGCACGGTGGCACTGCACGAGCCGATCGGACACGCGGTGCGCTACTCGGCGTACGACGAGAAGTCCGACACCGGCGTCGAGTTCCCCGCGGACCAGCAGATCGCGGCGGACCGGGACACCCTCTACGACCTGGCATCCGTCTCCAAACTGTTCACGTCCCTCGTGGCGGTGCAGCAGATCGAACGGGGCGCGCTGGAGCTGACCGCGAAGGTCGCCTCGTACCTGCCCGAGTTCGGCGCGGCCGGCAAGGCGGACATGACGGTACGCCAGCTCCTCACGCACACCTCCGGGTTCCGCGCCACGCTGGCGCTGTACAAGGAGCCGACGCGGGAGGGGAGACTGCGGATGCTGTGGAACGAGGCGCCGATCAACGCCCCTGGCACCGCGTATCTCTACTCCGACCTCAACCTCATCTCGATGCAGCTGGTCCTGGAGCGGATCACCGGGCGCACACTCGACGTGCTGGTCCGTGAGGGGATCACCGCGCCGCTCGGGATGGACCGCACGCGCTACAACCCGCCCGCCGCCTGGAAGCCGGAGATCGCGGCCACCGAGGACGCCAGGCCGCCCTGGTCGGGCCTCGACCGCGGGCTGGTCTGGGGTGAGGTGCACGACGAGAACGCCTACAGTTTCGGCGGGGTCGCCGGTCACGCCGGAGTCTTCTCCTGCGCCTGGGACCTGGCGGTCCTGGCCCGCACCCTGCTGAACGGCGGCGCGTACGGGCACGCCCGCATCCTGCGGCCCGACTCCGTCGATCTGCTGTTCACCGACTTCAACACCGCGTTCCCCGGGGACAACCACGGCCTGGGCTTCGAGCTCTACCAGCACTGGTACATGGGCGCGATGGCCACTCCGCGCACCGCGGGCCACACCGGGTTCACCGGCACCAGCCTGGTGCTCGACCCGTCGTCCGACTCCTTCCTGATCATGCTGGGCAACTCGGTCCACCCGGTGCGCAACTGGCGTACGGGGAGTGCGCCCCGGGTCCAGGCCGGCAACAACCTGGCGCGGGCGGTGCCGGTGCGGCCCGCGCACGGGCGTACGGCCTGGTTCTCCGGCATGGCGAGTTCGGCGACGGCCACCCTGACCCTGCCCGCCGTCGTCCCGGTGTCCGGACGGACGCGCCTCGGTGCCTGGTTGTGGTGGGACAGCGAGCCGCACGCCGACTTCCTGTTCCTGGAGGCGTCGGCAGACTCGGGCGCGGCCTGGCAGCCGGTGCCCTTCTCCACCACAGCCGGGGGCCAGGGACCCGAGGCTCATCCGGCAGGCTCGGTGGACGGCTGGTCCGGGCGCGTCTGGCACCGGCTGAACGCGGATCTGACAGCGTGGCGCGGCAGGAAAGTGCGGCTGCGCTGGCGTTACACGACCGATCAGCTGTACGTGGGCCGCGGGGCGTACGTCACCGGCATCACGGTCGCGGACGGCCGCCGTACGGTCTTCGACGAGACCCGGGCCACCGACGCGGCCCGGATCGAGGCGACCGGCTGGGTGCGTTCCGCGGACTGACCGGGCAGTGACGCACGGTCAGGAGTGTTGCTGGGCAGGGCCGACCGGTGACGCACGGTCAGGAGGTTGCTGGGCAGAACCGGTTCACCCGGCCACGGTGACCGCACAGAATTACCACAGAGATCCATGTCACATACGGGGATTCCCGCCTCCCCGCAACTGACCTGACGTCCTGGGCGTGATATCGGTTCGTAGATCAAATACTTACGCGCAGCACACCTGCTCACGCGTAGTTCATGTACTCACGATTCCAGGGGCCCCACACTCATGACCACACAGCTGAACCGACTCCCCCGCCGGATGGCAGCCCTCTTCGCCATCACCGCGCTCAGCCTCGGCGCCGCCGCCTGTTCGTCGTCGTCCGACGACAAGGCATCGGGGGATTCCTCATCGGCCACCTCGTCCGAGAGCGCCACATCGGGCAAGGCAGCGGCCGGTTCGGACAGCTCCAGCAGCTCGGCCTCCGGCAATTCGAGCGACACCTCCGCCAACAGCGGTTCGAATGCGAGCTCCTCCACCGGCGGCGGGAACGGAGCGGCCGCGGGCAGCTCCTCGGGATCGCGCTGCCACACCGACGATCTGAAGGCGGCCTTCGCCACCGGCGGCGACGCCGTTCCGGACATGAAGGGCGACAACCAGACGCAGGCATCGGTGGCGCTCACCAACATCAGCAAGCGCAGCTGCACGCTGAACGGCTTCCCCGGCGTCGACATGGTCGGCGACCAGGCGTCCGACGGCACCTGGTCGCTGGCGCGCTCCTCGAAGCCGACGACCACCATCTCGCTGTCGCCCGGAGACACCACCGACTTCAGCATCACGCTCGGCGCGACCACGGAGAAGGGGGCGGGCGCCTTCGTGCCCGGTCTGGTGCGGATCACGCCGCCCAACGAGAAGACCCAGTTCGCGCTGAAGTGGCCGTTCGGCGGCGCTGTCACCAAGCAGGACGGCGCCACCCACCCGGCGACGTACGTCAACCCGATCGGGTCCTGACACCCGGGCCTGACACCCGGGCCCCGATTTCCGAGTCCTGTCCGGCCCTTCACGGTCCACGCGATCGCCGGAGGTTGTGCGCGATCTTCGCGGGCCGGACAGGGCCCCGCTCTTCTTGATGCCCCGGGCCCGCACGGCCCCGGCCCCGCACGGCGGCTCAGAGGCCCGGCGCGCTCCGCTGCTGCCGGCGCGCGGCGACCTGGCGGTACAGCTCGGCGGCCTCGTCACCGCGGCCCAACTGCTCCAGGCAGTGCGCCTCGTCGTTACGGCTGGCCAGCGCGTCCGGGTGGTCGAGGCCGAGCACCCGCTCCCGGGCCCCGGCGACCGCCCGGTAGACGGTGAGCGCCTCCGCCCAGTGGCCCAGCCAGCCCAGCCCGACAGCGATTTCGCGGCGGCTGACCAGACTGTCCGGGTGGTCGCCGCCCAGTGCCTGTTCGCGCAGTGCGCAGACCTCGCGTGCCTCGGCGAGCGCCTCGTCCCACCGGCCGAGACGCCCGAGGTTCACCCCCAGGCCGTGGCGGGCCCGCAGGGTCTCCGGGTCGGCCGGCCCCTGGACCCGGGTGCGGTCGCCGACCAGCGCGACGAACCGTTCGAGCGCCTCCGCGCTGTGGCCCAGCCGGCCCAGGCTGATGGCCACCTCGTAACGGGTGGCGAGGGTGTCGGGATGATCGGCGCCCAGCGCCTGTTCGCGGGCGCTGGCCACCTCGCGGTAGATCTCCAGCGCCTCCGGCCAGCGCCCCAACTGACCCAGCGCGTAGGCGACTTCGTACCGGGTCACCAGGGTGTCCGGATGTGCAGCGCCGAGCACGGCGGCACGTGCGTCGGCGACCTCGCACGCCATCCGGTGCGAGTCCTCCAGCCGCCCGAGCCTGCTCAGGTTGAAGGCGAGGTTGTGCCGGCAGCGCAGCGTGTCCGGGTGGTCAGGACCGACAGTGCGCTCCCGGGCCGCGAGCACCGACGCGTACACCTGGTGCGCCTCGAAGTGCCGGCCGAGCTGCCCCAGTACGTACGCCGTCTCCTGCCGGGCGGCGAGGGTCTCGGGGTGGTCGGCGCCCAGGGCCCGCTCCCGGCCGTCGGCGACCCGGGTGAACTCCCGCAGTGCGTCGCCCGCCCGTCCGGTGCGGCTCAGCGTGAAGCCCACCTCGTAACGGCTGGCCAGGGTGTCCGGATGGCCGGGGCCGAGGACGTACTCACGCTCGGCCGCCACCGCCCGGTGCACCTCCCCCGCCTCCGCCCAGCGGCCCAGCCTGCTCAGACTCAGCCCGGCGTTGTGCCGGCTCGCGAGCGCGTCCACCAGGCCGGGCGGCGGGGTCGGCCGCTGCCCGGTGGACACCACGGGGACCGCGGCGGCTCCGCGCGGGGGCCCGGCGGTCGTCCACTCGCCGGTGAGCGCCGTCGCCCGGTCGGTCGGGGTGGAGGTGACCGTCCAGGTCCCGGTTGCCTTGTGGCCGGTGGTCATGGACCGGGTCCAGGGCGGCAGCGGCGGCAGCCGCGGGGGCAGTTGGACCGCGGGACCCATGACAGCGGGCGCGGCCAGCCCGGCCGCCGGTGTCTCCGGGCCGAGCAGCAGGCCGAACTCCCTGGCGTCCGCGGGGCGCTCGTCCGGGGTCTTGGCGAGCAGGTCGAGAACGGCCCGGTCGAGGAACTCCGGCAGTTCGGACCGGTGGCTGCGCGGCGGTTCCGGCACGGTGTCCCGGTGGCCGACGAGCACCGCCCAGGCGTCGTCGAGGTCGAACGGCGGTGCGCCGGTGGCGATTTCGTACAGCACGCAGCCCAGCGAGTAGAGATCGCTGCGGTGGTCGACCTCACCGCCGCCGATCTGCTCGGGGGACATGTAGTGCGGGGTGCCCATGGCGATGCCGGTACCGGTGAGCCGGGAGGTGAAGCCGATGTCGTGGCCCAGGCGTGCGATGCCGAAGTCGCAGATCTTCACCGTGCCGTCGGTGAGCCGCATGATGTTGGCGGGCTTCAGGTCCCGGTGGACGATGCCCTGTTCATGCGTGTACGCGAGGGCGGAGGCGACCTGCCGGGCGATGTCGACGATGTCGGGTACCAGCAGCGGCCGCTGCCCGTTCGCGGCGAGGAGCTGGCTGAGGTTCTTGCCGTCGAGCAGCTCCATGACGAGGTACAGCACGCCTTCGTACTCGCCGAAGTCATGGACGACGGTGACCCCCCGGTGCTGCAGCGAGGCCGCGACCCGCGCCTCGCGGCGGAAGCGCTCGCGCAGCACCCGGGTGAAGGACTGGTCGTGCTGGGGCCCCATCGGCTTGAGGCATTTGACGGCGACATGGCGGCCCAGTGACTCGTCACGCGCCCGCCACACCTCGCCCATGCCCCCGCGCCCGATCGGTTCGAGCAGCCGGTACCGGCCGTGGATCAGCCTGGTGTCCGCCATCTCGTGCTGTCGCCCCCGTCGCCTCGCTGCACCGTCCCCGGCCCGTCCAGTATGGCGTCCGGTGTCCGGAGTTTGTACGGTGCCGGACGGCTGCCCGGGCCCAAGCGCGCCATTGCCCTCAGAATATGGCCAGGTGGCAGCTGCCAGCGCAGCCGGTCGGGGATGCAGCGCAGGGCGTTGCCGGTGGCGGTGAGCCGTCGGTCCACGGTCTCAGGGCCGGGTGCCGGTCTCCCGTAGAGCTCATGGGCGTACGGAGGCAGTGCGGCGTACGCGAGAGCAGCCACCTGCCGCCAGAGCGCCGCGCGCGCCGGAGCGAGAACGGCGGGAACGGGGGGCTTGCGCAGGAACGCGTCGACCTCACGGGACTCCGCGGTGGCGGCGAGTTCAGGGCGTACGGACTCGAAGTACGCGGCGAGTGCGGCCCGGTCCGCGGGCACCTCCGCCGGGTCGAGCCCGACCAGCCGGGCGCTCTCGCGGTTCTCGTCGATGTAGCGGTCGGCCTGCGCGTCGCTGACGGGGACACCGGAGCGGCGCAGGACGCTGAGGTACGAGTCGATCTCGGCGCAGTGCACCCAGAGCAGCAGCGCCGGCTCTCCGACGCCGTACCGCTCGCCGGTCGCGGGGTCGGTGGCGCCGAGAAAACTGTGGATCCGGCGGACCCGGGCGCCCGCCTGCTCGGCGGCCTCGGTCGTGCCGTAGGTGATGGTGCCGACGAAGCTCGCGGTGCGCAGCAGCCGCCCCCAGGCGTCCCGGCGGAAGTCCGAGTTCTGGATGACGCCGCGGACCGCGCGGGGGTGCAGCGCCTGGAGGTAGAGGGCGCGGACACCGGCGATCCACATGACCGGGTCCGCGTGTGCCTGCCAGGTCACCGATCCGGGGCCGAAGAGGCCGGGGTCCGGTCGGTCCGCCGTACGCGGTCTGTCGCTCATGCCGCTCCGCCGCCGCTCGTTGTCCTGCCGGCAGCTCGCTGGTTGCTACCGACCGGCCGTCTCCGTTCCCGGACCGGTTCCGGGCCGGACCTCCCGGGTCACATGTCCCCCACGTACGGGATGCCCCGGTTCGCAGCGCGCCACTCCGTGCTGAGCGTGCGGGTTCCCTCCCGAACGAACGCCGCGGGAGAGCGATGCGCTCCCCTCGCTGCTCGGGCCCGGCCGGGAGGGTCCGGTCAGCAGCGAAGCGATCCGGAAGAAATGGCCTAGGCCTCTACGGAGGAGCCCTGCGCCCCGGGCCACTGAGTGGCCGGTGTCATTCCGTTGGCCCCATGAGACACCGAGGAGCCCTGCGCCTCGGGCCACTGAGTTGCCACGGTCTTGCTGATGGTCCCAGGAGACTCAGCCGCCGCCTGCCAGGCCAGGCCGAGCACCGACAACGCAAGCACTGCTGAAACAGCAGTAGCGGTCAGCTTCTTCTTACCGTTGTTCATAGGTTCCCCTCAGCGCCTCAACCAGCTGGCAGAATCCGTCAGTTGGCAACTCTCCGCTGGTCAGGCGGTCGGTTGTGCGATGATCCGTCAGATCAGCATGGCACGCACATGCGACTTGTGGCCTGGACGTTCAGCTCAGCGGCCGGATCGCCCTGTCACCCACCTTCTGCCCACTCCGCCGGAGACGCGTCGAGCAGCTCGGCCAGGCGGGCCCGGTCCGGCAGGGGGCCGTGGTCTCCGGTCACCCGCAGTGCGGCGCCCGCCGTCAGATGCCCCAGCCGCAGCGCCCGTACGGGTTCTTCGCCGCGCAGCAGCCCGGCGAGGAACCCGGCAGCGAACGCGTCGCCGGCGCCCACCGGTTCGATGACTTCGACCCGGGGCGCGGGCACCGTGTGAACCCGGGGGCCGTCGAAGGCGGTGGCGGCCCGGGCACCGTCCTTGACGACGAGGACGGGCGGCTGTGGCAGCAACTCCCGTACGGCGAAGGCGTCGGCCAGTCCGTCCCCCCACAGTGCCTGCGCCTCGTCGAGGCCCACGAACGTGATGTCCGCCCTTCGGGCGAGCCCGAGCAGCACGGTGGGAGCCGCACCGTCCGCCCACAGAGCGGCCCGGTGGTTGACGTCGAAGCTCACGGGGCACGGGCGTTCAGCGATGCCGGGCCGGAGCAGCGCCAGGACCAGGTCCCGGCAGCCCGCCGAGAGCGCCGGGGTGATGCCGCTGAGGTGGATGAGGCCTGCGGAGCGCACGGTGTCGTCGTCCAGGAGGTCCGGGGTCAGGGCCGAGGCGGCGGAGCCGCGGCGGTAGTAGTGGACCCGGGTGCCCTCGGTGCCGGGGTCCTTGACGAGGAGTCCGGTCGGGCGGTGCGGGTCGGTGCGTACGCCGCTGATGTCGACACCGGCCGCGGCCACCTCGGCGCGGATCCGGTGTCCGAACGGGTCGTCACCGAGCGCGGAGACCCAACGGCTGGGCACCCCGTGGTCGGCGAGGTACATCGCCACGTTGGACTCGGCGCCCGCGATCCGGATCCCGAGCAGACCGGCGCCGTCCAGCGGTGCGGCGGGTTCGGGGATCAGCGCGGCCATGGTCTCACCGATACAGGTCACCGGCCGCCGGCCGGTTCCGTGGGAGCTGCGCATCGACGTCACTCGGCTCTCCCGGGGTGGTAGGCACGCGTGGGCAGGCCCCGGACGCCGACCCGGGTGGCGAAGACCGCACCGTCCAGCGGTCCGGGTGCGGCGAGACCGTGCCGCGCGCTGGTGACGTACAGGCTGTCCCCGTCGAGGCACAGCCCGGCGGGCTGCGTCGCCGGAATGCGGATCTGCCGGTCCAAGGTGCCGTCGGCGCGGTAGCGGTGGACGGTGCCGGTGCCCCAGACCGCAGTCCACAGGGCGTCTTCGGCGTCCACCGTCATACCGTCGGGGCTGCCGCGGTCGAAGACGGCGAAAGTGTCCGGCGTACCCGGCAGTCCGGTGTCCGGATCGACCGGGTACCGGCGGATGATGCCCTTGGCGCTGTCGGCGAGGTACATCACGGTGCCGTCCGCGGAGAATGCCGGGCCGTTGGGAACGGTGAGGCCGTCCAGCACCCGGATCACCGTGCCGTCGTGGTCGACACGGTAGAGGGAGCCCGCGCCGTCCTCGGCGTCGCAGGCCATGCTGCCCGCCCAGAACCTGCCGTACGGATCGGCGGTCGCGTCGTTCATCCGCATGGCCGTGGCGGCCCCGTCCTCGGGGCGCGCGAGCCACTCGGTCCGCCCGTGCGCGGTGATCAGACAGATACCGGTTCCGGCGGCCGCGATCCAGGTTCCGGGGCGTGCGTGTACGGGGGCGACCGCGCCCAGGGGCACGGACAGCCGGGCGAGTTGCGTCAGCGGAGCTGAGCGGTCCGTGGGTCCGGCCAGCAACCGCCCGGTGAGGATGTCGACGAGGACGATGCCGCCGTCGACCGCGCGTATTCCTTCACCGAGCCCGAGCCGGTCCTGCCAGCAGACGGCCGGGGTGCCGGCGGTCATCGGACGGTGTCCGCGGGGGCGGCGGCGCGTACGGCGTCGCGGAAGGCGCGCGCCCGCTCGCGGAGTGCTTCGGTGCTGCCGCCGTCGGCCGCGTCGCCGATCAGCGGCGAGCCGACACCCACGGCGGTGGCCCCGTGCGCGAGATAGCTCCCGGCCGCGTCGGCGTCCACCCCTCCGACCGGCACGAACGGCGCGTCCGGGAACGGGCCCCGCAGTGCCCTCAGATATCCGGGGCCACCGGCCTGCGCAGCGGGAAAGATCTTGAACGCGTCCGCACCGAGCCGCCGGGCGGCGGCGATGTCGGTGGGGGTCATCACCCCTGCCAGGACCGGCAGCCCGAGGCGCCCGGCCTCGGTGACGGCCTCGCAGACGGCAGGGGTGACGACGAAGCCGGCTCCCGCGGCCCGCACCGCGTGTGCGTCCTCGGCGGTGAGCACGGTGCCCGCACCGAGCAGCGCACCGGGACCCAGCGCGGCACGGGCCCGGCGGATGACGTCGAGTGCGCCCTTGCCGCTGAGAGAGACCTCGATGAGCGGGAGGTGCTCCTCCGCCAGGGTCAGTACGGTTCTGAGCGCGGCGTCCGCGTCGGCGCCGCGCACGATGGCGACGATCCGGTGGGTGTGCAGCGCGGTCAGCAGATCCACGGGTGAGTTCCCCTCCTGTCGGTGTCTTCCGGCGCCGTGCCGGATTCGGATTCCGGCTCCGTCTGTGGCGCTGGTTGTCTCCACGGCTCCGGTGGCTGCGCAGCCAGGGTGAGACGCCAGCGGACCTCGCCGCTGCGCGGAACGCACGCGGCGTCCCCGTCCCGCGCGGCCGCCAGGTCGAACACCCGGCCGAGCATGGGCTCGACGCCCACGGACCGGTACGGCTCCCGCTCGGGGAAGCCGCCGAGGTTGCGCCACACCGCCACGGACACCGGCTGGCCTTCGGCCTCGACGGTCATGCGCAACGTGGCCGCGCCGTCGCGGACGTACACCTGCGGGGTGTCGACGACGGCGCCGACCGCCGTCCCGTCGTCCGGCCCGAGACGGTCGAGCCCTGCCGTCCGCCCCGGCTGCGACGGCCAGGAGCAAGGGGTCCACCGGGCGCCGCTGTCGGGATAGAAGCGGGTCGGCGTGCCGTCCCTGATCCCGATGTGCGCCTCCTCCGAGAGATCGAACAGCGCGTGCGCGGCCCACAGGAAGCGGTAGCCCGGCTCGGCCGTGAGCCGGTAGTCGGCCACCGCGCGGTCCCCGTCGCTGCGAATCCGGCGGCTGAGCCGGAAGTCCGGGCAGTCGACGGACTCGGTGCCGCCGGCCCGCTGCCAGGGCCGGGTCCAGGCATCGCCGTGATCGGGTGTGCCGCGTACGGTCGGTACGCATTCCTCCAGGCCACCGGCGTCGGCGAAGGCGTCGCCCGGGATGGCACCGGGGCGGCGGGGCTCGTCACGGTGCCAGAGCCATTCGCGGCCGGCCGCCCGCAGCGACGTCCACCTCCCGCCGCCGGCCGGGTCGGTCTCGATTCTGATGGTGGGCATCGTGCTCACCACTCGGCGAAGGCGCCGTCGTCGTACCGCCACACCGGATTGCGCCAGGCGTGCCCGGACCGGTCGGCCGCGCGTACGGCGCTCTCCTCCACCGTGACACCGAGCCCCGGCAGGGCCGTGCGCCGCGCCCGTCCGCCGACGAAGCGGAAGGGTTCGGTGTCCACGACGTACGAGAGCAGGTCGGCGTCCTTGTTGTAGTGGATGCCCCGGCTCTGCTCCTGGATGAGGAAGTTCGGGGTGGCGAAGGCGATCTGGAGACTGGCGGCGAGTGCGATCGGGCCGAGGGGGCAGTGCGGGGCGAGTTGTGCGCCGTAGGTCTCGGCGAGCGAGGCGATGCGGTGGACCTCGGAGATGCCTCCGGCGTGCGAGGGGTCCGGCTGGGCGACCGCGATGCCGGCCGTGAGGGCGGGCAGGAAGTCGGCCCGCCCGTACAGCCGTTCGCCGGTGGCGATGGGTACGGAGGTGGCGCCGACGAGGGCGGGCAGCAGGTGCCCCTGTTCGGGAAGGAGCGGTTCCTCCACGAACAGCGGGTGCAGCGGCTCGATGGCGTGCAGGACCCGGCGGGCGCCGGCCGGTCCGAATCTGCCGTGCATGTCGATGGCCACATCACGGCCGGGACCGAGGACCGCGCGGGCGGCGCTCACCCGGTCGACGACGGCGGCGGTCTCCGCGGGGGTGGCGAGGGGTGTGGTGCGGCCCGCCGCGTTCATCTTGACGGCGGTGAAGCCGGCCTCGACCTGGGCGGTGATCTCCTCGGTGAGCTGGGCGGGTTCGTCGCCGCCGACCCAGGCGTAGACCCGCACCTCGTCGCGGACCGGACCGCCGAGCAACGCGTGCACGGGGGCGCCGTAGGCCTTGCCCGCAATGTCCCACAGGGCCTGGTCGATACCGGCGACGGCGCTGGAGAGGATCGGGCCGCCCCGGTAGAAGCCGCCCTTGCTGAGCACCTGCCAGTGGTCCTGGATGCGCAGCGGGTCCTTGCCGGTCAGGTATTCGGCGAGGACATCGACGGCGGCGCGTACGACCTCGGCCCGGCCCTCGACGACGGGCTCCCCCCAGCCGACGATGCCCTCGTCGGTCTCGATCCGGCAGAACAGCCAGCGTGGCGGTACGAGGAAGGTCTCGATACGAGTGATCTTCACCGGTTCGCGGTCCCCTCGTCGGTGGCCGGCCGGGTGCCGTGGGCCCGGTCGAGGTCCCGTACGGCCTGGTCGAGCAGGTCCCGCATGGCCCGTTCGGCGGCAGCCGGGTCCTGGTCGCGTACGGCGTCGAGCACAGCCCGGTGGCTGGGTACGGGGTCCTCGCCGTGCGGCGAGCTGTGCACGATCTCGTCGCGGTGCGCGAGGCCCGACTCGATGACCATCTCCATGCGTTCGAGCAATTCGTTGTGGGTGGCCGCGAGGAGCGCGCGGTGGAAGGCAAGGTCCGCCTCGACCGCGTGGGCCGCGCCGCCCGCCTGCTCACCCATCGCGGCGAGGGCCGCTTCGAGTGCGTCCAGGTCGGCATCGGTGCGTCGGGCGGCGGCCAGCCGGACAGCGGCCGGCTCGATGATGCCGCGCACCTCACCGAGGTTGTGCAGCAGTGCCAGGTCGGTGCCGGAGCCGGTGCCACCCGCGAACTGCCAGCGCAGCACGTCCGCGTCGAGGAGGTTCCAGTCGGCGCGGGCTCTGACGAAGGTGCCGCGTTTCTGACGCGCGTCGACCATCCCCTTCGCGGCGAGGACCTTCAGGGACTCCCGCAAGGCGGTCAGGCTGACGTCCAACTCGGCCTGCAGCGCCACGAGATCGAGGGTCGCTCCTTCGGGGATCTCGCCGCTCAGCACCCGGCGCGCGAGAGTCTCCACGGTCTGGCCGTGCACTCCGCGGCGCGCGTATGGCGTCATGTCTGTGTGCCTTCCTGGTGTGCGATTGACGATGAATACGGAGACGGTCAGGTCCTGTGCGACGGGTACGGAGACGGTCAGGCCGATGCCTTGACGACGGACCAGCCGCCGTCCACCAGCAGGCTCGATCCCGTGATGTAGGAGGCCTCGTCGGCGGCGAGAAACGCGATCGCCGCCGCGGCCTCCCCGGGGGTGCCGAAGCGCTTGGCGGCAGTCTCGGCGACGCTCTGCCTCCGGTCCTCCTCCGGGACCCGGTCCCATGCCCCGGTGAGGATGGGGCCGGGCAGGACGGCGTTGACTCGCACCTCGGGTCCGTACTCCACGGCCAGTTGTCCGCACAGAGAGAGCAGGGCGCCCTTGGACGCCGCGTACGCGGGATGCCCGGGGATGCCCTTGTGGGCGTGGACCGAGGAGGTGAGCACCACGGCGCCGCGGCGTTCACGCAGGTCGGGAAGGACCGCGCGGAAGCCGAGGAACGCTCCGGTGAGGTTCACCGCGAGCTGGCGCTCCCACGAGGTGACGGTCATCTCGTGCGCGGGGGTGACGTCGACCGTGAAGGCGTTGCTCACCAGGACGTCGACGGCGCCGAACGTGTGCGCCGCGGAGACGATCCGCCCCCAGTCGCCCTCGTCCGCGACGTCCGTGCGGACGAAGAGGGCCCGGCTACCCGCCGCCCGGATGCCCCCGGCGACACGCTCGCCCGCGTCCTCGGCGATGTCGGCGAGGATCACCGCGGCGCCTTCGGCGGCGAGCCGTTCGGCGGTGGCCGCGCCGATGCCCGACGCGGCTCCGGTGACCACTGCCACCTTGTCGGCGAAGCGGGTGTTTCCGTTCATGGGTCTGTCGGCTCCTCGGGTGGTGAAGCTGTCGGCGATTCCGCACGCGCGCCCACGGAACGAGGGTCCGGCTTCCTGACTCAGGCGGCCGGGCCCTCGTTCGGCTGGTACAGAGTGACGGGGCGAGCGAGCCACCGTCAAGATTAATTACTAATTTATATGCTGGCTTGACCGGGCCAGTCCTTTGCCCCGCAGCTCTCGGCCGGGCGGGTCACGAGAGACCGATCCGGCTCATGGGTATCGGCTGGTAGCCCGGGAGTTGGGCGGCGATCAGGTCGTCGTTGCCCAGGGTCGGCTTCCCGTCCACGACTGTCACGACGCCGGGGTCGGCAGTGAGCGTCAGATTGCGGTCGACCGTTCCGTACGTGCGCGCGGACGGGGCGATGTCCAGCGCGGCGACACCGCAGAGCGCGTTGTACTCGACGACGTCGTACTTCGGGTAGGCCGGCTGGTCGTCGGCGATGTTCACGAGGTGCGGATAGCGCGAGCGCCACGGCTCCTTCTGGTAGGGAACGGCGGCCAGCAGGTCGTACATCCCCCACGCGCCGCCGGGTGCCACGTCCCCCGCCGCCCAGTTGAGTCCCCGCTCGTCGAGCGTCACCGAATGGACGGACGACAGGATGATGTTGTTGCTGATGTCATTGTCCCGGCCCCCGCCGATCTGGAAGGCGGTGTCGACCTTGTAGAAGATGTTGCCGAACGCCGTCGTTCCGCAGAAGCAGTCGTCGAGGTAGATGCCCGAGGCGAAGAGGGATCCGCCGCTGCCCACGATGTCGTGCAGGAAGTTGTAGCGGATGACCGTGCCGCGTCCGGTCCACTCCCGTCCCGCGTAGATGGCGCCGGCGTCGTTGGTCTCCTTCACCACATCGTTGATCTCGTTGTACTCGATCACGTGGTCGTTGCCCCGGAAGACGATGGCGACGTGCGGCGCATCGTAGATGTGGTTGTTGGCGACGTGGTTCCCGACACCGGCGAGTTCGACCGCGGGGCTGTACGTCAGCTGGAGGCGGCTGTAGTCGTGGATCTCGTTGCCGACCGCCCGGTTGCGCGCCGGCGTGAGAGTGGCCCGGTCGCCGCCGGCGAGGGCGATGCCACCCTGGCCGGTGGCCTGGATGTGGCAGCCGCGGACCTCGTTCCCCGATCCGCCGTGCGGGCCGGCCGAGACGCTTGAGTCGCCGATCGTGACCGCGCGACCACCCAGGAGCCGCAGGGTGCAGTCCGCGACCGTGTTGGACGTGCCGTCGGTGATGACGATGCCGTCGCCGCGCGACCCCTCGAACACGAGGTCCGAGAACGTGACGTGCGAGCAGCCGTTGAGGACGGCCATCGGGTCGGCGAGCAGCGACAGTTGCACCGACGCGCCGGACAGGTCGCCCGGCGGGTACAGATACAGCTTCCCGGTGGCCCGGTCGAGGTACCACTCGCCCGGCGAGTCGAGCTCCTCCAGCACGTTGTAGTAGTAGTAACGTCGGCCCGCCCCGACGGTGTACATGCTGGCGGTCCTGGTGGAGATGGTCTGCGCCGCCGGGTCGATCGCCTTGATCTGAAGGTTGCCGTCGGCCCACTCGTAGAACCAGTAGCCCTGCATCCACACGTCGCTGGTGTCGGCCCAGGTCGACGGCCGGGGGTCGGCGTACGTGAACGTAGCTCCCTTGGCGAATTCGGCGGCCATCTTGTCGGGGTCGCCGAGGACACTGCGGGGGTTCCCGCCCGGGTCGATGACCTGACCGACGGCGAGGAACTCAGTGTTCGGGTAACGGGCGAGGGTCATCGCCTCGCTGTTGAAGAACAGTTCGGGCGGGGTGACCGCGCGCGGCAGGCCGTATCCGGTCTGGACGATCTGGCCGTAGTCGGTGATCCCGAGCGCCTTCAGGTCGAACTCGCGGACGGTGTCGCGCGACCCGGCCGGGAGGCGGTCCCGTATCGCCTGGTCACCGACCGGCCCGAAACCGGTAGCCGGCAGGTCCACGCCACCGACGAGCCGGACCTGTTCGCCGTGGTAGGCGGCGTAGGTGACCGGGCGGCCCGGCGCCCCGGAGTCCTGCGCTTCGAGGGTGAAGCTCCGCGTCCGCCGGTACGTGCCGCCCCGGAGGAAGACGGTCACCGGTTGAGCGGCACGGCCCGGCGCGGACCGCCGCCAGGTGCGGATCACGTCGCGCGCCTTCTCCAGCGTCGCGAACGGCGCGGCCTTCGTGCCCCGGTTCGAGTCCTTCCCGTTCGTTGCCACGAAGAAGGTCTTCTGCTCCTCGGCCCGGTCCCGCCGGTCACCGGTACCGGCATAGGCCGGCCCGGCGATGAGGGCTGCCGACGCACCGGCCCCGACGGCCCCGGCGGCCTTGAAGAGATCACGTCGCGAGAATCTGGACATGTAGTGCCCTTTCGTAGGTACCTACTGGAACCGGGCCCTCGGTCCGGGGCGAACAGCGCCTCCGGCCGAGCCTTCGTTGCGGGATGCTCCGGCTATCGATAATCGCTGAGCGATAAGTAGTGGGTCGGCAGTGGCGAGTGTCAAGGGATCCTTCAAATCCCGCCGCAAGAAACCGAGTTCACGCGCCCCGCAGGTTGCGAACCAGTAACGCTGCCGTTGCCGACCCTTGACCGCCGGCCGACAGGTCCCCGATGGTGAGGTCGCTATCGATAAGCGATAAGCGATTAGCGATCGATGGAGGGTTCGATGGTTTCGGGTTCTCGCCGGCATCTGGTCAAGCTGGGTGCCATCGCCGTATCCGCCGCACTGCTCACGGGCTGCTCGACCGGCACGGACTCCGCAGGCGGCGACAGGAACATCCGCATGCTGGTCAACATCACTCCGGTGCTGACCAAGCAGTTCTACAAGGACCTGGTGGCGGGGTACGTCGCCGGTCACCCCGGGGTGAAGGTCACGATCGAGGCGCCCACCGGCAGGGGCATCGAGGACACGCTGAAGCAGCAACTGGCCGCGGGCAGCCCGCCCGACGTCCTCGCCGGCGGGCAGAACACGGCTCTCGCCGCGCAGATGGCGCCGCTGCCCGACGCACAGTGGGTGAAGGACGCACCGTTCGCGGAGGCGTCCAAGCTCGACGGCAAGGTGTGGATGGCCGGTACCGGCGTCCAGCTCCAGTCGCTGGTCTTCTACAACAAGGCCGCCTTCGCCAAGGCCGGTGTCACCGGGACGCCCAAGACCTTCGACGAGTTCACCGCCGCGCTGCGCAAGCTGAAGGGCGCCGGATACACGCCGATGCAGACCGGCGGTGAGTGGACCACCGGCGCGCAGGCCCTGATGATGGCCAACCCGAACGTGATGAACACCGAGCCGCAGTGGTACGCGAATCGGAACAAGGGCTCCGTGACCTTCGCCGGCAGCAACTACGCCAAGTATCTGGACGTCTACCAGTCCTGGATCAAGGACGGCCTGGTTCCCAAGGACGCCAACGGCATCAAGTACCAGGACATGATCAACAACTTCACAGCCGGCAAGTCGGCGACGATGGTGATGGGCAACTGGCTGACGGCCTCGCTCGCCGCAGCGAAGCCGGGCTTCGACACGGGCGTGTTCCCGGTCCCCACGTTCGACGGCTCCACGCCGCCGCAGGCCGCCAACCCGGCCATGCCGTACTCGGTGCTCAAGAGCTCCAGGCACGCGGACGCGGCAATAGACCTGGTGAAGTACCTGGTCAGCGACAAGAAGGCGATCACGAAGGCGCTGAGCGCGGAGGGCAACTTCCGTACCGGATACAGCTACAAGGCCACCCCGCTGACCAACGACATCGCGAAGCTCCTCGACAAGGCCGGCGGCAAGACCGTCGCGATCGGCCCGGGACTGGGCGACAACTCATCCCCTGCGGGCTTCCCCGATGAGTTCAACACCCAGGTCCAGAGCATGTATCTGGGAACGACAGCCGATCAGGTGGCGCGGGCCATGGACAAGTGGTGGGCCGCGAATGCGCCCAAGTAACGTGACGCTCACCGCTCCTGGACCACCGGACAACCCGCCGGTCCAAGAGCGCCCCCGTCGCACTCACCACACTCCCCCGCGCCCGCTGCGCGTACGCGCCGCCCGCAGCCTGCCCAGCATCCTCATGGTCGGCCCCGCACTGGCTGCGGTCGTGGCCTTCATCCTCATCCCCGTCGTGGTCGCCGGACGGCTCAGCCTCACCGACTGGGACGGCTTCTCCGACAGTTACAAGTCCCTCGGCCTGGACAACTACGTTCAGCTGTTCCACGACCCGGGCGTGGCGAACGCGGCGTACGTCACGCTCGTGATCGCGGTGGTCGGCACTCTGGCCTGCAATGTCCTCGGCCTGGGCCTCGCGGTCATACTCAACGGCGAGGGGCGCGCCAAAGCGGTACTGCGGGGCCTGTTCTTCTACCCGCATGTGCTCGGCGCGGTCATCATCGGCTTCCTGTGGTCGGCCATACTCAGCAGCGAAGGAGCGGTAAACACCCTCCTCACCGCGGCACACCACTCCAAGATCCCGTTCCTGTCCGATCCGCAGTGGGCGCTCGCAGCGGTCGTCTTCGTGGTGGTCTGGTCGACGTTCGGCGTGAACGTGGTTCTCTACCTCGCCGGGCTGCAGACGATCCCGGAGTCGCTCCTGGAAGCGGCGCGTATCGACGGCGCCTCACGCTGGCAGACGTTCCGCCAGGTCGTGCTGCCGATGCTGGCACCCACCGTGACGATCAACGTGGTCCTCGTACTCGTCCAACTGCTGCGGGTCTACGACCTGGTGCTGGCGATGACCGACGGGGGTCCGGCCGGCCACACGCAGACGTACGCGTACCTGGTGCTTTCGGAGTCGTTCCTGAACGGGAAGATCGGCTACGCCGCGGCCCAGAGCATCGTCCTCATGATCGTCATCACGGTGCTCGCCGTCGTGATCGTGGCGCTGCGCCAGCGCAGCGAGAAGGCGGTGGAACAGTGAACCGCACTGCGGGCAGCCGCGTCGGCTCGGTCATGCTGGGCCTCTTCGCCCTGGTCATGCTGGCGCCGCTCTACCTCGTGATCGTCAACGCGTTCAAACCCGAGTCGGCGATCCGCCAACGGCCGTTCTCCGCCGCCCCGGGGGTGCTGTCCACGGACTATCTCCGAGCGGCACTGTCGTCACCGGACTACAACATCGTCAAGTCGTTCGGTGTGACGGTGATGTTCGTGGTCCTGGTCAACGTGCTGTCCCTGGCACTGGCCGGTCCGGCCGCCTACGTCATCGCGCGGGGTACCCGCCGGTGGCACAAGGGGATGCTGCTGGTGTTCCTGGCCGGGCTGTTCATCCCCGGGCAGGTCCTGGTCATCCCGGTGATCTACGTACTGCGCTTCACGGGCCTGATGGGCACGATCCCCGGATTCGTCCTGTACGAGGCGACACTGACCCTGCCGCTGTCGATGTTCCTGTTCGTGGGCTACATCAAGTCCATCCCCCGGGAGCTCGACGAGGCGGCGCAGATCGACGGCGCGGGCCGGCTGCGCACCTTCTGGCAAGTGATCTTCCCGCTGATGCGGCCGGTCGTGGTCACCGCGATCGTCCTGCACACCATCGGGGTCTGGACGGACTTCGTGAACCCGCAGATCGTACTGGGCCCGACATCGGGCCTGTATACCGTGATGACCGGGGTGTACTCCGCGATCGGCCTCCACACCACCGACCTGTCCGTGGTCTATCCGACGCTGCTGCTGGCGATCGCACCGGTGCTGGTCTTCTTCGTGATCATGCAGCGCAAGATCGTCGGTGGCCTCACCGCCGGCGCGACGAAGGGGTGACCGTGGGCAAGAACATGGTGAGCGTGACGGCGTCCGTGCCGGCCGGTGAACCGCCCGCCTGGGCCGTACTGCAAAGGCAGTTGTTCTCGGTACTGGACGAGGCATGGCGGGTTTTCGAGGACCGGTACTGTCACTCCGGTGGCGGGCTGCGCTTCGACGGGGTCCTGGAAGGCCGTGACGGAGCGGACGACTTCTACGAACCGTTCTTCAACTGGCCGATGCTGTACCTGCTCGGCGGGGCGGACGACCTGCTCGACGCCAGCAAGAAACACTGGAACGGCATCACCCGGCAGCTTTCCGATGCCGGGTTCCTGGTCGACGAGTACGAGCGCGGGTACGACTGGTTCCACCAGGGCGAGTCGCTGCTGATGTTCTACGGGATCTGCGCGGCCGACCCGTCCGACGACGCGTTCCGCCGTCGGGCGCTGCGCTTCGCCGACCTCTATCTGCCCACCTCGCCCGTCGGTAACGTCGACGGCTCGCAGCGGATCATCCGGGCTCCGCACACCGGGGCCGGCGGGCCGCGCCGTGGCGTGGATGACGCATGGGCGCAGGGGTTCGGCGCGGAGCTGACCAACATGAAGCCGTACGGCCTGCCCCTGGAGGATCTTCCCGGGATCGACACCTGGGACGACCTGGCCGACCCCGGTAACGCGCGGCGTATGGGCGAGGCGATGAACCGGCGGCTCGGCGACGGCGATGTCGCGGTGAATCTCGCGTCCACCTCGCTGATCGCCAACGCATGGCTGTACACGGGCGAGGACCGGTACCGCGACTGGCTCGTCGACTACGTGCAGGCCTGGCGGGACCGGGCCGCCGCCGCGGGCGGCGTCATCCCCGACAACGTGGGGCCCTCCGGCGAGGTCGGTGAGCTGCACGACGGCCGCTGGTACGGCGGCCCGTACGGCTGGACCTGGCCGCACGGTCTGCACAGCGTCGGCGCGGTCGCGGTCGTCGCTGCCATGAACGCCGCTCTGGTCACCGGCGACAACGCGTGGTTCGACCTGGCCCGCGCCCCGCTGGACCGGGTGCTGGAAGAGGCGACGCGCGGGCCGGTCCGTGACGGTGACTCCAGCATGGCCATGACCTGGCTCCAGCGCCTCGGGCCCGATGCCGGCAGCGACCTGCAACTGGTGCCCTACCGGTACGGCCTGCACGGCTGGTTCGACCACCAGCCGCTGCAGATCGCCTTCCCGGCCTGGATCTGGTGGTGCTCCGGCGACCCGCAGGACCGGCAGCGGCTCGACCGCGTGGAGCGCGACTGCGGCTACGACTGGACGACCGTGCACGCCTTCCGCGACAAGGAGGAGGCCGGACACGAGGCGCCGTGGCTCGCCTACCTCGACGGTCGCAACCCCGACTACCCGGCCCGGGCCCTCGGCATGGCCCTGGGGCAGGTCGCCCGCAGGATGGCACTCGTCCGCGAGGATGCGACCACCGCCCGCACCGATGACATCCACTGGTGGCAGCGGCTCAATCCCGTGGTGACCGAGATTCTGGTGCAGCTGACCACGGGCGCTCCCGCCACCCCCTACAACGGGGGGCTCCAGCAGGCCCGGGTGCGCTACTGGGACGCCGACCGAGGCCGTCCCGGCCTGCCGGCCGACGTCGCCGCCCTCGTCGAGGAGCTCGACGAGACCCGGGTCGGCGTCCAGTTGGTCAACCTGAGCCATACGCGCGAGCGGCGTGTGGTCGTGCAGGCCGGCGCGTTCGCCGAGGACGGCATCGACCATGTCGTGGTGGATCAGCTCGACAGCGGCTACCCCGGCCCGAACCGCGCCTACCGGGCCGACGAGTTCACGACCAGTACCCGGCGCACGGACGTGCGCGACAGCCACCTGCTGGTGACCCTGCCGCCGGGGACCCGGCTCGGTCTGACCATGCAGGTGAGGCGCCGTCAGTTCACCCCGAGCCACCCGACGTTCGACCGATACCAGGAGAAGTAGAATGATGAGCGATGAGCAGGCCCAGCCGGTGTTCTCCCTTCCGGTGCGCGGCGACACATACCGGCGTGCCGATGCGGAGCTGGTGGACCAGATGGGCCAGGTGAGCAGCGCCACCGCCTGCGCGAAGCTCCACGGCCTGGGCATCAGGCGCACGTGGATGGAGGGGCCGCAGCCCCTCGCGACCGGGCAGAAGATCGCCGGGTCCGCGTTGACGCTCCAGTTCATGCCGCAGCGCGAGGACATAGCGAGCGGCCTGGCCCAGGAGGCTGTCGAACGCCAGACCGCCCTGTGGGCGGTGCTGGAAGCGGTGCAGCCCGGCGACGTCCTCGTCATCCAGGCGTACGGGTCGGCGTTCAGCGGCTGCGTCGGCGACATGCTCGTCCGCTACTTCAAGCGCAAGGGCGGCGCCGGGATCGTCGTCGACGGCCGGATCCGGGACGCGCCGCGGGTACGCGAGCTCGGCGTGCCGATCTGGTGCACCGGCACCACCCCGCACTACGCCTCCCAGTCGGAGCTGTTCCCCTGGGCGTACGACGTGCCGGTTGCCGCCGGCGGAGTGCTGTGCCTGCCCGGGGACATCGTGGTCGCCGATGAGGACGGCGCCGTCGTCGTCCCGCAGGCGACCGCGCCGGAGGTGGTCGCCACCGCCCGGGACCACCAGGAGTGGGAGGTGTTCAGCCGGATGCGTCTGGACCAGGGCGCCCGGCTCGGCCACTACTATCCGCTGACGTCGGAGTCGCGCGCGGAGTACGAGCAGTGGCGCGACCAGAAGCGGTCGTCCCAGCGATGAACCATGTCTCGGGCCCGGGTGTGCTGGGCCGCACCGGACTCACGGTCGGCAGGCTCGGCCTCGGCTGCGCACCCCTGGGCAACCTGTACGAACCGGTTCCGGAGCAGGACGCCGCCGGCACGGTGCGTGCCGCGCTGGCGGGCGGGACGCGCCTGTTCGACACCGCCCCGCGGTACGGCAACGGCGTGTCCGAACAGCGCCTCGGCCAGGCGCTGGCCGAGGTGCCCAGGTCCGAGGTCGTCGTCGCGACCAAAGTCGGATACCTCCTCACCGACGACGGCGCCGAGCCGGACTTCTCCTATGACGGCACCATGCGGTGCCTGGAGGAGAGCCTGACCCGGCTCGGCCTGGACCGGGTGGACATCGCGCATGTGCACGACCCCGACCACCATGAGCAGGAGGCCCTCGCGGGGGCCTTCCGCGCCCTGGTCGAACTGCGGGAGCAGGGCGTGGTGTCGGCGGTGGGCGCGGGCATGAACCAGAGCGCCATGCTGGAACGGATCGTCGCGCGGGCCGACGTGGACTGCGTACTGCTGGCCGGTCGGTACACTCTCCTCGACCAAGAAGCTCTGACGGGCCTGCTCCCCGCGTGCGAGGCCCGCGGTGTCGGGGTCGTGCTGGGCGGGGTGTACAACTCCGGCCTGCTGGCCGATCCGCGGCCCGGTGCGAGGTACGACTACCGGACGGCCGAGCCGCACCAGGTTGCCGCCGCGCTGGCCATCGCGGAGATCTGTGCCCGTCACGGGGTGCCGATGAAGGCGGCGGCCCTGCGGTTCGCGTGGGGGCATCCTGCCGTGTCCACTCTGGTCGTCGGAGCCAGGACGGCCGATGAAGTGCGGGAGAACCTCGCCATGGCGCGAACCACCGTTCCCGCCGGCCTGTGGGAAGAGCTGCGCGCGGCGGGGCTGCTCCCGCAGGAGGTGCCCACGCCGTGACCGTCATCGACGCACACGTCCACCTGTGGGACCCCGGCCTGCACGACCACGCGTGGCTGCGGTCCGCGGGCGATCTGCATCGCCCCTTCCTTCTCGACGACCTCACCGCGGCCGCCGGATCGGTGACGGCTGTTGTCGTGCAGGCCGGGCGGACGGTGGACGAGGCCCGCTGGCTGCTGGGCCTGGCGGCGCGGTCCGCACGGCTCGCGGGCGTCGTCGTCCACGCGGATCTCGCCGATCCGGCCGCTGTGGACACGATCGACGCACTCCGTGCGGAGGACGGGAGTTCAGCACTGGTCGGAGTCCGCGACCCGGTCGGGGCGGGCGAGGGCACCCGCCTCGGACTGCCCCAGGTGCGGCGCTCACTCGCGGCCCTCGGTGAGCGGGGCCTGACGATGGACCTGCTGCTGGGGCACGGGACCCTGCGCGAGGCACAGGCAGCGGCCGGGGACCTGCCGCAGGTGCGGTTCGTCGTCGACCACGCCGCCATCTCGGCCGTCGACGTGCGGCGCGAGGGCCTCGGCGCATGGGCAGCGCAGCTGGCGCCACTGGGCCGACTGCCCAACGTGGTGTGCAAGTTGTCCGGACTCGGCAGGGCCACCGCCGAACCGGGCGGAGTCCGCCCGGACGCCGTGGTCCGGGTACTGCTCGATGTGTTCGGGCCGCGCCGGCTGATGTTCGGGTCCGACTGGCCGGTCAGCACCCAGTGGTCGCCGTACGAGGACGTGGCCGGGGCCACGGCCCGGATGCTGAACGGGTTGAGCCCCGACGAAGCCGCCGCGGTCCTGGGCGGAACGGCCGTCAGGGCCTACGGACTTGAGCCGGCGGACACGTCCGCCGGCGACAGGATGACAATGATCCGGCAGAGGGAGCACTGATGACTGGTCTGAACGATCTGCTCGAACAGAACAAGGGCATGACGTCCGGCGGGCTGCTGTCCGACCGCGTGTACCGGCTGCTGCGCTCGGCCATCCTGAGCGGCGAGATGGCGCCGGATCAGCGGATCGTCGAATCCGACATCGCCAAACGCCTCGGCATCAGCCAGGCTCCGGTGCGCGAGGCCGTCAAGCGGCTGGTGCACGAGAGCCTGGTCACTCATGTGCCGCGGCTGGGCAGCCGGGTCGCCAGTATCTCGATCGAGCAGGCTGAGCAGGCACGTGAACTGCGGGGTCTGCTGGAGGAGTTCGCCGCCCGGGCCGCCGCCGAGCGCCGCGCCGAGGGCTACGTCGACCAGCTGAACTCGGTGATCGACGACATGCGACGGGCAGCCCTGCACGACGACCCGAGCAGCTTCCGCGACAGCGACATGGCTTTCCACCGCCTCGTCTGCCAGGCCAGCGGCAACCACCTGCTGCCGCGGTTGTGGGAGGTGATGGAGCCCAGTCTCTGGACCCTGCGCGTGGTGTCCAATCCGTTCTACACCGGCAGCCGCGACAAGCTCGTCGACGAACACGCCCGCCTGCTCGACATCCTCGTCAACGGCCGGGAGGACGAGGCCGCGGAGGCCTTCCGCCGCCACGCGACCGGCACGGCCGGGCCTTCGCAGCACGACGAATAGGACCCAGCGGCTACGTGCGGCAGGCGGGCGCGACCCGTACCGCGACCGTGTTCACCCAGGTCCGCGGTGGACGGTACGGGGAGCTGTCGGCGTACGTAGAACCGGTGCCCCCGGGGTCGTCATCGCCGAAGCCGCGGTGGTTGGGGGCAGGGGGCCTGCTGCGATCAGTGGGCGCCTGGCCTGGCGGCAATGCGTTCCAGAATGGCGTCGAGTTCGGCGCGGGACCACCAAGAGCCTTCCCTCATCACTCCCGCGATCTCACGGAGAGCGGTGTGGTCCTCCAGCGGGTCCTCGTCCAGCAGCACCAAGTCGGCAGGCATACCGGTCACCACACGACCGAACTCGCCTTCCTCGCCCAGGAATCGGGCCGGCTCCGTGGTCGCCCCCTGTGTGGATGATGTGCTGCCCGCTGTTGGCCGGGGTGTACTCGCGGATTCCGGGCAACATCGTGCCCAGGAGCGACCGGCCGCTGATGACGAGGCGGAGCTGTTCACCGGGGTGGAAGATGAGCCGGACCGGGAGCAGATCGATCTCGACGTCGACGATCTCGCCGGGTGAGAGCTTCTCGACCCGGTCGAAGGTGTGGGCCGGGATGTCCTCGGTCGACAGCTTCGCGTCCGGGTGGCGCATCGACCATGGCGCAATCCGCGACAGTCCTCCCTGGAGGCTGAAGGTCGATGAAGGTGCGGCCACATCCGTCGGACGGATGGTTTCGTCGGACGGAAGGTGGTCGATGCCGGCGTCGTCCCCGGCGCAGTGCAGATGCCGCGGCTGCCGTCCGCGCCAACGGGGCAACCGTTACGCCGAACAACGTTTGAATTGACGGAAGTTGGGCCGGAACGCAGAACCGGCCGAACAGGAAGATTAGCTCTGGACGAAGTTATTACTTCCCGGTAAGTTGCCGCCGTGTTTCCAAACCACTCGCGGCCACTGGTCACCGCACCGGCCGAAGCCGCCGTCCTCGCCCTGCCGCTGGCGGAGTGCCCGCTCAGCCGGGTGGCGCCGGCCCGCCGGACGGGTCTGCCCTCGACCGCTGCAGCCAACGCCGCCCGACCACTCATCGACGACGGCTACCTGCACGAGCCCCCCAGGAGCGCACCGCTCCAGGGGCCGGGCGCCCCGTGAAGCCGTGGGCCACCACTCCGTGCTCCCCCGCTGGTGCGACGTGCCGATGACCGGCAGCCTCGCCGAGACAACCAGCCCGGCCGTCATCGTGGAGAACCCGTCCGGGCCGCACCACCTGGAGATCCACCCCCCACACCCACCTCGCCCCTGGAGGGGACAATCTTGAGATCCACTGGGCCGGCCCCCGCCGTCAGGAAATTCTTCTCCCGAATCCTGCCTGCCACTGCAGCCGCGGTCACCCTCGTTCTCGCGGGAACCTCCGGTTCCGTCGCGGCGCCCCCCAGCGCCACCACCACCGCCACTCCCCTGACCGGACCACAGTTGGCAGCCTCCTGGACGGGGCCGCTGAGTACCCGCGGACGGTACATCGTCGATGCCAACGGCAACCGCTTCAAGCTGAAGTCCGGCAACTGGTCCGGGGCCCAGGGCACCTATGAGGGCAGCGGCGACGTCAACGACCCCGCGAACCACCAGGCGAACCAGATGTCGAACAACATCCCGTTGGGCCTGGACCGCGCGCCGCTGAAACAGATCACGGACGACTTCCACGAGCTCGGCCTGAACAGCATCCGGCTGCCGTTCGCCAACGCGATGATGCACGACTCCACGGTCGTACCGGACTCCGCGGTCGCGGCCAACCCGCAACTCAAGGGCAAGACCCCGCTGGAGGTGTACGACGCGGTGGTGGCGGCCCTGACCGCCGAGGGGTTCGCTGTCATCCTCAACAACCACACAACCACCTACCGTTTCTGCTGCGGCCTGGACGGCAACGAGCGCTGGAACAGCGGCCAGACCGCCCAGCAGTGGCAGGACGACTGGCTCTTCCTGGTGAACCGCTACAAGGCGAACAAGCGTGTCGTCGGCGCCGACCTGCGCAACGAGATCCGCCGCGACACCTGGGACAACCCCAACTGGGGCCAGGGCGACGATCACGACGCGTACGCGGCCTTCGAGCTGGCGGGTACCCGCATCCTGGGCGCCGACCCCGACATGCTGATCATCATGGAGGGCATCAACTGGCAGGGCATCCCGCTGAACGGGCTGAACTACGGCAGGCCGATGCTGACCCCGGTCCGCAACCTCTCCAACACCCTGATCTCCTCGGGGAAGCTGGTCTACGCCGCGCACTTCTACGGCTACACCGGGCCGAACTACACGGGCGCCGACAGCGGACCGGGGCACACCAACGACTGGCCGTACGAGGACTTCCCGCTCGACCAGCTGAAGCAACTGGTGCACGACGAAGCCCTGTTCGTCACCCAGGCCGGCCAGCACTTCACTGCCCCCGTATGGATCAGCGAGTTCGGCGCGGCCGGCCGAGGGTCGGATGATGCCAAGGAGAAGACGTGGTTCGACAACTTCACCGACATCCTGGTCCAGAACGACACCGACTTCGCGATCTGGCCGATGGTCGGATGGACCGACGCCAACGGCACGCCGCAGGACAACTGGGCCCTGATCTCCTACGACGCCGCCGGCAAACGGCAGAGCCTCGGCGACCCCGGCGACTGGCGGTCCGCCGACTGGAACAAGCTGGTCAATGCCCGCGGCGTCTCAGGTCCGGTCGCACAGGTCGACCACTGGAACATGCTCGACCTCGACTTCCGGGACCATAACGTCTCTTCCCACATGCTCGCCCAGGGCGACTGGAGCCCCGGCTACCGCAAGGGCAACTGTCCCGACAGCCAGCGCCTGACCGGCCTCGGCCGCAGCGACAAGCGCGGCCTGTGCACCGACGCGAACCAGCCCGCCAAGGGCACCGGTGACTGGGTGGCCGTCCATGACGACCGCTACGTCACCCACGGCGACTGGGCCTCGGGCTACAACAAACTCCAGTGCCCCGACAACACCTTCGCCGTCGGCTACAGCGTCAACGGCAACTCCATGGCCGGCCTGCTCTGCGCGCCGTCCGCCGCACCGCTGCCACTGACCGGCCGCAATGTCTGGTTCGACCAGGGCGACAACCGCCCGGCCACGGGCGGCTCGGTCGAGAGCGACTGGGCTCCCGGCTACTACAAGGGCCAGTGCACCGACAAGGAGTACATCGCAGGCGTCGCCTTCACCTGGCAGCGGAACCACGGCGGGGTCCCCGACGTACTGCTCTGCCGTCCGCTGAGCTGACCCACCGGCATCAGTTCCCTCGGCCCCGCCATCGAGGAGTTCCGGATCCAACCGGAGCAGGAGCCGACCGGCTCCGCAAGGCGCGCCCGATGGGCTGAACACGATCGAGGCCTCCATCCCATGGAATCTCCGCTCGCCCCGCCCGGGTGAGAGCTGCTCAGGCGGAGGCGGCGCGGCGGCGGTCAGGGGCCAGCAGGTACGCGAGTGCCATGTCGCTGAGTTCGTCCGCGTACCGGCGTAGCGCCGTCTCGCCGGTGGCGGGGTCGGGGCGTACGGAGTTGTGGAAGCAGGCGCCGAGGATCGCGCGGGCCGCGGTGTCCAGCGCCGCCTCCGGATGCGAACGCCGGATCTGGCCTGCGTAGGGGGCCGCGGCTTCGAGCAGGAGGCGGTGGATTTCGGTGATGGTGCGGGCACCACGGTCCAGGGACTTGACCCCCCGCACCCGCAGCAGCTCGGGGAAGAGACTGTTGCTGTCGGCGAAGGACTCCAGCAGTGCGTGCGCATAAGCGTCCATGACTCCGGAGAGCGAAGGCTCGGCCGCACCCAGCCGCTCGGCCATGTACTGCTCACGGCGTTCCAGCATCCGCTCGGCCAGGGCGGTGATCAGCTGTTCCTTGTCCTCGAAGCGGCGGTAGATCGTGCCCACCGAGACCCCGGCGCGTTCCGCGACGCCGGTGATCGTCATCTCTTCCAGGCCGGCCGACGAGGCGATCTCCTCGGCCGCCCGCAGCACGCGCGCCAGCGTCGCGGCACTGCGCGCCTGCCGGGGCTCCCTGTAGGGCGCTGGGCGGCCCGGCTCATCAGTCACGCCCCTCATGGTATCGGCGGCAGTCTCGACAGGTGTCCTTGACAAGTGAGGCGTCCCTCTGAGTACTCTTCAAATGCGAACGTGAACTTGCATTCGCATCCAATGGGAGGCTGCACATGACTGACACCCAGACGTCCCCGCCTGTGACCGTGACGCTCGAGTCGGGGCCCGCCGGAGCCGGGAGCATCGACGACTTCGAGCTGTTCTACGCCCGCCGTGCCCTGGACCGCTTCCGGACGCGGCTGGGACGCCAGGGCCTGCTCGACCTCCTGGCGGCGGACATCGAGGAAGGCAATGCCTTCCTGCGCGAGAGCGCCCGCACATCGGACGGCAACTTCAAGGCAGGCACGACCGTGCTCGCCGCGCAGGGCCTCACCTCGGGCGAGTTCCTGGCCTGGATGGACGGGGCCTTCGCGGGCGACGACGAGCGCGTACTCCTCGCCGCGCACCCCGAGCACTACGCGATGGGCACCGATGCCATCGGGGCGCGCGTGGTGGAGAACATCGGCCCCCACATCTGTTCCTTCTACATGGGCGGCTGGGGAACGGACGCGATGGCCTGGGCCGCGGACGCCGCCGAGCTCCTCCCGGAGTCCGAGTTCCCGCGCAAGATGTCCTCGAACCTCTTCCTGGAGGACGGCACCGTCGTCGGCCGGGCACTGATCCAGTTCGGAGACACCCCCGACGGCTTCACGGCGAACCTGACTGTCTACTTCCCCGCCACCTGCCCGGACGAGGTCCTGGACCACCACCTCCGGCACTACGCCGTCGAGTTCAGGAACTGGATCATTGCCGCTGCGACTGCCCAGGCCTGAGGAACTGCCGGTCTCGCTCACCGCCGGTTGAACTCTTCAGCCGGGGGCCGGGCCCTCGCGGCCTCGACAGCGCCGTTCGACCCGGCGTCGACTGAACCGGCTACCCGGCTACTCACCGCATGGGGGCAGTCCGGCCAGGATCATGCCCGGTCCCGCACGGCCGAAGCGGCCAGAGCTCAGTGGAGTACGCGGCAGCCGGCCCGGCGGCATCAGCGAGATCGGCCGACAACGATGCCCCGGCACGACCGACCAACCCCGGCCCATCGGCACTGACATGGACCATGGGACGCAACCCGATACTCTGCACACAGAAAGCGCCCTCCGCCTGGACCGACTGAACCCCTCAGCAAGGTTCATCGTCCCAGGTCAGGAAGGCACTCTCGCCTTTTCGCCCCACCAGCCGCCGTACCCAGGTGAAGCGGCGGGGCTACCGCCGCACCCGCGGCATCCCCAGCCCGATCCAGGAGATGATCTCCCGCTGGATCTCGTTGTTGCCGCCGCCGAAGGTGAAGATGACGGCCGAGCGGTAGCCGCGCTCCAGTTCGCCGTGGAGCACCGCGCCGGCCGAGCCCTCCTTGAGGGGGCCCGCCGCGCCGATGACCTCCATCAGCCAGGCGTAGGCGTCCCTGCGGGCCTCCGACCCGTACACCTTGACCGCGGACGCGTCCTGCGGGGTGAGCGTGCCGTTCTGTACGGCGTTGACCATCTGCCAGTTCAGCAGCTTCATCGCGTCGAGCCGGGTGTGGGTGGTGGCCAGCCGGCCGCGCACCCAGCCGAGGTCGATGACCCGGCGCCCGCCGTCGATCTCCGTCTCCGCGGCCCACCGCTGGACGTTGTGCAGGGCCCGGATGGCCATGGTGCCGTGGGCGGCGAGGGTGACCCGCTCGTGGTTGAGCTGGTTGGTGATCAGCCGCCAGCCCTTGTTCTCGTCACCGACCCGGCGGGAGGCGGGGACCCTGATGTTCTCGTAGTAGCTGGCGGTGGTGTCGTGCGAGGCCAGGGTGTTGATCAGGGTGCAGGAGTAGCCGGGGTCGTCCGTCGGCACCAGCAGCATGGTGATGCCCTTGTGCGCGGGGGCCGCCGGATCGGTGCGGACGGCGAGCCACACCCAGTCGGCGGTGTCACCGTTGGTCGTCCAGATCTTCTGGCCGTTCACCGTGTAATGGCCGGTGGTCTCGTCGCCCTCGCGCACGGCGCGGGTCTTCAGCGCGGCGAGGTCGGTGCCGGCGTCGGGCTCGCTGTAGCCGATCGCGAAGTCGATCTCGCCCTTGAGGATCTTCGGCAGGAAGTACGACTTCTGCTCATCGGTGCCGAACTGCATGAGCGTCGGGCCGACCGTGTTGAGCGCCATCAGCGGCAGCGGCACACCGGCCTGCGCCGCCTCGTCGAAGAAGATGAACTGCTCCATCGGGGAGAGCCCGCGCCCGCCGTACTCCTTCGGCCAGCCGACACCCAGCCAGCCGTCACCGCCCAGACGGCGGACGGTCTCCCGGTAGAAGCGCTTCTGGGCCGCCGGGTCCGCGTACCGCGCGTAGGCGTTGTCCGGTACCAGGTCGGCGAAGTACGCGCGCAGCTCGGTACGCAACTGCTGTTGTTCGGGGGTGTATTCGAGGTGCACGGCCCCTCCTCGGTGCGGCGTCGGATCGAGGGGCACAGTAGAACGTGTTCCATTCTTTTGGAATGGCGATGACCGTCCCGTCTTCGCCGCCGCCCCCGCATGGGGGCAGCTGTGCCGGGCAGCCGATGCGACAGGGGGCCCGCACCGTTGCACCCTGGTTCCAGGGTGCGGCGCGGGCCGCCCCCTGACCGAGGCATCATCCGGACGAGGCAAGGAATGATTGTGAACGCGGTTCCCACCATCAGCCTGAACAACGGCGTCCAGATCCCCCAGCTGGGCTTCGGTGTGTTCCAGATCGAGCCGGCCGACACCGTCGCGGCGACGCTGGCCGCCCTGGAGACCGGTTACCGGCACATCGACACCGCCGAGATGTACGGCAACGAGAAGGAGGTCGGGCAGGCGGTACGCGACTCCGGTCTGGCCCGCGAGGACGTCTTCGTCACCAGCAAGCTGAACAACGGTTTCCACGCCCACGACGACGCGCTCAAGGCCTTCGACCGGACACTCAGCGAGCTGCGTTTCGACTATCTGGACCTGTTCCTGATCCACTGGCCGCTGCCCGGCGTCGGCGACTTCGTCGAGACGTGGACGGCCATGGAGGAGATCTACCGCTCGGGCCGCGCGAAGGCGATCGGGGTCTCCAACTTCCAGCCGCACCATCTGCGCCGGCTCCTCCAGGAGACCGAGATCGCGCCGGCCGTGAACCAGATCGAGGTCCACCCCTACCTGACGCAGGACGAGGTACGCGCGTTCGGCGCCGGGCACCGGATCGCCACCGAGGCGTGGTCGCCGATCGCCAAGGGCAAGGTCCTGGACGACCCGACGATCACCGGGATCGCCCGCCGGGTCGGCCGCACTCCGGCCCAGGTCACGCTGCGGTGGCACATTCAGCGGAACGACATCGTGTTCCCGAAGTCCGTCACGCGCTCGCGCGTCGAGGAGAACTTCGCGCTCTTCGACTTCGAGCTCACCGAGGCCGACATGGCCGCCATCACCGGCCTGGACCGCGGTGAGCGCACCGGCCCCGACCCGGACACCTTCAACTACGTCCCGTAGCGCGGCGGGTCCGCGGGGGTTCTGGGTTCCCGGGAGTCCCGGACCCGGCCGCCGAGCCTCCCGGGTCCGCCGGCGCCCCGGCTGCGGCACGGGGTCAGGGCGGGGTCAGGACGGGATCAGGACGACCTTTCCCGCGACTGTTCCCGACTCGGCCAGCCGCAGCGCTTCGGCCGCGCGGTCCAGCGGGACGCGGGCCGCGACGGGGGCGGTGAGCGAGCCGTCGGCGAGCAGATCCAGCACCTGGGTCAGATCGGACTGCGTGCGCGCCCGGAACGCCGCGGCGCGCCGCCTCCCCGCCCAGATGTTGTAGAAGGTGGCGCTGCGGCGGTTGGGCAGCAGATTCCAGAGCGTCAGCCGCCCGATCAGCAGGAGCACCGGCAGCCTGGAGGATCCCGGCGTGTCGCGGGTGGCCGCGGTGCCGTACGACACGAGGGTGCCGCCGGGCGCCAGCAGCCGGAACGAGTCGACGACGCCGTCACCGCCCACATGGTCGAAGACGGCGTCCACGCCGTGCGGGGCGGCGGCCCGCAGCCGGTCCGCCAGACCGGGCGCCCGGTAGTCGACGGGGACGACGCCCCGGGCGCGCAGGGCCTCATGGTGGCGGGGCGAAGCCGTACCGATGACGCGGGCCCCGGCGAGCAGGGCCAGCTGTACGAGCGTGGAGCCGACCCCGCCGTTCGCACCGTGGACCAGGACGGTCTGCCCGGCGCGGATCCGGGCGGCGCGGTGCAGCATCTGCCAGGCGGTGATCCCGTTGACGACGAGGGTCTCGGCCTCGGCCGGATCGACACCGTCGGGCACCGGGATCAGATCGGCGGCGCCGACCAGCAGACGGTCCGCCCAGCCCCCGGTCTTGAGCAGCGCGGCGAACCGGCGTCCCGCGAGCCGGGAGTCCACGCCCGGCCCGGTCCCCACGACCGTGCCCACCACGTCGTAACCAGGCACGAAGGGGTACGCCGGCTGGTCGTAGTACTTGCCACGGCGCATCTGCTGCTCGGCGAACGAGACGCCGGTGGCCTCCATTTCCAGCAGCACCTCACCGGGCCCGGGGGCAGGCGCCGGCCGGGTCCGCACCTCCAGGCCCTCCGGCTCGACCACACCCGGCAGGACGACCTCGGTGACCGTGGCGCTCCTGAGGGGGCCGGCGTTCTCGGCGTTCGTCATCACGCCACTGCCTTTCATCATCACTTCTTGGTTATAGGCTCTAACTGAAGAGTGAAGCTGTTACGGATGCTTGTCAAGCACAGCACGAAAGGACCCGCCCTCCTCGGAGCCGACCCGCCCGCCCCGGTCAGCGGACTTCCTCCGGCACGAGCCACTTGCTGTCCGGGCGGGCGGCACTCCGGGCTCGCCGGGACGTGATCAGGTCCGGGACCGGCGCGACCCGAGCGCGGCGGCCGACGAACGACGCGACCAGGTACCTCACAGCCATCGAACGGGCCATGCCCGACTCCGGATTCACGCAGTCGGTCCCAGTCCGGCGCCGGCAGTGCGACCGGCCGCTCGACGGCGCTGGAGCTCGCCCGGAGCGGCGCCGCGGTCGCCGTACTCGACATCGACGAACACACAGACGAACACACAAATGGCCGGGACCACCGAGATGATCACGCAGCAGGAGGCGATCACGCCGCTCGGCCGGCCACGCCGGAGGAAGCCGCGGCGGCAGTCCGGCTCTGCTCGGACGCCGCGTCCTACGTCACCGGACCGTGATGCCGGTCGACGGCGGACAGCGGGCGTGAAGGTCATCGCGCGGCCGTAGGGCGGCCGTCCGCACGGCGCCGCGACCTACGGGTGCTACAGGTGCTACGGATCAGGACAGGTCGTACGCGGTGTCGTGCTTCGGCTGATACAGACCGACCGTACCCGCGCCCGGCACCACAAGGGAGGTGACCAGTCCCCAGCGCTGTTCGGTGATGTCCGTGGTGAATTCGACGCCCTTGGCCTTCAGATCCGCGACCGTGACGGCAAGGTCGTCGCACATCAGGAACAGCTCGGCGGCGCCGGCGGCCTGCGGATCGGCCGGGTGTACGGCCAGTTCGGCAGGCGGGGACTTGAAGATGAGCCAGCCGGCTCCGGCGTCGACGTACGGGAACCCGAGCACATCGCGGAAGAAGGCACGCGCCGCCTCGGCATCGCTCGCGTAGACGACCGTGTGTGCACCGCTGATCATCCGTGCAAGCTATCAGTCCGCCGAGATCTGCCCGCCGGGCTCGCCGGGCTCACCGACGCGGCTCCTGGCGCGCCGCCTCCCATGGGCACAGCGGCGGCTCGATCACCCACCGAGAGGTCCGAGGTCGGAGCTCAAGGTGAGCGGAGGTCGCTCAGGCGCCGGTGCCGGAGGGCTCGAACTCGCACCAGACGGCCTTGCCGTCCCCGCGCGGTTCCACGCCCCAGCGGGCCGACACCGCGTCGATCAGCATCATGCCGCGCCCCGAGGTCGCCGCTTCCCCGGGGGTGCGGCGGCGCGGCCAGGCGCTGGAGCGGTCCTGGACCCAGAGCCGGATCCGCCGCACCGGCTCGGGCAGCACCTCCAGCGTCAGAACAGCGCCGCCCTCCGTGTGCAGCAGCACGTTCACCAGGAGCTCCCCCGCGGCGAGTTCCACATCGTCGACGAGTTCTTCGAGCCCCCATGCCTCTAGCGCGCCGCGCAGGACGGCACGTGCCTCGGCGAGCCCTTCCGGGTCGGCCTGGTGGATGTACTGGTGGACCCGGGGTGCGTGCGGGGTCCCCGGGTCGGGCACCCGGCGCAGTACCAGCAGGGCGACGTCGTCACTGGTGCCCCAGCGCTCCCAGAGCCGGGTGGCCACGTCGTCGGCGAGCGCCTCCGCCTCGTCGGGACCCTGGCGTACCGCGTCGGCGAGCGCGTCCATCCCGACACCGATGTCGGTGCCGGGCTCCTCGACCAGGCCGTCGGTGCAGAGCAGGAGGGTCTCGCCGGGCACCAGGTCGAGGCGGGTCTCGGGGTACTCCTCCTGCCCGAACTCCGTGCCCAGGCCGAGCGGGAGACCGCCGCGCACGTTCGGCCAGCCGACCCGCCCGTCGGTGTGGCGGATCAGCGGTCCGAGATGCCCCGCGCGGACCGCCCTGACCGCACCCGACGCCAGATCGACCTGGGCGTAGGTGCAGGTGGCGAAGCGGTCGGTGTCCAGCTCGGCGAGGAAGCGGGAGGCGCGCGCCAGCACGCTGCCCGGGGTGTGCCCCTCCCCCGCGTACGCGCGCAGGGCGATACGGAGCTGGCCCATGATGGCCGACGCGTGTGTGTCATGGCCCTGTACGTCACCGACCACGACGCCCACCCTGCCGCGTGGCAGGGCGACGACGTCGTACCAGTCGCCGCCGACCTCCCTGCCGCTCCACGCCGAGTGGTAGCGCACGGCGATCTCGGCGGACGGGAACTCGGGGATGCGCCGGGGCAGCATGGCGGACTGGAGCCCGGTGGCGAACTCCCTCTCCTGGTCGAAGAGGACGGCGCGCTGCAGGGACTGGGCGACGATGGCCGCGAGGCCCAGGCAGAGGTTGCGGTCCTCCGACGAGAAGCGGCTGCGGCCCCGGTAGAAGAGCGCCAGACAGCCGATGGACCGGGCCTGCGCGATCAGCGGCAGGAAGGCCGCCGCGTCGAACCCCATCCGCTCGGCGTACGGGCGCAGCCGGGGGAACTCGTCCGAGAGATCGGTCAGCGAGGTGACGAACCGCGGCTGCTGGGACAGGACCGCGGCGGCGAGCGGCAGTGAGCCGTCGAGCCGGTGGCGCCCCAGGTCGTCCAGGACGTGCATCGAGTCCCCGGAGAGCGCGACGAGTTCCAGTGCCCCGCCCGCGACGAGGCCGAGGACGAGGCCGTCGGCCCCGAAGCGTTCGAGCCCGTTCTCGCCGGTCAGGACTGCCGTCACATCGTCGACAGTGACAGCGCGGGAGAGCGCGTCGGTGGTGCCCTGGACCATGGTGGTCAGCCGTCGGCGGCCCGCTTCGACGGGGCTGACGGTGACGAATTCGGTCAGTTCGGTCGTCGCGTTGCGCACGATTCCGATGACGCGGTACGGGGTTCCCTGCTCGTCCCGCAGGATCCGGCCGCGGGTGTGGGTCCACTGCCGGACTCCGTTGCGGCGCCGCAGCTGGAAGTACACCCCGTACGAGGAACGGCCGGTCCGGATGGCCTGTGTCCGCGCCGCGTCGAGCCGGTTGCCCTCCTCGGGCGGAATGCGGCTGCCCAGGGACTCGGGGCGGCCGTCGAACTCGTCGGGGCGCAGGTCGAACACGGCGAGACCGGGCTCGTCGAACTCCAGCGTCCCGCTGCGCAGGTCCCAGTCGAAACTGCCCATACGGTTGAGGGCCAGTCGCTCGCCCGGCCCGATCAGGGGAAGATCTCGTCCTGCCATACGGTCGCTCCGGAGGAGGGCTGAGGTGGCCAAAGCTTAACTTTTCGCGGCTGTCCCCGCATCAGGGCTGCGGTCCTGGGCCGTGCGGCCGGGCCCCCGGAACGGGGCGGCCCAGGCACCCGGGGGCGTGGCCCGGCCGCGCTACCGGCGTTCCAGGGCTCCCCTGACGAAGGCGGCCTGGCCGACGTGCTGCAGGTCGTCGCCGATGACGCTGATCAGCCGGACACCGAGCGTGACCGGCGGCGACCACGCCTCGTCGACCACCCGGTCGAGTGCGGCGTCGTCGAGTCCCCGGACGAAGCCCACGGTCTGCTCGTGGACCGCGTCGTAGTACCCGGTCAGCAGGGCGGCGTCGGCCCGCACCTGGGCGACCTGCCGGGCGCTCTGGCCGTAACCGGTCGCCGTGTCGGCGAAGGGCAGCCCGAACCGGCCGGCCCAGTCCTGCGCCAGCCACACCTGCTCAAGACCAGCCGCGTCGGCCACGTGGTTGTCCTGCACCCGGGCCAGATGCCAGACCAGCCAGGCGATCGAGTTCGCCCCGCTGTCCAGCTGTACGCCGAGATCCCCGGCCGGGAGGCCGTCGACGGCCTCGTGCACGGACTCCTGGATACGGTCGAACGCGTCTGCCAGAACATCTGCGGTGTTCATCCGCTGCTCCTCGGCCGTACGAGTGGGACCGCGCCGGTCGGCCGGGCCCGGAACGGTGTTGCCTGTCTGCCTGCCTGCCATCACCTTCGCCGGTCACCGGCCCCGGCAGAGTGTTCGACACGCGCCGCGGCGCACAACCCGCACGGGCCCCTTCACCCGCCGTTCACCGAACGGGCTGTCCGCGTCATGTCCCGTACTGCTCGGGCGACTTATGATCGCGTCGCCCCGCGTGGCGGCAGCACCACGGGCCGGCGCACGGGCGCTGTCCACCCGCCCCCGCCGGAAGGCCCGTTCCATGCTTTTCAGACCACCGCACTCCCGCCGGACCCGCGCATCGGCCGCAGCCGTGGGAGTCGCCACCGCCCTGGCGGCCGCTCTGCTCGCGCCGTCGGCCGAGGCCGCGCCGATGGTGCAGCGGCCGACCGCCTACGTCGACCCGCTGATCGGCTCGGCCAACGGCGGCAACACCTACCCCGGGGCCACCGCCCCGTACGGAATGATCGGCTGGTCCCCGACCAGCACCAAGGGCGACCAGACCAACACGGCCGCCGCCAACGGCTACGACTACAACACGACACGGATGCGGGGGCTGAGCCTCACCCATGTCAACGGCGCCGGATGTGCGCCGGGTGCCGCGGGCGACGTACCGGTCATGCCGTTCGTCGGTGACGTCACGTCCTCTCCGTCGGCCGACGCCAAGGACGCGGTCTACGCCTCCGGCTTCGAGCACGAGAACGAGAGCGCCACTCCGGGCCGCTACCGGGTGGGCCTGGACTCCGGCGCGTCGGCGGACCTCGCCGTCAGCCCGCGGGCCGGCGTGGCCGACTTCGCCTTCCCGGCCGGGAAGCCCGCCAGTCTGCTCTTCCGCGTCTCCAACTCGCTCAACGGCAGCGAGGACGCCCATGTCGACATCGACACCGCCCACCGCAAGGTGACCGGCTGGGTCCTCACGGGCGCCTTCTGCGGCCGCCGCGCCAACGGCGGCACCAACAACCGCAAGAGCTACTACAAGCTGTACTTCAGCGCCTCCTTCGACCGGGCCTTCTCCACATACGGGACCTGGCGGGACGGAACGCTCTCGCCGGGGTCCGTCTCCGGTTCGGGCGGCGAGGGCTACGCGACGGGAGCGGACCGCGCGGGCCGCGGTTCGGGCGGCTGGGTCGGCTTCGACACCTCGTCCGACAACGATGTCAGGATGCGCCTCGGCATCTCGTACGTCAGCCTCGGGGGCGCCGAGACCAACCTGCGCAAGGAGATAGCGCCCCGTGCGAGCGTCGCGGACGTCGCGCGGAGCACCAGCCGCGCCTGGGACCGCGAGCTGCGCGCGGTACGGACCGGTGGCGGCAGTACCGCGCAGCGCACCACCTTCTACACGGCGCTCTACCACTCGCTGATGCAGCCGAACCTGATCAGCGACACCGACGGCCGCTACCCCGGCATGGACGGCGCCCCGCACCGGATCGAACGGGGCCAGCGGGCGCAGTACAGCAACTTCTCCGGCTGGGACCAGTACCGCGCGCAGATACAGTTGCTCGCCGTCCTCAAACCCGAGGTGGCCGGTGACTTCGCCCAGTCGCTCTACAACTTCTCCCGCCAGAACGACGGTGTGTGGGACCGCTGGGTGCACATCAGCGGGGCCACCCATGTGATGACTGGCGACCCGACCGCGGCGACCCTGGCGACCTTCTACGCAATGGGCGTACGGAACTTCGACTACCGGGGCGCCTTCGACTCCCTGGTGCGCCAGGCCACCGTTCCACGGCCCGACGGCCTGTCGGACGCCGGGTGCCCGGGGCAGTGCACGGGCCAGCGCCCCAACCTCGCCCAGTATCTGGTCTCGCACTACGCGCCCCAGGACGTCTGCCACTGCTGGGGCGGCGCCGCCGAGACGCTGGAGGACGCGGTCGCGGACTCGGCACTGGCGAAATGGGCGAAGCTGCTCGGCCGGACGGACGAGGCCGCCGAGTTCACCGCACGCGGCGGGTGGTGGCGCAACGTCTTCAACCCGCTGGCCACCGCGGACGCCGGCTACATCCAGGCGCGCGACGCGGACGGTTCATGGGTGACGCCGTTCAGTGCGGGCAGCGACCTCGGGTTCGCCCAGGGCACCAGTGCGACCTACAGCTGGATGGTGCCGCAGGACGTCCAGGGGCTGGCCGCCGCGATGGGCGGACGGCCGGCCGCGGCCGAGCGGCTCGACGGGTTCTTCCACACGGCGGACGGTGCCTGGTCGGTCAAGGGCGGCGACGCCCTGCGCTACGACCCGACCAACGAGCCCGGCATCCACGCCCCATGGCTCTACAACGCGCTCGGGCAGCCCTGGAAGACGCAGGCCACCGTCCGGCAGATCCTCGACACCGTGTACGGCACGGGTCCGGCAGGACTTCCGGGCAACGACGACCTGGGCACCATGTCCGCGTGGTACGTGTTCTCCGCGCTCGGCCTGTATCCGCAGACACCGGGCAGCGCGTCGATGCTGGTGGGCGCCCCGCTGTTCCCGGAGGCGGTCGTCAGCCGCGCAGGCAGGGGCGACATCACCCTCAGCGCGCCCGCGGCGGACGCGTCGCATCCGTACATCAGCGGACTCTCCGTCAACGGCCTTGGCAGTGACCGCTCCTGGACGGACGCGGCACTCGTCACCTCGGGCGGGAGCCTGGTCTACCGGCTGTCGGACCGCCCCGACACCACCTGGGCGACCGCGCCCGGCAGCCTTCCGCACTGACCGCGCAGGACGGCGGCAGGGCCAGGGAGGCGGGGAAGCCGTCAGTGCGTCCCGTACGGGTCCTCGCTCAGGGCTTCCCGCTGCCGTCGTCCGCCGCGCTGTCGGCTACCTGCTGGAGCGTTCTTCCGGTACGGACCGAGCGCGCCCGGCGGGGATCCGTGGCGCCGTGGCTCTCCCGGGCCGCCGTCCGGGTCCCGCCGGCCCTGCCCCGCGCCGTGCCGGTCTTCTCTCTCGCCTTGATGAGCAGCCAGGCCTCGGGGTCGGTGCTGTCGCCGCCTCCGTGGAAACGCGTCAGCGCGTACTCACCCTGCAGTTGGGTCCCGTCCAGCCAGAACGTCGCATGCCCGCGCTCGATGGACTCCCCGAACGGGATGCTGTGGCCGCGGCGGTCGTGGCTGAGCGGGCGGTAGGTGCCCTCGTCCCAGACGATGACCGTGCCGCCGCCGTACTCGCCCTGCGGAATGACCCCCTCGAACTCCCGGTACTCCAGCGGGTGGTCCTCGGTGGGGACGGCGAGCCGCTTGTCCTTCGGCTCGGCGGACGGCCCCTTCGGCACGGCCCAGGACTTGAGTACGCCGTCCACTTCGAGCCTGAAGTCGAAGTGCATCCGGCGCGCGTCGTGGATCTGTACCACGAAGCAGGGTGCGTCACCCTGCCCCGCCGTCCCGCCGCGGGGCTCCGACGTCGTACCGAAGTCCCGCTTGCCCCGGTACTTTTCCAGAGGTTCGTCGCCGCTCATGTCCGGTGCCTTCCTCGCGTTCATACGGCGGCGGCTCTCGGCGGCGCGGCCGGTCCGCCGGCGGCCGGGGCCCGTTGGGAGAGCGGGCGCGCGATGTCCTCCAGTGACCTGCCCTCCGCGTTCACCGCGAACAGCACGGCCACCACCCCGGCGGCGACCATCAGGGCGGCACCGATACAGAACGCGATGACGGCGTCCGAGACCACACCGCTCGATGTGAGACCGGAGAAGATGAGCGGCCCGGAAATTCCGCCCGCCGCCGTACCGAGCGCGTAGAACAGGGCGATCGCCATGGCCCGGGTCTCCATCGGGAAGATCTCGCTCACCGTCAGGTAGGCCGAACTGGCCCCGGCCGACGCGAAGAACAGCACCACGCACCAGCACACCGTCATGGTCGCCGCGTTGAGCCACCCCTGGTCGAAGAACCAGGCGGTCAGGAAGAGCAGCAGCCCCGAGAGGATGTACGTACCCGAGATCATCTTCCGGCGCCCGACGGTGTCGAAGAGCCTGCCCAGCAGCAGCGGGCCGAGGAAGTTCCCGAACGCGATGACCGCGAAGAAGTACCCCGTCGTACCGCTGGAGACACCGAAGAACTTCACCAGGATGGAGCTGAACCCGAAGGTGATGGCGTTGTACAGGAACGCCTGGCCGATGAAGAGCGAGAAGCCGAGCGTCGCGCGCTCGGGGTACGCGCGGAAGAGCGTACGGCCGGTCTCGACGAAACTGACGCTTCCGCGCTGCTCGATGGTGATGGCCGGGCCCGCTTCCGGCAGCGGCGCGCCCGTCTCCTCCTCGATCTTCTTCTCGACACCGTCGACGATCGCGTTCGCGCCGTCGGACTGTCCGTGGATGAACATCCAGCGCGGGCTCTCGGGTACGTGCCTGCGCACCAGCAGGATCACCAGGCCGAGGACGACGCCGAGCGCGAACGTGAGGCGCCAGCCGATGTTCTCGGGGAAGATGCCGGTGTCGAGGGCCGGCACCGAGAGGAGGGCGCCGCCCATGGCGCCGAGCCAGTAGCTGCCGTTGATGATCAGGTCCACCCGGCCGCGGTACCTGCTGGGAATCAGTTCGTCGATGGCCGAGTTGATGGCCGCGTACTCGCCGCCGATGCCGAAGCCGGTGAGGAACCGGAAGAGGAAGAACCACCAGGCCGAGAAGGAGAGCGCGGTCATCGCGGTCGCCGCCAGATAGACGGCGAGAGTGATGAGGAAGAGCTTCTTGCGGCCGAAGCGGTCGGTGAGCCGGCCGAAGACCAGCGCACCCGAGCAGGCACCCGCCACGTAGAGGGCGGCTCCGAGCCCGGTCACCTGGGAGTCGCTGATGGACAGTCCGCTGCCGCTCTCCGAGAGCCGGCCGGCGATGTTGCCCACCACCGTGACTTCGAGACCGTCGAGGATCCAGACCGTCCCGAGCCCGGTCACGATCATCCAGTGCCAGCGCGACCAGGGCAGCCGGTCGAGCCGCGCGGGCACCTCGGTGGTGATGGTGCCGATGGCGGGGCCTCCGGCGCTGCTCATCAGATTCCTCCTGCGTACGGCGGCTCCGGGGCAGCGGAGATTCACCCGCTTCCCAGCAGATCATCCACACAAACAGGAGGGCGCGCCTGCGGAACACACCCGTGCGGTCCATCGCGCACCGGCGTACGCCCCGGTGCGACGGCCGCGTCAGGGGCGAACACACCGTGAAGATCCGGAAACGACAGTGCCCGCCCCCGGCACAGGCCGGAGGCGGGCACACCGCCGGATCAGGCGGGGACGATGTTCTCCGCCTGCGGGCCCTTCTGGCCCTGCGTGATGTCGAAGTTCACCTTCTGGCCCTCCTGCAGCTCGCGGAAGCCCTGAGCGTTGATGTTGGAGTAGTGGGCGAAGACGTCCGGGCCCCCACCATCCTGCTCAATGAAGCCGAAACCCTTTTCCGCGTTGAACCACTTAACGGTGCCACTGGCCATGATTGCCCTCCAAGGGGACTCGAAGTCGGCTCCCGCACTTCGCGGGAGCCGGAGGTGATCGCCCTGGTCCTCGGAGACGCCGAACAGCAGACCCGCCCGTGCATGTACGCACGGGCGAGAGGTACTTCGGAACCACGACAGCTGGGTGAGACGCTACACGGCCGAACGCGCGGCGACCCCGTCGGCTCATCCGTTGAGCCCCTCCTGGCACACATCCGGCCGTTTCATTGCGTTCGATATGACGATCAATGTCCCACTCGCCCCCGCCTCCGAGCACTCGAAAGTGCGATTGAAGATCAGGACAGAAGAAATTCAGGCTCCGTCGCGTCGCGCTTCACCAACGTGCCCGGAGGAGCTTCATTTGCCGCCATGGCCCTGATCACCGGCTCCGGCCACGCACCGCCGCGGCCCACTCCGAGAGCGCGGTATCCACAGCTTCGGGGAGCTCGCCCACCGCTGGCGGCTGCGGGATCCCGGCTCCGGAAATAAAATGCAGGTATCGGTCACCGGACCCACGGACCGTGACCGTCGGAGAGGAGAGGCCCGACGGGCCAGTACACGGCCTGACCCGCGACCACGGGCCCCGGTCGCGGCCCGGGAACAAACGCACCGCGGAGCCGCTCATGAACCGGCGTCGTCCTCCTCGTTCCGCAAGCGCCGACGAGCTCCTCACCACGCTCCACCAGCTCACTGCCCGGGCCCGGCGGGAAGTGGAGCTCCATCAGGCGCGGGTGGAACTGGCCGAGGCCCTGCAGCGCGAAATGCTCCCGTCCGGCCTGCCCGGTCTGCCCGGTCTGCGTACCACGGCCCGCTACACCCCGGCCCGCAGCGGGCTGGACATCGGGGGCGACTGGTACGACGGGTTTCCGCTCCCGGACGGTTCGCTCGGGTTCGCCATCGGCGACGTACAGGGACACGATGTCGAGGCGGCCGCCTTCATGGGCCAGATCCGGATCGGGATGCGGGCCATCGCCAGGACCGCGGCGGACCCCGGCGAGATCATCGGCCGGACCAACGACCTGCTGCTCTCGGTGAACTCCACCCTCTTCGCGACCTGCACCTTCCTCCGCTTCGACCCCGTCACCTGGGAGATCGACAGCGCCCGCGCCGGACATGTCCCGGCGGTCTGGGCCACGGCGGACGGACGGGCCGGCGTCATCGATGACGAAGGGGGCCTGCCGCTGGGGGTCCAGGAGAGCGAGCACTACCCGGTCACCCGGCGGCGGCTGACGGAGGCGGGCGCGTTCGTACTGATCACCGACGGGGTGATCGAAGGACCGTCCTTCCCCATCGAGAAGGGGCTGGAGGCCGTGATGCACCGGGCGGTCGCCCATGCGGGTGCCGATGCCGACGTACTGGCCGACGAGATCATCAAGGCAGCGGTGCTCACGGGGCACCAGGACGACGCCGCCGTACTCGTGCTGTGCCACGACAGCGCACCCGGCAGAACCGCGTGACAGCTGGAGCACGCGTGTCTTGCCCGGCCGAGGCTCGGGACACGGTGTCTGATGGGCGCCGTGATCCGCAGTGAGACAGCCAGAGGCGCGACGGCGACCGCCCTGCGGATTCTCGCCGTCGCTGTCGCGTACTACGTGTCCGGCCGGATCGGACTGCTGCGGCAGGTGACCGTCCACGGCGCGGTGGTCACACCTCTGTGGCCGCCGACGGGAGTCGCGCTGGGCTGCCTGCTGTACTGGGGCCTCCGCATCTGGCCGGGCATCGCGGTCGGGGCCCTGCTCGCCGTCGCGTCGACGGGCGGCTCCTCGTTCGGCGCCGGCGACTTCGGCATCATCGCGGGCAACACGCTCGCCCCCGTGTGCGCCCTGCTGATGCTCCGCCGGGCGGACTTCCGGATGGATCTGTCCCGGCTGCGGGACGGCGCCGCCCTGATCTTCCTCGGGGCGCTCGGCGCCATGCTCATCAGCGCGACAACGGGCAGCGTTGTGCTGCTCCTTGAGGACAAACTCCCCAAGAGCGGTTTCTGGCCGGTCTGGTTCGCGTGGTGGGCCGGGGACGCGATGGGTGTGCTGATGGTGACCCCGCTGCTGCTGGTCCTGCGCCGGGCCCGGCTGCCCTGGCGAACGGACCGGTGGGTGGAGGGCGGTGCGTTGGTGGTGGCCGCCGCCGTGGTAGTCCCGGTGGCGACCGAGACCCAGTACGCCCTGCTCTTCCTGGTCTTTCCGCTGCTGATCTGGGCAGCACTCCGTTTCGAGCTGGCCGGCAGCGCGCCCTGCGCGCTCCTGGTGGCCGTGCTGGCGGTCGTGGCGGCCACCGGGCGCGCGGGGCCCTTCATGGGTCTCACCCTGTTCGAGGCGATGGTCGGTCTCACGGCGCTCAACGGATCAGTGGCGCTGACCGCGCTGCTGCTCGCCGCGATCGTCACCGAGCACAAGAACGTCCGCCGCCGGATCGAGCGGGCCTGCGAGGAGCTGGCCGACGTGGTCGACCAGCTCGCGCCCGCGGAGCAGCGGCGCGGATGGCCGTCGACGGCCACCCGCCGGCGCGACAGCGGCTGAGGAGGCGGGTTCCCGCCCGCCGGAGCGCCGCCCCGGGCGCGCCGCTCACCGGCCGCGGTCCGCGACCCACTTCTCGGTGGAGCCGTCGTTCGGGGATCGGGGGGCGCCGTCGTTCGGGCAGTCAACCGTTCGGGCAGTCAGTCGTTCGGGCAGTCAGTCGTTCGGGCAGTCAGGGGCGCTGTCGGGCGCACCGGAGCCGACCGGGCTCCCGGCGCCGGTGGGCCGGCCGCCCGGTCCCGCCTTGTAGTGCCGGCCACGCAGCAGCGAGGCGAGCGCGGCGACCAGTGCCATCACGGTGGCGACGCCGAAGACGGTGACGAGTCCGTGGTGGAACGGGCCCGAGACCAGTCCGGGGAAGAACTCCTTGCCGGTCAGCGTCATGACGTTGTGTGTGGGCAGCGTGTCCAGCACCCCGCTGGGTCCGAGGAGCTGGCTGATCGGGTTCTTGCCGAGGAAGGTGGCGAACAGCGTGCTCACCGGCGGCAGTCCGGCCACCTGCTGTGCCGTCCCCGCGGGCACGCCCTGCCCCTGCAGACCGCTGCTCAGCGTGTGCGGCAGCGTCACCGCCAGGCCGGAGATCATCAGGGAGAACGAAAGGCCGATCGACAGGGCGGTGCCCGAGTTCTGGAAGGTGGAGCGCATCCCCGACGCGACCCCGCGCTGCTCCGGCGGCACACTGCCCATGATCGCCGAGGTGTTCGGGGCGGAGAACATCCCCTGGCCGAGGCCACTGAGCAGCAGCAGAGCGGCGAATGCGGGGTACGAGAAGTTCACCGGCAGGAGCAGCAGACCGACGAATCCACCGGCCACGAGAAGGAGTCCGGTGGTGGAGAACAGCCGGGCGCCGTAGCGGTCGGAGAGGATGCCGGAGACCGGTCCCGCGATGAGGAATCCGACGGTCAGCGGCAGCATGAAGATGCCCGCCCAGAGCGGGGTGCTTTCGAAGTCGTATCCGCGCAGCGGCAGCCAGATGCCCTGCAGCCAGATGATCAGCATGAACTGGAGTCCGCCACGGGCGATGGCGGTGAGCAGCGCCGCGAGGTTCCCGGCGGCGAAGGCACGCACCCGGAACAGGCCGAGCCGGAACATCGGTTCGGCGACCCGGGTCTCGATGAGGCAGAAGGCCACAAGCAGCAGCACTCCAGCGCCGAGCCCGCCCAGCACCATGGGGTTGGTCCAGCCGGTCGGATGGCCACCGTACGGCTGGATTCCGTACGTGATGGCGGCGAGCAGCAGGCCGGCGCCGCCCGTGAAGGTGAGATTGCCCGCCCAGTCGATACGGCCCGCTGTGCGGGCGCTGGTCTCACGCAGACTGCGGTACGACCAGATCGTGCCGAACACCCCGATGGGCACGCTGACCCAGAACACCGCGCGCCAGTCGATGGTGGCCAGCAGGCCGCCCGCCAGCAGACCGAGGAACTGCCCGGCCAGGGCGGTGATCTGGTTGACGCCCAGGGCCATGCCGCGCTGCCGGGCGGGGAACGCGTCGGTGAGGATGGCCGCCGAGTTCGCCGTCAGCATCGAGCCGCCGACCGCCTGCACGACACGGAATCCGATCAGCCACAGCGCGCCCGGACCGCCCTTCAGCGGATCGAGCGAGAGGGCGAGCGAGGCGCACGCGAAGATCGCGAAGCCCATGTTGTACATCCGGACCCGGCCGAACATGTCGCCGAGCCTGCCGAGTGCGACCACCAGCACCGCGGAGACCAGCAGATAGCCGAGGATCATCCAGAGCAGATAGCCGATGTTCCCGGGGGCGAGCGGATCGAGCCCGATGCCCCGGAAGATGGCGGGCAGGGAGATGATCACGATCGAGGCGTCCATGGCCGCGATCAGTACGCCGAGCGTGGTGTTGGAGAGAGCGATCCATTTGTACCGCTCCCCGGCCTCGGCGCTCCCGGTCCGGCTCGGGCCGCGGCTCGGGCTCGGGCTCCCGCTCCGGGTCGCGGGCATTACAGCCGCTCCGCGAGCCTGTCGAGCAGCGGCACGACCGCGAGAAGCCGCTGCCGCTCAGCGGGCGTGAACTCCCCGTCGATGGCCTCGGTGAGCCGCTGGACGGACTCCGACCTGCGGTCGATCAGTACCTTGCGGCCGGCGTCGGTCACCGCTATCACCGCGCGCCGGCCGTCGCGGGTGTCCGGTTCGCGGCTCACCAGTCCGCGCTCCTCCAGTGCGCCCAGCGTCGATGCCATCGCCTGCGGGCGCACCCGCTCCAGCTCGGCGAGCGATCCCGGGGAATCCGCTCCGTCCCGGCTCAGCCGGGAGAGCACGGACACCTCGGAGAGCGTCACGTCGCCGACCCGGTGCGCCTGCCTGAGCCGGCGGGCGATCCGGGCCACCGCAAGCCGTATGGACGTCGCCGCCGCTGCGGCGTCCGCCGGTTCCGCGCTGTCCCCCAAGGTCCCGGTCACGCCATCACCCCCCGCTGTCGTTCCGGCGAAGCGCCGGTCCAAGCAATGCCGGTCCAAGTCATGCCCGTCCAAGTCATGCCGGTCCGGGTAATAACAATAGGCTTATCAACCAGCCGTAACCACTGGGCGGTTCACGTCCTCACACCGCGGGGACAGCCGTTCGGCGCAATGCGACGATGAACGGCAATCACCCCTCCCACCTGGCCTTTTGCGACCCGGAATCGGCACAGGACACCAGGCATCGCAGGCCCTGGTGCCGACTTCCGTCCTAGCCTTCGAAGCACCAAGGCCCCAAGGCCACACGGCGGACGCGGGCAAGGTACGTACGTCCGCGTGATGACTGCCGCCGCGTTCCGGTCCGGGTTCACCATGAAGGAAGCTGCCATGGACGACGGCCTGCCCACGCCCGGCCCGGCCACCGGAACACGTCGGCCGGTGGGCGGTCCCGTACGGCTGCCGCGCGCGCAACGGCTGCCGGACGCAGCGCCGCCGCAGTGGCACCGCGGACTGACCGTGGTCGCGGTGGTCAGCCTTTTCATCGGCACCCGCACCCTCTGGACCCAGGCCACCATGTCGCACCCGGTCGTCGCGGCGATCGTGACGGTCTGTTACGCGGGGATCCTGACGTGCGGTGTCCTGGCCCTCTCCGTACGCGGCCGCCGCACCCTGGCGAAGGTGGACCTGGCCGTGCTGGGTCTCGCGATCGCCCTGGTGCTCTGCCACTACTGGCTGGATCACGCCGGTTCGGACGAGGGTGTGCTGACCGCTCAGGCCGCGAACGCGATCCTGCACGGCCAGCCGGTCTACGGCCAGCCGTGGCCGTGGCTCTTCGGCACGCCGAAGGTCGGGGTCACCAAGACCATGTCGGGCGGCGTCGACTACACCTACGCCTATCCGCCGCTGACCGCGCTGATCGCCGCCCCGATCCACGCCGTGGTGCACTCGACGGCCGCGGCGACCCTGGTGACCGTCACAGCGCTGCTCGTCGGCACCGTGACCCTCTGGGCGCTGCTCCCCGCGCCGTGGCGTCCGGCGGTCACCGCTGTCTGCCTGGGCTTCGGCCTGCTGCCCGGCTACGCGCGCTCGGGCTATCCGGCCGTCCTGGCCCTGGCCTTCCTGGTCCCGGTCGTCGTCCGCTGGCCCGACACCGGCGCGGGGGGACGTCTGGGACGGTACGGAGTGTTCCGGGCCGTCTGCCTCGGCGCGGCCTGCGCCAGCCAGCAACTGGCCTGGTTCGTCGTGCCGTTCCTGCTGATCGGCATCCACGCCGTGCGCCGCGGCGAGCTGGGCGGGCGGGCCGCACTCGGCGTGGTCGCCCGGTACGCCGGTACGGCCGCCCTCACCTGGGCCGCGCTGAACGCCTACTTCGCCGCCGACGACTTCCACGGCTGGCTGGAGGGCTCGCTGCTGCCCATCACCCAGGGCGCGATCCTGCACGGCCAGGGCGCCATGGGCTTCTCCTACTACTTCACCGACGGCAGCAGCCACCTGGACTTCTACTCGTACGCGAGTCTGCTGCTGCTCCTGGGCCTGCTCGGCGCCACGCTGCTCTTCGTACGGAGGCTGGGCCCCGCTCTCACGGTGCTGCCCTGGCTGCCCTTCTACCTCGCCACGCGTTCGCAGGACGGCTACTTCCTGCTGATGACGCCGCTGTGGCTGGCGGCGGCCGCCACCGTCCCGGCCTCCGCGCTGGCGACCGCCTGGCAGCCGCTGATCCCGCGCGTGCGCTCGCACCGGGCCAAGGCCGTGGTGGCCACCGTTCTGGTCGTACCGTCACTGCTCTGCCTGACAGTGGCTGCCGCGAGCCCGCCGCCGCTGCGGATGAGCGTGACGCCGCGGCTGGCCGACCGGCCGCACCGGGGCATCACATCGGTGCTGGTGCACGCGGTGAACACGACGGACCACGCGCTCTCCCCGCACTTCGCCAGCCGTACCGGTCAGGGGGCGTCCGGCTGGTGGACCATCCGCTCGGGTCCGCACACCATCGCCCCGCACGCCTCCGCCTCGTACGTCGTCAGCCCGCCGGGCGGATTCCGCAGCCTGCCCCGCAACGGCGCCCGGTTCTATCTGATCGCGGTGAGCGACAAACCGATGACCATCACCACCGCCACACTGCCCACGGCCCCCGCCGGCGCCGCCCCGCCACCGGGCCGCCCACCGGAGCCGCCCGCGTACGCCGCCCCCGGGCGCACCGGCGGGTGCGGCACGGACCGGGCAGGGCGGATCCGTCGCTGCCCGGCGGGCGGTGGGGGCGAGCCCCTGTGAGCGGAGCGCGGGGCCGGAAGGCCCGGCCGGACGACCGCCAGGAACGGGACAGCACCTACAGTTCGCTGGTCTCGGTCCCGGAGCTCAGCGAGGAGCAGTCGACGCTGCTGCGGCTGGTCGGGCACGAGTGGGGGCGAGTGTCCGCGGCGCCCGCGGCCTGGCGCCATGCCCTGCCCGTCGATCCCGATGTGGGCAGCTTCCCGGAACCCGCCCAGATCGTGCCGGCCCGCTTCGGACGGTTCGTGCCGGTGGCTTCGCTCGTCGGCGGGCCGGCCGGTTCGGGCGCCCGCGAGGTCGAGGTCGGCTGGGAGGAGGCGGGCGGTGCGGGCAGGGCACGCGCCCGGATCCGGCGCGCGGTGCTGGGGGCGCCACTGCGGAGTTCGGCGGTCGCGCGCGAGCGGATGCGCAAGCTGGTGGCTCTGCCGGTGCTGTCGGCGGACGCGCTGTCGTCGGTGGCGTACGGCCCGGAGGCGCTGCTCGCAGTGCTGGTGCTGGCCGGCGCGCCGGGGCTCCGGTACTCGGTGCCGGTGGCGCTGGCGATCGTCTTCCTGATGCTGGCCGTCGGGGTCTCGTACCGCCAGACGATCCGCGCGTACCCCCAGGGCGGCGGTTCGTACATCGTCGCGACGGACAATCTCGGCCGGCTGCCCGGGCTGGTGGCCGCGGCCGGTCTGATGACCGACTACATCCTCACCGTCGCCGTCTCCATCTCGTCCGGTACGGCCGCTGTGACCTCCGCGATTCCGGGGCTCGCGAACGATGCCGTACCGATCGGTGTCCTGGTCATCGCGGTGCTGCTCGCCGGGAATCTGCGCGGTGTCCGGCAGGCGGGCGCGCTCTTCGCCGCGCCGACGTACGCCTTTGTCATCGCCATCGCCGCGCTGGTCGCCTTCGGTCTCTACCACGCGGCGGGCCGGGACTTCGCCGTGGTGCCCACGCCGCCGCAGCACGCGGTCGAGGGGGTCGGCGTGCTGCTCGTGATGCGGGCGTTCGCATCGGGTTCGACGGCCATGACCGGTATCGAGGCGATCTCCAACGCCGTACCGGCCTTCCAGCCGGTCGCCTGGCGCAACGCGCGCACCACGCTCTCCTGGATGATCGGGCTGCTGGTCGCCCTCTTCGCGGGGACGGTCGCCATGGTCCATCTGGAGGGCGTCGTACCGGAGTCCGGCGAGACCGTGCTCTCGCAGCTGGCCCACCGCAGTTTCGGGTCCGGCGGTATGTACGTCTTCACTCAGGCGGCGACCGCGCTGGTACTCCTCCTCGCCGCGAACACCGCGTACAACGACTTCCCCCGGGTGCTCTTCCTGCTGGCCCGCGACCATCACGCACCCCGGGTCTTCCTGCGGCTCGGCGACCGGCTGGCCTTCAGCAACGGGGTCATCCTGCTCTCGGTCGCCGCCGCGGTGGTCTATGTGGCCTTCGACGGCAGGACGGACTCGCTGATTCCGCTGTACGCCGTCGGGGTCTTCCTCGCCTTCACGCTCTCCCAGAGCGGCATGGTGGTGCACTGGTGGCGCGCGCGCAGCCGGCACTGGCGCAAGAGCCTGTGCTTCAACGCCACCGGGGCACTGCTCTCCGCGGTCGTCTTCATCACGGCCGGAATCACCAAGTTCACCGAGGGCGCCTGGCTGGCACTGGTGACCGTGGCGCTGTTCCTGCTGGTGACCACGCGGATCCGGCGCCACTACGACAGGGTGGGCGAGGCGCTGCGGCTGCACCCGCAGACGATCGAGGTCCCCAGCCGCACGATCACACCGCGCTCCGGCAGTTCGCTGCCCGCCGTGCGGCCCGCGCGCCCGCCGGATGCGGCAGGCGCGGCGGGCGCGGCGGAGCCATCGTCCGAGGCCACCCAGGAGGACCGGGAGTCCGAGGACTCGCCCGAGTCGATCAGCCATCTCTCCGTCGTCCTGATCGACGCCCTGCACCAGGCGAGCATGCGCGCGCTCGCCTATGCTGCGTCCCTGCAGCAGCCGGTTCTCGCGCTGCACGTCAGCGCTGGTGACGAGGACGCCGAGCGGTTCCGCGAGGCCTGGCTCCTGTGGGGCGACCACCTTCCGCTGCGGATCGTCATCTCGCCGTACCGCGCGACCGTCGCTCCGCTCGTCGGCTACATCGAGTCACTGCACCACCAGCGCCCGGACCTGACCATCACGGTGATCCTGCCGGAGATCGTCGTACGCCACTGGCGGCACCGTCTGCTGCACAGCCCGCTCGGCGGGCGGCTGCGGCGCGCGCTGCGGCCCCTGCCGAAGATCGTGGTGACGACGGTGCCCTTCCACATCTGAATCCGAGTCCATGTCCGAGCCCGTGTCCGAGCCTGTATCTGTGGGTGCCCGAGCCCGGATCCCTGTCCAGGTCCGTGTCCGGATCCGTGCCGCTGCCGTTGCCGTCGTGCGGGGAATACAGTGGAGTCGGGATATTGATTTATCCGGTTTGTCTGCCTGTTGAAGCCGTTCCCGGCTCCCGGGACCGCGACCCAGGGAGGTTGTGCCGCCTATGAACTCCGAACGCGCCGAACGGCTGGTGACCGCGCTGCGCGCCCGCGGGGTGATGGCGCATGTCGCCGAGGTGGGTGTCTACCAGTTCGGGGTCCGCGTCGTCATCGACTGGAACATCGAGGCGCTCTGGGACACGGACGGGGCGGCGGGGCTCGACGCGCAGGTACTCAGCGACGGGATGCTGGTGGGGTTCGTCCCCCACATCGGGGGCTCGGAGGAGTTCACCGAACAGCAGCTCGTCGAGGCCATCGCGACGACGAGCTACTCGACGGAGGGCCTCCGCCCGCCGACCGGCACCGAGACCGGCACGGGTGCGGGTGCGGGCCCCGGCGCGGCTACGGGCACAGGCACGAGCAGCACGAGCACAGGCGGGGTGAGCGAGCAGGATCTCCCCTCGGACGCCCCGGGTGCTCCCGCTCCCCCACCCCCGCCGGCCGACCGGCCGCCCACCCCGCCGGGCCACCGCAGGCCGAAGGGCCGCTGGTGGCGCCGCTGACCGGAAGGCGGCGGAGCAGCTACAGGCCGGGCGCACCCCAGACCGGGAACCACCGGGCCAGGTCGGGCTCGACGCGCAGGTCATCCCCCAGGACCGCCTTGACCTGGAGTTCCAGTGCGCTGTCCCGCTTCTCCGCACCGTCGGGCATCGGCGCGAAGGGGAAGAACGTGCCCCGCTTGTACAGGTAGACCAGCGCGAGCGGCCGCTGCTCGGCGTCCTTGAACGCGACCAGCGAGCAGAGCAGCTGCGGGCCGAACCCGCCGTCCTCCAGCAGTGAGTTGACCGCGTGCAGGTCGTTGACGAGCGCCGCCGTGTCGTCGGGCGGCTGCTGGGCCAGCAGCCAGGTGTAGCCGTACGAGTCCTGGCTGAACCGGACCGGGGCGCCGCCGCGCCCCGTGTCCGCGTCGAGCAGTTCCTCGACGTCCTGCTTGATCCGGGCGAAGCCGCCACCCTCGACACCCGCGAAGCAGACGGACCCCATCCCGGTGGGGGTGAACCCAGCACCCGCCTGGAGGGTGAGGGCGGCGGACGGCACGGCGAACAGCTGGTCCAGATCGGGGCGGACCGGCTTGCTCCGGCCGAGGATGCTGTCGAGAAATCCCACGAGACGTACTCCTACGGGGTCAGCACGGGCGGACGACGGGCGGACGCCGTTCGTCGGTCACACAAGGATGCGCCGGGCCCGCACGACGAACCGCGGGCCGCGGTGTCACGGGCGGGCGAGTTCGGTCGAGATACGCGCGAGCTGGTCAAGCCGCTGTTCGAGCGTCGGGTGGGAGGAGAACAGCCGGCTCAGGCTGTCCTTCGAGGAGAACGCGGGCATGAAGTAGAAGGCGTTGTACGGCTCCGCCTTCCGCAGGTCCTCGGTCGGGATCCGCGCCATCTGGCCCTCCACCTTGGTGAGCGCCGATGCGAGGGCCGACGGGCGGCCGGTGAGCAGGGCGGCGGCCCGGTCTGCGGAGAGCTCCCGGTAGCGGGAGAGCAGCCGGGTCAGCAGGAAGCTGAGCACGTACACCACGGCGCTGGCCAGCGGTACGAGCACGATCGCGAGGCCGAGCGGTCCCGCGTTCCTGGCGCTCCTCGCGAATCCGCTCCACAGGGCGACCCGGGTGATGAGTCCGGACAGCACGCCGAGGAAGGAGGCGATCGTCATCACCGCGGCGTCGCGGTGGGCGACGTGCGACATCTCGTGCGCGAGCACGCCCTCCAGTTCCTCGGGCTCCAGCCGGCGCATCAGACCGGTCGTGGCACAGACCAGCGCGGTGCGCTCGCTGCGGCCGGTGGCGAAGGCGTTCGGGATGTCGCTCCGGGCGACGGCCACCCGCGGTTTGGCCATGTCGGCCAGCGCGCAGATCCGGTCGATCGCGCCGTGCAGTTCAGGGGCCTCTTCCGGGGTGACCTCGTGCGCCCCCATGGAGAGAGCGATGATCTTGTCGCTGAACCAGAACTGAGCAATGAAGAGCACACCCGCGACCACCGCGATGACCAGCCAGGCACCGTGCAGCAGAACGAGCAGCACGCCGACCAGGACGACGTACAGCAGCCCGATCAGGAACATGGTGGTCACCATGCGCGTGGTGAGACCGCGGTCGAGAGTGAAGCGGCTTCGGGTCATCTTTGTCTCCTGTAGAGGTTCTCCCCCCTACGTCAATTGTCCTCCTTCCACGTAAAGGCAGGGTATGCGGCGAGTTCAGGGAATCCCGGTTCTGCCGGACGCCGGCCCGGGCGCAGAACTGGACTCCGGCCCCGGCATCAGCGCCGGACGAACGGCGGGGCGCGCCGGTGCCGCGGACCGCCCCGGGTGTCGGGACGGGCCGCGGCACCGGCGGTCTCACCAGGCGACGGGCAGTTCGTGGACGCCGTAGACGGCCATGTCGGTACGGAAGTTGATCTCGTCGAGCGGGCGGTCGAGCCGCAGCCCGGGCAGGCGGCGCAGCAGGGCGGGGTAGGCCAGCTGGAGCTCGACGCGGGCGAGGTTCTGGCCGAGACACTGGTGGGGGCCCGAGCCGAACGCGAGGTGCCTGCGGGCCTGCCGGTCGATGTCGAGCCGGCCGGGCTCCTCGAAGACCTCCGGGTCGCGGTTGGCGACATCGGTGGCACAGATGACCGCTTCACCGGCCCTGATGAGCTGTCCGCCGACCTCGATGTCCTCGGTGGCGACGCGGCGGCGCCCCAGGTGGGTGATGGACAGGTACCGCAGCAGTTCCTCGACCGCGCCCGCGACCCGCTGAGGGCTGCCGTCGCGGACCGCGGCCAGCTGCTCGGGGTTCTGGAGCAGCGCGCAGGTGCCGAGGGCGATCATGTTGGCCGTGGTCTCGTGCCCGGCGACCAGCAGCAGCCGCGCCTGTTTGGCGCATTCGTCACGGGTGCTGATCCCGGTGACCAGATAGTCCGCGGCGAGCCGGCTGAGCAGGTCGTCGCCGGGGTGCTCGGCCTTCTTCTGCACCAGGTCGCCCAGGTAGTCGACCAGTTCCTGGGAGGCGTCCAGGGCGTCCTGCGCGCTGCTGCGGGTGTCGACGATGACGGCGCTCGCCCGCTGGAAGAACCCGTGGTCCTCGTACGGGACGCCGAGCAGCTCGCAGATGACCAGCGAGGGCAGCGGCAGCGCGAAGGAAGTGACCAGGTCGGCGGGCGGTCCGGCCTTCTCCATCTCGTCCAGCAGCTCACCGATGATGCGCTCGATGCGGTCCCGCAGGGCCTGGGTCCGCTTGATGGTGAAGTCACCGGTGAACCGCTTGCGCTGCTCGTTGTGTTCCGGTTCGTCCATCGTGATGAACGTGCGGTTGTGGGCGCGGGTCGCCTCGCTGCCCGCGCTGAAGCTCGGGTAGGAGGGCCGCCTGTTGTCGGCGCTGATGCGCTCGTCGCGCAGCAGCGCCACCTGGTCCGCGTGCCGGGTGACGTACCAGGCCGTTGCACCGTTCCAGAGCGTGACCTTGGAGATCGGCTCCGAGCTGAGCAGGCCGGCCATCTCCGGCGGCGGGTCGAAGGGGCATCCGGCAGCGCGGCGGGTGGTGTACGCGGGTGATGCGGTGGGGACCTCGGTCATCGTCGTCCTTCCACAGTGGGGGTGTGAGGTGTTCGGGGAGCCGGGCCGTCCGGTCAGGACAGGGTGATGGCAGCGGCCGGGCAGATCTGCGCGGCCTCCCGCACTGCGTCGTGCTGTTCGGCGGGCGGGCTGCTGTTCAGTACGACGACGATCCCGTCCTCGTCCCGCTGGTCGAACACGTCGGGGGCGGCGAGTACGCACTGGCCCGCAGCACAGCACTTGTCGGTGTCCACGGTGATCTGCACGTCGTTCCTCCAGCACTAGGGGATGAGCGCGTTACTTAACAAAAGTAACTTCCCTCGCGGACGGTAGTACTCGGTTCGCGTCCCGGGGAACCCCCAGTCCATGCATAGGGCACCTTTCTGGCCACTTCCCGGACCGGCCGCCGGGACGGTCCGGGCACGCCGCCGGTCCCGGCCGGTCCGTGCGAGTGGGGAGCCCGAGCGGGCGCCGTACGGGATCATCGTGGCGTGGACCATCCCGAACCCGGCGGCTCCGCCGCCCAAGACCTCTACAGATCACTCGCCGACCTCGCCTACACGATGGCCGGGAACCGCGCGCACATGCGGCTGCGCGTCCAGGCGGAAGTCACGGTCGACCGTGCCTCCCTCGCCCTGCTGCGCACCCTCACGGCGGCGCCGTCCCCGCTGCGGATGGGCGAGATCGCGCAGGCCCTGCTGGTGCAGGCACCTCATGTCACCCGGGAGATCCGCGGCCTGGAGGAGCGCGGCCTGGTGCGCACGGTCCGGGAACCTGACGACCACCGGGCCCGCCGTATCGCCGTCACCGAGGAGGGCCGCGAGGTCGTGGAGCGGGCCGAGGAGGCCGGCCGGCGCTGGCTCGACGACGCCCTGCGGGGATTTGCCCCGCACGAGCTGACCACGGCGGCCGCGGTGATCAGCCGTGTCGTCGAGGCGTACCGCAACCCCTGAGCGGAGGCAGGCGCCGGGCGGCGCGGACGAATGGCCCGGTCACGAGGCTCCCCCGCTCCCCCGCCCCTGCACGCAGTACGCCCCCGGCGTCCGTGACGTCGAGGGCGTACGCGTATACGGACCCGGTGCGGGTCCCGTGGCAGAGTCAGGCGCTCTGCCAGAGCCGGGTCATCACCCGTACACCGAACCGCAGTCCTTCGAGCGGCACCCGCTCGTCCACTCCGTGGAAGAGCCGCCCGTAGTTCAGGTCGTGCGGGAGCTTGAGCCCCTTGAAGCCGAAGCAGCGGATGCCCAGGTGGGTGAAGGCCTTGGCGTCCGTACCGCCCGGATTGCAGTACGGCACCGGGTGGCCGTCCGGGTCCTCGGCGCGCACCGCGTCGCACATCGCGTCCACGAGCGGGCCGTCGAACGTGGTCTCCATCGCGAGGTCGTGGTTGACCCACTCCCGGCTGACCGAGGGCAGCAGCAGGGAGTCGATGGTGTCGATCAGCTCCTGCTCGTGACCGGGCAGGAAGCGGCCGTCGACCCGGGCCGTGGCCCGGCCGGGGATGACGTTCGTCTGGTAGCCGGCCTGGAACATCGTGGGGTTCGCGGAGTTGCGGAGCACCACCTGCATGAACTCCGAGACCGGGCCGAGCCTGGCGAGAGTGCCCTCGATGTCGTCCTCGTCGAACTCGACCCCGTACAGCCGGGCGGCCTCGACGAGCAGGGCCCGCACCGGCTCGATGAGACGGATGGGGAAGGTCTGGCGCCCGATGCGGGTGAGCGACTCGGCGAGATCGGTGACGGCGTTCTCGTCGTTGGGCGACGAGCCGTGACCGGCCCGGCCGGTGGCGGTCAGCTCCATCCAGGCCATCCCGCGCTGGGCGTTCTCGATCGGGTAGAGCCTGCGGGTGTCGTCGATGGCGAAGGAGAATCCGCCGCCCTCGCCGATCGCCTCGGTGACCCCTTCGAACAGCTCGGGCCGGTGCTCGACGAGCCAGTGGCCGCCGAACTTGCCACCCGCCTCCTCGTCCGCGAGGAAGGCCAGGACCAGGTCCCTGGAGGGCCGGGTGCCGGTCCGGGCGAAGTGCCGGGCGGTGGCCAGCATGACGGCCACCGTGTCCTTCATGTCGATGGCGCCGCGGCCCCAGAGGTAGCCGTCGCGGATCTCTCCGGAGAACGGCGGCACCTGCCACTCCGAGGCGTCCGCCGGGACGACGTCGAGGTGGCCGTGGACCATCAGCGCGCCGCGCTCGCGGTCCGCGCCCTCGATACGGGCGATGACGCTGGCCCGGCCCGGCGCGCTCTCGATGAGCTCGGACCCGATACCGACCTCGGCCAGCCGGGCCACGACCCAGTCGGCGCAGGCGCGTTCATTGCTGATGGGGTTGGAGGTGTCGAAGCGGATCAGTTCGGCGCAGAGGTCGACCACCTCGCGCTGTGCCTCTTCGGAGGCGGGGACCGGTCCGGCCGGAACCGTGTCGGTGTCAGGGGTGTTCATGCCGCTCCCACGGGGGTGTTGTTGTCGGCGACGGGGAGGTCCGGGGAGGCCTCCACCGCCGATGTGCCGTACGGCTTGATCCAGCCCAGCAGGCCGAGCGCCGCGTACAGCACGAATGCGGTGATCAGGGAGTTCAGCGCGGGGATGCCGCCGTCGTAGAACTTGCCGACGCAGAACGCCGCGATCCAGATGACCAGGGACATCGGGACCCAGGTGGGCGAGGTGGCCGGCAGGGTCTGCGCCTCGCGGGTCTCGTCCAGTGGCTTGCGCATCCTGCGGACGACCCAGTACTCGGCCACGATGATCCCGCCGATCGGCGGGATGGCGACGCCCAGCAGGGACAGGAAGTCCGTGAAGTGGGTCATGATGCCGACCGCCGACAGGAGGGTGCCCGCGAGCCCCAGCACGATGGTGACCGCGCCGCGGTGCAGACGCTTACCGAAGACGACCTGGAAGAAGTTGACGACGCCGAGCGAGGAGCCGTACAGGTTCCAGTCGTTGACCTTGGCGGTGGACATCAGCACCACGATCACGCCGATCGCGCCCGATGTGCTCAGCACGATGTGCGAGACCTGGTTGCTCTTGACGAGATGGCCGAGCAGGACGCCCGTCATCCCGACGATGTACTCGGAGAGGATCATGGACGAAGCGCTCTGCAGAAAGACGTGCGAGCCCTTCTGGTTGAAGCGGGTCATCTCCGGGGCCACGATCGCGCCCGTCATGAATCCGCCCGCGATGGCGGTGGCGGCCACGGCCAGCGGTATCGGTGCGGCGGGCGCCGGCGAGTGGACCAGGTCCATGAAGGAGTGCTTGGTCAGGGTGGAGATGACCGACCAGGCGACCAGCGCGAAGAACAGCGGAGTGACGATCTTGGCGAAGACGGCCATGTACTTGAAGCCGAAGATCACCAGCAGCGTGACGGCCAGCCCGGCCAGCACGCACCACATCCAGGAGGGGCCGCCGACCAGCGAGGAGACGCTGTCTCCGAAGATCGTGTTCTGCACACCGAACCAGCCCACCAGGCTGACCGCGATGACGAAACTGACCAGCGCCGAGCCGTTGCGGCCGAAGCCCACCCAGCGGGTGAGCAGCGGGGTCGCGAGACCCTCGCGCATTCCGGCCAGGCCGATCGCGAAGATCACGATCTCCAGGGTCACCGCGCCGAGCGTGAAGGCGAGGAACGCGTGGCCGAAGGTCATACCGACGCCGATGGTGGCGCCGAGCGTGAACTGGGAGATGGACCCCGACTGGGCCAGCCACTGGAGCAGCATGCTGCCGAAACCGAAGCGCTTGTCGCGCGGGACGCGGGACAGTGCGTAGTCGTCGCTGCCGATGCCCGTGGTGGCTTCGTCAGCAGGTGATGAAGTTGCCATTCATGACTCCCTGGGCTGGCGGCCGAGGGTCTGCAGATGCGACAGCGACCCATAGCGGTTGACGAGGTTGTCGAACTCCACCGTGTCGTGGAAGTCGAGTTGCCCGGCGGCGTAGACCTTGGCGGTCTCGACGGCGAAGCGGGCGGCGGACGCGATGTCCGTCTCGTGGCTCGCACCCGTCTGGCAGCCGGGCACCGCGGCAGCCGACGTGATCGCGAGGCCGACGACCGGAGCGGCGGTCGCGGTGGCGGGCTGCAGGATCGAATTGATGTGGTGTGCCCCATTACCGTACGGAGTGATGTCCTGTGTCGTCACGGGGTATGTGACCAACGGCTCACCCGTCACGACCGCGAGCAGTTCGCCGAGCTGCTCGCTCACCCGCAGCACCCAGCCCTCCTTGACGGTGGGCGACAGGGCGAGGCCCTTGTGGTTGATGATGCGGTTGCCCTTGGTGGTGTCGATGGAGAGCACCGCCTCCATCTCGCCCGTCACCTCGTGGCGGTTCATGGTGGCGATGTCCACCGGCGAGCCCATGAACGGCACCGGGTCGTGCGGCTCGGTGGGCGCGTCCGGGCAGATGTGGGTGGCGACGATGACATCGCCGGGCAGGACATCGCCCCGGCGGCGCATGTCGAGCAGTTTGGCGGCCGTGGCCAGTGCGGCGGCCGCCCCGTCCGCGTCCGAGACGAGTCCCGTGACCTCGGGCCGGGCACCCACCCCGCCGAGCCGGCCGACCACACCGAGGGTGCGGGCCGTACCGCCCGACGAGCGGCCATGGCTGCCCGGGATGCGGATCTGCACGAAGTCGGTGGAGCCGCGCTCACCGGCCACCGTGGTGATCCCGGCGCCCGACCCCTCGGGACCCGCTACCGCGTCGAGGTACTCGACGACGCGCTTGCCGTCGGCCGCGGGATCGTCCAGCAGATCCACGATGTCCAGGACGTACTTCAACATGAGGGGCCTTTCTCGCTGCGTCGCACCCGCTGAGTTCCGGGGGTGCTGACAGCAGATTCGGGATCCGATAGCGTTGAGCGCAACTGTTTCCCTCTATTTGCAATTCGGGTCTGGATGGTGAGATGACGATGGCCGAAATCGATCTGGACCGTCGCAAGCCCGCGGGCGCGCTGCAGACCGTCGACCGGGCGCTGCTCGTCCTGCTGGCCTTCGAGCGGACCCGGCCCGACTGGGGGGTGACCGAGGTGGCGGCCGAATTCGGCTGGGACACCTCCGTCGCCCAACGCCTGCTGTCGACGCTGGCGGGCCGCGGATTCCTGGTCTCCGACCCGGCCACCAGGCGCTACCGCATCGGCCCCGCCGTACTGCGGCTGAGCCGTCAGTGGGAGCGCTCGGGCTCGCTCGAACTGCTGGCGGGGCCGGTGCTGGAAGAGCTGGGCCACACCACCGGCGACACCGTGCTGTTCTGCCTGCCGGACAGCTTCCACATGCGCTGCGTGGCGGCGGAGGAGGGCGAGGCGGGACCGCTGCGGTACTACCCGCTGGTCGGCGAGCTGTATCCGGCGCACGCGGGCGCCACCAGCAAGTCGTACTACGCGTTCCTGCCGGACGACCAGCGCCACCGGCTCTTCCGCGGCCGACCGATGGCCCGCTTCACCGACCGCACGGTCACCGACGCCGATCTGCTGGAGGAGGAGTTCCGGCGCATCCGCGCCCAGGGATACGCCTGGACGATCGGCGAGTACGACAACGGGATCGCCACGCTCGCCGTCCCGGTGTTCCTCGGCCGCGAGCCGTACGGCAGCCTCAGTCTGGGCGGCGCCGAGCAGCTCTTCGCCGACGGCCCCGAGCCCCGGCTCGACAGCCTCAGAAAGGCCGCCCAGCTCCTGGAGAAGCGGCTCACCCACCCACCCCAGCGCACCCGGCGCCCACGCGCCTGAGACAACCGAACCTCCCCCGGAACACTGCCCCTTCACTGAAAGAGCGCCACCGTGAATCTCCTGCTGCTGTCCAACTCCACCCAGTACGGACGCGGTTACCTGGAACACGCCCTGGAGACCGTCACCGGCTTCCTGCCGCAGGGCGCCAGGCTCGCCTTCGTCCCCTACGCCCTGGCCGACCACGACACCTACACCGCACGGGTGCGCGGGGCCCTGGAACCGGCCGGGATCTCCGTGCGCGGCGTCCACGAGAACAGCGACCCGCTGGCCGAACTCGCCGCCGCGGACGCCGTGTTCATCGGCGGCGGGAACTCCTTCCGGCTGCTGAGCGCCCTGTACCGTACGGGCCTTCGCGAGGCCGTACGCGACGCGGTGCGCGGCGGGCTCCCCTACATGGGCGCCAGCGCGGGCACCAACATGGCCGCGCCCACGCTCCGTACCTCCAACGACATGCCCATCGTGCAGCCGCCGTCCTTCGACGCGCTCGGCCTTGTGCCCTTCCAGATCAACCCGCACTACCTCGACCCGGACCCGGGCAGCACGCACAAGGGCGAGACGCGCGCGGAGCGTCTGACGGAGTTCCTGGAGGAGAACGACGTGCCCGTGCTGGGGCTGCGCGAGGGCAGCTGGCTGCGGGTGGACGGAGCGGTGGCGACGCTCTCCGGGGAACGCCCGGGTGTCCTGTTCACCCGGGGCGCGCCCGCCCGGGAGCTGCCGGTGGACACCGATGTCTCCGAGCTGCTCGGCACCGAGCCGCGGTTCGACTCACCGGCGGCGTGAGGGGCACCGCACCGTGAAGGGCCGGCGGGGCGCGGCACCGGCCGCCCGGCCGCAGACCGCGCCCCGCCGGGCCCCGGCACCACCCGCCGTTCGGCCGGACGTCACCCGGTCTCCATGATTTGGCTCCCCCCAGGGCACCGTCTACAGTCCTGTAGATACACGCAGACCGTGGATGCCGCACGTCTCCGCGGAGCGGGCAGCCCCGACCGAGCTGAGAGTTCCCGCCTGATGACTGCTGTCTCCCCGATGCCGCTGGCCTTCAACGGCTCACACATCGACGGTTCGCTGTTCACCACCGTCACGGATTTCGCACGTGACACCCGGTGGCTGAACGCGCCCCTGGAATCGTGGACCGACATCGGCCTGGGCGTGTTCGCGATCCTCATGATCGTCGGGTGGTGGCAGGCCCGGCGCCGCGACAGCGCGTCGATGGCTCTCGCTCTGGCCGTGCCGGTGAGTGTCGTGGTCGCCTTCGCCGCGGCCGAGGTGGTCAAGAAGCTCGTGTCGGAAGTGCGGCCCTGCCGCTCGATGCCGCACGCGTTCATCGTCGAGACCTGTCCGGCCCCGTCCGACTTCGCTTTCCCCAGCGGCCACACCACGACGGCCGCCGCGACCGTCGCGGCGCTCTACCTGCTGAACCGGAAGCTGTGCGCCATCGCCGCGCTCTTCGCACTCTTCGAGGGCTTCACCCGCGTCTACGTGGGCGCGCACTACCCCCACGACGTCCTCGGCTCGGCCGTCCTCGCCCTGCCCATCGCGTTCCTGACCAGCCTGGCCCTGCGCCGCCTCGGCACCCCGCTGGTCGAGCGGCTGCGTACCGGAGTCCTGGCCCCTGTCCTGACCGCAGGACCGGCCGGGGCCCACGCGGCCGGCTGACACACCGGGCTACTGGCACACCGCGCGCCGGCACACCGGCCGGCCGGTGTGCCGGCGCGCGGCGGCCTCAGCCCCAGAACGCCTGAGCCAGGGACGCTCCCACGAACGCCGCACCCAGCCCAGCCACCACGCTCGCCGTGACATTGACGGCGGCGAAGAAGCGGGCTCCGTCCTGCGCCAGGCGCAGGGTCTCGTACGAGAACGTCGAGTACGTCGACAACGCCCCGCAGAGCCCCGTCCCGATCAGCAGCTGCACCTGGGACGACGCGGCCCCGGCCGCTACCGCGCCGGTGACCAGCCCCAGGATCAGGCAGGCGGAGACGTTGACGGCGAAGGTCCCCCAGGGGAAGACCGTATCGTGCGACGCCTGGACCCTGCGGTCGGTGAGATAGCGCAACGGGGCGCCGACGGCGGCCCCCACGATCACGAGCAGCCAGTTCAACGTTCCTCCTCGCAGCCAGTGCGGTCGGCGTTCTCACGGATGCCGGCGTTCTCACGGTTGGCCGCGGGCCCGGTCATGAGCGTCTCCGTACGACGAAGCGGCGGGTCAGGGAGGCCGTGGCCCAGACGGCCGCCAGCGCCGAGAGCAGCGTCAGCGCCAGATACGCGAGCGCGGTGCGGGCATGTCCGCCGTTGACGAGCCCCTGGATGTCCACGGCGTACGTGGAGAAGGTGGTGAAGCCGCCCAGGACCCCGGTGCCGAAGAAGGGGCGTACGAGCCGGTGGACCGACCGGGCCTCGGCGATGACCACCATGAACACCCCGATGACCGCGCAGCCCGCGGTGTTGACCACGAACGTGGTCCAGGGGAAGGCCCCGCCCGCCGTGGGCCACAGGAGCGCGGCGCCGTACCGTGCGGACGCCCCGGCCATACCGCCGAGTGACACCGCGGCCAGGACCGGCCACTGCGCGGCCCGCGGCCCAGCGGCCGGTCCTGACTGCGCGGGGATGGGGAGGCCCGCACCGGGGCCGGAGCTGACGGGGTCGTCCGTCGTGGGAAGAGGGGCCTCTGCCATGTGGTTCTCCTACTCGGCGGTCACCGCGCGCACCGGGGCGCACACCATCGCAAGTAGGGACCGTTGGCGGCACGGTCGCCGCGGTTCGGTTACGGCGGGCCCCACCGCCGCGCGCGAGGCCACCGGCCCCTCGCTGCTCCGGATCATACCGTGCGGCCAGTGGCCCGCCCCAGGCGCCGGCGGCCCGTGGTGGGCGGCCTCGTGGTGCGGAACACCGTGTCGGCTGAAAGCCTCGGACACCACGGCCGTCGATCGCTTCGAGGGTCGCGAGCACGCTTCGGAAAGCGCGACGGCGAGGACAAGACGGCAGGGAGGAGACCCGGTGGGCACGATCACCGACTGGCTGTCCGGGCTGTCGGGCGCCGCTGTCTACGCCGTCGTCGGCGGTCTGGTCTTCTGCGAGGACGCGCTGTTCTTCGGCTTCGTCATCCCCGGCGAGAGCGCTGCCGTGATCGGAGGCGTCATCGCCGCACGGCACCAGGTGTCCATCTTCTGGCTCGCTCTCATCGTGGTGGCAGCGGCCATTGCCGGAGACTCCGTCGGATATGAGATCGGCCGCCGATTCGGCCCGCGGCTGCTGGCGGCGCGGTCGCTGCGCCGGCACCGGGCCGGCATCGAGTCCGCCCGGGACCTGATCCGCCGCAGAGGGCCGGTGGCTGTGTTCCTGGGCCGTTTCGTGGCGTTCTTCCGTGCGGTCATGCCGGCGCTCGCCGGTGCCTCGGGCATGCCCTACCGCACCTTCCTGCTGTTCAACGCGCTGGGCGGCCTCGTCTGGGGCGTCGGCTTCACCCTGATCGGCTACGCAGCGGGCAACGCGTACAGCAGCATCGAGCACTTCGTCGGCCGGGGCGCCGCCCTGGTGCTCGTGGCGCTGATCGTCGTCGTACTGGTGGTCAGGCACGTCCGACGGCGCCGCAGGGACGGCGAAGCCGACGACAGCGAAGGCGACGACAGCGAAGGCGGCGGCGACACATCAGCGGAGCCGGAGGACGGCGCCGCCGACAGCACCGGCACCGCGCACCACGGCGACTGAGCACCCGGGCCCTGCGTCCTACGGTGTCGGGGGAACGCGCAGCGCCAGTACCGCGATGTCGTCGAAGTGGCCGTCCGTGAGCCGCACCAGCAGCTCGTCGCAGAAGGTCTGGAGGGGCTCGCCGGCGAGACTGGCCGTGTGCTGCCGCAGCCTGGTGAACCCCCGGCCGATGTCCTCACCGGGGCGTTCGATGAGCCCGTCCGTGTACAGCAGCAGGGTTGAGCCAGGTTCCAGCAGGGCCAGCGCGTCCTCCCGCTCGATGGCAGGGTCCACACCGAGGACCGGGGCCAGCCCCTCCTCAAGCAGTCTGCTGACGCCGGCGGGGCTGGTCAGCACAGGGGGCGGGTGCCCGGCGTTGGTCCAGTGCAGGAACCACGGCCCGGTCGGGGGCGTGTAGACGCGTGCGATGGCGCCCGTGACCAGTTCGGTGGTGCTCAGCCCCTGCATGACGTTGTCCAGCCGGCGCATCACCCCGGCGGGTGAGTCTCCGCTGTCGTACGCCAGCGACCGCAGCATGTTGCGCAGCTGCCCCATCCCCACGGCGGCGCTGAGATCATGGCCGACGACGTCACCGATGGCCAGCACGGTGGAGCCGTCGCAGAGCCTGAAGGCGTCGAACCAGTCACCACCGACTTCGGCCCCCTCCCGGGCGGGCACATACCGTGCCGCGAGTTCCAGGTGCTCGATTCCCGACAGGTCGGGCAGGAGCGAGAGCTGCAACTGCTCAGCCGTACGCAGCTGGATCGCGTACAGCCGGGCGTTCTCGACGGCTAGCCCGGCCCGGTGCCCCAGGTCGGCCGCGAGGGAGATCTCCTCTTCTCCGAACGGTTCGGTGGAGACGGTACGGACGAGGCTGAGTGCGCCGAACACCTCCCTGCGCACCTGGAGCGGCACGATCAGCACCGTCCGGGCATCGAGAGCACGGTAGAGCTCCAGCTGCGCGGACTGGAGGGAGCCCGCCGCCGCGTGCGCCCCGAAGTCGGTCACCGTCACCGGCCCGGCGCCGCGCAGCACCCGGGCCAGCGGTGCGGCGAACTCGTCGGACCAGGGCAGGCCCTCCGGCGCCGGTGGCAGCTCCCGTGCCGCGTCGCGGTGCACGGCGGCCAGCCGGCGCACCCCGCCGTCCACGATCAGATCCACCACACACGCGTCGGCCACCTGAGGGACGATCAGCCGCGCCAGCCGGTTGAGCGCCTCGTCCGCGTCGAGAACACTCGACAGGGCGGTACTGGCGTCGGCGAGCAGCCGCAGACGGGCGGTCGCCCGCTCCAGATCCTGTCTGACCGCCGCGAGCCGGTCCTCCGCGTCGTCTGTGGCCACACCGCAAGTCTGCACGAGACGCACCGCACCACCACCTGGACGGCGCCGGACCACGGCAGGCTTTCCCCGCACGGTCTCCGGCTGCCCTGCGCGGACGGCGTCCGGCGCTCCCCGGAGCGCGCCGTCACCAGCTGATCGTCGGGTTGGAGTTCGCGTCCCACTGGTTGAGGATGCCGTCCCAGTCGTGCATCGGACCGGTGGTGAAATCGGCGAGCGGGGGCTGCTGGTCCCAGGGGTTCTGCTGGTGGACCGACTGGTGCTGGGCAGGGTGGTACCACTGCTGGGACGGTGCGGCGGCAGCCGCCTCGGCTCCGGAGCGGCGGTGGCGCCCGGAGCGGTCGGCGGGAGGCTGCGGGGCGTACGAGAGACGGCCCTGGGTCTCCAGATAGCGCGCCCTGGCGACCAGGTGGGCCAGATCGAGACCGAGTTCGTTCGCCAGTACGGTGAGATCGACCCCGGTGCTCCAGGCACCGACGAGGACGGCGTCCACGGCAGGCGATGCGGCGGGTTCCTGGACCAGCTCCTCGGGAACGGGAGCGACTCCGGGAACCTGCGCGGGGCGCGGCCCCGGGATGGAGGCGTGGAACGACTGAGTGGTGTCCGGTTCCGGCTGCGCCTGAACACTGTCCGCACAGTCCATCGGAGACGGCTCGGGGCGCTGGTCGGCCGTGTGTTCCGCCAGAAGCGCCTGCGCCACCGCCCGGGCGTCGTCCTTGCCCACGGTGCGCCGGGCGAGGCGCACTTCACGCTCGGTGAGCCCCAGCAGCCCCGCGACGGTCCCGTCGCTCCCCAGCGTCACGGCGAACGCGGCGAGCGTCCGCGTACGCACCGCGTGCCCTTCGTCCAGCGCACCCTGCGCACGGCGCACCTCTTCGTCATTCGCGCAGAACGCCTGTGCCAGGACGGCATGACGCTCCCACAGCTCCCTTGGATCCATGCCCGCACCAACGCCGCATTGACCGTTTTGGAGCGACTTCACAATGAATTGCACTGCAAAAGGTGAAATCCCAGCTTATCGTTCTGTGGCATTGGGAGTTACCCGGACGGTCGGCGGTCGTTACCCCCGTCATGAACGCACGCGCGCCCGCTACCACCACGGCCAGAGGCTCAGCGGTATTCATTCCGCCTCCCGCGCAGGCCCAGCGGGTACCCACGCCGCAGCTGATGGCACCTCCAGGCCCTCCTCCGCCGCCGGGGAGGCATGCGGGGGCGCACGCATTCGGGCGAATGGACGCCCGGACGCCGCTGTACTCCGAGCTGGCCGCCCAGTGGATGGCACGCGGCGCCACGGTGCCCGGCGCCCCCGACCCCGAATGGCAGCGCCTCGTCTCCTACGAAGCCCTCCTGGTCGAAGTCGAGTCCGTCCTCAGGGACCTGCGCCCTCACCGGGCCCCGGAGACACGGCTGCTGCCGGGCCGGGGAGCGGCCAGTACCTGACCGGAGAGGACAGCTGCGCGACGGCGCTGTTCCGGGCCCTCTGCCGAGAGGGCCCGGAACAGGGTTACGCAGACTGGTCACGGCGTACCGGTCATGCGCCGGAGCCGCTCAGAGCCGGTCGAGGATCTTCTGCATCTTGTCGACCTCGGCCTGCTGGTTCTTCACCACGGCCACCGCGAGCTTCCTGGCCGCGGCGTTGCGGCCGTTCTTCTGCTCGTCCTCGGCCATGGTGATCGCACCCTTGTGGTGACCGATCATCATCTCGGTGAACCTCTTGTCGAAGTCCTTGCCCTTGGCGGCCTTGAGTCCGGTCATGTCCTTGCCGGACATCATCCCGGGCATGGACGAGCCGCCGCCGTGGCCCATACCCGGCATGCTGTGGTCCATGGACGGGGAAGCGGGCTTGCCCCATGACGCCAGCCAGCCCTGCATCGTGTTGATCTCAGGGCCCTGAGCCTTCTCGATGTCCGCTGCCAGGCTCTTGATCTCCTGGTCGGAGGCCCGGCCGTCGGCCAGCCTCGCCATCGATACAGCCTGCTGGTGGTGCGGGATCATCATCTGCGCGAACGTCACGTCCGCTGCGTCGAAGGTCCCCGACGCGGCGGCGGAGGGACTGCTTCCGTGGTGTGCGGCGGGTGCGGACGTGTGCTTGTCGCCGGAGCCGCAGGCCGCGAGCCCGAGAGCGGCGACGACACCGGTGGACACGACGGCGCGACGGCGAGCGGAGGAGTACGGGAGAACAGACATGTCAGGTCTTTCCGGATGGGCGCGCCCCATGGCGCGCGGGTGAGCGGGAACCGTTGCCGGAAGCCCTGGCCGTGTCGGCCGGGTCCGGCGCGGCCCTGTCACACCCGCGCGACACACACCCGCAGCAGCAGACTTCGCCCGCTTGCCGGCGGCCCTCTTCGCCCGGTCCCGCCCAGCAGCACCGGCCGGACACGCAACGGCCGGACGGCCAGGAGCGCGAGGACGGCCAGACCGCTGAGGCCGGCCGGCCCGAACAGGCTGCGATCACGTGCGGGGGTCGAGACACAGACCGCCCCGTGCTCCCCCGGCCCGGTCCCGGCCCGGAACGCGGGCCCGGGGTGGGCGGTGACCGGGCGAACGGCTGCGGGCGCCATCGCGGCATCGCCGTGGCCGCGGGGCATCGCGGCGTCCGCGCCGCCGGTCATCGCGGGATTCGTACCGCCGGTCATCGCGGTATCCGTACCGCCGGTCATCGCGGCGTTCATGGAGACGGAGGAGAGGGAGCCGTGGCAACCGCCGGCGGCGGTGGCCGGAGCGCCGTGCATGAGGAACAGGCCGAACAGCACCCCGCACACCACGACCAGCCGGGCCGTGGCCGGTCCGCGTGCCGCTCCGCCGCTCACCCGACTCCCGTTCCGTGCTGCTGTGCCTCTGTGCTTCTGTGCGTTCCGGCAGTCCGGCTGCCGCTCGTTCCGGGCAGCCGCAGCCGCCCGGCTGACGATACCCCGGCCTGGTATCCGCCGTCCGACCGGGCTCCGCCACCCGGTGCCCGGCGATAGGCGTGGCGGCCGTCCTGCCCGGCCCCGCGGACCCTGCGCCGGTGCGGCCGGTATTGACACTGGTAACCGACATCGATGCAGCCTTTGCACCAATGGCCCGGACTGAGGTTCACTGCCCGTCTCCGACCACACAGGGGGCAGCACGTGAGCAGCCACGATCACGACCATCCGGGCTCGGGTGACCACGGGCACAGCCACGGCGTGGCCCAGGACGCGGACCGCCGCTGGCTGGGCGCGGCACTCGCCCTGATCGTCGCCTTCATGGCCGGGGAAGTCGTCGTCGGGCTGGCATCGCACTCGCTGGCCCTGCTCTCCGACGCGGCCCATATGCTCACCGACGCCGCGTCCATCGTCCTGGCGCTGGTCGCGATGCGGCTTGCCGCGCGCCCCGCCAGGGGCGGCTACACCTTCGGCCTCAAACGCGCCGAGATCCTCTCCGCCCAGGCCAACGGCATCACCCTGCTCGTACTCGCCGCATGGCTGGCCTACGAAGCCGTGCGGCGCCTGATCGACCCTCCCCCGGTCACCGGCGGACCGGTCCTGGTCACCGCGCTCGTCGGCGTCGCCGTCAACCTGCTGGCCGCCTGGTGCATCTCCAGGGCCAACCGCACCAGCCTCAACGTCGAGGGCGCCTACCAGCACATCCTCACCGACCTGTACGGCTTCATCGCCACCGCCGTCGCCGGTGTGGTCGTATTGACCACCGGTTTCGCCAGGGCCGACGCGATCGCCACCCTGGTCGTGGTGGGACTCATGCTCCGCGCCGGCACCGGCCTCGCCCGGGCCTCGGGCCGCATCTTCCTCGAAGCCGCACCCGCGGGCACCGACCCCGACGCGCTCGGCGATCAACTCGCCACCCAGGAAGGCGTCGTGGAGGTCCACGATCTGCACGTCTGGCAGATCAGCTCCGAGCAGACCGCCCTGTCCGCACATGTACTGGTCACCCCCGCCGGTGACTGCCACGCCGTACGCCGGGGCCTCGAACGCCTCCTGGCCGACCAGTGGGCCATCACCCACACCACTCTCCAGGTCGACCACGCCCACACGGCCGCGGCCAGGCAGGACCTCACCATCGGCGCCGCCCCGCCGCCGGCCGGCGCCGCCGCGCACTGCGAGGACGCCCACGGCCCCACGCACCACGCGGGTCCGCACGACCACTGATCCCCCGGAGGCAGCGTCCGGAGCGCTCCGCCCACCCGCTCAGTAAGGTGGGCCGCAGATGAGGGAATACCCCCCTTGGGTATGATGTTCCCATCTTCGGGAAGACACGGAAGACCGTGTTCCGCACGACTGCCCCACCCACAGCGATCCTAAGGACGATGCGATGACCTCCCAGGCAGACTCCCGCTCCGGCGCCGCAACCGACGTTGCGGGCGGTCCCGTCACCACCGCGTACCAGGTGTCGGGCATGACCTGCGGCCACTGCGAAGGAGCGGTGTCCGAGGAGATCTCGGCGATCGGCGGTGTCACCTCGGTCGAGGCCGTCGCCTCCACCGGCCGGGTCACGGTCATCTCCTCCGCGGTACTGGACGACGAAGCCGTCCGCGCCGCCGTCGACGAAGCGGGCTACGAGCTCGCCGGCCGTCTCTGACGTTCTCTCCCGCCCGGGGCCGCTCCGCCCCGGGCCGCGGATCCCACGCCGGTCCGTACCGCCCCGCTGATACGGAAAGCCGTACGTACCGGCCTCCCCCAGGAGACACGCAATGACCAGTACGGCTTACGAGGAATCGGTGGCCCCGGCCGCCGAAGTCGAGCTCTCCATCGGCGGCATGACCTGTGCGTCGTGTGCGGCACGCGTCGAGAAGAAGCTCAACCGGCTGGACGGGGTCACCGCGACGGTCAACTTCGCCACGGAGAAGGCGAAGGTCTCGTACGGCGGGACAACGGACGTCGCGGACCTCATCGCCACCGTCGAGAGAACCGGCTACACCGCCGAGGAGCCCGCGCCACCGACAACCGAGGACCGCGCGGAATCCGCTCCCCCGGCCGCCGACGGTGAACCGGTCGCGCTCAGGCAGCGGCTGCTTGTCTCCCTGGCACTCTCCGCACCCGTCGTCCTGATGGCGATGGTGCCGGTCCTGCAGTTCGACAACTGGCAGTGGCTCTCCCTCACGCTTGCCGCCCCCGTCGTCGTCTGGGGCGCGCTGCCGTTCCACCGGGCCGCCTGGACCAACGCCCGGCACGGCGCCGCCACCATGGACACCCTCGTGTCCATCGGCACTCTCGCCGCGCTCGGCTGGTCGCTGTGGGCACTCTTCTTCGGCACGGCCGGGATGACCGGCATGCGGCACGGATTCGAGTTCACCGTGGAGCGCGCGGACGGATCGTCCTCCATCTATCTGGAGGCCGCCGCCGGGGTGACCACCTTCATCCTCGCCGGCCGCTATCTGGAGGTGAGGTCCAAGCGGAAGGCCGGCGCCGCGCTGCGCGCACTCCTTGAGCTGGGCGCCAAGGACGTGACCGTGCTCCGGGACGGCCGCGAGTCCCGTATCCCCGTCTCGGGGCTCGCCGTCGGCGACCGCTTCGTCGTACGCCCCGGGGAGAAGATCGCCGCCGACGGCACCGTGACCGAGGGTGCGTCGGCCGTTGACGCCTCGACGCTGACCGGTGAGTCGGTACCGGTCGATGTGACCGTGGGCGACACCGTCACCGGGGCCACCGTGAACGTCTCGGGACGGCTCGTCGTCGAGGCCGCACGGGTCGGCGCGGACACCCAGCTGGCCCGGATGGCGCGGCTGGTCGAGGAGGCCCAGAACGGCAAGGCCGAGGTGCAGCGCCTCGCCGACCGGATCTCCGGCGTCTTCGTGCCCGTCGTCCTCGTCATCGCCCTGGGCACCCTGCTGACCTGGCTGCTGGCGACCGGGGACGCGACAGCCGCGTTCACCGCCGCCGTCGCCGTGCTGATAATCGCCTGCCCGTGCGCCCTGGGCCTGGCCACACCGACCGCGCTGATGGTCGGTACGGGGCGCGGCGCCCAGCTGGGCATCCTGATCAAGGGCCCCGAGGTGCTGGAGTCCACCCGACGGGTCGACACCGTCGTGCTCGACAAGACCGGCACCGTCACGACCGGCCGGATGGCCCTCCGGGACGTCTTCACCGCGCCGGGCACCGAGGAGAAGGAACTGCTGCGGCTGGCCGGCTCCCTGGAGCACGCGTCCGAGCACCCGATCGCCCGGGCCATCGCGGCGGGCGCCGGAGAACTCGCCGGTTCCCTCCCCGTACCCGAGACGTTCGAGAACGTCGCCGGGCTCGGCGTACAGGGCGTCGTCGACGGGCACGCGGTGCTCGTCGGCCGGGAGAAGCTGCTGGCCGAGTGGGCCATCGAACTGCCGCCCGAGCTGGCGGACGCGAAGGCCGCAGCGGAGGCGCAGGGCCGTACGGCGGTCGTCGTGGCCTGGAACGGCGAGGCCCGGGGCGTCCTCACCGTCGCCGACGCCATCAAGGAGACCAGCGCCGAAGCGGTCGCCCAGCTGCGCGCGCTCGGCCTCACCCCCGTACTGCTGACCGGCGACAACAAGGCGGTGGCCGAGTCGGTGGGCCGCGCCGTCGGCATCGACGAGATCATCGCCGAGGTACTGCCGCAGGACAAGGTGGACGTCATCAAGCGCCTGCAGGGCGAAGGGCGTTCGGTGGCGATGGTCGGCGACGGCGTGAACGACGCCGCCGCCCTCGCCACCGCCGATCTGGGCCTGGCGATGGGCACCGGTACGGACGCGGCCATCGAGGCCGGGGACCTGACGCTGGTACGCGGCGACCTGCGCGTGGCGGCGGACGCGATCCGGCTCTCCCGCAGGACCCTCGGCACCATCAGGGGAAACCTGTTCTGGGCCTTCGGTTACAACGTGGCGGCGCTGCCACTGGCCGCGGCGGGGCTGCTGAACCCGATGATCGCCGGGGCCGCGATGGCTTTCTCGTCGGTCTTCGTGGTCACCAACAGCCTCCGGCTGCGCTCCTTCAGGTAGCCCGGACGCCATCGCGCGCTCGTCCGGCGGGACCGCGGGAGGATCGCGGCCCATGAGCTGTGGGACACCGCCGACGACAGGCACTTCTACACCGGAAGCGCCGAGCGGCTCGTGGAGATGGTCCAGCGTGCGGCGGGGATCATCCGGCACACCGATCCGCACGCGGCTGTCGTGTGTCCGTCCATGGAGCGGGCCGGTGAACCGTCCGGACAGGGCTTCGTACGCCGGTTCGCGGCGCTCGGCGGCTACCGGTTCTGCGATGCGGCGGTCTGAAGCTGCGGCAGCGGCCGGGGGTGGAGCCACCGGAGCAGCTGTACGAACAGGTGCGCACCGCTTACGAAACGCTGCACTCGGCCGGCGCGGGGATCCCGCTGTGGAACACCGGGCCGGCCTGCGGACTACGCCGTACGCACCTACCTGGCCGGGCTGGCCGCCCGGGACCTCGGGTTGCACGGTGTCCCGGGCCCGGGCGTTCCCGGGCAGGCCCCGGCCGGCCGGTGCCGCGCCGTCCCGCATCTGCACGGCGCCGTACGGGCAGGGTCCGGACCGGTGCGCGGACCGGACCGGCAGCCGGAGCGCTTCAGTCCTCGTCCTGCTCCGAACGCGGGTCGCGCACAGCCGGCCGTTCCCCCCTCAGCCGTGCGATGTAGCGGTCGGCCGAGCGGCGGACGGCCGCGGCGCCGTCGCCGATCACGACGCGTCCCCACCAGCCGCCGTAGACGCGGTCGAAGGCGAAGCGCCCGACCCGGCGGGCGATGTCGTCCACGGTGTGCTCGTCGAGAGGGATGAAGTTGGGGAAGCTCCACATGAAGCTGACCCAGCGCCGGTCCTGGACAACGGCGACGGTGTCGCCCGTCAGCAGCGCACCGCTGCCGGCGGAGCCCGCGGGCCAGTGCAGCACTGCGGCACCGTCGAAGTGGCCGCCGATCCGTGCCAGGGTGACCCCGGGGACGGGCTCGATGTCGTCGTCGAACAACTCGACGCGGGGCGAGGGCCGTTGAATCCACTGCTGGTCCGCGCGCGGGATCAGGACACGGGCATCGAAAGCCTCGGCGAACTCGATGTGGGCGCCGTAGAAGTGCGGGTGGGACATACAGATCGCGTCGATACCGCCCAGGGCGGCGATTCGCCGCTTCGCGTCGTCGTCGAGCAGCGGGACGCAGTCCCACAGCACATTGCCGTGCGGTGTACGGACGAGAAGCGCGCGCTGGCCGATCGCGACCGACGGGCTCACACCGATGCCGACGAGGTCCGGTTCCTCCTCCCGCAGTTCGTTGGTGTGGTCGCGGGCCAGTTCGCCCATCGTGGTCCAGCGCTGTCCCCCAGGGCCGACGTACTGACGCTCGTCCTCGCAGACAGGGCAGTGCGCCGGCGGCTGTTCCGTGTCCGGGTACTGCACGGCACAGGTCACACAGATCCAGGCAGGCATACGGCCGGTCCTCTCTCCTCGGGCTCCCGACAGACCCATGGTCCTATCCCGCGCCGTCACCCTCCCGGGGCCGGCCCGGCCGCAGCGAGTCGGAGGCCGCGGTGCGCACGGGTCAGGAAGGGGCGCCGGTCAGGACTTCCACCTTGCCGGTGTCGAGTGAGTAGTAGGCGCCGACCACGGCAAGGGCGCCCTTCTTCACCAGTGGGGCAAGGTCGTTGTTGGTGCGCAGATCGTTCGCGGTCAACGTGACCTGGGCACGGGCCATGGTCTCGACCGGGTCGGCACCGCCCTGGCGGACCGCCTGACGGTAGGCCGGCTGCAGAGCCCGGACGATCGCCCGCAGGTTGCCCGGCAGCGGTTTGCCTTCATGGAGGGACTTGTACGCCGCCTTGACGGCTCCGCACCGCTGATGGCCGAGGACCACGATGAGCGGGGTGCCGCTCGTCATGGGTCCGTACTCGACGGAACCGGTGACCACCGGCCCGATCGCCTCCCCGCCCGTGCGCATCACGTAGAGGTCACCGAGCCCGGTGTCGAAGAGGAGTTCAGGCGGTACCCGGGAGTCGATGCATGACAGGACCGACCCGAACGGCTCCTGATGCTGGGCCAGGAGCTCGCGCCGGTCCGGATCGCGGTCGGGGTGCTGGAGGTCTCCGCTGACCCAGCGCTTGTTGCCTTGCATCAGTCTCGCGAATGCCGCAGCGGGAGTGGACGGCGGCGCCGTCGGAGTCGGCGTGGCGCCGGCCGCCCCGCTGACGGCGCCGGTCGGCGAGCACCCCGCAAGCGCGACCGTGGCGCTCGCGAGTGCACCAGCGAGAAGAACTCTGCGATCCAGAGATCCTGCTGTGTCCATCGGTTCGTTCCCCTCGGTGCCGTGAGCCGCTGGCCGCCCACACCTGCCCATGCCTTCTGACAAGGGGGATTGTGGGCCGGACGCGGGCGGCTGGGCGGCAGGCACAAGGCGGGGCGGGACACCTTGCCACCTACGGCTCAAGAGACCGGCTCGGACAGCGGGCCGGTGAGCCGGGCGGCTTCGCGTAGCGGCCGTACGGGTGTGAGCGCCGCAGGGCCTCCCGGCCGCAGCACGGACGGGGACGGGCGAAGGCGTTTCCCGCCCCGGCTCACGCTGCCCGCGGGGGCCAGTTCCTGATGGTCTTGGGGCGCGGCGCCGCGTACGTGCGTACCTTCGAGGTGGAGAGGCCGAGGCGGACGAGGGACTCGGCGACGGTCACGGCCGCGGCGACGCCGTCCACGACCGGGACACCCGTGCGCTCGACGACTCGTTCCGTGAGGCCTGCCATGCCGCCGCACCCGAGGCAGATCACCTCGGCCCTGTCGTGTTCGACGGCCTGTGCCGCCTGTTCCACGATGGCCTCGACGGCGGTTTCCTCGTCGCTCTCCAGGTCCAGTACCGCTATTCCGCTGGCCCGCACCGACGCGCAGCGGTCGGAGAGACCGGCGAGCTTGAGCCGGTCCTCGATGAGCGGCACGGTCCGGTCGAGCGTGGTGACGACGGAGTAGCGGTGGCCGAGGAACTGCGCGGTGCTCGCGGCGGCTTCCGTGATGTCGACGACCGGGACATCGAGCAGTTCCTGGAGCCCCTCCCGTCCGTGCTCGCCGTACCCGGCCTGGATGACAGCGTCGAAGCGGTGCGGGTAGCAGCGGACCGCCTCCATCACGGCGACGGCCGCGAGGTAGCTCTCGTAGTTGCCCTCCACGGACTCCGCTCCGAACGGCGGCGTGAGGGGCACGATCTCCGTCCCGGGTGAGGCGACGGCGGCGGCCTGCGCTCCGATGCTGTCGGTCATTGAGGCGGTGGTGTTGACGTTGACGACAAGGATGCGCATTTCTGGACTTTCTCTGCTGGGGCCGGCCGGGGCCGGAGGTGGTGCGAAAGCCGTGCGGAGCGGGTGAAAGGTGGTGGCGGAGTGGTCAGCCGGCGGCGACGGCGATGGCCTCACCGTCGACGTCGCTGACCGGCTTCTTGCGGTCGGCGAGTACCAGGTAGATGACGGCGGCGAGGACCGCGCCGATGAACCAGGAGAACCCGGAGACGGACTTGAAGCCGGGGACCAGCGCGACGACGACGGCGACGGCCGCGGCGGGGGCGAAGGCGGCGATGGCCTTCATATGGAACCCGCGCTGGTAGAAGTAGTCGCCCTGCTGGTCGTCGGTGTAGAGGTCGGGGACGTTCACGCGGGTCTTGCGGACCAGCCAGTAGTCCGCCATGACTACGCCGAAGATGGGGCCGAGCAGAGCTCCGAGGCCGCCGAGGAAGTAGTTGACCACGGCCGGGTTGTCGTAGAGGTTCCACGGCAGGATGACCAGGCCGATGACGGCGCTCACCACGCCGCTGCGGCGGAAGTTGAGCGTGCGCGGGAACAGGTTGACGAGCGCGTAGATGGGCGCCACGAAGTTCGCCATGAGGTTCACCGCGATCGTCAGCGTGATGAACGCGAGTGATGCCGCCGCCATCAGGAATGTGTTGGGGATGGACCGCACGATGTCCTCGGGGCCGGTGATGACCGCGCCGTTCAGCTTGAACTGGGCCCCGCTGAGTACGACCACGATGCCGGCGAAGAAGAGCATGTTGACCGGGATGCCGACGAGGTTGCCGCGCACGATCGCCCGGCGGCTCTTGGCGGAGCGCGTGAAGTCGCAGAAGTTGAGCACGAAGGTGCCGTAGATGACGACCCAGAGGGCGGCGCTCTCGAAGATCTGACGCCACATGTCGAGGCCGGTCGGCGCGTGCCCGGTCGACATGGAGATGGAGCCGTCGGCGCGGACGAACATCCAGATCGCCAGCGCGGACATCGTGATCAGGATCGTCGGTGCCGCGAACGCCATGTACTTGCGGATGAGTTCCATGCCGTAGCTGACGATGACGACTTGAATGACCCACAGGGTCAGGAACGTTGCCCAGCCCAGGGTCGAGAGCCCGAGGACCGAGTTCTTGTCGAGGGAGCGCAGCCCGGGGAGGAGCACCTTGACGAGCGCGCGCAGCACCGACGCCGCCAGGTACGTCTGGATGCCGAACCAGGCGATGGCCACGACACCGCGGACGACGGCCGGGATCTGCGCTCCCTTGATACCGAAGGCGATGCGGCTCATGACGGGGAAGGGGACACCCGTCTTGTTTCCCATGTACCCGGAGAGCGTCAGGAGCAGGAACAGCAGCGCTGACGCGATCGCGAACGAGACCAGGATGTTCCAGACGCTCATCCCCAGGGCGAACAGGCCTATCGCGAAGGCGTAGTTGCCGAGGCTGTGCACGTCGTTGCCCCAGAGGGTGAAGACGTTGTAGGCGCCCCACCTGCGCCCTTCCTTCTTCGTGGGGGCCAGGTCGGGGCTGTACAGCCCGGGGCTCGTCCGGGGTTCCCCGTCGACCGCTGTGGTGGGTGGCGTTTCGTGTACGGCGGCCATGACACTCCCGGCATTTCCGTATTGCGGAACAATATTTCCCTGCTTCGGAAAGGGAGATTACGGGGGGCGGTAGGGGTGGTCAATAGGTGACTGCCCAGAATTTATGCGCCATCGCCGGACGCTCGATCGCACGTCTCCCACACGGTGAAGATTGCGTGAGCAAATTACTTCCACGCGGCGCAGACCCTTCGGCCACCCGTCACCACCTCGCGGGTCCCCAGGCGGGCATTCTGCATACCGATGCGAGCATCACACCTGGCCCACGGGTCTTACCTTTACGTTCAGCCGTGTTTTGGTATACAAAATCTGTATGCCAGTCCCGCCGTCCGCACCTCACACCCCTCATCACCAGCACCCGGATCCCCGGCGCTGGTGGGCGCTCTGCGTCCTCGGTCTGGCCCAGCTGATGATCCTGTTGGACAGCACCATCGTGAACGTGGCCCTGCCGTCCATGCAGACGGAATTGGGCATGGCGGACGGCGACCGCCCGTGGGTGGTCACCTCTTACACGGTGGCGTTCGGGGGGCTGCTCCTGCTCGCCGGCCGCATCGCCGACCACGCGGGGCGCAAGCGCGTCTTCACCTGGGGCCTGGTCGGCTTCGCGGTCGCCTCCGCGGCTGCGGGTGCCGCTCCCACCCCACAGGCCCTGTTCGCCGCCCGTGCCGTGCAGGGCGCCTTCGCCGCACTTCTGGCGGCCTCGGCCCTCGCCCTGGTGGCAACGACCTTCACCGACCCGCGCGAACGCCGGAAGGCCATCGCCGTCTTCGGTGCCCTCGGCGGCGCCGGCGCTTCCCTCGGCGTCGTCCTGGGCGGGCTGCTCACGCAGTGGTTCGGCTGGCGCTGGTGCCTGCTGGTCAACGTACCCATCGCCCTCCTCGCACTGCTCGGCACGGGGTGGACTCCGCCCGATCGCGCCCAGCGCCTCACCGGCCGTATCGACATCGCGGGTGCGGTGCTCGGCTGCGGCGGCCTGACGGCGGTGGTGTACGCGTGCAGCCGGGCGGAGGCCCGGGCGTGGACGTCCCCCGGCGTGCTCGGCGTACTGCTCGCCGGGGCCGCCCTGCTGACGGCGTTCGCCTGGTGGCAGACCCGGGCCGCCGCCCCTCTGCTGCCTCCGCGGCTGATGCGCGACCGCCGCCGCGTCGCCTCCCTGCTGGCCGGTGGCGCGCTGATGGCCGGCCAGCTGTCCGTCTCGCTCTATCTCACGTACTACCTGCAGACCGTCCTGGACTGGTCCGCGCTGGCCAGCGGCCTGGGATTCCTGCCCATCAGCCTCGTCACCACCACGACCGCCACCCAGCTCGGCACGCGCCTCCTGCCCAGGCTCGGCCCGCGCGTGATGATGACGGCCGGTCTGTGCATCTCCGCGTGCGGACTGTTCCAGCTGACGCTCCTGGACCCGGATTCCACGTACGCCGCGAACGTCCTCCCCGCGCTGATCACCTTCAGCGTCGGCATGGGCGGAAGCTTCCTGGCCATCATGACCGGCGCCACATCGGACGTTCCCGCCCAGGACTCCGGCATCGCCTCGGCGACGGTCAACTCCGCACAGCAGATGGGTGGTTCGGTCGGATCGGCCGTCTTCAACACGGTGGCGGCGAGCGCGGCAACGGCCTTCCACGGGAGCAGGCGGGCCGCGACCCTGCACGGCTTCACCTCGGCGATCTGGATCCCCCTCGTCCTGCTCCTGCTGGCAGCCGTCGCGACGGCCACGCTGGCCGGCCGCCGTTCCACTCGCATATATGCGTGCGCAAATACTTCTCCCAGCAATCCAGGAGAATTCAGAAAAGCGCAGCGAAGCGCACATCATGGCGCTTGACGAAGGGATATCAAAGAATCCGGATGGTGTGGTCCGACTCCCCAGCGGATAGCCGGACCACACCATCCGAAAAGAGAAAATGCACCGAAGGGGCTTCGTCCGCTCAGGCGAAGACGATCCCCTCCGGCACGTCGGCCCGGATCTCCGTACCCACCCGGCGCTCCAGCAGGTCGTCGATCCGGTCGAGCGGGCCGATGAGTGCGCGTCCGCCGGCCTTCGCGACCCGTACCGCGGCATCGACCTTCGGCTTCATCGACCCCTCGGCGAAAGCGAGTTCGGAGATCGCTTCCGGGGATGCCGTCAGGATGTCCCGCTGCCCGGGTGTCCCCCAGTTCCCGCTGACGTAGTCGCCGTCCGTGAGCATGACCAGCATGTCCGCCTTGAGTTCGGCGGCGAGGGCCGCGCCGGCGAGATCCTTGTCCACGACGGCCTGCATACCGGTCTGACAGCCCTTGCCGTCGATCTTCACGGGCACACCTCCGCCGCCGACACAGACAACGAGCAGGCCGTTCTCCAGGAGCATGCGCACGAGCGGCGCCTGGACGATGCGCCGAGGGGCGGGGGACGGCACCACGCGCCGGAACGCCGCGCCGTCACGCGCGATCGTCCACCGGTACTCGGCCGCGGCCTCCGCTGCGTCCCGCGCGGAGTACTGGGGACCGATCAGCTTCGTCGGACGCTCGAACGCCGGATCCGTCTCGTCGACCTCGGTGGTCGTGACGACCGCTGCGACCTCGCGCTCGCCGGCGAGAGCGTTGGAGAGCTCCTGCTGGATGACATAGCCGATCATGCCCTGCGTCTCCGCGCCGAGGATGTCCAGCGGGTACACCGCCACGTCCTGGTAGGCCAGATTCTGCAGAGCGAGCAGACCGACCTGCGGTCCGTTCCCGTGAGTGATCACGAGTTCGTGCTGACGGGCGAGGCCGGCGAGCGCCTCGCACGTGGACCTCACATTCGCCCGGAGCCGGTCGGCCGTCATCGGCTCCCCTCGACGGGCCGGCGCGTTGCCTCCGAGAGCCACGACGATGCGCATGGATTCCCTCCACAGACTTGTTCGCGTCCCCATTGTCAAATGGTATACCAGTGAGCGAATGTTGAGGGGAACCCATCACGCCCCATGGGTACGCTGAGGGCGAGGAGAGTGCTGTGTCCTCTGCGTACACCCAAGGGGCTGCGCGCCCGTTCCGGTGACGCCGCGCTGCTGACGCGGCTGCGCGCGCTCCGCGGGCAGGGCGTCGTCGAAAGCGCCTTCCACCGGACTGTCAACGCGCTGGACCCTGGTGACAGGCTCGTCGCCCTCGCCGCCCGGGGCGGCGGTGACGCTCCGCTGACCCTCGCCACGGACGCGGACAACTGGTCGGGCAGGGGCATCTCCGCGGGGCAGGCCGTGGAGTTCGCGCCGGGCGTCGTCGCGGTCCACGCGGTGGGCGGACATCTGCGGATCCGTACGGACAGCGCGAAGGAATGGCATTCCATTCTGCCGTCACTCGCGGTCCTCGGGCCCGGCGACCTCGCAGGCGCCGCCTCCGCGCTCGACCGGCTGGTACAGGCGCACGGCTCACGCGGCGGCATGATCGGGCCGGCCCCCGCCGCGTCCTCGATGGAGTGGGCCGTCACCCAGGCGCTCGCCGACGGGCGTGATGTGCTGGTCAGCGCGATCACGTCCGCGGACGACGCCGGCATACGCCGCGGCATCCTGTCACTCCTCGGGCTCGGCCCGGGACTGACCCCGGCGGGCGACGACTTCCTGACCGCCCCTGCACTGCTGTCCTCGCTCCCCGGCAGCGGACTCGGCCCGTTCGCCCGGTCGCTCCGGGACGTCCTGCGTGAACACCCCGGGCGCACCACGCGGTTGAGCGTCACCACGCTCGACGAGGCCCTCGCGGGACGGGCCCGCGCCTCACTGCTCGACGTCCTGCACGCGCTGGCCCACCCCTCCGCGTGGAGCGAGGCGTGGGAATCCATCCGCACCCCGGTCCGACAGGTGCTGGCCATCGGCCACACGTCCGGCACCGACACCTTGTCCGGTCTCGTGACCGGGCTCCGCCTGGAGAGAGAACTGCGAGGTCCGCTGTGAGCAGCACAGCAGTCGTCAAGAAGAACACCTACTTCGACTCGGTGTCACTGATGTCCATCTCGACCAGGGCGAACCAACTGCCCGGCGTGGAGCAGGCGTTCGTCGCCATAGGCACCGAGATGAACAAGGGCGTGCTGAGCAGCCTCGGCCTCCTCACGGCGGATCTCGACGCCGCGGGCACCGGGGATCTCATGATCGTCGTGGAGGCCGCCGAGGAAGCCGACCAGGTGGCCCTGCTGGCAGAGGTGGAGGCACTCCTCGTACAGAAGGCGCCCGGCGCGAGCAGTACGCACACGGTCACGTACCGGACGCTCGACCGCGCGGCGCGCGCCATCCCGGAGGCCAACCTCGCGATCGTCGCGGTCAACGGCGCGTACGCGGGCCGCGAAGCCCGCAAAGCGCTGGAGAACGGCCTCCATGTGATGGTCTTCAGCGACAACGTCCCGATCGGGGAAGAGGTTCGCCTCAAGCAACTGGCCCACAGAAGGGCCTGTTCATGATGGGGCCCGACTGCGGTAACGCGATCATCAACAATGTCGCGCTGTGCTTCGGGAACGCCCCGCGACCCGGCACCGTCGGTGTCGTCGCGGCGTCCGGCACCGGCGCGCAGGAGGTCAGTGTCCGTATCCACGCGCTGGGCGCGGGCATCTCCCAGCTCATCGGCACGGGTGGCCGCGATCTGAGCGAGGAGGTCGGCGGCATCATGATGGCCGACGGGATCCGGGCGCTTGCCGACGATCCCGGGACCAGCGTGATCGTGCTCGTCTCCAAGCCGCCCGCCGCGGCGGTGCAGGACAAGGTGCTGGCCGGGATCGCGGGCGCGGGCAAGCCCCGTGGTCGTCTACTTCGTCGGCGGTTCCGAGGAGGCCGTGACCGCGGCCGGCGGACACTTCGCAGCGAGCACCCAGGACGCGGCACTTCAGGCCGTCCGCCTCGGGGTCGACCCCCACGCGGCCGTCGAGGAACTGGCCGCCGGGCAGGTGGACGAGGTCTGCGCCCGTCTCGCACCCGGACAGCGTTACGTGCGCGGCCTGTTCTGCGGCGGAACCCTGTGCGACGAGTCGATGTACGCGCTCCTCGAAGTCAGTGACAACGTGTGGAGCAACATTCAGAAGGACCCCGGGCGCCGTCTGACGGCCGGCAGTCCCAGCGTCGGGCACACCTTCCTCGACTTCGGCGACGACGACTTCACCAACGGCCGCCCGCACCCGATGATCGACCCGTCGCTGCGCCTGGAGCGCCTGGTCCAAGAGGCGGAGGACCCCGAAGCCGCCGTCATCGTCATGGACTTCGTACTGGGCTTCGGCGCCCACGAGGACCCGGTCGGGGTCACGCTCCCCGCCATCGCGCAGGCTCGGAAGACCGCATCCGACGCGGGCCGCCATCTGGAGATCGTGGGCTACGTCCTGGGCACCGACCTCGACACCCCGGCCCTCGCCGAGCAGGTCGCGGCCCTGGAGGCCGCCGGAGTCACCGTCACCCGCAGCAGCACCGAGACGGGCCGCTTCGCCCGTGAGACCGCCCGGAAGGCACACCGCGCATGAGCACCAGGGCCAGCAGCCTCTTCACCAGCGACCTCAGCGTCATCAACGTCGGACTGGCCATGTTCGACCGGGACATCACCGCCCAGGGCGCACAGGTCACGACCCTCGACTGGACTCCGCCCGGCAGCGGCAGCCCCGGGGTTCTCCCGGCACTCGACGCGCTGGAGGACCCGCGCGTCGCCGAGCGGACCGATGCGGCCAATGCCGAGGCCGTCGCCCGTATCGTCGGAGCCCGCCCGATGCTGACCGGCTTCGGCCGGGCCATCGACGTGGTGCCCGGGATGACCCCGACGACGATCCTGCACGCCGGTCCGCCGATCAGCTGGGACCGGATGGCGGGTGCCATGAAGGGGGCTGTCACCGGCGCCCTCGTGTTCGAGGGACTGGCACGCGACCTCGACGAGGCCGAACGGCTCGCGGCCTCCGGCGAGATCACCTTCTCGCCCTGCCACGAGCACGCCTGCGTCGGTTCGATGGCCGGTGTCACGTCCGCGTCGATGCACATGCACATCGTCCACAACGAGACCCATGGCAACACCGCCTTCACGAACCTCTCCGAGCAGATGGCGAAGATCCTCCGCATGGGGGCGAACGACGAGAGCGTCATCGAGCGCCTGGTCTGGATGCGGGACGTCCTCGGCCCCATGCTCAAGGAAGCCATGGAGATCGGCGGCCCTGTCGACCTGCGCCTCCTGCTCTCCCAGGCGCTGCAAGTAGGCGACGAGTGCCACAACCGCAACATCGCGGGCACCCTGCTCCTCACGCAGGCGCTGACTCCGTCCCTGCTGCAGACAGGCTTCACCACCGGGCAGAAGAAGGACGTCTTCGACTTCATCGCCGGTTCGGACTACTTCTCCGGGCCCACCTGGCTCGCCGTGGCCAAGGCCGCCCTGGACGCCGCTCACGGCATCGAGGGTTCGACGATCGTGACCACGATGGCCCGCAACGGCGTCGAATTCGGCCTCCGGGTCAGCGGCCTGCCCGGGAACCAGTGGCTCACGGGCCCGGCCCAGCCGGTCATCGGGCCGATGGCTGCCGGAGCGGCGGCCGGCGGGCTCGTGCACTGGTACGCGCCGCAGTTCTCCGACGCGGTCACCGGCCTGGCCGCCGGCCTGATCGCGTATGCCGTACTGGAGAGCTTGCCGGTACGGGAGAGCCTGCCGGTACGGGGCCGCGGTGAGTGATGGCGGACGCGGGCCCGGCGGTGCACGCCGCCGCGTGTGTCTACTGCTCCGGGGTGCGCTCGCGGTGCGCGGCGGCTTCGCTGCGTCCCGTCGCCAGGTGCTTGAGGGCCAGCTCCTCGACGCGCGGCACGTCCCGGGCCTCGATCGCCTCGTACAGCTCCTCGTGCTCCTTGGCGACGCCGGCGATGTCGTCGTGCTGGCCGAGCAGCCAGCGCATCCGGCTGCTCAGGGTGCGGCCGAGCTCGTTCAGCAGCTCGTTGTCGGCCAGAGCTGTCACCGTCTCGTGGAAGTCGGCCGCGGCCCGCCGCGCCGGCACGGCCTCGCCCCTGGCCGCCGCTCTCAGCTCGGCGTCCAGGTCCGCCCTCAGCCGCGCGAGTCCCGCGCGGGTGCGCCGCTGGGCGGCGAGCCGGAAGGCCAGCGTCTCCAGGGCGGCCTTGACCTCGTCGAGGTCCTCGACGTCGGAGGCGGTGAACTCACGTACCACCGCCCAGCTCCGCGGGCGCGGAGTGACAAGCCCCTCGTTCACCAGGTCCTTGAGGGCGTCACGCACGGGCAGGCGGCTCACGCCCAGCTCGGCCGCCAGCTCCCGCTCCACGAGCTTGCTGCCCGGCGCCCGCACACCGTCGAGAATCTGATCGCGCAGCGTGCGCGTGACCCGCTCCGACTCGGGTTCAAAAGTGTCATCCCCTGCCATGACCCTATTCTCGCACTGCGTCGCAGGTCGTCCGGCCACTGGTCGGCGTTGACGCTGTCGCGCAGGGCGTCGCTCATTCCCCTGCGCGCTGCCCCGACCGCACGCCATAAGGTTCCGCCCCCGTGCGAGACTCGTGGGCATGGCAGGTTCTGGGGAGTTCGAGCCGGAGTCGGAGCGGGTTACACGGCAGCTCCGGGACGACATTCTCGACGGTGTGCGCAAGCCCGGCAGCAAGCTCGTCGAGCGCGAGCTGGCGGCGCAGATAGGGGTGAGCCGCGTACCCGTTCGCGACGCCCTGCGCGTGCTGGTCGCCGAGGGTCTGGTCACTCCGCGACCGCGGACATGGGCGGTCGTAAGGGAGTTCACGCCTACGGACATCGCGGATGTGAACGAGGTCCGCGAGGCTCTGGAGGTCATGACGTTCCGTCTCGCCGCTCAGCGGGGTGACCGCGACGGCATCGAGCGGCTCCGCTCGAACCTCGACGAGGAACTCGCGGCCGCCCGGTCGGGTGACGCGGTGCGTGCCCGCCGCGCGGCGGCGGACTTCCACGAGACCGTGACGTCGATGGCGGCCAACGAATTGCTGACCGAACTCGAAGGCACGTTGCGCAGCCGGATGCGCTGGCTGTTCGGGCGGCACGACGACCTCCTGGCGATGGCACTGGAGCACGAGGCCCTCTACGCCGCTGTCGCGGAGCGCGATGTCGCACGTGTCGAGGAACTCGTGGTCCAGCACCTGGAGAGCAGCCGCCGCGCCATCGCCGACAAGCGCCGCTGACCGCAGCTCCACGCCGGGCTCAGTGGCCGGCCGGTACGCTCCGGCACTTCCGGGACCGGGCCGTCGGCACCGACCGCGCGATCCCGAGGGGCCCGCCGTCGGTGCCGACCGCGGGCCCAGGGCCGGATCAGCCTCGTACGAGGGCCAGTTGGTCGGCGACGACCACTCCGTCGTGCAGGACGGTGCGGTCCGTGGAGCGGTCCATCACCGTGCTGGTCGGTGTCTCGCCGTCGACCAGCAGCAGGTCGGCACGGTCGCCGACCGCGAGACCGGGCCGGTCGGCGATCCCGGCCGGGCGCGCGACGTCGTGGCTCATGATCGAGGCGCCGCCGATCGTCGCGACCGCCAGGGACATCTCGATCAGCTCGTCACGGCGGAAGTTGTTGGTGAAAGCCAGCTGCCAGGTGCGGTCAAGCAGGTCGCAGTTGCCGTACGGGCTCCAGTAGTCACGCTGGCCGTCCTCGCCCAGGCCCACGCGTACACCGGCCTCCACCAGGTCCACCAGCGACAGCTGTCCGCGCGCCGACGGCGCCACGGTGGCCATCGCGATGTCCAGTTCGGCGAAGTCGTGGATGATGCGGCGGCTCACCGACTCGGACACGGAGCCCAGTTCATAGGCATGGGACATCGTGACCTTGCCCTGCATGCCGAGTGCCCGGGTGCGCTCAAGGATCAGATCGGTGGAGAACACGCCCAGCTCCCCGGGCTCGTGCAGGTGGATGTCCACCTCGACCTGGTACTTCTCGGCGAGCCCGAAGACGACGTCCAGGTGGCCCTTGGGATCCCGGTCCAGGGTGCACGGATCGATGCCGCCCATCACCTCGGCGCCCGCTTTCAGCGAGGCCTCCAGGTAGTCGACGGTGCCCTTCTCACGGAGGATGCCGGCCTGCGGGAACGTCATGATCTGAACGTCGGCCTGACCGGCGAACTTCTCCTTAGCGGCCACCACCGCCTCGAACTTCTCAAGCTTGCAGTCCACGTCGACCTGGGCGTACGACCGCACGCGGGTGGTGCCGCGGGCGATCATCCGCTCCAGCGTGCCGGCGACGCGCTCCACGAGCGGGACCTCCGCCGAGCGCCAGTTCTCCCGGTCGTTCATCGTCATCGTCCACACTCCCGGGCCGCCGGTGTGGGGCCGGAACGGCAGGCCGATCCGGGTCGAGTCCAGGTGCACGTGCACGTCACTGAACGACGGCAGCAGCAGCCGGCCACGGCCCTCCACCACTTCGCCGGACGGCTGCGCGGCCGGGTCGTGCGGGCGGACGGCTGCGATGCGGTCGCCGGACAGGACGACGTCGCTGCGCTCGCCACCCCACGGACGGACGTCACGGATCAGCACTGTTGTCACCTTTCTGCTCTGCGTTGTTCTGCTCTGTTGCGCGGTACTGCTGGTCAGGTGGATTCGGCTCGGGCTAGGGCCAGTGTCTCGGCGGTGACGTCGGTGTGGTGGCAGGCGATGTCGCCACCCGGCACGCTGTCGGTACACAACTGGCGGCGCTGCGGCTCCAGTTTCGTATGCACGGGGCACCGGGACCGGAACACGCAGCCGCGCGGCGGGTCGGCGGGGCTGGGCAGATCGCCCTTCAGCCGGATCCGCCCGCTCCGGTCCGCCGTCGGGTCGGGCTGCGGTACGGCGGACAGCAGTGCCCGCGTATAGGGATGTTCCGGAGCACCGAAAACCCTCGTGGTGTCGCCGTGTTCCGTGATCTTTCCGAGGTACATCACGGCGATGCGGTCGGCGAAGTGCTGGACCACGGACAGGTCGTGGGCGATGAAGAGGTAGGCCACCCCGGTGTCCCGCTGGATGTCCTCAAGGAGGTTGATGACCTGCGCCTGCACCGACACGTCGAGTGCGGACACCGGTTCGTCGCAGATGATCAGCTGCGGGTCCAGGGCGAGCGCCCGGGCGATGCCGACGCGCTGCTTCTGGCCGCCGGAGAACTCGTGCGGGAAACGGTTGTAGTGGTCGGGGCGCAGCCCCACCCGGTCCATCAGGTCCCGCACCCGGGCCTTGACCCCGTCGGCCGGTGTGATCCGCTGGGCGAGGAGCGGTGCGGCGATCGCGCTGCCGACGGTCTGCCGGGGGTTGAGCGAGGACGAGGGGTTCTGGAACACCATCTGCACCCGGCGCCGGTATTCCTGCAGTTCGGACCGGCTCAGTTCGGCGATCTCACGGCCGTCGAGCCGGATGCTCCCGGACGTCGGATCGAGGAGGCGCATGAGCAGGCGGCCGGTGGTCGACTTGCCGCAGCCGGACTCCCCCACCAGGCCGAGGGTCTGTCCGGCATCGACCGAGAAGCTGACGCCGTTCACGGCTTTGACCGCGCCGCCGCCGGGCCTGAAGCCACGGGAGCGGACCGGGAAGTGCTTGGTCAGGTCGGTGACCTCCAGCAGCGGCGTCATCGGGTCACCTCTCCGGTCGGTTGCAGCGTCTCCAGGTGGCACCGCGACGGGTGCCCGTCGAGGCCGGTCAGTGTCGGGCGGCGCGTTCCGCAGGCACCGTCGGGCACCAGGTGTGTCTGGGGGCAGCGGTCGGCGAAGAGGCAGCCGTCGGGCAGCGCCAGCAGCGAGGGCGGGAAGCCCGGGATGGGGCTGAGCCGCTCGGACCGGCCGGCCAGCGACGGCATCGAAGCCAGCAGCCCCTGGGTGTAGGGGTGTCGCGGGTCCTTGAACAGGTTCGCGACGGTCGCCCGCTCCACACACTCCCCGCCGTACATCACCACGACCTGGTGACACACCTCGGCGACCACACCGAGGTCGTGGGTCACCAGGATCACCGAGGTCCCCGTCTCGTTCTGCAACTCGTTGAGCAGGTCGAGGATCTGGGCCTGCACGGTGACGTCGAGGGCGGTGGTGGGTTCGTCGGCGATCAGCAGCTCGGGTTCACAGACGAGCGCCATGGCGATCATCGCGCGCTGGCGCATACCGCCGGAGAACTCGTGCGGATAGGCCGAGTACCGGCGCTTCGGGCCGGGGATCCCCACGCGGCCGAGCATGTCGACGGCGACCTGTGCCGCGGCCTTCCTGGACACGGCGTTGTGCACCCGGTAGGCCTCGGCGATCTGGGCGCCGACGGGGTAGAAGGGGTGCATGGCCGACAACGGGTCCTGGAAGATCATCGCGATCTTCTTGCCGCGGTAGGCGCGCATCTGCGTCTCGGTGAGCGTGTTGAGATCCTGTCCGTCGAGAAGGATCTGTCCGGTGACGTCGGCAGTGGTGTCCTTGAGCAGGCCCATGAGCGCCTGACTCGTGACGGTCTTGCCGGAGCCGGATTCGCCGACGATTCCGACGGTTTCCCCGCGCGCCAGGGTCAGGTCCATCCCGTTGACCGCGTGGACCACGCCGTCGTCGGTCGGGAAGCTCACCCGCAGGTCGCGGATGGCCAGCATGGGCGCGGCTTCGGGCGTGGTCATCAGGCGACCCTCACTCGCGGGTCGATCACCGCGTAGGCGATATCGACCAGGACGTTGGCGACAATGATGAAGAACGCGGCCATCATGGTGATGGCCATGGTGACCGGCAGGTCTCCGGCCTGCGCGGCGTGCACAGCGGTGAATCCGACGCCCGGCACCGAGAAGATCTGCTCGGTGAGCACGGCGCCGCCCAGGAGGCCGCCAATGTCGAGGCCGAGCATGGTGACCACCGGAGTGAGGCCGGCCCGCGCGCCGTGCTTGAACACGATGTGCCGCCTGGACAGTCCCTTCGCGCGGGCGGTGCGCATGAAGTCCTCGCCCAGGGTCTCCAGCATGTTGCTGCGGGTGACCCGGATGTACTGCGCGCTGAACAGCACGGCCAGCGCCACCCACGGCAGCAGGTAGTTCAGGATCCAGCCGCCGGGACCGGCCGCGTCGAACGGCGTGGCGATCTCGTTGGTGGTGAACGGCAGCAGGTTCAGCGTGCTGACGAACAGGAGCAGCAGCAACAGGCCCGTCACCGGGATGGGGAGTGATACGCCGACGGAGGCGCCGCCGACGATCAGCTTGTCGGCGAACCGGCCCTTGCGGAGCGCCGCGAGCAGGCCGAGGCCGACACCGGCGATGGTCCACAGCACGATCGCACCGCTGGCCACCGACAGGGTGTACGGCAGGGCCCGGCCGATGATCGTGGTGACGTCCTCGTTGGTCTGGAACGACTTGCCGAGGCAGGGCCAGTCGCACAGCGTCCCGGCGCCGGGTGCGCCGACCGTGTGGCTGCTCACCAGCCCCGACATATACGTGAAGTACTGGGTGAGGAAGGGCTTGTCCATCCCGAGCGCGACCCGGGCCTCGGCGATGCGCTGCGGAGTGCACTCCTGGCCGCAGGCCGCCGCGGCCGGGTCCGCAGGACCGAGCTGGAACAGCGTGAACGTCACGAAGCTGATGACAAACAAGAGCACGATCATCGCGACGAAGCGCCGCATCAGGAATCTGGTCATGGGTGCGACCTGCCGGCTCGGGATGAACTCACCGTTCAATTACCTCTCTTGTGCAGCGGGCGAGCGGGCGTCAGCGCTCGGCGCCGACGGTCGACAGGTCTATGGCGCCGAAGAAGTAGCCCATCTGAGCGCCTCGGACCTTGGAGCCGACCACGCTGCTGGTGTAGCTGCGCACCAGCGGGACCAGCGGGTAGCTCTGCATGGTCCGGTCGAACAGGGTGGCCCACTTCCTGCCCAGTTCCTCGCTGGTCCCGTTGGTGCCGCGCAGCTTGTACATGGCGCGGGAGATCTCCGGGTCGTGGAAGCGGGGGATGTTGGAGAAGCCGTAGGTCTTGCCGTCCAGGCTCGGCCCCACGTTCGGGTCGACGGTGGTACGGACCGAACCGCTGTCCGCGCCGCCGCACCAGCCGCTGCGGGCGATGTCCGGCATCTGGTCACCGGCCAGCACCGTGTAGTAGTTGGCGGCCGGGATCGGGCGCAGTTGCAGGTCGATGCCGAGCTTCTTGAAGTTCTGCTGGAGCACGGTGCCGACGTTCTTGTACCGGGCGTTGGCGTCCGCGTAGCCGTACACCAGCTTCTTGGGGACCTTCTTGCCCTTCAGTAGCTTCCTGGCCTCGGTCAGCTTCGGCTTGCCCGCCGGGTCCAGGTCGGTGTGCTGGGTGACGTAGCCGCGCTGGGCCGGGTTGATGTACGACTGGGCCACCATGCCGAAGCGTGCGCCGCCGTACTGGACCTGGATGGCGCCGCGGTCGATGGAGAGTGCCATCGCCTTGCGGACGTCGGGGTCCTCGATGGTCTCGGTGTTGAAGTCGAGCACGTCCGTGCAGCCCAGCAGACCGGCCGCGGTGCGCGTCCTGACCTTCGGGTCGTTGAGCTCGGCGGCGTCGGAGGCCTGCAGTCCGCCGTTGCTGTCCAGTGTGATCGCGGTCGGGTCCGAGTCGGCGAGCAGCTGCTGGCTGATGGTGGCCTGGGCCGTGGACAGTGTGAAGGTGAACGTGTCCGGCAGGGCGGGCCTGTTGGGGTCGGTGGCCGGGTCCCACTGGTCGTTGCGGACCAGCTTCATCGAGCGTCCGCGGTCGTACGACTTGATCTTGTACGGGCCGGAGGAGACCGGGTGGTTGGTGTAGTCGAGCCTGGTGTCGTCGGCCTTCGGCACCGGCGCCGTGTTCGAACGGGACACCAGCGCGGGGAACTCGGCGAACGGCTGCTTGAGGTGGAAGACGACGGTGTGGTCGTCCGGTGTGTCGATCCCCTTGAAGTCGCCGCCGGCGTACGGGCCCTTGTAACTGTCGTCGGCCAGGGCCGAGTTCAGCTCCTGCGGCGCCTGGGTGTAGACGTCGCGGGCGTAGGTGCGCTCGACGCCGTACTTGACGGCCTTGCTGGTGACCGGTGTGCCGTCCTCGAACTTCAGCCCCTTCTTGAGGGTGTAGGTCCAGGTGAGGCCGTCGGTGGAGGCCTTTCCCAGGTCGGTGGCCAGATCCGGCACGATGGTCGGCGGCCGGCCGGCGGTCTCCTTGGCCATGGTCAGGGTGCGGTAGTACAGCTGCCCCACGTCGGCGGTCTGTACGTAGTTGCTGTTGCCCGGGTCCAGAGTCTGGAAGTCCGACGACATCAGGACGTTGATGTTCCCGCCCTTGGTGCTGTAGCCCTTCCCGACCGTCACCGGCGCGTAGGCGTCCGCCCTGGCGGCGGTCCTGTCACCGGGTGTGGGCTTGGGGCCGCCGCAGGCGGTGAGGGCCAGCCCGGCACTCACCGTCAGGGCGAGCGCCGCCTTGGTGCTTCGATTCACTGCGTCTCCTTGCGGACGGGAAGGGGTTGGCGCACGTCAGGGGCCGATCCGAGGCGGATCAAAGGATCCGAGGCGGGTCAAAGGACCGTGGAGGGTCAACGGGCCGTGGTGGGCCAAGGGGCAAAGGGGCAAAGGTGGCTGGATCAGCTTCGGGAGGACTTGGGGTCGAGGGCGTCCCGGACCGCGTCGCCGAGCAGGTTGAAGGCGAGCACGGTGATCACCAGTGCGCCGGCCGGGACGGCCAGGAACCACGGGTCGGAGAGGTACCAGTTCCCCGACTGGGCCGCGTTGAGCATCTGGCCCCAGGACGGTGTGGGGTCCTTGACGCCGACGCCGAGGAAGGAGAGGGCCGCTTCCGCGGTGATGTTGGTGGGGATCATCATGGTCGCGTAGACCAGCACGACCCCCATCACGTTCGGGATGATCTGCCGGAAGATGATGCTCCGGTGGGAGGCGCCGTAGGCCTGTGCGGCCTCGACGAACTCCTGCCGGCGGATCGAGAGCACCTGGCCGCGCACCACTCTCGCCAGATATGCCCAGCCGAAGAAGCCAAGGATGATCACCAGTGACGCGATCGGCACCAGGCTTCCCGAGTCGAGGCTCGTGCCACGCAGCCGGGACTGCATGATCGGGGTCAGCGACAGCACGAGCAGCAGGTGCGGGAAGGCCAGGAACAGGTCCATCACACGGCTGATCACCATGTCGACCTTGCCGCCGAAGTATCCGGCGGCCGCGCCGAGCACCGTACCGAGTACCACCGACACCACTGTGGACAGCAGCGCGATGGTCAGGGAGATCCTCGCCCCGTAGGCCAGGCGGGCAAAGATGTCGCGCCCGAGCCCCGGTTCGAGACCCAGCCAGTGCTCGCCGGACGGGAAGCGGTAGTACGACAGCGGCAGGCCCGGCGTGTCGAAGTTATCCAGGAAGTCGGGCCCGGTCCTGGCAGTGAACGGGTCGGAGCCCTCGATGGCCACCAACACCGGTGCCAGTACGGCGAACAGCACCATCAGGGCGGCCCCGGACTCCGGTGAAGGCAGGGTGGCCACCTGCCCGTCGGAGGGCTCCGGCGCGCCGGCGCGGCGCGTCCGACTTGGCGACTCATGGGTATCCGGCACGTCGGTCCTTCGGTGCTCGGGGGTGCGGGTGGCCGGAACGGTATACCAAGAATCACGGTTTCCACCAGAGCGATCCGCGATCCGGTCAGCGCCGCCCCGCAGACCGTAAATCAGTCTTACTTCCCTAGTCATCGGCAGGTTATGGTCAGGCGAAGCGTGGTGCGAGCCCGGCGCCGGTGACGCGTCCGCACCGCGCCGCAGCCACCCGTACTCGGGACCCTGGTGGCTGATTCTCCTACTTGGTGTACCAAATCTGAGAGGGCTGCCGATGAAGACCCTGGTGACCGCTTCCTGGGTGATCGCCCATGACGGACGCTCGCACGTGGAGATCCCGGACGGTGCCGTGCTGACCGACGGCGACACGATCGTCGACGTGGGTGCGCGCGCCGAACTCGACCACCATCAGGCCGACGAGCGCATCGACCTCGGTGACGCGGTGATCACCCCCGGCCTCATCGACCTGGACGCCCTCACCGACATCGACCACCTGATCCTGGACTCCTGGGCGTCCCCGGATCTGTCCTCGGGCTTCACCTGGTCGACGGAGTACTTCGCGGCGCCCCGCGCGGTGTTCGACGACGCACAACGGCGCACGGTGCGCGAGTACGCACTGACCCAGCTCGCCCTGCACGGCGTCACCAGCTATATGCCGATCGCCTCCGAGGTGCACAGCGACTGGGCCGAGACGTACGAGGACTCCGTGGCGATGGCCGAGGTGTCCGCCAAGCTGGGTCTGCGTGCCTTCCTCGGGCCGTCGTTCCGGTCCGGGGTCAACGTGATCGGCGCGGGCGGCAGGCGCACGGTCGCGTTCGACGAGGAGGCGGGCCGGCGCGGCCTGGCGGACGCGCTGCGCTTCCTGGACCACAGCACGCGGCTCGCCGACCCGCTGGTGACCGGGGTACTGCTCCCCTGCCGGATCGAGACACTCACCCCCGGCCTCCTCCGCGACGTGGCCGAGGCGGCACACGAACGCGGCGTGCTGGTACGCCTCCATGCCCTGCAAGGGATGTCCGAACGCGACTTCATCCAGCACACCTACAGGCGTACACCGCTCCAACTCATCGCCGAATCGGGACTGTTGTCGGACCGACTGATCGTCCCGCACGGCGTGGTACTGGACGTACACCCGGAAGTGCTCGGTAACGACACCGGGGATGTCGCGGTGCTGGCCGGCGCGGGTGTGTCGATCGTGCACTGCCCGCTGACCAACGCCCGGTACGCCCACAACCTCCACACGTTCGGCGGCTACCGGGCGCAGGGGGTGAACCTGTGTCTCGGCACTGACTCCTTCCCGCCGGACCTGATCCGGGGAATCGACGTGGGCACCCAGGTCGCCAAGATCCAGGCCGGCGACCTGGGTCGGAGCCATCTCGCCGGCTACTTCGAAGCACTGTGGACAGGCGGCGCGACCGCACTGCACCGGCCGGACCTCGGCCGCCTTGCCGCCGGGGCCACCGCCGATCTCGCGGCGTTCGCCCTGGACGACTTCTGCATGGGCGTCACCGAGGATCCGCTGCGCACGCTCGTACTCAACGGCTCCGCGCGCGACGCCGTCCTGACGATGGTCGCGGGCAGGGTGGTGATGCGCGACGGCTCGATCCCCGGGGTCGACCTCCCCGCCCTGAGGCGAGCGGGGCAGCAACTGTTCGACGTGATGAGGGCGGCGTACCCGGAGCGCGACCACCGCCACCGCACGGCGGACGAACTCTTCCCACCGGTGTTTCCGCGGAGGTAGGCCGCTGCCTGGCGCCCGCCTGGCCCTGCTCACCGCGGCCACCCATCCCGGCGAACACAGCACCGAACAGGTCCGGGGCACCGCTCGCCAAGTCCGGAGCGGCCGTCATAAAGTCAGCATTCGGTCGGCACCAGCTTCGCCGAAACCCGCCGATCGCCGCCGCGAACCGCCCGTATCAATAGCTGCTGAAACCTCCTTGAACAGGGAAGATACAGCTCACAGGCCTACCTGCTTGCGCGACTGGAGGACACTATGAGAATGCTGATCAATGTCCCGGAAACCGTGGTAGCGGACGCCCTGCGCGGAATGGCCGCCGCGCATCCGGAGCTGTCCGTCGATGTCGAGAACCGCGTGATCGTACGGGGCGACGCACCCGTGGCGGGGAAGGTCGCGCTGGTCTCGGGCGGCGGGTCGGGGCACGAGCCGCTGCACGGCGGGTTCGTCGGGCGCGGGATGCTCTCCGCCGCCTGTCCCGGCGAGGTGTTCACGTCGCCGGTGCCCGATCAGATGGTGCGGGCAGCGGCAGCCGTCGACAGCGGTGAAGGCGTGCTGTTCATCGTGAAGAACTACACGGGTGACGTGCTCAACTTCGACATGGCGGCGGAGCTCGCGGAGGACGAGGGCGTACGGGTCGCCAAGGTGCTGGTCAACGATGACGTGGCGGTGAGCGACAGCACGTTCACGGCCGGCCGGCGCGGCACGGGGGCCACCCTCTTCGTGGAGAAGCTGGCGGGGGCCGCGGCCGACGAGGGCGCGCCGCTGGAGCGGGTCGAGGCCATCGCCCGGAAGGTATGTGCCGGTGCGCGGTCCTTCGGGGTCGCCCTGAGCGCCTGCAGTACGCCGGCCAAGGGCGGCCCCACTTTCGATCTTCCCTCCGGTCAGCTGGAGTTGGGTGTCGGGATCCACGGCGAGCCGGGGCGGGAGCGGCGCGCGATGATGACCTCGCGGGAGATCGCGGACTACGCGGTGAACGCCGTCCTGGAGGACCTGCGGCCGGAGCTTCCGGTACTCGCCCTGGTGAACGGCGCCGGGGCGACTCCCCTGCTGGAGCTGTACGGCTTCAATGCCGAGGTGCAGCGGGTACTGGCCGAGCGTGGCGTGACCGTCGCCCGTACCCTCGTGGGCAACTATGTGACCTCACTCGACATGGCAGGCTGCTCGGTGACGCTCTGCCAGGTGGACGAGGAGCTGCTGCGGTTGTGGGACGCGCCGGTCAGTACGGCCGCGCTGCGCTGGGGCTGCTGACCGTCCCGTGTACCGACTCATCAAGGAGGACCTGTGCTCGACGCCGAATTCTTCCGCCGCTGGATGGCCGGTACGGCCGCGGCCGTCGACAGGGAGGCGGACCGGCTGACCGAACTGGACTCGGCCATCGGCGACGCCGACCACGGCAGCAACCTGCGGCGCGGGTTCGCCGCCGTGCGGGACGCGCTGGAGAAGGAGGCCCCGCAGACCCCGGGCGCGGTCCTCACACTGGCCGGGCGGCAGCTCATCTCCACCGTCGGCGGGGCGTCCGGACCGCTGTACGGGACGCTGCTGCGCCGTACCGGCAAGTCGCTGGGCGACTCCCCTTCCGTGGACCGGGAGCAGCTGTCCGCCGCACTGAAGGCGGGGACGGAGGCGGTGGGCCGGCTCGGTGGCGCCGCCGCGGGCGACAAGACGATGCTGGACGCGCTGCTGCCCGCTGCCGACGCGCTCGGGGAGTCCTTCACCGCGGCGGCGAAGGCCGCGGATGCCGGGGCGGTCGCGACCGTACCGATGCTGGCGCGCAAGGGCCGGGCGAGCTATCTCGGTGAGCGCAGCATCGGCCACCAGGATCCGGGGGCGACATCGTCGGCGCTGCTGTTCGGCGCCCTGGCGGAGGCTGCCGCATGAGCGCGCTGGTGGGGATCGTCCTGGTGTCCCACAGCGCGCCGGTCGCGGCGGCCGTGGCCGAACTGGCGACCGGGCTGGCGGGCGGGGCTACGACCGCTCCGGTCGCCGCAGCGGGCGGAACCCCGGACGGCGGCCTCGGTACCAGTTCGGAGCTGATCTCGGCGGCAGCCGCGGCGGTGGACCGGGGTGCCGGTGTGGCGGTCCTCGTCGATCTCGGCAGCGCGGTGCTGACCGTGAAGGCGCTGCTGGCCGAGGGCGATGAACTCCCGGACAACACAAGGCTGGTGGACGCGCCGTTCCTGGAGGGTTCGGTGGCGGCCATGGTCACCGCTTCGGCCGGGGGCGACCTGGACGCGGTGGAGGCCGCGGCCGTGGAGGCGTACGACTACCGCAAGGTGTGAGGGCCTCCGCTGTTGTCCCGCGGCGCCCGGCGCGTACACGACCGGGCTGATCCCGCAGGTCAACGGCGGTGCCCTGCTGGGCCGGCAGCCAGGAGGCTCCGGACGGGAAACCGCCCGTACACAGAACTGCCGGCGCTCACACGGAGGCGCCGGCAGTCGTGGTGGATCAGTTCTGGCTGCTGCGACGCTTGCGCGCGGCGAACATGATGCCGCCACCGGCGAGGATCACCACGGCAGCCGCACCCGCGATGAGCGGCGTGGAGCTGGAGGAACCGGTCTCGGCCAGGTCCGACGGCGCGCTCGAGCTCGGCGACGGCGCGGGGGCCGCGGCTGCCGGGCTACTGGGCGCGGAGCTCGGGGCCTTGCTCGGGACGGGGGGCGCGGAGCTCGGGGCCGCCGTCGGGGGCTGCGTGACGGGCGGCGGCGAGGCGGGCGGCGGCGTGGCGCAGACGGGCGCCGTCTTCGTCTCGTCCCTGGAGAACTGGTCCCCGTCGCCGGCCTTCACGACCAGGTGCACGGTGAGCGGCTTGGTGTGCTCACCCAGCGGCAGCGTCCTGTTGACCGCCGAGCCGAACTTCTCCGTGGGAAGGATGTCCTTCCCGTCCACGCTGACGGTCACGGTGTTGGTGACGCCAGGGTTGTACGCCGTCAGGTCAAGGGTGACCTCGGAGCACGAAACGCTCCACGTCGGAGTGTGCGCCTGAGCCGGGACAGCACACAGACCGACGCCGACCACACTCGCCGCTGCGGCTATGAAGGCCCCCCGGAGCCGCCACGATCTATTGGAAACGGTCACAAAATCCTCCACACATGCTGCGCCGCCCGTTTGGCGGTGCGCGCGCAGGGTATCGCCCTCGTGCCACCTGTCACACAGGCGCCCCGTGCTTCACTCCGGTAACCAACCACCGGGGATCACCGGGCAGTTGGCATACGGGGTACCGACCTCTGTCACCCCGGTGAATTCCAGGTCAGGTCCGGACCAGTCGTCAAACCCCTCCAGTACGCGTTCCTTTCAGTTGTCGAACACACAACTCGGACACATATCCCTTTTCATTTCCATGCGTTCAGGCATGAATTCACCTTTACCCGGAGTGGTACATACCAAGACCTTGACAGCGGGTTGGTTCACTTCTTAAATCTCGAAGTGAACCGCGCACCCCCCACCCCGGCCGCCACGCTCCCCCGGGCGGCCTCGCTGCGCATGTCTGTCATATCCATGTCATACATGCCTTCAGTGCACCTGATCCGTGCACCGGAAGGAGAACCATGGCCTCCACACGCCTGGCCCGGCGGCTCCTCGTCGCCACCGCGTCAGCCCTGCTCCTCGCCCCGGTCGTCGCGTCCACCGCGAGCGCCGACAACCCCTCCGCCGCCGGCCGTCCGGCAGTGGCGGCCGGCGGAACCTTCTCCGACACCTTCGACGGTCCGGCGGGCTCCGCCGTCGACGGCAGCAAGTGGCAGACGGAGACCGGCGACAACGTCGACAACCACGAACGCGAGTACTACACACCGGGCAACGCCAACGCCGCGCTCGACGGCCAGGGCCATCTGGTCATCACGGCGCGCAAGGAGAACCCGAACAACTACCAGTGCTGGTACGGCTCGTGCGAGTACACATCGGCGCGGCTGAACACCTCGGGCAAGTTCTCGGCCGCGTACGGCCATGTAGAGGCCCGGATGAAGATCCCCAAGGGGCAGGGCATGTGGCCCGCCTTCTGGATGCTGGGCGACGACATCGGACAGGTCGGCTGGCCCAACTCCGGTGAGATCGACGTCATGGAGAACGTCGGCTTCGAACCGTCGACCGTCCATGGCACGATCCACGGCCCGGGCTACTCCGGCTCCGCCGGCATCGGCGCCCCCTATTCGCTCCCGGGCGGCCAGGCGTTCTCCGACGGCTTCCACACCTTCGCCGTCGACTGGGCGCCCGACTCCATCACCTGGTCCGTGGACGGCAACGTGTACCAGACCCGTACGCCCGCCGATGTGGGCGGGAACCAGTGGGTGTTCAACAAACCCTTCTTCCTGATCCTCAACCTGGCCGTCGGCGGATACTGGCCGGGCGACCCGGACGGCAGCACCGCCTTCCCGCAGCAGCTGGTCGTCGACGAGGTGCAGGTCACCACCAGCAACACCGCACCAGCGGCCGGGACGGCCCGCCGGCACTGAGAGACCACCGCGCTGAGACCACAGCACCGGGACACCGCAGGGGCGGATCCGCGACCGCGCGGGTCCGCCCCTGAGCAGTTCGTCCGCCACCGGCAGCGGTCCTGAGTCACTCAGTCCGCCCCGGGACGAGGGTCGTTCGCGCCCCCCGCGGACCTCCCCCGCTCGCACCAGGCGACGGCCTCCTCGCGGGACGGGAACCTCTGCCAGGGCGTCAGCCGCGCTCCACCCGGCGCGCGCGGATCGACCACGACGGCCACCCGGTGCCCCTCCCCCTCCAGCCGGGCCAGTGCGGAGGCCACGAGCGAGGCGCCGGAGGGCTCCACACTGGTGACGTCGAGCAGGTCGAGCACCACCCAGCCGCCGGACTCCGGAGCCACTTCGGACAGCCCGTGCAGCAGCCGTTCGGCCGCGGTGAAGTCCAGGGCGCCCTGTGCGGCCACCAGCCCCGTCCGCGTCCCGTGGTCCGCCTCCGTGATGGTGGGGGCGGACAGCGTGGGATGGCGCATCATATGCAGCCCGAACCGCTCGGACAGCTCCCGCAGCGCCTCGATACCGCGCACCGGAGTGCCCGTGGCATCGAGGGGCGGGCTGTGGACCGCGACCCCGAACCGCGCCGGGCTCACGGCGATCAGCCCGCCGGACACCCCGCTCTTCGCGGGCAGACCCACCCGAAGCAGCCAGGCACCGGACGCGTCGTACATCCCGCAGGACGCCATCACCGCGAGTACCTGGCAGGCGACGGTCTCGGACACCACCTTCTCGCCGGTCACCGGGTTGACACCTCCGTTGCCCAGGGTCGCCGCCATCACCGCGAGGTCGCCGGTGGTGACCCGTACCGCGCACTGCCGGAAGTAGGTGTCCACGACCGAGGGCGGACCGGGCAGCGCCCCGAGGCTGCTCATCAGATACGCGAGCGCGCGGTTGCGGTCGCCCGTCTCCGCCTCCGACGCGTGCACGGTCTCGTCGACGTCCAGCCGGCGGCCCGCGAAGCGGCTCAGGCAGTCCAGGATGCGCTCGAACCGCTCCGCGTCGGTGGGGCCGGGCACCAGGGCGGTGGTGGCGATGGCCCCCGCGTTGATCATCGCGTTGTCCGGCCGCCCGGTGTCCGGCTCCAGGCTGATCGCGTTGTAGCCCTCGCCGCTCGGCTCCGTACCCACCCACCGGGTCACTTCGTCGAGGCCGAGGAGTGAGAGGACGAGCGCGTACACGAACGGCTTCGACACCGACTGGACGGTGAACGGCACTTCCGCGTCGCCCGCCCGGTACCGGTGTCCGTACATGCTCACCAGTGAGAGCCCGAAGGTGTCCGGGTCCGCGAGCGCCAGCTGCGGGATGTAGCCGGCGACGGCGCCGTCCCGCAGTGCGCCGAGCCGGTCATGGAGCTCCGCCAGGGATTCCGTCACCACGTCGAGTACGGGGCTGTCCTTCGCCATTCGCCATGCTAATCACGGATGCGGGCGGGCCGCGTCCGGATGCAGCCGTGCGGCGGCTGGTGGATCGTGAAGGGCACCAGTACCAGAAAGGGAGTCATGGAAACCAACGCTCTGACGCCTGCGGTCCTGCAGAGCCTGCGCAAGAAGCAGCCCCATCCGGTGGTGTCCGTGAGTATGCCGACGCACCGGCGCGAGACGGACAACGCCCAGGACGCGGTGCGGCTGCGCAATCTCGTGGCCGAGGCGGGCCGCCGGATCGACACCTGGACCAACGGCGGCGAACCGCTGCAGCGGGAGGTGCGGGCCGGGCTCAGGGCCCAGCTCGACCGGGCGCACACGGACATCGACCTGCGGTACTCCCAGGACGGGCTGGTGATCTTCGCGAGTGCCGACACGTACCAGACCTGGGTGCTGCCGAGGGAGGTCCCGGAACGCGTGGTGATCAGCGACAGCTACCTCACCAGGAACCTGGTCGCCGCCCGGGCCCGGGCCACCCCGTACTGGGTGCTCGTCGTGGCCGCGACCCGCGCCACGCTCTGGCACGGATACCAGGGGACGGTGCGCGAGCACACGGGCAACAGCTTCCCGGTCACCCCTGACGAGCTGCAGACCGATGTGCAGCGCGAGGAACGCATCGGTGACGTGGCCAGTACGTTCCAGGACGAGGAGACCCGCCGGTACCTCCGTGACGTGGACAGCGCGCTCGCCGCGGTCCTCGCCGCGACCCCCCGGCCGCTCTTCGTGGTGGGTCTGGCCCCCGCGCTGAGCCTCCTGGAGGACGTGGGGACCGCCACCCGGCACGCGGCGGCCAAGATCCTCACCGGCGGGCTGGTGAACGGCCCGGCACCCGAGCTGTTCCGGGAGCTGGAGCCGAGCCTGCGCGAGTTCCGGGCGCGGACGGCCGAACGGACTGCGGACCGGCTGGACGCCGCGCGCGGCAGGCGGACCTTCGCCGCGGGTCTCGACGAGGTGTGGGAGTCGGTACGGGAGGGCCGGGTCGCCCTGGTGGCGGTCGAGGAGAACTTCCAGCGGACCGTACGGGTGAAGGAGGGGCATCTGGTACCGGTCGATCCGCCGGAACCGGGGGCGCCCTCTCCCGATGGCGAGGCCGTCCGTGAGGACATCGTCGACGAGCTCGTGGAGCTGGCCCTGGACACCGGGGCCGAGGTCGTCTTCGTACCCGACGGCACACTCGCCGACCACGACCGCATCGCGGCCGATCTGCGCTACTGACCCCGGTCGCGGCTGGCTGACCCCGGTCGGCCGGCGATCGGCCGGCCGGCACTGGCCCCGGTCCGCGCTACTGGCCCCGCGGCCCGCCGCCGTCGGCCGTCGGGTCACCGACGAGGTGCACCGCGGCCTCCTCGGCGGAGGCCGCGCCGCCGTCGACGCCCACGTCCTCCGCCAGCATGTCCTTCTCGGCCTCCTCGTGCGCCCCTTCGTCGGGCGCGACGAGTCGGCCCGACCGGTCACCGCCGACCTCTTCGTCCAGCGGCTCCCCGTCGCTGTCCGACGCGTCGCCGATGCCGTCGCCGCCCGGTGCGCGGAGCAGCGCCGGGTCGGGCAGCTCCTCGGCCAGGCGCTGGTCCAGCGTCTCGCCCTCCTGCTGCTCCTCCTGCGTGGTTGCCGCGTGGTCGACGCCCAGCGGCCGTTCCGGCGGGGACCAGCCCTCGTCGTACGGATCGGAGGCACGGCCGTTGAGTGTGTCCTCGCGGTCGAGAATGCCCGAGTCCTCGGTGACTTCACTGCCGTCCGGCTGGTAGACGTCGTCACCCCTGGCGTCGTTCGCTCCCATCGCCACGGTGTGCTCCTTCGTCCGTCCCTCGGTGCGTCCGTTCGTGCCTCCGGGCCGCTCGCCCGGCAGGACCTCTCTTCCTTCCAGCGTGCTCGCATATCCGTGCCAGGACAACGCCGCAGGTCCCGGACGGCCCCACGGGAGCCGCAGCCGTACCGGCCGATACGGCCCGGCGGCACCGTGCGGGATGTGTGGTACGGTGCGACCAGCACTTGTGTACGCCCCTCGATGGGCGCCGGTGCCAGTTATCGCATTTACCGCGTCTCGCGTTCTCTTGCTGCTGCGCCTTTCTTCTCATGATCGGCGATCCGGCTCACAAGCACCACCTCTCCCGGCCCGGGCTCTCTGCCCGTCGCACGGGGCGTGCCGACACACCGCCCCCGCCGGGTCCCTCATCCGCATGTCCCGAGACGGCATGCCCGCGAAAGGACTCACCATGACCACCACACTCGAACGCCCTCCTGTCCAACAGGACCTGTCCGTCACCGCCTCCGGCGTCCTCGATGTCACCGGCCGGGGGCACGGCCTGCTGCGCACCCACGCCGGCCCGGGCTCCCGCCCGTCGCCCGACGATGTCCAGGTGACCGCCGACCGGATCCGCCAGTTCGGCCTGCGTGCGGGCGACTTCGTCGAAGGGACCTGTCCGCGGCCCGGCGCCCCGGTCCGGGTCGACCGGGTCAACGGCCGCCCGCCCGAGGCCCTTCGGGGCCGTCGGCACTTCCGCGACCTAACACCTCTGCACCCGCGTGAGCGGCTGCGCCTCGAAACGGCGGGCGGCGCGGCGTCGACCCGTCTCATCGACCTGATCGCCCCGATCGGCAAGGGGCAGCGCGGTCTGATCGTCGCGCCGCCCAGGACCGGTAAGACCGTGCTGCTCCAGCAGCTCGCGGCCGCCATCGCGGCCAACCACCCGGAGTGCCATCTGATGGTGGTGCTGCTCGACGAACGCCCCGAGGAGGTCACCGACATGCGCCGCTCCGTACGGGGCGACGTCCTCGCGTCGACCTTCGACAGGCCGGCGAAGGAGCACATCGCACTCGCCGACCTCGCGGTGGAGCGTGCCAAGCGCCTGGTCGAACAGGGCGAGGACGTCGTCATCCTGCTCGACTCCCTGACCCGGCTCTGCCGGGCGCACAACAACGCGGCGTCATCGGGCGGCCGGACCCTGTCGGGCGGTGTCGACGCTGCCGCGGTGCAGGGCCCCAAGCGGCTCTTCGGCGCCGCGCGCCTCGCCGAGGAGGGCGGTTCCCTGACCATCCTCGCGACCGCGCTGGTCGACACCGGCTCCCGCGCCGACGACTACTTCTTCGAGGAGCTGAAGAGCACCGGCAACATGGAGCTCCGGCTGGACCGCGCACTGGCCGACAGGCGCGTCTTCCCGGCCGTCGACATCACACCTTCGGGCACTCGGCGCGAGGAACTGCTCCTCGCCGAGGGCGAGTTGGCCGCCGTACAGGGGCTGCGCCGGGCGCTGCGCTCCCGGGACGGGCAGGCGACGCTGGAAGCGCTGCTGGAGAAGATCCGGCACACACCCGACAACGCCGCCTTCCTGCGTCAGATCCACCGCACGGTCCCCGGCGCCTGACCTCCCGGCGCACGGGTTCCCGCTGCGGGCGTCAGCCGGCCAGGGCCGCCGAGACGACAGCCTTCGCCTCCTCCTGGACCTGGCCGAGATGGCCGGCCCCGAGGAAGGACTCCGCGTAGATCTTGTAGACGTCCTCGGTACCCGAAGGCCGGGCCGCGAACCAGGCGTTCTCCGTGGTCACCTTGATGCCGCCGATGGGCGCGCCGTTGCCGGGCGCCTCCGTGAGCACCGCCGTGACCCGCTCCCCCGCCAGGGTGTCCGCGGTGATCTGCCCGGGCGAGAGCCTGGCGAGCACCGCCTTCTCCGTACGGTCGGCAGGGGCGTCGATCCTGGCGTAGGCGGGCGCGCCGAAACGCTCGGTGAGCGCCGTGTAGTGCTCGGACGGGGTCTTCCCGGTGACCGCGAGGATCTCGGAAGCGAGCAGGGCCAGGATGATGCCGTCCTTGTCGGTGGTCCACACCGACCCGTCGCGGCGCAGGAATGAGGCTCCCGCCGACTCCTCGCCGCCGAAGCCCAGCGAACCGCCCACCAGACCGTCCACGAACCACTTGAAGCCGACGGGTACTTCGACCAGTTCGCGGCCCAGGCCGGCCGCCACCCGGTCGATCATCCCCGATGAGACCAGCGTCTTGCCGATGCCCGCACCCGCGGGCCACTGCTCGCGGTGCGTGAACAGGTACGAAATCGCCGCGGCCAGGTAGTGGTTGGGGTTCATCAGCCCGGCGTCCGGGGTGACGATGCCGTGCCGGTCGGCGTCGGCGTCGTTGCCGGTGGCGATCCGGTACTCGTCGCACCGCTCGATCAGCGACGCCATCGCGTACGGCGACGAGCAGTCCATCCGGATCTTCCCGTCCCAGTCCAGGGTCATGAACCGCCAGGTCGGGTCGGCGAGCGGGTTGACCACGGTCAGGTCGATCCGGTGCTGTTCGGCGATCCGGCCCCAGTACGCGACGGACGCACCGCCCAGCGGGTCGGCGCCGATGCGCAGACCGGCGGCGCGCACCGCGTCCAGGTCGACCACGGCGGGCAGGTCGCTCACATAGGTATCGAGGAAGTCGTAGCGCCCGGTCGTGGAGGCGGCCAGCGCGCGGGCGCAGGGCAGCCGGCGTACGTCCTTGAGACCGGCGGCGATGATCTCGTTGGCGCGGTCCTGGATCCAGCCGGTCGCGTCGGATCCGGCGGGGCCGCCGCTCGGGGGGTTGTACTTGAACCCGCCGTCGGCGGGCGGATTGTGCGAGGGGGTGACCACCACACCGTCGGCGAGCCCCGAGGTCCGGCCGCGGTTGTACGTGAGGATGGCGTGCGAGACGGCCGGGGTCGGGGTGTAGCCGTCGGCCGAGTCGATGAGCAGGGTCACCTCGTTGGCCGCGAACACCTCGACGGCGGTGACCCTGGCCGGCTCGGAGAGCGCATGGGTGTCGGCGCCGAGGAAGAGCGGGCCGTCGGTCCCCTGCCGGGCGCGGTACTCGCAGATCGCCTGGCTGGTGGCGGCGATGTGGTCCTCGTTGAACGCGGTGGCGAAGGACGAGCCGCGGTGTCCCGAGGTGCCGAACGCCACCCGCTGGGCGGGCTCGTCGGGGTCCGGGTGCAGCGCGTAGTACGAGGTCACCAGCCGGGCGACATCGGTGAGGTCCTCCGGCCGCGCCGGCTGCCCAGCCCGTTCGTGCGCCATCTGCCCACTCCTCCGTATCGATCGTCGGACCCAGTTTGTCAGTTCACCCCGGTCACGTCCGCCGGGCCACGACGAGGCGCCAGCGCGGGCTGCCGTCCGGCCGGCGGCCGAACTCCTCCAGCGGCAGGAGCTCCACCGAGAATCCGGCCCGGGTGAGATCGTCCCGCACCGCGCCCAGCGGGAACGTCCGGTAGTACATGACGAACCGCGGCCGCCACACCAGGTTCCGCACGCGCATCACCGAGTCGAAGCCGAGCAGCGTCCAGTACAGCGGGTCGCTGAAGGACTGCGGCGCCCCGATGGGGAAGGCGAACACTCCGCCGGGCCGCAGCGCCCGGTGGACCCCGGCGAACAGGCCGGGGCGTTCAGCGGGCAGGAAGTGGCCGAAAGCCCCGAAACTCACGGCCAGGTCGAAGGCGCTCCGGAACGGCAGGTCCCGGGCATCGGCGCGTACCCACTCGGCCACCGGTACGCCCGCACCCGTCTCCGCCCGGCGGGCGGCGGCCAGCATCCCGGCGCTGAAGTCCACCCCGGTGACACGCTCCGTGCAGAGGGTGCGCAGCACCCGGGCGCCCGCGCCCGTACCGCAGCAGACGTCGAGTCCCGCCCCGAACGGGCCGAGCGGGCGCAGCGCGCAGCCGACCGCGTCCAGGACGCGGTCGGGCGTACGGAACGGGGTCTGGTCGAACTTCGGCGCCAGCAGGTCGTAACCCCGCTCGATCGAGGAGAGCGCCTGCACGGTCAGCTCCCGGAGGGTCGGACCCTGCGGGGTGAACGGCCGCCGCAGGCCCGAGAGCGCGGCCCTGGCCCGGGAAGCCATCAGCTGCCGCCTTCCGGCTGGAGCCCTGCCTGCCGGGCCACCGCCTCGCTGTCCGCGAGATGGCTGCGTCCCGCCTCGCCCAACTGCCCGAGCACACCGGCCAGGACCGTCTCCACCGTGGCCAGCGTGGGGACCATGCTGTCGTACGGAGAGGGGGCGGCGACCTGGCTCGGCAGGACGACATCGGCGACGTTGGTCACCGGGGAGAGCCAGGTGTCGGTGAAGAGCACGATCTTGCTGCCGCGCCGCCGTGCCATCTCGCCGATGACGCTCTTGTCCGGTTCGTAGCGGCGGTAGTCGAAGACGACGAGGACGTCCTGCTTGCCGAGCCCGGCGAGTACGGCGGTCCGCTCCACGTCACGGTCGGGGAGGAGCACCACGTCGTCGCGCAGCTGCATCAGGTGCAGTGCCAGGTACTGGGCCAGCAGATGCGTGAACCGGCCGCCGACGAGGACGACACGGTGCTTGGGATGGCTGAGCAGCCCGACCGCGGCCTGCAGGTCGTGCGGCGGCAGCTCGCGCAGAGTACGGGCCACCGCGGCGCTGAACACGTCCTGTTCCCGGTCGCCCTTGCCCTGCTCCCCTTCCTGTTTCCGCGTTCCCTCGCCCGGCCCGTCGCCGGGCTGCGGGAGCAGCGGACCGCTGCCGTATCCGCGCGTGCTGTACAGCTCCAGCGGCGAGGCGCTGCGCTCCTCCAGCTCGTCGCGGAGCGCTGCCTGGAAGCCGGGGAACCCCTTGTATCCGAGCCTGTTGACGAAGCGGATCACGGTGGGGGCGCTCACTCCGGCCCGTTCGGCGAGCGTGGCCACGGTCTCGAAACCCGCCGACGGGTAGCCCGCGAGGAGTACCCGGGCCACCTTGCGTTCGGCGGGACTGAGGTCGCCGAGTCTGTGCCGGATCTCTTCGGCAAGTGAGGACATGGGCCACGCCACCTTTCAGAGGCTTCAGATTACGCAGGCGGGCCGCTCCCCGTGACATCGCGTGGGCGGGCCGCCCGGCGGCGGCCCGCTCCGCGCGGCCGGTCAGCCGGGGCGTGCGTCCCCGAGCGCCACGATCAGGGCTCCCAGCAGGGCGGTTCTGGCGGGCACCGTGGTGACGTCGAGCCACTCGTCCGGGCCGTGATCGCCGCCGCCGACCGGGCCGAGGCCGTCGAGGACGGGTACTCCGGTGCCGGCGATGGTGTTGGCGTCCCCGACACCGCCGGTGGCAGCGGCTCCCAGGCCGATCCCCAGCTCCGCTGCCGCCTCCCGTGCCTGGCCGAGCATGGCGCGGGCCCGCGCGGTGTCCTCCATCGGCGGACAGGTGTACGTCTGCCGCACGGTCGCGGTGGTGCCCGGCACTGACAGCCGGGCGGCGGCCGCTCCGACCGCCTCCTTCGCACACCGGATGCCCTCGGCGGTCGACGACCGTATCTCCACGTGCAACTCGGCCTCGGGGCACACGATATTGATGCGGCTGCCCGCCCTGACGATCCCCACATTGACGGTGACGTCGCTCCAGCGTCCGTTCAGCCGCTGGCAGGCGATGAGGAGGTGCGCGGCGGCCAGCGCCGCGTTCGCGCCGCGTTCCGGTTCGATACCGGCGTGGGCCGCCCGTCCTGTGACGGTGACGAGGAGGTCCACCACCCCCTTGCGGGCGATGACCAGGTCGCCGTTCTCCCGGGCGCACTCCAGGCCCAGTCCATAGTCGATGCCCGCGCAGAGCGAGGCCGTCACCGGACGGCTGGCCGGGGAACCGGTCTCCTCGTCAGGGGTGGCGAGGAAGACGATCTCCGCGAAGTCCAGCATCCGCCGGTGCACCAGGAGTTCGACCGCGGCGAGACCGGCCAGCAGGCCGCCCTTGTCGTCGCTGGCTCCGGGGCCGCGGGCGAATCCACCGTCCACGGCGAAGGGCCGCTGCGCCGCCGTTCCTTCCTCGAAGACGGTGTCCATGTGCCCGGCCAGCAGGATGCGCCGCCCGCCGCGCTCCACCGGCAGCCGGCCGCGCAGCCGTCCCACCACCAGATCACCGGACTCCTGGCCGGGGCGGTCGGGGCTGCCTGCGCTGTCTGCGCTGTCTGCGCTGTCTGCGGCTACGGCTATCCGCTCCGTCTCGAATCCCATGGCCGCCAGCCGGTGAACGGTCCAGGTCGCGACCCGGTTGACTCCTGCGGGGGTGTAGGAGCCGGAGTCGATCGACACGAGGTGTGCCAGATCGGCCAGATACCGGTCCTGACGGGCGACGGCGTCGGGCAGCAGCAGGGCCGCGGCCTGCGCCGCCGCGCTGCGCTTCCGTACGCGGGACATCACAGGACCTTCGAGAGGAAGGCGCGGGTGCGCTCGTGCCGGGGCTCGCCGAGCACCTGCCGCGGATCCCCCGACTCGACCACGACGCCGCCGTCCATGAAGACGGCCGTGTCGGCGACTTCCCTGGCGAAACCGATCTCGTGGGTGACGACGATCATCGTCATACCGTCCGCCGCGAGTTGACGCATGACGTCGAGTACGTCACCGACCAGTTCGGGGTCCAGGGCCGATGTGGGCTCGTCGAAGAGCATCAGTCCCGGCCGCATCGCCAGGGCCCTGGCGATCGCCACCCGCTGCTGCTGGCCGCCCGAGAGCCGGGAGGGGTAGTGGTCGGCACGGTCGGCGAGGCCGACCCGGTCCAGGAGGCGCAGCGCATCGGCGTGCGCATCGGCCCTCGGGACGCCGGCCACCCGCACGGGGGCCTCCATCACGTTCTGCACCGCCGTCATGTGCGGGAAGAGATTGAACCGCTGGAAGACCATCCCGATGTGCCGCCGCCTCAGAGCGACTTCACGCTCTCTCAGTTCGTGGAGCTTGCTGCCCTGTTGGCGATAGCCGACCGGGGATCCGTCGACGGTCAGGCTGCCGCCGTCGAGCTTCTCCAGGTGGTTGATGCAGCGCAGGAAGGTCGACTTGCCCGAACCCGAGGGGCCCAGCAGACAGCAGACCTGGCCGCGTTCCACGGTGAGGTCGATGCCCCGCAGTACGGCGGCCTTCCCGAAGCTCTTGCGTACGCCGTCGGCGTGCACCATCGGTGTTCCCACTGTCATCGCTCCATCTCCGGTACGTCGGGGCGGGCGGGCCGGGCGAAGCGCAGGACGGCGCCCGTGAGGAGGCGCTTCACCGGCCCTGCGGCAGGTGCCGCCGCGCCGCGGCCGTACCGCCGCTCCAGCCAGGCCTGCGGCAGGCTCAGCGCGGTGACCAGGATCAGGTACCAGATGGCGGCGACCACGAGCATCGGCATGACCTGGTAGTTCTGGGCGTACACGTCCTGGATGTTGGACATCAGGTCGTGCGCCGAGATCACGGAGACCAGAGCGGTCATCTTGAGCATGTTGATCGTCTCGTTGCCCAGCGGCGGAATGATCACCCGCATGGCCTGGGGCAGCACGATGCGCCGGGTGGTCAGGGCGGGCCCCATCCCCAGCGAGTGGGCCGCCTCGGCCTGTCCCGGATCGACGGACTGGATACCGGCCCGGACGATCTCGCTGATGTACGCGGCCTCGTTCAGCCCCAGGGCCAGCAGCGCGGCCACGGCGGGGGTCAGCACCGCGTTGGTGTCCGCCGTGAGGAAGGTGATGTGGGTGAACGGCACTCCGATCAGTACGTGGTGGTAGAGCGCGCCCGCATATCCCCAGAAGATGATCTGGACCAGGAGCGGAGTACTGCGGAAGAACCAGACGAACGAGGTCGCCATAGTGCTCAGGACCGGGTTGTGCGACAGGCGCAGCACGGCCACGAGGACACCGAGGCCGAGGCCGAGCGCCATCGCGGCAGCCGTGAGCCAGAGTGTGGTGGCCAGGCCGCGGAAGACCAGGCCGTCGAAGACGTAGCGTCCGACAACGGGCCAGTGCAGGTTGCTGTTCCGGGCAACGGAACCGACCAGTCCGGCGAGGGCGACGGCCGCGACCGCGGCGGCGATCCACCGGCCCCAGTGGCGGACCGGTACGAGGGTGAGGCTCTGCGGGGCGGGCGGCGGCGGGGCGGCGGCACTGCCCTGCGCGGCTCCTGACGGTGTGATGGCGCGCATATCAGGACACCGCCGGGTTCCTGGTCGCGTCCTTCACGGCGATGGAGGCCGCGCCGTACTTCGCGCAGATCTTCCTGAGTGTGCCGTCGCCGATCAGTTCCTGAAGGGCTTTGCGGATCGCGCCGGTCAGCCGGGGAAGCCGCTGGGTGACGCCGATACCGTTGGGGGTGGCGTCGTAACCCGCGCCGTGCGCCGGGTCCTTGACGAGTGCGAAGGCCTGGCCTCCGTCGGCGGTCCGCGCCGTCCATCCGGCCGCGGGTTCGGTCAGCAGATCGGCGGCGACCTTCCCGGAGCGCAGGGCGAGTTGTGCGTCGGAGTCCTTGGGGAAGCTCTGGATCGCGATGGGGCCCCTGCCGAGGTGAGCACACGTGGACTGGTGCGCCTTGAGCACGTCCAGCTGATGGGCGGCGGCCTCCACACCCACCTTTCTGCCGCAGAGATCGTCCAGGCGGGCGATCCTGTGCGGGTTTCCCCTGGTGACGAGAATCCCCGAGCCGGAGACGGAGTAGTCCACGAAGTCGAGGACCCGCCGGCGCGCCTTGCTGTCGGTCATGGCCGAGATCACCACATCGAACTTGCCCGCCTGGATCGCGGGCACGATGCCGTCGAACTGCTGCGCCTTGAAGACGAATCGCACGCCGAGTTTGGCGCCGAGTGCCTGCCCGAGGTCGTAGTCGAGGCCGGTGAGCGCGGGCTCGCCATCGGTCACGAACATGACGAACGGCGCGTACGGCGCGTCGGTGGCGACCCGGACCGTGCCGGAGGACTTGACCGGTTCGGGCAGAGCGGCGTGCAGTGCCGCGTCGCGGGTGACGTGCACACCCGCGATGTTCGCGGTGGCCGGCTGAGCGGCTCCCCCGCTGTCCGTGTGCTCGCCGCACGCGGTCAGCGAGAGGGCCGACGAGATGGACAGTGCGGTTGCCGCTGCTGCGCGACGGAATGAGCGGGTGTGCAACACAAGCGCCTCCCACGGTTGTGCCGTGCGGTGGATTCACCGCCGGATGGCATCCCGCACGTTACACACTTCCGTAATAAACGCTCTACTGTAATTTCTATTACATCCAGGTAACGGGCTCGCGCCGGGTCAGCCGGTCGGGCTGTCCAGCAGCCGCCGCCCGCCGTGCACCGGTGCGGTCGACTCCCGTACCACCAGGCGCGGCCTGATCAGCAGGGACCGCCCGGCCGCGGGCGCGGACTCGATGCAGGCCCGCAGCTGCTGGAAGGTCTCGGCCGCCATCTCCGGCAGCGGCTGGCGGACGGTGGTCAGCGGCGGTTCGAAGAGGTCGGCGAGCAGGATGTCGTCGAAGCCGACCACCGAGATGTCCTGCCCCGCACGGTGACCCGCGTCCTTGGCGCCCCGGCAGATCCCGATCGCACACATGTCGTTGATGGCGACGAACGCGGTGGGCGGCCGGTCCCCGGCCAGCAGTTCCCGCGCGGCATTGCGGCCCAGCTCGGCCGCGTCCTTGTCGCCGAACTCCGTGGTGACCGCGCCCGGCCAGACCACCGCGTCCCGGGGGTCGAGCCCCGCCGCCTCCAGCGCGGCGCGGAAGCCGCGCAACCGCTCCCGGCGGTTGACGCTGTGCACGGAACCCGAGACGAACGCCAGCCTGCGGTGGCCGAGTTCGATCAGATGACGGGTGGCCAGCTCAGCGCCCATCGCGTTGTCCACACTGATACTGGCCAGCGACGGCGGGTCGCCCGCCTGCGCGGTGCGGTCGAAGGCGACCATCTTCAGCCCGCGGCTGAGCAGCGGGGTCACATGGTCGAGCGACGGCAGCGAGGAGCAGAGGACGACCCCGCTCACCCCGTCGGCCAGCAGCTCCTCGCCGTACTTCAGCTCGCGGGCCGGGTCGCGCTCACTGTTGCAGAGCAGCACGTGGTAGCCCTCGGCGAGCGCGATGGCCTCCAGCTCCCGGGCGAGCGACCCCCAGAAGGGGTTGGCCACGGACGGCACGATGAGGCCGATGACCTTGATGCGGCCGGTGCGCAGCATCCTGGCCGCCCGGTTGGGCCGGTAGCTGAGCCGCTCGATCGCCTGCTCCACCCGGGCGAGCGTGGCGGCCTGCATCCGGTCCGTACGCCCGTTGAGGACGTTGGAGACCGTACTTGCGGAGACCCCCGCGGCCTCCGCGACCTGATGGATCGTTACCTGGCTCATGCCACCTCCGGTTCGGACCGCCCTAGCGGGATTAGTGTACCGATTTACTGAACGGTCTTCACCGATACAGCAGTTAACTTCTCCGAAAAATTCTTGTGCACCAGCTGTTGACGTCGTTCCGGAGGCGTTCTTAGTCTCAGTGCATCGATTTACAAGCACATCTCAGCCATCTGCTGGGGTGCTAGGCGCATTCGCTTGGGTGCTACGCACTGGATCGATCCACCACCTTCACCTCAAAAGGGGTGCCCCATGGAACTCAGCAGACGGTCGATGCTCACGGTCATCGGCGCGGGGACCGCCGTCGCCCTCACCGGTTGCGGCGCCGGCGCCACGACGGCGGGTTCGGCCGACGGCCCCGCCGAGGGCGAGATCACTCTCCTCACCCCGATCTACGAAGGCTCCGACGGCAAGCAGCTGCTGGAGCAGAAGATCCTCGGCGGGTTCCGCAAGAAGTACCCGCACGTCAAGGTCAACGTGGACTACACCACGTACACCCAGCTCAACGAGAAGATCACCACCGGCCTCGCGGGCGGGCTGCTGCCGGACGTCCTGATGATGGGCGTCGGCTGGATCCCGCCGTTCGCCGCCAAGCAGGCGATCGCCCCGCTGCCCGAGAAGCTGGCCACCGCACACGACTACGAGAAGCGGGTGCTGGAGCCGTCCCGCTACGACGGGAAGCTGTACGCGCTGCCGGTCGTCCTCGACACCCGGATCGTCGTGTACCGCAAGGACCACTTCGCCGAGGCCGGCATCAGGAAGACACCCGCGAACTGGGCGGAACTGCGCGCGGTCTCCAAGCAGTTGACGAAGAACGGCCGGATGGGCTTCGACCCCTTCTCGATCGAACTGCGGCAGTGCTGGGAGACCTTCCTCTACGCCAACGGCGGCTCGCTGTTCAGCGCCGACGGCAAGAAGGCACAGTTCACCGACGCGCGCGGGGTCGAGGCCCTGCAGTTCTTCAAGGACCTGATCGCCGACGGTTCGGCGGACTACACGAAGAAGACCGACTTGGGCGCTCCGACCAACGTCCAGACCGGCAAGGCGTCGATGATGATGACGAGCAGCGCCCTCTGGAAACAGCTCGAAACGCAGAACCCCGAGCTCATCAAGGAGGACAAGGTCGGCGCGTTCGTCCTCGCCAACCGGAAGCCCGCGATGCTCCAGGGCGGCACGCTCGTCACCCAGTCCGCGAGCTCCAAGCAGCCGGCCGCGGCCCGTGCCCTGGTCGAGTACCTCGCGACGCCCGCGTCCATCCTCGGCGCCGCCGAACAGCGCGGCTCGGTGCCCGGACTCAACGAGCTCAACAAGACCGGCTACGTCAGGCAGAACAAGTTCGTCGACGTCTCCCTCCGGAACATGGGCGCCGCCTGCTCCGAGGGCGGCACCGCGGCCTGGATGGAGATCCGCGAAAAGATCAAGCCGACGCTGGAACCCGCCATCGTGGGCGGCCAGTCCGCGAAGGACGCCATCGCGGAACTCGGCCGGCTCGCCGAGGCCGCCATCGGCCGGATGTAAGGACCCGTCACTGTGGGAGCACCATCCGTACTCAAGGCGCGGCCCGCCCGGCCGCCCTCCCCTCCGGGCAACACCACCCCCGTACGCACCCGTCGCACCCCGGCGGGCCCCGGCCGCAGACGCCGCCGCGCCGGGATGCTGATGGTGGCGCCCGCGCTGCTGCACGCCTCGCTCTGGATCGGTCTGCCGGTACTCGCCTCGGTGGTGCTGGCCTTCACCAAGTACGACGTGCTGACCGCACCGCGCTTCGTGGGCCTGGACAACTTCCGGGAGATGCTGGGCGACGCGGTCTTCCGCAAGTCCATCGTGAACACCGTCGTCTACACCTTCTTCACCGTGCCGGTCGGCATGGTGCTGGGGCTGCTGCTGGCGCTGGCCCTGCACACCGGGCTCAAGGCGCGCGGTCTGTTCCGCACCGCGGTCTTCCTGCCTCAGGTGACGGCGACGGTGGCCATCGCCCTGGTCTGGCTGTGGATCTACAACCCGGGGAACGGCCTCTTCAACACGCTGCTCTCGTTCGCCGGGATCAGCGGCCCGGCCTGGCTGGTCTCGACGTCCTGGGCGATGCCCTCGGTCATCCTCGTCGGCATCTGGCAGGGCATCGGCATGAAGATGCTGATCTATCTGGCCGCGCTGCAGACCCTGCCGAGGGAGCTGTACGAGGCGGCTTCGGTGGACGGCGCCTCCAGGGCACGGCAGTTCTTCTCGATCACCGTGCCGCTGCTCAATCCCGCGACGTTCTTCGTCCTCATCACCTCGATGATCAACGCGTTCCAGTCCTTCGACCAGATCTACATCCTCACCGACGGCGGCCCCGCCGACAGCACCACGATGATGACGTACGAGATCTACAAGTCCGCCTTCCGGGAGTTCCGCGTCGGATACGCCTGCGCGCAGTCGCTGGTGCTCTTCGTACTGCTGATGGGTTTCACCCTGGTCAACCGGCGGATCATGGGAGGCACCCGTGGCCACAGCTGAGCTCCGCAGGCCGAGACCCCGCCGTGCGCCGGTGGCGCCGGGCCGGGTGGCACTCCATGTGACACTGGCCGTGGTCTCCCTGCTGATGGTGGTGCCGTTCGTCTGGATGGTGCTCACCTCACTGAAGACCCCGGTGGAGATCGCCTCGTCCCACACCGAACTGCTCCCGAAGCACTGGCAGTTCAGCAACTACGCGGACGCGCTGAAGGCCGCGCCGTTCGCCACGTACGCCCGGAACAGCTTCGTCATCGCCATCAGCCACACACTGATCAACGTGGTGGTGGCCTCGATGGCCGGGTACTCGCTGGCCCGCATCAGGTTCCGCGGCAGCGAGGTCATCTTCTACCTCTTCGTCGCCGCGCTGATGATCCCGACGTACACCAAGGTGCTGCCCGAGTTCCTGATCGTCCGCTTCATGCCGCTGGCCGGCGGGAACAATCTCTTCGGCCAGGGCGGCAGCGGCTGGCTGGACACCTGGTGGGCACTGATCGTGCCCGGCGCCGTCACCCCGTTCGCGGTCTTCCTCTTCCGGCAGTTCTACCTCGATCTGCCGGTGGAGTTGGAGGAGGCGGCCAGGCTCGACGGGCTCGGCGAGCTCCGGATCTACGCCCGGATCATGACACCGCAGGTCAAGCCCGCGCTCACCACCGTCGCGCTGCTCACCTTCGAGGCGTCGTGGAACAACTTCCTCTGGCCGCTGCTGGTGACCCGCAGCGACAACCTGCGGGTGATCCAGGTGGGGCTCTCCGTCTTCAAGACCGAGAACGGCACCCAGTGGCAGTACCTGATGGCCGGCACCACCCTGGCCACCCTCCCCATGGTCGTCCTCTTCCTCATCGGCCAGCGCTATTTCGTGCAGGGCTTCGCAACCGCCGGTCTCAAGTGACCGGCTCCAGAAAGGGCTTCACCCATGTCTGCTGATCTCAACGGCTCCCGCGCCCTGGTGACGGGAGCCGGCCACGGCATCGGCCGGGCCATCGCCGTCGCCCTGGCCGACGCGGGCGCCGATGTCGCCGTGCACTACCACTCGTCCGCCGACGAGGCCGGGCGGACCGTCTCCGCGGTCGAGGCGCTGGGCCGCCGGGCCAAGGCGTTCCGCGCCGACGTGACTGTCAGCACAGATGTGGACCGGCTGGTGGAGGAGGCCACCGGCTTCCTCGGCGGCCTCGACATCCTGGTCTGCAACGCGGGCCATCTGATCGGCCGCGCGAAGATCACCGAGATGACCGACGCGCACTTCGACCAGGTCATCTCCACCAATCTCACGTCGATGTTCCGCACCTGCCGCGCCGCGCTGCCGCACCTCGCGCGGTCGTCGGCGGGCCGCATCATCACCATGTCGTCGCTCGCCGCGCACAACGGGGGCGGCCCCGGCTCGGTGGCGTACGCGGCGGCGAAGGCGGGCGTGCGCGGCTTCACCAAGGGGCTGGCGAAGGAGGTCGCGGCGGACGGGATCACCGTGAACGCCGTAGCCCCCGGCTTCATCAAGGGCACCTCCTTCCACGACACGTTCACCGCGCCCGCCGCCCAGCAGGCCATGGAAGCGGGCATCCCGGTCGGCCGGGCCGGTACCCCCGAGGACGTCGGCGCGGCCGTGGTGCATCTGGCGTCGCCCGCATCCGGTTTCCTCACCGCCACCACGGTGGACATCGACGGTGGCGTATGGCCCCGCTGAAGCGGATCGCCCGCGAGCGGGGCGGCTGGTGGCACGCGTACGTCTGCCCGGCCCACGGGGTGGAGCTCGACCACGGCGATCTGCTCGCCGGGGTGTTCCCCGACGGCGGGGCGCGCTGCGCGCACGGCTGCCGGGTGGACGACGAGAAGGTGCGCGGGGCCTGGCTGGTGCTGTCGCACCAGGCGTGGGCGCGGCGGCTGCGGCTGCTCGCCCACCGTGGCGAGCGCGCCGAGGCCGTCGCCCGGCTGACCGAGTACGCCCAGCTCTACGCGGAGCTCGCGGACCGTCAGCACGGGGAGGCCCAGGACTGGATGCTGCGCGGCCGGCTCTTCCACCAGGCGCTCACCGACGCCATCTGGGCGGTGAACACCGGCCACGCGGTGAGCACGCTCGCCGAGCGCGGCACCGGGGACCTGGCTCCGCTGCTGCCGCTGCTCGACGCCCTGGAGCAGGCCGCTCTCGACGCCCGTGGGGTGCTGACCGGGCAGGGGCTCCTGGCATCCAACTACACCGCCTGGCTGAACGCGGCGGGCTCGGCAGCCGGGCGCGCGTCGGCCGCGGTGCGGGGCCGGGAGTGGGACGGTGCGAAGCAGTGGCTGGAGGGCGAGCACGGCCTGTACGAGCATCTGCGGGCCGCGGTCGCCGACGACGGCTGGGAGTGGGAGGGCAGCACCTACTACCACGGCTTCGTGCTGCGGGCCGCGCTGCTCGCGCTGCGTGCGACCGATCCGGCGGCCGTCCCGGCCGATGTCCTGGACGTACTGGCCGGGATGGCGGATGTGCTGGCGGCCGTCGCGACTGCGGGCGGGATTCTGCCCGCCCTGCACGACGGTCCGTATCTGCGCGGCCCGCTCGCCCTGGAATGGCTCGAACTGGTCGCGCTGGCTCAGCAGTTGGTGCCGTCCGCCGGGCTCGAAGCGGTCGCGGCCCGGGCCAGGCAGGAGCTGGGGGACAGCGACGACGGGCTCGACCGGGAGCTGGCCGGCTGGTTCGCGGGACCCCCGCTGCCGCAGCGCCCGGCGCCCGGCGCGGTCACCGTGTTCCCGGTGACCGGGTACGCGGTGCTGCGCGGGGCGGGGATCCACGCCGTACTGGACTTCGGCCCGCACGGAGGCTCGCACGGGCACCGCGACAAGCTGTCGCTCTACCTGTACGGCGACACCACGCCCTGGCAGCCGGATCCCGGCCAAGTCCCCTACGGACACGTCGAGTTCCGGGACCTGTACGCGTCGTCCGACGCGCACCCGGCGTTCCGCGCGGACGGCACGGAACAGGCCGAGTGCGCGGGATTGCTGCTCGGCTCGGACAGTTCCTCGGTCACGGCGGAGGTGAGCGGGGCCTATGAGGGGGTGCGCGCGGTCCGGCGGCTCGCCCTCGGCAGCTGCTATCTGGTGGACCTGCTGACGGTGGACGCCGGGAGCGCCCACCGGTTCACCGCGCAGCTGCGGCCCGGTACCGCGCTGGACGTCCTGGTCGCGGCCGCCGGACCGGTGCGGACCACCTGGCACGGCGACGAGACGCTGCACGGCCTGCACACCCACACCCCGGGGGTCCCGGTACGCCCGCTGACCGTGCCGGGCCCTGGTCCGGCCGACGATCCGCAACGCGTCTGCACCCGGGTCGACTTCACCGCCGGGGCCCGGCACGTGACCTTCGCCTCGGTGTACCAGGCGGACGGTGCGGGTCCGGACGTCACCGTCGTACGGCTGGACGGTGACGTACTGACGGTCGGGCTGGCCGACGGCTCGACCGCGCTGTTCCGGACGGAGGACTGACCGTGCTGCTCTCCGCGACCCCGCCGCCCGGCCCGCGCCCCGCGCAGGAAGCCCGGCTGTACGAGGAGGCCGCCCGCCTGCGCGGGCTGTCCCCGCCGGCCGGCCATCCGTCGGCCAGCATCACCTGGCTCGGTCCCGCCGCCTCCAACCCGGCACTGGCGTACCGGACGGGCGGTGACCCCGCGCACCTCGCGGAGAGCCGCCGCTGGATCGAGGCCGCGGTGCGGCTGCCGCACTGGGGCAGAGCCCATATGCCGGACCACGATCTGGACGCGGGCTGGCTGCTGCACCATCTCTCCCTGGCGTACCGCTGGACCGGGGACGTGCTGCCCGACGGGACGAGCGCCCTCCTCAAGTACAAACTGCTCCTCCAGGGGCGCCGTCTCCACGAGTTCGCGGTGGCGTCCGAGGGCCGCTGGTGGTCGTCGTCGTACTGGCAGAACCACAACTGGATCTGCTACGCGGGGCTCGCCACCGCAGGATACGTGCTGGGCAAGCAGGAGTGGACCGACCGGGCCAGGGACAACCTCGGCCGGGTGCTCGACCTGCTGCCCGATGACGGTTCGCACGCCGAGGGCGTCGTCTACTGGCGCTACGGCGTGCCCTGGCTCGCCATCCATCTGGACCTGCTCCAGGAGGCGGAGGGCATCAACTGGTGGGAGCGCGGCGGGTTCCTGTCCCGTACGTTCGACTACCGGCTGCACCAGACCGCACCGGGGTTCGCGCTCAATGTGGACCACGGCGACTGCCACGACCGGCGCAGCGGGCACAGCGCCGGGCTCTACTACCGGCTCGCCGCGCAGTACGGCATCGCCGAGGCGCAGTGGATGGGCGATCTGGCGTCGGGCGAACTGCTGCACGCGGAGGCCGCGGAGAGCGGAGTCCGGCCCGGAATCCTCCCGGAGGCGTATCTGGAGTACCTCTGGTACGACCCGTCGGTCCCGGCCCGCAGGCCCACCGCCACGCGGGCGTTCTTCCCCGATCTGGGGCTGCTCACCGCCCGTACCGGCTGGGACGACGGCGACACCCTGGTGTCGTTCAAGGCGAGTCCCGGCGGTGGCCACAAGGCATGGGAGACCTCGGCGAAGCACCGGGCCGAACAGGGCTGGGAGACGCTGAACCAGGGTCACCACCACCCCGATTCGGGCTCCTTCGTACTGGTCTCGCAGGGCGCTTTCCTCGCGGTCGACGAGGGCTACAGCAACCGCAAGCGGGCCGCGCACCACAATCTGCTGCTGGTCGACGGCCAGGGGTACGCGGACGAGGACCGCTACCACGTCTACGCGGACATCCCCCACGAACGGCAGGCCGGACAGCGCGATGTGCTGCTGGCCGGGGGCTGGGCGCACGCCACGGCGGAGATCGCCGCGATGTACGGTCCGGCGCTCGGGGTGCGCAGGCTCGACCGCACTCTGGTGTTCACCCCGGCGGGCCGGCTGGTGCTGCTGGACCTCGCCGAGGCGGACACCGGCCGGGAGTGGTCGTTCCTGCTCCAGACCGACGCGCCCACCGAGGAGCTGCCGGACGGCACCCGGCTGATCAGGTCGGGTGAAGCGACCGCCCACGTACGGCAGTTCGCGCCGGACGACGCCGCGTGGACCTCGGAGGTCACGGAGGTCGAGGCGAACCCGACGTCCAGTACCCCGGAGCTGAAACTCACCCGCACCCTGCACACACTGCGCTCCACCACCGCGCGTACCGCGTCCGGACTGTTCCTCACCGCGGTCGAACCCGGTGCGGTGGCCACGGCCCGCGCCCTGGAGTGCGCGGCGGGCGAGGGCGTGGCCCTGGACGGTGAGCGGGTGCTCCTGTCCCCCGCCGCCCGCCGGATCCGGGCGGCCGGGGTCACCGCCGACGCGGCGGCCGTGCTGCTCGCCGACGGCTCGGCGCCGTATGTGGTGGCGGCCCGGCGGCTCGAACTGGACGGCCGGGTACTGCTCGACTCGGCCGAGCCGTACACCGGAAAGGTCGGCTGACCATGGCCCGGACCCTCTCGTCCAGTTGGCCGACGCTGCTGCGCCGGCTGGAGTTCGTCGCGTACCCGGCGGCGGCCGGGGCGGCGTTCGCCGTGCTCTCGCTCGGTGTGGTGACCTGGCTGCCCGCGCTGGCCGCGATGGCGCACGCCCTGCAGCGGTGGCGGGTGGACGGCGACAGCCGGTGCTTCGTCCACACGTTCACCGCGTTCCCCCGGTACTGGCGGTCCCTGTGGCGGCACGGTCTGGTGTCCACCGCGGCCGCTGGGGTGCTCGCCGCCAACATCGTTCATCTGCTGGGCCGTTCGGAGCCCTGGACCTTCGTGGTGCTGGCCGCGCAGGTGGGGATCGCGGCCGCCGCGGTGATCCACCATGTGGCGCTCGCCGCCGAGGCGGGCCGGGACCCGGACGGTTCGGCCGGCGCCTGGACCCGGAGCGCGCTCGTACTCGGCTTCGGCTCGGCGGGCCGTGGCACCGCGCTCCTCGGCGCGGTGGTCTCGGCAGCGCTCCTCTCGCTCGTCGTACCGCTGGGTCCCCTGCTGCTCGGTCCCAGTGTTCCGGTACTGCTCGCCCTCTCCTTCGGCGACAGTCCGTCCCCGATCCATACCGCCTTCACCCGCAGTAAGGGGCCAGCGTGCTGAACCACAGAGACCACTCGCACCGCGGAGATCCCGGGCAGCGTGCCGACGCTCTGCCGGGAGCGACCAGCAGGCGTACCGTCCTGGCCGGAGCGGCGGCGGTCGGCGCGGCCGCCGTACTGCCCGCCGCCCTGGGAGCGAGCCCGGCGCGGGCCGCGACGGGCGGCGCCGCCGCGCTGCGGGAGCGCTGGCACACCCTGCTCACCGGCGGCCCGGACCTGGACCAGGGCGACCAGCGGATCGCGGCGGCCGTCGAGCGGGCCGGGCAGGCGGGGGCCACCGCGGTGAAGGGGCTCGACCCCACCCGGACCGACGGCCTCTTCCCCGATCTGACCGGCACGACGCTCTCCAACCAGGTCACGACGGCGTTCAAGCGGCTCGCCACGGCCGCGACCGCGTGGGCGGTCCCCGGCACCCCGCAGTACGGCGACACCGCGCTGCGCGATCTGCTGCTGGCCGGGGTCGACTGGATGCTGACGAACCGGTACGGAGCCGCCCACACCCGGTACGACAACGACTGGGACTGGGAGATCGGCTCGGCGCTCGCCCTCAACGACGCTGCGGTGCTCCTCCACGACGCGCTCGGCGCCGACCGGCTGGCCCGGATCACCGAAGCGGTGCGGCACTACACCCCGGACCCGAACCTCTGGCGGGCCGACCGGCAGATCGCGACCGGCGCCAACCGGGTGTGGATCTCGACGGTGGTCGCCGTCAACGCCGTGCTGCGGGACGACGGCGACGACCTGGTGCGGGTGCGCGACGCCCTGTCGGACACCGAGGGTTCGGGCGCCAACAGCGTGCTCGCCTTCAACGACGTGAGCGCGGCGGCGGAGGGCACCGGTGAGGGCTTCTACTCCGACGGGTCGTTCCTCCAGCACTACAAGCACCCGTACAACGGGGGGTACGGCAAGGAGCTGCTCAACAACCTCTCCCGGCTTCTGCATCTGCTCGCCGGGACCGGCTGGGCCGTCACCGATCCCGACCTGGACAACGTCCGCCGCTGGGTCGACGAGGGGTTCGACCCGCTGATCGCGCGCGGCGACGTGATGGCCTCGGTCTGCGGGCGCGAGATCGCCCGGCCCAGCAAGCAGGGCCATGTCTCGGCGCAGACGGTCATCGAGGCGGTGGTGCGGCTGATTCCCGGCTTCCCCGGCGAGACCGCCGACCGTTTCACCGCGCTGGTCAAGCAGTGGATCGCCGAGGACACGTACCGGGACTTCCTCGGCGTGACCGATCTGGCGTCGCTGGTCGCCGCGCGGCAGGTCATCGCGTCCGCGGTCCCCGCGCGCGGCCGGCTGGTCGCGCATCAGCAGTACCCGCGGATGGACAAGGCGGCGCACCACCGGCCGTCGTTCGCGCTCGGTGTCTCCGCCTACTCGACGCGGATCTACAACTACGAGTCGATCCAGAACGAGAACCTGCACGGCTGGCACCTCTCGGACGGGATGGTGCTGCTGTACACCGATGATCTCGGGCACTACAGCGAGGACTACTGGCCGACCGTCGACCCGGCGCGGCTGCCCGGCACCACCGTCGTGGCCGGCCGTCCGGCCGACGCCGCCGGGCAGCGCACCACCAGTACGGCGGACTGGGCGGGCGGGACCGCGCTGCCGGGGACGACGCTGGGCGCGTACGGCATGGAGCTGCGGGCGTACGGCTCCACGCTGACCGGGCTCAAGAGCTGGTTCTGTCTGGACGACGTGATCGCCTGCACCGGCTCCGGGATCACCGCGGACGCGGGCCGGGCCGAGACCGTCATCGAGAACCGCAAGCTGCGCGACGCGAGAGCGGCGCTGCTGGTCGACGGAGTGCCGGCGGCCACGGACGCCGGCTGGTCGGCCGGGCTCGACAAGGTGAGCTGGCTGCATCTGGAAGGCACCGGCGGCTATGTCTTCCCGGCGCCCGCCACACTGCGCGGCCTGCGTGAGGAACGTACGGCGGCCTGGCGCGAGATCAACACCAAATACGGCACGGACACCCCGGTGACCCGCCCCTATCTGACGCTGTGGCAGGACCACGGCGAGGCGCCGGACGGCGCCGGGTACTTCTGGCTCCAGGCCCCCGCCGCGTCGGCCGAACGTACCCGGCTGTGGTCGCAGGCCCCGCCCGTCGAGCTGACCGCGGCCACCCCCGCGGTCCACGCGGTACGGCGCGTCGCGGACGGTCTGCTCGCGGCGAACTTCTGGACCGCGGGCACGGCGCAGGAGCTCGCGTCGGACGGGCCGGCGTCGGTGCTGGTGCGGCCGGACGGGAAGACGGTCGCCGTGGCGCTCTCCGACCCGACCCAGCTGCGCGACTCGGTCACCGTCACGCTGGCGCAGCGCGGCCTCACCGTCGCATCGGCCGACCCCGGCGTGAGCACGGCCCCCACGCCGGACGGCATCCGGATCACCGCCGACACCTCGGGCCGCCACGGCGCGACCCTCGGTCTCACTCTGAAGAGGAGCTAGTCCCGTGCTGTTCGACATGGAGCTCGACCGGCTGCGCGAGTACCGGCCGGAGCCGCAGGAACCCGCGGACTTCGACGCGTTCTGGGAGAAGACGCTGGGCGAGAGCGCCCGGCACCCGGTGGACGCCGGGTTCGTCCCGTACGACGCCGGGTTCGCGACCGTCGACGTGTTCGACGTGACGTTCCGCGGCTGGGGCGGGCAGCCGGTGAAGGCCTGGCTGCTGCTGCCCCGCGACCGGGCGGAGCCGCTGCCCGCCGTGGTGCAGTACATCGGCTACAACGGCGGCCGGGGCATCCCTTACTCCTGGCTGACCTGGAGCGCGCTGGGCCACGCCCATCTGGTGATGGACAACCGCGGCCAGGGCGGTGGCGGCAAGCAGACGGCCGACACCCCGGACATCGGCCCCGACGGGCACGGTTCGTCGTCGCCCGGCTTCCTCACCCGCGGTATCGAGGACCCGCATCTGCACTACTACCGGCGCTTGATCACGGACGCGGTGCGGGCGGTCGACGCGGTGCGGTCCCATCCGGCGGTGGACGCCGCACGGGTCGCGGTCCTCGGCGGGAGTCAGGGCGGCGGCCTGTCACTGGCGGTCGCGGGGCTGCGCGACGACGTGGTGGCGGCCGTGGCCGACGTGCCGTTCCTCTGCCACTACCGCCGCGCCTCGCAGATCACCGACTCGGGGCCGTACGCGGAGATAGCGCGCTGGCTGTCCGGGCACCGGTTCCGGATCGGCGAGGCGATGGAGACGCTCTCCTATTTCGACGGGGTCAACTTCGCGGCGCGTGCCACCGCGCCCGCGTGGTTCTCGGTGGGGCTGATGGACAGGATCTGCCCGTCGTCCACGGTCTTCGCCGCCTATCACCGCTATGCGGGTCCCGCCGAGATCGAGGTGTTCCCGTACAACGGGCACGAGGGCGGCGCCGAGTACGACCTGCCGCGCAAGATCAAGGCGCTGCGCGGGGTCTTCGCCGGGTAGCCGCCCGCCCGGCCGGTCCCCCAGCCGGTCCCCCGCCCGATTCCCCCGGCCGCACCGCCCAGGAGACACGCTCAGGGGCCGGGTGCGGGCGCCCCCAGGGCCTCCGCGAACCGCCCGCCGTGCGTCACCCGCATGGCGGGCGTAGCCTCGTCGTGTACGTCTCACAGGCCTTGACCAGGCACATCTCAGGAGGCGACGTTGACAGGACACCGCACGGCCAGGCCACTGGCAGCAGGTGCGGCAGCAGTCGTTCTGACGATCGCCGCGGGCAGCTCAGCCGTGGCGGACGGCGGGACAGCATCGCTGCCGGCCCAGGAGATCGCCAACAAGGCACACGACGCCCTCTTCGGAACCTCGTCGCTGCACATCAGCGTCCACGGGAGGTTCGGTTCGAGGGGCACCCCCACCTCCATGGAACTCACCCTCGACCGGCAGGCCAACTGCCGGGGCTCGGTGAGCCTGGGCGGCCAGGGCTCCGTCCAGATCATCAAGCGGGGCCCCAAGATCTGGATCAAGCCGGACGCCGCGTTCTGGAAGAACCAGGTGCCGGGAGGCAACGCCGCCAACACGGCCCTCAACGGACGCTATCTCGAAGGCTCGTCGAACAACCTGCCGCTGCAGGGCCTGGCGCAGGTCTGCGATCTGAACTCGTTCCTCAAGACGAGTACGGAATCGGGCACTTCGGGTGGTGGTCACCTCACCAAGGGCAAGGTGACGAAGCTCCACGGAACCGACGTCGTCCCGGTCAGCGGGGTGCGCGGCGGCCAGCTGGAGACCCTGTACGTGGCGACGCACGGCAAGCCCTATCCCGTCCAGGTCGCGGTGAAGGCCAAGGACGGGACCACGCTGGCGACCGTGGGGTTCTCCGGCTTCGACCAACCCGTACCATCGAGCACTCCGTCGGCCGACCAGACGGTGGACATCTCCAGGCTGCGGACTCAGGTCGGCCCGGCCAACTCCACCTGAGAGCGGCCGGACCAGGGCGGGGCAGCCTGCCGGACAGCTGCGCGGGGGGCCGGGCCGGCCGAGGCCCGGTCCTCCACGTCATGCCGTACGGCTCAGGCCGCGCCCCGGCCGGAGCGGCGGCGGACTGCCAGGACGACACCGGCGCCACCGACCGCCACCGCCCCCAGCACGCCCGCGGTCAGCAGACCGGGCTGGGACATTCCGCTCCCGGAGAGCTCCTGGAGGGCGACGCCCTGCGGCTGCGGGTCGGTGATCCGCGCGGCGACCGGTGCCACGGGCCGGATCGGGCCGGCCGACCTGACGGAGCCGTCCTTGTTCAGCAGCACCTGTTTGCCGTTGGGGTGGCGGAAGTCGAGCATCCCGGAAAGCGATCCGGCCCGGGTGTCGAAGGAGTGGTCCCCGATACGCCCGGTGTGCCAGTTCTCCTCGACGAACTTGATGATGGAGGTCTGCTCGGTCCGGGTGTGGTCGATCTTGTTGACCTTGCCGTACGGGGAGATGACCATCAGCGGCTGACGGGCACCGGGACCGCACCGGTCGGCATAGCCGCCCGCCGCCGCCGGCCCCTTCTGGCAGGCCGGTGAGTCCACCGTCCTGCCGTTGGTCTGCTTGGTCATGTCCTTCGAGCCGTTGAGCGGCTTGGCGTACACGTGGTCGTACCAGCCGTCCGAGTCGTCGTAGGCGAGAACGACCGCCGTGTCCTTCCACTGCGGGGCCTGCTGGATCTTGTTGATCTGGCCGATCAGGAAGTCCTGCTCGTCAAGGGGGTCGGAGTATCCGGCGTGCCCGTCCTGGTAGGAGGGCGCCTTGAGGAAGCTCACCGCCGGCAGGTTGCCGGACTTGAGGGCGGCGTCGAAGTCCGTCAGGTCGTAGTTGTGGTTGGCCTGTCCGGCGTGACCGATCTCGGCGACCGACTTCGGGGCCACGTGGTGCGGGTTCGCCGTCGACCTGTAGTACTGGAAGGGGTCGTGGTGCGGGCTGTAGTCCACGACCTGCTCGCCGCCGACGTTGGCGTGCGTGGTGCCGCCGCACTTGGCGAGGTGGTCCGTCGTGCCGTCCCACGGGGTGCTCGGCCGGAAGCCGCCCTGGAACCAGCCCCAGCTGACGTTCTTCTCGTTGAGCCGGTCGCCGATGTTCTTGCCGCCCAGCTCGGCGAGGGAGGATTTGCTGGTGTGGTCGTTGCCCGAGCAGTCGTCGTAGGCCGGATCCGGGTCGGTGATCATGGTGCCGACGCCGTGCGCGTCCGGCGATGCGACCGCTGCGGGATCGGGCTTGTCGGTCCGCTTCGGATTCTCGGTGGAGGACGTGGGGTCGGTGGACACCACCCCGTGCGTCTGGCCCGAGACCAGTTCGATGGCGCCGGGTGACGAGGGGCCGTACGCCGAGCCGAAGGAGTTGTCGTTGAGGGCGTAGTGCTGGGCGTAGTTCCACATCGCGGTGACGGTGTTGCCGTCGAAGTAGTCCATCGCCAGGCCGGGTTCGCCGAAGAGGTTGCCCGAGCACTTGCCCGAGTCGGTGTTCTCGACGAACTTGTCGGCCTTGCCGCCGTTGTATGCGTACTGCTCGGGACCGTACGAGTGGTTCTGGTCGCAGGTCATGGCCTGGTCCGGGGTGAGCCGCTTGGGCAGGTACTGGTTGGGGTTCTTGTCGAGCAGACCGGCCGTACGGAGATTGTCGATGTCGCGCGGCGTGTGCGGGGAGGGGGTGAACTTCGTACCGTCGGTGTTCGCGGCGTGCGGATAGGTCGCGAAGTAGTGGTCGAAGGAGATGTTCTCGTCGAAGAGCACCACCAGGTGTTTCACCGGCGTCGCCGTGGAACTCCCGTGGTGCGCTGCGGCGGGCGCCGTGGCCCAGACGGGTGCGGCGCCGCCGAGTACGGTCAGCGCGGCGGCGCCGGCCAGCGCTCCCCAGCGGCGCGCGCCCCCTCCTCTGCCCTTGCTGCCCATGCGCTTCCGCCTTCCGCTTCGGCCGTGCACCCTGTCATGCACCGCTCATCATGCTGACACGATGCATCACGATGACACGGGAGTGAACATCTGGCATCCGGTGGGAAAACAAAATTCAGCAAACAAACTGTTGAGTCAACCGCCTGGACCACCCGCCGACCGGACGGCCCGTCAGGGCGCGGAGTCAGGACGACCGGCGTACGTCGCAGAGAGCCGCGATGTCCGCCAGCCGCTCCACCAGTCCGCTCACGGCCGCGTTCACCTTCTCGCGCTGTGCGCGGCCGAGCCGGGCGGGCGGGGTCCAGTGCCCGCCGTGCTCCTGACGGTCCAGCACCGCCCCGGTCCGGTCGAGTTCACCGTCCAGCTGCTTCAGCCGCGGGTACCTGCCGGTGAGTACCGGGCGCAGCCGGGAGAGGACCACCCGGGTGCCGTCGAGATTGGCACGGGCCGTCGCGAGATTGCTGCCGCTGCCGTAGTCGGTGCGGCCCGTCAGCTCGAACTGCACGGTGTTCTCCAGGATTTCGTGCGCCCGCAGCCCGAGGTCGAGCGGGTCCATCCGGGCCTGCCGCCACGCCGTACGCAGGGTCAGTACGTCCTTGACCAGCCGGTCGGCGAACGGGCGCAGAGCGGTGGCGGACTCGTCGTGCCACAGCCCGTACTCGATGCGGTGGAAGCCGGTGAAGTCCTTGTCGTGTACGCCGCCGGCCAGGCCCGCGGTCGTTCCGTTGATCGCCGCGTCGGCGTCACCGAACGTGCCGTAGGCGGCGCCCAGCCGCTCGTAGTCGAGGTGCGCGGTGAGCCAGGCCCTCCGGGCCGTCGCCCGGTCGCCCGCGCGGACCGCGGTGTCGAGCTTCCGTGCGGCGCCGACGAGTGAACCCATCCGGCCGGTGACCCACTTCTGGTAGCTCAGCGTCGGCGGGATCAGATCGTGCTGGCTGACGGGCACCGCCGCCGGGCCGCCACGGCCGCTGCCGCCCGGCACCCGCACGGTGGGCCCCGTGACGGAAGCGGCGTCGTCCGGGAAGCAGCCGAAAGCGTAGGAGCCGGCCGCGATGGTCACCCGGAGCGCCCGGGTGGTGCCGGGCCCGAGCCCTTCCAGCTCGCCGTACACGGCGCCGCTCGACGCGTCCTTCAGATACACCTCGACCGGCGTGCCCGACGTGTTGTGCACATCGAAGACCTGGGTACCGGGGCGCGGGTCGTGCCAGCCGGTACCGCAGCTGCCCGCCGACGCTTCGACACCGGTGTGCGGCAGACCGTCGGAGTGCCCGGCGGTGGAGTGTCCGTGACCGCCCAGCAGCCCGGCTGCTCCGGCGCCCGCGAGCGCCAGCACTGCTGCCAGCGCCGCGCCGCCCGCGATCACCGCACGGCGCGGACGACGTACGCCTTTCCTGTCCGGCACACCGGCCTCCTGACGCAGCAGCACGCGCACGCGGAAGAACGACATCGTAGACCGTGGTGGATCAACAGCCCCGGGCACAGCCGGGATTCACCGCACGCCGTCCTCCCCGTCCGTCCGTCGCTTTCCGGCCGGACGGGCGCGTACGTGCATCCGCTCCCCCTGCTTGCCGAACAGGCTGAGGAACTCCACGGCCTCCGGGCCCGCGCCGTCCCACGCGTGCGGGGTACGGGTGTCGAACTCGGCCACCTCACCCGCGCCGAGGACCAACTCCTGCTCGCCCAGGACGAGCCGCAGCTTCCCGGACAGGACGTAGAGCCACTCGTACCCTTCGTGCACCCGCGGTTCCAGCTGCCCCGGCCGCCGCTGTCCGGCCGGGATGATCTGCTTGTAGGCGTGCAGCCCGCCGAGGTGGCGGGTCAGCGGGATGAAGGTCGTCCCATGGCGCTTGACCGGGCGGGGGTGGATACGCGGGTCGCCGGTCGGCGGGGCGTCGACCAGCTCGTCCAGTTGCACGCCGTACGCCTTCGCCAGCGGCAGCAACAGCTCCAGCGTGGGTTTGCGCATCCCGGACTCCAGCCGCGACAGAGTGCTCACCGAGATCCCGGTCTCCTCGGCCAGTTGGGCGAGGGTGATGTCGCGGTCCCTGCGCAGCACGCGCAGCCTGGGTCCCACCGCCGTCAGCACGGATGCCAAGTCGTCGCCTGTCGTCTCTCCGGCCATGCCCTGCCCCTTCACGGTCGTCCGGCCTGTCACCCTCATTTGCCGTCCTGGCAAGAGGTTCTGTCAACCGGCCCGGCCTGTGACCGGCCCCGTTGATAACCTCCCCGGGTGACGATCGCAGCAGAGGCGGATGAACCCGCGAGGGGCGAGCCCGCAGCCGGTTCCGCGCAGCCACGGCAGTTCATCGTGACGGTGTACGGCCTGTACTCCAGGACCGAGGGCGGCTGGCTCTCGGTGGCCACCCTGATCGAGCTGCTCGCGGACCTGGGCATCGAGGCTCCCGCCGTACGGTCGTCGATCTCCCGGCTGAAGCGGCGGGGCCTCCTGCGGGCCGAACGGCGGAACGGCTCGGCGGGGTACGCACTCTCCGACGAGGGCCTTTCGGTCCTGCGCGAGGGCGACCACCGGATCTTCCGCCGGGACCGCGCGACACCGGCCGACGGGTGGCTCCTCGCGGTCTTCTCGGTACCGGAGTCCGAGCGCAGCAAGCGGCACCTGATGCGCTCCCGGCTGACGCGGCTCGGGTTCGGTACGGCCTCCGCCGGGGTCTACATCGCTCCGGCGCATCTGTACGACGCCACGGCCGAGATGCTGCGCCGGCTGGAACTGGACGGCTACGCCGACCTCTTCCACGCCGATCACCTGGCGTTCGGCCCGCTGGAGGAGAAGGTCAGGGAGTGGTGGGATCTCGACCAACTGGAGCTGCTGTACGGCGAGTTCGTCCGGAAGCACGAGGGGGTTCCGGACCGCCTGCAGGCCGATGACGACAGCAACGGCGGCACCGGCACAGCCGAGCGTGACGCGTTCGTGGACTACGTCCGGGTGCTGACCGACTGGCGGCAGCTCCCGTACCTCGATCCGGGACTCCCGGCGGAGCTGCTTCCGGACGACTGGGTCGGGATCCGGGCCGCCGAGCTGTTCTTCACGCTCCAGTCCCGGCTGGAGAACGGCGCGCGCGCCTATGTCGCGAGAAGGCCCTGACCGCGCGACTAACGCGCGGTCCAGCCGCCGTCGAGCGAGAGTGAGGTACCGGTGATGAACGCGGCCTGCGGCGTACAGAGATAGGCCACGGCCTCGGCGACCTCGTCCGGCTCGACAAGCCGTTTGAGCGCCGATTCCTTCAGCAGTACCTCGCTGACCACCTGCTCACGCGGGATCCCGTGGGCGGCGGCCTGGTCGGCGATCTGCCGCTCGACCAGCGGGGTGCGCACATAGCCGGGGTTCACGCAGTTCGACGTCACACCGTGCGGGGCGCCTTCGAGCGCTGCCGTCTTGGAGAGCCCTTCGAGCCCGTGCTTGGCCGACACATACGCGGACTTGTACGCGGAGGCCCGCAGCCCGTGCACGGACGAGAGATTGACGATCCGGCCCCAGCCCTGTCCGTACATGTGCGGGAGGGCGCCCCTGATCAGCCGGAAGGGCGCCTCCAGCATCACGGTCAGGATGGTGTGGAAGACCTCGGGCGGGAAGTCCTCGATGGGCCGCACGAGTTGCAGGCCCGCGTTGTTCACGAGGACGTCCGTACCGGCGGCGGCCCGCTCCGCGGCGTCGAGGTCGGTCAGGTCGAGTCCGTACGCTTCGACGGCGCCGGGCAGCCCGGTAGCCCGTCCGGCGAGCGCTTCGAGCCCCGCCTCGTCGCGGTCCACGGCCCGCACCGTGGCACCGGCGGCGGCGAGGCGGAGCGCACAGGCGGCGCCGATGCCGCTCGCGGCCCCGGTGACGAGTGCGGTACGGCCCGCGAGATCGAGGCCGAGCGGGGCGGATGCGGACGCGGGAGCGGGGTGCGTGGTCATGGGGCCACAGCCTAGGCGTCAGGTCCGGGGGCGAAGGTGGCCGGTTCGAACCAGGTGGGGCCGTCGGCGAGGGCCCGCTTGATCCGGGTCAGCGCGAAGTCGGCCAGCTCCGGAAGAGCGTCGACGGCGAACCAGCCGACATCCAGGGACTCGTCGTCATTGACCCGGAGCGCTCCCCCCGTCGCCCGGCAGAGCAGGCTGATGTCCATGAACTGGCAGTGGTCGCCGTTCGGGTACTGGATCTTCCTGAGCGCCTGGACGAGGACCACCCGCTCCACCACGCACCGTACGGCTGTCTCCTCGTAGACCTCCCGGACGGCCGTGTCGGCGGGCTGCTCACCCGGCTCCGGGATGCCACCGATGATCGACCACTTACCGGTGTCGGCGCGCCGGTTGAGCAGCACCCGCCCCTCGTCGTCGAAGACGATGGCACTCACACCGGGCAGCAGGAGCAGCTGGTGGCCGGCGGTGGCCCGGATCTCGCGGATGAAGTCAGGAGTAGCCATGCCCCGACCCTAACCGGCGCCCCGGCCGGCTCCTTCAGGGCCTGCGCCGCCGCACCGAGCGGGTGGCCGCCCAGCCGACGCCGCCGGCGGCGAGCGCGACGAGCAGCCACTCGGGAAGCGTCCCCATCCGGGTGGCCGGGGTCTCCGACGAGCGCTTCGGCACATCGGCCACCAGCGCGGCGGCGGTGAACATCTTGGTCTGCTGCGCGACCGATCCGTCCGGCCGGATGACCGCGCTCACCCCGGTGGTGACGGGGACCATCACGGCCCTGCTGTGCTCGACGGCCCGTACCCGCGACATCGCGAGCTGCTGGTAGGTCATCTCGCTGCGGTCGAAGGTGGCGTTGTTGCTCGGTACGGAGATGATCTGCGCCCCCGCCTTCACCTGGTCCCTTACGGTCCAGTCGAACGCGGCCTCGTAACAGGTGACAGGCCCGACCCTGGTGCCCGCCATGTCGAAGTCGGCTGCCTTGTGCCCCGGGACGAAGTCCTTGCGGACCAGATCCACGTCGGAGCTGAACAGCCGGAAGAACGACCGGTCGGGCATGTACTCGCCGAACGGCTGGAGCCGGCGCTTGTTGTACGTGTCGACGGGGCCCTTCTTGGGGTCCCAGAGGATCTGCTGATTGAGCGGCGCACCCGCCCCGTTGTCCGGGGTGACGACGGCGCCGACCGAGATGGGCGCCTTGATCGCCTTGGCCGCCTCGTCGATCTCGTCGTACGCGTCGGCGTTGAGGTACGGGTCGATGTCCGACGAGTTCTCCGGCCACAGCACCAGGTCCGGCTGCTTGGCCCGGCCCGCCTTCACATCGGCTGCCAGCTTCAGCGTCTCCTTCACATGGTGGTCGAGCACCGCGCGGCGCTGGGTGGCGAAGTCGAGTCCCATCCGGGGGACGTTCCCCTGGATGAGGGCGACCGTGGCCGTGCCGTCCTGGGCGCTGGTGCTGACCAGCGGCAGCGCGGCGAACCCGCCCGCGACCGGCGCGACGGCGAGGACGGCGGCGGTGACGATCCGGCGGTCCGCGAAGTGCCGCAGAGTGACCCAGCGGCGTACCAGCTCGCCCAGGCCGAAGCCGCAGAGGACGACGGCGAAGCCGAGCAGCGGCGTCCCTCCGACGGCGGCCAGCGGCAGGAAGACGCCCTCGGGCTGCCCGAAGGCCACCTTCCCCCAGGGGAACCCGCCGAACGGCACCCGGGCGCGTGCCGCTTCGACGGCGATCCACGCCGCGGCGGCCCAGAGCGGGCCGAGCGGCAGCCGGGAGACGTACGCGATGCCCGCACCCGCGACAGCGATGAAGAGCGCTTCGACCGCCGCCAGGCCCAGCCAGGGGCCGGGTCCGACCTCGACACCCGTCCAGACCAGCAGCGGCAGCAGATACCCGAGGCCAGCGAGGTAGCCGAGGCCGAATCCGGCCCGGGCCCGGCGTCCGTGCAGGGCGAGCCCCAGCACGGCGAAGGCGACGGGTGCCAGCCACCACAAGGGCCGTGGCGGGAAACTGGCGTACAGCAGCAGGCCGGACGCGGCAGCGGCGGCGGGCCGTGCGAGGCGGCGGGTCAGCCGCCGTCCGCGCGACTCTTCGGCGGGCTGCGGGGCGAGCCGCTCGGACTCGGCCGTGGGTGTGGTGGGGGCGCTCACCAGGCGGAGTCTACGGTGGCGGGCTGTGCGTCCGGCAAGTGCGGCGCTGTGCGTCCGGCAGACGCGGCCCGCAGGCAGCGGCGGCGGACGGGGCGGTCACGCCCGGAGCGGCGCCCCGGGCGGCCGGTCAGCCGGGCGAGAGCCGCAGCCGGTCGCGGATGATCCGGACGGCCGCCTCCGCGTCGTCGACCGTGACAGTGAAACTCCGGCCGTCCCCCAGGGTGAGGACCAGGCCCTCCCCGCGGCGCACCACCACGGCGGTCCCCATCTCGGGGCGCCACCGGTACCCCCAGCCGCCCCACTGGCGCGGAGTCACGGCCGGATCGAAGTCGGCGCCCACCACATGGTCGAGCAGGATGCGGCGGCGCGGCAGACCGATGTAGCCGCAGCGGACCTCGAAGGAGTGCTCGTCGACCTTCACCGAGACATGTACGAAGGCGAGCGTGCCGTAGAGCATCATCAGGCCGGCCAGCACACAGCCGATCACGGCCATCAGCAGCGGCACACTGTCGGCGGTCCAGGTGGAGTCCACAGCCAGTTCGATCCCGAGCGCCAGACACGCGGCCCCGGCGAACGAGAGCAGCCACTGCACACGGTTGGTCGCATGGCCGGTCCAGACCCGGGGGCCGGGCTCGCTGTGGTCCCTCATGCGTAGCAGCCTACCCACGTTCCGCGGAGGCGGCGGTGGTCCGGCGGAGGACGAGGCGCTCAGTACGCGGGGCTGACGGCCTGGAGCAGGCGCCCTTCCGCGTACGTCAGTGCGGCGGTGGGAAGTGGTCCCTCGCGTCCGCTGAGGAGCACCGTCAGCCGGGGGCCCGGAGCGCTGTCGGACACGGGCCCGGCCCCGGTGCGGCGCAGAGCCTGGGCGGCCACGGCCCCGGCCGAGCCGTACAGCTCGACGGCCGGGCTGCCGTGCTGCCGGACGGCGTCGGCGATCCGCTCACCGACCAGTTCGTAATGGGTGCAGCCAAGGACGACGGCCCTTACGCCGGACGGGGTGAGCGCCGCTGCCGCGGCCACGGCCTCGTCGATCGCGGCCTCGTCGGCGCGCTCGATGGCGTCGGCGAGGCCGGGACAGGGCACCTCCGTGACGTCGGCGCCGGTGGCGAACTCGCGGATCAGCGCGCGCTGGTAGTCGCTGCCGGTGGTCGCCGGGGTCGCCCAGATCGCGAAGGACCCCCCGTCGGCGGCGGCCGGCTTGATGGCGGGCACCGTGCCGATGACCGGGATGTCCGGTTCGAGCGCGGCGCGGATGGCCGGCAGGGCGTGCACACTCGCGGTGTTGCAGGCGACGATCAGTGCGTCCGGCCGGTGAGCGGCGGCCGCGCGTGCCACCGCCAGAGCGTGCGCGGTGACGTCGTGGGGCGCACGTGGCCCCCACGGCATGCTGCCGGGGTCGCTGGACAGCACCAGATCGGCGTCGGGCTGCTGACGGCGTACCGCGGCGGCAGCCGCGAGCAGGCCGATTCCGGAGTCCATGAGCGCGATCTTCACCCGGTCACCCTAGTCGACAGCTCGTCCTGGCCCACCCCGGTGGGGCAGACTTCGGCGGATGAGCGCCATTGCCTGGATCGCCGTGTGTTCGCTGGCCGTGTGGATGTGGCTGCTGCTGGGGCAGGGGTTCTTCTGGCGGACGGACCAGCGCCTGCCACCGCGTGCCGCCCCCGCCGTCTGGCCGTCCGTAGCGGTGATCGTGCCGGCCAGGGACGAGGCCGGGGTCCTGCCGCTGAGCCTCCCCTCGCTGCTGGCCCAGGACTATCCCGGCGACGCCGAGGTCTTCCTGGTCGACGACGGGAGCTCCGACGGCACCGGAGAGCTGGCCGTACAGCTGTCGGCACGCCACGGCGGCCTCCCGCTGACCGTCGTCTCCCCCGGCGAGCCGGAGCCCGGCTGGACGGGGAAGCTGTGGGCGCTGCGGTACGGGATCGGACTGGCGCGTGCGCGGGAGCCCGAATATCTGCTGCTGACGGACGCCGACATCGCCCATGAGCCGGACAGCCTGCGCGAGTTGGTGGCCGCCGCGTGTTCGGCCCGGCTCGACCTGGTGTCCCAGATGGCGCGGCTGCGCGTCGCGAGCTTCTGGGAGCGGCAGGTCGTACCCGCGTTCGTGTACTTCTTCGCCCAGCTGTACCCGTTCCGGTGGATCAACCGGCCAGGGGCCCGTACCGCGGCCGCGGCCGGGGGCTGCGTACTGCTGCGGACCGAGGCGGCGGAGCGGGCCGGTGTTCCGGAGTCCATCAGGCAGGCGGTGATCGACGACGTGTCGCTGGCCCGCGCGGTGCAGCGCAGCGGCGGCCGCATCTGGCTGGGGCTCGCCGAGCGGGTGGACAGCGTGCGCCCCTATCCGGGGCTCGGCGAGCTGTGGCGGATGGTCTCGCGCAGCGCGTACGCCCAGCTCCGGCACAGCCTTCTGCTGCTCACCGGCACGGTGCTCGGTCTCGCGCTGATCTATCTCGCGCCGCCGCTCACGCTGGTCGCCGGTCTTCTGTGGCGTGATGAGCCCGCCGCGTGGGCCGGCGGGCTCGCCTGGCTGGTGATGGCGGGCAGCTATCTGCCGATGCTGCGCTACTACCGCCAGTCGCCGCTGCTCGCCCTGGCCCTGCCGTTCACCGCGCTGCTGTATCTGCTGATGACGGTCGACTCGGCGGTGCAGCACTACCGCGGGCGCGGCGCCGCCTGGAAGGGGCGGACCTACTCCAGGCCGGAACCGGAACCGGAACAGAAACCGGAACCGCGACCGGAGCCGGGACCGGGTGCGGTCGGCGCCGCGGACGCCCGGACCGGACCCGACGTCCCGCCCGGAGCGGCGCAGGATCTCTGAGCGCCGCTCCACGGGGTCCGCCGCGATCGTCCCCGGCGGACCGCGGGCCCTGGGTGCTCACTTCCTGCCGGGTGTCCAGTTCATGCCCCAGCCGTACGCCTGGTCGATGGTGCGCTGCGGGCTGACGCCACGGTCGGGCACCAGATAGCGGGCCTCGCGCTGGACGACGAGATCCCCGGCGTTGTTGGTGATGAGCGCCAGCGCGCAGACCGTGGAGGGCACGGTGCATTCGTCGAGCGAGAAGTCGATGGCCGCGCCGTTCTGCGGCTGGAGCGTGACCGTCGCATGCAGATCGGCGAAACTCTTCGCCCCTTCGTAGATCGTCACGAAGATGAGGACCCGTCTGATGTTGTTCTTCTGGTCGAGGTTGAGGGTGAGATTCTCCCCGGCCGAAACGGAGCCGGTGCGGTCGTCGCCGTCGAGATGGATGTACGGCGGCCTGCTCAGCGATCCGAACGCGTTGCCCAGCGCCTGTACGACGCCCTTGCGGCCGTCGGTCAGCTCGTAGAGCGCGCAGAGGTCGAGGTCGATACCGGAGTTCCCGGCGACGGCCTTGCCGAGTTTGGCCGCCCAGCCCTTGGGCTGCTGCTGGCGGGTCACCCAGTTGAGGTTGACCCGCATGGCCCCCGATGTCCCGCCCTGCTTGGCGAGGGAGACCGCCGGCGCCGCCTTCGTGAGGGTGACCTTGCTCAGCCGTACCGGGGCGGGCGGTGCGGCGGGCGGCGGCGGGGGTGCGGGGGCGCTGTACGGCGCGGCGGGAGCGGCCTGCGGGGCCGCGGGTGGGGCAGGAGGCGCCGGTGGGGCGGCCGGGCTCTGCGGGGCGGGCTTCCGCGAGTCGTCCACGGTGATCCCGAAGTCCGTGGCCAGCCCTTCGAGCCCGCTGCCGTACCCCTGCCCGACGGCACGGAACTTCCAGGCGCCCTGTCGCCGGTAGAGTTCACCGAGGAGGAAGGCCGTCTCCACCGTCGCGTCCTGGCTGTCGAACCGGGCGATCTCCGTACCGTCCGCCGCGTCGGACACCCGGATGTACAGCCCGGGCACCCGTCCGAAGCTGCCCCCGTCGGCCGATGCCGCGAGGACCACCCGCTCGATGGCGGGCTCCACCAGCGAGAGGTCGACCGAGAGGGTGTCGGTCGCGGTGGACGGTGTGGTCGTCTTGCCCTCGTGGCGGACGGCACCCGATGCGTGCTGCGGCTGGTTGTAAAAGACGAAGTCGGCGTCCGTGCGAACCTTTCCCGATGCCAGCAACAGGGCCGAGGCATCGACATCCGGCACCCCCGGACCCGGCCGCCATCCCAATTCGACCCGCACGGCCTGAGCCGACACCGGAACATTGGTTCCCTTAAGCATTGACATGCTCGCCCCCAACTGGCGTCGTGAAGCCGTAGATTTCCGTACGGCCAACCTAATCCCAGCCACCGGTGAGCGCCCCCGGCGAGCACGGGAAGATCGTTGCGCCATCTGATGGCAACCCGCCGGTAACCCGCCCGCGAGCAGGCCACTACCCCATCAGAGTCGGGCCTGACGACCGTTTTTGGCAAGTTCGCTCGCATTGGGGATCCACAGTCACCCGGAACGCGCAAAACAACCCTCTTATCGGGCTCCCCAATCAGCACATCGTGGGCTTTACTTATGTGCCATGACGTCCCCCCGTGCGACCTACGGTGGCGGGTACTACTCCGCACCATCCTTCCCGGACACCCCTATCTACGATTCTCTTGTCGCAGAGCGGGGCACTCCTCAGATCGCTCCGATCCGAGTCCCTTCGGCTTACGACACCGGCAACAGCTATCTGCCGGCACTGCCGTCGGCGCTTCCCGCGCTGCCGGCCGGTCCTTCGCAGCAGGCGCCGTCCTACGGCTATCCGCAGCCCATGGCCCAGCCCGCGCCCATGCAGCACACGCCGGCCCCGTACATTCCGCAGCAGGCCACGTCGCCGCGCGGCTACCCGGGACCGCAGCAACAGCCGCAGCGGCCCGTCGGCGGCGCCGGTTACGAGGCGATGCGTCCCGCGGCGCAGCGGCCCGCGCCCTCGCCGTACGAGGATCCGTACAACCGCCCCTACCAGGGCCGCGGATACTGACGGTCCTTCCGGCACCTCAGGACCGGATGGCAGGGCGACTGCCGTGTCGCAACCGGTTCCTGCGGTTCTGCACAGAATCCACATCCATCCGGTCACGTCCCTCACGGGGTGTACGTCGGGTTCGGCCGCGGTCGAACCCTGGGGACTGACCGGGGACAAGCGGTGGATGCCCGTGGACGAGGACGGTAGCGCCGTCACCCAACGCCGGTACCCACGGCCGGCGTTGGCAGCCGCCGAGCACTGCCCGGCGGCCGTGGTCAGGCTGTCCGCGCCGGGGGCGCGAGACGCTGCCGCCGACGGCGCTCTCCTCGCCCGACGCGCCCTCGGCCCCCTCGTCGCGGCGGCGGTCCACCGGAAGAAGGTCCCCTTCCGATGGACCAGTTCCGGCCAAATATTGTCGCGTCCGGCTCGCAGGCCCGGGCCGAGGACGGCCGCGCCGGAGAACCCTCGCCCTCCACCGCGTGGACAATGACCTGCTGGGCGGCGGAATACCGTCCCCGGGAGGACCGGCGCCCCGCACGCCGGTGATCCGGCGCACATCCTCGGATGAGACGGTTTCCCAGGGAACTCACAGCTACGGCAGGCTCGTTGTACGGGGTGAGATTGATCTCGCCGCGCCCCGTCGTGGGCAGGCCGTGCGGTGGGGTCGGGACGGAAGCGGAAGGGGGTGCGGGACGGTGCGAGCAGCAGTCGGTGTGTGGCGTTGGCGGCACAATCCCCTGCGCCGTGGGACCGATCTCGCCGAGGCGTGGGTGGCGCTCGTCGCGCTGCTGCTCATCGCCGTCGCGGCGCCGCTCGTGGGGTGGCTCTGCGGCTCCCTCACCGGCAGCGCCCTCCAGGACACCGCCAGGGCCCAGCGCCGGCACCGGCACACGGCGACCGCCACGGTGGTGCGTGCGCTGCCGGACCGGTCGGCACTGGCCGCCAACCCCGACGGGATCTCGGACGCCGTGCCGCGGGGCCGGGCCGCCGTCGTATGGACCGGTGCGGACGGCCGTCGGCACAGCGGGGTGCTCTCCACGTTCAAGGGCGGCAATCTGCCCGGTGACCGCTTGCGCATCTGGACCGACGACCGCGGACACCTCGTCAACAGACCCATGAGGCCCCGCACGGTGCGGGCCCGCGCGGTGCTCGCGGGCTTCGGGGCGGCCGCCGGGACGGCGGGGCTCATCGTGGCCGGGCGGCGTCTCGTCGTATGGCGTCTGGTGCGGCGGCGGTACGTGAGACTCGACCGCGCCTGGAGTGAAGCCGGTCCCGACTGGGGACGCACGGGCACAGGCAGCTGAGACCGCCTCTCGCGTCAACTCCCGCGTCCCGCGCGCGCTACGGTGGGGCCACATCCGTCGGGCACACGAGGTGGGGGCACAACAGCGCCATGGCACAGGGCACGGTCCAGGTGACGTACACCGGAACATCGAGGTGGCGGCGCCGCACAGGCGAGTACGTCTCCCTCGCCGCAGCCCTGGAGGCCGCAGGCGACGGTGACATCCTCACGGTTGCTCCCGGCACGTACCGCGAGAACCTCGTCGTCCAGCACGCGATCACGCTGCGCGGCGCGGACGGTGCGGTCGGCTCGGTGCGGATCGCGCCCGCCGACGGCATCCCGCTCACCGTGCGGGCGTCCGCGGTCGTCCAGGACCTCCAGGTCGAGGGGCAGGACTCGTCGGCGCCCGCGCTGCTCGTCGAGGAGGGCACCCCCGAACTGCTGGGGCTGCGGATCGTCACTCGCTCCGCCGTCGGCATCGAGGTGCGCGGGGCGGCCCGGCCGACCGTGCGCCGCTGCACGGTGGACAATCCGGCGGGCGTCGGAATCGGTGTACTGGACGGCGCCGGCGGGGTGTTCGAGGAGTGCGAGGTGGTCGCGGCCGGCCAGTCGGGCATCTCGGTGCACGGCGGGGCGCACCCCAGGATCGAGGGCTGCCGGGTCCACCACGCGTCCGGGGCCGGGCTGAGCGTCTCCGGCGACGGCAGCGGCCTTGAGGCCTTCGGCTGCGAGATCTACGAGGTCAAGGGCACCGGTGTGCAGGTCGCCGCGCGCGCGTCGGCCCATCTCACCGACTGCACCGTGCACCGCACATCGGCCGACGGCGTCACGCTCGACACGGACGCGGTGCTGACGCTGTCGGACTGCGACATCCATGACATCCCGGAGAACGCGGTCGATCTGCGGTCCCGTTCGGTGCTCACGCTGACGCGCTCGACCGTCCGGCGCTTCGGGCGCAACGGGCTGTCGGTCTGGGATCCGGGCACCCGGGTGGATGCCAACCAGTGCGAGATCCACGACAGTACGGGCGACTACCCGGCCGTCTGGGTCAGCGACGGGGCGACGGTGGTGCTGGACTCCTGCCGGGTGCACGACGTGCCGGACGCGATCTTCGTACTGGACCGCGGCTCACGGGCCGACGTGGTCGACAGCGATCTCTCACAGGTGCGGAACACGGCGGTCTCGGTGAGCGACGGCGCCACAGCGCAGCTGGACGACTGCCGCATCCGGGACGCGTCCACCGGTGCCTGGTTCCGCGACCACGGCAGCGGCGGCACGCTCAGCGGCTGCACCATCGACGCGGCGCAGACCGGTGTCATCGTCACCAAGGGCGCCGATCCGAGGATCGAGCGGTGCACCGTGACCTCGCCGGCCGAGGCGGGCTTCTATGTCTCGGCCGGGGGGCGCGGCACGTTCCACAACTGCCGGGTGACGGGCAGCGCCGGGTACGGCTTCCATGTCATAGACGGCTGCCGCACCACCCTGACCCGCTGCCGTACTGAGCGGTGCGCGCGCAGCGGTTACGAGTTCGCCGACGGCACCCTGGGTGAGGGCGGCGGGGGCGGCCCGGTGGTGGAGGACTGCGCCAGCGACGAGAGCGCCCTGCTCACCGAGGTGCACGGGGCGCCCGCCGTGGAGGCTCCCGCCGTGGCGACCGCGACGCAGACGCCCGGTCTGCTCGGCGCGCTGCCCGGTCCCCGGCCGGGCCAGTCCGCCGCGCAGCCGTCCGCCGCCGCTCCCGGCCCCGCAGCCGAGCCCATACGCTCCTCGGTGGACGTCCTGGGTGAACTCGACGCCCTGGTGGGTCTGGAGAGCGTCAAGCGTGAGGTGCGTGCCCTCACCGACATGATCGAGATCGGCAGGCGGCGCGCCGCCGCCGGCCTCAAGGCGGCATCCGCCCGCCGCCATCTGGTGTTCACCGGCTCCCCCGGCACCGGCAAGACCACGGTGGCCCGGCTGTACGGCGAGATCCTCGCCTCGCTCGGAGTGCTGGAGCGTGGACATCTTGTCGAGGTCTCCCGGGTCGACCTGGTGGGCGAGCACATCGGCTCGACGGCCATCCGCACCCAGGAGGCGTTCGACCGGGCCAGGGGCGGGGTGCTCTTCATCGATGAGGCGTACGCCCTCTCCCCCGAGGACTCGGGGCGGGACTTCGGCAAGGAAGCCATCGACACACTGGTCAAGCTGATGGAGGACCACCGGGATGCGGTGGTGGTGATCGTCGCCGGGTACACCGCGGAGATGGAGCGCTTCCTGGGCGTCAACCCCGGTGTGGCGTCCCGTTTCTCGCGCACCATCACCTTCGGCGACTACGCGCCCGAGGAGTTGCTGCGGATCGTCGAGCAGCAGGCGGAGGAGCACGAGTACCGGCTCGGCGACGGCGCGCCGGAGGCCCTGCTGAAGTACTTCACGGTGCTGCCCAAGGGGCCCGCCTTCGGCAACGGCAGGACCGCCCGGCAGACGTTCGAGTCCATGGTGGAACGGCACGCCGGCCGGGTGGCCCAGTTCTCCGAGATGTCGACCGACGATCTCAGTCTGCTGTTTCCGGAGGATCTGCCGGAACTGCCGTGACCTGACCGGAACCGGCTTCTCTGGATGAACCGGCCTCTCCGGATGCGGCCTGGCGTGTTCCGGCCTGTCCGGCTCCGGGGTCTCCCCCGGGAGGCCGGCCCGGGTTCTGGTGCAGTGCCTGGCGTGGCACCGTCGTCGCCAGCCGGTCCAGCAGCGCCGCGCGCTCCTCGGCGTACGCCGGGTCTGCCTGGTAGTCGGAGTGGCCCAGGACCGGGTCCGGCAGCGGGTGTTCGCGGGTTCTGCCGTAGGCCGCCGGATCGAGCAGTGGTCCCCGGTCGACGTCACCGTCGCGCAGCACCCAGCCCCCGATGGGGTCCGTGGCCCGCCACAGATTGCGCCAGCAGGGCACTTCCCGGTGCAGCCCGTCCAGGCAGTCGGGCCCGAAGTACGCCGGGAACCACCGCCCGTACAGCCGCTCCAACGGTGCGCCGTAGGTGAGCAGCGCGACCCTGCGGCGGGTACGGGCGGGCAGCTGCCAGACCGCGGCCGCCGCCAGGACGCTGCCCTGTGAGTGGCCCGAGATGACGAGCCTGCCGCCGGTGCGGTCGGTCCAGGTGAACATGCGCCACGTCAGGTCGGGGACCGCGCGTTCGGCGTAGCAGGGCGGCGCGAAGGGGTGCGCCGCGCGCGGCCAGAAGGTGCCGACGTCCCAGAGGATGCCGACGCTGCGCCGGGCCGACGCGTCGCGGTACGCGCGCCTGCCCAGGGTGACGAACAGTATGAAGCCGAGACCGACCAGCCAGGACCCTGCCGCCTGTGCGGCGTCGGTGGCGGACGCGATGAAGGAGGGCGCCTCGTCGGCCGCCCGGCCCGGCACCTGGTCGCTGAGCCAGGAGCCAGCCAGCGCGCCCCCTCCGAGCAGCAGGGTGGCCGCCGAGACGATGCCGACGAACGGCGGTGCGGCGTCGGTGAGCTGGGCGCGGGCGCGGACCCCGGCGATCTGCCGGGTGCGCACGGTGTCCGGTTTCTCGTGCGGGTAGTCCGCCATGAGGGTCCCCGCGATCAGGCGTTCCCGGTGCAGGGTGCGCAGGGCGTAGTAGGCGACCGGGAGCAGCAGCAGGAGCAGCAGCACCGGGATGACGGACGCCTGCCAGCTGAGCAGCACCGGCGGTCCCGCGATGGAGCTCTTCCTGCCCATCCCCGGGGTGCCCGGCCCGTCGAGCCAGTCGGCCACGCGCTGGGCGACACCGCCGGTCATCACGCCGCCGAGCGCGCAGGCGAGCAGGGCGACCGCGGGTCCGGCGAGTCCGCGCAGTGCGGTACGGGTGTGGGGGGCCCGGCGGTACATCGCCATGGCGACGGCGGCCAGCACGACGACGAGGGCGAGTTGGGCGAGGGTCAGGATGCCGAAGCTGCGGTCGCCCGGGAGGGTGCCGCCCGACTCCCAGCCGGGCCGTGACCAGGCGGCGTAGAGGGCGGAGAGTCCGAGCAGGGTCAGTGCGCCGCCCGGCAGCAGGGTGACGACCGCCCGGTCGAGTTCCTCGTCGAGCCGGGTCTCCGTGCGGCCCCTGCGGCAGACCACCCACACCACAACTCCGGCCGCTACAAGGATTGTTGCCTCCAGAAGCCAGCCGATGGCCTCCAGGAGTGTCGCCGACGAGCGGCGGTCGAAGGCGGCGGCCGCGACGGTGAGCGCGGCGGCGACGGTCAGGAATCCCGCGGCGGTGTGGGCCGCGCGCAGCCGGGCCACGAGCCTGCGCCCGTACCAGAACCCGGGCCTGCCGAGCGCCGGCCCGGAGCCGGCCCCGGCGCCCGCGCCCTCGCCGTCGTCCGGGTCTCCGGCATCCGCCGCACGGGCGTCGTCGCCCAGCGGCTGCTGGGACTCGTACGCGCTCCAGGTGCGGTTGGAGAGGTACCAGAGCAGCGCGGTCAGAGCCGAGGGGACGAGCGCGGCCACGGCCAGCCTCCGGCCGGGCTGCGCCCACCAGCCGCCGTGCGCGGCGGCCAGGAACCCGAGCCAGGACTTGCCGTCGGAGCAGCCGGGCGATCCGGCGCACTGCCAGGCCGTCAGATCGAGTGCCACCTCGCAGGCCGACGCGACCAGCAGCACGGTGAGGCTCAGCGCGACGAGCCGCACCAGCACGCCGTACAGCCGGACCGCCCGTACCCCGCCGCGGCCGGAGGGCAGCATCCAGTGGGCGAGGTTGACGACCATGAAGGGGAGCAGCAGCAGCCACAGGGCGCGGGCGCTGTTGCCGGAAGTGAGGTTGGACCAGACGTACGCCTCGGGGACCGGCCGGTCCCGGGTGCCATGCGGGTGCGCCTCAGCGTCGGCGTCGGCGGCACGGCGGTAGACGGCCGCCGTCTCGTCGCCGGTGATCCGGACGGTGTGCGCGTCACCGAGCATCCCCTGCGGGGTGGCTCCGCCGACGCCGTGAACGAGGAGTTCGAGGGCGGGGGCACCGCTCTCACCGGGGGACGGGGATGGGGACACTGCGGTGACTCGCTCTCGTGGAGGGGACGGCCGGCGGTGTGTGTCCAGAATCCTGGACGGCTGCGGCCCGCCGCACGGCTCTCACTGAATCTCCCCCCGGAAGAGGACAGGCAACCAGTGGCGCGGCCGGGAACTCTGCGTGCGAGGATGAGGGATCCCCGTTGGCCGGGGGTGAGGGTCTTCTCTTCGGACCGTGCCGGACCCCGCGGGCCCGGCACGGTCCAGACGGAAGAACCTGGCTCCTGGCCACCGCATCGGCGCGTGGAAGGACCGGACTCTGCGGTGAGCGACAATCAGAATCTGCTCGCGGAGCAGCGTCGCGCCCTGATCCTCGACGAGGTACGGCGGCGGGGCGGCGTCCGCGTCAACGAACTCACCCGCAAACTCAACGTCTCGGACATGACGGTCCGCCGGGACCTGGACGCGCTGGCGCGTCAGGGTGTCATCGAGAAGGTGCACGGCGGCGCGGTGCCGGTGGTCGAGGCGTCCACGCACGAGCCGGGGTTCGAGGCCAAGTCCGGTCTCGAACTGAGCGCCAAGGAGGACATCGCGCGGGCCGCGGCGGCGATGGCCGCGCCGGGCAGTGCCATCGCCCTGTCCGGCGGGACCACGACCTATGCCCTCGCCCAGCACCTGCTGGACGTTCCGGATCTGACCGTGGTGACGAACTCGGTGCGCGTCGCCGATGTCTTCCACACCGCCCAGCGGGTCATGGGCGGGGGCGGGCAGCGGCCGGGCGCCGCGACGGTGGTGCTGACCGGCGGGGTGCGTACGCCGTCGGACTCGCTGGTGGGCCCGGTGGCCGACCAGGCGATCAGGTCGCTCCACTTCGATGTGCTGTTCCTCGGTGTGCACGGCATATCGGCAGAGGCGGGGCTCTCCACGCCCAACCTCGCGGAGGCGGAGACGAACCGCAGGTTCGTGCAGTCCGCGCGGCGGGTGGTGGTGGTCGCCGACCACACCAAGTGGGGCACCGTCGGGCTGAGTTCGTTCGCGACGCTGGAGGACGTGGACGCGTTCGTCACCGACTCCGGGCTGACCGGAGGGGCGCGCGAGGAGATCACCGAGTATCTGCCGGGGCTTGTCGTGGCGGGTGGCCGCGAGGACACCGGCTGACGGTCGCGGCCGCGCCCCTCGTGATCGGCGGGGACCAGTCCGGAACGCCGCCGGCCACGAAGGACCGGGTGGGGTCCGCACGAAGCGCCGTACGGGCCCCGGCGAGCAACCGGCCAGGAAAGGAAATCCCGCGCGTGTCCGAACCGCGGAATGACGGCGTGCAGCGGCCCGCCCTGATGGTCACCAGGCCCTGCGCGGCCCCGGCGGCCGCGGTTCTGCTGCTGCACGGCGGCCGGGCCGACGGGCTGCGTCCGCCGCCGCCATGGAATCTGCCGGAGGCCCGGATGCGGCCCATCGGCGCGCGGATCGCCGAGGCCACCGCGGGGCACTCCGTGCTGCTGGGACGGGTCCGCTACCGCCACCGCGGCTGGAACGGCACCCGCGCGGATGCCGCATACGACGCACGTCGCGCCCTCGACGAACTCGCCGCGACCGCGGGCGAGATCCCGGTGCTGCTCGTCGGGCACTCCATGGGGGGCCGTGCGGCGCTGAGCGCGGCATCGCACCCGCTGGTACGGGCGGTGGTCGGCCTGGCCCCCTGGTGCCCGCCGGACGAGGCGGCCGGTCATCTGGGCGGCCGCACGGTCGTGCTGCTGCACGGGGACCGGGACCGTACGACCGATGCCAGGGGGAGCGCCGACTTCGTGCGCCGGGCGCGGGAATCCGGCACCCGGGCGTGTGCTCTGACGATCACGGGCGGGGATCACGCGATGCTTCGCCGACCCGGCGTCTGGCACGCGCTCACGGCCGGCACGGTAGCGGGTCTGCTGGAGCTGGCCCCGCTGCCCCGGGCGGTGGAACAGGCGCTGGACTCCGGGGCAGCGCAGACGGTCTGAGGGCCGGCGCGCCAGTCGTACGGAGTGATTCTTACCGCCCAGTAGCGAAAGGGGGGAAGGCGGGCGGCAGTTGAAGCGGCTCGCCGGAGTCCGCGGCAACTGCGGCTTCCCGCCGGTACGGACGGCTGAAGAGCCGGTACAGACAGCTGATAAAGCGTCAGCTATGGTATCCGGGCCCGTCCCCCACCGACCTCCGGAGGTGCGGCCCGATGGCTCACCGACTCCGCCCCGTCGGCCTCGACTTCGTCGAGACCGCACCGCTGCGCCTGGTCTTCGCCGCAGGGGTGTCCGCCGCCCCCGACGCCGTCTACCGGGCGCTGGCCGAGGACATCGCGGACTGGCCGTCCTGGTTCACCGCGGTCACCATGTGCCGCGCCACCGAGGGCGGCCGCGAGGTGCGCCTCAAGGGCGGCACCCGCTTCCAGGAGTCGGTGCTCGCCGCGGATCCCTCAACCCGGTACGCCTACCGGGTCGACGAGAGCAACACACCGGGCCTGCGGGCCCTGCTGGAGGAGTGGCGGCTCACCGCGACAGACTCCGGGACCCGCGTCCAGTGGACGTTCGCTGCGGACGGGCCCGGACCGCTGCTCGCCGGGATCCGGTTCGGCCGGTCCGGTCTGGGGCGGGCCTTCCGCGAGGCGGCGCGCAAGCTGGACGGCAGGATCGCCGCGGCCACCGCGTAGACCGGGCCCACGGCCGGGCCGGCCGGAGCAGATCCTCAGCCGGGCCGGCCCGGCCGGCCCTCAGTCGGTCCAGACGCCGGTGGCCAGCAGCCGTTCGATGGCCGCGGCGTACGGCGTGATGTCGAGGCCCTGCTCCTCCAGCCAGCTGTCGGAGTAGTACTTGTCCAGATAGCGGTCGCCCGGGTCGCAGAGCAGGGTGACCACGCTGCCCGTACGTCCGTCGGCCACCATCTCGGCGACGATCTTCAGCGCGCTCCACAGCCCCGTACCGGTCGATCCGCCCGCCTTGCGGCCGACGGCCCGGTCGAGGGCGCGGACGGCGGCGACGCTGGCCGCGTCCGGGACCTTCATCATCCGGTCGATGGCACCGGGCACGAAGCTCGGTTCCATCCGGGGCCTGCCGATGCCCTCGATACGTGAGCCGCAGTCACTGGTCGCGGTCGGGTCGTTCCGGGTCCAGCCGTCGAAGAAACAGGAGTTCTCCGGATCGGGGACGCAGATCCGGGTGTCGTGCTGCATGTAGTGCACATAGCGGGCGATCGTCGCGGATGTGCCGCCCGTCCCCGCGGTCGCCACGATCCAGGCGGGCTCGGGGTACCGCTCCAGCCTCAGCTGCTGGTAGATGGACTCGGCGATGTTGTTGTTGCCGCGCCAGTCCGTGGCCCGTTCCGCGTACGTGAACTGGTCGATGTAGTGGCCGCCGGTCGACGCGGCGAGCGAGGCGGCTTCCTCGTACATCTTCCGGGAGTCGTCCACGAAGTGGCACTGCCCGCGGTGGAATTCGATCAGCCGGCACTTCTCCGGGCTGGTCGTGCGCGGCATGACGGCGATGAAGGGGACGCCGATGAGCTTGGCGAAGTACGCCTCGGAGACCGCCGTGGAACCGCTGGACGCCTCGATGACCGGCTTCCCGGGCCGGATCCACCCGTTGCAGAGCCCGTAGAGGAAGAGCGAGCGGGCGAGCCGGTGCTTCAGGCTGCCCGTGGGGTGGGTGGACTCGTCCTTGAGATAGAGGTCGATGCCCCACTCCTCCGGGAGCGGGAACCGCAGCAGATGGGTGTCGGCGGACCGGTTGGCATCGGCCTGGACCTTGCGGACGGCCTCCTTCAGCCAGGCCCGGTACTCCGGGTCGCTGCGGTCCACATCGGCGGTCGCCGCGGCTCCGCCCTCCGGTCCCTGTGCGCTGGTACTCACGCGTGCCGCCCCTCATGGTTCCGCTCCGGTCTCCGTCCGTGACCATACCCGCCCCACCTGCACAAACATTCACTTTGACCACCCATAGGGCTGACTTGCGGAACTGCGGGACATACCGGCACATGCCAATGCGGCCCGGTTACCCCCGGTGTACTGGTGCGCGGGCCCGCGCCCCGGCACACTTCCCGGAGGGAGACGAACCGAAGAGGGCGGGGAGCACAATGTCGGAGGCTGAATTCACTGCGACGGGTGTACGGATCGAGCGGTGGACCCGTTCGCTCACCCGGGCCGGACAGGTACTGATCAAGGACGGCAGGCTGGCGCTGCTCACCAGCAGCGGACGCGAGATCGACAGCGCGCCGCTGACCACCGTCAGCGCGGGAAAGCCGTGGTTCGCCAAGGTCGGCCGCATGGTGGCGACCGTCAACGGCACCCGCTACCGGCTCACGATGGGCCAGCGGAACATGCCGCTCGACAGCTCCAGGTCGGTCTCCAGGTTCCTGGACGCGGTACACAGGGGCAGCAGGCGCTGAGCCCGGCGCGAGTTGCGAAGCGGCACCCCCTGGGTGACTCTGGTGTCACATCACTAACGGTTTACCGGCAGTCACGCTGAGACCAGCTCTCCGCCGGGCCACTTCGCCTTCTTCCGGACCTCATTCGGGGAGTCGCTGCCGTGATCACCCAGCCAACCAGGCACTGCGCGGTAGAACTTCAAGCGCTGCCGTCCCGCATCGGGCAAGTCCGCAGAATCGTATCGGCGCAACTGCGCTACTGGCATCTCGATCCCCTGATCGACCAAGCAGCGCTGGGCGTCACCGAGTTACTCACCAATGTCCACCGGCACGCCCAGCCGGACAAGCTGTGCACCGTCGAGATGGATCTGCTGCTCGACCGGCTCACGGTCTCCGTCCACGACCACGACCCCCGGATGCCCCTGGTGCGCGACGCCGAGCAGTTCGCCACCTGTGGGCGCGGCCTGTCGATGATCGCCGCTGTCAGCGAGTGCTGGGGCGTACGGCCGCACGGGGCGACGGGGAAGGTCGTGTGGTTCACGCTGCCGGCCGCGCCGCCCGCCACACCACTCGCCCACCGCGCTCCGGTGTACGGCGCGACGACATCCGGGCCGTTCGCCGACGACCGCCCGGTGGACCGGCCGGCCCTGGTCAGCTGACCGGAGGCCGCACGGCCGTGGGGGCCCGCAGCGTCACTGCGGGCCCCCACGGCCGGGACGAGGTGACGGGTCAGAGAGACCCGCCCTTGGACGTGGGACCGAACTGCTCGTCCAGGACGGACAGCCGGCGCCAGTACTCCTCCTCGTCGATCTCGCCGGAGGCGAACCTGCGGCCGAGAATCGCGATCGGCGCGTGCTCGCCCTGGGCGGAGCTCATCCGGCCGGGGCCCTGCCACGGGCCGCCGCGCCTGCCGCGCCACACGGTACGGCGCAGCACGGTGACGACCGTGAAAATGACCGCCGCCCAGAGGAACGGGAAGAGCAGGATCCACGGTCCGGGTCCTGCGAAGGCCAGCGTGTTCATGTCGGTTCAGCTCCTCGGTGGGAAGGTTCCCAACTGGTTCCCTACTGACATCGAGCCTCTCTCGACGAGCCGCCCACGGCGTCGTACGGCCAGCGGCTGTGCGCCTGCTCCGACGGGAGTACGAGGAGGTCCGGCAGGCGTACGAGGAGGTCCGACGGGAGTACTAGGAGGTCCGGCGGGCGTACGAGGAGGCTCTTCGGGAGTGCGGGGAGACAGGGAGTGCGGGAGGCTTCCCCTGCCGGGAGCAGGGCGGCTGTGTCCGGCTCGCCCCCGCCCGGTCCGTCTCAGCTCGCGTGGACGAGCTCACCGCCGACGTACGTCAGCGCCACGCTTGTTCCGCCGATCTCCTCCGGCGGGCCTGCGAACGGGTCGCGGTCGAGCACAACCAGGTCGGCGAGGGCTCCGGCACGGATCGCACCGCCGTCGTCGAGGCCGTTCACCTGGGCCGAGCCCGCCGTGTAGGCAGCCAGCGCGGTGCCGAGGTCGAGGCGCTGCCCGGGCAGGAACGGCGGCCGGTCCTCGCCGTGGGCGATCCGGTTGACCGCGACATGAATGCCCTGGAGCGGGTCGGGGCTGCTCACCGGCCAGTCGCTGCCCGCGGCCAGGGTGGCCCCGGCGCGCAGCAGATCGGCGAACGGGTACTGCCGGGAGGCGAGTTCGCCGCCCAGGAAGGGGATGGTGAGATCGTCCATCTGCGGCTCGTGGGTCGCCCACAGCGGCTGCAGGTTGGCGATCGCGTCCAGCTGGGCGAAGCGCGGCACATCGTCGGGGTGGACGACCTGGAGGTGGGCGAGGTGGTGCCGGTTGCCGCGACGGCCGTTGGCGGTCAGCGCCGCCTCGACGGCGTCCAGCGCCTCGCGGACGGCGCGGTCGCCGAGCGCGTGGAAGTGGACCTGGAAGTCCAGTGCGTCCAGCGCGGTGACATGGTCCCGCAGCGCGACCGGGTCGACGAAGCTGAGGCCGCTGTTGGCGGTGGCGCAGCCGCAGGAGTCCAGGTAGGGGGCGGTCATGGCGGCGGTGAAGTTCTCCGTGATGCCGTCCTGCATGATCTTGACGGAGTCGGCCCGGAAGCGCCCGGCGCGCAACTTCGCACGCCGTTCGACGAGTTCGGGGATCTGCTCGGCGCCCCGCGAACGGTCCCACCACAGTGCCCCGTTGACGCGGGCGGTGAGGCGTCCGTCGCGGGCGGCGGCGAGGTAGGCATCCGAGACGTCGGGTCCGCCGTTGAAGACGCCGAGGATGGCGTCCTGCCATCCGGTGATGCCCAGCGAGTGCAGTACGGCCTGGGCGCGCAGCAGCCCGGCGACGCGCTCGGCCGTGGTCGTCTGCGGGACGAGGCGTGCGACCAGGCCGGTGGCGCCCTCCTGCAGCATCCCACCGGGCGTGCCGTCGGGCTCGCGCTCGATCCGGCCGTCGGCCGGGTCGGTGGATACGGCGGTGAGGCCGGCGAGTTCCAGGGCACGGGTGTTGGCCCAGGCGCCGTGGTGGTCGCGGTTGAACAGCAGTACCGGGCGGTCGGCGACGACCGAGTCGATGAGCTGCCGGGTGGGCACCCCGTCGGGAAAGGACTCCATCGACCAGCCGCTGCCCGTGATCCACTCCCGCTCGGGGTGGGCCGCGGCGAAAGCGGCGATCCGGCTCAGGTACTCCTTGAGGTCGGTGGTGCCGGTGAGGTCGCACTCGCCCAGCTCGACGCCCGCGAATACGGCGTGGACATGCGCGTCGGTGAAGCCGGGGACCAGCAGCCGCCCGGCCAGTCCGACCACCTCGGTACGGGGTCCGGCCAGCTCGCGCACCTCGCTCCCTCCGACGGCCACGATCCGGTCGCCGCGGACAGCCACCGTGTCCGCACCGCGGAGGGCCGGGTCGTTGGTGAAGGCGGGGCCGCCGGTGAAGATGAGATCGGCGTAGGTGGTCATGCGGTACTCCTCGGCTGATGCGGCTGATGCGGGTGATGCAGGTGATGCGGACGGTTCGGCTGATGCAGGTCGGCCGGTGAGGCCGGTCGCGGTGGGGTCAGACGGTGGTGGGCCCGGGGCCGAGCAGGTCGAGGGCGTCGGCGTCGGTGGCCAGGCCGGTGCTGAAGTACGGGGACTTACGGCCCCACTTGGCCCAGGCGGCCGCCAGCACACCCGACACGACCATCAGCACCGGCACCATCAGGGCGAACCAGCCGTTGTCGGCGTTGAGCGCGAAGTGGTCGGTGGACGTGGCGTACCCCCAGCACATATAGCCGCCCAGCGCGAACAGCACCATCGCACTCAGCACCGGGGCGACGACGGAGCCCAGCGCCTCCAGAGGGGCGCTGCGCAGCAGGCCGCGGAAGCGTACGGCTGCCGCGAGCGCGGTGAGACCGTAGTACAGGGCGACGACGATGCCTATGGCGTTGACCGCCGCGCTGATCAGGTCGCTGACCCTGGGAATGACCAGCGACGCCACGGCGACCAGCGCGGCGATCGCGCCGACCAGGAGGGTACCCAGGGCCGGTGTGCCGTACTTCGGGTCGATCCGGGTCCAGACCCGGCCCAGGGTGCGGTCGCGGCCCATGGCGAACATCCCGCGCACGGTCGGGATGACGCCCGACTGCAGTGAGGCCACGGCGGAGAACATCAGCGCGACGAGGGGGAGCGCCGCCAGCGGCTGGTGGGCCAGCCGGTTGCCGAAGAAGGTCAGCCCCTCGGCGCCGTGGTCGGCCAACTGCCCGGGCGAGAGCACCCGTTGGAAGGCCGTACCGCCGAGCAGGAACAGGGCCAGCATGGTGACCAGTGCGATCATCCCGCCCCGGGAGGCGTCGCGCGGGTCGCGGACCTCCTCCGAGACGCTGAACGCGGCGTCGAATCCCCAGTAGCAGAAGACCGCCAGCACCATCCCCTGGGCGAGCCCCGAGAGGGAGGGGATGGTGAGGGGGTTGAACCAGTCGAAGGTGAAGGGATGGGTGCCCGCGAAGAGCCCGTACCCGCAGAAGCCCAGCAGTACCAGGTACTCGAACGCCAGCAGATAGCGCTGGATGCGGGCAGCGACGTCGATGCCGGTGATCGCGGCGGCGGTGACGAGGGCCAGGACCACCATCCCGATCAGGGTGGTCTGCAGGGTGTTCCCGGGGTCCAGGAGGAGCCCGGCCGCGGAGTGCAGTCCGGCCTCGCCCGCCAGTTGCAGCAGCACCGAGCCGGTGACGGTGGTGGTGTACGCGAGGAAGACCACGGTGCCGACGATGTTCACCCAGCCGGACAGGAATCCCAGCCACGGGCTGAGCGAACGCCCCACCCAGACATAGCTGTTGCCGCAGTTGGGCTCGGTCCGGTTGAGACGGCCGAAGGCCGCGGCGATGCCCAGGACCGGCAGGAAGGCCAGCAGCATGATGATGGGCAGATGGAGCCCGACCGCTCCGGCGATCAGGCCCAGACCGATGCCGATACTCGATGTGGCGGCGGTGCTGGACGCGGCGATCACCACGCCGTCCACCACGCCGAGGGACTTTCGCAGGTCTGCTGTCATCGGGCCACCGCTGCTCTCGCTAGTGCCTCGACAGACACTGCCTTCGCCTGCCGGAGCCACATGGAAGCGCGCCGCCTCTTACCAAGTCAACGGCGTTGACATAAGGTCTGGGCCATGGCGGACGGAAGCGGACGGCAGGTCACGACCGGAGCACGGAAGCGGCGCACCAAGCAGGGCACGGTGCTCTCGGAGAAACTGATCGTGGAGACCGCGCTGCGGCTGATCCGGCAGCACGGCGCGGAGGCGCTCACCGTGCGGCGGCTGGGCGCGGCCCTGGGGGCGGACCCCAGCGCGCTGTACCGCTACTTCCCGAATACCGACGGGCTGCTGCTGGCCGTCGCCGACGAGCTGATCGGCCAGTCCTTCGCGGGCTGGGCGCCGACCGGCGACTGGCGGAAGGACCTCCGGGAGCTGGGACTCCGGATGCACGCCGCCTACCAGGAGCATCCGCAGGCGGCGATGCTGGCGGCGCACCGGGTCACCGGGCGGCCGCACGAGGTGCACGCGGTCGAGTCGATCCTGGGGGTGCTGCGCGATGGCGGCTTCCCGGACCCGGAAGCGGTGCGGATCTACCACAGCTTCGTCGACACCAGTCTCGCCTTCGCGGCACTGGACGCGGCCACCACGGCCCTGCCATCGCAGGCGCGGGAGGCAGAACGGCTGGTCTGGCACCGCACCTACGCGGTGCTGCCGGCCGGCACCCATCCCCATATCGCGGCGACCTCGGCGCTGCTGCTGGCGGAGATGCGGCGCACCGCCTACGCGCAGAGCCTCGACCTGCTGCTGGAGGCGGCGGCCGCGCGGCTGGCCCTCCTGAACGGGACCGCTGCTCCGCCCGGGACGGGGAGGGAACACCAACACCCCGGCCAGGGCGCATAGTTTGAGCAGCCCACGTATAGACCTGAGTGGTCCGCGTGAGCCCGAGTGGTCCGCGTGAGCCGGGCGCCGGAGGGACGTACGCAGGGCCCGGGCGCCTCCCCCGCCCTCAGCCGGTGATCGTGAGCGGGTCGTCGAGGACCGGCTGCCAGGCCAACTCGGCTGCCCCCACCAGGCTGTTGTGCTCCAGCGTGCACGGCAGGATCGGCACCCCGCCGCTGCGCCCCCACAGGCTCCGGTCGGCCACGACCGCGCGCAGCCGCTCCGGGTCCGCGTCGAGCAGTTCGCGGTGGAGCCCGCCGAGGATGATGCGGTCCGGGTTGAGGATGTTGACAAGCCCGGCCAGGCCGAGCCCGAGGCGGTCGACGATCTCCTGTGCGGCGATCCGTACCCCCGGATCGTCGTACTCCGTACGGAGAATGTCGCGGGACTGCTGGAGCAGCGAGACCTCGGGGCCCGGGGTGCGTCCGGCCGCGGTCAGGAAGGCGAGCGGGTCGGTCTCGACGTCGAGGCAGCCCCGGCTTCCGCAGTAGCAGGGGCGGCCCTCGGGGTTGACGGTGACGTGCCCGACCTCCAGGGCCAGGCCCGAACTCCCGGTGTGCAGACGGCCGTCGAGGACCAGTGCACCGCCGACCCCGCGGTGCCCGGTGGCCACGCAGAGCAGATGCTGTGCGCCGCGGCCCGCTCCGTGCCGGTGTTCGGCGAGCGCCGCGAGGTTGACGTCGTTGCCGGTGAAGGCGGGCCCCGTGATGCCCGCCGCGCGGACCCGGTCGGCGAAGATGTCACGGACCGGGGCACCCGCGGGCCACGCCAGGTGCAGCGGGTTGAGCGCGGTGCCCTCCGGTTCGGCGACGGCCGACGGCACCGCCAGTCCCGCTCCGACGCAGCGCAGACCGCTGTCACGCAGCAGCGCGGCCCCCTCGTCGACGACCGCGCCGAGGACCTGCGCGGGGTCGGCGGAGACCGTGACACAGCCGGGCGAGGTGGCGACCGCCCGGCCGCCGAGCCCGATGAGGGCGGCGCGGAAACCGTCCGCGTGCACCTGGGCGGCGAGCACGACGGGCCCGCTGTCGTTGACGGACAGCCGGTGCGAGGGCCTGCCCTGGGAGCCGGCGGCGGCGCCGGGGCGCGAGTCGACCTGGATCAGCCCGAGCGATTCGAGCTCGGCCGCGACCGCGCCGGCGGTGGCGCGGGTGACACCCAACTCCGCCGTGAGCACCGCCCGGGTGGGCGCGCGGCCCGTGTGGACCAGCTCGAGCGCCGGTCCCAGCGCGCTGCGGCCACGCTCCAGTCTGGTCCGGTTGGTCGTCACCTTGCCGTTCATGGGGGCGAGTCTCCCATGATCCCGGGCGGCGGAAGACGATCCGGTACCGCCCTTGTTCCCTGCCACCGCTCCCCCTATCCTTCTTTTGTGCCGAATCTAAACAAAGTCGGGACGGCTCTCTCGGGAGGCCCCGGCGAAATCAGCGCCATACCCTCCCTGCTCCGTCTGCGGGTCATCCTCACCGTCTTCTTCGCCCTGGACGGCTTCGTGTTCGCCGGCTGGGTGGTCCGCATCCCCGCGATCAAGCAGCAGACCGGCGCCTCGGCGAGCGCACTCGGCCTGGCGCTGCTGGGGGTGTCCGCGGGGGGCGTGATCACGATGATGCTCACGGGGCGGCTGTGCCGGCGCTTCGGCAACCATCCGGTCACCGTCGCCTGCGCGGCCCTCCTCTCGCTGAGCATCGCGCTGCCGCCGCAGACGCACTCGGCGCTCGCCCTCGGCCTGGTCCTGCTGGTCTTCGGCGCCGCGTACGGCGGGCTCAACGTCGCGATGAACAGTGCCGCCGTCGATCTGGTCGCCGCGCTGCGCCGCCCGGTGATGTCCAGCTTCCACGCCGCGTTCAGCCTCGGCGGCATGGTCGGAGCGGGCGTGGGCGGACTCGTCGCCGGCCGGCTGTCGGCGGCGTCCCATCTGCTCGGCCTGACCGTCATCGGACTGCTGGTGACCTGCGTCGCCGGACGTGGCCTGCTCCGGCACCCGGTCCCGGCCCCGCCCGCGGCGACAACACGGACCCCGGTACGGGACACGGCGCCGCTGCGCCTCGGCAGCCACACCGGGCGGCTGGTGCTGGTCTTCGGCACGATCGCCCTGTGCACCTCGTACGGGGAGGGGGCGATGGCCGACTGGAGCGCCCTGCATCTGAAACAGGATCTGCATGCGCATCCGGGGGTCGCGGCCGCCGCGTACTCGCTCTTCGCGCTGGCCATGACGGTCGGCCGGCTCTCCGGCACCGCACTCCTGGAACGTCTCGGCCAGACCCGCGCCCTGGTCGGAGGTGCGACCGTCGCGGCCGCCGGCCTGCTGCTGGGAGCGCTCGCACCCACGGTCTGGCTGGCACTGGCCGGCTTCGCGGTGGCCGGGCTCGGGCTCGCCAACAGCTTCCCCGTCGCGGTGGCCCGGGCCGGCGCGCTGGCAGGTCCCGGCGGGGTCGCCACGGCGTCCACCCTGGGTTACGGGGGCATGCTCATCGGCCCGCCCGTGATCGGCTTCGTCGCGGACTGGCTTTCGCTGCCCGTCGCCCTCACCACGGTGGCGCTGCTCGCCGCGGCCGCCGCCCTGATCGGATACGCCACCCGCAACGCATCGGCCCCCCGGTCCGCCTGAAACCGTGGAACGCGCACAGCAGTTCATCGATGCCGTCCGCCGCGGACTCCGGAACCCGCGTTCACCTGGTCCTGAGCGGGGTGGGCGATGCGGCGGTACGGCGGCGGCCCGTGCTCAGCCCAGCCAGCCGGGGCGCACCAGCCCCGACTCGTACGCCAGGACCACGAGTTGGGCCCGGTCGCGGGCGCCGAGTTTCACCATGGCGCGGCTGACGTGGGTCTTGGCGGTGAGCGGGCTGACGACCAGTCTGCGGGCGATCTCGTCGTTGGACAGGCCGATACCGACCAGGGCCATCACCTCCCGCTCGCGTTCGGTGAGTCCGCCGAGGCCGACGGCCGCGGCCGGTTCCTTGGAACGCGCGGCGAACTCGGCGATGAGCCTGCGCGTCACTCCCGGCGAGAGCAGCGCGTCGCCGTCGACCACCGCCCGTACCGCGCGCAGCAGTTCCTCCGGCTCGGTGTCCTTGACCAGGAAGCCGGAGGCTCCGGAGCGGATCGCCTCGAAGACGTACTCGTCGAGCTCGAAGGTGGTGAGCATGACCACCTTGACCCCGTCGAACTCCGGGTCGGCGGTGATCTTCCGGGTGGCGGCCAGGCCGTCGAGCAGCGGCATCCGGATATCCATCAGCACGACGTCGGGCCGCAGTTCCCGTACCAGCGCGAGCGCCTCGGCGCCGTCGGCGGCCTCGCCGGTCACCTCGATGTCCGGCTGAGCCCCGAGCAGCGCCCGGAATCCGGCTCTGACCAGTGACTGGTCGTCGGCGAGCAGGACACGGATCACGGTGACTCCTCCGGTTCGGGGGGCGGTTCGGCGGGCGGTGCGGAACGGGGCGCGGAGGCTCCGCCGGTGAACGGGATGACGGCCTCGACCCGGAACCCGCCTCCGGGGCGCGGGCCCGCGTCGATCGTGCCACCCAGCGCGGCCGCCCGCTCCCGCATCCCCACCAGCCCGTTGCCGCTGCCGCCCGCGTCGTCGCCGGTGGCCGGCCCCTCGTCCTCGATCCGCAGGACCAACTGCCGCGGGGCGTAGGCGAGGGTGACGCGGGCGGAACGGGACCCGGAGTGGCGCACCACATTGGTCAACGCCTCCTGGACGATACGGAAGGCGGCGAGGTCGGCGCCGGGCGGGAGCTCCCTGCGTACGCCTTCGGTCACGGTGTCCACCGTGAGGCCCGTGGCGGAGGCCTGCTCCACGAGTTCGGCGAGCCTGTCGAGTCCGGGGGCCGGCGCCCTCGGGGCCGCGCCGGGCGCCCGCAGGGTGTCCAGCACCTGGCGCACCTCGCCGAGCGCCTCCTTGCTCGCGGCCTTGATGGTGGTCAGGGCGGTACGCGCCTGCTCGGGGTCGGAGTCCAGGAGGGCGAGGCCGACGCTCGACTGCACATTGATGACGGAGATGCTGTGGGCCAGTACGTCATGGAGTTCACGGGCGATACGGAGCCGTTCCTCGTCGGCGCGGCGCTTCTCGGCGGCGCGCCGTTCGGCCCGTTCCCGGGCCCACTGCTCGCGCCGTACCCGGGCGAGCTCGGAGGCGGCGAGGATCGCCACCACCCAGGCGGTGACCACGAGTTCCTGTCCCCAGGGGGCGGCGTGGTCACCGGCGGGCGGGAGCCAGCGGTAGAGCCAGTGCGCGACCAGGACGTGCCCGGCCCAGAGCATCGCGACGGCGGACCAGGCGGCATAGCGGTGGCCCGCGACGATGGCGGCGAAGCAGCCGACGGCGACGGTGAGGAAGACAGGTCCGTACGGATATCCGGCGCCCAGATAGACCATCGCGCAGGCCGCGGTGGCGAAGGCGGTGAGGACCGGGTACTTGAGGCGGAGCAGCAGGAACGCCTGCCCGGCCAGCAGCAGCAGCCTGGCCCAGACGTCGAGCGGGGCGCGGTAGCCGGACTGCCCGTGGGCGGCGATGGTGGTCCCCACCAGGACGATCACGGTGAGGACCAGGGTGGAGCGCCACGGCACCCGGTGTGCGGGCGCCCCTTCCCACGGCGGCTGCCACCGGCCCGGACCGCCGTGCTCCCACGCCGGATGCCGGCGACCGCGCCCACCACGTCCGCCGTATTCGCCGTATTCGCCGCGCCCGCCACGTCCGCCGCGTTCACCACGCCCTCGCGCCGCACGGCCCCGGCCGGACCGGCTGTGCGCCCACGGCGGCCCGCCCCTCAGGGGTCCGTGTCGCTCTTCCGTGCCGGGCTCGTCCATGGAGGCAACGCTAGACCGGCGGGGGCTCCCGGGACGTCAGCCCGGCGTGGCGGTCACCTCTACTCCCGGCGGAGTAGCCCGACGGAGTCGGCGAGGTTCTCCGCGGCCTGCTCGAAGAAGGCGTCGCGGTCCGTCACCACCCGGTTGAACTGGCCGAAGACCTCGAAGGAGATGAGCCCGAAGAGCTGCGCCCAGGCGGCGGCGAGCGCGACGGCCGCGGCGGGCGGGAGATCCGGGGTGATGTCGGCGGCGAGGCGCTCCGCCTCGGTCCGCAGCGCGGGGGCCACCCGCGGGAGCGCGAGGCCGTCGCTGCGGTAGGCGTCGCCGGCGATGGAGATCAGGGCCAGGGCGACCCTGGAGGCGGGGCCGATGGTCGCACTGGGTGCGGTGTAGCCGGGGACCGGGGAGCCGTAGATCAGCGCGTACTCGTGCGGGCGGGCGAGGGCCCAGCCGCGTATCGCCCTGCAGACGGTGACCCAGCGGGTACGGGCGGAGGCCCCCGGGCCGGCTCCGGCGAGAGCCGTCTCCGCGGTGTCGCCGATCGCGTCGTAGGCGTCGACGATGAGAGCGGTGAGGAGGTCGTCACGGCTCGGGAAGTAGCGGTAGAGCGCGGAGGAGACCATGCCGAGTTCGCGTGCCACCGCACGCAGGGAGAGTTTCGCGGCTCCCTGGTCGGCGAGCTGTCTGCGCGCCTCGTCCTTGATGGCTGCGGTGATCTCGGTGCGGGCTCGTTCTCTGGCTCCTCGGACAGCGCTCATGGTGGCCAGTCTGCCAGATTTCAGATCACCGACCTATAACGAGAGCAGTGCTCTTGCTTTGGATCACCAATCCGAGGCAGACTGCTCACGAACGAGAGCACTGCTCACACTCCACTGAAGAGGATCCCCATGACCACCTACGTCAAGCAGCCCGGCTGGTTCACGGTCAAGGTGCTCAACCGGACAGTCGCCTGGCTGACCAGGCACGGTCTCAGCATCCGTGGATCCCGGGTCCTCGCGGTGCGCGGACGCAAGAGCGGCCAGTGGCGCCGCACCCCGGTCAACCCGCTGAAGCTGGAGAGCGGGCAGTATCTGGTCGCCGCGCGCGGGCACGTCCAGTGGACCCACAACATGCGCGCGGCCGGCGGCGGTGAGCTGCTGCTCGGCCGCAGATCGCAGCCCTTCCGCGCGGTCGAGGTGCCCGACGAGGAGAAGCCGGAGATCCTTCGCGCCTATCTCAAGCGCTGGAAGATGGAGGTCGGTGCCTTCTTCGACGGAGTGGACGCCGACTCGACCGCCGAGGAGCTCGACCGGATCGCCCCCGACCACCCCGTCTTCCGGATCACGGCGTCGGAGTGAGGTCCGGCCCGGGGCGCAGGTCCCGAGCCTGCCCCATCACCCCTCTGTCTCCTGTCTCTTTGCCATGACCCTTGGGTTCAGCCGTAGTTGCGCTCACGACTCCGGAGTTGTGATCAGCGGTGGGGAAAAGGGTTGGAGTAATGATGACCGGGGCTGGTAACTTGCAGTTGACCGCGACACCGCCCCAGGAGGTGAGACCCATGAACGCTGTATCGATGTGGGTGCTCCCCCTTGCCGTCACGGTCGGGCGATTGACGTAGGTATCGCCGGGAGCGCCTCGACAACAAGGCACTCCCGAAAGGCAACACCTATGCACTCTCTGCAGTTCACCGCCGAGTCGTCCTCGAACGGCATGGTCGAGCGCGACTTCACCGTGGGCGGCATCCCCGGAGTTCTCTGGTCGCCGGCCTCCGGCGCCGATCGCGCGCCCCTGGTCCTGATGGGCCACGGCGGCGGCGCCCACAAGAAGCATCGCGCCATGGCGGGCCGCGCCCGCCTTCTCGTGACCGGCTGCGGCTTCCATGCCGCCGTCATCGACGCGCCCGGTCACGGCGACCGGCCGCGCACCGCGCACGACGAGCAGGAGATCGCCGAGCTGCGCAAGGCGCAGGCGGCGGGCGAGCCGGAAGGCCCGATCGTCGTGCGCTACAACGCCCGCCTGGCGGAGCTTGCCGTGCCCGAGTGGCAGGCGACCCTGGACGCCCTTCAGGAACTTCCCGAGATCGGCGCCGACGGGCCGGTGGGCTACGTCGGCATCGGCTTGGGCATGGCGATCGGGGTGCCGCTGGTGGCAGCCGAGCCCAGGATCACAGCCGCGGTCTTCGGCATGATGTGGCCCGACGCCCTGGTCGAGGCGGCTCGGCAGATCACCGTCCCGATCGAGTTCGACCTGCAGTGGGACAACGAGCGCATCCCCCGCGAGGGCAGTCTCGCGCTGTTCGACGCCTTCGCATCGAAGGAGAAGTCCTTGCACGCCAACGCGGGCAAGCACATGGAGATGCCCAGGTTCGAGGCCGACAGCGCGACCCGGTTCTTCGCCCGGCATCTCGGCAGGGCGGCCACCTCACCGGCCTGAAGGTGAGCGGCAGCGGCGTCCGGTCTGCCGATCGGGCGCCGCTGCCCCGGCCACCACCTGTCGATGGCCACACCACACCGTCCACACTCGCCGATCCGCCGATCCGCCGGCAGGAACGGCCGCAACCGTTCCCACTCGGCATCCGTCCGCTCACCACACCCGTCCCCAGCCATGCCGGAAACAACGGGCTGGAAACAACGGCCCGATGACGCGACAGCCATGATCGGCCGGGCACGGCCTGGCCGGCTAGTCGACCGGGCTGACTTCCCTGCCCGCGTCCTCGCCACTGTCCTCGGCGGCCTCGTCCTCCGCGTCCGGGCCCGGTGCCTTCCCGGCCGTCCTGGCGGCCTCCTTGCGGTCCAGCACTCCGAGTGCGCGCTGCGCCAGCGGATGCGTACGGACCAGCTCGCCCAGTGACGTCGAACCGCGGGTGATCCCGGCGAACGCCTTCCAGGCCGGCCGGAACCCGGTGATCACCGCGTGCAGCATCACCGGACGGCGCTCGAACACCTTGAGCATCCGGCGCCCGACCGCCATCTCCACACCAAGACCGGCCTTGATGGCGAAGGCGTAGTTCAGCGCCTGGCGGCGGGCGTCCACCGCGTCGTGCGCCTCGGCGACCCGGACCGCCCACTCACCGGCCAGCCGTCCCGAGCGCAGCGCGAACGAGATCCCCTCACGCGTCCACGGCTCAAGGAGTCCGGCCGCGTCCCCGCACACCAGCACCCGGCCGCGGGACAGCGGCGAGTCCTCGCTGCGGCACCGGGTGAGGTGGCCGGACGAGACGGACGGCTCGAAACCGGCCAGCCCCTGCCGGGCGATGAAGTCCTCCAGATACCGCTTGGTGGCCGCGCCCTCGCCGCGTGCCGAGATCACACCGACGGTGAGAGTGTCGCCCTTGGGGAACACCCATGCGTAACTCCCCGGGATGGGGCCCCAGTCGATGAGCACCCGTCCGGCCCAGTCCTCGGCGACCGTCGGCGGGACCGGGATCTCGGCCTCGAGGCCGAGGTCCACCTGATCCATCTTCACTCCGACATGGGCCCCTATCCGGCTGGCGCTGCCGTCGGCACCGACGACCGCGCGTGCCAGCACCGTCTCGCCGCCGGCCAGGACGACCGCGACCGTGCGCCGGTCGGGCACGGCGGACCCGTGCTGCTCGACACGGGAGACGGCGGCGCCGGTACGGATCTCGGCACCCGCCTTCTGCGCCTCCTCGACCAGCCCCTGGTCGAACTCGGGGCGGTTGATGAGCCCGAAGAGCATCTGCTTGGACCGGCGGGTCCGGGTCATCTTGCCGTTCATCGAGAACGTCACCGCGTACACCCGGTCGCGCAGCGGCAGTTCGAATCCCGGCGGCAGCGAGTCGCGCGACGGCCCGATGATGCCTCCGCCGCATGTCTTGTACCGCGGCAACTCGGCCTTCTCCAGAAGGAGAACCCTCCGTCCCGCCACCGCCGCGGCGTACGCCGCCGAGGCCCCGGCCGGACCTGCGCCGACCACCACCACATCCCATACCTGCTGGTCGTGTTCCGTGCCCGCGTCTGCGTTCTCGCTGCTCACGATGTGCTGCTGCTCCTGATCCGACCAGTGGCCCGTGCTTGTCGACGGCATACTACGGCGCGCTGCCGGCCGACCCCGCTGTGGGAGGATCGGTCAGCCCGCAAACGAACGCATGTGTGCACACACGTACACGTACTTCAACGTCGCACCCACGAGGAGCGTGCCCATGACCGCGAATCCGATTGCCGAGTCCATCGCCTCTCTGATGCCCCGCGCACGGGCTGAGCTGACCGAGCTGGTGGCCTTCCAGTCGGTCGCGGATCCGGCGGTCTTCCCCAGGAGCGAGTGCGAGGGCGCCGCGGACTGGGTCGCGGGGGCGCTGCGCGCCGAGGGCTTCCAGGACGTCGCGCTCCTCGACACCCCCGACGGCTCCCAGTCCGTCTACGGTCTCCTGCCCGGCCCCGAGGGCGCGCCGACCGTGCTGCTCTACGCGCACTACGACGTCCAGCCGCCGCTCGACGAGGACGCCTGGCTGTCCCCGCCGTTCGAGCTGACCGAGCGGAACGGCCGCTGGTACGGGCGCGGGGCCGCCGACTGCAAGGGCGGGTTCATCATGCACCTGCTCGCGCTGCGCGCCCTCAAGGCGAACGGGGGCGTCCCGGTCTCCGTGAAGGTGATCGCGGAAGGCTCGGAGGAACAGGGCACCGGCGGTCTTGAGCGGTACGCCGAGGCACACCCCGAGCTGCTCACGGCCGACGCGGTCGTCATCGGCGACACCGGGAACTTCCGCGTCGGTCTGCCGACCGTCACCGCCACCCTGCGCGGGATGACGATGCTCCGGGTCCAGTTGGACACCCTCGAAGGCAACCTGCACTCCGGCCAGTTCGGCGGCGCGGCGCCCGACGCGCTCGCCGCGCTGATCCGGCTGCTGGACTCGCTGCGCGCCGAGGACGGTTCGACGACGGTCGACGGGCTGGCCGCGGACGCCGCGTGGGACGGACTCCAGTACCCGGAGGACGAGTTCCGTCAGGACGCGAAGGTCCTCGACGGTGTGGAGCTGATCGGCAGCGGCACCGTGGCGGACCGCGTCTGGGCGCGCCCCGCCGTCACCGTCATCGGTATCGACTGTCCGCCTGTCGTGGGCTCGACGCCGTCGGTGCAGGCGAGCGCGCGGGCCCAGGTCAGCCTGCGGGTGCCGCCGGGCACCGACGCCGCCGAGGCCACCGGGCTGCTGACCGCGCACCTGAAGGCGCACACCCCGTGGGGCGCACGGCTCTCGGTGGAACAGGTCGGCCAGGGCCAGCCGTTCAGCGCCGACACCAGCAGCCCCGCGTACGCCTCGATGGCCGAGGCGATGCGCGTCGCGTACCCGGGCGAGGAGATGCAGTCGGCGGGCATGGGCGGCTCGATCCCGCTCTGCAACACGCTGGCCACGCTGTACCCGGAGGCGGAGATCCTGCTGATCGGGCTGAGCGAGCCGGAGGCGCAGATCCACGCCGTCAACGAGAGCGTCTCCCCGGAGGAGCTGGAGCGGCTCTCCGTCGCCGAGGCGCACTTCCTCGTCAACTACGCGCGTTCCCAAACGGCACAGCAGGCCCAGTAGGCACAACCCGCCCGGTAGGCGCAGCCGGGGTGCCCGTCAGCCGACCGGCACCCCGGCCTCCAGGTTGAGTACGGCTGAGCGTTCCCGGGCCCGCAGCGCCCAGCGCAGCCGCTGGTAACGGTTGGGCGGCAGCAGGTGCGCCGCCTCCTGTTCGCTGACGAAGCGCCAGCCGCGCAGCTCGGAGCCGGGCAGCCGAAGCCGCCCGGCTTCGGTGCTGTCGAGGCGGCCGCCGTCGAAGAGGAGCCGCAGACCGCCGTAGCCGGGTGGCTTCGGCGGCTCCCAGTCGACCACCAGGAGTCTGGGCACCTGCCCGAGGTGTATCCCTATCTCCTCGGCCACCTCCCGGATGCCGGCCTGCGCCGGGGCCTCGCCGTTCTCGACCACCCCGCCGGGGAACTCCCAGCCCGGCTTGTACGTCGGGTCGACGAGCAGCACCCTGTCCTGCTCGTCGAAGAGGAGGACGCCCGCGGCGAGCGTCTCGGCGGTCGGCTCCGGGGTCTGGACGATCTCGCAGGCCCCGGCAGCCCCGGAGCGCAGCGCCTCGGCGATCCGCTCAGCGGTCTCGGCGGGGGTCAGCGCGGTGTTGTCGACGGTGTGGGCGTCAGCGGTGAGCCAGCCGAGCGCCGTCCGGTACGGCTCGATGTGCTCGTAGGACCACTGCCGGACGCGTTCGCTGCCCTCCGGGTCGCCGGGCAGCTCCACGCGCCCGGCGATCCGTTCCCGCAGGATCGTTTCCTCTGTTGCCAGCAGCACATGACAGACCGGAATCCGGCGGGAGGCGAGCCCGCCGAAGATCTCGTCGCGGTACTCCTGTCTCAGCAGCGTCATCGGCACCACGAGCACCCCGCCGACATCCGCGAGGAGCGCGGCCGCCGTGTCGGCCACCATGCGCCGCCAGACCGGCAGGTCCTGGAAGTCGTTCACCTCGGCCAGTCTCTTCTGCGGCAGCAGGAGACGCAGCGCCCCGCCGAGCACCTCGGGGTCGTAGAAGGTGCTGTTCGGGATCAGATCGATCAGTTCCCGCGCGGTGCTTGTCTTGCCCGCACTGAACGCACCGTTGATCCAGACGATCACGGTTCCCCCTCTTCCCGGCCTGGGCCCCAGTGGTTTGCCCGCAACACCTTGCCACGGAAACCCGGTTGGGCGGCATGGTGCATCGGACGGGCGATTCGCCGTACGGACCGTGCCGGGCCCGCCGGTGTACGGCGCCCTGTGCACCGGACAGCAGGGATGCCCAGGGCGGGGCCCTGGGCATCCTGTGTCAGCGGCTGGTGCTGCCTGCGGGTCAGCGGTTGAAGGACGATCCCAGCATGGCGTTCGTCGGGTCGGTCCCGAGCGTGCCTGCGCCGAAGGTCATCGAACCGGTGCCGGTCGTGCCGGCGGTGCTGCCCGGCAGGACCCAGACGGATCCGGCGTTGTCGTTCTCGCCGGGCGAGCCGACGACGAGATCGGCCCGGCCGTCGCTGTTGGCGTCCATCAGCGACGTCGCCCCGCCGAAGGCGTCATTGGGCTCGACGGCACCCTCGACGCCCGGGGTGTCCTGGTTGAACGCCTTGGAGCCGGTGCCGGTGGGTCCGGTCGCGCTGCCGGGCAGGACGATCACCTGTCCGGCCTTCGCCTTGGTGCCGAGGGCCTCACCGGGGAGGCCGACGGCGATGTCACCGTAGCCGTCGCCGTTGGTGTCACCGACGGAAACCGCCTCGCCGAACCTGTCGCCCACCTCGGACGCCCCGGGGACGCCCGCGCTGTCCTGGCTGAAGGCCTTGGCCTTGGTGCCCTGCGGTCCGGACGCGCCGCCGGGTATGTACATGATCATGCCGCCCTTGGCGAGGGGCAGGTTGAGGTCGCTGTCGTAGCCTTCCACCGGACGGCCGACAACGATGTCCGCATAGCCGTCGTGGTTCACATCACCCGTGGCGACGTGCTCGCCGCCCTGGACCCGGTCCCCCTTCGCGTCCTCGACGATCTTGGGCGCGCCGAGACCGTTCGCCGTCCCGGGCAGGAAGCGCACCCGGCGGGCGTCGTACTCGTCACCGTCGTGGATGGTGCCGACCAGGTCAGTGATGCCGTCGCCCGTGATGTCGCCCGCAGCGATGTCGAGGTACCGGGTGTCCTCGGTGTCACGGACGATCGACGTGCTCTTCGCCGATCCGTCCCGCTTGAACGGGCCGGAGAACACGCGCAGATGCTGGTTGCCCGCGACGGTCACCACGTCCTGGCCGCCGTCGCCGTTGAAGTCGCCGACCGCCAGCTTGTCGCCGATGCTCCCGGTGTCGGTGTCTCCCTTGGCCAGCACCGCACCGCCCGTGAGGCCGGTGGGGCTCCCCCAGAGCACGGTGAGCGTGCCGAGCTTCCCGACGCCCGCGTCCTCGTCCGCCGCACCGACGACGAGATCCGTGTAGCCGTCTCCGTCGAGGTCGGCGGAGGCGATGGCGCTGCCGAACGCGTCGCCGGACTCCGCCGAGTCCGGGACACCTTCGGTGTTCTGGCTGATGACCTGCTTGGAGGCCTTGTTCACACCGGACTTGGAGCCGTACATCACACCGACGTATCCGGCGCCCTTCTTGCCGTCGACGGTGGCCGACGGCGCGGTGACAGCGATGTCCGCATAACCGTCACCGTTGAAGTCGGCCTTCTTGACGGCTCCGGCGGCCGGTGCGGACTGCGCCGCCCGTATGGACGACGGGGACGCGGCTTGGGATGCGGGCGCGGCGACAGCGGCGGACACCACTGCTACGGCGATGGCCACACCTGCGCCCAGGGCTCGGGAATGCACACGAACTCCGATCTCTTGAAAACTGCTTCTCCTCCCCTGACACACGAGAGCGCGCAATGGTTGCACCCGCCAAGACTTTGCCGGAACATTCCGGTCCGCAGAGGCCGGTTTGACCCTGACCCGACGTCAGGGACCACGCTGGGGACCGATCCGTTCCCGCACCGGGGAGCGGTCGCCGTACGGAAGGCGGTCGTCACATGGCGTACTCGGTAGGGCAGGTCTCGGGCCTCGCCGGTGTCACCGTTCGCACCCTGCACCACTACGACAGGACGGGGCTGCTCTCACCGGGTGCCCGCAGTCCCGCCGGGTACCGGCTCTATGACGACGCCGACCTGGCCCGGCTCCAGCAGATCCTCTTCTACCGCGAACTGGGCTTCTCGCTGGACGAGATCACCGCCGTCCTCCGGGACCCGCAGGCCGGGGCAGTGGACCGGTTGCGCGCCCGGCACCGGCTGCTCACCGAGCAGATCGCCGAACTCCAGCGGCTGGTGAACCTCACCGAGCGCGCCCTGGAGGTGCAGCGCACGGGAGTCGAGCTGACGCCCGAGGAGCGCTCCGAGGTGTTCGGTGAGGTCACTTTCGATCTGAGCTACGCCACCGAGGCGCAGCTCAAGTGGCAGGACAGCGAGGCCCACCAGCACTCCATGTCCAGTGCCGCCGCACACACCAAGGAGGACTGGAAGCGGATCATGGCCGAGGCGGAGTCCTGGCGGAACCGGCTCACCACGGCCTTCGACGCCGGGGAAGCGCCGGACGGCCGGGCCGCCGTGGAACTGGCGGAGGAACACAGGCAGCACATCGGCCGCTGGTTCACCCCCTGCTCCACCACCGTCCACACCAGGATCGCCGACGACTTCGCCACCGACCCCCGCGCGTTCGCGCTTGTCGTCCCGCCATCCGAACAGCGGCCGGGGCTCGCCGGGTTCCTGCGTACGGCGGTCCACGCCAACGCCGTACGACTGGCGTCGGGGCAGCTCCAGCACCGGCAGAACCACCGGCCGGGACCTGCGCGGGGGCAGTCATGAAGATTCTTGTCGCAGCCGCCGGATCGTACGGGGACATCGCCCCGTACACAGGTCTCGGCGCCGGTCTCCAGGAGGCCGGGCACGAGGTCGCACTGGCCGCCGACGCGTCCTTCGCGCCGCTCGTGGAGGCCGCCGGGCTCACGCTCCGGCCACTTCCGGCCGACCCGTACCGGGGACAGGGCGGCGGCTCGATGCTGCGGACGGCCGCGGGCTTCGTACGGGAGCTGGGCACCGGGCTCGCCGGTGCGGTGCCGCAGGACACCGGACTGCTGCTGCTGTCCACCACCACGGCGCCGCTGGGGGTCGAGCTGGCGGAGGCGCTGGGTATACCGGCGCTCGGTGTGTACCTGCAACCCGTGGAGCCCACCGGCGAGTTCGCACCCGCGGTGGGCGGAGCCCGCTCCCTCGGCCGGTGGGGCAACCGCGCGGCGGGGCTGTTCTCGCAGCGTGTGGTGGACCGGCTGTACCGGGACGCGGTACGCGCGCTGCGCGCGGAGCTCGGGCTCCCCCGCGCCGGCGCCGGGGCCCTGCACCGCCGCAGGAAGGCGGACCCGCTGCCCGTCCTGCACGGCTTCAGCACGGCACTGGTCCCCCGCCCGGCGGACTGGCGCCCCGGACTTGAGGTCGTCGGGAACTGGTGGCCCCGGGTACCGCCCGGCGCCCAACTGCCCGGCCGGCTGGCGGAGTTCCTCGCCGCCGGCCCGCCTCCGGTCTTCGTCGGCTTCGGCAGCATGGGGTACGGCGAGGGCGAGCGGCTGGGCGCCCTCGCGGTGCGGGCGCTGCGCCGCGCCGGGGTCCGGGGCGTGCTCCAGTCTGGGCGGGCCGGGCTCTCGGCTGGGGACTGCGGGGCCGGGGACGACATGCTGACGGTCGGCGAGGTGCCGCACGAGCTGCTCTTCCCGCAGCTCGCGGCAGTGGTCCACCACGCGGGGGCGGGCACCGCGGCGGCGGCTCTGCGGGCGGGGGTCCCGTCGGTGCCCGTACCCGTGACGGCCGACCAGCCGTTCTGGGCGTCCCGGCTCGCCGCCGCGGGCGCGGCCACCGCTCCGCTGCCGTTCCCGGCCCTGACCGGGGACCCCGAAGGGACGCGCCTCACGGAAGCGGTCCGCACCGCCGTACGGGACGCGTCCCTGGGGAGGGCGGCCCGGAGGGGGGCCGCGCTGATGGCCGCCGAGGACGGGGTGGGGGCCGTACTCAGGGCGGTGGAGGCGGCCGGGGGGTGAGGGGGCAGGGAGGGGACGTCGCAACAGCCGGCGGCGCCCCCTCCCCGTAACCTCGGCTACCGGCAGCTCACTTGGTGGATCCGAGTGTCAGCCCGGCGATGAAGTGCCGCTGCAGCAGCAGGAACACCACAAGCGTCGGCAGTGCCACGATCACCGAACCCGCGGCCAGCAGGTTGTAGTCCGTGAAGAACTGCCCGCGCAGATTGTTCAGTGCCGAGGTGATCGGCAGTTTGTCGCCGTCGGACATGAAGACCAGCGCCCACAGGAAGTCGTTGTACATCCAGGTGAACTCAAGGGTGCACAGCGCCGCGATGGCTGGGCGGCACAGCGGCAGGGTGATCCGCCAGAACTGGGTCCACACCCCCGCGCCGTCGACGATCGCCGCCTCCAGGATCTCCTGCGGCAGTGTGCGCATGAAGTTCGCGAGGACGAAGACGCAGAAGCCGATCTGGAAGCCGACCTGGACCAGGATGACCGCCCAGTACGAGTCGAACATGGTCATCGAGTCGGACATCCAGTACGGCAGCGGGATGCGGTTGAACACGACGTACAGCGGGGTGACGATGACCTGCTGCGGCAGCAGGTTGCCCGCGGTGAACAGCATCAGCAGGACGATGCCGCCGCGCATCTTCAGCCGGGACACGGCGAAGGCCACGAACGACGCGAGGAAGAGCGTGACGATGACTCCGGGCACGGCGATGATCAGGGTGTTGACGAAGTACTTCGTCATCCCCGAGTCGCTGAAGGCCTCTTGGTAGTAGTGGAAGGACAGATGCCGCGGCAGTGAGAAGTAGCCGTACTTGGAGGTCTCGTCGTACGGCCTGAGCGAGGCGTAGACGGCGAGGAGCAGGGGCGCGAGGAACGCGATCGAGACGCCCATCAGGAAGACGTGCAAGCCGATGCGGCCGGGCCGCAGCCCCCTTCGGCGTACGGCGGGCGCGGACGCCGGGACCGCGGTGGGCGGCGGCGCGGTGTCGACGGTCATCGGGACTTCTCTCCTCGGATCTCCTGCACCAGATACGTCACGACGAAGCCCATGGAGACCGCCAGCAGCACCACGGCGATGGCCGAGCCGAAGCCGATCCTGCTCGCCTCGCCGATGATGTTGTCGGTGACGAGCACCGAGAGCACTTCCAGGCCGTTGCGGCCGTGGTTGACCGCGTAGACGATGTCGAAGGCGCGCAGCGACTCGATGACGGTGATGACACCGACGATGACGTTGACCGGCCGCAGGGTCGGGAAGACGACCCGGAAGAAGGTCTGCGCCTCGCTCGCGCCGTCGATGGCCGCCGCCTCCTTGAGCGAGGGGTCCACGGCCTTCAGCCCGGCCAGATAGAGGATCATCACGTATCCGGTGTGCCGCCAGGCGGCGGCCAGCAGGATCATCCAGATGTTGAGCTTCGGGTCGCCGAGCCAGTCGGTGGGGTTCTTGGTGTTGCCGATGAGGGCGTTGAGCACTCCCTGGTCGCGGGAGAAGACCAGCTGTGCGATGAAGCCGACGACGGCGAGCGAGAGCACCACCGGCATGTAGAGCGTCGACTGGTAGAAGCGGCTGAAGCGCACGCCCCGGTCGATCAGTACGGCGAGCAGCAGCCCGAACGGTACCGAGACGAGACCGAGAAAGCCGAGCCACAGCAGGTTGTGCCGGACCGCGGGCCAGAAGGGCGGGTAATTGGTGAAGAGGTTCGCGTAGTTCTGCGTACCCACCCACTTGATGGATCCGACGCCGTCCCAGCTGGTGAAGGAGAGCACGACGGAAGCGAGGGTCGGTCCCCACACGATGGCGATGTCGAGCAGGACGGGTATGCCCAGCAGCAGCCCGAGAACGACGAGGTCGCGCCGCGTGAAGCGGCGGCGGCCTCGTCGTGCGGAGCGCCGCGCGGTGTTGAGCGCCACGGTCTGAACTCCAGGGGGCTGTTCACTCGGAAGCGAAGATGGTCTTCTTCTGCCGCTCGATGTCGTTGCACAGTCCGTCGACATCGTTCGGGGTGGAGAGGAATTTCTGGATGGCCGGGATCATCACCGTCGACGCGAAGTCCGGGCGGGTGTCGCGGTCCATGAACTGCGAGATCTGCTTCGCCCCGGCGATCAGCTGGGCGGACTTCTTCTGCAGTGCGGTGTACTTCGACAGGTCGGCCCCGCTGTTGACCGCGATGTTGTTGGGGTCGCCTGCCAGATAGATGTCCTCGGCCCTGGGCGTGGCAAGCCACTTGAGCAGGTCCTTGGCGCTCTCCATGGACTTCTTGTTCTTGAGCTCCTTGGACTTCTTCGCCAGCAGGAACCCGTCGATCGGCGCCTCTACGGCGTCCTGGCCGTGCTCCGGGTTGATCTCGGGGAAGGGGAAGAAGTCGATATCGGACCGCTCTGCGGCGGGGAACTGCTGGCCCGGGTGCGGCATTCCGAGGACCACCATGCCGATCTCGCGCTTCTGGAGGCTCTGTCCCGTCTCCTGCCAGGTACGGCCGTTGGCGCCCGGCTGGCAGTACGGGAGGAGGCGCCGCCAGGTGTCGAAGACGTCCTTGACCCGCTTGTCGGTCCACGCCTCCTCGCCCGCCATCAGGGACTTGTGGAAGTCGTAGCCGTTCGTCCGCATGTTGATGTAGTCGAAGGTGCCCATCGCGGGCCACCCGTCCTTGTCGCAGGAGCCGATGGGGACGAGCTTGTCCTTCTTCATCTGCTTGGCGAGTGCGATGTACTCGTCGAGCGTCTTCGGGGCCTGGTAGCCGTACTTGGCGAAGACGCTCTTCCGGTGGAAGACCGCCCACGGGTAGTAGTAGTACGGCGTGAAGTACTGCTTTCCGTCCGCCCCCGTCGACTGGGCCTTGAGCGCGGGCGTGAAGCCCTTGTAGTCCTGCCAGAGGTCGCTGATGTCGTACAGCAGGCCCTTCTTGGCGAAGTACTGCATACGGTTCCCTGCGAACCACATGAAGACCTCGTCCGGGTCGCTCTGCAGATAGCGGTTGATGTTCTCCTGGAAGCTGTTGTGGTCAACGGTGTTGACCTTGATCTTCCGGCCTTCCTTGGACTGCTTCTCGTAGGCGTCGAACGCGTCCGCGAAAGCTTTCTTCGGTACCGCGTCCGAGGAGTTCGACCCCAGTTTGATGGTCTTGGAGTCGCCTCCGGGGCCGCTGCTGCATGCGGTCAGGAGCGAAGGCAGCGCCACAGCGCCGGCACCGACTGCCGCGCCGCGCAGAAGATTCCGGCGGGACATCCGATGTCCAGCCACACTTCCGGGCACGACTGAACCGTTGTACGAAGACTGCGCCATGTCCCCCTCCTCCAGGGTGAAACCCAACACAACCGAACGCGAGGATTGGATCTCACTCCCAAGTGACGTGCCAGTCAAGGGTTTAAGCGAGATATCGAACAACCGTTACCGCGCCTCTTCCAACAGACTCGAACAAGCCCTACCGTAAACGCTCGCTATGACACGCACATGAAGACATCCGATCACTGGTCGTACGGAGGAACGTAACGATGCGTCACCTTCCCCCCAGTCACTCCCGTCCCATCCGTCGAAGAATCCTCGGAGCACTGGTCACCGCACTGCTCTGCGCCGGTGGACTCGCCGCACCCGCCGCAGCGAGCAGCGCGCCGGACACCGTGACGCCGAAGGCCGACAACGGCCTGGCGCTCACACCTCCGATGGGTTTCAACAACTGGAACTCCACGCACTGCCGCGCGGACTTCAACGAGGCGATGGTCGAGGGCATCGCCGACATCTTCGTGGACAAGGGCCTCAAGGCCGCCGGATACCAGTATGTGAACCTCGACGACTGCTGGGCGCTCCCCCAGCGGAACGCCGACGGGAAACTGGTGCCGGATCCGGTGCGCTTCCCCAACGGCATCAAGGCAGTTGCCGACTACGTCCACTCCAAGGGGCTCAAGCTCGGCATCTACACGAGCGCGGGCACCAGGACGTGCGACAGCACCGGGCTGCCCGGAGCGCTGGGCCACGAGGCCAGCGACGCCCAGCAGTTCGCCGACTGGGGCGTCGACTACCTCAAGTACGACAACTGCAACAACCAGGGCGTGGACGCCGTACAGCGCTACACGGCCATGCGGGACGCGCTCGCCGCCACCGGACGCCCGATCGTCTACAGCATCTGCGAATGGGGCTCCAACAAGCCCTGGGAGTGGGCCGGTGACATCGGGAACCTCTGGCGCACGACCGGTGACATCAGCGACAACTGGTCCTCGATGCTGTCGATCATCAAGCAGAACCTGCCGCTCGCCTCGGCCGCGGGGCCGGGACACTGGAACGACCCGGACATGCTGGAGGTCGGCAACGGCGGGATGACCGACACCGAGTACCGCACGCACTTCTCGATGTGGTCGGTCATGGCGGCGCCGCTGCTGATCGGCACGGACCTGCGCAAGGCGTCCGACGAGACCTACGGCATCGTGACCAACAAGGAGGTCATCGCCGTCGACCAGGACCCGCTCGGCAGGCAGGGCACCGTGGTCTCGTCCGACGGCGGGCGCTGGGTGGTCGCCAAGGAGATGAAGGACGGCAGCCGCGCCGTGGCGCTCTTCAACGAGTCGGACAGCCCGCAGCGCATCTCCACCACGGCGGCCGCGGCCGGGCTGCCGAAGGCCGCCGCGTACACCGAGCGGGACCTGTGGCAGCACCGGACGTACAGCACCGCCGGGACCCTCTCGGCCACCGTGCCCGCGCACGGCACGGTGCTGCTGCGCGTCGCCGCCGACCACGAGTGGGCCAAGTACCCGCCGGCCGTCGACACCGGCATCAGCGGCCCGCTTCTGGCCGAGGCCGGCAAGGCCGTCGGGGTGACCACCACGGTCACCGACCTGGGCAGCCTCCCGACCCTCCGGGTGAGCGCCTCGCTCACCGGGCCGGCCGGCTGGACCGTGAAGGCCCTCTCCGGGGCTTCAGCGCCCGTTGTGGCGGGCGGAAAGTCGCTGCGCACCTCCTGGCAGCTCACCGCTCCTCCGGGGACGCCTGCGGGCGCCTACGACCTGAAGCTGGCTTCGGCGTACCGCTCGCCAACCGGTGAACGCGTCAGCTCCGGGCAGTCCGTCCCGGTCCACGTCGTCGTGGCACCGCCGCCGGGGAGCCCGTACCTCAGCGATCTGCCGGCGGTGTCGTCCGCCAACGGCTGGGGCCCGGTGGAGAAGGACACCAGCAACGGCGAGCAGCAGGCGGGCGACGGAAAGCCGATCACCATCGGCGGGACCGTGTACGCCAAGGGGCTCGGGGTGCACGCGCCGAGCGCCGTCGAGTACTACACGGGCGGCGCCTGCTCCAAGCTGAGCGCCCAGGTGGGGGTCGACGACGAGACGGGCACCAAGGGAACGGTCACCTTCGAGATCTGGGCCGACGGCAGGAAGGCCGCGTCGACCGGCGTCCTCACCGGCGACATGCCGGCGCAGCCGCTCTCGGCCGATGTGAGTGGCGCACGGACGGTGCGCCTTGTAGTCACCGACGGCGGGGACGGGAACGACTCGGACCACGCCGACTGGGCCGGAGCACGGCTCAGCTGCTGACGCCCGCTGCCGCCCCGTCCGGTTCGCCGAGCGAGGCGGCAGCCGCCGCACCGACCAGACCCGCGTCATTGCCCATGAGGGCGGGAGCCACCTTCAGCTGCTGTACGAAGGAGAGCGTGGCGTAGTCCCGCAGCGCGCGGCGCAGCGGCACGAAGAGCACATCGCCCGCGCCCGCCACTCCCCCGCCGATCACCGCGATGTCGATCTCGACCAGGGTCGCGGTGGCGGCGATCCCGGCGGCGAGCGCCTGGGCCGCACGCTCGAAGGACGCGACGGCGGTGCTGTCGCCCGCCCGCGCCGATGCGGCCACGGCGGCGGCGCTGGCGTCGCCGTCCGGGCCGGGGCGCCAGCCGCCCGCCAGCGCCCGGCGGGCGATGTTCGGGCCGCTGGCGATGCGCTCGACGCAGCCGTGCGAACCGCACGGGCAGGCGTCCCCGTCCAGATCGACACTGATGTGGCCGATGTGCCCGGCGTTGCCGCTGGGGCCGGGGCGCAGGGTGCCGCCCAGAACCAGACCGCCGCCCACGCCCGTCGAGACGACCATGCACAGCGCGTTGTCGTACCCGCGGGCCGCGCCCTGCCAGTGCTCGGCCGCCGTCATCGCGACACCGTCCCCGACCAGCGTGACGGGCAGTCCGCCCACCGCGCCGCGCACCCGGTCGACGAGCGGGTAGTCGCGCCAGCCGGGCACGTTGACCGGGCTGACGGTGCCGGCCGACGCGTCCACGGGCCCGGCGCTGCCGATCCCGACAGCGGTCGCGCGCTCCCACCGGGGGTCGGCCGCGAGTCCGTCGAGCACCTCCTTGACGGCGCCCATCACCGTGTCGCCGTCCTCCTTGGCGGGCGTCGGTGCCTGCGCGCGTACGAGAATCCGCCCCCGGCCGTCCACCAGCGCGCCGGCGATCTTTGTGCCGCCGATGTCCAGCGCGGCTACGAGGTGGTTGTGCATTGCTGTCGGATCTCCAGGTGGCAAGGGGTGATGAGGAGTGTAAGTGGTCAGTCTCCATTCACCTGACAACGTTGTCCAGGCCCTATGCTCGACACGCATCTCTCACCGCACGCCAGCCGACGACAGGACAGCGCACCGTGGACCGGACCGCCAGCCACTCCGAGCCCCGCTACGGCAACCGGCCGACGATGAAGGACGTCGCCGCGCGCGCCGGAGTCGGCCTCAAGACAGTGTCGCGGGTGGTGAACGGTGAGGCGGGCGTCACGCCCGACACCGAGCGCCGGGTGCAGGAGGCCATCGAGGCCCTCGGATTCCGCCGCAACGACAGCGCGCGCGTGCTGCGCAAGGGCCGCACCGCGAGCATCGGGCTGGTCCTCGAAGACCTCGCCGACCCGTTCTACGGTCCGCTGAACCGGGCCGTGGAGGAGGTGGCCCGCGCCCACGGAGCACTGCTCATCAACGGTTCCAGCGCCGAGGACCCCGAGCGGGAGCAGGAGCTGGTCCTCGCACTCTGCGCGCGCCGGGTGGACGGGCTGATCGTGATCCCGGCCGGGGACGACCACCGCTATCTGGAGCCGGAGATCGCCGCCGGGGTCGCCACCGTCTTCGTGGACCGTCCCGCCGGGAAGATCGACGCGGACATGGTGTTCTCTGACAACTTCGGCGGCGCCCGCGACGGCGTCGCCCATCTGATCGCGGGGGGCCACCGCCGGATCGGCTTCGTCGGTGACCAGCCGCGCATCCACACGGCCACCGAGCGCCTGCGTGGCTACCACGCGGCGATGGCGGACGGCGGCCTCGAGGTGAACGACGCCTGGGTCTCGCTCGGTGTCACAGAGGCCGAACGGGTGCGTACCGCGGTGGAGACGCTGCTGGACGGCCCCTCCCCGGTCACCGCGATCTTCGCGGGCAACAACCGGGTGACGGTGACCGCAGTGCGCGTCCTGGCCGAGCGGGAACAGCAGGTGGCCCTGGTCGGGTTCGACGACATCGAGCTGGCCGACCTGCTGGGGATCACGGTGATCGCGCAGGACTCGGCGGCCCTGGGGCGTACGGCGGCGGAGACGCTCTTCCGCAGGCTGGACGGCGCGGACGACGCGCCCGCGCAGAAGGTGCTGCCGACCCGGCTCATCGCGCGCGGCTCGGGCGAGATCCCGCCGGCGTAGCGGGGCGACAAACCGGCACAGCGCTGCCCCCGCCGGTTGTCCTGGCGGGGGCAGCGCTGTCCGGTCGGCACGGCGGCGGGAACGGGTCCGGCGGCGCGCGAGCCGGGATGCGGTCAGGGAGCGGTGATGGTCAGGTCCGCGCGGCGCGGTCCCGAGAAGCCCTCCATGTCGGCGCGGGTCAGACCGGTGAGCCGGGTGACCTCGGCGTCGTCGAGCGCGCCGCAGTCGAGGCCGCGCAGCAGATATCCGCTGAGGGCCTTGGCGGTCGCCGGCTCGTCCATGACGTCACCGCCGGCCTTGGCCACGTACGCGGCAAGGCGGGCGGCGGCCGGTTCCAGGCCTTCCCGGTAGAAGGCGAAGACGGCGGCGTAGCGGGTCGGCAGATGCGCCGGGTGCATGTCCCAGCCCTGGTAGTAGGCGCGGGCCAGCGCGCGGCGCGTCAGGCCGTAGTGGAGCCGCCAGGCCTCGTGCACGTGCTCGGTCGTACCGATCGGCAGGACGTTGGTCGACCCGTCCGACACCCGTACGCCGGTGCCCGCCGCCGCGACCTGCATGACGGCCTTCGCGTGGTCGGCCGCCGGGTGGTCGCTGGCCTGGTGGGCAGCGCTGACGCCGAGGCAGGCGCTGTAGTCGAAGGTGCCGTAGTGGAGTCCGGTGGCCCGGCCCTCGGCGGCGCCGATCATCCTGGCGACGGCCGCGGTGCCGTCGGTGGCGAGGATGGACTGGCTGGTCTCGATCTGGATCTCGAAGCCGATCCGGCCGGCCGGCAGGCTGTGCGTCTTCTCGAAGGCTTCGAGGAGCCGCACGAAGGCGGTGACCTGCTCGGGGTAGGTCACCTTGGGAAGGGTCAGGACGAGCCCTTCGGGCAGCCCGCCCGCCTGCATCAGGCCGGTGAGGAAGATGTCGGTGGTGCGGATGCCGCGGTCGCGGACCGCCGCCTCCATGCACTTCATCCGGATACCCATGTACGGAGCGGCCGTGCCGTTCGCGAAGGCCTCGGAGACCAGCCGGGCGGCGCGGGCCGCGGCCTCGTCCTCCTCGGTGTCGGGGCGGGGGCCGTAGCCGTCCTCGAAGTCGATGCGCAGGTCCTCGACGGGCTCGCGCTCCAGCTTCGCCCGCACCCTGTCGTGGACGGCCGTGGCGAGGTCCTCGTCGATGCCGAGAACCCCGGCGAAGGAGGCGGCGTCGGGGGCGTGTGTGTCGAGGGCGGCCAGCGCCTGGTCGCCCCAGGAGCGGATGGTGCCCGCGTCGAATGCGTCACCGGGGACGTACACGGTGTGGACGGGCTGGCGGGTGCCCGGGTCCCCCGGGTAGCGGCTCGCCAGCTCCTCGTCGACCGCGACCAGGGAAGCGCTGATGTCCTCGCTGACCGCACCGGCGAGGCTCGTTGCCACCTTCTCCTGCTGACCCATTCCTGCACCCTCCTATTTTCCGCTTCACGGAATCAACAATCCGCATAGCGAAGTTAACGGGCGGTCATGACCTGCGTCAATGGTTGGCCGAAACAGCAGGGGGCCGCGCGGCGAAAGTCGCCGCGCGGCCCCCTGCTGCTGAGAAGAGGCTGGTCAGCCCTTGCGGGCGGTGATCTCTTCGGTGAGTTGGGGGACGACCTGGAAGAGGTCGCCGACGATGCCGTAGTCGACGAGGTCGAAGATCGGGGCTTCGGCGTCCTTGTTGACGGCGACGATGGTCTTGGAGGTCTGCATCCCGGCGCGGTGCTGGATCGCGCCGGAGATCCCGTTGGCGATGTACAGCTGCGGGGACACGCTCTTGCCGGTCTGGCCGACCTGGTTGGAGTGCGGGTACCAGCCCGCGTCGACCGCGGCACGCGAGGCACCGACAGCGGCGCCGAGCGAGTCGGCGAGCGCCTCGATGATGTGGAAGTTCTCCGCACCGTTGACCCCGCGGCCACCGGAGACCACGATCGCGGCCTCGGTCAGCTCCGGGCGGCCCGTCGACTCACGCGCCGTCCGCGAAACAACCTTCGTCCCCGTGGCGTTCTCGCCGAAGGAGACCGCCAGGGCCTCGACGGTGCCCGCGGCCGGGGACGCCTCGACCGGCGCAGAGTTCGGCTTGACCGTGATCACCGGAACACCCCGCGAGACCCGGGACTTGGTCGTGAACGACGCCGCGAACGCCGACTGGGTCGCGACCGGACCCTCCTCACCGGCCTCCAGATCGGTGGCGTCGGTGATGATCCCGGAGCCGATACGCACCGCGAGACGCGCCGCGATCTCCTTGCCCTCGGCAGAGGACGGGACCAGCACCGCCACCGGCGACACCGCCCCGCACGCCGCCTGCAGCGCGTCGACCTTCGGGACGACGAGATAGTCGGCGAACTCGGGGGCGTCGGCCGTGAGGACCTTCACGGCACCGTGCTCGGCGAGCACGGCGGCGGTCTCCTGGGCACCGGCACCCAGCGCGACGGCGACCGGGTCACCGATCCGGCGGGCCAGCGTCAGAAGCTCCAGCGTGGGCTTACGGACAACACCATCGAGGTGATCGACATAGACGAGAACTTCAGCCATGGAATTGCTCTCCTGCGAATGCGAAGAATCGGGGGCGGTCAAGAGACTCGGGCGGTCGAGAGGCTCGGAGAGCCTCAGATGAACTTCTGGCCCGCGAGGAACTCCGCGAGCTGCTTGCCGCCCTCGCCCTCGTCCTTGACGATCGTGCCGGCGGTACGGGCCGGACGCTGCGCCGCGGAGTCGACCTTGGTCCACGCACCCTCCAGGCCGACAACGTCCGCCTCCAGGTCCAGGTCCTCCAGGTCCAGGGACTCCACCGGCTTCTTCTTGGCGGCCATGATGCCCTTGAACGACGGATAGCGGGCCTCACCCGACTGGTCCGTCACCGACACGACGGCCGGCAGCGAAGCCTCCAGCTGCTCACTGGCGGTGTCGCCGTCACGGCGGCCCCGGACCGTGGTGCCCTCGACCGACACCTCAGACAACAGCGTGACCTGCGGGACGCCGAGCCGCTCCGCGAGCAGCGCCGGGAGCACGCCCATCGTGCCGTCCGTCGACGCCATACCGCAGACCACCAGGTCGTACCCGGTCTTCTCGATCGCCTTCGCGAGCACCAACGACGTACCCATCACATCCGAGCCGTGCAGATCGTCGTCCTCGACATGGACAGCCTTGTCCGCCCCCATCGACAACGCCTTGCGCAACGCGTCCTTCGCGTCCTCAGGACCGACCGTCAGGACAGTGATCTCCGCGTCGTCAGCCTCGCCCGCGATCTGGAGCGCCTGCTCCACCGCGTACTCGTCGAGCTCCGACAGCAGCCCGTCGACATCCTCACGGTCCAGCGTCAGGTCATCGGCGAAATGCCGGTCACCAGTGGCATCGGGCACGTACTTCACACAGACAACGATCCTCAAGCTCACGCCGGCTCTCCTACTGCATCGTCTTTTCCGGGCTGCCTTGTTGCTCGCAGCATAGGCGCCTGATGGGGCGATTTCCGCCTGGGGGTTCCGACGCCCCCACCGAAATATTACTCGCCAGTACATCCAGAATGTACCCAGTAAGCAAGCGCTTTGAACTGTGACGTGAGCAACGCTCCGTAGCCGGGGAATCCGGGAGAGTCTCAGTCCCGCAGCGCGTTGAAGCGCCCCTGGTGGTAGAGCAGCGGGCGCCCGGTCCCGGCCGGGTCGCCGGTGACGACCTCGGCGATCACGATGCGGTGATCCCCGGCGGGTACCCGCGCCACCACCCGGCAGACCAGCCAGGCCAGTACGCCGTCCAGCAGCGGCACGCCTTCGGGGCCACTGCGCCAGTCGGTGGGCGCGGCGAACCTGTCGGCTCCGCTGCGCGCGAAGGTGGCGGCCAGCTCCTGCTGGTGCTCGCCGAGTATGTGGACCCCGACGTGTTCGGCCCGGGCCATCACCGGCCAGCTCGACGAGCCGGTCGCGACACCGAAGGAGATCAGCGGCGGCTCGGCGGCGACGGAGTTGACCGAGGTGGCGGTGAAGCCCACCGGCCGCTCACCGGCCGCGGTGACCACCGCGACTCCCGAAGCGTGGCGGCGGAAGACCGAGCGGAGCAGTGCGGGGGCGGCGAGCGGACCGGTGACGGAGTCCGTGGAAGCCGCCGGGACGGCGCGCGCCGCGGGCGTCCTCGGCGCCGGGGCCGGGGCCGGTGTGCGGGTCGTCGTCATGCGGGTGTCCTTCTCCGGTGTGAGCGAACGGGGCCGGGGGCATTCAGACACCCGGACAGCCCGCGCCGGCGTTCCGGGCGAGGTCCACAGGGACCTGGCGAGGGAGACACCGGCCGTCAGGAGAAGAGAGCTGCGACATAGCGTCAGGTTGACGATTCAAGGGACGCCCCGTCAAGGGCGTTCCGGAATGTGGGAGATCGCTCACGGTGAGTCAGACCGCCTGTCCCAGGGCGGCGATGACGTCGGCCTTGCGCGGCTGCCCCGACGCCCGGCGGACGATCCGGCCCTGCGCGTCGAGCACCAGCACCGTGGGGGTCTTGAGGATGCCCAGCTCCCGTACCAGTCCGAGCCGGGCCTCGGCGTCGAGTTCGACATGGGTGACACCGTCGACCATGCCGGCCACCTCCCGCAGCGTCCGCCAGGTGGCCCGGCAGGGCCGGCAGAAGGCACTGGAGAACTGGACGAGCGTCGCCCGCTCCCCCAGTTCCTCGCCCAACTCCGCGGCCCCCAGCCGCCTTTCGCCGTCCTGCCCGTGCACGTCCCTCTCCGTTCCTCCGCCGCCGTACCGGCCGGAAGCCGTACGGTTCCACAGCCGCCGGCCCGGCCGCGCATACCGCCCGGCCGCCGCAGCCACGGCCTCCGTCCGGGTGCAGCGCCTCCGCCGCCAGGAAGATTCCCGGAGCCGCACCCGAGGCGCGCGGGTCGTGCCGAGCGGTGTATGCGCTGCTCGGGAGTGGTGCGGGCGGTTTACGCACGACGTGACGAGGATCTCGCGGTCCCACGTCACCAGGGGTGGCTACTCTGGTCGGCATGGGGCACGATCTGCCCCATGCCGCAAACCTACGGCAGCGTAACTTCCGCCGGGGGGCACGTCCCCGGGCACAGAAGGGTCTTCTCCAGATGGCAGAACTCGTCTATCGACCGGTCATCGGCGCCGCTCGGGGGCTCTTCAAGGCGCTCGACCTCAAGATCGATACACAGGGTTCCGAGAACATCCCCCGCTCGGGCGGGGCCGTACTCGTCAGCAACCACATCGGCTATCTGGACTTCATCTTCAACGGTCTGGCCGCACTCCCGCAGAAGCGCCTGGTGCGCTTCATGGCCAAGGAGTCGGTCTTCCGCCACAGGATCTCCGGGCCGCTGATGCGCGGTATGAAGCACATCCCGGTGGACCGCAAGCAGGGCGAGGCCGCCTACCGCCACGCCCTCACGGCCCTGCGTTCCGGCGAGATCATCGGTGTCTTCCCCGAGGCCACCATCTCGGAGTCCTTCACGCTCAAGAGCTTCAAGTCGGGCGCCGCACGGCTGGCCCAGGACGCGGGCGTGCCGCTGATCCCGATCGCGCTGTGGGGCACCCAGCGGCTGTGGACCAAGGGCAGGCCGCGCAACCTCAAGCGCAGCCACATCCCGGTCACGGTCCGGGTCGGCGAGCCCATGGAGGCGCCCGCCGACGAGTACGCGGGAGCGATCACCCGCAGGGTCCGCGAGCGTATGCAGGAGCTGCTGGAAGCGGCGCAGCGCGCCTATCCGGTACGCCCGAAGAACGCGGCGGACACCTGGTGGATCCCGGCCCATCTCGGCGGCACGGCACCGACCCCCGCGCAGGTGCGGGAAGCCGGAGCGGGCTGACACCGGACCGCTGACACCAGGACCCGGCCCGCAGGACCGCCGACGGCCGGGTGCGGTGGACCGTGAGCACACGAAGGTGCGACCGACCGGAATCCATCACTTTCCGGTCGATCGCACCTTTGCGTATCTGCGCACGTTCTTACGCATCCGCGGATCGGTTCGGCGTGTAGCGGCTCAGCGGGCCAGTTCTTCCTTCAGCGCCAGCAGGAAGCCGTCCACGTCTTCCTCCGTGGTGTCGAAGGAGCACATCCAGCGGACATCGCCGGCCGGCTCGTCCCAGAAGTAGAAGCGGTAGCGCTTCTGCAGCCGCTCGCTGACGTCGTGCGGCAGCCGTGCGAACACCGCGTTGGCCTGCACGTCGTGCAGGATCTCGACCCCGTCCGTCTCGCGCACCCCCGCGGCGAGGCGCTGGGCCATGGTGTTGGCGTGGCGGGCGTTGCGCAGCCACAGGTCGCCGGTGAGCAGCGCCTCCAGCTGCACCGACACGAAGCGCATCTTGGACGCCAGCTGCATCGACATCTTCCGCACATGCTTCATGTGCCGCACGGCGTCCGGGTTGAGCACGACGACGGCCTCGCCGAAGAGCGCGCCGTTCTTCGTGCCGCCGAAGGAGAGGATGTCCACGCCCACGGCGTTGGTGAAGGCACGCATCGGCACGTCGAGCGATGCCGCGGCGTTGGCTATCCGGGCACCGTCGAGATGCACCTTCATTCCGTAGCCGTGGGCGTGCTCGCAGATGGCCCGGATCTCGTCGGGGGTGTAGACCGTGCCGAGTTCGGTGTTCTGGGTGATCGAGACGACCTGCGGCATCGCCCGGTGCTCGTCGTCCCAGCCGAACGCCTGACGGTCGATCAGCTCGGGTGTGAGCTTGCCGTCGGGCGTGGGTACGGTCAGGAGCTTCAGCCCGGCGACCCGCTCGGGGGCGCCGCCCTCGTCCACGTTGATGTGGGCCGTCTCGGCCGCGACGACGGCGCCCCACCGGTCGGTGAGCGCCTGCAGCGCGACGACGTTGGCCCCGGTGCCGTTGAAGACCGGGAACGCCTCGGCGCTCTGGCCGAAGTGGCTGTGGATCAGCCGCTGGAGGTGGTCGGTGTAGGCGTCCTCGCCGTACGCGATCTGGTGCCCGCCGTTGGCAACGGCGAGCGCGGCCAGGATCTCCGGGTGGGCACCCGCGTAGTTGTCACTGGCGAACCCACGGACCTGCGGGTCGTGGTGGCGTACGGCATCGGTCCTCACGGGGCGGGTGTCAGCCACAGGCGCTTTCCGTTCACTTCTCCGGCGGGCTGGTCCCAGACACCGGCGATGGCCTCGGCCAGCTGCGCGACGTCGGTGAAGCCCGAGAACTTCGCATTCGGACGCTCGGCACGCATCGCGTCGTGTACCAGAGCCTTGATCACCAGGACGGCGGCGGCCGTCCGCGGACCGTCCTCACCGCCCGCCTTGCGGAAGGCGTCGCCGAGCGCCAGCGTCCAGGCCTCGGCCGCGGCCTTCGACGCCGCGTAGGCGGCATTGCCCGCGGTGGGCTTGGACGCACCGGCCGCGCTGATCAGCACATAGCGGCCGCGGTCGCTGCGCAGCAGCGCGTCGTGGAACGCCAGGGAGGTGTGCTGCACCGTTCGGATGAGCAGCTTCTCCAGCAGGTTCCAGTCGGCGATGTCGGTATCGGTGAAGGTGGCGCTGCCGCGCCAGCCGCCCACCAGGTGCACCAGACCGTCGACACGGCCGAACTCGGCCTCCGTACGGTCGGCCCAGGCCCGCGTGGCCTCCAGATCCAGCAGGTCGACCGTCTCTCCGGTAACGGTGGCGCCGCCGTGCGCGTAGCGCGCCGCGTCCACCGCCTCGGCGAGCCGGGCGACGTCGGAGTCGGCGCCGACCACGGTCGCACCGGCCTCGGCCAGCCTCAGCAGCGCAGCGCGGCCCGCCGGGCCCGCGGCCCCGGCCACCGCCACCACGGCTCCGTCCAGCGATCCCTTGCTCATCGTCTCCGCCTCCTGCCTGCGGGCGCTCACGCCGCTTCCCGCTCGTGGGTGCCCGCCGCGGTGATGCCCTTCGTCGAGGCGACCACACTCTTCAGCTTCTTGGCGAGGGCCTCATAGAACATGCTGAGCGGAAACTCGTCCGCAAGCACGTCATCCACAAGTTTACGCGGCGGCTGGCTCAGATCCAGGGCGTCCGGACCCTTGGCCCAGCGCGACCCCGGGTGCGGGGCGAGATAGCGGGAGACCAGGTCGTAGGCGGCGAACCAGTGGACGAGCTTGGGGCGGTCGATGCCGGCCCGGTACAGGTCCTCGATCTCCGCGCAGAGCTGGTTGGTGACCTGCGGGGCCCGCTCCCAGTCGATCTTCAGGGTGCTGTCGGTCCAGCGCACCACGTCGTGCTGGTGCAGATAGGCGAAGAGCAGCTGGCCGCCGAGCCCGTCGTAGTTGCGTACGCGCTCACCGGTCACCGGGAAGCGGAACATCCGGTCGAAGAGCACGGCGTACTGGACGTCGCGGCCCTGCCCGAAGCCGTCGGCCTCAAGGCGCACGGCCTCCCGGAAGGCGGTCAGGTCGCAGCGCAGCTCTTCGAGGCCGTACATCCAGAACGGCTGGCGCTGCTTGATCATGAAGGGGTCGAACGGCAGGTCGCCGTGGCTGTGGGTGCGGTCGTGGACCATGTCCCACAGCACGAACGCCTGCTGGCAGCGCTCCTGGTCGGAGACCATCTCCTGGATTTCCTCGGGCAGTTCGAGCCGCAGGACCTTCACGGCGGCCTCGGTGACGGCCCGGAATCGTGCCGCCTCGCGGTCACAGAAGATGCCGCCCCAGGTGAAGCGGTCGGGGGCCTCGCGTACGGCGATGGTCTCCGGGAAGAGCACCGCGGAGTTGGTGTCGTACCCGGACGTGAAGTCCTCGAAGGTGATGCCGCAGAACAGCGGGTTGTCGTAGCGGGTGGCCTCCAGCTCGGAGAGCCAGTCCGGCCAGACCATGCGCAGCACGACCGCTTCGAGGTTGCGGTCCGGGTTGCCGTTCTGCGTGTACATCGCGAAGACGACCAGGTGCTGGAGTCCGTCGGCGCGCAGGTCGGCCGGGTGGAAGGCGAGCAGCGAGTCCAGGAAGTCCGGGACGTCGAAACCGCTGCCGGCCCACTTGCGGAGGTCGGCGACCAGCGCCCGGTGGTACGCGGCGTCGTGCGGCAGCAGCGGGGAGAGCTCCTCGACAGCGTCCGTCACCCGCGCGATCGCGGCGTCGGCGGCGGCACGGGAGGGGGCTCCGTCGGCCTCGAAGTCGATGGACCCGTCCTTCGACTGCCAGGGCCTGATCTCCTCGACGGCGTTCTTGAGCACGGGCCAGGCCGGGTGCTCGACCACCCGCCGATCGCCGGATATACCGCCGTCGACTGCGTCCTGCACAAGAATTTTCGTCATGTCACTTCCTCCACAGCAGAAATTGCCGTCAAACCGCTGGGACACCGTATCCATGTTCGGAACACTCGTTCAAGGCCGCACTCAGTAGATTGTCCCGCCGAACCCCCTTGATCGCAGCGAATCTTCCTGCCGCCTGCCCCATATGAAACCGCTTTCACCCCACGGGGCCCGGAAAAACTGCGCTTCGTCACATTTCATCGTCCGGTCCGCCCGCCGGCCGGAAACACGGGCACTGCGCGGCATCGCGGGAGCCGGGGACAGTGGCGGAGGCGGAGCGTTAGGCTGCGGCTCTGCCAGCTGGGTAGCAATGCCACGCGAGAGCTGCCGTCGACGGAAGCGAGAGAACCTTGAGTCTCCTCATCATCGGACATCGCGGGGTCATGGGCGTCGAGCCGGAGAACACCCTGCGGTCCTTCCGCCACGCGGAACAGGCGGGTATGGACGCCATCGAGCTCGACCTGCATCTGAGCAAGGACGGCTCACTCGTCGTCATGCACGACACGGACGTGGACCGCACGACGAACGGCAAGGGAGCCATCGCCGACCAGACGCTCGCCGAGCTGCGTGAGCTCGACGCCGGCCAGGGTGAGCGGATCCCGGTCTTCGAAGAGGTGCTGGACGCGGTCCGCTCACCGATTCAGGCCGAGATCAAGGACGCCGCCGCCGCGCGGGCACTGGCCGAGGTGATGCTCCGGCGCGACCTGGCCGGGCGGGTCGAGGTCTCCTCGTTCCACGACGAGGCGGTCAGTGAGATCGCGGCACTCGTGCCGGGCGTACGGACGGTGCTCATCGCGAGCCGCTGGGGCCCGGACATCGTGGCCCGCGCCAAGGCCGTCGGCGCCGCGACAGTGGCGCTGAACATCCGCAGGCTGACCCTGGAGACCGTCGAGAAGGCGCACTCGGAAGGCCTGAAGGTGCTCGGCTGGGTGGTGAACACCCAGGACCATCTGAGGCTGGTCCGGGCGCTGGATCTGGACGGTGCGACCACCGACTACCCGGAGATCCGGCGCACCGGGCGGTTCACGGCCTGAGCGCCGCGCCCGGGCGGTGCACGGCCCGGCTGCCGCTACTCCGTTCCCGCGTACTCCGTTCCCGCGCCGGGGACCTCAGCGGGAAGCAGCTTGACCAGCAGCTCGAACTGGAGGTCGTCGCGGAGCGGGATGCCGAACCGCTCGTCGCCGTACGGGAAGGGGAACATCCTCCCCGTACGGCGGTAGCCGCGACGCTCGTACCAGGCGATGAGGTCGTCCCGTACCGAGATGACCGTCATGTGCATCTCATCGGCGCCCCACTCCGTGGACACCCGGCGTTCGGCCTCCGCGATGATCCGCTTGCCGAGCCCCGCGCCCTGCAGGGCCGGGCTCACGGCGAACATCCCGAAGTAGGCCGCGTGGCCGCGCCGCTCCAGCTGGCAGCAGGCGACCGGCTCCCCGTCGCGCTCCACCACCATCAGCCGGCTGGCGGGCGCGGCGATGACTCCGAGCACCCCGTCAGGGTCGGTGCGCCGGCCGTCCAGGATGTCCGCCTCCGTGGTCCAGCCGGTGCGGCTGGTGTCCCCGCGGTAGGCCGACTCGATCAAGGTGACGAGCGCCGGTACGTCGGTCTCTGCCGCGTCCCTGAAAGTGATCCGGTCGGGGGCGGTGTCCATGGGGTGATATCTCCCGTCGAAGGCGGATCCGGGCGGTCCGGAGCCGTCCGGACGGTGCTGCACAGACCGTCCGGAGCTGTCCGGACGGTGCTGTCCAGACAGTAACGCGCCCGCGACGCGCTCCCCCGTGCCCCCCTGCGCTTGCGTGCGCTCCGCCCGGCAGGGGCATCGATGCGTCGAGGGGGACGCCCGTACGGGCTGACGCGTCGAACGGGGGAGGTACGCCGTGCACGGATCAGCGATGTCCGGCTGGCTGCTGATGGCACTGAGCGCGACGACCGGAGCCTACTGCCTGCTGCGGATGCGCAGCAGGTCACAGCAGGCAAGGGCGGCTGCGGGGAGCGACGCGGTGATGGGGTTCGGCATGGCGGCGATGGCTCTGCCCGCCGCGGTCGCCACTCTCCCCGAGTGGGGGTGGACAGTGCTCACCGCGGTCTTCGCCGCGGGTGGCCTCCGGGCGCTGTGGCAGCTCCGCACGAGCGCTCACCATCTGCACCATCTGGTCGGCTCGCTCGCCATGGTCTACATGGCGCTCACGATGACGCCCGGGACCGCGGGGACGGCAACGGGCGGAGCGCACGGCGGAACCATGGATCACATGTCGCACTCGGCAGGCGGGGTCCCGCTGCTCACCGGGGCGCTGCTCGTCTACTACGCCGTGTACGTCCTGCGCGCGGGAGCCACCCTGGTCCCTACGCCTGCGGCGGCGGTGGCCGGAGCCGCGGCGGGTGGCGGGCCGGGCGGCGTCATCGCCTGGGGGGCCCGTCCGGAGCTGGCGCTCGCCTGCCGGCTGGCCATGGGAATGGCCATGTTCGCGATGCTGCTGACGATCTGACCCCGGCTGCCCGCGACGTTCGACCGGAGCGAAACCGGCCGAAACGGTCAACGGCCGCCCTTCCCACGGCTCTTCCCGTTCTCCGGCCGTTCTCCGGCGGAAGATTCTTCCCATTCTCCGGCGGAACCCGACCGTGTCCTGCGTCACTTGCGGAGCCAGGCCATACCCCGGCGACACACCGACTCCATAAACTGACGACCATGGTGGTCTCCCTAGCGCTGTTGCTACTCGGAGCCGTGGCTGCTGTTGCGGCACCGCGGCTTCTGGCGCGCGCGCAGTGGCCCGAGCGGGAGCCCGTGGTGGCGCTGTGGGTGTGGCAGTGCGTGGTGGCCGCCGTACTGCTCTGCTTCGCCCTGGCGATGACTTTCAGCGCGTCGGCGGCCTGGCAGCTCGTACGGGGCCATCTCTTCGCCCCCGCCCCGCACGCCGTGGTGGAGGCGTACGCCCTCGGCACGTACACACAGTGGTCGGCGGCGACCGCGACGGTGCTGGCCGCCTGCGGTGTCTGGACGGCCGTGATGCTCACCCGGGAGATCCGCCGCACGCGCGCCGCACGCCGGCAGAGCCGCACGGAACTGCTGGTGCGCTCCCCCGTGCTGCCCGGCGAGGAACCCGGCAGCGAGCGCCTCGTCGTCCTGGAGGGCGAGCGCCCCGACGCCTGGTGGCTGCCCGGCGCGGCTCCCCAACTGGTCATCACCACGGCGGCACTTCGAGGGCTGAAAGGCCGTCAGCTCGATGCCGTGCTCGCCCATGAGCAGGGCCACGCACGGGCCCGTCACGACTGGCTGCTGCACTGCTCGGCCGCGCTGGCCGTGGGCTTCCCGCAGATTCCGGTCTTCGCCGCCTTCCGCAACGAGATGCACCGGCTGGTGGAACTGGCCGCCGACGATGTGGCTTCGCGCCGGTTCGGCCGGCTGACCATCGCGCTGGCGCTGGTACAGCTCAACGAGCACCGCGGGGTGTTCGGCCCCTGCCCGACCCCCGACGCGGAGCTTCCGCACCGAGTCGACCGGCTGCTGAACGCGGCCCCGCGCCTCACCGCCGGCCGCAGGCTGCGGCTGACCGCCGCCGCCTCACTGGTGCCGGTCGTGCCGCTGCTGGTGGCGTTCATCCCGGGACTGCGCGCGCTGGGATAGCGGTCGCGGCCGGTGGTGGCGATGACACCGATACCTGTCGCATCGGCCGGACGGGAAAGAATGTACCCATGACGATCAAAGCCGTACTCTTCGACTTCTCCGGGACACTCTTCAGGATCGAGCCCGTCACGACGTGGCTGCGCGCCACCCTGGACGAGACGGGCTGCACGCTGAACGAGGATGAATTCGCCCTCCGCGCAGCCGAGTTGACAGCTGCGGGCGCACAACCCGGCGGCCCGGGCCCCCAGCAGGTGCCGCCCTCGCTCGCCGCGCTGTGGGCATCCCGCGACGAGAGCGCCGAGCAGCACCGCGCCGCGTTCACGGGTCTCGCCCGCCAGGTCGAGCTGCCGGATCCGGCGCTGTACGACGCCCTCTACGCACGCCACATGACACCGGACGCCTGGAGCCCCTACCCGGACGCGGCCGAGGTGCTCAGCACCCTGCACGCCCGCGGGACCGGGGTCGGCGTGGTGAGCAACATCGGCTGGGACCTCCGGCCGGTGTTCCGCGCCCATGGCGTCGATCCGTACGTGGACCAGTACACCTTGTCGTACGAGCACGGCATCCAGAAACCCGACGTCCGGCTCTTCCGCGCCGCCTGCGAGGCGCTGGGCCAGGATCCCGGCGAGACCCTGATGGTCGGCGACGACCGCCGCGCCGACGGCGGTGCCCGGGAGCTGGGCTGCGCGGTCCATTTCGTGGACCACCTCCCGGCCGCCGAGCGCCCGGACGCACTCCGTCCGGTCCTGGATCTCGTCGGCTGACACGGCGGCGCGACCGGACCCAGCCCCCGGGAAATCACCCGGAACCACCCAAATCGAGCCGGCGATCACCGGATGGAGACAGCAGGACACCCGGACCGGACGGTCCCCCGCGCCGCCCGGTCCGGACGATGCCCGCAGAACGGCCCCTGACGGGGCCCTTTGCAGGTTGCGCTGAGTATAGTTGGCTGAGAGCCAGTCAACGCAGGAGTAAAGCATGTCCCCGCGCAGCCAATCGGTCAATGAGGAGTTGCGGCGGCGTTCCCGCGAGCGGCTTCTGCAGGCCACAGTGGATCTTGTCGGTGAGCGCGGATACGAGGCGACGACGCTGGCGGACATCGCCGACCGCGCCGGATCCGCCCGCGGCCTCGTCTCGTACTACTTCCCGGGCAAGCGGTATCTGCTGCAGTCCGCCGTGCACCGCCTGATGCACCGCACGCTCTCCGGGGCCATGGAGCGCGAGCCGCACACCGACGACGGGCAGGAGCTGCTGGCACGGGCCATCGACGCGATCCTGGGGCTGGCCGCCGACCACCCCGTACTGATGCGGACGCATATGGCCGGAATCCTCCAGGAACAGGGATTCGTCCAGTGCCCCGAGCAGCAGCAGCTCGCCCGGGTGCTGCGCTCGGCCGTGGAACGGTACGGGTCACCCGACCCGGACACCGACTACCCGCTGCTGCGCGCCCAGCTGATGGGCGCGGTCTTCGCCCAGCTGCTGCCGGGGGCGCCGATGCCGTACGCGCGGCTGCGCGCCGAACTGTTCCAGCGGTACGGACTCGACTGGGAGCTGGGGACGCCCCCGAACGACGGGACCGACGGGACCGACGGGACCGACGGAGCCGACAGGGCCCGCCCGGCCGCCACGCCGCCGCGCTGACGGCAGCGGAGGTTCACGCCTCCCGTGACGCCTCGGCCTCGGCCGCGGCCAGGACGCTGTCCAGCAGACCGGGGAAGACCGCGTCCAGGTCATCCCTGCGCAGCACGTTCATCTTCGCGGTCCCCCGGTAGATCTGCCGGATCACACCGCTCTCGCGCAGCACCCTGAAGTGGTGGGTGGTGGTCGACTTGGTCACCGGGAGCACGAACCGGGAGCAGGACAACTCCCCGCCGTCCGAAGCCAGTTCACGCACCACGCACATCCGCATCGGGTCGGCCAGCGCATGGAGCACGCCGTCCAGGCGGATCTCGTCACGCGCCGGATGAGCGAGTGCACGGCTGCTCGTTGCGGTCGCCACGACGGCTCTCCTTCATTCGGGCCCGGGCGGGTCCGGTTCATTCGGGCCCGGGCGGATCCGGGGATCGCTCCATTGTACGAGTTCCATCGTAGTTTGACATTCACCGTACTACGACGGGTATCGTACGAGCATCCCGACGCCGTTGTGAATGGAGCCTGTCGTGAGCGCCCTTTTCGAGCCGTACACCCTGCGGTCGCTGACCTTCCCCAACCGCGTGTGGATGCCGCCGATGTGCCAGTACTCGGCGGCCACCTCGGGGCCCGGCACGGGCACCGCCGACGACTGGCATTTCGCGCACTACGCCGCACGGGCCGCCGGAGGCGCCGGCCTGGTCATCGTCGAGGCGACCGCAGTCAGCCCCGAGGGCCGGATCACCCCCGCCGATCTGGGCATCTGGAACGGCACCCAGGTCGAGGCGCTCCGCCGGATCACCGGCTTCCTCAAGGGACAGGGCACGGTGCCCGGAATCCAGCTCGCACACGCCGGACGCAAGGCGTCGACGGACCGCCCGTGGAACGGAGGTGGTCCGGTCGGCGCCGACCAGGACGGCTGGCAGCCGGTCGCGCCCAGCCCGATCCCCTTCGCCGCGGGCGAGCATGTGCCCGCTGAGCTGACGACAGCTCAGATACGGGACATCGTCGGACAGTTCGCCGATGCCGCCCGGCGTGCGCTCGACGCGGGGTTCCAGGTCGCCGAGATCCACGGCGCACACGGCTATCTGGTGAGCGAGTTCCTCTCGCCGCACAGCAATCACCGCACCGACGAGTACGGCGGATCCTTCGAGAACCGCACCCGCTTCGCGCTCGAAGTCGTGGACGCCGTACGGGCGGTGTGGCCCGACGAGCTGCCGCTCTTCTTCCGTATCTCGGCCACCGACTGGCTGGACAAGGGCGGCTGGACTGCCGACGACACGGTACGCCTCGCACCGCTGCTCAAGGAGCACGGCGTCGACCTGCTCGACGTGTCGACCGGCGGCAACGCGGCCGGGGTGCGCATCCCGGTCGGCCCCGGCTACCAGGTGCCTTTCGCGGCACGCGTCAAGGCCGGGACACCGCTTCCCGTCGCCGCCGTCGGCCTCATCACCGAGGTCGAACAGGCCGAGAAGATCCTGGCCAACGGCGAGGCGGACGCGGTACTGCTCGGCCGCGAGCTGCTCCGCAACCCGTCCTGGGCCCGGCACGCGGCCCGGGAGCTCGGCGCCGACGTGCACGTACCGCAGCAGTACCACCGCTCCGTCTGAGCACCGGCCGGGAGGGCATTGGCGCCCTCCCGGCCGCCTCGTGTCCCCCACGCGGCCACGGAGTTACGCGACCCGCAGATCCGCGATGGCGTCCTCGTCCCACTCGATGCCGAGGCCGGGCGTCTCCGGCGGTACGACACAGCCGTCCTCGATGACCAGTTCACTGCGGGTGATCGCACCGAGCTGCGGAATGTGCTCCACGTACATACCGGCGGGGACCGCGCACGCCAGGCTCGCGTGCAGCTCCATCAGGAAGTGCGGGGCCACCCGCACATTGCAGGCCTCGGCGGCGTGTGCGACCTTCAGCCACGGGGTGATGCCGCCGACGCGGGCCACATCGGCCTGCACGATCCCGGCGGCGCCCGCCGACAGGTACTCGGCGAAGTGGCCGACGCTGTACATCGATTCGCCCACCGCGACCGGCACCGTGGTCGAACGTGCCAGTCTGCGGTGCCCCGCGACGTCGTCGGCCGGCAGCGGCTCCTCGAACCACGCGATATCGAGCGGCTCGTAGGTGCGGGCCCGGCGGATCGCCTCCGCCCCGGTGAGCGACTGGTTGGCGTCGACCATGATCTCGAAGGCGGGCCCGGTCGCCTCGCGGACCGCCGCGAGCCGTTCCGCGTCCTCGACCGCGGTGGGCTTGCCGACCTTCAGCTTGGCGCCACGCAGCCCCGAAGCCTGCGCCGCCGAGACGTTCTTGACCAGTTCCTCGGTGCTCAGATGCAGCCAGCCGCCCTCCGTGTCGTACACGGGCAGCCGGTCGTGCGCACCGCCCGCGAGCCGCCAGAGCGGTTCACCTGCGCGCAGGCACCGCAGGTCCCACAGGGCGGTGTCGACGGCGGCCAGCGCCAGTGAGGTGAGCAGCCCGAAGGCGGTGGCCCGGGTCGCCGCGAGCATCCGGGCCCAGACCGCCTCGACGTTACGGGCGTCGGCTCCCAGCAGAGTGGCGCCGAGGTGGTCGCGCAGCAGCGCCAGTACGGAGCTGCCGCCGGTGCCGATCGTGTAGGAGTACCCGGTGCCGCTCAGCCCGTCGTCGGTCCCGACAGTGACGAGGATCGTCTCCTGGCGGACGAAGGTCTGGGTGGCGTCGGTGCGCAGTGTCTCGGGCTCGATGAAGACGAGCCGGCAGTCGACGCTGGTGATTCTGCTCATGGATGTGGTCTCCCGCTGGTTGCGTCGCTCGTCGGTGGCCCCGCTGTCCCGTCCTTCACCCGGTCCTTCACTTCACTCACTTCGCTCCTCGACGAGGACGACTTCGAGGGTGCGGGGACCGTGGACGCCTTCGACGCGGTCGAGTTCGATGTCGCTGGTGGCCGAAGGGCCCGAGATCCAGGTGAGCGGGCGCGCCGGGTCGAGACGTGGGAGTGCCTGCGGTACCGAGGCGACCACCTGCTCCGGGGCCCGTACGACGCAGATGTGGTGGTCGGGGACGAGGGTGATCCGGCGGCGCCCCTGGCCTGCGCTGCCGTCCAGGACGATGGTGCCGGTCTCGGCGATGGCCACCGCGCATCCGGTGACCACACTGTCCACGGCGTCGAGTTCCTGCGCGGTCGACGCCGGTGTGTCATCGGTCCGGGTGGCGGTGGACTCGGCCAGCCATCCGGCGGGCAGTCCGGGAGGTGCCAGTACGGTCGTCGCGCCGCGCTCGGCCAGCAGCCGGGCGAGGAGCGCGGGCAGCCCGTCGGGCCGGGTCCGGTGCACGAGGGCGCGGTAGTCCGCGAGGTTCTCGTGGAGGAGGTCCAGCACGGCCGCCGGGTCGTCGGCGGTGTGCGTGGTGAGGTAGTCGCGGGTGACCTCGGGGGCCTCCGGCGCGTCGGCGACCGCGGCACGTACGCGGGCGAGGATCTGGTCGCGGGAGCTCATGTGCGGTTCTTCTTCCACCAGTCGCGGAACGGTTCGGGCGGCACATCGGGCAGGTCGCGGCTGTCGGTCCAGGCCGCCGCGCCAGGCAGCCGCTTGGGGTGCAGTCCGCGGGTCTTCGATGCGGCCTTCTCACCGGCGGCGAGTGCGGCCGGATGGTTCAGCACCCAGCCGGCCGCCTTCATCGCCGCCTTCTCCAGACGGTGTCCCTTGCCACCCTGGCCGGCGACCCGCTCGCGCAGGTGGACCAGGACTTCGGGGATGTCGATGGCGACCGGGCACACGTCGTAGCAGGCGCCGCAGAGCGAGGAGGCGTACGGCAGCGAGGCGTCGATCTCGCTCTCAATTCCCCGGAGTTGCGGGCTGAGGATGGCGCCGATGGGGCCCGGGTAGACCGAGCCGTACGCGTGGCCGCCCGCCCTTTCGTACACCGGGCAGACGTTGAGGCAGGCGGAGCAGCGGATGCAGCGCAGCGCCTGGCGGCCGACCTCGTCGGCCAGGGTGTCGGTGCGGCCGTTGTCGAGGAGCACCAGATGGAAGTCGCGCGGGCCGTCCGCGTCGGTGGTGCCGGTCCAGGTGCTGGTGTACGGGTTCATCCGCTCGGCCGTCGACGAGCGCGGCAGCGTCTGCAGGAAGACCTCCAGGTCCTGCCAGGTCGGCACAGTCTTCTCGATGCCCACCACCGAGATCAGCGTCTCGGGCAGCGTCAGGCACATCCGACCGTTGCCCTCGGACTCCACCACGACGAGGGTGCCGGTCTCCGCGACCATGAAGTTGGCCCCCGAGATCCCGACCTTGGCCCGGAGGAACTTCTCCCTCAGGTGCAGCCTGGCGGCCTCGGCCAGCTCGGCCGGGCTGTCGGTGAGCCCCTCGGGGGCAGGCCGCCCCCATTCGCTCATCGTCCGGGCGAAGATCTCCCTGATCTCGCCCCGGTTGCGGTGGATCGCCGGGACCAGGATGTGGCTGGGGCGGTCCTCGCCCAGCTGCACGATCAGCTCCGCGAGGTCCGTCTCGTACGCGGCGATCCCCTCGGCCTCCAGGGCCTCGTTGAGACCGATCTCCTGGGTCGCCATCGACTTGACCTTGACGACCTCGCGCTCACCGGTGGCCTTGACCAGTCCGGCGACGATCCGGTTGGCCTCGTCGCCGTCGGCCGCCCAGTGCACGGTGCCCCCGGCGGCCGTGACCGACTTCTCCAACTGCACCAGGTACTCGTCCAGGTGACGCAGCGTCCGGTCCTTGATCTGCCGCCCCGCCTCCCGCAGCTGCGCCCAGTCGGAGAGCTCCGCCACCGCCTTCGCCCGTTTGTCGCGGATGGTGTGGGTGGCGTGCCGGAGGTTCCCGCGCAGGGTCTCGTTGTGCACGGCTTCCCCGGCCGCCTTCGGGAAGGACGGCATCCCGAGATAGGTACCGCTCATACGTGGGGCTCCTCTTCGGTGCTCGCCAGGATCTCGGCCAGGTGGAGCGCCCGCAGCGGCGCGTCCTGGCGGCGCAGAATGCCGCCGATGTGCATCAGACAGGAGTTGTCGGCCCCGCACAGCACATCGGCGCCTGTCGACACCGCGTTGCGGACCTTGTCCTCACCCATGGCGGCCGACACGTCCGCGTTCTTCACCGCGAAGGTCCCGCCGAAACCGCAGCACTCCTCGGCCCCTTCCAGTTCCCGCAGCTCAAGGCCGCGTACCGCGTCGAGGAGCCGGCGCGGCCGGTCGCCGAGCCCCAGCATCCGCAGACCGTGGCAGGACGGGTGGTACGCCACCGTGTGCGGGAAGTACGCCCCCACGTCGACGACCCCCAGCACATCCACCAGGAACTCCGTCAGCTCGTACGTCTTGGGCACGGAGCGGGCAGCCGCGTCTGCGAGCTCGTGACCGCGGTGCTCCGCCGCCGCCTTGCGGCCGATCCGCGGATAGTTGTCGCGGACCATCGCCGCGCACGAGCCCGACGGCGTGACGACGTAGTCGTAGGGGGCGAATTCCCGGTCGAAGCGCCGGACCAGGGGTTCGGTCTCGCGCCGGTAGCCGGTGTTGAACTGCGGCTGCCCGCAGCAGGTCTGTCCGGCGGGGAAGCCGACCTCCACCCCCAGCCGCTCCAGCAGTTTCACCACGGCGATGCCGGTCCGTGGATACAACGCGTCATTCACACACGTCACGAACAGTCCTACCCGCATGTGTCCTTCTCGGGGTCGTCCACGGCTCGGGGCCGCGGCGGATGTGGTCAGGCGGAGGCCGGGGCGGGGGCCGGCGCTGCGTCCTTGCGCCGCCATTCCGCCTCGATCTCCTCCAACGAGCGGTTCGCCGTCTCGGGTACCCCGGTCAGGACGAATGCGAGCCCCAGTGCGGAGATCACTGCGTAGATCCCGAAGACCCAGAAGCCGATCGCATCGAGGATGTCAGGAAAGGTCAAGGAGAAGAGGAAGTTGAAGAGGTACTGGGTGAACGTGACGACTCCCATGCCCAGAGCGCGGGCGCGCAGCGGCAGGATCTCCGGGATGTAGAGCCAGAAGACCGGGCCGAGACCGAACCCGAAGGCGAAGGTGAAGACGAAGACGCAGCCGACGTCGAGAGCGGACGAGTGCGGGAACAGGGCCAGCAGGATCAGCGGCGGCACCTGGCCGCCCAGGCTCCAGGCGAGCATCCTGACGCGGCCGAGCCGGTCGATCAGGGGCAGCGATATCGCGGTGGAGATCACCAGGGCGCCGCCGACGCTGTAGTTGGCGATGATGCCGGTGTCGGCGGAGTGCCCGGTGGCGCCGGCGAAGACGGTGGGCGCGTAGTAGACGACCGCGTTGATCCCGGTGAACACCTGGAAGAAGGTCAGGACAAGTCCGATCCGCAGCGCGGGGCGGTAGCGGTGCAGCAGCTCCCGCAGACCGGCCTCCTGCATCCCGAGGCTCTGCTGGATCTCGGCCGCTTCGGCGTCCGCCTCGTCGCGCGACGATCGCAGCCGCATCAGTACGGCATGGGCTTCGGCCTCCCGGCCGCGCAGGCTCAGCCAGCGCGGGCTGGCCGGGCTGAGCACCATGCCGACGAGGAAGAGCAGGGCGGGCAGCGCCCCCAGCCCGAGCATCCACTCCCAGGCGCCCGATCCGCGCAGGGCGTCACCGGCGCCGTAGGCGATCAGGATGCCGACGTTGACGCTGAGTTGGTAGAGCGCGCTGATCAGGCCGCGTATGCGCTTCGGTGCCAGTTCGGTCAGATAGATCAGGCCGAACATATTGGCCAGGCCCACGGCGAGGCCGAGTACGAACCGGGAGACGAGCAGCATCGCCACGCTGGTCGACAGCGCGCAGCCGAGCGACCCCACGGCGAAGACGACCCCGGCGACGATCAGCAGATGCCTGCGGTCGAACCGCTTGGCGGCCAGCGATCCGACGACGATCGACGGCAGCGCACCGAGCAGGATCAGGCTGGTGACCAGGCCCTGTTCGGTGGAGGAGAGGCCGAACCGGTCGGTGGCGAAGGGCAGTGCGGTGGCGATGGCGCCGGAGTCGTAGCCGTACAGCAGTCCGGCCATTCCGCCGAGCACGGCGACGGCCTTGACGAAACGGGGAAGCGGCGGGGTGACCGCGCCGGTGGATCCGGGACCGGACGGTTGGCGCGCTGTGGGGACGGAGTGCGGGGAGTCGGCCATGGCGCCTCCAGAACAGCCGGAATTTTCCTATAGGAATTTGAGGATCATCGGAGGTTAGCCATGAAGCCCTGGCGGCCGTCAACCCTTGAACCGCGATTTTCTGGGGCCGCATGGGCTGTTGTGCCGCCGGGGTTCTCCCCGCCCGGTTTTTCCTATAGCTTTCGTCTCACTAACATCCGACCTCTGAGACCTCTGAGACCTCTGAGTCCGACGAGACCGAAGAGTCCGACACCTGAGGAGGCTGCTGTCATGCAGTTCATGCGACTGGGCGATCCGGGCAGCGAACGCCCCGCCGTACGCGAAGCCGGTGTGCTCTACGATCTCGGCCCGCTGACCGACGACATCGACGGTCGTTTCCTCGCCGGCGGCGGGATCGCCCGGGTACGGGAAGCCCTCCGGGCGGGGTCGCTCACCGAACTCGCGGGAGCGGACCGGCTCCGGGTGGGCGCACCGGTCGCCCGGCCCGCCGCGGTCCTCTGCGTCGGCCAGAACTACGCGGCCCACGCGGCGGAGTCGGGCAGCGAGCCGCCCACCGCACCGATCATTTTCTTCAAGCACCCCAACACCGTGGTCGGACCGTACGACGACGTCCTGATCCCGCCCGGGGCGAAGACCGTGGACTGGGAGGTCGAGCTGGCGATCGTCATCGGACGCACCGCCCGCTATCTGGACTCGGCGGAAGCGGCTGCGGAGTGCATCGCGGGATACGCGGTGTCCCATGACGTGTCGGAACGGACGTACCAGCTCGACGAGTCGGGCGGCCAGTGGTCGAAGGGCAAGTCCAGCGAGACCTTCAACCCGCTCGGGCCGTGGCTCGTCCCGGCCGGCGACCTCGCCGGAGGCCCGCAGGCCCTGAACCTCCGCAGCCGGGTCAACGGCGAGCCGCGCCAGGACTCCAGCACCGCGGACATGATCTTCGGGGCGCATGAACTGGTCCGCCACCTCAGCCACTATCTGGTGCTGGAACCCGGCGACGTCATCAACACCGGCACCCCCGAGGGCGTCGCGCTCTCCGGGCGCTTCCCGTATCTTTCGGCGGGCGATGTGGTCGAGCTCGAAATCGACGAGCTCGGCGCGCAGCGCCAGACGGTACGAGCGGCGGTGGCGGGCTGATGCGGCGGATCGCGCAGGTGATCAAAGTACGTCCGGAGAAGCTGGAGTACTACCGCGAGCTGCACCGGGCGGTCCCGGAGCCGGTGCTCGCCCGGCTGCGCGCGAGCCATATCGCCAACTACTCGATCCACCTGCTCGGGGACCGGCTCTTCAGCTACTACGAGTACCACGGCGACGACCTGGCCGCCGATCTCGCGGCGATAGGCCGGGACGAGGCGACCCGCGCGTGGTGGGAGCTGACGGATCCCTGCCAGGAGAAGGTGCCTGAGGCGGGACCCGACGACTGGTGGACCCCCTTGGAGCAGGTCTTCCTCATGGAGTAGGGACGCGCAATTCCTATAGAATCGGTGGCCCCGCGCGGCAGTCGCCATGAAGTCTCTGTGAGGTCGCTGTCCGACGGGCTGGAGGAGGGCCGGATGCTGTCGGACGAAGGAGCTCCGACGCCGCAGCGCCAGGTGCTGGGCGACAGCGTCTACGAGGCTGTCAAGGCGATGGTCATGGACCACGAGATCAGGCCGGGCGCCCGGGTCGGCATCGAGGCGCTCGCCCGTACGCTCCAGGTCTCTCCGACGCCGGTACGCGAGGCGCTGGCACGGCTGGAGTCGGACGGCCTGGTCACCAAGCGGTCACTCGCGGGGTACCGGGCCACCGAACTGCTCACCGCGCAGGGCCTGGAGGAGCTGTTCGAGATGCGTCTGCTGCTGGAGCCGACCGCGGCGGCGCTGGCCGCGGCCAACGCGGACGACGAGCAGCTCGACAGCATCGAGAGCCTGGTGGAGGAGATGCGCGACCGCCCGGGTTCGGGTGAACGCTACGCCGTCTACCGGGAGTTCGCGGCGGGCGACCAGCGTTTCCACGACACGATCGCCCGCGCCGCCGGCCGCCCGCTGCTGGCGGACGCGGTGAGCCGGCTCCACTCGCACCTCCACATCTTCCGCCTCAGCAGCATCCAGGGCGCTGCCGAGCCGACCCTCGCCGAGCACGACCGCATCCTGCGCGCCGTGCTGCGCCGCAGCCCCGAGCGCGCGGCGGAGGCGATGACGGACCATCTGCGCCGCAGCATCGAACGCCAGCGCAGCCGCCAGCAGCAGCGCTGACCTGAGGACGCCGGGAAGAGGCGGGACAGGGCCCGGGGCACCGCAACGGCCTCCGAAGCAGGGGCAGCGACGCATGGATCGGAGACCGCTGGTGGTCTCTTCCGGGGGTGTGTGGCGTGACGCGGGATCTGCGGATCCTGTTCCAGGCGCCAGAGGGCGGCGATCCGGTTCTCGGCCAGGGCCTTGGTACGGTCCGACGGCGCCGGCCGCGGCTCGATGCCGATCGTCGGATCGCCGAGATGTACGAGTGATTCTCCCACTCGCTCAGCGCGTGGCCCGCGGACTCCCGGCTCCAGGAGGACTCCTCAGTGGCCTGTGTGGTTCCCTGCCCACACCGTGGGGGTCCGGCCCGACCATGGGCTTGCCTGTTCGAGTTGGCCGGCGAGGCGGAAGAGGCGGCCTTCGAGCCCGTATCCGGCGGCGAACTGCATACCGATCGGGAGCCCCGTCTCCGCGTCGGCCGTCACAGGCACGGACATGGCGGGCGTGCCGGCCACATTGAATGCCGCGCTGAACGGCGAGAGGTCAAAGAGGCGGCGAAGCCAGCCAAGGCCGTCCAGCGCCTCCACGCCCTCCGCATGAGTGCCCAAGGGTGAGGGGAGCTCCGGCACGGTCGGGGTGAGCAGTATGTCGTGAGTGCCGAAGTAGCGTGCCAGGCTTCGGGCGATCCGGTTGCGGATTTCGAGAGCGGTGACGAACTGGGCGCCACTGACCTGCTGCCCGTAGTGGTAGCTGGCAAGGGTGGACGGCTCCAGGGTCGAGGAGTCGACGGGCCGGCCGAAGGCGGCAGACAGCTCGTCGACCGAGGCCGTGAGATTCGCCGTCCACTGACGGGCACTGGCCAGGACGAACTCCTCCCAGCCGACCCCGAGGCCGACCTGGACCTCCTCCACCTGATGACCGAGGGATTCGAGCAGGCGCACGGTGCGGGAGAGCGCGTCGGCCACGGGCGTGGTCGTGCGGTGCCCGCCCCACGCGTGTGTCAGGACACCGATCCGCAGCGAGCCCGGATGGCGGGTGACCTCCTCCGCGTACGGCCGGGACGGCTCCTGGGCGAAGTACGGGTCACCCGGTTCCGGGCCGCGGATCTGGTCGAGCAGCGTCGCGCTGTCACGTACCGTGCGGCTGACGCTGCCGTGCACGACCAGGCCGTTGAAGAGCTCGTCGAAGTAGGGGCCCAGGGAGACCCGGCCGCGGGTGGGCTTCAATCCGAAGAGGCCGTTGAAGGCGGCGGGGATACGGAGCGAGCCGGCGGCGTCGGTGGCGTGCGCGATCGGGACCACGCCGGCCGCGACAGCCGCGCCCGCGCCCCCGCTGGATCCGCCCGCGCTGCGCGCCGGGTCCCACGGGTTGCGGGTCGCGCCGTACAGCACGGGTTCCGTCGTGTTGCTGTAGGCCATCTCCGGTGTCGCGGTACGCCCGAACGTCACGAGCCCGGCGCGGCGGAAGCGGCGCATCAGGGAGGAGTCGGCGCCGGAGACGTTGCCGGCCGCGAGACGGCTGCCCAGCTCCATGCGTTTCCCGGCCATGGAGACTGCGATGTCCTTGATCAGGAAGGGAACTCCGGCCAGCGGTGCGCTGCCGGGGCGGGGCTCGTCGTCACCCGGCCATGTCTCCACGATGGCGTTGATCCGCGGATTGACTGCCTGCGCGGCCTCACGTGCGGCTGCTAGCAGTTCGGCGGGGGTCACCTCGCCTCTGGCTACCAGCTCCGCGAGCCCGACCGCGTCGAAGGTCACATACTCGGTGATTCTCACTGTCACTCCCATCCGAAAAAACGATACCCTTGGGTCCCGTGCGATACCCAACGGTATCGCGCAGCACCGACTGGTACCGTACAGGAGGAATCAAAGGGCCCCGCAACGGACCGGACGTCACGGAGGAGTCATGGCAGCAAGCGCCATCAGACCGAGCAGGGTGGCCAAACTGCCGCCTCGTGAGCGCATCCTCGACGCCGCGGAAGAGCTCTTCCAGAGCGAGGGGATCCGGCGGGTGGGTGTCCAGAAGATCGCCGAGCGGGCCGAGACCACCAAAATGGCGATCTACCGGCACTTCGACACCAAGGACGCGCTGGTCGCGGAGTGGCTGCGCATCGTCGCCGCCGACTACCAGGCGGCCTTCGACCGGGTTGAGGCCGAACACCCCGGCCAACCCCGGGAGCAGATCCTGGGCCTGGCCCGCTTCATCGCCGAGGGATTGCCGTCGATCTCGCACCGGGGCTGCCCGTTCATCAACTCCATCGCCGAGTTGCCCGACCGCTCACACCCCGCGCGGCAAGTCATCGAACAGCACAAGGCCCATCAGACCCGCAGACTGGTCGGCATGTGCACCGAGGCCGGGCTGCGTGACCCCGAGCAGGCCGCCGCCGCGATCACCTTCGTACTGGAAGGCGCGCAGGTCAGCACCCACAACGGAAGCATCGATCAAGCGGGAGACCGCCTGATGAGAATCGTCGAGGGAATCGTGGCTCAACACCTCTCCCCCCTCGGGGCATCCGGGACATCCGCCGACTGACCGCCCCGCACCCGCGCCCCTGATACCGGGAACCAGGGGCGCGTTCGCCCACGTTCACCGGAAAGCCGCGGTTGCCGAAGCCGATCCACTGGGAGAACCGGAGCGGTGTGCTCCAAGAAGACGCCCGGGCGGACGCGCGGTATGCCGGCTGCCAGGACGTCGCACGATTCGTCGTAGCGGAGCCGGTACGGCCTGGCCCCTGCAGCTGGTTGAGCCAGTGGGCGGCCTCCTGTGATTCACCGAGAACCAGGTGGCGCAGGTGCAGGCAGTACACGAGGCGTCGACCGACATCACACGGGCGTCGAGTGGCTCGGGTCCTCAGGGGCTGAGCGACGGTCCGGCGGGGCTCCGTGCCAGGTGTTCCAGAGCGCGGCGTACGCTCCGCCTGCCGCGACGAGTTCGTCGTGGGTGCCGAGTTCCGCGAGCCTGCCCTCCGCCATGACGGCTACCCGGTCGGCGTCGTGCGCGGTGTGCAGACGGTGCGCGATGGCGATCACGGTGCGGCCTTCGAGGACCGCGGCCAGAGCGCGCTCGGTGTGGCGTGCTGTCGCCGGGTCGAGCAGGGCGGTCGCCTCGTCGAGGATCAGGGTGTGCGGGTCGGCCAGCACGACCCGGGCCAGGGCCAGTTGCTGAGCCTGAGCGCCGTCCAGCAGTCGGCCGCCCGCGCCCAGTCCGGTGGCGAGCCCGTCGGGCAGACCGGCCGCCCACTCGGCGCCGACGGCGTTCAGGGCGCCGGTCAGTTCGGTGTCGGTCGCGCCGGGTGCGGCGATCAGCAGATTGTCCCGCAACGTACCGAGGAAGACATGGTGTTCCTGGGTGACCAGGACGACCTGGCGGCGCAGCTGTCCGGGCGGCTGGTCCGCGAGCGGCACTCCGCCCACCGTGACCGCGCCCGTGCGCGGGGCGTCGATTCCCGCCAGCAGCCTGCCCAGGGTGGACTTCCCGGCCCCGGAGGGCCCGACCACGGCCAGCCGTTCACCGGGCCGTACGGTCAGGTCGACCCCGTGCAGCACATCGCCGCCGCCCGGGTAGGCGTAGCTGACCCCCGTCACCTCGATCCGGTCGTCCGCGGGCACACCGGGCACCGCGGGTGGAACGGGCGCCGGGGCCTGCGCCAGCCCCTCCACCCGGGCGAAGGCGGCCCCGCTGCTCTGCAGTTGCTCGACCCATTGGAGGACGGTGTCGAGTGGCGCGGACAGCCGGCGGAGATAGAGCGCGGACGCGACCACCGCCCCCAGCGACAGCATGCCCCGGTCGTTCAGCGCTCCCCCGAGCAGCAGCACACCGGCCACCGGCAGTACGTACGAGACGTCGACGGCCGGGAAGAGCACGCTGCGCAGCCGCAGCGTCCGCAGCCGGGTGCCGCACCAGGTGCCGACCGCCTCGTCGCACGCGGCGATGCGCCGCAGTTCCAGGCCGAGCGCCTCGACGGTCCTGGCGCCGGCCGCCGTCGATGTGAGGACTTCGGTGAGCTGCGAGTACGCGGCGCCCTCGGCCAGATAGGCGGGGCCGGCCCGGCGCAGATACCAGCGCGTCGCCCACCAGATGCCCGAAAGACCGACCACCCCGCAGCAGCCGAGCAGCGGGTTCACCGCGAAGACCGCGCCGAGGATGAACAGCACCTGGACGACGGCGATGAGGACGTCCGGGGCCGCGTCCCGCAGGGTCGAGCCGACGGTGGCGACGTCGGAGGTGCCCCGGACGCCGAGATCGCCGGTGCCCGCGCTCTCCACGACGGTGGCGGGCAGGGCGAGCGCCCGGTCGGTGAACTGCTCGCGGACCCGGGCCGATGTGCGCTCGCCGAAGCGGTGGGCGAGGTACCGGGCGAAGCGGGTGAGCAGCAGCTCGGCCAGCGCGAAGAGCAGGATGGCCAGGGCGAGGCGGTCGACCGTGCCGACGCCGCCTCCGGCACTGACGCGGTCGATGATGCGGCCCAGGAGCCACGGTCCGGCGAGTCCCGTCCCGGCGGCCAGCGCGTTGAGAGCGATGACTGCGGTGAAGGCGCGGCCGTCGGCCCGGATGAGCCGTCCGGCCGCCGCCCGGACCTCGCGCTTCCCGGCGACGGGCAGCGGGTTGCTCACAGCACGGCCTCCTTCGACGTGGCCGCACCGACTGCCTCGCCACAGGCTCCGGCAGCCTCCTCCTCGCCGGTGCTGCGGGCGACCAGCGCCCGGTAGCCGGGATGGTCGCGCAGCAGCTCGGCGTGGCTGCCGACAGCGGCGGCCACGCCGTCCACCAGGTAGTACACGGTGTCGGCCCGCTCCAGGAACAGCGGTGACGTGGTGGTGACCAGAGTCGTGCGGCCGGTGCGGGCCTCTTTCACCCGGGCCGCGACGGCCGCCTCGGTGTGCGCGTCGACCGCCGACGTGGGGTCGGCCGCCAGCAGTACTTCGGGGTCGGCCAGCAGGGCCCCGGCGAGCCGGATCCGCTGCCGCTGGCCGCCGGAGAGATTGCGGCCCAGGGCGTCGAGGGCGGAGCCGAGCCCCTCGGGGAGGCCGGCGACGATGTCCTCGGCCACCGCGGTGTGGAGCGCACGGGCGATGGCGTCCTCGCCCCGGTCCTGCCGGCCCACGAGGGCCTCACGCAGCGTTCCCGCGAACAGGTACGCCTCGTTGTCCGCGACCAGGATCCGCTCCCTCAGCTGCGCCGGATGAACCGCGTCGAGCCGTACGGAGCCCCAGGTGACGTCCGAAGCGGTGAAGCGGCCGAGCCGGTCGACCACCGCGGCCGCCTCCGCGGGCCGGGCGCTGACCAGTGCCGTCAGCAGCCCGGGCGTGACCTCGGTACCGGAGGCCGGGTCGCACAGTACGGACGGCCGCTCCGGGGCGGACTCGGGGCCGTGCCGGACGGCGGGTCCCGCATGTGGTTCCACCGCGAGGAACCGCACCACCCGGCGGGCCGCGACCAAGCCACGGCTGATGCCGTAGCCCCCCTCGATGAAGAAGGCCACCGGCGCCACGAGAACCGCCACATAGCCGTACACCGCCACCAGTTGGCCCACGGTGATCGTCCCTTCGGCCGCCATCCGGGCCGCGAGCCAGGTGACTGCTGCCAGGAAGAGCGCGGGCAGCCCCACCGCGAGCGCCTGGATCCAGCTGGTCACCACGCCCACCCGGTACCCCTCCGCGCGCAGGCGCTGCGAACCGGCGCGGTAGCGGTCGGCGTACAGGCCCTTCCCGCCGAGGCCGCCGAGCACCCGCAGTCCGCCCACGAGATCGGTGAGCAGGGCCGTCAGCTCGCCCTGGCTCTGCCGGTAGGCGGACTCGGCCCCCTGCAGACGCCCGAGCAGCGGCCCGATCAGGACGGCGAGCAGTGGTACACCGAGCAGCAGGACGGCCATGAGGAGCGGCGACACGGAGAACAGCAGAGCGGCCACCACGAAGTACGCCACCACGGCCCCGACCCCGGGGCCGGTGACCGTGAGGGACTCGCTGATGCGCGCCACATCGCTGCCCCCGATCGCGGCGACCTCACCGGCCGTCACCCGCAGGGGCAGCTCGGCGCCCAGCCGGGTGGAGTGCCGCACGACGATCTGCACCGTGCGGAAGGCGGCGTCCATCCTGACCTTGGTCATGGTGCGGTGGCGCATGATGCCGAGCCAGGCGTTCAGCACTCCGACGGCCAGCAGCGCGGCGGTCCAGCGGAGCAGCGCCCCCGGACTGCCGGACCGGAGCCCTCCGTCGATCGCCCGGGACAGCAGATACGGCGGCAGCGTGAGACCGATCATCCACGCGCTGCCCAGCAGGGAGCCCGCGGCGATCCTGCGGCGCTGCGCGACGACCAGCCACCACAGGTAGCGAGCGGCACTCCGGCTGTCGGGGGTGCCCGGATCTGTCGGTATGACCGCCATGGCACCGGACTTTACCAACTCTGTACCTGCGCTCCGGAGTCGGCCGATTCCGTGCGGTGCGACCGGTGCTCAGAGTCCGTGGGCCGGCGCCTCCGCAGCCGAGTGCGCCTGGTGCACGACGGCACCGGACCGGCGGAGCGCGATGAAGGGGCGGCCCTCCTCCTGCCACTGCCCGGCCGCGCTCCAGCCGGTCGCGCGCGCGTGGCCGAGGAGCGCGCGTACGCCGACCCTGGCCCAGGGGAAGTCGGAACCGGCGCCGCCTCTGCCGTCGTCGACCCGGACACATACGCACTCGTCGACATCGACCGGGGCGGCCTCGGCCAGCAACAGCCCGCGGGGGGCGACGAGTTGCGCGGCCCTGCCGAGCAGGGCACGCGGGTCGCCGCCGATGCCGATGTTGCCGTCGATGAGCAGCGCCGTACCCCAGCGCCCCTCCCCCGGCAGCCGGTCGAACACGGAGCGGCACAGGGCGGGCGCTCCGGCGCGTGCGGTGCGGGCGACGGCCTCCCGGCTGACATCGACGCCGAGGGCCCGGTGGCCGAGACCGGCCAGTGCGGCGACCAGCCGGCCCGGGCCGCAGCCGATGTCCAGGACGGTCCCCTCGCACCGGGCGAGCACGGACATGTCGGCACGGTCGGCGCCCGCGCACCAGCGTTCCACGTCGAGCGGGAGGAGCCAGCCGTCGGCGCGGCGCAGGAACAGCGGGCCGCGTCCGGTGCGCAGCGCGTCGGTGTACGGATCGGACTGCCAGCAGGGGGCCCGTACGGGTGCGCTCACGTCCGGGCTCCGGTGCCGTGCGCGGACGGGGCGGCAGGGGCGGAAGCCGGCGCCGCGCCCGCGATGCCCGCGACGGCTGCCGCGAAGCCACTGTGCGGAATGGCGGCCGCCACTGCCCGTACGTCGTCGGCGGTGTCGACATCGCGCAGCTCCGGCAGATCACGGACGGTGAGCCCGGCGCCGGTCAGCCTGGCCCGCTGCGCAGCGCCGGTCCCCGGGGTCGACATGGGAACGCCGCGGATCAGTCCGGGGCGGGGTTCGGCGAATCCGAGTGCCCAGAACCCGCCGTCGGCGGCCGGACCGAACCAGGCGTCGCAGCCGCTCCAGCCGTCGGGTCCGAGCGCGGGGGCCAGCAGGGCCGGGGTGAGTTGCGGGGTGTCCATACCGACGAGCAGTGCGGGGCCCGTACAGAGGGCGAACGCCGCGGCGAGCCGTTCGTCGAGTCCGCCGCCGCTCTGCGGTACGACCTCGATACCGGGCGGCAGCCACTTCCCCGGCGCGCCTTCGAGCACCAGGATCCGGCGGCTCGCGGGGCAGTCCAGCACCGCTGCGAGCGTGTCGCTGAGCGCGGCCTCGGCGATGTGCGCCGCCTGCTGCGGGGTGTAGGGCGGCGTGAGCCGGGTCTTGACCCGGCCCGGCAGCGGCTCCTTGGCGATGACGAGCAGCGTGGTCATCGCACCGCCGTCACGGCGGGCGCGGGGCAGTTCAGCACGGAGCGCATGTCACCCACCGCCTGCCAGGTGCCCCGCCAGGTGCCCGTGACCTTGGACTTCCCGGTGCGCGGCCGGTAGGGCACGTCCTGCTCGGTGATCCGCCACCCCGCGTCGGCCGCTCGTACGACCATCTCCAGCGGGTAGCCGCTGCGCCGGTCGGTCAGCCCGAGGCCGAGCAGCGCCGTACGGCGGGCGGCGCGCATCGGGCCCAGGTCGCGCAGGCGCAGCCCGGTGCGGGTGTGCAGCATCCGGGAGAGTGCGTAGTTGCCCGCGCGGGCGTGCAGCGGCCAGGCGCCGCGCCCGGTGGGGCGCCGGCGGCCCAGCACGAGGTCGGACTCCCCGTCGGCGACCCGGCGTACGAGGCCGGTCAGCAGCCCGGGGTCCAGCGAGCCGTCGCAGTCGCAGAAGCACACCAGCTCAGCCGTCGCGGCGCGCAGACCCGCGTGGCAGGCAGCGCCGAAGCCGCGGCGGGATTCGTGGACGACGGTGGCCCCCAGGCCGGCCGCGATGGCGGCCGAACCGTCGGTGGAGCCGTTGTCGACCACGATCGCTCGCCAGCCGGACGGGATGCGCTCCAGCACCCGGGGCAGCGCTCCGGCTTCGTCGAGGCAGGGGAGGACGACGTCCACCGCCATGGGGGGCACGGGGTTCGGGGGCCTCAGAGGCGTCAGGTCGGTCACGTCCCTCACCGTACGAAGCAAACGGAGCGTGATGGCTCTTCCGCTCCTTACGAAACGCGGACGTCCGCACGCAACCACCCGCTCGCCCGACCGTGCGCCCCGGCTCGGTGACACGCTGGGGTCATGCTGAACCCGCGCCCCGCCCTCCCCCCGCCCTGCGTGCTGGTCGTCGACGACGACCCGACCGTCTCCGAAGTCGTCGCCGGCTATCTCGACCGGGCCGGGTACTCCGTGGACCGCGCGGCCGACGGCCCGGCCGCTCTGGAGTGCGCGGCGCGGCGCAGGCCCGATCTGGTGGTGCTCGATCTGATGCTGCCGGGCATGGACGGTCTGGAGGTGTGCCGGGTGCTGCGGAGCCGCGGCCCGGTCCCGGTGATCATGCTGACCGCGCGCGGCGACGAGGACGACCGGATCCTCGGGCTCGAAGTAGGCGCGGACGACTACGTCACCAAGCCGTTCAGCCCGCGTGAACTGGTGCTCCGCGTCGACTCGGTGCTGCGGCGCAGCCGTACGGGCGGCGGTCGGCCGGGGCCGCTGCTGTACGCCGCGGGGGTCACGGTGGATCCATCGGCCCGGCGTGCCACCAAGGACGGACGCGAACTGTCCCTGACTCTGCGGGAGTTCGATCTGCTGGCCTATCTGGTCGGACACCCGGGGCAGGCCTGCGGCCGGGAGCAGCTGATGCACGAGGTGTGGGGCTGGGAGTTCGGCGATCTGTCGACGGTCACGGTCCATGTGCGCCGGCTCCGCGGCAAGATCGAGGACGATCCCGCCGCACCGAGGCTGATCCGGACCGTGTGGGGGGTCGGGTACCGGTTCGAGGACGGTACGGACCGGATGGACGGTCCGGACGCCGGGGGCGGGGGCGGAGAGGCCCGGTCCGGTACGGCGGACGCTGTCCGGTCCGGTGCGGAAGAGGCCACGTCGCGGTCCGGAGAGGCGGGCGCGCGATGAAGGATCTGCTGCTGATCGCCCTGTACGCGTTCCTCGGTGCCGGTGCGGCCGGGCTGGTCGGGGCGGGTGCCCTGTGGCGGCTGCGCCACCGCTCGGTCGCCCTGTCGCTCACTGTCATCTCGGCCGTCGCGGTGACCGCGATGCTCGCGGGGACGCTGGCGGTCGCCAGGGCGATGTTCCTGTCGTCGCACGACCTCAAGGTGGTGACCCTGGTGGTGGCCATGGCCGCGATGGTCTCGCTGGCGACCGCCCTGCTGCTCGGGCGCTGGGTCGTCGCGGGCAGCAGGGCGCTGACGCTGGCCACGCGGTCCTTCGGCGACGGGGGCGACTTCGCCGTACCGGGTGGAGCGCCCACCGCCGAACTGGCCGACCTGGGAAGGGAACTCGCCGCGACGAGCGAGAAGCTGGCGGCGTCGCGCCGCCGCGAGCAGGCGCTGGAGACCTCGCGGCGTGAGCTGGTCGCGTGGATCTCGCACGATCTGCGGACTCCGCTCGCCGGGCTGCGGGCGATGTCCGAGGCGCTGGAGGACGGGATGGCCGCCGATCCCGAGCGCTACTTCCGGCAGATCCGCACCGAGGTGGACCGTATGAACACCATGGTCGGCGACCTCTTCGAGCTGTCCCGCATCCATGCGGGGGCACTCACCCTGACACCGATCCGGATGTCCGTGTACGACCTGGTGGGCGACGCGCTGGCCGGGGCGGACCCGCTGGCCCGCGAGCACGGTGTCCGGCTGGAGGGGGGTGGGGTGGAGCCCCTGCCCGTCGATGTGGACGGCAAGGAGATGACCAGGGTCCTGGCCAATCTGCTGGTCAACGCCATCCACCGGACACCGGCCGACGGCACGGTGGCGATCGCGGCCGAGCAGCGGGCAGGCTCCGTCGTCCTCTCGGTCACCGATGGCTGCGGCGGCATCCCGGAGGACGATCTGGCGCGGGTCTTCGACACCGGCTGGCGGGGCACCGAGGCCCGCACACCCCCGGCGGGCGCCGGTCTCGGCCTGGCCATCGTGCGCGGCATCGTGGAGGCGCACGCCGGTCAGGCCGCGGTGCGCAACGTCACCGGCGGCTGCCGCTTCGAGGTCACCCTGCCCGCCGCCCGCTCCTAGGCGGTTGACGACCACCGGCTCCGGGACGGCGGGGCGGCGGGGCGGCGGCAGGACGGGCCGGAAGCTGTTGCCTCTCCGGCTGGTGTCCTGCCGCCGCCCGTCGGTCAGTCGGTCAGTCGGTGCCGAACTCCATCGCGGCGCGGTCGAGCATCTGGTCGTCGCCGTCGACCTTGCCGCGGGAAGCGATGACCTCGGCGCCGCCCTGCGGCATCGCGCCGATCAGCCCGGTCGATGCGGCCTGGGCGGCACCGATCAGCGTCGCGTGCGTGTTGCCGACGATGCCGAGATCCGCGTACTGCTCCAGCTTGGCGCGGGAGTCGGCGATGTCGAGGTTGCGCATGGTGAGCTGGCCGATCCGGTCCACCGGGCCGAACGCCGAGTCCTCGGTGCGCTCCATGGACAGCTTGTCCGGGTGGTAACTGAAGGCCGGGCCCGAGGTGTTCATGACCGAGTAGTCCTCGCCGCGCCGCAGCCGCAGCGTCACCTCTCCGGTGACCGCCGCGCCCACCCAGCGCTGGAGCGACTCGCGGATCATCAGCGCCTGCGGGTCGAGCCAGCGGCCCTCGTACATGAGGCGGCCGAGGCGCCGGCCCTCGTTGTGGTACTGCGCGACGGTGTCCTCGTTGTGGATCGCGTTGACCAGCCGCTCGTACGCGGCGTGCAGCAGCGCCATACCCGGGGCCTCGTAGATACCGCGGCTCTTGGCCTCGATCACCCGGTTCTCGATCTGGTCGGACATGCCCATGCCGTGGCGGCCGCCGACGGCGTTCGCCTCCATCACCAGGTCGACCGCGGTGGCGAACTTCGCGCCGTTGATCGTCACCGGGCGGCCCTGGTCGAAGCCGATCGTCACGTCCTCGGCGGCGATCCGGACCTCGGAGTCCCAGAACCGGACACCCATGATCGGGTCGACGGTCTCGACGCCGGTGTCGAGGTGCTCCAGGGTCTTGGCCTCGTGGGTGGCGCCCCAGATGTTGGCGTCGGTGGAGTACGCCTTCTCGGTGCTGTCGCGGTACGGGAGGTCGTGGGCGACCAGCCACTCCGACATCTCCTTGCGGCCGCCGAGTTCGGTCACGAAGTCGGCGTCGAGCCACGGCTTGTAGATGCGCAGGTGCGGGTTGGCGAGCAGACCGTAGCGGTAGAACCGCTCGATGTCGTTGCCCTTGAACGTCGATCCGTCACCCCAGATCTGCACGTCGTCCTCAAGCATCGCCCGGACCAGCAGGGTGCCGGTGACGGCGCGGCCGAGCGGCGTCGTGTTGAAGTAGGAGCGGCCGCCGGACCGGATGTGGAACGCACCGCAGGTGAGCGCGGCCAGGCCCTCCTCGACCAGCGCCGCACGGCAGTCGACCAGGCGCGCGATCTCGGCGCCGTACGCGAGCGCGCGGCCCGGCACCGACGCGATGTCGGGCTCGTCGTACTGGCCGATGTCGGCGGTGTAGGTGCACGGGACGGCACCCTTGTCGCGCATCCACGCGACCGCGACGGAGGTGTCGAGGCCACCGGAGAAGGCGATGCCGACGCGCTCGCCGGTGGGCAGGGAGGTAAGAACCTTAGACATGGAAAGAGTATGCGCCACAACGCATGGTCATGCAAAGTCAGGGTGCTCCGAGCCCTGCGTCCGGTCGGCCCGGTGAGTCCGGCGGGTTCGTGGCCCGGCGGGTTCGCCGGTCGCGGGCGGCGGCGCGGCGACGCGGCCCACCGCCCCCGGAAACGCCGGTGACCTGGGCGGATGAGCACTCGGGAGGTCACTGTCAGTGGGGCGCGGCAGACTGGCCGTAATCCACTGCACCACGTGGTCGGTGCAGGCGACGTAAGCGGCGTACCGGAACCGTACGAGAGGTGTCGTCCATGACCGAGGTACTGCTGACAGTGGGCACGCGCAAGGGCCTCTTCATCGGCCGCAGATCCGGCGGGGTCTGGCGGTTCGACGGCCCGCACTTCAACGCACAGGCGGTGTATTCCATCGCCATCGACACGCGCCACTCCCGGCCGAGACTGCTCGTCGGCGGGGACAGCGCGCACTGGGGTCCGTCGGTGTTCCACTCCGACGATCTCGGGGCGAGCTGGACCGAGGCGAGGAAACCCGCGGTGAAGTTCCCCAAGGACACGGGCGCGTCGCTGGAGCGGGTGTGGCAGCTCCATCCGGCCGGGCCGGCGGCTCCGGACGTGGTCTACGCGGGCACCGAGCCCGCCGCGCTCTTCCGCTCCGAGGACCGGGGGGAGACCTTCGAGCTGGTGCGGCCGCTCTGGGAGCACCCGACCCGGTCGAAGTGGGTGCCGGGCGGAGGCGGTGAGGCGGTGCACACGGTGGTCACCGATGGCCGCAGCGCCGACGCCGTGACCGTCGCGGTCTCCACGGCCGGGGTGTTCCGCTCCCGGGACGGCGGCTCGGCCTGGGAGCCGTCGAACAAAGGCGTGTCAGCGGTGTTCCTGCCTGACCCCGAGCCGGAGTTCGGGCAGTGCGTCCACAAGATCGCACAGGATGCCGGGGACCCGGACCGGCTGTATCTGCAGAACCACTGGGGCGTCTACCGCAGTGACGACGCGGGCGCCACCTGGTCCGACATCGGCGCGGGGCTGCCCTCCACCTTCGGCTTCGCGGTCGCCGCCCACCCGCACCGCCCCGGCACGGCCTATGTCTTCCCCATCACGGCCGACTCGGACCGCGTCCCGGCGGACCGCAAGTGCCGCGTCTACCGCACCAGTGACGCCGGTGCGAGCTGGGAGGCGCTCTCGGCCGGGCTGCCCGGGGGCGCGCACTACGGCACGGTGCTGCGCGACGCGCTCCGTACGGACGACGCCGACCCGGCAGGGGTGTACTTCGGCAACCGCAACGGCGAGGTGTACGCGAGCGCGGACGACGGCGACACCTGGCAGCAGCTCGCCTCGCACCTGCCCGACGTGCTCTGTGTACGGGCGGCGGTGATCGCCTGACAGCACCCGGGACGGCGCCGGTGCGGTGTGCCAGTAGAGTGACGCCCCGTGGCAGCACGACCGTTGAATGAAATTGTCGAAGCGGGGTGGGCGCAGGCGCTCGCTCCCGCAGCCGAACGGATCACGGCGATGGGCGAGTTCCTGCGCGCCGAGATCGCCGCGGGACGCACCTATCTGCCGTCCGGGGCGAACGTGCTGCGTGCGTTCCAGCAGCCGTTCGACGAGGTACGTGTGCTGATCGTCGGCCAGGATCCGTATCCCACGCCGGGGCACGCCGTCGGGCTGAGCTTCTCGGTGGCGCCCGAGGTGCGTCCGGTGCCCGGCAGTCTCGACAACATCTTCCGCGAGATGCATGCGGACCTGGGTCTGCCGCGCCCCTCCAACGGTGATCTGACGCCCTGGGCCGAGCAGGGCGTACTGCTGCTCAACAGGGCACTGACCACGGCGCCGCGCAAACCGGCGGCACACCGCGGCAAGGGCTGGGAGGAAGTGACGGAGCAGGCCATCCGGGCCCTGGCCGCGCGGGGAAAGCCGCTGGTCTCGGTGTTGTGGGGCCGCGACGCCCGTAACCTCCGGCCCCTGCTGGGGAACCTTCCGGCGGTCGAGTCGTCCCACCCCTCCCCCATGTCGGCGGATCGCGGCTTCTTCGGTTCGCGCCCGTTCAGCCGGACCAACGACCTGCTGGTGCGCCAGGGTGCCCAGCCCGTGGACTGGCGGCTGCCGTGACCTGGGTGCTGGGGGTGGACTCCGGCGGCTCCGGACTCCGGGTCGCGCTCGCCGCGGCGCAGGCGGATCCGGCGCTCACCGAATCCACCGCCTCCAGGGCCTCGGCCTCCGAGTCCCCGGTCCACGAACCACTGGTCCACGAGTCCCCGGTCCACGAGTCCCTGGTCTCCCGGGTTCCGGTGCGCACCGGCCCCCGCGGTATCGAAGCGGCCCATCTGCTGGAGCAGCTGCTGCCCATGGCCGGGGAACTGCTCGGGCGCGCAGGCGGTGCCCGGGTGTCGGCGGTGGCGATCGGCGCCGCCGGGATGGCGACGCTCGGGGACGAGCTGCGCGCGGAGCTGCCTGCGGCGCTTGAGCGCTCGCTCGGTGTACGGCGGCTGGCGCTCGCCGCGGACGCGGTGACGGCGTACGCGGGAGCCCTTGGCCAGCGGCCCGGAGCGGTCGTCGCTGCGGGTACCGGGATGATCGCGCTGGGCACCGACCTCACCCGGTGGCGCAGGGCGGACGGCTGGGGGCATCTGCTGGGCGACTGCGGCGGCGGGGCCTGGATCGGCCGGGCCGGCCTGGAGGCCGGGATGCGCGCGCACGACGGACGGCGAGGTGGTTCGGCCGCGCTGCTGGAGCGGCTGGAGGCGGTTTTCGGACCGGCGGCCGGCCTGCCGGGCGTCCTCTACCCGCGTTCGGACCGGCCCGCGGTGCTCGCCTCGTTCGCCCCGGAGGTGGCCCGGTGCGCGGAGAGCGACCCCGTGGCGGCCGCGATTCTGCGGGACGCGGCCCGGCAGATCGCCGAAGCCGCCGCCGCCGTCTGCCCGCCGGAGCCGCCGGGGTCGTCCGGGTCGTCGGAGTCACGCCCGGGCTGTGAAGTAGCCCTCACGGGTGGTCTGTTCAAGATGGGAGACCCGCTGCTCACTCCTGTGCGCGAGGAGTTCGCCGCCCTGCTCCCGTATGCCAGACCTGTACCGGCGGCCGGGGATCCGCTGGTGGGAGCGGTACTCATCGCCTCCGCGCTCGCCACGGAGAGCCTCCGGCTGCCACCGCATCCACAGCTCTTGCGCGTGGTGGCGGAACAGGATACGCGATGAGGCCGAGACGCAACGGATAAATGAGGACAGACGCCGCGCGAACGCACCCTCCCCGAACAGCCGGGCCTGCAAAGCCAGTAGCATGCGGCGCCATGAGCTCCCCCAATGGGCCCGCATCCGGCCTGCCTGTACGAATGCCGCGACCTCGCCAGACCGGACGGCATCGCCGCCCGGAACCCGCGGTGGCTCCTGAGGGCGCGCCCGCGCTGGTTCTCGCTGTTCCCGGCACGCCTTCCGCCGCTGTCCGCAGCCTGGCGGAAGAGGTTATTTCCATCGCCCGCTCCGAGCTGCCCGGCCTGGATGCCCGTATCGGTTACCTGGACGGCGCCGACGACGAGTTTCCCGCCCTTGACGCGGTCCTTTCCCACACCGCGGCCGAGCGTGTGGCCCGCTACGAGCTGGCTAGGGCCGCCGGACGTGAGGTGGCCGAGCCGACGGGCGCCACTGCCGTCGTGGTGCCCCTGCTCGCCGGCCCCGACGCGGCCACCGAGCGGCGCATACGGCAGGCCGTGATGGACAGCACCACCGCCGCCGACCTGACCGAGGTGCTGGGACCGCACCCGCTGCTCGCGGAGGGTCTGCACGTGCGCCTCTCGGAGGCCGGTCTCTCCCGCGCCGACCGGGCCAGGCTGTTCACGGTCGCCACCGCGGCCGACGGCATCATCCTGGCGACGGTCGGCGGCGACGAGGCCGTGCAGGCGGCCGGGATCACCGGGATGCTGCTGGCCGCGCGCCTGGCCGTGCCGGTGATGGCCGCCGCACTCGATGTGGACGGTTCGGTCTCCGCCATCGCGGAGCAGCTGCGGGGTTCGGGGTCGGCCCACCTGGCGCTCGCGCCGTACCTGATCGGGCCCGAGGTCAGCGCGGAGCTGCTGGCCGGGGCTGCCGAGGAGGCGGACTGCGCCGCTGCCGAGCCGCTCGGCGCCTACCCGGCGGTCGGCAAGCTGGTCCTCTCGAAGTACACGACGGCGCTGGGCATCACCCCGCAGCAGCCGTCCCAGGGGGCCCCGGTCGGCTGACCTGCCGGACGGACACAGCCACATACGGGAAAGGGCCCGCACCGGGGCAGCACAGGATGCCGGTGCGGGCCCTCCGTACGTCCCGCGCGCGCCCAACTGTCCAGGAGACCCGGGCAGGCCACCGGAGCGGTCAGACGAACACCACGCACGAGGCGGCGGCCACCTGCACGGAGCCGGAGCGGCTGGGAATCCCCGTCCTCGGGTCGATGTCGAACCAGGTCACGTCCCCCGAGTGCTCATTGGCCGCGTACAGCCGCCTCCCGCCGGGATCCACCACGAGGTCGCGCGGCCACCGGCCGCCGCAGCCCACCGTGGTGGTCAGGACGGGCTTCTCCCGGCTCTCGTCGACGGCGAGGACCGAGATGCTGTCCTGCCCCCGGTTCGCCGCCCAGACGAAGCGTCCGCCGGGTGCGACGGCCACCCCCGAGCCGTAGCTCTCCCCCACCGCGCCCCCGGGCAGCAGCGCGGTCCGGCCGGCCGGCTCCAGCGTGCCCGTCCCGGCGTCCCAGCGGCAGACCGTGAGCGTGGGCTCCAGCTCGTTCAGGACGTAGACATGCGTCCCCGCCGGGTGGAACGCCAGGTGGCGGGGACCGCTGCCGGGCCGCAGCGCGGTCTCTCCGTGCACCGTCAGCGCGCCCGTGACGCCGTCCAGCGCGCAGACCCGTACGGAGTCCGTCCCCAGGTCGACACTCAGCACCCAGCGCCCCGTGGGGTCCTGCTGCACCTGGTGTGCGTGCGGGCCCTCCTGGCGAGCCGGATCCGGTCCCCGGCCCTCGTGCCGCAGTACGGAGACGGGCGCGTCCAGTCCGCCGTCCGCGGCTCGGACCGGCAGCACGCTGACGCTTCCCGAGCTGTAGTTGGCCGTGACGACATGCCCGCCGGTGTGTACGAGGTGGGTGGGGTCGGCGCCGCCCACGGCGACCGGCACACCGATCATCCGGGGCCGGGCTCCGGTGATGTCGAAGGCCGCCGCCGCGCCCTTGCCGGTCTCGGATACGGCGTACAGGACCGAGCCGCCGGGGGCCGGGGCGAGGAACGAGGGGTTCGGCAGGGCGTCCGCCGCGCCCAGCAGGGTCAGCGCCCCCGCCGCGTCCACCGAAGCGGCGACGACCCCCGGTCCCCCCGCCGATGTGAACGACCCGATGAACGCCCGCCCGGCGCCTGTGGTGACCACCGTGCTCCCCCTCTCCGCCCGCGCCCGGTCCGTGCGTGGCCGGGCTCCGGCAGACGGTAGCAGGAAGGGTCTGGACCAATTCGCTCGCGCCGCCGCACGGTCAGGACAGCACGCGGCGGCGGAAGTTGCGCAGCCCGAGGGTGAGGAAGAGCGCACAGAATCCGGCGAGCACCGGATAGACGATGTACAGGCGCATGTGGGACAGGTCCGTGAAGCCGGCCCGCATCCCCTCGCTCATGTAGATCAGGGGGTTGACCAGGACCAGCACCTGGAGCCAGTGGAATCCGCCCACCTGCACGGAACCCAGCTTGGTCCACTGGTAGTACGTGCCGCCGAGGAAGACGAGCGGCAGCACGACGAAGCCGAACATCACGCCGATGTTCCTCGGCTCGAACGTGGTGCCCAGAAGCAGTCCGAGTGAGGTCATCGTGAGGCAGGACAGCGGGATCAGAGTGACCACGATCCACCAGTGGATGCTGAGTTGGGGGTGCACCCCGGGCGCGTGCACGACGGCCGCGATGGGCAGCACGATGACCGCCGAGATCAGCCCCTGGGCGGACCCGGACAGCACCCTCGCCGCCGCCACCAGCCAGATCGGGCACGGGGCCTGCACCCGGTCCTCGATCTCGCGGGTGAAGCCGAACTCCTGGGACATCTGGATGGCGACCGACTGAATGCCCTGGAACATGATCGCGATGGACACCACCCCCGGGACCAGCACGGTGGCGAACGCCGACTCCCCCCTGGCGCCGCCGCCCGATCCGATGCCCTGGCCGATGAGCGGGAACACGTACAGGAACACGAAGACCAGCAGGAACGGCTGCATGACGGTCCGGCCCGCGAACTCGCCGAAGTTCTTCATCAGCACGGTCAGATCCCGCTGGATCAGCGCGCTCAGCGCGGAGCGGCTGGAGGCCGCGGCCGACCGGGTGGGCCCTACGCCGATGGGGTGCCCGGACCCGCCCGCGGACGGGACGTCCCCGGGCGGCGGGACGGCACTCGATGCAGCCATCAGTCCCTCAACTCCTGTCCGGTCAGGCTGATGAACACCGTTTCCAGGGTGCTCTCGGCGATCGAGAGGTCGACCAGCTCGAACCCGCCGGCCTCCGCACTCGTGACGACCCGCGGCAGCAGCCGTTCGGCGCCCTTGACCTGGAGCTCGACGGCTCCGTCGACGAGCCGGGTGCGGACGACGCCGTGGATGTCGCTGTTCAGCCGGGCCGCCAGGCCCTCCTGGCTGCCGCTGGTGGCGACCGTGACCACGGCGTCGGCGCCGAGCCCCTGCTTGAGGGCCGCGGGCGTGTCCAGGGCGAGGATCCGCCCGTGATCGATGATCGCCACCCGGTCGCAGAGGTGGTCGGCCTCGTCCATGTTGTGCGTGGTGAGCAGAATCGTCTGGCCGTCGGCGATCAGCCCGTCCAGCGCCTCCCAGAGGGCCAGCCTCCCCTGCGGGTCCAGTCCGGCCGTCGGCTCGTCCAGGAACAGCACGGCGGGACGGTGGAAGATCGCGCGCGCCACCATCAGGCGCTGTGCCATCCCGCCGGACAGCGCGAACACCGACGCCTTGGCCCAGCGGGACAGATGGAACTGTTCGAGGAGTGCGTCGGCGGTACGGCGGGACTCCCGGCGCGGGATGCCGAACAGGAGACCGTGGAAGTAAAGGTTCTCCCACACCGTCAGCGAACGGTCCAGCGTGTTCTGCTGGCTCACGACGGCGATGAGCTGCTTGGCCAGCGTCGGTTCCGCGACCACGTCGATGTCACCGACGTACGCCGACCCCGCCGTCGGCACCACCCTGGCGGTCAGCATGCCGACGGTGGTGGTCTTGCCCGCCCCGTTGGGGCCGAGCAGTCCGAAGATCTCGCCCTGGCACACCCTGAGGTCGATTCCGTCCACCGCTGGGGCGGCCGACTTGCGGTACGCCTTGGTGAGCCCGGCAGCTCGGATGACGGTGGCGCTGCCGTGCGCCGGACTGCTCTGCTGCTCCCGGTCTGCGGGACGGGTCATCGTCTCGGCAGCGGCGGCACATGCAGGGGATGGGCGGACGCGTCGGCGAGCGCCAGCCGTTCCTGGTCCGCCTGGTACTCGGCCTGCTCCACCCGGCCGGCCAGCAGATCGGCGGGGCGGGGATGCCGGGCGTGGTCCGCCGGGGCCCCCTGGGTCCCGAAGCGGTGTGCGACGTAGCTGCCGATGGCCCTGGCCGAGCCTGTCACCAGCCGTATGAGGTGTCTGAACACGGTGAGGATCGCTGTGGACATACCGCATCTCCTTTCAGGACCGCCGGCCCGCGCGCCCGGGGGGGGTACGCGGGGCGGATTCACGGCGCGTGTCCATGAGGGCGGCCGGCTGGCACCGGTCCGGCCGGACAGCCGCACGCCGCCCTGAAAGTCGTGGATCAGCCTGATGTGCAACCCCGTTGCCTCCGTTCGACGGATTCGGCGGGAGCATCAGGCACTGACATCTCTCATGGAACCACGCAAGTCGGTCCCCGGCATCCGGCGTCGCTCCGGGCCGGGTCAGGGCCCGTCCGGCGGCGGCCCGGAGCACAACGCGGCCGCCCCGGCCGGCGGGATGCCGGCCGGGGCGGCCAGGGTGCGGGACGGCGGCCGTCAGCCGCAGGGGCGGCCGGCCGGACGGACGTCAGCCGAGCGTCGCGATGGCCTGGTTGAAGGTCGCCGACGGGCGCATGACGGCCGAGGCCTTCTCCGGGTCGGGCTGGTAGTAGCTGCCGATGTCGGCCGGGGAACCCTGGACCGCGATCAGCTCGCCGACGATGGTCTGCTCCTGCTCACCGAGCGTCTTGGCGAGCGCCGAGAACGCCCCGGCGAGCTGGGCGTCGTCGGTCTGCGCGGCCAGCTCCTGGGCCCAGTAGAGCGCCAGGTAGAAGTGGCTGCCGCGGTTGTCGATGCCGCCGAGCTTGCGGCTCGGCGACTTGTCCTCGTTGAGGAACGTGCCGGTCGCGCGGTCGAGCGTGTCCGCGAGGACCTGGGCGCGTGCGTTGCCCGTCGTCTGCGCGAGGTGCTCGAAGCTGACCGCCAGCGCGAGGAACTCACCCAGGCTGTCCCAGCGCAGGTAGTTCTCCTTGACGAGCTGCTGGACGTGCTTCGGCGCGGAACCGCCGGCGCCCGTCTCGAACAGGCCGCCGCCGTTCATGAGCGGGACGACGGAGAGCATCTTCGCGCTCGTGCCCAGCTCAAGGATCGGGAACAGGTCGGTCAGGTAGTCGCGCAGCACGTTGCCGGTGACGGAGATCGTGTCCTCGCCGCGGCGGATGCGCTCCAGGGAGAACGCGATGGCGTCCGCCGGCGTCATGATCTCGATCTGCAGACCGTCGGTGTCGTGCTCGGGGAGGTACGCCTTGACCTTGGCGATCAGGGCGGCGTCGTGCGCGCGTCCCTCGTCGAGCCAGAACACGGCCGGGGTGCCGGTCGCGCGGGCGCGGGTCACCGCGAGCTTGACCCAGTCCTGGATCGGCAGGTCCTTGGTCTGGCACATGCGCCAGATGTCACCGGCGCTGACGGCGTGCTCCAGTACGGCGTTGCCCTGGCCGTCGAGGACCCGCACCGTGCCGGTGACCGGGATCTCGAAGGTCTTGTCGTGACTGCCGTACTCCTCGGCCTTCTGCGCCATCAGACCGACGTTGGGCACGGAGCCCATCGTCGACGGGTCGTAGGCACCGTTGGCGCGGCAGTCGTCGATGACGACCTGGTAGATCCCGGCGTAACTGCTGTCCGGGATGGTCGCCAGGGTGTCGGCCTCGCCGCCGTCCGGGCCCCACATGTGGCCGGAGGTGCGGATCATGGCCGGCATGGACGCGTCGACGATGACATCGCTCGGCACATGCAGGTTGGTGATGCCGCGGTCGGAGTCGACCATCGCCAGGGACGGGCCGTCGGCCAGCTCGGCCTCGAAGGACTCCTTGATCTTCGCGCCCTCGGGCAGCCCCTCCAGGCCCTTGAGGATGCCGCCGAGACCGTCGTTCGGGGTCAGCCCGGCGGCGGCGAGTGCCGCACCGTGCTCGGCGAACGTCTTCGGGAAGAAGGCGCGCACCACGTGGCCGAAGATGATCGGGTCGGAGACCTTCATCATCGTGGCCTTCAGGTGCACCGAGAAGAGCACGTCCTCGGCCTTGGCGCGGGCGATCTGCGCCGTGAAGAACTCACGGAGCGCGGCCACGCGCATCACCGAGGCGTCGACGACCTCGCCGGCCAGTACGGGTACCGACTCGCGCAGGACGGTGGTGGTGCCGTCGTCCCCGGCCAGCTCGATACGGAGCGAGCCGTCGTCGCCGATGACGGCGGACTTCTCGGTGGAGCGGAAGTCGTCGGCGTCCATGTGGGCGACGTTCGTCTTCGAGTCGGACGACCAGGCGCCCATCCGGTGCGGGTGCGCCTTGGCGTAGTTCTTCACCGACGCCGGGGCGCGGCGGTCCGAGTTGCCCTCGCGCAGCACCGGGTTGACGGCGCTGCCCTTGACCTTGTCGTACCGGGCGCGGACGTCCTTGTCCTCGTCGGTCTGCGGGTCGTCCGGGTAGTCCGGCAGCGCGTAGCCCAGCTTCTGCAGCTCCGCGATGGCGGCCTTCAGCTGGGGGATGGACGCCGAGATGTTCGGCAGCTTGATGATGTTCGCGCCGGGCGTCCTGGCCAGCTCACCGAGCTCGGCGAGTGCGTCCTCGACCCGTCGGCTCTCGTCAAGACGATCGGGGAAACTGGCGATGATCCGCCCCGCGAGAGAGATGTCACGGCTCTCCACGGTCACACCGGCCGTCGAGGCGTACGCCTGGATCACCGGCAGGAACGAATACGTCGCCAGGGCCGGGGCCTCGTCGGTATGTGTATAGATGATGGTCGAGTCAGTCACCGGGTGCTCCGCTCCACGTCTGCAACATTGCTCGACATCAAGATATCTCCTGAGCGCCCCCCTCTCGACAGGGCCCCGCCCCGGGACGGCGGAGCCGCACGCATCAGGCCGCGGGCGCGGGCGGCCCGGACGTACGACCGGCTCTCCCCCAGCACCGCTGCGGCCCGGCCCTGGTCCGGTCCCGGCCTCGCGGGTCTCCCGGAACCGCACCCCTCAGCCGGCTGCGTCGCACCGCCGGTACACGTGGGCCTTTTCGCCCGCCGGGCTCACGTCCCGGTCGCGAAGCGTGACCGACAGCTTCCTGCCCCAGGAGTGGCAGGCCCGGTCGAAGTCCTTGGCGCCGTACTCGATGTCGAAGGCCCTGCCCCGGTAGGCGTCGGCGAAGTCGGTGCACTCCTGGAAGCGGCCGCACTCCTCGACGACGGCGAAGTCGAACCCGATGTGCACGCGCCGGTCCAGCAGGTCGGTGGTGTTCTTCTGGGCGATGGCCAGACCCCGCCGGTGCGCCCGCTCGGCCAGCAGCCGGGCGAAGGACGCCGCGTCGTCGGCGGTGAGGAGGTGGTCCGAGCGCTCGTACGAGTCGAGGTTGTCGGGTTCCACCGCGTCGAACCCGGCTTCGGCGCAGCCGTCGATCCAGCGGCCGACGATGCCCAGGAGTTTCTCGCGCTTGGCGGCGCCTGAGATGTCGAGGAGGGGCTCCTGCCAGTCCTCGTCGACGACCGGCTTGCCGTGGCGGTCGTGCAGCAGCAGGTCGGGGTGGTGCTTCTGCCACCAGCCGATCGCGCCACCCGGCTGCGACTGGAAGGCGTTGACGTAACAGATGTTGTAGAGCCCCGGTGCGGGGTCCGCGGTGCGGTCGCGGGAGACCGCCCGCACCCCGGCCGGCGGCCGGTACGGCCCGCCCAGCTGGTAGTCGAAGGACGCCCGGGCCGGGGGCTTGCGGACGCCGCCGTCGCGGGCGGAGGGCGAAGCGGCCGGGGCGGACCCAGTGGGATCGTCGGCGGGGGCGCCGGAGGAGCATCCGGCGGCGAGGACCATCAGCAGTGGGGCGAGAACACGGGCGGCACGGCGGAACACGGCAGGCACGCAAGGACTTTCGGGAGGGGGCGGGGGAAGGCGATTGGATCATGGAAGCCGCCCCTGCGGCGAACGGACCTCTCAGAGCCCGGCGCCGTCCATCGCCTCCAGCACCTTGTCGGCGGTGATCGGGAGCGAGCGCACCCGGACGCCGGTGGCGTGGTAAAAGGCGTTACCGATCGCCGCGGCCGTGCCGACAATGCCGATCTCGCCGATGCCCTTGCTGCCCATCGGATTGAGGTGCTCGTCCTGCTCCTCGATCCAGTGCGCCTCGATGTCGCGGATGTCGGCGCAGACGGGTACGTGGTACGAGGCGAGATCGCACTCCACGAAGGCACCGGACGCGGGATCGACAGTGCTGCCCTCGGTGAGAGCCATCCCGATGCCCATCACCATGCCACCGATGAACTGAGCCTTGGCCGTACGGGAGTTGAGGATGTGTCCGGCCGCGTACACGCCGAGCATCCGCCGGACCCGGACCTCGCCCGTCACCGTGTCCGCCGCCACCTCCGCGAAGTGGGCCCCGAAGGCGTGCCGGGCATAGGGCACCGGCTCTCCGGCCTGGCCGCTGGTGTCGGCGGTGGCGTCCAGGCCGTCGGCCGGGACCTCTCCCTCGTGTTCCCCGAGCCGCGCCGCGAGCGAGGTGCAGGCCTGGTGGACCGCCCAGCCCCAGGACGCGGTGCCCGATGAACCGCCGGCGAGGGAGGCGCTGGGCAGATCGCTGCTGCCGATGTCGACGGCCACCCGGGCCAGCGGTGCGTGCAGCACGTCGGCGGCGATCTGCGCCAGGACCGTACGGGCGCCCGTGCCGATGTCGGTGGCGTTGATCCGTACCAGGAAGGTGCCGTCGGGCGCCGCGTGCGCGGTCGCCCGGGACGGGGAGACCAGGACGGGGTAGGTCGCGGCGGCGACACCGGTTCCGACCAGCAGCGCGCCGTCGCGCCGTACCCCCGGGCGCGGATCCCGGTCGTTCCAGCCGAAGCGGCGCGCGCCTTCCCGCAGGCACTCGGTGAGATGCCGGCTGCTGAACGGGAGGCCGCTGTCCGGCTCGGTGTCCGGCTCGTTCCGCAGCCGCAGTTCCACCGGGTCCAGGCCGGCCGCGACGGCGAGTTCGTCCATCGCGGATTCCAGCGCGTACATGCCGGGAGTCTCGCCGGGCGCCCGCATCCAGGAGGGACTCGGCACGTCGAGGGCCGCGACGCGATGGGTCGTCAGGCTGTGCGGTGAGCGGTACATGACCCGCCCGGGAACGGCGGCCTGCTCAACGAACTCCGTGATCCGCGAAGTGTGCGTGATCGCCTCGTGCGCCAGGGCGGTGATGACACCGTCGTCGCCCGCCCCCAGCCGCACCCGTTGCAGGGTGGGGGCGCGGTGCCCGACCAACGCGGGCATCTGCCGCCGGGGAAGGGCCAGCGTCACGGGGCGCCCGGTGTGCAGGGCTGCCATGACGGCGAGCACCACCTGGGGACGCGGGGTGCCCTTGGACCCGAACCCGCCGCCGACGTGCTGGGAGACGACCGTGATGTCGCGCTCCGGCACGGCGAACACTGTGGCGAGGGCCTCGCGGACGGCTGTCGCACCCTGGCTGGAGTCGTGCACGGTCAGATGACCGCCGGTCCACTCGGCGGTGCTGGCGTGCGGCTCCATGGGGTGGTTGTGCAGCGGGGAGACGGTGTACGACACGTCGATGCGGACCGGAGCCGAGGCGTGCGCGGTGGCGAAGTCACCGCGCGCCCGGTCCGCGGGGTAGCCGCCGTTGACGGCCTCCGGCGCGTAGATCGCGGGGTCGCCGGCCTTCAGGACGGACTCGTGGGAGTCCCTCTCGTACTCCACCCGCACGGCGTGCGCCGCGGCCCGGGCCCCCGCGAGGGTCTCGGCCACGGCGAGAGCGACAGGCCAGCCGTAGTGCGGCACCCGGTCGTTCTGCAGAACGGCGAGGGCCGGGTCGTCGGTGGCGCCAAGCCGGGGCGCGTTCTCGCTGGTGAGCACGGCGACGGTGCCGGGCAGCGCCAGGGCGTCCTCGGTGTGTACGGCACCGACCCGGCCCGAGGCGATCGCGGCCGGGACCGGCCAGGCGTGCAGACGGCCCGAAGGGGCGTGCTCGGCCGCGTAGGCCGCTGCGCCGGTGACTTTCGCCCGGCCTTCGCGGCGGCTGACGGGGGCGCCCGTCATGGGCACTTCGGACACGGGCCATGCGGTCAGTGGCAGTCGGGGGTTCACAGGGTGCTCTCCTCCTCAGCCGCGGTCCGCGAGACGGGCCAGGGTGTCGACCGCCAGACGGCGGGCGAGCCTCACCTTGAACGCGTTGCCGGACAGCGGTGCGGCCTGTGCCAGTTCGGCCTCGGCGGCGCGCAGATAGGTGTCCGCACCGGCCGGTGCTCCGACGAGGAGCGCCTCGGCGGTCACCGCGCGCCAGGGTTTGTGCGCGACGCCGCCGAAGCAGAGGCGCGCGTAGCGGATCAGCCCGTCGTCGCCGACGGCCAGCACGGCGGCGACGGAGACGAGCGCGAAGGCGTACGAGGACCGGTCGCGCGCCTTGCGGTACGCGGAGGGCATCCCCCCGGACGACGCCGGGACCACCACCGAGGTGATCAGTTCTCCGGGCCGGATGACGGTGTCCTGCTGGGGGCGGTCGCCGGGGAGGCGGTGGAAGTCGGCCACGGGGACCGTCCGTTCGCCTCCGGGGCCGACGAGTTCGACTTCGGCGTCGAGGGCCGCCAGGGCGACCGCCATGTCGGAGGGGTGAGTGGCCACGCAGTGCGCGGAGTGGCCGAGCACCGCGTGGTCGCGGTTGACGCCGTCGACGGCCCCGCAACCGGAGCCCGGTTCGCGCTTGTTGCACGGCTGCCCGGTGTCCTGGAAGTACGGGCAGCGGGTCCGCTGGAGGAGGTTGCCCCCGGTGGTGGCCATGTTGCGGAGCTGGCCCGACGCACCGGACAGCAGGGCCTGGGCCAGGACGGGCAGGTCGCGGCGCACCGCCGGATGCGCGGCGAGATCGCTGTTGCGCACGGTCGCCCCGATCCGGAGCCCACCACCGGGAAGTTCGCTGACGGTGTCCAGGGGCAGCCCGCTGACGTCGACGAGGGTGCCGGGGGTCTCCACACCGAGCTTCATGAGGTCGACGAGATTGGTACCGCCGCCGAGGAAGCGGGCGTCCGGCAGCGAGAGGAAGTGGTGCACGGCGTCCTCGGTGCTGCGGGCCCTGACGTAACCGAACGGCTTCACGCGACCACGTCCCCGACGGCTTCGACGATACGGGGGTAGGCGCCGCACCGGCACAGATTGCCGCTCATCCGCTCCCGGATCTCGTCCGGGGTGAGTTCGGCGGGTCCCTCGTCGGCGAGGTCGGCCGCCGCCGTGACATGGGAGGGGTGGCCCGCGGCGGCTTCGGCCAGCACGCCGACCGCCGAGCAGATCTGCCCCGGGGTGCAGTAGCCGCACTGGAATCCGTCCCGGTCCAGGAATGCCTCCTGGACGGGGTGCGGGGCGCCCGCGGAAGCGAGGCCCTCGATGGTGGTGATGGGGGTGTCCTGGTGGGCGACGGCCAGCAGCAGGCAGCTGTTGGCCCGGCGTCCGCCGACCAGTACCGTGCAGGCGCCGCACTGCCCGTGGTCGCAGCCTTTTTTCGCACCCGTGAGCCCGATCTCGTCCCTGAGGGCGTCCAGGACCGTGGTGCGGTGGTCCAGTTCCAGGGTGTGCGCCATCCCGTTGACCCGCAGGGTCACGGTCGACCACGCGGGCGTCTTCCCTGCCGGGTCGTGCGGCCGGGGCCGTCCGGTGCTCGGCTGCATCCGTGCTTCACACCCTTTCTGCTCTGCGGTGGGTCGCGGATCGGTCGGTGCGGCCTGCGGATGCGCAGGTACCCGGATCCACTCGCTGGATCCGGCACCCGCGCCGAACGGCCGCCGCTCCCACTTGATGCCACGGAGCCACCGCATGCCACTGGACGCGGTCCGTGCGGGGCACGCGCCCGGGATCACGGGGGTACGCACGGGGGCAGCCGCAAGCCATCCCGTACGTACGTGGCGCGGTCCCGGTACGTACGGGGTGCTCTCGGTGGCGTACCGCTCGGCCCGAGCCACCCCGTCGCGCGGCCTCCGCCCACTGCTCCGACTCAGGCCGGAACGGTGAACTCCCGCAGGATCTCGATCACCTCGCCGTCGGAGGTCTGGTCGAACTCCAGGTACCACTGGCCCACCGCCTGGAAGAGTTCCGGCTGCTGCAGGCAGATCACCTCGTCGGCCTCCTGGCGCAGCGCCGCGATGCCGTCGGCCGCGCCCACGGGGACCGCCAGGAGCAGACGTTCGGGTGCCTGCCGGCGCAGGTGGCGTACGGCCGCGCGTGCCGTGACGCCGGTGGCGAGTCCGTCGTCGACAAGGATCACGGTCCGGCCACCGCACACCAGCGAGGGCCTGCCGTGCCGGTAGAGGTCTTCCCGACGGTGGAGTTCGGTGCGCTCGTCGGCGACGGTGGGCGCGAGCGCGTCTTCGCTCAGGCCGAGCCACTGCAGGGACCGCGAGTCGAACAGGGGCGGGTCGTCGTCGGCGATCGCTCCGACCCCTGTCTCCGGGTGTCCCGGTACGCCGATCTTGCGGACGACGAGCACATCCAGCGGCGCTTTCAGGGCCCGGGCGACCTCCGCCGCGACGGGCACACCGCCCCGTGGAAGCGCCAGCACCAGGGGGCGGAGGATGTCGCCGGCGGCCGCCGCTGTGAGGAGCTCCGCGGCGAGGTCCCGCCCGGCTTCCCGGCGGTCACGGAATCGCATGATCCTTCCTCTCTTCCGTAGCTGCGACGGCTCCGGCAGTTACGGCTCTCAATGATCGTGCGCCGGTGTCACATCCCGGTGGGCCAGGTCTCCTTCTCGCCGGCGCCCAGCAGAGCCCCGTGGAGCGGGGCGAGGGCTTGGCTGCGGTCGAGGAAGACGAAGGCGTCGTAGCGTTCGCCGAGCACGGTGGGGACGTAGTTTCCCCGATTCTCGGGATCGGGCCGGTAGACCACTCCGATGGCACGGTGGTCCCGCTCCTCGTCGAACCAGTCGGGGCTGTGACCGGCGGGCACCGCGTAATGGACGCCCTCCGGGAAGACGAACAGTCCCGCGCCGCCGGGAAGTGCCCGGTGCAGCAGTTCCTCCACACTGTCCGTCCGCGCGGGAGGTACGCGCATCATGCTCGGGGCGTCCCCCCAGTGGTCGGCGGCGACCACCGTTCCGTCGTAGGAGCCGAAACCGACCAGCACGACGCCTTCCGTGGCATGGCGTTCGCGAACGATCTGGCCGAGATTCACCACTCCGGCCGCGGGCATGTCGGTGGCCCGTGCGTCTCCGACATGGGTGTTGTGTGCCCACACCACAGCCTTCGCATCGGGACCGTGGTGCTCCATGAGCCGGTCGAGGGTGTCGGCCATGTGGTGATCACGGATGTTCCAGGACTCCGGACCACCACCCACCATGGCCCGGTAGTAGCGTTCGGCGCCGGCCAGCACCTCCGCGTTCTGCCGAGCGGCGAATTGCGCGAAGCTGCCATCGGCCGCCTCGGCGTCCTCCATGGACTGTCTCAACTGCACCAGCAGGGCGCGTACTTCGGGCTCGCAACCGGACGGCGCGACCCGGGTGGCGTGCGCGTAGGAGCGGGGATCCCCGGCGTACGGCTCGAAGCAGCGGTAGGCCTCCAGCGCGCCCGCCAGTCCGGCCGGGGCGTGTGCGTCGAGGTAGCCGATCACGGCGTCCAGCGACTCCCACAGGGAGTAGACGTCCAGGCCGAAGAATCCAACGGGCGAACTACCCGTCGGCAGGCCGATGTTGTGCCCACGCAGCCACCGGGCGAAGCGGAGCACATTGGTGTTGGCCCACATCCAGGTCGGCCAGCGGCCGAACTCCATCAGCGCGTCGAACGGGTCATCGGGGGCGCCCGGCGCCGCCGTGACCGAGCGGTGAACGGCCTGGCAGTCCGGCCAGTCACCCTCCACCGCGACGAAGGAGAAGCCCTTCTCCTCGATCAGCCGACGCGTCAGGACCGCCCGCCAGCGGTAGTAATCGGCACTGCCGTGGGAGGCCTCCCCCAGCAGCACGTACCGTGCGTCGCCGATCCGCTCCAGCAACGGGCCGAACGACGCGGAGCCGGTCAGCGGCTGGGCCCTCTCACGGGCCCGGTCCACCTGGGGCTTCGTGTCCGACCACCTGGAGGCCATGGCCGTTCCCTTTCGCACAGACAGCGCGCTGGGCTCACGACCCAGTCTGGCGCCACCTCGCACCCATAGTCCAACGCTCCGGAGCCACCCAAGTCCCTTCCGGATCCCCCAAAAATATTCGAACAGACGAGCGATGTCTCACGTCACCGCGCCGGGCGGACAGGTGGAGTCACCTCTCCACCGACGCGCGGGAGAGTCGGGACGGGACAGGCACCGGGGGGCACTCGCGGTGCGCGATTGGCCGAGTCGTGATCCGGTCCCGGCGGCCCCCTCATGGGCTCACCGGGCAGGCGCGTTGTCCGGTTCCGGGCGCTGCCGATCCGGCATCTCGGCCTCCAGGATCCGCATGGCGCGTGGCACGACCACACCGCGGCCGGTGACGAACCACAGGGCGAGCAGCACGATCCCGGGCAGCTGCGAGGTGAGCCCGGACCGGACGATGGCCCCGGCCGGCAGGCTGTAGATCACGACGATCCGCAGCACGGATTCGACGAGCAGGACCACCCCGAGCCCCGCGGTCAGGCCACGGTAGACCGTCCGGAACCGCCGGGAGCGGCACCAGGCACGCTCGAACGCCTCGCCACGGACCGGGTCCCCCTCGGTCGCCACCGGCTTGAGCGCGACGCGCATGAGCGGCTGCTTCGACCAGGCCGTCGCGAGCACGTAGACACCGGCCGCCCCCGGGTAGATCGAGCTTCGAGCGAGCACGAACCGCGGATCGCCACTGATCGAGGAGATGACGACAGAGGCCCCCACCTCGATCAGGACCAGCAGCGCGAACCGGTCGAGGCCGGGTCCGGCCCCGCCCCTCAGGCGACTCCGTACGAGGTCGCCGCAGATGATCGCGGCGGCCACGGCGGAGGCCACGACCATGCACGCGACGTCGGCCAGGCCGGCTGCGTGGCAGCCGAGCAGGGCCGCGATCGGTACGGCCGCCGACACGGCACCCAGCCGCCACCGGTACCGCGCGGACCCGATCGTTCCGGCCACGGCCTTCGCCGCCACGAGGGTGCCGCCGACGGTCAGCCGCAGGGGGGCGGACAGGCCGGTGGGCGCGAGCACCATCAGCGCGATGACGGGAAGGAGGATGTCGACGAAGGCGTTGGCGAGCACGGCCAGCGGCATCAGAATCCTGGCGCGGGTTCCGGCATCAGGCACTGGGGGTCTCCTCGGGACGTTCGTCGCGGTCGGCGGCGTACGCGGCCGACCTACGCAGCGCCGCGCCCGCCGGCACCCGCATGCCGCGCCCCGCCTCGCGCGCCTCGGCCTCCGCGCCCGAGCCGCGCAGCCCCTTCCCGGGGCACGGGCCGGCCAGTCCCACGCCGACGACGACATACATCTGCCCACCACTTTCCATCACCCGCTAAGTATCTTAGTTACTAAGATAGCGAGAGGCTAAGTTACATTGAGGCCATGACGCAAGACGGATCGGCCGAGGCGGCCACGGCAGCCACCCTGCTCGGTCGCGAGTTCGCCAGTGCGGTGGTCAACTTCCACGAAACCGTCGGCAAACTGATGGGACTGCGCGCGAGCGAGCGGAAATGCCTCGACACACTCATGCGGCTCGGTCCGGTCACAGCGGGCACCATTGCGGAGCACACGGGTCTGACCAGCGGAGCTGTGACCGGGCTCGTCGACCGGCTGGAGAGCGCGGGCTACGCGCGCCGCACCCGCGACCCCGGCGACCGCCGGAGGGTGCTCATCGAGCTGGTGCCCAACGAGCGACTGAACGCTCTGCAGGCAGCCGTCTTCGGCCCGTTCGGGGCGGACATGGGGTCGACCACGGCCGGGTACGACGAGGCAGAGCTGCGCGCGATCCTGAGCTGGATCCGCAAGGCCACGGATGTACTGATCGCCAACACCGCGCGGGTCTCCGAGATGGAGGGGCTGAAGTAAGGCGCGTACGCCTGAACCTGTACTTCGTCGGCGCGAACACCTGGGGCGCCCGCTCGCTAGGCTGTGCGAATGGTCGATCCGAAGAGCCTGACCAGTACTGCGGGTTACGCCGATGCCGCCGATGCGCTCGTCGAGCAGTACGAGAGCGTGTCCTTCGCCGACGTCCACCGTGATGTGCTGCATCTTTTCCCCTCCCGGCCGAGCGTGGTCCTGGACATCGGCGCGGGCAGCGGGCGCGATGCCGCCGCACTGGCCGGCCAGGGGCACCGAGTCCTCGCCGTCGAGCCCACTGCCGAGCTGCGCTCGCTGGGTCAGCAGGTCCACGCCGGCCAGGCCATCGAGTGGATCGACGACTCACTGCCGGAGCTGCGGGTGCTTCGCGGCCGGGACCAGCGTTTCGACCTGATCCTGCTGACGGCCGTGTGGATGCATCTGGACGGTCTACAGCGGGAGTCGGCGATGGAGGGCATCGCCGGTCTGCTCGCGGCCGGGGGGCAGGTGGTCCTGTCCTTGCGGCACGGTCCGATCCCAGCGGGGCGGCGGATGTTCGACGTATCGCCGGATGAGACGGTGCGGCTCGCCCGCGGCCATGGGCTGAGCCTGGTGCATCTCAGCGAGCACGAGGATCCCCATGGGCGGTCAGGCGTGCGGTGGAGTTGTCTGGGGCTGAGGTAGGCCGTTCGTTCCGCGGCGAACGTCACCAAGTGTTGCCGTGGACCGACAACGCAACTCCCTTAGCCCGGGCGGGTATCCACGCATGGAATACTTCGTGGATTGTTCGTGATGGGGGGATGCCGGGTGCGTAAAAAGCATGTGCGCGCGATGTTGGGGAAAATAGCAAACGGGGAACGAGTGGTGATCGCCCGCTCGGCGGGGTCGATCGGGGGTTTCGCTCAACTCGCCTTCATCGCCGAGCAGTTCGGCTACGCGTACGCCGGAGCGGGGTTCGGAGGACTCAAGTCCGAGCAGCTCATGCTGGAACTCGTGCCTGACCCGAGCCCCGAGGCACAGGCACGCGCCGACCGGAACCGTGCGCTGTATCCGAACGCGGACGACGGGGTTTCACTGCCTCCCCCGGTACGCGAGGAGGTCGAGTTGCTCAAGGCCCGCATCTCCTTCGACCTCGCCAGCCAGTACACGGCCAAGCAGCGGCTGGCGCTGGGACTTCCCCTGGCGACGGTGTTGACTGCGGCCCCCTGCGTCCGGTTCGGCCTGCACAGCACCGCCGCCCTCGTCGCGGGCCTCCTCTGGGCCGCATTCATGCTCCTCGTACCTGTCGGGCTCGCGTCCGTCCGACGCAAACGCGACAGGTACGGCGCCCGGTTGCGGGCCGCAGGCTTCATACCGGTTACCGACAAGCTCGGCCGGATGAGGTACGTCTCGCCGGGCGGACAGCTGCCCGGCCGTGGCAACCCGGCCACCTGAGACCCCGTCCAGCACGGCGAGGTTGCGGAGGCGTTGTAGCAGCGCATGCGGTGGCTGCGGACCCAGGGCCTCGACACTGAACCGCGCGGACCCCATCGGCCGGCCGTACACCAGCTCGTTGAGCGACATCTCAACGTCACAACAGGGAACCGTCACCACGAACGTCAGAAAACCCTCGTCGTAACGTTGCGAGACGGCCTCACCCCATCGGCCGGGTGCACACTCCGCACCGCGGTGCGGGCAGAAGAACCTCTCCACGCCGGAACCGCACCGGACCAATTCGACACCGTGGCGCCACTTGGCTTCCAGCCCACGGCAGGCATCGCCGTCGGGAAGCATCCGCGACAACGCGGCCGCAGCGCGATCCGCCGCGCCCTCGACAGGCCGAAAGTACGGATCAGTCGGAATCTCCGTCAGGCCGTTGCCACTCATTGGCCCCCGCTTCCCCGTACCTCGGCGCACCCCTCGCCCACCAACCCGGCACACCTGTCCGGAGCACGCGGGTTGACCAGACGGACGTGCCGGAGTCGGGAGACTGGTGGGACGCGGCGTATCTGATGCTGTGGGGCTCCAATGTGCCGGTCACGCGCACACCGGACGCGCACTGGATGGCCGAGGCGCGCTACCGGGGCCAGAAGGTCGTGGTCGTCTCGCCCGACTACGCGGACGCGACGAAATTCGCCGACGAGTGGCTGCTCTCGGCTTCGCGGCCCAGTACGTGGCCACCTTCGACCGCAGCCGGCGACGCTGCCTGTACCCGACGTACTACACCGACGGCGACACCCGCCGCCGGGGAGCCTCGCTGGCCCGCGTCAAGTCCCTCTACCGCGACCACGGCTGGCTCCCGCCCGAGGACGAGCTGCCCGACTACCTCCCCCTGATGCTGGAGTTCGCCGCGCGCGCCCCGGCGGCCGGTGTCCCGCTGCTGTCCGAGTACCGGGCCGCTCTGGAGGTGCTGCGCTTCGCCCTGCTCGCGTACCGCAGCCCGTACGCCGATCTCCTCCAGGCCGTCTGCCACTGCCTGCCGGGGGCATCGCCGGCCAGCAGGGAGGCGGCCCTCAGGCTCGCCCGCAACGGGCCACCGGCAGAGAGCGTGGGCCTGGAGCCGTTTCCCGCACAACCGGCACCGAACGGCCAAGGAGCCCGCCGATGACCCACTTCCACATCGCACTGTGGGGTGTCCTGCCCTACCTCGTCGCTGTCCTCCTCGCCGGGGGCACGGCCTGGCGCTACCGCTACGACCGGTTCGGATTCGCCACCCGCTCCAGCCAATTGCACGAGAGCCGGCTGCTGCGGACCGGCGGACCGCTCTTCCACTACGGCCTGCTCTTCGTGATCGCCGGACACATCGCCGGACTGCTGGTCCCCGAGTGGCTCACCGACCGGCTGTACGTCGACGATGAGCTGTACCACGCGAACGCACTGATCGTCGGAGGTGCGGCGGGCCTGGCGACCGCGGTGGGGCTCGCCATCCTCCTGTACCGCAGACTGCGTGTTCCGGCGGTGCGGGCGGCGACCAGCCGCGGCGACCGGGTCGTCCACCCGCTGCTCGCCACGGTGATCCTCGCGGGCCTGACCGCCACGGCCTCCGGGATGGCTGCCGGCTCCTACGACTACCGGCTCGGTGTCTCGCTGTGGTTCCGCAGCCTGTTCACCCTCGATCCGGACGTAACGGCCATGGCCCACGCACCGCTCATCTACCAGGTGCACGCCCTGCTCGCCATGGCCCTGTTCGCCCTGTGGCCCTTCAGCCGCCTGGTGCACGCCTTCACCGCTCCGGTCGGCTATCTCGTGCGCCCGTACGTCGTCTACCGCTCCCGCACCCCGTCCACGCCGTACCGCCACCCGGCGATCGCTGCGGTACGGACGGGCAACGGCCGGACCGGGCGCCGCGCTCCTGCTCATGCGCCGGATCCGGTCAGTCCAGGACGGGCAGACCCCTGAACACACCCGGATCCGCAGCGACACCGAACCGCTAGGGACCGCGGCTGAGGACGCCGATGACCAGGACCGACCCCTTGTCGCCGATCCGGTCGAGGGTCTCCCGGAACCTTCGGCCGTTGTCCGGCCGGCTCTCGCACGGGTGGGGGGCATCGGCAGACCAGGCGTCGCCCGACTGCGGGGCGGCGGCACGGTCAGGGTCAGTGGTGTGCGTTGCGTACATCAATGTTCCTTTTGTGAGGCCCCTCGTTGCATCCCTATGGTGGGGCTACGCACTAATCGTAAGTATGCGAAGGAGCGACATGCCGGTCCAGCGTCTCAACCACGCCGTGCTCTACGTCCGCGACGTCGAACGCAGCGTCGCCTTCTATACCGATCTACTGAGCTTCCGCACCGTATTCCGCGTCCACGCCGACGGCGGCAAGGTGCCCGAGGGCGCGTTCCTGCAGGCCGAGGATTCGACCAACGACCACGACTTGGCCTTCCTCCAGATCGAGGGCCCGGCTTCCCCGCAGAGCCCCGGCCGGCGCCCCGGGCTCGCACACCTGGCGTGGGAGGTGGACACCCTGGCCGAGTTCCAGCAGATCCGCGGCAAGCTGCTGCAAGCAGGCTCGCTGGCCTACGAGTTGGACCACGGCACCACCAAATCACTGTACGCCCGCGACCCGGACGGCCTGGAGTTCGAAGTCTGCTGGCTGGTACCCGCCGAAAGGATCAGCGAGGTGGCCCCCGTGGCCTTCGCACCGCTCGACCTGGACGCGGTCATCGCCCAGTTCGGCGCCGACCTCCCAGGCGGGACCGGCATCTCCGCGCCGGCCCACGTCTGAACCAGCAAACGCCGCCTTCCGACCCCGGCGGGCCATCGCGCCCGGCCCGCCGGGGCCCCTCAAGGGCGCACCCGGCCCGCAGGAGGCGCGTCACCATGCCATCCGCAGATCAATGGCCGACGATACGGCTACCGACCGCCCAGCAGGTGACGGGTGATCATGTCGACCAGTTCGTTCTCCCGTCGCTCGGCCTGGACGGCCCACGGGCCCGCCGTGAACGTGTGCGTGTTCATCTCGACGGTGGACACGCTCATTCCGGCGGCCACGTCGAGATCCCGCACGCGGCCCGCGGCATGCCTGTACGTTCCGTCGAACAGGGCGCGCGTGGTGTCGAGGCGGAAGGCCGCGGTATTCAGGGGGAGGCCCGACATCTTCGCCCCGGTTCAGCTGCCTGGCCCTGCGTGTTCGCCAAGTCAGCCGTCCGGTGCGTGCTACCTGGCCCACGGAATGTTGTCGCCGAACGTCCAGCCCTTGGCGCCATCCCAGTTGAGGGACCACGTCATGAGCCCCTTGAGACCGTTGTCGTAAGTGTTCCACGCCTGCGCCACCTGCCCGGTCGTCATGTACCCGCCGCCCGCACCCGGCTGCGCGGGCAGTCCCGGCACCTGCTTGTCGTAGGGGACCTTGATCGTGGCGCCCTGGACGACGAGCCCCTTGTTCAGGCAGTCCGTCTGCGCGGTGAAGCCTTCGACCGTCCCGGCGGAGTACGAGTCACCGGAGCAGCCGTACATGCTGCCGTTGTAGTACTGCATGTTCAGCCACCAGAGCCTGCCGTTGTCCGCGTACTTCTTCACGATGGGCAGATACGCGCCCCAGATCGAGCCGTAGGTGACGCTGCCCCCGGTGACGTATGCCGTCTCGGGTGCCATCGTCAGACCGAAGTTCGACGGCATCCGGGCGAGCACGCCGTCGATGATGCGGATGAGGTTGGACTGGGAGGCCGAGAGCTGGTTGATGTTGCCGCTGCCGGTGAGTCCGGTCTCGATGTCGATGTCGATGCCGTCGAAGTTGTACTGCTTCAGGATCGGCACCACGGTGTCCACGAACCGGTCGGCGACCGCGGTGGAGTTCAGGTCGATACCGGCGGTCGCGCCGCCGATGGACATCAGCGTCGTGAGGCCGGAGGCTTTGGCCTGGCACATCTCGGCCGGGGTCGGGACCTTCACCGTCGAGTCCATCCCGTCCTCCCACAGGGCGGTGCCGTCGGAGCGGATGACCGGGAAGGCCGCGTTGATCACGTTGTAACCGTGGGCGGGGATACGGGGGTCGGTGATCGGAATCCAGCCGAGCGGCGGGTGCACACCGTTGGCGGCTCCGTCCCAGTTCTCCCAGTAGCCCTGGAGCACCTTGCCCGCGGGCTTCGACTTGACCGCGCAGGTGTCAACGGCCTGCGGGCCGGCGGGCGCGGCGGCGACCAGCATCTGCACGATGGCCGCCGTCGCGAGACCGACCCCCAGAAGACGTGCGGTCCGACCGATCATGTCGTGTCCCTTCCTGGCCCAACGAACAGACGGAGCATGGACGTCACGCACCTGGCACACACCTGTCACGCACCCAGGCACAAGCGATGTCACGTACCTGTCAAAGTAAAGTGGTCCAGACCTGCGGTCAATAGGTCTGGACCAAGCTGCACGTGAGGGGAACACGGCGACGGGACCGACCGCTCATTCGTCGGCCGGCAGCCGTTCGATGGCGACCATCGCCGCGTCGTCACCCAGGCTGCCGCCGGCATGGCGCAGCAGGTCGGCGCAGAGCCGTTGGAGCAGCGCGTCCGGACCGTCGGCCGCCCAGGACGCGATCCGGTCGGCCAGCGGGTAGAACCGGCCCGCTGTGTCCCGGGCCTCGATGACGCCATCCGTGTACAGGAGCAGGATGTCGCCGACACCGAAGGCGAACGTCTCCGCGGTGAACACGCTGCTGAGCAGATGGCCGAGCCCGAGGGGCGGGGCCGGCTCCCGTACGCCGAGCGTGTGGACCCGGCCCGCGTGTACCACCAGCGGCGGCGGGTGTCCGCAGCTGACCAGCTCGAGTTCCGGTTCGGCGTCGGGGATGTCGAGCACGGCCGCGGTGACAAAGGCCTCCCCGCTGTCCTCAGCGGCCCCCTGCGCCCGGGCCGTGTAGCTCCGGTCGGACACGACACCCGCCTCCAGCTGGTTCACGGCTTCGGGCAGTTCCGGGTCGTAGTGGGCCAGCGCCCGGAAGACGCCGAGGACACCGGCCGCCTCGCCCATGGCATCGAGGCCCTTGCCGCGTACGTCGCCGATGATCACGCGGGTTCCGCCCGCCGTGCGCGTGACGGCGTACAGATCGCCGCCGAGCTGCGCCTCCGCCTCCGCCGCCAGATAGACGGAGCCGATCCGCAGCGGCCCGCTGCGTTCCGGCAGCGGCCTCATCACCACGCGCTGCACCGCGCGCCCCACCCAGCGCAGATGGGTCATCTCACGTTCGTGCTGCACTCTCAGATACGCGAAGAGGGTGACGAAGACGGAGATCAGGAAGAGCGCGGCGAGCTGGTAGATGTGATTGAGATCGGTGACGCTGCCCCGCGTACCGGCCACGAACGCGTCGGCCGCGAGGGCCACCACACTGACGAACGCGGTGCCGAGTGGACCGGCGAACGACGCTGTCAGGGCGGGCGCCGCCACCAGGAAGGGGCCGAGATGCACAGCCGGTGGGGTGAAGATGTCCACCACCGTGACAGCGGCGATCAGAGCGAACGGCACCGCCATGAGTGCCTTCGAATGCCGTCGCGGCCCCTGAAGCGAGTACAGAAAGCGCAACGAACTCATACTCCTGGCCTACCTCGCCCGGCCCGCGCCCGCGCCCCGGACGGCAGGGCTTCGGACTGGCGGGCGCTTCGGACGCCGTGTGCTTCGGACTGGCCGGCGCGGCTCTGCCCGGTCCCAGCCGCTCCCGCTGGTTCTGCCCGGTTCCGCTGCGGGCTGCTCCGGGCTGCTCAGAGCTCAGCTCTGCTTGATCGCCGAGACGTCGAACTCCAGCACCACCTTGTCGCCGACGAGCACGCCGCCGCCTTCGAGGGCGGCGTTCCACGTCAGGCCGTAGTCCTTGCGGCTGACGGCGACCTCGCCCTCGAAGCCCACCCGCTGGTTGCCGAAGGGGTCCTGGGCGGTGCCGGTGAGCTCGAAGTCGATGCTGATCGGCTTGGTGGTGTCCTTGATCGTCAGGTCGCCGGTCAGCCGGAAGTGGCTGCCGTCCAACTGCTTGATCTGGGTCGAGGTGAAGGTGATCCGCGGGTAGTTCGGGGCATCGAGAAAGTCGTTGGTCCGCAGGTGTCCGTCGCGCTGCTCATTGCCGGTGTCGATGCTCTCGGACTTGATGGTGACCAGGGCGCCCGACTTGGTCGGGTCCGAGCCGTCCAGCTTGAGCGTGCCCTCGAAGTCCGCGAACGATCCGCGGACCTTCGTGATCATCGCGTGCCTGGCCACGAAGCCGATGCGGGTGTGCGCCGGGTCGAGCACATACGTACCGGTCAGGTCGGCGAGGGCGGGCATGGTCATGACGTACTCCAGGGGTCGCGGGAGGAGGGCACCTCACGCTAGGCAGACCGGGCAGTACCGGAGCCGGGCCGCGCCACCGGGCCGCTCGCCGGTCACCCCGATGGGCCAAGGGCCCGGAGCCCGTGGTGCACCGCACCCGGGACCCCGGAGAGCGCGCGCCACCCCGCCGTACGCGCACAGGCCCCGCACTCCGGCAGCACGGCTGCGGCTCCGGACAGGCCGGGGCGCGCTGCCCTCCCGGCGTGCCGGAACCGGCGGCCGGACGCACCCTGAGGTCATGGACAGCACACCGATAGTGGTGCACCCGCCCTCCCCGAGCGGCGGACGGCGGGTGACGATCCAGGGAGAGATCGCAGGTCTGGCCCACCACGACGCGGACGTCGTCGAGTTCCTGCGGCGGGCCGGAATGCTGGACGCGGACACCCTGCTGGACGACGAGGCGTGGGTGAAGTGGCGGGGCGGACGAGCCCACCAGTACGCAACAGCCTGACCTGCTGATACCCGGAGCGCCGGTGCGGCAGGGGACGGGGACGCCAACGGGGCACAGGCGGCACTGGGTTGGGGCCTCGATGCGGCTTCCCGCCGGGGCGCTCAGGCGCGGGCCGCAGGCCTGACGCGTAGTCACGGCCCCTGGTTCCGTGACGATCGTCACGCCTATTTTCCGGTGGTCCGTGTCAGCCGGATGCCCGGTCCCCTGCGTATTCCAAGGAGAGCCGAACACGCAGGAACCGCGGGTGCCACCGGTTACCCCGGCACGCCCCGCAGACCAGGAGAGAGTCACCATGCCGTTCTTGCCGTCCGGGCTGCGTGAGAACACACCCGTTTCCACCCGGTCCTCCCGTGCGCCGGGGCCCCGGCGTCCGCGCCCGGCAGGGAGCGCAGCCAGGCCGGACGGAGACCGCACGAACGGAATCCGTTCGTGCGGGGACCGGTGGCACAAGGGCCGGTGGTACGGAGCCGCGTCAGGTCCCCGCCACCGGCCAGGGGCCTTCCGGTCGCGCCTTCCGAGGGTGAGCCCTGCCGACCGTGAGGTGCTGTGGCTGTATCTGGTGACCCGCCTGGGCATCTGGACCACGGCCTACTGCGCCCGCTGGCTGTTTCCCGCCGACCAGAACTCCCGCGACGCGGGTCCCCTGCTGGCCCCCTTCCAGCAGTGGGACTGGGACTTCTACCTGCGTATAGCCCGCGACGGCTACTTCCCGGGGCAGGGCGTACTCCTGCACAGCACCCTGGACCACCGGGAGGCCTTCCTGCCCGGCTTCCCGCTCGTCCTGCGGGCGGTCCACACCGTCGTCCCGAACTGGGCAGCGGCCGGCCTGCTGATCTCCTTCGCCGCCGGGGCCGTTGCCGTCCTGGCGCTCTCCCGCATCGCCCGGCTGCACCTGCCCGACCACGGGGCCGGCCGGCGCACCGTCATGTTCCTGCTGCTCTCACCGTGCGCGATCTTCCTGGCCGCCGGCTACACCGAGGCGCTCTTCCTCGCCCTCGCACTGCCCGCCTGGCTCGCCGCCCAGCGGCGCAACTGGGCGCTCGCCGCCGCCCTGACCGCCCTGGCCACCACGGTCCGGGTGAACGGCCTCTTCCTCGCGGCCGCCATCGCGCTGCACTTCATCCTCACCGCCCGCACCGGCCGCCACTGGCGCCAACTCCCCTGGCTCGCCCTGCCCGCCGTGCCCGTGGCCCTCTACAGCGGCTACCTGCACGCACACACCGGCGACTGGATGGCCTGGAAACACGCCGAGGAACACGGCTGGAACCGCACGTTCCACACTCCGTGGGAGGCCTGGTCCAACACCTGGCACAACGCCTTCGCCCACGCCCAGACCACCGGTTACGCCGTCATGTTCCAGGCCGAACTCCTGGCCATGGCCGTCGGACTCGCCCTCCTCGTCGTCCTGGCACGGCAGCGGCGCTGGGCCGAGGCCCTGTACATCGGCCTCACCCTGTGGGCCCTGGGGACCTCGTACTGGTACATGTCCATACCCCGCTCCACCCTCCTGTGGTGGCCGCTGTGGATCACCCTGGCGGGATGGAGTCTGCGCAAGCCGCGGTTCAAGACCCTCTGCCTCGCCGTTGCCACGCCCGTCACGACTGCCGTCGCGCTGACCTTCCTGTCGGGGCGCTGGGCGGGGTGAGTGGGTGAGGTGCCCGCAGGATGCCGCCCGGGCCCCGGTTCGGCCGCGCTACGCCTGTTCGCTGCTGACCTGGTGCGGCCAGCAGGAGATGACGACGACGAAGGGCCACAGTGCCTGCGCGAAGGTCAGGACACGTTCGGCGATCCCCGGTAGCCCGTGAAGCTGGAGCCCGACGAGGAACCAGACCGCGAAGACGCACATCGAGGCGCTGACCGCGATCGCCACGTCCTGCCGCAGCCCCCACGACGCTCCCCCGTCCCGGACCGCGGCAGGCCGCAGCCCCCACGGCGCGCCCGCACCACGGTCGACGGCCAGTACCGGCCAGACAGCCAGCAGCGCGAACCCCACGGTGACCACAGCCCCGTGACCGAACGAACCCCCGCTGGGGGGCGCGGGTACCAGTGTCAGCACCATCGCGGAGATCCCTCCCCCGGCGAGCGCGGCCCGGCCCAGGAGCGTGGCGGAGCGCAGCCCGAGCGCGGTGACGACGTAACAGGCCCCGAGGGCGAGCAGCATCCCGGTCATCACCCCGTACCCGGGCATGCCGTACGCGGCCAGGACACTTATCGTGCGGGTCTTGGGGTTGTAGCCGGGCCCCTGCATCAGCTCCGCGAGATTCGAGCCTCCGAGGAGCAACACAGGTGCGCACCCGGACGAGAGCAAGGCCCACCAGGGTACAAGTCGCATCGGATCACCATAAGATGCCGTGCTCTGCGCTCGCCGGATCCCACGCGGGAGGCAAACCGGGACGGCCGAACCCGCGGCCCGCCGCCTTCCGCCGCCCTCAGATCCCGGGCATCGGCCCCACCCGGGGCCGCAGATAGACCGTCCACGTCACGGCGCAGCACACCGCGTACGTCGCCAGGAAGGCCCAGTACGCCGCGTCGCCGTCCCCGGTGGCCAGGAACGACTGCCGGAAGGCGATGTTCACCAGTACCCCTCCGAACGCCCCGAGCGCGCCGGCCAGTCCGATCAGCGCCGACGCCCGACGCCGTGAGTCCCGCTCCGCGGTCTCCTCGTCGGCTCCGGCCGCGACCGCGATCCGCGCCCTGGCCTGGAAGACTGCCGGGATCATCTTGTACGTCGAGCCGTTGCCGATCCCGCTCAGCACGAACAGCGCGACGAAGCCGGCCAGGAACATCGGCAGCGACTTCTGCTGCGAGGCGATCAGCACCACGCCGGTGCCTGCCGCCATCGCGGCGAAGGTCCACAGCGTCACCCGGGCGCCGCCCCACCGGTCCGCCATCCTCCCGCCCAACGGCCGTACCAGCGACCCCAGCAGGGGGCCGAGGAAGGTCAGGTATGCGGCTTTCACGGGGGTGTCGAACTGCTGGTGGAACTGCACCTGCAGCACCTGCCCGAAGGCGAAGCCGAAGCCGATGAACGAACCGAAGGTGCCGATGTAGAGCAGCGACATGACCCAGCTGTGCGGCTCCCCCGCCACCTCCCGCAGCGCCCGCCTGTCGTTCCTCAGCGACGTCAGGTTGTCCATCCTCAGCGCCGCGCCCAGCGCGGCCAGCGCGATCAGCGGCAGGTAGACCAGCGGTACCAGCCGCGGCTGCGCCGCACCGGCCGTGGCCAGCACCAGCAGGCCGACCAGCTGCACGACCGGGACGCCGAGGTTGCCGCCGCCCGCGTTGACGCCCAGGGCCCAGCCCTTGAGGCGCTGTGGGTAGAACGCGTTGATGTTCGCCATCGATGAGGCGAAGTTGCCGCCCCCGACACCGGCGGCACACGCCACGGCGAGCAGGGTGCCGTACGAGACACCTGGCCGCAGCACGAGCCCGGCCAGCACCGTCGGGACCAGCAGCAACAGCGCGCTGAACACGGTCCAGTTGCGGCCGCCGAACTTCGCCACCGCGAAGGTGTAGGGCAGGCGCAGCACGGCGCCGAGCGCCGTCGGCAGTGCGGTGAGTGTGAACTTTCCTGCCGCGTCGACGTGGTACTCCGGTCCGAGGAACAGCACCAGCACCGACCACAGGCTCCACACCGAGAATCCGATGTGCTCGGACAGGACCGAGAAGGCCAGGTTCCGGCGCGCGACTCCCGCGCCGGTCTCAGCCCAGAACGCCTCGTCCTCGGGACGCCAGTCCGTGATGGAGCGGGACCGGCCCGTGTCCACCACCCCGGCCGCGTCCCCGGCCGTGTCCCCGGCCTGGCCTTCCGTTCCGACGGCAGTGCTCATCAGCTGTCACCCGCTGGTTCGTGAGATGGGGGGTACTTGGGTTGGAGGTATCCGAGTGGGGGGGTACGTGTGCCGTCGGCGCTGGGGTCTGCCCTCAAAGTGCCGCCTGCCGCTCAACCGTGCTGCGGCTCGTGCACGGCCGCTCCGACCAGCGGTGAGACCGCCGCCGCTCCGGCCCGCACCGGCCAGATACGCAGCTCCGCCGGGGTGCCGTCGGGGGCGGTGTCCTCGTCCAGGCAGCGCCCGTCCCGCAGGTCGAAGACCTGCTTGTACATCGGCGACGCCACCGTCGGGGCATCACCCCGGCTGCCGAGGATGCCGCGTGAGATCACGTACGCGCCGCTGAACGGGTCGCGGTTGTCGACCGCGTACAGCGCGCCCGCCCGGTCACGGAAGACCGCCACCTGCTCGCCGCTCTCGCTGAGCACGGCCACACCGCGCCCGGGGATCAGGTCCCGGTAGTCGCAGGCAGGCGTCCACGCCGTGCCGTCGAAGATCTCCACCAGTGTGCTCATGCGGTACGCACCTCCAGTCGGGCTCCGGCCACGAGGGCCGGGGCGGGGTTCTGCTCGTTCTCGCCGGGGCGGGCCGGCCTGATCTGGCCGCGCTCCGGCATGAAGGCCACGGCAGGGTCGGGTGTGCCGGGGGCGTTGACGAAGGACGCGAAGCGGCGCAGCCGCTCGGGGTCGTCCAGCACGGCGGCCCACTCGTCGCGGTAGCCGCCGATATGACGCTCCATCTGCAGGTCCAGCTCGGCGCAGATGCCCAGCGAGTCGTCCATGACGACCGCCCGCACATGCTCCAGGCCGCCCTCGACGCGGTCCAGCCAGACGGAGGTCCGCTCCAGCCGGTCGGCGGTGCGGATGTAGAACATCAGGAACCGGTCGATACTCCGGATCAGCGTCTCCCGGTCCAGGTCGGCGGCCAGCAGGTCCGCGTGACGTGGTGTCATACCGCCGTTCCCGCCGACGTACAGGTTCCAGCCGGATGAGGTGGCGATGATGCCGAAGTCCTTGCCCTGCGCCTCGGCGCACTCGCGCGCGCACCCGGAGACGGCGGACTTGAGCTTGTGCGGCGAGCGCAGACCCCGGTACCGCAGCTCCAGCTCGATCGCGAGGCCGACCGAGTCCTGCACGCCGTACCGGCACCAGGTCTCACCGACGCAGGACTTCACCGTGCGCAGCGACTTGCCGTAGGCGTGGCCCGACTCGAAGCCCGCGTCCACCAGCCGCCGCCAGATCGCGGGCAGCTGGTCGACTCCGGCGCCGAGCAGGTCGATCCGCTGGCCGCCGGTGATCTTCGTGTAGAGCCCGAAGTCCCGGGCGATCTCGCCGATGGTGATCAGGCCGTACGGGGTGATCTCGCCGCCCGGGATCCGCGGCACCACCGAATAGGAGCCGTTGCGCTGGAGGTTGGCCAGGAAGTGGTCGTTGGTGTCCTGCAGCGCGGCCTGTTCGCCGTCGAGGATGTGGCCGTTGTCCGGGCCGGCCAGGATCGAGGCGACGACCGGTTTGCAGATGTCGCAGCCTTCCCCGCTGCCATGTCCGTCGATCAGGGCCGAGAAGGAGGCGATCCCGGTGGCCCGGACGATCTCGTAGAGGTCGGCGCGGGTGTGCGCGAAGTGCTCGCACAGGCTTGTGTCGACGCTGACGCCGCTCGCTTCCAGCTCCTCGGTCACGAGGGTGCCCAGCAGTTTGACGCAGCTGCCGCACCCGGTGCCCGCGCTGGTGCACTTCTTGACCGCGGGGACCGTGGTGCAGCCCTGCTCGCGGACGGCGGCGCGGATCTCGCCCTGGCTGACGTTGTGGCAGGAGCAGACCACGGCCTCGTCCGGCAGCGCGACAGGGCCTGCGGGCCCAAGACCGGCGGGCAGCACCAACTGCTCGGGGGCCGTCTGCAGCGGCTTGCCGCCGATGGCCAGCGGGCGCAGCAGGCCGTAGGACTCGGTGTCGCCGACCAGCACACCGCCGAGCAGTTGCCCGTCGCGTCCTATGACCAGCTTCTTGTAGACGCCGGAGCGGCTGTCGCTGTAGAGGACGTCGAGCGCGCCCTCGGTCGCGCCGTGCGCGTCACCGAAGCTGGCGACGTCGACGCCGAGCAGCTTGAGCTTGGTCGAGGTGTCCGCGCCGGTGAAGGCGTCCTCGTCGCGGTACTCGCCGGCGAGCGAACGGGCGGCCGTGCCGGCCATCGCGTAGCCGGGGGCCACCAGGCCGTAGACCCTGCCGTCGGCGGCCAGCGCGCACTCGCCGATGGCGTAGACATGCGGGTCGCCGGTGCGGCAGCGCTCGTCCACGACGATGCCGCCGCGCTCGCCGACCGGCAGGCCGCTCTCCCTGGCCAGTTGGTCGCGCGGTCGTACCCCGGCCGAGAAGACGACCAGGCCGGCCGGGAGCTCGCGGCCGTCGGAGAGCCCCATGCCGCGCACCCGGCCGTCCTCGCCGGTGACGATGGCCTGGGTGCCCGCCCCGGCGTGGACGTGGACGCCCAGGTCCTCGATCTTGCGGCGCAGCAGCCGACCGCCGCCCTCGTCGATCTGGAGGGCCATCAGCCGGGGCGCGAACTCGACGACGTGCGTCTCCAGACCGAGGGCCACGAGCGCACCGGCCGCTTCGAGGCCCAGCAGACCACCGCCGACGACGACGCCGGTGTCCGCCCGGTCGGCGTCGGCGCGGATCGCCTCCAGGTCCTCGATCGTCCGGTAGACGTGGCAGCCGGCCGCGTCGTGGCCGGGGACCGGCGGCACGAACGGGTACGAGCCGGTGGCCAGCACCAGCGCGTCATAGTGCAGTACATCGCCGGATGCCGTGGTGACGGTCCGCGCGGCGCGGTCGATCGCGGTGGCCGGGTCGGCGAGGCGCAGGTCGATGCCGTGCCCGGTCAGGAAACCCGGCGGAGCGAGCGACAGCTCTTCGACGCCGGTGCCGGAGAACCACGAGGTCAGATGGACCCGGTCGTAGGCGGGGCGCGGCTCCTCGGCGAGTACGGTGATCCGCCACGCGGCGGCCCCGGGCTGCCCGGTCAGCGCCTCCAGGAAGCGCTGGCCGACCATGCCGTGGCCGATCAGGACGAGATCCTTCAGCCGTCGGGGCAGCCGGCCGGATGTCTGGTGATGCGTCATCGGGAGGCTCCGTAAGGGGTGAGCAGGTGCAGGGGCCGGTCGGAAATGAGGTCGTCGCGCCGGCAGGCGAGGGCGAGTTCGCCCACGGTGGCCAGGTCGCCGAGCAGGATCGCGCCCACCAGACGCCCGCCGCGCAGGACGAGCTTCTTGTAGGTGCCGCGCGTCGCGTCCGTCAGCCGCAGTACGTCCAGTCCCGGGTCGGCGGCCAGGTCGTCGGCGTCGAGGTGGGCCTCGCCGAAGGCCGCGTACTCCAGCGGTCCCGCGCTGAGCCGGGCCAGCGGGCGCGCGCCCCGGTACAGTGCGTCGGGGTCCGCGCCGGAGAGCCGCGCGGCGAGTACGTCGGCCTGTTCCCAGGCCGGTTCGGACAGCCCGTGCACCGCGCCGCGGTGCTGGGTGCAGTCGCCGATGGCGTACACATGGGGCTCGGACGCGGCCAGCGTGTCGTCGACGACGATGCCGGTACCGACGTCAAGCCCGGCGGCGTGGGCGAGCGCGGTGCGCGGCCGGACACCGCAGGCGAGCACGGTCAGATCGGTGCCGAGGCGGTAGCCGTTGGCCAGTTCGACGGCGCCGCCGCCGGGGCCCCGGTCCACGACCGCGCGGGCGCGGTTGCCCGGATAGGCCTCGACACCCAGCCGGCGCAGCCCGGCGCGCAGCGCGGCCGCCGCTTCGGCGTCGAGCTGCCGCTCGATCAGATGCGGTCCCTGGTGCACGATCTCGACGGTGAGGCCCAGTGCGGCCAGCGCACGGGCGACGCTGACACCGAGCACCCCGCCCCCGACGACCACCGCGCGTCGCGCCCGGCCTGCGTCCTCGGCCAGCCGGGCGCAGTCGGCGAGGGTGCGCAGGGCGTGCACGCCGTCGCGCAGCCCGGTGCCGTCGGGGCGGCGCAGGCCGCGGACCGGGGGCAGCAGCGGGTTGGCGCCGGTCGCGAGGACGAGTTCGTCCCAGCCCTCGCGGCGGCCGTCGGCCAGCGTCAGCGTGTGCGCGCCGGGGTCCACGGCCACGGCCTCCGTACCGAGGCGCAGTTGAGCACCACCGGCCGGCAGCGCGATCGCCTCCGCGTCGTACCGTCCGGTCAGCACATCGGCCAGGAGCACCCGGTTGTAGGGAGCGCGGGCCTCGGCCCCGTACAGGGTGACCCGGGCGGTGCCACCGAGGGCGCGGTAGCGCTCGGCGAAGCGCGCCGCGGCCATCCCGGCGCCGACAACCGCGATATGGCGCTTGTTCAGGCCCTCGTCGAGACGCTCCTTCATACGGGTTCCCCCTGACCGGACCGCGCCGCTCCGGCCGGCACCACCGCGGCCCCCGCTGCTTCCACCCGCACCGCGCAGACCTTGAACTCGGGCATCTTCGATGTCGGGTCCAGTGCCGGGTTGGTGAGGGTGTTGGCCCGGCCCGCACCCGGCCAGTGGAAGGGCATGAACACCGTGTCCGTCCGGATCGCATCGGTGATCCGGGCCGGCGCGACCGCCCGGCCGCGCCGGGAGGTGACCGCGAGCAGCTCCCCCTCCGCCACCGCCAGCCGCCGCGCGAGTAGCGGGTGCAGCTCCACGAAGGGCCCCGGTGCGGCGGAGTTGAGCGCCTCGACCCGCCGGGTCTGCGCCCCGCTCTGGTACTGCGCGAGCACGCGACCCGTGGTCAGGTACAGCGGGTACGCGGCGTCGGGCTCCTCTGCCGCCGGGCGGTGGGTGACCGGGGCGAAACGGGCGCGGCCGTCCGGCGTGGCGAAGGCGTCCAGGAAGAGCCGGGGCGTGCCGGGGTGGTCCTCGGCCGGGCAGGGCCAGAAGACGCCGTCCCCGGCGCGGATCCGGTCGTAGCTGATGCCCGCGTAGTCGGCCTGCCCACCGGCCGATGCGCGGCGCAGCTCATCGAACACCGTCTCGGGATCGTCGTGGAACCCCCGCCCGACGCCCAGCCGTTCGGCGAGTTCGCGCATCAGCCAGAGGTCTCCGCGTACGCCGTCGGGCACGTCCACCGCCTGCTGCCGGAGGATCACCCGGCCCTCGATGCTGGTCATCGTGCCGGTCTCCTCCGCCCATTGGGCGCTGGGCAGGACGACGTCGGCGAGCTGCGCCGTATCGGAGAGCACGAGGTCACTGACCACGAGCAGGTCCAGCGAACGCAGCCGCTGCGTCACCCGGGCCGCGCGCGGGGCGGAGACAGCGGGGTTGGACCCCATCAGCAGCAGACCGTGTACGCCGTCCTCCCCCGGCGCTCCGAGGCTGTCGAGCAGCTCGTAGGCCGAACGGCCCGAACGCGGCAGGGTGTCCGGGTCCACGCCCCAGACGCGGGCGACGTGCTCGCGTGCGGCCGGATCCTCGATCGAGCGGTAGCCGGGCAGCTGGTCGGCCTTCTGGCCGTGCTCCCGCCCGCCCTGCCCGTTGCCCTGGCCGGTCAGACAGCCGTACCCGGAGTACAGCCGGCCGGCCTTGCCCGAAGCCAGGCAGAGGTTGATCCACGCGCCCACGGTGTCGGTGCCCTTGCTCTGCTGCTCCGGGCCCCGTGCGGTCAGCACCATGCCGGTCCTGGCCCGTCCGAAGCGGTGGGCGACCTCCCGGAGCCGGTCCGCCGCTATGCCGGTGAGCCGCTCGACGCGCTCCGGCCAGTGGGCCATCGCCGCGGCACGTGCCTGCCCGAAACCGGTGGTCCGCGCCTCGATGAACCCGGTGTCGACCGTCCCGTCGGCGATCAGCAAGTGCAGCAGGCCGAGCGCCAGTGCCAGGTCGCTGCCGGGCAGCGGCTGCAGGTGGAGGTCGGCCTGCTCGGCGGTCCTGGTGCGGCGCGGGTCCACGACGATCAACGTGCCGCCGTTCTCGCGCAGTTCGCGGAAGTAACGCAGCGCGGGCGGCATGGTCTCCGCGGGGTTGCTGCCGACCAGGATCAGGCACTCGGTGCGCGGGATGTCCTCCAGCGGGAAGGGCAGCCCCCGGTCCAGGCCGAAGGCGATCCTGTTCCCGGCGGCGGCCGACGACATACAGAACCGGCCGTTGTAGTCGATGTTGGCGGTGCCGAGTGCGACCCGGGCGAACTTGCCCAGCTGGTACGCCTTCTCGTTGGTCAGCCCGCCTCCGCCGAAGACTCCGACCGCGTCGGCGCCGTACTCGGCCCGGATCGCCGCGAAGCCCCGCGCGACCCGGCTCAACGCCTCGTCCCAGGTCGCCGCCCGCAACTCGCCGCGCTCACGCACCAGCGGCGTACCCAGCCGGCTCGCCGGGTCGAGCAGCGCTGCGGCGGACCGGCCCTTCCCGCAGAGCGCGCCCCGGTTGACCGGGAACCCGGGCCGCTCGACGACCAGCGTCTCGGCGCCGTCGGCCGCGGCGAGGCGCATGCCGCACTGCAGCGAGCAGTACGGGCAGTGGGTGTCGGTGGTGGTCGTCATGCCATCGACCTTGGCCGCCGGTCGTTACACAGCCTTGTCGCCCGTGTTGCGCCCGCGGTACGCGTCCCTCACGCCGGGGTCAGGACGGGGTGCGCTCGCGGACATGCGCCGTAACACCGCAGGGCGTTATCTCACGCGCGCGTGACGGCCGGGCAACCTCCCGGTAACCGGGTGGACCGAGTCTGCGTGCATGAGCACCTCCGGCAACCCCACCCCGGCCGCGCCGCCGGGCCCGCTGACGGGCTACACCGTCGGCGTGACCGCCGCCCGCCGCCGCGACGAGCTCGTCGCGCTGCTGACCAGGCGCGGAGCACGCGTGGTCGAGGCGCCGGCGCTGCGCATCCTCCCGCTGGAGGACGACATCGCGCTGCGCCGGGCGACCGAGCTGTGCCTGACCGCGCCGCTGGACTACGTCGTGGCGACCACCGGCGTCGGCTGGCGGGGCTGGATGAGCGCGGCCGACGGCTGGGGGCGCGGCGCCGCGCTCTCCGCCGCCTGCCGGAACGCCGTCGTCCTGTCACGCGGCCCGAAGGCGACCGGCGCGGTCCGCGCCAGCGGGCTCGACGAGGCGTACTCCCCCGGGAGCGAGGTCACCGGCGAACTGCTGACGTGGCTGCTGGCCCGGCCGCTGGCCGGCCGCCGGATCGCGGTGCAGGAACACGGCCTGCCTCTCACGGCTTTCAGCGCGGCCCTGCGCGAGCGCGGCGCGGAGGTCGTCCCGGTCCCTGTCTACCGCTGGGCTCCGCCGGAAGACCCGGGCCCGGTCCGACGGCTGGTCGAACAGACCGTCCGCCGCGAGGTCCACGCCCTGACCTTCACCAGCGCGCCCGCGATCACTGCCTTCCTGGAGACCGCGGCGGCCGACGGCCTGCACGAGCTGGTGCTGGAGGCGATGTCCGGCGACGTCCTGCCGGTCTGCGTCGGCCCGGTCTGCGGCCGGCCGCTGCTGGACGCCGGGCTGCCGGCGGTCTGGCCCGAACGCGGCCGGCTCGGCGCGCTGGTCCGCACGCTCACCGAGACGCTGCCCGGCCGCAGCCGCCAGGAACTCCACCTCGCCGGGCGGGCGTTGGTGCTCCAGGGCAGCGCGCTGCTGGTCGACGGGGAGAGCCACTGGCTCTCCCCGAAGGGCGCGATACTGCTCCGCGCGCTGGCGGAGAGACCTGGCCGGGTGCTGAGCCGCGCCGAACTGCTGCGCCGCGCCTGGGCGGACTCCGATGCGGACGAGCACGCGGTGGAGGCCGCGATCGCCCGGCTGCGCGCCTCGCTCGGCCCGCACAGCGACTTGGTCAGGACCGTCCCCAAGCGCGGCTACCGTCTGGCTGCGGCATGACCGTGCCTGTCTGTCCCAGCCCCGCCCACCGCGCTCCGCCGACCCTGCTCGCGGTGGCCCACGGCACCCGGGACGCCGAGGGTGTCGCGGTGGCCGAGGCGCTGGTCGCCCGGGTGCGCGCGCTCCGTCCCGGCCTGCGCGTGGAGCGGTGCTTCCTCGGCCTGGCCGCCCCCTCCCTGCCGGAGGCCCTGGCCCGGCTGAGCGGGGAGGTGGTCGTCGTACCGCTGCTGCTCGGAGCCGGGTACCACGTACGCGTCGACATCCCCGGGGCCCTCGCGGCCGCGCCACATCTGCGCGCCCGGACCGCCCGCGCGCTCGGCCCGGACCCGCTGCTGGCCGAGGCCCTCACCTGCCGTCTCGCCGACGCCGGGTGGCGCGCCGGGGACGGCCCGGTCGTACTCGCGGCGGCCGGATCCACGGATCCCGACGCCAACTCCGGTACCGCGGCCATGGCCTCACTGCTGCGCGAACGGCTGCCCGGCCCGTACGGAGTCGTCCCCGCCTGCCTCGGTGGCGACGGCCCCACCCCCGCCGAGGCCGTCGCCGCCCTTCGCTCCGACGGCCACTCCCGGGTCGCCGTCGCCGAGTACCTGCTGGCCCCCGGCTTCTTCGCCCGCCGCGCCGCCCGTTCCGGCGCCTGCCTCACCTCCGCCCCGCTCGGCACGCACGACGCGCTCGCCCGCCTCGTCGCACTCCGCTACGACGAGGCCCGCCGTACGGGTCATCAGCCTCGGGGGCTGCTGACCCGTTCGGGCCGGATCACATAGATCACCCGGACCTGGTCCCGGCCGCCGTACCACGGGTAGGGGCCGCCGAGATACTTCTGCGCCAGCGCCTCGATGTGGTCGACGGCCCCCTCGGTGGTCACTCGCAGCACCCGGCCACGGATCTGGACGTAGGAGGACGGGTCCGAGGGGTCGGAGACCGCGACGGCCACCCGCGGGTCGCGCGCGATGTTCCGGGTCTTCTGATGCGACTCGACACTGTTGATCAGCACGTGTTCGCCGTCGGTGTCCACCCAGGTCTGGGTGAGCTGGGGCGAGCCGTCGGGCATCGTCGTAGCGATGTAGCAGGTGCTGGGGCGGCGCAGCAGCGCCACCACGTCCTCGCCGAGGGGTACGGACACGGGGTTCTCCAGAGGTGGTTCGGCCGGTACTGGGGCAACCGTAGCCACGGCAGGAGACCCGGCCCTCCCCCACCCCGTGGAATCATCGGCCGGCCGTCTGCCGCGTCGCACGACCGCGGTGGCCTGCCACCGGCGCGTCCTCCTCACCGGATGCCGCGGACACCGCGCCGGAGGACTCCCGGATGCCGTGCTCGGACCACCAGCGGGCCAGCGGCCCCGGTGCCCACCAGGCCCACTTGCCGAGCAGAGCCATGGTCGCGGGTGCCAACAGGCCCCGTACGACCGTCGCGTCGACGAGCACCGCGACGACGAGCCCGACACCGATCATCTTCATGAAGAGGATGGACGAGGTCATGAAGCCGCCGACGACGACCACCAGAAGCAGGGCCGCGCTGGTGATGATCTTCGCGGTGCGCTGGACGCCCAGAGCCACCGACTCGACGGGGTCGTTGCCCGCCTCCCACTCCTCACGGATCCGGGAGAGCAGAAACACCTCGTAGTCCATGGCGAGACCGAACGCGATCGCGACGACCAGAACCGGGAAGTTGGCATCCACCGCTCCGATCGGCTCGAAGCCGAACAGCCCGGACAGGTGGCCGTCCTGGAAGATCCACTTGATCGCGCCGAAGGCCGCCAGGAGAGAGAGGAAGCTCAGTACGACCGCCTTGAGCGGAAGCAGGAGCGAGCCGAAGGCCAGGAAGAGGATCAGGAACGAGACCACCGCCACGAACAGCGCCATCCACGGCAGGCGTTCACCGATCATGGCGACGATGTCCACCCGCGATGCCGGCATGCCGGTGACCAGAGTCCCGGCCCCGTGCGGCGGGGGCGTGTCACGGATCTCGTGCACCATGCGCCGCGCCGCGGTGGACATCGGGTCAGGGGCGTAGCTGAGGGTGACCCGCCCGTCCTTGCCCGCGAGGCCCGTCGCCGTGGCGGACCCGACGCCGCCGATCTTCGCCAGCCGGTGTGCGTACGAGGTCAGTCCGGCTCTGTCGGCCGGGCCGTCGAACCGTACGACCGCGGTCATGATCCGGCCGGGGTCGGTGCTGAAGTCGGCCGCGAGTGTTCTGCTGACGACCTTCGCGTCGGCGTCCGACGGCAGCACCCACTCGCCGGGCCGGGCCCAGTTGGCCCCGAGCAGCGGTGCGCCGAGTCCGGCCAGCACGGCGACGATGGCGAGAGTGGAGAGCAGGGGCTTTCGCATCACCGCGTGCGCGGTGCGGTACCAGCGGCCCGCGGTCTCCGGCTCGGGCGAGCGCCGCCCGCCGCCCGGCAGCGGGATCCGCCACTTGTCGATCCGATGCCCGGTATAGCGCAGCAGCGCGGGCAGCAGTGTCAGCGAACCCACCACCGCGAAGGCGACGACGGCCACGGCCGCGTATCCCATGGAGGAGAGGAAGCGTGACGGGAAGAAGACCAGGCTCGCGAACGAGATCGCCACGGCGACACCGGAGAACGCGACCGTACGGCCGGCCGTGGCCATGGCCCGCTCCACTGCCGTGTCGATGTCCGCACCCGCGTGCAGCTCTTCGCGGTAGCGGTTGACCAGGAACAGTGCGTAGTCGATCGCGAGTCCGAGGCCGAGGATCGTGATGACGTTGATGACCGTGCCGGAGATCTCGGTGAACATCGTCAGGAGGCGCAGTACGACGAAGGAGCCGAGTGCCACGAACGTGCCGACGGCGAGTGGCAGCAGCGCTGCGATCGCGCTGCGGAAGATCAGCACCAGGAGGAAAAGCAGGATCGGGACCGAGAGCATTTCAGCGCGCGCGATGTCCGAGCCGGTGAGGGTGTTGACCTGCTCGGTCATAGCGGCGACGCCCCCGTAGCGCACGCTGACGCCGTCGGCCGCGAAGTCTTCCTTGATCTTCGCCAGCGCCTCGACTTGTTCCTGGTCGGCATCGCTCTTGAACTGGACGGTCGCATAGGTCTGTTGACCGTCCTTGGAGACGTACGCGCTCCTGTCCTGCGATCCGGGCTGCCAGTAGGAGTTCAGCCGCTCGATGCCCGCGCGCGGGACCCGGTCCAGGGCGGTGCGGACCGCGCCCCCGAACGCGCCTACGGTTCGGCCGGCGTCCGTCGACTCGTACAGGACGATCAGGTCGTTGGACTCGCGTCCGAGCGGACCGTCGAGGATCTTGTCCGCCTGGACCGACTCGCTCGCCGGGTCGTCGAATCCCGCGCCGCCGGTGAACGAACCGAAGACCTGGGTACCCCAGACGCCGGCGAACAGCGTAAAGAGGACTGCCGCGATGACGACCCATTTACGGCGGCGCGTGATGAACCGTCCGACCGAGGTGAACAATTCCGTCTCCCTGATTCATTTGATGTGCTGGGCATTCTCGACTCCAGAAATGCATTCGGGCTGGGCAGGAAATCGACACTGGCGACACTGGCGGCCTTACGGCAGCGCAACGAGGCGATCTGCCATTACTCGTAACCTACACTATCGATAGTTGCACTACCAGCAATCAGCAGGCCGGTCGCCGCACCAACGATCCGGGTACGCCAATGGCTGATCTGCCGCTGTTCATACGGGAGTTCCCGAGCCCGCCGGGCAACAGAGGTCCGGCACCGAGACCGCGCCCGGGCAACCTGCCGCCGGCCCGGATGTGCCCCCTTGCTCCGGAGGCACCAATGGCGCCCTACCCGGCGTGAGGCCCGGCCGTGGCGCGACCGGACGCGTCCTCCTGGGCGATCCGGCGCAGCGCGGCCATCGCCGCGTCCCCCAGCACGGTTCCGAGAACCACACCCTCGACCTTGCCGTCGGTGCTGGGGACGTCCTGGACCAGCGCTGCCAGCTCGGAAGCCGCGAGTTCCTCGGCGGCCCCGGCGTAGTCGTCGAGCAGGACCAGCAGGTCGTCCCGGCCAAGATCGCGGTACGTCACCACGATCTGGACCAGCGCCCGCCAGCCGGGGTTCTCCGGCTTCGCGGACCACCCCCGCCGCTCCACCAGCTCACGCACGTGCTGCTCGGCGCTCTCCCGGTCCCCATCGGTGCCCCGCTCGACCGTGGTTCTGGTCACCGCGGACTGGGCGACGCCGAGGATGCCGTGGACCGTGCGCTCCGGCGAGTCGATCTCCGCGATCACCTCGCGGGCGGCCGCGATCGACAGGCCTCCGACCTCAAGCATGGCGACGATCAGCTTGAGCCTGCGGGCATGCGAATCCGAGTAGCTCACCTGGTTCGGGCTGGTGCGCTCGCCGTGCGGCAACAGGCCCTCACGCGAGTAGTACTTGATCGTCGGAACCGGGACTCCGGTACGCCGCGCCAGCTCACCGATACGCATTTGACGAGGATACTGCGTCCGCAGAAAGGCCGGCTGCCCGTCATCCACAGCCCCCTCACCATCCCCGCCGCACTCCCGGATCACCAATCCTCTCCGCACCCCTAGCCCATACCGACCAGTCGGTACTACCCTCCCGGCCATGCGGCGCTCGACGGCGCGCGCACTCATCGGCAGGGAGGCCAGGATGACGGTTCCGTCACCGGCGGGGACAGCGCGGCCCAAGGGCTTCACTTCAGCGTTGAGGGGTCTGGGCAACCGTCGGCTGGACCACTATCCGGAGAGCCGTCGCCGCTACTGGTATCTGGCAATCGTGGTGCTGGCCACCGTCGTTCTGTACTACCAGCTCTACATCCAGTACGCCGTGTCGACGGCCATCATCAGCCACTACCACATGACGTTCCTGTACTTCGTCTACATCTCAGTGGCCGCCAACGCGGTCGGCGCCTTCGCCTCCCTGGTGGCCGGGGTGGCCGACCGCTGGGGACGGGCGAACATCGCGGTGTACGGCCTGCTCCTGGTCGGACTGCTCACCACGTTCGCCCTGCCGAACGCACCGGGCAAGGTGAGTTACCTGGTCATCTACGCGTGCGTCGCACTCGTCGAAGGCATGATCCTGGTAGCCACCCCTGCCCTGATCCGCGACTTCTCGCCGCAGCTCGGCCGCGCCTCGGCCATGGGCTACTGGACGATGGGCCCGGTGGTCGGGAGTCTCGTGGTCACTGCGGTCACCGGCCGCACCTTCACCGGCTCCACCACCTGGCAGGACGAGATCCGGTACGCGGGCGCCGCCGGCCTGGCCGTGTTCGTGGCCGCGCTCCTCGGACTGCGGGAGCTCGCCCCCGCGCTGCGCGGCCAGATCATGGTGAGCCTGCGTGACCGCGCCCTGGTCGAGGCCCGCGCCAAGGGGATCGACGCCGAGTCGGCCCTGCACGGACAGTGGCGCGGGATGCTCCGCCTCGATGTCCTCGGCTCTGCCCTCGCCATCAGCCTCTACCTCCTGCTGTACTTCTCCGCGGTCGGCAACTTCGTGGTCTATTTCGCCACGAACTCCGGATACTCCGCGCAGCGCACGAACTCCCTGCTCAACTGGTACTGGGGGACGAACGCCGTCTTCCTGGTGGCGGCCGGGCTCGTCGCCGACCGGCTGCGGGTACGCAAGCCGTTCATGCTGGCCGGTGCGCTCGGCTCGATCGGCTTCACCCTCGCGTTCGTGCTGCACACCACCCAGCCGCACACGGGCTACTACACCTACGCGTTCATCGTGGCAGGCATCGGTGCCACCAGCGGCGTCGCGTACGCACCCTGGATGGCGAGCTTCACCGAGACCGTCGAGCGGCACAACCCCGCGGCCATCGCGACCGGGCTGGCCGTGTGGGGGTGGCTCATACGGATCACGGTCGCCGCCTCCGCGGCCTGCCTGCCGCTGGTCGTGAGCACCGTGACCCCGCTCATCGAACACGGCACGGAGGTCGAACAGGCCTCCGTGCAGGCCGCCCCCGCCCTGGCCATCACGCGCGCCCATCCCCAGCTCTTCGCGCAGCTCTCCTCCTATCCCCCGGGCAAGGCACCCGCACCGCTGCTGGCCCGAGCGGTGGAGGAGATCGGTGCGGGAGGCTTGCAGACCGTCCGGAAGGCCGCTCCACAACTGAAGATCCTGCGCACCCACGGCCCGGAGGTGCAGCGAGCCACCGCACACAACGCGCACGAGTGGCAGAGCTGGTGGTGGGTCTGCCTGGGAGGCCAGGTGCTGTTCCTGCCGTGCATCTCCGTGATGACCGGCCGCTGGCGCCCACGTGAAGCGCGCCGGGACACCGAAGCCCACGAGCGTCTGGTGGCACAGCAACTCGCCGAGATGAAGGAGATCAGCGCATGCCGGAAATAACGGGAGAGGCCGCAACGGCCTCGCAGCAGGGGAACGGCCTCGACGGACTCAGCGCCCTCGACCAGGCCACCGCCGTACGCAGTGGCGAGGTCAGCCCCCTGGAACTCGTACAGCACCAACTGGCCCGTATCGAGCAGTTCAACGACAGCTACGGAGCGTTCCTCACCGTCAGCCGCCATGAGGCCGTCGCACAGGCCGCAGCGGCACAGAAGCGGCTCGGGGAGGAGGGTCTCTCACCGCTCTTCGGCGTACCGACGGCTGTCAAGGACCTGGTCGACACCGCCGGTGTGCGCACGACGTACGGTTCCCGGGCCTTCGCCGAGTCCGTTCCGGAGGTGGACGCCCACACGGTGACGCGGTTGCGCGAGGCCGGCACGATCAGCCTGGGAAAGACCAACACCCCGGAATTCGGCTGCTGTTGTTACACCGACAACGACCTGGCGGGCCCCGCCCGTAATCCCTGGGACCCCGCGTTGTCGGCCGGAGGATCCAGCGGCGGGGCGGCGGTCGCTGTGGCACTCGGCATGGTCGCGGTCGCACACGCCAGTGACGGCGGCGGCTCCATCCGGATTCCGGCGAGCGCCTGCGGGCTGTTCGGCATCAAGCCGTCCCGTGGCCGGGTGAGTTCCGGGCCGGGCGGGTCGGAGGTCAACGGCCTTGCTGTGCAAGGTCCGTTGGCCCGTACGGTACGGGATGCCGCAGCCATGCTGGACGTGCTGGCGGGGCCTATGCCCGGCGACCCGCACTGGGCGCCGCCGCTCCCGGCGGGCGAGACGTTCCTGGCCCACGCCGACCGCGGCCCCGGCCGGCTGCGGATCGGCCGGTACGCGAAGCCCGCAGCCCCGGGTGTGGACGTCGACCCCAAGTGCCTGGCGGCCTGGGACCACGCCTCGCGGCTCCTGGAGGAGCTCGGACATGACGTCGAGGACATCGCCACGCCGTTCGGTCCTGAACTCGGCGACTTCTTCACCGCCGTGTGGAGCGTGCAGTCACTGGGCCACACCGTGGAACCCGAGGCCGAGGAGCTGCTGCGCCCGGTGACCCGCGCCTGGCGGGAGTACGGAAGGACGGTCACCGCCGAGCAGTTCGCGGCCGCGATCACCGGCATGCAGCGGGCGAGCCGCCGCGCGGTTGAGGCGACCGCCGGTTACGACGTCGTCCTCACCCCGACACTGGCTTCGCTGCCGCAGCCGGTGGAGTTCTTCGCCGAGACCGGCGACCCCCTCGTCAACCTGCGGCGCCAGAGCGCCTTCAGCGCGTTCACCAGCCCGTACAACATGACGGGCCAGCCGGTCGTCAACGTACCGCTGTACTGGTCGCAGGGCACCACCCCCGTCGGGGTCTCCCTGGTGGGGCGCCCGGCCGACGAGGCCACCCTCATCTCGCTCAGCGCCCAGCTGGAGGAGGCATCTCCCTGGCGGCACCAGTACGCACGTCTTCCGCTCACGAGCGGTTCCAGTACGTAGCGCGCGGCCGCCACGAACGACGCGGGCAGCGGGCCAGGGTTATGCCGTGGAGGCCGGCCAGTGCGCCCATGTCGGTGTCCAGACCTCGGTGCTGGGCGGCTTCGGCCGTCTGGCATCGAGGTAGTCGCGGAATTCGGCGAGCGCGGGGTGGGGGTTGTCGTCGCGCCAGATCAGTGACAGCGGGTAGATCAGCGCCGGGCCGCGCACCGGAATGCGCCGCAAGTCGTAGCTGTCCGGCCACAGATACCGGGTACCTTCGCCGACCAGGGTGGCCAGTTCCGGGGATTCGGCGATCTCGGCCAGCAATGCCTCGTTGCCGAAGACGGGTCCGATGAGGTCGAGGGTGAGCCCGAAGGTGGCGGCGAGCTCGTCGAAGTACGCGGCCACCTCGGTCCCGGCGGCGATGCCGGGCATCCAGATCCGGTGTCCGGCCAGTTGCGCAGGTGTGACGGCGCGGGCGTTGGCGAGTGCGTGGCGGGGCCCGACGAGCAGCTGGTGCGGCTCGTCGATCACTCGGTCGGTCCTGATCCCAGCCGGCAGCCGCTGGTGCGGGGCAACAGCGTGGAAGCTGGCGTCGATCGTCCCGGCCTCGACAGCGGCGACTGCCTCGTCGACGTCGGCGCTCAGCAGGGCCACGACATCCAGCTCGATCTCAGGACGCATGCGGTGGAAGTCCTGCAGAAGCACTGCGGGCGCGATCCGCCGGCTGACGACGTCGACGCGCAGAGCGCGCCGACCGGGACGCACCGACGCGCCGGCCCGTTCCTCCACCCGCAGAAGTTCGCGGGCGTGGGGCAGAAACGCCTGGCCGTCGATCGTGAGCCGGGCTCCGCGGGCCGTGCGGGTGAACAGGCGTACCTCCAGGTCCTTTTCGAGCGCGGCGATGCGCTTGGAGACGGCCTGCTGGGTGATCGAGAGGGCGGCGGCGGCTTCCTGAAACTGGCCGGCATCCGCAGCTGCGACGAAGGTGCGCACGGCGTCGAGATCCATGCGACCACCCTATGGGCACAACGGGAGGCTGGTACAACGGGAGGTTGTGGCTCGCCCCACGGACGGGCTGCCGGCCGGACCGGGATCCGTCGGACAGAGGTGCGCCAACTGCACACCCTTTTGGGGCAGTTGATGCAGGAGTGACGTCCGTGACGCTTTGCACAACGCTGCCCCTCTGTTCACTCAACTGAGCTTCAGCGAGCCTCGGCGCTGTGCCCTACTGGGATGCGCTACGCGCGTTGCGCGCACCCCCACGAGACGACGTACAGGAGCCCCGGTGAACCCCACACACCGCCTCATGCCCACCCTGGCCGCAGGTGCCCTGGCCGCAGCATGCGCCTTCCTGCCCGCCACCGCCCACGCCGCGAGCGCCTACTCCCTGGTGGTCCTCCCGGACCAGAAGGAAGGCGCGATCTACGACTTCGTCAGCTCGGCCAAGAAGTCGGTCGACGTGACGATCTATGAGCTGCGCGACACCACCCTCGTCAACGATCTGGTGAAGGAGCAGAAGGCAGGGGTGAAGGTCCGCGTGGTCTTCGACTCCCAGCACGCGTCCATCGACGCCGCCGCCTACAAGGCGCTCTCCGCGGCCGGGGCCGGGGTCACGTACTCGTCGTCGGCGTACGTCTACACCCACCAGAAGACGATCACGGTCGACGGCGCCACGTCGTACATCAGCACCGGAAACTTCGACACGACGTACTACTCGACCTCGCGTGACTACGGCGTCTTCGACACCGACCAGGCCGACGTCGCGGCGATCGAGAAGGTCTTCGACGCCGACTACGCGAAGACCTCGGTGACCCCGTCCGACGGCACCGACCTGGTCTGGTCGCCCACCGACTCGCAGAGCCATCTGCTGGCCCTGGTTACGGGGGCGAAGAGCAGCCTCGATGTCCAGGAGGAGGAATTCGGTGACTCCGCCCTGGTGAACGCGGTCGTCGCTGACGCGAAGCGCGGCGTCACCGTTCGCGTCGTCGCGGAGAACCAGTCCTCGAAGTACAGCAAGGAGCTGCAGGAGGTCACAGCCGCGGGTGGCAAGGTGACCACCTACACGAGTTCCACCGGCTACTACATCCATGCCAAGGCGATCGTCGCCGACTACGGCACGTCCTCCGCGAAGGTGTTCGCCGGCTCGGAGAACTTCTCCGACAACTCGCTGAACCACAACCGCGAACTCGGCCTGATCGTCAGTGACTCCGCAGTGGTCAGCGGCATCGAGAAGGCCTTCGACGCCGACTTCCTCAAGAGCTCCGGCACGGCCTGACCGCGTCGGACCGAGAGCACGGCGCAGCTCTGCCGGAGCTCCGGCCCCGGCCCGGACGGGCCGGGGCCGTACCCGTGGGTACGAGGGCCGTGCGGGCGCCGCCGACCGGGCAGGATGAGAGCGGAACCGTGCCGGCGAGCCCGATGGCGCCCCGGTCCACGGTCGGGTGATGTTCCCGAGTTCCCACGTCGCGGTGGTCCCGGCCAGGGCAGGGATAGCGGTGGAACACCACCACCACGGAGGATCGTCATGCCCGATGTCACCAGTCCGTACACACCCGGCACCCCCTGCTGGGTCGATCTCCTGGTCCCCGACCAGCAGGCTGCTCTCGATTTCTACCGTGACCTGTTCGGCTGGCAGGGAGAGGCCGGCTCGCCCGAGACCGGGGGATACGCCGTCTGCACGCTGAACGGTAAGCCGGTCGCCGGGATCATGACCGCGATGAACCCGGACGGCAGCAAACCCGACCCGGCACCCCCGGCCGCTTGGACCACCTACCTCGCCACCACCGACGTGAGTGCCGCCGAGAGGGCGATCACGGACAACGGAGGTCAGGTGACGATGAGCGCCATGGACGTGCTCACGCTCGGCCGGATGGCCGTCGCGAGCGACCCGACAGGCGCCGCCTTCGGTCTGTGGCAGGCCCGGGACTTCCCCGGCGCCGGAATCGTCAACGAACCGGGTGCGGTCATCTGGAACGAGGTCAACACCACCGACCCGGCCGCCGCCTCCCCCTTCTACGCCAAGGTGCTGGGGGTCAAAGCCGCCCCCATGGAGGGCGCACCGGACTACTTCGCGCTGTCGGTGGACGGCCGTATGGTCGGCGGTATGCAGGGCCTCGCGAAAATGGAGGGCCCGCGCCCGGACGTGTCCTCGCACTGGCTGACGTACTTCGCCGTCGACGACACCGACAGCACGGTCGACGCGCTGGTACGGGCCGGCGGCAACGTCCTCACGCCGCCGTTCGACATGATGGCGGGCCGGATGGCGCTGGTGCAGGACCCGCAGGGCGGCGTCTTCGGGATCATCAAGACGAGCGCACCCGAACCGGCCTGAGTCCGGTTGCCCCGGGCCTGCCCGCTGACCTCAGATACGAGAGACCTCGGGTACGAGAGACCTCAGGTACGAGAAGTCGTACCCGGCGAAGTCGGTGACCGGGGTGTTCCCGGTGCACCGGCAGAGCGCGTTGCGGGCGGGTCCGGCCGGGTTCACGAACAGCACGGTCTCCGTTCAGAGCGGGCTGAGCGGCGGATACCGCAGCTGCCAGTCCGGGGCGTCGAACGCTCCCGCCGGGTCGCCGTCCAGCGGCGCGGACTGCCCCGCCCCGGTGACCGGGAGGCGGCTCCCGTCCCGTTCAGGTTCCCCGTGCTCCAGAAACCAGGCGTCCAACTGGCGCCGCAGAGCCGTGATTTGCTCGCGATGGGCCGGGGTTTCGGCCAGATTGAAGCGCTCGCCCGGGTCCTCGGCGAGGTGGTAGAGCTCATGCGGGCCGTACGGGTAGCGGTGGACGTACTTCCAGTCCGTGGTGCGGATCATGCGTACCGGCCCGTATTCGTCGTAGACCACCACAGGCCGGGACGGTGCGGACCGTCGCACTCCGGACCGCTGTGCTCCGGACCGCTGTGCTCCGTCGCCGAGGAGCAGACCCGCGAAGGAGTTGCCGGGTCCCTGTTCGTACGGCTCGGGGTCCAGGCCGGCGCACTCCAGGAGCGTTGCCGCGAAGTCGTAGGCGGACAGCAGCTCCTGGCGCACCTGACCCGCTGCGATCCGCCCCGGTTGCGAGATGATCGCGGGAACCTTGACCGAACTGTCGTACATGTTCTGCGGGAAGGTGCCGTTGCCCTTGCCCCAGATGCCGTGGTGGCCGCAGTTGAACCCGTTGTCGCTGGAGAAGACGACGAGCGTGCTGTCGGTGAGCCCCTGTTCGGCCAGCGTGTCGAGCACCCTCCCGATGCCGGCGTCCATGGCGGTGACCGAGGCGAAGTAGCCGACGAGGGCGGCCCGTACATCGGGTTCGCCCCCGACAGGCACCCCGTCGACCAGCGGCTGCCAGGGATGCGGCGGCTCCTGCGGGCAGCTGTCGAAGGCGCAGCCGGCGTACAGATCCTCGATGTCCGGCGGGTGCTGGCCCTTCCAGGGCTTGTGCGGCGCAGTGAAGTGCAGAGAGAGATAGAAAGGGTCGTCACTGCCGGCCTCGGCCCGCACACAGGCCACGGCATCGTCCGCGAGCAGGTCGGTGAGGTAGCCCTCGGCCGGGGCCGGTACGCCGTCGCGGTACATGGGTGCACCGTGATACGGGCTGCCGCCGCTTTCGTGGGAGTACCAGTGGGTGAAACCGGGCCGGGGCCGGTCGTTCGCGCCGAGATGCCACTTGCCGGACAGCGCCAGACGGTACCCGGCTGCGGCCAGGTCGTCGGTGAACAGGCGCTGACCTGCCAGGAAGTCGACACCGTCCTCCCCCGCGTGGCCGCCGGAGAGCCAGTCGTGCACCCCGTGGCGGGACGGGATCTGACCGGTGAACAGGCTGGCCCTCGCGGGAGAGCAGACCGGGGAGGTGCAGAAGAAGTTCTCCAGGCGGGTGCCTCCGGCGGCGAGTGCGTCGAGCCGGGGGGTGATGATCTCGTCGTTGCCCGCGCAGCCCAGCGCCCAATGGCCCTGATCGTCGCTGAGGATGACCAGAATGTTCGGGTGCAGCGGATCACGGCTTGCCATGGGCGTCTCCAGGATGGGCAGTGTGCACGGCGCCGGGGCGTTCGGGACCGGCCGGCCGCCGATCGGCACCGTACGAGTCCGCCAACTTTTTAGTCAACCCTTGAGAATAAATACGGGCAGGGCTGACACCCGACGCCTGCCGCACCGCCCCCGGCTACCGCCCACCCCGCACCGAGCGGGGTGCGGCGGCCGGGCGGGCTCAGCGGGCTCTGGAGGCTCGGCGGGCTCGTCCGTGCAGCTCATTCTTGCCGGTCCACCGCCGCAGCTCGGTCCGCTGCACGAGCACGTCGGCGCGGGCCGGTGGTCACCCGCGGTTGTGCCTGCCCCGGGGAGAGCGGATTCTGTAGGGGATGAACGGGGCTGGTGTGGCGCCATGACTGCATGGAACACCGAGCAGAGTACCGACTTCAGTGGTCCCCTCGACATCACCAGGGCGGCCACGGCGGTCGTCGACGCCCAGGACACGGTCATCGGATGGAGCTCCGCGGCGGAGCAGCTCCTCGGATACCAGCCGCACGAGATCCTCGGCCGGCCCCTGAATGCGTTCCTGTCACCCGGCCCGGTGCCCCCCGCGCGTCCCCTCCCTCCCCAGCTGCGCGGAAACGAGATCCGCGTCGCCCGGCACCGTGACGGGCGTGAGCTGATCGTCGCCACCGCGGTGTGTCCCCTGTCCGGCGCAGGCACGGCGGAGCGCGTCCTCGTCGCGACGGAACTGAAGGATCTCCGGCAGTGGGAATCCCAGCTGGCCCTGTTGCACGGACTGACCACCCAGTCACCTGTCGGGCTGGCCATCTACGACACCGATCTCCGTCTGACCTGGTGCAACGCGGCGTACGAACGGGAGATCGGACGACCGTTCGCCGAGTTCCGCGGCTTTCGGGCCGACGAGCTGTACTCCGAGGGAGTATTCGTGTCCAAGGGGCACCCGCCCACTCTCGACGCGGTCATGCATCAAGTACTGGACACCGGAGAGCCATTTCTGGACCTGCACTTCCTGGGCCGGCCGCCCAGCGACCCGGAAACCGACCACCTCTGGTCCTGCGCCTACTACCGGCTCCAGGACGCCAACGGACATGTGTTCGGAGTGTGCGAGGACGCATTCGACATCTCCGATCGCTACAGGGCCCAGCGGCGGCTGGCCCTGCTCGTCGAGGCGGGCCGCGGCATCGGCACCGCCCTCGATGTGCCGGCCACTGCCGAGAAGATCACCGAGGTCGCGGTACCGGAGTTCGCCGCCACGGTCACGGTCGACCTGCCGAGGGCGGTACTGGAAGGCGAGGTGCCGGCCACCAGCGACTCGGCGGCGATATCGCTGGTGCGGGTCGCCCGCCGCCCTGCCGGGGAAGCCGGCCGGGGGAAACCGGAACAGCAGCAGCCAGGACAGCAGCCGCCTCCCCCTCCCCTCGTGGACCACGCACCCGTCGCGTACCGGCCCGGTTCGCCGCAGGACCGCAGCCTCGCATCCGGCGGGCTCGTACTCGAGGACACGACCCTGGTCGTGCCGCTGCGCACCGAGAGCAGCATGCTGGGGCTCGTCACCTTCATCCGCGACAGCAGTTCGGCCCCCTTCGACAGCGGCGAAGTGGCGCTGGCCCACGAGTTGGTCGCCCGTACAGCGGTGTCCATCGACAACGCCCGCCGCTTCGCCCGTGAACGCACCGCCGCCCTGGCCCTCCAGCGCCAGTTGCTGCCGCAACACGTGCCGGAGCAGTCAGCGGTCGGCCTGGCCTACCGCTACCTCCCCGCGGACGACGTGACAGGGGTCGGCGGTGACTGGTTCGACGTCATCCCCCTGTCCGGAACCCGGGTCGGACTCGTGGTCGGGGACGTCGTCGGCCACGGCCTGCAGGCAGCCGCCGCCATGGGACGGCTGCGTACGACCGTACGTGCCTTCGCCCAGCTGGACCTGGATCCTGTCGAGCTGCTGTCCCGGCTCGACGACCTGGTGGGGCAGTCGGCTGAGGAACAGTGGGGCGAGCCGGCCACATCCGACCGCTCGTACACCGATGTGACCACCGGGGCGACCTGTCTCTACGCGGTCTACGACCCGGTCTCGCGGCGCTGTGTGATGGCCAGGGCCGGGCATCTGCCGCCGGCTGTCGTCGACCCGGACGGCCGGCTGTCCTTCCCGGAGCTGCCGGCAGGCCCGCCGCTGGGCCTCGGCGGCCTGCCGTTCGAGTCCATGGAGATCGAGCTGCCGGAGGGCAGTCTGCTGGCCCTCTTCACCGACGGCCTGGTCGAGGCCCGGGACCGCGATATCGACCGGGGGCTCGACACCCTGGGACGTGTACTCCGCGACCGCGGCGCGTCGCTCGAAGAACTCTGCGACCGGGCTGTGGCAGAACTCCTGCCGGGCGGAACAACGGCCGACGACACCGCCCTGCTGCTCGTCCGCACCCGCGAACTCCACGCCTCGCAGGTCATCGAATGGGAACTGCCCGCAGAACCGTCCGCCGCGGGCCACGCCCGGGAGCTGGCCACCGGACAACTGCACCACTGGGGCCTCGACGCGTTGTCGTTCACGACCGAGCTCATCGTCAGCGAGCTGGTGACCAACGCGGTCAGATACGCCGACGGACCGCTCCAAGTACGCCTCATCCGCGACCGGACGCTCCTGTGCGAGGTCGCGGACACGGGCCACACCTCACCGCATCTGCGCCACAGCGGCGAGGACGACGAAGGCGGGCGCGGCCTGTTCATCGTCGCGCAGCTCGTCCAGAGGTGGGGAACGCGCTACACCCGCTCCGGCAAGACCATCTGGACCGAACAGGCCTTCCCCGGGGCGGGATAGGACCATCTCCATGGCCGGCGACGCACCGCCGGCCGCCCCGGCTCGTCAGGCTTCGTCCGCACTGGACAGAGCTTCGGTGATCAAGCGGGTGGCGAAGTCGGGGTCGTCGGTGATGCGGTTGATGTGCTCCGCGAGCAGGAAGGCGGTGACTTCGAGGGGGGTCATCTCCTCCCGTGTCCAGTATCCGTACTGTTGGCGCCACAGGCTGGGGCTCAGTCCGGTGCCCGCGGCGATGACGAGGCCGGCCATGGTGGGGATGGCCTCGGGTCGGACGCTCCTGGGCATCATGCGCATCGTGGCAACGAGGTTGGGCACCACGTACTCGATGACGTCCTTGTCCTGTTCCTCGTGCGCCTTCCGCAGCCAGGTCATGAACATGAGAATGAGGGTGCACGCGCCGTCCAGTACGTCATCGGCTCCCTTGGGGCCCAGGGACGCGGTGAACTCGTCGATCAGCGCCTGTTGTTCGGGGTCGGTCCCGGACTTTCCCTCGTGGATGCCTCGGAGCCGGGAGTCGATCATCATGAGGGCCACACCCACATCGCCGACGGGAGCGTGCTGGGGATCGCAGGGCGATGACACAGGAATCCTCCTCAGGAGGCCGCGACCGGCAGCGCGGCGTGTCCGTACAGTAGACGGCCGTTGGGACGGGGACCGGCGAAGTCCGGTGGTGGGCGGGCGTGCTCCTGTCCTCCGGTACGTCTGACCTCCCATGCTGCTGTCCTCCCGTACTTCTGTCCGCCGTGGGCATCACGGACGGAACGGGGACAACCGTCGCTGAGGAACGTCAGAGTGCCGGGGTGCCTCTGGCCGCCATCTCCCGCACCGTCTCCATGACGGCCCGGGCGCGGGCGGTCTGCGTCACGCCCTGCACCGTCGCCAGCTTGAGTTCCAGCGGTGGGTATCGCTCACTCAGCTCCAACTCCACCACCTCGCCGCCGCCGTATGTCTCTCTGGTCGCCGGACGCTGGTTCAGCACCGAGTAGCCGAGGCCTCTGGCCACCATGGAGCGGACGGTCTCGTAGCTCCGGGTGCGGTACCGCACGTCGGGCGCGGTGCCGGTGGCCGCCACGAGCGCACGGAAGTAGTCCCGGCTGTACGGCAGATCGAGCAACACCAGGGGCTCAGCGGCCAGTTCGGTCAAGTCCACCTTCGTCTGGCCGGCCAGGCGATGGCCGGCCGGGACGATGACATGGGCCGGGACGCGGGCGATCGTCTCTCCGCGCACTTCGAGATCGGCGGACAGGCCGAGGCCGTAGGTGAGGGCGAAGTCGATGCGTTCCGCGCGCAGTGCCTGGAGCAGGTGTTCGGCCTCGGCCTCCACGACGTCGATCTCGATCCCCGGGTACCGGCTGGTGCAGTCGCTGAACAGGGCGGGCAGGTAGTACGGGGCCAGCGTGATGAAGCATCCGACGCTCACCGGCCCCGACAGGATCTGCCCGCTGCCGCGCGCCTCCCCCGCCACCTCACGCGCACGGGCCAGTAACTCGCGCGCCTGGTGCCGGAGCCTCTCCCCCGCCGGTGTCAGGACCAGCCCGCGGCCGCGCCGGCGGATGAACAGCTGTGACCGCAGGTCGCTTTCCAGATGGTGGATGGCGGCGGACACCGCGGACTGCGCGATATGCAGCTCGGCCGACGCCGCCGTCATCGAGCCGCACTCGGCGGCGACGAGGAAATAGCGGAGCTGGACGAGAGTGAAGCCCACCGGTGACGTCATGTGTGAACCTCGCGCCCTCTGTGGACCTCGCGCCTGGCGATCGTGTGTCCGTACCCGGCCTCGTACGAGAGCCTCTAGCGACGCTCGGTGGCCGGCACGGGCACGTCCTCGGGTGCGGGACCGGACACGTCATCGGATACGGGGTCGGACACGTCCTCGGGGCGCAGCATGGCGGAGCCGGCTGTCTCCCGGAGGGAGAGCGCGGCGACGAGGCCGCCCACGGCGAACACCATCAGATAGAAGCCGGGCAGCAGGGTGCTGCCGGTCGCGGAGATGAGCACGGTCATCAGATAGGGCACCGTGCCGGCGAAGAGCGCGGCGGTGATGTTGTAGGCGATGGACAGACCGCTCTGGCGGGTGCGGGTGGGGAAGATCTCCGCCGACCACACCGCGTAGGTGCCGAGAATCGCCGCCAGGATCACACCGAGCACGAGACCCGCCACCCAGGTTCCGACGAGCCCGGTCCGCATCAGGAGGAACGCGGGGACGGCGAGGACCAGCAGGGCTACCGTCGCTCCGACGAAGACCGGTTTACGTCCCACCCGGTCCGACAGCAGGCCGAACACCGGGACGAACACCAGCCCCAGCAGCGAGATCGCCGTGGACAGCAGGGCGGCGTCGCCGGACGACTGCCCCAGGTGGTCTGTCTCGTACGTCACCAGGTAGGTCAGCACGATGTAGAAGGGCACGTGCATGGCGGTCATGAGGCCCGCCGCCTGGAGCAGTTGCCGCTTCTCGGTACGGAGCAGTTCGCGTACGGGGCTGCGCGGGACGGTGTCGTTGGCTTCGAGCGCCCGGTACTCGGGGGTGTCCTCGATCTTGTTGCGGATGATGAAGCCGATGACGCCCAGGGGCGCGGCGATGAGGAAGGGGATGCGCCAGCCCCACGACGACAGCTGGCTGTCGTCGAGCCCCGTCGACAGCAGCAGGAAGACGAACGAGCCGGCGAGGAAGCCCAGCAGGGAGCCGACCTCCAGCCAGCTGACCCCGAATCCGCGACGGCGCCGCGGGGCGCTCTCGGCGAGGAAGCTCGCCGCGCTGCCGAACTCGCCGCCCGCGGCGAAGCCCTGCACCAGGCGCAGGACCAGCAGGAGCACCGGTGCGGCGACTCCGATCGTCCCGTAACCGGGAAGCAGGCCGATCGTCAGGGTGGCGCCGGACATCATGAAGATGACCAGCGACAAGGTGCGTTTGCGGCCGATCCGGTCGCCGAGCGGTCCGAAGACCATGGCGCCGATCGGCCGGATGCCGAACGACACGGCGAACACGCCGAACACGGCGAGCAGTCCGGTGGTCTTGTCCTCGGCCGGGAAGAACACGGTCGCGACGGTGCCTGCGAGGTAGGCGTAGGCAGCCCAGTCGAACCAGTGCACGAACACGCCGATGGCTCCGGCTGCAACGTTCCTGCGCAGTGCGACCACATCGGTGGCCGCGTCGACCTCGGTCGTCGTGGCGCCGGTGTTACGGGTGGACATACACGCCTCCTTGGGGATGGGGGGAGAAGCTGAGCTGTTGCGGGTTCCGACGGCGGGTGCCGACAGCGGGCGCCGTCGGAGCGCGGGCGGGCCGGTCAGGGAGGCGGGACTGGTCCGGCCGGTACGCCGAGGGTGCCGGCGCGGCGCCGGGCTGCGGCGGGCAGCGGCTGACAGCCACGGCGGCACACCCCGTCGAACCGGTCGATGAGGGAAGCGGCCGGGCCGGACCCGGGCGGGATGGCGCCCGGGACCGTCCACAGCACGCGATCGGTCCGTGTGCCCACGGCGGCGGCCGCTCCTGTCACGCCATCGCTCCCCCGGCCGTGCCGCTTCGGTCCAGGCCGGTCCAGGCCAGCGCGGTCGCCGCGTCGAGCAGGGCTCGCTGGGCCGTTCCGCCCACGCAGAACGCCGCGAACTCGTGCTGATGGTTGGTGGCGGGCAGCGATCCGATGCCGATGTAGGGGTGGATGGCCGGCACCACTTGCGACACGTTGCCCATGTCGGTGGATGCGCGGTTCATCCGCGCCGCCTGGCCGGGCGGCGCGAACTCGCGCCCCAGCGCGAGGGCGTTCGCCCGGTAGTGCCCGAGAGCGGTCTCGTCCGTGCGGAACTCCGCGTACGGCTTGCTCTCCGGCTCGATCACCAGCTCGCAGCCCGTCGCGAGGGCACCCGCTTCGAAGGCCCGCATGACGCGTGGTTCCAGCTCGGCCAGTTCGGCGAGCGTCTCCGCGCGTACGTACCATCGGCCGGCGGCCCGCTCCGGGATGGCGTTCGGCGCGTCCCCTGCATGGGTCACCACGCCGTGCACCCGGGCCGATGGCGGCAGTTGCTGCCGCAGCAGCCCGATCGCTACCTGGGCCACGGTGAAGGCGTCAGCCGCGTTGACCCCGGCCTCGGGGTAGGCCGCGGCGTGGGCGGACTTCCCTGTGTAGGAGACCTTGGAGTGGGTGACCGCGAACGGGCGGGCCTCGGCGACGTCGACCGGCGCCGGGTGCACCATCATGGCGAGGTCCACTCCGGCGAAGGCGCCCCGGTCGAGCATCTCGATCTTGCCGCCGCCGCCCTCTTCGGCGGGTGTGCCGTAGACCTCCACGGTGAGGCCGGCGTCGTCGGCGACAGAGGCCAGGCCGAGCGCGGCGCCGACGGAGCTCGCCGCGATGAGGTTGTGCCCGCACGCGTGGCCGAGGCCGGGCAGCGCGTCGTACTCGGCGCACAGCGCGATCCGGGTGGGCCCGCTGCCGAACCGTGCCAGGAACGCGGTCTCCAGGCCCAGGTAGGACGAGGTGACGTCGAATCCGGCGCGGTCGAGCAGTTCCGGTACGGCGGCGGCGGCCCGGTGCTCCTCCCAGGCCGTCTCCGGGTCGGCGTGCAGCCGCTCGGAGAGACCGATCAGCTCGTCGGCGTGGCGGTCGACCTGGCGCCTGGCGGCCGCTTTGAGCGCGCCCGTCACAGGTCGCCCAGGACGCCGTACGAGGGCGCGGCCTGCGGGTCGAGTCCGCGCCGCACGTAGTCGTCGCGCTGCGGCAGCCAGACGTCGAGGAGTCCGGCGAGCCGGTCGACGGGGTCGTCGGCCCAGTCCACGCGCAGGTCGGTCACCCGCCAGTCCACGTCCGCGACGACCGCCAGGCCTGCCGAGTGCACCGGCCCCTCCTCCCCGCCGGCCGCGACGGCGGCACGCAGGGCGGCGATCAGGCGCTCTTCCAGCTCGCCGGAGGCCGCCGCGTACGCATCGAGAAGTACCTGCGGGATGTGCTCGCCGGACAGCATGTTGCCCGCCGCGACCGCACCGTCCGCGGTGGCCGACGCGTACGTGCCCAGCGTCCCCGAACCGCTGTACGCGAACCCGGGGCCTGAGCGGCCGAGCACCGTCAACTGCCGGTAGCCGATGGTCTTCGCGTTGCGCGCCGCGCCCGTGACGCCGGTCAGGGCGCGCTGCGCGTCGCCGTGTTCGGCGAGCCCGGCCAGCAGACTCGTACCGAGGGTGGGATCGGTGACGTTCTGCGAAGCCGCCGCACCGATGCCGGGTTTCAGGTGGGCGACGCGGGCCGCGACCGCCGGGCTCGACGAGCTGACCGCGATACCGAACCGCTCGCCGTCACGGGCCACCAGGGAGAAGGTCATGACCGGTCCCCCTCCGGGATCACCGCGACCGCGTCGATCTCGCACAGCCACTCGGCACGGGCCAGGGCGGACACCACCAGGCCGGTGGAGATCGGGTGCACACCCTTGGTCCAGCGGCCCACCGTGCGGTAGACGGCCTCGCGGTAGCGCGGGTCGACCAGATAGATCGTCAGTTTGACGAGATGTTCCATACGGCTGCCCGCCTCTTCGAGCAGCATCTTGATGTTGGCCATCGCCTGCTCGGCCTGGGCCCCGGCGTCACCGATACCGACCGATTCGCTGGTGTCGAGGTCCTGACCGATCTGGCCCCGGACATAGACGGTGTTGCCGGCCACGACGGCCTGACAGAGGTCGTTGTCGAGGTTCTGCTCGGGATAGGTGTCGCGGGTGTTGAACGGCCTGATCCGGGTGTGGCCGCCCGCGGTGATCGGGGCCCGCACCGGGCGGCTCTCGCTCGTGGAGGTCATCGTCTGCTCCTCAGTTCTGCTGGGTCGCCGGCACGGCGCCGGACCGGTCGGTGGTGGTGCTGTACGCGAGGTAGCCCCGCTGGATCGCGATGTGGTCGGCGATGTACCTGGCGTCGTGCCAGACGCCCCAGATGAAGCTCGACCCGCGGCGGGACAGCCAGGGCAGGCCCACGAAGTAGACGCCGGGTTCGGAGGACACTCCTCGTCGCTGGTCCGGTCGGCCGTTCTCGTCGAAAGCGTCGACGTCGAGCCAGCTGTAGTCGGTGGCGAAGCCGGTCGCCCAGACGATCGAGGTGACACCGGCATCAGTCAGGTCGAGCTCCAGGAGCGGGTCGGTCACGCATTCCGGGTCCGGGCCCAGGACGTGGGCCTCCGGCTCCTCGGGGAGGTCGAGCCCATTGCGTTCGACGTACTCGTCGGCCGCCTGGATGAGCGCGAGGTACTTGGCGTCGCCGACGGCTATGTTCGTGGCGAGATCCGGCGCGAAGCGCAGTACGCCGTCGTCGCAGGACGCGGTCAGGCCGACGAGCTCGATGCCAGTGCCGGCCAGGGCACGGAAGTCCACGGTGTGGCCGCCCCGGGCGCCGCTGACCGCGATGGTGACATGTGCGGCGCCCTGGGGAGGCGTCTCGGCGTCCCAGAGCCCGAGCACACCGAGCCACCAGCAGAAGTCACGGCCGCGGTACTCGCGCGGCGGACGGTCGTGGGGTCCGACGGAGAGGTAGACCCGGCGACCCGACTGACGCAGCTCGTCGGCGATCTGCACCCCCGAGGAGCCGGCCCCGACCACGAGGACCGCGCCATCGGGCAGCTGCTCCGGATTGCGGTACCCGCTGGAATGAATCTGTACGGGGACGGCGCCGTCGGGGACGATGGGCGGGATCACGGGCCGCTGGAACGGTCCGGTCGCAGCCACGACGAAGCGCGCGTTGATGGAGCCCTCCGACGTCTCGACCTGGAAGCCGGGCCGACCGGTGTGCTTCCGCACCGAGTTCACCTCGACACCGCACCGGATCGGGGCACCGATCTTCTCGGCGTACGCAGCGAAGTAGTCCGCGACCTGCTCCTTCGAGGCGAAGGCATCGGGGGCGACGTCGGAGAACTCCAGCCCCGGGAACCGGTCGTGCCACGCAGGCCCGTTCGCGACCAGGGAGTCCCACCGCTCCGAGCGCCACCGCTCGGCGATCCGGTGCCGCTCCAGGACGATGTGCGGTACGCCGCAGGCTCCCAGGTGCTCACTCATCGCCACGCCCGCCTGGCCGGCCCCGACGATGACTACTTCGGTCTCTTCACTTGGCACTTCAGCCTCCACTCAGGCGGTAGTTCATCCCTGTCGCGTTGACTGTGCTACCGCACGGGAAATCCTCAGGCGTGCCGGAAATTCTGTCCAACAGATGTTTCCGTTGCAGGCGATCTGATTTATAGATCCAGATGGATCCAGGAACGAGGCCCGGCCACCAGGCGCAGGAATGCGCCGTGTCCATCGACCCCTCGGCGCGTTTGCACATGTATGACCACAACACGACGAATTGCCGCATGTCTTGCTCTCGCTGCCGCTCTCCCGTGCCTTGCCATGTCGTCAGCACACGCCGCTGACGCCTCCGGCCGGGCCGGCTCGAAGCTGAATCCCATCGGCGAGCTCGACGCCATCGCCACGACCGGTATCCCCGCGCCGTACGCGGCCCGGCTCCCGAAGGTGAAGGACCAGCTGGCCGGCTTGAACCACCTCAACGAGCTCAACCAACTGCACCAGCTCACCGACCAGGCCGCGCCTGTACTCAGCCTGGCTTCCGCGGTGGAGTGACGCGCGGCTTCCTCGACTGGGCCGGGAGGTGTCCTTCGCCGAGATCAGCCGCCAGGAGGCCCACACGCAAAATGGCCCCGGCATGGGGAGCCGAGGCCACGGACGCGGTGCTCGCGTCATGGGCGGAGACGTGAACGACGAGTTGCTGATGGTGCGCGACACGGTCTCACAGGTCACCGGAACGCCGGCCCGTGCGTTTCAGCAGTGGGCTTCGGAGAACGCCGATGCCTTCCGGTGACGGTGGTCGGGGACCACTGCCTGGACGTCGGGTGCGCAGACCGCCGGCGCCCGCTTGAGCGCGTGCCCCGAAGGGGCGGTGTGCCGGGCCGGAAGCAGTGAGAGAACCGCACTGCTTCCGGCCCTGGAGGAGAAGCGAGGAAGAACCTTCTCCCCGGGGCGGCCGACGTCAAGCGCTCGCGGTGACCGGCGACTTGCCCTTGTCGCCCACCGAGTTCTGCACGGCGGACTTCGGTATCGGCTTGTCGTCCCGCAGCGCCTTCCAGACCTGCTGGGATGCCTTGGTGAGGGGCAGGACCCGGTCCGGGGCCTGAGGGTCGTAGGCCACCGGCATCGTGACCATGTTCATGTTCTTCGGGCTGATGCCCTTGAGGTCCTTGGCCAGACCCAGCAGCTTGTTCGCGGACGCCAGCCCGGAGTCGGCGCTGACGGTCCGGGTCGCGGTGTCGGCGAGGTCGTAGAGCTTGGCCGGGTTGCCGAGCAGGCCGATGTTGTCGACCTTTTCGGTCAGGGCCTTGATGAACGCCTGCTGGAGCTGGATACGGCCGAGGTCACTGCCGTCGCCCACACCGTGCCGGGTCCGTACGAGACCGAGTGCCTGCTCGCCCTTGAGCGTGTGCTTGCCGGCGGACAGCTTGAGGTGGCTGTCGTTGTCGTCGATCGCCTGGCTGGTCGTGATGTTCACACCACCGAGCTGGTCGATGAGCTTCTTGAAACCGTTGAAGTCGACTTCGACATAGTGGTCCATGCGGACACCGGACATCTTCTCGACCGTCTTCACGGTGCAGCCGGGGCCACCCACCTCGTAGGACTCGTTGAACATCGCCTGGTGCGCGCCGGGCACGGTGCCGCCGTGCGGCTTCGGGCACGCGGGGCGCTCCATCATCGTGTCCCGCGGAATGCTGACGACGCTCGCCTTCTTGTGGGACTTGTCGACGTGGAGAACCATCGTCGTGTCGGACCGGGCGCCGCTGATGCCCTTTCCGTACGCGCCGTTCGTCCCCGCCCGCGAGTCGGACCCGAGGAGAAGAATGTTCATCGCGCCGTTGTGCGCGTCGCTGGGCCGGTCCTTTCCGAGGGCGGCGTTGATGTCGACGCCCTTGACGTTGCCGTTGAGGTGCGACCACAGGTAGGCCGCGCCTGCTCCTCCCACCGCCAGTACGCCGAGGGCGGCCCAGGCGGTGATCCGCAGCGCCCTGCGACGCGGGCGCCGCCGTCCGGGCGGCCCGTCACCGGCCGGCTCGGGGCCGGCGGGCCCTGGGGCGTCCGGGCCGGGTATCGCGTTCCCACTCTCGTACGCCATCAGCTATCAGTCCTTCGGCTTGCTGTCCTGCTGCCGGCGCCAGGGGTGATGGCGGGCATACGGGGGTACCTCTTCGTCCGGGGATGTCGTAGGAGGCCGCGGGGGCCGGCGACAGCGGAATGCAGCTACGTGTCGTGGGCGGAGCAGCGGTGGCGGGCGGGGCCCGACCGGTCCGGCACTCAGCTCCCCGGGACTCGGACCATGGTTAGCGCCGCTGGAAGGCAGGGGCAATGAGGCCCGTTACTACCTGTGTACGTAGCGCGGGCCCGGAGCGGCGTGGACGGCCCTGGTGCGCGATCCGCCACGCTTTCCACAGCCCTACTGCCATGCCTCGTACATGACATAGGTCCTATGGGCAGGCTCACAGTCGCGGCACCTCGCAGCCGCCCCGGAGCAGACAATGCCGACGCTCTGTCGGTCACCTCTCACTCTCTGCGTTTTCCGGTGGTGCACGCCGGCAGGGCAGCGTGCACGTCTCGGCGGTGGGCGGCCGCCTCTGCAGGTCGGGCTCAGGGGCGGGCGCCGACCTCGTGCTCGGCGATCGTCCAGGCCCGGGCCTGATCGCTGAGCGTGAAGCCGAGGCCGGGACGGGCAGAGACGTACATGCGTCCGTCCCGGATCTCCAGGTGCTCGTTGAACAGCGGCTCCAGCCAGTCGAAGTGCTCCACCCAGGGTTCGATCGGGTAGGCGGCGGCGAGGTGGAGATGAATCTCCATCGCGAAGTGCGGTGCGAGCTGCAGCTGGTGGTGCTCGGCGAGAGCGGCGAGCTTGAGGAACTGGGTGATACCGCCGATGCGGGGTGCGTCGGGCTGGATGACATCGGCGGCGTTGTGCCGGATCAGCTCGACATGCTCGGCGACGCTGGCCAGCATCTCGCCGGTGGCCACGGGGGTGTCCAGGGAAGCGGCGAGCGCGGCGTGGCCCTGGGCGTCGTAGGCGTCGAGCGGCTCCTCGATCCAGACCAGGTTGAACTTTTCCATGGCGCGGCCCATGCGCTGCGCGGTGGGCCGGTCCCACTGCTGGTTGGCGTCGGCCATGAGCGGCACGTCGTCGCCGATGTGCTCGCGCACCGCGGTGAGACGGGCCAGGTCGTATGTGCCGTCGGGGTGACCGACCTTGATCTTGATGCCGCCGATGCCGCTGTCCAGGGATGAGGTGGCGTTGTCCAGGACCTGCCCGGTCGGCGTGTGCAGGAAGCCGCCGGAGGTGTTGTAGCAGCGTACGGAGTCGCGATGGGCACCGAGCAGCTTGGCCAGCGGCAGACCGGCCCGCTTGGCCTTGAGGTCCCACAGGGCGACGTCGAAGGCTGCGATCGCCTGGGTGGCCAGTCCGCTGCGGCCCACTGACGCTCCGGCCCACACGAGCTTGGTCCAGATCTTGCCGATGTCGCTGGGGTCCTCACCGAGCAGGGTCTCGGCGATCTCCCGGGCGTGGGCGAACTGGCCAGGGCCGCCCGCTCGCTTGGAGTAGCTGAAGCCGATGCCCTCGTGCCCCTGCTCAGTGGTGACCTCCACGAAGAGGAAGGCGACCTCCGTCATCGGCTTCTGGCGGCCGGTCAGAACCTTCGCGTCACTGATCGGCGTGGCCAGCGGCAGGGTCACCGAAGAAAGACGCAGCCAGGCGATGCGGTCGAGGGTGGCTTCACCCGCGGCGTGGGCGGCATGTGCGGTGTGTGCGGCGTGAGTTGTCGTGTTCGTCGTGGTCGCCACTTCGTGTCCCTGGGTCGGCGCGGTGGGGAGGGTGCGGGCGTGGAGGACAGGGCCGCACGCCGGCCCGGACATGTGTCAGCGAGGGGTCCGGGAGCGGGAAGGCGACGTCTGACCGTCAGGATTCGAACGCTACGGGCGCGATTGATCCACGTCCAACATAAGTTTTGGATGTGACCATTCAAGGAGAGCATCATTGTTCACATTGACTCAGCTGTCGTGTTTCGTGGCCGTGGCGGAGGAGCTGCACTTCACCCGTGCCGCGGAGCGACTGAGTATGACCCAGCCGCCGTTGAGCCGGCAGATCCAGCTGCTGGAGAACGACCTGGGTGTGAGGCTGCTGGACCGCACCAACCGAACGGTGCGGCTGACGCCCGCAGGCCGGGCCTTCCTCTCGGAGGCGCGTCGTATCGTGCGCCAGGCCGAGCGTGCCACCCTCGCCGTGCGCCGGGTACCGACCGGAGAGACGGGCGCGATCGCCGTCGGCTTCACCGCCGCGAGCGCCTACTCCGCGCTCGGTGAACTCCTCGACATCGCCCGCAGTTCGCTGCCAGGGGTGGAGATACTGCTGCACGAGCTGGTCACCCGCGACCAGTTGGAAGCTCTCAGCGAGGGCTCCCTGGACCTCGGTCTGATCCGCCCGTCGGCAGTCGGCAACGACCTGGCCGCACGCACCGCCGTCCGGGAGGGTCTGGTGGCCGCGCTGCCCGCCGCCCACCCGCTGGCAGCTGTCGACGGACCCATCGAACTGGCGGACTTCGACGGTCAGGACTTCCTGATGTACTCCCCCCATCGAGGCCCGCTACTTTCACGAACTGCTGCTCACCACGTTCCGCACCGGAGGGGTACGGCCGGTGTTCACCCAGTACCTCAGCCAGGTCCACAACATCCTGGCCCTGGTCAACACCGGCTGGGGCATCGCCCTGGTCCCCGAGGCCGCGATGACCATGCAGCACCAGGGTGTCGTCTACCGGCTGCTGCACCTGCCCGCCCAGCCGCAGCCCGTTGAGCTCGACTACGTGTGGCGCAAAAGCAACGACAACCCCGCACTCGAGGCTCTTCTTCCGCTTCTATGAGGCCGCTCCGGCAGCCCGTCCCCGGCGTGAGGCCCGCGGGCGCCTGAGCTCGCCGCACTGTGCGAGAAGTACGGCGCCACTTCCGTTCCCGTCGATCTGGGTGACGCCGACGCATCAACTTCCACACCTCAACATCGGCTGCCGGCACCCTCGTTACCACGCCTCCGACTCCTCTGCGGTCCGGGAGCCCGACGGTGCTCGGTCGCGACCGCCGACGCGAATGCGCCTGGCCAGCAGCGGGAATACCAGCACCGAGACCATCGCGGCGCCGACCAGAGCCGCCGCCACGGCCGAGTCCACGATCTTCTGGCTGACGCCGATGGTGGTGATGGCGACGACAAGGGGGAGGCAGGTCGCCGCGAACAGGGTGAGCGCGCTCCTGTCGCCGCGGTCCAGGTCGCGGGGTGCGAGCAGGTATACGGGCCCGCCCCGCAGGAGGAGGAACAGGAGCAGGAAGACCGGCAGCAACGCCAGCGAGCGGGCGTCGTGGAGCAGGGCGTGGAGGTCGAAGTTGATGCCGGTCACCACGTAGAACAGCGGCACCAGGAATCCGAAGCCCATGGCCTCCACCTTGCCCAGGACCTCGGCGCTGCTGTCGGGGGCGGCGCCGTACAGCACCAGGCGGGCCAGGATGCCTGCCGCGAACGCGCCCAGCAGGACGTCGAGTCCGAATGCCGATGCGAGGCCCAGCATGCCCGCCAGCAGGAACATGACGAAGCGCACTGCGAACTGGGCACTGTTGTGCAAGGTCTTGTCGATCAAGCGGGAGAACCAGGGGCGCCTGGGCCGCAGCGCCCAGACGATGGCCGCGGCCGTGACAGCCGCGAAGACGATCAGAAGGGCGGCCGACACCCCGGGTTTGCGGCCGCTCAGCAGCAGAGCGATGGCGACGACCGGGCCGAACTCGCCCACCGCTCCGAAGGCCGTCACCACCGCGCCGAAGCGGCCGTGCAGGTCCCCCTCGTCCTTGAGCATCGGCAGGACTGTGCCCAGAGCTGTGCTGGTCAGCGACGTGCCGATCACGAACGCCTTGAACACGTCGTCACCGCTGAGCAGGAAGGCCACCGCGATGGCGACGGCCAGCGAGGCCAGCCAGGCTCCCGCAGCCCGGTTCAGGGTCCTGCCTCGCACCGCCGCGAAGTCGATCTCGTAGCCGGCGAGGAAGATCAGCATGGACAGCCCCAGGTTCGACAGGGTGTCGATGGCCTGGTCCGAATGCGCCCAGTCAAGGGCGTCCGGGCCGATGACGATGCCGAGCGCGATCTCGAAAATGACGAGCGGGACGGCGAGGCGTCGGGCCGCCGCGCTTGCCAGCAGCGGAGCGAGCACTGCGGCGGCCGTGATCAGGACCAGCGTGCCGGGGTGTGACACGGATACAACGGCCTCCCTGGCGGGGCGTGGATACGGCGGGCCGCACACCTGGTACGGCCGGTGCTGCCCACCCTCGGCCCGTGGGCGAGGCGTCACGAGCGGGGGTAGCCCATCGGAGGGGCGGACCGTCGGACGCGTCGCCCGGAACCGTGAGCTGCACCGATGCGCGGGCACAGGCCGCCTGTCACCCGAATGGCGCAGCCCGGAGCGGCGTCACGCAATCCGGGGGCCGATTCTGGAGAGATGAGCGGACACCAGGCTCCAGACGCACCGGACGCCGCGACCAACCGTGGTTCACGGTGGCGCCAGGCCCTGACGCCTACGCGTATCCTCGCCCTGCTGCTGACCGCGGTCGCGATCGTCCTCATCGCCGAGAACACCCGGGAAGTGAAGATCCGGCTGCTGGTTCCCGTCGTCACCATGCCCTTGTACGCGGCGCTGCTGATCATGTTCGTGATCGGCCTCCTCGCCGGGGCCCTGCTTGTCTACAACCGCCGCCGCAGGAGGCGGCGCGAGCGGTACTGAACGGCCGGGAGGGAACCGCCGCGAGGGAGACCTGGCCGGGCTCGTCGCCGTCGTCGCCGTCGGCCCCTGCTGACCGGGTGACGGCTCATTGAGCCTTCGTCAGCTGGTGGCCCCGATGCCTCACCGGCGTCGGGGCCACCGGGTCTCCTACGCCCTGCCGGCATGGCGTGAGCAGCCGTGTCCCGGCCCGGGGGGCGCGGCACCCTGCCGTGCGATCAGATGGTGTGGGGTTCCCAGACCGGCAGCCAGACGTCGTTGGCCACTCCCCGTGGGGTGCACTCGTACTGGATCAGGTCGTTTCCGACGCCGACGCCGCCCCTGACGTTCAGGCACTTGCCGCTGGACTTGACGACGACTTGGTAGCCGATGCCCTTGGGAACGAACTTCCACAGTTCGTTGTCGCTGTTTCCGCAGGTGTACTGAATGACCTGGGCGCCGTTTTCGCTCCCGCCGCCCCTGACGTTGAGGCACTTGCCGCTGCCGACGGACTTGAACCGGTAGTAGCCGCCGAGGGCGGAGTCCGCTTCCCAGCGCTCGTTGGCCTTGCCGGACCAGGGGTACTGGATGACAGGGGCACCGTTTTCCGTGGACCCGCCGCGTACGTTGGCAACCTGACCGGGGTCGTCGGCGAGTCTGAGGGTGAGCTGCTGGGCGACGACCGACCGGGGCGTGGGGCTCACTGCGTCACTGGCTGCCGCCGTGGTGGCCGTGCTCGACACGAGTCCGGCGCTGATCGCGAGAGCGCCCATTCCCGCAGCCCACTTCTGGTACAGCTTCATGCTTGTCCTCCGGTTCCGCTGTCGCACCACCGACGTGGATCGTCTCCGTGTGCAATCAACTCACCACCGAAAGTAGCGATGTGACGTGCTGAGCCACAGAGGGCAGCAGAAGCGACAGGCGTGGCCGGCGAGACTCCGCACGCCCTCATCCGGCTTCGGTATCCCTGCCCGCCGAGGTTTGACCCGCTGCGTTCACTCCAACGGGCAACTCCCCTGAATCCGGCCACGGCCGGCGTCCGCCGTAGCCACGGCCGGCGCCCGCCGTACGGCCTCGCGACACCCGCCGTCAGACGGGGAGACGCTCCAGCACTCCCCCGAGATCCGTGTCCGGCGGGAGGGTCCCGAACGCCAGCCCCCGGTCCCCGGCCAGCCGGGACGCGCAGAAGGCGTCGGCGACGGCGGGCGGCGCGTGCCGTACGAGGAGCGCCCCCTGGAGCACGAGCGCCGCGCGTTCGATGAGACGGCGGGCCCGCAGCGGGGCGTCCTCGGTGAGGACGAGTTCGCCGCGCAGCTCCTGCCAGGCGGCATCCAGTCGGCGGTCGGCGCCCGATGCCGCCTCGATCTCGGCACGGAAGGCGTCGACGGACTCGGTCTCGCGCGCCAGCGCCCGCAGCATGTCAAGGGCGTTGACGTTGCCCGAGCCCTCCCAGATGCCGTTGAGCGGGGCCTCGCGGTAGAGGCGCGGCATACCGGACGCCTCGTCATATCCGTTGCCACCGAGGCATTCCAGCGCCTCGGCGACCGCGGCGGGCTGCCGTTTGCACACCCAGTACTTGCCGACGGCCGTGGCGAGTCGCAGGAACGCACGCTCCCGGGCGTCGCCGCGCTGGGCCCGGTCGGCCGCCCCGGCGAGGCGCAGGGCGAGTGTGGTGGCGGCCTCGGACTCCACCGCGAGGTCGCCGATCACATTGCGCATCAGAGGCTGGTCGATCAGTTTCGCGCCGAACACCGCGCGGTGGCGCACATGGTGGGCGGCCTGGGCGAGCGCGGCGCGGGTGCCCGCCGCGGATCCGAGTACGCAGTCGAGGCGCGTCGAGGTCACCATGTCGATGATGGTGCGTACGCCCTTGCCCTCGGGGCCGACGAGCCAGGCCACCGTGTCGTCGAACTCGGGCTCGCTGCTGGCGTTGGCACGGTTGCCGAGTTTGTCCTTGAGCCGCTGGATGCGGAAGGTGTTGCGGCTGCCGTCCGGCAGCACGCGCGGCACGAGGAAGCAGGAGAGACCGCCGGGGGCCTGCGCGAGCACGAGGAAGAGGTCGTTCATCGGCGCGCTGGTGAACCACTTGTGACCGCGCAACCGCCAGGTCCCGTCGGGCTCTTCGGTGGCCGATGTGGTGTTGGCGCGCACGTCGGTGCCGCCCTGCTTCTCCGTCATGCCCATCCCTGCGAGCAGCCCTCGCTTGCCGGTGGGGGTCCGCAGGCCGGGATCGTAGACCCGGCTGGTGAGCAGGGGCTCGTACGTGGCGGCGAGGCCGGGAGCGTGGCGCAGCGCGGGGACCACCGCGTACGTCATGGAGACCGGGCAGAGGTGTCCCGGCTCCACCATCGACATCAGCATGAAGCCGGCGGCGCGGGCCACATGGGCGCCCGGCCGCTCGTCGGCCCACGCAGCGCCGGCCAGCCCGGCCCCCACCGAGGCGTCCATCAGGTGGTGGTAGGCGGGGTGGAACTCCACCTCGTCGATGCGGTTGCCGTAGCGGTCGTGTGTGCGCAGCACGGGTTCGTGGCGATTGGCCTGGTCGGCCCAGTCCTGTGCTTCCTCGCCCGTGACGAGGCGGCCGAGGTCATGGAGGTCCTCGGTGTGCCACGACGCACCCTCACGGCACATGCCTTCCAGCAACACGGCGTCCTGGGCGGCGTCGTGGCCGGCCAGCGGTGGTGGCTGATTGGTCACTTCGTGGGTCGGGGCGGTGGGGCGGCTGCGGGGAGCGGCGGTCGTCGACACGGGTTTCCTCCGGGTGCGGGCTTGCACGATCGGGTCAGGGCTGCTGCACCTCGGCGGGGACGCCCGCGCAGCGCAACGCCATGGCGGTGAGTTCGGCGAGGAGTTCCTCGGTGGCCTTCCCGTCGTGGGTGCCGAGCGGGTCGACGAGCACCTCGCCGACCGCCCCGGTGAGCGCGGCCGCGGTGATCTCGCCGTTCTGCGCGGGCAGCAGGCCGTTCGCGATGCCCTGGTGGACGACTTCGGCGAACAGCGCCCGGTAGCGGCGCCGGAAGTCGAGGCGCTCGGCCCCGACCGCCGGTTCGGCCGGTGCGGCGAGCAGCGCGTATGCCAGTCCGCGGTTCTCCAGGGCACGGCGGGCGAAGACCCCGACGCCCCGGCTGAGCCGTTCGGCGGGCGTCCCCGGCCCCTGGAGCACCTCGCCGAGGACGTCGACCTCGCGGCCTGCGGCTCGTCGGAACACCTCGACGGCGAGCGCCCCTTTGGACGGGAAGTGCTGGTACACCGAACCGGCCGCGATTCCCGCCGCATCGGCGACAGCGGTCACCGACGCCTGTGACCAGCCCACTTCCGTGACCACCGAGGTGGCACACGTGACGAGGTGCTCTCTGGCGGCTGCGAGCCGATCGATTTCGGCGCCGGTCTTGCGGTAGGCCATGAAAGAAGTGAACCACCATTCAGAGCTTCCCGCCATGCCTGGTACCACCGGCACGGCCCCGTCAGGAGAGCGTGGCGCACCTCAGCACCCCGCTGGACAGCCCGGTCCGTTCCGCCGCTCCGGGACGAGCGGTTCCTGATCTGCATGGCGGTCCGGCAGCACGCCTCACCGCTCCACAACTGGACGATGGGAACGCTCCTGCTGGGCACGGCGCCGGGGGCGCGGATCACGAACGGCCGGCCGGTGGCTGCCTCACGGAACCGCCAGCGCGGGCCCCGTCTTCGGCGGGCCCGTGCGAACCGCGATCATCGCGACGTCGTCGGTGCCGTCACCCGCCAGACCACTGAGCAGTTCGTCGCAGAACGCCTCAAGCGGCTTCCTTGCGAGGGCCGCGGCGTGCTGGCGGAGACGGGCCAGGCCGCGGTCCAGCCCTTCGTCCCGGCGCTCGATGAGGCCGTCCGTGTACAGCAGCAGGGTGGATTCGGCCGGCAGCCGTTCGATGGCCCCCGGGCGGTGCTCTTCGGGATCCATCCCCAGCAGCATGCTCCGGCCGCCGTCGAGGAAGCGGGTCTCCCCCTCGCGGGTCACCAACAGCGGCGCGGGATGGCCCGCCACCGCATAGTGAAACTGCCAGAACTCGTCGGGCGCCGTTTTCTCGACCAGCCCGTAGACGCAGGTCAGAGTCTGATGCGGGGACAGGATCTGGTGAGCGGCGTCCAGCCTCGCCAGGATCTTGCCCGGCGGCTCCTTGCGATCGCAGGCGATGCCCCGGAGCACGTTGCGGGTCTGACTCATCATGATCGCCGCACGCAGGTCGTGCCCCGCGATGTCCCCGATGATCAGCGCCAGGGCGCCCTCGGGCAGTACGAACGCGTCGTACCAGTCGCCCCCGACCCTCGCGGTGGTCACTGCCGACTGATAGCGGGCGGCCAGTTGGAGCGGCCCGTGGACGGGCAGGTCGGGCAGCAGCGAGCGTTGCAGGCGCTCCGCCGTGTGCTGCACCTCCGAGTGCAGGCGCGCGTTGTCGATGGCCAGGGCCACCCGGTGTGCGAGGTCCTCGACGAGCGGGAGACTGTCATCCGTCAGCGGCACCTCGCGGCGGGTACGTGCCAGGGTCAGCACTCCGAAGACCTGCCGCCGTGCTCTCAGGGGAGCGACCACCGCCGTGTCGGTCGCCAGCCTCTGGAAGAGTTCGAGCTCGCGCGCGAGCGGCCGGTCCTCGGTCCCCCGCGGCAGGTGGAAGTCCGTGAGCAGCACGGGCCCCACACCTCGCAACGCACGAGCCCAGCCGGCCTCGGATCCCTCGTCCGACGGCAGAAGCCCCTCGTACATGCCGGGGGCCTCCGTTTCGGCCTCCCGGTGTTCGACGGCCACACGGCGCAGCCGTCCGTCCCCGTCCAGCAGGTCGACGGCGCACCAGTCGGCGAGACCGGGAACGAGGGTGCGGCAGAGCCGCCGGATTCCCGTGTCCGTGTCGAGGGTGCTGGCGAGGGCCTCGGCGGCGTTGATGAGGAGAGTGAGCCGGTCGAGTGCGTGCTGCACCTCTTCGTCGACCTCATACTCGTCTGCGTCACCGGCCGCATGCCCCTCCCCCGGGCGGCTCTCCGGCTTCCCGGCCGAGGGGTCCTGCAGCGAGCACATGCCGGCTCCTTGCCTCCGTTGCGGGCGGCTGACGAAAGGGAGACGGCCCGCCCTCACATTCTGCGACCCACCCCGCACCCCGGCATGTCCGGCCCGGCTGCCGAGCAGGGCAGACGGGTGTTCCGCCCTGGGCCGGCAGACCCACGACCGCGTTACGGGGTTGCTGATCGGCGCGGGGCGGCCCGCTCGGTGGCCAGTCGGCCAAGTCATCGAGCAAGAGAACATTTCGGTTGATTCTTGGTCTTATTGTTGTTCCGTCCGCGGGTCGCCACCCCGACGGACGATTCCTTCCGGGTACTCGAAAAAACGATCGGCAGGACCGGCCCATGGATGAGCGCAAGGCGTCTTTCGGGTCCTCGCGGGGGCGCCGCAGCTCTCTGCCGGGTCTACGCAGCGTCGCGGGCCAGATGTTCGTCCTGCAGGTGATCGTCGCGGCGGTGCTGATCGCGGCCGCGGTGGTGGCGCTGGTACTGCAGGCCCACAGCAACGGCACGCGGGACGCCCGCCACCGCACGCTCAGTGTGGCCCAGGCCTTTGCTGAGGCACCCGGAACGGCAGCGGCGGCGACCAGCGCCCACCCGACCGCGATCCTGCAGCCGCGCGCCGAGGAGGTCCGCAAGTCGACCGGCGTCGACCTCGTCGTGGTGTTCAGCACGAAAGGGGTCCGCTACACCCATCCCGACACGAAGCTGATCGGCAAGCACGTCCTCGGCCCGTACAAGTCAGCCATCTCCCACGGAGCCTTTACCCGCACCTTCAGCGCGAGCCGGGGCCTCGCCGTGGACTCGATCGCCCCCGTCACCGGACCCCACGGCAGAGTCGTCGCCCTGGTGTCGGTCGCGATCACGGTGTCGAAGGTGCAGAACGAGGTGAACAGTCACCTGCCGGTGCTGCTGGCCGCGGCGGCGGGGGTACTGCTGCTGGCGGCGGGCAGCTCGCTGCTGGTGTCGCGGCGGCTGCGGCGGCAGACCCACGGACTGGGGCCCGCGGAGATGACGCGGATGTACGAGCACCACGACGCGGTGCTGCACGCGGTGCGGGAGGGCGTGGTGATCGTCGACCAGGACGGACGGCTGCTGCTGGCCAACGACGAGGCGCGGCGGCTGCTGGAGCTGCCGGCGGACGCGGAGGGGCGCCAGATCGCGGACTTGGGGCTGGCGGCCGGGGTGGCGGAGCTGCTCGGCTCGCTGCGGCCGGCGAGCGACGAGGTGCACCGGGCGGGAGACCGGCTGCTGGGCGTCAATGTGCGTCCGGCGGCGGACGGCGGGGGGCGGCCGGCGATGTATGTGGCGACCCTGCGGGACACCACGGAGCTCGCGGCACTGACAGGGCGGGCGGAGTTGGCACGGGGGCGGCTGACATTGCTGTACGAGGCGGGGGTACGGATCGGGACCACCCTGGACGCGGTGCGCACGGCCGAGGAACTGGCGGAGGTGACGATGCCGCGGTTCGCGGACCTCGTCACCGTCGACCTGGCCGATGCCGTGGTGCAGGGGGAAGAGCTGGGGTGGGCGAGGGCGGAGATGCACCGGGTGGCCCTGCGGGGAGTGCGGGCCGATGCACCGGTGGCCCAGGTCGGCGATGTGGTGCAGTTGATTCCCGGGGCAGAGCAGCCGGCGGCGCCGGCCTCGGACCGCGGGGGCCTGATCGCCGACCTGCGTGCCGAGCGCGGCTGGCGGACCCACGATCCCCAGCGGGCGGAGAGAATCCTCGACCACGGCCTCCACTCGCTGATCGCGGTGCCGCTGCTGGCCCGCGGGACGGTGCTGGGCAGGGCCTGCTTCTGGCGCTCGGAGCAGGTGCAGCCGTTCGAGGCGGACGATCTGTCCTTCGCCGAGGAGCTGGCCGCCAGGGCAGCCGTATGCGTGGACAACGCCCGTCGCTTCACCCGGGAACACGCCGTGGCCGTCACTCTGCAGCGCAGCCTGCTGCCGCGCGGTCCGTCCGGGCAGACGGCGGTGGAGGTCGCCCACCGCTACCTGCCCGCGCAGGCCGGCGTGGGCGGGGACTGGTTCGACGTCATCCCCCTGCCCGGCGCCCGGGTGGCCCTGGTGGTGGGCGATGTGGTCGGGCACGGGCTGCACGCCGCGGCCACCATGGGCCGGCTGCGGACCGCGGTGCACAACTTCTCCGCCCTGGACCTGGCGCCCGACGAACTGCTGGCCTACCTGGACGAGTTGGTCGTCAGGATCGATGCCGACGAGGGCGCCGGGGACGAATGGCCGGCCGTGACCGGAGCGACCTGCCTGTATGCCGTTTATGACCCGGTGGCCGGCCGCTGTTCCGTGGCCCGGGCGGGCCACCTCGGGCCCGCGCTCGTACATCCGGACGGCAGGGTCGCGTTCCCGGATGTGCCTCTCTCCCCACCGCTGGGACTCGGTGGCCAGCCGTTCGAAACCGCCGAGCTGACTCTTGCCGAGGGCAGCCGGCTGGTGCTGTACACCGACGGGCTCGTGGAAGACCGCGACCGTGACATCGACGTGGGTCTTGACCTGCTGCGGGAAGCCCTGACCGGGCACCCCGGGCGGAGTCCGGAGCAGACCTGCCAGGCGGTCATCGACTCCGTCCCGCTGCCGCGGCCCAGCGACGATGTCGCGCTGCTGGTGGCCCGCACCCGTCTCCTGGGCCCGGAGCAAGTGGCCGACTGGGACGTACCGTCCGATCCGGCGGCGGTCGCCTCGGTGCGTGCCGATGCCAGCCGGCAGCTGACGGACTGGGGCCTGGACGAGATCGCGTTCACCACCGAACTCATCCTGTCGGAGCTGATCACCAACGCCATCCGGTACGGCACGCCTCCGGTACGGGTACGCCTGCTGCGTGACCGCACCCTGGTCTGCGAGGTCTCGGACGGTTCCAGCACGTCCCCACACCTGCGCCAGGCGAAGACCACCGACGAGGGCGGCCGCGGACTGTTCCTGGTGGCCAGACTCGCGCAGCACTGGGGCACCCGGTACATCCCGACCGGCAAGGTCATCTGGACCGAACAGGCCCTGGAGGACGGCATCGAGGAAGTGAGCCTCGACCTCGCCGACCTCTTCCTCGAACACGGGGTACCTGGCGACGACGCAGGCGATGACCAGAGTCCGTGAGGGAGTCGCGCGGTGGGCTGCCATGCCTCCGGCCCGTCGCCCCACTGTGACAGCGGGGCGACGGGCCGGGGCGCCGTCCGGCGGACCGGACGACGTCGTACGGATCAATCGACGTACGACTCAAACGACGTACGGATCAAGCAACGTACGGATCGAGCGACGTACGGATCAGGCGACGTCGTAGCGGTCCAGGTCCATCACCTTGGTCCAGGCGGCGGCGAAGTCGCGCACGAACTTCTCCTTCGCGTCGTCGCTCGCGTACACCTCGGCGACCGCCCGCAGTTCGGAGTTGGAACCGAAGACGAGGTCGGCCCGGGTACCGGTCCAGACGACCTTGCCCGACGCGTCGACGGCCTCGTAGCCCTTGCCGCCGTCGGTGGCCGGACGCCACGTGGTGTCCAGGTCGAGCAGGTTGACGAAGAAGTCGTTCGTCAGCACGCCGGGGGTAGCGGTGAGGACACCCGCCGTGGACTGCCCCGTGTTCGCGCCCAGCACCCGCAGGCCGCCGACGAGGGCGGTCATCTCGGGAGCGCTCAGCGTGAGCAGGTTGGCCCGGTCGACGAGCAGGAACTCCTCGGGCAGGCGGTTGCCCTTGCCGAGGTGGTTACGGAAGCCGTCGGCGGCCGGCTCCAGCGCGGCGAACGACTCGGCGTCGGTGTGCTCTTCCGTCGCGTCGACGCGGCCCGGGGTGAAGCCGACCTCGACGGAGTGGCCCCCGTCACGGGCGGCCTTCTCGACCGCGGCGGTGCCGCCGAGCACGATGAGGTCGGCGAGCGAGACCTTCCGCGGGCCCGAGTTGACGTCCGCCCGGACCTCCTCCAGAGTGCGCAGCACCGAGGCCAGCCGCTCCGGGTCGTTGACCTCCCAGCCGCGCTGCGGCTCCAGGCGGATCCGGGCGCCGTTGGCGCCGCCGCGCTTGTCGCTGCCGCGGAAGGTCGAGGCCGAGGCCCAGGCGGTGAAGACCAGGTCCGCCACGCTCAGGCCGGAAGCCAGGACCTTCTCCTTGAGCGCCGTGATGTCCTCGGCGGTGAGCGGCTCGCCCTCGGCCTCCGGCAGCGGGTCCTGCCAGAGCAGGGTCTCCGCCGGGACCTCGGCGCCCAGGTAGAGCGACTTGGGGCCCATGTCGCGGTGGGTGAGCTTGTACCAGGCCCGGGCGAAGGCGTCCGCGAACTCCGCCGGGTTCTCGTGGAAGCGGCGGGAGATCGGCTCGTAGACCGGGTCGAAGCGCAGCGCGAGGTCGGTGGTCAGCATCGACGGCGCGATCTTCTTGGCGGCGTCGTGGGCGTGCGGGACGGTACCGGCGCCCGCTCCGTCCTTGGGCGTCCACTGGTTGGCGCCGGCCGGGCTCTGGGTCAACTCCCATTCGTAGCCGAAGAGGTTGTCGAAGAAGCCGTTGCTCCAGCGCGTCGGGGTGCTGGTCCAGGTCACCTCCAGGCCCGAGGTGATCGTGTCGGCGCCCTTGCCGGTGCCGAAGGTGTTCCGCCAGCCGAGGCCCTGCTCCTCCAGGCCCGCCGCCTCCAGGTCGTCGCCCACGTGGTCGGCGGGGCCGGCGCCATGGGTCTTGCCGAAGGTGTGGCCGCCGGCGATGAGGGCGACGGTCTCCTCGTCGTTCATCGCCATACGGCGGAACGTCTCGCGGATGTCGCGGGCCGAGGCCAGCGGGTCCGGATTGCCGTTCGGGCCCTCGGGGTTGACGTAGATGAGGCCCATCTGCACGGCGCCGAGCGGTTCTTCCAGCTCGCGGTCACCGGTGTAGCGCTCATCGCCGAGCCAGGTGGTCTCCGGGCCCCAGTACACGTCGTCCTCGGCCTCCCAGACGTCCGCGCGGCCACCGGCGAAGCCGAAGGTCTCGAACCCCATCGACTCCAGGGCGACGTTGCCCGCGAGGATCAGCAGGTCGGCCCAGGACAGGCTCTGGCCGTACTTCTTCTTCACCGGCCACAGCAGACGGCGGGCCTTGTCGAGGTTGACGTTGTCCGGCCAGCTGTTGAGCGGCGCGAACCGCTGCTGTCCGGCGCCCGCGCCACCACGGCCGTCGCTGATGCGGTAGGTGCCCGCGCTGTGCCACGCCATGCGGATGATGAGCGGCCCGTAGTGCCCGAAGTCGGCCGGCCACCACTCCTGCGAGGTGCTCAGGACCTCGGCGATGTCCTGTTTCACAGCCGGCAGGTCAAGGGTCTTGAATGCCTCGGCGTAGTCGAACTCCCCGCCGAGCGGGTTGGCGACGGGCTGGTTCTTGGCGAGGATCTTCAGGTTGAGCCGCTCCGGCCACCACTGCCGGTTGCCGCCGCCCTGAGTCGGGTGCGGGGCACGGGCCGTGTGCACGACCGGGCACCCACCCGCCTCCTCGGCCTTCGGATCGGTGACTATGGCGTCGTGGTTCTCAGTCATGGAATTCCTTCCGGACCGGCGCGGATCGCGGTGCTGGGGAATGTGTGGACGGTGGCAGTGCGGCCGGGACTTCCCGGACATCAGACACCCAGCTGCGCGCCGGGGCACGCACCGGAGTGACCAGGTCGGACGGAAACGACGAGTGTCGTACGCGAGAAGGCACCATGCCGGCCGCAGCCGGACCGCCCGCGGTGGTCCATCTCGTGTTCGGCTCCTCCGTCGAGAGTGTCCGTTCCCTTGGCCAGTGCCGGAAGATATCCTACAATGGACTCAGTCCAAGTCAAGAAGTACGCCAGTTCGGTGACCGGCCGCAAGGCGGTCCGGCTGCGGGGCCCGTGCGACCGGAAGAGGTGGACCGCGATGAGCGACCTGGTGGAGCGACTGCGCGGGCGGGGCTGGCGGATGACCGCGCAGCGGCGGGTCGTCGCGGAGGTCCTCGACGGCGACCATGTGCACCTCACCGCCGACGAGGTACAGATCCGGGCCGTTCGCCTGCTGCCCGAGATATCCCGTGCGACGGTCTACAACACCTTGGGCGAGATGGTCTCCCTCGGCGAGGTCATGGAAGTCACCACCGGCGGGCGCGCCAAGCGGTACGACCCCAACGCCCGTCATCCGCACCAGCATCTGGTCTGCTCCGGCTGCGGCACCATCCGCGACGTCCATCCGACCCATTCCCCGCTCGGCGACCTGCCCGACACGGAGCGGTTCGGTTTCACGGTGACGGCGGCCGACATCACGTACCGCGGGCTGTGCCCGACCTGTGCGGGCACGGTCCGAACGGAGCGTGGCCCGGGCTGACAGCCCGTAGAGCCTGTCGGGTGGCTGCTCGTGAGCGGTGCGTACTTCTGGTGCCTGCGGGCTGCCCCCAGCGAGGATGCGGCGACGGAGCGGTTCCCGGAGCTCCAGGGGTTTCCCCCAAGACCGGCCCGCAGCGCGGCCCCTGGGAGCGATCCGGGTCAGCCCAGGAAGCTCAGTCGGACCTCGCGGTCCGCATTGTCGACGTTCGTGTCCACCAAGCACACCGACTGCCACGTCCCCAGTGCCAGCCGCCCCCCGATCACCGGAAGCGTCGCGTGCGGTGCCACCAGCGCCGGTACCACGTGGTCTCTGCCGTGGCCGGGGGTGCCGTGTCTGTGCTGCCAGCGGTCGTCCGCCGGCAGCAGTCCGTGCAGGGCCGCGATGAGGTCGTCGTCGCTTCCCGCGCCGGTTTCCAGGACGGCGATACCGGCCGTCGCGTGCGGTACGAAGACGTTGAGCAGGCCGTCGCTGCCCGCCGCCGCCTCGCGGAGGAAGTTCTCGCACTCCCCCGTCAGATCCGTGACGGTCTCGCGGTCGCCCGTCCTGATGTGCACGATGCGCGTCGTGAAGGTGGTGTCGGACATGCGTCCCATCCTCTCGCGCGCGGGGCGAGCGTGCCTGCCCGTGCGGGTCCTGTCCGCGTGGGGCCAGTGCGGGAAGATCCCGGAAGCCGGAGCTGTTGGATGAAACGTGAACGATTCCGGGGTACGCGCAGTGGATGTGGTGGTCATCGGCGCCGGGCAGGCGGGCCTGTCCGGCGCCTACCATCTGCGGCGTGCCGGGCTGGCTCCCGGGCGGGATTTCGTCGTGCTGGACCACGCCCCGCGGCCGGGTGGCGCCTGGCAGTTCCGCTGGCCCTCGCTGACGTACGGCAAGGTGCACGGCATGCACTCGCTGCCCGGCATGGAGCTGGGTGACGCCGACGGGGACCGGCCCTCGTCGGAGGTGGTGGGCGAGTATTTCACGGCGTACGAGGAGGCCTTCGGGCTTCTGGTGCGCCGGCCCGTCGAGGTCACCGCGGTACGCGAGGGCGACGGCGGACGGCTGCTCGTCGAGACGTCGCAGGGTGTCTGGGCCGCCCGTGCGGTGATCAGCTCCACCGGCACCTGGGACCGGCCCTTCTGGCCGCGCTACCCGGGCCAGGAGACCTTCCAGGGACGGCAGTTGCACACCTCGGGGTACCGCGGCCCACAGGAGTTCGCCGGGCAGCGGGTCGTGGTCGTCGGGGGCGGGGCCTCCGGCACCCAGCATCTGATGGAGATCGCCGGCGTCGCCGCCGGGACGACCTGGGTGACGCGGCGCCCGCCGGTGTTCAGGGACGGGCCGTTCACCGAGGAGTGGGGCCGGCGAGCGGTGGCGATGGTCGACGAGCGCGTACGGCGGGGGCTGCCGCCGCAGAGTGTCGTCTCGGTGACCGGGCTGCCGCTGAACGACGCGATCCGGGCAGCCCGCGACCGGGGCGTTCTCGATCGGCTGCCCATGTTCGACCGGATCACCCCGGCCGGGGTCGCCTGGGACGGCGGTCGCACCGTGGCCGCGGACACCATCCTCTGGGCCACCGGGTTCCGGGCCGCCATCGACCACCTGTCACCCCTGAGACTCCGTGAGCCGGGCGGCGGCATCCGGCTCGACGGCACACGCGCGGTCCGGGACGAGCGGATCCATCTGCTCGGTTACGGGCCTTCGGCCTCCACCATCGGCGCCAACCGGGCGGGACGCTCGGCGGTCCGGGACATCCGGCGGCTGCTGGAACGCTCCGAGGCCCCCGTTCCCGTCGGCGCGTAAGGCGCCTGACACGGCAGCGAGTTGACGAACACACGAACAGGGGAGCGGGTGTTCGCTGGAACGTGTGGTCGCACCGGATTCGCTTGCCCGGCCACCCCGCGAAGCAACATGCTTACTGTGCGCAAGCGACGGGCTGCAGACCGCGACTGCGCAGTCCCACTGATGAACCATGCACAAGGAGAACGCACCACCATGAACTTCCTCACCGACCTGCTCGCCGGCATCGTCCACTTCGTGGGTTGGCTCGTCTGACACTCGTTCCGACCGGCGCCGTCGCTTCCCGTCCCACGGGAGCGGCGGCGCTGTCGTGTCGCGTGCCGGCGCCTGGCGTCAGACGGTCGGGGTCAGCTCGCCGTCCCTGCGGACCAGTGCGGCGTACCGGCCGTCCAGAGCGAGCAGTTCGTCATGCGTCCCGCGCTCGGCGACCCGGCCGCCGTCCAGCACCACGATCTGGTCGGCGTCCCTGACCGTGGAGAGCCGGTGCGCGATGGTGATGGTGGTGCGGCCCGCGGACAGGCCGTCGATGGCCTGCTGCACGGCGTGTTCGGTGCGGGTGTCCAGGGCGCTGGTGGCTTCGTCCAGAATCAGGACCGGCGGGTCGCGCAGGATCGTACGGGCCAGCGCCAGGCGCTGTTTCTCGCCGCCCGAGAAGCGGTATCCGCGCTCGCCGACCAGTGTCCGGTACCCGTCGGGCAGCGAGGCGATGTGCTCGTGGATCTGTGCGGCCCTGGCCGCTTCTTCGAGCTGGGCGTCGGTGGCGTCCGGCTTGGCGAAGCGCAGGTTGTCGGCGACCGACGCATGGAAGAGATAGGTCTCCTGCGAGACGACACCGACGGCCCGCGCCAGCGTGGCGAAGTCGAGGTCGCGCACGTCGACACCGTCCAGCGTGACCTGTCCGCCGGTCACGTCGTACAGCCGTGGCACCAGATAGCTGAGGGTGGACTTGCCCGAACCCGTGGGGCCGACGACCGCCAGACTGCCGCCCGCCGGCACCGCGATGTCGATGGCCTCCAGAGTGGGCCCGCTCGTCTCGTCATAGCCGAAGTCGACGTGCTCGAAGCGCACTTCGCCACGGACCGGGTCCAGCGGGACGGGGTTCTCGGGTTCCGTGATGTCCACCGGCAGATCGAGGTACTCGAAGATCCGCTGGAAGAGGGCGATCGACGTCTGCATGTCCACACCGGTCGACAGCAGGCTGACCGCCGGGCGGAAGAGACCCTGCTGGAGCGAGACGAACGCGACAAGCGTGCCGATGGAGACCTGGGGCCCGCCCTCCTGGAGCGCCAGACCGGCCGCCCAGTAGATGACGGCCGGCATCGCGGCCATCACGATGCCGATGGTCGACATCCGCCACCGTCCGGCCATGCTGGAGCGCACTTCGAGGTCGACGAGCCGTTCGGACTCCGAGGCGAAACCCTGGGTGAGCGAGTCGGAGCGGCCCATGGTGCGCCCGAGCAGGATGCCGCTGACCGACAGCGACTCGGTGACCGTGGCGGCCATCACCGCCATCTGCTTCTGCCGCTCGGTGGTGATCTTCTTGCGCTCGCGGCCGACCCGGCGGCTGATCCAGACGAACACCGGGAGCAGCAGGAGCGACACGATCGTCAGCCGCCAGTCGAGGGCGACCATGGCGACGACCGTGGCGATGACGGCCGTGAGGTTGGAGACCAGGGAGGTCGCGGTGGAGGTGACCGTCGCCTGCATACCGCCGATGTCGTTGGCGATACGGGACTGGACCTCACCGGTGCGTGTCCGGGTGAAGAACGCGAGCGGCATCCGCTGCAGCTGGGCGTAGACGGCGGTACGCAGATCGTGCATGACGCGCTGGCCGACCGTGGTCGAGATCAGGGTCTGGAGCACTCCGAAGACGCTGTTCACGACGGCGGTGGCGATCATGCCCAGGGCGAGCAGGCTCAGCAGACCGGTGCGGCCCTGCGGGATCGCGGTGTCGAGGATCGCCCGCAGCATGAACGGCGAGGCGACCGAGACCAGCGACGAAGCGCAGACCAGCAGTCCGACGAGCGCCAGGCGCCCGCGGTACGGGCGGAAGAGCCGGACGATACGCCGCACTTCGGCGGGCGGCCGCCCGTCCCCACGGGGTGGGGGCGTCCAGTCGGGGCGTTCGGGTTTCATGAGCTCCTTCGGTAGTGACTCGGCAGTTCACAGAGCACCGCAGTCCGTAGAACACGGCAGCTCTTGGAGCGCGCGGTCCGTAGAGCACGCGGTCCGTAGAGCATAGTGCACTGTTACCTATGCTCACAATGCACATGGTCCTGATATTGTTCCCCGCATGTCATCACCCTCCGGTGCCCCCGACGCCGACGGCCTGCTGGCCGAACAGCTCCTCCGGCTGACCCGCAGGCTCCACCGGATCCACAAGCAGCATCTGGAGCCGGTCGGCATCACCCCCGCCCAGTCCCGTCTGCTGCGTACGGTCGCGCACTGCGCCGAGCCGCCGCGCATGGCCGACCTGGCCCAACGGCTCGAAGTGGTGCCGCGCGCCGTGACCAGCCTCGTCGACGCCCTGGAGGAGGGCGGCAGCGTCCGCCGGGTGCCCGATCCGAGCAACCGCCGGGTGGTGCGGATCGAGCTGACGGACAGCGGCCGGGCCACCCTGCGCGCGCTGCGCGCCGCGCGCCGCCGGGCCGCTGAGGAGATCCTCGCCCCACTGGCCGCCGACCAGCGCGACGTGCTCGGCGAGCTGCTGTCCGCCCTGCTGGACGGCCCCGGCGACCACCGTCCCTGACCCGCCGCCCGCGCTCCCATCGGCCCCGCCCGGCCACCGCCCCGTACAGCTCTCCTGCCGTCCAGCCGTTCCAGCCAGCCGTTTGTAGCCGTTCCAGCCGAGGAGGCTCCCCGCCCATGCCGCTGCTCGACCCGAAGCCCGGCGCTCTCCGACCGCGTACGAAGAGGGCGCCGGCCCCCGACCGGGTGCCCGACACCCGGTCGACCGGGACCCCCGAGCCGCTGCGCGGCGATCTGGCCGCACTGCTGGGCGAGGAGAAGGTGCTCTCGAAGGTCTCCGACCTCGTGCGGTACGCGTCCGACGCCAGCCCGTACCGCTTCGTCCCCCAGGTCGTGGTGGTCGCCGAGGACATCGACGACATCTCGGCCGTGCTCTCGTACGCGAGGGACAACGGCCGCCAGGTCGTCTTCCGGGCAGCGGGCACCTCGCTGAACGGGCAGGCGCAGGGCGAGGACATCCTCGTCGACGTCCGCCGCCACTGGTCCGGCATCGAGGTCATGGACGACGGCGCACGGGCCCGCATCCAGCCGGGCACCACCGTCGTCCGCGCCAACGCGACGCTCGCCCGGCACGGCCGCGTCCTGGGCCCCGACCCGGCCAGCGCCATCGCCTGCACCCTCGGCGGTGTCGTCGCCAACAACGCGTCCGGTATGACGGCGGGCACCACCCGCAACTCCTACCGCACGCTCGCCTCATTGACCTTCGTACTGCCGGGCGGCACCGTGGTCGACACCGCCGACCCGGCCGCCGACGACGTTCTCGCCGCCGCCGAGCCCGGCCTGTGCGCGGGGCTGCTCGCGGTCAAGGCGGAGATCGAGGCGGACGCGGAGCTGACCGCCCGGATCCGGTCCAAGTACGAGATCAAGAACACCAACGGCTACCGCCTCGACGCCTTCCTGGACGGCGCCACCCCCGTCGAGATCCTGCGCGGACTGATGGTCGGCTCCGAGGGCACCTTCGGTTTCATCTCCGAGGTCGTCTTCGACACCCTGCCGCTGGACCGCAAGCTCTCCACCGCGCTGCTCTTCTTCCCGACCCTCCGGGCGGCGGCCGCCGCGGTCCCGGTCTTCAACGAGGCCGGGGCCCTGGCCGTCGAGCTGATGGACGGCAACACGCTGCGCGCCTCGGTGAGCGTGGCGGGGGTCCCTGCCGACTGGGCCGCGCTGCCCAAGGAGACGGCGGCGCTGCTGGTCGAGTTCCGGGCGCCGGACGAGGAGGGCAGGGAGGCGTACGAGCGGGTGGCGGCCGAGGCCGTCGCCGGTCTTGAACTGGTGGCGCCCGTCGCCTCGGTGACCAATGCGTTCACCCGTGATCCGAAGACCATCGCCGGGTACTGGAAGGCGCGCAAGGCGTTCGTCACCGCGGTCGGCGGCGCCCGGCCGTCCGGCACGACGCTGATCACCGAGGACTTCGCCGTACCGCCGTCGAAGCTCGCCGACGCCTGCACGGCGCTGCTCGAACTGCAGACCCGGCACGGCTTCGACGCCGCCGTGGCCGGTCACGCGGCCCACGGGAATCTGCACTTCCTGCTCGCCTTCGACGCGGGGCTGCCCGAGGACGTCGCGCGCTATGCCGCCTTCATGGACGAGTTCTGCCGGCTGACGGTCGGGCGTTTCGACGGCTCGCTCAAGGCCGAGCACGCCACCGGCCGGAACATCGCACCCTTCCTCGAACTCGAATGGGGCCCGAGGGCCACGGAGTTGATGTGGCGGATCAAGCAGGTCATCGACCCCGAAGGGGTGCTCGCGCCCCGTATCGTCCTGGACCGTGACCCCGAGGCCCATCTGCGCGGGCTCAAGACCATCCCCAAGGTGGAGCTGATCGCCGACCCCTGCATCGAGTGCGGATTCTGCGAACCCACCTGCCCCAGCCACGATCTGACGACGACACCGCGCCAGCGGATCGTGCTGCGCCGCGAGATGATGCGTCAGTCGCCCGGCTCCCCGGTCGAGGAGAGCCTGCTGGACGCGTACGGATATGACGCGGTGGACACCTGCGCGGGCGATTCCACCTGCAAGCTCGCCTGCCCGGTGGGGATCGACACCGGCGCGATGATGAAGGACTTCCGCCACCGGCGGCACACCCCGCGCGAGGAACGGGTGGCCGCGCTGACCGCACGGAACTTCAAGACGGTCGAGGCGGCGACGCGGCTCGCGGTCGGCGCGGCGGACCGGATCAGCGACCGGCTGCTCGAGTCCGTCACCGGCCTCGCCCGCAGGGCCGTCCGCCCCGACCTGGTACCGGAGTGGCTGCCACAACTCCCGGGGGCGGCCGCCCGCAAACTCCCGCGTACCTCCCGCAAGGGCTCGACCGCCGTCTACTACCCGGCCTGCGTCAACCGGATCTTCGGTGAACCGGCCGGATTCCAGGGGCCCTCGCTCCCCCAGGCCGTCGTGGCACTCGCCGAGCGGGCCGGACGGCCCGTGTGGATTCCGGACAATGTGGCGGGTACCTGCTGCGCCACGATCTGGCACTCCAAGGGGTACGACGAGGGCAACACGGTGATGGCCAACCGCATCGTCGAGGCCGCCTGGGGCTGGACGGGTGGCGGCAAGTACCCGCTGGTCGTGGACGCTTCGTCCTGCACCCTGGGCATCGCCCATGAGGTGGTCCCCTACCTCACCGACGACAACCGTGAGCTGCACAAGGAGCTGACGATCGTCGACTCCGTGGTCTGGGCCGCCGACGAGCTCCTCCCCCGTCTCACCGTGCTCCGCAAGACCGGCTCCGCCGTGCTCCACCCCACCTGCTCCATGCAGCACCTGGGCGACGAGCCGCAGTTGAGGGCCGTCGCCGAGGCCTGCGCCGACGAGGTCGTCGTCCCCGACAGCCTCGGCTGCTGCGCCTTCGCCGGGGACCGCGGGATGCTCCACAAGGAGCTCACCGCCGCCGCGACGGCGCCGGAGGCGGCCGAGGTCAACTCCCGGAGCTTCGACGCGTACCTCTCGGCGAACCGGATGTGCGAGGTCGGTATGGACCGTGCGACGGGGCGCGACTACTACTCCGTACTCCTGGAGCTGGAGCGGGCCACCCGCCCCGGCGCCGGACCGGCCCGGCGCGGCTGAGCCGGAGCGGCGGCGCGGCGCGGTCTCCACGATCGCGTCGCGTTCGGGTCCCCCGGCCGGAAAATCGATTGCCCCGAAGCGTGGTGGAGCGCGAACCTTGCACGGTTTGAGCCCCTCTTCGACTTCTGGGATCCCATGCAGATTCGCGATCTTCCCTATCCAGATCCAGGCGATCCCGACGTACGGTCAGGTCCCCGTTTCCTCTACTGGCTCGGCCGCAACCAGCTCGGCGGTCAGTGCCGGTCGCTCGCCTGGGGGCTGTTGCACCAGTGCGGGATCGCCGGACTGCCGCTGGCGGTCGGCCTCGCCGTCCAGGCGGTGGTGGACCGCTCCGGCGGCCGGCTCGCCCTCTCCGGCGGGCTGATCGCGCTTCTCGGCGCGGTGATCGCGGTCGGCGACACCATGCTGCACCGGACAGCGGTCACCAACTGGATCACCGCTGCGGCCCGTGTCCAGCAGTTGCTCGCCCGCAAGACCGCCGAGCTGGGTTCGGCACTGACCCGGCGGGTCGCGGCGGGTGAGGTCGTCGCGGTGTCCACCGGGGACGTGGAGAAGATCGGCTGGTTCGTCGAGGCCCTCTCGCGCTTCCTCGCCGCCGCGACCGTACTGGTCGTCATCTGTGCCGGGCTGGTGCTGTATCTGCCCTCGCTGGGCATCGTCGTGGCGCTCGCGATGCCCGTACTGGCGCTGGCCGTCCTGCCGTTGCTGTCCACCGCCACCGCGCGGGCCGATGTCCAGCGGGAGAAGGCGGGCCGGGCCACCGAGCTGGCGGCCGACACCGTGGCGGGGCTGCGGGTACTGCGTGGCATCGGCGGTGAGGAGCTGTTCCTCAGCCGGTACCGCGGCGCATCCCAGGAAGTGCGCCGGGCCGCCGTGCGCAGCGCCCGTATGTGGGCGCTGATCTCGGGCATCCAGGTGCTGCTGCCGGGGCTGCTGCTGATCGGCGTGGTCTGTTACGGCGCCCGGCTGGCCGCAGAAGGACGGATCGAGGTCGGCCGGCTGGTCACCGTGTACAGCGCGGTGACGCTGCTGCTCTTCCCGCTGCGGCACTTCCAGGAGATCGCCATGGCGTACTCGTTCTCCCGTCCTTCGGCGAAACGCGCGGCGCGGGTACTGGCGCTCGAACGGACCGCGTACGAGGAGACGGCCGGTCGTGAGACCGCCCGCACAGCGGTGAGCACGGAGACTCCGGACGGTGATCTCTACGACCCGGTGACCGGACTGCTGGCGTCGGCCGGTGAGTTCACCGCCGTGGTGTGCGGCGATCCGGACGCCGCCGGCGCGCTGGCCGAACGGCTCGGCGGTCATGCCACCGCGGAGGACGCGGGGAAGCTGCCATCGGTCCTGCTCGGCGGGGTCGCGCTCGACGATCTGCCGTTGGACACGGCCCGTACGGCCGTCCTGGTCCAGGACAAGGACCCGGTGCTGCTGTCCGGCACCCTGAGCGAGCTGCTCGACGTGCCGTCGTCCGGCCAGGTGCCCGCCGCGGAGGCGCTGGCCGCCGCGCAGTGCGCGGACGTCCTGCAGGCGCTGGCGCAGGCCGCCGTCGAACCGGGCGGCGATCCCCTGCGGACCAGGATCACCGAACGCGGCCGGTCGCTCTCCGGAGGGCAGCGGCAGCGACTTGCCCTGGCGCGTTCGCTGGTGACCGACCCGGAGGTGCTGGTGCTCGACGAGCCGACGTCGGCCGTCGACTCGCACACCGAGGCGCGGGTCGCGCGGGGTGTGAAAGAGCTGCGTTCAGGCCGTACGACCGTGGTCTTCGCCTCGTCGCCGCTGCTGCTCGACCACGCCGACCGGGTGATCTTCGTGCACGAGGGTGCTGTCGCCGCGTCCGGACCGCACCGCGAACTGCTCCACGGCGACGTGCGGTACCGCGCGGTCGTCACCCGCAATCCCGACGAAGGAGCGGATGACGGAGCGGACACATCGCCCGGTGCCGCCTCCACCGCCCCGGCTGCCCCCACCGCCCCGCAAGCTTTCGCAGACATCGAGGAGTCGGCATGATCGGCGTTGCGCCCCCGGCCCACGACCCGGCGGCACCGGAGACGGCGACCACACTGCCGGTCGGCACGCCCACGACGGTACGGACGTACGTACGCGAGCTGCTGGGCCGCCACCGGCGGGCGTTCGCCGTGCTCATCGGGGCCAACGCCATCGCGGTGATCGCCTCGCTGGTCGGCCCGTACCTCCTGGGCGGTCTCGTCGAGGACCTGTCGAACGGCAGGCACGACCTCCATCTCGGCCGTGTCGCGGTGGTGTTCGCCGTCGCCCTGGCCGTCCAGACCCTTTTCGTACGGCTGGTGGGGCTGCGCGGCGCGATGCTGGGCGAGGAGATGCTGGCCGACCTCCGCGAGGACTACCTCGTACGGTCGGTCGCGCTGCCGCCCGGCGTACTGGAACGGGCCGGTACCGGTGACCTGCTCTCGCGTATCACCACCGACATCGACCGGCTCGCGAACGCGATGCGCGAGGCGGTGCCCCAGCTGGCGATCGGCGTGGTGTGGGCGGGGCTGCTGATCGGCGCGCTGGCCGTGACCGCGCCGCCCCTCGCGCTCTCCGTGCTGGTCGCGCTGCCGGTGCTGGTGGCCGGGTGCCGCTGGTACTTCAAGCGGGCGCCGTCCGCCTACCGTTCGGAGGCCGCCGGATACGCGGCGGTCGCCGCGATGCTGGCCGAGACCGTGGACGCGGGCAGGACCATCGAGGCGCACCGCCTCGGCGGACGCCGGGTGGCGCTCTCCGAGCAGCGAGTCAGGGAGTGGACCAGCTGGGAGCGGTACACGCTCTGGCTCCGGTCGGTCCTCTTCCCGGTCATCAACGTCACCTATGTGACCATCCTCGGCGCGGTGCTGATGCTCGGCGGCGTCTTCGTGCTCCAGGGCTGGATCAGCGTCGGCCAGCTCACCACGGGGGCGCTCCTCGCCCAGATGATGGTCGATCCGGTCGGTCTCATCCTGCGCTGGTACGACGAACTCCAGGTCGCCCAGGTGTCCTTGGCCCGGCTCGTGGGGGTGCGCGAGATCGAGCCGGACGCGGGTGACGGGGCGATCGGCCCGGACGGGCGTGCGGTGCGCGCCGACGCGGTGCACTTCGGGTACCGGGAGGGTGCCGACGTACTGCACCGGGTGACGCTGGAGGTGGCTCCCGGCACCCGGATGGCGCTGGTCGGGCCGTCCGGCGCGGGCAAGTCCACGCTGGGCCGGCTGCTGGCCGGGATCTACGCGCCGCGCACCGGCGAGGTCACGCTGGGCGGCGCGGAACTGTCGAGGATGCCCGCGGAGCGGGTACGTGAACATGTCGCACTGGTCAATCAGGAGCACCACGTCTTCGTGGGCTCCCTGCGCGACAATCTGCTGCTGGCCAGGGCGGGCGCGGACGACGCGGAGCTGTGGGCGGCGCTCGGCGCGGTCGGCGCGGACGACTGGGCCGCCGCTCTGGACGGGGAACTGGACACCGAGGTCGGCTCGGGCGGTCTGGCCCTCACCCCGGCGCAGGCCCAGCAGATCGCGCTGGCCCGGCTGGTGCTCGCCGATCCGCACACCCTGGTGCTGGACGAGGCGACATCGCTGCTGGACCCGCGGGCGGCCCGCCATCTGGAGCGTTCGCTCGCCCGGGTGCTCGACGGGCGCACCGTGGTGGCGATCGCGCACCGGCTGCACACCGCGCACGACGCGGATGTGATCGCGGTGGTCGAAGAGGGCCGTATCAGCGAGCTGGGCAGCCATGACGAGCTGGTCGCGGCGGACGGCGCGTACGCGGCGCTGTGGCGGTCCTGGCACGGGTGAGCGCGGGGGCCGGGGGCGGCGAAGCCTCCGGCCCCGGTCACAGCCCGCGCGTCACGGCCCGCAGGTCACAGCCCTCGTCCCACGGCTCGCTCAGACGACGCCGAGCGCGAACACGCAGCTGACTCCGCCCACCACCATGAACACCGGCATCAGCACCTTGAGCTCCACCCAGCTGCCCGCGCGGAACCTCATGAACTTGGGCGGGCCCACATGGCGCCAGTGCTTGCGGCCGAGCGGTAGCGGCCAGAAGATCGGGCAGCCCGAGACCGTGATGGCGTCACCGATGTCATGGATCAGGGCGCCCAGGAGGATCGGCAGGCCAAGCCACATGTAGTTGTGGCCGGGGCCGGTGAAGAACCAGTCCGAGCCGTTGCCCGGCTCCGCCAGGATCTGGGCCAGGATCCACGCACCGGCAGCACCCAGCAGCCACACCAGAACGGTGCTGCTGGACGGGCGTGAGGCCCGCCAGAGCAGTCCCTCGATGGCGAGCACCACATGGACGAAGAGGATGCCGAGGACGGCCCAGCGACCGCCGTAGATCGCCAGGGCGGAGGCTCCGCAGCCGAGCAGGACCGCCCACACCCCGGTGTGTGTGAGGGTGCGGTGGCCGCCGCCCTTGCGGGCGTCGCCCTTGCCCCTCGTCGCCTTGTACACAACGGTCGCGAGCGCGTCCACGAGCGCACACAGCCCGTGCGACAGCGGGCCGAACGCGTTGGATATGGTCGCGGCCTTGTGATCGAGGTCAGGTGCCAGCGCCGCCCCGGCGCAGATCAGCGCTCCGATGACGAGGACCGGCCACGGCATCGGATGCCCGTACGCGGTCGCCGCCGCCCCCACCCCCAGCCAGGCTGCTGCTCCTGACAGCGAGTGCGCCGGTCCCATCATGGTTAGTTCCGCCCCGTTTTCCGTTGTGCCTAAGCCCAGTTGAGGACTGTTCGAGAGGGAAGCGTATCGCTCGTGATCTTCGCGTGGGCAGCCGGTTCCCCCTTGAGGGGGTAAGGCAGGCAAGATGGAGGCGTGACCCTTATCGATCAGCTCCCCACGACCGCCGATCCCGATGCTCTCTTCGAGGCCTTCTCGTCGTGGGCGGAGGGTCAGGGCATCACGCTCTATCCGGCTCAGGAGGAAGCGCTGATCGAGGTGGTGTCCGGGGCCAACGTGATCCTCTCGACCCCCACCGGCTCCGGAAAGAGCCTGGTGGCGGCCGGTGCGCACTTCACCGCGCTGGCCAACGACAAGGTCACCTTCTACACCGCGCCGATCAAGGCCCTGGTCTCGGAGAAGTTCTTCGACCTGTGCAAGCTCTTCGGCACCGAGAACGTCGGCATGCTCACCGGCGACGCGTCGGTGAACGCGGACGCCCCGGTCATCTGCTGCACGGCGGAGGTGCTGGCCTCGATCGCGCTGCGCGACGGCAAGTACGCCGACATCGGCCAGGTCGTGATGGACGAGTTCCACTTCTACGCGGAGCCCGACCGGGGCTGGGCGTGGCAGATCCCGATCCTGGAACTACCGCAGGCGCAGTTCATCCTGATGTCCGCGACCCTCGGTGACGTCTCCCGGTTCGAGGAGGACCTGACGCGGCGCACCGGCCTGCCGACCTCCGTGGTCCGCTCCGCGAGCCGCCCGGTCCCGCTCTCGTACGAGTACCGGCGGACCCCGATCACCGAGACGCTGACCGAACTGCTCGAAACCAAGCAGTCGCCCGTCTACATCGTGCACTTCACCCAGGCCGCGGCGGTCGAGCGCGCGCAGTCGCTGATGAGCATCAACATGTGCAGCCGGGAGGAGAAGGACCGGATCGCCGATCTCATCGGCAACTTCCGCTTCACCACCAAGTTCGGCCAGAACCTCTCGCGTTATGTGCGCCATGGCATCGGCGTCCACCACGCCGGCATGCTCCCCAAGTACCGCCGGCTGGTCGAGAAGCTGGCCCAGGCGGGCCTGTTGAAGGTCATCTGCGGCACGGACACCCTGGGCGTGGGAGTCAACGTCCCCATCCGCACAGTGCTGTTCACGGCGCTGACGAAGTACGACGGGACTCGTGTCCGCACGCTCCGCGCCCGGGAGTTCCACCAGATCGCGGGCCGCGCCGGCCGGGCCGGGTTCGACACGGCGGGCTTCGTCGTCGCGCAGGCACCCGAGCACGTCGTCGAGAACGAGAAGGCGCTCGCCAAGGCGGGCGATGACCCGAAGAAGCGCCGCAAGGTGGTCCGCAAGAAGGCGCCGGAAGGCTTCATCGCCTGGAGCGACACCACCTTCGAGAAGCTGATCGCCGCCGATCCCGAGCCCCTGACCTCGCGGTTCCGGGTCACCCACACCATGCTGCTGTCGGTGATCGCCCGGCCGGGCAACGCGTTCAAGGCGATGCGCCACCTCCTGGAGGACAACCACGAGCCGCGCAAGGCGCAGCTGCGGCACATCCGCCGCGCCATCGCGATCTACCGCTCGCTGCTCGACGGCGGTGTGGTGGAGCAGCTGGACGCACCGGACGCCGAGGGCCGCATCATCCGTCTCACCGTCGATCTCCAGCAGGACTTCGCGCTCAACCAGCCGCTGTCCACGTTCGCGCTGGCCGCGTTCGACCTGCTGGACGCCGAGTCCCCCTCGTACGCACTGGACATGGTCTCGGTGGTCGAGTCGACGCTGGACGACCCGCGGCAGATCCTCGCCGCCCAGCAGAACAAGGCGCGCGGCGAGGCGATCGGCCAGATGAAGGCCGACGGGATGGAGTACGAGGAGCGCATGGAGCGGCTCCAGGAGGTCACGTACCCCAAGCCGCTCGAAGAGCTGCTGGTGCACGCGTACAACGTCTACCGCACGAGCCACCCGTGGGTCGGCGACCACCCGGTGTCGCCGAAGTCGGTCATCCGTGACATGTACGAACGGGCCATGACCTTCACCGAGTTCACCTCGCACTACGAGCTCGCGCGCACCGAGGGGATCGTGCTGCGGTACCTCGCGGGCGCGTACAAGGCGCTCGACCACACCATCCCGGACGACCTGAAGTCCGAGGACCTCCAGGACCTCATCGCCTGGCTGGGCGAGCTGGTCCGCCAGGTGGACTCCAGCCTGCTCGACGAGTGGGAACAGCTGGCCAACCCGGAGGTGGAGACCGCGGAGCAGGCCGCCGAGCGGGCCGACCAGGTCAAGCCGGTCACCGCCAACGCCCGGGCCTTCCGGGTGCTCGTGCGCAATGCCATGTTCCGCCGGGTGGAGCTGGCGGCGCTGGACAACGTGGCCGCGCTCGGCGAGCTGGACGGCGACGCGGGCTGGGACGAGGACGCCTGGGGCGAGGCGATGGACGCCTACTGGGACGAGTACGACGACCTGGGCACGGGGCCGGACGCCCGCGGCCCCAAGCTGCTGATCATCGAGGCGGACGAGGAGAACACCTCGCACGGGCTGTGGCGCGTGCGGCAGATCTTCGCCGACCCGAACGGCGACCACGACTGGGGCATCAGCGCGGAGGTGGATCTCGCGGCCTCCGACGAGGAGGGCCGCGCGGTCGTCCGCGTCACCGCCGTCGGCCAGCTGTGAGCCGGGAAACCACTGTGACCTGGGAATCCGCTGTGACCGGGGAATCCGCCGTGACCTGGGAGGGCACCGTATGACGAACCCCACCGAGAAGCTGATCGACCTGCTCGACCTGGAGCAGATCGAGGTCGACATCTTCCGCGGCCGCAGCCCGCACGAGTCCCTGCAGCGGGTGTTCGGCGGGCAGGTCGCCGGGCAGGCCCTGGTGGCGGCGGGCCGTACCACCGACGGCGAGCGGCCGGTCCACTCGCTGCACGCGTACTTCCTGCGTCCCGGCAGGCCGGGGGTGCCGATCGTCTACCAGGTGGAACGGGTCAGGGACGGCCGCTCCTTCACCACCCGCCGGGTGACGGCGGTCCAGCAGGGCCGTACCATTTTCAACCTGACGGCGTCCTTCCACCGGCCGGAGGAGGGCAGCATCGAGCACCAGGCGCCGGCCCGCGACGTCCCGGACCCCGAGTCGCTGCCGACGATCTCCGACGAGATCCGTGAGCACCTGGGCAAGCTGCCCGAGGCGCTGGAGCGGATGGCCCGCAGGCAGCCCTTCGAGATCCGTTACGTGGACCGGCTGCGCTGGACCCCCGACGAGATCAAGGGCGCCGATCCGCGCAGCGCGGTGTGGATGCGGGCGGTCGGCCCGCTCGGCGACGACCAGCTGATCCACACGTGCGCGCTCACCTACGCCAGCGACATGACACTGCTGGACGCGGTCCGTATCCCGGTGGAGCCGCTGTGGGGGCCGCGCGGATTCGACATGGCCTCGCTGGACCACGCCATGTGGTTCCACCGCCCGTTCCGTGCGGACGAGTGGTTCCTCTACGACCAGGAGTCACCTATCGCGACGGGCGGCCGGGGGCTGGCCCGCGGCCGGATCTTCGACCGCGCGGGGAATCTGCTGGTCTCGGTCGTGCAGGAGGGACTGTTCCGCAGGCTCGGCGCCTGACCGGGCCCCCGGGCCCGGTCCGGTCGGGCTAAGCCATGGAGCGGACATTCCGGACTTCTCCTACGGTATGATCATGTCACAAGCGATGTGGTGTTCTGTCAGGATCCGTGCGGCTGTGGCCGTTTCCCTGCCCGCACTGGTACTCGCCTCTCTCTCGTCGGCCGCGCGGGCCGACAGCCTGCCCACGCCGGAACCGGCCGCGCACAGCGGGCAGTCCGCGCTGTACGGCAGCGGCGTCCAGGTCTCCCCCGGAGCCGCCAGACCGCCGGCGGCGACAGCCCTGTCGTGGATGGTGACCGACCTGCGGACCGGCAAGGTGCTGGCGGCCAGGGACGCGCACCGGCCCCTCCCGCCGGCCAGCACGCTCAAGACGCTCTTCGCGCTGACCGTGCTGCCCAAGTTCCCGCCGAACGAGGTGCACCGGGTGGCGGAGACCGACATCACCGGGCTCCAGCCGGGGAGCAGCATGGTCGGGGTGAAGGAGGGCACCCGGTACACGGTCGCCGATCTGTGGCGCGGTGTGTTCCTGGCGTCGGGCAATGACGCGGTGCACACCCTCGCGATGATGAACGGCGGCCTGCCGGCCACTATCAAGGAGATGCAGGACACCGCCCGCCGGATCGGGTTGCGGGACACCGTGGTGAAGTCCGCCGACGGATACGACACCCCGGGGCAGCACTCCTCCGCGTACGACCTGTCCGTGATCGCCCGTGCGGGAATGGAGAATCCGGAGTTCCGGCGGTTCGCCTCGACCAGGACGGCCCGGTTCCCGGCCTCGGGCGGCTCCGGCGCGTTCGGGATCCAGAACACCAACCGGCTGCTGGTGGGGTCGCACGGTGTCGCGCAGTACCCCGGCCTGCTCGGGGTGAAGAACGGGTACACGACCCAAGCGGGCAACACCCTGGTCACCGCCGCCCAGCGGAACGGGCGCACCCTCCTGGTGACCGTGATGAACCCGCAGTCGGGCCAGCCGAACGACGCCTACAACGAGACGCGGTCCCTGCTGGACTGGGGGTTCGCCACCTCGCCCACCGCGACCCCGGTGAGCGTGCTGCCCGGCGTCCGCCCGGCGCACCCCTCGGCGCCCGCCGCCACTCCGGCGCCGGCCGGGCACACACCCCCGGTCGCGGCGTCGCAGACCTCGCACATCTCGGTCTCGGGCTGGACGGCGTTCATCTTCGCGGGCGGGGTGGCCGCCGCCGCGCTGGCCGGCGCTCTGCTGGTCGCACGGCGCCGGGCACGCAGGCAGGGCGGGCCGGCCTGAGGCGGCGGAAGGCCGCAGGCCGGGGCCGTCGCCCGGGCGTCCGCAGGTCTCTGGAACAGTACGTACCACTGACCTACGACAGGAGCTGGCGATGAGCCTGTACGACATCCCCCTGCGCACCCTGACCGGCGACGCGACATCCCTGGCCGACTACCGGGGCAAGGCGGTGCTGCTGGTGAACGTGGCGTCCAAGTGCGGCCTCACCCCGCAGTACGCCGGTCTCGAAAAGCTTCAGCAGCAGTACGGGGAGCGCGGCTTCGCCGTGATCGGCGTGCCCTGCAACCAGTTCGCCGGCCAGGAGCCGGGCAGCGCCGACGAGATCCAGACCTTCTGCTCGGCCACCTACGGCGTGACGTTCCCGATGCTGGAGAAGACCGACGTCAACGGCGCCGGGCGGCATCCGCTGTACGCGGAGCTGACGCAGGTGGCCGACGGAGCCGGTGAGGCCGGGGACGTCCAGTGGAACTTCGAGAAGTTCCTGATCTCCCCGACGGGCGAGGTCGTCTCCCGGATCCGCCCGCGTACCGAGCCGGAGGCCCCGGAGGTCGTGGCGGCCATCGAGGCACAGCTCCCGGCCTGACACACCTGACTGACCGGCCGGACATCCGAACAGGCCCGCGGAGGCGTACCCCCGCGGGCCTGTTCGGATGTCCGGCCGGTCATGCGGGTGTCCGGCCCGTCAGGTGTGCCGGGCCGGGCCGGATCAGCGGATCGGCATGCCCGACAGGGTCCGGGCGATCACCAGGCGCTGGATCTCGCTGGTGCCCTCGAAGATGGTGTAGATCGCGGCATCGCGGTGCATCCGCTCGACCGGGTACTCACGGGTGTAACCGTTGCCCCCGAGGATCTGGATGGCCTGGGCCGTGACCTTCTTGGCCGTCTCGCTCGCGTACAGCTTGGACATGGAGCCTTCGGCCGCGGTGAACGGCTTGTTCGCCGATGCCATCCAGGAGGCGCGCCAGACCAGCAGGCGGGCCGCGTCGATCTGCGTCCGCATGTCGGCGAGCTGGAAGGCGACGCCCTGGTTGTCGATGATCGGGCGGCCGAACTGGCTGCGGGTCTTCGCGTAGTCCAGCGCGACCTCGTACGCGGCCCGTGCGGTGCCGACCGCCATGGCGCCGACCGCGGGGCGGGAGGCCTCGAAGGTGGCCATCGCCGCGTTCTTCACACGCTCGCCGCCGCCCTGCTTCGCGCGCTCCCGGGCGCGGGCCAGCCGCTCGTCGAGCTTCTCCTTGCCGCCGAGCAGGCAGTGGCCGGGCACCCGGACGTCCTCGAGGACGACCTCGGCCGTGTGGGAGGCGCGGATGCCGTGCTTCTTGAACTTCTGGCCCTGCGTGAGGCCCGGCGTCCCCGGCGGGACGATGAACGAGGCGTGCCCCTTGGAGCCGGCGTCGGGGTCGACCACGGCGACCACGACATGGACATTGGCGATGCCGCCGTTGGTCGCCCAGGTCTTGGTGCCGTTCAGCACCCACTCGTCCTTGGCCGCGTCGTACACCGCGCGGGTCCGCATCGCCGCGACGTCCGAACCGGCGTCGGGCTCGGACGAGCAGAAGGCCGCGACCTTGACGTCGACGGCGTCGCCGTACATCTGTGGGATCCAGGTGCCGATCTGCTCCTCGGTGCCGTTGGCGAGGACACCGACGGCGGCCAGGCCCGTACCGACGATCGACAGCGCGATGCCCGCGTCGCCCCAGAAGAGCTCCTCCATGGCCATGGGGATACCGAGGCCGGTCGGGTCGAAGAACTGCTGGGCGTAGAAGTCGAGCGAGTAGATGCCGACCTTGGCGGCCTCCTGGATCACCGGCCAGGGCGTCTCCTCACGCTCGTCCCACTCGGCGGCAGCCGGGCGGATGACGTCCGCGGCGAATCCGTGGATCCAGTCGCGGACCTCCTTCTGGTCATCGTTGAGTTCGAGCGTGAACTCGGCCATGTCCCCTCCAGCACTGCGTTCCATCGGTTTGTTACTTGCGGTAACCGCAGTCTGTTACTGGCAAGTAGAACCTGTCAACCTCCACGATCGCCCCCGGCGCGCGCCCCCGGCCGGGTGTTACGTTTTCGGCGGGGGCCGGATCAGTCGGCGGACGCAGTACGGGTCCGTGTCACAGAGCGAGAATCGCAGGGTGGGGAAGAGTTACTCATGGGGACCACACAGGCCGCACAGACCGCACAGCAGCGGTCGGCACACAGCCGCCGCCGGGAACTGCTGGAGGCGGCCGACCGGGTCGTGCTGCGGGACGGCCCGAAGGCGTCCATGAACGCCATCGCCGCCGAGGCCGGGATCACCAAGCCCATCCTCTACCGGCACTTCGGCGACAAGGGCGGCCTCTACCGGGCACTCGCCAAGCGCCACACCGACGCGCTGCTGAGCGCGCTGCGGGCCGCGCTGGACGCTCCGGCCGGGCGCCGCGAGCGCGTCGAGGCCACGCTGGACACCTATCTCGCGGCGATCGAGGCCAGACCGCAGGTCTACCGCTTCCTGATGCACCCGGCCGACGACAGCCAGCAGCCCGAGCAGGCCTTCGACGTGGGGCTGCACTCCGCGCCACTGCTGCGCAGGCTCGGCGAGGAACTGGCCAAAGTCATCGCCGAACGAGTCGACCTCGGGCCGGACAGCGAACAGCTGGCCCGGGTCTGGGGCCATGGCATCGTCGGGATGATGCATGCTGCGGGCGACTGGTGGCTGGGCGAACGCCCCTGCTCCCGGGAGCAGTTGGTCAGCAGTCTCGCCGACCTCCTCTGGGGCAGGCTCTCCCTGGCCACCGACCGCGTGGGCGGACCGGGCTTCTGAACCTGCGGGGCCTAGCGGACCTGCGGGGCCTGGCGGGCCCGTTCGGCTTTACGGGCTGCCCGCAGCGCCCTGCCGCGGCGCAGGCCCGACAGCCGGTCCGTGTACATCAGCCCTTCGAGGTGGTCGCACTCGTGCTGGAGACAGCGTGCGAAGAATCCGGTACCGCTGACCGTGACCGGCTCGCCGGTCACGGAGAAGCCCTCCACGACGGCATGGTCGAAGCGCGGGGTGCCCGCCTCGACGCCGGGCAGCGAGAGACAGCCCTCGGCGCCGCGAACGGTGACGCCGTCCGCCTCCACCAGCCGGGGGTTGACCAGGTGCCCGAGATGGCGGACGTCCTCGTCGTCCGGGCAGTCGTAGACGAAGACCCGCAGCCCGACACCGATCTGGTTCGCAGCGAGGCCGACACCCCGTGCGGCGTACATCGTCGCGAACATGTCCTCGACGAGCCGGGCGAGCGAGGCGTCGAAGGCGGCCACGGGCTCGCAGGGCGCGTGCAGCACGGGATCGCCGTGCGGACTCATCGTCCGCACGGCTCCGGAACTGCCGGGGATCGGGCGGTTTCGCATGGCGGCAAGCGTACGTTCCCACCGGAACGGCGCTCCCCCGGCGGTGCCGAGGTCGGGCGCACGGCCGGATCTCGATAGGCTGAGCCCCGCGCCGACGCAAGGAGGATCTAGGACGATGGACGGCAACACGGAGCCGCTGTCGCCGCGGGCCAAGCTGGCCGTGACGGCAGGCAAGGCCGCGGCAGCGGTATCGCGCGCCGCGGGGCGCGGCAGCGGATCGGTGATCGGCGGCAAGGTCGCGCTGAGGCTGGACCCCGACCTGCTCGGGCGTCTCGCCCAGCATCTGGACGTGATCCTGGTCTCGGCGACGAACGGCAAGACGACCACGACCCGGCTCATCGCCGAGGCGCTGCGGGCCGCGGGACCTGTCGTGTCGAACGCCCTGGGCGCCAACATGCCGGCGGGCATCACCTCCGCGCTGGCCGGCGGTTCCGACGCGCGCTTCGGCGTGATCGAGGTCGACGAGAAGTACCTCGCCGGGGTCGCACGCGACACGACGCCCAAGGCGATCGCCCTGCTGAATCTCTCCCGGGACCAGCTCGACCGGGCGGGCGAGACCCGCATGCTGGCCGAGAGGTGGCGCGAGGGGCTGGCCGGGACGAAGGCCGTGGTCATCGCCAACGCCGACGACCCGCTCGTCGTGTGGGCAGCTTCGTCCTCCCCCACCGTGGTCTGGGTCGCGGCCGGCCAGGAGTGGAAGGACGACGCCTGGTCGTGCCCGTCCTGCGGCGGTGTGCTCCAGTGGCCGAACGACGAGTGGTTCTGCGCGGACTGCGGTTTCCGCCGTCCGGCGCCCAGTTGGGCGCTCTCCGGCGACTACGTCCTCGACCCGCACGGCTCCGCCTGGCCGATCCACCTCCAGCTGCCGGGCCGGGCGAACAAGGCGAACGCGACGACGTCGGCGGCCGTCGCGGCCACCTTCGGGGTTCCGCCGCAGGTCGCCCTGGAGCGGATGTACGGGGTGCAGGCGGTCGCCGGGCGCTACGACGTGGTGTCGTTCCTCAACCGCGAGGTGCGGCTGCTGCTCGCCAAGAACCCGGCGGGCTGGCTGGAGACGTTCTCGCTGATCGACCCGCCGCCCACGCCGGTGATCCTCGCCGTCAACGCCCGCGGCGCCGACGGCACGGACACCTCCTGGCTCTGGGACGTCGACTACACCCGGCTCGCGGGCCACCCGATCTTCGTCATCGGCGACCGCAAGCTGGACCTCGCGGTACGGCTCGAAGTGGCCGGTCTCCAGTTCCAGGTCTGCGAGACCGTGGACGAGGCGGTCCAGTACGCGCCGCCCGGCCGGATCGAACTGATCGCCAACTACACCGCGTTCCAGGACGTGCGCCGCCGCGTCGGCAACTGACCTCAGAGGAAACGATGATGAGCGACAACAGCCTGCGCCTGGTGTGGGTCTACCCGGACCTGCTGAGCACCTACGGCGACCAGGGCAACGCCCTGGTCGTGGAGCGCCGGGCCCGCCAGCGCGGCCTCGACGTGACCCGTATCGACGTGCGCAGCGACCAGCCGGTGCCGACATCCGGTGACATCTATCTGATCGGCGGCGGCGAGGACCGCCCGCAGCGGCTGGCCTCCGAGCGGCTGCGCAGGGACGGCGGCCTCAGCAGGGCGGCCTCCAACGGCGCGATCATCTTCTCGGTCTGCGCCGGTTACCAGATCCTCGGCCACGAGTTCATCAACGACCTCGGCGAGCGCGAACCGGGCCTGGGGCTCCTCGACGTGATCTCCACCCGCGGCGAGGGCGACCGCTGCGTCGGCGACGTGTACGGCGACATCGACCAGCGGCTGGGCCTGCCGCCGCTGACCGGCTTCGAGAACCACCAGGGCATCACCCATCTCGGCCCGACGGCCCGCCCGTTCGCCCGCGTCCAGCTCGGCCGGGGGAACGGCACAGGCGACGGCACCGAGGGCGCGTACAACGACACCGTCTTCGGCACGTACATGCACGGCCCGGTACTGGCCCGCAACCCGCAGATCGCCGACCTGCTGCTCAAGCTGGCCCTGGACGTCAACGCGCTGCCTCCGACCGACGACCGCTGGTACGAGGCGCTGCGGACCGAGCGGATCGCGGCGGCGACACAGCCCGCATGAGGCCCGATACGTACATCTGAGCGGCGTCCAGCAGGCGGACGCCCGCTACGTCCCTGTCACCCTCCGCCGGTAGGCTGACGGGGATCCAGCCCGGACGACGTGGTCCGGTCACAAGCCCACGTTGCAAAGGTAAGTCGGGCAATGCGAATTGGTGTGCTCACCTCCGGCGGCGACTGCCCCGGCCTGAACGCCGTCATCCGCTCGGTCGTGCACCGCGCCGTCGTCGACCACGGCGACGAGGTCATCGGCTTCCACGACGGATGGAAGGGCCTGCTCGAGTGCGACTACCGCAAGCTCGACCTCGACGCGGTGGGCGGCATTCTGGCGCGCGGCGGCACGATCCTCGGCTCCTCGCGGGTGCAGCCCGCGCATCTGCGCGACGGTGTGGAGCGCGCCCGGGGCCATGTCGCCGACCTGGGGCTCGACGCGATCATCCCGATCGGCGGCGAGGGCACGCTGAAGGCGGCGCACCTCCTCTCCGAGGCCGGGCTGCCGATAGTGGGCGTGCCGAAGACCATCGACAACGACATCGCGTCGACCGATGTCACCTTCGGCTTCGACACGGCCGTCGGGGTCGCGACCGATGCGCTCGACCGGCTGAAGACCACCGCCGAATCGCACCAGCGGGTGCTGATCGTGGAGGTCATGGGGCGCCACACCGGCTGGATCGCGCTGCACTCGGGCATGGCCGCGGGCGCGCACGCCATCGTCGTGCCGGAGCGTCCCTTCGACATCGATGAGCTCACCGAGCTGGTCGGGCGGCGCTTCTCGGCGGGCAAGAAGTTCGCGATCGTGGTGGTCGCCGAGGGTGCGAAGCCGCGCGAGGGCTCGATGAGTTTCGACGTGGGCGCCAAGGACATGTACGGCCACGAGCGGTTCGCCGGTGTCGCCAGGCAGCTCTCCATCGAGCTGGAGCAGCGCCTCGGCAAGGAGGCCCGTCCGGTGATACTCGGTCATGTGCAGCGCGGCGGCACCCCCACCGCGTACGACCGCGTCCTGGCCACCCGGTTCGGCTGGCACGCCGTGGAGGCCGCGCACCGCGGCGCGTTCGGCATGCTGACCGCCCTGCACGGCACGGAGATCACCATGGTGCCGCTCGCCCAGGCCGTGGAGACCCTCAAGACCGTGCCCGCCGAGCGGTACGCCGAAGCCGAGTGCGTCCTCTGAGCGTTCCCCATTCGCCCGATACAGTACGAACTGCCCCCGGCCGCAGCTGCGGTCGGGGGCAGTTCTACGCTGGTGCGGACATCGGGCACGAATCAGGAGTGAGTGGATGGACCACAGCGGGCACGGCATGCCCATGGGCGGCATGACCATGGATCTGCCGCCGTTCACGCTGGGACGGGGGCTGGGGTTCTCCGCGGACCCGTTCTTCCTGATCGGCTGTCTGGCGGGGCTCGCGCTGTACGGCTGGGGCGTGGTGCGGCTGCGCCGGCGCGGCGACAGCTGGCCAATCCACCGGATCGTGCTCTTCACCGTCGGGGTGCTGACCGTCGGTCTGACGATGTGCACCAAGCTGAACGACTACGGCATGGTCATGTTCAGCGTGCACATGGTGCAGCACATGATCATCAGCATGCTCTCCCCCATCCTGCTGCTGCTCGGTGCGCCGGTGACGCTGGCCCTGCGCGCACTGCCCGTCGCGGGCCGGGGCAACCGCAAGGGGCCGCGGGAGGTGCTGCTGATGCTGCTCCAGAGCCGCTACATGCGGGTCATCACGCATCCCGCCTTCACCATCCCGCTGTTCATCGCCAGCCTCTACGGCCTGTACTTCACGCCGCTCTTCGACTTCCTGATGGGTTCGAGGACCGGGCACATCGCGATGATGGTGCACTTCCTCTTCGTGGGTCTGGTCTTCTTCTGGCCGATCATGGGCATCGACCCGGGCCCGCACCGGCCGGGCTACATCATGCGGATGCTGGAGCTCTTCGCCGGGATGCCCTTCCACGCGTTCTTCGGCATCGCCCTGATGATGGCGAGCGAACCGATGGTGCAGGTGTACAAGCACCCTTCCGTCTCGCTGGGGATCGACGCGCTCTCCGACCAGGAGGCCGCGGGCGGTATCGCCTGGGCGTTCAGCGAGATCCCGTCCGTGCTGGTTCTGATCGCCCTGGTCTTCCAGTGGTACAGCTCCGAGCAGCGCGTCTCACGACGCTCCGACCGGGCCGAGGACCGCAACGGCGACAAGGAACTGGCGGCCTACAACGCCTACCTGGCGTCACTCCAGGCACGCGGCCAGTAGCGGAGAAGGCCCCTGCCGGGCGACGATGGCCCTCCACCCCCGAGGAGGAGGGCCATGCCCGGTTCTGTGAAAGCGATGGGTGTCATCACCGTGGGAGCCCTGGTCACGGTGACGGGATACACGGTTGTGCTCGGCAGCAACGGCTGGCTGTGGTTCGGCTGGGTGGTGCTGGGGCTCGTGACCGTCGGCATGATCGCGTCGCGCGGCAGCGGCTGACCGGCCCGGCCGGCGAGCCGCTCAGAAGCGGAAGACCGGGCCGGTCGCCGCGTCGAGCGAACAGGCGTTGGCGAACGTCCGGTCCCAGTGGGTGGGGCGGCCACCCCAGGTCCCGCCGACGGTGACCGTGACCGGGTCGGACTGCCGGGTGCAGGGCCGGGGCTCCCCGTCGAGGCGGTCGAAACTGCCGCCCGCCCGGTCGAGTGCCCGGCAGGCCGCTGCGGCGTCCGGGTGCGAGCCGTCGCTCCCCTCCGGTGCGCACCGGAGCAGTACGCTGCGGTCCCGGTCGGGGTGCGACGGCGAAGCGACGGTGAGGACGAGTCCGGCCGGGCGGATGGGCGGCGTTGCGGCGGCCTGCGCGGGCACAGCCGCGGCGAAGGCGAGCAGGGCCGCTGCGGCGGGCATCGTACGGGGGCGCATCCGGGCCTCCTGGAACTCGGTACGAGGGTGGGAGGCCAGAGCACCCGGCCACCGGGCCCGCCGGCAAGCCACCACGCCGCCCGGCCACCCGTACGGACGCGGATCCCCGCTCCCGGACGGCCTGCCGCCGGGGCCCGGCCAGGACCGGACGGGGGCAGGCCCGGGAAGCCCGAAACATGCCTGGAACAGGCGCAGTACAGGTCCGGAACAGGCCCGCACGGGTTTCGCAGCGGGCGGTGCGGCGGCTACTGTGCGTCGGCACGGGGCGACGGGGAGGCGGTACCGCGATTGTTCTACTACGTCCTGAAATATGCCCTGCTCGGGCCCCTGCTGAGGCTGCTGTTCCGGCCGAGGATCGAAGGGCTCGAACACATCCCGGAGGATGGCGCCGCGATCATCGCGGGCAACCATCTGTCCTTCTCCGACCATTTCCTGATGCCGGTCGTCCTGAGCCGGCGCATCACCTTCCTCGCCAAGCAGGAGTACTTCACCGGGCCGGGCATCAAGGGACGGCTGACGGCTGCCTTCTTCCGCAGCATCGGCCAGATCCCGGTGGACCGGTCGGGCCGGGAAGCGGGCAAGGCCGCGGTCCGCGAGGGGCTCGGCGTGCTCGGCAGGGGTGAACTGCTGGGGATCTATCCGGAGGGCACCCGCTCGCACGACGGCAGGCTCTACAAGGGCAAGGTCGGGGTCGCCGTGATGGCCGTCAAGGGCCGGGTTCCGGTGGTGCCGTGCGCCATGGTGGGCACCTTCGAGATCCAGCCGCCCGGCCAGCGGATGCCGAAGATCAGGCGGGTGACGATCCGCTTCGGGAAGCCACTGGACTTCAGCCGCTACGAGGGGCTGGAGAACGAGAAGGTGGCACTGCGGGCCGTCACCGACGAGATCATGTACGCGGTCCTCGGGCTCTCCGGCCAGGAGTACGTCGACGCGTACGCCGCGGATGTGAAGGCAGCACAGGCGAAGAAACCACCGAGGAAGCCGCACTGACACCGGATCGGCTGTGGGCAGAACCGTCTGGCCCGGACCTGAGCACGGGCCGTAGCGTCGGTGGCATGAGCAGCAGGGGAAGCGTTTTCGTACTCGGAGCCACAGGGCAGATCGGGCGCGCGGCGGTGCGCGCGCTCGTCTCGGACGGATGGGAGGTGCGGGCCGCTTCGCGCGGGGCGGGCCGCGACGACAGCTGGCCCGATGACGTGCGTACGGTGCGCGTCGACCGGGACGGTGACGGCGAGCTGGCGGCGGCCCTGGGCGACGGCTGTGACGTGCTGGTCGACATGGTCGCGTACGGAGCGGACCACGCCCGGCAGCTGACCGGCCTCGCGGACCGGATCGGATCGGCGGTGGTGATATCCAGCGGCGCGGTGTACGCCGACGCCGATGGGCGCAGCTTCGATACCCAGGACGAGCCGGACGGCTTCCCGCGCTTTCCGGTGCCGATCCCCGAGAGCCACCTCACGGTCGAGCCGGGCCCGGCCACGTACGGCACCCGCAAGGTGGCGCTGGAGCGGGAGCTGCTGGCGGCAGCCGAGGCCCTGCCCGTGACGCTGGTGCGCGCCGGCGCGATCCACGGTCCGCACGGCCGGTCACCGCGTGAGCTGTACTTCGTCAAGCGCGCGCTCGACGGCCGCCCGGTGCGGATCCTGGCCCACGGCGGGCGGAGCCGCTTCCAACCGGTGCATGTCTCCAACCTCGCCGAGATGATCCGGCTGGCCGCGCTGCGCCCGGGGGCGCGGGTGCTGAACGGCGGGGACCCCGAGGCGCCGACGGTCGCCGAAATCAGTACGGCCATCGACGAAATCCTGGGCGTACAGAGCCGGTTGGTGCTGGTCGAGGGGCGCTCCGAACGGGGCATGACCCCATGGGGCGTCGACCACCCCGTGGTGTACGACATGTCGGCCGCCGAGCGGGAGCTGGGCTACCGCCCGGTGACCGGGTACGCCGATTCGCTGCCCGCGACCGTGGAGTGGATCACCGGCCGGCTCCGGGACAGGGACTGGCGCGAGGCCTTCCCCGCGATGGCGAAGACCTACGACCCGCATCTCGATCTCTTCGACTACGTGGCGGAGGACGCCTGGCTGGGGAACCGCTGACCAAGCGGTCCCCCAGCGTGGGCTGTTACGGCGTCGGTGTGGCGTGCGGGGTGCACGTCACATCGTGGCGGTCGGTGCTGCCGGTGAGCAGATAACTGTCCACCCGGGTGTTGATGCACGGGTTGACCAGACCGGTCACCCCGTGCGATCCGGCGCCCTTCTCGATGATGAGGCGGGAGCCCTTGAAGCGCTGGTGCAGGTCGACGGCGCCCTGGAACGGCGTGGCCGCGTCACGGGTCGACTGCACGATCAGTACGGGCGGGAGCCCCTTGCCCGTGTGGACGTTCACCGGGGTCTGCTGCTTCGCGGGCCAGGTGGCGCACGGCAGGTTCATCCAGGCGTTGGACCAGGTGAGGAACGGGTTGTCCTTGTTGAGCCGGGTGTTGTCCCGGTCCCATGTCCGCCAGTCGGTCGGCCACTTGGCGTCGGCGCACTCGACCGACGTGTAGACGGCTGTGCCGTTCTCCGCGGAGATGTTGCCCGCGGTGTCCGCCATATCGGGCCCTGCGGCATCGATCAGCGGCTTCGGATCACCGGCGAGGTACTGGCTCCAGGCCTTGGCGACCGGTACCCAGGAGGAGTCGTAGTACGGCGCGTTCTGGAAGAACCCGAGCAGTTCGGCGGGGCCCACGACCCCGCCGATCGGATGCTTCTTCGCTGTGGCGCGCAGCTTCACCCACTGCTGTTCGACGGCGGCTGCCGTCTTCCCGATGTGGAAGGCGGCGTCGTTGGCGGCGACCCAGTTCTGCCAGTCGTTCCAGCGGCCCTGGAAGGCGACGTCCTGGTTGAGGTTGGCCTCGTACCAGATGTTCGACTGCTTCGGGTCGACCACACTGTCCACGATCATCCGGCGGACATGGCCCGGGAAGAGCGTTCCGTACACGGCGCCGAGATAGGTGCCGTAGGAGACTCCCAGGTAGTTGAGCTTCTTCTCGCCGAGCGCCGCCCTGATGACGTCGAGGTCGCGCGCCGTGTTCGGCGTGGTCAGATACGGCAGCATCGCACCGCTGCGCTGCTCGCAGCCGTCCGCGTACTGCGCTGCGAGCTTGCGCTGGACCTGCTTGTCGGCCGCACTGTCCGGGACCGGATCGGCCTTGGGGGCGCTGACGTACTTCTGCGGGTCCATGCAGGAGACCGGCGCCGAGTGGCCCACGCCGCGCGGGTCGAAGCCCACGAAGTCGTACGCCTTGGCGGTGTTGACCCAGAGCGCGCTCCCGGTGGTGGACCTGGCGGGGAAGCGCATACCCGAAGCGCCGGGGCCACCGGGGTTGTAGACGAGGGAGCCCTGCCGCTGCGACGCGGTGCCGGTGCTCAGAGCCCGGTCCACCGCGAGCTTGATCGTCCGGCCATCCGGGTGTGCGTAGTCGACCGGCACGGTCACCCAGCCGCACTGGATGGGCTTCGCGAGCGCCCAGTCCGCAGGACAGTCCTGCCAGTCGATCCCGGCCGTCGCCGCCCGAGCGGCGGCGACGGCCACACCGTGCGCCTCCGGGCCGGCGTGGCCGCGGCCGTCGGCGGTGGCCGACGGCGCTGCCATGGCGCCGGCTATGAGAGTCGCCGCGGCCAGAGCGCCGGCCGAGCCGAGCACTGCGGTGCGTCTCACGTGGTACCTCCCCCTGTGCGAAGCGCCGTTCGTCCGGCGCTCTCCAGTACGTACCGGGGATCCTTTCTTGTGAACGGTCCCTGACAACAGGCCGCATGGGCGTTCTTTGCCAACCCGAAATGCGGAGAGACCGGTCCCGGTGAGCGGTGCAACGCGCGCGGATCCCCTCGCGCCCAACGGGGGGACGGGGGCGGTCAAGTTGGCCGGACGCCGGTGAACTCGGGCCACTCCGCCCCGCGTTGCCGATTACGGGTGACCCAGCCCCCTCAGGGCGCACGACGAGGCCGACGGTGCGTCAACCCTGGTGCGGACGTGCCGACATCACCGGCATCCGGGCCATGACACCTTCGCGCGGCATCCGCACAGAGATCCCCACAGGGGGAAAACCGGCGCGGATCCGGCTTTCGGGCGGTTGCCGGTACACCGATGGGCGCCCCCCGGAAGGCGTAGACACGCGGAGATCCAGTGGCCGCACCGAGTTGCACTTCGGACCGGCACTCCGCCCGGGACCCCTGCTGCGCCCCAGGTGAGGGCCGTGCGCCGACAGAATCCCCTGGTCCGGTTCCGGTGGCATCCACTCGAACAGGCCAGTGACCCCGAAGCATCACAAATCGGCGCGTACGCCGGGAATCCACCGTGCCATGGGTGAAGATCCGGGAGACGACAAGCCCCCGCCACCACGGCGGGGCGGTCCGGGCGGACGCCGAGTCCTGCCGCCGCTCCCGGATGTCTGGTCGACACGAGTGGATCGGCAGGAGTGGAGGACCCAGGCAGTCCGGGGCGACAGCGACGTCGCTCCTCGGGGTGAAGCCGCCTGGTGGGACGGCCGACTTGATCAGTCGGTCATCCTGCCGGGCGGCCGGGCAACTTCGCCGGCCCGAACCCGACAGGTCATCCTTCACAGGCGGTTTGCGAAGGGTTGCGCATGACTGCGCAGATTCATGTCCCGTCTCTTCTCACCCGGGCCGGAACAGCTTCGGCCCTCGCCCTCGCCGCTGTCGCGGGGACCTCGCTGGCACCGGGCGCGACCGCGGAGGCACAGGCCGCCGCGCACGCCTCCCAGGCCGTGCAGATCGCGGCCTCCAAAAGGGGTTCGCCCTATCAGTGGGGGGCGACAGGGCCATCCCGGTTCGACTGCTCGGGCCTGACGCTCTACTCGTACAAACAGGTGGGCAAACAGCTGCCCCGCACCGCCCAGGCGCAGTACAACCGCGTAAGCCATATCCCGGCCTGGGCCCGGCACCGGGGCGACCTGGTGTTCTTCCACTACGGCCGGAGCGTCTACCACGTCGGCATCTACGCGGGGCACGGGAAGATCTGGCACGCCCCCAAGACCGGCGCCGTGGTCAGGCTGGAGAGGATCTGGACCCACAGCGTCTGGTACGGCCGGGTGGGCTGAAGCCGCCGGGAGTCGTCGGCCGCGGGTTCGTTCAGCCCTGGACCGCGGCGGTCCAGGGCAGGGCGATCCAGACGGTCTTGCCGCCGTCCCGCGTCGGGGTGACCGACAGCCGCCCGCCGTTCTCGGCCGCCAGCCAGCGGATGATGACCATGCCCCGGCCGTTGTCCTGCTGCACCGCCGCGGGCAGCCGCTGCGGCCAGCGCGGATGGCTGTCGGTGACGCCGACGCACAGCCGCTCGTCCCGGTCCAGGACGGCCTGCACCGTGAAAGTGGGGGACGTGCCGAAGGTGTGCTGCACCGCGTTGGTCGCGAGCTCCGAGACGATCAGCCGGATGGTGTCCGCCAGCTCCGCGTCGGGAGGCAGCCCCCATCCGGTGAGCACACGGGCCACGAACGTCCGGGCGGCCGGTACCGAAGCCGGCTCGCTCGGCAGGGTGACTGAAGCTTCCTGGTGGTCTGCCATGACGGCCTGTCCCTTTCCCACCGCTGCCGGCGCGGATCTCGTGACGGATGCACTTCGAGACGGCCTCAGGTGGCGCTTCGTGCGAGCGTGACACTCATAGTGACCGCAGCACGGGCCATCCACAAAGATGTGCATATATCTGTCGCTCAAAGTGATGAACTCTGCGACGGAAGACCGTATTTGACGGCCGGGATGGCACGTTTGCAGAAACGGCCGACCGGAGGGAGAACGCGGTGCGGAGCAGCCCCGAGGTGCGCCGCGTCAAACTCGGTGCCGAGCTGCGCAGACTGCGTGTCCTGGCAGGTCTGACCAGCGCGGCAGCGGCCCGGCTCGCCGGCTGGCATCAGTCGAAGGTGAGCAGGATCGAGACCGGGCGCAGTGGTGTGAAGCCGTCCGACGTAGCCCTGTTGCTCCATGCGTACGGTGTGCGGGACACGGCGCAGCGCGAACTCCTGGAGGCGCTGTGCGGCGCGGGGGCCGACGAGAGCGCCGGCTGGTGGCACAGCTACCGGCGTCTGCTGCCCGCCCAGTACCGGGACTTCATCAGGCTGGAGTCCCAGGCGTGCACGGCGCACACCTTCGAGACGTCGGTGATGCCCGGTCTGCTGCAGACGCCCGGCTACGCGAAGGCGGTCACCCGGGCCTCGCTCGACGGGCTGCCGGCCCGGACCGTGGACTCACTGGTCGATGTGCGGCTGGCCCGGCAGCGGGTGCTGGACGCGGATCCGCCGCTGGAGCTGAGCGCGGTCGTCGATGAGGCGGCCCTGCACCGGCGGATCGGTGGGCGCGGGGTGATGGCGGAGCAGTTACGGCATGTACAGGAGGTCGCCCGGCTGCCTCATGTGCGGTTGCAGGTCATGCCGTTCGCCGCCGGAGGGCACCTCGGACTCACCGGATCTTTCACTATCTTCTCTTTTTCGAACATCATTGATCTGGATGTGGTCGTTCTTGACCATTTGATGAGTAGTCGTTATCTGGAACGGAAAGAAGAACTCAAGGCGTACAGCGCCGCGTTCCGCAGGATCCAGGCGCGCGCCCTTCCGCAGCAGCAATCGTTGGATCTCATCGCCGTGATCGGTGACGGCGTCTAGGGAGGCACCATGTCCGCACGTCCTGCGAACGTCCCTTCCAGTACTTCTCTGTACGGCGCGCGGTGGCGGCGCAGCAGCCGCAGCACCGGGATGAACAACTGCGTCGAGGCCGCGTTACTCGACGGCGGTCTGCTGGCCGTCCGTGACTCCAAGCGCGTGAACCACCCGGCGCTGCTCTTCGGAGCGGGCGCCTGGAGCTGCTTCCTGGCCTCGGTGCCCGACGCGGGGAGCCGTTGACCGGCGAATCGAGCGGGCAGCGGGTAACGGGCAGCGGTTAACAGGCTGCGGTTAACAGGCTGCGGTAACGGATACCCGTCAACAGGTGGGCGCGGTCCGCAGCACCGTGTCCACCGCCCACTCGATCTGTTCGTCCGTCAGGTCGGCGCGTGCGGTGAGCCGCAGCCGTGAGATGCCGTCCGGTACCGACGGCGGACGGAAGCAGCCGACCACAAGACCCGCCGCACGGCAGTCGGCCGCCCAGCGCACCGCCTGCCCGGGCGAGGGCGCGAGGACGGAGACGACGGCGGCCTGCGGGCGTACCGCGCTGAGTCCGCCCGCGGTCAGACGTGCGTACAGAGTGTGCGCCACCGTACGGGTACGGCCGGCGAGCAGGGGCTCGTCCCGCAGCAGCCGCAGGCTCGCCAGCGCGGCGCCCACCGCCGCGGGCGCCAGGCCGGTGTCGAAGATGAACGTGCGTGCCTCGTTGACCAGATGGTCGATGACCCGGGCGGGCCCGAGCACCGCGCCGCCCTGACTGCCGAGCGACTTGGACAGGGTGACCGTGGAGACCACGTCGGGAGCGCCCGCGAGTCCCGCCGCGTGCACGGCGCCGCGTCCGCCGTCGCCGAGCACGCCGAAGCCGTGCGCGTCGTCGGTGATCAGCGCCGCTCCGTACGTACGGCAGACCGCGGCCAGTTCCGGCAGCGGCGCGGCGTCGCCGTCGACCGAGAAGACCGAGTCGGTGACCGCGACGGCGCGGCCGCCGCCATACGCGTCGAGCGCCTTGGCGACGGCATCGGGATCGCTGTGCGGGACGACTTCGGTCGCCGCCCTGGAGAGCCGGCAGCCGTCGATGATCGAGGCGTGGTTGGCGGCGTCCGAGACGATCAGCGAGTCAGGGCCGGTCAGCGCGGTGAGCACGGCGAGGTTGGCCGCGTACCCGGACGAGAAGACCAGTGCCGCCTCGAAACCGCTGAACCGCGCCAGCTCCCGCTCCAGTTCGGCGTGGAGCGCGGTGGAGCCGGTGACCAGCCGGGACCCGGTGGCGCCCGCGCCCCAGCGACGGGCCGAATCGGCCGCGGCTCCGGTGATCACGTCCCGGTGGCTCAGCCCCAGGTAGTCGTTGCTCGCGAGGTCCAGCACATCCGCGGACGCGGCGCGCGGCCGGAGCGCGCGCACCAGCCCGGCGTCCGCCCGGCGGCGCGCGGCGGCGTCGGTCCAGTCGAAGGGCTCGCGGGGCACGGCTGGAGTCATGGTCGGTCCCTTTTTGTAGGCAGTTCACAGACCCTAGCCGGGGCGATGCGGGGTCAGGGTGTGGCAATACACACACCCCTGGTCGGCTGTGTTGTTCGGTTCCTCCTTGGCCGGAGGCGGTGCGGTAGGCCAGGATCACCTCTATGGACCTGCTGAACACGCTGGTGGACAAGGGGCTGCGGCGCGAACTGCCGACCCGTGAAGAGGCGCTCGCCGTGCTGGCGACGAGCGACGACGAACTGCTCGACGTGGTGGCGGCAGCCGGAAAGGTGCGCCGCAAGTGGTACGGGCGGCGGGTGAAGCTCAACTATCTCGTCAATCTCAAATCGGGCCTCTGCCCGGAGGACTGCTCGTACTGCTCGCAGCGGCTGGGCTCCAAGGCGGAGATCCTCAAGTACACCTGGCTGAAACCGGACGAGGCGTCGAAGGCGGCTGCGGCCGGAGTGGCGGGCGGAGCGAAGCGGGTCTGTCTGGTCGCCAGCGGCCGCGGGCCGACGGACCGCGATGTCGACCGCGTATCGGAGACGATCGAGGCGATCAAGGAGCAGAACGAGGACATCGAGGTGTGCGCCTGCCTCGGGCTGCTCAAGGACGGCCAGGCGGAGCGGCTGCGGGCGGCGGGCGCCGACGCGTACAACCACAACCTCAACACGTCCGAGGCCACCTACGCCGACATCTGCACCACCCACGACTTCTCCGACCGGGTCGATACGGTCCAGCACGCCCAGGCCGCCGGTCTTTCGGCCTGCTCGGGGCTGATCGCCGGGATGGGTGAGAGCGACGCCGACCTGGTCGACGTGGTCTTCGCGCTGCGCGCACTCGACCCCGACTCGGTGCCGGTGAACTTCCTGATCCCCATGGAGGGCACCCCGCTGGCCGGGGAGTGGCATCTGACCCCGCAGCGCTGTCTGCGCATCCTGGCCATGGTGCGGTTCGTCTGCCCGGACGCGGAAGTACGGCTGGCCGGCGGACGCGAGGTGCATCTGCGCTCCCTGCAGCCGCTCGCCCTGCACCTCGTCAACTCCATCTTCCTCGGCGACTATCTGACGAGTGAGGGCCAGGCGGGCCGGACCGACCTGGACATGATCGCGGATGCCGGATTCGAGGTGGAGGGCTCGGACACGACGACGCTGCCCGAACACCGCGAGGGTCTGGTGTCGGTACGCCGCAGGGGAGCCGGAACGGATCTCGCGCCCAATGCCTGACTCCGCCGAGCTGCTCGACCTGGACCGGCGCCATGTCTGGCACCCGTACGGACCGATGCCGGGGCGCCAGGAGCCGCTGCTCGTCGAGTCGGCGTCAGGTGTCCGGCTGCGGGTCGCCGGTGCGGGTGAGCTGGTGGACGGCATGTCGTCCTGGTGGTCGGCGATCCACGGCTACAACCATCCGGTACTGAACGAGGCCGCGCGCGGCCAGCTGGACCGGATGAGCCATGTGATGTTCGGCGGGCTCACCCATGAGCCCGCCGTCCGGCTCGCGGCGAAGCTGGTGGAGATCACCCCGGAACCGCTCCAGCATGTGTTCCTCTCCGACTCGGGTTCGGTGTCGGTCGAGGTCGCCGTCAAGATGTGCCTACAGTACTGGCGTTCCGTGGGCCGTCCCGCCAAGCAGCGGCTGCTGACCTGGCGGGGCGGCTACCACGGGGACACCTGGCAGCCCATGTCGGTGTGCGACCCCGAGGGCGGGATGCACGACCTGTGGTCGGGGGTGCTGCCGCGGCAGGTCTTCGCGGACGCGCCTCCCGCGGAGTACGAGCAGGGGTACGCCGACCACCTCCATGAGCTGATCGGCCGTCATGCGGACGAACTGGCAGCGGTGATCGTGGAGCCGGTGGTCCAGGGCGCGGGCGGGATGCGCTTCCACTCCCCCGCGTATCTGGGGGTGCTCCGCGAGGCGTGCGACGCGCACGGGGTGCTGCTGGTCTTCGACGAGATCGCCACCGGCTTCGGCCGTACGGGCACACTCTTCGCGGCGGACCACGCCGGGGTCTCGCCGGACGTGATGTGTGTGGGCAAGGCCTTGACCGGGGGCTATCTGACGATGGCGGCGACGCTCTGCACCTCGCGGGTCGCCGAGGGCATCGGGCGGGGCGAGGTTCCGGTGCTGGCGCACGGGCCGACGTTCATGGGCAATCCGCTGGCCGCCGCGGTGGCCTGCGCCTCGGTCGGGCTGCTGCTCGGGCAGGACTGGGAATGGGAGGTCAAACGCCTGGAGACGGCCCTCCTGGACGGTCTGTCCGGGGCGGCGGAGCTGCCGGGTGTCCGGGATGTCCGGGTGCTCGGCGCGATCGGAGTCGTCCAGCTTGACCACGAGGTGGACATGGCGGCGGCGACCCGGGCGGCCGTACGCGAGGGCGTCTGGCTGCGGCCGTTCCGCGATCTCGTCTACACGATGCCGCCGTACGTCACCGGCGATCAGGACGTGGCACGGATCTGCCGTGCGGTGTGCGCGGTGGCGAGGGAGGCATGACATGACGATTCTCGTGGTGACGGGGACCGGCACGGAGATCGGCAAGACGGTGGTGACCGCCGCGGTGGCGGCCGCCGCGCGCGGCCGGTCCGTCGCCGTGCTGAAACCCGCACAGACCGGGCTGCTGCCCGGCGAGCACGGCGACGCGGCCGAGGTGGCACGGCTGGCCGGAGCAGTGACCGCGGTCGAACTGGCGCGGTTCCCGGACCCGTTGGCCCCTGCCACGGCCGCCCGGCGAGCCGGGCTCGCCCCGCTGGGTCCGCAGGACGTGGCGGACGCCGCGCAGAAGCTGGCCACCGAACACGATCTGGTGCTGGTCGAGGGCGCGGGCGGGCTGCTCGTACGGTTCGACGACGAGGGCGGCACACTCGCGGACGCGGCCCGGCTGCTGGGGGCGCCGGTGCTGGTGGTCGCCCCCGCCGGTCTCGGCACGCTCAACGCGACCGCGCTGACCGCCGAGGCGCTGCGCGCCCGGCGGCTGGACTGTGCTGGTGTCGTGATCGGCAGCTGGCCTGCCGAACCCGGTCTGGACGCTCGGTGCAATCTGCTGGATCTCCCGGAGGTCGCCGGGGCTCCGCTGGTCGGCGTGGTGCCGGAGGGTGCGGGCCGGCTGGCGCCGGCCGTCTTCCGGGACCGGGCGCGAAGCTGGCTGGCACCCGGCCTGGGCGGGATCCGGGGCACCGCTTCGGGCTCACCGCCAAGCTGACGCGGCTGTCCGCTACGCTGCCGGGAATCTTCCGCGGCTCCCGGAGTGCGCCGGGCCATCCGGGGCATGAGCGGGGCGGGCGGGGAGACCATCACCGTGTACCCCTGCCGTCCCGTCCGCCGGAGGAGAACCGCGATGCCGCTGCGCAGCAGCAAGATCCCGAGCGACACCGTGCACCATCCGCTGTTCGCCCGTTTCTACGCCCGGTTCAGTGTCAACGCCGACCGCACGGCGGGGGTGGCGGCCCACCGCGCCGAACTGCTCGCGGGCCTCTCCGGCCGTGTGATCGAGATCGGCGCGGGAAACGGGCTGAACTTCGCCCACTATCCGGCAGCGGTCTCGGAGGTGGTGGCCCTCGAACCGGAGCGCACCCTGCGGCAGTTGGCGGTGCGGTCCGCGATGGACGCCGCTGTCCCGGTGGACGTGATGCCGGGGACGGCGGAGGCTCTTCCCGTGCCGGACGGGACGTTCGACGCGGCGGTGGCGTCGCTGGTGCTGTGCACCGTACGCGATTTGCCCCAGGCGCTCGCCGAGATCAGGCGTGTGCTGCGGCCGGGCGGTGAACTGCGGTTCTTCGAGCACGGTCTGGGCCAGGGACATGCGATGGCCACAACCCAGCGGGCCCTGGACCATACGGTCTGGCCGCTGCTCTTCGGCGGCTGTCACACGGCGCGGGACACCCTGGCCGCGATCGAAGCGGCGGGTTTCGAACTCGGCGCCTACCGGCGGCTGAACGTACCGGAGAAGGGTCTGCGACTGCCTTCCTCGCCCTGCGTACTGGGCAGGGCGAGGCGGCCGGATCCCTCGGTCGCTCCATGAGGCTCAGCGCGGTGGACACTGCGGACGGCCCCTGCGGCGCCCAGCGGTGGACACTGCTGACTCCCTACCGCACCCGATGGATCCAGAGGCGGCTCACAGGTCTCACAGGCTCCACTGGCGCAGTTCGTCCGCGATGGTCCGGACATCCGCCTTGTCCTGCTTCACCAGCTGCGCCAGGTCTCTGACCTGCTCGGGCGATGTGACGATCTTCAGCCCGCAGGCGACGAGATAGCCGTAGGCGACAGCCGAGGCGAACATCGCGTTGGAGTGCTCCAACGCCGGTACGTGGAGCAGTAGTTGCAGCAGGGCGGCGGCACGTGCGTACGGGTCGCTGTAGACGGGGACCCCGAACACCTCCGCATCGTGCCGGCTGACGGCGGCCACCAGCGCGCCCCAGTCGATGACGGGCGGGTCCCCGGGGGTCCGGTGCTCGGCGACCATGAGCAGCCAGGCCAGATCGATCTTGAGATTCAACGGCTGCCTTTGCGGCGCTTGCCCTCCGCGGCGGACTCGTCCGCGAACACCGACGCGTACTGCTTCATGAAGTCGGCGGCCGCCTCGACGAAGGTGTGCCCCACCTCGCCCGCGTCCTGGTTGACCAGCTCCTCGATGTAGCGGTTCACGCTCACTCCGCGCTGGAGGGCGCGCTGCCGCGCCGCTTCGGCGGTCGCTTCGTCCACGCGGACGTTCAGCTGAGTTTTGGCCACGCGACCACGCTAGCGCGCAAGCGCTAGCACCGGCAAGGGCTGCGCCGGGACTGCTGCCGCCACGAGGCGCCCTGAGCCAGCCGTACAGTCCGGCCCGCTCGTCGCGAAACCGCTCGCCCGGCGGCCGGGCGTTCTGGTTGGCTCGCCCCATGAGCGATCTTCACATCCGCTGCGCCACCCTCTCGGACATCGAAGCCGTACTGCGGTTCTGGCGGCTCGCCGCGGAAGGAACAAGCGTCAGCGACGACCACGACGGAGTGGCCCGCCTCGTCACCCGGGACCCCGGAGCCCTCCAGATCGCGGAGCGCGACGGTCTCCTCGTGGGGACCGTGATAGCCGGCTTCGACGGATGGCGCTGCTCGCTCTACCGACTCGCCGTACACCCGGACCGCCGCCGGCAGGGCATCGCCACCGCCCTCCTGGAGTCGGCGGAGCAGCGATTCGCCGCCCTGGGCGGGCGGCGGGGCGACGCCATGGTCCTGCAGGACAACGAACGGGCCCACCGCACCTGGGCGGCGGCTGGCTACCATCGCGAGGACCACTGGCGACGGTGGGTCAAGCCGCTGTAGCCACGGACAGGACCGCCGGGCGGTTGCGGTCAGCCGGACCGGGCACCGGAGCAAGCAGAGGTGAAAGCGGCCGGCCGGGCTCGTCACGACCGGCCCTTTGCCTTTCCTTTACGATGACTGTCCGCCGTACCACCGACCGGAAGGTGTGAGCCTCCGCCCATGGGCGAGCCCCCCAGTAGCCGACATCTCAGCAGCCGACATCGCGCACTCCCCCACTCCCTGGCCGATCATGGGACGGAGGTGAACCGATGACCGAAGTACTTCTGCTCATCGTGGCGCTGCTGCTCTCGCTGGCCTGCTCGGCCTTTGTGGCGGCGGAGTTCTCGCTCACGACCGTCGAGCGCAGCGAACTCGAAGCGGCCGCGGAACGGGGGGAGCGCGGCGCGGCGAGCGCGCTGCGGGCGGTGCGCGGCCTCACCTTCCAGCTGTCCGGCGCCCAGCTCGGCATCACCGTCACCAACCTGGTCATCGGGATGCTCGCCGAGCCGTCGATCGGGAAGCTGCTGCGCGGGCCCATCGAGTCGATGGGCCTCCCGTCCGGTGCGGCCTCATCGCTGGGCCTGGTGATCGGTACCGCCCTCTCCACCGTCTTCCTGATGGTGGTCGGTGAGCTGGTGCCGAAGAACTGGGCGATCTCCTCCCCGCTGGCCGTGGCCAAGGTGGTGGCCACCCCCCAGCGGTACTTCAGCGCCGTTTTCCGCCCGCTGATCAGCCATCTCAACAACACCGCCAACCGGCTGCTGCGCCGGCTCGGCATGGAACCGACGGAGGAGCTGGCCTCGGCCCGCTCGCCCCAGGAGCTGGTAGCGCTGGCGCGGCACTCGGCAAAGGCCGGTGCGCTGGAGGAGGACACCGCAGAAAGGTTCGTCCGCACGCTCAACCTGGCGGATCTGACCGCCGAGAACGTGATGACCCCCAGGGTCCAGGTGGTGGCGCTCGACGTGCAGGCCAGCGCGGAGGACGTCGCCAACGCCACCCGCGCCACCGGCCTGTCGCGCTTCCCGGTCTACCGGGGCAGCCTCGACCAGGTCGTCGGTGTCGCCGACATCAAGGACGTACTGGCGCTCCCGGTGGCGCGCAGGCCGCGCTTCCCCGTCTCCGAGCTGCTCCGCGAGCCCCTGCTCGTACCGGAGACCCTGACGGTGGACCGGCTGCTCGACCGGATGTACGGCAAGCGCACGATGTCCGTCGTGATCGACGAGTACGGCGGCACGGCCGGTGTCGTCACGCTGGAGGACATCGTCGAGGAGGTCGTCGGCGAGGTACGCGACGAGCACGACCCGCACGAGACGCCCGATCTCGCCGGCGCGGGTGAGGACGCGGACGGCCGGCCGGTCTACTCGGTCGAGGGGGCAGCCAGGACCGACCAGCTGGAGTCGATCGGCCTGCGGGTGGCCGAAGGCCCGTACGAGACGCTGGCGGGTCTGGTCGCCACCGAGCTGGGGCGTATCCCGGCCGAGGGCGACAGCGTCGAAGTGGCCGGCTGGCGGATCGATGTGGTGGACGCGAGCGGGCGGCGCGCCGCCCGGCTGCTGCTGCACGCGCCGGTGACGGCCGGTGGCGATGACGACGGCACAGACGGCAGGCCGGCCGGCAGGACAGACGGCAAGGCAGTCGGCAAGGACGACGAAGAGGACTCGCGATGACTGTGGTCCAGCTGTTCATCGGGCTGCTGACGCTGGTCGTCAACGCCTTCTTCGTCGGCGGCGAGTTCGCCCTGATCTCCGTCCGGCGAAGCCAGATCGAACCGGCGGCGGAGGAGGGCGACCGGCGGGCGCGGAGTGTGCTGTGGGGGCTGGAGCATCTGGCGGCGCTGATGGCGGCGGCGCAGCTCGGCATCACGCTCTGCACGCTGGTGCTCGGTGTGGTCGCCGAGCCGGCCATCGCCCATCTGCTGGAGCCGGTCTTCCACACCGTCGGGATGCCCGGCGGGCTGATCCACCCGCTCTCGTTCGTCATCAGCCTCGTCGTGGCCACGTATCTGCACATGCTCTTCGGCGAGATGGTCCCGAAGAACATCGCCCTGGCCGGACCGGTACGGGCGGCTCTGCTGCTCGGCCCTCCGCTGGTCGCGCTGGCGCGTGCGCTGCGTCCGGTGATCTTCGCGATCAACTCCTTCGCCAACGCACTGCTGAAGCTGTTGCGGGTCGAGGCGAAGAGCGAGGTGGCGGCGACCTTCACGGACGACGAGCTGTCCCGCCTGGTGACAGACGCCTCGGCTGCCGGACTGCTCGACGACCGGGCGAGCGAGCGGCTGCACGACGCCCTGGAGCTGGGCCGGAGGCCGGTGCGCGATGTGGTCGTACCGCTGGAACAGGTGGTCTACGCACGCCTCGGAACGACTCCGGAGAAGCTGGAACAGCTGTCGGTCGAATCCGGCTTCTCACGCTTCCCGGTGGTCGACGACAACCGGCGGATCCTGGGCTATCTGCACGTCAAGGACGCGCTGGACGCACTGCCGCGCGATCTGCCGTTCACGGTCTCCGCGATGCGGGCCATCGCCCGGGTGCGTGCCGCCAGCCCGCTGGACGACGTACTGACGGCGATGCGCCGCAGCCGTACTCACCTGGCGGCGGTGATGGCCGACGACGGCACACTCGCCGGTCTGGTCACGATGGAGGACGTGCTGCGGGAACTGGTCGGGCGGCCGACGGCGCCGGCCGGAACCGGCGACTGACCGCGAGCCGCCGCCACCCCGGGGAGATCCCCTTGGAGATCCGCTCGGAGATCCCCCGGGAGGCAGCGGCGCGTCGCGGTACGATCGCCCGGCGATGAAATTGAATGCCTCCTACACCAGTCTGGTCGCGGTCGGCGACTCCTTCACCGAGGGAATGTCGGACGCCCTGCCCGACGGCTCGTACCGCGGCTGGGCCGACCTGCTCGCCGCGCGCCTGGCCGCACGGACCCCCGGCTTCCGGTACGCGAATCTCGCCGTACGCGGAAAACTCATCGGCCAGATCGCCGACGAGCAGGCGGCAGCGGCTGCGGAGCTGCGGCCCGATGTGGTGACGCTGGTCGGTGGGCTCAACGACACCCTGCGCCCCAAGTGCGACATGGGGATGGTGCGCGGGCGGCTGGAGGAGGCGGCAGGGCGGCTGGCTCCCGCCTGCGGGCAGCTGGTGCTGATGCGCAGCCCGGGCCGGAACGGACCGGTGATGGAACGCTTCCGCCCGCGCATGGAGGAGCTGTTCACCTTCATCGACGACCTGGCCGCGCGGCACGGCGCGCTGGTCGTCGACCTCTACGGTGCTCCGGTGCTCGGGGATCAGCGGCTGTGGGATGTGGACCGGCTGCATCTGACGGCCGAGGGCCACCGGCGGGTGGCCGAGGCGGTATGGCAGACGCTGGGACTGGCGCCGGAGGACGACTGGCGGGCGCCGCTGCCCCCGGCATCGGCGGCCCGGTGGACGGCGCGGCGGAGCAGCGACCTGCGGTTCGCGCGCGAGCATCTGGTGCCGTGGATAGGGCGTCGGCTGACGGGACGCTCATCGGGTGACGGGCGCAGCGGAGCCCAGTTCTGCCCCGACAGCGGAAGGGCGTTCTGGATCACGCCCGCGGACGACGGAGCCCCCGGCCCGGTAACCGGCTGGCGACGGCTGGAGGCGGCACCGGACGTGTCTTAGAGCTCCTAACGGAATGCCTTCGGGCGACAGTGGCAGCCGAGCAGCAGTTCGCCTTGGAAGTCGCGACAAGGACCGAGAGCATGCGGGTTCGTCCTGGACACTGGCCGTTCGTACGGGTCCGGTCGTACACAGTGAGCGGCTCGGCATGACCAGTTGGGAGTTCCGGCGCTGTCTTGCGCGAGACATGCCGGGATGTCACTTCTCCACATGTCGCCCGTCGTAGTGACAGCGGGCGGCTTCGACCGCGCCGAGGTGCTCGACGGTCCATTCCAGTACGGCGTGCAAAGGGGGGCGAAGGGTCCGGCCCAGGGGGCTGATGCAGTATTCGACCGCCACCGGTTCCGTGGCCACGACCGTTCGCTCGACCATGCCGTTGCGCTCCAGTCGTCGCAGGCATGCGACCAGTGACTTCGGCGTGATGGCGGGTATGTGCTGTCGGAGTTCGTTGAAGCGTCGGGGGCGGTCGCACAACGCGGCCAGTACCAGCAAGGACCACTTGTCGAAGAGTTGGTCGAGCAGTTGTCGGCCGTCGCCGTTGAGCTCCACTTCGGGCACGTCGGTCTCCTTCGCGATACCTGATTTCGTTGAAGTGTACTGGCGCTACTAGATATATGTCATATACCTAGCTGCTCTGACGACGAAGCGGGAACCATGACTGACGCGTACTCGACCCTAAAGATCTCTCTCAGCAGCGGCGTGGCGCACGTCGTGATCGACAACCCCCCCATCAACCTGCTCGATGCCGCGCTGATGACGGACCTGGACCGGTTCGCGGACGCCATGTCCGGCGACCGCGACATCCGGGTGATCGTTTTTGACAGTGCGGACCCGGACTTCTTCGTCGCGCACGGCGACATGACGACCGCCGACGACCCCGCGACATTCGTTGACCTCCCCATCGCGCCCGAACAGGACCAGTCCCTCAACCCGATGATGCGGCTCCACGAACGCATCCGGTCGCTGCCGCAGCTCACCATCGCCAAGCTGCGCGGACTGGCACGCGGCGGCGGTGCGGAACTGCTGTCCGCGATGGACATGCGGTTCGCATCGCTCGAGCGCGCCGGAATGGCCCAGATGGAGTGCCGGCTGGGAATCATCCCGGGCGCGGGAGGCACCGCATATCTGCCCGGCCTCGTGGGTCGCGCGCGCGCCCTGGAGATCATTCTTGGCGGGCAGCTGATCGATGCCGCGACCGCGGAACGGATCGGATGGGTGAACCGGGCCGTGCCGGACACCGACCTCGACCACGTCGTCGACACCATCGCCGCCCGCATCGCCGATCTGCCGCCCGGCGTCGCCCGCGCAGCGACCGAAGCGGTCGACACCGCGGTCGAGTCGACCAATCACGGCCTGCGGAAGGCCAACGAGCTCCTCAGCGGACTCTTCAGTGAGCCCGCTGCAGCCCGTCTCGCCAAGGCTGCACTGGCCGCCGGCGCGCACACCCGCGACGGAGAGCGCCGCCTTGAGGCTCTTGTCGACGACATCACCTGAGACTTCCTACCGTGATGCCTGCAGGCGTCGCCAGCAGATGAGTGCGCATCCGAGGGTGAGGAAGGCTTCGTGGATGTCGTCGCGTATCTCCCAGCGGATCCGCAGGCGGCGGAACCAGTGCAGGTGGGCGAACGCGCGCTCCACGACCCAGCGTTGGGTGCCAAAGCCGGAACCGTGCTCGGTGCCACGGCGGGAGATCAGCGGCTTCACGCCGAGGTCCCAGACGAGTCGGCGGTACTTGTCGTGATCGTAGCCGCGGTCTCCCAGCACCACGTCGGGGCGGCGCCGGGGTCGGCCGCGCTTGCCGCACACAGGCGGCACGGCCTGGAGGAGTGGGATGAGTTGGGTAACGTCGTTGCGATTACCGCCGGTCAAGGTTGCGGCGAGCGGGATGCCCGTGGCGTCCGTGATCAGGTGATGCTTGCTGCCCGTCCTGCCCCGGTCGACGGGACTTCGTCCCGTCTTGGCTCCCCCCTTTAACGCCCGGATATGGGAGCCGTCGACCGCAGCACGAGAGAAATCCAGGGCGTTCGCGCCGCGGAGCTTGGCAAGGAGGCCTTTGTGGAGCCGGGGCCACACCCCGGCCTCGGCCCACTCGTCCAGGCGGCGCCAGCAGGTCATGCCCGACCCGAAGCCGAGCTCCTGCGGCAGGTGTTCCCAGGCGATCCCGGTGTGCAGGACGAACAGGATGCCCTGGAACACCAGCCGGTCCGGATGCCGCTTGCGTCCCGGATGACGCGCCCGACGCTCAACCCTGGGCAGTAGCGGTTCGACCACCGCCCACAACTCGTCATCTACTTCCCACGGCTTCGGTCGAGCCACCACACACCCCCGGATCGTCAGTCCGGTAGTGATCCAACCGCCTCGAAGATCATTTCGTTAGGAGTTCTTAGGCGCGGGGGTGTTGCAGGCGCAGGGGTGGCGTACGCCGGTCACAGGGCGACCGGGACGAGCGCGCGGACCGCGGAAACGGTGTCCGCGTCGGCGGGGCCCTTGTCCTCGCGGTACCGCAGGACGCGTGCGAAGCGCAGGGCGAGACCGGCCGGATAGCGCGGGCTTCGCTGCAGCCCGTCGAACGCCACCTCCACCACCAGTTCAGGCCGGACCCGTACGACATATCCGTCCCGGCTCACCTCGCGCGCCAGCAGTTCGCGGGTCTGCCAGGCCAGCAGTTCGTCGGTGAGGCCCTTGAAGGTCTTGCCCAGCATCACCCACGGTCCGGGATCCCCCTCCTCCCCGCGAGCGGCGAGATGGAGATTACTGAGCACGCCCTGCCGCCTGCCGTGCCCCCACTCCGCCGCCGTCACCACCAGGTCCAGCGTGTGCCGGGGCTTCACCTTGATCCACCCGGCTCCTCGGCGCCCCGCCGCGTACGGCGCTGCGGGATCCTTGACCACCACGCCCTCCTGCCCCTGCGCGACGGCGTCCGCGAAGAACCGCTCGGCCTCGGCGGGCTCGCCGGTGACCGTACGCGGAACGCGCAGTTCAGCGGGCACCACCGCATCCAGTGCCTCCCAGCGGGTCCGTGCGGGCAGGTCGATGAGGTCGGCGCCGTCGCGGTGCAGCAGGTCGAAGAAGTACACCCGCAACGGCACTTCGGCGCGCAGCCGGGCCGGATCCTGCCGCGAAGCGGTACGGGCGGCCGTCACCTGGAAGGGCAGGGGGCGTCCGTCCGGTCCCAGCGCGATGGCCTCCCCGTCGAGCACCGCCGAGTGCACCGGCAACTCCCTTGCGGACTCGACCACTTCGGGCACCCGCGACGTGATGTCGTCCAGGCTCCGGGTGAAGACGGCCACGTCGCCGCCGTTCCGGTGGACCTGGACCCGGATACCGTCCAGCTTCCACTCCAGAGCGGCGGGCCGCACCCGCTCGAGGGCCGCGGCGACATCGGGCGCCCCCGCGGCGAGCATCGGCCGCACCGGCCTGCCCAGCTCCAGACCGAAGGCCCGCAGCGCCTCCTGCCCGCCCGTCAGGGCGGCAGCAGCCACGGCACGGGCGGAGCCGCGGAACATCAGGGCCCGCCGGACGTCCGCCGCCGCCACCCCCGCGGCCTTCGCCACCGCGTCCGCGACCACGGAGTCGAGTGCGCCCTGCCGCAGTTCGCCGACGAGGACGGCGCCGAGAAAGGACTGCTCCGAAGCGGTGGCCCGGGAGAACAGCCCCTGGAGCAGGGCGCTCCGTTCGTCACGCGAACCCGGGCCGTGTACGGCGGCCAGCGCGGCCAGGATGTCCTGCGTCTCCCGCACACCGAGCGACGGACCGGCCGCGGGCTCCGGAAGGTCGCGCAGAGCCGCGGGGCCGACCCCGATCCGCATCCGCCGGGACTCGCCGGAGAGCAGCGCCACCGCCGCCGGCAGATCGTCCGGTCCCAGGCTTTCGAAGTACTCGGCCAGCAGGGCGGTCTTCACGTTCCTGGCGGATTCCGAACCGACGGCGCGGGAGGTGGCGGCGAGTTCATGAAGCAGCATGGCGGGACTCCGGGCCGGTGGATGAGACTGGGCGAAGGCGGAGTATCCGTACCCGTTTTCCGCCGTCGTGTCCCGGTGCGGACCGGTGCGGGGCGGTCCGGGGCGGGGCGGCACACCGCGGACCAGGTGCGGACCGGGACCGCACGGTGCGGACCGGCCGTGAAGGCCTCCGTACGCTCATCGGCGTGCGGCTCAGCGCACCCCGCGCGGGCGGAACTGAACGCTGATGCGCGGCCCCACAGGCTTGGCCGTCTTGAGAATCGCGTGCTCCCAGGTGCGCTGGCAGCTGCCGCCCATCACGATGAGGTCGCCGTGCCCGAGCGGTGTACGGACGGTGCTGCCCCCGCCGCGCGGCCGGAGCGTCAGGCTCCGGGGAGCGCCGAGCGAGAGGATCGCGACCATCGTGTCCTCCCGGCTGCCGCGGCCGATGGTGTCCCCGTGCCAGGCGACGCCGTCCCGTCCGTCGCGGTAGAAGCACAGTCCGGCGGTGGTGAAGGGCTCTCCGAGCTCCTCCGCGTAGTGCGCCCCGAGTGCGTCACGGGCCTCGTCGAGCACCGGATGCGGCAGGGGGTCGTCAGCACCGAAGAACGACAGCAGTCTCGGTACCTCCACCACCCGCTCGTACATGACGCGCTGTTCCGCGTGCCAGGGGACGTCCCGCGCCAGTACGTCGAAGAGCTCGTCCGCCCCGGTGAGCCACTGCGGCAGTACATCGGTCCAGGCGCCCTGACCCAAGTGGCTGCGGTGGACACCGCCCAGCGGGCGCAGAGCGGTCGCGTCGCCCTGGTCGAAGAGGGAACTCTGCAGGTGGACAGCCATACCGCACAGAATACCCGAACACATATTCGAACACGGTGACCCGATCCGAACGCCGTAGCAATGCACAAAGAGATCCGGGGCACGGACCTGCAGGAACCGCCAGTAGAATCACTTCACGTGACTGCAAAGCCTCGCATCCCCAACGTTCTGGCCGGCCGCTACGCCTCCACGGAGCTCGCTGTCCTCTGGTCCCCCGAGCAGAAGGTCAGGCTGGAGCGACAGCTCTGGCTGGCGGTACTGCGTGCCCAGCAGGACCTCGGGATCGAGGTGCCCGGGACCGCGGTCGCCGACTACGAGCGGGTGCTCGACCAGGTGGACCTGGCGTCGATCGCCGAGCGGGAGAAGGTCACGCGGCACGACGTGAAGGCGCGGATCGAGGAGTTCAACGCCCTGGCGGGGCATGAGCAGATCCACAAGGGCATGACGTCGCGCGACCTCACCGAGAACGTCGAGCAGCTCCAGATCCGGCTCTCGCTGGAGCTGATGCGCGACCGGACCGTCGCCGTGCTCGCGCGCCTCGGCAGGCTGGCCGGTGAGCACGCGGAGCTGGTGATGGCCGGGCGTTCGCACAACGTGGCCGCGCAGGCGACGACACTCGGCAAGCGCTTCGCGACGACCGCGGACGAGCTGCTGGTGGCGTACGGACGTCTTGAGGACCTGCTGGGGCGTTACCCGCTGCGCGGGATCAAGGGCCCGGTCGGCACCGCACAGGACATGCTCGACCTGCTGGGCGGTGACGAGTCGAAGCTGGCCGAGCTGGAACAGCGCATCGCGGGGCACCTCGGCTTCGCGCACGCCTTCACATCGGTCGGCCAGGTGTACCCCCGCTCGCTCGACTACGACGTGGTGACCGCGCTCGTACAGCTGGCCGGCGCACCCTCGTCCCTGGCCAGGACGATCCGGCTGATGGCCGGGCACGAGCTGGTCACCGAGGGGTTCAAGCCGGGACAGGTCGGCTCGTCCGCGATGCCGCACAAGATGAACACCCGCTCCTGCGAGCGCGTCAACGGCCTGATGGTGATCCTGCGCGGTTACGCGTCGATGACCGGCGAACTGGCCGGTGACCAGTGGAACGAGGGCGATGTGTCGTGCTCGGTCGTCCGCCGCGTCGCCCTGCCCGACGCGTTCTTCGCCTTCGACGGGCTGCTGGAGACCTTCCTGACGGTGCTCGACGAGTTCGGCGCGTTCCCGGCGGTGGTCGCTCGCGAACTGGACCGCTATCTGCCGTTCCTGGCCACCACCAAGGTGCTGATGGGTGCCGTACGGGCGGGCGTCGGCCGCGAGGTGGCGCACGAGGTCATCAAGGAGCACGCGGTGGCGTCCGCGCTCGCCATGCGTGAGCAGGGTGCTGAGCGCAACGAGCTACTGGACAAGCTGGCGGCCGACGAGCGGATGCCCCTCGACCGGGCGCAGCTGGACGCGCTGATGGCCGACAAGCTCTCTTTCACCGGCGCTGCGGGTGCCCAGGTGGCCGCGGTGGTCTCGCGGATCGAGGAGGTCTCCAAGCAGCACCCGGAGGCCGCCGCCTACGCCCCCGGCTCGATTCTCTGACCCGCCGGTGAAGCCCGAAGAGCTCGAAGCCGCCCGCGACCGCATCGTCCCCGATGTGGTCGCGGAGGGCTTGAACGTGCTGTTCTGCGGGATCAACCCCGGCCTGATGACGGCCGCGACCGGCCATCACTTCGCCCGGCCCGGGAACCGTTTCTGGCCGGTGCTGCACCTGTCCGGATTCACGCCCCGCAGGCTGGCCCCTTCGGAGCAGGACGAACTGCTCGCGCTCGGCCTCGGCATCACCAATGTGGTGGCACGGGCATCGGCCCGCGCCGATGAGCTGAGCGCCGAGGAGTACCGCGAGGGCGGGCGCATTCTGACGGCCAAGGTGGAGAGGCTCAGGCCGCGCTGGCTCGCCGTCGTGGGGGTCACCGCCTACCGCACGGCGTTCGGTGAACCCAAGGCGCGGATCGGACCGCAGACGCGGACGATCGGCTCCACCCGGATCTGGGCACTGCCCAACCCGAGCGGCCTCAACGCCCACTGGACCGCGGCGACGATGGCCGAGGAGTACGGCAGACTGCGCGAAGCCGCACAGCTCACGCCTGCACAGACCGCGCCCGCACCGCCCACACCTGCATAGACCGCGCCCGCACAAGCCACGTCCGAGTCCGCGCCGTAACCGGCGGGGATCCGGGCGCACCGGGCCGCACACCACCAAAGCCGCCCAAAGGCAACCTCCTGGCACCGTGGCACCGGGCGCCCGGCACCCGGCAGGACCCCACGGGCTGGGCGCCGCGAGCTACGGCGGATCCACGTCGGTCACCGCTGCGATCAACTGGACCTCCTGCTCCTGGCTCCCCTGAACGGCACCGATGGCGATCCAGCGGCCCTCCGCCCTCCAGAGGTGGAGGGCCGACATGGTGGTGCACAACTCGTCCCAGGGCTCCGGTATATCCTCCCCTGCCATACGGCGGGTCAGCATGCTCCAGAGGCTGAACATCCGCGCCTCGCCCCACCGCGCGTCGAGCACGGCCACAAGGGCCTCGTACTCGGCCCCGAACTGGTCCTCCGCCTGTACCTCCGGAGCGGCGGCGTCGTCGCCTCCCAGGAGCGGGTCGCGGGTGATCAGAGCTGCGAGGTGGTACCCGGGGCCGCCCGGTCCGGTGTCCGACCATCCGCGCCGCGCGGGGAACGCAAGGGTCCGCAGCCGGTCGATGGTGGCGACGTACTGAGCGGTGGTCATCACCTCAGTAAACCCTCCGCCACTGACAGTTGGCCGCCGGGGCCGTCAGACGTCACGCCGGCGCAACGCCGCCCAGCCGGCGCTCACCGCGGCAGCCGCCCAGCCCGCGGTGACAGCGAGTCCGCTCCACGGCCCCAACGATCCGGTCGGGTGCTGGAGCAGGACCTGCTGCCCGGCCCGGTCCGGCAGGAAATCGCCGAGACCCGCGCCGTGATTCACGTCACCGATCACGAACGACACCAGGAGCAGGAAGGGTATGAGGATCCCCATGACGGCGGGGCCGCTCCGAAGTACCACTGCCAGGCCTGCGGCGAACAGCGTGATCAGTGTCAGATACAGGGCACAGCCCACTGCGGCGCGCAGCCCACCGGGCTCACCGACTCCACCCCCGGGAGCACCGATGAGAGTCTGCCCTCCGAGGAAGCAGGCAAGGCCCGTCATCAGGCCGACCGCACAGGCAAGTACGCCGATGACGGAGAGTTTCGCCGCGTAGAAGAGGCCTCTGCGCGGCACAGCGGTGAGTGAGGTACGGATGGCGCCGCTTCCGTACTCACTGGTGACAGCTGTAGCCCCGAAGCAGATGGCGGCGATCTGACCGAAGTTGAGGCCGAAGAACAAGGCGAGGACCGGATCGAAACCGGGCTTGCCGGCGTCCTCGTGGCCGATGGTCGCGCTGCCGAGGAGCGAGAAGACGACTGTCGCGAAGAAGACTGCCAGTAGCGCACTTCCGAGGGCGCGCACCGAGCGGATCTTGATCCATTCCGCGTGGAGCACGGCGGAGAACGTCATGACTCATACCCCCGGAGTAAGAGACGCGGAGCGGGCCGAGAATTGCGTCTCGCCGACGGTGAGGTCGAGATATGCCTCTTCCAACGTGGCCTGCTCGGTAGCGAGTTCAAGAATCGTGATGCCCTCCTCGGCTGCGGCACGACCGATGCCCTCGGCACTCGCGCCCTCGACGACCCAGCTGCCGTCATCGCGTTCGACCGGGATGAGGCCCTTCCGGAGCAGCAGGGATCGCAGTCGCTCGCCACTGGTGCTCCGCAGCCGAACCCGTGGCCGGATCCGCGAGTCGATAAATTTCCGCATCGGGGTGTCCGCGAGAAGCCGGCCCTTGCCCAGGACCACGAGATGGTCCGCGAAGGAAGCTGTCTCGTTCATGAGATGGCTGGACACGAACACAGTCCTTCCCTCCGCTGCGAATCTGCGCATCAGCTCCCGTATCCAGATGATCCCCTCGGGGTCCAGGCCGTTCGACGGTTCGTCCAGCATCAGCACGGACGGATCCCCCAACAGGGCAGCGGCCACCCCCAGTCGCTGCCGCATGCCCAGCGAGAACGTCCTGATCCGATGGACAGCGACGCTCGCGATACCCGCCTCCTCCAGCACTTCGTCCACCCGCCGTCGCCCCATGCGGTGGGCGGCAGCCAGAGCCAGCAGGTGATCGCGTGCGGTGCGCGCGCCGTGCACGGCGTTCGCGTCGAGGAGCGCGCCGGCCAGCCGCAGCGGCTCCGCGGCGTCCGCATACCGCCGGCCACCGATGGTGGCAGCGCCTGATGAAGGGCGGTCAAGACCGAGGACCAGTCGCATGGTCGTGGACTTGCCCGCGCCGTTGGGCCCGAGGAAGCCGGTGACCCGACCGGGCAGGACGGTGAACGAGAGCCCGTCCACTGCCCGGTTCGAGCCGTAATCCTTGGTGAGTTCGCAGACTTCGATACTGGTCATGGCTCCACCTTCCCGGTGGCCCGCCGTCCATGACTTCCCCCGGCCGGGGGGACCGGCTCCCCCGTGCGGGGGAGCCGCCGGAGCGTGACCGGCTGGCACGATTACGGCATGTTCCGCCTCATTCGGCCCCTGCTGCGTCCGGTCACCTACACACGATGGCTGCATGCCTGCGTCCCACTCGCGTTCGTCGCCGTGTGGCTGTTCATCGATATGAAGCAGTTCTACCTGCCGGTGTTCCTGGTCATTCCGCTCGGGCTGATCCCTGCCGTCCGGCTGGAGGAGGCGCTGCAGGCCCAGTTGCTGCTCACGCCTGGCGAGCGGGGGCGGCCCGAAGCATCCATCTCGGTCACTCCGTCTCTGACCTGGGCGGACCGCTGGCGTACCGTGTTGTGGCTCGAAGCGCGGCTGGCCTCCACCGTCCTGGGGGCGCTCGCTCCCGTGCAGTTGATCTATCTTGCGCGCCGGCTGTTCGACGCCGCGCCCTGGTGGGGCGCCCTTCTCGCACCACTGCCGATCGTGGCGATACCGGTCTGTGTGGTCGCTTCCGGCGCACTGATCACAACCGTCGCCCGCCTGCTGCTCGGCCCTTCTCAGGGACAGCGCCTCACCGCGCTGGAGGAGCGTACGGAGCAACTCCTCGAACGAAACCGCATCGCAAGGGAGTTGCACGACTCCATTGGTCACGCCCTCACCGTGGCCGTGGTGCAGGCAGGCGCGGCGCGGGCCGCGAACGACCCGGCCTTCACCGACCGGGCACTGGCCGCCATCGAGGAGACGGGGCGGGAGGCATTGGAAGATCTGGAGCGGGTGCTGCTCATCCTGCGCGAGTCGGCGACCCCGCTGGGGCAGCGCCCGTCGCTCAGCGAGGCGGACCGGCTTCTGGAGTCGGCGCGCAGCTCGGGCGCGAAAGTGGATGCCGAGGTGAGTGGTCCGGTCGAGCTGGTGCCCGGTCCGATCTCACGCGAGGGGTACCGCATGCTGCAGGAGGCGTTGACCAACGTGCTGCGTCACTCCGGTCCCGTGCCGGTGCGGGTACGGATCTCTGTCGTTGCCGGGCAGCTGAATCTGGAGGTGACCAATCCGCTGAACGGTTCGGTTGGACGGCCCCATGGAGGGAGCGGGTTGCGTGGCATACGGGAGCGCGCGGCGCTGCTCGGCGGTACGGCGGAGACGGGTCCGCAGGGGGGCGATTGGAGGGTATATGCGCGATTGCCGCTCGACGGCTTAGGCTGACCGGGTGCCGATCTCTGTGCTGCTTGTCGACGACGAACCTCTCGTACGTGCCGGCTTGCGCGCCGTACTTGAGGCCCAGGGCGACATTCAGGTGGTGGGCGAGGCCGCTGACGGTGCGGCCGTGGTGCCGCTGGTGCGCCAGTTGCGCCCCGACGTGGTGGCGATGGATGTGCGGATGCCCCTGCTGGACGGCATCGCGGCCACCCAAGCAGTGCTGCGGACCGTTCAGCCGCCGCCGAAGATCCTGGTCGTGACGACTTTCGAGAACGACGAGTACGTCTATCAGGCGCTGCGCGCGGGTGCGGACGGGTTCCTGCTGAAGCGGGCCCGGCCGGCCGAGATCGTCCACGCGGTGCGGTTGGTCGCCGAGGGAGAGTCGCTGCTCTTCCCAGCAGCGGTTCGAGCGCTCGCCGCCGAGTACGGGAACAAGGCTGCGCGACAAGCGCTGGACCGGGCGGCTCTCACCGAACGGGAAGCCGCAGTGCTCCGGCTGATGGCACGCGGCCTGTCGAACGCCGAGATCGCGGCGCAGCTGATCATCGGCGCCGAGACGGTGAAGTCCCACGTCAGCGCGGTGCTGGCGAAGCTGGGGGCTCGCGACCGTACTCAAGCGGTGATTGCCGCATACGAGTCGGGGTTCGTCGCGCCCGCCTGACCCACCGGTCCGGCAGCCGCTCGCCGCCCGACCTGTCACCCGGTACCATCCGGCACACACGCACGAGCTGAGCTGGGAGGACAGACGTTGGGGCAGCTGACCGGCGGGGATCCCTCGTTGCTGCGACGGATCAACTCCTCCGTGGTGCTGCACGCACTGCGCGGCGAGGTGTTCCCGACCCTGACGGATCTCACCCGTATCACCGGCCTTTCGCGCCCGACGGTCGAAGGCGTGATCGAAGGCCTGATGGCGGCCGGACTGGTCGTCGAGGACGCTCCGGAGGCGGAGGGCGAGACCCGGCGGCAGGGGCGTCCGGCGCGACGGTTCCGTTTCCGTGCGGAGGCCGGGCATCTGCTCGGTATCGAGATCGGACCGCACCGGGTCGCCGCCCTGCTCTCCGGCCTCGACGGGGAGATCATCGGCTCCGGCTCCCGCGAGGTGCCGGAGACGGCGTCCGCTGACGAGCGCCTCGAGCGGGTACGGAGCACGGTGGCCGATGTGCTGCGCCGGGCCGGAGTCGCGCGCAGCACGCTGCGCGCGGTCGGCGTGGGCAGCCCGGGAATCGTGGAGGCCGACGGCACGGTCCGGCTGGGCACCGCGCTTCCGGAGTGGACCGGGCTCGCGCTGGGCGAGCGGCTGCGGCGGTCGTTCCGCTGCCCGGTCCTTGTCGAGAACGACGCCAACGCGGCGGCCGTGGCCGAGCACTGGAAGGGTGCCGCGACCGATTCCGACGACATCGTCTTCGTACTCGCCGGGCTGAGTCCTGGGGCGGGTTCGCTGATCGGCGGGCGGCTGCACCGCGGTTTCGGCGGCGCGGCGGGCGAGATCGGGGCGCTGCATCTGCTGGGCCGCGGAGTCAGGCCCGAGAAGCTGCTCTCCACGACCGACGAGCCGCTCCACCCGCTCGACGAGCACGCGGTCGCCGAGGTGTTCACCCATGCCAAGGAGGGCGACACCCGGGCCCGGGCCGCCGTGGAGCGGTTCATTCAGCGGCTGGTCCACGATGTGGCGGCGCTGGTGCTGGCGCTCGACCCCGAGCTCGTGGTGATCGGCGGCTGGGCGGCCGGGCTCGACGGGGTACTGGAGCCGCTGCGGGGCGAGTTGGCGCGTTACTGCCTGCGCCCGCCCCGGGTCGCGCTGTCCGTGCTCGGTGAGGCCGCGGTGGCGACCGGTGCGCTGCGGCTGGCGCTCGACCACGTGGAGGAGGAACTCTTCGCCGTGGAAGGCACGGTGACGGCCCGCCGCTGATCGTGGCGACGGGTCCCGTCACACACCATCGTGGCGACCGAACCCGTCACACCATCGTGGCGACCGAACCCGTCATACCGTCGCGGCGACCGAACCCGTCGCACCATCGCGGCGACCGAACCCGTCGCACCATCGCGGCGGCAGGACCCGTAACACCACCAACGCGGCGCCAGGACCCGTCACTCTTGCACCGGAAGCATGGGCAGCGACTGGGGGGCGGCCGCCTCGGCCCGGACGAGGGACGTCCGGGTCAGGACGCCTTCTTGCCGCCGGGCAGCTGGTCGCTGATCTCCAGGTCGCCCGAGTCACCGAAGGTGAGCCGGCAGGTGTCCGCCCGGTAGGTGGCCACCGACACCGCGACCGTCCTGCCGCCCGCGATGTACCGGGTGGTGACGACGAGCACGGGAGCACCGGGCAACCGGTCGAGTTCCTTGGCGTCGTCGGCGCGGGCCGAACCCAGTTCGACCGCGCGGTCCTGGCCGTCGAGGTCGAGATGCTGGAGCTCACGCAGGACGGCGCGGGCACGCGCCGGGCCCGACGGGGCTTCTATGGCGGACAGTTCGGGCACGGAGGCGACCGGTACGTACACCAGCTCGGTGGCGACGGACTGGCCCTGCGTCATCCGGATCCTGCGTACGGTGTGCACCGCGTCGTCGCTGTCCGCGTCGAGCAGCCGGGCCACGGCGGCCGGCGGAGCGGCGCTGCCGCATTCGACGGGCTGCCAGGCGTCGTCCGGCGCACCGGGCCAGGTCTGCTGCGAAGTCGACACATCGACACCAACGCGCGGCGGGGCGACTGTGGTGCCCACCCCCCGGCGGCGCTGCAGACGCCCTTCCAGCTCCAGCTGTTCCAGCGCCTGACGCAGCGTGGCGCGCGCGACACCGAAACGAGCGGCCAGTTCACGCTCGTTGGGAAGGATCTCCCCGACCGCGAACTCCGAGTCCAGCGCCTCAGTGAGCACGGTCTTGAGGTGCCAGTACTTCGGCTCCGGCACCGATTCCAGCTGCGTGGTCCCCACCCTGATCCTCCGCAATCGCCGTATGCCCGGCGGCTTTTCTGTGCCCTTATTTATTAAAGGTTCCTGCACTAACTCTGCGAGAGTAGGACGGCACCCCTTCTTGGTCAAGACCAATCCTCACCCGATAGCGGAGAGGAGTCGAGTCATGACGCAGAGCGTTCACGGGAAGTTATCGGTCGGCGGCCACTTACGCCAACCGGCGCCGGGCAGCCGGAAGTGAGGAGCCGGAACCGCACGTCCGCGCAGAGCAATGAGCCCGCGCACAGCAAAGAGCCGCCGCGGCGCGGACGGCGCACGGCGTCCAGGGCCGAGGGCACACCCAACGAGCAAGGGCACACCCCGGACAAGCGGGCGCGCCCCGGATCAGCGGTGTCGGAGAGCTCTACTCCGTGGAGAGCAGCAGGAGCTTGTCAGGATTGCGCACGACGTAGATCTCGGCGATCAGGCCGTCCTTGATCTCCGCCTGCACCACGGTGTCCACAGTGCCGCCCGAGAGGACGACGATCGCCGGGGCCCCGTTGAGCTCCCTGATGCGGAACTCGGCGTCCTCGACGCCCTTCTCGGCGACACCGAACAGGAAACGGCCCACCTTGTCCGCGCTCTCGATGACGCGCAGCGGCGCCTTGGACTTGCCGCCGCTGTCCCCCACCAGGCGCACTCCGGGCGTGAGCAGGGCCAGCAGCTCGTCCAGGTTCCCGCCCGAGGCCGCCGCCAGGAACCGTTCGGTCAGATCTCGGCGTTCGGCCGGATCGACGTCGTACCGCGGCTTGCGCTCCTCCACATGGCGCCGGGCGCGACCGGCGAGCTGGCGCACGGCCGCCTCGCCGCGATCGAGTACGACGGCGATCTCCGCGTACGGGAATCCGAAGGCCTCCCGCAGCACGAACACCGCGCGCTCCAGCGGAGAGAGCGATTCCAGCACCACCAGCACGGCGAACGAGACGGACTCGGCGAGCACCGCCTGCTCCGCGGTGTCGGGAACGGCCGCGCCGAAGTCCGTGGCCAGCGGCTCGGGCAGCCACGGCCCCACGTACGCCTCGCGCCGCGACTGCACATGCCGAAGCCGGTCTAGCGCCAGCCGGGTCGTGACGCGGACGAGGAAGGCACGCGGCTCGCGCACATCCCCGCGGTCGGCCGCCGACCAGCGGAGCCAAGCCTCCTGTACGACGTCCTCGGCGTCGGCGACCCGGCCGAGCATCCGGTACGCCACACCCGTCAGTACGGAGCGGTGTTCTTCGAAAAGGTCGGTTGCCGTGTCGATCGCCACTCCCCCATCCCAGCCGACCGGCCCTCCGGTGTCCAGAAGGAATCGCCGGAAGGGACCGGATCCACTCCGCACCACCCTTCCCCTCTCGCGCCACCCCGTTTTCGCGCCACCCCCTTGAAGTACAAGCTACTGAAGGGTAATTCTTACTGACGCAACGTCTAAGTGCCGGTTCCTGCCCTCAGGGACCCCCACCCCAGGGAGCAGCCGCATGACCGCCCAGGTCTCCTTCACGATCGACACTCCGACGGGGCAGCAGCCGGTCTCGGTGGCGTACGAGCGCACCGGAGCCGGCGCTCCGCTCCTGCTCCTGCACGGTATTGGCCACCACCGGCAGGCGTGGGATCCCGTGGTGCACATCCTGGCCGCCGAGCGCGAGGTGATCGCCGTCGACCTGCCCGGGTTCGGCGCCTCGCCCGCGCTGCCCGCAGGCGTGCCGTACGACCTCGCGTCGGTCGTGCCCGTACTCGGCGCGATGTGCGAGGCGCTCGGCGCCGAACGGCCCCATGTGGCGGGGAACTCGCTGGGCGGTCTGCTCGCGCTGGAGCTGGGCAGCAGGAGGCTCGTACGGTCGGTCACCGCCCTCTCACCGGCCGGATTCTGGACGCCGGGCGAGCGGCGCTACGCGTTCTCGACCCTGACGGCGATGCGGCAGGGTGCCCGGCTGCTGCCGCCCCCGGTGGTCGAGCGGCTGTCGCGCTCGACGGCCGGACGGGCGGCCCTCACCGGCACCATCTACGCCCGGCCGGGCCGCCGTTCACCGGAGGCCGTCGTCGCGGAGACCCAAGCGCTGCGTGGCGCGACCGGCTTCGACGAAACCCTCGCCGCCGGCCGGGACGTGCTCTTCACATCCGAGGTCAGCGCCGTACCCGTCACCGTGGCCTGGGGCACGAAGGACCGCATCCTGCTGCGCCGCCAGGGCATCCGGGCCAAGCACACCATCCCCGGCGCCCGGCTGGTGCGGCTGCCCGGCTGCGGCCATGTCCCGATGAACGACGACCCCGCCCTGGTGGCCCGCGTCATCCTCGACACCAGCCGCTGAGCGGCGTCCGGCCGCCCCGGATCCGAGGGTCACGCCCACCGCGACCAGAGCGCTGCCCCCCGCCTGCGCGGCGCCGTAGCCCCCGGCGCCGACCAGGGGCGCGGTCAGCGCGGCGGCCACGGGGATCAGGCCCGAGAACAGGGTGGCCCGCTCGGCGCCGATCCGCTGCATCCCGCTGTACCAGCAGACGAACCCGATGACGGTGACCACGACCGCCTGCCAGCCGAGCGCCATCGCCTCCGCGGTGTCCGGCGCCCGTACGAAACGGGTTCCGTCCACGGCGATGCCGATCCCGGCGGATTCGACGGCCGCGACCGCGCACACCGTGGCGGACAGCAGCTTCGGACCGAGGTGCCACAGCACCGGAGGGGCGAGGACAGCGAAGCCCACCTCCCCCGCGAGCGCACCCGCCGAGCAGCCGATCCCCATGGCGTCGGTGCGGCCCCAGCCCTGGACCGCGAAGGCGCCCGCGGCCACCAGCAGAGCGCCCAGCAGAACCGGCCGGGCCGGGCGGCGCCCCCCGGCCAGCGGCACGAGCACCGCGACGACGACCGGCGCGCAGCCGACGAAGACACCGGGGACTGCGGGTTCAGCGGTCCGTTCCGCTGCCAGCACCGCCAGGTTGAAACCGACCATCCCGACGGCGGCGAGCAGAGCGAGACGCCCCCACTGCCCCGCGCCGAGTGCCCGCAGCCGCGTCACGCCGCCCCGCCCCAGCAGCGGCAGGAGCAACAGGGCTGCCAGCGCGTACCGCAGGGCCTGACCGCCCGCGTACGGGTAGTCGCCGAGCACGCTGTTGGCCGTGAACGAACCACCGACCAGGACACAGGCGAGCGCCGCGAGAAGCGCACCCCGTACGGGAGTTGACGTCATACGGACGACGCTAGAGCGGCCGGTGGCCCGTATTAGGGTCCACTCGTATGACGCTATCGGGGACCAATCCGCCGGACGCCGCCGACGCCGCCCCGCCGGGTACGGCCGCGTATCCCCCCGCCGGTTCACCGGCCTGGGAACTGCTGCTGCCGGTCACGGCCGCGCCGCCCCGGCGCCGTGGCCGTCAGCTGCAGGAGGCCCTGCGCACCGCGGTCCGGGCCGGGCGGCTTCCGGCCGGGACCCGGCTGCCGTCCAGCCGTGCGCTCGCAGCCGACCTCGGTGTCTCGCGCGGTCTGGTCACCGAGGCGTACGAGCAGCTGACCGCTGAGGGGTATCTGCGCGCCGGCCGGGGTGCGGGTACCTGGGTGGGCGGCGCCGTGCGCCCCTCGGCGAGCGGCGTGCGGGACCTGGCGCCGCGCGCGCCCGGCGTACTGGTGGACTTCCGCCCGGGGACACCTGATCTCTCGCTCTTCCCGCGCGCCGCCTGGGGCGCCGCCCACCGGTCCGTACTGACGAGGCTGCCGCACCACGCGCTCGGCTACCCGGATCCGCGCGGCCTCCCCGAGTTGCGCGGGGCACTGGCCGAGCTGCTCACCCGGCGTCGTGGAGTGGTGGCGGATCCGGAGCGCCTGGTGGTCTGTTCCGGTGTCGCGCAGGCGACCACTCTGCTCGGCCTCGTGCTCCACGCGCGCGGTGTGCGCGCCGTCGGCGTGGAGGATCCCGGCAGTCCCGAGCACACGGCCCTCTTCGCCGCCGCCGGTCTGCGTACCGTGGCGCTGCCGCTCGACGCGGAAGGGCCTGCTCCGGGCCCACTCGCCGCGAGCGGAGTGCGCGCCGTGGTCACCACTCCCGCCCACCAGTTCCCCACCGGCATCGCCTGCACCCCGGCCCGCCGCTCCGAACTCCTCGACTGGGCACGCTCGGTGGACGGGCTGGTCATCGAGGACGACTACGACGGGGACTTCCGTTACGACCGCGCGCCGGTCGGGGCGCTCCAGGGGCTCGACGCCGACCGGGTGGCGTACACCGGCTCGGTGAGCAAGTCCCTCGCGCCCGGCCTGCGGCTGGGCTGGCTGGTCGCTCCGGAGTGGGTGACCGACGAGATCGTCGCGCGCAAGCGCACCATGGATCTCGGCAATCCCGCCATCGACCAGGCGCTGCTGGCCGAGTTCATCAGGGGTGGCGGTTACGACCGTCAGTTGCGGCGCTGCCAGCGCGCCTACCGGGAGCGGCGGGACGCCCTGGTCAGGGCTCTCGCCGAGCACTTCCCGGGGTCCGCGGTCAGCGGGATCGCCGCCGGACTGCATGTCATCGCGCGACTGCCGGAGGCTCACGGCCCGGAGGACCGGTTCCTGGAGCGGGCGGCCCGGGCGGGGGCCGCCGTGCGTCCGCTCTCCTACTACGGAACCGCCAGGCCCCGGGACGACGTCGTACGTCTGGTGCTCGGATACGCGCATCTGGCGCCGTCGGAGATCGAGCACGGTATCCGGCTGCTGGCAGGAACCAATTGAGGCCCGTGTCGGTTCACTTGGGGTGAGGGGGTACGTGCAATGGCAACTGCATCACCATGGGGCACCGGACCGGACGCTTCGCGTCTTTTCCGGCGGGAAAAAGTTATCAATCAACCAAAATCACACTTAACCCATCAGTCACAGGGTGTTCGTGATCAGGCAACACCGCTCGGTCACAGTGAGGGCATGACCGATGTGAATCCCGCGAAGAGCGCCCGTCGCCCGCACCACTGGCGCCGGGACCTCATCGAACTGGCTGCCCTGTTCACCGCCGTCGCTGTCGCCGACGCCGTAGCCAATCTCGTCGCGCACGGGCCCGACGGGCCCTTCCTCCTGGTCGCCGCCGCGGTGGCGCTCACCGGCACGGCCGCGTTCCACCTCTGGTGGGCCCAGCGCCACAGCCACGCGCCACCGTCCGGACGGCCGCCCGGACAGTCCGGCGCGAGCGACGCGTCCGGCACGCCCGCCGCGCCCCGCGACGAGCACGTGCACAGCGACACCAGCGACAGCGACGCGAACGGAATGGCGCGGTCCGAGACCGTGCTGTGGCGGATGCGTACGACCGTACGGGACGAGCCCGGCAGCCTGGCCGCGCTGTGCACGGCGCTGGCCCGCCACCAGGTCGACATCCTGACGCTCCAGACCCACCCGCTCGCCGAAGGCACGGTCGACGAGTTCCTGCTGCGCGCCCCCGCCGCCTTCCAGTCCAGGCAGCTCGGCCACGAGGTCGCGGCGGCAGGCGGGCACGACACCTGGATCGAGCGCGCGGACGCCCACGACCTGGTCGACGCACCGACCCGCGTCCTGGGCCTCGCCACCCGCACCGCTCTGGACGCGGCCGAACTCCCGCTGGCACTGCGCCAGTTGCTCGGCCGCTGCACCATCCACTCGCTGCCCGCGGTGCCGGCCGGCGGCTCACCCGACGAGGAGCCGACGCCCGCGGACGGCGTCCTTGAGGAGCGGGTGATGCGGCTGCGCGACCCGTCCGGCGGCACGATCACCGTCGAGCGGCCCCATCTGCCGTTCACCCCGACGGAGTTCGCCCGCGCCAGGGCCCTCATCGAACTCGACGCCCGCCTCGGCCCGCGGATGCCCCGCAGCAGGGATGTCTTCACCCTCCCCGAGGGCAACGAGATCAGCGTGCGCAGGGCCGGGCCCGACGACGCGCAGGCGGCCAGGGCGATGCACGACCGGTGCACCGACCGGACCCTCGGCCTGCGCTACCACGGCCCGGTCGGCGACGCGGACCGCTACCTCGGCCATCTGCTGAGCCCCCGCTTCGGCCGCACCCTCGCCGTGCAGACCGCTTCGGGGCGCATCGTCGGCCTCGGCCACCTCCTGTGGGACGGCGACGAGACCGAGGTCGCGCTGCTCGTCGAGGACGCCTGGCAGCGCCGCGGCATCGGCTCCGAGCTGCTCGGCCGGCTGGTGGCGCTGGCCGAGGAGACCGGGTGCGAGAGCGTGTACGCGGTAACGCAGGCGTCCAACACCGGGATGGTGGCGGCGATGCGCGGCCTCGGGCTGCCCCTCGACTACCAGATCGAGGAAGGCACTCTGGTGATCACCGCACGGCTGGCGACGGCACCCGCGCACTCCCGTCCGGCGCAGGACCTGCCGTACGGCCTTCCGCATGAACTGCCGTACGGTCCGGGCGAGCAGAACGGCCTCTGAGTGCCCCGTCCAGGTCCGCCCAGAGGTCGTCCACGTCCTCCAGGCCCACCGACATCCGCAGCAGCTGCTCGCTCACGCCTGCGGACCGCCGGTCTCCCTCGGCCACAATGCGGTGGCTGATGGAGGCGGGGTGCTGGATGAGGGTGTCGACGCTGCCGAGGCTGACGGCCGGGGTGATCAGCCGTACGCCGGCGATCACCCGGTGCGGATCGCCGTGCACCTCGAAGGCCACCATGGCGCCGCCCAGCTTCGGATAGTGGACCGCCGCGACCCTCGAGTCGGCGGCCAGCCTGCGGGAGAGCTCAGCGGCCGTCCCGGCGGCGGCCCGCATCCTCACCGGCAGGGTCGAGAGACCGCGCAGCAGCAGATACCCCGACAGCGGGTGCAGGACACCGCCCGTCGCGAACCGCAGCTGCCGCAGCACCCGTGCGAACTCCTCGTCGCAGGCCACCACCCCGGCCAGTACGTCGCCGTGCCCGCCCAGATACTTCGTCGCGCTGTGCAGGACGATCCGCGCCCCGTGTTCCAGCGGCCGCTGGAGGACCGGGGTCGCGAAGGTGCTGTCGACGAGCAGCGGCACCGAGCCGCAGGAGTGCGCCAGCGCCCGGATGTCGATCTCGGCGAGGGTCGGGTTGGCGGGCGTCTCGACCATCACCAGGCCGGTCTCCGGACGGATCGCGTCGGCAACGCCCGCCGGGTCGGTCCAGGTCACCTCCGTACCGAGCAGCCCCGCGCTGAGCAGATGGTCGCTGCACCCGTACAGCGGGCGGACCGCGACGACATGGCGCAGCCCCTGGCTCGCACGGGCGAGCAGCACCGCGCTGAGCGCGGCCATGCCGCTGGCGAAGCCCACCGCGCTCGCGGCCCCCTCCAGCCGGGCGAGCGCCGTCTCGAAGCGCGCGGTAGTGGGGTTGTCGAGCCTGGCGTAGACCGGCGGCCCCTGCGGGCGGGCCCCGGTGGCGGCGAACTCGTCGATCCTGGCCGCCTCCTGCCTGCTGTCGTACGAGGGGTACGTGGTCGACAGATCGATCGGGACGGCGTGCAGGCCGAGACCGGCGAGGTCTTCGCGTCCGGCGTGCACCGCTTCGGTGGCCAGGGCCCTGGATGTGGTCGAGGCATCGGATTCCATGCGGGAACCCTGAACACCTACCGGGCAGTTCAGGCCACATCCCGTGTTACGTTCGGCTGATGGCCGAATCCGTCGTACTCGACCCGGTCGATCTGCATCTGCTCCGCCTCCTGCAGAACGATGCCCGGACCACCTACCGGGAGCTGGCTGCCGAGGTCGGGGTGGCCGCGTCGACCTGCCTCGACCGGGTGGCCCGGCTGCGCCGCTCCGGAGTGGTGCTGGGCCATCAGCTGCGGCTCGACCCGGCGAAACTGGGGCGGGGCCTGGAAGCGCTGCTCTCGGTGCAGGTGCGGCCGCACCGCCGGGAGCTGGTCGGCCCGTTCGTGGAGCGGATCAGGAGGCTGCCCGAGTCGAGGGCCGTCTTCCATCTGGCGGGGCCGGACGACTACCTGGTGCATGTGGCGGTGGCGGACACCGCGGATTTGCAGCGCCTGGTTCTGGATGAGTTCACGGCCCACCGCGAGGTCGCCCGGGTGGAGACGCGGCTGATCTTCCAGCAGTGGGACTGCGGACCGCTGCTGCCTCCGGGGTGAGCGGCTCCGGGGAGCACGGGCCCGGAGAGCAAGAGCCCGGAGAGTGACGATCCGGAACGTGATGGCGCGGAACTCCCCGCCGTACGAAGATGTCCGCATGTCACAGACTCTCACCAGCCCGCTGCCCCGTCAGGTCGCCGACGCCTACGTCGACTCCCTGATCGCTCTCGACCCGATCACCGGCACCTATCTCGGAGTGCGCGAGAGCTCCGGCGGCCTCCCCGACTTCTCCCCCGCCGGGCAGGCCGCCCTCGCCGCGCTCGCGCGGACGACCCTGGCCGAACTCGACGCGGCGGAGCGCCGGCCGGGCGGGGACAGCGACGTCGAGCGGCGGTGCGGCAGGCTGCTGCGCGAGCGGCTCAACGCCGAACTGGCCGTCCATGAGGCCGATGAGGCGCTGCGCGCCGTCAGTAACATCCACTCCCCGGCCCATGCCGTGCGCGAGGTGTTCACCGTGACGCCCACGGAGACCGACGAGGACTGGGCGGCCGTGGCCGAGCGACTCGGCGGCGTGCCCGCCGCGCTCGACGGGTACCGCGAGTCCCTGGCCCTCGGGCTGGAACGGGGGCTGCTCGGCGGTCCGCGCCCCACCGAGACCTTCATCGACCAGCTCACGGAGTGGGCCGGCTCCGGCGGCGAAGGCACCGGCTGGTTCGAGGAGTTCGCCGCCGCGGGCCCGGATTCGCTGCGCAAGGAGCTGGACTCCGCGGCCCGTTCCGCGACCGCTGCGGTGGCCTCGCTGCGCGACTGGATGCGTGATGTCTACGCGCCGGCGGTCGAGGACGCGCCGGACACGGTCGGCCGCGAGCGGTACGCCCGCTGGTCACGCTACTTCAACGGCACCGACCTGGATCTGGACGAGGCGTACGCGTACGGCTGGTCCGAATACCACCGGCTGCTGGCCGAGATGAGGACCGAGGCCGGGAAGATCCTGCCGGGGGCCAGTCCCTGGGAGGCGCTGGCGCACCTGGATGAGCACGGCACCCACATCGAGGGCGTGGACGAGGTCCAGAAGTGGCTCCAGGGGCTGATGTCGGAGGCGATGGACGCGCTCGACGGCACCCACTTCGAACTCGCCGAGCGGGTACGGAAGGTCGAGTCCCGGATCGCACCGCCCGGCGGCGCCGCCGCTCCGTACTACACACCGCCGTCCGAGGACTTCTCGCGGCCCGGCTGCACCTGGCTGCCGACCATGGGCGAGACCCGCTTCCCGGTGTACGACCTGGTCTCCACCTGGTACCACGAGGGGGTGCCCGGGCACCATCTCCAGCTGGCGCAGTGGGTGCACGTCTCGGACCAGCTCTCCCGCTACCAGGCGAGTGTCGGCATGGTCAGCGCCAACGCGGAGGGCTGGGCGCTCTACGCCGAGCGCCTCATGGACGAGCTGGGCTTCCTGCCTGACGCGGAGCGCAGGCTCGGATATCTGGACGCGCAGATGATGCGCGCCTGCCGGGTGATCGTGGACATCGGCATGCACCTGGAACTGGAGATTCCGGCCGATTCGCCGTTCCACCCGGGCGAGCGCTGGACGCCGGAGCTGGCGCAGGAGTTCTTCGGGAACCACAGCGGGCGGCCCGCGGAGTTCGTGGAGAGCGAGCTCATCCGCTATCTGTCGATGCCGGGCCAGGCCATCGGGTACAAGCTGGGCGAGCGCGCCTGGCTGCTGGGCCGGGAGAACGCCCGCAAGGCGCACGGCGACTCGTTCGACGCCAAGGCATGGCACATGGCCGCGCTGTCGCAGGGGTCGCTGGGGCTTGACGACCTGGTGGACGAGATCTCGAAGCTGTAGGAACACGTCTGCCGGCGCGGGGCGTCCGGCACGGTACGGCGGCGGCCGGGCCCGCGGGATGCGCGGGCCCGGCGGTCGCCGCTCTCTCATCGTCGCCTGCTTCTGAACAGCTGCTTCGTACGGAGGGTCAGCGCCCGGTCGAGTGGTGCCTGACCGCCGAGCCGCTCTGCTCCTTGACGACCTCCAGCTGGGCCGGGATGCGGCGGCGCAGATCGCCGACATGGCTGACGATGCCGACGCTGCGGTCCCGTTCGCGCAGGGAGTCCAGGACATCGAGCACGTCGTCCAGCGTCTGGTCGTCCAGGCTTCCGAAGCCCTCGTCGATGAAGAGCGTGTCCAGCCGTATGCCGCCCGCTTCGTCGGTGACGACGTCGGCCAGGCCCAGCGCGAGGGCCAGTGACGCGAAGAACGTCTCGCCCCCGGACAGCGTCGCGGTGTCGCGCTCCCGCCCCGTCCAGGAGTCCAGGACGTGCAGCCCGAGCCCGGAGCGGCCCCGGCCGCCCGCTCTCGCATCGGAGTGGACCAGGGTGTAGCGCCCGGCCGACATGGTCTGCAGCCGGACGGTGGCCGCTGCGGCGACCTGCTCCAGGCGGGCGGCCAGGACGTACGACTCCAGGCGCATCTTGCGTTCGTTGTCGGCCGATGTCCCGGCGGTGAGCGTGGCGAGGCGGGCCACTCTGTCGTACTCGGCGCGCAGCGGACCGAGGCCGGTGAGCTCGTCGGTGGCCTGCTCGGAGAGGCGCCGGAGCGCGGTGCGGCGCTTGGCCGCGGCGTCCAGTACGGACGACGCCTCCAGGAAGGCGCGCTCCGCGGTGCCGAACTCCGCCAGGGCGGCGCCGGGATCGGCCGCCGGGCGACCGGCGGCTTCGGCCGCGTCCTGCTCGGCGAGGCGCTCGGCGAGCGCGGCCTCCTCGGCCTGCCAGGCGTCGAGGCGCTGCTGCAGGCGGCGCTGTTCACTGTCGCCGGTCAGTTCGGCGGCGGCCGCCTGCGGGGTGTCGAACCCGGCCCGGAAGGCGGCGTCGGCGAGCCGGTCGTCGGCCTCCTTGAGGCGCTGGGCGGTGGTGTCGACCGCGCGTACGGCTTCGGCCGCCCGGTCCAGGAACCGCAGCCGGTGCTCAAGCAGCGTGGCGTGTTCGGCGACGCTGCCCGCGCCGCCGCGTGCCCGTACCAGCTCCTCCTCGATCGCGGACTGCTCCCGCTCCAGGGCCTCGCGCTGCGAGGTACGGGCGGCGGAGCGGCGTTCGGCCTGCTGCTGGGCGGCGGTCCGCTCAGTGTGTTCGCGCTCGGCCCGGCCGCGCTCCTCCCGGGCGGCGTGCATCCCGGCGGCCGTACGGTGGGCCTCGGCATGGTCACGCTGCAACTGGTCGACCAGGTCGGCGAGTTCACCGGTGGTGGCGCTGCCCGCCCCCGCGCGCGCTTCCGCGACCGTCTCACGGACGGCGCCGAGAGCGCGCTCCGCTTCGGCACGTTCCTCGTCGGCGCGCGTGTACGTCTCGTACGCCGCCTCCTCCGCGGCGCGGTCCACATGGCCCGCCCCGGGGCGGGCGGGCGCCGGGTGCTCGGCCGCGCCGCACACCGCGCAGGGCTCGCCGTCCCGCAGCCCGGCCGCCAGCTCGGCCGCGACTCCACGCAGACGGCGCTCGCGCAGGTCGAGCCAGGTCTCGTGCGCGGCGTTCGCCCGCTCGCGCGCCGCGCTCAGCCGTCCCTCCGCTGCCGCCGCTTCGGTGGTGAGCCGGTCGCGGGCGCGCGCCGCCTCCAGCCGTCGGCGGGCCGGGTCGAGCTGTCCTGCCAGCTGCTCGGCACGGGTCGCGGCCTCCTGCGCGGCGTCGATACGGTCCTGACAGCGGCGCAGGACGGCGTCCCAGTCGGCCAGCCAGCCGGCCGCCTCGCGGATCAGCTCGTCGTCGGCGTGCGCCTGGCGGTCCAGGCCCGCGCGCTCGGCGGTGATCTCCGCGCTTCTCCGCTCGGCCCGGCGCGCCGCGTCCAGCGCACCGAGGTCCTGGCGGAGCCTGCGCTCCAGGGCGTGGAGCTGGTCGGCGCCCGCTTCGGCCAGCTCGGCGGGAAGCTCGCGCCGGGCGCGCTCCCGGGTGCCGACCGCCTCGCGGTGCTCCTGGGCCGCTTCGTCGCGCCGCGTCAGCGCGTCGGCGACCCGTTCGGCCCGGCGCGCTCCGTCCAGCCGGGCGCGTACCTCCTCGCGCTCGCCACGGCGGCTCGCCAGCTCGTCGGCGCGGCGGCGCGTCTGCTCGAACCGCTCCTGGAGCCTGGCCAGTTCGCGCTGGTCCTCCACGGCGGTCCGGGCCGCGGCCTGCCGGCTCTCCGCTGCGGACAGGGTCGCCTGCGCGATGTCGAGCCGTTCACGGGCTCCGCAGCGCGCCACCGCGGCCCACTGCAGGACGGCCTCGGCCAGGCCCGGTTCACCCGGCCGGTCGCCGGGCAGCGGCCAGTCGTCGGCCGCGTCGCCCGCGGCCTCGGCCATCCGGTGGGCGAGGGTCAGCAGCCGTTCGTCGCCGGCGAGCACCTGTGTCTCGGCGGCCCGGCGCAGCGCGGCGAGACGCTCCTCGACGGCGGCGAAGCGCCGGGTGTCGAAGAGCCTGCCGAGGAGCTTTCCGCGCGGCTCGGCATCCGCCCGCAGAAAACGGGCGAAGTCGCCCTGCGGCAGCAGCACCACCTGGCAGAACTGCTCCCTGCTCATCCCGATGAGCTGGGTGATCTCCTCGCCGATCTCCTGGTGGGACTTGCTCAGCGAGCGCCAGCTGCCGGTCAGCCGGTCGTACTCGCGCAGTCTGCTCTGCGCCTTCTCCGTGACGAAGCCGTCGCCCCGCTTCTTGGGGCGCGGCTGTGCGGGCAGCCGGGTGACCTCCAGACGTCGGTCGCCGACGCTCAGTTCCAGCGAGACCTCGGTAGGCTCGTCCACCGGGGCGTGGTCGCTGCGCAGGGTGGTCCCGGGGCCCTGCCGCGCGCCGGGTACCGCTCCGTAGAGCGCGTAGCACACGGCGTCGAGGACCGACGTCTTCCCCGCGCCGGTCGGTCCGTGGAGGAGGAAGAGCCCGGCTTCGGACAGGGAGTCGAAGTCGACTTCCTGGCGTGCGGCGAAGGGGCCGAAGGCGGCGATGCGCAGGGTGTGCAGCCTCATCGCGCCACCTCGTTCGCCCCGTCGTCCACCCGGACGTCGTCGATGGCTCCGGAGAGCACTCCGCGCTCCGCCGCGTCGGGTCCTGCACCGCCCCGTACATGCGCCACGAAGTCCTCCGCGATCTGCTGGTCGGTGCGTCCCTTGAGGCGCTGGGCGTAGGAGGCGAGCGGGTCCCCGGTGTTCCGGTCCGGTTCGAATACCAGGCTGAGCATGTGCGGGAAGCGCGCACTCAGCCGGGCCATCGGCTCGGCCGGCCGCACCGGGTCGGTGAGGGTGGCCTCCACCCAGGACTCCTCGTGCCGCTCCAGCGCCGGATCCTCCAGCAGTGCGTCGAGCCGGCCCCGGATCCTGGCGAGCCGCCGGGGGACGGGGCAGTCGATCCGCTCGGCGGCGATCTCCCCGGCGGGGCCGAGGTCGATCAGCCACATCGTCTTGCGGTGGGCGGCCTCGGAGAAGGAGTACGCGAGCGGGGAGCCCGAGTAGCGGACCCGCTCGGTGAGGGTCTGGCTGCCGTGCAGATGGCCGAGCGCGACATAGTCGACGCCGGAGAAGACCCCGGCCGGTACGGCGGCCACCCCGCCGACGGTGATGTCGCGCTCACTGTCGCTGGGTTCTCCCCCGGCGACGAAGGCATGGGCGAGGACCACGGAGCGGGTGCCGGGGGCCCGTACCGCGAGGTCCGCGTGCACCCGGTCCATCGCCGCGGTCAGCACGGCTTCGTGCCCGGCCCTGGCTGCCTTCAACTCGTCGCGTACCAGGGCCGGTTCCAGATAGGGCAGCCCGTAGAGCGCCACATCGCCGTACGCGTCGGAGAGGAGCACCGGAGTGGCGCAGCCCGCCGGATCGGTCCGCAGATGTATTCCGGCCAGCCGGATGAGACCCGCGCCCACTCCGAGCCTGCGGGCCGAGTCATGGTTGCCCGAGATCATCACCGTCGCGACGCCCGCTTCGGCGAGCCGGTGCAGCGCACGGTCGAAGAGCTCCACCGCGGCGAGCGGGGGCACCGCCCTGTCGTAGACGTCCCCCGCCACCAGGACCGCGTCCACCTCGTGCTCCCGTACGGTCGCCACCAGGTGGTCGAGGTACGCGGCCTGGGCTTCGAGCAGTCCGACTCGGTGGAAGGAGCGGCCGAGGTGCCAGTCCGATGTGTGCAGAATTCTCATGAAACCGCTCTGACCTGCACGTTTCCTCCTGACAACCCCAGTGAACCAGCACCGACCAGCACCGCCCCCTGGTCAGCAGCCACCACGCTAGCGCCTCTGTGGCGCCGATCCACCACGGGTTGCGGTGCACCGCCCGCCCCAACAGGGAACTGTCGCAAATATCCGCAGTGGCATCGGCCTGCAATGGAGCAGGTGTGTCGCAGAAGGCCCGCGCACCCCGACCCTCGGAGTCACTCTCCGCAATCGGGCGGTGGTCCGGCCGCCGCCGTACGCAGATGGCGGAGCAGTGCCCCGACCGCCTCCGGTGCCTCCAGGGCCAGATGCGCGCAGTCCGCGATCCGTAGGCCGGCTCGCGGGATGCTGTCGGCGAGTTCACGGGCGTGTACGACCGGTGTGGCCACATCTCGTGTGCCACCGAGCACCCAGGTGGGTGCCGTCACGGTGTGCAGGTCCGTCCGCAGGTCGAACGTCGCGAGCATGTCGCAGCAGGCGGCGTATCCGTCGGGCTCCACCCTTGTCAGGGAGTCCAGGAGCGACCGCCCGAGGGGCGAATCAGCTGTGGCGGGTTCGGCGAACCAGCGGGAGGGGCTGCTCTCCGCCAACGGCGCCATGCCGCTCCGGCGCACCAGGGCGGCTCTCTCCCGCCATGCGGTCCGGCCTCCGAAATGGGCGGAGGTGCAGATCAAGCCGAGCGCGGTAATGCGGTTGGGGTACGCGAGCGCGAGCTGGGTCCCGACCGCTCCGCCCAAGGAGATTCCCGCATACGCGAAGGTGTCCCCGCCCACTTGGTCGACGAGTTCGAGCACCGAATCGGCGAGCCTCGCCACGGTCGTGGTGCCGGGAACCGGGTGCCCGAGTGCGGCGGTCGGTGAACCACCGTGCCCCGGCAGGTCGTAGCGGAGCACGCGGAATTGCTCGTTCAGGAAGTCGCTGTGTGCGTCCCATATGAGCCGGGAGGTGCCGAGGGACGGCCCGAGGACCAGCAGGGGCCCGTCGGCCGGGCCAGCGATGTCGTAGGCGAGCGATGTCGTGGTCGAGCATGGGGCAGTCGTTGGGCAAGTGATCTCCTGGTAGTGACCCGCGCGGGTGCGCACGGCGTCGACGGCGTGGACGTCCTTCACTTGGCCGCCTCGGGCACGCGCACGTGCGCGGCGGTCCTGGCGACGACCTCGTCGGCGGTCACGTCCGGCGCCGTCCCGACCAGCTCCATGCCGTGTTCCGTCACGTCGAGCACGGCGAGGTCGGTGATGATCCGGTCCACGCAGCTCTTGCCGGTCAACGGCAATGAGCACTCCTCGACCAGTTTCGGCGAACCGTCCTTCGCGGTGTGCGTCATGGTGACCAGCACCCTGCGTGCGCCGTGCACCAGGTCCATGGCGCCGCCGATGCCGGTGATCATCTTGCCGGGCACGGCCCAGTTCGCCAGGTCGCCGCGGGCGGAGACCTGCATGGCGCCGAGCACGGCGACGTCTATGTGGCCACCTCGGATCATGCCGAACGACAGCGCCGAGTCGAAGAACGAGGCTCCTGGCACGACCGTGACGGTTTCCTTGCCGGCGTTGATCAGGTCCGGGTCGACAGCGTCCTCCGCCGGGTAGGGGCCGGTGCCCAGGATGCCGTTCTCCGACTCCAGGATCACCTCCACATGGGCCGGCAGGTAGTTGGGGATGAGCGTGGGCAGGCCGATACCCAGGTTCACGTACTGGCCGTCGCGCAGTTCACGGGCGGCGCGGGCAGCCATCTGTTCACGGGTCCACGCCATCAGGGATTCACCGTCCGCTTCTCGATTCCCTTGTCCGCGGCCTGCTCCCGGGTGAGGGCGACCACCCTCTGTACGAAGACACCCGGAAGATGCACCGCGTCCGGCTCGATCTCGCCGGGCTCCACCAGTTCCTCCACCTCGGCGATGGTGATCCGGCCGGCCTGTGCGGCAAGGGGGTTGAAGTTCCGGGACGACTTGTTGAAGACAAGGTTGCCGTGCCGGTCGCCCTTCGCGGCTCGCACCAGCGCGAAGTCCGTACGGATGGCGCGCTCCAGGACGTACTCGACGTCGTCGAACGCGCGGACCTCCTTCGGCGGTGAGGCCACGGCCACGCCCCCGGTGCCGTCGTAGCGCCAGGGCAGCCCGCCCTCGGCGACCTGAGTGCCCACACCGGCAGGGGTGTAGAAGGCCGGGATGCCCGCGCCGCCCGCGCGCAGCCGCTCGGCGAGGGTGCCCTGCGGGATCATCTCGACCTCGATCTCACCGGCCAGGTACTGCCGGGCGAACTCCTTGTTCGCGCCGATGTAGGAGCCGGTGACCCGGGTGATGCGGCCCGCCGCGAGCAGCACCGCGAGTCCCGAATCCAGGGCGCCACAGTTGTTGGACACGATGGAGAGGTCGCCCGTGCCCTGTTCGTGCACTGCTCTGATCAGTACGTTCGGCACACCGCTCAGGCCGAATCCGCCGACGGCGAGCGAGGCCCCGTCGGTCACGTCGGCCACCGCTTCGGCGGCGGTGGCCACCACTTTGTCTCTCACCCGCGCACCTCTTCGGCAGCCAGGTCGGAAGGGTGCTGAGCGAGTGGCGTGACGTCGGTCTTCATGTAGGGGAAGAGGGGCAGATCCCACAGCAGGCGGTGCAGGGCCTCGTTGTCGGCGACATCGAAGACGCTGATGTTGGCGTACTGGCCGACGCATCGCCAGATATGGACCCACTCCCCCGACTTCTGCAGGTCGTGACAGTACGCCTTCTCGCGGGCCACCAGGCTCGCTCGCTCATCCGGATCCAGGTCCCGGGGAATGTTCACGTCCATGCGCACGGCGAACAACACGATGCATCACGCCCTGTCGAGGACGAAGTCGTAGGTGACTTCGTGGTCGTTGCCGGAGCCGCTGGGCTTCGGGTCGAGGATCAGCGCGGGCTTGACCGCGGAGGCGATGTCGTCGTCGACGTACTCGCCGTCCCTGAAGTACAGCTGTGTGGTGACGAGTTGGTGCCCCGGGGCGGACACCTTCAGGTGCAGGTGAGCCGGGCGCCAGGGGTGCCAGCCCGCCGCGGTCAGGAGGCTGCCGCAGGCTCCGTCGGTCGGGATCCGGTAAGGCGCGGGCTGGATGGTGTGGATCCTGAAGGAGCCGGACTCGTCGGCGATCACCGTGCCCCGCAGGTTCCACTGGGGGAGGTTCGGTGCGAACTGCGAGTAGTAGCCGGCACCGTCGGCCTGCCAGATCTCCACCCTGGCCGCACTGAGAGGACTCCCGTCCACACTGGTGACCCGCCCCTGGAAGAGCAGCGGGATGCCCGCCTCGTCCTTCCGCATGGGCAGGGTCGCATCGGCGGGAAGCGCGGGAGCGTCCGGCACGTAGTAGGGCCCCTCGATGGTCCCCTCGCTGCCCTCGCGGGTCTTCCCGGCGACTTCCTCGACGACGTGCTCCACCCACACGTCCAGGAACAGGGGCCACTCGCCGTCCTCGCCGACCTGGATCAGCCATGCCTTGAGGGCGTTGTACTCCTCGTACGTCACCTCGTGGCGGCGGATGATGTCGTGGGTGGCGGTGAGCAGTTCGGTGACCAGGGTGTCGACCCGCTGGGTGTCGGCCCCCGGGGTCCCGCTGCTCCGGCGGCCGCGGAACTGCTCGGTGGCGGCGGCTCCGGAGGCCGCGGCGGTGGCTGTGGCCGTGTCTGTGCCTGTGCCTGTGCCTGTGCCTGTGCCTGTGCCTGTGGCCGTGTCCGTGTCGGTCTGTGTCATGGCGATGCGTCCCTGTCCGTGTCGTTGCGGAGTGACGGTTCAGCGGTCCCGCCGGTAGCGGGCGAGCTTCTCCGGGTCGATGTCGATGCCGAGTCCATGGCCGTCCCGGACGCGCAGCGTGCCGTCCTCGATGGTCAGTGGCTCGGTCAGCAGGTCGTCGGTCATGTCGAGGAAGTTCGACAGTTCCCCGGCGTGGCGCGCGGTGGTGCGATGGGCGGCTCCGAAAGCAGCCGTGCACAAGGTGCCGATCTGACCGTCGATCTGATTGCCCATCACAACCTCCACACCCAGCGCCTCGCACTCGTGCAGCACGCGCTGGGAAGCGGTGAAACCGGTGCGAGCGGTCTTGATGCTGATGGCGGTTGCCGAGCCCGCGAGCAGTTCGCGGGTCACTTCGGCGGCGCGGGTCACGCTCTCATCCGCGATGAACGGGACGGGACAGCGTTCCACGAGCCATCGCCGCCCCAGCACGTCGTCCGCCGGGCAGAGTTCTTCGGCGAACAGCAGGTCGAGGTCGTCCATCGCGCGCAGTGCGCGCGCGGACTCGGAGGGCGACCAGCCTCGATTGCCGTCGACGTACAGGTCGGCGTCCGGTCCCAGCGTGTCGCGCAGTGCGCGGCAGGCCGCGACATCGTCACCGTACGGCCGGCGTCCGACCTTGATCTTGAACGTGGTGATGCCGTGCAGGTCGCGGATCCGCTCCGCCTCGGCGACCATCTCCGCGGCGGGGGCGAATCCGACCATGTGGCAGACCTTCATGCGGTCGGTATATCCGCCGAGCAGCCCCGACACCGGCATGCCCGCGGCTTGGCCGACGATGTCCCACAACGCCATGTCGATGGCCGACTTGGCCGCGGGGTTGCCGACGGTCCGGTCGAGGCGCTCGTGCACGACTTCGCGTTCCAGGGCCGTCAGGCCCAGGATCTGCGACGCGAAGATCTTGTCGATGACCACGACGATGGACTCCTGGGTCTCACCGTAGGTGTACGGACGCGGCGGCGCCTCGGCCCTTCCGACGATGCCTTCGTCGGTGTGCACGCGGACCAACACATGGTCGGCGGTGCGCACTTCACCGCTGGCGAACCGCAAGGGCTTGGCGTACGGGATGGCGAAGGGGATGGCCTCCACACGGACGATCTTCATGAGGCTCCTTCGGTCCTGTCGGGAAGGGCCGGACGGCGGCGCCGTTGAGGGCGGAGCCGAGGCCGGCGCCGCAGAGGATGAACTCTGTTGTGCGTCACCGCATGTAGAGGCCGCCGTTGGCGTCCCAGCACGCGCCGGTGACCGTGTCCGCGTGCTCCGATGACAGCAGCACGGCCATGTCCGCGATGAACTCCGGACGTCCCAGTCGCCCCACCGGAATCATGGCCTCGGTCTGCGCCAGTTTCTCCGGATCGACGGTCCGGTGCACGACGGGAAGGTCCTGTGGGCCGGGTGAAATGGCGTTGACCGTCACTCCCTTCGGGCTCAGGTCGCGGGCGAAGACCTTGGTCAGGGTGGCGACGCCGCCCTTGGCCGCGGCATAGTGCGCGCCCGTCGCCGTGCCACCGTTCTGGCCGGCGAGAGAAGCGATGTTGACGATGCGTCCATAGCCGCGCTCGGCGAAGTAGTGGCCGAACACCTGGCATCCGTAGAACGTGCCGTTGAGGTTCGTGCCGACCACGCCGGAGAAGCTCTCCGGCGTGATGTCCATCAGCGCCTCGACCTTGGAGTGTCCCGCGTTGTTCACCAGTACGTGAACGGCGCCCCACCGCTCGACCAGCTGGTCGAGCACGCTGCGGAAGGCATCCTTGTCGCGGACGTCAAGGCCCAGTCCGACGGCCCTCCCGCCCGTGGGGTCCAGTGCGGACGCCGCTGCGACGGCCGCGCCGGCGTCCAGATCGGTCAGGGCGACCCGGAAGCCACGGTCGTGAAGGCGGGTGGCGATGCACCCGCCAAGTCCGCCCGCCGCACCGGTGACCAGCGCCACCTGACGGGTGCGGTCGTCGGCACTCGCGCCGGCTGTCCCGGGCTTCATCGCGTCACGTCCGGCAGCGGGCGGCCGACGCGGGCCTCGATCTTCATATAGCGCCACAGTCCGTACTCACCGACCTGGACGGTGCGGAAGAGATTGCAGGCATCGGCGACCGTGGCCTGGTCCGCGACATCGGCGAGTACATAGCAGGTCCACGGCCAGGAATCGGACGGACCGACCATGTGCTGGTCGTCGTCCATCGTGCCGAGCACGTCGACTCCGGGCATCTCGTGCAACTGCGTGAGCATGTTCACGGTGCCGTCCCACACCGTCTTGTGCTGCCCTGTCGGGAGGTCGAAGAAGTTCTGGTTCACGCCGATGCAGAAGAGAACGCGCAGGGCGGCGTCAGGGGTGGCAGACATGTCGATCGTGCCTTTCCGGGCGGTGATGGGTCGGGATGCCGGGGAGACGAGTGGCTGGGGAGGTCAGAGGTATCCGGGGAAGGGCTGGGCGCCCATGAGGACAGCTCCTGCGCCGTCGTACATGCCCTCCTGGAGGAACGCGTGCTGAGGCACCACTGAGGCATCCCTGAGATAGCGCTGCATGGTGCTGCCGTCGGCGATGGCTCGGATCCCGGCAAGCTGATAGGCGGAGCGGACGACCTCGAAGGAGGTCTTGGCCACGTGTGCCGAGGCAAGGCGCAGGAGGCTGGCCTGCTGCGGGGTCGGGATGTCGCCGCGCTCGACGGTCTGCCACACCTCCTCGGTGGTGTCGTAGAAGAAGGCACGCACCGAACGGAGTTGGGCCTCCGCCTGCCCGGCGGAGATGCGGTAGGAGGCACGGTCGGCGGCCATGGGCCCACCCGTGTAACTTGCCCGCCCGCCCTCGGCGATCACCTGGTCGAGGGCTGCGCGGGCCACGCCGAGGCCGACCACCGCCAGCACCTGCGCGGCGTAGGGAACCGCCGGGTAGCGGTAGAGCGGTTCATCGACGGTGGGTGTTCCGCCGCGGACGAACGTCCACTCCTCGGGGACCACCACGCCGTCGACAGCCAGGTCGTGGCTGCCGGTCCCCCGCATGCCGATGACGTTCCAGTTCTCGACGATCCGAACCTGGTCGCGTCGTAGCACCGCCGTGCGTGGCGGGCCTCCCCGGTCCTCACCGGTCTTGATCCCCACACCCAGCACGTCCGCACCCAGGCAGCCGCTGGCGAACTTCCAACACCCGGAGATCTTGTGGCCGCCGGCGACGGACTCGGCCTGCTGGACGGGGAACAGCCCGCCTGCGAAGGCCACATCGGGGCCGTTCGCGTACAGCTCCGCCTGGGTGTCCAGGGGAAGCGCGGCAAGATAGACCAAGGACGAGCCGAAGCTCGCGACCCACCCCGCGGATGCGTCGACGGCGGAGATCCGCTCGATCAGCCGGAGAAAGCGGGCCGGAGGGAGTGGTTCACCGCCGAACCGGCGTGGTGCACTCGCCCGGTAGATCCCCGCCCTCTTGAACTCGGAGATCACATCCCGGGGAACATGCCGCTTCTCGTCGAATTCGTCGCGCCGCTGCGCCACCAATTCAAGGAGGTTGTCGAATATCTCTTCGTTCGGCTTCTCCACCGGAGCAGCCGATGGCCTGACATTGTCCAGCGTATGCGTCATAAAAATCCTCCGACAACGGCCGGGGCGACTCCTTCGCTTCGCCTCACCCGTAAGCTATGCCCGGTCGCCGCGCGGCTCAATTGGGAATCAGGCGTGCCGTGTTGGGGATTTCCCCCATTCGCACCATCACTGCTGGTCCGTGTCGGCCAGCGGCAGCCGGAAGCGGAAGGTCGCCCCGCGGCGCGTATTGTCGGCGGCCTCGATCTCTCCGCCGTGCCGGGTGATGATGCGGTGGCTGAGGGCGAGACCGATTCCGTGGCCATTGCCCTTCGAGCTGAACGCTCCGTCGAAGATCCGGTCGACGTGCAGGTCGGACAGCCCTTTCCCCGTATCCACGACACAGACCTCGGCGAAGTCGCCGTGCCGGCCCGTTCTGATCTCCACCGACCGTTCTTCGGCGCGCCAACGGGACATCTCCTCGATGGCGTTGAACGCCAGGTTCATCACGACCTGACCGATCAGGACCTTCTCGCAGTGCACGGGGAGCGGATCGTCCGTTCGTTCCCAGCGCAGGGACACCGCGTGCTGGCGGGCGCGTACGTCGATGAAATAGGCGCAGTCGGCGATGATGTCGTTCAGGTCGACGCGCTGCTGCGACTGTTCGAGCCGTACGACGTAGGCGCGAAGGCTCTGGAGTATCTGCGCGGCGCGATCCAGTTGGCGTGTGGCCGCATCGAGTCCCCAGTTGAGCTGAGGGCCGGCCGATCCGTCCCGGTCGAGGCGGCTCCGCACGCCTGCCACGAAATTGTGCGCGGCGGAGATGGGCTGGCTGACCTCGTGCGCGATGGCCATGGCCATGTCGCCCATGGCGTTGTACCGGGCCAGGTGATTGAGGTACTGCGCATCACGGCGGTGCTCCTCCTCGGCGCGCACCGTGGCCGTGATGTCATGGAAGAGGAGCAGCAGACCCCGGAGGTCGTGCTGGATGTCGATGTACTGGCAGCGGACCGCGAACCAGCGGTCGAGGGTGTCCTGCGCACCTGATACGGACAACCGGTAGCGCGCATCGGTGGGTTGGCCTCCGCGCCCCGAAGTGGCGAGCAGCTCCTGGAGCACAGCCGCCGAGTCCGGTGCCAGGAAGGCTGCGAAGTCGGCGGCCGCGAGGGCTGCCGGCTCACGGCCGAGCAGGTTGCCTGCGGACTCACTGGCGAAGAGCACGCGCCCTCCGTCGTCGAGTACGACGATGCCCTCGTCGAGGTTGCGCAGAAATGCCTGGAGCCGCCCCTCGGTGCGGCTCAGGTCCCGGCGCGTGGCCTTCTCCTCCGCGATGTCGCGGAACTGGACCATGACGACCGGCCCGCGCGCCAGGTCCACTCGCACGGCGCGCGCCTCGCTCCAGATGTCGTGCCCGTCCTTCGACCGGTAGCACCACTCCACGGTGCTGACGCCCTCGTCGACAGCGCGCTGGAGCCACGCCAGCCCGATTTCCCGCCGGTACGGGCGGGCCCCGGAGCTCATGTCCGGGGCCTTCAGCGGGATCAGCTCGTCGAGGGTGAAGCCGAGCGCCGTGCAGGCCGCCGGGTTGGCCCAGAGGATGTTCTTGGTCTGCGCGTCATGGACGAGCACACAGTGGTCGATCGCGGCGAACAGAAGCGCCGAGTCCGCCGGCTCGAAGGGAGACACGTGAGCGGGGCCCGCCGTTCGGTGTGGGTGCGGCACGGGTCGTCACACCGTGGACTGGTCGAGCCCGCAGCGCATCATGTCGCCGATGAGGGAGCCCAGGGTGTCCGCCGAGGTCTTCTCCCGGATCTTGGCCCGGTGGGCGTCCACCGTCTTGAGGCTGATGCCGAGTGCCTTGGCGATCGTCTTGCTCGGCTCTCCGGCGATGACCCGCCGGAGTATCTCGCCCTCGCGAGGGCTCAGCTGGGAGAGTCTCTCCTCGACGGCCCGGCGGCCGGCCCGCCGCGCATAGCGCTCGCTCGCCGTTCGCAGTGCTCCCTGCACGACTTCGAGCATGCGCTGGGGGTCGTACGGCTTCTCCAGGAAGTCGACGGCCCCCTGCTGCAGCGCCCTGACGGACATGGCGATGTCGCCGTGCGCCGACACGAAGACGACGGGCAGCACGGACTCCTGGGAGTTGAGCAGTTCCTGCACCCGGAACCCGCCCGTGCCCGGCATACGGACATCGAGCACCAGGCAGGCGGGGCGCTCGGGGTCGAAGGCGTCGAGGAATGCCTCCGCGTCGGTGTAGCACGCCGTGCTGATGTTCACCGACTCCAGCAACCAGGCGAGCGACAGGCACAGCTGCTGGTCGTCGTCCAGAACATAGACGAGGTCGGCCGGCTCACGTGCCGCACCACCCGCTCGGGACCGTCCCCCGTCACTGTTCGGGGTGAACGCAGTCGCGGTCATGGTTCCTCGCTTCCGGGCGGCTGGGTGTTTCCGCAATGTTTCACCGAAGATGCGTCGAGTAAAGGTCTTGCATATCGGAGACCGAGACGATAGGACGCCTACTCGCGAGTGTGGAAAGCCGTCAACGGTGTTTCCCGAAAGGGCGCAGGTCAGGGTCGCATCAGTGCCGACGCCGAGGGAAAGTCCTGGGCGAAGTCCTTGGTCAACGGTGCGATGAAGACGTTCTCCGTCCGGGTACGGGTGATCTGCCAAGCCCCGTGCACCCGCCGGAAGGTGTTGTTGAGCCTGCTGGAGCGGAGCAGCGCGGTGCCGTCGGAGTAGAGCCACGGTTGCAGGTGGATCCATTGACCGGTGGCCGTGCCACCGGTGACGTGGATCTGTTCCGACGCCAGATAGTGGGCGTTGAGCACCAGGTCCGGGTCCTTCTTCCGCCCCCAGAACGCCTCGAAATGACGCCGTACGGCCGCGTGTCCCTCAGCTCGGCCGAACTGGTTGTCGTAGTACTCGCCCACGCCTTCCCAGACGGCGTCCTCAGCGTACAGCTCCATGATCAAGTCGATGCGCCGAGCGTCGTCGTGCACGCCGTACTCGGGGCACGGCGTGTCGCACAGGAACATGTAGCGGGCCTGGAGTCTGCGGATGTCGGCCTCGGCCTCCAGCGTGCCGACGCGTCGCGCGAGTTCGGCGATCGTCTCCTGGTCGGTCATGGCTCATCTCCTTCTGATGAATCGGCGCACGGCTTCGTGTGATGCGGGGTCCGGCGGCTCCTGTCAGGCCAGCCGGCGTTCGATCCACGCGGCGTGGGCGAGCAGGCCGCCTTCGTCCCGTGCACGGCCGACGGCCTGGATGCCGAGCGGCAGCCCGTCGGCGTCACGCAGCCCGGGGATGGCCACGACAGGAAGGCCCCATGCCTGCCAGGCACGGCTCAGGACGGGATCTCCGGTGGCCGACAGCCCCTCGGGGGCGGAACCCGGCGCGGCGGGGCCCACGATCGCGTCGTACGACGTCAGGAGTTCGGCGATGCGCGCACGTGCGGTCTCCACCATCTTCCTGGCGGCCTGGTACTCGGCATCCGCCGTCCGCTCCCCGGAGCGGAGGAGTCCGGCCAGGGGTTCGCTGAGCCGGTCGGCAGCGGCAAGCTCATCGGCGCGCTCACGCGCCGCCTCGTATGCCATGACGACGGGATGCGCCGCGGTGACCTCGGCGACGAGACGTTCCTCGGGAAAGTCGTCCACCACGGCTCCACCGTCGGTGAGTTGCCTGCGGAGCGTGTCCAGGGCATGGCGCATTCCTCCGTCGACCACGCCGAGCGGTTCGGCCGACCACAGCAGCAGACGCGGCGGACGTCCGGGCGGGACTGCGGGGCTGCCGCCGTCGAGCGCCGTCCATGCGAGCGCGAGGTCGGCGGCGGACGCGGCGTAGACACCGTGACTGTCCAGGCTGGGACTGAGCCCGACCACTCCGTCGAGGGGGAGCCGGCCGTGGGTCAGCACCAGGGAGGCCACACCGCAGTACGCGGCGGGGCGGGTGACGGAGCCCGCGGTCTGCGAGCCGATGGCGAGGGGCACCTGGCCGGCGGCGACAGCCGCTGCCGAGCCGCTGGAGGAGCCCCCCGGCGTGTGCCCCGGCGCGGCAGGGTTGTCCGTGGGGCCGGGGGCGAAGAACGCGAATTCCGTGGTGACGGTCTTCCCGAGGACGACGGCTCCGGCCCGGCGCCACGCCCGGACGATCGACGCGTCGGCCCGGGCGGGTGCGGTGCCGGCCCGCAGCGCGGAACCGCACCGCGTGGGAAGTCCCGCGACGTCGATGATGTCCTTGACGCCGAGCGGTACGCCGCCCAGCACGCCGCCGGACGTGCACAGATCCGGTGTGGGGTCCCGGACGACCCACGCGGCGAGATCGGACTCGGTCGCCGCGATCCGGGCGCACGCCCGGTCGAGAGCTGCCTGGGGGCTGGTGGCGCCGGTGGCCAGGTCCTTGACCAGTGCCCGCAGGGACCAGGGTGCGTACAGGTTCATTGCTCGTTCCACTCCGCATCGGCCTCCCAGTAGTCCATGCCCGCCGCGCTCACACTGTGGCGCCATCCGGTGGTGCGGCGCAGCGTCGGCTCCACCCTGCGAGTCGCTTCGTCGGCGGCTTCCGGGCCGTCGGCGGGCACGGTCCAGTGGACCCAGTCGAGCTCGCGGCCGGCCGCGTCGTGGGTGAAGAGATCCACGTGTCGCCAGCCGTAGTTGAAGGTGTCGGTGTAGCAGGTGAGCGTCATGCACGTGGCGTCCTTCTCCATCACGTTCCGCCCGTCACGCGCTCATCGGCGTGGGCACGGGGTGGAACCGGCGCCGGTAGTAGACGAGGCTGCCCTCGCCGTCCTGTCCGGGGACGACCTGGTCCACCTGGACGAACATCACCGTGTGCGAACCGCGTTCCACGGTCCCGGTGACACGTCCGAGAATCGACGCGGCGGATCGGCGCAGCACCGGCACCCCGTGGGAGTGGTCCCACACGTCGCCGGTCACGGTGAACCGCTGCTCCGCCGGTACTCGGCCCGCGAACGCCATGGCGACGTCTTCGTGTTCCGTTCCGAGCACGTTGATGCAGAGGTGTTCGTTGGCGCGGAAGACGTCGTGACTGCGGCTCGACCGGTTGACGCAGACGAGCATGGTGGGCGGTGTGTCCGTGACGGAGCACACCGCGCTCACGGTGATCCCGGCACGACCGCCGGGACCGTCCGTGGTGACGATATTGACTCCTGCGGAGAGATTGGCCATCGCATCGCGGAACAGCCTCTGCGTCGGGGTCAGCTGGGTGAGTTTCTCTGCCACCGTTCCTCCTGCCGGGACCTGGGCGCTCCGGGGCATCCCCGGATGCCTCGACGGTAGAGCGCCGTGCACCGCGAGCGGTATCGAGACTTACTCCGGCGCCGTTGAGGATTTCCCCTACTCCGAAGCCGGTCCGCGCACCCTCGCGGTCGGTGCGGTCGGCACGTTGCCGCGAGCGCCGTTCGGGCCCTGGCTGAAGAAATCCCCTATGCCTGGCGATGCCTTTCCCAATTGGCCGGGGGTCGGCGCTTGCTTAGCGTCAGGTGCACCGACAGGGAAGGAGCACCACGCTCCCCGCGACCGAGCCCTCTCCCCCGAACCTGGAGAACACTCCCATGCCAGTCGATTTCACACCGGACAATGTCCGTGATCTGCCGCCGGGCGACCTCGTGACCGAGGACGGTGTCGCGGGACGGATGTACACCGACCCCCAGCTCTTCGAGCTGGAGATGACGAGGATCTTCGAGCGGACCTGGGTCTGGGTCGCCCACGAGAGCGAACTGCCGAAGGCCGGCAGCTTCAAGTCCACGTACGTGGGGCGGCAGCCGGTCATCGTGGCCAAGGACCGCAAGGGCACCATCAACACCCTGCTCAACCGCTGCCGGCACCGCGGCGCCAGTCTGTGCGAGAAGCGCACCGGGCACGCCAACGGCTTCACCTGCCCCTACCACGCCTGGTCCTACGGCCTGGACGGCAAGCTCCGCGGCATCCCGTACCCGGAAGGCTACGAAGGCGTCCTGGAGAAAGGCGAGCTGTCACTGCGCAAGCTGCGCACCGAATCGTACGGCGGCATGGTGTTCGCCACCCTCGACGACTCCATCGAGCCGCTGGAGGACTTCCTCGGCGATGTGCTGGTGTGGATCGACCGCTTCATGAAGCAGGGCGGCGGCTACCCGGTCAAGGTCCTCGGCACGCATCGGTTCAAGTTCCGGGGCAACTGGAAGATCCAGCTGGAGAACACCACCGACGGGTACCACTTCCCGATCGTGCACCGGTCCTGGATGGCCTCGGTCGACGCGGAGACAGCGGACATGATGTCCTTCATGACCGACCCGTCCGCGGTCACCCACGATCTGGGCAACGGGCACAGCGTCATGCAGATGGTGCCCGGGCACTCCGACCTCGACGCCGACGACGGCAGTGAGCCGCTCCAGGCCCGCTTCGCCACTCTCGTCACGGAGCTCGGGGAAGCCGGCCTCGACGACGCCGCGATCCGCAAGCTGGTGCGCGCCGTGCACGGCACCGGCTTCAACCTGAACCTCTTCCCGAACGTGTCGATGTCGAACTCGTTCCTCCGCGTGCTGCGCCCCGTCTCCGCCGACGAAACCATCATCGAGCACGTGGCCATCGGACCGGACGGCCCGGCCGGGACCGTGGACCCGGTCAATCGTGAACGTCTGCGCATCCACGAGCACTTCCAGGGCCCGTTCGGCTTCGGCACCCCTGACGACGCCGAGGGCTGGGACCGGGTCCAGCGCGGCGCACAGGCCGCCCCCGACATGCCGATCCTGGTCAACCGGGGTCTGGCACGCGAGAACGCGAGCCCCGAGGGCTGGCCCACCTCCCATGTCACCGACGAGACCGGCATGCGCGCGGCCTACAACAAGTGGAAGCGGATGATGAGCGATGACTGAGACCCTCCTGAACTCCGTCGGCCCGGCGGCCGGACTCACCGATTCCCGGGTGATCCGGGCGATCCAACTGGTCTGGCGCGAGGCCGACCTCCTCGACCGGAAGCAGTACGGGGAATGGCAGGACCTCTACAGCGCCGACGGCCTGTACATCATCCCGATCGATGCGCGGACCGTGGACTTCGCCAACAGCCTCAACATGGTCTACGACGACGCGCGCATGCGGCAGATGCGCGTGACCCGGATGACGGAGGGCTACGCGATAGCCGCGGTCGACTCCGCCCGCACCGTCCGCACCGTGTCCCGCTTCGTGGTCGAGGAAGCCGGCGACGACGAGGTGACGCTGCGCTCGGCGCAGGTCCTCGTCGCCTACAAGCGCGGCAGGCACGACCTGTGGGCCGGGGAAGTCACCCATCGCGTCCGGCTGTCGGATCACGGTGACCGGATCGCGCGGAAGGTCGTCCGCCTGGTGGACAGCGAGGACGCTGTGCCGGCTTCCGGGTTCCTGCTGTGACCATCAGGGTCCGGGTCTCCGCCGTCGCGTCGGAGACCCCGCGGATCCGTTCCCTTCGCCTGGCCCGCGCGGACGGCGTGCCGTTCACCCCGTACCGGGCCGGTGCACACATCGACGTGAGGGGCCCGACGGGTGTGCTGCGCCAGTACTCCCTGTGCGGTCCGCCGGACGACCCGGCGTCCCTGCTGATCGCGGTGAAGCGGGAATCTCCGTCACGCGGCGGCTCCGAAGCCCTGCACCATGTCGCCGTGGGAGATCTGCTCGAAGTCGGTGAGCCCCGCAACCTGCTCACGCTCGCGGACGACGCCGACCAGCACATTCTCGTAGCAGGCGGCATCGGCATCACGCCGCTGCTGAGCATGGCGTACGAACTGCACCGCCGTGGCGCGGAGTTCCAGCTGTACTACTTCGCACACAGCCGCGAGGAAGCGTGCTTCGCCGAACTGCTGGAGAACCGGGCGGAGTTCCGGGACCGGGTCCACATGAAACCGGGTGTGCCCCGTGCCGGACAGCCCGCCGTCCTGGCGGAGCCGGCCGCCGCGGCAACGCCCGGATCACACGTCTACACGTGCGGGCCGCAGGGTTTCATGGACCAGGTATCCGCCGTGTTCGCACCCCGGGTCGGCGCCGATCACGTCCACGTCGAGAACTTCACGGCGGCGGCGATCGACACCAGTGGCGACCAGCCCTTCACCGTCGGACTGGTCACCGGCGAGGAGTGGGAGGTACCCGCGGGCCGGTCGATCCTCTCGGTACTGGAGGAGAACGGGATAGAGGTCTTCAAGTCCTGCGAGGAAGGCATCTGCGGCTCATGCGTCTCCGGAGTCCTGGAGGGAACGCCCGAGCACCGCGACAACTGCCTGTCCGCAGCCGACAAGGCATCGGACACCCAGATCGCCCTGTGTGTCTCCAGAGCCGCGTCCGACAAGCTCGTCATCGAACTCTACTGACACCGCGCCGGGCGGCCGGGGCCACCGGTGCCGGGGCGATGCCGCCAAGGAGGCCGTCAGTGGTCCGGGCGGAGAACGACCCTTCTGCCGTGGAGCCGGCCGGCCTCCATCCGGCGGTGGGTATCCGCGGCGGAGCTCAGCGGAAGCGTCTCGATGGCGCGGGGGCGCAGGCGGGCATCGCTCAGGAAGCTGTTGACGGTGACGGCTACCTCGGCCAGCTCCGCCGCTGTCGCATGGGAGATGACGAATCCGACCACCGAGCAGTCGTTCATGTAGAGCGGTCCCGCCGGCAGCACAGGACGGGACCCGGCCCCTGCCAGCAGTACGATCCTGCCGCGGCGGGCCAGCAGGCCGACGGCGTTCGTCAGGTCGTTCTCGCCCGCGGTGTCGAGGTAGAGGTCCACGCCCTGCGGCGTGGCAGCCCGGATGCGCCCGAAGAGGTCGGGGTCCCGGTAGTCCAGTACCTCCGAGGCTCCGAGCGAGCGGCAGTACTCGGCGTCGCGCGCGCCGGCGGTGGCGACGACCCGGGCACCCGCCCGGACGGCCAGGACCACCAGCGCGCTCCCGACGTTCCCGGCCCCGCCCGCGACGAGGACCGTCTCACCGGCGCGGATCCTGCCGTGGGTGAACAGGGCGAGAGCGGCCGTGGCGGCGGGGTGGACCAGGGCCACCGCCTCGTACGGGTCGACCCCGTCCGGGAGGCGGTAGAGCCGGTCGGCCGCCACCACGGCCTGCTCGGCCGCGGCCCCCTGCCGGCCTCCGTGGCCGAGACTGTTGCTCCACACCAGGTCGCCCACCGCGAAGCCCGGTGCTTCCGAACCGGTCGCGGAGGGAGAGGAGAGCGCGGAGACCCTGCCGACCAGATCCCGGCCGATCACGAACGGGAAGTCGACGGGCGTGGGGAAGGCTCCCGAGCGGACGAAGGTGTCCACCGGATTGACCGTGGTGGCGAGCACATCGATGAGTACGTCGGTGGGGCCCGGCAGGGGCGGCGGCAGCTCGCCGTAGCGGATGACGTCCGGGGTGCCGAGCTGTTCTATGTAGGCGGCGCGCATGGTTCAGCATCCTGACACGGCCGACGCGGGCCGCCACGAACCGCAACCGATGTTCGTCAACTCGCTCCCGCGGCCGGTGAGGCGAGCATCGGCAGACACTCCGACGGCCCGGCGGCCGGGTCATAGGCTGCCGGTATGAACCTGACAACAGCTGACATCGTGCCCGGACAGGCAGCCATGCAGACCGGGATAGGGCCCCTCCTGCGGACGTTGCGACCCGATCTCACCGAAGCGGCATTCACGGCCTTCGCCGCGGAGGCCCACCGGCAGGGTCTCGTCTTCACCGCTGCCTACACCCCGGACGGGCGGTGCGTGGGCGTGGCGACTCACCGGACGCTGCTGACGAGCCGCGGCCGTCTGCTGTTCGTCGACGATCTGGTCACCGATCCCCAAGTGCGGTCGGGCGGCGTCGGAAGTCTGCTGATGGAGGAACTGGAGGCGCGGGCCCGGCGGGCCGGCTGCACCCGGATCGAACTCGACTCGGGGGTCGCCAATCACGGAGCCCACCGCTTCTACCACTCCCACCGCATGGTGATCTCGGCCCACCACTTCGCCCGGGACCTCAGTGCGGAATGAGGGCGCGGGACGGTGCCGGGCGGGGCGACTTGACGGACCCGCACCCCGGCCTTTGACCTGCGACATGGGGCATCTGCAAGCTTCCGGGCATGGACCGAGACACCAGTAATGAATCGCCGCTCTTCGAACTCCGCGTCCGCATAGACCTTTCCGCAGCACCGGACGCTGTGTACGCGATCGTCAGCGATCTGCCGCGCAGTGGCGAATGGAGCCCGGAATGTCTGGGAGGCGAATGGGTCTCCGGTGAACCGGCCACGGTCGGCGCCGTTTTCCGCGGGGAGAACCTGCGCGACGAGAGTGTCGTTTCCTGGGCACCTGTCGTACGGGGAAAGTGGATCACCCAGTCCGAAGTCGTCGCCGCCGACCCCGGTCTGACGTTCCGCTGGGCCATGCGCGACACCGCTGGGAACCGGCAACAGAGCGTCTGGGGTTTCGACATCGAGCCTGCGGAGGGCGGTTGCACCCTCACTCACCATTTCCGTATGGACCAGGCGACCGAAGGAATCCGCGGCATTGTCGCGGATATGGACGAGCAGGAGAAGCGGCGGTTCTTCACCGAATGGGGCACCAAGGTGAAGGGCGATCTGGCCGCCACACTCGACCGCGTCAAGGCCGTTGTCGACAGGGGCTGAACAGCACCGCACCAGCCTCCTGAACTCTCCGGCCGAAGCGGTGACCAGCGTGCGGCGGCCGGATTCCTATGTCCACCGACGAGAGCTTGGCGGCATGCTTCTACAACGCGCAGGAAATCGCGGATTCCGGCTGGGGACGCTTTTCGAGCGGGCGGCGGCCCGGCATCCGGCGAATATTCTGATTCTCGACCACGAACTCGGCATCGCGCCTTCGGCAGGTCTGCGGATGACCGTCGCCGAGGTGGCGGACATCGTCGACGACTTCGCCTCCCGGCTGTGGGCCGCGCGGGTACGCCCCGGTCAGAAAGTGGTCGTCCACAAGTCCGACGGGTTCGACATCATCCTCCTCGCCTGTGCGGTGGCGCGCATCGGCGCCGTACCCGTGCTCCTGTCCCCCGCGCTGGACGGCACGACGGTCGCGGAACTGGTCCGGCGGGTGGGCAGCCCCTTCCTGGTGACCGACCCGGACAAGCTCGCGAAGGAGCTGCCGGACACGGTCTTCGAGCTGGCCGAGCGGGTACTGCTCACCACCGGAGACCACGACCGGGCCGTCTCCCTGACCTCGCTGGCGGGAGTCGGCCGCGTCGCCCCGGTGACCCTGCCTCCCGAGCGCCCGGCACTCATCACCCACACCTCGGGGACCACCGGTACCCCGAAGCTCGCCGTCCATACGGGCCACAGCCTGCAGGCGAGGTACCGGCCCCAGTTGCTGGCCGTCGCGCCCATCCTGGTCAGGCGCGAGACCATCGCCCTGCATGTGTCGTTCGTGCACTCCCGGCTCTTCACCGCGCTCGCCATCTCGCTGATGCGCGGATTCCCGATGGCCGTGCTCGCCGATTCCGACGTACGGCGGGTGGGCGATCTCTTCGCCCGTATCCGCCCCGGCGTCCTGGAGGCACACCCCAACTCCTTCATGGAGTGGGAGCAGTTGGCCGACGACCCGCGTGAGCCACTGGCGAACGTCAAACTCTTCAGCAGCACCTTCGACGCCATTCACCCCCGGACCGTGCGCCGGCTGCTGCAGGCGACGCGGCGTACGGCCCCGGTCTTCGGCCAGCTCTACGGACAGAGCGAGGTGGGACCGGCGGTGGTGCGCGCGTTCACCCGGCGGCGGCATCCGGATGCGGACGGGCGCTGCGTCGGAATGCCGTTCCCCGGTATGACGGAGGCCCGTGTCGTGAGCCGTGACGGCAGGCCGCCGTCGGAGTCCAGCCCGGGTTACATCGAGGTGCGCAGCCACGGCCGCATCGTGACCTATCTCGGCGAGCACGACCGCTATGAGCAGCAGGTCTCCGACGGCGGATGGTGGCGGATGGGCGACGTCGGCTACCGCACGAGGTGGGGATGCGTCCACCTCCTCGACCGGGAGGTGGATCTGATCGAGGGGTTCGGCAGCACCCTGGCCGCCGAGGACACCCTGCTCGGCAGGCTGGCGGAGCTGAACGAGGTCGTCATCGTGCGCGGCGCGGACGGCACAGCGGTGCCCGTCGTCTGCACCAAGGACGACAGACCGCTGGACGCGGCGGCGTGGGACGCCGCGGCGGTAGACCTGCCGCCGATGGCCGCGCCCGTGCACCAGCGTCTGGGAGATCTGCCACAGACGGCCACCACCAAGATCAAGAGGCTTGAGCTCGCGCGGCTCCTCTCAGCGGAGGGACAGCACCCGTGACGGAGCGCGGAGGGAGCAGGATGACGAAGACAGTGGTCGTCGGCGGCGGCATCGGCGGACTGGCCGCCGCACTCGCCGTCGCCGGGCAGGGACATCAGGTCCTGGTTCTCGAACGGGCCGATCGCTTCGCCGAGATCGGCGCCGGTATCCAGCTGGCGCCCAACGGCCTGCACGCCCTCGACCGCCTCGGTCTGGGGGACGCTGTCCGGGAGACGGCCGTACGGATGGACGCTCTGCGGTTCATGGACGGGGTCACCGGTGAGCACGTGGCGAGTATGCCGCTCACCGGGGAGTACCGGCGCCGCTTCGGCAATCCGTACGTCGTCGTGCACCGGGCCGAACTGCACGGCCTGCTGCTGGACGCGTGCCGCCGTCACGGTGGGGTCGCACTGCGCAGCGGCAGCGGCGTCGCCGGCTACGAACAGGACGGGGCGAGCGCGACGGCCGTCCTCGACGACGGCCGGCGCATCCGCGCGGACGGACTGATCGGCGCCGACGGCATTCACTCGGCGGTGCGCGGGCAACTCGTCGGCGACGGAGCGCCGGTCGTCTCCGGACTCACCGTCTACCGGGCCGTCATCGAGATGACCCGCGTACCCGAGGAACTCCGCTCCCCCACCGTGACCTGGTGGGCCGGTCCCGGCTGCCACTTCGTGCACTATCCGATCGCCGGCGGGAAGTACCTCAATCTCGCCGCCAGCCGTGACGACGGAGCGACGACGGCGTTCGCCGGTGTGTCCGTGACACGGGAGCGTGTACGCCGCGAGTTCACGGACCTGGGTGAAGTCCCGCACCGGCTCCTTGAGTTGGGCGAGGACTGGAGGTCCTGGGTGCTCGTGGACCGTGAACCGGTGCGCGACTGGACGGACGGGCGGGTGGCCCTGCTGGGGGACGCCGCGCATCCGATGCTGCACTACGCGGCCCAGGGCGCCTGCCAGGCACTGGAGGACGCCGTGCTGCTCGGCGGGATGCTCGGCGTCCCCGCCGATGAGTTCCCCGCACGGTTCGAGAAGTACAACGCCGAACGGCGCGACCGGACCGCGCAGATCCAGCTTCTCGCCCGCCGGAGCACGCAGTTGTGGCATCCGGCCGGGGAGGCGGCCCGTGCGAGGAACGCGCTGCTGTCCTCCCTGTCGGCGACCGGACTGCACGACCGGGTGGCCTGGATGCACGGCGCCCGGTCCTTCGATTCGGCGGACGCACTGCCCGCCCCCGGCCAGGACCCAGCCGTACGAGCCCCCGGCCAGGACCCGGCCGTACGAGCCCCCCGCCGGGCGGAAGCATGACCACCCCGCGGTCCACCCCACTGATCTTCATCGGCCAACCGAGAGCGGAGCGCCCGTTATGAGCAGCAGCCGTATCGAAGTCTGTGTCGTCGGCGCCGGCCCCCGCGGACTGTCCGTGCTGGAGCGGCTGTGTGCCAACGAGCGGCAGTCCCCGTCGCACCCGTCGGTGACCGTGCACGTCGTCGACCCGGCCACTCCGGGCGCCGGCGCCGTATGGCGTACCGAACAGTCCCGCCACCTCCTGATGAACACCGTGGCCTCACAGATAACCGTCTACACGGACGACAGTTCACAGATCGAGGGGCCGGTCGAGCCGGGCCCCAGCCTTTACGAGTGGGCCCAGGAGCTGGTCCGGGCCCCGGCCGGCGACGGTGGCGGGGAGGCGCCGGACGTCATCGACGCGGCGGCCCTCACCGAGGCCCGGGGGCTGGGACCCGACACGTATCCGACCCGTGCCTTCTACGGCAGTTATCTGGCCGACCGGTTCCGTCATATGGCCGCCCACGCGCCGGCCCATGTGACGGTCCGGGTGCACCGGTCGCGTGCGGTCGCCATGGCCGACACACACGGCGTTCCCGGCGGGCCGCAGGGCGTCCGGCTCGAAGACGGTACGAGACTCGACCACCTGGACGCCATCGTTCTCGCGCTCGGCCATGTCTCGGCCCGTCTCACCCCGCAGGAGGAGCGGACGGCAAGTCTCGCCCGTATCCACCACCTCACCTACATCACCCCCGCCAACCCGGCGGACCTCGACCTCAGCGGGATCCAGCCGGGCCGCCCGGTGCTGCTGCGAGGTCTGGGCCTCAACTTCTTCGACCACATGGCGCTGTTCACCGCCGGGCGCGGAGGGACGTTCGGCCGGGAGGGCGGGCGCCTGGTCTACCGGCCTTCGGGACAGGAACCGCTGCTGTACGCGAGTTCGCGCCGCGGGGTTCCGTACCAGGCCCGCGGGGAGAACGAGAAGGGCGCGTTCGGACGGTACTTCCCCAGGCTCCTGACCCCGGCACTGATCGACGGACTCCGCAGCAGGCCGGCCGGGTCCGGCGGGGTCCGCTTCGCCGCTGAGCTGTGGCCGGTCATCTCCCGGGAAGTCGAGAGCGTGTACTACGGCACCCTGCTGGAGGCCAGGGGGCGGGGCGCGGACCGCGAGCCCTTCACCGAGCAGTACCTGGCCCTCCCGCTGGGGCAGGACCCGGCGGCGCTGCTGGACGCCTGGCGTATCGGGGCCGCCGACCGCTGGAGCTGGGAACGGCTCACCAAGCCCTACGGGGACCGGGTCTTCGCCGATCGCGACGCGTTCCGGTCCTGGCTGCTGGAGTATCTGGCCCGGGACGTGCGGCAGGCGAGAGCCGGCAACGTCAGCGGCCCGCTCAAGGCCGCGCTGGACGTCCTGCGGGACCTGCGGAACGAGGTCCGGCTGGCGGTCGACCACGGGGGCCTGCACGGCGACTCGCACCGGGACGACCTCGAAGGCTGGTACACCCCCCTGAACGCCTACCTCTCCATCGGCCCGCCGGCCTCCCGTATCGAGGAGATGGGCGCGCTCATCGAAGCGGGCATCCTGGAGCTCACGGGCCCGGGCACCCGTATCCGCATCGACACGGGCAACCCGGCCTTCGTCGCCGACTCCACTCTCGTGCCCGGCCCTCCGGTGCGGGCGCAGATACTGATCGAGGCCCGGCTGCCGGAGCCCGATCTGCGCCGCACCGCCGATCCGCTGCTGCGGCATCTGCTGAACACCGGCCAGTGCACCACGTACCGCATCCCGGGCGGCCAGGAGGGCGGTTACGAGACCGGGGGGCTCGCCGTGACCCCGCGGCCCTACCACGTCCTCGGCCCTCAGGGCCACGCCCACCCGCGCCGGTTCGCCTACGGGGTTCCCACCGAGTCCGTGCACTGGGTGACCGCGGCCGGCATCCGGCCCGGAGTGGACTCGGTGACCCTGGGCGACTCCGACGAGATCGCCCGCGCCGTACTCGCGCTGCCCCCGGTCGCTCATGTCCCGGCAGCGGTACGCCCGGTCACCACCGACATCGACCTCGTGGGAGTAGTCGTGTAGCCGGGCCGTCACCCCCGGGTACCCCACCGCGATGACCCGTGAGCCGGGGCCGCGTTGCGCCGAGAACGGTCGGCGCAACGCGGCGGTTCATGGAGGGGTGCGGGTGCCGGACCGGATCCCGCTGGGCCCCGACGGCGCACGCTCTCAGGCGAGTTGCGCCTTCCTGGACGCGCCCACGGCCACCGCGGTCAGGAGGACGAGGGCGCCTCCGAGCCACAGCACACCGGCCGTCGATCCGTCCACGACACGGCCGCCGATCAGTGCGCCGAGGGCGATCGACAGGTTGAACATCATGACGAAGAGGGACGAGGCGGCCTCGCCCGCCTCCGGCGCGGCCTTGAGCATCCAGGTCTGCAGGCTCACCGAGACCCCTCCGTACCCGAGGCCCCAGACCACCAGGAGGATGAGCCCTCCGATGTGTCCGGTGCCGAGGACGGGGATGAGCACCATCGCGGCCGTCAGCACGACGGCGATGACGAACAGGGTCCGCCGGACGTTCGTAGCGGCCCGGGAGCCGGCCACGAAGTTGCCGAGGATGCCCGCCACTCCGTAGATGAGCAGCAGCGAGCTGGTCATGTCGCCGTCGAAGCCGGAGATGTCCTGGAGGACCGGGCGGACGAAGGTGTACGCGATGAAGTGGCCGGTGATGAGCAGGAAAGTGGCCAGTACGCCGATACGGATCGCCGCGTTGGCGCGGAGCAGCGCGGGCAGTTCGGCCATGGTGATCGTCCGGGTGGCCGGCAGCGGCGGGACCATGAGGACCAGGCAGACCAGCGCTGCCAGGCCGAGCGCCCCGACCGAGGCGAACGCGGTGCGCCAGCCGCTCATGTCACCGAGCAGGGTACCGGTGGGCACCCCGAGAACGGATGCGGTCGAGACACCGCCGAAGATGATCGACATGGCCCGGGGGACATGCTTCTCCGGGACAAGCCGCAGGGCGAGGCCGCCCGCGATCGCCCAGAAGCCGCCGACGCTCACACCGATGAAGAGGCGGGCGATGAGCAGGGTGGCGAAGTTCGGGGCGAAGGCGCCGGCCAGGTTGGCCACGCCGACCAGGGCGACCAGTACGGCCAGCACCCACCGGCGGTCCAGCCGGCCGGCGGCGACGGTGATCAGCGGCGCCGATACCGCGGCCACCAGGCCGGGCACCGTCACCATCAGTCCGGCCGTCCCCTCGGACACGTTCAGCTCGGATCCGACCGGCGTGAGCAGGCCGACCGGCAGCAGTTCCGACGTCATCAGGGCGAAGATTCCCAGGGTGACGGCGGAGACCGCGAGCCACCCCTTCAGCGGCGACCTGTCCGTAGTGGTGGTGGACACCGGAGATTCGAGGTCCGTCACGGAGTGCCCCCGATTCCCTGCCGCAGTGGTCGCGGATCTGCCGTCCACCGGGGCAACACCTCGCAGAAACAGTCGAGTTGAAGCTGAGCACTCATGGTTGAACCCCTTGGGTATCAGGATAAAAAATGTCCAGAATTGCTGTGCAGGTCTTCCCGCCGCCGCCCCGGGGGCGGTGCGGGTTCAGACGCGGGAGTCGGCGAACCAGCGGCGTACGCGGGCGGGCACACCGGGGGCGGTGCGCTCGGCCGTGGCCTTGACGTCCGCGAGGGTCTGGCCCGCGAGCTCCTGGCGCCAGGCGAGTTCGGCCCTGCGCATGGCCCGCGAGACGGTGCACGGATCGCCGTAGTTGTCCGGCATCCCCGCACCCGGCCCCTGCTGCCGGATCTCGGTACAGCGGAAGGCCTGGTCCGGCCCCTCGATCGCCGCCACCACATCCATCAGGGTGACGTCCTCGGGCCTGCGGGCCAGCCGGAACCCGCCCCGCGGGCCCGGAGCGGACGACACGATGCCCGCCCGGGCCAGCGCTTGCAGCTGCTTGTTGAGGTAGGCGGCGGGCAGGTCGTGGTACGCCGCGAGCCGGGCAGCGGTGATCGCCCGCTCGTCCCCCGCCCACGCCAGGTTGAGGCAACTGTGCAGCGCCCATTCGACGCCCTCATGCATCCTCATATCCCGGATATTAAATGTCCGCGATACGACGACGCAACCCCAACGGCCTTGCGTCGGACAGGAGATGCTCAGGGTCGCGGCAGCAGCGCGGAACCCAGTTCGGCCTCCAGCCGGTTCAGGTCCCGCTCGTGGCCATGAGCCGCGATGTGCCCGTCCGGACGGACGAGGTAGTAGCCCGGCCTGCCGCAGCCGCCGTGCGTCGCCACATCCGCGCGCGACATCCGCACCACGCGCACCAGCGGCCACCGGGCGGCCAGGTGCCCGAGCTCGGTCAGCCAGGCGGAACCGTCCCGGGGCGCGATGACGGCCAGGGCCCAGGCCGACGGGTCCACGTCCGGGCCCGAGATACCGAGGGGCACCGCCCGCTCCCGGGGAAAGACCGCGCCGACCTTCAGACCGCCGGGAAGGCGGGTCCGCGGCGGACAGCCCGACCGGCGGGCCGGGTACTGGGTGTCGCGGGCCGGCGTATAGGCCAGGCGCCGGCCGGCCATCACGGGTGCGTACAGCCGGGACACCGCGCCGGACCTGTCGAGCAGCCGGAAAGCGGCGTCGCGGGCCCGGATGCGCACCTGGCTCTCGACCATCCACGCCCGGGTCTGGAGATCGGTGTCACGGACGATGCGGCGGGTCGCTTCCGAGCGCTCCGGGCCGTAACTCCGCAGCAGTGAACCCGGCGCCCGGCCCTGGATCACCGAAGCCAGTTTCCAGCCGAGGTTGTTGGCGTCCTGGAGCCCGTTGTTCATGCCCTGGCCGCCCGCCGGGCTGTGCACATGCGCCGCGTCGCCCATGAGGAAGACGCGTCCGCGCTGGAAGTCGGTGGCGTGCCGGGCATGGACCCGGAAGACCGTCTGCCAGACCGGTTCGGTGATCCGCACCCCGCGCGGCCCCCGTTCGTCGAGTACGGCCTGCATCATGGGCGCGCTCACCTCCTGGCCGCCGGGCATGACGGACAGGAAGCGGAAGACACCGTCCGGCATCGGCACGATCACGAGCGTCCCCGCCGGGGACTGGTAGTAGCTGATCTCGTCCGGCGGAAGGTCGCCCTCGATACGGGTGTCGACCAGCGCGAAGGCCATTTCGTATGTGCTGCCGTCGAAGCCGATGCCGAGCTGGCCGCGCACCGAGCTGCCCGCTCCGTCGGCCCCGATGACGAACGGCGCCCTGACGCGTTCCACTCCACCGTCGGCATGCTCGAGTACGGCGGTGACACCGTCGGTCGCCCCGATGTCCCCGGAGTGGTCGACGTCGTCGAGGGCCAGCAGCCGTACGCCGCGTTCGGGTTTGCCGCCGAGGCTCTCCAGCCGCCCGGTGAGTGCCTGTTCGGTCTCGTACTGCGGGAGGATCCGGGATGCCAGGTCCTCGGTGAAGCCGAAGGAGGCGAGCAGCCTGCGCTCGGAGAAGTAGCTGAAGGCGTCGATCCGCGTGGAACTCCGCCGGATCTCCTCGTACAGCCCCACGTCCTCCAGGATGTCGAGCGCCCGTGGCCACAGCGACAGGGCCTTCGGGGCCCGCACGGGCTGCGGCGCCCGGTCGATGAGGCGCACCCGGACCCCGCGCCGCAGCAGCTCGCAGGCCGCCATCAGCCCGCTCGGTCCGGCGCCGACCACGAGCACGTCGAAGTCCGCCGCGGGGGGCCGGCCGTCGGCCCCGGTCATCTGCTCTGTCACGATTCCGGGCCCTCCTGCGACCTCAGCCACTGGGACAGTTCGATGCGCTTGATCTTCATGGTGGCCGTACGGGGCAGCTCCGTCAGCGGCATCTGGACCGGAGCTGCCATCGGCGCGAGATCGGCCACCGCCGAGCGCCACCGTTCGGCTTCCAGCGGGCGGTCGTCCCTGGTGCACACGACCGGGACGGGCTCCTGGCGCGGGCCCGCCACCACGACGAGTTCGGTCAGCTCCTCCAGCCGGCCGAGCAGGGTGTCCTCCACCTCAAGGGTGCTGTGGATGGTCGGGATGACGTCGACCTCACGGTCCAGCAGATGGAGGCAGCCGAACCTGGAGCGGTACCCGACATCGCCGCCGCGCCACCAACTGCCGCGCACCTGCTGCTCGAAGCGCTCCCGTTCCCCGAAGTAGGTCAGGGCGCGGCCGCCGGTGCTCACCTCGATGTACCCCGGGGTGTCCCGGGACGGCCGGGCGCCGTTGCGGCTCACCAGCCGGAAGTTCGTCACGCCGGGCATGGCGAACCCAAGGCACCGGCCGTCGGCCTTGTGCGCGTTCTTCCGGGTGTAGCCGCGGCCCACCAGCGGGCCGCACTCGCTCTGGCCGTAGATCTGGAAGAACAGCGGCGAGCGGCGTTCCGACGCCCGCAGCAGCCGGTCCATGGTGCTCGGGTGGATCGCGTCGAACGTGCTGCTGAAATAACGGACGTTGGCGAGCGGTCTGCGCGGGTGGTCGACGAGTTCTTCCCACTCCATGAAGGAGTTCGGATGGGTTTCGATGAACCCGGGCCGGGTCTCGGCGAAGAGCTCCGCGACCCCGGCGGGCTCCGAGTCGTTCATGATGACCAGCGGCATGGCCCGGGGCAGAAGTACGGCGAGCGCCAGATACATCCGCGAGTGCACGTACGACACATGGATGGCCACGGTCTCGCGCCGGTGGACGAAGGAGGCGAGCCGCTCCTGCGGGCGGTACCGGCCGCGCAGGGTGCGCGCGGAGTGCACGACGAGCTTCGGCAGCCCTGTGGTGCCGGAGGTGTGCGTCATCAGCGCGGGCTGGTCGGGGTGGAGCTTGACGGGCCGCTGCCGCGGCGCCCCGGCCAGCCCGGCCAGGGACACGGCGTCCGGCCGGGAGCCGGTGGTGACGATGACGCGGTCGGTGAGGTCGGCGACCGGGAAGCCGGACAGTGTCCCGTCCAGCTTCGTCGGGTCGGTGAGCAGATGCGGCCGGTCCAGTCGTTCGAGCAGCGCGGCGACGCTCTCGCCCTCCAGAGCCGGTGACAGCATGACCGGCACGGCGCCGATACGGGCCGCCGCCGTCGCCAGCACGTAGATGTCGAACCCGGGGCTCAGATGGATGGCGACGTGTTCGCTGGGCCGGACCCCGGCGGCCCACAGGCGGCCCGCCATGTCGTCGACGTGCTCGGCGAGTTCGGCGACGGTCAGCGTGCGACCGACGCGGGGAAGGGTGACCATGTCGTGGTCGAGCGTGATCAGTGTGCCGCCATTCTTCGCGGCGGCCGACTCGGGCACCGATCCGAGATAGAGGCCGTTGTTGCTGGAAGGTATCCGTAACATCAGGATGTCCTCGGCTTCGACTGCGGCTGCACAGATGGGTGGTGGGCTGGGGAAGACGACACCGCCGGCGCGGTCCCGGGTACAGGAACCGGTGCGGAGTCCGTCGTCCGGGCGGGTACGGCACATGCCGTCGGGCCGGGTGTGATCGCGTCCGCGGCGCTCATGTGTTCAGCACCTCCGCCATGAGCCGTTCCAGGATGCGTACGCCGTCCTGGGTGAGCAGGGACTCGGGGTGGAACTGCATCGAGGCGAAGTGGGTGCCGCGCAGGCCGTACACCTCGCCCGTGCGGGTGTCACGGCTCACCTCCACGATCCCGGCCGCACCGCAGTCGACCTTGTCGTGGGAGGAGACCGCGGCGAAGGTGTTGTAGAAGCCGGCCCGCTCCCGGACGCCGAAGAAATCGATCTCGTGCTGCACGCCCTGGTTCGGGGTGGCCCGGCGGACCACCTCGAAGCCCGTCTCGCGGCTGAGGAGTTGGTGGCTGAGGCAGACGGCGAGGAAGGGCCGCCGCTCGGCGAGCAGGGTCCGTATCGCCGCCCGCAGGTGGGCGATCTTCGGATGGCCGTTGTCGTGCGGGGACCCGGGGCCCGGCCCCATGATGACGAGGTCCCAGCCGTCGAGGCTGTACGGCTCGTCGAAACGCCGCACCGTCACGGAGAGCCCCACCGACCGGAGTTGGTGGGCGAGCATCGCTGTGAAGGTGTCCTCCGCGTCGACGACGAGCACCTTGCGGCCCCTGCCGGACGGCGCGTCGTCCGCCGCGTCCGCGACGGGGCCGCGGGCCGGGTCCGTCCCTCCGCCGGCGAGCCAGAAGCCGGCGATGGTGGTGTTGCGCCGTTCCAGCGCCGCCCGCACCTGTGGGTGCGACGCCAGCGTCGTCGGTGCGTCGGCCTGCAGCGCCGCGAGCAGCCCTGCGGCTTTGGCCCGGGTCTCCGCCACTTCGGAAGCCGGGTCGGAGTGGCGTACGAGCGTCGCGCCGACGCTGATGTTCACCCGTCCCTCCGCGCCGATGTCGGCGGTACGGATGAGGATCGCGGAGTCGAGGGCACGGGCACCGGCCCCGTCCTGCCCGATGAGCGCGACGACCCCGCTGTAGTAGCCGCGGCCCTGCGGCTCGTACGTGTGGATGACCCGGCAGGCGTTCTCCAGCGGGCTGCCCGTGACCGTGGGCGCGAACATCGTCTCGCGCAGGATCTCGCGCGGATCCCTGGTGCTGCGGCCCTCGATGACGTACTCGGTGTGCGCGAGGCGCGCCATCTCCTTGAGGTGGGGGCCTGTCACCCGGCCGCCCTTCTCACAGATCCGGGCCATCATCTTCAGTTCCTCGTCGACGACCATGTAGAGCTCGTCGGCCTCCTTGCGGTCGGCGAGGAACTCCAGCACGCCGGGGAGGGTGGGCCCCGACGGCGGGTAGCGGTAGGTGCCGCTGACGGGGTTCATCACGGCGGTTCCGTCGCGCAGGCTGACATGGCACTCGGGTGTGGCACCGACGAACGTACGTGTCCCGGTGTGGACGATGAACGTCCAGTACGCGCCCGACTCCCCCAGCAGCAACCGCCGGAAGAGGGTGAGCGCACTGCGTGGCGTATAGCCGGTGATGTCGGCCACGAACGTGCGCTTGAGGACGAAGTTGGCCCCAGCGCCCTGGCCGATCTCGTCGGCGATCACCCGGCGGACGGTGTCGGCATAGGTGTCGTCGTCGATGTCGAAGTGCCCGTCGGCCAGCTCGATGGCGGTGTCCGGAATCCGGGACAGCGCATCGGTGACCGTAGTGGTCGCCTGGTCGGCGACGGTCATGGCGATCAGCGGCGCGCCGTCGTCGGCGCAGGCGAAGCCGCGCTCGGCGATCTGGCGGTAGGGGACGAGGACCAGCATCTCGTGCCGGGGAGCACCCGGCCGGGCAGCCTCGTCCGGCAGCGGGATCTCCGCGAGCGTGGCGGGCGTCGAGACCTCACCGAGCAGGACGTCGAGCGTTTCCCGGCCCGACACCGTGGGACGGTGGAGCAGCGCGAACGGCGGCGGCCGGTCGCCGAGCACCCGTCCGAGCAGGTCGGGGTGGCCCTGCGGCAGAGGGGCGCGCTGTCGGGTTCCGGTCACAGCAGGACTTCCTTGGTCGTGACCGCCATCGCACAGTGGCTCGCCGCGTACTCGACGGCCTGTCGGTGCTGTTCCGCGGAGAAGTCGGCGACGGCGTCCGCGACCAGGAGGGTCTGGATGTCGTTGGTGAACGCGTCGACGGCGGTCATGAGCACACCGACGTGTGCGTACACGCCACAGATGATCAGCTGGTCGCGGCCGGCCTCGCGCATGTGCTTCAGCAGGTCGGAGCGGAAGAAGGCGCTGTAGCGCCACTTGGTGAACACCCAGTCGCCGGGGACCGGGGCCAGCGGCTCGACGACGGCCCGGTCCGCGGGGGCGGTGCGCATGCCGGGTCCCCAGAAGTCGGCGAGCAGGCCGCGCTGTTCCGCGGTCATGCCGCCGGGCTGGGCCGTGTAGGCCACGGGGACGCCGAGCGCCGCACACCGGTCCCGCAACGCCGCCGCGTTGCTGACGAGTTCGTCGCGCAGAGCGGCGGGCAGGGGCTGCAGGAAGTACCGTTGCATGTCATGAACGAGCAGCACGGCCCGCTCCGGGTCGGCGGTCCACTCCGCGACATTGGCGGGCAGCTCGGCCGACGTCGGCATCGGGTAGGGCTCAATACGGGGTATGCCGGGCAAGATCCTTCTCCGCTGGTTGGGGTCAGTGAGGCGGTCAGACACCGAGTGCGGCACCCCCGTCGACCGTCAGGTCGTGCAGGGTGATGTGCGAGGACTGGTCCGAGAGGAGGAAGACGACGGCGTCGGCGATGTTCGACGGACGGGCCAGCCTGCCGAGCGGGATGCCCACCCGGAAGGCTTCGGGCCGGCCTTCGATGGTGCCCCTGGGCCCGCTCTCGTCCTGCCACATCGAGGTGAGCATCGGGGTGTCGGTCGAGCCGGGCGCGACCACGTTGCAGCGGATGCCGTACCGCGCCAGTTCCAGGCCGAGGCTCTTGGTGAACATGGACGCCGCCGCCTTCGACGCGGCGTACGCGGCCATGTCCGTACGGGGGGTGCCGGCCGCGTTCGACGCGACGGTGACGATGCCGCCGCGCGAGCGGGGGACCATCCGGTTGGCGACCGCACGGCACATGTGGAAGACACCGGTGGTGTTGACCGCGAAGGTCGACACCCAGTCCTCGTCGGTGAGGCTCCGGGCTTCCCCGAGGCGCAGCACACCGGCCGCGTTGACGAGATGGTCCACGGGCCCCAGCTCGGCCTCGACCCGCTCGACCGTCGATTCGACGTTCTGGCTGCTTGTCACGTCGCAGACGAACCCGTCGACGTGGTGCCCTTCCGCGACGAGACCGTCCACCGTGCGCCGGAGGCGGTCGCCGTCCCGGTCGACTGCGGCGATCCGGGCACCACGCTCCCCCAGTGCCCGGACCACGGCTGCACCGATTCCGCCGGCTGCCCCCGTGACCAGGGCGATCTTTCTCTCCATGGGTCGGACCTCCTGTGATGGTGTGCGTGCTGACGCGGGCTGTGCCGCCCACTGACGCGGTCTGTACGGCGGCGGAGACGTCAGCCGGTCCGGAGGCCCCGTTTGAGGGCGGCAGCGATCCCGGCGACCCGGCGGGCGTGGAACTCCATGGCCGCGAGGTTCTCCTCGCCGACGTGGCCGGGCCGGTTGCCGGAGACGCTGCTGACCCCGTACGGGTTGCCGTTGCCCGGAGTGGACAGGACCGGGTCCACCGCGCCGGTCGGCACGATGATCGCGCCCCAGTGGTAGTAGGTGTTGTTCAGCGCGAGGATGGTGCTCTCCTGCCCGCTGTGCCCGGCTGCCGATGAGGTGAACGAGGAGACGACCTTGTTCACCAGCTTGCCCTGGAGCGACAGCCCCACGGTCGTGTCGAGGAACTGCTTCAACTGCGCGGCGGGGAGGCCGAATCGGGTCGGCGTGCCGAAGAGGACCGCGTCCGCCCACTCCAGGTCGTCCAGGGTGGCCGGGGGTATCTCACGGGTGGCCTCCAGATGTGCGGCCCAGGCGTCGTTCGCCGCGACCTGCGACTGCGGAAACACTTCCGCCACCCGGCGCAGGCGCACCTCGGCGCCCGCTTTCCTCGCGGAGTCGGCTGCCGCATCGGCCAGCCGGTGCACGTTCCCGGTTGACGAGTAATAGACCACGGCGACGTTCAACATGGCGCTCTCCCTCAGTGGATGAACAAGGCGCACGGGGGCCCGGCCGGCCGGGAGGCGCAGGCCCGCTTCGCACTGCCCCGATCCTGTGGCGCGGACGAAGCACCCGCCAAGGACCGTCGGCGCAATCCGTCAAGTGGCGGGTACTCCATCAGGTTCCCCGCGCGGACTCGGCGGGCGCCGGGGGCCGGGTGTCCGCCGTGCCGCGCCCCGTTCGCACCTCCCTCCATCGTTCAACAAACTGTTGACTCTGTTAGGTCGGCTGCGTAGGTTCCGAGGGGCTGCGCAAAGGGGAACGCAGCTGCGAGAACATGACAAAGGGAGCAACTTGTCGCAGATCAGGGTGGGATCCGACGTGCTCGCCGTGCTGGAGTTACTGGCCGAAGAGGCACCGGTCGAGCAGGTGGAAGAACTGGTGACGCGAGCCCTGGAGGGAGGTGTCGCCGACGCGAGGCGGGATGCGCTGAAGCGGGCCAGGGGGCTGGCTCTGCGGATCCACGCACAGTCGGGACGGCGTCAGCAGCGGGAGATGGGACTGTCCGCCCTCGTCGACACCGCACGCGAGCTCGCCACGGCCCAGGAACTGGACGCCGTCCTCAGAGTCGTCACACGCCGGGCACGTCTGCTGCTCGGCCTCGACCTGGCCTTCGTGAGCTTCCCGGCCGGGGAGCAGGGGTTCGTGCACGTCCGCAGCTCCGACGGGCACACATCGACCAGGACGGTCGGCCTGCGGCTGCCGGCCGGCACCGGGCCGGTCGGTGAGGCCCTCGTCAGCTCCGCCCCGTTCTGGACGCCCGACTACCCGGCCGACAAACGGTTCTGCCACCACCCGGCCTTCGACGAGGTGGCGGGGGCCGAGGGACTGCGCGCGATCGTGGCGGTGCCGCTGAGCCAGGGCGCGCGGCCGGTCGGCGCTCTCTGCGCCGCTGCCCGGAACGTGCGGCACTTCAGCGCCGACGAGATCTCGCTGATGAGCTCGCTGGGAGACCTCGCGGGCGCGGCCATCGAGAGGGCGCGCCTGCTCGACGCGGCCAGGGCCACGGCTCCGGAGGGGCCCGCTCTCCGTCTGGAACGCGAACTGAGCGAGACGCAGAGCCGGTTCACCGCACTGGTACTGAACGGCGGAGGTCCGCAGCCCCTCCTCGCGGAGCTGGCCCGACGGCTGGACGGAGCGGTGCGGGTGCACGCCCTGGACGGCACTTTCCTGGCCACGGCCGGTGAGCCGCCGGACGAGCGGCCGGACTTCGGTGGGACCGCTCGCCCTTCTGCCGCGTCCTCTGCTGCAACGTCCCTTACCGCACCGTCCCTTACCGCACCGCCGTCTCCCGCCACGCCGGAGGCGCGGGCCGCCGGTGAACCCGTCGCGCTGGCCGACGGCTCCTGGGCCGCACCGATCGTCGCGGGTGAGGAGCACCTCGGCACCCTGCTCATGTTCCCGGGGCACCGGCTCACCGAGTTCGACGAGCGGTTACTGGGGCTGGGCGCGCGGTTCACCGCCATCGCGCTGCTCCTGGAAGCGGGCCGGAGCGCCGGCGCCCACGGACGGATCCGGCACAGTCTCCTGGACGACCTGCTGGCGCTCTCCGGGCCCCCCTCCCATCTTCTGGAGGCGCGCGCCCGCCGCTGCGGCATCGACCTGGACAAGCCGCACATCGTGGTCATCGCCCGCCCCGAGCGGGCATTCGGGAGGGAGCTGAGCTCCTGGGCGGTCTCGTACACACAGCGTGTGAACGGGCTCATGAGTATGCGCGAGGGCTCCGTCGTACTCCTGCTCCCGGGCAACGAGGCGGGAGCCGCGGCCCGTGCCGTCCACGCCGAGCTGTCCCCGCTCCTCGACCGGCGCGTGACGGTGGCAGCGGCCGGCCCGGTGACCGAAGCCCTGCCGGTCACCGGTGCCCACCAGGAGGCCAGGCGCTGCCTCGACGCGATGACCTCACTCGGAGCCACCGGCCGTGCCGCATCCCCGCGCGAACTGGGCGGCCTCGGCGTGCTCCTGTCGGGCAGTCACGATGTCGGCGCGTTCATCGACGCCACGATCGGACCGGTGGCCGACTACGACCGGCTGCGCCTCACCGCACTGGTCCCCACCCTGGAGGCGTACTTCGAGACGGGCTCCAGCCCGACGTACGCGGCCGAACGGCTGCACGTGCACCCCAATACGGTCACCCGGCGGCTGGAGCGCATAGGCGAACTGCTCGGTGCCGGCTGGCAGCAGCCGGAGCGGGCGTTCGAGGTGCAACTGGCCCTGCGCCTCTCCCGTATCCGCCATGCCCTGCGGGGCGGGGGGCTCTCGTCTGCCGCCGCCGTTCCCGCGAGCCCGGACGTCTGGCGCCCGCCGCGGCGGCGGGCGCGCGACGTCACGAAGCCCGGGACTCCCGTTCTGCCGCGCCGGCCACGACGGTGATCGCATGGGCGGCCGAGGCCAGCGTGAGATGCCGGTGCCAGCCGCCGAAGGAGCGCCCCGCGTAGTCCCGGACACCCACCTGATCGGCGATCTCGGCGCAGTCGCGGTCGACCCGGCCGATCAGCTTGCTCAGCCGCAGCAGCGCGCCCGGGGGCGCGTCGGTCAGGTCGGTGAGCCAGAGCCCGCTGGGCCAGCGTCCGCTGTCCCTCCACTCACCGAGCAGCAACAGACCGCGCCCGTCACCGACTTGCTCAGGAGCCCCGAATCGGGAGGCGCGGGAGGGCAGTCCGACGCGCAGGGCCGCGACCAGGCTCGTCCGCATCATGGCCGCCGGGCCGTGGTCGGTCCAGGCGGCCTGGCGCCGTAACTCCTTGGCCGCGCCCATGATCTGGTGCGCGGGGAGCTCGCTGCGCCGGGCCTGCGCCGGCGCGCCCGCCGCGATCAGCGGCTGGGTGCCGCTCACCCTGATCAGGAACGGCAGTCCCGCGGCGCGCAGTTGCCGGACCGTGGTGACGGCGTCCGCCTCGCGTGCGTCCAGCACCACCGGGAGACGGGGCAGCCCGGGTTCTGCCACCAGTTCGCGGCATACCTCGATCGCGCACTCGCCCAGCGTCTCCTCCGGACTCAGCGATTCGGGAATCGAAGCCCTGATCCGGCGTTGCCCGTCGTCGAGCCACGCCCCTGACAGGTGCAGCCGCCAGTTGACCGGGCTGCTCATCCGGTCGGACGCCGCCCAGACCCCGAAAGCCTGCTGGGCGTTGAGAACCTGGCCGAAGGCGGGGAAGTACCGCCGGTCGACACCGACGGAGTGCTCTCCGGCCTTCGGAATGATCATCGGCCGCACGACCCACGCACTGGGGAGCGCAACCCGCGCCAGGTACCGGGCGAGCTGCCCGCGCACCTCCGCCCAGTCCCACGTGGAACTGCTGATGAAGTGGTGCAGCCCCTGTTCGGTGGTCGCACCACCGGTCAGCGCGGCCATGTTCCGGATCGATTTGCGTCCCTCGGCTGCCAGGAGGCCGCGTACGTACTCCACACCCCGCCTGCGCTGGTCGCGCCGCGGCAGGGACGCGAAGAGCACCGAGCACAGTTCGGTGAGCACTTCCTCCTGGGCTCCGGCGTGGAGGGATGCGTGCGCCTCTCTCTGCATGTCTTGCGCGTACAGGGCAACACCAGACATTGATCTACCCCATCTCGTCTCCCGGCACGGGACAGCCGTGCTTGACGCTGTTCCTCAACGGTGCGGGGTACTGCTGGGTAGCTCATAGGTATTCAGGACACACTGCTGAGGCGCGGTCCGGTGACTTGGTCACCGCCGCACAGCGGCACACAGGGATGTCGGCTGATTCCGATGTCGGCTGTTTCAGCTGCCACCGGTTTCAGATGTCGCCGTACGCCTCGCTGCCCAGTTCCAGCGATGCGGCCCCGGCCGTACTGTCGGCGAGCCAGGCCCGGAAGCTCGGGACATCCGCGTCCGGCAGCGCGATGCCGATCGTCACCGCCTCCGCGTAGCGGACCTCGCGCACGACGCGGCCGGTGGCCCGCAGGTCGTTCTCCAGCTTGCCCGCGCGCTGGTGGTCGACGGTGACCGTGGCCAGCCGGTAGCGCTGTCTGACGACGGTGCCCAGCTCGTCCAGGGCCTCTCCGACAGCTCCGCCGTAGGCCCGGATCAGCCCGCCCGCCCCCAGCTTCACCCCGCCGAAGTAGCGGGTGACGACGGCGACGGCGTACCGCACCTCGCGTCGCAGCAGCATCTGGAGCATCGGCACACCGGCGGTCCCGCCGGGCTCACCGTCGTCGCCCGCCTTCTGGACGGAGGCGTCGGCCCCGATGACGTACGCGAAGCAGTTGTGGGACGCGCCGGGGTGCTCCCTGCGGATGCGTGCGAGGAAGGCCTGCGCCTCCTCCTCGGTCGCGGCGGGCGCCAGTGCGCAGATGAAGCGCGACCTGTTGACCTCGGTCTCGTGCACGCCCTCACGGGCGACTGTCCGGTACTGCTCCTGCATCGGGCCAGCCTATGCGGCCCTGCGGGAACAGTCCTGGCCGGTACGCCGTTGTCCTGTCATGTACGCAGACACGGACACCATCCGCAAGATCCTCACCACGACCGGCGACACCTGGGCGGTGGTGGGTCTCTCGAACAACAGGGGGCGGTCGGCGTACGGCGTGGCCGGAGTGCTCCAGCGTTTCGGCAAGCGGGTCGTGCCGGTCCATCCCAAGGCGGAGACGGTCCACGGCGAGCAGGGGTACGCGACGCTCTCGGACATCCCGTTCCCGGTCGACGTCGTCGATGTCTTCGTCAACAGCGGTCTGGCGGGCGCGGTCGCCGACGAGGCGGTGGCCATCGGCGCCAAGGCCGTCTGGTTCCAGCTCGGGGTGGTCGACGAGGCGGCGTTCGGGCGGGTGCGGGAGGCCGGACGTGACATGGTCATGGACCGTTGCCCGGCCATAGAGATCCCTGCTCTGGGCTGACGTGCCCAGGGCCTTTCGTCTGGGGCAGGGCGGGACCGCAAGAGGTCCCGGCCGCCTCAGCCGCCCAGCCCCTCGATGACGACCGCGCCGGGCAGCCCGGCGAACGCCTTGCCGGGAAGGATCAGCTTGCCCCTGCGGCTGCCGCTGCCGACCAGCACCCATTCCAGGTCCACGACGGCGGAGTCCACGAGCAGCGGCCAGGCGGCGGGCAGCCCGACCGGGGTGACCCCGCCGTACTCCATGCCGGTCTCGCCGGTGGCCGTGTCCATGGGCGCGAACGACGCCTTGCGCGCGCCGAGTTGCTTGCGGACGGCGCCGTTCACGTCGAGGCGGGTACGCGAGAGCACCAGGCAAGCGGCGAGCGAGGTCTCTCCGCCGCGCTTGCCCGCGACGACGACACAGTTCGCCGAGACATCGAGCAGCTCCGGACCGTAGTGCGCCACGAAGGCAGCGGTGTCGGCGATCGCCGGGTCGCTGTCCACGTAGATCAGGTCCTGGACCGGGACGTCCCCCTGCCAGTTCCGCACCGCGTCGGCGACCGGTGCGGTGAGCAGGTCCAGGCAGTCCTGGGCGTGGCGGACGTCTTCGAAAGTACCGATGGGGGCGCGCATACGGCTCACGCTAACAGCCGCCGCCCGTACCCCGGTTCGGGGCAGCCGCACGCCCGCCCCGCCCGGGAACAGCAGGCCGGACCACCGCTGCGACCACCGGCGGCCGGACTACGGGCGCTGTCGGCCGACCGGCGGGATGGAGACCGCCATCGTCATCTCGACCGGCTCCGTGCCCTCGTTGCGGTAGGCGTGCTCCACATTGGCCTCGAAGGTCGCCGAGGTCCCGGCCGGTACGGAGTGCGCCACCCCGTCGGCGACCAGTGTGAGTTCACCGGCGGTGACATGGAGCAGCTCCACCGTCCCCGGCGGGTGCGCGTCCGATGCGCTGCCGTCACCGGGCATCAGCCGCCAGCCCCACATCTCCAGCGGCCCGCGCGTCTCGTCGCCGACGAGCAGGACCGTGTGGCTGCCCGCCTCCGTCCCCCACATACGGACCGCCTGGTCGGCCGGGACGATTCTGACCTGCGGTCCCTGCTCGTAGTCGAGGAGCGTGGTGATGCTGACCCCGAGGGCGTCCGCGAGCTTCACCGTGGTGCCGACGCTGGGGTTCGTCCGGGCCTGTTCGATCTGGATGATCATTCCCCGGCTGACCCCCGCCCGGGCCGCCAGCGCGTCGAGTGTGAAACCCCGCTCGCCGCGCCAGCGCTTGAGGTTCCGGGCGAGCGACTGCGTGAGCTGGTCGAAGTCCGACACATTCCGTCCATCGTCCTGGCCATCCATTATCTTGGATGACAGAGTTCAATATCTTGCACTACCGTGTGGTGCACCCACCGATTCACCGCACTGTACTGCGAGGCCCTGATGACTGCCCTCTTCGCCCTGGCGACCAGCCTGCTCTGGGGGCTGGCCGACTTCGGCGGCGGACTCCTCACCCGGCGGATACCCGCCCTGACGGTGGTCGTCGTCTCGCAGTCGGTGGCCGTGGTGGTGCTCGGCTCGATCGTGGTGGCCACCGGCGGCTGGAGCGAGTCCGGCCCGCAGCTCTGGTTCGCCGTGGCGGCCGGCGTGGTGGGGCCGGTGGCGATGCTCAGCTTCTACAAGGCCCTCGCACTCGGGCCGATGGGCGTGGTCTCACCGCTCGGCTCACTCGGCGTCGTCGTCCCGGTCGGCGTCGGTCTTGTGCTCGGTGAACGGCCCGGCCTGCCGCAGTTCGCCGGGATCGCCGTGGCCGTCGCGGGCGTGGTGCTCGCGGGCGGGCCCGAGCTGCGCGGAGCGCCGGTGCAGCGGCAGGCCGTCGCGCTGACGCTGGTCGCCGCCGTGGGCTTCGGCACGGTGATGTCCCTGATCTCCGAGGCGTCCACCACCGTCACCGGCCTCTTCCTCGCGCTGTTCGTCCAGCGCGTCGCCAATGTGGCGGTCGGCGGGACCGCCCTGTACGTCTCGGTGCGGCGGGGGGCGCGGGCACTGCCCGAGGGCGGCGGGGCGGGGCTGATCCTGCGGTCGCTGCCGGCGCTCGCCTTCGTCGGCCTCGCCGATGTGGCGGCCAACGGCACCTACTCGCTCGCGGCCCACTCGGGGCCGGTCACCGTCGCCGCCGTACTGGCCTCCCTCTACCCGGTGATCACGGCGCTCGCCGCGCGCGGTTTCCTCAAGGAGCGGCTGCGCGCGGTGCAGGCCGCGGGTGCGGGACTCGCGCTGGTGGGGACGGTACTGCTCGCGACCGGCTGACGGAGAGCTGCGGGAAGCCCGGGCGGTCAGGAAGCGTCGGGCTCCAGGCTGCCGAGGGCGAGCAGCTGCTCCGGGGTGACGCCTTCCGGGATGGGCACGGGGGCGGGTGTACGCAGTGGGGGCTGCCACCCGTTCTCCGCGTCCCAGCTCCGTACGATCCGCGCGGGCGCTCCGGCGACCACCGCGTGGTCGGGCACCTCGCCGCGTACCACCGCGCCGGCGGCGACCACGACATTGCGGCCGAGCCGGGCCCCCGGCAGGATGACCGCGCCGGTCCCGAGCCAGCATCCGGGCCCGATGACCACGGGCTCGGTCCGCGGCCACTGTTTGCCGACGGGCTCGTGCGGATCGTCGTAACTGTGGTTCGTGGACGTGATGTAGACGTACGGGCCGCAGTAGGTGTCCGATCCGACGGTGACCTTGGTGTCGGCGATCACATGGCTGCCGCGCCCGAGCACGACACCGTCGCCCAGCGTCAGGATCGGCTCGGGACCGAGGTCCAGATCGGGCATCATCCCGGCCGTGAGCGTGACCTGTTCGCCGATGATGCAGTGGTCGCCCAGCTCGATCCAGGGTTCGCCGAAGACGGCGCCCTGCGGAAAGGCGAGTCTCGTTCCGGTGCCGATCCGGCGGAAACGCAGCTTCCCCGGCCGCTCCGCCGTCACCGCGCCCGCCCGCTGCACCCACTGCCATCCGGCGTGCAGCGCACGGGATGTCAGCGATGAGAACGTGTTTCTGTTCCGGGCCACCCCCACACCGTACTCAGCGGGCCGGGCGGCGATCAGAGGGGCGGGCTGTGATCTTCGACCCAGCGTCGCTTACGGTGCCGGAGGGCGCGGCGCGCACCACACGGAGCAATCCCCGGGTCCCGGTAACGCGGGAAGCGATGCGGGAAGCGATGCGGGAAGCAAGGAGACAGCAGTGGCGGAGCAGTCCTTGATCAGCGGTGTCGGCGGCCGGGAGCCGGTGATCGACCCGCAGTCCTTCACGGCGCCGACATCCGTCGTCATCGGCGATGTGACGCTGGCCGCCGGTTCCAGCGTCTGGTACCACACGGTGCTGCGGGCCGACTGCGGGCCGATCGTGGTCGGCGCCGACAGCAACATCCAGGACAACTGCACCGTGCACGTCGACCCGGGATTCCCGGTCACGGTCGGCGAGCGGGTGTCCGTGGGACACAACGCGGTGCTGCACGGATGCACGGTGGAGGATGACGTACTCGTCGGGATGGGTGCCACGGTCCTCAACGGCGCACACATCGGCGCCGGTTCACTGATCGCCGCCCAGGCCCTCGTCCCGCAGGGGATGCGGGTCCCGCCGGGCTCGCTGGTCGCGGGGATCCCGGCGAAGGTCAAGCGCGAGCTGACCGACGAGGAGCGCGAGGGCATCAAGCTCAACGCGGCGATGTATCTGGAGCTGGTCAAGAGCCACCGCGACGTGGGCTGAACCCGTCACGTCCGGATGGCGGGGCCCGGCCGCCCGAGGCTAGCCTGAAAGCGCAGCCGTGCCGTGCGCGGGAGCCCTGCGACCAGGAGACGGATGTCCATGGGTGCGGACCGCACAGTGGATCAGCCGCCCGGACCGGGCCCGGGCGGTACGCCGCCGCTGCCCGCCGCACGGCGTGCGCGGCGCCGCGGCCCGCTGCTCGGCCCATGGCCGGTTCTGGCGGTGGTGTCACTCGGTGGCGTCGCCGGAGCGTCGGCCCGGTACGGCGCCGCGCTCCTCTGGCCCACCGCGGCCGGCGGTTTCCCCTGGACGACCCTGCTGGTGAACGTCGTGGGGTGCGCCGTGATCGGGGTGTTCATGGTGGTGATCACCGATGTGTGGGCGGCGCACCGGCTGGTGCGCCCGTTCTTCGGCACCGGGGTGCTCGGCGGATTCACCACGTTCTCCACCGTCGCGGTGGACGTCCAGCGGCTGGTGGACGGCGGCCACGCCCGTACCGGCCTGGCGTATCTCGGACTGACACTGCTCGCGGCTCTCGCAGCGGTGTGGAGCGCGGTGTGGGTGTCACGCCGTGCAGTGGCGTGGAGGCAGACATGACCGGGCCGAGCGGTACCGCCGCCCTGCGGGCGACCATCTTCGTCGGGGAATCCGACCTCTGGCACCACAAGCCGGTGTACTCGGAGATCGTGCACCGGGCCCACCGCGCCGGGCTGGCGGGTGCGAGTGTCTTCCGTGGCATCGAGGGCTTCGGCGCCTCGTCACTGATCCACACCCAGCGGCTGCTGTCGCTGAGCGAGGATCTGCCGGTGGCCGTGGTGATCGTGGACACCGCCGACAGGGTCCGGGCGTTCCTGCCCCAGCTCGATGAGCTGATCACCGAGGGCATGGTGACTCTCGACGACTGCGAGGTCATCCACTGTCCGGAGCGGCAGCCGGACCGCTGAGCTGCTGCTAACCGCTGAACCGCTGCCGTACGTGACCCCGTGCGGGCCCGCGGTTCAGTCGGCGGGTACGGATTCCGGCGTCTCGGCAGCCGCCTGGGCCTTGGCGTGCGCCTTCTTCGCCCGGTTCTTGATGATGAGCATCGAGGCCACGCCGATCACGGCGGCCACGGCCAGGCCCGCGTACGAGAAGTTCTTGAACCACGACTCGGCGACGATGCCGACGTAGTAGACGGCGGCGGTCGTGCCGCCGGCCCACAGGATGCCGCCGAGTGCGTTGGCGGTGAGGAACTTCCAGTACGGCATGTGCAGTACGCCGGCCAGCGGCCCGGCGAAGATCCGGAGCAGGGCGATGAAACGGCCGAAGAACACCGCCCACATGCCCCACTTCTCGAAGGACCGCTCCGCCATGGCGATGTTGGCCCCGCTGAAGTGTCCGGGGAATCTGCGGCCGAGCCAGGCGATCAGCGGGCGTCCGCCCTTGCGCCCGATGGCGTACCCGATCGAGTCTCCGATGATCGCGCCGCCCGAAGCGCAGATGCCCAGGACGAGCGGGTCGATATGGCCCTGCTGAGAGGCCAGCAGGGCGGCGCTGACCAGGACGATCTCGCCCGGCAGTGGGATCCCGAGGCTCTCCACCCCGATGACCACCGCGACCAGCAGATAGATACTTATCGCCGGAATCGTCTCCAGCCATGCCTGGACGTGCAACGCCGGCCCCTGCCCTTCGAAGTACCCGTGATCTGCCGGGGGGCGCGCCCCCCGCGCCGCCTGTCTGGAAGCCTACCCGCTCGCCCGGCAGCGGTCGCGAACAGCGGAAGGCGCCCCCGCCGCGCGGGGGCGCCTCGTACACGGGAAGCCGGGACCAGGAACCGGCAGCCGGCACCTCAGCAAGTCAGCAGCTGGACAGTCAGGAGTTCGGACGCAGGGTCCAGACCACCGTCATCTCACCGGTGACCGCCTCGTCCGCTCGCCGGATCGCGATGTGGACCGGGAACTCGGGGCGCTCCCCCGCGTCCAGCTCCGCCACCACATCGGCCACCGGGCGGCCCAGCGTGGCGGTCGCGGTGACGTCGCCCATCGCGAGCTTCCGGTAGTCGATCTCGGCGCGCACCGCGAGCGGCACGGCACGCGTCATCTGCTCGCCGAACGCGGCGATGACGATCGCGCCGCTCGCCGACTCCGCGAGGGTGAACATGGCGCCCGCGTGCGGGCCGCCGACGTGGTTGTGGAAGTCGGCCTGGTCCGGCAGCCGGACGACGGCCCGCTCCGGCGTCGTCTCGATGAAGTCGAGGTTGAGGGTCCTCGCCATGGGCACGGTGGCAGCGAGCAGCTCGCCTGCGGACATCTGGTCTGCGGTCATGGAACGGGAGGTTACCCGCGAGTAGGTCACTTGGCCATCCCGGGACGGGGGCGGCCGTAGCGACGTGGCCCTGTCACCTCTATGGTTACTCGCCATGTGGCCAGGACAGCAGCCGCCCGGGGGCGAGCAGAACCCGCAGGACCAGAATCCGAATCCCTATCAGCAGCCGGGGTACCAGCAGCCGAACCCTTATCAGCAGGGACAACCTCAGCCAGGACCTCCGCAGCAGGGAGCCCCGCAGGGTTACCAGCAGCCCAGTCCGTACCAGCAGCCGACGGTGCCTCAGTACGCGGTGGGAACGCCGCCCGGCGCGCCCCGCTCGCCCGAGGACAAGAAGAAGACGACGATCATCGCGATCATCTCCGCGACGGCGGTCGTCGCCGCCGCGGTGATCACCGGTGTGGTCGTGTTCAAGGACGACGGCGGCAAGGGCGGTACGGTCCAGGCCGCCAAGTCGCCGTCCCCCTCCGTGTCCACGGACCAGAAGAACCCGGCGCCCGCGCCCAACCCGCGCGCCGGCGGCGACGGACCCAAGCCGGTCGTCGCCGGATGGAAGGTCGTCGTGAACCCGAAGTGGGGCACCGCCTTCGACGTGCCGCCGGACTGGGAAGTGGCGTCCTCCGGCATGTTCAGCGGCTTCGAGGACGACAAGGGCAAGACACTGATCGGCCAGTCGGCGCCCGCGTTCTACAAGTCGAAGTGGTGCACGGAGGACTCCGACAAGGACGGCTACACGGAGGACACCGGGCTCGGCGGCGCGGGGACCAAGGGAGCGGACGGCGCCACGAGCACCAAGGACGTCGCCGAGAAGCAGGTGCCCTGGTGGGTCTACGGCGCGTACACCCAGCCGAACAAGAAGCTGGTGAAGACCTCCAAGGCGAAGCCGTACACGACCAAGTCCGGGGTCACGGGCAGCCTCGCCCGCGCCTGGGCGACCGGCGTGCCGAAGAAGTCCAAGTGCACCACCGACGGCCAGGCCATCACCTTCGGATTCAAGAACTCCGCGGGCGACTTCGTGGCGTTCTCGCTCTACAACAGCACCGGCGTCCCCGGGGCCATCCCCCAGTCGACGGTCGACAAGATCCTCAGCACGGTACGGCTGGCAGGCAAGCCCACCGGCGCGAGCGCCGGCTGAGGCCCGGTTCCTGACGGAATCCGACCCAGCCCGACCCGATCTGACCCAATCCGCCTGATTGCGCCCAGTTTTCGGCGGATCGGTGTCGCGAATGCGTTTGGCATGGAGGGGCGGCGGCAGCGATAGTCCCAGAGTGACGTCTGCTGCCACCGCCCCTCCGCACTCCCGCCGCCCCTCGTGGGCCGGGCGTAACTACACCCTGCTCACGGCGGCCGCCGTGGTGACGAGTCTGGGCAGCAACGGAGCCCTGATCGCTTCGGCGTTCGCGGTGCTGGACACGGGTGGCGACAGCAGCGACGTGGGCCTGCTCGCGGCGGCCCGCACCCTGCCGCTCGTCCTCTTCCTGCTCATCGGCGGAGCGCTGGCCGACCGGCTGCCGCGCCACCGGGTGATGGTCGCGGCCAACGGCCTGAACTGCGTCTCCCAGGCCGCCTTCGCCGTCCTGGTCCTGACCGGCCACCCGCCGCTCTGGCAGATGATGGTGCTCACCGCGCTGTGCGGCACGGGCCAGGCGTTCTTCTCGCCCGCCTCCGAGGGAATGCTGCTGTCCACCGTCCGGGGCGAGGAGGCAGGCCGGGCCTTCGCGTTCTACCGGATGGCCATGCAGGGCGCGGGAATCGGCGGCGCCGCGCTGGGCGGGGCGCTGATCGCCGCCATCGGACCGGGCTGGGTGCTCGCCGTCGACGCGGCGGCCTTCGCCGTCGCCGGGTCGCTCCGGGCCTTCCTCGACGTCAGCCATATCGCGCCGCGCGCACCGGGCGGCGGGATGCTCGCCGATCTACGGGAGGGCTGGCGCGAGGTCACCGGACGGCCCTGGCTGTGGAGCATCATTCTGCAGTTCGCCGTGGTCAACGCGGTCATCGGCGCCGCGGAGGCGGTGTACGGGCCGCTGGTCGCACGGGATTCGCTGGGCGGCGCGGGCCCCTGGGGGCTGTCACTCGCCGCCTTCGGCGCGGGCACGGTCGGCGGGGCGCTGATCATGACGCGCTGGAAACCACGCCGGCTGCTGCTGACCGGGACGCTGTGCGTCTTTCCGCTGGCGCTGCCGTCGGCTGCTCTCGCCGTGCCGGTCCCGTTCGCCGCCCTGGTCTGTGTGATGTTCTTCAGCGGCGTACTGGTCGAGACGTTCGGCGTCTCCTGGATGACCGCGCTGCACCAGGAGATACCGGAGGACAAGTTCTCCCGGGTCTCCGCCTACGACTGGCTCGGCTCACTCGCGATGCTCCCGCTGGCCACGGCGCTGGCGGGCCCCGCGGAGCAGGCGTTCGGACGGACCGCGTCGCTGTGGGGGTGCGCGGGGCTCGTGGTCCTGCTGACGGCCGCGGTGCTGTGTGTGCCCGGTGTACGGAATCTGACGCGCCGGACAGCTGCGGACGGGGCAGCCGCCGGCCCCGCGGCTCCGGGCACGGCCGCGACGGATACGGCTGCCGGTGTCCTCGCCCCGGAGCGCGTACCGGGCGCCGGGCCGTCAGCCGATGCTGAAAGCTCCGTCGGGCGGCTCGGGTGAGGCGACCGCTTCCGCGTCCGTGACCGGCCGGGCGCCACCGGTGAACCGGGCCAGCGGGGCTCCGTGCTCGACCCGCGCCGGAAAGGCGTCCGAGGCCGTACGACGGCTCAGCGCCGCGGTGTCCAGCTCGGTGTTCGAGGCGACGAGGACCGCGTTGCCGAAGCGCCGGCCGCGCAGCACGGCCGGCTCGGCGATGAGCGCGACCTCGGCGAACACCTGGGAGAAACCGGCGAGTTGGGTGCGCAGGAAGCCGAACGGCGCGCCGTCCGCGAGGTTCGCCGCGTAGACCCCGCCGTCGCGCAGCACCCGGGCGGCCGACCGCGCGTACTCGACGGATGTGAGGTGGGCGGGCACCCGGGAACCGCCGAAGACATCGGCGATCAGTACGTCGGCGGACGCCGCGGGCCTGCCCTCCAGCCAGGCACGCGCGTCCATGGCGTGCACGGTGATCCCCGAGCCGTGCGGCAGCGGCAGTTCTTCGGCGACCAGGGCGAGCAGCCCCCTGTCCGCCTCCACCACCTCCTGCCGCGATCCCGGCCGGAGCGCCGCCACGTAGCGGGGCAGCGTGAGCGCTCCCCCGCCGAGGTGCACGACGTCGAGCGGGTCCCCGGGGCCGGCCGCGCAGTCCACCACGTGGCCGAGCCTGCGTGCGTACTCGAACTCCAGGTACTCCGGGTCGTCCAGGTCCACATACGACTGGGGCGCGCCGTCGACCGTGAGCAGCCAGGCCCGCTCCCGGTCGACGTCGGGCAGCAGTCTCGCGGTGCCCTGGTCCACGTCCCGGATCACCGGTATCGCCTCGTTCACCGTCCCATTGTGCCGTCCGCGCCCGGCGCCCGGCGCCCGTCTCCCGCCGCGTACGGGAGGCGGGCGCCGGGACGGGCCGGATACCACCCGTCCCGGCCCTCGGACAGGCCGGTTACGACCCGTCGCCGATGACCTCGGTGACGGTGCCGGCGCCGACCGTGCGGCCGCCCTCGCGGACGGCGAAGCCGAGGCCCGGCTCCAGCGGCACGTCACGGCCGAGTCCGACGGTCATGGTGACCGTCTCGCCGGGGCGGGCCACCGCGAGCCCCCCGAGGTCGACATCACCGACCACGTCCGCGGTACGGATGTAGAACTGCGGCCGGTACCCGGTGGAGACCGGGGTGGTCCGGCCGCCCTCGGCCGCCGACAGGACGTACACCCGCGCGGTGAACCGGCGTCGCGGTGTGACGCTGTCCGGCGCCGCCACCACATCGCCACGGCGCACCGCGTCGCGTGGCACCCCGCGCAGCAGCAGCGCCACGTTGTCGCCCGCCTCGGCCTCCGTCATCGGCTTGCCGAAGGTCTCCAGGCCGGTGACGACCGTGCCGGCCGGGCCCGTTCCGGCGCCCAGCAGCTGCACCCGGTCGCCGACGCGGATCCTGCCGCGCTCGACGGCGCCGGTGACGACCGTGCCGCGCCCGGTGATGGTGAGCACGTTCTCCACCGGGAGCAGGAACGGCGCGTCGGTGTACCGCTCGGGCATCGGGACGTAGGTGTCCACGGCGTCGAGCAGCGCCTCGACCGAGGCCGTCCAGCGCGGGTCGCCCTCCAGCGCCTTCAGCCCCGACACCCGTACGACCGGGGCCGCGTCCCCGCCGTACCCGTGGGCGGAGAGCAGTTCGCGGACCTCCAGCTCGACCAGGTCGGTCAGCTCCTCGTCCCCCGCGTCCGCCTTGTTGAGGGCGACGACGATGTGGTCGACGCCGACCTGGCGGGCCAGCAGGACGTGCTCGGCGGTCTGCGGCATGACCCCGTCGAGCGCGGAGACGACGAGGATCGCCCCGTCGAGCTGGGCGGCGCCGGTGACCATGTTCTTGATGTAGTCCGCGTGTCCCGGCATGTCGACGTGGGCGTAGTGGCGGGTGTCGGTCTCGTACTCCACATGCGTGATGTTGATGGTGATGCCGCGCTGGGCCTCCTCCGGCGCCCGGTCGATCCGGTCGAAGGAGACGAAGGAGGTACTGCTGTCCGCGCGGTCGCTGAGCACCTTGGTGATGGCGGCGGTCAGGGTGGTCTTGCCGTGGTCGACGTGGCCCATGGTGCCGATGTTGAGGTGGGGCTTGGTACGCACGTATGCCGTCTTGGGCATGGCTTTTTTCTTCCTCGCGAAATTCGGAGAACACCGAAGTGTGGCGGGACCCCCGGAGCCGGCCGACCCTCCCCCTGCGGGGTCCGCCGGACAATCCGGGAAGGGTCAGCTTCGGGCGCCGCCGAGCGGCGCTGCATCAACCGCGGTACCGTGCACGGCCGTTGTGACAAGTGCGATGGGATCGGGGAGACCGGCAGCCTTCGGCGCGTCCGCGACTGCGGACGGCGCTGCGAGGAAGGCGTACCGGAACATGCCCTGATGATCCCCCGGGGCCGCCGGTACGTCGACCGGTTTTCCCGCCCGTGCGGAGATCCGTGACGGGCCGTGAGCAGCCGCGGAGCGCCCCGGGCCGCCGGGAAGGCCGGAGCCATTACGACGATCACACCCGGGTGTCGGTTAGTCTCCCGGGATGCTGGAGCCCGCTGCCCGACCCTCCGCCGGCCTGACCGCGCGCTGCGTCAGAGCACTTGCCTCGCCGTGGTCCCGGCTCTCCCTGCTCGTGGTGCTCCTGGTGGCCGCGGCGACGCTGATGCTCCTCTTCCAGCCGCAGCGGCTGCTCGCGGCGGGCTGGCCGCCGCAACTCAGCGGTGTCTCGGCCGTCGTGCTGTTCTCCGCCGCGTACGGCGCGTGCACGGCTGCCTTCGTACCCCGGCCGCTGCTGAATCTCGCGGCGGGCGCCCTCTTCGGCAGCCAGGCCGGCCTGGGCGCGGCCGTCGCCGGGACGGTGCTGGGGGCCGGTGTCTCCTTCGGTCTCGGCCGGCTGCTCGGGCAGAGCGCGCTGCGGCCGATGCTGCGCGGGCGCTGGCTGACGGCGGCCGACGGGCAGTTGAGCAGGCACGGCTTCCGTTCGATGCTCGCACTGCGGCTCTTCCCAGGGGTGCCGTTCGCCGCCGCCAACTACTGCGCCGCGGTGTCCCGGATGGGGTGGCTGCCGTTCCTGCTGGCCACCGGGCTCGGGTCGGTCCCGAACACGGCGGCGTATGTGGTGGCGGGCAGCCGGGCGTCGTCGCCCACCTCACCGGCGTTCCTGGTCTCGATGGGCTTCATCGTGGTGTCCGGGGCGGGCGCGGCGTGGATCGGCTGGCGCAAGCGGCACCGGCTGCGCGGCCACTGACACCGTCCGGGAGCGTGGCGAGGGCCGCGGTGGGGGCAGTTGGGCGGCCGTACGCGCGAGGGTCACCGGCCGTACACCTGCGGCGGTTACGTTCCTTGCGCATCAGCCCCTTGATCCTTTGGACGGCCTCCACCCATGTCTTGGTTCGAATCGTTCGTCCTCGGATTCGTGCAGGGGCTGACCGAGTTTCTGCCCGTGTCCTCCAGCGCCCATCTGCGGCTGGCCTCGGCCTTCGCGGGCTGGCCCGACGCGGGCGCGGCCTTCACGGCCATCACCCAGATAGGCACCGAGGCCGCGGTCATCATCTACTTCCGCAAGGACATCGCCAGGATCGTCTCGGCGTGGTTCCGCTCGCTCACCGACCGCTCGCTGCGCGGCGACCACGACGCCCGGATGGGCTGGCTCGTCATCGTCGGGACGATCCCGATCGGTGTGCTGGGGATCCTGCTGAAGGACCAGATCGACACGTCCTTCCGGGACCTGCGGGTCATCGCCTGCACCCTGATCGGGATGGGCCTCGTGCTGGGCGCGGCCGACCGGCTGGCCGACCGCGACGAGAGCGGCGGCAGGCACAGAGCGGGCCGGGAGCGCAGGTCACTTCAGGAGCTGACCGTCCGGGACGGGCTGGTCTACGGGCTGTGCCAGGCGCTCGCGCTGGTGCCGGGCGTCTCCCGCTCGGGCGCCACGATCAGCGGCGGCCTGCTCATGGGCTACACCCGTGAGGCTGCCGCCCGGTACTCGTTCCTGCTGGCGATCCCCGCGGTCCTCGCCTCGGGGGCCTTCGAGCTCAAGGACGCGGCCGGGAGCGGTGGGACGGCGTGGGGGCCGACGCTGCTCGCGACGGTCGTGGCGTTCGCGGTGGGGTACGCGGTCATCGCGTGGTTCATGAAGTTCATCTCGTCGAAGAGCTTCATGCCGTTCGTGGTCTACCGGATCCTCCTGGGTGCCGCCCTGTTCGTCCTGGTCGGTACGGGCGTACTGAGCCCGGACGCGGGTCCGGCCGGGGGCTGAGGCGGCAGTCTCCGTGCCGCAGCACGGCGCGGCTTCAGTACGGACCGGACCGGGCGGTACTGAACCGGCAGGCTCGGTCCCTCACCGGTTCACCTGCCGGTTCACGTACCGATTCACTTCTCGGTGCCTGACTCCTTCTCCGGACCGTCGGGCGGCTCTCCGGGCGGCTCGGTCCCCGCGTCCGCGGAGCGGCCGGGACCGGCTTCCGATGACATCCCGGGATCCTCTTCCCCGGACGGGCCTGGCTCCGCCGACCCGGACTGCTCCAGCGCCTCCAGCCCCGGCAGCGGGATTCCGAGCGTCGACAGGTCCACCTTCGCCGCCTCGATCTCTTCGGCGGAGAGCCCGGGTACGGCGGCCTCCACCGCCTCGGCCGCGGAGGTACCGGGCTCCGCCGTGCCGGTCTCCCCATCGGGCACCGCCCCCGGCATCTGCTGGAAGCGCTGTGCCCGTTCCAGGAACCGGAGCAGCTCCACCGGGAACGGCAGGACCAGCGTGGAGTTCTTCTCGGACGCGACCTCGGCCACCGTCTGCAGCAGCCGGAGCTGGAGGGCGGCCGGGTGCTCGGACATCACTTCGGCGGCCTGGGCGAGTTTCTTCGACGCCTGGAGCTCGGCATCCGCGTTGATGACGCGGGCCCGCCGCTCCCTGGCCGCCTCCGCCTGCCGTGCCATCGACCGTTTCATCGTCTCGGGCAGCGACACGTCCTTGATCTCCACCCGGTCGATCTGGACGCCCCAGCCGATGGCCGGGCTGTCGATCATCAGCTCCAAGCCCTGGTTCAGCTTCTCGCGGTTCGACAGCAGATCATCCAGATCGCTCTTGCCGATGATCGAGCGAAGCGAGGTCTGCGCCATCTGCGAGACCGCGAACCGGTAGTCCTCGACGGCGATGACCGCGTCGGCCGCGTTGACCACCTTGAAGTAGACGACGGCGTCGACCCGTACCGTCACGTTGTCCCGTGTGATGCCCTCCTGGGCCGGGACCGGCATGGTCACGATCTGCAGATTCACCTTGTGCAGCCGGTCGACGCCCGGGATCACCGTGGTGAAACCCGGCAGCCGTTCGGATTCGCGCAGCCGGCCGAACCGGAAGACCACACCTCGTTCGAATTGCTTGACCACGCGCGCCGCCGAGATTCCGTACACAGCGGCGAGACAGAGGATCACCACTATCGCGGTCAGAAGTGCTGCCACCATTACGACCCCCTAGTGCCCGAGTCGTTTACCTCTCCCACGATATGCCCCAAATGCCGCACTCGGCGATCGGCGCAGGGAACCGGCCGCTCTCCGGACGGTCCGCCGCGCCGGCCAGGGCGGCCAGGGCGGCCAGGATCCCGCAGACGTACGCCGTGCCGGCCATGTTCCGGTGTCGACCGGCGGACTGATCTGACGGTTCGGTGACGGACGGCTTCGCCTCGGGGTTTCCCGCCGCCCGGCGGCCTAGCGTGGGCCTGTGACAGCCCCCGCCCCCCTTGCCGAGAAGTCCGCCGAGCCCGTGTCCCCGGCGCGCCGGGGACGGCGGCCCGATGTCATCGCCGCCGTCGCCGCAGCACTGCTCGTCGCCGCGGCCGCCGTCATCGGCACCGTCATCCAGAACGCCGACGGCACCCTGCACGTGGCGTGGCCGCCGCTGCTGGCCGCCTGGTTCCCGCATGCGGGTCCTGGCACTCCCGCTGCTCTCGCCGTCGCGGCCGGAGTGATCGTCTACGGGCCGGTGCTCGCCGCCCGGCTGTCCTGGCGGACGCTGACGCCAGTGGTCTACGGCGCGTCGATGGCCTGGATCTGGTCGCTGGCCCTGGTGGACGGCTGGCAGCGGGGCGTCGCGAACCGGCTCATCAACCGGAACGAGTACCTCAGTGCCATCGACCGGTTCGCGCACATGGGACCGACGCTGCGGGACTTCGACCAGCACATCCTGATCGGACAGCCGCACAACTGGCCCGCGCATGTGGCCGGACATCCGCCGGGTGCCACGCTGACCTTCGTCTGGCTGGACCGGATCGGCCTCGGCGGCGGTGGCTGGGCCGGCGTCTGGTGCATCACGGTCGGCGGATCGGCGGCGGTCGCCGTACTGGTGGCCCTGCGCGCCCTGACCGACGAGCGGACCGCGCGCAGGGCGGCGCCCTTCCTCGTCCTGGCACCGGCCGCCGTCTGGATCGGGACGTCGGCCGACGGCTACTTCGCGGCGGTCGCCGCCTGGGCGGTCGCCCTGCTCGCCCTGGCGGCCACCCGTACGGTCCGTGCCCCCGCACTCGTCGCACTGGCGGCGGGACTGCTCTTCGGCTGGGCCCTCTATCTCTCGTACGGGCTGACCCTCTTCGCGGTCCCGGCCCTCGCGGTCCTCCTCCTCGCCCGCACTGCCCGGCCGCTGGCGCCCGCGCTGGCCGGAGTGGCGCTCGTCGCCCTCGCGTTCACGCTCGTGGGCTTCAACTGGTGGGAGGCGTACGGCCTGCTGGTGGAGCGCTACTACCAGGGCGTGGGAGGCGACCGGCCGCAGAGTTACTGGGTCTGGGGCAACCTCGCCTGCGCCGTGATCATCACCGGGCTTGCGTCCGTGGCCGGGCTGCGGCGGGCGGTGGCCTCGCTCCCGGGTGCGGTACGCCGCTGGCGCGGGACGCGGGACGGCGCCACCGACCGGCTCGGGGTGCTCGCCCTGGCTGTCCTGCTCGCGCTGCTCATCGCCGATCTGTCGGGCATGAGCAAAGCGGAGACGGAGCGCATCTGGATTCCCTTCGCGCTCTGGTTGCTCCCCGCGGCGGCTCTGCTCCCGGCCACGGACCGGCGCCGCTGGCTGACGTCGCAGGCGGTGCTCGCCCTGCTCGTCAACCACCTGCTGCTCACCACCTGGTGAGCAGCAGATGGTGAGCAGCAGGTGGTGAGCAACGGCATCCCGGCCCGGCAGCGACTCAGCCGGGTGACGCCCCCCGGAACGCGCCGAGGATCCGCTCGGCGGCGAGGGTCGGCGTCAACGTGCCGCCGCGCAGCTCCTGTTCGAGCAGCGGGGCGAGCCGTCTGACGTCCGGGTGGTCGTGCAGTTCCTTGAGCAGCCCGTCGCGGACCATCGTCCAGGCCCAGTCGACCTGCTGGTCACGCCGTTTGGCAGCCAGCCGGCCGGACGCGTCCAGGACCTTGCGGTGCTGTTCGAGCCGTTCCCACACGGTGTCGAGACCGAGGGACTCCCGGGCGCTGCAGCTGAGCACCGGCGGGGTCCACGCGGCGTCGGCCGGGTGCATCAGCCGCAGCGCGCCCGCGAGTTCGCGCGCGGCCGAGCGCGCGTCGCGTTCGTGCGGGCCGTCCGCCTTGTTGACGGCGATGACGTCGGCCAGCTCAAGGACGCCCTTCTTGATGCCCTGCAGCTGGTCGCCGGTGCGGGCCAGGGTGAGCAGCAGAAAGGAGTCCACCATGTCCGACACGGCGGTCTCGGACTGGCCGACCCCGACGGTCTCCACGAGGACGACGTCGTACCCGGCCGCTTCCACCACGACCATGGCCTCCCGGGTGGCGCGGGCCACCCCGCCGAGGGTGCCCGCGGTCGGTGAGGGCCTGACGTAGGCCGCCGGGTCCACGGCCAGCCGCTCCATCCGGGTCTTGTCACCCAGGATGGAGCCGCCGGTCCTGCTGGACGAGGGGTCGACGGCGAGCACCGCCACCCGGTGGCCCATGCCCGTGAGCAGGGTGCCGAAGGCGTCGATGAAGGTGGACTTCCCGACGCCGGGCACCCCGCTGATCCCGATCCGGCGCGCTTTCCCGGAGTGCGGGAGCAGCGCGGTCAGGAGCTGCTGGGCGAGGGCCCGGTGGTCCGCCCGGGACGACTCCACCAGCGTGATCGCCCGTGCGACGGTGGCCCGTGACCCGTCGATGACGCCCTGGGCATAGCGGTCCGGATCGATGTGCGGTGCCATCGGCCAGGCCCTACAGCTCGTGCCCGAGTGCGGAGGCGAGCCGTACCACCAGGTCGTAGGCCGCGTCCGGGATCACGGTGCCCGGCGGGAAGACCGCGGCGGCGCCTGCCTCGTGCAGGGCCGGGATGTCCTGGGGCGGGATGACCCCGCCGACGACGATCATGATGTCCTCCCGGCCCTCCGCCGCCAGCTCCTCCCGGAGCGCGGGGACGAGCGTGAGGTGTCCCGCGGCGAGCGAGGAGACTCCGACGATGTGCACATCCGCTTCGACGGCCTGCCGTGCCACCTCGCCCGGCGTCTGGAAGAGCGGGCCGACGTCCACGTCGAAGCCCAGGTCGGCGAAGGCGGTGGCGATCACCTTCTGGCCGCGGTCGTGGCCGTCCTGGCCCATTTTGGCGACCAGGATGCGCGGACGGCGCCCCTCGGCCTCCTCGAAGGAGTCCACCAGCCGGCGCGTCCGCTCCACGGAGGGCGACTCCCCTGCCTCGGTCCGGTACACACCGGAGATCGTACGGATCTGCCCCGCGTGCCGCCCGTACACCTTCTCCAGGGCGTCGGAGATCTCGCCGACGGTGGCCATCGCCCGCGCGGCGTCGACCGCGAGCGCCAGCAGATTGCCGTCCAGGTCCGGCCCGGGGTCGCGGCCCGCGGCGTCGGTCAGCGCCCGCAGTGCCTCCTGACAGGCCGCTTCGTCGCGCTCCTCGCGCAGCCGCTTCAGCTTGGCGACCTGCTGGGTGCGCACCGAGGAGTTGTCGACCTTGAGGACGTCGATCTCCTCATCGGTCTCCACCCGGTACTTGTTGACGCCGACGACGGGCTGGCGCCCTGAGTCGATACGGGCCTGGGTGCGGGCGGCCGCCTCCTCCACCCGGAGCTTGGGGATGCCCGCGTCGATGGCCTGCGCCATGCCGCCGGCCGCCTCGACCTCCTCGATGTGCTGCCAGGCGCGCTGCGCCAGATCGTGCGTGAGCTTCTCGACGTACGCGCTGCCGCCCCACGGGTCGATGACCCGGCAGGTGCCCGACTCCTGCTGGAGCAGCAGCTGGGTGTTGCGCGCGATCCGGGCGGAGAAGTCGGTCGGCAGGGCCAGCGCCTCGTCGAGTGCGTTGGTGTGCAGCGACTGGGTGTGGCCCTGGGTCGCGGCCATCGCCTCGACACAGGTGCGGGTCACGTTGTTGAAGACGTCCTGCGCGGTGAGCGACCAGCCGGAGGTCTGCGAATGGGTCCGCAGCGAGAGGGACTTGGCGTTCTTCGGCTCGAACTCCTTGACCAGCCTGGCCCAGAGCAGCCGGGCCGCGCGCAGCTTCGCGATCTCCATGAAGAAGTTCATGCCGATCGCCCAGAAGAAGGAGAGCCTCGGCGCGAAGGCGTCGACGTCCATACCGGCTGCGATACCGGCCCGCAGGTACTCCACGCCGTCGGCCAGCGTGTAGGCGAGCTCCAGATCGGCTGTCGCGCCCGCTTCCTGGATGTGGTAGCCGGAGATGGAGATGGAGTTGTAGCGCGGCATCTTCTGCGAGGTGTAGGCGAAGATGTCGGAGATGATCCGCATGGAGGGCTTCGGCGGATAGATGTAGGTGTTGCGGACCATGAACTCCTTGAGGATGTCGTTCTGGATGGTCCCTGCGAGCTTCTCCGGCGGTACGCCCTGCTCCTCGGCGGCGACGATGTACAGCGCCAGTACGGGCAGCACCGCTCCGTTCATCGTCATGGACACGGACATCTTGTCCAGCGGGATGCCGTCGAAGAGCTGCCGCATGTCGTAGATCGAGTCGATCGCGACGCCCGCCATGCCGACATCGCCGGTGACGCGCGGGTGGTCGCTGTCGTAACCGCGGTGCGTCGGCAGGTCGAAGGCGACCGAGAGGCCCTTCTGACCGGCCGCCAGGTTGCGGCGGTAGAAGGCGTTCGACTCCTCGGCGGTGGAGAATCCGGCGTACTGACGGATCGTCCAGGGCTGGTTGACGTACATCGTCGGGTACGGGCCGCGCAGATACGGCGCGATCCCCGGGTAGGTGCCGAGGAAGTCGAGCCCCTCGGTGTCCTGGCCCGTGTACAGGGGTTTGACGGGGATGCCCTCGGGGGTCTGCCACACCAGGTCGTCGACGCTGTGGCCGGTGCTCTCCTTCACCGCCGCCCGCCACTGCTCGTCGGTGGACCCTGCGGAGGCACCCGGCCCCAGTTCGATCTCGGTGAAGTCCGGGATCTGCATTACGCCACTCCCATACGGTCGAGGACGGAGGTCAGCACGGCCACCACGTCTCCTCCGGCGAAGACGAACTCGTCCACCCCGGCGGCCAGATACGCGTCGCGCCGGTCTCCGGGGCGGCCGGCGAGGAACACCTGCCGCGCTCCGGCTGCCTTCAGCGCGCCGGCGGTCTCCGGCGCCTGTTCGGCGTAGACGGCGTCGCTGGAACAGATGCAGGCCAGGGTGGTGCCCGCGTCCGCGAACGCCGCGGCGGCCGTACCGGGTTCGCCCGGCACCGGGCCGTGGACCGGTTCGATGCCGCCCGCCTGGAAGAGGTTGGCGGCGAAGGTGGCCCGCGCGGTGTGCGCGGCGGCGGGGCCGAGTGCGGCCAGGAACACCCGGGGGCGGGCCCCGGTCGCGGCCAGATGGGCGTCCGAGCGGGCCCGCAGCGCTTCGAAGGCGTCGTCGCGGTGGACCACCGGAAGGCCGCCGCCGGGACCGGCGGGTGCGGGGTCCCTGACGACGGCGCGCTCGACCAGCTGAGGGAACTCGCTGACGCCGGTGACCGGTTCGCTCCGTCCGGCCAGCTTCTCGCTGCGCCGCTCCCAGGTGGCCGCCAGCCGTCCGGCGATCAGCCCGGACCGCAGGGCCTGCTCCTGGCCCCCGGCGCGTTCGATCTCCTGGAACCACTCCCAGGCCGCCTGCGCCAGTTCGTCGGTGAGCCGCTCCACGTACCAGGAGCCGCCCGCGGGGTCGATCACCCGTGCCAGATGGGACTCCTCGACCAGGATCGTCGACGTGTTGCGGGCGATACGGCGGGCGAAGTCGTCCGGCAGGCCAAGCGTGTGGTCGAAGGGCAGGACGGTCACCGCGTCCGCGCCGCCCGTACCGGCCGCCAGGCAGGCGACCGTCGTACGCAGCATGTTCACCCACGGGTCGCGCCGCGCCATCATCACCGGGGACGTCACCGCGTGCTGGTGCTGCGCCCCGGCCGCCGGGGCGCCGCTCGCCTCGGCCACCCGGGCCCAGAGGCGGCGTGCGGCGCGCAGCTTCGCGATCGTCAGGAACTGGTCGGCGGTGGCCGCGTACCGGAATTCCAGCTGTCCGCAGGCCGCTCCGACGTCGAGTCCGGCCGCGGTGAGCGCGCGGAGGTACGCCACCGCGGTGGCGAGCGAACAGCCCAGCTCCTGGGCCGCCGAGCCGCCCGCCGAGTGGTACGGCAGCGCGTCCACGACGAGCGCCCGCAGCTGCGGGTACCGCTGGTGGCACAGCTCGGCCAGTGCGACGGCCTGCGCGGTGTGCCGGGCCACGGCGTCGTACGCACCGGTACGGGCCGCGTGGCCGAGCGGATCAGCGCCGAGGACGCCGAGCGCCGCGTCGGGGGCGACGCCGCGCTCGTCGAGGAGCCGCAGCAACTCCCTTGCCGCGCCGTCGAATTCGGCGCCCGCGTCGAGGACGACCGGCGCCAGGTCGAGATGGACGCCTTCGAGAGCCGCGCCGATACCCGGCACCGGGACACCCGCATCGCCCACGGTGAGCCATACGGAGGAGACACCGTTCTCCAGGTCCGCGAGCACGGCCGCGTTGGTGCGCGAGGCGTCGGGCCGGCTGTGCCGCTGCCGTACGTCCCAGCCACCGGCCACACGGCCGGCCGGAGTGCTGCCGCGGGTGAACGGGGCGAACCCCGGGAGCTCTGTGGACGCGGTGGTCCCGGACTGCTCACCGCCGCCGCCGTCCGGCGCGGTGTAGAGCGGCTGGACCACCAGCCCGTCGTCCAGTTCGGTGGAGAGCGCTGCTTCCGCCGCCGTACCCGGGACATCCTTACCCGATTTGCGCAGTACACCTTCCACAAGGCGCTGCCACTGCTCATGGGTCGCATGCGGGAATCCGGCGGCCAGGGGGAACCCGTTGTCGGGCAGGACCGTCATGCTCAGATGCTAGGCGAGGGGGCCAGGTGTGCAGTTGGGAGAACCACTGTGACCTTGGACTCTCCGGTCCGTGCGGGAGCCCGGTACGGCCTGCGCCGTACCGGGCTCCCGGTCCGGACCTGAGGGTCCGGAGATGTGCTGTTTCTGCTACTTCACCCCTACTCCTGCTTGCCCCCCACTCCTACTTCACCCCCACCGCGCGGATGATCTCCTGCTTCACCGAGCCGCCCCGGTCGTCGGTGGCGGAGGCACGCAGCGAGATGTATCCGGCGTCCTTGGGCACCTGCAGCGAGCCCTTCCAGACGGCGGATTCGCCGTGTGCCGTGCTGAGCCCGACGGATGTCCAGGTCTTGCCGTCGTCGTAGGAGACCTCCAGCGCCCCCGACTTGATCGTCCCGGTGTCCGCGGCGCCCTTGATGTACTCGGCGCTGATGGAGACGGGCAGGGTGTGCCCGGCGCGGACGTCACCGGCGGAGTCGGTGTTCACGTCGAAGCCCAGGTTGAGCAGCGGAAGGTAGGTGTAGTGGTCGGCCGGTGTCTCGGCCGACTTGAAGGTCCACTCGGAGTGGCCCTTGGTGGACAGCACCCAGGTGGCCGGGTCCCGCGTGGTGTCGGTGACCACCTTGTACGTGGTCTCGGCCGGGTCTGCGTCCCAGGCGTAGGCGCCGGAGCTGGTCTTGTGGTCGACCTGGACCCCGTTCGCGTACACATCGGTGGTCTGGGTCATGGACGTGTCGTTCCACACGTCGCCGAATCCGGTGTGGTCGGGGCCTGAGTCGCCCCAGCCCGGGGTGTTGAACTGGAGGTCGTTGCCGGCGCGCTGCTGCCCCCAGCCGAGTCCGGTGCCGAGCCACGGGTGCAGCACGGGCTTGAACCAGTCGAGTCCGCTGCGGCTGCCGCCCTTGTACGCGACCAGGCCGCTGCGCTCCTCCAGCGACGAGTCCGGGCCGGCGGTGACGGACTGCATCCAGGTCTGGCCCGTGCTGGTGCTGACGTAGTCGGTGCGCTTGGCCGGGTAGTGCATGCGCTCCGCGAATCCGAAGCCGACCGGGAAGGTATCGGTGACCGAGTAGCGGAACTCGCCGCCGTCGACAGGCTTGGCGGCGTAGAACTCGGTGTCCAGGGTGGCGAGATCCTTCTTGCCCGGCTTGTACGTCAGGTCATTCGGGACCGCACCGGGGTGACCGTCGGAGAGGTCGTAGACATAGGGCGTGTAGCGGGTGCCGGTGAGGTCCACCGTGCCGTGGCGGCGTGCGGTGGCGGCCAGCAGGGCGCCGTCGGCCGCGTTCACGGACGCCACCTGGAGGGGCGTGTCCGAGCCGTCGTCCGCGCCGAACCAGTTGCTCAGCCGCCCCGGCGCGTCGTCGGTGACGAAGAGCGAGACCGCTCCGGCCTGCAACGCCGCTGCGGTGAGCTGCTGCGGGGTGACGCCGGCCGTGGCGCGGACCAGGACGGCCTTGCCGCGTACGTCCTTGCCCTGGTACTTGGCCGCAGTGCCGGTCCCGAGGTCGGCGATGCCGACCCGGTGGCTGCCTTCGAGGACGGTGGAGCCGGCCTGTACGACGGTGTCACTGATCTGCTTGCCGCCCGCGGCCGCTTCGAGCAGGGGCTTGCCGAGGCGCCAGACGGTGCGGTATTCGAAGGTCCCGTCGGTGACCTTCTTGGTGGGCGCGGCGAAGATGCTGTCGTAGGTGATGGGCACCTGTACGGCGCCGCCGAAGTCGGCCCCGTTCGCCTTGCGGTCGAACTCCATCAGCAGCTGCCGGCTCTCGGTGCGCCGGGGCACCTGAGCCGTGATCTGGTGCAACTGGCGTCCGTCGAGAGTGATCTCACGGTTGCCGTCCACAACGATCTGCGGGTCGGTGAGGAAGCCGAGGCCGAGCGAGTCCTTGCCCTTGGCGCCGCGTACGTCGAGGAACGACGCCACGGAGTAGGTGCCGGGCTTCACCCGCAGGGTGAGGGTGCCGGATTCACCGACGGACGCGTTGAACGGGTCGGTTCCCTCGGCCAGTTCCTTTACGGCGAGGTCGGCGGCGGCCGGTGCGCCGTCCCGGTCCTTCACATGGATGGTGAGGTTGTACCGCTCCTCCTCCTTGACCAGGCCGAAGGCGGTGTGGGCGACAACCTTGCCGCCGACGCTCGCGGTGATCTGCCCCGAGGTGTTGCCGACGGGCGCGTTGGCGCCGTCGCCGGTGACGGTGGTCTGCGCGGTGGAGTGCGCGGGCACGGTCAGGCTCGTGTCGGCGAGCTTGACGACGCCGTCGGCTGCTCCGTCGGCGGCGAGCGCCAGAGTCACCGGCGCGTCGGACGAGTTGGCGTAGGTCACCGTGCGGGTGACCGGCTTGTCGTCCGCGTACGGCCAGGCGTAGAAGCCGAGGTCGGCGCTGCCGGTCGCGGTGATGCTCGCGGTGGTGGCCGCGGGGACGTCGACCCGGCCCGCGCCCAGCGTGTACACCGAGTCGGGCAGCGTCTTCGACGTCGACATCAGCGCGTCCTTGAGCTGCTGCCCGGTCCAGTCGGGGTGCTTCTGGGCGAGCAGCGCGGCGACGCCCGCGACGTGCGGGGTGGCCATCGACGTACCGCTCATCGTCTGGTACGGGCCGCTGCCCTCGGCGGCGTACTGCGAGCGGGCGGCCAGGATGTCCACGCCGGGCGCGGACAGGTCGGGCTTGAGTGCGTTGTCGCCGAGCCGCGGGCCCTGGCTGGTGAAGTACGCGGGCTGGTCGGCGGAGTCCACCGCGCCGATGGTGAGCGCCGAGTCGGCCGCGCCGGGCGAGCCTATGGAGGTGGGGGCGCCGGTGTTGCCCGCGGCGATCACGAAGAGGGCGCCGGTGTCCTTGGAGAGGGTGTTGACGGCCTCCGCCATGGGGTCGGTGCCGTCGCTGGCCTCCTGGGAGCCCAGGCTCATGCTGATGATCTTGGCGTGGATGTCCTTGGCGGCCCACTCCATGCCCGCGATGATCTGGGAGTCGGTGCCGGAGCCCTCGTCGGAGAGCACCTTGCCGACGGCCAGGTCGGCGTCCGGCGCGACGCCCTTCTCCTTGCCGTCGGACGCGGCCCCGCTGCCGCCCACGGTCGACGTGGTGTGGGTGCCGTGGCCGTTGCGGTCGGTGGTGTCCTCACCGGCGATGAAGGACTTGGACGCGCTGATCCGGCCCTTGAGGTCGGGGTGGTCGGCGTCCACACCGGTGTCCAGGACGGCGACCTTGACGCCCTTGCCGGTGAGTCCGGCCTGCCAGGCGGCGGGGGTGCCGATCTGCGCGTTGCTCTCGGCCATGTCGGCCTTGACCTTGCCGTCGAGCCAGACCTTCCCGACCCCGTCGGCGAACGAACCGGCCTGCCGGGTACGGGAGTCGGTGAGCGACTTCCAGAAGGTGCCGGATGTGGCCGCCCGTACGGCGGCGCCGCCGATGCTCGGCAGGGACCGGACGGTCGTGGCGCCGCTCGGTGCGGCGCTGCGGACGCCCTTGCCGTACGTGACGATCAGCGGCAGATCGCCGGCCTTGTCCTTGGCCGTACCGAGGCCCTGCTCGACCAGGCCGGTGACGTCGAAGAGCCGCTTGTCGAGGACGCCCGAGCGGAGGTACGGCAGGGCCTCGTCGGGCAGCACGGTGACCCGGCCGTTGGACGTCTGGCTGCGGACGGCTCCGGTCGCGCCCTTCGGGCGTTCGACGGAGACCGTGCTGTTGCCGCCGCCGAGGTCGGTGACGGTCACCCGGTCGCCGGTGATCAGCGTGACGGTGTGTGTCGCGTGGGCGGTGGCGGACGGCGGCGCGGTGCGGGACGGCACGGGGCTCTTGCCCGCCCCCGTCATCGCGAGCGCCTGGCCTGCCGGGAGCAGTGCGAGCGCGAGTCCGGCGGAGAGCCATCTGGCTCTCCGCCACGCAGGTGCTCTGGTCATGGTGCCCCTCTCTCCGGGGCCCGGGCTGACGGGGGTGGTGTCCCGGGCACTGCGAAGAGTCTCGGGGCGCTCGCGGCGGCCGTGGGGCGAATGGGCTGGCGGATAGGCGCCATGGCGGCAAACTGCCAGCGGGTGACGTGCGGCCAGGTCAGCGACTGGCCGTCCGTGCGAGGTGCGGGCCCGTCACCCGCGCGTCACACACCGGGCGGTGGGCCGAACGATCCGTGCCTTCCCGCGCCGGCGGCGAACTCATCCACTCCGCGCTGCATCTGCGTGAGCGAGATCCGGCCATGCCTCAGTTCGCCCGCCAGCGCGTCGTCCTCGGACAGACCGCCCTGCTCCAGCAGCGCCAGGCGGTCCTCGCACAGGCAGGTCTGCGGGAACGCGGCGATGGACGCGGCGAGTTCCTCGGCAGCCGCACGTGCGGTGCCGGCGGGCACCACCCGGTTGGCCAGTCCGATCGCGTGTGCCTCGGCCGCGCCGACCGGGCGGCCGGTCAGCACCAGGTCCATCGCCCGGCTCTCACCGATGAGCCGGGGCAGCCGTACGGTCCCGCCGTCGATCAGCGGTACGCCCCAGCGCCGGCAGAACACCCCGAACACGGCGTCCTCTTCGGCCACCCGCAGATCGCACCAGAGCGCGAGTTCCAGTCCACCGGCCACCGCGTGACCGGAGACGGCGGCGATCACCGGCTTCCCGAGCCGCATCCGGGTCGGCCCCATCGGGCCGTCCCCTGCGCCGACGGTGGCGGTGACGTTGTTGCCGCGCGGGGTGCCGACGGCCTTCAGGTCGGCACCCGCGCAGAAGGTGCCCCCTTCGCCCCAGAGCACGGCGACCGCCGCGTCCTGGGTCGGCGTCGAAAGCGCGGAAGGCGTCGGCCAGCGCGAGAGCGGTGGGGCCGTCGACGGCGTTGCGCGCCTCGGGCCGTGCGAGCACGACGGTGGTGACGGGGCCGTTGCGTTCGATACGTACAGTCATCCGCGTCACTCTCCCCGGGTCCGGCGTGGGATGTCGAGCGGGCTGTCCACCGGTGCGGCCGGTCGGGTCCCGTGCGGGGTGGCCGGGGCGGTCCTGCAGACCCCTTGGCCCGGGGCACCGGGTGCCGGAGACTGGGCCGATGACTCAGCGCGTGGAACTCGCTACCGTGATGGACCGGCTGGACATCGACGAACTGATCACCGGATACGCGGTGGCCGTGGACGACGGCCAATGGGCCGACTACCGGGCCCTGTTCGCACCGGACGGCCGGGCCGACTACCGCGCGGCCGGCGGGGTCGAGGGGCCCGCGGCAGAGGTCGCCGACTGGCTCGCGGAGATGATGCGGCTCTTTCCGGTACGCCAGCACCTGATCGTCAACCGGCGGCTGCGGCTCCAGGATCTGGGCGGCTACCCGGGAGACCGGGCGGAGCTCCAGGCCGACTACCTCAACCCGATGCGGCTGAAGTCCCGGCCGTCCGACGGTGCGGGTGCCGATGGAGCTGGTGGTCCGGGTGCCGACAGCGCTTCCGGCGGCGCCGCGGGACCGGCCGCGCCGGACTTCGTCTCGGGCGGCCGCTACGCCTTCAGCCTGGTGCGTACGGAGAGCGGCTGGCGGCTGCTCGGCGTCGTCGTACAGGAGAAGTGGCGGCGCGTGCCCGGCGGGATCTGACACGCCGTGCGCGTGCGGGCGCACTGTCGGTAGCCGTCGCGCTCCCCCACACTGTGGGAAGCGACAACTCGGCGGAGACTGTCTGCACGAGGCTGCTCACCGGGCGGGAGCGAGGAGGCGCTGGATGCGGATTCCGCTGGGGCGACTGCGCAGGGCCGGTCACCCGCCCTGGTTGCGCAGGGCCGGTCACTCGCCCTGGTGGCGGGGGGCCGCGGCGCTGCTGGCCGGGGGGCTGCCGATGTTCGCCTTCCCGGCGCCGTCCCTCTGGTGGTTCGCCTATGTGGCCCTGGTGCCCTGGATGCTGCTGGTACGCGCGGCGCCCACCGGGCGGCGGGCCGCCCTGGACGGCTGGCTCGGCGGAACCGGGTTCATGATCGCCGTGCACCACTGGCTGATTCCCAGCCTCAATGTCTTCATCGTGGTGCTGGCCGCGCTGCTCGGGCTGCTCTGGGCGCCGTGGGGGTGGCTGGTCCGCTGGATGCTGGGCGGGGCGGCGAGCGCCGCGCGGGTGGCGGCCGCTCTGGTCGTGCTCCCCTCCGGATGGCTGATGGCCGAGCTGGTGAGGTCCTGGCAGGGGCTCGGCGGCCCCTGGGGACTGCTGGGCTCCAGCCAGTGGCAGGTCGCACCGGCGCTGCGGCTCGCATCGGTGGGCGGAGTCTGGCTGGTGAGCCTCCTCGTGGTGGCGGTCAACACCGGAGTCGTGGCGCTGCTGGTGGTCGAGTCGGCCCGTACGACGGCGGTGGCCGGGGTGCTGGCGTGCGCCGTCCTCACCGGGGCCGTCTGGATGTGGGCGCCGCGCCCCGAGACATCGGGCGGCACCCGGATCGCGGTCGTCCAGCCCGGAGTCGTACCGGGTATCAACGCCCGCTTCGCCCGCAGTGAGGCGCTGACCCGGCAGCTGGCGGGCCGCCATGTCGATCTGGTGGTGTGGGGCGAGAGCAGCGTCGGCCAGGATCTGGCGGCGCGCCCGGATCTGACGGCGCGTATCGCCCGGCTGTCCCGGGAGACCGGCGCGGACATCCTGGTCAATGTGGATGCCAGACGGTCCGACGCACCGGGCATCTACAAGAGTTCCGTACTCGTCGGTCCTGCCGGGCTGACCGGCGACCGCTACGACAAGATGCGGCTGGTTCCGTTCGGCGAGTACATCCCGGCGCGTTCGCTGCTCGGCTGGGCGACATCGGTGGGGCGGGCCGCGGGCGAGGACCGCAGGCACGGCACGCACCAGGTCGTCATGAAGCTGCCCCACGGGCTCCTGGTGGGACCGCTGATCTGCTTCGAGACGGCGTTCCCCGACATGAGCAGGCAGCTGACGAGGGACGGCTCGCAGCTCCTGGTGGCCCAGTCGTCGACCTCGTCGTTCCAGCACAGCTGGGCGCCCGAGCAGCACGCGTCGCTGGCCGCGCTGCGGGCGGCCGAGACCGGCCGTCCCATGGTGCACGCCACGCTCACCGGGGTGAGCGCGGTGTACGGGCCCGGAGGCGACCGGGTCGGCCCCCTGCTGGGAACCGGCCGCAGCACCGCGCAGGTGTACGACATCCCGCTGGCCCACGGCACGACGCTCTACGTCAGGTTCGGCGACTGGCCGGTCCACGGCGCCCTGGCCGTGCTGGCCGTGCTGTGCGCCGTCGAAGGGCTGCGCTCGGTCAGACGGCCTGCGCCTGAGCCCGCAGGACCACACGCTCGCAGAGTTCATGGGTCAGCAGGGCGTCCCTGGCGCTGAGCAGCTTGCCCGCCGCCACCGCGTCGAGGAAGCCCAGCACGCACTGCTCGATGCCGCGCTGGCGGGCCACCGGTACCCAGTCGCCGCGGCGGCGGACCGTCGGCTGCCCCTTGTGGTCGATGGTCTCCGCGAGATTGACGACCTGTCGCTTGGTGCCGTGGCCCGAGACTTCGAGGATCTCCTCGGTGGAGCCGCTCACCCGGTTCATCGAGCCGATCGCGGAGAAACCGTCACCGGAGAGGTGGAGCACCACATGGTGCATCAGCCCCGCACGGATCCGGGCCCGCACGTCGATGTGCTCGACCGGGCCCGGCGCCAGGAAGCGCAGGGTGTCGACGACGTGGATGAAGTCGTCGAGCACCAGGGTGCGCGGGTCCTCCGCGAGGTCCGTCCGGTTCTTCTGCATCAGGATCAGGTCACGGGGATGGTCGGCGCACTGGGCATAGCCCGGCGCCAGCCGCCGGTTGAAGCCGACGGCGAGGCTCACACCGCGGTCCTCGGCGAGGGCCACCAGCCGCTCGGACTCGGCGAGTTCGTACGAGAGCGGCTTGTCGACATACGTCGGCACGCCCGCCCTGAGCAGCCGGCTCACGATCTCGGGGTGCACACCGGTCGGCGCATGGACGAACGCGGCGTCAAGGTCCTGCGCAAGCAGGGAGTCCAGGTCGGTGTGGCACCGGTCCGCCGGGATGTGGAAGGTCTCGGCGGTACGGGTGAGGGTCGCCGGGGTCCGGGTCTGGAGATGCAGTTCGATCCCGGGCAGGGTCGTCAGTACCGGCAGATACGCCTTCTGCGCGATGTCCCCGAGCCCGATGCAGCCGACCTTCACAGGGGCCTCCCTCTCCGTCTGTCGATCTGTCCGTCTGTCGATGTGTCGCTCTGTGGATCTGTCGCTCCGGCGGCCGGCTGCTGACCGGCCTGTCCTGTTGCTCGGTGCCGTTCCCGGTGCCGTGTGCCTGGGCAGCATACGTGCGCTGCGGCGGCCGCCAGCCCGCGATGTCCGCGAAGGAGCGCAGCACCAGATGGGGCCCCAGCAGGGAGAACGTACTGATCAGCGCGGTGCGCACGGCCACCGCCGGTGCGCTGCGCAGCGTGGTCGGCCGACCGCCCCTGGCGGCCCGGCGGGCGGGGTGTCCGTCACACCGGCTGGCCGGGGCGGCATCCGGCGCCGGCGTAGCATCGGATGCCGATATCGGTTTCGTCACTGCCGGAGGTGGGGCCAGGGTGCCGGGGTTCCAGCGGGGCGCGGTGCGGCTGCACATCCTGCGCCACGCGGCCGAGAAGGAGATCCACGGCGCGTGGATGACCGAGGAACTGGCCCGCCACGGCTACCAGATCAGCCCCGGCACCCTGTACCCGACGCTGCACCAGCTGGAGACCGACGGGCTGCTGGTCTCCGAGCAGCGGGTGGTCGACGGCCGCACTCGGCGTGTCTGCAAGGTGACGAAAGCCAGAAAGCAAGCCCTGACCGAGGACCGCAGGGCCCTCAAGGAGCTGGCCCGCGAAGTCCTCGGCGACGACGCCCCGTAGCGGCAGCCGCGCGGGTTACGCCCTGCTCGCGGTCACGGCGCGGCGGACCCCGTAGGCGGCGGCGCCGAAGGCCAGCACCGCGGCCCCCGAGACCACCGAGGACACGGGCAGGGCGAAGGCCAGCACCAGGCATCCGGCCAGCCCCACGGCCGGGACCAGCCGGTTCGGCCGTCCCTCGTTCTCAGTGAGCGTCCAGGCGGAGGCGTTGGCGACGGCGTAGTACGCCAGCACGCCGAAGGAGGAGAAGCCGATCGCCCCGCGCACGTCCGCCGTCGCGGCGAGCACCGCGACCACGGCGCCCACCAGCAGCTCGGCGCGGTGCGGCACCTTGAACCGGGGGTGGACGGCGGCCAAGGCGTGCGGCAGGTGCCGGTCCCGGGCCATCGCCAGGGTGGTGCGGGAGACCCCGAGGATCAGCGCGAGCAGCGAGCCGAGCGCGGCCACGGCGGCGCCCACCCGCACGACGGGGACCAGCCGGCCCACGCCCGCCGCCCGGACCGCATCCGACAGCGGGGCCGCAGCCTGCGCCAGCCCATCGGGGCCGAGAACCGCCAGCGCCGCGACGGCGACGACGGCGTAGACGACCAGGGTGATACCCAGCGCGAGAGGGATGGCCCGGGGGATGGTGCGCGCGGGGTCGCGGACCTCCTCGCCGAGGGTGGCGATCCGCGCGTACCCGGCGAACGCGAAGAACAGCAGGCCCGCCGCCTGGAGCACCCCGCCGGCCGTGGCATCCGCGCCGACCTCGAGGCGAGCCGCGTCCGCCGTGGCGGAGGTGAGGGCAGCGACCACCACCGCGGCGAGCACTGCCAGGACCACGGCCACGATCACCCGGGTCAGGAGCGCAGACTTCTGCACCCCGGTGTAGTTCACCACGGTCAGCGCCACCACCGCGGCGACCGCGACCGCGTGCGCCTGGCCCGGCCGGACGTACGAGCCGACCGTGAGCGCCATCGCCGCGCAGGAGGCGGTCTTGCCGACCACGAAGGACCACCCGGCCAGATAGCCCCAGAAGTCACCGAGGCGTTCGCGGCCGTAGACGTAGGTGCCGCCGGAGGCCGGGTAGCGGGCCGCGAGCCGGGCCGAGGAGGTGGCGTTGCAGAAAGCGACCACGGCGGCCAGCGCCAGGCCGGTCAGCAGCCCGGACCCGGCGGCGTGCGTGGCCGGAGCCAGAGCGGCGAAGATCCCCGCGCCGATCATCGATCCCAGGCCGATCACCACGGCGTCGGACACCCCGAGCCGCCGCTGAAGTTCGTCCGGCATCCCGGCGGCGGTCGGTGGCTTGCTCATGGCCCACTCCCTCGGCGGCACAGCCGTACGTGACGTACTCCGATATCGGGAGACGATACGGGAGCCTGCGGCAAGCCCCAGCCCGTCGAACCGGCCGCCGCCGTCGAACAGTTCGGCTGCCCCACATGCGAGGTGCCCGCCGGTGGCACCTGCCGTACCCGCGGCGGCAAGGTTGCCCCGAAGTAACACACCCCGCGCTTCATGCTCGTCCTCCAGCTCCGCCCCGAGATGGAGGTGAAAGCCCCCCGCCGACCGCGACCCCGGCCGCGCGCGGCAGATGGGCGCGGCCGTCGGAGCCGGGCACGGATATCGCGTAGCGGGGCCGCCGACCCGTGGGTGATGATGCTCCGCATGACGACACAGGAACGCCAGGAACCACCACTCAGGGCCGACGAACGCACCATGCTCGAAGGGTGGCTGGACTACCACCGCGCCACCCTGGCCCACAAGTGCGCCGGACTCGACGAGAAGCAGTTGCACGAGGCAGCGGTGCCGCCTTCGGAGCTGTCCCTGCTCGGGCTCGTACGGCATATGGTCGAGGTGGAACGGGGCTGGTTCCGCGAGGTAATGGAGGGCGAGGACACCCCGCCGCTCTACTACACCGAGGAGGACCCGGACGGGGAGTTCCACCTCACCGATGCGGACACCTGGGACGAGGCGTACGGCACCTGGCAGCGGGAGATCGCCTACGCCCGCGAGGTGGCGGCCCGCTACTCGCTGGACGACCTCTCCAAGGGGCTCGGCCGGCGGGGCGAGCATTTCAGTCTGCGGTGGATCTACACGCATATGATCGAGGAGTACGCCCGCCACAACGGCCACGCGGATCTGCTCCGGGAGCGGATCGACGGCGTCACCGGCGACTGACCGCGCTCACCCGTGCGGGGCCAATCCGCGCTTCCGGTACCCGGAACAGCCCCTGCGGGCAGCAGAGTTGGGCGGGTGCACCGAACGAAGATCATCACGCTGGCCCTGCTGGGCGCAGCCGTCTCGGCGGCTTCCGGCTGTGTGGCCGTCCCTCCGGCGCCCCCGCCCTCACCCGGACCGTCCCGGACGCCCGGTCACCACGCGCAGCACACCGGCCCGCAGATCGTGCAGGGGCCCCCGGTCGAGGCGCTGGAGACCGTGCCTCCCGGGACGGGGTCCGGCCACCGGGCCGCCGCCCCGTCCGCACACCACCCGCCCGCGCACCACCCGCCCGCACACCGCCCGGGCGGCGAAGCCGGGCCGGGCCGCGGTCCCGGTGCGAACCCGGCACCGGCCCGCCACACGGTCCGGCCCGCACGCCCCCGTACGGCGCGCCCCCGCCGTGCCCACCCGGCGCAGCCGGCCCCGCCTCGGCATCCGAAGCACGCGGCCCACCCGTCCGGCGCCAAGGCCGACGTCTGCGCGCTCGGTGAGGGCTACGGGGGCTGGCCGCAGGACAGCCCCCAGGCGCGGATCTGCCACCAGACGTACGGCCGGTGACGCACGGCCGGTGACGCACGGGCCACCTCAACCGGCCCGCACCGGTCACGGCTACCCCCTCGCCCCCTTCCCCCCTCACCCCTCCCCCAGCCGCCACTCCAACCGCTCGATCGCCGCCCGTACGCCGTCCCCGTAACCGTCGTCGGCCAGTTCACCCGTCGCGGACCGCGCGCGCCCCAGATGCACGCGCGCGGCCTCTCTGCGCTCCAGCTTCAGGTAGTCGGCCGCGAGGTTGAGGTGCAGGGAGGGATAGAAGCCGCGGACGGCGGCCGCGGCATCGTGGCGGCCGACACGCTCGTCATCCAGGCCCTCGGCCGCGGCCAGCGCCCGCAGATCCCAGAGCAGCTCGTCCTCGGGGTCGTCCTGGGTGTCCGCCATGTAGTGCGCGAGGGTGCAGCGGTGCAGCGCGTCGCCGGACTCGCCGATCTCGTCCCACAGCCCGGCGAACCGGTTGCGGGCCTCCTCCCGGTCGCCTCCGTGCAGCAGCATGATCACTTGGCCGATCCTGCCCATGACGACGTCCCCCGACGTCTCCCGCTGCGACTCCGTCACCGCTGCCTCCTGTAGCCGCACACACACGGATGTCCGGTTCGTCCCGGCGTACCACCGACGCTAGCCGCAACCTCCGGTGATCCCCGTCAGCCCAGGTCGGGGATCCGCCAGTCGATCGGCTCGTGGCCCTGCCCGGCGACCGCCTTGTCGATCTGCGTGAAGGGCCGCGAGCCGAAGAACTTCTTCGCGGAGAGCGGCGAGGGGTGTGCGCCCTTCACCACCACATGGCGCTCCTCGTCGATCAGCGGCAGCTTCTTCTGCGCGTAGTTGCCCCAGAGGACGAAGACCGCGGGGTCGGGGCGCGAGGCCACCGCGCTGATCACCGCGTCCGTGAACCTCTCCCAGCCCTTGCCCTTGTGCGAGTTGGCCTCCGACGCGCGCACCGTGAGCACCGCGTTGAGCAGGAGGACGCCCTGCTCGGCCCACGGCATCAGATAGCCGTTGTCCGGGACCGGGTGGCCGAGCTCCTCCTTCATCTCCTTGTAGATGTTCCGCAGGGAGGGCGGCGTCCGGACGCCCGGGCGCACCGAGAAGCAGAGACCGTGGCCCTGGCCCTCGCCGTGGTACGGGTCCTGGCCGAGGATCAGCACCTTCACCCTGTCGTACGGCGTGGCGTCCAGCGCGGCGAAGACCTCGTCGCGCGGCGGGTAGACCGGCCCCTTGGCCCGCTCCTCCTCGACGAACGCCGTGAGCTCCTTGAAGTAGGGCTTCTCCAGCTCATCGCCGAGGACGCCGCTCCAGGATGCGGGCAGCATGTCGGTTCCGGTCACGTCAACAACCTCCGGTGTGCGAATCGTTCTTCATCACAGAACCTACCGGCGACCACTGACAACGGCCCCGGACGGATGTCCGGGGCCGTGCGGTGAGCGGCTCCGCGGGCGGAGCTCCGGGGCTCAGGGTGGAGGCCCGGACGGGACCGGGACTCAGACGCCGGCGTTGAGGAACATCCCGCCGTCGAGCACCAGGGTCTGACCGGTGACCCAGGCCGACTGGTCGGACGTGAGGAACGCGGCGGCGCCCCCGATGTCCGCGGGCATTCCGAGCCTGCCCATCGGGTACTGGGCGGCCGCCTCCTCCTCGCGGCCCTCGTACAGCGCCACGGCGAACTTGGTCTTCACCACGGCGGGCGCGATGGCGTTGACCCGGACGACCGGGGCGAACTCGTGCGCCAGCTGGAGCGTGAGGTTGACCATCGCGGCCTTGCTCATGCCGTACGCGCCGATGAACGGCGAGGCGGAGATACCGGCGATGGACGCGATGTTCACGATCGCGCCTCCGTTCTCCTTCTGCCACGCCTTCCAGGTCTGCTGGGCGAAGCCGAGCGCCGAGATGACGTTGGTCTCGTAGACCTTGCGCGCCACGTTCAGGTCCAGCTCGGCCATCGGGCCGAACACCGGGTTGGTACCGGCGTTGTTGACCAGGTGGTCGACCCTGCCGAACGTCTCCATGACCCGCTCGACGGCCGTCGCCTGGTGCGCCTCGTCATGGGCCTTGCCCGCGACGCCGATCGCCCGGTCGGCGCCGAGCCGCTCCACCGCCGCCTTGAGCGCGTCCTCATTGCGGCCGGTGATGCAGACCCGGTCGCCGCGGGCGATGAACGCCTCGGCGATGCCGTATCCGATACCACGGCTCGCGCCGGTGATCAGCGCGACCTTCCCGCTGTCCTGTGCAGTCATGTCCGTTGATTCCCTTGTGATTCCCGTGATTCCCCAGATTGCCTGATCAGTTGAGCGGGCCGCCGGCGACGTACATGACCTGCCCGGACACGAATCCCGCGTCCTCGCCGGTGAAGAAGGCGATGGCGTTGGCGATGTCCTCGGGCCTGCCGACACGCTGCACCGGGATCTGGGTGGCGGCGGCGGCCTGGAACTCCTCGAAGCCCATCCCGACGCGCGCCGCGGTCTGCGCGGTCATCTCGGTGACGATGAAGCCCGGAGCGACGGCGTTGGCGGTGACGCCGAACTTGCCGAGTTCCTTGGCGAGCGTCTTCGTGAAGCCCTGCAGACCGGCCTTGACCGCGGAGTAGTTCGCCTGACCGCGGTTGCCCAGCGCCGAGCTGGACGACAGGCTGACGATCCGGCCGAACTTGGCGTCCACCATGTGCTTCTGGACGGCCTTGGACATCAGGAACGCGCCCTTGAGGTGGACGTTCATGACCATGTCCCAGTCGGACTCGCTCATCTTGAAGAGCAGGTTGTCGCGGAGGACACCGGCGTTGTTGACGAGGATCGTCGGGGCGCCGAGCTCGGCCGCGACCCGGGCAACCGCCGCTTCGACCTGGGCGCTGTCCGAGACATCACAGCTCACGGCGATGGCGCGGCCGCCCGCGGAGGTGATCTGCTCGACGGTGTCCTTGCAGGCCGCCTCGTCGAGGTCGAGTACGGCGACAGCGCGGCCTTCCGCCGCCAGACGGACGGCGGTGGCTGCGCCAATGCCGCGCGCGGCCCCGGTCACGATGGCAACGCGCTGCTCGGTGGTGGACATACTGGCTCTCCTCGCCCTCGGATCGCGGCCCTCGATCACTGAGCAACCGCTTAGTACCTTCAGCAGACGAGACGCTAGAAGGCCTGGCACCCGGTGTCAACGGCACACGGGTTCAGCAGTGAACGTCACACCGGGTGCCACCCCCTCAGCGCACCAGCAACCCGAGCAGCCGGTCGGCCTCGGCGGCCGGGTCGGTGGTGAGCCCGGTGTGCACAGGACCGGGCTGTACGACCGTCGAACGGGGGGCGATCAGCCAGCGGAACCGGCGCCCCGCGTCGTCGGGCCCTGCCTGGCCGGCCGCATCACCGCCGTGGCAGACCCCTTCGACAGCGCGCAGCGCGGCGCGTACCCCGACGACGTCGGCGTGCGGGTCGAGCATCCTCAGTTTCGCCTCGTCCAGATGCGTACGGGCGACGACGAACGATCTGGCCCGGCAGTAGACCAGGACCCCCGCGTTGAACATCTCGCCGCGTTCGACCCGCGGCACCACCCGCACCAGCGCGTACTCGTAGACATCCCGGTGAGCGGGATCACGCCCGGTCATCGGGTGCCGTCCTTCTTCTCGTCCTGCTGCCGCGCGGGGGGCGCGAGGCGCTCGGAGAGCCAGCCCGGTGCACGGGACGGCCCGGTGGGGGTCTGCGGCCCGAACGTGATCCGGGTGTGCACGGATGCGGCCCGCTCCAGCAGGACCTCCACATATGCACGCCGCAGCTCATCGGTGGTGCCGAAGCCGGCCTCCTCCTCCAGCCAGGCTTCCGGTACGTCGGCGGCGACCTCGGTGAGCAGCTCCTCGGTGACCAGCGGCGCCAGCTCGGCGGCGGCGGACGCCACGTCGGGGGCGAAGGTCGCCAGGACGTGGTCGGACGCGTCGTACGGCTTACTGCCGTAGTTCTTCGCGGAGGGCCAGTTGTGGTGCCAGATCATGGTGGCGCCGTGGTCGATGAGCCAGAGATCGCCGTGCCAGACAAGCATGTTGGGGTTGCGCCAGGAGCGGTCGACGTTGTTGATCACCGCGTCGAACCAGACGATCCGCCCGGCCTCCTCGGGGCCGACCTGGTAGGCGAGCGGGTCGAAGCCGAGCGATCCCGGCAGGTAGTCCATCCCGAGGTTCAGCCCGCCGCTGGCCTTCAGCAGCTCCTGCACCTCCTGGTCGGGCTCGGACAGCCCGATGACGGGGTCCAGCTGCATCTGTACGAGCTCCGGCACACGCAGCCCGAGCCTGCGGCCGAGCTGACCGCAGATGACCTCGGCCACGAGCGTCTTGCGGCCCTGCCCGGCCCCGGTGAACTTCATGACGTACGTACCGAGGTCGTCGGCCTCGACGATCCCGGGGAGCGATCCGCCCTCACGCAGAGGCGTGACGTAGCGGGTCGCCACGACTTCTTCCAACACTTTCCCAGGCCACCTATCTCTTCAGTCATGCAATCCACGGACGACCTCTCCGGTGCGCAGAGGCAGGAATCACCGGCCGACGGCGCTGGGGAGAATCTGGGGAGCTTCGGCCGGCGGGCCGGTCTCCCCGCTCCCCCAGCAGACCGTCGGTGGCGCCGCGCCCCTGGCCGCCGGCTTCCGGCTTCCGGCTTCCGGCTTCCGGCTTCCGGCTTCCGGCTTCCGGCTTCCGGCATGAAGTGAGCATAGTAACCAAGGGTGATCACCTGCGACGAGTGTCCGAGCCACCGAGCCAGGACCACGACGGGCTCTCAGGCTTCCAGCGCGACGCCCTTCGACGGTGGCCATCGATCCAGGGAATCCGGGCCCGTCCAGGGCGGCCGGGGCGGCGGTTGCTCGCCTCCGGGCGCACCGCGACCATCGGGCAGCCGAGCCGGACAGGGGCGCCGGGGCTGCCTGTTCCAGTGCTCAGACCCAGGAAACAGAGTCCCGTCACGGTGGCCGTCAAGGGGGCAGAAAGAGTCAGGACGGGGCGGTGGGGTAGCGGAGGCGTTGTCTGTACGCCGACAATGCGGTCACCCTTCGCCGTCCGGGGGCCACAGGGCTCCCGGGGCCGAACCGAGAGGACCGACCACCACCATGCGCAAGCCTCTCCTCGCCACCCTCACCGCTGTCACCCTCGGTGCCGCCACCTTGGCAGGTACCGCGGGCGCGGCAGCCGCAGCACCCGACCACGCAGGCGGGGCAACCCCCACTGCCGCAACGGCCGCCGTGCACCCTGACAGTGCGCACGCCTCGGTGAGAGCCGCCTCCTTCGCCGGCACCGTGGCACTCAGCAACTGTTCGGGCTCCCTGGTCCGCATGCCGAACTCGCAGGCGACGGACCCGGGTCTGGTCATGACCAACGGTCACTGCCTCGAAACCGGCTTCCCCAGCGCGGGTCAGGTCATCACCGACCAGTCGTCCACCCGTAGCTTCACGCTGCTCAACGCCTCGGCCGGCACCGCCGGAACACTCAAGGCGAACAAGGTCGTCTACTCGACGATGACCGACACGGACGTCACGCTGTACCAACTGACCAAGACCTACGCGCAGATACAGCAGTCCACCGGCATCGGGCCACTGACGCTGTCCTCGGCCCACCCGGTGCAGGGGCACGCGATCAACGTGGTCTCCGGATACTGGAAGCGGGTCTACTCCTGCTCCGTCGACGGATTCGCGTACCGCCTGAAGGAAGACCAGTGGACATGGAAGGACTCCGTCCGCTACACCCCGCAGTGCCAGGTCATCGGGGGCACCTCGGGTTCCCCGGTCATCGACACGACGACCGGGCAGATCACGGCGATCAACAACACCATCAACGAGAGCGGTGAGAGCTGCACCCTCGACAACCCCTGCGAGGTGAACGAGCAGGGGGCCGTCACCGTCCGCAAGGGGATCGGATACGCGGAAGAGACCTACGGCATCCCCGCCTGCTTCACGACGGGCAACAAGCTCAACCTCGCGGCCGCGGGCTGCACGCTCCCGAAACCGGCAGCGGTGTCGGCACGCTGAGTTGACGCAAGAGGGGCGAGGGAAGGCCGTCCACAGCCGAACGCGGCCTGCCCTCGTTCCCGTCGGAGACATCCGTACAGGACTGCTCCCCGACCGTGAACCTGTCGGCCGTCAGGAAGGCGGGTCCGTCCAGCAGAACATCGACGTCGTTGCCCGAGCAGTGGCTTCGTCCACTTTCAACAGCAGCGTTTGTCCGGCATTTTGGGCAGCACCTGGAGACCGGTGGGTGCACGAATGTTCACGAGAAATGGTTCTGACGCCAGTCACGCCAAGAGACCTCTTTTCCGGAGGAGTTGGAAGCCGGCGCGTTGCGTCCTTGCTCGTGACGGAGCCGGCGGAGCCGGGCGGCAGGTAGACGCGGTAGGCAGGCCGGCCGCGCTCATCCGGAAGGCTCACCGGTCGCCAGGATCGCGCGTAACGGGGTGGTGGAACGTGGCTGTCGGCCACGATGACCGCGACCGGCATGTCGCGCTGGGCGGCTCTGATCCCATCCGGTGTGATGCTGGCGTCGTGACCGCTCGGCTGACGTGAGGAACAGCCCGCGTAGTAGGCGATCGGGACAGCCATGTACCCAGTGACCATGCAGGGCGGGCGCACGCCCAGCCGGTGCAGCCCGGCGGCGACCGCCGTGTAGTGGGCCCGCATGGAGCGGTTGACGGCCGTCATACGGGCAAGCACCCCGAGCTGGATGGAGAGGTGACCCGCCAGAACCAGGGCGAGCACGGCGGCGGTCACCGGCCGTGGAGCGAGCCGCACGCCGGAGAGCAGGAAGACGCCGCATTCGCCCGCGGGGAGGGCCAGGAGCGCGTAGGCGGGAAGCAGGAAGCGGGGCGCCGCATAGTCGATGAAGAACAGGTACGGCACTGCCATCGATGCCGCGGTCACGGTGGCCAGCAGGGCCGCGGAGCCCCGGTGCGCGCGAAACGCCGCCACGATGCCCCCGACAACAACCACCGGCAGCGCAAACCACCAAGCCGCCGTGAGCGGATACCTCCAGGGAACGTTGCACGGTCTGCACAGCGAACGCCCCGCCAGAGTCCGCACCTGGTCGTCCACAGCCACATTCCAGCCCAGCCCGCCCTGGATCTCGCTGGCACGGTGCAGCCGGGCACTCAATCCCCCGTAGTGCAGGTACGCCTCGATCACCCAGGGGGCTGCGCCGATCACCAGGCCACCGACGATCGCGGCGAACACCGCCGGTCGTCGCCGGCCCGGCACCAGCAGGGTCGACGCGGCCAGCGGCAGGGCGAGCCACACACCATCGGCAGGGCGCATGACCCCGACAACCGCCACCGCGACCCCGGCGCCGACCACGGCTGCCCGGTCACCCGCGCGTCCGATGGCCCGCAGGACGCAGCCGACGGCAGCCAGGGCCCCGAAGGCACACCACAGATTGGGCATCACCTCGGGGCCGTAGTACAGGGTGATCCACAGGGTGGCGAACAACGCACCGGCACAGGCAAGCACCGCTGTGGTCAGCACCTTGCGCCAGATCCACAGGCAGACGTAGAACGCGCTGCCCGACAGCAGGGCCAGGTAGACGCGGATCGCCGTGGTCGATGCCGTCCAGGAGGCCACTGGTGCCACGAGGTAGGAGATGCCCCGTGCTCGAGGTGCGCTGAAGAACGCGGGCGGGGCGTTCCCGCCGACCTGGCTGACGTAGACCGCCTCGTCCCAGCCCAGCCCCGAGCCCGGTACCACCACGATCAGCTGAACGACGGTGAAGGCTGCCGCGACGGCCAGCAGCCAACGTGAATGCCCCGACGATCTGCGAGGCGGACCGAGGACGGGGCCCAACAGTGGATTCAGTGCCAGCCGGTCTTGCATCGTCAGTCCTTGCCGAGAGACCTGACAGCCCGGGGCCGGTAGCACCGGGGAGCGTTGTGCGGGCAATACTGCGGCGGACCGCGGAAGCATGCCATCGCATGGGACCAACCAGCCCAGTGCAGGAACCCGGGCCGGCAGCGACTCACGCGTTATGGACCGCAGCATTTCGGGCCGCACCACCGGGCTCGCGCAGCGCCGGGCACATCAGGCCGGCTGGTCGCCCATCGCGGCGCCTACGGCGTGGTGTCCAGGGTGGCGCTCGTCCACGCGGCGCGCAGCGCCTTCTTGTCCACCTTGCCCACCTTGGTCGTCGGCAGCTGGTCCAGCAGGACCGTCCTCCGGGGCGTGTACAGCTCTCCCAACTCGGCGGTCACCGAGGCGCCGACCTTGTCCGGGTCGATGTCGGCGCCCTCGGCGGTGGCCAGGAAGATCTGTACGGCCTCCCCGTATTCCTCGTCGGGGACGCCCAGCGCCGCCGCGTTGCGCACACCGGGCAGCGTGAGCAGGAAGTCCTCCAGGACCCGGGAGTAGACGTTGTCGCTGGTGCTGCCGGTGACGATGATGTCCTTGGCCCGATCGACGAGATAGAGGTACCCCTCGGCGTCGAGGTAGCCCAAGTCCCCGGTACGCAGCCACCCGTCGTGCAGCGCCTCGGCGGTGCGCTCCGGGTCCTCGTAGTAGCCGAGCATCACCGTCTCGCCCCGGACACACACCTCACCGACCTGCCCGGAGGGCAGCGCCACCGCGCTGTCCTCACCACGGATCTCGATCTCGGTGTCGGAAATCGGGCGACCGCAGCTGCTCCAGAGCTCGGGCCGCTGGGCTCCCTCCGACGCGAGATCCTCCGCACCGAACGCAGCGATACCGAGCGCCTCGGACTGCCCGTAGCCCTGGCTGAGCACGGGCCCGAAGACCTTCACCGCCTGCTGCAGCCGGCTGGGCGACGAGGCCGCGCCTCCGACGACGATCCGCCGCAGTGCGGGGAGGGCGTCCGGCTCGCACTCCGGGTGGTCGAGAAGCGCGTAGAGCATCGGCGGTACGAACATGGTGGCGGTGATCCGCTCCTCACGCAGCACCGCCAGCGCCGCGCCCGCTTCGAACTCGGGCAGTACGACGAGGGTGGACCCCGTCACCAGCGCCTGGACTGTCATGAGGTGGCCGCTGCCGTGAGTGAGCAGCGTGGAGGCGAGCACTCGCCCCGTGCCCGGATCCGTATTCGGGAAGACAGCCGGCCGGGAGTCCCGCGGGGCGCCCTGCACCAGGTCCACCAGCGCGTCATAGAGCCGGTGGCTGTGCGCGGCGAGCTTGGGACGGCCCAGGGTGCCGCCGGTGTAGAGGACGGTCACGGCCTCGTCCGGGCCCGGCGCGGGCACGCCGTCGGGGCGCACCGCCGGGCACTCGGCCTCCAGCGCCAGCAGATCCGTGCACCGCTGCTCGCAGGGCCCGAGGCTGAGCAGCACGGGGGCGTGGACGCTGCGGCCTGCCGCATCGGCGGCCCGCTGCGCGAAGAGCGGGTCGGTGACCACGGCGCGCGCCCGGGACTGCTCGACCAGCGCGGCGAGCTCGCCGGGGCCCGGCTCCGGCGGCAGGAACACGACGCGGCAGCCGATGAGGTGCACCGCGAGCTGCACCAGGACGGAGTCCACCCGGTTCGCCAGGAACAGCCCCACTCCGTCGCCGGGCGCGAGCCCCTGGCGGCGCAGCGCGTGCCCCAGCCGGAACAGCCGCCGCCGGGCCTCTCCCCGGGTCAGCCGCTGCGCACCCTGGACGAGCGCCTCGGCTTCCTCGTCCTGGTGCCAGTGCTCCAGGATGTGGTCCACGTACGTCCGCGGTTCATCTGCTTCCGATGCATTAATGATCATGAACATATGCAAACATGCCGCTCAGGATCCGCGGTCTCACGGGGGGCTCCTTCGGCCATCAGCTGGCTGAGTACCATGCCCCCGTTCCCCATCAACACCCCCCAAACCGTTTGCCCGCTCACTGCCGGAATCCAGGAAAACGGCTGGACACCGCTCCTCGCCGACACCCGCCCACACGCGGGCGGTTTCCCCCTCCCCCGGCACCCGGACCGTCATGGCCTGGAGTCGTGTGCGCGGGCGGCGTCGATGGCGGTGAGCACTCGCTCGGGGCTCATGGGGAGGCCGGTGATCTGCGCTCCGACGGCGTCGGCTATCGCGGCGGCGATGGCCGGCGGCACGGGCAGCATTCCGCCCTCGCCGAGGCCCTTGGAGCCGAAAGGACCTGATCCATGGCCTTGTTCCTGGGTGATGGAGATGAACGAGCGCGGCATGTCATCGGCCATGGGCACGCGGTAGTCCAGTGCTTCACCGTTGAGCAGTTCACTCCCCTCGTAGCGCAGCTCTTCGAAGAGGGCCTGTCCGATGCCCATGACCGCCGCGCCCTCGTCCTGCCCCCGCGCCCCCAGGGCATTGATCACTTTCCCGGCGTCCCCGCTGATCACGAGTTGGAGGAGTTCCACTTTCCCGGTCTCCGGGTCCACCATGACCTCGGCCGCCGCCCAGGCGACCTCCCAGAAAGCGCAGGGCGTCTCGAAAGGTGACTCTGCCGAGGAGTCCGCCCTGTAGTAGCCATCGGCGGTGAACTCGTCATCGGTACCGTCGAAGGCCCGGCGGATCAGCGGGGTGAGCGGATACGCCTCCCCCCTGGCCACCACCTCCCAGTTCCGCAGCTCCAGCTCTTGGGCCGGGAGCCTCAGCTCCGTGGCCGCGAAGTCGAGGACCTTGCGCCGCGCCTGCTCCGCCGCCTGCTCGACCGCTCGGCCCATCACTGCGATTCCGGAGGACGAGTGTGTCCCCGAATCGAACGGTGAGTGGTCGGTGTCGACAGGGGCGAACGTGACCTTGCCCGGATCCGTCCCCAGGACATCGGCGACGATCTGGGTGAGTGCGCTCTGTCCTCCCTGGCCCATCTCGATCAGCGCGGATCGCAGAGAGACATTGCCGAAAGCGTCAATGGTGAGCCGGGCCTCGCTCACCTTGTTCATGCCGCCACCGTCCTTGCAGGTCAGCGCGATCCCCATACCTCTGTTGTCGATGTGGGCGCGCTCGCGGTAGCCGATCGCGTCGGCCACCAGGCCCAGCCCCCATGCGAGGTCGCTGTCGAGGGGAGTTTCGCCCGGCACGCTCCTCTCACCCAGGTCGAGGACGTTCTTCAGTCTGAGATCGAGGGGGTCCATGTCCAGCCGGGCCGCTATGAGGTCCAGCTGCCGCTCATTGGCCCAGGTCGCCTGCGTACCACCGAATCCGCGGAAGGCGCCGGCCGGCACGGTGTTGGTCATGATGGTCTGGCACACCGTGTCGATATGACGCCAGCGGTAGCTTCCCGGCATCCGATAACCGGCCTTCTCGGCCACCAGCGGGCTGTAGTCGGAATAGGCACCAGCATTGAGAAGTACTTCGCTCTTGCGCGCCAGGAACGTGCCGTCGGCCGCCAGCCCCGTCGTCAACGTCAGGACCGCCTCGTGCTGACTGACAGTCAGAAAGGCTTCTTCCGTCGTCAGGCAGTACCGGACCGGGCGCCCACCGCTGAGTTGGGACAGGCGGATGGCAATGGGCTCGGTGCGGCAGTTGGTCTTGGCTCCGAAGCCACCACCGAGCAACTCGGCGTGCACCTGCACGGTATTGTCCGGGACCTTGAATATGCGGGCGAGCTCCTGGCGGAGCTGAAACGGCTCCTGGGTGCTCGTCCACACTTCCACCCGGTCACCCGGCGCGACCGCGACGCTGACGAACGGCTCAAGATGCATGTGCTGCATCCGGGAGAAGGTGAAGGTGTCGGTGAAGACGTGGTCGCACTCGCGCCACACATCGGCCGGCCCCGTGGTGTAGCGGTACTCGAAGCTGACATTGCGCGCGGTACGCACAGCGGCGACAGCACCCGGACCGTACTGCGGGACGAAGGCCGACGGGGCGGTCGGGAAGAGTTCGGGCGCCTCATCGTGGCGGGCGTCCAGAACTGACGCAACGTCAGGCAGTTTCTCGTACTCGACCTCGATGAGATCCAGGGCGGCGAGCGCGGTGTGCTCATCCAGAGCGGCGACGGCGGCCACCACCTCGCCGACATGGCGGACGGTGTCCAGCGCCACGAACGGCTGGTCCTTCACATACGCGCCGCACATCGGGTCGAGTCCGTCCAGGTGGTCCCTGGTGAGCACGGCGTGTACGCCCGCAAGGTTCTCGGCCTTGGTGGTGTCCACCGACACCACCCGCGCATGAGCGTGCGGGCTGCGCAGCACCTTGGCGTGCAGCATTCCCGCCATGCTGACGTCGTACCCGTACCGCGCCCTGCCGGTCACCTTCGCCAACGCGTCCCGGCGAGGTTCGTCCCGTCCAACGATGCCGCTCACAAGTTGTCCTCTTCGTCGCGGTCCCGCACCAGCTCGCCGGCCCGCTCGACCGCCTCCAGGATCATCTCGTAGCCGGTGCAGCGGCAGATGTTCGAACCGATCCACTGCCGTACCTCTTCACGGTCCGGCTTCGCGTTGGTCCGCAGCAGCGCGGTGGTGAGCAGGATCATCCCGGGTGTGCAGTAACCGCACTGGAAACCGCCGCACTCGGAGAATGCCTGCTGGACCGGGCTCAGATGGTCACCGTCCTGCTGGCCCTCGATGGTCTCCACGCTGGTTCCATCAACATCGAAGGCGAACAGTGAACACGATGCGACGGGCCGGTCGTCCACCAGGACAGTGCACACGCCACACACGCCTCGCTCGCAGGAGCCGCGCACACCGGTCAGGTTCAGGTCCCGGCGCAGCATCGTCAACAGGACTGTGCTGGTGGGCACTTCGACGTCGCGCTGCTGGCCGTTGAGCATGAATGCGACCCGGACGTCCTCACCAGGGCCGACGCTCTCGATCGGTTGAGTACCGCTGCTCATGATATTGACTCCGGTCCGGGCGTGAGCTGACGTCGCAGGAGAACTTCGACGACCCTTCGGCGATATTCGATGCTGCCGGCGTAGTCCCCGGCCCGCTCCGGCAGTTGGGCTGCCATGTCGTGGGCGAGATCGGCCCGGTCGGCGGCAGTCATCCGGTCGCCCGCGATCTCGGCGCGGAGCAGGGCCGGCCGGCGATACTCCGATCCGGCGACAGCTGTCAGGCGGAGCCCGCCACCCGTGCGCCGGACCGCGAGCGCCACCGTGGTCAGCGGGCGCAGCGAGCGGTCGTAGTGGAATGTGTGCAGTGACTCGGTGTCGACCACGAGGTGGTGCAGCAGGGCGGGTCCGGCCGTGGGGCCGTCAACGAATTCGTCGACGCGGCAGCGCCACTCCCCCGCCGGCCCGGAGAACAGCAACTGTGTTTCGAGGGCGCCCAGGATCACGGCCATCTCGTACCGGTGGCGGCGCGCCATGATGTTTCCGCCCACCGTCGCCCGGAAGCGGATACGGACTGTGGCGATGCTCGACCAGGCCGCACCGAGCATGGGCAGCACCCGGTTGACTGCTGGATGCCGGGAACCATCGTGGTGGGTCAGCAACCCACCGAGGTGGAGCTCTCCGGCACGCTGCTCGGCGGTGCGCAACTCATCGATTCCCCGCAGTGAGATGAGTGTGCTCGGGGAGCACCCTTCACGGACCGCGGCGACCAAGTCCGTGCAACCAGCGGCGAGAGTCGCGTCAGGGTTGTCCAGGAGCAGCCGCCGCGCCTCGTCGAGTGTCTTCGGTCTGCACAGGCGAAAGGGTGGGAGTGCCGCCTGTGTCGGCGCGAGCAGTCCGGCGCCACCGACCTGTTGGCGCATGTTTGAAGCCCTCCTCCTGTTGTGTGTCCAACCGTGGTGGTTCGAAAATCAGCGAGAGGTGAGTGAAACCAGGGCGCCACAAGGCGCTGACCAGCATAAACATTTACTTAAGCGCTAGAATATCATGCGCTTAATGTTTTGGAAATGGCTTCGCCGCCGGCCGGATCCCGCACCGGCGCGACCCCCGGGAGAGCCACTCCCCTCGGCACTCCTGCCACAGGTCCACCGGATCGGCCGGCCTCGGGGACGTTCGGCCCAGGAGCGCTCGACCCAGCAGGCGGTGCCGGTGGGATCCCCTGCCGGGGTGACGGAGGTTTTTCGGTGCGACAGCCCCCTTGTGGGGCTTGTCGCTTGCTGATAAAAACTCTCCACCGAGATAGTTAACCCCTTAGCTACCTAGGGGAGGGCGAGGCCGGCGCCATGTTCCGCGGCCTGAGGTCCGGTCCACTCGGCACCGCCGGTTTCCCCTGCGGATTGACAGCTCGGACTGACAGCTCGGATTGACAGCTCCGGCCGGTGAACAGGCCGCAGTTCGCCGCCTGGACGAATCCCATCCTGACCACCCAGAACGCTGATCTCCCTCACTGCACTCCCGAATGAGGCAAGAAAGGAATTTGCGCAATGGAATCCGTAAATCCCACGGAGTTCAAACTTGAGTCGCTCACTCCGGCAATCGGTGGTGTCATCCACGGGCTCGACCTGCGGGATGAGCTGTCGCCGAAATGCCAGGAGGAGCTGCGACAGACGCTTCTGGAGCGTGAAGTGGTGTTTCTGCGCGACCAGCTGATCGATCCGGATGACCAGCTGAGGTTCGCCCGGATCTTCGGTGAACCGCAGGAGGTGAGCGCGTTCTTCCCCTCGCTTCCCGACAATCAATACATCGAGGTCCTTGAATCCAGGGGCCGCGCCTCCGGAACAGACGTCTGGCACTCCGACCTGACCTGGCAGGCGACGCCGAACGCCGCTACGTGCCTGCACTCACAGGAAGTGCCCCCCTGTGGCGGCGACACCCTGTGGGCGAGCATGACGGCGGCCTACGACTCCCTGCCGGAGAACGTGAAGAGCCTGATCGATCCGCTTGAGGCGGTGCATGACTGGGAGCGGGAGCTCAGCGACCACGTGCGTTCCGGTGAGGACGGGGAGAAGCGGTACGCCGAGACGCGGGAGAAGTACCGCCCTCGACGGCACCCGGTGGTGCGGACACACCCCGAAACGGGACGCAAGCTCGTGTACGTGAACGAGCTCTACGCGACAAGGATCGCCGGTGTCGACCATCAGCTGAGCGAATCACTGCTGCGCTACCTCGTGGGGCTCGCTCGCGTCCCGGAGTTCCAAGTCCGCTTCCGGTGGGACCCGAACGCGATCGCGATCTGGGACAACCGGGCGGTGCAGCACTACGCCGTCGGCGACTACCACCCCCACTACCGCAAGATGCACCGCGTGACGCTGAGGGGCGACGCACCTTTCTAGGCCCATCACCAGGCGGTGAGCCGGCTGCCTCCAACTCATCGATCGCCGGCAGCAGCGGCACTCGCTGGTCCTGCCGTGCCCACGTTCCTTTTGGGCCCCGGCTCTCACCTCGTCGAGCCGGGGCCCAATTCCCGACTGGCAGACTGGCAGAGAGGGTTACCTGTGACATCCACTGCTCAGGCTCACCTGATAGACGACGCACCACTGACGTCGTTCCACAAGAAACTGACCGCCTATTCGAGCGGCGGGCCCTTCATCGACGGATACGCCCTCACGATCATCGGTATCGCCCTCCTCACAGCGAAGCCCGCACTGCACCTGTCGGGTGTCGCCATCGGGCTCGTCGGCGCCGCAAGTCTGATCGGCGTGTTCATCGGCGGGCTGGTCTTCGGCTATCTGACCGATCTGGTCGGCCGGAAATTCATGTACGTCGCGGATCTCGTCGTCCTTGCGGTGGCCTCGGTCGGGTCGGCGTTCGCGCCGACTGCGTGGTGGCTCATCGCACTGCGCTTCGTGGCGGGCGTGGCCATCGGGGCCGACTACCCGATCGCGACCGCCCTGCTCGCCGAGTATCTGCCACGGCGCCATCGGGGCAGGCTGCTCGGACTGGCGCTCGTCTTCTGGACTATTGGGGCTGCGGCGGCGTACGCGGTCGGATTCCTGCTGCACGGCCTCGGACCCGACACATGGCGCTGGCTGCTGGCCAGCCCGGCGGTCTTCGCCGTGGTCACGCTGTTGCTGCGCGTCGGTACGCCGGAGTCCGCACGGTGGCTGCTCAGCAAGGGGCGGGTCGAGGAGGCCAACACCGCGATCAAGAAGGTCTACGGCTCTCAGTACGACGTGAGTCACCTTCCCGACGAACCAGCTGTCACCACCTCGTTCGGCACGATCTTCCGCAAGCCCTATCTCACCCGGACGATGTTTGTGTCCGGGTTCTGGACCGCGCAGGTCATACCGCTCTTCGCCGTCTACATCTTCGCCCCGGACCTGCTCTCCTCCTTCGGCATGACCGGCGACGCGAACCTCTACGGCGGATCCATCGTCATCATGATGCTGTTCGTCGTGGGCAGTTTCCCCGGCCTCTGGCTGATAGAGAAGATCGGCCGCCGAGCGCTGCTGCTCTGGTCGTTCGCCGTCATCACGGTGGCCCTCGTACTGCCGGCCGTCATTCCGGGCATCGGCCCGATCGGCCTCTTCCTGGGGCTCGCGGTATTCGCCCTCGTCAACGGAGCATCCGGCTTCCTCGCGCTGGTGTACCCCAACGAGCTGTTCCCGACCGAGGTCCGCGCCACCGCTGTCGGCGTCGGCACTGCCGTGAGCCGGATCGGCTCGGCGGCCGGTACGTACCTCCTGCCCTCCGCGCTGCTTCACGGTGGCTCGGCCACCGTGCTGTTGGCCGGCGCCGGCATATCGGCGCTCGGCTGGCTGGTGACCCTGGTCTGGGCGCCGGAGACCATGGGCATGTCGCTGTCCAGCATCACCCCAGGAGCCGGCCCCGGTCACGGAAGTGGCCGGTAGACCCTGCCCGTTCAGTGTTGAGGCGGTCTTCAGCAACGTTCGCGGCGAACACCTGCCGACGCCCGGGGCGGGCGCTCACCGGGCCCGGAATCCGTAAGGGAGACCTGCCCCCCATGCTGGACATCGCCGGAGAGCTCGACAGGTGGTGTGAGCAGGGTCGCGACTTCGCCGTCGCCACGGTGGTGGCGACCAGCGGCAGCGCGCCCCGCCGGCCCGGTGCGGCCCTTACCGTCGACTCCGACGGCACAGCCATCGGGTCGGTCTCCGGCGGGTGTGTGGAGGGGGCCGCCTACGAACTGACCCGTGTCGAGGGCCTGCCGGCACGTCCTCATCACCCCGGTACGCTCGGTGGTGGTTCTGTGACGGCTCCGCACCACGTTCTCTCCGCCATCCGGGACCTCGATCGCCCCCACCGTTCGCCGCGTCAGCCGAGTCGGGCGAGCAGGTCCTCCGCCATGCGCCGGGCGGTGCGGACCGGTTCCGTGGTCTGTTCGACGGCGACCCGTGCGCTGGCGCCCTCGAAGAGGAGCAGGACTTCGTCTGCCACGCGTTCCGGTTCTGCCAGACCCGCCTCGGCGAGCAGGTGCTCGAAGCGGCCGCGCCACCAGCGCTTGTGCTGCTGGACGATCAGGCGGGCCTTTTCGTGCTGCGGGCCGACGAGTTCGGGGGCGGCGTTGAGGAATGCGCATCCTCGGCAGCCGTTCGACTCGTGCCATTGGGCGAGCCAGTCGAAGTGCTCCAGGACCTGCTGGACGGGATCGCTCGACGAGGCCGCGAACACGGCCTCCACCTGCGATCGGCGCTGCCGGTGCTGCCACTCCAGCGCGGCAGCGATCAGCTCGTCCTTGGAACGGAAATGCGCGTACAAGGTCGGCTTCGATACGCCCGCCGATGCGACCACCATGTCCACGCCGCTCGCGGTGACGCCCTGGGCGTAGAACAGCTCGGCGGCCGCCGCGACCAGCCGGTCCCGGCCCTTGCCGTAGTTGCTATGTGCTCCCATGGCCTCTATTTAACCGACCTGTCAATTTCGGCGAATGCCCGGCGATCCGGAAGCAGATCCTGTGCCGCACCGGCGAGCACCGCCGCCGCGAGAAGACCGGCCCCGAGCCAGAGCGCGGAGCGGATGCCGCCGGCGTGATCGGAGAGAAGACCCGCGAGCACGGGGCCCACGCACTGGCCCGACGCCATGGCGATCGTGAGCCCGGAGACGGCTCCCGGCAGCAGGTGCGGCCCCAGGACCCGGCGTGCGCCGGCGGTCGCGGCGGTGATCACGGAGAGGAAGGAGACCCCGAAGGCCGCCGAGGACAGCACCCAGGCCACGGTCGACGAGGACAGCAACGGGATCACCGTGCCCACGAGGCCGAACAGGAGGACGACGGCCAGTCCGTGGCCGCTGGAGAGGCGGCCCAGTACCGGGCCCCAGGCGAACCCCCCGCCCACCGCGGCGAGTCCCAGCAGCACCCAGAACACGGTGACATCGCCCGGTCCCGCGCCCCGTTCCTGGAGGAGCGCGACGATGAAGGTCATATAGGTGATGTAGCCGACGCCGTAGAGCCCGTAGGCGGCCAGGATCGGACCGATGGAGCGGACCGGCCAGGGTGCGCCCGCGGGGCGGCGCCACGCATCGCCCTGGCCTGCGCTGCCTTTCAGAGCACGGACGGCCGGGAGCGCGCAGAGGAGAAGCAGTGCGCCGAGAGCGGCACAGGTGGCCCAGGCGAACCGCCATCCGTCGGTACCCGAGGCGTCCAGTACGGCGGGGATGAGCAGTCCGCTCGCCGCGACACCGAGACCGCCGCCCCCGAAGTACACACCGAGCAGGACGGCCGAACGGCCCTGCGGTGCTCCGCGCGTCGCCTCGGCGAGAAGGGCCGCACCGGCCACCAGACTGACGGCCGGGAAGATCCCGGACAGGGCCCTCAGGGCGAGCGCCACGACCACAGCACTGCCCCAGGCCGACGCGGCGAGGGAGCAGACCGTGCCGACGATGCCCACGAGGAACAACGTGCGGTCGCTGAAGCGCCGGCGCAGCCCCACGACACCGACAGATCCAGCCAAGTACCCAGCGGCGTTAGCCGTGTTGAGAGCCCCGGCCACGCTGTAGTCCCAGTGCAGAGCCGCTCGCATGGGTGGCAGGATCAAGCCGTATCCGAACCGGGCGAGCCCCAGCCCCACGGCGGGACCGGCGGCCAGCCCCAAGGCAACACTCAGTGATGCGTGACCGCCCGTCCGAGTGCTGTCGGTCTCCGATGACGGGTTCTCGGAGTGGGCACGCGCGTCGGGTGCAGCTCCCATCTTCCCTCCTGTCCATGCTGCTCACCGTAGAGTTGTCTTACAGGTCAGTCAACCCGTTCCGCACCGCGCGCCGCCCGCACTGGGAGCGCACTCACCCTCGGTGACCTCGTGTTTTGTCGATACGCAATGTTCCGCAAAGCCCTTGACTGACAGGTCTGGAAAGCAATTAGGTGGTGCGGCAGGAACCCAGGCGAAGCCCCAGGGAGGAACGTTGCAGCATCTACGCAACAAGAACTCTGAACAACGGCTCATCGAGCTCACGGGTCGCCTCTCGCGCATGGCGACGGAGGACTACTACAACCCCTACCGGCTCTTCTCCTGGCCGCAGACTCTGCCCGAGGACGAGCTGTGGATGAGTGAGGATCTGCTGTCCGTCTCCGGTACGGAGGTGATGAACGAGCTCAGCCGCGAACAGCTGCTGCGGCTGGCCAAGTGGGAGAGCATCAACTTCTACAGCGTCAACGTGCACGGCATTCGCGAACTGCTCACCGAGGTGACGAGCCGGCTGTATGCCCCCGGCTTCGAGGAGTTCACCGACTTTCTGCATCACTTCATCGGCGAGGAGAATGAACACGCCTGGTTCTTCGCGGAGTTCTGCCGTCGATACGGCGGCCGGGTGTACGCGCTCCCCGGCCTCAAGACGCAGGACCCGGCGGACCGGACCACGGAGAACTTCCTCGTCTTCGCCAAGATCCTGATCTTCGAGGAGATCGTCGACTACTTCAACGAGCGTATGGCTGAGGACGCATCGCTCCCCGAGACGGTTCGCCAGGTCAACCGGGTGCACCACAAGGACGAGTCACGGCACATAGCCTTCGGCCGGCAGCTGGTCGAGGTGCTCTACAGCCGGGTCCGTGACGAGGCGACGGCCCAGGAGTGCGCCCGGCTGGAGCAGTACCTCAAGCGCTATGTGACCTGGTGTGTCCAGTCGTTGTACAGCCCCGCCGCCTACCGGGACGCGGGGCTGGCCGAACCCCTGGCGCTGCGGAGCCGGATCCTGCGGGACGAGACCCGCAGGCAGGCGGAGAGGCGCTACCTGCGGCGGCCGCTCACCTTCCTGACCAAGGTCGGCATCTTCCAGGACCAGACCATCCAAGCCGTGTGACCGACTGCCGCTCGTCGGCCGACCGCACTGAGGAGGTACGACACCCCATGAGTTCCGCCGGCACCCCCACACCCGGCACCACCACTTCCACCGGGCTTGCCACCCTCGACACCGGACAGACCCGCGCTCTCAGGCTTCTCGACGCCGTCTTCCTCGACTGGGCGCACGCCTGCGGGGCACAGGAGCTCACCCCACCGCCCCTGCTGTCCGTGCCGGACGCCGAGCGTCTGGACATCCTCGTCAACTTTCCGCACCTGGCCACGCCCGCCACGGAGATCGTCCCGCAGTGCCGGTCCACGGTGCACGACACCGGCGAGGCGATTCCGGCCGGGGCACTCGCCCCCGCGCAGTGGCTGCTGCCCTCCAGCGTGTGCTTCGGCGTGTATCTCGCCCATACCGGAACGGAGTTGGCCGAGGACCTCACAGTCACAGCGTTCGGCCGCTGCTTCCGCAACGAGCACGAGTACGACGGTCTGCGCCGGCTGCGCAGCTTCCAGATGCGGGAGATCGTTGCCATCGGCAGCCCCGAGCACGTCCGCGAGACGCTCGCCCGGCACTCCGCCGTGACGGTGGAACTCGCCGCCGCGCTCGGTATTCCGGTGGAACGCGAGGCCGCTGGAGACCCCTTCTTCGACCTGAGCGGCCCACGCGCACTCATGCAGAAACTCTCTCCCGTCAAGGAGGAGTTCGTCCACGACGGCCTGGCTCTCGCCTCGGTCAATCTGCACCGCAACTTCTTCGGCGAGCGCTGCGCGATCCGGCTGGCGGCGACCGGCGAGTCCGCCTTCACCAGCTGTGTCGGGTGGGGGTACGAACGATGGCTGCACGCACTGGGCAGGCGGCATCGGGGCGACTGGCAGGCCGTGTGCGACAACCTCGTGGCCGCGCACGCGTCGCTGCCCGCTCTGCCGGCGCCGGGGAGCGCGGCCCGTGTGTGACCGGATCGGCACCGATCTGGTCTCGATCGCCAGAGTGCGGAGCATGGTCGACCGCTGCGGCCAGGACCTGCTCCACCGGCTGCTCACGCCCCGCGAGTTCCACGACAGCGGCGGGGGAAGGGGCGACGTCTCCTATCACGCCGTGGCAGGTCGCATCGCGGCCAAGGAGGCCGTCTTCAAGCTGTTCCACGAAGGGAGCACGATCCTTCCGTGGCTCGACATCGAAATCCGCAGGTCACCCTCGGGTGCCCTGGAACCCGCTCTGCGCGGCAAGGCCGCCGAGCTGGCCGCATCCATCGGTCTCGGCCGCGTCGCGCTCAGTACGAGCCACGACGGCGACTACGCGGTCGCGTTCGCGACAGCGTCCCTGCACCGGTAGTCCACTGCCGGTACCCGTGTGTGGCCGGCCGAGCCGCACCCCGCAGACCTTCTACGGAGGAGACCCCCATGCCCGAACCCGCCTCGTCACAGCTCACAGTGATCACCGACTGGCTGCTCCGGCGCAAACCCGAACTGGCGGAGATCCCACGTGACTTCGACCTGATCGAGAACCGCGTACTCGACTCGCTCGCGCTCACGGAGTTCCTCTTCCTCGTGGAGCAGGAGACCGGCCGGCAGTACGACCCGGAGAGTCTGGCGGTGGACGACTTCAGGACTCTGGACAACATAGAGAAGCGATTCCTGGAGCCGCGATGAATCCCACGCCCGGCAGCGAGGGCGGTGGCCCATGAGGTACTGGGACGACTTCGTCACGGGGCAGCACCACGCTCTGGGGACGATCGAACTCACCGAGGCGGAGATCGTGCGCTTCGCGGAGCAGTTCGACCCGCAGCCCTACCACCTCAGCGGCGGCGGTCGCGACTCCCTCTTCGGCGGCCTGGTGGCGAGTGGATGGCACACGGCGTCCGCCTTCATGAGGCGTTACGTGGAGGTCGTACTCGCCGACAGTGCGGCGGAGGGCTCACCAGGAGTCGATCAGCTGCGCTGGCTCCGGCCCGTGCGGCCCGGCGAGAGGTTCACAGCCTCGATCACCGTCACGGGAAGCAGCCTCTCGCTCACCAGGCCGGGCTGCGGCACCGTGCACAACCACTGTGCCCTCGTCAGGGACGACGGCACGGAGACGATGACCATGACCTTGCACGCGATGTTCCGCAAGCGCCCGGCAGCGTGACACACCGACTTTGGAGGAGATGTGCGACCCGTATCCCATACAGCGCAGTGGACCGCGGCGGCCCGGGCGCTTGAATCCGAACGTACGGACGCGCTGTTCCAGGATCCGCACGCCCGCCCGTTGGCGGGCCGCCACGGGTTCGACTTACTGGAGCAGCATCCGGCCGGCGGGCTCGTCGACTTCGTCGCGATCCGCACGCACTATCTCGACCGGGCGATCGAGGCCGCCTGCCGTGACGGGGAGGTCCGTCAGGTGGCGCTGGTCGCCTGCGGTCTCGACACCCGCGCCTTCCGCCTCCCCTGGCCCCGGGACGCCGTGGTGTACGAACTCGACCACGGGGACCTGCTCGACGCCAAGCAGGAGCGTCTCGACGAGCTGAGTGCCGAGCCCGCGGTGCGTCGCGTGCCGGTCGCGGTGGACCTCGCCCAGGACTGGGAACCGGCGCTCCTGGACGCGGGGTTCGACCCGCGCGCACCGGTCCTGTGGGTCCCCGAGGCGCTGCTGTTCTTTCTCGAGAGGCCGGAGGTGGAGCGGTTGCTGCGGCGCTTCCGCGCGGTCTCGGCTCCCGGAAGCGTTCTGGCCGTCGACATCCTGGGGGAATGGGCGCTGCGCAACCCCGCGGCGCAGGGTTTCTTCCGGGAGATGCGTGAGAGCGGAACCGCCTGGCGATTCGGCACGGACGACCCCGAGGGGCTCCTGGAAGACAGTGGCTGGAAGCCGGTGGAGGTCCTGCAGCCAGGCGAGCCAGGGGCCGGCGAGCAACGCTGGCCCTACCAGGTGCAGCCCCGGGCGAAGCCGTATGTTCCGCGCAACTTCCTCGTGACGGCCTCCTGTTAGGTGCTGTGAGCCCTCGTGGCCGACGGGGTCTCATCGTGCTGGTTCCGACGGTTCCGGCACGGTCACCCCGGGCGCCGTCGGCCGCGTGCGGCGCAGCGGGCGGTGTTCCGTCTCCGCCCCTGCACCACGTCGCACCGCGTTCCCTCCGCCGTTCCGGGCGTCGGCCACCGTCCGCGGTACGGCCTTTCGGGTGACATGACCAGCGCCCTCCGCGCGCCCTCACGGTGTGTTCCCCGAACTCCGCGCAGGCTGGGGTCGACCCTTGGAGGCGTCTCATGTCTGTGCCCGCCACACCTCGCCAGATGTCGACAGTCCTGGCCGCTCTGGCCGTGGGTATCCCGGCCCTGGCTCTCGTGTTGTCCAGTACCGCAGGCGCCGCCACCGGCGTCCCCGAGCCCTCTCACCCCGGGGATGACTTCGCCGGCTCCCAGATCCTCAGACATGAGGACACCAGCAGGAGCGGCGTCGCCCTCACCGCCGCCTGGGGCACGGAGGGTGTCGACGTCAGCAGCTATCAGCACAACGTCGCATGGGCCCCGCTGCGGAACTCCGGCGTGCGTTTCGCCTACGTCAAGGCGACGGAGTCGACCAGCTACAAGAACCCGTCCTTCACCCAGCAGTACAACGGGTCGTACAGAGCCGGCATCATCCGGGGCGCCTACCATTTCGCCACTCCCAACACCTCCAGCGGCGCCACCCAGGCCAAGTACTTCCTCGCTCACGGCGGCGGCTGGTCCAAGGACGGCAAGACCCTGCCCGGCGCTCTGGATCTGGAGTACAACCCCTACGGCTCCTCCTGCTACGGACTGAGCCACCAGGGCATGGTCAACTGGATCAGGGACTTTTCCAGGACCTACAAGGCGAAGACCAGCCGGGATGTCGTCGTGTACACCTCCACCAACTGGTGGAAGTCCTGCACAGGGAACAACTCCGGTTTCGGCAAGACCAATCCGCTGTGGGTGCCGCACTACGGTTCGTCCGTCGGAGTCCTGCCTGCGGGCTGGAAGGTCCAGACCATCTGGCAGTACACCTCCAAGGGAGCGGCGGTCGGTGACCACGACCGGTTCAACGGGAAGCTCGCCCGCGTGAAGGCCCTCGCCAACGGCTGAGGCGTCAGCACGGTCCGGTCGAAGACCTCACCCGCGTCCGTCTGCGTTCAGGCCGGGCCGGCCCGGCCGCCGGGGAGTGCGTGGCAGGTGGCCTGCAGCAGGACGCGGCCGAGCAGCACAGGGGCGCAGACGGTACCGAGCCGGTGCGCCGTGCCGGGGGCGGGCAGGAGGAGGTCGGTGTGGGGGGCGACCGGAGCTGAGGAGCTGTCGGTCACGGTGACGATGGTCAGTCCGGCCCCTCGCGCGTAGGCCAGGGCGTCGACGACCTCGCGCGGGTGCCCGGGCGTGGCGAAGCACAGCAGGGCTGATGCGCCGGCCCGCACGGCGGCGCCGATGCGGTCGGTGAGCGCTGTTCCGCCCTCGTCGAGCAGCCTGATGTCGGGGTGCACCGTACGAGCGATGCAGGCGAAGTCGCCGGCCTGGGCGGCGGCGGCCCGCAGACCCAGAACCGGCAGCGGGTCAGAGGCGGCGAGCAGCCGGCCCGCGCGGACGACGGACGCCGGGTCGGCGAGAGCGGTGGTCAGACCGCGCAGGTTGTCGATCTCGGCCTGGACCAGCTTCTGGTAGGCGTTCGCCTCGGCGACACCCGGCCCCGGCCCGGCGGTGGCGACCTCCCGCAGGTGGCGGCGCAGGGCCGGGTAGCCGTCGAAGCCCAGAGCTACGGCGAACCGGGTGACGGACGGCTGGCTGACGCCCGCCAGCCCGGCCAGCGCGACGCTGGAGAGGAACGGCACCTCGGCCGGGCGGCGCAGCATGCTCTGCGCGATGCGCCCCTGGGCGGGGGTCAGCCGGCAGCCCTCCATCAACTGCCGCAGCCGGGTGGCGACCGGGTTGGGTATTTCAGCGCGCTGGGGTGCCGGCACTGCTGTATCGCCCCCCGCCGGATGCATCAGGCGCCGCCGTCCCACCGTCGGATGTGCGCCCCGGCCGGCCGGCGGACCGCCTCAGGCCCTCGTACCCCACCGGTCACAGGCCGGGTGAACCGGAGACCGCGGTGAGGGTGACGATCGCCGCCGCCCCTTCGACGCGCACCGCGCCGACGTCCTGGCCGGAGAACACGGCCGCGTCCAGCCGGTCGAGGGTCACACCCGGCTCCTCGAAGGTCGCCGTACCCATCAGGGCGATCACGAGGACCAGCTCTCCACGGCGGGGGGCGAGGGAGAAGCCTTCATGGGTCACGCGGACCTGCGCCGTGGCCTCGGTGCGCCGCGTCATGACGTTGAAATCGACGAGGGGACCGCCGAGCAGCCGGCAGGTGGTGGTCGCGTCCCCCGGAAAGGCGAAGGGCTGGTTGGGGGCGGCGATCGTGTGCGGGGCCCCGTCGACCGTGAGTTCCATCCCCGGCCCCTCCACGAGGGTGATGACCCGGTCGACACCGGTGAAGGCGGAGAACGGTCCCCCCTGCCCGACCTCGGCCAGGCTCACCCGCCAGGAGAAGTCGTCCAGTCCGGCCCCGGCAGGTCCTGCGGCGACCTCGCGGGTGATGCCGCCGCCGTTCTTCCAGGGGGTCACCGGCCGGTCGTGCGCCCGGAGCACGCTGAACTCTCTGGTCACGCTCGTTCACTTCCTCTTGTGCCTGTGTCTGCTGCCGTTGATCCGGCCCCGCCCGTCGTCAAGTGACCGGGACGCGCGGTCTGTTCCTTCAACGCGGATTCGGTGAAGACCCGGTACCCGGTGTCGGGCCAGTATCCGTGAATCTCACGGGTGTCGAGGGCTTCCATGTACCGCAGCACCGCTTCGTTGATCACCTGTCCGGGTACCAGCACGGGGAAGCCCGGAGGGTAGGGGGTGACGAAGGTGGCCGAGACGACCTCGCGGCCCCCGGCGACGGCCTCGCCGACCTCGTGCGACGGCAGGTATTCGCACTGCGTGTCGTCGTAGGCCAGGAAGAACGCGGTGCGCAGGTCGCCCTCCGGGGTGTGCACACCCGGGCGGAAGGCGGCGTGGAACTCGCTGAAGTCCGGCAGGGCGGCGGACCGGTCATTGAGAGCGGCTCTCCGCCTGTGGTGCACGGCCCGTTCGCGCGGGTTCATCTCCTCGATGTTCTCCCTGAGTTCCTCGACTATCTTCACGAGGACCTCGATGAGATAGGCGACCGCGCTGCGCGTGGTGCCGATCGTGGTCATGAACAGCAGTGTGTTACGGGTGGTCTTGTTGACCTGTACGCCGTAACGGTCCATGAGGTGCTCGTGCTTGAAGGTGTCGCCGTCGATCCCGGTGCGGCCGATGTGCAGCGTCGCCCGGGTGGGATCGAGGACGAACTCGTCTTCCTGCCAGGCGGCGGACATGCGGGCCAGCCCGGTCCGCAGGGGCTGCTCCACACCGGAGGAACGGAACGGGGCGGGGATCAGCTCGGGTGTGGTGAGGAAGTGCAAGTAGCGGCTGAGCAGCGGATGCTGGTCGATCGCGTCCCGCAGCACCCCCGCCTGCTCCAGCTGCTTCTGGACCAGTTCGAAACCCTCCAGCACGGCCTGTCTGCGGCCGAGGTCGAGGGAGGCGAGTATCTGGTAGTTGGGCGAGGTCGAGGTGTGCGTCATGTACGCCTCGCGGAAGGTCTCCGCCACCTTGTGCCGGAACTCCTGGTCGAAGACGTGGATCATCGACCCCTGGCGCAGTGACGTGAGCGTCTTGTGCGTGGACTGGGTGGCGTACACCCTGACCCGCACGGTGTCCGGGTCAGGCATCAGCCGGTTGCCGAGCAGGGTCGCGTCGTCCGGTTCCTCCCCCAACTCCCGGCGGTGTGCGGCGTACCGCTCCGCGTAGTCAGCGCCTCGGTAGCGGTCGGTCAGCTCCCGGGCCGCGGCCATCGCGGTGCGCCGCCGGTAGACGGGGTGGAAGCGGGCGAAGGCGAACCACGCCTCGTCCCAGAGGAACGCCAGGTCCGGCTTGAGGGCCAGACACTCCTCCATCACCCGGGAGGGGTTGTAGACGATTCCGTCGAAGGTGCAGTTGGTGAGCAGGAGCAGCTTGACGCGGTCCAGCAGGCCCTCGCGGCGCAGCATCAGCAGCTTCCGCTTGATCTCTTCGATCGGTACGGCGCCGTACATGCCGTACTGGTCGAGCGGATACGCGTCGAGGTAGACGACGTGGGCACCGGCCAGCATCAGCCCGTAGTGGTGGGACTTGTGGCAGTTGCGGTCCACGAGCACGACGTCGCCCGGCCGGACCAGGGCCTGGACCACGACCTTGTTGGCGGTGGAGGTGCCGTTGGTGACGAAGTACGTCTGGCGCGCGCCGAACGCACGGGCCGCCAGGTCCTGGGCCTCACGCAGCGGTCCGGTCGGCTCCAGGAGCGAGTCCAGGCCGCCGGAGGTGGCCGAGGTCTCGGCGAGCAGGATGTTCAGTCCGTAGAACCGGGCCATGTCCGGGATCCAGTGGGAGGTGACCACGGAGGTGCCGCGCGAGATGGGCAGGGCGTGGAAGACGCCGGAGGGCCGTCGGCTGTGGGCCCGCAGCGCGTTGAAGAAGGGCGCGCGGTACCGCTCGCCGATGCCGTGCAGGATGGACAGGTGCAGTTCGAGGAGGCCCTCGCGGGCGTGGAAGACCCGCGCGAAACGGCGGCTGAGCGAACCCGCGGTCCGCTCCACCGATGCCTCCGTCATCAGATAGAGGTCCAGCTCCGGCCGCAGTGCCAGCAGCCGGTCGCCGAGCAACTGCGCCCGCTGCTCGGGCTGTCGGCCGCACGGGATGTGCTGCCCGGCGTCGCCCTCGAAGAAGCGCCGCAGCACCTGCAGGTCGTGCGCGGACCGGTCGGCGAAGCGGTGGCGGATGACGACGGCCTGCACGCTGGAGTTGACCAGCGCGGTGACCACCGCGTCCTCGAAGCTGGGGGCGATGACGAGGCTGTAGACGAACTCGTCCTCGTCACGGCGCTGCCGGCGCAGTTCCTCGCGCAGTGCCCGTTCCTCGTCGTCGTCGAGTTCACCGACGACCAGGACCTCGAAGTACGGCTTCGATGTCGCCGCGCCCGGGTCGTACCCCGCTGTGTCGTCGGCCTCCGCCGGCCCGTCGGCCGGTGTCGGAGAGGAGGGGGCATAGTGGTACGAGTCGGTGCTCAGCGCCCGGTTCAGCTCCTCCGCGCGCTGTGACAGCCTCCGGTGGTCGCCCGTCTCGTGCAGCCGGCGCAGTTCGGCGAGGCCGGCCTTGCCGGGGAAGGCCCAGCAGTTCTCGATCGGGGTGAGCAGCTCGAAGAGCTCCTCCAGACGCGCGGCATCGTGTTCGCCGGACGGCCGGTGCGTGAGTTCGCCCAGCGAGCTCCAGGCGTCGGCGCGCAGCTGGCGGACGCTGTTGTGGACGGTCGCGGTCAGCGGATCGGGGTCCGGCCGGCCGGCGGCCGGTGAATCCCCCGCGTACGTAACGGCGTTCACGGCTGCCGCGTCGGCTGCCTTGTCGCCCATCTGAGTGGTTCCCTTCGGGTGAGGTCGTGCGGCTCGCCGCGGTCTGCCGCTCACACGGTGTCCGTATGGCGTCGGCCCGCCTGCCAGACGGCGGAGACCAGGGGTACGCCGGGCCGGTAGGCGAGGTGGACGTGGGAGGGGGCGTCGAGGAGGGCGAGGTCGGCGCGGGCGCCGGGTGCGAGGCGGCCGATGTCGTCGCGGCGCAGGGCCCGGGCTCCCCCGGCGGTGGCGGCCCAGAGGGCTTCGTCGGGGGTCATGCCCATCTCGCGTACGGCGATGGCGATGCAGAAGGGCATGGAGCTGGTGAAGGAGGAGCCGGGGTTGCAGTCGGTGGACAGGGCGACGGTGGCGCCGGCGTCGAGGAGCCGCCGGGCGTCGGGGTAGGTGGCGCGGGTGGAGAACTCGCAGCCGGGCAGCAGTGTGGCGACGGTGGTGCCGTGGGCGAGGGCATCGACGTCGGCGTCGGTCAGGTGGGTGCAGTGGTCGGCCGATGCCGCTCCCAGTTCGACGGCGAGCTGAACGCCGGGCCCCTGGGAGAGCTGGTTGGCATGGACCCGGGGGATGAGGCCCTTGGCCATGCCCGCGGTGAGGATCGCGCGGGCCTGGTCGTCGTCGAAGGCGCCCTTCTCGCAGAAGACGTCGATCCAGCGGGCGTACGGGGCGCACGCATCCAGCATCGGGCCGGTGACCAGATCGACGTAGCCTGCGGGGTCTTCGGCGTACTCGGGCGCGACGATGTGCGCACCCAGATACGTCACCTCGTCCGTGTACTCCTTCGCCAGCCGCAGCGCGCGGGCCTCCTGCTCGGGGGTCAGGCCGTAACCGGACTTCGTCTCCAGCGTGGTTGTTCCCTGGCGGAGCGCCTCGGCGACGTGGCGGGCGAGATTGGAGCTCAGCTCGTCGTCGCTCGCCTCGCGGGTGGCGGCGACGGTGGTGCGGATACCGCCGGCGCTGTAGGAGCGGCCCGACATACGGGCGTTGAACTCCTCGGTACGGTCGCCCGCGAAGATCAGGTGGTTGTGCGAGTCGACGAAGCCGGGGATGACGGCGCGCCCCTGTGCGTCGACGCGGTGTTCCGCCGCCGGCGCCGTGCCGGCGGGCCCGACCCAGGCGATGTCCGTGCCCTCGATCAGGACGGCGGCGTCGCGGAGCAGACCCAGGGGGCCGGCACCGAGCGAGGGGTCGTTCGTCACGAGGCTGCCGATGTTGGTGACGAGGGTTGTGGTCGCATGTGCCATGTGTCCATGAAGCCCCAGGCGGAGGCCGTCCCGCCACGGCGGCAGAGTACCTACTGTCTGGGATTCGAGACTTGTGGCGGTGGTGTCCACGTCGGGGGCGCGCGGCGCGCGTACGCTCGCGGCATGTCCACTGTGCCCGCTGCCGCCCAGGTGCTCGCTGTCCTGCGCTATCTCGCACGTCAGGCCGGCCCGGTGCCCGCCGCCGCCATCAGCCGCGACGTCGGGCTGCCCCGGTCCACGACGTACCACCTGCTCGACACTCTCGCCCGCGAGGACTTCGTCATCCACCTGCCGGAGGAGCGCCGTTACGGGCTGGGGGTCAGCGCCTTCGAGCTCGCATCGGGCTACAGCAGGCAGGCGCCCTTCGAGCGGCTGGCCCGGCTGCCGCTCGCGCAGCTCGTCGACCGCACCGGGCACAACGCGCACCTCGCGCTGCTGCACGGGCGCGAGGTCCTGTACGTGATCGAGGAGCGCGCGCCGGGCCGGGCGCCGCTGGTCAGCGATGTGGGGGTGCGGCTTCCGGCCCACCTCACCGCCAGCGGCCGGGCCGTCCTGGCGCGGCTGTCCCGGGCGCAGGTGCGTGCGCTCTTCCCCGACGCCTCGGCGTTCGTCTCCCGTAACGAGACCGGGCCGAACTCGCTGTCGGCGCTCGGCAACCTGCTGGTCGAGGTGCGGCGTCGCGGTTACGCGACGGAGGAGGGGGAGGTCACCCGCGGCTTCTCCTCCGTCGCCGCCGCCGTGCTCGACCACAGCGCTCACCCGATCGCGGGCGTCGCTGTCACCTTCCCCGGCGCCGCCGTGGGCCCGGAGGAGCGGGAGCGGATCGCGGGCCATGTCTCCCGTACCGCCCGGGAGTTGACCCGTCGGGTGGGCGGCGTGCTGGAGGCACCACGGAACGTGGAGGAAGGGCCGGCCCGCGGGGTTTGAGCACCACCGGGCGCGCCGGCCCTCCGTATGTGTGCCGGCCGGTCCGGTCGTACGGCAGCGGCCGTACGGACCGGACCGGCCGGCCGCTGTCAGCTGAGCGGGCCGACTGCCGACTCGGCGGCGGCCACAGCGGCGCCGTCGGCGACATAGCGCACGGCCGCCTCGATCTCGGGGGCGAGCCAGCGGTCGGGGCCGGGGCCCTCGACGGTCTCGCGCAGGGCGCTGAGCACCGCGCCCGTGCCGGGCGCCGGGGTCAGCGGTGCCCGGAGGTCGAGCGCGCGGGCAGCGGTGTAGATCTCGACGGCGAGGACGCGGGTGAGCCCGTCGACGGCGCGGCGCAGCTTGCGGGCGGCGGACCAGCCCATCGAGACGTGGTCCTCCTGCATGGCGCTGGAGGGGATGGAGTCGACCGAGGCGGGCGCGGCCAGCCGCTTGAGCTCGGAGACGATCGCCGCCTGCGTGTACTGCGCGATCATGTGGCCGGAGTCGACGCCGGGGTCGTCGGCGAGGAACGGGTTCAGACCGTGGTTGCGGGACACGTCGAGGAAGCGGTCGGTGCGCCGCTCGGAGACGGAGGCCACGTCGGCGGCGGAGATGGCGAGGAAGTCCAGGACAGCCGCGACGGGTGCGCCGTGGAAGTTGCCGTTGGACTCCACCCGGCCGTCGTGGGTCACCACCGGGTTGTCGATGGCGCTGGCGAGCTCGCGGGAGGCGACGGTCTCGGCGTGGGCGAGGGTGTCGCGGGCCGCGCCGTGCACCTGCGGGGAGCAGCGCAGGGAGTAGGCGTCCTGCACACGGGTGCACTCCGGGCCGCGGTGGCTGGCGACGATGCCGGAGTCGGCCATCAGCGCGCGCAGGTTCGCCGCGCTGTCGGCCTGGCCCGGGTGCGGGCGCAGCGCCTGGAGGTCGGCGGCGAAGACGGCGTCGGTGCCGAGCTGGCCCTCGACGCTCATCGCGGCGGCGATGTCGGCGGTGCGCAGCAGCTTCCGCAGGTCGTGTGCGGCCAGTACGAGCATGCCGAGCATGCCGTCGGTGCCGTTGATGAGGGCGAGGCCCTCCTTCTCGTGCAGCGTGACCGGGGTGAGGCCCGCCTCGGCGAGCGCCTCGCCGGCCGGTTTGCGTACGCCCGCCGCGTCCCGCACCTCGCCCTCGCCCATGACGGCGAGCGCGCAGTGCGCCAGCGGCGCGAGGTCACCGGAGCAGCCGAGGGAGCCGTATTCGTGGACGACCGGGGTAATGCCGGCGTTGAGCAGCGCCGCGTATGCCTCGGCGGTCTCCGTGCGCACGCCCGTACGGCCGGTGGCCAGCGTGGACAGCCGCAGCAGGACGAGGGCACGCACCACCTCGCGCTCCACCTCCGGGCCGGAACCGGCGGCGTGCGAACGCACCAGGCTCCGCTGGAGCTGGGCGCGCAGTTCGGTGGGGATGTGGCGGGTCGCCAGGGCGCCGAAGCCGGTGGAGACGCCGTAGTGCGGGATCACGTCGTCGGCGAGGCCCTCGATCACCTCGCGGCTGCGTGCGATCTCCTTGAGGGCTTCCGCGGAGAGCTCGACGCGGGCGTCGTGGCGTGCGACGGAGACAACATCTTCGGCGGAGATCGGGCCGATACCTACAACAATGTTCATGTCTTCCATGAAGCCGCATGTCAGAGGCGGATGCGACAGGTGGCGAGACAGATGTGTCCGGGATCCCAGACATCATGAGGTCTGGGATCCCGGACACCTGGCGTTGCCGTTCGGCTACCGCTGCCCGGCCGGGACGGTCTCCGGCTCGGGCGCCCCCTCCGCGTCCGGGCTCGGCCGGGCGGCGAGGCGCGGGCCCACCCAGAAGTGGTGGACGCCCGCGAGCAGCGCCAGCCACACGACGCCGACGACCAGGGCGACGCGGGTGCTCCCGTAGAAGCCGAGCACCACCAGCACGCCGACCATGAAGACGATGGCGGCGATCTGCCCGTACGGCCACCAGGGGACGGGGAACTTCAGGGCGGCCTGCTCCTCGCGGGGCATGTCCCGTCGCGCCTTCACCTGGGTCAGCAGGATCATCAGCCACACCCAGACCGTGGCGAAGGTGGCGATCGAGGAGATGATCAGGAAGATCTTGCCCGGCATCAGGTAGTTCATCAGTACGCCGAGGAGCAGCGCTCCGATCATGATGAGGGTGGTCACCCACGGCACGCCGTTGCGGCTGAGCCGGCGCATGACCGCGGGGCCCTGCCCGCGCTCCGCCAGGCCGAACATCATGCGGCCGGCGGCGAAGATGTCGCTGTTGATCGCCGAGAGGGCCGCGGTGAGGACGACGGCGTTCAGCACGGTGGCGGCGGACTTGAGGCCGACGCCGGTGAAGATCTGGACGAAGGGGCTGCCCGATGTGCCGACGTGCTGCCAGGGGTTGACGGACATGATGACGGCGAGGGTCAGTACGTAGAAGAGGATGATGCGCACGGGGATGGAGTTGACCGCGCTCGGGATGGTCTTCTCCGGGGAGTCGGCCTCTCCCGCCGTGACACCGATGATCTCCGTGCCGCCGAAGGCGAACATGACCACGGCGAAGGAGACGACGAAGCCGTGGGCGCCGTGGGCGAAGAAGCCGCCGTTGTCCCAGAGATTCGAGACGCCGACGTGGGCGCTCCCGCTGCCGAGGCCGAAGGCGATCACCGCAATGCCTCCGAGGATCATCGCGATGATGGCGATGATCTTCACCAGGGACAGCCAGAACTCCAGCTCACCGAAGACCTTGACGCTGACGAGATTGAGCGCGCCGATGACGAGGACGGCGGCCAGCACCCAGATCCAGCGCGGCACACCGGGGAACCAGAAGCCCATGTAGACGCCGACCGCGGTGATGTCCGCGATACAGACGATGACCATCTCGAAGGCGTAGGTCCATCCGGTGGTGAAGCCGGCGAGCGGGCCGAGATGCTTCGTGGCGTACTCGCCGAAGGAGCCGGCGCACGGGGCGCGTACCGCCATCTCGCCGAGTGACCGCAGAACGAGGAAGACGGCGGCGCCGCCGATCAGATAGGCCAGGAGTACGGCCGGCCCGGCTGCTTTGATGGATTCGGAGGACCCGTAGAAGAGTCCGGTGCCGATCGCCGAACCCAGTGCGATGAAGCGTATGTGCCGAGAGTTGAGTCCTCGGCTCAGCGTCGCCTTTTCGGTAGCCAACTGTGTCCTCCCTTGGGACCAGTGGTGATGGGGGGATGCGGGCGCTGGGGGAGGCACGGCGGAGTGGGGGCTCTTCGTGGCCTTGAGCGCCACGCACCGCGGGGAGCACCCTGTATATTCCTGTATATACAGGTGATGTCAAGAGGTGATCCAGTGAGTGAACAGGGGGCCGCACAAGGCCCGGCGTCGAGCACATCGCCCGCGGTCGGCCGCGCGCTGGACATCCTGGTGTACCTGGCCGGGCGCCCGGGACCGGTGAAGACCGCCGCCATCGCCCGCGACATGGACATCCCGCGCTCCTCCGCCTACCACATCCTCGCGGTGCTGGCCGAGCGCGGATTCGTCACCTATCTCCCGAAGGAGCAGGCGTACGGCCTCGGCATGGCCGCCTTCGAGATCGGCTCCGCCTATCTGCGCCACGAGCCCCTAGAGCGGCTCGCCCGACCTGTTCTGCACACCCTCGCCGCCCGGCTCGGCCAGACCGTGCACCTCGGCATCCTGCACGGCGCCGAGACGGTCTATCTGCTCAAGGAGCTTCCGCCGACAGGCCGTTCCGGCGATGTGGACGTCCACCTCGTCACCGATATCGGTGTCCGGCTGCCGGCCCATCTCACGGCCAACGGCCGGGCCATCCTCGCCCACTCCACCGAGGCGCAGGTGCGGGCGCTCTTCCCGCGGCCGGGCGACCTCATCACCCGTACGGGCAAGGGGCCGCGGTCGCAGGCGGAGCTGCTGGGCCTGCTGGCCCGGGACCGGGAGCGGGGCTGGTCGGAGGAGACCGAGCTGGTCTCCAGGGGCTTCCGCTCGCTGGGGGTGGCGGCCTTCGACCACCACGGGCGTCCGGTCGCGGCGCTCAGCAGCACCTGGCACACACACCACAGCCCGCACGGGCCCGACCATGTGCGGGACGTTCTCCAGCAGGGCGCGTCCCGGCTGACCTCCGCCCTCTCCGGCCGGACGCCCGACGGCCCGAAGGCGGCGCCGCGTACGGGGATTCCCGGCCGGGGGCCGGACGGGGTCACTCCGGCTCGAAGGCGCCCTTGAGCCGGTAGCGCGAGCCGGGGTGCAGCAGCCGCGCGATGCTCACCAGGGCGCCCCGCGACCAGGTGCGGCGGTGTATGAGCAGGCAGGGCTCCGATGCGGCGACGCCGAGCAGGGCGCACTCCTCGGCATTGGGCAGCACCGCCTCCACCATGTGCTCCCCGCGGTCGAGCGGGGCGACGTCGGAGAGGAAGGCGAACGGGGTCCGCTCGGTGAAGTCCTGCTCCAAGTACCCCGGGGCGAAGGCCGGGTTGACGTAGCGGTCCTCCAGCTGGATGACCACGCCGTTCTCGCTGTGCACGACCCGGGAGTGGAACACCGGCCGCCCCGCGGCGACTCCGAGCTCGGCGCCGGCCCTGGCATCGGCGGACTCGTCGCGGACCGACAGCACCCGTGCGTCGTAGCGGTGGCCCCGCCGGCGGACCTCCTCGGCGATGTCCTGCACCTCGACAAGGCCCGAACTGCCCTTGGCCAGGGCCACGAAACTGCCGACGCCCATGACCCGCCGGATCAGCCCCTGCGCCGCCAGCTCGCGCAGCGCGCGGTTGACCGTCATCCGGGACAGCCCGAGCGAGGCGACGAACTGGCTCTCCGACGGCAGTGCGTCGCCCTCCCGCCAGCGTCCGCTGCGGATCTGCTCCGCCACCAGGTCCTTGATCCGCTGGTACGCCGGGGCGGCGCCGGCCGAGCGCTCCCCGTAGAGACGGGCCAGGCCCGCAGCGCTCACGGTCAAGCCGCTCACCATCCCTGTCACCGGTCCGCCCCCGTATGCCCCGCCGCAGAAATTATAGGTGAGCCGGGTTCCCGTTCTCGGATCCGAGAATCCGGGGCGGGAGGGCTGGTCCCCGCCCCGCCCGCCGCCTGTCATGGGAGAACACGCCGGTACGTCACCACCGGCGCCCCACTCCAGACCCTTCCCCAGGAGGCACCATGACCAGCGTTACTCCGGAGGCCGGCCCCCGTACGATCCAGGCGCCGCGCGGCACCGACCTGACCTGCCTCGGCTGGCAGCAGGAAGGCGCTCTGCGCATGCTCATGAACAACCTCGACCCCGAGGTCGCCGAGCACCCGGAGAACCTGGTCGTCTACGGCGGCACCGGCAAGGCCGCCCGCAACTGGCCCGCCTACGACGCCATCGTCCGCACCCTGAAGACGCTCAAGGACGACGAGACGATGCTGGTGCAGTCGGGCAAGCCCGTCGGCGTCATGCGCACCAGCGAGTGGGCGCCGCGCGTGCTCATCGCCAACTCCAACCTGGTCGGCGACTGGGCCAACTGGGAGGAGTTCCGCTCCCTGGAGGCCCGCGGCCTGACCATGTACGGCCAGATGACGGCCGGTTCCTGGATCTACATCGGCAGCCAGGGCATCCTGCAGGGCACCTATGAGACGTTCGGCGCGGTCGCCCGCAAGAAGTTCGGCGGCAGCCTGGCCGGGACGATCACCCTGACCGCCGGTCTCGGCGGCATGGGCGGCGCCCAGCCGCTCGCCGTGACGATGAACGACGGCGTCGCGATCTGTGTCGACGTCGACCCCACCCGTATCGAGCGCCGTATCGACCGCCGCTACCTCGACGTTGCCGCCGACGACCTCGACCACGCGCTCCGCCTCGCCACCGAGGCCCGCGACGCCCGCAAACCGCTCTCCATCGGCCTGGCGGGCAACGCGGCCGAGGTGTTCCCGGAGCTGCTCAAGCGCGGCGCGCCCATCGACATCGTCACCGACCAGACCTCCGCGCACGACCCGCTGGCCTACCTCCCGGTCGGCGTGAGCATGGCGGAGTGGCACGAGCAGGCGGCCAAGGACCCGGCCGACTTCACCGAGCGCTCCCGTGCCTCCATGGCCAAGCACGTCGAGGCCATGGTCGGCTTCCTCGACGCCGGCGCCGAGGTCTTCGACTACGGCAACTCCATCCGCGACGAGGCCCGCAAGGCCGGCTACGCGCGCGCCTTCGACTTCCCCGGCTTCGTCCCGGCGCACATCCGCCCGCTGTTCGAGGAGGGCCTCGGCCCCTTCCGCTGGGCCGCCCTGTCCGGCGACCCCAAGGACATCGAGGCCACCGACAAGGCCATCATGGAGCTGTTCCCGGAGAACGAGCACCTGCACCGCTGGATCAAGATGGCCGGTGAGCGCGTCTCCTTCGAGGGCCTGCCCGCCCGCATCTGCTGGCTCGGTTACGGCGAACGCCACCGCGCCGGCCTGCGGTTCAACGAGATGGTCGCCTCCGGGGAACTGTCCGCCCCGGTTGCCATCGGCCGTGATCACCTCGACTCCGGCTCCGTCGCCTCGCCGTACCGCGAGACCGAGGCCATGCTCGACGGCTCCGACGCCATCGCCGACTGGCCGCTGCTCAACGCCCTGGTGAACACATCGTCCGGCGCGTCCTGGGTCTCCATCCACCACGGTGGGGGCGTCGGCATGGGCCGCTCCATCCACGCGGGCCAGGTCTGCATCGCCGACGGCACCGAACTCGCCGCCCAGAAGCTGTCCCGGGTGCTGACCAACGACCCCGGTATGGGCGTCATCCGCCACGTGGACGCGGGCTACGACCACGCAGCCGACGTGGCACGCGACCGCGGTGTGCGCATTCCGATGACCGAGGGCGACGACCGATGACAGCCACCCACACACCTCCGTCGATGACGGACGTGGCACCCGGACCCTGGACGGGGCGTGACGACGGCCCCGGGGCCGACAACCTGCGCTGGCACCATGTGGTCGGCCTCGGCGCCGAGCACGCGGAACCGGGCGACGTGGCGTTCGTCGGCTTCCGCAGCGACGAGGGTGTCCGCCGGAACAAGGGCCGCCAGGGCGCGGCCGGCGGACCGCGTGAACTGCGCGCCGCCCTCGCGCCCATGGCGCTCCCGAGGCCGATGCGGGCCGTGGACCTCGGCGACGTCGAGGTGGCCGACGGCCACCTCGAAGAGGGGCAGCACCGCCTGGGCCAGGTGATCACCCCGCTCATCGACAGCGGCCATCCGGTGGTGGTGCTCGGCGGCGGCCACGAGGTGGCCTACGGCAGTTACCTCGGGCTGACCGGTACGCGCGCGGTGCGCGAGGGCGGCCGCCTCGGGGTTCTCAACCTCGACGCGCACTTCGACCTGCGCGACGACGTACAGCCCAGCTCCGGCACACCGTTCCTGCAGATGGCACACGGTGAGCAGCAGCGCGGTGAGAAGCTCAACTACTGGGTGCTCGGCGTGAGCCAGCCGAGCAACACCGAGCGGTTGTTCCGCACCGCGGACCAGCTCGGCGTGCGGTACCTGCCGGACACCCGATGCCGCATGTTCGACCTGCCGCGCATCGACGGGTTCGTCGACGCGTTCCTGGCGAGCTGCGACGTCGCCCATCTGAGCATCGACCTCGACGTGCTGCCCGCCAGCACGGCTCCCGGGGTCAGCGCCCCGGCCGCCTACGGCGTGCAGATGGAGATCATCGAGCATGTCTGCGCACGAGTCGCCGCCGCCGGTGCTCCCCTGCTGGTCGATGTCGCCGAGCTGAACCCGGGCCTCGACGTCGACCGCCGCACGGCACGGGCGGGCGCCCGGCTGATCCACCGCATCCTGACGTCGGCAGGCACGCCGGGCGGACGCCCCTAGCGGGGGCGGTTGACGCCTTCGGTGGCGAGTTCGCGGCAGGCCCGGCCACGGGGGCCGGGCCTGCCGCTGCCCGTGCTGCCACGGCTCCCCGCCGGGTCCGCGGTCAGCTCTCCAGCACCGTCGTGCGGTTCAGCGGGAGGTGGACGGTCTCCCGCAGGGCGAAGACGACCACCAGAGCGGAGACGACTGCCAGCACCATCAGGTAGTAGCCCGGCGCGAGCGGCGTACCCATGAGGGAGACAAGACCGGTGGCGGCGAACGGCGCGGTGCCGCCGAACAGGACGTACGCCGCCGTGTACCCCATGGCCGAGCCGCTGGAGCGCAGCTGGCCGGGGAACATCTCGACCATGGCCGGGACGTTCGACGTACCGATGACCGCCACCAGTACGGCGAGCACGGACGCCCCCACGACGGCCCCCGTCAGCCCGGTGCCGATCAGCCAGAACGCCGGAAGTGTGGTCACGACGAACCCCACACACGCCACCAGCAGCATCGGCTTCCGTCCCCAGCGGTCGCTAGCGGCGGCCATCAGCGGGCAGGCCAGGCAGTAGGCGAGCATGGCGATGACGCTGGTGAGCATCGCGTCCGACTTGCTGTAACCCACCTCCTCGGACATGTACGAGATCAGGTAGCTGCTCATCAGGTAGTAGCCGACCGCGTTGGTGATGCTGTAGCCGAAGAGCGTCAGAACCTGCCGGCGGCAGATCCGCAGGGCGTCCCGCAGGGGCGCCTTGCGGACCGTGTCGTTCCGCTCCATCGACCGGAAGACCGGGGTGTCCTCCAGTCTGCTGCGCAGATACAGCCCGATCAGTCCGAGCGGTCCCGCGAGCAGGAACGGCAGCCGCCAGCCCCAGCTGTCCAGTGCGCTCTCGCTGAGCGAGTCGATGATCAGCAGCCCGGCCAGCGAACCGGCCACCGAGGCGACACCCACGGTCAGGGGTACGGCGCTCGCGTACCGGGCCCGGCGGCCGTCCGGCGCGTACTCCATGAGGAAGGAGGACGCTCCGGTGTACTCACCGCCGGTCGAGAACCCCTGCACCGAACGGAACAGCAGCAGGAGCAGCGGAGCGGCGATCCCCGCGGACGAGTATCCGGGCAGCAGGCCGATGAGGAAGGTCGAGCCGCTCATGCACAGCACACTCAGGGCGAGCATCCGGTTGCGGCCGATCCGGTCGCCGTAGCGCCCGAAGAAGGCGGCACCCAGCGGCCGGGCGATGAACCCGGCGGCAAAAATCGCCCAAGTGGCCATCAGCGCCGCCGACTTGTCGTACTGCGGAAAGAACAGTCCTGCGATGGTCGCCGACATGACGGCGTAGGCACCGGAGTCGAACCATTCGACGAAGTTGCCGATGGCCGTGGCGGCCGTCACCCTGCGGCGGGTCGCACGCGCGGCCGGTCCCGGCGGCCCCCCGGGAGGTCCGGCCTCCGTGGCCGCCTGCGGTACCGGTGCCTGATGCGTCGTCATGGACACCTTCCTCCTTCTGTTCGGGCCGGGTCGGATCACCCGGCGGCCGCGTTGGCGTCGGCTCGCTGCCCGGAGCCGCTGTCCAGGTCCCGCAGCCGGGCCCGTTGGATCTTGCCGGTCGCCGAACGCGGCAGGCGCTCGACGAACTCGATGCTGCGGGGGTACGCGAAGCGTGAATAACTGTCGCGGACGTGCTCGGTGATCTCACGCGCCAGGCCGGGGCTCGCCGAGTGGCCTTCGGCCAGCTCGATCCAGGCCTTGACCGCCTGGCCGCGCACCGGGTCGGGAACGCCCGCCACACCCGCGTCGGACACGGCGGGATGGTTGCGCAGGGCCGCCTCGACCTCGTACGGGCCGACCCGGTAGCCGGAGGTCTTGATCACGTCGTCAGTGCGGCCCAGGAACCAGAAATAGCCGTCCTCGTCCTGGTGCGCCTGGTCCTTGGTGCGGTACCAGTCGCCGCCGAAGGTGTCGGCGCTCGCCTCTGGCCTGTTCCAGTAGCCGAGCGGGTACTGCGGGTTGGAGCGGGCCCGCAGGGCGATCTCGCCGGTCTCGCCGGCCGGGACCTCCTTGCCTTCGGCGTCCAGGAGTGCCACCTGCCAGCCGGGCAGCGGACGCCCCATGGAACCCGGCTTGACCGGGACGCCGGGGAAGTTCCCGAGCAGCGGGTACGACTCGGTGGAGCCGTAGTAGTCCAGGAGCGTCACCCCGAACTGGTCCTCGAACCAGTCGATGAGGTCCGATGTGAGGGGCTCGTTGGAGCTGCACACCACACGCAGTGCCTGGGGATAGCGGCTGCCCGCGTCGGGGACGTCCTGCATCACCTTGCGCAGCAGCGTGGGGTTCACGAGGGCGGTGGTGACGTTGTTGCGGGACATGCCGGAGAGTAGCGCGGCCGCGTCGAAGCCCGCCGCGGGGCGGTGCACGTAGTGGACGGCACCCGCCCGCAGCGGGCCCATCAGCTTGGCCATGGACCAGGCCCAGTCCCCCGCGCCGTAGAACACGTCGCCGGTGGCCAGACCGTGGCAGAACTGGAATTCGTTGTGGCCGAGCAGCGTCCGGTGGGCGTGCACGATTCCCTTGGCGGCGCCGGTCGTACCGGAGGTGTAGAAGATCAGCGCGGGGTCGTCGGCCGCGGTGTCCGCGGTCTCGAACTCCGGGGGCAGCGCGCCGATCGCGGGATCGTCGACGTCGACGAGGGTGCCGGTGAAGTCCCCGGCCCGGTGGACGGCGTCCGCCTCGGTGATCAGGACCGCGGTGCCGGAGTCGGCCAGCCGGTAGCGGATGGGATCGTCCGCCCACAGCAGGGACATGGTGACCAGTACCGCTCCTGTGCGCAGCACTCCGAGGTAGGTGGCCGGGGTGTCGGGGCGCTGCGGCAGCAGGACCGCCACCCGGTCGCCCTTGCGGACCCCGAGGCGGTGCAGATGGGCGGCCACCTGGCGGGAGCGGTCCTGTACCTGCTTCCAGGTCACCTCGTCGCGCCGGCCGGTGTGGTCCTCGTAGATGAGGGCGAGCCGGTCGCCCGGGTGCCGGTCGGCGACATCGGCGGCCATGTTGTAGCGGGCGGGGACGTCCCACCGGTGGGCGTCGAGCAGGCCCTGGTAGACGCGGTCGCCCTCGGCGAGCGCGCTGGGCGGCGGCGTGACGTGGGTGGTCATGCGGGGTCGTTCCTCTCTTCGTTACGGGGCGGGCGGCGCGGCCCGTCCCGGAGCGCTCCCGGGTGCGGATGCGGGGCGCGGGTGGCCGGGATACCGTCCGGCCGTGCCGTGCCGTGGCGGGCGTCAGCGGCGCCTGCCTGCCAGGAAGGCGGCCATCTCGCGCTGCGGCTCCCCCGTCGCGTAGGCCGCGACGTGCACCTTCTTGGCCGCGCTGATCGACTGGTCCAGGGCGGCTTCGTCGAGTTCACGGATACGGCCCTTGGTGAGGGCCACGGCGCCCGGCGGCAGTTCGGCGAGGCGGGCCGCCTCCGCGCGGGCCTCCGCCTTCACGGCCTCGCCCGCGGCGGCGGCATCGGCGCCCTCGACGTCGACCAGCCGGGTGAGCAGGCCCAGCCGGTGTGCCTCGACGCCGTCGACCAGCCGGCCGGTGAGGGCGAACTCCGTGGTCTTCGCCCTGCCGAGGATGTCCCACATGGCCCAGATCCCGGTGATGCTGGGAATGCCGGAGAGCACTTCGGGCTGGCCCATCCTGATGCCGCTGTGCCCGATCCGCAGATCCGCGAGCAGGGCGTACTGGAAGCCGGACCCGGCGGCGACGCCGTTGACGGCGGCGACGGTCGGCTTGTCGAGGTTGCGCACGGCCCGGTAGAGCCGGCCGAAGTCGTCGATCCACTCTTCGGCGGCCGCGTGGTCCCCGGGGGTGATGGCCGCGGTCTCGCTGAGGTCCTGTCCGGCGCAGAAGGCGTTCCCCGAGCCGGTGAGTACGACGGCCCGGCAGTCCTGGTCCTCGCCGAAGGCACCGAGTGCGGCCACCAGAGCCGCACGTACTTCCGCGGTCCAGGCATTGAGCTTGGCGGGCCGGTCGAGGGCCACTTCGCCGACGTAGGCCCTGCCCCCGTCAGCGCCGGGGAGCGGGTGACGGGTGACGAGAACCCCGTGGTGGTCGGTACCGGTCTGCGTCATGAGAAACCCTTTCTTCAGGAGGCGCGCACCCGGCACGAAGAGGCGGGGAACGCGCCGTCGCCCTCCCCGGCGCGCGACAGCACAGCCCGCTGAAGGGGCTGCACCGACCGGGGAGTGTTCGGTTCGGCCCACCCCGTGGGCCGGGGCGTCCGTGGCACTCATGCAAGCAGCCGGAGGCGTCCGTGGGCCAAGACCAATAACGACCTGCGTCGATATCGCAGCGATATGGTCCTGCCATGGAGCTACGCCATCTGCACTATTTCGCCGTGCTGGCAGAGGAGCTGCACTTCGGCCGGGCCGCGAGCCGTCTGCACATGGCCCAGCCGCCGCTGTCCCAGCGCATCCGCGATCTGGAACACGAGCTGGGGGTGCAGCTGTTCGACCGGTCCCGTCCCCATGTGCGGCTCACCGAGGCGGGCGCCCTCCTGCTGGAGCACGTACGGCCGGTGCTGTCCGGGGTGGCCACGGCACGCGAGGCCATGCGCCGGATCAGGCCCGGCGAGGCGGGGGTGCTGCGGGCCGGATTCCCGCCGGACACCCACCCGGTGGCGCTGCCGACGCTGACGGCCGCCTTCGCCGGCCGGATTCCGGACGTACTGCTCGACCTGCACGAGCTGACCACCGACGAACAGCTCTCGCGGCTGCGGTCGGACAAGCTGGACGTGGCGGTGGTACGGCACCCCGCCGACACCGTGGGCCTGGAGTCGGGCCCGGTGGCCCGGCGCGAGCTGGGCGTGGTGCTGCCCGCCGCCCATCCGGCGGCGGCAGGCCCGCAGGGCCCCGTACGGCTGAGGGACCTGGACGGGTCCCCGCTGATCATCTTTCCCCGGGAGATGGCGCCCGGTCTCTACGACCACATGCTCGCCGTCTGCCGGGACGAGGGGTTCCTGCCCGGGGCGATCCGGCATGCGCGCAACCCGGGATTCGTCCATGGGCTGGTGCTGGCCGGGCGCGGAATCCATCTCAACGAGAGCCCGGCGACCCAGCTGCCCGACGGCCTCGTCTGGCGCCCGGTCACCAGCCGGGCGCTGGCCTGGCTGACCTCAGTGGTGTGGGTGGCGCAGCGGCACAACGAGGCGGTGGCGGCCTTCACCGAGGCCGTCACGGAAGGGCTGGCCGCGACGGGACACCGGATCGGGCCGACGGGCGACGCCGGGCCGCCGGCCGGCCCGGCGCGGTGACACCGCTCCCCCGGCCGGCGGACGGGCGGTCACCGGCATGCTCTGTCCCTGCCAGGCGCGCCCTCTATCCCTGCCAGGCGCGCCACAGCCCCGCATAGGCGCCGTTCTTGGCGAGCAGCTCCTCGTGGGGGCCGAATTCGGTGATCCGGCCGTCGTCGAGAACCGCGATCCGGTCGGCGTCCCGGGCGGTGTGCAGCCGGTGCACCACGGCGATCACGGTGCGGCCGCTCGTGACGGCGGCCAGCGAGCGTTCCAGGTGCCGCGCGGCCGACGGATTGAGCAGTGAGGTCGCCTCGTCCAGGATCAGGACGTCCGGACTCGCCAGGATGAGCCGGGCCAGGGCCAGTTGCTGTACCTTCGCCGGGTCCAGCGCCTGTCCCCCGGGACCGACCGCGGTGTCCACGCCCATCGCCTCGGCCCAGTCCCACGCGTCGACCGCACTCAGGGCGGCCGCCATCTCGTCGTCTCCCGCGTCCGGTCGCGCGATGGTCAGGTTGTCGCGCAGCGTGCCACGGAAGACGTGGTGCTCCTGGGTCACCAGCGCCACCGTGCCGCGCCGCTCGGCGGGGGTCAGGCCGGCGATGTCCCGGCCGCCCACGGTGATGCCGCCGGTGGGCGGTCGGTAGATACCGGCCAGCAGCTTGGCCAGCGTCGACTTGCCGGCGCCCGATGGCCCGACGACGGCGAGCCATTCGCCCTGCCCGATGGTCAGGTCGATGCCGCGCAGCACCTCCTGCTCCGGCTGGTAGGCGTAGCGCAGATCCCGTACCTCGATGTCCCGCGGCGGGGCACCGCCCTGCCCGTCCGACGGAGCCGCGGCCGGCGTCCGGGGCGCCGGTACGGAGGGGGCTTCCCTGAACCGCGCGAGACCCAGCAGCCGGGCCAGCGCGGCGCCCGCCTGCTGGAGCTCGTCCAGCCAGTACATCAGCTGGTCCACCGGGTTGAGCAGCTGCGAGGCGTACAGCGTGCCGGCGGTGACGGCGGCCAGGGACACCACTCCGTGCAGATAGAGCGAGCCGCCGATGATCAGCATCGCGGCCACCGGCAGGGCGTAACTGGCGTCGCACAGCGGGAGGAAGACATTGCGCAGCCGCAGGGTGTGGCGTTCGGCGGCATAGGCGCGGGCGATGTCCTCGTTGAGCTGGTCCATCCGGCGGGCGGTCAGCCGCAGCCCGTCGACCGTACGGGCGCCCTCGACGGTCTCCGCCAGGCTCTCGGTCAGCCGCGAGTAGGAGGCGGCCTGGAGCAGATACCCCTGGTGCGCCCGTCGCAGGTACCAGCGGGCCGCGCCGAACAACACCGGGACCGAGACCAGGCACGGCAGCAGCAGGACCGGGCTGATCAGCGCCAGGGCACCGAGGGTGAACCCGAGGATGCCGATCGAGGTCAGGGTCGCCGGGATCGCGGCACGGATGGCGTTGGAGAGCAGGTCGACGTCCCGGGTCGTCCGGGTGATCAGGTCACCGCTGTCCGCGTCCTCGACGACCTCCGGCGGCAGGGCGAGCAGGTCCGTCACGAATTCCTCGCGCAGTGCGGCGAGGATCTTCTCGCCGAGCGCGGCGGCGGCGTACCCCGCGAGACGTACCAGCACGGCCTCGCCGGCCAGGCAGCCGAGGATCAGCAGGACCAGGCGTTCCACCGTGTCCTTGCCCTGGGTCACGTCCGCGACCAGGGTGCCGAGCAGCCACGGGGCGAACAGCCCGCTCGCCGCGGAGCACCCCTGCAGGGCGATCACCAGGCCGAACTCGGCGCGGTTGGTCAGGACGGCGCGCCGCACATACGCGCGGAGTTCACGGCTCGTGGCGACGGGCAGCGCGCTCATACGGCGGCCGTCCAGCGCTCGACCAGGGACCGGTAGCGCGCGTCCGCCATCAGCGACTCGTGGGAGCCCTCGGCCGCCACCGTTCCGTCGAGGACCAGCACCACGTGATCGGCCCGGTGCAGCAGCAGGACGCTCGTCGTGAACACAACGGTGGCCCGGCCCCGGCGCAGGCGCTCCATCCCCTCGGCCATTCTGCTCTCCGTGTTCGCGTCGACAGCGCTGGTCGGGTCGACCAGGACCAGTACTTCCGGATCGGCCATCAGCGCGCGGGCCAGCCGCAGGCGCTGCTGCTGGCCGCCGGAGAACTCCCGGCCGCCCGCGGCCACCTGGGTGTCCAGCCGCTCGGGCATCGCCTCGACGATGTCCCGGGCGGCGGCCGCGTCGACGGCTGCCCACAACTGGTCGTCGGAGCCGGAGCCGTCCGGCCTGCCGGCCGGATTCAGCTCGCGGCGCAGCGCGCCGGCGAACAGGTGCTCGTCCGCTGTGGTGACGAGGATCCGCTCGCGCACCCCGGCCAGCGGAAGGCCGGCCAGCGGCTGCCCGGCGTACGTCGCGCCGGACTCGACGTAGCGCCCCAACCGGTCGGCCAGTGCCGCCGATTCGCCCGCGGAGCACACGACGGCGGTCAGGCCGCCTGCGGGTACCCGCAGGCCGGAGTCGGGGTCGGCCAGGACGCCGGTGCCCGGCACCGCACCCGATTCGGGGCCCGGCCCGACGTCGGGCTCCGTCCGGAGCAGCCGGATGACGTTCGCGGCGGCCACATGGCCCTGCATGGCCTTGGAGACGGCGAAGGTGATCCGGTTGATGGGCACCACCAGATACGTGGCGTACCCGTAGAAGGCCACCATCTGCCCGGCGCTCAGCTGCTCGGTCAGCACCAGCTCCGCTGCCAGGGCGACCACTCCTGCGAGCAGCAGGCTCGGCAGGAACGTTCTGGCCGCCCCCAGGAACGCCGAGGCCCGCGCCTGTTTCAGCGCGACGGACCGGAGGCGCTGCGATCCGTCACGGTACCGGCCGCTGAACAGCTCCTCGCCGCCGATCCCGCGCAGGACCCGCAGTCCTCGCACGATGTCGACGGCCTGGTCGGTGAGCTCGCGCTGCTGGGTGCGGAGCCGGCTCTGTCTGCTGCGCAGGGTGCGGGCCAGGCGGGTGGTGACGAAGAGGATGGCCGGCACCGCGATCAGCACCAGCAGGCCGACCTGCCAGGAGGCGACGAGCATGAGTGTGGCGACGACGACGAACGCGACAGCTCCGCCCACGCCGCGGGCACCGACCTCCAGGGTCTGGCCGATGAGGCTGATGTCCGAGACGCCGACCGTGACGAGGTCGCCGGCCGAGGACTTCCGGTCGACCGTCGTGCCGAGTTCACAGGCCTTGCGGGTGACGAGCCGCATCGTCTCGTACGCGGGCTCGACCTTGAGCCTCAGTTCGAGGCACTCCACGAGCAGAGCGGACAGCGCCGTGGCGATGCCCAGCCCGACGACCACCAGGCCCCACCGGACCAGTGCCGTCTGGTCCTTCGCCACCAGGCCGGTGTTGATGGCCTGGCCGATCACTGCCGGAGTCAGCGCAAGGCCGCCCGACCACATCACGTTGAAGACACTGTCGAGAAGGAGGAGGCGCCGGTGCCGGGCCGCCATCCACAGCAGATAACGCCACGGGCTGCGTAAGTCGGGCTTCCCGTGATCCGTGTCGGAGAAGGTCCGCACCCTTGCCTCACTCGTGGATCGGTATCGATTGACGAGCGGCCAGGTTGCCAGCTCAGCGCTCGCGGTGCACTTCAATAAAGCCCTCAGCCCCGTGGCTCGAGGATCCGGCGGATCTCCTCCAGCGGGTACGGAATCTCCCGGCTCTCGTCCTGCAGCCTTCCGTAGAAGTCCGTCACGACCGCCGCGAGCGGCGCATGGCGGGTGACGACCGCCGCGGCCTCCGACGGGCCGGCCGGGGGACGTTCCCCTTCGGCGCACGCGCGTATCAGTGCCTCCCGCCCTGCCCGCTCGTACCCGTACACACCGCTGATCAGCCAGTTCACCAGGTAACTGAGGGTGTAGGCACGGTCGTACGTCCGGTGCCTCTCGAAGAAGTCGGCCTCGTGGGGCGACAGGTCGAACCGGGACGAGAGAGCCAGGCCGTAGTCCGCGAAGTAGAGGCGCCTCCCGTCCGTCAGGATGTTCTCGAAGTGGGCGTCGAAGTGCAGGAGTCCGCGGTCGTTCATGAAGGAGGTACCCGCCACCAGTTCCTTCTCCACCAGGGAGACAGCACGGTCGGCGGTTTCGTCACCGGCCCGTACCTGCTCGGTGAGCCATGTGTGCAGCGTCCGGGGGATGTACTCCAGGAACAGCACCAGGCTCGCTGGAGACTGCTCAAGGGCCTCGATACGGGCGCGCACCTCCGGCCCGCCTCCCCAGTAGGCCACAGCCCGCTCCACGTCGGCGAGCTCGTCCGGGAGGGCCGGTGCGGTGTCCGGCAACACGCGCCAGTGGTACATCAGCGGGAAGCCCTGGTACTGCCCTGCGAGCGCCCAGTTCGTGGTCATGGTGTGAGCAGCGAGCTCCCGCCAGGCCCCGAAACCCGGCCCGCCGATGCCGTACTGACAGAAGACGGGCAGGCCGAACAGGTTGGCGGTGGACCGGACATGATCCGGACGGAGCTCCCGCCCGGTCAGGGGCACCCGCTTCACGAAGACCGGTGTACCGGCGACTTCGAGGAACGCCGATCTCCCGCCGATACCGGAGCCGAGCGGTGCGGCGGTGGCCACGAGTTCACCCAGTCGCCTGTCACCGCACAGGGCCAGGGACGTGGAAACGGTGCTGTACCGGGCCTGCCGCGCACCGGGCACCACGTCAGGGCTCTCCATCGACCGCATCCGGACTGCCGACCTCGATTCTCCGCTCCGGGGCAGGACCGTACGGCCGGCGGATCCACCCCGGCGCGTCCACGCCCGCCCATCCGGGACTGGCCGGTCAGTCTACGGACGCCGTGTCCCTCACCACTGCGTCACCATCTCCACCGTGATCGACTCCATGGCCTCGGCCGCCACCTTGTTGACCTCCGCCGCGGTGGCTCCGCGGAGCATGATCTGTCCGATACGGCCCATGTTGTCGTACGGGCCGCCCACTTCGTCCCCCGGCATCTTCGACATGGCCGTCGCGATGACATGGTCCCCGCAGGGGAGCGCGCCGGCCCACCGGAGGACTCCGGCTTCCGGCGCGGTGATGAACCGGATGGCGGCGGCCGCGTCGCGCCGCGGTTCGACGTCCGGCCGCCGTCCGAGCACCGTCTGCAGGAAGGCGCGTGCCTCGTCGATGCCGAGCGCTTCCCTGACCAGCCTCATGATGTGATCGCCCGGCGGCCGCGCGCCCACCTCGATCACCTTGGCGGCTCCCGCGCTGCTGACCTTCACCTCGGTGTGTGCGGCACCGTTGCGCAGACCCAGCGCCCTGATCGCGGCGGTGGCCGCCGCGTACAGCGCCTCACCGACGGCGGGTGCGGTCTGCGCGGGCACGGTGTGACCGAGTTCGGCACGGCTCGTCCCTCCGGTGGTGAACTTCTCGGTGATCGTCAGATGGTGGATCTCGCCGTGGGAGATGACCGACTCGACGCTGTACTCGTCGCCGTCCACGTGCTCCTGGGCCAGCAGTGTGATGTCGAGGGCGAGACCATGCGAGGTCTTGTGGGTCTGCGACTGGGCCAGCCGGGCCGCTTCGGGGAGTTCCGCGGCCGAGCGTACGACCGAGACGCCGATGGATGCCGCGTTCTCGGCCGGTTTGACGACGAGGGGGAAGCCAAGACCACTCTCCGCCACGCGCCGGGCCAGCTCCGCGGGGTCCTGGGCCACCACGGTGCGCGGGGCGGGAACCCCGTGGGCGGCGAACGCATCGGCCATGAGCCGCTTGTTGCGGCAGGCGTCGGCGAGTTCAGGGCGGTGGCCGGGGAGCCCCAGCCGGTCCGCGAGGCGGGTGGCCAGCGGCGAGAGGAACTCCCAGCAGGCCACCACCCCGTCGATACCTGTCTCCCGGCAGAAGCGGGCGAGGTCGTCGAGAGCCGTCTGCGGATCGGAGAAGTCGGTGAAGACCGTGCCGCTGATCTTCGCCTTCAAGTCGGGCCGGTAGAAACGGAACACGTCCTCGTGGGTGGCCACATGGGCCTCGATGCCGAGTTCCGCCGCCGCGGTCAGTATGTCCTCGCCCGCGGATACGTCGGCCTCTATCAGCAGCACCTTCTGCACGGTGGGGGTCCCCTTCAAGGAGGTCGGTGATGTCGGTGAGCGCGTGAGATCGGTGAGTACGTGAGGCCGGTGAGTACGTGAGGTACGTGCTCAGGGCGCGGTTCTGCGGCGCAGGACCGGCGCGAGCGAGAGCTGGCCCGCCGCCGCGACGAGGCACAGACACGCGGCGGTCAGCCAGAGCGTCGTGGAGCCGGCCAGCAGCAGCCGGGTGCCGGCGACCGGCGCCAGCAGGAAGCCCGTGCCCCAGGCCATTCCGATCAACCCGTTGTAGCGCCCGCGGAGATGAGGCGGCGCCAGGTCGGCGACGACGGACGATGTCATCGCGAAGACCAGGATCTCCCCCAGCGTCCACACCGCGACGGCGAGCCCGTACCTGAGGGTCGTGGAGGCGAACACCATCACGGTCGTGCCGACGGCGGCGACACCGAACCCGGTGGCGAGCACCCGGCTCTTGTCGAAGGCCCCGAGCCGGTGGCCGATCAGCGGCTGCGCGGCGATGACCACCAGCCCGTTGACCGCCATGACCGTGCCGTACGCGGTACTGGACAGGCCCTCGCCCCGCATCGCCAGCGGCAGCGTGGCGAAAGCCTGCTGGAAGACGGTCGCGTAGACCACGATGATGCCGGCGAAGGCCAGCATCGCACGGTCGCGCACCGGGGTGAGGAAGCCGCCGGCGCTGTGCTCCCCGGCGGGCGGCTGCGTCTCGGGGACGGCGAGCCACACCAGTACGGCGAAGACCGAGCAGGCTCCGGCGTCCAGCCAGAAGATCAACTGGTAGCCGTGGGACGCGAGGTAACCGCCCAGCACCATCGCCATCGAGAACCCGAGATTGACCGACCACAGCAGCAGGCCGAACGCGCGCGTCCGGTCGGCGGCGGGGACGGTGTCCGCGACGAGGGCCTGGGCGGCGGGCCGGAAGAAGTCGATGGTGATGCCGAGTACGAAGCAGGCCGGGACGAGCACGCCGAGGCTGTGGGCGTGGCCGAGCGTCAGGAGGGTCGCGCCGTTCGCCAGCATGCCGCCGCTCAGGGCCACCCGGCGGCCGAACCGGTCGGCGATGAACCCGCCGAGCGGCTGCGAGATGACCGACCCCACCCCGACCGTGGCGAGGATGAGCCCGGTGGTGCCGATCGGGACTCCCCGTATCCCGGTCAGATAGAGGCTGAGGAACGGATTGACCATGGAGCCGAGCCGGTTGACGAGGGTCCCGCCCCACAGCACCCAGAAGGCCCCGGGCAGCCCGCCCGCGCGGACCCGTACGAAGGCGCGCAGGCGGCCTTCCGCGGGCTCGGTGGGGTGCGGGGCGGGCGTGTCGGTTCTGCTCAAGGCTTTCTCCTACGGGGCGGATTCGGCGCCGGGCCGTGGCGGACCGGGCGGACTCAGCGACCGCACCCGCGCAGCACGGCCGGGGCCCCGGCAGGAATCCCGGACGGCACTCCCGGTGAATCCGGCGCTCCGGCCGCAGCACGCGCCCCGGCTGCATCCGGTGGCTCCGGTACCGAGCCGGCACCGGAACCCTGCGCGGAACCGGCACCGGAATCCGGTACGGAGCCAGCACCCGCTGCCAGCGCCGCGCGGTCGACCTTGCCGTTCGCCGTCGTGGGCAGCGTGTCCATCAGATGGAACTCCTGCGGGACCATGTACGGGGGCAGGGTCCGCGCGCAGAAGTCCCGCAGGACACCCGCGTCCACCGCACTCCCCCCGCCGTGGGGCCCGTCAGCGGTGGCCCGGCGCGTGGCCGGCACGGTGAACGCCGTCAGCCGCTGCCCGCCGTCCGGCCCCGGCAGCGCCAGGACAGCGGCCGCCGTGACGCCCTGGTGTGCCTGCAACTGCTGCTCGACCTCGCCCAGTTCGACCCTGTTGCCGTTGATCTGCACCTGGGAGTCGGTCCGGCCGCAGAAGTAGAACTCCCCGTCCTTGCCCCGTACGCCCAGATCGCCGGTGCGCAGCACCAGCTGGCCCGACTGCGGGGACAGCGGATCGGGCACCAGCGCCGCCCGAGTGGCCACCGGGTCGTCCCAGTACCCGGTGAACAGCGCGGGGCTGCGCAGATGGAGTTCGCCGGGCACGCCGGGCTCCTCGACGATCTCGCCCCTGCTGTCGACGAGAAGCAGCTCCGCGCCGGGGTGGGCGACGCCGATGGAGAGCTGGTCCGCCGTCTCGGGCAGCGGGCGGAGCACCGGCTCGAACGAGCAGGCCATCGACTCGGTGCTGCCGTAGCAGTTGGTGAACTCCGCCCGTGGCAGGAGTTCCTGGAGCCGGCGCAGCTCGGCCGGCGGGAACACCTCGCCGCAGAAGAGGACGCGGTTCAGCCCCCGCAGCGCGGCCAGCCGCTCGGGCTCGTACCGAAGCGCCTGGCGCCAGATCGACGGTACGCCGTTGACCTGGGTCGCCCCGGTCTCGCGGAGCACCCGCAGGAAGTGCCTCGGCCAGCGCACCAGGGGCGGCGGGACAGGGACGACGGATGCGCCGCTGCCCAGCGCCAGGCCGATGTTGAGCAGCGAGAAGTCGAACTGGAGGGGCGAGGTGCTGGCGATCCGGTCGTCGGGGGTGGCGAGGCGGTGGGCCAGCATGCCCCGGTAGAAGGCGACCACGGCCCGGTGGCTCATCACGACGCCCTTGGGCCGCCCCGTGGTGCCGGACGTGAAGATGATGTAGGCGGGGTCGGTGACACAGGGGGTACGCCGCCGGGGCGTACGCCAGTCCGGCATCCGCTCCACGGCCAGCCCTCCCGGCCCGAACCTGGCCGCCCCGACCTCGTGGGGGATGTCCGCACGCCCGCCGTCCACCGCCTGGAGATGGAGGGCGGGCCGGGCGGTCCCGATGATGGACAGCAGCCGCCCGCCCGGCATCTCGGGGCTCACCGGAATGAAGGTGAGGCCGGCCCGCGAGCAGGCGAGGAACATCGCGATGGACAGCGCGGTCGTCTCGGACTCCAGGATCACCCGGGCGCCGGTCTCGATGCCGAGTTCCGCCAGCGCCGCGGTGTAGGTGTGCACCAGGGCGCCGAGCTCGCCGTAGGTCGTCACGGTGGTCTGCCCGGCCCGGGCCGACTCGATGACGGCCGGCCTGTCCGGGGCCGTCCCCACCGCGCCGAGCAGGAAGTCGTGCAGGAACTCCCCGGCGGAACCGGCCTGGAGGTACGGCTGTTGCGTCACGTTGATGAGACCCCTCGTCTGGTGCGGGAACGATGGTCCGGGGCGGCCGGGCGGGCCGGCGCTCTGCCTCTCCGGCAGGCGGCCGGATGCCGGATGCCGGGTGCGGGTGCCGGAGCTGCGCCATGCAGGACCCCGCCGGCGGTTGCCCTCGCGCTCTCCTCGTATCCGGCTCCGCATATTTCGCATAGCGGAAACTGACTTCCGAAGACGAGCCCAGACTCTCACGCGAGGGGCGAGGTTGGCGTGTGATGTGGGTCACTTTCCGGCCACGGCGAGGGCGCGCCACGCGCGGGAGTTCCGAGGGCGGCCGAATTTCAGGAAGCCCCAAATCCCTTGCCACTACTGGGCGTTACGGGGTGAGGAACGGCGAACGTAGAGGCGGCGGGGGGCTGTTCGATCTGGACAGGCTTCAACAGTGTGTGGCAGCGTCAGCGGCGCATGGAAGATTCATTCCACCATGCGAAATTCTGCGGGATGTATGTCGATGGAGGGGGTGCATGTCTGTGGCGGGACCGCTTTCACTGGGCCAGCTCTCGGTCTGGGACGACATCCGGGATCTGCCAGGCGCCCGGTGGCACGAGGCGAACAACGCCGCGCTCTGGGCACTCCCCCACAACGTCGGCACGGAGGAGGTGCGCACGGCTTTACGGTCCGTTGTCGCCCGCCATCCGTCGCTGAGGACGCGCTACGACCTCCAGGACCCCGACTCACCACGCCAGTTGGCGCCCGACACCGACTTCTCCGACTCGCTGCCGGTCGTCGAGACGGCCGGCGCTCCACCCGGGGACTTCGTCGCGGGACCGGCCTCCCTGCGCTTCCGCCTCGGCCATGAACACGGCTGGCGGGCCACTCTGTTGACCCGGGCGGGGACCGCCTCTCACCTGCTGTTCGTCAAACACCACATCGCCGCTGACGCCTGGGCCCAGGAGGTGCTGCGCCAGGAGTTCACCGGGGCGCTCACCGACCCGTCCGGTGCCGGACCCGCCACCGCACCCGGCCCGGCCGAACTGGCCGCCGACCAGTTCACCCCAGCGGGCCTGCGCCGGCAGACCGCCGCACTCGGCCACTGGAACCGGCTCCTCGACCAGGCGCCGCCCACCGCCCTGCCGCCCGCGACCGGCGCCGGTGGGGGCGTCCTCCAGGCCACCCTGCGCTCCGGACCCGCCCGCGCCGCCGCCCGTACGGTCGCTGCGGCGGCGGAGGTGTCCGTCTCCAGCGTCGTCCTCGCCGCCTACGCCCGCAGCGTGGCCAGGATCTGCGGCACCGACGCCCTGCTGGTGCAGTTGATGAGCGCCAACCGCTTCTCCCCCCGCTGGAAGAACGTGGTCACCTCGATGAACCAGTGGGTGCCGGCCCTGATCGAGGGCGCCCGCGAGGACGACCTGCGCAGACTGGCGTCCGTCACGCACTGGAGCAGCCTCGGCGCCTTCCGCCACGGTGCGCACGACGTCACCGCCGTCGCCGCGCTGCTCGCCCGCAGACCGGACGCGCCCGAACCCGTCTGTGCCTTCAACTACGTGACCCTGCCGGAGCAGCAGCCGCCCGATTCCGCCGGAAAATCGGCGCCCGTCACCGAGCCCGTCATCACCTGGGAGGAGCCCTTCACCTCGATCGGCCCGCGCTGTTACGCCCGCGCCGAGGAGAGCGCGTCCGGCCTGTCGGTGCGGCTCACCGCCAAGGACGTCGGCCGCGAGCAGTGCGCGGAACTGCTGTGGGACATGCACCACGCGCTCCTGTCCACCGCCGGAGCGTGCTGACCGGCCGAAGGACAGCACAGCGAAGCCGCCGCCCGGCGCGGGATGTCCGGCGCACCCGCCGGACACCACCGCCGGCCCGCGCCGCCGGCCCGCGCCGCCGGTCCCCCGCCCCGTACACCACGCGCCCCGGACGGCCCCCGCCTCCGTACCGCCTTCCCGCCCCGCCCGTGCTCGTTCCCGCCCGTGCTCGTTCCTGCCCCTGGAGGCATCTCAGTGCCCGAACACGTGATGGTCATCCACCGCTGGACCGACCGGTATGCCGACTACGCCACATATCTGGACCACGCCGTCCACCGCGTCAGCTATGTCACCACCGAGCGGGCCGCCCGCCATCTGCCGTACGAACAGGCAGCGGGCGTACGGATCGTGGACAGCACGGAGAACGTCAAACAGGTCCGTGAAGCGATCGGTTCGCTGGCCGAGCAGACCGGTCCGCCGACCCGTATCCTGGCGCTCCAGGAGACCGATCTCGATCTGGCCGCCGATCTGCGCGGCGAGTTCGGCCTGCCAGGACAGCGCAGTGAGGACCTCGAACCCCTGCGGGACAAGCTGCTGATGGCGCAGCGGCTCACGGCCGCGGGTGTCCCCGTTCCCGCGACGGCCGACGCGCCGGACCACGGCGCGGTCGAGTCCTTCGCCGCCCGGCACGGCTGGCCGGTACTGGTCAAACCGCGGCGGGGCACGGCCAGCGCCGGAATCCGGCGGCTCGACTCCCCCGAAGCGCTCCGGGCGTACACCTTCCCGCGCGACACCGAGATGCTCGTACAGCCGTGGCTGCCCGACGAGGTGCTGCACGTCGACGGCGTGTACTCCGGAAACGCAGGGGACGCAGGGGACGCAGGGGACGCAGGTGCCACAAGTGACGCAGGGGACACAGGGGACGCAGGGCGCGGCCTCGGCGCCTGGCGGGCCTCCCGTTATCTGAGCACCTGCCTCGAGTTCACCGCCGGCACCGCACTCGGGTCGGTCGAGATCGACGACCCCGAACTCCTCGGCCGGATCGGGGAGATCGCCGCCGCGACGGCCGGTGCGCTCTTCGCCGGGCCCGCGGTCTTCCATCTGGAGCTCTTCGAGAGCGCCGGCGGAGCACTGACCGTACTGGAGATCGGGGCCAGGCCCGGCGGCGCGGAAGTGCCCTTCATCTGGCGTGAGGTGCACGGGATCGACCTGATGGCGGTGGCCGTCGCCCAGCAGACCGGCATCGGGACCGGCTCCGCGCCCGCCTTCGAAGGACCCGCCGATGTGGCGGGCTGGCTGCTGGTACCGCCCTCGGTGCCGATGCCCTGCCGGGTCCTCTCGGCGACCGGGCACCCTCCGGAGCGGCCCCCGGACCGTACGCGGAAGTACGCCCGCACAAGGGGACGTTGCTGAGCGAGGGCGGGTACGAGAACTCCGGGATGCGGTTCCGGTTCCGCGGGCGCGACAGTGCCGGGGTCACGGAGGCCGTCCGCCGCACGATCCGGGACGCCTCGCTGGAGTGCGCCCCCGTCGACGTCCGGCGGCCCGGCCGGCTCGCCGTCGTGGGCTGCGGCAATCCGCCCTACCGCACGTACGCGCTGAGCGCCGTCGCCGCACGGGTCGGCACCGCGCTCGTCCAGAGCACCGCCATCGACTGGCAACGCCCTTACGTGGACGACCGGTTCCGGATCACCGACACCTCCGACGCCCGGGCCACCGCACAGGCCGTGGCGGAGCTCCTTGACGGCCAGGACGGCCCGGGCGCCGTACTGACCTGGGACGAGACCCTGCTTGAGACCACCGCCGAGGTCGCCAGGCTGCTGCGGCTGCCGCATATGAGCCCCGAGGCGGCCCGCCGCTGCCGCGACAAGCTGGCCACCCGGCGGCTGCTCGGCGCGGCCGGGGTCCCCTCGGCCGCGTACCGCCATGTGCACAGCTACGCGGAGGCGGCCGAGGCCGCCGAGGCGATCGGCTGGCCGGTCGTGGTCAAACCGCGCGGGCTGGCCGGCAGCATCGGCGTCAGTCTCGTGGACGGCCCCGGCCGGCTCGCCCGCGCCTTCGAGCAGGCGCGCACCTCCTCGTTCCCCGGCATCAGCGCCCTGGACGGCGCGATCGTCGAGGAGTATCTGGAGGGCCCGGAGATCAGTGTGGACTGCGCGGTCTCCGACGGGGTGGTCCGGATCGTGAACGTCGCGCGCAAACAGCTCGGATTCGCCCCGTACTTCGAGGAGACCGGCCACCTCGTCGCACCCTGGCGCGACGAGCCCTGGGCCGACGAGATGCGGTCCGTGGTGGCGCGGGCCCACACGGTCCTCGGTGTCCGCACCGGCCTGACCCACACCGAGCTGCGCCTCACCCCCACCGGGCCGCGCGTCGTGGAGGTGAACGGCCGCCTCGGCGGCGACTTCATCCCGCTGCTCGGCACGCTCGCCACCGGCGTCGACCCGGTCACGGCCGCCGTGGACATCGCGCTCGGCCGAACCCCCGGGCTCACCCCCGCCCGGGACCGCTGCGCCGAGGTCCGCTTCGTCTACCCCGAGCACGACTGCACGGTGGACTCCCTCGATCTGACCGACGCCGCTGCCGAACCCGGCATCGTCGAAGCGATCCCGCTCGTCGCCCCGGGCAGCCAACTGCTGCTGCCCCCACGCGGCATCGTGCCCCGCATCGCCGCGCTGATCGCCGTGGGCGACAGCCCGGACGAGTGCGCGGCCGCGCTCGGCCGCGCCCAGCGTGCCGTGCGGCACACCCTCACCCGACTTCCGTGACTGACCACAGCCAACGAGGAGAGACGCGCATGACGTGGATTCTTGGAGTGAACGCCCCTCCCGCCGGGTGGCACGACAGCGCCGCCTGCCTCATCGACGGGAACGGCGAGATCGTCGCCTTCTCCGAGGAGGAGCGCTGCAACCGGCGCCGGCACTCGCTCTACCGCAAACCACTGGGCGCTGCCCGGTTCTGCCTGGAGCAGGCCGGGATCTCCGCCGCCGACATCGATGTGGTCGCGCTCGGCTGGGACAGCGAGCAGCTGTACCCGCGCCGGTTCGCGACCGACGCGGAGTTCCTGGAGTACGCCGTCGGCCTGGACTTCGGCGAGCGCACCCCCGAGGTCGTCCGCGTACCCCACCACCAGGCGCACGCCGCCTCGTCGTTCTATGCCTCGCCCTTCTCCAGAGCCGGGGTCCTGGTCGTCGACGGGCACGGCGAGAACGAGTCCTCCACCATCTGGACGTACGAGGACGGCGCCGAACCGCGCCTGGAGCGGACCTGGCAGCGCACCGCGTCGCTGGGGTACGCCTACGACGCCGCGTCCACCTGGCTCGGCTTCTCCTTCCTCAACGCGGGCAAGACCATGGGACTCGCCGCCTACGGCCGAGCCGCGGGGCTCGACGTCGAGTCGCTGGTCGACATCGGTGCCGACGACTTCCGGCTGGCCGTCGGCCCGCTGGCGGAGAGCACCGGACACGCCGGCGCCGACGGGATCAGGGAGCAGTACGACACGACGGTCGCCCGGTGGCGGGAGCGCTACACGCGGATCGCGGGCGCCGATGCGCCGAGCGCCCCCGAGGAGGCGCTCACCGAGGACCCCCGAGCGATTCTCGTCGCCTACACCGCGCAGCGGCTCATCGAGGAGACCGTCAGCCATCTCGCGGCACTGACCCGCAAGACGTCCGGTGTCGACGAGCTCTGCATGAGCGGTGGCGTGGCGCTGAACTGCAGCACCAATGGCACGCTGCCCGGACCGCTGTACGTCCCGCCGGTGCCGCACGACGCGGGCGTAGCGCTCGGAGCCGCCTGGACCGTACGGCCGCCGAAGCGGCGGACCGGGGCGCTCAGCCCCTATCTGGGCACCGACATCCATGGCTACGACCACACCAACGGGCCCGGCGCGCCGGACACTTCGGGTCTGCTCCGCAGCGACCTCGACATCGACGAGCTGACCGCGCTGCTCATGGACGGCCACGTCGGCGCGGTCGCCCAGGGCCGGGCGGAGGTCGGGCCGCGTGCGCTGTGCCGCCGGTCGATCATCGCCGTACCGGACACCGCTGCGGTGCACGCCCGGGTGAACTCCATCAAGAACCGTGAGCAGTGGCGCCCCTTCGCGGGGGTCACCCGGCCCGACTACGGCGCCCTGCTGTGGGAGCAGCAGGAGCATCTGAGCCGCTACATGCTCGGCGCGGCCAGCGCCACCGAGCTGGGCCGCAGTGTCGCGCCAGGTGTCGTGCACGTCGACGGCACCACCCGCCCGCAGGTGCTGCGCGGCGACGAGGCACCGGCGGTCGGAGCGGCCCTGGACGGCCTGCGGCGCAGCGGTGTGCCACCGGTGCTGCTCAACACCTCCTTCAACGACAAGGGCGAACCCGTCGTCAACACCGCGGCCGACGCGGTGCGGGCGTTCCGCTCCATGGACCTCGACTTCCTGGTGCTGGGCGACGAGCTGTACCGCAAACCGAACCGGACAGGAGGCCCGGTGTGATGCCGGCCGGCCGACGGGATCCCGACAGGTTCCGGGCGTTCGGGCCCCGCCATATCGACGACATCGCCCAGCGGTTCGGGCTGCCCGGAGACATCACGGAGACCGTGCGCAGGGTGTCGCTCGTGCTGCCGTTCCGGGTCAACGAATATGTGCTGTCGCACCTCATCGACTGGGACCGGGTCCCCGAAGACCCCATGTTCCAGCTGACGTTCCCGCAGAGCGGAATGCTGGCGCGCTCCGACGAGGACCAGCTCGCCAAGCTCTCCGGCGACCCGTCGGACAAGCTCCTGCTGCGCGAGGCCGTACGGGACATCCGCGAGCGGCTCAACCCGCATCCGTCCGGCCAGCAGCAGCTCAACGTGCCGAGCCAGGAGGGCGTCCAGCTGCCCGGCCTCCAGCACAAGTACCGCGAGACGGTGCTCTACTTCCCGGGCCAGGGGCAGACCTGCCACGCGTACTGCACGTACTGCTTCCGCTGGGCGCAGTTCATCGGCGAACCGGATCTGCGCTTCGCGGCCCCCGACCCGTCGGGTCTGATCGAGTACCTGGGCGGCCATCCCGAGGTGCACGACGTCCTGGTCACGGGCGGCGACCCGATGGTGATGTCGACCGAGCGGCTGCGCGGCCACATCGAACCGCTGCTCGGCGTCGAGTCCGTCCGTACGGTCCGGATCGGCACCAAGTCCGTCGCCTACTGGCCGCAGCGGTACGTCACCGACCCGGACGCCGACGAGGTACTGCGGCTGTTCGAGTCCGTGGTGGCGTCCGGGCGGCAGCTCGCCGTGATGGCGCACTTCAGCCATCCGCGCGAGCTGGAGAGCGACCTCGCGCGCCGGGCCGTGGCCCGGATCAGGGCCACCGGCGCCGTCGTCTACTGCCAGGCCCCGCTGATCGGGCACGTCAACGACGACGCCCGGGTGTGGAGCGAGATGTGGCGCGCGGAACTGGCGGCCGGGGCTGTGCCGTACTACCTGTTCGTGGAGCGGGACACCGGCCCTTACGACTACTTCAAGGTGCCGCTCGCCAGGGCGGTGGACATCTTCACCGACGCGTACCGCACCCTGCCGGGTCTCGCCCGCACGGTGCGCGGGCCCGTCATGTCGGCGACGCCCGGCAAGGTCGTGGTCGACGGGGTGGAGGACACGCCCGATGGCGCGTTCTTCCGGCTGCGGATGCTCCAGGCGCGCGATCCCGCGCTGGTGGGCAGGCCGTTCCGGGCCCGCTACTCGCCGGACGCCGCCTGGCTCGACGAGCTGGAACTCGACCCATCGACCCCCGCCGACATCGCGGCGGCCGTGCACGGCGGCACCCCGGGCGGTGCCGGATCCCCCGGTCCCGCGGGTGACCGCGCGCCCGGGCAGCCGGAGAGGAACCGGACATGACCGCCGTGACGTTCGCACCGCCTTCCCCGAACCTGGCACTGAACCAGCTGGTGGACCGGCGCAGGGCCCAGGGGGACTCCCTGGTCCATCTCGCGTTCGGCGAGGCCAGACTGCCGGTGCTGCCGCAGCTCGCCGAACAGCTGGCCATCGGCGCGTCCCGCTCCGCGTACGGCCCGGTGGCGGGCGCCGACAGCGTACGGGCGGCCGTGGCCGGGTACTTCGCCCGTCGCGGGCTGCCGACCGAGGCAGACCGGATCGTGGTGGGCCCCGGCAGCAAGCCGCTGCTGATGGCCGTACAGCTCGCGGTCCCCGGCGATGTGCTGCTGCCGCAGCCCGCCTGGAACACGTACGCGCCGCAGGCCGCGTACGCGGGCAAGCAGGTCTTCGGGGTGCCGATCCCCCGGGAGTACGGCGGTATGCCGGAGCCCGGGGCGCTGCGCGAGACGATCCGCCGGGCCAGACTGACCGGCGGAGACCCCCGGTTGCTGGTGCTGACGCTGCCGGACAACCCGACGGGGACGCTCGCGCCGCCCGCCGCTGTCCACGAGATCTGCGCCATCGCACAGGCCGAGGACCTGCTGGTCGTCTCCGACGAGATCTACCGCGACATCGTCCACGACCCGCAGGCCACGCCCTTCCTCAGCCCGGCGGATGTGGCCCCGGAACGCACCGTCGTCACCACCGGTCTCTCCAAGACGCTGGGGCTCGGCGGCTGGCGCATCGGCGCCGCGCGGTTCCCCGCGGGCGAGGCAGGTGAGCTGCTGCGGGACTCCGTGGTCGCCGCCGCAAGCGAGCTGTGGTCGACACTCGCCGGGCCGATGCAGCAGGTCGCGGAGTACGCGTTCGCGGAGCCTCCGGAGATCGTCGCCAGGAAGCGGGCGAGCGCCCGGCTGCACGGCGCCGTGGCGCGGGCGGTGCACCGGATCGCGGTCGGTGCGGGCGCCGTGTGCCGGCCGCCGACGGGCGGGTTCTACGTCTATCCGGACTTCGAGCCGCTGCGCGGCCGGCTGGCCGCGCACGGCATCACGGACTCGGCGTCCCTCGCGGCCTCGCTGCTCGAAGACTCCGGGATCGTCGTCCTCGGCGGTCATCTGCTCGGTGACCGGCCGCACGCGCTGAGGTTCAAAGCGGCGACCAGCCTGCTGTACGGCGACGAGCGGCAGCAGCAGGAGGCTCTGCTGGCCGACGACCCGGCGGGCCTCCCGCACATCGCGGCCGCACTGTCCATCATCGCCGAAGGGTTCGCCCGGCTCACCCGCCCGCCCGGCCGCCCGTCGCGCCGTACCCCACCGGACGCCACACCGAAGGAGTCCCGTTGAAGGAGATCGCCCCCACCCGGGAGTCGTTCCAGGAGATCGCCGCCGCGGCGGACCGGCTGCTGGCCGGGCTCACCGGGCTCCGCGACCAGGACGTCCCGGAGCCCTCCCGGCTGCCCGGCTGGACCCGCGGCCATGTACTCAGCCATCTGGCACGTCAGGCCCCCGCCCTGGAACGGCTGCTGGAGTGGGCGCGTACCGGGGTGGAGACACCCCAGTACGCGAACCGCGGGGCCCGCGACGCCGAGATCGAGGCGGGCGCCGGCCGTCCCGCCGCGGTCCAGCTGGCCGATGTCCGGGAGAGCGCCGCGCACTTCCAGCAGGTGATCGAGACACTGCCCGCCGCCGCGTGGCAGGCGAAGGTCAGGCCCTTCACGGGCGAACTCTGCACCCCGCAGCGGATTCTGGTGATCCGGCTGCGCGAACTCGAACTGCACCATGTGGACCTGGACATCGGCTACGGATGGGACGACGTCCCCGCGTCGGCGCGGCAGATCATCCTGGCCGACGTGCTCGGTTACTACGCGGAAGCCGACGGCGTACCGGACTTCACCCTGCGCGACACCGGAGGGGACCTGCTCGGCCGGTTCGGCACGGGCGGCCCGGCCGTCACCGGCACGCCCGCGGACGCGCTCGCCTGGCTGGCGGGCCGGTCGGGCGGGACGGGCCTCACGCCGACGGCCGGACTCCCCGTACTCCCGCCGTGGCTCTGACCGGTGGCCGACGGGGAGCCGGGCGCGGGCCGGGGCGGCAGGGACCGATGAGTCAAGGAAGGTGAGCGGACATGACGGACACGGACATACCAAGCAGGGGTGCGCCGCGCCCCGGTGGGCCGGAGCACTTCGACTTCGATTCGGTCCACACCGGCCTGCTGGACTGTGTGCAGGTCAATCTGGCCGTACTGGCGGACCACCACCACGGCGCCGGGACCCATCTGCGGGCGGGGGCGGCCCTGGACTTCCGTACCTGGGAGCGGCCCGACGGGCTGCCTACGGTGGAGCCCCCGCCCGACGAGCAGCTCAGCACGCTGCCCGGGCTGCTGGGACTGCGTACGGTGCGGCGCGAGCGGCTGTCCGGGGCCGGGCTCCTGGCCGCCGTCGCCCGGCGCGGCTCCACGCACTATGTGATCGCGGACTCGTTCCGGCTGCCCTGGCTGCCGTACCACGGGCAGGCTCACATGGAGCACAGCTTCCTGCTCGCCGCGGGGCCGGACGGCTGGCACATCACGGACGCCTACCGCAGCGAGACGACGTGGGGGCCGGCGGTGCCCGGCCGCTGGGTCCTCTCCGACGCGGACCTCGCGGGCATCGGACCGGCCGGCGCCGTCGAGCTCGGCAAGGGGGACCTGCCGCCGCTCACCGCGCTGCCGCCCGTGCTCACGGCGGACGACGACGCGGTACGGGAGTACCTCGGCGCGTACGAGACCTGGCCGGACCGGGCGCGTGCCGTCGAGCAACTCACCGTGGAGACCTGGCTGCTGGCCCGCGGCCGCCGGCTGCACGCGAAGTACCGCGAGCTCTTCTCCGGCAGGTCCGCCGCGAGCGGGACCGAGGAGGCGCGGCTGCGCGCCTGGGACAAGCTCGTCGAGCAGACGTATCTCGCCCACCGCCGGGTCTCGCGGGGCCGGGCCGAACCGCCCCTGCTCGTGCAGCGCCTGCGCGAGGTACTCGCGGCCGACCTGGAGACGCACGCGGAGGCGTCCGCGCCCCCCGCCGCGCCGGACGAGGCGCTGCGCCTGCGGGTCGCGGCCGTGGCCGGGGCCGTGCTCGGGGTCTCCGAGGCGGAACTGCTCGCGGGTGCGGCCTTCGACTCGTTCGCCTCGTTCGGCTCCTTCCGGCTGATCGAGATCATCGAACGTCTTGAGGACAGCCTCGGGACGGAGTTCGCCGCCGCCGACCTCGTACCGGAGAACCTGCGCCGGGTCGACGACCTGTGCCGCATCGCCGATCGACCCGGTCAAGAACGTAGAGCCCACTGACTCCATCGTCACCGTCCCTCCCACGAGAGGCTCCCGCCATGGACGCCCGATTCACCGAACTGCTCCGCCCCTTCCTGAAGAACGCCGCACCCGAGGGGGTCGTCCTCACCCCCGACACCGATCTGCGCAGGCTCGGCGTCGACTCGATGCAAGCCATCGAGCTGCTGTTCTCCGTCGAGGACACCTTCGGGATATCCCTGCCGGACGAGGAGCTCAACGACACGACGTTCGCCACCGCCGGCAGCCTCTGGCGCGTGATCTCCGCGCAGCTTCCCGACGGACCCGCCGGTCAGGTGGGCGCATGAGCGGGGAGCCCGCGGCGAACGGACCGCTGGACCTGACGGCCTCGCTCGCGGAGGTGACCGCGGTGGCCGGTGAGCACGCCGCGCGGACCGACCGGGACGCGGAGTTCCCCGTCGAGGCGCTGGACGCCCTGCGCGGCACCGGTCTGCTCGGGCTCATGGTGCCCGTCTCGCACGGCGGACTCGGTGGCACCGTGGCGGACCTGGTGGCAGCGGCGCAGACGCTGGGGCGCAGCGACATGTCGGTGGGCATGATCTTCGCGATGCACTGCCAGCAGGCCGAAGCCATTGTCCGGTACGGCGACCGGGCGCTCCGCGACGAGCTGCTGCCGGGCATCGCCAAGGGCGGGATCTATCTGGCGTCGGTGACGACCGAGGCGGGCAAGGGCGGACATCTGCTCAGCGCACAGGCCCAGTTGACGGGCGGCGACGGGCAGCTGGCGATCGACAGGTTCGCGCCGGTCGTGACCGGCGGAGGGTACGCCGACGGTTTCCTCATCACGATGCGCAGCCCCGGCGCCGTCGCCGACAGCGATGTGTCCCTGGTGTACGCGCACCGGAGCCAGCTCGACATCAGCGGCTCGGGCGAGTGGCAGCCGATGGGGATGCGCGCCAGCCACAGCGGCCCGCTCACACTCTCCGGCAGCGTGCCGGCCCGCCAAGTGGTGGGCGAGCAAGGCGGGTTCCACGAGATCGCCGCCCGGGTCTTCGGCCCGCTGGCCCATCTGGGCTGGTCGGCTGTGTGGCTCGGCACGGCGGCCGGTGCCCTCTCCCGTGTCCTGCGGCTGCTGCGCAGCCCGGCGGGCCGCGCACGCTTCGATCTGTCGTCGGAACTCCTGCTCTCCCGGATCTCCCGGTCCCGTCAGCGCCTGGAGGCGGTGCACGCGCTGCTCACCCGGGCGCTGGGGGTGGTGGAGTCGGGCGACGACCTCTCGGCCCCGTCCCGCCAGCTGCTGCTCAACTCGCTGAAGATCACCGCCGCCGACGAGTGCCATGCGGCGGTGGACGGCCTGGTCACCGCGCTCGGACTGCGGCACGGCTATCTCAAGGACTCCCCCACCCACCTCGAACGCGCCCTGCGGGATCTGCGTTCGGCGGCGCTGAACTACAGCAACGACCGGCTGCACCTCGCCGACGGCCGGCTGGCGCTCCGGGACCAGGGAGTGTCCTTTGCCTGACACATCCCGGGGGAAGCGGCCGGGCGGCCCCGACTGGACCGCACTCGACGCGCTGCCCGCCGATGCGGGCGGCGACCAGGTCTGGGCGGCGCTCGGCCGGGGCGGACTGACCGCCCGCGCCTACCGTGACGGCTCCGTCGGGGCGGGTGCCGACCTCGAAGGGCTCGCCGGACTGCTGGCCGCCGTGGACGCCCGCTTCTCGATCGCCGCCACGCTGTCGGTGAGCGTCCAGCTCGCCACCGCCCTGCCGGTCCTCACGGCCGGTGCCGCACCAGCGGCCCGGTCCGCGCTGGACGAGGCACTGGCGGGCCGGACGGCGATCTCCCTGGCGGCGAGCGACGTCACCGCGGGGACCGATCTCACCGCGCTGCGCACCGAGGTACGGATCGAGGACGACGCCCTGGTGGTGACGGGCGGAAAGAACTGGATCGCCAACGCCACCACCGCCGGTCACCACCTCGTCCTCGCCCGGCACCGTCCGGGGCGGCACTTCACCCACTTCACCTGGGTCCTGGTGCCCGCCGGCGCACCGGGCGTGGCGGTGACCCCCGCCGAATCGGCGCTCTTCGCGGACTCGGGCGCCGGCCACCTCACCTTCGACGGTGTACGGGTCGGGCGGGACCAGGTGCTGGGCCGGGTCGGCTTCGGACTGCCGCTCTTCGCCCGCCATATCGCCACCGAGCGGCTGGCCGGCGCGCAGTGGGGCGTGTCCCTGTGCCGCCGCGTCCTGCGGGACACCCAGCTCCATCTGGCCACCCGCGCGCACGGGGACGGCACCCTGTGGGACCTGGACGCCGTGCGCCAGCGGTTCGCCCGCTGCCTGCTGCGGCTGCGCGAACTCCAGGCGCTGGTGGCGGAGTTCGGGGAGCCCGTGGTGGCCGGGTACGACGCGACGGCCGCCGCCACCCTCAAGGCGGCTGCGGGCGCCACCGTCAGCGAGGTGCTGACCGAGTGCGGGCAGCTGTGGGGCGCGGCCGGCTTCGCCACCGGCGGCATCCAGGAAGTACGCGCCCAGGCCGCGCTGTTCGGGATCGGCGGCGGTGCGAACGAGGTGGTGCTCGGCGTGCTGGCCGACGCCGCCGAGAGCATTCTGGCCGAGCCCGCCCGGCCGGACATCCTGCGGTGAACGCTGTGCGAGACGCGGTGAACACCGTGCTGGAGGTCGCGGACCGGGTCTGGGTGACGGAAGCCGTAGCCGGCCGGACCCCGCCGAGCACCCACCGGGACGATCTGCGCCGCGCGGCCCTCCTGCCCGAGTGGCGCGCCCGTGAATTCCTCGCCGGGCGGGGGCTTCTGCGCCGGCTGATCGCCGCAGTCCACCCGGCGGCCTGCGGAGCCGCCATCGTCCCGGACGAGCGTGGCAGACCCGGCATCGCGGGGCTGCCCGGGGTGGGGGTCAGTGTGTCGCACAGCGGGGGCGCGGTGGCGGCGGGGATCGCCGTCGGGCGGGCCGTCGGGGTGGATCTCCAGCAGCCCGCGGACTCCGTTTCGTCCCTGTTCGCCCGCCGGGTGCTGCACGGCCACGCCGACCGGGTCACCGCGCTGCCGCCGGAGCGGGCCGCCGAGGAGGTCGCCTGGGTGTGGACCGTTCAGGAGGCGTGTGTGAAGGCCGGCGGGGCGGGTCTCACCGGCCGCCCCTGGACCATCGATGTACGCCCAGGATCCCGGCACGGCCACTGGGGCGCGTACCGCTGGATCAGTATGCGCGACCGGTCACGGACCCCGTTCAGCTGCGCGTTCTCCACGCACCCGGCAGCGACTGGACCGACTGCGGCGACCGCGCCGGCCGCACCGCCCGCACCGTGCGCGTCCGGAACCAATACGTCCGGAGCCGACACGTCCGGCAGGACCCCGACATCCGACAAGGACAGACCGTGAACATGCCCGCCCGACGGCACACCCTCGACGACTGGTTCGCGGCATCGGTCGCGGTCCACGGCGACCGTACGGCGCTGGAGACCGGCGACACCGAGCTGACGTACACCGAACTCTCCCTTCTCGCCGACCACTTGGCCGCAGCGCTCGTCAGCGGCGGGGGCGGGGCGCCGCCGCGCAGGGTGGGGCTGCTGGCCGGGCGCACCGTAGTCGCCTACGCGGGCTACCTGGCCATCCAGCGGCTCGGCGCCGCCGTGGTCCCGCTCGGTCCCGCGTTCCCCGCCGAGCGCAACGCCGGCATCGTGCGACAGGCGTCGCTCGACGCGGTCCTCAGCGACGGAACCGCCGGACACCACGGCCAACTGCCCGTCCGCACAGCGGAGATGACGGACGGTGAGCTGCTCCGCCACCTGGACTCCCCCGCGCCGGAGCCGTCCGCGGCGGGGGCGGGTCCCGACGACCTGGCGTACATCATGTTCACCTCCGGATCCACCGGGGTCCCCAAGGGCGTCCCCATCCAGCAGCGGAACATCTGCGCCTACCTCGCCCACGCCGTACCGCACTGCGCGGCGGGCCCCGGTGACCGCTTCTCGCAGACCTTCGAGCTGACCTTCGACCCCTCCGTCTTCGACATGTACACCGCGTGGGGAAGCGGCGCCGCCCTGGTCGTGCCGGACCGCGCCGACCTTCTGGCGCCGGTCCGCTTCGTCAACCGGCACGCCATCACGCACTGGAACTCCGTGCCGTCGGTCATCTCGCTCGCGAAGCGGCTGCGTGCGCTCGGCCCGGGAAGCATGCCGACGCTGCGGGCCAGCATGTTCTGCGGGGAGCCACTGACACTCCAGCAGGCGCGGGCGTGGCGGCTGGCGGCCCCGGACAGCTCCCTGGAGAACGCCTACGGTCCGACCGAACTGACCGTCACCTGCACCGCGTACCGGCTGCCCGACGACCCGGAGCACTGGCCGGCCCCTGCCAACGGCACCGTGCCGATCGGCATCCTGAACCCCCGTATGGAACACCGCTTGTTCGGGAGCGAGCTGTGCGTACGCGGCCCGCAGCGCTTCCCCGGCTATCTCGACCCGGAGAACAACGCCGGCCGGTTCCTCGAAGCCGACGGAGCCCCGTACGATCCGGCCACCGTGCTGACCGGCGCGCACTGGTACCGCACCGGCGACCGCGTCGCCCTGCTGCCTCCCGACGAACGCGCCGGGTCGCGTGACCTGCCGCTGGTACACATCGGGCGGAGCGACCAGCAGGTCCAGGTGCACGGGTACCGGGTCGAGCTGGGTGAGGTCGAGGCGGCGTTGCGCGTGCAGCCGGGCGTGAGCGACGCGGCGGCCGTCGCGCTGGCGACCCGGGAGGGCACCGAGATCGCGGCCGCCTACACGGGGGCCGCCGACAGTGAGAACGACCTGCGCGTGGCGCTCCGCGACCGCCTCCCCGCCTATATGGTGCCCGCCGTCCTCACCCGGCTGGACGCCCTGCCGCTCAACGGCAACGGCAAGGTCGACCGGGCGGCGCTCGGCACCACCCTGGGCGCGGGCTCCGGCGCGGGCGGCTGACGGGTACGGGCGAGCGGCCGCGGGACGTGCCCATCGGCACAGGCATATCCGGGGTCATCGGCACAGACAGGCCCTGGGTCACAGGCATGCCCGTCGGCACAGGCGTGTCCGGAGTCACACGCGTATCCGGGGTCACAACAGCACGGCGGAATGAGCGGAGCCTGTCTCCGGTTGACCCCGACGGCACGCCCGCGTGCCAGTTCCGGTCAGCCGATACAGCCGTTTCCCGAGGAGCCCGTCAAGTGACCACCACCGCCTCCGCCGACCGCGCGGCACAGATCCTGTCCCGGCCCGTCGTCCTGAACGGCCTGACCGTTCCGAACCGGATCGCGATGGCGCCCATGACCCGGCAGTTCTCTCCCGGCGGCATACCCGGCGAGGACGTGATCTCGTACTACGCGCGCCGGGCCGCCGCCGGTGTCGGCCTCATCGTCACCGAGGGCACCTACGTCGGACACGCGTCGGCCGGGGAGAGCGACCGCGTTCCGCGCTTCCACGGCGAGGACCAGCTCGCGGGCTGGGCGAAGGCCGCGGACGCCGTACACGCGGCGGGCGGCACGATCGTGCCCCAGCTGTGGCACATCGGCATGGCCCGCACCGCCGGGAATCCCCCCTTCCCCGACGCCCCTGCCATGGGCCCCTCGGGCCTCCGCCTCCCGGAAGGCACCGGTGAAGACGGCAAGGCCATGACGCAGCAGGACCTGGACGATGTGATCGGCGCGTTCGCGGAGGCGGCGGCCGCCGCCGAGCGCATCGGCTTCGACGGGGTCGAGCTGCACGGCGCCCACGGCTACCTCATCGACCAGTTCCTGTGGCAGGGGACCAACCGGCGGACCGACGCGTACGGCGGTGACGCGGTGGCCCGCACCAGGTTCGCGGCGGAGATCGTGGCGGCGGTGCGCGCGGCGGTGTCGCCCTCGTTCCCGGTGATCTTCCGCTTCTCCCAGTGGAAGATGCAGTCGTACGACGCGAAGCTCGCCGGGACGCCCGAGGAGCTGGACGCGCTGCTGACCCCGCTGGCCGGGGCCGGGGTGGACGCCTTCCACGCCTCCACGCGCCGCTACTGGGAGCCGGAGTTCGACGGCTCCGACCTCAACCTGGCCGGCTGGACGAAGAAGCTCAGCGGCAAGCCGGTCATCACTGTCGGATCCGTCGGCCTGGACAATGAGTTCTCCAGCGCCTTCCGCGGCGAGGGCTCGCAGGTCAAGGGGATCGACAACCTTCTCGACCGCCTGGAGCGCGACGAGTTCGACCTGGTCGCCGTCGGCCGTGCGCTGCTGCACGACCCCCAGTGGGCGGCCAAGGTGCTGGAGGGGCGGTTCGACGAGCTGGCCGCGTACGATCCGGCCGCGCTGAGCACGCTCAGCTGACCCGGCCGCAGGGCCGGCCGGCCCCACTGATAGATTTTTCAGCGCATACCTGACAGACACGCGGCCCGCCGCAGCGACAGCCCGCCGTTCAGGCGCCTCGCACCCCGGCAGCCCGCCCGTGTCACGCACAGCCCCCGTACGTATGACGTACACACCGAGATCGTCGGCCTCGACGGTCCCCGGAAGCAGCCCCTCCCACGCACCGTCGTGAGAGGGGCTGCTGTGATTTCGGCGCGTAACCGCCGGGTCCGCTCCGGGGCCGGCGGGCGACGATCTCTTTCTGTTCCCGCCAAGTCCCGCCAATTCCCTCCCGGTCACGCCGGTCACGCCGGTCACGCCGGTCACGCCGGTCACGCCGGTCACGCCCACGGAAAGCATATGGAGCCATGGACATCAACGGATTCCCCCGCCAGTTCGCCAGGACCCGCCGCTTCACCCTCGGTACCCCCCGGCAGTTCACCGTCTCCCCGGACGGCGAACGCGTGCTGTTCGTACGGTCGGCGACCGGCACCGACGCACGCGGTCTCCTCTGGATGTACGAGCACGGAGAGGAGCGCCTTCTCGCCGGTCACCCGTCGTCCTCGGCGGGCGTGACCGCGTACGCCGCCGACCGGGACGCACGGGTCGTCGCCTACACCGCGGACGGCGAACTCTGGACCGTCCGCGCGGAGTCCGGCCCGGAGTACCGCGCCGACAGCCCCCCGGACACCCCGGAGCACGGCTCAACCACCGCCGCCCCGTTCCGTATCCGCACAGCGGGACCGGTGACCGACGCCCAGCCGTCGCCCGACGGCACCCTGATCGCGTACGTCACCGGCGGCGCCCTGCACGTCGTACGGACCGACGGAACAGCCGACCGGCTACTCGCCGCACCCGAGAACGCGGACGTCAGCTACGGTCTCGCCGACCGCTGTGCGACCGAGTCCATCGGCAGGTGGCGCGGGTACTGGTGGTCCCCGGAAAGCGACGCGCTGCTCGTCGCCCGGGTCGATGCCTCGATGGTGCGGCGCCGCTACATCGCCGACCCCGCCGACCCGGAGAAGCCTCCCGTCGCCATCCGCTATCCGGCGGCCGGCACCCCCAACGCCGAGACCTCGCTGCTCGTGATCACCACCGGGGGAGACCGCACCCCCCTCCCGCTCCCCCACGCGGCGCCCGAGGGCGAGACCCCGCCCGGCGCCTGGAACTCGCCCGCCTTCGAGTATCTGATCTCCGCGTGCTGGGAGAGTGCCGGGCCCGTCGCAGTCCTCCAGACCCGGGACCAGCGCACGGTGTGGGTCGTCGCCGCCGACCCGGCGGGCGGCGGGTACGAGGTGCTGTCCCGGATGACCGACGAGACCTGGGTGCGGTTCCAGCCCGGCACACCGCCGCACACCCACGCGGGTGTCCCGGTCCTGCCCACCGTCCACGGCGACGTGCGCGGAATCCGGATCGGCGACGCGGTCAGCCCCGACGGCCTGTATGTGCGCGAGGTGGTGGGCTCGGTGGGCGAGCGGGTCTTCTTCACCGCGAGCGAGGAGCCGACGGAGGTCCACGTCTGGTCGTACGAGGAGGCGTCCGGGTTCGTCAGGCTGACGCGGGACCCCGGTGTGCACACGGCCGCCGCCGGTGGCTCCACACTGGTCATCGACAGCAGGACGGATCACGGCCAGTCGGTGACGGTCCGCCGGGCCGGGCGGCCGGACGGGCGGATCGCGGTACTCACCGAGGAGCCGCTCGTCGTCCCGGCGCCGGTCCATCTCACCCTCGGCGCACGCGAGTTGCGCAGCCGTCTGCATCTGCCCTCCTGGTACGCGCCCGGGCAGGAGCGGCTGCCGGTGCTGCTCAGCCCCTATGCCGGGCCCGGTATGCAGGTGGTGACCAGGGGGCGCGGCTGGTACACCGCCGTCTGCCAGTGGTACGCCGAGCAGGGCTTCGCCGTACTGGCCACGGACGGACGCGGCACCCCCGGCCGGGGCGTCGCGTGGGAGCGGGCCATCGTCGGCGACCGGCTGGGGCCCGTGCTCGACGACCAGGTCGACGCCCTGCACGCGGCCGCGGAGCGGTACGACGCCCTGGATCTGGGGCGGGTGGCGATCCGGGGGTGGTCGTACAGCGGCTATCTCGCCGCGGGGGCCGTGCTGCACCGCCCCGATGTGTTCCACGCGGCGGTCGCGGGCGCCGCGCCCGCCGACCGGCGGCTCTACGACAGCTACTGGGAGGAGCGCTTCCTCGGCCACCCGGATGTCCAGCCCGAGGGGTACGAACGTTCCTCGCTGCTCCCGCACGCGCACCGGCTCTCCCGGCCGCTGATGCTGGTGCACGGACTCGCCGACGACAATGTGGCGCCCGCCCACACACTGCGCCTGTCCGCCGCGCTGCTCGCCGCGGGCCGTCCGCACACCGTCCTGCCGCTGTCCGGGACGGGTCACCTCGTCAGCAGGGAAGGCGTTGCGGACCGGCTGCTGACACTGGAACTCGACTTCATCGAGCGGGCGCTGGCGCGGCGGACCGAGGCGAACTGATCACTCGCCCACCGGGTTCCCGGGCCGCTGCCAGCTCGCGAGTACGTCGTCGGTCGTGGTGACCGTCGCGACGAGCGCGAGGGTGTTGCGGATCATCGCGGGGGTGTAGTCGGCGGGCACCCCCGCGATGGCGTCCGCGGGAACCACCACCGTGTAGCCGAGATTGACCGCGTCGAAGACGGCGTTGGGGATGGCCACGTTGGCGGAGACCCCGGTGACGACCAGCGTGCGGCAGCCCAGATTGCGCAGCAGCGCGTCGACGTCCGTACCCGCGAGGGGCGAGAGGCCGTGCAGCCGCCGTACGACGAGGTCCTCGTCCGCCACCTCGACCGGCTCGGCGACGCCGACCGCCTTCGAGCCGGTGTGCTGCTGGACGGGGAGCCGGCCGGCCGCCCGGAAGAGCCGGGCGTTCCGGTTGGCGCCCCGCCCGTCGGGGCGCCGTTCCGCCACCGCGTGCACCACCTGCACCCCTGTCTCGTGCGCGCGGGCGACCAGCTGGGCGACGCGCCCCAGGGCCCCCGACGACCGTGCCTCGGCGGCCAGTTCGGGCAGGGCGCTGTCCCGGCCGACCACACCCTCCTGGCACTCGACGGTGAGCAGCACGGCCGTGGCGGGATCGAGCTGCTGCGCAAGCTGTTCGGACGACGGCATGGGCCCTCACCTCTCGTGGAACCCGGCCGGTCTCATGGAACCCGGCCGACCGGGCAGGGCCGGGCGCGCGAGGCTAACGCCCATTGCGTCATGAAGGAAGAGACTCCATGATTTCTGACACCCAGTCAGGTACAGCCTGAGTCAGCCGAAACGGCGGGAGACGCCCCATGACCGACACCCAGCGCCGAGGCCGCAGGATCATGATGACGGACGCGGAGCGCGACGCCTTCCTCGGCGAGCGGCGCACCTGCCGGGTGGCCACCGTCTCGGCCGACGGCCGTCCGCACGTGGGCGCCCTCTGGTTCCTCTGGGACGGCACATCGCTCTGGCTCTACTCGCTGACCCGCAGCCGCCGCTGGTCCCAGCTGACCGGGGACCCGCGCCTGGCCGTGGTGGTCGACGACGGCGAGGAGTACGGCGAGCTGCGCGGCGTGGAGCTCTCGGGCAGCGCGGTCATGGTCGGCGAGGCGCCCCGTACGGGAGAGCCGTGCCCCGAACTCGACGCGCCCGAGAAGCTGTTCGCGCGCAAGAACTTCGGGATGGACCTCATGCCGTACGACGGGCGGCACGCCTGGCTGCGGCTGACCCCGGACTCGGTCGTGTCCTGGGACTTCCGCAAACTCGGCTGACCGCCCGGCCGTCGAGCGCGCCCGGACGCCCGGCCCCGCTCAGTCGGCCGCTCCGTCCGGAGCCACGTCCTCAAGACCCGCACCGGCCGCGTACAACGCGTCGACCGCCGCCCGGATGGAGGGCCGGCGGTCGGCGTCGGCGCGCCAGATCGCGTACACATGGCGCCGGAGCGCGTCCCGTACGGTGACGACCCGTACGCCGTCGGGCACCGGGCCCCTCCCGAGCCGTGGCGTCACACCGACCCCGAGCCCGGCGGCGATCAGCGCCATCTGGGTGGGGTGCTCGCCCGCGACATGGGAGATCCGCGGCTCGAACCCCTTGCCCCCCAGCGTGAACATCAGCCACTCACGGCAGAACTCGCCCTCCGGCCAGGTGATCCACTCGTCCTGCGCGAACGCTTCGAGCTCCACCTCTGCGGCGCCGGCCAGCGGATGGCCTTCGGGCACCGCGATATCGGCGATGTCGTCGAAGAGGGCACGCTTGGCCATACCTTCCGGCATCGCCGTGGGCTTGTTGTACCAGTCGAGCACCAGGGCCACATCGAGGTCGCCGCGCACCACGCCCCGGACACCGTCCTCGCCCTCCAGTTCCTGTGAGCAGACGGCCAGTTGGGGGTGGTCGGCCCGCAGGGCGGCGAGCACTCCGGGGAGCAGCCCGCGGGCGGCGGTGGGGAAGGCGGAGATCCGCAGCTCCCCGACCACCCGGCCGCGCTGGGCCTCCAGATCCGACTGGGCCAGCTCCACCTGGGAGAGGATCCGGGCGGCGTGGTCGGCGAGGAGCCGCCCCGCGTCCGTGAGCCGGACCCCTCTGCCGTTCTTGGCGAGCAGCGGCTGCCCCGCCTCCCGCTCCAGCTTGGCCAGTTGCTGGGAGACGGCCGAGGTGGTCACATGCAGCCCGTCGGCCGCTCCGCTCACCGAGCCGTGCCGGGCCACCGCGTCGAGGGTGCGCAGACGCTCCAGATTCAACATGTAAGCAATACTAAGGCAACCACTCAACATAATCTCGCTTGTGCTACGAGATAGGCCGGTCCAGAGTGGTCCGTATGAGCACCGCGACTCCCGCCAGGACCGTGTCAGCACCGGTCACCGCACCTCCGCCCACCACCCGCCGACCCGCTGTCGACTGGCGCATCCGCTTCGCCCTGCTCTCGCTCATCTGGGGTTTCAGCTTTCTGCTGATCAAGGTGGGCACGGAGGGCTACGCGCCGTTCCAGGTCACCTTCGGCCGCCTCTTCTTCGGCACCGCCGTGCTGGCCGCGGCGATCGCCTTCAGGCGCGAGCGGCTGCCGCGCGGGGCGCGGACCTGGGCACATCTCGCGGTCGCCGCGCTCCTGCTGAACGCGGCGCCGTTCTCCCTCTTCGCCTACGCCGAGCAGACCATCCCCTCGACGCTCGCCGGGATCTGCAACGCCACCTCCCCGCTGTGGGGCATGGCACTCTCCCTGGTCGCACTCTCCGAGGACCGCCCGACCCGCCGCAGGTTCGCCGGTCTAGGGGTCGGATTCCTCGGCGTGCTGACCGTGCTGGGCGTCTGGCAGGGCTTCTCCGGACTGGACTTCAGAGGCACCGCGATGGCCCTGCTGGCGTCTCTGTGCTATCCGGTCGGCTGGATCTACGTACGGCGCACCCTGGCGGGCACCGGCAGCTCCAACCTCGCAATGACCGGTTCACAGCTCCTGGTCGCGACCCTCGAACTCACCCTGGTCACACCGCTGTTCACCACACTGCCCACGTCGTTCCCGGTGGTGCCGCTGCTCGCCGTCGCGGCCCTCGGCGCGCTGGGCACCGGTGTCGCCCTGCTGCTGCAGTACGGCCTGGTGGCCGAGGTCGGCCCGACCACCGCCCAGATGGTCACGTACTTCATCCCGGTGATCGCCACCGCTGCGGGCGTGGCGCTGCTGGGCGAGAGCATCGGGTGGAACACCCCGGTCGGCGCGGTGATCGTGCTGGCCGGCGCGGCCCTGACGCAGAGCAGGCCGAGGAGGCGCGGACGGAACAGCGGGGGCCGATCCGTCCTGGGGCCTGTCGTAAGGCCTCCCGGGCAGGGTCAGTCGTAGCGCCTGCCGGGCGCGGGTCCGGCCGCCGACGCGACGGCGTCAGCGACCGGACCGATGTCGTCCGGCCCCAGCGTGGAGACCGTGAGGCGCACCCCGGGCGGTGCGGCCATCCGGAAGCGGGCGCCGGGGGCTACGGCCCAGCCGGAGTACAGCAGCCGCGCCACCACCCCGGTCTCGTCCGGCACCGGCACCCACACATTCATCCCGCTCCGGCCGCAGGCATCGATGCCGCGCTCGACGAGGGCCCTGATCAGCGACTCCCGGCGCCGCCCGTACGACAGCGAGACCGCGGAGACATCGACGGCCCTCGAACTCCACAGCTGGACCACCGCGCTCTGGAGCAGATGACTGACCCAGCCGGGGCCGAGCCGCTGACGGCCCAGCACCCGGTCCACGGTGGCCGCGTCACCGGTCAGCACGGCGAGCCGCAGATCGGGTCCGTACGCCTTGGAGACCGACCGTACGAAAGCCCAGTTGTCCGCGGCCGCGGCCAGCGGGCTCAGTGGCAGATCGACGATCCCGTGCCCGTGGTCGTCCTCGATGAGCAGGACGCCGGGATGGTCGCGCAGGACTGTCCGCAGCACCTCGGCGCGCGCTGAACTCACCGCCGCGCCCGTGGGGTTCTGCGCGCGAGCGGTGACCACGAGCGCGCGGGCCCCCTCACGGAGCACCCGTTCCACCTCCCCCGGCAGCGGCCCCTCGCCGTCGAGGGCCATCGGCACCGCGCGCAGCCCCAGTGCGGGTACGAGATCCAGCAGGGCGCCCCAGCCCGGGTCCTCGATGGCGACGGAGTCACCGGGCCTGAGGTGTGCGGCCAGCACCCGTTCGATCCCGTCGAGCGAACCGGACACCACGGCGACCGGCCCGTCCGGAACGCCGTCCGCGTCGAGAGCGGCGCGCGCGAGCCGTTCGAGCTCCGGGTCGACGCCCGCCTGCCCGTAGAGCACAGCCCGCTCGTCGCTGCGCGCGGCGGCGCTCGCCAGGGCCCCGGCGAGCGGGGGCAGCAGGGCGCGGTCAGGATTGCCCGACGCCAGGTCCCGCACTCCGGCGGGGATGTCGGCCCTGATGGATTCGCGCGCCGTGCTGGCCGGCCGGGACCGCACCCGGCTCCCCCTGCGGCCCGCCGTCGCGATCACCCCACGGTCGCGGAGCATCCGGTAGGCGGCGCCGACGGTGTTCGGATTGACACCCAGCTGTGCGGCCAACTCCCGCAGTGGCGGCAGCAGTTGCTCCGGCGCGAGCGCGCCGGAGCTGACCGCGCGCTCCACGCTCGCCGCGATGTCCGTTGCACGGCGGCCTTCGATCCCATACTCTCCTAGCACAAACAAGATTATGCACTAATGCAATGGAGAACGCAAGATGGAGAACGCCATGTCCGAGACCCCTCCGGCCTCTCCCCGGCAGCAGGACGGGCCTTACGTACCGACCGCGCGGACCGTGCCCACCCGCTCCCGGGAGCGGGCCTCGTACGACCGCGAACTGGTCCACTCGGTACTGGACGAGGGATATGTCTGCCACCTCGGATTCCTCCGCGACGGTGCGCCCGTCGTGCTGCCGACGCTGTACGCACGGGTCGGCGAGCGCCTCTACATCCACGGCTCGACGGGCTCCCGTCCGCTGCGGGCGGCCGGCGAGGCGGACCCCGGCATCGCGGTCTGCCTGACCGTCACCCATGTCGACGGTCTCGTCCTGGCCCGGTCCGCCTTCCACCACTCGATCAACTACCGCTCCGTGGTGGTGCACGGCACGGCCCGCCAGGTCACCGACACCGACGAGCGGCGCACCGCTCTCGACGCGATCGTCGAGCAGGCCGTACCGGGCCGGTCGCACGACTCACGCCCGGCCAACGCCAAGGAGCTGGCGGCCACCGCCGTGATCCGCCTGGACCTCGACGAGGTATCGGCCAAGGTCCGCACCGGCGGCCCCAATGACGAGCCCGAGGACCTGACTCTGCCGTACTGGTCAGGCGTCGTACCGGTAAGCCGCGGATACGGCGCACCGGTACCGGCGGACGACCTGGACCCGGCGATCGGCCTGCCGGACTACCTCGACCGGCACTGATCCCGCTCCGGGAGGCGCGGCCAGGAGCGGACGCCGCGGCCCGGCGGACCCAGACCGGATCACCCCCCCTCGGCCCGGTCCGGCCCTGACCGGTCCAGCCCAGACCGACTCAGACCGGTACCGGCCGGCGCCGCGCTGCTGCCGCCGCCCGCATCTCCCCGTACGCGAGACCGGTGACCGCCGCGAGCAGCAGCAGCGTGCCGAGGACGGTGCCCGCGGTGAGCCGCTCCCCGAGCAGCGCGACAGCGATGACCGCGGCGCTCACCGGTTCGAGCAGCATGATCACCGAGACCGTGGCAGACCGGACGACCGCGGCCCCGGCGAAGTACAGGGCGTACGCGAGCGCGGTGGGCACCGCGGCCACATAGGCCAGCAGGCCCACCACCCGGACCGGTTCGCCGGTGTGCGGGAGCAGCCCCTCCGCCACGGCGAGCGGCAGCAGGACGACGGTACCGACGGCGAGGGACCAGGCCGTCGTCGACAGCGGGTCACCGCCGCCGCTCCGGCCGAGCCACCGGGTCAGCAGGGTCATCGCCGCGTATCCGGCAGCGGAGAGCAGCGCCCAGCCGACCCCGGCGGGGCGTACGGCTCCGCTGCCACTGCCCAGGACCAGTACCACGAGTCCGCCCAGCGCACCGGCGACGGCGGTGATCCCGCCGGCGCCCAGCCGCTCCCCCATGGTCAGCCGGGCACCGACGGCGATGAGCACGGGCCCGGCGCCGAGGGTGACGACGGTGGCCACGGCGAGCCCGGTGAGCTGGACCGCGGCGAAGTAGGCGACCTGGAAGAGCGTGAACGCCAGTCCGGTCGCGGCGGTGCGCAGTGCCAGCCGTGTGCGGGGTTCGGCGGGGCGGGGCACACCGCGTGGGCGGCGGCGCACGGCCCGCACGGCGAGCAGCAGCGCAAGACCGCCGGCGCAGCGCCAGAAGGTGAGGGAGACGGGCCCGAGATCACTGGCCAGGTAGAGCAGCGAGGCCCCGGCCCCGGCGGTGCCCCATGCGGCTCCGGCCACGGACAGATAGATGAGACTCCGGCGGACGGACAGCCCGGCGGCAGGGTTCGGCGTATGCGTCACGTACTTGCTCCGTGAGAGATGACTGAGAAAGGGGAAAGGCGGTCGCTGAACTCCGTGCGCGGGCAGCGACGAGCCGCTCGGGGACAACCCGAGCCCGGTCTCCGTCAGTGGTGCGGCCGCCCGCGCTATGCGGCGGGGGGCGGCAGTACGGTGAGATGCATGGCCGAACCCTAACGGACGGCGCCGACACCGCGTCAGGCGAGGTTCACCCCGCCACCGGTTCGCGCCCCGGCGTCAGTTCGCGCCCCGGCCTGCGGCGGGCAGCTCGGCCCCCACGCCGGGCGTCGCGCCCGCCACCGGCCCCGAAGGGGGCTTCGGCGCCGAGGACTGGGCGACGAAGGCGCCGAGCAGCACCACCGCCCCGCCCGCGATCTGCGGCGCCGAGAGATGCTCCCCCAGCAGCACCCAGGCGAGCACGGTCGCGATGACCGCTTCGAGACAGGCGACCACCCCGGCCACCTGCGGGGAGAGACTGCGGACCGAGACCACTCCGAAGACATACGCGACGACGGTGGCGATCAGCACGATCCAGCCGAGCAGCAGCCAGGCGGGCACCCGCGTCCCGTTCATGTCCGCCGCCCCCGCGAGCAGCGACCAGTCCATCCGCCACGGGCGTGCGATCACCGTCAGCAGGGCGGTACCGACGAGGAGTCCGTACGCGATGACGCCCAGCGGGTCGGCCCGGTCGGCGCCGTCGCCGCCGTGGTCCGACAGGACGAAGTATCCGACCTGGCAGCAGGCGGCGCCCAGCGCGAGCAGCAGCCCGACGGCGTCGAAGCTCAGCCCGGACCAGACCTCGACCACACAGGCGAGCCCTCCGGCCGCGAGCACCACCCCGAGGACGGCGGCGCGCGTCACCGGCCGGCGCTGCACGAACCGGACCCAGCCCAGGACGAGCGCGGGCGCCAGATACTCGACCAGCAGGGCGACCCCGACGGGGATACGGGAGAGGGCCGCGAAGTAGCAGGCCTGGACGCCCGCGACGGCGAACAGTCCGAAGCCGAGAAGCAGCGCGGGCCTGCGCCGTACGAGGTCGCAGTGGCGCCAGGCGACGGGCAGCATCACCAGGGCGGCCCCGGCCACCCGGAGCCAGACCACCTGCAGCGGGTCGAGGCCCGCCTCGATCAGCGGCTTGGCCGCGACACCCGATCCACCGAACGCGAAGGCCGACACCAGGGCGAGTCCCAGGCCGACGCTCTTTCCCTGAGACGCACGCATCGGCACATCATGACAGGTGTTGTCAGGGGCATCACCATCGACGGGACTGACGGGTGCCGTCCTCCAGGCGCCCGGCGAGGAGTTCCGCGTCCACCCCCGCGCGGCCGAGCACCTCCACGGCGCGGCACTCGCGGTCGCGGGCGAGCGCGGCCAGCAGGTCGAGCCCGCTCGCCCGCCGGTCCCCGTCCTTCCCCGCTCGCTCCAGGGCTCCCTCCATGGCCGCGACAGCGGCGGGCGACCAGCCGGCCACCCCGGGCTCGGCCACCACCGGAACGGCCCCCGAATCCTCGACCGATCCCTGCCAGCGCAGCCCGTAACCGATGCTGCGCTGCACGAGATAGCCGAGCACCCTGGCCACCTGGGGGCCACCCTCGAAGGCGGCCCGCACCTCGGGGTCGGTCTCGATCACCGAGTGCAGCAGATGGGCCGTGTCGATCTGCCGGTCACCGTCACGCAGCGCGCGCCGGCGTGCGCCCGCCACGACCGTCGCCAGTTCCACGGTGAGCCTGGCTTCGATGTCGGCTCGGGACGGGGCTGGCTGGTCGTCCGGCCGGGTAGGGCTATGCACATCTCCCAGCTCATCAGCCGGCTGCGTCCGGAACATCCCCGCCGGGGAGCATTTACCCCTCCGACGGAAGTTGGGCACGCCTGCCCGGACTCTCCTCCTTACGGATGAGACGGCGATCGCGCGCGAAACGGACACGCGCCCCCTGCATCCGGGCACCGGGCCGCCACGGCGCCACCACGCCACGTTCACCGGCGGCCGGACCCGCGAAGACCTGACGGTTCATCAGTATTGAATGTTCCGGGTCCAGGAGCTACGTTCCGCGACATCACAACCCGACGAGAAGGGGTGGTCGCATGGCCGAAGTCAGCGCCGAGGCTCGGATCGAAGCACCGGCCGAGAAGGTCTGGTCCCAGCTGACCGACTTCAGCGCGTACGGCGAGTGGAACGCGACACACACCAGTTTCCCGAAGGGCGGCCCGGCCAACCTCGCCGTGGGGGCCACTTTCGAGGAGAACATGAAGCTCATGGGCTTCCCCGCGGAGGTGAACTGGACGGTCGAGGAGCTGGCACCCGGGGCCCTGCTGGTCACCCGCGGCAAGGGACCGATGGGCGTCAGCCTCGCGATGCGCTACTCGCTCACCCCGGACGGCGACGCCACCGTGGTCCGCATCGAAGGCGAGTTCACGGGGGCCGCCGTGTCACTGATGGCCGGCAAGCTCAAGGACTCGGCGACCGCCGCACTCCAGGAGTCACTGCGCAAACTCGCCGGCCTGGTGACCTGACCCGTACGACAGCGGCGCCCCCACGGATATCCGTGGGGGCGCCGCTTCGGCCGCTGGAACGTTCTCAGTCCTCATCGGCCAGAATCAGATAGAGCTTCTTCCGGGATTCGCTGATCACGGCCATCGCCTTCTTCCGCTGCTCCGGCGTACCGGTCCTGAAGACCTGGCCGAACGCTTCCATCAGACCGAAGCCGGCCTGCCGGATCTCGTTCACCGTCTCCCAGTCACCGCCGCGCCCGGCACCCTCCCAAGGAGCGTCCGGCCCCTCGTCGGCGGCCGTGCGCCCCGGCTCGGTGAGCGTGAACAGCTTCTTGCCGCCCTCGCTCTCGCTGGCGATCAGACCCTCGTCCTCGAGCAGCTGGAGTGTCGGGTAGACGGAGCCAGGGCTGGGGCTCCAGGCCCCGCCGCTGCGCTCGCCGATCTCCTGGATCATTTCGTAGCCGTGCATCGGCCGGTCCTTGAGCAGCGCCAGGATCGACGCGCGTACGTCGCCGCGACGCGCCCTCCCCCGGGGTCCGCCCCTGCCGCCGCGCCCGCCGAACGGGCCGCCGAAGGGCGGACCGAACGGCCCGAATGCGCCGCGGCGCCCCTCGAAGTCGCCCCCGCCGTGATGGCCGGGGCCGCCGTGTCCTTGTCCGTGTGTGTGTCCATGGGGACGCATCGCACTCACTTCCTTACATCGTTGATCTGTCGCGATGCGTCAACGATATATCGGTACTGTTCGTTTGGCAATCTTTTCCAGGCCACGTCCCCGCAAGTGGCCTTGGCCTGCGGTGTTGCCCCGCGCCTACGGTCTGTCCCATGCGCATACGAATCGTCGACGCCTTCACGGACCGCCCCTTCGCCGGCAACCCGGCCGGGGTGCTGCTCCTCGACTCCTTTCCGGACGACGGCTGGCTCCAGAGCGTGGCGGCGGAGGTGAACCTCTCCGAGACGGCCTTCGCCCACCCGCTGCCCGCCGGCGGCGAGGCCGACTGGGCGCTGCGCTGGTTCACCCCGGCCACCGAGGTCGACATGTGCGGCCACGCCACCCTGGCCACCGCCCACGTCCTGCACACGACGGGCGCGGCGACGGGCACCGTCCGCTTCGCGGCCCGCTGCGGACTGCTCACCGCGACGGCCCACGAGAACGGCAACGTCACGCTCGACTTCCCCACATCACCGCTCACCGATGAAGCCGTCCCGGCCGGCCTCAGCGAGGCACTGGGCGCCCGGATCACCGGGGTACGGGACACCGGGCCGCACATCGGGGACCTGCTCGTCGAGGTCGCCGACGAGCAGACGGTCCGCTCGCTGTCGCCCGACTCCGCCGCACTGAAGGCCCACTCCCGGCGGGGCATCATCGCGACCGCCGAGGCGGACGACCCCTCACTCGGCTACGACTACGTGTCGCGCTGCTTCTTCCCCAACGTCGGCATCGACGAGGACCCGGTGACCGGCAGCGCCCACACCGCACTGGCCCCGTTCTGGTCGGCCCGGCTGGGCCGCGACGACCTGACCGGCCTCCAGGCCTCGGCCCGCTCCGGTCTCGTACGGACGTCCCTGCGCGGCGACCGGACGCTGCTCACCGGCAGCGCGGTCACCGTCATCGACGGCGAACTGCACGTCTGAGAAGGCCGGAGACAGGGAGTACAGGAGGACAGGGAGGACCACGGGAAACCGCGAAAGCGGAAACGACGAAGGGGGCCTACGGCAGTCCCGTACGCCCCCTTCACCGCATCGCGGCGGCCTCTCACCCGGTGGGCAGCCACCCCACCTTCCCGGCGAGCAGCGCGTATCCGACGAACGCCCCGATGTCGAGCAGCGAGTGCGCGACGACCAGCGGCCCGACCCGCCCCCACCGCCGGTAGAGCAGCACGAACACCACACCCATCGCCACATTTCCGAGGAACCCGCCGACCCCCTGGTAGAGGTGGTACGAACCGCGCAGCACCGCGCTCGCCGCCAGAGCGGCCATCGGGGTCCACCCGAACTGCCCCAGTCTGCGCAGCAGATACCCGACGACGATGACTTCCTCCAGTACGGCGTTCTGCACCGCCGAGAGGATCAGCACCGGGATCTTCCACCACACATCGGGCAGCGACTCCGGCACCACGGTCAGGTTGAACCCAGTGGCCCGCGCGCCCAGATAGAAGGCGAGGCCCACACTGCCGATCCCCGCCGCGATCAGCACCCCGCGGCCGAGGTCGGCCCGGGGCCGCGTCCGGTCGAAGCCGATCGCGCGCAGCCCCGACCCCTCGCGCAGCAGCAGATGCACCACCAGCGCGACCGGCACCAGGGCCGTCGCGATGCCGAAGAGCTGCCAGGCGAGATCGAGCCATGGCCGCCCCGGTGCGAACGACCCGTTGAGATTGGCGGCCTGGTGCTTGAGCCCTCCTGGTTTCGTCAGTGCCCCGATAAAGCTGATCAGCGCCGAAACGCCGCTCGCGCCGAGAGAGAGTGCGAGTACCAGCACCGTCTCGGACCGCAAGAACCGCTGCGACGTCCCCTCTGTGGGAACAAAATCAGCCACGCGCTCGCCCTCCGCCTGCACACCTGCCTCCAGTTGGCCAATCGCGCCTCATCCCCACCACCGTGCCACTAGGGTCTCGAATACAGGTACGAAGATCGCGCACGACAGGCCGGGGGACGGGCGTCAATTCGATGGCGCGCTCCCCCTTTTCCTTGTTCACCTTCAGGGGAGGAGCACCACCCCATGGGACGTCACAGCTTGCCCGATGACCTCACGGCACCGGCAACCCGGCCCCGTTCCGGTGCACGGCGGCGTCGAACGTCCCCCTCACCTCCGCGTCCAGCATCGCGGAGTCCCCGGTCACCCTGGCCATGGTGCCATCGGCCGCCGAGGCGCTGGGCTGGCCGGAGAAGACGTACACGCTGGTCGACGAGGCTGAGCTGACCACCGATCAGAGCCGGGCCGCGATGCGGTTCATGACCTATCTCGGCGAGGGTGTCAGCCGCACCGAGCTGGACCGGCAGGGCTTCAGGCTCCCGGACCGTCCCGCGACGCCGGGCCGCGTGGCGGCGGCGGGCGGGCACACCCCGCAGCCGTACGCCGACGCCTCCCCGGAGCCACCGTCCGAAGACGTCCTCGACGAGACGCTCGGCATGTGGACCATCACGGTCCAGAGCACCCGGCTGACCACCGTCGTGGACGCGTCGGGCAGGACGACCGGAAGACCTACGCCCGCGGGAAGTTCAACGCGGTGGTGATACTCACCGACGGCGTCAACGAGGACGACCACGGCATCTCCCGCAGCGCCCTCATCGCCAAGCTCCAGGAACTCACCGACCCCGGGCGCCCCGTGCCACTGATCATGATCGCGGTGGGCCCCGACACGGACAGGACCGAGGTCGAGCAGGTCGCCAGGGCCACCGGCGGCGCGGGGTACCGGGTGAGCGACCCCCTCTCAGATCAACTCGGTCCTGCTGAAAGCGGTCATGGCGGTCGGCGGGCACTGACCGGGGACGCGCGGCGCCGACCCCAGGTACGCGAGTCGCCGATCCCGGTACACGCGTTCACCCGCCGCAAGCCGTCACCGTCGCCGGAATGCCCTCCGGCCAGGAGTGCACCGGTTCGCCGCCCGCCATCAGCTCGGCGTACCGCCGGGTGGTGAGCGCCAGTGCCTCGCGCCGCCCGAGCCCCGCCTCCAGCGCCCGGTGGAACGTCTCCGCCTGCCAGGAGGCACCGTTCGTCCGGCGCCTGCACCGCTCCTCGATGACACCGAGGCAGCGGTCGCGGTCCGCGGCCTCGATCCCCCACGCGTCGAGCCCCGCGGCGGCCAGCGGCAGCAGCTCGTCCATGACGAGCCGTACCGCGGGCACCGCCGTGACACCGCCGGAGCGCCCGGGCCGGGGCCACTCCAGTTCGGCGTCGATTCCGTACCGGCAGGCCGCGTCGAAGTTGCGTGCGGCGGCCTCGAAGGGCAGCCGCCGCCACACCGGGCGGGGGTCGTCGGCGAGCGCCCTCACCAGCCCGTAGTAGAAGGCCGCGTTGGCCATCACGTCCATGACGGTGGGCCCGGCGGGCAGCACCCTGTTCTCGACCCGCAGATGCGGTACGCCGTCGGCCACGTCGTAGACCGGGCGGTTCCAGCGGTAGACCGTCCCGTTGTGCAGGACGAGTTCCTGGAGGCCCGGCACCCCGCCGTCGTCGAGCACCCGCAGCGGGTCCTCGTCGTCGCACAGCGGCAGCAGCGGCGGGAAGTACCGGAGGTTCTCCTCGAAGAGGTCGTACGCCGAGTCGATCCAGCGCTCGCCGAACCAGGTACGCGGCCGCACCCCCTGGGCCCGGAGTTCCGGCGGGCGCACATCGGTCGCCTGGAGGAAGAGCGGCGGCCGCGACTCCCGCCACAGCTCCTTGCCGAACAGGAAGGGCGAGTTGGCGCCCAGCGCGACCTGCACGGCGGCGACTGCCTGCGCCGCGTTCCACACATCGGCGAAGCGCGCCGGGGTGACCTGGAGGTGCAACTGCACCGATGTACAGGCCGCTTCGGGCGCGATCGACGAGGAGCTGCAGGTCAGCCGCTCGACACCGGATATGTCCAGGTCGAAGTCCTCACCGCGGGCCGCACACATCTGATCGTTGAGGAGGGTGTAGCGGTCGGCCGACGAGAGGTTCGCGGAGACAAGATCCTGCGGATCGAGCGTCGGCAGGATTCCGATCATCACGATCCCCGCGTCGACTTCGGCTGCTTTTCTGTGCGCGTACGCGAGACCGGTGCGGAGCTCCTCGGCCAGCTGGTCGAAGACACGGCCGCCCAACCGGTGCGGGATAATATTCACTTCGAGATTGAACATCCCGAGTTCCATCTGGAAATCGCGGCTCGCGATCCGGTCGAGAACCTCCGCATTCAACATCCGGGGCATCCCGTCGGCGCCCGCGAGATTGAGTTCGATCTCCATCCCCATGAGATTCCTCGGACGGTCGAACCTCTTCTCCTCCAATAGTCGCTCCAGCACCTCCAGACACTGCTGCAGCTTTCTCCGGTACTGCTGCCGGCCCGACGGATCGACACCGCCCGCCTCCAGCTTCTCCCCCATCGCTGCACCCCCTCCACACGTGTGCGGCCGTGGCGGCCGCCCGGGTCACGGTCGATAATGCCCACACCCGGTGATCCGTAACTCCCCGCCCGGAGTCCGTCCGGAACGAGTATGGTGACGAGAAGATAACGTGTGGCACATTCGCAGCGCATGATGCCTGCAGCAATTTCCAAGCCGCTGCGGCCCGGTGGACCCAGTGAGAACGACCAACGGTTTTCGGCCGACCACTCACATGGAGAACCGTGAGGCCACCGGAGCGCACGTACGTTAAATCGGGATAATCTCCGCAGAATAAAGACCGAATAGCAACTTGTTTGCAATATCCACGTCAGCTAGTTGAAACCCCGCGTGAACACGTGTCGTATAAACTCCGCAGACGAGGCAGAGAGTTGGCGCCCCGGCCCCCGGAGAGTGCGGTACCCCTCCACGCCCCACGGCCCCCCTCTGCCCCTGCCTGCTGACAGTGCTGTCCGCACAGCCCACGCATCAACGTGTCTCCGAAGTGAGAGGCGACCACATCATGCCGCTGTATGTCCCTCCGGCTCCCGCGCCGGCCCTGCGCAGCGTCCTCGCGGCACTCGGCTCCCCCACTGCCGTACGCGAGGCCCGAACCCCGGCTCTCCGCTCGGCCCCGGGGCCGCTCACCCCCGAACTGCCCCTTCCCGTCTACGTACTGGACCAGATCATGCCGAGCGGCGGGACCCCACGTACCCGGCTCACCGGCTGGCGGTTCCTGATCCGCAGCGGCGATCACGCCGTGGCCGCAGCGGACACCAAGCTCACCGCCGACGGCTGGACCTTCTCGCACTTCTTCGAGGGCCCCTACGCCACCGCCACCGGGAGCGCGCTGCGCCGGGCCGAGGCGATGGACACACCGTTCCAGCCCAGGCTGCTGTCCGTACCGGAGCTCTACATGCTGACGTTGTGGCTGCACGGCGACACCACCGCCGACGCCTCGGTCTCCGGCACCATGCCGGCCCCCACGGACCTGCTCGTACCCCTCGCACCCGCACCGCCCGGCATCGCCGCGCACCGGCCGCACCGGGTGTCGGAGCTGCTGCCGGTGATGACGATGAGGCTGTCACCCAAGCTGCTGGGCTCCCCCGCCTGACGGCTGCCGGCCACCACCGCGCGCCCCGTGACCACCGACAGGTCACGGGGCGCGGCGCTCTTTCTGCCCATCCGGTCTAGCCCGGTCGGGCCACCTCCGAACCACCCGGACAGGCAGTCAAGTTGAGCTGAACCGTCCGCACGGGTGATGCGTCCCTATGCTGTAGCAAGTGCTGCCGTGAAATCCCTGCGGATTGACGCCCGTAGGGCAACACTGGGATCACCGACTGATCGGGGGGCGGCCATGAAATCCGCATCGAGCCGCAGGACACTCACTACAACGCAGCGAAAGAACGCATCCATGTGCCAGCACCAGCCAACCTGCCCGTCAGCCACCTCTGCCGACCGGGAGGCCGCGCTCCTCGTGGCGCACCACCCGGAGCAGGGCTGGAGTCTGCTGTGCAACGGCGTTCTCATCTTCGAGGACACCGGTGAACTGCTGCCCGACGGCCGGATCATCGCGCCGCACCGCCCACTGGGTTCGGGACTGGCGACCGCCGCCTGACCCTGCTCAGTACCGAGGAACAGAAGTGGCACAGACGACGAAGGGCCGGCCCGGGTGACATCCCCGAACCGGCCCTCCCGCATGTCCGTCAGTTGTCGTACGCGTCCAGCGGCGGGCAGGAGCAGACGAGGTTGCGGTCGCCGAAGGCCCCGTCGATCCGGCGCACCGGCGGCCAGTACTTGTCGGCGGGCGAGACGCCGGCCGGGAAGACGGCCTCCTCGCGGGTGTACGCGTGGGTCCACTCACCGCCCAGCGCTGCCGCGGTGTGCGGGGCGTTGCACAGCGGGTTGTCGTCCGCCGCCCACTCGCCCGACGCGACCTTCTCGATCTCGGCCCGGATCGCGATCATCGTGTCGCAGAACCGGTCGAGCTCCGCCAGGTTCTCGCTCTCGGTGGGCTCGATCATCAGCGTTCCGGCCACCGGGAACGACATCGTCGGCGCGTGGAAGCCGTAGTCGATGAGGCGCTTGGCGATGTCGTCGACGCTCACACCCGTCGCCTTCGACAGCGGCCGCAGATCGACGATGCACTCGTGCGCGACCAGCCCCTCGGGGCCGGTGTACAGCACCGGGTAGTGCGGTTCGAGGCGCTTGGCGATGTAGTTGGCGGCCAGCACGGCCACCTGCGTCGCCCGCTTGAGCCCCTCACCACCCATGAGACGTACGTACGCCCAGGAGATCGGCAGGATGCCGGCCGAGCCCCACGGGGCGGCCGATACCGGACCGACGCCCGTCGCGGGGCCGGCGGCCGGCTGGAGCGGGTGGTTGGGAAGGTACGGCGCCAGGTGGGCCCGTACGCCGACCGGGCCGACACCGGGGCCGCCGCCGCCGTGCGGGATGCAGAAGGTCTTGTGCAGGTTGAGGTGCGAGACGTCCGAGCCGAACTTGCCGGGCTTGGCCAGTCCGACGAGCGCGTTCAGGTTGGCGCCGTCGACGTACACCTGGCCGCCCGCTTCGTGCACGGCCGCGCAGATGTCGGTGATGTGCTCCTCGAAGACACCGTGGGTCGACGGGTAGGTGACCATCAGTACGGACAGCTCGTCGCGGTACTGCGCGATCTTGGCGTTCAGGTCCTCGACGTCGACGTCGCCGTCCTCGCGGGTCTTCACGACGACGACCTTCATGCCGGCCATCACGGCGCTGGCGGCGTTGGTGCCGTGCGCCGAGGACGGGATGAGGCACACGGTGCGGGCGGTGTCGCCGTTGGCCCGGTGGTAGGCGCGCACGGCCAGCAGACCGGCCAGCTCGCCCTGCGAGCCCGCGTTGGGCTGGAGCGAGACCTTGTCGTATCCGGTGACCTCGGCGAGCCGCTCCTCCAGCTCGCGGATGAGCGTCAGATAGCCCTCGGCCTGCTCGACCGGGGCGAAGGGGTGGATCGCACCGAACTCGGGCCAGGTGACCGGCTCCATCTCGGTGGTGGCGTTGAGCTTCATGGTGCAGGAGCCGAGCGGGATCATGCCGCGGTCCAGCGCGTAGTCGCGGTCGGCGAGCTTGCGCAGGTAGCGCAGCATCGCCGTCTCGGAACGGTGCTGGTGGAAGACGGGGTGGGTGAGGACGGTGTCCTCGCGCAGCAGCCCCGCGGGCAGTGCGTCGGCGGTCCGCTCGTCGAGCGCCTCGATGTCGCCTTCGGCGCCGAAGGCGGCCCAGACGGCGGCCAGCTGGGTGCGTGTGGTGGTCTCGTCGCAGGAGACGGAGATCAGGTCCGCGTCGACCTGGTGCAGGTTGACCCCGCCCTCGCGGGCGGCGGCGGCGACCTCGGCGGCCCTCCCCCCGGTCCGTACGGTGAGGGTGTCGAAGTAGTCGCCGTGCACGACGTCGACGCCCGCGGCGCGCAGCCCCTCGGCGAGGATCGCCGCGTACCGGTGGGTGCGCAGGGCGATCTCGCGCAGGCCGTCCGGGCCGTGGTAGACCGCGTACATCCCGGCCATCACGGCAAGGAGCACCTGCGCGGTGCAGATGTTGCTGGTGGCCTTCTCGCGGCGGATGTGCTGCTCACGGGTCTGGAGGGCCAGCCGGTACGCCTTGTTGCCGTCCGCGTCGACGGAGACGCCGACGAGCCGCCCCGGCAGGCTGCGCGCGAACTTCTCACGTACGGCCATGAACCCGGCGTGCGGACCGCCGAAGCCCATCGGGACGCCGAACCGCTGGGTCGTACCGACCGCGATGTCAGCACCCAGCTCTCCGGGCGAGGTGAGCAGCGTCAGTGCCAGCAGATCGGCGGCGACGGTGACGACGGCACCCAGCTCGTGCGCCTGCTCGATGACGGGCGCGATGTCCAGGACCCGGCCGGAGGCGCCCGGGTACTGGAGCAGTACGCCGAACACACCGCGCTCGGCCACATCGGCCGGAATGCCGTCGCTGAGATCGGCGACGACGACCTCGACACCGGCCGGCTCGGCGCGCGTCTGGATCACCGCGACGGTCTGCGGAAGCGCGTCGGCGTCGACCAGGAAGACACCGTTCTTGACCTTGCCGACGCGGCGCGCGAGGGACATCGCCTCGGCTGCCGCGGTGCCCTCGTCCAGCAGCGAGGCGCCCGAGGTGGGCAGGCCCGTCAGATCGGCGACAACGGTCTGGAAGTTCAGCAGCGCCTCCAGGCGCCCCTGGGAGATCTCCGGCTGGTAGGGCGTGTACGCCGTGTACCAGGCGGGGTTCTCCATGACGTTGCGCAGGATGACCGGCGGTGTGAACGTGCCGTAGTAGCCGAGCCCGATCATCGGGGCGAGGACCTGGTTGCGGTCGGCGAGGAGACGCAGCTCGGCGAGGACCTCGGCCTCGGTGCGCGCGTCCGGGAGGTTCAGCGCCTCGGCGCTCTTGATCACCTCGGGTACGGCGGCCGATGTGAGCTCCGAGAGCGATCCGTAACCGACGTGGGCAAGCATCTTGGCCTGATCCCCCGCATCGGGCCCGATGTGGCGCTGTTCGAAGGGGATGCCACGCTCCAGCTGGGAGAGCGGAATGCGGTGAGCAGTCATGGCGGAGGCCTCCTGGTCGTTACGACCTGCGAGGGGTACCACGGCACGGGTACCCGGACGGCCTCCCCCTCTGTCATCTCAACCTGAGAGTTTCACCGGCCCGCCGCTCGACGCGCCCGCTTTCACCGTCGGTGAGGTAAGGATCCGGGCGTGCCCGCCCGACGCCCGCCCTGCTTTCCAGAGTGACCTCGTCCGCGCGGTACGTGTGCCTGAGAGATTCCGGGGAGGATTTGCTCCTTCGGCGCCCCCGGACAACGCGTCCGAAGGGCTCTCCCGCGCGGGGTCAGCAGCCACTGGCCAGCCTACCAGCGAGCCACTTCGCACGGTGTTCGAGTGGCCGATGCCCCGGATCTGGACTTCCCTGAGGGGGAGACCTTCGCAGGGGGCGGGAGACATCGTGATCCGTTGCGATCAGTTGGAGGGACCGTGCAGACCGACATAGATCCGCGCAGCCTGATAGGCCGCAAGGCGTTCGACCGCAATGGCCTCAAGATAGGCACGGTTGACGAGGTCTACCTCGACGACGCCACCGGAGTGCCCGAGTGGGCCGCGGTACGCACCGGACTGTTCAGCCGGGACGCGTTCGTCCCGCTGAAGCCGAGCGAACTGGTCAGGGAAACCCTGCAAGTGCCCTTCGACCGCGACCTGATCAAGGAAGCACCGGGCTTCGGAGTCGGCCGCCATCTCTCTCCCGAGCAGGAGCTGCAGCTCTACCACCACTACGGGCTCGGTATCTCGGCCCCCACGCCGCCGCCTCCCGACCGGGACTTCGGCCGGCTCGCGGGCGAAGAGGAACGCACCTGACCCTCCGGCCCAGCCCCGGCAGTCACTGCTTCCCCGGAACGCCCTGGCGGCCCCTCACCGGTGTCCGCCTCCTCCCCCGGGGCCGTCCCGTCCGGCCCCGCCGGTCTGCCTGAGCCGTCCGGTTCACCTCGCCCGTCCGGTTCACCCGGCCCGTCCGGGGCAGACCGGACCAGCGGCAGCGGATCCGACGGCTTCAGCGCGGGATCGTCGACCCTGAAGGTCCGCACCCGGCCGGGCGCGGTCGCGTACGGATCCTCGAACCGCACCGTCACCCGGCCCACGCCACTGCCCTGCACCCACCCCGCGCCGTACTCGTCATGGCGCACATCGTGCCCGGCGAGCCAGCGGCGCCCCGTGCCGGACGGCGGCTCGTCCGCGGCCGGCTCCGGCGGCGCCGCGGGACCGGGTGCCGCCTCTTCCGCCGCGAGCTCCAGCACGGCCGCCCGCTCCGTGGCCGCCTGCGCGAAAAGATCCTCCTGGGTGAAGTCCGCGAGGCCGGTGACGCCCACCCCGAGCAGCCTCACGCCGCCCGTGGTGTCCACGGCCTCCAGCAGCCGCCCCGCGGCCTCGCGCACGACCTCGGGGTCGTCCGTGGGCCCCCGGAGCGTCTCGGAACGGGTCAGCGTCGAGAAGTCGTACCGCCGGACCTTCAGCACCACCGTCCGCCCGGACCGCCCCGCGTCCCGCAGCCGCTCCACGCACCGTCCGGCCAGCCGCACCACCTCCGCCCGCACCCGCGCCCGGTCGTGCAGGTCCACGTCGAAGGTGTCCTCCACCGAGACCGACTTGGTGTCCCGCTCGGACACCACGGGCCGGTCGTCCTGGCCGAGCGCCATCCGGTACAGCGAGGCGCCGTGCGCCTTGCCCAGCAGCCGGACGAGCTCGTCCTCACCGGCCCCGGCCAGATGGGACACGGTGGTCATCCCGGCCCTGCGCAGATGCTCACCGGTCGCCGGGCCCACTCCCGGCAGGATCCGTACGGAGAGGGGCGCGAGCAGCTCGCGCTCGGTGCCCGGCTCTATCAGGACCAGGCCGTCCGGCTTGGCCCGCTCCGAGCCGATCTTCGCGAGCATCTTGGAGCCGGCCAGACCCACCGACCCGCTGAGCCCCGTGACCGCCAGGATGTCCCTGCGCAGCTGCTCACCGGCCCGCCGGGCCGACCGTCTGCCGTCTGCGACTCCGCCCGCCTCCAGGTCCACGAAGGCCTCGTCCAGGCTCAGCGGCTCGACCAGGGGCGAGAGCCGCCCGAGCAGTTCCATGACCTGGCCGCTCACCTCGCGGTAGAGCGCGAAGCGCGGCACCAGATAGGCGGCGTTCGGACAGAGCCGGCGGGCCTGCGCCATCGGCATCGCCGAATGCACCCCGAACCGCCGTGCCTCGTACGACGCCGTCGACACCACTCCGCGCGGCCCCAGCCCGCCGACCACCACCGGCTTCCCGCGCAGGCTCGGCTTCGCCGCCTGTTCCGCGGCGGCGAAGAAGGCATCCATGTCCAGATGCAGGATGGTCGGTACGGCTCTCACACCACCGATGCTGCCTCACGGCACTGACAATCGGGCCCCCGCAGCGCGGAGGCCCGTCAGACGGCGCGGTTGCGGCGCCTGGCCAGCTCGTCGGCCGGGTTGTGGCCGATGAGGGTCTCGCCGGTGTCGACCCGCTCGCCGTGCAGCTGGGAGAGGGCGCTCTCCACGTCCCGCCACACGACCCCGACGGCGATCCCGAAGATCCCCTGGCCGCCCTGCAGCAGGCCGACCACCTCGTCGGGCGAGGTGCACTCGTACACCGTCGCGCCGTCGCTCATCAGCGTCATACGGTCGAGGTCGCCGGCCCCGCGGTCTCTGAGGTGGTGGACCGCCGTCCGGATGTTCTGGAGGGCCACACCGGTGTCCAGGAACCGCTTCACGATCTTGAGGACGACCACGTCCCGGAAGCTGTAGAGACGCTGGGTGCCCGACCCCTGGGCGGGCCGCACGCTCGGCTCGACCAGTCCCGTACGCGCCCAGTAGTCGAGCTGCCGGTAGGTGATGCCGGCCGCCGCGCAGGCGGTCGGCCCCCGGTAGCCGACGGTGTCGGTCGTCGATTCGGCCGCTGAGCCGTGAAGCGGATACGGCACTCCGTCCCCCGGACCCAGTCCGGGGAGTTCCCCTGCCACATCTTCGCCGGTGCTTCTCACGCCGACCTCCGTCCTTGAACTGCCCACTCGACGGTAGGCAGTCACTTGAGGTGCGTCAACGATCGCCACACTCGGCACGCCGAGTGATAATCACCCTAGGAGTGGTTTCGCGTGCCCCTCTCCGGGGAAAGGCTTGCCGGATGCGCTGACGACCCGAGCGGAGCGTCACTGGCTGTTGGTCCCGAAGTCCTCCGGAGAAATCTGGTCGAGGAACTCGCGGAACTTCTCCACCTCGTCCTCCTGCTCGTCAGGAATCGCGATTCCCGCATCGTCGAGCACCCCGTCACTGCCGTAGATCGGCGTCCCGGTGCGCAGGGCGAGCGCTATGGCGTCGGAGGGCCTCGCACTCACCTCGACCCCGCTCGCGAAGACCAGCTCCGCGAAGAAGACCCCGTCCCGCAGGTCGGTGATGCGCACTTCCGTGAGCTCCTGGCCGACCGCTTCGAGGACATCCTTGAAGAGGTCATGGGTCAGCGGCCTTGCTGGAGCCATGCCCTGCTGGGCGAAGGCGATCGCGGTCGCCTCACCAGGGCCGATCCAGATAGGGAGATACCGGTCGCCTCCCACTTCACGCAGGAGCACGATCGGCTGGTTGGAGGGCATTTCCACCCGGACACCCACAACGTCGAGCTCGTTCACACAGCAACCCTAGGACGTGCCCGGCAGGTTTGGGTAGTCGGGCACCCCCGTGATCAGTACAACCGGACCCTGAGGGAGGTCTGCACGAGCGCCGCGTGAAGCCGCACGGTCAGTGCTGCCAGGTCCTTCGTGGTGTTGTCCGCATCCGCTCTGGTCTGCGGATTGCGGTTCAGCCGAAGGGGGGCGACGACCTGCTCGATCAGCCCGGACTCACGGTCGGCGGCCGCTTTCATGGCACGCAGATGCCGCGGTTCCAGACCGAATCGGCCCAGGTCCGCGACGAGCCCGGCCACATTCACGGCCTCCGCGTCGTATCCGCCCTCCGGGAGCGGCGACAGCAGCCCGTACGACTCCCACTCCGCGAGGTCGTCCGCACTGATCCCGGCGGCCGCGAGCAGCTCCTCCCGGCCCACCCGGGACGCCGTGGGCACGCCTGCGCCGCCGTCCGGCGCTCCGTCCGCGGGCTCACGGACGGCACCGGGCGCGGGGAGCTGGATCTGCTCGCCCCGGCCCAGTGCGTCGAGGTGGTCCCGGATGACCTTCAGCGGCAGATAGTGGTCGCGCTGCATCCGCAGGACCTGAGCCAGCCGCTCGACGTCCGCGGTACCGAACTTCCGGTACCCGGACGACGTGCGCTGCGGCTCGACGAGCCCTTCGGCCTCCAGAAAGCGGATCTTGGAGATCGTGACTTCGGGAAACTCTTCCCGGAGCAGGTTCAGGACCGTGCCGATACTGACCAGCCGGTCGTCCTCGGTGGCGGTGCCGTCGCCGGCACCGCCCGTCGATGATTGCCGCATGGGCCTTCCCTGACGGGTCACACGCCCCGCTGGCTCGCGTAGAAGACCAGCCGGTACTTGCCGATCTGCACCTCGTCACCGTTGGCGAGCACGACGGCGTCGATGCGCTCACGGTTGACGTACGTGCCGTTCAGGCTGCCGACGTCCGAGACGGTGAAACCGCCGTCGGCGCCCCTGCGGAACTCCACATGCCGCCTCGACACCGTGACGTCGTCGAGGAAGATGTCGCTCTGCGGATGGCGTCCGGCCGTGGTCAGATCGCCGTCCAGCAGAAAGCGGCTGCCCGAATTCGGACCACGGCGGACCACCAGGAGCGCCGAGCCGAGGGGCAGGGCGTCGACCGCCGCCTGGGCCTCGGGGGAGAGCGAGGGCGAAGCGGTCTGCCCTGTCACCTCCGCCTCGTACGCCTCGAGCCCGGAGATGGAGATCGTCGAAGTGGTCTCCGAGGGCCGCTCGGGCACCCCGGCGCGCAACGGCGCTCCACAGTTGGAGCAGAACCGACTGTCCTCGGCATTGCGGTGGCCGCACCTCGTGCAAACCGGCATGGATGCACCCTCCTGCCGCGACTGCCCTGCGTGGGCGTTGGTTGCGTACGGATCGGAGGGCAACCCTCGACCCGTACTTGAGGTTGATGCTTCACCAAAACCTATGCGGCCCTGGCCCGCAGGGTCAACAGACGACGCACCCTGATCACCCGAAATGTCACCACCCGGCCGACCCACCTCGTCCCGGAACAGCGGGCGGTCGCCGCCCTGGTCCTCGCCCTCCACATGGTGTGGGGCGCGGTGCCGCGCGCTGTCCTCACGTGCACTCTTGCCGAACAACTTCCCAAACAACTTCACGGGCGATTCCCCTTGACCGAAACAGACCCGCCCGTGGGGCAGGACGAACTCTCAATGAACACACCTGCCGAACCGGACATCCTTACAACGTCCGTACCCCCCAGACAGTTTCCACCACGCACCCCGCTATCCGTGCGCCGACCCCCCGCAACCTCATGCCCTTGTCCCGCGGCCCTCACACGCCCCCGCCTCACTGCGAGGAGGACCGAGCGTAGTCAGGCCGCTTCGCCGGTCGCAAGGCGTCCACAACGATCTTCTGTGCAGGCGTCACAGTGGCTGTGGCCTGCTCCTTCTCCAGAGTCTGCACCACTCCGCCCGGAATATTCAGCGCGGGCTCCAAGTCGGCCGGTTTCCCGATGACCTTGAAGGTGTACGGCGCACTGATCTTCTCCGTGTCCACCTGGATCCCGCCGCCCGCGTCGGAGAAGTAGGTGTCCCCCACGACCCGGACACCGTTGACCTGGATCGCCTCGGCGCCGGCCGCCCGCAACTCCTGGACCGTGTCGAGCAGCATGTCCGCCTGGACCGTTTTATGCGGGTCGTTGACGAGCAGGGTGATGCCCGGGCCCTGGGCGGCCACCGTCCCGGCCAGGATGCCGAGCTGACGCGCTTTCTCGTTCGTCTGCTTGCGCGCCTCCTCGGCCTGGTCCGAACTGCTCTCCAACTCGCTGCGCTGGCTCTGCAGACGCTGCTTCTCGTCGTCCAGGCGCTGGGTGCGGTTGTCGAGCTCGTCGAGGATCCGCACCAGGTCCTCCTGGCGTGCGCCGCGCAGCGGGCTGTTGTCGCTGTTGGAGCGGACCTGAATGGCGAGTCCCAGACCCAGTACGAACAGCAGCAGGGCGACGATGAGTTGTGCCCTGGTGACCCGGGGCGGCCACAGGGCGGCGATCAGCCGCTGCCGGCCTGCCTGCCTCGGCTGCGCCGCGGGCGTCGCCCCCGTGACATCTCCAGGCGGTGTCCGCGCGGGCTTCTCATCGGGCAGCGCGCCGGGGAAGCGCCCGGGCCTGCCGCCGGTATCGCGCGGTGGCTCCTGCGGGCTCTGCGGACTGTCCGGGTCCCGCGGATCGGGCGGGTTCTCATCGTTGTTCATCGGCTCGTCACCCATCGGCCTCACGCCCGGAACACATGCCTGCGAATGGCCGCGGCGTTCGAGAAGATGCGGATGCCGAACACGACGACAACGCCGGTGGACAACTGTGCGCCGACGCCCAGCTTGTCGCCGAGGAACACAATCAGCGCGGCCACCACGACGTTGGACAGGAAGGACACGACGAAGACCTTGTCCACGAAGATTCCGTCGAGCATGGCCCGCAGACCGCCGAAGACCGCGTCGAGGGCTGCCACGACGGCGATGGGGAGGTAGGGCTCGACCATCGCCGGCACTTCGGGCCGGACCAACAGTCCGACCACGACTCCCACGACGAGGCCCAGTACGGCGATCACGATGTGCCCTTCCCTGTGTCGGCCGCGCCTTGGTCGGTGCCGGCGGCCTTCGGCTTTGCTGTACGTACGATCAGGCTCGCGGCCGCAGGAAGGCGCACGTCGGCCTGGTCGGAACTGCTGGTGCGGATGGAATAGCTGTCCTTCAGGACCTTCAGGTACTGCCCACCGACACTGTCATCGAATTCGCTGAGCAAGTGCTTCCCGTCCCCCACCGCCAGCACCGTGTACGGCGGTACCAGCGGCCTGTTGTCGACCAGTATGGCGTCACCGGCGGCGCGGATCGCCGACAGGGCGGTCAGGCGCTGTCCGTTGATGGCGATCGCCTCGGCGCCCGACTGCCAGAGGGCGTTGACGAACTGCTGCATGTCACGGTCGCGTACCCGTCCCGTGTCGGAGAACCCGGGGCTCTCCCGCGGGCCTCCGCCGTCGCTCTGCGAACTGTCCTTGGCATCGTCGATGACCAGCTTCACGCCGGGACCGTGCACCGCTGTCGCACCGGACAGCAGCGCCACGAGCCCACCCTGGTCGCCCCCGTGCTTCTGGAGCGCCTTGCGCTGCTGCTCACCCACCGAATCGCGCAGCCCGTCGACCTTCTTCTGTTTCGCGTCGGCGGACGAAGTCTCCGAGTCGATACGGTCGATGAGCTCCTGGCGCTCCTTCGCGACCACGGGCGCCGTCACTCTGGCCTGCGCGGCGCCCACGGTGACCACGACTGCGGCAAGCACCAGACCCGCGGCAAGACCGAGCTTGGCCCGCAGTGAACGCGGCATCCCGGCACTGCCCTCGGCCCGCCGCCGGGCGGTCGCCTCGGCGTAGCCGTCGTCGAGGCTGTGGTCCATCACGTTGTTGAGCAGCGACATCGACGCATCGGGGCGCGGCGGCGGGGAGGCTGCGCTCCGAACGGGGGGCTGCTTCGGCATGCCGCACATCGTCGCACGTCGCAGCCGCAGGCTCCCAATGGCCCCGTCGCTGTACCGGACGGCCCGGGCTCATGCCGTCCGGTACACCGCTACGACCTCACTGACCCGCGCCGTCCACGATCGACGACCACTCGTCGAGCAACGCCTGCGCGGACGCGTCGTCCGGTCCTTCCGCCCACAGATGAGTGACGGCTTCGGCCGGGGCCGGCAGCACCATCACCCAGCGGCCGTCGGTTTCGACCACCCGGACCCCGTCCGTGGTGTCCACGGACCGGTCGGCGGCCGCCTCCACCACCCGGCGCATGACCAGGCCCTTGACGGCCCAGGGCGTCGCCAGGTCACGACGGAGCACATGGGCGCGCGGAATCCGGTCGTCGATCTGACTGAGCGTCAACTGTGTACGGGAGACCAGGCCGATCAGCCGGACGAAGGCCGCAGTGCCGTCGAAGACGCTGCTGGACTCGGGGATGATGAATCCGCCGCGCCCGTCACCGCCGAAGATGGTGGAGTCCTCGCGGCCGACCCGGGTCAGGTCGTCGGGCGAGGTCGTCGTCCACTCCACCTGGGTCCCGTGGTACGCCGCGACCTGCTCGGCGATCCTCGTGGTCGTGACCGGCAGCGCCACGCGCCCGCTGCGCCGCTCGGCCGCGATCAGATCCAGCATCACCAGCAGAGCGCGGTCGTCCTCGATGATCCGGCCGCGCTCGTCCACGAGGGAGACCCGCTCGCCCACGGGGTCGAACCGCACTCCGAACGCGGCCCGCGCCGAGGCCACGATCTCGCCGAGCCTGACGAGCCCGGCACGGCGGGTGTCCGCGGTCTCCGTGGGCCTCGACTCGTCGAGCCCCGGGTTGATGACGAGCGCATCGACACCGAGCCGTCCGAGGAGGCTGGGCAGGACGAGTCCGGCGCTGCCGTTGGACGCGTCGACCACGACCTTGAGCCCGGCGTCGGCGATCCCAGTGGTGTCCACGTTGCGGAGCAGGGAGCCGGTGTACGAGTCGAAGACGCTCGCCGGGAAGTGCAGGTCGCCGATCTCACCGGGGAAGGCACGGCGGTACTCCTGGCGCGCGTACACCCGGTCCAGCTTGCGCTGCCTGCCCTGCGAGAGGTCTGCCCCGCTCTCGTCGAAGAACATGATGTCCACGGAGTCGGGCACACCGGGCGAGGTCCGGATCATGATGCCGCCCGCACTGCCGCGGGCGGTCTGCTGTCTGGCCACCGGCAGCGGCGCGTTCTCCAGGTCCCGTACATCGATGGCACTGGCCTGGAGGGCGGAGATCACTGCCCGTTTGAGGGCACGCGCACCACGCGAGTGGTCACGTGCGGTGGTGACCGTGGAGCCCTTCTTGAGCGTGGTGGCGTACGCACCGGCCAGCCGTACGGCGAGCTCCGGGGTGATTTCGACATTCAGGATTCCGGAGACTCCGCGAGCGCCGAAAAGATGCGCCTGGCCCCGGGACTCCCAGATCACCGAGGTGTTGACGAACGCACCGGCCTCAATGGTCTTGAACGGATAGACCCGCACATTGCCCTGGATGATGGATTCCTCACCGACGAGGCACTCATCACCGATGACGGCGCCGTCCTCGATGCGGGCCGCCCGCATGATGTCGGTGTTCTTCCCGATCACGCAGCCACGCAGGTTGGACTGCTGGCCGATATACACGTTGTCGTGGATGACAGCCCTGTGCAGGAAGGCGCCGGTCTTGACGACCACATTGGAGCCGACGACGGTGTGCTCCCGTATCTCCACGCCCTCTTCCACTTTGGCGTAGTCGCCGATGTAGAGCGGGCCCCGGAGTACGGCGTCGGGATGCACCTCGGCGCCTTCGGACATCCATACACCGGGAGAGATCTCGAAGCCGTCGATGTCCACGTCGACTTTGCCTTCGAGGACGTCGGCCTGGGCCTTCACATAGCTCTCGTGAGTCCCGACGTCCTCCCAGTAGCCCTCAGCGATATAGCCGTAGACCCGCTTCCCCTCCTTCATGAGCTGGGGGAAGACATCGCCGGACCAGTCGACCGAGACGTCTGCCTCGACGTAGTCGAAGACCTCGGGTTCCATCACATAGATGCCGGTGTTCACGGTGTCCGAGAAGACCTGGCCCCAGGTCGGCTTCTCCAGGAAGCGCTCGACCTTTCCTTCCTCGTCCACGATGGTGATGCCGAACTCCAGCGGATTCGGCACCCGGGTCAGGCACACCGTGACGAGTGCACCCTTCTCTTTATGGAAATTAATCAGATCTGTCAGGTCGAAGTCGGTGAGCGCATCCCCTGAGATCACCAGAAAGGTATCGTCCTTGAGCGCCTCTTCCGCGTTCTTGACACTTCCTGCGGTGCCGAGCGGCTTCTCCTCATTCGCGTATGTGAGCTCCATGTCGAGCTCTTCACCGTCGCCGAAGTAATTCTTGACGAGGGACGCGAGGAACTGCACGGTGACGACGGTTTCACTGAGCCCGTGCCGCTTCAACAGCCGCAGCACATGTTCCATGATCGGTCGGTTGACCACCGGTAGGAGCGGCTTGGGCATACTTGAGGTCATAGGGCGAAGACGTGTTCCTTCGCCACCAGCCATCACGACGGCCTTCATGTCGGAAGCGCCCTCCTTGAGATGTCGACAGTCCAGCCGACTTCACCCGTCCGGTGAGGACACTCGGGCGTCATACGCAATCCGGCCACGTTGCGCGGTGCGCATCGACGAGCTCAATCGGCTGCTACATCCGCCTTCACAAGCCGGCGGACTTGTACCACATACAGGATTCCTGCCCACCAGTAGAGCGTTGTACCCCACCCTGCGAACGCCCATCCGAGAATCGACGCCAGGGTGCTCAGCCAGCCACTACCGTCGCTGAGCAGGAGCAACGGGAACGCGTACATCAAGTTGAAGGTAGCTGCCTTGCCCAGAAAGTTCACCTGGGGCGGGGGATAGCCGTGCTTGCGCAGGATTCCCACCATGACCAGAAGCATCAGCTCACGGGCCAATAGTGCCGCGGTCAACCAAATCGGCAGGATCTCCCGCCAGGTCAGACCGACCAGGGTGGAGAGAATGAAGAGACGGTCCGCGGCAGGGTCGAGCAGCCGTCCCAGCTTGCTGATCTGGTTCCAGCGGCGGGCCAGCTTGCCGTCAAGATAATCGCTCACACCGCTGAGCATGAGCACCAGCAATGCCCAGCCATCACTCTTCGGCCCGCCGAACTCGGGGCGGAGGATCAGCCACAGGAAAACGGGCACACCGACGAGGCGGGCCATGCTGAGGATGTTGGGGATGGTGAGTACCCGGTCCGTCTGAACACGGGTCTCCTGGACCTCCACCCGGGGGCCTCCTGTGAGGAACGTACGAACGATGCTCCCTGACCTTACCCTCAGCGGCGGCCGGCCAAGTCACAGGGGTCAGTGGTCAGATGCCGTCCTGGATATGAAAACTGCCCGTGAACGCAGTAATGCCTCAGCCCCGGACCATAACGGTCCAGGGCTGAGGCTAAAAATTGTTCGGCGGCGTCCTACTCTCCCACAGGGTCCCCCCTGCAGTACCATCGGCGCTGAAAGGCTTAGCTTCCGGGTTCGGAATGTAACCGGGCGTTTCCCTAACGCAATGACCACCGAAACACTATGAAATTAACGAAACCGGGTGACTTCACGGTCGTTCGTTATTTCAGAACTAACACAGTGGACGCGAGCAACTGAGGACAAGCCCTCGGCCTATTAGTACCAGTCAGCTCCACCCGTTACCGGGCTTCCACATCTGGCCTATCAACCCAGTCGTCTACTGGGAGCCTTAACCCCTCAAAGGGGGTGGGAATACTCATCTCGAAGCAGGCTTCCCGCTTAGATGCTTTCAGCGGTTATCCTTTCCGAACGTAGCCAACCAGCCATGCCCTTGGCAGGACAACTGGCACACCAGAGGTTCGTCCGTCCCGGTCCTCTCGTACTAGGGACAGCCCTTCTCAATATTCCTACGCGCGCAGAGGATAGGGACCGAACTGTCTCACGACGTTCTAAACCCAGCTCGCGTACCGCTTTAATGGGCGAACAGCCCAACCCTTGGGACCGACTCCAGCCCCAGGATGCGACGAGCCGACATCGAGGTGCCAAACCATCCCGTCGATATGGACTCTTGGGGAAGATCAGCCTGTTATCCCCGGGGTACCTTTTATCCGTTGAGCGACAGCGCTTCCACAAGCCACTGCCGGATCACTAGTCCCGACTTTCGTCCCTGCTCGACCCGTCGGTCTCACAGTCAAGCTCCCTTGTGCACTTACACTCAACACCTGATTGCCAACCAGGCTGAGGGAACCTTTGGGCGCCTCCGTTACTCTTTAGGAGGCAACCGCCCCAGTTAAACTACCCATCAGACACTGTCCCTGATCCGGATCACGGACCGAGGTTAGACATCCAGCACGACCAGAGTGGTATTTCAACGACGACTCCACAACCACTGGCGTGGCCGCTTCAAAGTCTCCCACCTATCCTACACAAGCCGAACCGAACACCAATATCAAACTGTAGTAAAGGTCCCGGGGTCTTTCCGTCCTTCTGCGCGAAACGAGCATCTTTACTCGTAGTGCAATTTCACCGGGCCTATGGTTGAGACAGTCGAGAAGTCGTTACGCCATTCGTGCAGGTCGGAACTTACCCGACAAGGAATTTCGCTACCTTAGGATGGTTATAGTTACCACCGCCGTTTACTGGCGCTTAAGTTCTCAGCTTCGCAACCCCGAAAGATCACTAACCGGTCCCCTTAACGTTCCAGCACCGGGCAGGCGTCAGTCCGTATACATCGCCTTACGGCTTCGCACGGACCTGTGTTTTTAGTAAACAGTCGCTTCTCGCTGGTCTCTGCGGCCACCCCCAGCTCAGAGTGCAAGACTCATCACCAGGAATGGCCCCCCTTCTCCCGAAGTTACGGGGGCATTTTGCCGAGTTCCTTAACCATAGTTCACCCGAACGCCTCGGTATTCTCTACCTGACCACCTGAGTCGGTTTAGGGTACGGGCCGCCATGAAACTCGCTAGAGGCTTTTCTCGACAGCATAGGATCATCCACTTCACCACAATCGGCTCGGCATCAGGTCTCACCCTCAATGTTGTGCGGATTTACCTACACAACGGGCTACACCCTTACCCCGGGACAACCACCGCCCGGGCTGGACTACCTTCCTGCGTCACCCCATCGCTTACCTACTACCACCTTGGTTCAGCGGCTCCACCACTTCCCTTTGCCCGAAGGCTCCAGGACGGCTTCACGGCCTTAGCATCAATGGGCTCAGTATTGGGCGTTTCAAAGCGGGTACCGGAATATCAACCGGTTGTCCATCGACTACGCCTGTCGGCCTCGCCTTAGGTCCCGACTTACCCTGGGCAGATCAGCTTGACCCAGGAACCCTTAGTCAATCGGCGCACACGTTTCTCACGTGTGTATCGCTACTCATGCCTGCATTCTCACTCGTGAACCGTCCACAACTCGCTTCCGCGGCTGCTTCACCCGGCACACGACGCTCCCCTACCCATCCATACAGGCGTTAGCCCTATGTGTATGAATGACACGACTTCGGCGGTACGCTTGAGCCCCGCTACATTGTCGGCGCGGAATCACTTGACCAGTGAGCTATTACGCACTCTTTCAAGGATGGCTGCTTCTAAGCCAACCTCCTGGTTGTCTCTGCGACTCCACATCCTTTTCCACTTAGCGTACGCTTAGGGGCCTTAGTCGA
>NZ_CP107896.1:5790000-6335000 GCF_041433995.1 Streptomyces sp. NBC_00466 | reverse complement strand
GAAGGCGCCGTCGGAGGCCAAGCAGGTCGAGGCGTACCGCTCGGTGCTCGAGGCGTTCCCGGAGAGCCGGGTGGTGGTGCGGGTGCTGGACGCCGGGGCCGACAAGCCGCTGGACTTCCTGACGCCGGCCGACGAGCCGAACCCAGCCCTCGGTGTGCGGGGACTGCGGTCGCTCCTCGATCACCCTGATGTGCTGCGCGCGCAGTTGACCGCGCTGGCCAGGGCAGTTGAGGGTCTGCCGGTGTATTTGGAGGTCATGGCGCCGATGGTGGCGGACCGGGCCGACGCCAGGGCGTTCGCCGACGCCTGCCGGGAGGCCGGGCTGCACGCGAAGTTCGGCGCGATGGTGGAGATCCCGTCCGCCGCGCTCCGGGCACGGTCCATCCTCCGCGAGGTCGAGTTCCTTTCGCTGGGCACCAACGACCTGGCGCAGTACACCTTCGCGGCGGACCGGCAGGTCGGTGCGGTGTCCCGGCTGCAGGATCCGTGGCAGCCCGCGCTGCTCGACCTGGTGTCGATGGCCGCCGATGCCGCGAAGGCCGAGGCCAAGAGCTGTGGTGTCTGTGGTGAGGCCGCCTCCGATCCGACGCTCGCATGTGTGCTGACCGGTCTCGGTGTGACCAGCCTTTCCATGGGTGCGGCTGCCATTCCCTATGTCCGTACGACGCTGGCGCAGCACACGCTCGCCCAGTGCGAGCGTGCGGCTGCCGCGGCGCGTGCCGCGGACTCGGCGGACGAAGCACGGCGGGCCGCCCAGGCGGTGCTGTCCGGCGAGTAGCCGTGCGCGGTTCCCGCGCCGGGCGGTGTCCGAGGGGCTTCCTGCCGTGTCCGGCCGGGAGCCCCTCGGGCGTCCGGTGGTCCGCCGCCTTCGCGGTTACGGGTCAGTGGTGCGGGTCGTCCTGGGGGATCGCGTATCCGGGGCAGTAGTCGACGCCCGGTTCCGGTGCCACTGGGTCGCCCGTGTCGGCGTCGGTGCAGTAGGCGCTGAACACCTCGCCCGCGGTGAGCGGTTGCAGTCGGCCGCGGTGGAGCCGCCAGCCGCGAACCCTGTCGTCCTGGCCCGGCAGCGTCGTACGGATGACGATTCCACCGGGGCTCTCCACCGCCATACCGGCGGCGAGCACGGTCACGAAAGCCATACCTTCCGCGCGGTCGAGCCGGGCCCGGGGGCCTTCGCCGCTCTCGGCGTGCAGGACGGCGAGGAGCGGTTCGTCCTCGGCGGGAATGCTGCAGACGAGATGGTGGACCCCGGGCCCCGCGCCGTCCAGCAGGCTCTTCAGTGCGCGGGAGGCCCGGTCGAAGGAGGTCGCGCCGATGTCCTGGCCGCAGCCGGCGCACTCCCCCGCCTCGGCCAGCACCATCGTCGCGTACTCCAGAGTGGCCCGGCACACCGCGGCGTTGATGAGGAGCGGGACCAGCCGGTCGATGGGCTGGCCGGTGTACGGGACGGTCGCCCCGTCCGCCGCGATGCCCGCGGTGAAGCGCGTCCGGCTGTCCGCCGAGTCCGGGTCGAGCCCGGTCGCCGTACAGAACTCCTCGTACTCCTCGGGGTCGAAGAGTGCGACCGTCGTGTGCACCTCCTCGGCGGTGAGGGCCCGCAGCAGGCCCTCGACCTGCTGGAGGTAGGCCGTGTGGTCGTCGAAGGTGAAGGTGCGGTAGCGCCGCATCACCGCGAAGTCCTGCTCGTCGGCCAGCAGGCCGACGGTGCTCGGTGCTTCGCGGCGCAGTGCGTGCCGCATGGATCCGGTCCGGTGTGTCTGCGCCATGACTCCCCCTGAGCGCGCTCGATCAGTGCTCACTCACAGTAACCGGGGGGACTGACAGTGCCGTTGCGGAGAGCCGCGAGCGGACCAGGCGGCTCTGGGCCGCGCAGGTCGCCACGACGCCGGCGGCGAGCAGGAGCCAGGCCGGCGGACCTGCGGCGATGACCGCGGTGACGAGCAGGGGGCCGCCGCTGCGCTGGGCGGACTGGGCGAGGCCGTGCACTCCGAGGTAGGCGCCCTGCGCCTCGTCGGCGGCGAGGGTAACCGAGAGTTCCCAGGAGGCCGTGGCGTGCAGCATCTCGGCGACGGTCAGCGCGATCGCGGCGAGGAGCAGCGCGGTGACGGCTGCCCAGGTGCCGCCGTGCGACGACGCGGTCATCGCGAGGCAGCCGACCGTGAAGGAGCCGGCGAGCGGCATCAGGAGGGTGCGGGCCGACTGCGGGGTGGAGGCGAACCGGCTGAGCGGTACCTGGCAGAAGACGACCATCACGCAGTTGAGGACCATCAGCAGGGGCGCCAGGCCGTGCGGGGCCGTGGTGGCGTGGACGATCCACAGCGGCATACCGACCTGCAGCACGGCATCGTCGAGGAAGAGCATCGTCTCGGTCGCCGTGAAGAGCAGGAACGTGCGGTCGCGCCAGGGGTTGAGCGGTGCGGCCGTGGGGGCCGGTTCCTGTGAACCCGTGACGACCCGGGAGGGCGCCTGCGGTTCGGCGCAGCGGAGGGTGAGGGCCGCGACCACGGCGTACGACACGGCGTTGCCGATGAGCAGGCCGTAGTAGGCGTGAGTGGTCCCGATGCCGAGAGTGATCGCCGCTGCGAGGCCGCCGATGGCCCAGCCCGCGTTGGAGACCGTGCGCTGGACCGCCTGGTAGCGGATGCGGTCCGCTCCGCCCACCCGGGCCGAGTAGAGCTTGGTGAGGACGTTGGACCCGCGGTCGCCGAGGCTGCCGACGGCGGAGCAGAGGAGCATCAGCGTGAAGTTGTGTGTGGTGAGCAGTGCGAGCAGGGCCAGTGCCTGCTGTACCTGGGAGGCCACCAGGACCCGGGTGAGGGGAAACCGGTCGGCGAGGTGGCCGGCGAGCGGTGCGCCCGCGATGCCGGCGGCCCCCGAGACCCCCATGAGGATGCCGACCTGGGCGACCGAGAGGCCGGCGACGAAGGTGAAGTAGAGCGCGGCGGCGCCCATCCAGAGCCCGGTGCCCACTTTGTTGATGAGGGCGATCCAGAGCATCCGGCGGCCGTCTTCGCCGCCCGGGATCCGTTCGTACAGTGCGGCTCGGCGCCGGCTCGGACTCACTGTTCCCCCTTGACCCAAGTTATGTACTGATACACACTTGATTACGTGGCAACACAATATGCGATCAGTGGTACGACAGCCAGGGAAATATCCGCTTCGGTCGAACAGGGCGTCGCCGAGGGCCTGTTGGGCCCGGCGGACGCCCTGCCTCCGGTGCGCAGGCTTGCCGAGGGGCTCGGAGTGAGCCCGGGCACGGTGGCGATGGCGTACCGGGAGCTGCGGCAGCGCGGCATCGTGGTCACGCGCGGCCGGGGCGGCACGGTGGTGGCGCAGGCCCCGGCCGTGGGCTCGCGGCGGCCGCCGAAGGTGCCGCCGGGGGTGCGTGACCTGGCGGGCGGGTATCCGGACCCGGCGCTGCTTCCCGTACTGCTGCCGCCCCCAAGGGTCGACCCGGTGCGGGGCTCGCACCGGGGTTCACCGCGGCTGCCCGCCCTGGAGGAGCTGGCGCGGGAGTGGTTCGCGCGGGACGGGGTGCCGCACGACCGGGTGACGTTCGCGCACGGGGCGCTCGACTGCATGGCCCGGCTGCTCTCGGTGGAGCTGAAACCGGGCGACACAGTCGCCGTGGAGGATCCGGGATTTCACCATCTCCTGGACCTCGTACCGGCATTGGGCCTGCGGATGGCTCCGGTCGCGGTGGACGACGACGGGATCCGCCCGGACGCCCTGCGCGCCGCGCTGCGCGCCGGTGCGCGCGCCGTGGTGTGCAGTCCTCGGGGGCAGAGTCCGGTCGGCGGCTGCTTCTCCGCGGAGCGCCGGGCGGCGCTCCTCGATGTGCTGGCGGGGTTTCCCGATGTGCTGGTCGTCGAGGACGACCACAACGCCGATGTCGCGGGCGCGGAGCCCTTCACCCTGGCTTCGGGCGGGCCGGCCCGCTGGGCGCAGGTGCGGACGGTGTCCAAGCATCTGGGGATCGATCTGCGCTGGGCCGCGGTGGCCTGTGACGCGACGACGCTGGCCCGCCACGACGGGCGGATGCTGCTGACGTCCGGCTGGGTCAGCCATCTGCTGCAGGAGACGGTCGCGCGGGCGATGTCCGACGAGTCGGTGCGCACACTGGTGGCGCGGGCCGGGCGTACGTACACGGAGCGCAGGGAAGCCCTGGTCGTACGGCTCGGGGAACGGGGGATCGCCGCGCACGGGGCGAGCGGGCTCAATGTCTGGGTGCCGGTGCGGGACGAGTCGGCGGTGGTCAACGGTATGCGGTCGCGCGGCTGGTGGATCGCGGCGGGGGCGCGGTTCCGTATCGCCACTCCCCCGGCCGTACGGATCACGATCGCCACCCTGACCGGCTCCGAGGCGGCGGCGCTGGCCTCGGACTTCGCGGATGTGCTGGGCGAGTCCGAGGCCACGTACGGGGGTTGACGGTCCGGGGCGCGGCCGTCAGCCGCGGTCGCGGGCCAGCTTCTCGTAGAAGTGCAGCAGTTCGAGGTTGTCCACCGAGCCCGGGTTGACCGCCTTGTCGAGCGCCGCGCCCTGGAGCAGCCGTTTGACCGGCACCTCGATGCGCTTGCCGGTGAGGGTGTGCGGGACCCCGGGGACCTCGATGATGTCGTCGGGGACGTGGCGCGGCGAGAGCTGCTCGCGGATCGTCTGCTTGATGCGCAGCCGCAGGCCGTCGTCGAGCCGGGTGCCCTGGGCGAGGTGGACGAAGAGCGGCATCCAGTAGCCGCCGTCGGGCTCCTCGACCCCGATGACCAGTGACTCCCGGATCTCGGGGAGCCGCTCGACCGCTTCGTAGATGTCGGCGGATCCCATCCGGACGCCCTGCCGGTTGAGGGTGGAGTCCGAGCGTCCGTGGATGATCACGGAGCCGTGGCCGGTGATCGTGATCCAGTCGCCGTGCCGCCAGACTCCCGGATACGTCTCGAAGTAACTGCTCAGGTAGCGGCTGCCGTCGGGGTCGTTCCAGAACCGGATCGGCATGGACGGCATGGGGTTGGTGACGACGAGTTCGCCGACCTCGTCGATGAGTGGCCTGCCCTGCGGGTCCCAGGCCTGGAGGTCGGTCCCGAGGCAGGCCGCCTGGAGTTCGCCGATATGGACCGGGAGAGTGGGCACGGCGCCCGCGAAGCAGCTGCACACATCCGTGCCGCCGCTGACCGAGGCGATCCAGAGGTCATCGCCCGCCGCTTCGTGGAGCCAGCGGAATCCGTCGGGCGGGAGCGGGGAGCCGGTCGTCGCCACGCACTTGACGCGCGAGAGGTCGTGGTCGCGAGCGGGTTGGACGCCCGCCTTCCGGCAGGCCATGACGTAGGCGGCGGAGGTGCCGAAGAGGGTTGCCCCGGTGGCTTCGGCGATGCGCCACTGCGCGTCGGTGCCGGGGAAGCCGGGGCTGCCGTCGTACAGGACGATCGTGGTGCCGGTGAGCAGGCCGGAGACGAGGAAGTTCCACATCATCCAGCCGGTGGAGGTGTACCAGAAGAAGCGGTCGCCAGGACCGAGGTCGCAGTGCAGGCCGAGCTGTTTGAGGTGCTCGGCCAGGATGCCGCCCTGGGACTGCACGATGGCCTTGGGGAGTCCGGTCGTACCCGAGGAGTAGAGCACCCAGAGCGGGTGGTCGAAGGGGACCTGCTCGAACACCGGCTCGGCGTCGCCGGAGGTGGCGGCGGACCAGTCGAGCGTGCCGTCCGGGGCCGGGGTGCCGAGCAGCGGTACGTGGATCACGGCGCGCAGGGTGGGCAGTTCGGCGCGGAGTTCGGCGACGGTGTCGCGCCGGTCATGGGACTTGCCGCCGTAGCGGTAGCCGTCGACGGCGAACAGGACGACCGGTTCGACCTGCTGGAAGCGGTCGAGGACGCTGCGGGCACCGAAGTCGGGGGCGCAGGAGGTCCAGACCGCGCCGACCGCGGCGGTGGCGAGCAGCGCGGTGACGGCCTGCGGGATGTTGGGCAGGTAGCCGCTGACGCGGTCGCCGGGGCGTACGCCCAGTGCGCGCAGTTCGGCGGCGAGCGCTCCTACCTGGCGGCGCAGTTCGGACCAGCTGACGGGCTGCGGATCCTGGCTCTCGTCGACGTACAGCAGGGCGGGTTCCTGTGCGCGGTCCGGTTCGGTGGCGGTCCGCAGGGCGTGTTCCGCGTAGTTGACGGTGGCTCCGGGGAACCACCGGGCGCCCGGCATGGAGCGGTCGGCGAGCACGCTCTCGTACGGGGTCGTGAAACGGATGCCGAACCAGTCGGCGACCGCCTCCCAGAAAGTGGCGAGCTCCTCGACCGACCAGCGGTGCAGTGCCGTGTACCCGCCGTCGGCGGGTGCGCCGTACCGCTCGGCGGCCCACGCCTGGAAGCGGGTGATCCTGGCACCGTCGATCCGTTCCTGGCTGGGCTGCCAGAGGGGCGCGGCGTTCGATGGGTTCATGGGGCGGCTCCCGGCTGTACGCGTGGTGTTGCGTGTGGGCAGCGCACGTGCGAGGGGTGTGCGCGTGACACGGCTGGCAGCGACGATGCCATGTGATCGTCCCGCGCACCAGGGCGGGCCGGCCTGCATCGGCATGGTGAACATCTGGTCAAGGGTGAGGTGAACGAGGGTTGAACGGCCCTCGCGTCCAGGGGCCGGGATGGCAGTGTGATCAGCATGGACGGTCGCGGCCTGGTTCGCTCGGTGAAGGCGTTCGGTTCGGCTCGGGGGCGGCTGGCCCTGCGCACCGCCGTGCGCAGACGGCGTACGGACGCGGCGGAGCTCGCGCCGCGCGGCCCCGAGCGGGCGCGGGTGCCCGGTGCGGTGACGGGTGTGGAGCACCGGCCGGGCGGCGGTGTCGTCCGGTTCGCCCGCTCGGAGCTGCTGGTACGGGTCGCGGTGGGCGGCGCGGTCTTCTGGGGGTGGGACGGCGCGGAGCCGACTCCCTCGTACGCACTGGCCGGCTGCCCGGACGCGGACCCCCGGGCCGTCCTCGAACCGGACAAGGACGGCGGGTGGCGGGTGGTCTCGGAGCGGGTGACCCTCACGGTGTCCCGGCTCGGGGCCGTCGAGATCCTGACTCCGGGCGGTGTGCGGATCCGTCGTGAACTGCCGCCGCGCTGGTGGGAGCCGGTGTCCGGCGGTGCGGCGCGCTGGGTGCAGCGGGCCGAGGTCCCGGCCGACGCGCGCTTCTTCGGGCTCGGCGGGCGGGCGTCGGGGCCCCGGCTGCGCGACGGCACGTACCAGCTGTGGAACACCGATCCGCGCGGTGGTTTCGGGCCCGGTGACGACCCGCTGTACATCACGATGCCGGTGCAGCTGGTGGTCGCCGACGCCGGGACGCATCTGGTCTTCCACGACAACACCCGGGAGGGCCGGGTGGTGCTGGCCGAGGGCCAGGAGGGCGCGGGGTCCGGGCATGACAGGCCGGGCTCCAGCGAGGTGCGCATGGGCGGCGGTCCGCTGCGGTGCTGGGTGGTGGCCGGCACCCCGGCGCGGGTTCTGCTGGGCTGGACGGCGCTGACCGGGCGGCCCGCGCTCCCGCCGTCCTGGGCGCTGGGGCCGCAGCACGCGCGGTGGGGTTTCGGCAGTGCGCGGGAGGTCCGCAGGGTCGTCGCCGGATACCGGGAGCACGGGCTGCCCCTGACGGCGCTGCATCTGGACATCGACCACTTCGACCGGCATCAGGTCTTCACCGTCGACAGCGAGCGGTTCCCCGATCTGCCGGGCCTCGCGGAAGAGCTCCGGAAGGACGGCGTACGGCTGGTCTCGATCGTCGATCCGGCGGTGCCGGCCGAGCCGGGCAACCGCCTGTACGAGGAGGGGCTGGCCGCTGACGCCTTCGTCGGGGACGCGCGGGGCGGGGCGGCGCGCGGGGTTGTCTGGCCGGGTGAGTGTGTCTACCCCGACTTCACGGCGCCGGAGGTACGTACTTGGTGGGGCGGCCTGTACGCGGAGCGGCTCGCGCAGGGCTTCGCCGGATTCTGGCACGACATGAACGAGCCCGCCTCGATCGTCCCGTTCGGCGATCCGACGCTGCCGCTGTCGTCACGGCACGCCCTGGAGGGCCGCGGGGGCGACCACCGGGAGGCCCACAACGTCTACGGCCTGACGATGGCGCGGGCCGGTTACGAGGGGCTGCGGGCGCTGCGCCCCGATGAGCGCCCTTTTCTGTTCTCGCGCTCCGGGTGGGCGGGGATGCAGCGGTACGGCGGGACCTGGTCGGGCGATGTGACGACGGGCTGGCCCGGGCTGCGGGCCTCGCTGTCGCTGGTGCTGGGTCTCGGGCTGTGCGGGGTGCCGTACTCGGGCCCCGACGTGGGCGGCTTCGACGGCAGCCCCTCCCCCGAGCTGTATCTGCGCTGGCTCCAACTAGCTTGCTATTTGCCGCTGTTGCGCACCCACTCGGCGATCCAGGCCGGGCGCAGGGAGCCGTGGGAGTTCGGCGCGGAGGCGCTGGAGCACGCGCGGGCGGCGCTGCTGGAACGGGAGCGGCTGCACCCGTACTTCGTGACGCTGGCGCACGTGTCCCGGCTGTCCGGCGCCCCGTATGCGCGGCCGGTCTGGTGGAGTTCGCCGGGAGACCGCGCTCTGCGGGACTGCGAGGACGCCTTCCTGCTCGGCGACAGCCTGCTGGTGGCACCGGTCCTCGACCCCGGCGCCGACCGGCGGGCGGTACAGCTGCCGCGGGGCCGGTGGTACGACACGGCGAACGGCACGGCCCACGAGGGGCCGGGGCAGGTGGTGCTGGACGCGCCGACGGCGCGCGTACCGGTGCTGGCGCGGGCCGGTTCGGTGATTCCGGTACGGGGTGAGGACGGCGGTACCGAACTGGAGGTCTGGGCGCCGGCCGCCGGGCGTACGGGGGGCGGGGTGGTCGTCCGGGACGCCGGTGACGGGTGGCAGGAGCCGGAGATCGAGCGCTACACCACGGCGCTGGAGGACGGTCGGGTGGTGGTCCGTCGGGTGGTGGCGGAGGGTGTGGTGGAGCCGGGGTGCCGGGTGCGGGTGCGGGGAATCGGGACGTAGGGGGGTGTCTCGGGTCGGGCGGGTCGGGCGGGTCGGGTCCCGCGTCCCGGGCCCTCATCAGCCCGACCGGGCCTGAACAGGTCCGGTCGGCTCAGCCCGGGTTCAGCTGAACCGTCCGGCGAACCAGTCCCGGACAACCGCGGTGTGCAGCGGGAAGCAGAGGTCCGCGGCGGCCCGCAGGATGTGCCGGCCGGTCGTCTCGTCGGTGGGCCCGGACGGCGGAAGGCCGGCCGCCTCGCGTTCCGGGAGCAGGCCGAAGAGCAGCAGATGACCGTCCGGCGAGCTGCGCGCGTCGGCCAGCCGTACGTCCTGCTGCCGGGCGGGGATGCCCGTCTCCTCGCGCAGTTCACGCACGACCGCGTGCTGCCACGTTTCGGTCCCGTCGATGAAGCCGCCAGGCAGGGCGGTCCCGCCGGCCTGCGGCTCGATGGCCCGGGTGATGACGACGAGTCCGGTGCCCCTCTCGTCCCGTACGGGCAGCAGTGCCACGGCGACCGGCAGCGGGTTGCGGTAGGCCGTGGTCCCGCAGGACGGGCAGGTGCGGGGCCATCCGGCGGCGGCGAACGGGGCGCCACAGCTCGAACAGTGGGAATCCCTGACAGGCTCGTGGGATTCTCCGAAAGGCTCGACGGAATCCCTGACAGGCTCGTCGGCAGGCTCATTCATGAACGCGGACTTTAGCCGATTGTGCTTCCCCTCCGGGCCGTTCACCTGATAGATGGAATGCCCATGACACGATTGACCTCCGCCGCACGGTCCCTGGCCGTGGCCGCCGCCGCCCTGCTGGCCCTCTCCTCCGTCACGCCCGCCGCCGGGGCCCAGCGAGAGCCGCGGGCGCCGGCGGACTTCGTCGCCCTGCGCTCCGTGGACCCGACGATCATCCAGGAGATGCGCTACCCGTACGAGCACAACTTCACGGGCGCACCGGTCGACGGCTACGACCAGCCCCTGTGCATCCTCACCCGCCCCGCCGCGCAGGCCCTGCACCGGGCCCAGACGAAGCTGCTGCGCCGGGGCTACTCGCTCAAGGTCTACGACTGCTACCGGCCGCAGCGTGCCGTCGACGGCTTCGTGCGCTGGGCCGAGGACCCGGACGCGCTGGCGATGAAGGCGGAGTTCTATCCGCGGGTCGACAAGTCGAGGCTCTTCGCGGACGGTTACATCGCGGAGAAGTCCGGCCACAGCCGGGGCAGCACCATGGATCTCACGCTGGTGAAACTCCCGGCCCTGCCGACCCGTCCGTACCGCCACGGGCAGCCGCTGGCTCCCTGTTACGCGCCGAAGGCGCAGCGCTTCCCGGACAACTCCATCGACATGGGGACCGGGTTCGACTGCTTCGACACCCTCGCCCACACCGACGACCCGCGGGTCAAGGGCGTCCAGCGCACCAACCGCGACATGCTGCGGTCCGCCCTCGGCGCCGTCGGCTTCGTCAACCTCCCTGAGGAGTGGTGGCACTTCACCTACCAGCCGGAGGTGTACCCCGACCGGTACTTCGACTTCCCTGTCGCGTGGCGCTCGGTGGCCGGGCACCACTGACACCGCCGGTCGCAGTCGGCGACGTATGAGGCGGACGAGGACCACGACCGCTGTTCCGTCGCGGGCGGTCGCCGATTCCACCGGGCTCGTGGCGGATTCGCTAGTCCGGACTCCAGATCGCCGGGGTATGACGCTTCCGGAAGCGCCGCTCGAAACCGGCGATGAACGTCGACGGTGCCACCGACGAGGAGGAGGGCTCCAGCACCCCGTCGTCGTCCACGTAGAAGATGGCGCGGCCGATCGCCATTCCACCTCGCGGCACGGGCACGAAGACCATCCAGCCGATGCTGAACCGGTCCGCTACCAGCTCGGACAGCGGATAGCCGGTGGTGTCCATGCCCTGGGCCTCGATGTACTGCCGCACCCGGAGGATGGCCTGCTCCTCGGGCAGCTCCTGTGGTGGCAGCGCGTTCGTCAGTCCGGCGGTCGAGAACTGGTAGAGGGCACTGTCGATGTCGCGGCGAGCGTCGTCACCGAAGACGTGCACCAGCGCGTCCCGGGTGACGACGCCCTGTTCAGCGACTGAGACCAACATCTGCGCCGCGCGCTGCTGGTGCCCGGTCGGCCGGTCCGCGGCCAGTTTCGCCACCATGTCGGACACGATGTCGGCGGTCCACACTCCGGGCACGGCCGTGGAGCACTGGTCGGCAGAAGGTGACTCACCCCGGTACCAGCGGTCTCCTTCCCACCAGTAGCAGAACGACAACAGGCCAGTACCGGAGCGCGGGTTCAGCACCGGATCGGCGACCCACTCCGGAGCACCCGCGAACAGGCCCGGCAGCGGTGCCCCGTCGTTGTACGCAGCGTCCAGGGAAGGTGCGCCCCACACCCCGCCGGACAGCACCGCCCGGTCACCGGGCAGCACATACAGGGTGCTGCCGGCGCGCCTCGAACTCTCGAACCAGCCGAGCGCCGGCAGGACCCTGGGACCCCAGTCCGATCCGACGGCGACGAACGCTGCCGAAATCGTCGCCCACCGCGCCCACATCAGCGGAAAGTCCGGGAACTCGTTCGTGGCGAGCTCCGACCAGACGTTGGCGGCTCGGTCCGCGTGTGCTGCCTCGGCGGCCTGCCGGGGGCTGCGCCTCTGCCGGTCGCCGTGACCGACGTAGGCGGCCAGCCAGACCGGAAGCCAGTCGCGGGGGTACTCGTTCAGGTCGGCCCGGTACGCCTCGGGCGGGAACAACTGTCCGTCGGGAAACGGCTCATCACCGTAGTCGTAGTCGACCTCGATCTCGCCGGACTCGGTCATGGACAGCAGCATCCGCCACCACGGTCCGTCGCCGAGACCCGCCGTCTGTTCGCGGTGTTCCCGGACGAGCGTGACCACCGGCGCCGACGGTTCGACCGGCGTGGACCCGTCGTCGTCCGAGAAGACAGCCCGCGCGAAGTCGACCGAGACGGTCATCGCGAACACCGCCTCCATGCCACGCCAGCCGGGCGGGCCGTCAGCCGCCAGCCGGCGAGCGATGCGGTGGGCCGTCTCCCGTGCCTGCTCTGCTGAATCAGTCATGCGCGCGCCCCGTCTGGAGTCGGTGCCGGAAGGGAGGAGTGGACACGGCGTACCGGGTCAGACACCGGGTACGGGGTGCGGACCGGGCGGTGAACGTCGAGGGTGCCGGGTGAAGACCGCCACATCACGCCCCATTCCCACGACAAGGTGCCCTTCTTCGCTGACGGCCACGGCATCGACCCTGTTCGCGATCACCTGTCCCACCGCCTCCCCTGTGTGCAGATCCCACACTTGCACTGCCTCGCCGTCTCCGGTCGTGACGGCGACGGGGGTGCCGTCGAGGTCGGCGCACTCCTCGATACGCAGCCGGCCGGCATCTCCGACGAGGGGGCGGCCGACCTGTTCGCCGGTGGTCAGGCTCCAGATGCGCGCAGCGCTGGAACTGTCGCAGGTGACAGCTACAGGCATCCCGCTGACGACGGTGCACGCCACGGAGGACGCCGTGTGGTCGGAGTCGTCGCTGAGCAGGATGTTGGACGTCAGGTCCCACACACGCGGCGGAGAACCAGCAGTCACCACGAAGGGCCTGCTGTCGATGCTGGTGCATGCGACCAGCCGGTCCGAGTGGGTGGAGCCGCCGCCGGGACCGATGAGCCGGACGACGAGCGTACGCGCGATGAGATCCCATACCCAGGCCGTGGTGTCGCCGCCAGTGGTGATGGCGACAGGACGGCCTCTCAGGGTTGTGCAGGCCACTCCCTTCGCCCAGGACGTGTGGCCGGTCATGGGTTCACCGATGGGGGTTCCGGAGGCGAGATCCCACAGCCGGACTGTCTTGTCGTGACCAGTGGTCACCGCGACGGGTCGGCCTTTGAGCGTCGTGCACGCCACTGCGAACACCGCGCCGTCATGTCCGAGGAGGGGCCGACCGATGGGCGCGCCCGAAGCGAGGTCCCACAGCCGGACCGACTCGTCCTGGCTGGTGGTAACGGCGACAGGGCGGCCGTCGAGACTCGTACACGCCGCTGCCGTCACTTGGTCCGTGTGTCCGGCGGGAGGTGCGTCGCCGGTGCTGCCGGCGGTCAAGTCCCATAGCCGGAGGGTGCGATCGCGGCCGGCGGTGACAGCGATGGGTTTCCCGTCGAGGCTGGTGCACGCCACGGCGTGCACCAGGTTCGTGTGGGCGAGAAGGGGCCGGCCGATGGGGGCACCTGAGGCCAGATCCCACAGCCGCACCGCCCCGTCGCTGTGGACAGTGACGACGACGGGGGCACCGCCGAGGTGTGCGCACGCCACGTCGCACACGGATTCAAGAGGCGCCGCCGAGTGGTAGTCGAGCGGGCCGCCGATCTGCGCGCCGGACGCCAGATCCCACACCAGCACCTTCCGGAGGTTGGCCGTGACGGCTACCTGACGCCCGTTGAGTTCGGTACATGCCAGGGCCATCAGGCCGCCGTAGCGGCGGATGTCGGGGTGCGGGCCGATGGGCGCGCCGGTGGCCAGATCCCACACCCGCACCGGGCGCTCGGAACTGGTGGCGGTGACGACGACGGGCACACCGTCGAGGGTGGTGCACACCAGCGCATGTGCCGGTCCGACTTCAGCGAGTGGGCGGCCGACGGGAGTGCCGGAAGCAAGCTCCCAACGCCAGAGGGTGCCGGCGGCGTCCTGGGTGACGGCGACCGGCATGCCGTCGACCATGGTGCAGGCCATCGCGTGAGTCGATGGCCGGATGTCCTTGGGGTGTGTGCGGGTGTGGCCGAGCGCGCTTCCCGAGGCGAGGTCCCACATGCGAATAGTCCGGTCCGAGCCGACGGTGACAGCGATGGGCGAGCCGTCCAGGCTGGTACAGACCACCTCTTGCACCCGGCCGGCGTGCCCGACGAGGGGCTGGCCGATGGGCGCACCAGCGGCGAGGTCCCACAACCGCAGTGTTCCGTCGTCACCGCCGGTCACGGCAGCACGTTTGCCTTGGAGCGTCGTGCACGCCACTGCGAACACGTCATCGGTATGCCCGGTGAGGGAGTCCCGCAGTGCCGGGGAGAAGTCGCTTCTTGTGGCCCACCGGGGGGCCCAACTGCCTTCCGGTATGCGGTCAGCCAGTTGCTGCTGCAGGGAGGTACTTCCTGCCCGGGCGGCATCGAGGGCGAGGATCTGGCGGCGTTGATCCGGTGTCGCGGTCGCGTGGAGGTTGACCGAGTTCCGATAGACCGCTGCGGTCCGTCGGGCGGAACCGGCCGAGGGCGCGTACAGGTGGCGGATCAGATTGCGTGGCGTGGCATGGACGAGGTAGCCGGCGTCAGTGATCAGGGGGTCCAGCTGTCCTGCGGCGGCCGCGTGACCGGCCAGGTGGTCCCGCGTGTACGCGTCGGCCTCGGCCCAGTTCCGCTCCCCGTCGCGTCCGCGGGGAACGGCATCCGTGAGCGCGGCCGTAATGGCTGCCTCGGGTGCGTGATGCTCACGCTCAAGTGTCTCGCGCAGGTGCTGGTCGAGCGCGTCGTGGAAGAGCCGGTACGCGTGCGGCCCCGATCCCTCGTTGACCCGCTCGACAAGGTGTTGTGCCGCGCTCCTGAAGACCTTTCCCAGGTCACGGGCCGGGCCGCCGCCGTCGTCGTCGTCGCCGTCGGAGGCGAGTGCGTCCGCCATGCGCAGCCAGGTGGCTCCGCGGGGAAGGCCGTCTCCCCGTGCGTACGCCAGGGCGGTGAGCAGGGTCTTGACGGTCTCGGTGTGGGGACGGCAGGTGCGGAGGTATCTGTCCATCGCCTGGCCGACGGTCTCGGGTAGTTCGGCCTCCCAGTCGGCGTCGTCCGGCCCCGACGCCTGCCCTCTGGGGTCCGTGAGCCAACCGGTGGTGAGCTGGGCGATCAGGAAGTTGAAGCGGGCCTTGCGGGCCACCTTCTCGCCGATGGCGCGCAGTTGGTCCGGCCCGTAGGCGCGGTACCGGGCCGAGTCCGCCTGCTCACTGGCCAGGCGGCGTGCGACATATTCGGCGACATCGGGGCGGTGCAGGTATCGGCTGTCCTCCAGGTCGATACGGGGAGTGCTGCGGCCGAAGGCGGTCAGGATCTCCTGCCGGCTGGCACCGGCGGGCGTGGTGCGTACCGCGGCGAGTACGCGGACCCGGCCGGTGTTGGTCAGTTGCCGCAGCAGGGCCGCTATCTCCACGGCCTCGTCCTGGCCGGCCGCCTCCTCCACCGCGTCCGCCAGTACCGTGAACCGTTTGCCGTCCGGGAACTCGGGTACCGCTGCCACCAGTTCGTCGGAATCACTCGCGGTGACGTCGAGCGCACGGGCCAGCTGCGCCGTCATCTCGTCGCAGGTGCGCCCCTTCAAGTAGATCGCCACGTCGAAGGCCCCGGTCGGCGGGCACGGGCCTGCTGTGGGTACCGTCCGGGACAGAAGCGGGTCGGACGCGACCAACGAGTGTGCAAGCAAGGCCGATTTGCCGCTGCCCGGGCCACCTGTCACGAGCAGCATCGAGTGCTCGCCGATGGCCGGATCCGTGCCCTCCAGCCAGTCGCGGATGTAACGGCGGGCCTCGGTACGGCCGGTGAAGAACCACTCCTTCGTGCGGGAATCCGGCTCGGAACCGCGCGCCCGGGGACGCCAGTGCGTCCGGTAGCTCCCCTCCAGGTCCAGCCGCCAGCGGCAGTTGCTCCGCACCTCGGGCCAGAGCCCGCGCAGGTAGGACATGGGGATCATGTGTCCCGTACGGTGATCGTCGCGTATCACGACGATGCCGACCACGGCCTGCCTGCTCTTGTCGAACACGGGCGCGCCGGAGAAGCCCACCTCGATCGGCCAGCCGGCAGCGCCTTCCGGGTCCAGCTGGACCCATGGCCCCTCCTCGCCGCTGGCCCCTCGCAGCACGCCGGTCACCTGCCGCGCCGCCGGACTGCCGTGCGGAAAGCCGTGCACGGAGAACGGGTGATCGCTCAACCCGGGAGGGCACGCCAGCGGAGCCGGAGTGTAGGCGACTCCTGTCTTCTGTTCCGGCTCGGGTTCCAGATCCGGTGTCAGAGCCAGTTCCGACTCCAGCTCCAGTAACGCCGCGTCGCCGGAGCCGTCCGCCGCGATCGGCACCCAGCCCACCACTGTGGCCCGCATCCGGGTACCCGCGGATCCGGTCCTGCCAGCGAACGGGAACTCGACCACGACCACCTCGGCAGGCGCTGCCGGGCTCCGGCCTGGTTCGGGCTCTTCCCGGCCGAACTGCTTGTCCAGGACATGGGCGCAGGTCACCACATGCCGGGTCCCGACCAGTACGCCGGCTCCCGCCGCGCCGTCGCCGTGCGCACGAGGGAACCGGACCAGCCACGACGGACGTTGCACCAGCAGGCCCGGGCTCGTCATGCGCGGGTGTCCGGGCCCTGCGTCCCTGCGGTGTTCCGCCAGACCACCTTCACGTTCAGATGCGCGTTGGTGCCCCCGGAAACCAGCTTGGCGCCGAACTTCCCGTCGACCGCCACCCCGAAGGTCACCTCTACCTCGTCCGGCGGCGGGTCGATCGCGCGCAGCTGAACCAACGCCCCCTCGGCAGCGGACCGCACGCCCGCCAGGGCACCCTGCCAGGTATCGGCCGCCGCCCGGGCGATCCGGTCACCGGCGCCGGCCCGGACCATTCCCCTGCCGCCGTCGCCATGTGCCTCGTCAGGGACTTCGACGTAGACCCGTCCGTCCTGACCTGCCGCAAACTCCACTACCGTCACGCGCGTGCACCTCCGTGGCCAAGTGTTCCATCCGATGCGGGGGCAGGGGGAGCTATCGAGACACCCGGGTCTCCACCGGCCCCTCGTTCCCCGCCACATCCCGGGGCTACCGTCTCCCCATGACGCAGCAGACATGTGATTCGTACGAGGAGTTCTGGCCCTACTACGTCGCGATGCACTCGCGGGCGGCGACCCGGTGGGTGCATCTGACCGGCACGCTCACCGGGCTCGCGCTGAGCGCCTACGGGCTGGCGCGCGGCCGGAAGCGGTACGCGGCGGCGCTGCCGCTCATCGGGTACGGGACCGCCTGGCCCGCGCACTTCCTCATCGAGGGGAACAACCCGGCCTCGTTCGGCCACCCCGTCTGGTCGCTCCGGGGGGACGTGCGGATGATCCGGACGATGCTGGCGGGCCGCGACCACGAACTGGCTGCCACAGCCGCCAAGTGGCTCGCGGAGAACAGCTGACCCATGGCACACTAGCAATTCTGACGTTCCGTCAGATTGCTGTCGGACGCTGACGCCGGGAGGGGTTTTGACGCGCACGCGCACACCCGTGGTGGCCGGATGGTTCACGGCCGATGCCGGGGAGGACGACTTCCGGCTGCTGGGCACCCGTTGCTCGGCCTGTTCCGCCGTCTTCTTCCCGCGCGAGGACACCTTCTGCCGCAATCCCGGCTGTCAGGGCGGGGAGCTGGCGGAGGTGCCGCTCTCCAAGCGGGGCCGCGTCTGGTCGTACACCGACGGCCGGTACCGGCCACCCGCGCCGTACGTCTCGGATCCCGGCGTGGAGTGGGAGCCGTACACCCTGGTCGCCGTCGAGCTCGAAGCGGAGGGCATGGTCGTGCTCGGGCAGGCCGCGCCGGGCGTGACACTCGCGGATCTGGCGGTCGGCGACGTGGTCGAAGCCGTACCCGGCGTGCTCAACGAGGACACGGACACCACCTGGACCACCTGGCACTGGCGGCCGGTGCCGACGGCACCGGAGGCGCACTCATGACCGGCGACATAGCGGTCCTGGGGGCCGGGATGCACGCGTGGGGCAAGTGGGGGCGGAGCTTCGTCGAGTACGGGACGGCGGCGGCCCGTACCGCGCTGGCGGACGCCGGGATCGGCTGGCAGGACGTGCAGTCGGTGGTCGGCGCCGACACGGTGCGCTGCGGCTATCCCGGGTACGTGGCGGGGGCGACCTTCGCGCGGGCGCTCGGGTGGCAGGGAGCGCGTGTCACCAGCGTGTACGCGGCCTGCGCCTCCGGGGCGCAGGCCATCAGCACGGCCAGGGCCCAGATCCTCGCCGGAATGGCGGACGTGGCGCTGGTGGTCGGCGCGGACTCCGCCCCGAAGGGGTTCTTCGCCCCCGCGGGCGGCGAGCGGCCCGACGACCCCGACTGGCTGCGGTTCCGGGTACTGGGAGCCACCAACCCGGCGTACTTCGCGCTGTACGCCCGCCGCCGGATGGCCCTGCACGGCGACACCCTCGAAGACTTCGCACGGGTGAAGGTGAAGAACGCGGCGGCGGGCGTGCTCAACCCCAGCGCCCGCTACCGCAAGCCGGTCAGCCTCGACGACGTGGCCGCGTCCCCGGTGGTCGCCGACCCGCTGCGGCTGCTCGACATCTGTGCGACCTCCGACGGCGCGGCCGCTCTCGTACTCACCAGCATGGCGTTCGCGCGCCGGCACGGGGTGGCCGACCCGGTCCGTATCCGTGCGGTGTCCACCGTCACCCCGACCTACCCGAGGACCGTCCTCGATCTGCCGGACATCGCCACCGACTCGTCCACCGCCGCGGCGGCCCCCGCGGAGACCTTCCGCGCCTCCATCGCGCGAGCGGCGTACGAGGAGGCGGGGACGGGCCCCGAGGACCTCTCGCTGGCCGAGGTCTACGACCTGTCGACCGCACTGGAGCTGGAGTGGTACGAGGACATCGGGCTCTGCGCGCCGGGTGAGGGCGCGAAGCTCGTACGGGAGGGTGCCACCGCGCTCGGCGGGCGTGTGCCGGTCAACACCAGCGGTGGTCTGGCCTCGTTCGGTGAGGCGGTGCCCGCCCAGGCCATCGCGCAGGTCTGCGAAGTGACCTGGCAGCTGCGCGGCCGGGCCGGCGCGCGTCAGGTACCGGGGGCGCGCGCCGCGATCACCGCCAACCAGGGGCTGTTCGGGCACGGGTCGTCGGTGATCGCCGTCCGCTGAGCGGCCGTGGAGCTGGACCGGGGAGAGAGGGCCCGGGCCCGGGTCTTCCGTAACGATCAGGCCCTGCGAGCCCGGCGTGATCCAAACGAAAGGCTCTAGGTGACGGCGTGCGCGCGGGCTCCGGAGGCGAGGGCCATGGCGTGCTCCACGACAGCCACCAGGACCTCCTTCACTGTCTCCCGGTCCCGCGCGTCACACATCAGGACGGGCACATCGGGGTCGAGGTCGAGCGCCGACCGCACGGTCTCCCCCGGGTAACGGTCGGCTCCGTCGAAGCAGTTGACCGCCACGGTGAACGGGATGGAGCGCCGCTCGAAGTAGTCGACGGCCGCGAAGCAGTCCGCTAAGCGGCGGGTGTCGGCGAGGACGACCGCACCCAGCGCACCCTGCGCCAGCTCGTCCCAGAGGAACCAGAAGCGGTCCTGGCCCGGGGTGCCGAACAGATAGAGGACGAGGTCCTCCTTGAGCGTGATGCGGCCGAAGTCCATGGCGACCGTGGTGGTGGTCTTCTGTTCCACGCCGTCGGTGGAGTCCAGCGGGCGGCCGGCCTCGCTCAGGGTCTCCTCGGTGCGCAGCGGCTTGATCTCGCTGACCGCGCCCACCAGGGTGGTCTTCCCCACGCCGAACCCGCCCGCCACCAGGATCTTGAGGGTCACCGGTTCGACGAACTGCTGGTTGCGGCTAGAGCGCCCGAAGGCCATTGATTACCTCGCGAAGAATGCTGACGTCCGGCAGTTCCGCCGGCGGTACTGGCTGGGTCACACGGACGAGTTCGTCGTCGACGAGATCGCCGACAAGGACCCGCACCACCCCCACGGGCAGGTCGAAGTCGGCCGCGAGCTCGGCGATGGACTGCGGTGCGGTGCTGCACCGTTCGACGATGTCCACATGCTCGGGCGAGAGTGTCTGGTCTCTGCCCGGATCGTCGGCGGCCGGCTCGGGGACGACCAGCGCGATCAAGTCGAGACGGTGGCCGCCGTCGGATCCGGTACGGCCGCGTGTCATGGCGTACGGCCGGACCACGGGGCCCGCGTCGTCGTCGAACCAGTGGTGCGCCGGTGGTCGGCCCGCGTCACTCATGGTCTCCCCCTCACCCTCCTGCGGTGAGCCCGCTCCGCGGGGCCGTCGCGAGGTGGGCGCCGACCCGCTTCACCATCAGCGTCATCTCGTAGGCCACCAGGCCGACGTCGGAGTCCGCGTCGGACAGCACGGCGAGGCAGCTGCCGTCGCCCGCTGCCGTGATGAAGAGGAAGGCCTCGTCCAGCTCCACGACGGTCTGGCGGACCTTGCCCGCCTCGAAGTGGCGGCCGACGCCCTTGGCCAGACTGTGGAAACCGGATGCGACGGCCGCCAGGTGCTCGCCGTCCTCCCGGGTCAGGTCCTTCGAGGTGCCGGTCGCCAGGCCGTCTCCCGAGAGGACCAGCGCCTTGCGGATGCTGCCTACCCTGTCGACGAGCTCGTCGAGGAGCCAGTTGAGCTCACCGGGGCCCCCTGCGGCGTTATGTGCTGCTGCGTTCGGTACGGTCATCGACCGGTCCCCTCCGATGTGGTTCCTGGTGCTGCGTCGGCCGGTCCGGTGCCGACTGCGGCTGATTCTGCCGAGTCCTGTGCGGAGTTGTCGCGGCGGCCCCGCTGCCAGCCGCGCTGGAGCGATGCCATCCGGCTGCGTACCTCGTCCGCGTCGCGTTCGTCGTCGTCCGCCGCGGCCGGCTCCACTGCGGGCACACCCCTCAGCTGCGGGGCCAGATTCGCCTGACGCACCCGGCGGGGCAGCCCGCCGGGGCCGGTCGCCGGGGGGCCGGTGCGCGGGGGCAGGGGCTGCCGGGGCTCGGGCTGCGAAGGGCCGGGCTGCGAGGGGCCGGGCTGCGAGGGATCGGTCCTCGACGGCTCGGTCCGGCGCGGTTCGCGCTGCGGGAGTTCGGCCGGGCGCGGTTCGGTCCGCGACGGCTCGGCCCTCGACGGACCGGTCCGCCGGGGTACGCGCTGCGGGAGTTCGGCCCGCCGGGGTTCGGTCCGCGACGGCTCGGCCCTCGACGGACCGGTCCGCTGCGGTTCCGGGATGTCGACCCTGCGTCCGTGGTCGGAGACGAGAGTCGGCTGTCCGGGTTTGCGGCGCCGGGGCAGTCCGACCGGGCCCGCGGGACGTGTGGCGCTCTGCGGCGCCGCGCCTTCGTCGGGGGTCTGCTGGTGCTGGTCGGGCGCCGGGGCCACCGCGCGGTTGCGGAAGATCCCGCCCGGTGCGCTGTCCTCGTCGTCCAGATCCGCGGTGTCGTCGAACGTCAACGCATCGACGGGCGGCTCCAGTTCGACCGGCCCGTCGATCACGGACACCGGTGTGCTCCCCGCCGCGGGCACCGGCGCGAGCCCGGAGCGCGATCCGGACCGGTGGACGGACCGCCGGTCGGAGCGGAATCCGGCGCCGTCGATGCCCGATCCGGCGTCCGTGCCGTCGGCGTCCGCGCCATCGGTGTCCGGCGCGTCGGTGAGCAGCGCCACCGGGATGAAGATGACGGCGGTGGTGCCCCCGTACGGTGAGGGCTGGAGCGAGACCCGCACGTTCTGCCGCTGCGCGAGCCTGCTCACCACGAAGAGGCCGAGCCGGTCGGTGTCCGACAGCTCGAACTCGGGGGTCTCGGCGAGACGGAGATTGGCGTCGAGCAGCGCGTCGGGCGCGATCCCGAGTCCGCGGTCGTGGATCTCCAGCGTGAAGCCGTTGGCGACCCGCTCGCCCAGCACCTGCACCGCTGTGTGCGGGGGCGAGAACACCGTGGCGTTCTCCAGGAGTTCGGCGATGAGGTGTGTGAGGTCGGCGACGGCGGGGCCGCCGACCCCGATCCTCGGCAGCCGCCGTACCTCGACCCGCTCGTAGTCCTCGACCTCGGCGACCGCCGCGCGTACGACGTCCATCAGCTGGACCGGCTTGCGCCACTGCCGGGAGGGCGAAGCTCCGGAGAGGATCACCAGGCCCTCGGCGTGCCGTCGCATACGGGTGGTGAGGTGGTCGAGGCGGAACAGGTCGGCGAGTTCCTCGGTGTCCTCCGTACGGCGCTCCATGCTGTCCAGCAGCGTCAGCTGGCGGTGCAGCAGGACCTGGTTGCGGCGGGCGAGGTTGACGAAGACGTCGGAGACCCCGCGGCGCAGGTCCGCCTGGCGCACCGCTGCTTCGACAGCGGCCCGCTGGACGGTGTTGAGGGCCAGGCCGACCTGGCCGACCTCGTCCTTCGCGTACTCCAGGCGCGGCGCCTCGGTGTCGATGTCGACCTGCTCCCCGGCGGCGAGCCGGCGCATCACGGCGGGCAGCCGCACCCCGGAGACCTCGTGGGCCTCCTTGCGGAGCCTGCTGAGGTCCCGGATCAGTTCGCGCCCGATGCGCACGGACACCACCAGGGACACCAGCAGTCCGCCGACGCCGAGCAGTGCCGCGATCCCGGCCTTGGCGAAGACGCCGGCGGCGGCGGGCCTCACCCGGCTCTGGAAGTCCCTGCGGGCCTCGGTTCCCAGCGTGTCGAGATGGCTGAGCGTCCGGTCGGCGTCCGTGGTCCAGCGGGACGCGGAGCCGGTGATGGAGGAACTGGCGGGGTTCTTGCCGACCGCGGCGGATTCGGCGGTGCGCACCGGGATGGTCTCGGGGCCGCTCCAGTACGCCCTGTACGCGTCGCCCGCCCGGCCCGGCAGTGACGGCAGGCTGACCGTGTAGTACACCTCGCGGGCGGTGACGAGGTCCGAGATGTCGCGCAGGTCTTTGGAGTCGAGCCGTCCGGACGTGAGGGCGGAGCCGAGGAGCGCGTCCTCCCGCGAGAGGGACTCACGGGCCCGGCTGACGCCGACGAGGCCGCGCGCCTCCTTGTCGAGGCCGGAGTTCTGCAGGGTGGGCAGGTCGGCCAGGAAGTCGAGTGCCTGGTCGCAGAGCCGGTTGTACTGGTCGTACGCCTCGCGGCGCGTCACCTCGTGGTCGCCGGTGTTGCGCCGCAGCGGACCGAGTCCGGCGAACCCGTCGAGCACCGAGCTCAGCTGCTGCTGGGAGTGCCCGCCCATGGCGGAACGGGCGTCGCTCCGCAGGGAGTTGCGGCGCAGCTCGGCCACGGCCGCGTCGGTGTCCGCGCGCTGGCTGCGCAGCTCGGACTGGATGTCCGATGCTCCCGGATCGACCAGCTGGCGCAGGGTCAGGGAGCGTTCCTCCTCGACCGACTCAAGGGCGACGACGAGCGGGTGCGCCACTCTCTTGTGGACGGTTCCCGTGCGCATCAGTTGCAGAGTGTCACGGCCGGTGAGATAGACGGAGAACGTCCAGATCGCCGTCAACGCGACAAGTGGGACCAGCAACAGCGCCACGATCTTCCTGCGGATGGACTTCCCGCGAAAGCGCATGGCCTCCCCCAGCTCAACCCCGCCCGGCGGGGGTGGTGTTCCGTCAACAAACGGCGTGAGCCTACTACTGCCGCACAGGCAACTCGAAGGGACTTCCGGACTATTTTCAGCCGGTCGCAAGGGAGTTGATCATGCCATGTCCCGGTATCCCAGCAGATCGTCTTCCCTGATCCGGTCGGAGAACCCTGGCAGGACGGCACTTTCCACCCCTGTCCGGATGGCTGGAATTCTATGGGTGGCGGGAATCTTTTACGGCAGTTGCTCGTCCTTGCGTACGAGGGGCGCACCACGGGCGGGGACGCTTGAACCGACCCAAGCCGGGCATCCGTTCTGGAGTCGGACAGCGCCGAGGCGTGAAGGTCGAGGGTGAAGAGAGCATGACCATCGAAGAGGGCGAGGCCCCCCTGCGGACGCTGTGGGTCGAGGAGCCGGTCGGACGGTACCGGCTGCCGGATCCGGTGCGCGGAAGCGCGGTGCGTGCCGTGCTGATCGTTTCCGTGACGCTGATCCAGGCGGTGACGGCCTTCCTCTCCACCGTGGCGGGCTCCTGGCTGGCCTTCCCGATGGTGCTGAGCAGTGTCGCGAGTACGGTCGTGGCGACCTGGGCGGTACTGGACGTCTGGATCACCCGGCAGGTATGGAACCAGCGCCATGGCGTGACGTCCGCCCCCAGCAGCACCGCCCGCCGGCTCCGCAAGGAGCGGCGCTCGGCCCGGCGTTCGGCACGGCGTTCGGCCCGTCGGCAGGAGGGGGACGCCGAACGGATACCTACGAACCGCTCCGGTCGGCTGACGACCCAGTCCTGAGCCGCCCCGGGCCCGTCACAGCCCGTCCGGCCACCCGCCGGTCTCCGTCCGGCCGCCTTGGGACGGCTGCTGGGACGGCTGGCGCGGCTGGGACGGCTAGGACGCCTCGGACGGCAGGGTGCTCGGTGCGGCCTGGCCCCGTTTGAACATCCGGGTCGCGGTGATCTCGCCGTGCACCTGCTCCCCGCCGGGGTCCTGCTGCGGGAGGCCCGGCCGCAGATGCTCCTCCACGCTGATGTACTTCAGCCCCGCCCGGAGGTCCGCGTCATTGCGCAACCTGATGACCAGCGGGAACTCGGCGAGCGCCGTGGTGTCGAACAGCCCTGTCGTATAGAGCAGCTGGACGCCGAGAGCGTCGGAGACCGCGCGCTGGAGCTCCAGCAGATATGTGGCGTTCGCCCGGCCGATCGGGTTGTCGAGGAAGAGCGTGCCCGCGTGCCGGTGCCTGTCGCGGCCCCGGTCGTTGCTGCGCAGGGCGGCCATCGTGCAGTAGAGGGCGATGGCCGCGGTGAGCAGCTGCCCGCCGGAGAAGACATCTCCCATCTGCCCCACCGGGACCCGCTCGGCCCGGAGCACGGCGTCCGGCTTGAGGATCTCCACAGCCACGCCCCTGGGTTCGAGCGCCGCGTGGACGGCCCGCAGCAGCAGAGACATCCCGTCCCTGCGCAGATCGGAGTTCTTCTTCAGGGCCGCCCTGGTCGCCTCGTCGATGACCTCGCCGAGCCGTTCGGCGAGGGTGGCCTGGTCGGGCTCCTCGAAGCGGATCCGCAGGAACTCCTGGCCCGACCACTCCCCGAGGCCTTCGGGCAGCCGGGAGAGCCGCTGGGCGGAGCGCAGTGTGGTGAGCGCGGACTCCACCAGACCGCGCAGCCGGTCGACGATCGAGTCCCGGTTGCGCTCCAGCTGCTCCAGTTCGTCGGTGAGCACCCGCAGCCGGGGCGCGAAGGCCGCCGCCCACTTCTCCGCGTGCTCGGGGAGCGCGGCGGCGGGAAGTTCACGGATCTGCTGGCGTGCCGGAGTGCGGACCTGCTCGTAGCGGGTGGCGTTGGCATGCCGTACCAGGATGTCGCTCGCCTCCCGCACGGCCGACTCGGCCGCCGACAGGTCGCCGGCGCAGGCGCGCAGGGAGCGGCGGGCCTCTGCGGCCGACTCGCGGGCCTCCTCCTGGCTGCCGGGGTACGGCTCGGGCGGCGCGGATTCGGCGCTCTCGTCGTCCTGGTGCGGGTCGCGGAGCAGGTCCCGCAGCAGGGCGGCCGATTCGTCGAAGCCACCCGCCGCGTCCTCCGACGCCCGGTGGGCGCGCAGCAGTTCGGCGTGGGCCGCGCGGGAGGTCTCCAACGCGTCGGTGCGGGAGCCGAGTTCGGCCGTGGCGGTGCGCAGCAGGGTCTGTGCGGCGTCCGCGTCGGCCGGTGCCAGTCCGTCGGGCAGCTCGGTGTGGGCGTCCGCGCCGTCAGCGGGCGCGAGCCGTTCGGCCTCGCCGCGCAGCCGGCCGAGCTGTTCACTGGCGGCCGACGCCCGTGTCTCCAGCATCTGGACGAGCGACTCCGCCCGGGCCGCGGCCGCCTGCCGGGACGGGCCGTCGGCGCCGTCGGTGGATTCGAGCAGCTGGGAGGCGCGGGTACGGACCTTGTTGGAGAGCCGGTCGAGCTCGGCGCGGGCCGCGCTCTCGTCGCTCTCGGCCCTGGCCTGCTCGGCCCGGAGGTCGGCTCCGACGCCGACCTTCTCGTACAGCTGGGACGCGGCCCGGTAGGCCTCCCGCAGGGCAGGCAGGGCGGAGCGCTGCACGCCGGCTTCCGGTTCGGGCAGGTCCTCGGGCACTCCGGCGATCTCGGACCGCTCGGCCCGCAGCGCGCGGGCGGTGCGGCGCGCGTCGTCGGCGGCCCGCTGGGCGGCCCTGCGGTCCTCGTCGGCGGCCCTGGCACGCTCCAGGCAGGCCGCGGCCCGGGATTCCGACTCGGCCGCCTCGTCACCCAGTTCGCGCAGGGTGACCTGCCAGCCCGCACGTTCGCGGAGCCGGAAGGCGAGTCCGGAGAGCGCGTCGGCCACCCGCCGGGCGCGCTGTGCGGTGTCCTGGCGTTCGTCGCGTACCCGGGCGGCGTCGGCGGCGGCCTCGTCCGCCTCGGCCCGGGCGGCACGGGCTTCCTCAAGTGCGGCGGTGGCGGTCCCGGCAGCCTCCTCGGCGCTGCTCGCGACCGCGGCCAGTTCGGCGAGCGTCCCGGGCGGGCAGGCGGCCCGCCAGGAGCCGAGCCGGGCCGCGAGCGTCCGGTCGCCACCCAGCCTGGCCGCCAGTGTGCGGATCTCCTCGTCGCGCAGGCCCGCACGGGAGCGCAGCGCCTGCCGCTCCTCGTCGGCGGCGTGCTCGTCGTGCATGGCCGGGTTCGGCGGTACGAGGAACACGTCGCCGTCCCCGCTGCCGGACGGGCCGGGGCCCGGTACCGGTGCGAGCAGCGCGGACGCGGTGCCGACGGCGACCGCGGAGCGCGGCAGCAGGGCGGCCCCGCTCAGTACGGACCGGGCCCGGCTGTGCGCGGCCGGGTCGGTGATCACCACACCGTCGACCAGCTCGGGGCGGGCGGCCAGCACCGCCGCGTGGTCGGCGGGGTCCACCGCCTGGGCGAGATAGCGCCAGCCGGGCAGTGCGGGGATGCCGTGCTCGCCCAGGAACTCGACGGTGGCCAGCACATCGGGGCCCGGCGGCAGCAGCCCGCCGTCGCCCAGTGCGCCGAGGATGCGGGAGTCGTCCGCTGCGGCGGTGCGCAGCTCGAAGAGCTGTCGTTCGGCCGATGCGACGCCCGCGTCGAGCAGTTCCCGGAGCTCTTCCGCGTTGCGGTCCAGTTCGGCCGCGGTGAGCCGGCCGCGCGTCAGGGTGCGCGCGTGGCTCTCCGGCTCGCGGTCGCCGGCGCCCCCGTCGGCCGGTACGTCCTGCGGACGGGCGGCTCCGGAGCCCGCTGGCTCCGCGTCGTCGGCCGTGCCTGCGGTGGCCGTGCGCCGGGGCCGGTCCGTATCCGGGGGCACTGTGCCGTTACGGGGCTGAGGCAGCCCGACAGCGGTGCCGGATACCGGAGTTGACCCCGGTGTCGCTACTGCGGGGAGGCCGAGCAGCTCTGCCAGCCGGGTCTCCGCCGCGATGGATTCGGCGGTGCGCAGCTCCGCCTCGTACGCGTGCTCGGCGGCCCGCGCCGCGTCCGCGGCCCGGGCGGCGGCGAGATCGGCCCGGCTCTCCCGGGAGGCGGCTTCCTTGGCCTCGTCCGCCGTGGTCCGCGCCTGCTCGCGGGCCGTGTCCCAGGCGGCGACCGCTGACTTCTCCGCGTCGCTGGCCGCCAGAGCGGCGCGCGCCGGATCCGCGTCGGGCGCGGTGTCGTCGAGCCAGCCCGCACGGACGGCCTCGGAGGTCTCCTGGCCGACCTCGGTGAGGCGCTGGCGCAGGTGCCCGGCCTCGCTGCGGGCGCGCTGCGCCTCGGTCGCCGCGGCGGTGGCGTCGCGGTGGGCCGCCTCGCCCGCCGTCTGCAGTACGGCCGCGCGCTCCTCCTCCTCGTTGGCGAGCTGCTCGCCGCTCTCGGCCGCCGAGTGGAGTGCGCGGACCAGGTCGGCCGCCGCGGTGGCCCGGGCGGCCAGGGCCGGGGCGGCGTCCCGCTCGGCCTCACGGATGGCAACGGCGACCCGTGCGGACCGGTCGGCCGCCGCGCGGTGCCGCAGCACCGCCTCGGCCGCCTGCCACGCCGAGTGGAACGTCCGCGCGTCGGCCAGCTCCCTGCGCTGCGCGGCTGCGGCCTTCTCGGTGACGGTGAGCGCCAACGAGGCGTGCCGGTAGGCCAGTTCCGCGGCGATCAGCGCGCTGCGGCCGCGGGCTTCCTCGGCCTGTGTGACGGTGTGGGCGGCGGACGTGACCTGCTGGGCGAGGTCGGATGCGCGGCCCCGCTCGTCGGCGGCGCGGGCGGAGAGCCTGCGGGCGAGGGTGCGCGTACGGCGCTCGGCGCCCGCGTGGACGTCCCGGGACCGCGAGCGCGCCGCCGCGGCGTCGACGATGCGGCCGAGCAGGTCCACCGAGCCCGCGGTGAAGTCGCGCTCCGCGGTGAGTTCGGCGCGGCGGCCGAGCTTGCTGCCGAAACTGCCGACGAGGTCGGCCAGGCCGTCCGTGTCGCGGGTGTCGGTGACGGCCCGCAGGAGCAGATCCGTGAAGTCGGAGTCCTTCTTGACCGCGAAGAGACCGGCCGCCTCGCCCTCGTCGGCGTTCATCTCGCGCTGGTAGCGGAAGAGTTCGGGGTCGAGGCCCAGATCGCCGAGGTGTTCGTTCCAGCGGTCGTGGATCTCCTCCCAGTGGACGTCCAGATGGGGATAGAACTTCCCGGCCTCGGTGATCGCGTCACGGAAGCCCTTCATGGTTCGGCGCCTGCCCCGCGCCCCGGAGACGCCCTCCGCCGACGGCCGTACGGTGGTGGCTTCGGCGACCGGGAGGGAGTCGAGGCTCAGCCCCGGGCCCGGCCTGAACGAGTACCAGGCCTCGGCGAACTTCCGCGGGTCGTTGGAGACCTGCCGGCCGCGCCACTCGCTGGCCTTGCCGACCACGACGAGCTCACCGGTGAGGGTGTGCTGCCACTCCAGGGCGACATGGCCGCAGTCGTCGGCGAGCAGGAACTTGCGCAGGACGCCGGAGCTGGCCCCGCCGAGCGTGTTGCGGTGGCCCGGCAGCATCACCGAGAAGATCAGCTTCAGCAGGACCGACTTGCCCCCGCCGTTCTCCAGGAAGAGAACACCCGCGGGCGCGGGGCGGCGCGGCGGGCCGACCGGTTCCTCCTCGAAGAACTCCGCCTGGGCCGGAGCCGGGTTGGGCACGGGGGCGCCCACTCCCCGCAGGTCGAGCACGGTGTCGGCGTAGCGCGCACCGGCAGGTCCGATGGAGTAGAGGCGGACCCGGGACAGCTCGTACATGGCGGCGGACTCTCGTCGTTGTGGTGCGGGATCTGGCTCAGTCAGGGGCTGGTCAGGAGTGGAAGGGGAGTCCTGCGTCGGCGGTCAGTTCGAGGTCGTCCGTCCCGGAGGGCGGCAGCAGCGTGGCCGTTCCGTCGGTCACCGGCACGACGCCCAGGTCGAGCAGCTCGGCCATGGCGGCGCTGCCCGCCATGTCGCGGACCTGGAGCTGGTAGCGGGCGGTGGTGCGGTACGCGCCTCCGGCGTCGTCGCCGGTGCGCTGCAGGAACCCCGAATCCGTGAGGAAGACCACGGCCTTGGCGACGATCCCGGTGGTGGAACCGGCCAGGCGCCTGGCGTCCTTGGTGGCTCCGGTGGAGCTGCGCCTCGCGTAGATCCGCCAGGCGGCTTCGAGCCCGGGTGCGTCGGTGGCCGGGTCGCTGTTCTCGCCCTGCTCGTCGGCCCGCTCCTCCAGCCGGCGGCAGGCCTGGCGGACGAACGCGTCGACGCCGTTGACCGTGATCCGGCCGATGTACCCGTCGTCGGCGAGGTCTTCGGGGCGCGGGAAGGACATGGCCGCGACAGCGAGATGGGCCAGCCCGTGCAGGAAGCGGTCGGCGGAGTCGGCGGCGGCGCGGCGCGCGTAGTCGCCCATGCGTACGGCGAAGACCGAGTCCTCGCCCGCGGCGACGGCCATGCCGGCGCGGGTCGAGACCTCCAGGACGACCAGGCCGAGTCCGGTGGCGACAGCGTCGGCGAGCCGGGCGAAGGCGGGCGCCTCGCGGTAGCGGCGGAGCAGCTCCGCGTACTCGGCGTCACGGGCGGGCAGCAGCTTCGGCTGGAGTCCGAAGGCGACGAGGCGTGCCGCGTCGGCGGCGTCGGCCGGGGTCACCGCCGGGCCGGCCGGCGGCACGGCGGTGGCGGCCTGGTCGGGCTCGCTCCACGCGGTGTGCTCGGCGTGGGTCTCGCTCACAGCTGCTGCTCCTCGGTCGGTGTCGTTCGGTACTGCTCCCAAGGTCCTGGCCGGGCCCCGGGTCCTGGGCGGGCCCCGGGTCCCGGCTGCGCCCCGGGTCCTGGGTGCCGGGTTTGCGGCCTGCCGTGCTTCCTGGCCCGGGTGTCCGGGGCGGGCGGGACGTCCCGCCGGAGGTTCATGCGGACTCCGTACGGCCCGCGGCCATTCCGACGGTGTCCAGGAGGGCCGTCCCCACGATCAGATCCGCACCGCCGAACTCGGAGTCGTCCAGATCGGTGCCGTCGTCCACGGCGAAGAGCAGGCGCTCCTCACCCTGGCGGTACGCGGTGCCGACCGGCGGGCTGGCCGCGTGGATGGCCAGCAGGGCGACCAGATAGGGCAGTTCCGGATCGCGCAGCCGGGCTTCGGCCAGCAGACCGGAGAGCCGGCGCGGCGCGTCGTGCTCCAGGTCGAGCAACTCCATCGCCGCGGCCAGCTGCTCCTCGCTGAACCGGCTGTCGTCCGGTGTCGCGATGAGGTCGGGCTCGGGCATCTCGGCGCCCAGGTGCTCCCGCTCGGCCGGCGGCGTCAGCAGGATGTCGACCAGGTCCCCGACCCGTACGGACACGGGTGTACGCAGTCCGGTGCCCCGTGCGAAGAACGCGTCGGTGACCCGGATGGCCTGCTCCAGCGGCAGTGGCAGTACGGGGGCGACCAGCTGTCCGTACAGGTCCAGTCCGGAACTCGCCGTCGGCGGGGCGAACGCCTGCCGGTCCTGCTCGGCGCGGAAGAGCGGCCCGGCCTCCAGCAGCCGGGACTGGAGCTGGGTGTGGCGGCGGATGCAGTCCTTGACGATGTCGACGAGCTCGGCGGCGCGCCGCTTGTGCTCGGGCTCCTCCGTCTCGTCCCTGGCCTTGCGGATGTTGGTGAGGATCGCGTTCTCATGGCGGTAGCGGTCGGCCACGTGGTCCAGGGCTTCGTCGATCATGTCGGGCACGGTCCTGAGCCAGTCGACCGCGCGGACGTTGCGCCGGGTCGCCTCCAGCGTCCTGCGCAGCGTCTCGGCGTACTGCACGGTCCGGTACCGGGCCTGCTCCGCCGCGAGCTGGGCGTCGGCGAGCCTGCCCCGGCTGATCAGCACCTCCAGCTTCACCTCGGCGGCGATCTGCGCGCTGGTGACGTCCGTGTCGAGGGCGCCCACCAGGACGTTGACCGCTTCGTCGGTGGTGCGCAGATAGACGGTGCCGCCATGGCCGGGCACTTCCTCGACCAGCTTGAAGTCGTAGTCGCGGCGGACGTACTCGCCGTCGGGGCCGAACGTGCCGTAGACCGCGCGGAACCCGCGGTCCACACTGCCGACATTGATCAGGTTCTCCAGCACCCAGCGGGCCACCCGCTCGTGCTCGTCCGCCGGGCGGCGCGGGGCCTGGGCCGCGACGCGCGGCAGCAGCCTGGCCACTATCTGGTCGTGGTCGGCCCCGGTGTCGAAGTCCATATTGAGCGTGACCAGGTCGATCGCGGCGAGCGCCACCTCGGCCATGGCGTAGACCGTGTACTCGCCGGCCAGATTGGCCTTGCGTACATCGAGGTCGTGCAGCGGGGCGGTGCACGCGAGCGCGCGAAGCCGCCGCGCCAGCCCTTCGTCGGCGGCCGGGCCCGGTGCGGGGCGCGGCCCCGCGCTGAGCTGGGGCGGAACGAATTCCGTCGGGGCAGGCGAAGTCACGCTGCACAGATTAGGTCCTCGCACTGACAACGGTCGAAACGGCGCGGATGGGGCGCCTGTCCACCGGGCCCGCACGGCCCTCGACGGCTAGGCTTCGTGCTCCCCGTACCGGCCCGGATCCGGCCGCAACCACCCCCGGTTCACGCGGTGTCCGCCCCCGGCCCACGTCCTGTCCACTCCGTAACCGCCTCCGGTCCGTCCCGGATCCCGCGCCGGTACGGACCCCGTCCCGCTCCCGGAGGGAGCCGTATGAGCACGACCGCCCCGACCCCCGCCACCCCGGCCGTGGTCGATCTCAACGCCGACCTCGGTGAGGGGTTCGGCCGCTGGACGCTCACCGACGACGAGGCGCTGCTCTCCGTCGTCACCAGTGCCAATGTCGCCTGCGGCTTCCACGCGGGCGACCCGTCGACCATGCGCCGGGTCTGCGAACTGGCCGCCGTTCACGGTGTACGGATCGGCGCCCAGGTCTCGTACCGCGACCTGGCGGGTTTCGGGCGGCGCGCGATGGACGTCCCCGCCCGTGAGCTGGCCGACGAAGTCGCCTACCAGATCGGCGCGTTGGAGCTTTTCGCGCGGGCCGCCGGCAGCCGGGTGTCGTACGTCAAACCGCACGGCGCGCTCTACAACCGCACCGTCCACGACGAGCAGCAGGCGGGCGCGGTCGTCGCGGGCGTGCGGCTCGCCGGGGGCGCGCTGCCGGTGCTCGGGCTGCCCGGCTCCCGGCTGCTGGCGGCAGCGGCGGACGCGGGGCTGCCCGCGGTGACCGAGGCCTTCGCCGATCGCGCGTACACCGCGCAGGCCACACTCGCTCCGCGCAGCGGGCCCGGAGCGGTGCTGCACGACCCGGACGTGGTGGTCGCACGCGCGCTGATCATGGTGCACGACCGCTCGGTGGCCGCGATCACCGGGGAGCGCGTCAGCGTCGACGCGCGGTCGCTCTGTCTGCACGGCGACACCCCGGAGGCGGCGGACATCGCACTGCGGGTCCGCCGGGAACTGCTCGCCGCCGGTGTGGTCCTGGAGCCCTTCGCATGACGGCCCTGGTACGCGGCGGGGCGCACCGGCCGCACGGAGGGCCGGGTCGGTGAGGGTACTCCCGGTGGGCGCACACGCCCTGCTCGTCGAGCTGGAGTCGGCGCCGGAGACGGAGGCCTTCCACGCGGAGCTGCTGCGCCGGCGCGACGCCGGTGAACTTCCCCCGGTGACGGAGATCGTGCCGGCCGCCCGGACCGTACTGCTGGACGGTCTGGCCCGCCCCCAGGAGCTCGCCGCCCGGCTCACCACCTGGAGCGTGCCGCCGTCCGCCGGGACCGGCGGCCCTGAGATCGAGATCGCCGTGCGCTACGACGGCCCCGATCTGGCGGAGGTGGCGCACCACTGGCAGGTGGCGCCGGAGGACGTCCCGGGGATCGTCGGCGGGCTCCGGTTCCGGGTCGCCTTCTGCGGTTTCGTCCCCGGCTTCGGCTATCTGTCCGGACTTCCCGACCGGCTCCGGCTGCCGCGCCGGGCCACGCCCCGTACGGCTGTGCCCGCCGGTTCGGTCGCTCTCGCCGACACCTACGCGGGCGTCTACCCCCGCTCGTCCCCCGGCGGCTGGCAGCTGATCGGCACCACCGGCGCGGTGCTGTGGGACCAGGACCGCGAGCCCGCTGCGCTGCTGGTGCCCGGCGCGCGGGTGCGGTTCACCACCGAGGAGGCGGTATGAGGACGACCGGCTCGGGAGGCCCGGGGACCGGGGTGCCGGAGGCGGGGGTTCCGGAGGCGCTGGAGGTGGTGCGCCCCGGGGCGCTCACCACTGTGCAGGATCTCGGGCGCCCGGGCTACGCGCATCTCGGCGTTCCGCGCTCGGGCGCCCTGGACCCGGCCGCGCACCGGCTGGCGAACCTCCTCGCCGGGAACCCGGCGGACGCCGCCACCCTGGAGACCACTCTCGACGGCACCGCGGTACGGGTCCGTACGGACGTCACGGCGGCCGTGACCGGTGCGCCCTGTCCGGTACGGATCGACGGCCGCCCCGCCGCCTGGGGTGCGCCGGTACGGGTGCCGGCGGGGTCCGTGCTCGATGTGGGCGGGGCGGTCGAAGGGCTGCGCAGCTATGTGGCGTTCGGCGGTGGCGTCGCGGTCCGGCCGGTGCTGGGCAGCCGGGCCACCGACCTGCTCTCCGGCCTCGGCCCCGCACCGCTGGAGGCCGGGCAGCTGCTGCCGCTCGGGGTCCCGGGTGAACCGCCGCCCGGCCCGGTGGACGCGGTCCCGCTGCCCGCTCCCCCGGCCGAGCTGGTGCTCCCGCTGGTCCTGGGCCCCCGGGCCGACCGGCTCACGGATACGGCGCTGCGGGCCCTGCCGGAGGCCGGATACCGGGTCTCGGCCGAGAGCAACCGCATCGGACTGCGCACCGACGGCCCGCCCCTGAAACGTGCGGACAGCGCCGAACTCCCCAGTGAGGGAATGGTTCTGGGCGCGGTGCAGGTGCCACCCGACGGGCTGCCGGTGCTCTTCCTCGCCGATCATCCAGTCACCGGGGGCTACCCGGTGATCGGGGTCGTCCCCGAGGACCGGCTCGGGGCTGCGGGGCAGGCGGTGCCGGGGACTCCGGTGGTGTTCGTTCCCGTACACGGCCGTCCGGCGCCCGGCGCCCCGGGCCGGCCGGCCCGTTGATCCGGGGCGCCGGGCCGTACGCCTGCCGCGTGCCCGTCGGGTGTCACGGCTTGCGGGCGAGGCCACCGTGTTCGCCGATGGGCTGCGGGGCCGGGGAGCCGGGGTCCGGGCGCCAGAACTGGACGGAGACAACTCCGGGTTCCAGCAGCTCCAGGCCGTCGAAGAACGCCGCGATCTCGTCGACGGGGCGCAGGAAGTACGGCACGGCGCCGGTCTCGTTGTAGGCGTCCTGGGCCTGTTCGTAGTCGGCGTCGGTGCCTCGCGAACCGTCGTTGACGGCGAGGTAGCTGCCGGACGGCAGTCCCTCCATCAGGCGGTCGACGATGGCGCGCGCCCGGCCGTAGTCGGCGACGTGGCCCAGGATGTTGCTGAGGATCAGGGCGGTGGGGCGGGTGAGGTCCAGCGTCCGGGCAGCAGCGGCCAGGATGCGGTCCGGGTCGGCCAGGTCGGCGTCGACATAGGCGGTCGCCCCCTCGGGGGTGGAGGTGAGCAGGGCGCGGGCGTGCGTGAGGACCATCGGGTCGTGGTCGACGTAGACGATCCTGGCCCCGGGGTCGAGCCTCTGGGCGACCTCATGCGTGTTGTCCACGGTCGGCAGGCCCGTCCCGACGTCCAGGAACTGCCGGATGCCCGCCTCCTGGACCAGGTGCGTGATGCTCCTGCGCAGGAAGGCGCGGCTGCTGCGGGCGACGGTGACGATGCCGGGGAAGACGGCGCTGTACGCGTCGCCTGCCTCCTCGTCGACGGGGTAGTTGTCCTTCCCGCCGAGCCAGTAGTTCCAGATCCGGGCCGAGTGCGGCACCAGTGTGTCGGGCTTCCGCTGTGCCGCAGGTCCGGGCGGCGTCGCGTGGTGGTCGGTCATGGGTACCGTCCGTTTTCGGGCCGAGATGTGTACTGTTCAGCGCCCAACCTATGTCCCAACAGTCCCACGGCGTATGCCAGTTCCTTCCAGGCGTGTTCGCCGCCGGCCGTCCGCCGGTCCGACGGCCGGGGCCCGCCCGGTGGTGGGCGGGCGGCGTGGCCGCGTCAGACCGCGGTCCCCTCGGTGCCGATCCGGCTGCGGACCGCGGTCTGCACCTCGGCCTCCTCGGCGGGATCGGCGGCCAGCCGGCGGAGCCGGTCGACCACCCGGATGTCGCCGGTCGCGGCGTGCAGGGCGGCCACCTCCCGGGTGGTCTCCTCGCAGTCCCACAGGCACTCGACGGCGAATCCGGCGGCGAAGGACGGGTCGGTGGCGGCGAGCGCGCGGGCCGCGCTGCCGCGCAGATGCGAGGAGGCCGTCTCGCGGTACACATGGCGCAGGACGGGGGCAGCACAGGCGATGCCGAGCCGGCCGGCCCCGTCGACGAGCGTCCAGAGCAGTGCGGCGTCGGGGCCGTCGGCCCGGACCGTCTCGCGCAGCGCGCCGAGGACCAGGTGCGCGTCCTGCGCCCCGCCGCGCCCGGCGAGCACACCGGCGGCGGAGGCCCCCAGCGCGTCGGGCCGCTGCACCCAGCAGCGCGCCCGGTCCACCGCTTCGTCGCCGCACATCCGCTCGAAGGCGGCCACGGCCGTCTCCGCGACGGTACGGGAGGGGCTGTCCACCGCTGCTTCGATGAGGTCCAGCACAGCGGGGTCCCGCGCCTCGGCGAGATAGTGCAGCGCCGCGCAGCGGGCTCCGTCCGTACCGCTGCGGGCGGCCTCGACGATCACGGCGCGGTCCCCCGGACCGGCCACGGCGGTGAGGCAGCGGGCGGCGGGCAGGTGCAGTTCGCTGCCGCGCTCCAGTCCCTGCTGCGCCCAGTCGAAGACGGCCTGCACGCTCCAGCCGGGGCGGGGGCCCGTCGGGCGCATCTGCCGCTGCCAGCGGTCGAAGGACCCCTGCTCCCCGGCGGCCCGGATCCGGGCGCCCACGGACTCCCGCGGGTCGTCGGCCCACAGCCGCCAGGGCCGGGGTTCGTAGGCGTCGCGCACGGCGGCGGCCAGCTCGGCGTCGCCCTGCGGGGTGGCGGGGAAGCGGCCGAGCACGGGCACGGCCAGAGCGCGCAGTCCGGCGTCGTCGTCGCGCAGTGCGAGTTCGTCGAGCGCCCAGGCCCAGTTGGAGCCGGTCGCCGCGTACCGCCGCAGCAGCGCGAGCGCGTCGTCCCTGTCGTACGAGGCGAGGTGCCCCAGCACCGCGAGCGCGAGCCCCGTCCTGCTGTCCTCGGTGACGAAGTGGTCGTCCGGGACGAAGAGGTGCCGCTCGATCTCGCCGAGCCCGCCGTCGAGGTCGAGGTAGAGGCGCGCGTAGTAGAGCGAGCGGTTCTCGACCTGCCAGTCGTGGCGGGGGTCGCTCAGGACGCAGTGGTTCAGGGCGGCCAGCGCTTCCTTGCGCGGTGCGGCGAGCGCGTGCAGCGTGCCGTCGCCGCGGCCCCGCTGGAGGAGGCCGAGCAAGGTGCCGCTCGGCGCTATGACTGGATCGATCATGGAAGAGGCCTCACATCAAGCTGTAGACGCAACCGGGGATACGTGGACTACCTGGCCGCGCAACAACATGTCCGGCCGCCCGTTGCCATCTGCTTGGTGCAGTTCATCTTCCTCTGCCTCTCGTCGGTGGTCCGATATGGACCCGCGACGTCATGATGACCCAGCCAAATCGCCACCGCGACCACATTTACGACAGGCCGGTCAGCGTGCGCCGAACAGCTCCACCAGCTCCGTCTTCCCAAACATCCGCGCGGTATCCACCGCGGACGGAGTCCCGGCCTCCGGATCGGCGCCGCCGGTGAGCAGGGCGCGGATCACCGCGTCCTCGCCCTTGAAGACCGCTCCGGCCAGTGGGGTCTGCCCCCGGTCGTTGGCCCGGTCGGTCTCGGCGCCGCGGGTGATGAGGGCCTCCACCGTCGCCGCGTGGCCGTGGTAGGCGGCGAGCATCACGAGGGTGTCGCCGCGGTCGTTGGTGAGGTTGGCCGGGACCCCCGCGTCGACGTACGCGGCGAGCGCGGCGGTCTCCCCCTGCCTGGCGAGGTCGAAGACCTTCGTCGCCAGCTCGACCACCTCGGGGTCCGGAGCCTCGCTCATCGCTCGTACCGCCTTCCATGCTGTGACCTCGGGGTACGGCAGGTGAGCCGTACGAGTGAACCGACAGATTACTGCCCGCTCCCGGCGCCTGGCACGCGCGTGCACCCCCGTCGGCCACTCAGGTGAATTAACTGATATTTCACCCGTTTGCACCTTTTATCGCATAGATACTTTCTGTGAACCTGGAAGAACTCATGGTGACTGTCCCCCCAACCAGGAGAACACTCATGATCCTTTCCATCTCAGGCGTCGTACTGCTGGGAGTCATCGCCTTCCTCTTCTTCAAGAAGGACGGGCTCAAGGCCTCCCACGGGCTCGTCTGCGCCCTCTTCGGCTTCTACGTCGCGGGTACCGCCATCGCACCGAGCATCACGGCCGGCGGCGCGAGCCTCGCCAGCATGCTGGGCGGAATCAAGTTCTGACCCTCGGCAACCGTTTCCCCACCCACCCCAGGAGACAGACGTGGCCCGGCGACCACTTCCCCGCATTCTGAGCAGCAGCAGCGCATCGATCACCCGCAGCCGCGAGATCGCGCGGACGGCCGCCGACAGCGCCACCGACGTCCTCCATCCACTGATCACCATCGGGCGCGGCCTGCGCAGCCTGGCCTCGGCCGGGCGGCAGCGGTGGGCCGCGACACCCAAGGACCGGCGCGGTCCCGCGCTGTTCCTCGTCGCGGCCTGCGTCCTGGTGGTCGCGCTCATCCCGTACGGGCCGCTGCTCGCCCTGATCACGGTGATGGCCGCGGCCGCCTGGAAGGGGCACGAGCGGGGCGTGGTGAAGACCGGGCCCGACGAGGCGGAGACCGCCCGGCTCCAGGCGCTGTACGAGGCCCTGGTGCCGTACTTCTCCGTACCCGAAGACCCGGCTCCCCTCTTCAGCCACGGAGGCGCGTGGGACGAGGCGTTCAGCGACTACGTCTTCGACGGCGACGGACGGCTCACCGCGCTGCACGTCGCCTACCCGCCGCACTTCACCGACGGCGAAGCGGCGTCCCGTACCCGGATCGAACAGCTCCTGCACGCCAAGTCCGGACGCGGGCGCGAGTACCGCTTCGACTGGGACGAGGAGGGCAACCGGCTCGCGATGAGCGTGCTGCCCGCCCTGTCCACCACGATCGCCGCACAGCCCTTCGTCACCGGGCCCGGCGAGACCGTACTCGGCTTCACCGACCAGGACGCGGTGCGGCGCACGGTGCCGGTGCGGGACGGCGAAGAGCAGAGCGACGCACCGCCCGTCGTCTGGCGGACGGGCGCGCGCTCGACCGAACCGCATCTGCTCGTCGTGGGCGAGCCGGGCAGCGGGACCACCACGCTGCTGCGCTCGATCGCGCTCCAGGCCCTGCGGTACGGCGACGTGGTGATCATCGAGGGCAGCGGGACCGGGGAGTACGCCTGCCTCACCGGGCGCGACGGGGTGCTCGCCGTCGAGTGCGGACTCGCCGGGGCGCTGAGCACTCTGGAGTGGGCGGCGCACGAGACCGAGCGGCGGCTGATCGCGGCCAACCGCGCCAGGCAGTCCGGGCATCCCACGCCCGAGGACACCAGGCGCCCGCTGTGGATCCTGTTCGACCGGCCCGGCGTCTTCGGGCATCTGGCGGCGGCCGACGGACGTACCGACCCGCAGGAGCTGCTGCAGGTCCCCCTGCGGCACGGCAGGGCGGCGAGCGTGACGGTGGTGGTGGCCGAACAGTCCGACTCGGTGGACGGGCTGAGCGACGCCGTCCGGCACCACACCCGCGCCCGCGTCGTGCTGGGACCGGTGCCCGAAGGCCAGATCGAGGCGCTGCTCGGCGCACCGCCCCACACCACGCCGACGCCCGGCACTCCGCCGGGGCGCGGCTACGCACGGCTCGGGTCCGGGCCGGTGCTGCGGCTCCAGGTCCCGGCCACCCCCGACCCGTACGACGACGCGACCAGTGAGGCGCACCGCAAGGCCGTACTGGATCTGCTCCCCGGCCGGCAGGGCATGCCGGACCCGGCGCCCGCGCCGCAACAGGCCTCAGCGGAGTCCGCGCCGATGGAAGCAGCTCCCGTGGAGGCTGATCTGCTGAAGGCCGGGCCGCGGCCCATGGACGCGGCGCCGGTGGCGGCCGAGAGCTGACGGGGACCGACCGGGGCTTGCCGGGAGAGGTCAGGCCACGAACGTCCGCGGGGCTTCGGTGCCGGTGCTCGCGCCGGTCCCGACCAGCCGCGCGGCTGCCGCCAGCCGCTGAGCGGCCTCGTCGGCCACCCGGCCCCCGACGGTGAACGGCAGCCGCACATACCCCTCGAAGGCCCCGTCGACCCCGAACCGGGGCCCGGACGGCACCCGGACCCCGACCCGCTCACCGACCTCGGCGAGCCGGGAGCCGGAGAGCCCGCCCGTCCGCACCCAGAGCGTCAGCCCGCCGTGCGGCACGTCGAACTCCCAGTCGGGCAGCTCCCTGCGGATGGCACCGACCAGCGCGTCGCGGTTCTCCCTGGCCTGGGCCCGGCGGATGGAGACGGCCTCCTCCCAGCCCCCGGTGCTCATCAGCCAGTTGACGGCCAGCTGCTCAAGCACGGGGGTGCCCAGGTCGGCGTAGGCCCGGGCCGACACCAGGCTGCGGATCACGTCCGGCGCGGCACGCACCCAGCCGATCCGCATACCGGCCCAGAACGCCTTGCTCGCCGAGCCCACCGTCAGCACCGTGCTCCCGGCCGGGTCGAAGGCGCAGACCGGGCGCGGCATTTCGGTCCCCTCGTCGAGGAGCAGCTCGGTCATGGTCTCGTCGACGACCAGGACCGTGCCGGCCGAGCGGGCCGCGTCCACAAGACCGCGCCGCTGGTCCTCGTCGGCGAGCGCGCCGGTCGGGTTGTGGAAGTCGGCCACCACATAGGCGATACGGGGTGCCGCGTCGCGCAGCACCTGCCGCCACCTGGGCAGGTCCCAGCCGCTGAGCCCCTCGGCCATCGCGACCGGCACCAGCCGGGCCCCGGCCTCGCGCATCAGCTGGAGGATGTTGGCGTACGAGGGCGACTCGACGGCGATGCGCTCACCGCGCCCGGCGAACAGATGGCAGATGGCGTCCATGGCCCCCATCGCCCCGGTGGTCACCATGATCTGCTCGGGCATGGTCGGGATGCCCTGCTCGGTGTAGCGGTCGGCGAGCATCTGGCGCAGCGCCGGCAGCCCGGCCGGGTAGTCGCCGTGGGTGTGCGCGTACGGCGCCAGCTCTTCGAGCGCGCCCTGGACCGAGCGGGTGAGCCAGGGCTCCGGGGCGGGCAGCGCGGCGGTGCCGAGGTCGATCATCGAGCCGAGCGTCTCGGGCGGCAGCGGTTCAAGACCGCGGGCGGGCAGCGGATTGCCGGCCGGAACCGCGGTCCAGCTGCCCGCGCCCCGGCGGGACTCCAGGAAGCCCTCGGTGCGCAGCGCCTCGTAGGCGGCGGCCACCGTGGTGCGGCTCACCGCCAGCGCCACCGCCAGTTCGCGCTCGGCGGGCAGCCGTGCGGCCACCGGGACGCGGCCTTCGAGGACGAGCACCCTGATGCCGTCGGCGAGCGCCCGGTAGGCGGGCGGCTTGCGCGTGCCCGGGCCGGCCGGCCGTGACTGCTGGGTGCTGAGCTGCCGGGCCAGCTGCGCCGCGCCGACCGCCGAAGTCCACTGCGTCATGGAATTCAGTCCACCTTCCCGGAATTGGCCATGGTTGGCCTCGGATTCCAAGCCACAGAGTGTCACGTACCAGTCCACTACGACCAGCCACCACCACGGAGGACCATATTGTCCAGGAACGTCATACGCAGGCTTGTGCAGCTCTACGTAGGTCTGGCGCTGTACGGCGTCAGTTCCGCCCTTCTCGTCCAGGCGGGCCTCGGCCTTGAGCCGTGGGGCGTGCTGCACCAGGGGCTGGCCCGGCTCACCGGACTGCGGATCGGCACCGTCTCGATCATCGTCGGTGCCGCCGTACTGCTGCTGTGGATCCCCCTCAGGCAGCGCCCGGGGCTCGGCACCGTCTCCAATGTCTTCGTCATCGGCATCGCCATGGACTCGACCCTCGACCTGGTCCCGGCCGTGCACGGCCTGCCCGGCCGGATCCCGCTGATGGCCGCGGGCATCCTGCTCAACGGCGCGGCCACCGGCCTCTACATCTCCGCCCGCTTCGGCCCCGGCCCCCGGGACGGACTGATGACCGGGCTGCACCGCCTCACCGGTCTCTCGATCCGGCTGTCGCGCACCGCCATCGAGATCGCCGTCGTGGCCACCGGCTTCATCCTGGGCGGGACGCTCGGGGTGGGCACGGTGGTCTACGCCCTCTCCATCGGACCGCTCGCCCAGATCTTCCTGCGGGTGTTCGCGGTGCCCGCTCCGGCCGCCGACCGGGCGCCGCTGACCGGCGCCACCGCGCGGGCGATACTTCCCGAGTGACGAGGACCCACCACCCCTATCTGGACCACCCGGGCCCGATCCCGTTCGCCCACCGGGGCGGCTCGGCGGACGGCCTGGAGAACACCGCGGCCGCCTTCCGGCGGGCGGACCGCGCCGGTTACCGCTACTTCGAGACCGATGTGCACGCCACGGCCGACGGCCGGCTCGTCGCCTTCCACGACGCGACGCTGGACCGGATGACGGACGCGCACGGCCCCATCGCCTCCCTGCCGTGGAGCGAGGTCGGGCAGGCGCGGGTGGCCGGCACCGAACCGCTGCCGCTCTTCGCGGACCTCCTGGAGGAGTTCCCCGAAGCCCGCTGGAACGTCGACATCAAGGCCGGTCCCGCGCTGGCCCCGCTGATCGGCCTGATCCGCAGCACCGATGCCTGGGACCGGGTGTGCGTCGGCTCGTTCTCGGAGAGGCGCGTGGCCGCGGCGGCCCGGCTGGCGGGTCCGCGGCTCGCCACCTCGTACGGCATGAGCGGCATCGCGGCGCTGCGGCTGCGCTCCTACGGGGTCCCGGCGCCCCTGCGCCCGGGCGCCGTCTGCGCCCAGGTTCCGGAATTCCACGGCCGGATCCGGGTGGTCGACGACCGCTTCGTACGCACCGCACACGCCCGCGGACTCCAGGTGCACGTCTGGACGGTCAACGACCCCCGGCGGATGACCGCCCTCCTCGACCTGGGAGTGGATGGCATCATGACCGATCATCTGGAGTCGCTGCGCACGGTTCTCACCGCGCGGGGGGCGTGGAACTGACGATCAGGGGGCGCGGTTTGAGCGCTGGCACCGCGGACGGCACGGCCGTCACGACCGAGGCGGCCACCGCGGCCGGCCGCAGGCGCGAGCAGCACGGCTGGTACTTCTACGACTTCGCGTCCTCCGTCTACTCGACCAGCGTGCTCACGGTGTTCCTCGGCCCGTATCTGACCTCGGTCGCCAGGGCCGCGGCGGACTCCGGGGGCTATGTCCACCCGCTCGGCATTCCGCTGCGGGCGGGATCCGTCTTCGCGTACACGGTCTCGGTGTCCGTGGTCGTCGCGGTGCTCGTCATGCCGCTGGCGGGGGCCGTCGCCGACCGGACGGGGCGGAAGAAACCGCTGCTCGCCGGGGCCGCGTACCTCGGGGCCGGAGCCACCGCCGGAATGTTCTTCCTGGACGGCGACCGCTACCTGCTGGGCTCGCTGCTGCTGATCGTGGCCAACTCCTCGCTGGCCGTCTCGATGGTCCTCTACAACGCCTACCTCCCGCAGATCGCGGAGCCGGAGGAGCGCGACACCGTCTCCTCACGCGGCTGGGCCTTCGGGTACACGTCGGGCGCCTTCGTCCTGGTGCTGGATCTGGTGCTGTACTCGGGCCACGCGAGTTTCGGGGTGTCGGAGTCCACCGCGGTACGGATCTGCCTGGCGACGGCCGGGGTGTGGTGGGGCGCGTTCACCCTGATACCGCTGCGCAGGCTGCGCGACCGGCGGGTGGGCGCGGCCGCGGGCCGCGGTGCGGTCGGCGCCGGGTGGCGGCAGCTCCTGCGGACGCTGCGGGACATGCGCCGCTATCCGCTGACACTCTCGTTCCTGCTCGCGTACCTCGTCTACAACGACGGCATCCAGACGGTGATCTCGCAGGCGTCCGTGTACGGATCCGAAGAGCTGGGCCTCGGCCAGACCACCCTGATCACCGCGATTCTGCTGGTGCAGGTGCTGGCGGTGGCGGGCGCGCTCGGCATGGGGCGGCTGGCGCGGACGTACGGCGCGAAGCGCACCGTGCTCGGCTCACTCGCCGTGTGGACACTGATCCTCGGCGCCGGGTACTTCCTGCCCGCGCGGGCCCCGGTCTGGTTCTTCGCGCTGGCGGCGGCGATCGGCGCGGTGCTCGGCGGCAGCCAGGCGCTCTCGCGCTCGCTCTTCTCGCATCTGGTGCCGGAGGGCAAGGAGGCCGAGTACTTCTCGGCGTACGAGATGAGCGACCGCGGACTGAGCTGGCTCGGCCCCCTGGTGTTCGGGCTTGCCTACCAGCTGACCGGCAGTTACCGTGCGGCGATCATCTCGCTGGTGACCTTCTTCGTACTGGGTTTCTTCCTGCTTGCGCGGGTACCTGTGAGGGAGGCCGTGGCAGCGGCCGGAAACGCGGCACCACAGCGGGTTTAGGCATTGAAGTGAAAGGCCGGTAGTGTACGCCTTTGGCTCACCAGACGGACCGTTACTGCGAGATCATCAGCCGAAATCGCAGGGTGACATCTCTGAGCAGATGTGACAAAGAGGGCACCGGTGGGTACAACAAGGGGCGGCACGACGGGCGACGTATGACCCGCAACGGGAATCTTTACCGCCGACCGGACGTTGACCGGATGACGACGACAGCGACACCTGTCCTGTGGGCGACAAGCCCGGGAGGCACGATTCATGAGTGAGCGAGCTCTTCGCGGCACGCGCCTCGTGGTGACCAGCTACGAGACCGACCGCGGCATCGACCTGGCTCCGCGCCAGGCGGTGGAGTACGCATGCGAGAACGGACATCGCTTTGAGATGCCGTTCTCTGTGGAGGCGGACATTCCGCCGGAGTGGGAGTGCAAGGCGTGCGGCGCCCAAGCACTCCTGGTAGACGGGGACGGCCCTGAGGAGAAGAAGGGCAAACCCGCGCGCACGCACTGGGACATGCTCATGGAGCGGCGCACCCGCGAGGAGCTGGAGGAGGTGCTGGCCGAGAGGCTGGCCGTCCTTCGTTCCGGCGCCATGAACATTGCCGTGCATCCGCGGGACAGCCGCAAGTCCGCGTAACGCCCAGGCGTTCGCGTACAGCACGACTACATCAGGAGCTGAGGGCTCCGGCACACTTCAGGGTGTGCCGGAGCCCTCAGCTCTTTGTATGTCCCATGCCCTGCCGCTGCCCTGCCGCTCTTGGCGTGTCCTGTGTCCTGCCCCGTGCCCTGGCTCCGGGACCGGCCGGGGTCAGGGCGTCAGCGGCGGGCGCGGGCCCTCGTCGTCCCCGCGGGGGCCGGGCCTGTCGTCGTTCTTGATGACCTCGCCCTGGACGACCCTGCCGTCCGGGCGGTGCATCCGCGCCTGCTGGAAGGCGTCACCGACGGTCCCCGGCGCGGCCCTGCCCATCCGGCGCTCCACGGTCCGCTCGGTGTACCGGCTCAGCGCCGACCGCAGGGGCGGCACCAGCAGGAGGAGCCCCACCGCGTCGGTGATCAGCCCGGGCAGCATGATCAGCAGCCCCGAGAGCATCAGGAAGCCGTTCCCGCCGCTCTCGCGCTCCTGGGCCGGCAGCGCTCCCGACTGCTGCCGCTGGACCGTCTCCGTCAGATTACGGAAGGCCCGCCGCCCGGCCCGCTTGACGACGGCGGCGCCGAGCACGAGACCGCCGACCAGCAGGAAGAACACGGTGAGCCCGCCCACCACGTCGGCCACCAGGAGCAGCAGCCAGATCTCGAGGACCACCCAGACGGCGATGCCCAGCGGTACGAAGGTGCGCGCCCGGGAGCGCTTGGGAGCGGTCGGGGGCTGTGTGCCGGTCGTCATACTCCCAGTGTGCCTGCAGGCGCGCACGGATGACGTACCGGGGAGCCAGGCCTTTCGTTGAGGTCAGGCCGGGCTCACGGGCCCCAACGAAAGCCCCTAGGAAGGCTCCCGCCCCCACAGGCGTGACGCCCGCGAGCCGACCCCCCAGGCCGTCACCCGCCACAGCGCCTCCACGACGATATCCTTGCTCATCTTGGAGTCGCCGATCTCGCGCTCCACGAAGGTGATCGGAACCTCCACGACATGGCAGCCCGCCTCGACGGCCCGCCGGGCGAGGTCCACCTGGAAGCAGTACCCCTGGGACGACACCTCGTCGAGGCCGAGTTCCTCCAGGGTCTCCTTGCGGAACGCCCGGAAACCACCGGTGACATCGCGGATCGGTACGCCGAGGAGCATCCGCGAGTACGTGCTGCCGCCCCGCGAGAGCAGCTCCCGGGACTTGGGCCAGTTGACGACCCGTCCGCCCGGCATCCACCGCGAGCCGAGCACCAGGTCGGCGCCCTTCAACGCGGTGAGCAGGCGGGGAAGTTCCTCCGGCTGGTGCGAGCCGTCGGCATCCATCTCCACCAGGACGCCGTACCCGTGCTCGATGCCCCAGCGGAAGCCGGCGAGGTATGCGGCGCCGAGGCCTTCCTTGCCCTTCCGGTGCAGCACCTGGACCTGCGGGTCGTCCCCCGCCAGCTCATCAACGATCTTCCCGGTGCCGTCCGGGCTGTTGTCGTCGGCGACCAGAATGTCCGCCTCCGGCACCGCGGCGCGAACCCGGGCAACGATCGGCTTGATGTTCTCGGCCTCGTTGTAGGTCGGAATGATGACCAAGGCCTTGCCGAGCGGACCGAATCGCCGCTCACCGCCGTCGTTCACTACTGCCCCTCACTGTGTGCCGGACCATCACCTTATCCAGCGCGGGGACGGTGGAACGCAGCCGCGTCGGCGGGCCCGGCTCCCGAGGGGGAGGGGAACTTCGGATCGGGGCCCGGCGTCCTTCGGGCCGACCTGGGGCCCGCTGGCTGCGGGTCGACCGAGAGCCGTTGTCTACTGAACGTCCGGGCCCCACCCGGGTCGCACCTGCCCGCGAACTCCTGAGGAGCAGGGCGGACCCCCTTCCGGCTGAAACCTCCCTCGCCCCCGAGGCGCGGGCGCTGAACCTGGCTCCCAGTGGTGGCACGCCTTCCGGCGTACCGCCCCATGACCCAGCGGCGTTCGACGACTGCGTGGAGGTTTGCCGGTCGGACGTCCTGTGGTGGACTCGGCCGAACCTACCCGCCGGTGGCCGCTTCCTGTCAATACTCGCCCGACCTGCGGTGTTCTGATGAATGACCAGGTCAGTACGGAAGAGCCGCAGGTGGCGGGAGAGACTTTCCGGCATCGATCGGCCGCACGAAATCCCGTGATGTCACTCGTTCGGCCTCACGAAGACAGTTTGTCCGAAGACCACCGTCCGCAGGCAGACCGGGAGTTCGGCGCCCGGGGTGAGGTCCGGCAGCCCCGGGGTGCCGGAGCGCGGGTCGGTCGACCAGCGGGCCACCCGGTCGTCGGGGGCCTGCACCACCAGGTCGGCGGTGCGCCAGACCGCGTAGTCGGCGGGGGCGCCGGGCACGAGGACCCCGGTGTCGTCCCGGCCGATGGACCGCCAGCCGCCGCGGGTGTGGGCGGCGAAGGCGGCGCGTACGGAGATCCGGTGTCCGGGGGTCCGGTGGAAGGCCGCGGCCCGCACGTTCCCCCAGGGGTCGAGCGGAGTGACCGGGCTGTCGGAGCCGAAGGCGAGCGGCACCCCGGCCCGCAGCATCGCCGCGTACGGGTTGAGGGTGCCGGCCCGCTCGGCGCCGAGCCGCTGGGCGTACATCCCGTCGGCGCCGCCCCACGCCGCGTCGAAGGCGGGCTGCACGGAAGCGGTGAGACCCAGCTCGGCGAAGGCGGCGACGGTTTCCGGGGTGAGCATCTCGGCGTGCTCGACGCGGTGCCGGGCGGCGCGGACCCGGGCGAGGCCGAGCTTCTCCGCGGCGGCCCGCACCCCGTCGACGACCGCGCTGAGCGCGGCGTCCCCGATGGCGTGGAAGCCCGCCTGGAGCCCGGCCTCGGTGCAGGCGGTGACATGGGCGGCGATGTCGGCGGCGTCCAGGTGCGCGGTGCCGGTGTGCGCCGCGTCCGCGTACGGCTCGTGCAGGCAGGCGGTGTGCGAGCCGAGCGAGCCGTCGACGAAGAGGTCACCGGCCGCGCCGATCGCGCCGAGTTCCCTGATGCGCCCGGCATCCTTGGCGTCGGCGACGCGCTCGGCCCAGTAGCCGAAGACGCGCGGCCCCTTCTCCTGCCCGGCGAGGCGGAGCAGGCCGGTGAAGTCGTCCTCGTCGGAGATGTCGGGCCCCCCGCACTCGTGGAGCGAGCCGATACCGAGCGAGGCGGCCCGCGCGCGGGCGGCGCGCTGCGCCTCGGTGCGCTGCTCCGGGGTGATCTGCGCGTGGGCCGCCGCGCGTACGGCGTGGTGTGCCGCGCCGGTGAGCGGGGCGTCGGACCGGTAGCCGGACAGCGAGATGACCCGCGGGACCAGATCGAGCAGGGCGGTGGAGACCACGGCCGAGTGGACGTCGACCCGCGGCAGATAGACCGGCCGGCCGCCGGCCGCCTCGTCGAGCGCGGTGCGGGACAGCGGTTGCCCGTCCGGCCAGCCGGAGGCGTCCCAGCCGTGGCCGAGCAGCACCCGGTCGCCGGGGCGGTCCGCCGCGTGCTCCCGGACGAGACGGAGGGCCTCCTGCGCGGAACGCGCGGCCGACAGGTCGAGGCCGGTGAGGGCGAGCCCCGTCGATGTGGTGTGGACGTGTGCGTCGGTGAACGCCGGGGTCACCAGGGCCCCTTCGAGGTCGACGGTCTCGTCGACGCCCTTGGCGAAGGCGTCGGCCGCCCCTTCGGAGCCCACCCAGGCGACGTGCCCGCGTTCCACGACCATCGCGGTGGCGAAGGGGTCGGCGGGGCTGTGGATGTCCCCACCGCGCAGCAGTACGGTGCGGTGGTCGGCCTGGGGGGCGGTGCTCTCGGTCATGGGGAACAGTCTCCCGCCTGCGGAGCACAGGTCCGCGCAGGGGGCCCCTGCGCGGGGCGGGGGCCGCTCAGATCTCCGGGGGCCGCGCTTCGTACGGGGTGGAGAGCACGACGGTGGTACGGGTGGAGACCCCGGCCAGTGAGCGGATCCTGGTCAGCAGGTTCTCCAGGGCGAGCGGTGTCGGGACGCGCACCTTGAGGATGTAGTTCTCGTCGCCCGCCACGCTGTGGCAGGCCTCGATCTCCGGGACCCCGGCGAGCCGCTCGGCGATGTCGTCCGGAGCGCTCGGGTCGAAGGGCTTCGCCGAGATGAAGGCGGTGAGCGGCAGCCCGACGGCCTCCGGGTCGACCACCGCGGCGTAACCGCGGATGACTCCGCGCTGTTCGAGACGGCGTACCCGCTGATGCACCGCCGATGTGGACAGGCCGGTGGCCTTGCCCAGGTCGGTGTAGCTCATCCGCCCGTCCTTGACGAGCAACTCCACGATGCGGCGATCCAGCTCCTCCATACGGATCAACCTATGGCCCCGGCCCTCTCCGGCACAGCTGGAGAGGGCCGGTAAGGGTCCCCTGACGCGTTCATGTGACGAAGGCCACAGGCCTGGAGCCGTGTCCGCGGGGAACGCGCGGTTACCGCGGACACCGGGCGGGAAGTGCTTGCTGTGGCCGAGACCACAGTTCTCTGGTCGGCCCACCCGAGGGGGAGAATCTCCATGCACAAGCTGAAGAGCGTCGATTCCATCGAGCCCGCAGAGCTCGCGGCCATCGAGAACGACCCAGGTCTCGCGGCCTACGACACCTTTGAGATGTACCGGGTGATCTGCCCGGACTGCGCGCAGCCGATCGCCCTCCTCGCGGGCGAGACCGTGCTGCCCGAGCACGCGCTCTGCGCCAGCCCCTGGAACCCGTTCGGGCTGACCGCGTGCGCGGGCACCGGCCGCGCGGCGGCGGACGCCAGGGCCGCCGACGAGTCCCTGGAGGCCCAGGAGCAGGACGCCGCACTGCTGCTGACGCTCCCTCAGGGACTCGACTGGCGCAAGCAGCCGTTCTCCCACGTCGGCGGGCCGGGCTCACGCCCCGTCAAGGCCGCCCGGCCGGTGCGCGCCGCCGCCTGACCAGTCGTACGCTCCGCCCACCAGGGCCTCCAGGGAGGCCCGGTGCAGGATCATGGCATCCGGGTCCGCGGGGACCCGGACCTCGCCGAAGTGCACCTGCCGGTAGGCGATGCGCAGCATGACGATCGCGTGCCGCAGGGCCGCGTAGAGCAGATGGAAGTCCATGTCGCGCGGTGTGTGGCCGGTGAGTTCGGCGTACCGCCGCTCGGCGTTCTCCCGGCGCAGCAGGGCGGGCAGGCCCGGCAGCCCGGATCCCTCGGTGAGGTCCTGGAAGAAGCGGTGCAGATAGACGGTCCAGCCGAGGTCCAGTTCGCACGGGCCGAAGGCCGCCATCTCCCAGTCGAGCACGGCGGCGGGCTCGAAACCGTCGTACACGATGTTGCCGATCCGGGCGTCCCCCCAGCACAGCACTGCGGGCCCCTCGTCCTCGGGCCACAGCTCCTCCAGCCGCTCGAAGGCGCTCTCGATCAGCGGTGAGGGCGGGAGCCCGTCCACCACCCAGGCGTAGTAGGCACGTTGCTCGTCCACATGGCGGCGCAGGGGGCTGCCGTCCCCTGCGGGCAGCAGGAACTCCGCCTCCGCCGCGGGGAACTGCCGGTGCAGCCCGGCCAGGACCCGCAGGGTCGCCTCCTCCAGCGCGGCGCGTTCGGCGTCGGTCGCGGAGTACAGCCAATTCCCCTCGTACGTATAGGGCATGACGTCGGGCGGGACCCTGCCGTGGGCCTGTTCCATCACGAAGAACGGCGCGCCCAGCGGCCCCGGATCCGTTTCGAGCCACAGGACGCGCGGCACCGGGATGTCGGTGTGCTCGGCGACCAGGCTCATCACCCGGTACTGCCGCTCCATGTCGTAGGCGGGGAAGACGGTGTACGCGGCGGGGTCGGCGGCCAGCCGCAGGGCGCAGGAGTCCACCGGGACGGCCGGGCCTTCGATGCCGAAGAGCAGGGTCTCGCTCGACATGCCGTTCGACGCGGGGGTCGTGAGGTCGCCGGCCCGGGCGCCCGGCAGCCGGGTGCCGAGCCAGGCGGCGAGCCTGCGGCCCAGTTCCTGCGGGTCTCGGGTGGTGGTGCGGGGGCGTGGTGCCGTGGTCATGGCGGTGCTCCTCGCTCGGGAAGGGGGTGCGGCCGGTGTACTGCCGGGGCCGTTGGCCGTCCGTTCAGGGAGCGACCGATGTGTATCCGGTGAATCCGCTGGGGTCGTGGCGGCCGAAACTGCCGTGCTCGAAGATGCCGTGGCCGACCTGGCCGTCGAGGGTGAAGCGGGCGGCGTGGTCGGTGACGCCGTAGGCGACGGCCGGATGGGCCGCCGGGTCGCTCATGTCGTAGCTGCGCCGGTCGCTCCAGCCCCGCCCCTGCCAGGTGCCGTGCTGCCAGTCGGTGGCCGGCGGATAGCCCGCGCCGAGCGCCAGCGGCGACGAGCAGAGGGTTTCGGCGGTCAGCTCCATCGGCCGCCCGTCCGGGCCGGTGAGGTGGATGACAGCCCGTTCCGGGTGGCGGGTGCCGGACCGGTAGCCGATCTCCGTACGCGGCCAGCCGAGTTGGACGTCGTGGCCCTCTCTGCGGACCAGCAGCGCCTCGTTCAGCGTCCGGTAGCCGTCGGCGTCCTCCTGGGCGATCACCAGGACGAAGCGGTCGTCGAAGCGGACCGGGATCCAGAGCCAGTGGAACCCGTCGGGCCGGTACTCGGCCTCGGCGCGCCCGCCGTCCTCGCCGGGGATGGGCCGCACCCCCCAGCTGCGGTCACGGGTGCCGGTCCACTCCCCCGCCCCGACCCGTATCTCATCGCCGCCCGCGCGGATGACCCCGGAGCAGCTGCCCGCCTGTACGAAGCGGCGGCCTTCGAGCATCAGCCGCTCGCCGCGCCGTTGCACATGGTGCGGTTCCCAGACGGCCGGGAAGTCGGCGGTCCACTCGATGTCGTACGAGAGCGAGTCCGGGTCGGCGGGGTCGGCCTCACAGTGCAGCGTCAGCCGTTGGAGCGGTACGTCGACGGTAATGCGCAGCGGGCCGACGGAGAGGTTCATCCGGTCGTCGGTGAGGGCGTCCGACGCGCGTACGGCGTGCAGCCGGTCTCCGGTGCGCAGGGTCGCGTACGCGTCGATCACACCCGCGTTGGGGTAGACGCCGAGTCCCACCACGAGCAGCGCTCTGCCCTGGTGGTCGAAGACATGGAAGATGCAGCGGTCATAGGCGTTGCGGTCGCCCGTGGCGACGTGCTTCATCGACAGCGGCACCTGGTGGACGGGGTATTCGTCGAGCGCGATGGGACGGTCGTCGGCCACAACATCCTCCTGCTGAAGGGAAGATGACGGTACGTCAGAAACCGCACGGACGGCCAGACCCGGATCGCGCGGGATCCGGCCGGACCCGGACGGGCGGCGCGCGCACCGGACTTGACGGCGCGAACAGACGCCCGACGGCGCGGGGCGGTGACCGTGCGCCGCCGCCCCGCGTTGACCGTGCATGACTGTTCTGCACTACGGGACGGGGACCGGGACGGGACTGCGCCGGCTCCCGCCGCCCACCCCTGAAGAATCGCTTCCGCAGAGCACGGAAGCGCCGATCTACCAGGCCATGGTCCACCAGTGGGGACGGGCCGGCCGGACTCTGCCGGGCCGTCGCGACCAGGAGTGGGCACTCCTGACCGCGACGACCGTCCAGCCGGGCCAGTTCAGCGCGACTCCGGACCCGCGAGGTGGCGGGCGATGACCATCCGCTGGATCTGGTTGGTGCCCTCGACGATCTGCAGCACCTTGGCCTCCCGCATGAACCGCTCGACCGGGAAGTCCACGGTGTAGCCGTAGCCGCCGAGCACCTGGACCGCGTCGGTGGTGGCCCGCATCGCCGCGTCCGTGCAGAAGAGTTTGGCCATGGCGGCCTGCCGCGAGAAGGGACGTCCCGCGTCCCGCAGCCGGGCGGCCGTGAGATAGAGGGACCGGCCCGCCTCGATCTGGGTGGCCATGTCGGCGAGCATGAAGCGCAGCCCCTGGAAGTCCGCGATGGGGTGGCCGAACTGCTGCCGCTCCGTGGCGTACCGCACCGCCTCGTCCAGTGCGGCCTGGGCGACGCCGATGGCGCAGGCGGCGATCCCCAGCCGCCCGGAGTCGAGCGCGGAGAGGGCGATGGCGAAGCCCTGGCCCTCGTCCCCGATCAGCCGCTCGCCGGACACCCGTACGCCGTCGAAGTGCAGTTGGGCGGTGGGCGAACCCTTCATCCCCATCTTCTTCTCGGGGGCGGCGGCGGTCAGCCCCGCGGCGTCGCCCGGCACCAGGAACGCCGAGATCCCGCGCGCCCCTTCGCCGCCGGTGCGCGCGAGCACCGTATAGAAATCGGCGAGGCCGCCGTGCGTGATCCATGCCTTGGTACCGGTGATGACCCAGTCGTCGCCGTCCCGCACGGCCCTCGTACGGAGCGATGCGGCGTCCGAGCCCGACGCGGGTTCGGAGAGGCAGTACGCCCCGAGCAGTCCGCCCCCGAGCATCGCGGGCAGTTGCGCGGCCTGCTGCTCCTTGCTGCCGTATCCGGCGAGTGCGTGGCAGGCGAGCGAGTGGACACTGACGCCGAGCCCGACGGTGAGCCGCGCCGCCGCCAGCTCTTCGAGTACCTGGAGGTAGACCTCGTACGGCTGGTCGCCGCCGCCGTACGCGGAGTCGTAGGGGAGGCCGAGCAGTCCGGCATCCGAGAGCAGGGTGAAGACCTCACGGGGGAATTGGCCGGCTTCCTCCTCGGCGGCCGCACCTGGCACGATCTCCCGCTGGACGATGTCGCGCACCAGCGCGAGCAGGTCCCGGGACTCCTCGGTGGGCAACTGACGGTCCACCAACTGCGGGGCGCGGTCGGACATGGCGACACTCTCCTCCCTGTCGGGCACTACGGCGTACGCGTGGCCAGGGTGTGGCAACGCCGCCGGGTCTCACCTTCAGCCGATGCTGCCTTCCCGGATCGCGGAAGAGGCTGACCAGAGGCTGTGGCGGCTTGAGTATGCCCGATCGGCGGACTTCCGTCACGGGGCGGAATTGGTCCGAACCATTGACCGCACTGGTCTAGTCCTTCTATCTTCCCGCTATTGGCTTTTCGCGTTCATGCCAAAACGCGTGCCAGGCAGCTCCCCCCACCTCCCGTCCCCTCCCCACAAGGAGACAGCATGTTCGGACGATTCCACCCACGGGCCCGGTTCCGGGCCCTGCTCGCCGCCGCCTGTACGGCAGCCCTCGGCGTCACCATGCTCGCGGGCGCCGGCACGGCATCCGCCGGCGAGCACCACGCCGCGGCGGTCGCCAGGAAGGCAGCGAGCACCGAGGCGGGCACCGGTACGGCCGCGGGCAGCAAGGTCGTCGGGTACTACGCGGACTGGGATGTCTACCAGCGCAACTACCAGGTCAAGAACATCCAGACCTCGGGCTCGGCGGACCGGCTCACGCACATCAACTACGCGTTCGGCAATGTCACCGGCGGCAAGTGCGCCATCGGAGACGCCTACGCCGACTACCAGAAGACGTACGACGCGTCCTCCAGCGTGGACGGCACCGCCGACACCTGGGACCAGCCGGTGGCGGGCAACATCAACCAGCTGCGTGAGCTGAAGAAGCTGCACCCCAACCTCAAGATCCTCTGGTCCTTCGGCGGCTGGACCTGGTCCGGCGGCTTCGGCGAGGCCGCGAAGGACCCGGCCGCCTTCGCGCAGTCCTGCTACGACCTGGTCAAGGACTCCCGCTGGGCGGATGTCTTCGACGGCATCGACATCGACTGGGAGTACCCCAACAACTGCGGCCTCTCCTGCGACACCAGCGGAACGGAGGCCTTCAAGAACGTGATGGCCGCGCTGCGCGCCAAGTTCGGCTCGTCGTCGCTGGTCACCGCCGCGATCACGGCTGACGCATCGGACGGCGGCAAGATGGACTCCACCGACTACGCGGGAGCCGCGCAGTACGTGGACTGGTACAACCCGATGACGTACGACTACTTCGGCGCCTGGGATGCGCAGGGGCCGACCGCCCCGCACTCCCCGCTCACCTCCTACACCGGCATCCCGAAGGCGGGCTTCAACACCGACGCCACGATCACCAAGCTCAAGGGCCTGGGCGTGCCCGCGGACAAGCTGCTGCTGGGTATCGGCTTCTACGGCCGCGGCTGGACCGGTGTGACCCAGGACGCCCCGGGCGGCACCGCGACCGGCCCGGCCCCCGGCACGTACGAGCAGGGGATCGAGGACTACAAGGTCCTCAAGACCAGCTGCCCGGCCACCGGGACCGTCGCCGGGACCGCGTACGCCAAGTGCGGCTCGAACTGGTGGAGTTACGACACCCCGGCCACCATCGCGGGCAAGATGGCCTACAAGAACCAGCAGGGCCTCGGCGGCACCTTCCTCTGGGAGCTCAGCGGCGACACCTCCAACGGCGAGCTGATCCACGCCATCAGCTAGCTAGGACCTGTCACCACACATCCCACATATCAGGGGGTGGAGGGCCGGCCGGCCCTCCACCCCCTGAGCCGGTCCCCGGCCTCACTCCGGGGGCGGCGGCGACGGGCACTCGGCGACGAACTCGCCGATGGTGTCGAGGGTGTTGCGCAGCATCCGGACCAGCAGCTCACGGACCTCCGCGCGGTCGAGCTCCTGGTGGCCGAGCCAGTCGAGCGTGATGCCCTCCACGGCACTCAGCCAGCCCAGCAGCGCGAGCCTGGCCAGGAGCGGGATGTCCCGGCGCCCGTAGGCGCCCTCCGCGATGGTGGCGATGAGCTCCTCGCGGACCGCGTCGCGCAGCGCCTGTACCTGGGTGTCGAAGCCGACGCCGCCGGTCACGATGGTCCGGAAGGCCGCCCTGTTGTGCTGGGCGTAGAGCAGATAGCCCTCGACGGTGCGGTGGACGCGCTCGGCCCGGGGCAGCTCGGTGTCGCTGGCCGCGCGGGCGACCAGCTCGGCCACCGACTCCTCGACGACGGCGAGGTAGTAGCCGCGTTTGCTCTTGAAGTAGTAGTAGATGAGCCCTTTCGCGACCCCCGCGTGCCGGGCGATGTCGTCCATCGACAGCGCGTCGTACGACGTGTCGGCGAACAGTCTCCGCCCGGTGGCGATGAGGTCGGTGCGACGGAGCTGGGAGCGCTCGGTCGGGGTGCGCTGATGTATGTACGGTCCGCTCTGGTTCACGTCCGGCCCTGTTCCGCCACTGCCTCAGGAGGCTGCCACCTGCCTCGGAAGCCCGAAGTATGGCAGACCCCTGAGGCCAAGTGCGCGGGGTCGCAGCACCGTTGACCTGGGACGGCTCAGCGGACCGCACGGTCCGGGAGCCGGCACCGCCCCGCACACGGCGACGTGTGGCGCTGCTGGTTCAGTGGGCCCGCATGGTGATGTGGGAGGTCGTAGCGCCGTCGAAGAGTTGATCCATGTCGTGGGCGGCCAGGGCAAGGCTGGCGCAGCACAGCATCATCAAGGCCGGGAACACCATGGCCAGGCCGCGACGGAAGGGTGTGGGCGCGGCGAGCAGGGCTCGTACGCGTTGGGGCACCGGTCCGCCGGTGGCCGCGAGTGCTGGTTGTGCGGTGCGCTTGGTGGCGAGTGCTGCCCGCGCGACGGCGCGGGCGACGAGCCCGCGGTCGGCCACGACGGCGCCTGCTTCTTCGTCGGCCCAGCGTTCCAGTGCGAACGCGCCGGCTCGGGCGAGGGGACGCAGGAGCGGGTTGACCGCTGCGGCGAGTTGCAGGACGAGCAGGAACAGGTGGTGGCGGCGGTGGAGGTGGGCACGTTCATGGGCAAGCAGCGCGCGCCGTTCATCGGCGGTGAGTGCGCGCAGCATGCCGGAGGAGACCACGACCCTGCCCGGGGCCCCGGGCAGGGCGAAGGCCGTGGGGACGGGGTCGTCGAGCACGGCCAGGTCTCCGGTGGCGGGCAGGTCCCGGCAGTCCCGCCGGGTGTCGACAAGCACCCGCAGCCGGCGCCAGGTGGTCACGGTCACGGTGACCACACATACGAGTACGCCCAGGGTGCAGGCGGCGGCGACGGGCCGGTCGATAGGGGTGTCGATGGCGAGCAGGCGAGGGGACCAGCATCCTTCCTCGGCCACTTCCGGGTCCTGGCCGACCAGGGTGAACCCCGCCATCGCCAGTACGGTCAGCCACGCGCCCGCGGCTGTCACGGCGGCCGACGCGAGCGTCCAGGCAGCCGTGCGGGGCGGCAGTCGCCGGGCCGCCCACGGTGCGGTCAGCGTGAAAATCAGGCTGACCAGCAGCGGTGTACACAGGCTGATCCACACCGTCTAGTCCTCCGCCGGCCCGTGCAGCAGCTGTTCCAGCAGTTGCTCATCCTCGGCCGGCAGCTCGGAGACGAACCGGGCGAGGACGGCAGCCCGGTCCCCACCGCGGTCCAGCAGATCGCGCATTCCCGCCGCGGTGTGCCCGGCCTTGTCCTGGACCGGTGAGTACAGATAGCTGCGCCCGACGCGCTCACGGGTCACCAGGCGCTTGTCGTGCAACCTGGTCAGGATCGTCAGGACGGTCGTGTGAGCGGGGTCACCGGCCACCTGCTCGCGTACCGTGCTCGCCCCCACCGGCCTGCCGGCCGCCCACAGGGCCGCCAGGACTTCGCTCTCCAGCTCGCCGGGCGCACGCCGGCCTGCCGCCGCACCGCCCTGCTCGCTCATGCTTCCCACCGCTGTTCACCACCGCTCGTCGTCCGTCGTCGGCACTCCGCGGCCCCTCACCGGAGCCGGTCGTCGGCCTCGGTCGTCGACGACGTTGCGGAGCGCGCGGAGCACTCAAGGTACTACGGCCTGTAGAAGGGACCTGCGGGTGCTCCTCGCCCGGCCGGGCCCGTACGGGTGTGGTCGCGAAGCGGTCCGACCCTCAGGCCGCCGTCCCGGCAGGTGTCGAGGATGCGGGGCAGCGCGCCGAGGGTGTTGCGCCAGGATCCGGTGGCGGAGGTGCAGTCGGAGTCGTGGAGCAGGATGGTGGCCCCGCCGCGCAGATCGCGGGCGACGGTGTCGTGGACGGAATCCGGTGTCGCCCGGGCACGCCAGTCCTCGCCCCAGGCGCTCCACAGGACAGGCGTCAGACCGAGACGGCGGCAGGCCCGGTAGGTGCCGGTGGTCATGACGCCGTACGGGGGCCGGAACAGGCGGGGCGGGGTGCCGGTGAGGCCGCCGATGGTGTCGCGGGCACGGGCCAGGTCGTCGTACGTGGCCCGGGGGCCCCGCAGCAGCAGCGGGCGGTGGGCCCAGCCGTGCACCGCGATCTCGTGCCCGGCGGCCGACATGGCTTTCACGAGCTGGGGTGAGCGCACCGCCATGGAGCCGAGCAGGAAGAACGTCGCACGCAGCTCCCGGGCTTCCAGCAGGCGCAGGAAATGCGGGGTGGAGAGGTGGTCGGGGCCGTCGTCGAAGGTGAGTGCGACGTGGTCGGAGCGGCCCTGGCCGGACAGCCGGGGCATGAGCCGGTTGCGCAGCGGCCCGAAGGTGGAGATGACGGGCGCGGCGTGGAGAGCGGCGAGCGCGGGCAGCGTCACGGCCCCCGCGCGCAGGAGGGTTCGGGCCGTGGTCATCGTTCGTGTCCGTCCAGGAATCGGGTGAGTGCGCCGAGGTGCGCCGGGGAGTCGCCGTACGCCTCGGCTATCGGGGCGCCGACGCCGAGCAGCACGGTGGCCGCCACCGCCGCGGTCGCGACCGGGACTCCGAGGCGGATGCGGCGGATGGCCGGCCGGCGGCCCCCGGGGCTGACGGCCCTGTCCCGGTGGGGGACCGTGCGCGCGACGGCGGCGACGGCTTGTGCCGGGCCGTTGCCGGGGCGGAACAACGCCAGCCCCCGGGCGCGCTGCTGGTGGCCGAGGGAGCCGTGCAGCAGTTCGTCGAGTACCGGCTTGAGGGAGGCCGGCTGCTGGATCCAGGTGGCGAGGCCGGCCTCCTGCAGGGCGGCGGCGTTGGTCTGTCCGTGACCGGGTATGCAGCGGTAGCTGGCGACCGGCAGGCCGCTGGCGAACGCCTCCAGTGAGGTGAGGCCGCCCGCGTTCTGCACCAGGACATCAGCGGCTGACATGAGGGCCGGCATGTCAGCCACCCAGCCGTACACATGCTCGACACCGGCCTTGCGGAGGCGTTCGGCCAGGGCCTGGTTCCTGCCGCACACCACGACGGGCACCGCAGCACCGCTCTCCTGGATCTCGGCGGCCACCTGCTCCACCGGGCCCACCCCCCAGGAACCCGCGACCAGCAGCGCGAGCGGGGACCGTTCGGGGAGAGCGAAGCGGACGCGTGCCGCGCGCCGCTCCCCGACGGTGGCGGGAGTGAATCGCTCGGCAGCCACCGGGCCGGTCACCGTGACCCCGGCGGCGCCCTGTGCGTGTGCCTGCCCGGCCGGTATCGCGTGCACGGCGAGGTGTACGTCGATACCGGGCGCGACCCACAGGGAGTGGACGGAGAAGTCGGTGAGGTAGGTGATGGCGGGCACCCCGAGACGCCCTCGTGAGCGCATCGCGCCGAGCACTTGGCCGGCCCCGGGGTAGGTCGAGACGACCGCACGGGTGTCCGGGGTGACGGTCCGCAGGGTACGGCGCTCCGCGCTGCGGAACAGGGCACGGACCAGCGGCCCCGGGCGCCCGGTGCGTTCGGTGGCGGCGTAGATCCGCTGGTATCCCGTGGGGGCCCAGGTGAGCAGCCGGTGGTATCCGCCGGACAGCAGCCTCCCCAGCCGGACGGGAAGCAGATCGAGGAAGTCGTGCCGGTCCACCAGAAACCCGTCGGTCTGAAGGCGTCGCGCCAGTTCGTCGGCCGCGCCGTCATGCCCCGCGCCCACGCTCGCCGAAATGATGACGATCCGGGGGGCGGACGGCCGCTGCGACGGGACGTCGGACGACGGCGGGAGAGCACACGCCTTCGCGGAATTGCCACGGTGGGGCACAGCCGATCAGCCTCCATGCTGGTCAGGGCGCGAACGGGAATTGCTTCCGCCGGTCGGCGAGCTGCGATTTCAGGCGCGCGAGAACGGCGCCGCCCGGCACGGTCTGCTCGCTCGGGCCGGAGCCGGGGGCCGCCGCCGAAACTACTACACGATGTAGAACTAAGGGAATGTGCGCCACCCGTACATCCCGGCCCCGGGCGGTCGCACCCCACCCGCACGCACGCTCCGCACGCACCGGACAGGCGGGCAGACGGGCAGACGGGCAGACGGGCAGACGGGCAGACGGGCAGACGGGCAGGCAAACGGAGCCGGTGCGCGGCGTTCACGCGGGAAGCTACTACATGATGTAGAAGTATGGGGAACGCGCCCCACTGGAGGCGCACGCGCAACGCGGGCCGCAGCCGCCTCCGGCTATCGTCTACAGTCACGTAGACGATGAGTCCGGGTGCAGCACTCCGGTCCGACTCGCGCCCCTCTCGCACCATCCGGCGCCCGAACACGCCTCCCACCCCGCACCGGCCCACACCTCAGCCGCTGCCCGGAGGCCCCGCCGCCCCCACCGGGAACCGCAGAAAGGAGACCGAGCCGTGCAGCAGAGGATCCTGGTCGTCGAGGACGATCACGCCTTGCGGGACGTCCTGCGGCGCGGCCTGCGCGACGAGGGCTTCGCGACGGTCCCCGCACCCGACGGCGCGAGCGCCCTGCGGCTGGCCACAGCCGGCATCGACGCGGTGGTGCTGGACGTGGGACTGCCCGATGCCGACGGACGGGATGTGTGCCAGGCGCTGCGCGCCAACGGCTTCCTCTCCCCCGTCATCTTCCTGACCGCCCATCACCGGCTCACCGACCGGCTGACCGGGTTCTCGGCGGGCGGCGACGACTATCTGCCCAAGCCGTTCCATTTCGCGGAACTCGCCGCCAGGTTGCGGGCCGCGCTCAAGCGCACCGGGCCGCCCTCCCCCGCCACGACGGGTGACCTGGTCCTGGACGCCGTCCGGCACTCGATGACGGTCCGGGGCACCTCGGCCGCGCTGACCCCGACGGAGTTCCGGCTGCTGGCCGCGCTCATGGCATCGGCGGGGGCCATCGTCCACAGGCGCGAGCTGATCAGAGCGGGCTGGCCGGAGGGCTCCCAGGTCAGCGACAACAGCCTGGACCAGTACCTCACCCGGCTCCGCCGGAAGCTCCGCGACACGGGCAGCGAGCTGACGATCAGCACCGCACGCGGTGTCGGCCACCAGCTCTCATGACGGCCCTGCCGGCCTGGGTGTGGCCGCGCACCCTGCGGGGTCGGCTCTCCCTGGTCGCGGTGACCACCGCACTGTTGCTGATGGCGATACTCACGGTCGTCTTCAATACGATCGCCCAGCAGCGGCTCCAGCACCAGGCCGACGACCATCTGCGCACCCGGGCCACCGCTGTCGCCACGACGGTCGACACGGCCGGCGGCTCCGTAAGAGTGCTGGAATCACCGAACGACGCGCTGCTGGACGACAACGTGTGGATCTACGCGGGCGGGCTCCTGCTCGAACGTCCGCCGAACAGCTCCGGCGCCCGCTCCCTCACCCGCGCCGCCGACGCCCTCGCCGGACACGGCGGGCAGGGCTGCACGACCCTGCACACCGGCAGAGCGGTCCGGCTGTGTGCCGTGGCCGTCCCGACGACCGACGGCGCCGCGCCTCGCGCGGTCGTGGTCACCGCACTGGACCTCGCGCCCTACCTCAGCTCAGCCGACACCATGCTCTTCGCGTCCATCGCACTGGACATCACCATGCTGGCCTGCACCTACGCCCTCACCCGGCTGGCAGTGGGGCGGGCACTGCGCCCGGTGCACACCATGACGGACCAGGCCACCCGGTGGAGCGCCGCCGACTCCGACGAGCGCTTCCGCGGCAGGGCGGGGCCGACCGAACTCACCCAGCTGGGCGGCTCGTTGGACGCGCTCCTGGACCGCATACGGGCCGTGCTGCGGCACGAGCAGCAGCTGACCAAGGAGCTGTCGCACGAGCTGCGCAATCCGCTGGCCAGGATCGTGGCCGAACTCGACTGGCTGCAGGCCCGTCCCCGTACGGCACAGGAAACCCGGACCGGCCACCTGGCCGTCGCCGACGCCGCGCAGTCCATGCGGGCGATCTGCGAGACCCTGCTCGACGACGCGCGCGCCGGCGCTCGCAGCGAACCCGGCACCGCAGTCGTCCTGGCGGTACTGACCCGACTGGCCGAGGGCCCGAGCGGCCCGCGGACCCCGGGACTCACCGTCGTGGGCGGAGACCCGGAACTGTCCGTCGGGGTCTCCCCCGCGCTGCTCGAACGTATCGTCGGCCCGCTCCTCGACAACGGTCTGCGCCATGCCGACTCAGGTGTCAGCCTGCACGTTTCCGGCCTGCCTGGCGGCGTACGGATCGATGTCACGGACGACGGCCCCGGCGTGCCGGGGCCGTTCGTGCCGTACCTGTTCCACCCCGGCCGGCGTGCGGCCCCCGACGACGAGCACACCGGAGCGGGCCTGGGACTGTCGCTCGCGCGACGCCTGGCCCGCTCCGCAGGTGGTGATGTGCGTTACGACGAACTGCACGCCACCGGTGCCCGGTTCGTCGTCAGTCTGCCGGCTGGGTGAGTTCCCGGGGCTCCGTCGAGTCCCGCCGCGCCACGGTCAGATATACGACCAGTGCCAGAATCACCGCCAGGAACAGCACACTGGTCACCGTGGTTCCCAGGCCGAGCCCGCCGTCGCCGGTCGGCTGCGAGAGGTAGTCGCCCATGGAAGCTCCCAGCGGGCGCGTGAGCACGTAGGCGATCCAGAAGCTCCAGACGGCGTTCAGGCCCATCGCGAAGTGCGCCACCCCGACCGCGGCGATGGCCAGCGCGAACAGCACCGCGGACACCCAGTAGCCCAGGGAAAGCTGCTCGGCGACGAGGTCACCGGCGGCCGTTCCGAGCGCGAAGGTGAACAGCACAGCGAGCCAGTAGTAGACCTCCCGGCTCACCGTGTCGATGGTGTGGATGGAAAGGGTCCGCTCGGCTCGGTACCAGGCGACGAACACCACCGCGAGCACCGCGGCGAACGCGGCGGTGGTGTCCTGCAGCGGCACTCCCAGGTTGTCGGTCAGATTGTCGCTGATCAGGGTTCCGACCACACTGATCAGCACGACGGCCAGCCAGTAGATCCCCGGCCGGTAGGTGTTGGCGCGGAACTGGACGACCAGGGCCACCACCAGCAGCACACTCATGACGAGCGAGGTACCGGTCAGCCCCAGCCCCATCTGGGAATTGAGATAGTCGGCCCCGGTCTCACCGACCGTCGTGCAGAGCACTTTGATCACCCAGAAGTAGACGGTGACCTCGGGAACCTTGTTCCAACGCAGGCCGTGGCCACGAGCCGCGCCGGGCCTGCTGTACGTATCGGATGTCATGACGCCAGACCGTGCCATCGGAAACCTGAACACATCCTGAGTGCCGCCCCGCCCCGTCCGGCACTCCTGTCCCACTCCCGGCCGCCACCCGCCTGCCCTGCCCCGCTCGCGCGCGCAGCACGCGCCACGCACCATCGGGGAGGTGGGGATGTCAGAGTCCAGGACGAGCGGGAGTCAGTGCGTCTCGTCGCACCGGCAGCGGAGGTGAGTGGTGCCTGCCGATCCCGCAGTGGGCGCACCTCCCCGCACCGAGCGCGCCCTCCGCCCGTCGCACCGGGCGCGTGGCGCACTGCGCAGGGCCGCTCCTGCTCTGGTGCTGTACGCCGTGGCGCGCCTGGCGGGCCTGGCCGTCGCGGCCACTGTCGCGCTGACGACGCACCGGCCGGTGTGGGCGGCGCTGGGCGACTCCTGGGACAGCAGATGGTATGCACATATCGCCCGGCACGGTTATGGCACGGTGATCCCCGGCAGGCTTCCCGGCACGACGCGCAGTGATCTGGCGTTCTTCCCGCTCTTCCCCGGTCTGGAGCGGGGAGTTGCCACACTCGCTCCGATCAGCCTGACGATTGCCGGACTGGTCGTGGCCTGGCTCTCCGCGGGGGCCGCCGCCTGGGGCATCTACGCCGTCGGTGAGCGCTTGCACGGCCGCCGGACCGGGACGTTCCTCGTCCTGCTGTGGGGGCTGCTCCCGCACGCCGTCGTGGAAACCATGGCCTACAGCGAACCGCTGATGACGGCGCTGGCCGCCTGGTCGCTGTACGCGCTCCTCACCCGCCGCTGGCTGTGGGCCGGAGCTCTGGCCCTGCTCGCCGGGCTGACGCGCCCCAACGCCATCGCTGTCGCGGTCGCGGTGATCAGCGCGGCAGGACTCGCACTCCTGCGGAGAAAGGATCTCCGGCGCGACTGGCGGATCTGGGCCGGCGCGGCCCTCGCACCGCTCGGCTGGCTCGGCTACGCGGCCTGGGTGGGCCACCGCTCGGGCAGCCCGCTCGGTTACTTCAGGATCCAGCGGGAATGGGGCTCCCGCTTCGACTTCGGCGCGAGTGAGTTCCACTTCGTCCGGCGGCTCTTCACGGACCGGGGCGCCGCACCGCATCTGGCCTACGACATGGCCGCCGCTGTCCTGCTCGCCGCCGTGGCCGCGTTCGTCCTGCTCGCCATGGACCGGCCGCCGCTGTCCTTGGTCGTCTACTCCTTCGTGCTCCTCGTCATCGCGATCGGCGGCACCGGGTTCTACGCCTCCCGGCCACGCTTCCTCCTGCCCGCGTTTCCACTGCTGCTTCCCCCGGCACTCGCCCTGACGAAGGCCCGGCCGCGCACCGCCGTCGTCCTCATCGCCACCGTTGCCGCGGTCTCCGTGACCTACGGGGCGTACACGCTGTACTACGCCCACACCGCGCCATGAAGGCTCCCCGGCGCCGCAGAAGTAATGGGCACGTCAAGCTTAGATCACAGGTCGGCACAACTCCTCCACAACCTGCCTGAGTTGATCACGGTCGTGAGATGCTGCACATCCGCCGAGACGGCTGCCCGCATGCCCGTCTCCGGCCACTGCCTTGCTCTCTTTTCCTCCTCCTTCGAGAACCGTCGAGGTCTCTGTGCCGAATCACCGCATATCCAAAAAGCGGCGCTATATCGCCATGTCTCTGACAGGTGCGGGCGTTCTGGCCGGTGGCGCCTTCGCGGCTGCGGCCGCCAACGCCACGACCGTCACCCGGCCCGCGCCCACGGTCTTCACCGGACACGCCTTCGACACCTGCACCGCTCCCTCACTGACCGCGATGAAGGGCTGGTACGCCTCGTCCGTCTACCGCGGCGCGGCCGTGTACGTCGGCGGGAAGAACCGGGGCTGTGCGCAGCCGCAGCTCACCGCCTCCTGGGTGAAGTCCGTGAGCGCCACCGGCTGGAAGCTGATCCCGCTGTACGTCGGCGCGCAGCCGCCGTGTCAGACCAGCAACAACCCGGAGAAGATCACCGCCGCCAACGCCACCTCGCTCGGTGCCACCGACGCCGCCGACGCCGTGGCGAAGGAGGCGGGACTCGGCATGAAGACGGGCAGCCCCGTGTACCTGGACATGGAGTACTTCGATCCGGCCAACACGTCCTGCGTGAACACCGTGCTCGCCTATGTCCGTTCCTTCGACAAGACCGTCAAGGCCAAGGGCTACTGGTCCGGCTTCTACGGGTTCAGCAACTCCAGCGCCGCCGTCATCGCCAACGCCAGGACACGCACCGACCTGCCGGAGATCCTCTGGTACGCGCGCTACGACGACATCTACTCCACCACCAAGGGCTTCCCGTACGCCTCGACCCTGTACACCGGGCACCGCCGCGGCCACCAGTTCGCCGTCAACAAGAAGGTGACCCACACCGGGGGCACCCTCACCATCGACCGTGACGCCTGGGACGCACCGGTCGCCGTCGTGGCGAAGTAGCCGCGCGGACAGCGCCGTCGGCCCACTCACCGGCTGTTCCGTCGCTCCCGCAGCACATCCCGGGGAGCGGCGGAGCCCCGCCCGCGCGGCCCTTCCTGCCGGCGGTCCTGGACAAGTCCCCGTGTCACCGCGGGCGGTTCGGCCGGGTCAGGCCGAGGTCGTAGGCCAGTATCACCGCGTGCACCCGGTCCCTGGCGCCCATCTTCGCCAGCACGCGACCGACGTGTGTCTTCACCGTCGACCCGGAGAGCACCAGCCGTTCCGCGATCTCGCCGTTGGTCCAGCCCTGTCCCAGAGCGACCAGGATCTGATGTTCCCGCTCGGTCAGCGAGCTCAGCCGGGTGTCGTCAGCCCGTACTTCCTCGGGGGCCCGGGCGGGCAGGTGGTGCGCGTAGGCATCGAGGAGTCTGCGGGTGAGCGCGGGAGCGATGACCGCGTCTCCAGCGGCCACCGCGCGGATACCGGCGAGGAGTTCCTCGGGCAGGGCGTCCTTGAGGAGGAAGCCGCTGGCTCCCGCGCGCAGCGCCGCGTGTGCGTATTCGTCCAGGTCGAAGGTTGTCAGCACCAGGATGCGGGACCGGCCGCCGGCCGCCACGATGCGGCGGGTGGCTTCGATGCCGTCGATGCCCGGCATCCGCACGTCCATCAGTACGACGTCGGGCCGCAGTTCCGCGGTCGCCCGGACGGCCTCCGCGCCGTGTGCGGCCTCGCCGACGACCTCGGTGTGGGGCGTGCTCTCCAGGAGCATACGGAAGCCGAAGCGCTGCAGGGGCTGGTCGTCGACGATGAGCACAGTCGTCATGACGCCTCACACCGGTGCAGGCGGGCAGGCACGGCGGGAGGCGGAGCGGGGTCCAGCCGGGTCTCCACCGCCCAGCCGCCGCCGGGCCTCGGCCCGGCCGTGACGGTACCGCCGTAGAGGGCCGCACGCTCGGCCATACCGGCGATGCCCTGCCCGCTGGGCCAGGAACGCCCCACGTCGGTGTGTCCGGTGTCCGGCCCGGCCGGAACGGTCCGGCCGTCCGCCGGACCCGTGTCCTCGACCCGGATACGGATCCCCCCGGCATCGGCGGCCACGGTGAGGAAGGTCCTGGTGTCAGGTCCGGCGTGCTTGAGAGCGTTGGTCAGCGACTCCTGGGCGATTCTGTAGACGGTCAGCTGCACCCCCTCGTTCAGGGTGTCCAGATCACCGGCGGTGCGGTAGGCCACCTCGGGACCTGCGACCCGGACTCGCTCGCACAGGGCTTCGAGGTCGGCGATTCCGGGTTGCGGACTGAGTTCGGGCCCCTGCGGCCCAGGTCCGGGTTCCTCCCGGAGTACGCCGAGCATCCGGCGCAGCTCGCCGAGCGCCTGCCGGCTGGTCCCCGCGATCAGCTGGAGTGCTTCCTTGCTTCGTTCGGGTACGACATCGGCCGCGTAGGCACCGCCGTCCGCCAGGCCGATGATCACGGACAGGTTGTGGCCGATGATGTCGTGCATCTCCCGTGCCACCCGGGCCCGTTCGGCAGCGGCGGCCAGTCTGTTCTGCTGGTCCCGCTCGCGTTCCAGTCGGGCCGCGCGCTCCCGCAGCGCCCCCAGGTGAGCCTGCCCGATCCGTACGCCCAGGCCGAGGGCGACCGCCGCGGTGGCGGCGCTGCACAGGAAGAACATGGCCTCGAAAGGCGACGCCACGGTGGAGACCCGCAGAACCACCAGCACCATCGCCGCCACCGTGACACCGCAGACCCACGGCAGGTACCGCAGCCCGCCTCGCCTCGCCACACCGTAGAGGGCGATGAACAGAGCGATATCGATGTGCAGCCACACATCCATCGACCACTGGAGCAGGAAGACCGTCATCACGGCGGCGAACACGGTGACGGGCCTGCTGCGCCGCCACAGCAGCGGCAGTGCCAGCCCCAGCTGCAGGGCGACAGCTCCCACGACCGGGAAGTCCGTGACACGGACGAGTTCGTCGCGATCGCCCCGGTGCAGCAGGTCCGGCAGGCCGAAGAGCAGCAGGACGAGGACGACCAGCCCGGTGTTCAGCAGCCAGGGCCGGCTCCGGTGGTCCTGGCGCAGGCGTCGTCCGCCGCGTATCAGACGAGCCACCAGAGGGTGTTCCCACAGCAGGTCCTCGTTCGCCATGTGTGTCACCACCCCATCATCCGCGACCCGCCGGGTGACACCGCCGAGGGGCGGGCGGAGCCACCCGGCGGGATCCGGGTACGTGCGGGGCGGGGCCGTGCGTCCCGCTCGCCGCTGGTCAGACGTCGGTGCGCGTGAGCCGGTAGGCGGCTGCCGCCAGGGCCAGCACCGTCCACCCGATGAAGACCGCCAGACCGGCGCCTGCCGAGAGCGCCGGGGCGCTGTTGTGGAGCGTGAAGACCGATTCGCCCGCGTTGCTGGGCAGGTAGGGGCTGATGTTGTCCCGCCAGGAACCGGGCAGCAGCGAGACCAGTCCCGGTACCAGCATCAGAGCCCCGACCAGAACCGAGATCCCTCCGGCGACCGAGCGCAGCAGCGCGCCCAGGGCGACACCGACCACACCGACCAGACCGAGGTAGAGGCCCGCTCCCAGGAGGCTGCGCACGACACCCGCGTCCGACAGGGAGAGCGCCGCGGGCGTGCCCGAGACGATGACGCTGCCGAAGAGGAAGACGACGATGGCGCCGACGCTGCTGAGTACGAGGGCGATCACCCCGAACACGGCGGCCTTGGACCACAGAACGGGCAGCCTGCGCGGGACCGCGGCCAGGGTGGACCGGATCATCCCGGTCGAGTACTCCCCGGCGGCGACCAGCACACCGAGGACGCCGAGGGCCAGCTGGGCGAAGTTCGTCCCGAAGAGCGACAGACTGACCGCCGTGGCGTCGGCGAAGTCCTTGTCCATGGGCCTTCCGGACCCGATGCCCGACTTGTAGCGGGCCGACGCGATGAGCCCGAAAGCCACCATGAAGACCAGGGCGAGGCCCAGGGTGATCCAGGTGGAGCGCAGGGACCAGAGTTTGGCCCACTCCGAACGCAGCACCCGGGGGCCGCTCACCCGGTAGGACGGCCGCGCCGCCTGAACCGGGCTGTCGGCCGGCGCTTCTGTGACGGTGCTCATGCGGCACTCCTGGTGGTCTCGGTGCCTGCGGCGGAGCCGTGGTACTCGACGGAATCCCGGGTCAGGTCCATGAACGCCTGTTCCAGCGAGACGGTCTTGGCGGTCAGTTCGTACACGGCGATGGCGTGCTCGGCGGCCCGGGTCCCGATGTCGCGCGCGGAGAGGCCGGTGACCTGCAGCTCTTCCGAGCCTGCCCGGCCGGTGATGTCGACGCCGGGGCCGGTGAGAACCTCGCGCAGCCGGACCGGGTCGGAGCTGGCGACCTTGACCGTGTCACCGCCTGCCTGCCGCACCAGGTCGTGGACCGTGGTGTCGGCCAGCAGCCTGCCACGTCCGACGATGATGAGGTGATCGGCGATCAGCGCCATCTCGCTCATCAGGTGCGAGGAGACGAAGACGGTACGCCCCTCCTCAGCCAGACCGATGAGCAGATTCCTGATCCACAGGACCCCCTCGGGGTCCAGGCCGTTGACCGGTTCGTCGAGCATGATCGTCGCAGGATCGCCCAGCAGGGCGGCCGCGATCCCCAGCCGCTGCCCCATCCCGAGGGAGAACGCGCCGGCACGGCGCTTCGCCACCTGCTGCAGGCCGGTCATCCCGATGACCTCATCCACCCGCCTCCGTGGGATCCCATGGGTGTACGCCTGCGCCATCAGGTGGTTGAAGGCCGAGCGCCCGGGGTGGATCGACTTGGCTTCGAGCAGCGCACCGACCTCCTGAAGCGGCGCGGTGTGCTCGGCGTAGAGGCGCCCGTTGACGGTGACCGAACCGCTGGTCGGCGCGTCCAGGCCCACGATCATCCGCATGGTCGTCGACTTCCCCGCGCCGTTCGGACCGAGGAAGCCGGTCACCGTGCCGGGCAGCACCGTGAAGTCGAGGCGATCGACCGCCGCCTTGTCCCCGTAGCGTTTGGACAACTGGTGCGCCTCGATCATCGGTTCGCCCTCACCTCAGGCAGCCGGACCGTCCCGGCTCGCGTCACCCCACGCTAGGAGCGGGGAACGCGTCCGCCGTGGTACCCAGGGCTCGTCCCGGCCTCGCCCGTCATACCCAGGTACTACGGGCGTGGGCCGGTCCCCCGTAGAACCCCTCACCTGCCCCGGGACGTCACAGCGCGGGAGCCGTGCGCATCCCCCGGAGATTGCCGTTCAGCAGCTCGATGGACTGGGCGACACCGATTCCGGCGCCCTCGGCTGCGGGCAGCCGTCCGTCCGCTGCCCGGAGTCCGGCCAGCGCACTGTCCATCGCCTCGTGCGCGGCGAACAGGCACGGCGTGCTGTAGATCGCCACGTCCACACCGGCTTCGCCCAGCTCGGGCAGCGAAAGCCGCGGGGAGCGGCCTCCCGCGATCTGGTTGAACAGCAGTGGTTTGTCACCGATGCTCTGCCGGATGCGCCGGACAGCGGCCACATCGCGGACCCCGTCGACCAGCACCACATCCGCGTCGGTGGCCGCCAGCGCCTTGGCCCGTGTCAGGATCTCGGCCTCGTCCGTGGCGTCCGTACGCGCCACCACCAGCAGATCGGTCCGGCAGGCCAGCACCCGCTCCAGCTTTTCGAGGTACTCGTCGAGCGGCAGGATCTGCTTCCCGGCCACGTGCCCGCACCGGCGGGGGCGCTTCTGGTCCTCCAGGATCACACCCGAGGCGCCGATCCGCTCCAGACGCCGCACGACGTGGCAGGCCACTTCCGGATCGCCGTAACCGTCGTCGACATCCACCAGCAGATGATGCGCCGGAAAGGCTCCGCGGAGCCTTTCCACGAAGGCCACCATGTCCGGCCAGGCGATGAACCCGATGTCCGGCAGCCCGTAGTGGGATGCGGCGAAGCCGAAGCCCGACACGAACATCCCGTCGTAGTGCGAGGCCGCGATCGACGCCGAGTACATGTCGTACACGCCGATCAACGGCGTCGTTCCCGCTGTACCGATCGCATCGCGCAGCGCTTTTCCGTGACGCATCGAACCATCTCCCTTGTCGGGGCCGCCGTGTTTCGCGCTGCCCAACAGCCCCCGTCCCACACGGGTCACGCCGGGAACGAACGTGTTCAGGCTGCGTTCAGCAAGCCACCGCCACGGACGCGGGCGGGACGGCTGTCAGATCCGCACCCGCAGGTGCGGCAGCCGCGGCGCCGCCCCCGGAATGGCGGTGCGGTGCAGGCTGTCCGGGCCGTCGGCCAGGCAGAGGTCCGGGTAGCGGGCGAGGAGGGTCTTCAGCGCGATCTCGCACTGCAGCCGGGACAGGGCGGCTCCTACGCAGTAGTGGATGCCGTGGCCGAAGCCGATGTGGTTCTCGCCGCCGTCCTGCGGGACGCGGGTGATGTCGAGGCGGTCGGGGGCGTCGTAGCGGCGCGGGTCGCGGTTGGCGGAGACCAGGATGAACTGGACGCAGTCGCCCTTGCGGATGCGGGTGCCCCGGAAGTCGGCGTCCTCGGCCGCGATGCGCATGCGCACCATGATGTCGGGGCCGCCCCAGCGGATGAACTCGTCGACGGCGCCCGGCATCAGGCCCGGGTCGTCCCGCAGCAGCCGCAGCTGATCCGGATGCGTGAGGAGAGCGGCGACGCTGTTGATGAGGAGCTGGGCGGTGTTGTCGTAGCCGGCCATGACCACGTTGAGGACCATGGCGACGGCTTCTTCGTCGGACAGCCGGAACCTGTCGTCGTCGCGTGCCGCGGCGAGCGTGGTCAGCAGGTCGTCGCCGGGTTCGCGGCGCCGCTCGTCGAGCAGCCCGAGGACCGTGTTGATCACTGCCGGGGAGGATTCCCGCAGCCGCCCGGCCTCCATGACGAGGATGTCGTCGCCCCAGCGGCGGAAGACCGGGCGGGCCTTCTCGGGGACGCCGGTCAGTTCGCAGACGATGGTGACGGCCAGGGGGTACGCGTATCCGTCGACGAGTTCGAGGACGCCGTCGGGCGAGCACCGGTGGAGGTCGTCCAGCAGCCCGGCGGTGAGCCGCTCGACACGGGCCCGCAGGTCCTGCATACGGCGGGCGGTGAAGGCACGGGCGACGACGCCCCGCAGGCGGGTGTGGTCCGGCGGGTCGATGTCGAGAGCGGACACCAGGAAGTACTTCCTGACCTCGTCGGGGAGGTTGAGCATGTCCACCAGGACCTGGCGCGGGTCCTCGCCGGTGTGGCCGTCCACCGCGTCCGGCGTGTTCACGAAGCGGGGGTCGCGCAGGCCCGCGCGGACATCGTCGTAGCGGGTGATCAGCCAGACCGGCTGGGTGTCGGTGAGCCAGCCACGTACCACGGGGCCCTGTTCGCGGATCTTGCCGAAGCCGGCGGCGGGGTCGGCCTGCAGGGCCGGTTCGAGAAGGTACGGCTCCTTCGCCGGGCGGCGCATGGGTGATTCGCTCAGATCCAGCATGCTGTGCTCAACCCTCGTCGGTGTCTTGCGGGTTGCCCCGGAGCCGGGTGCTGATGTCGCGGACCAGTTCGCCCTCGTGCGGCACCAGGTAGAAGTGGTCGCCGGGAAAGGTGCGCAGGTCGAAGCGGCCCGGCCCGGTCAGCTCCGCCCAGGCGCCCACGTCGTCCGCCGGGCAGTGGGCGTCGTCCAATCCGGTGTAGGCGGTGATGGGGGTGCGCAGCACAGCGGGCCGCGGCGGCCGGTACGTCTCGATGAGGCGGTAGTCCGCGCGCAGGGCCGGCAGCAGCAACTCCCGCAGTTCCGGGATGTCGTAGACCTCCGACTGGTAGTCGCCCAGAGCGCGCACGGTGGCGATCAGACCCGCGTCGTCGCCGGCGTGGATACCGGCCGGCCGTGCACGGTGCGGGGCGGCGCGCCCGGAGACGTACAGCCGGTCCGGACGTACCCGGCGGGCCTCCAGACGGACCGCCACCTCGTAGGCGATGGCGGAGCCCATACTGTGCCCGAACAGGGCGAGCGGGACATCGAGATGGGCGGTGAGGGCCTCGGTGACGGCGTCGGCCATCTCCGCCATGTTCTCGACGCACGGCTCGGCCAGCCGGTCCTGGCGTCCCGGGTAGCGCACGGCCAGGAGCTCGACGTCGGAGGGCAGGTGGGCGGTCCAGTCGTGGAAGAGCTGGGCCGTGCCGCCAGCGTGCGGGAAGCACACCAGGCGGCGGGCGGGCCGGGGCGCGGCGCACCGGTGGACACGGAACCACCGGTCGGTGGTGGGGCGGCGGCGTGCCACCGGGCCGGGCGCGGCGGTCAACGTCGGACGGGTGAGGGGCATGGTCGGTGTGGCCTTCTGGCTCAGCGGAACGCGGCGGACTGGCGGGAGTTCAACAGGGAGAGGAAGTACGGCAGTTTGTCCATGGCGCGCTGCGGCACGACCGAGGTCTGGACGGTGCCGTGGATCCGGTCCGTGACCACGAGCGTGTAGACGCCGCCCTCCTCGACGAGTTCGGCGGAATACACGAGTGCCGGTGCCGGTGCCGGTGCCGGTGTCTGTGTCTGTGTCTGTGTCTGCATGGGTGGTGTCCTTCGTGCCGTGCTGTCAGGGGGCCGACTCCGCCAGCCACATGTCCCAGTCCCGGGTCGCGGCCTCGACGTCCGCGTCGGCCGCGAAGAGGTGGTGGCCGACCCAGAGGGGCCACTTCCAGGCGCTGCCGTTGTAGAAGCGGTACAGCGCGTCCGGGGTGCGCAGACCGAGGAAGTCCGCGTCGGTGTAGTCGACGTGCGCCTCGACGGGGCCGCCGGGGGTGTCCGGGAGGGTGACCTTCACCGTGTCGCCCGCGGTGGCGGTGCCCGGTACGCCGAGCCGGTCGCGTACGGCGGAGAAGGCGTCGGGGGACGAAGGGGGGCCGGGCCGACTGGCCTTGACGTAACCGGCGGGCCGTCCGTCGAAGTGGCGGAGGTACTCGGAGAGGCTGTGCTGGTAGAAGTCCACGTGCCTCTCGGCGGCGTCGGCGCGGGTGTCCCAGCCGTCGTCGGGGGTGCCCGTGTGCACCCAGTGGATGCCCATGGAGAGAAGCGAGGTCCCGTCGTCCCCGGCGTCGACGGCGTAGCTGAGGGTGTTGGTGAAGCCGTCCTGGTCCGGGGTGCGGCAGGCGAAGCGGTGCGGCGGCTGCCACTCGACCACGGTGGACGAGCCGCGCGACACCGCACCGCCGGTGCCCGGCTCGATCTCCATCGGGTAGAGCCAGCCGGCGTTGCCCTCACCGGTGGCGACGGCGCGCCACACCCGCTCGGGCGGGCAGGGCAGCACCTGGTCGCGTCGCACCTGGAACTCACGCGGCATGTCGATCACTTCTCCGGTCGTAGGTGAGAGGGAGCGCCGTCAGGCGGCGCTGCAGCGGGTTGGGCCGCCAGTCGAGTTCCTCGGGCCCGACGGCCGCACGGAGCCCCGGCAGCCGTCGCACCAGCGTGCCGATGGCGAGTTCCGCCTCCAGCCGTGCCAGGGGCGCGCCGAGGCAGAAGTGCGGGCCGTGGCCGAACCCGAGGTGGCGGGAGGCCCCCGGCCGGGTCAGGTCGAACCGGTCGGGATCGTCGTAGCGGCCGGGGTCCCGGCCCGCCGACGCCAGCACCAGGTAGACCAGGTCGCCGGGGGCCAGGGTCTGCCCGCCGATGGTGACCTCGTCGGCGGCCACCCGGACGATGGCCTGGCTGGGGCTGTCGTAGCGGACGAGTTCGTCGACCGCGGTGCGGATCAGTTCGGGCCGGTCGCGCAGCAGGTCCAGCTGGTCCGGGTGGTTCAGCAGGGCGAGCAGGCCGTTGCCGATGAGGTTGGTGGTGGTCTCGTCGCCCGCGGTGATGAGCACGAAGCAGGTCGAGAGCAACTCCTCGTCGGTGAGCCGGTCGTCGTGTCCCTGCGCTGTGACCAGAGCGCTGATCAGGTCGTCGCCCGGGCGGGCGCGCCGCTCGCGGGCGAGCCGCATGAGGTACGCCTCGAACTCGTCCACCACCTGCTCGGCGCGGTCGATGTCCTCGTGGATCCGGCCCAGCCCGCGGAACCACTCCTTGACCTGCTCCCGGTCGGCCTCAGGGATGCCGAACAGCTCACAGACGACCGTGTGCGGCAGCGGCGAGGCCACGGCCGCGAGCACGTCGAACGGTCCGCCGGTGGCCACGGCCCCGTCGACCAGCCGGTCGACCACCACCTGGATCCGCTCGCGCAGCTCCTCCACCCGGCGTGCGGTGAACGCCTTGTTGACCAGTTTGCGCAGCCGGGCGTGGTCCGGCGGGTCGGTGTTGCTCATCACCGGGCCGAGCCGGGCGGTGAGCCGGCTCAGGTCGCGCAGCCGGCCGTCGCGTGCGACCAGGGCCTGGGTCATCCGGTCCCCGTCGTTGGACAACCGGACGTCGGCGAGGGCCTGTTCGGCGTCCGCGTACCGGGTGACGTACCAGATGCCCTGCGCCGTCCGGTGGACCGGGCTCTCCCGGCGCATACGGGCGTAGAAGGGGTACGGGTCGCGGCGGAAGGCGTCCGTCGCCATGGCCGCCGCGTAGTCGGGTACGGGGGGCGGGGCGTGAGCCGCGAGGCCGGTCACGCCACTGTCCGTCGGGGTGCTCACTCAGGCCCCCTGCGCCCCGCCGGCCGCGTTCACCGCGTCGACCAGGCTCTTGGGCCGCATGTCGGTCCAGGTGCGCTCGACGTACTCGACGCACGCCTGCCGGCTGTCCTCGGGGTGGGCGACGGTCCAGCCGGCGGGCACGTCGGCGAAGGCGGGCCACAGTGAGTACTGGGCCTCGTCGTTGACGAGCACCAGGTACGTGGCGTCGGCGTCCTCGAAGGGGTTGGTCATGGCTCAGTTCTCCTCGGTAAGGGGTTCGTCGGTTGCGTTCGGGCATTCGTCAGCTGTGTTCGGGCAGCGGAGGCCGCGCTCGGTCTCGGCGATCCGTGCGGCGAGCACGGGGCCGAGCTGGGCGAGCGCGCCCGGCTGGGTCATTCGGTCGTGGCGTGCGGTGATGTCGTACGACGCGATGGAGCCGGTGGCGTAGGGGCGCCAGACCCCGGCTCCGGGGGAGTCCTTCTCGCGGTCGATGGTGGAGTTGAACAGGAGCATGTCCCCGTGGAACACGGCGGGCCGGAAGTCGAGGGCCAGCCGCGCGTTGTTGATCATCACGGCGACGATGGCCTCGATGTGCCGCTGTTCCAGGCTCGCCAGGGCGCTGCCCCGGCGCCGCAGCACCTCCATGACCTCCTCGTAGGTGAGGGGTCCTTCGCCGATCTCGGCGGGGTCGCAGTCGAGCATGCCCGCCAGCACGTCCCGTTCGCTGGGCACGGGCGCCTCGTCGAAGGTGAGGTCGACGACCGGATAGGCGTCGAGGACGGCGAGCAGCGCGGTTCGCTGTCCTCGGCGCTCCAGTTCGGTGGCGACGGCGTGGGCGATGAGCCCGCCCGCCGACCAGCCGAGGAGCAGGTAGGGCCCCTCCGGCTGGATCTTGCGGATCTGCTCCACGTAGTCCGCTGCCATCTCCTCGTAGGAACGGGGCCGGGGTTCGTCCCGGGCCAGGCTGCGGGCCTGGACGGCGTAGACCGGGTGCTCGGGGGCCACGTGGTTCAGCAGGCCGCTGTAGCACCAGCTGACCCCGCCGCCCGGATGCACGCAGAAGAGCGGGGTGGCCGGCCCGGCGGGCCGCAGCGGCAGGACGACGTCGAGGGAGCCGTCGGCGTCGCACAGGGCGAGGCGGTCGGCGAGCGCGGCGACCGTCGGGGCCTGGAAGAGGGTACGCAGCCCGATCTCGACGCCGAGGGTGTCGCGGACGCGGGCCACCAGGCGGGCGGCGAGCAGGGAGTGACCGCCGAGGTCGAAGAAGTTGTCGTCGACACCGGCCCGTTCCACGCCCAGCGCCTCGGCGAACAGGTCGCACAGCACCTGCTCCTGCGGGGTACGCGGGCCCCGGTGGGCCGCGTGCCCGCCGTCGCCGTAGTCCGGCGCGGGCAGTGCGGCCCGGTCGACCTTGCCGTTCGCGGTCAGCGGCAGCGCCGCGAGGACCACGAACGCCGCCGGGACCATGTACGAGGGCAGCTCGCGGCGCAGCCGTTCCGCCAGCTCCTGCGGTTCCGTCCCGCCGTCGGGGCCGGGCACCACGTAGGCGGCGAGCCGCTTGTCGCCCTCCCGGTCCTCGTGGACGACGACGGTCGCCTGTGCCACGCCGGGGCAGGCCGCGAGCGCCGCCTCGGTCTCGCCGGGTTCGATGCGGAAGCCGCGGATCTTGACCTGGTCGTCGGCGCGGCCGGCGAACTCCAGCTCGCCGTCCGCGTTCCACCGGGCGAGGTCGCCGGTGCGGTACATGCGGGCGCCGGGCGGGCCGTAGATGTCGGCGACGAAGCGCTCGGCCGTCGGACCGGGACGGTTCAGGTAGCCGCGCGCCACTCCGGTTCCTGCGAGGTACAGCTCGCCCGTGACACCGGTCGGGGCCGGGCGCAGCCGCTCGTCGAGTACGTACAGCCGCATCCCTGCCATGGGCCGGCCCAGCGGCACGCCGCGTTCCGGGTCGGGCGCGGTGGACATGCGGTGGTGCGCGGCGAACGTGGTGGTCTCGGTGGGGCCGTAGCCGTTGACGACGCGGATGCCGGGGCAGGCCCGCATCACGCGGGCGACCGCCGCCGCGGACACCGCCTCACCGCCGGTCCACACCTCGCGTACCCCGGCCAGTCCGGCCGGTTCCTCCTCGGCGACCAGCCGGAACAGACCGGCCGTCAGCCACAGCCCGGTCACCCGCCGCTCGGTGATCACCCGGCACAGCTCCCGGACGTCCAGCCGTCCCGGCGGGGCGACCACGACGGTGCCACCGGACAGCAGCGGCACCCACAGCTCGTAGGTCGACGCGTCGAAGGCGGCGGGTGCGTTGAGCAGCACCCGTTCGTGGGTGCCGCCCGCCCAGCACGGGGCCAGGGCGAGCCCGGCCACGTCGGCGTGGGTGACGGTGACGCCCTTGGGCCCGCCGGTCGAGCCGGAGGTGTACATCACGTACGCCGACTGTGCCGGGTGGCAGGCCACGTCCGGAGCGCCGGTCCTGGGCTCGGCCTGCACCAGCGCGGTGAGCACGTCCTCGGTGAGGACCAGCACGGCGCCGGTCTCGCGTACGACGAGGTCGACGCGCGCGGGCGGGAAGCCCGGGTCCAGCGGCACATACACGCCGCCCGCCTTCAGGACGCCGAGGATCGCCGTGACCAGGCCGGCCGAGCGTTCCATGAGCACCGCGACCGGGGTACCGGGACCGACGCCCCGGCCGGTGAGCGCGTGCGCGAGCCGGTTGGCGCGGGCGTCGAGTTCGGCGTACGTCACCGTCTCATCGGCACTGTCGACGGCGACCGCGTCGGGAGTGGCCCGCACCCGCTCGGCGAACAGCTCGGGCAGCGGGCGGGCCGCGGCCGGCACCGTTCCGGTGTCGTTGTTCGACACGATCAGCCGGTGGCGTTCCTCGCCCGGGACCAGGTCGATCCGGCCGATGGGCAGTTCCGGGTCGGCGACGGCGGCCCGGAGCAGCCGCACCCAGCGGGCGACGAGCGTCGTCACGGTGGCGGGGTCGAACAGGTCGGTGGCGTACTCCACCGCGCCCATGACGCCCTCGGGGGTGCCGTCCTCGTCGTACCGTTCGGCGAGGCTGAACGTCAGGTCGCAGCGGGCCGTCCCGGTCGGCACGGCCAGATGGCCCGTGGTGAGGCCGGGCAGGGTGAACTCCCCTGCCGGGGCGTTCTGCAGGGCCAGCATGACCTGGAACAACGGGTGGTGGGAGAGGGACCGGGCCGGGTTGAGCACCTCGACCAGGTGCTCGAACGGCACGTCCTGGTGGGCATAGGCGGACAGCGCGGTCTCCCGCACACGGCCGAGGAGCTCGGCGAACCCCGGATCACCCGACGTGTCCGTACGCAGCACCAGGGTGTTGACGAAGAAGCCGACCAGGTCGTCCAGAGCCTGGTCCGTACGGCCGGCCACAGGGCTGCCGACCGCGATGTCCGTACCCGCACCGAGCCGCGTGAACAGCGCGGCAAGACCCGCCTGCAGCACCATGAACAGGCTGGTGCCCTGCCGGGCGGCAAGGTCGCGCAGCGCGCGGTGCAGCCCGGCGTCGATCCGCAGCGGCAGCTGGGCGCCGCGCTGCGATGCGGCGGCCGGCCGGGGCCGGTCGGCTGGCAGCGGGATCTGTTCGGGCAGTCCGGCCAGCGCCTCTTCCCAGTAGGTGAGTTGGGCGGCCAGACGGCTGGCGTCGTCGGACGCATCACCGAGCAGTTCCTGCTGCCAGAGGGTGTAGTCGGCGTACTGCACCGGCAGCGGGGTGAAGCACGGCTCCTCCCCCTCGTGGCGCGCCGCGTACGCGACAGCCAGGTCCCGTGACAGCGGGCCCATGGACCAGCCGTCACCGGCGATGTGGTGGACCACGACAAGCAGCACATGCTCCTCGGGCGCGAGCTCGAACAGCTCGGCGCGCACCGGGGGTTCGGCCGCCAGGTCGAAGCCGTGCCCCGCCGACCGCGCCAGCAGCCCGGGCAGCAGGGTCTCGTCGGACTCGGTGACCGCGAGGACGGGCCGGGCCGAGGCCGGGTCCAGGACGTGCTGGTACGGAAGGCCGCCGGTATCCGGGAACACCGTGCGCAGGCTCTCGTGCCGGGCGACGACGTCCCCGATGGCCGTCCGCAGCGCGTCCCGGTCGAGAGGTCCGGTCAGGCGCAGGGCGAGCGGCATGTTGTACGTGGCGCTCGGCCCGTCCATGCGGTGCAGGAACCACAGCCGGCGCTGGGCGAACGACAGCGGTACCCGCTCGGGCCGCTCCGCGCGGACCGTGACCGGCGGCCGTGCGGCACCCGCCTCGTCGAGCCGGGTCGCGAGACCGGCCACCGTGGGGGCCTCGAACAGGGCTCTGACGTCCAGTTCGACGCCGAGGGTGGCCCGGATGCGGGAGACCAGGCGGGTGGCGAGCAGGGAGTGCCCGCCGAGGTCGAAGAAGTTGTCGTCGACACCGACCCGGCCGGTGGCCAGTACCTCGGCGAACAGGTCGGCCAGCAGCTCCTCCTGCGGAGTGCGCGGCGCCCGCCCGCTGCTGCCTGTGACCTGGCCCGCGTCCGGGTCCGGGAGCGCGGCACGGTCGAGCTTGCCGCCCGCGGTGAGCGGCAGCGCGTCGAGCACGACGAACACCGACGGCACCAAGTGCTCGGGCAGCCGCTCACGGGCGTGTGCACGCAGGGCGCTGACCAGGGATCCGGTGGCGCGGGCGCCACCGGGGGTATTCGTCAGCGAGCCGAGGTTCCGCCGCTGCGGAGGTACGGGCCGGTACGGCTCCAGCGGCGCGTCCGCGTCCACCTGCTCCGGGTCGGCGAGGACGACATTGAGCAGATCCGGCGCATCGGGCGACCAGTTGAGGTGGACGTGACGTCCGTACGCATCGCCGACGGCATACCAGTCCTCGGGCCCGGGGGCCGCATCCGGTGCGGGTGAGTGCAACCGGTCGAGCAGCTCCGCCGTGGCGGCGGCGCCGTCGTGCAGGGCGCGGTCGGCTGCGGCCTCGCGGGCCACCCGGGCGTTGGGGACGCCCGTGATCCTGAGGACCGCGGGCGTCGCCGCCAGCAGTTCGCGCACCCGGTCCTGGGCGGACAGGCCCGCCTCCCAGGCGCACTCGGTGACGCTGTCCGGCTCGAAGGGCTCAGCCGGCCGCTTCCGCAGGGTGACGTCGTAGCGGTGGCGGGTCAGTTCGTTGTGGTGCCGTCCCCGCCTGACCTCGACGGTGACCGCGCCGATGTCGTCGACGTGGTCGCGCACGGCGGTGAAGAAGTCGGGGTCGACGAGGAGTTCCTCCTCGCGGCGCACCGCTTGTTCCACGGCCCGTCGGATGTCCGCCGCCGGGGTGCCGGGGGCCGCCCGGTGCAACTGGACGGCCGTGGCGAACGGCCGGAGCAGCCGCAGGTTGCGCACGTCGCCGACGAACAGCGCACCGCCCGGGGCGAGCAGACCGGTCAGCTTCCGGATGACGTCGAGCAGATAGTCGGCGCTCGGGAAGTACTGGACGACGGAGTTCACGACGATCGTGTCGAAGGTACCCGCCGGCAGCCCGGTCAGGTCGTGTGCGGGCTGGGTGCGCAGCACCACCCGCCCGCCGAGCCCGGGGGTCTGGCTCACATGCTGTTCGAGCGTGCCGATGGCCCTGGCGGAGAAGTCCGTCGCCCAGTACGTCTCGCAGTGCGGGGCGATCCGCGCGAGCAGCAGGCCGGTGCCCGCGCCGACTTCCAGGACGCGGCGGGGCCGCAGCGCCCGGATGCGGTCGACGGTGGTGTCCCGCCACTCCCGCATCTCCTCCTCCGCGATGGGCCGGCCGTCGTAACTGCTGTTCCAGCCGGTGAAGTTCTCCCCGGGAGCCGTGCGCGCGGCGTCGACGGGCAACGCGTCGTAGGTCTGCCGCCAGGTGTCGACCAGGTCCAGTTCCCGTCGGTGGTCGCGGGTCTCCGCGGCCGGTACCACGTAGGCGACGAGCCGCCTGTCGCCGTGCTGGTCGTCGCGGGCGACGACTACGGCCCGGCCGACCTCGGCGTGGCCGGCCAGCTGGGTCTCGATCTCGGCGGGTTCGACGCGGAAGCCGCGGATCTTGACCTGGTCGTCGGCGCGCCCGGCGAACTCCAGCTCGCCGCCGGCCGTCCAGCGCACCAGGTCACCGGTGCGGTACATACGGGTGCCGGGCGGGCCGTAGGGGGAGGCGACGAAGCGCCCGGCCGTCAGACCCGGCTGGTGGAGGTATCCGCGGGCCAGCCCCGCCCCCGCCACGTACAGCTCACCCGCAACCCCCGGAGGCACGGGCTTGAGCCGGGCGTCCAGGACATACACCTGGGTGCCCGCGATCGGCCGCCCGATGGAAGGAACCCGGCCGGCCGGTGTGAGCGGGGCGCTCATGGTGGCGCACACCGTCGTCTCGGTCGGACCGTACGCGTTGATCATCCGCCGTCCTGGAGCCCACCGGGCCACCAGCTCCGGGCTGCACGCCTCGCCCGCCACCACCAGCGTGGACACCGGCAGCGCCGCGTCGTCGACGGTGGCGAGCACCGACGGCGGGACCGTCACATGGGTGACGCCCAGGGTGGTGTCCGTCAGGGCGGGCAGCGGGTTGCCGGGCGGCGGCAGCACCAGTGCGGCGCCGGTCAGCAGCGCCGTGTACAGCTCGGACACCGAGGCGTCGAAGCTGGGCGAGGCGAACTGCAGCACCCTGCTGTCCGCGTCGATGGCGAACCGCTCGGCCTGCGCGGCCACCAGGTGTGCGATGCCCGCGTGGCTGACGACGACGCCCTTGGGGAGGCCGGTCGAGCCGGAGGTGTAGATGACGTAGGCGGAGTGCCGTACGTCGAGCGCTGCCGCGGGGTCGGTGTCCGGGTGGCCGTCGGTGGCGGAGACGGTCGCCGGGTCGTCGACGACGAGGGCGGGGCGCGCGTCGTCGAGCATGTGGGTGACCCGCGCCTCGGGGTAGTCCGGGTCGACGGGCAGATACGCGGCCCCGGCCTTCATCACCCCGAGGATGCCGACGACCAGCTCGACGGAGCGCCGCAGCCGCAGGGCGACGATGTCCTCCCCCGTGATGCCCCGTCCGATCAGCGCGTGCGCGAACCGGTTGGCACGCGCGTCCAGTTCGGCGTACGTCAGCTCGCGCTCGCCCGCGACCAGGGCGATCGCGCCGGGTGTCTTCCGCGCCTGCCGGGCGAAGGCCACCGGAAGGGGAACGGGATCCACCGGCACGGCCGTGTCGTTGGCGTCCCCCAGCAGCCGCCGCTCGTCGTCCGTGAGGACGTCGATGTCCCCGATGGGCAGCTCCGGTTCGGCGACGACGGCCCGCAGCAGCCGCGTCCAGCGGTCGACCAGGCCGGCGACCGTGTCCGGGCCGTACAGGTCGGTGGCGTACTCGACCGCGCCGGCGATGCCCGCGGTGGCGCCGTCGTCGGTGAGCCGCTCGTACAGGTTGAAGCCGAGGTCGAACTTGGCGGTACCGGTCGGCACGGCCAGCGGGTTCACCCGCAGGCCGGGCAGGTCGAACGTGCCCATGGGCGCGTTCTGCAGGGCGAACATGATCTGGAAGAGCGGGTGGTGGGAGAGCGAGCGGGCCGGGTTCAGCTCCTCGACCAGGGTTTCGAACGGCAGATCCTGGTGGGCGTAGGCGCTGAGCGCGGTCTCCCTGACCCGGTGCACCAGTTCCCCGAACGACGGGTCGCCGGAGGTGTCGGTGCGCAGCACAAGGGTGTTGACGAAGAAGCCGACCAGGTCGTCCAGGGCCTCGTCGGTGCGGCCCGCCACGGGGGTGCCGACCGGGATGTCGGAACCCGCGCCGAGCCGCGTGAGCAGGGCGGCGAGTCCGGCCTGGAGCACCATGAACAGGCTGGCCCCGGAGCGGCGTGCGAGGTCCCGCAGGCCCGTGTGCAGCTCCGCGTCGAGCTCGACGAGGAGGTGCGCGCCCCGGTAGCTCGCCACCGCCGGACGCGGCTGGTCGACGGGGAGCGTGAGTTTCTCCGGAGTGTCGGCCAACTGCTCGGACCAGTAACCGAGTTGGCGGCCGAAGGCGCTGTCGGGGTCGGTGGTGTCGCCGAGCAGCCCACGCTGCCAGAGGGTGTAGTCCGCGTACTGGGCCGACAGCGGCTGCCACTCCGGCTTGCGGCCCGCGCACCGGGCGGCGTACGCCTCGGCGAGGTCACGGGAGAGCGGACCGGTGGACCAGCCGTCCCCCGCGATGTGGTGCAGGACGAGCAGCAGTACGTGTTCGTCATCGGCGAGCGCGAACAGCGCCGCCTTCAGCGGCGGTTGGGCGGTCAGGTCGAAGACGCACCGGGCCTCTTCTGCCAGCAGCTGAGGAAGACGGTGTTCGTCGGTCTGCGTGACGCGCAGCCGCGGGCGGGCGTCGTCGGGGTCGAGGACGTGCTGATGCGGGCTGCCGTCCGCTTCGGGGAACACCGTGCGCAGGGTCTCGTGCCGGGCCACCACGTCCGCGAGGGCGGTGTCCAGTGCCCGCTCGTCCAGCCGTCCGGACAGCCGCAGGGCGAACGGGATGTTGTAGGTGGCTTCCGCTCCCTCCATCTGGTGCAGGAACCACAGTCGGCGCTGGGCGAACGACAGCGGTACCCGCTCGGGGCGCTCGGCGGCCGTCAGGGCGGGCCTGGCCCGTCCTGCGCCGTCGAGGGCGGTGGCGAGACCGGCCACGGTCGGCGTCTCGAACAAGGTACGCAGCGCGACCTCGGCACCCAGCACCGCCCGGATCCGGGACACCAGCCTGGTGGCGAGCAGCGAGTGACCGCCCAGGTCGAAGAAGCCGTCGTCGAGGCCGACCCGGCCGGTGCCGAGGACCTCGGCGAACAGCTCGGCCAGCAACTGCTCCCGCGGGGTGCGCGGTGCGCGGCCCGGGGCATCGGACTCGAACTCCGGGGTGGGCAGGGCCGCCCGGTCGAGTTTGCCGTTGGGTGTGAGCGGCAGCCCGTCCAGGGTGACGAACGCGCCGGGCACCATGTGGTCGGGCAGCCGGTCCCGCAGGTACGCCCGCAGGGTGGCGGGGTGCGGGTCGGAGCCCGGCCGGGCGACGACGTAGCCGACGAGCCGGTCGCTCCGTACCGCCACCACGGCGTGCGCCACCGCGGGGTGGTGGGCCAACTGGGTCTCGATCTCGGCGGGTTCGACGCGGAAGCCGCGGATCTTGACCTGGTCGTCGGCGCGCCCGGCGAACTCCAGCTCGCCGCCGGCCGTCCAGCGCACCAGGTCACCGGTGCGGTACATGCGGGTGCCGGGCGGGCCGTAGGGGGCGGCGACGAAGCGCTCGGCCGTCAGACCCGGCTGGTGGAGGTATCCGCGGGCCAGCCCCGCCCCCGCCACGTACAGCTCTCCCGGGACACCCGGGGGCACCGGCTGGAGTCCGGCGTCGAGCACATGGACGCGGGTCCCCGCGATCGGGCCGCCGATGGGCGGGATGTGCCCCGCGGGGGCGAGCGGTGCGCTCATCGTCGCGCACACCGTCGTCTCGGTCGGACCGTACGCGTTGATCATCCGCCGTCCTGGAGCCCACCGGGCCACCAGCTCCGGACTGCACGCCTCACCCGCCACCACCAGGGTCGTGGCGGTCAGCTCGCCGGCGTCGAGCGACGCCAGCACGGACGGCGGCACGGTCACGTGGGTGACACCCGCTCCGGGGTCCGTCAGAGCCGGCACCGGCGCGTCGGCCGGGGCCAGGACCAGGCAGGCCCCGGTGAGCAGTGCGCTGCACAGGTCCCAGAAGGAGGCGTCGAAACCGGTCGAGGTGAACTGCAGGACGCGGCTGCTGTCGTCGATGCCGAGACGTTCGGTCTGGGCGGCCACCAGGCTGGGCACACCGGCGTGGGTGACGACGACGCCCTTGGGGCGGCCGGTGGAGCCCGAGGTGTAGATCACGTAGGCGGGGTGGAACGGCTGCGCCCGCACCGGCGGGTCCGTCTCCGGGTGGTGACCGGTGGCGGTGACGGTAGCCGGGTCGCCGACGACGAGGGCGGGTCGCGCGTCGTCGAGCATGTGGGCGACCCGCGCCTCCGGGTGGACCGGGTCGATAGGCAGGTACGCGGCCCCGGCCTTCAGCACACCGAGGACAGCGACGACGAGTTCCGCGGAGCGGGGCAGCCGGAGAGCCACCACGTCCTCGGGTTCGATGCCCTGCGAGATCAGCGCGTGCGCGAACCGGTTGGCGGACGCGTTGAGTTCGGCGTAGGAGACGGTGGTGCCGCCGTGGACGACGGCCGGTGCGTCCGGCCGCCGGGCCGCCTGCCGCGCGAACAGTTCGGGGAGGACGGCGTCGGGCACCTGCCGCGTGGTGGCGTCGGACATGTGCAGCAGGGCACGGCGCTCCGCCGCGTCGAGTACGTCGAGGGTGCCGATCGGCCGTCGCGGCTCGGCGACGGCGGCGGTCAGCAGCCGCACCCAGCGGTCGAGCAGGGTACGTACGGAGTCCTCGTCGAACAGGCTGGCGCTGTACTCCACGGCCACGGTCAGACCGTCCGGCGTACCGTCCGGCCGACGGCGCTCGGTGACGCCGATGGCCAGATCGAGGCGCGCGGTGCCGGTTCCCACCGAGACCGGTGATGTGTGCAGGCCATCGAGCGAGAAGTCGCCGTCGGGGGCGTTCTGCAGGGCCAGCATGACCTGGAACAAGGGGTGGTGGGAGAGGGACCGGGCCGGGTTGAGCACCTCGACCAGGTGCTCGAACGGCACGTCCTGGTGGGCATAGGCGGACAGCGCGGTCTCCCGCACACGGCCGAGGAGCTCGGCGAACCCCGGATCACCCGACGTGTCCGTACGCAGCACCAGGGTGTTGACGAAGAAGCCGACCAGGTCGTCCAGAGCCTGGTCCGTACGGCCGGCCACAGGGCTGCCGACCGCGATATCCGTACCCGCACCGAGCCGCGTGAACAGCGCGGCAAGACCCGCCTGCAGCACCATGAACAGGCTCGCCCCGTTGCTGCGTGCCAGGTCGCTCAGCGTGGAGTGCAGCCCGGCGCCGACAGTGGCGGTCAGCAGACCGCCGCGGTGGGTGGCGTCGGCCGTCCGCGGCCGGTCGGCGGGGAGGCTCAGCTGCTCGGGCAGTCCGGCCAGCGCCTCACGCCAGTAACTCGTCTGGCCGGCGAACGCGCTGGCGCTGTCGGACTCCTCGCCCAGCAGCTCGCGCTGCCAGAGGGTGTAGTCGGCGTACTGCACCGGCAGCGCCGCCCACACGGGCTCGTCGCTCCGGCGGCGGGCCGCGTACGCGGTCGCCAGATCCCGCGCGAGCGGGCGCAGGGACCAGCCGTCACCCACGATGTGGTGCAGCAGGAGCAGCAGAACGTTCTCGTCCTCGGCGAGAGTGAACAGATGTGCCCGCAAGGGGAGTTCGGTGGTGAGGTCGAATGCGCACCGGGCCGAAGCGGTGAGCAGGCCGGGCAGACCGTCCTCGCTCGCTTCGGACACGGCCAGCGGCACCCGGGCTCCGGACACCGGCAGGACCCGCTGGTACGGCACACCGTCGGTCTGCGGGAACACCGTGCGCAGGGCCTCGTGCCGGGCCACGACGTCCGTGAGCGCGGCCTGCAGAGCAGCCCTGTCGATGCTGCCGCGCAGCCGCAGCGCCAGCGGCATGTGGTACGTCGCGCCGGAGCCCTCCGTCTGCCGCTCCATCTGGTGCAGGAACCACAGGCGGCGCTGGGCGAACGACAGCGGCAGCACGTCCGGCCGCTCCCGCCGCTCCAGGGCCGGCCTGGCCTGCCCCGCCGCGGCGAGCCGGCCGGCCAGACCGCCGGGCGTGGGCGCCTCGAACAGGGCGCGCAGTTCGAGCTCTGCTCCGAGGGTGGCGCGGATGCGGGAGATCAGGCGGGTGGCGAGCAGGGAGTGCCCGCCCAGCTCGAAGAAGTCGGAGTCGACACCGGCCTGTTCGACACCGAGTACCTCGGCGAACAGCTCGCACAGGAGGTGTTCCCGCATGTCGCGCGGTGCACGTCCGGCTCCGGTGTCCGGCGCGGGCGCCGGAAGCGCCGCGCGGTCCAGCTTGCCGTTGGGCGTCAGGGGCAGCGCGCCCAGGGCGACGACGGCTGACGGGACCATGAAGTCCGGCAGGCGGTCGCGCAGGTGGGCGAGGAGCACCGCCGGAACGGGGTCCGCTCCGGCGGCCGGGACGACGTAGGCGGTGAGGCGACCGTCCCGTACCAGGACCGAGGCCTGTGCCACGGCCGGGTGGTCGGCGAGCGCGGCCTCGACCTCGCCCGGCTCGATGCGGAAGCCGCGCACCTTCACCTGGTGGTCGGCGCGTCCGAGGAACTCCAGCTCGCCGTCCGCACGCCATCTGGCGAGGTCACCGGTGCGGTACATACGGGTGCCGGGCGGGCCGTAGGGGCCGGCGACGAAGCGCTCGGCGGTCAGGCCCGGCCGGTTCAGATAGCCGCGGCCCAGGCAGCGCCCGGCCAGGTACAGCTCTCCCGGCACCCCGGGCGGCACGGGCCGCAGGGCGGCGTCCAGGACGTAGGCCCGCGTGTGGTCGACGGGCCGGCCGATCGGCACCGGCAGAGGGCAGACGTCGAGGTCGGCGGGCACCGTGTACGCCGTGGCGACGTGGGTCTCCGCCGGGCCGTAGTGGTTGTGCAGCCGCCGCCCGGGGCTACTGGCCAGGAAGCGGCGGAGCGCGCCGCCGAGCCGCAGCGCCTCGCCCGCCTGGGCGATCGTCCGCAGGTCGGGCAGTACACGGCCGTGCTCATCGGCCGCTTCCGCGACGGCCTCCAGCATCAGGGTGGGCGCGTACAGCTCCTCGACCCGGTGCCGTTCGAGCCACGCGGTGAACAGCTCGGCGCTGCGCCGCTGTTCGTCGGTGGGCACGACCAGCGTCTTGCCGAACAGCAGCGCGGACAGCGTCTCCTGTACGGCGACGTCGAAGCCGGCCGCGGTGAACTGGGCGACCCGGGCGCCCGGGGCGCCGCCGACGGCGGTGTGGTGCCAGTGCAGCAGATTGGCCAGCGCCCCGGCGGGCATGACGATCGCCTTGGGTCGGCCGGTCGAGCCGGAGGTGTAGACGACGTACGCCGGGTGCTGCGGGGCGTGGTCCACCACGGGGTCGGTGTCCGGGTACCCGGGCCCGGGGTCGACGGCGGCCGGGTCGTCGAGCACCAGGGCGGGCCGGGCGTCGTCCAGCATGAACGCACGGCGCGCCGCAGGGTACTCGGGGTCGACGGGCAGATAGGCGGCCCCCGCCTTCAGAACGGCGAGGGTCGCCACGACGGCCTCGGCCGAGCGCGGCAGGGCGAGCGCCACGATGTCCTCGGGGCCGACACCCCGGGCGATCAGCGCATGGGCGAGCCGGTTGGCGCGGGCATTGAGTTCGCCACCGGTCAGCACGGTGTCCTCGAAGACCACCGCGGGCATCTCCGGCGTGGCTCGCACCCGGGCTTCGAACAGGTCCGGCAGGCTCACGAACGGACGCGTGGCCCCTTCAACCTTCCCTTCGATGGCCGCTTCGCCCGTCGCTTCGTCCGCCCCTTCGGCCGCCGCTTCGTCCAGTGCGAGCACCCGTTCGCGCTCGCCGTCGAGGAGTACGTCGACACGGCTCAGCGGCCGGTCCGGGTCGGCCACTACGTCCTTGAGCAGTCCCACCCAGCGGGCGAGGACCTTTTCGACCGTCACGTCGTCGAACAGGTCGGTGGCGTACTCGACGTACCCGTGGATTCCCCCGGCCTGCCCCGCGCCGCGCTCCAGGAGGTGGAAGGACAGGTCGAACATGGCAGCGGGGGTGTGCACCGGAAGGATCTCGGCCTGCACGCCCGGGAGTTCGAAACCGCCGCGCGGCACGTTCTGCAGGGCGAAGAGGACCTGGAACAGCGGCTGCCGGGACGTCGAGCGGGTCGGGTTCAGCGTCTCGACCAGGTGCTCGAACGGCAGGTCCTGATGGGCGTAGGCGGACAGGGCGGTGTCGCGGACACGGCCGATGAGTTCGGCGAAACTCGGGTCGCCGGAGGTGTCGGTACGCAGGACGAGGGTGTTGACGAAGAAGCCGACCAGGTCGTCCAGGGCCTGATCGGTACGTCCGGCGATGAGGCTGCCTACGGGGATGTCGTCCCCGGCACCGAGCTTGGTCAGCAGGGCGGCCAGACCCGCCTGCAGCACCATGAACAGGCTCGCGCCGCGCTCCCGTGCGAGGCCGAGGAGACGGGCGTGCAGGTCCGCATCCAGCTGCACGGGCAACTGTCGGCCACGGAACGAGGGGGCTGCCGGGCGGGGGCGGTCGGTGGGCAGCTGAATCTGTTCCGGCAGTCCGGCCAGGGCCTCCGTCCAGTACGCGGCCTGCCGCGCGAAAAGGCTGCCGGGGTCGGTGGCGTCGCCGAGGAGCTGGTGCTGCCAGAAGGTGTAGTCGGCGTACTGCACCGGCAGCGGCGCCCACACCGGCTCCTCCCCACGACAGCGCGCCACATAGGCGTCCGCGAGATTGCCGGCGAGCGGACCCAGCGACCAGCCGTCCCCTGCGATGTGATGCACCACGACGAGCAGGACGTGTGCCTCGGGCGCCGTGGTGAACAACTCGGCGCGCAACGGAACGTCCTGGGCAAGGTCGAACGGCTGCGCCAGCGCCCGGCCGATCCTGCCGGCGACCTCCTGCTCGCTGGAACCGGTGCAGACCAGGGCGGGCCGGGCCTGCTCGGCACCCAGGACGTGCTGGTACGGAGCGCCGTCGACCAGCGGGAAGACCGTGCGCAAGGTCTCGTGCCGGGCCACCACGTCCGCGAGCGCCTGCTCCAGGGCCGCACGGTCCAGCGGGCCGGTCAGCCGCCAGGCCATCGGGATGTGGTACGCGGCGCTGCCGCCGTCCAGTTGGTGCAGGAACCACAGGCGGCGCTGCGCCGACGACAGCGGCATCCGTCCCGGCCGTTCGGCGGGGACGAGCGCCGGCCGGGCCGCACCGGCCTCAGCCACGCCGGCCGCCACCCCGGCGACGGTCGGGTTCTCGAACAGGGTCCTCAGCTCAAGTTCGACGCCGAGGGTGGCGCGGACGCGGGCGACGAGCCGGGTGGCGAGCAGCGAGTGCCCGCCGAGGTCGAAGAAGTCGGCTTCGACACCCACCCGTTCGATGCCCAGCACCTCGGCGAACAGCTCGCACAGGACCTGCTCCCGCGGGTTGCGCGGCGCACGCACTTCGGCGGCCTGCGTGGCCTCGGGCGCGGGCAGGGCGGCACGGTCCAGCTTGCCGTTGACGGTCAGCGGCAGCGCGTCGAGCGCCACGAACGACGCCGGAACCATGTAGTCGGGCAACTGCAGCCGCAGATGCGCCCGTAGCGCGTCCGGCTCCGCGATGGCGCCCTCAGTGGGCACGGTGTAGGCGACGAGCCGGGTGTCGTCGGTACGGTCCTGCCGCGCCAGAACAGCGACTTGGGCCACCTCAGGATGCGCGGCGAGCACAGCCTCGATCTCACCGAGCTCAATACGGAAACCACGCACCTTCACCTGCTGATCCGCCCGGCCCACAAACTCCAGAGTGCCGCGCCTGCCCCAACGCACCACATCACCCGTGCGATACATACGCGTCCCCGGCAGCCCACCCGGATCCGCCACAAAACGCGACGCAGTCAGATCGGGGCGGTTCAGATAACCACGAGCAAGACCCGGCCCCGCCACATACAACTCACCCGCAACACCAGGCGGAACAAGACACAGACGCTCGTCGAGAACATAGACACGCAAATCCGGAATGGCCGTTCCGATATCACTCGCCATACCCATCCGAGCCGTGTCACGAGTCAGCGCCGCATAGGTGACATGCACGGTCGTCTCCGTGATGCCATACATATTCACCAGAACCGGAGCATCATCCGCATGACGGTCGTACCAGTCCGCAAGACGCGCCGGCTCCAGAGCCTCACCACCAAACACAACAGTACGCAACGCAAGATCAGCACCAGGGCTCTCCCGGTCAGCCTGCATCAACTGAAGAAACGCCGACGGCGTCTGACTGAGAACCGTCACACGCTCCTCAACCAACAACCGCAGAAAAGCCTCAGGCGAACGCGACACCTCGAAAGGAACCACCACCAACCGCCCACCATGCAACAGCGGACCCCACAACTCCCACACCGAGAAATCAAAAGCATACGAATGGAAAAGCGTCCACACATCATCCCGACCAAACCCGAACCACTGATCAGTCTGCGTGAACAACCGCACCACATTCGAATGCGGAACAACCACACCCTTCGGACGCCCCGTCGACCCCGACGTATAAATCACATACGCCGCATCACCAGGACTCAACACCACCCCCGGATCCGAATCCGTACCCGGACACTCCGACTCCGAACACTCCGACCCCAGGTCAAGCGCAGCCAGATCATCCAGAACCAACACCGGCCCGGCATCCCCCACCAAGAACTCCCGCCGCGCAGCCGGATAATCCGGATCCACCGGCACATAAGCAGCACCCGACTTCAGAACACCAAGAACCGCAACAACAAGATCAACAGAACGCGGCAACGCAAGAGCAACAAGATCCCCCCGCCCCACCCCACGCCCGATCAACCAATGAGCAACCCGATTCGCCCGCCTGTTCAACTCCCCATACGACAGCCGCACATCACCCGACACCACAGCCACCGCATCCGGACACTCCCCCACCCGCGCCTCAAACACAGCCGGAACAGACCCAGCAGACACCTCCCCCACCAAAGGCGACGGCAACAACATCGCCCGCTCCGCCCCCGACAACACATCCACCCGACTCAACCGCAACCCCGGATCCGCCACCACAGACCGCAGCAAACCCACCCACCGATCAACCATCACCGAAACAGACTCAGGATCGAACAGATCACTGGCGTACTCGACGAATCCGTCGATGCCCTCCGGCGCCCCGTCCCCCGTGTGCCGCTCGGACATGGAGAAGATCAGGTCGAGCTTGGAAGTGGTCGTTGTCAGCCGGACGCCACTCGCTGTCAGGCCGGGCGGGGCGAAGTCGGCCCGGGGCGCGTTCTGCAGCACGAGCATGACCTGGAACAGCGGGTGGTGGGAGAGAGAGCGGGTCGGGTTGAGGGCCTCGACGAGGTGCTCGAACGGCAGGTCCTGGTGGGCGTAGGCGGCCAGCGCCGAGTTCCGTACCCGGCCCAGGAGTTCGGTGAAGTCCGGGTCGCCGGAGGTATCGGTGCGCAGGACGAGGGTGTTGACGAAATATCCGATCAGGTCATCGAGGGCCTGGTCGGTGCGGCCGGCGATGAGGCTGCCCACGGGGATGTCGTCGCCCGCGCCCAGCTTGTTCAGCAGACCCGCCAGCCCGGCGTGCAGCACCATGAACAGGCTGGTGCCGTGGTCCCGGGCCAGCTCACGCAGATCGTGGTGGAGTGCGGCGTCGAGCCGGACACGGACGAAGCCACCGTGGTGCGAGGCGACAGCCGGGCGGGGGCGGTCGGTGGGCAGCTGAATCTGTTCCGGCAGTCCGGCCAGGGCCTCCGTCCAGTACGCGGCCTGCCGCGCGAAAAGGCTGCCGGGGTCGGTGGCGTCGCCGAGGAGCTGGTGCTGCCAGAAGGTGTAGTCGGCGTACTGCACCGGCAGCGGCGCCCACACCGGCTCCTCCCCACGGCAACGGGCCACGTAGGCGTCCGCGAGATTACTGGCGAGCGGACCCAGCGACCAGCCGTCGCCCGCGATGTGATGGATCACGAGCAGCAGCACGTGCTCGTCGGGACCGAGCTCGAACAGCTGCGCCTGCAGCGGCAGATCGACGGCAAGGTCAAAGGCGTAGCGCAGGGCCGCGGCGAGGACCGTGTCCAACTCGTGTTCCGTGGTACGGCGCACCAGCAGAGGCAGCCGGACCTCGCCAGGGGCGAGAATCCTCTGGTACGGGGTGCCGTCGTTCTGCGGGAAGACCGTGCGCAGGCTCTCGTGCCGGGCGACCACGTCCGCGAACGCCAGCTCCAGCGCCGCACGGTCCAGCGGACCGGTCAGCCGCCAGGCCAGCGGGATGTTGTAGTTGGCGCTGGCCCCCTCCAACTGGTGCAGGAACCACAGACGTCGCTGGGCGAACGACAGCGGGACCAGTTCGGGCCGCTCTTGCCGGGCGGTGAGCGCGAGACGGGCCTGCCCGGCGACCGCGAGACTCGCCGCGAGCCCGGCCGGGGTCGGCGTCTCGAAGAGGGTCCTCAGCTCAAGTTCGACGCCGAGGGTGGCGCGGACGCGGGCGACGAGCCGGGTGGCGAGCAGCGAGTGCCCGCCCAGATCGAAGAAGCTGCTCTCCACGCCGGCCTCGGCCACCCCCAGGATCTCGGCGAACAGCTCGCAGAGGATCTGCTCCTGCGGGGTACGCGGAGCACGGCCGGAGCCGACAGTGCCCACCTGCGGCTCGGGCAGCGCCCGGCTGTCCAGCTTGCCGTTGACGGTCAGCGGCAGCACGTCCAGTGCGACGAACGCGGCCGGAACCATGTACTCCGGCAGCCGCTCGCGAACGTGCTCGCGCAGGTCCGCCGAGTTCGCGGTGCACCCTGGCGCAGGAACGGTGTAGGCGACGAGCCGGGTGTCGTCGGTACGGTCCTGCCGCGCCAGAACAGCGACTTGGGCCACCTCAGGATGCGCGGCGAGCACAGCCTCGATCTCACCGAGCTCAATACGGAAACCACGCACCTTCACCTGCTGATCCGCCCGGCCCACAAACTCCAGAGTGCCGCGCCTGCCCCAACGCACCACATCACCCGTGCGATACATACGCGTCCCCGGCAGCCCACCCGGATCCGCCACAAAACGCGACGCAGTCAGATCGGGGCGGTTCAGATAACCACGAGCAAGACCCGGCCCCGCCACATACAACTCACCCGCAACACCAGGCGGAACAAGACACAGACGCTCGTCGAGAACATAGACACGCAAATCCGGAATGGCCGTTCCGATATCACTCGCCATACCCATCCGAGCCGTGTCACGAGTCAGCGCCGCATAGGTGACATGCACGGTCGTCTCCGTGATGCCATACATATTCACCAGAACCGGAGCATCATCCGCATGACGGTCGTACCAGTCCGCAAGACGCGCCGGCTCCAGAGCCTCACCACCAAACACAACAGTACGCAACGCAAGATCAGCACCAGGGCTCTCCCGGTCAGCCTGCATCAACTGAAGAAACGCCGACGGCGTCTGACTGAGAACCGTCACACGCTCCTCAACCAACAACCGCAGAAAAGCCTCAGGCGAACGCGACACCTCGAAAGGAACCACCACCAACCGCCCACCATGCAACAGCGGACCCCACAACTCCCACACCGAGAAATCAAAAGCATACGAATGGAAAAGCGTCCACACATCATCCCGACCAAACCCGAACCACTGATCAGTCTGCGTGAACAACCGCACCACATTCGAATGCGGAACAACCACACCCTTCGGACGCCCCGTCGACCCCGACGTATAAATCACATACGCCGCATCACCAGGACTCAACACCACCCCCGGATCCGAATCCGTACCCGGACACTCCGACTCCGAACACTCCGACCCCAGGTCAAGCGCAGCCAGATCATCCAGAACCAACACCGGCCCGGCATCCCCCACCAAGAACTCCCGCCGCGCAGCCGGATAATCCGGATCCACCGGCACATAAGCAGCACCCGACTTCAGAACACCAAGAACCGCAACAACAAGATCAACAGAACGCGGCAACGCAAGAGCAACAAGATCCCCCCGCCCCACCCCACGCCCGATCAACCAATGAGCAACCCGATTCGCCCGCCTGTTCAACTCCCCATACGACAGCCGCACATCACCCGACACCACAGCCACCGCATCCGGACACTCCCCCACCCGCGCCTCAAACACAGCCGGAACAGACCCAGCAGACACCTCCCCCACCAAAGGCGACGGCAACAACATCGCCCGCTCCGCCCCCGACAACACATCCACCCGACTCAACCGCAACCCCGGATCCGCCACCACAGACCGCAGCAAACCCACCCACCGATCAACCATCACCGAAACAGACTCAGGATCGAACACATCGGTGCTGTATTCCACGACGCCCGCCAGGCCGGCCGGGGTGCCGTCCGGGTCCGTGCGCTCGGCCAGGTTGAAGGTGAGGTCGCACTTGGCGGTGCGGGTGGCGACCAGGCCGGCGGTGACCTGCAGGCCCGGCAGCTCGAACTCGCCGAGCGGGGCGTTCTGCAATGCGAGCATGGTCTGGAAGAGGGGGTGGTGCGCGAGCGTCCGGGTGGGGTTCAGCTCCTCCACCAGGTGCTCGAACGGCAGGTCCTGATGGGCGTAGGCGGACAGGGCGTTGTGCCGGACCCGGCCCAGCAGTTCGGTGAAGTCCGGGTCGCCCGAGGTGTCGGCGCGCAGTACCAGGGTGTTGACGAAGAAGCCGACCAGGTCGTCGGCCGCCTCGTCGGTGCGGCCGGCGACGGGGGTGCCGATGGGGATGTCGTGTCCGGCGCCGAGCTTGGCCAGCAGGGCGGCGAGACCGGCCTGGAGCACCATGAACAGGCTCGCCCCGTTTCGGCGTGCCAGGTCCCGCAGGCCCTGGTGCAGGGTGGCATCCAGCCGCAGCGGGAGCTGGTCACCCCGGTAGGTCGTCGCGGCGGGTCGCGGACGGTCGAAGGGCAGGTCGATCTGTTCCGGCAGTCCGGCCAGGTTCTCGGCCCAGAAGGACAGTTGGCGGGCTGCCAGGCTGTCGGGGTCGGCGGCGTCGCCGAGGAGTTGGTCCTGCCAGAGGGTGTAGTCGGCGTACTGCACCGGCAGCGGCGCCCACACCGGCTCCTCCCCACGGCAACGGGCCGCATACGCCCGGGTGACGTCCTGGGCGAGCACACCGACCGACCAACCGTCACCGACGATGTGGTGGAGCACCAGCAGCAGTACGTGATCGTCCGCCGCCAGCTCGAACAGCTCTGCCCGGAGCGGGAGTTCGGCGGACAGGTCGAAGGTGCGGCGCGCGGCGGCGAGCAGCCGCTCCGGCAGCGCCTCCTCGGTGGTGGGGGCTCCGGTCAGGCGGAGTGCGGCCTCGGCGGGGTGCAGGATGCGCTGGCAGGGTACTCCGCGGTCGTCGGGGAATCGTGTGCGCAGACTCTCGTGCCGGGTGACGACGTCGGCGAGCGCCTGCTCCAGCGCCGTACGGTCCAGGGCCCCGGACATCCGCAGGGCGAGCGGGATGTTGTACGTGGCGCCGGTTCCCTCCATGCGCTGCAGGAACCACAGGCGTCGCTGGGCCGACGAGAGCGGCACCGTCGCGGGCCGCTCGTACGGAACGAGGGCGAGCCGGCCGGGGCGGTCACCGCTCACCGCCCGGGTGTCCACGACGGCGGCCAGTCCGGCCGGTGTCGGGGCGTCGAACAGGTCGGCCAGCCGCAGGTCGACGTCGAAGGCGGACCGGGCACGGGCCAGCAGCCGCATCGCCAGCAGCGAGTGCCCGCCGAGGGCGAAGAAGTCGTCGTCCGCGCCCGCTTCGGGTACGTCGAGCACATCGGCGAACAACCCGCACAGGAGCTCTTCGCGGACCGTGCGGGGCGCCCGGCCCGTCCTGGCGTCCGTCGTCGGGGCGGGTGCGGGCAGAGCGGCCCGGTCCAGCTTGCCGGCCGGGGTCAGCGGCAGCGCGTCGAGCGTGACGAGGACGGCGGGAACCATGTGCTCGGGCAGCAGCTCCCGCAGCCGGCTCCGCAACTCCTCGGGCTGCGGAGCCATGCCGTCTGCCGGAATCACGTACCCGACCAGGGACACGGCCTCCCCGTCGGCGGCACGGGGGACCACGGCTGCCGCGGCCACTGCCGGGTGCGCGGTCAACTGTGCCTCGATCTCGCCCGGTTCGATGCGGAAGCCGCGCACCTTGACCTGCTCGTCGGCGCGGCCGAGGTACATCAGGGCGCCGTCCGCCGTCCGCCGCACCACATCGCCTGTGCGGTACATGCGGCCGCCGGGCGGCCCGTACGGGTCGGCGACGAACCGTACGGCTGTCAGCGCGGGCCGGTCGAGGTAGCCGCGGGCCAGGCCGGGGCCGGCGAGGTACAGCTCACCGCGTACTCCGTCGGGCACCGGCTGCAGGGCACTGTCGAGCACCACGGCGCGGGTGCCCGGAACGGGGTGGCCGATCACCGGGCGCGGTGCGTCGGTGACGGTGGCCGTGACCGCGTCCACGGTGCACTCGGTGGGGCCGTAGAAGTTGAGGCAGCGCACGCCGTCGGCGCCCCGCAGCTCCTGCCACAGCTGCTCCGGCAGGGCCTCGCCGCCCGCGACGATCACGGAAGGCCGCCAGTGCTCCGCGTCGAGCAGCCCGTGGTCCACGAGGGCACGCAGATACGAGGGGGTGGCGTTGACCAGGTCCAGCCGGTGACGGCGCAGGTACGCCAGGAAGACGTCAGGGTCGGCCCAGCCGGCACGGTCGATGACATGCAGCTCATGGCCGGAGAACAGACACCCGAGCTGGTCCCAGGAAGCGTCGAACGACACGGATGTCGTCAGCGGCACCCGCATCCGCTGATCGGCCTCCCGCCCGGATCCCACCTGCGGGAACAGCGCGGCGCGTTGGTGGTGGACCAGATTCAGCAGACCGGCGTGGGTGGCCACCACGCCCTTGGGCCTGCCGGTGGAACCGGACGTGTGGATGACGTACGCGGTCTGGCGTGCGTCGAAGGACAGCGCGGGAGCGGTCGACGGCGCGTCGGCGAAGCGGTCGGCGGTCTCGGGAGCGTCCAGTACGAGGAGTTCGGCGGACAGGGTGCCGGGCAGCCGCTCGCGCGTGGCGCCGTCCGTGACCAGGACGGCGGGACGGGTGTCGTCGAGCAGCTGGGCGAGACGGGCCGCCGGGTGGTCGGGATCGAGCGGGACGTAACCCGCGCCCGACTTCAGGGCCGCGAGGACGGCGACCACCAGATCCGCCGTGCGGGGCAGGGCGAGGGCCACCAGCCGGTCCCTGGCGGCGCCGTCGCTGATCAGCAGGTGGGCCAGGCGGTTGGCGCGGGCGTCCAGTTCGGCGTACGTGAGAGTGGCGTCCTGTGCTACGACGGCGACCGCGTCCGGAGTCCGGCGTACCTGCTGCTGGAACAGGGCGGCGAGGTGCGCCGCTGGAGGCGCGGGCGCTGCCGCGGTGCCCTGACCGGCCGTCGGGGAGTGGTGTCCGGTGTGCGGCGCGGGCAGCAGGGGAACACGGTCCAGGCGCTGGTTCGCGTCGGTCCCGGCGAGGTTGTCCAGGAGGGTGGCCAGGGCGCGCGCGTGGTCCTCGTGCTCGTCCTCCTCCCCGGCGCCTGCCGCGGCGTGCAGCTCGGCCTGCGGCCCCCGGCCGTCGTGCCGGTCCACGGCCCACAGGGCCAGGTCGGCGGCGGAGCCCTCGGCCAGGTCGTGCACGAGGGCAGGGTGCCCGGCGAAGGACAGACCGCGGGCGAAGGAACGGATGTTGACGACCGCGGACCAGGCCGGTCCGGTGCCGCCCGGCAGACCGGCGTCGCGGAGCACGTCCTCGCCCCGGTAGCGCTGGTGCCGCAGCGCCGCCGTGACTTCGCTCCAGACCTGATCGACCAGTGCCGACCAGGTCTGGAGGGGGCTTACGGCCAGGCGCAGCGGCACGACGTTGGCCACGAGACCGGGTGTGGAGGTCAGGACGGGATCGGCGGAGACACGGCCGGTGACGGGGAGGCCGATGACGAGGTCCCGCACACCGGTGACACGGTGCAGATACAGCGCCGTGGCCGCGATCAGGACCCGGGACCAGCGCGCACCTGTGCGCTCGGCCGCGGCCTGCAGCGACCCGTGGCCGGCCTCGGCGGTGATCGGTGTCCTGCGCGGCCTGGCGGTCGGGTCCCCCATCGCACGGCCGAGCCGGACGGGCTCGGGCAGCCCGTCGAGATGTGCCTGCCAGTGGGCCCGGTCGGTGGCGAAGCGCGCTGAGGAACGGTAGGCGAGGTCCCGCTCCACGAGGTCCCGCAGTGGCGGGAACGGGGTGTCGCCCAGCGGCAGTTCCCCGGCCTGCGCGGTGTAGATCTCGGACACCCGCTCTGCCACGAGAGTCAGTCCGACACCGTCGATGACCAGGTGGTGGTAGGTCTGACACCAGATGTGACGGCTGTCGGAGAGTCTGATCAGCGCGTAGCTGAACAGCGGGTCACGGGAGAGGTCGAGGGGACGCAGACGCTCGGTGTGCATCCACTGCAGGGCGGTGGCGAGCGGGTCCTTCTGTGCGCTGAGGTCGAGCCGGTGCATGCTCCACTCGACCGTCTCCCGCAGGATCTGCTGCGGCCCGTCGGCGCTGTCGGAGAACCCCACGCGCAGGGCCTCGTTCTCTGCGACGACCTGCCGCAGCGCGGCCTCGAACCGATCGGGGTCGACGGGCCCGCGGATGTCCAGGTATTCGCCGATGCGGTAGACCGGGAGTACTCCGGCCGTCCGCTGTTCGGCGAGCCAGATTTCGCGCTGGGCCGCCGTGAGGGACAGCGCGCCGGCTCCGTCGCGGGAAGACATGGGGTACCTCCGAAGGTGCATGAAAGGTGGCGCCCGGGCGCCGGGGGCGGCGCTGCCAGGGCGTGCGACAACCTCGTCCGGCCGCAGGCGGCCAAGCCGGACGACGGGTCGTCAGAGGGTGGGACTTACAGAGAAAGAGGGGGTGGGACTTACGAAGGACGTGGAGTGCATCGGGTGAATCGAGTGCGCAGCGGGTGCGTCGGGTGGTGAGAGTTACGCGGCCCTCTCGCCGGCCTGGAGGTCCCACAGCGATGCGTACAGCCCGTCCCGGGCGAGCAGTTCGGCGTGGGTGCCGCGCTCGGCCACGACGCCGCCCCTGTCGAGGACGTAGATCCGGTCGGCGTTGCGGATGGTGGACATCCGGTGCGCGATGACGACGAGGGTGCGGTCCTCGGCGAAACTGCGCAGCGCGCGTTGGATGGCTGCCTCGGTCTCGTTGTCCACAGCGGATGTGGCCTCGTCGAGGATGACGACGGGAGGGTCCTTCAGGATGGCCCGGGCCAGCGCGATGCGCTGCTTCTGGCCGCCGGAGAGTGCGGCGCCGCGTTCACCGATCATCGTGTCGTACCGGTCGGGGAGCGTTTCGATGAACGGGTGCGCCTCGGCCGTACGGGCCGCGCGCTCCAGTTGTTCGTCGGAGGCGTCGAAACTGCCGTAGCGGATGTTGTCGGCGATGGTGCCGTCGAAGAGGAACGGGTCCTGTGCCACGAACCCGACCGCGCCGCGCAGATCGCGGCGGGCGAGGTCGCGTACGTCGCGCCCGTCGAGCAGGACACGGCCGGACTCGGCGTCCTGGAACCGCATGAGGAGTTTGGCGATGGTGGTCTTGCCCGATCCTGTCGCGCCGACGATGCCGGTCACCTGCCCCTGGGCGATGTCCAGGGAGAAGTCCTTGAGCACGGGTGGCCGGCCGGCGTAGGCGAAGGTGACCCGTTCCAGAGCGATGGCCCCCCGGACCTCGGTCGCGTCGAGAGGCTGCTCCTCGCCCACGGGTTCGGTGGGCAGGGCGTGCAGGTGGCGTACGCGGTCGTAGGCGGTCAGGGTCCGCTGGTACTGGTCGACGATGGTGCCGAGCCTGGTGAGCCGGACCAGGACCTGCTGGGGCAGTCCGATCAGCGGGCTGAAGACTTCGAAGGGCAGGGCGCCGTCGAGGACCGACCGGCCGCCCAGGAGGAGCATGCCGACCATGGAGGCGGTGGTGCAGGCGCGGATGGTCTCCGCGTGGCGGACGGTGCTGCGGTCGGTGCGCTCGTTGCTCCGCAGGCACTTCTCGCCGAGCCGGTCCACGCGTTCGGCCTCGTACTCCTCGGTGCAGAAGCTCTTGACGGTGGCCCCTGCCTGGAGGCTGTTGACCAACTGGCTGTGCAGCTCCGCCCGGTGCTCGCTGGAGACGGCGTAGTCGGCGCCCACGCGGTCCTGATAGCGGAACGACAGCCATGCCACGATCGGCATGGGCAGGAAGGCGATCCACGCGATCTGCGGGGCGAGGACCAGGAAGGCGGGGACCAGCACCAGGAAGCTCGTGGCGAGTTGGACGATGTCGTTCGCGCTGGTCGCGAAGAAGGCGCCGAGCTGGGTGACGTCGTCGGTCAGGACGCCCGCGACGCGCGTGGTGCGCTCGCCCTCCAGATTGCCCAGTTCGAGGCGCTGCACGTGGGCGTACGTGCTGTTGCGCCAGTCGTGCTGGATGTTCTGCCCGAGCTTGCGCCATGCGACGGTCGCGGCGTACGACAGTCCGGCGACGGCGGCGCATGCCACGGCCGCTGCTCCCGCCAGGAACCACAGCTGCGCCGAGGCGGTGGTCAGGCCGAGTGCGAGCAGCGGCGGACAGGAGCCCTTGATCAGCACCAGTGCGATCCAGCCCAGGAACAGTCCGCACGCGACCTCGGCGAGCTGGCACACGCCGGACAGACCGGTGGCGAGAGCGAGGCGGGGTCTGTGCCGGCCGACGATGTCCAGCAGGGAGCGCAGCGAGGGCCGGGACGCAGGCGCCGCGCCGGGCACGGTGGCGCCGGGCACGGTGCCTGTCGTGGTGCGGGAGCCCGTCGGCGCGATGTCTCCGGACACGGCACGGCGTACGACGACGATCGTGGCGGTCACGACCACGCCGAGCGCCACCAGCGGCTTGCGCAACAGCTTGCCGGGCCCGAACGCGAGGGCGGCTGCCCCTGCCACACCTCCGGTGACCGCGAGGGCGGGGTGGAGCGCCCTCCTGGTGGGTTCGGCTTCGGTCACAGGTGGCGTGGCAGGGATTCCCGAAGGGCCGGTTTCCTCGCGGTGGCGGGTGGCATTCCCGGCGATCAGAGCCAGAGCATTTCTCAGAAGTGCACCGATATCCGCGCTTCCCACAGCCGGTCCGTGAAGAACGAGGACGCTTCCGGTGACGGAACTGGCGCGCACCGAATTAATTCCGCGGATTTCCTGCAATGCGGCAGCGAGCACGTCCGCGAAGTGCGGTTTACCGACCATTTCGGGAATGTTCCAGCGCTGTCGCCCGGGTACGCTGGAGCGCATTCTGACGTCCCCGCGGACAGGCTGGTCCACGCCCGCCGCCCCCACCAGTAGTGCCATTTCAGGAATGTTCCAATTTTCTCGACGGCGCCCTGACGAGGGCGCCGTTCACCAAGACCCCGGGCAACGGCCGGCGGAACGCTTCGAATTTCGCCGGGCCGTTGGCTTGAGTTACGCGGAGAATGCGGTCCTGCGGCAGAATCAGCGCGCCTTTTCGGACCCGCCTGCGCGTGCCTTCGGGGGCGTCCGGACCTCTGCGGCAACCGCGTGAGCCGTCTCCTCGGCGGGTGCCGGCGCCGGAGCCCTGACGGTGGCGCCCTCGGCGGCGAACTGTGCGGCCATGACTTCGGTGGTCACTTCGGCGGCGAGGTCATGCAACCCCTCGTTCGCCTCGTGAGCGGCACGCTTCACCTCCATGACCAGTCCGACCGAGGTCTTGAGAACCCCCTTCACCAGCGGAGTGACGAATCGCTTGGCCAGCGGGGCGACGATGAGACCGATGAGAAACGGCGGGACTACAGGCGGCATGATTCGGCATCCATTTCTCGGGTTCTGGGCTGTGTGATGGTTGTTCGGTCTGGAGGTGCATTTCGACCGATGAGACAAACAGTGAAGGCGACCAGGAGTCGAATCCCCGCCGGGCTCCACAGAGAAGGAGATCCGAATGTAGCAGGACCGAAAAGGAAATCGATCCGGAAATGGGGCTTCCGACTCCAGTCGGCCGGTGAGTTCCTCGGGCTGAATTCGGCAACACAAGAAAGCGTAGTCGAGCCGCCCGGACGGAACCACGCTGCTTCGTGCACGTTCACCCGAACGGGTACGGGGAGCCACTTGGCCGGTGTGGTTCCGGCCAGGTACCGGGCCATCGCGGTATGGAGAACTGCGGCGTCGAAGCCCTGAATCAAGGCCCCCGTAGACGATCTTTACCCAGGAATTCACCAGGCGTGTCGGTTGTTTTTGGCCATTCGCTGTCGATCTTCGCCGCACCAATTTCGGAACGTTTACTCGGAAGGGTGATCTCGGGGATCGATTTCCGCCATGCCAGGAACCCGCGACTGGAATAGAAAGACCCCGGTCCGGGCCGTCCACACTGGGCGCGGCACCCCAGGCGCCACGTCCACCGCCTGCTCAGGGGGCGCGATCCGGCCAGTTCGAGCCGGCCGGCACCTGGGAGCAGCGGCGCACCATGGGCGAGTGCCCCGCAGACGTCTGACTCTCCTTCACCGCACCGCCGTTGCCGGAACCGCCGCGGCCTGCGTCCTGTCCGGGTGCGCCGCGACGCCGGCCGACGACCACGCCGCCCCAGGAGGCGTACGCGTGGCCGTGCCGTCGGACATCCCGAGCTTCCACCCCTACTCCACGTCCGGTGCGACGGCCGCCCCGTACGCCTACGACTCTCTCGTCCACCTCTCCGGGGCCGGGCGGGTGCGGTCAGGACTCGCCGTCCGCTGGCGGACCGACGCCACCTCGGCCACGTTCACCCTGCGCAAGGGGGTGACCTGCTCCGACGGAACGGAGCTCAAGGCGTCCCACGTAGCGCGCTCGCTGACGTACGCCGCCGACCCGAAGAACCATTTCACCGCGGCCCAACAGGCGTTGCCCGACGTGCCGCTGACCGTTACCGCCGACGACGCGCACAGAGTGGTGACGGTCTCGACGGCGTCCCCGTTCGGCTTCCTGGTCCGCACCGTCGGCCTGCTCCCCGTCATCTGTCCCGCCGGACTGGACGATCCGCGTTCCCTGGTCCGGGCGACGCACGGCACAGGCCCCTATGTGCTCAGCGCCTCCAGGCCGGGAGGTCCGTACGTGTTCACACGGCGCCGTGGGTACGCCTGGGGTCCGGGAGGCGCGCGCACGGGTACCGCGGGGGTACCGGCGCGCATCAGGCTGACAGTGATCCCCGAGGAGTCGACTGCCACCAACCTCCTGCTGACCGGTGGCCTCGACATCGCCGCTGTCGGCGGATCCGACCGGGCCCGGCTCACCGAGCGTGGACTGTACGAGGCCGTGGTCCCCACCGTGGTGGGGCTCAGCTTCTTCAACGAGGCGCCGGGCCACCCACTCGGCGACCCGGCCGTGCGCAGAGCTCTGGTGGGCGCCCTGGACCGCGAGGGGCTGGCCGATGTCGCGATCGGCGGCAACGGCAGACCGGCCGGGCACCTCACGGCGCGGGGCACCGTCTGCCACACGCACCTGACGGCGCCTCACCTCTCCGGCCCGGCCGCCCTGTCCCTGCTGCGCGAGGCGGGCTGGCGGCGGGCGGCGGACGGACGTCTCCGGAGGGCAGGCGACGGACGCCAACTGCGGCTGCGCATCGTGAGCAGCCCGGCGAGCGGATCCACTCTGCCGGCCGTGGCCGAACTCATGGCCGTGACCTGGCAGGAACTCGGGGTGCGGACCGATCTCGTCAGCGAGAGCCTTCCGGCCCTGGTGAAGGCCATGTACGAGGACGGCGACTTCGACGTCGTCATGGGGAGCGCGCCGGGCCCCCCGGTTCCGGCACAGCTGGTCCCCTTCTTCTCAGGCCCGCCTCCGCCGGCCGGACTCAACTTCGCCCACATCCGCAATTCCCGCTACACCGACCTGTCCCGGAAGGCGCTGCGCAGCCCCGATACGTCGGGCTGCGCGCTGTGGAACCGGGCGGCGCAGGCGCTGCTCCACGCTGCCGATGCCCTGCCCGTCGCGGACGGCAGCAAGGTCCTGTACGGACGCGGCGTGCGGTTCGACGTGGGGGACGGCGGCCAGCTCATGCCGGCCAGTTTCCGGACGGACTCCGGCAGGGGCGCCGGACGGTGAACCGGATGCGCCGTGTACTCCAGGGGGTACCGCTGGTGGCCCGCGCGGACCGCGGACGGCGTCATCACCGTCGCTGGACGACCTTTCTCGTACGCCGTCTGACTCGGTGTGCCGTATCGCTCGTGCTCGTGGCCACCGGGACGTTCGCGATGATCCGGCTCATCCCCGGCGACCCGGTGCGGGCCGCCCTCGGCGTGGACGCACCCCCCGCCCTGGTGGCGGCCCGGCGTCACCAACTCGGCCTCGACCAGCCGCTTCCGGTCCAGTTCCGGCACTTCATCGACGCTCTGCTCCACGGCGATCTGGGCACCTCCCTGGTGACGGGCGAACCCGTGACCGAGCTGGTCGCCACGCGCCTGCCCGCGACGCTGCGGCTCGCGGGGCTCGCGTTCGCCGTGATCATCTCGGTCGCGGTGCCCATCGGTCTGCTCGCCGCCGCCTGGATCAGGGACGGCCGCCGACCGCGCGCCGATCTCGCGTTCACCACCACGGCCTCGGTGCTCATCGGCGTACCCGACTTCGTCCTGGCGGCGGGGCTGACCGCCGCCCTGGCGATCGGCCTGCCGCTGTTCCCCGTCGCGGGCGGTACGGGCATCACGGCGTACGTACTGCCGGTCACCGCGCTCGCGCTCGCACCCTGCGCGATGCTCACCCGGATCGTGCGTGTGGAGGCGCTCAAGGTCCTGGCGGAGGACTACATGCGCACCGCGCGCGCGAAACGGCTCCCCGCCCTCACGCAGTACGTCCGCCACGCGCTGCCCAACATGCTCACCGCCTCCCTCGCCGTCGCCGGAAACATGCTGCCTGCGCTCGTCGGCGGAACCGCCCTGGTGGAGAAGGTGTTCGCCTGGCCAGGACTGGGGTCGGCGATAGCCCAGTCCGTCGTCGCGGAGGACTACCCGGTGGTGCAGGCGACAGTCCTCGTCCTGAGCGCGGCCGTGCTCACCGTCAACCTCCTGGTGGACCTGGCCCTGGCCCTGCTCGATCCGCGCTCGACGCTCGGGGAGAGCTGATCCATGGAGACGTCAACGGCACGGTCCTCGCGCAGGCCCGGGACACACAGCCGGTTCCGCGCCAGGTGTGCCCGCTTCACGACACCGACAGCCCTGGTCGCCGTAGCCATGCTCGGCGTGCTCGTCGTCGTCGCGCTCCTCGGCCCGGTTCTCTGCGGGACGGAGGCAGCGCGCCCGCACCCCGCACAGGTGCTGCGCGAGCCGTCCGCCGCCCATCCGTTCGGCACCGACCACCTCGGACGCGACCTGCTGGCCCGGGTCCTGGCAGGCGCGCGGCCCTCGCTGCTCCTGGCGCTGGCGGCGACCCTCCTGGGCGGGGTGCCCGGTGTGATCCTCGGCGCGGCCACCGCCGTCGTGGGAGACCGCGCGCGCCGCGCCCTGGCGTTCGTGATCCAGCTCCTGCTGGCCTTTCCGGCGATCCTGGTCTCGGTCTTCTTCGCCATCATCTTCGGAGCGGGAGCGCGCGGCGCGACGCTCGCGCTCGCCGTGGCCATGGTCCCGAGCTTCGCACGGATCGCGCAGACCCTGGCCGCGGGCGTCGCGGACCAGGACTTCCTGCAGGCCGCCCGGCTCCTGGGGCTGCGCCGCCGACGAGTGCTGGTGCGTCACGTCCTGCCGAACATCGCCGAACCCCTGGTCCTGCAGGCCACCGTGTCGGCGGGTGCCGCGCTCGTCGCGCTGTCCGGACTCAGCTTCCTCGGGCTGGGTGTACAGCCACCGGGGTACGACTGGGGCGTGCTGCTCAGCCAGGGACTCGGCCGTATCTACACCGATCCGGTGCCCGCCCTCGCCCCGGGCCTGGCCATCCTCTGGGCGGGGCTGGCGTTCGCGCTCCTCGGAGAGGCGGCCGCGGGCCGGCTCGCCGGGCGGCAGGTGCCGGGCCCGGCACCTGGTGAACGCTCCGACAACGCGCACGTCCCGGCCGGCGCGGGCGAGCCAGCACACGACGCGCTCCTGTCCGTCACGGATCTCACCGTTCGTATCCCCACCCGGCACGGCACGGCCTGTCCCGTCGACGGAGTCACACTCGCCGTCCACCCGGGCGAACTCGTCGGAATGGTCGGTGAATCCGGCTCCGGCAAGTCGCTCACGGCCCTCGCCCTGGCCGATCTCCTGCCGCCGCATGTCCAGGTGCGCAGGACCGGCTACCGCTTCCTCGGCCACGACCTGGAAGCCCTCACCGCCAAGGAGCGCGACAGGCTCCTCGCGACCGGCATGGCGACGGTCTTCCAGAATCCGGCGTCCGCCCTCAACCCGGCTCTGTCCGTGGGTACGCAGCTGACCGAGGCCGCTCGCGCACATCTGGGCCTGAGCCGTGCGGAGGCCACGGAGAAGGCGCTGTCCGCGCTGCGCCAGGTGGCCCTGCCGAGCCCTTCCCGCTTACTGAAGGTCCGCCCACACGAGCTCTCCGGCGGCCAGCGGCAGCGGGTTCTGATCGCGGCGGCGCTGATGACCGGTCCCAGAATCCTCATCGCGGACGAGCCGACCACCGCACTCGACGCCACGGTGCAACGGCAGGTCATCGAGCTGCTGTCCACGCTGCGCCGTGACACCGGCATGGCGGTCCTGTTCATCAGTCACGATCTCGCCCTGGTGGCCCAGCTGTGCGACCGGGTCCTGGTCATGTACCGGGGAAGGCTGGTCGAGAGCGTGCCCGCCGCGCGCCTCGTGGCGGACGCCGTCCATCCGTACACCCGGGAACTCATCGCCTCAGCGACCGCTCCGCTGCCGTCGGCGGAGGCCACATCCACGGCCACGGCGCCGGAGCCGGCCGAAACGGGCTGCCCGTACTGGGCCCGCTGCGGGTACCGCCACGACCGGTGCGCGAGTGAGCGGCCGCCCCTCGCCAGGACCGGGGCGGAGCACCAGGTCGCGTGCTGGTACCCGCCTGCTGTCCCTCTCCCCCGCGACCCGAAGCAGGCACAGACTCCATGACCGCACCGGCACTCGAAGTCCGTAACCTGTCCGTCCGCTACCGCGGGCCGCGCGGTCCTGTCACCGCCGTGGACCGGGTGAGCCTTCGGCTGCCCGTCGGCCGTACGACCGCTCTGGTGGGGGAATCCGGCTCGGGGAAGTCGACGCTCGCCCGCGCGATCGTCGGCCTGTGCCCGTCGTACGGCGGCAGCGTTCTGGTCGGAGGACGTCCCCTGCGCGTGCGTACCGGCAGAGAGCGCAGGTGGCAGGCCGGACAGGTACAGATGGTCTTCCAGGACCCGGACACGGCGCTCGATCCGCGGATGACGGTCCGTCGGACCCTGACCGAGGCCGCGACCGCCTTGCACCGACCGGACCGGCGGTCACGCGACCTCCGTGTGGCGGAGTTGCTGGATCTCGTCGGACTCGACACGGGGATCGCGGCCCGGCTGCCCCGGGAGCTGTCCGGCGGCCAGCGCCAGCGGGTCGCCCTCGCCCGGGCCCTGGCCGTCGCGCCCGGGGTGCTGATCGCGGACGAGATCACCTCGGCCCTGGACGCCCCGGCGCAGGCCGCCGTGCTGGGCACCCTGCGGGAACTTCAGGGCCGGCTCGGCCTGACCGTCCTGTTCATCAGCCACAGCCTCAAGGCGGTCCGGCAGATGTCGGACCAGGTCGCCGTCATGTACCTGGGCCGGATCGTGGAACACTCCGCGGCCGACGAGCTGTTCCGCTCACCCCGGCACCCGTACACGCGGATCCTCCTGGACGCGGAACCGACCCTGGCGGGCTGTGTGCCCCGTCCCCGTCTGCCCGCCTCACCGCACCCGTACTCCGGCGGTCCCGGCCCGTCGGCACCTCCTGATGAGGCTGGACGGCCAAGCTCATCAGGACAGGGCAGTCGGCCTGCGGGGCGGCGGGACGGCTCGCAGTAGCTCCCACAAGGGGCGCGAGCCGGCTGCCCACACGGCGAGGGTCTGGCGGTCGACCACATGCAGGCGCTGCTGCCTGGCGAACGCCACGGCCGGCGCGGTGACCCGGCCGTTGGTCACGATCACCGCGATGTCGGCGCCGTGGACCTGCCGGGCTGTGCCGTTGAGTACCTGAAGGTCCGGCGTACCCACGGCCGAGCCGGCCGGGCCGTTGCGCCGGTGCTTGCACTGGATCACCCAGCGTCGCCCGTAGGGGTCGGTGGCCTTCACGTCCGCACCCAGGTCCCCGCCGCCCCCGACGCGGACCGCGTCCCGGCAGCCGTCACGGTGCATCAGGTCCCGTACCGCGTCCTCGAACCGGGAGTGGTGCAGGGCGTCCAGCTGGAGCAGCTCGTAGCGCAGGCCCCGGGCGCGCACCGCCTCCCACCGGGCCCTCCGCTGCTGCCGGTGGAACCAGCCTCCGCCGGCCAGTACCGCGAGCGTGCCGATGACGATCAGGACCCATGAGTGGGCCAGCAGCCAGTTGATGGCGGCTGCCACCAGGGTGATGGCCAGGGCCGCAGCCACGACGACGCCGATCAGCCGCTCGTCCTTGCGCTGCCGCCGCTTGCCGGGCCTGCGGCGCCGCCGAGCCGTCGGACGCCTGGCCTTCGCACGGGGGCTCATCGGCCGGCCCGGGTGACGCCGCTCGCCGCCACATTGATCGTCAGCAACCGCCGGACCTCCCACCAGAGCACGACGCTCTCCCAAGAGGGCAGCGGAAGACCGCCCCGACCCTCTTGTGTAGCCGGGCCTGTGTGTCGCCGGAGGTACGTTGCGGATGAATGGCATGAAGCCATCGGCCCTGGCCGGATACCGCGCGGCCGGTCAGCGCGCCGCACCAGGTCACAGCAGGCCGAGCGACTCCAGAACCCGGCGCTGACTCCGTGTCGGATCAGCGGGCCAGTAGAGGTAGCAGACACCGCCCGTACCGCTGGTGACCTTGCCCTTCGCGTCGTACCGCTTCGTGCGGAGCCAGATGTTCTCCAAATGGGAGGGCGCTATGTAACACGTACCGCCCTCCCACACAGACATGCAGGTCACAGGCTGGGGGCGCTCCAGCCTCCTCAGACACAGATCTCCTCGTGCTGACCCGGTGCTGGTTCCACTGGAGCCCGTTCCGGTCCGTTCGGGTGCAGCGCGCTGGAGACCGTACTGGAGGTGGAGCGCCACCCCGCGCACTGTCTCCAGCGCGTTGGCGGGGGTGTGCTGCGTCCGCCATGCCAGGTAGCCGTACCGCCAGAGGAGGCGCCCGCCCGAGCTTCCCGGAGGCCGTCGCCGCACTGCCCCACCGGTACGACAGTCGTGGACACCGCCGGGAGCCTGCGCCAGGGCGGGGCGCCGAAGACACTGTCCTGGCGGTGCGTCAGCCGAACGGCCTCGGTGGACGGTTCCGCTCAGCCGAGGACGTGGCCGCCGTCGACGGTGATGATCTGGCCGGTGACGTACGGGTTCGACATCAGGAAAAGCGCCGCCGCTGCGGCCTCCTCCGCCGTCCCGAACCGGCCCAGCGGCACCGATGCACCGGCGGCGGAGATGGCCTCGTCCGTCTCCATGCCGGGCAGCGAGCGCATCAGCGGGGTGTCGATCGCGCCGTAGCGGACGGCGTTCACGCGCTGCCGCGCTGGGGCCAGTTCGACGGCGAGCGCCCTGGTCAGCGCTTCCGCCGCGCCGCCCGCGGCCAGCGTGACGGACAGCCCTGGCACGGGGCGGGCCAGCAGGACGCCCGAGCTGAGGGTCAGTGACCCGCCCGCGGGCAGCCACCTCGCCGCGGCGCGGGCGAGGGCGAACGTCCGCCCCATGCCGCCGGCGACCGCCGCACGGATCCCCTCGTCGGACAGCTCACCCAGGAGCCCCGGGGCGGCGTGGCCGCCGGCGGTGACATAGGCGTGGTCGACGTGGCCTGCGGCGTCGAAGACCTCCGCGAGGGTGCGCTCGTCCCCGGCGTCACCGGCGACGGTGAGTACGGCGTCGCCCTCCCCCGCCGGGCCGGCTTTCCGTACCCGGTCGGCGGCGGCCGCCAGCCGGTCCGGGTCCCGGCCGACCAGTACGACGCGGGCGCCGACCGTGCGCAGCAGCGTGCCCGCGGCCAGCCCGATGCCGGAGCTGCCGCCGGCGATCATGACGGTCGCACCGGCGAGGGACTGAGGGAGCGGAACGGCGGTGGCCGGGACGGGGGCGGGAGTTGCCGCGGCGGCGTCGGTGCTCATGGGATGCCTTTCCAGGTAATAAACCATCTGGTTGTTTTTCTCTTGCTGCGATAGTGCCTCGCGCGATGACCGGAGTCAACCGGATGGTTTAATACGGTCATGGCCTACGACGCGGAGGACACCAGGAGGCGGATCTTCGCGGCGGCAGCCGCGGAGTTTGCCGAGCGGGGCCTGGCGGGCGCCCGCGTGGACCGGATCGCGCGGTCCGCCCGCGCCAACAAGCAGGCCATCTACCTCTACTTCGGCGACAAGGAACGGCTGTTCGCCGCCGTGGTGCACGCGAAGCTGGACGAGGTCGGGGCCGCGATCTCCATCGACCCGGACGACGTCGCCGAGTCGGTCGGCCAGATCTTCGACTGGCACCGCGAGCACCCCGAGCTGATCCGGCTGCTCCTGTGGGAGGCCCTGGAATCGACCGGGCCCACGGGGGCGACGGGGTCGGACAGCGCGGGCGCCTCGACGGCGGGCGGGCATGGGGAACCCGAACCGGACTCCGCTCCCGAGGCCGACTCCGCCCCCGAGGCCGGGCGCCGGGACGCTTTCCACGCGAAGGCCGTGCGCCTCGCCCGCGCAGGTGACCGGCGGGCATCCGAGGACGTCCGCCTTCGCGTCGCCCAGGACCTGCTGTTCTCCGTCATGAGCCTGATCTCGTGGAACTTCGCGGTGCCGCGGACCTGTCGTGTGACCCTCGGCGAGGAGACGGAGGCGGCCGCGCTGGAACGCCGCCGCACATCCGTCATCGAGGCCGCCCGCACGCTGGCAGCCGCCGCGGCCCGGGGCCCGGAGGGGTCTGACGGCCCCAGAGGGGTCTGACGCGGCGCCGCCTTCGACGAGGGCGAGACCGGTAGGGTCGATGGACGCCGCGTCGATGATGACGTGCATCGCGGAGTCCTCCATGTGATCCGCGATCCTGACCACGCCCGCGAAGGTGTTGAACCGGCCGTGGATACGGGCCAGTCCGATATGGCGGGCGGTGAAGCTGATCTGCGAGTGCATCGGCTCGATCTCCCACTCGCCCGGGAGGACGGTGGGGAACACGGAGCCGTACAGGTGACCGCTGCCACTGGGTGATCGCCCGCCGCAGCGTCAGCCGGCGGGATGAGCTGTCCTACTACATCGCCTACTGCCCCGCCGAGACCACGCTTGACGACCTGATCCGCGTCGCGGGCAGCCGGTGGGCGATCGAGGAATGCTTCCAGAGCGCGAAACAGGAATGCGGCCTGGACGACTACCAGATCCGCCGCTACCCCGGCTGGCACCGCCGCATGACCCTGGCCCTGGCCCTGGCCGCCCACGCCTGCCTCACCGTCCTGCGAGCCCGGGAGCTTGATACCGGGAAAGCAGAAACGGACCCTCCCAACTCATCCACCTCAGCCTCGCCGAAATACGGCGGCTGATCACCCGCCTCACCGACCCGCCGTCCCACACCCGTAGAGCACATCCTGCACTGGCCGACCTGGCGCCGACGACGACCACACCAGGCCCGCCTGAGTCACTACACACGGCGCGGACACAGCCCCTGAACTGGCCATCAGTCATGGCAAGCACCGTTGCAGTACTAGGCACTGTTTCTTGGATCATGTTCGGAGCCAGATGACGAGGGCTGCGAGTGTGACGGTGCCGAGGTAGATGTAGGCGCGTTTCTCGTAGCGGGTGGCGACGGCGCGGAAGCCTTTGAGGCGGTTGATGGTGCGTTCGACGGTGTTGCGCTTCTTGTAGCGCTCGCTGTCGAAGCCGGTGGGCCGACCGCCTCGGGAGCCTCGGTTCTTGCGGTGTCTTTGCTGGTCGAGGCGTTCGGGGATCGTGTGTGGGATGCCGCGTCGTCGCAGGTAGCGGCGGTTTCTGCGGGACGTGTAGGCGGCCTTGTCCGCCAGGACGCGGTTGGGTCGGGTGCGAGGCCGGCCGACTCCGGTTCGGCTCACGGATATCTGCTCCAGGACCCGCTCGAGCTGGGGTCCGTCACCGTAGTGTCCGGGTGTCAGGACGAACGCGAGGGGTCGGCATCGCCCGTCGGCGGCAAGGTGGATCTTGGTGGTGAATCCGCCGCGGGAACGTCCCAGGCATTCGCCGAGCTGACCACCTCCTCCAACCGGGCGACCAGTTTCCGCAGAACCGGATCGACCTGGTTCGTCCCCTGCCTGGCCCCCTTTTGAGGAACGGCGGCCGGGGACACCTTCCTCGCGCCAGCGGCGTGCTGGTGGGCTCGTACTGCTGTCGAGTCCACCGACACGTCCCAGTCGATCCCGTCCGCCGCGTCCTCAGCCGCCTGAATGCGGGACAGCAGCATCTCCCAGGTCCCATCAGCTGACCAGCGACGATGTCGTTTGTAGACCGTCTCCCACGGACCGAACCGCTCGGGCAGATCCCGCCACTGCACGCCGGTCCGCACCCGGTAGAGAATCCCATTGATCACCCGCCGGTGGTCACTCCACCGACCACCACGCGCACCACCACGAGGAAAGAACGACGCCAGCCGATCCCACTCCGCATTCGTCAGATCTCCACGACCCATGGAACCAGCCTCACCCCAACACCCCACCCACGTCAGGAGATCCGAGAAACAATGCCTAGGGCGCGTATCGAGTTGTGATCAATAGGCGGCCGGAGCGGGGTCTTTGATCAATGGCATCGAGCCGAGCCGGTGGTGGTCGCCGAGGAGTTGCACGTCGCCCATTCCGCCCGTGGCTCTTCGCTCCGCTCCATGGGAGAGCGCTGAGCCGGGGCCGAAGGTTCCCTCTTGTCGTGTGTGCGGTGCCCGTAGCGAGCGGTGTGGTGGTGAGCGCGGTGGTTCAGAGCCGGGCGAGCCGGGACAGCAGGGCGACGGTGTCCGACTCGTGGGAAGCGAAGGCGCCGTGGTCGCTGTGCCAGGTGACCGTGTGGGTGGCGCGCTGCGTGAAGCGGCGTTGCAGTTCCGGGTGGATGACCCGGTCGTCGGTGCAGCGGACGTAGGTGCTGGGCCGTGAGCGCCAGACCGCGGTCACGGCCGCCTGGTGGCCGGCCGCCATGACCTGTGGGACCAACTCGGCGACGTGAGGCAATTGCCGGTCCGTATCGAGCCGGCCGTGGAACAGCTCACCGGCACGGGCCGGGTCGATCGTGGTGGTGCCGGCGATGTCACCGATCATGCACGCGCCCAAGTCGCTCGGCGGTGCCTGGGCGAGCAGCCCGAAGCTGGTCTCGCCGACATCGGGCATCATCGCGGCCAGGTACACGAGATGCGCCACCTTCCGCGGCGGCAGACCGCTGATGACGGCGCCGCCGTAGGAGTGGCCGCAGGCGACGACGGGACCGGACTCGGCGATCTCGTCCAGTGCGGTTTCGGCGGCGGCGACGTCCCCCGCCAGTGAGCCTCGGTGCAACTCGGCGACGGCCACAGGAACGCCCTGCGCACGCAGCCTGCCGGCGACGCCGTTCCACGCCTTGCCGCTGTGCCAGGCGCCGTGTACGAGGAGCACTCCTCGGGGCCCGGCCGGGGAGGTGTTCACGCTCACTCCGGCTCACCCAGCCCCTCACGCACCGCGCGGCGGGCGCGGTGCAGCCGGGACTTCATCGCCGGCGTACTCAGCCTGAGCGCCGAGGCGACGGTCTTCCCCGGCAGCCCCTGGATGTCCCGCATGATGAGGACGCGGCGCTGATCGTCCGGCAGGGATGCGATCACGGCGGCCAGCCGCTCGGTCTCCAGCCGGCCCAGCACGTCGTCCTCGGCCGAGGACACAGTCGTGTCGACGGCCGTTTCCGGGCGATGCACGAGGCTCCGCGTGCGCCGCAAGCACTCGTTGCGCACGATCCGGAACATCCATGAGGCGAGCGCGGCGGTGGCCCTCAGTGTCCCGATCCTGCGGAACAGGACGATCATCGCCTCCTGCGCCGCGTCCTCGGCGTCCTGACTGCTGGCACACAACGAGAACGCAAACCGCCGGACATGCGGGTACACGCCGGATATCAGCACCCCGATCGACGCCTCGTCGCCGCGCTGTGCGGCGCTGACGAGTTGGTCACCCGGCCATGAGCTCCTGGTGAACTGGGCCACGGTTCTCCCACCCTTCCTCGACTCTTCGGCCGTATGGCCGCTTGCCCTTACGTTCATAAGAGCCGGTGGCCGGGGCAAAGGATTCAGACGAGTTGGATCGCGGCAAGCGGAACCGTGAAAACGGTCCGCTCACAAGTCCAGCATGGTCGCTACCCGTTCGCGTCGGCTGCGGACACCGGTCTTCGCGAAGACGCTCTTCAGGTGGTCCTGCACGGTGGCTGCGGTGATATGCAGTTCCATGGCGATGGTGCGCGAGGGCAGACCGGCGACGACCCTCTCCAGGACGTCCCGCTCGCGCGGCGTGAGGCTCCGCCCAGGCCACCAAAAGTGCACTGCCCAGCAGCACAAACACAGGTTCTGGCTCACTTTCCGTGGAGGGCTGACTGAGTGTGATGTCCGTGGCGTGTGGTGGGATGCCCGGACTGTGCTTCTGTGACCTGCTGGGGTCCGCCTTGATGCCCGTGTACTCGTCTCTGAGGCGGGCGAAGCCGGCCCGGCCGAACATCTGGCGTTTGAGCATTTTAAGAGTGACGTGACTCCCGCTCACCGCCGGTTCAGCGGTCGGCGGTCTCGGCCAGGAGGGCGGCAGCGGCGTCCTCGGGATTCTCACCGTGCGCGAGGGGCCGGGCATCGTAGGTGATCCGGACGACGCCGTCGGCGTGCCGTTCGGTACTGGCGTTGACGCCGAAGACATCGGCGAGCAGGCCGGGGGTGAGGACGTCCAGGACCGGCCCGGCCGCTGCCACGGCGCCGCCGTGCAGGACGACCAGATGGTCGCAGAGGCGGGCGGCGAGATCGAGGTCGTGCAGCACGGCGAGCGTGGTGACACCAGTGGCGCGGATCAGGTCCAGGAGCTCGAACCGGGCCCGGATGTCGAGGTGGTTGGTCAGCTCGTCCAGCACAAGGAGCCTGGGGTCCTGGGCCAGCGCCCGGGCCAGCAGGACACGTTGGCGCTCACCCCCGGAGAGAGAGGCGTAATCGCGGTCCGCGAAGAGTCGTACACCGCAGCGGTCGATGGCTGCGGACACCGCCTCGTGGTCCTGGGGACCGTCGCGGCCGAGCAGCCCGTGATGAGGGGAACGGCCCAGGGCGACGATCTCGCCCACGGTCAGGCCGGTGGTGCTGCCGCCCGCGTCCTGGAGGACAGCCGCCGTACGGCGGGCCGCAGCCCGGGGAGACAGTTCCCACACGTCGTCCTCGCCCACCCTGACCACCCCCTCGGCCGGGCGCAGAGAGCGGTAGACGGTGCGCAGCAGGGTGGACTTGCCACTGCCGTTGGGGCCGACGAGGCCGACGATCTCACCCACGCGGGCCTCAAGGCTCACATCGCGCAGGATCGGGGTGTGGTCGAGAATGACGTGGAGTCGGTCGACGATGAGTTTCATGCTGTCAGTCCAGGCCCTTGTTGCGGCGCAGCAGCCACAGGAAGAAGGGGGCGCCGAGCAGGGCGGTGAGGATGCCCAGCGGCAGTTCGTTGGGACGGTTGAGGGTGCGGGAGAGCAGGTCGACGAGGACCAGGTAGACGGCGCCCAGCAAGGCCGTCAGAGGCAGCAGCCGACGGTGGTCGGCGCCGATGGTCAGCCGCACCAGATGCGGGATCATCAGGCCGACGAAACCGATACCGCCCGCGACCGCGATGACCGTGCCGGTCAGCAGCGCGCTGAGGACCAGCAGGACGGCCCGCAGCCGGCTGACGTCGACGCCGAGAGCGGTGGCCGACTCGTCCCCGGCCAGCAGCACGTTGAGCCGACGGCCGAACAGCGACAACAGCACGGTCGTCACCAATACCACGACGGCGACCGTGGGCAGTTGCTCCCACTGGGCGCCCGCGACGCTGCCCAGCATCCAGAACATGACCGTCCGCAGCTCGGTGGGCGTCGCCTGGAGCTGGACATAGCTGGTCGCGGAGAGGAAGACATAGCCGATGGCGACACCCGCCAGGACCAGCCGGGTCGGAGCCAGCCGTCCCTGGCGCCGGCCGAGCGCAAAGACCAGGGCTCCGGCGGCCACCGCGCCGAGGAAGGCCGCCGCCGACACCCCCAGCCCGGCCAGCGCCACGCCCCCGCCCAGGGTGATGACGAGGACCGCGCCGAGCGTGGCGCCGTAGGAGAAACCGAGGACGACGGGGTCGGCCAGCGGGTTGGACACCACGGTCTGCAGAACCGCTCCGGTCACGGCCAGGCCCGCGCCGACCAGGGCCGCCAGAGCCACCCGCGGGGTGCGGAAGTTCCACACGATCTGGTCCAGCGCGGGATCCGAAGGGGCCGGCCCCGCCCCGGTGACATGGTGGAGGACGATCCCCCACACGTCGGCCACCGGGACGTTGACGGCTCCGATACTGATCGCCACGATCATGGTGGCGATCAGCGCGACGGGCAGCAGCGTGAACGTCAGCGGGACCTTCAGCCGGGTCAGACGGCGTCCGGGTGCAGCATCTTGGCGACCTTCTGCACGGCCAGGTCGTTGCTGGGGCCGAGGTACATCGAGTCGGACAGCGTCACGTACGTGTGGTTCCTGGCGGCCGGCCACTGGGGGAACTCCTTGAGCAGCTTCTTGGCGTATGCCGCCGGGTTCGGGTCGTTGTAGGCGATGACGACGAGGGCGTCGACGTCGGTGGCGGCGACCTTCTCCTTGCTCAGGTCGGCGAAGGAGGTCCTGGAGGCGTTCTCGAAGGCGTTGGCGCCGCCGGCCTTGGTGAGGATGTCGTTGTAGATGCCCTTGGCGACGACGGAGCTGAAGTCGTTGCCGCCCATGGACATGTTGGAGAAGAGCACCATGACCTTGGGCCGCGTCTCGCCCTTCACCGTGTCCGTGACGGCCGCGATGTTCTTCTCGGAGGCGGCGATCAGCTTGTCGGCCCTGTCGCTGACGTTGAAGACCTTGCCCATGTCGCGCAGCAGCTGGTAGCTGTCGGCGATGGTCATCTTGGAGGTGTCCTGGTCGCAGCCCTGGGGGGAGACGTAGCTGTTGGCGCCGACGTCCTTGAGCTGGTCGCGGGTGGCGAAGCCGTTCTTCTCGTCGAAACCGTACGAGGTGGTGGACAGCACCAGGTCCGGGCGCAGGCCGAACATGGCCTCGCGGGGGATGTCGTAGGCGTCGTTGAGTTTCACGTCGCCGGTGGGCAGCTTCTTGATGGCGGCGGCCCGGCCCGCGACCTCGGACATGCCGTAGGTCTGCTGGTTGGCGACGATCTTGTCACCTAGGCCGAGGGCGAGAAGGGTGGAGACCTCGGCGACGGAGGCGCCGTTCATGACGACGACCCGGCTGGGGGCCTTCTTGAAGGTCTCCTTCTGGCCGCAGTTGTCGAGGGTCACCGGGTAGCCGGTCTTCGAGGCGGCGGCCTCGGTCGTCGTGTCGCTCGCCTTGTCGTCGGAAGAGGAGCCGCATGCCGCCGTGAGGAGGCAGAGGGCTGCGGCCAGGGCGGTGACGGCCGGCCGGTTGATCGACATGCGGGCTCCTTGCATGAGGGACATGCTCATCGGCTGACGGGTTCCGTTGCAGTAGTCGGGGTGAAGTGACCGTGAGTTCCCAGCAGTTGCGGACTATTTCGCGGCCACCCCGGAGCGGGGCACCGACGGCCGGGCGGGGGCGGGCAGCACACCCGCCGTCACGCAGTGGTCCAGGTGGCGGAAGAACAGGTCGCGGTCGACGGGCGGGCAGGTGATGCCGGTGCCCGCCAGGCCGGCGCGGACCCGGTCGGCGCGGACGTGGCCGAGACGCAGGTCGGCCGCGCGAGTCCGGTCGGCGAATACGTCGTCCGCGGAGTCGAAGAAGGCGAGCGTCGTGGCTGCGGCGTCGGCCGAGCGGGGCAGTTGCTCCCGCCAGCGCGCCAGCGGCAGGGAGCGTACGGGATAGCCGTACTCCCGCACCCAGTCGTAGACGTCCGAGAGCCGTACGCGGGGCAGGGTGGCGTGGTTGAAGACCTGGCCGGTAGCCGTCGCGTCCGGGACGAGGGACAGGTGGACGAGAGAACGGGCCACGAAGTCCACCGGAGTCCAGATCTCGTCCTCGAACAGCTCCGGGACGATGCCCTCGGGGATGCCCGCGCGGAGCACACTCCACAGGAAGTCCCGCTCGTTGACGTAACCCGTGCCGGCGGGTCCCACCACGCGGCCGAGCCGGTGGACGGTGACAGGCAGGCCGCGTTCGGCCGCCTGTTCCAGCAGCCGTTCCGAGGCCCACTTGGACTGCTGGTAGCCGTAGCGCAGGTCCTCGTGGGGCGGCAGGAATGCCTCCGGCACCTCGGAGCTGTGGCTCACGGGCGGGGCCACGGAGAGAGTGGAGACGTAGTGCAGGGGTGTCGTGTTGACGGCGGCGAGGCGCAGCAGTTGCCGGGTGGACTCGGTGTTGGCGGCCCGCAGGGTGGCGTAGTCGCGCATGATGCTGACGGTCGCCGCGTTGTGGAAGATCGCGTCGCAGGCCGCGGCGAGGTCGGCCAGGGTCTCCCGGGGCAGGCCGAGATCAGTGCGGGCGAGGTAGGCGGGCAGAACCGTCAGACGGGCCGACGCGCGGGCGTCGGGCGTGATGCCGTGGCGGGTGAGGGTCGCGTGGATGCGGGCGGTCGCCTCGGGGACGTCGGCGGCCCGTGCCGTGCAGACGATCTCGGCCTCCGTGTCGGCGAGCAGCCGCGCCAGCAGGTGCGCGCCCACAAATCCGGTGGCGCCGGTGAGCAGGATGCGCACGGGGGGTGTCGTGGGCGGCGCGGCTGATGCCGGGCCGGATGCCCTGGTCGAGCCGGGTGTCGGCCAGGAGAGCCGGCGGGAGCCCGGCGGACGCGGCGGCGCCCGGCCGTTCCGCGTCGGCGAGGAACCGGGCCAGGGCCACGGCGGTGGGGTGCTGGAAGAGCCAGGCGACCTTCACCTCGCGGCCGAGTTCCACGCAGAGCCGGTTGGCGGCCTGGATGGCTTGGAGGGACTGGGCGCCCAGGTCGAACACGTCGTCGTCGACCGCCACGGTCCCGGTACCGAGGAGGCTCCGCCAGACGCCCGTGATGGTCCGCTCCAGCGGGCTTCCGGTGGCCGGTGCCCGGTGCTCGGGCGGCTCGGCGAGCAGGGCCCGGTCGCTCTTCCCCGAACTGGTACGGGGCAGCCGCTCCACGAACTCGACGGCGGAGGGGATCATCGCGGCGGGCAGCCTGGCCCGCACGCGCTCCCGCACGTCGGTGGCGGACGGTGCCGGGCCCTCGGCCACCAGGTGGGCGAGCAGGCGCCGGGTGCCGTCCGGGAGGACCTGTCCGGCGACGGCCACTTCCCGGATCCCGGGATGGGCGAGCAGGGCGCTCTCCACCTCGGCGGGCTGCACCCGATGTCCGCTGGTCTTGAACTCGGTGTCGGCCCTGCCCATGTGGCGCAGTTGCCCGTCCTCGCCGATGCGGACCAGGTCCCCGGTGCGGTAGGCGCGCGGGGCCTCCGGGAGAGCGGTGAGCGGGGCGAAGCGCGCGCTGTCGGGTACCTCCGGACGATAGCCGTCCGCGAGGGCAGGGCCGAGCAGGTACAGCTCGCCGTCGACCACCCGCCGCCCGGGAGCCGGGCAGGGGCAGGCCGATGGGGACGTCTCCGGCAGCGAGGCCGGGGACGTGCAGGTCGGCGACGGTGGCGACCACGGTCGCCTCGGTCGGGCCGTAGGTGGTCAGCAGCGCGACCGAGGTGCCGACCGCCTTGCGCCAGCGCTCAACGCGTTCGGGTAGGGCCGCCTCCCCTCCGATGACGACGGTGCGTACGGCCTCAGGCAGAGCGGCGGTGCCGGTGGAGACCGTGTAGGCGAGTTCGTGCCAGTAGGCGGTGGGCAGGTCGAGGACGGTCACCCTCAGCCGGGCGCAAGCGTCGAGGAGCCCGGCACCGACTCGGTCATGCCGTCGGTCCGGAACACCAGGGTGGCCCCCGCGCACAGGGTCAGGAAGATCTCCTCCACGCTGGCGTCGAAGTGCAGCGGCGCGAACTGCAGGACACGGTCCTCGCGGCGCAGCCCGTAGCGGTGCGTGGCCGCGGCGACGAAGTGGGCCAGCGCCCCGTGGCCGATCATGCAGGCCCCTCCTGGCCGTTACCGCCGTGGTCGGCTGACGAGCCGGTGTCGCAGTAGTAGTCGGGGGAAGAAGCCGGGGAGTTCCCGCGATGCTCCGTCAATTCTGCTGACCAGCACTGGACTTGGAGCAGCCGCCGGTCGCGAGGGGTGAAGCGAGCCGGGGTGATCGGGCACCGTACCCACCCGCCGGTAGGTTCAGCCCGGCCCCCGCACGCAGGAGCGCCGTCCCCGTCGCCCCGTCCCGGCCGCTCAGGTACGACACGTTCGCCGGCCGCGACGTCCAGAGACAGCTCCTGGGCCCCCGCGCAGCGCACGGCCCTCAGTTCTACGTCCAGTGCGACCGGATCGGCCGCGAGCGGCCACAACCGCGGTACCGGAGGTGGGATCGCTCGCTGTTGACTGTCACGTCCCAGCAGTCGCCCGCTCGGGCCGTCGAGTTCCCGGCGGCACGGCCCGCGTCTCAGGACCGCGCCACCGGGGAAGTGCCCTGTGGTCAGGCCACGAGGGCGCTCGGTGCATCGGCCTCCCGCAGCAGCAGTTCCAGGGTGGCACGGGTGCGGTTGACCCGGGAGCGGACCGTGCCGACGGGGCAGCCGAGGGACCCGGCCGTCTCCTCGTACGACAGTCCGACCACCTGGGTCAGCACGAACGCTTCCCGGCGTTCGTCGGGCAGGCTCTCCAGCAGGTCGAGCAGGGCCACGCCTTCGTCGAAGCCCGGCAGGCCGCACGGCTGGGAGCGTTCCACCGCCGTCTGCCACTCGACGGCGTCCGCGATCCGGGGGCGGACCGCGGCACGGCGCAGGCTGTCGGCGACCGCGCGCCGGGCGATCGACAGCAGCCAGGTCCGGGCCGAGGCGCGGCCTTCGTAGCGGTGCAGGCTGCCGAACGCCCGCGCGAAGGTGTCCTGGGTCAGGTCGTGTGCGGTCTGGGGATCGCCGCTGAGGTGAGCCACGTAACGCAGCACGTCACCGTGCAGGGCACGGACGAAGTGGTCGGCCGCGTCGAGGTCGCCGCCGCGGGCGGCCAGTGCCCAGGCGGTCGCCGACGCGTCCGCGGAGGCACGATCCGCGCGGGGAGCGGGCAGGACGGAGATCATCACGTGATGTCCTTCTCAGGTCTTGCGGGGCCGGGCCCGCACGAGGGCACGGCTCACCGGCACAGTGGGTGCGTCCGTACGCGAGAGGTACGGCGATGCCCGGGGCCCGTGAGGGACCGCCTGCCCGCGGAGGCGCGTGAGCGGGTCGCGGCGAGGAGACCGTCGGCAGACCTGCGCGCGAGTGGGCCGCAGGACGGCGGGAGCCACAAGGTCGGGCCCCGGGTGGATCCGGCTGTCTCAGATGACAGCGGCACCCGCGGGCGGCCCACGGAAGGTGAGAGAACAACACAGCAGCAGCCGTACCGGAGCCGGACAGGCGAAGTCGCAGAGCCCGCGCACGGACGGGCGGCCCAGTGGTGCGGGCAGGGCCGGCAGCAGCAGCCGCAGCGGCGCCGCCAGCCAGGCCGCCGCGGCCCTGAGAACACGGAACACGGCCCGCTCACCATGGGCCAGCCACAGCCCGCACAACACCGCGGCCAGCAGGTGCGCGGCGAACATGCCGACCGAGGCCGTACCGCTCATGCCGGACATGCCGTGCATGTGTCCGGCACCGGCCATACCGTGCACCGCGTGCACGGTCGACCCCATGTCCATCGATCCCATCGAGCCCATGTCCATGGTGCTCGTGCCCGTCGAGCCACCGGAGCCGGGCATGACGGCCGGCTCCGGCGCCGACGCGAGCTTCTGCGCCTGGGTGAATGTCTCGTGAAGCACCGCCTGCGCGGCGGTCACGACCACGACAATCGACGCGCGGCCACGCTCCCGGCCGGCCAGCAGCCAGCCGGCCGCGCCGGTCGCGGTCGCACCGGCGGCCATCGCCCACCAGGGAACGGGGGCTCCCGACATGGTCACGTGACCGAGGGCGGCGAGCAGCACGCAGGCGGCGGCGAACACGCCGGCCCGCAGCACGCGGCACCACCCTCGGACAGTCATAGCCCGCTCATCCTCACACCAGGCGCAGGGAACTCGGGGACGGCGGGGGCGAGTACCCGATCGGGACCGAACCCGGTCGCACCACGACGGCCAGGGCCTTCGCCCGGCCGCTGTGCCGGAACTCCAGGGTGAACGACACGAGATCACCCGACTCCCACCCGGCCGAGGGCACGGGCACCGTCAGGTCCACCCCGCTCGGCGACATGGCGAGGCTGTCGCCCGCGGCGACGGAGACGGAGTCGATCGCGGACCGGTAGGCCGCGTTGCCCTGCTGCATGCGATGGCGCGAGAGCGCTATCTCACCGGCGACGTGACGTGCCGTGACCCGGACCAGGGTGTCGGTCGAGCCGCCCTCGTTGGCGATGTGGAAGAAAGCCGCCGTCTCCGGGACTCCGTCGGACGGCAGCAGGACCTTCCCGCCCGTGACCCGGATGACCGCCGGGCTGCCGGCCCGGCCCGTGCCGGCCCAGGTCGTCAGGCCGGCCAGCGCCACACTGCACGCAACGACGGGCACGAGAGCGGCGAGCGCTCCGTCCAGCAGCCGCCGCCGGTCGAGTCGCTTCAGTGAGGACAACGGGTCCGTGATCCGCTTCACCGGACACCCGCCTTCGCGCCCCACGTCCCGGGGTGGCTCCGCCCGCGGGCCGGAGACGGCTGCCAGGTGCGCAGCCGCAGGCTGTTGACGACCACCAGCACGGAACTCACCGACATCGCCGCGGCGGCGAACATCGGATCGAGCAGACCGACCATGGCCAGCGGTACGGTGACAACGTTGTAGCCGAACGCCCACACCAGGTTCGCCCGGATCGTACCCAGCGTGCGCCGGGCCAGCAGGACCGCGTCGACGAGCGCCTCGATGTCACCGCGCGCCAGGGTGAGGTCGGCGGCGCCGATCGCCACATCGGTGCCACTGCCCATGGCGATGCCCAGGTCCGCGGCGGCAAGCGCGGCGGCGTCGTTCACCCCGTCGCCGACCACCGCCACCCGGGCGCCCTCCTCCCTCAACTCCCGTACGAGGGCGGCCTTGTCCTCGGGGGTGCAGCGGGCGCGCACCTCGTCGATACACAGTGCGGCGGCGACGGCGTCGGCGGGCGCCTTGCGGTCGCCGGTGGCGAGCACCGGGCGGATACCGAGCCGACGCAGCCGCGCCACGGCCCGGTAGCTGCCGGGCCGTACCAGATCGCCGACGGCGATGAGCGCCTTGGCCCGGCCGTCGACCGTCACCAGAACCGGCGTGTGCGCGGCCTCCTCCGCCTCGGCCAGCGCTTTGGCCAGCGCGCGCGGCAGCTTGCCGTCCGGCGCGCCCACCTCCACCGTGAAGCCGTCCACCCGGCCGCTCACACCGTGTCCCGGCACCGCGGCGAAATCCGCCACGTCCGGCAAGGGTCCGGGCGCCTCGGTGCGGCACGCGTACGCAGTGACCGCCCGGCCGATCGGATGTTCGGAGCCGCGCTCCACCGTCCCGGCCAGCCTCATCACCGCGTCCTGCCCGAGCGAGCCCGGCAGCACGGTGACCTTGGACACCGTCATGTGGCCGGTGGTCAGCGTCCCGGTCTTGTCCAGCACGACCGTGTCCACGTGCTGCAGAGCCTCCAGCGTCTGCGGCCCGCTCACCAGCACGCCCAGCTGCGCCCCCCGCCCGGTGGCGGCCATCAGCGCGGTCGGCGTCGCCAACCCCAGCGCGCACGGACAGGCCACGACCAGGACGGCCACACAGGCGGTGAGCGCCGCCTGCGGGTCGGCCCCGGCGCCCAGCCAGAACCCGATAACGGTCACCGCGATCGCCAGGACCACGGGAACGAAGACTCCCGCGACCGCGTCGGCCAGCCGTTGCGCCCGCGCCTTGCCCGCCTGCGCCTCCGTCACGAGCCGGGTGATCCGGGCCAGCTGCGTGTCCGCGCCGACCGCCGTCGCCTCGACGAGCAGCATCCCGCCCGCGTTGACGGCCCCGCCGACCAGGGCCGAGCCGGGAGACACCTCCACGGGTTCACTCTCGCCGGTGACCAGCGAAAGGTCCAGCGCCGAACTGCCCTCCGTCACCCGCCCGTCGGTGGCCACCCGCTCACCGGGACGCACCACGAAGACCTGCCCCACCCGCAGCTGCTCGATGGGGATCGACCGCTCACCGTGCCCGTCGCGGACCCACACCTTCTTGGCCGCCAGCTCGGCCAGCGACCGCAGCGCCGCCCCGGTCCCCCGCCGCGCCCGCGCCTCCAGAAACCGCCCGGTCAGCACGAACAGCGGCACACTCACGGCGGCTTCGAGATACAGGTGCGCGATGCCATCCGACGCGGACGGCACCAGACTGAACGACATCCGCATCCCGGGCTCGCCCGCTCCGCCCAGGAATAGCGCGTACACCGACCAGGAGAACGACGCCACCACCCCCAGCGAAACCAGGGTGTCCATGGTGGCCGTGGAATGCCGAAGCCCCCGCAACGCCCTGATGTGAAAGGGCCAGGCGCTCCACACCGCCACCGGCGCGGCCAGCACGAAACACAGCCACTGCCAGTTACGGAACTGCAGGGCCGGCACCATCGACAGCACCAGGACCGGCACCGCGAGCAGAGCGGTGACCACGATCCGTTCCCGCTCGCGACGGGCCTCGTCGGCCGCGGCCTCGGCCGCTTCCCCGGTCGGCTCCTCGTCCTCACGCACGGGCAGCGCGGCCTCGTATCCGGCCTGCTCGACCGCGGTGACGAGATCCTCGGGCGCCACAGCGGCCGGATGACTGACCCGCGCGAGACCCGTGGCCAGATTGACCGTGGCCGTCACGCCCGCCAGCTTGGCGAGCTTCCTCTCCACCCTCCGGACACAGGCCGCGCAGGTCATCCCGCCCACGGTCACGTCCGTGACCCCGAGGCTCGCCAGCGGTTCGGCCGCCATCACTCACCGCTCCCATGGCCCATCCCGGGCACGTCGTCCATACCGCCGCCGCCGTCGTTCCCGCCATCGCTCCCGGTTCTCCCGGTGCCGTGCATACCCGGCGCCACCGGCCCGGCCGCCGACCCGACGGCGTAGGACACCGAGAACACCACCAGCAGAAGCAGGAGCCCGTACAGCGCGGGAGCCGGCAGCAGTCTGCGGGCGCCCCTGTCGGCGGCGGGGGGTGACAAGGGAATATCGGCCATGCCCGACCTTCCTGGTCGCATCGAACCGTCTTGCGAGAGACGGCAGTTGTAGCCGTACCTCTCCAGTAGTCGAGTCGGCAGAGCGTCGAGTTCCGGCGCCTAATCGTGACTTGTGCCACATGTACAACAAGGGATGCATGCGTCTGAGACCGACAACGTCAGGCCGGCCCGCATGCCGGTGAACTGCTTGCGGACAGCGGGTCCACGCGCCATCAGCTTCGCTCTCCTTGGCTTCTCGTCCTTCACCGGCCCCGCCACCCGGGCGGTGCCGGTGGCCGTAGTTGGCCGCAGTCACACCGGGGTCCGTTCCGCACTGACAAAACGTGCGCCTCGCTGACATCTTGCTCAGTTGCTGCTCGAACTCGAATTGGAAGGGGCCATGCCGGTTCGGGCAGTATCAGGGTGTGAACAGCGCGAAGAAGGACGTTCTGGATGCGGTCGGGCCCCGTCTGCGGGAGCTGCGTCGCCGGCGGGGGATCACGCTGGCTGAGCTTGGCCAGCGGACCGGGATCAGCGAGAGCACGCTGTCTCGTCTGGAGAGCGGCAGTCGCAAGCCGACTTTGGAGCTGCTGCTGCCACTCGCCGAGGTGTACGCGGTGCCCCTCGACCATCTCGTGGGCGCGCCCCGTACGGGAGACCCACGCATTCACCTGCGCCCGGTGACCCGGGGAGGCATGACGTTGGTGCCGCTGAGCGATCCTGGCGGCGCCCAAGCTTATAAGCTTCTCATTTCACCCACGTCCCAGAGCGAGCCGGAGCTGCAGACTCACGACGGTTTTGAGTGGCTCTATGTGCTCGCCGGACGGCTCAGGCTACTGCTGGGCGAGCAGAGCCTGAGCCTCAAGCCGGGCGAGGCCGCGGAGTTCGACACGCACGTGCCGCACTGGATCGGCGCCGACGGCGACCAGGCCGTTGAACTTCTCATCCTGCTTGGACGCCAGGGAGAACGGGCCCATCTCCGGGTCCGCGCCACCTGACCAGGTCGCGGTAAGGGCTCAGTTCCCGCCGGGGAGGGAGCCCAGTCCGTGCGCACGGCTGCCCTGCACCCGCCGCGACACCTCGGCCTCCATCGCCCCGCTGAACACTTCACCGTCCTTCGCCGCACGGGCGGCGGCTTCCGCATCGGCCTTCAGCAGGTCCATGTGGATCGCGGCGGCCGCGGTGGTGCCGGCTGCTGCCGCGGCGGGAACCCCGGCCAGTACATCGCTGACGTTCCCCGCGGCCCACACGCCCTGCACTCCGGTGAACCCGGAGGCGTCCACCTGGAGCTGCTCCCCCAGGCCCATCGGGTGTTCCCGCATCGTCACGGCCAGCTCGCGCAGGAAACCCGCGCGCGCGAGGAACCGGGGGGCGACCACCAGTTGCTGGACCGCCACCACCTTTCCCGATGCCAGCCGCACGCCCGCCAGCTGGTCCTGGCTGTCGACCTCGAGCCCGGTGGCCTCACCGTCGACCACACCGACACCGAGAGCAGCCAGCTGCTCCCACTGTTCGTCGGTCAGTTCCGTTGCGGTGTGCAGGAACAGCGTGACGTCCTTGGACATCTGACGGAACAACAGTGCCTGGTGGAAGTTGCCGAGCACCCCGATGACCTTGTCCCGGACTTCCCAGCCGTGGCAGTACACGCAGTGCAGCACGTCCCGCCCCCACCGTTCGGCCAGCCCCGGCACGTCCGGCAGCACATCGACCAAACCAGTGGTCACCAGCACTCTGTGTGTCCGTAGGTGCTGCCCCTCCTCGGTGACAACCCGGAAGCCTGCGCCGTCCCGGGAGATCCGCGTGACCTGCCCCGAAACGACACGACCGCCGTACGAAGCGACCTCCTCGCGCCCGAGCCGCAGTAGCTCCAGAGGAGAGATGCCCTCGCGGCCGAGCACACCATGGGCGCCGGCAGCCGGAGCATTGCGGGGCTCCCCCTTGTCGATCACCAGAACCGACCGGCGCACCCGGGCCAGATTCAAAGCCCCGGAAAGGCCGGCGGTCCCACCCCCGACCACCACGACGTCCCAGGTCTGTTCACCATCTCGTATCAACTCGAACTCGCTCATGCCATCAGCGTGCGACGGCGCCACGGATGCCGCATCGGTTCATGCTGTCCTGGCAAGACGCGCTGGCTCTCACCGCCGGGGATGGCTCGACGATTGGCCGATGACCCCGGACCACGCCGAGCGCCTTGCCATTCCAGCAAGAGGGTTTCGTCGCCTGCGGATCCGTGTGTGCAAGCTGCGTCCAGATGGTTCCGGCCCCCAACTGAAAGCCGGTATCCCCAGGACTCGGTCGTGTTCCCGCATTCGTTGGGAATTGCTCCGGATCGAGCGGCATGCCGGTAGTTGAAATACTTGAGGAAGCAGCAGATGGAAAATCGACACGTCGTGATCATTCCGATCGAGATCGATGAGGAGAAGGAAGCCTCTTATCTCGCCGCATGGCAAGATGCTGCGGAGGTGATGGCGGCGCAGCCCGGTTTCATTCGGACGTACATGTTCCGCACGATCGTTCCGGGGAGCAAATTCTCTCTCGTCAACGTGGCGGAATGGGAGTCCACCCGTCACTGGGAAGAGGCAATGAATGTCTGCCCGATGATGGGACAGCAGATAGCCGTCGCCCATGCCTCGAACTACGAGGCGATCAGGACGGTCCTGCCCACGCAGAGCCTGAGTTCCGGCGACGGTCGCATGCCCGCTGACCTGTCTCCTGCTGAGGCGCGTCGCCGCGCCGAGGATGGGCAACTCACACTGGTCGATGTCCGTGAAGACGATGAATGGGCAGCGCGCCACCCGGCCGGCGCCGTCCACGCCGCGCTCAGCACATTGCCGGCGTCGCTGTCGGATCTGCCTGACGGCCCACTGGCCTTCGTCTGCCGCACAGGCAACCGCAGCGCGCAGGGCGGCGTGCAGGCGATCCGCGCGGGCCGGTCTTCCGTCTACAGCGTGGCGGGCGGCCTTGAGGCGTGGGAAGCAGCGGGGCTGCCGGTCGTCCTTCCCGGGAGCGAAAGCGCCGAGAACAACGGCGATCGCGTCGCAGATGCGGTACGCGAGGGCTGACGAAAGCAGAACCGGCAGATAACCGTCCCATACGTCCGCCGGCATGAGGCCGGCCGGATACGCCGCCCGCCGCAGTCTTCGGAAAATTCGCTACCGCCATTCCAGACGGTGACCGTTTGCGCGATGGCCCAGGAAATGAGAACCGCGAATATCGTGAGCGGTTCGGAGTGGCGCAACGGTTCCGGAGCTTCGGCGGCGGCTTCCCGAAACAGAATTAACCGGGTACACCAGCCCGAAGAGGAGTCACGTCATGTTTTTTGTCGACACCCTGGAGTTCGAGGGGCTGGGCAACCGTAGCTATCTGGCAGGGGGTCGGAGAGCTGCGGTCGTGGTCGATCCGCCGCGGGACGTCGATCAGGTGATCGCCCTCGCTGCGCGGCGAGGGGTGCGCATCGCCTACGTGGCGGAGACGCACGTGCACAACGACTACATCACCGGGGGGCTGGAACTGGCCCGCCTCACCGGCGCCCGCTACCTCGTCCCGGTCGGGGCCCGCGTCTCCTTCCCTCGCACTCCTGTCGCGGACGGGGACGTGTCCGAGGTGGACGAGTACCTGGTGCTGCGCGCGATAGCCACCCCGGGCCACACCCCGCACCACACCTCGTACGTCCTGGAGGAGGAGGGAAGGCCGGTGGCTGCTTTCACGGGCGGCTCGCTGCTGATCGGCTCCGTGGGACGACCGGACCTGGTGGACCCGCGGCTGACCGAGCAACTGGCCCGTGCCCAGCACGCTTCCGTCCACCGGTTGGCGGCGACACTCGACGACGAGGTGCCGGTGCTGCCCACGCACGGTTTCGGCAGCTTCTGCTCCTCCTCCCAAGCCGAGGGCGATGCAAGCACGATCGGCCAGGAACGCGCCGGCAACGACGCATTCACCCTGGATGTCGACGACTTCGTGAAGCGGGTCCTGGCCGGGCTGGAGAACGTGCCCGCCTACTACACGCACATGGGCCCGGCCAACGCCGCCGGACCCGGGCCCGTCGACCTGACCCCGCCCGAGCCCGCCGACGCCGCACAGATCGCCGAACGGCTGGCGGCGGGTGAGTGGGTGGTGGACCTGCGCAGCCGGGTCGCCTTCGCCGACGGCCATGTGGCCGGATCGTTCAACTTCGAGGGCACAGGCAAGCTGGCCACCTATCTGGCCTGGCTGATCCCGTGGGGCAAGCCGGTCACCCTGCTCGGCGACACCCCGGCGCAGATTGCCGAGGCGCAGCGGGAGCTGACCCGGGTCGGTATCGACCGCCCTGCCGCCGCCGCCACCGGTGATCCGGCCGCCTGGGTCCGTCAGGGGGAACGGCTCGCCTTCTTCCTCCGCGCCGGCTTCGCCGACCTCGCCGCTGCGCACAAGCGCGGCGAGGACGCGGTGGTGCTGGATGTGCGCCGGGATTCCGAACGTGCGAACGGCTTCATCGAGGGCTCCGTGCACATTCCGCTCCACGAACTGCACGGCCGGGTCGGCGACGTGCCGGACGGCACGGTGTGGGTGCACTGCGCCGGCGGGATGCGCGCGGCGATCGCCGCTTCTCTCCTGGACGCGGCCGGACGACAGGTCGTCGCCATCGATGACAGCTTCGAGGCGGCCGCCGACGCGGGCCTGAGCCTCACCCAATCCTGAATCCCTTGCTCCATCTGCACAGAAGGCACGTGATGTTCCTCTACCGCCAGGCTCTTGGCTGCCTCGGCCCCGTACAGGCCCACCCCCGCGTCACCGGTACCGCGATGCCGTCGGCCGGCGACAGCAGACACAGTGGGCGAATAGCGTGACCGCCCTGATCCTGGCCCTGATTGCAGGAGCCGTTGTCGGCCTGATGCTCGGCGCCCTCGGCGGCGGCGGCAGCGTCCTGGCGGTGCCCGCCCTGATCTACCTGCTCGGCTTCACCCCCGCCTCAGCCACCACCGCCAGCCTGATCATCGTCACCGCCACGTCTCTGACCGCCCTGTACGCGCACGCCCGGGCCGGGCGGGTGCGGTGGAAGGCCGGAGCGGCATTCGCAGCCGCCGGGATTCTTCCGGCGGCTGTCGCTGGGGCCGCCTCCGCCCACCTGCCTCAAGCCGTCCTCACCCTCGCCTTCGCCGCCATAGCCGCCCTCTCCGCCGTCAAAATGCTCCGGCCCGCTGACACCGCCCGCCCCAGAGACGGCGGTGTACGGCCGGGCAAGGCAGCCGGGGCCGGTGCCGCACTCGGCACGCTGACCGGACTGCTCGGTGTGGGCGGCGGCTTTCTCGCCGTCCCCGCCCTGGTCACCGTCCTGGCCTTCGAGATGGATGCCGCAGTCGGCACCAGCCTGCTGATCATCACGGCCAACTCACTGGCCTCCCTGGCCACTCGCTCCGGCACCGCTGCCTCGGTCGACTGGGCGCTGATCGGCCCGTTCATCGGAACCGCGATCCTGGGCGCCTGGGACGGAAAGCGCATAGCCGCGAAGGTCTCCACGCCCCACTTGCAGCGCATATTCGCCGTGGTCCTGCTGGCCGTGGCCGCCTTCATGCTCGTCGACACCGTGACGTGACAGCAGCCCGGACCGGCGACAACTTGTCCAGGCGGGCCCGCATCCGCCGGGTGTCCCCGGCCGCCAACCGGCCCTCCTCTCCGGTTGACCTGGCCTGCCGAGGTATCGCCCGCGCTCCGTGCCGTCATGCAGGGCCGCGTGACCACACCTGTCACCCGACTCTGCATCAGACCCAATGGACCACCGTGACCTTGACGAGCGGCGTGTCCATCCACGAAGTATCTCGCTGGCTCGGACATCGCTCGATCAAGGTCACGGTGGACAAGTACGGCCAGCTCACCCAGGACGGCCGGGAACGCCGCCGTCAGGTGGTGGAGGCGGCCGTAGCGCCGCACATGCTCACAGCAGGCCGAGCGACTCCAGAACCCGGCGCTGACTCCGTGTCGGATCAGCGGGCCAGTAGAGGTAGCAGACACCGCCCGTACCGCTGGTGACCTTGCCCTTCGCGTCGTACCGCTTCGTGCGGAGCCAGATGTTCTCCCACTCGGCGCGCCGGTACACATGGCGGACCGCGTCGTCGTTCGGCGAGGCGGGGTCGTTGGCGATCACATCGCCGTCGGCCGTGAAGCCGATCACCGTCATCAGATGGCCCGACGTGCCGTAACCGGCGCCGGTCAGCTCCTCCTTGAGGAAGGACTGCGAGGTGATGACAGGGATACCCACGCTGATCAGGGTCTCCAGGTCACCGAGCGATCCCAGCCGGGTGACCACGGCGCTCATGCCCTCGTACGTCGCCGCGTAGGCGGCGTTGAAGGGCCAGTTGCCGCAGCCCTCGTACTGGTAGTCGTAGGTGTAGCGGGCCGCCTGGCAGACCTCGGGGTCGGCGTACGACGGATCGATCCAGGCCAGGTCGGCGGCGGTGGGCCCGCGCCCCCAGTACTTGATGATCATCGAGGACGAGGTGGGGCTGCACCAGGCCTCGCCGCCGTTGTCGTACTGGGGGTACTGGCCCGCGTGGATGTTCTGCGAGAAGCGCGGGACGGTCAGTTCGCGGGAGATCCGCGGGACCGACGGCGGGACGGTGAACCGGTCCGGGATGTCCGATGCCATCGCCCCGACCCGCCGGACGGTGGGTGTGAGCCGGGTGCCCGGGGTGCGGTACAGCGTCAGCCGCAGCTGGTAGGAGACCAGCCGCAGCCCGCTCGCGGCGTCGCCGATGGCGAAGGTGTCGGTCGAGATGGAGCTCTTGCCGTCGCCCTGGCCGTCGAGGGAGGTCCGCCGGATGTCCGCGTCGCCGGAGGCCCAGCGGCCCATCACGTACCAGGGGGTCTCGGTGCCGTCGGTGTAGCTGCCACGCAGTTCGGCCTGGATCCAGGTGCCTGCCGGGGTGTGCGCGTTCCAGGAGGCGACGGCCTCGGTGGCCGGGACCTGTGAGTGGTGGACCGGCGAGGTCCAGGTCGCGTACTCCCAGGCCGTGGTCTTCCCGGTGTGCGGATCGGTGTAGTCGGTGCGGCCCGCGGGGGCCGCGATGACCAGCCCGGAGCGGTGGCCGGGAACAGCCTTGGTGCCGTCGGCCGTACCGCAGCGCCAGTCGGTGTACGAGGCCCAGACGCTGTTGTCCACGAGCGGGGTCACGGGCCCTCCCCCGGCGGCCTGCGGGGTGGGCGGGGCGGCCGGCACGCCGTTCGGGGCGGCCGGGGCGGCGACGGCCGGGGCGGCGGCAGCTGCGGCCGCGGCGGCGGCGGCGACCGCTGCGGCGAGGACGGTTCTGCGCGGAGTGGTACTGGTCACGTTGGTGGACCCCCAGTCGGATACGGATGGGGCGACGACTGCACGACAGTGGGGCAACTATCCCGGCTCACGACGCGTTTCTGCCAGTGATTCGCCTCGCGTCCTGCGACCAATATTGGTCTCGACCACTGGCGTGACCTGCGGCCCCGCCGACTACTCCTAGGCTGACCCCATGGAAGACCTCGACCGCCTCGCCGCCGCGATCCGTGCACGGCCCGTCTCCTGCGGGCCGGTTCGGCTGATCGCGGTCGACGGCCACGCGGGCTCGGGGAAGAGCACGTTCTCGGCCAAGCTCGCCGAAGCGCTGGGGGGTGCGCCCGTACTCCATCTGGACGATCTCGCCACCCACCAGGAGCTGTTCGACTGGACCGGGCGGCTGCACGCGCAGGTGATCGGGCCGTTCACCCGCGGCGAGCCCGCAGAGTACGCGCCGTACGACTGGACGCTGCGCCGCTTCGGCCCGGAGCGGACCATCGGCGCGACTGACGTCGTCATTGTGGAAGGGGTGGGAGCGGGCCGCCGGGCCCTGCGCCCGTACCTCGCCCAGCTGTTCTGGATGGACCGGGGCGCGGCCGCGTCCTGGGCGCGGGGCCGCCACCGCGACGGACCGACCCTGACGGACTTCTGGGACGGCTGGACGGCGGCGGAGACCCGGCACTTCGCCGGGGACCCTTCCCGGCCATTCGCGGATCTGCTGGTACGTGAGTGTCACAAGGGTTACGAGTGGTTCCCGGCCCCCTCAGTGACCGCGTGAGCGATCCATTTGGTCACACATAGTCATGACCTCTCCCCAGGGCCTCCGCCCGGCGGAAAACCGCCCTTCCAGTGCTTCAACTCCGCTTGACCCAGGGCCCGTACAGGTCTTACGTTCTCAATGTGCGGCTTTTCGAAGCCGCCGCAGACGCGAAGCCCCCGGTTGTTCCCCCGTGATCGGGGGCTTCGTTCTGCCCATTCCCGCCCCAAACGGACTGCCTGCCTCGCTGATCGCTCACCCTCGGTCACCGTGAGCGAGCCCCACCCCCAGGGCAGCCAGTGCTCCGGCACCCTTCGGTACCGGGCCTCTGCGCAGGTACGATGCCCTTCGGGCGGCGCCGGTCAATTCCCGTCCGCTGCATGGCGGTTCACAGGCCGCAGGGCGCTGAGCCCGGCGGCACGGTACGGGGGCACGGTCTGTGGGGGACGTGATGGATTTCGGCACGCAGGGCTCGCACGCCCCGGCCGATCTCGCCTGGCTGAGAGGCGTGGACGCCTACACGATGGGGGCGTATCCACAGGCGGAGGAGGAGTTCCGGGCCGCGGTGCGGCTCGATCCGGGGATGGCCGACGGCTGGCTCGGACTGCATGCGCTACGGGTGGACACCACCACGGCGTTACTGCGGATGTTCCGGCACCGGGAGCGGTTCGGCGAGCAGCGCGGCAGGCTCTGCCGCACCCTCAACTCCTGGTACTGGCTGGGCTGGTGGGTGCAGCCGGTACTGGAGAGCCCGCGCGATCTGCTCCTCGCGCACGCCTCGCACTGGCTGGACGGACGCCATGTGCCGGAGCTGGACCGGGCGCTGGCGGGGCTGCCGCCGGTCGATACCGATCCGCAGGTGCGGTTCCTGCACGCGTGCCGCGCGTACCTCGCCAAGGACTGGGAGCGGCTGGTGCGGTACACCGCTTCGCTGGTCGACGATCCGGTCCTGGGGATCGAGGCGGGACTGTTCGGCGGGATGGCGCGGGTGCGCCTGGAGATGTACGGGCAGGCGGAACCGCTGCTCTCGGCGGCGCTGATGCGCTGCCGCAGCGAGCAGCCGCAGCGCAAGGAGCTGCGCTACTGGCTCGCCCGCGCTCACGAGGGCACCGGGCGCAGCGCCGCTGCCCTGCCGCTGTACCGGGCGGTGCACCGGGTGGATCCGGCGTTCATGGACACCGCTGCCCGGCTCGCCGCGATCTCCGAGGGCGACGGGTTCGACGACGCGGTGGACTACGCCGCGGTCTCGCTGGCCGGTTTCGGGCAGGACGCCGTGGACGGGCAGGCCGACAGCGCCTTCGCGGAGGGCGATCCGGCGGAGGGGCGGGACCCCAGGCCCGGGAGCCCGGGGAGTCCGGGCGGCGATCCGCTCGGCGGCTCCGCTCCGCCCTCCGGCACCGTACGGGACCGGGATCCTTCCCCGGCCGGGCAGTTCCCGCCGGATCTGCCGGCCGGGCCCACCGACCCCGAACTGCTCGCGCGTGCGCTGGACGAGCTGGAGGGCATGGTCGGCCTGGAACCGGTGAAACGTCAGGTCAAAGCGCTGTCCGCGCAGCTCAACATGGCCCGGCTGCGGGCCGGCCAGGGGCTGCCCGTGCAGCCGCCGAAGCGCCACTTCGTCTTCTCGGGCCCCTCGGGCACCGGCAAGACGACCGTGGCCCGCATCCTGGGCCGGGTGTTCTACGCACTCGGGCTGCTCGGCGGCGACCATCTCATCGAGGCCCAGCGCGCCGATCTGGTCGGCGAGTTCCTGGGACAGACCGCGGTGAAGGCGAACGAGCTGATCGACTCCGCGCTCGGCGGGGTGCTCTTCGTGGACGAGGCGTACAGCCTCTCCAACTCCGGTTACAGCAAGGGCGACGCCTACGGCGACGAGGCGCTCCAGGTCCTGCTGAAACGGGCCGAGGACAACCGCGACCACTTGGTGGTCATCCTGGCCGGCTACCCCGAGGGCATGGACCGTCTCCTCGCCACCAATCCGGGGCTCTCGTCGCGGTTCACCTCACGGGTCGACTTCCCGAGCTACCGGCCGCTGGAACTGACCGCCATCGGCGAGGTACTGGCGACCGAGAACGGCGACGTGTGGGACGCGGAGTCGCTGGACGAGCTGCGCTCGATCGCCGGCCATGTGGTGGACCAGGGGTGGATCGACGAGCTGGGCAACGGCCGGTTCCTGCGCACGCTGTACGAGAAAAGCTGCGCGTACCGGGACCTACGGCTGACCGGGTACGCGACGACACCGGGCCGGGACGATCTGTCGACGCTGCGGCTGCCGGACCTGATGCAGGCGTACGGGGAGGTGCTCTCGGGGCGGGGACCGGTCGGTCGCGGGCAGCAGGAGCCGCCGCTCTGAACGGTCCCCGCCCCGGGGGGGCGGACCTACCCGGCCAGCGCCTGTTCGCTGCGGTCGGTGCGCGGCTCGGACACCCGGGTCACCTGCGGTGCAGGGACTTCCCGGTGCGCCGGGTCCCGTACCTCACCGACCAGCTTCTCCAGCACGTCCTCCAGCGCCACCAGACCGAGCACCTTCCCCGATCCGTCGGCGACCTGGGCCAGATGGGTGGCCGCGCGCCGCATGACGGTCAGCGCGTCGTCCAGCGGCAGCTCCGCGCGGAGCGTCGCCATCGGGCGCCAGACCTGCTGGGGGACGGCCCGTTCCCGGTCCTCCAGGTCGAGCACGTCCTTGACGTGCAGATAGCCCATGAAGGCACCGCTGTCCGCGCAGACGGGGAAGCGCGAGTAGCCGGTGCGCACGGTCAGCTCCTCGATCGCCAGAGGGGTGACCGAGGGGGCCACCGTGATCAGGTCGGCGCGGGCGATCAGCACGTCCGCGATCGGCCTGCTGCCCAGCTCCAGCGCGTCCTCCAGACGCTCCTGGGCCTCCGAGTCCAGCAGGCCGGCCTGGCCCGAGTCCTCGACGAGCCGGTTGAGCTGCTCGCTGGTGAAGACCGCCTCGACCTCGTCCTTGGGCTCGACGCCGAAGAGCTTCAGCACCAGTCGGGCGCAGGCCCCGAGCGCCACGGTCACCGGGCGGCAGAGCCGGGCGAAGCCGACGAGTCCGGGACTGAGCCAGAGCGCGGTCTTCTCGGGTGCGGCCATGGCGAGGTTCTTCGGGACCATCTCGCCGATGACCAGATGCAGCGAGACCACGAGCGCGAGAGCGATCGCGTACCCCAGCGGATGGACCAGGCCGCCGGGCAGCCGGACCGCCTGGAAGACCGGTTCGAGGAGGTGGGCGACGGTCGGCTCGGCGACGGCGCCCAGTGTCAGGGAGCAGACGGTGATGCCGAACTGCGCGGCAGCCATCATCCGCGGCAGGTTCTCCAGGCCGTACAGCACCTTGCGGGCCCGTGCGGAGCCCTCGGCGGCCAGTGGCTCGACCTGGCTGCGGCGTACGGAGACGAGCGCGAACTCGGCTCCGACGAAGAAACCGTTGGCGAGTACCAGGGCGACGGCGAAGAGGAGCTGGAGGAAGCTCATCGCACGCCCTCCATGACCGGGACGGGCACATCGGCGGTACGGACCAGCCGCACCCGCTCGGCACGGTAGCGCTCGACCCTGCGGACCGAGAGCCGCCAGCCGGGGAGTTCCGCCCGGTCGCCCGGGGCGGGGATGCGTCCCAGCAGGTCGGCCACGAGGCCGGCGACGGTCTCGTACGGGCCCTCGGGGACCTCAAGACCTATCCGCTGCAGCGTGAGGACCCGGCAGCTGCCGTCGGCCTCCCAGGCGGGGTTGCCGTCCTCGGCGGGGGCCTGGGACAGCTCGGGGCGGTCGGCGTCGGCGCCGTCGTGCTCGTCCCTGACCTCCCCGACCAGCTCCTCGACGATGTCCTCCAGAGTGACGACTCCGGCGGTGCCGCCGTACTCGTCCACCACCACGGCGATCGGCTGCTCGGTGCGCAGCCGCTCCAGGAGCTGCTGCACCGGCAGCGTCTCGGGCACCAGCAGCGGTGCGACGGCGACCCGTCCCACCGAGGTCCGGTGCCTGGCCTGTACCGCGACGGCAAGCGCGTCCTTCAGATGGACCATGCCGACGATCTCGTCGATGCGCTCCCGGTAGACGGGGAAGCGGGAGAGGCCGGTGGCGCGGGTGAGGTTCAGTACGTCGGCCGCCGTCGCCGACGACTGGAGCGCGCTGACCTTCACCCGGGGGGTCATGACGTGCTGGGCGGTGAGTCCGGCCAGCGAGAGGGTCCGTACGAAGAGGTCCGCCGTGTCCTGTTCCAGCGTGCCGGCCTGCGCCGAGTGGCGGGCCAGCGAGACGAGTTCGCCGGGGGTGCGGGCCGAGGCCAGCTCGTCGGCGGGCTCGACGCCGAGCGCCCGGACCAGCCGGTTGGCGACGGTGTTCAGCAGACTGATCACCGGCCGGAAGGCGGTCGAGAAGAGGTGCTGGGGACCGGCGACGAACCGGGCCACCTGGAGCGGCCTGGACACCGCCCAGTTCTTCGGAACGAGTTCGCCGACCACCATCTGCACGGCGGCGGCGAGCATCATGCCGAGCACCACGCTGATCCCGGACACGGCCTCTTCGGGCAGTCCGGTGGCGGTGAGCGGTCCGGTGAGCAGCTCCGCGAGCGCGGGCTCGGCGAGCATTCCGACCACCAGCGAGGTGATGGTGATGCCGAGCTGGGTGCCGGAGAGCTGGAAGGAGAGTTCCCGCAGGGCCCGTACGACGGTGCGGGCCCGCCGGTCGCCGTCCGCGGCGGCGCGTTCGGCGTCCGGCCGCTCCACGGTGACGAGGCCGAATTCGGCCGCGACGAAGAATCCGTTGGCGAGGATCAGGAGGAAAGCCGCTCCGAGGAGCAGAAGGGGAATGGTCATGCCGCCGCCTCCAGGAGGGGGGCGGCGCACGTACTACCGGATGATCCGTCCATTGCTGGAAGGAATCACTCCTCATGTCGCAGGGGTGCCCCGCGGACCACGGGGGTCACAGATGCGGGGCGGGGCGCACCTGGCGCCCCGCTCCAGAATAATCAAACAGCGGCCCGATGCGTCAGGGGCTCAGCCGCCGCACCTGTCCGGCCGGCGGGCCGGGCTACTCCGCCGGCGCGATCAGGTCGGGGGCGGCGGGGCCGCGTGAGTCCGCCAGGGCGCGCAGGGCGCGGGCGTCGCGGATGGCCTGGGCCTTGCCGATACCGGGCTGGATACCGAGGGCGGGGAGGCTGGTGCCGTCGCTGAGGTCGAGGAAGACCCAGGCGTCGCCGGGGCGCAGGTTGACGTGCAGGATCTCCGGCCAGGCCAGTCGGCGCCTGGATGTGAGATTGACGACGGTGACGCCGTCCTCGTCCGCGACGACCTTGGGACGGCTGAGCAGTGCCAGCACCCCGAAGAAGACCGCGGCGGTGAAGATGAACGAGACGCGTTCACCGGGGTTCAGGGTCTCCAGCATCAGGGAGACGACCGTGAGGACGACGAACATGACCGTCCCCACGGACAGCAGCACCACCCGGGTACGGGTCGGCCTGAAGGTGACCGGGAGGGCGGGAAGTTCGGGGGCGGTCATGATCCGTGCGTCCTTAGTACTGGTCAGAGACGGCAGGCGTGGATGGCCGTGGTGAGGATGGCGCGGGCGCCGAGTGCGTAGAGGTCGTCCATGATCCGCTGGGCTTCCTTGGCCGCGACCATCGAGCGGACGGCTACCCATCCCTCGTGGTGCAGCGGGGAGATGGTCGGCGACTCCAGGCCGGGGGTGAGGGCCACGGCCTGCTCCAGGTGCTCGACCCGGCAGTCGTAGTCCATCATCACGTAGCTCCGTGCCACCAGGACGCCCTGGAGGCGGCGCAGGAACTGCTGCACCTTGGGCTCGTCGGCCTCGGCGCCGGTCCGGCGGATGACGACGGCCTCGGACTTCATGATCGGCTCGCCGATGACTTCGAGTCCGGCGTTCCGCAGTGAGGTGCCGGTCTCCACGACATCGGCGATGACCTGGGCGACGCCCAGCTCGATGGCCGTCTCGACGGCGCCGTCGAGGTGGACGACAGACGCGTCGACGCCCTGGTCGGCGAGGGCCTTGGCGACGATTCCCTCGTAGGAGGTAGCGATCGTCAGGCCGCCGAAGTCCTCCGGCCCCTTCGCGGTGCCGGGCTTGGTGGCATACCGGAAGGTCGAGCGGGCGAAGCCGAGCTGGAGGATCTCCTCCGCATCGGCCCCGGAGTCCAGCAGCAGGTCGCGGCCGGTGATGCCGATGTCGAGCTTGCCGGAGCTGACGTAGATCGCGATGTCGCGCGGGCGGAGGTAGAAGAACTCGACCTGGTTCACCGGGTCGACGAGGACGAGCTCCTTGGACTCCTTGCGCTGCTGGTAGCCGGCCTCATGGAGCATCGCCATCGCAGGCCCGGAGAGAGAACCCTTGTTGGGGACGGCGATGCGCAGCATGAGGTCGCTTCCTTCGTGCGGAGTGTGTGCGGAGTGCTGGTGATTGCAGAGTGCTGGTGACTGCGGGGTGCTGAGTGTCTTGACGTACGCGGAGAGTGCGGGACGTGCGGTGAGTGAGGCGGGTGCTCAGAGGTGGGCGTAGACGTCGTCGAGTGAGATCCCACGGGCGACCATCATCACCTGAACGTGGTACAGCAACTGCGAGATCTCCTCGGCGGCGGCTTCCTTGCCCTCGTGCTCGGCTGCCATCCACACCTCGGCTGCCTCCTCGACGACCTTCTTGCCGATGGCATGCACGCCCTTGCCCACCAGTTCGGCGGTACGGGAAGTGGAAGGGTCGCCGTTGGCGGCCTTGAGCTGGAGCTCGGAGAAGAGCTCTTCGAAGGTTTTGTTCGCCATGATGCTGCTAAGAGTACGGGGTCCCCGTCCGCACTCAGCGCCAGGGTTCACTGACCGTGCGCAGTGTTGTCGCGGTGGCGACAGCCGCGGTGACTGCTTCGTGCCCCTTGTCCTCGTTGGATCCTTCGAGACCGGCCCGGTCCAGCGCCTGCTCCTCGGTGTCGCAGGTCAGCACGCCGAAACCGATCGGGACGCCGGTCTCGACCGAGACCTGGGTGAGGCCGCCCGTGACGCCCTGGCAGACATAGTCGAAGTGCGGGGTGCCGCCCCTGATGACGACGCCGAGAGCGACGATCGCGTCGTAGCCGCGGCCCGCGAGGACCTTGGCGACCACCGGGAGTTCGAAGCTGCCCGGGACCCGCAGGAGGGTCGGTTCGTCGATGCCCAGCTCGCCCAGGGCGCGCAGTGCGCCGTCGACGAGGCCGTCCATGACCTTCTCGTGCCACTGGGCCGCGATGACGGCCACGCGCAGGTCGCCGCAGTTCTTCACGGTGAGTTCGGGTGCGCCCTTGCCGCTCATGTCTGTCTCTCTCTCGTGCTTCTCGGACCGGCTGGTCCTTCTGCTGTCCCGGTCCTACTGGTTGCCGCAGGCGGACGAGGCGTCCAGCCAGGGCAGGTCGTGTCCCATCCGGTCCCGCTTGGTGCGCAGGTACCGGAGGTTGTGCTCGCCCGCCTGGACGGGCATGGCCTCCCGCCCGGTGACATCCAGGCCGTGCCGGACGAGGGCGGCGGTCTTCTCGGGGTTGTTGGTCATCAGCCGCAGGCTGCGCACCCCGAGGTCCGCCAGGATCTGGGCGCCGGCGCCGTAGTCGCGCGCGTCGGCGGGGAGTCCGAGTTCCAGGTTGGCGTCCAGGGTGTCGCGGCCGCGCTCCTGGAGCTCGTAGGCGCGCAGCTTGGACAGCAGTCCGATGCCGCGCCCCTCGTGGCCGCGCAGGTAGACGACGACGCCCCGGCCCTCGCTGGTGACACGCTCCATGGAGGCTTCCAGCTGGGGGCCGCAGTCGCAGCGCAGCGAGTGGAAGATGTCGCCGGTGAGGCACTCGGAGTGGATCCGCACCAGGACGTCGCCGCCGTCCCCGATCTCCCCGTGGACCAGGGCGACATGCTCGATGCCGTCGGCGATGGAGCGGTAGCCGTACGCGGTGAACTCGCCGTAGGCGGTGGGGAGGCGGACGGTCGCCTCGCGGCGGACCAGCGGTTCGGAGCTGCGGCGGTAGGCGATCAGGTCCTCGATGGAGATGATCGTGAGGCCGTGCTTGCGTGCGAACGGCACCAGCTCGGGCAGCCGCAGCATCACCCCGTCCTCCCCCGCGATCTCGACGATCGCGCCGGCCGGGCGCAGACCGGCCAGCCGGGCCAGGTCGACGGCCGCCTCGGTGTGCCCGTTGCGCACGAGCACCCCGCCGGGCCTGGCCCGCAGCGGGAAGACGTGCCCGGGGCGTACGAAGTCCCCGGCGCCGGCCCGGCCGTCGGCGAGCAGCCGCAGGGTGGTCGCACGGTCGGCAGCGGAGATACCGGTGGTGACCCCGTGCGCGGGGCCCGCGTCGACGGAGACGGTGAAGGCCGTCTTCATCGACTCGGTGTTGTTCTCGACCATCTGCGGGAGGTCGAGCCGGGCCAGCTCGTCACCCTCCATGGGTGCGCAGATCAGCCCCCTGCACTCGCTCATCATGAACGCGACGGTCTCGGGGGTGGCCTTCTCGGCGGCGATGACGAGGTCGCCCTCGTTCTCGCGGTCCTCGTCGTCGACGACCACCACGGGGCGGCCCGCCGCGATGTCGCGTATGGCCTGTTCCACGGGGTCGAGTGAGAGGTCCTCAACGTTGTCGGTCGAGTACCAGACGGGCTCGGCAGTCATGCTGCTGCTCCTTCCAGGGCGGGCTTGACGCTCGTACGGGAGCGCAGCCACCAGTCACGCAGGCCCCAGAGGACGAGCGCGAAGTAGACCACGTAGACCAGGCCGGAGAAGGCCAGGCCGCTGTGGAAGGCGAGGGGGACGCCGACGAGGTCGACGAGCAGCCACGCGAACCAGAATTCGACGAGACCGCGCGCCTGGGCGACCATCGCGACCAGGGTGCCGACGAATATGTAGGCGTCGGCCCACGGGCTCCAGGACAGGGAGGGGACGGCGAGGAAGAGAGAGGCCACGGCGACGGTGCCGACCACGGCGCCCGCCAGCAGCAGTCCGCGCTCGCGCCAACTGGCGAACCGCACGGCGATACTGCCGTCCTGGGCCTGCTGTCTGCCCCGGGTCCAGGCCCGCCAGCCCCACAGGGCCACCCCGATGACCAGCAGCTGTTTGCCGACTCCGCCGCTGAGATGGGCCGAGGAGTACGCGCCGACGAGGATGACGCCGGAGAGGAACTGCGCCGGCCACGTCAGGACCGAGCGGCGCCAGCCGAGGGCGAGCGCGATCAGTCCGATGGTGTTGCCGATCATGTCGGACCACAGGATGTGCTGGCCGAGCACGGTGAACGCCTCGGTGTTCAGCCAGGTCAGTGCGCTCACTTCAGCTGCCCTCCGGTCCGGGTGTGGCTCGGGTGCCGTCGGCGCCGAGCAGCCGCTCGACGTACTTGGCGAGTACGTCCACTTCGAGGTTGACCGGGTCGCCCGCCTGCTTGATGCCGAGGGTGGTCAGGGCGAGGGTGGTGGGAATGAGGCTGATGGTGAAGTAGTCGGGTCCGGCGTCGACGACGGTGAGGCTGACTCCGTCGACGGTGATGGAGCCCTTCTCCACGACGTACCGGGAGAGGCCGGCCGGGAGCGAGATCTTCACGATCTCCCAGTGGTCGGACGGTTTGCGTTCCACGACCGTGCCGGTGCCGTCCACATGGCCCTGTACGAGGTGTCCGCCGAGGCGGCCGCCGAGCGCCATGGGACGTTCGAGGTTGACCCGGGAGCCCGTGGCGAGCGCGCCGAGGCTGGAGCGGTTGAGTGTCTCGGCCATGACATCGGCGGTGAACTCGCCGCCGCCGGAGTCGACCACGGTGAGACAGACACCGTTGACGGCGATGGAGTCGCCGTGCTTGGCGTCCTCGGTCACGACCGGTCCGCGCAGGCGGAAGCGGGAGGCGTCGCCGAGGTTCTCGACGGCGGTGACCTCACCCAGTTCTTCGACGATTCCGGTGAACACGGCGCTCAGCGCTCCTTCGGGGTGGCGGTGATCCGCAGATCGGGGCCGATGCGGACGGTCTCGGTGACGTCGAGTCGCAACGCTTCGGTGATGGTGGTGATTCCGGCGTCGGCGAGGGCCGCGGGGCCCGCGCCGAGGAGGACGGGGGCGAGATAGCCGACGACCCGGTCGACGGCGCCCGCCGCGACGAAGGAGCCGGCCAGCGTCGGTCCCCCTTCGAGGAGTACGGAGCGGACACCGCGCCCGTACAGCTCGGCGAGCAGGGCGTCGACGGCGATACCCGCCCCGTCGTACGGCAGTTGCGCCACCTCGGCGCCGCCTGTTCCGGGGAGCGGGGGCGCGGCGACGCCCCGGCCGACGACGACCAGCGTCGGTGCCGCGTCGTCCAGGACCCGGGCGGTGGGGGTGAGGGAGCGGGCGTGGGTGTCCAGGACCACCCGCAGCGGCTGGGTGGCGCCCTCGATACCGCGGACGGCGAGGTGCGGGTCGTCGGTGCGCAGGGTTCCCGAGCCGACGAGGACCGCGTCGGACTCGGCGCGCAGCCGGTGGACGTCGGCGCGGGACTCGGCCGATGTGATCCAGCGGCTCGTCCGGTCGGCGGCCGCGATACGGCCGTCGAGCGTCGCCGCGTACTTCCAGGTCACATGGGGGCGGCCGAGGCGCACCGAGGTGAGCCAGGCGGCGTTGCCCGCTTCGGCCTCATCGGCGAGCACGCCCGCCGTCACCGCGGTCCCGGCCGCGCGCAGGGTGTCCGCGCCGCCGGTGGCCTGCGGGTTGGGGTCTCCGACCGCGTACACCACGCGGGCGACACCGGCGTCGATGAGCGCCTGGGCGCAGGGGCCGGTGCGGCCGGTGTGGTTGCAGGGTTCGAGCGTGACGTACGCGGTGCCGCCGCGCGCTCGGTCACCTGCCGCCGCGAGTGCGTTGACCTCGGCGTGCGGACCGCCGGCCCGCTGGTGGAAGCCTTCGCCCGCCGGCTCGCCCGACGCGTCGAGGATGACGCACCCGACGGCGGGGTTGGGGCTGGTGGATCCGAGTCCGCGCGCTGCGAGCGCGATGGCTCGGCGCATGGCGTCGACCGCCTGCGGCGACGGAACGGCTGCGGTGGCCACCGGGTCCTCCTGCCTCTTCGGGCACGGACTCCGGGGCCTGTCGATGACGACAGAGAGCGGGACCACACAGGAACGCCGGGGCCGGAGGACGGTTGTGTCGGGACGACACACCACCGGTTACGGCGTACCAATACGGCCCGCCGCGCACTGCCTCCCATCCGGACTTTCACCGTCGGTCCAGGAATTACACCTGGTCAACCGCCCACTGGATGCGGACGGGTCGCGGACTATAACCGCCGGTTCGGAATTACACCGACCCCGGAGTGCGCTGCTGCTGGTACAGGGCAAGTCTGCCACGTCCGGCCGTCGGCCATGCGGGCGACCTCATGTGGCCTGGCTCACAGGTACTGCGACGGTCCGGTCACAGTCCGTGCCGGGCGGCCGGTCAGCCGCCGAACAGATCGTCCTGCGCCGCGTCCCGCGCGGTCAGCAGTGCGCCGTGCAGCACCGCCGCGCCGCCGAGCGTCCCCGCGCGCACTTCGGTACGGAGCGGGGAGAGGGCGGCCAGGTGCCGTTCCACCCGGGCCGCGAGGTCCGCACCTCCAGCGTGGCCGATCTCGCCGCCCAGCACCACACAGCCGGGGTCGACCACGGCCACGACGGCTGCGGCACCGAGGGCGATGTGTGCGGCCAGCTCCTCCAGGAAGTCCTCGCCGCGCCGGCCCGCCGACGGAGCGGCCCGTACGGCGGCGGCCGCCGCGGGTTCCCGTCCCTCCGGCACCGCCGTGACGGCGTGCCGGTCGGCGAGCGCGCAGATCGCGGCGCTGCCGGCCAGACCGTGGAACCCGTCTCCGCAGTCGGTGGCCGACGGGAGCCCTCTGCCGGGCACCGGGAGGAAACCGATCTCCCCCGCGCCGCCCGACACGCCCCGGCGCAGTTTCCCTTCGAGGACGAGGGCGGCGCCGACGCCGTGGCCGAGCCAGAGCAGGACGAAGGTGCCGAGCCCGCGGGCGGCGCCGGTCCGCTGCTCGGCGAGTGCGGCGAGGTTGGTCTCGTTCTCGACCAGGACCGTGGCGGGCAGCCGTTCCTGGAGCGCGCCGACCAGGCTGCGGTGCCAGGCGGGCAGGCCGCTGGAGTCGCGGAGTTCACCGGTGGCCGGGTCGATGAGGCCCGGGGCCCCGATCCCGACGCTGTGCAGCCGGGCGGCGCCGGCCTGCCGCACGGTGCGCTCCAGCAGGGCGGCCGCCTCCTCCACGGCGTCGGCGGGGCCGGGTCCCGCGCCGTCGCCGACGGGCAGCGTGGCCTCGGCGAGTACGGCGCCGAGCAGGTCGGTGACGACCACGGCGACGCTTCCGGTCCGTACGTCCAGGGCCGCGAGGTGCGCCCGGTCGGCGACGATCCCGTACAGCCGGGCGTTCGGACCGCGCCGCTCCGCGCCCGCCTCGCCGACGACGGAGACCAGCCCGGCCGCCTGCAGCCGCTCCACCAGGTCGGCGACGCTCGGCCGGGAGAGCCCGGTGAGCGTCTTGAGCTGCCCGGCCGTCAACGGGCCCTCTTCCTGGAGCAGACCAAGGGCGATGCGGTCGTTGACGGCCCGGGCGGTGATCGAGGATGCGGGCATGGCCGGGATCCTTCCAGATCTATTTATCAGGCAGGTTGCCTGATAGTTTACGACCGGCCCAGGCACCCAGTGGTACCGGGAGCCGCATCAGGGGTACGGGACAGCGATACGACGCTCGGGGAGGGCGCATGACCGGCGAGGCGGGCTTCGGCCTGCGGAGAGTGAAGCGGGCGCGGTACGCCCTGGCTGCCGTGTTCTGCGTGCATGGCGCGGTGACCGGCAGCTTCGCGACCCGCGTCCCCTGGATCCAGGAGCACGCCGGGCTGAGCGCGGGACAGCTCGGCCTCGCACTGGCCTTTCCCGCGATCGGATCGTCGCTGCTGATGCCGGTCTCGGGTGCGGTCACCCACCGGTTCGGGGCCCGCAACGCGCTGCGCGGACTGCTCGCGCTGTGGACGCTGGCACTGGCGCTGCCCGCGTTCGCACCGAACCTGGTCACGCTCTGCGCCGTGCTCTTCTTCTACGGCGCCGCCGCGGGCATGGCGGACGTGGCGATGAACGCGCTGGGGGTCGAGACGGAGAACCGGCTCGGCCGGTCCATCATGTCCGGGCTGCACGGCATGTGGAGCGCGGGTGCCCTGATCGGGTCGGCCGCGGGCACGGTCGCCGCCCATCTGGGCAGCGATGCCCGGCTCCACCACTGCATCGCCGCCGCAGCCCTCACCGTGCTGGGGCTCGCCGCCTGCCAGGGGGTACTCGACCTGCGGAGCACCGCGCACGACACACCGCCGCCGCGCTTCGCGCTGCCGCCCAGGTTCGCGCTGGTCATCGGCGCTGTCGGCTTCTGCGCGGTCTTCGCCGAGGGCGCGAGCCTCGACTGGTCGGCGGTCTTCCTGCGGGACACGCTGGACACATCGGCGGGCGTCGCCGCCGGGTCCACCACCGCCTTCACGCTCACCATGGCGGTGGCCAGACTTGCCGGGGACCGGGTGGTCGACCGCTTCGGCGCGGTACGTACGGTCCGCACGGGCGGGGTCCTGGCCACGCTGGGCGGGCTGCTGGTGGTACTGGCTCCCATCCCCTGGGTGGCGATGGGCGGTTTCGCGCTGATCGGTCTCGGGGTCGCGGTGGTCGTCCCGCTGGCCTTCGCGGCGGCCGGGCGGAGCGGCCCCCATCCCAGCCAGGCCATCGCGGGCGTCGCCACCATCACGTACACCTCGGGGCTCATCGCACCGTCGGCGATCGGCGGGATCGCCAACGCGACCTCGCTGGTGGGCTCCTTCATCCTGGTGACCGTGCTGGCGTTCGGCCTGGTGCTTGCCGCGGGTGTGCTGCGCTCGGCGAACCGGGTGGTGGCGGCCGGGACGGCCGGGGCGGAGCAGGGGGCCCGCGACCCCGGCGCCGCGGGCCCGGCCTGACCCGGACGAAGGGGCCGTACTGAACGCACCGGCCGAGCCCAAGGGTTCAGCCCGTGGACTCGGCCTGAGCGTTCAACTCATCGAACCGGCCCGTGGGTTCAGCCCGCGATCGAGTCCAGTTGTTCGGCGGCGGGCCGCAGTGCCCACAGGTCGCCGCCGGGCGGGGTCTGGAGGTGCGGGAGGGCCGCCCTGGCCTTGGCGTCACCGGCGTCGGCGGCGGCGTGCACGATGTCGCTCGCCGCGTACCGCTGGAAGTCCAGCTCCGGGTACGGCCAGGCGGACGTCCCGGTGGCGGCGGGAAGCAGCAGATCGACCGCCTTGAACAGGGTCTGCCCCTGCGGCCCCCGGTAGTCCCAGAGATCCACTCCGACATGCTGCCCGATGGCCGCGAGCCGCGTGTAGGCCACCAGGTCGAAGGTCGAGTAGTGCCAGCTGCGGGTCCGCGCGAGTTCCTGCGGCTGGGTTCCGTCGGCCGCGATCTGGGCGTCGATCCGCTGGTGCCGGGCGTCCAGGACGGTCCTGCGGGCCAGCGCCCGGTCGCCGGTGGCCAGGGCGAGCCCCGCGACCTGCATGTCCATGAAGGTGCCGTGGTTGTTCTCGGCCGCCGACTCCTCCTTGCCGAAGTCCGAGCCGGTGAGCCAGCCGAGGAAGTCCTTGTTCCAGCTGCTCATCCCGGTCCGGTCGCCCGCGGTCCAGCCCGGGGCGCCGGTGTCGAGGACCGCGATGGCGTCGAGGACGCTGGTGTACTGCTGGGAGAAGTCGATGATGCCGATGGCCCGGCCGTCGTACTTGCAGGGGATGAACTGCCCGTGGTCGAGGTTCGGGTTCATCCGGGTCGCGGGGTCGACGAACCAGGTGCGCAGGATCTCGGCGGCGTGCTCGGCGTACTCCTTACGGCCGGTGTAGTACCAGGCGAGGCTGAGGCTGGTGACGGAGTTGAAGACCTTGCCGAGGTCGGGCCGGTCGGTGCCGGTGTCGACCTCGGGGTTGCGTTCGCCGTCGCGCTGGACGTACGGGCAGCCCCACGGGTTGTCGGCGGTCTTCGGCTGGGACGGCCACCAGTACGGGGCCTGGCTCAGATAGTCGTGCGGGTCGCCGCCGGGTGCGGGCTTCGGTTTGTCGGTGACCGTCCACGGCCCCTGGCCGAGCCAGCTGTCCGCCGTCGCGGTCAGCTCCTTGACCGATTTCCGGAGCGCGGGGTCGCCGTGGTCGAGGCGGATCTTGGCCTGCTGGAGCCGCCGGCCGTCCATCACGGAGGTCCTGGGGACCTTCGGTGCGGGGCTGTGGTGGGGGACCGCGGCCGATGAGGCGGCCGGGACGAGCACGGCGGCCAGCGTGACCGCGGCGGTGATCAGGGCGCCCAGGCGCCTTCGGGGCCTTCGGCTCGTGGTGACGCCCGCGTCGGACAGTTCCATCAAAACTCCCATCACACGTCACGTATATGAACAGCGTTCATGAACGAAACCGTCGTGAGCGTAGAGGCGCCCGCCCCGCGTGGCAATGCCCCGGACCGACAAGGCTCCGGACCGACAAGGCTCCGGACCGAACAGGGCGGACCGGAGCCCCTTTCCCGGCGGTGACCGGAGCCTCATTCCCGGCGGTAAAGGGAGGACCGGGGGCCGGATTAACATTGCTCTGGCCATTTCTGCCGCGAAGTGCACGATCAGCTGCCAGGCGAGACAGAGAATCAGCAGAGAACTGAACGAATGGGAGCGATCATGGGCGGCCTGGGCGTGCGCTGGACCTTGCACGGGGACGGGAAGACACCCGCTCCGGGGGCGGTCGTACGGCCCGACGAACGGCTGACCTGGCCGCGCACCGCCGGACTCGGCGCACAGCATGTCGTGGCGATGTTCGGTGCGTCGTTCGTGGCGCCCGTCCTGATGGGGCTCGACCCGAATCTCGCGATCATGATGTCCGGTGTCGCGACCATGATCTTCCTGCTCGCCACCCGCGGCCGGGTCCCCAGCTATCTGGGCTGTTCGCTCTCGTTCGTGGGAGTCGCGGCGACCATCCGGGCCACCGGAGGCAGCAGCGCCACCGTCACCGGTGCGGTCTTCGTCGTCGGTGCCGTCCTCTTCGCGGCGGGTCTCGCCGTCCAGCGGTTCGGCGCGCGGATCATCCATGCCGCGATGCCGCCGGTGGTCACCGGTGCGGTCGTCATGCTGATCGGCTTCAACCTGGCGCCGGTGACGGCGTCCACGTACTGGCCGCAGGACCAGTGGACAGGGCTCCTGGTGATGCTCTTCACCGGTCTCGCCGTCGTCTGCCTGCGCGGCTTCTGGTCCCGGATCGCGATCTTCCTGGGGCTGGTATTCGGATACGGCCTCTCCTGGCTGTCCGACCAGGTCTTCGGGAAGATCCACTCGGTCGACTCGGCCGGCAAGGTCACCGACCACTGGCGTCTCGACCTCTCCGGCGTGGGCCACGCGGACTGGGTCGGGCTGCCGTCCTTCCACGCCCCGAGCTTCCAGTGGTCGGCGATCCTCGTCGCGCTGCCCGTCATCATCGCGCTGATCGCCGAGAACGCCGGGCACGTCAAGGCCGTCGGTGAGATGACCGGCTCGAACCTGGACGGCAAGCTGGGCACCGCCATCGCCGCCGACGGTGTCGCCTCCATGCTCTCCACCGGTCTGGGCGGTCCCCCCAACACCACGTACTCCGAGAACATCGGCGTGATGGCCGCGACCCGTGTGTACTCCACCGCCGCGTACTGGGCGGCCGCCTGCTTCGCCCTGCTCTTCGGCCTCTGCCCCAAGTTCGGCGCCGTCGTGGCCGCGATCCCGGGCGGCGTGCTCGGCGGGATCACCGTGATCCTCTACGGCATGATCGGCCTGCTCGGCGCGCAGATCTGGATCAACGGCAAGGTGGATCTGCGCAATCCGCTGAATCTCGTACCGGCGGCCGCGGGCATCATCATCGGTGTCGGCGGTGTCTCACTGAAGATCACGAACAACTTCCAGCTCAGCGGGATCGCGCTCGGCACCATCGTGGTCATCACCGGCTACCACGCGCTGCGGGCCATGGCACCGCCGCACCTCAAGTCGCAGACGCCGCTGCTGGACTCGGGCACCTCCTCGTACGAGAAGACGGAGGACGGCACCGGGCCGGAGCCCGGCGAGCCCGGCAACGACGCCTAGGGTCTTTCCGCTTCGCCCGTTCTGAGGAAGTACGGGCGTGATGCCGCCGTCCGGAGGCCCGCTGCTGCCAGGCTGCCCCTCATGACACAGACGGAACAGCGCGCGGCCCGGACCGTCCCCGCCCAGCACTCGGTCGACGGGGTGGCGGCCAGGATGCGGGCCCTGCGCTCGTCGTGGCCGGCCACGGACGGGGTGGCGGTCTTCAACAACATCTATCTGACGGTCACCGAAGAGGTCGGACAGCGCATCGAGGGACGGCAGTTCCCCGATCCGCACCGCGCCACGGCGCTCGACGTGGTGTTCGCGGAGCGCTATCTGGCCGCGGTCGACGCGGTGGCCGGCGGTCACCGACCGCCCGCCTGCTGGCGGCCGCTCTTCCAGTACCGCCATCATCCCGGCGTACGGCCGCTGCAGTTCGCGCTCGCGGGCATCAACGCGCATATCGGCCATGATCTGGCGCTCGCCGTCATCGACGCCTGCCGTCTCCTCGACTGCGAACCCGCCGCGCTCGAAGGGGACTTCCACCGGGTGGGCGAGATCCTCGAACGGCTGGAGGAGCGGATCCGCGAGGAGCTGATGCCGGGGCCGGACCTCCTGGAGATCATCGACCCGCTCACCCATCTGATCGGCTCGTGGAGTCTGGAGCGCGCACGCGACGCCGCCTGGTCGGCCGCCCGGATCCTTTGGAGCCTGCGGGAACTACCTGTACTGGCTGAGGAGTTCAGAGAGGGGACGGACGCGAGTGCCGGCCTGGTCGGCCGGTATCTGCTCACTCCCCTGCGCTGACCCCACCCGGCAGCGCGGCTCTCCCGACGAAGGAGCACACCCATGGCGATCCCGCTCGGTCTCGGCCTTCCTCAGATGAAGCAGTACGCCATCGGGCGTGATGTCCCGGCGGTGGCGCGCGCGGCCGAGGAGACCGGTTTCGAGTCGCTGTGGGTCTTCGAGCGGATCCTCTTCCCGGAGCCCGCGACCCAGGGGCTGTACGGCATCCCGGGGCTGCCCTGGCCCGAGCAGTACCGCTCGGTGGCCGACCCCCTGGTGACCCTGACACTGGCCGCCGCGGCGACCGGCCGGGCGCGGCTGGGCACCAGTGTGCTGGTGGCGCCGCTGCATGTGCCCTTCCAGCTGGCCCGCTCCCTCGCCTCGCTCGACGCGGCGAGCGGCGGCCGGGTCGTGGCCGGGATCGGGACGGGCTGGTCGAGCGACGAGTACGCGGCGGCGGCCGTGGCCCCGTTCGCGAAGCGAGGCGCGTTCCTGGACGAACTGCTCGATGTCTTCGACGCGGTGTGGGGCCCCGATCCAGTGGCGTACGAAGGGGAGTTCACCACCATCGCGCCCGCCGTGGTCGGCCCCAAACCGGCCCGCCCGATCCCGGTCCGGCTGCCGGCCGGCGGCCCGCGCGCGATCCGGCGGCTGGTCGACCGGGCGGACGGCTGGATGCCGGTCGCCCTGGGGCCCGGCGCCCTGGCCGATGAGTGGCGGAAGATCCAGGATCTGGCGGGCGAACGGGGACGCGAGCGCCCGCTGAACGCGACGGTCCGGGTCAACGCGACGCACAGCGCGAAGCCGTACGAGGGCAAGGACCGCAAGCCGTTCCAGGGCAGCACCGCGCAGATCGTCGAGGATCTGGCGGCCCATGCGGAGACCGGGGTGGCCACCGAGTTCCTGCTCGACCTCCAGAGCACGAAGCGTGACGCGCACGAACTGACCGATGTGGCCGCCGAGGTGTACGCGGTGACCCGCGCGGCCGGGATCTGACCGGACCCGGCTGACCGGCCCCGGGCGGACGGATCACAGCCACCCCCCGAGTCTCCCCGGAATCCCCGGGTCAGGGGAGCTCAGGAAGCGGCTCAGGGGGCTCCGGCGGGGACCGCCGTGGCACTCTCTCCCCCGAGGGCTCAGTCCTCGGGCAGTTCGACCGGCGCGATCTCGTCGTACAGGTCGCCGGGCCCGGGGTTGGCCGCGTCGGTCGTACCGCCGAAGTGGTGCATGACGCCCCAGACCGCGTTGAGCGCGGTCTGTACGGCGCCCTCGGCCCAGCCGGCCGTCCAGGAGATGTCGTCGCCCGCGAGGAACAGCCCGCGCCGGTCCTCGGGAAGCCGGTCCTGCATGAAGTGGGTGAACAGCCGCCGCTGGTAGCGGTAGTGGCCCGGCAGGTTGGCCTTGAACGCGCCCATGAAGTAGGGCTCGTCCTCCCAGGACACGGTGACCGGGTTGCCGATGATGTGCTTGCGGATGTCCACCTTCGGGTAGATCTCGCCGAGCGACTTCAGCATGACCTCCATCCGCTCGTGCGCGGAGAGCGGCAGCCACTTCAGGCTGTCGTCGCACCAGGTGTACGAGAGGCAGATCGTGGCGGGCCGGTCCGGGCCGTCGTCCAGCAGATAGGTGCCGCGCGTCATCCGGTCGGTGAGTGTCATCGACATGGTGTCGCGGCCGGTCGGGTTCCCGTTGTCGTCCAGCGCCTCGTCGAGCCAGAAGGGCCGGTCCACCGGGACGAACAGCTTGGACGACTCCATGTAGTGGGTGCGCTCCATCGCCGTCCAGTGGTCGATGGGGAAGAGCGCGTCGTCGCAGTCGATCTTGGAGAGCAGCATCCAGGACTGTGCGGTGAAGACCGCGGCCGGGTAGGTGCGTATGTCGCCGGACGCGTCGGTGACGGTGATGCGGTTGCCCGCTGTGCGGTGCAGCCGGGTCACCGCCGGGCGGGGCTCCCCGCCGTGCAGCGACGCGAGCGAGGTGCCGGAGGGCCAGTGGACGGTCTTCTGCGGTTCGCGCTCCCAGAGCCGCAGCGGCAGTTGCTGCGAGCCCCCGACGATCCCGCGGTGGTGGTCGTCCGCCTCGGTGTAGACGACCCGGAGGATCTCCAGGATGGAGTTGGGGAAGTCGGTGTCCCAGCCGCCCGTCCCGAAGCCGACCTGGCCGAAGATCTCCCGGTGCCGGAACGAGGAGAACGCCTCCGACCCGCAGAGGAAACCGTAGAACGTCTGGTCGTCCAGCTGCTCGACGAGCCGCGCCCAGATCTCCCGGATCCGCGGTACGTCGCGCTCGCGCAGGGCGCGGTTCATGTCGGAGAAGTCTGCGCCCTCCTCCAGACAGGCGTTCCAGGCGTGCATCACATCGCGGTAGACCTGCGGAAGGTCGTCCACGGATGTGGCGTAGTGCGACTCGCCCTTGAGATCGACCACCGTCGAAGGGGTGCCGGGGGCCAGCGGGTTGGGGAAGGACTTCGTCTCAAGACCCACCAGGTCGATGTAGTGCTGGAGCGCCGTGGACGACGGCGGGAAGCGCATGGCTCCCAGTTCGGCGGTGAGCGACGGGTCGCAGCCGTCGAAGCCCACGGTGCGCAGCCGCCCGCCGATCCGGTCCGCCTCGTACACCACCGGCTTGAGGCCCATCTTCATCAGCTCGTACGCGGTGATGATCCCCGAGAGCCCGCCGCCGATGACGGCGACCTCGGTGCCGAGCGCGGTGGCGGGTATCTGGCCGAGGCCCGCCGGGTGCGCGAGGAAGTCGTCGTAGGCGTAGGGGAAGTCCGGTCCGAACATGGTGATCGGCGGCTGGCCGTCGGCGTGCTGAACGGCGGGGTTGGGCACCGTGGACGTCATGGGGTACGGGCTCCTTGCACGGAAGAGTCGCGGAGGCGGCTGAAGCAGCCGAAGTTCTGAAGTACTGAAGTACTGCAGTGAGGGGGGGCGGGCCGGGCGGGGCTCAGACCAGCGAGTGGTAGAGGTCCGGGCGGCGGTCGCGGAGATACGGGTTGTTCTCGCGCGAGGCGCGTAGCAGCGCGGGGTCGGCGTCGCCGGTGATCAGCTCCGTGCCGCGTCCGGCACGGGCGCGTACGGTCCCGTCGGGGCCCGCCAGGCAGCTGAGTCCGACGAACTCGAAGTCGCCCTCGGGGCCTGTGCGGTTGACGTACGCGATGTACAGCTGGTTCTCGAAGGCGCGGACCGGCACCAGGGACTCGGCGACGAACTGGAAGGGGTGCATCTGCGCGGTGGGGACCAGCAGCAGATCGGTACCGGCGAGTGCGTGCGCCCGGACGTTCTCCGGGAACTCCACGTCGTAGCAGATCATGATCCCGATCCGGAGCCCGGACAGCTCCGCCTGGACGACGGGGGTGTCCCCCGGTGTGAACCACTTCTGCTCGAAGCAGCCGAAGAGATGGGTCTTGCGGTAGTTGGCCAGGCGGTGGCCGTCGGCGCCGATCAGCTGGGCCGCGTTGTGAATCTGCTCGCCGTGGCGTTCGGGATAGCCGTAGAGCACCGCGATCCCGTGGCGTACCGCGATGTCCGCGACGGCCCGCGTGCTCGCACCGTCGGCGGGCTCGGCCAGCCGGGGCACGTCGTCACCGATCGCGTACCCGGTCAGGAAGAGCTCGGGGCAGACCAGAAGTCCGGCGCCGGAGGCCACGGCGCGGCCCGCCGCCTCGTCCAGGGCGGTGAGGTTCCCCGCCACGTCGCCGGGACGGCCGGAACTCTGGAGCAGGGCGGTGCGCAGCGGCGGCATGGCAGACCTCGGACGGTACAGAAGGGGATTCTGGGGACAGACCGACGGTACGTTCAGCGGCTCCGTACGGACAAGGCGCGTCCATTGCGCATCCGCGTACGATTCGTTGCGTCCGGATGCCCACTGACGGCGATCTGTTGCGTGCCCGTGATGCGGGCCTCCGGAGGGCGGGGGACAGTGCACGGCGGCGGTCGCGGCTGGGTCGTACCCAGCGGCCACCGGTGCAGCAGGTCAGGGCTCCGCGGCGCATCCGATTCCGCTGGGGGCGAACCCGGAACTCCGGAGTGATGGACTGGCGCAGGCGGGGTAAGCGAGCGTGAGGACTGAGGAGCCGCCCGTGGTTGTCATGGATTCGCCGTTGGCAGACAGTGCCACGGCCCGCGATGCCGCCAGCCGATTTCTGTCCCAGAACTGCCCCTGGGCCGATGCCGACGCTGTGCTGCTCGTGATCAGCGAACTCGTCGCCAACGCCGCGCGTCACACCGCGGGCTGGTGGCACCTGCGGCTGAGCGCCGAGCCCGGCGTGCTGATGGTGGAGATGGACGACGACAGTCCGGCGCACCCCGTCGCCCGTGAGCCCGACTTCACGGGAGGCGGCGGGTTCGGGTGGCACATGGTGCTGCGTCTTGCCGGGCGGGTCGAGATCAGCCCTCGCCCGTCCGGCAAGACGGTCCGGGCGATCTGGTCGCATCCGCCGGCCGGGCCCGCGGTCGGCTGAGACAGATCTGCCATCGGCCGGGACAGACCTGCGGGACGTTGTGCGGCCGAGGTGCCGGACTCACCCCGGCTTCCCCCGCTCCTGGTGGTCACTCCGGTCCGAGCAGCTCCGTCCGCAGCTGTGCGGTGATCCGCGCCAGCAGCCGGGACACATGCATCTGGGAGACGCCCAGTTCGGCTCCGATCTGCGACTGGGTCAGCTCGTCGCCGTACCGCATCCGCAGAATGCGCCGGTCCCTGGTGCCGAGCCGGGCTATGAGCGGTTTCAGCACGGTGAGGTTCTCGACGCGGTCCAGGCCCCTGTCGGGTTCGCCGAGCCGGTCGGCCAGGGTCCTGGCGCCGCTGTCCGCGCCGTCCTCGACGGTGGAGTCGATGGAACCGGCGGTGTATCCGTTGGCCGCGACCAGGCCTTCGACGACCTCGTCCGCGTCCATCCCGAGGTGCCCGGCCAGTTCGGCGGGCGTCGGGGAACGGTCCAGGGTCTGGTACAGCTCGTCGGACGCCTTGGCCAGCGTGATCCGCAGTTCCTGGAGGCGCCGGGGAACATGGACGGACCAGCTGGTGTCGCGGAAGAAGCGCTTGATCTCGCCGATGATGCAGGGCATCGCGAACGTCGCGAACTCCACCTCGCGGGAGAGCTCGAACCGGTCGATCGCCTTGATCAGCCCGATGGTGCCGACCTGGACGATGTCCTCCATCTGGTCCGAGCGGCTGCGGAAGCGGGTGGCCGCGAACCTGACCAGCGAGAGGTTCAGCTCGATCAGGGTGTTGCGCGCGTACTGGTGCTCGTGTGTGCCCTCCTCGGCGGTGTCGAGGGTGACGAAGAAGAGCCGGGAGAGTTCCCGCGCCTCGCACGACGCGACCTTCGACGGGCATTCCACGTACGGGAGTTGTCCCGGAGTCCGGCCGGGCGGGTGGCCGAGGTGCGGGGCGGGTCCGGCCGGGACTGTGGTCGCCAGGGGCACGGTGGACTCCCTCTCTCGTTCTCCGGCAGCTTCCGCAGTTCCCGGCTACCCGGTACGGGGCACTCCATACGCGGGAATCCGGCCATTGCGCTGTCGGCGACCGGCACCCGGCCGGGGACCGGGACACCAGCGCGACGGGAGATACGAGAGGAAGCACGGGGGATACGAGAGGCGCGGCGGAGCACGCAGACGGGCGGAGCACGGAAACGCCGGAGCCGGCCCCCGCGCGTGCGAAGGGGGCCGGCTCCGGCGTCGGTACGGTCAGCCCCAGCTGGCGTGCAGCGGCTTGCCCTCGGCGTATCCGGCGGCGCTCTGCACCCCGACGATCGCCTTCTCGGCGAACTCGTCCAGGGTGTTGGCACCGGCGTAGGTGCAGGAGGAGCGGACGCCCGCGATGATCGAGTCGATCAGGTCCTCGACACCCGGGCGGGCCGGGTCGAGGAACATCCGCGAGGTGGAGATGCCCTCCTCGAACAGGCCCTTGCGGGCACGGTCGTAGGCCGACTCCTCGCTCGTACGGTTGCGGACGGCGCGGGCCGACGCCATCCCGAACGACTCCTTGTACCAGCGGCCGTCAACAGCCTGCTGGAGGTCGCCCGGGGACTCGTACGTCCCGGCGAACCAGGAGCCGATCATGACGTTCGACGCACCGGCGGCCAGCGCCATCGCCACGTCACGCGGGTGCCTGACCCCGCCGTCGGCCCAGACGTGCTTGCCGAACTTCCGTGCCTCCGTGGCGCATTCGAGTACGGCGGAGAACTGCGGGCGGCCCACGCCCGTCATCATCCGGGTGGTGCACATGGCGCCGGGGCCCACGCCGACCTTGATGATGTCGGCGCCGGCCTCGATGAGATCGCGTACGCCCTCGGCGGCCACGATGTTGCCCGCGACGATCGGCACCCGCGGGTCGAGTGCCCGCACCGCCCTGACCGCGGCGATCATCGACTCCTGGTGGCCGTGCGCGGTGTCCACGACGATCGTGTCGGCACCGGCGTCGAGCAACTGCTTGGCCTTGCCCGCGACATCGCCGTTGATACCGACGGCGGCGGCGATGCGCAGCCTGCCCTGTGCGTCGACGGCCGGGGTGTAGAGAGTGGCGCGCAGGGCGCCCCTGCGGGTCAGGATGCCGACCAGCCTGCCGTCCGTGTCGACGGCGGGGGCGTAGCGGCGGTTGGCACCGTCGAGCCGGTTGAACGCCTCACGCGGGTCGATGTCCGCGTCGAGGAGCACCAGGTCCTTGGACGACATGACTTCGGACAGCTGGGTGAAGCGGTCGACGCCCGCCAGGTCCTCGTCGGTCACGACACCGACCGGCCGGCTGTCCTCGTCCACCACGACACCCGCGTTGTGGGCGCGCTTGGGCAGCAGGGACAGCGCGTCGGCGACGGTCTGCGTCGGGGCGAGCACGATGGGCGTGTCCAGCACGAGGTGACGCGTCTTCACCCAGGAGATGACGTCGGTGACGACCTCGATCGGAATGTCCTGCGGGATGACGACCAGGCCGCCGCGCCGGGCGACGGTCTCGGCCATCCGGCGGCCCGCGATGGCCGTCATGTTCGCGACGACGAGCGGGATGGTGGTGCCGGTGCCGTCAGGGGCGGACAGGTCGACGCCCTGACGGGAGCCGACAGCGGAATGGCTCGGCACCATGAACACATCGTCGTACGTCAGGTCGTACGGCGGCTTCAGGTCATTGAGGAAACGCATACTAACTCTCTCACCTGCGGTTATACAGAATGGGCGGGCGGGAAGTCAGCGCCGTCCGGCACAGGATCAGGCTGCGGCTCCTAGGCCATCATCGCCGATGGGACCCTGGCTGGCGAATGCGCGCCCCCTCTTCTGTGGCTTCCACCAGGGACAGGGTGGAGCGGCTTGTAGGTTCAGCCGAACCGGCCGGGGCGGCGCCGGTGCGGGGCCCGGACCGGTGCGTGGGATCAGCTCCGGTCCTCCAGCACCTCCCGCGCGGCACGCGCCCCGGAGGCGAGCGCGCCCTGCACGGACCCGGTGGCGCGGTGGTCTCCGCACACATGGCGCCCGGGGGACACCCGTGTCGTGCGGCTCAGCGGCCATGGCGCCGTCATGGCGGGCAGGGCGCCCTCCACCGTGTACCGGGCGAGGAGTTCCCAGGACGACGTGTCGGTGCGGTACACCTCGTCGAGCACGCCGCGCAGCTCCTCCTCCTCCCCCGGCCCGCCGGGGCCGAGGACCGATGTGGCGATCAGGGAGCGGTCGGCCGGGGCGTAGGTGGGGGCGACCTCGCTCGGCACGCAGGTGTTGAGGAAGCGCCGCGCGCTGTCGACCAGCAGGGTCGGCTCGTGCAGCGGCGGCTGCGGGGCCGCGTGGTAGTAGGTCGTGACGGTGCGGGTGTCCGGTACGACGAGGCCGGGCAGCAGCCGGGCCGCCGTGTCCGCCCCGGTCGCGACCACCACACGGGGAGCGCGCAGCTCGGTGCCGTCGAGCAGCTCGACGCCCTCGTCCGTGAGCGCCCGCACCGGGGTGCCGAGGCTCAGCACCCCTGGCGGCAGCGCGCCCGCGAGCTGAGCCGGTACGGCGCCGATCCCGGCCGCGGGCAGGCACTGGGTGCCCCGGAGCATGCTGCGCCAGAGCAGATGGAAGAAGCGCGACGAGGTTTCGAGGCTGTCCTCCAGGAAGACACCGGAGAGGAAGGGCCGGAAGAACACGTCGATCAGTTCCTCGGAGATCCTGGCGTCGGCGAGGGCTGTCCGGGTCGTACGGTCCGCCGAGCGCTTCACCGCGCTGACCGGGCCGAACAGATCGCGCGCGGAGAGCAGCCCGAGCGCCAGGAGGTCGCGGCGGCCCGCGACCGGCCGCAGTGACAGCAGATCCACCGCCACGCCGGGCCGCCTGGTCGGGTCGCTGAACCGCAGCCGCCCCGACGGCGTGTGCACCAGCGCTCCGGGCGTGAAGGGGCGCAGCCGTAGCCCGCGGAGCCACATCCGCTGTTTGACCTGGGGGTACGACGTGTTGAAGACCTGGAAGCCCCGGTCGAGGAGGAATCCCTCGTGCCGGTCCGTGCGCATTCTGCCGCCGGGCGTGTCCGATGCCTCCAGCAGGCTCACGGACAGGCCCTCCCGGCACAGATCGGCGGCACAGGCGAGGCCGGCAAGACCGGCGCCGATCACGATGACATCGCGGCGGCGGCCCCGGTGGTCCGTCATGGGGTGTCGACCCTTCGCTCGTCCGGACTTCTCAGTAGACGTCCTCGGGGCGTATTTCTCTCGCCGGACGCCCCTGCCGGGAAGAAGCAGGGACAGTAGAGGAAGAGAGCGACACAAAAGAGCATGAAACCGACACGGCTCGGAGGCCTCCATGAGCGACGGCGAAGCGGCACCCACCCCCGGCTCACCCGCACTGCACTGCCTGGTCACCGGGGCGACGGGCTACATCGGCGGCCGGCTGGTGCCCGAGCTTCTCGACGCCGGCCACCGCGTCCGCTGTCTGGCCAGGAACCCGGAGAGACTGCGGGACCACTCCTGGGCCGGACGGGCGGAGGCCGTTCGGGGCGATGTCACCGATGCCGCGTCGGTGGCCGCGTCCATGCGGGGCATCGACGTCGCGTACTACCTGGTGCACGCGCTGAACACCGGTTCCGGCTTCGAGGAGACGGACCGCAGCGCGGCCAGGATCTTCGGCGAGCAGGCCCGGGCCGCGGGGGTCCGGCGCATCGTCTATCTGGGCGGCCTCACGCCCGACGGCGTACCGGAGCAGGAGCTCTCACCGCATCTGCGCTCACGGGCCGAGGTCGGCCGCATCCTCCTCCAATCGGGGGTGCCGACCACCGTGCTCCGCGCCGCGGTCATCATCGGCTCCGGTTCCGCGTCCTTCGAGATGCTGCGGTATCTCACCGAGCGGCTGCCGGTCATGGTCACGCCGAGCTGGGTCAGCACCCGGATCCAGCCGATCGCCGTCCGGGACGTGCTGCGGTATCTGGTCGGCAGCGCCCTGATGCCGGGCGATGTGCACCGCGCCTTCGACATCGGCGGCCCCGACATCATGACGTACCGCGACATGATGCGCCGGTTCGCCGCGGTCGCCGGTCTCCCGGACCGGCTCATCCTGCCGGTGCCGATGCTCTCGCCGCGCCTGTCCAGTCACTGGATCGGCCTGGTCACCCCCGTTCCGCGCTCGCTCGCCCGGCCGCTCGCCGAGTCGCTGCGCTACGAAGTCGTGTGCGGCGAACACGACATCGCGCGGTATGTGCCGGACGGGCCCGGTGTGCCGTTCAGCTTCGACCGGGCGCTCCAACTGGCGCTCCAGCGGGTCCAGGACGCCCAGGTCACCACCCGCTGGTCGTCCGCCTCGCTGCCCGGCGCCCCGAGCGATCCGCTGCCCACCGACCCCGGCTGGGCGGGCGGCAGTCTCTACACGGACCGGCGCCAACTCACCATGGACGCACCGCCGGAGGCACTCTGGCGGATCGTCGAGGGCGTCGGCGGCGACAACGGCTGGTACTCCTTCCCGCTCGCCTGGGCCGTGCGCGGCTGGCTGGACCGGCTGGCCGGCGGGGTCGGTCTGCGCCGCGGGCGGCGGGACGCCCAGCGGCTCAGGGTCGGCGACTCTCTGGACTTCTGGCGGGTCGAGGCGATCGAACCCGGCCGGCTGCTGCGGCTGCGGGCCGAGATGCGGCTGCCCGGGCTCGCCTGGCTGGAGATGTCCGTGGACCAGGACGCCCGCGGGCGCACCCGCTACCGGCAGCGCGCCCTCTTCCACCCCCGGGGGCTGCTCGGACACGCGTACTGGTGGAGTGTCGCGCCCTTCCATGCCGTGGTCTTCGGTGGGATGGCCCGCAATATCGCCGGGGCGGCGGACCGCGCGAGCCGGCCGGTCCCCCGATAGACCCCGACGAGCCCGGCCCGGCCCGGCTCAACCCGGCCCGGCCCGGACGAATTCCACGACGAGGAGTGGCACATGAGCGTGTCGGTCGTCCTGTTCACCTCCGACCTCCGGCTGCACGACAATCCGCCGCTGCGCGCGGCCCTCGCTTCGGCGGACGAGGTGGTGCCGCTGTTCGTCCGCGACCGGGCCATCGAGTCGGCGGGCTTCGCCACACCCAACCGGCAGGCGTTCCTGGCCGACTGCCTGGCCGGCCTCGACGCGGGGCTGCGGGAGCGCGGCGGCCGGCTCGTCGTACGGTCGGGCGCCGTGACCGGTGAGGTCTGCCGGGTGGCCGCGGAGACGGGCGCCGCCGAGGTGCACATGGCGGCCGGGGTCAGCGCGTACGCACAGCATCGGGAGGAGCGGCTGCGCGCGGCGCTTGAGGCGGACGGCAGGCGTCTGCGCGTCCATGACGCGGTGATCACCGCGGTGCCGCCTGGTGCGGTCACCCCTGCGTCCTCGGACCACTTCGCGGTGTTCACCCCGTACTTCAGGCGCTGGTCCGAGCAGCGGCAGCGCACCGTCCAGGGCGCGCCGCGCACGGTGCGGGTGCCCGAGGCCGCCCGGTCAGACCGACTGCCGTCCCGGACCGACGTGTCCGGGGTCTCGGAAGGGCTCGCCGCCGGCGGCGAGCGCGAGGGCCGCGCCCGCTGGTCGGCCTGGCAGCGGAACGGGCTCGCCGGGTACGAGGACCACCACGACGACCTGCCGGGCGATCTGACGTCCCGGCTCTCGCCGCATCTGCACTTCGGCACCCTCTCCCCCGTCGAGCTGGTGCACGGCGCGTCCCGGAGGGGCGGTGCGGGCGCCGACGCGTTCGTACGGCAGCTGTGCTGGCGGGACTTCCACCACCAGGTGCTGGCCGCGCGCCCGGCGGCCGCTTCCGCCGACTACCGCTCGCAGCACGACCACTGGCGTTCCGAGCGGTCCGCCGCGCGGGAGATCACGGCCTGGAAGGAGGGACGCACCGGATATCCGGTGGTCGACGCCGCCATGCGGCAGCTGCGGCACGAGGGCTGGATGCACAACCGGGGGCGGCTGCTCACCGCGAGTTTCCTCGCCAAGACGCTGTACGTGGACTGGCGGGTCGGCGCCCGGTACTTCCTGGAGCTGCTGGTGGACGGCGATGTCGCCGACAACCAGCTCAACTGGCAGTGGGTGGCGGGCACCGGCACGGACAGCAGGCCGAACCGGGTGTTCAACCCGGTGACCCAGGGCAAGCGGTACGACCCGCAGGGGGATTACGTCCGCCGCTGGGTGCCCGAGCTGGCCGGTCTCCCGGGGGCGGCCGTGCACGAGCCGTGGAAACTCCGGGGGCCCGAGCGCGCCGCGTACGACTACCCCGGACCCCTGCTCGAACTCTCCGACGGCCTGGCCCGCTTCAAGCAGGCCCGCGGCCGGGCCTGACAGAGGTTCACCGGGCCTGACCGGGCTGCCGCGGGACCTGAACCCGGCAGCGGGTTCGTTCAACCGGCCCCGGCGGCCACCGCTCCCGTCCGGGGTCAGACCCCGTCGGGGTCCGCGCGGTCCAGCGCCGGGCGCGGTCCGGGCCCGGTCTCCGTCAGCAGGAAGTCGGCGGCCGCCGTGTCGGTGACCAGGCTGGTGACGAGGCCCGACTTCAGGACGGCCCCGATCGCCGCCGCCTTGCGCTGGCCGCCCGCGATGGCCACGACCTCGGGGATGCGCCGCAGCCGGTCGGCCTCGACGGTGATGCACCGCTCGCCCAGGTCGCGCCCGACCCGCCGCCCCTCGGCGTCGAAGAGGTGCGCGGACATCTCGGCGGCGACCCCGAGCGAGGCGTAGTGCGCCCGCTCGGCGTCGCTGAGCATGTCGTGGACCGTCGAGATGCCCGGCTCCCAGGAGCCGATGGACACCGCGGCCACGGTCACCTTGTCGAAGTACTCGAAGGCGCGCGCGATGCCTGTCTGGTTGCGCAGCGCGGCGGCGGTGGCCGGGTCCGGCAGCAGCATGGGGGCGTAGATGGGGTGCGCCTCTCCCCCGGAGACCTGGGCGGCGCGCCGTACCGCCTCGACGGAGCCGCGCTCGGCGGTCCCCGCGTCGTACACACCGGTCAGCTGGACCACCGTGCACGGCGGGAGCGAATTGAGCGCCGCCGCCATGTGGATGGTGGAGCGCCCCCAGGCGAGGCCCAGCACATCCCCCTCGGTGACCAGCTCGCCGAGCAGATCGGCGGCGACCTCACCCAGGTTCTCCGGGTCGGGGGCGTCGTCCGCCGCGTCCGCCGGGGACTCGACGACGACCGCGTGGCGCAGCCCGTACCGGGCGCGCAGTGCGTCGGAGCGCTCCGCGTCCAGCTCCGCGGGGACCCGGATCTCGATCCGTACGAGATCGCGCTCCAGCGCCGTCTCCAGGACCCGGGCGACCTTGAACCGGCTGACGCCGAACTCCTCGGCGATCTGGATCTTGGACTTTCCCTCCAGGTAGAAGCGACGGGCCATGGCCGCCGCCTGCACCAGCTCCGCGGGTCCCATCCGCAGGGCTGATCTGCCCGCCGACATTGCAGACACCGCGATCTCCTCACTACTGCTGTTCGCTACTGCTCTTCGCTCCCGGACCCGCCATCCTGTCAGACCCGGCCCAACTTGATCAGCCCCGAAAGGCCGCGTTCATCTCCTGGCCGCTCAGTGGCCGCAAGCCCAGGCCGCCGTCGCCGACGTCTCCTGCGCCTGGTGGCGGAGCATCCGGACCGCCGCCGCCGGGTCGTCGGCGCCGTACACCGCGGAGCCCGCGACGAAGACGTCCGCGCCGGCCTCCGCGCACCGCTCGATCGTCGACGCGGACACCCCTCCGTCGACCTGGAGCCAGAGTTCGAGTCCGTGCTTGGAGATCAGCTCACGGGTGCGGCGGATCTTCGGCAGCATGATGTCCAGGAAGGACTGGCCGCCGAAGCCCGGCTCCACCGTCATGATCAGCAGCATGTCGAGCTCGGGGAGCAGGTCCTCGTAGGGCTCGATGGGCGTCGCGGGCTTCAGCGCCATGGAGGCGCGTGCGCCCTTGGCCCTGATCTCGCGGGCGAGCCGTACGGGCGCGGCGGCGGCCTCCACGTGGAAGGTGACGGAGCCCGCGCCCGCCTCGACGTACTGCGGCGCCCAGCGGTCCGCGTCCTCGATCATGAGGTGGCAGTCCAGCGGCGTGTCCGTGGCCCGGCTGAGCGCTTCCACCACGGGGACCCCGAGGGTCAGATTGGGGACGAAGTGGTTGTCCATCACGTCGACGTGGAGCCAGTCGGCACCTTCGACGGCCTTCGCCTCCTCCGCGAGTCGGGAGAAGTCGGCGGACAGGATGCTGGGGTTGATCTGCACGGCCATGCCCCAAGCCTGCCATGCCCCGGCGCAGTTGCCCGCCACGGCAGGGACCGGAGGGGGTCAGGGATCCGCACACACCGCGCAAACCTCGCATTCGCCGGTGCCCGCGGCGGCCCGGAGCTCCGTCCGGGCCGCCGTCCGCACCGTCAGGCGGTGCGCCGCAGCAGTGCGAGGTACATCGCGTCGGTGCCGTGCAGGTGCGGCCACAGCTGTACGTCGGGTCCTTCGCCCACCGCCGCGACGCCCGGCATCAGCGGCCTGACGTCGATCCACTCGGCCTCGACGGGCTGTCCGCCGCGGCCCTTCAGGACGTCCTCGACCACGATCCGCGTCTCGGCGAGGTGCGGTGAGCAGGTCGCGTATCCGACGACACCGCCGACCCGTACCGCGCTCAGCGCCTCCCGGAGCAGCCCGCGCTGCAGCGGAGCGAATCCCTCCAGGTCCTCGGGGCGCCGCCGCCACCGGGCCTCGGGCCTGCGCCGCAGCGCTCCGAGCCCAGTGCAGGGCACGTCCATCAGCACCCGGTCGAAGGAGCCGGGCAGCCAGGGCGGCCTGGTGCCGTCGGCGGCGATCACCTGGTATGGGCCCGGGTTGCCCGCGAGCGTCCGCTCCACGAGCCGGGCCCGGTGCGGCTGCTTCTCGGCTGCGAGCAGCGCGGCGCCGCGCTGCGCGGCGAGCGCGGCCAGCAGGGCGGCCTTGCCGCCGGGGCCCGCGCAGCCGTCGAGCCAGCGCTCGTCGCGGCCCTCCAGCGGTGCGTTCGCCAGGGCGGCGGCGACGAGCTGGCTGCCTTCGTCCTGGACCCCGGCGCGCCCGTCGCGCACCGCTTCGATCGCACCGGGCTCACCGCCTTCCGCGAGCCGGACGGCGTACGGCGACCAGCGGCCGGGCAGCGCGGAGTCCTCGCCGACGGTCTCGATCAGCTCGTCGGTGGTGGAGCGGCCGGGCCGGGCGACCAGGGTCACCTCGGGGCGTTCGTTGTCCGCTTCGAGAAGGTCCTCGATCCCGGCGCGACCGCCGCCCAGCGAGTCCCACAGCGCGGAGACGATCCAGCGGGGGTGCGAGTGCACCACGGCGAGATGGGCCTCCGCGTCGTCGTCGTAGGGCGGGGCCACCCGCTCCAGCCAGCCGTCGAGGTCGTCGGCCGCGACCTTGCGCAGCACGGCGTTGACGAACTTGGCCCGCCCGTCGCCGAGAACGACCCGGGCCAGTTCCACACTCGCCGAGACCGCGGCGTGGGTGGGGATACGGGTACCGAGCAGCTGGTGCGCGCCGAGTGCCAGCACGTCGAGCACCGGCGGATCGACCTGCCGCAGCGGGCGGTCGATACAGGCCGAGATGACCGCGTCGTACGTGCCCTGCCTGCGCAGCGTCCCGTACACCAGCTCGGTGGCGAGCGCCGCGTCCCGCCCGTCGAAGTCCGGCTTCTCGCGGGCCTTCTTCAACAGGGGCGGCAGCACGAGGTTGGCGTACGCGTCCCGGTCGTCGACCGCCCGCAGCACTTCGAAGGCGAGGAGCCGCACCGGGTCCTTCTGCGGGCGGCGGTAGGGCTTCGAGTGCTGTTTCGGCTGCTGTCCCGGCTGCTGGGCGGGACGGCGGCGAGGCTGGTCGGTCACGTGAAAGGTGCTCCGCTGAGGGTGAGGGGGACGAACCCTCTCAGCGTACGTCCGGCGCGGCGGGCCGGTCACCCGGGCGCTCCCTCGTACGGGACGGGCCGCGCCGTACGCGCGCTGCTCGCCGAGCGCGCTACTCGCCGAGCAGTTCGCCGGCGACGATCCGTACACCGCGCGCCCAGTCGGCCGCGCGCATCGGCTTCTTGCCCTGGGGCTGGACCCAGAGCAGCTCCACGGCGTGCGAGCCGGTGCCCGCGTGCACGCTGTTCTTGGCGACGGCCAGTTCGCCGGGGGCCAGGTCCGTGCGGTCGGTGACCGGGGCGAGGGAAACCAGTTTGAGGCGCTCGTCCCGGAAGACGGTCCAGGCACCCGGCGCCGGTGTGCAGCCGCGCACCAGACGGTCCACGCGCATCGCGGGGGCTGACCAGTCGACCCTGGCGTTCTCGACGGTGATCTTCGGTGCGAGCGAGACCCCTTCGGCCGGCTGGGGCACCGCGTGCAGGGTGCCGTCCTCGATCCCGTCCATGGTCGCCACCAGCAGGCCCGATCCCGCGAAGGCCAGCCGGGTGAGCAGATCGCCGCTGGTGTCGGTGGGGCGCACCTCCTCGGTGAGCACCCCGTAGACCGGACCCGAGTCGAGCCCCTCCTCGATCAGGAAGGTCGACGCACCGGCCACCTCGTCGCCCGCGATGATCGAGTGCTGCACGGGCGCCGCACCGCGCCAGGCCGGCAGCAGCGAGAAGTGCAGATTGACCCAGCCACGCGCCGGCACGTCGAGGGCGGTCTTGGGCAGCAGCGCCCCGTACGCCACGACCGGGCAGCAGTCGGGACCGATCTCCCGCAGCCGTGCCAGGAAGTCCTCGTCCCGCGGCCTGGCCGGCTTCAGCACCTCGATGCCGGCCTCCTCGGCGCGCTGTGCGACCGGGCTCGCCACCAGCCTGCGGCCGCGTCCGGCGGGGGCGTCGGGGCGGGTCACCACCGCGGCCACCTCGTGCCGGTCGGATGCGATCAGGGCGTCCAGAGCGGGGACGGCGACCTCGGGGGTGCCTGCGAAGACGAGTTTCACTGGATGCCTCTCGGACCGACTGCGCACGACTACGACACGACTACGAGCAGCGCACCAGTCTACGGGCCCGTTCCGAGGGGGCGTACGCACCGCCGCGCGCCCCTCGCATATGCCCATACGCCCCCGCAGCGTGACCAGAACAGCGGATGGAGCGTTGGTCAAAGGAGATTGACCGAAATGAAGTGGGCCGTATGCGCGGCCCGATCCTTTTCAACGCCGGTTCGAGAGGCTTGTTCATGGCCGACCACGCAACCCACGACGCCCAAGCGCGGGCCAGCCTGCACCTGTTGGTCAGAGACATCGAGCGGGTCCGCCGACAGGTGGACGCACTGCGCACCCTCACCGCTCAGCTGGGCAATGTCTACCGCCCGCGCCGCTCAGGCCCTTCCACGGGCTTCGTCGTCTACGGCCGGGCCCCCGCCCCGACCGTCCGCCTGGCCCAGGAACTCCGGGACAGCGTCGAGACCCTGGTGACAGCCGCGGTGGACTTCGACCGATCGCTGGGCTTCTCGTGGGACGCGGTGGGCTCGGCGCTCGGAGTCACCAAGCAGGCGGTGCACCGCAGATACGGCACGCGGCGGGCTTCGGCAGCCGCCGCTGTCGCGGCTGTCGCGGCAGCGGCGAACGACGAGCCGGAGAGCTCCGACACCGACGAGGACAGCCAGGAGGCCGCTCCGCCGCACGCGCTGCCGGTGTCACCGGCCCTGCCGTCGGTGCCCGCCGCGCGCTCGATGCCGCCCCAGCCCACGCCGGGCGGCCACGCGCTGCGCGAGGAGGCACGCCCGAGCGCCTTCCCCGGGCCGCGCAACGGCTGACCGGCCGCTCGGTTCCAAGCACTTCGCCGCTGCCCGCCCCGCATCAACTGCCCCTCGCGCCGGACCGCGCCGGGGGCAGTCGCGCGCCGGGAGCGCGGAGTTCGTGGCGGAGGTACGGAAGTAAGTAGAGGTACGGAAGCAAGTACCGGCAGGAGTATGGAAATCCGGGGCCGGGCATCGGCATCGGCACGGTGGCGCATGTGACGCAGGTGATGCGGTTGTGGCAGGTGACGCAAGCAACCCAACCGGCAAGCACTGGTGGGCCGTTCGGTGTCAGCCGATATCAGGCGGGTCGACCCTGATCCGTACCGGATCGCCGCCCCGCGTCAGCCGCGCCGCCTGCGCCGTCCGCAGCGCCGAGGCGAGCGCCGCTCCACTCCCCGGCGGCACCCGGACCAGCGCACGCTCCCAGCTCTCGCCCGGTGGCGGATCGCCGGGCCTGCGGGGCCTGTTGGGGTCGGTGGGGACGAGCGGCACGGGTCCCAGTACCTCGGCGTCCTGCGGCAGCCTGACCGCTTCGAGGAACTCCTCCAGTGTCTGCGCCCGCCCCGACACCGCGGCCATCCGCGAGACCGGCGGGAAGCCCAGCTCGGCCCGGTCGGCCAGCTCACGCACCGCGTGCCCGGCCGGGTCCCAGCGGACCAGCGCCTGGACGGGGCGGAGCGTCGGCTCGGCGACGACCACCACGGTGCCGCCCTCGCTCTGGCCCCGTACGAGCGCCGCCGCGTCGATCCAGCGGCGCAGCGCCTCCTCGCCCGCGCGCAGGTCGGGCCGGCCGAGCATCGCCCAGCCGTCAAGGAGCAGCGCCGCCGCGTAACCGCCTTCGGCGACCGGTTCGGCGCCCGGCGTGCTCACCACCAGGGCGGGCCGCCCGTCCACGGTGTCCAGCACATGGTCGCGCCCCGACGTCCGTACAGGCACGGCCGGGAAGGCCCGGCCCAGCTCCTCGGCCGTCCGCCGCGTGCCCACGACCTGCGCGCGCAGCCTCGTATGGCCGCACTCCAGGCAGTGCCAGCCGGTCGCGTCGCGTCCGCACCAGCCGCAGGTCAGCGCGCGCTCGTCCGGTGCTTCCAGGGGGCCCGAGCAGTGCGCGCACCGCGCGGGCGTACGGCAGCGCTCGCAGGAGAGTCTCGGTACATAGCCTCTGCGCGGCACCTGCACCAGGACCGGGCCGCTCTTGAGGCCGTCCCGCACGGCCTGCCAGGCCAGGCTGGGCAGCCTGGCAGCCCTGGCCCCTTCGTCCCGCGCCAGATCGAGGTCGCCCACGGTCCGTACGAGGGGAGCGGCCGCCCGCACCTGCTCCCGGTCCGCGACGAGCGGGGCGGCCCAGCCGGTCTCGACGAGCTGGGCGGCCTCCACCGTGCAGCTCGTACTGCCCAGCAGGAAGGCGCACTTGTCGTGCGCGGCGCGGAGCAGCAGGACCTCGCGGGCGTGCGGCAGCGGTGCGTGCGGCTCGCTGTGGCTGTCGTCCCCGTCCTCCCAGATGACGGCCAGGCCGAGATCCTGGACGGGCGCGAACATCGCGGCCCGGGTGCCGACCACGGCCCGCACGGCGCCGCGCCGCACCGCGAGCCACTGCCGGTACCGCTTCTCGGGCCCGGCGTCGGCGGTGAGCAGCGCGTGGTGTCCCGGGCCGAGGACCGCCGTGAGCGCGCCGTCCACCCTGGCCGCCGAACGCCCGTCGGGCACCACGACGAGCGCGCCCCGCCCCGAGGACAGCGCGGCGGCGACGGCGAGCGCCAGTTCCTGCGGCCAGTGCGGTCCCGGCAGCGCGGTCCACACGGCCCGCGGCGCCCCGCCGGACGCCAGCGCCCGCAGATAGCCCGGCCCCTGTCCGTACCGGGCCCAGGTGCCGGGCTCCGGTGCGGGCGGTGGTGCCAGCGGCTCGGGGGACGGCTTCTTCTCGGCCCGTGCGTTCCGCGGCGGCACGGCCAGTTGCAGTACGTCGGCGAGGCTGCCCGCGTACCGGTCGGCGACCGCCCGCGCGAGCCCGAGCAGCTCAGGGCTGAGGACGGGCTCGGGCGACACCACCCCGGCCAGCGCCGCGAGCGGTCCCGAGTAGTCCGTATCGGCCCGGCGCTCGACCACGAAACCGTCGATCAGCCCACCGCCCTCACGGCGGCCGTCGCGCACATTGCGGCTGCCCGCGCCGAAGCGGACCCGCACCCGCACACCCGGCTGTGCCGCCTCGTCGAGCTCTTCGGGTACGGCGTAGTCGAAGAACTGGTCGAGGTGGAGCACACCCTTGTTCACGACGACCCGCGCCACGGGCAGTTCCTTGGCGAGAGCGGCCCCGCGCCAGGTGCGCGGCTTGGCCCGGGGCACCTTCGTGCGGCGTACGGTCTCCCGGATGAGGGCAAGCTGCTCGGGGCCCCCGTCGGCGGGGGTCCCGGGCTGCTCGTCGTCGCTGCTCACAGCCAAATTCCTACCAGACCCCTCTGACATCGGGCCTGTCGGAGGGACGGGCTGCGCAGCAGGCACAGGAGTGCCGCCGCGGCGCTCCGGGCCGGCGACAAGCGCCGGGGATCCGGGGCGGGTGATCCGGCGCGGGTGATCCGGCGCGGATAATCCAGTGCGGATGATCCAGAGCGGGTGATCCGGGTCGGCGTTCAGTGTCCGGGCGCTGTGTCCAGGGCCAGCGCGGCGTACGTCGCCAGCCAGTGGTCGGAATTGAATTCGCCGGACGAGACGGCCGGGAGCCCCACAGCCAGATGGGCCGCGACCGACTCCTCCACGGCCTCGCGCGCCGGTCCCGCGGGCAGCGCGGCCGCGACGGCGCGCAGCCCCGCCGCCCGGCTCAGGGTGAGGCCGAGCAGATGCCCGATCTGCGGATCGGAGTAGTCCGAGATCACCGGCGGGGTGAGCAGGGAGCACGGGTCGCCGCTGGTGAGCGCCGGTACGAATCCGGCGAGCCAGCCGGGGAAGTCAGCGGCCGGCAGGACGCGCAGCATCGCGTGCGCCTCGGTCAGCGCGGGCGACAGGAAGTCCTGACCGGAGGGTTCCCAGTGGAGCGGCGCGTCGTGGTCCCCGGCGAACCAGTCGGTCAGCCGGCCGGCCGCCGCGTCCAGCACCGGACGGGCGAGACCGGCCCGCTCGCCCGCGTCCAGGACGAGCCCGAGAGCGAAGGCGCTGTTGTTGTGCACGCCGTGCCGGACCGGGTACGTCGCCTTGGCCAGCCAGGACTGGAGCAGATCGCCGACGGCGTCCACGGCGGGGGCGAGCGCGTCGGCCCACCGGTCGCCCACCGCGCCACCCAGCGCCCGGCATTCGGCGGCGAGCGCCACCAGCCAGGCCCAGCCGTAGGGGCGCTCGAACGACGGGCGGCGGCGCAGGTAGGCGGCCTCCACGGCGATGTTGGCGGGGGTCAGATGGGTGTCCAGGACCTCGGTGATCCGGATCGCGAGGGTTGCGGGCAGCGCGTCCGCGCCACTCGGGTCCCCGGCAGTCGTGGCCGGGCCGAAGCGGCGCAGCAGCCGGACGAGCAGCCAGTGCATGTGCACGGTGGAGTGCCAGTCGTAGGACCCGTAGAACGCGGGGTGCAGCTCGCGCGGCGCGACGATCTCCTCGGGGCCGGCGTACAGGTGGGCCGGGGCGTTCGGGTACTCGCGCACCACGTTGTGGAGCGCCAGCTCCGCGAACGGACGCGCGTACTCACTCGGCAGAACGGAGGCCGGGACCGGCGGGGTGGGGGGCATGGCGGTACTCCTTGAGCGGGGCGGGGCGGGGCGGGGCGGGGCGGGGCGGGGCGGGTCGAGACGGAGCGGGGCAGGGCGAGACGGGTAGTCAGAACGCGGCTCGGCCAGAAGGCGGGACGGTCAGAATGCGAACAGCGCCAGGACGGCGATGTTGCAGACCAGCAGAGCCGCCGCCGTGGGCAGTTGGGCCTTGATGGGGCCGTACTGGTCGTCCAGTTCCAGCAGCGCGGCCGGGACCAGGTTGAAGTTGGCGGCCATGGGTGTGACGAGGGTGCCGCAGAAGCCGCACAGCATCCCGATGGCGAGGATCGCCGGGATGCTGCCGTGCATCTGCTGGATCAGGACGGGCCAGCCGACCGCCGCCGTCATGACGGGGAAGGCCGCGAAGGCGTTGCCCATGACGATCGTGAACAGGACCATGCCGCAGCAGTAGACGAGCACCGCGACGAAACGCTGGCCGTCCGGCAGGATCGCCTCGGTGATCCTGCCGACCTGGTCGCCGACGCCCGCCGTCTGGAAGATGGACCCGAGCACCGCGAGCAGCTGGGGCAGCACCAGGGCCCACCCCATGGATTCGAGCATGCTGCGCCCGGCGTGCAGGGGGACCGTGACGCGGCGTTCCCGCAGGACGACCATGCCGACCACCAGCGCGGCGATCGCGCCGATGCCGAGGCCCAGGATCGTCTCGTACCCCGGCTCCAGGACCGGTTCGCCGCCGATCTTCACCTCCTTCAGCAGCGTCGCGCAGAGCATCGCGACGACCGGGATGGTGAGGGCCGGGAGGAACAGCTTGTTGCCGAGCCGCGCGGCCGAAGCGGCCCGCTCCTCGCGGGGCGGGGTGTGCGGTGTGCCCTTGCCGGTCAGGCCGAAGCCGCCGAGGACGATCAGCACCAGGACGGCGGCACCGAGCGGCTCGGCAGGAAGCGATTTGTCGACCACACCGGTCGAGTAGAAGAAGGAGGCGCCCAGCAGGCCCCAGAAGGACGCCGAACCGAAGCGCTTCGGGTTGGTGCGGTCGCCGGCCATCTGCGCCGCCATCACCAGGAAGACCGCGCCGACCAGCCAGAAGAAGTACTCGGACTTGATCACTTGAGGTCCTCGGGGCGGCGGGCGGTATGGGCGGCAAGTTCGTTCTCGGCGGCGACGACGGCCAGTTCGCGCTCCAGCACACGGTCCAGATGCAGCAGCCGCGCGCCATGGATGAGGAAGGCGCAGATCGCGGACGGGATCGCCCAGAGGGCGAGGCTGAGCGGTTCGAGGTGCTGGTTGTACGTCGAGTTGACGAAGCCGGTGATCAGCAGGATCGAGCCGATGGCTATGAAGCAGTCCTCACCGAAGAACATGCCGATGGTGTCGGCGCCCGAGGCGTGCGAGCGGATCTTCTCGCGGAGGCGCTTCGGCAGCGGTCCGCCCGCCCTGGTCTCGGCGGCGGCCTCGGCCATCGGGGCGATCAGCGGGCGCACGCTCTGCGCCGGGCCGCCGATGCTGGTCAGTCCGACGGAGGCGGTCAGCTGGCGGATGAGCAGATAGATCGCGAGGAAGCGGCCGGTCGTCAGCGCGCCGAGCCGTCCGATGAGGTTGCGGGCCTGTTCCTGGAGGCCGTAGCGCTCCAGAAGTCCGATGACCGGGAGGGTGATGACGAAGACGGTCACGGAACGGGACGAGGCAAAACTGTTGCCGAACGCGGCCAGCACTTCCTGCGGCGACATCTTGCCGAGCAGTCCGGTCACGATGCCGGCGGCGCCCACCACGAGGAGGGGATTGCGGCGCGTGGCGAATCCGAGGATCACCACAAGCACGCCGAGGAGAACGATCACGCGTCGGCCTTCTTCCGCGCATGGACCTGACGGCCCTGATCAGACGGGGATGCTGCGCGAGACCCTAGGCGATTGTTCAACAAACACACAAGAGGTGTTCGTCACCGAGTACGGGGCGGACGGAAGCGCGAGCAGTCACCGCTCCCGCGGTCCGCTCACTCCGCGGCGAGGCGCATCGCGTAGGCCTCGGCGAGCTGGCGGCGGGAGTCCTCCAGATAGAAGCCCAGCATCCGTTCGGCGCCCGCCGCGTCACCAGCGGCCAGCCGGTCCACGAGCTGCCTGTTCCGGGTGAGATAGGGCTCGTGGAAGCGCCGCGGGTCCGCCATCACATGGAAGGCGAGACGCAGTTCGGCCAGCACATTGCGCATCAGCTCGTTCACCCGGGGGCTCCCCGCGAGCGCCGCGAGCGCCTGGTGGAACCGGATGTTGGCGGTGGAGCAGGCCGCCCAGTCGTCCACGGCCGCCGCCCGCTCCCCGGTGGCCACCGCTGCCTCCACGTCGTCCAGCCGGTACGGCGGCTCCCCCAGCGCACGGAGCGCGGCGCACTCGACCAGCAGCCTGACCTGGTAGATGTCGACGAGGTCCTCGACCGCCAGGACACGGACGAAGACACCCCGGTTCAGCCGGTGCTCCAGCAGCCGCTCATGGGTGAGCAGCCTGAACGCCTCCCGCAGCGTGTTGCGGGACACCGCGAGCGCGGCACTGAGGCTCTCCTCGGACAGGCGGCTGCCGGGCGGGAAGTACCCCTCGGTGATCCGCTCCCGCAGGATCGCCGCCACCCGCTCCGCGGTGCCCGCGCCCGTGCCGGCCGGAGCGGCACCGCCCGCCGTCAGCTCCGAGAGATCCGGAGAAGTCCGGCCCGCTGTCCCCGCCATGTCTCGACCCCTGTCCATCAGTCGTTCGCCGCTCCGCCCCACGCCGGGCAGCGCCGCCAAGTCAACCGCAGACGGGCACCGGCGCCCAAGCCGCCCCGGCCGCCTCCCCGGACCGCGCCCGGTCCGCTCTCTCATCACCCTTGTCAGATTGTTCAACAATTAGTTAGCGTACGTGCGTGATGGATCTCAACGCGGACCTCGGTGAGGGCTTCGGCCGGTGGCAGCTCACCGATGACGAGGCCCTGCTCTCCTGTGTGACGAGCGCCAACGTCGCCTGCGGTTTCCACGCGGGCGACGCCTCCGTGATGCGCCGGGTGTGCGATACGGCCGCCGCGCGCGGCGTGCGTATCGGCGCCCACGTCTCGTACCGGGATCTCGCCGGTTTCGGCCGCCGCTCCATGGATGTGCCGGCCGGCGAACTGGCCGCCGAGGTCGCCTATCAGATCGGCGCGCTGCGGGTCTTCGCGGAGGCCGCCGGGCCGGATGTCTCGTACGTCAAACCGCACGGCGCCCTCTACAACCGCACCGTCCATGACGAGGAGCAGGCCGCGGCGGTCGTCGAAGGCATCCGCCTCGCGGGCGGCGGCCTCGCGGTCCTGGGCCTGCCGGGCTCACGGCTGCTCGCGTCCGCCCGGGCGGCGGGCCTGCCCGCGGTCGAGGAGGCTTTCGCCGACCGCGCGTACACCCCTCAGGGCACCCTCGTGCCACGCCGCGAACCCGGCGCGGTGGTCGAGGACGCCGGAACGGTCGTGCGCCGGTCCGTCGGGATGGCTGTCGACGGTACGGTCACCGCCGTCGACGGCAGCCAGGTGCCGGTCGGCGCCCGCTCCCTGTGCGTGCACGGCGACACCCCCGGCGCGGCCGGCGTCGCCCGCCGGATCAGAGCGGCGCTCGAAGAAGCCGGTGTCCGGGTCGGGGCGTTCGCGTGAACGCGAAGGAGCGGACCGCGGCCGAAGCACCCGGCACCGGCCCGACCACAACCACCAGGGCGAGCGACACCGACAGCATCCGGGTGCTGCCCGCAGGGCGCCACGGCCTGCTCGTGGAACTCCCCACCGGGGCGGCCGCCGAGGCGTTCCACGCCGAACTGCTGCGCCGTCGCGCCCTCGGCGGACTCCCCGCCGTACGCGAGATCGTTCCGGGCGCCAGGACCGTCCTGCTCGACGGCATCACCGACGGTCCGCCCGGCGCTCCCGAGCGCCTGGCCCGGTCACTCGTCTCCTGGCGGATACCGCCGCTGCCGCGCGACGCCGGCCCGGCCGTCGAGGTCCCCGTGGTGTACGACGGACCCGACCTCGTCGATGTGGCCGCCGTGTGGGGCGTCGAACCCGGCGACGTGGCCCGGGTCCACAGCGGCATCGAATTCCGGGTCGCCTTCTCGGGCTTCGCTCCCGGCTTCGGCTATCTGACCGGTCTCCCGGAACACTTCCGGGTGCCCCGCCGCGCCACCCCGCGCACCCGGGTCCCCGCCGGATCGCTGGCGCTGGCCGGTCCGTACACCGGCGTGTACCCGCGCGCGTCGCCGGGCGGCTGGCAGCTCATCGGCCGGACACCCGACCCGGACTGCCTCTGGAACCAGGACCGCGACCCCGCCGCACTGCTGACACCGGGCACCCGGGTCCGTTTTGTGGAGACCTCGGACCGCCACCGCGCTGCCGGAACACGTACGGAGGAGGCAGCCCGGTGACGAGGACGACAGTGACGCCAGGGACACCGGAGACGCCGTCGGTACCGGCGGTACCGGCCGTGCTCCAGGTGGTCCGCGCGGGCGCCCTGACCACGGTGCAGGACGGCGGCCGCATCGGGTACGCCCATCTCGGCGTCCCGCGAGCGGGCGCCCTGGACGACCCGGCCCGGCAGCTGGCCAACCGGCTGACCGGCAACCCGGCGGACGCCGCCGTACTGGAGACCACGCTCACCGGCTGCGCGGTCCGCCCCACCCGGGCGGTGACCGCGGTCGTCGGAGGTGCGCCCTGCCGGGTGACGGTCGACGGGCGGCCGGCGCCCTGGGGCGCCCCGGTCGTGGTGCCCGCCGGTGCGGTGCTCGAAGCGCATCCGGCGCAGCACGGGGTCCGCAGCTATCTGGCCTTCGGTGGCGGCCTGTGCCCCGAGCCCGTACTGGGCAGCCGCTCGGCCGACCTGCTCTCGGGTCTCGGCCCGGCCCCCCTGCGCGACGGCGACGCCCTCCCGCTCGGCACACCGCGGGACCACGGAACTCCCCCGGGCGCGGACACCGCCCCGTGGCCCGGCATCCCCGCCTCCCTGGTGCTGCCGGTGCGGCCCGGGCCCCGCCACGACTGGTTCACACCGGACGCCCTGCGCACCCTGGCGACGGCCGAATACCGGGTGTCGCCGCACAGCAACCGCATCGGCCTGCGCACCGACGGCCCCGCCCTGGAACGGTCCCGGCACGGCGAACTCCCCAGCGAGGGCGTCGTCCTGGGCGCGGTCCAGGTCCCGCCGGACGGCCGCCCGGTGGTCTTCCTCAACGACCACCCGACGACGGGCGGCTACCCGGTGATCGGCGTCGTCCCGGAACCGTCCCTGTCCGCAGCCGCCCAGGCAGCACCCGGAACGGAACTCCGTTTCACCCTGATCCGCTGAGCCGACCCCTCGGTCCGCCCCGGAGTGTCAGAGGCGTGCGCTTGGATGTGCGCGTGACCGTTCATGACATTGCCCGACAGCTGCCCGGGATAGCTGCCCTCCGAGATCACTGCCGTTCGATGGCCATGCTGGAGGCGATCCTGAGCCCTGAGTGGCCGGACCGTTGCTACTCCTTCAACGCCCACTGGTCCGGGACGGAGGCCATGGCCTCGATGGGCAATGGGTCGGGTGACGAGTACTCGATCGTGTTCTCGGCCGCCGGAGCCTATGTGCGCGGGTTCGCGCACGAGTCACCCATGAGTCCTTATGCCGAGGACGGGCCATGGCCCGGCGTGCTCGATGACGTGCCCGATGTCTTCCAGCCGTGTGTCGAGGAACCGGCCTTCACAGACGAGGACGGGATGCCTGTCGTCACTGCCTGCATGTGGCGAGAGGCGGGAGACGATCACTGGAAGACTGGAACGATCGACTTCCCCGAAGCAACCACGGGGGACCCGGACGGCGCTGCGTACTTGTTCAGTCTGCTGGCAGATCGCTCTGCGGAAGCATTTCAGCGATGGGCCGAGGACTACTACGAGCTCTCGGTCGACTTGGCGGCCGTTCAGCACATCCTTTCCTCGCTTCCGCTGGCCGAAGGAGTGGTCCGTGCATTGAACCCAGGGATCACGCTGGCCGACCTGGCAGGAGACATCACGGAGACCGGCTATCCGCACATTGGGGGGTTTTCCCCATCGTGAGCGGGACTGTGGCTGCATAAGGTCGCAGTGACTGATCACCGATCCAACTCGCTCCAGACGGGGGAACTTCATGCGAGGCCTACGGACGCGTCTCCTTGCAACGGTGGCTTTCGCTGCCCTCACCGTCGGCGGGCTCTCCGCATGCTCGGCCCTCGGCCAGAAGACCTTCGAGGACGATGCCAAGGTGCCCCAGAAGATCTCCTCGATCCGTCTCGACAGCGGGAACGGCGGGGTGAAGGTGGACGCCTCGGCGGATATCTCAACGACCTCCGTGCACCGCAAGGTCAACTACCGTGGTGACAAGCCGAGTGGCACCTCGTTCAGTGTCGAGAACGGCGTCCTGACGCTCTCCGGCTGCGGCAAGAACTGCGGCGTCGACTACGTGGTCAAGGTGCCCGCCGGTCTCGCGGTGACGGGAGGCGCCTCCAACGGCAGTCTCACACTGACCGATGTCGGCCTGGTCGACGTGCACACGAGCAACGGCGAGATCGCGGTGGACAAGACGACGGGCCCGGTGAAGCTGCGCACGTCCAACGGTGACGTGAACGTCAAGGACGCCAAGGGCGGCGACATCGACACGCAGACGTCGAACGGCGAGGTGACGATCCAGACGGCAACGGCGCAGAACATCAGGGCCCGCACGACCAGCGGCAGCCTCACGGTCACGGCCCCGCCCGCCAGCTACCAGATCTCAGCGAACGACTCCCACGGCGACAAAAAGGTGGCGTTCAAGAACGACCCGTCGGGCAAGTACCGCTTGGATCTGTCGACAAACAACGGTGACTTGACTGTGGAGTCGGCAGGTCAGTGACCTTCTTCAGAGAGGCCACTGATCGACAGCACAGCACTGCCCGGCGCCTCCGGTGGGAGGGGCCGGGCAGTGCTGTGTCAGGGACTGGCGGGCCCTACAGCCCCGCCGCCTTGCGCAGTGCGTCCACGCGGTCGGTGCGCTCCCAGGTGAAGTCCGGCAGCTCGCGGCCGAAGTGGCCGTACGCGGCGGTCTCGGCGTAGATCGGGCGCAGCAGGTCCAGGTCGCGGATGATCGCGGCCGGGCGGAGGTCGAAGACCTCCGAGATGGCGTGCTCGATCTTCTCGACGTCCGTGGCTGCGGTGCCGAAGGTCTCGACGAACAGGCCCACCGGCTCGGCCTTGCCGATCGCGTACGCGACCTGGACCTCGCAGCGGGTGGCGAGGCCCGCGGCCACCACGTTCTTCGCGACCCAGCGCATCGCGTACGCCGCCGAGCGGTCCACCTTCGACGGGTCCTTGCCCGAGAAGGCGCCGCCGCCGTGCCGGGCCATGCCGCCGTACGTGTCGATGATGATCTTGCGGCCGGTCAGGCCGGCGTCGCCCATCGGGCCGCCGATCTCGAAGCGGCCGGTCGGGTTGACGAGCAGCCGGTAGCCCTCGGTGTCCAGCTTGATGCCGTCGTCGATCAGCTGCTTCAGCACGTGCTCGACGACGAACTCGCGGATGTCGGGTGCGAGCAGCGAGTCCAGGTCGATGTCGCTCGCGTGCTGCGAGGAGACCACGACCGTGTCCAGCCGGAGCGCCTTGTCACCGTCGTACTCGATGGTGACCTGGGTCTTGCCGTCGGGGCGCAGGTACGGGATGGTCCCGTTCTTGCGGACCTCGGAGAGACGGCGCGAGAGCCGGTGGGCCAGGTGGATGGGCAACGGCATCAGCTCGGGCGTCTCGTCGCACGCGTAGCCGAACATCAGGCCCTGGTCGCCGGCGCCCTGCTTGTCGAGGTCGTCGTCCTCGGTGCCGGCGGCGGCCACCCGCTTCTCGTACGCGGTGTCGACTCCCTGCGCGATGTCGGGGGACTGCGCCCCGATGGACACCGACACGCCACAGGAGGCACCGTCGAAGCCCTTCTTCGACGAGTCGTAACCGATCTCCAGGATCTTCTCGCGCACGAGCTGCGCGATCGGCGCGTACGCCTTCGTGGTGACCTCACCGGCCACATGCACCTGGCCCGTGGTGATCAGTGTCTCCACTGCCACACGGGAAGCGGGGTCCTCACGCAGAAGCGCATCGAGAATCGTGTCGCTGATCTGGTCAGCGATCTTGTCAGGGTGGCCCTCGGTGACAGATTCCGAGGTGAACAGACGACGGGACACAACGCTCCCTGGGGTTGCAGCGGCTGCTGGCTGATCATGGGTGGAGTGGGCCGGGGGCTGCGCCCGGCTCATTCCGTGACCAGTTTATCGGTCGCCTCCGGCCAACGGGGCACGTGTCTCGCTCCGTGGGAGCCGTGTGACCTGAGGCACTGCACTGGCGGTACGGCCTTACGACCGCCGAAATGGGGTGGAAAGCGGCTACCACCGGCTTCCTCCGGTCCGGTGGATGACACCAGATTTTCATCCGAAGCGCGATACCACCAGATCCCAGACGGTATCGGCAAGAGCTTCCTTGGAGCCATGCGGCACGGCGGTCTCGCCGCCCCCGGCATCGAGGACGACCGCCTCGTTCTCCTCGGAGCCGAAGGTCTTGTGCTCCCCGACCTCGTTGACGACGAGCAGATCACAGCCCTTGCGCCGCAGCTTGTGCCGTCCGTTGGAGAGGACGTCGTCCGTCTCCGCCGCGAATCCGACGACGACCTGTCCGGGCGTGGCGCGCTCCGCGGAGACCTCGGCGAGGATGTCCGGATTACGCACCAGTGCGATCGGCGCGGGCTCCTGGCCGTCCCGCTTCTTGATCTTGCCCTGCGCGTAGGCCGCGGGCCGGAAGTCGGCCACCGCTGCCGCCATGACCACCACGTCGGCGTCGGCCGCGGCCTTCAGGACAGCCTCCCGCAGCTGCACCGCCGTGCCCACGTGCACCACATCGGCCCCGGCCGGTGCGGGCAGTCCGGTGTTGGCCTCGATCAGGGTCACCCTGGCGCCGCGGGCGACAGCCGTACGGGCCAGGGCGTACCCCTGTTTGCCCGATGAGCGGTTCCCCAGATAGCGGACCGGGTCGAGCGGTTCACGGGTGCCGCCGGCGCTGACGACGACATGGCGGCCCGCGAGGTCCGGCTCCGCGGTCCCGCGGGTGAGTACCCGGCGGCAGGTCTCGAAGATCTCGCCGGGGTCGGGCAGCCTGCCCTTGCCGGTGTCCACGCCGGTGAGGCGCCCGACAGCCGGCTCGATCACGACGGCGCCGCGGCGGCGCAGTGTCGCCACGTTCTCCTGGGTGGCCGGGTGCTCCCACATCTCGGTGTGCATCGCCGGGGCGAAGACCACCGGGCATCTGGCCGTGAGGAGCGTGTTGGTGAGCAGGTCGTCGGCGAGCCCGTGGGCGGCCTTCGCGAGCAGGTCGGCAGTGGCGGGGGCGACCAGCACCAGATCCGCGCCCTGCCCGATCCGTACGTGCGGGACCTCGTGGACGTCGGACCAGACCTCGGTGGACACCGGGTGCCCGGAGAGCGCCGACCAGGTCGCGGCGCCGACGAAGTGGAGGGCGGAATCGGTCGGCACGACCCGTACGTCATGACCGGACTCGGTCAGCCTGCGCAGCACCTCGCACGCCTTGTACGCGGCGATGCCTCCGCTGACCCCCAGAACGACCTTCGGCTTCTCCGCCACGTCCACGTCTCCCCGGCTTCGCTCCGCATTCGGATTCGTACACCCCCATGCTGCATCACGGGCGGGGCGGCGGTCCGGGGGACCCCGGGAAACACTTCGGGCCCGGCAGCTGTGCTGCCGGGCCCGAAGTGAAAAAACTCAGTGAGAGAAATCACTGTCTGCGTTACTGCGCGGGGCCTTCGATGGCCTCGGAGGTCAGCAGACCCGCGTTGATCTCGCGGAGCGCGATCGAGAGGGGCTTCTCGTGGACGTGAGTGTCCACCAGCGGACCGACGTACTCCAGCAGGCCTTCGCCGAGCTGCGAGTAGTACGCGTTGATCTGGCGCGCGCGCTTGGCGGCGTAGATCACAAGGCTGTACTTGGAGTCGGTTGCCTCAAGGAGCTCATCAATCGGCGGGTTGATGATGCCCTCGGGCGTGGTGATGGAAGAGGACACTCTCTGCCTTCCGATGGAGTGAAAATCAAAGAACCTTGACCAAGGCTAGCAGCTCGCGGGCCACGTCCTCGACGGAGGTATTGACAAGAGTCGTATCGAACTCCGGCTCCGCGGCCAGTTCGATCTTCGCGGCCGCCAGCCTGCGTTCGATGACATCGGGCGCTTCGGTCCCCCGCCCGGTGAGCCGGCGGACCAGCTCGTCCCAGCTGGGCGGTGCCAGGAAGACCAGCTGGGCCTCGGGCATCGAATTCCGTACGAGCCGGGCGCCCTGAAGATCGATCTCCAGGAGCACCGGCTCCCCCGCTTCCAGGCGGTCCAGGACGGCCCGGCGCGGGGTGCCGTAGCGATTGCCCGCGAATTCGGCCCACTCCAGCAGCTCACCGTTGGCGACGAGCTTGTCGAACTCCTCGTCGTCCACGAAGAAGTAGTGGACGCCGTGGCGCTCACCGGGGCGCGGCTTGCGGGTCGTCGCCGACACCGAGAGCCAGACCTCGGGGTGAACCTTGCGCATATGGGCGACGACCGTGCTCTTGCCGACCCCGGAGGGGCCGGAGAGCACGGTCAACCGCGGATTGGGGTCCGGGGGTACGGGGGTCGTCCCCCGGGGTGTTGCAGCCATGCGGCGATTATTCCAGCTTCCCGGGGGTGCCCGGGACGTCAGGCAGCGCCGCCACCGAACTCGCGCTCCAAAGAGGCGATCTGATTGGAGCCGAGACCGCGCACTCGGCGGCTCTCGGAGATGCCGAGCCGCTCCATGATCTGCTTGGCGCGGACCTTGCCCACACCGGGCAGGGACTCAAGGAGGGCGGAGACCTTCATCTTCCCGATGACGCCATTCTCCTGGCCCTGCTTGATGACCTCGTGCAGGGAGGCGCCGGAGTGCTTGAGTCGATTCTTGACCTCGGCCCGCTCCCGGCGAGCCGCGGCGGCCTTTTCGAGCGCGGCTGCGCGCTGTTCAGGGGTAAGGGGCGGAAGAGCCACGCCTACGTCACCTCGGATGTCGAACTGTCGGATACGGACCGGTGAGGAACCTGATCGCCCCACACCTGCGGAGCGACGAGCAAGAGAATTGCACGTCGGCTCTCGACGGAGACTAGCGGCCACGGCCGCTCCAGTCAGCGAGAACAGACGAAAAGTCCTGGTCAGCCTTTGCCTGACGGGATATTTAGGGCATAACACCCCGGTTTTCGGCCCACCGGCGCGGAACTGGCTGATTCTCGCCGCACCGCCCCGGGATCCCGGCCCGGGGTTTCCCCCCCGGCCCGGCCCCGGACCTCGCTGACCGGCCGACGCGCTCTACCCGGCGACCGCCGTACGCACTTCGTCGGCGAACCGGGCGGCCGAATCGCGCAAGGCCGCGATATCGGGCCCGTGGCGCAGGACTCCCCGGCTGACGCTCGGCACCACGTTGCCGACCGCCGAACCGAACACCCGGGGCAGATCCGCGGGCGTCGCGCCCTGGGCGCCGATGCCGGGGGCGAGCAGCGGGCCGTTGATGTCCAGGCGTACCCCCGGGTCGCCGAGCGTCGCACCGACGACAGCGCCCACCGGGCCGAGCGGGTCGGCGCCCTCGTTCTCGGCCGCCATGTGGTCGAGCATCACCCGGGCGAGCGCCCGGCCGTCGGGTGCCGTGGCCCGCTGGACCTCGGCGCCCTCCGGGTTGGAGGTCAGCGCGAGGACGAAGACGCCCGCACCGCTGAGCACCGCCGCGTCCAGGGCCGGCCGCAGCGAGCCGAAGCCGAGGTACGGCGAGAGGGTCACCGCGTCCGAGAAGAGCGGCGAGTCCTGGTCCAGATAGGTCGCGGCATAGGCGCCCATGGTCGAGCCGATGTCGCCGCGCTTCGCGTCCATGAGCACCAGGGCCCCGGCCGAACGTGCCTCGGCGACGGCCTTCTCCAGGACCGCGATGCCGCGCGAGCCGAACCGCTCGAAGAACGCGGACTGCGGCTTGAGCACCGCGACCCGGTCGGCCAGCGCCTCCACGACCGTACGCGTGAAACGTTCCAGGCCGGCGATGTCGTCGCCGAGGCCCCAGGCGGTCAGCAGGGAGGCGTGCGGGTCGATGCCGACGCAGAGCGGCCCGCGGGTGTCCATCGCCCGGCGCAGCCTGCTGCCGAACGGTTCGAGTGGCTGCTGGGGCGTCATCGGGTGACCTTCCGGGTGTCGGCGCCGACGGCTTCGGCGAGAGTGGCGTACGGGCTGTTGCGCAGCCGGGCCGCGAGGCCCTTGTGCACCGCGCGGGCCCAGAACGGGCCCTCGTAGATGAAGGCGCTGTAACCCTGGACCAGCGTGGCCCCCGCCAGGATCCGCTGCCAGGCGTCCTCGGCGGTCTCGATGCCGCCGACCCCGATCAGGGTGAGGTCGCCGCCCACGCGCGCGTACAGACGGCGCAGGACCTCCAGGGAGCGTTCCTTGAGCGGTGCGCCCGAGAGTCCGCCGGTCTCCCCCGTGAGCGCGGGGGCGGACCGCAGGCCGCCGTCGCGGGCGATGGTGGTGTTGGTGGCGATGATGCCGTCCAGGCCCAGTTCGACCGCCAGGTCGGCGACGGCGTCCACGTCCTCGTCGGCCAGGTCGGGGGCGATCTTCACCAGGAGCGGGACCCGCCGCTCCGTGACGGTGCGGTCGGCCGCCTCGCGCACGGCGGTCAGCAGGGGGCGCAGCGCTTCGGTGGCCTGGAGGTTCCGCAGGCCCGGGGTGTTCGGCGACGACACGTTGACGACCAGGTAGTCGGCGTGGCGGGCCAGCCGCTCGGTCGACGTGACGTAGTCGCCGACGGCTTCCTCCTCGGGGACGACCTTGGTCTTGCCGATGTTGACGCCGACGGTGGTCCTGAAGACGGGGTTGCGGGCCGCCAGACGGGCCGCCACGGCGCCGGAGCCCTCGTTGTTGAAGCCCATGCGGTTGATGAGCGCGCGGTCCGCCACCAGGCGGAAGAGCCGCTTCCTGGGGTTGCCGGGCTGCGGCTGCGCGGTGACCGTGCCGATCTCGACGTGGTCGAAGCCGAGCATGGTCATGCCGTCGATGGCGACCGCGTTCTTGTCGAAGCCGGCGGCGAGGCCGAAGGGGCCGTGCATCCGCAGGCCGAAGGCCTCCGTACGCAGCTCCTGGTGGCGGGGGGCGAGCGCGGCGGCCGCGAACGTGCGCAGCACCGGGATCCGCACCGCGGTGCGGATCCAGCGGAAGGCCAGGTGGTGGGCGGCCTCGGGGTCCATCCGCTTGAAGACCAGGTCGAAGAAGAGTTTGTACATCCGGCTTTCCTCATGACGAGCCCCCGGGCGGGAACTCACGAACGGGGGGAGCTCATGAAGAGGGGGACACCGTTCCCGGTGTCCCCCTCGTGGGCCTAGACCTCGCGTGCGGCGGTCAGATGGCGCGCGTGTTCCTGGAGGGAGCGGACGCCGACGTCGCCGCCGTTGAGTGCGTCGATGCCCTGGACGGCCGCGGCGAGCGCCTGGACCGTGGTGAGGCAGGGCACCGAGCGGGCCACGGCCGCGGTGCGGATCTCGTAGCCGTCGAGCCTGCCGCCGGTGCCGTACGGGGTGTTGACGATGAGGTCGACCTCCCCGTCGTGGATGAGCTGGACGATGGTCCGCTCACCGGCCGGGCCCTCGCCCTCGCTGAGCTTGCGGACCACGGTGGCGTTGATGCCGTTGCGGCGCAGCACCTCGGCGGTACCGGAGGTGGCGAGCAGCTCGAAGCCGTGCGCGACCAGCTCACGGGCCGGGAAGATCATCGAGCGCTTGTCCCGGTTGGCGACCGAGATGAACGCGCGGCCCTTGGTGGGCAGCGGCCCGTACGCCCCGGCCTGCGACTTCGCGTATGCGGTGCCGAAGACCGAGTCGATGCCCATGACCTCGCCGGTGGAGCGCATCTCCGGGCCGAGGACGGTGTCGACGCCGCGTCCGTGCATGTCGCGGAAGCGCGACCACGGCATCACGGCCTCCTTGACGGAGATCGGCGCGTCCTGCGGCAGGGTGCCGCCGTCGCCGGCCGCCGGGAGCATGCCCTCGGCGCGCAGCTCGGCGACGGTCGCGCCGAGCGAGATGCGGGCCGCGGCCTTGGCCAGCGGGACCGCGGTGGCCTTCGAGGTGAAGGGCACGGTACGGGAGGCGCGCGGGTTGGCCTCCAGGACGTAGAGGATGTCGCCGGCCAGCGCGAACTGGATGTTGATCAGTCCGCGGACGCCGACGCCCTTGGCGATGGCCTCGGTGGAGATGCGCAGCCGCTTGATGTCGAAGCCGCCGAGGGTGATCGGGGGCAGCGCGCAGGCGGAGTCGCCGGAGTGGATCCCGGCTTCCTCGATGTGCTCCATGACGCCGCCGAGGTAGAGCTCGGTGCCGTCGTAGAGCGCGTCGACGTCGATCTCGATCGCGTCGTCGAGGAAGCGGTCGACCAGCACCGGGCGGGTGGGGCTGATCTCGGTCGACTCCTCGATGTACGAGGAGAGGCGGGTCTCGTCGTACACGATCTCCATGCCGCGGCCGCCGAGCACGTACGAGGGGCGGACCAGGACCGGGTAGCCGATCTCGTCGGCGATGGCCTTGGCCTCGTCGAAGGTGGTGGCGGTGCCGTGCTTGGGCGCGGGCAGTCCGGCCTCGGCGAGGACCCGGCCGAACGCGCCGCGGTCCTCGGCGGCGTGGATCGCCTCGGGGGGTGTGCCGACGACCGGCACGCCGTTGTCCTTGAGCGCCTGTGCCAGGCCCAGCGGGGTCTGGCCGCCCAGCTGGACGATGACACCGGCGACGGGTCCGGCCAGCGTCTCGGCGTGCACGATCTCCAGCACGTCCTCCAGGGTGAGCGGCTCGAAGTAGAGCCGGTCGGAGGTGTCGTAGTCGGTGGAGACCGTCTCCGGGTTGCAGTTGACCATCACCGTCTCGTAGCCCGCGTCGCTGAGCGCGAAGGAGGCGTGGACACAGGAGTAGTCGAACTCGATGCCCTGGCCGATGCGGTTGGGGCCCGAGCCGAGGATGATCACGGCGGGCTTCTCGCGCGGTGCGACTTCGCTCTCCTCATCGTACGAGGAGTAGAAGTACGGGGTCTTCGCGGCGAACTCGGCGGCGCAGGTGTCGACCGTCTTGTAGACCGGGCGCACCCCCAGCGCGTGCCGCACCTCGCGTACGACGTCCTCGCGCAGACCCCGGATCCCGGCGATCTGGGCGTCGGAGAAGCCGTGGCGCTTGGCGTCGGCGAGCAGCTGGGGGTCCAGCTTCTCGGCGGCGGCGAGCTCGTCGGCGTGCTCCAGGATCAGGAACAGCTGGTCGACGAACCACGGGTCGATCTTCGTGGCGTCGAAGACCTCGGCCGGGGTCGCGCCGGCCCGCATGGCCTGCATGACGGTGTTGATCCGGCCGTCGGTGGGGACCTTGGCGGTCTCCAGGAGCTCGGCCTTGTCGCCGGGGTCGCCCACGAAGGTGAACTGCGAGCCCTTCTTCTCCAGCGAGCGCAGCGCCTTGTTGAGCGCCTCGGAGAAGTTGCGGCCGATCGCCATGGCCTCGCCCACCGACTTCATGGTGGTGGTGAGGGTGGCGTCGGCGGCCGGGAACTTCTCGAAGGCGAACCGCGGCACCTTCACGACGACGTAGTCGAGCGTCGGCTCGAAGGAGGCCGGGGTCTTCTCCGTGATGTCGTTGGGGATCTCGTCCAGCGTGTAGCCGACGGCGAGCCGGGCCGCGATCTTCGCGATCGGGAATCCGGTCGCCTTGGATGCCAGCGCGGACGAGCGCGAGACCCGCGGGTTCATCTCGATGACGATGATCCGGCCGTCGTCGGGGTTGACGGCGAACTGGATGTTGCAGCCACCGGTGTCGACGCCCACCTCACGGATGATCGCGATGCCGATGTCGCGCAGCCGCTGGTACTCGCGGTCGGTGAGCGTCATCGCCGGGGCGACGGTGATCGAGTCGCCGGTGTGCACGCCCATCGGGTCGAAGTTCTCGATGGAGCAGACGACCACGACGTTGTCGTGCTTGTCGCGCATCAGCTCCAGCTCGTACTCCTTCCAGCCGAGGATGGACTCCTCCAGGAGCACCTCGGTGGTCGGCGAGAGCATGAGGCCCTGGCCGGCGATCCGGCGCAGCTCCTCCTCGTTGTGCGCGAAGCCGGAACCGGCGCCGCCCATGGTGAAGGAGGGGCGGACGACGACCGGGTAGCCGCCGAGTTCGCCGACGCCGTTGATGACGTCGTCCATCGAGTGGCAGATGACCGAGCGGGCGGACTCACCGTGCCCGATCTTCGCGCGCACGGCCTCCACGACGCCCTTGAAGAGGTCGCGGTCCTCGCCCTTGTTGATCGCCTCGACGTTGGCGCCGATCAGCTCGACGCCGTACTTCTCCAGGACGCCCTTCTCGTGCATCGAGATGGCGGTGTTGAGCGCGGTCTGCCCGCCGAGGGTCGGCAGCAGGGCGTCCGGGCGCTCCTTCGCGATGATCTTCTCGACGAACTCCGGGGTGATCGGCTCGACGTAGGTGGCGTCGGCGATCTCCGGGTCGGTCATGATCGTGGCCGGGTTGGAGTTGACCAGGATGACCCGCAGGCCCTCGGACTTGAGGACCCGGCAGGCCTGGGTACCGGAGTAGTCGAACTCGGCGGCCTGGCCGATGACGATCGGCCCGGACCCGATGACCAGGACGGACTGGATATCGGTGCGCTTAGGCACGCTGGCCCTCCATCAGAGATACGAAGCGATCGAAGAGGTACGCGGCGTCGTGCGGGCCTGCGGCTGCTTCGGGGTGGTACTGGACGCTGAAGGCCGGCTGGTCGAGCAGCTGGAGTCCTTCGACCACGTTGTCGTTGAGACAGACGTGGGAGACCTCGGCGCGGCCGTAGGGCGTGTCGGAGACCTGGTCGAGCGGCGCGTCGACGGCGAAGCCGTGGTTGTGCGCGGTGACCTCGACCTTGCCGGTCGTACGGTCCTGCACGGGCTGGTTGATGCCGCGGTGGCCGTACTTGAGCTTGTAGGTGCCGAAGCCCAGCGAGCGGCCGAGCAGCTGGTTGCCGAAGCAGATGCCGAAGAGCGGGGTCTTCCGCTCCAGGACGGCCTTGATGACGGTCAGGTCGGCGGTGGCGGGGTCGCCGGGGCCGTTGGAGAGGAACACTCCGTCGGGGGCGACCGCGTACACGTCGTCGGCGGTGGCGGTCGCGGGCAGGACGTGCACCTCGATGCCGCGCTCGGCCATCCGGTGCGGGGTCATGCCCTTGATGCCGAGGTCGATGGCGGCGACGGTGAACTTCTTCTCGCCGACGGCCGGGACCACGTACGCCTCGGTGGTGGCGACCTCGGCGGAGAGGTCGGCGCCGCTCATCTCGGGCGCCTGCCGGACCTTGGCGAGGAGCATGCCCTCGTCGGAGACCGCGTTGCCGGAGAAGATGCCGACGCGCATCGCGCCGCGCTCGCGCAGATGCCGGGTGAGGGCCCGGGTGTCGATGCCGCTGATGCCGACAATGCCCTGCTTCACCAGCTCGTCGTCGAGGGAGCGGCGTGAGCGCCAGTTGGACGGGATACGGGCGGGGTCGCGTACGACGTAGCCGGCGACCCAGATCTTCGCGGACTCGTCGTCCTCGTCGTTGACGCCGGTGTTGCCCACGTGCGGGGCGGTCATCACGACGACCTGGCGGTGGTAGGAGGGGTCGGTGAGGGTTTCCTGGTAACCGGTCATCCCGGTGTTGAACACCGCTTCACCGAAGGTCTCCCCGGTGGCCCCGTAGGAGCGGCCATGGAAGAACCGGCCGTCCTCCAGGACGAGTACGGCGGGGGATGCCGCTTTCCTCTCCGGGGCGTTCCCCGGGCTGGAGATCGTCATCGTGCGGTGCCTTCCGTCGTGATCGGGTGGTGCGTGGTGCTGGTGGTGCTGGTGCTGGCGCTGTCAGTGGGAGTGGTGCTGCCCGCCGGGTGGCTCATGGCGTTGACGGCCTCGACCCAGGCGGCCTGTTCCGCTGCCCGGTCGGAGCGGAAACCGGAGTCGATGAGCTTGTCTCCGTGCTGCCAGGTGATGATCAGCAGGCCGCCCTCGGTGAGGACCTTGCCCGCGATGCCCTTGTCGAGCCGGGCCTCGCGGAGCTGCGCCGCCGGGATGAAGAAGTCGCTCGCCCCGGGGCGTACGACGTCCACACCCTCGTCCGTGAGCGTCACCTCGGCCTTGCTACGGGTGCCCAGGCCCTGCGCGACGATCCGGTCGAGCCACTGCCCGGCCGTGGTCGAGCCGTGGTAGCGGCCGCTCATCTCCAGTCTGGCGGGGCCGGGCGCGTCCGGCACTGTGGGCAGCTCGGGCAGGTCGCTCTGGAGCGTCCCGCGCCACTTCCACCCCTCGCGCATCAGCCAGTAGACGAGCGCGACGAAGAGCAGCAGGCCGACGATCCAGCCGATGCGGCCCGACCAGTCGGTGACGTCCGCCGACTTCTGCTCCGCTGCGAGGTGAAGATTGATGAGAGGTGTCACGCCAGCTCCCCGTCCACGACCGTTGCCCTGCCCCGCAGGAAGGTGTGGGTGACGCGTCCCGGCAGCTCACGGCCCTCGTACGGGGTGTTGCGGCTGCGGGAGGCGAAGCCCGCGGGGTCCACCTCACCACGGTAAGCCGCGTCGACCAGCGTGAGGTTCGCGGGCTCACCGGCGGCGATCGGCCGGCCGTGGCCCGCGAGGCGGCCGATGGCAGCGGGGCGGAAGGACATCCGGTCGGCGACGGTCTCCCAGTCGACGAGCCCGGTGTCGACCATCGTCTGCTGGACGACGGAGAGCGCGGTCTCCAGGCCCACCATCCCCATGGCGGCGGCGGCCCACTCGCAGTCCTTGTCCTCGTGCGGGTGCGGGGCGTGGTCGGTGGCGACGCAGTCGATCGTGCCGTCGGCGAGCGCCTCGCGCAGGGCCATCACATCGGCCTCGGTGCGCAGCGGCGGGTTGACCTTGTAGACGGGGTTGTACGTACGGACGAGCTCGTCGGTGAGGAGGAGGTGGTGCGGGGTCACCTCGGCGGTGACGTTCCAGCCCTTGGACTTGGCCCAGCGGACGATCTCCACGGAACCGGCTGTCGACAGGTGGCAGATGTGCACCCGGGAGCCGACGTGGGCGGCGAGCAGCACATCGCGGGCGATGATCGACTCCTCGGCGACGGCGGGCCAGCCGCCGAGCCCCAGTTCGGAGGAGACGGCGCCCTCGTTCATCTGGGCGCCCTCGGTGAGCCGGGGCTCCTGGGCGTGCTGGGCCACGACGCCGTCGAAGGCCTTCACGTACTCCAGGGCGCGGCGCATGATCACGGCGTCGTCCACGCACTTGCCGTCGTCGGAGAAGACGCGGACCGCCGCGGCGGAGTCGTGCATCGCACCGAGTTCGGCGAGCTGCTTGCCGGCCAGGCCGACGGTGACGGCGCCGATGGGCTGCACGTCGCAGTAGCCGGACTCCTTGCCCAGGCGCCAGACCTGCTCCACCACGCCGGCGGTGTCAGCGACGGGGAAGGTGTTCGCCATGGCGTGGACGGCGGTGAAGCCGCCGGCGGCGGCGGCCTTGGTACCGGTCAGCACGGTCTCGGAGTCCTCACGGCCCGGCTCACGCAGATGGGTGTGCAGGTCGACCAGGCCGGGCAGCAGGATCCGGCCGTCCGCCTCGATGACATCGGCGCCGTCGGCGGAGAGGCCGGAGCCCACCGCTGCGACGGTCTCGCCGTCGATCAGGACGTCCTGCGGCAGGCCGCCGAGCACCTTCGCACCACGGATCAGGGTCTTGCTCATGATTACTTGCTCTCCTCGGTACGGGAAGTCGTGGCGGGCTCTGAGCCGCCCAGCAGCAGATAGAGGACGGCCATCCGGATCGAGACGCCGTTGGCGACCTGCTCCACGGCGGTGCAGCGGTCCGAGTCGGCGACGTCGGCGGTGATCTCCATCCCGCGGTTCATCGGTCCGGGGTGCATGACGATGGAGTCGCCGGGCATCCGCGCCATGCGGTCGCCGTCCAGGCCGTAGCGGCGTGAGTACTCGCGTTCGGTGGGGAAGAAGGCCGCGTTCATCCGCTCGCGCTGCACGCGCAGCATCATGACGGCGTCGGAGTCGGGGAGCACCCGGTCGAGGTCGTACGAGACCTCACAGGGCCAGTGCTCGACGCCGATCGGCACCAGGGTGGGCGGCGCGACCAGCGTCACCCGGGCGCCGAGGGTGTGCAGCAGATGGACGTTGGACCGGGCGACCCTGCTGTGCAGCACGTCACCGACGATGGTGATGCGGCGGCCTTCGAGGTCGCGGCCTATGCCGGTGTCGGCCCCGACCAGCCTGCGGCGCATGGTGAACGCGTCGAGGAGCGCCTGGGTGGGGTGCTCGTGAGTGCCGTCGCCGGCGTTGACGACCGCGCCGTCGATCCAGCCCGATGTGGCGAGCCGGTACGGGGCCCCGGACGAGCCGTGCCGGATGACGACGGCGTCGGCGCCCATCGCCTCCAGGGTCAGCGCGGTGTCCTTGAGGGACTCGCCCTTGGAGACCGACGAGCCCTTCGCGGAGAAGTTGATGACGTCGGCGGAGAGACGCTTGGCGGCGGCCTCGAAGGAGATACGGGTCCGGGTCGAGTCCTCGAAGAAGAGGTTGACGACGGTCCGGCCGCGCAGGGTCGGAAGCTTCTTGACCGGCCGGTCGGCGACCCGGGCCATCTCCTCGGCGGTGTCGAGGATCAGGACGGCGTCGTCGCGGGTGAGATCGGCGGCCGAGATGAGGTGGCGCTTCATCTGGGTGTTCTCCATGTTTTCGCGGGGAGGGCGCGCAGGATTCGGACATGTGGCAGGCGGGCGGGCACAGCTCTGCGGCCCGGGTCGCGGGCCGTACGGGATGAGGAGCTAACGGCCGCCGGCCGGGGCGGTCCGCTCGGTACCGAGCAGGACCGTGTCGCGGCCGTCCTCCTCGGCGAGCTGGACCTTGACCGTCTCCCGCAGCGACGTGGGGAGGTTCTTGCCGACGTAGTCCGCGCGGATCGGGAGTTCACGGTGGCCGCGGTCGACGAGGACGGCGAGCTGCACGGCGCGCGGGCGGCCGATGTCGCCCAGGGCGTCCAGCGCGGCACGGATCGTACGGCCGGAGAAGAGCACGTCGTCGACGAGGACCACCAGGCGTCCGTCGACGCCGTCCGCGGGGATGTCCGTACGGGCCAGCGCGCGGGCGGGCCGCATCCGCAGGTCGTCGCGGTACATGGTGATGTCCAGGGAGCCGACCGGGATCGTGCGGCCGGTGATCTCTTCGAGCTTGGCCGCGAGCCTGCGGGCCAGGAACACACCGCGGGTCGGAATGCCGAGGAGCACGACGTCTTCGGCGCCCTTGGCGCGTTCGACGATCTCGTGAGCGATACGGGTCAGTACCCGAGCGATGTCCGGGGCCTCCAGAACGGGGCGCGCGCCGGAACCACCGCTGTCGGCGGAGCCACTGCCCGAGCCGGCACTGTTCGATTCGGCACTGGCTGAACCCGCACTGGCTGAACTTGTATTGGCTGAACTTGCACTGCTGGTGTCCATATGAAACGGACCTCCTTCTCCGCCTCACGGGACGGACCTTAAAGGACGCCGGAATTACAACAGCCACCGTACCAGGGGCGCACCGGGCGTTCCCGCCCAGGTCCGGGGGCGGTCCGGACCATTCGGCTTGACGCATCCAAGTAACGCTGCGTAACCTCACAGTGAGTTACCAGCCGCGCGGCGGAGCCGCAGTGCATCTCAGCGTCCGGGGAGCCATATGTCCAGCGAATACGCAAAACAGCTCGGAGCCAAGCTCCGTGCCATCCGCACCCAGCAGGGCCTTTCCCTCCACGGTGTCGAGGAGAAGTCCCAGGGCCGGTGGAAGGCCGTAGTGGTCGGTTCGTACGAGCGTGGCGACCGCGCCGTGACCGTCCAGCGCCTCGCCGAGCTGGCGGACTTCTACGGGGTTCCGGTGCAGGAACTGCTGCCGGGCACGACGCCGGGCGGAGCGGCCGAGCCGCCGCCGAAGCTCGTCCTGGACCTGGAGCGCCTCGCCCACGTCCCGCCGGAGAAGGCCGGGCCGCTCCAGCGTTACGCGGCCACGATCCAGAGCCAGCGCGGCGACTACAACGGCAAGGTGCTGTCGATCCGCCAGGACGACCTGCGCACACTCGCCGTCATCTACGACCAGTCCCCCTCGGTGCTCACCGAGCAGCTGATCAGCTGGGGCGTGCTGGACGCGGACGCACGTCGCGCGGTCGCGCACGACGAGGGCTGAGCCTCTCGCGGATCGTTCAACAGAAGAAACGTCTCGTCCGAAGGGCGGCCCCGCATATGCCGGTGGCCGCCTTTCGGCTCTCCGGCTCCCGTGGCGGTCGGCCCGTCATCAGCCCCCGCCGCCGGTCCCCGCCGTCAGTGCCCTGCCGTCAGTCCCCCGTGGGCCGGTAGAGCCGGCCGACGAGTTCGGGCAGCAGCCGTTCGGCGAGCTTCGGCGGGAGCGCCTGGAGCACCGCGAGGACGGGCGCCATCCGCTCGGGCAGCTCCCCCTGCTTCCCCACTCCGGCGAAGTCGACCGCGAGCGCCGCCTCCTCGGGGGTGAGGGTCTCCGGGTCGAGTGCCGTGGCAGCCGTGAGCAGCGCGGGACCGGCCTCGGCCGGCCCGGTGAGCGCGGCCGCGGCGACCGCGCAGGTCAGCGCGGTGAGAAGCTTCCGTACGGTCTCCTCCCCCGCCATCGCCGCCGTCACGGTGAGATGCAGATTGGCCGGTGAGCCCGCGAAGGCGGGCTGCGGCTGTACGTACCAGCCCAGCCCGCGCATCTCGTCCGCCACCACGAACGGGTCGATGCCCGGCCCGTCGGCGGCGATCGCGAGCAGCGAGGAGTCCGGGCTGCCGAGCACCCGGAGCCCGTCGATGTCGCCGATGCCCGCCACGAGCGCCGTCACCGCCCCGTGGACGCGCAGCGACAGCGCCGTGTACCCGTCGGTACCGATCCGCTCCAGCACCGCCCAGGCGGCAGCCAGCGGCCCGGCCGCTTTGGTGCCCTGGAGGGTGGCGTTGACCACCGGGTAACCGGGCCACGAGGCATGCGCGAACCAGCCGTGCCTGCGGAGTTCGGCGTCCCTGAACAGCAGGACCGACGCGCCCTTGGCCGTGTAGCCGTACTTGTGCAGGTCGACCGAGAGTGAGGTGACCCCGGGCACGGCGAGGTCGAACGGCGGCAGCGCCGGTGCGTCGGCGCCGAGCCGCAGATGACCCAGGTACCAGCCGCCGATGCATGCGTCGACATGGCAGAGCACGCCGTGCCGGGCCGCCTCGGCGGCGGCTTCCGCGACCGGGTCGATCACCCCGTGCGCATACGAGGGCGCGGAGACCACCACAAGCGCGGTGCGGTCGGTGATTGCGGCCGCGAGGTCGGTGGCGCGCACCCGGTAGGTCAGCGGGTCCACCGGGACCACCACGGTCCTGAGCCCGAAGAGCGCGGCGGCTTTGTGGAAGGCCGCGTGCGCGGTCTCGGGCAGCACCAGTTCGGGTTCGGTGACGCCACGGGTGCGCAGCGCGTGTTCGCGCGCGGTGAGGACGGCGAGCAGACAGCTCTCCGTACCGCCGCTGGTGAAGGTGCCCGCGGTGTCCGGACCGCCGCCGAGCAGCCGGGCGGTGCGCGCCACGATGTCGTTCTCCAGGGAGACCACACTGGGGAAGGCCGTCATGTCGAGGCCGTTGACGCCCGCGAAAGCGGCGGCCGCCGCGTTGGCCAGCTCCTCGATGCCCGGCAGGCCCGAGTCGTAGACGTACGCCATGGTGTGTCCGCCCCTGACGGGCAGATCGGCCGCGCGCAGGGCGCCGAGCCTGTCGAGGATGCGCCGGTCGGCGGGCGCGTACGAACCGGTCCCTGCGGGGCCTGGCTCGCTGGTCAATTCACCGGGGTCAGCCATGCGCGCAACCTAGGCCACGGCCCGCGGAACGCACCAGGCCCGGAGCAGAAGATTGTTCATCTTCCGCTCCGGGCCTGGATGAGCAGGTTCCGTGACCGGGCCTAGTCGCGGCGCAGGCTCGGCTTGAGGTCCTTGAACCGGCCGAGCAGACCGTTGATGAAGGCCGGCGACTCGTCGGTGGAGAACTCCTTGGCGAGCTGCACCGCCTCGTCCATCACGACGGCGTCCGGCGTTCCGTCGACCCACACCAGCTCATGGGCGCTGAGCCTGATGATGTTGCGGTCGACGACCGGCATCCGGTCGAGGGTCCAGCCCACCGCGTAGGTGGCGATGAGGTCGTCGATACGGTCCGCGTGCTCCGCGTACCCCTCGACGAGCTCCATCGTGTACTCACTGACCGGTGGCTGCCGGTCGTCGGTCCGGGCGTGACGGATCCAGTCCGCGAGGACCGTCTGCACGGACGCCCCGCGCTGATCGGCCTCGAAGAGGATCTGGAAGGCGCGCTTGCGCGCCGTGTTCCGGGCAGCCACGGTTAGCTGTTCACCCGGCCGAGATAATCACCGGTTCGCGTGTCGACCTTGATCTTCTCGCCGGTCGTGATGAACAGCGGGACACCGATCTCGTAATCGGTCTCCAGGGTGGCGGGCTTGGTGCCACCGGTGGAACGGTCGCCCTGGACACCCGGGTCGGTGTGCTTGACCGTCAGCTCGACCGCGGCCGGGAGCTCGACGTAGAGCACCTCGCCCTCGTACTGGGCGACCGAGGCGGTGAAGCCCTCGATGAGGAAGTTGGCCGCGTCGCCGACCGACTTGCGGTCGACCATCAGCTGGTCGTAGGTGGTCATGTCCATGAACACGAAGTACTCGCCGTCCATGTACGAGAACTGCATGTCACGGCGGTCGATGGTGGCCGTCTCGACCTTCACACCGGCGTTGAACGTCTTGTCGACGACCTTGCCGGAAAGCACGTTCTTGAGCTTGGTGCGCACAAAAGCCGGGCCCTTGCCGGGCTTGACGTGCTGGAACTCGACGACGGACCAGAGCTGGCCCCCGTCGAGCTTGAGCACCAGGCCGTTCTTGAGGTCGTTCGTGGAAGCCACGGTTGAGGTTCTCCTGGACTGCAGCGTGTGTGGGACCGCGGGTGCGCGCCACTAGAGGGCGAGCAGCTCCTTGGTCGTAATGGTGAGTAGCTCGGGTCCGCCGTCCGCCTCAGGGCGTACGACGAGCGTGTCATCGATCCGGACTCCGCCCCGGCCAGGGAGGTGGACCCCCGGTTCGACAGTGACCGGCACGCAAGCGTCCAGTTTACCCATGGCCGCAGGTGCCAGCTGCGGGTCCTCGTCGATTTCGAGCCCGACACCGTGTCCGGTCGAAGGACCGAGGGTCTCGCCGTGGCCCGCGGCCTCCAGTACATGGCGGGCCGCGAGGTCCACGTCCCGGCACGCCGCACCGGGCACAAGTGCCTCCCGACCTGCCCGTTGTGCGGCGAAGACCAGGTCGTACAGCTCGATCTGCCAGTCCGCCGGCGCGGTCCCGATGACGAATGTCCGGCCGATCTCACATCGGTATCCGCGGTACACCGCCCCGAGCCGGACGGAGAGCAGATCGCCCTCCTCGACCCGGCGGTCGGACGGGCGGTGGCCGCTCAGTCCGGCGTTGGGCCCGGTGGCCACCGAGGTCGGCAGGGACGGCCCGGCGGCTCCGTGGTCGACCAGACGGCGCTCCAGCTCCAGGGCGAGATGACGCTCGGTGCGCCCGACGAGGATCGATTCGAGCAGCTCCCCCAGCGCCTGGTCGGTGATCTCCCCGGCGGTGCGCAGACAGCGGATCTCGTCCTCGTCCTTGATGATCCGCTGCTGCTCGACGGCGCGGGCGAGGTCGGCGAGACGCAGCCGCGGCGCCACCGAGTGCAGGGCCCGGTGCCGGGCGACGGTCAGATGGTGCTCCTCCACCGCCAGCGTCACGGCGCCCACCGAGCTGAGCCGGCCGGCGGCGGCCACGGCCGGGTCGCCGCCCGGCGCCGGGAGCACCGTGAGCCGCAGGTGCTCGTCGGGACGGCCGTCCTGGGGATCGCCGGGGGGCCCGGCAGGGCAGAGGAGCTCGTCGCCTTCGGGGCCGAGCAGCAGAATCGCACCCGCCGGGGCCGCACCGGCGAGATACCGGACGTTGGCCGGCCGGGAGACCAGGGCGGCGCCGCTGCCCGCTGCCAGGCACCGGTCACGCAGCCTTGCCCGGCGGACCGCAAACACCTCTGCCATGGTCCCGAGCCTAGGAGCGGCAGCGGCACTCGGCTGTTTCAGCGCGTCCGACCGGGGAGCTTCACCAGGTCGGAGGGGAGGCGATGGAGCGGGCGAGTACGTCGTCGAGCACCTGGGCGGTGGTGGCCACGTCGTACCCCGAATTGTCGATGATCGGCAGCCCCGAGCCGTACCAGCCGGCCATCCGTCCGTGGATCCGGGCGACTTCCTCGTCGCTGAGGCGCCGGTTGCCGCTGCGGGCCGCGTTGCGCTCCAGGACGACCTCCAGGCCCGGCAGCAGCACCACGGGCAGCAGACCGGGGCCCACATGGCGCTTCCAGCCGCCGAGACCGACGACCGGGCGGTCGGGGAAGACCGCGTCGTCGAGGATGCAGGAGATGCCGTTGGCCAGGAAGTTGCGCGCGGCGAAGCCGCAGGTGCGGCGGGCCAGGCGGTACTGGGCCTCGGAGTGGTCGTTCCAGCCGCTCTGGGGGTCGGCGAAGCCCGAGCAGACCCACTCGCGTACGTCGTCGAGGCTGATGTGCGACGTGGGCATCCGGCGGCTCCGCGCCCAGTGCCGGGCGACGGTGGTCTTGCCCGCGCCCGCCGGCCCTATGAGGAGCACGGCGAGCGTGGTGTTGCCGGTGTCGGCCGGGGAGCTGGCGACGGGCGGCGCCGGCAGCGGGACCGGGCCGCCGGGCGGCAGCTGGATGTGGCCGGTCGTCTCCATGGACGGCGGCGCGGGCGGCAGGTGGGGCGGCGGCGCGGGCGGGGCCACCGGCTGTGGGGGAGCCGGCTGGTTGGGAGCCGGCTGGTTGGGAGCCGGCTGGTTGGGGGCCACCCAGCCCGGGGGCCGGCCGGGGTGCTGGGCGCTCTGGCCCCAGCCCGCGGCGCCCGGAGGGGGCGGCGGCGGAGCTCCCACAGGGTGCTGCATCCGGTGCCACTCCGTCTCGCTCAGCCGACTGTCTGCCGTACCGAACGGTACCCTCCCCGGCCGGCCCGGTGTGAACGGCCGGGGAGGACCACCGGGCAGCCTCAGCCGGGGAGTTCCCCGGCCAGCGCCCGCAGGGCGAGGCGGTAGGAGCCGATCCCGAAGCCCGCGACGGTGCCGCTGGCGACCGCGGCGATTACGGAGTTGTGACGGAACTCCTCGCGGGCGTACGGATTCGAGATGTGCACCTCGATGAGCGGGGCGGTGCGCTGGGCCGCCGCGTCCCGCATCGCGTACGAGTAGTGCGTGAACGCACCGGGGTTGATCACGACGGGGAGCGCGCCGTCGGCCGCCTCGTGCAGCCAGCGGATCATCTCGCCCTCGTCGTTGGTCTCCCGCACCTCGACGTCGAGACCGAGCTCCTTGCCCAGCAGGGTGCAGGCTTCGACGAGTCCCGCGTACGACGTCGCTCCGTAGACATCGGGCTCGCGGGAGCCCAGACGGCCCAGGTTGGGGCCGTTGAGCACGAGGACGCGGGCGCTCACGCGGAGACCTCCCCGAACGCGGCGAGCAGGACGGCCGGGTCCGGGCCCTCCAGGACCGTCGGCTTGGCGAGTCCGTCGAGGACGATGAAGCGCAGGACGTTGCCCCGGGACTTCTTGTCGACCTTCATCGTCTCCAGCAGCTTGGGCCACTGGTCGCCCCGGTAGGTCAGCGGCAGCCCGACGGAGGCGAGTACGGCGCTGTGCCGGTCCGCGGTCGCGTCGTCGAGGCGGCCCGCGAGGCGGCCCAGTTCGGCGGCGAACACCATGCCGACCGAGACGGCCGCGCCGTGCCGCCACTTGTAGCGCTCGTTCTTCTCGATGGCGTGGGCGAGCGTGTGGCCGTAGTTGAGGATCTCCCGCAGGCCCGACTCCCTGAGGTCGTTCGACACGACCTCGGCCTTGACCCGGATGGACCGCTCGATCAGCTCGGCGGTGTGCGGTCCGGCGGGCGTACGGGCCCCCTCCGGGTCGGACTCCACGAGGTCGAGGATGGCCGGGTCGGCGATGAAGCCGGCCTTGATGATCTCGGCCATCCCGGATACGTAGTCGTTGACCGGGAGCGAGTCCAGCGCCGCGAGGTCGCAGAGCACCCCGGCGGGCGGGTGGAAGGCGCCCACCAGGTTCTTGCCCTCGGCGGTGTTGATGCCGGTCTTGCCACCGACGGCCGCGTCCACCATGCCGAGCACGGTGGTGGGGACGGCGATCCACCTCACCCCGCGCAGCCAGGTCGCCGCGACGAACCCGGCCACGTCGGTGGTCGCGCCGCCGCCGACACCGACGATGACGTCGGTGCGGGTGAAACCGCTCTGGCCCAGTGCCTTCCAGCAGTAGGCGGCGACCTCGACGGTCTTGGCCTCCTCCGCGTTGGGCAGCTGGACCGCGATGGCCTCGTACCCCTGGTCGGCGAGGTCCTGGCGGACCGCCTCGCCGGTCTCGGCCAGCGCCTCGGGGTGCAGTACGGCGACACGCCTGGTCTGCTCGCCGATCAGCGCGGGCAGCTCGCCCAGCAGCTGACGGCCGACCAGCACCTCGTACGGATCGTGGCCGTCCGTGCCGCCGACCTGGATACGGATGGGGGCGTCCTGCGTCATACGGTCTTCTCCTGGCCGGGGGGCGGGGTGGTGTCCCCTGCGGGGAGCCGGAGCTCCAGGGCGTCGAGGACCGCCTCGGCGACCTCTTCGGGGATCCGGCCGTCGGTGGCGACGACGGCACGGGCGACTTCGGTGTAGAGGGGCCGCCGCGCGTCCATCAGCTCACGCCACTGGCGGCGCGGGTTGACGGCGAGCAGCGGGCGCGCGGTGTTGAGCCCGACCCGCTTGACCGCCTCGTCGACGTCCATCGAGAGGTAGACGACAGGGCGGCCGGCGAGGAGCTCGCGGGTGGCCGGGTCGAGGATCGCGCCGCCGCCGAGCGACAGTACGCCGGTGTGCCCGGCCACCGCCTCGCGCACCGCGGCACGTTCCAGGGCGCGGAAGTGGTCCTCGCCGTCGTCGACGAAGATGTCCGCGATGGTGCGGCCCTCGGCCGCCACGATGTCGGCGTCGGTGTCGCGGTAGCCCACTCCGAGCCGCTCCGCGAGCAGTTCGCCGACAGTGGACTTGCCGACGCCCATCGGGCCGACGAGGACGACCAGCGGCCCGGTCATCGGATCTGCAGGTTGTCGAGGAACGACCGGACGTTCCTGCGGGTCTCGCCGACGCTGTCGCCGCCGAACTTCTCCGCGACCGCGTCCGCCAGGACCAGCGCGACCATGGCCTCGGCGACGATCCCGGCGGCGGGCACCGCGCAGACGTCCGAGCGCTGGTGGTGCGCGGCGGCGACCTCGCCGGTGGCCACGTCGATGGTGGCGAGTGCGCGGGGCACGGTCGCGATCGGCTTCATCGCGGCCCGGACACGCAGCAGTTCACCGGTGGACATACCGCCCTCGGTGCCACCGGAGCGGCCCGATGTGCGGCGTACGCCCTCCGCGGTCGGCACGATCTCGTCGTGGGCCTTGGATCCCGGCACCCGGGCCAGGTCGAAGCCGTCGCCGACCTCGACGCCCTTGATCGCCTGGATGCCCATGAGGGCGGCGGCGAGCCTGGCGTCGAGCCTGCGGTCCCAGTGCACATGCGAACCGAGGCCGACGGGTACGCCGTAGGCGAGCACCTCGACCACACCGCCGAGGGTGTCACCGTCCTTGTGGGCCTGGTCGATCTCGGCGACCATCGCCTTCGACGCGTCCGCGTCCAGGCAGCGCACCGGGTCCTCGTCCAGCCGCGCCTCGTCGGCGGGGACCGGGACGACGCCGTACGGGGCCTTCGCCCCGGCCAGCTCCACGACGTGCGAGACGAGCTCGATGCCCGTCGTCTCCTTCAGGTAGGAGCGGGCCACCGTGCCGAGTGCGACGCGGGCCGCCGTCTCACGGGCGCTGGCGCGCTCCAGGATCGGCCGGGCCTCGTCCAGCGCGTACTTCTGCATCCCCGCGAGGTCCGCGTGGCCGGGGCGGGGGCGGGTCAGCGGGGCGTTGCGGGCCAGCTGGGCCAGCTCGTCGGGGTCGACCGGGTCGGCCGACATGACCTTCTCCCACTTGGGCCACTCGGTGTTGCCGACCATGACGGCCACCGGGCCGCCCATGGTCAGCCCGTGCCGGACCCCGCCGAGGAAGGTGACCTCGTCCTTCTCGAACTTCATCCGGGCGCCGCGGCCGTATCCGAGCCGCCGCCGGGCGAGCGCGTCCGCCACCATGTCCGTGGTGACCGGGACGCCGGCGGGAAGCCCCTCCAGCGTCGCCACCAGTGCGGGTCCGTGCGACTCCCCCGCGGTCAGCCAACGCAACCTGCTCAACGGTGCTCCTCATGCTCGCGCCTCGATCTGCGACGGCGCGACCGGGTGCGCGGCCCTGGCCCGCCTGACCCGATCCTCCCACGGCCGGGGCGCCGGACGGTCACGGGTCCAGCTGGCGGACGTCGGCCCGGCCCCGGAACGGCCCGTCCGGGAGGCCGCAGGACCCGGCGTCCGGCGCCGGGGCAGGGGTGCGCGGTGTGCTCCAATGCGGAGGTCACCGGACACCGGGGCGGCCCCGGACGCGGCTGCCGGAGAGAGACGGAGAGCGCGTGGAACTGGATCTCGCAGACGGCGCGGGGGTGACCCTGGCGGCGGGCCCCGCCGGAGTACGGCTCAGCGCGCGACCGTCGCCGCAGGCCCCGGAGACCGTGCTGCACTGCTCCCCCGCGCAGGCCAGGGAGCTGGCCGCCGCCCTGGTGCAGGCGGCCGGCGAGGCAGAGCGCGCACAGCCCGCCGAGCGCGTCACCGTGGAGGCGCGGGAGCTGCGCCGCGGCGATGTCAGGGACAGCGACCGCTCCATGACGGTGGAGCGCGTCAGGGCCCTGGGCGACACCGTCCAGGTCACCTGGAAGTCCGACGCTGGCCGCAGCTGGACCCAGGACTACGCGGCCGGTACCGGCATCGGCCTCAGGCACCGCGGCTGACCCGCCGGACGCCGGATTCCCCCGTACAGGCCCCGGCCGGGGCTCACCGCGAGGCGAGCGCGCGCTCTCCCGCTTCCCGCATGGCGGCCAGCGGTGCGGGCGTCAGGCCGGTCATCTGCTCGACCTGGAGCACCGCCTGGTGCACCAGCAGATCGAGGCCGCCGACGACGGCCCCGCCGCGGGACTGCCAGGCGGTGGCGAGCGGTGTCGGCCACGGCTCGTACAGCACGTCGAAGAGCGTGCCGGGCGCACCAGGAACGGCGGCGGCGAGCGCGTCGGTGGTGCCGGCCGGGGTGGTCGCGATGACCAGCGGCGCGTCGAACGCCCCGGCGGCCTCCGACCAGTCGGCCGTGCGCACGTCGACGCCCAGCCGCTCGCCCCAGCCGCGCATCTCCCGGGCGCGGGCGGCGCTGCGTACGTAGGCGGTGACCGGGCCCGTACAGATGAGGGAGAGGGCCGCGAGCGCGGACGACGCGGTGGCGCCCGCGCCGAGCACGGCGGCGGACTCGACCTTCTCGACCCCGCGCTCACGCATCGCGGCGATCATCCCCGGGATGTCGGTGTTGTCGCCCACCCGGCGCCCGTCGGCGGTGAACACCACCGTGTTGACCGCTTCGACGGATGCGGCCGTCGCGGTCACCTCGTCGAGCAGCGGGATGACCGCCCGCTTGAGCGGCATGGTCAGCGAGAGCCCGGCCCAGGACACGCCCAGCCCGTCGACGAACGCCGGGAGGGCCGCCTCGTCCACCTCGAAACGGTCGTACGACCAGTCGCCGAGGCCGAGTTCCCGGTACGCGGCGCGGTGCAGCACCGGGGAGAGCGAGTGTGCGATCGGCGAGCCCAGAACGGCCGCCCTGCGGGCCTCAGCCATTGCTCTGTTTGGCATCGAACTGCGTCTTCAACTTCATGAACTCCGCATACGTCTTGGCGAATTCGGTCTGGTGCCCGTCGATCGAAACAAAGAAGTAGTAGCCGTCCTTTGTCGGATTCAGGGCCGCCGCCATGGCGTCCTTACCCGGATTCCCAATGGGCCCGGGGGGAAGCCCTCTCTGCTTATAGGTGTTGTACGGGTCCGTGTTCTTGTTGATCTCCGCCGAGCCGATATTGATCTTGCTCTGGCCCTTGAGATAGTTGTACGTGGAGTCGAACTGGAGCCGCTGATTGGTGTTCTGGAGATTGCTGGGCTTCAGCCTGTTGTAAATGACCTCGGCCATCCGCCGGAAGTCGTCGTTCGTCTTCCCCTCGGCCTGGAGCATGCTCGCCACGGTGACGACCTGGAACGAGTCCTTGAGCCCCAGCCGGTGCGCCGCTGCGGTGAGGTTCTCGTCGCCGTACACCTTGTCCGCCTGGCCGACCATCTTCTTGAGGAGGTCCTCCGGCTTCATGCCCTTGGCGATCGGGTAGCTCGCCGGCGCGAGGAAGCCCTCCAGCGGGTCCTTGAGGTTCTTGTGCCCCTCGGCCCAGCTGGGCAGCCCCAGTTTGCCGGACTCCGACCTGGCGACACCGGCGGTGGTCCCGGCCTTCAGTTCGAGCCGTTTGTCGATGGCCGCGTACACGGTGGCGTTCCGCCAGCCCGGCGGGATGATGAGCTGGTTCAGGCTGTTCGGGTCCACCATCGCGGTGACCGCGTTCGCCGCGGACATCCGCTGGTTGAGGCTGTACACACCGGCCTGGAGCGCCTTGCCCTTCGGGTTCTTCCCGGCCGCGGTGACGAACGCCTGGACGCTCTTGACGACGCCCTTCTGCTTCAGCAGCCGGCCGATCCCCCCGACGCCCGTGCCCTGCGGGACCTCGACCTCGACCGGCGAACTGCCGATGCCGGTGTAGTCCGGCGGCGGCGCGTAGCGGGACTGGTAGTAGTTGTAACCCACATAGCCCACGCCGCCGATGCCGCCGATCAGGACCAGCGAGATCACGAAGCAGGCGCAGCCGTTGCGGCGCTTGGGCTTTCCGTTCTTGCCCCGGCGGTCCCGGGTGCCGTCACGTGTCTCGGCGGGGTCGTCGTCGTAGTCGTCGTCATCATCACCGCCACCGCCGCCGACAGGACCGTCGGCGCCGGTGAAGAAAGGATGCGTCTCGGGCTCGTGCTGCGGCTCGGCCTCGGCTTCGGCCTCCGCGGGCGGCTCCTGCTGCCATTCGTCCCGGCGCCCGGGGGGCTGCGGCGGCGGATAGGCGTCGGGCGTCCGGTAGAAGTCGGGGTTCTCCCCGTTGTGGTGCACCGGCTGTCCGCCGTACGGCATGTGCGGATCCGCCCCGTACACCACACCGCTCTGCGCCGCACCCTCCCAGCCGCCGTTCTGCTGCGGGTACGCGTCCTGCTGGTACGGGGGCTGCGCGTACTGCTGCTGGTACTGCGTCTGCTGCTGGGGGGTCTGCTGGTGCGGAGCCTGCGGGTACTGCTGCGGGTCCGGATTCCGCGCGTACTGCTGCTGGTTCGGGTCCTGCGGGTACTGCTGCTGGGCCCCGCCGTACTGAACGTGTCCCTGGTCCTGGCCGTACTGGGCGCGGTCGTACTGGCCCTGGCCCGCCCCGTGCTGCTGCGGGCCCTGCGGGTACTGCCCCTGCTGCTGCGGGTACTGCTGCTGATACGGGTCCTGCGGCCGGCTGTACACCGGGTTGCCGTACTGGTCGTACTGCTGCCCCTGGGCGTACTGCTGCGCCTGGCCGTTGTACGGCGTCTGACCGGAGGTGTCCTGCTGACCTCCCCATCCCTGGTCCCCGTACAACGGGTCCTCGGGATGCCACGGTTCGGAGCCTGCGCCCCGGCCATACTCAGTCATCGGTCCCCTAGAGCCGCGAGGCCTCCGGACGGTCCGCCTCTTGTGCCGTGCGGCAGCTGTTCGAAAACCGCCGCATGGCGCGGAACGTTACCGTAACCCGGTCAGACAACCACTTCGACGCCCTCACCTGGAGCAACGCCTGACGCCCGTTCGGACTCCAGTGCATTCTGCAGGATGACAACAGCCGCAGCCTGGTCGATGACAGAACGACCCTTTCTGGACTTTACGCCTGAGGCCCGCAAACTCTGACTCGCCGTTACTGTGGTCATCCTCTCGTCGATCAGTCGCACCGGAATGGGCGCAATACCACGAGCGAGTTCCTGGGCGAATCCGCGGACCTTGGCGGCCGCCGGGCCCTCTCCCCCATTCAGGGAACGGGGAAGGCCGACCACGACCTCAATCGGTTCGTACTCGGCGATCAATTGCCTCAACCGCCGGTGGGCGGCCGGGACATCACGTCCGGGCACGGTCTCCACCGGTGTGGCGAGGACCCCGTCGGGGTCGCACGAGGCGACCCCGATCCGGGCGTCCCCGACATCGATCGCGAGCCGGCGGCCACGTCGCATCAGGCGGTCTCTCCGACCAGGCGCTCGACGGCGGCCACGGCGTCGCCGATGGCGTCCGGGTTCTGTCCGCCGCCCTGGGCGACGTCCGGCTTGCCGCCACCGCCTCCGCCGAGCGTCTTGGCAGCCGTACGGACCAGCTCACCGGCCTTGAGACCGCGGCCCCGGGCGGCCTCGTTGGTGGCGATGACCGTCAGCGGGCGGCCGTTGGCCGTGGTGAAGAGGGCCACCACGGCGGGGCGGTCGCCCTGGATGCGGCCCCGTACGTCGAGAACGAGCCTGCGCAGGTCGTCGGCGCCCGTGCCGTCGGGGACCTGGCCGGTCACCACGGCGACACCGCGTACGTCCTTGGCCCCGGCGGCGAGACCGGCGGCGGCCTGGAGGACCTTCTCCGCGCGGAACTTCTCGATCTCCTTCTCGGCGTCCTTGAGCTTCGAGAGCATCCCGGAGATCTTCTCGGGCAGTTCCTCGGAACGGCCCTTCACCAGCTCCTGGAGCTGGGCGACGACCGTGTGCTCCCTGGCCAGGAAGTTGTACGCGTCGACGCCGACCAGGGCCTCGATCCGGCGCACACCGGAGCCGATCGAGGACTCACCGAGCAGCTTCACCAGGCCCAGCTGGGCGGTGTTGCGGACATGCGTCCCGCCGCACAGCTCCTTGGAGAAGTCCCCGATGGTGACGACACGGACGCGCTCGCCGTACTTCTCGCCGAACTCGGCGATGGCGCCCTGCTTCTTGGCCTCGTCGATGGACATGACCTCGGCGTGGACGTCGAGTTCATGGGCGAGGACGTCGTTGATCTTCTGCTCGACGTCGGTGAGGACCGTGCCGGGAACGGCGTTGGGCGAACCGAAGTCGAAGCGGAAGCGGCCGGGCGAGTTCTCCGAACCGGCCTGGGCGGCTGTCGGGCCGAGGGCGTCGCGCAGCGCCTGGTGGGTGAGGTGGGTGGCGCTGTGGGCGCGGGCGATGGCCCGGCGGCGGCGCTGGTCGATGGCGGCGTAGGCGGCGGCGCCGACCGTCACCTCGCCCACCTGGACCGAGCCCTTGTGCACGGAGACCCCGGGGACCGGCTGCTGGACGTCGCGGACCTCCACGACGGCGCCCGAGCCGAGCCTGATCCGGCCGGTGTCGGCGAGCTGGCCGCCGCCCTCGGCGTAGAACGGGGTCCGGTCGAGGACGATCTCGACCTCGTCGCCCTCGGTGGCGGCGGGCGAGGGCACCCCGTCGACGAGCAGCCCGACGATGGTCGACTCGCCCTCGGTCGAGGTGTATCCGGTGAACTCGGTGGCGCCCGAGCTGTCGGCGACGGCGCGGTAGGCGGAGAGGTCGGCGTGGCCGGTCTTCTTGGACCTGGCGTCGGCCTTGGCCCGCTCGCGCTGTTCCTTCATCAGCCGCCGGAAGCCGTCCTCGTCCACGGAGACGCCCTGTTCGGCGGCCATCTCCAGGGTGAGGTCGATCGGGAAGCCCCAGGTGTCGTGGAGCAGGAACGCCTTGTCACCGGCGAGGATCCGGCCGCCGGCGGCCTTGGTCTCGCTGACGGCGCTGTCGAGGATGTTGGTGCCGGCCTTCAGCGTCTTGACGAAGGCGGCCTCCTCGGCGAGGGCGACGGTCTCGATGCGCTTGCGGTCGGTGATGAGCTCCGGGTACTGGTGGCCCATCGTGTTGATCACGACGTCGACCAGCTCGGCGACGACCGGTCCGGTGGCGCCCAGGAGTCGCATGTTGCGGATGGCCCGGCGCATGATACGGCGCAGGACGTAGCCGCGGCCCTCGTTGCCGGGGGTCACGCCGTCGCCGATGAGCATGACGGACGTACGCATGTGGTCGGTGACGACCCGCAGCGAGACGTCCGAGCCCTCGGCCTGGCCGTACCTGACGCCGGTCAGCTCGGTGGCCTTGTCGATGACGACCTGCGAGGTGTCGATCTCGTACAGGTTCGGCACCTCCTGGAGGATCATCGCCAGGCGTTCGAGGCCCAGGCCGGTGTCGATGTTCCTGGACGGCAGGTCGCCGAGGATCGGGAAGTCCTCCTTCCCGTCTCCGGCGCCGCGCTCGTACTGCATGAAGACCAGGTTCCAGATCTCCACGTAGCGCTCGTCGTTGACGGCGGGGCCGCCCTCGACGCCGAACTCCGGGCCGCGGTCGTAGTTGATCTCGGAGCACGGTCCGCAGGGTCCGGGGACGCCCATGGACCAGAAGTTGTCCTTCTTGCCCAGCCGCTGGATGCGCTCGGCCGGTACGCCGATCTTCTCGCGCCAGATCTGCTCGGCCTCGTCGTCGTCCAGGTAGACCGTGATCCAGAGCCGCTCGGGCTCAAGACCGTAACCGCCGTCCGCCACGGAGCTGGTGAGCAGCTCCCAGGCGTACTGGATGGCGCCTTCCTTGAAGTAGTCGCCGAAGGAGAAGTTGCCGCACATCTGGAAGAACGTGCCGTGCCGGGTGGTCTTGCCGACCTCTTCGATGTCCGGTGTACGCACGCACTTCTGCACGCTGGTGGCGCGCGGGGCGGGCGGCTTGGCCTCGCCGAGGAAGTACGGCTTGAACGGGACCATGCCCGCGGGCACAAGGAGCAGAGTCGGGTCGTCCGCGATGAGCGACGCCGAAGGGACGACGGTGTGCCCGCGCTCCTCGAAGAAGCTCAGCCAGCGGCGGCGAATTTCAGCCGACTCCATCAGTGGTCCTCATTCCGGTTGTGCGAGTGCTTGGTGTATTCGATGGCGGCGAGACGTCGCCGCGCAGGAAGCTCGGCCGGTCCGGGCTGCGCGTCGATGCCGAGCGCCTCCCCCAGCTCCGCCTCGCGCTGGACCATTCCGGCCCGCACGTCGACGGCGAAGTCCTTCAGCCGGTGACCCGCGTCGACGGCCTTGTTCGCCGCCTGCGCCGCGAGGCTCTCCGGACTCAGCTGCTTGATCTTGCGGTTGACCTTGGTGGTGGCCCACACACCGGCTGCGGCGCCGGTGGCGAACCAGAACGTACGGCGGAACATTGCAGCGTCAGCCCTTCCGCTTCCTACGCCGTGGGGCCGGCACCGTGCGGCCGACGATCACCGGGCGGCGCGGGCTCTCCGGTTCCGCCCCGTCCCTGCGCCCGAGGGCCCGGCGGACGCCGTAGCCGAAGGCCGCGACCTTCACCAGCGGTCCACCGAAGGTCGATGCGACGGTCGTGGAGAGCGCCGACGCGTTGGAGGTGACCTCCTGCACATCGGTCGCGATGGCGTCGACCCGCTCCAGCTGGGTCTGCGCCGACCGGACGGCCGTGGAGGCGTCGGCGAGCAGGGGCACGGCCTGCTCCGTCACGTCCGCCACCAGCTTGGTGGTCGTCCTGAGCGTCTGGGCCAGCCTCACAAGCACCACGGCGAGGAAGGAGACCAGGATCGCCCAGAAGACGGCCACCAGGATGCCGGCCACCTCTCCACCGGACACGTTGCACCGCTCTCTGGTCGTCGGAAGTCACGTCGTTGGGTCACGTCGATTGCGGGTTCCGAGCCTATCGCGCCGGAACTCCGCCCCTGTACCGGATATCCGCTGTGCGCGCCGGGACTTCCGGTATCGGATTGTACGTAGTGCTTACCTCCGCGTACTCTCCGTGTTCTATGCGAAGCGACTCGACCGGCCATCGGACCGCACCCGGCAGCCTTCCGGCAGAGCTCAGCCGGTTCATGGGGCGCAGAGCCGAAACCGCCGAGCTGGCGAGACTCGTCGGATCGTCCCGGCTGGTCACCGTGGTCGGAGTCGGCGGCGTGGGCAAGACACGGCTGGCGACGCAGGTGGCGGGAACGCTGCAGGAACGGTTCTGCGACGGAGTGTGGCTGGCCGAGCTGTCCGCACTGCGCGACCCGGAGCTGATCGAGCACACGCTGGTCGAGGCCCTGGGGCTGACCGACCACACGAGCAGGCCGCCGCAGGAGGTGCTGACCCGCCATCTCGCCGGGCGGGAGCTGCTGTTGGTGGTCGACGGCTTCGACTTCCTGGTCGACGCGTGCGCCGGACTGCTCCTCGCCCTGCTGCGCGGCGCACCGGGACTGCGGGTGATCGCGGTCGGCAGGCGGCCCCTGGCGATCGAGGGCGAGCTGACCCTCCCGCTGGGGCCGATGCGGGACCGGGACGCCGTACGGCTCTTCACCGACCGCGTCTCGGCGGGACGGCCCGGATTCCGGTTCGCCCGGAGCGACGCCGCGCAGGTGGCGGAGGTGTGCCGGCGGCTGGACGGGATCCCGCTCGCGCTGGAACTGGCGGCGGGACGGATGCGGGCCCTCTCGGTCGAGCAGCTGCTGGGCAGGCTCGACGACCGGTTCCGGTTACTGACCGGGGGCGGCAGGGGCGTGCTGCCGCGCCACCGGACGCTGCGCACGGCGATCGGCTGGAGCCATGAACTGTGCACCCCGGAGCAGCGGTTGCTCTGGGCGCGGCTCTCCGTGTTCCCCGGGCAGTTCGACCTGGAGGCGGCCGAGTACATCTGCGGCGGCCCCGAACTGCCCCCCGACGGCATCCTGGAGGTGCTGGACGAGCTGCTCGCGCAGTCCGTACTGGTACGGGAGGACACCCCGGCGGGCGTCCGCTACCGGATGCTCGGCACGATCCGGGACTACGGGGCGCAGTGGCTCGCCGCGACCGGGGACACCGAGCGGCTCCGGCGGCGCCACCGCGACTGGTTCCTGGGGCTGGCCACCTGGTGCGAGCTGGACTGGTTCAGCCCCCGGCAGGCCGGGATCGCGGCCCGCGTGGACAGTGAACTGCCCAATCTGCGGGGCGCGCTGGAGTTCTCGCTCGAACACTCCGGGGACGTCCATCTGGCGCAGTACCTGGCGGGAACGCTCTGGTTCTACTGGGCGGGCTGCGGGCGTCTCGCCGAGGGCCGGCACTGGCTGGAGCATGTGCTGGAGGCCGAGGGCGGGCCCGACGGCGCACGGCTCAAGGCGCTCTGGGTCCTGGGATACGTGGCGGTGCTCCAGGGCGACGCGGTGGCCGCGGTGGCCGCTCTCCACGAGTGCCACGAGGCGGCACAGCACACCGGTGACCCGGTGGCGGCCGCGTACGCGCTGCACAGGACCGGCTGTCTGGCGCTGGTCACCGATGACATGCCGCGCGCGGAGGAACTGCTGCGCGAGGCGATCGGGCAGTACCGGGAGCTCGGCGAACTCAACAGTAACGTCCTGATGGGGCAGGTCGAGCTGGCGATGGCGGTGTGCTTCCGCGGCCGGCTCGCCGAGGCGGCCGCCATCTGCCAGGACGTCGTGGCGGTCTGCGAGGACCACGGCGAGCGCTGGGCGCGGGCCTACGCGCTGTATGTACTGGCCTTCGAGGCCTGGTCCGACGGCCGGGCGGCGAGCTCCCGCGAGCTGCTGTCCGAGTGCCTCACGACCAGCCACGCCTTCCACGACCAGCTGGGCACGGTGCTCGCCCTGGAGCTGATGGCGCTGCTCGCCCTGGAGGGCGGCGAGGCCACGGAGGCCGCGCTGCTGCAGGGCGCGGCCGGGCGGCTCTGGTCATCGGTGGGGCTGCCGCTCTTCGGCTCGGCGTACTACAACGCGCCGCATCAGCGGTGCGAGGAAGGGGCCCGCCGCAAGCTGGGGCCCGAGGTCTACGAGAGTTTCCTGTCGCGGGGTGCACAGCTCGGCCGGGACGCCGCGGTCGCGCGTGCGCTGCACGGCCCGGCGGCACGCGAAGACCCGCCGCCCCCTGCTCCGCGAGGAGCGAGGGGACGACGGGCCGAAGCGGTGAAGCGCGAGGTACGTCCGGATCAGCGGGCGTAGTACTCGACGACCAGCTGCTCGTCGCAGATGACCGGGATCTCCTTGCGGTTCGGGTCGCGGTCCAGGCGGAAGGCCAGGGCCTTCAGGTTCACCTGGAGGTAGCGCGGGGTCTCGCCCTCGGTGTCGTAGCCACCCTCACGGGCAACCTGGAAGGGGACCTTCTCGCGGCTGCGCTCGCGGACCATCACGACGTCGTCGGGACGGACGCGGAACGACGGCTTGTCGACCTTGCCGCCGTTGACCTGGATGTGACCGTGGACGACCATCTGGCGGGCCTGGTAGATGGTGCGGGCGATGCCCGAACGCAGGACCAGGGCGTCGAGACGGCGCTCGAGCTCGACGACCAGCGCCTCGCCCGTCTTGCCTTCGGCCTTCTTGGCGCGGTCGTAGGCGCGGGCCATCTGGCGCTCGCTGATGTCGTACTGGGCGCGCAGACGCTGCTTCTCCAGCAGACGGACCTTGTAGTCCGAGTTCTGCTTGCGGCCACGGCCGTGCTCGCCCGGCGGGTACGGACGGGCCTCGAAGTACTTGACAGCCTTCGGCGTCAGCGCGATACCGAGCGCGCGTGACTTCTTGACCTTGGGACGCGACTGGTTAGGCACGTTCTCCAGACCTCCATGGTTGGTTCGACTCACCTTGCTCAATGGAGATCGCATGTCTCGCCCGGGGAACAACCAGTCACATCACGGACAACACAAAGAAGGCCGACGCTCTGGGCGTCGACGCGACGGAGGTCCGATCAGATCGTGGTCAGCCGCGTCCCAGCGGACTTGAAACCGCCCGGATGCCGTCAGCAGCCGAGCGCACACGAACTCTCGTACAGAGTACCTGCTCCGCGGTAGTGCTGATGACCGGGGTCGGAGCGGCCCCGACCGCACCCGGCCGGCGTCGTCACTGGCGTCCGTCCGTGCCTTCGCCCGACAGCCGCTCCCGCACCTTCTCGACCACGTCCGCGTAGCGTGCCTCGGCGCCGTACCGGGTGGGCTCGTAGTAGCGCTTGCCCCGCACGGAGTCCGGGGCGTACTGCTGGGCGGCGATGGCGCCCGGGACGTCGTGCGGATAGACGTAGCCCTGGGCGTGGCCGAGCTTGGCGGCGCCCTTGTAGTGCCCGTCGCGCAGATGCGCCGGAACCGGCCCGACAAGGCCCGCGCGCACATCGGCGCGGGCGGCGGAGATCGCCGTCGTCGCCGCGTTCGACTTGGGGGCCAGCGCCAGCGCGATCGTGGCGTGGCTGAGGGTGAGCGCGGCCTCGGGGAAGCCGATCAGGGCGACCGCCTGGGCGGCGGCGACCGCGGTCGGCAGCGCGGTGGGATCGGCCAGTCCGATGTCCTCGCTGGCGGAGATCATCAGCCGTCTGGCGATGAACCTCGGGTCCTCCCCCGCCTCGATCATGCGGGCCAGATAGTGCAGGGCCGCGTCCACGTCGGAGCCGCGGATCGACTTGATCAGGGCGCTCGCCACGTCGTAGTGCTGGTCGCCGTCACGGTCGTACGCCACCGCGGCGCGGTCGACCGTCTCCTCCAGCGTCCCGAGCGTGATCTCCGGCTCGGACTTGGCCATGGCCGCGCCGGCCGCCGCTTCGAGTGCGGTGAGGGCGCGGCGGGCGTCACCGCCGGAGATCCGCAGCAGATGCGCCTCGGCCGCGGGCGCCAGCGTGACGGCGCCGCCGAGCCCGCGCTCCTCGGTGAGTGCCCGGTGCAGCAGCGACCGCAGGTCGTCGTCGGTGAGCGATTCGAGCGTCAGCAGCAGGGATCTGGAGAGCAGCGGCGAGATGATCGAGAAGTACGGATTCTCGGTGGTCGCGGCGACCAGCGTGACCCAGCGGTTCTCCACCGCGGGAAGCAGTGAGTCCTGCTGGGCCTTGCTGAAACGGTGGATCTCGTCGAGGAAGAGGACGGTCTCCTTGCCGTATCCCCCCGAGGCCCTGCGCGCGCCGTCGATCACGGCGCGGACTTCCTTGACGCCCGCCGTGATGGCGGAGAGCTCGACGAACCGCTTCCGGGTGGCCTGGCTCACGACGTAGGCGAGGGTCGTCTTGCCGATGCCCGGCGGCCCCCAGAGCAGCACGGACGAGGGCCCGGCAGGTCCGCCGCCGGACTCGCCGACGAGCCGTCGCAGTGGTGAGCCCTGCTTCAGGAGATGCTGCTGGCCCACCACTTCGTCCAGGGTGCGCGGACGCATCCGTACAGCCAGGGGGCTGCTGGACGGGTCCTTCTCCTGGCGCTCTTCGGCCGCGGCGGTGAACAGATCGGGTTCCACGTACAAACCCTATGCCAGACCAGTCACGCGGCTGACAAGGCCGCCGGGCCGCTGCCGCCGGCCGGGACCGGCCCGCCCGGGACCGGCCTCCTCGGGGTCACCGGCCTCCGCGGGGTCAGTGCGCCCCGGTCCAGAAGTCCCACCAGCGGGTGAGGATCAGCATGCCGATGATCCCGATGTGCACGACGGGCAGTACCCAGGTGAACTCGTCGAAGAAGCTCCGCAGCCAGCCGGGGGCGGCCAGCAGACCGTGCCGGATGTTGTGCGACGTGACGTACCAGAAGAGGGTGATCGTGCCCACCCAGGCCAGGCAGCACCAGAGGCAGAGCGAGTTGATGTTGTACAGGGACTGGTACTGGAGCCAGGTGACGAAGCCGACGCCGAAGAGGCAGCCCGCGTTGAACGTCAGCCAGTACCAGCGGCTGTAGCGCCCGCCCGCGATCAGGCTCATGCCGACGCCGATCACGACCGCGTAGGTGACCAGCCCCAGCATCGGATTGGGGAAGCCGAAGACCGAGGCCTGCGCGCTCTTCATCACGTTGCCGCAGGACACCACCGGGTTGAGGCTGCAGCCGGGGGTGAAGTTCGGGTCTTTCAGGAGCTTGAACTCGTCGAGCGTGATGAACCACGCCGCGACCAGCCCGGCGGCTCCGGTGATCACCAGAAGCCAGCCGAAGGCACGGCTCGCGCCGGTCTTCCCGTCCTGCTGCGCGGACACGTCGTCAACCACTGTCGTCGTCATCATGCCGATCCATCGCTCCTGTGGCCTGTGGGCAGGCTCATTGTGCCGCACCGCGCGGGGTTCGCACTGTTCGATGGAGATAAGGAGGTGCGGACGCCTGTGCCGGGCGGCCCGCCCGCCGGAAGGCCTTCCGGCCGGGTGGCGGGCCCGGCCGGCGGACGCGGGCGGCACCCGGCGTATCACAGTGCCGTCCCGGCGGACCCGCTGCGACCTGCGCATTCGGCCCGGGCCATGTGTCCGGGAGCGCGTGCACGGGAGGGCAGGCAGGGGCCGACGTGACCGGGTGGCCGCAGGTCCTCGCCCCCGGGGCGCCGCCGGAGCCGTCCCGCGCGCGGGCTGTCCGGGGGCCGTGAACCGTACCCGGCGATCATGTGTCGCAATTGCCCGGCAGAACGAATGGGCACACGCCGGGTTGACGTCTCCGCCCCTCTCGTCCCGAATGGGCAGGATTTTCGTGGCGGTCCTGCGCCTGCGGCCCGGGCGGAGAGTCTCCGCCCGGGCCGCAGGGTGTGCCGGGTTCAGCAGTGGGGCCGGTTTCAGCCGAGCCGCTTGCGGACCTCTTCGACGAGGGCGTCGAGCGGCACCCCGCTCTGCTCGCCGGACTCCATGTCCTTGAGCTGGACGACGCCCTCGGCGAGATCCCGCTCACCCGCGACCACGGTGAAGCGGGCCCCGCTGCGGTTGGCGCTCTTCATCGCGCCCTTGAGACCGCGCCCGCCGTACGCGAAGTCGGTGGCGACGCCCGCCCTGCGCAGCTCGGTGACCACCCCGAAGAGCACCCGCCGGGCCTCCTCGCCGAGCGGCACCGCGAACACGCTGGTCGTGGCGGGCAGTTCGAGCTCGATGTCCTCCGCCTCCAGCGCCAGCACCGTGCGGTCCACGCCGAGCGCCCAGCCCACCGACGGCAGCGCGGGGCCGCCGATCATCTCGGAGAGCCCGTCGTAGCGGCCGCCGCCGCCGACCGCGGACTGCGAGCCGAGTCCGTCGTGGACGAACTCGAAGGTGGTGCGGGTGTAGTAGTCGAGGCCGCGTACCAGCTTCACGTCGTCCTCGTACGCGACGCCCGCGGCGGTCAGCAGGGCGCGGACCTCCTCGTGGTACGCCTTGCACGCCTCGCACAGGTAGTCCCGCAGCATCGGTGCGCCGGTCAGCTGCTTCTGTACGTCGGCCCGCTTGTCGTCGAGCACCCGCAGCGGGTTGATCTCGGCCCGCCGCTGGGTGTCCTCGTCCAGGTCGAGCCCGCGCAGGAAGCCCTGGAGCGCGTCACGGTAGAGCGGACGGCACTCGCGGTCCCCGAGCGAGTTGAGCAGGATGCGGAACTGCCGCAGGCCGAGCGAGCGGTAGGCCTGGTCGGCGAGGATGATCATCTCCGCGTCGAGCGCGGGGTCCTCGGTGCCGATCGCCTCGGCGCCCACCTGCGAGAAGTGGCGGTAGCGGCCCTTCTGCGGGCGCTCGTAGCGGTAGTACGAGCCGGAGTACCAGAGCTTGACCGGCAGGTTCCCGGCCTTGTGGAGGTTGGCCTCCAGCGCGGCACGCAGTACCGAAGCGGTGCCCTCGGGGCGCAGCGCGAGCCGGTCGCCGCCGCGCGTCTCGAAGACGTACATCTCCTTGGAGACGATGTCGGTGGATTCGCCGACCCCGCGCGAGAAGAGCTCGACGTTCTCGAAGCCGGGCGTCTCGATGTACTCGTAGCCGGAGTTCCGCAGCGGGGCGGCGAGCGCCGCGCGTACCGCGAGGAACTTCGCGGACGAGGGCGGCAGAAGGTCGTACGTGCCCTTGGGGGCCTGGAAAGTACTCACGGAAAAGTCGTCACATTCCTCGTCGGGGAGCTGCCAGGCCCCGCAGATACGGGTTGGTGGCGCGCTCGCGGCCGATGGTCGTCTGCTCGTTGTGACCGGGCAGCACCACGGTCGAGTCGTCGAGCGGCAGGCACACGCGGGCCAGCGACTCAAGGATCTCGGCGTGGTCGCCACCGGGCATGTCGGTGCGGCCGATGGAGCCGGCGAAGAGCAGGTCGCCCGAGAAGAGAATCTGCGGAATGTCCGCCGCCTCGGGCATCCTGAACGTCACCGACCCCTTGGTATGGCCGGGCGCGTGCGAGACGGCGAACTCCAGGCCGGCGAGGGTCAGCTCGCTCCCGTCGGCCAGCTCCTTGACGTCGTCCGGTTCGCCGACGGTCAGTTCGCCCATCAGCGGCATCCCGATGGAACGGCCGATGCCCTCCTCCGGGTCGCTCATCATGAAGCGGTCGGCGGGGTGGATCCACGCCGGGACGTCATGCGCTCCGCACACCGGGACGACCGATGCCACATGGTCGATGTGGCCATGGGTGAGAACGACCGCCACTGGCTTGAGCCGATGCTTCCTGAGCGCGTCCTCGACTCCCTGGGCCGCCTGGTGGCCCGGGTCGATGATCACGCACTCCTCACCGGCGGCGGGGGCGACCAGATAGCAGTTGGTCCCCCAGGCCCCGGCGGGGAACCCGGCAATGAGCACGATCGTCCTTAAATGTCGGTCCAGCGGGAGAATGCAGCAGATGAGAGCCTACCGGCGCCGCTCACCACACAGCGAACCCATATACGGTACGGCCTAGCCCGGACAGGTATCGGACACGCGCGCATCACGCATGCATACGGACGAGGGAGAACACCCGGTGGTCAACAGCGATCAGCGGCGGCGGCAGCTCGCCAGGGAAAAGTTCGAGCGGCAGCAGGAGCGCCGCATCACCGCCCGGCGCAACGCACGGCGCCGCAACACGGTGATCGCGTCGGCGGTCGCCGTGGTGGTCGTGGCGGGCGGTATCGCGTGGGGAGCCGGGGCCTTCAAGGGCGACGACGGCAAGGCCGCCCCCGCCAAGGCCGCGGACCCGTCGCCGTCGGCGAGCAGCACCGGTCCGCCCGAGCCCGCGATGAAGATCGACAAGAAGGCGAAGTACACCTTCGCCCTCAAGACGAACCAGGGTGCGGTCTCCCTGGTCATGGACGCGGCGAAGACCCCGCACACCGTGAACTCCTTCAAGTCACTGGCGGACAAGGGCTTCTTCGACAAGACCAAGTGCCACCGCCTCACCACCAGCGGTATCTACGTGCTCCAGTGCGGCGACCCCAAGGGAGACGGCTCGGGCGGGCCCGGCTACACGATCCCGGACGAGAACCTGACCGCGCTCGGCAAGGCGGGCAGCGACGGTACGGTGACCTACCCGGCCGGCACGGTGGCGATGGCCAACACCGGCCAGCCGCACACCGGAGGCAGCCAGTTCTTCCTTGTGTACAAGGACAGCAAACTGCCCCCGACCTACACCCCGTTCGGGACGATGGACGCAGCGGGACTGAAGACGGTGAAGGCCGTGGCCAAGGCCGGAGTGACCGGCGGGAGCCAGGACGGGGCGCCCAAGAAGGCCGTCACGATCTCGAAGGCCACCGTCACGAAGGACTGAGCCCGGAGCCCTCCCTGAACAACGGGGAAACGGGGGAACACGGGGGAACCAGGGAACGGGGACAGGGGATATGGGGATATTCGGATGGGCCGGATGCGGACAGCCGCCCCGCCGTTCGCCTATGTTGGCGGTGTGCGGGGCGCAGGCAGCCCGGCCGAAGAAACTGTGGACGATGCCCGGGGGCCCACAAGTCTCCGCAGGCATCATGTGGATGGAGGCGCTGTGAGCAGCGACCCGTGGGGCCGTGTCGACGAGACCGGCACCGTATACGTGCGTACGGCCGATGGCGAGAAGGTCGTCGGTTCTTGGCAGGCAGGCTCTCCCGAGGAGGCCCTGGCCTACTTCGAGCGCAAGTACGAGGGCCTGGTCGTCGAGATCGGCCTCCTCGAACGCCGGGTGAAGACCACCGATCTGTCGGCCAAGGACGCCCAGACCGCGATCGACCACCTGCGCGGGCAGGTCGATGAGCACCATGCCGTCGGCGACCTGGACGCTCTGCGGGTGCGGCTGGACGGGCTGGTCTCGACGGTCGAGGCGCGCCGTGAGGAGCGCAAGGTCCATAAGGCCAAGCAGACCGACGAGGCGAAGCACGCCAAGGAAGCCCTGGTCGTGGAGGCCGAGGAGCTCGCGCAGAGCGACCAGTGGCGGTCCGCGGGTGAGCGGCTGCGGGCGCTGGTGGACACGTGGAAGGGCCTTCCCCGGCTCGACCGGAAGTCCGACGACGAGCTGTGGCACCGCTTCTCGCACGCCAGGTCGGCGTTCTCCAAGCGGCGCAAGGCGCACTTCGCGTCGCTGGACGCCCAGCGCGAGGACGCCCGCAAGGCCAAGGAGAAGCTGGTCGCCGAGGCGGAGTCGCTCTCCGGGTCGACCGACTGGGGTGCTACGGCGGCCCGTTACCGCGATCTGATGACCGACTGGAAGGCCGCGGGCCGCGCCCAGCGCGAGTCCGAGGACGACCTGTGGAACCGCTTCCGCGGCGCCCAGGACGTCTTCTTCGCCGCCCGCAGCGAGGTCTTCGCCGAGCGGGACGCCGAGCAGTCCGAGAACCTCAAGCTGAAGGAGGAGCTCGCGGTCGAGGCCGAGAAGCTGCTCCCGGTACGGGATCTCAAGTCGGCCAGGTCCGCGTTCCGGGCGCTCAACGAGCGCTGGGAAGCCATCGGCCACGTACCGCGTGACGCCCGGCCGAAGGTGGAGGGCCGGATGCACACGGTGGAGCGGGCGCTCCAGGAGGCCGAGGAGACCGAGTGGCGGCGCACCAACCCGGAGGCGCGTGCGCGAGCCGCGGGTCTGACGGGGCAGCTGCAGGACGCGGTCGACAAGCTGCGCAAGCAGATCGACACCGCGCGTGCGGCCGGCAACAACGCCAGGGCCGACAAGCTCGCCCGTGAGCTCGAGGGGCGGCAGGCGCTGCTCGACCAGGCGATGAAGGGCCTGGAGGAGTTCGGCGGCTGAGAGGCCTGAAGCAGCCGGTCTCCCGGACATGGGTGAGGGCCCTCCGCCGAGCGGAGGGCCCTCACCCATGTCCGGTGCGGCGGCCCGGTGTCAGGGCCTGCGGGCCGATGTCACCCGGTAGACGTCGTAGACGCCCTCCACGCCCCGTACCGCCTTCAGGACGTGTCCGAGGTGCTTCGGGTCGCCCATCTCGAAGGTGAAGCGTGAGGTGGCCACCCGGTCGCGGGAGGTCTGGACCGCCGCCGACAGGATGTTGACGTGCTGGTCGGAGAGGACGCGGGTGACGTCCGAGAGCAGCCGCGAGCGGTCCAGGGCCTCGACCTGGATGGCGACCAGGAAGACCGAGGACTGGGTGGGTGCCCATTCGACTTCGAGGATCCGCTCGGGCTGCTGCGACAGCGAGTCCACGTTGACGCAGTCCGCGCGGTGCACGGAGACCCCGCTCCCCCGGGTGACGAACCCGATGATGGGGTCGCCGGGGACCGGTGTGCAGCACCGGGCGAGCTTCACCCAGACGTCGTCGACGCCCTTGACGACCACGCCGGGGTCCGCGTTGGCGCGCCGCTTGCTGCGGCCGTGCGACGGCGGTGTGCTCTCGGCGATGTCCTCGTTGGCCGCTTCCTCGCCGCCGAGTGCCTGCACCAGTTTCTGTACGACGCCCTGCGCGGCGACATGGCCCTCGCCGATCGCCGCGTACAGCGAGGAGATGTCCGGGTAGCGCATCTCGTGCGCCAGCGTGACGAGCGAGTCGCCGGTGAGGATGCGCTGGATCGGCAGGTTCTGCTTGCGCATGGCCCGCGCGATGGCGTCCTTGCCCTGCTCGATCGCCTCCTCGCGGCGCTCCTTGGAGAACCAGGCGCGGATCTTGTTGCGGGCCCGGGGCGACTTGACGAAGCCCAGCCAGTCCCTGGAAGGTCCGGCGCCCGCGGCCTTGGAGGTGAAGACCTCGACCAGATCGCCGTTGTCGAGGGTGGATTCGAGCGGGACGAGCCGCCCGTTGACCCGTGCTCCTATGGTCCGGTCGCCGACCTCGGTGTGGACGGCGTACGCGAAGTCGACGGGAGTGGCACCGGCGGGCAGCGCGATGACGTCGCCCTTCGGCGTGAACACGAAGACCTCGTTGCGCGACAGATCGAAGCGCAGCGACTCCAGGAACTCGCTGGGGTCCTCGGTCTCCTTCTGCCAGTCGAGCAGCTGCCGCAGCCAGGCCATGTCATTGACGGTGTCCTGACGGGAGCCCTTGCCCGGACTCTTCGGCACGTCGGTGCGCACCTTGGAGGCACCCGCGACGGCCTCCTGCTTGTACTTCCAGTGCGCGGCGATGCCGTACTCGGCCCGGCGGTGCATGTCGAACGTGCGGATCTGGAGCTCGACGGGCTTGCCGCTGGGACCGATGACCGTGGTGTGCAGCGACTGGTACATGTTGAACTTGGGCATCGCGATGTAGTCCTTGAACCGCCCCGGGACCGGGTTCCACCGGGCGTGGACGGTGCCGAGCGCCGCGTAGCAGTCGCGGACGGTGTCGACAAGGATGCGGATGCCCACCAGGTCGTAGATCTCCGCGAAGTCACGGCCGCGCACGATCATCTTCTGGTAGACGCTGTAGTAGTGCTTGGGGCGCCCGGTGACGGTGGCCTTGATACGGGCGGCGCGCAGATCCGACTGGACCTCGTCGGTCACTATGGCGAGGTACTCGTCGCGCTTGGGCGCCCGCTCGGCGACCAGCCGCACGATCTCGTCGTACATCTTCGGGTAGAGGATCGCGAAGGCGAGGTCCTCCAGCTCCCACTTGATGGTGTTCATGCCCAGGCGGTGGGCGAGCGGCGCGTAGATCTCCAGGGTCTCGCGGGCCTTCTTCTCCTGCTTCTCCCGCTTGAGATACCGCATGGTGCGCATGTTGTGCAGCCGGTCGGCGAGCTTGATGACCAGGACGCGCGGGTCCTTGGCCATGGCGACGACCATCTTGCGTACGGTCTCGGCCTGCGCGGCCTCACCGAACTTGACCTTGTCGAGCTTGGTGACGCCGTCGACGAGGAGGGCGACCTGGTCGCCGAAGTCGCGGCGCAGGGTGTCCAGGCCGTACTCGGTGTCCTCGACGGTGTCGTGCAGCAGACCCGCCATCAGGGTGGCAGGATCCATGCCCAGCTCGGCGAGGATCGTGGTGACGGCGAGCGGGTGCGTGATGTACGGGTCGCCGCTCTTGCGCTTCTGCCCGCGGTGCCAGCGCTCGGCCACCTGGTAGGCGCGCTCGATCTGCCGCAGCGTCGCGGACTCGATCTTCGGGTCGTTGCCCCGCACGGCCCGCAGCAGCGGTTCCAGCACCGGGTTGTACGGCGAGGAGCGCTGCACGCCGAGCCGCGCGAGCCTGGCCCTGACCCGGTTGGACGAGCCACCGGAGCGCGCCACCGGGCTCTGCGGGGCGGGGCTCTGCGGGGCGGAGCGCGCGGTGGCTCCCTGCGCGGCCGGTCCCGGCGCGGGCGCCTGGGCGGCGGGCTTGGGCGTGGAGAGGGGGGCTGCGCCGCCGGGGCGCACCACGGGAGCCGAGGGCTTCGGCTGCCCGGCAGGCGGCTTCTCGGGCGTCGCTGGGGCCGCCGCGGCCTTCTGGTCCTGCTTCTCGGGCTGTGCGGCGGCTGCGGGCCGGTCCTCGTCTGGCAAGGGCACTCCTCTGGGGGTCCCCCCGGACGGAGCCTGGGGGAGGGTCCGGGTCCCCGTGTCAGGTCCGGAAGCCCATGGTAACGATCCCGGGCGATCCGCTCGCCCCGGGCCGGTGCCGGCACCGTACGCGAGAGACGGGCCGCCCGGGGTTCCGGGGGCCCGCCTCAGCGGTACGGCGTACGGATCAGACCGTGATCAGGGCGTCCAGCGGGGCTCCGCGCAGCGCGGGCTCCAGCCGGGCACGCCCGCCGAGGAAGCTCAGCTCCATCAGTACGGCCACGCCGATGACCTCCGCACCGGCCCGCCGGATCAGGTCGAGCGAGGCCTCGGCGGTGCCGCCGGTGGCGAGCACGTCATCGATGACCATGACGCGGTCGTCGGCGCTGAGATCCTCGGCGTGCACCTCGATCTCGGCGCTGCCGTACTCCAGGTCGTACGTCTGGGAGAGCGTCGCGCCCGGCAGCTTCCCAGCCTTGCGGACCGGGATGAAGCCGATTCCGGCGCGGACCGCGACCGGCGCGGCCAGGATGAAGCCGCGCGCCTCCAGTCCGACGATCTTCGTGGCGCCGTGCCGCAGACAGAGCTCCGCGAGGGCGTCGGTCAGCGCTGTGAAGGCCTCCGGGTCCGCGAGGAGCGGGGTGATGTCCTTGAACACCACGCCTGGCTGCGGATAGTCCTGCACATCCCTGATCCTGCTGAGCAGCAGGTCCTGGGTGCTCCGGGTGCTGGTCATCGGCGCTTCCCCGGGGTGCGCCCTCGGCCCCGCGGGGCCGGGGCGCGCCGGCCGCCGGCCACGGCGCCGGCCGGGGCCGGGGCGCCGTCCTGCGGCTGGAGGGTGTCGTCGTCCATGTCGGACGGCTCGCCCTTCGCAGCGGCGGCCCGCTTGGCGAGCACCCGCTTCTTGAGGGCCTGCATCGCGGGGTCGCGTTCCTTGAGGTCGGCGACGAGCGGGGTGGCGATGAAGATCGAGGAGTACGCACCGGCCGCGAGACCCACGAACAGCGCGAGCGAGATGTCGTTCAGCATGCCGGCGCCGAGGAAACCGCCGCCGATGAAGAGCAGGCCCGCCACCGGGAGCAGGGCGACGACCGTGGTGTTGATGGAACGCACCAGGGTGCCGTTGAGGCTGCGGTTGGCGATCTCGCTGTAGGTGAAGCGGGTCTGCTTCTTGAGGTCCTTCGACGCTTCCTTGAGACCGTCGAAGACGACCACGGTGTCGTAGAGCGAGTAACCGAGGATGGTCAGCAGACCGATCACCGTGCCCTCGGTGACTTCGAATCCGACGAGTGCGTAGATCCCGACCGTGATCGTGAGGTCGTGGATCAGGGCGACCAGGGCGGCGAGGGCCATTCGCCACTCGAAGGCGATGGCCAGATAGACCACCACCAGGATCATGAAGATCGCCAGGCCCTCCCAGGCCTTGGTGGCGATCGTCTGTCCCCAGCTGGGTCCGACCAGGTCGGCGGCGATCTTGTCGATCGGGAGGTGCAGGTCCTTGGCGAGCGAGCCGTGGATCTTGTCGGCCGTGCCGGTGTCGATCCCGGAGACCTGGATCCGCATGCCGCCGTTGCCGAGCTTCTGGACGGACGCGTCATGTCCGGAGAGCTTCTCCGCCACGTCCTGGGCGTGCGTCACGGAGACGCTGCTGCTCTGGGTGGTGGTGAAGACCGCACCGCCCTGGAACTCGATGCCCAGGTTCAGACCGCGCACCGCCAGGCCGACGATGGCCGTGATGGTGATCAGGATCGAGATGCCGTACCAGATCTTGCGCTTGGCCACGAAGTCGTAGCCGACCTCGCCGCGGTACAGCCGGGCGCCCATGCTGCCGAGTCGCGACATCTCACGCCTCCTTCGGGTCGGTGGGAGCGGAGGAGGCGGTGGTGGCACCGCGCGAGCGGCGGAGCGGCGGTTTGGCGCCGAGCCGCTTCGGGTCCAGTCCGGACCACGGGTGGCCGCTGTAGAAGAACTTCCTGCGGGCCAGCAGCGTCATGATCGGCTTGGTGAAGAGGAAGACCACGACGACGTCGAGCAGCGTGGTCAGACCCAGAGTGAACGCGAAGCCCTGCACCTTGCCGACCGTCACGATGTACAGCACAGCCGCGGCGAGGAACGACACGAAGTCCGAGACCAGGATGGTGCGCCGGGCGCGCGGCCAGGCGCGCTCGACGGCGGGCCGCAGCGTGCGGCCCTCGCGGATCTCGTCACGGATGCGTTCGAAGTAGACGATGAACGAGTCCGCGGTGATACCGATCGCAACGATCGCACCACACACCGCAGGCAGGTTGAGTGCGAAGCCGATGCCCTTGCCGAGCAGCGACATCAGTGAGTACGTGAGGATCGCGGAGACCAGGAGGCTGAGGATCGCGATGAACGACAGGCCGCGGTAGTAGGCCACCAGGTAGATGATGACCAGCGCGAGGCCGATCGCACCGGCGATGAGGCCCGCCTGGAGCTGCTCGCCGCCGAGCGCCGCGGTCACGGTGGTGACGGTCTCCTCCTTGAAGGAGAGCGGGAGCGCACCGTAGGAGAGCACGTTGCCGAGGTCCTCGGCCGACTGCTGGGTAAAGCTGCCGGAGATCTGGGCGCTGCCGCTGAGCGTCTGGCTCACGCTGGGGGCCGAGACGACGGCGCCGTCCAGCGCGATGGCGAACTGGTTCTGCGGGGACTGCTGCTTCGAGAGCTTGCTGGTGATCGCCTGGAACTTCTTCGAGCCCTTGCTCGTGAAGTCCATCTGGACGATCCACTGGCCGCCCTGCTGCTGGTCGATGACGGCCTTGGCGCCGGAGACGTCGGTGCCGTCCACGGCGGCGGCGTCGAGGATGTACTTCGCGTCACCGGACTGGCTGCACGCCACGGTCGGGTCGCTGGGCTTGACGTTGTCGCCGCCGGCCTTCGCGCGGCCGGCCTTGGTGGAGCAGTCGAGCGCGGCGAACTTCTTCTCCAGCTTGGCGGCGGCCGCCGTGTCGGCGGGCGACGGGGAGGGGCTGGACTGGGGAGGCGACGACGGGTTGGGCGTGGGGCCGGTCTTCAGCGCGTCGGTGACCGCACGGCCCTGGGGGGACGAGGGGGTCTTCTTCGACGACGAGGACGGCTTGTCCGTGGCCTTGGACTTGTCCGTGGCCTTCGACGAGGCGCTCGGGGAGGGCGTGGTGGAGGGCTTGGTCGGCGTCGGCTTGCCCGCTGCGACCGTCACCACAGGGCGGAAGTACAGCTGGGCGGTGGTACCGACCTGCTCCCTGGCCTGCTTCTCGTTCGTCCCCTTGGGGATGTTGACGAGAATCTGGTCCTTGCCCTGCGTCTGCACCTCGGCCTCGGAGACCCCGAGTCCATTGACACGGCGCTCGATGATGCTGACCGCGGTGTCCATGTTCTTCTGGTTGATCGCGTTGGGCTTGCCCGGCTGAGGCTTGGCCTGGAGCGTGATGCTCGTACCGCCCGCGAGGTCGATGCCGAGACGCGGCGTGACCTGTTTAGCCCAGAACATCCCGCCGACGAGCGCAACCATGGCGATCAGGATCAGGGCCAGGGACCGCCCGGGCTTGCCCTGGGCTCCCGTCTGCCTTCGGCCCTTGTTCGGTGCTGCCACCTTGTCGATTCTCCCTGTCCTACCGCCCGCGCCGGGTATGCGCTGTGAGCGGCCACGAAGTGATGTGGGGGACCTGCTCCGCTTGTAGCAGTGCACGGTCTCGGGGACCGCCGGTGCTGCCGTCGGGCAGCACCGGCGGTCCCCGGATGTGCTACTTCGCTTCGCCCTCGCCGTCGTTCTTCTTCTCGGCCTTGTCGGCCTTCTCGGCCTTGTCATCGGACGCGGCCTCAGCCTTGTCGGCGTCCTCGGCATCGTCGGAGGAGGCGGCGTCGGCGTCCGGGGTGTCGTGCTTGCCCAGGTCGACCTTGGCGGCGTCGTCGAGCTCGGTCAGCGAGGACGCGTCGTCGGGGACGATGGCGGTCTCGCCGTGGACGATGCGGTTGTACTCCGCGTCGTCCAGGACCGCGCCGATCGCGTTCTTGCCGTAGACGGCGTGGACGCCGGGCGCGATCTCCAGGAGGACCGAGTCCTCGTTGATCTCCTTGACGGTGGCGTACATGCCCCCGATCGTCCGGACGCCGGTGCCGGGCTGCATCTCATTGCGCATCGTTGCAGCCGCCTGCTGCTTGCGCTTGGCGGACCGGGTCATCAGGAACATGGCCCCGATGAGCACGATGAAGGGGAGGAGGGTCACGAGACTCACGGGAGGGAACTTCCTTCGCACGACCGCGCTGGTCGCGGCCTGATCTTCGGGGGCGGGGCATGCCGACCGGGAAGGGCGGCATCGGCGGAGTCTAGGCGAGTCCGCATCAATGGAACAACGCCCAGCATGGCACCGGGGTTCCGCCGCGTGCACTCCCGCGCCTTCTCACGCCCCGAACAGACCCGCTTGTCCCTTTCCCGCAGCGCCTCCCGCACCACTCTGCGGGGGTACGAGTCCCAGGTGCGCCCAGGCCGCCGGGGTGGCCACCCGGCCGCGCGGGGTGCGGGCCAGCAGCCCCTCACGGACCAGGAACGGCTCGGCGACCTCCTCGACCGTCTCGCGCTCCTCCCCCACCGCCACGGCGAGCGTGGAGAGTCCCACGGGTCCGCCCCCGAACAGCTTGAGCAGGGCCTGGAGCACCGCGCGGTCCAGCCGGTCGAGTCCGCGGGCGTCAACCTCGTACACCGCGAGCGCCGTACGGGCGATCTCCCGGGTGATCACCCCATCGGCCTCCACCTGGGCGTAGTCGCGGACCCGGCGCAGCAGCCGGTTGGCGATCCGGGGGGTGCCGCGGGAGCGTCCGGCGATCTCCCCGGCGCCGTCCTCACCGATCTCGACGTCGAGCAGCCGGGCCGAGCGGTGGATGACGCGCTCCAGCTCGGCCGGTTCGTAGAACTCCATGTGCCCGGTGAAGCCGAAGCGGTCGCGCAGCGGCGGCGGCAGCAGGCCCGCCCTGGTGGTCGCGCCGACCAGGGTGAAGGGCGGCAGCTCCAGCGGGATGGCGGTGGCACCCGGCCCCTTGCCGACGATGACGTCGACCCGGAAGTCCTCCATCGCCATGTAGAGCATTTCCTCGGCGGGCCTGGACATGCGGTGGATCTCGTCGAGGAAGAGGACCTCGCCCTCCTGGAGGGACGAGAGGATCGCGGCGAGATCCCCGGCGTGCTGGATCGCGGGGCCGGACGTGATCCGGATGGGAGCGCCCATCTCGGCCGCGATGATCATCGAAAGGGTGGTCTTGCCGAGGCCCGGGGCGCCGGAGAGCAGCACGTGGTCGGCGGTGGCGCCGCGCTGCCTGGCCGCCCGCAGCACCAGGTCGAGCTGGAGCCGGACCTTCTCCTGGCCCACGAACTCGTCCAGGTCCTTGGGGCGCAGTGCGGCTTCGACAGCCTGGTCCTCACCGTCGGCGTCGGCTCCCACCAGGCGCTCTTCGGTGTCGGGGGCGGTGTCGTCCCACTCGTTCTGAGGAGGCAGCATGCGGGTCTCTCGATCAGCGGGCGCGGTTGAGGGTCTGCAGGGCGGCCTTGAGGAGCGCGCCGACGTTGGGCTCGGCGGCGGCCTCGGCCTGCGGGGTGACGGCGGCGACGGCCTCCTCCGCGTCACGCGGCGCGTAACCGAGGCCGACCAGCGCGGAGTGCAGCTGCTCGTGCCACGGCGCGGGTCCGGACGCGGTGCGCTGCGCGGCGAGGTGGGCGCCGCCGGTGCCGAGCGGGGCTCCGAGCCGGTCCTTGAGCTCCAGGAGGAGCTTCTGGGCGCCCTTCTTGCCGATGCCCGGTACGGCGGTGAGCGATTTCTCGTCACCGCTGGAGACCGCGAGCCGCAGGGCGTCCGGCGAGTGCACGGCGAGCATGGCCTGGGCGAGCCGGGGGCCGACGCCGCTCGCGGTCTGGAGGAGCTCGAAGGTCTGGCGTTCGTCGTCGTCGGCGAAGCCGTAGAGCGTGAGGGAGTCCTCCCGTACGACGAGGGAGGTGGCGAGCTTGGCCTGCTGGCCGATGCGCAGGGCGGACAGCGTGTTGGGTGCGCACTGGACCGACATGCCGATCCCGCCGACCTCGATGACGGCGGTGGTCGGGGCCAGGGCGGCCACCGGTCCGGAGACGAAGGCGATCATGCGGTACGGCCTTTCAGCGTGCGGTGGGCGGCGACGGCCTGCTGGAGCCTGTTCTGGGCCGGGGCGCGCCAGATGTGGCAGATGGCGAGTGCCAGCGCGTCGGCGGCGTCGGCCGGGCGGGGCGCTGCGTCCAGCCGCAGCAGCCGGGTCACCATCACCCCGACCTGGGCCTTGTCGGCCCTGCCGCTGCCGGAGACGGCGGCCTTGACCTCGCTGGGGGTGTGCAGGGCGACGGGGATGCCGCGGCGGGACGCGCAGAGCATCGCGACCGCGCTGGCCTGTGCGGTGCCCATCACCGTACTGACATTGTGCTGGCTGAACACCCGCTCCACGGCGACGACTTCGGGCCGGTGCTCGTCCAGCCACGCCTCGATGCCGCGCTCGATGGCGACCAGCCGCAGCCCCAGCTCCGCGTCGGCGGGCGTCCGGACGACCCCCACACCGAGCATGGTGAGCGGCCGGCCGGCCACGCCCTCGACGACGCCGACGCCGCAGCGCGTCAGCCCCGGGTCCACGCCGAGTACCCGCACGGTGCCCCCTCCCTCATACCTGATGCCTGTCCGGTGCCTGGTCGAACGGGTGGCACCGTTCGACCATGTGTTCCTGCGTTGTCGCAGGCTATCGGGTGGCACCGACAACACCGAGAACACGGACGGGCCGACGGGGTGTGTCCCCGGCGGCCCGTCCGTACGTACCCGTGGTGCTGAGCACCCGTCAGGCGTCGATCTTCTCCATGACCTCGTCCGAGACGTCGAAGTTGGCGAAGACGTTCTGCACGTCGTCGCTGTCCTCCAGCGCGTCGATCAGCTTGAAGATCTTGCGTGCGCCCTCTTCGTCCAGCTCGACCTGCATGGTCGGCATGAAGTTGGCCTCGGCCGAGTCGTAGTCGATGCCCGCTTCCTGGAGCGCGGTGCGGACCGCGACCATGTCGGTGGCCTCGGAGAGCACCTCGAAGGACTCGCCCAGGTCGTTGACCTCCTCGGCGCCGGCGTCGAGCACCGCGCCCAGGATGTCGTCCTCGGTGAGTTCACTCTTGGGGACGACCACGACGCCCTTGCGGTTGAACAGGTACGACACGGAGCCCGGGTCGGCCATGTTGCCGCCGTTGCGCGTCATCGCCACGCGCACGTCGGACGCGGCACGGTTGCGGTTGTCGGTGAGGCACTCGATGAGCACCGCGACACCGTTCGGCCCGTAGCCCTCGTACATGATCGTCTCGTAGTCGGCGCCACCGGCTTCGAGACCGGCACCACGCTTGACCGCGGAGTCGATGTTCTTGTTCGGCACCGAGCTCTTCTTGGCCTTCTGGATGGCGTCGAAGAGGGTCGGGTTGCCGGACACGTCGGCGCCGCCCGTGCGGGCCGCGACCTCGATGTTCTTGATCATCTTCGCGAAGAGCTTGCCGCGCTTGGCGTCAACCACGGCCTTCTTGTGCTTCGTCGTAGCCCATTTAGAGTGGCCGGACATCTGCCTGTCTCCTTCGCGTAACCATTTCCTGGACGAACGCCAGAGATCCTACCGGGCGCCGGTCACCGGGCGTCGCGCACCATGTCCGCGAAGTACCGGTGCACACGGTGGTCACCGGTCAGCTCCGGGTGGAACGACGTGGCCAGGACGCGGCCCTGGCGCACCGCGACGATATGGCCGCCGTGCTCCGCGAGGACCTGGACCCCGGCGCCCACCGACTCGACCCAGGGAGCCCGGATGAAGACGCCGTCGACGGGGCCGCCGGGTATCCCGGGGATGTCGACGGCCGCCTCGAAGGACTCGTTCTGGCGCCCGAAGGCGTTGCGCCGGACGATCATCTCGATCCCGCCGAAGGTCTCCTGGCCCGACCGGGGGTCGAGGATCTTGTCGGCGAGCATGATCATCCCGGCGCACGTCCCGTACACCGGCAGTCCGGCCGCGATGCGCTCGCGCAGCGGCTCCAGCATCCCGAACAGGGTGGCCAGCTTGGACATCGTGGTGGACTCGCCGCCCGGGATGACCAGGCCGTCGAGCTCGTCCAGCTCCTCGGGACGCCGGACCGGACCTGCCTGGGCGCCGGCGGCACCCAGCGCGGCCAGGTGCTCCCGTACGTCGCCCTGGAGAGCGAGGACGCCGATGACGGGAGTGCCCATCACCAGCCCCGGTTCGCGTAACGCTCGGACTCGGGAAGGGTGTCGCAGTTGATGCCGACCATGGCTTCGCCCAGGTTGCGGGAGGCGTCCGCGATGACCTTCGGGTCGTCGAAGAACGTGGTGGCCCTGACGATGGCGGCGGCGCGCTTGGCCGGGTCGCCGGACTTGAAGATGCCGGAGCCGACGAAGACGCCCTCGGCGCCGAGCTGGCGCATCAGCGCGGCGTCGGCGGGAGTGGCGACACCGCCGGCCGAGAAGAGGACGACGGGCAGCTTGCCGAGCCCGGCAACCTCCTTGACCAGCTCGTACGGGGCGCGCAGGTCCTTGGCCGCCGCGTAGAGCTCGTTGTTGTCGTAGCCGCGCAGCCGGGCGATCTCGTTCTTGATCTGGCGCAGGTGACGGACGGCCTCGACGACGTTGCCGGTGCCGGCCTCGCCCTTGGAGCGGATCATGGCCGCACCCTCGGCGATCCGGCGCAGGGCCTCGCCCAGGTTGGTGGCGCCACAGACGAACGGCGTCGTGAAGGCGAACTTGTCGCTGTGGTTGACCTCGTCGGCCGGGGTCAGCACCTCGGACTCGTCGATGTAGTCGACGCCGAGCGACTGCAGCACCTGGGCCTCGACGAAGTGGCCGATACGCGACTTGGCCATGACCGGGATGGAGACGGCCGCGATGATCTCTTCGATCATGTTCGGGTCGGACATCCGGGCCACTCCGCCGTCCTTGCGGATGTCGGCGGGGACCCGCTCCAGTGCCATGACGGCCACGGCGCCCGCGTCCTCGGCGATCTTCGCCTGCTCGGCGTCGACCACATCCATGATCACGCCGCCCTTGAGCTGCTCGGCCATGCCGCGCTTGACGCGCGCGGTGCCGGTCGCCGGGGTCTCGGCGGGGGAAGTGGTGGGGTGCGTACTGGACACGGGCTACCTCGCTCGGGGAAGAGAGTTCTTGCCCAATGAGCAAACTCCTGTGAACCAGTCCACTGCAAGGGCCAATGAACAGCCGGTGGATCGTTCTGGCAGACGTCCCGGCCTGATCCGAACGAGAGACCCTAAGTACCCGGCCGGTCGGCCAGCGCCACCGGCGGCTCGTCGTCCATCTCGAACGCCAGCGGGAACGGCGCGTGTCCCGCGAGCCGGAACCAGCGGACCTTGCGGTGCGTGCGCAGGGCGCGGGCGGCCCGTACCGCGTCGTTGTGGAAGCGCCTGGCCATCGGGACCCGCCGTACGGCAGCGGCCAGCTCGTCGGCCGCCTCCTCGCCCCCGGGCGCCGACCGTACGGCCCCGACCTGCGCCGTCTCGCCGAAGACCGCCCGCAGCGCCTGGCTGAGCTCGCTCTCGGCCACCTCGCGCTGCTCCTCGTCGGACTGCCGGGCCGCGTGCGCCGCCTCGTACAGGACCATCGAGGCAGCGGGGTCGAGGACTCCGGACGTGGCCAGCTCCTGGGTGACCGAAGCGCGGCGCAGCAGCTGGGCGTCGAGGGCGGCGCGGGCGGCGTCGATCCGCGCGTGCAGCCGGTCGAGTCGGCCGGCGGTCCAGCTCAGGTACAGGCCGACCGCGACGAACGCGAGGACGATCCAGATGATCAGGGATACGGTCACGGGCCGAAAGGCTACCGGTCCGGCACGGCCGCATGCCCGCCACGGCGAACGCAGCGGACCGCCCCCGGACCGCGGTACATGGCCACCTGCAGAACTGATGGCCCGTCAGGCGGCTTTCCCCGGCGCCCTGTCAGTCCCTGGCCAGGCCGAACCGGGCCCGCAGGCTGACCCGTTCGTCGGTGTCGACCGAAGCGGCGCCGTCGGTCACCGTCTCGTACACCGCCAGGATGTCCGCACCGACCGTCGACCAGTCGAAGCGGCGCACATGCGCGCTGCCCCGCCGGCGGAGCCCCTCCCGGCGCTCGCTGTCGCCCAGCAGCCGCACGGCGGACGCGGCCAGCGCGTCCGCGTCCTCGTTGGTGAAGAGCTCGCCCGCCGCACCCTGGTCCAGGACCTGGGCGAACGCGTCGAGGTCGCTCGCGAGCACCGGCGCACCGGCCGACATCGCCTCGACGAGGATGATCCCGAAGCTCTCACCGCCGGTGTTCGGCGCGACGTAGACGTCGACGCTGCGCAGCAGCCGTGCCTTGTCCTCGTCGCTGACCATGCCGAGGAACTCGACCCGCTGCCGCATCTCCTTCGGCAGTGTGGCGACCGCTTCCTTCTCGTCACCGCGCCCCGCGACGAGCAGCCGGGCATCCGGGCACTCCGCGAGGATCTTCGGCAGCGCCCGCATCAGCACGGGCAGCCCCTTGCGCGGCTCGTCGATCCGCCCGATGAACCCGATGGTTCCCCCCTGCCACTCCGGCTTGGGCTCGGCGCGCTCGAAGAATCCGACGTCGACGCCGTTGGGGATGACCACCGCGTCGCCGCCCAGGTGCTCGACCAGGGTCCTGCGCGCGTACTCGCTCACCGCGATCCGGGCCGAGATCTTCTCCAGCGCGGGCTGCAGGATCGGGTACGCGGCGATCATCGCCCGTGAGCGCGGGTTGGACGTGTGGAAGGTCGCCACGATCGGTCCCTGCGCGGCCCAGCAGGTGAGCAGCCCCAGCGACGGCGAGGTGGGCTCATGGATGTGGATCACGTCGAAGGTGCCGTCGTGCAGCCAGCGCCGCACCCGGGCCGCCGACAGGAAGCCGAAGTTGAGCCGGGCGACCGAGCCGTTGTACGGGACGGGGACGGCCCGGCCCGCGGAGACCACGTACGGCGGCAGCGGTGTCTCGTCGTCGGACGGGGCCAGCACCGACACCTGGTGGCCGAGGCCGGTCAGATGCTCGGCGAGGTCCCTGATGTGGAACTGGACCCCGCCCGGGACGTCCCAGGAGTACGGGCAGACGATGCCGATCTTCACGAAGGCTCCTGACGGCGCTCCAGGTCGGCGAGCCAGAGGCGCTGGAGCATGTGCCAGTCCTCCGGGTGCTCGGCGATTCCGGTGGCGAAGGCGTCGGCGAGCGCCTGCGCCATCACCGAGGTCTTCTCGGGGCGCGTACCCGAATCGGGTACGTCCACGGGCGGATGGACACGGCCCCGCATCACCGGCGAACCGTCGTACCAGAGGGTGACGGGCAGCAGCAGCGCTCCGGTCTGCTGGGCGAGCAGCGCGGGCCCCGCGGGAATCCGGGTCGCCTCGCCGAAGAACTGGACCTCGACGCCCGAGGCGGAGAGGTCGCGGTCGGCGACCAGGCAGACCAGACCGCCGTCCCGCAGCCGCCTGGCCAGCGTGCCGAAGGCGGAACCGCCGGTGTGCGGCAGGACCTCCATGCCCAGGCCCTCGCGGTAGGCGACGAACCGGTCGTAGAGGGTCTCGGGCTTGAGCCGCTCGGCGACCGTGGTGAACGGCACCCCCAGCTTCGTGGTGACCCAGGCGCCCGCGAGGTCGTAGTTGCCCATGTGCGGGAGGGCGAGTATGACGCCCTTCCCGGTGGCCAGGCCGTCCGTCAGATGGTGGAGGTCCTCGGGGTCGAAGCCGCCGCGGACCCGGTCGGCGCTCCACGCGGGCAGCCGGAAGGACTCCATCCAGTACCGCATGTACGAGCGCATCCCGGCCCGGGACAGCTCGGCGAGCCGGGCGGGACCGGCGCCGGGCACCACTCTGGCCAGATTGGACTCAAGACGCAGCACGCTCTTGCCGCGCCGCTTCCAGACCGTGTCCGCGATCCGCCTGCCGAGCCCGGTGGCGACCGGTTCGGGCAGCTTCTTCACCGCGCCCCAGCCGAGTCCGTACAGGGCGTCCGTCAACCGCTCCCTCATACCGTCCCGCCGCCGTGCGCGGAGGCTTCGGCGGCTGCCGCGGCGTCGGCCTCGGCGGACTCCCTGCGTACCGTGACCACCCGCTGCACCAGGGTGATCAGGCTGCCCACCGCCACGATCCACAGCGCGATCGGCAGCAGGATCTGGATCCCGGGCACTCCGAACGTGTGCAGCCCGGCGAGCCCGGCGGCGACGAGCGAGATGACCAGCCGCTCGGCCCGCTCGATCAGCCCGTTCACCGCGACCGGAAGCCCGATCGACTCGCCACGGGCCTTGGTGTACGAGACGACCTGGCCGCTCGCGAGGCAGAAGAGGGTGACCGCGCACAGCAGGTTGTTGTCACCGTTGCCCGCGTACCAGAGGGCGAGCCCGGAGAAGATCGCCCCGTCCGCGACCCGGTCGAGGGTCGAGTCGAGGAAGGCCCCCCAGCGGCTCGAAATCCCGGCCTGGCGCGCCATGTTGCCGTCGACGAGGTCGGAGAAGACGAAGAGGGTGATGACGACTGTGCCCCAGAAGAACTCTCCCCTGGGGAAGAAGACCAGCGCACCCGCCATCACCCCGGCCGTACCGGTCAGCGTCACCGCGTCGGGGCTGACCCCGATCCGCAGCAGGAACGAGGCGAACGGCGTGAGGACACGCGTAAAGAATGCACGCGCGTACTTGTTCAGCATGGCCTTCCCGGGGGTTGGTGGGCCGCGCGGCCCCACTGGCTACCCGGCGGGCCCATCGTAGCCAGGACCGCGGACCTCCACCGCCGGGCCCTGTCCCGGCGGTGGCGGAGCGGCTGCCGGGCACACGCCGGGGCCGCACGTATGGACGCGCCGCGGCCCGAGTGGAAAGCTCGAATGACCGCGGGCGTCACCGGTGCCGCCACGCTTCGTGGCCCTGTGTCCGCTCCGTTTCTCACCGTTCTCACCGTGCAACGTCCCTCATCACACGGGAGGCACACTCATGAGCGACAAGGCGAGCACACACCCCGGGGCCGCCGGCAGAGTGACGACGGCCGGCCGGCCCGCTTCCGTACGGAACGTGGTCCTGGTCGGCCACAGCGGATCCGGCAAGACCACGCTGGTCGAGGCCCTGGCGCTGACCGCGGGGGCGGTCACCCGGGCCGGCCGGGTGGAGGACGGCCAGACCGTCTCCGACTATGACGAGATCGAACAGCGCAGGCAGCGGTCGGTACAGCTCTCGCTCGTCCCCGTCGAGTGGGACGGCATCAAGATCAATCTGCTGGACACACCCGGTTACGCCGATTTCGTCGGCGAACTGCGGGCCGGTCTGCGCGCGGCGGACGCGGCCCTCTTCGTCGTGTCGGCCGCCCAGGACGCGGACAGCGTCGACGGCGCGACGCGCACGGTCTGGGAGGAGTGCGCGGCCGTCGGGATGCCGCGGGCCATCGTGGTCACCCACCTGGACACGGCCCGTACCGGCTACGCGGAACTGACCCGGCTGTGCGGCCGGATCTTCGGCGGCGACGACCCCGACGCGGTGCTCCCCCTGTACCTCCCGCTGTACGGACCGCCCGGGCCGGACGGGCACGCCCCGGTGACAGGACTTGCCGGGCTGCTCACCCGGCGGCTGTCCGGTTACGACTCGGGAGAGCGTACGGAGAGCGAGCCCGGCGAGGCCGAGCTGCCGCCGATGGAGGAAGCCCGCAACCGGCTGATCGAGGGGATCATCGCCGAGAGCGAGGACGAGACCCTCATGGACCGCTATCTCGCCGGCGAGGAGATCGACGTCGCGACGGTGATCGCGGATCTGGAGCGGGCGGTCGCCCGCGGTGTCTTCCACCCGGTGCTCGCCGCCGCGCCCGCGGTGTCCGGCGGACGGCAGGGGCTCGGCACCGTCGAACTGCTCGAACTGATCACCCGCGGCTTCCCCGCACCGCCCGAGCGGGAGGCCCCGGCGGTCACCACCCCGGAGGGCGCCCCGCACGCCTCCGCGGACTGCGACCCGTGCGGGCCGCTGCTCGCCGAAGTGATCAAGACGGCGTCCGATCCCTATGTGGGCCGGCTCTCGCTGGTGCGGGTCTTCTCCGGGACCCTGCGGCCCGACGAGACGGTTCATATGGCCGGCCACAGCCAGGCGGGCCACGGCCGCGCCGGCCTGACCGGCCGGGAGGACCGCGACGACCGCGACATGGACGAGCGGGTCGGCGCGCTCTCGGCACCCTTCGGGCGGCGGCAGAGCCCGCTGCACGAGTGCATCGCCGGAGACATCGCCTGCGTATCGGGACTGAGCCGGGCGGAGACCGGTGACACGCTGTCCGGCAAGGACGACCCGCTGGTGATGGAGGCATGGACGCTGCCGGATCCGCTGCTTCCGCTCGCCGTCGCCGCCCATGGCAAGGCGGACGAGGAGAAGCTCTCGACGGGGCTCACCCGGCTGGTCACCGAGGATCCGACCATGCGCCTGGAGCAGAATCCGGACACCCACCAGCTGGTGCTCTGGTGTCTCGGCGAGGCACAGCGGGACGTGGCACTGGAACGGCTGCAGGGCAGGTACGGGGTCCGGGTGGACGCCGAGCCGTACCGGGTGTCGCTGCGCGAGACGTTCGGCGAGCCGGCCGAGGGGCGCGGCAGGCATGTCAAACAGTCGGGCGGCCACGGCCAGTTCGCGATCTGCGCGATCGAGGTGGACCCGCTGCCCTCCGGATCGGGGATCGAGTTCGTCGACCGGGTCGTCGGCGGTTCGGTGCCCCGGCAGTTCATCCCGTCCGTCGAGAAGGGCGTACGCGCGCAGGCGGCCCGGGGTGTCGCGGCCGGGCACCCGCTCGTCGATGTCCGTATCACTCTCCGGGACGGCAAGGCCCACTCCGTGGACTCGTCGGACGCGGCGTTCCAGACTGCGGGCGCGCTGGCCCTGCGGGAGGCGGCGGACCGGGTCCCGATCCATCTGCTCGAACCCGTGGTCTCGGTCCGGGTCCTGGTGCCCGACGACTTCGTGGGCCCGGTGATGAGCGATCTCGCCGGACGGCGCGGCCGGGTGGTGGGCACCGAGCAGACGGTGCCGGGCCGCACCCTGGTCAGGGCCGAGGTCCCGGAGATCGAGATCGGGCGGTACGCCGTCGATCTCCGGTCGCTCTCGCACGGCACCGGGCAGTTCACGCGCTCGTACGTACGCCATGAGCCGATGCCGCAGCACGTGGCCGACCGGGTGCGCGAAGAGGCGCACAGCGGTTCGTAGCGGGCCCTGGCCACCGGCCGCGCGGCTGGGCGGTATCCGGCCGCGCGCCCCCCTGCGCCGGACAGCCTTCCGTTGTCCCGTGACGCGCGGGGAGCACCACGGATACGCTGAGGTCACGGCACGGACGGAAGGTGCAGGGCGGCCCGGATCCGGTGCAGCAGGTGTGCGGGGCACGGTAGTTGGGAACAGCCGCAGCAGCGGTTGGTGCGGCGATGGGGGCAGCGGTGGCGAACGACGGATTCGATTTCATTCCCGGGGCACAGGTTCCGCTCCAGGGTTCAGCGGGTCAGACCGCCGCGACCCACGCCCTCGCGTCGGCGGCCTACCGGGACAGTCCGGTCGAGGACATACTCAAAGCCAACAGCGAGTGGCACAAGACAGAGGTGAAGAAGGGCAAGTTCTCGCTCTTCGAGCCGAATCTGGGCGAATCCTTCTCCCGTGCCGTCCAGGTGCGGATGCTCGGGGGCACCCGGAAGGCGCTCATCCAGTCCTTCGGGACCGAGCCCCAGACGGTGGTCGAACACTGCCTGGCGGCGACCCGCATCCGTAAGCAGCGCGACACCAGGCTGACCGTCGTGATGGCCGTCTTCGGACTCGTGTTCCTCCCCGGGCTGCTGATCTGGCTCGCCGTCTTCCAACTGCGGCGCACCCTCTCCGGATCCCGGAACCGCAGCATGGGAGCCCTGGGCACCGCACTCCTGGTGGCTGTCGGCGGGCTCGTGGTGCTCTTCCTCGTCAAGCTGCCGTTCGGTGGCATCGGGGCGCTGTATCTGCGGCTCATGCTGGTCGCGCCGGTCATCGGCTGGGTGCTGGCCAAGCGGATCTGCGAGAAGACGGCAGTGGATCTGCGGTCCCGCTGGGAGAGTCTGCTGTCCGGCGGCGGCATCGGGCCGAAGATCCCCGAGGCCGTACCGCGCAACCCCACCGAGACCGCGGCCGAGCAACTGCGCCAGTCCCTGGCCAGGCTGACGGCCGAGCAGCAGTCCAACTCGGTGTTCTACGCGGGCCCCAAGGGGATACTCGGCATGGGAACCCGCTGGGGCAGCTGGCAGCTCGCCGAGGAGCTCGTACCCCGTGAGGCGGGCACCGAGATCCACGGCTTCCGCAGCTGGGACGTCATCCGGGCCATCCACGACCGGCTGCGGATGCTGGAGCGGGGCCCGCTGCACACCGGCGGCTTCCCCACCCCGTCCGTGAAGCACTGGATCGTGGCACCCGTCGGTGAGAACGCGGGCGAGGTCAGCCGGCCCGACGGGGAGGACGTGGAGGCCTTCCAGATCAAGGGCCACGAGATACAGCGGATCTGCAACGAGCAGCAGTTCGGCAGCGGCAACCGCCACTATCTGGGCGTGCAGTTCACACTCTGGGACGGACAGCTGGTGATCACCATGATGATCACCGTGACCGTGCTCCACGAGACGCTGCGGATCGAGGTCACCGGCCATGCGCTCGGCCCGGTGCACTCGCTCTTCACCACCAAGCCGGCGGCCAAGACCAAGCAGGTCAACAAGGCGGTCAAGTTCTGGGAGACGCGGGAGGTGAACCTGCCGCTGGTGGAGACCCCCGAGGTGGTGCGGCTGGCAGCGCGGGCCCCGCTCACCTGGTTCCCGCCCGTCCTCGACTTCTGCGGCGGAAAGATCACGCTGCCCGAGCCGTTCGGGATGCGGCACGCCTGGGCGGACAAGCCCTGGCGGCACCGCTTCATGGCGGACGACGCGATGCGGGCGGCCACTCCGGTGCTGCGCGCCGTGCACACGGCGGCGATGCGGGTGCTCGACGAGCACGGCGTGAACACCGACTCCTTCACCAACCGCTCGATGGTCCTCAGCGGACTGGTGCAGGACCCGACACCGCGCAAGGCCGACGTCTACGACGCCTGAACACGGCGCACGCGAACGACAGGGCCCCGGGCACCAGCCGGGGTCCTGTCGTTCGCATGCGCACGGGCTATGCCCTCGTACCCGCGCGGCGCCGGCCGGCGCTCAGGCCGGCCAGGCCCCGGCCAGCATCGCGCGGGTGTCGGCCAGCAGCTGCGGCAGCACCTTGGTGTGCCCGACGACCGGCATGAAGTTGGTGTCACCGCCCCAGCGCGGCACCACGTGCTGGTGCAGATGCGCGGCGATGCCCGCCCCCGCCGACGCCCCCTGGTTCATGCCGATGTTGAAGCCGTGCGCACCGGAAGCCGTCCGCAGTGCCGTCATCGCCCGCTTGGTCAGCTCGGCCAGCTCGGCGGTCTCGGCCGCGTCCAGCTCCGTGTAGTCGGCGACATGGCGGAACGGCACGACCATGAGGTGTCCGCCGTTGTACGGGTAGAGGTTGAGCACCGCGTACACATGCCGGCCGCGCGCCACGACAAGGCCGTCCTCGTCGGACTTCGACGGGATCGAGCAGAACGGACAGTCGTCCTCCGAGCCCGGTCCGCTCGGCTTGTTCTCCCCCTGGATGTACGCCATCCGGTGGGGGGTCCACAGGCGCTGGAACGCGTCCTGCGTCCCCACTCCGATCTGCTGCTCCGGCTCACTCGTCATGCTGTGCAGCATATGACTTCCCCCGTTCGCGACGTGTCGCCGGGGCGCGGGCGGTGCCCGTCGCGGCGATGCTGGGCCGATGGACGCCCTGAACCCCGACGAGCGGCTGCGCCGCTGGGAGGAGCGCACGGAGGTGCCGCTCTTCGCGGCCGCGCTGATTTTCCTCGCCTGCTACGCGGTCCATGTACTGGCGCAGGGCCCCGATCCCCTGCTGCGGGACGTCGCGCTCGCACTGTCCCTCGCGGTCTGGCTGGTCTTCATCCTGGACTACGCGGTGCGGCTCGTCCTGAGCGGCCAGGGGATGCGCTTCCCGCGTACGCACCGGATGGACACCGTCGTGGTGGTCCTGCCGCTGCTGCGGCTGCTGCGCATGGTGCAGCTCTACAACGTCGTACAGCAGAAGAGGGCGCAGCCCCGGCTGGGTCTGCACGGCCGGGTGATCGCGTATGCGGGGGTCTCGGCCCTGCTGCTCGCGTTCGCCGGGTCGCTCGCCGTCTACAGCGCCGAGCGCGCCGCGCCCCGCGCCACGATCCGGACCTTCGGGGACGCCCTGTGGTGGGCCGCAGCCACGCTGTCGACGGTCGGCTACGGCGACGTGGTCCCCGTGACGCTGCTCGGGCGGCTGATCGCGGTGGCCATGATGGCGTGCGGCATCGCCCTGCTGGGCGCCGTGACGGGCTCCTTCTCGTCCTGGCTGCTGCAGACCTTCCGGCGGGACAGCGACGAGAAGCCCCCGGAGAGCTGACTCTCCGGGGGCCTCAACAGCCGGGTGGATCAGACCTGTACGCGGTCCGCGACGGCCTGCGCGATCTTGGCGATGGCGTCGTCCACCGGGATGCCGTTCTCCTGCGATCCGTCGCGGTACCGGAAGGAGACGGCGCCGTTGGCCATGTCCTCGTCGCCCGCGATGATCATGAAGGGCACCTTGGCGCGCTGCTGGTTGCGGATCTTCTTCTGCATCCGGTCCGACGACGCGTCCACCTCGACCCGCAGCCCCTGCTTGCGTGCCGTGGCGGCGAACTCCTGGAGGTACGGGATGTGCGCGTCGCCGATCGGGATACCGACCGCCTGGACGGGCGCCAGCCAGACCGGGAACGCACCCGCGTAGTGCTCCAGGAGCACCGCGAAGAAGCGCTCGATGGAACCGAACAGGGCGCGGTGGATCATGACCGGGCGCTGCTTGGTGCCGTCGGGTCCCGTGTACTCCAGGTCGAAGCGCTCCGGCAGGTTGAAGTCGAGCTGGACGGTCGACATCTGCCAGGTGCGCCCGATGGCGTCCTTGCACTGGACGGAGATCTTCGGCCCGTAGAACGCGGCGCCGCCCGGGTCCGGGACCAGCGGCAGGCCCTGCTTCTCGGCAACCTGGCGGAGCGTCTCGGTGGCCTCTTCCCAGGCATCGTCCGAGCCGACGAACTTCTCCGGGTCCTTGGTGGACAGCTCCAGGTAGAAGTCGGTCAGACCGTAGTCGCGCAGCAGGTTCAGGACGAAGGTGAGCGTCGTGTCCAGCTCGTCCGCCATCTGCTCCTTGGTGCAGTAGATGTGCGCGTCGTCCTGGGTGAAGCCGCGCGAGCGGGTCAGACCGTGCACGACACCCGACTTCTCGTACCGGTACACCGTGCCGAACTCGAAGAGGCGCAGCGGCAGTTCACGGTAGGAGCGGCCGCGCGCATCGAAGATCAGGTTGTGCATCGGGCAGTTCATCGGCTTGAGGTAGTAGTCCACCCCGTCGTCGAGCTGCATGGGCGGGTACATGCCGTCCGCATACCAGTCCAGGTGGCCGGACTTCTCGAAGAGCTTGCCCTTGGTGGCGTGCGGCGAGTAGACGAACTCGTAGCCCTCCTCCTCGTGCCGCTTGCGCGAGTAGTCCTCCATGGCGCGCCGGATGATGCCGCCCTTGGGGTGGAAGACCGCGAGGCCGGGGCCGATCTCGTCCGGGAACGAGAAGAGGTCCAGCTCGTTGCCGAGCTTGCGGTGGTCGCGCTTGGCGGCCTCCTCCAGGAACTCCAGGTGCGCCTTGAGCTCGTCCTTGGTGGGCCAGGCGGTGCCGTAGATGCGCTGCAGCATCGGGTTCTTCTCGCTGCCGCGCCAGTACGCGGCGGCGTTCCGCATCAGCTTGAAGGCGGGGATGAACCGGGTGGTGGGCAGGTGCGGACCGCGGCAGAGGTCCTTCCAGCAGAGCTCGCCGGTCTTCGGGTCGAGGTTGTCGTAGATGGTCAGCTCGCCGCCGCCCACCTCCACGTCCGCCCCGTCGTCCGCCGAAGCGGAGCCCTTGATCCCGATGAGCTCCAGCTTGTACGGCTCGGATGCCAGCTCGGCGCGGGCGTCCTCGTCGGTCACCACACGCCGCGAGAAGCGCTGCCCGCGCTTCTGGATCTCCTGCATCTTCTTCTCGATGGCCTTGAGATCCTCGGGGGTGAACGGCCGCTCGACGTCGAAGTCGTAGTAGAAGCCGTCCTTGACCGGCGGGCCGATGCCGAGCTTCGAGTCGGGGAAGAGCTCCTGCACGGCCTGTGCCATCACATGCGCGGTGGAGTGGCGCAGGATGTCGAGGCCGTCGTCGGAGGAGATCAGGACGGGCTCGACCTCGTCGCCGTCGGCCAGTGCGTAGGCCAGGTCCTTCAGCTCACCGGCCACCCGGGCCGCGACGACGGTGCGCTCGCCGGGGAAGAGCTCGGCTGCCGTAGTGCCCGTCGTCACCACGCGCTCTTCCCGCTCGGAATCGCGATGGATGACCACACGGACGTCTGACACCGGTCTCTCCTGACTCAGGGGGTGCGCCGACGGATCCCGGCGCGCCTGAATCGTACCGAGCCCGGGGCATGGTTTGCGAAACGGTTAGGGCCTCTCGTTTGGATCATGCCGGGCTCGCGGGGTCTGGCACGCGCATCTGCGGCGTTGTCGTCAATCACCATGGCTCCTTCCCCAAGTTCTCGGCTTCGCTCGAACAGGGGAGGCCCCAATCGCCTCAATCCTCCGCCTTGCAGCTGCGCTCGGCATCCAAAGGGCAATCAAAGAGCCGAGACGAAGTGAGCGAAGCGAACGCAGTGCACCAGACCCGCTCCCTGACCCGGCCTGATCCAAACGAAAGCCCCTAAGCGTCCCCCCTCCCGGTCCCCTCCGCACCGGGTGTCCGCTCCCCCGCGCAGGCCTCCTCGAAGAAGTCGAGGTTCTCCTGGAGCGCCTTCATCAGCCGGTCCCGCTCCGCCTCGTCCACCTGGACGGGGACCACGCCTTCGGCGCCGGTCAGCCGGCGGAAGCCGCTGCGGCTCTCCAGCCTGCCCTGCACCCTGACCGGCAGCCCGACCAGATGCGCGTGGCCCGCGATCCGGTACGCCTCCTCGTCGAGCACCATCCGGACGTACGGGACCTCGGCGCCGGCCAGCACCCGCAGCCGCACCGTGCCGGGGCCGCCCGGCGCCGAGCGGCGCATCCGTACGACCGCGCCCGTGACGCGGACCGGCAGGGAGGGCTCCGAGCGCAGATAGCGTGCGCCGGCCGCCCGCAGCGCGGGAAGGTCGCCCGGCGAGAACCCGACCGGTTCCGGCCTGGCCGCGCACCCCTCGGGCACCCCGGCCGCGGGCGCCCAGGCCAGCGCGACCGACACCCCTTCGGTGCCCCGTACGAGCGCGACAACCGCCTCGGTCAGCTCGCGGCTCACCCCGGCGCGGACGGCGGCGTCGAACGCGTCCATCCCGCCGGTCGCCCGCTGGTAGTCCACCGCCTCCCTGGCGGCGTGGAGCGCGTGGTGCAGCCGGACCACGGCGGGCCGGCCAGGCTCCACGGGGACGAAGGCGGTGAGCCCGCGCCCGTCCGGTGCCGGCCCGGCCAGCACGCCGTCCAGCGCGGCACCGGCCTGCCTGCGGTGGCGGGCGCCGTGATACCCGGCGCTGCGGGCCGCCGCCAGCGCGCCCGCGGTGAGCATCTGGCGTGCGGCCGACCGCAGTTGCTCCTGGACGGTCCAGGGGGCCACCCCGGAGAGGTCGTCGGCGGTCTCCCGTGACCAGCGGATCTCGTCGCTCGGCACGGCCAGCGCGACCAGCACCTCACGGGCCGACGGCGCGGCGCAGCGGGTGAGCGCGGTGAGCGCCTCGGCCAGCAGGTCGTCGCTGTCGGGGAAGGAGCGGCTCTCGGGGACGAGGACGCTCGTACCCCGGCCGACGGGGCCCGGGGGCGTCCAGCGGGCATAGCGGCCGGCGGCTCCGCCGCGGCGGAGCCAGCCGTGCCGGCCGAGCAGCGCGCCGAGTACCGCGGGGTCGACCCGCGCGGGGTCGGGGCCCTCGCCGCCGTCCCGGACCCCCGGTCCTTCGACCGGGTGGGGACGTACGGGTTCGTCGAGCGGGCGGTGCTGCATCAAGGTCTCCCTCCGGCCCCGACACGGGTCATGATCTCGCAGAGTGCTCGGTCGTCGAATATCCGCGAGGTCGGGATCCGCACGGTGGTCCTGTGCCGGCCCGTCACCGGGTGGCCTGCCAGGTTGGTCCAGTAACAGCAGTGCCGCAGATCGAGCCGGTCGTGACCGGCCCGCAGCCAGTCGTCCCGGGTCCGCGGCACCAGCATCACGACGAGGATCTTGTGCACCGAGACCGGTGTACGGGCGAGCTTCACGAGATGGGCGTTGTCGAGCGTGAAGGAGAAGGCCGCGCCTGGCGGGTCCGGGGCGATCTGGTAGGTGCATTTCAGCTGCACCTTGATCGTCACTTCGTCGTCCACGGTGTGGTCCGGAGCTCCGTGGCTCACATGCCAGTCGATCCCGTTGTCCGGGAAGGGCTGGGACAGCGAACATCCCGAAGCGGCCGCGACCGCGTGCAGATATCCCACCTGAAAGGTCTCCATACAGGCGGTGGTGGCGAGCGAACCGCGCAGCAGCGCGAGCCGCTCGGGCACCAGGGGGCCCCGTTCGGGCTGCGTGAGCGCCATGGCTGTGGTGTGCCTTCCGGACTGTGCCGATACCGGGCCGGTCCATTTCCGGCGACGGGCCGTCAATGTCCTCGCCCGTCACCTGTGTTGTCTCCGGTCGGCGTATGTCGCAAACAGCCGGGTATCACCGAATCGGGCGGATGTCGCACGCCATCTGCCAAGTGAGTGCGAGGAGTTGGGACATGCCGTGCTGGTTCGAAGGACCCCTGGCAGCTTTTGACACCGAGACGACGGGCGTGGACGTCGAGGACGACCGCATCGTGTCCGCCGCACTGGTCGTGCAGGACGCCGCGGGAGGGCGGCCGCGCACCACCCGCTGGCTGGTGAATCCGGGCATCCCGGTGCCCGCGGGCGCCACCGAGATCCATGGTCTGACCGATCTCCATCTGCAGCGCAACGGCCGCTGGCCGTCGCCCGTGGTGGCGGAGATAGCCAGGGCGCTGGCCGAGCAGTGCGCGGCGGGCCGGCCGCTGGTGGTCATGAACGCACCCTTCGATCTGACCCTGCTCGACCGGGAGTTGAAGCGCCACCGCGCCTCGTCGCTCGGCCAGTACCTCGGGGAGTCGCCGCTGCGGGTGCTGGACCCGCGCGTCCTGGACAAACACCTGGACCGGTACCGCAAGGGCCACCGCACCCTGACGGATCTCTGCGAGCAGTACGAGGTTCGGCTGGACGGCGCCCATGACGCGGCCGCGGACGCACTGGCCTCACTGGAGCTCGTACGGGCGATAGGGCGCCGGTTCGCGGGACGGCTCGAGCGCCTGACGCCCGGTGAGCTGCACACGCTGCAGACGACCTGGCATGCGGCGCAGGCGCGCGGACTGCAGGCATGGTTCGCCCGGCAGGGCACACCGGAGGCCGTGGATCCGTCGTGGCCGCTGCGGCCCGAACTGTCCGCCGTGGCCTGACCGTCGGCACAGAAGACAACCGGCACACGGCATGTGCGGCAAACAGAAAGGCCGGTCCGCGGTGACGGACCGGCCTGACCCGGTGGGCGATACTGGGTTCGAACCAGTGACCTCTTCGGTGTGAACGAAGCGCTCTCCCACTGAGCTAATCGCCCGGGAACGGACTGAACCATACAGGGCCCGCCGGTCCTGGTTCAAACTCTTACGGCGGGTACGGCCACCGCCCCGGAGCAGCACCCCGCACGGGCTCGGCGCGGCACCGGCCGCCGTGGACCGCGGAGGATCACGATTCGTCCCCGTCCGGGGATGAATCGTTTTAAGGAAGACAGCCGGGAAGGGCGCCAAGGGAAAGGATCAGCCGTCGACGGCTTGGCGTCACCGGGGAACGCCGATGGCCCGGAGGCTGGAAAAGCCTCCGGGCCATCGGAACCGGACGGTGGGCGATACTGGGTTCGAACCAGTGACCTCTTCGGTGTGAACGAAGCGCTCTCCCACTGAGCTAATCGCCCAGGCGCAGGGAAAACATTACCGCATGGCCCGGGCCGTTCCGGACCACCCCGGAACCACTCGTGGATCTTCGGTCACTCGCGGATCTTCCACGGCATCACGGCCCCGTACTGCCCGACGTAGATCGCGAGCAGTACGGCGACGATCACCAGACCGGCCGTGAGCAGGATCAGGTTCCGGCGCCGGACCCGGGGGTCGAGCGCCTTGCGCGCCGCCCCGGCCACCTTCCGCCTGGTCCAGCGGAGCACCAGCTGCGCCCAGACGAACTCGGTCGCCCAGACCGCCATGCCCCCGAAGATCACCAGCCAGCCGGGACCCGGCAGCGGCAGCATGACGACACCCGCGGCCACCACGGCGAGGCCCACCAGGAAGACGCCCGCCTGCCAGCCCAGACGCAGCGCCCTGGACTTCCCGACGAAGGCGGGGGCCCGGGACCCGCGCACGCGCTCCGAGGGCGCCCCTGCGCCGCTCACGCCCGTTCCGTCTCCCGCGGAGTCCGCCGCGGCGACTCCACCCCGCCCGTCACTCTCCGCATTCATGCACTCCAACCTACGGGACCGGCCGGCGCCGGAGCCGTCGCGCGGGGCGTCACCCATTTGCCGTAACCGTACAAACCCACACTCCGCCGTACAGGCGACCTTAAGAGCCACAAATCGGTCAGAGGGGTTTACAACGGCACCGTAGGTGGCATGTCGATTTCGCCGACGTGCGAATCCCCGAGCGCACACTGAGCGAAAGGCCCTGGCGCTTATGAACACCACGGTCAGCTGCGAGCTGCACCTGCGCCTCGTTGTGTCGAGCGAGTCATCACTGCCTGTACCCGCGGGCCTGCGGTATGACACGGCCGATCCTTATGCCGTGCATGCCACCTTCCACACCGGAGCCGAGGAGACCGTGGAGTGGGTATTCGCCCGCGATCTCCTCGCAGAGGGTCTGCACAGGCCCACCGGCACCGGCGACGTCCGAGTCTGGCCGTCGCGCAGTCACGGCCAGGGCGTGGTCTGTATCGCCCTGAGCTCCCCGGAAGGAGAAGCGCTGCTCGAAGCCCCTGCGAGGGCTCTGGAGTCGTTCCTCAAGCGGACCGACGCCGCCGTGCCACCCGGTACGGAACACCGTCACTTCGACCTCGACACCGAGCTCTCGCACATTCTGGCCGAAAGCTGAGCCAGGCCGCGAGAGGCCCGGCGCCGTCCGACTCGGGGCGACGGCACCGCGCAGACAATGACATACGCCAGAAGCCGGGCGCCGTCCCCGCGGAATCCACCGCGGGGACGGCGCCCCGGTGCGTCCGGGACGGGAGCGGCTAGAGTCGGCCAGCATCGGCGGGCGCCGGCCCGTCGCAGGCCAGGGAGTGCATCGTGCTGATCCCCCACGACACCCGGATCGCCCTCAACATGGTGGTCGGTCTGGTGAACACCACGCCGGAGGGTGCGGACACCGACCCGCTCGCCGACATCGAGGGGCTGTACGCCTTCGTGCGCGACTACGACGTGAGCGGCGTGGGGCATCTCGGCGAGGACGACCGGCAGGCCGTGACCGGGGTGCGCCGGCAGTTCGCCGAGGTGTTCGCCGCACCGGGTCCCCACGAAGCGGCAGCGCTCGTCAACCGGCTCGTCGCGTCCGCGGGCACGACTCCGCAACTCACCGACCACGACGGTTACGAGTGGCATGTGCACTACTTCGCGCCCGGCGCCTCGGTCGCCGACCACCTCGCGGCCGACGGCGGGATGGCGCTCGCCTTCATCGTCGTGGCGGGCGAGCACGAGCGGCTGCGCCGCTGCGAGGCACCGGACTGCGGACACGCCTTCGTCGATCTCTCGCGCAACCGCTCCCGCCGGTATTGCGACAGCCGCACCTGCGGCAACCGCCTGCATGTCGCCGCCTACCGCGCCAGACGGAAGGCGGCCGCGGGCTGACGTCCGCCCTCACAGCAGGAACAGATCGTGCACGGCCGCCATGAGCAGCAGACAGCAGATCACCCCGAGGAAGATCATCAGGGGCGGCTGGGAGAGCGCGAAGAGGCAGCCACGCGGCTCGGGGGCAGGGGTAGGGACGGCGACATCGTCCCGGAAGGTATCCGGCATCTCGGGCCGATGATGACGCAGCGGAGCCGTTTTCGCCGGTCAACACGCATCTGTCGCTGGCCAGTTCGCTGAATCCCGTGACAGTCCGCCCGGCCGTCCGTGCCCCGGCCGGACGTCAGTGCGGCAGAATGCTGGACGCCCGGACGACGAGCTCGGGCTGGAGCATGACACCGCGGTGCAGATGCTCGCCGTCGCCCGCGTACCCGGCCTCCTCCAGGAGGAGTTCGGCCGCCATCCGCCCCATCAGCACCGCGGGCTGGCGTACCGACGTCAGCGGTACGGCGGCCGCCGCCGCGAACTCGATGTCGTCATAGCCGACGATGGCCATGTCCTGCGGCACCTTGACGCCCGCGGCATACAGCGACTGGAGCACGCCGAGCGCCAGCAGGTCGTTCACGCAGAAGACGGCGGTCGGCCGCGGCCCAAGACCGACCAGCCGGGCACCGGCGTCCCGGCCCGCCGCCACGTCGAGCCGGCCCGTGGAGATCTCCACCAGGGCCTCGGGCGGGAGCCCCGCCTCGTGGAGCGCGGCCAGCGCGCCCTTCCTGCGGTCCTGGATCTGGCGCAGTTCCGGCGGCCCGGTGACGAAGGCGATCGACCGGTGCCCCGCGGCGACGAGATGGCGTACGGCCAGGGTGCCGCCGTGGACATCGTCGACCGAGACCGCGCAGGAGTCGGCGCCGGACGCCACCCGGTCGACCAGGACCGAGGGGATGCCGTGCCGGCCGAAGTCCTCCAGGCTCTTCCCGGTGGGGTCGGCCGGGGTGACCAGTACACCCAGCACCCGCTGCTCGGCGAAGAGCGAGAGGTAGGCGGCTTCCTCCGCCGCGCTCTGGTCGCTGTTGCAGACCATGACCCCGAGCCCGGCACTGCGGGCGGCCCGTTCCGCCCCGCGGGCGATGTCCACGAAGAAGGGATTGCCCATGTCGAGCACGAGCAGCGCCACGATCCGGCTGCTGCCCGCCCTCAGCTGCCTGGCCGACTCGCTCCGTACATAGCCGAGTTCAGCGATGGCGGCCTGCACACGGGCACGGGTCTCCGACGAGACGGAGGCCGGCCGGTTGATGACGTTGGACACGGTGCCGACCGAGACGCCCGCACGTCTGGCCACGTCCTTGATGCCTGCCACGTCTGTCCCGCCTGCTGTACCTGGCTGTGTCCGGGCCGTCCCCGGGTGATCTCCGGCCGCCCGCACGGAGTGCGCTCATCGTACGGTCGCGCCCCCGCCCGGGCGAGACGGGCGTATCCCCGGGCCCGGCGGGCCCGTCCCGCACCCGGCCGTGGTCGGATGCCGTGGCCCTGCGGTCAGATGCCGTGCTTCTTGAGGATCTCCTCGATGTCGGAGAAGTCCTCGGTGGGTGCGGCGGTCTTGGGCGCCGGGGCCTTGGACGCGGCCCCCTTGGCCTGCGGCTCGGGCCGCGCGGCGGCCTGCGGCTGCGCTCCGGTACGGCCCGGCAACGAGGGCGCCGGGGCCGCGGGGGCGACCGCGTCCTGCTCGGCCGCCCTGGCAGCGGCCCTGCGTTCCTTGCGGGTGCCGCCGGAGCGGCGCTCGACAGCCCTGGTGGTCATGAACAGCAGCCAGGCGACCGCGAGCATCGCGAAGCCGAGCCAGACCGACGGCTTGAACGCGATGTCGGCCACCCAGCCGACGACCCCCGTCAGCACCAGTCCCACCGGGACGAGCGAGTACGCGAAAATGCGGGTCGCCGCCAGGAATCGCTTGCGGTACGCCGTGATCGCGGCGATGCCCAGCCCTGCCGCGGACACCGCGGAACAGACGGTCTCGGCAATCATCCGGTCTCCTCCAGCCATGGGTTCGCTTCCCTCCATCCTGCACCGGAGTGGGGTGCGCGGGCCACGTCCCGGTGCGACTTCAGGGACATCTCGGGGGCGGATCCTCCTCAGGTCCCGGTTGGGCCGTACCGCGTACGGCTGGGAGACTGGCGCCATGAGTGACTCCTCCGCCTCCCGCCGCGTCGTCCTGGACGTCTGGTGCGAGCTCCAGTGCCCCGACTGCCACAGCGCCCTGGACGACGTACGCGCGCTGCGCGCCCGCTACGGCGACCGTCTCGACCTGCGACTGCGCCACTTCCCGCTGGAGAAGCACCGGCACGCCTACGCGGCGGCCCAGGCGGCGGAGGAGGCCTTCGAGCAGGGGCAGGGCTGGCCGTACACGGAGGCCGTGCTCGCCCGCACCGCGGAGCTGACCTCCCGGGGCGAGCCGGTCCTGCTGGAGACCGCCGGTGAACTCGGCCTGGACACCGATGAGTTCGACACCGTACTGATCGACGGCCGGCACATGCTGACCGTCGACGCCGACCAGGCCGAGGGCAAGGCGATCGGTGTCACCGGCACTCCGACCTATGTCATCGGCGGCGAACGGCTGGACGGCGGCAAGAGCCAGGAAGGTCTGCGGGAGCGGATCGAGGAGATCGCCGACCGGCTGCTCGCCGCCGAAGCCTGAAGGGACCGCCGAGCCGCTGCTCCCTCCGGCGCCTGAGGCCTCCGCGGCCTCCGCGGCCGGAAAATGCGTCATCGCGGAAAGCCGTCATCACGGAAAGCCACCGTCACAGAAGGCCACCGTCACAGAAAGCCACCGTCACGAAAAGCAGCCGTCACGGGAAGCCCCAAAGGCTCAGAGCAGCCGCTTGGCGTAGAAGCGGTCGACCTCCTGGTAGCCGAGTGACGCGTAGAGCCGGACCGCCGGGGTGTTGGCCGCGAACACGCTCAGCTTGATCAGCCGGTCCCCGGCCGCCAGCGCCTCGCGCTCGGCGAGCAGCATCAGCGAACGGCCGTGGCCCCGCCCGCGGTACTCCTCGGCCACCTCCACGTCGAAGACGAAGGCGCCGCGCCGGCCGGGATCCAGTTCCCTCTCGGCGATCCAGACGTACCCGACCACCCCACCGCCCTCGACCAGGACGTCGATGGCGGTGCCGGGGGTCGTCAGGCCGTCGGGAAGGTTCTCCCGGTGGTCGGCCTCGGACTTGGCGCGGGCCCGGTCCTCCGGCATTCCACGCTCGGCCCAGGACCGGGCGTAGCCGTCGACGGCCCTGGCCAGCCAGGCCGGGAACTCGTCCTCGCGCATCCGGCGGCCCTCCACCCCGGAGGGCAGTTCCGGCGGCTGCTCCGGCAGTTCCTTCAGCAGGTGGCTGTTGAGCAGGGTGTAGCCGAGCGCATCGGCCATCCGCAGCGCTGCCGCGGCACCGGCCGGTACGCCGATCCGCACCCGGTCGCACCCCCAGCCGCGCAGCACCTCCTCGGCGGCGAGCGCGGCCACGGTGCCCCGGCCGCGCCCCCGGTCGGGCTCGTCGATCCGCAGCCCGCCGATCACACCGCCGGCGGGCCCGAACGCGGGGTCCGTACGGAGGTCGACGGCGCCCACCGGGCGGCTGTTCACGCAGACCTCGTAGGAGCGTGCCTTGGCGCCGTCGGCGCCCTGCTGAAGCGGCCCGGTCGGCCGCAGGGTGGTGGTCATCAGGGAGTTGTACCCGTCCTGCGGCCCCGCGTCATCCGAGTTCGGGGATGCCGGGGATGCACGGCCCGGCGTACGGCTCAGGGATCCAGCCGCTCCGCCGCGCGCTCGTCCCAGATCCGCATGGCCTTCGAGGTCACCGGGCCCGGTGCGTCGGCCAGTTGGCGTCCGTCGATCCGGTGGACGGCCTGCACATCGCGGAGCGTCGAGGTCAGGAAGATCTCGTCGGCCCGTTCCAGGACGTCCAGCGGCAGCTCGCTCTCCCGGGCTCCGGTCCACTCGACCGCCAGCGCACGGGTGATGCCTGCCAGACAGCCGGAGGAGAGCGGCGGGGTGTGCAGTTCGCCGTCGACCACGACGAAGACATTGGAGCCGGTCCCCTCGCACAGCGCGCCTGTGGTGTTCGCGAACAGCGCCTCGGTGGCGCCCTGTTCATGGGCGCGCGCGAGCGCGACGACGTTCTCCGCGTACGAGGTGGTCTTCAGCCCGGCCACCGCGCTGCGTTCGTTGCGTGCCCAGGGGACGGTGATCGCGGCGGTGGTGTCGGGGCGGCGCTTCGTACCGCCGAGTGCGACGACCAGGGTCGGGCCCGCGTCGCCGCGGTCGGAGCCGAGCGGGGAGAGCCCGCCGGTGTACGTGATCCGCAGGCGGCCCAGCGGCACCGGGTTGGCGTCGAGCACGGCCGCACAGGCGCGGCGCACCTCGTCCGGATCGGGATCGGGCAGGCCGAGTCCGCGGGCCGAGCGGGTCAGCCGGTCCAGGTGACGGGTGAGCGCGAACGGGCGTCCCCCGGTCGCCTTCACCGTCTCGAAGATGCCGTCGCCCACGGTCAGCCCGTGGTCGAGGACAGAGACCAGGGCGGCGTCCGCATCCCGCAGCCCGCCGTTGACCCAGATCTTCATGGAGTGGTCCTTCCGATCGTCTCGTTCGTCCCGGACGCTATCGCGAGCAGGCGGCCTGCCTTGAGCTCCGTCTCGTCCCACTCGCGTTCCGGGTCGGAGCCCCAGGTGATCCCGGCGCCGGTGCCGAAGCGCAGCACCGGCCCGCCGCTGCCGTCGCCGGTGCGGTCGATCCAGAACGTCCGGATGCCGACAGCCAGCTCGGCCGTGCCGCGGTCGGCGTCGACCCAGCCGATGCCTCCGCAGTACGGCCCGCGCGGCGCGGTCTCCAGCGCCTCGATGATGCGCAGCGCGCTCGACTTGGGCGCCCCGGTCACCGATCCCGGCGGGAAGGTGCCCGCCAGCAGGCGGCTCCAGCCGGTCCCCCCGGCCAGTTCCCCGCGGACCGTGGAGACGAGATGGACGAGACCGGGGTGCTGCTCGACCGCGCAGAGCCGCGGCACTTCGACCGTGCCGGTGGCGCAGACCTGGCCGAGATCGTTGCGTACGAGGTCCACGATCATCACGTTCTCCGCGTGGTCCTTCTCCAGGAGGTCGGCGGCGGTGCGCCCGGTCCCCTTGATCGGGCCCGACTCGACGGTCCGTCCCGAGCGGCGCAGATACAGCTCGGGGGACGCGGTCGCGATCTCCACCCCGTGCGCGGGCAGCCTGATCGTCCCGGCGTACGGCGCCGGATTGCCCCGGGCGAGCAGAGCGGTCAGGGCGTCGATGTCGGCGGTGTCAGGACCGGGCAGCGGCGCGGTGAGCACCCGGCAGAGATTGGCCTGGTACACCTCGCCCGCGGCGATCTGCGTACGGATGTGGCGGACCCCCGCCGTGTACGCGTCGTGGTCGAGCGAGGACGTCCAGTCACCGGCCGCCGGCCCCTGCCACCGGCCGGGCACGGCCGCGGGCACCGGCTCCGTACGTACGTCCCCGAAGCGGGCGCAGACCAGCCCGCCCTCGAAATCCGCGGCCACCGCCCAGAAGCCGGTGGAGTCCAGGGCGGCGGGGTCGCTGGTGACATCGCGCAGGTCACAGGCGACGCGGCCGCCGAAGCGGGCAAGGGGAGGGAGGCGGTCCACACCGGCGAGTCTAGGACGGGCCGCCGCAAAGCCGCTCCGGCACGAACGCACCGCAGCACGCTGCGGAAACGCGTTTTTGTGCTGGCCCGGGAATCCGCTAGAGTTCAACATGTCGCCGGGGCGCGCAAGCGCCGCGGGAATGACAAGCGGACGTAGCTCAGTTGGTAGAGCGCAACCTTGCCAAGGTTGAGGTCGCCAGTTCGAACCTGGTCGTCCGCTCGCAGGACCGGGGGATCTTCCCGACCCCCGTACTCCTGGTGGAGTGGCCGAGAGGCGAGGCAACGGCCTGCAAAGCCGTCTACACGGGTTCAAATCCCGTCTCCACCTCCAAGGACGATTAGCTCAGCGGGAGAGCGCTTCCCTGACACGGAAGAGGTCACTGGTTCAATCCCAGTATCGTCCACTGGATCCTTGCTTCGGCCGGGTTTCCGTCCCGCGCGATTAGCTCAGCGGGAGAGCGCTTCCCTGACACGGAAGAGGTCACTGGTTCAATCCCAGTATCGCGCACGCAGTAATGTCCGAACGTACCCGTGATTGTTCGCGGTACGAGCACCATCGGAAAGTCCCGCGCGATTAGCTCAGCGGGAGAGCGCTTCCCTGACACGGAAGAGGTCACTGGTTCAATCCCAGTATCGCGCACCGGAACAGGAACCCCCGGCCGTTTCCACGGCCGGGGGTTCTTCTGTTGGGCCGGCTCCCGCCCTCCGCGGTCAGGAGGAGAAGAGCATGTGCCCGAAGCCCCTGTTGTGGTGGCCGTGATGGCTGTCATGGTGGCCACCGCCGTAGTGGCCGCCGTGCTGCTGCGGGGCGCCCCAGACCGGCGCCTGCGGCGGGGCCGGATAGGCCTGCGGCGGCGGCTGCTGGCCCCACTGGGATTCAAGACGGGTCAGCGATTCCAGCTCCCCGTAGTCGAGGAATATCCCCCGGCACCCGCTGCACTGCTCGATCTGGACGCCATTGCGGTTGTACGTGTGCATCGGGGCATGGCACTTGGGACACTGCACCGGTTCAACTCCTCGCCGTTGGATCAGGACGGCTCAGCCTACGATGCCGCTCCGGGCGCCAACTCCGCCGGGACACCTGCGATTCGGGCGCATGAATCGAGCATCATCCGCTCGGCCTCGTCGAGCGGTCTGTTCGCTGCCGCCGACTTGGCCAGGGCGAGAGCGGCGGTCTGAACGGTCAGCGCCCTTGCGGGTACGTCCAGTTCGGGCCAGGGGTCGCCGTCCTGGCACACGGCGGGGCCGCCCGCCGCCCGGTACGCGGCGAGAAACCGCGCCCATGCGTCGGGCGCCAGCAGCCCGGCCGCGTACCAGGCCGCGGGGCGGGCCAGGTCCCAGGCGGGGTCGCCCCGGCCGAGGTCGTCCACGTCGATCAGCTGCCACGGGCCACGGTCCGCCGGGTGCCGGACGAGCTGTCCGAGGTGCAGATCGCCGTGGCAGAGGAACGAGTCGCGGGGCGCGGGCTCCTCGTCACGTGCCCAGGCGGGCAGACCGTGCCAGGCGCTCAGCACGGTCCCGGCCGCAGGCCCCGGGCGCGCGTCCCGCATCCGGGCCAGAGCGCGGGCCGCCTTGGCCGGGCCCCGCATCGGGGGCAGCGGAGCGGGCAGGGCCGCGGGCGGTACCGAGTGCAGCCGGGCGAGCAGGGCGGCGGCCTCTTCCCAGGGCGCCGCGCCGGGGGCCCCGGGGTCGACGGGGGTGCCGCGGGGCCACACGGTGACGGCTCCGGCCGCGCCCCACGCCGGGCCGGTGAGCGGCGGCAGCAGGATGCCGGCCAGGAGGGGGTGTGCGGCGACAGCCACCCGTACCGCGAGGGCGGCCGGATCCGTGTCCGTGGCGTGCGCCTTGGCCACGGCGGTGCCGTGCCGGACGACGGCGCCGTCCGGGCGGTCGGTGAGGACGGTGGCCTCGCGGCCGCAGTCGGGGCAGGGCGCGTGCGGCGGGTGTCCGGCACCGCGGGGGTGGGCGGCGCGTGCGGCGGCGGCGCCGAGCGCGCGTATCCGGGCGGTCGGGATCACGGTCTCCCCCGTCGGTGGGTCGGTGTGCGCCGGGAGCCTACGCGGCGCTCCGGGGTGTGCGGGGACGACCGGTAAGGCCCCGGACAGCGCGATGTCCGGCCAGCTCCCCAGCTGACCGGACAAACGCTGCCGTCCGCCGCACCCCCGTCCCCACGGGGTTGTTGGCCGGATGTCCCTGGCCCGGACCGCTCTCCCGGACCCGGGGCGCCGCTCAGCGCCCCAGCATCACGCCCACGGACGACGCCTGTGTGACCACTGCCTGCCAGCCTCCGAAGACGAACATCAGCAGTGCGGCGAGGGGAAGGACCATGGCGGTCGCCACCAGCGGGTGGCGGGTACCGGAGCTGCGGACGCCGAGCGCGGTGTGCGCCCTGCGTCCCTGCGTGCGGAGCATCGTCCGCGCTGCGGTGCCGGCCATGGACCCGTCCCTCTCCTGTCGGTTCGGCAAGCGGCGAGTACTGACCTCGGGGGACGAGTGCTGCACCCGCCGCTTGACCTCAAATCTAGGGGCGGAGCGGGTCCAGGTCGTCATGCCCGCGTACCGAATACCGGGCCTCCAGGAGGATGAGCCTCCGCGTGCCGGTCTACTCCCCTGGGTGGAGAACCCGGGAGTACGCCTGCGGGTCTTCCCCGAGGGGAGAGGCCGCCCGGACCCACCGCGGAACGGCAGCCGCACCCCGCCCGGCGAACCGGCGGGGGCGCTCAGCCTGCGGCTCCGGACGACCCGCGGCCGGTGACTTCACTCACGTCCCGGGCCCTCCGCGGTCCGCTGCCACCACCCGCGGACCTCCCCCGGCGGGCGCCGCGGCACGGGTACGGACGGTGCCCGCCGTACCCGTGCCCCGTACCGGACGGCTGCCGGGAAGGGCTCAATCTCCGTCCTGTGAGGGATCTTTGAGACGCGGCCCGCGCCAAGGCGGCCGGATACGCCCCGAGCTGACCGGGCTTCACCACGACCGGCCGGGCCGGGCAATCGATACGAGCGAGAGGGCGCGGCCTATGAGCACACCGGCCCGCGGGTACGTAAGCTGTGCCTCGTCAGACGGACCGGGCAGCGGGGATGGACATGACGATGATGCGGCTCCGGCGCGAGGATCCGCGTGTCGTCGGCTCGTTCAGGCTTCACCGGCGGCTGGGTGCGGGCGGCATGGGCGTCGTCTACCTCGGCTCCGACCGGCGCGGGCAGCGGGTGGCGCTCAAGGTGATCCGGCCGGATCTGGCCGAGGACCAGGAGTTCCGGTCGCGGTTCGCCCGTGAGGTGTCGGCCGCACGGCGGATCAGGGGCGGGTGCACGGCCCGGCTGGTCGCCGCCGACCTGGAGGCGGACCGGCCGTGGTTCGCGACGCAGTACGTACCCGGCCCCTCCCTGCACGACAAGGTGGCCGATGAAGGACCGCTGTCGGCAGCCGAGGTGGCGTCCATCGGGGCCGCGCTCTCCGAGGGTCTGGTGGCGGTCCACGAGGCGGGTGTCGTCCACCGCGACCTGAAGCCGTCGAACATCCTGCTCTCGCCGAAGGGCCCCCGGATCATCGACTTCGGTATCGCGTGGGCGACCGGAGCGAGCACCCTCACCCATGTCGGTACGGCGGTCGGTTCGCCGGGCTTCCTCGCGCCCGAGCAGGTGCGCGGCGCCGCGGTCACCCCGGCGACGGACGTCTTCGCGCTGGGCGCCACGCTCGCGTACGCCGCGACGGCCGACTCGCCTTTCGGGCACGGCAGTTCCGAGGTGATGCTCTACCGGGTGGTGCACGAGGAGCCGCATCTGTACGACGTGCACGACGCCCTGGCGCCGCTGGTGCGGGCCTGCCTGGCCAAGGACCCCGAGGACCGTCCCTCCACCCTCCAACTCTCCATGCGGCTCAAGGAGATCGCCGCCCGGGAGGCTCAGGGGCTCTCCGAGGGGCGCACCCCCGCGCAGCGCCGCGAGCAGGAGGTGGACCGGCCGACGGGACGGCTCGCCGCACCCCAGACCGAGCAGCACGCCCCGCCACGCCGCGCGGAGGGCGCCCAGACGCCCAGGCCGCAGGCGCCGCGCCCGTCGGCTCCGCACAGCGGTGCCCGGCAGGGGCCGCCGCACAGCGGTGCCCGGCCGGGGCCGCCGCGCAACACCACACGCTCGGGGGGCCGTACGAACAGCCGGCCGGGGGCCAGATCGGGCACCGGACGTCCGACTGCGGCCGGCCGCAGGACCGGACCGAGCCCGCGGATGATGCGGCAGCGTCTGATCGTCTTCGTCGTGGTGACGCTGATCGTCCTGCTCGGGATCGCGGCGGCGCAGCAGTTCTGAGCCGGGGCACGGTGGGCCCGGCGGGATCCGTACCCACCGGTCGGCGGCGACGAGAGCCCGCGGCGGCGTACGCGGCGAACGGTACGGTCAAGGGCCGTCCACCTCACACGGCCGGTACGCCGGGTTCAGGCGCCTCGCGGCCGGGTGGCGTAGAAGGCGACAGCCGAGGCCGCGGCCACGTTGAGGGAGTCGACACCGGCGTCCATCGGGATGCGGACGTGCTCGTCGACAGCGGCGAGTGTCCTGGGAGTGAGGCCGACGCCTTCCGTGCCGAAGACCAGGGCAAGGTTCTGGTCGTTCCGCGCGGCGAGTTCGTCGAGGGTGATCGCCCGCTCACTCAGGCACAGCGCGGCGACCGTGAACCCCTCGGAGCGCAGGGCCTCGACGCCCCCGGGCCAGGACTCGAAACGAGTCCACGGCACCTGGAAGACGCCGCCCATCGAGACCTTCACCGACCTCCGGTAGAGAGGGTCGGCACAGCCCGGCGTGAGGAAGACCGCGTCGACGCCGAGGGCGGCGGCGTTCCTGAAGGCAGCCCCCAGGTTGGCGTGATCGACGATGTCCTCGAACACGGCGACGCGCCGGGCCGCAGGGTCCCGCAGATCCGAAGGCAACGCCGCACCGACACCGGTGTGGCCCCCGGCCGACTCCATGACGACGGTTCCGCCGACCCTGGCGAGAAGTTCGCCGGAGTCCGGGAGCGGTTTGCGCTGCATCGAGGCGAGGGCGCCGCGGTGCACGTGGTAGCCGGTCACCTGTTCGGCGAGCTCGGGGCTGACGGCGTACACCGGGGCCGGGACCTCGTCGATGACATCGCGCATGACGTCGACCCACTTGGCCGACAGGAGCATCGACCGCATCTCGTACCCGGCGAGCCTGGCCCGGCGGATGACCTTCTCACCCTCGGCGATGAAGAGGCCCTCGGCGGGTTCGCGCTTGCGCCGGAGCTCGACATCGGTCAGGCCCGTGTAGTCACGCAGACGCGGGTCTTCGGGGTCATCGACGGTGATGAGATCAGCCACAGGGTGATACTGCCTTGTCCTGGATGAGGTGCCAACGGCTGGGCACGGAAACGGTAGGGCCTTCCGTTCGGATCAGGCCGGATCAGGGAGCGGGGTCCGACCCAGCGAAAGGCCCTAGGACCGGCCGTTCGCCGGTCCGATCCCGACGACGGGGCCGATGACGATGACGGCGGGCGGTCGTACCCCCTCGGACCTGGCCTTCTCCCCCACCGTCGCGAGCGTGGCGTCAACCCGGCGCTGAGCGGCCGTGGTTCCTTCCTGGACGAGCGCCACGGGGGTGTCCGGGCTCTTGCCGTGCCCGATGAGGGCCTCGGCGATGGCGCCGATCTTGTCGACCCCCATCAGCACGACGAGGGTGCCGCGCAGCGTGGCCAGGGCGGCCCAGTCGACCAGGGACCGCTCGTCGTCGGGGGCGACATGGCCGCTGACGACGGTGAACTCATGGGCGACGCCGCGGTGGGTGACCGGGATCCCGGCTGCTCCCGGGACGCTGATGGAGCTGGAGATGCCGGGCACCACCGTGCACGCGATACCGGCGGCGGCGAGGGCCTCGGCCTCCTCCATGCCCCGGCCGAAGACGAACGGGTCGCCGCCCTTGAGCCGTACGACGGCTTTTCCGGCCTTGGCGTGCTCGATGAGCGCGTTGTTGATGGCTTCCTGCGCCATGAACCGGCCGTACGGGATCTTCGCGGCGTCGATGACCTCGACGTGCGGGGGCAGTTCGTCGAGCAGGTCGCGCGGGCCCAGCCGGTCGGCGATGACGACGTCCGCCTCGGCGAGGAGGCGCCGTCCGCGCACCGTGATCAGGTCGGGGTCGCCGGGGCCGCCGCCGACCAGGGCGACGCTCGGGGCGCGGTCGCGGTTGCGCGGGGCGGCGAGTGTGCCGTCCCGCAGGCCCTCCACGATGGCGTCGCGCACGGCGGCCGACCGGCGCGGGTCGTGGCCGGTGAGTACGGCGACGGTCACGCCTTCGCTGCGGCCGGTGGCGGGCGTCCAGGCGGTGGCGGCAGCGGCGTCGTCGCTGCGTACGCACCAGATCCGGCGGCGCTCGGCCTCGGCGGACGCCACCTCGTTGGCCGCCGTGTCGCCGGTCGCGATCAGCACGTACCAGGCCCCGGCGAGGTCACCCTCCGCGTAGGCGCGCCGCTCCCAGGCGATTTCGCCCGCCGACACCATCGCCTCGACGGAAGGGGTGGCGGACGGCGAGATGAGCAGGATGTCGCCGCCGGCCGCGATGAGCGAGGGGAGGCGGCGCTGTGCGACCTGCCCGCCGCCGATGACGACGACGCGCCGGCCGGAGAGACGGAGTCCTACGGGGTAGGCGGGGTGATCGGCGTTCTCGGCCATGGCGTGGCTGGCTCCTCGCGCGGGGAGTGGGGCTGTGTACCGCTGCGACGGCGAAGCGGCTGGTGGGAGAGGGGTCGGCTCCCCGGGACAACTGTACGGTCCTGGGCGGTCCTGACGGGGTTGAGGGGCCGGGATCAGCGATCCCGGCCCCTCAACCCCGTTCACTGCGGCTACTTCTCGGTGACACCCGCGGAGTCGAAGGTGGCCACTTCGTGCATCGCCCTGGCCGCGCTCTGGACGACGGGCAGCGCGAGCAGTGCGCCGGTTCCCTCGCCGAGGCGGAGGTCGAGATCGACCAGCGGGCGCAGGCCCAGCTTGTTGAGCGCGGCGACATGGCCGGGCTCAGCGCTGCGGTGGCCCGCGATGCAGGCGGCCAGTGCCTCGGGCGCGATGGCGCGGGCGACCAGTGCGGCGGCTCCGGCGCTCACGCCGTCCAGGATCACCGGCGTACGCAGCGAGGCGCCGCCGAGCAGGAATCCGGCCAGCGCGGCGTGTTCGAGGCCGCCGACCGCCGCGAGGACGCCGATCGGGTCGGCCGGGTCGGGCTGGTGGAGCTCAAGCCCGCGCCGTACGACATCGACCTTGCGTGCGTGCATCTCGTCGTTGATGCCGGTGCCGCGGCCGGTGACCTCGCTGGGGTCCTGGCCGGTGTAGACACAGATCAGCGCGGCGGAGACGGTGGTGTTGGCGATACCCATCTCACCGGTGAGCAGCACCTTGTTGCCCGCTGCGACCAGATCGCGGGCCGTCTCGATGCCGACCTCGATCGCGGAGAGCACTTCCTCGCGGGTGAGCGCCGGGCCAGTGGTGAAGTCGGCGGTCCCTGCGCGCACCTTGCGCGGCAACAGGCCCGGTGTGGCCGGGAGTTCACCGGCCACACCGACGTCCACGACGCAGACCTCGGCGCCGACCTGGTTGGCGAAGGCGTTGCAGACCGCGCCCCCGCCGAGGAAGTTGGCCACCATCTGGCAGGTCACTTCCTGCGGCCATGCGGTGACGCCCTGGGCGTACACCCCGTGGTCCCCGGCGAAGATCGCGACCGCCGCGGGTTCGGGGATCGGCGGCGGGCACATCCGGGAGAGGCCGCTGAGCTGTGCGGAGATGATCTCCAGCATCCCCAGCGCTCCGGCGGGCTTGGTCATCCGCTTCTGGCGGTCCCACGCCTCACCGAGCGCCTTGGCGTCCAGCGGCCGGATGTTGGTGATGGTGTCCTGGAGCAGGTCGTGCGGGTCCTCGCCGGGCAGTGCGCGGCGGCCGTACGTCTCCTCGTGGACGACCCAGGAGAGCGGGCGGCGCTTGGACCAGCCCGCCTGCATCAGCTCGGGCTCCTCGGGGAACTCGTCGACGTACCCCACACAGAGGTAGGCGACGACTTCGAGGTGTTCGGGCAGGCCGAGGGCGCGGACCATCTCGCGCTCGTCGAAGAAGCTGACCCAGCCGACGCCGAGGCCTTCGGCGCGGGCGGCGAGCCAGAGGTTCTCGACGGCGAGGGCGGAGGAGTACGGCGCCATCTGCGGCTGGGTGTGCCGGCCGAGGGTGTGGCGGCCGCCCCGGGTCGGGTCGGCGGTGACGACGATATTGACCGGGGTGTCGAGGATCGCCTCGATCTTCAGTTCCTTGAACTGCTTGGCGCGGCCCTTGGGAAGGGACTTGGCGTACGCCTCGCGCTGACGCTGGGCCAGTTCGTGCATGGAACGGCGGGTCTCGGCCGAGCGGATGACGACGAAGTCCCAGGGCTGGGAGTGGCCGACGCTCGGCGCGGTGTGCGCGGCTTCGAGCACCCGCAGCAGGACCTCGTGCGGGATGGGGTCGCTGCGGAAACCGTTACGGATGTCACGGCGTTCCCGCATGACCCGCAGGACGGCTTCGCGCTCGGCGTCGTCGTAGCCGGGGGCGGCGGCCGTGACGGGCTCGGTCGGCTGCTGCTCGGCGGCACCGGCGGCTTCGGCCTCGTCGGCGTTCTGGGACGGCTGCTGGTCGGCGTTCTCGGTCGGCTGCTGCTCGGCGCCGGGCTGTACCGTGCCGGGGGCCGCGTCGGGCTGTACGTCGACGGGGTTCTCCTGGACGGGGCTCTCCTGGACGGGCGCCGCTGCGGCTACGGGCTGCGCCCCTGCGGGCTGTTCGGCGACGGGCGCCGCTTCGGGCTGCGCGTCGGCGGGGAACGGCTGGGCTTCGGGGGCCGGTACGGGCTCGGCGGCCGGGACCGGCGCGGTCGCCTCGGCGGCGGACGCGGGGGCCGCGTCGGGGACGGCTTCCGTTCCGACTGCCGCCGGGGCTTCGGCGGCGGGTGCTGCGGGCTCCGCGGGCTCTGCTGCGGCCTGAGCGGCCGCGGTGGCGGAGTGGGCGGCCGGCTCGTCGGCGACGGCAGCGTCCGGTGCGTCGGCGGGTGCCTGCGCCTCGGCCGGTACGTCCGGTCCGGTCGGCGCCTGCGGTCCGGCCTCCCCTGCGGGGTCCGTCTGCGGCTCGGCTGCGGGCAACTGCTGCTCAGCGGTCGCGCTGTTGCGGGGGGCGGGCACCGGGGCCATGGCCGCGGTGCGGGGAAGCTGCTCCCCGGCCTCTATGGGGAGGGATTCGGCGGCGGGTACGGGCGCCACGGCGCTCTCCGGCTCCACCACGTCCGTACCGGCTGCTGCCGCCTCCGCTTCCACGGCGGCGACCGGCTCCGGCAGGGCCTGGGGCACGGGCTCCGGGGCCGGTGCGGCCACGGCTTCCGGCGCCTGCTCCGCAACCGGCTCCGCTACGGGCTCCGCCACCGGGCCGGGCGCCTGTCCTGCGGCGTGACCGGCCACCGGCTCCACCGCCGGTTCCACCACTGCCGGTTCCACCACTGCCGGGGATTCCGCATCCGGAACCGGTACGGCCGACTCGGCCGGGACCGCTTCCGGCTGCGGTCCGGCAGCCTGTCCAGCTGTCTCTGCGGCGCCCGGTGCCGCTTCGGCCACGGGCTGCTCCGCCGGGGCGGGCTCCGGTGCCGTCGCGACGGCGACCGGTGTCGGGGCCAGATGCGGCGCGGACGGCAGTGAACCCTCGACCGGGACGAAGCGGCCCATCGAGTCCTGCGCGGTGGCGGGCCCGTCCGGGGCCTGCGGCAGCACCGGCGCCGGAGCGGCCTGGGCCTGCGCGGCGACCGGCTCGGGAGCGACCGATTCCGCCGTGCCGGCCGGGGCCGCGGGGAACTCATGGGACTGCTGCTCGGGCTGAGGTGTCGGGGCGGGCTGTCCGGGCTGCACGGCGGCGGCCGGGTCCTGCGCCACCGGCTCGGGCCGCGGCGTCCACGGAGCGGCCTGCGGCGGGATCTCCCCCAACTGCGGTCCGGGCAGTGCCTCGGCCTCGTCACGCGGGAAGTCCAGATACTCGGGCCCGAGCGTCTGAGGACCGCCGTCGGACACCGGAGCGGGCTGCGGCGGCGCCGTGGTCGGGCCGCGGTCGGCCAGCGAGCGCACCACACCACCGGTGGCGTCGGGCACGGGCGGCCCCATGTGCAGCGGCCTGCGCGGCGGCGGGGTCGGCTGGGCCTCGGCCTGGGCGCGCACGGCGCCCACGTCCACGGAGCCCGAGTCGCGTCCACCGGTCTCGTGCGCACCCGGTTCGGGCAGCTGAGCGGCGGCCTGCGGCTGGAACTGGGCCTGGAACTGCGGCTGCCCCTGCGGCTGGTGCGGCTCACTCCACGCACCCTGCGCGCCGGGCATCAGCAGCAGATCGTCGTCTTCGGCGGGGCTCTCCGGGGAGTCGGGGAAGGTGTAGGCACCGGGGGCGGGGAGGCCCTGCTGCTCCACCATGCCTGCGTTCCCCGGCTGTCCCTCGCCCGGGACCTGGCCGGTGTCGGTCATGCGTACCCCTTGCCCATCCATAGTGCTCCTTCAGCCCTTTACCGGGTCGCCCGTACTGAGACAACGAGCGGGCACGCCGTGCGGTGCGAAAGGCCTGCGGACACTCAGTATTGTCACGGCCGTTCGACGCCGCGCAGGGATTCCTGCCACGGTCCGCTGTGGGCTGCGCCACGTTGCGCGTCCCCCGGTGCCGCCGTACCACACCGGACCCAAAACGGTTCCTTTTTCCGGACATTGGCGAACGAAGCGCCGAACCTCCAGCTGCGGTACAACAGTCGGCCAGCCTACCCCGCGCGGTCCCGGAGCAGGGTCAGGGGCCACTGTCCGGACGGCGGCCCGACACCAGGAAGACGACCGAGCGCTCGCGCTCCGCCCAGGAGCGGGTGTCCAGGTCGACGGATTGCAGCAGCGCGCACTCGACCAGGTAGCCGCCCTCCGCCAGGGCCGCCCCGAGCGCCTCGGCCTCGTCGCGGGTGGACGCGTGGGTGACGATGCGTCCGGGTCTGCGGTCGGCACAGCCGGTGACAACTGCCACTCCCCCGCCGCCGATCCGGACCACGTCGGGCTCCGGCAGCCGCTCCAGTACCTGGGGTGCCTGCCCGTGGATGACCTGGAGCTGGACCCCGAACCGGTGTGCGGCCGCGTCCGTACGGACACAGCTCTCGCGGTCGGCGTCGACCGCGATGACGGCGGCGCCGAACCGGGCCGCCTCGACGGCCAGCGCCCCGCTGCCCGAGCCGATGTCCCAGACCAGGTCTCCGGTGCGCGGGCCGAGCCTGGCCAGTTGGGCGGCGCGCAGTCCGGCGTGCTCGCCCTCGCTGAGTCCTTCGCCGTACTCGGCGGCAGGCAGCGCCCAGCCGCGGACCGCAGGGGCGTCCGCGGGAGCGCCGCCGCCGATGACGATGACGACGTTGGGGTCGCGCCAGGTGTGGTCGGCGGCCTTGTCGGAGGTGAGGACGGTGACCTGCTCGCGCGTGGTGCCCAGTTCCTCGCAGATGACGAAGGTGCGGTGGACCCCTTCGAGGAGCAGGGCGAGCTCGGCGGGGCCCGCGCCGGGCGAGGTGAGTACGGCGACCTTGGGGTGCGCCCGGCAGACGTTGACCGCGCGCCGCAGCGTACGCGGGTGGGCGACGACGACCTCGGCGTCGTCCCACGGCATCCCGGCGCGGGCGAAGGCCGCCGCGACGGACGAGACGGCCGGGACGACCTCGACCTCCAGGCCGTACTCCGGGGCGCGCAGGGTGCGGACGACTCCGTGGAAGCCGGGGTCGCCGTCGGCGAGTACCACGGCGCTGCCGCGGTGTCCGGCGATCCGGCGGGCGGCCAGGCTCACGCTGCCGAGCCGGATCCGCTCCGCGCCGGGCGGCACTTCGGGGAGTGCGAGGTGGTGGGCGGCTCCGGCCACCAGCGTGGCCGCGGAGAGAGCGGACCTGGCGGCTGCGGTCAGGGGCGAGCCGTCCCAGCCGATCACCGTGATCCGGTCGGCCATCGTCGTCAGTCTCCTGGTGTTGTCGCGCGGCGGGTTCAGGCGTTCTGCCGGTGCCCCGGCAGCAGTTCAGCGCGGACATGTGCTGGTCGGGCCAGGGATGAACCGGGGCTGCGGGGCGGAACAGCGAGCACCCGCGAGGTTACCCGCTGCGGCCGGTGCCCGACGAGTGGGTCAGTTCCAGTCGTTGAAGGTGCCGTACCCGTTGGCGTCGGCCAGCTGGTCGGCGACCCCTTCCAGGTCCTCGGGGAGCAGGCTCCAGACGATGAGGTCGGTGCGGATGTCGGTCCAGCCGCCGTCCGTGCCGTTCTCGGTGCGGGTGCGCGCTATCCAGGCGTTGCGCAGTACGCCCTCGCTGATGCAGCCGATCTTCTGCGCGACCTGCTGCGCCGCGGTGTTGTCCGCCGGGGTGCGCAGCTCGATGCGCTCGAACCGCTGGTCGCGGAAGAGCCACTGCGCGACGGCGAGCACCGACTCGGTGGCGTATCCCTCGCCGCGCGCCCAGGGGGCGGTGATGTAGCGGACCTCGGTGGCCATCGTGCGCCAGTTGGTGGCGCGCAGCTGGACGGTGCCGACCAGCCGGTGGGTGAGGAACTCCGTGACGGCGAGGACGATCCCGCGCCCCGCGGTGCGCTCCCCGGGGGCGATCCGGCGCACCCAGCGCTCACCGTCGATGTGCTGGTAGGGATGGGGCGCCCCGGTCCAGGCCGTGACCGCCTCGTCGTTCATCATGTCGGCCAGCGGCGGGATGTCCGCCTCCTCGAAGGGGCGCAGCACCAGCCGGTCCGTGCTGATGGAGATGTCCGGGAAGGTGGTCGTCATGCGCTGCTCCATGGCCAGGGACCGACGTAAAGCCACAGCATGCAGCATGGGGACCGGGCACCGCATGGCCGGGTGGCGGCGAGAGGCCCCGCATACCACGTGAGGGTACGCGGGGCCCGCGCCGGCAGGGACCGTACGGGCGTCAGGGCTTGACGGCCCCGAACGCCGGGACGACCGCGCCCTGGTACTTGTCGTCGATGAACTTCTTCACCTGCGGGGAGTTGAGGAGCTTCGCCAGCTTCTCGACGCGCGGGTCCTTCTCGCTGCCCTTCTTGACGACGAGGATGTTGGCGTACGGGTTGCCGGCCGCCTTCTCCAGGACGAGCGCGTCCTTGGACGGCTTGAGCTTGGCGTCGATCGCGTAGTTGCCGTTGATGACGGCGGCGTCGACGCTGTCCAGGGCGCGGGGCAGCGTGGCGGCCTCCAGCTCCTTGAACTTCAGGCCCTTGCTGTCCTTGATGTCGGCGAGCGTGGCCTCGCTGCCCACACCGCTCTTGAGGGTGATCAGCCCGTTGTCGGCGAGCAGCTTGAGCGCGCGGCCCTCGTTGGTGGTGTCGTTGGGGACGGCCACGGTCTGCCCGGACTTGATGGACTTGAGGTCCTTGTCCTTCTTGGAGTACAGGCCCAGCGGCTCCAGGTGCACGCTGACGACGGGGACCAGGTCGGTGTGGTTCTTCTTGTTGAAGTCGTCGAGATACGGCTTGTGCTGGAAGAAGTTGGCGTCGACCTGGCCGGTCTGGGTGGCCGTGTTGGGCAGGACGTAGTCCGTGAACTCCTTGACCTGGAGCTTGAGCCCGGCCTTGGCCGCCAGGTGGGTCTTCACGAAGTTGAGGATGTCGGCGTGCGGGACGGGCGAGGCCGCGACGACGAGCGGCTTGCTCGTGTCGGCCTTCGCGCCCTCGGGCTTGCTCGACGGGTCGGACGAGGTGCCGCAGGCGGTGAGGCCGATGGCCAGAGCGGCGACGGCGGCTGCGGACGCGGATATCTTGCGGGAGTTGCGCACGAAAAGTGCCTCTTTCCAGTGGTGCGGGATGTCGCCCGGACAAGGAGTGCGGGCTGTGAGCGGAGAAGGTCTATGCGGGGTCTATGCGGAGGTACGTCCGCGGCGGGCCAGCAGGCGTACGGCTCCGTCGCCGATCAGCTGGATCACGGTGACGATCACGACCAGCACGATCACGGTCGCGATCATGAAGCTGTTGTCGAAGCGCTGGTATCCGTAGGTGATCGCCTTGGAGCCGAGTCCCTCGCCGCCGACCGCGCCGGCCATCGCCGAGTACCCGATGAGCACGATGACGGTGGTGGTGACCGCGGAGACCAGGGACGGCAGCGCCTGCGGCAGCAGCACCTTCCTGACGATGGCCGGAACACTGCCGCCCATCGACTGGACCGCCTCGACCAGGCCGTGGTCGACCTCGCGTACGGCCGTTTCGACGAGCCGGGCGAAGAACGGGACGGCGCCGATCGCCAGCGGGACGATCATCGCGGTGGGGCCGATGAACGTGCCGACGACGAAGGTGGTGAAGGGGATCAGCGCGATCAGCAGGATGATGAAGGGCAGCGAGCGCCCGATGTTCACGATCACGCCGACGACCTTGTTCACCGGGCGGTTCTGGAGCAGCCCGCCCTTGTCGGTGAGGACGAGGAGCACACCGAGCGGCAGTCCGACGAGGACCGTCACGAGGGTGGCCCACAGGACCATGTAGAGGGTGTCGGTGGTGCCCTGGGAGAGCAGCGGCTGCATCTCGGACCAGTTCACTTGGCGTCCTCCTTGACCAGTGCGGGGTGCTCGGCGCCTGCCACTTCGATCTGGAGGCCCTGTTCGCGGAGGAATCCGATCGGCACGACGTTCTCCTCGAAGGGGCCGGGCAGTTCGATCCGCATCCGGCCGATCTGGTTGCCGCCGACGGTGTCCATCGCGGCGCCAAGGATCGATATGTCGATGTTGTAGGTACGGGAGAGCTGGGAGATCACGGGGCGGCCCGCGCTCTCCCCGTGGAAGGTGACGTCGATGACCGTACGGTCGGTGCCCGGCAGCGGGCCGCCCACCGGGAACAGCTCGCGGGCGAGTTCGGAGCCGGGCGTCGCCAGGAGTTCGCTGACGGTTCCCGACTCGACGACCCTGCCGCTCTTCATCAGCGCGGCCGAGTCGCAGACGGTCTTGACGACGTCCATCTCGTGCGTGATGAGCAGCACGGTGAGACCGAGCTGCCGGTTGAGGTCCCGCAGCAGCTGCAGGATCGACCGGGTGGTCTCGGGGTCGAGTGCGGAGGTCGCCTCGTCGGAGAGCAGCACCTTGGGGTCGCCCGCCAGTGCGCGTGCGATGCCGACGCGCTGCTTCTGGCCGCCGGAGAGCTGCGCGGGGTAGGACTTCGCGCGGTCGGCGAGGCCGACGAGGTCGAGCAGTTCGAGCGCCTTGCGGGCGCGGTCCCGGCCGTTGACCCCGAGGATCTCCAGCGGCAGTTCGACGTTGTCCTGCACGGTGCGCGAGGACAGCAGGTTGAAGTGCTGGAAGACCATACCGATCCGGCTGCGGGCCGCGCGCAGTTCCCGGCCGGCGCGGCTGCCGCGGCCGGCCAGCGCGGTGAGGTCGGTGCCGTCGACGGTCACGGTGCCGGACGTGGGGCGTTCGAGGAGGTTGACGCAGCGGATGAGCGAGGACTTCCCGGCGCCGCTCTGGCCTATGACGCCGAACACCTCGCCTTCGCGGACGTGCAGATCGACGCCGTCCAGGGCGGTGACCTCACGGCCGCGCGAGGCATAGACCTTCGTCAGGCCGGTAGTGGTGATCACAGAGTTTCCGTCACTGTCGAGTGCGCGGCGCGGTGTCCGCCGGCACGGTGCGTTCGTCTGGGTGCATTCGTCTGGAAGCGCGGCACGGCCGTAACGGTGGTGACCGGAAGGCTTTCGTGCGCGTGGCCGGGCGGCTGCCGTGTCCGCAGGGGCGCGGAGGCGGGCGGCCCGGCTCTCGGTCCCGCTTCGGGGCGCGGGCAGGGACCCTCAGAAGGCGCGCATTCGACACATACAACGAGCACCGGGCGTGCTGATCGCCTCGGTCGCAAGGGTGCGGCTGCTCGTCGTGGTCATGCGGCAAGTAAAGCAGAAGTGAGGACGGCCCGAGCACGCTTGTCCGTATAACGGACGGCCGTGGACGCGCTCCTGGACAGTAGGCCACCACCCGCGAAACGGCTCCGACCTGCGGCGACACCGTACGGAGCGGAGCGCGGGCTGTTCTCGCGCACGGACGGCGGGGGCCCGCGCTGTGGCCAAGGCCACGGGCTTGATCGCGGCCGGGCCCCGGGGCCGCGCGGGGAGGATCCCGCGATCACGGGGAGAGCGAGCGGACGGGCACCGCCCCGGGGCCGCGCGCGGGGGGCGCCCCGCGCCGTAATACCCTCAGGTCCATGCTTTTCGCCCTGACGGTCGCGGTCACCGTGGCCGCGCTCGCCCTCGCCGCCTGGTGCGGTTACGCCGCCTACCGGGACCAGCCCACGAAGGACTGGCACTTCATCGGGATGGCCGTCGTCTCGGTCCTGGCCCTGGCGCAGCTGGTGACCGGCATCGTGCAGCTGGCCCGCGGCCAGCAGCCCGAACAGGGCAAGGCGATCTTCATCGCGTATCTGATCGGCGCCTTCGCCGCTGTGCCCGCGGCCGGGTTCCTCTCGCTGACCGAGCGGACCCGCTGGGGATCGGTGACGGTCGTCGCGGGCGCGGTGGTCCTGGCCGTGCTGGAAGTCCGGCTCTACGACATCTGGGGAAACTGACGATGACCACCGCTGAGGAGAAGCCCCGGTACGAGCTGGGCACCGGTCCCGGCCGGGTACTCGTCTGGTTCTACGGGGTGTTCACGGTCGCGGCGGCCTCCCGCTCGGTCGTCCAGATGATCATGGACTTCGGGAAGGCGCCGCTGGCCTACTCGCTCTCGGCCGTGGCGGCCCTGGTGTACGGCTTCATCACCTACTCGCTGGTGCGCGGCGGCGAGAAGGCCCGCCGGGCGGCGCTGGTGTGCTGCGCCGCCGAGCTGGTCTTCGTCCTGGTCGTCGGCAGCTGGACGCTGGCCGCCCCCGGCTCGTTCCCCGACGCCACGGTCTGGTCGGACTACGGGATGGGCTACCTCTTCATCCCGGTGATCCTTCCGGTGCTGGGCATGCTGTGGCTGCGCAGGGCCGCCAGGCACTGACGCCCCCGCGCAGGACGGCCCGGGTCAGGCGCTCTTCACATACGCGCGCCCCCCGGCCTCCTTCTCCAGCGTCACCACCGGGACCGCGCCGCCGGTGCGCTCGGTCGAGACCGGTACGTATCCATGGCTGCGGTACAGCCGCAGACTGCCCTCGCTCCGGTGGCCGGTGAACAGCTGGAAGCGCCGGGCGGCCGGGTCCGCCGCGAACTTGCCCTCGATGGCGGTGAGCAGCCGGCCGCCGATGCCGTGCCGCTGCATCCTCGGATGCACGATCAGCTTGGCTATCCGGGCCGTGCCCGACGCGTCCACCCCGCCGCGTACCGAGGCCACCACCTCGTCGCCCAGGCGCGCCACCAGCCCGTGGCCTCCGGCCAGTTCGGCCCGCAGCGCGTCGAGTGTCTGGGTGAGCGGCTCGATGGAGTAGTCACCGTAGAGCTCGGCCTCGCTCTGGTAACACAGGTACTGGAGTTTCAGAATCTGCTCGGCGTCCTGCGCGGTCGCCGCTGAGATGGTCACGCTCATGCCCATGTGCGCATGCCTCCCGCTCACCTGTTCACCGGATGTCTAACGCTCCTTTCCCCACCGGTCCCCGCCCGCAACCTCCGCCGTCAGCATTCTCCGCAGACATCCCAGACATCGGGAACGAACCGGCCCCAGACTCCCCTGTGACATACCCAACTCCCCCGCGATCTCCCGGTAGGTGGGGTCGGCGGGCGAGAGCATCGCGGTGAGCAGCCGGGGGCAGCGCCCGGGCGTCCGGCTCACGGCGTCCCGCACCGCGCGGCGCCGCTCGGCGGCGAGCACGGCGCGCTCGGGCCGTGCCTCGGGGTCCGCGTACGGCTCGACGGCGTACGGCAGTTCCCGCCCGGCCTGCCGCCGCGCCCGGCGCGCCTCGGCCCGTACGGCGGAGCGGACCCAGCGCCGGGGTTCGGCCGGGGTCTGCTCCAGCAGCCGGACCCAGACGGCCTGTTCGAGATCGGCGGGGTCCACTCCGGCCGCGGCGGCTTCGGCTGCCGCCTCGGCCGCGAGCAGCGGGCTCAGTTCGGTGACGAGATCCATGCCGGGCGGGACGCAGCCGCCGCCGGGCACGGTTGCCCCGGCGGCGGTATCTCACCCGTACGGGAAGACCGGGCGGACCGCGGCTACTGGTGGCTGCTCCGGAACTACCTGCCGCGGTGGTCGGCCGCCGCGAGCAGCGCCGTGTCCGCGTTGTCGGAGAAGACCCCGTCGATACCCGTCGCGAAGTACGCCCGGAACGCGCCGAATGCGTCGCCGTAGGCGTTCGGGTCCGTACCGCGCCGGAAGTCCGCGGGCAGGAAGGTGTTCTCGTTGCGCATCGTGTACGGGTGGAGGAGCAGGCCCTGCGCATGGGCGTCCCGCACCAGGGTGGTCGGCTCGGTGAGCCGGCCGTCCCGGTCCTTCGGAATGACCGAGTCGAGTGTGGGTCCGATGCCCTGCGCGTACGAGGCGATCCACTTCAGCCCCGCCGGGGTCTGGAGGTCGGCGACCGTGCGCGGGTCCCCCGACTGCACGAAGTCCCAGGGCCGGCTCGCCGGATCGGCGAGCAGCACGATGCCCGGGGTGCCGGCGAGCCGGGCGAGGCGCTGGATGGAACCCGGCTCGAAGGACTGGACGAACTGCGGGGAACCGCGCCGGTCCCGGCCGTACTTGCGCAACAGCAGGGCCAGGCGCTCCTCAAGACCGAGGCCGAGCCCGCGGAAGTAGGTGGGGTGCTTGGTCTCGGTGTAGAGCCAGACCGGTCTGCCGCGCTCGCGGCCCTGCTGCTCCGCCCAGCGCAGCACCTCTTCGAAGGTGGGGACCGGCCAGCGGCCGTCGTAGAGCGTGTTGTGCTGGCGGTTGGCCGGAATGCGCTCCTTGGCCCGCAGCGTGCGGAGTTCGGCGAGGGTGAAGTCCTCGGTGAACCATCCGGTGACGGCTGTCCCGTCGACCGACTTCGTGGTCCTGCGGTCGGCGAACCCCGGGTGCGCCGAGACGTCCGTGGTCGCGGAGATGTCGTTCTCATGGCGGCAGACGAGGTGCCCGTCCCTGGTGGGCACCAGGTCCTGCTCGATGATGTCGGCGCCGAGGTCGAGAGCGTGCTGGTACGAACCGAGCGTGTGCTCGGGGCGGTAGCCGGCCGTCCCACGGTGACCGATGACCGTGGGCACGGGCAGGTCCTTGTACGAGGTGCCGCGGCCGGCGCCCGGCGCTGCGGCGTTCGCCGTACCGGAGAGTCCCAGCACGGCCGTGCCGAGCACCGCCGCGCCGAGCAGTGTGCGCCGTCCGGGTCCTGTCTGTCCGCCTTGCGACATGGGCACTCCTCGCTGTGATGTCCCGCACCTGCCAACGCTGAAGGGCCCGATGGTAGGGAGTTGCGCCTAACGTGGGGTGGTACCGCACAGAACACGGCTCGAACTCGCGTCAACACGGCGTATCAATGGGGTGAACCCGATGTGCGCCCTGCCACAGCGCGCGAGTACCGTACCGACCTGCACATACTTCACCGTGGCCGCCCAGCCCCGACTCCGGAGGAACCGTTGTCCCGACTCGCACTCATCAAGGCAGTGCTCGGACCGATCATGCGTCTGATGTTCCGCCCGCGGGTGGAGGGCGCCGAGAACATCCCCGGGACGGGTCCAGTCATCCTCGCCGGCAACCACCTCACGTTCATCGACTCGATGATCATGCCGATCTGCCTCCAGCGGCAGGTCTTTTTCATCGGCAAGGACGAGTACGTCACGGGCAAGGGACTGAAGGGCCGTCTGATGGCCTGGTTCTTCACCGGTGTCGGGATGATCCCGGTGGACCGCGACGGCGGACGCGGCGGTGTCGCCGCCCTGATGACCGGCCGCCAGGTGCTGGAGGACGGCAAGGCGTTCTCGATCTACCCGGAGGGCACCCGCTCCCCCGACGGACGGCTGTACCGCGGCCGTACGGGCATCGCGCGTCTCACGCTGATGACGGGCGCGCCGGTGGTGCCGTTCGCGATGATCGGTACGGACAAGCTCCAGCCGAACGGCTCGGGTCTGCCGCGGCCCGGCAAGGTCACGGTCCGCTTCGGTGAGCCGATGGAGTTCTCGCGCTACGACGGCATGGACCGCGACCGCTATGTGCTGCGCGCAGTCACGGACTCGGTGATGGCCGAGGTCATGCGCCTCTCCGGTCAGGAGTACGTCGACATCTACGCCACGAAGGCGAAGGCCGCCGCCTGACCCGGCGCCCCTGATACGGCCTGATACGGCCTGATACGGCGGAGGGCCACCCCGGAACGTTCCGGGGTGGCCCTCCGCCGTATGCGCCGGGCCGTCCCCGTCACGGCGCCGGTGTCCGTCAGACGCCGAGCTTCTGCCCCCTGAGCAGGAACCACGACGTCACCGCGGTGGCGAACAGGACGACCGATCCGACCGCGGCCGCCGCCTGGAAGCCGTGTGTGAAGGCCTCCTGGGCGGAGGAGATCAGGGCGGTGGCCTGGTCGTGCGGGAGGCTCTTCGCCGCCTCGACGGCGCCGCCCAGCGACTCATGGGCCGCGACGGCGGCGTCGGCGGGGACCCCGTGCGGGATGGAGAAGTCCCGGTAGATCCCGGTGACCACCGAGCCGAGCAGGGCGATACCCAGAGCGGTACCCAGTTCGTAAGCGGTCTCGGACACGGCGGACGCCGCGCCCGCCTGGTCCTTGGGGACGCTGGAGAGCAGGACGTCGGAGGTCACGGTGAAGGCCAGGCCCGCTCCGAGACCGCCGAAGAACAGGGCGAGGCCCAGGGCCACCACACCGGTCGACGCGCTGACCCACACACAGCCCGCCAGGGCCACCGCGACCGCCGCCAGACCACCGGCCACCGCGCTGCGGACCGATGCGCGGCGCGCCACGTAGCCGGCCATCAGCCCGGTGCCGACCGCTCCCACCGCGGCGGGAAGTTCGATCAGCCCGGCCGCCAGCGGGGAGCGCCCCTGCACCAGCTGGAGGAACTGCGAGAGGAAGAACACCAGTCCGGAGAGGCCGAGGATGGTCAGCAGATCGGCCAGGACCGCGCCGGAGAAACCGCGGTGGTGGAAGAGCCGCATGTCGAGCAGCGGCGATTCCAGGGTCAGCTGGCGACGGGAGAACCAGAGCAGGGCCAGCACACCGACGACCCCGGCCGCCAGGTTGTCCCAGTGGAAGCCGTTGGCCGCCGCCTCCTTCACCGCGTACACCACGGCCATCACGCCGACCAGCGAGAGGCCCACACTGGGCAGGTCCCACGGGCCGGGGTTCGGGTCGCGCGACTCGGGCAGCACCTTCATGCCGACCAGGACGAGCACCAGCATCACCGGCAGGTTGATGAGGAAGACCGAGCCCCACCAGAAGTTCTCCAGCAAGAATCCGCCGACCACCGGGCCGACCGCGGTACCGGCCGAAGCCGCCGCGCCCCAGATCCCGACGGCGAGGCTGCGCTCCTTCGGGTCGTGGAAGATGTTGCGGATCAGCGCGAGGGTGGACGGCATCAGCGTGGCGCCCGCGACGCCGAGCAGTGCCCGGGCGGCGATCATCATCTCGGGGCTGTTCGCGTAGGCGTTCAGTACGGAGACCCCGCCGAAGGCGACAGCACCGCTGAGCAGCAGCTTCTTGCGGCCGATCCGGTCGCCGAGGCTGCCCATGGAGACCAGCAGCCCCGCGATGACGAACGAGTAGATGTCGCCGATCCACAGCAGCTGGGTGCCCGATGGCTTGAGATCCTCGCTCAGGAAGGGTGTCGCCAGGCCGAGCACCGTCGCGTCGACCGCGACCAGCAGCACGGCGAGGACGAGCACGGCGAGGGCGAGCCAGCGGCCGGGACCGCGAGTGGTCCCTGAGTCGTTCGTCCGCCGGGTGGTACCGGTCATTTCTCCACGCTCCGTTGTGCGCCGCCGAGCAGCAACTCGGCGATCATGTAAGAGAAGTCATTGGCCGCCACCCGGCCGTCCTGTATCGCCCAGGCGCAGGTACCGATGAGCCCGTAGAACGCCTCGGTCAGCCAGGCGGGGGTGAGGTCGATCCGGAGTTCCCCGGCCTCCTGGCCGCGCCGGAAGAGGGCGCAGACCCGGGCGTCCAGCCGGTCCCAGCCCTCGTTCACCCCATCGCCCTCGAAGAGTTCGTTCTCGGTGACGAGGAAGGCGAGCAGCCCGGCGGCGGGCTGGACTTCGGCGATCAGGCGCCGCAGCGCCTCCACGGCCGGCCCCTCGTCGGTCCTGGCCGCGTCGAGCGCCGCCTCGAACTCCGCGATGCCGAACTCCTCCAGGGCCCTGACCAGCGCGTCCCGGCCGGCGAAGTGCCGGTGGAGGGTGGCCCTGCCGATGCCGGCGGCCCTGGCGACCTCGTCCATGGTGGCGGTCGCCTTGCGGGTGAGCAGGGTGGCGGCGGTGCGCAGCACCTGGTCCCGGTCGACAGTCATGAGACAAACATAACCACAATGAGACAGCTATGTCTCATCAATAAGGGCCAGTAGCATGGGCGCCGCGTGCCGGTTCGACGGAACATCGACGGGACATCGCCGGCACTTCGACGGAACTCGACCCATCAAGGAGCGGTTCGTGCGAGACATCGCTGTGTTCAGCGGCAGCGCCCACCCCGAATTGGCCGAGGAGGTCACCGCGCATCTGGGCGTACCCCTGAGCCCGGTGCGGGTCAACCGGTTCGCCAACGACTGCCTGGAGGTCCAGCTCCAGGCCAACTGCCGTGAGCGTGACGTCTTCCTGATCCAGCCCCTGGTCACCCCGGTGCAGGAGAACCTCGTCGAGCTGCTGCTGATGTGCGACGCGGCGCGCGGGGCCTCGGCGGCCCGGATCACCGTGGTGATGCCGCACTACGCCTACGCCCGTTCGGACAAGAAGGACGCGCCGCGGATCTCCATCGGGGGCCGGCTGGTGGCCGACCTGCTGGTGAACTCCGGGGCGAGCCGGGTGCTGGCACTGACACTGCACTCACCCCAGGTGCACGGGTTCTTCTCGGTCCCGGTGGACCATCTGCACGCCCTGCGCGAGCTGGCCGAGCACTTCCGCGGCTACGATCTCTCGCGCACCACGGTCGTCTCGCCCGACCTCGGCAACGCCAAGGAGGCGGCGGCCTTCGCGCGGATGCTGGGCGTACAGGTGGCGGCGGGAGCCAAGCAGCGCTTCGCCGACGACCGGGTGGCCATCAGCTCCGTCATCGGCGAGGTCGCGGGCCGCGACATCATCGTCCTGGACGACGAGATCGCCAAGGGCAGCACCGTACTGGAACTCCTCGACCGGCTCCGCGAGTTGGGAGCCAGGTCGATCCGGGTGGCCTGTACGCACGGTCTCTTCGCCGCCGGAGCGCTCAAGCGGCTTTCGGCCCAGCCCGACGTGCTGGAGATCGTCTGCACGAACACCGTGCCGATACCGCCCCGCGAGCACACCGACAAGCTCACCGTCCTGTCCATCGCCCCGGCACTGGCCGAGGCGATGCGGCGGATCCACAACGGCGAATCGGTGAGCTCGCTCTTCGATCCGTCCTGAGCCCGCGGGGCGGACACCCGGTCCCGGGCAGTCAGTGCCAGGGCAGTTCCGCCCGCTCCTGCCAGTACGCGGCGGGCTCCTCCCGCAGTCCGGCCAGCCGCTCCAGCTGCTCGTCACCGACATCGGCCACCGCCGCGTGCAGATTGGCCGACAGCTGTACGGCGGTGGCCGCCCCGGAGAGCACCACCGTCGCCCAGGGCCGGCGCAGGATCGCGGCCAGCGCGACGGCGTCGGGGGTCGTACCGGTCTCATCGGCGACGTCCCGCAGCGGGGCCGGCGCGGCGCTGCCGGCGAGACGGCCGTTGGCCACCGCCTCCTTGACGATCACGGAGAGCCCCGCCTCGTGGGCCTCCGCCAGCGCCTCTCCCACCGAGGGGTCCAGCAGGTTGTAGGTGCTCTGCACCGCGCGGAAGAGCGGTTCGCCGTCGACCGTGACCCCGAGCGCGGCCCGGACGGTGTCCGCCTGGGCGGGGCCGCTCGTGGAGAAGCCGATCGTCACCCCGTCCGCCGCGAGCGCGGCCAGCCGGGCGTGCAGTTCGGTGTCGGTCAGGGCCGGGCTGTCGGCGGTCAGGGAGTGGATCTGGTAGAGGTCGAGCCGCTTCCCGAGCAGCGTGCCGGTCTCGGTGCGCTGCCGTTCGAAGGTGGCGACACTGTGGTCCTTGACCTCGTGGACCTCGGCGTCGGTGCGCCAGTCGGCGGTGTAGGTGTAGCCCCACTTGCTGCCGATCACGACGTCCTGGACGGCGGGCCTGGCGTGCAGCCACTCGGCGAGGAACGCCTCGGCACGGCCGTAGGAGCGTGCGACGTCGAAGTAGCGCACGCCCTGCGCGTAGGCGGCGTCCAGGAGTTCATGCGTACGGGCGAGCAGGGTCTCCGGGGTGCGGTCGGCGGGCAGGTCCTGGTCGCGGCCGAGGTTGATGTAGCCCGGCCTGCCCACGGCTGCCAGACCGAGTCCGATGTGGGCCGTGGGGGTGGTCGCTGCCGTGAGGCGGGCGAAGGGCATCGGGGGCTCCCTGCGCGGTTCGGTGGATGCGGTCCCTGACACCTCTACCCGCGATCGCGCACGACAGCGCCCGGCACCCGGGTGGAGGTGCCGGGCGCTGTCAGGCCCGATGGTGCGGGGCGGCTACTTCTTGGCCGTGGCCCAGGCGTGCTGGATGACCAGATTCGCCTTGACCTCGATGAGCTGTGCGGCGACCGCCGACGGTGCGGTGCCGCCGCGGCCGCTGCGGGAGGCCAGCGCGCCGGGGACATCGAGCACCGTACGGACCTCGGGGGTCAGATGCTCGGAGATCTTCGCGAACTGCTCGTCCGTGAGCTGGTCGAGCTCGACGCCGTGCCGCTCGCACTCCTTGACGCACTCACCGGCGACCTCGTGGGCGACCCGGAACGGCACACCCTGCCTGACCAGCCACTCGGCGATGTCGGTGGCGAGCGAGAAGCCCGCGGGGGCCAGCTCCTCAAGACGCTCACGGTGCACGGTCAGGGTCGCCATCATGCCGGTGAAGGCGGGCAGCAGGACCTCCAGCTGGTCGCAGGAGTCGAAGACCGGCTCCTTGTCCTCCTGGAGGTCGCGGTTGTACGCGAGCGGCAGCGCCTTGAGGGTGGCCAGCAGCCCCGTCAGATTGCCGATCAGCCGGCCGGACTTGCCGCGCGCCAGCTCCGCGATGTCCGGGTTCTTCTTCTGCGGCATGATCGACGAGCCGGTCGAGAAGGCGTCGTGGAGGGTGACGAAGGAGAACTCCTTCGTGTTCCAGATGATGATCTCCTCCGCGATCCGCGAGAGGTTGATACCGATCATCGCCGTGATGAAGGCGAACTCGGCGGCGAAGTCCCGCGAGGCGGTGCCGTCGATCGAGTTGCCGGCCGAGCCGCGCTCGAAGCCGAGGTCCGCGGCGACCGCCTCCGGGTCGAGCCCCAGCGAGGACCCGGCGAGTGCCCCCGATCCGTACGGCGAGACCGCGGTGCGGTCGTCCCACTGGCGCAGCCGCTCGGCGTCCCGGGCCAGCGACTGGACGTGGGCCAGCACATGGTGGGCGAAGAGGACGGGCTGGGCGTGCTGGAGGTGGGTGCGGCCGGGCATCGCCACGTCCGGGTGCGCCTCGGCGAGGCCGACCAGCGCGTCCTGGAGACCGGCGATCAGACCGCCGATGGTCCGGGCGTGGTCGCGGAGGTACATCCGGAAGAGGGTGGCGATCTGGTCGTTACGGGACCGGCCCGCCCGCAGCTTGCCGCCGAGGTCGGGGCCGACGCGCTCCAGGAGTCCCCGCTCCAGTGCGGTATGGACGTCCTCGTCGGCGACGGTACCGGTGAACGATCCGTCGGCGACGTCCGCCGCCAGCCGGTCGAGGCCGTCCTGCATCCGGTCCAGTTCGTCCACCGTGAGCAGCCCGGCCGTGTGCAGCGCGCGGGCGTGGGCGCGGGAGCCGGCGATGTCGTACGGGGCGAGCCGCCAGTCGAAGTGGACGGAGGCGGACAGCTGGGCCAGCGCCTCGGCGGGGCCGTCGGCGAATCGGCCGCCCCAGAGCCGGACGTCACCGGTGTTGCTGCTCACTGAGTTGCTCCTCAAGAGGGTCGGAATGCGCGGCAGCCTCCCCGCCGCGGAGGATCGGGGAGGCCGCCGCCGTACGAGTCGGGTCGGTCGGGTCGGCTCGGCTCGGGTCAGGCCAGGTCGCGCTTGGCGGCGATCTTCGCCGAGAGGCCGAAGATCTCGATGAAGCCCTGCGCCTTGGACTGGTCGAAAGTATCGCCCGAGTCGTAGGTCGCCAGGTTGAAGTCGTACAGGGACTCACTGGACTTACGGCCGGTGACGGTGGCGCGGCCGCCGTGCAGCGTCATCCGGATGTCGCCCGTGACGTGCTGGTTGGCCTCGTTGATGAAGCCGTCCAGGGCGCGCTTGAGCGGGGAGAACCACAGGCCGTCGTAGACCATCTCGCCCCAGCGCTGCTCGACCTGCCGCTTGTAGCGGGCCAGTTCGCGCTCGACCGTGACGTTCTCCAGCTCCTGGTGCGCGGTGATCAGCGCGATGGCGCCGGGCGCCTCGTAGATCTCCCGGGACTTGATGCCGACGAGCCGGTCCTCGACCATGTCGATCCGGCCGACGCCCTGCGCCCCGGCCCGCTCGTTGAGCTGCTGGATCGCCTGCAGGACGGTGACCGGGCTGCCGTCGATGGCGACCGGGACGCCCGCATCGAAGGAGATGACGACCTCGTCGGCCTCGCGCGGCTCCGCCGGGTTCGCCGTGTACTCGTACACGTCCTCGATCGGCGCGTTCCAGATGTCCTCCAGGAAGCCCGTCTCGACAGCGCGTCCGAAGACGTTCTGGTCGATGGAGTACGGGGACTTCTTGGATGTCGCGATCGGGAGGTTCTTCGCCTCGCAGAAGGCGATGGCCTTGTCGCGGGTCATCGCGTAGTCGCGGACCGGCGCGATGCACGTGAGGTCGGGGCCGAGCGCGGTGATGCCCGCCTCGAAGCGCACCTGGTCGTTGCCCTTGCCGGTGCAGCCGTGGGCGACCGTGCTGGCGCCGTGCTTCCTGGCGGCGGCGACCAGGTGCTTGACGATGGTCGGCCGCGAGAGCGCCGAGACCAGCGGGTAGCGGTCCATGTAGAGCGCGTTGGCCTTGATGGCCGGGAGGCAGTACTCCTCGGCGAACTCGTCCTTGGCGTCGGCGACCTCCGCCTCGACCGCACCGCAGGCGAGCGCGCGCTTGCGGATGACGTCCAGGTCCTCGCCGCCCTGACCGACGTCCACGGCGACGGCGATGACCTCGGCGCCCGTCTCCTCGGCGATCCAGCCGATGGCGACAGAGGTGTCCAGACCTCCCGAGTAGGCGAGTACGACGCGCTCGGTCACGGGCTTCTCCTTACGGTGCGATCACTGGTAGGCATAACTATGCGGTTCTCCGTATGCCTTGTCAAAACTGCAGGTGAAGAGGGTTCCCGAAGGAGGTCCAGAAAAGTTTTCGCCGCGAACCATGGACTGGAGGGGCATGCTCCGCTTAGCTTCTAGACATGCCTGGACAGGTTCATAAACATCACCGCATCTCGCGCATCCTCGCCGAGGAGATCCGCGCGGGGGTGCACGCCGACGGCAGCAAGCTGCCGGGCGAGCACACCCTCCGGGAGCGCTTCGGAGTCAGCCGCACCACCGTGCGGCAGGCCCTGAACGAGCTCGGCGAGCAGGGTCTGATCGCCACCCACGCCGGAATCGGCTCGTTCGTCACCTTCGACGGGACACCCCTGGACAACCGGCTCGGCTGGACCCAGGCCCTCGCCGACCGGGGCACCGAGCTGACCACCGAGGTGCTCCGGTTCGAGACGGTCACCGATCAGCCGCTCGCCGCCGAACTCGGCCTGGCGACGGCCGAGTTCATCGCGCTGGACCGGGTGAGGCGGCTGCCCGACGGGCACGGCATCTCACTGGAGCGCAGCCGCGTGCCCGCGGTCGGCACACTCGCCGGGCTGCCCGAACGCGGCCTGGAGGACGGTTCGCTCCACAAGGCGCTCGTCGCCGCGGGCCGGATCGCCGACTCCGGCGAGGCCCGGATCTCGGTCTCCGGCATCAGCGGGACCGACGCCGCGACGCTGCACCGCCCGCCCGGTGAGGCGTTCCTCCACCAGTCCCAGGTGTTCCGGGCCGCGGACGGCTCCGTCGTGGAGCAGGTCACCAGCCTGCTCGACCCGTCCAGGTTCCAGCTGCACGTCCGCACGACCGGCCGAGGAGGCCACGCATGACCGACCCGCACCTGCTCGACCGCGCCCTCGGCGCCCTCTACGGCCTCGCGCTCGGGGACGCTCTGGGTATGCCCACCCAGGTGATGTCCCGCGAGGACGTCGTACGGGTCTACGGCAGCATCACCGGCTTCGAACCCGCACAGCACGACAACCCGGTCAGCGCCGGGATGCCCGCGGGCTCGGTCACCGACGACACCGACCAGGCGGTCATCGTGGGCCGGCTGCTCGTGGAGGGGGGCGGGCACATCGACCCGCTCCGGTTCGCCGCCGAGCTGCTCGCCTGGGAGAAGGAGATGAAGGCCAAGGGCTCCTTCGACCTGCTGGGCCCCTCCACCAAGGCGGCTCTCGACGCGGTGGCGGGCGGAGCCGACATCAAGGAGGCCGGCAGATACGGCACCACCAACGGCTCCGCCATGCGCGTCACCCCCGTCGGCATCGCGACCGCCCTGGAGCCGCTGCCGCGCTTCCTCGACCGGGTCGTGGAGTCCTGCCAGGTCACGCACGACACGAACGTGGGTATCGCGGGCGCGGCGGCCGTCGCGGCAGCGGTGAGCACCGGTGTCGCGGGGGGTACGCTCGACGACGCCTTCGCGGCGGCGGTTACCGCGGCCCGCGCGGGCGCCGCACGGGGCAACTGGATCGCCGGGGCGGACATATCCGCCCGGATCTCCTGGGCCCGCGAGCTGGTGCGCGGACTGGACGAGGCCGAGGCCCTCGACCGTATCGTCGCGCTCATCGGCACCAGCGTGGCCAGCCAGGAGTCCGTCCCCGCGGCCTTCGCCGTCCTCGCGCTGACCGGTGGCGACCCCTGGCGCAGCACCCTGCTCGCCGCCAATCTCGGCGGTGACAGCGACACGATCGGGGCCATCGCGGGCGCCGTCGCCGGGTCCGTGAGCGGGCTGGCGGGGCTGCCCGCCGACGCCGTGACCACGCTCCGGGCCGTCAACGGGCTCGCACTGGAGCCGCTGACCGAGCGGCTGCTCGCGCTCCGCTGAGGCCTTGCCCCACTCCAGTCCCCACTTCCCACTCCCCCAACGCACCGCACCCCTTCCCGCTACGCACCCTGCAAGGAGGTCCCGTCATGGCCGTTTCAACGAAGAACGATCGCGTCGGCACCGTGGAGACCCGGGGCATCGAACCGGTCCCCGACAGTGAACGCCATGGCCACGCGGGCCAGATGTTCTGGACCTGGTTCGCCGCCAACATCTCGCTCCTGGGGCTCCCCCTCGGTGCGACGCTGGTCGCCTTCCGCGGCCTGAACATCTGGCAGGCGGCGCTGGTCGCCGTCGTGGGGTCGTTCGGCTCGTTCGCGCTGGTCGGCGCGTTGAGTATCGCGGGCCAGAAGGGCGGAGCCCCCGCGCTCACGCTGTCCAGGGCGGTCTTCGGGCAGCGCGGCAACGCGGGTCCGACCCTGATCACCTGGCTGAGCCGGGTGGGCTGGGAGACGATCACGACGACCACCGCCGCGTACGCCCTGCTGGCGCTGCTCGGGGTCGCCTTCGGGGTGCACAGGAACACCGCGCTCACCGTGGTCTGCCTGCTGGTCTTCATCGCCTGCACCCTGCTGATCAGCGGCCTCGGTCACGCCACCATCATGTGGATCAACAAGTGGGCCACGGTCCTCTTCGGTGTGCTGAACCTGGTCGTGATGGGTTTCCTGGTGGCGACCGTCGACTGGTCCAAGGTGCTGCACACTCCGGCCGGACCCGCCAGCGGTGTCATCGCGGGGATCGGCTTCATCGCCGCGGGCACCGGCATCGGCTGGGCCAACGCGGGTGCGGACTACGCCCGTTACCTCCCGCGCTCGGTGCCGGGCTCCCGGCTGATCAGCGCGTCCGCCTTCGGCGCCGGTATCCCGCTGGTCCTGCTGATCTCACTGGGATCGCTGCTGACCGCGGGCGATCCGACGCTCGCCACGGCGTCGGACCCGGTCGCCGCCATCAACGCGATGCTGCCGTCCTGGATGGCGATCCCGTACCTGATCGCGGCGTTCGGCGGACTCCTGATGTCCAACCACCTCTCCACCTACTCGGCCGGCCTCACGATGATCACGCTGGGGCTGAGGGTGCCGCGGGCCGCGGCGGTGCTCGTCGACGTCGTCCTGATGTTCCTCGGCGGCATCTACTTCATGCTGATCGCCGGTGACTTCTACGGCCCCTTCTCCACCTTCCTGACCCTGCTGGCCGTGCCGATCTCGGCGTGGATCGGGGTGATCGCGGTGGACACGCTGCGCGGCCGTACGTACGACGACGAGGCCCTGATGGACACCACCCGTACCAGCCGCTACTGGTACACCGGCGGCTTCCGGCTGCCCGCGGTGCTCGCCTGGGCCGCCGCGATCGTGGCCGGGCTGCTCTTCACCGAGGCGTCCACCGGCAAGGACGACGTCTGGTTCGCCGGCCCGCTGGCCGGGAGCTGGTTCGGCACCAACGGACTGGGCTGGGCCGTCTCCATGGTGGTCGGCGCCGCCGTCTACTTCCTGGCCGGCCGCCGCTCCCCGGTGACCGCCGCCCCCGAGCCCGCCCTTGAGGAGGCCGTCCGATGAATCCCCGTCTGGTCCTCGCCGGAAATGTCATCGTCGATCTGGTGATCGGGATCCCCGCACTGCCCGAGCGGGGCGGCGACGTCATCGGCTCATACGCGTCCCGGACGGCGGGCGGCGGGTTCAACACCCTGGTCGCGGCGCGCAGGCTGGGTACCGACGCGGTGTACGCGGGACTGCACGGTACGGGCCCGCACGGCGATCTCGTACGGGAGGCGCTGGCCGCGGAGGGCGTGCGCACCGTGCTGCCGGTCCGCGAGGACGGCGACACCGGCTTCTGTGTCGCGCTGGTGGACGCCGGCGGCGAGCGGACGTTCGTGACCAGCTTCGGGGTCGACGCACGGCTGACCGCGGCGGAACTGGCCGTCGTGACCGGGCGGCTCAGGGACGGCGACATGGTTCAGCTCTCCGGGTACGGCCTGGTGATGCCGGTGAACGGCCCGCTGCTCGCCCGCTTCACCGCCGGGCTGCCCGCCGGGGTCACGGTCTGCTTCGACCCGGGGCCGCTGGCCGCCGACATCCCCGGGGAGATCCTCAGCCCGGTCCTGGCGCGGGCCGACTGGCTCAGCTGCAACGCCCGCGAGGGGCGGCTGCTGACCGGGCACGAGGATCCGCGCCCGGCCGCCGCCGCGCTGCGCGAGCGGCTCGCACCCGGCGCGGGGGTGCTGGTGCGCGCCGACAAGGACGGCTGCTGGCTGGCGGCGCCCGGTGCACAGCCGGTCCACGTTCCGGGCTTCCCGGTGGACGCGGTCGACAGCAACGGGGCAGGCGACGCCCATGTCGGGGCCTTCCTCGCCCTGCTCGGCCGGGGTCTCGACCCGCTGTCGGCAGCGCGCGGCGCCAACGCGTCGGCTGCCTTCGCGGTGACCCGGCGCGGCCCGGCGACCGCGCCCGGCCTCGCGGAGCTGGTCGCTTTCCTCGGTGACGACCCGCTCGCCGAGCGGCTGGCCGCCCCGCCCGCACCATCGATGTAAAGACCACATAACGAGACGGGATTGCGGCGGAGTGCGCGAGCAGCGTTGCATCACTCAGGTGCAGAACGAACAGCAGAACGAACAAGTGATCCAGGAATCCGCCGGTCCCACCGGTCCCACCGGTACGCCCGACTCCGGCACGACCCAGTCCGGTGCGCCCGAATCCGGTACGACCGAGTCCGGTACGGCCGGATCCGGCGCCACCGACCGTGCGGCCCGCCGCGCGGTCACGGTCTTCCCCGTACTCGTCCTGGTGGCGGGCGCGATAGGCCTCGCGTCACCGGGCACCTTCGCGGGGTGGAGCGTCTCCGTCCCGTATCTGCTGGGCGTGGTCATGTTCTGCATGGGGCTGACCATGACCAAGGTGGACTTCCAGGGGGTGGCGAAACGGCCGTGGGCCGTGGCGCTCGGGCTGGTCGCCCACTATGTGATCATGCCGGGACTCGGCTGGCTGATCGCCCATGTCCTCGGCCTCTCGCCGCAGTTGGCGGCCGGAGTCATCCTGGTCGGCTGCGCGCCGAGCGGCACGGCGTCCAACGTGGTCACCTATCTGGCGCGCGGCGACGTCGCGCTCTCCGTCTCGGTGGCCACCGTCTCGACGGTCCTCGCTCCGCTGGTCACACCGCCGCTCACGCTGCTGCTCGCGGGCGCCTATCTGCCGGTCGACGCGGGCTCGATGATGACCGACATCCTCAAGACGGTGCTGCTGCCGGTCCTCGCGGGGCTGACGGTGCGGTTCCTGGCGGGCCGTTACGTGGACCGGGTGCTGGGTGCGCTGCCCTGGCTCTCCGCCGTCACCGTGGCGGTCATCGTCGCGGTCGTGGTGGGCGGCAGCGCGACGGCGATCAAGTCGGCTGCGGCGATGGTGCTGCTGGCCGTGGTCCTCCACAACGGCCTCGGGCTGCTGCTCGGGTACGGGGCGGGCAAGGCGGCCGGTCTCGGCAAGCCGGGGAGCCGGGCGATGGCCTTCGAGGTGGGCATGCAGAACTCGGGCCTGGCCGCTTCCCTGGCCACCGCACACTTCAGCCCGCTGGCGGCGCTGCCCGCGGCGATCTTCTCGGTCTGGCACAACGTCTCCGGGGCCCTGGTCGCGGCCTGGATGTCGTACCGGTCCCGGAAGGCCGGCACCGTCCAGTAGCCCGGCCCGGGCCCGGAGGCGCCGGGGCCAGCCCCGTCACTGCCACTGGAACGTCACTGTCACTGCCACTGGACCGTCACTGTGGACCGTACGGAGCAGCAGCGCGGGCGGGGCGCCCGGCTGCCGCATACGGTCCGGACCATGCGCAGATTCCTGGTGGCAGGTTCGGTTCTGCTGGCCGTCGCGGGTTCCCTCGCGGCCGATCCCGCCGGTGACGGTCCGCTGCCCGAACAGGTCGCCGACACCGGCGGCGGCTCCCAGCTGATCACCGCGGAAGCCGCGACCCTGCACTCCACCACCGGCACCCTGACCTGGTGGGACCTGCGCGACGGCAGCTGGCACGAGGCAGGCTCCGCGGCGGCCCGCTTCGGCGCGAAGGGGCTGGCCGACGGCGCGACGCGCAGACAGGGCACGGCCACCACACCCACCGGCATCTACGACCTGCCGTACGCCTTCGGGATCAAGGCGGCCCCCGCCGGGACCCGTTACCCCTACCGGGCGGTCAACGGGAGTTCGTGGTGGTGCGAGGACAACGCGTCCCGTGCGTACAACCGCTGGGTGGACCCGCTTCCGGCGGACTGCCGGGCCGGTGACGCGGAGCGGCTGAGCACCTATCCGACGCAGTACGCCCGTGCGCTCGTCATCGGGTTCAACTACGCGCGGCCGGTGCACGGCCGGGGCGCCGGGATCTTCCTGCATGTCAACGGCCGTGGTGCGACCGACGGTTGCGTGTCCGTACCGGCGTCCGCGGTCGACCGGATCCTCACCTGGGCCGCGCCCGGGCGCCGTCCGCACATCGCGATCGGCACCCGTTCGGGGCCGACCGCCCTGACCCGCTACTGACGCCAGGGCCCGGGCCGGCGCCCCGGGCCGCAGGTGCTCGGCGCGCCTCAGCGCGGGTTCTGTGCCAGCCGCAGGAGATGGTCCGCGAGCGCCTGGCCGCCCGCCGGGTCCCGGCTGATCAGCATCAGCGTGTCGTCCCCGGCGATCGTGCCCAGGATGTCGTGCAGTTCGGCCTGGTCGATGGCCGAGGCGAGGAACTGGGCGGCACCCGGCGGTGTGCGCAGCACCACCAGATTGGCCGAGGCCTCCGCCGAGATCAGCAGCTCGGACGAGAGCCTGCGCATCCGCTCCTCCTTGGCGGACTCGCCGAGCGGCGCATGGGGTGTGCGGTAGCCGCCCTCGCTGGGCACCGCGTAGATCAGCTCACCACCGGTGTTGCGGATCTTCACGGCGCCCAGTTCGTCGAGGTCGCGGGAGAGCGTCGCCTGGGTGACGCTCAGCCCGTCGTCGGCGAGGAGCCTGGCGAGCTGGCTCTGCGAGCGCACCGGCTGCCGGTTGAGGATGTCCACGATCCGGCGGTGGCGCGCGGTCCGGGTCTGCGGGACCGACGGCCCGCCGTGCTCGGTGTCCTGCGCCTCGTGCTCGGTCTGCTGCGCCTCGGTCATCGTCGCCTCACTCTGCGGATCACTCTTCCCCGTTGGCCTGGTCGAGAACGCCGGGCAGCGCCTGAAGGAACGCGTCCACGTCGTGGTCACCGATGATCAGCGGCGGCATCAGCCGTACGACATCGGGGCTGGTCACGTTCACCAGGAAGCCTGCGTCCTGAGCCGCCTGCTGCACCCGGTGTGCGCGGGACTCGGTGAGCACGATACCCAGCAGCAGTCCGGCACCGCGGACCTGCCCGACCAGCGGGTGCGCCAGCGCCTCGATTCCGGTGCGCAGCTTCTCGCCCGTGCGCTTCACCCGGTCGAGGATTCCGTCCGCCGCGATCGTGTCGAGCACGGCGAGTCCGGCGGCGCACGCCACCGGGTTGCCGCCGAAGGTCGAGCCGTGCTGACCGGGCTGCAGCAGCTCGGCAGCCGCCCCGAACGCCACGGTCGCGCCCAGCGGGAGCCCGCCGCCGAGCCCCTTGGCGAGCGTGACGACATCGGGGTCGACCCCTTCGTGCGCCTGGTACTCGAACCAGTGGCCGGTGCGCCCGATCCCCGTCTGCACCTCGTCGAGTACCAGCAGCGTGCCGGTGGCGCGGGTGATCTCCCGGGCGGCCCTGAGGTAGTGGGCGGGCGGTACGACGGCGCCGTTCTCGCCCTGGACCGGTTCGATGATGACGAAGGCGGTGTTCTCCGTGACGACCGCGCGCAGTGCTTCCGCGTCGCCGTACGGGACATGGGTGACCACACCCGGCAGCGGCTCGAAGCCGTTCTGCTTGGCGGGCTGCCCGGTGAGCGAGAGCGCGCCCATGGTCCGGCCGTGGAAGGCGCCCTGGGTGGCGACCATGTGCGTACGCCCGGTGAGCCGGCCGATCTTGAAAGCCGCCTCGTTGGCCTCGGCACCCGAGTTGGCGAAGTACACGCGGCCCGCGCGGCCGAAGACCTGGAGCAGCCGTTCGGCGAGCGCGACGGGCGGTTCGGCGATGTAGAGGTTGGACACATGGCCGAGCGACGCGATCTGCCGCGAGACGGCCTCGACGACCGCGGGGTGGGCGTGGCCGAGCGCGTTGACCGCGATGCCGCCGACGAAGTCGGTGTACGCGGTGCCGTCGGCGTCCCACACGGTGGCGCCCTCGCCGCGTACCAGGGAGAGCTTCGGCGTGCCGTAGTTGTCCATCAGAGCGCCCTGCCAGCGCTGTGCGAGTTCCTGGTTGCTCATGACTCCCCCTCGGTGGCGCCGGTGGTTTCCGTCTCGGTGTCCGGCACGACCATCGTGCCGATTCCCTCATCGGTGAAGATCTCCAGCAGGATCGCGTGCTGGACCCGCCCGTCGATGACGCGGGCGGTGGTGACGCCGTTGCGTACGGCGAAGAGGCAGCCCTGCATCTTCGGGACCATGCCGCTGGCCAGCTCGGGGAGGAGCTTCTCCAGTTGCTTCGCCGTGAGCCTGCTGATGACGTCGTCGCTGTTCGGCCAGTCCTCGTAGAGGCCCTCGACGTCGGTGAGGACCATCAGCGTCTCGGCATTGAGCGCGGCGGCCAGGGCGGCGGCCGCGGTGTCGGCGTTGACGTTGAAGACGTGGTTGTCATCGGCGCTGCGGGCGATGGAGGAGACGACGGGGATACGGCCGTCGTCGAGCAGCGCCTCGATCGCGCCGATGTCGATCCCGGTGATCTCGCCGACCCGGCCGATATCGACGGCCTCGCCGTCGATCTGCGGGAAGTGCTGGACGGCGGTGATCGTGTTCGCGTCCTCGCCGGTCATGCCGACCGCGAACGGGCCGTGCTGGTTGAGCAGCCCGACGAGTTCGCGCTGCACCTGGCCCGCGAGGACCATCCGTACGACGTCCATCGCCTCGGGCGTCGTCACCCGCAGCCCTGCCTTGAACTCGCTGACCAGGCCGTGCCGGTCGAGCTGTGCGCTGATCTGCGGGCCGCCGCCGTGCACGACGACCGGCCTGAGCCCGGCGTGCCGCAGGAAGACGACGTCCTGGGCGAAGGCGGCCTTCAGCTCCTCGTCGATCATGGCGTTGCCGCCGAACTTGATGACGACGGTCTTTCCGTGGTGCCGCGTCAGCCAGGGCAGCGCCTCGATGAGGGTCTGCGCCTTGGGGAGCGCGGTGTGCTTGCGGGTGCTCATGAGCTGTACGCGCTGTTCTCGTGGACGTAGTCGGCGGTGAGGTCGTTGGCCCAGATCACGGCCGACTCGCTGCCCGCCGCCAGGTCCGCGGTGATCGTGACCTCGCGGTACCGCATGTCGACCAGGTCGCGGTCCTCGCCGACGGAGCCCTTCTTGCAGACCCAGACGCCGTTGATGGCGACGTTGAGCTCGTCGGGCTCGAAGGCGGCGGACGTGGTGCCGATGGCGGAGAGCACCCGGCCCCAGTTGGGGTCCTCGCCATGGATGGCACACTTCAGCAGGTTGTTACGGGCGATGGAGCGGCCCACCTCGACGGCGTCGTCCTCGGTCGCGGCGTTGACCACCTCGATCCGGATGTCCTTGCTGGCGCCCTCCGCGTCGCCGATCAGCTGGCGGGCGAGGTCGGCGCAGACCGTACGGACGGCCTCGGCGAACTCCGCTTCACCGGGCACCACTTCGGATGCGCCCGAGGCGAGCAGCAGCACGGTGTCGTTGGTGGACATGCAGCCGTCGGAGTCGACCCGGTCGAAGGTCGTGCGGGTGGCGGCGCGCAGCGCCCGGTCCAGGACCGGGCTCTCCAGGTCGGCGTCGGTGGTGAGCACGACGAGCATGGTGGCGAGGCCGGGGGCGAGCATGCCCGCGCCCTTGGCCATCCCGCCGACGGTCCAGCCGTCCCCGCCCGCGACGGCGGTCTTGTGGACGGTGTCGGTGGTCTTGATGGCGATGGCGGCCTTCTCGCCGCCGTGCGGGGAGAGTGCGGCGGCGGCCCGCTCGATGCCGGGCAGCAGCTTGTCCATGGGCAGGAGCAGACCGATGAGCCCGGTCGACGCGACCGCGACCTCGCCCGCGTTCCCGCCGAGGACATCGGCGGCCTTCTCGGCGGTGGCGTGGGTGTCCTGGAAGCCCTTGGGTCCGGTGCAGGCGTTGGCGCCACCGGAGTTGAGGACCACGGCCCCGACGGTCCCGCCCTTGAGTACCTGCTCGGACCAGAGGACCGGTGCGGCCTTGACGCGGTTCGAGGTGAAGACTCCCGCGGCGGCCAGTCGGGGGCCGGCGTTGACCACGAGGGCCAGGTCCGGTCCGCCGCTCTCCTTGATTCCGGCGGCGATGCCCGCCGCCGTGAATCCCTTCGCTGCCGTGACGCTCACTGCATCTCCTCGTTCGCCCCGCCGGTGTGGCGGCTCGTGTCACTGCCGGCCGCGCTGCGCTGCGGCGCGGTCCCGGTCCGATGGCGCCGTCCGGCGGTTGCCCGGCCGGCGGCCGTGTGGGCGCCGCTCACGGCGCCAGTCCGATCGTGGAAAGCCCTCGGTCCTCGGGGAGTCCGAGTGCGATGTTCATGCTCTGCAGGGCGCCGCCCGCGGTGCCCTTGGTGAGGTTGTCGATCGCGCTGATGACGACGATCCGGTCGGCGGCGTCGTCGTACGCGACCTGGATCTGCACCGCGTTGGAGCCGTGAACGGCTCCGGTCGACGGCCACAGCCCCTCGGGCAGCAGCTCGGTGAACGGCTCGTCCGCGAGGGCCTTCTCGTACGCCGCACGCAGCGTCCCGGCGCTCACACCGGGCTTCGCCTTCGCGGTGCAGGTGGCGAGGATGCCGCGCGGCATGGGCGCGAGGGTCGGCGTGAACGAGACGGTGACCGGCTCGCCGGCCGCCGCGCTGAGGTTCTGGATCATCTCGGGGGTGTGCCGGTGGCCCCCGCCGACCCCGTACGGCGACATCGAGCCCATCACCTCGGAGCCGAGCAGGTGCGGCTTGGCCGCCTTGCCCGCGCCGGACGTGCCGGAGGCGGCGACGATCACCGCTTCGGGCTCGGCGAGACCGGCCGCGTACGCCGGGAAGAGCGCGAGGGACACCGCAGTCGGGTAGCAACCGGGAACGGCGATCCGCTTCGCCCCGGCGAGGCCGGTCCGTCCGCCGGGCAGCTCGGGCAGACCGTACGGCCAGGTCCCCGCGTGCGGGGAGCCGTAGAACCGCTCCCAGTCCCCGGCGTCCTTCAGCCGGAAGTCGGCGCCCATGTCGACGACGAGGACATCGTCACCGAGCTGGTCGGCGACGGCGGCGGACTGCCCGTGCGGCAGCGCGAGAAAGACAACGTCGTGACCGGCGAGAACGTCCGCGGTGGTCGGCTGGAGCACCCGCCCGGCCAGTGGCCGCAGATGCGGCTGCAGGGCGCCGAGCGCCTGGCCCGCGTTGGTGTTGCCGGTGAGTGCACCGATCTCGACATCCGGGTGGCCCAGCAGCAGACGGAGGAGCTCCCCGCCGGCGTATCCACTTGCCCCTGCCACCGCTGCACGTACCGCCACCGAAACCTCCTCGTCGATGGCATGACTATACGCAAGGCTGCACTTTTATGCAAAGGGAAGGGAGGGGTCGCCCGCGCAGAGAGATTGCGGGCGCCCGACGCGACCGGGCGCCAGGTCCGCCACCCCCCGGACCACGGCGCCGGGGTTCGCGAGAGCGGCCCGCAGCCGCACGGACGAATGGCTGCCCTCCTGCCCTTGAAGCATCCGCTGGAGCGCCGGTACGCCATCCGTGTCCTGTCTTGTGACCGTCATCGGGACCACCTCATCGGCAAGCGGTGAAGGCGGCCAGAATGGGCGCCCGCACCAGCACCGAGGAGATTCACCATGCCCAAGTACTTGCTGCTCAAGCACTACCGTGGCGCTCCGGCTCCGGTCAACGACGTACCCATGGACAAGTGGGCCCCGGCGGAGATCGCGGCCCACGTGCAGTACATGCAGGACCTCGCGGCCCGGCTCGAAGGGACTGGCGAGTTCGTGGACGCTCAGGCGCTCGCGCCCGAGGGAGCCTGGGTCCGGTACGACGGGGAGGGCCGGCCGCCGGTCACCGACGGGCCGTTCGCCGGGACGAAGGACCTCATCGCCGGCTGGATGGTGGTCGACGTCGACAGCTTCGAGCGCGCCGTCGAGCTGGCCGGCGAGCTGTCGGCGGCCCCCGGCAGGGGCGGGGAACCGATCCACGAGTGGCTGGAGGTGCGCCCGTTCCTGACCACGCCTCCCAGCGTCAAGGAGTGACCTCGCAGGAGACCTCCCGGCGGGGCTGTCCAGTGGCCCGGCCGGGGCCGGTGCCACCGGACAGCTCGGCCGTCGCCTGCCGTACGGAACTTCAGGCGGGTCAGCGTCATCCCATTCGGAGATGGATGGAGCAGGGCACGCGCCGCTGGGGCAGCTGCCTTGCGCGAGCAGAGGAGTCCCCTCGCATGCTGCACCGTGTTCGTTTTCTCCTGCTGACCGTCTCGCTGCTGCTGGCGGGCGTCCTGATGCCGGCCGGGCCGGCCTCCGCCGTCATCGGCGGGTCGGTGAGCACCTACGGCCCATGGGCGGTGCGCATGGTGATCGACGGCAAGCCGGAGTGCACCGGCACCGCGATCACCTCACAGTGGATCATCACCGCCTCGCACTGCTTCTTCGAGCAGGCGCAGCCGGTCGCCGACTCGCGGATCTCGTTCCGGGTCGGCAGCCTCGACGAGCGCAAGGGCACCACGGTGCGACCCGTACGGGGCAGCCGGGTGGGCAACCCGAAGGCCGACATGATGCTGATCAAGGTCTCGCCGATGAAGGTCCGGGTGGCGCGTCTCGCCACGGCCGGGGCCCGCCCGGGCCAACTCGTGCGCCAGTACGGGTGGGGCGCCACCTGCTCGGGGGACGAGAACACCTGCCAGTCCCCTGTGCTCAAGCAGTCGGAACTGCGTGTCCTGCGGTCGGACGACCCGCGGTGCGACGGCTACGCCGTGCCGGGCGGAACGGACTTCTGCGCGGAGAAGGTGTCCGGAATTCCGGCCGGCGGCGACTCCGGAGGCCCGGTGATGACCACCGGGCCCCGCGGCACCGAAACCCTCATCGGCGTCTTCTTCGGCTCCGACCGGGAGAGCTTCGCGGGGGCCGGAGAGATCTCCCAGCAGCTCAAGTGGATCCATCTCCACGCGAAGCCGTGAGCCGCGCGGAGAGCGACTGAGGGCGGCTCCCCGGCCGGGAGGACACGGGGCAGGTACGCGAAGGGCGTCGCCCCGTGCCGTCAGGCGTCCACGTACGCCGCGAGGTGCTCACCGGTGAGGGTGGAGCGGGCGGCGACCAGATCGGCGGGGGTGCCCTCGAAGACGATCCGGCCGCCGTCGTGGCCCGCGCCGGGACCGAGGTCGATGATCCAGTCGGCGTGCGCCATCACCGCCTGGTGGTGCTCGACGACGATCACCGACTTGCCCGAGTCCACGAGCCGGTCGAGCAGGCCGAGCAGCTGCTCGACATCCGCGAGGTGGAGCCCGGCGGTCGGCTCGTCCAGTACGTAGACGCCGCCCTTCTCGGCCATGTGCGTGGCCAGCTTGAGCCGCTGCCGCTCGCCGCCGGACAGCGTGGTGAGCGGCTGTCCGAGGCTGAGGTAGCCGAGCCCGACATCGGCGAGCCTGGTGAGGACGGCGTGCGCGGCCGGTGTGCGCGCATCGCCCGCGCCGAAGAACTCCTCGGCCTGGGCCACCGACATCGCGAGCACCTCGCTGATGTCGCGTCCGCCGAGGTGGTGGTCGAGCACCGACGCCTGGTACCGCTTCCCCTCGCACTCCTCGCAGACGGTGGCGACGCCGGCCATCATCGCCAGGTCGGTGTAGATGACGCCCGCGCCGTTGCAGTTGGGGCAGGCGCCCTCGGAGTTGGCGCTGAACAGCGCCGGCTTCACGCCGTTGGCCTTCGCGAACGCCTTGCGGATCGGTTCGAGCAGTCCTGTGTACGTCGCCGGGTTGCTCCGCCGTGAGCCGCGGATCGGTTCCTGGCCGATCGACACCACACCCTCATCGGCGTGGATCGACCCGTGTACGAGCGAGCTCTTCCCGGAGCCCGCGACGCCGGTGACGACGGCCAGCACCCCGAGCGGGATGTCGACGTCGACTTCGCGCAGGTTGTGCGCCGTCGCGCCGCGGATCTCCAGCGTGCCGGTGGGCGTACGCACCTTCTCCTTGAGGGTGGACCGGTCGTCGAAATGGCGGCCGGTGAGGGTGGAGCCGGCCCGCAGCCCCTCGACGGTGCCCTCGAAGCAGACGGTGCCGCCCTCCGTACCGGCGCCGGGGCCGAGGTCGACCACATGGTCGGCGATCGCGATCGTCTCCGGCTTGTGCTCCACGACGAGCACCGTGTTGCCGTTGTCCCGCAGCCGCAGCAGCAGGTCGTTCATCCGCTGGATGTCGTGGGGGTGCAGACCGATGGTGGGCTCGTCGAAGACGTACGTGACGTCGGTGAGCGAGGAGCCGAGGTGGCGGATCAGCTTGACGCGCTGCGCCTCGCCGCCCGACAGCGAGCCCGACGGCCGGTCGAGCGAGAGATAGCCGAGGCCGATCTCCACGAACGAGTCGAGGGTCTGCCGCAGTTTCACGAGCAGCGGCGCGACCGAGGGGTCATCGACGCCGCGGACCCACTCGGCCAGGTCGCTGATCTGCATCGCGCACGCGTCGGCGATGCTGGTCTTCCCGATCCGCGACGACCGGGCCGCCTCGGCGAGCCGGGTGCCGTCGCACTCGGGACAGACGGTGAAGGTGACCGCCCGGTCCACGAACGCCCGGATGTGCGGCTGCATCGCCTCCCGGTCCTTGGAGAGCATCGACTTCTGGACCCGGGGGATCAGCCCCTCGTAGGTCATGTTGATGCCCTCGATCTTCATCCTGGTCGGCTCGCGGCGGAGGAAGTCGTGCAGCTCCTTCTTGGTGTACTTGCGGATCGGCTTGTCCGGGTCGTAGAAGCCGGACCCGCTGTAGAGCCGGTAGTTCCAGCCGCCCGCCTTGTAGCCGGGGACGGTGATCGCGCCCTCGGCGAGCGACTTGGAGTCGTCGAAGAGCTGGGTGAGGTCGATGTCGGTGACCGAGCCCCGGCCCTCGCAGCGCGGGCACATACCGCCGGTGATGCTGAAGCTGCGCCGCTCCTTCACGGTCTCCCCGCCGCGCTCCATCGTGACCGCGCCCGCTCCGCTGACCGAGGCGACGTTGAAGGAGTAGGCCTGGGGCGAGCCGATGTGCGGCTTCCCGAGCCGGCTGAAGAGGATGCGCAGCATCGCGTTGACGTCGGTCGCGGTGCCGACCGTGGAGCGCGGGTCGGCACCGATCCGCTGCTGGTCGACGATGATCGCGGTCGTCAGCCCTTCGAGTACGTCCACCTCGGGCCGCCCCAGCGTCGGCATGAAGCCCTGTACGAAGGCGCTGTAGGTCTCGTTGATCAGCCGCTGGGACTCCGCGGCGATCGTGCCGAAGACCAGGGAGCTCTTGCCCGAGCCGGAGACCCCGGTGAACACCGTCAGCCGGCGCTTCGGGATCTCGACGCTGACGTCCTTGAGGTTGTTCACCCGCACGCCGTGCACGCGGATCAGGCCGTGGCTGTCGGCAACGTGCGCAGGCGGCTGTGCGCCCGTCTTCCTGGCCATGCTTATCGGTTCTCCATCTGTCGGGCGGCGCCGCCCTCGCGGTCTCCGCCGGTGTCACCGGCCCGGCCGGACCCGCTCCGGTAGGGCGGTCCGGCCCTCCCGCGGCGCGGAAGCGAAAGGGGGCCGGCGCTCACTTGTCCTGAAGCAGCCCCAGGACATTACCGTCGGGGTCGGTGACCGTGGCCACCAGGCGGCCCCCGCCGACGTCGTGCGCGGGCTCCTTCGCCACGGCACCGGCGGCGGTCACCTCGGCCAGCTTTGCCTCGATGTCGGGCACCTGCCAGTAGGTCACCGGCCCGGTCATGCCCTGCTCCGCGCCGCCCGGCACCAGCCCGATGTGCTGGCCGCCGGTCTCGAAACCGACGTAGTACGACTCGTCCGCCACCGGCGGCACGCCGAGGAGGGCGGTGTAGACCGACTTGGCCGCCGCCAGGTCGGAGACGGGGTGCAGCACGGTCTTGATTCCCTGGGTCGCTGAGCCGCTCATGGTCACTCCTCGTGTGGTGGGTCGCATCCAGCCAGTGCGCGGATGCCGACGTCCATGGAAATCACGCTAATGCGGCCCGCCGACCCGTGCTTCTCGATTCCTGACCGGTTGCGGCCGGCCCGTGACCGGCCCGCGCGGGGCGCCGGGCGCGCGCATGTGATCCGATGGGGACGACCGCCCTGTTGTCCAGCCGTAGAACCAGCCGTGGAATCCAGCCGTGGAAAGAGGCATTCGGCATGTCCAAGGAACCCTTCCGCAGTCCGGATCTGACGTCCAGGCCCTTCCGGCTGACGACCGGGCACCCCATGGCCGCCGCCCCCGGGGTCCTCTATCTGGCCTGGACCGAGCGGTTCGACCAGTGGTTCGCGGCCCCCGGCTCGGTACGGATGACGCCCGAGGAGAGCGCGCCGTTCTTCTTCGAGACGGAGTACGCGCCCGAACCGGGCGGCCCGGTCGTCCGGCACCCGCACTACGGCCGGTTCCTGCGGCTGGAGCGGGACCGGCTCGTCGAACTCACCTGGGTCACGGGTGCGGGCGGCACCGAGGGGGCCGAGACCGTCGTCACCGTCGAGCTCACGCCGGAGGGGGACGGCACCCTGCTGACGCTCACCCATGCGGGCTTCGCCGACGAGGAGTCCTGCGAGCGCACCGCCGACGCCTGGCCCCTGATCCTCGAACAGCTCGACCGGCAGACCGCGCCGGCCGGCTGAGGCGACGGCACCGGACCGGCCGGTTCACCCCCGGCCCGGTCCGGACGCACAGCCCGGGCGCAGCGCCGCGGCGACCAGCCCCTGGATCTCCTCGCGCGGCACGCTCCCGCCGCCCACCAGCCGGTCGAAGACCAGCCCGTCCACACAGGCCAGCAGGGTCAGGGTGCGCCCTTCGGCATCGGCGACGCCCTGCGCGGTGAGGAATGCCCGTACGGCGTCACGTGCCGCGTTCTCATGCGGTACCAGAATCTCCCGCAGCTCCGGGTGGCGTACGCCCTCGACGGCGCAGGCGAACCGGGCGAGCGACCGCCGGCGGCCCTCACCGCCGAGACGCCCTTCGGCGAACACCGCGATGGCTTCCACCAGTTCACCGGCGTCCCGTGGCACCGGCGCCGCCTCCCCCACCGCCTGAAGCTCCGCCTGGTCCAGCTCGACAAGCCTGCTGACCAGTGCGGTGAGCAGCGCTTTCCGGCTGCGGAAGTACGCAGATGTGGTGCCGGCCGGCAGACCGGCGGCCCGCTCCACCGCGCGGTGGGTCAGACCGCGCATTCCTTCGTCGGCGAGTACCCCGATGGCCGCGTCGGCGAGGACCGTGCGTCGATCTCCAGTCATCCCCCTTTTCTACACCCGTAGAAGGACCGTAGTACGCTCCCCCCGTCTGCCGTCTTCTACAGCTGTAGAAGACGGCGGACGGGCGGCAGAAGGCGGAGACGCAGGCCATGACGGGCCGCGGGGCGGCCGGGTGGCGGAGACCGAGGGAGGGGCCGGCATGGGGAACAGCGCGGTGGTGATCGGCGGGGGGATCGGCGGGCTGGCCGCGGCGATCGGCCTGCGGCGTACCGGCTGGGAGGTGACGGTCGTCGAGCGAGCGCCGGTCCTGGACGATGCGGGCGCCGGAATCTCCCTCGCGGCCAACGGTCTCCGCGCCCTGGACGCCCTGGGGGTGGGCGACGCGGTGCGCGACGCGGCCCGGCCGCAGTACACCGGTGGCACCCGGCGGCCGGACGGCGCCTGGCTCGCACGGATGGACGGCGCCGCCCTGGAGCGCGCGCTGGGCACCCCGATCGTGGGCATCCCCCGCGCCGCACTGCACCGGCTGCTGCGGGCGGCCCTGCCTCCCGGGTCCCTGGTCGTGGGCGCCGAAGTGACCGCACTCGACCGCTCCGGTCCCGCCCGGGTCCTGGTGGGCCACGGAGACACCGTGCTCGAAGCGGATCTGGTCGTGGCGGCCGACGGTCTCGGCGGCCGGGTGCGCGCCGAGCTGTTCCCCGGGCACCCGGGCCCCGTCCACTCCGGTTCGGCCGTGCTCCGCGCCATCACGGAGCACCCGGTCGATCTGCGGTCCGACTTCGAACTCACCTGGGGGCGCGGCGCCGAGTTCGGCCACATCGCGTTCGCCGACGGCCGGGCCGAGTGGCACGCGGTGGTCAACTCCCCGGCCGGGGTGCGTCATACGGACCCGCTCGCCGAGGTGCGGCGCCGGTTCGGCGGCTGGCACGACCCCATCCCCGCCCTGCTGGACGCGACCCGGCCGGACGCCGTCCTGCACCACGACGTCGGTGAACTCGCCGCCCCGCTGCCCTCGTACGCCGTGGGCCGCGTCGCCCTGCTGGGCGATGCCGCACACGCCATGACCCCTCATCTCGGCCAGGGCGCCTGCCAGGCGCTGGAGGATGCCGTCACCCTCGCCGCCGCGCTCGCGCGTGCGACGACGGTGGAGTCCGCGCTCAGCTGGTACGACGCCGAACGCCGCCCCCGCAGCCAGTCGGTGGCCCGGGCCGCCCGGCAGGCAGGCCGGATGGGGCAGCAGCTCACGCATCCGTTCGCCGTGTCCCTGCGCAACGCGGCGCTCAGGATCGCCCCGTCCGGCGCAGCGGTACGGATGATCCTGCGGCACGCCGACTGGACACCGCCGCCGCCCTGACGGGACAGTTTCTCACCGGTCGTCGAGCCCGGCTCCAGGTCAGCGGGCAGCTGTCTCCAGGCGCAGGCTCCAGCGTCCCGGCAGACCGGTCAGGGTCGCCGTGGAGAGCGGAGGCACGTCGACGTTCCAGTACGTCGACGGCGGCGCCTTGAGTGCGTAGACCAGGGCGGCCCGGACGACGGACGGTTCGGCGACCGCGACGATGGAGCCGTCGCACGGGGGGCGGGTCTCCAGCCAGTTCCCGATCCGCGAGATGAAGCCCATCAGCGACTCGCCGCCGTGCGGGGCCGAGCGCGGGTCGGAGAGCCAGACGTCGACGGCCGCGGGTTCGCGTGCCGTCACCTCCGCCAGGGTGAGGCCGCGCCACCGGCCCATGTCGCAGTCGCTCAGGGCGGGTTGGAGCAGCGGCGCGAAGCCGAGGGCGTCGCCGGTGGCACGGCTGCGGGCGGTGGGCGAGCAGTAGCGCAGCTCGGCCGCTGCCAGCGGGACGAGGAAACTCGCCGAGAGCTGCACCTCGTGCCAGCCGGCGTGGTCGAGAGGCCGGTCGTCGTCGAAGCGCTCGGCGAGCCGGGAGGAACTGCGTGCGGCGGCGACCAGCGTGACGCGAACGCTCATGGCCGCGATCGTGCGACCGAAACCCCGACGGGTCAAGAGGCGGCGGCGAACCGGCGCACAGGAGCGCAGACCGGCGCAGGGCCTGTCGTCACAGGCCTGTCGTCACAGTGCCGCCTCAGCCGAGCACCTCCGCCGGTCATCTCACCCGGGTATCTCAGCCCAGCGCCTCGTCGCACGCCGTACGCAACCGCCGTACCCCTTCGGCGATCTCGCCCTGCCCCGCCACCCCCGCGAAACTCAGCCGCAGATGCGGAGCGGGCGGTTCGGCGGAGAAGTACGGGCGGCCCGGCGCGACGGCGACGCCCGCACGGAGAGCCGCCGAGACCACCGCCGCCTCGTCCGTGCCGTCGGGCAGCCGCAGCCAGAGGTGGTAGCCGCCGCTGGGGATGTACGGGAGGTCCAGTTCGGGAAGACTGCTGCGGAGCGCCGCGGTGAGGGTGTTCCTGCGGTCCTTCAACTGCCCGGAGACGGACCGCAGATGGCGGTTCCACGCGGGCGATCCGACCAGCTCGACGGTGGCCTCCTGTATCGGCCGCGGGACGAAGAAGCTGTCGACGACCTGGATCGAGCGCAGCCGTTCGAACACCGGGCCGCGAGCGGCCAGCACCCCCACCCGCAGGCTGGGCGAGGTCGCCTTGGTGAGCGAGCAGACATGGACGACCACACCGTCGTGGTCGTCGGTGGCCAGCGGTATCGGCAGGGGTCCCGCGTCCGCGTGGACGAGCCTGCGTACGAAGTCGTCCTCGATGACGAACGCCCCCGCCTCCCTGGCGATGCGCAGCACCTCCGGGCGGCGGGCGTCACTGAGGACCGCACCGGTCGGGTTCTGGAAGAGCGGCTGGCAGACGAAGACCCGGGACCCGGTGGCGCGGAACGCGTCGGCGAGCAGCCCGGGGCGTACGCCGTCGGGATCCACCGGCACCGGCACCGGCCGCAGCCCCGCCGCGCGGGCCACCGCCAGCATCCCCGGATAGGTCGGAGATTCGACGAGTACGGATGCGCCGGGCGGGGCGAGCGCGCGCAGGGCGGTGCTCAGGGCGCTCTGACCGCCCGCGGTGACCAGGACGTCCGCCGCCGTGACCGGTCCGCCGATCCCTCGCGCGAACCACTCGCGCAGCTCGGGAATCCCGTCGACGGGGGGCCGCCCCCACGCGCCGGGCCTGCGGCCCGCCCTGGCGAGGGCGGCGGCCATGGCCTGTTCCGGCTGGAGCGAGGCGTGCAGATAGCCGCCGTTGAACTCGATGACGCCCGGCGGCGGCGCGGCGAGCGTGACCAGCACCCCGGACGCGTCCACCGCGCGCGGAGCGGCGTCGGTGGCGCCGTCGGCGCTGAGCGCGATCTCCTGCCAGGAGGTGTCGCCGGGTGCCGGGGTGTCCTCACGGGGCCGCGCCCGGAACACCCCGGCGCCCGGACGGGTCACGACGAGCCCCTCGGCCGCGAGCTGGGCGAGCGCCCTGGACACGGTCACCGGGCTGACCCGGTAGGACTCGACCATGGCCCGGCTCGACGGCAGCTTTCCATCAACCGGATAGCGATCGAGCTCCGCTTTCAGGGATTTCACCAGTTCGGCCACGCTGCTACGCTCGTACATGACAGTAAAGAATAGCGCTACCGCCGATTCATCGATAGCAGTCGCCGGCAGCAGAGGTGACGGCACCGCGGGCAGGACCGGCCACGCGAGCCGCAACGGCACCCTGCTCGCCGGACTCGGGGTCGTCGCCTTCTCACTCACGTTCCCCGCGACCGCCTGGGGCCTTGAGGGCTTCGGGCCCTGGTCGCTCGTCTCCGTACGCTGCGTGCTCGCAGCCCTGCTGGCGGGCGGCGCCCTGCTCGCCCTGCGCGTCCCCGTCCCCGACCGGCGCCACTGGGCCGGTCTGACCGTGGTGGCCGCCGGGGTGGTCCTGGGCTTCCCGCTGCTGACCACGCTCGCCCTGCAGACCTCCACGACCTCGCACGCCGCCGTGGTGGTGGGGCTGCTGCCGCTCACCACGGCCGCCTTCTCGGCCCTGCGGACCGGTTCGCGGCCGTCCCGCGCCTTCTGGGCCGCGGCCCTGGCCGGGGCGGCCGTGGTGATCGTGTTCACCGTGCAGCAGTCCGGCGGCGCCGTATCCACTGGTGACATGTATCTCTTCGGCGCTCTGCTGATCTGCGCCGCCGGATACACCGAGGGCGGGCGGCTGGCCCGCGAGATGCCCGGCTGGCGAGTGATCGGCTGGGCACTGGTCCTCTGCCTGCCGCTCGCCGTGCCCGCCACCGCCGTGGCACTGGCGCTCGAACCCGTACACCTCACCGGCCACAGCATCGCCGGGGTGCTCTGGGTGGCGGCGGGTTCCCAGTTCCTGGGGCTGGTGGTCTGGTACCGCGGCATGGCGGAGATCGGCGTCGCGAGGGCCAGCCAGCTCCAGCTCGCACAGCCGCTGCTGACCCTGGTCTGGTCGGTCCTGCTGCTCGGCGAGCACCTCCCGGTGGCCGCTCCCGTCGCCGCCGTCGCGGTCCTCGTCTGCATCGCGGTCACTCAGCGTTCCAGGACGAGATAGGACGAAAAGTCGTTATTTGCGAAGTGAGCGGTGGTTAACCCGGCACCCCCGACACCCGCAGGTCGGGGGTAACGTCTGAGGGCCGGGCGGGCGCCGGAACCATACGGGGTACTCGCCCGCGACGATCTGCGAAAGGCTGGATGTGACCGACATCGAACGCGTCGGAGTGGTGGGCTGTGGCCAGATGGGCGCGGGGATCGCAGAGGTCTGCGCCCGCAGCGGCCTTGAGGTGATGGTCGCCGAGACCACTGGCGAGGCTCTGGAAATCGGCCGCACCCGGCTCCACAACTCCCTCTCGAAGGCCGCCGAGCGCGGCAAGATCACCGAGGAGGAGCGCGACGCGACGCTCGGCCGCCTGAGTTTCACGACCGACCTCGGGGAGTTCGCCGACCGCGACCTCGTCATCGAGGCCGTCGTGGAGAACGAGCAGGTGAAGACGGAGATCTTCCAGGTGCTCGACCAGGTGGTGACCCGGCCGGACGCGATCCTCGCGTCCAACACCTCGTCGATCCCGCTGGTGAAGCTCGCCGTCGCGACGTCCCGGCCCGACCAGGTCATGGGCATCCACTTCTTCAACCCCGCACCCGTGCAGCAGCTCGTCGAGCTGATCCCGGCGCTGACCACGTCCGAGGAGACGGTCAAGCGCTCCGAGTCGCTGGTGCAGGGCATACTCGGCAAGCACGCGATCCGTGCTCAGGACCGCTCGGGCTTCGTGGTCAACGCCCTGCTCATCCCGTACCTGCTCTCCGCGATCCGGATGTTCGAGTCCGGCATCGCGAGCCGCGAGGACATCGACAACGGCATGGAGATGGGCTGCGCCCACCCGATGGGCCCGCTGAAGCTCGCCGACCTGATCGGTCTCGACACCGTCGCGTCCGTCGCGGACTCCATGTACGCCGAGTTCAAGGAGCCGCTGTACGCCGCTCCCCCGCTGCTGCAGCGCATGGTCGACGCGGGACGGCTCGGCCGTAAGACCGGCTCGGGCTTCTACCCGTACGACTGAGCTGTACGTACGCCGGACGGACCCGTCGCAGTGTGCGGGGCGGTACGCGCCGCCCCGCACACCCCGCCGCCGGGCACACCCCCGCCCGTCGTCAAGTCCGGTCAGCCGAGCCGCAGATGGTGCAGCATCAGCAGCCCCGCCGCCATGTTGGACGCCGGGACATCGCCGCGCGCGATCATGTCAGGCACCAGCTTCAGGGGCACCCACTCACGGCGCGAGGACTCGAACGCGTCCTGCGGGCCGCCCGTCCGGGTTCCCCGCTCCGACCAGTACAGATGGTGCCGGGCGTCGGAGAGGCCGTTGGACGGTTCGACGCTGAGCAGATGGCGCAGCGGACCCGGCCGCCACCCCGTCTCCTCCTCCATCTCGCGGGCCGCCGCCGCCTCGGCCGTCTCGCCGTCCTCGACCACCCCCGCGGCCAGCTCCCAGCCCCAGCTGTCCGTGATGAACCGGTGGCGCCAGAGCAGCAGCACCTCGTTCGCCTCGTTGACGACGGTCGCCGCCGCGACGGCCCGCTGCCGGATCACATAGTGGTCGAGCCGGGTGCCGTCCGGGAGTGCGACATCCGCCAGATTGACCTGGAACCAGGGGTTCTTGTACACATTCCGTTCGCTTATGTTCGTCCACTGCACAGTTCTGCCACCTTCCGACAGGTCGATGGCAATATGGCAGCAGGCGCACGGTCACAGGGGAACGCTCAGCGCCCCCTCGATCAGAGCGGCGGCCTCACCGGCCCCGCCGGACCGGGTCTCCCGCAGATCGTCGCGCACATCGCGCAGCCGGTCCCGGAGCCGGCGCGACTCCATCCCCCGTGCCTGGACCGCCATTTCGACCGCGGTGGCCACGCCGCGGTCGGCGTCCCCCTGGCGCAGTTCGATCCGGGCGAGCATCGCCAGCCGGTGGACCCGGCCCCGGTCGTGCGCGGGGGCCGCGGCGGCGGCGACCGCCTGGGCCCTGGCGGCCGGCAGATCACCCAGCCTGAGCAGCGCCTCCGCCACCTGCACATTGACGAGCCCGGGCTGGACATAGCCGGTCTCGTCCGGTTCGGCGCCCGGCCTGATCCGCCCGGCGGCCTCCTCCGCCCGTCCGATGCAGGCCAGCGCACTGCCGGCGTCGCCGAGATAGGCGTACGCCTTCCCCTGCATCGCGTGCAGATCGCTGCCGAGCGCCGGAGTGAGCTCGCGGCCGGCCGTCCGCAGCGCCGCCTCGGCGAAGGCGACGGCCTGCCGGTACTCCCGCATGAAGAGCGCCTGGTTGACGAGGAGCGCGACGACATACGCGCCGAGCGCCCGGTCGCCGCTCGCCTTGGCGAGCCGCAGTGCCTGGTGGAAGTAGCGCTGGGCCAGGCCCTGTTCGTCGGAGTCGTAGGCGCAGATCCCGGCGATGGCCACCAGTCCGCCCGTGGCACGCAGCAGTTCCCGTCCGGTGGCGTCGCTGTAGGAGCCGCGCAGCAGCGGCGCCGTCCCGGAGTGGAGGAATCCGACGATCCGGGCGCGGGTCGCGACACCGCCCGCCTTCCGGTACATCTGCTCGTAGTGCGTCCGGGCCGCGCGGAGCGTGCCGGTGTCGGCGCGGCCGACCCGGCGACCGCCGCTGCGTGAGACATCGGTGTCCTCGGGCGGGTTCTCCCACTCCCAGACCGGCAGCACCGCCGGGGTCCCGGTCACCGGTGCCGCGCCCCGCAGATGCGGGCGCTGCTGGGCGTCGGAGCGCCACAGCGCGGCCGCCCGCTCCACGAACCCGCAGAGCGCGGTGGTGTGCACAGGCGCCGGTGCGCCCGGTACGCCGAGGCCGATGTCGTCCAGCGTCACCGTACGGCGCAGCCGGGCCCCCAGGACCTCGCAGAGCAGGTCCGGCACCTGGCCGCGCGGCCGCTGGCCCTTCAACCAGCGGGCCACGGCGGTGTGTTCGTAGCGCAGGGACAGTCCACGGGTCCTGCCCGCCCTGTTGACCCGGACGGCGAGGCCCGCATGGGACATCCCGGCCTCGTCGAGCAGGGCGTCGAGCTGGGTGTTCGGCAGCATGGGGCCCTCCGGTGGCCGAGTGCGGGACAGCGTAGTGGAGCGCGGTTCACACGGGGTGTGAACGGAACGCCCGGACCGGGGCGCCACGGTCCCTTCCGCCGGGAGAGCACGGGCGATTGACTGAACTGCCTCCCAGGAGGCGGCCGGGCCGTCGGCTCCCCCTCGTACAGTGCGGCGGCCCGCTCCCGGCGCCACCCGCCCTGCCGGAACTGCCCGGCGCTCCGCGACAGGACGGGTGGCGCACACCGCCCCGCACACCGCGCAACTCCCGCACCCCACCGCTCCCCCACGGCACAGCCCGGCCTCCTCGCACCTCAGAGGGCTGACCGTGCGGTGCGGACCGGGTCCGGCCTGCCGAGCGTCCTGCGGCGGTCGTTGCGCAGGACGAGCAGCGCCACGTCGTCGGTGATGCGGCCGCCGGTGTGCCGCAGCAGCGCCCCGTGCACCCGCTGGATCACCCGGGCCGGCGCGGGAACGCCGTCGGCTGCCGCGTCGGACAGCGCCTCCTCCAGGCGGAAGAACCGGCCGGCCGAGTCCCGCGCGTCGGTCGCCCCGTCGGTGTGCAGGAACAGCGCGTCACCGGGCAGCAGCCGGCCGCACCGGTCCGCCTCGACGGCGGCGGGCAGCGGGAACGTCCCCAGCGGGGGCAGCGGTTCGCCCCCGCAGAGCGGTCCGGCCGACTTACCCAGCCGGTAGGGCCACGGATGCCCGCAGTTGACCGCGGTCATCCCGCCCTCCCCGTCGATCTGCAGGAGCAGCACGGTCACGAACTCCTCGGCCGACGGATGGCCCGGCGCGGCTCCGCCCGCCGCCGGGTGCTCCTGCCGGGACCGCTCCCGCAGGTGCCGTTCCAGCGCCCGTTCCAGTCTCCTTGCCACACCGGGCAGTCCGGGTTCGTCGTGCGCGGCCTCCCGGAAGCTGCCCAGCACTGCCGCGACCGCCCCGATCGCCGCCAGCCCGTGGCCGCGCACGTCACCGATCACCAGCCGCACCCCGTGCACGGTGGCCAGCGCGTCGTAGAGATCCCCGCCGACCATCGCGCCCCCGGAGGCCGAGAGCTGGCTCGCGGCGACGGCGAGACCGTCGATCCGCGCGGGCAGCGGCCTGAGCAGCACCCGCTGGGTGGCGTACGCGACGGCGCGCGCCTGCCTCAACTCCCGTACCGGGCCCAGCCGGACACCCGCGACCGCATAGCCCGCCAGCGAGAGCAGCGCGGCACTGAAGGCCAGCCGGACGGTGATGCTGTCGTCGCCGGCCGGCGAGCCGACCAGCTCCCAGCCGATCACGACGGCCAGCCCGAGCACGGGGAGGCCGAAGACGACCGCACCCCGCCATCCCCTGGTACGGATCACGGCCCTCGTACGGATCATGCCGCCGGCCCCCTCGACTTGAGACCGTCCGGCAATGGGGGGCGGCCGATGATCGGGCGGATCGATTCTGTCGGCGGTGCGGACTCGTTGGCGTACATCCGCAGTGGTTCTCACCCGAACGAGTGAGGGGCGCGCCCGGAGATCCGGACACGCCCCTCGGTGGTTCCCGTACGCGGAACGGCGGTTACGCGCCGCGCAGCACCGCCCCGGTCCGCTCCGTCGCGAGCGCGACGGCGGCGTCCCGCGCGGCGGTCGCCTCGTCGACGGTCAGCGTGCGGTCGGCCGCGCGGAAGCGCAGCGCGTACGCCAGGGACTTCTTGCCCTCGCCGATCTGCTCACCGGTGAAGACGTCGAACAGCCGCAGCGATTCGAGGAGTTCACCCGCGCCCTCGTGCAGCGCCGCCTCGACGTCCACGGCCGGTACCCCGGCGGGAACGACGAGCGCGACGTCCTGGGTCGCCACCGGGAAGGAGGAGATCCGGGGCGCGACGAGCGTGATGGCGGCCCGCTCCACCACATCGAGCTCCAGCTCCATGGCGCAGCTGCGCTCGGGGAGGTGGAACGCCTTGATGACGCGCGGGTGCAGCTCGCCCGCGTGCCCGGCGAGGACTTCCGCGCCGTCCACGACGACGTACAGCGCGGCGCACCGGCCGGGGTGCCACGGCTCGTGCCGGCCACCGCGGACGATCAGCTCCACACCGGCCTCGCGGGCGACGGTACGGGCCGCCTCGACGGCGTCCGCCCAGTCGGCCGGGCGGCCCTTGCCCCACCAGCCAGCCTGCTCGCGCGCACCGGCCAGGACGGCCGCGACCCGGCGCGGCTGGCGCGGCAGCGCGGCGGTGATCCCGGCGATCTCCTCGTCGGTGGGCCTGCGGTCGACGGGCAGCCGTGCGGGCACCCGCTCCTCACCGGTCGGCCGGAAGACCAGACCGGTCTCGAAGAGCGCCAGGTCGTGCGAGCCGCGTCCGGTGTTGCGCCGCAGCGCGCCGAGCAGCCCCGGCAGCAGCGTGGTGCGCAGCGCGGGCTCCTCGTCGGAGATCGGGTTGACCAGCTTGACCGTGGCGCGGCGCGGGTCATCGGCGGCCAGCCCGAGCTGGTCGAACGCGGCGTCGCCGGTGAACGGGTAGTTCAGTGCCTCGACGAAGCCCGCGCCGGCCAGCGCGCGGCCGACCCTGCGGTGCAGCCGCTGCCGCTCGGTGAGCCCGCGGCCCGCCGGGGGCCTCGGCAGCGTCGACGGGAGGTTCTCGTATCCCTCGAGACGGATGACCTCTTCGGCCAGGTCGTTGGGGTACGCGAGGTCGGGGCGCCAGGACGGCACGGTGACGATGAGCTCGTCCTGACCGTAGACGTCGCAGCCGACCTGCTGGAGGCGGCGTACGACGGTCTCCCGGCCGTACGCGACACCCGCCACCTTGTCCGGGTGGTCGGCGGGCATCTGGAGGGTGCGCGGCGCCGACGGCGCGACGACCTCGGTGACCCCGGCCTCGACGGTGCCGCCGGCGAGCAGCACCAGGAGGTCGGCGGTCCGCTGGGCGGCCGCCGAAGCGGCCTCCGGGTCGACACCCCGCTCGAAGCGCTTGGACGCCTCGGATGCCAGCTTGTGGCGGCGTGCGGTGCGCGAGATGGAGAGCGCGTCGAAGTGCGCCGCCTCGATGACGACGTCGGTGGTGCCGCGGAGCTGTCCGGTCTCCGGGTCGGTGGTGACGTCGGCGATCTCGGTGTTGGCCCCGCCCATCACCCCGGCCAGGCCGATGGGGCCGCGGTCGTCGGTGATGACCAGGTCACCGGCGTCGAGTACCCGGGCGGCACCGTCGAGCGTGGTGAACTTCTCGCCCGCCACGGCCCTGCGTACGCCGATCGGCCCTTCGATCCGGGTGCGGTCGTAGGCGTGCAGCGGCTGGCCGAGCTCCAGCATCACATAGTTGGTGATGTCGACGGCGAGCGAGACCGGCCGCATACCGGCCTTCTGCAGCCGGCGCTGGAGCCAGATCGGCGTCCGGGCCTCGACGTCGAGGCCGGTGACCGTACGGGCGGTGAAGCGGTCGCAGCCGCTCGGGTCAGCGATCTTCACCGGGTAGCCGAACGCGTTGGGCGGTGCCACGTCGAGCAGCGCCGGGTCGCTCAGCGGCAGCCCGTAGGCGGTCGCGGTCTCGCGTGCGACGCCGCGGATCGACAGCGCGTAGCCGCGGTCGGGGGTGACGGCGATGTCGAGCACCTCGTCGACCAGTTCGAGCAGCGCGATGGCGTCGGTGCCGGGCTCATGGCCGGGCGGCAGCACGATGATGCCGTGCGTGCCGTCGTCGCCCATGCCCAGCTCGTCGCCGGAGCAGATCATGCCGTGCGAGGTCTTGCCGTACGTCTTGCGCGCGGCGATGGCGAAGTCGCCGGGCAGGACCGCGCCGGGCAGGACCACGACGACCTTGTCGCCGACGGCGAAGTTCCGGGCGCCGCAGACGATCTCCTGCGGAGCGCCGGTGCCGTTGGCGGTGCCGACGTCGACGGTGCAGAAGCGGATGGGCTTCTTGAAGCCCTCCAGCTCCTCGATGGTCAGTACTTCTCCGACGACCAGCGGACCCTTGAGGCCCGCGCCGGTCTGCTCGACGGTCTCGACCTCCAGGCCGACGCCGATCAGCTTGGCCTGTACGTCACGACCGGTCTCGGTGGCGGGGAGATCGACGTACTCCCGCAGCCAGGAAAGCGGGACCCGCATCAGATCTCCATCCCGAACGGCCGGGTGAACCGGATGTCACCCTCGACCATGTCTCGCATGTCTTCGACGTTGTGGCGGAACATCAGCATCCGTTCGATGCCGAACCCGAAGGCGAATCCGCTGTACTTCTGGGGGTCGACACCGCAGGCGGTGAGCACCTTGGGGTTGACCATCCCGCAGCCGCCCAGCTCGATCCAGCCCTCGCTGGAGCAGGTACGGCAGGGGCGGTCGGGGTTGCCCACCGATGCGCCGCGGCAGACGTAGCACTGCATGTCCATCTCGGCGGACGGCTCGGTGAACGGGAAGTAGTTCGGGCGCAGCCGGGTCGTCATGTCCTGGCCGAAGAGTGCCTGCACCATGTGGTCCAGGGTGCCCTTGAGGTCGGCCATGGTGAGGCCCTCGTCCACGGCGAGCAGCTCGATCTGGTGGAAGACCGGCGTGTGCGTCGCGTCCAGCTCGTCGGTGCGGTAGACCCGCCCCGGGCAGACGACGTAGACGGGCGGCTCGCGGTCGAGCAGGGTGCGCGCCTGGACCGGCGAGGTGTGCGTCCGCAGCACGACACCGGACTCGTCGCCCTCGGTGCCCTCGGGGCCCTGGACGAAGAAGGTGTCCTGCATCTGCCGGGCCGGGTGGTCGGGCGTGAAGTTCAGGGCGTCGAAGTTGAACCACTCCGCCTCGACCTCCGGGCCCTCGGCGACCTCGTAGCCCATGGCCACGAAGATGTCCGAGACCCGCTCCATGAAGGTGGTCAGCGGATGGCGGGCGCCGGCCGGGGTGCGGTCGTAGGGCAGCGTGACATCCACTGCCTCCTCGACCAGGACCCGCTCGTCGCGCTCGGTCTCCAGCTCCGCCTGGCGGGCCGCGAGGGCCTTGTTCACGGCGCCGCGCGCCATACCGACGCGCTTGCCCGCGTCGGCCTTGGCCTGCGGCGGCAGCGCGCCGATCTCGCGGTTGGCGAGCGCCAGCGGCGAGGTACCGCCGGTGTGGGCCGTCTTGGCGTGCGCGAGCGCGTCGAGATCGCCCGCGGCGGCGAAGGCGGCGAGCGCCTCGCTCCGCATCCGCTCGATCTCTTCCGGTTTCAGTGCCTCGACCTCAACAGGGTCGTACGACTTGTTCGGTGCCGACATCTCTTCCCGTACTTCCGATTTCTGGCTGAGGCGACCTGCTCGCCGACAGCGACGTCAAGGACGCAAACGTGCCAAAGGTCGATTCTAGAGGTCGCAGGAGGTCGAAGAAGCCCGCAGGTCCTCTAAGCCAGGTAGGCCGGGGCACCCACGGGCAGGATAAATCGGAACTCCGCTCCGCCGCCCGCCCCGCGGCCGACGGTGATCGTCCCGCCGTGCGCCTCGACGATGCCCTTGACGATGTACAGGCCGAGCCCGGTGCCGCCGCGCTTGCTGCCCCGCCAGAAGCGGGTGAAGACGCGGCTCATCGACTCCTCGGGGATACCGGGGCCCTCGTCGGTCACCGTGACGCCCGTCCCCTTCTCGTCGTTCTTCGCGGCGGCTGCCGCCACCTCGATGGTGACGGTTCCCTCGCCGTGGCGCACCGCATTTTCCAGCAGGTTGCCGAGGATCTGGTCGATCTTGTCGGGGTCGGCCCAGAGATCGGGCAGCGGCTGCTGGATCCGGACCAGGAACCGGTCGGGGTCCTGGCCGGAAGCGGTGTGGGCCTGGATGTGCCGGTCGACGGCCGCGGCGATGTCGACGGGCTGGCGGCGCAGCTCCAGCCGGCCCGAGTCGATGCGCGAGATGTCGAGGAGTTCGGCGATCAGCCGGGTGACCCGGTTGGCGTCGGCGTCGACGGTCTCCAGCATGAGCCGCTTCTGTGCGTCGGTGAAGCGCTCCCATTTGGCGAGCAGGGTCGCGGTGAATCCTTTGACCGACGTCAGCGGGGAGCGCAGTTCGTGCGCGACGGTCGCTATCAGCTCGGCGTGGCTGCGCTCGGTGCGGCGGCGCGCCTCGGTGCCGCGGAGCGAGACGACCACCCGCCGTACCGGCCCGGTGGGGTGCTCCCGTATGTACCGCGCGGAGACCAGCACCTCGCGACCGCCGGGCAGCAGCAGATTGCGCTCGGGCTGGCCGTAGCGGATGGCGAGCCCGCCGTACGGGTCGGTCAGGGTCCACCAGCGGCGCCCCTTGAGGTCTTCCAGGGGCAGCGCCTGCTCCAGTGGGCGGCCGAGTGCGGCGGCTCGCGGTACGGCGGTGATCCGTGCGGCGGCGGTGTTGAAGCAGATGATCCGGCCGTGCTCGTCGGCGACGACCAGACCGTCGGGGAGTTCGTCGGGGTCGACCCCGGATCCGGTGGGACCGCCGGGGCCGACGGACCCGCCGGTTCCGTTCAGCGGCGATCCGTGTCCGTGCGATGACGCACTGCCCGATGAGACAGCCATCCCCGTATCCCACCTCTCCGAATAGCGCAGTGGGCCCCCGAACTCGTCACCCTACTAGCTGGAGGTGACGGAGCGGCACCCTCCGGAAGCGCGCTGCGCACGCGCGGACGCGTAGAGGCAGACGGCGGCGGCCGTGGCGAGATTGAGACTCTCGGCCCGGCCGTGGATGGGGACGCGGACCACGGCGTCGGCGAGGGCCCGGGTCTCCTCGGGGAGCCCCCATGCCTCGTTGCCGAACACCCAGGCGCTCGGACCGCCCATGGTGCCCGCGTCGAGTTCTGCGTCGAGGTCGTCATCGCCCGCGCCGTCGGCTGCGAGGATCCGTACCCCGGCGGCCTTCAGCCCGGCGACGGCCCGCTCGACGGGGACGCCGACCGCGACGGGCAGATGGAAGTGCGAACCGACCGACGCGCGTACGGACTTGGGGTTGTACAGGTCGACGGAGGCGTCGGTGAGGACGACGGCGTCGGCACCCGCGGCGTCGGCGCAGCGCAGCACCGTCCCGGCGTTGCCGGGGTCGCGGACATGCGCGAGCACGGCCACCAGCCGGGGCCGCGCCGCGAGGATCTCCTCGAAGGGCGAATCCAGGAAGCGGCAGACGCCGACGAGGCCCTGCGGGGTGATGGTCTGGGAGAGTTCGGCGAGTACGTCGTCGCCCGCGAGATGGATCCGCGCTCCGGCGTCCCGCGCCGCGGCGACGATGGGCGCGTACCGCTCGGCGGCCTCCACGGTGGTGAACAGCTCCACGAGCGTCGGCTCGCCGCCGACCCGGTGCTGCACGGCCTCGCGCACGGCCTGTGGCCCCTCGGCGATGAACCGGCGTTCCTTGGTACGGAAGTTGCGCCGGGCGAGCCGCTTGGCGGCGGCGACGCGCGGGGAGCGCGGGGAGATCAGCTCGGCGGGGGTGCCCATGGTCGGCGTTTTCACCTTATTCACGTACGGAACTGCGGCACGTCCGGGCTGCTGGGCACCGGAGCCCGGTCGTTCTACAGGGGGCATGCGGGGGTACAACCGGTCTGCGGAACACAGCGGACCCGCAGGCGGCTTGCGCCTGCGGGTCCTGCCGGCCGGTCTCCCGGCTGAAGTGCGTGCCTGATCAGGCAGCGGTCTTCGGCGCGTTGACGTCGCTCGGGAGCGCCTTCTGCGCGACCTCGACCAGCGCGGCGAACGCGTTGGTGTCGTTGACGGCCAGCTCGGCGAGGATCTTGCGGTCCACCTCGATGTTGGCGGCCTTCAGACCCTGGATGAGGCGGTTGTACGTCATGCCGTTCTCGCGGGCAGCGGCGTTGATGCGCTGGATCCACAGCTGACGGAAGTCGCCCTTGCGCTTCTTGCGGTCGTTGTAGTTGTAGACCAGGGAGTGGGTGACCTGCTCCTTGGCCTTGCGGTACAGGCGCGAACGCTGACCGCGGTAGCCCTTGGCCGCTTCGAGAATTGCCCGGCGCTTCTTGTGGGCGTTGACTGCCCGCTTGACGCGTGCCACTTGTTGACTCCTTGTAGCGGGGCCGTGGGTGAACTCACACGGCCCGGAAACGAATTGGTCCCGGTCCCGACTTCGCGCCCCCGGTGGTGACCGGGGGCCGCGAGGTCACTTGCCGAGAAGCTTCTTGATCTTCTTGGCGTCGGCCGGGGCCACCACGACGGTGCCGGTCAGCGAACGCGTCTTCTTGGACGACTTGTGCTCCAGCAGGTGGCGCTTGCCGGCGCGCTCACGGAGCACCTTGCCGGAGCCGGTGATCTTGAAGCGCTTGCTGGAGCCGCTGTGCGTCTTGTTCTTCGGCATCGCGCCGTACTCTCCTCGTCAGTGGCGCTCCCCCGGTGCGGGCACCGGAGACCGGGAGCGTCAGATCGTTGGTATGTGTTCCGGGCGGGACCCCGGGGCCGCCTGGCTGGTGGCCCGTCCGGTCACGCTTCGGAGGTGGTCTCGGCCGTCGTTTCGGCCTCTGCCTCGGCCGGAGCCTCGGCGACCTCGTCCGCGGACCCCTCGGTCGCGTAGCCCTGGCGCTCCGCCTTGCGGGCGGCCTGGGCCTCGCGCGCCTCGGCCATGGCCTCGGTCTTCTTCTTGTGCGGGCCAAGCACCATGATCATGTTTCGGCCGTCCTGCTTCGGGTTCGACTCGATGAACCCGAGGTCCTCGACGTCCGAAGCGAGACGCTGCAGCAGCCGGAAACCCAGTTCGGGGCGGGACTGCTCGCGACCGCGGAACATGATCGTGATCTTGACCTTGTCGCCCTGCTTGAGGAAGCGCACGACGTGACCCTTTTTGGTGTCGTAGTCGTGCGGGTCGATCTTCGGCCGGAGCTTCATCTCCTTGATGACCGTGTGCGCCTGGTTCTTGCGCGCCTCACGGGCCTTCATGGCCGACTCGTACTTGAACTTCCCGTAATCCATGAGCTTGCACACGGGCGGACGGGCGGTCGCCGCGACCTCGACCAGGTCGAGGTCGTACTCCTGTGCCAGTTCCAGGGCCTTCGCGAGCGGGACAATGCCCACCTGCTCGCCGCTGGGTCCGACAAGTCGCACCTCGGGAACGCGAATCCGGTCGTTGATGCGGGGCTCGGCGCTGATGGATCCTCCTCGGTAGCACCACACGGCTCTCTGGCAGACAGCCGCGTAACGTCTGTTTAGACAGACCAACCGCACCTGGAACATGAAAAACGCCCCGGACGGGACACAGGCGGGAGCTCCTCACATACCGGAGCACCGCCGCGTCGACCGCGGGGCGCACATCGGGTGGCTTCCATCGTCCGTACGGAACGATGGGCGCCGCCTGACCGGTGACCCGCCGTCCGTGAGGACGGTCAGGTGGGAGATCGGAGCCTCCACTTGTGGGCCGGGCACACAGGTGTCCGGCCGGTCGTTACACAAGGTTAGCACCCCGGACCCGGTGCGGCGAACCGGTGCGCGGCAGCCTCCGCGCGGGGGCACCGGGACCACCGCATATCGTGTGCGTCATGAGCGACGCGACCCCCTCCCCCACCCCCGAAGAACCCGAAGAAGCCCCCGGCTTCGACTCCATGACGCGTGACATCGCGGACGTCCCCGCGGTCGAGGTGATCACGACGGTCGCGGTGCATCTGATGAGCTCGGCCGCCGTCAACCTGGGCCTGGCCGAGGACGGCGAGAAGCACAAGGACCTGGACGAGGCCCGGAAGCTGATCCAGGCACTGGCCGGACTGATCACGGCGAGCGCCACGGAGATCAGCTCCTTCCACGCGGCTCCGCTGCGCGACGGCCTGAAGTCGCTCCAGCTGGCGTTCCGCGAGGCTTCCACCGTGCCCGACGAGCCGGGCGAGGGGCCGGGTGAGAAGTTCACCGGGCCGGTCTACGGCTGAGAGCGGGGCCCGCGCCGGATCCACGAGGTTCCCCGGGGGCCGGGCCGGGAGGTACCGCCCAGGGAGCCGTCGGCGGGGGCGCCACCGGCAGGTCCGCCGTTCAGGTCCCCGTCCTCGTGGCCGGTGAGCCCCACAGGGTGCGTGAACTGGTGCGCGTAGGCCGCGAGCGCCCCGCCGACCAGCGGCGCCACGATGAAGAGCCACAGCTGGGAGAGCGCGGCGCCGCCGGCGAAGAGGGCCGGGCCGAGGCTCCGCGCCGGGTTCACCGAGGTACCGGTCAGCGGGATGCCGATCAGATGGACCGCCGCGAGCGCCAGACCGATGGGCAGGCCGTCGAAGCCCACGACGGCCACCTTGTGGGTCACGGCCAGCACGACGAAGACGTAGACGAAGGTCAGCGCCAGTTCCGCCAGGAAGGCGCCGCCCAGGTTGATGTGGACGGCCGAGCGGCTGTCGTATCCGTTGCTGCCGAACAGGCCGTCGGTCTTGATTCCCGGCACCTGCTTGGTGAGCAGGAAGAGCAGCGCGGCTCCGACGATGCCGCCGAGGAACTGCGCGATCCAGTACTCCACCGCCCTGCGCAGGTCGATGCGTTCGGCCAGCAGCATGCCCAGCGTCACGGCCGGGTTGATGTGGCAGCCCGAGATCGCACCGAGCGAGTAGGCCAGCGCCAGCATGGTGAAGCCGAACGCGAGCGCGATACCGAAGGCACCGATGTACTCGCTGGCGAGCACCACGGACCCCACCGCGATGAACACCAGCAGCAGAGTCCCCAGGAACTCCGCGGCTATCCTCCGCGTCTCCGCCGTCTCCATAGCTTCACCTCACGAAGATTGTCGGATTTCTCCGCAATTATTCGTCGGAAGCGCCCAGACTGCCTCCCGGGGCTCCGGGACCGGGGGTCAGCGCGCGAAGAGCGGCGTGTTCGGGGCCGGTGTCCCGGCGGGCAGCAGGGCCAGGTCGAGCCCCTGCACCAGCCGGGCCCTGAGCACTTCGTGGGCGGCCAGGTCCGTGGCGACGGCGGTGGCGGCCGACTGGTCCGCACCGGGTGCCAGGACCAGCGCCAGGGTGCCGTCGGCCCGGCCGGGGCCCAGGTGGGCGCGGAGCACCGCCGGGTGCGCGGCCACGACATCGCGTACCGCTTCCACCACGGCCGGGTCGTCCAGCGGGTCGGCCGTGGTGCGCCCCTCCGCCAGGGCGAGCAGCGCGGCGCCCCTGAGCTCGTACGGGACCGGGCCCGCCAGATCGAGTACGAGGGTGTCGGCGCGCTCATGGGCGGCGGCCTGCAGCGCCTGGTGCAGCGGTACGGCGACCGGGCGGGCCTGCGGGTCCCAGCGGGCCAGCGACGCGGTCGACGTGAACGCCGGGAGCGCCCTGCGGTCACCGGCCTGGAGCGTGGGGACCGCCATGTCGCTGGACTTCTCGCGGCGCAGCCCGTCCTCGCCCGTCTCGGCCTCGCCCAGCATCGCGACGACCGGCACCAGCAGCCGGGCGTCCTTGAGGGCTTCGAGCACCTTCGGCTCGGCCGCCCTGTCCTGCGACCAGGCGGCGAGCGCCTCGGTCAGCCGGGGGTCGGCGGTGCCGTCGTCGTCGGAGAATCCGGAGTCCGGAATGTTCTTGAGCGCCACGCTCCGACCCTATCCGTCGCGGGGCCGCACCCGGCTGCCGGGCCGCACGGCCGTATCGTCGGCGGCGCCCGTCGCCCGCCGCGGCGGGCGGCGCCGAGCAGCCCCGGGAGGGCCCGAAGTGGATCCGGACGCGGCACTGGCCCGTGCACTGCTCTCCGTCGCGGGGGACGCCTCGCTGTCGGTCGCGGTGCTGGACACGGCGACCGGTGCCACCGCCGCGTACGGGAGCGGCAGTTACCACACGGCCAGCATCGTGAAGGTGGGCATCCTCGCGACGCTGCTGCTGCGTGCGCAGGACGCCGGACGCGGTCCCGGCGCTGCGGAGCAGGCTCTCGCCGCGTCGATGATCGAGCACAGCGACAACGCGTCGGCCACCGCCCTGTGGAAGGCGATCGGCGGTGCGCGAGGGTTCGACTCGGGTGTCCGGCGGCTCGGGCTCACCCGCACCCGGGGCGGAACCAACGGCGAGTGGGGTCTCACCCGCACCACCGCCGGGGACCAACTGACGCTGCTGCGGGCGGTGTTCGGCAGCGGTTCCGCACTGGAACCGGCCTCGCGCGACGTCCTCACGTCGCTGATGGCGAAGGTGGTGCCCGGTCAGGCGTGGGGCGTCTCGGCGGCGGGGACCAGCTGGGCGCTGAAGAACGGCTGGCTCCCGCGCGGCGCCGCCGCCCGCTGGACCGTCAACAGCATCGGGCGGGTGACCGCGGAGGGCCGCGGCCGGCTGATCGCCGTGCTCTCCGACGGGCACGCGACCCTTCCGGCGGGGATCGCGGTCACCGAGGCGGCGGCGCGGGCCGCGGTCACAGCGACCGGCGGAACCGGCTGAAACCGGCGCCACGCGGGCTCCTGGACGGTCCCCGGCGCCACAGCAGCAGCGCGCCGGCCAGCAGCAGCACCCCCGCGCCGCCCGCCAGCGGGACGACCCAGACACCGGCCTCTCCGCCGTTCGACTCCGCGTCGGGGCCCGGCCCGAAGTACTTCTTCCCGTACCCGGCGGCCTCCGTACGGATCTGCGCCGGGGCGAGCTTCGCCGCCGCCGCGAGCGCTGCCGCCGGGTCGACCATGCCGTATCCGCGGGAGTCGTCGCGGCCGCCCTGCGGGGCGTCCCGGGCGGTGTCCATGAGCAGCTTCTTGATCTGCGCCGGAGTGAGGTCCGGGTACGCGGCGCGCACCAGCGCGACCGCGCCCGAGACGAAGGCGGACGCCGCGCTGGTGCCCCAGCCCTCGTAGTACTTGCGGTCGGGGTCGGCGATCACGACGTCGACACCGGGGGCGCTGACGGTGGCGTACCAGCGGCGGGTGGAGAAGGAGGCATGGGTGCCGTACCGGTCGACGGCGGTCACCGCGATCACCCCGGGGTAGGCGGCCGGGTAGGAGATGTGGTCCCCGTCCTCGCCGCCGTTGCCCGCCGACGCGACCACGACCGAGCCCTTGGAGAGGGCGTACTGGACGGCGGCGTCCTGGCCGGGCTCCGGGCGGGCGGACGCGCTGTCGTCGCCGAGGGAGAGGTTGATGACATCGGCGTGGTGGTCGGCCGCCCAGCGGATGCCGGTGGCCAGGGCGCCGCCGCGCGAGGCACGGGCCTTCTTGATCGCCGGGTCGCTGCCTTCGAGGATCACCCGGACCGGCAGGATGTGCGCCTCGGGTGCGACGCCCAGGACGCCGTCCGCGTGGCCCGGGCCGTGACCGTGTCCGGCGATGATGCCCGCCATCGCGGTGCCGTGCCGGGCCCAGGACCGGTCGCCGCGCTTCGCGCCGAAGCCGATCAGGTCCTTGTCGGGCAGCACCTGCCCTGCGAGGTCGGGGTTGGCGCTGTCGACTCCGGTGTCGAGCACGGCGACGGTGACGCCCCGGCCCTTGGTCGTACGCCAGGCCTGCTGGGTGTGCATGGCGTCGAGTTCCCACTGCTGGGCGCGGATGGAGTCGGCGCGGGCGGGGACGGCGGGCAGCACGGTGAAGGCCGCGGCGGCCAGCACGGCCGTGAGCACGGTCGGGCCTCGGCGTCTCATCGGTGCTCCTCCGTGCAGGTCAGGGCCTCTCGTACGGTCAAGGCTTCGGTGTGCGGTTCAGGGCTGCCCGTCGGTTGCCGTTCGGGCTTCTCCGTTGCGGCGACGCTGTTCAGGGCTTCTCCGTGGCGGCGACGTTCCTGCGCAGCGCCCGCTCGACGCGCTCCTCGATGCCCTTGGCCTCATGGCCGAGTCCCGCCTGGGCCGCGGCGGTCGTCTGCGACTCCTCCATGGCCAGGGCGGCGGGCTGCGGGTCGGTGACCGTCCGCCCGTCGGCGAACCCCGAGACCGCGTACATGACCACGGGCGCGTCCGTCAGGATGCTCACCGTCCAGCTCGCCCGCTGCCGGTCGCCGAAGGAGGCGGCGTCCGTCGACTTCACCGGGTAGGTGCCGGGCATCAGATCGGTGCGCCGGTCGAGCCCCTCGGCCGCGAACCTCTTGTGCAGGGCGGCCATCGCCGCCGGGCCGGCCTCCGTGAAGACCATCCCGACCGTGGTCACGCTGCTGCTGGTGGCATCGGTGTACGTCGCGCGCACCATCCTGGTGCAGCCCACCGGCTGGAGCGCCCGCAGCAGCAGAGGGTCGAGCCGGCCCGTACATGTGCTGTCCGGTGCGACGCCCACCCTGGTCCAGGTGCGGTCGGCGCCGCCGGGGCCCGCGCCGGTGCCTTTGAGCGTCGGAGGGAAGAGGGTGTCGACCGGGGTGCTGTGCCACAGGCCGCGCGATGCGGTGAACCCGTCGCTGGGGCCGGCCGCGGCGCTGTCACCGCTGAGCATGCTCCCGGCGGCCGCGCCGCCGAGCAGTCCGAGCCCGAGCACCACACAGGCCGCGGCGCCCATGGCTCTGGCGGGGTGCCGGGCCGGAACGGGCCGCAGCCGGGTGGTGGTCTCCACCGGCATCTCCTCGGCGGCCGCACGCGGCTGCGTACGGATCACCGGGCCTCCCGCACCCGGCCGCGGGGTGAGATCGACAGCGCCGACCGGACGGCGGCGGGTGGGCGGGGGCACCGGGGGCCGGGGCGGGAACGCGGGCGGCGCGGGCGGCGCGGTGCCGGGCCGGGGCGGGACGCCGGGCGGCGGGCCGGCCGGTGAACCGGCGGGCGTGCCGGGCGGTTCGGGAGACTCAGGAGATGCGGGGGATGGAGGGGGTGCAGAGGACGCTGCGGATTCCGGGGATGCAGAGGGTGCCGAAGATTCAGGTGAGTCCGGTGAGTCGACGACAGGGCGCAGCCGGGTCGTCGTCTCGGTAGGGGTCTCGGTGGGGGTCCCGTCCGGAGGCTCCCCCTTGCCGGCCCGCGCGGGCGGCGGTTCCTTCGGGCGGGGCGGGAAGGACGGGAAGGGGGCACGTCGCGCCTCAGTACTCATCCGCCCCCCTGTGCGTCCGCCCGAATTCGCCTTCCTGGCTGGTCCGTCGGTCACTCTACGGGCTGGCAGGGGACCTGCGGGAACCCGGACGGTACGCACGGGGTATCTGCCCAGAACATCCCCCTACCCTCCGGTAATCATGTCTGGCAGGCTTCGGCCATGACGCCCCGTGCTGCTGACCGGACCCGGTACGACCGGGCCACCGCTGCTCTCGATGCCCCGCTGGCGATCGTCGACCTCGAAGCCTTCGACGCCAACGCCGACGACCTGGTCCGCCGTGCGGCCGGCAAACCGGTCCGGGTGGCCAGCAAGTCCGTTCGCTGCCGGGCGCTCCTGGAACGGGTGCTGGAGCGGGACGGGTTCGAGGGGCTGATGTCCTTCACCCTGGCGGAGTCGCTGTGGCTGGCGCGTTCGGGCTTCGATGACGTACTCCTCGCGTACCCGTCGGCCGACCGCGGTGGCTACGCCGAGCTGGCGGGCGACCCCAAGCTCGCCGCCGCCGTGACCGTCATGGTGGACGATCCGGCCCAGCTCGAACTGATCGACCGCGCACGCGACGGCGGCCGCGAGGAGATCAGGGTCTGCCTGGAGCTGGACACCTCGCTCCGGATGCTCGCCGGCCGGGTACGGATCGGAGCACTCAGGTCACCGCTGCGCGAGCCCGCCCAACTCGCCGAGCTGGCACGGTCGGTGGCGCGCCGTCCGGGGTTCCGGCTGGTGGGTCTCATGGCGTACGAGGGTCATATCGCCGGGGTGGGCGACTCGGTCGCCGGGCGGCCGGTGCGTTCCCGCGCGGTGCGGCTGATGCAGTCGGCGGCCCGCAGGGAGCTTGCCGCCCGGCGGGCCGCCGTGGTGCGGGCGGTGCGGGCGGTGGCGCCCGGCCTGGAGTTCGTCAACGGCGGTGGGACGGGCAGCGTCCAGCACACGGCGGCCGAGGACGCGGTGACCGAGATCGCGGCCGGTTCCGGTCTCTATGTGCCGCGGCTCTTCGACAACTACACCTCGTTCACCGGGCGTCCCGCGGCCCTCTTCGCCATGCCGGTGGTGCGCAGGCCGGGCGTCGGCGTGGTGACCGTGCTCGGCGGCGGCTACCCGGCGTCGGGTGCGGCGGGCCCGGACCGGCTGCCCGTCCCGTACCTTCCGGAGGGGTTGCGCTACGACCCGCAGGAGGGGCCGGGCGAGGTCCAGACACCGCTGCTGGGCTCGCCCGCCGACGATCTGCTCATCGGCGACAAGGTGTGGTTCCGGCACGCGAAGTCGGGTGAGCTGTGCGAGCGGTTCGACGCACTCCAGCTGATCGAGGGCGACCGGGTGACCGGGACGGCGCCGACGTACCGCGGTGAGGGCCACACCTTCCTGTAGCCGCCACAGCAGCCGGTCCCCGCAGCGGCTGGTCCCGGCAGCGCACGAAGTGGCATGACGTGGCATGACGTGGCGTCAGTGGCCGATGCTGCTGCCCACGCCGCCGCTGGTGGCATCGCCGACGGGGCGGATCCCGCTGGTGATGGTGTCCATCCCGCCGAGCGGCGGTCCGTCCGGCCCGGCGTCGAAGGCGAGGCGCACCACCACCATCGACTCGGAGCCGAGCGGCGACGGGAAGGCCACGGTCTGGACGTAACCGCCGGGCCCCGCACCGGTCCTGACCCGCCAGCGCACCAGATAGCCGGTGCGGCCCGCGACGGTCACGGACCGGGACTCGAGCCGGGTGTGCGAGGTGATGCCGTCGTAGTTGAGATCTCCGACGAGGTCCCTGTCGTACGAGCTGTCGGCGGCGTCCTTGATGTCCGCCTTGGCCACGGCCTCCGCCGAGGGGAGTTCGGTCTCGTCGGCGGTGCGTGAGGTCACCCTGCCGTGGTAGCAGAACGAGGCCGAGTCGCCCGGGCACTCGTAGGAGTGGCTGGTCTCCATGGTCGTCACGTCGTCGACCGTGCTCGTCGGCTTCTCCCAGCCGTCCGGGACCGGCAGGGTGATGCCGTTCAGCTCGTCGACGAGCAGCGAGGGGTCGTCGGCCGGCGGCGCGCCGGCCTTCGACCCGTGCTTCCCGGCGGCCGTGGCGGGGCGCGAGGCGGGCGCGCCGGTCGCGGCCGGGGCGGGCGCCGTTCCGCTGTCACCGCCGCTGTTGACCACAGCGACCACCACCGTCACGGCCAGGGCGGCGGCGGCCACCGCGCCGACGGCGATCGGCACCGCGCGCGGCAGCCCGCCGGGCCCACGCCGGACCGCGGGCACCGGCGCGGGCACCGGCGCGGGCGGCGGACCGAAGCCGTGCGGTACGGGGTGCGTTCCCGGCTGCGGCGGGCCGAAGCCCCCGGTGCCCTGCGGCGCCGGACCGGACTGCTGCGGTACGGCGTCGAGCGGGCGGGTGTGAGCGGTCCAGGCCGCGCCGTCCCACCACCGCTCGGTGGCGGTCAGGCCGGTGTCCGGGTACCAGCCGGGCGGGGTCGTGTGGGTCATCCGTTCACTCCAGAGTCAGGCCCCTGGCGCCCGGCGCCGGGCCCGACCCCAGCAGCTAGCACCGCGGGGCGGCAGTCGCGTCGACGTGTTCGGCGACGGCGACGACGACGATCCGGGTCTCGGGCGCCGTGGCACGCCAGCGGTGCCGCACTCCCCCGGAGAGGAACAGGCTGTCGCCGCGCCCCAGGCGGTACGCCCGGCCCTCGGCCTCCACCTCGGCCGCGCCCTCGGCCACGTACAGCACCTCGTCATTGCGGTGCTGGAACTCGCGCCCGGTCTCCTGCTCACCCGTGAACTCCATGGCGTGCAGCTGGTGGTGTCCGCGTACCAGGTCCCGGATCTGCGGCTCGGGGTCCGGGACGGCCCCGGTGCCGGCCGTCGCGCGGACGACGTCGACCGTGCGTCCCGCGTCGGACGCGGCCAGCAGCTCCACGGCCGTGGTCTCCAGCGCGTCGGCGACCCGCTGGAGCGAGCGCTCGCTCGGCCGGGCCCGCTCGTTCTCGATCTGGCTGAGGAAGGGCACCGAGAGCCCGCTGCGCGCGGAGACCTTGGCGAGGGTGAGTCCCAGCGTGCGGCGGCGCCTGCGGACCGCGGCGCCCACCCGGAACGCCTCCTTCTCGTTAGCGTCCATCCCTGGTTCCCCTCCCCTTGCCCTGTCGCCCGTCGTGTCTGCAAGCACCTTACGCAGCTTCGGGCCACGGGAGGGCGCTCCTGCCACACCCGCGTCGTACAACCTTTCCGCCGTACAAGCGCGCGCCCCCACCGGCACCGCGCGGACCCGCTGCCCCCAAGTTCTGTTCCGTGGTGCGAAGTTGACAGCAGTGCCCGGAACGCCGCAAGGGGCGGGCAACGCCGTTGGCGTTGCCCGCCCCTTGCGGGAGAGCCTTCCGCGGAAGATCCCGCGGGAGAGTGGATCAGCTGCCGACAGGCGCCAGCTTGTCCTCCAGGCCCGGGTTGGAGTCGAGCCACTTGCGAGCGGACTTCTTCTCGTTGCCCGCACCGCCGTCCTGGATCGCGACCTCCAGGGAGTTGAGCTTGTCCTCGCTGAGCTTGAAGTTCTTCAGCCAGCCGTTCAGCTCGGGCAGATCCTTGCCGAAGTCCTTGCGGGCGACGGTGTGGATGGAGTCGCTCTTGCCCCAGGCACCCTTCGGGTCCTTGAGCTTCGTCAGGTCGTACTTGCCGTACGCCCAGTGCGGCGACCACAGCACCACGACGACCGGCTCCTTCTTCTTGATGGAGCGGGCCAGCTGCGCCAGCATCGACGACGTACTCGACGACACCACCTGGTACTCACCCTGCAGCCCATAGGCCTTCAGGACCTTCTTGTTCAGCAGCCCCATCTCACCGGCACTCGACTCAATACCGATGATCTTGCCGTTGAACTCCTTGCCCTTGCCCTTCAGATCCGCCAGGGACTTCACACCCTTGACATACGAAGGCACGGACAGCTCAAGGGATGTGGGTCCGTACCAGGAACCGACATCGGTGAGTTGGTTCTTGTATCTGTCCCAGTACTGCTTGTGGGTCGTCGGCAGCCAGGAGTCGAACTGCACATCCTCCTGGCCCTGGGCCAGCGCGGTGTACAGCGGCCCGGGGTCGAGCTGCTTGACGTTGGGCTTGTAGCCGCGGTCCTCCAGGATGTTCTGCCAGAGGTACGTGGAGGCGATGGCCTCGTCCCACGGGAAGAAGCCCAGGTTGACGCTCTTGCCCGCGTCCTTGCCCTTCTGCGGGGCGCCCGCGCCCTTCGCGACGGGCGCGAGCTTGGAGACCATGTCCGGGTTCTTCTTCAGCCAGGCACGCACACCGTCCTGCTCATGGCCCTCGCCGGCGCTCTGGACCGAGTTCTCCAGGCTGGTCAGCTGGCCCTCGGTGAGCTTGAAGTCCTTGAGCCACTTCGCGACCGTCGGGTCCTTCTTGTCGAAGCCCTTGTGCGCGACGGTGTGGATGGAGTCGCTCTTGCCCCAGGCACCCTTCGGGTCCTTGAGCTTCGTCAGGTCGTACTTGCCGTACGCCCAGTGCGGCGACCACAGCACCACGACGACCGGCTCCTTCTTCTTGATGGAGCGGGCCAGCTGCGCCAGCATCGACGACGTACTCGACGACACCACCTGATACTCACCCTGCAGCCCATAGGCCTTCAGGACCTTCTTGTTCAGCAGCCCCATCTCACCGGCACTCGACTCAATACCGATGATCTTGCCGTTGAACTCCTTGCCCTTGCCCTTCAGATCCGCCAGGGACTTCACACCCTTGACATACGAAGGCACAGTCAGCTCAAGGGACGTCGGGCCGTACCACGTGCCCATGTCCTCGAGCTGGGACTTGTACTTGTTCCAGTAGTCCTTGTGGGTCGTCGGCAGCCAGGAGTCGGTCTGGAAGTCGACATCGCCGCGGGCCACACCGGAGTAGAGCGGGCCGGCGTCGAGCTGCTTGACGTCGGTCGTGTAGCCGCGCTCCTCCAGCAGCTCCTTCCACAGGTACGTGGAGGCGATGCCCTCGTCCCAGGGGATGTACCCCATCTTGATCTGCTTGCCGTGGCCGACGTCCGAGCCCGCCTGCGACGAGCTCTTGTCGGAGGCCGAACCGAGGTTCATGCCGCCCGCGACGAGTCCCAGGATCACGACGCCGATCACGGCGACGGTGGTGCCGGGGCGGTAGTGCGTGAAGCTCCACTTCTGGGCCATGGAGGCCGCCTTCGCGGCGGCCCGCCGGCCGAGCGGGGAGACGCGCTGGTTGAGGGCGCCGGTCATCCGGTCCAGGTAGATGGCGAGGATGACCACGGCCACACCGCTCTCGGCGGCGAGACCGACCTGGAGCTGGGTGATGGCCGCGTAGACCTTCTCACCGAGACCGCCCGCACCGGCCATACCGCCGATGACGACCATGGAGAGCGCGAGCATGATGACCTGGTTGACACCAGCCATGATCGTCGGCAGCGCGAGGGGCAGCTGGACCCGGCGCAGGATGTTGCGCGGGGTGGTGCCGAACGCCTCGGCGGCCTCGACCAGTTCGCCGTCGACCTGCCGGATACCGAGCTCGGTCATACGGACGCCCGGGGGCATCGCGAAGACGATCGTGGCGATCACGCCGGGGGTCACACCGACGCCGAAGAACATGACGCCCGGGATCAGGTAGACGAAGGCGGGCATCGTCTGCATGACGTCGAGCACCGGGCGGACCACGGCGCCGACCTTCGCGTTGCGCGCGGCCCAGATACCGAGCGGCACCGCGATCACGATCGTGATGACCGCCGCGACGATCACCAGCGACAGCGTCTGCATCCCGTCGTCCCAGAGGGAGAGGGAGTCGATCAGGGCGAAGCCGACGAAAGTCAGCACCGCCGGTATCAGTCCGCGCAGCCAGAAGGCGAGGACGGCGAAGATGCCCGCCATCAGCAGCGGCTCACCGCCGCCCAGTACCGCGTCGACGCCGTTGTACATGTGCGTGAGCACGCTGTTGATGGCGTCGAAGAGCCAGCCGACGTTGTCCGTCAGCCATTTGACTATGTTTTCGACCCAGTCGCCGAAATGGAACCTAGGCACTGGCGACCGCCTTGTTCTTGGGGGCTGCGTCGCAGGCCAGCGGGGCCTCGGCGTACTCGCCGAGGAATCCTATGAGACGGGACTGCTGTACGACACCGACGATGTCGCCCTTGGCGTTCTTCACGGTCACGTCGTGCGGGACACGCGCGCTCACGCCGCACAGGTCGGCGAAGGTCGTGTCGGGGGTGACGGTCTCGCAGCCGCAGGTGCCCGCGTCGGGGCGGTGGTCGTCGGTCATCATCGCCGCGGCGGTGAGGACGCGCGTGCGGTCCACGTCCTTGGTGAAGGAGGCGACGTAGTCGTTGGCCGGCGTGATGAGGATGTCCTCGGCGGAGCCGAGCTGGACTATCTCACCGTCGCGCATGACCGCGATGCTGTCGCCGAGGCGCATGGCCTCGTTGAGGTCGTGGGTGATGAAGACGATCGTCTTCTTCAGCCGCTTCTGCAGTTCGAGGAGCTGGTCCTGCATGTCGCGTCGGATCAGCGGGTCGAGCGCGCTGAAGGACTCGTCCATCAGCAGCAGGTCGGCGTCGGTGGCGAGCGCGCGGGCCAGGCCCACACGCTGCTGCATACCGCCGGACAGCTCGTCGGGCCAGGAGTTCTCCCAGCCCGCGAGACCCGTCATCTCCAGGGCCTCGGCCGCCCGCTTGTCGCGCTCGGCGCGGGGCACACCCTGGACCTCCAGGCCGTAGCCCGCGTTCTCCAGGACACTGCGGTGGGGGAAGAGCGCGAAGTGCTGGAAGACCATGCTGATCTTCTTCGAGCGCACCCCGCGCAGCTCGCTGTCGCTGAGAGCGGTCAGGTCCTGGCCGTCGAAGAGCACCCGGCCCGACGTCGGCTCGAGCAGTCCGTTGAGCATGCGCAGCAGCGTGGACTTACCGGATCCCGAGAGACCCATGACCACGAAGATGTTGCCCGGCTCGACGGTGAAGGATGCGTCGATGACCGCAGCAGTCGTCCCTTCACCGCGCAGCTCATCGCGGCCGGTGCCGTTCTCGAGTTTCCGCACGGCTTCATCGGGTCGTCTGCCGAACACTTTGTACAAGCGGTCGGCTTGCAGCCTGGACACATACACCTCACGCGTTGAAACGAATACGACCCGTCACCCCCGTGCCGACAGGTCGTGGAGCGGCGCGGTATCGGTCCGCTTCACCCTCGCAATACTTGAATCTGCTACTGGTTCCGCTCCGTGGCGGCGCCTGCCCACCTTTATGCGGCCCAAACAGAAGAGTGACCCAGCTCACTTCGGGTGACTGTCAGTGGCGTACGGCATGATCGGTGTGTGACCCGACGCCTGATGCTCCTCGACACCGCTTCCCTCTACTACCGGGCCTATTTCGGGGTCCCCGACACCGTACGGGCCCCGGACGGCACCCCGGTCAACGCCGTGCGCGGGCTGCTCGACTTCATCGCCCGGCTGGTACAGGACCACCGCCCGGACTCCCTGGTCGCCTGCATGGACGCGGACTGGCGCCCCCAGTGGCGGGTCGACCTGATCCCCTCGTACAAGGCGCACCGGGTGGCACAGGAGACCGAACAGGGTCCCGACGAGGAGGACACCCCGGACACCCTGGCCCCGCAGGTGCCGATGATCGAGCAGGTGCTCGACGCCCTGGGCATCGCCCGGGTCGGCGTCGAGGGGTACGAGGCGGACGACGTGATCGGCACCCTCGCCGGCCGGGCCACCGGTCCCGTCGACATCGTCACCGGGGACCGCGACCTGTACCAGCTGGTGGACGACGCACGCGGCATCAGGGTCCTCTATCCACTGAAGGGCGTCGGAAACCTCCAGCTCACCGACGAGGCACTGCTGCGCGAGAAGTACGGGGTGACCGGCCAGGGGTATGTGGACCTGGCGCTGCTGCGGGGCGACCCCAGCGACGGGCTGCCCGGCGTTCCGGGGATCGGTGAGAAGACCGCGGCGAAGCTGCTCGACGCGTTCGGTGACCTGGCCGGGATCATGGCCGCGGTCGACGACCCGGCGTCCCGGCTCACCCCCTCGCAGCGCAGGAGGCTCGACGAGGCGCGGCCCTATGTCGCGGTGGCGCCGAAGGTGGTGCGGGTCGCTTCGGACGTACCGCTCCCGCCGTTCGACCCGGCCCTGCCCAACGAGCCGCGCGATCCCGCCACTCTGGAACAGCAGGGCACTCTGTGGGGCCTGGGCGGATCGCTTCAGCGGCTGCTCTCCACTCTCCAGGGCTGAGGTGCTAACTTAGGGGAGCCTAACCATAGCGATCAGGGGAGCCGTCCGTGGCGGAAGCACCGGCCCGTAAGACACCGCAGGCCCACGAGGCGCAGGTGGTCCGTACCGAGCGGATCACCCCGCACATGGTCCGTCTGGTCCTCGCCGGTGAGGGGCTGGACGCGTTCGACGCGTCGGAGTTCACCGACCACTACATCAAGGTGCTCTTCGCGCCCGAGGGCGTGAGCTACCCGGAACCGTTCGACATGGCCCGTATCCGCGAGGAGTTCCCGCGCGAGCAGTGGCCGGTCACCCGGACGTACACGGTGCGGTCCTGGGATGCGGCGCTGCGCGAACTGGTGGTCGACTTCGTCGTACACGGCACCGAAGGTCTCGCCGGTCCGTGGGCGGCCGCCGCCCGGCCCGGTGACACGATGCGCTTCCTCGGCCCCGGCGGCGGCTACGCCCCGGACCCGGCCGCCGGCTGGCACCTGCTGGCAGGCGACGAGAGCGCGCTGCCCGCCATCGCGGCCGCGGTGGAGCGGATGCCCGCGGGCGCCGTGGTGCACGCGTTCGTGGAGGTGTCGGGCCCCGACGAGGAGCAGAAGATCGCGGCACCCGACGGCGTCGAGGTGCGCTGGCTGCACCGCGGCACCCGCCCGGCGGGCGAGGCCCTGACCGAGGCCGTGCAGGCGCTGGACTTCCCGGCCGGTGAGGTCAGCGCCTTCGTGCACGGCGAGGCGGGCTGCGTGAAGGAGCTGAGGCGCCACCTGCGGCTGGACCGCGGCATCCCCCGCGAGCAGCTGTCCATCTCGGGCTACTGGCGGCTGGGGCAGAACGACGAGACCTGGCGCGCGGCGAAGCGCGAGTGGAACGCCCAGGTGGAGGCCGAACAGGAGCAGGCGGGCTGACCCGTGTCCGCACCACAGCGGGGCGGGTCCGGCCGGCGGCTCGAAGTCGCCGACCACGAACCCCATCGCCCTGATGGATTTCGCGGCCTGACAGGGCAGAAGTGAGTACGTGAGGGGGGTCCCGGCCGGGCCCCCCTCACGTTCCGCCCTTCACGTTCCGCCGCTCCGCAGGCCGTGTCAGCTCCGCTTCGGTGGCAGCGGAAAGAAACCGCTGGTCCGCGCGGCGTACTCGGCGAAGCCCGGACGGTGGGCCATGTGCCGCTCAAGGAGCCGCTTCCCGCTTCCGGCGATCAGCAGGTAGCTCATCACGAGCGGGCTCAGCACGGTGGCGCCGGCCACCACGGGGTCGTCGCAGACGAGCAGGAAGAGCCCCCACCAGACGCAGAAGTCACCGAAGTAGTTCGGGTGCCTGGTCCAGGACCAGAGGCCCCGGTCCATGATCTGCCCCCGGTGCGCCGGATCGGCCTTGAAGCGGGCCAGCTGCCAGTCCCCCACCCCCTCGAAGAGCAGGCCGGCCAGCCATACCGCGCAGCCCGTGTATCCGGCGGGCCCCATCGCCCCCGGCAGGTACTGCGCGGCCTGCACCGGCAGCGAGACGAGCAGGACGAGGACGCCCTGGAGCAGGTAGACCATGCGCAGCGCGTACAGGTTCCGGTTGCCCGGGGCCCTGGCGAGCATGGCCTCGTAGCGCGCGTCCTCGCCGTGGCCACGGCCGCGCCGCGCGATGTGGATGCCGAGCCGCAGCCCCCAGACGACGGTCAGCGCGGTGATCACGAGCCGCCGTACCCCGTCGCCGCCCTCCCCCGCCGATACGGCATACGAGACCACCGCGACCGCGGCGAAGGCCGGCCCCCAGACGATGTCGACGATCCGGTGCAGTCCCTTCACCACGGCGACGGCGAAGGTGAGCAGCAGGACCGCGAACGCGGTGACGGCCGCCGCACCGACCCCCTGGCCGAAGGCGCCCCACGGGTAGCCGCTCACCGGCGGGCGTCCGCGGCGTACCAGTCGTGCAGGGTGGCGGGCATCGCGCTGTCGCCGCTGTCGTCGGGCCGTACGGCAAGAATTTGGTCCACGCCCATCCGGCGCTCCTCGAACGCGAGCCGCCCGCCCACCAGATAGAGCCGCCAGACCCGGGCGGTCTCCTCACCGACCAGGGCGCGGAACTCCTCCCAGCGCTCCTCCAGCGTCCGCTCCCAGGCCGCGACGGTCCGGGTGTAGTGCTCGCGCATCGACTCCACGGCCCGTACCTCAAGTCCCGCGCCCTCAAGCAGCGAGACCGTCTCGCCCAGCGGGCGCATATGCATGTCGGGCGCGATGTACGCCTCGATGAAGGCGCCGCCGCCCGGTGCGACCGCGCCGCGGGACATCTGCTGGACCAGCACCCGGCCCGCCGGGCGGAGCATCCCGAACAGTGTGGCGGTGAAACCGGGGTACTGCTCGTCGCCGACGTGCTCGCCCATCTCGACGGTGGACACCGCGTCGTAGTCGCCGCCCGTGATGTCGCGGTAGTCCGAGTGCCGGACCTCCACCAGATCGGTGAGTCCACGCTCCACCACCTGGCGCCTGACGTACTCGGCCTGCTCGGCGGCCAGGGTGACGGCGGTGACCTTCACCTTGTGCTCCTGCGCCGCGTACAGGGTGAGGGATCCCCAGCCGCAGCCGATGTCGAGCAGCCGGGCGCCGGGGGTCAGCGCGAGCTTGCGGCAGATCAGTTCCAGCTTGTCGCGCTGGGCGTCGGCCGCGCCGTACTCCGGCTTGTCGCTGGTCCAGTAGCCGCAGGAGTACGCCATCGTCTCGTCGAGCAGCAGGGCGTAGAACTCGTTGGAGAGGTCGTAGTGGTGGCTGATGGCGGCCCGGTCGCGGGCCCTGCTGTGCAGCACGCCGCGCAGCCTGGCCTGGGCGGCCGGCGGCGCGGGGCGCGGGCCGACCGCGCCGAGCCGCACTGCGGTACGCAGCGCGCGGGCCCGGTCGGCGACGGTGAGCTGCGGCGGGCGCAGCCGGCGGGCCCGGACCGCGCTCCACACGGTGCGCAGCCCGTCGGCGAGGTCGCCTTCCATGTCCAGTTCGCCGGTGATGTAGGCCTGGGCCAGGCCGAGTTCATCGGGCTGCCAGACCAGCCGGCGCAGTGCGCGGCGGGAGCGCAGGACCACGACGTGCGCGCCGTCGGGGCCCGCGGTGGAGCCGTCCCAGGCGCGCAGGCGCAGCGGAAACCGGCCGCCGATGAGCTGTTCCACCAGCGGGAACAGTTGCTGGGCGGCGCCGGTCCGGGTCTGAAGGCGCGTCATCGGGAGGTCTCCTCCTTGGAGTCCTTGGAGAGCAGCAGTTGCTGCACATCGAGGTAGCCGGAGCGGAATCCCGCTTCGGAGTAGGCGAGGTAGAAGGTCCACAGCCGCCGGAAGGTCCGGTCGAAGCCGAGTGCCCCGACCTCGTCGGCCTGCTCCTCGAACCGTTCGCGCCAGAGCCTGAGGGTCTCGGCGTAGTGCGGGCCGAACTCCTCGCGCCTGCGGACACGCAGCGCCGTGTGCCCGGCAGTGATCTGCTCGATGGCCTCGGTCGACGGCAGCAGACCACCGGGGAAGATGTACTTCTGGATCCAGGTGAAGGTGTCCTTGCTGGCCAGCATCCGTTCGTGCGGCATGGTGATCGCCTGGAGCGCGATCTTGCCGCCCGGCGCCAGGAGGCGGTCCAGGGTGGTGAAGTACTCGGACCAGAACTCGGCGCCGACGGCCTCGATCATCTCGACGCTCACGATCGCGTCGTAACTTCCCTCCACCCGGCGGTAGTCGAGGACCTCCACCGAGACGCTGTCCTCGTGTCCCGCGGCGCGGATGCGCTCGACGGCCAGTCGGCGCTGCTCCCCGGAGAGAGTGACGGTACGCACCCGGGCGCCGCGCGCGGCGGCCCGGACGGCCAGTTCGCCCCAGCCGGTGCCGATCTCCAGGAGTCTGGTGCCGGGGCCGGCCCCGGCCTCGTCGAGCAGCCGGTCGATCTTGCGGTGCTGGGCGGCGGCCAGCAGCGACCGGTCGGCGGGGAAACCGCGGAAGAGCGCCGCCGAGTACGAGAGCGTCTCGTCCAGGAAGAGCGCGAACAGATCGTTGGAGAGGTCGTAGTGGTGGCTGATGTTCTCCCGCGAGCCCTCGGGAGTGTTGCGCTGGGCCGTCGGCTGCTTCCTGGCCCAGACGGTACGGAGTCTCTGCAGCGGCGCCGGGATCAGGGTCCCGGCCCGTTCGGCCAGCACGGTCAGGACGCCGACCAGGTCGGTGGCCTCCCACTCGCCCGCCATCCAGGACTCGCCGAAGCCGATCAGGCCGCCCGCGCCGATCCGGCGGAAGAACGCGCTGGGGTCGCGCACATCGAGCAACGGCCCCCCGAGCCCGAGCGTCTCGGCGCCGGCGAGGCGGACCCGCAGCGGAAGTCCGGCGAGCGCCCGCCGGACGACGCGTTCCGCGATGGCGGTACGCAGCCAGGACGCGTCCGGGAGCCGGGCCACGTCCGGCCAGCGCTCGGCGTCGACCGCGGTGCGGGGCGGCGCTGGCAGTGCTGTCGCGGGGCTGGCGGGTCCGCGCGATCCTGCGGATCCGGGAGACGCCGGGGAGACGGACACACTCACTTGACGCCCTCCTGGGGCAGGTGACGGGGACGGCGCTGGACGGGCAGCCCGCGCAGATACAGCCAGAAGCCATGTACCCGGATCCCGAGGGAGAGGGCCATGGTCGACCACGGATGGCACAGCGCCGACCGCAGCAGAACGGCCGGGGTGGCGGCCCGGCGTTCCCCCCGTACCGTCGCGGTGAACGGGCGCGCGCCGCCGCGTTCCAGATGCACCGCGAGGCTCAGCCGCTCGCCCGGTTCGGGCAGCCGCATCCGGTAGTCACCGTCCACGGGAAAGAACGGCGATACGTAGAACTCCTTCCGTACGACGTCACGGCCGGCCGGGTCGGGGCGCAGCAGATAGCAGTGCCGCTCGCCGTAGGTGTTGTGCACCTCGGCGACGACGCACAGCGGACGGCCTGCCGCGTCGCGGCACCAGTAGACGGTCAGCGGATTGAAGACATGGCCGAGCACCCGGGCGTGGGCGAGCATCAGCACGCTGCCGCCGCCGAGGTCGACCCCGCGGGCGGCCAGGAACTTGTCGAGCCCCTCGCGGATCGTGCGGTCACCGCCGAAGTGGTCGCGGCCGTCGAACCGGGCGAGCGGCCGCAGTACGCGCGGCAGCCGGGGCGGCGTGTCGGGGTCGATCAGCCACATATAGGTGTGGTGGTGCATGGTGTGCCGCTTCGGCGCGGTCCGCACATGCGTGATCGTGCACGGGTAGACAGCGTTCACCAGGTCACCCCCAGTGCCTGTGCGGCGGCGGCACCGGAACGGCAGCCGTCCTCGTGGAAACCCGAGCCGTGGTAGGCGCCCGCGTAGGCGGTGACCGGGCCGTTGAGTGCGGGCAGCCGGTGCTGCGCGGCCACCGATCCGGCGCTGAACACGGGGTGCTCGTACGTCATGCGGTCGAGCACCTGGTCCTCGGCGATCCGGTCGGCGGCGTTCAGGGTGACGACATAGGTCTCCGGCGCGTCGAGGCGCTGGAGGCGGTTCATGTCGTAGCTGACCTGGACGCGGTCGGCCCCGGCGGCGCACTGCGGCATCAGGTAGTTCCAGGCGGCGCGGGCCCGCGGGCTGCGCGGCAGGATCGTGGTGTCCGTGTGCAGCACGGTGGGGTTGCGGGAGTAGCGGAAGGCGCCGAGGACGCTGCTCTCCTGCTCGGTCGGGTCGGCCAGCAGGGCGAGCGCCTGGTCGGGGTGGACGGCGACGACCACCGAGTCGTACCGCTCGGTCGTCCCGTCGTCCGTGGTGATCTCGGCGCCGCCGGAGACGCGCCGGACGCTGCGGACCGGGGTCGAGGTGTGCAGCACGGTGAGTTCCTTGCCGACCCGCTCGACGTACGTACGCGAACCGCCGGTCACCGTGCGCCAGGTCGGGGATCCGGTCACCGAGAGGAGGCCGTGGTGCTGCAGGAAGCGGAAGAGCGGTACTGCGGGGTGGTCCAGCGCGGTCACCGGGTCGCAGGACCACACCGCCGATACCAGCGGTGTCATGAAGTGCGCGGTGAAATAAGGGGAGAAGCCGCCGTGGTGGAGGAACTCGCCCAGGGTCAGCGCCTCGGCGCCCGCGCCGGCCGCCAGGAGACTCCGGGCCCAGCGGTGAAAGCGCGGCACTTCGGCGAGCATCCGCAGATAGCGGCCGCGGAAGCCGTTGCGCGGCTGGGCGAGGATTCCGGAAAGGCCGCGCGCACCGGCGTATTCGAGACCGCACCCCTCGCACCGCACCGACATGCTCATCTCCGACTCCTGGGTCTCGACGCCCAGTTCGTCGAAGAGCCGCAGCAAGTGCGGATAGGTGCGCCGGTTGTGGACGATGAACCCGGAGTCGACGGCGTGCACCCGGCCGTCGGCCGACGGTATGTCGTGGGTGTGCGCATGGCCGCCGAGCCGGTCGTCCGCCTCGTACAGCGAGACCTCATGCGCGCGCTGGAGGACATGCGCGGCGGTCAGCCCCGCGATGCCGCTTCCCACCACTGCGGTCCGACGCCTCTGGTCCGCCATGCCGCTCCCTCCGGTAAGTCGTGTCGGGCACAGCCCCTCACCAGGTATTCGCGGCCGGAGTCCACTCGGATTGGTCCGTCACACGATCGGATGACGGACCAATCCGCGACCGCACCGGCCCCGAACAGCCGACGTGAGTGCACTTCGGAGAGATGCGGCACCGGGTTCCGGACAGGACACCCGCGGCGCGACGCGCTGTGTGGCGGCGGCTCACTCCGCTTGTGCCCCACCCCTTGCAGACGTTCCGGGCAACCCCTTCCGCTAGGAGAACGAACCCCATGCGCACCAACCGCTTCCCCCGCATCGCCCTCGCCGTCGTCGGCGCGGTCGCCCTTCCGATGGCGCTCTCCGCGTGTTCTTCCAACGGCTCGAAGGGCGACGCGAAGGCGAGCTCGGACAAGGCGCCTCCGGCCGCGGCCGCGAAGTCGAACGCCCTGGACGCCGGCAAGCCGTTCGGCCCCGGCTGTGCCACGGTCCCGAAGAACGGTGCGGGCAGCTTCAACGGCATGGCCAAGGACCCGGTCGCCACCGCCGCCTCGCACAACCCGGCGCTGTCCACACTGGTCACCGCGGTCAGGAAGGCCGGTCTGGCCGACACCCTGAACAACGCCGAGAACGTCACGGTGTTCGCCCCGACCAACGACGCCTTCAACAAGATCCCGAAGGCCCGGCTGGACAAGGTCCTCAACGACAAGGCGATGCTGACCAAAATCCTCACGTACCACGTCGTCGGCCGGAAGCTCACGCCGAAGATGCTGGAGAACGGCAGCTACCCGACGCTGGAGAAGAGCAAGCTCACCACCGCGGGCTCCGGCGTCTCGTACAAGGTCGACGACGCCTCGAACGTGGTCTGCGGCAATGTCCCGACCGCCAACGCCACGGTGTACATCGTCGACTCGGTGCTGATGCCGGAGTAGTCGCGGCGAGCCGGTACACGTACCACCTCCAGCGTCCCACGGCGCGGGCCGCCGCACACCTGGTGGGCGGCGGCCCGCGCCGTGCGTGCGGGACGGCTGCGCCCGCGCCCCGCCGCTCGTACTCTTGAGCCACGATGAGACGTAAGACTTCCCGGCTTCCGGGCCCCCTGCCCCAGCGCGAGGGCATCGACGCGGTGCGGCTGCGGCTTCCCGTGGACGGTGCGTGGACCACCGTCAGGGAGCACCTGGCCGAGCGGCTGCCGGGCGGCGCCGCCGAGGTCGACGCCATGCTGCTGAGGGGCGCGTTCGTCGGGGCGGACGGGCCGGTCCTGGCCGACACCCCTTATCTGCCGGGCGCCTCGGTCTGGTTCCACCGGGACTTCCCCGACGAGGTGCGCGTGCCGTTCGCCATCGAGGTGCGCTACCGCGACGAGCACATAGTCGTCGCCGACAAACCGCACTTCCTGGCCACCACCCCGCGGGGCAGGCACATCACCCAGACCGCGCTGGCACGGCTCCGCAAGGATCTCGGGCTGCCCGCGCTGAGCCCGGCCCACCGGCTGGACCGGCTGACCGCGGGGCTGGTGCTGTTCTCCGTACGGCCCGAGGAACGCGGCGCGTACCAGACGCTGTTCCGGGACCGGAAAGTACGCAAGGAGTACGAGGGCGTCGCCCCGTACCTGGCCGGCCTTGAACTTCCGCACGTCTCACGCAGCCGCATCGAGAAGGTGCCGGGGATCGTCGCCGCCTTCGAGACACCCGGCGAGCCGAACAGCGAGACCCGGATCGAAGCGGCCGGCCGCAGGGGGGATCTCGCCCGCTACCGGCTCACCCCCGTCACGGGCCGTACGCACCAACTGCGCGTCCATATGAACGCGCTGGGCGTCCCGCTGCTGGGCGATCCGTTCTTCCCGGTGGTCACCGACCCGCCGCCGGACGACTTCCGCAGACCGCTGCAACTCCTCGCCCGGGTACTGGAGTTCACCGACCCGGTCACCGGCGCCGAGCACCGCTTCGAGAGCGGCCGTTCGCTCCAGGCCTGGACGGCGTACGACGCGTGGGCGGCAGGCCGCTGAGACACGTACGGCCCCCGCAGGATGTGCTCCCGCAGGGGCCGTACGGCACGCTGAGCGCGGTCAGCCCACCGAGCTGTACGCCACCACGCCCCGCCGCACCGCGTCGACCGCCTTGCGGGCATTGCGCGAGACCGTGCTGTTCTCGCCGGGGGCCGCCGCAGCGATCTGGCCCAGGACGTCGATGACCTGCTTGCACCAGCGGACGAAGTCACCGGCCGGCATCTCGGCCTCGCGCAGCACCTCGTCGAGGCCACGGCCGGACGCCCACTGGTAGGCCGCCCAGGCGAAGCCGAGGTCGGGTTCGCGCTGGCCCACGCCCTCCGTCTGGTTGATCTTGAAGTCCTCCTCAAGGGCGTCGAGCCTGCCCCAGATCCGGACCATCTCGCCCAGCGCGGTCTTCGCCGCACCGGCGGGGACCTTGGGCGCGACGGCGTCGTCGGACTGGCGCGCCTCGAAGACCAGCGCCGAGGCGCACGCGGCCAGTTCGGCGGGGCTGAGGCCTTCCCAGACACCGGCCCGCAGACACTCCGACGCCAGCAGGTCCAGCTCGCCGTAGAGCCGGGCGAGGCGCTTGCCGTGCTCGGTCGACTGGTCGCCCCTGAGGTAGTCGAGCTCGGTCAGCAGGGCGTAGATCCGGTCGAAGGTGCGGGCGATGGTGTTGGTCCGCCCCTCGATCCGGCGCTCCAGCTGCCGGGTGTCGCGCTGCAGCCGGTGGTAGCGCTCGGCCCAGCGGGCGTGGTCCTCCCGCTCGTCGCAGCCATGGCAGGGGTGCGCGCGCAGCTCGGTGCGGAGCCGGGCGATCTCCCGGTCGTCGGCGGCAGCGGCCCGCGGCTTCCGGTGCCGGTCGGGCACGATGTGCCCGGCCTTGGTGCGCAGAGCGGACGCCAGATCGCGCCTGGACTGGGGCGACTTCGCGTTGAACGACTTCGGGATCCGCATCCGGTCCAGGGCCTCGACGGGCACCGGGAAGTCCATCGAGGCGAGCCGCTTGACCTGCCGCTCGGCGGTGAGCACCAGCGGCCGGGGCCCGTCGTACGCCTCGAAGCCGCGGTGCCCGTTGGCCCGGCCGGCCGGCAGCCCCGGGTCGAGGACCAGTGCGAGGCCGGCGAACTTGCCGGTCGGCACATGGATGACATCGCCCGGCCTGAGCTTCTCCAGGGCGTCAGCGGCGGCGGCCCGCCGCTGCACGGCCCCCTGCTTGGCCAGCTCCGTCTCGCGGTCCTTGAGGTCGCGGCGCAGCCGCGCGTACTCCTCGAAGTCCCCGAGATGGCAGGTCATCCCCTCGCGGTAGCCGGAGATGCCCTCCTCGTTCTTCTGCACCTGCTTGGAGATCCCGACGACCGACTTGTCGGCCTGGAACTGCGCGAAGGACGTTTCGAGCAGCTCCCGCGAACGGTGCCGGCCGAACTGCTGCACCAGGTTGACGGCCATGTTGTACGAGGGCCGGAAGCTGGAGCGCAGCGGATAGGTACGGGTACCGGCGAGGCCCGCGAGCGCGCCGGGATCCATGGCGCGCTGCCAGAGCACCACGGCGTGGCCCTCGATGTCGATGCCGCGCCGCCCGGCCCGGCCGGTCAGCTGGGTGTACTCGCCGGGGGTGATGTCGGCGTGCTGCTCGCCGTTCCACTTGACGAGCTTCTCCAGGACCACCGTGCGGGCGGGCATGTTGATGCCGAGCGCCAGGGTCTCCGTCGCGAACACGGCCTTCACGAGCCCGCGTACGAAGAGCTCCTCGACGACCTCCTTGAAGGTCGGCAGCATCCCGGCGTGGTGCGCGGCGATGCCCCGCTCCAGGCCTTCCAGCCACTCGTAGTACCCCAGGACGTGAAGGTCCTCGCGCGGGATGGAGGCGGTGCGCTCCTCGACGATCTCACGGACCGTGGAGCGCGCCTCCTCGGAGTTGAGCCGCAGCCCCGCGTAGAGGCACTGCTGGACCGCGGCCTCGCAGCCGGCCCTGCTGAAGATGAAGGTGATGGCGGGCAGCAGCCCCTCGGCGTCGAGCCGGGCGATGACCTCGGCCCTGCTGGGGGTCCAGATCCGGCTGCGGGAGCGCCGCTCACGCTCGCGGTCCGCCTCGCGCACCATCTTGCCGCGGCGGCGGTCCCGCGGGTTGTACGTGCGCTGGTTCTCCTGCCGGGCCATCCGCAGCAGGTCCGGGTTGACCTCCCGCTTGGCGCCGCCCCGGCCGCCGTGGTCCGTCGACTCCTCGAAGAGGTCGTACATCCGGCGCCCGGCGAGCACGTGCTGCCAGAGCGGGACCGGCCGGTGCTCGGAGACGATCACTTCGGTGTCGCCGCGGACGGTGTCCAGCCAGTCACCGAACTCCTCGGCGTTGGACACGGTCGCGGAGAGCGAAACCAGGGTCACCGAATCCGGCAGGTGGATGATGACCTCCTCCCACACGGCGCCGCGGAAGCGGTCGGAGAGGTAGTGCACCTCGTCCATCACCACATAGCCGAGCCCCAGGAGCGCCTGCGAGCTCGCGTACAGCATGTTCCGCAGGACCTCGGTGGTCATGACGACCACCGGGGCGTCCGCGTTCACGCTGTTGTCACCGGTGAGCAGGCCGACCTTGTCCGCCCCGTACCGCCTCGCCAGGTCCGCGTACTTCTGGTTGGACAGGGCCTTGATCGGGGTGGTGTAGAAGCACTTGCGGCCCTGCTCCAGGGCCAGGTGCACGGCGAACTCGCCGACGATCGTCTTGCCCGAGCCGGTGGGTGCCGCGACGAGCACACCCTTGCCCGCCTCCAGGGCCCGGCACGCCTCGATCTGGAACGGATCGAGATCGAAGTCGTACATGCCGCGGAAGGGGGCCAGCGAAGTGGCCTCTTCGACGGCGCGGATGCGGGCGGCTGCATAACGCTCAGCGGGCGAAAGGTCCTCGGTCATCTTGTCAACGAGCCTACCCGCCGCCTCCGACAGTCAGCGCGATCTTTATTTCAGCATTTCAACAGCCGATGACCCGGACCGCCCGCGGCACGCACTCGGCGGTCAGCGGCAGCGCGCCCAGCGGCTCCCCGTCCGCGTACCCCGTGACCCCGGCGGCCCGCAGCTCGATCCTGCGCACCCGGTACGAGGTGACCGCGGGATGGCCGAGGTGGGTGCCCCGGTAGACCTTCGGGAAGACCTTGACCAGGGTGGTGCGGGAGCAGGCACCGACCACCGTGATGTCGAGGAGACCGTCGTCCAGCTCCGCGCCTGCGCAGATCTTCATGCCGCCGCCGTAGGACGGCCCGTTGCCGACGGCGACGAGCGTGGCCTCGATCTCGCGCGCCGGTCCCCCGTCGAGCACCAGCCGGTACGGGAGCGGCCGGAAGGCGGCCAGTTCGGCGACCATCGCCAGGTCATACTTCAGCCGGCCCGAGGGCCAGCGCATCCGGTTGCCGCGGTCGTTGACCCGCGAGTCGAATCCGGCGGCGAGCACGCTCCCGAACCAGCGCTCCCCGGCAGGCCGGACGCCGGTGCCGTCCGCGCGGTCCGCCGGATCCGCACCGCTTCCCGGCCCGGCACCATCGCACGGCCCGGCACCACCGACCGGCCCGGCACCGTCGCCCCGGACGACCCGGCCGAGGTCGATCTCCCTGATGTTCCCGCCCTTGAGCGCGCCGGCCACCGAGCGGCCCGCAGCGGCCGGGTCCCGCACCGGCAGCCCGAGCCCGCGGGCGAAGTCGTTGCCGGTTCCGACGGCCACCACGCCCAGCGGGGTGCGGGTGCCCGCCACGGCCTGGAGGGCGAGGCTGATCATGCCGTCCCCGCCGACGGCTATCAGGGCGCCGGTCCCGCCCCGCACCGCCTCCCGTGCCCGGCGCAGCGCGTCGGGCGCGTCGCTGCCGAGCACCGTGCGTACGGAGAAACCTGCGTCCCGCAACGCGGAAGCGGCCGGCTGCGCGGCGTGCGCGCCCCGGCCGCGTCCTGCGGTGGGATTGACGAAGAGGGTGATCTCGCTGGTCACCCGCCGGACCCTACAAGGTCAGGTCACGTCGTCGTAACCGACCGGACCACTGGCCTTGGAACTGTCCGTCTCACTGCCGGCCTGCCCCGGTACCCGGGAGGCGGGCACGGTCTCGACCTCGTCTATGGCCTCAGGAGTGAGGTCGATGTCGGATGCCTCGTCGTCGCCCGGGCCCGCTGCGGCACGCTGCGCCTTGCGGCGGTCGTTCAGCAGGGCGATGACCGTGGCGAAGCCGTACAGGACCCAGATGGGCCCGGCGAGAGCCAGCATGCTCAGCGGGTCGGTGCTGGGCGTGGCGACCGCGGCGAAGACCGTGATGCCCATGATCATGCCGCGCCACCAGCCGGCCATCCGCTTGCCGGTGATGATCCCGACGAAGTTCAGCATGACGAGCAGCAGCGGCAGTTCGAAGGAGAGCCCGAAGACGACCACCATCCGGGTGATCAAGTCGAGCAGGTCGTCGAGTGGCAGCTGGTTGTCGAGATGGGCCGGGGAGAGCTGGAGAAGGACCTTCGCCATCGTGGGGAGCGTCTTGTACGCGAAGAAGCCGCCGGCCAGGAAGAGCGGGAAGCCCGCGGCCACGAAGCCGACCGTGTACTTGCGCTCGTGCTTGTGCAGGCCCGGCGCGATGAAGGCCCAGAGCTGGTAGAGCCAGATCGGCGAGGAGAGCACCACACCCGACATCAAGGAGACCTTGAGGGCGAGTGTGAACGGCGTGAGAAGGCCGTTCAGGACGATCCGTGCGCAGGTCCCGTCCCGCTTGTGGGCGAGCTCCGAGAAGCTCGACTCGCAGCCCACCGCGTGCAGCACCGGGTTGGTGAAGAATTCAATGATGTGCCTGTAGAAGAAGGCAGCGGCGATCGTGACGACAACGATCCCCAGCAGGCCCTTGGCCAGCCGGTTGCGCAGCTCACGCAGGTGCTCCACCAGGGGCATGCGCCCCTCGGAGTCCTTCTCCTTATTGCGGGCAGACACGAGCAACCCACGTCCTCATCTGTGCGGCGGGCAGCCGCTCACCGCGCTGCCCGCTCCGGCCCGGTTGTCAGCGCTTGGTCGAGTCCGACGGCTCGGTCACAGGACGGGCGCTGGTCACGTCTCCCGGAGCGGCCTGGATCGTACGCGGGACGCCGGTCTGGGCGTTGGTGTCCTGCGCGGGCGGGTCGGTGGGGGCGGTCTGCTGGCCCTCCGACTTCATCGCCTTGGCCTCACTCTTGAGGATGCGGGCGGACTTGCCCAGCGAACGGGCCATGTCCGGAAGCTTCTTCGCACCGAACAGCAGGACGATGACGACGAGGATCAGGATGATCTCGGGGGCGCCGAGCCTTCCGAACATAAGCTGTACCTTCTCACCGAGGCGGCTGGGGTGGGGCTGCCCGACCGATCGGACAGGCGTCCGGTAGTCGTGCTGGCAGCGATCGTAACCCGCGGGGGTAAACGCAGGGCAATCCCTGTGCGGACTCGCGCTGGCGGCCCGCACCTCGCTCCCGGGCCCGCGACCAGCAGCGTACCGCTCGAAACGCCCCGGCAGCAGTGCCGAGGGCCTCTATCACAAACTTTCACCGCTCCGCGCGAGCCCGGTCGCCGCGCGCTCCAGCCCGTCGGCGGCCTGGCTGATCTGCTGTGTGGCGCGCGCCACTTGGCTGCCGAGGCGCTGAGCTTCGACGAAAACCCTGATGGCGAGCACACCGAGCACGGCGATTCCGAGGAACCCCAGAACGATCGCGGTCATCGGCCAGAACATGTGAGCACCCTAGACAGTGGAGTGGAGGCGCAGCGTCCGCACGCCTCCGCCGGTGAGGAGTTCGACGATCCGCTCACCGGCCGGCTTGCGCACCGACGACCCGCAGTCGGGGCAGGTGAAGGAGTAGAAGGTGGTACGCCGGCTGGCGCCGATCGCCAGCCGGAGCGCGCCCGCGGCCAGCTCGAACCGGCTGCGGCAGTCCGGGCAGGCGGCCCGGAAGATGACCGGGCCCACTTGCGCGGAGAATCCGGGCATAACCGACATATTCCTCAACTCCTCTACTCCTGCCCGTCATAGGCGGCGAGCGCCTCACGGGCCGCGAGCTGTGCGCTGGCTGCCAGGTCACCCGGCGAGACGATGCGCCCGTCCCGGCCGAGCCGCAGGGCGAGCCTGCGCAGCGAGGCGGGGTCGGGGGTGCGCAGAGTGATGCGCAGCCCGCCGTCGGCGAGTTCCTCCGCGCTGTCGTGGGGGTAGTACTCGGCGACCCAGCGGCCGCCGGGGCCGGTCTCGACCACGACCTCCGGGTCCTCGGCCGCGGGCTGGACGAGCCCCGCCGACAGGTCGCGCAGTTCGAGCTCGGGCGGGGCCGAGGGCTCGTCGAGCAGCCTGATCTCGGCGACCCGGTCCAGCCGGAAGGTGCGCCGGGCCTCGGAGAGGTAGCACCACGCCTCCATGTACGTATGGCCGACGGCGAAGAGCCTGATCGGGTCGACCTCGCGCTCGGTGAGCTCGTCGCGCGCCGGCGAGTAGTACCGCAGCCAGAGCCTGCGCCGCTCCGAGATGGCCCGGTCGACATCGGCGAACACACCGCCCTCGGACTCGAAGGTCACCGAGAGCCGGGAGCTGGCGCCCGCCACCTCGCCGGCCGCGGCCTCCAGCTTCGCGGTGGCCCGCAGCAGCGCCTGCCGGTCGCCCTCGCGGAGCCCCGGCAGGGTCGCCACGGCGCGCGCGGCCACCAGCAGGGCCGTGGCCTCGTCGGCGGCGAGCCGCAGCGGCGCGGCGACGTCGTCGGCGTTGTGCCACCAGATGGACTCGCCGTCGGTGTCGATGTCGAGGAGGTCGCCGCCGCGGAAGCTCGTCCCGCACATGGGCAGTACGTCCAGGTCCGAGATCAGCTCGTCCTCGGTGATGCCGAAGGCGCGCGCGACATCCCCGACACGGGCGCCGGGGCGCTCGCGCAGATAGGTCACCAGGGACAGCATCCGGCGGGTCTGGTCGATCGCGTTCGTAGCCACGTGTTCCTCAGTCCTTGGCCACGGCGCGCAGCCGGTCCACCACATCGGCCCGCAGGTCCGCGGGGCCCAGCACGATCACGTCGGGGCCGAACTCCACCAGCCAGGCATCCAGGCCGTGTCCGTACGGAATCTCCAACTCGTCCCACCCGTCGCCGAGTTCCCGGACGGCGGTGGCGCGTGAGCGCAGCGGGTATCCGGCGCCCGAGCGCAGCCGGATCCGCGCGCTGCGGGTCGCCGTCTCGCCCGCCCAGGTCTCCACGGTCTCGCGTACGGTCACCACGTCCGGCACGTCGGCGGTGAACGCGCCGGGCCTGGAACGGACTTTGCCGGTGATACGGGAGAGCCGGAACACCCGCTCGGCGCCGCGCTCGCGGTCCCAGCCCGCGAGATACCAGTGGCCGCGCCAGCACTCCAGCGTCCAGGGTTCGACCTGACGGGCCTCGGGGCGGGCCGCGTTGGCCTTGCGGTAGTCGAAGACGACCGGGCGGCGGTCGCGGCAGGCCAGCATCAGCGGCTCGAACGCGGCCTCGTGCACCGGGATGCGCGGCTCCAGCGCGCCGTGCTGCACGGCGTACGGGTCCTCTGCCTCGGGCATTCCGGCGGCCCGGAGCTTCTGCAGGGCGCCGCTGGCGGCGCCGGCCAGCCGCGCCTGCTGCCAGACCTTGGCGGCCAGCCCGAGCGCCGCCGCCTCCTCGGCGTCGAGCGCGACCGGGGGAAGCCTGTTGCTGTCGCGGCGGGCCAGGTACCCGGTGTCCCCGTCCAGACTCTCGACCGTCTCGATGACCAGGCCGAGTTCACGCAGATCGTCCTTGTCGCGTTCGAACATCCGGTTGAAGGACTCGTCCGATCCCGCTTCCAGATACGCCTCGATGGACCCCCGCAGTTCACGCTTGCTGAGGGGTCGCCTGGTTCCGAGCAGGCACAGCGCCAGATTCATGAGCCGCTCGGCCTTGGCAATCGCCATCGACGCCCTCTCTGGGGTCCGGGAGTGTCCGCCGGGGCGATTCCCCGGGAAGAAACGCAGAACACAGCACGCAGAACACAGCACGTTCCACGACCGCCGACCGTACCGCTCCGGAGTGCCCGGTCAAAAGCCGAGGGCCCATGCCGGCAGGCATGGACCCTCGGAAACGATCAGTTCCGGTCAGACAGAGACCAGGTCACAGACGAAGATCAGCGCCTCGCCCGGCTTGATACGGGCGCCGGCGCCCTGGTCGCCGTACGCGAGGTGCGCGGGGATGGTCAGCTGACGACGTCCGCCGACCTTCATGCCCTGGACACCCTGGTCCCAGCCGGCGATGACCTGACCGATGCCGAGCTGGAACTCCAGCGGGGTGCCGCGGTTCCAGCTCGCGTCGAACTCCTCACCGGTGGAGAAGGCCACGCCCACATAGTGGACCTTGACCTTGTCCCCGGCCTTGGCGACGGCGCCGTCGCCCTCCCAGATCTCCTTGATCTCCAGGTCGGCCGGCGGCTCGCCGCCCGGGAAGTCGACCTCGGGCTTCTCGATGCTCACGTAACTGCTCCTACTTCTTGGTACTGGGCAACCGGGACAGTCTTACACTGCCGCCAGAATGTCGACGACGAACACCAGCGTCGAATTGGCCGGCAGGGTCGTGCCCTGGGCCTTGGAGCCGTACGCCAGCGACGGCGGGATCACCAGCATGACTCGGCTGCCGACCTTCTTGCCGACGATTCCCTGGTCCCAGCCCTTGATGACGGCGCCCTCGCCGATGGCCGTCTGGAACGGCGTGCCGCTCTTCCAGGACGAGTCGAACAGGGTCGCGGTGGGCTTGCCCTCGTTGGGCTTCCAGGCAGCACCGCTGTACTGCATGTAAACGGTCTGGCCCTTCTTGACCGTGGCGCCCTTGCCCTGGATGAGCTCCTTGTCGACCAGGTCCTTCGGCGGGTCGCTCTTCGGTACGGAGATGGTGGCCGGCGCTTCCTTGTCCGCCTTGATCTGCGGCAGGTCGGACGAGGTGGGGGCCTGGGTGCCCTCGACCTTCTTCGGGATCACCTTCTGGATGTCCAGCGCGAAGACCAGGGTGTCCTTGCCGGTGACACCGAGCTGCTGCTGGCCCTGGCTGCCGAAGGCCGCACTGGGCGGAGCGACGACCAGGACCCGGCTGCCGATCTTCTGGCCGGTGACGGCGTCGGCGAAGGCCGGGATGATCGTCTTGGAACCGGCGGTGATGAGCTGCGGGGCGCCGCCCTTGTCGAACGAGCTGCCGATGTCCTTGCCGCTCTTCCAGACCTTGCCTGTGAAGTCGGCCATCACCAGGTCGTTCTTCTTGACCACGGCGCCACTGCCCTCGGAGACAGTGTGGATGACGAACTTGCCGCTCGGGTCCTTCTTGGGAACCGTGATGGTCGCCTTCTTGCCCGCGGCGCCCGAGACCGTCGGCAGCGGGGACGCCGAATCGACAGGCTTGGGCACGGCCGTGGCGGCGGACTGGTCTGGCGGTGAGGAGGAGTCATCCGTCTTCTTGGACGACCCACCTCCGCAGGCGGTCAGCACCAGGGCCGGCACGATGAGCAAGGCAGCAAAACGGCGTCGCACAGTGGTCCTCGGGGGTAGTGGGGGTGTCAGTGGCCGCCACTCTACGACTCCGCGTCCCCCATGTGGGCTCACGGCATGCGCGAGGGCCCCGCGCACCAGATCGTGTGCGGGGCCCTCGCGCGACCGGGGTGAGGACGGTCACATCCCGGCGATCAACTTCTCCACCCGGTCGTCGACCGACCGGAACGGGTCCTTGCAGAGCACGGTGCGCTGCGCCTGGTCGTTGAGCTTGAGATGGACCCAGTCGACGGTGAAGTCCCTGCGCTGCTCCTGGGCCCGGCGGATGAAGTCCCCGCGCAGCCGCGCCCTGGTGGTCTGCGGGGGCACCGACTTGCCCTCGAAGATCTTCAGGTCGTCGCAGATGCGCGCGGCCTGCCCGCGCTTCTCCAGCAGGTAGTACAGCCCGCGCCTGCGGTGGATGTCGTGGTAGGCGAGGTCTATCTGAGCGACCCTCGGATTCGACATGGTCATGTTGTGCTTGTCCCGGTACCGCTCGATGAGCTTGTACTTCATGACCCAGTCGATCTCGGTGCCGATCCTGTCGAGGTCCTCCTCCTCGATCGCGTCGAGTGTGCGGCCCCAGAGCTCCAGGACCTGCTCGACCTGACCCGTACGGATGCCGCGGCGGTCCACGAAGTCCACGGCCTTCTCGTAGTACTCGCGCTGGACTTCGAGCGCCGAGGCCTCCCGCCCGCTGGCGAGGCGCACCTTGCGCTGGCCCGTGGTGTCGTGGCTGACCTCGCGGATGGCCCTGATCGGGTTCTCCAGGGTCAGATCGCGCATCACCGTGCCCGCCTCGATCATGCGCAGGACGAGGTCGGTCGCGCCGACCTTCAGCAGCATGGTCGTCTCGGACATGTTCGAGTCACCGACGATGACGTGCAGCCTGCGGTAGCGCTCGGCGTCCGCGTGCGGTTCGTCACGGGTGTTGATGATGGGACGGGAACGGGTGGTCGCGGAACTGACGCCCTCCCAGATGTGCTCCGCCCGCTGGCTCACGCAGAAGACCGCTCCGCGCGGTGTCTGCAGCACCTTTCCGGCACCGCAGAGCAATTGGCGGGTGACGAGGAAGGGGATGAGAATGTCCGCGAGCCGCGAGAACTCCCCATGGCGGGCGACGAGATAGTTCTCGTGGCAGCCGTAGGAGTTTCCCGCCGAGTCGGTGTTGTTCTTGAAGAGATAGACGTCGCCCGCGATTCCCTCCTCGTGCAGGCGGCGTTCGGCGTCGACGAGCAGGCCTTCGAGAATGCGCTCGCCCGCCTTGTCGTGTGTGACCAGTTCAGCCACGTTGTCGCATTCGGGAGTTGCGTATTCCGGATGCGATCCCACGTCGAGGTAGAGGCGGGCGCCGTTCCGCAGAAAGACGTTGCTGCTGCGGCCCCATGACACAACACGGCGGAAGAGGTAGCGCGCCACTTCGTCAGGTGACAGTCGGCGCTGTCCCCTGAATGTGCACGTGACGCCGTACTCGTTCTCCAGCCCGAAAATGCGGCGGTCCATGACTGAACATTACGCCTGATGGCCTGTCCTGAAACCGGGTTCGACGGCCCCGTTCCGATCATTTTCGGAACCGGCCACGACGGAGCCGGTACCGCCGGGAGCTGCGAGGACCCGCTGAGTGGCCAGCAGGACGAGCAGCGCGGCGATCCCCCCGCCTCCCGCGGCGGCGAACCCGGCGGGCGCCCCGCCGGCCTCGACGGCCGGTCCGGCGACAGCCGTACCCAGTGCGGCGCCGACGCCGAAGGTCGTCACCAGCCAGGAGAACGCCTCGGTGACCGTGCCCCGCGGGGCGTGCCGGTCGACGACGATGAAGGCGCAGGCGATGGCGGGAGCGAGGAAGACACCGGCCACCGTCATCAGCACGGACATCGCGGTCACCCCGGGCACCAGCATCAGCGGCAGGTAGCAGAGCGCCAGCGCGCCGACGATGACGCGCAGCCGCTTCTCCGCGGCGCCCGGCCACTGCCGCGCGCCGTACAGCAGCCCGCCGATGAGCGCGCCGAGTCCGATGGCCGCCATCAGCACGCCGTACGCCGAGTCGCCGCCGTGCCCGTCGGAGTAGGCGATCGCGGCCACCGTGATCGAGCCCAGGGCGAGGCCCACGAAGAAGAAGGCCCCGAGGAGCGCGAGCAGTCCGGGCGAGCGCAGGGCGCCCAGCCAGTGGGCCTCGCGGGGCGCCGAGCGCCAGTTGCGCGAGGGCTCCGAGACGACGACGGAGAGCGCGCCGAGCACCCCGAGTGCGTTGACGGCCACCAGGGCGGTCGCCGCCGACCACAGCGAGACCGCCAGGGTGATCAGCAGCGGGCCGACCGTGAACATCACCTCCTGGGCCACCGCGTCCATCGCGTACGCGGCGTGCACCCGGTCCTCGCGCTTCAGGACGCTGGGCCACAGGGCGCGCAGCCCGCCCTCCAGGGGCGGTGTGAAGAGCCCGGCGATCAGCATCGCGGTGACGGCGAGCGCGAGCGGACCGGTGCCGACGGCGGCGAAGAGCGCCATGCCGAGGGCCGACACCAGCGCCGATGGCAGCATCACCCGGGGCTGTCCGTACAGGTCGACGGCGCGGCCGAGCAGCGGCTGGCCGACGGCGGTGGCCAGCCCGTAGACGGCGGAGAGCGCCCCGGCGAGCGAGTAACTGCCGCCTTCGGCGCGGACGAAGAGCACCACGGCGATGGCGGCTGTCGCGTTCGGCAGCCGGCCGACGAGGGTGCCGGTGAGCAGCCGTGTCACATGCCTGGTGCCGAAGAGTTCCGCGTATCCCGCGGCCATGTCCGCCCCTTGTCTCCCGGCCCTGACCGGAGTGTTACGTATAACCTGCAGCTCATACGTACCATGTGCGCAGACCGTGAGTCCAGATGGCCGCGGTCGGGGGGAACAGGCCGGACGGAGGCCCGAGTGGACGCCCGAGCGACGAGCCCGGAACCAGTGGTGCCGGCCCGCCCCACCAGCCGCGACGTGGCCCGCGCCGCAGGTGTCTCGCAGGCCACCGTCTCGCTGGTCCTCGGCGACAAGTGGCGTGGACGGGTCTCCGAGCGCACGGCGGGGCTGGTGCGCGACGCGGCCGGGCAGCTCGGCTACCGCCCGAATCTCGCCGCCCGCGATCTGCGTCTGGGCAGCACCCGGACCGTGCTGCTGGTCGTCCCCGCGCTGACCACCGAGTTCTTCGCCCGCGTCTACACGGGCGCCGCGGCGACGGCGGCCGAGCACGGCTTCGGGGTGGTGCTCTATCCCTCCCCCGACGGCGTGGGGCCGGCCCGGGATCCCTTCGGCTCGGCGCGGACCGCACTGGACGGGGTCATCGCCTCGTCGATGGCTGTCGGCGCGCTGGCCGCGATCCAGGAGTCCGGTCTGCCGCTGGTCATGCTGGACAGCGATCCGGACCAGTCGGGGGCGGCGGCCCATGTGAATCTGGACATCGCGGACGGTATGCGCCAGGTGACGGACCATCTGCTCGCGCTGGGACACCGCAGATTCGTCCATCTCGCACCAGCGATCGACTCCTGGACCTTCGATGTCCGGGCCGCCGCCCTGCGGTCGGCTCTGCGGGGTGCGGAGGTCCGCACCGTCACCGCCCCGCTGGCGGTGGATGCCGCGCGGCAGTCGGCGGAGGACGCGCTCACCGGCCCCGGCCCCCGGCCGACGGCGGTGATCTGCGACGACGACATCCTGGCCGCGGGTGCCTGCAAGGCGGCGCGGCGGCTGGGACTGCGGGTCCCCCAGGACCTCTCCGTCACCGGTTTCGACGATCTGGCGCTCGCGACCGCGATCGAACCGGAGCTGACGACGGTGGCCCTGCCCGCGGAACTGATCGGCCGGCGCGGAATGGCGGCCCTGCTCGCCGTCCTCGACGGCCGCAGGCCCGAGGGCGGCGATCTGCCGGTGGACCTCCTCGTACGCGGCTCGACGGCCCCGGCAGCCGTACCGGGCTGAGGGCCTGGCCCCCAGCGGAACCGCGTGGCACCGGGGCTTGCGGGTGCACGCTCGTGCGTGCTCCGGTTTGCGGGTGCCCCGCTGAGCCACATGCGCGTGCCCCGGACCGCACAGGCGGACCGGGGCACGGACTGGACCGGGCGGCAGCCAGGGCTACTCGTCCTCGTCCGACGGCGCGTCCGTCTCGGCGGCCGCCGCGTCGTCCGCGTCGAGCAGCCTGGCCAGCTGGCGGCCGACGATGCGCTTGAACTTGCGCTGCTGCGGCCGGGTCCGGTCCAGCACCGCCACTTCGAGGCGCTCGGCGGGGATCTCCCGCTCGCCTCCGTTGGTGTCGCGGGACAGCGCCTGCACGGCCAGCTTGAGCGCCTCGGCGAGCGTCATCCCCTCGCGGTGCTGCTGGTCCAGGAAGGTGCTGATCGTCTCGGCGTTGCCACCGACCGCGACCGAACCGTGCTCATCCACGATCGATCCGTCGTGCGGCAGCCGGTAGATCTGGTCGCCGTCGGGCTCGGACCCGACCTCGGCGACGACCAGCTCCACCTCGTACGGCTTCTCGGCCGCACTGGAGAAGATCGTGCCCAGTGTCTGCGCGTAGACATTCGCCAGCCCGCGGGCCGTCACGTCGTCGCGGTCGTAGGTGTAGCCCCGCAGATCCGCGTAGCGCACACCGCCGATCCGCAGATTCTCGTACTCGTTGTACTTACCGGCGGCCGCGAAGCCGATCCGGTCGTAGATCTCGCTGAACTTGTGCAGCGCACGGGACGGGTTCTCGCCGACGAAGACGATGCCGTCGGCGTACTGCAGCACGACCAGGCTGCGACCACGGGCGATGCCCTTCCGGGCGTATTCCGCCCGGTCGGCCATGGCCTGCTGAGGTGAGACATAGAACGGCGTCGACACCGGCTATCCGTCCCTTTCTGTCAGTGACGAGTGCATCGGAAGGGCCTCAGAGCAGCTCGGCGCGCGGGCCGTCGGGCTGTTCGAGACGCCGCGCCAGGATCGAACGGGCGAGCTCGGAGCCCTCCTCATCGGTGAGCCTGCGGCAGCCCTCGTCGGTGATGACCGTGACGATCGGATAGATCCGGCGGGCCACGTCGGGCCCCCCGGTCGCCGAGTCGTCGTCGGCCGCGTCGTACAGCGCCTGTACGACCAGGGTGGTGGCCTGCTGCTCCGTCAGGTCATCGCGGTAGAGCTTCTTCATGGAGCCGCGCGCGAAGATCGAGCCGGAGCCCGTGGAGGCGTAGCCGCGCTCCTCGGAGCGGCCGCCCGTGACATCGTAGGAGAAGATCCGGCCCTCCTCCCGGTCGACGTCGTACCCGGCGAAGAGCGGGACCACGGCGAGGCCCTGCATCGCCATGGAGAGGTTGCCGCGGATCATCGTGGAGAGCCGGTTGGCCTTGCCCTCCAGGGAGAGCGTGGCGCCCTCGACCTTCTCGAAGTGCTCCAGTTCGAGCTGGAACAGCTTGACCATCTCGACGGCGAGACCGGCCGTACCCGCGATCCCGACCGCCGAGTACTCGTCGGCCGGGAAGACCTTTTCGATGTCGCGCTGGGCGATCATGTTCCCCATGGTCGCGCGCCGGTCTCCGGCGAGGACGACCCCGCCGGGGAAGGTCGCGGCGACGATGGTCGTCCCGTGCGGCGCCTCGACCGGCCCCTGGGTGGGCGGCAACGGCCGCCTGCCCGGCAGGATTTCCGGCGAGTGGTCGGACAGAAAGTCCATGAACGAGGAGGACCCCGGCGTCAGGAAAGCGGCCGGCAGACGCCCGGTGCTACGAGGGTTGGCTTCCACGCGTTTCCTTCCGGATGGGCGGCGGCCCGCCTTCTGGAGGCCGGGCCGATCTTGCGGACTGTGAACGGACCTTACCCGTGCCCGCGCCGGTCATCCGCCCCGGTGCGATCGGCTTCCGCCGGCCGCACCGGCTACGGACAACAGGGGCTACTCGCCACCCTTTTGCACAAAGGACCGAACGAAGTCCTCGGCGTTCTCCTCAAGCACGTCGTCGATCTCGTCCAGAACGGAGTCGACGTCGTCCGAGAGCTTCTCCTGACGCTCCTTGAGGTCCTCGGAGCCCTGCGCCTCAGGCGCCTGCTCCTCGGTCTCCTCGGTGGAGCGCGTCGCCTTCTGCTGCCCGCCGCCGGTGTCCTTGGTCGCCATCTACCTCACCCCGCTCGGTTCGATGTTGTTGAAGCTGAAACAGACTGGAGCTGACCGGACCGAATCGGCCCGACCCGGTCAGAAGCATGATCGGATCCGCTTGATCAGACACTACAAGCGGGGTCCGACATTGGCCCCGCACTTTCCTCAACGTCCGGGACCTACCCTGATGATTCCCACCGCCGGGGCTTTTCAGCCGCCCTGCAGCACCCGGACCAGGTCCTCCGCCGTCCGGCAGCGGTCCAGCAGCTCCTTGACGTGGTTGCGGGTCCCGCGCAGCGGCTCCAGCGTGGGCACCCGCTGGAGCGAGTCGTTGCCCGGCAGATCGAAGATCACGGAGTCCCAGGAGGCCGCGGCGACATCGTCCGCGTACTGTTCCAGACAGCGGCCCCGGAAATAGGCCCTGGTGTCCTCCGGCGGGTTCGCGGCGGCCCGTACGACCGCGGGCTCGTCCAGCAGCCGCTTCATCTTCCCGCGGGCCACCAGACGGTTGTACAGCCCCTTCTCCGGCCGTACGTCCGCGTACTGCAGGTCCACCAGATGGAGCCTGGCCGCGTCCCAGTCGACACCGTCCCGGCGGCGGTAGCCCTCCAGGATCTCCTGCTTCGTGATCCAGTCCAGCTCCCCCGACAGGCTCATCGGGTTGTTCTCCAGCCGGTTCAGCACGTCCTCCCAGCGGCCCAGGATGTCCCTGGTCTGCTCGTCGGCGTCCACCCCGTACCGCTCCTCGACGTACTTCCGCGCCAGCTCGAAGTACTCCATCTGGAGCTGTACGGCGGTGAGGGTGCGGCCGCTGCGCAGCGTGATCAGCTGCTGCAGGCCGGGGTCGTGCGAGACCTGGTGGAGCGTGCGCACCGGCTGGTCGACCGCGAGGTCCACATTGATGAACCCGTCCTCGATCATCGCGAGCACCAGCGAGGTCGTGCCCAGCTTGAGGTAGGTCGAGATCTCCGAAAGGTTCGCGTCGCCGATGATCACATGGAGGCGGCGGTACTTCTCGGCGTCCGAGTGCGGTTCGTCGCGGGTGTTGATGATCGGCCGCTTGAGCGTGGTCTCCAGGCCGACCTCGACCTCGAAGTAGTCCGCGCGCTGGCTGATCTGGAAGCCGTGCTCGTGGCCGTCCTGGCCGATCCCGACCCGGCCGGCCCCGGTCACCACCTGGCGGGAGACGAAGAAGGGGGTCAGGTGGCGCACGATGTCCGAGAAGGGGGTCTCCCGCTTCATCAGGTAGTTCTCGTGCGTCCCGTACGAGGCACCCTTGTTGTCGGTGTTGTTCTTGTACAGATGGATCGGCTGGGCGCCCGGGATCTCCGCGGCCCGTTCTGCGGCCTCCGCCATGATCCGCTCGCCCGCCTTGTCCCAGAGCACGGCGTCGCGCGGATTGGTGATCTCCGGGGAGCTGTACTCCGGGTGGGCGTGGTCGACGTAGAGGCGTGCCCCGTTGGTGAGGATCACATTGGCCAGGCCGATGTCCTCGTCGGTCAGCTGGCTGGTGTCCGCGGTCTCCCGGGCGAGGTCGAAGCCTCGCGCGTCCCGCAGCGGATTCTCCTCCTCGAAGTCCCAGCGGGCGCGGCGCGCCCGGTGCATCGCCGCCGCGTAGGCGTTGACGATCTGGGACGAGGTGAGCATGGCATTGGCGTTCGGGTGGCCCGGAACAGAGATGCCGTACTCCGTCTCGATGCCCATTACCCGCCGTACGGTCATGCGGCCCTCCTTGCCCGGCAGCGCCCCTCGCGGGAACGTCGCTCAAGTACCGCTGCTTCTCCGGTGCGTGTGCGGTTGCCCTTCCCCGCACCGCGCGACTCGGTGATACCGAAGAGCGTAGAACGCCTTTGCGCCGCTGGGGAGATCATTACAGGCATTGCTGTCCTTGCGGCCGAAGGCCGGAAAACACAGCGGCTGCGGGTGCCCGCCGGGGGACCCGCAGCCGCCCTGTCTTTTACAGGTACTGACCGGTGTTCGCCACCGTGTCGATGGAGCGCCCGGTGTCCGCGCCCTGCTTTCCGGTGACAAGGGTGCGGATGAATACGATCCGCTCGCCCTTCTTACCGGAGATACGGGCCCAGTCGTCGGGGTTGGTGGTGTTCGGCAGGTCCTCGTTCTCCTTGAACTCATCCACGCATGCCTGGAGGAGGTGGGAGACCCGCAGACCCTTCTGTCCCTGGTCGAGGAAGGCCTTGATGGCCATCTTCTTGGCCCGGTCGACGATGTTCTGGATCATCGCGCCGGAGTTGAAGTCCTTGAAGTAGAGGACTTCCTTGTCGCCATTGGCGTACGTGACTTCGAGGAAGCGGTTCTCCTCGGACTCCGTGTACATCCGCTCCACGACGGACTGGATCATGGCGCTGACCGTGACGTCGGGGTTCTCCCGGTGTTCGGCCAGGTCGTCCGTGTGCAGCGGCAGCGACGACCGCAGGTACTTGGCGAAGATGTCCTTCGCCGCCTCCGCGTCCGGACGCTCGATCTTGATCTTGACGTCGAGCCGGCCGGGCCGCAGGATCGCCGGGTCGATCATGTCCTCGCGGTTGGACGCGCCGATGACGATGACGTTCTCCAGGCCCTCCACACCGTCGATCTCGGCGAGCAGCTGCGGGACGATGGTGTTCTCCACGTCCGAGCTGACGCCTGATCCACGGGTGCGGAAGAGGGATTCCATCTCGTCGAAGAAGACGATGACGGGGGTGCCCTCGCTCGCCTTCTCCCGGGCACGCTGGAAGACCAGGCGGATGTGCCGCTCGGTCTCACCGACGTACTTGTTGAGGAGCTCGGGACCCTTGATGTTGAGGAAGTAGCTCTTCCCCGCGGGCTGGCCGGTGACCTCGGCGACTTTCTTGGCAAGGGAGTTGGCGACGGCCTTGGCAATGAGAGTCTTGCCGCAGCCGGGCGGGCCGTAGAGCAGGATGCCCTTCGGCGGCCGCAGTTCGTGCTCCTTGAAGAGGTCGGGGTGGAGGTACGGAAGCTCGACCGCGTCGCGGATCAGCTCGATCTGGTCGCCCAGGCCGCCGATCTTGTCGTAGTCGATGTCCGGGACCTCTTCGAGGACGAGCTCCTCGACCTCGCTCTTCGGCACCACTTCATAGACGTAACCGGACCTGGAGTCGAGCAGCAGGGCGTCGCCGGGGCGGATGGTGATGTCCAGCAGCGGCTCGGCGAGCCGCACCACCCGTTCCTCGTCGGTGTGCCCGATCACCAGGGCGCGCTCGCCGTCCTCAAGGATCTCCTTGAGGGTGACGATGTCCCCGGCGCGCTCGAATTCCATGGCCTCGACCACGTTGAGCGCCTCATTGAGCATGACTTCCTGGCCACGCCTGAGCTCTTCGAGCTCGACGCTGGGACTCACGTTCACCCGGAGCTTGCGGCCCCCGGTGAAGATGTCGCAGGTCCCGTCCTCATTGGCCTGCAGGAAGACACCGAAGCCGGCCGGCGGCTGTGCGAGCCGGTCGACCTCCTCCTTGAGAGCCACGATCTGGTCGCGGGCCTCACGGAGTGTATTGGCGAGCCGCTCGTTCTGCGCGGACACGCCTGCCAGGTTGGTCTGCAGCTCGACGATCCGCTCTTCGAGAATCCTCGTATGACGCGGAGAGTCGGCGAGCTTGCGGCGCAGGACGGCGATTTCCTGCTCGAGATAGGCAACCTGGCCGGCGGGGTCCTCGGACCCTCGCGCGGGCCGGGTGCCGCGGTTGATGTCGTCGTCGTGGGCTGCCACGGTCCTCACCTCCTCCAAGGGGAGCTGGACGCTTCCTGACCCTACCTGGGCGGCTGGTGATTGAAACCCCTAGATCACAAAGACCGTCGGGGTGTGTCTGATCTTCACCCTTGCGTACTCCCTCACGCCTTGGGAATACCCACCCAACAACATCGGAAAGCGGCCGGTTGTATCGTCGAAGTGTTCAACACCCGTCAGGGGTGGCTTCAATTGGCTCAACCGCGCAGGAACGGCAGGAGAAATGACCGTGCAGGACGAGGCTCCCACCAGCGACGGCGCCCAGGCGCTGGAGGTCTGGATCGACCAGGATCTCTGCACCGGGGACGGCATCTGCGCCCAGTACGCGCCCGAGGTGTTCGAGCTGGACATCGACGGGCTGGCCTATGTGAAGAGCGCGGACGACGAGCTGCTCCAGGCGGTCGGCGCCACAACGCCCGTGCCGCTGCCGCTCCTCCAGGACGTGGTGGACTCGGCGAAGGAGTGCCCGGGCGACTGCATCCATGTGCGTCGCGTTTCGGACAGCGTCGAGGTCTACGGCCCCGCTGCCGAGTAGGACGTCCCGCGCCCGGCGTGCGCGTGTACGCGCCGCCGGCATACGCCCACCGCCGTCATACGCTCCGCGCCTGCGAGGGCACCGAGCGTACGAACTTGCCGCCCTGCCAGCGCCACTTGACCTGCTGCCGCACGTCCGGATTCCAGCGCGGCACATCGGGCGAGGAGTAGCCGAGGAGCGTCGCGGTCACCGCGCCGTCCCCTATCGCGAGGGCGCCCACGCTCTGCTGATCCGCCGGGCTCACCAGTGTCGCGACGATCCGGGGCGGGCCTTCACCGGTCCCGGGCCGGGTGAGCACGTAGATCCCGCTGGGCGGTGTGCCCGATCCGGCGTCGCAGCGCACCGCTGCCACCGTTTCGGAGCTGCCGTCCCCGTCGAGATCGCCGGACGCCTTCCTGGTGACGGTGGTGCCCGCGCCTCCGCACTTCAGCGGGAAGGTGACGGCCGCCGGATTCGGTGCGGCCACATGCGGGCGTGCCGGTTTCCCGCCGGGCTGGGACGCGGTGGCCGGATCGGGCGTGAGAACGCCCGCCAGGGCGATGACGCCGGCCATCGCAGTGGCCGTGGCCAGCCAGTGGACCGGACTGGTCCTGTTGTGCGCGAGGTCCGGGAGTACGAGGTCCGGGAGCGCGGAGGGCTGCACGCGAGAGGTCTCCTGTGGGGCAGTGCCGGAGGGGGTGGCCAGAATAGTGCCACACGTCACAGGGGATCGGAACGCCGGGGTCCGTAAGGCCAACGTAAAGAAGCCGCCGCGGAGTTCCCCGGTGTGCTGGGGGAACTCCGCGGCGGCGTCGGTGCGTTGTCGCTGTCAGGCGGTCTCGTCGGACCCGGTCGAGTCGTCCCCGGCCGAGTCGTCCCCGGTTCCGGCCTTCGGCTGGACGGTGCTCTTTCCGGGACCGCTGTAGTCCTCGCCGTACGCGCCCTTGGACGGCCGGCGGCGGCGCAGCGGGGCCTCCACACCGTCGGCGAGACGGCGGGCGGTGACGAGGAAGCCGGTGTGGCCGATCATCCGGTGGTCCGGGCGGACGGCCAGCCCCTCGACGTGCCAGTTGCGGACCATGGACTCCCAGGGCTGCGGCTCGGCGAAGCAGCCGATCTCCCTGATCGACTCGACGGTGCGCGAGAGCTGGGTGGTGGTGGCCACGTAGCAGCAGAGGATGCCGCCGGGGACGAGCGCCTTGGAGACGGCGTCCAGGCACTCCCAGGGAGCGAGCATGTCCAGCACCACACGGTCGACATCCGTGTCGGAGAGGTTGTCCTGGAGGTCGCCGACGGTGAGCTGCCAGGCGGGGTGCGGACCGCCGAAGTAGCGCTCCACGTTCTGCGTGGCGATCTCCGCGAAGTCCTCACGGCGCTCGTACGAGTGCAGCATCCCCTGCTCGCCGATGGCACGCAGCAGGAAGCTGCTGAGCGCGCCGGACCCCACACCCGCCTCGACGACCCGTGCGCCGGGGAAGATGTCCCCGAAGGCCAGGATCTGGCCCGCGTCCTTCGGGTAGACCACGGCGGCGCCGCGGGGCATGGACAGGACGAAATCGGGGAGCAGGGGGCGCAGCGCGAGGTAGGCGACGTTTCCCGTGGTACGGACAACACTGCCCTCGGGAGCACCGATCAGCTCGTCGTGCGGGAAAGAACCCTTGTGGGTGTGGAAGTTCTTCCCGGCTTCGAGCGTGAAGGTGTAGTGGCGTCCCTTGGGGTCGGTGAGCTGGACCTGGTCCCCGACTTTGAAGGGCCCACGTCGGCGGGCGGCACCGGTCGGTTCGGACATACGAGCAGACTACCGGCCTCAGGAACCGGGTCGCGCCATCGCCTGGACGAATGCCCGTTCGACGTCGGCGGTGGAGAGGACTCCGTAGATCGCGCCGGTCTCCTCGACGACCAGGTACTCGGTGGCCGGACTGGCCCGCAGCTTGTCGAGGAGCGCCTCGCCCGCCAGCTCGGCCGGGACCCGCATCCCCTCGGTGAGGTCCTGGGCGAGTCCGCTGACCGCGACCCAGGGGCGCCGGTGCTCCGGCACTCCGACGATGGCCGCCTCCCGGACCAGGGCGGTCGGGTCGCCCTGGCTGTCCACGACGACCAGGGCGCGGGCACCGGCGTCGTTGGCCCTGCGCAGCGCCTCGGAGAGCGGTGTCGTCGTCTCCACGGGGACGGCGCGCCGGGTGAGCGTACGGGCGCGGAGCTCCGGGAGGTGTTCGCGCAGCCTGGCCATCCGCAGGCTGTTGCCCGCGCCGGTCCAGATGATCGCGGCGAGGATCGCGGCGAGCAGCGCGTCCATGACCGTCTCCATGCCGCCCACGTCGGCGTCGGAGCCGGTGTGGGTGAGCAGCGGGAGGCCGATCAGGACCGAGACGGCGAGCGCCCGGCCGAACCAGGCGGCGGCGATGGTGCCGCTCATCGGCTTGCCGGTGATCTTCCAGACGACGGCGCGGAGCATCCGGCCGCCGTCCAGCGGCAGCCCGGGCAGCAGGTTGAAGGCCGCCACGATGAGGTTGGAGATCATCAGGCCGGCCAGCAGCACTCCGGGGACCGTGCCGGGCTCCACCGCCTTCATCCCGAGGTAGAAGAGGCCGGAGAGGATCAGCGAGAGCAGCGGTCCGACGAAGGCCAGGACGAACTCACGGCCCGGGGTCTCGGACTCCTTCTCGATCTCCGAGACACCGCCGAAGAACTGCAACTGGATGCGGCGCACCGGGAGGTCGAACCGCAGTGCGGCGACGGTGTGCGCCAGTTCGTGGACCAGTACGGAGGCGTAGAAGGCGACCGCGAAGAAGAGGGAGACCAGATACCGGGCGTTGCCCAGTTCGGGAAGGATCCGGTCGAGCTGGCCGCCGAAGACCCAGGTGATGAGGGCTGCCACCAGGAACCAGCTGGGGGCGACGTACACCGGAACGCCGAAGGGGCGGCCCATCAGGATGCCGCCGCCCGGTGAGTCCCGGCGCTGCGGCTTGCCGCCATCGGGCGCGGGGCCGGGCCCCGACCCGTCCGCGCCGGGCTGCGGGCGCCCGCTGTCGCCGCTCTCGTTCACGGTGTCCCTTCGTGTCGTTCCGTGTCGTTCATGCCGTTCGGTATGCGTTCCGCACCACCGCCGGTCCGGCACCGCTTTCCACGGTGTCCTGATCATGCAGTGCGAGGAGGTCTACCGTCGATGGTATGCGGCTCGGTGTCAGTGGCGGGTCGTAGGGTCTGGGACATGACTACCGCCCAGCAGCCCACTTCACTCTCGCCGTCGCGGGCGAGCGACTTCATGCAGTGTCCGCTGCTGTACAGGTTCCGGGTGATCGACAAGCTGCCGGAGAAGCCCAGTCCTGCGGCGACGCGCGGCACTCTGGTGCATGCGGTGCTGGAGCGGATGTTCGACGACCCGGCGGCGGAGCGGACGGTTCCGCGAGCCCGGGGCATGGTCCCCGGCCAGTGGGACCGGCTTCTGTCGGCCAAGCCCGAGCTGGGTGAACTGTTCGCGGACGACCCCGGGGGCGAGCAGCTGGCGAAGTGGCTCGCGGAGGCCGAGTCGCTGGTCGAGCGGTGGTTCACGCTGGAGGACCCGACGCGGCTCGAACCGGCCGAGCGGGAGCTGTTCATCGAGACGGAGCTGGCGTCGGGGCTGCGGCTGCGCGGGATCATCGACCGGGTCGATGTGGCGCCGACCGGCGAGGTCCGGATCGTCGACTACAAGACGGGCAAGGCGCCGCGCCCGCAGTTCGCGGAGGGCGCGCTGTTCCAGATGAAGTTCTACGCACTGGTCGTGTGGCGGCTGAAGGGGATCGTGCCGCGCCGGCTCCAGCTGGTGTACCTGGGGAGCGGCGAGGTGGTGACGTACGACCCGGTCGAGGGCGATCTGGAGCGGGTCGAGCGCAAGCTGCTGGCGCTGTGGGAGGCGATCAGGAAGGCCACGGAGAGCGGCGACTGGCAGCCGCGGCCGACGAAGCTCTGCGGCTGGTGCGACCACCAGGCGGTCTGTCCGGAATTCGGCGGCACCCCGCCGGTCTACCCGCTGGAAGTGGTGCGCGGGGCCGAAGCGGTGCGCGGGGCCGGGGAGCAGTGAGATCCGGCGGGCTCCGTCCCCGCCACCCCCGCAGCGCCTGATCCGTCCGGGACTCCCCCGGTACGCCCCGCGGCGTCCCGGGGCGCCGGTCAGGGCAGAATGGGGCCGGTCTAGCTAAGGAGTTCCCGTGGCGATCCGCGTCCTACTGGTCGACGACCAGCCGCTACTGCGCACCGGTTTCCGGATGATCCTGGAGGCCGAGCAGGACCTCGCGGTGGTCGGTGAGGCCGGGGACGGTCTGCAGGCCCTCGACCAGGTCCGGGCGCTGCAGCCCGATGTGGTGCTGATGGACATCCGGATGCCCCGGATGGACGGGGTCGAGGCCACCCGCCAGATCACCGGCCCGGGCCGGGACGGCCCGGCGAAGGTCCTGGTGCTGACCACCTTCGACCTGGACGAGTACGTCGTGGAGGCCCTGCGGGCCGGGGCGAGCGGCTTCCTGCTCAAGGACGCGCCCGCCAATGAGCTGGTCCAGGCGATCCGGGTGGTGGCGGGGGGCGAGGCGATGCTCGCGCCGAGCATCACCCGCCGGCTGCTCGACAAGTACGCGGACCACCTGCCGTCCGGCGAGGATCCCGTTCCCGACACGCTGCACACGCTGACCGAGCGCGAGGTGGAAGTGCTCAAGCTGGTCGCGCGGGGCCTGTCCAACGCCGAGATCGCCGCCGACCTGTTCGTCAGCGAGACCACGGTCAAGACGCACGTGGGCCATGTACTGACCAAGCTGGGGCTGCGCGACCGGGTCCAGGCGGCGGTCTACGCCTACGAGAGCGGTCTGGTACGCCCGGGAGCCCAGCAGTAGTTCCCGGGCCCCCGCCCGTACTCCGGCGCCACTCCGCGGCATCGACCCGCGGCATCGCCCCGCGGCATCCACCGCGTCGGCTCCGGGCGGCAGCGCACCGGCCGGACGTCCGGCCGGTGCGCTGTCGTCCGCCGGTCGTCAGCTGACGCCGCGGCCGAGCTCCCAGATCTGCAGGGCGGACGAGTTGCTCAGCGCCCACTCCGCACCGGTCAGGTCGTCCCGGGCGGCCACATACTGCTTGCCCTGCCAGAGCGGCAGCACGGGAACGTCGTCCGCGACGATGTCCTGGATCTTCTGGAGCGGGACCACCGCCGTGGTGCGGTCCGCGGCGCGCCGGGACTCCGGGATGTACTTGTCGCGGATGGTGGTGTTCGCGTAGGGCGTGTTGAGGAAGTTGCCCTTGCTGAGGAACGGCGAGATGAAGTTGTCCGCGTCGGGGAAGTCCGGGAACCAGCCCATGCCGTAGACCGCGTAGTCGCCCTTCACCGCGTCGGGGCGGAACTCCGCCCACTTGTGGCCCTGGGTCTTCACGTCGAAGAGCCCGGAGGCGTTCAGCTGCTGCTTGAGCAGCGCGAACTCCTTCGCCGTACCCGGCCCGTAGTGGTCGCTCGTGTAATCCAGCGTCAGCCGGACCTTGTTGGTGATCCCGGCGTCGTGCAGGATCTGGGCGGCCTCGGTCTTGCTCGGGTCGCCGTACTTGTTGAAGAACGAATTCGTGTGTCCGCCGATGCCGGTGGGGATCAGCGAGTAGAGCGGGTCGGACGTGGCGCCGTACACCTGGCTGGCGATCTGACCACGGTCGACGAGCGCGGCCATCGCCTGCCGGACCGCCTTGTTCTTCACCGCCGGGTCATTGGTGTTGAAGGCGAGGTAGCGGATCTCGAGGCCGGGGCTCTCGACAAAGTTGATGCTCGGCGACGAACCGTCCGAGAACTGCTTGATCTGCTGCGGGGAGAGGGTCCGGCCCATCATGTCGATCTTCCCGGACTTCAGCGCGGAGCCCATGCCCGCGGCATCCGCGAAGGAATCGATCTCGACCTTGTCGTTCTGCAGCTTCAGCGCCCCCTTGTAGTGGGGGTTTTTGGTGAAGATGGCCTTCTGCAGGCGGTTGTTGCTGACCTGCGCCTTGAAGGTGTACGGGCCGGAGCCGTCGATCACGAAGCCCTTGCGCAGCTTCTTCGGCGCGTACGTCTTCTTCTCCACGATGCCCGCGGCCGGCGTGGCCAGCTTGTACGGGAAGGTGGCGTCGGGCGTCTTGAGGTGGAAGACCAGCTCGTGAGAGCTCACGGCCTCGATGGTGTCGATGTTCTCCAGCAGACCGGCCGGGCCGTTCGGGTCGTCGATGTTGGTGACGCGTTCCATCGAGTACTTCACATCGGCGGCCGTGAGGGGGTCGCCGTTGGCGAACTGGAGCCCGCTGCGGAGCTTGCAGCGGTAGCTCTCGTTCTCGGTGTCCGTGAAACGGCAGTCGCTGGCGGCGTCCGGTATGGGCAGGCCGCCACCACGCGGCATCGCCATGAGCGACTGGAGGGTCGGGCGCAGGAAGTTCCAGACGCCGGTGTCATAGGTGTAGGCGGGGTCGAGAGGAGCCGGAGCCTTCTTGCCCGACTCGATGAAGTCCGTCGTGCCCACGACGATGGCCTTGCCGCCGTCGCCGCCGCTGCCTGTGCCGCCGCACGCGGCGAGTACCGGAGCGAGCAGGCAAACTATCGCCGGCAGCACCAGAGTCTTGCGGTTCATTCTGGACGTTCTCCTCATCCGGCACTGGGATACAGCGATGTACAGACACTCCGCCGCTACCGCCCGATCGGGGCGGGGCGATCGGGCCGGGTACAGAGCGATCAGTCCAGTGATCCCGGCCGCTTGGTGGGCACCGGGGGCACAGAAGTGTACGGCGAAGTTCTCGCCATGAGATTAGTGGGGAACGTCAGGAAACCTGGACCGGGGGCGACTTGGGTGGGATCCACACCATCTTCACGAATAGCGGAGCGTCAATATCCGACCACCGAAATGATTCGTACACCGCTTCACCAATCGGGACACATGGGCATGTGCGGAGCCGTGGCACGCCGGTCGCAGCACGCATATGCCCCCGTGTCGACGTTTCGTCAGGTGATGAACGTCACTCCGGTCCCGCCTTTCGTAAAGCAGGAAGCACTCTCTTCATGCTCACGTAAATACAGGTGGATGACGGACGCCGATTCCCTTCAGAACGAAAGGAACACGGTCAGTATCCGGCCCGGTGCATTCCGTGGACCAGTGCCCTGAGAAAGCCCAGATCGACTTCTTCCAGAGATCCGACGACCACCCGGCCGGCAGCCGCGGCGATCGGCGCCACGGACGGCACGGCCACCACGCGGCAGCCTGCGGCCTCCGCCGCCGCCACCCCGGTCGCGGTGTCCTCGATGACCGCGCAGCGCGCCGGATCGGCGTCCAGGCCCGCCGCGGCGGCGAGATAGGGCTCCGGGTGCGGTTTCGTCCGCGCCACCTCGTCGCCCGCGACCGTCAGGGTGAAGTTGTCGGGGCCGAGCGACTTGAGGACCCGGTCGATGATCCGCCGGTGCGAGGCGGAGACCAGGGCCGTGGGTACACCGTGGGCGGCCAGTTCGGTGAGCAGCCGCAGCGCCCCGGGCATCAGCGGCACCCCGCCCGAGATCCGCTCCTCGAACCGGTCGTTCAGCAGCGTGGTCAGCTCGGGGAGCGCGATGTCCGCACCGGTGACCTCGATGAGGTATCCGGCGCTGCGGGTCATGGGCCCGCCCACCACGGTGTCGCGCCAGCGTTCGTCGAGCCGGTGGCCGAGGTCGGCGAATACCTCCACCTCGGCGTCCCACCAGATGCCCTCGGTGTCCACCAGCGTGCCGTCCATGTCGAGCAGGACTGCCTGCAGGGCTGCGCCTTCGGCCATACGGGTGTTGAGCGCGGCGACCGTACTGGTCATACGGGGACACCTCCTGGAGGGACACGAAGGCCGGTCGCCCATCCTGCTGGGAGGACAACCGGCCTGCACCGGACCGACCAGTGTACGTCGGGACGGTCCGGCACGCGCTGCGATGCGGCGCACCCGTGGTCCGGTGGCGGACTGCCGGACCTACCGGGCGTTGAAGTACTTCGCCTCGGGGTGGTGGATCACGATCGCGTCGGTGGACTGCTCGGGGTGCAGCTGGAACTCCTCGGAGAGGTGTACGCCGATCCGCTCGGGCTGGAGCAGCTCGGCGATCTTCGCCCGGTCCTCCAGATCCGGGCAGGCACCGTAGCCGAGCGAGAAGCGCGCACCGCGGTACTTCAGCGCGAACATGTCCTGGACGTCCGAGGGGTCCTCGCCGGCGTAGCCGAGCTCGGAACGGACCCTGGCGTGCCAGTACTCGGCGAGTGCTTCCGCCAACTGCACCGACAGGCCGTGCAGTTCGAGGTAGTCACGGTAGGAGTTGGCCTCGAACAGCTCGGCCGTGGCCTCGCCGATCCGCGAGCCGACAGTGACCACCTGAAGACCGATCACATCCCGCTCGCCGGACTCCTCGGGGCGGAAGAAGTCCGCCAGGCAGAGCCTGCGGCCGCGGCGCTGGCGGGGGAAGGTGAAGCGGGTCCGCTCGCTGCCGTCCTCGTTGAGGAGGATCAGGTCGTCGCCCTTGGAGACGCAGGGGAAGTAGCCGTAGACGACGGCCGCTTCGAGCATGTTCTTGGTGTGCAGCTGGTCCAGCCAGCCGCGCAGATGCGGACGCCCCTCGGTCTCCACCAGCTCCTCGTAGGTGGGGCCTTCGCCCTTGCGGGCTTCCTTGAGCCCCCACTGCCCCTTGAAGAGGGCGCCCTCGTCCAGCCAGGACGCGTACTCCTTGAGCTGGATCCCCTTGACGACGCGGGTGCCCCAGAACGGCGGCTCCGGGACCGGGTTGTCGACCGCCACATCCGAGCGCACGGAACCCGCGGGCTCGTCCACCTCCAGGACGGCGGCCGTGTCCCGCTTCGGTACCCGGCGCTGCTTGAGCTCGGGCAGTACGGCGCCGGGGACGCCCCGCTTGACGCCGATCAGCGCGTCCATCAGGCGCAGGCCCTCGAACGCGTCGCGGGCGTAGCGGACTTCGCCCTCGTAGATCTCGTGCAGGTCCTGTTCGACGTACGCCCTGGTCAGCGCCGCGCCGCCGAGGATGACGGGGAAGTCGGCCGCCATCTTGCGCTGGTTGAGCTCCTGCAGGTTCTCCTTCATGATCACTGTGGACTTGACGAGGAGGCCGGACATGCCGATGACGTCGGCCTTGTGCTCCTCGGCGGCTTCCAGGATCGCGGAGACGGGCTGCTTGATGCCGAGGTTGACGACGTTGTAGCCGTTGTTGGTCAGGATGATGTCGACGAGGTTCTTGCCGATGTCATGGACGTCGCCGCGGACGGTGGCCAGCACGATGGTGCCCTTGCCGTCGGCGTCGGTCTTCTCCATGTGCGGCTCCAGATGGGCCACCGCGCTCTTCATGACCTCGGCCGACTGCAGCACGAACGGCAACTGCATCTGGCCGGAGCCGAAGAGTTCGCCGACGACCTTCATTCCCTCCAGGAGGGTGTCGTTGACGATCTCCAGGGCCGGCCGGTCCTGGAGTGCTTCGTCGAGGTCGGCCTCCAGGCCGTTCTTCTCGCCGTCGATGATCCGGCGCTGCAGACGCTCGTCCAGCGGGAGGGCCATGAGTTCCTCGGCCCTGCCCTGCTTCATGGACTTCATGTTGACGCCCTCGAAGAGCTCCATGAGCTTCTGCAGGGGGTCGTACCCCTCGGCGCGGCGGTCGTAGATCAGGTCGAGGGCCACCTTGACCTGCTCCTCCTCCAGCCGGGCGATCGGCAGGATCTTGGAGGCGTGCACGATCGCCGAGTCCAGTCCCGCCTTCACGCACTCGTCGAGGAAGACGGAGTTGAGGACGACGCGGGCGGCGGGGTTGAGGCCGAAGGAGATGTTGGACAGGCCCAGCGTGGTCTGGACGTCCGGGTGACGGCGCTTGAGCTCGCGGATCGCCTCGATGGTGGCGAGGCCGTCGCCCCTCGACTCCTCCTGACCGGTGCAGATCGTGAAGGTCAGGGTGTCGATGAGGATGTCCGACTCATGGATCCCCCAGTTGCCCGTCAGATCCTCGATCAGCCGCTCGGCGATGGCGACCTTGTGCTCGGCGGTACGGGCCTGGCCCTCCTCGTCGATGGTCAGCGCGATCAGCGCGGCGCCGTGCTCGACCGCCAGCGCCGTGACCTTGGCGAAGCGTGACTCGGGACCGTCGCCGTCCTCATAGTTGACCGAGTTGAGGACGGCCCGGCCGCCCAGCTTCTCCAACCCCGCCCGCAGCACGGGCAGTTCGGTGGAGTCCAGCACGATCGGCAGGGTCGAGGCGGTGGCGAAGCGGCCGGCCAGCTCGGTCATGTCGGCCACCCCGTCGCGGCCCACGTAGTCGACGCACAGGTCGAGCATGTGCGCGCCCTCGCGGATCTGGTCGCGCGCCATCTCCACGCAGTCGTCCCAGCGCGCCTCCAGCATGGCCTCGCGGAACTTCTTGCTGCCGTTGGCGTTGGTGCGCTCGCCGATCGCCATGTACGCGGTGTCCTGGCGGAACGGCACGCTCTGGTACAGGGAGGCGGCGCCCGGCTCGGGGCGCGGTTCGCGGGCTGTGGGGGTGAGGGCGCGGGCCCGGTCGACGACCTGTCGCAGATGCTCGGGCGTCGTACCGCAGCAGCCGCCGATCAGGGACAGACCGTAGTCGGTCACGAATGCTTCCTGCGCGTCCGCCAGACCCTCGGGGCCGAGTGGGAAGTGCGCGCCGTCCTTGGTCAGCACGGGCAGGCCCGCGTTCGGCATGCACATCAGCGGCGTACGCGAGTGGCGGGCCAGATAGCGCAGGTGCTCGCTCATCTCGGCCGGGCCGGTCGAGCAGTTCAGACCGATCAGGTCGATACCCAGGGGCTCCAGGGCGGTCAGCGCGGCGCCGATCTCGGAGCCGAGCAGCATGACGCCGGTCGTCTCGAAGGCGAGCGAGCAGATCAGCGGAACGCTGACGCCGAGCGCGTCCATCGCGCGGCGGGCGCCGATCAGGCTCGATTTGGTCTGCAGCAGGTCCTGGGTGGTCTCCACGATCAGGGCGTCCGCACCGCCGGCGAGCAGCCCCTCGGCGTTCTGCTGGTAGCCGTCCCGCAGGACGTCGTACGTGGTGTGGCCGAGGGACGGCAGCTTGGTGCCGGGGCCGATCGAGCCGAGGACCCAGCGCTGGCGGCCGTCCTTCGCACCGAACTCGTCGGCGACCTCGCGGGCGAGGCGGGCGCCCGCCTCGGACAGCTCGGTGATCCGGTCGGCGATCTCGTACTCGTTCGCCGCCGAGTGGTTCGCACCGAAGGTGTTCGTCTCCACGCAGTCGACGCCGACAGCGAAGTACTCCTCGTGCACCGAGCGGACGATGTCCGGCCTGGTCACGTTCAGGATCTCGTTGCAGCCCTCCAGCTGCTGGAAGTCCTCGAGAGTGGGATCCTGCGCCTGCAGCATCGTGCCCATCGCACCGTCGGCCACCACCACACGGGTGGCGAGTGCCTCTCGGAGTGCGTCGGCTCGGGTCCGGCTGTCAGCGGAAGGGGTCGGCGACGAGGCCATGGAATGTACTCCCTGGGATGCGACGGCTGTCGGCTTTGCGCCTTCCGGCAGGATGGCGCACCAGGCCAGGGTAACGGGGACGGCGCCGATCGGGGCGGGTGTTCCACGGGACGGACACCTCTGCCACCACGGCTCCGCGGGTGGCGTCCGGTGTCACCCGGCCGCACTCCGCGTGACACTTGGTCGACATGGACCGATAGTGTTCAGCATTGCCGAACAGCGTGGAGGGTGGCCCAGCAATGGCGAAGAACATTCAGTCCCTGGAGCGGGCGGCTGCGATGCTGAGGCTGCTCGCGGGCGGCGAGCGGCGGCTCGGCCTGTCCGACATCGCCTCCTCCCTCGACCTGGCCAAGGGCACCGCCCACGGCATCCTGCGGACCCTCCAGCAGGAGGGCTTCGTGGAGCAGGACCCGGCATCCGGGCGCTATCAGCTGGGGGCCGAGCTGCTGCGCCTGGGCAACAGCTATCTGGATGTGCACGAGCTGCGGGCGCGCGCCCTCGTCTGGACCGACGACCTGGCCCGCTCCAGCGGTGAGAGCGTCTATCTGGGCGTCCTGCACCAGCGGGGCGTCCTGATCGTCCACCATGTCTTCCGCCCCGACGACAGCCGGCAGGTGCTGGAGGTCGGAGCCATGCAGCCACTGCACTCCAGCGCCCTCGGCAAGGTGCTCTCGGCGTACGACCCGGTGGCGCACAGCGAGGCCATGGAGACCGAGCGGCAGATCTTCACCCCCCGCACGATCAGCGACCCGGAGCAGTTCGAGTCGGTGCTCGACCTCACCAGGGCGCGCGGCTGGGGCTCCGATGTCGAGGAGACCTGGGAGGGCGTGGCATCGGTGGCCGCCCCCATCCACGACCGGCGCAGGATGCCGCTGGGCGCCATCGCGGTGACCGGTGCGGTCGAGCGGGTCTGCGTGGACGGGGAGCTGCGTCCGGAGCTGGTGGCCGCGGTGCGCGACTGCGCCCGCTCCGTCTCGCGCGATCTGGGCGCCGGCCGCTTCTGAGGCGTCGCCGGGGGTACGGCCTCGGGGCCCCGGCAAGGTCCCGGCCCGGCCCCGGCACGGCCCCACGGGAAGTCCTCTTCGAGTTTCACGTCACAGCCCCTTGACGTTTTACCGACCTCAGGACAAAACTGCCGTTCATCGGTCGGCATTGTCGAACACTTAACGGAAATACGCGTTAAGGTGTGACAGTGCCAAGGGCCGGCAACGCCCTCACCTGAGGGCGCGGACGACCGGAGGAAACCGGTGTCCGGCTTCCCCTGGACGAAGGACAAAGGAGTCGCGGGTGTCCAGCTCCGACATCTTCATCGGCGAGACCATCGGGACCGCCGTACTCGTACTGCTCGGCGCCGGTGTGTGCGCCGCCGTAACACTCAAGCGCTCCAAGGCCAAGGACGCGGGCTGGCTGGCCGTCACGTTCGGCTGGGGATTCGCCGTACTGACCGCCGCCTACATCTCCACCGGTGTCTCCGGCGCTCATCTGAACCCGGCGGTGACCATAGGCCTGGCCATCAAGGGCGACACCCCGTGGGGCGATGTACCCCTGTACCTCGGCTCGCAGTTGCTCGGCGCCATGATCGGCGCGACGCTGGTCTGGGTGGCGTACTACGGACACTTCCAGGCCCACCTGAGGGACCCGGAGATCGCGGCGCCGGCCAAGAGCACCGGGAAGAGCGAGCCGGGCCCCGGCCCGGTGGGCGGTGTCTTCTTCACCGCGCCCGAGATCCGCAACGTCGTGCAGAACCTGGCCACCGAGATCATCGGCACCATGGTCCTCGTCCTGGCGATCCTGACCCAGGGTCTGAGCGCGGACGGCAAGGGCCTGAGCATCATCGGCGCTCTGATCACCTCGCTGGTCGTCGTGTCCATCGGCCTCTCGCTCGGCGGTCCGACCGGTTACGCCATCAACCCGGTCCGTGACCTCGGCCCGCGTATCGTCCACTCCTTGCTGCGGCTCCCCCACAAGGGCAGCTCGGACTGGAGCTACGCGTGGATACCCGTGGCGGGCCCCCTCATAGGCGGCGCTCTCGCAGGCGGTCTGTACAACCTCGCCTTCGCGTGAGCTCCCGGCACCGACGACCACCCCCTCAGACTCTCGGAGCACACCGTGACCACTGACGCTCACACCACCGGGCCGTTCATCGCGGCCATCGACCAGGGCACCACCTCCAGCCGCTGCATCGTCTTCGACCGGGACGGACGGATCGTCGCCGTCGACCAGAAGGAGCACGAGCAGATCTTCCCGAAGCCGGGCTGGGTCGAGCACGACGCCGCGGAGATCTGGACCAACGTCCAGGAAGTCGTGGCGGGCGCGGTCGGGAAGGCCGGGATCACAGCGGCCGACGTCAAGGCCATCGGCATCACCAACCAGCGCGAGACCACGCTGCTCTGGGACAAGAACACCGGTGAGCCCGTCCACAACGCCATCGTCTGGCAGGACACCCGCACCGACGCGGTCTGCCGCGAGCTCGGCCGCAACGTGGGCCAGGACCGCTTCCGCCGTGAGACCGGCCTGCCGCTCGCCTCGTACTTCGCCGGGCCGAAGATCCGCTGGCTGCTGGACAACGTCGAGGGGCTGCGCGAGCGCGCCGAGGCCGGCGACATCCTCTTCGGCACCATGGACTCCTGGGTCATCTGGAACCTCACGGGCGGGGTGAACGGCGGCGTCCACGTCACGGACGTCACCAACGCCTCCCGCACGCTGCTGATGAACCTGCACACGATGAAGTGGGATCCGAAGATCCTCGCCTCCATCGACATCCCGGCGGCCGTGCTGCCGGAGATCCGCTCGTCCGCCGAGGTGTACGGCACGGCCGGCGCGGGCGTGCTCGCCGGGGTCCCCGTCGCCTCCGCGCTCGGCGACCAGCAGGCGGCCCTGTTCGGCCAGACCTGTTTCTCCGAGGGCGAGGCCAAGTCGACGTACGGCACCGGCACCTTCATGCTGATGAACACCGGTGGCACGCCCGTCAACTCGTACAACGGCCTGCTGACGACCGTCGGCTACCAGATCGGCGACCAGAAGCCGGTGTACGCCCTGGAGGGGTCGATCGCCGTCACGGGATCGCTCGTCCAGTGGCTGCGCGACCAGATGGGCATGATCAACAGTGCCGCCGAGGTCGAGACCCTGGCCTCATCGGTCGAGGACAACGGCGGCGCGTACTTCGTGCCGGCCTTCTCCGGTCTGTTCGCCCCCTACTGGCGTCCCGACGCGCGCGGCGTGATCGCCGGTCTGACCCGCTACGTCACCAAGGCGCACATCGCCCGTGCCGTGCTCGAAGCCACCGCCTGGCAGACGCGTGAGATCAGCGACGCCATGACCAAGGACTCCGGCGTCGAGCTGACCTCGCTCAAGGTCGACGGCGGTATGACCTCCAACAACCTGCTGATGCAGACGCTCTCCGACTTCCTCGACGCACCCGTGGTGCGCCCGATGGTGGCCGAGACGACCTGCCTCGGCGCTGCCTACGCCGCCGGTCTCGCCGTCGGCTTCTGGCCGGACACCGACGCACTGCGCGCCAACTGGCGCAGGGCCGCCGAGTGGACACCCCGGATGGACGCGGCCGTCCGTGACCGCGAGTACAAGAACTGGCTCAAGGCCGTACAGCGGACCATGGGCTGGCTCGAAGACGAGGAGTAACCAATATGACCACCCTGCAGAGCGTCCCGGCCCTCGGGACGCACCCGGCCTCCGGCTCCCTTCCGAGCCGCGCCGAGACTCGGGAGCAGCTTTCCAAGGCGACGTACGACCTCCTGGTGATCGGCGGCGGAATCCTGGGCATCTCCACCGCCTGGCACGCCGCGCAGTCCGGGCTGCGGGTGGCCCTGGTGGACGCCGGTGACTTCGCCGGCGCCACTTCGTCCGCTTCCTCCAAGCTTCTGCACGGCGGCCTCCGCTACCTCCAGACGGGGGCCGTGAAGCTGGTCGCGGAGAACCACTTCGAGCGCCGCGCCGTCTCCCGTGACGTGGCCCCGCACCTGGCCAACCCGCTGACGTTCTACCTGCCGGTGTACAAGGGCGGCCCGCACGGCGCGGCCAAGCTCGGTGCGGGCGTCTTCGCCTACTCCGCGCTCTCCGCCTTCGGCGACGGTGTCGGCCACGTCATCTCCGCGGCGAAGGCGCAGCGCGACGTGCCCGAGCTGCGCACCGACAACCTCAAGGCCGTCGCGGTCTACGGCGACGACCAGATGAACGACTCCCGGATGGCCCTGATGACGGTGCGCGCCGCCGTCGAGTCCGGCGCCACCGTGCTCAACCACGCCGAGGTCACCGGGCTGCGCTTCACGCAGGGCCGGGTGACCGGCGCGGAGCTCAAGGACCGGCTCGACGGCAGCGAGTTCGGCGTCAGCGCCCGGCTCGTACTGAACGCCACCGGCCCCTGGGTCGACCACCTGCGCAAGCTGGAGGACCCGAACGCGGCGCCCTCCATCCGGCTCTCCAAGGGCGCACACCTGGTGCTCAAGCGCACCGCGCCCTGGCGTGCCGCGCTGGCGACGCCGATCGACAAGTACCGGATCACCTTCGCCCTCCCCTGGGAGGACCAGCTGCTGCTCGGGACCACCGACGAGGAGTACGAGGGCGACCCGGCCGATGTCTCGGTCAACGAGAAGGACATCACGCAGATCCTGGACGAGGCCGCCTTCTCGGTACGGGACCAACAGCTCTCGCGTGATCTGATCACGTACTCCTTCGCCGGGCTCCGGGTGCTGCCCGGCGGCCCCGGTGACACCTCGAAGGCCAAGCGCGAGACGGTCGTCACCGAGGGGCGCGGCGGGATGCTGTCGGTGGCGGGCGGCAAGTGGACGACCTTCCGGCACATCGGCCGTACGGTCATGAACAAGCTGGCCGCACTGCCCGGCCACCCGCTCGGCGACGACATGGAGCCGATCTCGCACCTGCCGAAGAAGCAGCCGCTGCCCGGCATCGCCAACCCGCACGCGGTCGCGCACCGGCTGCTGGTGGACGGCGGGACGCCGGGGCCGCGGATGGCGGCGGACACCGCCCGCCACCTGGCCACGCACTACGGCTCGCTCTCCTTCGACATCGCGCGGCTGGCGAACGAGGACCCGGCGCTGGCCGAGCGGGTCCACCCGGACGCCCCGGAGATCTGGGCGCAGGTCGTCTACGCGCGCGACCACGAGTGGGCCGAGACGGCCGACGACGTGCTGCGCCGCCGTACGACGCTGACGATCCGGGGTCTGGCCACGGACGACGTCCGGGCGAAGGTCGAGGACGTGCTCGGCAAGAAGTAGTGACTGCGCTGCGGTGAAAGCAGCACAGCGGTGAGGGGCGGTCCTGGCGGGCCGCCCCTCACTCGTGTCATCCGGTTGCCCGGTGCGGCAGCGCCTCAGGGCGAGACCTCCTCCAGGCGCCGCCCCGCCGTCTCCTCCGCGCCGACCACCGCGACGGCGGCGCCCGCCAGGGCCACCGCTCCCAGCACCACGAAGACCGGGGAGACATGGCCCCCCGCGTACACCATGCCGACGGCGATGGGGCCGAGGATCACCCCCAGCCGGTTCATCGCGCCGCCCATGCTGCTGCCCAGGGCCCGCATCCGGGTCGGGAAGAGTTCGGGTGTGTAGAGGTAGAGGCAGATGTTGGAGCCGAAGAAGAAGACCGCGGCGAGCGAGGTCCACACCAGCACCTGGACGGGTGTCCGGGCGCCGAGGTACGCGAGTACGAAGAGCATCACGGCGGCTCCGGACAGGCAGACCGTGATGACGCGCCTGCGTCCGGCGCTGTCCACGGTGAGGGCCGCGGCCAGACAGCCCGCGAGTCCCGCGCAGGCCGTGACGGTCGAGTAGAGGAGCGCGTCGGAGAGCGAGAGGCCGTAGCGGTTCTGGTAGATCGTCGGCAGCCAGGACGTGATGCCGTAGTTGACGAAGTAGCCGGTGAACCAGAGGGCGCCGATCACCAGGGTGCGGCGGCGGTAGCGGCCGGTGAACAGCCCGCGCAGACCGCTCGTCCCGGCTTCCGGGACCGCTCGGGGCGCCGTGCCCGCCTCGTCCGCCGGCGGGTCGGTGACCGGTGGCAGCGGTTTCCCGGTGGCGTGCTGGACCGCGGCCTCGATCCTGGCCATCACATCGGCCGCCTCCTGGACCCTGCCGTGTTCGGCGAGCCAGCGCGGCGACTCCGGTACGGCGCGCTGCACCAGGACGCACAGCACCCCGGGCACGGCGGCCAGCACATACATCCAGCGCCAGCCGAGCAGCGGCACCACCCAGGCGGCGACCAGCGCGCCCACGGTGAGTCCGGCCGGGAAGACCAGTTCGTAGAGCAGGACGAACCGCCCGCGCCGGTGGCTGCGGGTGATCTCGGCGATGAAGGTGGCGGCCACCGGGACCTCGCCGCCGATGGCCAGTCCCTGGACGAAGCGCACCGCCATGAAAGAGCCGGACGACTGGGTCGCGGCCAGGGCGAGGTTGGCGAGGCTGGAGACGGCCACGCACAGGGCGATGACCTTGACACGGCCGATCCGGTCGGCGAGCCGGCCGGAGAGCACCGCACCGATCAGCATCCCGACCGAGCCGACGGTGAGCAGCCAGGTGGAGGCGGAATCGGTCAGGTGCCACTCGTGGCGCAGCTGGGGCATCGCGTACGCGATCAGAAGCTGGTCGAACGCCTCGAAGAAGGTGACGGCGCCCACGATGAGCCGGACGGTGACATGCCAGCGGCTCATCGGGAGCCGTTCGAAACGGGCGGCTACGGCCGCCCGGACCGCTCGGTCCGCTGAAGCGTCGATCGTCATATGCAGGGTCCTCCGACTCCACGGCTGAGGGGCGAGGGCGAGGCGAGAAGAACGCGGTGTCCCACGGAGGTTGTCCGCAACCCGGACTACGAAGCGCGTTAGGCCAAAGTTTCTTAGCGCTTAAGTTGTATCGCCTGCGCACCGGACGGCGTCAAGGGTCTGCACAGGTAAATCACCAAACAATTAGGGGTTGCGTCGAGATATTTAAGCCCTTAGATTTCTAGCCCTCACCCAAAGCAGCCCCCACCCAACCCCGTTCAGCCAGGAGGCTCCCGAATGCCCCGGTCCCCTGCTGCCGAAGTACCCGACGAAGCGCTCGTGGCCGGCGTGTGGCGCCGCGGCGCCGGTGCGCCGGCCGAGACCGTCGACCCGGCCACCGGCCAGGTGCTCGCCACCGTGCACGCCGTGACCCCGGCGGAGGTCGACGAGGCCGCCGAAGGCGCCGCCCGCGCCGCCGTCGACCCTGCCTGGCGCGCACTCCTCCCCCACCAGCGCGCCCGGCTGCTGTACCGGATCGCCGAGCTGACCGAGGGCGCAGCGGAACACCTCGCCGCGCTCCAGACCGCCGACACGGGCAAGGCCCTCACCGAGACCCGCGCCCTGGTGGCCAGCGCGGCCGGGACCTTCCGGTACACGGCCGCCGCGCTGGAGACCGCCGAGGAGGCGATCACCCCCTCGCGCGGCGACTACCTCACGATGAGCACCTACGAACCGATCGGCGTCGTCGGCGCGATCAACCCCTGGAACTCCCCGGTGGCCAGCGACGCGCAGAAGCTCGCGCCCGCCCTCGCCGGGGGCAACGCGGTCCTGCTGAAGCCCGCCGAGTGGACCCCGCTGGTGTCGCTCGCGCTCGGCCGGCTGATCAGCCGCGCCCTCGGTGAACTCGCACTGCCCGCCGGGCTGCTCTCGGTGCTCCCCGGGCGCGGCAGCGTCGTGGGCGACGCCATCGTGCGCCATCCCCGTACCGGAAAGGTCAGCTTCACCGGCGGTACCGACACCGGACGGACGATCGCGCATGCCGCGGCCGAGAAGATCATGCCCGTCTCGCTGGAGCTCGGCGGCAAGTCACCGACCATCGTGCTCGCCGACGCCGACATCGAACAGGCCCTGGCCGGCGTGATGTTCGGGGTCTTCTCCTCCAGCGGCCAGTCCTGCATCGCCGGTTCGCGGCTCTTCGTGGCGCGTGAGATCTATGACGCCTTCGTCGGTGAACTCGTCGAGCGCACCCGGAAACTGCGGGTCGGCCCGGGCACCGCGCCGGACACCCAGGTCGGGCCGCTGGTGCACCACCGGCACCGGGACTCCGTCGCGGCCCGGGTCGACCTGGCGCGCGCCGAGGGGGCCCGGGTGCTCTGCGGCGGCTCGGTCCCGCCGGGCGACGAGTACCGGGACGGCGCCTACTACCTGCCGACCGTCCTGGACGGACTGGACAACTCCTCGCGCACCTGCCAGGAGGAGATCTTCGGGCCGGTGCTCGCCGCGCTGCCGTTCGACGACGAGGACGACCTCGTCCGGCGGGCCAACGCCTCGGTGTACGGGCTGGCCTGCGGCATCTGGACCCGTGACCACCGGGCCGCCTGGCGGATCGCCCGACGGGTGGAGGCCGGCACGGTCTGGATCAACACGTACAAGCAGTTCAGCATCGCCACCCCCTTCGGCGGCCTCAAGGACAGCGGTCTGGGGCGGGAGAAGAGCCGCGACGGCATCCGCGCCTACCAGCGTCAGAAGTCCCTGTACTGGGGCACATCGGACGCCCCCCTCCCCTGGGCCGCCCCCTAGGGGTCTTTCGTTTGGAGACAGTCATGCCCCAACCCCCCATCGGCCGGCTGCGGTCACTGCGCAGCGTCGAGCTCTTCACCCCCGCCTTCTCCGAGACCGCCGACTTCTACCAGGAGGTCTGGGGTCTGGAGAGCGTCGAGTCCGGCCCCGGTGCGCGCTGGCTGCGCGGCACCGGCACCGAGCACCACGTCCTGCACCTCACCCGCGCCGACCGCACCGGCCTCGGTCGGATCGCCTTCGCCGTGGCCACACCCGCCGAGGTGGACGAGGCCGCCCGGCGGCTGCTCGCCCGGGGCATCACCCCGGTCGCGGGCCCGGGACCGCTCGACCAGGTGGGCGGCGGCTACGGGCTGCGCTTCACCGACCCGGAGCACCGGCTGATCGAGATCAGCGCCGAGGTCGAGGCGGTCGCACCGCGCGGCCGGGACGGCTCGGTGCCGGTCGGCATCACCCACACCGTGCTCAACACCACCGACATCGACGCGTCCGTCGCCTTCTACCGCGATGTGCTCGGCCTGCGGGTCTCCGACTGGTCCGAGCACCAGATGGCGTTCCTGCGGTGCAACGCCGACCACCACTGCATCGCCTTCAACCAGGCCGAGTGGGCGTCGCTGAACCACGTGGCGTACGAGATGAGTTCGGTCGACCACTTCATGCGCGGGCTCGGCCGCCTGCGTCACCACGGCATCGTCCCGCAGTGGGGCCCCGGCCGGCACGGCCCGGGCGACAACACCTTCTCGTACTTCACCGACCCGTCGGGGCTCGTCTGCGAGTACACGTCGGAGGTCGCGCAGATCGTGGAGGACGCCTGGATCGCGCGGGTCTGGCGGCGGACCCCCGAACTGTCCGATCTCTGGGGCACGGCCGGGCCGCCGTCGGCGGAGATCCGCGACCGGATGGCGGGCACCCCCGACCCCGGCCCGCTCGCCGCCCCCGCGGCCCCCGGCACCAACACCAGCACCGACACCGACACCGACACCGACACCGAGGAGATTCCGGTATGACCCGCAGCGTGGGACTCGTCGGCTGGGGCGCCATCGGCCGCACCGTGGGCACCGCACTCGCCGCAGGCACCGTCGAAGGCGCCGAGCTGGTCTGTGTGGTGGACAACCGCGTGATCGGCGAAGCACCCGCCCCCCAGCTGACGTTCGAGGAGGCCCTGGAGCGCTGCGATCTGATCGTGGAGGCCGCGGGCCAGGGCGTCGTACGGGAGTGGGCCGAGCGCATCCTGCGGTCCGGGACCGATCTGCTGATCGCGTCGACCGGGGCACTCACCGACGAGGAGCTGGCGAAACGGCTGCTGGAAGCGGGCCCCGGCCGGGTGTACTTCACATCGGGCGCCGTCGGGGGTCTCGACCTGCTCCAGGCCGCCCGGGGCCTCGGACCGCTGCACGACATCCGGCTGACCACCACCAAACTGCCGTCCACCCTGGAACAGCCCTGGATGGACGAGGAGTTGCTGACCCGGATGCGGACGGCGACCGGTCCGGTCGAGGTCATGTCGGGCACCGCACGCGACATCCCGGTGAAATTCCCCAAGTCGACCAATGTGGCCGCTTCGGTGGCCCTCGCCGTGGGGGACCTGGACGCGGTACGGGTCCGGGTGGTCGCCGACCCGGGCGCCGACCGTACCCGCCATCTGATCGAGGCGGAGGGCCCGCAGGGGGCGTACCGCTTCGAGGTCACACATCTGCCGGACCCGGGCAACCCAGCCACCAGCCAGATCGTGCCGTACGCGGTGCTGCGCAGCATCGCGGCCGTCGCCGGGCGGACGGGGCAGATCCTGTGACCGCCGCGCCGTCGGCCGCCCCGCATGTCACGGAGGCCGGGACCGAAGGACCGCTGCTGCTCTGCCTGCACGGCATCGGCTCGTCGTCCGCCGCCTTCGCCCCGCAGCTCGCGGAACTCTCCGCGTACGTACGGGTGGTGGCCTGGGACGCGCCGGGTTACGCGGCGTCACCCGACCCGCAGGGCCCGCTGACGCTCGACGGCTACGCGGACGCGGCGGCGGCGCTCATCGAGGAGCGCGGCGGCAGCGCCCATGTGCTGGGCGTCTCCTGGGGCGGGGTCATCGCACTGCGGCTGGCCGCCCGCCACCCGGGGCTCGTCGCCTCGCTGATCGTCGCCGACTCCAGCGCCGGTTCGGGCACCGACCCGGCGAAGGCGGCAGCCATGCGCGGACGGGCGGCGGAGCTCGCGACCGCCGGGCCGCGGGCCTTCGCCGAGCAGCGCGGACCGCGGCTCGTCTCCGGAGCGGCGCCGAAGGACCTGGTGCGGCGGGTCGTCGACACCATGGCCGGCGCCGTCCGGCTGCCCGGCTACGGCTACGCGGCGGAGGCGATGGCCGCAGCCGACCTCCGTACCGAACTCACCGCGATCACCGCCCCCGCCCTGGTCATCTGCGGCGACCATGACCGGGTCACCGGCGTCGAGGCGAGCCAGCTCATCGCGGGCTCCCTCCACAAGTCCGCCTACGTGATCGTCAAGGACGCCGGTCACCTGGCCAACCAGGAGCAGCCCCGGGCCTTCAACGCCTGGGTCCTCTCCCACCTCCGGATCACCGCACAGATCCCCGAATGACCCACCCGAGCAGTACCGCGCAGAAGGAGCACGTCATGCCCGTCACCACCACCGAGTACGACAACGGCGGCGACCTCGCCGGCTACACCGACTCCCTGATCGCCACGAAGGACTCCCGCGAGCCCGACTGGGACACCCTGGCGTTCCAGGCCAAGGCCGGTGACCAGTACCGGCGCGCGCAGATCCGCTACGTCGGTTCCGGCGCGACCGGCAACCACGACGGCGACAACAGGATCCTGCCGTCCGGCGGGTTCACCTTCTCCAACATGCTGCTGCCGCCCGGCGCCGAGGGCCCCGAGCACACCCACCACGACGTCGAGGAGGCCTTCTTCGTCCTGGAGGGCAAGGTCCGCGTCGGGATCCACCGCGGCGACAAGGAGGCGGAGTACCGCACGCTCGGCTACCGCGACATGATCGTGGTCCCGGCGGGCGTGGCGCGTTCGCTGAAGAACGAGGGCGACACCGACGCGCTGTTCTGCGTCGTCATCGGCACGCAGAAGCCGCAGGTCCCGACCTACCCCGAGCACTCGCCGATGCACGGCGTGACCCGCGACTGATGCGCACTGTCGTCATCACCGGCGCCGGCCGTGGCCTGGGACTGGCCATGGCCCGCCGGGCGGCCCGGGACGGCTTCCGCGCCGTCGTCGCCGAACTGGACCGGGAACGCGGCGAGTCCGCGGTCCGCGCGCTCCGCGACGAGGGCCTGGACGCCCACTTCGTACAGTGCGACGTGGCGGACCCCGCATCGGTCGACGCCCTGGCGTCGGCCGTCGCCGGACTCGGCCCGCTGCACGGCCTCGTCAACAACGCGGCGCTCGCCAACGGCGTGGGCGGCAAGGAGTTCCAGGACATCACCGTCGAGGAGTGGGACCGGCTGATGGCCGTCAACGCCCGCTCCCCCTGGCTGGTCTCCCGAGCGCTGCTGCCCCAGCTGCTCGCGCACGGCGACGGCGGGCGCATCGTCCATCTCGCGTCCGACGCCGCCCTGTACGGCTCCGCACGGCTCGCCCACTACGTCACGTCCAAGGGCGCCGTGATCGCGCTCACCCGGGCGATGGCCAGGGAACTCGGCGACCGCGGCATCACCGTGAACGCGGTGGCGCCCGGCATCACCGAGGGCGAGGCCACCGAGTCCGTACCGGCCGAGCGCCATGAGCTGTACCGCGCCAACCGGGCCATCTCACGCCCGCAGCGCCCCGACGATCTGCTGGGGCTCGTCTCGTACCTGCTGGGCGCCGAGTCCCGTTACCTCACCGGACAGGTGATCGCCGTCAACGGCGGCTTCACCATGAACTGACCATCGGAGCAACTGATATGGATCTGGGCCTCGCCGACCGCACCGTACTGGTGACCGGCGGCAGCTCGGGCGTCGGCCTGGCCACGGTCCGCGCCCTGCTCGACGAGGGCGCCAACGTCGCCACCTGCGGCCGTGACACGGACCGGCTCGCGGCGGCCGCCGCAGGTCTCGGCGCGGGCGGCGACCGGCTGCTCACCGGGGTCTGCGACGTCCGGGACGCCGAAGCGGTCCGCCGCTTCACCGAGCGCACGGCCGAGCACTTCGGCGCGCTGGACGGGCTCGTCAACAACGCCGGCCAGTCGCGGATGAAGGGCTTCGCCGAGAGCACGGCGGAGGACTGGCGGGACGAGCTGGAGCTGAAGTTCGCCGGCGTCCTCAACCCGCTGCACGCGGCGCTCGCCCTGCTGCGTGCCTCGCCGGTCGCATCGGTCGTCAACATCAACGCGGTACTCGCCAAGCAGCCCGAACCCCGGCTCATCACCACCAGCGCCGCCCGCGCCGGGATCCTCAACCTCTCCAAGTCCCTTTCGCAGGAGCTCGCCCCGGACGGCATCCGGGTCAACTCCGTCTGCCTGGGCCTGGTCGACACCGGGCAGTGGACCCGCCGCCACGCGTCGTCCGGCACCTCGCTGCCGTACGAGCGGTGGCAGGCGGAGCTGGCCGCCGACCGCGGGATCTCGCTCGGCCGGCTCGGCCGTGCCGAGGAGGTCGCCTACGCGGTGGTGTCCCTGCTCTCGCCCCGCGCCTCGTACATCACCGGCACCGGCATCGACGTCTGCGGCGGCGTCGGCCGCTCCATCCTCTGAGGAGACCACCATGCGTTACACCACCGGAGGCGATCTCCTCGTCGCCGTCCTGCGTGAACTCGGCATCGACACGGTCTTCGGCATCGTCAGCGTGCACAACCTGCCGCTGGTCGAGGCCGTCGACCGGGAGCTGCGCTTCGTGCCCGTGCGGCACGAGGCCACCGCCGTCAGCGCCGCCGATGCCTACGGCCGGGCGCGCGGCTCGATCGGCTGCGCGCTCACCTCCACGGGCACCGGCGCGGGCAACGCGGCCGGTTCGCTCATCGAGTCGCTCAGCTCGGGCACCGCGGTCCTGCACGTCACCGGGCAGATCGACAGCGCCTACCTGGGCAGCGGGCGCGGCTTCATCCATGAGACCAAGGACCAGCTGTCGATGCTGCGTGCGGTCTCCGCGTACGCCGCGACCGTCACATCGGCCGATGACGCGGGGCGGCTGCTGCGCGAGGCGGCCCGCGCCGCGCTGACCGCTCCGGGCGGGCCCGGCAGCGTCGAGTGGCCGGTGGATCTCCAGTACGCGGCGCAGACCGACTCCGGTGCGGCGCCCACCGAGGTCCCGCATCCGGTGCCCGACGCGGCCGCACTCGCCGCCGCCGCCGCGCTGCTGGCGTCCGCGCGGCGCCCGCTGATCTGGGCGGGCGGCGGGGCGACCGGAGCCGGACCGCAGCTCACGGCGCTGCTCGCGGCGACCGGCGCGGGCCTGCTGACGTCCAACTCGGGGCGGGGAGCGGTGCCGGAGGACCACCCGGCGGTCATCGGCAACTTCGCCACCACGCCGGCCGGGCGCGCCCTGCTCGCCGACGCGGACGTACTGCTCACCGTCGGCACGCACTTCCGGTCCAACGAGACCGCCGACTACACCCTCGAACTGCCCGCGGCCCACATCCAGCTCGATGTCGACCCGGCCGCACCGGGCCGCGTCTACCCGGCGCGGCACGCCCTGCACGGGCGCGCGGCCGATGTGCTGGAGTCCCTGCTGCCGTACGCGCGCCGGGTGGAGCCGGAGTGGACGGACCGGGTCACGGCCGTACGCGAGGAGGTACGGGCCCTGCTGCACGACTCCATCGGCCCGCAGGCCGCGGTCTGCGACGCGCTGCGGGCCGTGCTGCCCCGCGAGGCGGTCGTCGCCCGCGATGTCACCATCGCCTCCAGCAGCTGGGGCAACCGGCTCCTCGACATGTACGACCCCCGGTCCAATGTCTTCCCGCGCGGCGGCGGCATCGGCCAGGGCCTCGGCATGGGCATAGGGGCGGCGCTCGCCCGGCCGGACACCCCCACCGTGGTGCTGGCCGGCGACGGCGGCCTCGCCGTCCACCTCGGCGAGCTGCTCACCCTCGCCCAGGAGCGCCCGGCCCTGACCCTCGTCGTCTTCAACGACGGCGGCTACGGCGTGCTCCGCAACATGCAGGACCGCTACAGCGAGCGGCGGTCCGGCGTCGATCTGACCACCCCGGACTTCGAGCAACTGGCGGGCGCCTGCGGCCTCCCGTACGCCCGGATAGCGGCCGCCGAGCACGCGCTCCCGGTGCTCGAGCACGCGGTGGCGTCCGGCGGGCCGGTGCTCGTCGAGGTCGACCTGGCCGAACTCGGCCCGATGAAGAACCCGTTCACCCCGCCCGTCACGATCCCCACGGCGTAGGGAGGCCACCATGGACACGACCGGCGAATCCCGGCTCGAACTTCTTGTCCGCACCATGACCCTGGAGGCCGACGGGGTCCTCTCGGTCGGTCTCGTCCACCCGGACGGCAAACCACTGCCGGCCTGGGAGCCCGGCGCCCATCTCGATCTGGAGGTCGGCGGGCTGACCCGGCAGTACTCGCTCTGCGGGGACCCGCACGACCTGTCCGGGTACCGCATCGGCGTACTCGACGAGCCGTCGTCGCGCGGCGGTTCACGGTATGTGCACACCCGGCTGCGCCCCGGCCAGCGGGTCACCGCCGCCGGGCCGAGGAACCACTTCGCGCTGGACGAAGCGGAGCGCTACGTCTTCATCGCGGGCGGCATCGGCATCACCCCGATCCTGCCGATGGCCCGGGAGGCCGGGCGCAGGTCCGTTCCGTACACCCTGGTGCACGGCGGCCGGACGCGGGCATCCATGGCGTTCGGCTCCGAGCTGGCGGCGCTCGGCGGCGGGGACGTGCTCCGTCATCCGCAGGACGAGCTGGGGCACATCGACCTGGCGGCGGCGCTGGACGGTGTGGGCCCCGGCACGCTGGTGTACTGCTGCGGGCCGGAGCCGCTGCTCAATGCCGTGGAGGCGGTCTGCCCCGCCGGGCTGCTGCGGGTGGAGCGGTTCGCCGCACCGGCCGTCGAACCGGCCGGGGACGACACGGCCTTCGACGTGGAGTGCCGTGCGTCCGGTGTCACCGTCGCGGTCGGCAGCGGCACCTCCGTCCTGGCGGCCGTCGAGGCCGCGGGCATCCGCGTCGGCAGCTCCTGCCGGGACGGCATCTGCGGGACCTGCGAGACCCGGGTGCTCGAAGGCACCCCGGACCACCGGGACTTCGTACTCAGCGAGACCGAGCACGCGTCGAACGCGACCATGATGATCTGCGTGTCGCGCTGTGCCTCGGGACCTCTCGTACTCGACCTCTGATGACCCCCTGTCGCGGCGGAGGCCGTGAAAACCCCGAACCCCTCCTGGAGGCACTGTGACCACCGACTGGCCCTACCTGGACGTACATCAGTCACGCACCCATGAGCCCACCCCCTACGAGTACCGGCTCGCCTCGGCGCTCGAAGAGGTCTTCACCCACGAGGGCCATGAACTGGCCGACGTCGTACGGGGGCTCAACGCCCGCCAGGTGCACTCCCCCGACGGCGCCCCGTGGACCGAGCAGTCCTTCCGCGACGAGATCAACCGACTGGGAGCGTGACATGACCACTCTGACCGCCGACCACATCTACGCCACCGGACTGCGCAACCAGTGGCACCCCGTCGTGCCCTCCCGCTTCGTGGCGCCGGGCGCGATGCGCAAGGTCACCGTGCTCGGTGAGGAGTGGCTGCTGTTCCGCCGCTCCGACTCGACGCTGAGCATGCTCGCCGACCGCTGTCCGCACCGCGGCGCGCCGCTCTCGCTGGGCAAGCACCTGGGCGACCGGGTGGCCTGCTGGTACCACGGCCTTGAGATCGAGACCGATGGCACGGTCTCCTCGGTGCCGGGACTGCCCGGCTGCAACCTGGAGGGCAAGAAGCTCGTCAGGAGCCTGCCGGTACGCGAGGTGGGCGGGGCGGTGCTCGCGTACTTCGGCGACGACGAGCACCCCGAACCTGCGCCGCTGACGCTGCCGGAGCCGCTCACCGACCCGGGCACCGACTCGTTCCTCTGCTACGCGGAGTGGAACGGCCCCTGGCGGTACGCGGTGGAGAACCTGCTCGACCCGATGCACGGCGCGTTCCTGCACCACGAGTCGCACACGATGTTCGACGGCGACACCACGGCCAAGTTCCGCATCCGGGAGACCGGGCGCGGCTACTTCTTCGAGAAGACCGACCAGCGCGGCGTCAACTTCGACTGGGTCGAGCTGTGCAGGACCGGCGTCGACTGGGTCGACCTGTCGATCCCCTATCCCCCGTCGGCCGGCCCCGGCGGCCCGTTCGGCATCGTCGGGATGGTCTGCCCGGTGGACGAGAACCGTACGGGTGTCTTCTTCTGGCGCTACCGCAAGGTCGAGGGCTGGCAGCGGGACAGCTGGCGCTTCCTCTACCGGACCCTGATCGAGAAGCGCCACTGGGAGGTGCTCGAACAGGACCGGGTGATGCTGGAGGCCATGCCGGCCGACGCCGACCAGCGGGAGAACCTGTACCAGCACGACCTGGGCGTGGTCCGGCTCCGCCGGATGTACCGGGCGGAGGCCGAGGCACAGGCGGCGGAACAGGCGCTGCCGCGGTGATCACCCGCCGCTGGCTGGGTGTCCTGAGCCTCCTGGTCATCGTGCTGATCTCGTACATCGACCGGGTCAATGTGTCGGTGCTGATCACCGACCGGGCCTTCACCGGTCATTTCGGGATCACTGGCGACCGGGTGGCGCAGGGCGCCCTGATGACGGCCTTCCTCGTCGGGTACGGGCTGGCCGCGTTCTTCCTCACCCCGCTGTACGAGTCCCTCCTGGGTGTGCGCCGCGGTCTCCTGGTGAGCGTCGCCCTCTGGTCGGTGCTCACCCTGGTCTCGCCGTACGCACTGGGCGCGGTCGTGCTGGTCGTCCTGCGCGCCTTTCTCGGCACGGCGGAGGGACCGCTGTTCTCGCTCAAGACGATGTATGTGAGTGAGCACTTCACGCCCGGAGCCGTGGGCAAGCCCAACGCGGTGACCTCGATGGGGGTCTCGCTGGGGACCGCGGTGGGGCTGCCGCTGATCACGTATCTCGTCAACCGCTTCGACTGGCACAGCTCGTTCCTGCTGCTCGCCGCCCTGAACGCGGTGGTGGGGCTGCCGCTGATCGCGTTCTTCGTCCGGGGACGGGGCATCCGGCGGACGGCGGAGCGGCAGTCCTTCCGGGCGACGCTCGGACAGGCCCTGCGCACCCCGCGGCTCGGGAGCATCCTGCTGATAGAGATCGCCACCCTCGCGTATCTCTGGGGAAGCAGCGCCTGGCTGCCGTCGTACCTGCTCCAGGAACGCCACTTCTCGCTGGCCGAGATGGGGGCGGTGGCGTCCCTGCCGTTCCTGCTGAGCCTCGCCTCCGGCTTTCTGGGCGGCTGGCTGCTGGACCGGCTGCCCCCGCGCCGTCTCCCGCTGCTGTTCGTCGTGGGCAGTATCGGGACCGGGGGCTGTGTCCTGCTGGTCATCGGAGCGGACTCCGCCTGGCTCGCCGCCACCGGTCTTGTGCTCGCCAACGGATTCTGGGGTCTGCAGGGTCCGGCGATCCCGACGCTGGTGCAGCAGGGGGCGCCCGCCGGCTCCGTCGGCAGTGCCTACGGGGTGGTGAACGGGATCGGCAATCTCGTCTCGGCGTTCATGCCGATGGCGATGGGCGCCGTGATGGGGCTGCTCGGGGGTCAGGGGTTCGCTGCCGGCTACGCGCTGCTGGCCGCCACCCAGGCCGTGACGCTGGTGTGCGGCGTCCGGCTGCTGCTCCGGCCGGTCCCTCAGCCCGAGGCGGAGTCCGGTTCCGGCTCATCGGCGTCCGATCCGGTGATGGACCGCTCCAGCCTGGACAGCAATCGTGCCAGCTGACGGCACTCCGCGGGGGTGAGGCCGCCGAGCATCCGGCGTTCGTTGTCGAGATGCTCGGCGAACACCTCGTCCACCTTGGCGAGTCCGGCGTCGGTGAGGCGCGAGTAGACGACGCGGCGGTCCTCGGCGTCGCGCTCCCGGACGATCAGGCCGTCCTTCTCCAGCCGGTCGATCCGGAGCGTCACCCCGGCCGACGACACCAGGCCCGAGTCGGCGAGCTGGCCCGCCGTCAGCCGGTAGGGCGCACCGGCCCTGCGCAGCGCGGTCAGTACGTCGAAGCCCGCCACCGAGAGCCCGTGCTGGTCGATCGCGCTGGTGAGCCTGGTGCTGTACCTGAGAAAGGTGCGGTGCAGTCTGGCGAGGACCTCCAGGGGCGCGGTGTCCAGCTCGGGACGCTCCCTCGCCCAGTCCCCCACAATGGACGCGACAGCATCCTGATGTGCCCCCACCGTCTTCTTCCCGGCCATGCGCCGCAGCCTCCCTGTCACCGCTCACAAAGTCGTACAAGGATGAAACCTTAGCCCTGAAATATATCGCTCCGCACAGGTGTCGCACGGCCCGGTCCGGCGGGTTACCCGGACCCGCGTGCGCGAGAGGCCCCGGAGGAGCCATAATCAGCAGATACATCGGATGTCTGTTGAGGCGAGGTTCCCATGGCTGTGACCGACGAGGCCATCGAGAAGATCAAGGAAATGATCGTCTCGGGCGCACTGCGGCCAGGCGACCGGCTGCCCAAGGAGAGTGAACTCGCCGCGGATCTCGGTCTGTCGCGCAACTCGCTGCGCGAGGCGGTGCGCGCGCTCTCGCTGATCCGCATCCTCGACGTGCGGCAGGGCGACGGCACGTACGTCACGAGTCTCGATCCCCAGCTGCTGCTCGAAGCGATGAGCTTCGTCGTGGACTTCCACCGGGACGACACCGTGCTGGAGTTCCTGGCCGTACGCCGCATCCTGGAGCCGGCCGCGACGGCGATGGCCGCGCACCGGATCGGCGAGGAGGAGCTGGAGACGCTCAGCGCCCAGCTGGACGCGCTCGGCCCGCAGCCCTCCGTGGAGGAACTGGTCGCCTGCGACCTGGAGTTCCACCGGGGCATCGTGCAGAGCTCGGGGAACTCGGTGCTCTGCTCACTGCTCGACAGCCTCTCCGGGCCCACCACCCGCGCCCGGGTATGGCGGGGACTGACCCAGGAGGACGCGGTGAGCCGTACGCTCCACGAGCACCGCGCCATCCTGACAGCGCTCAGGGACCGGGACGCCGAAGCGGCCCGGTCCTGGGCGACGGTGCACATCGCCAGCGTCGAGCAGTGGCTGCGCTCGACCCTGTGAGTACGGGGCCCAGGACCGGGCCGCCGGGACCGGTCCTGGGCCCCGTGTCCTGGAGCCGCGCGCCCTGGGCCCCGTGTCATGGAGCCTGGGGCGCGTCCGTCAGTCCTGCTCCTCACCGCTCGCGAAGCGGGAGGCGATCAGCGCGATGATGATGATCGCGCCGTTGAGGAACGTCTCCCACTGGCCGGGCACCCCGGCGAGCGTCATCACGTTGACCACCAGCTGCAGGGCGAGCACACCGGTGAGCGCGCCGAAGATGGTGCCCCGGCCGCCCTTCAGCCCGATACCGCCGATGACCGCGGCCGCCATGACCTGGAAGATCATGTCCTTGCCCTGGGCGGCACCGACCGAACCGTAGTGGCCGGTGTAGAGGATCCCGGCGAAGGCCGCGAGCAGCCCGCCGATCGCCAGCACGATCCAGGTGACCCGGTCCACCCGGATACCGGCCGCGCGGGCCGCCTCCGGGTTGCCGCCGATCGCGTACAGCGACCGGCCGTGCCGGGTCCAGGCCAGCGCGGCCCCGCCGACGGCGAACAGCGCCAGGCAGATCCAGACCGCGGCGGGGGCGCCGAGCCAGGAGGCCCCGCCCAGGTAGCTGAACGAGGACGGGACGTCGATGATCGACTTCCCCTCGGTGATCCCGATGTGCAGCCCGCGGAGCATCATCAGCATGCCCAGCGTCGCGATGAAGCCGTTGACGCGCAGCTTGAGCATCAGGAAGCCGTTGAACGCGCCGATCGCGAGACCCGCGAGCAGGCAGAGCGGGATCGCCGTCCAGGAGGGCAGCAGCCCGAGGCCGGTGAACCGGTCGCCCGACGAGGGCAGGACCAGCCACAGCGCGATGACCGGCGCGATACCGATCGTCGACTCCAGTGACAGGTCCATCCGCCCGCAGATCAGGATGAAGGCCTGGGCCAGTACCAGCAGGCTGAGTTCGGACGACTGCTGGATGACGTTGATCAGGTTCTGGGACGTCAGGAACACCGGTGAGACGATGAATCCGATCACCATCAGCACCAGGATCACCGGCACGAGCGAGAAGTCGCTCCAGCGGACCAGCGCCAGCCTGGCGCGTACCGGGCTCACCTGCCCCTTGGTCCCCTCGGCCGCTGCCGGCCGGATCGTGTCGGTCATGCCCGCTCCCCCACACCTTCCATGGCGGCGACCAGTTCCCCGTCCGTCCACCCACTGTCGTATTCGGCGACGACCCGCCCGTGGAAGAGCGCGACCACCCGGTCGCACACCCGCAGGTCGTCGAGTTCGTCGGAGATGATCACGGCGGCGTTGCCCTCGTCGGCGACCTGCCGCACCACGCCCAGGAGCGAGTCCTTGGACTTGATGTCCACACCGGCCGTCGGCCGTACCGCCACCAGCGTGCTGGGGTTGCGGGCCAGCGCCCGCGCGACCACCACCTTCTGCTGGTTGCCTCCGGAGAGCCCGGAGACCTTCTGGTCGGGTCCGGTGGTCTTGATGTCCAGCGAGGAGATCATGGTCCTCGCGAACTCCCGGGTACGGGAGGGGAGTACTGTCCCCCACGGCCCCAGCTGGTCGGCGACCGTCAGGGTGGCGTTCTCCGCCACACTGCGTTCCAGGACCAGGCCCTGGCGGTGCCGGTCCTCCGGGATATAGCCGATCCCCGCGTTCAGGGCGTGCGGCACGCTGCCCGGTCTGACGGCGCGGCCGCGGACCGAGACCTGCCCGGATGTGGCCTTGCGCATACCGACGAGCGTCTCGCCCAGCGCGGTGTTGCCGCTGGCCGCCGCACCCGCGATACCGAGCACCTCACCGGGGTGCACCTCGATGTCCAGCGGCTCGAACTCGCCGTCGACGGCGAGCCCTTCGGTCCGCAGGACGGGCTCGGCCGCCCCGGTCACGGCCGCCGGCCCCGCACCGGAGGCCGCGTGCCAGGCCACCGGGCCCGTCGCGGACTCGCCGGTCATGGCCGCGACCAGATCGGCCTTGCCCAGTTCGGCGACGGGCGCCGTCAGCACGTGCCGGGCATCGCGGTAGACCGTGACCGCGGTGCACAGCTCGTACACCTCCTGGAGGTGGTGCGAGATGAAGAGGAACGCCACGCCCTGGCTCTGGAGGTCCCTGAGCTTGGTGAACAGGCTCTGGATCCCCCGTGCGTCGAGCTGCGCGGTGGGTTCGTCGAGAATGATCAGCCGGGCGCCGAAGGACAGCGCGCGGGCGATCTCCACGAACTGCACCTGTTCGACGGAGAGGTCCTTCGCGCGGGTGCTGGGGTCGATGTTCACCCCGTACTCGGCGAGCAGCGCCGCGGCCCGCTTGCGCAGTCCGGACCAGCTGATCCAGCGGCCGCCCGCCGCACCGCGGCCGGTGCCGAAGTTGTTCAGGAAGAGGTTCTCGGCCACGGTGAGATCGGGGACGGCCATGGACTTCTGGTAGACGCAGGCGACCTTCGACTGCCAGGCCATGGTGTCGCCGAAGGCGGGCGCGGGCTCACCGCTGAAGGTGACCGTCCCCGCGTCCGGCTTGTGGAGCCCGGTGATGACGCTGACGAGGGTGGACTTTCCGGCGCCGTTGCGCCCGACCAGGGCGTGCGACTCACCGGGCTGGACTGTCAGGCGGACATCGTCGAGTGCGACGGTGGGACCGAAGCGCTTGACGATGCCCTGCGCATGAACCGCGGGTGCATCGGGCATCGTCAGTTCTTCTTCCCCAGCTGATTGGCCCACAGCTTCGGGTCGTTCACGTTGTCCTTGGTCACGAGCGGCGCGGGGAGCTGGTCCTCGTAGCCGTTCGGGATCTTGATGATGTTGGAGTTGTGGTCGGTCGGGCCCACCTTGAACTTCTTGCCGTCGACGGCCGCCTTGGCGTAGTACAGCGCGTACTTCGCGTAGAGGTCGGCGGGCTGGGAGATGGTCGCGTCGATCTTCCCTGCCTTGATCGCGTCGAACTCCTCCGGGATGCCGTCGTTGGAGATGATCGTGATGTGGCCCTTGGTGCCGGCCGGCTTCAGCAGCTTCTTCTGCTCCAGGAGCGCGAGCGTGGGCTGCAGGAAGACACCGCCCGCCTGCATGTAGATCCCGTTGATGTCGGGGTTGGCGGCCAGCGTGGACTGGAGCTTGGCCGACGCGACGTCGCCCTTCCAGTCGGTGGCCAGCTCGAAGAGCTTGATCTTGGGGAAGTTCTTGGTCATGCAGGACTTGAAGGCGACGGAGCGGTCCCGGCCGTTGATCGACGACAGGTCGCCCTGGAACTCGACGACCTTGCCCTTGCCCTTCAGCTGCTGCCCGAGGTACTTGCAGGCGTTCTCGCCGTACGCACGGTTGTCGGCGCGCACCACCATGTAGACGTCGCCCTTGTCGGGGCGGGTGTCGACGCTGATGACGGGGATCTTCTTCTTGTTGAGGTTCTGCAGCGTCGAGGCGATGGCCCCGGTGTCCTGCGGCGCCATCACGACGGCCTTGGCGCCCTGGTCGCTGAACGTCTGCACGTTGGCGACGAGCTTGCCGATGTCGTTCTGCGAGTTGGTCAGCGGGAGCGCCTTGACCTCACCGGCCGCGACGCCCTGCTTGATGTACTGCTGGTAGGAGTTCCAGAAGTCGCTGTCGCTGCGCGGCAGGTCGATGCCGACCTTCTTGTCCTCCGAGCCGCTGCCGGAGTCGCGGTTGCAGCCCGCGAGCGCAGTCACGGCCAGCAGTACGGCGCAGGCCGCCGCACTCGTTGTACGCACTCTCATTGGTGTCCCGTCCTTGATAGTGGCGCTTGATGCTCTGTCGGCCGTGCGGCCTGGTGTGCTCGGTGCGTCTGTTCGGTGCGTGGGCCCGGTGCGTCCGCTCAGCCGGCGGCGGAGCGCAGGCGCAGTCCCTGCATTCCGCCGTCGACCGCGAGTGCCGTACCGGTCACGGCCGCCGCCGCGGGGCTCGCGAGGTAGAGGACGGCCGCCGCCACCTCTTCGGCGGTGACAAGCCGGCCGGTGGGCTGGCGGGCGTTGAGCGCCGCGCGCTCGGCGGCCGGGTCGTCGGCCTGACCGAGCAGCCGCCCGACCCACGGGGTGTCCGCGGTGCCGGGGTTGACGCAGTTGACCCGGATGCCCTCCCGTACGTGGTCGGCCGCCATGGCCAGGGTCAGCGAGAGGACCGCGCCCTTGCTGGCGCTGTAGAGCGCGCGCTGCGGCAGGCCTGCGGTCGCGGCGATCGAGCAGGTGTGGGTGACGGAGACGCAGCCCGGCCGCTCGGCGGCCGAACGGCGCAGATGCGGCAGTGCGTGGCGGGCGGTGCGGACCATGCCGAGGACGTTGATGTCCAGGACCCGCTGCCACTCGTCGTCGGGGTTGTCGGCGACCGTGCCGACGGCGCCGATGCCCGCGTTGGAGACCACCGTGTGCAGGGCGCCGAACTCGGCCGCCGCCGCGTCGACCGCCTCCCGTACCGCGCCGTCGTCGGTGACGTCCGCCTTGAGCGCGAGGGTGCCGTCCGGCGCTCCGTCGGTCTCGCGGTCGAGTACGGCGACCCGGGCGCCCCGGGCGAGCAGTTCGGTGGCGATGGCGGCTCCGATGCCGGAAGCTCCGCCGGTGACCAGGGCGCCGAGCCCTTCGAAGTCGCGTGCAGTGGTCACGAGTTGACCTCCTCGGTGGTGCGGCGGGCCTGCCAGACGGGCCCGTCGGGGTAGCGGTGTGCGGCGAGGGAAGCGGGGTGCATACGGGCGGAGAAGCCCGGCGCGCTGGGCGCACGGTAGCGTCCGCCCTCGATCACCGCGGGGTCGGTGAAGTGTTCGTGCAGATGGTCCACGTACTCGATGACGCGGTCGTCCCGGCTGCCGGACACGGCGACGAAGTCGAACATCGCCAGGTGCTGGACCAGCTCGCACAGCCCGACGCCGCCCGCGTGCGGGCAGACCGGGACGCCGAACTTGGCGGCGAGCAGCAGGATCGCGAGGTTCTCGTTGACCCCGGCGACCCGGGCCGCGTCGATCTGTACGAAGTCGACGGCGCCCGCCTGGAGCAGCTGCTTGAAGACGACCCGGTTGGCGACGTGCTCACCGGTGGCGACCTTCACGGGCTGTCCGGACCTGACCGCCGCGTGGCCGAGGATGTCGTCGGGGCTGGTCGGCTCCTCGATCCAGTGCGGGTCGTACGGGGCGAGCGCCTCCATCCAGCGCAGCGCGTCCGCTACGTCCCAGCGCTGGTTGGCGTCCACGGCGACCCGGATGCCGGGGCCGACGGTCGCGCGGGCCAGCTTCATTCTGCGGACGTCGTCGTCCAGGTCGGCGCCGACCTTCAGCTTGATCTGCCCGAAGCCGGCGCCGACCGCCTCCTGGGCGAGCCGCACCAGCTTCTCGTCGGAGTAGCCGAGCCAGCCGGGCGACGTGGTGTACGCGGGGTAGCCGTCGGTACGCAGCAGGGCGGCCCGTTCGGCGCGGCCCGGTTCGGCGGCGCGCAGGATGGCGAGGGCCTCGTCGGGGGTGAGGGCGTCGGTCAGATAGCGGAAGTCGACCAGCGAGACGAGCTCCTCCGGTGTCATACCTGCCAGGAACTCCCAGACCGGCTTGCCGGCGGCGGTGGCCGCCAGGTCCCAGGCGGCGTTGATGACCGCGCCCGCCGCCATGTGCATCACCCCCTTCTCGGGGCCGAGCCAGCGCAGTTGCGAGTCGTGGGTGAGATCGTGGTGGAGCTCCGCGAGCCCGGCGGCGGTGAGCGGCGCTGGCCGCCCCTCCACGTAGGGCCGCAGCGCTTCGATGGCGGCGGCGATGACGTCGTTGCCGCGCCCGATGGTGAAACAGAAGCCATGTCCCGCGACACCGCCCGGCACATCGGTGCTGAGCACCACATAGGCCGCTGAGTAGTCGGGGTCCGGGTTCATGGCGTCCGAGCCGTCGAGCTGTTCCGAGGTGGGGAATCGGATGTCGTGGACCTCGAACCCCGTGACGGTCGGACTCATCCACACTCCCTTGGTAAGAACTGGTAAGAACATCGGACCTTTAATTTGTCATCCGATGTATAGCCCCGCACATGCCATACCGTCCAGGGGTGAGACGAAATTTGCCGGTACAGCTCGGATGAATAGGTTCGATATGGGCAGACTGTCGGAACGGCTCGGCCGGCCGCCGGGACGCACGCCGGGCTGCCGCCAGGATGTACAGGAGGGCGTGCAGAAGGGCTGCGTCCGGGTACCCGGAAAGCCGTAAGGTTGGTGCGTAAGAGAAGAACTTCGGAGGGAGGCACTGGGTGATCGAGCTCGAGGGAGTTCCCGAGCTGATCGACCCGGTCATGGTGGCCGCGTTCGAGGGCTGGAACGACGCCGGCGACGCAGCCTCCACCGCGGTCGCCCATCTGGACCGGGAGTGGAAGGGCGAGGTGTTCGCGGCGCTCGACGCCGAGGACTACTACGACTTCCAGGTCAACCGGCCCACGGTGTGGCTGGACGGCGGGGTACGCAAGGTCACTTGGCCGACGACCCGGCTCTCCGTGATCCGGGTGACCGGCGACAAGCCCCGCGACCTGGTGCTGGTCCGGGGGATCGAACCGTCCATGCGCTGGCGCTCGTTCTGCAACGAGATCCTGGGCTTCGCCCATGAGCTGGGCGTCGAGATGGTGGTGATCCTGGGCGCACTGCTCGGCGACACCCCGCACACCAGGCCGGTGCCGGTCAGTGGAGTCACGTCGGACGCGGATCTGGCCAGGACGATGGATCTGGAGGAGACCCGGTACGAGGGGCCGACCGGCATCGTCGGCATCCTCCAGGAGGCGTGCACCCACGCCGGTGTGCCCGCGGTGAGCCTCTGGGCCGCCGTCCCGCACTATGTGTCGCAGCCGCCCAACCCGAAGGCGACGCTCGCTCTGCTGAACCGGCTGGAAGACCTGATCGATCTGCGGATCCCGCTGGGCGAACTGCCCGAGGACGCACGGGCCTGGCAGGTCGGCGTGGACCAACTGGCCGCGGAGGACAGCGAGGTGGCGGAGTACGTCCAGACGCTGGAGGAGGCACGCGACACCGCGGAGCTTCCCGAGGCGTCCGGCGAAGCCATCGCGCGGGAGTTCGAGCGTTATCTGCGCCGCCGCGACGGCGGTCCCGGCCCGGGCCAGGCCGGCGGCGGACATGCCACGGACGGCGGCGAGGGCAGCAATTACCGGCGGGACAGCTCCGGTCCGGGCAGCCGCTCACGGCCACCGAAGCCGCAGCGGCCCGACCCGGGGAACGACAAGCCGACGGACGACGAGAACGGCCCGGAGGACTCCCCCGAGGAGTGACCGGGCCTCCGGGAACCCGGGCCGTGTCCGTCCGGGAACCCAGGGCGTGTCCGTCCTGGAACTCAGGCCGTGTCCCTCAGGACGGAAGAGAATCGCCCCCGGACTCCGCTGCGGGGTCCGGGGGCGACAGGGAAAGCGGGGCGCCCTACAGGGCCACTCCGAGCAGGGCGTCGGCGGCGCGCGACACCAGGCCGGGCGCGCCCTCGTCCGTACCGCCGCCGGACTCCTGGAGGGCCGCCCAGCGGTCGACGGCACGCAGCGCGGCGGGCGCGTCGAGGTCGTCGGCGAGCGCCTGCCTGATCTCCTCGATCAGGGCGTCGGCGGACGGTCCGTCGGGCCGGGAAACAGCAGCGCGCCAGCGGCCGAGCCGCTCCACGGCGTCCTGGAGGACCTCGTCCGTCCAGTCCCAGTCCGAGCGGTAGTGGTGGGCCAGCAGGGCGAGCCGGATCGCGGCCGGGTCCACGCCGTCGTGGCGCAGCTTCGACACGAAGACCAGGTTGCCCTTCGACTTGGACATCTTCTCGCCGTCCAGGCCGACCATGCCGGCGTGCACATAGGCCTGGGCGAACGGGTGCTCGCCGGTCAGCACCTGGGCGTGCGAGGCACCCATCTCGTGGTGCGGGAAGGCGAGGTCGGAGCCGCCGCCCTGGACGTCGAAGCCCATCCCGAGGTGGTCGAGGGCGATGGCCACGCACTCGATGTGCCAGCCGGGCCTGCCGCGGCCCAGGGACGCGCCGTCCCAGCTCGGCTCGCCCTCGCGGGCCCCCAGCCAGAGCATCGGGTCGAGCGGGTTCTTCTTGCCGGGCCGCTCGGGGTCGCCGCCGCGCTCGGCCGAGAGCAGCCGCATCGCCTCCGCGTCCAGGTTCGACACCTCACCGAAGTGCGGGTCGCTCTCCACGGAGAAGTAGATGTCGTTCTCGAGTTCGTAGGCGGCACCGCAGTCCCGCAGCCGCTCGATGAGCGGCACGATGCCCGGTATGGCCTCGACCGCTCCGATGAAGTGCTTCGGCGGGAGCATCCGCAGCGCGGTCATGTCCTCGCGGAAGAGCGCCGTCTCGCGCGCCGCGAGCTCGGCCCAGTCCTCACCGTCGCGCACGGCCCGCTCCAGCAGCGGATCGTCCACGTCGGTCACGTTCTGGACGTAGTGGACCTGCCTCTTGGTGTCGAGCCACACGCGCTGAACGAGGTCGAACGCGTTGTAGGTCGCCGCATGACCGATGTGCGTCGCGTCGTACGGCGTGATGCCGCAGACGTAGATGCGGGCGACGGGGCCGGGGTCGAGGGTGACTCGTCCGCCGGTCGCGGTGGAGTGGATCTCAAGGTCGGCGCCCTTGCCGGGCAGGGCGGGAACCTCAGAAGCGGGCCAGGCATACATGTACACGAGCGTAACCGGACGTCAGTTCCGACAACGAACCGGAGTGCCCACCTTGGCCGAATCGGCACTCTTGCGTCAGTGGGGTATCTGAGTGGTACCGGCCTGCGTGATCCGGGGCTGAATGATCCGGTCCCGCGGGACCTGCGGCCGGATCCGTGCCCCCTACACCGGCGGCCAGGGGATCGCCGGCCAGTCACCGCTGGGTACGGGGTGCCGGCCGGCCTCCCGCAGCGCCCCCACGCGCCCCCGCAGCGCTTCCAGCTCCGTGCCGGTGATGAGCCCCGCCAGCCGCTCCGTGAGCCCCGTACCGGGCGCCAGCTCCACGGTGAGCCTGTCCAGTACCCCGGCCGTCTCGGGCGTCAGCGGTTCACCCGCCCACCCCCACAGCAGCGTCCGCAGTTTGTCGTCGGCGTTGAAGGTGACTCCGTGGTCGATGCCGTAGAGCCGCCCCTCGTCGGTCGGCAGCAGATGACCGCCCTTGCGGTCGCCGTTGTTGATCACAGCGTCGAGCACCGAGAGCCGCCGCAGCCGCTCGTCGTCCGCGTGCACCAGCAGCGCCGTCCTGCCCTCGCCCACTTCGGCGAAGCCGATGGCCTTCCAGCCGTCGGCGGGCTCCTCCTCCTCGACGAGGCCCAGCAGCGACGGCTCGGCGGCGGACTCGATCCACAGCTGGCACATGCCCTCGCCGTACGGACCGTCGCGCAGCACCGTGGGCGGGACGAATCCCCACCCCGTCGCCTCGGAGACCTCGTATGCCGCCACCTCGCGCTGGGCGAGCGTCCCGTCGGGGAAGTCCCACAGCGGCCGTTCACCGGCGACCGGCTTGTACACGCAGGCCGCTTCCCGGCCCTCGTACGCGACCGAGCAGTACAGCACCGCGTTGGATGCCTCACGCACCCGTCCGCGTACCGTCAGCTCCCCCTCCAGGAGGAGCCGGGTGGCCGTCACGCCCCCCTGCGGTATCCGTTCTGGCGCGGGCATACGTGTCCCTCCGGGTCGAGCGGCAGGCTGCACAGGGGGCACGGCGGCCGTCCCGCGTTCACGACGTCGAGTGCGCGCTTGGCGAAGGCCCTGGCCTGCGCGCCGGTCAGCCGCACGCGGAGCATCGGCGGGCCGTTCTCGTCGTCCTGGAGGAGCCGTTCCTCGGCTTCCGCGAGGTCTTCGTCGGTGTCCGCGTCCAGCTCGACGAGGGCCTGAGCCTCGATGATCATGCGCTGTTCGTCGCCGTCCCAGGCCAGCGCCATCGTGCCGACGCGGAACTCCTCCTCGACCGGGGCGTCCAGCGGGGCGGTGTCGCCGGCGTCGGACGGAGCGACCGCGGGCACCGGGGAGTTGCCCCCGGTCCTGCGCACCACTTCGTCGAGCAGTTCGTCGATGCGCTCCGCGAGCGCGGCCACCTGGGTCTTCTCCAGCGCGACGCTGGTGGTGCGGGGGCCGGACGACGCCTGCAGGAAGAACGTACGGCGCCCAGGCAGCCCGACCGTACCGGCAACGAAGCGGTCCGGCGGGTCGTAGAAGTACACCTGACGGGACACGTCCTGATCTCCATGGGGGTTCGGCTGCGGGGTGGTCCGGTTTACGGCCCGCCCACCCTACTGCGCGGAGCGATCACGGCGCGCCCGCGCCACCACCGACGGCGGCGTCCGATCCCGGAGCGCTCTCGCGCGGCGCCAGCGAGCCGAACTCGCCGGTGTCGCCGAGCCGCAGGACGAAGGGCCGCACCTCGGTGTAGCGGATGGCCGTGAGGGAACACGGGTCGACGTGGATCCGCTGGAAGAGGTCGAGATGCATCCCGAGGGCGTCGGCGATCACCGACTTGATGATGTCGCCGTGCGAACACATCGCGTACACCGCGTTTTCGCCGTGCTCGGCGTCGATCCGGGCGTTCCAGTCCCGTACGGCGTCGACGGCGCGGGCCTGCATAGCGCGCATCGACTCGCCGCCCGGGAACGCGGCGGCAGACGGGTGCTGCTGCACGGTCCTCATCAGCGGCTCGTCGTTGAGTTCGGCGAGTTTGCGCCCCGCCCAGTCGCCGTAGTCGCACTCGCTGATCCGGTCCTCGGTGTGGAGCGTCAGCTCCGGCCTGGCGGCCAGCAGCGGTGCGACGGTCTCGCGGCAGCGCTGCAGCGGGCTGGTGACGACGGCGGTGAGCGGCAGCCCGGCCAGCCGGTCCGGCAGCCCGGCCGCCTGGGTGGCACCCCGCTCGTCGAGGGAGACGCCCGGCGTCCGGCCCGCGAGCACTCCGGAGGTGTTGGCGGTGGAGCGTCCGTGCCGTACAAGAATCAGCGTGGCCATGGCGGCCAGCCTAATGCCGTGCGTTCGGATCGGGCCGGGGCCGCCGGGTCCTGGCCCGGTCCGGGCGGAAGTCCCCGGGGCTCACCGGCCGGCCGGTGGCACCCGGTGCGGCGCGGATGCGGCCCCCCGCGCGTGCGCGGGCGGCCCGGTCAGGGAAGAATGCGCGCCGTGATTGTCGATTGCGCCATCTACCGGGACGGACGCCGCATAGAGGGGCCGCCGGACCTCTCCGACGCCCTCGCCGAGGCACGCGCGGACGGGCACGCCTTTCTCTGGGTCGGGCTGCACGAGCCGACGCAGGAGGAATTCGACCTGGTCAGCAGCGAGTTCAAGCTGCACCAGCTGGCGGTGGAGGATGCCCTGCGGGCCCACCAGCGGCCCAAGCTCGAGGTCTACGACGAGACGCTCTTCATGGTGCTGAAGCCGGTGATGTACGACGCGGACAGCGACACCGTGACCACCGACGAGCTGATGCTCTTCCTCGGCGACTCCTTCGTGGTGACGGTGCGGCACGGTGCGGGCGCCCCGCTCGCCGCCGTACGCAAGCGGCTGGAGGAGGAGCACAATGTGCTCAAGCACGGCCCCACCGCCATCATGTACGCGGTGAGCGACACCGTCGTCGACCACTACATCGACGTGGCGGCGGAGCTCCAGACCGACCTGGAGGAGCTGGAGGCCGAGGTCTTCGCGCCCAACGGCGGCGATTCGAAGAACATCGCGTCGCGGATCTACACCTTCAAGCGGCAGGTACTCGAATTCCGCCGTGCCAGCGGCCCCCTGGCGGCTCCCATGGCCCGGCTGGCGGGGGCGGGGGTGCCGTTCGTGCACGAACACTCGCAGCCGTTCTTCCGGGATGTGGGCGACCATCTGACCCGCGCCAACGAGCAGGTGGAAGGGCTGGACCGGCTGCTGTCCGACATCCTCTCCGCGCATCTGGCGCAGATGGGCGTCCGGCAGAACGACGACATGCGCAAGATCTCGGCCTGGGCGGCGATGGCGGCGGTGCCGACCATGGTCGCCGGTATCTACGGCATGAACTTCCAGCACATGCCGGAGCTGAAGTGGACCTGGGCCTATCCGGCGGTGATCGCGCTGATGGTCGCGGTCGTCTTCGCCCTGCACCGGCAGTTCAAACGGCGCGGCTGGCTCTGAGACGGGACGGGCGGGTGCCACTGTCCGGCCGGCTCTGAGACGGGACGGGCGGGGCACCGCCGTCCGGCCGGCTCCGAGGCGGGACAGGACGGCTCCAGCGGCTGTCGCGGCGGGCGGGGACGGCTCAGGCGAACTCCGCCGCGTGGGGCGCGGGGGGCGGCCCGCCGAGCGCGTCGCGCCGTTCGGGCATGGCCAGGCTCACCGACCGGCGCCAGCCGCCTGCCCGCTCGTACCCGTACAGCCCCTGCACGCCCGCGGCCAGCACCGCCGACTTGGCCCTCGGCCAGCCGAGGATGGCGCCCATCCGCTCCATCACGGCAAGACCCACCTCCCGGTAGACGCGGATCTCCTCCAGCGCGCTCTCCCGCAGGACCGAGTGGATGGTGCGGGCGTGGCCCTGTGCGGCCAGGCGCAGCAGTTCCTCGTGGCAGTAGGCGAGGTGGTTGTCCTCGTCCCGGCAGATCATGCGCACGGCCCGGCCGATGTCCGGCTGGTCGCCGAGGTACCGCACCAGGGTGTTCATCTGCTCCGAAGCGCGCTGTTCGGTGACCCTGCTGTGCGCGAGGTAGACGACGATCTCCCGCTCGGTCAGCCGCTCGCTGCCGCGCAGCCTGCGGTGGCTCAGGCCGATGCCCCGGCGTTCGAGCAGCATCGTGTAGTCGGTCGCCTCGGGCACCTCCACCAGGTCGAGCCCGCGCTTCTTGAGCAGGGCGCGGAAGATCCGGCCGTGCTTGTCCTCATCGGCACCGTGCCGGGCGATCTTCGGGGCGAGGGCGCTCATGCTCTCCGGGGCGAGGGCGGAGATCCGGCCGTTCTCCCAGCCGCCCTGGGCCTCCCCGCCGGCCGCGATGGAGCAGAAGAGCCGGAAGGCGTCGTCGCTGTCGACGATCTCCTGGAAAATGCTCCGCGCCGAAAGCATCACTGCCACCTCCATGCCGATATCTGACGTTATGAGTCAAATGCGATATCGGTTGACCGGCAATGTGTACCCCTGACCTGTTCGGCCGAAAGGCGGAACGCCCGCCCACGGCCCGGAGGCGTAACCGAGGGGCCCCTGAGGCGTTGTTCAGCACGACGGCCGTGGCGGGGAAGACCCCCCGAGCCCCCACCACGGCCGCAGACCTCTCCCGGGAATCCCGGTGGCTGCTGTGACCCGGCTACGCGAGCCCGGCCCGCTCCAGCGCCTCCGTACCGGCCCGCAGTCCGGCCACCCGCTCGTCGAGCGTGAACCCGGCCGGGGCCAGCGTCAGCGTGGTGACCCCGGCCGCGGCGTAGGCCTGCATCCGGTCGGCGATCCGCTCCACGGACCCGAGCAGCGTCGTCCGGTCGATCAGCTCGTGCGGTACGGCGGCGGCCGCACCGTCCCTGTCGCCGCCCAGGTACTTCTCCTGGATCTCGGCGGCCTCCTTCTCGTACCCCATGCGCTGCGCGAGCTTGTTGTAGAAGTTCTGCTTGCGGCTGCCCATACCGCCCACGTACAGGGCGGTGTACGGCCGGAACGTGTCGGCCAGCGCGTGTACGTCGTCGCCCACCGCGAGCGGCAGGGTCGGGCAGACATCGAAGCCCTCCATCGTGAGCCCGGCCTTCTCCCGGCCGGCCCGCAGCGGGCTGATCGCGGTGGACTCCAGGTGCTCGGCCGAGGGGAAGATCAGCAGTGCGCCGTCGGCGATCTCACCGGTCTGCTCCAGGTTCTTGGGGCCGATCGCCGCGATGTAGAGCGGGATGTGCTCGCGCTGCGGGTGGACGGTGAGCTTGATGGGCTTGCCCGGGCCCCCGGGCAGCGGCAGCGTCCAGTGCTCGCCCTCGTACGAGAGGCGCTCGCGCGACATCGCCTTGCGGACGATCTCCACGTACTCACGGGTGCGCGAGAGGGGCTTGTCGAACTTGACGCCGTACCAGCCCTCGGAGACCTGCGGCCCCGAGACGCCGAGTCCGAGCCGGAAGCGGCCGCCGGAGAGCGAGTCGAGGGTGGCCGCGGTCATCGCCGTCATCGCGGGCGCCCTCGCGGGGATCTGGAAGATCGCGGAGCCCACATCGATCCGCTCGGTCCTGGCGGCTACCCAGGAGAGCACGGTCGGCCCGTCCGAGCCGTACGCCTCGGCCGCCCAGCAGACGTCATAGCCGAGCCGGTCGGCCTCCTGAGCCACGGCGAGGTTGTCGCCGTCCATCCCGGCACCCCAGTAGCCGAGGTTGATTCCGAGCCGCATGACCGCTCCCTTACCAATGAGTAACGTCCCTGTTTCCGGGGACTCTAGCGCGCGCCGGCGGCATCCGTCAGGGGGTGGTTGTCCACAGGCTTCCACCGGGCGGCCCCGTGGCCAGTACTGTCAGCGCCCATGGAGCAGAGGCATCTCGGCCGCACGGGCCTGCGCGTATCCCGGATCGGACTCGGCACCCTCACCTGGGGGCGGAGTACCGACGAGCATGACGCCGCCGACCTGTTGAAGGTGTTCTGGGAGGCCGGCGGCACACTCGTCGACACGGCCGATGTGTACGGCGACGGAGACGCCGAGTATCTGCTCGGGCAGCTCTGCGAACGGCTGATACCCCGCCGCGATCTCGTCATCGCCACCAAGGCGGGCAGCGTGCCCGACCCCTACCGCCGGTTCGACGGCTCGCGCGGGCATCTGCTGGCGGCGCTCGACGCGTCGCTGGAGCGGCTGGGGACCGACTACGTGGATCTGTGGCAGGTGCACGCCTTCGACCCGGAGACCCCGCTGGACGAGACGCTCCAGGCGCTGGACATCGCGGTCTCCAGCGGGCGGGTGCGGTACGCGGGGCTGTCCAACTTCTCCGGCTGGCAGCTGGCCAAGGCCGCCACCTGGCAGCTCGCGGCGCCGGGGGTCCGGACCCGCGTCGCCAGTACGCAGATGGAGTACTCGCTGCTCCAGCGCGGGGTGGAGCGTGAGGTACTGCCGGCCGCGGTGGACCTGGGGGTGGGGCTGCTGCCGTCGTCACCGCTGGGACGCGGGGTGCTCACCGGCAAGTACCGCCATGCGACTCCGATGGACTCGCGCGGGGCGTCGGAGCAGCTGGCGCCCTTCGTCGCGCCCTATCTGGACGACGCCGCGAGCAGGATCGTCGACGCGGTCGCCACGGCGGCCGACGGGCTCGCGACCACGCCGCTGGAGGTCGCGCTGGCCTGGGTCCGCGACCGGCCCGGGGTGGTCGCCCCGATCATCGGCCCGCGCAACGCGCAGCAGCTCGCGGCGGCATTGTCAGTGGAGACGCTTAGTCTTCCTGACGAGATCTGCCGGGCGCTCGACGATGTGTCGGAGCCCGTTCACCGTTATCCCGACCAGGACTGGACCGAGCTGTGAGTACGGATCGCCTCGACACCGAGGCCAGCACCGAGGCCGAGGCCGCTCCCGGCGCCGAAGCCGCACCGGAGACGGAATCGGAAACGGAAACGGCGCCCGACACCGGGGCTGAGGCCGGGGCTGACGCGGAGGTCGGGGCGGAGGCTGACGCCGAGGTCGGTGCCGGGGCTGACGCTGAGGTCTGTGCCGGGGCTGAGGCTGAGGCCGGGACCGATATCGAGACCAACGCCGAGGCTGAGGCCGGGACCGGGGCCGAGGCGGCTGCGGCGGAGGGCGCCGGGACGGCCGGGGCACCCGTCCTGTCGGAGGCCGAAGCCGAACTGGCGGCCCAGCGCGAGCTGCGGGCCAGAATCGAGCAGCGCAAGGCCGAGAAGGACGGGCCCATCCAGGCCGGCACGAAGCTGAGCGGCCGGGCCGCCGATCTGCTCGCCGCGGTCAGGGCGGTGGAGGGCGGCGAGAAGCCGTCCGCGCACTTCCCTCCCCCGGCACCCGAGCCGCGCCGCCCCGCGCCCGCCCCTCAGGCCGAGCCACGCCCCGCGGTCCGTCCGGCTGCCGCGCCCACCGGCGCGGCGCCGGAGAGCGTGTCGTCCGTGCGGGCCGTCCTGGCCGCGGGCGGCGCCCCCGAGTCACTGGCCGTACGGACCGCCGAGACGCTCGGCGAGCAGGCGGCCGACGCCCTGCGCGATGACCCCTGGCAGTTGCTGTCGGTTCCCGGGGTGCGGCCGGAGCAGGCGGACGGCTTCGCCCGTGCACTGCTCGGCGCGGAGTGCGGACCCGCCGACGAGCGGCGGGCTGCCGCGCTGGTGAGCTGGCTCCTTGAGCGGGCCGCGCTCCAGGGGCACACCGCACTGGAGTCGGACACGGTCCGTGCGGCGCTCGCGGAGCGCTCCGTGCCGGACCCCGACGAGGCGCTGCAGAGCGCGGTCGCGGACGGCGCCGTGCTGGTCTTCCAGGACGCGCTGGACACCCCATCCGGGGCACCCGCCCCGCAGGAAGCCCCGCAGGAAGCCCCGCAGGACGACGACGGCTCCGGGAACGAGGCCGAAGCGGCGCCGCAGCCCGTGCGGGTCCTGCTGGGTCTCGACCGGTACGCACTCGCGGAGGAGAGCCTGGCGGACGGGCTCGCCCGGCTGGTGAACGCGGGCACCCTCGCCCCCGGCGGCGAACAGGCCGACTGGGAACAGGCAGCGGCGGACGCCCCGTCCCCGTCGGCCGCCGAACTGATCCGGACGGTCGCGCGCAACGGCCTGGTCGCCCACACCGGCGGCGAGGCCGCCCGCGACGAACCGGCCGCGGTGGTCACGGCGGCGCGCGCGCTGGGCCTGCGGGCGTACGCGGCCGCGCACACCCCCGACGGGAGGCGGCGGCTGGCCGCCGCCCTGGACGATCCGGCGGCGGCCGTCACCGTCTCCGGGCTGCTGACCGGTTCGGAGGGGCCGGGACGGGACGGCGAGGGCGCTCTGGCGCTCGATCTGCTGGCCGTCGTGGACGCCCCTCAGCTGGATGTCGAGAGCGCGGCCATGCTGGTCGAGTCGCTGGCCGACGGGGGCCGCCTGATCCTCAGCGGGGATCCCGGGGTGCTCGGTTCCGCCGGCGCCGGGCAGGTGTTCACCGATGTCCTCGCCGCGCGAGCCTGCCCGCAACTGGCCTCCCGCACCCCCGATCCCGGCCCCATCGGCGAGCTGGTCTCGGGAATCGGGATCGGCGAGCTGAACCAGGTCGCGGCGCCCGGCAAGGAAGTCGTGATCGTCCCCGTCCAAGACCCCGGTGAGGCGGTGCACCGCGCTGTGCAGCTCGTCGCCGACTCCGTACCCCGAGCCATCGGCGTGCCGGTGTCCGACACCCAGGTCATCACCCCGGGACACGGCGGCCCCGCCGGTACCCGCGCGCTCAACGCTGCGCTGAAGGAGCGCCTCAACCCGGGCCCCGGCCGCTTCGGCGGTTTCGATCCGGGCGACCGGGCCGCGTACACCCCGGCGCCCGGCAGGACCCTGCCCGGCACGGTCGTCTCGGCCGACGGCGACGGCCTGCATCTGGACTGTGCAGGCACGCCCGTCGTCGTACCGAGGGACCGTGTTGAGGCGTCGGTACGGCACGGCTGGGCGCTCACCGCGCACCAGGCTGCCGGGCTGCGGTGGCCCGCGGTGGTCGTGGTGCTGCCCGGCGACGCGGCGGGCGGGCTGAGCAGGCCGTGGGTCTACACCGCGTTCGGCCGCGGCGAACGGCATCTCTCGGTGGTGCACGGAGTCGATCAGGCACTGCCGCACGCGGTGGCCGAAGTCCCCGCACAGCCACGCACCACGCGGCTGCGCACCCTGCTGCGGCCGGCAGCGGACTAGCAAGACCGGCGGACTGGCAACGGCCGGCGGCCGGGGCAGGAGCCCCGGCCGCCGCCGTACCGCATCCCGGATGTCCCGCGCCCGATCAGACCCGCTCGTCCTCCGGGTCCCCGTGCGCGGAGGATTCGTCAGCGACGTCGTCGTCGGCGCCGTCGTCGTCTTCCTCATCACCATCGAGCAGTTCCTCGTCGTCGAAGACGGAACTGACGTCGAACCGGCACACGATCTGCTGCGGGTCCGCCTGGTCGAACGGAGTGCTCAGCCACTCCCCCGGCTCGGGCAGGTCGTCCGCCGCCGAGACCCAGAGCGTGGAGTCGCCCTCCTCAAGGCCGAACTCCTTGTGCCGTGAGGCGATTTCGTCCGGTTCGTACTCACCGAACAGCACCCCCAGAGCGGCGTGCACACTGCTGCCCACGACAGCCCCCACGCCCGGTCCGCCGTCCGCCTCCGGGTCGAGGTCCACGATGCGCTGCGCCTGCCCGAGCAGCCGCTGCGGCTGGGCCACCGCGTAGTCGCGGCGGATGAGCACCGTGAGCGCGTGCGGGTCGTCGGGGCCCGCGTACGGCGGCAGTGCGTCGTCCGCAGCGGGGATCTCGAAGGGGGTGACCTCGTCGTACCGGTCGTAGAGCCTCTCGTCGTACGTCTCGGCGGCCGCGGCGAGCGCGTTGAACGCGTCGTAAACGGCCGGGTCGTCCTCTCCCGTACGGGCTTCGACCGCGTCGAGGTGACGGTCCAGCGCGGCTTTGACCGCCTCGGCGGCGGCGCGTACCTCGGCAGCCGTGGGCTGCGCAGCATCAGACATAGGGCAGACGCTATCCGTACCGGGCCTCTGCCCGCACAATAGATGCGATGCCGGAATACGAATTTGTCGACGTGTACGTACCGCGCGGGGTCTCCCGCAAGGACGCGACGCGCCTGCTCACCGACCATGCCGAGTACGGACACTGGGAGTTGGACCGACTGAGTCTGCACCGGGACGGCAGCCGCAGAGTGCGGCTGCGCCGGCGCATCATTCGCCAAGTGCGCGCCACATGGTGAAGAGGGAGCGGGTCCCGCGACTGCGGAACCCGCTCCCTTCCATGCGTACGCGCAGGGCTCAACAGCCCGTTACGCGGCTGCCCGGGACCGCCTGTACAGGATGATCCCTCCGAGCACCATCCCGGCACTCGCCGGAATGATCAGCCCGAGCGGGGCAGAACCGGTGTGCGCGAGCTGCTCGGTGCCCGAGGGCACCGAGACGGCCTGCGTGACCGGGGCCGGGGCGTGCGGCGCCGCGGGCTTCGGAGCGCTCGGCGTGTGGCCGCGCGGCGTTCCCGGCTGCGCCGGGTGACCCGGGTGACCGGGGTGGACCGGGTGGTGCGGGACGTGGACCGGCGGCGGGACGCTCTCGTCGTTGGCACAGTGGTTGCCGAAGACCGGGTTGAGCAGGCCGACGACATCGACGCTGTTGCCGCAGGCGTTCACGGGTACGTCGAGCGGAAGCTTCACGTTGTTGCCGGAGAGAACGCCGGGCGAGCCACTCGTGTGACCCTCTGCCGTCGCTCCGCCGCCGCTGTGGCTGCCGGTGCCGCTGTCGTGGCTGCCGCCGTTTTCGCCGGGGGCGCGGTGGCGGCCGCTGTCCCGGCCCTCGTGCCGGCTCCCGGTGTGGGACGTTCCGGAGCCGGACGGCCCGTTGCTGCACCTGTTGCCGAACGCGGGGTTGAGCAGTCCGACCACGTCAACGGTGTTGCCACAGACGTTCACCGGCACGTGCACCGGTGCCTGGATCGAATTGCCGGAGAGCACTCCGGGCGAATTCGCTGCGGTCCCGTCAGCCGACGAGTCCGCGTACGCGTAGCCACCGCTCAGGGCGAGTACTCCACCCGCGGCCGCAACGGTGATCAGGCCTTTCTTCGTGACCTGGCGCATAGGTTCGTTTCCTGCCTTCTACCTTCCGGAAATGCCCGCGGACGTCGTTGCCCTTGGGCCGAATGCCTCTCCGGCCCCGGAGCGCATGGCGCGCGCTCCGAGGCCGGCGGGGCTCCGACCCTCGCGGGCCGGCGGGGCTCCGACCCTCGCGGGTCAGAGGCACAACATCAGGCGTTGACGCAGGTGTTGCCGAAGGCGGGGTTGAGCAGCCCGATCACAGAGACCGTGTTGCCGCACACGTTCACCGGGATGTGAACGGGCACCTGAACAACGTTGCCCGAGATCACACCGGGCGAGTGCACAGCGGCACCCTCAGCGCCAGAGTCGGCGACGGCCATGCCCGCACTCGCGAGCACGAGACCACCGGTGACTGCCGCAGCGGCGACGACCTTCTTGATCATTAGTTCCTCCTAGTCGGCAAATGCGGTCCAGACTGCGGACCGCACCACGTGTAACGAGGAGAACCCGGCGGGGCTACGAACCAGTCGCCCCATTCACTCTTTCCGGTCGCATACGCACGTACGGCCGATTAATTGGAAAGTCGTTTCAGCACTTGTCCGGTCAGCAGTTGTCCAGGAAGCGGTCGAGTACCCGTACGCCGAACTTCAGACCGTCGACCGGCACCCGCTCGTCGACCCCGTGGAACATTCCGGCGAAGTCCAGCTCGGGCGGCAGCTTCAGCGGCGCGAAGCCGAAGCAGCGGATTCCCAGGTCGTCGAACGACTTGGCGTCCGTACCGCCCGAGAGCATGTACGGCACCGCCCGCGCGATCGGGTCCTCGGCCTTCAGCGCCACCTGCATGGCATCGACCAGGTCCCCGTCGAAGCCCGTTTCCAGCGCCTTGTCGCCGTGCACGTCCTCGCGCCTGACCCGGGGGCCCAGGAGCTTGTCGAGGTCGGTCAGGAACTCCTCCTCGTAGCCGGGCAGGAAGCGGCCGTCGACATGGGCCGTCGCCTGTCCGGGGATGACGTTCACCTTGTAACCGGCGCCGAGCATGGTGGGCGCGGCCGAGTTGCGCAGTGTCGCACCGACCATCTTCGCGATGCCGCCGAGCTTGGCGAGCGTCGCCTCCATGTCCTCGGGGTCCAGCGGGGTGCCGAGCGCGTCGGACAGCTCGTCAAGGAAGGACCGCACGGTCTTGGTGACCCGCACCGGCCACTGGTGGCGTCCGAGGCGTCCCACCGCCTCGCAGAGCTCGGTGATGGCGTTGTCGGTGTTGGTCATGGAGCCGTGGCCGGCGGTGCCGTCCACGGTGAGGCGCATCCAGTGCATCCCCTTCTGCGCCGTCTCCACGAGATACAGCCGCAGATTCTCGTTGACGGTGAACGAGAAGCCGCCGACCTCGCCGATCGCCTCCGTGACGCCCTCGAAGAGATCAGGGTGGTTGTCCACGAGGTGGCGCGCGCCGTAGGTGCCGCCCGCCTCCTCGTCGGCCAGGAAGGCGAGGACGATGTCGCGCGGGGGCTTGCGGCCGGTGCGCAGCCTGTCCCGTACGACCGCGAGGGTCATCGCGTCCATGTCCTTCATGTCGACCGCGCCGCGGCCCCAGACGCAGTCGTCCACGACCTCCCCTGCGAAGGGGTGGTGCGTCCAGTCGTCGGCGTTCGCCGGGACGACGTCGGTGTGGCCGTGGATGAGGAGCGCGGGCCTGGACCGGTCCTCCCCCTCGATCCGGGCCACTGTGGACGCGCGCCCGGGGTGGGACTCGAAGATCTGCGGTTCGAGACCGACCTCGGCGAGCTTCTCCGCCACGTACTCGGCAGCGGCCCGCTCACCCGGCCCCGAGTGGTCACCGTAGTTGCTGGTGTCGATCCGGATCAGGTCACGACAGAGGTCGACGACCTCGTCCTCACCGGAGACGCCCCGTTCCGTGCCTGTCCTGTTGGGCTCGCTCACGCTGTTTCCTCCCGCTGTCGCTGCTGGTGGTCCCCTGCCCCATACTCGCCCTCGCCACCCCCGGGACCCAAGCGCGGGGACCGGTCGTCATACACGGTTCACAGACTCCGGCGCGTGATCGAGCACCTCCCAATGTTTGCTATGGTTTTCCACGTCGGAACGGCCCAGGGCCGCGAGACAGACACCTTGTCCGGGTGGCGGAATGGCAGACGCGCTAGCTTGAGGTGCTAGTGCCCTTTATCGGGCGTGGGGGTTCAAGTCCCCCCTCGGACACCAGCTGAGACCCCTGTTCACCAGGGGTCTTCTGCGTTTCCGGGCAGTGGCGTGACCACCCACGCGGCCGGCCCCTCCGGGAGGCAGAGGCAGCGTGGGCGGACTGTCACTCCGTGGCTTCCAGGGCGTCGGCGAGTTCGCCGATGTCTTCCGGGCCGGTGAACTGAAGCTCCACGTCGATCAGTGCTCCGTCGGGCTGCGGGAATTCATCTGTGTAGGCGGTGGAGACCTGGCTCTGTGTGTCCCGCCCGACATCGAGGCCGAACCCGGAGAGCCGGGAGGCGGTCCTGGGGATGTCGGCCTCCGCGACGGCTTGTGATTCCACTTCGAGCGTGAACCGTGCGGATCGGTCGGCGCGGCACTGGAGGCGGAAGCCGACCGTGGCCGGCCCAGAAGGGAGCGGCTGGGGCGAGGTCCGGCAGATGCGCCGGCCGAGCAGATGGTGCTCGAAGACCAGGTGGTCGTGGTGGGTGTACAGGACGTAACCGCCCGCGCTGGTGCCGCTGGCCAGGATGACTCCGTCGGCCCTGCGGCGCAGGCGCGCCGTCACCCGCATCGACCTGTTACTGCCCGTCGTACGGCAGGCTGCCGGCATGTGGCCGGCCCCTGCTTCCAGCACGACCCGCTCGGCGCTGTGCAGCCCCTGCCCGGTGCCGAGGGAGAGCAGGTCCTTGAGCGGGCGGTCGTCGAGGGGGAAGACACCGTGTTCCGCGGCCTGTTCCTCCCAGAGTTCGCACAGCGCGGCGACGCGCTCCGGCTCTCCGGCGGCCAGGTCGTGGCATTCGGAGAAGTCCCGGTTGGTGTCGTACAGACGCCAGACGTCGTCCTCGTAGGGGGTGCCGGGGAGGTGGGTCGTCACGGCTTTCCAGCCTTCGTGCAGGATGCCCCCGGTGCCCCAGCATTTCGAAGTGCTGGGTGTTCCGTGGTGCGGGGCCGCGGCATCGGCGAAGGTGCCGGCGATGGTACGGCCGTCGAACTGTCCCTCGTCGTAAGGGATTGCGGCCGCGTCCAGGAGGGTCGATGCGATGTCGATCGCGTGGGCGAACTGCTCGCGGATACCGCCGGGGTCGGTGATGCCGCGGGGCCAGTGCACCACCAGCGGGACGCGTACGCCTCCGAGGTCGGTGTACTGCTTGTACAGGCGGAAGGGGGTGTTGCCGACAGCTGCCCAGCCTTCCGGGTAGTGCGCCGGTCCCTGGGGGCCGCCGAGCCGGTTCAGGCGGGCCAGCTCCTGAGCGATGGTCTGGGGGATGCCGTTGTAGGGGGCGTTCACGTCGACGGCTGGGCGTCGGCGTGTTCCAGGAAGCCGGCGTAGACGGCCTGCAGGTGGGTGAAGGTAGCGCTCGATGTACGCCCTCGGTGCCTGGAAGGGTGCGTGGGTCGCACCCAGTGCGAGATTCAGGAAGAAGGGGCTGCCGGGCCGGTAGGTGCGGTGGTCGCGCAGGTAGTCGATGGCCCGGTCGGCCAGGTCGGCCGAGAGGTGGTAGTCGGGGCTGCGCGGAGGCTGGACCTGGTGGTTGTCCTCGTACAGCTCGGGTGCGTACTGATCGGTGGCCCCGCCCATGAAGCCGTAGAAGCGGTCGAAGCCGCGGTGCAGCGGCCAGTTGTCGAACGGTCCTGCCGGAGTGACTTCGTGTCCGGGGGCCAGGTGCCACTTTCCGACCTGGTACGAGCCGTAGCCGGAGGGGCGCAGGTGGCTGGGGAGCAGGGGGACGCCGGGGTCGATCCTGCCGCGTGAGTTGGGGAATCCGGTGTCGGTGTCCGCGATGAAGCGCATACCGAGCTTGTGGTTGTTGCGGCCGGTGAGCAGACAGGCCCGGGTGGGTGAACACATCGGCGTGACGTGGAAGTTGGTGTACCGCAGCCCGCCTTCCGCCAGCGCGTCGATGGTGGGCGTCCGGATCTCCGAGCCGAAGCAGCCGAAGTCGGACCAGCCGGTGTCGTCCAGGATCACCGTGAGGATGCTGGGCGAGGCGCCGGTCGGCGGTGCGGGCCACCACGGGGTCGATTCCGCGGCGGTGCGCCCGGGCGGTGTGGCGTCAGCCGGTGTCATGGTTGCCTCCAGTAGTGCTGGTGGTGTCTGTGTCGGCGGCGCACCGGAAACCGGTGTGTCCGGTGCTGGTGTCCGGGGTGTTGGAGGTGCGGGCCGCCACGCGGTAGCGGTTGCAGTACGAGGCGTGGCACAGATACGAGCCGCCGCGGATGACCCGGGCGTCGCCGCTGTCCGGGCCCTGGGGGTCTTCCCGGGTCCGCGGTGTGTCCTGTGCGTGCCAACTGGTGCTCCACCGGTCCGCGCACCACTCCCACCCGCCCCAACGGCTACGGCCTCTACAACGTCGCGGGCAAGCGCGACTGGAGCCTGAAGGTGATCGGCGGGAAACCGGTGGACCTCGAACCGCTGCACGATGTCGAAGTCGACCTCAGGAGCCTCGTCAGGACCCAGACGGGCGAGACGCTCCAGCGGCTGGAGGGGAAGATCCAAGCCGCGCTCGCCGACGACGTCTTCACCAAGGGGCGGACCGGCGCAGCCGTTCCCGCTGGTGCAGATCGCGCAGACCTGCTTCACCGCTGACGGCGCCCCCGTCGTCTACTCCGTCGTCCAATTCGACACCACGGTCGTCGACCTGACCATCCGTCGGGCCTTCGTCGGCAGTGATATGTAGCGCTGCGGTGCCCGACAGCGGCCACACATCGGATGTTGCAGCACCACAGGGCCTCTACCGAGCGTGAAATCCGCCCAGAACGTTGACACACCCCAGCAGACATCGTACGTTTCCGTCGCTTCCTGAGGTGCCGTCATGGCACACCACATCGAAGGGACCGGTAGATGACCCATGCCCCGGAACAACCCGCACCGTCGCGTCGCAGCGTTCTGGGAACAGCGGGTGGAACCCTCGCCGCAGGCATCGCGCTGGGTGGGTTCCGTCCCTTCACCGCTGCCGCCGCCGTGCCGCGCCGGGGAGACCACGGAGCCCGTCCCGTACCCGAATCTGCCGCCACCGAGCTGCGTTACCCGGCGCCCGCGAGCGAGAGCCTGATCATCCAGCAGGGGCTGCCGATCGGGAACGGCCGCATGGGCGCCCTGCTGACCGGCGACCCCGCGCACGATGTGCTCTATCTCACCGATGCCACCCTGTGGACCGGCGGGCTGAACGACAGCCTCCAGAGCGACGGTCAGTTCCCTTACGGGGCGGACGACTTCGGCAGCTTCACACTGCTCGCGAAGGCGTCGGTCGACCTCCCGGGCCATGAGCTGTCCGCCGTGACCGGCTACCGCCGCACCCTCGATCTCAGCAACGGGCTCAGCACGGTCACCTACCGGCTCGGCGGGGTGACCTACCGCCGCGAGGTGTACGCCAGCCACCCCGACGAGGTCGTCGTCGTACGCCTCACCCAGAGCGGCGGCGGCACCTACACCGGCTCGCTCTCGCTCGCCGGATGGCACGGTGAGACGGCCGCGGCGGACGGCGCCACCCGTACCGCCTCGTTCACGGGTGCGTTCCCCAACGGGCTGACGTACGCGGCGGCGGCCGGTGTCACCAGCCGCACCGGCACCGTGGCCGTCAAGGGCGCCGACGTCACCTTCGCCGGGTGTTCCGAGGTACTGGTGGTCATAGCCGGCGGTACGAACTACGCGCTGGACCCCGCGACCGGCTACCGGAACCCCGGCGCGGACCCGCACGCCATCGCGGCCGGCCGGCTGCGCGCCGCGGCGAAGGCGGGCGGCCCCGCGCTGCTCAGCACCCATCTCGCCGACTACCAGCCGCTGTACGACCGGATGACGGTCGAGCTCGGGAAGTCGACCGACGCGCAGCGCTCACTCGACACCTGGTCCCGGCTCACCGCTCTGGGCGCGGCCGGCGCGCCGCCGGACCCCGAACTGGAGGCCGCCTACCTCCAGTTCGGCCGCTATCTGATGATCAGCGGTTCGCGCGACAGTGTGCCGCTCAACCTCCAGGGTCTGTGGATCGACCGCACGGACCCGGACTGGATGGGCGACTACCACACGGACATCAACGTCCAGATGAACTACTGGCTGGCCGATCGGGCCGGCCTCTCCGACTGCTTCGGCGCCTTCCTGGACTACTGCCTCGCCCAGGTGCCGTCCTGGACCCGCACCACCGCCGCGCGGTTCAACGACCCGCGCAACGGATTCCGCAACTCCAGCGGGAAGGTCGCGGGCTGGACGACGGCCATCTCCACCAACGTCCACGGCGGGATGGGCTGGTGGTGGCACCCGGCCGGAAACGCCTGGCTGTGCAACTCGCTCTGGCAGCACTACGAGTACACCCAGGACCGCACCGAGCTGAAGAAGATCTACCCACTGCTCAAGGGCGCCTGCGAGTTCTGGGAGGCGCGGCTGGTCACCACGACCGTCACCGACCCGGCCACCGGCGCGTCCCGGCAGGTCCTGATCGACGACAGCGACTGGTCGCCCGAGCAGGGGCCGACCGACGCCAAGGGCATCACCTACGCGCAGGAGCTCGTGCGGGACCTCTTCGCCTCGTACCGCACGGCGGCCGCCCTGCTCGCCACGGACGCCGGATACGCGAAGACCATCGCCGGACTCCAGTCCCGCCTCTACCTCCCGCAGGTCAGCCCGGAGACCGGCTGGCTGGAGGAGTGGATGACCCCCAAGAACCTGGGCGAGACCACGCACCGGCATCTGTCACCGCTGATCGGCCTCTTCCCCGGCGACCGGATCACCCCGGAGGACAGCCCGGCCGAGCTGGTCACCGGCGCGCGCAATCTGCTCACGGCCCGCGGAATGTCGAGCTTCGGCTGGGGCTGCGCCTGGCGCGCGGCGAGCTGGGCACGGCTCAAGGACGCCGACAAGGCGTACCAGCTGGTCCGTACGGTCATGGCGCCGTCCACCGGCGCCAGCAACGGCACCTCGCAGAACCTCTTCGACATGTACGACCTGGGGTCACGCGCCACCCTGCAGATCGACGCGAACTTCGGCACCCCGACCGCGATGATCGAGATGCTGGTCTACTCCAGACCGGGCGTGATCGAGCTGCTTCCGGCGCTGCCCGGCGCCTGGGCGGCGGCGGGCCGGATCACCGGGGTCGGCGCGCGCGGCGGTGTCACCGTCGATCTGGAGTGGCGCGCCGGGAAGGTCACCAGCGCGGTGCTGCGCTCGACGGTGAGCACGACGACCGAGGTGCGGGCCGGGGACTGGCACCGGACGGTGCGGCTGAGGCCGGGCCGGGCGGTCACGCTCCGACCGTAGCGGTCACGCGTCCCGCGGATGGACAGCTAACTCCGGAGGGCGGTGCGGGGATCCGCAGCGCCCTCCGGAGTGGGCCCGGCATGATCCGGACGGCCGGCCCTGAGGCCCTGATCCGGCCTGATCCAGACGAAAGGCCCTACGCCCACTCCGGCACTTCGCCCATGAGCTGGCACACCATGAGGTAGAGCGGGATCGGCGGGGTGTAGGGCAAGGAGTCCTGCGGCCAGTGGAGCAGCCGGGGACGGGCCGTCGGCACATACGCGCCGGGGGCGTAGCGCACCCGGTCCGGCCAGGCGAGTTCGTGGTCGGATCCGGCGGGGACGATCCACCACCACCAGTCGTCGTCCACGAAGACGCAGCCGGGCTTGGGCAGCCTGGCGAGCAGCCGGAAGCCGTGGTGTTCGGGCACACCCACCGCATCGCAGCCCAGCGGTGTCGAGAGGGCAGGGACGCGCGCGAGCGCGTTCCTCAGCACGGCCGCCCCGCGTGGCACTCCAGCTCCGCCCAGACCAGCCGTCCCGGCCCGTGCGTCGCCTCGCGGACGCCCCAGGCGCTGCTGACAGCGTCGACGAGCAGCAGTCCGCGGCCGTGCTCCCCCTGCGGGGAACGGCACAGCTGCGGGCCCACGGCCGCGTGTCCCTGGTCCTGTATCGCTATGCGCAACTGGCCCTTGTCGTCGCGCAGTTCGCAGGCGATGTGGTCGCCCGCCGTATGGACGACCGCATTGGTGAACAGTTCCGAGACGATCAGCAGCGCGGTGTCGCAGACGTCTTCCGAGAAGTCCCAGCAGGCGAGCCGGTTCCGGGTCAGGCGGCGGGCGCGTGCCACGGAATCGGTACGTGCCGGTAATTCGAACGCGTACCGCCGTACGTCACTGCCGGGACACTGATCGATGAGCTGGGGGATGAGCGCGGTGCCTGGAGCCACAGCCGAAATCCTCACGGTGGGGGTACCGCGACTGCCACACCATCCCCCATGGGTATGCGCCAGTCGCGTGAACTGGTTCACGCGTCTACTGTCCTCCGTAACAGACACCTTGGCAAGAGGCACTTTGTAAAGTTCAGAGTGGCGTTTCACCGATGGGGCGGGCATGGCACACTGCTGGACAACTGCCCAAGTGGAGGTCTCAGTTGAGTGAGCCGCGGTCCGCCCCGACCGTTGGCCAGGTCGTGCTCGGTAAGCGCCTGCAAGAACTGCGCGAGCGAGCCGGCCTGAGTCGCGAACAGGCTGCCAAGGTGCTCAGGGTCGCCCAGGCCACCATCCGCCGGATGGAGACCGCCGAGGTGGCGCTGAAGATCCCCTATGTGCAGTTGCTGCTGAAGGCATACGGGATCACCGAGGCCGAGAACGACGCCTTCGTCGAACTCACCGAGGAGGCCAACCAGCCAGGCTGGTGGCAGCGGTTCCACGGGATCCTGCCCGACTGGTTCAGCATGTACGTCAGCCTGGAGGGCGCCGCCTCGCTCATCAGGCAGTACGAGCCGCACTTCGTGCCGGGCGTGCTGCAGACCGAGGAGTACGCGCGCGCGATCATGATGAGCGGCGCGGTCGGCGAGACCAGCCCCGAGGACATCGACCGGCACGTCGCGTTGCGGATGGAACGGCAGTCCCTGCTGACACGGCCCGACGCACCGACGCTCTGGGTCGTGATGGACGAGACGGTGCTGCGGCGGCACGCGGGCGGCCGCGACGTCATGCGCGGCCAGATCGACCGCCTGCTGCGGGCCGCCGATCTGCCGCATGTCACGCTGCAGATCGCGGAGTTCTCCAGCGGTCACCACCCGGGGACCTACGGCCCCTTCGTCCTCTTCCGTTTTGCGATGCCCGAACTGCCCGACATGGTCTACAGCGAGTACCTGACTGGCGCCGTCTATCTGGACGCGCGCCCCGAGGTTGCCGCCCACCTCGAAGTCATGGACCGCATGGCGGCTCAGGCCGCAACTGCACAACGCACGAAGGAGATCCTCAAGGATTTCCGCAAGGAGCTGTAAATGGATCGCATATACAACGGCATGCCTGCCACGGACCTCGGCGCCGAGGGCTGGCACAAGCCGTGGAGCGGCGGCAACGGCGGCAACTGCATCGAGGCCATGAAACTGGCCGACGGCAGGGTCGCCGTACGCCAGTCCGCAGACCCTGACGGCCCCGCACTCATCTACTCCACCGGCGAAATCGCCGCTTTCATCCAGGGGGCGAAGTCCGGCCAGGCGGACTTCCTCCTCACCTGACCAGCACCGTTGCCGTTTGCGCCGTCGTCCGTCGTTGTCATTGCCGTCGTTGTCACTGCCGTCGTTGTCGACCTACCAGCTGGAGCGTCCCATGACCGGAGCAGACCCCGCGCACATCCAGATCGACACCAGCAAGCCGCACCCCGCCCGCATGTACGACTGGTTCCTGGGCGGCAAGGACAACTATCCGGTCGACCAGGAGATGGCCGAGCAGCTGCTCGCCCTCGACTCGCGGGGCCGGGAGATGGCGCGCGTCAACCGGGCGTTCATGCACCGCGCCACCCGCTGTCTGGCGGAGAGCGGCATCCGCCAGTTCCTGGATATCGGCACGGGTATACCGACCGAACCCAATCTGCACCAGATCGCCCAGCGGTCGGCGCCGGACTCCCGCGTCGTCTACTGCGACAACGACCCGATCGTGCTGGCGCACGCCGCCGCGCTGCTGCGTTCGACGCCGGAGGGCGCGACCGACTACATCCAGGCGGACGCGCGGGAGCCCTCCACCATTCTGGAGGCGGCGGGGAAGCTGCTGGACTTCGGCCGGCCGGTCGCGCTCTCGCTGGTGGCTCTGCTGCACTTCGTCGCCGACGAGGAAGCGTACGAGCTGGTGAACCGGCTGATGGAGCCGCTGGCGCCGGGCAGTTGCCTCGTCCTCTCGCATGTCACCGGGGATTTCGACCCGGAGGGGTCGGCGAAGGCCGTCGAGATGTACCGGGGCCGCGGTCTGACCCTGCGGCCCCGTTCACGCGCCGAGACCGCCCGGTTCTTCGAGGGCTTCGAGCTCCTCGCCCCCGAGGTCTCGCTGGCCGCCGAGTGGCGGCCCGAGCTCGGTGAACGGGTGCCTGTCCCCGGTGACGAGCCGATCCCCGGCTGGGTGGGCGTCGCGCGCAAGCACTGAGCCCTGGGGGTGCTCCGGCCGGTTTCTCTTCCGGAGGGAGCACCCCGCTGCGGTTCAGCTGTCCTGCGCCAGCCACTCCGGCAGGCCGGGGGCCTCGGCGCCGATCGTGGTGGAGTCGCCGTGGCCGGTACGGACCACGGTCTCCGGGTCCAGCGTCAGCAGCCGGTCCCGGATCGACGCGACGATCGTCGGGTGGTCCGAGAACGACCGGCCGGTCGCACCGGGGCCGCCCTGGAACAACGTGTCGCCGGTGAAGACCGTGGCCAGGCCGGGGGCGTACAGGCAGACCGCGCCCGGCGCGTGGCCCGGCGTGTGCAGCACTGTCAGCGCGGTCCCCGCCACCGTCAGGGTCTGCCCGTCCTTGAGTTCGCCGTCCGGGAGGCAGCCGGGGTGGGTCATCCGCCACAGCGGCAGATCGTCCGGGTGCAGCAGGACGGGCGCCCCGGTCGCCGCGGCCAGGGCGGGCGCCGCGTCGATGTGGTCGTTGTGCCCGTGCGTGCAGACGATGGCGCGCAGCGTACGGCCACCGAGGGCGGCCTCGATCTCGGCGGCGTCATGGGCGGCGTCGATGACGATCGCCTCGCTGTCGTCGCCGACGATCCAGACGTTGTTGTCGACGTCCCAGCTGCCGCCGTCGAGCGAGAACGTGCCGGAGGTGACGAGATGGTCGATACGGGCCGCCATCAGAACTCCACCACCGAGCGCAGCACATCGCCGTCCTGCATCCGCTCGAAGGCCTTCTCGACCTCGTCGAGCCCGATCGTCTCGGTGACGAACGCGGCGAGGTCGATCCGCCCCTGCTGGTGCAGATCGATGAGCATCGGGAAGTCGCGTGAGGGCAGGCAGTCCCCGTACCAGGAGGACTTGAGCGCTCCGCCGCGGCCGAAGACGTCGAGGAGCGGGAGTTCCAGCTGCATCTCCGGCGTCGGGACGCCCACCAGGACGACCGTGCCCGCCAGGTCGCGGGCGTAGAAGGCCTGTTTGTACGTCTCGGGGCGGCCGACCGCCTCGATCACCACGTCGGCGCCGAAGCCGCCGGTGAGCTCCTGGATCGCCTCGACCGGGTCCGAGGTACGCGAGTTGACGGTGTGGGTGGCGCCCATCCGCCGCGCGGTGGCGAGCTTCTTGTCGTCGATGTCGACGGCGATGATCTTCGCGGCCCCGGCCAGCCGGGCCCCGACGACGGCGGCGTCACCGACGCCGCCGCAGCCGATGACCGCCACCGAGTCGCCGCGGCCGACCTGTCCGGTGTTGATGGCCGCGCCGATCCCCGCCATCACTCCGCAGCCGAGCAGACCGGCGACGGCCGGGGAGACCGCGGGGTCGACCTTGGTGCACTGGCCGGAGGCGACCAGGGTCTTCTCGGCGAAGGCACCGATGCCCAGCGCCGGGGAGAGCTCCGTCCCTCCCCCTGGGCCTCCGGCCAGGGTCATCTTCTGCTTCGCGTTGTGCGTGTCGAAGCAGTACTGCGGCCTGCCGCGCAGACAGGCCCGGCACTGGCCGCACACGGCACGCCAGTTGAGGATCACGAAGTCGCCGGGCGCGACATCGGTGACGCCCGCGCCGACGGACTCCACGGTGCCCGCGGCCTCGTGGCCGAGCAGGAACGGGAAGTCGTCGTTGATCCCGCCCTGCTTGTAGTGGAGGTCCGTGTGGCAGACCCCGCAGGCCTGGATCCGCACCACGGCCTCGCCGGGCCCCGGGTCCGGGACCAGGATCGTCTCCACGCGGACGGGTTGGTTCCTGCCGGGGGCCACGACCCCTTGAACCTGCTGCGCCATGCCGTCAACAGCCTTCCTGTAACCGAGCGGTGTGTCGGCTCAGTCTTCCAGGCTCCGGGGCCTTTCGTTTGGATCAGGCCGGATCAGGGAGCGGGGTCTGGTGCACTGCGTTCGCTTCGCTCACTTCGTCTCGGCTCTTTGATTGCCCTTTGGATGCCGAGCGCAGCTGCAAGGCGGAGGATTGAGGCAACTGGGGCCTCCCCTGTTCGAGCGAAGCCGAGAACTTGGGGAAGGAGCCATGGTGATTGACGACAACGCCGCAGATGCGCGTGCCAGACCCCGCGAGCCCGGCCCGATCCAAACGGAAGGCCCTAGCGCTCCGCGGCGATGGACGCGACCCGGCCGCGCACTACGAACCAGCCGCCGACGAGCAGGGCGGCGATCAGCGGCAGGCATTCCACGGTGGTACGGCCCACTCCCCCGCCCCACCACATCAGGAACGCGACGGCCACCAGGAAGCAGAGGGTGACGATCTGGGTGTACGGCGCCCACGGCAGCCGGTAGGAGGGACGGGTGACCCGGCCCTCCTTCGACCGCTGCCAGAAGAGCAGCGAGCAGAGCATGACCATGCCCCAGGTGCCGAGGATGCCGATGGAGGCGAAGTTGAGGACGATCTCGAATGCCTTGCCGGGGACCAGGTAGTTGAGCACGACGCCCAGCACCCCGAAGGCCGCGGTGAGCAGGATGCCGCCGTAGGGCACGTGGCCCTTGTTCATCCGGCCGGTGAAACGCGGGGCGGACCCGGCGAGCGCCATCGAGCGCAGGATGCGGCCGGTTGAGTACAGGCCGGAGTTGAGGCTGGAGAGCGCCGCGGTCAGGACGACCAGGTTCATCACGCCGGCCGCGCCGGGGACGCCGATCTTCGACAGCACGGTGACGAAGGGGCTCTCGCCGTCGGAGTACGCGGTGTACGGGAGGAGCAGCGCGAGCAGCACCACGGAGCCGACGTAGAAGATGCCGACCCGCCACATGATCGAGTTGATCGCCTTGGGGATGATCTTCGCGGGGTTCTTGGTCTCGCCTGCCGCGACACCGCACAGCTCGACGGACGCGTACGCGAAGACGACGCCCTGGATGACCAGCAGCATCGGCATCACGCCCTTGGGGAAGAAGCCGCCGTTGTGACCGATGGTGGCGATCCCGGGGGTGTGGCCGTCGACCGAGTGCTGGGTGACCACCAGGTAGATGCCGATGCACATGAAGACCACCAGCGCGGTGACCTTGATGATCGAGAACCAGAACTCGGTCTCGCCGAAGTACTTGACCGAGATCAGGTTGGCGGTCAGGACGACGGCCAGGGCGACGAGCGCGCAGACCCACTGCGGGACCGAGCTGAACATCGACCAGAAGTGGGCGTAGGTGGCGGCGGCCGTGATGTCGGCGACCGCGGTGGTCGACCAGTTGAGGAAGTACAGCCAGCCCGCCGTGTAGGCGCCCTTCTCCCCCATGAACTCACGGGCGTAGCTGACGAAGGCGCCGGACGAGGGGCGGTAGAGGACGAGTTCGCCCAGGGCCCGTACGACGAAGAAGGCGAAGGCTCCGCAGACGGCGTAGGCGATGGCGAGTGAGGGGCCCGCACCTGCCATCCGGCCGCCGGCGCCGAGGAAGAGGCCGGTACCGATGGCCCCACCGATGGCGATCATGTTGATGTGGCGGGACTTCAGGTCTTTGCTGTAGCCCTCGTCACCGGCATCGACGTGCGGTGTGGGTTCTGCCGCAGTGATGGTGGGGTTGGTCATGGGGTGCGTCGCCTTACGTGGGGGAGGTGGCGGCCGATCAAGGCGTCAGCGTAAAGCGGACACGTCGGGCACGTGAACCGAATGAAATCTATGTCACAAAAAGGTTTGGAACTGCACCGGTCAGGGCGCCAGAACGTCGAGCTCCTTCAGGGCGCCGACCGCGATCTCTCTGGTCAGTTCCTCCGCCCGGTCGGCATCGCCTTCCCGTACGGCCTCCGCCACCTGCACATGCAAGGTCACGGCGGCCGGGTCGGGGTCGTCGAACATCACCTGGTGCTCCGTGCGTCCGGCGAGGACCTCGGCGACCACGTCGCCGAGCCGGGCGAACATCTCGTTCCCCGAGCCGCGCAGGACGAGGCGGTGGAAGGCGATGTCGTGCACCAGGTACGCGGGCAGCTGGTGGCCGCGGGACGTGGCGACCATGCCGAGCGCCTGCTCGGTGAGGGCGGCGCACTGCTCGGCGGTGGCGTGCCGGGCCGCCAGCCCGGCGGCCACCGGCTCCACGGAGTACCGCAGGACGGTCAGTGAGCGGAGCTGCCTGGACCGGTCGGCGCCGGCCAGCCGCCATCGGATGACCTGCGGGTCGTAGACGTTCCACTCCTCGGTGGGACGTACGGTCACGCCGACCCGGCGCCGCGACTCCACCAGGTGCATCGACTCCAGGACCCGGACGGCCTCACGGATCACCGTGCGGGACACGTCGAAGCGCTGGGCGAGCTCGTCGGTGCGCAGCACACTGCCCGGCGGGTACTCCCCCGAAGTGATCGAGGGACCGAGGTTTTCCAGCACGTGGGCGTGGAGCCCCGGGCCCTGAGTGGTCATGGCATCACCCTACGGGGCATCCGCCGGAGCTATTACGTATGACTTTTAGGTCACAGACTCTTGAATAAGTCGTACCTAATGGGTTTCAGTAGCGCGACGGATTCATGAAAGCCCCGTCGAAGTCATGTCGAAGAAGACAGCGAGGCACCACCGATGAGCACCCCCCGAGTCGTAGTCCTGATGGGCGTGGCAGGGACCAGCAAGACCACGATCGGTCCGCTGCTCTCCGCCGCACTGGGCGTCGCGTACGCCGAGGGGGACGACTTCCACCCCGCGGCGAACATCGCCAAGATGTCGGCCGGGACGCCCCTTGAGGACGCCGACCGGTGGCCCTGGCTGGACGCGATCGGCCGGTGGGCGCACGACCGCGCCGACCGGGGCGGCGTCGTCAGCTGTTCCGCGCTCAAGCGCTCCTACCGCGACCGGCTGCGGGCCGAGGCCCCCGGCGTCGTCTTCCTGCACCTGACGGGCGACCGGGAGCTGATCGAGAAGCGGATGGCGGAGCGCAAGGGGCACTTCATGCCCACCGCGCTCCTCGACTCGCAGTTCGCCACGCTCCAGCCGCTGGGCCGGGACGAGGCGGGCGCCGCCGTCGACATCTCCGGAACCCCCGAGGAGATCACCGGACGGGCCGTGGCCGCACTGCGCGGCATCGGCAAGTAGCTCCACCGTCACGCCTTACCGCACACCGCTCACCGCCTGACGAACCACTCTTACGAACCGAAGGAATCCACCGTGTCCAGTCTCAGTGTCGAGATGCTGGCAGCGGACGTAGCGCCGATATCGTCGGCCGGCCATGCCCAGCTGGGGATCGCCGTCCTCGCGGGCATCGCCGTCATCGTCCTGCTCATCACGAAGACCAAGCTCCACGCGTTTCTGTCGCTGACCATCGGATCGCTCGTCCTGGGAGCGGTTGCGGGTGCTCCGCTCGACAAGGTCATCACCAGCTTCACCACGGGCCTCGGTTCCACCACCGCGAGCGTGGGTGTCCTGATCGCGCTCGGTGCCATCCTCGGCAAGCTCCTCGCGGACTCCGGCGGCGCCGACCAGATCGTCGACACCATCCTCTCGAAGGCGAGCCGGCGCGGTATGCCGTGGGCGATGGTGCTGATCGCGGCGATCGTCGGCCTGCCGCTCTTCTTCGAGATCGGCATCGTGCTGCTGATCCCGGTGGTCCTGCTGGTCGCCAAGCGCGGCAACTTCTCGCTGATGCGGATCGGTATCCCGGCGCTGGCCGGCCTGTCCGTGATGCACGGTCTGATTCCGCCGCACCCCGGTCCGCTGGTGGCCATCGCCGCCGTGCACGCCAACCTCGGTGTGACGCTCGCGCTGGGTGTCCTGGTGGCCATTCCGACCGTGATCATCGCCGGTCCGGTCTTCTCCCGGTACGCGGCCCGCTGGGTGGACATCCAGGCGCCCGACCGGATGGTGCCGCAGCGCCCGTCGGAGGACCTGGAGAAGCGGCCCGGTTTCGGTGCCACCGTGGCGACCGTGCTGCTGCCCGTCGTGCTGATGCTGGCCAAGGCGCTCGTCGACATCGTGATCGACAACCCCACGGACACGGTCCAGCGCGCGTTCGACGTCATCGGCTCGCCCCTGATCGCCCTGCTGGCCGCGGTGATCGTCGCCATGTTCACGCTGGGCCGGGCGGCCGGATTCAGCAAGGGCCGGATGTCGGCGACCGTCGAGAAATCGCTCGCCCCGATCGCGAGTGTGCTGCTGATCGTCGGCGCCGGCGGCGGCTTCAAGCAGACCCTGATCGACTCCGGTGTGGGTCAGATGGTGCTGGACATCTCCAAGGACTGGTCGATCCCCGCGCTGCTGCTGGCCTGGCTGATCGCCGTGGTGATGCGCCTGGCGACCGGCTCCGCCACGGTGGCGACGGTCTCCGCCGCCGGTCTGGTCGCGCCGCTGGCCGCGGACATGTCGACGGCGCACGTGGCACTGCTGGTGCTCGCCATCGGCGCCGGCTCGCTCTTCTTCAGCCATGTGAACGACGCGGGGTTCTGGCTGGTGAAGGAGTACTTCGGGATGGACGTCGGCCAGACGATCAAGACCTGGTCGGTGATGGAGACCATCATCTCGGTGGTCTCGCTGCTCTTCATCCTGCTGCTCTCGCTGGTTGTCTAGTACCGCGGACTCAGGAGTACGGCCCGCTGCGGCGCTTTGACGACAGGCACCAGCAGCGGCCCGAGGAGGACGGCCCGCCGCCCGCACGGGAGAAGGACACATCTCATGGCACATCCACTGTTCGAGATCGGCGGCCGTACGGCGCTGGTCACCGGGGCCAGCCGCGGCATCGGGCACGCGCTCGCCCGCGGTCTGCTGGAGGCGGGCTGCACCGTCGTCATCAACGGCCGGGACGAGGGCCGGCTGAAGGCGGCCGCCGCCGGACTCGCCGACACCGGGGGCACGGTGCTCACCGCCGCCTTCGACGTCACCGACGGACCCTCGGTCGCCGCCGGGATCGCCGCGGCCGAGGAGCAGGCGGGCCCGCTGGACATCCTGGTCAACAACGCCGGAATGCAACTGCGCGCCCCGCTGCTCGACTTCGCCGACGACGACTGGCACCGGATCGTCGGCACCAACCTCACCAGCGCCTTCCTGGTGGGCCGCGAGGCCGCCCGGCGGATGGTCCCGCGCGGTCACGGAAAGATCATCAACATCTGTTCGCTGCAGAGCGAGGTGGTGCGCCCCGGTATCGCTCCGTACGCGGCCACCAAGGGCGCCCTGAAGATGCTCACCAAGGGCATGTGCGCCGACTGGGGTCAGTACGGCATCCAGGTCAACGGCCTGGGGCCGGGCTACATCGAGACAGAGCTGACCCGGCCGCTGGTGGAGGACGAGGAGTTCAGCTCCTGGGTGCGCGGCCGTACCCCGGCCGGGCGCTGGGGGCGCACCGACGACCTGGTGGGCGGCGTGCTCTACCTCGCCTCACCGGCCGCGGACTTCGTGAGCGGCCAGATCCTGTACGTCGACGGCGGAATGACGAGTGTGCTGTGATGCGCGGATGTGTGATCCACGGAGTGGACGACCTGCGGGTCGACGAGCTGCCCGAGCCGGTGGCCGGGCCCGGCCAGGCCGTCGTCGCGGTGCGGTACGGCGGAGTGTGCGGCTCGGATCTGCACTACTGGCGGCACGGCGGGGTCGGTGACTTCCTGCTGCGCGAGCCGATGGTGCTGGGCCACGAGGTGGTCGGCACCGTGGTCGCGTACGGCGAGGGCGCGGAAGGCCCCGCGCCCGGCACCCCGGTGGCCGTGCACCCGGCGACGCCGTGCGGCACCTGCCCGGAGTGCCTGGACGGGCGGGCCAACGTCTGCCGGGACACCCGCTATCTGGGCAGCGCGGCCCGCACCCCGCACGTGCAGGGCGGTTTCGCGGCCCGGATCGCGGTGCCCGCCGGTCAGCTGAGGGCACTCCCTGCGGGTCTCGGGCTGCGCAGGGCCGCACTGGCCGAACCGCTGGCGGTCGCGCTGCACGCGGTGCGCAGGGCCGGTCCCGTCGAGGGCAGGCACGTCCTGGTCACGGGTGCGGGGCCGATCGGCTCCCTGGTGGTGGCCGCGCTGCGGGCCGCGGGCGCCGCGGCCGTCACGGTCACCGATCTGCTGCCGAAGGCCCTGGAGTTCGCGGCCGCCGCGGGCGCGACGACGCTCGTACCGGTCGGCGACCCGGCCGGTCCCGGCCTGCCGGACGAGGTCGACACCGCGATCGAGGCGTCCGGGTCGGCGGCCGGTCTGGACACGTGTCTGCGGTCGGTGCGGCGGGGCGGGGCCGTCGTGCAGCTGGGGATGCTGCCACCGGGGATGAGCCCGTTCGCCGGGAATCTGGTGGTGAGCCGGGAGATCGAGCTGCGCGGGGCGCTCCGCTTCGACGTGGAGTTCGACGCGGCGATCGAGCTGCTGGCCCGGGAGGACTCCTTCGACGCGCTGGTCAGTGCGGTGGTGCCGGTGGAGCGGGCCGCGGAGGCGTTCGCGCTCGCGGCTGACCGCTCGCAGTCCTGCAAGGTGCTGCTGGACTTCGGCGGCTGACGGCCGCGCGGCGCCGGGCCCGGTCCGCGGAGCCGCCTCCGGCCGCCCGTGCGGCCGGGGCTTCGCGGAGCCCGGCCCGGCGCCTCACTCCTCGTCCAGCCACAGCGGGTGCTCCCGCCGCGCCCAGCCGCGCCCGACCAGGCCGGTCCGCATCCCCCGCCGGGCCTCCGGGTCGCCGAGCGCCATCCCGATGTGTCCGGCGATCACGATGCCGACGGCCAGCGCCAGCCAGTCGTGGATGAAGGTGGCGCTCGTCCGCCAGACCAGCGGCGCCAGATGCGTGAACCACATCAGCAGCCCGGTGCCGAGCATCACCAGCGTGGCGCCCGCGATCCACCCCGCGTAGATCTTCTGGCCGCCGTTGAACTTGCCCGCCGTGCGCGGTGATCCGTCCCTGCGCAGCGCCGACCGCAGCCAGGCGCGGTCGTACGGCGCGAAGCGGTTGAGGCGGCCCAGGTCCGCCCGCAGCGCACGCGAGACGAGGCCGGCCAGAACCGGCACCGGCAGCAGCAGCCCGGACCACTCATGGACGGTCACGACCAGATAGCGGCGGCCGACCAGCTCCGCGAGCTGCGGGACGTACAGGCAGCCCGCCGACGCGATGCACACCAGCATCAGGGCCGACGTCGTGCGGTGCACCCACCGCACCGGCCGGGTGAAGCGGCGCAGCTCAGACCGTGGGGTGGTCATCGCGTCCGTTGGACTTGCCGACCCAGGCGTCGATGTCATAGCCGCGCTCCTCCCAGTAACCGCGTCGCACGTCACGGGTGACGGTGATCCCCGACAGCCATTTCGCCGACTTGTAGAAGTACATGGGCGCGACATAGAGGCGGACGGGTCCGCCGTGGTTGTGGCTCACCGGCTGGTCCTGCATCCGCAGTGCCACCAGGATGTCCGCACGGCGCGCCTGGTCCAGGGTGAGGCTCTCGCTGTACGCGCCGTCGAAGCAGGTGAAGCGGACCGCACCGGCCCCGGGCCGGACGCCCGCCGCGTCGAGCAGCCGGGAGAGCCGGACGCCTTCGAAGGGCGTGCCGGGCACCCGCCAGCCGGTGACGCACTGCACATCGCGCACCAGCCTGGTCTGCGGGAGCCTGCGCAGCGAGCCGAGGGTGTACGAGGTGGGCCGCTCGACCATGCCGTCCACGGTGAGCCGGTAGTTCCCGGCGTCCTTGCGGGGCACCGACGAGGTGACCGAGTAGTAGCGGAATCCGCCGCCGTTGGGCAGCAGACCGGTCAGGCCGGTGGGGTCCTTGCCCGAGACCGCCCCCAGCGCCGAGTCGACCCCGCGCTGGATGTAGGGCGCGGTGACCAGACCCGCCGCGCCCAGGCCGAGCATCCCGAGGACGAGGCGGCGCCCGACCGGCGCGCCGTCCTGGCTGGATGGTTCATGTTTCACCCAACGATTCGAACACCCGCGGGCGCCAGAAGCCAGCAACCGCGGGTGCCCGTCAGAATTCCGTCATATGTCCGCGCCTGCTCCGGCCCGCGCCTCGGCGGCCTTGTCGAGCTGGAACGCCTCGTTGCCCAGCCCGATCCTGGCGTGCACATCGGGCCGGCCCGAGCGCAGCACCAGTCCGTAGACCAGACCGCCGATCATCGCGAGCCCGATGATCCCGGGCAACAGCCAGCTCAGCACCGACCCGGGGCCCGCGCCGACCAGCACGTCGAAGTCCTTGACCGTCATGAAGGCGATGGTGAGCAGGGCGAGGCAGGCGAGGCCCGAAGCGGTCAGCCGCCAGATCTGCGCACGGGCCGCCCCGCGCAGTACGAAGAAGGCGATCACCGCGACCGATGCGGCGGCCATCAGCAGGATGATGCCGAGGGCGCCGATGTTCCCCATCCAGGTGAAGAGGTGCAGGACGGGCGCCGTCGGGTCGCCGTGCGGCTTGCTGTCGGTCACCGCGAACGCGATGACGACGACGAGGGAGATCACGGTCTGGAGCAGCGAGCCGGTGCCGGGCGCGCCGCTGGACCTGTTGGTACGGCCGAAAGCGGCGGGCAGCAGCCCTTCGCGTCCCATCGCGAAGGCATAGCGGGCGACCACGTTGTGGAAGCTGAGCATCGCGGCGAACATGCCGGTGACGAAGAGGACGTGGAGCACATCGGTGAAGGACTTGCCGAGTACGCCCTCGCTGAGGCCGAAGAGCAGACCCGGGCCGAGTTTGCCGGCCTGGGCGCTGATCGCCGACGGTCCGGCGGCCACGGTCAGCGCCCAGGAGCTGACGGCGAAGAACAGTGCGACGAAGCCGACGGCGAGGAACATCACCCGGCGGACGACCACCTGCGGCCTGCTGGTCTCCTCGGCGTAGACGGGGGCCTGTTCGAAACCGACGAACGCGGCGATGCAGAAGCAGAGCGCGGTGCCGAAGCCCGCACCGGTGAGGGTGCCGGGGTTGAAGGCGTGCAGCGAGAGCCCCTCCTTGGCGGGGCTCGCGACCGACGCGATGTCGAAGATCACCACGAGGGCGCACTCGATGAGCAGCAGCACCCCGAGGACCTTCGCGTTGAGGTCGATCTTCAGCCAGGAGAGCACCCCGACGACCGCGACGGCCACCAACGCCGGCACCCACCAGGCCAGTTCGGTGCTCAGATAGGTGTCGAAGAGGCCGGAGACCTCGAAGCCGAAGATGCCGTAGATGCCGACCTGCATGGCGCTGTAGGCGACCAGGGCGACGAAGGAGGCACCGGCTCCCGCGGTGGAGCCCAGGCCGCGGGCGATGTACGCGTAGAAGGCCCCGGCGTTGTGGACGTGCCGGCTCATCTCCGCGTAACCGACGCTGAACAGCGCCAGGACGACCGCCAGGATGACGTAGAGGATCGGCTGTCCCACGATCCCCATCAGTCCGAAGATCGTCGGCATGACGCCCGCGACGACCATCAGGGGAGCACTGGCCGCGAGTACGGAGAGCAGCAGGCCCGCCGTCCCCAGACGGCCGGCGCGCAGTGCCTGGTCCTGGCCCTTGAACGTGCTGATCTTGTTGATCTCGCTCGTGCTCGAACTGCCCGGCGGCATGGCGGGTCGGTCCCTTCGGTGAGGAGTTAGACGGAGCCGAGCGCGGCACCGCGCGCGGCGCTGAACGCCTGGTACGGGTCCCGGTCGGGGTACGCCCAGGGGGCTGGCGTGAAGTGCTCTCCAATGCGGTGGAACAGTGCGGCGGCCTCCGCCGGCCGGCCCTCGCAGAACTTCGCGTGAGCCAGGAAGTTGAGGTCGACGCGGTTGCGCGGATGGTCCTCGCGCTCCCACTCCAGCCACCAGTCGAAGGCGGCCTTCATCACCTGGCGGGCCCGCCGGCCCGTCCAGTGCGCGGAGCGTGCGGGATCGTCCGGTTCGCTGCCCGCGACGGCGAGCACCCGGTAGCGCTCCGCATGGGCCACCACCGGCAGCACCGCGAGCGGTGAGTCGGCGGGCGCCTGTTCGGCCGCCCAGGCCGCGAAGTCGTACACCTCGTGGAGCGGGTCCTGGCCGGCTCCCGGATGGCGCTCGGCGAGCCGCGCCGCCATCAGATGGTGGGCATGGTGGTGCTCGGGGTGGCGTGAGCGCACTTCGTCGAAGAGGCGGCTGACCTCCTCCTCGGTGCCGCGGCTGCGGGCGAGGATCAGCAGACCGAGCCAGGGCGTCGGGTCCGATGGCGCCAGCCGGGCAGCGGCCCGGCAGGCCTCGCGGGCCGCGTCCTCCTCGTCCTTGGCGGCCCTGCCCGCCCTGCCCACCTTGTCCGTCCTGCCTCCCCTGCCGTCCTTGCCGTGCAGCGACCGCAGGACCTTGGCGCAGGCCAGCAGGGCGGCGGCGTCCGCGCTATCCGGCTCGGCGAGCAGCCAGTCCTCCGCCCAGGCCGCCGACCCCGAACCCTCGGCGAGTACGACGAGACGGTGGCCCCGGCGGTCCCAGTCGTCAGCGGTCGCGGTGAGCAGGGAACTGACGCTTGCCCAGCGGCCCTGGGCCAACTGGGTCCGTACTTCTGCGAGTTCGACGTCGTCGAGGGCCGGGTCGGCGAGTTGGCCGGCCCGTCTTCGGGAGCGGCCGAGGAGTGGGGGCATCCGCGGGATCCTCAGGGCGCCGGGAGCAATGATCACGCCCAGCAAACCGGTACTGATGGCTCCACGTCAAGGCCGCACAGACGCCATATCCTCCCCAACTCCCTTTGCACCGCCACGCTTTGCCCGTGTGCGTACGCTGGTGCCATGACCGGTCCCGAACCCCTCAAGCCCCTGTTGCTCGCCTTTCCCGGCCCGCTCCGCGATCAGCTCGTCGACGCCGTGCTGCGCGGGGAGAAGGTCTCGACCAGCGGACTGCTCGCCGAGTACGAGGCGGAGCAGGAGGAACTGCCCCCCGTCGGCGAGCGCTCCGCGCTGATCGACTCGGACGGCCGCGAGGTCGCGGTGGTCGAGGTGACCGAGGTACGGGTGCTGCGGCTGGGTGACGTCGGCCTCCAGCACGCACTGGACGAGGGCGAGGGATATACGTCGGTCGCCGGGTGGCGCGCGGGGCACGAGCGGTTCTGGCACGGGGACGACATGCGGGAGGCGCTGCGGGACCCGGAGTTCACCGTGGACGACGACACGATGATCGTGGCCGAGAGGTTCCGGGTGGTGGAACGGCTGTAGGACGGGCCGCACCGGGCCGGGCCGCCCCGCCGCGCGCTGAACCGCACCGCCCGCTCAACCGCACCGCCGCCCGCTGAACCGCGCCTCCCACTGTCCCGCTACCCCACTGCCCGGGCCGCTGCCCGCCCGGCGACCCGCCCCGAGTAGATGCAGCCGCCCAGGAACGTGCCCTCCAGCGACCGGTAGCCGTGCACCCCGCCACCGCCGAACCCGGCCGCCTCCCCCGCCGCGTACAGACCGGGCACGGGCGCGCCCCTGTCCGTACCGCCGGCCGGCTCCGCGAGGACCCGGGACGACAGGTCCGTCTCCAGGCCGCCCAGTGACTTGCGCGTCAGGATGTGCAGTTTCACCGCGATCAGCGGACCCGCCGCGGGGTCGAGGATGCGGTGCGGCGCGGCCGTACGGATGAGCTTGTCGCCCAGATACTTCCGGGCGCCGCGGACCGCCATCACCTGGAGGTCCTTGGTGAAGGGGTTGCTGATCTCCCGGTCGCGGGCGACGATCTCCCGGCGCAGCCCGGCCTCGTCGATCAGCGGCTGCCCGGTGAGCTTGTTCATCCCCCGAACCAGCGACGCCAGGTCCTTCTCGACGACGAAGTCCGCGCCGTTGTCCATGAACGCCTTCACCGGCGCGGGTACGTCGGCCCGCGCCCGCCCGATGACGTCACGGACGGACTTCCCGGTGAGGTCCGGGTTCTGCTCGGAGCCCGAGAGCGCGAACTCCTTGCCGATGATGCGCTGGTCGAGGACGAACCAGGTGTAGGCGTGGCCCGACTTCATGATGTGGTCGAGCGTGCCCAGGGTGTCGAAGCCGGGGAAGAGCGGCACCGGCAGGCGCTTGCCGCGCGCGTCGAACCAGAGCGACGAGGGCCCCGGCAGGATGCGGATGCCGTGCTTCGCCCAGATCGGGTTCCAGTTCTGGATGCCCTCCGTGTAGTGCCACATCCGGTCCCGGTTGATCTGGCTGCCGCCCGCGGCCTCCGCGATGCCCAGCATGAGCCCGTCCACATGGGCGGGCACCCCCGACAGCATGTGCGCGGGCGGGGTGCCGAGCCGTTCCGGCCACTGGGCCCTTACGAGGTCGTGGTTGCCGCCGATCCCGCCGGAGGTGACGATGACCGCCTGCGCCCGGTAGGTGAACTCGCCGGTGACCGCGCGGCTGCTGGCGGTGCCCCGCTCGGCCCCGCTCGCCTCCAGCACCTCACCGGTCACCGTGTCCACCGCGCCGGCGCTGCGGGCGAGGCCGGTGACCCGGTGGCGGAACCTGAGCTGCACCAGACCGCGCGCCACGCCCTCCCGCACCCGGCGTTCGAAGGGCGCCACGACACCGGGCCCGGTCCCCCACGTGATGTGGAAACGCGGTACGGAGTTGCCGTGGCCGGTCGCGTCGTACCCGCCGCGCTCCGCCCAGCCGACGACCGGGAAGAAACGCATCCCCTGGGCGCGCAGCCAGGCCCGCTTCTCGCCCGACGCGAAGTCCACGTACGCCTCGGCCCACTGCCGCGGCCAGTGGTCCTCCGGCCGGTCGAAACCGGCGGTGCCCAGCCAGTCCTGCATCGCCAGCTCACGGCTGTCCTTGATGCGGAAGCGCCGCTGTTCGGGCGAGTCGACGAAGAAGAGACCGCCGAAGGACCAGTGGGCCTGCCCGCCCGCCGACTGCTCGGGCTCCTGGTCGAGGAGGATCACCTTCTTCCCCGCGTCCACCAGCTCGGCGGTGGCCACCAGACCGGCGAGCCCGGCCCCGATCACGATCACGTCAGCGTCGTCCGCCATGAGCCCCATCCCTGCCAGGTTACTTGTGGGTCACATCTTCAGTTCGTCCCGAAGCTGCGTCAACCGTCCCGTTCGGTGCACTCAACGGGTACAGGTGCACCCCCAGGCGCTATCGTCGCCAGGACCCCGCCCCTTCTGGCCGGTCTTGAGGTTGATCACGTGTCGGTACTCGTCGTCGCGCTCTCGGTGGCCGCGGCCTGCTGTCTCGGCTTCGGTTTCGTGCTCCAGCAGAGAGCGGCCCGGCACGCCCCGATGAAGGACTTCCTCTCCTTCCGGCTGCTGCTGGACCTGGTGCGGGTGCCACTCTGGCTGGGCGGCATCGCGCTGATGGTCTGCGGCATGGTGCTGGGGGCCCTGGCGCTCGGGCACGGCGAGATCTCGCTGGTCGAACCTCTGCTCGCGACGAACCTGCTCTTCGCCATGGCACTCTCCCGGCACCAGACCGGACAGCCGCTGGGGCGGCAGGGCTGGGGCGGTCTCGCGCTGCTGGCGGGCGGAGTCGCGGCCTTCATCCTGGCGGGCCAGCCGAAGGCCGGTGCCGCTTCGGTGAACGAACTGCGGCACTGGCTGATCATCGGCGTGGTGGCCGGTACCGCGATGCTGCTGGCGGTCTGCGCCAAACGGACCCGGCTGACCGTGGGGCCCGCGCTCCTCGCACTCGGCGCGGGTCTGCTCTACGGGCTCCAGGACGCCCTGACCCGGGTCAGCGGCCAGCATCTGGAGCACGGCGGCTGGCCGGCGCTGGTGACGGGCTGGGAGCCGTACGCCGTGATCGTGCTGGGGGTGACCGGCCTGGTCCTGGTCCAGAGCGCCTTCGAGGCCGCGCCGCTGCGCAGTTCGCTGCCCGCGCTCACCGCGGCACAGCCGCTCGCGGGCATCGCCTGCGGCGTGGGGTTCCTGGGCGACCGGCTGCGTACCGACACCGGGGCCCTGGCCTGGCAGGCGGCCGGACTCGCGGCGATCGTCGTGGGGATCGTGCTGCTGGGGCGGCATCCGGCGATGCCCTCCGGTTCGGCGCGGACGCCGCGCGAGAAGATGGCCGCATGACCGCTGCGAACCCTGAACCCCCCGCGTCCCCCGCCGACGAGATCCTCGATGTGGTGGACGCGTCCGACCGGGTGACCGGGCAGGCCCCGCGGGGCGAGGTGTACGCGAAGGGTCTGCGGCACCGCTGCGTCTTCGTCCTCGCCCGGGACGCCGAAGACCGGATCTTCGTCCACCGGCGGACACCGGTGAAGCTGGTCTTCCCCTCGCTGTACGACATGTTCGTCGGCGGGGTGGTCGGCGCGGGCGAGTCCTACGACGCGGCGGCGCTGCGGGAGGCCGAGGAGGAGCTGGGCGTCTCCGGGCTGCCCGCGCCCGTACCGCTCTTCAAGTTCCTGTACGAGGGTGCCGGGCAGGGCTGGTGGTCCTGGGTGTACGAGGTGCGCTGCACGCTTCCGGTGAACCCGCAGGTGGAGGAGGTCGCCTGGCACGGCTTCCTCTCCGACGAGGAGCTGGCGCTCCGTATCGGCACCTGGGAGTGGGTTCCCGACGGCCTCGCGGCGTACCGCCGGCTGACCGCTCCGCACCCGGGGTGACGGCGGCCGGCGGTCCTCCCGCCGGCGCGTCGGTCAGGGCTTTTCGTTTGGATCAGGCCGGGTTCGCCGCCGACGGCCTCCCACGGAGGTGTCCGGTGCGGGTCCGGGTCAGGCCGCGTCCCAGTCGACCGTGACGACGATCTTGCCGCGGGTGTGGCCCTCGGAGTTGAGCCGCTGCGCCTCTGCCGCCTGTTCCAGCGGGAGGACCCGGTCGACGTGGACCGAGATCTCCCCCTGGTCGGCGAGTTCGCCCAGGACATGCAGATCGAGAGGGTCCGGCCGTACGAAGACATAGCGGCCGCCGAACTCGACGACGTCGCCGTCCACGATCGACGCGAGCCGGCCCTCCGGGGCGAGCAGGTTCGCCGAGAGCCGCAGGGTGTCCCCGCCGACCGTGTCGAGGACCGCGTCCACCCCGTCGGGCGCCAGGGCCCGCACCTGGTCGGCGAGCCCGTCGCCGTAGGCCACCGGTTCCGCGCCCAGCGTGCGCAGATGGTCGTGGTTGTGGGTGCTCGCGGTGCCGATGACCCGTGCTCCCGAGTGCAGGGCGAGCTGTACGGCCATCGAACCGACCCCGCCCGCCGCCGCGTGCACGAGAACGGTGTCGTCGGAACGGATTTCGAGCGCGCGCAGGGCCTGGTAGGCGGTCAGTCCGGTCAGCGGCAGCCCGGCGGCCTCCTCGAAACTCAGCCGCAGCGGCTTGCGGGCCAGGGTGCGCACCGGGGCCGCCACGTACTCGGCGAAGGTGCCGCGGGAGAGGAAGTCCTCCCGTACGTACCCCATGACCTCGTCCCCGACGGCGAACTCGGTGACGGCCACCCCCGGCTGCACCACCACACCGGAGACGTCCCAGCCGGGCACGACCGGGAAGACGGCGTCGAGTCCCGCGTCGAGATGCCCCTCGCGGGCGTGCGCATCGACCGGGTTGACGGCTGCCGCGCGTACTTTCACCAGCACGGAGTCGGGCCCGACCTTGGGCTCGGGGCGCTCGCCGTACTCCAGGACCTCGGGGCCGCCGTAACGGCTGTAGCTGATCGCCTTCATGCCTACGAGCCTCTGGTCAGGCCCAGCCTCGCGCAACCGGACCCCGTGCAAACGGGAGGGCGGCGGTACCGGCCCGGCCGGGCGGGAACCGGAAGCCGCCGGACGGGAACCGGGAGCCTCCGGGCGGTGTATCAGAGATGTGACGACCGCACAGAGACGACCAGAGACAACCAGAGAGGTGCCGGCCGCGACGACCACCGAGGTGCCGACCGCGCACCGGCTGCCGGAACCGGGCCGGGGGTGGACGACATACCGACTGGTCGGCATGATGGACGCGGACGTCACCGCGAGCGTTCCAGCAGACAACAGCGCGACGGTCCACCCGGGACGGTCCGCCCCTACACACGGAGGTGCCCCATGAGCGCAGTCCAACCACCGGGAATCGACCCCGAGGCGCTGCGCGGTCATCTCGACCGGGTGCGGCCCGGCCTGGTGAGCGGACCGCTCAGCGCGCGGCTCATCGAGGGCGGGCGGTCGAATCTGACGTACACCGTGAGCGACGGGACCGGCCGGTGGGTCGTCCGCAGGCCCCCGCTGGGCCATGTCCTCGCCACCGCGCACGACATGAAGCGCGAGCACCGAGTGATCAGCGCGCTGCACCCGACGGGGGTTCCGGTGCCGGCCCCGGTGCTGCTGTGCGAGGACGAGTCGGTCATCGGATCGCCGTTCTACGTCATGGAGTTCGTCGAGGGCACTCCGTACCGTACGGCCGCCCAGCTGGCACCCCTCGGCCCCGAGCGGACCCGTGCGGCGGTGCTCGGACTGGTCGACACGCTCGTGGATCTGCATGCCGTGGACCAGGAGGCGGTGGGTCTTGCGGACTTCGGGCGCCCCGAGGGCTTCCTCGACCGGCAGCTGCGCCGCTGGGGCAAGCAGCTGGACGCCTCGCGCAACCGCGAACTGGCCGGCATCGACGAGCTGCACGCCACTCTCGGCCGTGACCTGCCCCGCTCCCCGGCTCCCACCGTCGTGCACGGCGACTACCGCCTGGACAACGTGCTGCTCGGTGACGACGAAAGAATCAACGCGATCCTGGACTGGGAGATGTCGACGCTCGGCGACCCGCTCACCGACCTGGGGCTGCTCGTGATGTACAGCTCCGATCTGGGCATCCCCGAGTCACCGGTCTCCACCACCAGCGGTGCGGCGGGCCACCCCTCGCCCGCCGAGCTGGTCGAGCGCTACGCGGCCCGCTCAGGCCGGGACACCTCCGCCATCGCCTGGTACACGGCGTTCGCCTGGTTCAAGCTCGCCGTGATCCTCGAAGGAATCCACTACCGCTACACCCTCGGCCAGACCGTCGGAGCCGGTTTCGACCAGATCGGCTCACTGGTCCCCGTCTTCATCGAGCACGGTCTCACCACCCTCCAGGAAGGCTGAACACCCCATGGACTTCGCATTCGACGCGCGCACCGAAGAGCTGCGCGGCAAGCTCCTCGCCTTCATGGACGAGCACGTCCTGCCCGCCGAGGCCGTCGCCCACGAACAGCGCGCGCGGCTCGCCTCCCCCTGGGACACCCCGGCCGTGGTCGGCGACCTGAAGGCGGAGGCGCGCCGCCAGGGCCTGTGGAACCTCTTCCTGCCGGACGCGGAGTACGGCGCGGGACTGACCAACCTCCAGTACGCGCCGCTGGCCGAAATCACCGGACGCTCACCGCAGTTGGCACCCACCGCGCTGAACTGCGCCGCCCCCGACACGGGCAATATGGAGGTGCTGTTCCAGTTCGCGACCGAGCAGCAGAAGAAGCAGTGGCTGGAGCCGCTGCTCGCCGGTGAGATCAGGTCGGCCTTCGCCATGACGGAGCCGGAGGTCGCCTCGTCCGACGCGACGAACATCGAGACCCGTATCGCGCGCGAGGGCGACGAGTACGTCATCAACGGCCGCAAGTGGTACATCTCCGGGGCGATGAACCCCGACTGCAAGATCTTCATCGTGATGGGGAAGACCGACCCGGACGGCGCCGACGCCCGCCGCCAGCAGTCGATGATCCTGGTCCCGCGTGACACCCCGGGACTCGAAGTCCGCCGCGCCATGCAGGTGTACGGATACGAGGACCACTCCCACGGCGGTCACGCCGAGCTGGTCTTCGACAACGTCCGGGTCCCCGCGTCGAACCTGATCGGTGAGGAGGGCGGCGGTTTCGCCATCGCCCAGGCCCGCCTCGGACCGGGCCGGATCCACCACTGCATGAGGCTGATCGGTATGGCGGAGCGCGCCATCGAGCTGATGTGCAGGCGGGCGGTGTCCCGCACCGCGTTCGGCAAGCCGCTGGCCCAGCAGGGTGTCGTACAGAACTGGATCGCGGATGCCCGGGTCACTGTGGAGCAGCTGCGGCTGCTGGTCCTCAAGACAGCCTGGCTGATGGACACGGTGGGCAACCGCGGTGCGCACACGGAGATCCAGGCCATCAAGATCGCGACCCCGCGCGCGGTGATCGACATCATCGACAACGCGGTGCAGCTGCACGGCGCTGGCGGGGTGAGCCAGGACTTCCCGCTGGCCGAACTCTGGGCCGGGGCACGGACACTGAGGCTCGCCGACGGGCCGGACGAGGTGCACCAGCGGTCCCTGGCGCGGCGCGAGCTGAAGAAGTACCTGTAGCGGGCGGGATGATGTCGCCGGGGCGGTCCCGGCCGGGCCGGGCCGGGGCAGGGCGGGGCGGGGTACGTCCCAGCCCCGGCCGGGACCGGCGGAGCCGGGCCCTACGGCCGCAGTGCCCTCAGCAGCAGATCGGCCAGTTGCTCGGCCAGTTCGCGCGGAGTCAGCGGGCCGTCCGGGCGGTACCACGTCGACAGATGGTGCACGGACCCGAAGTGGTAGTCGACCACCAGATCCGCCGAGGTGGCCGTCGAGAACACCCCGGTTCGCTGGCCCTCCTCCACCAGGGCCCGGAAGCGCTCGTGGTAGCGGCGCCGTTCCAGCCGTACCTGCTTGTTCTTCTCGGGGCTCAGATGGTGCATGGAGCGGAAGAAGATCGAAGCGTCGTCCAGGTTGTCGATGGTCGTGACGACGACGTCCGCCGCGGCCTCGCGCAGCCGCTCCTCGACGGGCGCGTCGGCGTCCGCGTACGCGTCGAGCCGCTCCTGCTGGAGCCTCAGCACCCGGGAGTAGACCTCCTGGAGCAGATCCTCCTTGGAGCCGAAGTAGTGGTAGAGGGCGCCCTTGGTGACCCCCGCCGCCTCGACGATCTCCTGGACGGAGGTCCGGTCGTAGCCGCGCTCGGCGAACAGCCGGGTGGCGGCGGCCAGCAGCCTCTGCGGGACGGGGACACCGTTCCCGTCGGTCGTTCTGGCTGCCATCGCCGCCACCTTCCGTCCGTTCATGAGCTCGTTGTACGTGTGCGGGCTGCTACGTGCGGGCCGTGCACGTGTGCCCTGTGAACATGCGGGCCGTGCACGTAGCAGCCCTGCAAACATGCGGGCTGTGCGTGCCCGGGCCCGCGGCGTTCACTGCGGGGAACGCAGTTCCCGCCTCAGGATCTTCCCACTGGTTGTCTTCGGCAGCTCGGGCAGGATCTCGACCTCGCGCGGGTACTTGTACGCGGCGAGCCGCTCCTTGCAGTAGGCCGCCAGCTCCTCCGGTGTCGCCGCGGCCCCGGACTCCGTGGGCCGCAGGCTCACATAGGCCTTGACCGACTCGCCCCGGTAGGGGTCGGGGATCCCGACCACAGCGGCCTCCCGTACGGCGGGATGGGTGTAGAGGACGTCCTCGACCTCGCGCGGCCACACCTTGAAACCGGAGGCGTTGATCATGTCCTTCATCCGGTCCACGACATAGAGCCAGCCGTTCCGGTCCATGAAACCGATGTCCCCGGTGCGCAGCTCGCCGCCGGGGAACGTGTCGGCGGTGGCCTCCGGACGCTCCCAGTAACCGGAGACCACCTGCGGCCCGCTCACCACGATCTCGCCCTGCTCCCCGAAGGGCACCTCGTCGCCCTTGGCGTCCACGATCCTCACCACGGTGTCGGGTCCCGGCACACCGACCGAGAGCGTGCCCGACACCGGGTCGACCGGCGCCTCCCGCTCGGGCGGCACCGAGGCGCACGGGGCGGTGCACTCGGTGAGTCCGTAGCCGTTGCGGATGTACGGGCCGAACCGCTCGCGGAAGCCCTCCACCAGCGCGGGCGGCAGTGGTGCGCCGCCCGACGAGATCACCTTGAAGGAGGCGAAGTGGTCCGGGGTGACCGACGGGTCGGCTGCGAGCGCCATGAAAGCCGTGGAGGGACCGACGGTGTACGCGGGACGGTGTTCGGCGAACGCGTCGAGGACCACTCCGGGGTGGAACCGGTAGGCGAGGACGAGAGTTCCGGCGTTGGCGACGCACGCGGCGAGTTCGCAGACCATCCCGGTGATGTGGAAGAGAGGAGCGAGCGCGAAGTACGCCGAGCCCTCCGCGACGGAGTGGCCGGTGCGCTGACGCTCGGCGTTCACCATGATGTTGGCGTGCGCGTTCATCGCGCCCTTGGGAGTCCCGCTGGTGCCCGACGTATAGCTGATCAGTGCCACGTCGGTGGCGCGCGGAACGCGGTCCGCCGGGGCCGGGAGCCCCTGCCGGGCGACCGCCACCAGATCGTCGGTGTCGGCGGGGCACGGGAGCCGCTCGAAGCCGAGGACCCGTTCGTCGTCGCGGCTCTGCAGATCGCGCTCGCAGGCGGTCAGTGCGAACCGCAGCGGGGAGCCGGCCATGCTCGTGGACACCTCCCGCAGATACGACTCCCAGGCGCGGTCGGAGCAGACCAGTGCCGTGACACCGGCGTCCCGCAGGGCATGGCCGACCTCCGCCGACTTGTACATCGGATTGAGCGGTACGACCGTGGCGCCCGCCTTCCAGGCGCCGAGCAGCGCCAGCACGAAGTGCGGCGAGTTCTGCAGCATGACCGCGACCCGGTCGCCGCGGCCCACCCCCCTGGCGGCGAGGTGTCCGGCGACCGAGTCGGAGAGCGTGTCGGTCTCGCGGTAGGTGAGCCGCCCGTCGAAGTAGGCGAGGGCGGGGTGTTCGGGTGCACGGGCCACGGCGTCGCGGAAGGCGTGCACCAGGCTGGCGTGCGGGTGCACCGGGCGGCGCTGGGCCTCGCTGAGCACGCCGAGCCAGGGCTTGGCCGCGTAGATCGAGGTGCTCACCGCCCGGCCTCCCACTTCTGCTGGAGGTGGTTCATCCCGCCGATCCACCGGTCGGGCTCGGCGGCCCGCGCCTGGTAGTACCCGGCGACCTCGGGGTGCGGCAGCACCAGGAACCGGTCGTCGTCGATGGCGGCGAAGAGCGCGTCGGCGACATCGTCGGGCTCGATCGCCGTTGGCGCGAGCACCAGTTCACCCGCGGACCCCGCCGAGGTGAGCATGTCGGTCCGTACGCCCTGGGGGCAGATCGCGTGGACCTTCAGCCCGCGGTGGCGGTAGGTCAGCGAGAGCCATTCGGCGAAGGCGAGCGCGCCGTGCTTGGTGACGCTGTACGGCGCCGCACCGATCATGGTGAGCAGCCCGGCGGCGGACACGGTGGAGACGAACCGGCCCTCGCCGCGCTCCAGCCAGTCGGGCAGCAGCGCGCGGGCGGCGCGGACATGAGCCATCACGTTGACGTCCCAGGCGGCGGCCCAGACGTCCTCGTCGGCGAAGGGGTCGCCGGGTGAGCCGAGACCGGCGTTGGCGCAGTAGACGTCGACGCGTCCGCCGAGGGCTTCACGGGCGGCGTCCACGATCGTCGAGGCGTCGCCCGGCACCGCGGTCGCGCCGATCCCGTCGGCCACCGCACGGGCCTTGCCGCCGTCCAGGTCGTTGACGACGACACGCGCTCCCTCCGCGGCGAACCGCCGGGCCAGCGCCGCGCCGATACCGCCGCCCGCCCCTGTGACCACTACACCCGCGCCGTCGACCGTACCCATCAGGACCTGCCTCTCCGTTGAATGCACGAGCAGACTAACCAGTCGGTATGTGGCAGGGGAAGGGGCGAGAGTTAGCCTGCGTGGCCATGACACTCGGCGAGATCATGGAGGTAGCCCGATGAACCTGTCCAGACGGGGACTGCTGGCCGCGAGCGGAGCCGTGGGTGCGCTGGGAGCCGTGGGCGCCGCGGCCGGGCCGGCCGCCGCGCACGGGAAGCGCGCCCGGGTGAGTACCGGATTCGACCGGCTGGCCGCCGACGGATACAGCCTGCTCCACGGGGAACGCGTCGGGATCGTCACCAACCCGACCGGCGTCACCCAGGACGTCCGGCACATCGTCGATGTCATGCACGCCGACCGGAACGTGAACCTCACCGCCGTCTTCGGCCCGGAGCACGGGTTCCGCGGCACGGCGCAGGCGGGCGGTTCGGAGGGGCGGTACGACGACCCGGCGACCGGGCTTCCGGTGTACGACACGTACACCAGGAGCGGGCAGCCCCTCGCGGACATCTTCACCAAGTCCGGCGTGGACACGGTGGTCTTCGACATCCAGGACGTGGGGGCCCGCTTCTACACGTACATCTGGACGCTGTACGACTGCATGGAGGCGGCGGCGATGGCGGGCCTGCGCTTCGTGGTGCTGGACCGGCCGAACCCGGTCACCGGGCGGGCCGCGCTCGGCCCGGTGCTGCACAAGGAGTTCGCGACCTTCGTCGGGCGGCAGCCCGTCTCCCAGGCGCACGGGATGACAGTGACGGAGCTCGCACGGCTCTTCAACGGTGAATTCCTCCCGAAGCCGGTCGAGTTGGAGACCGTCCGGATGTCCGGCTGGCGGCGCGGCGACTTCTTCGACGCGACGGGACTGCCCTGGGTGCCGCCGAGCCCGAACATGCCGACCCCCGACACCGCTCTCGTCTACTCGGGCACCTGTCTGTTCGAGGGGACGAACCTCTCCGAGGGGCGGGGTACCACCAGGCCGTTCGAGCTGCTGGGGGCCGAGGGGATCGACCGGCGGTGGGCCGAGGCGGCCAACGCGCTCGGTCTGCCGGGCGTCGTCTTCCGCGAGGCGTACTTCGCGCCGGTGTTCTCCAAGTTCGAGGGGAAGACCGCGGGCGGTGTGCAGCTCCATGTCCAGGACCGTGCGGCGTTCGACCCAGTACGGACCGCCATCGGGCTGCTGGTGACGGCGAAGCGCGTCTGGTCCGGGTTCGCCTGGCGTTCCGACGACTGGATCGACAAGCTGACCGGGTCCGCGCAGGTCCGCACCATGATCGACAAGGGCGCCGGCACGGACGAGGTGGTGGCGGCCTGGCAGGGCGAACTCGCCGCCTTCCGGGCTGTCCGCGAGCGGTATCTGGCGTACCGCTGAACAACCGCCGCGGGCCGGAACGGAGTTGCCCGTTCCGGCCCGCGGCCCCGTACCCCTGCTCTGTTACCCCTGCTCTGTTACCCCTGCTCCGTCTACCGGTGCGAGGGGAACTCCACGACCTGCTGGTACGTGGGCCGGTTCTGCCACTGGATGGGCCAGAACTGCAGCCCGCCCAGCGGACGGTGGATGATCGCGTCCGAGCACCACTGGTCACCGGCGGCGCAGCTGGCGTCGCCGGGATAGACCTGCGCCGGGGTCTTGGCCGCGGCCTGGCCCAGGGTCGAGAGCAGGGCGTCGCGGCAGGAGCTCAGGTCTCCCCCACCGCAGTACGTCTTGCCCAGCTTGCCCTGCACCGGGCGCCCCAGGACCGTACGGATGTCCTTGTCGACATAGCTCCACCAGCCGTACTGGAAGGCGGATCCGGCGTGCGCCCCGGTGGGTCCGTGGCCCGCCGACGGCGACTCGTCGATGGAGAGGTTGGCGGTGAGCGCCGAGTAGAGGTCGTCACCGAGCCCCGGTTTGAACTCGGCCTCCACCAGCAGCGGCCACCAGGCGTCCATGATCCGCACGGCGTCCGGGTGGGTGTAGACGTGCGAGCTCTGGGCGTTCTCCTTGCGCTGGGTGCCGTCGGCCACCCAGGCCTCCAGCTGCTCGACGGCCTTGGCCTCGGCCGGGTCGGTGACCGGCTTGCTCCGTACGACGTCGAGCAGTTCGGGCAGGACGTCCTCGCCGCGCAGATCGGTGACGGCCGCCTCGGCCATGGCACGGGTCAGTGCGGCACGGGTGACACCGCCCTTGGCGACCAGTTTCGCCACCCGGTCGCCGAGCAGGTCGACCCGGTGCACCGAGCCGTTGCCGAACCCGGCCGATGAGTAGTCCTTGGCCTGTTTGTTGTTCCAGGAGACGTAGTAGTCCTGGCCCACGGACTGCGGGTGTTCGGTGGACGGGGTCACGTCGGTGGTGTGGTGGTCGGGGTCGAAGCCCTTCCACTCGTAGGCCGGTTCGGCCTTGACGGGCAGCGAGGCGTCCACCCCGGCCGCGCGCACCGGGTTCATGCCGCTGTTGAAGTAGGCGGCCTGGCGGGAGTCGGCGTAGAACCAGTTGAAGGTGTAGCCGATGTGACTGGCCGCCTGCTGGAAGGTCTTGGCGTCCTTCACGTAACCGGGGTCGTTCATCATCTGGAAGCCGACTATCGAGTCGGCCTCATGGCCGTACGTACTGCGCAGCGAGGTGTAGGCGACGGGTTTGCCGTCGACGGTCGCGCGGTGCGTCACGATGCCGTACTTGGTGCGGTAGACCTGCATCCGGTAGGAGCCGGCCGCCGTCGAGTCGGCGACGGTGGGCGTCCAGGAGTTGGTCCGCTCCATCTTCTCCATCGGGGTGCAGACGCCCCGGAAGAGGTAGTGCGTGTCGTCCTGGCAGAGCTCCACCGCGTAGGTGTCGGTGATGTCCTGGCCCGCCGATGTGGCGCTCCACGCGTAGTCCTGGCCGCGGCCCAGCTGGATGTACATGCCGACACCGGCGAAGGAGACACCGCGGGCGCTGATGCCCGGCCCCTGGAGTTCCTGGAGCATCAGCAGCTGCGGCAGGAAGTACCCGGTCTGCGGTCCGAACACGGCGACGGGGTTTCCGCTCGCGGTGTGCTGGCCCGAGACGACGAGGGCGTTGGACATGCCCTTCTTGCTGCTGAACAGGTCGGCGGGCAGCACCCCGTTGTCGTACATGCCCTGCATGGGCTTGAGTTTCTCGGGGGCCTTGACCGGGGTCTTCGCCTCGGTCTTGGCGCCGCCGGTCCGGTCGTAGACCAGCGGTTCGGCCTTCACCGAGCCCGGGTCGGGCATCGCGGTGCCCTTGGGGTCCGCGGGTTTGTCCGCGTACGGGAAGCTGGTGCCGTCGTGGACGGTGAGGGTCGCCTCCGGGTCGTTGCGCTCCCGGAACGACTCCCAGACCTTGCTGCCCTCGGTGACGCCGTACTTCTGCTGGGCGGAGAGCAGCGACAGCGCGGCCTGGACCTCGCCGCCACCGCCGCCGCCGAAGAGGCCGCCGACGACCGAGGCGAGCGCGATCATGTCGGTGATCTTGAACGGTTCGATCTCACCGGCGTTGGTGATCGCGTTGATCTTCCCGGTGAGTACGTACTCGCCGGGGAAGTAGCGGCCGTCCTTCGACTTCTGCCGGTAGGCGTTGATGCCGTCGACGTACGCCTGTGCGTCGTCCATGGCCTGCTTGCCCCGCGCGCCCTGGGCCGCTATCCGGTCGGCCTGGTCCTGGAGGTCCTGCTCGGTGTACGGGGCCTGCGGCCAGAACTCCTGCTCCAGGCCCTGGTTGGCGGGTGCGCCGCCGGCGAAGGAGGTGAGCTCACCGCGGCCGATGTGCCGGAAGAGGTCCATCAGCCAGAGCCGGTCCTGGCCCGCCGCGTATCCGGCGCCGAACTCGGTTCCGTAGCGCGTGGTCCCCTTGATGTGGGGTACGCCGGTCTTCTTGTCCCGGGTGATGCTGACGTCGTCGCGGGGCTTGGTGACCGAGGCGACCTGGTCGTCGGGGACGCCGAACGAGGCGTCGTTGAAGAAGTTGTTCAGGGTGGAGTCGGTGAGCGACGGGGCCCCGGCGGGCAGCGCGTCGTACGGTCCGAGCTGGTCGGCGCTGTGTTCGGGACGGGTGCCCAGCGCACGGTGCGCGAGGATCTGGGCGAGGGTGGCGTTGCCGTTCTCGCCCGGCGGCAGGATGTCGTTGCACTGACTCCCGCAGTAGTCGGTGACGGGGTCCGCGGCCGAGGCGGTCGCCTGCGGCGCGGGTGTGATGAGGCCGGCGCCGAGCGCGAACACCGCTACGGCGATGGCAGTTCTGAGCTTTCCGGTGCGTCGTCGCATGAATGCTCCTGAGGGGGAAGCCGATGAGACGGACGTTACTGGCGAGGCAACCCGTCAGTAAGGTGAACATGCGTCACCTTTTCCGAATCACCACACAGGTGCGGGAGCTGCCGCATGAGTGATGGCACCCATCGGGAATTCGATGGAGCCGGATCGGGTAGCCGTACGTCCATTCACTGACGCAGGAGTATTCAGCGACGGAGGTGGCAGTGCGATGGCCGGTTTCCGGAGTCTCGCGAGACAGGTGCGCGATCCCCACCACGACCTTGCCCTGCGGCGGTATTCGCTGCGCAAGTGTCTGGAGAGGTTTGCCCCGTACGGACACAGGGCGACCTGGGATCATCTGTGTGCGAGACATCACATCGGGCCCGAGGACCGGGCCCCGGACCCGGCGCGGCTGGTGGCCGCGCTCGACGAACTGGAAGAGGCGCGGACCGTCTGGCTCGCCTACGAGGCGGAGTTCGCGGAGCGGCGCAAGCGGGAGAAGCACGACGGGATACGGCGTCCCGGCACCTTCGACGACTGGCACCGGCGCACCTGGGGCGGCTGCGGTGTCGCCTGGTGCGGCGACCCCGCCGTGCACCCGTCCCGGCCCCTGGCGGAGGTTCTGCAGCGGCTGATTTCCGCCCTCAGGACCGAACCGGCCGGCGCCTGCCCGGTATGTACCGAGAAGACAATCACCTGGACCTCACGAGGCGGCCGGGAGCCGTGGTCGGGCCCGGTCTGCAGCCGCTGCGGGATCCTCGTGCCGCAGCCGGTCCTCACCTCCACCGCGCTGGCCCGCGCGAGGAGCGCCCGGCACTCACCCCTGGCACCGGCGGCCTGAGAACCGGGCCGGGGAACCGGCGCGGCCGTCAGCCGGTCCCGCTCTCCGGAGCCGGACCGGGGAGCAGCCTCGAACCGGTCATCCGGTCGCCGAACACATCGTCCGGGTTGGACAGGACGCAGTTCTCCAGCGACAGGCAGCCGCAGCCGATGCAGTCGGTGAGATGGTCGCGGAGGCGCGCCAGCTGGCCGATGCGTCCGTCGAGCTCGGAGCGCCAGGTGGCGGAGAGGCGCGCCCAGTCCTCGCGGTTGGGTGTGCGCTCGTCGGGCAGTTCGGCGAGCGCGCCCCTGATCGTGGCGAGCGGGATGCCCACCCGCTGCGCCGCGCGGACGAAGGCGACGCGGCGCAGCGCGTCCCGGGTGTAGCGGCGCTGGTTGCCGCTCGTCCTGCGGCTGGTGATCAGGCCCTTGCTCTCGTAGAAGTGCAGGGCGGAGACGGCGGCGCCACTCCGGGCGGAGAGCTGGCCGACCGTGAGCTCATGGATCGTCTCTGGAATGTGCGGCACTCCGCGAAGCCTACTGCCCGTCCCGCTCAACGGTCCCTGGTGAGGCCGGTCGTTGACAGGGACGGGCGCACCCGACAATGCTGAGCAAGCGCTTGGACACTTCACTGGGGCCGCCGGAGCGCCGCCGGCCGCCGGGACTGTTGGGAAAGGCAGGATCACGCATGGCAGAGCCGAGGATCTTCACATCCGCCGATGAGCTGCGCGCCGGAATCGGCGAGCCGCTGGGGCCGAGCGACTGGCTGGAGATCGACCAGAAGCGGATCGATCTCTTCGCGGACGCCACGGGCGACCACCAGTGGATCCATGTCGACCCGGCGAAGGCCGCGGCGGGACCGTTCGGCACGACCATCGCGCACGGCTATCTGACCCTGTCGCTGCTGCCCACGCTGGTCCCGCAGATCATGCGGGTCGAGGGGATGAAGATGGGCATCAACTACGGCACCAACAAGGTGCGTTTCCCGGCCACGGTGCCGGTCGGCTCCCGGCTGCGGGCCACGGCGGTCCTCACGGACGTGTCCGAGGCGGGCGGGGGCGTGCAGGTGACGGCCGCCGTCACGGTGGAGCGCGAGGGCGGGGACAAGCCGGTGTGCGTGGCGGAGTCGGTCTCCCGCTACTACTTCTGATGCCGGCCGCTGAGCTGCCGCACCACTGAACCACTACGGCGGCGGGCCGCCGCAGGGTCCGCGCTACGTGCGGGCGGAGACCATCCGCAGGACGAGGTCGGCGTAGAACACGCCGACCTCGTCGGGCGTGCTGCGCCCCTCCACGTTGAACCAGCGCGACACGTCGATGCAGAGCGACAGCACGGCCAGCGCGGTCCCCGCGACGTACGGGACGTCGAACTCCCCCGTGAGCACACCGTCGTCGATGATGCGGCGCACGGCGTCGTCGCTGCGCTTGCGGAGTCCGACGATCTCGGTGCGGTGTTCGGCGCCGAGCGCGTCGAGTTCGTACTGGACGACCCGGGCCGTCATGTGGTGCCCGGCGTGCCAGCGGACGAAGGAGCGGACGGCCGCCGCGAGCCGTTCGGCGGCCGTGCCGGGGCCGTCGGCCGCCGTCTCCAGGATCTCCAGGGCCTTCTCGTGGCCGATCCGGCTGATCCGGTGGAGCAGCTCTTCCTTGGTCTTGTAGTGGATGTAGAGCGCGGCCGGGCTCATGCCGGCGCGGCCCGCGATGTCGCGGGTCGTCGTCGCGTGGTAGCCGCGTTCGGCGAAGGCCTCGACCGCGGCGACGAGCAGCCGCCTGGCGGCCTCGGGGCCGACCTCCGCCCACGGCTCATCGCCGCCCGCCGTCTCCTCCGCCGTGCTCATTGCTCGCCCCTTCCGCCCATGACGCAGCGCTGCTGCAGGACGCACACCATACCCCGAGGGTGAGCAAGCGCTTAGAACGTCGGCAGCGGCTGTCAGAGCTTCTGGAACGGGTCGTGCTCGGCGAGCAGTTTCTCCAGCCGGGCCTGGTCGACCCGGGTCACGATCTGGCCGGCCTCCTGGCGGTCCCTGATGACCTTGGCGAGGGTGAAGGCGGATGTCGTGAGGTAGAGGAGCCCGAGCCCGAGGAAGGCCCGGACCCAGACATTGACGTCCAGGTTGAGGATGCCCAGGGCCATGGCCGCCAGTGCGACCGCGAAGGACGCGACGGCCTGGCCGTAGTAGGCGGCGGTGTTCTGCTGTCTGACCGGTGTGTCACTCATGGGGACAGCATCGTGCGGATGTGGCACCGGCCACATCCGCACAGCTACTCAGCGCGGGTACTCATCCCGTGCGTCCGCCGACGGGTCAGAAGGCGGAAACCCCGGTGAGCGCACGGCCGATGACCAGCTTCTGGATCTGGCTGGTGCCCTCGTACAGCGTCATCACCCGGGCGTCGCGCAGCAGCTTCCCCGCCGGGTACTCGTCGATGTACCCGTAGCCGCCGAAGACCTGGAGCGCGTTGTTCGCGGCCCGTACCGCGGCCTCCGACGCGAAGAGCTTCGCCTTGGACGACTCGGTGGCGAAGGGCTCGCCGCGGTCGATCAGATCGGCCACCCGCCAGGTGAGCAGCCGGGCCGCGTCCACATCCACCGAGATGTCGGTGATCAGCTCCTGGATGAGCTGGTAGTGAGCGATCGTCCTGCCGAACTGCTCGCGCTCGGTCGCGTACTTCACGGCGCAGTCCAGCGCCGCCTGCGCGATGCCCACGCAGCCCGCGGCGACCGACATCCGCCCCTTGGCCAGCGCCGACATGGCGACCGAGAAGCCCTTGCCCTCGGGCGCCAGCATCGCGGACGCCGGGACCCGTACATCCTCGAAGACCAGCTCGGCCGTCGCCTGGCCGCGCAGCCCGAGCTTGCCGTGGACGGCACGGCGGGTGAGCCCCGGGGTGTCGGTGGGGACCAGGAACGCCGAGATCCCCCGGTGGCCCGGGGCATCGGTGGAGCGGGCGAACAGGAGCACCACATCGGCCCAGGTGCCGTTGGTGATGAACATCTTGGAGCCGTTGACGAGGTAGTCACCGGTGTCGCCGTCCCGGACGGCCTTCGTCGTGAGGTTGCCCGCGTCGGAGCCGGTGCCGGGCTCCGTGAGGCCGAAGCAGCCGATGAGTTCGCCGGAGGTGAGGCCGGGCAGCCAGCGCCGCTTCTGCTCCTCGTCGCCCCAGTGCGCGACGGTCTTGGCCACCAGGCCCAGCGAGACCGAGACGATGCCGCGCACCGACGAGTCCCCGCGGCCGAGCTCCTCGGTGACCAGGCAGTACGAGAGGTGGTCGCCGCCGGAGCCGCCGTACTCCTCGGGCACGGTCAGTCCGAGGAAGCCCAGCGCGCCGAGCTTGCGCACCAGGGAGCGGTCGACGCTCTCCGCCCGGTCCCACTCGGCGACGTGCGGCGTGACCTCCCGGGCGACGAAGTCCTCGGCGAGCCGCCGTACCGCGGACTGCTCCTCACTGAGCTCCAGATTCATGGGGCACCTCTTTTTGATCAGCCGGATCACCCGGATCAGCCGGACGGCCCGGCAGCCGGATCAATTAAATTAGCACTGCTAGTTTCTGGGTGGCAGGCCCTACTATGTGCGCCATGGCCCGCCCACGCAAGCCCCTCCTCAGCAGGGAGCGCATCGTCACCACCGCGAGCGCGCTCGTGGACTCCGAGGGGCTCGCCGCCGTCTCCACCCGCCGGCTCGCCGCCGAGCTGGGGGTCAGCGGGCCCTCGCTGTACAACCACTTCCGCACCAAGGACGAGATCCTCGAAGCGGTCGCCGACGCTGTCTCGGCGCAGATCGACCTGTCGATGTTCGACGAGACCGACGGCCGCGACTGGCGCACCGCGCTGCACGACTGGGCCGTCTCCTACCGGGAGGCCCTCAGCGACCACCCCAATATCGTCCCGGTGCTGGCCCGCGGCCCCGGCAGGCGCCCGGCGGGGCTGCGGGTGGCCGACGCGGTCTTCGGCGCGATGGTCCGCGCGGGATGGCCCCCCGCCCAGGCGACGTACATCGGGGCGCTGATGCGGTACTTCATCACCGGCTCGGCGCTCGGCTCGTTCGCGCGCGGCTTCGTCGACGACGAGGCCGCCTACGACCCCGCCGACTATCCGCACCTCGGGCAGGCGCATCTGCTCGCCGACCGCCGGCAGAAGGTCGACAACGGCGCCTTCGAGACCGGCCTCAGGGCCCTGGTGGACGGCCTGGCGCTCCAGTTCGCGGCCGTCCGGCCGGTCCCGGACGGCAGCTGACGCACCCGGTGCGCGTACGCCGGCTGCTGTCCGGGGCCGCCCGGGACACCCTCCCGGTGCCCGGAGGCCCTACTCGAAGACCACCAGCGCGCGTCCGCCCTTGCCCGCCAGCATGTTCTCGAACGCCCCGGGAATCCCCTCCAGACCGATCCGCTCCGTCACCATCGACCCGACGTCGAGCCGGCCCGCCCTGATGTGCCCGGCGAGCACCGGCAGGTCCTGCGCCGGGTCGGAGTTGCCGTAGACGCAGCCGGAGAGCGTACGGCCCCAGTGGAAGAGCTCCAGAGCGTTGAAGGTGACCTGCTGGTCCTTGCCTCCGATGCCGACCACCGTCGTGCGGCCGCCGCGCCGCGTCGACTCCCAGGCCGTACGGATCGTCGCCGCGCGGCCCACGCACTCGACCGCGGCGTCCACGCCCTGGCCGCCCGTCAGCCGGCGGATGTCCTTGGCCGTCGTCCCGGACGCCACCACGAACTCGGTGGCACCGGCGGCCCGCGCCAGCTCCTCCTTCGCCGGGGAGACATCCACGGCGATGATCACCGACGCGCCCGCGATCCGTGCGGACTGCAGCGTCGCGAGGCCGACGCCGCCCGCCCCGAAGACCGCGACCGTCTCCCCCGCGCGTACCCGAGCCGAGTGGTGGACCGCGCCGTACCCGGTGAGGACCGCACAGCCCAGCAGCGCCGCGTCGGTGAGCGGGATACCGTCGGGCACCGGCAGGACGCAGTTCGCGGCGACGACCGTCTCCTCGGCGAACGCCGCGACGTTCAGGCCGGGATGCAGCTCGGTGCCGTCGGCGGTACGGGCGTGGATACGGCCGGCCCCCGACAGCGCGTCGGCGCAGAGCCACACCTCCCCGAGCGAGCAGGCATGGCATGTCCCGCAGGACGGCGCCCAGTTGAGGACGACACCGTCACCGGGGGCGACATGGGTGACGCCCTCACCCACGGAGACGACGGTGCCCGCGCCCTCGTGGCCGAGGACCGCGGGGACCGGCACCCGCATGGTGCCGTTCGCCAGCGAGAGGTCGGAGTGACAGACCCCGGCTGCGGCGAGACGGACCCGGACCTGGCCGGGGCCCGGCTCGGGCAGGTCGATGCCGGTGATCTCCAGAGGGGAACCGACGGCGGACAGGACAGCTGCGCGGACCATGTGCGGTACTCCCGGGCTCAGAACTGCAGGGACTTGGTCTGGAGGTACTCGGCGAGGCCGTGCGAGCCGAGCTCGCGGCCGACGCCGGACTGCTTGTAACCGCCGAAGGGTGCGAGCGGGTTGAAACGGCCGCCGTTGATGTCGACCTGGCCGGTGTCCATCCGCCGTGCGAAGGCCTCCGCCTCGCTCTTCTCACCGGCCCAGACCGCGCCCGCGAGGCCGTAGACGGTGCCGTTGGCGATCCGCAGGGCGTCCTCCTCGTCCTCGTAGGCGATGACCGAGACGACCGGGCCGAAGATCTCCTCCTGCGCGATGGTCATATCGGGGGTGACATCGGCGAAGACGGTCGGGCTGACGTAGTACCCCCGCTCCAGCGGCGCTTCGGGGCCACCCGCGACGAGCCTGGCCCCCTCCTCGACGCCCTTCTCGATGTAACCGCGGACCCGCTCCAGCTGCTTGGCGTTGACCAGCGGTCCCATCCGCTCGCCCGGGGCGTACTTGGCGGCGGCGGCTGCCGCGAGGGTGACCGCCTCGTCGTACTGGTCGCGGTGGACCAGCATCCGGGTCCAGGCGCTGCACGTCTGGCCGGAGTTGCCCATGACGTTGGCGACGCCGACACCCACCGCCCTGGCCAGGTCGGCGCTCGGCAGGATCACGTTGGCGGACTTCCCGCCGAGCTCAAGGGCGACGCGCTTGACCGCCGCTCCGGCGACCGCGCCGATCCGGCGGCCGACCGCGGTGGAGCCGGTGAAGGAGACCAGGTCGACGCCGTCGTGCCCGGCCAGCGCCTGGCCCGCGACCGAACCGACGCCGGTCACCAGGTTGAAGACCCCGGCGGGCAGCCCCGCTTCCGCGGTCGCCTCGGCGAACAGCTGCGCCGTCAGCGGGGTGTCCTCGGCCGGCTTCAGGACGACCGTGCAACCCGCGGCGAGCGCTGGGGCCACCTTGGCGACGATCTGGTGCAGCGGGTAGTTCCAGGGGGTGATCGCGCCGACGACGCCGACCGGTTCGGAGAGGACGGTGGAGTTGCCGACCGTCTCCTCGAAGGGGTGGGTGGCGGCCAGTTCCGCGTACGAACCCGCGACCAGCGCGGGCACGCCCGCGTGCACGAGCCGGGAGAACTGCAGGGGCGCACCCAGCTCCGCGGTGACGGTCTCGGCGATCTCGTCCCGGCGCGCGACCAGCACGTCGCGCAGAGCCCCGATCCTGGCGGCGCGCTCGGCGGGCGCCGTCGCCGCCCAGGCCGGGAAAGCCGCACGGGCCGCCCGTACCGCCGCGTCGACGTCCTCCGGGGTACCGGCCGGGACATGGCCGATGACCTGCTCGTCGGCCGGATTCACCACCGCGATGGTGTCCGGGCCCGCCGCGGGCCGCCACTCGCCTCCGATGTACATGCCGTCGTGGGCCTTCATCGCACTCCTCCAGAGCCTGCGGTGTCGCCGCACCGGCACGGCGCCGTGCGGGGCCGGGCGGTGACCGTCACCAGCCAAACTAGCGCCGTTAGTTTTCCGGCGCCAGGGCCCCCGGCACAGGCGTGCGGGAACGGACGCGCACCCCGGACGCGCTCAGTCCAGTACGGGTCCGAGATACGCGTGCAGCAGCTCCCGGACCTCCCCGATCAGCCCCGCGTCCCCCGACGGCTCGGTGCGGAAGGCGAGTTGGAGCAGTGCGTCGGTCGCCTCGACACCGACGAGTACCTTGCGGCGCAGCGTGTCGTCGGCGGCCCTGCCGAGGTGGGACGCGAGCAGTCCGGTGAGGCGGTCGGCGACCTTCGGGTTGGGTTCGTCCAGTGGCGCGGGGCCGCCGAAGTCGACGAAGGCGAACCCGGGGACGGTCCGCCGCATGGCGAGGTACTCGTCGAGTACGGCATCGATCACCCCGCGCCAGTCAGCCGCGGGGAGCCCGGTGAGCCGCTCGGTGATCCGGGCCGCGTAGCCGTCCAGATTGCGCTGTGCCAGGGCGTCCGCCATCGCGCGCTTGTTTCCGAAGAAGCGGTAGACGGAGCCGATGGGGACGGCCGCCCGCGCGGCGACGGCGCGGGTGGTCAGCCGCTCGTAGCCGTCCTCGTCGAGGATTTCCGCGCAGGCGTCGAGTATCCGGGTCAGCCGCTCGGCACTGCGCTGCTGTACGGGGACGCGCCGGAGCGCGTTCGGATCGGCCATGCGCTCCATGATGCCCCGACGCGGTGTCGCCCCCGGTTTCCCCCCGTTGACGCGCGGTAAGCGCAATCCTACTGTTGAGCATAGGATTCTTTCGGCACCGGGGAGCTAGCGATGACGACCACCGAGCAGGCCAGAGAGATCGAGCGGGCCGGGGAGACTGAGCGGGCCGGGGCAGTCGAGCAGGCCAGGGAGACGGCCGGGGCGCTGACGTACTCGTCGGGTTTCGGCAACGAGCACAGCACGGAGGCGGTGCCCGGCGCCCTGCCGCACGGCCGGAACTCGCCGCAGCGCGCCCCGCTCGGGCTGTACGCGGAACAGCTCAGTGGCTCCGCGTTCACCGAGCCCCGCGCGCACAACCGCCGCTCGTGGCTCTACCGGATCAGGCCGTCCGCCGCCCACCCGCCCTTCGCACGGATCGACAACGGCACGGTGCGCGGTGCGCCGTTCACCGAGATGGTCCCCGACCCCAACCGGCTGCGCTGGGACCCGATGCCCGAGCCCGCCCCCGGCACGGACTTCCTGGCCGGCCTGTGGACCCTGGGCGGCAACGGCGACGCGACCACGCGCTCCGGGATGGCGGTGCACCTCTACCACGCCGACTCCCCCATGACCGACCGGGTGTTCAGCGACGCCGACGGCGAGCTGCTGATCGTCCCGGAGAGCGGCGGGCTCCTCATCCGTACCGAGCTGGGGCTGCTGAGCGCGCGGCCCGGTGAGGTCGCGCTGATCCCGCGCGGGGTCCGGTTCCGCGTCGAGCTGCTGGACGAGGTGGTCCGCGGCTATGTCTGCGAGAACTACGGCCGCCCCTTCCAGCTCCCCAACCTCGGCCCGATCGGGGCCAACGGCCTCGCCAACGCACGGGACTTCCTGGCCCCGGTGGCCGCCTTCGAGGACGACGGGGCCGACGGGCGCCCGGTCCAGGTGGTCAACAAGTACTGCGGCAACCTCTGGGCCGCGGAGTACGACCACTCGCCGCTGGACGTCGTGGCCTGGCACGGCAACCATGCGCCGTACGTCTACGACCTGCACCGGTTCAATGTGATGGGGTCCATCAGCTACGACCACCCGGACCCGTCGATCTTCACGGTGCTGACGTCCCCGTCCGACACCGAGGGTCTCGCCGGTGTCGACTTCGTGGTCTTCGCGCCGCGCTGGCTGGTCGGTGAGGACACGTTCCGGCCGCCGTACTTCCACCGCAACGTGATGAGCGAGTACATGGGGCTGATCGAGGGCGCGTACGACGCGAAGACGGCGGGCAAGGGCGGATTCGTACCGGGTGGCGGCTCCCTGCACAACATGATGTCCGCGCACGGGCCGGACCGGGAGACCTTCGAGCGGGCCGGCGCCGCCGAGCTCAAACCGCAGAAGATCGATGACGGGCTCGCCTTCATGTTCGAGACGCGCTGGCCGGTGACCGCGACCGCGCAGGCGGCGGAGGCCGGGCATCTGCAGACCGGTTATGACAACGTGTGGCAGGGGCTGGCCAGGCACTGGGAGGGCTGAGGGATACTCGGACACCGCGGTCGGCCGCCGTCCGGTGCCAGTACGGCCGACTGTCGTACGTACGGAGGACCACGTGACCGCCTTCGCGCCCGACTCGCTGGTCCTGAACCGCAGGCTGCCCCTCTGGTACCAGGTCTCGCAGTCGCTGCGGGCCTCGATACTGGGCCGCCGTCCGCAGGATCCGCTGCGGCTGCCGACCGAGGAGCAGCTGGCCGGGCACTACGGCGTCAGCGTGCTCACCATGCGCCAGGCCCTCAAGGAGCTGGAGACGGAGGGCCTGATCACCCGGCACCGGCGGCGCGGCACCTTCATCGACCCCGGCGCTCGGCCGAGCGCTCCGCGCCGCCTGCTGGGGTCGATCGACGCGATCGTCGCCCAGCAGTCGGGCGAGCGGACGACCGTACTCAGCCACGGCCCCGCCCCGGTACCGGGCGAGCTCGCCGAGCACTTCCCCGGTCTGGACGAGATAGTCGACTACACCCGGCTGCGCTGTGACGGCGAGAGCGGCGAGCCGACCAACTGGGCGGAGAACGCGCTCCGTCCGGAGATCGCCGCCGCAGTCCGGATCAGCGATCTGGAGCGCTGGCCGATGACCAAGGTCCTGCGCGACGGGGTCGGGGTGCGGATCAGCCGGATCACCGACACGGTCGAGGCCCGGCTCGCGGACCCGGTGACGGCCGAGCTGCTCCGGGTTCCGCTGCTCTCGCCGATCCTGCACTACACGGGCGTGACGTACGACGAGGCGGGGCAGGTCGTGGATGTGGCCCGGATCCGGTACCGGGGCGACAGGTTCTCCTTCTCCGTGACGGTGGAAGCCCCCTGACCTGTTGCGGGGGCCCGACCAGGTGTCCGAACCGGTTGCTATCGTTCCCAGGCGTGTCAGGAAAGGCGTGCGACCGAGAGCGGGGGAGGTTCCATGGGGCTGTTCGACAGCATCCGCGGAGAATTCATTGACATCGTCGAGTGGACCGACGACAGCCGGGACACCATCGTGTGGCGATTCCCGCGTCATGACAACGAGATCAAGATGGGTGCCAGGCTCGTCGTGCGCGAGTCGCAGACGGCGGTCTTCGTCAACGAGGGCCGGATAGCCGATGTCTTCCAGCCCGGCACCTACACACTGGAGACACAGAACCTGCCGCTGCTCTCCACGCTGAAGGGCTGGAAGTACGGGTTCAACTCGCCGTTCAAGGCCGAGGTGTACTTCGTCACCACCCGCCAGTTCACCGACATGAAGTGGGGCACGCAGAACCCCGTCATCGTCCGCGACGCCGAGTTCGGCATGGTGCGGCTCCGGGCCTTCGGCGCCTACGCCGCGCGGGTGGTGGATCCGGCCGCGCTGCTGCGCGAACTGGCGGGCACCGACCCGCAGTTCCGCACCGAGGAGGTGCAGGAGTACCTGCGCCAGCTGATCGTCGGCAAACTGGGCAGCGCGCTGGCCAACTCGGGCGTGCCGATGCTGGATCTGGCGACCCAGCAGGAGGCCATCGGCGTGAAGCTGGCGGGTGTGCTCACCCAGGAGCTGACGTCGGTCGGTATCGCGGTCCCCAAGTTCATCATCGAGAACATCTCGCTTCCACCGGAGGTGGAGCAGGCGATCGACACCCGCTCCCGGATGGGCATCGCGGGCAATCTCGACCAGTACACCCAGTTCCAGGCGGCCGACGCGCTCGGCGCGGGTGCGCGGACCCCCGGCAGCGGTGTCGGCGAGGGCATGGGGCTCGGCCTCGGGATGGCCGCCGGGCAGCGGATGGCCGCCGGGCTCGCCCCGCAGCAGCCCGCGGCGGCTCCCGCAGCGCCCGCACCGGCCGCGGCTCCCGCGCCGTCGGCAGGTCCGCCGCCGCTGCCCGCGCAGGAGCAGTGGTTCGTCGGCGTCAACGGCGCCCAGCAGGGGCCGTACGACAGCGCCGCGCTGAGCGGCCTGGTGGGCGCGGGCACCCTGACGCGCGAGACGCTCGTCTGGAAGGACGGGATGCCGGGCTGGCTCCCCGCCGACCAGGTGCCCGGGGTCAGCGGACTCTTCGGGTCCGTTCCGCCGCCGTTCCCGCAGCAGGGCTGAGGCCGGGACGACGATGACGACCGACGATCAGTACTCAGGCGCACCCACCGGACCCGCCGCTGATCCGGGCACGGGGGCCGCCGCGTCCGGTACCGCTTCCCTCGCCTACCCGTGCCAGGCGTGCGGCGCCACCGTGGAGTTCGCTCCCGGCTCCGACGCGATGCGCTGCCCGTACTGCGGTCAGGAGCAGGCGGTCACCTCCGTACCCCGCCAGGTGCGCGAGCACAGCTGGGACGAGCTGGCGGCGCTGCCCGCCAAGCCGCGGGGCTCCGTGCCCGCGGGCGTGCGGGCCTATGTCTGCCCCGGCTGCGGCGCCCACACCGAGACCGACGACCTCTCCGCCCGCTGCCAGTTCTGCGCGACCGCACTGGTCGCGGAGCCGGACGCCACCGAACGTGTGACTCCGGAGGCGGTGGTCCCCTTCGGCCTGGACCGCAACAACGCCCGCGAGGCGCTGCGCAAGTGGACGTCGTCCCGCTGGTTCGCCCCTTCCAGCCTGAAGAAGGTCAGCGAGGCGGAGACGTTCAAGGGCAGCTATCTGCCGCACTGGACGTATGACGCGGAGACGGTCTCGGACTACCGGGGCCAGCGTGGTGAGTACTACTACGTGACCGAGACGTACACGACGGAGGAGAACGGCCAGACCGTCACCAAGACCCGTCAGGTGCGGCGCACGCGCTGGTTCCCGGCGTCCGGGACGGTCAGCCGCGACTTCGACGATGTGCTGGTCGCCGGGACCAACCACGTGGCCACGAAGCAGCTGGACAAGCTGACGCCCTGGCCGCTGGAGGAGGCGAAGCCCTTCCAGCCGGAGTACCTGGCCGGTTTCCAGACCGTGCGGTACGACGTGGAGCCCGAGGACGGGCTGGTGACGGCCAAGGAGCGGATGGCCGACGTCATCACGCGCGACTGCAAGTCCGACATCGGCGGGGACGAGCAGCGGGTGCACTCGGTGGACACCCGGTACTCCGGGCTCACCTTCAAGCTGATGCTGCTGCCCGTGTGGTTCCTGACCTATCTCTACGCCGGCAAGAGCTGGCAGGTCATGGTCAACGCACGGACCGCCGAGGTCATCGGCGAACGCCCGTACAGCAAGGGCAAGATCGCCGCCGCGGTGGTGGCCGCCCTGGTCGTCATCGCGGCGATCGTCCTGGTGGTGGTCAGACAGCGGTGATCGTCCTGCCGGCGAGTGCTTGCCCCGTCGCGACGGGGCAGCCTTGCCTGCCGCGGCGGCACTAGCATGCGGACCGTGACGGATGACGCTCCCCTGCTCGACGATCTGATGCCCTGGTCGGTGGGGTCCCCGCGGCTGGGGCGCGACTGGGTAGTGGCGCCCGACGCCCGTTCGCTGAAGGCGCGCTGGGACACCCTGGTTCGGGCCGACGGGCCGGAACGGGAGCGGCTGTTCCGCCCCACCAGGGCCAGGACGCCGAAGAGTTCCGTACCCGCACTGCCGGGACAGCCCACCGGGACGGGCCGCTTCAGCCGTGAGTCGGGCCCGTGCCCCGCACCGGTACGGCTCGGATGCGGCCCGTTCGACGAGCAGTGGCTGATCCCGGACCACCGGCTGCTGGACGCCGCCCGCCCGGAGCTGTGGCGGGTCGCCGACGAGCACCAGCTCTTCGTCGTCGAACAGGCCGGGGCCGCGGAAGACAGCGCGGCCCAGGACAGCGGCCCGGCGCTGCTGGTCTCCGCCGTGCTCCCGGACGGCCGTTCCCCGGTGGGCCGGCCCGGCCGGATCAGGCCGCTGCACCGCAGGCCCGGCGGGGCCGAGCCCAACATCGCGCCGGGGCTGGCGGATCTGCTCGGCGCGCGGTACGGGCAGGAGGTCACCCCCGGGCAGATACTCGCCTGGGCGGTAGCGGCGGCCGGGCCGGCGCCCGGCGGGTGCGCCGTACCGCTGACCGCCGACCGGGAGCTCTGGTCGTCCGGGACCGAACTGGGGCGGCGACTGCTGCGGATCCAGCTGCGCGGGGCGCGCGGCGGTGAACGGCCCCGGCTGCCCGGTGGCCGCCGCCCCTATGTGCGGGCCGCGGTCCCGCCCCGGCCCGGCACACTCGCGTACGACCCCGGCGAGGAGGCTCTGCTGCTCGGCACCGGGCGCATCTCGCCGGTACCGGCCGAGGCCTGGGACTTCACGGTGGGTGGTGTCCGGGTGCTCGACCTCTGGTTCGGGCGCAGGACCGCTGCGGCGCAGCCCGGCACACTGGAGGCTCTGCGGCCGGCCGACTGGCCCCCGGAGTGGAGCTCCGAGCTGCTGGAGCTGATCACCGTGCTGGCCCTGCTGGCCGGACTCCGTGCCGGGCAGGGCGAGTTGCGGCGGAAGCTGGAGTCGGGCCCGCGCATCGGGCGGACCGAGCTGGAAGCGGCAGGCGTCCTTCCGGTACCCGCGGCGGCCCGCCGTCCCGCGTCGGTGCTCGACCACCACGAGGAGGGCCCTGAAGGCCAGTTCGCTCTGGTGTGACGCTGGTTCGACGCTGCCGGGCGGGATCCGGGGGCTTACTGACGGGCCGGGATACTGACGAGCCGGTTACTGACGAAAAGGGCCTGCCAGCAGGGTTACGGAGAGTCAGGGCGGCCGCAGACCCGACGGGCACACCGGCGCGCCACTGTGCGCCCCGGGAATGACGGGCGGGGCGTGAGCAGCGTCGCACCGGGACGGTGTGGTCGCCCGGTCGTGGACCGGTCGTGCTGGTTCGAGGCTTCAGCCGCGGCTGCCGAAGAGCGAGCGGCGCAGCCGTCGCAACGGGGCGAAGAGCTTCACCCGCGCGCCCCTGCCCGTCCTGGAGTGGGCGACGTCACGTGAGGTGAGCTCACGCATCAGGGATGTCGCTTCTGCCGACTCGCGCTGCGGGACCACAGGGCCGCCGAGCACCGAGAGATGGCGGTCGAGGCGCGAACTGGTCGCACCGCTTCCGCACGTAATCGCAGGCACTCGTGGCCTGCTGCGCACTGTTATCTGTTCCATGTCACTCCCCACCCGTACGAGGGCACCCGGCCCGGGGCACAGTAACCCTATCGCCCCTCGGAGGCACCCGTGTATCCCGGGCGCCGGATTCACCTCTGCCATACGGAGGTTGACGGTAACTCTCCGAATATATCTGGTTCCGGGGAGAGTTGGCCGGTTCCGTTCCGCCCTGCCGGACGGGGGAACGGAACCGGACGGAGGCCCCGGACACGGGGCCTCCTCACCCGACGGCGAGCGTCAGTCCTGTGCGGTGAGCACGGGCAGATAGCCGCCGGACTGGCCGGCTGCCGTGGGGTGGTAGGACTCGGTCAGATCGAGGATGTTCACGCTGTGCAGCCAGCTGTCGGACGAGCAGATCTCATGTCCGGAGAAGGCGGAGGTGACGTCGCCGAACGCGAAGCCGTGGTCGGCGGCGCGTTTGGCGGTCACCGCGTTGAGGTGGTCGGACGCCGAATTTATGGCGCTGCGCTCCGTCTCGCTCAGCCCGGCGATGCAGGTGCCGTTCAGCTGGTAGAAGCGCGGATAGCCGAGCACGACCACATGTGCGGAGGGGGACTTGGCGGTGATCGCCGAGTAGACCTTGTCCAGCAGGCCGGGCAGCGTCGAGTCGATGTACGTGTTGGCTGTCGCCAGGGCGGCGAGACAGGTCGCCTGGGACTTCAGCACGCAGGTGGTCATGGTGTCCGCGAAGCCCGCGTCGTTGCCGCCGATGGTGAGGGAGACCAGACCGGTCGAGGAATTCAGTGCGGAGAGCTGACTGGAGAGAACATCACTCGTACGGGCACCCGAGCAGGCGACGAAGGCGAACGACGAGGGCGAGTGGGCCGCCGCCCACAACTTCGGGTACGCGAGGCTGCTGCGCTTGCAGCTCCCGCTCGAACTGTCGTAGCTGCCGGATCCGACACCGGACGAGTACGAGTCACCGAGGGCCACATAGCTGGTGGATGCGGCCGGTTGGGCAGCCTGCGCCGCGCCCGCCCCGGTGAGGGCGAGTCCGACGGCGAGCAGAACAGAGGATGAGAAAGTCACAAATCTGGACAATTTCATGGAACCTCCTTGAGCGGGATTTCCGCCACGTCTGTCGTACCAGCTCGTAACTTCTCCTGGAAGTGTTCATGCCAACTATTCGGAGGATCGACGGCTTACAGTCGCCTGGTCGTCAGTGAAGCCCGGCACTCGGCGGCTCCGGGCGCGAACGGCCCTGATTCACACCTTCGGTGACATGTCCTCAGTGGTCCGGACGGCCGTACGGCGGCCCCGCCCGGGGAGAACGCGTGACACAAAGGGCGTGCACCCGCCGCCTCCGTGCCGGATCATGTGCGCATGTCCGCAAACCCTGAGGCATCCCTGCCGATCCGGCTCAACGTCGACGACAGCGACTCGCCGTCCGATGTCGTGGACGCGCTGTTCCTCGGCCGCTTCGCCACGGGCGAGCAGCCGTACTCGCACAGTTCCTCGATCGACCGCGTCAAGAAGGGGCTCACCCTGCTGCCGCCCGGCGCGACCGTGCTGCGGGCGGCCCGGGACGACGACCGCAGCGCGACGCTCGCCGAGGGCGAGGGGTGGACGCTGCTCGTCTCGCGCTGGAACCGCGGCGCCGACGTCACCGTCACGGCGGTCAGCGAGGAGCTGGCAACGAAGGTACTGAAGCAGTCGACGGACGATGCGCAGGACGAGCCCGAACCGCAGCCCGAGAACGTCGCGATGGGGTTCTGGTACGTCTCCCCGCGCCGCGGTCCGCACCGCACCACCCGGCAGATCGCGGCCGGCACCTGGGACGAGGTGCGGGCCAACTACACGGCGCCGGTGGCCGATGCGCTGGACGGCCTGATGAAGGTCACCCCGGACGACATCTCGGGCCGGCTGCTCCTGCTGCACGGTCCGCCCGGCACCGGGAAGACGTCGGCGCTGCGCACACTGGCCCGGTCCTGGCGCGACTGGTGCCAGGTGGACTGTGTGCTCGACCCGGAGCGGCTGTTCAACGACGTCGGCTATCTGATGGACATCGCCATCGGCGAGGACGACGGTTCGGCGAAGGGCCGCTGGCGGCTGCTGCTCCTGGAGGACTGCGACGAGCTGATCCGCGGCGAGGCCAAGCACACCGCGGGGCAGGCGCTGTCGCGGCTGCTGAACCTCACGGACGGGCTGCTGGGCCAGGGCCGCAATGTCCTGGTGGGCGTCACCACCAATGAGGACCTGGAGCGTCTGCACCCCGCCGTGGTGCGTCCGGGCCGCTGTCTGGCCCGGATCGAGGTCGGCCCGCTGACCCGCAAGGAGTCGACGGCGTGGCTGGGCACGGACGAGGGCGTCGGCCGGGACGGCACGACGCTCGCGGAGCTGTACGCGCTGCGGCGCGGTGCGGGACCGGCGTCCGTCCCGGCGCAGGAACGGGGCGCGGACGCGGGGCTGTACCTGTAGGGGGCCGCGCGGGCCCCCTGCCGGAGCTACTTCCCGTAGACCGCCCGCAGCGCGTCGTCGACCGCGGCGCGGGCGGCGTCCGGAGCGAGGCCCAGCCGCAGGGCGCGCTCGGCGAAGGCTTGCGCGGCCTCCGCCGCCTCGCGTTCCGCCGCGTCACCGGCGGCCGCCACGAAAGTGCCGTTGCGTCCGCGCGTCTCGATCACACCGTCCGCCTCCAGCGCCCGGTACGACTTGGCGACCGTGTTCGCGGCGAGGCCGAGCTCCTCGGCCAGGCCCCGCACCGTCGGCAGCCGGTACCCCGCGGGAAGCTTCCCCGAGCGTGCCTGTCCGGCGATCTGGGCCCTCAGCTGCTCGTACGGGGCGGTGGCGGCGTCCGTGTCAATGGCGATCTTCAGAGTCACCCCGCGATTCTCCCCCACGGAGGGCCACCGCTCCGGCGGCGCCCGGCCGAAAAGGGGAGGCGGCCCGCCCGGGCCGCACGTAATCTGCGGCGGCGGCCGGGCACCGGCCGGCCGCCGCACGGTCCTGCTACGAGAGTGCTCGACGGAGGTACGGCATGTCAGGGAGTCCGGCCGAGGTGACGGTCGTCCTGCGGAAGACGGGCAGCACAAAGATCAGCTATCCGGCGACGCTGCTCTCCGACGACGGCACCCGGGTGACCGTCCGGGCGGAGTGGGCGGGTGCGGGCGTACGGGACTTCGGGTTCGTACGGTTCGAACCCGGTGACGTGTTCACCGAGCACTACTGGCGCGACCGGTGGTACGCCGTCAAGGAGGTCCGCACCGGAGCAGGGGAACTCAAGGGCTGGTACTGCGATGTGACCCGGCCGGCCGAGCTGCGGGAAGGCGAACTGGTCGTGGAGGATCTGGATCTCGATCTGTGGGTGTCGGTGGACGGGGCCGAGATCCTCCGGCTGGACGAGGACGAGTTCGAGGCGAGTGGTCTGGCCGGGCGCGACCCGGAGGCGGTACGGCAGGCCGTACAGGCACTGGACGAGCTGGAACTGCTCGCCTCCCGCGGCCAGTTGCCGCACGACTGACCGGTACGGCGGAGCGGGGCCGGTGTTCACCCGGCCCCACCACCACTTCCCAGCTGTCCCAGGCACCTCAGGCACCTCAGGCACCTCAGGCACCTCAGGCGTCTTCAGGCGTCTCGGTCCGAAGGTGCCTCAGGCCAGCGCCACCAGGACATAGCGCTCGTCGTCGACCTCCTTGCCCCAGAGGGCGGGGTCGGCCGAGAGCAGTTCGTGGTGCACGGACGCGGTGAGCGGGTCGAGGGCCGCCATCAACTGGCCCGCGGAGAGCCCGACCCCGCCCCAGACGCCCTCCACCAGGACCAGCCGGCCGCCCGGGTTGAGCAGTGAGCACCAGTGCTTGAGCGCCGCCTCGAAATCGGGGAGCAGCCACACCACATGGCGGGCCAGCACCACGTCGAAGGTCCGCGCGCCGACAGGTGGCAGCGCCGCGTCGCCCACCAGTACCTCGGCGTCCGCACCGGCCAGTTTGGTGCGCGCCTGCTCGGCCATCCGGGGCGAGAGGTCGACCGCGGTGACCCGGTGCCCCTGCTCCGCGGCGAGCAGGGAGAGGCTGCCCGTGCCGCAGCCCACGTCGAGGACCTCGGTCCCCTCCCCCGGCAGCCATCTCCTCAGCCGTGCCGCCCATGCGTTGCGCACCCCGGGGTCGCGCAGGCCGTGGTCGTCGGCCTCCTCGTCGAAGGTGTCGGCGGCGGCATCCCAGTTGATCGTCATGATCCGATGCTCTCAGCTCCCACCGACAATCCGGCTGATCACATGCCCGGCGAAACACACGTGTATCACCCGGCTCCGCTCGGGGAGTTCACAGCCGTACGGCGGACGCGGGGCCCGGTTCTCCCGCGTCGGCGCCTTCGTATACAAAAGGACCAGTTGGTGACACCTTCGCCCGGCCGGCCCTCGTCGATGAGGACCACCTCGGCGCCGTGCCGGGACAGGTTCCAGCCCACGCCGACTCCGATGACGCCCACTCCGATGACAGCGACGCGTGCAGGCCGCTTCACGCCCGCTCCTCCTAATTGACGGCGGAGGCGCAGGTGGTGGGGGTGGCGTGCGCGGGGTCGAGGGCGTTGGCGACCTCGTGGTACGCGATCCGGTCGGTCAGGCCGATGGTGACGTGCTCGGAGATGTCGGCGGCGCACTTGTCCTGGAGCAGCACGTTGTTGACGTCCGGGCCGCTGAGGAACTGTGTCTTGTAGGGGGTGACCACCTCGTCGTACTTGGTGGCGATGACGGTGTAGTGCACGCCGGGCACCGTGTCGGGCACCGAGTTGAGTTTGGTGACGAAGGGCGAGCCGGCGACCTGGTCACTGAGGCCCGGTGCGCCCTTCTCGAGGATGTCTGCGGCGCCGGGGAAGTACGGCAGGAGCTTGGTGAGCCCCGACAGGGTGGTGCCGTGGTTGTCGGGGGCGATGCCGGTCATCGAGTTCACCTTGGCCGCTCCGCCGAGGAACTTGATGTAGTAGTTCGGCATCATGCCGCCCTGCGAGTGGCCGACGATGTCGGCCTTCGGGGTGCCGGTCGCCGCGAGCACCTTGTCGACGAACGTGGAGAGCTGGGCGGCCGACTGCTCGATCGGGGCGAGCCCGTCGAAGAGGGTCTCGCCCGGCAGTTGGCCGTAGTCGAGCGAGAAGACGCAGTAGCCGCGGTTGACCAGGTACGGGGCGAGTACCAGCCAGTTGTCGGCCGCGTTCCCGAAGGTGCCGGGGACGAGGACGACCGGCCGGGGATGAGCAGCCGACGGTTTGCAGGAGTAGTTGTTCCATCCGCTGCTGGGGGCGGCAGCCTGTGCCGTCGTGGCAGCGGGTACCGCTGCGGCGGTGACCGCCAGTGCCAGCGCGGGGAGGGCTCCGAGCGCACGCTTCCAGGGCATCATCGGGTGATCTCCTTGCGACTCAAGGGAGTGACGACGGATGTTCGCCCTGTGGCCCGGACCACCAGAGTGTTCTACGTGTACTGCGTGTACTGCTCACGCCAAATTACGCACGAGTAAGGTAGCGGGGGAAGTTACGCGTCAGTAAAAACTGATGAAGGATCAGGAGCCGGCCTTCGCGGTCCGCTGGTCTTCGCGGCTCACGGTACAGCGGTCCGCCGTACCGGCCTGCCCGCACGGCGCGTGTGTCGCCGGTCCTGCGCGGCAAGCGTCCCCGGCACGATCACCCCGGGTCCGAACCGTGCCCGCGCCCGGTCGGCGACCGCCTCGATGCGGCGCGCCTTGTCGTCGGTGGGGTCGAACATCAGCTGATGGGCGGCGCGCCCGGCCGGTGTCATCCCCTCGGCGCGCAGCGCGATCCCGCGCACCCTGGCGCGCTGGAGCCCGAGCGAGTCATGGATCGCGTACGCCGCGGCGGTGAGGGCCGCAGAGTGCGCGGTCCGCTCGTGCAGGGTGCGGCCGCGGGTGGTGGTGGACCGGTCGGCGTACCGCACGGTGAGCGTCAGCGAGCCGCACACCTGCCCCTCGCGGCGCATCCGGGCGCCCAGTTCCTCGGTGATCGAGAGCAGGGCCCCGCGCTGCCGGTCGCGGTCCAGTTCGTCGCGGGGAAAGGACCGTTCGGACGAGATGGAGCGGGCGGCGGCGTTCGGCACGACCCGCGTACGGTCGATGCCGCGCGCCCGTTCCTGGAGTTCGCGCCCGGCGCGTGCTCCGGCGATCCGCTGGAGGGTGGCGAGGGGCGCGGCGGCGATCCTGCCGATGGAGTCGAGTCCGTACGAGCAGAGGGTGCGGGCCAGCTTCGGCCCGACCCCCTGGAGCGCGGCGGCGGGTTTATCCGCGAGGAACGTCCTGCCGTCACCGGCCACCAGGGTCGTTCCCGGCCGGGCCTCCCGTGCGGCCATCCGGGCCAGCAGCGGATTGGCGCCCACCCCGATCGCGCAGTCGAGACCGTGGTGCGCGAGCGCCCGTACCCGCAGCAGCGCGGCGAGTTCGGTGGCGCTCCGCCCGAAGTACCGCTGGGCGCCGCCCACATCGATGAGCGCGGAGTCGGGCGGGAAGGCCTGGACCACCGGGGTGAGGTCTTCGATCAGGCCGAGCGGCAGGGCCTCGGGCGTGAACCGTACGGAGAGGATCATCCCGCGCTCCCCTGGCTGGAGTGCCAGAGCTTGCGCCCGGTGGCGTTCGGGTCCCCGGCGGGTTTGAGGTCCGCCCAGGGGTTCATCTCGTAGCCGGTGGAGAGCTGGATACGGCGGCCGTTGCCGCCCGGTTCCTCCGTTCCGTCCGCCCCGTCTCCTCCGTCCGGTGCGGGCGCCGCCAGGGCTGCGGCGACGGCATCCAGACCGCCGGTACGCCGCAGTTCGACCAGATCGGCCAGGTTCCAGGCCGCCGAGCCGACCACGCTGAGGCTGCGCGGCCCGCGCCGCTGCACCACTCCGCGCACCAGCAGCAGCCAGGAGTGGAAGACGGTGTACGCGCACGCGGCATGGCTGTCGTCGAAGAAGGCGAGGTCGACCAGGCCCGTTCCGTCGTCCAGGGTGGTGAAGACGACCCGGCGCCCGGAGCGTATCGGCGGGGTCTGGGTGGCAGCCTTGGCACCCGCGACCAGGACGCTCTGCCCGTGCTCGGCGGAGCGCAGCCGCCGAGCGGAGAGCGCGCCCAGTTCCTTCAGGAAGGCGTAGTGGTCCTCCATCAGGTGGCGCGACGAGTCCATGCCGAGGATGCCGAGTTCGGCGCTGATCCGCTCGGTGTCGCTGAGGTCCGGCAGTCCGGCCGATGCGGTCTTCCGCCCTTCACCCAGGGCGAGTTGGCCGCTGTGCGCGGATCCGCTGCGGCCCGCGTGCAGTTCGGAGATGTGCAGCAGCAGATCCCGGCGGTTCGCGCCGAACGCGTCCAGCGCGCCGACCTGGGCGAGCCGCTGGGCGACCGGTTTCCCCGGCCGGGCGCGCTGCCAGAAGTCCAGCAGGGAGGAGTAGGGCCGGCCGGCCTCGATCCGTTCGGCCTCGGCCTCGCTGATGCCGTGGACGTCGGAGAGCGCGAGCCGGACACCGAGTTTACCGGACACCAGTTCGATACGGTGAGCGACCGCCGACCGGTTCACGTCCAGCGGCAGCACCGGGACCCCGCGCCGCCGCGCGTCCGCCAGCAGCAGCCGCTTCGGGTACATCCCCGGGTCGTGGGTGAGCAGCCCCGCGTAGAAGGCCGCGGGATGGTGCGCCTTGAGCCAGGCGGACTGGTAGGTCGGCACGGCGAAGGCCACCGCGTGCGCCTTGCAGAAACCGTACGCGCCGAACGCCTCGACGATCTCCCAGGTGCGCGCGGTGACTTCGGGCGCATAGCCGCGCTCCGCCGTCGCCGCGGCGAACCAGGCGCGGATGCGCCCCTGCCACTCGGGGTCGGACAGCCGGCGCCGCGCCTGGTCCGCCTCGTCCCGGCCGCAGCCCGTCATGATCCGCAGGATCTCGATGATCTGCTCGTGGAAGACGACGACCCCGTACGTGTCGCTCAGCGCCTCCGCCAGATCGGGGTGCGGGAAGCGCACCGGCGCGCGGCCGTGCCGGGCTTCGATGAAGGGCCGCACCATGTCGGCCGCGACCGGCCCCGGCCGGAACAGCGAGATGTCGACGACCAGATCGTCGAAGGTGGCGGGCTGCAGCCGTCCCACCAGGTCGCGCTGGCCCGGCGATTCGATCTGGAAGCAACCCAGCGTCTCGGTGGAGCGGATGAGTTCGTACGTCGCGGGGTCGCCCGCCGGCACCTGTGCGGGATCGTCCAGGTCGAGGCGCTCCCCGGTGGCCCGGCCGATCTCGGCGACGGCGTGGGCCATCGCGGACTGCATCCGCACCCCCAGCACGTCGAGCTTGAGCAGCCCCAGGTCCTCCACGTCCTCCTTGTCGAACTGGGACATGGGAATGGGGGCACCTCCCACGCCCTCAAGGCTGTGGGGGACTTCGCCGCTGGTCGGCATCACCGGCGTGCGCCGCAGCAGGGAGGCGTCGGAGAGCAGCACCCCGCACGGGTGCATGGCGATTCCGCGCGGCAGCGCGTCGAGCCCCTCGACCAGCTCCCACAGCCGTCCGTACTTCCCGCCGCCGCGCTCCGACTCCTCGGCCACGGCGCGCAGTTCGGGCAGCTCCGCCATCGCCGCACGGGCGTCGCGGGCGCGGATGTGCGGGAAGGCCTTGGCGAGCCGGTCGGTCTCCGCCGGGTCCATGGACAGGGCGGCGCCCACGTCCCGTATCGCGTGGCGCACCCGGTAGGTCTCCGGCATGGCCACGGTGGCGACCCGCTCGGCGCCGAACCGGCCGATGATCGCGCGGTAGACATCGAGCCTGCGGGCCGACTCGACGTCGATGTCGATGTCGGGCAGCGCGAGCCTGCGCCGGGAGAGGAAGCGCTCCATCAGCAGCCCGTGCTCGACGGGGTCCGCGCTGGCGATGCCAAGGAGATGGTTGACGAGGGACCCCGCGCCGGAGCCGCGGGCCGCGACCCGGATGCCCATCTCCTTCACGTCGTCCACGACCCGGGCGACGGTCAGGAAGTACGAGGCGTGGCCGTGGAAGGCGATGATGTCCAGCTCGTGGTGCATCCGCTCCCAGTACTCGCGCCTGCGGTCGTAGCCGCGCAGCACCATGCCGGCGGCGCTGCGGGAGGCGAGCACCCGCTGGGCGGTGCGGTGGACGGCGCCGACGAGACGCGGTTCGGGGAAGTGGACGGTGCCCATGCCGAGGTCGTCCTCGGCGTCGACGCCGCACGAGGCGGCCAGGGCCTGGGTCTCGTCGATCAGCCGGTGCGCGGTGTCCCGGCGGAAGCCCGCCGCCTCGGCGATCCGCTCGGCGGTGCGGAACATCTCACCGGCGTCCTTGAGCCAGCGCTCACCGCTGTCGAGGCCCTTGCGCGGGTCCACGGGCACCAGTCTGCGGGCGGCGTCGAGGACGTCGGCGACGGGGCCCTGCCCCTGGTCGGCGTAGCGGACGGCGTTGGTCAGCACGGGGCGTACGCCCTGCTCGGCGGCGAAGCCGAGCGTGCGGGCGGCGAGCCTGAGCGAGCCGGGTCCGGTGCCGCTCAGCCCGTGGTGGACCGCTTCGAGGCACAGCGCGTCGCCGTACACCTCCCGCCAGGGTCCGAGCAGGACAGCGGCCCGGTCGGGGCGCCCGGCGGCGAGTGCCCGGCCGACGTCGGAGTCCGGGCCGAGCAGGACGGCGAGACCGTCCCCGTGGTTCTCGTCCCAGGGCAGCAGGGGCCGCTCCCCGCCCGCGTGGGCCGCGGTGACCAGCCGGCACAGGGCCGCCCAGCCCTCCGCGCCGTCCCGGGCGAGGAAGGTCACGCGGGGCACGGACTCGTCGACGAACACCCCGCCGCGCACGGGGGCGCGCATCCGGTGCGTGGGCCCCTCGGCCCGCGCCCGCCCGCCGACCGCGAGCCGCGCTCCGAACAGCGGCCGCACCCCGGCCGCGGCACAGGCCTTGGCGAAGCGGACGGTGCCCGAGAGGGTGTCCCGGTCGGTCAGCGCGATGGCGTCCATACCCCGCTCGGCGGCCCGCTCGGCGAGCCGTTCCGGGTGGGAGGCCCCGTACCGCAGGGAGAACCCCGAGACGGCGTGGAGATGCGTGAAACCGGGCATCCGCCGCACCTCCTGCTCCGCTGATCCAGTCCGTTCCTGACCCCCTTGCTCCACCATAGACCACTTTCGAATACTTGTGCGATTAACGGTGTGTCAGCCATTCGGGCCCGTCCCACCTGCGCAAACACCCCCTCTACCGGACCGTGGGGCCATGACTTTCCTGGACGAGATGAAGACCGCTGTCACTCCGCGAGCGGCGCTGCTGGTCATCGGCACGCTGGTGCTGCAGCTGCTGTTCATCGCGTCCTATGTGGGGGCTCTGCACAATCCCAGGCCGAAGGACGTCCCCTTCGGGGTCGTCGCCCCGGCGCAGGTGGCCCCACGGCTGGTCGGCGAACTCAAGGGGCTCCCCGGCGGACCGCTGGACCCGCGTACGGTCGCCGGCGCGGCCGACGCCCGGAACAAGATCCTGAACCGTGATCTCGACGGCGCCCTGATCATCAGCCCCAACGGTTCGAAGGACACGCTCCTGGTCGCGTCCGGCGGCGGGACCGTACTGTCCGCATCGCTCGACCGGATCATCACCGCTGTGGAGAAGTCACAGCGCCGGAGCGTGCGGACCGTCGACGTGGCGCCGGCCTCGGCCCAGGACTTCGACGGGCTCTCCGCGTTCTACCTGGTCGTCGGATGGTGCGTCGGCGGCTACCTCTGCGCGTCGATCCTGGCGATCAGCGCGGGCTCCCGGGCCGCCAACGGACGGCGCGCCGCACTCAGGCTCATCACCATGGCGCTCTACTCGGTCCTGGGCGGGCTGGGGGGCGCGGTCATCGTCGGTCCGGTGCTCGGCGCGCTGCCCGGCAGCGTCCTGGGTCTCTGGGGTCTCGGCGCGCTGGTCGTCTTCGGGGTCGGCGCGATCACTCTCGCCCTGCAGGCGCTCACCGGCATCGTGGGGATCGGCCTGGCCGTCCTGCTGGTGGTGGTCGCCGGCAACCCGAGCGCGGGCGGCGCCTTCCCGCTGCCGATGCTGCCGCCGTTCTGGCACGCGATCGGCCCCTGGCTGCCCCCGGGCGCGGGCACCTGGACGGCGCGCTCCATCGCGTACTTCAGGGGCAGCTCCGTCACCGGGCCGCTGCTGGTGCTCTCCGGCTGGGCGGTGGTGGGCACGGTGATCACGCTCGGCATGTCCATGTTCCGCGGGAGGCCGGCCGCCGCCCAGGAGACGCGGGAGACGCCCCGGGGCTGAGGGCGGATCCGGGGGCGGCCCCACGGCAGAGGCCCGGCCCGTCACGAGGACGGGCCGGGCCCTGCTGCTGTTCGCAGGACGTGTACTTCAGAACACGCCTTACGAAAGGGAGCGCCTTACGAGAGGGAGCGTCAGCCGATCGTCGCCCCGAAGGCAGCCAGCGCCGCGGGCACCGGCTGGAAGAACGTCTCACCGCCGGCGGAGCAGTCACCGCTGCCGCCCGAGGTCAGACCGATCGCGCTGTCGCCCGAGAAGAGCGCGCCGCCGCTGTCGCCGGGCTCGGCGCAGACATCGGTCTGGATGAGACCGTTGACGACATCGCCGTTGCCGTAGTTGACGGTGGCGTTGAGCCCCTTCACCGTGCCGCCGTGCACCTGCGTGGTGGAACCGCTGCGCTGGACCGCCATGCCGACCGTCGCGTCGGCCGCCTTGGTGATCGGCTGCGTCTTGCCGTTGTAGAGGTCGACCTCACTCGGGTGCGGGGTGTCCGCCGTGTACTTCACCAGGCCGTAGTCGTGGCCCGGGAAGTCGGAGGCCGCGTTGGTGCCGATCTCGGAGCCGCCCTGCGAGTCCGACCAGCTGCTGACGGCCTGGGTGCAGTGCCCGGCGGTGATGAAGTACGGCTGGCCGTCCTTGACCACGTTGAAGCCGAGCGAGCAGCGGGCGCTGGAGCCCCAGATGGCGTCGCCGCCCGCGATGAGGGGCTTGAACTCCCCGGCGCTGCGCTTGAGTTCGGCCTTGGAGCCGAGGCCCTTGACGACACTGTCCAGCTTCGAGAGCTTCGCACCGGAGACGGTGCGGTCGGCGGTGACGACGATCTTGTTACTGACCGGGTCCACCGCCCACGAGGTACCCGGCAGCGAAGCCTTGTCGGCCAGGGTCTTGCGCGCACCGGTCAGCGCGGCCATCGAGTTCTGGACGACTCTCGCCCGGCCGCCCGCCTTGCGCACACCCTGGGCCGCCGCCTCGTCGACGACGTTCACCACCAGGTGCTTGCTCTTGGCGTCGTAGTACGAGCCGGCCGCGCCGGCGCCCAGTGTGTGGGTCAGCGTCGATGCCAGGTCCCCGGCCGCGGTCACGGACAGCGTCTTCAACGGGGAGGCCGGTGCTGCCTCACTGGCGTTGGCCGTCTGGAAGGTGACGCCTGCGGCGACCAGCGCGGCGGCGCCGGTCGCCGCCGCTATCACTCGGCGCTTGGGTATGCGTCGGTGCTTCAACTTCGACCTCCTGTGGGGGCCGCTTCCGGCCATGTGGGGTGACCGGAAGCGGAGGATGGAGCCGCCCACTATTCCGACAGTCACAGCTCGCACACAAGGTCGACTCATGGACGGGCACACGACACCAACAAGGCACCCGCACTCCGTTCACGAATGGGGCACCTCCCGGAGGGACGCAAGCGGAGATATGCCGCTTCGGACGACAAATCAGAGCCGTTGCCCGACGGCCGCCGTCCGCTATCCACCGCCGGAGGACCGCATTGCGACCGCATTGCGACCGGATTGCGGGCGGATTGCGGGCACGCCCTCGGCCGTATCCGCACTTTCCCAGCAACTCACCACCCCAGAAGGCGCGCTGATGGGTAATCATCGGAACGAAGGGGGATGCCAGTGCACACGATGCATGCATACGGCACAGAGGGACCGGGGCTGCGCGGGCGGGTTCGCGCGCCGGACGGACGTCATCTCACAGTGGAACGCCTCGGCGATCCGCGCGGCAGGCCGGTGTTCCTGCTGCACGGCACCCCGGGCAGCAGACTCGGGCCCGCCCCGCGCGGCATGGTGCTCTACCAGCGCAGAATGCAGCTCATCGCCTTCGACCGCCCCGGCTACGGGGGCAGTGACCGGCTGCCGGGACGCAGCGTCGCCGATGTCGCCCAGGACGTCGGGGCGATCGCGGACGCGCTGGGAATCGAGAAGTTCGCCGTCGCGGGCCGGTCGGGCGGCGCACCCCACGCGCTGGCCTGCGCGGCCCTGCTCCCCGGCCGGGTCACCAGAGCGGCCGCCCTGGTGACGCTCGCCCCGCGGGACGCCGTCGGACTCGACTGGTTCGATGGCATGGCCGCGTCCAACGTCCGGGAGTACACCACCGCGTCCGACGACCCCGACGGGCTGGCGGCCCGGCTCATCCCGCGCTCGGCGGAGATCAGGAAGAACCCCGTCCGCCTGCTCGACCAGCTGTTCAGCGACCTCACCGACTCCGACCGCAGAGTCGTCAACGACGCGGGCGTACGGGCCATGCTGCTGCGCAACTACCAGGAGGCGCTGCGCACTTCACCGTACGGCTGGATCGACGACGCGCTGGCGTTCTCCCGCCCCTGGGGCTTCGACCCCGCCGACATCCGCAGCCCGATCATGCTGTGGCACGGGGTGAAGGACGTCTTCTCGCCCGTCGGCCACTCGCGCTGGCTGGCCCGGCGCATCCCGGGCGCGACGGCCGTACTCGAACCGGCCGCCGCGCACTTCGACGCGCTGCACGCGCTCCCCCGCATCCTCAACTGGCTGCTGGACGAGTGAGGACCCGGGCGCGCGGCGCTTTCCGGACCGTCACACCACGAGCGGCTCCAGGTCCCGGCTGAACCGCCGCGCGTCGCCCGCGATCCCGACGTAGTCGTGGTCGTCACCGAGCTGCCGCTGCAGTTCGGTGACGGTCTCCGCCCTCAGCAGCTGCGCCTCCTCCTTGCGCCCGAGTGCGTCCAGCGTCACCGACATGTTGGACGCACAGGCCAGGGTCTCCGGATGATGGGCGCCGACGACCTCGCGCAGCGCCGCGACCACCCGGCGCTCGATCTCCAGGGCCTTGGGGAGATCGCCCAGCTCGGCCGTGACATTGGCGAGGTTGACGGTCGCGAACAGCACATGCGGATGACGGGGGTTCAGTACGTCGCTCATCGCCCTGATCGTGCTGGCGAGCACCGACTCGGCGGTGTCCAGCGCCCCGCAGGCCCCCTGGTAGATACCGAGGTTGTTCATGGCGGTGAGGGTGTACGGATGCCGCTCCCCCGGCATCTTCATGTACTGGTCGACCACCGCCTGCGCGGTGTCCCGCGCCCCCACCGCGTCCCCGGCGGCGAACAGGTCGGCCGCGAAGTTGAGGTCGCAGGCCAGCCAGTCCGGGTTCGCCACCGTGTACTTGATGCGGTACCGGTCCCGGGTGGCCGAGGTCAGCCGCCTGGCGTCCTCCGGGCGGCCGGCCCTGCGCAGCGAGACGGCCAGGCTCTTGGCCGCCGCGAGCGTACCGGGGAAGGCCCGGCCCAGCTGCTCCTTGAAGATCTGGTACGTCCGCGAGAGCAGCACGACGGAGTCCTCGTACCGGCCGACCTCGCGCAGGTCGCGGGCGAGGTTCTGCGCGGACGAGAGGGTGTACGGATGCTCCGGGCCGAGCACTTCGGTGCGCCGGTCGTAGACGTCCTGGTCCATCTCGCGCGCGCGGGCGTACTGGCCGGCGATCCGCAGGTTCAGCGCCAGGTTGTTGGCCGCGGCCAGGGTCCTCGGATGCGACTCGTCGAAGATCTCCTTGAACCCCTCGTACGCCTCGATCGCCAGTGTCATGGCCCTGCTGTACTCACCGACCGCCCCGAGGTCCATGGCCAGGGCGCTGGTGGTCATGAAGGTGTGCGGATGCGAGGGGCCGAGCTCCGGGAGCTGCTCGCGCTGGCGCCGCAGGGTCTCCTCGTCCAGCTCCATGGCCTCCACGTAACGGCCGCGTGAGCGGAGGATGTTGGAGAGGTGGAAGCGGAGGTAGAGGTACTGGAGGTCGTTGTTGCCGAGGCGTTCGCGCCATACCTCGCGCAGCTCGCCCGCGAGCGCGGCCGCCGTGACGAAGTCGCCGCGTTTCCACAGGTAGCGCACCCGGTCGATCATCAGCCGGCGGGTCTCCGGCTCCTTGCAGAGCCTGGCTTCCGACGGGCCCAGGTGCGGCCAGATGGGGGCGAAGTCGGGCCAGGTGCCGGGGTTGTCTATGGGCTCGTCACCGTCGGGCCTGGCGCCCGCGAGGATCATGTGGACGGCGTGCCGTGCGTCGTCCCGCTCCGCGTGGCTGAGCTGTGCCTTGATCACGGCCTGCACCAGGCGGTGCACCTGGATGGAGCCGCCCACCGGGTCCACCTTGGCGAGCGCGAAGCGGCCGATCTCCCGGATGACCCGGCCGAGCACCAGCTTCTCCTGGAGCGTCGCGTCGTACGGCTTGAGCGCGTCGATCATCTCCCGGCTGTAGAGGAGCTTCGCCGAGATCGGTTCGGGTGCGAAGAACGCGCAGAGCTGGAGCAGCCGGACCGCGGCGGGCGAGCGCTCCTTGAGGCGGGCGATGGACACGTTCCAGGTGGCGGCCACCGGTTCGGGGTATCCGGCGGGCTGGTTGAGGGCGAGGACGCTCTCGGCCTCCTGGGCCAGCTGTTCCAGATAGGTGTCGACGGGGGTGGCGGTCTCGGCGATCCAGGCGGCCGCCTGCTCGACGGCGAGCGGCAGGTCGCCCACCGCCTCGGCGACCCGGGCCGCGTCGTCGGCGGAGAGCCCCGGCGCCCTGCGCTGGATGTGCTCGACGGACTCCTCCCGCATGAAGACGTCGACGGGCAGCGCGTCCCCGTACTGCGACCAGGTCTGGTTCCGCGAGGTCACCAGCACATGGCCGGGGCCGCCCGGCGGGAAGAAGCGCTTCAGCTGCTCGGGGTCGTCCGCGTTGTCGAAGACCAGCAGCCAGCGCGAGGTGGGCACCCCGCGGCGCAGCAGGTCGATGGCCTCCTGCGAGGCGGACGCCATGTCGTCGGCGCCCTGGGTGCCGAGGCGGACGGCGAGTTCGGCGAGGCCGGCGATCACGTCGTCGGTCTGTTCGGCGGAGATCCACCAGACCAGGTCGTAGTCGGCCATGAAGCGGTGCACGTACTCCAGGGCCACCTGGGTCTTGCCGACGCCGCCGAGGCCGTACAGCGTCTGGGGCTGCGGCAGGACCACGGCCATCCCGCCGCCGAGCTGGTCGCGCATCCGCTCCAGCACCAGGGAACGCCCGGTGAAGCCGGAGTTGCGGGCCGGTGCGTTCCAGATCTTCGGAACGGTGCCGGGGAACCGCGGCCCCGGCGCCACCCCGTCGACGGCCTGGCCGCCCGGCCGGTCGACCGACCGCAGCAGCGCCGCGGTGGCGTGCACCTCGTCAAGACGGAACAGGTCGACCGGGTTGCGGTCGATGTACGGCGTGGTCAGCCGTACGTCACCGACGCGCAGCGGCAGCAGATGCCTGCGGGTCCCGGAGGGGTCCTCGGCAGCCGAACGCTGCCAGACCTCCACCGCGCGGGCCGACTTGAGATAGGCGCTGGAGAGGACGACGACGGTACGGGCCGCGCCGTCGGCCGCCGCGGTCTCCGCGTCGGACGGCGGCGCCTCGGCGGACACGTCGCGCGGCACCACCCGGAATCCGGCGCGGGTGAGCACCGACTCGATCCAGTCGGCCCACATCCGGTTCTCCGCCACATAGCTGAGCAGCAGATCGGCGGGGAGCGCGGGGCGGCGCCGGGTGAAGGCGTCCCTGATGCGCAGCCTGACCTCTTCGGGGATCTGCGGCATCGAGGTGATCTGCCGGTCGGTGACCACGGAGGCGAGCCGTTCGAAGGCGGAGAGCAGCGAGTTGGTGAGCCCGGCCTCGTCGCCGAAGGTGGCCAGGGTCTCCTCGTAGGCGTAGTAGGGGCGGTACGGGATCTCGACCGCTCCCCAGTACGCGGTGAGCTCCTCGCCCGTGAGCCCGCGCGGCAGCCCGTCGAACCGGAGCCTGGCCAGGGCCCGTCCGGCGTCCGCCTTCTCCTTCTCGCCCTCGTCGATCCGCATCGGGACGGGCAGGATCTGGATGCCCCGGCCGCCGTCGTGCTTGTCGATCTGGCGGGCCACGGCGGCGGCGCCGTCGATGGACTGGTCGCTGAGGGTGAAGCAGTCGACGAGGGCGTCGGGCAGATGGACGGTGCAGATGTCGGCGATGTCGCTGAGGCCGGTCCTGCTGTCGATGAGGACGTAGTCGTAGTTGGCCTTCATGTCGTCGCGCAGCGCGTCGAAGAAGTGGCCGCCGCCGAGCCGGTCGTAGAAGTTGTCCCAGTCGAAGGTGGAGACGGTGGCGGAGTACTCGCGGTTCTGCCGGCCGGCCGACACGAAGTCGAGTGTGCCGCCGTCGGGGAACTCCCAGCCCAGCGTCTCCGGTGTCAGCGAGACGGCGTGCTGCTGGATACGGGCGTAGTCCCGGTGCCAGTCGTCGGGGCGCGGGACGGGGCTGGTGGCCGCCCAGGCGTACTCGGTGATCAGGTCGATGATCCCGGTGGTGGCGCCGAGCGTGGACGGGTCGAGGAAGGGGTGGAAGAAGCGGTAGAGGCCCGGCGCCTCCAGGTCCCAGTCGACCGCGAGGACGCGTTTGCCGTTGGCGGCCAGGATCCAGGCGGTGTTGGCCAGGGCCATGGTCCGGCCGGTACCTCCCTTGTACGAGTAGAAGGTGACGATGCGTCCGTCACGACCTGCCGTCATCCGTGTCCTCCGCATCGAGCGCGAGATCCTGAGTAGCCGGTATGTAGCGGGTGGCGGCCTGTTCGGTCGCCATCGGGCCGATGAGCCGGGGCCGTTCGTGGTGGCCGCCGCCGCCCGGCGGGTAGACGGCTGCGTGCTTCAGATACTGCTGGGCGGCGGCCTCCACCACCTGGGGCAGGATCTGGCCGAAGGCCTCCATGCTGGGGACGCCCTTGGCCGCGGCTCTCGACGCGGCGCGCCCCTCCCGCATCTTGGACGGCATGGTGTCCTCCAGACGGCCGGTGAGTTCGGCCTCGGAGGCTCTGCTCTGGTGGTCGTCGCGGTTCCAGGGGACCACCACACTCACCCAGGGGCGGTGCTCGGAGTCGAAGGCGGAGAGCCGCTGGCGCCGCTCGTCGTCGTGCAGGGCCCAGCGGTCGACGAGCAGGACCTCGGGGCGTGACGGAGGCTGCTTCCCGTCGAGATGGAGTACTTCCTCGTCGAACGAGGTGACGGTGGCCTGGTAGTTGAGCGAGCGGACCAGGTCCTCGGCGAGCCGGGACAGCGGCTGCGCGGAGACGGGGTGGTACGGATTCCAGTCCAGCGGGGTGTCTCCGTAGTACTCGGAATGCCGGCCGTCGGGAAGGTCGTGGCGGGTGGGTGCGGCGACGGTCAGTTTCATCGGGCGCGGGCCCGCGCTGGGCGGGCCGAAGGCGCTGGGTATGGCCCGGTAGTCGACGGGGCGGCAGGGGCCGATGTCCGATGCGTCGGCGACGCTCACAATGCGTTTGGCCAGTTCGTAGACGGCCCGCTCGTACTCCTCGGCGAATATCCGCAGTTTGACGAGTCCGTAGAGCCCGTCGGTCACATAGCGCTCGCCGAAGGCGCGGTGGTTGAACTGCAACCGGGCTGCCGGGCCCGGCAGTTGGTGCGGCGGCACGGGGACCCAGAGGGCGGGGACTATCGCGTCGGCCGTGCGGTTGTTGCGGACCTGTTCCTGAATGGCGCGCTGGGCGAAGGCGTACCACTCCTTGCCGCACATCTCGCTGCCGAAATAGCGGGGCGAGAAGAGCGGTACGAAGACCCGGCAGGTGGCGAGGACTTCGCCGAGCCGCTCCGACCAGCCCTCCCCCGAGCGCAGCTCCCGGTCTATGAAGCCCGCGGGCGCTCCCGCGGGCAGGTTGGTCATGGCCATCACATGGGCGCAGAGGTCACGGAAGAGCCGCTCGACCCACATGTCCGGGTCGGGCCCTACGGCTCCGTGTTTCGGAGTGTGCGCATAGCTGAGAAAAAAATACGGCCTGTGGTTCGCCGCTCTCGGCTGTTCCGATGCTGCCAACTCGGCCCCCCGTCGTCCATGAAGACATCATTCCGGAGCGAAGAGTCCCCACCCCGTCGACGTTCGGTCAATCAACGTCGTTTTTCGGTCATCCAGTTCATCGCATGCGCCACAGCTTCCTTGATCGGGAACGCCATGGCGGCCGCGTTCCCCAGCTTCCCCTCTCGCAGGCTCTCGCGGGGGAAATCCGCACCGATCAGTTCGAAATCGCTGTCGTCGAGTTCGATGTCCCGGTATTCGAACCACTCACGCCGCCCGCCCGTACCGACCACGCAGCGGTACAGCTGCGTCGGGCTATCCGGAATCCGGTATTCAGCGAGATGGAACGAGGTGCACACACCGAATCCCACATTGATCATCAATTCCTCCGCGCCGGCGGCGGCGAGCCTGCCCAGCGGGGACTCCTCACCGAGGTGGCAGTCGGCGGGATGGTCCTTTACCAGCTCTTCGGCGCGCGCGCCCAGCGCGGCGAACGAGGTCTGGGGATGGCTGCTGCGTACCGCGCCCGGGGAGAGCCGGACACATTCAGCCAGCCGGCCCATGCCGGGACACGGCGTACGGGCGGGATCGAAGGCGGGCATCGAGGCGAGGAAGCGGGCCCTGGCGTCCTCGGTGAGTCCGGCGGTCTGCCGCAGATGGGCCGCCGATGTCGTGGAGTTCTCCGGGGTGAAGGCCGGGACCACCAGCGTCCCGTCCTCGCCCAGTACGCCGAGGAGCGCGTCCCGCAGCGTCCGCGCGTCCAGCCCGGTGCCGCCGAGCGCGGAGTGCACCAGCAGTGTCATCCCCTCCATGACTCCGAGCGCCCTCAGCTCGGCGGCCGGCCCGGCTTCATCGGCCACGCGCTGTCTCCTCCCACTCGTCCCACAGGGCGGCGACCAGGCTCCTGCCGCTGATGGTCAGTTCGGCCGCGCCCTCCAGAGCTTCCAGCGCCTGCCGGGTGTGCGCCAGGGTGCGCGCACGGTTCTCTCCCGGGTACGCGGCGAGCGCCACGCCCTCGTAGGCGCCGGCCAGTACCTCCGAGACCGGCACCGGTTCCTGCCGCCAGGGCACCCGGTGCGGCCAGGAGCCGTCCTGGGCGTAGAGATCGGTGACATCGAGGAGCGCGCGCAGCTTCGCCCGGCGCAGGGCGCGCAGCAGGCCCTCGGGGGTGAGACCGGCCGGCGAGACACCGATGGCTCCGTGTCCGTGCCGGCCGACGGCCGGCTCGCCTGCGGTCAGCGGGGTCACCGTGGTGAGCCGGGCGGCGGCGTCCTCGGCGTGCGCGGGGACGGCGGCGCGCAGCGCCGACCAGGTGTGCGCGAAGCGCCGGCTCCAGTCGGCGGCGCCGGCCAGGGTGAGGCGCTCCGCGACGGGCGTACCGAAGCAGTCGCGGTACGGGTCGAGGTCGTCCAGCGCGAGATCGGGGGCCCCGTCGCAGTCGGTCCTGCGCAGTGGCTGCCAGTCGGCGGTGGCCTCGTCCGGGCGCGGCACGCGCAGTTCGGCGCCCGCGCTTCTGACCAGGAAGCCCTTCTCGGCGCGGCGGACCTCGGCGCTGCCGCTCGCGGCGGACCCGGTGAGACGTAAGGCCCCGTAGGTCGGCAGGTGCAGCAGACCGCCCGTGTACGCCACGGTGACGGGCAGGTCGAGCCCGCCGCGCAGGGCCCCCGCCGCGACATGGGCGGCCAGCCTGCCGGGGGCGCCGGTCCGGCCCTGGCGCAGGGCGTCCAGGGAGCTGAGCAGCCAGCTGCGGGCATAGGGGTGGGCGAGCACGGTGTCGAGCCCGTCGGACCGCTGCTCGACCTCGCCCGCCAGCTCCCAGGCCCGCGCCCACTCCTCGCCGCCGCGGCCCGCCAGCTCCGTGTGCAGCGCGGCGAGCAGAGTGCGGGTCAGCTCCTGCTGTCCGGCGTCCAGCTCCCGCGGATCGGTGAGCGCGGGCGAGGTGGCGGCCGCCGCGGTGCGGGTCTCGATGCCGCGGACCAGCGCCTCCAGGTCGGCGCAGTAGACGCTCTCCTGGTCGAAGGAGCCCGCGCGGTAGCGGTGGGTGTAGAGACCGCCTCCGCAGGACCGTACGACGGGGCACTCCCGGCACTTCTCGCCGACCCCGGCCAGGCCGAGCTGGCGGGCGCGGACCCCGGGGTGGGCGGCGACCTCGTCGAAGGCGTGGCTGAAGACGTCGAACCCGGTGAACGCGGCGCCCTCGTAGGCGCTCTTGAGGGAGTCGACCTGCTCCAGCGTGCCGTCGGTCTCCACGACGACCAGGTCGGTGGGGGCCAGACCCAGCGACTCGGTGAGGCTGGGACCGCCGCCCAGCGTGGAGATGACCGACTCGAAGAGCCGCACCGGGAGCTGCCGCCCCTGTGCGTCCCAGCGGTCGAAGGCCGTCAGGATCCAGTCGGCGTAGGCGGTCGGCGATCCGGCGGGCCGGTGCGGGGGGTCGTCCCAGGTCGCGTGCGGCAGCAGGAAGTCGATGCGCGGCGGGCCCAGCTCGGTCAGCGCGTCGTAGACGGCGACCGGGTCGTTCAGCACGTCGATGGTGCAGAGCAGACCGAGGTCGAGATGGGCGTACCGGTCCTGGCGGAGCAGTTCGACGGCCCTGAGGACGAGCGGATGGCTGGTGCGGCCGTCGGCGAAGCGGCGGTGCCGGTCGTTGGACGCACGGTCCCCGTCGAGGGAGATACCGACCCGGACGTGGAACTCGTCGAACAGGTCGAGGTACCGGGGGCTGAGCTGGAGGCCGTTGGTGTGGATCCGGAGGTCGAGCTCGGCGGTCCCTTCCAGGGCCCCGGTGAGCTCCTCGCAGACGCGGCGCAGTCGTGCGGGACCTGCCAGCAGTGGCTCCCCTCCGTGCAGGATCACTGACACGGAGGGCAGGTCATGGGTTCTGGCGTGCTCCGCCAGTCGCAGAGCTGTCCAGTGGATCGCCTCGTCAGAGATGGTCTTGGGCCGGGTGCGCCAGCTCTGGTCGGCATGTTCGTAGACATAGCAGTGGTCACAGGCAAGATCGCATCTGCTGTGGACCTTGAGGACGATCTCGCGGAATGGGACCAGGGGTCCTGTCATTCCACCAGTCTAGAGCGCCGAATTGAAGGTCGATGCCCTCATCGGGCGACCGGTCGAAGCGGAGAGAACCCGGCCGAGCTGCTTGACAGCCTCGGTACCGCGAACATCGATCTCGGCCAGGGGGACACGCGGCTTCTTGACAGCGGCGGGAGAGGCTGAAGTTACGGACATGTGAGGCCGCCTTGAGGGATGTTTTCTGGACATGGGCAGGAATGCCGATACTTGCACCGTTGCAGTGTCGGCGGGTCGACTTTACCCTCAACCAGACCGAAGGCAACTGAGCGCGACCGGACGCCAGGAAGAACGTCGCACAGAGTGTGCTCCAGAATTCCGGAACACGCCATTCCACCTAAAGAGTGAAGACAGAAGTCGCAGACGGGGGTTCATGTGACGGCGTTTCCCGGTCCAGGGCAGAGCCCAGAACGCAGCTTGGTCTTCCGGAGTGCCGATCTGCCCGAGCTGTTCCACCGGGCCGACGCCCACGCCATCGCCAGACAGGGCGAGGCCGTGGGCTCCACCCGGGCCCAGCTGGTGCTCCTGGTGGTGGGCGCCGCGACGGCTTCCCTGCCCTGGCGGGCGGAGCTCGGGGGCGGCTTCCAGGCCATCGGCGTACTGAGCACGCTGGCCTACGCCGGGGTGCTGCTGCTGACCTTCAGCACCTCCCGCCGCAAGGCCAAGGCACAGTGGCAACTCAACCGCTCGGCAGCCGACTTCATCAAGTCCATGTGCTGGCGCTACGCCGTCCACGGCGCCCCCTTCGACGCCGGATCGGCCGATGTGGACGAGCTGTTCATCGGCCGCGTCGGGGAGCAGCTGGAAGAACTGCGCACGGTGGGCTGGGACCAGGAGACACCGGGCACCGACCTGATCACCCCTCAGATGCGTTCGCTGCGGGCCAAGTCGTTCGAGGTCCGCAAGGAGACCTACGTACGGGACCGGCTGATCGAGCAGCGCAACTGGTACCGGCGCAAGCAGGAAGTCTCCCGCGGTGCCACCCTCCTGTGGTCCAGCGCCTTCGCCCTGCTCACCCTGGTCGCCCTGGCCTTCGGGGTGCTGCGCGCCCTCTCGCTGAGCGAGAACACCGAGGTCGCCGCGGTGGTGTCGGCCGCCGCGGCCTCCGGTGTGGCCTGGAGCGAATTCCGCCGGCACCAGCCGCTGATAGCGGCGCACGCGCTGGTGGAGGAGAAGCTCAAGGCGCTGCATCTGGAGATGGAGAGCCCCCTCACCGAGAAGCAGTGGTCGGCCGCGGTGTACGAGACCGAGCGGGTCGTCTCACCGCAGTACACCGACTGGCTTGCCCGGCACGGCAGTTGACCCGACACCTACGGCAGTTGACCCGGCCGCACGGCAGTCGGCCGGACGTCGCGCAGTCACCGCCGTACGGATTCGAGGCAGCGATCGTTTTCAGTCACGTTTCACACCCTCGCGCCAGATGACGGTCACCGGCTTGCCCGCTTCCCGTGCGTAGCTGACGATGTCGCCCGTACCGCCGAGGCCGCGGGCGGGCAGGCCGTCCCAGACGGCCACCAGACGGTCGCAGTTGTCGGCGATATAGGCGCCGGCCGCGTAGTACGCCTCGTCCGTGGAGTGCGGGAAGTCCATCCGGACCTCCTGGGTCGCCCTGCCTCTGAGCCGGTGGTAGCCGGCCAGCTCGCCCGGGTCGCAGAAGCCCAGTTCGTAGTCCCCGCTGGGGATGACCGCGGTCAGCTCGGCGCCGCATTCGAGCGCGATGCACGCGAAGAGCTGGTCGGCGCCCGCGGCCAGGCTGGAGAGGACCTCCAGGGGCCCCTGGTGGCCGCCGAGCAGAGTGCGCAGCGCCTCCCGCACATGGGCGATGGCGTCGGGCGGAATACTGCGGTGTCCGGTCACTCCGATGCGCTTCATACGCCCCCGCCTTCTGTGAGCTCCCCGCTCCCCCTGACATCCTCTCAAAAGTACGCAAGAGCCCCCGCCCGGAATCCGGACGAAGGCTCTTGCGCCGCTGTGTCGGCGGGGGCGGCGACAGCCACCCGAGGGGGCCCGGCCGTCAGTAGACGCTGACCCCGTAGGCGCTCAGTGCCTCGGTGACGGGCTGGAAGAAGGTCGTACCGCCCGATGTGCAGTCACCGCTGCCGCCGGAGGTGAGACCCAGGGCCTTGGTGCCCGAGTAGAGCGGGCCGCCGCTGTCACCGGGCTCGGCGCAGACCGTCGTCTGGATGAGTCCGGAGACGACGTCCCCACCGCCGTAGTTGACGGTGGCGTTCAGCGCGGTGACCTTGCCGCTGTGGGTACCGCTGGTGGAGCCGGTCCTGGTCACGGTCTGGCCCACCGTGGGGTTGCCCGCGCTGGTGATGTCCTGGCTGCCGACGGTGCCGTCGTGCGGCACGGCGGAGTTGGTGTACTTGACGATGCCGTAGTCGTTGCCGGGGAAGCTGGTGCCGGCCGTCGGGCCGATGCTCGTCGTGTCCGACGAGTTGGTGTACCAGGCGGGAGAACCCTCGGTGCAGTGCCCCGCGGTGAGGAAGTAATAGGTCGAGCCACTGCGTACGTTGAAGCCGACGGAGCAGCGCCACTGCGAGGTGTAGATGGCGTCACCGCCCTTGAGGAGCTTGCTGAAGGTGCCGGAGGTGCGCTCGACGCGGATCGCGCCCGCGTTGGCCCCGCTCCGCTGCTTGATCCGGCTGATCTCCGCCGCTGAGACCGAGCTGTCCGCGGTGACGACAAGGGTGCCGGTCGCCTTGTCGACGTACCAGGCGGTGCCCGCGACATCAGCGCCCTGCACGGCGTTGCTCGCGGCTGTCAGCTGCTGGGGGCTGTACGCCGTGGACTGCTCGGCGTGGGCGGTCGGGACCGTGAGTGCGGCCGCGACCAGCAGGCCCGACGCCACGGCGATCAGCCGGCCGCGTCTCGCGGGGCCGTTGTGGGGGGTGGTGCGCTTGATCCTCATATCAGTTCCTCCGGAGGGGAATCCGCGGGTCCTTCGGTGGGGGGACCCATGAGGCGCAGGCCGGGACACGGCGGAACTCCCGCCGTGTCCCTGACAAACGCGCTGCCCGGAGTACAACGTGCCCCGGCCGTCGGGCGCAAGAGGGCCTCCCGGCCGGGCACCGCCGGCGCGAGAGGCCCCAGGCGGCGGATCAGCGTGTACGCGCTGTGCGTTCACCCGCCGTGACCGCGACCGGGAGGGTGTTGCCCGGCGGCGGGAAGGGGCAGATGAAGTGCTCGGCGAAGGCGCAGGGCGGCAGCAGCGTGCGGTTGAAGTCCACACTCACCGTGCCGTCGGCCGCCGGTGCGGACGGCCGCAGGAAGCGGAACCGGTAACTGCTCGTCCCGCTGGTGGTGTCGGCGAAGACCGCCCACAGCGAGCCGTCCTCCTCCTGCGCGACCTGGAGGGTGTGCTCGTCGCCCTCCACGTGGAAGGCGAGTTCGCCGGAGAGACCGAGACCGCGGTCGCGGCCGTCGGCGTTGGGCACCTGGACGGTGCGGCTCGCGCCGTACGGCCGGTAGCGGCCCGGAAGCACCCACTCCGGGTGGTACGGCGTGGCCTCGATCCCGGCGAACGCCCGCCGGTTCGCGGAGTCCGGGTCCCAGACCCGGACCGCCCACAGCCCTTCCCTGCGCACCACGACCAGACGCCGGCCGCCCTGGGCGATGCGGGCCTGCGCGGGCGGGGCGTGGTCGGCGGTGAGCGCGGCGCGTCCGGTGAACGGCTTCCCGTCGAGGGAGAGCCCGTCATCGGCGGTGGCCGTCAGCACCACCTCGTCGCCGGCCGCCTCCCAGTGGCCGGCCACGCCCGGAATCCGTCCGTCGGGCGCGTCGTCGAGCCAGTGGGTGCCGGTCAGGGCCAGTGGACCGTAGGGCGCGGAGACCGTCGCCGTGCGCTGTTCGTGCCACGCCCGCCAGCCGGCCGGTCCTGCGTCCTCGGCAGTCGTGGGGCCATCGGTACTGCCCGTTCCTTCTGTCATGGGATCAACCCTTCCATACCGGCTCGGCGAGACCGAGGTGGGAGCGGAGCGTCGGGCCGGTGTACTCGGTGCGGAACACCCCGCGCTCCTGGAGCAGCGGTACGACCCGGCCGACGAAGTCGTCGAGTCCGCCCGGGGTGAGATGCGGGACGAGGATGAACCCGTCGGCCGCGTCCGCCCGGACGAATGCGTGCAGTTCGGCGGCCACCGCGTCCGGGGTGCCGATGAAGGACTGGCGCGCGGTGGTCTCGATCACCGTCTGCCGGATGGACAGCCCCTTCTCCTGCGAGAGCGCCCGCCACTTCGCGGCGACGGCCACCGGATCGGCCACCCTGACACGCCCCTGCACGACAGCAGAACCGGGATCGGGATCGATCTCGGGCAGCGGCCCGTCCGGGTCGTACGAGGAGAGGTCCCGGCCCCAGATCTGCTCAAGGGCGAGGATCGCGTTCTGCGGCGAGACCTGCTGCTCGCGGATGACCGCCGCCCGTTCCTCCGCGTCGGCCGCGGTGTCGCCCAGGACGTAGCTGACACCCGGCATGATCTTCAGCTCCGACGGCTCACGGCCGTACTTCGCCAGCCGCCGCTTGGTGTCGGCGTAGAACGCGCGTCCCGCGTCGAGCGTGCCGTGCCGGGTGAAGATCACGTCGGCGGACGACGCCGCGAACTCCCGGCCCTCGTCCGAGTCTCCTGCCTGGATGACGACAGGATGGCCCTGCGGGGAGCGCGGGACGGTGAACTCGCCCGCGATGTCGAAGTGCGGGCCCTTGTGGGCGAAGGGCCGCGGGCTGCCGTCGGGGGTCCAGGAGTCCCACAGTTCACGCGCCGCCGCGACGAACTCGGCGGCGCGGGTGTAGCGGTCGGCCCGGTCGAGATAGCCGCCGCGCCGGAAGTTCTCGCCGGTGAAGGCGTCGGACGAGGTGACCACGTTCCAGGCGGCCCGGCCGCCACTGAGGTGGTCGAGGGTGGCGAGCCTGCGGGCGAGTTCGTACGGCTCGTTGAAGGTGGCGTTCACGGTCGCGGCCAGACCGAGCCGGTCGGTGACGGCTGCCAGTGCGTTGAGCAGGGTGATCGACTCGGGTCTGCCGACCACGTCCAGATCGTGGATGCGCCCCTGGTGCTCGCGCAGCCGCAGCCCCTCGGCGAGGAAGAAGAAGTCGAACCTGCCGCGCTCGGCGGTCCGGGCGAGATGTTCGAAGGAGGAGAACTCGATCTGGCTCCGCGAGCGGGGATCGGTCCATACGGTGGTGCTGTTGACGCCCGGGAAGTGGGCGGCGAGATGCATCTGCTTCTGCTGTGCGGTCACGGCCGTCCCCCGGGGTTCTGTGCGTACCGGCCCGCGGGGTTCTGTGCGTACCGGCCCGCGGGGTTCTGTGCGTACCGGCCCGCGGGGCGCGCCAGCCCCAGATGCTCGCGGAGCGTCGCGCCCGGATAGAAGCGGCGCAGCAGGCAGTGGTGCTGGAGCACCGGGACCGTGCCGTCGACGATCAGCGGGAGGTCGCGCTCCACATCGGCCGGGAGCAGATGGAAGCCGTCGGCCGCGTCCTGCTCGTACCAGTCGGCGATCAGCCGGGCGAGGCCCACCGCGTCGGCGCCGGTGTGCAGTTCGACCGGGAGCGAGACCAGGACGCGCAGCTGGTCGGGGCTGCGGCCGTGGGCGGCCGCCCGGTTCCTGATCTCCTCCCTGAACGTACGGGCGGTGAGCGGGTCGTCGGCGCGTACGAGTACGACATCGGCGTGCCGGACGGCCGCCTCGCGGGCCGCCGCACCGGTTCCGTCGACCACCGTGACGGGGTGGCCCTGGGGCGGCCTGGGCACGATGGCGGGTCCCCGGACGGAGAACGTACGGCCGGTGAAGTCGGTGTAGTGCAGCCTGTCGCGGTCGATGAAGCGGCCGGTGGCCACATCGCGGATCTCCGCGTCGTCGTCCCAGCTGTCCCACAACCTGGCCGCCACGTCGGCGACTTCGCCCGCCTCGTGCCAGAGGTCGGCGCGGGGTGCGGCGTCACGCCGTCCGAAGAGGGCGGCCTCGGCCGCGGTCTCCGACACCGCGGCGCGCCAGCCGGCCCGGCCGCGGCTGACCCAGTCCAGGGTGGCGACGGCCGACGAGACGTGGAACGGCTCGGTGTGGGTGGTGGTCACGGCCGGTACGAGGCCGATCCGTCCGGTCGCCGGCGCGACGCGGGCGAGCACGGCCGGGGCGTCGGGTCCCGGCCGTGCGAAGGAGTCGTCGAGGGTGATGAAGTCGAGGGTGCCGCGCTCGGCGAGGCGCGCGAGGCCGGTGTAGTACCCGGCGTCGTACTGCGGCCGTCCGCCGATCTCGGCGGCGAGGTGGAGGGGTCGGGACACTGGCATGGTCAGGAGTCCTTTCACAGGACCTTGGAGAGGAAGGCGCGGGTCCGCTCGTGCTCGGGGTGGTCGAGTACGGCGGCGGGCGGGCCCTGCTCCACGATCCGCCCCTCGTCCATGAAGACCACCGTGTCGGCGGCCTCCCGGGCGAAGCCGATCTCATGGGTGACGACGATCATCGTGGTGCCCCGTGCGGCCAAGTCCTTGATGACATCGAGGACTTCACCGACGAGCTCGGGGTCGAGAGCGGATGTGGGCTCGTCGAACAGGAGCAGGCTCGGCTCCAGGGCGAGCGCGCGGGCGATGGCCACCCGCTGCTGCTGTCCGCCGGAGAGCCTGCCCGGGTGGGCGGACGCCTTGTCGGCGAGTCCGACACGGGCCAGCAGCTCCGCCGCGGCCGCCTCGGCCTGCTTCCGTGGCCTCCCGAGGGCGGCCACGGGGGCTTCGGTGATGTTCTCCAGCACGGTCAGGTGCGGGAAGAGATGGAAGTTCTGGAAGACGAAGCCGATCCGGGTGCGCTGCTTGAGCACCTCGCGCTCCGGCAGTTCGTGGAGGCGGTCGCCGGAGCGGCGGTAGCCGACCAGGGCGCCGTCCACGCTGATCCAGCCGCGGTCCACCTTCTCCAGGTGGTTGATGGTCCGCAGCAGGGTCGACTTCCCCGAACCGGACGGGCCGAGAACGACGGCCACCTCACCGGTACGGACCGTCAGATCGATCCCGCGCAGCACTTCGAGAGGACCGAAACTCTTGTGCACGGACCTGATCTCGACCATGGCGGGGGCCTGGTCCGATGCGTTCGCCGGGCCGGCCTTCGTCGGGCCGGCCTTCGTCGGGCTCGCTGTCATCGTGCGGACTCCTTGAGCAAGGTGAGGGCGGCGCGCGCGGTGGCGTCGTTCTGCCGGAATGCGGGGGCGTTCGTGTGCGGCCTGGCGAAGGCGCCGGCCGAACGGGCCGTCGTGTGCGGGCCGAGTGCGAAACGCCGCGGATGCGGCCCCGTGCCGCGCTCCACGACCCGCCCGTCGGCCGGGTCCACGACGAGCAGTCCCGCCGCGCTGGACCGTGCCCCGTCCTCGTACAGCCCGTTCAGCAGGGCGCTGCGGGTGCGTGCGGGCGAGGGCGCGGGCAGCCTCGCCTCGACCAGGGCGCGGGCCTCGACGCGCTCCCCCGGAACGCTCGCGCTGCCCGCGCTGAACACACCGCGGCTCTCGTCGGCGGTGACGGTGATGCCCGCGCCGAGGAACCGCACCACACCGGCACGGGACAGGGCCAGGAGCCGGCGCAGCCGCGGGCCGGGCGGGCCCGACGCCAGATAGCTGAAGAATCCGTGCCAGCGGGCGCCGCCCTCACCGGTGTCGCCGAGGCGGGTCAACTGCCCGTAGACCGAGAGCAGTCCGAGGAACACCGCCAGGTCCGGGCTGTGCGCCGGGTCGTGGCGGCGGGTGATGCCGGCCTCGATGTGGCAGCGCAGGCTCTCCTGGAGCGCGTCGAGGGAGTCATGGCGTACGCCGTCCAGCGGCCGGTCGAGCGCCGCGGGGTCGAAGCGGTCGGCGGGGTCCGGGACGGCGTCCTCGGCCAGCGCGGCCAGTTCCGGCGCGGTGGCGGCGGCGTACTTCTCCTCGAAGACCGGCCAGTCGACGGTGGTGCGGCCGGGGTGCGCGGTGAAGAGCCGGTGGTAGTGGGCGAATCCGAGCTCCCGGTCGATGAGCGGCCGTACGTCGCGGTCGAAGTCGACCGGTCCCGGCCCGGCGAGCAGGGCGTCCACCTGCTCGGGGCCGAAGAACCGCGGCAGCGGCGGGCGTTCACCGGTCCAGCCGTAGCCGATCTTGGAGTGGTACGGCACTCCGCGCCGCGATCCGACGTACAGGACCGGCTCCCGGCCTGAGGGCAGATACTCCCCCCGTGCGTCGTACCGGCCGCCGCGCCCCTCGGTGAGGAGCACCATCAGGTCGACGAAGGCGAGGCCGAAGCCGCGGACGACGACCGGCTCACCTGCGCCGAGCACCGACAGGTCGGTGTCCGCGGTGAAGGCGGGCGGCAGGTGGACGAGCCCGTGCCGCCGGGCGAACCTGGCCAGTTCACGCTGTTCCTCGTCGGGGTCCGCGTCGAGGTGGCCGATGGTCAGCACCACCAGATCGGCGATGACCGGCTCGGCCTCCCCGTCGAGCCACACCTGCTGGCGGCCGTCGGCGGGGCCGCTGATCCGTACCGCGCGCGTCCGGTGCCGGCGTACGGCGGAGCCCGGCGGCAGCGCGGCCACGGCCTCCTCGTACACCCAGCGCAGATAGCCGCTCTGCTGCTGCCGGGTGGGGAAGGACCGTGGGTCGGCCCCGGACCACTCGGCGAAGTCAGGGCCCGGACGTACCGGGCCTTCCAGGGGCTGCGCGGATGCGTCGGTGAACATGGTGACGTCGGCCGCCATGGAGTTCATCCACAGCAGCGGGGACTGGTCCTGGCGCCAGATGCGTCCGCCGCCCGGCGGGTACGGGTCGATCAGATGGATGTCGAGCGGCCGGTTCCCGTACAGCGAGGGGGCGTTGGCGGCGAGCCGCTCCAGGAATCCGGTGCCGCGCGGACCGGCTCCGACCACCGCAACGGACGCCCTCACCGGGCACCGCGCGCGTAGTACCGCTCGATGTAGTGCTGCCCGGCGCTGAGCACCGAGGTGACGAGCGCGTACCAGAGGGTGGCGACCAGCAGCAGCGGGACGACCTGGTACGTGCGGTGGTAGACGAGCTGCACGGAGTAGAGCAGGTCCTGGACGGCGATGACGGAGACGATCGAGGTGCCCTTGAGCGTGCCGATGAGCATGTTCCCCGCGGGCGGCACGATCGACCGCATGGCCTGCGGCAGTACGATCCGCCGCAGCCTGCGCCAACGGCCCAGCCCCAGCGACTCGGCCGCCTCGGTCTGGCCGCGTCCGACGGAGAGGATGCCGCCGCGTACGACCTCTGCCGCGTACGCCGCCTCGTGCAGGGTCAGTCCGACGATGGCGACGGTGACCGGGCCGAGGAGGTCGACGGTCCGGACGCCCAGGATCTGCGGGTAGAGCGCTCCGATGTTGAACCAGAACAGCAGCTGCACCAGGATCGGTGTCGACCGGAAGAGCCAGATGTATCCCCAGCCGACCGCGCGCAGAACGGGGTTGGCGGACATCCGTGCCACGGCGACCAGGGTGCCGAGCGCGAAGCCGAGCACCATGACGGCGGCGGTGAGCCAGAGGGTCAGGCCGAGACCGCGCAGTACGGCGGTGGTGGCGAAGTAGTCACCGACGACGCCCCATTGGAAGGCGTCGTTGCGGACGACGGAGGTGAGGGCGCCGGCGAGCAGCACCAGCACGACGGCGGCCGCCGCCCACTGGCCGGTGCGGCGGACCGGCACGATGCGCGGCACCGGGCCGTCGTCGGCCGGTGGTGCCTGGGAGAGCTGGGGAAGGGTGTCTGACGACGCGGACATGAGAAGGCTCCGTGGATACAGAGATCGAACACGGTGATGCCTTCACGCGGTGCAGCAGCGGACCGAGCCCCTCAGCACGGTCCGCTGCCGAGATTACGGCGCTGTTCAGGTGCGCTGTCAAGGGTGTCCACACTGTGGGCGTTACGTCCGGCGGCAGTTGACGGGGTTACGGATGCCTGTTCCACTGAGGCCATGCATCCGCAGCAGTGGCTGGTCACGCGCTCCCACATCGACTTCGGTCGAGTGTGGTCCTCCTCCTGTTGAGCTGACCCCCGCGCTCTCCCGCTGCGCGTGCTTCCTCCGCGTATCGTCTCCGGTCTCATTTCCGCGCCCTTTCCGGGCCTCTTTCACGCGATCTCGTCCCGCGCCCGCGCCGCGGCATCGCGCTGATCCCTCACGCCTTCACCCGCGCAGCGCTTTCCCCACCACTCCCCTCGCGTTTTCCCCTGTCCACCTGTCCCTGTGGGCCCCTCCGCCGTTCCCTCCTGCCCTGTCGCGCCGGCGATCCGGTGGTTTCGTGAACCCGTGACTCCATCATGCGCGGTTCGCGGACCAGGGCCGGAACGGCGGTCGTGCCGTGCGCATCTGGAGAAACCGACGTCATGAGCAAGACCCGAAGAGGCGCTGCCTCAGCCCTGATCACCGCGGCCGCCCTGGCCCTGACGGCCTGCGGATCGGGCGACCCGGCGGCCACCGGCGGCGGCTCGAAGTCCGTGGCGAAGTCGGCCGCACTCCCGACCCGCGACGTGGTGTCGGACGTCCGCCCGGACCGGGCGGCCGTCGCGCTGCTCCCCGCCGACGTACGGAAAGGGGGCACGCTCACCCTGGCGACCGCCGTCGGCGGAGCCCCGCCCGGCACCAGTTATCTGCCCGACGGCAGGACCATGGTGGGCCAGGACATCGACTTCGCGGACGCCGCCGCGAGGACGCTCGGTCTGAGGCTGAAACGCCAGGCCGCCGGTTTCGAGACGATTCTGCCCGCGCTCGACAGCGGCAAATTCGACCTGGGCGTGGGCAATTTCGGGGTGACCGACGAGCGCCGCAAGGTGATCGACTTCGTCACGTACATCAACGACGGCCAGGGCTTCGCCGTACGCAAGGACAGCGGTCTGGGCAAGGTCACCGATCTGACGCAGTTGTGCGGCCTGAAGGTGGCGACCGGCGCGGGCACCACGTTCGAGGCGACACTCGATGCGGCGAAGAAGCGGTGCGCGGCGGCGGGTAAGAAGGATTACCAGGTCCAGACGTATGCGGACTCCGCCGCGCTCTGGGGCTCGCTCCAGCAGGGCCGCAGCGATGTGGTGATGTCGACGATCAACGGCCTGCGCTTCGCCGTCGAACAGCAGCCGGGGCTGAAGTTCCTCAATGAGTTCCACCGGCTCGATGTCGGATTCGCCTTCAAGAAGGGGACCCCGCTGGCGCCTGCCTTCCGGGCCGCGGTGAACCAGCTGATCAAGGACGGTACATACCGGCGCATTCTGAAGAAGTGGGGCACCGTCCCGTCCGGGATCAAGGAGTCGCGGATCTCACCGCCGGAGATCAGATAGCCGCGCCGCACCGCTGACGGCGCACACCACTGACGGCGCCTCACTGCTGGCGACGCACACCACTGACGGCGCCGCACTACTGTCCGCCCACACCACTGGCGGCCGAGGTCAGCAGCCGTCGCAGGGGCAGCAGCAGTCACAGCCGTCACAGTCGCAGCCGCTGCAGTCGCACCCACCGCAGTCACAGCCACTGCAGTCACCGCAGTCGCAGTCGTTGCAGCAGCCCTCGCGCTTGCGGCCCGACCAAGGGCCCTCGAACTCGGATGAGCAGCAGACCCGGCAGGTGCAGCAGAGCCCGGCTGCGACGGCGCACCCCGCCAGGAAGCCCCGCTTGGGGCCGCCCTGGTGACCGTGCCCGTCGTGGCCGCCGGGCCCGCCCGGACCGCCGTGTTCCGGCGCATCGGGGCCGAATCCCGGCGGCGGCGGGCCGAACGGTCCGGGCGCCTGGTGCGCGCAGCTCCCGCCGAACGCCCGGTCCACCGAGCGCCTGAGTTCATGGGCGAGCAGCACATGTGCCAGCCGGTCGTCCGCGAATTCGGCATCCCGCAGCGCGAGACGTATCCCGTGCAGGGCGTCGTCGCACAGCCTGCGGGCCTCTTCGAGGGAGGTGCCGGTCGCGGCCAGCGGGTTCCAGGCGCCCGACGCGGCGTCAGCTTCCCTGTCCTCCACGGCGTCCAGCAGATGGGCCAGTCTCCCGAAGAGCCGGCCGGCCTCGGCGAGCGGCGGCCCGTTCCGCGGTCGCCCGGCGAGTACGGCGGTGTGCGCGAAGGCCGCAGCGGTGGCGGTCTCGGTCGGCTCGGTGACGGTGAGCAGGGGTGTGCCGGGTCCGGCGAGCGCCTCGATCCCGCTCTGCCGGTCGACGGCGTCGACCAGGAGCGCGGTGTCGAACCCGAGATCGGCGCCGGTCCGCGCACCGGCGCGGTCCCAGCGGGCGGCGACGCGGCGGGCCGCGGCGGCGACCGGCCTGCGCGCCAGGAGCCCGTCGCGGTCGGCGACATGGTCCCGCATCTTCGCCGATGCCAGCACCAGGGATACGGCGGCCGCGAGCCGGGCGCCCTCGCCCCGCGCGACAGGTGCGGTGCGCATCCCGCGCAGCGGACAGGGGCCGGCGGTGCGCCGCTGGCCGGTGGAGCGCTCCGTCTGAGCCTCCGTCAGCACGGAGACGATCAGGCCGTCGTAGTTGGTGGCGACCCGGGCGAACTGGCCGTGATCGCCGCGCAGCGCCAGACAGAGCCCGCAGAGATGTGCCATCCACTCCGCTTTCAGGCCCTCGGAGAGGCGGTGCGTACAGGGCCTGACGATTCCGAACACAGCGCTCCCCCGAGCCTCGTTCACCGGTGCCGGACGGTGCGTGACGGCGCCTCAGGCATCGTAGCGAGCGGCTCTCTCACCCGTACGACCCCACCGTCACCCATACGGCTGGAGACATCCTATTTTCATTCTGTCAGCAGTCGTACGTAGGAAGAATCCTGACGAACCGCCACAACTTCTGCACCAGTAACGTCACGAATGCCCTGCACGCCGACTATCCACTTGGCGAACGATCCACATCATGGACGACGATAGGGGTGCGGAACGCAGAAGGACCGCGGCGAAAGGAGGCGTCCATGGGATCGGTACGCAAGGCGAGTGCCTGGCTGGGGCTCGTCGAGGACAACGAAGACCGCTACTACGACGACGATTACACGGAGGGCGCCGACTCCCCGGCCCCGGCCGAGGCATGGGTGACCGACCCCAGGGTCAGGGTCGCCGCCGAAGCGGGGGAGGCGAGGAGCCGGCGGATCGCGACGATCACGCCCGACAGCTTCCGGGACGCCCGTGCCATCGGCGAGATGTTCCGGGACGGGGTCCCGGTGATCGTCAACCTCACGTCCATGGAGCCCGCCGACGCCAAGCGCGTGGTGGACTTCGCCGCCGGGCTGATCTTCGGGCTGCGCGGCTCGATCGACCGCGTGGCCAACCGGGTCTTCCTGCTGACCCCGTCCGACACGAAGATCGTGAGCGGAGAGGCCGCGGGCCGGTCCACCGAGGGCGGCTTCTTCAACCAGAGCTGAGCCGGGACGGGGCCCGGCAGTGCTCCGGGGACCACCCCCGGAGCACGGAGCGACCGGGACCGGGCGGGGCCGGCCGGCGGGTCCGGATCTACCGGAACGCGTCGAGACCGGTGAGCGCCTTGCCCAGCACCAGCTGGTGCATCTCGACGGTGCCCTCGTACGTCAGCACCGACTCCAGGTTGGTCGCGTGCCGCATCACCGGGTACTCCAGCGAGATCCCGTTGGCGCCCAGGATCGTCCGCGAGGTGCGGCAGATCCCGATCGCCTCGCGCACGTTGTTGAGCTTCCCGAGGCTGACCTGTTCGGGCCGGAGCCTGCCGGCGTCCATCCGCCGGCCGAGGTGGTGCGCGAGCAGGATGCCCTTGTGCAGTTCGACCGCCATGTCGGCCAGCTTGGCCTGGGTCAGCTGGAAGCCGCCGATCGGCCTGCCGAACTGCTCGCGGGTCCTGGAGTAGTCGAGCGCGGCCTCGAAGCTGGCGCGGGCGGCGCCCATCGCGCCCCAGACGATCCCGTACCTGGCGTGGCTCAGACAGCTCAGCGGTCCCTTGAGTCCGGTGACCCCCGGCAGTACCGCGTCGGCCGGGAGCCGGACCTCGTCGAGGACGAGCTCGCTGGTGACCGAGGCACGCAGCGACCACTTGTGCTTGATCTCGGGGGCCGAGAACCCGGCGGTGTCGGTGGGGACGACGAAACCGCGTACACCCTCGTCCGTCTGCGCCCAGACCACGGCGACGCCCGCCACCGAGCCATTGGTGATCCACATCTTGCGGCCGGTCAGCACCCAGTCGCCGCCGCTCCGCTTCGCGTACGTCAGCATTCCGGCCGGGTCCGAGCCGTGGTCGGGCTCGGTGAGGCCGAAGCAGCCGATGACCTCACCGGCCGCCATGCCGGGCAGCCACCGCTGCTTCTGCTCTTCGGAGCCGAAGCGGTGGATCGCGTACATCGCGAGGGATCCCTGTACGGAGACCAGCGAGCGGATACCGGAGTCGGCGGCCTCCAGCTCCAGGCAGGCGAGGCCGTACTGGACGGCGGTGGCGCCCGCGCAGCCGTACCCGTCGAGCGACATGCCCAGCGCGCCGAGAGAGCCCAGTTCGCGGGCCAGCTCACGGATGCCGGGCAGCTCCCCCTTCTCGTACCACTCCGCGATGTGCGGCAGGACCCGGTCGGCGGCCCAGGCGCGGACGGTGCCGCGGATCGCGAGATCCTCGTCGCCGAGCAGGTCGTCCAGGCCGATGGGGTCGGCGGCGTCGAAGGGTGGCAGCTTGGACGGTGCGGACATGGGGGTGCCTCCGGCGGCTCGCACGGACAACGGATAAAACTAGCAGTGTTAGCTACGGGATGCCGCTGACGTTACGGCTCAGCGTCCCGGTCGTCCAGACCCGGCCGCATCGGCGGACACCTGGCGCGCCAGGGCGGGGGCGGGCACCTTCGGCAGGGCCTCCCGGGCCCGCCCGTCCGCCGGCTGCCCGACGGCCGCGCGGCCCTCTTCCTCCTGTTCCGGCTGTTGCACGCGTGACCCGTCGGCGCGCTCGCACTCCCCTGGCAGGGCCGCGCACTCCATCACCCGGGGCAGCCGCAGCGCGGCGACCGCACCGAGCAGCAGCAGTCCGGCGCTGACCAGGAGGGTGACGTGCAGCCCGTGGACGAAGGCGTCGCGGGCGGCCCTGCGCAGCGCCGCCCCGGCGGGGCCGCCGAGCCGGGCGGCCACCTGATACGCCTCCCCCAGCGAGTTGGCGGCCTGGTGGCTCGCCCGCGCCGGAACCCCGGACACCGAACGGAGCGACGGTCCGTAGGCCGCGTTCATGACACTGCCGAGCAGCGCTATACCCATACCGGCGCCCAGCTGGTACGAGGTCTCGCCGATCGCCGCCGCACCGCCCGCCCGGTCGGCGGGCGCCTCGCTGAGCATCGACTCGTACGCCCCGAAGAGCGTGGCCTGCAGTCCGAAGCCGAGCAGTACGAAGGCGACGGTCAGCAGCGGCGGATCGTCGTGGGATCCCATCCCGACCAGGCAGAGCACGGCGACCGCGGTCAGTACGAACCCGGAGCCGACCATCCGGCGCGGTCCGACGCGGCGCAGCACGGAAGAGCCCATCGCCCCGGAGGTGATGGCGGCGAAGGTGAGCGGAAGCAGCCGCAGGCCGGTCGCGAGCGGGCTGAGGCCGAGCACCAGTTGCAGGTACTGGACGGCGATCAGCTCCAGGCCGACCAGCGCCAGCATGGCCAGGACGATGCAGCCGACCGCCGTGGTGAAGGTGGGCCGGGAGAACATCCGGATGTCGATGAGCGGATGCTCCCGGCTCCGCTGCCGCCGGACGAAGAGCACCAGCAGCACGGCGCCCGCGACGAGCGGCGCGAGCGTCTCGACGCCGATGACCCCTTCGCCGCCACCGATGCGCTTCACGCCGAAGACGACGCCGAGTACGCCGACGGCCGCCATCAGCGCGCCGACAACGTCCCAGGGACCGTCCGTGCCGCCCCGCGACTCGGGCAGCACCCAGCGGGCCAGCGGCAGCAGCACCGCCATCAGCGGGAGGTTGATCAGGAAGACCGAGCCCCACCAGAAGTGCTCCACGAGGAATCCGCCGAGGACCGGGCCGATGGCGGCGCCGACCGCGGCGACCGCGGTCCAGACCCCGATCGCGACGGCGCGTTCACGGCGGTCGGGGAAAACGGCCCGGAGGACGGACAGCGTCGCGGGCATGATCATCGCGCCGCCGACACCGAGCAGGGCGCGGGCCCCGATCAGGATCCCGGGGGTGGCGGAGAAAGCCGCGACGGCCGAGGCCGCGCCGAACAGCCCGTATCCGATCAGCAGGACGCGGCGGCGGCCCACTCGGTCGCCGAGCGTGCCGAAGAGGATCAGCAGTGCGGCGCAGACCAGCGGATAGGCGTCGACGATCCAGAGCAGCTGGACGGCGCCGGGGCGCAGGTCCTCGGTGAGCGCGGGGACCGCGACATGCAGGACGGTCGCGTCGAGCGCGACGAGCAGCAGGCTGACGCACAGGACGACGAGAACGACCCAGCGGTTGGCGCCGGCCGCGACGGCGACGCGGGGGCGCCTGCCGACTGTGGACGTCCCTGACATGCGCGTACCTCCCACAACAGTGTGTCCCTCGCGCTCGGCGGACCCGGGGGGCGTACGACTCCGGGGCCCGGCTTCGACGGGCGAGTGAGCCGTCAGAGTACGCGACACCTCGCGCAGGTCACGTGGCCCATGTCACCTCCCGGGGCACTGGTCCGTGCCCGCGCGGTACCCGCTCAAACGATCTTCCGGGGGCGACGGCGCGGCAGCGGCAGCCGGAAGTAAATACCGAACGCATACCGCAAAACTCTTTACCAGAGGGCCGATAACACGAGCGTAAGGGCCTTCTTGCATATAACGAGACCCCCGAACCGCTATTCGACATTTCGTTGGAATAAACAAGCGGGTGAGACATAGTCCACATCACATCGTCATCACAAAGAGACCGGATCGGCCAGCCTTGTCACTCACTCGCTGTAACGTCGATTGAGTGCGTATCGACCGAATCTTTACCCGCCTGGACCGGGAGCCGGAACCGCCGAAGCTAGAGATTCCGCGGATGAGCCGGACCCGGATCGCCCTGCTCGGCTCGACGCTGGCCTTCTACCTGGCCATCGTCGTCGCAGTGCTGTCCACGTCCTGGCTCGTGGCACTGGACTGGAAGGTCATGCTCTTCCGGCCGTACCAGCAGTGGCCCCAGCTGCATGCCTTCCTCGACTACTTCGTGGTGCTCGGCCAGCGCGGACCCACCGCGGTGATGGTCGCGGCCTGGCTAGGCTGGCGCTCCTGGCGGCAGCACACCCTCAGACCCCTGCTGACCCTCGGCGCAGCCCTGCTGCTGCTGAACATCACAGTGGGCGCGGTCAAGCTCGGCCTCGGCCGCCTCGGCCCGCACTACGCCACCCAGATCGGCTCGGCCGAGCTCTTCGCCGGCGGCGATATATTTCCCTCGGGTCACACCGCCAATGCCGTCGTGACCTGGGGAATCCTGGCCTATCTGGCCACCACCCCGCTGGCCAGGCGCTGGCTCTCGGTGGGCTCGGCCGCACTGGCCCTGGGCGTCGGGGCCACCACGGTCTACCTCGGTACGCACTGGCTGAGCGATGTGCTGCTCGGCTGGGCCGCCGGGCTGCTGGTCCTGCTGGGCCTCCCCTGGTTCGAGCCGCTGATCGGCCGCACCGAGGCCGCGGTCTTCGCGGTGCGCGAGAAGCTGCGCGCCGCCCGCCGCAGGCCCGCCGCGCCCGCGCCCGTACCGGTCGACGTCCAGCCCGCGCTGTTCCCGCACGGCCATCCGCGGGCCGAGGGCTCCGACGAGGAGAGCCAGCCGCTGGAGCCTGTGGGCATCGCGGGACGCTCCTCCGGTGCGCCGAGGAGCAGCACACACCCCACCTCGCTCCAGCGGGCGCACGGCCCCCGCTCGGACCGCACACCCGTCACTCCGGCCGGCAGCCGCCGTCCCCCGCACGCCGACCGCACCCCGCGCACCGGCCAGACACGGCCGGTCCCGGGCGGCTCCACCTGACAGCGGAGGCGGTACGCACGGACTCCCCCGCAGTACGAAGGCCCCGGCCCGGGATCGTCTCCCCGGCCGGGGCCTTCGTACGTGCGGACGGGCGCGCCGCCGCACCGGCGGACGCGGGGATCAGCCCGGCCAGCAGCGGACGACCTTCCCCCCGTCGACCTCGAAGTTGAGCCGGCCCGACAGGAACTCCATGGTGATGACCGTGCCCGTGGGCAGCGCTCTCACGGTGGACCAGCCGCGTTCCCTGGCCAGCTGCCGGGCGAGCTCCTCGTCGAGGCCGACATAGCTGTCGGGGGCGTCGTCGGGCTGTACGGGAGGGGTCGGAATGGGTGCCATGACACCCACCGTAGGCCCCGTGCCGGGGTGGCGGAAGGCCGGCGGGGCCGGTGTCAGGACCACGCCGGCATCGGGCTGCTGTCACATTTCTGTCACAGCGACAACACACCTGTTCGGCCGTGGTCCGTCACCCGAAGGGGTGTTCCGTACATGCCGAATCTTCATTGCACTCAAGGTGATCCGCGGGCTGATTACCGCCCCCGAATTGTGCGGGAACCGGACCGCACACGGGCGCCGAATTTCCGGTGAATAGAGCGGGGAGGAAAATAGCAGGAACCCGTTTGATTCACGAATTCCCTACAGAATCCGCACCACCGGGATCCGTGCCCCTCAGCCCTTCGGCGCGTCGAGCCGCACGCTGAGGTCGTTGTCCACCGTGTAGTACGGCGTGGCCGTGGCAGCCCGCACCGCGCCGTCGCCGCACGGCGAACCGGGGTAGACGAAGACGGACTTGCGGTCGGCGATGTCGTCGAGGATCCGGCTGATCCGGACGCCCGGAACGCCCCCCTCCGCACCCGCCGGCAGCAGCCACAGGTCCCAGAGCCGGGCCCCTTCGCCGTCGCCCGCGGCCAGCGGCTCGTAACGCAGCGTGCAGCTGAACGCTCCGTCCCCGCCGGCCCGCGCGGGCTCCCGGTGCACCTGTCCCGGTGCGCCGCGCAGTCTCGCCTCGACCACCGCGTCCGCACCGAGCTCCGCCCCGTACAGCTGCCCCCGCACGGTCAGCGCACCCGCCCGCACGGTGAGCTCACCGGCTTCCGCGTGCGGTGAGCGGGACCAGCTGCGGATCGCGAGCGTCCCGTCGGCCGTGCGGTACGGGACGCGGGCGACCACCGTCGTGGCCGCCGCAGGCGGTGTGCGGTCGGTCAGCTTCCGCAGGTCCCTGAGACCCGGTTCGACACGCTGCTCGCCGGCCGGTCCGCCCTCCGCGAAGACGTCCCAGCGCCCCTCGGCGAGCTCAGCGGCGGCCTCCAGGACCGCGGACGGCCGTCCGCCCGGGGACTCCGTGAGCGCCAGCCGGACCCGGTCGCCGGACTTGCGCCGCTTCAGTACCAGTCCGGTCGGGCCGGCCGCCGCGACGGCGAAGCCGATGGTTCCGTCGGCGCCGGCCGTGCAGTCGACCGCGTACGGCAGCCGGTCCTCGCTGGTCCCTGTCATGCGGCCCTCCTCCTTCGCACCGCACCGGAGATCCGGTGCCGCAGTCCGTACGCCCTGCTCCCGGCCGTGCCGCGGGCGCGCAGCAGTCCTTCGCCCAGCGCGCCGCGGGACGGCCCGCCGCCGTGCCCGGCGGCCAGTTCGGTGAAGAGGGCCTCGTGCCGTGCCGCGACCGGCGCCGGGTCGAAGCGCGCCGAGCTGTCGCGCGCGGCCCTGCCCATCCCGGCCCGCAGGGCGTCGTCCTCGATCAGTTCGAGCAGGGCCGACGCGATGGCCTTGGTGTCGCCCACGGGCACCAGCCGCCCGTCGACGCCGTCGCTGATGATCTCGCGGGGACCGTGCGGGCAGTCGGTGGAGACCACCGGCAGCCCGGAGCGCATCGCCTCGACGAGCGACATACCGAAGGACTCCAGGCGCGAAGTGACGGCGGCCACCGAACCCTTGACCCACTCGGACTCGATCGGGTTGGCCGGGCCCATCAGGAACACGTGGTTGTACAGACCGAGTTCATCGATCAGGGCGCGCAGGGCCTTCTTCTCGTTGCCGCTGGCGTCGCCGCTGCCGTAGATCCGCAGCCGCCAGTCCGGGCGGACCTCCACCACCTGCCCGAAGGCCCGGATCAGCAGGTCGAACCGCTTGGTCTCGGTCAGCCGGCCCGCTGCCACGACCCACTTCGCCGTGGTGTCGGAGACCGGGAGAAGCGGCTCGGGAACGCTGTTGGGGATGGCGTCGATCCGCAGGCCGGGGAGGGCCAGCCCGGTGCGGTACGCGTGTGCGTCGGCCTCGGAGACCGTGGTGACCGCGTCCAGCAGACCGTAGCGGTACCTGATCTCGCGGCGCAGCAGGGCGTTGTGGCTGTCGAGCGTGAGGTGCTCCTGGCCGACCCGGACCGGTCCGCGCCGTGCCTGGCGGGCGATCTGCACATTGATCCCCGGACGCGTGCCGACGATCACGTCGGCCTCCAGGGACTTCAGATATCCGGCGATCCGGGTGTCCGTGAGCCGGCTGTACTGGCGGTACCGGTTGTCGCCCCGGGGAAAGACGGTGGCCGGCCCGGCGTGCTCCGGATCGTCCCCGGCGTAGTCCGCGCTGCCCTTGCGCATATCGAGGAGATGGCTCATCCGTACGCCGTCCGGAGCGCCCAGCGTCGGCCGGTCGAGGTGCCGGAAGACGGACACGATCTCCACGTCGTGCTGCTGGGCCAGCGTCCCGGCCAGCGTGAAGGTGGTCCGGATCGTGCCGCCGATGCCGTAGGCGTTGTGGAGCATGAAAGTGATGTGCATGTCGCCGTCGTGTCCCCCGCGTTGCCGCCGTGTGCCCGGGGCCGCGGCACCCCGGCGCCCCCGGTGTCCCGGATATCCCCCCGTGACTGCCGTGCGAAGGGACTCTACTCGGCGCCCGCGGGTCCCTCAGCCGGAGCCCCGGGCCGTGGCCGGCAGGGCCAGCCTGGTGCCGACGGTGAGCCGGTCCGGGTGTGCCCCGACGGAGCGGGCGTTGGTCCGGTAGAGCGCGGACCAGCCGCCCTTGACCTCGTAGCGCCTGGCGATGGAGCTGAGGGTCTCGCCTGCCGTCACGACATGGACCCGGTCCCCGGGCCCGTCGAAGCCGTACCGCTTGGAGCAGACCGGCCAGGCCGCCCAGCCCTGGGTGGCGAGGATCCGCTCCGCGACGGTGATCTGCTGCTCGCGGGTGGCCAGATCGGCCCGTGGGGCGTACGCGAGGCCGCCGTACTCGACCCAGGTCGACTGGAGGATCTGCAGGCCGCCGTAGAAGGAGTTGCCGGTGTTGGCGTCCCAGTGGCCGCCGCTCTCGCACTCCGCGATGCACCCCCAGGGCCGCTGGTCACCGGTGCAGGCCGCCGGCCCGGGACCCGGAGCCCCGGCGGGGGCCGCGGCGACTCGCGGCACCGTGGCCCGCGCACCGGACGGGGCCAGGGCGATCAGCAGGGCCAGCAGGGCGGCGGGCCACACGCGAGGGGTCGGCATCGGGCCACGCTAAGCAGAACAGGTCAGATGATGATCGTGCCGCGCGTCGGACAGCGGCCGTCCCACCCGGTCGGCGGCCCACGCGCCCCTCCCGGACGCCCCCTCCGGTCCGGCGCCCGGGGCCTCGCCCCTGTCCCTCCTGTCTCCCTGTCCCCCTGTCTATTTCCGTCCGCCTTTACGCGTGACCCCGGAAGCCGGTCTCCCGTTGTTCTCTTGTTGGCCGGGAACTGCCCGGCGCACGAACCGAGTTCGAGGAGCCACCCGTGCCGCGCATGCTCGACGTCAGCCAGGACGTACGTGCCGAGATCGGCGACGAAGAAGCCGATCTCCTGCTCGCCGGGGACAACGCCCCGGGCAGCTACGACTGCACCTCCTGCCGTACCCCCGGGGACTCCGAGCAGGAGCGCACCAGCACGGTGCTGTTCGTCGGCGACGAGACCGCCGTGCTCGCCTTCGCCCACGCCACCTGCATCCCCTCACAGGTCGTCAAGGTCTCCGAGACACAGCTCCAGGGCGCCGTACGGAGCATCACGGGCGAGGGCGCCGACGCGCAGCAGGCCCCGCCGGTCCCGGCAGGTCCTGAGCAGGCCGTGCTCGGCATCACCAGCGGTCTCGTACTGATCCAGGGCGAGCTCTGCCCGGCGCTGGTCGTCGAGCCGACCGCGCCGGTCGTCCGGCCCGGCTCCACCGGCACGGGCGACGACTTCCTGGAGCTCCTCACCGAGCAGGGGTTCCGGCCCGTGGCGGATCTGGAGCAGGTGCCGAGCGCCCTGCCGGGCTGGTCCGTACTGCTCGCCATGGGCCAGCTGCACGCCATCCTCCAGCCGGGTACGGGCGGTGGCAGCCCCGTCTCCTGGTGGCAGGCGCACCAGCCGCTCCATGTCACCGACGGCTGGCGCACGGCGGCCAACAAGTCGCACACGGTGCTGGTCTTCGCGGCCCCGGTGGGCTCGATCGGTCAGCAGGGCCGCGAGGACCTGCTGCGTGACGCTCTGGAGCGGGCGGCGATGCGGGGCGCGCTGGTGGCGGCCGCTCTTCCCCTGGCCGGTACCTGAGACCCGGATGACCGGACGCCGGTAAACCCCCAGCCATTTCCGGTTCGGGGGTTACCGGCATGTTTGCGGGGGAAATTCCGTTACTTCCGACCCGCATCCGATGAGCCCCGGGGTCGTTGGCCCCTGTGTGCACCCATACGAGCCGAGCCGCCAGCCGTACCAGACTCCGATTCCCGCGATGCGCCCGTCGCAGGAGCCGACGAGGAACCGTTCCGCCACACCGATCTACGACGCGCTCTACTCCGAGTACCGCAGATCGTTCCGTACGCTCCCCGGCGACCGGAACAACGAGGAGCACACCGGCTTCACGGCCTTCGGCACCGGGATGCACGGCTCAGGTACGCATGGCACGGGGATGCACGGGGGCGGGATGCACACGGGCGGCGGCGCGCAGCGTCCGCCGGAGAACCCCGGGTCCTGGCAGCGCCAGTACAACACCGGGCAGGCGCGGCCCGCGCTGCCGCCGGGCCCGCGCCGAGGCCTGTGACGGCTGCCGGGCCAGCGGAACGCCACCGGCCCGGCGGCTGACTACTTCTTGCGGCCGCGCTTCTCGCGCACCCGGACCGAGATGTGGATCGGCGTGCCGTCGAAGCCGAACTCCTCACGCAGCCGGCGCTCGATGAAGCGCCGGTAACCGGCCTCCAGGAAGCCGGACGCGAAGAGAACGAACCGCGGCGGCATCGTCCCGGCCTGGGTACCGAAGAGGATGCGCGGCTGCTTTCCACCGCGGACCGGGTGCGGGTGCGCGGCGACGATCTCGCCGAGGAAGGCGTTGAGCCTGCCGGTCGGGACCCGGGTCTCCCAGCCCTTGATGGCCGTCTCGATCGCCGGGACCAGCTTCTCCATGTGGCGCCCGGTGCGCGCGGAGACGTTCACCCGGGGTGCCCAGGCGACCTGGCCGAGCTCGGTCTCGATCTCCCGCTCCAGGTAGTAGCGCCGCTCCTCGTCGAGGTTGTCCCACTTGTTGAACGCGATGACCATCGCCCGGCCCGCCTCGACGGCCATGGTGACGATGCGCTGGTCCTGGACGCTGATGGACTCGGTGGCGTCGATCAGGACGACCGCGACCTCGGCCTTCTCCACGGCGGCGGCGGTACGCAGCGACGCGTAGTAGTCCGCGCCCTCCTGGAGGTGCACCCGGCGGCGGATACCCGCCGTGTCGATGAACTTCCAGACGATGCCGCCGAGCTGGATCAGCTCGTCGACCGGGTCGCGGGTGGTGCCCGCCATCTCGTTGACGACGACACGGTCCTCGTTCGCGACCTTGTTGAGCAGCGAGGACTTGCCGACGTTCGGACGGCCGATGAGCGCGATCCTGCGCGGGCCGCCGACCGTGTTGCCGAAGGTCTGCGCCGGCGCCTCGGGGAGCGCTTCGAGTACGGCGTCCAGCATGTCGCCGGTGCCGCGGCCGTGCAGCGAGGAGACGGGGTGCGGCTCGCCGAGGCCGAGCGACCAGAGCGTGCTGGCGTCGGCCTCGCCGCTCTGCCCGTCGACCTTGTTGGCGCAGAGCACCACGGGCTTGCCCGCCCGGCGCAGCAGCTTGACGACGGCCTCGTCGGTGTCGGTCGCGCCGACCGTCGAGTCGACCACGAAGACCACGGCGTCGGCCGCCTCGATGGCGTACTCGGCCTGCGCGGCGACCGAGGCGTCCAGGCCCAGGACGTCCTGCTCCCAGCCGCCGGTGTCGACGACCTTGAAGCGGCGGCCGGCCCACTCGGCCTCGTACGTGACGCGGTCGCGGGTGACACCGGGCTTGTCCTGGACGACTGCCTCGCGGCGGCCGATGATGCGGTTCACCAGGGTCGACTTGCCGACATTCGGCCGGCCGACGACGGCGAGGACGGGCAGGGGGCCGTGCGAGGCCTCCTCAAGAGCGCCTTCGACGTCCTCGACGTCGAAGCCCTCTTCCGCGGCGAGCTCCATGAACTCCGCGTACTCGGCGTCGCCGAGTGCTCCGTGGTCGTGCTGGTCGTTCATGAAGTCCGTTCCTCTGTTGCGTCATCGATGGACCGCGGTTGCGCGGTCCACTACTCAAGTCTCGCTCAGCGCCCGGTGAGGCGCCTGGCACTTTCCAGGTGGCCGGTGAGCCGCTGCTGGATCCGTACGGTGGCCTCGTCCAGCGCCTTGCGCGTACGCCGTCCGCTGCCGTCCCCCGCGTCGAAGGGCTCGCCGAACACGACGTCGACCCGGGTGCGCAGCGGTGGCAGCGCCCTCACGAGGCGTCCGCCGCGCCCGGTGCTGCCCAGGACGGCCACCGGGACGATCGGTGCCCCCGCCCGCAGCGCGAAGTACGCGAGTCCCGCGCGCAGCGAGGCGAAGTCGCCCTCGCCCCTGGTGCCCTCGGGGAAGATCCCGAGCACACCCCCGCCGGCGAGTACCCCGAGGGCGTCCGTGACCGCTGCCCTGTCGGCGGTCGCACGGTCCACTCTCAGCTGCCCGATGCCACGAAGGAACGGGTCGAGAGGACCGGTGAACGCCTCCTTCTTGATCAGGAAGTGCACCGGCCGGGGCGCCGTTCCCATCAGCATGGGCCCGTCGATGTTGTGCGAGTGGTTCACGGCCATGATGACCGGCCCGCTCGCCGGGACCCGCCACGCACCGAGGACGCGGGGCCGCCACAGGCCGTACATCAGCCCGATGCCGATGCCCCGCCCGACCGCGGCACCGCGTGGCCCGGGTGGTGTCACCTGGCGGCCCGCTTCTCCTCGACGAGGGTGACGACGCACTCGATGACCTGCTGAAGGGTCAGCTCCGTGGTGTCCACCTCGACCGCGTCGTCCGCCTTGGCGAGGGGCGATGTCTTACGGCTGGAGTCGGCCGCGTCCCGCTTGACGAGGGCGTCCCTGGTGGCGGCGAGGCCTGCGGCCTGGCTGCCCTTGAGCTCGCCGCTGCGGCGGGCGGCCCGCGCCTCGGGGGAAGCGGTCAGGAAGACCTTGAGGTCCGCGTCCGGGAGGACGGTCGTCCCTATGTCGCGGCCCTCGACGACGATGCCGCCCTCGGCCGCGGCGGCGATCTCCCGCTGGAGCTCCGTGATCCGGGTCCGCACCTCGGCGACCGCGCTCACCGCGCTGACCTTGGCGGTGACCTCCTGGGTGCGGATGGGCCCCGAGGCGTCGGCGCCGTCGACGGTGATGGTCGGGGCTGCCGGGTCGGTGCCCGAGACGATGTCGGGCTTGGCCGAGGCGTTCGCGACGGCGGCGGCGTCCTGCACGTCGACCCCGTTGCTGATCATCCACCAGGTGATCGCGCGGTACTGGGCGCCCGTGTCCAGGTAGCTCAGCCCGAGCTTGGCGGCGACGGCCTTCGACGTGCTGGACTTGCCCGTGCCGGAGGGGCCGTCGATGGCGACAATCACTGCTGCCGGAGTCTTCCGGGCGGCGGTTTCCACGGTGACGGACACCTTCCTGCTTCACGGGGCGGTATGTGCGGGACGCCGGTGCGCCCCGCACAAGGTTACTGGCTGGGGCGACCGTCCCGTTACGCCGTCCGGCGGCGGCGCCGCGCCCGGCCGCCGGGCGCTGCTGGAGGCGGTGCCGGGGGCGGCGCTACTGGCGCAGCGCCCAGCCGTGCTCCTGGAGCGCCGCGGCCAGGGCGGGGGCCGCGCTCGGCTCCACCATCAGCTGCACCAGGCCGGCCTGCTGTCCCGTCGCGTGCTCGATCCGTACGTCCTCGATGTTGACCCCGGCACGGCCGGCGTCCGCGAAGATCCTGGCCAGCTCGCCCGGCTGGTCGCTGATGAGGACCGCCACGACCTCGTACGCGGCCGGCGCGGCCCCGTGCTTGCCCGGCACCCGGACCCGGCCCGCGTTGCCCCGCTTCAGCACGTCCTCGATGCCCGCGACCCCGGTGGACCGCTTCTCGTCGTCGGCGGACTGCAGGGCGCGCAGTGCCCGTACCGTCTCGTCCAGGTCCTCGGCGACCCCGGTCAGGACGTCCGCCACAGGACCGGGGTTGGCCGAGAGGATCTCCACCCACATCCGGGGGTCCGATGCGGCGATCCGGGTCACGTCCCTGATGCCCTGGCCGCAGAGCCGTACGACCGTCTCGTCGGCCTGTTCCAGGCGCGCCGCGACCATCGAGGAGATCAGCTGCGGGGTGTGCGAGACCAGGGCCACGGCCCGGTCGTGCGCCTCGGCGTCCATCACCACGGGCACCGCCCGGCAGAGCGCGACCAGCTCCAGGGCCAGGTTCAGCACCTCGGTCTCGGTGTCCCGGGTCGGGGTGAGCACCCAGGGCCGCCCCTCGAAGAGGTCGGCGGTCGCGGCCAGCGGGCCCGAGCGCTCCTTGCCCGCCATCGGATGCGTACCGATGTACGGGGCCAGGTCGCAGCCCATCTCCTCCAGCTCGCGGCGCGGCCCGCTCTTCACGCTGGCCACGTCGAGGTAGGCACGGGCGGCGCCGCGGCGCATCGCGTCGGCCAGCGTGGTCGCCACATGGGCGGGCGGTACGGCGATGATCGCGAGGTCGGCCCGCCCTTCGAGCGGTTCGTCGGTTCCGGCGCCGAGCGCGGCCGCGGTACGGGCCTGGGCCTCGTCGCGGTCGACGAGGTGGACCGTGATCCCCCGGCCCGCGAGTGCGAGGGCCGCGGAGGTACCGACCAGCCCGGTCCCGATGACGAGGGCGGTTCTCACTGGGCGATGTCCTTGCGCAGGGCCCCGGCGGCGCCGAGGTAGACGTGGTTGATCCCGGACCTGGGCAGGTCGCTCTCGATGTGCGCGAGGATCCGCACGACGCGCGGCATGGCCCCGGCGATGTCCAGTTCCTGGGCGCAGATCAGCGGGACGTCCACGATGCCGAGGCCGCGCGCGGCAGCCGCCGGGAAGGCGCTGTGCAGGTCGGGGGTGGCGGTGAACCAGATGCTGATCAGGTCGTCGACGGCGAGGCCGTTGCGCTCCAGGATGGCCGTGAGGAGGGCGGCGACCTGGTCCTCCAGGTGTCCGGCCTCGTCCCGCTCCAGCTGGACCGCTCCCCTGACCGCTCGTACCGCCACGTCCTGCTCCCTGCTCCCGTGAAACGTCCGCCGCGCGTCTGCCGCACCGGCTCCGTCCAGAGTAGTCAGCCGTACGGACATCCGGCCCCCGCGCCCGTCCTGCGAGACGGGGACGGGCACCGGCGGCCCCACTGTGCTGTCCTGGCTGCCGGCTCAGGCGTCCCAGAGCGCCCCGAGCGCCAGCAGCTCGCCGTGGTACTCGATCCGTTCCGCCCACTCCCGCGGCCAGGCGCCGGGGCCGAGGCGCGCTCCGGCGAAGGCGCCCGCCAGGCAGGCGATCGAGTCCGAGTCGCCCTGGGTGCAGGCGGCCCTGCGCAGCGCCAGGAGCGGTTCGTCCGGGAAGAGCAGGAAGCAGAGCAGCGCGGTGGCCAGGGCCTCCTCCGCGATCCAGCCGTCGCCCGTGGCCAGGCAGGGGTCCGTCTCGGGCGAGGGTGCGCGCAGCGCGTCGACGAGCCGGTCCAGGACGGCGAGGCAGTCGTCCCAGCCGCGTGCCATGAAGTGGGCGGGGGTCGCGCTCCCGGCGGCTCCCGCGTACGTCCAGAGGTCGCCGAGCCACCGCTCGTGGTAGCGCGTGCGGTTCTCGATGGCGTACGAACGCAGCTGCCCCACCAGACCCGTCGGCTCGGCCCCGTGTGCCAGCAGGAACACCGCGTGCGCCGTCAGGTCGCTCGCGGCCAGGGCTGTGGGGTGGCCATGGGTGAGCGCGGACTGCAACTGGGCTGCGCCCGCGCGCTGTTCGGTGCTCAGTCCGGGTACGAGGCCGAGCGGCGCGACCCGCATGTTCGCCCCGCACCCCTTGGACTGCGGCTGGCTCGCCCGCTGCCAGGGCCGGTCGCTGTCGAGGAGCCCGCAGGCGGTCAGGCAGGTGCGTCCGGGCGCGCGGTTGTTCTCAGGTGAGTGGTACCAGCCGACGAACTCCTGCCGGACCGCCGCCGCCGTCGCCGACGGTTCGAGGAGCCCGCGGTCCATCACGGTCCGCAGGGCCCGCCCCAGAGCCAGCGTCATCTGGGTGTCGTCGCTGACCAGAGCCCGGCGGGGCAGCTCCAACTGCCGCCAGGGACCGTACTTGGCGAGGATCGACGGAATGTCGTCGAACTCGGTGGGGTAGCCCAGCGCGTCCCCGAGGGCGAGCCCGATGAGGGCGCCTGTCGCGGCCTGACCGGTGACGGTGCCGGCACGGCTGACGGGGCTTCGGCTGGTACGGCTGACAGGGCTCATTCGGATCGTCCTTCCGGGCGCAGCAGAGGTGGGTGCAGGGCGGTGGCGGGGCCCGCCCGGTAGAGGGCGGCCGGTTTGCCCCGGCCGCCCGTCAGACGCGCGGCCCCTGGCACCGGTTCGACGAAACCCGGGCTGGCGAGGACCTTGCGGCGGAAGTTGGGGCGGTCGAGCACGGTGCCCCAGACCGTCTCGTACACCTGCTGGAGCTCGCCGAGGGTGAACTCGGGCGGGCAGAACGAGGTCGCGAGGCAGCTGTACTCGATCCTGGCGCCGATCCGGCGGTGGGCGTCGGCCAGGATCCGGGCGTGGTCGAAGGCGAGGGCGCGCTCCGGGCCGGCGGGCATCCACTGGGCGTGAGCCGCGTCGCCGCCCCCCCGGGGCTCCGGCAGATCCGGTACGAGCGCGGCGTACGCGACGGAGACGACCCGCATCCTGGGGTCGCGGCCGGGCTCGCTGTACGTCCGCAGCTGCTCCAGATGGAGCGCGGCGGCGGTCTCACCGGACAGCCCGGTCTCCTCGGCCAGTTCGCGCCTGGCGGCCTCCTCGGCCGACTCGTCCGGCAGGACGAACCCGCCGGGGAGCGCCCAGGCGCCCAGGTACGGGTGCGCACCGCGCCGTATCAGCAGGACGTGCAGCGCGCCCTCCCGGACCGTGAAGACGGCCAGGTCGACGGCGACCGCGAACGGCGTGAAGGCATAGGGGTCGTACGGGGCGCGGAGCTGGTGTTCCTCCATGTGCGCCCCCTCCGGCACCGCCGGCGCACGGCCTCCCGGATTCCGGTCCACCCCCGTGGGCCCGGTGCACCGGGCGGCCGCGCGCCCACCCTCTTTATGGTCATCTTGACCATAAAGCAGCCGGGTGGAGCGTGACAAGAGAGAACCCGGCCCCCGCACGGAGCGGGGACCGGGTTCCGGGTACGTCTGCGGCCGCTGTTACAGGCCGACTTCCTTCATCAGCATGCCGACCTCGGTGTTGGTGAGGCGGCGCAGCCAGCCGGACTTCTGGTCGCCCAGCGCGATCGGGCCGAAGCTGACCCGCACCAGCTTCTCGACCGGGAATCCGGCCTCGGCCAGCATCCGGCGGACGATGTGCTTGCGGCCCTCGTGGAGGGTCACCTCGACCAGGTAGTTCTTGCCGGTGTTCTCGACGACGCGGAAGTGGTCGGCGCGTGCGTAGCCGTCCTCCAGCTCGATGCCGTCCTTCAGCCGCTTGCCGAGGTCGCGCGGCAACGGGCCCTGGATCGCGGCGAGATAGGTCTTCTTCACGCCGTACCGGGGGTGGGTCAGCCGGTGGGCCAGCTCGCCATGGTTGGTGAGCAGGATGATGCCCTCGGTCTCCGTGTCGAGACGGCCCACGTGGAACAGCCGCGTCTCGCGGTTGTTGACGTAGTCGCCCAGATTCTGGCGGCCGTCCGGGTCCTCCATCGAGGAGACGACACCGGCCGGCTTGTTCAGCGCGAAGAAGAGGTACGACTGGGTGGCGACGGTCAGGCCGTCGACCTTGATCTCGTCCTTCGGCAGGACCCGGCGGCCCTGCTCCATGACGATCTCGCCGTTGATCTCGACCCTGGCCTGGTCGATCAGCTCCTCGCAGGCGCGGCGCGAGCCCATACCGGCCCTGGCCAGCACCTTCTGCAGGCGCTCGCCCTCCTCCTCGGCACCGGGGAAGGTCTTGGGGGTCTTCACCTGCGGCTTGTTGTGCCGCTCCCGGTTGCGCTCCTCGATCTTGGCGTCGAGCTCGCGCGGCCTGGAGGGCTCCCGCTGGCCGTGCGGGCCGCGGCGCGGGGGCTGGCTCTGCGGGCTCTTCTTCGGGCCGCCCTTGGCGCCGCCGCGCGCGGCCGCACCCCGGCTGCCCGCGGTCTTGCCGCCGGACTTGCCGCCGCCGGCGGGGCCGCCCCGGCCGCCGCCCGCGGGCTTGCGGCCCTGGTCGTCGGAGGAACCAGTGCCGACGTCGTAACGCCGCTCCTCGGGGCGGGGCCGGCGCGGACGCTCCTCCTGCTTGTCGCCGCGCCCTCCGCCGGCACCGCCGGCACCGCCGGACGTCCGACGGGGCGGCTTCCCGCCCGCACCCCGGTTGTCCCGGCTGCCGGTTCCGCTGTTCCTGCCGTTGCTTCGCATCAAAGTTCCGTCTTGTCGTCTGCGTCGGTGTCCGGACCGTACGGTGCATCCGGATCGAACGACGGCACACCTTCTTGTGTCTCGGCCTCGATCGCATCCGCCTCCGGAAGGAAGGGCGCGAGCTCCGGGAGCTCGTCCAGGCCTCGCAGGCCCATCCGCTCCAGAAAGTAGTTCGTCGTCCTGTACAGGATCGCACCTGTTTCGGGTTCCGCGCCCGCCTCCTCCACCAGACCCCTCTGCAGGAGGGTCCGCATGACCCCGTCACAGTTGACTCCGCGGACCGCGGAGACCAGGGACCTGCTGACCGGCTGGCGGTAGGCGACCACCGCGAGGGTCTCCAGCGCGGCCTGGGTGAGCCGGGCCTGCTGTCCGTCCAGGACGAAGCTCTCGACGGCCGCCGCGTACTCGGGGCGGGTGTAGAACCGCCAGCCGCCCGCGACCAGCCGCAGGTCGAATCCCCGGCCCTGCACGGTGTACTCGTCGGACAGCGCCCGCAGCGCGTCGGCGATCTCGCGTCTGGACCGGTCCAGGACCTTGGCCAGGTGTTCTTCGGTGGCCGGCTCATCGACGACCATCAGGACCGCTTCGAGTTCGGGCTTGAGATCACTCATGCCGTCTCCTCCACCACTTGATCGAATTCGTCGGTCACCACGGGCTCCGCGCCGTCACCGCCGGTCCAGCGCACCAGCAGTTCACCGAGCGCCTCCGGCTGGTCGAGGGCGACCGCCTTCTCCCGGTAGAGCTCCAGCAGGGCCAGGAAGCGGGCGACGACGGTGAGGGTGTCAGCCGCGTCCTCGGTGAGGGTGTGGAAACTCACCTCGCCGCACGAGCGCAGCCGGGCCACCACGATCTCGGCCTGCTCCTGCACGGAGACCAGCGGGGCGTGGATGTGGTCGATGTAGATCTGCGGTGCGGCCTTCGGCTGCATCGCCTTTACGGCGAGCTTCGCGAAGCCGTCGGCGCCGATGCTGATGACGACCTCGGGCAGCAGCGCCGCGTGGTGCGGCTCCAGGCCCACGGTCCGCGGATACCGCTTGCCCTCGGCCTCGAACCGGTCGCTGAGGATGTCCGCGATCTGCTTGTACGCGCGGTACTGGAGCAGCCGGGCGAAGAGCAGGTCCCGCGCTTCGAGCAGCGCGAGGTCGGCCTCGTCCTCGATCTCGGCCGCGGGCAGCAGCCGCGCCGCTTTCAGGTCGAGCAGGGTGGCGGCGACCACCAGGAACTCCGTGGTCTGGTCCAGATCCCACTCCGCGCCCATGGCCCGGATGTGCGCCATGAACTCGTCGGTGACCTTGGACAGAGCGATCTCGGTGATGTCGAGCTTGTGTTTGGAGATCAGCTGGAGGAGGAGGTCGAAAGGCCCCTCGAAGTTGGTGAGCCGCACCGTGAACCGGCCGTCGCGCGGCTCGTCGGGATCACCGGCCGCCGCCTGAGCGGAAGCCGGAGCGGACAGGGGCACGGGGCCGGGTTCGGGATCGGGCAGGGGCACAGAGCCGGGATCGGGCGCAGGCTCCGGCTCGGGCACGGCCCCCGACACCGGCACAGGTACGGGGTCGAGAACGGGGGACGGCGCAGGTGCAGGCTCAGGATCGGGAACGGGCTCGGGCGCGGGCTCAGGATCCGGCGCATGTACGGGCGCCTCCCGGACGTCCTCCGCCGGCGCCCCGCCGGGCTCCGGCATCCCCCGCCCCGCGGAAGGGGCCCCCGGGCCACGCCCCAGGGCGCGGCGGCGGGTCGGGGCTGAATCGTCGGCGGCAGGCATTGCGGTCCAGGGTACGGAAGTACGGGCGCGGGAAGGCCACCGGCGCGCAGCCGCTCAGCGCCCGCGCAGCCGTCGTATCAGCGCCCGCGCAGCCGCCGTACGAGGATGCTGGCGTCGCCGCGCGACTCCAGGTCGGCGAGCACCACGGCGACCGCCTCCCGGACGATGCGCCCGCGGTCCACGGCGAGGCCGTGTTCGCCGCGCAGCACCAGACGCGCGTGTTCGAGGTCCATCAGCTCCTCGGCCGAGACATAGACCGTGATCTTCTCGTCGTGCCGCTCACGCCCGGTGGGGCGCCGGTTGGCCCCCCTGCCGCCGCCCCGGCGGCGCTGCTGGCCTGCCGGGGCCGCCGGCGCGGTCATGGGCCGCGCCTCCTGCGGTCTGCGGCCCGCGGCCGCCTCCGCTTCGGCGGTCCTGCTGCGGGACTCGGTGGTCTCCGCCGCGGCGGTGGAGTGCTCCCCCGCCGCGGACTCGGCCCGCTCGGCGGACGGCGCGGCCGGTGCGGCCGGGTCGCTCTCGCCCGCGGGTCCGGGGATCCGCGCCTCGCCGTTGACCGGCCGCCGCGGGGACGACGACTGGAGCGCCATCCCCCCGGTCGTACGGAACAGTTCGTCGGCCCCCGGCAGACTCACTCGGCGTGACACCGGGCGAGCACCTCCCTGGCGAGCTGACGATAGGCGGCCGCGCCGACCGAGTTGGAGGCGTACGTCGTGATGGGCTCACCGGCGACGGTGGTCTCCGGGAAGCGCACGGTCCGGCCGATGACTGTGTGGTACACGTGATTGTCGAAGGCTTCGACGACACGGGCGAGCACCTCACGGCTGTGCACCGTACGGGAGTCGTACATCGTGGCCAGGATCCCGTCGAGCTCCAGGTCGGGGTTGAGCCGCTCCTGGACCTTCTCGATGGTCTCCGTCAGCAGGGCCACCCCGCGCAGCGCGAAGAACTCGCACTCCAGCGGCACGATGACCTTGTGCGCGGCCGTCAGCGCGTTCACGGTCAGCAGACCGAGCGACGGCTGGCAGTCGATCACGATGTAGTCGTAGTCCTGCATCAGCGGCTTGAGCGCGCGCTGGAGCGTGGACTCCCGGGCCACCTCGCTGACGAGCTGCACTTCGGCGGCCGACAGGTCGATATTGCTGGGCAGCAGGTCCATGTTGGGCACTGCGGTCTTGAGCAGGACGTCGTCCGCCGCCATGCCCCGCTCCATGAGCAGGTTGTAGACGGTGAGGTCGAGCTCCATCGGGTTCACACCGAGACCGACGGAGAGCGCGCCCTGCGGGTCGAAGTCGACCAGCAGCACCCGCCGTCCGTACTCCGCGAGGGCTGCGCCCAGGTTGATGGTCGACGTGGTCTTGCCCACGCCGCCCTTCTGGTTGCACATCGCGATGATCTTGGCGGGACCGTGATCGGTCAGCGGTCCTGGGATCGGGAAGTACGGCAGCGGCCGTCCGGTCGGGCCGATCCGCTCGCGGCGCTGGCGGGCAGCGTCCGGGGCGAGCGTGGCCGCGTACTCCGGGTCGGGCTCGTACTCGGCGTCGGGGTCGTAGAAGTGACCCTCGGGTACCTCGTTGTAGACGGCGAGATGGGTGGTCGTATCGCCACTCCGGTCGCCGGCCCTGGCGTTCACGTGTAGGCCGTCCATACTCTGGTGGGCTGTCGTCATGTGCGGGTGGGTCTGGTGGCTCACGGAGGCACGGACAGCGACGGAGCCGACAGCCTCGTGCCCCGCAGGGCCGTGGCCCCGAGCAGGCGTTCCTGATCGACCACCCCCGGGAGTAAATGTCGACTCATTCACAAGTCGTCTTACCTCCTTGGACGTGACCAGGAAACTTTATCGATAGGTCAGCGTGGCACCATGCCGACGATGGGCGACTCTATGGCGTGTCACCGGTCCTCAGCAACACAATCCGCCGGACCCGGCCCGATGTGTCGGCAACGGAACACCCCGGTGTCAAGGGCGTACAGGGATCACTCGGCGGGTTTCACGGGTGTACGAAACGGCTAAAGGGTTACGTTCGCGGCGAGTTGAACGAGGGGCGCAAAGGGGGCAGACGTGCAACCGGCCGGACCTCGGCGAGCAAGGTCCGGCCGGTTGCGTGAGATTGACGACGCGTGTTGACGGGTCAGCCGAGCAAGGTGCTCAGTTCGATGTGCGGAAGACCGAGGTCCTCGGCGACCGAGCGGTAAACGACCTGCCCGTCATGCGTGTTGAGGCCCAGCGCGAGCGCGGGGTCACGGCGCAGGGCGTCCTCCCAGCCCCGGTTCGCGAGCTCCACGATGTACGGGAGCGTGGCGTTGGTGAGGGCATAAGTCGACGTACTCGGCACTGCGCCCGGCATATTCGCCACACAGTAGAACACCGAGTTGTGGACCTGGAAGGTCGGCTCGGCGTGCGTGGTCGGACGCGAGTCCTCGAAGCAGCCGCCCTGATCAATCGCAATGTCGACAAGTACACTTCCGGGCTTCATCTTGGCGACGAGCGCGTTGGTGACGAGCTTCGGCGCCTTGGCACCGGGGATGAGCACGGCGCCGATGACGAGGTCGGCGGCGACGACGGCCTTCTCCAGCTCGAAGGCGTTCGAGGCGATCGTCTGCACCTTGGTGCCGAAGATCCGGTCCGCCTCGCGGAGCTTGTTGATGTCCTTGTCCAGCAGGGTGACGTGGAAGCCCATGCCGATGGCGATCTGGGTGGCGTTCCAGCCGGAGACGCCGCCGCCGATGACGACCGCCTCGCCCGCCGCCGTACCGGGCACACCGCCGGGCAGCACACCGCGGCCGCCCGCCGAGCGCATCAGGTGGTACGCGCCGACCTGCGGGGCGAGCCGGCCGGCCACCTCCGACATCGGGGCGAGCAGCGGCAGCTGGCGGTTCGCGGTCTCGACCGTCTCGTACGCGATGGCCGTGGTGCCGGACTCCAGCAGGGCGTCCGTGCACGCGCGGGAAGCGGCGAGGTGCAGGTACGTGAAGAGCGTCTGGTCCTTGCGGAGGCGGTGGTACTCCTCGGCGATCGGCTCCTTGACCTTCAGCAGCAGATCGGCGGCGGCCCACACCTCGTCGGCGGTGGGGAGGATGCGCGCGCCTGCGGCCACGTACTCCTCGTCGGGGATCGCCGAGCCGACGCCCGCGCTCTGCTCGATGACGACCTGATGTCCATGGCGCACCAGCTCGTGGACGCCTGCCGGGGTGATGGCCACCCGGAACTCGTTGTTCTTGACCTCGCGGGGGATGCCGACCAGCACGTCGATCACGGTCCTTGAATCTGGGGGGTGATGTTCTGGAGATGACGCACATATCCGGCGGTGCACAGCAGAGCTGGAAGCATCCCGGATGGACGCGACGAAAACCAGTGTTAATGAAGGACTTCGCGCTGTCTAGCCTTTCAAAGCAATAATCTTCAGTCGAGCGACCACGGATTTCGTAGGCAGATCTCTAATCAGCCAGCAATCTCTCAGCCGAACCGCGGTGCAGCTGCGCCGCCGCCGAGTCGCCCAGCCGCTCCAGGGTGTCGGCGAGCCGCAGATGCAGCGCCGCCTGAAGCCGCACGTCATCGGCGCGCCGGGCCCACTCCACGGCCTCCGTGCAGGTGCGGAGCGACTCGTCGGGGCGCCCCGCGTACTCCTGCACCCGGGCCACCTCACTGAGCGCCCGCGCCTGGGCCGGCAGGTCCCCCGCCCTGCGGTACCCGGCCACGGCGGCCCGCCAGCTGCGCAGCGCCTCGGTGTAGTGGCCCGCGTACGTGTGCACGGTGCCGAGCCGTCCGTGGAGCCGGGACTCGTCCGCCGGCTCCCCCCGCGCCTGCCGCTGGGAGAGCGCCCGCCCGTACCAGTCGCAGGCCCGCTGCCAGTCCCCCAGCTCCTGGTAGGCGCCGCCGACGGATTCCGTCGCCCGGCCGATCGCGTACGGGTCGTTCGCCGCGCGTCCCGCGTCCAGCGCGGCCCGGTAGCGGGTCAGGGCGTCGCGGGTGCGGCCGGTCCTTGCGTCGAGATCGGCGAGGTTCAGCAGCGCCGCCGCCTGCTCCCGGTGCAGCCCGCGACGCTCGGCGACGCCCAGGACCAGCTGGTGGAGCCCGTACAGCTCGGCGGCGGCCGCCTCGGCGCCGCGGTGCGCGGTCAGGGCCCGTACGAACGCGGCGACCAGCCGTCTGGCCAGCGTGTCGAGCTCGCCGTCCGCGACGGCCAGCCGTGCGCTCGCGAGCAGCGCGGGCTCCCGCAGCCGGAGCCACTCGGCGGCGGCGGGAACGTTCGCGAAGCGCAGCGTGCGAGGCAGCCCGGCCAGCTTCTTACGGGAAGGCGAGCCGTCCGGGTCGGTCACCGCCCGGCAGGACTGGAGCAGCCGCACGGTCCGCTCCAGCAGCCGCGCCCTGGCCAGCTGCACCTCGGCGGGCCGGTCCTGGGCTTCCATCAGCGCGCGGAGCAGCGGGGCAAGGCAGCCCGGCACCTCGAACTGCCCCTCCGGGCAGGCACGCAACAGGCCGAGCCCGGCGAAGTCCTCCAGGGTGGACCGGGCGGCGGACACCGAACAGCCGGCCAGCGCGGAGGCTGTGTGCGCGTCGGCCAGTCCGGCGGGGGCGAGGGTGAGCAGCCGCAGTATCCGGGCGGCCGGCTGCGGGAGGGAGCCGTAGACGAAGCGGAAGGCACGGGCCAGCGGGCGGGCGGCCGCGGGCTCGTCGGCTTCGTCGGGCAGGTTCCGGAACTGCTGGGCGACGTCCGCGACCGACAGCTTGGGCCTGGCGGCGAGCCAGCCGCCGAGCAGCACCAGCGCCGCGGGCTGTCCGCCGCACTCCTCGGACAGCGCCTCGGCGGTCCGCGGGTCCACGGTGATGCGGACAGCGCCCGTGAAATCTCCCAGCAGTCCGACGGCGGACCCGGTGTCCAGACCGCCGAGTGTGCAGGGCCTGACGTCCGGGATACCGGTCAGCGGGCCGGTGGAGACGGCCACGACCAGTGAGTCCGAGACATCGGGAAGGAAAGGATCGACCTGTCCGGCGTCGGCCGCGTCGTCCAGGACGAGCAGGACCCGGCGCCCGGCCAGTGCCTCGCGGACCAGCTCGGTGAGATCGTCGTCGGCGGCGCCCGCGGGGGCCGGGACGCCGAGCGCGCCGAGCAGCCGGCGTGCGGTGTCCCCGTCGGGCACCCGGTCGCCCCCGGGTGTGGTGAGCCGGACGCTCAGTACCCCGTCCGGGTAGTCGGCGGTGAGCTGTCCGGCCAGTTCGGCGGCGAGTGCGCTCCGCCCCGATCCCGGCTTTCCCGCGATGAGCAGCACCCGGGGGCGGGCGCCCTTGCGGCCGGCCATGGTGTCCAGACCTGCCCGCTCGATGTCGGCGCGCAGCGCCTTCAACTCCCGCTGTCTGCCGAAGAAGTGACCAGCCGTCCGGTCGGCGTCCGATGTCGTGACCCGGTCGACCGCGTCCACCGCCTGATCCGTCACGGGCTCGCTCCGTCCGCCTGCGCACCGGCCCGCCGGGGGCCCGGACGGGACGGTGCCGAGCGTAGTTCACGTATCCAGACGAACCAGGTGGGGCGGGGCGAGCACAGTAGGCATGTCCCTCAATCGGGTCAACAGATCATCAGATCAGAAGCCGAAGGATGCCGACCCGGCATCGGGTGCCACGGGTTCCACGGGTTCCACGGGTTCCAGGGTTCTACGCATCGAAGGGCCGGGCCGGCCAGGGGGCGTCGGCGGGGCGCAGCGCGTCCAGGCCGTCGCCGTTGAGGGCGGCGGTGAGCGCCAGGACCCCGACGACCAGGCAGGTGTTGTGCAGCTCTCCGGCGAGCGCGCCCCGTACGAGCTCCGCGGGCTCGACCCGGGCGTGCTCCATGTCCGCCTCCTCCTCGGAGACCTCGAAGCGCGCGCCCTCGGCCTCGGAGACCTCACGGGCGAGGAAGATCCGTACGGCTTCGTCGCAGCCGCCCGGCGTCGGGTACACATCGGCGAGCACCCGCCAGTCCTCGGCCTTGACGTGTGCCTCTTCGTACAGCTCGCGCTGCGCGGCGTGCAGCGGGTTCTCGCCGGGGATGTCGAGCAGCCCCGCCGGGATCTCCCAGAGCTTCTGCCGTACGGGATGGCGGTACTGGCGAAGGACGATGACCTTGCCCTCGTCGTCCAGTGCGAGGACGGCAACCGAGCCGGGGTGGACCTGGTAGTCGCGGTGTACGACGGTCCCGTCGGGCATCACCACGTCGTCGGTGCGGACGCTGGTCTTGTTCCCGGTGAAGGGGGTGGTGGTCGCGGTGACCTGCCACTCCTCTGCGGTGTCCCTGATGGCCATGGAAGCGTCCTCTCAAATGCGGAAACCGGGGCGGGGCTCATGAGAACCCCGCCCCGGTCAACCGTAACGCCCGTGTCCGCGTGCTACTTGCCCGTCTTGCGCGCCACAGCGGCCTTCACCAGGCCCGCGAAGAGCGGGTGCGGCCGGGTGGGCCGGGAGCGCAGCTCCGGGTGGGCCTGGGTGGCGACGAGGTAGGGGTGCACCTCGCGGGGGTACTCGACGTACTCGACGAGCTTGTTGTCGGGGGACGTGCCCGAGAAGACCAGACCGGCCTTCGTCTCCAGCTCGGCGCGGTAGGTGTTGTTGACCTCGTAGCGGTGCCGGTGGCGCTCCTCGACATACGGCTGGTCCTCGTACGCCTCACGGACGAGCGAGCCCTCGGCGAGCTTCGCCGGGTAGAGGCCGAGCCGCATGGTGCCGCCCAGGTCGCCTGCGCCCTCGACGTAGGCCAGCTGCTCCTCCATCGTGGAGATCACCGGGTGGCCGGTGGCCGCGTCGAACTCGGTGGAGTTGGCGTCGGGGATGCCCGCGACGTTCCGCGCCGCTTCGATGACGATGCACTGGAGGCCCAGGCAGAGGCCGAGCAGCGGGACCCGGTTCTCGCGGGCGTACTGGATCGCGCCGACCTTGCCGTCGACCCCGCGCTCGCCGAAGCCGCCCGGGATGCAGATCGCGTCGACGTCGCCGAGCTGCTTCTTCGCGGCGGCCTGCGTCCGGCAGTCGTCGGACGTGACCCACTTGACCTTGACCCGGGCCCGGTTGGCGAAACCGCCGGCCCGGATGGCCTCGGTGACCGAGAGGTAGGCGTCCGGCAGGTCGATGTACTTGCCGACCAGCGCGACGGTGACCTCGTGGTCGGGGTTGTGGACGCGGTCCAGCAGGTCGTCCCAGGTGGACCAGTCGACGTCGCGGAACGGCAGGTCGAGCTTGCGGACGACATAGGCGTCCAGCCCCTCGGTGTGCAGCACCTTCGGGATGTCGTAGATCGACTTGGCGTCGACGCAGGCCACCACGGCGTCCTCGTCGACATCGCACATCAGCGAGATCTTGCGCTTGATGGCGGTCGGTACGTCGCGGTCGGCGCGCAGCACGATCGCGTCGGGCTGGATACCGATGTTGCGCAGGGCCGCTACGGAGTGCTGGGTGGGCTTGGTCTTCAGCTCGCCCGAGGGGCCGATGTAGGGCAGCAGCGAGATGTGCACCACGAAGACGTTGTCCCGGCCGACCTCGTGGCGGACCTGGCGGACGGTCTCCAGGAACGGCAGCGACTCGATGTCGCCGACCGTGCCGCCGACCTCGGTGATGACGACGTCGACGTCGTCCGTGGCCATCCGGCGGATGCGGTGCTTGATCTCGTTGGTGATGTGCGGGATGACCTGCACCGTGTCACCGAGGTACTCGCCGCGCCGCTCCTTGGCGATGACCGTCGAGTAGACCTGGCCCGTCGTGACGTTGGCGGAACCGTCGAGGTCCACGTCGAGGAAACGCTCGTAGTGGCCGATGTCCAGGTCGGTCTCGGCGCCGTCGTTGGTGACGAACACCTCACCGTGCTGGAACGGGTTCATCGTGCCCGGGTCGACGTTCAGGTACGGGTCGAGCTTCTGCATCGTGACCCGCAGGCCGCGGGCCTTGAGGAGCGCACCGAGACTGGAGGCGGTCAGACCCTTGCCGAGGGAGGAGGCGACACCCCCGGTGACGAAGATGTGCTTGGTCGTCGCGGATGTTGAGTTGCGGGCCTGCATGGCCAAGAGGGGGCTCCCGTGGTCGCGATCTGGAGTGCGTGCCGACACGGAGCCCGGAGATTTCCGGGGGTGCCGTCGCTGCGGTTCGGGGCGTAATGACCACCGGTCCACGGGCCACCAGGGTATCAGCGACGGCGGGAGACTGCTCCCGGCCACGCACAGCACCCCCTCCGCCACACACAGCTCAACCTTCACAGAAAGGCCGCAACCCGGTCACCCAACACTCACCCGTTCGGTCCAGTCACGGTGCCTGGCAGGTCATGCGGATCACCTGGGTGCGTCGTATCCTGCTCGGACACTCGCTGCCGAGACGGCCGGAAGCCGGCACCACCCCCGCCCGTTCTCCGGAACTTGCGCCCGCCGGCGCTCGTCAGCGCTGTTCAAAAAGCCCCTGACTGCAACACAAGCGCCCTGAGGGGCGACGTGGCCGTTCGACTGGAGATTGCACGTGGCCGGGCGCATCGAGGATTACGCACTCATCGGAGACATGCAGACCGCCGCCCTGGTCTGCCGGGACGGGACGGCCGACTGGCTGTGCCTGCCCCGCTTCGACTCGCACGCCGTCTTTGCCGGCCTGCTGGGGACCGGGGAAAACGGTTTCTGGCGGCTGGGACCCGCACATGCCCCCTCGGCATGTCCGCCGGTCGCGGACCGGCGCCGCTACCGCGGGGATTCACTGATCCTCGAATCGGAGTGGGACACGCCACGCGGCACCGTCCGTGTGACGGATTTCATGCCGCCGCGTGACGGCGCACCCCAGCTGATCCGGATCGTGGAAGGGGTGAGCGGGCGCGTCCCGATGCGCTCCGCACTCCGGATGCGGTTCAGCTACGGGCGGGTGACGCCCTGGGTCCACAAGGTGGACGGGCGCACGGTCGCGGTCGCGGGACCCGACTCGGTCTGGCTGGACACCTCGGCCGACACCTACGGCGAGGACCTCACGACGTACTCCGACTTCACCGTCGGACCGGGCGACAGGATCGCCTTCACCATCAGCTGGGAGCCCTCGCACAAGGCCCCGCCCGCGCTGCCCGAGCCCGAGAACTCGCTGGTGGCCACCGAGGACTTCTGGCGCGACTGGGTCGAGCAGTGCACGTACCACGGCCCGTACCGCGAGGCCGTGGTCCGCTCGCTGATCACCCTCAAGGCACTCACCTACGCGCCGACCGGCGGCATCGTCGCCGCGCCGACGACCTCACTGCCGGAGGACATCGGCGGCTCCCGCAACTGGGACTACCGCTACACCTGGCTCCGTGACGCGGCGATCACGCTCTCGTCGCTGCTGCGCACCGGCTACCGCGAGGAGGCCCGCGCCTGGCGCGAGTGGCTGCTGCGGGCCGTCGCGGGCGACCCGGAGAACCTGCAGATCATGTACGGGATCGCCGGGGAGCGCGAGCTCGGCGAGGCGGAGCTGGACTGGCTGCCGGGCTACGAGAACTCACTCCCCGTCCGGGTGGGCAACGGCGCAGCCGGACAGCTCCAGCTGGATGTGTACGGCGAAGTCACCGAGGCCCTGCACCTCGCCCATATGACGGGGCTCGCCCGCAGCGACTACGCGTCCCTGCTCCAGCTCAAGCTGATCCGGTATCTGGAGGACCACTGGGACCAGCCCGACGAGGGCATCTGGGAGGTGCGCGGGCCGCGCCGCCACTTCGTGCACTCCAAGGTGATGGCCTGGGTCGCCGTCGACCGGACCATCAAGCTGATCGAGTCCGGGGATGCCGACGGGCCCATCGAGCGCTGGCGCGAGCTGCGCGACGACATCCACCGCGATGTCTGCGAGCGGGGCTACGACAAGGAACGCAACACCTTCACGCAGTCCTACGGCTCGAAGGAGCTGGACGCGTCCCTGCTGCTCATCCCGCAGATGGGGTTCCTGCCGCCGGACGACAAGCGGGTCATCGGCACCGTCGAGGCCATCCAGCGCGAACTGTCCACACCGGACGGTTTCGTCCTGCGCTATCCGACGACCGGCGGCGCCGCGGGCGTCGACGGCCTGGAGGGCGACGAGGGCGCCTTCCTCGCCTGCTCGTTCTGGCTCGCCGACGACCTGGCGATGATCGGGCGGGTGGACGAGGCGCGCAAGCTCTTCGAGAAGCTGCTCGGGCTCCGCAACGACCTCGGGCTGCTCGCCGAGGAGTGGGATCCCAGGCTCCAGCGCCAGGTGGGCAACTTCCCGCAGGCGTTCAGCCACGTGCCGCTGATCGACACCGCGCTGCGGCTCACGGCCTCGGGGGCCTACGGAGGGTGACCTGCGGCCGGACGGCTTCGGGTAGCGTCCGGCCTCATGGAGAACCAGGGCGGAATCACAGTGCAGCGGGCGCTTGAGCTGCCGGGGCTGCGCGGTGGACTGCCCGAGGTCGTCGCGGGCGGCGACCGGCTCAGCCGCACGGTCCGGTGGGTGCACGCCGGTGAGGTGCCGAACATCGCGTCGCTGCTCAAGGGCGGCGAGCTGCTGCTCACCACCGGGCTGGGTCTCGGCACCCGCCCCGCCGAGCAGCGGGCCTTCGTCCGCCGGCTCGCCGACCGCGGGATCGCCGCCCTCGTGGTGGAGCTGGGCCCGCGCTTCTCGCGGCTGCCGTCGACGCTCGTGGAGACCGCTCGGGCGGCCGGGCTGCCGCTGGTCCAGCTGCACCGCGAGGTTCCGTTCGTCTCGGTGACGGAGGAGGTCCACACCGAGATCGTCAACGGTCACTACGCCCTGGTGCAGCGCGCCGACGAGGTGCACCGGCGGTGCACCCAGGCGCTGCTCGGCGGCGGCGGGGTGCCTCAAGTACTCTCCATCCTCGCCGAGTTCACCGCCAACCCGGTCTTCCTTGAGACCCCCGACGGGCAGCTGCTGTACGCCGCCGGCGAGGGCGAGCCGCTCCAGGTGTGGGAGGGGCTGCGCGGCCACCGCCCGGCGGGCGCGGTCCTGGTGGACGTGGCGGGCGGCGGCTCGGGCACCGGTTCGGTACGGGCCAGGCTGGCGCTCCTCCCGGTGTCGGCGCCGCTGGCCCAGGTACACCGGATGGCAGCCGAGCGGACCGCGGGGATCCTCGCGGTCGTGCTGATGCAGGCCCGGCAGGAGGAGGAGCTGGCAGCTCGCGGGCGCGGTGACTTCCTGACCGATCTTGCCGAGGGGCGGGTGTCCGCCCACGACGCTCCCGCCCAGGCCCGGGTCCTCGGCTTCCGGCCGGGCGAGGGTCCGCTGCTGCCCGTGGTGATGCGGCTGGCGGCCGAACTGTCGCCGTCGGGCAACTGGGCGGTACTGGCCCGCGCCGTCCTGGAGGAACTGAGCTCCGTCGGGGTGCCGGTGCTCCTGGGCGTACGCCCGGTGGAGGGCCGGGTCCCGCTGCTCCTCGGTCTGCGTACGGAGTCGGAACGCACCACCGTGGCCGACCGGGTGGCCGTCGCACTGCGGGCCGGTGTGGCGCGCGCGGGCCTTGAGCGGGCCGGCGCGCATCCGCCGATCGTCGTGGTGGGGGTGGCGGGCGGCTGGGCCGCGGCATCGGCCGGGCTGCGGCACGCCGCCGAGACAGCGACCGCCGCACAGGGGCTGCCCGACCGCCCCTGGTACGACGCTCGGCGCCTGGACATCGACCTGCTGCTCTGGCGGCTGCGCGACCAGCCGGACCTGGCGGCCTTCGTGGACCGGGCGATCGGCCCGCTGCGCGAGCACGACCGCACGTCGCGGCCCGCGCTGCTCCCCACGCTCCAGACCTATCTGGCACACGCGGGCCGCAAGGCCGAGACGGCACGCGAGCTGCATCTCAACCGCCAGACGCTCTACAACCGGCTGGCGCGGATCGCCGAGCTCCTCGGTACCGACCTGGACGACCCGCAGACGGTGCTCGCCCTGAGCCTGGCGCTGCGGGCCCGCAGGCACACCCCGTGACGGGCCGCCCTGTGGCACAGAGCGCTCCGCTGCCCGTTCTCAGCTGCCGCCGGCGGGCTCGGTCAACTCGTCGTAGACGCTGAGCACTTGCGCCACCGTGTCGTCCTCGGTCGGCCAGTTTGCGGCCTGGGCCAGGCCCGCCGCGGCGAGTCCGTCCCGGCGTGCGGGGTCCGCCAGCAGCGCGGTGACCCGTGCGGCCAGCGCCTCCGGGTCGCCGTACGGAACGAGTTCGGCCGCCTCGCCCACCAGCTCGGGCACCCCGCCGACCGCCGTGGCGACCAGGGGCACCCCCAGCCGCAGCGCCTCCTGCGCCAGCAGGGACCGCGCCTCCCAACGGCTGGACAGTACGGCGACATCGGCGGCCGCGAGCAGCTCCGTCACATCCTCGCGGCTGCCGATGAGCCGGACCGCGAGCGCGTCGGCCGCGATCCGGCTCTGCAGTGCGGCACGCTCCGGGCCCTCGCCCGCGATCACCAGCAGCGGTACGGGGTCGAGGTGCTGCCAGAGCCGGGCCGCGTCCAGCAGCGCCCCGTAACCGTGGTGCGCGACGAGGCTGCCCACCGTCATCACCAACGGCCGGTCCACCGCGCCCAGTTCCGCGCGCGCCTTGCTCTCGGTGCCGTCCGCGGCCACTCGGGGTGCGGGGAAAGCGACCGGCGCGAGCCGCGCGTCGCGCGCCCCCCGGCTGCGTGCCCTGTCGACCAGTTCGGACGACGTACCGAGCACAACTGCCGCCGCTCTGGCGGCCCTTCGCTCCATCAGCCGCAGCAGGCGGCTCCGAGCGCCTTCGGCGTGCGGGCGGGTGTGCCAGGTGACGACGAGCGGCCGCCGCAGTCCGCCGAGCGCCAGTGAGGTCCGCACGGCGGCGTTCAGCCCGTGCGCGTGGACGATGTCGGCCCGCAGACAGGCGGCGCGCAGCGCGGCGACGGACGACGGATCGCTGCGCCGGGGTACGGGCACGAAGTGCGCGCCTGCCTCGCTGAAGCCGTAAGTCCGCTCCAGTTCGGCGGGGGCGCACACCGTGACGTGCACGCCCCGCTCGATCAGGCCCCCGGTGATCGACCGGACATGTGCGCTGCTGCCGGCGCTGCCGCCGCCCAGCACCTGGACGGCGCAGAGAGGTGAACGGCCGTACGGCGGGACCTGGGTGCTGCTCACTGACCGGAGCTCCTGAGTCGGCGTCGGACGGATGTGTGCGCCCCAGGATGCCAGCCCGCACACGGGTTCCGGCACTCTCCGGGGGACCGAGCCCCTGTGCGGTGGCGTCAACGCGCCTGAGCTGTCACCCGCATGGGTGAGGTGCGGCTCAACCGGCTGCCGCGCGGCTCACCTTGTCACCGTACGCGGCGGCGGCGACCACCGCTGCCGCATGTGCGGCGAGTCCGGCCCGCCCGTTGCCCGCGACGATCGCGACGCCGAGTGCGGCACCGAGCGCGTGCGCTCCGGCGTCGCCGAGCATGGTCTGTTCGGCCAGGTCGTCGATGACGACCGCCGCCGCGGCTCCGAGCGGTGCGGCGGCGAGCGCCCCGGCCGGACCACGCCGCAGCAGACCGGGCGCCGCGAGACCGAGCACCGCGACGGCGGCCCGCCCCGGGCGCATATCCACCAGGTTGACGAAGTGGGCGGTGCCCGCGACGACGACCCCGGCGAGAACCCGGTCGACGGGGCGGTCCTTGAGCAGCGTGCCCGCGGCCAGACCTGCCGCTCCGATACCCAGGAGCTTCACCGTGCCGCTGGTGATCTCGCCCCGGCCCAGCGCGCTGAGATGGGCACGGAATCCGCGGCGCGGATCGCCCGCACCGGCGGTGTCGTCGTAGGCCCCGCAGGCCCCCGCGGTGAGCACGGCCAGCGCGGCCGCCCCGCGCGCCCGGGGCGGCAGGGTACCGACGACCGCACCGAGCGCCGCGCCGACGGTGGTGGCGGGACCGGCGCAGAGATCGACCGTGCGCCCGGCGTAGTTGGTGCGCTCCCAGCGCGCCGCGCCGCCCGGAAACCGGCGGCGCAGCTCCGTCGCGGCAGCGCGGGTCGCACCGAACGAGGCGAGAAGTGCGGTGGTCCGGGCGCCGTGTCTGGTCATACGGTCCACCCTAGGCGGCGTACCGCGGGGGCCCGGGGGCAGCCCCGGCGAGACGGCAGGACGAGCTGACCGCCCGGCCGTCCCCGCTGTCCGTTCAGCCGTCCGCCCGTGCCGTGGCCAGCAGTTCCTCGGCGTGCGCCCGGGCCGTCTCCGAGTCCTCCTGGCCCGCGAGCATCCGCGACAGTTCCCGTACCCGGTCCTCGCCCTCCAGGACCGTGACACCGCTGCTGGTCACCGAGCCGTCGTTGGTCTTCTCGACGAGCAGCTGCCGGTCGGCGAAGGCGGCCACCTGCGGCAGATGTGTCACGACCACGACCTGCGCGGACCTGGCGAGCCTGGCGAGCCGCCGGCCCACCTCGACGGCTGCCTTGCCGCCGACCCCGGCGTCGACCTCGTCGAAGAGATACGTCGGTACGGGATCGGACCCCGCGAAGACGACCTCGACCGCGAGCATCACCCGGGAGAGCTCACCGCCCGACGCCCCCTTGGAGATGGGGCGGGCCGCCGCACCGGGGTGCGGGGCGAGGAGCAGTTCCACCTCGTCGGCGCCGAGCGGGCCGTAGGCGACGGTCCGCCCGCCGACCTCCACCCCTTCGGGGTCGTCGGTCTGCCGGATGTCGATCGTCACCCGGGCGTGCGGCATGGCGAGCGAGGCGAGTTCGGCGGTGACCGCGCCCGCGAACCGTTCGGCCGCCTCCGTACGCGCGTCGGTGAGCGTCTGCGCGAGGCCGGACAGCTCCGAGCGCAGCGCCTCGTGCTCCGCCGTCAGTTCGCCGATCCGGTCGTCGTCGCCCTCCAGCTCGGTGAGGCGCGCCGCGCCCTCCTCGGCCCAGGCCAGTACGGCCGCGATGTCCTCGCCGTACTTGCGGGTCAGCTGGGTCAGGGCGGCCCGGCGCTCCTCCACGGCGGCGAGCCGCAGCGGATCGGCGTCGAGGTTGTCCGCGTAACCGGCCAGCTCCCCCGACACGTCGGCGAGCAGGATGCCGATCTCGCCGATCCGTTCGGCGAGCGCGGCCAGCGCCGGGTCGTGGCTGCGTACCGCGTCGAGCGCCCGCCCCGACCCGGCGACCAGGGTCGTCGCGTCGATCCCCTCGGGGTCCTCCGGGTTGCCGACGAGCGCGGTGTGCGCCGAGGACGCGGCGGACGCGAGCGCTTCGGCGTGGCCCAGCCGCTCGGCCTCGGCGGCGAGTTCGGCGTCCTCGCCGGGCAGCGGCTCGACCGCGGCGATCTCGTCGAGCCCGAAGCGGAGCAGGTCCGCCTCCTGGGCCCGTTCCCGCGCCCGGGTGGTCAGTTCGTCCAGCTCGGCGGCGACGGCACGCAGCCGCTTGTAGGCAGCCGCGTACTTGGTGTGCGGGCCCGCCACCGCCTCACCGGCGTACCGGTCGAGGGCCTGGCGCTGTCTGGCCGGGCGCAGCAGCCCCTGCTGGTCGGTCTGCCCGTGCACGGCGACCAGTTCGTCGGCGATCTCGGCGAGCAGCCCGACCGGTACGGAACGTCCGCCGATGTGCGCCCGTGAGCGCCCTTCGGCCGAGACCGTCCGGCTGATGAGCAGCGCGCCCTCGTCGAGTTCGGCGCCCGCGTCCTCGGCCCGTACCGCGGCCGGCGCGCCCGCGGGCAGCGCGATCCGCCCTTCGACCACCGCCGACTTGGCACCGAGCCGCACCAGGGCGGCGTCGGCGCGCCCCCCGAGCAGCAGCCCGAGGCTGGTCACGACCATGGTCTTGCCCGCGCCCGTCTCACCTGTCACCGCGGTGAAACCGGGTGAAAGCTCCACCACGGCATCGTCGATGACTCCGAGCGACCGTATCCGCATCTCCTCCAACACGCACATGACCATACGAGGTTTCCCGGGTCCCGTGCGACGTGCCCCGGCCGGACGGGCCGCCGGCCGGGCGTGCGGAGCTCAGTACGGAGCTCAGTGCGGAGCGCCGCGCCAGCCCGCTACCGGCAGTGCGAACTTGGCCACCAGGCGGTCGGTGAACGACGCGTGGTGCAGCCGCGCCAGCCGTACGGGCACGGCCCCCCTGCGCACCACGACCCGCGCCCCCGCGGGCAACCCGATCGAGCGGCGCCCGTCGCACCACAGGACGCCCTTCGGGGTGTTCGGCTGCACCTCGACCGCGAGGACGGAGGCCGGTGAGGTCACCAGCGGCTTGGCGAACAGCGCGTGTGCGCCGATGGGGACCATCAGCAGCGCCTCCACCTCCGGCCAGATCACCGGCCCGCCGGCCGAGAAGGCGTAAGCGGTCGAGCCGGTCGGGGTCGCACAGACGACGCCGTCGCAGCCGAATCCGGTGACCGGACGGCCGTCGATCTCCAGGACGACCTCCAGCATCCGTTCGGGCTCGGTCTTCTGCACCGCGGCCTCGTTGAGCGCCCAGTCCCGGTGCACGACGTCGCCGTTGTTGTGTACGAGGACGTCGACGGTCATCCGCTCCTCGACCTCGTACGACCGGGTGACCACCCGGTCGACGACCTTGTCCAGGTCGTCGCGCTCGGCCTCGGCGAGGAAGCCGACCCTGCCGAGGTTGACGCCGAGCATCGGCACCCCGGACGCGCGGGCGAACTCGGCGCCGCGCAGCAGCGTTCCGTCGCCGCCGAGGACGATCAGCAGCTCGCAGCCGTCCAGGCAGGCGGGTGTCGCCTCGGCGACGAGTTCCACCGAGGGCGGCACCGGCAGGTCGGCCGCCTCCGCCGCCAGGACCCGGACGCGCAGGCCGTTCTTGAGCAGGCCCTCCACGACGCGCTCGGCGCTGCGGATGGCGGCGGGCCGCCCGGTGTGCGCGAGCAGGAAGACCGTACGGTCCCCGGGGGGCGCCGCCGCCGGTTCCAGCGGCTCCGCCGCCTCTGCCGGTGCCGCTCCCCGTACCGCCGGTTCAGCTGCCGATGGTGATGCTGTCTCCGTCACTGCGGCCCCTCCGCCACTGCACGCTCCACATCCGCCGGATCGAGCGCGGGCGCGTCCGCCCGCAGCCACAGAAAGTACTCGACGTTTCCCGAGGGCCCCGGCAGCGGGCTGGCGGTGACACCCCGTACGCCGAGTCCGAGCCCGGCCGCCTGCCCGGCCACGGTCCGCACGGTCTCCGCCCGCAGCTGGGGGCTGCGGACCACGCCTCCGCTGCCCAGCCGGTCCTTGCCGATCTCGAACTGCGGTTTGACCATGAGCACCAGGTCGGCGCCGGGCCCCGCGCACCGCGCGAGAGCGGGCAGCACCAGACCCAGCGCGATGAACGAGAGGTCTCCGACGACGAGGTCCACGGGTGTTCCGCCGATGTCCTCCAGCGTCAACTCGCGTACGTTCGTACGGTCCTTGACGGTGACGCGGTCGTCGCTCTGCAGCGACCAGGCGAGCTGCCCGTACCCGACGTCCACCGCGACGACCTGTGCGGCGCCCGCCCGCAGCAGTACGTCGGTGAAGCCGCCGGTCGACGCGCCCGCGTCCAGCGCCCGACGCCCCTCGACCCGCAGGCCGAGCGGGGTGAAGGCCGCGAAGGCGCCCGCGAGCTTGTGCCCGCCGCGCGAGACGTAGTCGGGATCCGTGTCGTCCTTGCGTACGACAACGGCGGCGCTCGTCTCGACCTGGGTGGCCGCCTTGGTCGCGGTGGCGCCCTTGACGGTCACCCGCCCTGCCGCGATCAGCTGGCTCGCGTGCTCCCGCGAGCGGGCGAGACTCCGGCGGACCAGCTCGGCGTCGAGACGCCGGCGTGCCACTCCTGCCACGTTCGGTTCAGCTCCTGCTGTTGTGAGGGACGTTATGAGGGATGTCGTGCGGGGCGGGGCCACGGGCCGGGACCGGAGGTCCGGGCGGTGCGTCCAGCGCGTCCAGCGCGTCACGCAGCCCACGGTGTACATCTTCGTACACCTCGACATGTCCGTCGGCAGCGAGGTGGTCGGCGTCGGCCAGCCGGCCGAGCACCCGGTCCACCCCGCCGTTCCCGGTGGGTGTGCGGACGACTCCCAGCGGCGCCGGGGCGTGTTCCGTACCGTCCTGGCTCCCGGCCTGCGCCCCGGAGGGCTCCGGCATCGCGTCACTCATGCCCAGACGCTACCCCGAAGCGCTGCGGTACGGTCGATCACGATGGCGACGACAGAAGAGTGCCGCAGCGCCCTCGACAGGCTCTCGGACAACATGACAGAGGCGAACAGCCAGGTACGCAGCGCGGCGGCACTGGACCGCTCGCTGAGCTGCCACATCACCGACCTGGACATCACCTTCACCGGGCGTCTGGTGGATGGCCGGATCCAGGTGCTCGACACCGTCGAAGGGCCGCCGCCCGCGAAGGCGGAGATCCGGCTCGCGATGAAGGGCGACGATCTGGTGGCCCTGGTCGCCGGCGAGCTGAACTTCGCGAAGGCCTGGGGCTCGGGCCGGGTGCGGCTCGAAGCGGGCTTCCGCGATCTGCTGCGCCTCAGGACACTGCTGTAGCCGTCACCGCGGTACGCGCCCGGCGCCCGGCGGGCACCACCAGCGGTGTCCCTGTCTCGGGGTCGTCGATGATCTGGCAGCGCAGCCCGAACACCTTCTCCACAAGACCGGCCGTGACCACGTCGGCGGGCGTTCCCTCGGCGACGATCTCGCCGTCCCGCATGGCGATGAGGTGCGTCGCGTAGCGCGCGGCGTGGTTGAGGTCGTGCAGTACGGCCACCAGCGTGCGCCCCTGCGTCTCGTGCAGTTCGGCGCAGAGGTCGAGCACATCGATCTGGTGCTGGATGTCGAGGAAGGTGGTCGGCTCGTCGAGGAGCAGCAGCGGGGTCTGCTGGGCGAGCGCCATCGCGATCCACACGCGCTGGCGCTGGCCGCCGGACAGCTCGTCAACATAGCGGTCGCCGAGCTCGCCGATCCGGGTGGCGGCCATCGCCTCCTCGACGATGCGCTCGTCGTCGGGCGACCACTGGCGCAGCAGGCCCTGATGCGGGTAGCGGCCGCGGGCCACCAGGGCGGCGACCGTGATGCCGTCGGGGGCGATGGAGGACTGCGGGAGCAGCCCCAGCGTCCTGGCCACCTTCTTGGCGGGCAGCGAGCCGATCGCCTGCCCGTCGAGGAGTACCCGCCCCTGCGAGGGCTTCAGCATGCGCGACAGGGCGCGCAGCAGGGTCGACTTGCCGCAGGCGTTGGGTCCGACGATGACGGTGAAGGAGTTGTCGGGGATCTCGACCGAGAGGTTCTCGGCGATGACCCGCTGCTCGTAGCCGAGGGTGACCGATTCGGCGGTGAGTCGCTGCATGGGGGTACTCCTGGTTGTCATCAGATCCGTCCTGCCTTGCGTTCGGAGACCAGCAGCCACAGCAGATAGCAGCCGCCGAGCACCCCCGTCACGACCCCCACCGGCAGCTGCCGGTCCCCGAAGGCACGCTGGGCGATCCAGTCGGCGACCACCAGCAGGGCCGCGCCCATGAAGGCCGACGGGAGGAGGTTGGCGCCCGGTGAGCGGGTCAGCCGCCGGGCCAGCTGGGGCGCGCTGAGCGCCACGAAGGCGATCGGTCCCGCCGCGGCGGTAGCCACGGCGGTGAGCAGGACCGCGGCCAGCATCAGCACCAGCCTGGTCCGCTCGACCCGTACGCCCAGGGCGTACGCGGCGTCGTCGCCCATCTCCAGCATCCTGAGGTTGCGCCCGTGCCCCAGGACGAGCGGCATCAGGACCACACAGGTGACCAGCAGCGGCCAGACCTGCGACCAGTCGCGGCCGTCGAGCGAGCCGGTCATCCAGACGACGGCGCGGGTCGCGTCGACCAGATTGGCCTTGGTGAGCAGGTAGCTGTTGCAGGCGGTGAGCATCGCGGCGGCGCCGATGCCGACGAGGACCAGCCGGTAGCCGTGCACACCGCGCTTCCACGCCAGCATGTACACGGCGATGCCGGTGGCCAGACCGCCGACGATCGCTCCGCCGGCCACCGCGGTCGCCCCGCCGTGGAACAGCACGATCACTCCGAGCGCGCCGACACTGGCCCCCTGCCCGAAGCCGATCACGTCCGGACTGCCGAGCGGATTACGGGAGATGGACTGGAAGACCGCTCCCCCGACGCCCAGCGCCGCCCCGACGAGGAGGCCGACGAGCGCTCTCGGCAGCCGCAGGTCGCTGACGATGAACTCCTGGGCGGTGGTGCCGCTGCCCAGCAGGGTCCGGATCACGTCCGCGGGTGCGATCGGGTAGTCGCCGCTCCCGATGAGTACGACAGCGGCCGCCAGGGCGACCACGGCCAGCAGTACGACGACGACCGCCGTCCTGGCCTCGACCCGCAGGGAGAGCCCGCCCGGGGTCCGTATCACGTGGATCGCTTTCACAGCTGAGTCATCCTCCGGCGGCGTACGAGAAAGATGAAGAGGGGACCCCCGATGAGCGCGGTCACGATGCCGACCTGGAGTTCCGCGGGCCGGGCGACGATCCGGCCGACGACGTCGGCGCCCAGCAGCAGGACGGGCGAGAGGACCGCCGCGTACGGCAGCGTCCAGCGCATGTCGGGTCCGGTGATGGCCCGGACGATGTGCGGAACCATCAGCCCGATGAAGACGATCGGCCCGCAGGCGGCGGTCGCCGAACCGCAGAGCAGCGTGACGGCGGTCATCGCGAGCACCCGGGTGCGCGTCAGATGCGTGCCGAGCGACCTGGCCGTGTCGTCGCCGAGGGCCATGGCGTTGAGAGGGCGGCCGAGCAGCAGCGCGACCAGCAGACCGGCCGCCACGAACGGCCACACCTGCGAGACCGTCCCCGATGTCGCCGATGCCAGCGAACCGACCGTCCAGAAGCGCATCTTGTCCAGCGCGGCCGAGTTCAGCAGCTCCACGGCGTTGACGTATCCGAACATCGCGTACGTGGCGGCCGTGCCGGCGAGCGCGAGCCGTACCGGGGTGGCGCCGCGGCTCCCGCTCAGTACGTAGACGAGCACCGAGACCACCGCGGCGCCCGCGAACGCGAACCACACATAGCCGGTGAAGGAGCTGACGCCGAGAAAGGCCATCGCGGAGACCACGGCGGCGGAGGCGCCCGCGTTGACACCGAGGATGCCGGGCTCGGCGAGCGGATTGCGGGTGAGTGCCTGCATCACCGCTCCCGCGACCCCGAGCGCGGCTCCGACGAGAACCCCCAGCAGGGTGCGCGGTATTCGCACGTCCCGGATCAGGACGTCGTCGGCGGTGCCCGAGCTGTGCACCAGGCCGTGCCACACATCGCCGAGCGGCATCGCCTTGGCGCCGAGGGCGATGCTCGCCACGACGACGAGGAGCAGCAATCCGAGCGACAGCAGCAGCCCGGCCGCGCGCGCCGCGTTGCGTTTGGGGGGCGCGGGGGCTTGTTCCGCGCTCTGTCTGGAGGGACTGTCGACCAACACGTGGTTAGGTTAGCCTACCCTGGCAACCTTTCAATGAGGAGGCTTCGCCAGTACCGGCGTACGCGAGTGCCGACGGGCGTCAGAGCCCGACTCGGGAGATCACCTTGCCCGCGTCCCGCGCGTACGTACCGTCGCCCGCTTGCGTCCAGGCCGCCGCGCACAGCGCCCGCAGCCCGTCCAGCGCACCCCCGTCACCGTCCACGGCCAGCTCTCCGCCGCGTACCGAAGCGGTCCAGCCGCCGCAGCCGAACTCACCGCCCTCGCCCGTCACTTCGGGCTGACCGGTGAGCAACCCGCGCAGATCCGCGTCCACATAGGTCGGCCGGTGCTCGGGCGGGGCGGCCAGCAGCTGCGCCGCGTCCGTCACCCCGGTCAGTACGAGCAGGGAGTCCACACCTCCGTTGAACGCGCCCTCGATGTCGGTGTCCAGCCGGTCCCCGACGACCAGCGGCCGCTCGGCCCCGGTCCGCAGCACGGTCTCGCGGTGCATGGGGGGCAGCGGCTTCCCGGCCACCTGCGGCTCGGCCCCGGTGGCGATCCGGACGACCTCGACCGCGGCGCCGTTACCGGGCGCGATCCCGCGTGCGCTGGGAATGGTCAGATCCGTGTTGGAAACGAACCATGGCAGACCGCTGTTGATCGCGTACCCCGCCTCGGCGAACCGCGCCCAGGTCATGTCGGGACCGCCGTACCCTTGAGCCACCGCCACCGGCGAGTCGTCGGCGGAGTCCACCGGTTCCAGACCGCGTTCGCGCAGCGCGACCCGCAGCCCCTCCCCGCCGATGACCAGCACCCTGGCTCCCCGCGGAACCTGATCGGCGATCAGCCGGGACACCGCCTGGGCCGAGGTGATGACATCGGCGGCTTCCGCGGGCACCCCCAGCTCGGTGAGGTGCCGCGCCACCGCATCCGGCGTCCGCAGCGCGTTGTTGGTGACGTACGCGAGATGCATCCCGCCGTCCCGCGCGGTCCCGAGCGAGGCGACAGCGTGAACGATCGCCTCACCGCCCGCGTACACCACCCCGTCCAGATCGAGCAGGGCTGTGTCGTACGTCTCACTCAGCGCTGTCCTCATACCGTCCGGGCTGGTCCTGGTCTGCCGGGTCATCGCACTCCTCGATAGCTGTTCTCTCCCGATCATCCCGTATGACGGATCCCCACATACCATGCACCAATGACTTCAAGTGGTCGGCATGCGGACAACGGGCTGCGTCTTTTCCCCTTCCGCGGAGTGCGCTACGTTCCCGAACGCGTCGGCAGCCTCGCGGCCGTCACGTCTCCGCCGTACGACGTCGTCGTCAGGCCGGACGGGCTGCTGCACCTGGAGTCCGCCGATCCGCACAACATCGTGAGGCTGATCCTGCCGCAGGCCGACACTCCGGCCGCCCGCAATGAGCAGGCCGCGGCGACCCTCTCGGACTGGCTCAGGGACGGCATCCTGGCCGCCGACCCCGAGGCCGCCCTGTATGTGTACGAGCAGAGCAAGGGAGCTGTGCTCCAGCGCGGTCTCATCGGCGCGCTGGCCCTCTCCACACCCGAGGAGGGCGTGGTCCTTCCGCACGAGGATGTGATGGCCGACATCGTCGCGGACCGGGCGGCGCTGATGCGGACCACGGCCGTCAACTTCGAACCGCTCCTGCTGACTTACCGCACCGACGGCGGCGCGACGGGGACACCGGACGCATCGGGGACACCGGACACACCGGGTTCGACGGGCGCGACGGCTGTCATCGAGCGGACCATAGCCCGCCCTCCACTGCTCGCGACGACCACCGAGGACGGCTTCAGCCACCGGCTGTGGGCCGTCACCGACCCGGCGGAGATCGCGGAGGCGCAGGCTGACCTGGCCGACCGCCAGGCCCTGATCGCCGACGGGCACCACCGGTGGGCGACCTATCTCCGGCTGCGCGGCGAACACCCGGGGCCGGGCCCGTGGGGGTACGGCCTGGTGCTCCTCATCGACACGGTCCACTATCCGCTGCAGGTCCGGGCGATCCACCGGGTACTGCGCCGGCTGCCGGTCCACGAGGCGCTGACGGCGCTCGACGGCTCCTTCCGGGTCCGCACGATCGAGGCGCTCCCGGAGGCACTGACCGCCCTCGCCGACGCGGCGGCCGCGGGCAACGCCTTCCTGCTCGCCGGAGACGGCCGGTTCCATCTCATCGACCGTCCGTCGGAGGAACTGCTGGCCCGCACGGTCCCCACGGACCACCCCGCGGCCTGGCAGACCCTCGACGCGACCGTCCTGCACCACACGCTCCTGGACACGGTCTGGTCGGTCCCCGACGCGCCTGAGCACATCGCGTACATCCATGCCACGGACGCGGCCGTCGAACAGGCCGAGCGGCAGGGTGGCACAGCGGTCCTGATGCATCCGGTACGCGAGGAGGTCGTCCGGGAGCTGGCCCGCCAGGGGGTGACGATGCCCCGCAAGTCGACCTCGTTCGGCCCGAAACCGGCGACCGGGCTCGTGCTGCGCAGCCTCACCATCGACTGAGGACCGCACGGCCCCCGCACCACGCGGAGAAGGGCCGCACCCCGGCTTCCCGGAGTACGGCCCTTCTCGTGTCAGTTCACTGACCCATCGGCCAGGGTCGGACGGCGGGCTGTCAGTCAGTCCCGGCCGTCGGCCGCGCCGTCGTCGCCCGCACTCCGGTCCGGTGCTTCGCCCCGGTGCTCGCCGGACTCGTCGCCGGACTCGTCATCCGACTCGTCCTCGACATCGACGAACTCGACGCCCTCCAGCTCCGCGAGCCGGTCCGATGCGTCCGTCGAGCCGTCCTTGTCGGACTCGATGGTCTTGGCGAACCACTCACGCGCCTCGTCCTCGCGTCCCGCGGCGAGGAGCGCGTCGGCGTACGCGTAGCGCAGCCGCGCGGTCCACGGCTGTACGGAGTTGGACGCCAGCTCCGGGCTCTGCAGCGTGACGATCGCCGCGTCGATCTGTCCCATGTCGCGGCGCGCACCGGCGGCGACCAGACGCATCTCGACCTGTCCGGCCTTGTCGAGCCTCTGCACCTCGGGCTCTCCGGCCATCGCCATCGCCCGCTCGGGCCGGCCCAGACCGCGCTCGCAGTCGGCCATGACGGGCCAGAGGTCGACTGTGCCGGTCATCCGCTTCGTGGCACGGAACTCGGCGAGCGCCTCCGTGTACTTCTGCGTCGCGTACGCGGCGAACCCGGCCGCCTCACGCACAGCGGCGACCCGGGAGGCCAGCCGAAGGGCGATACGCGAGTACTCGTACGCCTCGTCGGGGTCCTCGTCGATCAGCCGGGCGACCATCACCAGGTTCTTGGCGACGTCCTCGGCGAGGGTCTTGGGCAGGCTCATGAGCTCCTGCCGTACGTCCTTGTCGATCTCCTGGCCGGTGACGTCCTCCGGAATGGGAAGCCGCTTGACGGGCTCGCGGTCCCGGTCGCGGTCGTCCCGCTGGAAACCGCCGCCACGCTCGTCACGCTGGCCACCCCGGTATCCACCGCGGTCCCGGTCGTCACGGCCGCCGCGGAACCCGCCACGGTCACCGCCGGTGGGGCGGCCACCGCGGTCGCTGCCCCGGTCGTCGCGGCGGCCGTAGCCGCCACCGGTGGGACGGTCGTCGCGGCGGAAGCCGCCACCGCGCTCATCATCCCGACGCGGAGCACCGGAGGAACGGTCGTCACGGCGCGGGCCGCCGAACGAACGGTCATCACGACCGCCACGGAACCCACCACGGTCACCGCCGGACGGACGGCCACCACGGTCGCCACCACGATCGTCGCGACGCTCAAAACCGCCACCACTACTGGGACGCCCACCACGGCTGTCGTCACGACGATCGTCACGACGGTCACCACGGCTGTCATCACGCCGGAAGGACGGCCGGTCATCACGACGCGCAAACCCACCGCCACTGCCGCCCGGACGCCCACCACGGTCGTCGTCACGGCGCGGACCACCGGACGGCCGGTCGTCCCGGCCACCACGGAACCCACCGCGGTCGCTGCCCCGGTCGTCGCGGCGGCCGTAGCCGCCACCGGTGGGACGGTCGTCGCGGCGGAAGCCGCCACCGCGCTCATCATCCCGACGCGGAGCACCGGAGGAACGGTCGTCACGGCGCGGGCCGCCGAACGAACGGTCATCACGACCGCCACGGAACCCACCACGGTCACCGCCGGACGGACGGCCACCGCGATCGTCGCGACGCTCAAAACCGCCACCACTACTGGGACGCCCACCACGGCTGTCATCACGACGATCGTCACGACGGTCACCACGGCTGTCATCACGCCGGAAGGACGGCCGGTCATCACGACGCGCAAACCCACCGCCACTGCCGCCCGGACGCCCACCACGGTCACCGCTGGAAGGGCGGCCGCCACGGTCGTCACGCTGGCCACCGCGGTATCCGCCGGCGCTGCCGGGACGTCCACCACGATCGTCATCACGACGGGGACCACCCGACGGCCGGTCATCACGACCACCGCGGAAGCCACCACCGGCACCGGCCGGGCGCCCACCACGGTCATCCCGGCGCGGACCGCCGGACGAGCGGTCGTCACGACCGCCACGGAACCCACCAGCACCGGCGCCGCTGCCTCGACTGGCACCGCTGCCACCGCGGTTGTCGTCACGACGGAAGCCACCACGGTCGTTGTCCCGGCTCGGACCACTGGATCGATTGTCACGACCACCGCGGAATCCGCCCTGGTCACCGCCGTCCCGGCGACGCGGCTCGCGCTCCGGTCGGTCGTCGGGAGAGTTGGTGGACATGGGTGGGGCTCCTGTCTTCGGGTACCGCAGTCATTCTCACGCAGTCGGCGATCCGACGCGCTTCGGGAAATAAAAAAAGGACCTTTGGTCCCAGCGTTGAACGCTGGGACCAAAGGTCCTTCAAAGATTGTTCGGCGGCGTCCTACTCTCCCACAGGGTCCCCCCTGCAGTACCATCGGCGCTGAAAGGCTTAGCTTCCGGGTTCGGAATGTAACCGGGCGTTTCCCTAACGCTATGACCACCGAAACCCTATTTGGGCTCTAGCGAACAAGCACACTCTTCAGTTAAGTAAGTGAAACAAGTTCCGCCGACACGATAGTTCGTGGCCTGGGAACAACACAGTGGACGCGAGCAACTGAGGACAAGCCCTCGGCCTATTAGTACCAGTCAGCTCCACCCGTTACCGGGCTTCCACATCTGGCCTATCAACCCAGTCGTCTACTGGGAGCCTTAACCCCTCAAAGGGGGTGGGAATACTCATCTCGAAGCAGGCTTCCCGCTTAGATGCTTTCAGCGGTTATCCTTTCCGAACGTAGCCAACCAGCCATGCCCTTGGCAGGACAACTGGCACACCAGAGGTTCGTCCGTCCCGGTCCTCTCGTACTAGGGACAGCCCTTCTCAATATTCCTACGCGCGCAGAGGATAGGGACCGAACTGTCTCACGACGTTCTAAACCCAGCTCGCGTACCGCTTTAATGGGCGAACAGCCCAACCCTTGGGACCGACTCCAGCCCCAGGATGCGACGAGCCGACATCGAGGTGCCAAACCATCCCGTCGATATGGACTCTTGGGGAAGATCAGCCTGTTATCCCCGGGGTACCTTTTATCCGTTGAGCGACAGCGCTTCCACAAGCCACTGCCGGATCACTAGTCCCGACTTTCGTCCCTGCTCGACCCGTCGGTCTCACAGTCAAGCTCCCTTGTGCACTTACACTCAACACCTGATTGCCAACCAGGCTGAGGGAACCTTTGGGCGCCTCCGTTACTCTTTAGGAGGCAACCGCCCCAGTTAAACTACCCATCAGACACTGTCCCTGATCCGGATCACGGACCGAGGTTAGACATCCAGCACGACCAGAGTGGTATTTCAACGACGACTCCACAACCACTGGCGTGGCCGCTTCAAAGTCTCCCACCTATCCTACACAAGCCGAACCGAACACCAATATCAAACTGTAGTAAAGGTCCCGGGGTCTTTCCGTCCTTCTGCGCGAAACGAGCATCTTTACTCGTAGTGCAATTTCACCGGGCCTATGGTTGAGACAGTCGAGAAGTCGTTACGCCATTCGTGCAGGTCGGAACTTACCCGACAAGGAATTTCGCTACCTTAGGATGGTTATAGTTACCACCGCCGTTTACTGGCGCTTAAGTTCTCAGCTTCGCAACCCCGAAAGATCACTAACCGGTCCCCTTAACGTTCCAGCACCGGGCAGGCGTCAGTCCGTATACATCGCCTTACGGCTTCGCACGGACCTGTGTTTTTAGTAAACAGTCGCTTCTCGCTGGTCTCTGCGGCCACCCCCAGCTCAGAGTGCAAGACTCATCACCAGGAATGGCCCCCCTTCTCCCGAAGTTACGGGGGCATTTTGCCGAGTTCCTTAACCATAGTTCACCCGAACGCCTCGGTATTCTCTACCTGACCACCTGAGTCGGTTTAGGGTACGGGCCGCCATGAAACTCGCTAGAGGCTTTTCTCGACAGCATAGGATCATCCACTTCACCACAATCGGCTCGGCATCAGGTCTCACCCTCAATGTTGTGCGGATTTACCTACACAACGGGCTACACCCTTACCCCGGGACAACCACCGCCCGGGCTGGACTACCTTCCTGCGTCACCCCATCGCTTACCTACTACCACCTTGGTTCAGCGGCTCCACCACTTCCCTTTGCCCGAAGGCTCCAGGACGGCTTCACGGCCTTAGCATCAATGGGCTCAGTATTGGGCGTTTCAAAGCGGGTACCGGAATATCAACCGGTTGTCCATCGACTACGCCTGTCGGCCTCGCCTTAGGTCCCGACTTACCCTGGGCAGATCAGCTTGACCCAGGAACCCTTAGTCAATCGGCGCACACGTTTCTCACGTGTGTATCGCTACTCATGCCTGCATTCTCACTCGTGAACCGTCCACAACTCGCTTCCGCGGCTGCTTCACCCGGCACACGACGCTCCCCTACCCATCCATACAGGCGTTAGCCCTATGTGTATGAATGACACGACTTCGGCGGTACGCTTGAGCCCCGCTACATTGTCGGCGCGGAATCACTTGACCAGTGAGCTATTACGCACTCTTTCAAGGATGGCTGCTTCTAAGCCAACCTCCTGGTTGTCTCTGCGACTCCACATCCTTTTCCACTTAGCGTACGCTTAGGGGCCTTAGTCGATGCTCTGGGCTGTTTCCCTCTCGACCATGGAGCTTATCCCCCACAGTCTCACTGCCGCGCTCTCACTTACCGGCATTCGGAGTTTGGCTAAGGTCAGTAACCCGGTAGGGCCCATCGCCTATCCAGTGCTCTACCTCCGGCAAGAAACACACGACGCTGCACCTAAATGCATTTCGGGGAGAACCAGCTATCACGGAGTTTGATTGGCCTTTCACCCCTAACCACAGGTCATCCCCCAGGTTTTCAACCCTGGTGGGTTC
>NZ_CP107896.1:4387500-5787500 GCF_041433995.1 Streptomyces sp. NBC_00466 | reverse complement strand
ATCCGGTATTAGACCCCGTTTCCAGGGCTTGTCCCAGAGTGAAGGGCAGATTGCCCACGTGTTACTCACCCGTTCGCCACTAATCCACCCCGAAAGGCTTCATCGTTCGACTTGCATGTGTTAAGCACGCCGCCAGCGTTCGTCCTGAGCCAGGATCAAACTCTCCGTGAATGTTTACCCGTAATCGGGTCCACATCGCGTTGAGCGGGACAGTCAGGCCGGAATAAGGCCGACTGTCCACAGCGTCCTCGCTGTGTGTTGCCTGCCCCGAACCCGAAGGCCGGAACAGGTCTTTTTCAAAGGAACCACCAACCCACCAGAGGTGGGCCGGGGTATCAACATATCTGGCGTTGACTTTTGGCACGCTGTTGAGTTCTCAAGGAACGGACGCTTCCTTTGTACTCACCCTCTCGGGCTTTCCTCCGGGCTTTTCCCTTCGGTCTTGCGTTTCCGACTCTATCAGACTCTTTCGTGTCCGATTCCCGGTCGGCCGGGGTGCTTTTAGTTCGACGCTTTCGCGTTTCCCTTTCGGCGTGTCCACTACGTTAGCCGATTTCTTCAGAGGCTCATAATCGGGCCTTGGATTCGAATTTCGGCACGCCGAAAATCAAACCCGCTGAGGGAGATCGTAGGTAGTGGTTGGCCGCTTCGGGCTGCTCAGGTTCGGTCCGATGGACCGTTCCGATAGCAGTGCCCGTGTCAAGCGGCTCGGACTACATTAGGCGTCGGTACCGGCCGAGTCAAGTCCGCTTCCTGCGCGGAACATGCGCCCGGTACGGGCTGACCGTGGGATCGCTGTCGATCCAGAAGCGCCACGGCTGATGGGCGCCCGCGCCGCCAACTCCCGTGCGGGGACCGCTCCGTACCAGGTCGGCGTGGGGCGGAGTACCCGTGAGGATCGACAGCACGGTCTCCCCCGGTGCGCAGACATCGGCACCGTTGAGCGAGCGGTCGACGTCCAGACCGGTGGCCAGCCGGGCCGGGCCCTTCGCCAGTTCTCTGTCGTGCCGGGCCGAAGGGCGGCGTTGGCGGACCAGCTCGGCGCCCGCTGTCACCTCTCCCCCGCGGAGCAGCACCCCGCTCGCCCTGCCCTCCGGGCCGCAGACCAGGTTCATGCAGTGCCACATGCCGTAGGTGAAGTAGACGTAGACATGACCGGGCGGACCGAACATGACCTCGTTGCGGGCCGTCCGGCCGCGGTAGGCGTGCGATCCCGGGTCTACTTCCCCCGCGTATGCCTCCACTTCGGTGAGGCGCAGTTCCATCGGCCCGTCCGGGGTGCGGCGGACCAGGGTGCGGCCCAGGAGATCCGGAGCGACCTCCAGTACGGAGCGTTCGAAGAAGTCGCGTGGCAGGGGCGTACGGTCCGGGCTGGCGCTCATGGCGTACGAGCGTAGTGGGGACCGGCCGGCGGTCGGCGCGAGAGGGCGCGTATGTATGGGGGTGCAAGATCAAAAGGGAGCGTTGAGGAGTGGAGTGCGCATGGGGTTCAAGAGACTGCTCGCGAGCTTGGGGGCCGGCGGTGCTTCGGTGGAGACCGAGCTGACCGAGGCGAACGTCGTACCGGGCGGTGTGGTCCAGGGCGAGGTGCGGATCCGGGGCGGCGCCGTCGGCCAGCGGATCGAGGGCCTCTCCGTAGGGCTCCAGGGCCGTGTGGAGATCGAGGGCGGCGACCACGAGGTCAAGCAGGACATCGAGTTCACCGAGATACGTCTGGGCGGGGATCTGGCGATAGCGGCGGGCGCCCTGCATGTGGTGCCCTTCGGGCTCGAAATCCCCTGGGAGACCCCGATCACGAACATCGCGGGGCGGCCCCTGCCCGGGATGCATATCGGGGTGACGACGGAGCTGGAGATCGCGCGGGCGGTGGACTCCGGGGACCTCGACCCCATCCACGTACATCCGCTCCCCGCCCAGCAGGCCGTTCTCGATGCCTTCGGCGAGCTGGGCTTCCGGTTCGTGAGTGCGGATCTGGAGCGCGGCCACATCCGCGGCACGCGCCAGTTGCTCCCCTTCTACCAGGAGATCGAGTTCTGCCCGCCGGAGCAGTACCGGGGGCTGAACCAGGTCGAGCTGACCTTTGTCGCAGACGACCGCGAGATGGACGTGATCCTGGAAATGGACAAGAAGCCGGGTCTCTTCAGCGAGAGCAGTGACTCGTACCGGGCGTTCCAGGTGGGTCTGCACGACTTCAGGGACACCGACTGGACGGGATACCTCCATCAGTGGCTGGCCGATGTGGGTGGCAGACGTAACTGGCTCTAGGGTCGGACACGGAACTGACAGCCGATGCAGGAGGTGCCGTCGTGACCGGGCTCAGCAAGCCGCCGCTCCCCCATGACTTTCATCCGCCGGTGCCCTCGTTCACCGTGATGAGCGAGGACGTCGCGCCGGGGGCGGTATTGAAGGACGCGCAGGTATACGCGGCGGGGAACACCTCGCCGCAGCTGCGGTGGGAGGGTTTCCCGCCGGAGACCAGGAGCTTCGCCGTGACCTGCTTCGACCCCGACGCGCCCACGGGCAGCGGGTTCTGGCACTGGTCGCTGTTCGACATTCCGGCCTCCGTGACCGAGCTCCCGGCGGGTGCGGGCAGTGGTGCGTTCAAGGGGCTGCCGCCCGGCGCGGTCCAGGCCCGCAATGACTACGGTGCGAAGGAGTTCGGGGGCGCCGCGCCGCCGGCCGGTGAGAACCACCGCTATGTCTTCACCGTGTACGCGGTGGACACCCCGCAGCTCGGTATCGACTCGGACACCCCGCCCGCCGCGGTCGGCTTCAATCTGCGTTTCCACACGCTGGCACGCGCCCAGCTCATCGCCGAGTACGCGGCTCCCGCCGAAAGCTGAAGCCCGCGCGTCTGTTTGCCCTGCCCCGGTCTTGGAGAGATCAGGGCAGGGCCTTTTTTATTGCGTTGTCCATCGTGGCGTGCCCGGCCAGAGTTGATCCCAGTCCCGCCAGGGGGTGGGCCGGCACACGGAGGTGGGCACCATGCGGGACACACTGGTACTGAACGCCAGCTTCGAGCCACTGTCGACGGTGACGCTCAACCGCGCGGTGGTCCTGGTGCTCCAGGACAAGGCCGTGGTCGAGCAGGCCCTTCCCGGGCTCCGGGTGCGTGCGGCCGCTGTCGACCTGCCGGTGCCCCGGGTGATCAGGCTCTGCCGCTACGTCCGGGTGCCGTTCCGAAGACAGGCACCGTGGTCGAGACGGGGGGTGCTGGTCCGCGACCAGCACCGGTGCGCGTACTGCGGGCGTCGGGCGACCACCGTCGACCACGTGGTGCCGCGTGCGCAGGGCGGCCAGGACACCTGGCTGAACACGGTGGCCTCCTGCGCCGAGGACAACCACCGCAAAGCTGCCCGTACCCCGGACCAGGCCGGAATGCCGCTGCTGCGCAGGCCGTTCGTGCCGACTCCGGCCGACGCGATGATGCTCGCGCTCGGTGCCGGTGACCGGCAGGCGCTGCCCGACTGGCTCCCGCAGACCGCGTAACCGCCGCCGATCGGAACCGCCCGCCCTTGCCGTACGCGGAGAAGCCCGCCCCTGGTGGCGAATTCCAGGGGCGGGCTTCTTGGTTGTACCGAGCTGTTGTACCGAGTTGCTGCACCGACTTGTCGTGCCGGGTTGCTGTGCCGGGTTGTTACTCCGATGGGCGCCTCGCGGCCGGCGGCGCGGGCGACTCCTTGCCGGTGTTGAAGCCGGGGACGTTGTCGCCGAGGTTCCCGAAGGCTCCGCTGAGTCCCTTGAGCGCGTCGCCGATCTCGCTCGGCACGATCCAGAGCTTGTTGGCGTCGCCCTCGGCGATCTTCGGGAGCATCTGGAGGTACTGGTAGGCGAGCAGCTTCTGGTCGGCGTCGCCCGCGTGGATCGACTCGAATACCGTACGGATGGCCTGGGCCTCGCCCTCCGCGCGCAGCGCCGACGCCTTGGCCTCACCTTCGGCCCGGAGGATGGCCGACTGCTTCTCGCCCTCGGCGCGCAGGATTTCGGACTGCCGTACACCTTCGGCCTGGAGGATCGCGGCGCGCTTGTCACGGTCGGCGCGCATCTGCTTCTCCATCGAGTCCTGGATGGAGGTGGGCGGCTCGATGGCCTTGAGCTCGACGCGGTTGACGCGGATGCCCCACTTGCCGGTGGCCTCGTCGAGTACGCCGCGCAGCGCCGCGTTGATCTCCTCACGGGAGGTCAGGGTCCGCTCCAGGTCCATGCCGCCGATGATGTTGCGGAGGGTGGTGACGGTGAGCTGCTCGATCGCCTGGATGTAGCTGGCCACTTCGTAGGTCGCGGCGCGGGCGTCGGTCACCTGGTAGTAGATGACCGTGTCGATGTTGACGACCAGGTTGTCCTGGGTGATCACCGGCTGCGGCGGGAAGGGCACGACCTGTTCCCGGAGATCGATCCGGTTGCGGATCGAGTCGATGAACGGGACGACGATGTTCAGCCCGGCGTTGAGAGTGCGTGTGTAGCGGCCGAACCGTTCGACGATGGCGGCGCTGGCCTGTGGGATCACCTGGATCGTCTTGATCAGGGCGATGAAGACCAGCACCACCAGAATGATCAGAACGATGATGACGGATGGCATCGTGCTCCCCGTGCCCTTCGATTGCCGGCAGTTCCCGATGAATGATCTTCGCAGACCTCGGTCTGCCGTGTGTGAGGTTCTGTCACAGGAGGTTCCCTCACAGCAAGTTGTGTCACAGGACGACCGCTGTCGCTCCGTCGATCTCCACGACATCGACCTGCTGACCTGGCTGATAACTGCTGCCGCCGTCGAGCGCCCGCGCCGACCAGACCTCTCCGGCCAGCTTGATACGGCCGCCGCTGCCGTCGACCCGCTCCAGGACGACGGCCTGACGGCCCTTCAGCGCATCGATACCGGTGGCCAGTTCAGGTCGCTGGGACCGGTGCCGGTTCGCGATGGGGCGTACTACGGCGATGAGCGCGACGGACACGATCACGAACACGAGGACCTGGAGCACCGGTCCGACGCCGAGGCCGGCGGCGGCCGATGCGGCGACCGCTCCCACGGCCAGCATCCCGAATTCGGGCATTGCGGTGATGACGAGCGGGATTCCCAGCCCGGCCGCGCCGATCAGCCACCACACCCATGCCTCGATGTCCACGGGGTCATGGTAGGGCGGCAGTCCCCTCCGGGGACAGGGCGCAAGGGGTGCGGAACCGGTCAGCCGAGCGGAAGGCCCTGCGCGGTCCAGCGGTTGCCGCGCTGTTCGACGACGAGCGGCAGCCCGAAGCAGAGGGAGAGGTTGCGGGAACTCAGCTCGGTCTCCATCGGACCGGCTGCGAGCACCTTGCCCTGACGGATCATCAGGACGTGGGTGAAGCCCGGAGCGATCTCCTCGACGTGGTGGGTCACCATCACCATCGAGGGGGCGTACGGGTCCTTGGCCAGTCGGCCGAGACGGCGTACGAGGTCCTCGCGGCCGCCGAGGTCGAGACCGGCGGCGGGCTCGTCGAGCAGGAGGAGTTCGGGGTCGGTCATCATCGCGCGGGCGATCAGGGTGCGCTTGCGCTCGCCCTCGGAGAGGGTGCCGAACTTGCGGTCCAGGAACTCGGTCATGCCGAGGCGGTCGAGGAAGGCGCGGGCGCGCTGCTCGTCGACCTCCTCGTAGTCCTCGTGCCAGGTGGCCGTCATGCCGTAGGCCGCGGTGAGCACCACCTGCAGGACGGTCTGCCGCTTGGGCATCTTCTCGGCCATGGCGGCGCCGGCCATGCCGATGCGCGGGCGGAGTTCGAAGACGTCGGTGCCCGGCTTGCCGAGCTGCTCGCCGAGGATCGACGCGGTGCCGGTGGTCGGGAAGAGGTAGCTGGACGCGATATTGAGGAGGGTGGTCTTGCCGGCGCCGTTGGGGCCGAGGATGACCCAGCGCTCCCCCTCCTTCACCGCCCAGGAGACGTCGTCCACCAGAGCACGTCCGTCGCGGACCACCGATACGTCCAGCAGCTCCAGTACATCGCTCATGAGCGCGTTGTCTCCCCATGCAGTCTCGGTTCACGCGTGCGCCTGTGGGCGCAGCTCCCAGGGAAAACCTACGCCACTTGATAAGTGCGCCCACCTCTAGGTCCAGTCCCTACGCTGGGTCCATGTTTACGGAACCACGCTCAGGACGGCTGGCCTCTTGGGGAAATGCCCTGTTGGCCGGAATTGTATCGCCGGATGACGCCGCACTCGCCATCGTGGGTGAGGACGCCGTCCACCGGGTGGAGGGGCTGCCGGGCGAGGCGGGGCCCGTCGGGCTCACGCTGGCGCTGGGGCGGCTGAGATCGCTCGGCGCGACCGGGTACCGGGTGGCGATGCCCACAGCGGGGCATCCGCTCGGCCTCAGTGGGCCGCCGGAGTTCAACGCTCGGGCGCTGGAGGCGGAGGAGGCGGTCACCGCCTTCGGCGTGCCTCTGGGTCTGGTGCCCGAGCTGTACGAGGCGGGCCCGGAGGGCGATCTGCACCGGGAGGTGGTCTGGCACTGCCTGCCGGTCCGCGAGGCGCCGCCGGCCGACGTGCCCTCGCTCGGCGAGGCGGAGCGGGAGCTGGCGGAGGCGCTGCGGGAGGCGACCGCCGTGCTCTCGGGTCTCGATGTGGCGGGCGGCGGGCCTGCTGCCGAAGCGGCGATCGACGCGTACCGGGCCCGGGCGGAAGCGGGGGCCGGGGACCTGCTCGCACCGGGGTATCCGGCGCGCGCGGTCCGGGTGCTCGAACTGGCGCGGCGGGTCGGGCTGCTGGTCTCGGTGGCGTACGAGCACGGGCCGGGCGGTGCGGTGAGCGCTTCGGAGATGGCGGCGCGGGGGGACGCGCTGCGGCCGGTGGAGCGGGTGGCCCGGCGGGCGCAGGTGGCGGCGTACAACGCGTATGTGGAGGAGCGGGAGCGGCGCGGCTGACGAGGGCGACCCGCCCCTCGGCACGGCCCCCCGGCACGGTGCCCGAAGGGGCACGGTGTCCGGGGGGCCGTCGGCCGGTGGCCGTTGTCCGGTCAGCCGTTGATGCCGTGGTTGGCGAAGGCCGGGTTCAGGACGCCGATCACGGAGACGGTGTTGCCGACGGCGTTCACAGGGACGTGCACCGGGACCTGCACCACGTTGCCGGAGACGACGCCCGGGGAGCCGGCCGCCGTGCCCACGGCGTGGCCTGCGGCGGACGCGGCACCGGCTCCGGCGGCGAGCATGCCACCGGCGACGAGGGTAACGGCAGCGGCCTTCTTCAGGTTCTTCATTTCAGGATCCTCCTAGCTGGCTGCGGCCGGCGCCGCAGCACGCATGGAGAACGGCGGAGAGTCCGCTCGGATACGCCATGTGGGTGACTTACACCCGACGGTATGAATCTCACACCGGAAAGTGACGGCCAGCTCAGCCCGCCGCCCCGTTCCGTACCGCCCAGAGCGCCGCCTGGGTCCGGTCGGCGAGGTCCAGTTTCATCAGGATGTTCGACACATGCGTCTTGACGGTCTTCTCGGAGAGGACCAGCGCCCGCGCGATCTCCCGGTTGGAGCGTCCGTCGGCGATCAGCCCGAGCACCTCGCGTTCCCGCTCGGTGAGCGCGGTGCCCCTCCCCTGGCCGCCGCCGGGCTCCTGGGAGAGGAGAGCCCCGGCCACTTCGGGCTGGAGCAGAACGTGCCCGGCGTGGACGGAGCGGATCGCGTCGGCCAGCGCCTCCGGGTCGACGTCCTTGTACACATAGCCCGACGCACCCGCGCGCAGGGCGGGAACCACGGTCCGCTGCTCGGTGAAGCTGGTGACCACCAGCACTCGGGCCGGATTGGCCAGCTCCCTGAGCCTGCGCAGCGCCTCGATGCCGTCCATACCCGGCATCTTGATGTCCATCAGGACGATGTCGGGGCGCAGCTCCTCTGCGGCGGCCACCCCCTGCTCCCCGTCCGGTGCCTCGCCCACGACCTCGATGTCGTCCTGGATCTCCAGAAAGGTGCGCAGGCCCCGCCTGACGACCTGGTGGTCGTCGACGAGCAGGACGCGGATGGCCGCCTTCGGCCGGGGCGCGGTGTCAGCCACCGGGCACCTCCATCTCGATCGTGGCGCCCTCTCCGGGCGCCGATTCCACCCTGAGCGTGCCTCCGACGCCGCTCGCCCGGTCCCGCATGGAGACCAGCCCGAGGTGCCGGCCGGCCCGCCGGACGGCCGACGGCTCGAATCCGGTGCCGTCGTCGGTGATCCGCAGGACGGCGCCGGGCCGGAGCCGCCGGCTCTCCAGTACGACATCGATCCGCCCGGCGCCCGAGTGGCGCAGGGCGTTGTGCAGCGCCTCCTGGGCCACCCGCAGCAGCGCCTCCTCCTGGGCGGCGGGCAGCGCCCGCACCGGCCCGCTCCGGAAGGTGACGTGGGGGGTGTGCGCGCGGTCGAGTACCTGGATGTGCGTCCGGAGCGTGGGGACCAGACCGTCCTCGTCGAGGGCGGCGGGGCGCAGTTCCACGACGGCGGCGCGGAGTTCTTCGGCGGCCTCGGCCGCGAGGTCGGCGACCTGCTGGAGCTCGCCCTTGGCGCGGGCCGGGTCGCGGTCCACCAGTGTGGCGGCGGCCTGGGCCGTCAGCCGCAGGGAGAAGAGTTTCTGGCTGACGGCGTCGTGGAGCTCGTGCGCCAGCCGGGAGCGCTCCTCGGCGATGGTCAGCTCGCGGCTCCGCTCGTACAGGCGGGCGTTGGTGAGGGCGATGGCGGCGTGCTGGGCGAGGATCGTCAGCAGCTCCTCGTCCTCCTCGGTGAACCCGCAGCGGCCGGTGGGCCTGGGGCACCGCTTGTTGGCGAGGAAGAGCGCGGCGATCGTCTCGTCGCCGTCGCGTACGGGCAGGCCGAGGAAGTCCGACATGTCGGGGTGCGTGGACGGCCAGCCGCCGAAGCGGGGGTCCTCGCGTACGTCGTCGAGGCGCTGGGGCTTCTCGTCGTGCAGCATCGCGGCGAGGATGCCGTGCTGGCGCGGGAGCGGGCCGATGGCCTTCCACTGGGCGTCGCTGACCCCGTCGACCACGAACTGGGCGAAGCCGCCGTGGTCGTCGGGGACCCCGAGCGCGGCGTACTCGGCGTCCAGCAGCTCGCGGGCCGAGGCCACGATCGTCTTGAGGACGTCGCGGACCTCCAGATGCCTGCTCATCGCGAGCAGCGCGGTGCTCACCGCGGACAGGCCGGATGCGGGTCTGTGGGACATGGCCACACCGTACCGGCGGGCCGGGCGGGCCGTATCGGGCTGTGGACGGCTCCGGCCCGGTCCATGAGGACCAGGCCGAATTGCCTGGAGCCCTGCGTCCGGCGGACGAGGCGCGGAGCGGGGGCGCGTTCCTACGTTGATGGCACGAAGCGACGGCAGGACCGGAGAGCTACGGGAAGAGGGACGTGCCATGGCGGTAGCGGTCATCACGGGCGGATCGAAGGGGCTGGGCCGGGCGCTCGCGGCGGGCCTCGCGGAGCGGGGCTGGGACCTGGTCATCGATGCGAGGACACCGGAGGTGCTGGACGGGGCGGCGCGGGAGCTCGCGGAGTACGGCACGCGGGTGCTGGCGTTTGCGGGGGATGTCGGCGACGCGGCTCACCGGAGCCGGCTGGTGGCGGCGGCGCGCGGTCTGGGCGGGCTCGATCTGCTGGTCAGCAATGCGAGCGCGCTGGGCGCCGAGCCGCTCGTACGCCTGGAGGAGCTGACGCCCGACGGGCTGCGGGCGGCGCTGGAGACCAATGTGGTGGCCGCGCTCGGTCTGGTGCAGGAGGCGCTGCCGCTGCTGCGGGCGGCAGGTGCGGGGACGGTGGTCACGGTGAGTTCGGACGCCGCTGTCGAGGCGTACCCGACGTGGGGCGGTTACGGGGCGTCGAAGGCCGCGCTGGACCAGCTTTCGGCGGTGCTCGCGGCCGAGGAGCCGGGCCTGCGGGTGTGGGCGGTGGACCCGGGCGACATGCGTACCGATCTGTACGCGGCCGCGGTGCCCGGTGACGAGGAGGAGAGGCCCGCGCCTTCGGAGGTGGTCCCGGCGTTTCTGCGGCTGCTCGACGAGCGGCCGGCGAGCGGGCGGTACTCGGCCCCCGCACTGGCGGGTGAGGTGCGATGAGTGCGCGGCAGGCGCTGCGGATCCCCGACGGGCCGCCGGCGACGGTGCCCGCCGAGGAGCGTGGTCGCGGGCGGGACGACGTACGCCTGATGGTGTCGCGCGGCACCGAGGTCTCCCACCACGCCTTCCGGGAGCTGCCGGGACAGCTGCGGGCGGGGGACGTACTGGTGGTGAACACCTCACGGACGCTGGCCGCGGCGGTCGACGGGACCACCTCGGCGGGGGCCCGCGTCGTGGTGCACTTCTCCGCCCGCGGGGACGACGGCCGGTGGGCGGTGGAGCTGCGGGAGCCGGCGCCGGGCGGGAGTACCCGGCGGTGCGCGGGCGGCCCGGCGGGGTCCGTGGTGCGACTGCCCGGGGGTGTACGGCTCGTGTGGGAGGAGCCGCTGGCCGCCGGTGAGGACCGGTTGTGGTGGGCGCGGCCGTCGGTGGGCGGGGTGCCGGAGCTGCTGCGGCGGCACGGCCGCCCGATCCGGTACGCGTACACCCGCCGCGACCAGCCGCTCTCCGCGTATCAGACGGTGTTCGCGCTGGCCTCCCCGGACGGGGCGGGTTCGGCGGAGATGCCGAGTGCCGCGCGGCCCTTCACCACCGGGCTTGTCGCGGAACTGGTGAGCCGGGGGATCCAGTTCGCGCCGGTGGTACTGCACACCGGGGTGGCGTCGGCGGAGGCGTACGAGACCCCGTATCCCGAACGGTTCGAGGTGCCGGAGGCCACCGCCCGGCTGGTCAACGCGGCGAGGGCGGGCGGCGGGCGGATCGTCGCGGTGGGGACGACGGCGGTGCGCGCCCTGGAGACCGCGGCCCGGGGCAGTGGGGTGGACGGGGTGGTGCGGGCGATGGCCGGGTGGACGGATCTGGTGGTCACGCCGGGCCGCGGGGTGCGGGTCGTGGACGGGCTGCTGACCGGGCTGCACGAGCCGCAGGCCTCCCACCTGTTGTTGCTGGAGGCGGTCGCGGGGCGGGAGGCCCTGGAGCGCAGCTATGCGGAAGCGGTACGGGCGCTCTACCTCTGGCACGAGTTCGGGGACGTTCACCTCATCCTTCCGGATGAGGAACCTAACGTTCCGCATTGCGGCAGCAACACATCGTGAAAACAGTGCCCGAACAGTGTGACGCCGCGCATAGGACCCACGTCACTTACGAGGTTCGCTAGTGGATGCTTAAGGCGCCCCTGGACCGGGTACGCGCGGGCACCCGGCACTCCAGGAGCGCCCCTACGCCACTAAGCACCTTCGTACGTCACACCTTTGCCACAAGATTTTGCGGCCGCTAAGAATTGCTCCCGTCGCCGCCCCAGGGCGCTTCGCCGCCCCCGGCGCTCGCGACTTCCGCTATTCGAAGAGGTACGCCCACATGTCCGAGAACCGCTATGGCCTTCGTCGCCTGACCAAGACTCACAAGTACTCGATCGGTGGTGTGGCCGCCGTCGGCGCCGCAGCGCTCGCCTTCACTCTTGTTCCCGGAAACGCGTCCGCCGAGACCACCCACGTCGACGCGGCCCCGGTGGCCTTCGCCTCGCAGACCAAGACGGTGGAGGCAAGCCTCCACACGCAGCAGGCCCACGCCGACCAGGCCGCCAAGGCCGCAGCGGCCAAGGCGAAGGCAGCCGCGAAGGCCAAGGCCGTCGCCAAGGCCAAGGCCGAAGCCGCCGCCAAGGCGAAGAGCGAGGCTGCCGCGAAGGCCAAGGCGAAGGCCGCCGCAGCGGCGAAGGTGAAGGAGCGGGAGGCCAAGGCGGCCGCCAGCCGCGCCGCCGCCCGCCAGCCCGTCTACGCGAACAACCTCGACGGCTGGATCCGCCACGCCCTGGCCATCATGCAGGCCAAGAACATCCCCGGCTCGTACAACGGCCTGTACCGCAACATCATCCGTGAGTCCGGCGGCAACCCGATGGCCATCAACAACTGGGACATCAACGCCCAGAACGGTGTCCCGTCGAAGGGTCTGCTCCAGACCATCCAGCCGACGTTCAACGCGTACCACGTCGCCGGCACGTCGTCCAACATCTACGACCCGGTCGCCAACATCACCGCCGCCGCGAACTACGCCGCCGCGAACTACGGCTCGATCGACAACGTCAACAGCGCCTACTGATCCGGCACTGGTCACGTACGAGTCACATACGGGTCCGGCGCACCGCCGGACCACGCCGAAGGGCGGCACCCACACTGCGGGTGCCGCCCTTCGGCGTCGGCTCTCTGCCAGGTGGTCTGCTTGCGCAGGACTTCACTGACGCCTGACTCCACTGACGCATGACGCTACTTGCGCATGACCTCGGGCTCGTGCCTGCGCAGCAGCCGCGCCACCACGACGCCGCAGACCACGCCGATGGCGAGCAGGATTCCCATGTCCATCACCCAGGTACCGAGCGTGTGGTCCCAGAGCGGGTCCGTACTGGCGAGGTCCTTCTTGTTGGGCAGCAGGACGTTCAGCGACGCGGTGGTGCCCGCGGCGGCGACCGCCCAGCGGGCCGGCATCAGGAACGAGAACTGGTTGATCCCCGTGGCGCCGTTCAGGGTGAAGAGGCAGCCCGTGAAGACGACCTGTGTGATGGCGAACATGACGAGGAGCGGCATGGTCTTCTCGGAGGTCTTCACCAGCGAGGAGATGATCAGGCCGATCATCATCGAGGTGAGGCCGAGCGCCATGATCGGCAGAGTCATCTCGACCCGGGTGGAGGTCGGGAAGATCAGGCCCTCGGTGGGTGCCTTCTTCATCCCGAAGCCGATGCCGCCGATGATGGCGCCCTGCACCAGGGTGATCAGGCCGAGCACGATCACCTTGGACATCAGATAGGCGGAACGCGACAGGCCGGTGGCCCGCTCCCGTTCGTAGATCACCCGTTCCTTGATCAGCTCTCGTACGGAGTTGGCCGCCCCGGCGAAGCAGGCGCCCACCGCGAGGATCAGCAGGATCACCGCGCCGTCGCCGTTGCTGAGGCGCCCCGTCGGCGGCCCGAAGCCGAGTCCGTAGTCCGCGGGGATCAGCGCGCCGACCGTGCCCAGCACCGCGGGCAGCAGCAGGGAGAGCGCCATGAAGCCCTTGTCGGACACGATCACCGACACATAGCGCCTCATCAGGGTGAGCAGCTGGGAGCCCCAGGCCTGCGGCTTCGGCGGCTTCATCGACTGGGCGGACGGCATCTGGACCGACTGCACGGCGACCGAGTCGATGTCCGCCGCATACATCTGGTAGTGCTGCGAACCGCGCCAGCGCCCCGACCAGTCGTAGTCGCGGTAGTTCTCGAAGGCCGAGAAGACATCGGCCCAGCTGCTGTAGCCGAAGAAGTTGAGCGCTTCCTCGGGCGGTCCGAAGTACGCGACCGAGCCGCCGGGCGCCATCACCAGGAGCTTGTCGCAGATGGCGAGTTCGGCGACGGAGTGCGTGACGACGAGGACCGTACGGCCGTCGTCGGCGAGGCCGCGCAGCAGCTGCATGACATCGCGGTCCATGCCCGGGTCGAGCCCCGACGTCGGCTCGTCCAGGAAGATCAGCGACGGCTTGGTCAGCAGTTCGAGTGCGACCGAGACCCGCTTGCGCTGGCCGCCGGAGAGGGAGGCGACCCTCTTCTCCTTGTGGATGTCCAGCTTCAGCTCGCGCAGCACCTCGTCGATGCGCGAGGAGCGCTCCGCCTCGGTGGTGTCGGCGGGGAAGCGCAGCTTGGCCGCGTACTTCATCGCCTTACGGACCGTGAGCTCCTTGTGCAGGATGTCGTCCTGCGGGACCAGTCCGATGCGCTGGCGCAGCTCGGCGAACTGCTTGTACAGGTCCCTGTTGTCGTAGAGGACCTCGCCGCGGTTGGCGGGCCGGTAGCCGGTGAGCGCCTTGAGCAGGGTGGACTTCCCGGAGCCCGACGGGCCGATGACCGCGATGAGCGACTTCTCGGGGACGCCGAACGAGACGTCCTTGAGGATGTCCTTGCCGCCGTCGACCGTCACCGTGAGGTGGCGGGCGGAGAAGGAGACCTCGCCGGTGTCGACGAACTCCTCCAGGCGGTCACCGACCAGCCGGAAGGTCGAGTGGCCGACGCCGACGATGTCGTTCGGGCCGATCAGGGCCGTACCGGACTTGGCCATCGGCTGGCCGTTGATGTACGTGCCGTTGTGGGATCCGAGGTCACGGATCTCGAAGCGGCCGTCCGGTGTCGCGACGAACTCGGCGTGGATGCGGGAGACCTGGAGGTCGGAGACGACCAGTTCGTTCTCCAGCGCACGGCCGATCCGCATCACCCGGCCGAATGCCAGCTGGTGGAAGGTGGTCGGGCTGCGGTCGCCGTACGCGGGCGGGGCCTCCGAGCCCCCGCCCGCCGGACCGGCCTGCTGAGGCGCCTGGCTCTGGTGAGGCAGCTGGCCGCCCTGCGGCTGCTGCCAGTCCTGCGGCGCCGCGTTCTGCGGCGGCTGCTGGGCCGGGGCCCAGCCCGCCGGAGCGCCCTGCTGCTGGGGAGGGGCGTACGCCGGTCCCTGGGCCTGGGCGGCCGGCGGGGCGTACGCCGGAGCGGACGCCTGGGCCTGCATCGCCGCGGGCGCCTGAGCCTGGGCGGCCTGCGCACCGGCCGTCGCGGCGGACAGGCTCAGCAGCGGGCCGTCGGTCGCGTTGCCGAGGTGCACCGCGGAACCGGGGCCGATCTCCAGCTGCTGGATCCGCTGTCCCCGCACAAAGGTGCCGTTGGTCGAACCGTGGTCCTCAATGAGCCAACCACGGCCTCCCCAGCTGATAGTGGCGTGTCGCCACGAGACCCTGGCGTCGTCGATCGGCAGGTCTCCCTGCGGATCACGGCCGAGGGTGTACGACCTGGACGGATCGAGCGTCCAGATCCTGCCATTCAGTTCAACTACGAGTTCCGGCACTCCAGCCCCACTTATTGTCCCCCGAGGTACCCCCGTTGCAGGGAGTCTAGGGATGGCGAACATCCTGGGGAACTATTTCAGGCACAGGGACGCATCGGGAAGCCGGGCCGTGTGACGACCGCGTACCAATGGGGTGGAGGTGCACAGGTCCGGGCGACGTTCGGGACAAATACGGGCCACCGCGCCCGACCCGCGGGCCGGTCCCGCCACGGGCGTCCGGTCCTCGGGACGGGCTGCCTGCGGCCCGGCCGCGCCCTATACGGTGGGACCACCATGAGCGCATCGCAGCCCCCAGTCCACGCGGACTCGCCGACCCTCCTCGTCAAGATCTTCGGGAAGGACCGCCCCGGGATCACCGCAGGTCTCTTCGACACCCTCGCCGCCTATGCCGTCGACGTCGTCGACATCGAGCAGGTGGTCACCCGTGGCCGGATCGTGCTGTGCGCCCTCATCACAGCTCCGGGCCCCGGCGGCAACGCCCAGGGCGAGCTGCGGGCGACCGTGCACAGCTGGGCCGAGTCCCTCAAGCTGGAGACCGAGATCATCTCCGGCACCGGCGACAACCGGCCCCGGGGCAGCGGACGTTCCCATGTGACCGTGCTCGGCAACCCGCTCACCGCCGAGTCGACCGCCGCCATAGCGGCCAGCATCACCGCCACGGGCGGCAACATCGACCGTATCTTCCGGCTGGCCAAGTACCCGGTGACCGCAGTGGAGTTCGCGGTGTCCGGGGTGGAGACCGAGCCACTGCGCACGGCGCTCGCCCTGGAGGCTTCGGTGCTCGGCGTGGATGTGGCCGTGGTCTCGGCCGGTCTGCACCGCCGCGCCCAGCGGCTCGTCGTGATGGACGTCGACTCGACCGTCATCCAGGACGAGGTGATCGAGCTTTTCGCCGCGCACGCGGGGTGCGAGCAGGAGGTCGCGGAGGTGACGGCCCGCGCGATGCGCGGCGAGCTGGACTTCGAGCAGTCGCTGCACGCGCGGGTGGCGCTGCTCGCGGGGCTCGATGCCTCGGTCGTCGACAAAGTACGGTCCGAGGTACGGCTCACGCCCGGTGCCCGCACCCTGATCCGTACGCTGAAGCGGCTCGGCTACCAAGTGGGCGTCGTGTCCGGCGGGTTCACCCAGGTGACCGACGACCTCAAGGAACGGCTCGGCCTCGATTTCGCCTCGGCCAACACGCTGGAGATCGTCGACGGCAGGCTCACCGGGCGGGTCGTCGGTGAGATCGTGGACCGCGCGGGCAAGGCGCGGCTGCTGCGGCGGTTCGCCGAGCAGGCGGGCGTCCCGCTGGCACAGACCGTCGCCATCGGGGACGGTGCGAACGACCTGGACATGCTCAACGCTGCGGGGCTCGGCGTCGCGTTCAATGCCAAGCCCGTGGTCCGCAAGGCCGCCGACACGGCGGTGAACGTGCCGTTCCTGGACACTGTGCTCTATCTGCTGGGCATCACCCGTGAAGAGGTCGAGGCCGCGGACGGCCTCGTCGACGACGGGGTCTGACCACCGCCCTGCCCCGAAGCACCGCCGCCCCGCCTGCCGTACGTGGCAGGCGGGGCGGCGTACTTAAGTGCTCGTGACTTGCGTACTCGTGCGTACGGCCTCCACCGCCCCTCGCGGGGGAGGCCGTTGCCCGGTCTCTACTCGTGCGGCGACCAGAAGGCAGTCAGTTTGCCCACGCCGTGCTCGACGGACTTCCACGGGCCGGTGAACTCGATGACGGCGACTCCCGCGGTCGGGAACCCGCTGCGGTTCATCCTGGCCAGCACATCTCCCTCGGCACTGCCCGACAGCGCGTCGGCGAGTGCGTGCGTACCGGGGTTGTGGCCGATGACCAGCACATCGCTGACGTCGTCGGGGATCTCGTTGAGCAGCGCGAGCAGTTCGCCGAGGGACGCTTCGTACAACCGCTCCTCGTAGACGGTCCGGGGCCGGTCCGGCAGTTCCTGGACGGCCAGCTTCCAGGTCTCGCGCGTCCTGACCGCGGTCGAGCAGAGGGCCAGGTCGAAACGGAACGCCTGGGAGGCGAGCCAGCTGCCGGCGGCGGCGGCATCCATCCGGCCGCGGTCGGCGAGCGGCCGGTCATGGTCGGACACCTCGGGCCAGTCGGCCTTCGCGTGCCGGAGAAGGACAATCCTGCGGGACTCGGGGGTTCCGGGGGCTGAACCCCCGGATGACACAACGGCGCTCATACAATCCAGCTTCGCACGGATCGGACCATCGGGCGCAGGGGGTTGGGAGGCTCCCCCCGGCACGAGTGAACAGTGTCCGGCCAGGGTGGCCGGGCAGCGCTACCGCGGCAGACTGTGCTGGATCCGCTCCAGCACGTGCGTGACGGTGGCCTCGCCGGTGTCCGCGTGCGCCTGGCCGGGCGCGGTGATCAGCAGCAGCAGAACGGCGAAGGCCAGCGCGGGCAGGGCGACGGCCCACCAGGGCAGCCGCACGTCGATACCGCTCTGCGCGGGGCCTTGGTGGGGGCGGTTGGTGTGCGGACGGGCCGGCATGGCCGCCTCCATGAGGTTCGCGGTGGCTGATGTACCTGAACCTACGGAGTACGGGGACGCTCTCCCATCCGGTGACCCACCCACTTCACCCTGAGCCTGGCCCCCTAGGGGACGGTGGGGCTAGCACCACCGCCGGGCCGTGGGCGTCCGGTCGGGACACGGGGTCGAGGCATCGGGCCGGCGCATCGGTCCGAGCATCAGGCCGGGGCGTCGGGCAGGGGCACGGGTCAGGGCGACGCGAGCGTGGCGATGATCGCGACGATCACCGTGACCGCGAGCATGGCTCCGAGCACGAGCAGGAGCTTCTTCTGACCGTTCTGGGGATTCGGTTCGAGCACTGGCATGACGTCAGTCTCGCATCTCAGGATTCGTCCTCGATCGTCCGGTCCCGTCCGGCGAGTATCCCGGCGGCGATCTGCGGCACCATCAGCCCGGCCATCAGCGCGATGGGCAGGCCCCAGCCGCCGCTGTGCTGGTAGAGGACACCGACGAGCAGCGGTCCCGGGATGGAGATCAGATAGCCGGTGGACTGGGCGAAGGCGGAGAGCCTGACCACTCCGGCGCCGCTGCGCGACCGCATCCCGATCATCGTCAGGGCAAGCGGGAACGAGCAGTTGGAGATGCCGAGCAGCAGCGCCCAGACCCAGGCACCGCCGGCCGGTGCCAGATAGAGACCGGCGTAGCCGACGAGCCCGCAGGCTCCCAGGGCGACGACGATGGGGCCCTGGTTCTTCATCCGGCTCGCCAGACGCGGGATGACGAAGGCGAGCGGCACGCCCATCACCATCGTGACGGCGAGCAGCAGCCCGGCCGTGCCGGCCGAGACCCCGGCGTCGCGGAAGATCTGCGGCATCCAGCCCATGGTGATGTACGCGGCGGTGGCCTGGAGGCCGAAGAAGCAGGCCAGGGCCCAGGCGGTGCGGCTGCTGGTGATCCGGCGGGCGGGTGCCTGCGGCCGGGCCGCGTCCGCGGTGCCGGCGACGTCAGCGGTGCCCGAAGCCGCAACGGCGGTCGTGCTCGCCTCGTCCGCCCCGTTCGCCGCCGTGACGCTGTGGTCCTTGATGAGCGCGATCCAGGGCAGTACGGCCACGGCGGCCAGCACCGCCCACACCCCGAGGCCCAGCCGCCAGCTGCCGCCGAGGCCGTCGGTCAGCGGCACGGTGAGGGCCGCGGCGAGGGCGGTGCCCAGAGCGAGGGCCATCGAGTAGAGCCCGGTCATCGTTCCGACACGGTCCGGGAAGTACCGCTTGACGATCACCGGCATCAGCACGTTGCTCACCGCGATGCCCATCAAGGCCAGTGCGCTGGCGGCCAGGAAGCCGGCCGTACCGCCCGCGAAGGGCCGGATCACCAGGCCCGCGGTGATGGCCATCATCCCGGCGCAGACGACGGCGCCGGGCCCGAAGCGGCGGGCCAGCCGGGGTGACATGACACCGAAGACGGCGAAGCAGAGCGGCGGTACGGAGGTGAGGACACCGGCGACGCTGCCGCTCATCCCGAGGCCGTCCCGCACCTCTTCGAGGAGCGCGCCGAGACTCGTGATGGCGGGCCGGAGGTTGACGGCGGCGAGAACGATGCCGGCGATCACCAGTTTCACGGTCCACGCGGCGGGCTGCGGGCGGGCGGCATCCGCCGCGGAAAGCGGCTCGGCAGCGGGACGCGGCTCGGCAGCGGGACGCGGCTCGGCAGCGGGGGCGAGGATCTTCGTCTCGTCGTCTGGCATAAGGACATCATAGAATCATGGGATGATTGGTTGTCCAATCCCGGTTTCCCGCCGCGTGACCCGACCGACGCGACCCCGAACGAGGAGCACCATGGCGCTGAACTCTCCCCGGCGTTCCGCACTCGCCGACCAGGTGATCACCGAACTGCGGAACCAGATCACCTCGGGCGAGTGGCCGGTCGGCGCACGCATCCCGACCGAGCCCGAGCTGGTCGAGCAGCTGGGGGTGGCCCGCAACACCGTCCGGGAAGCGGTGCGCGCCCTCGCGCACAACGGGCTGCTGGACATCCGCCAGGGCTCCGGCACCTATGTGGTCGCCACCAGTGAGCTGGCCGGGGTGATGCACCGGCGGTTCGCCGCGGCCGACCCGCGGCACGTCGCGGAACTGCGCTCGACCCTGGAGTCGTCGGCCGCCCGGCTGGCCGCCGAACGGCGCACCGAGCGGGACGTGAAGCAGCTGACGGCACTGCTCGCCGAGCGGGAGCGGACCTGGGAGGCAGGTGACGCGGAGGCGTTCGTGGCCGCCGACGCGACCCTGCACCTGGCGATCGTGAACGCCTCGCACAACGACGTACTGACCGAGCTCTACGCCGACCTGGGCGACCTGCTCCGCGAGTGGCTCCGGGGCGACGTGGGGCGCGAGCTGCGGCCCGAGGGGTACATGGACCACAGCCGGCTGATCGACGCGATCCGGAACGGCGACGGGGACCTGGCGGCCGCCGAGGCGGCGCGTCACGCGTTCACCAACTGCCTGGGGGCCTCTGCCTGAGAGGTTCGGCCGCTGGGAGCAGCCTGAGGGACCCGGCCCGGGAAGTTCGGCCGGTGGGGGGTTCGGCCGGCGGGGATTCGGCCGGTGGGCGTCACTCTGCCCGCTGGTGCGTCACCCAGACCGAGCCGATCTCCTTCCAGCAGCGGCCGGTGAGCCGCACGCTCTGCGCGGGGCCGACCTCGACCGGCGCGCTGTCCATGTCGATGTCCCACCAGCGGGTGCACTCGACGTGCAGGGCGACCCGGTCGGTCCCGACGTATCTGTTGTGGCAGGTGGCCGTCGTATGCGAGCCCCTGACGGATATGAGGCAGCCGGCGCCGAACGGGGCGGGCTCCGCCTGCACGCTCGTGGGGACGGAGAGCCCCGCCACTCCGGCCGAGGCCACGAGCAGGACCGCTGTCCGGTAGCGGATCGAACGCATACCCGTGCCTCCTCCCCGGGAGAGCCGGGCAGTGCCCCGGCCTGATCAGTCTGCGGTCGTTCGCCCCGTTCCACGAGTCGGGCAGGACAGCCGGGGCGGGCGGGGGAAGTGACGTGAGAAGGGTTGACATGCCCAGGGGTCGGAATATGTTACATGCAATGTTGAGTATGCCGTAGCTGCCACGAGCTTCTGGAGGCCCCCATGGAGTGCGATCTTCTGCTGTCGGGCGGGCGGGTGGTGACCGTGGACGGCCGGCGGTCCGTGTACGAACCGGGCTCGGTCGCCATCACCGGGAACCGCATCGCGGCGGTGGGCCCGGCGGCGGAGACCGATGCCGCGTGGCAGGCGGCCCGTACGGTCGACTGCCGGGGCCGGGCCGTCGTCCCGGGCTTCACCGACGGGCACAGCCACCTCTTCCAGTCCCTCGCCCGCGGACTGGGCGAGGGGCTCTCCATCTGGCCCTGGCTGTGCGAGTTCATGTGGCCGTACTCGATAGCCGTGACGCCCGACGACGCCAGGGCCGCCGCCGCTCTCGGCGCGGTGGAAGCGCTCCGCTCGGGCATCACCACCGTCATCGACAACCACTACGCGCCCACCGACCCGGAGACCGTGCTCGCGGTGGCGGGGGCCGTCGAATCGGCGGGGCTGCGCGGCGCGGTGGCCCGCGGCATGATCGGGCACCGGACCCCGGTGGCCGTCGCGCGGGGGCTGCCTCCCGCACTCTTCCGGTACTCCGTCGCCGAGGAGCTGGAGCTCACCCGGGAGTGCATGCGGCGGCGGCCGCCCGGCTCCACCGTGGAGATCTGGCCGGCCCCCCTCAACCTCAGCTACGTGGACCAGGACCTGGTCAGGGGCGCGGCGGCGCTGGCCGCCGAGTTCGGGACGCGCTGGCATACGCACTGCAGCGAGGGGGCGAAGGACCCGGAGAGCTATCTGGAGGCGTACGGCATCAGGCCGGTCGAGTGGCTGGCAGCCGAGGGGCTGCTCGACGAGCGGACCACTCTCGCGCACGCCGTGTGGCTGGACGGACCGGAGATCCGCCGGATCGGCGAGCGGCGGGCCGGTGTCGCCCACAACCCCGTGTCCAACGCCTATCTGGCCTCGGGCGTGATGCGGCTGCGCGAGCTGCGGGAGGCGGGCGCCGTGGTGGCGCTCGGCACCGACGGCCCCAGCGCCGGACACCGCCAGGACATGTTCGAGGTGATGAAGCAGACGCTCTTCGGTCAGCGCCAGCACACCCTCGACCCGGCCGCCGCGCGCTGTGAGGAGGCGCTGGAGCTGGCCACCCGGGAGGGCGCCCGCTATGCGGGTACGGGGGCCGGCGTCCTGACCGCCGGCGCCCCCGCGGATCTGGCCGTGGTCGCCGTGGACCGCCCGCACCAGGTGCCGCTGCACCGCACCGTCTCCGCCCTCGTCTACGCGTCGCGCGGCTCCGACGTGGAGCTGACCGTCGTCGACGGGCGGGTCGTCTTCGAGGACGGCCGCTGCCTGCTGGTGGACGAGGAGGCGCTGTTCGCCGAGGCGCAGGAGCGGTCCGAACAGCTCGTGGCGCGTGCCGGGTTCGAAGGACTGACCCGCCCCTGGAACCACTGACCACACCCCCGACCGACCGATTTCCCTGTCGGCTGCCCGTCCGCGGCCCCCGTACGTGCGCAGTGAACAACCCCCGCCGTCGGGCGGGTGGAGGGAGAACGCACATGTCGCGCAAGGCAGTTCAGGGCAGTACGCGCCGGCACCGGGAGGCCGGTCCGGACCCGGCCCCGGCACCGGTCCCGGTGGATCCGGGCGGCGTCGAGCCGCCCGGGCCGCCCGGACCGGATCCGGTCGATGCGGTGCCGTCGTTCTGGCGGCTGGCGGTCTACGGGCTCCAGCACGTGCTGGCCTTCTACGCGGGCGCGGTCGTCATGCCGCTCCTGGTCGCCCAGGGCATCGGGATGCCGGCCCATGACATCGGGATGCTGGTCAACGCCTCCCTGCTGACCTGCGGTCTCGCCACCCTGCTGCAGTCCGTGGGGCTGCCCGGGATCGGCATCCGGCTGCCGGTGGTGCAGGGCACGTCCACGACGGCGGTGCCCTCGCTCGTGTCGGTGGGCCTGGCCGCGGGCGGGGCGAAGGCCGGGCTGCCGACCGTCTTCGGGGCGGTGATCGCCGCCGGACTCGCGCTCTTCGTGATCGCGCCGGTGTTCAGCAGGCTGGTCAGGTTCTTCCCGCCGCTGGTCACCGGCACCATCGTGACCATCGTCGGAATCACCCTGCTCGCGGTGGCGGCCCGGCAGGTGGGCGGCGGGGACCCCTCGCAGCACACCTTCGGCTCGCCGGTCCATCTCGGCCTCGCGGGCGTCACCCTGCTGGTGATCCTGCTGCTGCACAAGTTCTCCCGGGGCTTCCTGGCCACGGTGGCGGTCCTGCTCGGCCTGGTCGCGGGCACGGTGGTGGCCGCGCTCGCCGGGGAGACCGACTTCTCGGGGATCGGCGGCTCCGCCTGGCTGGGCGTCACGGCCCCGCTGCATTACGGGGCGCCGCGTTTCGAGGCGACCGCGGTGCTCTCCATCGTCCTGGTCATGATCATCATCGCGGTGGAGTCCATCGGGCAGTTCTTCGCGGTGGGCCGGATCGTCGGCCGCGAGGTGGACGGCAGGCAGGTGACCCGGGCGCTGCGCGCGGACGGCCTCGCGACCGTGGTCGCCGGGCTCCTCAACTCCTTTCCCAGCACGGTCTATTCGCAGAACATCGGACTGATCGGACTGACCCGGGTGAAGAGCCGGTGGATCGTCGCGGCGTCCGGCGTGATCATGATGGTGCTGGGCGTGGTGCCGAAGGTGGGCGCGGTGGTGTCCGCGATGCCGGCCTCCGTGCTGGGCGGCGCGACGATCGTGCTGTTCTCCACGATCGCCGTGGTCGGGGTGCAGATCCTGGTCCAGGCCGACCTCGGCGACCAGCGCAACACGATCCTGGTCGCCGCGAGCGTGGGCGTCGGCTTCCTGCCGACCGCGTTCCCCCAGTTCGCCGATCAGATGCCGGGCCGCCAACTGCATGCACTCTTCGAGAGCGGCATCATCCTCGGCACGCTGACGGCTGTGCTGCTCAACCTGTTCTTCCACCATCTCAGGCTGCCGCAACACCGGAAGAGGGCTGCACGGTCCATTGACCCGTCAGAAGATTACATGCAACATGAAGAACAGCTGGAGAACAGGATTCCCAGCACATCGGACGAGGCGCCGCAAGCGTCATGAGCGTCGTAAGCCTCATGAAGGTCATGAGCCTCATGAAGGTCATGAGCGTCGCAGAGGGAGTTGGGGCATGTCGACGGAGAGAGCAGTGAACCCGGTCGCGGCCGGAAGCCTGCTTGCCGACCGGGCCTACGAGGAGCTCAAGGGGGCGGTGCTCGCCAACCGGCTGCGCCCCGGCGACGCGCTCTCCGTGCCCGCGCTCGCCACCCAGCTGGGCATCAGCCGCAGCCCGGTCCGCGAGGCCGTGCAGCGTCTGATCCACGACGGCCTGGCCACCCACATCGCCCACCGGGGCGCCGTGGTCGCCACGGTCGACGTCGAGGACGTGCGCCGGCTGTACGTGCTCCGCGAGGTGATGGAGGGGCTGGCCGCCCGGCTCGCCACCGAGCGGCTCGACGCCACCAGGGTCTCCGAACTGCGTGACCTCCTGGAGCGGCATGAGCAGGTCGTGGCGGCGGGCGACGACGAACAGGCGCACACCGAGATGGACATGGCGTACCACCGGCTCATCCGCGAGGTCGCGGACAACGCCCATCTCACCTCGGCCCTGGACACCGTGCAGGGCAAGGCCCACCTCGCGCTGCACGCACTGTGGCGCAGCCCCCGGGCCCCCCGGCTCGCCGTCGAGGAGCACCGCCGGATCTTCGAGGCGATGACGGCGGGCGACCCGGACGCGGCCGAGCTCGCGGCCCGCGACCACATCAGGCGGCTGCGGATCCGGCTGTCGCAGGCGGTGGCGCCGGGCCCCGACCATACGGAGGGCGGGCCCGCTCCCGTACACCCGGTCGACTCGTAGGGCCTGCCGTCCGGGCCGGAAGGACCCGGCACCCGTCGTCCACGCCGCGGCTCCCGTGCGGCGCCCCCGCACCACATCCCCTACAGCAGAAGGGAAGTGATGGTCCGTGAGCACCGTCACCGGCATCCGGCAGGGAGTCGGCGAGAGCGTTCTGCGGCCCGACGGCCGGCTGAAGGTCCAGGGGGCCTTCGCGTACGCGTCCGATCTGCACGACGACGCGATGGTGTGGGGCGCGACGCTGCGCAGCCCGCACCCCTGCGCGCGGATCGTGCGTCTCGACACCACCGCCGCTCTCCGGCTGCCCGGTGTGGTCGCGGTGCTCACGCACGAGGATGTGCCGGGCCGGCCGCTGTACGGGATGAAGGTCGCCGACCAGCCGGTGCTGGCCGCCGACCGGGTCCGCTACCAGGGCGAGCCGGTGGCGCTGGTGGCGGCCGACCACCCGGAGACGGCCCGCCGCGCGCTGCGGCTGATCGACGTCGGGTACGAGGTGCTCGAACCGCTGACCGACCCCGAACAAGCGGTCCGCGGCGGGGGCCCGCTGGTCCACGAGCGGCGGGCCGACGGGAAGTCCGGCAATGTCGTACGGCATGTCCGCATCCGGCACGGTGACATGGCCGAGGCCCGGCGGCTCGCCGATGTGGTCGTGTCGGGGACGTACGAGGTCGGTATGCAGGACCAGGCGTTCCTGGGCCCCGAGTCGGGCCTCGCGATACCCGCGGATGACGGCGGTGTCGATGTCTATGTGTCGACCCAGTGGCTGCACGACGACCAGCACCAGATGTGCCTGGCGCTCGGGCTGCCGCCGGAGAAGGTGCGGCTGACGCTCTCCGGCGTCGGCGGGGCCTTCGGCGGACGCGAGGACGTCTCGGTGCAGATCCACGCGGCGATGCTCGCGCTGCACACCGGCCGTCCGGTGAAGATGAGTTACAACCGCGAGGAGTCGTTCTACGGGCATGTGCACCGCCACCCGGCCCGGATGCGTTTCGAGCACGGCGCGACGCGCGACGGGAAGCTCGTGTACGTCAGGGCGCGGCTGCTCTTCGACGGCGGCGCCTACACCTCCACCTCCCAGGTGGTCATAGCGAACGGCTCGTACTTCGCGGCCGGCGCCTACGACGTGCCGCACGCCGAGATCGACGGCTACTGCGTCTACACCAACAACCCGCCGTGTGGGGCGATGCGCGGCTTCGGTGCGGTGCAGTCGTGTTACGGCGTGGAGTCCAACCTCGACCGGCTGGCCCGCGAACTCTGCATGGATCCGGTGGAGTTGCGCATCCGCAACGCCATGACGACCGGGACGGTGCTGCCGACCGGGCAGGCGGTGGACGGTCCCGCGCCTGCCGCCGAGCTCCTTGAGCGGCTGCGCTCCCGGCCGCTGCCGCCCGCCGGTGAGGGCGCGTTCGCCCGGCCTGGCGGGCTGAACAACACCACGCACGGTGAGGGCGTCAGGCGCGGGGTCGGCTATGCCATCGGGGTCAAGGCCATCGGCTTCTCGGGCGGGGTCGACGACCGCTCGGTGGCCCGGGTCCGGCTCGCCCTGGCCAACGGGGAGCCGGTCGCCGAGATCCACACCGCCGCCGCCGAGTGCGGCCAGGGCATCGTGACCGTACAGGCGCAGATCGCCAGGACCGAGCTGGGCGTCGAGCGGGTGGTGGTGCTGCCCGCCGACACTCTGGCCGGCGACGCGGGTTCGTCGTCGGCTTCCCGGATCAGCTGGATGAGCGGCGGCGCGGTGCAGGGCGCCTGCAAGGCCGTACGGGAGGAGCTGACCGCGCGCGGGGACGGGCCGCTGGAGGTGCTGCTCGCGGACGGGCCCGTCGAGGCCGAGTACGAGTACCGCCACCGCCGCACCTTTCCGATCGACCCCGAACGCGGCCAGGGCGACGCCCACATCGCCTTCGCGTTCGCCGCCCACCGCGCGGTGGTGGACGTCGACACCGAACTCGGACTGGTGAAGGTGGTCGAGCTGGCCACCGCCCAGGATGTCGGCAAGGCGATGAATCCCCTTGCCGTCGAGGGGCAGATCGAGGGCGGCAGCGCCCAGGGCCTCGGGCTCGCGCTCATGGAGGAACTGCACGTCCAGGACGGCACGGTGCGCAATCCGTCCTTCACCGACTATCTGATCCCGACGATCGCGGACATGCCGTCGGTCCCCATCGAGCTGCTCGAACTGCCCCACCCCGACTCGCCGTACGGCCTGAACGGGGTGGGCGAGCCACCGACCCTGTCGTCGACACCGGCCATCGCCAACGCGCTGCGCGACGCGACCGGCCTCGCACTGGCCAGGGTGCCGGTACGCCCCGGCGACCTGATCCACAGCGGCCTCACCGGCAACAGCCCGCACGACAGCGGTCCCACCGGCAGCGAAGGGAGGTGATGCGGGCCCGCCCCCGGGTCCCCCGACGGTTCTGCACGCACCGCGTACGTATCACCAGAACCAGCAGGGAAGGAACAGCACCTTGATCATCGACACTCATATGCATCCCACGAACGTCGTGGACCAGGCATGGCGGCACGACGGCGAGCCGTTCACCGGTGAGCGGACCCTGGCCATGATGGACGGCCCGTACCTGATCAACGGCAAGCCCCGCCGGATCGACTACGGCTGCATCATGCCCCCGCCCGGCAACAGCGTCTGGCAGGACGGGATGCGCAGCGGCCGCGAGGGCATCCGCGACTACATGGCGTACATCACCGAGCTGGTGACGACGTACCCCGACCGCTTCATCGGGAACTTCATGTACAACCCGCGCTTCGGGCCGGAGAACGGCGCGAAGGAGCTGGCGTTCCACGTCAAGGAGTACGGCTACAAGATGCTCAAGCTGCATGCCAACATGCATGCCTACCGGCCCGACCGGGCGCTCGACTGGCTCCGCCCGGTGCTGCGGGTCTGTGACGAGCTCGGCGTCCTCGTCCTGATCCACACCGGCGACGGGCCGTACTCGATCCCGACGCAGTTCTACCCGATCATCCGTGAGTTCCCGAACGTCAACTTCATCCTTGGGCACTTCGGCGTGCAGACCGGCGGCGTCTACTGCTTCGAGGCGCTCTACATGATCCTCGACTCGCCCAACGTGTACGGCGAGTCGGGGTGGCTGCTCCAGTCGCGGATCGTGGAGTTCGCCCAGCAGATGGAGAAGCACCAGCTGGTCTTCGGTACGGACTCGCCGCCCAACGAACCGGGCATGTGGGCCCGGGAGCTGGAGGTCCTCTGCGGCCCGCCGCCCCAGGGCATGAACCTCTCCGAGGAGCACCTGGAGGGGTATCTCGGCAACAACGTGGCGAAGCTGCTGGGCCTGAAACCCACTCCCCCGCCGCGCGACCAGGAGGAGGCGCGGCTGCGCCTCAAGGACACCTACGCCTCGCTGGACGCGGCCGGTTCGTCGCGCGTCTGAGGGCAGCGGCTCCGCCCCCGGGCCGGCCCGCCCCTCCTCGCAGGAGCGGGCCGTCCCTCCTCCGCCGTCCAGCACGGGCGCACATCCACCACGGGCGCGGTGTCCCGGCGTCCCCGGTACGGAAGCAGGTGACGCCATGCGGCGCATCGGTCATCTCGTCCCCTCCCCCTCCATCGGCATCGAGCGCTGGTCGGGCCAGATCTGCCGCTCCGTCTCCATCGAGGCCGCCCATCCGGTCGCCCGCACCGCCCTGCCCGACGTGCTGTACGGGCCGGCGATCGCGCCCTCGCAGTCCGCTGAACTCACCCGCTCGGCCGCGCTGCTGGCCGATGCGGGCGCCGACGCCGTGGTCTGGAGCGGCAGTTCGAGCGATCTGCACGGCGCGGCGCACGGGCGGGCGGTGGCGCGCCGGATCGAGGAGGTGGCAGGTGTCCCCGCGTCGACCGTCACGCTGGGCCAGCTCGATCTGCTCGCCCGCCGGGGCCTGGCCTCGCTCGCGCTGGTCTCACCGGGCTCCGAACAGGTCGCGGGGCGGCTCGCCGACACCTATCTGGCGGCCGGATTCAGGGTGGTCTCGGTGACCGCGCTCGGGCTTTCCACGGCGCGGGAGGCCGCGGGACTGCCGGTTTCGCGGGTACGGAGACTGCTGGCGGGCGCCGACTCGCCGGACGCCCAGTGCCTGGTGGTGACGGGTACGGAGCTGCCGGTCGCGCCCGTCGCGGCGCTGCTGGAACGGGAGCTGGGCAAGCCGGTGTTCGACGGCGCCCGGGTGGCGATCAGGACCGGGCTCGATCTGCTGGGGCTGACGGTCGGCGCTCCCGAGTGGGGCGAGCTGTTCTCGGTCGAGCAGCACGCGGGGATCTGCTGTGACCACTGAAGCGGCGCCGCCCCCGGCCTCCCAGGACCTGCGCGACTTCCTCGCCCGGTACACGGCAGACCACCCCGACGACGTGCTCACCGTGGACGAGCGGATCGAGGGCGAGGACGTGGCCGCGCTCGTCCTGGAGCTGGCCGCGCGCGGCCGGGACGAGCTGGTGGTCTGCCGGAACGTCGCGGGGCTCGGCACTCCCCTGGTCACCAATGTGTTCGCCTCGCGGCGCCGCATCGCCCGCCTGCTCGGCACGGGGACGGCCGGGCTGCACCGCGCGTACCAGACGGCGTCGGCCCGCCGCTGCGAGCCGCGGGTGGTGCCGGAGGGCCCGGTGCTCGACGTGGTGACGGAACCGGACCTCGGCGCGCTCCCGATGATCCGGCACTTCGCGTCGGACCGGGGCCCGTACATCACGAACGGCATCATCGCGGCGGAGGCGCCCGCGTACGCCGAAGGCCGCTCGGGCAATCTCAGCTACCACCGCGCGATGGTGCACGGCCCGGGCGAACTGGCCACCAGCCTCCACTCGCGCGGCCACCTGTGGCAGCTGCTGCGGCTGGCGCAGGAGCACGGCGAACGGCTCCCGGTGGCCATGGTCGTCGGCGCGCACCCGCTGTTCATGCTGGCGGCGTCCGCCCGGGTGGGCGCGGACACCGACGAACGGTGCGTGGCGGGCGGCCTGTTCGGGGCGCCCCTGGACGTGGTGCGCACCCCGAAGTACGGGATACGGGTTCCGGCGAGCGCCGAGACGGTCCTCGAGGGGTTCATCGATCCGGACCGCCGGGCCGACGAGGGGCCCTTCGGTGAGTTCTCCGGATACTCGTCGGACCGCTCGACCCACAACGTACTGACCGTCGAGACGGTTCTGCGGCGCCGGGACGCGCTGCTCCTGGACGTGGTGGGCGGCAGCACCGCCGAGCACCTCAACCTGGCGCGGGTGCCGCGCGAGTCGGAGATGGCGCAGAAGCTGATGGAGCGCTTCCCCGAGGTGACCGCGCTGCACTATCCGACATCGGGCACGCACTTCCACGCGTATGTGGCGATGCGCCCCAGCCGTCCCGGTCAGGCCCGGCAGATCATGCTGGGACTGCTCGGCTGGGACCCGTACCTCAAGACAGTGGTCGCGGTCGACGAGGACGTCGACATCACACAGGACTCGCAGGTGCTGTGGGCGATGGCCACCCACCTCCAGCCGCACCGGGATGTCTTCCGGGTCGGCGGTCTGCCCGGCAGCCCCCTGGACCCGTCGTCCACGGCGGACGGCACGACGTCCCGGATGGCCCTGGACGCGACCCGCGGCCCGGACTTCGACGGGGTACGGATCGAGGTCGCCCCCGGACGCGCGGAGGCCGCGCGCCGTCTGCTCGACGGACGCGCGGCCTCCTGAGCGGCCCACTGACCGGTACGGGCGGTCAGGCGCCCATCATGTGCACGCCGCCGTCGACGTGGATGATCTCGCCGGTGGTCTTCGGGAAGAAGTCCGAGAGGAGCGCGACGATGCCGCGGCCGGCCGGCTCGGGGTCGGCCATGTCCCAGGCGAGCGGGGAGCGGTGGTTCCAGACGTCCGCCAGATCCGAGAAGCCCGGGATGGACTTCGCGGCCATCGAGCCGATGGGGCCCGCGGAGATCAGGTTGCAGCGGATGTCCTGCTTGCCCAGGTCACGGGCGAGGTAGCGGGATGTCGCCTCCAGCGCGGCCTTGGCCGGGCCCATCCAGTCGTACTGCGGCCAGGCGTACTGGGCGTCGAAGGTCAGCCCGACGACCGAGCCGCCCTCGCTCATCAGCGGCAGGCAGGCCATGGCCAGCGACTTCAGCGAGAACGCCGAGACGTGCATGGCGGTGGAGACCGACTCGTACGGGGTGTTGAGGAAGTTGCCGCCCATGGCGTCCTGCGGCGCGAAGCCGATGGAGTGCACGACCCCGTCCAGCGAGCCGAGCTCGTCGCGGACCAGGTCCGCGAGCCGGTCGAGGTGCTCGGTGCTGGTGACGTCCAGCTCGATGACCTTGACGGGCTTGGGCAGCTTCTTGGCGATGCGCTCGGTGAGCGTGGGCCGCGGGAAGGCGGTCAGGATGACCTCGGCGCCCTGCTCCTGAGCCACCTTGGCGGCGTGGAAGGCGATGGAGGACTCCATCAGCACACCCGTGATGAGGATGCGCTTGCCGTCGAGAATTCCGCTCATGTGATCAGTGACCCATGCCCAATCCGCCGTCAACGGGGATGACGGCTCCAGTGATGTACGACGCGTCGTCGGAGGCGAGGAACCGCACCGTGGCGGCGATCTCCTCCGGCTGCGCGTACCGGCCGAGCGGCACCTGCGAGACGATGCCCGCGCGCTGCTCGTCGGTGAGCACCTTGGTCATGTCGGTGTCGACGAAACCGGGTGCGACTACGTTGAAAGTGATGTTGCGGGAGCCGAGCTCACGGGCGAGGGAGCGCGCGAAGCCCACCAGGCCGGCCTTGGACGCGGCATAGTTCGCCTGTCCGGCGGAGCCGAGCAGACCGACGACCGACGAGATGAGGACGACGCGGCCCTTCTTGGCGCGCAGCATCGCGCGGTTGGCCCGCTTCACGACCCGGAAGGTGCCGGTGAGGTTGGTGTCGAGTACGGCGGTGAAGTCGTCCTCGGACATCCGCATCAGCAACTGGTCCTTGGTGACACCGGCGTTGGCGACCAGCACCTCCACGGGACCGTGCTTCTCCTCGATCTCCTTGTAGGCCTGCTCCACCTGCTCGGTGTCGGTGATGTCGCACTTGACGGCCAGGAACCCCTGTTCGGCAAGCGCGGCCGGCTCGCCGGAGCGGTACGTGATCGCGACCTTGTCGCCTGCGTCTGCGAAAGCGCGGGCGATGGCAAGGCCGATGCCCCGGTTTCCTCCGGTGACGAGAACCGAGCGGCTCAACGGATCACCCTTTCGATAGCTGTGTGGTACTCACGCAAACTATCGGTCCGGCCCCACTTCGGAGGAATCGGCCTCCGACAGCGCCGCGTGGCGGTCCCTGTCGGGTCCCTACAGAAAGCATCTGGCAGTGGGACGCGTCGGCGCGACATGATGCGGACGACCGGTCGTGACGACAGGAGACCTCCGTGCCACATTCGATCGACGCAGCCTTCACGGCGCTGCCGCTGCGCGCCCTCGCCGACGCGGCGCTCGCACGCGCCCGCGCGCTCGGTGCCGACCACGCCGACTTCCGCTTCGAGCGCGTCCGCAGCGCGACCTGGCGGCTGCGGGACGCCAGGCCCGCGGGCTCCACGGACACCACGGATCTCGGGTACGCCGTACGGGTCGTGCACGGCGGAAGCTGGGGGTTCGCGTCCGGTGTCGACCTGTCGATGGACGCGGCGGCGCGGGTGGCCGGGCAGGCGGTCGCGATGGCGAAGCTCTCCGCCAAGGTCATCAGGGCCGCCGGGTCCGACGTGGGGGCACCTCCCACGCCTTTCGGGCAGTGGGGGAGGGTGGAGCTGGCGGACGAGCCGGTGCACCCGGACCGGACCTGGATCTCCTCGTACGAGACCGACCCCTTCTCCGTACCCGCCGACGAGAAGACCGGGCTGCTGGCCGACTGGTCGGCGCGGCTGCTGCGGGCTGACGGCGTCGCCCATGCGGACGCCTCGCTGATGACCGTCCTGGAGAACAAGTTCTACGCGGACACCGCAGGCACCGTCACCACCCAGCAGCGGGTCAGGCTCCATCCGCAGCTCACCGCGGTGGCGGTGGACTCGGACACCGGTGAGTTCGACTCGATGCGCACCCTCGCGCCGCCGGCCGGGCGCGGCTGGGAGTACCTGACCGGCACGGGCTGGGACTGGGACGCCGAGCTGGAGCGGATCCCGGAGCTGCTCGCCGAGAAGATGCGGGCGCCGAGTGTCGAGGCCGGGGCGTACGACCTGGTGGTGGACCCGTCCAATCTCTGGCTGACCATCCACGAGTCGGTCGGGCACGCCACCGAGCTGGACCGGGCGCTGGGGTACGAGGCAGCGTACGCCGGGACCTCCTTCGCCACATTCGACCAGCTCGGCACGTTGGCGTACGGCTCCCCCGTGATGAACGTGACGGGCGACAGGACCGCCGAACACGGCCTGGCCACGGTCGGGTTCGACGACGAGGGGGTGGAGGCGCAGTCCTGGGATCTGATCAAGGACGGCACCCTGGTCGGGTACCAGCTGGACCGCAGGATCGCGAAGCTGACGGGGCTCGGCCGGTCCAACGGGTGCGCGTACGCGGATTCGCCGGGGCATGTACCGGTGCAGCGGATGGCCAATGTGTCGCTCAAGCCGGATCCGGGCGGGCTCTCCACGGAGGACCTGATCGGTGGCGTCGAGCGGGGGATCTATGTGGTGGGCGACCGGTCGTGGTCCATCGACATGCAGCGGTACAACTTCCAATTCACCCAACAGCGGGCATATCGCATCAAGAATGGGCAACTCGCCGGGCAGCTGCGGGACGTCGCCTACCAGGCGACGACCACGGACTTCTGGGGCTCGATGGAGAAGGTCGGCGGCCCGCAGACATACGTACTGGGCGGCGCCTTCAACTGCGGCAAGGCCCAGCCGGGCCAGGTCGCGGCGGTCTCGCACGGCTGCCCGTCCGCCCTCTTCCGGGGTGTGAACATCCTCAATACGACGCAGGAGGCCGGGCGTTGAGTCCCGTACACGCAGGCACCGCCCCGGGCACGCACAGTCCTCACACGACGCAGGAGGCCGGGCGATGACCCCGTCGAACCGCACCAGCAGGCCGCACGAGATCGCCGAGCGGGCCCTCGCCCTGTCCACCGCGGACGGCTGCGCCGTCATCGCCGACGAGCAGTCGAGCGCCAATCTGCGCTGGGCGGGGAACGCGCTGACGACCAACGGTGTGACCCGCGGCCGGACCCTGACCGTCATCGCGACCGTGGACGGCAAGGAGGGCACCGCGTCCGGTGTCGTCTCCCGGTCGGCGGTGACCGCGGCGGATCTCGAACCGCTGGTCCGGGCCGCCGAGGCGGCCGCTCGCGACGGCTCCCCCGCCGAGGACGCCCGGCCGCTGGTCACCGGAGTGCCCGAGTCCGCCGGCTTCAGGGATGCGCCCGCCGAGACCACCTCGGCGGTCTTCGACGCCTTCGCGCCGGCGCTGGGCGAGTCCTTCGCCCGCGCGCGCTCCGGCGGGCGCGAACTGTACGGCTTCGCCAGCCATGAGATGACCTCCAGCTACCTCGGTACGTCCACCGGTCTGCGGCTGCGCCACGACCAGCCGAACGGCACGCTGGAGCTGAACGCCAAGTCCCCCGACCGGTCCCGCTCCGCCTGGGCGGGCCGGGCCACGCGGGACTTCAGCGACGTCGACCCGGCCGCGCTGGACGCCGAGCTGGCGCAGCGGCTGCGCTGGGCCGAGCGCAGGGTGGCGCTGCCCGCCGGGCGGTACGAGACGCTGCTGCCGCCGACCGCGGTGGCCGATCTGCTGATCTACCAGTTCTGGTCGTCGGCCGCCCGGGACGCGGCGGAGGGCCGTACGGTCTTCTCCCGGCCCGGCGGCGGGACCCGGCTCGGCGACCGGCTCTCCGCGCTTCCGCTGACCCTGCGCAGCGATCCGGCCGAGCCCGGTCTGGAGTCGGCGCCCTTCGTCCTCGCGCACTCATCGGGCGACGACTCGTCGGTCTTCGACAACGGCCTGCCGCTTTCCCGTACGGACTGGGTGCGTGACGGCCGGCTTGAGAACCTGGTCACCACCCGGCACAGCGCGGAGCTGACCGGCCTCCCGGTGGCGCCCCCCATCAGCAATCTGATCCTGGAGGGCGGCGGGGAGCGCTCGCTCGACGAGATGGTGGCCGCGTCGGGGCACGACGGGCCCGCCCTGCTGCTGACCTGCCTCTGGTACATCAGGGAGGTCGACCCGGCCACCCTGCTGCTGACCGGGCTGACCAGGGACGGCGTCTACCTCGTGGAGAACGGCGAGGTCACCGGCGAGGTGAACAACTTCCGCTTCAACGAGTCGCCGGTCGATCTGCTCTCCCGGGCCACCGAGGCCGGGCGTACGGAGCGGACGCTGCCGCGCGAGTGGGGCGACTGGTTCACCCGCGCCGCGATGCCCGCCCTGCGCATCCCGGATTTCAATATGAGTTCCGTCAGCCAGGGCGTATAACCTCTGGGACGTACTTCCAGCCACACCGAAGGAGACGCGAGACCCGTGACGGACATCGTCGACGAGCTGAAGTGGCGGGGGCTCTTCGCCCTCTCCACTGACGAGGACGCATTGCGCAAGACGCTCGCGGACGGTCCCGTCACGTTCTATTGCGGCTTCGACCCGACGGCGGCGAGCCTGCATGTGGGCCACCTCGTGCAGGTCCTCACCGTCCGCAGGCTCCAGCAGGCCGGGCACCGGCCGCTGGCGCTGGTGGGCGGGGCCACCGGCCAGATCGGTGACCCGCGGCCGACCGCCGAGCGCACGCTGAACGACCCGGAGACCGTCGCCGCCTGGGTGGGCAGGCTGCGCTCCCAGATCGAGCCCTTCCTCTCCTTCGAGGGCGAGAACGCGGCGGTGATGGTCAACAACCTGGACTGGACCGCGGGCCTGTCCGCGATCGAGTTCCTGCGGGACATCGGCAAGCACTTCCGGGTGAACAAGATGCTCACCAAGGAGTCGGTCGCCCGCCGCCTGGAGTCCGAACAGGGCATCAGCTACACGGAGTTCAGCTACCAGCTGCTCCAGGGGATGGACTTCCTGGAGCTGTACCGGCGGTACGGCTGCACGCTCCAGCAGGGCGGCAGCGACCAGTGGGGCAACCTCACGGCGGGGATCGACCTGATCCACCGCCTGGAGCCGGACGCGTCCGTGCACGCGCTGGGCACCCCGCTGATGGTCAAGGCGGACGGCACCAAGTTCGGCAAGTCCGAGAGCGGGGCCGTCTGGCTGGACGCGGAGATGACCACGCCGTACGCGTTCTACCAGTTCTGGCTGAATGTGGACGACCGCGATGTCTCCACGTACAACCGCATCCTCAGCTTCAAGAGCCGCGCGGAGCTGGAGGAGCTGGAGCAGCTGACCGAGGAGCGGCCGCAGGCGCGGGCCGCCCAGCGCTCGCTGGCCGAGGAGCTGACGACGCTGGTGCACGGCGCGGACCAGTGCGCGGCGGTCGTCGGGGCGTCCAGGGCGCTGTTCGGACAGGGCGAACTCACGGAGCTGGACGAGGCGACGCTGAGCGCCGCGCTCTCCGAGCTGCCGCACACCAAGGTCGACGGTCTCGTACCGGTCGTGGAGCTGCTCGCCGACACGGGCCTGGTACCGAGCAGGTCGGCGGCCCGCCGCGCCGTCAAGGAGGGCGGGGCGTACGTGAACAACGTGAAGGTCACCGGCGAGGACGCGGTGCCGGCGGCCGGGGATCTGCTGCACGGGCGGTGGCTGGTGCTGCGCCGCGGCAAGAAGAACCTGGCGGCGGTCGAGGTCACGGGCGTTTAGCGGATACGTGAGGGGCGGCCGGTTCCGTACCGGCCGCCCCTCACGTGTGCGTGGCGTCAGGTGCGTCTGCTGCCACGGACCGAGGTCCAGAGCTTGTCCCCCACGCCGACGACGACCACGGCGCCGATCAGCTGGAGGAGATGTCTGATCCAGTCGATGCCCCGGGTGTCGTTGACCCCCAGCCCGGTGGCCACCCAGTTGCCCAGCACGCTGCCCAGGATGCCGAAGATCACGGTCAGCCACAGCGGGATCTGCTGCTTGCCCGGGATGATCGCCTTGGCGACCAGGCCGAGCACCAGCCCCACGATGATGGCCCACAACCAATTCATGTCGCCTCCTGATGCGGCTGCCGGATACGCACGGGCCCCAGTTTCGGCCCATCCTCCATACAGCGCATGTCGGACACCTCCATACGCGCCCCGGCGACCCCGGTACGGGCGGTACGAGCGCGCCCCGCTCTTATCGGCCGCCGGGCGTCGGCGTAACGTGGTGCCGTCCGGTCCGGGGAGAGTCCGGCGCAGGAATCGGGTGGTGGAGCGTGATGCGGAAGCAGAGCAGCGGTGAGGTCTTCCGGATCACCGGCGCCCGTACGGGTCTTGAGGAAGACGTACGCGGCCGGCAGCGCCGGTACATCATCTCGATGACGGTGCGCACCGTCGCGGTCATCCTGACCGCGGCCCTCTGGAACGTGACGCGGCCGGTGGCGATCGGGACGCTGGTGCTGGGCGCCCTCCTTCCGTACGTCGCCGTGGTGATCGCGAACGCGGGCCGCGAGAACGCTCCGGGGCTCCCCACGACGTTCGTCCCCGCGCCGTTCCGCCCGCCGCTGGAACCGTCGTCCGTGATCCCGGGGACGGAACCGGCGGACGAGGCGCCCACCACGGAGCGTGAGCAACGGGCGGCGGACCAGGGCTGAGGCGAGGCCGAATCCCTACCGGTGTCAAAGCTCAAGAAAAGCTCAGATCAATCATGAAGTTCCAGTGCCGCACTCCTATGGGCCCGTGACATACTTTGGAGGCGCTCCGCATCCCCCGTCGGAGCGACGGACCGACGCCGGGCAGCTCCCCCCGTGGCTGCTCGGCGTCGCCTTTTTCCGGCACCCCTCTCCGGTACCTCGCCCGTCCGCAACGGCGATGCTTTGGCCTAGGGTTGAGGTGTGAACTCCCCTGATCCGACTGGTTCCGCCCCGGTCCCGCCCGCCGAAGTCACGCCCGCCCCGGTCTGCTCGGCCAAGGGGTGCCGGGCCGACGCCGTGTGGGTGCTGGCGTGGAACAACCCGAAACTGCACACCCCGGAGCGCCGGAAGACGTGGCTGGCCTGTGCGGAACACCGGGAGCATCTGTCGCAGTTCCTGGGGGTGCGCGGCTTCCTCAAGGACGTGGTGACCCTGGCCGAGTGGGAGCAGGAAGCCCGGACCGGCGGGACGCAGACCGACGAGACTCAGACCGGCGAGCCGCAGACCGGCGAGGGCCGGACCGACGGGACGCAGACCGGCGAGGGCCGGACCGACGGGACGCAGACCGGCGAGGGCCGGACCGGCGGGACGGCGGCCGAGTAGTCACCGTCCCGACAGGCGCAGCCCGTCAGCCGCCGATCGCCGACATGGGCCGGGCGGGCTGGAGGAACGACGGGTCGTCCAGACCGGATCCGGCCTTCTTTCCCCACATCGCCAGCTTCCAGCGCCGGGCGATCTCCTCGTCCGGCTCCCCGGCGCGGAGCGCGGCCCGCAGGTCGGACTCCTCCTGGGCGAACAGGCAGGTACGCACCTGTCCGTCCGCGGTGAGCCGGGTACGGTCGCAGGCGCCGCAGAACGGGCGGGTGACCGAGGCGATGACGCCGACCCGGTGCGGTCCGCCGTCGACCACCCAGCGCTCGGCGGGCGCCGAACCGCGTTCGTCGCTGCCCTCATCGGTCAGCGTGAAACGGGTGCGCAGCGACTGGAGGATGTCACCCGCCGTGATCATGCCGTCGCGCTTCCAGCCGTGCTGGGCGTCGAGCGGCATCTGCTCGATGAAGCGCAGCTCGTACCCGTGCTCCACGGCCCAGGCGAGCAGGTCGGGTGCCTCGTCGTCGTTGAGCCCCGGCATCAGCACGGTGTTGACCTTGACCGGGGTGAGCCCGGCGGCGCTGGCGGCCGCCATACCGTCCAGCACGTCGCGGTGCCGGTCCCTGCGGGTGAGGGTCTTGAAGACGTCCGGGCGCAGGGTGTCGAGCGAGACGTTGACCCGGTCGAGGCCCGCGGCCGCCAGGGCCTGGGCGGTGCGCTTGAGGCCGATGCCGTTGGTGGTGAGGGACATCCGGGGGCGCGGCTCCAGGGCCGCGACGCGCTCGACGATGCCGACGAGGCCGGGGCGCAGCAGCGGCTCACCGCCGGTGAAGCGGACCTCGGTGATGCCGAGGCTGGTCACTGCGATGCCGATCAGCCGGACGATTTCGTCGTCCGTGAGCAGATCGGGCTTGGCAAGCCACTGCAGGCCCTCTTCCGGCATGCAGTAGGTGCAGCGCAGATTGCAGCGGTCGGTGAGTGACACTCGCAGGTCAGTGGCCACTCGGCCAAAGGTGTCGATAAGCACGGTGGGCCCCCTCCCCCATAGCGGAAATGCGTACGCGACCGAGCCTACGCGACACCGGTGACGGTGACATCGGCCGAATACCACAGGGTGAGCGGGGGCCCGGTCGTATGGATCTACGACTGCGTCCACGACCGGGCCCTGGTGCCGGTACCCCTTCCTGCCCGTGTTCCTGCCCGTGCGGACGGCCGTCAGTGGGCGCCGAATCCGGTGAGGGACCTGACCTCCAGCTCGGCGTACTTGTCCTGGTCCGGCTTCTCGGGCGAGAGCAGCGAGCCCAGCCAGCCGAGCAGGAATCCCAGCGGGATGGAGATGAGGCCGGGGTTCTCCAGCGGGAACCAGGCGAAGTCGACGCCCTTGAACATCGACGTGGGCTTCCCTGAGACGACCGGCGAGAAGAGGACCAGCACCACGGAGGAGACGAGGCCGCCGTAGATGGACCACAGGGCGCCCGAGGTGGTGAACCTCTTCCAGAAGAGGCTGTAGAGCAGGGTCGGCAGGTTGGCGGACGCTGCGACCGCGAAGGCGAGGGCGACCAGACCCGCGACGTTCAGATCGCGGGCGAAGGCACCCAGCACGATGGCGACGGCACCGATCGCGACGGTCGCCCAGCGGGCCGCGCGCATCTCCTCCTTCTCGGTGGCCTGCCCCTTGCGGATGACGTTGGCGTAGATGTCGTGCGCGAACGACGACGAGGAGGCCAGGGTCAGCCCGGCGACCACCGCGAGGATGGTGGCGAAGGCGACGGCGGAGATCACCGCGAGCAGGACCGACCCGCCGGTGGAGCCGGCGCCGCCGCCGATCTCCAGGGCCGCGAGCGGGGCCGCCGTATTGCCCGCCGGATTGGACGCGATGATGTCGGCGGGCTTGAGCAGAGCGGCGGCGCCGAACCCGAGCACGATCGTCATCAGATAGAAGGCGCCGATGATGCCGATCGCCCAGTTCACCGACTTGCGGGCGGCCTTGGCCGTCGGCACGGTGTAGAAGCGGATCAGGATGTGCGGCAGGCCGGCGGTGCCGAGCACCAGGGCGATGCCGAGCGAGATGAAGTCCAGCTTGGAGGTCCCCGTAGCGCCGTACTTGAGGCCGGGTTCCAGGAACGCCTTCCCCTTGCCGCTGTTCGACGCGGCCGTGCCGAGCAGGTCGGAGACGTTGAAGTGGAATTTCAGCAGGATCAGGAACGTGATCAGGATGGTTCCGGCGATCAGCAGGACCGCCTTGACCATCTGGACCCAGGTGGTGCCCTTCATCCCGCCGATCGTGACGTACACGATCATCAGGACGCCGACCAGCGCGACGATGGCGATCTTCCCGGCGTCGCTGGTGATGCCGAGCAGCAGCGAGACCAGGACGCCGGCGCCCGCCATCTGCGCCAGCAGGTAGAAGACCGAGACGACGATGGTGGACGCTCCCGCCGCGGTGCGGACGGGGCGCTGGCGCATCCGGTAGGCGAGGACGTCGCCCATCGTGTAGCGGCCGGAGTTGCGCAGCGGCTCGGCGACGAGCAGCAGGGCGACCAGCCAGGCGACCAGGAAGCCGATCGAGTAGAGGAAGCCGTCGTAGCCGAAGAGGGCGATGGCGCCCGCGATGCCGAGGAACGAAGCGGCCGACATGTAGTCGCCGGAGACCGCGAGTCCGTTCTGCAGCGCGGTGAACTGCCGGCCGCCCGCGTAGAAGTCGGCGGCGCCCCTGGTCCGGCGTCCGGCCCAGACGGTGATGACGAGCGTGGCGACGACGAAGACCGCGAACAGCGTGATGATCAGGGGCCGGTGCTGGGTGGTCGCCGACGCGGCGAGCTGGGCTGCGGGGCTCATGCGCGCTCCTCCATACGGGACTTGATCGCGGCGCCCTTCGGGTCGAGCCGGGTCGCGGCGTGCCGCGAGTAGAACCACGCGATGAGGAACGTGGTGAGGAACTGGCCGAGGCCGAGGACCAGGGCCACGTTGATGTTGCCGAAGAGCCTGGTGCCCATGAAGCCGCCCGCGTAGCTCGACAGCAGGACGTACAGCAGGTACCAGGCGACGAAGCCGACGGTCAGCGGAAAGGCGAAGGAGCGGTGGGCGCGGCGCAGTTCGCCGAACTCCGCGCTCTGCTGCACCTCGGTGAACATCTCTGTCGTGGACCGGCCGGGGCGGGGGCCGGTGTCCGTTCCGTCCGGGGACTGCGGTGCATCGGTGGCCACGGATTCTCCTCGCGACGTGCTTGCGGTGGGTGGGCTGCCGGAGGGTCCGCGGTAACGGGCCTCCGACAAGGGCACGGCGCGCGGGGCGGAGTGGTTCAATGCCCGGCCCTTCCCGCTGGACCGATTGACGGGCACGGACGGCCGATGTCGGCTTCACTGGTCTGAAAGCGCCCAACTGCGGCCTGCAGTAGGGCGGTTGACACGGATGATGTGGAGAACCCATGGCTCATCTGAGATACGCCCGTCCGGGATACGGGCGGTGGCGCGCACTCGCGCTGCCCGCGGGACTGGCACTCGTCGCCTCGCTCGGCCTCCTGCCCGCCACAGCGACAGCGGAGCAGGGCGGCGGCGCCCCCGCGCACTCATCGGCTCCGGGGGCGGGTCCCGGACTGTCGTACGTCGTGAACACCGGGACCGGTCACGGCACGATGGCCTCGGTGGAGCGGGCCGTCTTACGGGCGGGCGGGTCGGTGGTCATGGCGTACGACAAGGTCGGCGTGATCGTCGCGCACGCGTCGGACCCGGACTTCGCGAAGACCCTCCGCGGGACAAGAGGGGTCGACTCCGCCGGCGCCACCCGCACCGCGCCGCTGCCCGCCGAGGCCGCGACGGACACCGCCACGCCGCTGAAGCTCACGGCGCGGCAGCGGAAGGTGCTGGCGGCGCAGGCCGCGCCGGGCGCCGATCCGATGGAGCCGCTCCAGTGGGACATGAGGGCCATCAAGGCGGACAAGGCCCATGAGAAGACGCTCGGCAGCCGTGCCGTCACGGTCGCGGTGATCGACACGGGCGTCGACGACACCCATCCGGACATCGCCCCCAACTTCGACCGCGCGGGCTCGGCGAACTGTGCGACGGGCAGGCCCGACACCACGGACGGCGCCTGGCGGCCGGACGCCGGGGGGAATCCGCACGGCACGCATGTGGCGGGCGAGATCGCGGGCGCGCGGAACGGCATCGGCATCACCGGTGTCGCGCCGGGGGTGAAGGTGTCGGGGATCAAGGTCGGCACGGCGTCCTCGTTCTTCTACACGGAGGCCATCGTCTGCGCCTTCATGTGGGCCGCAGACCACGGCGCCGATGTGACCAACAACAGTTATTTCACCGACCCGTGGTACTTCAACTGCACGGACGACCCGGACCAGAAGGCCCTGGTCGAGGCGGTCACCCGGGCCTCCCGCTACGCGGAGCGCAAGGGCACGGTCAACGTCGCGGGCGCGGCCAACGACGGGTTCGACCTCGCCTCGCACGCGGTCACCGACGCACTGAGCCCGGACGACGGCACAGCGGTCACCCGTACGGTGGACCCCGCCAAGTGCCCGGTGATTCCCGGCCAGTTGCCGGGCGTGGTCACGGTGGCGGCGACCGGCGCCAAGACCCTCAAGTCCTCCTACTCCAACTACGGTCTCGGGGTCGTCGACATCGCGGCGCCGGGCGGCGACTCGGTGGCCTTCCAGCCCCCCGAGCCGCCCGCGACCAGCAGCGCGGTCCTCGGCCCGGTGCCGGGCGGCGGCTACGCCTACATGTCGGGTACGTCCATGGCGTCCCCGCACGCCGCCGGGGTCGTGGCGCTGATCAAGTCCCGTCATCCGCATGCCTCGCCCGCACAGGTCGAGGCGCTGCTGTACGCGGGAGCCGACCGGCTCGCCTGCCCGGACCCGTACCCCATCGACGCCGACGGTGACGGCAGGCCCGACGCGGTCTGCCGGGGCGGCAGGGACCACAACAGCTTCTACGGGGCGGGCCTGGCCGACGCGCTGCACGCGGTCACCAGGTAGGGCCTGACCGTCCGGCTCAGGCCCCCGGGTGACCGCGCCGCGCCTACTTCACCAGCACCTTGAGCGCGGTGCGCTCGTCCATCGCCCGGTAGCCCTCCGGCACCTCGTCCAGACCGACGGTCCGGTCGAAGACCGGTGACGGGTCGATCGTGCCGTCCAGTACGTCGGGGAGCAGCTCGGGGATGTAGGTGCGGACCGGCGCGACACCGCCGCGCAGGGCGACGTTGCGGTTGAACATGTCGCTGAGGCTCAGACCCGTACCGCTGCCGTGCGGGACACCGACGTATCCGATGGCCCCGCCGTCGCGGGTGATGGCGACGGCGGTGGCCATCGACTGCTCGGTGCCGACGGCCTCGATCACCGCGTGCGCGCCCTGGCCGCCGGTCAGCTCGCGCACCGCGGCGACGGCCTCGTCGCCGCGGACCGCGACGATGTCCGTGGCACCGAAGGTCCGGGCGATGTCCGTACGGGCCCGGTGGCGGCCGAGCGCGATGATGCGCTCGGCGCCGAGCCGCCTGGCGGCCAGTACGCCGCAGAGCCCGACCGCTCCGTCACCGACGACGGCGACGGTGCTGCCCGGCCGCACACCCGCGCCGAGGGCGGCGTGGTGGCCGGTACCCATGACGTCGGAGAGTGCGAGCAGCCCGGTGAGCAGCCGGTCGTCGGACGCGGCGGCGGCCGGGAGCTTGACGAGTGTGGCGTCGGCGAAGGGCACCCTGACGGCTTCGCCCTGGCCGCCGTCGGAGCCGACCGAGCCCCAGAACCCGCCCTGCGGGCAGGACGTGGTCAGCCCCTCGGCGCAGTACTCGCAAGCGCCGTCGGACCAGACGAAGGGCGCGACGACGAGGTCACCGACGGCGAAGCCCCGCACGTCGGAGCCGGACGACTCGACGGTGCCAAGGAACTCGTGGCCGATGCGCTGCCCGGGGACGCGCGCGGCCACACCCCGGTAGGCCCAGAGGTCGCTGCCGCAGATGCAGGACCGCAGGACGCGGACGACGACGTCGGTGGGCTGCTGGACCGCGGGGTCCGGCACCTCCTCCACCCGGATGTCGTGAGGGGCATGGATGACGGTGGCGCGCATGGGACAAATCCTTGCTGATCAGACAGGTGTACGGCTGTCACGGTACGCGGCGGACGGCACCCCCGCGTACCGGAGCACCCCCGCGGCCAGCAGGGACTGGGCCGCCAGATAGGTCGCCATGACCCAGAAACCGGGTACGGGCGGCTGCGGCAGGTCCGCGATGCCCGTGGCGATCAGCGTGTCGGAGACCAGGAAGAGCGCCCCGCCGACCCCGGCCCACAGGCCCGGACCGCTCGCCCGGTACGCCATGGCGGTGAGCAGCAGCGAGTAGCCCGCCACCGGGATCCGCAGCCCGGCCGGGAGGGCGGGCAGCAGCACGGCGGCCATGGCGGCCAGCGCGACCGCGTAGCCCGCCCCGAGGTACGGGTTCGTCCGGCCGCGGCCGAAGAGCACCAGGTAGCAGACGTGTCCGGCGGCGAACATGGCCATCCCGGCGAGGAAGGCCGGGTCCGCGTCGATCAGCAGCAGGGTGTCACCGCCCCAGCCGAACAGCAGCGCCGCGATCAGCAGCCGGGGGGCGCCCCGCGCGTACACATGGGCCGCGAGCAGCGGCATCAGCAGCGGTTTGGCGACGGCGTGCAGGGTCTGGGCGGTGTGCCCGTGAGCGAGGAGTGCGCAGAGGTCGGTCAGGGCGGCGAGCGCGTAGGCGGACAGCAGCAGCCGCGCGGCCCGCTCCCGCGTCACGCGATCCGCTCGGACGGGGTCTCCCGGACGGCGGGAGCGGTGGCTGGAGCCGTGGCGGCGGCTTCCACCGGCCCCATGGCGGCGGCCCCGGTCGCCGGTACCGGCTGCCAGCCCGGTCCGCCGAAGACCCGTCCCGCCCGTTCGCGCCAGTTCGCCGCGGCCCGTACGTCCCGGGCGATCGCCGCGTACTCGTGGGTCGCGACCCGCAGCGGGTTGTAGGTCTCGATGTTCTTGGTCAGCCCGTAGACGGGTTGGACGGTCTCCGGTGTGAAGGACCCGAACAGCCGGTCCCAGACGATGAGGATCCCGCCGAAGTTGCGGTCCAGGTAGCCGCCCTGGGAGGCGTGGTGCACGCGGTGGTGGGAGGGCGTGTTGAGCAGGTACTCGAAGGGGCGCGGCAGCTTGCCGACCCGCTCGGTGTGCACCCAGAACTGGTAGACGAGGTTGGCCGACGAGCAGAAGGCGAGCGCGGCCGGATGCACTCCGAGGGCGATCAGCGGGACGTAGAACGGCCAGACGGTCAGCGACGTCCAGGGCTGGCGGAGCGCGGTCGTGAAGTTGAACTTGCGGCTGGAGTGGTGCACGACGTGGCAGGCCCACAGGACGCGGACGACGTGGTGACCGCGGTGCGACCAGTAGTAGAAGAAGTCCTGGCCGAGCAGCATCAGCGGGACGGTCCACCACAGGACGGGGACGCGCAGCGGGGTCAGTTCGTAGACCGCGGTGTAGATCGCGACGATGGGGATCTTCCACAGGAAGTCGAAGACCAGGCTGCCGAGACCCATACCGATGCTGGTGACGGCATCCCTGGTCTCGTACCCCGCGGAGTCCTCGTCGGGATGGAACCGGTAGCTCGCCATCTCCACGACGGTGAGCAGGACGAAGGCCGGTATGGACCACAGCACGACATCGGGCAGATTCGGCATGCCAGCACGGTACGGCCGCCGGATCGGCCCCGGCTAGATGTTGTTACTGACAAGTATGCGAGACATTCTGTCAGCGTGTTTTGGTGAGTTCCGCCAATCGGCGCCGCCCGACGGGCCCTTGGACTGGTCCTTGAGCTCGGTTCCTTGAGCTCGGTTCCTTGAGCTCGGTTCCTTGAGCCGCCCGGAGCACCCGCCGCCTCGGGCGGGCTCCGGGCGGGCTTCCGGGCGCCCCGGGGCGGTCAGACCCCCACCGCGCCCAGCAGCACTCCGGCCGCGTACGTCACCGCCATGGCCAGCGCACCCCCGACCATGTTCCGCACCACGGCGGGGCGCACCGGTGCGGCGCCCGACCGGGCGCTCCACCAGCCCGCCAGGGCCAGCGCCGCCAGGACCGAGAGCACCGTGATGTACAGCCGGACCGAAGCGGGCGGCAGCACGATCGCCAGCAGCGGCAGCAGGGCACCGGCCGTGAAGGCGGCGAAGCTGGCGACCGCCGCGTGCCAGGGGCTGGTGAGGTCGTCGGGGTCGATGCCCAGCTCGACCTCGGCGTGGGCGCGCAGCGCGTCGCGCTCGGTGAGCTGCTCGGCGGCCTCGCGGGCCAGTTCCGCCGAGAGCCCCTTGCCCTCCAGGAGCCCGGCCAGCTCGTCGAGTTCGGCCTCCGGGGTCTCGCGCAGCTCGCGCCTCTCCAGGGCCAGCGCGGCCTTCTCGGAGTCGCGCTGGGTGGACACGGAGACGTACTCCCCCGCCGCCATCGACATCGATCCGGCGAGCAGTCCGGAGAGACCGGCGGTGAGCAGCGCGGTACGCGAGTCGGTGGCGCCGGCGACACCGACGACGATGCCGGCGGTCGACACCACACCGTCGTTGGCGCCGAGCACCGCGGCCCGGAGCCAGTTGAGGCGCGCTCCGAGGCCGCTGTGGTGGGGTTCGCCGTGGGAGGAGTCCGTCATCGGGCCAGCGTCTCATCCGGGCCGCCGCGCACCGCGCCGGTCCCGCCCGTGGCGTCCCGGGAGCAGCCGGGCGGCCGGGACGGGGACAGAGCGGTACGGGACCGGAGCCGACACCCCGTCACATCGGTTACGGCGCAGCGGAAGCCGTGCGCTGCCGCCCCGGACCCGGCTCCCGGCCGCCGGTGGCCGCCCAGTGGGCCCGCACCCGGGATTGCGGTGTTGTCGGTAGGGGCCCGTATTCTCTGTGACCATGCTCGACGACCGCCAGACAGCAGCGACAGCGTGGCCGGCCGCGTACCCGCAGGGGTACGCGGTCGTCGACGTGGAGACCACCGGCCTCGCACGCGACGACCGGATAATCTCCGCTGCCGTCTACCGGCTGGACGCCCGGGGCGATGTCGAGGACCACTGGTACACGCTGGTCAATCCGGAGCGGGACCCAGGGCCCGTCTGGATCCACGGTCTGACCAGTGATGTCCTGGCGGGCGCCCCGCTCTTCCCGGAGATCGCGGCGGAGTTCGCCGAACGGCTCGACGGGCGCGTCCTGGTGGCGCACAACGCGATCTTCGACTGGCAGATGATCGCCAGGGAGTACGCCCGCGCGCAGCGCACCGCCCCGGTCCGCCAGCGGCTGTGCACCATCGCGCTCTCCAAGGAGCTCGCCCTGCCGCTGCCCAACCACAAGCTGGAGTCGCTCGCCGCGCACTTCGGCGTCGTACAGGAGCACGCCCACCACGCGCTCGACGACGCCCGCGTGCTGGCCGAGGCGTTCCGCCCGAGTCTGCACGCGGCGGCCAGGGACGGGGTGCGGCTGCCGCTGCTCGAGTGCCGGCCGCTCACCGAGTGGTCGGACGCACCGGCCGCGCCGCGCGTCGGCTACCAGGCCTCGTACCGGCAGAGCAGCTGGCGCCAGGCCAGGAAGCGGCCCGCCTGCCCCTACCCGAATCCGGGGCGGTACGAGCCGGGGAAGCCGCTGGCGCAGGGGATGCGGGTGGCGTTCTCCGGTGACACCTCGGTCGACCGCGAGCTGCTGGAGGACCGGGCCGCCGAAGCCGGGCTGCATGTGGCGACGAGCCTCTCCCGGCTGACCAGCCTGCTCGTCACCAACGACCCGGACTCCGCCACGTCCAAGACGGTCAAGGCCAAGTCCTTCGGCACCCCCGTCATCGACGAGGCCGCCTTCACCCAGCTGCTGCGCGACGTCGCTCCGGCCCCGGCAGACGGGTGATTGGCGGGCGACTCGCCCACCGCCCGCTCGCCCGCCGCCGCCCGCGCGTCCCACCCTGTGGCGCATGGCAGTTTGCGAGGTATGCGGAAACGACTACGGCATGTCCTTCGAGGTCCACGCGCAGGGCGCGGTCCACGTCTTCGACTGCTTCTCCTGCGCCATTCACCGCATGGCGCCCATCTGTGCGCACTGCCGTGTCCAGGTCATCGGGCAGGGCGTGGAGGCCGGCGGCGAGTGGTACTGCGGCGGGCACTGCGCCCGCGCGGAGGGGAAGGAGGGCATCGTCGACAAGGTCTGACTCTGCCCGGTTCTGTCCCTCCGGCCGGACCCCCCGTCCGGAGGGCTTCGCCGGGCGAGTACCTTCAGAGGCGTGTACCGCTTCCTGTTGACACGGCAGTGGGTGATTCTCGCCCTTGTCTCACTCGTCCTGATGCCGACGATGATCAAGCTGGGCTTCTGGCAACTGCACCGCCATGAACACAAGGTCGCGCAGAACACGCTCATCGGCAAGAACCTCAAGTCGAAACCCGTACCGGTCGGAGACCTCACCTCCCCCGGGCACACCGTGCCGTACGACCAGTACTGGCGCCAGGTGACGGCGACCGGCCATTACGACACCGCTGACGAGGTCGTCGTACGGCGCAGAACCTCGGCCGACGGCACCGTCGGGTACCACGTCCTGACGCCCTTCGTCCTGGACGGCGGCAAGACCGTACTCATCAACCGCGGCTGGGTCGCGGACAACGGCAGCCAGCTCACGCTCCCCAAGATCCCGGCCGCCCCCAAGGGCAGGCTGACGGTGGCCGGCCGGCTGATGGCCGACGAGACGACCAGCGCCAGCGGGATCAAGAACGAGAAGGGGCTGCCGCCCCACCAGGTGATGCTGATCAACAGCGCCGAGGAGGCGAAGGCGCTGGGCAGGACGGTGCTCGGCGGCTACATCGAGCAGACCGCACCCCAGCCCAGGGGCGACTCGCCCCAGCTGATCCCGGCGCCCGAGCACTCGGACATCGGTCCGCACATGGCGTACGCGGTCCAGTGGTGGCTCTTCACCGCCGGAGTGCCCATCGGATTCGTGGTCCTCGTACGCCGTGAGAAGCGCGAACGGGCCGCGGCGGTGTCGGAGAGCACCCCCGAACCGGTGCCTGCGGCTGCTTAGCGCGCCGCCCTCCCGGGAAGACGGGTCACCGTGACCCAACGTATCGAGGACTACGCCCTCATCGGCGATCTGCAGACCGCGGCCCTGGTCGGCAGGGACGGCTCCATCGACTGGCTGTGCCTGCCCCGCTTCGACTCGGCGGCGTGCTTCGCCTCGCTGCTCGGCGACGACGAGAACGGCCACTGGCGCATCGCCCCGGCCGGAGCCGGCAACTGCACCAGCCGGAGCTACCGGGACGAGTCGCTCGTCCTGGAGTCGGTCTGGGAGACGGCGACCGGCACGGTCAAGGTCATCGACTTCATGCCGCAGCGTGACACCGCCCCGGACATCATGCGGATCGTCGAAGGTGTCACCGGCGAGGTGGAGATGGCGGGAACGCTGCGCCTGCGCTTCGACTACGGCTCGGTCATCCCGTGGATGCGCCGCTCGGACGGGCACCGGGTCGCGGTGGCGGGCCCGGACTCGGTGTGGCTGCGCAGCGAGCCGGAGGTGACGACCTGGGGCCAGCACTTCTCCACCTGCTCGTCGTTCACGGTCGCCGCGGGCGAGAAGGTGGCGTTCGTACTCACCTGGCACCCTTCGCAGGAACCGCGCCCCGCGCTGGTGGACCCGCACGAGGCGCTGGTCCACGCGCTGGAGGACTGGCACGAGTGGTCGTCGCGCTGCCGGTACCGGGGCCCGTACCGCGAGGCCGTGATCCGCTCGCTGATCACCCTGAAGGCGCTCACCTTCGCCCCGACCGGCGGCATCGTCGCGGCTCCGACCACCTCCCTCCCGGAGGAGATCGGGGGCGTGCGCAACTGGGACTACCGGTTCTGCTGGCTGCGCGACTCCACGCTCACCCTCGGCGCGCTGCTGGCCTGCGGCTATCTGGAGGAGGCCGGGGCGTGGCGCGACTGGCTGCTGCGCGCGGTCGCGGGCGCCCCCGCTGATCTGCAGATCATGTACGGGCTCGCGGGCGAGCGGCGGCTGCCCGAGACGGAGCTGGAGTGGCTCCGCGGCCACCAGGGATCCGCGCCGGTGCGTACCGGGAACGGAGCCGTGACCCAGCTGCAGCTCGACGTGTACGGCGAGGTCATCGACTCGCTCCATCTGGCCCGCACGGCGGGTCTCGCCAATGAGCCGCACGCCTGGAGCCTCCAGCTGGCCCTGCTCGGCTTCCTGGAGTCGCGCTGGCGCGAGCCGGACGAGGGGCTGTGGGAAGTACGCGGCCCGCGCCGCCACTTCGTGCACTCCAAGGTGATGGCGTGGGTGGCCGCCGACCGCACCGTACGCATCCTGGAGGCCGCGCCGAAGCTGCGCGGGGACGTGGAACGGTGGCGGCGGATGCGCGACGCGGTGCACGAGGAGGTGTGCGACAAGGGCTTCGACAAGGAGCGCAACACCTTCACCCAGTCGTACGGCTCCACCGATCTGGACGCGGCGACGCTGCTCATCCCCCAGGTCGGCTTCCTGCCGCCGGACGACCCGCGGGTGATCGGAACGGTCGACGCCGTACGTGCGGAGCTGTGCCACGACGGCCTGGTGCGCCGCTACAGCGTGGCGGGGCCGTCGTCGGACGGGCTGCCGGGCGGCGAGGGGACGTTCCTGGTCTGCTCGTTCTGGCTGGCCGACGCGCTGCGGCTGACCGGGCGGGTCAAGGAGGCCGAGGCGCTCCTCGAAAAGCTGCTGTCGCTCCGCAACGACGTCGGGCTGCTGGCCGAGGAGTACGACCCGGTGGCCGGGCACCAACTCGGCAACTTCCCGCAGGCGTTCAGCCACATCGGGCTGGTGAACACCGCTCTCGGGCTGGCCCGCGCGCTGGGGGCGCCCGAGGAGGATGCAGGATAGAGCCATGGATCTTGGACTGAAGGACCGCGTCTACGTCGTCACCGGAGCCACCAGGGGGCTGGGGTTCGCCTCCGCACGCGAGCTGGCGGCCGACGGGGCGAAGGTGGTCATCACCGGGCGCGACGCGGAGACGGCGCGAGCGGCGGCGGCCGAGCTCGGTCCCGGTGTGCTCGGGGTGGCGGCCGACAACAGCGACCCCGTGGCCGCCGAGCGGCTGATCGCCACCGCGCGGGAGCACTTCGGCCGCTTCGACGGCATCCTCATCAGCGTCGGCGGCCCGGCCCCCGGCTCCGCGGCCGACAACACCGACGAGCAGTGGCGGACGGCCTTCGAGGCCGTCTTCCTGGGCGCCGTGCGGCTCGCCCGTACAGCCGCTGCCGAGCTGTCCGAAGGCGGCGTCATCGGACTGGTGCTCTCCGGCTCGGTGCACGAGCCCATCGGCGGCCTGACGATCTCCAACGGGCTCCGTCCCGGCCTGGCCGGTTTCGCCAAGTCGCTCGCCGACGAGGTGGGTCCGCGCGGGATCCGGGTGGTCGGCCTGCTGCCCGGCCGCATCGACACCGACCGGGTGCGGCACCTGGACACGCTCGGCGGTGACCCGGAGGCGGCGCGCGCGAGGAGCGAGGCGGGGATTCCGCTGCGGCGCTACGGGCGGCCCGAGGAGTTCGGCAGGACCGCCGCGTTCGTGCTGTCGCCGGGGGCCTCGTACCTCACCGGGGTCATGCTGCCGGTCGACGGCGGCTCCCGGCGCGGATTCTGACCGCGGCACCACGACGGGCGGTCCGCCGGGCCCGGCCCGGTACGGAGCCGGGCGGCGGCCCGGCCCAGGACAGGGACCGGGGCAGAGGGCGGGCCGGAGGGCGGGGCAGCTGCCGGGTCAGGGGCACGGGCCGGAGCAGGAGCCGGGGCAGGGGCCGGGTCAGGGCAGTTCCACCGCTGTGACCAGCACGGCGACCGACCGGTCCGCACCGGCCACCGCGGCCACCGCCGACCGCACCGCCCCCGTCACATCCAGGGCCCGCCGCCCGGAGGCCACCGCGAGCTCCACCCGGACGTTGTAGTCGGTGCGGTGCACGGCCGCCCCCAGCACACCGGTCAGATGGGCGACGCCGGGAACGGCCGCCGCGGCCTCCGCCTCGGGACCCCGTACGGCAGCGGCTCCCCTGTCCGGCCCAACCACTGCCGGCTGATCCGGCCGAGCGTCCGGACCGGCCGCCGCCGACGGATCCGGCCGGGCCTCCAGCAGCCCCGTCACCCGTACGTCCACCTCGGTCACATCGAGCCCCAGCCCGTCGGCGCAGGCTCCGAACAGCGCGTCCCGCAGCCGCTCCACGGCCGCCGGCAGCGACTCTCCCCCGGCCACCGCTTCGGCCTCCGCCTCGACTCGCAGCGGCCCGGGCGGCAAGGCGCTCGGCGGGGCCGGAACCGCCATGCCGACGGCCGCACCGGTCCCGACCGGAGCGATCCTCAGCTTCCCGAGCGCGGTCCCCTGCACCCCTCCTGCGGCGCGCCGCAGCACCGCGACGGCCGCCTCCTCGGCGATCCAGGCCCCGTCCCGCGCGCCGCCGAGCGGCAGCAGCCTGCCGAGGCCCAGCCTGCTGCGGACGGCCTGTGCCCACCCGTCCTGCCCCCGTCGTCCGTCACCCGTCATGTCCCCACCCTGCCGCATTCCCGGCGCGGAACCGGGAAAGCGCACCTAACGTGGGCATCGAATCGGCTACCGCTCGGAGAGGGACGTACCGCGATGAGTGAGACCCCGCAGCAGAACCAGTCCGACACCTCTGGCAAGGGCCCGGCGGGCCAGGGCGCAGCCAGGCCCGATGTGACCAAGCGCGGCGGCGGCGCCCCCGGCACCCGCGGCCGTACCACCATCGCGGACGGCGTGGTCGAGAAGATCGCCGGTCTCGCGGCGCGCGACGTGCCCGGCGTGCACGCGATGGGCAGCGGTATCTCCCGTACGTTCGGTGCGGTGCGCGACCGGGTGCCCGGCGGCGGCACCAAGTCCGTGTCCCGTGGGGTGAAGGCCGAGGTCGGTGAGGTCCAGACGGCTCTCGATCTGGAGATCGTCGTCGAGTACGGCGTGTCGATCTCGGAGGTCGCCCGCGATGTGCGGGAGAACGTCATCTCTGCCGTGGAGCGCATGACGGGACTCGAGGTCGTCGAGGTCAATATCGCGGTCAGCGATGTGAAGCTGCCCGACGAGGAAGACGATGAAGAGCCGGAGTCCCGACTTCAGTAACCCCGTACCTTCGGCTTAGGAGCGCACGATGAGTATGGCTGTGGTCGGCCTGTTGGTCGGTATGGCACTTGGCTTCGCCGGCTACTTCGGCGGCTTCGGAGCCTTTCTTCTGGTGGCCGCACTCGGTGCGATCGGCTTCGTGGCGGGCAAGTTCGCCGACGGCGACCTCGAAGCCGGTGACTTCTTCCGCGGCCGCGACCACGGCGACGGGCGGCGATGACCGCTCAGGTGGCGCCTGCGGAGCGCGGTTCGACCCGCATCGCCGACCGGGTCGTGTCGAAGATCGCGGCGCAGGCGGCGCGTGAGGCGATCGGCACGGTGCCCGACGGCGGAACGGCCCCGCACGCCACGGTCACCGTGCAGGACTCCCGTGCGCGGGTGCGGGTCAGTCTGGACCTCGGCTATCCGTCCGACATCGGCGCGCAGTGCGGTGCGGTACGCCGCCGGGTGGCCCAGCGGGTCGAGTCGCTGGCGGGCATGGAGGTGCCCGAGGTGGCGGTACAGGTCGAGCGGCTGCACTCCGAGCAGACCCGCGACTCCGACCGGGGGAGGGCCCGATGAGCGAGGCGGACGACAGCACGCGGCGGCTTCCCGTTCTGGAGAAGAACCCGGCCGAGCCGAGCGGTCCCGGCTCCGCCACGGCGTACGCACCGGTGCCCGGTTCGGGTGGCCGGGCGAGGCGTTTCTGGTCGCGGCGCAGGACACCGGCGGCGCTGCTCGCGCTCGTGCTGCTCGGGGCGGCCGGTGTGCTGCTGTACGACGTGTCGGCGGTCCGGGCCGGGCGGCCCGCGATGCACTGGCGCCATGTGGTCGCCCACGATCTGGCGACGCGCCCCCTGGACAGCATCTGGATCAAGGTCTGCGCCGCGGCCGTGATGGCCATCGGTCTCTGGCTGATCATCCTGGCGCTCACCCCGGGGCTGCGCTCGCTGCTGCCGATGCGGCGCGACAGCCAGCAGGTGAGGGCAGGGCTCGAACGGGACGCCGCGGCGCTGGTGCTGCGGGACCGGGCCATGGAGGTGGCCGGTGTGCAGTCCGTGCGCATCCGGATGAAGCGCTCCAGGGTCAGAGTGCGCGCCCGCTCGCATTTCCGCGAACTCGACGACGTACGGGCTGACTTGGACAGCGTGATGGCGACGGGGATCACCGTTCTGGGGCTCGCGTCGCGGCCGCGGCTCTCCGTCCACGTCAGCCGTCCGGCCAGGAAGGGGTGACGCCGCGATGCTGAAGACGGTCAACCGGGTGCTGCTCACTCTCGCCGGACTGGTGCTGCTCGCGCTCGGCGGGGCGGTGCTGGCGGCGGGGCTCCACCTCTCCGTTCCCTCGTGGTGGCCCTGGAGCGGGCCGCACGACGTCCTGCTCAGCACGGAGCGCCGCACCAAGTGGCGCGGCGACAGCTGGTGGTGGCCGGTGGTCATCGCGGCGTTCGCCGTCATCGTGCTGCTCGCGCTGTGGTGGCTGCTCGCCCAGCTGCGCCGCTCGCGTCTCTCCGAGGTGCTGGTCGACAGCGGTGACGGGGACGGGGCGCGGCTCAGGGGCCGGGCGCTGGAGAACGTACTGGCGGCCGAGGCCGAGTCGCTGCACGGCGTCGACAGTGCGGTGGTGCGGCTGACCGGCCGGCGCACCTCCCCCGCGGCCCGGATCGGTATGGCGCTCGCGGCGCACGCGGAGCCGGTGGCGGCGCTCTCGGACCTCACCACCGGGGCCCTGGCGCACGCCCGCGATTCGGCCGGACTGGCCGGGCTCCCCGCCGAGGTCCAGCTGCGCGCGGTGAAACACCGCGCGCGCCGGGTGGCCTGAGGGAGGAGTGCCGGGTGCGGGACAGGGCGTCCGGAGGGAAAGGCCCGGGAGCGCCGTACGGAGAGGCGGTCCGGACAGGCAGCCGGACCGTCAGTCGGACAGGCCCGCCAGGTCACGCAGCCTGCGGGCCTGTGCGGCGCGCTCGGCTGTGCGCTGCTCCTCGTAGGTACGGTCCGGTACTCCGAGCAGCAGTGCCTTGGTCTCGATGACCGCGTCCCGGGGAGCGGCGAGCAGGGCGGCCGCCAGGTCGGTGACCGTTCCGTCGAGCTCCTCGGCGGGGACGGCCAGATTGGCCAGCCCCGTACGGATGGCTTCGTCGGCGTGCACGAACCGGCCGGTGGCGCAGATCTCCAGCGCCCGGGCATAGCCGACGAGCCCCACCAGCGGGTGCGTGCCGGTGAGGTCGGGGACGAGTCCGAGGCTGGTCTCGCGCATGGCGAATTGCACGTCATCGGCGACGACCCGCAGGTCGCAGGCGAGGGCGAGCTGGAACCCGGCACCGATCGCATGGCCCTGTACGGCGGCGATCGTGATCAGGTCGGTGCGGCGCCACCAGGTGAACGCCTCCTGGTACTCGGCGATGGCCGCGTCGAGCGAGGCGTCATCACCGCGTGCCAGATCGAGGAAGGACGGCTCACCGTCGAAACCCTCAGGCGTGAACGCCTGCCGGTCCAGGCCCGCGGAGAAGGACTTGCCCTCACCGCGCAGCACCACGACGCGGACACTGCCCGGCAGTGACCGTCCCGCTTCTGTCAACGCCCGCCACAGAGCGGGAGACTGGGCGTTGCGCTTCGCGGGGTTGGCCAACGTCACCGTGGCAACCGCGTCCTCGACGGTCAGCCGTACGCCGTCCTTGTCGAGCACGTAGTCGAGCGAGGTCATGAGGGTCTCCGGTTCGGTGCAGACAGCTAAGTGACTGCACAGTAACTACCCTGCCGGCCTGCCGGCCGACCGGGTGGCCACCGTGACGAACCGGTGAACCCCAGAACCCTGGGCCACAGCCCTGTCAGGCGGTTGCGGCCTTCTTGCCTCGTGTTGCTCCGCCGCGTCCTCGCAGCGTCACACCGGACTCGCTGAGCATCCGGTGGACGAATCCGTAGGAGCGGCCGGTCTCTTCGGCCAGTGCCCGGATGCTCGCACCGGAGTCATATTTCTTCTTCAGGTCTGCCGCGAGCTTGTCACGCGCGGCGCCGGTAACCCGGCTGCCCTTCTTCAGAGTCTCGGCCACCCGTGCCTCCTCAAGGAAGTGCGCTCTGGACTCTCATGATCACCCCTCCCGGCCTTCCTGGCCACCCATTCGGCAAGGTCTGTGCGACGGGGATTTCTGTGTCCCGGCTCACTCCGCGGACCGGATCGCGGTATTCCGGCCCGGCCAGGACATACAAAGGACCGCCGCTGAGCGCGAAGTCGCTGGTCAGCGGCGGTCCGATGGGAGGAGCACGGTACGCGCCCGCGTGCTGCCCGCCGGGCGGGCAGCAGGCGCGGGACGCGCCGGGGTACGAGAGAGGCTCACTCAGATGAAGGATCACCTGTGAGCCGAATGATCCATCCGAAGTGGATCAGTCGACGGACCGGGCGACGGATCAGGCCAGTGCCACGAGATCCGCGTAGTCCGGACCCCACAGGTCCTCGACGCCGTCGGGCAGCAGGATGATCCGCTCCGGTTCCAGCGCGTGCACCGCACCCTCGTCGTGGGTGACGAGGATGATCGCGCCCTTGTAGGTGCGGAGCGCTCCGAGGATCTCCTCGCGGCTGGCCAGGTCGAGGTTGTTGGTGGGCTCGTCGAGCAGGAGCACGTTGGCCGACGAGACGACGAGGGTCGCCAGCGCCAGCCGGGTCTTCTCACCGCCGGAGAGGACCCCCGCCGGCTTGTCGACGTCGTCGCCCGAGAAGAGGAACGAGCCGAGCGTCTTGCGGACCTGGACCAGATCGAGATCGGGCGCGGCGGAGCGCATGTTCTCCAGCACCGAGCGGTCGGGGTCCAGCGTCTCGTGCTCCTGGGCGTAGTAGCCCATCTTCAGGCCGTGGCCCTCGATGACCTCGCCGGTGTCGGGCTTCTCGGCGCCGGCCAGCAGCTTCAGCAGCGTGGTCTTGCCCGCGCCGTTGAGGCCGAGGATGACGACGCGGGAGCCCTTGTCGACCGCGAGGTCGACATCGGTGAAGATCTCCAGCGAGCCGTACGACTTGGAGAGGCCCTCCGCCATCAGCGGGGTCCTGCCGCACGGCGCGGGTTCGGGGAAGCGCAGCTTGGCGACCTTGTCGGACACCCGTACGGCTTCGAGTCCGGCGAGCAGCCGGTCCGCGCGCTTGGCCATGTTCTGCGCGGCGACGGTCTTGGTCGCCTTGGCGCGCATCTTGTCGGCCTGCGAGTTGAGGGACGCGGCCTTCTTCTCGGCGTTCTGGCGCTCGCGCTTGCGGCGCTTCTCGTCGGCCTCGCGCTGCTGCTGGTAGAGCTTCCACCCCATGTTGTAGACATCGATCTGGGTGCGGTTGGCGTCCAGATAGAAGACCTTGTTGACCACCGTCTCGACCAGCTCGGCATCGTGGGAGATCACGATGAAGCCACCGCGGTAGTTCTTCAGGTAGTCGCGCAGCCAGACGATGGAGTCGGCGTCGAGGTGGTTGGTGGGCTCGTCGAGGAGCAGGGTGTCGGCATCCGAGAAGAGGATCCTGGCCAGCTCGACCCGGCGGCGCTGCCCGCCGGAGAGCGTGTGGAGCGGCTGGCCGAGCACCCGGTCGGGCAGTCCGAGTGCTGCGGCGATGGTGGCCGCCTCGGCCTCGGCCGCGTACCCGCCCTTGGTGAGGAACTCCGTCTCCAGGCGCTCGTACTTCTTCATCGCCTTCTCGCGGGTCGCGCCCTGGCCGTGCGCCATGCGCTCCTCGTTCTCCCGCATCTTGCGCAGCACGGAGTCGAGGTCACGGGCGGAGAGGATGCGGTCGCTGGCGAGGACGTCGAGGTCGCCGGTGCGCGGGTCCTGCGGGAGGTAGCCGACCTCGCCGGAGCGGGTGATGGTGCCCCCGGCGGGGACTCCCTCGCCCGCGAGGCACTTGGTGAGCGTGGTCTTGCCCGCGCCGTTGCGGCCGACGAGGCCGATGCGGTCGCCCTTGGCGACACGGAAGGAGGCGGACTCGATGAGGATGCGGGCGCCGGCGCGCAGCTCGATGCCGGAAGCGGTGATCACGGAAAAACTCCAGGGCGGTATGGACGGCGGAAGGGCAGGCGGAGGGTTGCTTCGACGCCGGCTAATGCACAAGGAGAAATGCCATGCGGCCCAGTCTAACGGTGCCGCGCCAGCACTCTGCCGGTGCCCGGTGCCAGACTGGGACCGCACCGCGCACAAGAGAGACAAATCGGAAGACCGAACTCCGTGGGAGAGGGTGTCCGGCATGGTTGCCACGATCAGTCCGACGCTTCTGTACGACGACGCCAAGGCGGCCATCCGGCTGCTCAAGGACGCCTTCGGCTTCACCGAGGTCGCTGTGTACGAGGACGAGAGCGGCGCGGTCGCCCACGCCGAGCTGGCCTACGGCGACGGCATGGTGATGCTCAGCACCCGGGGCCGCCTGGAGGGGGTCTACGCCAGGGCGATGGCGAAGGGCGGCCCGATGGGCGTCTATGTCGCCATCGAGGACACCGACGCCCACCACCGGCGCGCGGTGGAGCACGGGGTGGAGATCCTGATGCCGCCCACCGACCAGGACTACGGCTCCCGCGACTACGTGGCGCGCGACGCCGAGGGGAACGTCTGGAGCTTCGGCACGTATGTGCCGGGAGGCCCGGTCTGAGCCATCCCGGCACACATCGCTCAGACGCCCCCGGTGTGCACCTGGAACGCGGCCCGGCGCACCGCCTTGGCCAGGGCCGGATCGGGGTGTGCGGCGGCCAGCGCCACCAGCACCTGCACGGTGCGCGGGTGCCCCACCGCCCGTACCTCTTCGAGCAGGGCGGGCACGGTGCCCTGCACCGCTGATTCCAGATGGCGGACCAGCAGGGTGCTCTCCCCGTGGTCGGCGACGGCCGCGGCGGTGTCCACCCAGAGCCAGGTCGCCTCTTCACGGGTGAGGGCGTCATGGGCGTCCTCGGGGTCGGCGCCCTCGTACTCGGCCAGCCAGAGCACCGCGTACGGACGGAGCGAGGTCTCACCGGCCGCGCCCCGTACCGCCGCTTCCGCGGGGGCGCCGACCACCCGCAAGGCCTCGAAGGCGAGACCGCGCAGCAGCGCGTCCTCACCCCGGGCCACACCGAGCAGCTCGGCGACGGCGCTGCGCACGGTGCGGGCGGCCAGCCAGGCGCGGTACTCGGCCCGCGCCGGGCCCGGTGTCAGCCCCGCACAGCCGCGCAGCATGTCGTCGGCGTGCTGCTCGATGTTGCCCGCCGGGCTCTGCGCCGCGACGCAGATCTGCTCCAGCTTGACCCAGACCGCCCAGTTGCCGAGCGGCGTCAGCGTCGCCTGGCCGGGTGCCAGTGTCAGCGCGCCGACCGCCGCCAGGCCCCGCAGCGCCCAGTCGAGCAGCGCGGCGAGCACCCCCGCCGCCATCGGGGGCTCGGGCTGCGGCTGCGGGCCGTAGGGGACCTCGCAGCGCTCCTCGTGCAGTTCGGCGACGCGCTGCTGGAGCAGGTCGAGCAGGGCCGGTACGGCCACCGGCCCCGCGGAGAGCTGGAGCAGCGAGAGCACCTGCGGTACGGCCTCGACGACCTCGGCCACCGCGGTGGCGGGGACGTCGGCGGCGGCCGGGTGGACGATCGACCAGGCGTCGAAGAGGGCGACCCAGCCGCGCAGCACCGCGCTGTCGTCACCGTCCCAGGCGCGCAGCCGCCACCCGGGGCGGGCGATGTCCCCGTGCAGTTCGACGAGTCCGGCGAGCCGGGCGCGGTCCCAGCCCGCGCGGACCGCCTCCGGGGTCAACGCGAGGGTACGTACGGCGTGTTCGGCGGCGGGGGCGGTCAGCGCCCCGCCCTGCACCGGCCGGGCGTCCCCGGCCCAGCGGGCGATCCGGACGGCGTCGGCGAGCACCGTCCTGGCCTGACGGGCCAGCTCCGCCGGGGCCGGCGTACCGGCGGGCGGGCGCGGGGCGGGACGGATGCGCCGGTTGCTCACGACACGACGGGCCGTGACCAGAGGTCGGGGGCGGACGAGGCGGAGTCTGGAGTCGCGCGGGTTACGGGACGTCACGGGGAGCAGTCTTGCCTCTGACGGGCCGAAAGCCCAAACGGAACCCCTCGCTACAGGTTGACGCAGGGCACACAGAAGCCGGCCGGCGGGCCGGGACCGCTACATCAGCGGGGTCAGGAAGCGCCGCATGGACTCTTCGTAGGCCGCGGGATCCGCGTTCCACATCGCGCCGTGCGGGGCGCCCGCGACGGTCCTCAGATCCACCAACGACGGCTGGCCGTCGGCGAGTTCGACGGAACGCCGCCAGGGAGCCACCCGGTCGCCGGGGCCGTGGAAGACCAGCGTGGGCACGGTCAGCGCCCGCGGGTCGGCGGCGGCGCGCAGCCGGTCGCCGTTGGTGCCCGTACGCCCCTGGGCCGCCCGCACCGCGAGCGGCAGCAGGAAGGCCGGGGTGCGCCGGGCGGCGGCCAGCGCGCCGAGGGTGGCCTCCCAGTCGAGGACCGGGGAGTCGAGGATCAGGCCGCTGATGCGGTCGCGCATCCCCGAACCCACCGCGGCGTGCAGGGCCATGGCGGCGCCGGTGGACCAGCCGTGCAGGACGACGCGCTCCGCGCCGTAGCGGACGGCGTAGCGGATGGCCGCGTCCAGGTCGCGCCACTCGGACGCGCCGAGGTGTCCCAGGCCGTCCGGGTTCGCGGGGGCTCCGGTGTCGCCCCGGTAGGAGATGTCGAGGACCGCGAACTGGTGGCGGTGCAGGAAGCCCAGGACGTTCATGGGGTGCTCCCTGCCGGTGCCCAGGCCGTGCACCGTGATCACCCAGGTGGGGCGGGGGCCGGGCACGAACCAGGCCGGGGAGGCGCCGAGTTCACCGGGGATGTCCACGTCGGCGTGGTCGATGCCGAGCGCGGAGCGCGGGTCGCCCACGTACACCTGCGGGGTGAGCCGGGCCTTGGTACCGGGGGCGAGCGTGCCGTAGGTGACCCGGTCGAGCCGGCGCACGACGGTGTCGGCGGTCTCGGAGCCGCCGTCGATCACCGGTCCGACGACCGCGTGGACCCCCGGGCCCTCAAGGCCGTACACACCGGGGCGCAGCGAGGCCAGGCACCGGCTGAGGGTGACCCGGCCGGGGGCCGTGGCATGTACGGAGAGCCGGGGCTCGGCGGGCAGGGCCCGGTCCTGCGGCGTCCTGAGCGCGGCGTCGGCGGCGAGCCGGCCGGCCGCTGCCGCGGCCGCGCCGACCCCGATCAGAGTGGTGACGGCCGTTGCCGTCGCGGTTGCCGGGCGCACCCCTCCAGTGTCGGCGGGGGCGGGCCGGGCTGCCAGCCGACCGGGGCAAACGTGGCCGGACCTGCGAGGATCCGGCTTGGTCCGGTCGTCGGAGTGCCGTCGTCGCCCGATGGGCGGCCGCGCGGTGTCCGGCGACAGGCATTAGCCGGGCTGGCCGTACCCGCGGAGCTTCTCCGTGGCCTCGGCCAGCTGTCCCGGCGACAGCAGGGACGGGGTGCGGCCGGGCAGCGCGGACGCGGTGAGCCAGAGCCTGCACATCCACTCCAGCTGGGCGGTGCGGTCGTAGGCCTGGTCGAGCGAGCTGCCGTAGGTGACCGTGCCGTGGTTCTGGAGGAGGCAGCCGGAACGGCCGGTGAGGGCGGTGAGCATGTTCGCGGCCAGCTCGTCGCTGCCGTAGAGCGCGTACGGGGCGACGCGCACCGGGCCGCCCAGCGCGGCGGCCATGTAGTGGACGGCGGGCAGCTCCGGGACCAGGGTGGAGACCGCCGTCGCGTGCACCGCGTGGGTGTGGACCACCGCGGTTGCGGCCGTGGCGCGGTGGACGGCCAGGTGCAGGGGCAGTTCGCTGGTCGGTTTCAGCTCGCCGAGCACCTGGTGGCCGTCCAGGTCGACGGCGACGGTGTCGCCGGGGCCGAGCTTCTCGTACGGCACTCCGCTGGGGGTGACCAGGACGAGGTCGCCGCAGCGCACCGAGACATTGCCCGATGTGCCGACGACCAGCCCTTCGGACGCGGTCCTGCGGGCGGTGGCGACGAGTTCGTGCCAGGCCCTCGCGAGTGGGTCGGTCTCCTCAGGCGCCACTGCTGTCTCCCCCATCACATCTGTCCCGCTGCCGCGTCTGCGCTGTTCCGGGCCCGCTGGGGCCGTCCACGCGATGATGCCAGCCCTCCGGGCGCCCCGGTACGCCACCGCGGCAGCCGCCGGCCACGAGTGGAATGGGCGCGTCCGGGCAGAGTCACCACAGCGCCCGGCCCAGTTCATCTTCCGTTCACCCAGGTTGCTTACGTTCATCTCGTCAATGACCTCGAACGATTGCCCAGGTAAATGGAACACTTGACCCTGCTCCTTGGGATCGTGATCATTACCGCTCTCGTGTTCGACTTCACGAACGGTTTCCACGACACTGCCAACGCGATGGCGACGACCATCTCGACCGGCGCTCTCAAACCGAAGACCGCGGTGGCCATGTCCGCCGTGCTCAACCTTGTCGGGGCATTCCTGTCCGTCGAGGTCGCCAAGACGATCTCCGGCGGGATCATCAATGAACAGGGCATCACCACAGAAGTGATCTTCGCGGCACTCGTCGGTGCCATCCTCTGGAATCTGCTGACCTGGCTGCTCGGCCTGCCGTCCAGTTCCTCCCACGCACTCTTCGGCGGGCTCATCGGAGCCACGCTGATGTCGGTCGGCTCGTCGGGTGTCAACGGCGATGTCGTCATCACCAAGGTCCTGCTCCCCGCGGTCGCCGCGCCGGTCGTCGCCGGTCTCGCCGCGCTGCTGGCCACCAGGCTGACGTACCGGATCGGGCGCCGTACGGACGAGAAGTCCACCGCCAAGGGCTACCGGGCCGGCCAGATCGCCTCCGCGGGCCTGGTCTCGCTGGCCCACGGCACCAACGACGCGCAGAAGACCATGGGTGTCATCACCCTCGCCCTGGTCACCGGCAACGTCATCGCACCCGGATCGAACCCGCCCCTGTGGGTCATCGTCTCCGCCGGCACCGCCATCGCACTCGGTACCTACCTGGGCGGCTGGCGCATCATCAAGACCATGGGCAAGGGGCTCACCGAGCTCAGGCCGCAGCAGGGCTTCGCCGCCCAGACCGGTGCCGCGACCGTGATCCTGGCCTCCTCGCACCTCGGCTTCTCGCTCTCCACCACCCAGGTCTGCTCGGGCGCCGTGATGGGCGCGGGCGTCGGCCGCAAGGGCGGGGTGGTCCGCTGGTCCACCGCGACCCGCATGGCCGTCGCCTGGTGCCTGACCCTGCCCGCCGCCGCGCTCGTCGGCGCGGGCGCCGAGTTTCTGACCGGCCGCGGCCCGTGGGGCATCGGCGCCGTCGCCGCCCTGCTGGTGGCGGGCTCCGGTGTCATCTGGTCGCTCTCCCGCCGCAAGCCGGTCGGCCAGCACAGCGTCACCCCCGACGAGCCCGCCGGGTACGACGAGCCGGCCGGGGTGGTGACCACCGCCATCGCAGCCGTCGCGCCGCCGCCGGCCGGAGCGGTCACCGACCCCCTCCGCACCACCATCCCCGCACCCGGCGGCGCCGCACCGGAGCCCAACCGGCCCGCCACGGTCTGAACACGGTCCGCCTGAACACGGTCCGAAAGTCCGAAACGGTCTGAAGGAGAAGGACACCGCACCATGGACATCGACTGGGCAGCTCTCGGCACCGTCTTCGGCGTCAGCCTCGTGGCGACCGTCGGACTGGTGGGCCTGTTCACGCTCGGCGTGGTGGGCCTGGCGCGGAAGCCCGCGCCGGAGCCGGGCACCGCAACCGCGCCCGCCGCCGCGACGCCTGCCGGTACGGGCCGGGGCCCGGCACCGGCCGCGGCGGCGCGGGTCGGCGCGTACGCCTGCTTCGCGCTCTGCGCGGCGGCCGTCGCGTACGGGATCTATCTGATCGTCGCCTGACAACAGCTCGCTCCTCCCCCGCAGCGTCACTCCGCCCGCCCGGCGGCCTCCACCGGCCACCGGGCGGGCGGCTGGTGTGCGCGGCCCGTGCGTTCGGCCGTCCGGGTGACCCGTGTGGGGCTCGGCACACTGCCCCGCCGCAGGTCAAGGGTGAGTTGACGGGTGTTCGCCGACCGTGGTGGACTTCCGGGGCCAATACGGCGGCAGGAGAGGAAGTCCGGTGCGAATCCGGCGCGGTCCCGCCACTGTCACCGGGGTTGCCCCCGGGAGCCAGGAACTCTCACCGCCGGTCACGTCGAACCAGGGCGCGGACACCCTGAGTGAGGACTACGCCATGCGCGGCCGCCTGCTGCCCGAACCGCCCGATGCTCCGAGCACAGCCGCCGTGAGGGTCCCGGGCGTACTGGCCTGCTGACCTCATGCGTGCCGAGCGTGTCTTCGTGTACGGCGCCACCACGGGCCTCCTGGCAGACCTCGTCTTCGCCGACCCCCGGCGCGGCCACCCCGTCGCCGCTTTCGGACGGGCCGCCGCCGCCGTGGAACGCCGGCTGTGGCGCGACCACCGCGGGTGGGGCGCGCTGCACACCGCGGTCTGCGCCGGGGGCGCGGTGGGCGCCGCCGTGCTGGCCGGGCGTGCCGTACGCGGCCGTCCCGCCGCGGGCATCGCGCTGACCGCCGCCACCACCTGGGCCGTCGTCGGCGGCACCTCGCTGGGGCGTGAGGCGCGCGCGGTGGGCGACGCGCTGGCGGCGGGTGACATCGAGGCGGCCAGGGAGCGGCTGCCGCATCTGTGCGGACGCGATCCGCAGGCGCTCGACGCACAGCAGATCGCGCGGGCCGTCGTGGAGTCCGTGGCCGAGAACACCTCCGACGCGGTGGTGGGCGCGCTGGTCTGGGGCGCCCTCGCCGGGGTGCCGGGGCTCGCCGGGTTCCGGGCGGTGAACACCCTGGACGCGATGGTCGGCCACAGGTCGCCCCGGTATCTGCGGTACGGCTGGGCCTCCGCCCGGCTCGATGACCTGGCCGGCCGGCCGGGCGCCCGGCTCACCGCCGTACTCGCGGTGCTCGCGGGCGGGGACCCGCGCGGCGCCGTACGGGCCTGGCGGTCGGACGCGGCCGGCCACCCGAGCCCCAACGCGGGCCCGGTGGAGGCGTCGTTCGCGGGCGCGCTGGGCGTACGGCTCGGCGGCACCCTCTCGTACGCCGGCCGGGTCGAGCACCGGGCGGTACTCAACGGCGGCGGCCGGCCGGTGGCCGTCGGCGACATCGAGCGCGCGGTGCGGCTGTCGCGCCGGGTGTCCCTGCTGGCGCTCGCGACAGCTCTCGTGGTGAGGAAGGTACGCGGATGAGTGGCGGACTGCTGGTGGCCGGAACCACGTCGGACGCCGGGAAGAGCGTGGTCACGGCGGGCATCTGCCGGTGGCTGGTGCGCCGGGGTGTGAAGGTCGCGCCCTTCAAGGCGCAGAACATGTCGCTCAACTCGTTCGTCACCCGCGAGGGCGCGGAGATCGGGCGCGCGCAGGCGATGCAGGCGCAGGCGGCGCGGGTGGAGCCCACGGCGCTGATGAACCCGGTGCTGCTCAAGCCGGGGAGCGACCGGTCGAGCCAGGTCGTGCTGATGGGGAAGCCGGTGGGCGAGATGAGCGCCCGCGGCTACCACGGCGGCCGGCAGGAGGCACTGCTGGGCACGGTGACGGACTGTCTGACGCAACTCCGGGGCACGTATGACGCGGTGATCTGCGAGGGGGCGGGCAGTCCGGCCGAGATCAATCTGCGGCGGACCGACATCGTGAACATGGGGATCGCGCGCGCCGCGCGGTTCCCGGTGGTCGTCGTCGGCGACATCGACCGGGGCGGTGTCTTCGCGTCGTTCTTCGGTACGACGGCGCTGCTGAGCGCCGAGGACCAGTCGCTCGTCGCCGGGTACCTCGTCAACAAGTTCCGCGGTGATGTGTCCCTGCTCGAACCGGGGCTCGACATGCTGCACGGGCTGACCGGGCGGCGGACCTACGGTGTCCTGCCGTACGCACACGGCCTGGGCATCGACGAGGAGGACGGGCTGCGGGTGTCGATGCGCGGCACGGTGCGCGAGTCCGCCGTGTCCGCGCCGTACGGGCAGGACGTGCTGCGGGTCGCCGTGTGCGCCGTGCCGCTGATGTCGAACTTCACCGATGTGGACGCGCTGGCCGCCGAACCGGGCGTCGTGGTGCGGTTCGTGGACCGTGCGGAGGAGCTGGCGGACGCGGACCTGGTGATCGTGCCGGGGACGCGCGGCACGGTGCGCGCCCTGGAGTGGCTGCGGGAGCGCGGGCTCGCGGACGCGCTGGCCCGGCGGGCCGCCGAAGGCCGTCCGGTGCTGGGCATCTGCGGCGGTTTCCAGCTGCTCGGCGAGCACATCGACGACACGGTCGAATCGCGCGCCGGGGCCGTCGACGGGCTCGGACTGCTCCCTGTCCGGGTGCGGTTCGCGGTGGAGAAGACCCTGGCGCGGCCCGTCGGAGAGGCCCTCGGGGAGCCGGTCGAGGGGTACGAGATCCACCACGGGGTCGCCGAAGTGCTGGGCGGCTCCCCCTTCCTGGACGGCTGCCGCACCGGTTCCGTGTGGGGCACGCACTGGCACGGCTCGCTGGAGAGCGACGGCTTCCGCCGGGCCTTCCTGCGCGAGGTCGCCGCCGTCGCGGGCCGGCGGTTCGTACCGGCGCCCGACACCAGCTTCGGCGTGCTCCGCGAGGAGCAGCTCGACCGGCTCGGCGACCTCATCGAGGAGCACGCGGACACCGACGGGCTGCTCGCGCTCATCGAGTCGGGCGCGCCGGCCGGGCTCCCCTTCGTCGCCCCCGGAGCGCCATGAGCGCCATGAGCGCGGCCGGGGTGCGGCTGCGAACACGCCACCGGCCCGTCACCGGACCTGTCACCCGAGCACCTGTCACCCGAGCATCTGAAGGAGTGATCCCGAAGTGAGCACGCCCTACCCGTTCACCGCTGTCGTGGGCATGGATGACCTGCGTCTCGGGCTGCTGCTCAACGCGGTCAGCCCGGCTGTCGGCGGCGTACTCGTGCGCGGCGAGAAGGGGACCGCGAAGAGTACGGCGGTGCGGGCCCTGTCCGCGCTGCTGCCCGCGGTCCCGGTGGTCTCCGGGTGCCGCTTCTCGTGCGACCCCGGCGCGCCCGACCCGGCGTGTCCTGACGGTCCGCACGAGTCGGCCGACGGCGTGTCGCGCGACGCGCGCATGGTCGAACTGCCCGTCGGCGCCTCGGAGGACCGGCTGGTCGGCGCGCTGGACATCGAGCGGGCGCTGGCCGATGGCGTGAAGGCGTTCGAGCCGGGGCTGCTCGCCGACGCGCACCGCGGGATCCTGTACGTCGACGAAGTCAATCTGCTTCACGACCACTTGGTGGACCTGCTGCTCGACGCGGCCGCGATGGGCGCCTCGTACGTGGAGCGCGAGGGCGTCTCCGTACGGCACGCCGCGCGGTTCCTGCTCGTCGGGACGATGAACCCCGAAGAGGGCGAGCTGCGGCCGCAGTTGCTGGACCGTTTCGGACTGACCGTCGAGGTCGCCGCTTCACGCGACCCGGACCAGCGGGTCGAGGTGGTGCGCAGGAGGCTCGCGTACGACGACGACCCCGCCGGTTTCGCCGCCCGCTGGGCGGACGAGGAGAGCGAGCTGCGGGCGCGCATCGTGGCTGCGCGGGCGCTGCTGCCCTCCGTGCGTCTCGGCGATCCGGCGCTGCGGCAGATCGCCGCGACGTGCGCCGCCTTCGAGGTGGACGGGATGCGCGCGGACATCGTGATGGCGCGCACCGCGACCGCGCTGGCCGCCTGGGCGGGGCGTTCGGATGTCACGGCCGACGACGTACGGCAGGCCGCGCTGCTCGCGCTGCCGCACCGCCGCAGGCGGAACCCGTTCGACGCGCCGGGGCTCGACGAGGACAAGCTCGACGACACGCTGAGGGAGTCCGCCGGGGACGACGGCGGCGGCGCACCCGACACGCATGACGGGAACGACGACGACGGGCCGGACGGACCCGACGGGCCGGACGGTGGCGGTGGTGGCGGGCTGCCGCCGCAGCGCGACGGGGACGGCGGACCGGGCGACACGCCGCAGCAGCAGGAGCCCGCGGCGGACGGGTCCGACACGCCCGCGCAGCAGGAGACCGGCGGGGGCGCGCCCGCCGCGCCGGGCGGCGGCGGGGAGCAGGCAGCGGCGAAGGCGGCCGAACCGTTCCGTACGCGGATGCTGAGCGTGCCGGGGCTCGGCGACGGCGCGGCGGGGCGCCGCTCCCGGGCCAGGACCGAGCACGGCCGCACCACCGGTTCGCGCCGGCCGCAGGGTGCGCTCACCAAGCTGCATCTGGCGGCGACGGTCCAGGCCGCGGCGCCGCACCAGCGGGCGCGCGGGCGGTCCGGCCGCGGCCTTGTGGTCCGCAGGGACGATCTGCGGCAGGCCACCCGGGAGGGGCGCGAGGGCAATCTGGTGCTCTTCGTGGTGGACGCCTCCGGGTCGATGGCGGCCAGGCAGCGGATGAGTGCGGTGAAGGGCGCCGTGCTCTCGCTGCTGCTCGACGCGTACCAGCGGCGGGACAAGGTGGGTCTGGTGACGTTCCGCGGGAAGGACGCGGAGATCGCGCTGCCGCCGACCTCGTCGGTGGACGCGGCCGCGGCCCGGCTCGACACGCTGCCGACCGGCGGGCGCACCCCGGTGGCCGCCGGGCTGCTGAAGGCCCATGAGGTGCTGCGGGTCGAGCGGATGCGGGACCCGTCGCGCCGGCCGCTGCTCGTGGTCGTCACCGACGGCCGGGCCACGGGCGGCCCCGATCCGGTCGCGCTGGCCGCGCGCGCCGCGCGGCTGCACGAAGCGGAGGGCGTCGCGTCGGTCGTCGTGGACTGCGAGACGGGGCCGGTCAGGCTGGGGCTCGCGGGAGAACTGGCGCAACGGCTCGGCGGCACCGCGGTGACGCTGGACGAACTGCGGGCCGAGAGCATCGCGGGGCTGGTGAAGGACGTGCTGGTGAAAGACGCCGTGCAGGACGCACAGAGCAGTTCTACGAGGAGGGCAGCGTAATGCCGCAGGGACAGCCGACCACCGTGCCCGAGGACGGGCTCACCACCCGCCAGCGCCGCAACCGGCCGCTGACCATGGTGCATACGGGCATCGGGAAGGGGAAGTCGACCGCGGCCTTCGGCCTCGCGCTGCGCGGCTGGAATCAGGGCTGGCCCATCGGGGTGTTCCAGTTCGTGAAGTCCGCCAAGTGGAAGGTCGGCGAGGAGCGGGCCCTGAAGGTGCTCGGGGACAGCGGCGAGGGCGGGACGGTCGCCTGGCACAAGATGGGCGAGGGGTGGTCCTGGGTCCAGCGGGACATCGAGTCGAGCGAGGAAGCCGCCCGGGAGGGCTGGGATCAGGTCAAGCGCGACCTGGCGGCGGAGAGCTACCGGCTGCTCGTGCTGGACGAGTTCGCGTACCCCATGCACTGGGGGTGGGTGGACACCGACGAGGTGGTCTCGGTGCTGCGGGACCGGCCCGGCACCCAGCACGTGGTGATCACCGGACGGAACGCGCCGCAGCCGCTGCTCGACTTCGCCGACCTGGTGACCGACATGTCCAAGGTCAAGCATCCGATGGACGCGGGGCAGAAGGGGCAGAGGGGCATCGAGTGGTAGCCAGACTCGTCATCGCCGCCCCGTCGTCGGGCAGCGGCAAGACCACGGTCGCCACCGGGCTGATGGCCGCGTTCGCCGGGCGCGGTCTGGCCGTGTCGCCGCACAAGGTGGGACCCGACTACATCGACCCCGGTTACCACGCGCTGGCGACCGGCCGCCCCGGCCGCAATCTCGACGCGTACCTCTGCGGTACGGAGCTGATCGCGCCGCTCTTCGCGCACGGCGCGGCCGGGGCGGATCTGGCGGTCGTCGAGGGCGTGATGGGTCTGTACGACGGGGCGGCCGGGCAGGGCGAGCTGGCGTCCACCGCGCAGGTCGCGAAGGTGCTGCGGGCGCCGGTGGTGCTGGTGGTCGACGCGTCGTCGCAGTCCCGGTCGGCGGCCGCGCTGGTGCACGGGTTCGCGTCCTGGGACCCGCGGGTGCGGATCGGCGGGGTGATCCTCAACAAGGTGGGCTCCGACCGGCACGAGGCACTGCTCCGGGAGGCGCTGGAGGAGTCGGGGGTGCCGGTGCTCGGGGTGCTCCGGCGTACCGGGCAGGCGCAGACCCCGTCCCGGCATCTGGGGCTTGTACCGGTGGCGGAGCGGCGGCCCGACGCGGTGGGCGCGGTCGCGGCGATGGCGGAGCAGGTGCGGGCCGGGTGCGACCTGGAGGCGGTGCTGGCGCTGGCGCGGAGCGCGCCGCCGCTGGACGCCGGGGCCTGGGACCCGCAGGAGGCCCTTGCCCCTGGCTCCGGCGGGTCCGGCACCACGGCGCGGGCTTCCGGCGGCGGGACGGCCGGTCCTGCCGCGGCCTCGGGAAGCGGGACTGCCCGTGCGCGCCCCGTCGTCGCCGTCGCGGGCGGGGCCGCGTTCTCCTTCTCGTACACCGAGCACACCGAGCTGCTCACCGCGGCGGGCGCCGATGTCGTCGGCTTCGACCCGCTCCACGACGAGCGGCTCCCCGAGGGCACCGGGGCGCTCGTCATAGGCGGCGGCTTCCCCGAGGTGTACGGGCCCGAGCTGTCCGCCAACGAGCCGCTGCGCAAGGCCGTCGCGGAGCTGGCGGCGTCCGGCGCACCGGTCGCCGCCGAGTGCGCCGGGCTGCTGTATCTGTCGCGCTCGCTCGACGGGCATCCGATGTGCGGTGTGCTGGACGCCGAGGCCCGGATGTCGGAGCGGCTGACGCTCGGCTACCGGGACGCGGTGGCCGTGTCGGACAGCTCGCTGGCGCGGGCCGGGACCCGGCTGCGGGCGCATGAGTTCCACCGCACGGTCCTGGAGCCCGGTGCGGGCGCCACCCCCGCGTGGGGTGTGCACCAGCCGGAGCGCCGGGTCGAGGGGTTCGTCCAGCAGGGCGTGCACGCGAGCTATCTGCACACGCACTGGGCCGCGCAGCCCGCGGTCGCCCGCAGGTTCGTGGAGGGGTGCGCGGGATGAACGGGCCGGTGCGCGGGATGAAGGTCCGGAAGCCGGGGCCGGTTCCCGGGCTCTCAGCCCGCGATGCCCACCACCAGCCAGATGAACGCCACCCCCGCCACAGTGCAGAGCAGCGTGGAGCGGGCCGGGTGTTCGTGGTGGGCCTCGGGGAGGATCTCGGCGGCGGCGAGATAGAGCAGGACACCGCCGAAGAAGCCGAGATAGCAGCCGAGCGGCTGCTCCGGAAGAGTGAACAGCAGGGTCGACGCCGCACCCACCACGGGAGCCAGCGCGTCGGCGACCAGCATGAAGATCGCCTTGCGGCGCGCGTTCCCGTACAGGCTGGTCAGGGTGTACGTGTTGAAGCCGTCCGCGAAGTCGTGGGTGACCACCGCGATGGCCACGGCGGCTCCCATCCCGTTGCCCACCTGGAAGGCGGCGCCGATCGCGACGCCGTCCATCAGGCTGTGGCCGACCATCGCGGCCGCCGCCGTCAGCCCGACCTGGGGCACCCGCTCCTCCGCCGCCCCGTGCGCCGCCTGGCGCACCGCGAGCAGCCGCTCCACCAGGTGGGCGACGAGGAACCCGGCGACGAACAGCAGCAGCGCGGCCGGCACACCGAAGATCTCGCCGCCCGCCGCGCGCAGCGCCTCGGGCAGCAGGTCGAGTCCGACCACACCGAGCATCAGACCGCCGGCCAGGCCCAGCACCAGATGGCGCTTGTCGGTGACCCGCTGGGCCGTCCAGCCACCGACCAGCGTCATCAGGAACGCGCCGAGCGCGACGAAGACCGCCATGGGCCCTGCCTAGCCCATGACACCCCGGTCCCGCATGTCAACGCCTGAATCCGCCGGGGAGGATCCCGCCGCCATGGCCGCCGCAGGTCCCGGCCCGGTGCGTACACCGGCCCCGCGCGCACAGGACCCAGGACCGGACCTGGTCGTGGGCGTCGGGGCGTCCCGTGGGGTCCGCGCCGACGAGGTCGTCGGGCTGATCACGGCCGCCCTGCGGGACGCCGGTCTCTCGCCGCTCGACGTCGCCGAGCTGACGACCGTGGACGCCCGGGCCGGCGAGCCGGGGCTGGTCGCCGCTGCCGCACGGCTGGGGGTGCCGCTGCGTCCGTACAGCGCCGCCGCGCTCGCCCGGATCGAGGTGCCCCACCCGTCGGACACGTCGCGGGCCGCGGTCGGCACCCCGTCGGTCGCGGAGGCCGCCGCGCTCGCCGCCGGAGGCGAACTGCTCGTCCCGAAACGGAAGTCGGCGCCGCACGGCCGGCCGGCGATGGCGACCTGCGCCGTCGTACGCCGGGAACCGCCGGCACCGGACCCGGCGCACCGGACGGCGCCGCCCGGCGGCACGGCGCATCCGGGACTTCCACAACAGCCCCACGTCCACCCTGATGACGACGGGCACCACCTTCACCACCATGGCAGTCATGCGCACACACACTGACGTCCACGATCTGCGGCACCACGGCGACGCCGAGGTACGGGACTGCGGTCCCGGCGGCCTCACCGACCTCGCCGTCAACGTCAGGGCGGGCACTCCCCCGCCCTGGCTCAGGGATCACATAGCGGGGTCGCTCGGCGACCTGGCCGCGTATCCCGACGGCCGGGCCGCCAGGGCCGCGGTGGCCGCCCGGCACGGGCTGCCGGTCGAACGGGTCCTGCTGACGGCCGGCGCCGCCGAGGCGTTCGTACTGATCGCCCGCGCCCTTCCGGTGCGCAGACCCGTGGTCGTGCATCCGCAGTTCACCGAGCCGGAGGCGGCGCTGCGCGACGCCGGGCACACGGTGCGGCGGGTGCTGCTGCGCGCGGAGGACGGTTTCCGGCTGGATCCGGCGGCCGTCCCCGAAGCGGCGGACCTGGTGGTGGTCGGCAATCCGACCAACCCGACGTCCGTGCTGCATCCGGCCGGGACGCTCGCCGCGCTGGCGGCGCCGGGCCGGCTGCTGGTGGTCGACGAGGCGTTCATGGACGCGGTGCCCGCCGAGCGCGAGTCGCTCGCGGACCGTACGGATGTGCCCGGCCTGATCGTCCTGCGCAGCCTCACCAAGACCTGGGGGCTCGCGGGGCTGCGGATCGGCTATGTGCTGGCAGATCCGGGGACCGTGGAACTGCTGGCGCGCGCACAGCCGTTGTGGCCGGTGTCCACTCCGGCGCTGGCCGCGGCCGAGGTGTGCTCGGCGGCTCCCGCGCTCGCCGAGGCGGAGCTCGCCGCACATGCGATCGCCGCGGACCGCGCCCATCTGCTGGCCGGTCTCGCGGAGTTCGACGAGGTACGCGCGGTGGAGGCGGCCGAGGGCCCGTTCGTGCTCGTCCGGATGGCGCGTGCCGACGAGGTGCGGGAGCGGCTGCGGCGGCTGGGCTTCGCGGCCCGCCGCGGTGACACCTTTCCGGGGCTCGGGCCCGAGTGGCTCCGGCTCGCGGTGCGCGACCGCGCGACGACCAACCGGTTCCTGCAGGCGCTCGACCAGGCGCTGAACGGAATCTCCGGCTGAGCCCCGGACGGGCCGGGGCCGCACCCCCCTCCGGTGCGGTCCCGGCTCACCTACCGATCAGGCTCACGTACCGATCAGGCTCACCTGCCGATCAGGCTCGTACCGGTCAGGCCTTGTTGCGGCTCCGTCCGCGGGCCACGGCGAGCGCGCCGCCGCCGGCCAGGACCAGGGCCGCCGCGCCGCCCGCGATGTACGGCGTCATGGAGCTGCCGCCGGTCTCCGCGAGGTTCTCCTTCTCCGGCGCCGCCGCGGGCTTCGAGTCGGCCACGGTCTGCTCCTTGGTCCCGGTGGCGGGGGTGGGGGTGGGCTCCACCGGCCGGCCGCCGCCCTCGTGGTGGGACGGGGCGGCCTTCGGCGACTCGCAGGTCGCCTGCGCGAGGGTGACCTCGCCCCGGACATCGGCGACGTTCAGCTTCAGCGGGTTGACGGACACCTTGAGCTGCAGCGCGGTGGCAGCGGCCGTACGGGACGTCGTGCTGGTCTTCGAGAGGCCGAGCGTCACATCGCCGACCGCGGGCACATGGATCTGGGTCGTGCCACCTGCGGAGAGCGTGATCCTCTTGCCGAGCACGGTCACATGGCCGAGCACGTTCGACTCGGCGTGCGGGCGCTCACCGGCCTCGCAGACCGCCTTCGACGTGACCTTCTCGACCTCGATCAGCGACAGCAGCGGCAGCCCGGGGACATGAACCGACGCGCGGGCGACGTTGGCGTACCCCTCCGCCTTGTGCCGGTCGGCCGTCGCCCGGGCCGTGGCGACATCGGCGCGCAGCAGACTGAACGGGCGGCCCTTGTCGACGCCATCCAGCTTCGCGGTCAGCGCGGTCCTGTCCGCACTGGCCGGGGCATGCACCTCGTTGAGCGCGACCGTGAGCGGCACATCGACGGTCTTGTTGAGCAGCGAGACATCGAGCCCGGTACGGAGCACGACTGCGCTCGCTTTTCCGTCACTGCCGGTGGCCGCCTGGGCGGGTGCCGCGGCGAGGAGCGCCGCGGGGCCCGCGGTCAGTGCGGCGGCCACGCAGACGGCGGCCGTACGGCGTACGGACATTCTGCGTGCGGGCATACGGAAGGTGTTGCTGTTCAAGGCGGTGGAACCCCCACAAGAGACATGACGTCGCCGGGGCGCGGTTCACGGGGACTTCGTGGATGCGCCGGCGACCGAGACACCGGAATCTTTACGCACTGTGGGTGAACGGGCAGCAACCTGACGTGAGTTCACTCCAAAGTGGCGTTTCCGCGTCTGCATTCGAATCCTGAGGCACGGGCGTTCCTCTGGACCCCTTGCTTCACCGCCCGGAGGTGGTGCGCCGGTGGCCCGCCAGGCGCAAAACGAGTGCCTCAACGAGTACCGAGCCCTCACGTCACGCCCTGGTCAACCCGGCACCCCACCGGGGGTCAACGCACCCGGGTGCCCCCTCACCCCACCACCCGGCCTTCGAGCACCACCCGGTGCGGAGCGCCCAGTACCCGTACGTTCTCGCGCGGGTCATCCGCGTACACCACGAGGTCGGCCGGCGCACCCTCGGTGAGCCCCGGCCTGCCCAGCCACTCCCGGGCGCCCCAGGACGCGGCCGACAGCACGTCGGACACCGGGATGCCCGCCTTCACCAGCTCCGCCGCCTCGTCGGCGACCAGGCCGTGCGGCAGCGAGCCGCCGGCGTCCGTGCCGACGTAGACCGGGACACCCGCGTCGTACGCGGAGCGGACGGTGTCGTAACGGCGTTCGTGCAGCCGCCTCATATGGGCGGACCAGCGGGGGTACTTGGCGTCGCCGCCCGCGGCGAGCTGCGGGAAGGTCGCGATGTTCACCAGCGTCGGTACGATCGCGACCCCGCGTTCGGCGAAGAGCGGGACGGTCTCGTCGGTCAGCCCGGTGGCGTGCTCGATGCAGTCGATCCCCGCCTCCACGAGGTCGCGCAGCGAGTCCTCGGCGAAGCAGTGCGCGGTGACCCTGGCCCCCAGCCGGTGCGCCTCGGCGATCGCCGCCTCCACCTCCCCGCGCGGCCAGCAGGCGGACAGGTCGCCGGTGTCCCGGTCGATCCAGTCGCCGACGAGTTTGACCCAGCCGTCGCCGTTGCGGGCCTCCCTGGCGACGTACTCGACGAGGTCCCCCGGTTCGATCTCATGGGCGTAGTTCCGGATGTAGCGGCGGGTGCGCGCGATGTGGCGGCCCGCCCGGATGATCTTCGGGAGGTCGGGGCGGCCGTCGATCCAGCGGGTGTCGGACGGCGACCCCGCGTCGCGCAGCAGCAGCGCCCCGGCCTCCCGCTCGCCGAGCGCCTGCTTCTCGCTGGTCGCCTCGTCGACCGCGCCGTGCGCGTCGAGCCCTACGTGGCAGTGCGCGTCGACCAGACCGGGCAGCACCCATCCCCGCACGGTGACGGCCTCCGCGGCCGGGCGTACGTAGGTGATCCGCCCGCCGACCACCCACAGTTCGTCCCTGACGTCATCGGGCCCGACCAGCACCCGCCCCTTCACATGCAGCACCGTGTGATCGCTCATGCGGCGAGCCTAACGACGGGACCGCGCCGGGCGTCAGGGGCCCGGAAACCCGCTCAGTACCATCGGACCGCACCATGTGCCGGACCGGTACACCACCGGACCGGCAACACCATCGGGCAGCCCGAACGAACTCGTTGAAGAGAGCACCGCCGTGACGCACCCCTTCCTTGACCTCCCCCCGCTCACCCCGGCGCACTTCGCCGCGATCGAGCGGCAGACGGCCTCGCTGCTCGGCACCCGGCAGGACATCGTGATCATGCAGGGGGAGGCGCTGCTGCCGCTGGAGGGATGCATCCGCTCCGGTGCCAGGCCGGGCTCCACCGCGCTCAATGTGATCACCGGGCCGTACGGCCAGACCTTCGGCAACTGGCTGCGCGACTGCGGGGTCACCGTGGTCGACCTGGCCGTGCCGTTCCACACCGCGGTCACCGCGGCCCAGGTGCGCGAGGCGCTCGCCGCCCGCCCGGAGATCGACTTCGTCTCCCTGGTCCACGCGGAGGCCGCGACCGGCAACACCAACCCGGTCGCGGAGATCGGCGAGGCCGTACGGGCGCACGGTGCGCTCTTCATGCTGGACGCGGTCGCGTCGGTGGGCGCCGAGCCACTGCTGCCGGACGTCTGGGGGGTGGACCTCTGCGTGATCGGCGCGCAGAAGGCGATGGGCGGCCCCGCCGGGGTGTCGGCCGTCTCGGTGAGCGAGCGCGCCTGGCAGCGGTTCGCGGAGAACCCGCGGGCTCCGCGCCGCTCGTACCTGTCGCTCCTGGACTGGAAGGAGCGCTGGATCGACGCGGGGCGTACCGCGCTGCCGCACGCGCCCGCCCAGCTGGAGATGCTGGCGCTGGGGGCGTGTCTGGAGCGGATCGAGTCGGAGGGCTCCGCGGCGGTGATGGACCGGCACGCGCGGGCCGCTGCGGCCACCCGGGCCGGGGCGCTCGCCCTGGGTGGCGGACTGGCGCCGTTCGTGCATGAGGCGCGGGACGCGGCCCCGGTGGCCACCACGCTCCGTACCCCGGCCGGGGTCGACGCGTCGGAGCTGGTCGCGAAGGCCCTGGCGGCCGACCCGACGCTGCCGCTGATCGCGGGCGGCGGGGCGCTGGCCGGGGAGATGGTGCGGATCAACCACTACGGCCCGGACGCCACCCAGGGTGTGGTGCAGTCCTCGCTCGCGGCACTGGGTGCCGCGCTGAGTGACGCGCTGGGCGACGCCGTACCGGATGGTCCGGTTCCGGGCGGTTCGGCGACTGCCGTGGACCTGGAGGCCGCACGCGGCGCCGTCTCGGCGGCCTGGCAGCGCCGCTGAGCCACCGGACCCCCGCGGCGGGGGCTGACGGCGGAAGCTGTGTACGGCCCGGTACCGGGCCGTACACAGCCACAAATCAAAGAATTGCAGAATGCAGAATTCCGGCTTTTACCTACAGCTATCTGTTTTCTTCTGCCCGCTTTCCCGGACCCTAAACGCAGGATTTTCAACAGGCTCTATCAGCGGTTTTCGGACATGCGTCACGACAGTTACGCACATGTGACCGACCCCACAGCGGGCTCGGTTTGCCCGATAATTCCGGGACAAATCGTCAATATTCGCGACCGGGAGGGCTCCGACCCGCGCCCGCGCGATAGCATCGTCTGCACTTTTGGCCAACCCTGCGCCAGAATGCATTTTTTGAATTTGCTGGGTAAATTTCCCTTACATGACCGCCGCGCAAGAAGACCTTGTACGTGCCCGTAGCGAATTCCACGAGATAGACACCCCACGAGTGGAGGACGGGGCCGCGATCTGGCGTATCGCCCGCGACTCCGAGGTGCTGGACCTCAACTCCTCGTACAGCTACCTGCTGTGGTGTCGCGACTTCGCAGCGACCTCCGTGGTGGCGCGTGACACCGCCGGTGCCCCCATCGGCTTCGTCACCGGATACGTCCGCCCCGACCGCCCCGAAGCCCTCGTCGTCTGGCAGGTAGCCGTCGACCAGGCATACCGCGGCCTGGGCCTCGCCGGCGTCCTGCTGGACGGCCTGATCGCCAAGGTGACCGCCAGGGGGGTGGTCCGGGAGCTGGAAACCACCATTTCTCCGGACAACACCGCGTCCGACCGCCTGTTCCGCTCGTTCGCAGAGCGTCACGGGGCGGCAGTGGAACGTGAAGTGCTCTTCGACGGCGGACTGTTCCCCGAAGGGACGCACCAGCCGGAAGTGCTGTACCGCATCAGCCCCGTCTCGGCCTGACTGACATCCCTCACCCCCAGGAGATTGCTGTGACCATCACCCCGCCCGCCCTGAGTGTCTTCGAGACCCTTGAGTCGGAGGTGCGCAGTTACTGCCGCAGCTGGCCGGCCGTGTTCGACCGGGCCCAGGGCAGCTACCTCCACGACGAGGACGGCCACACCTACCTCGACTTCTTCGCCGGAGCCGGATCGCTCAACTACGGCCACAACAACCCGGTGATCAAACGCGCGCTGATCGACTACATCGAGCGCGACGGCATCACCCACGGCCTGGACATGGCCACCACGGCGAAACGCGCCTTCCTGGAGTCCTTCCAGAACGTGATCCTGCGCCCGCGCGACCTCCCGTACAAGGTGATGTTCCCGGGCCCGACAGGCACCAACGCCGTCGAGTCGGCGCTGAAGCTGGCCCGCAAGGTCAAGGGCCGCGAGTCCGTCGTCTCGTTCACCAACGCCTTCCACGGCATGTCGCTCGGCTCGCTGGCCGTGACCGGCAACGCCTTCAAGCGGGCCGGCGCCGGTATCCCGCTGGTGCACGGCACGCCGATGCCGTTCGACAACTACTTCGACGGCCAGATCCCGGACTTCCTCTGGTTCGAGCGTCTGCTGGAGGACCAGGGCTCCGGTCTCAACAAGCCCGCAGCCGTGATCGTCGAGACGGTCCAGGGCGAGGGCGGCATCAACGTGGCGCGCGCCGAGTGGCTCCAGGCGCTCCAGGACCTCTGCCACCGCCAGGACATGCTGCTGATCGTCGACGACATCCAGATGGGCTGCGGCCGCACCGGCGGCTTCTTCTCCTTCGAGGAAGCGGGCATCACCCCCGACATCGTGACGCTGTCGAAGTCCATCAGCGGCTACGGGCTGCCCATGTCGCTCTGCCTCTTCAAGGGCGAGCTCGACGTGTGGGAGCCGGGCGAGCACAACGGCACCTTCCGCGGCAACAACCCGGCGTTCGTCACCGCCACCGCGACCCTTGAGACGTACTGGGCCGACGGCCAGATGGAGAAGCAGACGCTGGCCCGCGGCGAGCAGGTCGAGCGTGCGCTGCTGGCCCTCGTCGAGGAGAATGACGGTGCCGGCGTGAGCTTCCGCGGCCGAGGTCTCGTCTGGGGCATCGAGTTCGAGGACAAGCCGCGTGCCACGGCAGTGTGCCGCCGCGCCTTCGAGCTCGGGCTGCTCCTCGAGACCTCCGGCCCGGAGAGCGAGGTCGTCAAACTGCTGCCGCCGCTGACCGTCTCCACCGAAGAACTGGACGAGGGCCTGAGCATCCTGGCCCGCTCCGTCCGCGAGACCGCCTGACGCACCACGCACCATCGCACCGGCTACACAGAAAGGCTCACGTCACAGTGATTGTCCGATCGTTCAAGGACGTCGAGGGAACCGACCGCCACATCAAGTCCAAGTCGGGGACCTGGGAGAGCAAGCGCATCGTGCTCGCCAAGGAGAAGGTCGGCTTCTCCCTGCACGAGACCATCCTGTACGCGGGAACCGAGACATCGATGTGGTACGCCAACCACATCGAGGCCGTGCTCTGCACCAAGGGCGAGGCCGAGCTCACCAACGACGACACCGGCGAGGTCCACTGGATCGAGCCCGGCACCATGTACCTGCTCAACGGGCACGAGAAGCACACTCTGCGTCCGAAGACCGATTTCCACTGCGTCTGTGTCTTCAACCCTCCGGTCACCGGACGGGAGGACCACGATGAGAACGGCGTTTACCCGCTGCTGACCGAGGAGGCCTGACAGCCATGACCGAAGTACTGTCCAACATCCGGGCGGATCTCTATCCCACCCGCGGAGCGAGTGAAGTGACCACCCCCCGCCAGGACCCGGTGGTCTGGTCGCAGCCCGGCACGGCGGGCCCGATCCCGCAGCCGGAGCTCCAGGGCTACGAGCGGGACGGCTTCCTCACCGTCGGCGAGCTGCTCACGGACGACGAAGTTGCCCTCTACCGTGCGGAACTGGACCGGCTGATCGCCGACCCGGACATCCGCGCCGACGAGCGCTCCATCATCGAGCCGAAGTCTCAGGACGTACGGTCGGTCTTCGAGGTGCACAGGCTCAGCGAGGTCTTCGCACAACTGGTGCGGGACGAGCGGCTGCTGGGCCGGGCCCGGCAGATCCTGGGATCGGACGTCTACGTCCACCAGTCCCGGATCAACGTCAAGCCGGGGTTCGGCGCCAGTGGCTTCTACTGGCACTCGGACTTCGAGACGTGGCACGCCGAGGACGGTCTGGCGAACATGCGGACCGTGTCCGTCTCGGTCGCTCTGACCGAGAACTACGACACCAACGGCGGCTTGATGATCATGCCGGGCTCGCACCAGCACTTCCTGGGGTGCGCGGGCGAGACGCCGAAGGACAACTACAAGCGGTCGCTCCAGATGCAGGACGCGGGTATCCCGTCGGACAAGGCGCTGACGCGGATGGCGGACGCCCACGGCATCAGGCTCTTCACCGGCCGGGCCGGTTCGGCCACCTGGTTCGACTGCAACTGCATGCATGGTTCGGGTGACAACATCACTCCGTACGCCCGCAGCAACGTCTTCATCGTGTTCAACAGTGTGGACAACGCGGCGGTGGAGCCCTTCTCGGCTCCGATCCGGCGGCCCGAGTTCATCGGGGCGCGGGACTTCACTCCGGTGAGGTGATCTGAGGTACGCGGGAGGGGGACGGCACAGGGTGCCGTCCCCCTCCCGCGTATGCCGGTGCTGCCCTGTTCACTCGCCGGCGTACGCCACCACATCGATCTCGACCAGGATGTCCATCAGCTCGGAGCCCACCGTGGTGCGCACCGGGTACGGCTCCGTGAAGAACTCTCCGTACGCCGCGTCGAACTCGGCGAAGTCCCGGTGGAGCCGGGCCAGATGGACGGTCACCTTGACGACGTCGTCCAGGGTCAGCCCGCGCTCGGCGAGTACCGAGCGGATATTGCGCAGCACCTGGGCGGTCTGCTGTCCGACCGTGCCGGGCACTTCCCCGGTCGCCGGGTCCTGCGGGCCGAACCCCGCCGTGTAGAGGAACCCGCCGGCCAGCACGCCCTGGCTGTAGGCCCCGGCGGGGCGGGGCGCGTGCGCGCTGCGCACCGCCCGCTTGCCGCCGCTCCGCCGCCGGCCGGGCCGCTGGTCCGGTGCCGGCTGCTGGTCCGGGTGCTGTTCCCTGTGCTGTTCCGGTGCCGGGCTCATCCGGTCAGGTCTCCTTCGCGCTCGTTGACCCCGGCGAAGTGGCGCAGCTTCTCCTCGTCCACGCTCACCCCCAGGCCGGGTCCGGTGGGCACCCGCAGCCGGCCGCCTTCTAGGTGCAGCGGCTCGATGATGTCGTCGGCGTGCAGGTAGTACATGCTGTCGATCGCCCGTGAGAGGACCGGCGTGCTGGACACGACGGCCAGATGCGCCGCGGTCGCGATGCCCAGCTCGCCGCCGCTGTGCAGGTTCATCCCGAGCCCGAACGTCTCGCAGTGGGCCGCGAGCGCCTTGGTCGCGGCGATGCCGCCCCATTTGTAGACGTCGCCGTGGATCACGTCGACGGCGTTCAGCCGTATCGCCGGGGCGAACTCCTCGAAGCGGACGACGCACATGTTGGTGCAGAGCGGGATCCGGACCTTGGCGTGCACCTGGCTCATGCCCTCGATGCCGACGCAGGGGTCCTCCAGGTACTCCAGGTCCAGCTCCTCCAGGGCGATCCCCGCGCGCACCGAGTCGGGGACCGACCAGGCCGCGTTCGGGTCGACCCGCAGGTTCACCTCGGGCAGGGTCTCGCGGACGGCCCGCAGGATGGCGACGTCACCGGCGACGTCCTTGGTGCCCTTGAGCTTGACCGCGTCGAAGCCGCCTTCGGCCACCACTCGTGCGGTGTGCTCGGCCAGCGCCTGCGGCAGCCCGTCCGCGCCCACTCCGGGTGCGTCGGCGCGGGTCACCAGTGCGGTGATGGGGACCTCGTCGCGTACCGGTCCGCCCAGCAGGTCCGTGACGGACTGCCCGGTGGCCTTGCCCATCGCGTCCCAGCAGGCCACGTCCAGGGCGGCGATGGCCGCGTAGCCCAGGTAGCCGTGGAAGAACGGCACCATGTGCTGTTTGCGGTGGAAGCTCTCCAGGGCGAAGGGACTGGTGCCGATCAGGTCCGCTGCGAGCGCCTTGACGATCGCCGCGACCGGCCGGCCCCACATCGTCTCGCCCCAGCCGTCGACCCCCGTGTCGGTACGGATCCGCACCACCGTGCGGGTCTCCCCCGTCTTGGTCTCGAACGAGCTGGTGAACGGATTGACCAGCGGAAGGTTCACAACCCACACGTCGACATCAGTGATCTTCATAGCTCTTTCTTTCTCTCATCGGGTGTGTCCTGGTTCAGAAGTTCAGGCGCTGAGCGGCTCAGCGGGACGCCGCGTCGAACGCGCGGATCGCGCGGGCCAGCCCGGTGGCCCGGTCGTCGAGCAGCCGGGCACCGCGCTCGCCGTCGGCGCCGGACGCGTCGTCCGTCGCACCGCCCACCCGCTCCCACTCGCCGTGGCGCTCCACGGTCAGCCCCGGGTACGGCGGGTGGTCGAAGAGCGGCGGTGGCTCGACGGGCGCGCGGGCCGGTACCGGCGTACGGACGAGGTCCGGGTGCGCCGCCAGCATCAGCGAGGTCTCGAACCACCCGGCGTGGCCGGGGGTGACCTCGGGCCTGCCCCCGTCGTCCGCGCCCGATGTGACGGTCCAGTACGAGCAGGCGGCGACGGTCACATCGGCGCGCAGCGCGAACCGCTTCACCGCGAGGCGCATGATCTCGTCATTGCCGCCGTGCCCGTTCACCACCATGATCCGGCGGTATCCGCTGGTCACGAGCGAGTCCAGGATGTCGTCGAGCACCGCTCCCAAGGTGGCGGCGGAGAGCGAGACGGCGGCGGCGAACAGATGGTGCGGGCTGTGTCCGAAGGGCAGGGCGGGCAGCCGTACGAGTTCCGGTGCGTCCGGCTCCCGGGCGAGCAGGGCGCCCGCGCGGTCGATCACCGCCTCGGCGAGCAGGGTGTCGGTGCCCATCGGCAGATGTCCGGCGTGCTGCTCCTGGGATCCGATGGGCAGCAGGGCGATGCCGTGCTCACCGGCCGCACGCACCTCGCTCCAGGTCAGTTCGGTCAGCCGGGCCGGTCCGGTCGGTTGCAGTTGGCTCACAGCGCTACCTCCTTGAAACTCTGCCGTGGCAGAGTCGGCGCATGGTTCAGAGACGTTCTCCGTTGCGGTTGGTGCCCGAGCCCGCTCCGGCCCCCCTCGTGCCCGGCGCCCGCCGGACGCTCGGCGCGGTCGAGCTGGTGCCCGGCCGGATCACTGCGGCCGTCCTGACGATGTCGGGCGCCGTGCTGGAGCGGGCGGAGGCCGCGTACGACGCGCGCGCGGCGACGACGCGCGACATCGACGCCGCGCTCTCCGGCGCCGCCCGGGTGTTCACCGGTCATGATCCGGACGGGGTCGGGGTGGCCGCCGCCGGTCTCGTCGACCCGGAAGCGGGTCTGATCACCGAGGTCCACGACGTCCCCGCGCTGCACGGATACCCGGTGGCCGCACGGCTGGGCGCGCTGACCGGGCTGCGGGTGCGGGTCGAGCACCGGGCCAGGCTCCAGGTGCTCGGCGACCGCTGGTTCGGTGCCGGGCGCGGGCGGCGTACCTTCGCATCGGTCTCGACCGGCGAGGTACTGGGCGTGGGCATCCTCTACGGCGGCGAGGTGCTGGCCCCGCCCGGGGGCCGCAGCGGCGCCCATATGACGGTTTCGGCCAGTGGCGACCCGTGCACCTGCGGCCGCCTCGGCTGCTGGAAGACGGTGGCCACCACCCGCTGGCTGCGGGAGCGCTCGCGGGCGGCCGGGCTCGGCGACCGCGTTTCGCTGGCCGGGCTGGTGGAGCGGACGGACGAGCCGGCCTGCCGGGTGGTCGAGGAGTACGCGCGGAACGTGGCCCTGGGCCTGGTGAACGTGCAGCAGCTCTTCGCCCCCGGGCTCTTCGTGCTGCACGGCGAGGCCCGTGAGGGCGGCGAGCGGTTCCGTACGCTCATCGAGGAGCGGCTGCGCGCCGACAGCGCCGACGGGGCGTCGGGCGCCGCCGAACTGCCGAGGGTGCAGGTCAGCGCGGCGGCCGTGGACGATGTGGCGCTGCTCGGCGGGGCCGGTCTCGTCCTGTCGCAGGTGTAGGGCTGCGGACGGCCGGGCGGCGGGCTTCTGCGGGACGGCGGACGGCGGGAACCCGGGCAACCGGGCCGCCTGCGACGGGGCGGGTCCGGTCATCGCGGACCCGCCCCGTCGCTCTCCCGGCGGGAGCCCGCACGGCCCGCTGTCCGGCGTGCGGTGCGCGGGTCGGGGTCGGGGACCGCGTCGAGGAGCCGGCGGGTGTACTCGTGCCGGGGGTGCCGGAAGACGTCGGCCGCGTCGCCGACCTCCACCAGCGCGCCCCGGCGCATCACGGCGACCCGGTCCGCGACCTGGCGCACCACGGCCAGGTTGTGCGAGACGAAGACGTAGGTCAGACCGAGGCGCTGCTGGAGCTCCGCGAGCAGGTCGAGGATCCTGGCCTGTACGGAGACGTCGAGGGCGCTGGTGGGTTCGTCGAGCACCACGAGCCGGGGTTCGATGGCGAGCGCGCGGGCGATCGAGACCCGCTGGCGCTGGCCGCCGGAGAACTCGTGCGGATAGCGGTCCTGGATGCCCGCGTCCAGACCGACCGCCTCCAGGAGTTCACCGACGCGCTCCCTGGTGCGGGCCCTGCCGCGCCGGCCCCGTGCCGCCGGATCGTGGGTGACCAGGGGTTCCGCCACGATGTCGGAGATCCGCATCCGCGGGTTCATGCTGGAGTACGGGTCCTGCAGGACGACCTGCATCTCCCGTCGTACGGACCGCAGTTGGGCCGGGGTGAGGGCGCCGAGATCCTGCCCGGCGAACCGCACACGGCCCGCGGTGGGTTCGATGAGCCGCAGCAGCAGCCTGGTCAGCGTGGTCTTGCCGCACCCCGATTCGCCGACCAGGGCCAGGGTCTCGCCCTCGTACACCGTCAGCGACACGTCATCCACCGCGACGCTCACCGGCCTGCTGCCGAACTCCATGCGCAGACGGTCCAGTTCGAGCAGGGCCGCCCGCCCCTCCGCCGGCGGCGTGCCGGGATCTGCACCAGCGGCGTGGCCGGGCTGCGCCTGGCCGGTTCCGGATGTCATACCGGCTCCAATCGGGGTGTGGCGTCCAGGAGTCGGCGGGTGTAGTCGTCCGCCGGGTGGGCGAAGACGTCCAGGACGTCACCGGTCTCCACGACCTTGCCGCGGTTCATGACGGCGACCCGGTCGGCGGTCTCGGCCACCACGCCCAGGTCGTGGGTGATGAGGACGACGGCCATGCCGTGCCGTTGCCGCAGTTCGACCAGGAGATCGAGGATCTGCCGCTGCACGGTGACGTCGAGGGCGGTGGTCGGTTCGTCGGCGATGAGCACCCGCGGCCGGGCGACCAGCGCGGTCGCGATCATCACGCGCTGGCGCAGCCCGCCGGAGAGCTCGTGCGGGTACTGCCGGTAGCGGCGTTCCGGGTCGGGGATGCCGACCTCGTCCAGCGCCGCGACGGCCGCCTCCCGGGCCTCGGACCTGGACAGCCCCTGGTGGTGCCTGAGCACTTCGGCGACCTGGCTGCCCACCCGTTGGAGCGGGTCGAGGCTGGTCATCGGGTCCTGGAAGACCATGGCGATGTCATGGCCCCTGATCCGGCCGAGCTCCTTCTCGGAGAGCGCGAGCAGGTCGTGGCCGTCGAAGAGGATCTCGCCGCCGCTGTAGACGCAGGGCGGCGCCGGGTTGAGGCGCAGCACCGAGAGGGCGGTGGCCGTCTTCCCGCTGCCGGACTCGCCGACGACGGCGAGCGTCTCTCCGGCGCGGACGTCGAGGGAGACACCCCGGACGGCGTGCACGGTGGAGCTTTCGAGCCGGAAGTCGACGCTGAGGTCGTTGATGCGCAGCAGGGGTTCTGCGGAGGTGGGCGTGGGTTTCATCGGCGGTACGCCTTCGGGTCCGCGACGTCGCGCAGGGCGTCGCCGGTGATGTTGACAGCGAGCGAGGTGATCATCAGGGCGGCTCCGGGGAAGACGGCGAGCCACCAGGAGGTGCCCAGGTAGAGCTGTCCGTCGGAGAGCATCGAGCCCCAGGTGACGGTCTCCTTGGGCACACCGAGCCCGAGGTAGCTCAGGGACGCCTCGGCGACGATGGCGGCGGCGATGTGCAGGGTGCCGATGGTGGCGAGGGGCGCCATCACGTTGGGCAGCAGATGGCGGCGCATGATGGTGGCGTCCGTGACGCCGATGGCCCGTGCCTCGGTGATGAAGTCGCGGGAGCGCAGCGACATGACCTCGGAGCGGACGACGCGGGCGTACGAGACCCAGCCGGTGAAGCCGAGCACGAGGATCACGTACCAGAGGCCGGAGCCGAGGAATCCGACGATGGCCAGCGCCAGCAGGATCGCGGGGAAGGCCAGTTGTACGTCGGCCAGCCGCATCAGCACCCGGTCGGTCCAGCCGCCGAAGTATCCGGAGGCCAGCCCGACGGCGGTGCCGATGACCCCGGCGAGCAGCGCGGCGCCCGCGCCCACCAGCAGTGAGACCCGGGTGCCGTAGATGACGCGGGACAGCATGTCCCGGCCGAGCTGGTCGGTGCCGAGGAGGTGGGCGCTGCTGCCGCCGTGCTGCCAGGCGGGCGGCCGGAGCCTCAGCAGCAGGTTCTGGGCGTTGGGGTCGAAGGGGGCGATGAGCGGGGCGAACACGGCGGCGATCAGCATGACCGCCAGTACGGCCAGGGCGATGACCGCGAGCCGGTTGCGCAGCAGGGCCCGCAGCGCGGCGGATCCGGGGCCGCGGGCCGGCGCCAGAGCCGGGGCGGGAGGGTCCGGAGGTGTGTCAGGTGTGGTGTTGGCCGTGTCCGTCGTGTTCAGGGGACTCACCGGGGGCAGCGTGCTCACTTGGTTGACCTCACCCTCGGGTCGAGGAAGCTGTAGGAGAGGTCCACCAGCAGGTTCACCACGACGAAGGTGGCGGCGAAGAAGAGCACCGTTGCCTGGACCAGCGGGAAGTCGCGTTTGGAGATGGCCTCGATCGTCAGCTGTCCGACGCCGGGCCAGGAGAAGACCTGTTCGGTGAGGATCGCGCCGCCGAGCAGGCTGCCCACTTCGAGGCCGACCACCGTGATCACGGGCAGCGACGCGTTGCGCAGCCCGTGCCTGAGCACCACCTTGACCGGGCCGAACCCCTTGGCCCTCGCGGTACGGATGTGGTCGGAGGAGAGCACATCGATCAGCGAGGACCGCAGCAGCCGGGCGACGACCGCGATGGAGTAGACGGCGAGTGTGACCGCGGGGAGTACGAGGTTGGCGAAGGTGCCGTATCCGGACGCCGGTAGGACGTGCAGTCCCACCGCGAAGACGAGGATCAGCAGGATGCCGACCCAGAAGGGCGGGGTGGACTGCCCGAGCAGCACTCCGGTCATCACTCCGCGGTCGGAGGCCCGGCCGCGGCGCATGGCGGCGAAGATCCCGGCGGGCACCGCGATGATCAGGGTCACCACCAGTGCGGCGCCCGCGAGTTCGAGGGTGGCCGGCAGCCGGTCGGCCAGGACGGTCCTGACCGGTTCGTTGTAGAAGAGGGAGTTCCCGAAGTCGAGGCGGGGCAGCCCCCCGAGGAAGTCCAGGTACTGGGTGAGCAGCGGCCTGTCCAGTCCGAGGCTCGCCCGCAGCACGGTCTCCTGGTGTGCGGTGGCGTCCGGCGGGAGCAGCTGTTTGACGGGGTCCCCGGAGAGCCGGACCAGGAAGAACGAGACGGTCGCCGTGCACAGCAGGACGAGCAGCGCGGTGCCGAGCCGCACCAGGACGCCGCGCAGCAGCCGGGTCCGGTCGCGGGTGGTGCGGCGGGCCGGGCCGGGCGTTCGTACGTCCGGTTCCCGGAGGGACAGGTCGCTCATACCGTGACCTCCGCGTTCTGCATGGCCAGCGAGCCCACGACGCCCGGTTTCCACCGGGGCCGTGCGTTGCGGGCGAGGATGTTGTCGAGCTGGTAGAGGAAGACGAAGGGTGCCTGCTCACGCATCAGCCGCTGGAGGTCGGAGAAGGCGCGGGCGCGTTCGGCGGGGTCGACCGAGAGCTCCTCGGCGTCGATGAGCCGGTCGGCCTCCTTGGAGTGCCACCGGCTCTGCCTGCGGTCGCTGCGCACGACGGACTGGAGCATGCTCTCGCCGTCCAGGGTCCAGACGGTGCTCGCCGCCAGGTACATCGGGCCGAGCGCGCTGTGGTCGTCGGAGGTGAGCCGGGCCGCGTACGTACCGGGGTCGAGGAGGGACACGCGGGCGTGCACCCCGGCCCGGGCGAGGAGTCCGGACAGCGCCTCGGCGACATTGGAGTCGACGTTGGACGCGGTGAGCGTGGTGGAGAAGCCGTGCGGGTATCCGGCTTCGGCGAGCAGAGCGCGGGCCTTCGCCGCCGAGCGGGCGAAGGGCTTCACGGACGGATCGAAGCCGAAGGCGCCGCGCGGGATCATCGCGGGGACCTCACGGGCCTTGCCGCCGAGCACCGCCTTGATCAGCAGTGGGACGTCGATCGCGTGGTTGAGCGCCTGCCGCACCCGGTGGTCGCCCAGCGGGCCGCCGTCCAGGGTGTTCAGCGAGAGGTACGACGTGCGGATGCCGGGGTAGCTGTCCAGCGTGACCCCGGTGTATCCGTCCAGCTGCTGGGCGGCGTCGGGGGTCAGCCCGGCGACGAGGTCGACGCCGCCGCTCTGCAGGGCCGCGAGCGAGGAGGAGGGGTTGGGCGCCGGGCTGAAGACCAGCTCGTCCACGCTCGGCCTGCCCTGCCAGTGCCTGGGGTTGGCCCGCATCCGCAGCTGGTGGTCGCGCTGCCAGCTGACGAAGGTGAACGGACCGGTGCCGACAGGGTGGCCGGCGAACCCCTCGTCCCCGACCTTGGCGATATAGCCCGGCGGGACGACCACACCGCCGAACAGGGAGAGCTTGTCGGGCAGGATCGGGTCGTGCAGCGTGGTGTGCACATCCACGGTGAGCCGGTCGACGACACTCACGCTCTTCACGTAACGCAGCTCGACGATAGGCGACTTGGTCGCCGGGTCGAGCAGCCGCTCGATGCTGAACTTCACGGCGGCGGCGTCGCAGGGCTCACCGTTGTGGAACGCCACACCGGGGCGCAGCCGGAACCGCCAGGTCCGCGCGGAGCGGGCCGTCCAGGAGAGCGCCAGTCGCGGGTGCAGCTTGTTGTCGCTGCCCCGGGTGGTGAGCGTGTCGAACATGTTGATCAGGGCGTTCATCGACACCATGTCGCCCTGTTTCTGCGGGTCCATGGTCGTGGCGTCGCCGGGCTGCGAAACCCGCAGGACATTGCCGGCGCCGCTGGCGGGGTTGGCACCACACCCCGTCAGAAGAGCCGGGGCGGCGACGGCCGGGATGAGCAGACCGCCGAGCCGCACCACGTCGCGGCGGGACGGGTGTTTGCGGTCCACGGCCCACCTCTGACGTATTCGTTCCATTGAACAACACTTCCGTTCCGGAAGATGGAATGCGATGCGGTTAAGCTAGGCGTCATGCCGAATACCGTCAACACCCGATCGAGCGAGCAGGAGCCCGGGAAGGGCCCCGTCGACAAAGCGATGGAGGTACTGGAGGCACTGGTAGAGGCGGGCGGCCCGCACCGGCTGGGCGAGCTCGCGCGGCGCACCGGTCTCACCAAACCGACGGTCCACCGCCATCTGCGGACGATGGCCGAGTACGGCTTCGCCGAGCCGGCGGAGGGCGGCAGTTACCGCGCGGGGCCCCGGCTGCTCGGCCTGGCCGCGGCCGCGCTGGACACCGGGGACGACCTCCGGCTGGTCCGCCCGGCGCTGGCCGATCTGCGCACCCGCACCGGCCAGCTCGCGTACTACGCGGTACGGCACCGGGCCACCGCCGTGCACCTGGAGCAGTCGGAACCGGTGCGCGGCTACCGGATGGGCACCCGGCCCGGCGGCGAGACCCCGCTGTACTGCACCGCGGCGGGTCTGGCGATGCTCTCCGCGCTGCCGGAGCCGGAGGTGGCGGCGGTACTCGAAGAGACCCCGCCCACCGCGCGCACCTCCCGTACGCTCACCGAACCCGGCGCGATCCGGGCCGAGTTGCGCCGTACGGCGGAGCGCGGTTACGCGGTCGACGACGAGTACCACGAGCAGGACGTCCGCGCCGTGGCCGCGCCGGTGACGGACGGGGACGGGCGGGTGGTGGGCGCGATCGGCATCTCGGGGCTGACGTTCACCCTGGATCCGGAGAGCGCCGGACTGTTCGGCCCGATGGTGCGCGCGGCGGCCCGCACGGTCTCGGCCGGCCTCGGCAGCAGCGGCCCCGCGCTGGGTGTCGTCGGAGGCAGGACGCCACGGGACGGTGGCCGGACATGAGCGCGGCGGACATGGACTCGACGGGCACGGGCCCAGCGGGGGATACAGAAGAAGCCGGCCGGCCGGCCGGGCTGCTCGCCGCCGGGCGGGAGCGCCGGGTGTACTCGGCGGCCGCCTGGTCGGTCGGCACCGCCGACGGCCCGCTGGACCGGGGCTGGACCGGCACCAGGAGCTGGACGGGTCCCGGGCTCGACGGCAGCGAGCTGTGGGATCTCGCATCGGTGACGAAACCCGTCGCGGGCCTCGCAGTGATGGCCCTGATCGATGCGGGCACCCTCGCGCTCACCGACACCGTCGGCACGCATCTGCCGGAATACCGGGGCGGCGACAAGGCACATCTGACGCTCCATCAACTGCTGGCGCACACCTCGGGGTTGCCCGGGCAGGTGCCGCTCTATCGGGAGAACCCGACGCGTACGGCGCTACTGGACGCGGTACGGAAGCTGCCGCCGACCGCTCCCCCGGGCACCCGCGTCCAGTACTCGTCGCAGGGGTTCATCCTGCTCGGGCTGATCGCGGAGGCCGCCACCGGGCGCCCGCTGGACCGGCTGGTGACGGAACTGGTCTGCGCGCCCCTGGGGATGGCGGACACCGGTTTCACCCCGGACGCGGCGGGCCGGGCGCGCGCGGTGGCCACCGAGGACTGCCCGTGGCGCGGCCGGATGGTGACCGGCGAGGTGCACGACGAGAACGCCGCGGTGCTCGGCGGGGTGGCCGCCCACGCCGGGCTGTTCGCCACCCTGGGCGACATGGAACGGCTGGGCAGGTCACTGGCGGGCGGCGGCCGGGAACTGCTGCGCCCCGCGACGTTCGCGCTGATGACAGCGGGCCACACGGACGGTCTCGCACAGCGCAGAGGGCTCGCCTGGCAGGGCCAGGACCCGGTCGGCTCCCCCGTCGGCGACTCCTTCGGGCCCGCCTCGTACGGGCACACGGGCTTCACGGGCACGAGCCTGTGGGTCGATCCGGCGGCCGGACGGTACGCGGTACTGCTCACCAACCGGGTGCATCCCAGCCGGGACGGGGACGGCATCACAGCGGTGCGCCGCGCCTTCCACGACGCGGCGCACACACTCGACGGGGCGTGACCGGGGGCGGGTGACCGGAGGGCAGCCGAGCCGGGACGGGCCACCAGGCCTCCAGGCCTGGCCGCCGTACGGTCAGGACCGGTCGGTCACCGTACGGTCAGGGCGGTCACCGTGCGGTCAGGCCGGTCACCGTGCGGTCAGAGCGGTCATCGTACGGTCGGACCTGCCCGCAGGACGGTCAGTCCCGGTCGCCTGTCGCCGGGACCTCGCAGCCGTCCGGGCCGCAGACCTCGCCGTCCCCGCCGACCGCCGCCAGCCGGGGCTTGGCGTCCCAGGCCTGGCCGAGCGCCTGTGTGAAGACCTCGGCGGGCTGGGCGCCGGACACGCCGAACGCCCGGTCGAGGACGAAGAACGGCACGCCGTTCGCGCCGAGTTCAGCCGCCTCGCGCTCGTCGGCCCGTACCTCGTCGGCGTAGGCGGCGGGGTCGGCGAGCACCGCGCGGACCGCGTCGGCGTCGAGCCCGGCCTCCACGGCCAGCTCCACCAGATACGCGTCCCCGTCGAAGACGGACCGCTCGTCGGCGAAGTTCGCCCGGTAGAGCAGCCCGATCAGCTCGTCCTGGCGGCCCTGCTCCTTGGCGAAGTGCAGCAGCCGGTGCATGTCGAAGGTGTTCCCGTGGTCACGGCCCTGCGTGCGGTAGCCGAGCCCCTCGGCACCGGCGTTGGCGGCGATGTTGTTCTCGGCCTCCTGCGCCTGCTCGATGCTCATCCCGTACTTCTTGCTGAGCATCTCCAGGACGGGCGCGGCGTCGCCCTTCGCCCGTCCCGGGTCGAGCTCGAAGGAACGGTGCACCACCTCGACCTGGTCACGGTGCGGGAAACCGGCGAGGGCCTTCTCGAACCGGGCCTTGCCCACATAGCACCAGGGGCAGGCGATGTCGCTCCAGATCTCGACGCGCATGTTCTTCATCTCTCCAGGGTCGTACGGCACAGGAAGCCCCGTGCCCCCTGGTGAACATGCACACGGACCAGCCCATTCCCGGCGCCCGGCTCCGGCCCTGGCGAGACGGGCCGCGACTGATCCCCCCGGCACGTCCTCACGGTCGTTCACCGAGAGCTTCCGGGGCGCCCGGCGGGGCCAGGAGGAGGGGGAGGTAGACGTCGTCGACGATCTCGGCGATGACGTCCTCCGGGACCGGGGCCCCGTAGAGCAGATAGTGGTTGCGGAGCAGGTCGACCGCCACGGTCGCGCGCCGCGAGGTGGGCACCCACGGCTCGATCTCGCCACGTGCGACGGCGCGCAGCAGCAGCGCCCGGATCGGTCCCGGGCCCGCGGGGCCGACCCGCTCACGGACCAGCCGGGCGAACTCGGGATCGTGCATGGCCTCCGTGAGCAGGCCCCGGAGGATGTCCCCGTGCGAGGAGGCCAGCTTGGCGGAGAGTTGCCGCAGTACGGCGACCACGTCGCTGCGCAGGGCGCCGGTATCGGGCAGATCGGCTTCGGTCAGGCGGCGGGCCGCGCAGGCGTCGATGACGAGTTCGGCGCGGCCGGGCCAACGGCGGTACAGGGCGGCCTTGCCGGTGCGTGCCCTTACGGCCACGCGCTCCATCGTCAGTCCGGCGTAACCGACCTCGGCGAGTTCGTCGAGGACCGCCGTCAGGATGGCGTTCTCCAGCTCCTCGCCCCGGCGGCGAGGGTTTCTGCGATGGTCACCGGCCGACCGGTCCGGCGCGTCCCCGTTGGTTGGAGGCATGACTCCCAGCCATTTATCAAACACCCGTTGTGAACCCCGAGGGCGTCAGCCTAGCCTCCTATTAGAGAACTGACCGTTCTTTAAGTGCGAGCACACCGAGGGGAACGATGACCGAGACCGTTACCACGCCCTCATCAGGCGCCCCCGCCTATCCCAGCGACCGCACCTGTCCCTACCAACTGCCCGACCAGTACGACGACCTCCGCGGACGGGAGGGGGCGCTGCAGCGGGTCACCCTCTACGACGGCCGGCAGGCCTGGCTGGTGACCAGGTACGAGACGGCGCGGAAGCTGCTGGCCGACCCCCGTCTGTCGTCCGACCGGACCCATGACGCCTTCCCCGCGACCTCCGAGCGCGTCACGAGCTTCCGGGACCGCCGGCCGGCCTTCATCGGCCTGGACCCGCCCGAGCACGGGCCGAAGCGCCGCATGACCATCAGCGAGTTCACCGTCCGGCGCATCAAGGGCATGCGGGCCGAGGTCGAGCAGATCGTGCACGGCTTCCTGGACGAGATGATCGCCTCCGGGCCGCCCGCCGACCTCGTCAGCCAGTTCGCGCTGCCCGTGCCGTCCATGGTGATCTGCCGGCTGCTCGGCGTGCCCTACGCCGAGCACGACTTCTTCCAGGACGCCAGCAGGCGGCTGATCCAGTCCCCGGACGCGGCCGGGACGAATGCCGCCCGGGACGAGCTGGAGAGCTATCTGGGCGGCCTGGTGGACTCCCTGCGCGGCAAGCCCCGGCCGGGCCTGCTGAGCACTCTGGTCACGGAGCAGCTGGAGAAGGGCACGATCGACCGCGAGGAGCTGGTGTCGACCGCCATCCTGCTGCTGGTGGCGGGCCACGAGACGACGGCGTCGATGACCTCGCTCAGCGTCATCACCCTGCTCGAACACCCCGACCAGTTCGCCGCGTTGCGCTCCGACCCGTCGCTGGTGCCGGGCGCGGTGGAGGAGCTGCTGCGCTATCTGGCCATCGCGGACATCGCCGGGGCGCGCATCGCGACCGCCGACATCGATGTCGACGGGCAGTGCATCCGGGCGGGCGAGGGCGTCATCGTCACCAACTCCATTGCCAATCGCGACAGTTCGGTCTTCGCCGACCCGGACGCCTTCGACGTGCGGCGCGAAGCCCGCCACCATCTGGCCTTCGGCTACGGGGTGCACCAGTGCCTCGGCCAGAACCTGGCCCGCCTCGAACTGGAGGTCATCCTCACGGCGTTGTTCGACCGGCTGCCGAACCTGCGGCTCGCGGTACCGGTGGACCGGTTGACACTGCGTCCGGGTACGACGATCCAGGGCGTCAACGAACTTCCGGTCACCTGGTGACCGCGGCGGAAGGAGCAGCCATGCGTGTGACGGCCGACCGGGAGGTCTGCGTGGGAGCGGGCCTGTGCGCGCTGACGGCGCCCGAGGTCTTCGACCAGGACGACGACGGTGTCGTGACGGTGCTGGCCGGCGAGCCCAGCGACAAGGACCGCGCCGCGGCGCGTGAGGCCGGGATGCTCTGCCCGTCGGGCGCGGTGCGCGTCGACGAGTAGTCGCCCCTCTTGGGACGGCGGGGACGGCAGGGACGGCAGGGGCCGGCCGAATCGGCCCGGCAGGACGCCGCAGATGGCCCAGGGTGCTCCGCTTTCGGGCGACACCTCAGCCCGGCGCCCGCCCCTCGCCGTCCCGGTGCCCGACGATCGCAGGCGGCCGGCCCCGCCCCCGGCCGTGGAGCGCCGATCCCCGGGAGACCGCCGTGCACATCCTGCTCGTCGCGAGTGCCTTCAACAGCCTGACCCAGCGGGTGCACGCCGAGCTGCGGGACCACGGCCACACGGTGGCCGTCGCCATCGCGCTGCCCGACCCCGGCCTGCACGACGCGGCGCTCCGGGAGGCCGTCCGCCGGCACCGGCCCGAACTGATCGTCGCCCCACTGCTGAAGACGGCCGTCCCGCAGGACATCTGGACGGCGCACACCTGCCTCATCGTGCATCCGGGGCCCGTCGGCGACCGGGGCCCCTCCTCCCTGGACTGGGCCATCCACGAGGGGGTGACCCGGTGGGGTGTCACGGTCCTGCAGGCCGGCGCGGTCATGGACGCCGGTGACGTCTGGGCCACCGCCGAGTGCCCGGTGCCCCCGGTGGGCAAGAGCGATCTCTACCGCAACGAGATCTCCGACGCGGCGCTGCGGGCCGTGCTGCTGGCCGTGGAGCGCTTCGCGTCGGGCACGTACTCCCCCGAACCGCAGCAGCCGGAACAGCGCCGGCCCGAGCCCGCTCAGCGGGTTCAGCAGGGCAGCATCGGCACCCGGCCCTTCATGCGGCAGGAGCAGCGGCGGATCGACTGGCGGGCGGATTCCACCGCGGTGGTGGTACGCAAGCTTCGCGCCGCCGACTCGAACCCCGGGGTACGGGACGAACTGCTCGGCGGCGAGTGGTTCCTGCACGGCGGCCACCCGGAGGACGGGCTGCGCGGCCGGCCGGGAGAGCTGCTGGCCAGCCGGGCGGGCGCCGTCTGCCGGGCGACGGCCGACGGGGCGGTGTGGATCCCGGAGCTGCGGCCCCGGCGCAGGTCCGGGCAGCCGCCCACGTACAAACTGCCCGCCGTCAGCGCGCTCGGCGACCGGCTCCCGGAACTGCCCGAACTCCCGGCGCCCCTGCGGCCGGACGGGAACTGCCGCACCTGGAGCGACATCCGGTACCGGGAGGAGGGCCAGGCGGGGTTCCTGACATTCGCCTTCCCCGGCGGCGCGATGAGTACGGCGCAGTGCGAGCGGCTGCTCGCCGCGTACCGGACCGCCGCCGCCCGGCCCACCTCGGTCCTGGTGCTGGGCGGCGGCCGGGACTTCTTCAGTAACGGCATCCATCTCAACGTGATCGAGGCGGCCGACGATCCGGCGGCGGAGTCCTGGGCCAACATCAGCGCCATGGACGACCTGGTGGAGGCCGTTCTGACGACCACCGACCGCCTCGTGGTCTCCGCGGTGGGCGGCAACGCCGCCGCGGGAGGAGCGATGCTGGCCCTGGCGGCGGACGAGGTCTGGTGCAGGGCGGGCGCGGTGCTGAACCCGCACTACCGGCTGATGGGCCTGTACGGATCCGAGTACTGGACCCGCACCCTGCCGCGCCGGGCGGGCGCGGACGTCGCCGGGGAACTGATGCGGCGGGCGCTGCCGGTCAGCGCGGCCGCCGGGCAGCGCATCGGCCTGTTGGACCGGATCGTCGAGTGCGGCCCGCAGGACTTCCCGGCCGCGGTCGCCCGGCTCGCGGCGCTCCTCGCGTCGTCCTCCGGTGCGCAGTCGCGGGCCGCGGCCAAGAAGGCGGAGCTGGAGCGCGAGGAGGCGGTCAGGCCGCTGGCGGCCTACCGGGAGGACGAACTGGCGCGGATGGCCCGCACCTTCGGTGATCCGGACGCGCCGTACCACGCGCTGCGACGTGCGTTCGTGCACAAACTGCCGATGACCGGGACCCCCGCGCACCTCGACATCCACCGGCCGGGGCAGCAGGGGACGGCCCGGGGCGAAGAGGCATGACGTAGCACCGCCCCCACCGCCAGGAGCCACCGGGCGCCACCCGGGAACCACCAGGAGGGGCGCCCGACTCAGAACACTAGCTCCGGGCCAGGACGGCGGGGATCTCCAGCCGCAGCGAGATGTGTGCGCTGTCGGGGTCGCTGACCGCCCGTTCGTCCGGCAGCCACCCGTGGCGGGCGTAGAACCGCTGGGCGCGCAGATTGTGTTCGTACACTTCGAGCCGTGCCTCGGGCACCGCGTCCCGCTGCCAGGCGGTCACGACCGCGTCGTGCATGGCGCCCCCGATCCCCCGGCTCCAGCGGGCCGGGTCGACGTGGAACTGCATGAGGGTCATGTGCCCGTTGAAGACCCGGAACGACGTGACCCCGGCGACGATGCCCGCCACCTCGGCGCAGAGCACCCCGCCGTTCTGCCGGCCGATCGCGCCGACCCAGCCCTCCCGCACCTGCGCGTGCACCGCGGGGCTCGCGTACTCCTCGACCGGTATCCGGCCTTCGTAGTACGTGGCACGGGCCGCCGCGTGGAGTGCGGCGATGGTGTCGATGTCTTCCGGGCGTGCCGGGCGAATCAGAGCAACGGACGTCATGGCGGAGAGGACGCCGGCTGCTCACCGCGCGGTTGCAAGACGGCTGAATGAGGCCCGGTATGCGCTGGGGGTGAGGCCGGTCCGCCGGGAGAGGTGCTGGCGCAGTGAGTCGGCCGTGCCCAGACCGCTGGCGGCGGCGACCTGGTCCATCGGGAGCTTCGTGGTCTCCAGGAGTTCACGGGCCCGTTCGATCCGCTGGTGCAGCAGCCACTGGAGGGGGCTCACCCCGGTCTCCGCCAGAAACCGGCGGGAGAGCGTACGGATGGAGACGCCCGCGTGCCGGGCGAGATCGGAGAGGGTCAGGGGCTCGTCCAGGTGCTGCATGGTCCAGGCGCGAGTCTCGGCGAAGGAGACACCGCGTTCGAGCGGCAGCGGGGTGTCGGTGAACTGCGCCTGCCCGCCCGGTCGTACGGGTGCGACCAGGGCACGTCTGGCCACCTCGTTGGCGATGGCCGCACCGTGGTCGGTACGGACGATATGCAGGCAGAGGTCGATGCCGGCCGCATAGCCGGAAGCCGTCAGGATCCGGTCGTCCTGGACGTAGAGGACGTCGCTCTGGAGGCTGACCGACGGGTAGCGGCGGGTCAGCTCCTCGCCGTTCTGCCAGTAGGTGGTCACCGGGCGCCCGTCGAGCAGACCGGCCTCGGCCAGCAGGAACGCGCCCGAGCAGATGGCGGCGATCCGCTTGCCCCCGGCGGCCGCGGTGCGGATCGCGTCGAGCGTGCGCGGGTCGAACTCCTGGCGCAGGCCGGCGCCCGCGACGATCACCGTGTCGGCCCGCTCGACGGCTTCGAGACCGTGGCGCACCTCGATGTCCAGCCCTCCGGTGGTCGCGACCGGGCCGGGCTCGGGCGCGCAGATAGTGGTCTCATACCCAGGTACGCCGTCCACCTCAGCCTTCTCGAAGATCATCTCCGGGACGGCCAGATTGAACATCGAGACGGGCGGAGTGGCGATCACGGCTACGCGGTACGGACGGGGCATGGCCAGAACCTCCGGATGTATGGCATTCAGGCCACTACTGTACGGCCGTCGCCTTCGCCAGACTCACCGCATGACAACCGCAAGCGCCGTCCACGGCACCTCCGCCCGGCCCGCGACGAACCACCGGGGCCGGGCCCCTTCGCCCGGTATCGCGCTCTTCGCCGCGCTGTTCGGCTTCTTCCTGATCACCCTTGACGCGACCGTCGTCACCGTGGCGCTGCCTGCGGTCAGCAGCGATCTGGGCGGCGGGCTCGCCGGGCTCCAGTGGGTGGTGGACGGCTACACCCTGGCCTTCGCCGCGCTGATGCTCTCCACGGGCGCGCTCTCCGACCGGATCGGCGCACGCCGGGCGTACGCAAGCGGAATCACCCTCTTCACTCTCGCGTCCGCCGCCTGCGGTCTGGCCCCGGGCCTGCCCGTGCTGATCGGTTCACGGGTGCTTCAGGGTGTCGCGGCCGCGGTACTGCTGCCCGCGTCGCTCGCGCTCGTGCGCCAGGCGTACCCGGAACCGGCGCGGCGGGCCCGCGCGGTGTCGCTCTGGGCGGCGGGCGGTTCGGTCGCGGTGGCGCTGGGGCCCGTCGCGGGTGGAGCACTGACCTCCGCGTGGAGCTGGCGCGGGATCTTCTTCATCAATGTGCCGGTATGCGCGACAGCGCTGCTGCTCCTGTCCCTCACCCCGCGCTCGCAACGCAGGCCTGCACCGCTGGACCTGGCGGGTCAGCTGACGGCCGTGGTGATGCTGGCATCGGTCACCTTCGCGGTGATCGAGGGCGGCACCGCGGGGATCGTCGCGGGCGGGGTGGCCCTGGTCATGCTGGCCGTATTCCTCCGTGTCGAGTCCCGGCACCCTCATCCGGTGGTGCCACTGGGGCTGTTCCGGAACCGGGCGGTCTCGGTCTCGCTGGGCGCGGGCGCGGCGAACAGCATCGCCTTCTACGGCCTCATCTTCGTGCTGAGCCTGTTCTTCCAGCAGGTGCGGGGGCAGTCGGCGATGAGCGCGGGGCTGATGTTCCTGCCGATGACGGCGCTGATCCCGCTGGTCAACATCGTCGCGGGGCGGCTGGCGGACCGCTTCGGGCCGCGGGTGCCGATGCTGGCCGGCCAACTGATCGCGGCGGCGGGGTCACTTCTGATGCTGATGGTCTCGCGGCGTACTCCGGACGTCCTGGTGGCGGCCGCCCTGATGCCGCTCGCTCTGGGGACGGCTCTGACCGTGCCGCCGCTCACGGCCACCATGCTGGAGGCGGTGCCCGGAGAGCGGGCCGGACTGGCGGCGGGGGTGCTCAACGCCGCGCGGCAGATCTCCGGCGGCCTGGCGGTCGCGGTCTTCGGCGGACTGGTCGCCGGTGGTGGCTTCGCCGCCGGGATGCGGACGTCGCTGCTGGTCAGCGCGGGTCTGCTGGCGCTCTCCGCGCTGGCCACAGCACGGCTGCGACCGACGCGGGTGACCATACAGCCCACTGCTGCCGGGTCCGCGGAGGAGCCCGCGGCGCCCACGGCGTGAGCACGGCGGGCAGGGCGGGAGCCGCACGCGGTCCCCGCCCTGCCCCGCCGTCAACTGCCGTCGCGCAGCCCCCGGGGCGCGCGGTCCCGGTAGACGAGGGAGTCGAAGGTCACCGCGCAGCCGTCCGCGGTGGGGCACTGGGCCAGGAAGCCGATCCGGGCGCCGGCCGCCGCCGCTCCGTCGCCGAGTGCGAAGACCCGTACGAAGGTCCAGCGTTCGCCGTCGGCCGACGCGTGGAAGGCGAATGCCTTCCCGGTCCTGCTGATCCGCAGCCAGACGCTGTCGCCCTCCACCACCGACGAGTTGACGTCGTCGGAGTACCCCCTGGTCACGACCGAGCAGACGGTGGGGGTGTCAGGGGAGAGTTCGAAGCAGAGCTTGGCCCACTCCCGTTCGCCGGTCTCCAGGTACAGCGCGCCCGCGTCCCCCGCGCCGACGAAGCCGACCGCCACCCTGGCGATCAGCTGGAAGTCGCCGGGCGGTGGCGTGCCGAGCAGCCTGGGCGCGTCCGACGCCGGGTCGAGCGAGTCGCCCGCCGGGGGCACGAACAGGTCCTCGCGCGCTCCGGCGCGCACCGAGAGCGCCCCCTCCTCGTACGACCAGGGGGCCTGCGGGCCCTCCGGAAGCAGCGGGAAGGGCAGCTCGGGCAGCCGGGTCATTCGGGCAGGCCGTTGATGCGGCGGGGCAGCCCCAGCGGGTTGGCCTCGCGCAGCTCGGGCGGGAGCAGCGCGTCGGGCGTGCTCTGGTACGCGACCGGGCGCAGCCAGCGCTCGATGGCGGTGCCACCGACCGAGGTGGAGGTGGAGGTGGCGGCCGGGTAGGGGCCGCCGTGGTGCTGGGCGGGGGCGACCGCGACCCCGGTGGGCCAGCCGTTGACCAGGACCCGCCCGGCGAGCGGGGTGAGCTCGTCGAGCAGGGCGGCGGCTGTGCCCTCGCCCGCGGCCTCGGCTGCGGAGACCTGGAGGGTCGCCGTCAGATTGCCCGGCAGCCGGGAGAGCACCGCGGTGATCTCATCGGTGGATCCGTAGCGTGCGACGACCGTGACCGGGCCGAAGCACTCCTCCAGGAGCAGATCGTGCTCGCCGTCCGCCGCGAGCAGCGCGGCAGGCAGCGTCAGGAAGCCTGCGCTGACGGTGTGCTCGCCGCCCGCCCCGGGCGTGACCGGGGCGTCGACCCCGGTCAGGGCGGCCCGTTCACGTACGCCCGCCAGGAAGTTGTCGCGCATCCGGTGGTCGAGCAGGACACCGGCCTCGCTGTCGCTGACGGCGACGGTCAGCGCCTTGACCAGGGCGTCACCACCGGCCCCGGTGGGTGCGAGCACGAAGCCGGGCTTCACACAGAACTGGCCGGTGCCGAGTGTGACGGAGCCCGCCAGCCCCGCACCGATCTCCTCGGCGCGCTCGGCGGCCGCGGCCTCCGTGACCACGACCGGGTTGAGCGAGCCCAGCTCGCCGTGGAAGGGGATCGGGACCGGCCGGGCGGCAGCCGCGTCGAAGAGGGCGCGGCCGCCGCGCAGCGAGCCGGTGAACCCGGCGGCGGCGACCAGCGGGTGCTTGACGAGCGCCACTCCGGCGTCGAAGCCGTGCACCACGGAGACCACCGCGGGGTCGAGGCCGACCTGCTCGGCGGCCCGGTGCAGCACGGCGGCGCAGAGCTCGGACGTGGCGGGGTGGTCGGGGTGCGCCTTGACCACGACCGGACAGCCGGCCGCGAGTGCGCTCGCGGTGTCGCCGCCCGGCACCGAGAAGGCCAGCGGGAAGTTGCTCGCCGCGTACACCGCGACGACGCCGAGCGGCAGCTTGTACCGGCGCAGATCCGGTCGGGGCGGGGTGGCGGCGGCGTCCGGGTGGTCTATGCGGACGTCGAGGAAGGAACCCTCGTCGATCACATCGGCGAACGCCCGGAACTGCGCGGTGGTACGGGCGAGTTCACCGGTGAGCCGGCCGGGACCGAGAGCGGTCTCGGCGTCGGCGGCCTCGATGACATGGGGGCCGGCCTCGTCGAGCAGGTCGGCGGCGGTGCGCAGCAGGGCTGCCCGTACCCTACGGTCGGCGAGCGAGGCCCACGCGGCGTGGGCGGCGCGGACCACTTGGTCCACTTCGCCCGTCGTGGCCTCCAGCGCGACCTGCTCGCGCTGCTTCCCGGTTCGGGGGTCGACACTCCAGACTGGTGTTGCTGCCACCGCGATCGTCCTTCCAGATCCACTGCCGCAAACCACTGCCGCACAACGAGTTGTTCGGTAAAGTTGTTCGGTATTCTGAACACGGTTCCTGATGGTGAATATCTCCTGGAACTCTAATAACGCGCGTTCAGCATTGACAAGAGGGGCAGGGTCGAATGTCGACTGCCGAGACAGCAGGTGGGGCGCAGGTCAAGTCCGCGGTGCGGACCGTCGAGTTGCTGGAGTACTTCGCCGGGCGCCCCGGTATGCACTCGCTCGCGGCCGTGCAGGAGGCGGTCGGGTACCCCAAGTCCAGTCTCTACATGCTGCTGCGCACGCTGGTGGAGCTGGGCTGGGTGGAGACCGACGCGACCGGCACGCGGTACGGCATCGGCGTACGCGCCCTGCTCGTCGGTACGTCGTACATCGACGGCGACGAGGTCGTCGCGGCGGCCCGCGCCACCCTGGACCGGCTCTCCGACGACACGACGGAGACCATCCACCTCGCCCGCCTCGACGGGACCAACGTCGTCTATCTGGCCACCCGCCAGTCGCAGCACTACCTGCGCCCGTTCACCCGGGTCGGCCGCAGGCTGCCCGCGCACTCCACCTCGCTGGGCAAGGCGCTGCTCGCCACCCACAGTGACGAGCAGGTCCGCAAGATGCTGCCGGAGACCATGCCGCAGCTGACCGAGCACACCATCACCGACCGCGAGAAGCTCATCGAGGAGCTGCACCTCGTCCGCGAGCAGGGGTACGCCGTGGACCGCGAGGAGAACACGCTGGGGCTGCGCTGCTTCGGCGTGGCCATCCCGTACCGGACCCCGGCCCGCGACGCGATCAGCTGCTCGGTGCCGGTGGCCCGGCTCACCCCGGCCCATGAGCAGATGGTCAAGGACGCGCTCTTCGACGCCCGCGACCGGCTGACCCTCGCCACCCGGCGGCTCTGAGCAGCGGTGATCCGGCTCTCACCCAGATGAGAGATCGCTGAGAAAACCGCCGTACAGGAACGGCTCCGCCCGCCCCGCTCGTCCTCCTACGGGATGAACAAGACAATCAGGCGCGCCTCGGTCTTCTGTCTGCTGCTGGTCCTCGCTCTGCTCGGGCGGGCGACCTGGGTGCAGGGGTACGAGAGCAAGGCCCTCGCAGACAACAAGAACAACCGGCGGACCGCGATCGCGCAGTACGCGCAGCCGCTGGGCGACATCATCGTGGGAGGCAGGTCGGTCACCGGATCGAAGCGTACGGACAGCGGCGACCTCGCCTACCGGCGTACGTACACCGACGGAGACCTGTACTCGGCCGTGACCGGGTACAGCTCGCAGGCGTACGGGTCGACGCAGCTCGAAGGGATCTACACCGACGTCCTCGACGGGACGGACTCCCGGCTGAAGAACCCGGTCGACGCGCTCACCGGCAAGCAGACCGCCCCCGGTGACGTCCTGACGACGATCAGTCCGGCCGTGCAGAAGGCGGGGTACGAAGCGCTCGGCAGCAAGAAGGGCGCCGCCGTCGCCATCGATCCCAAGACCGGCGAGATCCTGGGGATGGTCTCCACGCCGTCGTACGACCCGTCGAAGATCAGCGGTACGACGGACGGCGACGCCTGGAAGCAGCTGACCACCGACAAGGACCAGCCGATGCTCAACCGGGCACTGCGCCAGCCGCTGCCCCCGGGGTCGACCTTCAAGCTGGTGGTCGCGTCGGCCGCGCTGGAGGACGGGATGTTCTCCTCGATCGACGAGAAGACCGACAGCCCCGACCCGTACCGGCTTCCCGGCACGACCAGGGACCTCGGGAACGAGAGCGCGTCCGACCCCTGCAAGAACGCGTCGCTCCGCACCGCCCTCGAATACTCCTGCAACACCGTCTTCGCCAAGGTGGCCGACGACCTGGGCCAGGACAAGGTGCGGGCGATGGCGGAGAAGTTCGGCTTCAACGACACCAAGCGGGATGTGCCGGTGCGCACCTGGCCGAGCAACTACCCCTCGCACATGGACAAGGCGCAGACGGCGCTGAGCGGCATCGGCCAGTTCGACGTGACGGCCACCCCGCTCCAGATGGCGATGGTGACGTCCGCCCTGGCGAACGACGGAGTGATGGCCGACCCGCACATGGTCTCCAAGGTGACGGACGGCGACGGCAACACCCTCCAGTCCTACGGGAAGGACTCGGGCAAGCGGATCGTCTCGTCGTCCACCGCGTCCCAGCTCCAGAGCGCGATGCAGACGGTCGTCGAGCAGGGCACGGGTTCGAGCGCGAAGGTCCCCGGCGCGGTGGTGGGCGGCAAGACCGGTACGGCCCAGCACGGTGTGAACAACGACAAGGCGCCGTACGCCTGGTTCACGTCGTACGCGAAGGACAAGTCGACCGGCAAGGAGGTGGCTGTCGCGGTGCTCGTCGAGGACTCGGACGCGGCCCGCGCGGAGGTGAGCGGCAACGGCCTCGCGGGGCCTGTCGCCCAGAAGATGATGGCGGCGGCGCTGAAGTAGCCGGCCGGTGATCCATCACGGCACCCGGCGGGCGCTCCAGGCCGTAGGGTGCCGCCATGGTCATACGACTGCCCCGTTCCCCGTCCGGCTGGACCATGGCCGTCTTCGGCGTGCTCGCCGCCGTACTGGGAGCCGTGGGCCTGATCTCCCCCGACGCGCTGCTGAAGGCCATGGGCTTCGCCGCCCCCGCCTCCGGGCGCCCGGCGTCCGACTACACCCGGACCTTCATCACGGCCTCCTCGATGGCCGCGGTGAACATGGGGGTGTACTACGTGCTGGCGGCCGCCGCCGACTGGCGGGCCTTCTTCCGCTGGACGGTGCCGTTCCGGCTGCTGACCTTCGCGGTCTTCACCACGGCCGTCGTGTCCGGCCGCGCGCCGTCCGGGTTCCTGGGCGTGGGGCTGTGGGAGGGGACCGGCGCGGTCGTGACGGGTGTGGCACTGCGGTACGAGACGGTCAGGGCGCGGCGCTCGGCTCCAGCCCCGACGACCGCACTGTAGCGGTGAGTTCGGCCCTGGGCCGTATGTGGCGGGGACGCGGGGCGGCGTTCCCCGCCGCCGGAGGAGCGGGCGGCGGGGCGGCCCCCTCCCCCGGCGGAAGGTCAGCGCGGAAGCGGTCCGGTCACGGCAGGAAGTACATCGGGTTCGGGATCTTGTACGTCTTGTCGGCGTAGCCACCGCTGAGGTCGGAGTACTGGTCCCCGAAGTTGGCGACGATGTCGTAACCCAGTGACTCGATGTGCTTCCTGGTCCCGGCCTTGAACTGGACGGTGGTGCACGTCCACTTCGGCGTTCCGCAGCTCAGGTAGGACGGGGCGGCGGTCGGGTCCTTGAGGTAGAAGTGGGACCTGTCCACCGGCACCTGGTAACCGGCCCTGGTGAGGTTGGCCGCCGAAGCGTTGCGCTGCGTCTCGTCACGTCCGGTCAGGAAGAAGACCGTGACGCCCTTCTTCGCGGCGTAGTTGACGACGTCGGGCATCCCGAAGACCGCGATCGACCGGGCGCTCTGGACGTAGTCGTTGAAGGAGGCCGCGTTGTAGGCGAAGCCGTTCTTCTTCTCCCAGTCGTAGGTGAGCAGCGTCGTGTCGTCGACGTCCAGCACGATGGCGGGCTTGCGGCCGTGTCCTGTGCGGTGGACGGCCTCGGCTATCTGCCGCTTCGCCCGCGCCTCGATGCCTGCGACCTGCTTGGCGTAGTTGCTCCTGGGCGAGGCCTGGTAGGCGCCCGAAGCGTCCGCCGTGCCGCCGTAGTAGGCGTTGATGCTGTCTTCGACCTTGGTGACGTTGGGGATCTCCCGGTCCGTCCGCGGCACGGAATTGTCGGCGGTGGCGACGCCGATTCCGTAGAGGGCGCTGCCGGCCGCGGCGAGGGCGACCGTACAGGCGGAGATCCTGGCAAGTCTGGATGGCATACGCGTCTGCTCCGGTTCTGTTGGTGACGAACTGCAGGTCACTGGTTGTCTACGCGCATCACATGGAGTGCACAAGGCACTTTGCGGATCTGTTGCGGAGAAACCCGGTTGCGGCCCGCGGAGCCGGGTTGTTGAGTGACCGGATGGATCTCGAAGCGGTACGGGCGGAGTTCGACCTTCGCATGCGGCGGGACGCGCCCCCGGAAAGCCCCGGCAGCGTGGTCGAACGTGTCGGCGAAGTCGTACGCCAGACCGGCCCGGACGCCGACAGCTGGAACGGCGTCGTCTGGTCGGGCCTTGACACGGCCACCGCCGATGCGGCGATCGCCGGGGAGGTCCGGCATTTCACCGCGCTGAACCGCGAGTTCGAGTGGAAGCTGTACGCCCACGACCGCCCGGCCGACCTGGCGGACCGGCTCGTGGCGGCCGGGTTCACGCCCGAGCCGCCGGAGACCCTGATGGTCGCCGAGGTCCGGACGCTGCCGACCGGGGTACGGCTGCCCGCAGGGGTGGAGCTGCGTCCCGTGACCGATGCGGCCGGGGTGGCTCTCATGACCCGCGCGCACGAGGCGGCGTTCGGCGACGACGGCTCGCGGATCTACCACCAGGTGCTGAACCGGCTGACCGAGGACCCGGACTCGGTGGCCGCGATGGTGGCGATGGCCGGCGACGAACCGGTCTGCGCGGCGCGGATGGAGTTCCATCCGGGCACCGGCTTCGCCAGTCTCTGGGGCGGTGGCACGGCCCCGGCCTGGCGCGGTCGCGGCATCTACCGCGCCCTGGTCGCCCACCGCGCGGGGATCGCGGCCGCACGCGGCGTCCGTCTCCTCCAGGTCGACGCGTCCGACGACAGCCGCCCGATCCTCCAGCGGCTGGGCTTCGCCGCGCTCACCACCACGACTCCCCATGTGTACGGGGCGCGCGGCTAGGGTCTCTCGTCTGGATCACGCCGGGCTCGCCGCGTCCCGTCGTGGGCCGTTTTCCGTGTGCCGGGCCGCGTCCCGGCCGGGCGGGGCGCCGAACGCCTTGCGGTACTCGCGGCTGAACTGGGACGGGCTGCCGTAGCCCACGCGGTGGCCGATGTCCGCCACGTCCACCGGTCCCGTCAGGAGCAGGGCGCGCGCCTCCCGCAGCCGGATCTGCTTCTGGAACTGGATCGGGGTCATCGAGGTCGCGGAGCGGAAGTGCCGGTGGAAGGCCGACGGGCTCATGCCGGCCAGCTCGGCGAGGTCCACGATGCGCAGCGGTTCGTCGTAGTGCCGGCGGATCCAGCGGATCGTGCGGGAGATGTGCGCGATGCTGCTGTTGGCCAGGCCGATCTGGCGGACCAGCGCGCCCTGGTCACCGGTGATGAGCCGCCACAGGATCTCCCGTTCGATGCCGGGTGCGAGCACCCGGAGGTCGTCCGGGCGGCCCAGCAGGCGCAGCAGCCGGACGACCGGATCGAGCAGCTCGGGCGTCGCGTCGCTGACCGCGAGGCCGGAGAAGCCGGGCGGCTTCGTGGTGTCGCCGGTCTCCAGGAGCAGCGGTGCGATCGCCGCCGGGTCCAGCTTCATGCTGAAGACGGCGAAGGGTTCGTCCTCGCGGGCTTCGAGTGCCTGGCCGGCCACCGGCAGGTCGACCGACACGACGAGGTACTGCCCCGCCCGGTAGTCGTAGGGCACGCCGTTCAGGATCGTGCGCTTGACGCCCTGGCCGACGATCGCGAGCGACGGCTCCGCCATCGCGCTCACCGGGAGGGTGGGCCGGTGCGCGCAGGTGATGGCCACGCCGTCCAGGATCTCCGTCTTCAGCTGCGGGCCGCCGCCCGCGTGGCGCACGATCAGCGTGCGCAGTTCGCCGAGGAGTTCCGCCGCCCGCGCCGCCGGCCCGGGTGGTGCTGCCGCGTCTGTCATGGCGGCATTGGAGCAAGGTCGGCAGGATCGTGCAAGCGGGCGGCAGGATCTGTCTACCGGGCGAGCGGGCCGGCGTGGTGAGCTGGCAGGAATCTGCAGCACGAAGCACCGGAGGCACGACGTAATGAAGCGCAGGACCCTCGGGTCGACCGGAATATCCGTCAGCGAGATCGCACTCGGCGCGATGATGTTCGGGAGCCTGGGCAACGCGGACCACGAGGACGCGATCCGTATCATCCACAGCGCGCTCGACGCCGGGATCAATGTCATCGACACCGCCGACGTCTACTCCAGGGGCGAGTCCGAGGAGATCGTCGGCAAAGCCGTCAAGGGCCGCCGGGACGGCCTGGTCATCGCGACGAAGTTCGGGCGGCCCATGGGCGAGGACCCCAACCAGCGGGGCGGCTCACGGCGGTGGATCGTACGCGCGGTCGAGGACAGCCTCCGCAGGCTCGGCACCGACTGGATCGACCTGTACCAGATCCACCGGCCCGACCACGGGACCGAGATCGGCGAGACGCTCTCCGCGCTGACCGACCTCGTACAGGCAGGCAAGATCAGGGCGTTCGGATCGTCCATGTTCGCGGCGGAGATGACGGTCGAGGCCCAGTGGACGGCGGAGCGGCGCGGCTCCCACCGGTTCCTGACCGAGCAGCCCATGTACTCCCTCTTCACCCGTGGGCCGGAGGCCGCCGTGCTCCCGACGGCGCAACGCCACGGACTGGGTGTGCTCACCTTCAGTCCGCTGAACAGCGGCTGGCTCTCCGGGCGGGCGGACCTCCCGTCGACTCACCGGGCCAGGCTGATGTCGTCCGTCTTCCCGTCGCACTACGACACGTCCACTCCGACCGGTGCGCTGAAGGCCGCCGCGCTCGCCCGGCTCACGGTGCTCGCGGAGGAGGCGGGGCTGACGCTGCCGCAGCTCGCGATCGCCTTCGTACGCGCGCATCCGGCGGTCTCCACCGTACTGATCGGTCCCCGCACTCAGGAACAGCTGGACGGGCTTCTCCACGGTGCCGGGACCCGGCACCCCGGTACCGAGCTGTCGGACATCGAGTTGCCGGACGGGATCCTCGACCGGATCGACGAGATCGTCCCGCCGGGAACCGACCTCGACCCGGCGGACAACTACGCGGCCGCACCCCCCGCGATCGAGGACGCGAGGCTGCGCCGCCGCCGGTAGCGGCCCTTGGTCCGGCCCGCGGGGTCCGGCCCGCCCGGCCGGGGTGCGGCGGTCGGCGGCCCGCCGCGACAGACCCCGCCGTACGGAACACGGAAGGCCCCCGCTCATCCGCCGAAGGGGGCGGGGGCGGGGGCCTGGAGGCATCCCGCATGGTGCACGCGGTGCACGTTCAGTGGCGGGGGCGCTGCCTGCTCAGTGGGCGAAGCCCCAGTCGAGCATCTTGGTGGCGTCGTCGAACCGGGCCTTGTCGGTGTCGTCCTTGAGGATCGCGCCGACCAGGGTGCGGTTGTCCCGCTTGGCCGCGAAGACGAGGCAGTAGCCGTCCTCCGGGCCGCTGCCCGTCTTGACACCCAGAGCACCGTCGTACGTGCCCAGCAGCTCGTTGGTGGTGTTCCAGGTGTAGTACCGGGTGTGACCGTTGGCCGCCGGGGCCTCCGTCTTGAACTGCTTGTCCTTCACCACATTGACGAACACCGGCTGCAGCATGGCACGCTGGCCGAGCTTGGCCAGGTCGCGGGCGGTGCTGTGGTTGTTGCCGTGCGAGACACCGTCGAAGGTGTCGAAGTGCGTGCCGGTCAGGCCCATTTCCTGCGCCTGGGCGTTCATCTGGCTCACGAAGTCCGCGATCCGTGCGTCCTGGGTGGCCCCGACGCCGAGGTTGTCGGCCAGAGCCATTGCCGCGTCGTCACCGGACGGGACCAGCATGGCGTGCAGCAACTGCTCGACGGTCAGCGTGTCACCGGTCTGGAGGTCAGCGGTGCTCCCGCCGACCTTCTGGACGTAGTCCCGGTAGTCCTGCTTCACCGTGATCTGGTGGTTCAGCCACTCCGGGTGCCTGAGCACCACCAGCGCCGTCATGATCTTGGTGGTGCTGGCCATCGGCACACTCTCGTCAGCCTTCGACCCCGCCCACATCTCCCGCTCCTGGCTGCCGTCGCGGGCATCCAGCAGGAAGGCGTGATCGGCGCTGATCTGGGGACCGGACTGGGCCCTGACAGCGTGCTGGGCATCGGCGGCCTGGGGCTGCTGCGTCTGAGCGTTCTGGTTCTGGCCGGCCGGAGTGGTGGTGGCCTCGCTGCCCTGCGCGCCGTTGTCGTCGGCGGAGTGCGTGGCACCGGGGGTGGCCGCCTCGGCCAGACCGCCGGCGGCGAGCGGCAACGCGGCTCCGACCAGTGCGACCATCGCGATCCGGACCCCGGTGCGGTGGATCCGGTTGGGGCGGGCGTGGGAACCCATGGGCGTCCCTTCTTCCGGCGTGGGGACGCCGGTATGTAGGAGAAACATCAGTGCATATCGAACCTACTTGCGTACTGTCAGCGACTGTCAAGCTGTCTTTGTCATAGCCCGGTAACGAGGTTCACCTCTGTGGAGATGTTGCGCAGGAGGCTGGTGGGGCCTGTGGGGTTGCTCGCGCGCGGTGCCCGGCCGATACCCCTGGGCTACGGAGCCGCCGGGCGCCCGCCCATCCCGCGCCGCCTGCCAACTCCTGTGCTTCCGAACCGTTTTGTCGGCCCGTCCGTCGACCCCGTTTGTCGACCCCGTCCGGCGGTCCGGCCGGCCGTCCCGGAGGTCAGGACAGCGCGGCCCGTACGAGCGTGAGATCGGCGTCGGACGCCAGCCCCGCGTGGTACAGCCGCAGTTCGGTCGCGCCGAGCCCGGCGGCGCGGGCCGCGTCCTCCGCCAGGGTGGCCGGGCTGCCGCCCATGCCGGAGACGACGGTGAGGTTGGCCGCGAGCACCGTGCGGTCGGTGCGGTGCACGGCGAAGGGGGCCAGCAGGGCGGGGCCGCCGGTGCAGGGCACGACCACCCCGTCGGCGACGCCGAGGATGTGCTCGGGGTCGACGCCCGCGTTCGCCCCGCAGTGGTGGGCGGCCGGGTCGGCGTGCAGCAGCACCTGGAAGCCCGGAGGCGCCGCGGCCCGTACCGCGGCGACCACCTGCTCCTGGAGCGTCCGGGCGGTCCGGGTACGCCACTGGAGCACGGCGGCCGCGGTACCGGCCCCGAGCAGCTTCCCGATCGCGGAGCTGCCCGCGTCGGAGGATCCGGTGGACCACCCCGGCTCCAGCGCCCGGCGTACGGATGCGCTCAACTCATCGGCGTCCAGGCCGAGTCCGCCGTACCCCTCCGCGCAGGCCGGGCAGAAGCAGAGCGACATCAGGTACTGGCCCGCGTCGCCGAGCCCCACTCCGGCGATCTTGTCGTGGGCGTGCAGATGGGCGAGTCCGTACCAGCCGAGCGATTCCAGTTCGGTGCCGAGCGCCCCGGGGCGCACCGCGGCCTCCGCGGCCAGCTCGGTGAGGTAGGCGCGGGTGGCGGGCTGGGCGATGCAGGGTGCCCAGGGGTAGCGGTCCCCGTACGCGTTGACCACCGAAGTGCCGGGGTGCTCGGTGCCCAGACGGGAGTTGTGCGCCAGGACCACCCAGGTGTGGACCTCCAGGCCTGCGGCGGCCAGGGCGGCTGCGGCCTCTCCGTACGGATCGGGGGTGGGGGCCCAGGACCCCGCGGGGTACGGGCGCAGCTCCCGCCCGGCCCACCGCTCCGGGGACGGCGGATAGAGGACGGACGCGTGCCCCGCGGTGACGATCCGGTGCCGGGGGTGACGCGGTGTCAGGGCGCGGGTCGAGTGGTAGGCGGAGGCGAGGGTGACCTGCTGGACGCCGAGGTCCGCGATGCGCGCCGGGGCTTCCGGGTCGCCGACGACGTCCCAGGGGTAGAGGAAGGCCGAGGTCTTCACGCCGGCTCCCCCGGACCCGCCGGGGCGGCCAGTGCCCCGCGGCCCCGCTCGGTGATGGCGGCGAGCTGTGCGATGTGCTCGGGGGACGGCTCACCGAGCGGCGGACGGACCTCGCCGACGTCAAGGCCGGCGAGCCGTACGCCGGCCTTGATCAGCGACACCGCGTACCCGCGCCGCTGGTTGCGCAGTTCGACGAGCGGCCGGTAGAAGGCGTCGAGGAGCCGGTTCGCTGTCGCGTCGTCGCCGGAGCGCAGTGCGCGGTAGAAGGCGAGCGCGATGTCCGGGGCGAAGCAGAAGACCGCCGACGAGTAGAGCGTGACACCGATGGCGCGGTAGGAGAGCGCGGTGAGTTCGGCGGTGGGCAGCCCGTTGAAGTAGAGGAAGTCCCGGCCGGGCAGCTCGGTGCGGACCGCGCTGATGATGCGCTGCATCAGATCGAGGTCGCCGTACCCGTCCTTGAGCCCGATGATCCCGTCGACCTGGGCGAGGGCCACGACCGTCTCGGGCGTGAACACCGCGTTGTCGCGCTGGTAGACGATGACGTCGAGCGCGGTCGCCGCCGCGAGCGCCGTGTAGTGGCGGATCAGACCGTCCTGGCCTGCCGTGACGAGGTACGGCGGCATGGCGAGGAGCCCGTCGGCGCCCGCCTCCTGCGCGGTCCTCGCGAACTGGACAGCGAGCGCGGTGCCGTATCCCGCGCCGGCGACGACGGGCACCCGGCCCGCGCTCACCTCGACCGCGGCGGCGACGACCGCGCCGAACTCCTCAGGGCCGAGCGCGTGGAACTCGCCCGTGCCGCAGCAGGCGAAGACCGCGGCCGCGCCGGAGTCGATGCCGCTGCGCACATGCGCGCGGAAGGCATCGAGATCGACGGCGCCGTCCGGCCCGTACGCGGTCACGGGGAAGAACAGCAGACCATCAAGTCGGCCGGCGAGCGGGGCTGAGGACACGGGCGCTCCCTGGGCATCCAGTCGTGCACAGTTCCGTTCGTGCACAATTCTGATCAGTGTCTATATTTCTGAACATCGCCACGCTAAGCCAGCACAGCCGGGCCGGTCAAGACGAGAAACGCCACCACAGAAGCAGAATCCGCAGCCCCGCGCGACACTTGACGGGGCTCGCGGGGCTCCTTAGCTTGTCCATACATGTGAATGTCATCCATCCATGGACACGCGAGAGACACGCGCACCATGTGTGTCGTCGCGGTCGGCCGGTCCGTCCCGTCATCGCGGCCGGCCGGCTCCGATTCACCGAGGAGAGACCCGCTCATGCCCGCTCCCCGCACCATCCTGCTCACCGGAGCCGCCGGAGGCCTCGGCACCCTGATGCGGGGCCTGCTGCCCGCGTACGGCTATGAGCTGCGCCTCCTCGACGCCGTGCCGGTCGAGGGCGAACCCGCGGCGATCACCGCGGACCTGGCCGACAAGGAGGCGCTGCGCGAGGCGGTGCGGGGAGTCGACGCCGTCATCCATCTCGCCGGCATCTCCCTGGAGTCGTCCTTCGACAAGATCCTCCGGGCCAACATCGAGGGCACGTACAACCTCTACGAGGCGGCCCGCGAGGCGGGCACCGGACGGATCGTCTTCGCCTCGTCCAACCACGCGGTGGGCTACACCCCGAGCCCGGGGGCCCAAGTCCCGGCTGCCCCGGGCACGTTGATCCCGATCGACACCCCGCGCAGGCCGGACACGTACTACGGCCTCTCCAAGTGCTTCGGGGAGGATCTGGCCCAGCTGTACTGGGACAAGTTCGGCCAGCAGACCGTGTCCGTACGGATCGGTTCCTGCTTCGCCGAGCCGACGTCCGTACGGATGCTCTCGGTCTGGATGAGCCCGCGGGACGGCGCACGGCTCTTCCACGCGGCCCTGACCGCCGACGGGGTCGGACACTCGGTGGTCTACGGCTCTTCGGCCAACACCCGTATCTGGTGGGACCTCTCGTCGGCGCGGGCGCTGGGGTACGAGCCGCAGGACGACTCCGAGCCGTACGCGGCCAAGCTCATCGCCGAACAGGGCGAGCTCGACCCGGCGAACCCGGCCCACTCCCACCTCGGCGGACCGTTCCTCACCGACCCGCCGATCTGGCCGCGCTGACCGGCCCGCACCGGCCCACCGCACATCGGGCGCCCGCATCCGGGCAGCGAACGGGCCCGTCCGGCACGCCGGACGGGCCTTTGCCATGCCCGGACGGGCACACCGCCCCAGGTGGGGGCGGTGCCGCCGTCCCCGGAAACGGGCAGAAACGGGCATGATCAAGCCCGTTCCTGCCCTGTTCACACCATCCGGGCGGCTGTACAACTCTCCACACAGCAAGTGGAATCCGAGGAGGCCCAGTGTCAGTGAGCGCGGAGCAGCGCCGGAGGGAGATCATCCGGTCCGCCCGGCAAGCGGGCTCGGTCGATGTCACCGAGCTGTCCGCGCGGCTCGGCGTGGCCAAGGAGACCGTGCGCCGCGATCTGCGCGCGCTGGAGGACCACGGACTGGTCCGGCGTACGCACGGCGGCGCCTACCCGGTGGAGAGCGCCGGCTTCGAGACCACGCTGGACTTCCGGACGACGATGCACGTACCGGAGAAGCGGCGGATCGCCGAGGCGGCGGCCCAGCTGCTCGGCGACGCCGAAACGGTCTTCATCGACGAGGGGTTCACTCCGCAGCTGATCGCCGAGTGCCTGCCGCACGACCGCCCGCTGACCGTGGTCACCGCTTCCCTGGTGACGGCGGGGGCACTGGCGCTCGCCGAGCGGACGACGGTGCTGCTGCTCGGCGGCCGGCTGCGCTCGGGCACCCTGGCCACCGTCGACCACTGGACGACCCGGATGCTGTCCGGGTTCGTCATCGACCTGGCCTTCATCGGTGCCAACGGGATCTCCCGCGAACACGGTCTGACCACCCCCGACCCGGCGGTCGGCGAGGTCAAGGCGCAGGCGGTCAGGGCCGCCAGGCGCCGGGTGTTCGCCGGGAACCACACCAAGTTCGGTGCGTCGAGCTTCTGCCGGTTCGCCCAGGTGACCGACTTCGAAACCATCGTCACCAGCACCCTGCTGCCCGCACCCGAGGCGCACCGCTACTCCCTGCTGGGACCGCAGGTCATCCGGGTCTGAGCCCTCCTCTCCCCACGGCCGGCCGGTCCGAGCCCCCAACCCCACCCGAGGAGCGATCCATGCGAAGCCCGAGCCGACGGAGGCCGCGCGCACTGCTCGCGCAGGCCGCATCGGGGGCGCTGCTCATCAGCCTGTCCGGCTGCTGGACCGGCGCCGGAGGAAGCGGGTCCGGCGGGGACTCGATCAATGTGCTGATGGTCAACAACCCGCAGATGACGGAGTTGCAGAAGCTCACCGCGGCCCACTTCACCCGTCAGACGGGCATCAGGGTGAACTTCACCGTGCTGCCCGAGAACGACGTACGCGACAAGATCAGCCAGGACTTCGCCAACCAGGCGGGCCAGTACGACGTCGCGACGCTGTCCAACTACGAGATCCCGATCTACGCCAGGAACGGCTGGCTGCACGATCTCGGTCCGTACACGGCCAAGGACACCGCGTTCGACCAGAAGGACATCCTGCCCGCGCTGCGCGAGTCACTCACCGGGGACGACAAGAAGCTCTACGGCGAGCCCTTCTACGGCGAGTCGTCCATGCTGATGTACCGCAAGGACGTCTTCGCGCAGAAGCATCTGACCATGCCGGCCCACCCCACCTGGCAGCAGGTCGCCGCGCTCGCCGCCGCGGCGGACGGCGCGAAGCCGGGGATGAAGGGCATCTGCCTGCGCGGCCTGCCCGGCTGGGGCGAGCTGATCGCACCGCTGACCACGGTGGTCAACACCTTCGGCGGCACCTGGTTCGACAAGAACTGGAAGGCCAGACTCGACTCCCCCGCCTTCAAACAGGCCGTCAACTTCTACGTCGAGCTGGTCCGTGAGCACGGCGAGTCCGGGGCCGCGCAGTCCGGGTTCGCCGAGTGCCTCAACGACCTCACCCAGTCCAAGACCGCCATGTGGTACGACGCGACCTCCGCCGCCGGGTCACTGGAGTCGGCCAAGTCCCCGGTCAAGGGCAAGATCGGCTACGCACCCGCACCGGTCGAGAAGACGGACAACTCCGGGTGGCTCTACACCTGGGCCTGGGGCATCCAGAAGACCTCCCGCAACCCCGACAAGGCCTGGAAGTTCATCTCCTGGGCGTCGGGCAAGCAGTACGAGCAACTCGTCGGCAAGGAGACCGGCTGGTCCGACGCGCCGGCCGGGAAGCGCGCGTCCACCTACGCCGACCCGTCCTACCGCAAGGCGTCCGCCGCCTTCGGGGACGTCACGCTCAACGCCATCCGGAGTGCCAAGCCCGGCAACCCGGGGGTGCAGCCGCGGCCCGCGCCCGGTATCCAGTTCGTCGGCATCCCCGAGTTCACCGACCTCGGCACCAAGGTCTCCCAGGAGATCAGCGCCGCCATCGCCGGGCGCAAGTCCGTCGATTCGGCCATCGCCGCATCCCAGCGGCTCGCCGCGAAGATCGCGAAGGAGTACGAGGGACGATGACAGCGACCACTGCTCCGGCCGCGCCCCGCGCGGCGTCCCCGCACAGTCCCACCGCGCCACCGGGCAGCCGGCTGCGCGCCTGGGCCACCCGGGCCCCGCTGCTGCCGGCTCTGATCTTCATGATCGTGGTCACCCAACTGCCCTTCGTGGCAACCGTGGTGATCTCCTTCTTCAACTGGAACGCGCTCTATCCGAAGGCCCGGCACTTCACCGGTTTCGCCAACTACTCCGATGTACTCACCGACCCGGACCTGCGCAAGTCGGTCCTCACCACGGTGCTGCTGACGGTCGCTGTAGTGCTCGTCAGCCTGGTGCTCGGACTCGTCCTCGCGCTGCTGCTCGACCGCCGCTTCAAGGGCCGGGGGTTCGTCCGTACGCTGCTGATCGCGCCGTTCCTGCTGGTCCCGGTGGCGGCCGCGCTGCTCTGGAAGCATGTGCTCTACAACCCGGAGTACGGGCTCTTCAACGGGCTGCTGCACTGGGTGGGCGGCGGGAGCGCGCCGCAGCCCGACTGGGTGTCGAACACCCCGCTGCTCGCGGTCGAGGCGGCGCTGATCTGGCAGTGGACGCCGTTCATGATGCTGATCCTGCTGGCCGGCCTGCAGAGCCGCTCACCGGAGCTGATCGAGGCGGCGCGGATCGACGGGGCGGGCAGCTGGCAGATCTTCCGCCATCTGACGCTGCCCCATCTGCGGCGCTATCTGGAACTCGGCGCACTGCTCGGCTCGATCTACATCGTGCAGAACTTCGACGCCGTCTTCACCATCACCTCGGGCGGCCTGGGCACCGCGAACCTTCCGTACACCGTCTACCAGGCCTTCTACCAGGCGCACGAGAACGGTCTCGCGTCCGCCGCCGGGGTCCTGGTCGTCATCGGCACGATCATCATCGCGACCTTCGCGCTCCGCGTGGTCTCGTCCCTCTTCAGCGAGGAGGCATCACGCGCATGAAGTCCGTATTCACGAAGTCCGCGGACACGGCGGCGCCCCGGAGCGCCGCCCGTACCGGGGGTGCGCTGCTCGGCCTGACGGCCTGGCTGGCCGGGATCCTCTTCTTCCTGCCGATCGCGTGGATGGCGCTTACCTCCTTCCACGCGGAGACCGACGCGGCCACCAACCCGCCGTCGCTCGCCGCCTCGCTCACCCTGGACGGCTACCGCGACTTCTTCGGTGCGGGCGGCGGTGCGAGCCCCTGGCCCGCGCTCGCCAACTCGGCCGTGGCATCGGTCGTCTCGACGCTGTGTGTGCTGGTGCTGGCGCTGCCCGCCGCGTACGCGCTCTCCATCCGGCCGGTGAAGAAGTGGACGGACGTCCTGTTCTTCTTCCTCTCCACGAAGATGCTCCCGGTGGTCGCCGGGCTGCTGCCGGTCTATCTGTTCGCCAAGAACACCGGGATGCTCGACAACATCTGGATGCTGGTCATCCTCTACACCTCGATGAACCTGCCGATCGCGGTGTGGATGATGCAGTCCTTCCTGGCCGAGGTACCGGTGGCGGTCATCGAGGCGGCGCGGGTGGACGGCGCCAGGCTGCCGGTGATCCTCACCCGGATCGTCGCCCCGATCTCCGCGCCCGGAATCGCCGCCACCGCGCTGATCTGCTTCATCTTCAGCTGGAACGAACTGCTCTTCGCCCGGGTGCTCACGGGTGTCGTCGCCGAGACCGCGCCCGTCTTCCTGACCGGCTTCATCACCAGCCAGGGCCTGTTCCTGGCGAAGGTGTGCGCCGCGTCGCTCGTCGTCTCCCTGCCGGTGCTCGCCGCGGGGTTCGCCGCCCAGGACAAGCTGGTCCAGGGCCTTTCGCTGGGAGCCGTGAAATGAAGGCCGCCATCATCGAAGCCGTCGGCAAGGTCGGGTACGGGGAGGTGCCGGACCCCACCCCCGGGCCCCGCGACGTGATCGTCGAAGTGGCCGCGTGCGGGCTGTGCGGCACCGATCTGCACATCCTCCAGGGCGAGTTCGCGCCCACCCTTCCGGTGGTGCCAGGCCATGAGTTCGCGGGCACGGTCGTGGCGCTGGGCTCCGATGTCACCTCGCTGGCCGCGGGCGACCGGGTGGCCGTCGACCCGTCCCTGTACTGCTTCGAGTGCCGCTACTGCCGTCTCGGCCACAACAACATGTGCGAGAAGTGGGCCGCGATCGGGGTGACCACCGCGGGCGGCGCCGCCGAGTACGCGGTGGCGCCCGCCGCCAACTGCGTGAAGCTGCCCGACCAGGTACGGACCGAGGACGCGGCCCTGATCGAACCGCTGTCCTGCGCGGTACGCGGCTACGACGTGCTGAACAGCCGGCTCGGCTCGCATGTGCTGATCTACGGCTCGGGGACGATGGGGCTGATGATGCTGGAGCTCGCCAAGCGGACCGGCGCGGCCAGCGTGGACATGGTCGACATCAACGAGGAACGGCTCACCACCGCCCGCGCTCTGGGCTGCTCGGCCGCGGCCGGCGGTGCGGACGAGCTGGACCGGGCCGGGCGGGGCTGGGACGTGGTCATCGACGCGACCGGCAACGCGGCCGCGATCCAGGACGGTCTGGGGCGGGTGGCGAAGGCCGGGACGTATCTGCAGTTCGGTGTCGCCGACTACGCGACCCGGGCGACGATCGACCCGTACCGGATCTACAACCAGGAGATCACGATCACCGGTTCGATGGCGGTGCTGCACAGCTACGAGCGGGCGGCCGAGCTGTTCGCCGCCGGGGCGCTCGACCCGTCTGTCTTCATCAGCGACCGGCTCCCGCTGGAGAGCTATCCGGCGGCGCTGGACCGCTTCAAGGCGGGCATCGGCCGGAAGATCGTGGTGCTGCCGGGGAAGTGACTCGGCGCCCGGGGAAGCAGCAGCATAAGGGAGTGGCGGGACCGGCCGGAGGGGCGTCCGGGAGCCGGGGAAGGCCGGCGGAGAACCTGTGAGGAGCCGGGAAAAGATTCAAGGAACCGTAAAGCCCTGCCGCTCGTTCCTCCGGACATGACCGCAATGACCCCAGGCTCGAATATCCCGCTTCCGATCTCCCGCGTCGCGGTGGACGTGTCAGCTCCGGTGCGGCTCGACGTGTCGGGCCTGCTGCTCACCGCCGGCGGCAAGGTGCGCTCGGACGACGACTTCATCTTCTACAACCAGCCGTCGGGCCCCGGCGTCAGCCACCGCTCCGGCGGGGGCTCGGCGCCGGACGCGATCGTGGTGAACACGGCCGCCGTCCCCGCGGGCATCGAGAAGATCGTGATCACCGCGAGCCCGGACGCGGCGGGCCAGACGTTCCAGGGCATCGAGCCGACGGCCACCGTCCGCTCCACGGACGACGGCAGCGTGCTGGCGTCCTTCACCCCGCCCCGGCTCGGCACCGAGACCGCGCTGGTGATCGTGGAGATCTACCTCCGCAACGGCGCGTGGAAGGTGCGTGCCGTGGGCCAGGGGTACGCGAACGGCCTGGCCGGTATCGCGACGGACTTCGGCGTGTCGGTCGAGGAGCCGGCCGCACCCGCGGCCGCGACTGTCCCCGCCGCAGCCCCGGTGGCGGCCCCGCCGATGCCGGCCGCGCCGCCGGTGGACCCCCGGGTCGCCGTCGCGGCTCCCGCGGCGCCCCCCGCCGCACCGCCGGCCCCGCCCGCCGCCCCGCCCGTCGGCACCGGACGGATCAACCTGGACAAGGGCCGGGTCAGCCTCCAGAAGAACCAGACGGTCTCGCTGGTCAAGGGCGGCAAGCCGCTGCTGTCCCGGGTGAAGATGGGCCTCGGCTGGGAGCCCGCCTTCCGTGGCAAGGACATCGACCTCGACGCCTCGGTCATGGCCTTCGGCCCGCAGCGCAACCACATCGACAGCTGCTACTTCGGCAAGCTCTCGATCCTCGACGGCGCGGTCAAGCACTCCGGCGACAACCTCACGGGCGAGGGCGCGGGCGACGACGAGGTGATCGTGGTCGACCTCGGCCGGATCCCCGCCGAGGCCACCGCCCTGTTCTTCACGGTCAACTCCTTCACCGGCCAGAAGTTCACCGAGGTGGCCAAGGCGTACTGCCGGCTGATCGACGCGGCGAGCGGGGAGGAACTGGTGCGGTTCGACCTGACCGGCGCCGAGCCGCAGACCGGGGTGCTGATGGCCAAGCTGATCAGGCAGTTCTCGGGCGAGTGGGAGATGACGGCGGTGGGCGACTTCGTGAAGTCCCGTACCGTCCGGGGCATGGTCAAGCCGGCGGCCAAGGCCCTGTGAGGCCTGTCGTCACTGGCGGTATCCGGCCAGGAAGCGGCCGATCCGGCTGATCGCCGCGTCCAGGTCGTCGGCGTGCGGCAGCGTCAGGATCCGGAAGTGGTCGGGACGCGGCCAGTTGAAGCCGGTGCCCTGCACCACCTGGATCTTCTCGCGGAGCAGCAGGTCAAGGACGAACTTCTCGTCGTCGTGGATCCGGTGGACCTTCGGGTCGAGCCGGGGGAACGCGTAGAGCGCGCCCTTCGGCTTCACACAGGAGACGCCCGGGATCTCGTTGAGCTTCTCCCACGCCCTGTCGCGCTGCTCGTGCAGGCGGCCGCCCGGCGCCGTCAGATCCCTGATGGACTGGCGGCCGCCCAGTGCGGCCTGGATGGCGTACTGGGCGGGGGCATTGGCGCACAGCCGCATGGAGGCGAGCATCATCAGCCCCTCCAGATAGCTCTTCGCGTGCTGTTTGGGCCCGGTGACGACCAGCCAGCCGGACCGGAAGCCCGCGACGCGGTACGACTTGGACAGACCACTGAAGGTGAGGACGACCAGGTCGGGTGCGAGGGCGGCGGCCGTGTGGTGGACGGCGTCGTCGTAGACGATCTGGTCGTAGATCTCGTCGGCGAAGACCATCAGGCCGTGGCGGCGGGCGAGATCGAGGATGCCCTCGACGAGCTCGCGCGGATACACCGCGCCGGTGGGGTTGTTGGGGTTGATGATCACCACGGCCTTGGTGCGGTCGGTGATCTTCGAGGCCATGTCGTCGAGGTCCGGGTACCAGTCCGCCGACTCGTCGCACAGATAGTGCACCGCCCGCCCGCCGGCCAGCGTGGTGACGGCCGTCCAGAGCGGGAAGTCGGGCGCCGGGATGAGGATCTCGTCCCCGTCCTCCAGGAGTGCCTGGACCGCCATCGAGATGAGTTCGGAGACCCCGTTGCCGAGGAAGACGTCGTCGACGGTGACATCCGGCAGCCCGAGTGCCTGGTAGCGCTGGGCCACGGCGCGCCGCGCGGAGAGGATGCCGCGCGAGTCCGTGTAGCCGTGCGCCCGGGGCAGCATCCTGATCATGTCCTGGACGATCTCCTCGGGCGCCTCGAAACCGAAGAGCGCCGGGTTACCGGTGTTCAGGCGCAGCACACTGTGCCCGGCCTCCTCCAGCGCGTTGGCCTGGTCGATCACCGGGCCCCGGATCTCGTAGCAGACCTCACTCAACTTGTTCGACTGGCGGAACTCCATGCCGTGGCCCTCCCAGGTCTCACTTGCTTCACTTGGTTTTACCAAGTAGCAGCTTGGAAAGTCCAACTTTCTGTCTAGACTGCGGTGCATGCCACGCCGAAGTTACGACCAGTACTGCGCCGCCGCCCGCGCGCTCGACGCCGTCGGAGACCGCTGGACCCTGCTGATCGTCCGCGAACTCCTGGCGGGCCCGCGCCGCTACACCGACCTTCACGCCGACCTGCCGGGCGTCAGCACCGACGTGCTCGCCTCACGGCTCAAGGACATGGAGCGCGAGGGACTGGCGACCCGGCGCAGGCTGCCGCCGCCCGCACCCGCGTCCGTGTACGAGCTCACCGCGCGGGGGGCCGCGCTGCTGCCCGTTCTCACCGCGCTGGCCGACTGGGGCATCCCCGCGCTGGCCGAGCGGCGGCCGACGGACGCCCTGCGCGCGCACTGGTTCGCCATTCCGCTGGCCCGGCACCTGGCGGGGCTCGGCCCCGGCGTGGTCGAGGTCCGGATGGACGAGGGTGTCTTCCACGTCCGCACCGACGGCGGCGAGCCGCTCTACGGCGACGGCCCCGCCGAGCGCCCCGATGCCCGGCTCACCCTGGACGCCGATACCTGTATCGCCGTCGCCGACGGCAGCCTCCCGCTCGGCCACGCGATCCGGGACGGCCGCGCGCAGCTCGAAACCCTGCCGCACGGAGCGCAACACGGAACACTGCACGGCGCGCCGCACGGGGCACCGGCCGGGGCGCCCGCGGAGGCCCAGAAGTGACCCGCGTCGCACCACCAGGAGGCAACCCCGCAGGTCCGAACTCCGTCCCCATAAAGGCGCGTTAAGGCCGCCGAACACCCTACTGGCCGGTACCAGTGACGGACAACACGCCCTTTCCCGGAACACGTGACCGATACCACGCGCAGATGAGGGTTAACTGTCAGTGGCAGGCCGTAGCCTTGTTCGTATGCCCACCACCCCTTCTGCCTCCCAGGCCAACGACGCCATCCGCAGGTTCGTCGATGCCCAGAAGACGGACGGCGAGTGGCCTTCGGAGGACTACGAGGTCCTGCTGCTGGAGTGGGCCGCCGCGATACAGGGCGGCATCGAGCCCGCGGCCTAGAGCCGCTGGTCCAGCCTCCCCCAGGCCCAACGACTCAGGTCCAACGACTCAGGTCCAGCCACTCAGGCGGACAGACCGGTGCCCCGGTCCAGGCCTGGAATCGGATCCTGATCGACCCCGTGCCGACGGGTCCGGATGTCCGGCCCCGCCGGATGCAGTTTCGCGTCACAGGCCGGACCGAGCCCGGTGCGCCGTGAGGCCAGACCCGTCAGTGGCCTGCCGCACATCCGGCACAGCACTGTCCGGCCCTCCGATCCGGCCCCGTCCGCCGTCCCCGGCCCCTCACCCGCTCCGTCCGTGACCCCGGGCAGTTCCGGCGGCGCCCCGGGCGCTTCCCCGCCCATGGGGCCGATCCGGCTCACCGGGACATCACCCGCGGGTCCCCGCCGCCGATCCCCTCGATCATCAGCGACAGATAGCGGCGCACATCGGGCGGTCCGCCCGCACCGAGCTCGGCCGCCGTGGCCACCGCGTGCGTGAGCCGCAGCATCTCCGCGGTCTCCAGGTCGGCGCGCGCCGCACCGGCCTTCTGCGCGGCCGTGAGCAGGTCGGCCGCCGCGTCCATGAGCCGGCCGCTGCAGTCCGAGATCACCGGCGTACTGCCGTCGGCCATCGCCGCACCGAGCAGCGTCTTGAGGCCGCGAAGGTGGATCATCTGCTCCGCCAGCTTCTGCAGCCAGTCGGCCAGCGCCTCGCCCGGCGCTCGCGCCGACGCGCCGAACTCGACCGCTTGTTCCGCGAGTTCGTCGATGCTGTCGACATAGACCCCTTCGAGGAGGTCCTGCCGTGTGGGGAAGTGGCGGTAGAGCGTGCCCGAGCCGACGCCCGCGCGCTTCGCGATGTCGTCCAGCGATGCGTCCACCCCGCGCTCGGCGAAAGCCAGGGCCGCCTCCTTCAGGAGACGTTCGTAATTGCGGCGCGCATCGGCCCGCATCGGCTTCGGCATCAGATGCTCCTTGCGATCGCCACTGCCTGCTTCATGGTCGCGATCGCCGGGACCGGCGTCAATGTCGCCCGCCACACCGGAGCGCTCCGTCCCGGTGGCCCCATACGGAACGGTGACCCGGCATCTCACCGGGTCACCTCACGCCGCCCTCGTACCCGGGGGCCGGCGGCCGTTCCCTGACCGACCTGGCTGACCTGTCCTCGCCGGACTCAGAGCTTGGTCAGCTTGGCGTAAGGGCTGAGAATCCTCCCCTGACGCCCGGAGAAGTCGATGAGCACAGCGTCATTGTCGCCCTCGATTCCGATGACTCTTCCGAGCCCGAACTGATCATGCGAAACACGGTCGCCGACATCGAAGATCTCGATGGGTGCGGCGGCTTGGGCCGGGCGGTTGAAGGGACTGGAGGGCAGGTGGCGCCGGGATCCGGCTGACTTAGTCATTGCCTTCAGTATGCGCCCGCGAGACCTCCTCACGCCATGTCTGTCCCGCCGCACGGCCCTGGGGCACGGATTCCGCGCAAGGATTTTGCCTGCGATGATCAGGGGATGGAATTCCCAGCAACCGGCCGTCGTGTGCTCATCACCGGTGCCTCACGCGGCCTCGGCCGCGCCGCCGCCCACGCTTTCGCCGCCAACGGGGACCGGGTGGCGGTGCACTACGGGACCAGGGAGGACGACGCCCGGCACACGCTCGCGGCGCTTCCGGGCTCCGGCCATGTCCTGGTCGGCGGCGACCTGTCGGACCCGGCGGTGGCCGCGGAAGTCACCGGGCGCGCGGCCGACGGGCTCGGCGGCATCGACGTACTGGTGAACAACGCCGCCGTGATGCGCGGCCCCCACTCGCTGCCCGGGACTCCGTACGAGGAGTGGGTGGCCGTCTGGCAGCAGCATGTCGCCGTCAATCTGCTCGCCACCGCGCAGGTCAGCCATCTCGCCGGACGCCGCATGATCGACGCGGGGAACGGCGGCCGAATCGTCAACATCGGCTCGCGGGGGGCGTTCCGCGGCGAGCCCGACCACCCGGCGTACGGCGCGACCAAGGCGGCCGTACACGCGCTCGGCCAGTCGCTGGCCGTCTCGCTCGCCCCGTACGGAATCGGGGTCGCGTCGGTCGCCCCCGGTTTCTTCGAGACGGAGCGGGTGGCGGACCGGCTGAGCGGCGCCGAGGGCGAGGCGATCCGGGCACAGTCGCCGTTCGGCCGGGTGGCGTCGCCCGACGAGATCGCGGCCGCGGTGCTGTGGCTGGCCTCACCGGCCGCGGAGTGGTCGTCGGGTACGGTGCTCGACCTCAACGGGGCATCGTACCTGCGGACTTAGGCGGCCGGCCGGCCGGTCGAAGCCGGGGCTCAGGCCCGCGACCTGGCCTTGAAAGCCGCCTTGCGGGCGTCCTTCGCCGCCTTGCGGTCGGGGTGCAGCCGCCCCATCGCCTCCAGCACCTCGGCCGTCGCCGGGTGCTCCACGCGCCAGGCCGCATCGAAGAAGCCGCTGTGCTGTCCGGTCAGCCCCTCCACGAGCCCCTGCAGCTCCTCGACCTCGCCGTCCGCGTCCAGCTGCGCGGCCAGCGTGTCGATCGCCAGCCAGAAGATCATCGACTCCGGAGGCGCGGGCACGTCCGCCGCGCCCCGCTCGGCGAGCCAGACCCGGGCGAGCCCACCGAGCTGCGCGTCGTCGAGCACCTCGCGGACCTCGTGCTCCGCCGCGTCGTCGGCCACCAGCGAGAGCGCCTGCTGGCAGTGCAGCCTGCGCAGCGGCGCGCCCCGGTCCACGCCCCGTGCGGCGGACAGCAACTCCTTCGATGCGGCGGCCGGTTCGCGGCCGTTGAGCCAGAGCACGGTCTCGGCGCGGGCGGCTCCCTCCGGGTAGTTCACGAGGGCGTCGAGCAGGGCGCCCGCGTCCTTGTCCGCGAGCTCGCCGACGGCGGGCGCGTCGATGCCCGCGTCCAGCATCCGGGCCCGGATCCCGTACAGACCGAGCGGGGTGAGCCGCACCATGCCGTACCGGGAGACGTCCTCGTCGTCCACCGGCCGCTCCGGGCCTCCCTGCCCCTCCGCGTACTCCGCCTCTTCGGCCATCAGGGCCTCGTCGACCGGGTGGTACTCGACCAGGCCGATCGGTTCGAGCAGGCTGAACTGGTCGTCCAGGCGCATCATCGCCTCCGACACCTGCTCCAGTACGTCGTCCGTCGGCTCGCCCATGTCGTCGGGGACGATCATCGAGGCGGCCAGCGCGGGGAGCGGCACCGGGGCGTCCTGGGCCCCGGTCTCCGTCACGGTGAGCAGATAGAGGTTGCCCAGCACGCCGTCGAGGAACTCGGCCTCCGCCTCGGGGTCCCACTCCAGCTTCCCGAAGTCGATCTCGCCGTCGTCGCCCACCAGGTCGGCGAAGTCGTCGAACTGCGGGGCGATGGCGTCGGCATGCACGGTCTCCAGACCGTCCAGCCAGAGCGCCAGGATCTCCTGGGGGCTGCCCGAGGTGATCAGCGCCAGGTTCTCGCCGGGGGCCGCCGTGCCCTCGGCGTCCTCGCCGTCCTCGCTGCCCTCTCCGTCCTCTGCGTCCTCGGCATCCATGACGTCGACGAGCCCGGTGTCGACGGCGAGCCGCCACGCCTCGCTCGCGAGGGCCGCGCCGTCCTCGTCCGCGCCGAGCCCCAGCTCCGCGGCGGCCGCGGGCAGCTGCTCGTCGACCAGCTCGCCGCCCGCGCCGACGCGCGTATCGGGCCCGGCCCAGCGCGCCAGCCGGACCGCCCGGGTGAGGAGGGGTGCGGCCAGCGCGTCACGTGCGAGTTCCGCTTCGGAGTTCAGCCGCACCGGCGGCAGGGTGGGGCGGTCTCCGGACATCGGTGGTTCTCCTCGGGGCTGAAACCGGCCGGCGAGAGGGCACGGTCTTCGGGCATACGGTTCGAGCGACCCAGCGTAGACGCATTTCGACGCATGCAACCTGGTTCATGTACCCGTCAGCCTCCGTCCACCAGTGGACCCTTGACAACTCCCCGTCCCACACAAGAGATTGACGCGCGTAGAACGCAGAACGTAGCCCCACGGTCCACTCCACCCTCACCTCCGGAGTTCTGTAGATGCGCGCTCTTCCCGCTTTCCCGCTCGCAAAGCCGGCCGCCGTCACCGCCGTGGTCACGGCCGCGCTGGCCGCCGGTCTGCTCGCCGTCACCCCCGCGTCGGCCGGTGCGGCCGGGGTCAGGATCCACGACATCCAGGGCAGCACCCGCCTCTCCCCGCTGGCCGGGAAGGCGGTCACCGATGTGCCCGGAATCGTGACCGGTGTGCGGACGTCCGGTTCCAGGGGCTTCTGGTTCCAGGACCCGCACCCGGACGCCGACCCCGCGACCAGCGAGGGCGTCTTCGTCTTCACCGGCTCCGCGCCGACCGTCGCCGTGGGCGACGCGGTCACGGTCTCCGGCACGGTCGACGAGTACATACCCGGCGGCGCGTCCTCCGGGAACCAGTCGGTCACCGAGATAGGCAAGCCGGCCGTGACCGTCGTCTCCTCGGGCAACCCGCTGCCCGCCGCGACCGTCATCAACTCCCATGACGTGCCCGGCACTTTCGCCCCGGCGGGCGACAAGGCGGCCGGCGGCAGCATCAACGGCCTCACCCTGCGTCCGGACAAGTACGCCCTCGACCGCTACGAGTCCCTGGAGGGCATGAACGTCCGGATCGGCACCTCACGGGTCACCGGCGCGACCGACGCCTACCGGGAGCTGTGGGTCACCGTGAAGCCGGGCGAGCGCCCGACCCCGCGCGGCGGCACCCTCTACAACGGATACACCTCGCAGAACACCGGACGGCTGATGGTCCAGTCACTGGCCCCCGCCACCGCCGGGGCGTTCCCGGTGGCGAATGTCGGTGACTCGCTGACCGGTACGACCGAAGGCCCGCTGGACTACAACCAGTTCGCCGGTACGTACACCGTGGCCGCCCGGCAGCTCGGCACCGTCAGAGCGGGCCGGACCAAGCCGGAGGTCACCCGCAAGCAGAAGAAGGACGAGCTGGCCGTCGCCACGTACAACGTGGAGAACCTGGACCCGACGGACCCGCAGAGCAAGTTCGACAAGCTGGCGGCCGGGGTCGTGGACCATCTCTCGTCGCCCGACATCGTGGCCATCGAGGAGATCCAGGACAACGACGGCGCCAAGAACGACGGCGTGGTGGCATCCGATGTCACGGTCGGCAAGTTCATCGACGCGATCGTCGCGGCGGGCGGCCCGCGCTACCAGTGGCGCTCCATCGATCCGGTGGACCTGGCGGACGGCGGCGAGCCCGGCGGCAACATCCGCCAGGGCTTCCTCTACAACCCGGACCGCGTCGGCTTCACCGACCGCGCGGGCGGTACGGCCACCAGCGCCACCGTTGTCGTGTCCCAGGGCGGCAAGGCCACGCTGACCTACTCCCCCGGCCGCGTCGACCCGGCCAACCCCGCCTGGAAGAACAGCCGCAAGCCGCTCGCCGGGGAGTTCACGTTCCGCGGTCGGAAGGTCTTCCTGGTCGCCAACCACTTCGCGTCGAAGGGCGGCGACCAGGCCATCGACTCGCAGTACCAGCCCCCGGCGCGCAGCTCGGAGACGGCCCGGCACGAACAGGCCAAGGCCGTGAACACGTTCGTGAAGAAGATCCGTTCGGTGCAGCCGGACGCCGAGGTCGTGGTGCTCGGCGACCTCAACGACTTCGAGTTCTCCGACACCGCGAAGATCCTCACCGACGGGAAGGCGCTGTCGGCGACCGCGTACTCGCTGCCCGCGAACGAGCGGTACTCCTATGTGTACGAGGGCAACTCGCAGATCCTCGACCAGATCCTGGTGAGCCCGTCGGTACGGAAGTACCAGCTGGACATCGTCCACATCAACGCCGAGTTCGCCGACCAGAACAGCGACCACGACCCGAGCGTGCTGCGCTTCCGTCCGTAGCGCGACCGGCCGGGGCTCCGGGGGGGTGCCGTACCCCACCTCCGCCCGGAGCCCCGGCTCTGTTCCGGGCCGCCCCGCCCGCCGGTCCTGGATGTGCCCGGGATAAGGACGTGAGCCGGGTGGAACGGGATGCGTGCGAAGATCTGGGTGGAATTATCCAGCTCCCGGACGCAGTGAGGGTGGGGGATGTGACGGTCGGCACGGAGTCAGGCCAGGAGAGCGACGCGTCGGACGCGCGGGACTCGGGGCGCGGCAGGACCACCAGGAGCACGCAGCGTTCCTTCTGGAAGGAGCTGCCGCTGCTCGTCGTCATCGCGCTGGTGCTCGCGCTGCTGATCAAGACGTTCCTGCTGCAGGCGTTCTCCATCCCGTCGGACTCCATGCAGAACACGCTGCAGACCGGCGACCGCGTGCTGGTGGACAAGCTGACCCCGTGGTTCGGCGCGGAGCCGCACCGCGGCGAGGTCGTCGTCTTCCACGACCCGGACGGCTGGCTGGCGGACGAGCCGGTCAGCAAGCCCAACCCGGTCCAGAAGGGGCTGAGCTACATCGGGCTGATGCCGTCCGCCAACGAGAAGGATCTGATCAAGCGGGTCATCGGGGTCGGCGGCGACACCGTGGAGTGCAAGGGCACGGGCCCGGTGAAGGTGAACGGCAAGGCTCTGAAGGAGCCGTACGTCTTCCCAGGCAACACCGCGTGCAGTACGGACCCGCAGGGCCAGTTCAAGATCAAGGTGCCCAAGGACCACATCTGGGTCATGGGCGACCACCGGCAGTACTCGGCCGACTCCCGCTACCACCAGGACAAGAAGGGCGGCGGCTCCGTCCCGGTGAAGGACGTCGTGGGGCGCGCCGAGGTCATCGCCTGGCCGCTCAACCGGCTGAACAATCTGCCGGTCCCCGCCACCTTCGGCCAGTCGGGCCTCAGCGCCGCCGCGACCTCGGCCCCCGCGGCGGCCGGCCTGCTGGGCGCCGTGCCGCTGGTGCTCTGGCGCAGGCGCAGGCGCGCCCCGCAGCAGACCCGCCGGGCGGGCGCTCCGGACGCCTCGTAGGGGTCGGCGGCGGCCGCCTCGCATTCCGGCTCTGTACTCCGGACGGCTCTGTCCAGGTGGCCCGCCGCCGGGACTCGCGGTCGAGTGGATCCGGCGGCCCGCTCGGGGCCGGCCACCAGCGCCGCCGCCCGGCGGCCGACCGGAGGAGCCTCCAATGAGGAGCAGCATCAGTACAGCGGCCGCCGTAGCTGCGGTTGGCCTTTTCGCCGCGGCGGTGAGCGGTTGTTCCAGCCCGAGCGGATCGAAGTCCCAGGACCCCGGGGCCGGATCCTCGCCGACCAGCAGCATGACGGCGTCGAGCAGCCCGACGACCTCGACCGGGCTGCGGACGATCATGGTCAAGGACACCTCGCTGGGCAAGATCCTCGTCACCGGGAAGGGCCGGACGCTCTACGTCTTCGAGGCGGACAAGACCAGCACGTCGACCTGCTCGGGTTCCTGCGCCAAGGCGTGGCCGCCGCTGCTGGTCACCAACAAGCCGACCGCGGCGAGCGGGGTGCAGGACAAGCTGCTCAGCACCTCGGTCCGGAGCGGGGGCGGCAAGCAGGTCACCTACAAGGGCCACCCGCTCTACACCTTCCTGGGCGACCGCACGCCCGGCCAGATGAACGGCCAGGGCCTCACCCAGTTCGGCGCCAAGTGGTTCGTCATCGGCCCCGACGGCAAGAAGATCACCACCCAGGCGAAGTCCAGCAGCTCGCCTTCGAGCAGCGCCAGCCCGTCGAGCAGCGCCAGCAGCGGCTCGGGCTACTGATCCGCCGCTGATCCCGCGCACGATCCGGTGCGCAGGCTCGGGCACCGCCACCACTGTTCAGTTCTGCTTCGCGCTCACTCGAAGCAGAACTAAGTGGACCTTCACTCTCCGCTGAGGCGAGACTGCCGTCATGACCCCTTCGCAGCCCTTCGGGCGTGCACTCTGCGCAATGATCACGCCGTTCACCGCTGCCGGTGAGCTCGACCTGGAGGGCGCGCAGCGGCTCGCCGCGCATCTGGTCGGTGCGGGGTGTGACGGGCTCGTCCTCAGCGGCACCACCGGAGAGTCCCCGACCACAACCGATGCCGAGAAGACCGCGCTGGTACGGGCGGTCGCCGAGGCCGTCGGCGACCGGGCGCACATCGTGGCGGGAGTGGGCAGCGCCTCGACCCGGCACACCGTCGAGCTGGCGCGGTCGGCCGAGGGCGCGGGCGCGGACGGCCTGCTGGTGGTGACGCCGTACTACAGCCGCCCTCCGCAGGACGCCGTCGAAGCCCACTTCCGCACGGTCGCCGACGCCACCGGCCTGCCGGTGATGCTCTACGACATCCCCGGCCGCACCGGTACCCGGATCGGGACCGGGGCGCTGCTGAGGCTGTCCGGGCACCCGCGCATCGCGGCGGTGAAGGACTGCGCGTACGACCTGCTGGGCTCCACCAAGGTCATCTCCCGTACCGGTCTTGCCTACTACTCCGGCTGCGAGGAGCTGAACCTCCCGCTGTACGCGGTGGGCGGATCGGGCTTCGTCAGTACGGTCGCGAACGTGGCCCCGCGACAGCTGCGGGCGGTGCTCGACGCGTACGACGAGCCGGACCCCGCCGAGGCCGCACGGCTCAACCGGCTCAACACCCCGCTGGTGGAACTGATGATGGCGTCCGGCCTGCCGGGCACGGTGACCGCGAAGACCCTGCTCGGCACGGCCGGGCTGCCGGCCGGACCGGTACGTGAACCACTGCAGCCCGCCGGCCGCGATGCGGTCGACGGGCTGCGCAGGGCGTACGCGGAGCTGCCCGCCGCCGGATGAGACCGGCACCGGACGGCGGCGGGGACAGCCTCAGTTGTGGCTGTGCAGGATCTCGTTGAGGCCGCCCCAGACCGCGTTGTTCGGGCGGGCCTCCACCGTGCCGGTGACCGAGTTGCGGCGGAAGAGGATGTTCGAGGCGCCGGACAGCTCACGGGCCTTGACGACCTGCCCGTCGGGCATCGTGATCCGGGTCCCCGCGGTGACGTAGAGCCCGGCCTCGACGACGCACTCGTCGCCGAGCGCGATCCCGACGCCCGCCTCCGCGCCGACCAGGCAGCGCTCTCCGATGGTGATCCGGACGTTGCCACCCCCGGAGAGGGTGCCCATGGTGGAGGCGCCGCCGCCGACGTCGGAGCCGTTGCCGACCACGACGCCCGCGGAGATCCGGCCCTCGACCATGGAGGTGCCGAGCGTGCCCGCGTTGAAGTTGACGAAGCCCTCGTGCATGACGGTCGTGCCCTCGGCGAGGTGCGCGCCGAGGCGGACCCGGTCGGCGTCGGCGATCCGGACGCCCTTGGGCGCCACGTAGTCCGTCATCCGCGGGAACTTGTCGACCGAGGTGACCTGGAGGTGCAGGCCCTCGGCGCGGGCGTTCAGCCGCACCTTCTCGATGTCGTCCACGGCGACCGGGCCGAGCGAGGTCCAGGCGACGTTGGCGAGCAGGCCGAACATCCCGTCCAGGCTCTGGCCGTGCGGCTGGACCAGCCGGTGCGAGAGCAGGTGCAGCCGAAGATACAAGTCGTGCGTGTCCAGCGGCTTGTCGTCGAGCGAGGCGATGACCGTACGGACGGCGACGACCTCGACGCCGCGGCGCGGGTCGGGGCCCACGGCCTTCGGGGCGGCCTCGCCCAGCAGCTCCGCCGCGCGCTCGGCGGAGAGCCGCTCGGTGCCCGCGGGGCCGGGCTCGGCGGCGAGTCCGGGCGCGGGGAACCAGGTGTCGAGAACAGTGCCGTCGGCGGCGATCGTGGCAAGTCCGGCGGCCACGGCGCCGGTGGAGCGGGCAGGGGTCTGCGAGAGCGTGTCGGTCATGACCAAAACCTAACCGGCCGGGCGCCGCACGGGCGAACCGGTCTCAGCGGTCGGCCGTATCCACCGAGTTCCCGCCGGGAACTCACTGTGGCACCATGAGCCCGCACAGGGGGCACGAACGGGGACGGACAACCGGGTACCGGGACGACGGGACCGGGACGGAGCGGCCATGACTCAGCGCACTCGCCTGGACGACGCCGACTGCGCGATCGCCCAGGCCCTCGATGTCGTGGGCGACTGGTGGACGCTGCTGATCGTGCGGGACACCGCGCGCGGGGTGCACCGCTTCGACGCGCTCCAGCGGGAACTGGGGATGTCCCGCAAGGTACTGACGGAGCGGCTGCGTCTACTGGTGGACGCGGGGGTGCTGAGGCGCGAGCCGTACCAGGACCGTCCGGTCAGGTACGAGTACCTGCTCACCCCGCGGGGCAGCGCGCTGCTTCCGGTGCTGATCGCCCTCCAAGACTGGGGGGACACCTGGATCCTGGGAGAGGGAGCGACGATGGCGACGGCCGGTGAGACATCGAAGGAGGCCGAGCGGGTGCGCGGCCTGATCGGCACGCGCGTCCCCGAGCTGCGGCTCACCGGCCCGGACGGGCGCCCGCTGGACCCGGTCGACCCGGCCGCCGCGCACACCGTCCTGTACTGCTTCCCCGCCGCGTACGCCGACCGGGCCTCCTACCCGCCCGGCTGGGCCGGGATTCCGGGGGCCTCCGGCTGCACCCTGGAGTCGTGCACGTACCGCGACCGGCTGGCGGAGTTCACCGCCGCCGGGGCGGCCGTGCACGGGGTCTCCACCCAGCGCCCGGACGAGCAGCGGGCGTTCGCCGAGAAGGAGAAGCTGCGCTTCCCGCTGTTCTCCGACGCGGACCTGGAGCTGGCGGCCGCACTGCGGCTGCCGACCTTCCGCACGGCGGGGGTCAGCAGGCTGAAGCGGCTGACCCTGGTGGTGGACCGGGACCGGACCGTCCGCGAGGCGCTGTACCCGGTCACGGACATCGAGGACAGCGTGCGGGCGGCGCTCGCCGCGGTCAGCCGCTGAGGGTGGGATCCGCGGGGGGCCCGGGCGCTGCGGGGCCTGCGGGCGCTGCGGGGCCTGCGTCACCGGAGGCCGGATCATCCCGGCCCCCGATGATCCGGACCAGCGCCTCCCGCACCTCGTCCGGATCGAACGCCCGCCCTGTCACCAGGAGTTGGATCAGCAGCCCGTCGACCAGAGCCACCACTGCACGGGCCGTGGCGGCGTCACCGCCGACATGGGCCCGGACGACCTCCACGGAGGCGTCCAGCCACTCCGCAGCGACGGGCCGCAGGGCCTCACGGCGCAGTGCGGCGAGATACAGCTCGTACTCCAGCCGCACCCGGCTCCGGTCCCCGCTGACGAGCCGCCCGAGCAGCGCGGTGAGCCGGCCGGCCAGCCCTTCGCCCGGTTCGGCGAGCGCCCGCGCCCACCCCTCGACGCCCGTCCGCGGCTCGTCACTGACCTTCCGCAACGCGGCGACCAGCAGTTCGTCGAGCGTGGCGAAGTGGTACGTCGTCGAGCCGAGCGGCACATCGGCCTCCGCCGCGACCGAGCGGTGGCTCAGCCCTGCGATGCCCTGGTCGCCGACGACCCGGATCGCGGCGTCGATGATCCGGTCCCGGCGGTCCGGGTCGTAGCGCCGGGCCATCAGTGCGAGCCGCCCAGATTGAGCAGGACGACCCCACCGATGACCAGGGCGATACCGGCGAGCTTCGCCACGCTCAGCGACTCCCCCAGGAAGACCATGCCGATGGCCGCGATGGCGGCGGTGCCGGTGCCGGCCCAGATCGCGTAAGCGGTCCCCACCGAAAGGGACTTGAGCACCTGGGCGAGCAGGACGAAGGCGAGCACATAGCCGGCCGCCGTCGCCAGCGAGGGCCACAGCCGGCTGAATCCGTCGCTGTACTTCATGGCGGTGGTCCCGCCGACCTCTGCGGCGATGGCCGCGGCAAGCAGTACATAGGGCATGCGTACGACCGTACACATCAGTCACGGGCTACGGTATGCCGTCCGACAGGAATCCGGTACGGAAATCCGGACGGACGACGCACGAGGAACGGAGCGGGCAGTGGCACAGGACTCGGGGTGGGCAGGAGCGTACGGAAGTACGCCGCACGGGGGGCCTGCGGGGTGGGGCCCGCCGGGATGGGGCGCCCCGCTGCCTCCCCAGGCGGCCAAGCCGGGCGTGATACCCCTGCAGCCGCTCCAGCTCAGCGACATCCTCAACGGCGCGATATCCACGGTGGGCCGGTACTGGAAGCAACTGCTCGGCGTGGCGGCTGTGGTGTACGTCGGCGCCGCCGCGGTCATCGCCGCGGCGCTCGCGGTCCTCTACGCGTCGCTCTCCGGCCGGATCCACGGCATCGTCCACGCACCCGAGACGTCCAACATCACCTGGAGCCAGGCCGGTCCCGTGGTGCTGGGGTTCTCCGGGGTGCTGATCGGCGCCGTACTGCTGAACATGGTCTGCTCGGCCATGGTCTACGCGACCTGCGCGACCGTGCTGCAGGAGGCGGTGCTCGGCCGGCCGACGTCCTTCCGGGCCGTCTGGCGGCGGGCCTGGTCACGGGTGCTTCCGGTGACCGGCACCGTACTGCTGAGCGGGCTGATCATCATGGTGCCGCTGCTGCTGATCGCGGGGGCGACGGTCGCTGTCGTCGTCGCGGCGGTCACCATGCACAGCGGCGCCGTGGCGCTGGTGGTGGGCGGGCTCGGCGGGCTGGTCCTGCTGCCGCTGGCCGCATGGCTCTGGGTGCTCTTCAGCCTGGCCCCGGCCGCCGCGGTGTTCGAGCGCCAGGGGCCGGTCGGCGCACTGCGCCGGTCGGCCCGGCTGGTGCGGGGCGCCTGGTGGCGGGTCTGCGGCATCTCGCTCCTGGCCCTGGTACTCGGCACCACGGCCGGCTCCTTCGTCCAGCTCCCCTTCACCATGCTGGGGATGTTCCACAGCCTGCGGCTCCCCCTGGACACCGCGTCCGACCCGAGCGCGGCCCAGGTGCTGGCGGGTGTCACCAGCTATCTGGCGGTCACCCTGCTGGGCCAGACGCTCAGCCGGATCGTGTCGGTGACCTTCCCGCAGCTGGTGACGGGACTGCTCTACGTCGACCACCGGATACGCCGGGAGGAACTGGGACCGGTGCTCATCGAGGCGGCGGCCGGAGAGCCCGCCGGGCAGCACCCGCCGAACGTCACTTCCCCACGGTGAACCAGGTGGCGCGGGACTTCTTCCACTCGTCGTGGGTGAGGTCCTTCGCCTCCGTGCCGTCCCCGTAGAGGTCGGCCGAACCGTCGTCGGTGATCAGCTGGGCGCGCGCCCCGGCCGCGTTCAGGTCGGGTACGTCCACCACGGCCTCCCAGCCGCCCGGGTCGCTGGTCGGCAGATCGGCCCGCTTCACGGGGGCGTGCCCGGCGACACCGTCCCAGGAGTAGAGGGCGTACGGGTCCGAGTTGTCGTCGGCGGCCCATGAACCGGCGACGATCAGATACTGGCCGGCCGCGTTCTTGCGGATGTCCCGGATGGCGAGCCCTCCGAGGTCCAGCTCGATCGGTGTGCCGAAGACGGCCTTCTTGCCGGTGACCACCTTGTCGATGTTGGTGACCGGCACGATGAGCGCCTTTCCGCCGTTCTCCGGCGGCACCAGCGGGGCGCGGAAGCCGACGTAGGCCGTGGTGGACGAACCGGGCGCGAACTCCAGCCCCTCGACGTTGAATCCGTCGATCTGCTTGGGGACCTGGCCGTCCGCGGTGCCCGCGGCGAATCCGTAGCGGTCGCCGTTGGCCTTGTCCCAGGCGACCAGGTCGTCACGGAGCTTGGCGTACGAGCCGCCGAAGGACAGCTGGGTGTCGGCGCCCGAGCCGGTGACCTTCGTGGTGAAGATCCGGTTGCGGTCGGGCTTGTACTCGCCGTCCTTGTTGTTGCCCAGCGAGCCCGTCCAGTAGACCGTGTCGCCGACCCGGGCCGCGGCCTCGATGTCGACCTCCTTGCTGACACCGAGCTCGTCGCTGAAGTCCCAGGTCCGCACCGGCGCCCCGGAGACCGAACCGTCGTAGAGCCGCAGGGTGTTGGACTCGTCGTCGGCCACCACCACATAGCCACCGCCGACGGAGACGGCGGCAGAGGCGTCGGAGGATCCGGTGAAGTAGCGGGTGTCCGCGCTGTGCTGGACCGCGGCGGACGCGGCGTAGTGCAGGGTCTTGGTGGCGGTCTTGCCGCCGAGACCGGTGACCTTGAGGGTGAGGTCGGTGTAGCCCTGTGCGCGGGCGCCGACCGTGACCCGGCGGGTGGCGCCGCTGCCCGTGACGGAGACGTCGCCGGTCCCGGCGACGGAGGACTTGGAACTGGCCGACGCGGCCACGGTGAGCGCCGAGGCGTCCGCACCGCTCTGCCCCACGGTGACGGTGACGGCGGGGTCACCGGTGGCGCCGACCGCGCCGGAGAGGTAGGCGGCCGAGAGGGAGACCGTGGGCGTTCCGTAACCCGCCGCGTGCGCGGGGGCGTTGGCGCCGGTGAGCACCAGGGAGAACAGTCCGCTCGCTGCGGCGACGGCTATACCGGTCCTCGGACGGAAGGAGCGGCGGAACGGGGTGGCAGAGATCTGCACGGGAACCCTCTCGTCGTGGGGGATGGCGGTGGGGTGTCGTCGACGAGAAGGCTCCGGTCTCCGCGCCAACGGGGCGCGCACACCGTACGTACGGAAGGCGAACAGCACAATACGGCCCCGGTGCGCGGAGCACCGGGGCCGTATCGGCAGTACGGGGAGGGCAGTTGGGCGGCGGCGGGACCGTCAGACGTTGAAGCCGAGCGCGCGCAGCTGCTCGCGGCCGTCGTCAGTGATCTTGTCCGGGCCCCACGGCGGCATCCACACCCAGTTGATCTTCAGCTCGTTGACGATGCCCTCGGTGGCCGACTTCGCCTGGTCCTCGATGACATCGGTCAGCGGGCAGGCCGCGGACGTCAGTGTCATGTCCAGTGTGGCGATGTTGGCGTCGTCCACGTGGATGCCGTAGATCAGGCCCAGGTTGACCACGTCGATCCCCAGCTCGGGGTCGACGACGTCGTACAGCGCCTCGCGGACCTCCTCCTCGGAGGCCGGCTTCATCGTGGCGGTCTCGTTCTCGCTCATGCGGTCTTCCCTTCGGACAGCGCCTGCGCCGTCGCGTCCTTCCACGCCATCCAGCTCAGCAGCGCGCACTTGACGCGCGCCGGGTACTTCGAGACACCGGCGAACGCGACGGCGTCCTCCAGCACCTCCTCCATCGCGTCGTCCGGCTCGATCTGCCCCCTGGACTGCATCAGCTCCAGGAAGGTCGACTGGATCTTCTGGGCGTCGCCCAGCTCCTTGCCGACCAGCAGTTCGTTCATCACGGACGCGCTGGCCTGGCTGATGGAGCAGCCCTGGCCCTCGTACGAGACGTCCGCGATGCGGTCGCCCTCGTACCGCACACGCAGTGTGATCTCGTCACCGCACGTCGGATTGACGTGGTGCACCTCGGCGTCGCCGTCACGGAGACCGCGCCCGTGCGGGTGCTTGTAGTGGTCCAGGATCACTTCCTGGTACATCGAATCCAGCTTCACGATCCAGTCCCTACCCGGTGTCGTCGTCCGTCTAGCCGAAGAAGTTCCGTACGTGCTCCAGCCCGTCCGCCAGCGCGTCGACCTCATCGGGCGTGGAGTACAGATAGAACGACGCTCGCGTGGTCGCAGGAATTCCGTACCGCAGGCAGACCGGCCGTGCGCAGTGGTGGCCGACCCGGACCGCGATGCCCTGCTCGTCGAGGACCTGGCCCACGTCGTGCGGGTGGATGTCGCCGAGCGTGAAGGAGATCGTCGCGCCGCGGTCCAGGGCCGTGGACGGTCCGATGAACCGCAGGTCCGGGATTTCGCCGAGACGCTTCATCGCGTACTCGGTGAGCGCGTGCTCATGCGCGGCGATCTTGTCCATGCCGATCGACGAAAGATAGTCCACGGCCGCTCCCAGGCCGACGGCCTGGGCGATCGGGGGCGTACCCGCCTCGAACTTGTGCGGCGCGGGGGCGTAGGTCGAGGAGTGCATCGACACTGTCTCGATCATCTCGCCGCCACCGAGGAACGGCGGGAGGTCCTCAAGGAGCTCCTGACGGCCCCAGAGGACGCCGATCCCGGTCGGGCCGACCATCTTGTGGCCGGTGAAGGCCACGAAGTCGGCCTGCAGCGCCTGCACGTCGAGCACCATGTGCGGTGCGGCCTGGGAAGCGTCGATGCAGACGAGCGCACCGACCTCCTGGGCGCGCCGGATGATCGCCTCGACCGGGTTGACCGTGCCCATCAGGTTGGAGACCAGCGTGAAGGAGACGATCTTCGTCTTCTCGGTGATGATCTCCTCGACGTTGGACAGGTCGAGGCGGCCGTCGTCGGTGAGGCCGAACCACTTCAGCTTCGCGCCGGTGCGCTGCGAGAGCAGCTGCCACGGCACGATGTTGGAGTGGTGCTCCATCTCCGTGATGACGATCTCGGTCTCGTGGTCGACGCGGTACGGCTCGTCGGCCCAGCCGAGCATGTTGGCCACGAGGTTGAGCGACTCGGAGGCGTTCTTGGTGAAGATCACCTCGTCGCGGCTCGGCGCGTTGATGAAGGCGGCGACCTTGTCGCGGGCGCCCTCGTACAGCGCCGTGGCCTCCTCCGCGAGCACGTGCACGCCACGGTGGACGTTGGCGTTGTGCTGCTCGTAGTACTCGTTCAGCGCGTCGAGTACCTGGCGCGGCTTCTGCGAGGTCGCCGCGTTGTCCAGGTAAACGATCTTCTTCCCGTCGTGGACCACACGATCCAGCAGGGGGAAGTCCTTGCGGATCGCGTCGGTGTCCAGGAGGCCCGGCAGCTGTGTCACGCGACGTCCTCCTCCGGGTTCGCTCCGCTCACGGGGGCACCCTTCGTGTATGCCTCGTAGCCCTCGTTCTCCAGCTTGTCCGCGAGCTCGGGGCCGCCGGACTCGGCGATCCGGCCGTTCGCGAAGACGTGCACGAAGTCGGGCTTGATGTAGCGCAGGATGCGCGTGTAGTGGGTGATCAGCAGGGTGCCGACCTCGCCGCCCTCACGGACGCGGTTGACGCCGTCGGAGACCTGGCGCAGCGCGTCGACGTCCAGACCGGAGTCCGTCTCGTCGAGGATCGCGATCTTCGGCTTGAGCAGCTCCAGCTGGAGGATCTCGTGGCGCTTCTTCTCACCGCCGGAGAAGCCCTCGTTGACGTTGCGCTCGGCGAAGGCCGGGTCCATCTGGAGGGTCTCCATGGCCGTCTTGACCTCCTTCACCCAGGTACGGAGCTTCGGCGCCTCGCCGCGGATGGCGGTGGCCGACGTACGCAGGAAGTTGGAGACGGAGACGCCGGGGACCTCGACCGGGTACTGCATGGCGAGGAAGACGCCGGCGCGGGCCCGCTCGTCGACGGTCATCTCCAGCACGTCCTCCCCGTCGAGGGTGACGGTGCCGCTGGTGATCGTGTACTTGGGGTGCCCCGCGAGGGAGTACGCCAGCGTCGACTTGCCGGAGCCGTTCGGGCCCATGATGGCGTGGGTCTCGCCCTGCTTCACGGTCAGGTCGACGCCCTTGAGGATCTCCTTCGTACCGTTCTCGGTTTCGACGGAGACGTGCAGGTCGCGGATTTCAAGCGTTGCCATGGGTGACTCAGGACTCCTGGGATACGGAGACGAGCACATCGTCCCCTTCGATCTTTACGGGGTAAACGGGGACGGGGCGCGTCGCGGGAAGGCCGGACGGCTTGCCGGTGCGGAGGTCGAAACTGGAACCGTGCAGCCAGCACTCGATGGTGCAGTTCTCGACCTCCCCCTCGGAGAGGGAGACGTTCGCGTGCGAGCAGATGTCGTTGATCGCGAACACCTCCCCTTCCGTGCGGACCACGGACACCGGCGTGCCGTCGAGCTCCACCCGCTTCGGGGTGTCGTCCTCCAGCTCGCTCAGCGCGCAGGCCCTGACGAAGGCGGCCATCAGACGGCTGCCTGCAGCTCGGCGTCGATCTTGTCGAGCAGGCGCTCCTCGACGTCCGGCAGACCGATCTGCTGGACCAGTTCGGCGAAGAAGCCGCGGACCACCAGACGGCGGGCCTCGGCCTCCGGGATGCCCCGGGACTGGAGGTAGAAGAGCTGCGAGTCGTCGAAGCGGCCGGTGGCCGAGGCGTGGCCCGCTCCGGCGATCTCGCCGGTCTCGATCTCCAGGTTCGGGACCGAGTCGACCCGCGCGCCGTCGGTGAGGACGAGGTTGCGGTTCAGCTCGTACGAGTCGGTGCCCTCGGCCGCGGCCCTGATCAGGACGTCGCCGATCCAGACCGCGTGCGCGTCCTGGCCCTGGAGCGCACCCTTGTAGGCCACGTTCGACCGGCAGTGCGGCGCGTTGTGGTCGACGAGGAGGCGGTGCTCCTGGTGCTGGCCGTGGTCGGTGAAGTAGAGCCCGAGGAGCTCGGCGTCGCCGCCGGGGCCCGCGTACTGCACGCGCGGGTGAAGGCGTACGACGTCGCCGCCGAAGGTGACCACGACCGACTTGAGCGAGGCGTCCCTGCCCACCAGCGCGTTGTGCTGCGCCACGTGGACGGCGCCGGGCTCCCAGTCCTGGACGGAGACGACGGTCAGCTTCGCGCCGTCGCCCAGGATGTAGTCGACGTTGGCGGCGAGCACCGCGTCACCGGTGTGGTCGATGACCACGAGGGCTTCGGCGAAGGCGCCCAGCTCGATGACCTGGTGGCCGTAGGCGACGCCGCCGACGCCGCGCACGGCGATCCGGATCGGCTCGCTGAGCACGGTCTCCTTGGGCACCGAGACGACCGAGGCCTTCTCGAAGGAGGTGTACGCCTGGGCGGCGACCCGGTCCACCGGGGTGCCGGCCCGCCCGATGCGGGCGTCGTCGCGGCCGACGGTCTCGACGTGGACGCCCTCGGGGGCGGACACCTCGACCTCGATACCGGCGCCGGTCGCGACGGCGGTGCCGTCGTGCAGCCCCTTGAGCCGCTCCAGCGGAGTGAACCGCCACTCCTCCTCACGGCCGTGCGGGACCGGGAAGTCCGCCACGTCGAAGGACGGCGGCGCGCTCATACGGGTGGCGACGGTGGACTCGGCAGCCACCGCGATGGACCCGGCAGTGGTGGAACCCGCTGGAATATTTTGAGCCTCAGCCATGGCTGTCGTCGTGCTCGCTTTCTGATGGATACGTCGGGGTCGGGCGATGAGCGGGGCGGGCGGCTGCTAGCCGACTGAACCCTCCATCTGCAGCTCGATCAGCCGGTTGAGCTCCAGGGCGTACTCCATGGGGAGCTCCTTGGCGATCGGCTCGACGAAACCGCGCACGATCATGGCCATCGCCTCGAACTCCGTCATACCGCGGCTCATCAGGTAGAAGAGCTGGTCGTCGGAGACCTTGGAGACGGTCGCCTCGTGGCCCATGGACACGTCGTCCTCGCGGACGTCCACATAGGGGTATGTGTCCGAACGGGAGACCGTGTCGACGAGCAGGGCGTCGCACAGGACGTTGGACTTGGAGCCCTCGGCGCCCTCGCCGATCTCGATCAGACCGCGGTAGGAGGTACGGCCGCCGCCTCGCGCCACCGACTTGGAGACGATGTTGGAGGAGGTGTTCGGGGCCATGTGGACCATCTTGGCGCCGGCGTCCTGGTGCTGGCCCTCGCCCGCGAAGGCGATCGACAGGGTCTCGCCCTTGGCGTGCTCGCCCATCAGGTAGACGGCCGGGTACTTCATGGTCACCTTGGAGCCGATGTTGCCGTCGACCCACTCCATGGTCGCGCCCTCGTACGCCACGGCACGCTTGGTGACGAGGTTGTAGACGTTGTTCGACCAGTTCTGGATCGTCGTGTAGCGGCAGCGGCCGCCCTTCTTCACGATGATCTCGACGACGGCGCTGTGCAGCGAGTCGGAGGAGTAGATCGGGGCGGTGCAGCCCTCGACGTAGTGGACGTAGGCGTCCTCGTCGACGATGATCAGCGTCCGCTCGAACTGGCCCATGTTCTCCGTGTTGATACGGAAGTAGGCCTGCAGCGGGATCTCGACGTGCACGCCCTTCGGCACGTAGATGAAGGAACCACCGGACCACACGGCCGAGTTCAGCGAGGCGAACTTGTTGTCGCCGACCGGGATCACCGTGCCGAAGTACTCCTGGAAGAGCTCCGGGTGCTCCTTCAGCGCGGTGTCGGTGTCCATGAAGATGACACCCTGCGCCTCCAGCTCCTCGTTGATCTGGTGGTACACGACCTCGGACTCGTACTGGGCGGCGACACCCGCGACGAGGCGCTGCTTCTCCGCCTCCGGGATGCCGAGCTTGTCGTACGTCTTCTTGATGTCCTCCGGCAGGTCCTCCCAGGACTCCGCCTGCTTCTCGGTGGACCGCACGAAGTACTTGATGTTCTCGAAGTCGATGCCCGAGAGGTCGGAGCCCCAGCTGGGCATGGGCTTCTTGCCGAAGAGCTTGAGGCCCTTGAGACGCAGCTTCAGCATCCACTCGGGCTCGTTCTTCTTCGCCGAGATGTCGCGGACGACAGCTTCGGACAGGCCGCGCTTGGCTGCGGCACCTGCCACGTCGGAGTCGGCCCAGCCGAATTCGTACGTACCCAGGCCCTCGAGTTCGGGGTGGGCAGTCTCCGTGGGGAGAGTCATGCGGGGTTCCTCCCGGCCGTGCTGGCGGATGCTGAATCAGTTGCTTGATGGGCGGTGTTGGGAATGAACGTCGTGCACACACCGTCACCGTGGGCGATGGTGGCCAGACGCTGCACATGGGTCCCGAGCAAGCGGGAGAAGACCTCGGTCTCCGCCTCGCAGAGCTGAGGGAACTGCTCGGCGACATGAGCCACCGGGCAGTGGTGCTGGCAGAGCTGCTCGCCGACCGGGGCGTTTCGCGCCGTGGCAGCGTACCCGTCGGCGGTCAACGCCTTGGCCAGAGCCTCGGCGCGGTTCTCCGGCGCCGCGGCGTCGATGGCCTCGCGGTACGCCGCCGCCTGGGATTCGAGCCGGTCGCGGGCGAACGCCATGACCTCGTCGTCACCGGAGCGCTGGGCGATCCAGCGCAGTGCGTCGGCGGCGAGCTGGTCGTAGGACTGGTCGAAGGCGTCGCGGCCGCAGTCGGTGAGCGCGAAGACCTTGGCGGGACGGCCCCGGGTCCTGGCGCCGTACACCCGCTGCTCGCGGGCGGCGACCACATCGTCGGTGACCAGGGCATCGAGATGGCGGCGGACCGCCGCCGGGGTGAGCCCCAGACGTCCCGCGAGCTCGGTGACGGTGGACGGGCCGTGGTCCAGGATGGAGCGCGCGACGCGGTTGCGGGTGGACCGCTCACCGGTCGCGAGTTCCTCCTGCGCAGTCGTACCGACTGGAGCCTCGCCGACGTTTTTCACAACGCCATTGTTGCGTAATTCCCCGGCGCGCGACAAGTGAAGATCGGGGACTCAAGCGGTGGCTTCGATCACTTAGGGCTACCTAAACAGGGCGGGATGCCTGTTCCCCCATGGCCTCCGCCCCCTGTACGATCCGCGCCCCGCCCGCTTCGTAGACTCCCCCGTATGAGTACAGATCCCGCCGTTGAGGTCCGCGGCCTCGTCAAGCGGTACGGCGCCAAGACCGCTGTGGACGGCCTGGACCTCACGGTCGGCGCGGGCACCGTCACCGCCGTACTCGGGCCCAACGGCGCAGGCAAGACCACCACCGTCGAGACCTGCGAGGGCTACCGCCGCGCCGACGCCGGCACCGTCCGGGTCCTGGGTCTCGACCCGGTGGCCGACGCGGCCCGGCTGCGCCCCCGGATCGGGGTGATGCTCCAGTCCGGCGGCGTCTACTCCGGCGCCCGCGCCGACGAGATGCTCCGCCACATGGCGAAACTGCACGCGCACCCCCTCGATGTCGACACCCTCATCGAGCGGCTCGGCCTGGAGAGCTGCGGCCGCACCGCGTACCGCAGGCTCTCCGGCGGACAGCAGCAGCGGCTCGCCCTCGCGATGGCCGTCGTGGGCCGCCCCGAGCTGGTCTTCCTGGACGAACCGACCGCCGGCCTGGACCCGCAGGCCCGCAGGTCCACCTGGGATCTCGTGCGGGAGCTGCGCGCGGACGGGGTGACGACGGTACTCACCACCCACTTCATGGACGAGGCCGAGCAGCTCGCCGACGAGGTGGCGATCATCGACGCGGGCCGGGCCGTCGCGCACGGCACCCCCGAGGAGCTCTGCCGCGGCGGCGCCGAGAACACCCTGCGTTTCGGCGGCCGGCCCGGGCTCGATGTCGGCTCGCTGCTGAAGGCGCTCCCGGACGGCTCGGCGGCCACCGAGCTGACCCCGGGCAGCTACCGGATCACCGGTACGGTCGACCCCCAGCTGCTCGCCACCGTCACCTCCTGGTGCGCCCAGCACGGGGTGCTGCCCGACCGCATCTCGGTCGAGCGCCACACCCTCGAAGACGTCTTCCTGGAACTGACCGGCAAGGAGCTGCGCGCATGAGCGCCGGTACGTACACCCCGCAGCCGGGGGCGGCCCCGCTGTCCCGCATGATCGCCGCGCAGACCGCCTTCGAGACGAAGATGCTGCTGCGCAACGGTGAGCAGCTGCTGCTGACCGTGATCATCCCCTCGCTGCTGCTCGTCCTCTTCTCCGCGGTCGACATCGTCGACACCGGAGCGGGCAGGTCGGTGGACTTCCTGGCCCCGGGCATCCTGGCGCTCGCCGTGATGTCCACGGCCTTCACCGGGCAGGCCATCGCCACCGGCTTCGAGCGCCGGTACGGGGTGCTCAAGCGGCTCGGTGCCTCACCGCTCCCCCGCTGGGCGCTGATGACCTCCAAGACCCTGGCCGTGATCGTCACCGAGGTCCTGCAGATCGTCCTGCTGACCGTGATCGCGCTACTGCTCGGCTGGTCGCCGCAGGGCAACCCGTTCGCCGTCCTGCTGCTGCTCGTCCTCGGTACGGCCGCCTTCTCGGGCCTGGGCCTGCTGATGGCGGGGACGCTCAAGGCGGAGGCCACGCTGGCCGCGGCCAACCTGGTCTTCCTGCTGCTGCTCGTCGGCGGCGGGGTGATCGTGCCGATGGACAAGTTCCCCGGCGGCGTCAGGTCCGTACTGGAGCTGCTGCCGGTCTCGGCGCTCTCGGACGGGCTGCGGGACGTCCTGCAGCACGGCGCCTCGATGCCGTGGGGCGATCTGGGGATCGTCGCGGTGTGGGCGGTGCTCGGACTGGGCGCGGCCGCCCGGTACTTCCGATGGGAGTAGAAAGACTTCCGATGGGAGCAGAAAGCGCGATGGGGGTGGAAAGCGCCCCCTCGTGAAAGTACGCACAAGCGCCCGGCCTACGATGTCCCCGTGCCGAAACTGACCCGCGCCGAAGCCGTTGGCGCCGTGCGCAATCCACTCGCCTTCATCGCCGACCGCTGGACTCCGGGCCCCCGGACCGTCCAGCGCGCGGCGCTCTCGGCCGTCGTACTGGCTGTGGTCATCATCGTCGCCGGCGGGGCAGTGCGGCTCACCGGTTCCGGCCTCGGCTGCCCGACCTGGCCCAAGTGCACCGACCAGAGCCTCACCACGACCAGCGCGATGGGCGTCCACGGCGCCATCGAGTTCTCCAACCGGATGCTGACGTACGTCCTGTGCGCGGCGGTCGGCTGGACGATCATCGCCGCCCGCTCGGAGAAGCCGTGGCGGCGCTCGGTGACCCGGCTCGGCTGGGCCCAGTTCTGGGTGGTCATGGGCAACGCCGTGCTGGGCGGCATCGTGGTGCTGGTGGGCCTGAACCCGTACACGGTGGCCCTGCACTTCCTGCTGGCCACCGCGCTGCTCACGGTCGCCGTACTGACCTGGCAGCGCACCCGCGAGGGCGACGGCGCGCCGCGTCCCCTGGTGGGCAAGGCGGTCGTCCAGCTGACCTGGCTGCTCGTCGTGGCGTCGGCCGGGCTGATCGCGGTCGGTACGGTCGTCTCGGGAGCGGGCCGGCACGCGGGCGACACCAGCGAGGTGGAGCGCATCCCGGTCGACTGGACGATGATCGCGCAGCTGCACGCCGACCTCGCCTGGGTCGTGGTGGCGCTCACCGCGGCGCTCTGGTTCGTGCTGAAGGCGGTGGACGCGCCCACCGGACCGCTGCACCGGGCCCGTGATCTCTTCCTGATCCTGATGGCCCAGGGCGTGATCGGCTACGTCCAGTACTTCACCCACACCCCCGAGATCCTGGTCGGGCTGCACATGCTCGGCGCGTCACTGATGTGGATCGGTGTACTGCGGGTGCTGCTCTCGCTCCGCGAGCGCCCGACGACCGATGCGGAGATCCCCGCACAGTCGGAGGACACGGCACTCACCGCCGTCTAGGGCCGGTCGTCAAAGTGCCGCTTCACTGGCTGCCCGCCCCTTCGAGGCCGTAGACGCGGCGGGCGTTGCCTGCCGCGATCATTCCGGCGACCCTCGTCGCGTCCGTGTGCGACCAGGCGCCGTCCTCGACCCAGCCGCCCAGCGTCCGGGCCAGCGCTTCGCGGAACACCCGCGCACGCACCACATGCAGCTCGGGCAGCCCACGGGCGCCGCTGGAGAACAGCAGCTTCCCGAACGGCGCCAGCTCCAGGATCTCCGCGAGCACGACGGCGGCCCGCGCCCCCGTGTGCGCCAGGGCCGGGCCCAGATCGGCGTACACATGCGGGTGGACGCTCGCCAGCTGCGCGGCCTGCCGGTGGTACGGATGGCCGTGCAGCAGCACCAGATCGGTGCCGAGTCCGGTCGCGGCAGCGATGAAGTCCGTCAGCAGCAGCGGATCGCCCGCCCCGATGTGCAGCTGGAGCGGGCGGCCGGACGCGACGGCGTTCCACAGCACATGGCGCAGCAGCACCGGATCGGTCAGGCTGCCGCCGACCTGGCGGTCCGCGAGCCAGCGGCCCGCTGCGCCGCGCACCTCGCCGGCGCCCGGCGGATCGGGCGCCAGGCCGAGTCCGTGCCGTACCGGGGCGACCGAGCTGAAGGCCACGGCGGAGCCGGCCGCTCCGTGCACCGCCTCGGCCAGGTTCGCGAGGAAGGAGTCGACGGTGCCCGAGGTGTCGGCGACCTGCTCGGCGAGGAGTTCGAGGCGGACGATCTCGTGGGCGTCGGCGTCACCGGCCGAGGCCATCTCGGTGGGGCCCGTGAGGTCGCCGGGCAGCCCGGTGTCCACCAGGAAGGTGGTGATCCCGCTGGAGCGCAGCAGCCGTCTGCCCACCTCCGGCACGCCGAGTTCCCTGCGGCGGGCGAGGTAGCGCGCGGGGGCGCAGTGCGGTTCCAGACCGAGCAGCGGCGGACACCAGCGGCGTACGGCGAAGCCGGTCTGGGTGTCGAAGAAGGTGGTGCCGGGGGCGGGCGGCCCGGGGGTGCCGCCGAGATGCGCCTCGAAGGTCCCGAGACCGAGCTCGGTGCGGAGCACGCCGTGGCAGTACTGGTCCACCAGGCAGGGTGTCTCGATCATCCGGGCCTCCGCTTCGGGCTGTTCTCCTCCCTAACGCGGAAACCCGCCCCCAGGTGTTGCCCTCAGCCGTCGGCACCGGCCCGGGAGCCGCCGAGCTGGATACCGGCCATCCGCTTCCACTCGTACGGGCCGGTGCGGACCTTGGCCGCGAGATCGCCGTCGAAGGACTCGTGGACGGTGACCCCCGCCTGCTCGGTCGCGCTCTGCGCCATGGCGTACGACGGTGCCACCAGGTCTCCCCAGCCGCCGTCCTCGCCCACCAGCACGATGCGGGCGCCGCGCTCACCGATGTACGCGAGCTGCGCCTCCGCGCCGCCGTGCTCCCGGCCGAAGGCCTGGATCTGCCGGGCGAGCCTGGCCGTCTTCCGGTCGGCTCGGGCGTCCCGCTTCTCGTCAACCTGCGTGTCTGCCATGGCCGTTATGCTACTAGCGGGTAGTGGAGCGCGCGATGGGCAGGCCCAGTGGCGTGAACCACTGCACCTGCCCATGGCGGGAAGTACTGGCGCGGATCCGGACGGGAGCCCAGCCGCAGGGGAATGCGGGCCCTACCGCAGGAAGGGGTCCACCGCGACCGCCACGAAGAGCAGCGACACATAGGTGATGGACCAGTGGAAGAGCCGCATCTCCTTGAGCTTGGGGCCCGTCACCCCGTTCTTGGCCCGGCTCCGCAGCGCGTGCGCCTCCCGCAGCCAGAAGGCGCCGGCCAGCACCGCCACCACCGTGTAGAACCAGCCCGTGTAACCGAGCGGGGTCAGCAGCAGCGACACAACGACCATCGCCCAGCTGTAGATGACGATCTGCCTGGCCACGACCTGGTTGGTGGCGATCACCGGCAGCATCGGGACCCCGACGCGGGCGTAGTCGTCCTTGACCCGCATCGACAGCGGCCAGTAGTGGGGCGGCGTCCAGAAGAACATCACCAGGAAGAGGATGACCGGGGCCCATGACATGGAGTCCGTGACCGAGGACCAGCCGATGAGCACCGGCATACAGCCCGCGATGCCGCCCCAGACGATGTTCTGCGAGGTACGGCGCTTGAGGATCATCGTGTAGACGACGACATAGAAGAGGAGCGCGCCCAGCGAGAGCGCCGCCGAGAACCAGTTGATGAGCAGCCCGAACCAGAGGGTGGAGAACGTGGCCAGCGCGAAGGCGAAGACCAGGCACTCTCGCGGCGACACCATGCCGGTGACCAGCGGACGCTGCGACGTGCGGTCCATCAGCGCGTCGATGTCGCGGTCGATGTACATGTTGAACGCGTTGGCGCCGCCGGCGGAGAGATAACCGCCGAAGCAGGTCGCCAGGACCAGCCACAGATTGGGCACGCCCTGCTTGGCGAGGAACATCACCGGAACGGTGGTGATCAGCAGCAGTTCGATGATCCGCGGCTTGGTCAGCGCCACAAAAGCCTTGACACGGGCCCCGAATGGCCGATGGGCCCCCGGGCTGGGAGTCAGGACGACCCCTGCGGGTCGGGACTCGACGGCCGTCACGTACACCCCTGACAGAGAATTTCCCAGCAAGTTCCGACCGTGAAGGGCCGGTAAAGACTTGCGCGTACCACGCCACTCTAGACGTTGCCCATACGTCGCCATCCCCGGGGGTGCGGTCGTGTTGGGCCCGTCATTCCGGGACGGTTCCGGCCTGAACGGCGGGCTCTTCCGAGCGGAGGGGCGCTCTTCGACGCGCGAATCAGCACCCGCGCACGCACCCTGGGAAGTGTCTGTCTGCCACCGGCGGGAACTCGAAAAGAGGGGCGGTGCCACGGGGGTAGGCTCGACAACGCCCGGTGCACCGAACGTAACCGGGATTACATATGTGGAGAGGAGCCCTGACCCAGGGTGAGTACCAAGCCGACCACCACTGAACTCGCGTGGACCGAATTGGACCAGCGGGCCGTCGACACCGCCCGCGTGCTGGCCGCGGACGCCGTACAGAAGGTCGGCAACGGCCATCCCGGTACGGCCATGAGCCTGGCCCCGGCCGCGTACACCCTCTTCCAGAAGGTGATGCGCCACGACCCGGCGGACCCGGACTGGACCGGTCGTGACCGGTTCGTCCTCTCGGCCGGCCACTCGTCGCTGACCCTCTACACCCAGCTCTACCTGGCCGGCTTCGGCCTGGAGCTGGCAGACCTGGAGGCGTTCCGCACCTGGGGCTCGAAGACCCCGGGTCACCCGGAGTACGGGCACACCACCGGCGTCGAGACCACCACAGGGCCGCTGGGCCAGGGTGTCGCCAACGCGGTGGGCATGGCCATGGCCGCCCGCTACGAGCGCGGTCTCTTCGACCCGGAGGCGGCCCCCGGCACCTCCCCGTTCGACCACTTCATCTACGCGATCGCCGGCGACGGCTGCCTCCAGGAGGGCATCTCGTCCGAGGCGTCGTCGCTCGCGGGCCACCAGAAGCTCGGCAACCTCGTGCTGCTGTGGGACGACAACCACATCTCGATCGAGGGCGACACCGAGACCGCGGTCTCCGAGGACACCTGCGCGCGCTACGAGGCGTACGGCTGGCACGTCCAGCGTGTGGCGCCGAAGGCGAACGGCGACCTCGACCCGGCCGCCCTGTACGCGGCGCTCCAGGCCGCCAAGGCCGAGACCGGGCGCCCGTCGTTCATCGCGATGCGCTCGATCATCGCCTGGCCTGCCCCGCACGCCCAGAACACCGGCGCCGCGCACGGCTCGGCGCTCGGCGACGAAGAGGTCGCCGCGACCAAGAAGATCCTCGGCTTCGACCCCGAGAAGTCCTTCGAGGTGTCGGACGAGGTCCTGGCGCACACCCGCGCCCTGCTGGACCGCGGCCGTGAGGCCAAGGCCGTCTGGGAGAAGGGCTTCGCCGCCTGGCGCACCGCCAACCCGGAGCACGCCGCCCGCTTCGACCGGGTCAGGGCGGGCGAGCTGCCCGAGGGCTGGACGAAGGAACTTCCCGTCTTCGAGACCGGCGCCTCCATCGCCACCCGCGCCGCTTCCGGCAAGGCGCTCGAAGCGCTGGGCGCTGTCATCCCGGAGCTGTGGGGCGGCTCGGCCGACCTCGCCGGGTCGAACAACACGACGATCGACAAGACGTCGTCGTTCCTGCCCGAGGGCAACCCGCTGCCGGGCGCCGACCCGTACGGCCGCACGGTCCACTTCGGGATCCGCGAGCACGCCATGGCCGCGGAGATGAACGGCATCGCGCTGCACGGCAACACCCGCATCTACGGCGGCACCTTCCTGGTGTTCTCCGACTACATGCGCAACGCCGTACGGCTCTCCGCGCTGATGCACCTGCCGGTCACCTACGTATGGACGCATGACTCGGTCGGCGTCGGCGAGGACGGCCCGACCCACCAGCCGGTGGAGCACCTGGCCGCCCTGCGCGCCATCCCGGGCCTGAACCTGATCCGTCCGGCGGACGCCAACGAGACGGTCATCGCCTGGCGTGAGGTCCTGCAGCGCTACACCAAGGTGTTCGGCAAGGGAGCCCCGCACGGCTTCGCGCTGACCCGCCAGGGTGTGCCGGTGTACGAGGCGAACGACGACGTGGCCAAGGGCGGCTACGTACTGTTCGACGCCGAGGGCGGTGCGCCCGAGGTCGTCCTGATCGGCACCGGCTCCGAGGTCCAGCTGGCCGTGGAGGCGCGTGAGCAGCTCCAGGCCGCGGGCGTTCCGACCCGGGTGGTCTCGATGCCGTGCGTCGAGTGGTTCGAGGAGCAGGACCAGGCGTACCGCGACTCGGTGCTGCCGCCGGCCGTCAAGGCGCGGGTGGCCGTCGAGGCCGGTATCGGTCTGACCTGGCACCGCTTCGTCGGTGACGCGGGCCGGATCGTGTCGCTCGAGCACTACGGCGCGTCCGCCGACGGCAAGGTCCTCTTCCGCGAGTTCGGCTTCACCCCCGAGGCCGTCACCGCCGCCGCCAGGGAATCGCTCGAAGCCGCAGCGCGCTGACGCTTATATACGAACAAGTAGGAGATGCAATTCCCATGACAGACGCACTCAAGCGCCTCTCCGACGAAGGCGTCGCGATCTGGCTCGACGACCTTTCGCGCAAGCGCATCACATCCGGCAACCTCGCCGAGCTGATCGACCAGCAGCACGTGGTGGGTGTCACCACCAACCCGTCGATCTTCCAGAAGGCGATCTCGCAGGGCGACGGCTACGACCAGCAGCTCACCGACCTCGCGGCCCGGAAGGTCACCGTCGAGGAGGCCATCCGCATGATCACGACGGCGGACGTCCGTGACGCCGCCGACATCCTGCGCCCGGTCTTCGACGCGACGGACGGCCAGGACGGCCGGGTCTCCATCGAGGTCGACCCGCGTCTCGCCCACCACACGACGGCCACGGTCGCCGAGGCCAAGCAGCTCGCCTGGCTGGTGGACCGCCCCAACACGCTCATCAAGATCCCGGCGACCAAGGCCGGCCTGCCGGCCATCACCGAGACCATCGGCCGGGGCATCAGCGTCAACGTCACGCTGATCTTCTCGCTGGAGCGCTACCTCGCGGTCATGGACGCCTACCTGGCGGGCCTGGAGAAGGCCAAGGCCGCCGGCCTGGACCTCTCCAAGATCCACTCGGTCGCGTCCTTCTTCGTGTCCCGTGTGGACACCGAGATCGACAAGCGGCTGGACGCCCTGGGCACCGACGAGGCCAAGGCCCTCAAGGGCAAAGCCGCCGTGGCCAACGCGCGGCTCGCCTACCAGGCGTACGAGGAGGTCTTCGCCTCCGACCGCTGGGCCGCCCTCGACAAGGCGCACGCCAACAAGCAGCGTCCGCTGTGGGCGTCGACCGGCGTCAAGGACCCGGCGTACCGCGACACGATGTATGTCGTGGACCTGGTCGCGCCCAACACGGTGAACACCATGCCGGAGGCGACGCTCGACGCCACCGCCGACCATGGCGAGATCACCGGCAACGCGGTTTCCGGCACCTACGAGCAGGCCCGCGCCGAGCTCGATGCCGTGGAGAAGCTCGGGATCTCGTACGACGATGTCGTACAGGTCCTGGAGGACGAGGGCGTCGAGAAGTTCGCGACCTCCTGGAACGACCTGCTCAAGTCCACTGAGGCAGAGCTCCAGCGCCTCGCCCCTTCGAAGGGCTGAAACCTTGTCAAGCAGCAATCCGCTGCGTGACGCTGCGGACCGACGGCTCCCGCGTATCGCGGGGCCGTCGGGCCTGGTCATTTTTGGCGTCACGGGTGATTTGTCCCGTAAAAAGCTGATGCCCGCTGTCTACGACCTGGCCAATCGCGGCCTGCTCCCGCCGGGCTTCTCGCTCATCGGGTTCGCACGCCGCGACTGGGAGGACGAGGACTTCGCCCAGGTGGTCCACGACTCGGTCAAGGAACACGCCAGGACGCCGTTCCGTGAGGAGGTCTGGCAGCAGCTCATCCAGGGGATGCGCTTCGTCCAGGGCGACTTCGACGACGACGCGGCGTTCGCCACCCTCAAGTCGACGATCGAGGAGCTGGACAAGCAGCAGGGCACCGGAGGCAACTTCGCCTTCTACCTGTCGGTCCCGCCCAAGTTCTTCCCCAAGGTCGTCCAGCAGCTCAAGAAGCACGGGCTCGCCGACCAGCGGAACGGCTCCTGGCGCCGCGCCGTCATCGAGAAGCCGTTCGGCCACGACCTGGAGAGCGCACAGGAGCTCAACAAGGTCGTGCACGAGGTCTTCCCGCCGCACGAGGTCTTCCGGATCGACCACTACCTCGGCAAGGAGACCGTCCAGAACATCCTGGCGCTCCGCTTCGCCAACACCCTCTTCGAGCCGATCTGGAACCGGTCGTACGTCGACCACATCCAGATCACCATGGCCGAGGACATCGGCATCGGCGGCCGGGCCGGGTACTACGACGGCATCGGCGCCGCCCGTGACGTCATCCAGAACCACCTGCTCCAGCTGCTCGCGCTGACCGCGATGGAGGAGCCCGCCTCCTTCGACGCCCATGCGCTGGTGGCAGAGAAGACCAAGGTGCTGGGCGCCGTCAGGCTGCCGAAGGACCTCGGCAAGGAGACCGTGCGCGGCCAGTACGCCGCGGGCTGGCAGGGCGGCGAGCAGGCCGTCGGCTATCTCCAGGAAGACGGCATCGACCCCAAGTCGACGACCGACACCTATGCCGCGGTGCGGCTGGAGATCGACAACCGCCGCTGGGCGGGCGTCCCCTTCTACCTCCGCACCGGCAAGCGCCTGGGCCGCCGCGTCACCGAGATCGCCGTGGTCTTCCAGCGCGCCCCGCACTCCCCGTTCGACCACACGGCGACCGAGGAGCTGGGCCAGAACGCGATCGTCATCCGCGTCCAGCCCGACGAGGGCATCACCATGCGCTTCGGCTCCAAAGTGCCCGGCACCTCGATGGAGATCCGGGACGTGTCGATGGACTTCGCGTACGGCGAGTCCTTCACCGAGTCCAGCCCGGAGGCGTACGAGCGGCTCATCCTCGATGTGCTGCTCGGCGACTCGAACCTCTTCCCGCGCCTGGAGGAGGTCGAGCAGTCCTGGCGGATCCTCGACCCGATCGAGCAGTACTGGGACACCCACGGAAAGCCCGCGCAGTACGAGTCGGGCACCTGGGGACCGGCCGAGGCGGACGAAATGCTCGCACGCGAAGGACGGAGCTGGCGCCGGCCATGAAAATCGATCTGACGGAAACCACAGCCAGCAAGGTCAACAAGGCACTGGTGGAGGGGCGCCGCGCCGTCGGCACCCCCGCGGTCGGCATGGTGCTGACCCTCGTCATCGTGACCGACGAGGAGAACGCCTACGACGCGCTCAAGGCGGCCAACGAGGCCTCGCGCGAGCACCCCTCGCGCACCCTCGTGGTCGTCAAGCGGGTCTCCCGCTCCCCGCGCGACCGGGCCGCGGCGCGGCTCGACGCGGAGATCCGGGTCGGTACGGACGCGGGCAGCGGCGAGACCGTCGTCCTGCGGATGTACGGCGAGGTGCTGCACCACGCCCAGTCGGTGGTGCTGCCGCTGCTGCTGCCGGACGCCCCCGTGGTGGTCTGGTGGCCGGTGAACGCACCGCTCGACCCGGCGAAGGACCCGCTCGGTGCGCTGGGCCAGCGCCGTGTCACCGACTCGTACGCGGCCGAGCAGCCCATCGCGGAGCTCTCGGGCCGGGCCGCCGCCTACACCCCGGGCGACACCGATCTGTCGTGGTCGCGCATCACCCCCTGGCGTTCGATGCTCGCCGCGGCGCTGGACCAGGTGCCGAGCCGGGTGAAGGGCGCCGAGGTGGAGGGCGAGGAGTTCAATCCGAGCTGTGAGCTGCTCGCGATGTGGCTCGCCGACCGGCTCGACGTACCAGTGACCCGTTCCATCTCGTCGGGGCCCGGTCTCACGGCCGTACGGATGCAGACGGACCACGGAGACATCGTCCTGGACCGCCCCGACGGTTCGCTGGCCACGCTCTGCATGGAGGGCCAGCCGGACCGCGCGGTGGCGCTGAAGCGCCGGGAGACCTCGGAGCTGCTCGCCGAGGAGCTGCGCAGGCTGGACCCGGACGACACCTACGCGGCCTCGCTGAAGTACGGCGTGGAGCGGCTGGTCACACCCGCGCAGAAGCAGGAGGGCAACGGGTCCGCCGGCGGACCCGGGGACGCGGCGGAGGGCTCGGACAAGCCTGAGAAGGCCGCTGCCGCGAAGAAGGCACCCGCAAAGAAGGCGGCGTCGAAGTGAGCGCGCCGCAGCTCGTCGTCCACCGCGACAAGGAGCTGATGGCCCAGGCCGCGGCGGCCCGGCTGATCACGAAGATCGTGGACGCCCAGGCCGCCCGCGGCTCCGCATCGGTGGTGCTCACCGGCGGGCGCAACGGCAACGGGCTGCTCGCGGCCCTCGCCGAGGCGCCCGCGCGGGACGCCGTGGACTGGTCGCGGATCGACCTGTGGTGGGGCGACGAGCGCTTCCTGCCGGAGGGCGATCCCGAGCGGAACGTCACGCAGGCGCGGGCCGCGCTGCTCGACTCGGTGGGCGTGGCCCCCGAGCGGGTGCACGCCATGGCCGCTTCGGACGGCCCGTACGGGAGCGACGTGGAGGCGGCCGCCGCGGCATACGCGGCGGAGCTGGCCGCCGCCGCGGGCCCCGAGGACCACGCCGATGTGCCGTCGTTCGACGTGCTGATGCTGGGCGTGGGCCCGGACGCGCATGTGGCCTCGCTCTTCCCCGAGCTGCCGGCCGTACGGGAGTCCGTACGCACCGTCGTCGGGGTGCACGGTGCGCCCAAGCCACCGCCCGTCCGGCTGTCGCTGACCCTGCCCGCGATCCGGGCCGCACGCGAGGTGTGGCTGCTCGCGGCGGGCGAGGACAAGGCGGGGGCCGCGGCTCTCGCCCTCTCCGGGGCCGGCGAGGTCCAGGCCCCGGCAGCGGGCGCCCGGGGCCGCAGCAGGACGCTGTGGCTGCTCGACACGGCGGCCGCTTCGCAGCTGCCGCCGCAGCTCTACGCGCCGGCCACCGCCTGACACCGGCCCGGCACCGTACGGAACAGGACCGGCCCGCACTCCCTGCCGAGGGAGTGCGGGCCGGTCCTCTTCTGTCTCTGTGCCGCTACTCCTTGGCCCGCAGCGCGCGGTAGGTGTCGACCAGCGTGGCGGTGGAGCTGTCCAGGTCCGCGCCGCCCCTGCCGCCGGTGATGACGGACTCGACCTTCTTCGCGAGCACCTTGCCCAGCTCGACGCCCCACTGGTCGAAGGAGTCGATGTTCCAGATGGCGCCCTGGACGAAGACCTTGTGCTCGTAGAGCGCGATCAGCTGGCCCAGGACGGACGGGGTGAGCGCGTCGGCGAGGATCGTGGACGTCGGGTGGTTGCCGCGGAACGTCTTGTGCGGGACCAGCTCATCGGCGACGCCCTCGGCCCGTACCTCCTCGGGCGTCTTGCCGAACGCGAGGGCCTGGGTCTGGGCGAAGAAGTTCGCCATCAGGAGGTCGTGCTGGCCCGCCAGACCCGCCGTCAGGTCATCGACGGGCTTGGCGAACCCGATGAAGTCCGCCGGGACGACCTTGGTGCCCTGGTGCAGCAACTGGTAGTACGCGTGCTGGCCGTTGGTGCCCGGCGTCCCCCAGACCACGGGCCCCGTCTGCCAGTCGACCGGATTGCCGTCACGGTCCACGGACTTGCCGTTGGACTCCATGTCCAGCTGCTGGAGGTACGCGGTGAACTTGGAGAGATAGTGCGAGTACGGCAGGACCGCGTGCGACTGGGCGTCGAAGAACGCGCCGTACCAGACGCCCAGCAGGCCGAGCAGGAGCGGGATGTTCTCCTCGGGCGGCGCGGTGCGGAAGTGCTCGTCGACCTGGTGGAAACCGTCGAGCATCTCCCGGAAGCGCTCCGGGCCGATCGCGATCATCAGCGAGAGGCCGATCGCCGAGTCGTAGGAGTACCGTCCGCCGACCCAGTCCCAGAACTCGAACATATTGGCCGTGTCGATGCCGAAGTCCGCGACCTTCTCCGCGTTCGTCGACAGCGCCACGAAGTGCTTGGCCACCGCGTCCTGGCCGGCCCGCAGATTCGTCTGCAGCCAGTTGCGCGCGGAGGTCGCGTTGGTGATGGTCTCGATGGTGGTGAAGGTCTTGGAGGCGATGATGAAAAGCGTCTCCGCCGGGTCCAAGTCCCTTACGGCCTCGTGCAGATCCGCCCCGTCGACGTTCGAGACGAAGCGGAACTGGAGCCCGCGGTCGGTGAACGAGCGCAGCGCCTCGTACGCCATCGCCGGGCCCAGGTCCGAGCCGCCGATGCCGATGTTGACGACGGTCCTGATGCGCTTGCCGGTGTGGCCGGTCCACTCCCCCGACCTGACCTTGTCGGAGAAGGCGGCCATCTTGTCGAGCACGGCGTGCACGGCGGGCACGACGTTCTCGCCGTCCACCTCGACGACCGCTCCGCGCGGGGCGCGGAGCGCGGTGTGCAGCACCGCGCGGTCCTCAGTGGTGTTGATCTTCTCGCCACGGAACATCGCGTCACGTAGCCCTGCCACCCCGGCGGCGGCGGCCAGCTCACGGAGCAGGCCGAGCGTCTCGCCGGTCACCAGGTGCTTGGAGTAGTCGAGATACAGGTCGCCCGCCCGGAGGGTGTACGTGCGCCCGCGCTCCGGATCCCTGTCGAACAGCTCCCGCAGACGCGTGTCGCCCAGCTGCGCCCGGTGCTTGCCCAGAGCTGTCCACTCGGGCATCTGGTTGAGCCTGGTACGGCCTTCTGCGTTCATCTCGGACATCAGTCCATTCTTCTCGTACCTGCGTACCTGCCCCGCTCCGTCCAACCTAATTGATCAGACGCACGAGCGCCGCGACCATCGCTCCCGGCCCATGGAGCGCCCCCGCCACGGCCCAACGACGGCTCCTACGCAGTCCGGCCGGACACCCGAGTGGGTTCCGGCCGGCATTCACGCTGTCAGATCTCGCCCCGCAGTTTCGCGAGGGCCTCGGCGAGGATCGCTTCGCCGTCCTCGTCGCTGCGCCGCTCGCGTACGTAGGCGAGGTGCGTCTTGTACGGCTCGGTGCGCGGTGGGTCCGGGGGGTTGTCGCTGTCCTGACCGGCCGGGAACCCACAGCGCGGGCAGTCCCAGGTCTCCGGAACCTGCGCGTCGTGGGCGAAGCTCGGCTGCGTCTCGTGCCCGTTCGAGCACCAGAAGGAGATGCGGGCGCGCGGTGCGGACTCGCCCCGCTCGGCCTCCCCCATCGGCCCCGCTCCGACCCGGCTTCCCCGGATCGCGTTGCCACTTGCCACGGTCGTAACTCCCTGCGTGATGGTGCTCGAAGATGCCCCAGTCTACGTAAGGCCCAACGCGCGTCCAGTGAATGGAGTTACACCCCCGCACCGAAGCGGGCAACACGCGGAGAGAACGCGGATTTACCGACGGTCAGTTCTTCAGCTTCATCAGCAGGCCGAGCACGACGATGCACGCGAACCAGAGCAGGGCGAGCACGACGGTGATGCGGTCGAGGTTGCGCTCGGCGACCGAGGAGCCGCCGACGGACGACTGCATGCCGCCACCGAACATGTCGGAGAGGCCGCCGCCCTTCCCCTTGTGCATCAGCACCAGCAGCATCAGCAGCAGGCTGAAGACGATCAGGGCGATCGAGAACCCCAGAATCACGGCTGGACCAACTTCCTCGGAACTCAAAACGGACGAAGGGGCCGGACGGCTGCTGCCAGCCGTCTCGGCCCCGCAAGGGTACGACGGATCCGCGCTAGCGCATACTCACTGGTCGCGGAACCGGACGATCTTGACGAACTCGTCGGCGTCGAGGGCGGCGCCGCCGATCAGCGCACCGTCCACATCGGGCTGCGCCATGATCGCGGCCACGTTGCCGGACTTGACGGAGCCGCCGTACTGGATGCGGACCTTGTCGGCCAGCTCCTGCGAGTACAGCTCGGCCAGCCGGCCGCGGATCGCCCCGCAGACCTCCTGGGCGTCCTCGGGGGTGGCGACCTCGCCGGTGCCGATGGCCCAGACCGGCTCGTACGCGATCACGATCGACTCGGCCTCGTCGGCGGGGATGTCCTTGAGCCCGCCGTCGAGCTGGTTGAGCGTGTACTCGACCTGCTGGCCGGCCTTGCGGACGTCCAGGCCCTCGCCGACGCAGAGGATCGGGGTGATGCCGTGCCTGTAGGCGGCCTTGACCTTGGCGTTGCAGATCTCGTCGGTCTCGGCGTGGTACTGGCGGCGCTCGCTGTGCCCGACGGCCACGTAGGAGCACTTCAGCTTGGCCAGCATCGGCCCGGAGATCTCACCGGTGTACGCGCCGGAGTCGTGCGCCGAGATGTCCTGGGCGCCGTACTTGATCTTCATCTTGTCGCCGTCGACGAGAGTCTGGACGGAGCGCAGATCCACGAAGGGCGGCAGGACCGCCACCTCGACGGCGTCGTAGTCCTTGTCGGCGATCGCGAAGGAGAGTTTCTGGACGTGTGCGATGGCCTCGAGGTGGTTGAGGTTCATCTTCCAGTTGCCCGCCATCAGCGGGGTGCGGCTGCTCAGATTTGTCATGAGGTTTGTCAGTTCTCCAGTGCGGCGAGGCCGGGAAGCGTCTTGCCCTCAAGGTATTCGAGGCTGGCGCCGCCACCGGTCGAGATGTGTCCGAACTTGTTCTCGTCGAAGCCCAGGATGCGGACCGCGGCGGCGGAGTCTCCGCCGCCGACGACCGTGAAGGCCGAGCTGTCGAGGAGTGCCTGCGCGACGGCGCGGGTGCCGTCGGCGTAGTCGGGGTGCTCGAAGACGCCCATCGGGCCGTTCCAGAAGACGGTGGCCGCGTCGGCGAGCTTCGATGCGTAGAGCTTGTTGGTCTCGGGGCCGTTGTCCAGGCCCATCCGCCCGGCCGGGATCGCGTCCGCGGGGACCGTCTCGGGGTGCGTCGGGGCCTTGGCCTTGAGGTCGGGGAACTCCGCGGAGACCACGACGTCGACCGGGAGCACGAACTCCACGCCCTTGGCCTTGGCGCGCTCCAGGTATTCGCGGACCACCGGGATCTGGTCCTCCTGGAGAAGAGAGCTGCCGACCTCGTGGCCCTGGGCCTTGAGGAAGGTGTACGCCATGCCGCCGCCGATGAGGATGCGGTCGGCCCGCTCCAGCAGGTGGTCGATGACACCGAGCTTGTCGGAGACCTTGGCGCCGCCGAGGACCACGGCGTACGGGCGCTTGACGTCGGACGTCAGCTTCTTCAGGACGCCGACCTCGGCGGCGATGAGATAGCCGGCGGCGTGCGGCAGGCGGGCCGGGAGGTCGTAGACCGAGGCGTGCTTGCGGTGCACGGCGCCGAAGCCGTCGCCGACGTAGACATCGGCCAGCTCGGCGAGTTGGTCGGCGAAGGCGCCGCGCTCGGCGTCGTCCTTCGAGGTCTCACCGGCGTTGAAGCGGAGGTTCTCGATGACGGCGACCTGGCCGTCGGTGAGGGCGGCGACCGTGGCCCTGGCGGACTCGCCGACCGTGTCGGTCGCGAACGCGACGTCGGCGCCGAGGAGTTCACCGAGGCGTGCCGCGGCGGGCGCGAGCGAGAACGCCGGGTCCGGAGCCCCCTTCGGGCGGCCCAGGTGCGAGGCGACGACGACGCGCGCGCCGGCCTCCGCGAGCTTGGCCACCGTCGGCTGGACGGCACGGATCCGGCCGTCGTCGGTGATGGTGGTGCCGGAGAGCGGCACATTGAGGTCGGCACGGACGAATACCCGCTTGCCCGCGACCCCTTCGGCGAGAAGTTCGTCGATGGTCTTCATGGGTTCCTGGACTCCTTGGACGATCTGGACAGGCCACGGGGCCCGGACCGCGCTACGTCGCGCAGTCCGGGCCCCGTGCTCACATCGAGTTGCCTACCGGCCCGTGCTCAGAGCTGGTTGCCGACAAAGACGGTCAGGTCGACCAGGCGGTTGGAGTAGCCCCACTCGTTGTCGTACCAGCCGATGACCTTGACGCTCTTGCCCTGGACCATGGTCAGGGAGGAGTCGAAGGTGCAGGACGCCGGCCAGTTGACGATGTCCGAGGAGACGATCGGGTCCTCGGTGTAGTCGAGGAGGCCCTTGAGCTGGCCCTCGGAGGCCTTCTGGAACGCGGCGTTGACCTCGTCCTTGGTGACCTCGCGCTCCAGCTCGACGACCAGGTCGGTCACGGAGCCGGTCGGGACCGGGACGCGCATCGCGATGCCGTCGAGCTTGCCCTCGAGCTCCGGGATGACCAGCGCGGTGGCCTTGGCGGCACCCGTGGTGGTCGGAATGATGTTCTCGGCTGCGGCGCGGGCGCGGCGCAGGTCCGAGTGCGGGTAGTCCAGGATGCGCTGGTCATTGGTGTACGCGTGGACCGTCGTCATCATGCCCTTGACGATGCCGAAGTTCTCCAGGAGAACCTTGGCCATCGGCGCCACACAGTTGGTGGTGCAGGAGGCGTTGGAGATGACGTTGTGCTTCGCCGCGTCGTACTTGTCCTGGTTGACGCCCATCACGATGGTGATGTCCTCGCCCTTGGCCGGAGCCGAGATGAGGACCTTCTTGGCGCCGCCGGCGATGTGCTTCTCGGCGTCGGCCTTCTTCGTGAAGAAGCCGGTCGACTCGATCACGATGTCGACGCCCAGCTGACCCCAGGGGATCTCAGCCGGGTTGCGCTCGGACAGCACCTTGATGGTGTGACCGTCAACGGTGATGGTGTCTGCGGTGTGCGTGACCTCGGCCTTGAGACGGCCCAGAATCGTGTCGTACTTCAGCAGATGCGCGGTGGTCGCGGTGTCACCCAGGTCGTTGACAGCCACGATCTCGATGTCAGCACCCTGCTCCAGCAGCGCGCGGAAGTAGTTACGACCGATGCGGCCAAAGCCGTTGATGCCTACGCGGATCGTCACGAACTCGATCTCCTCGTTGGTACGCCGGGTTTCGACGCCACGGCGAGATGTATGGGATGTCCCCGACCGCCTCCGACCCTACCTCTCGAAAGCCCCCAGGGTCATATCGAACAGGACCGTACGGAATTTGACATCTGGCACCGACACCCCTACCCACCAGTACATTCACCGGCTCATACGTCGGTGCCGGTACCCATATGGGCACCGGCACCGACGGGGTCGGCCGCTGGACCGGACGCTGCGGGCCGGACGCTTCGGACCGGATGCTTCCGGAATCACTTCCGGAGCGCGGGCATACGGCGGAGCTTCCGCCGGGCCGGGCGGTTCAGCCGACCAGGCTGTCGTCCATCTCCTCGGACAGCGTGGACTCCGTACCGGGAATGCCCAGATCCTGCGCCCGCTTGTCGGCCATGGCGAGCAGCCGGCGGATCCGGCCCGCGACCGCATCCTTGGTCAGCGGCGGGTCGGCGAGCGCGCCGAGCTCCTCCAGCGACGCCTGCTTGTGCTCCATCCGCAGCCGGCCGGCCGCCGCGAGGTGCTCGGGCACCTCGTCGGCGAGGATCTCCAGCGCGCGGCCCACCCGGGCCCCGGCGGCGACCGCGGCCCGTGCCGAGCGGCGGAGGTTGGCGTCGTCGAAGTTGGCGAGGCGGTTGGCCGTGGCGCGGACCTCGCGGCGCATCCGCCGCTCCTCCCACGCCAGGACGGACTCGTGCGCGCCGAGCCGGGTGAGCAGGGCGCCGATCGCGTCCCCGTCCCGGACGACGACCCGGTCCACACCGCGGACCTCACGGGCCTTGGAGGCGATCTGCAGCCTGCGCGCCGCGCCCACCAGGGCCAGCGCCGCCTCGGGCCCGGGGCAGGTCACCTCGAGGGAGGAGGAGCGGCCGGGCTCGGTGAGTGAGCCGTGCGCCAGGAAGGCGCCGCGCCAGGCCGCCTCGGCGTCACAGGTGGCCCCGGAGACCACCTGCGGGGGCAGCCCGCGGATGGGGCGGCCGCGGCCGTCCACCAGGCCGGTCTGGCGTGCCAGCTGATCGCCGCCCGCCACGACCCGTACGACGTAGCGGCTGCCTCTGCGCAGCCCGCCGGGGGCCATCACGATCAGTTCGGAGTTGTGCCCGAAGATCTCCAGGATGTCCCGCTTGAGCCTGCGCGCCGCCATGGCGGTGTCCAGCTCCGCCTCGATCACAATCCGCCCGCTCACCAGGTGCAGCCCGCCGGCGAACCGAAGAATCGCCGAAACCTCCGCCTTCCTGCAGCAGGTCCGGGTGACGGGGAGCCGGGAGACTTCGTCCTTCACCGCTGCCGTCATCGCCATGGGCCGATCCTTCCATGCATCCGAAAAATACGGTCGTACGCGGCGGCCAGCAGCTCCCTGTCGTGGGTAGGGGAGCCGTCGGGCGAGGCCACGGGTGCCAGCTCGACCGCTGCGCCGAGCCCTTTGGCGGCTTCGGCGAGACTCGCGCGGTCGGGCACGGCGGCCTCGTCGGCAAGCACCACGTCCAGGGCGAGTTTAGGGGCGTGTCGGGCCAAAACCTCCAAATGACGCTGCGGTGAGAAGCCATCGGTTTCACCGGGTTGCGGCGCGAGATTGAGCGAGAGCACCTTGCGGGCCTTCGTCTCGACCAGTGCGTCGAGCAGTTCGGGCACCAGCAGGTGCGGGATCACGGAGGAGAACCAGGAGCCGGGGCCGAGCACCACCCAGTCCGCGTCGAGGACCGCGGCGACGGCCTCCGGGACGGCCGGCGGGTCGTTCGGCACCAGGTGCACGGACTGCACCTCGCCCGGAGTGAGGGCCACCGTGGCCTGGCCACGGACCGTGTCGACGTCGTCCGGGCGGGCCGGGTCGTGGCCGCGGACCAGCGCCTGGAGCTCCAGCGGCACCGCGGACATCGGCAGCACCCTGCCGTGTGCGCCGAGCAGCCTGCCGACCAGGTCCAGGGCCTGCACATGGTCGCCGAGCTGCTCCCACAGGGCGACGATCAGCAGATTGCCGACCGCGTGCTCGTGCAGATCGCCCTTGGACTGGAAGCGGTGCTGGATCACGCGGGCCCAGGTCTGCCCCCAGTCGTCGTCCCCGCAGAGCGCGGCGAGCGCCTTGCGCAGATCGCCGGGCGGCAGCACGCCCAGCTCCTCGCGGAGCCGGCCGCTGGAGCCGCCGTCGTCGGCGACGGTGACCACGGCGGTCAGGTCCCCGGTGATACGGCGCAGCGCGGCGAGCGAGGCGGAGAGCCCCATTCCGCCGCCCAGTGCGACGACCTTCGGCTGGGTGCCGCGCCTGATCCGGCCCGGCACCAGTCGTACGCGCCGCAGCTTGGCGGTACTGCGGCCTGTCACTCGCGCCCCATGTCTCGGTGGACGAGCACCGTCTCGATCCCTTCCGACGCCAGCCGGGCTGCGAGCTTCTCGGACATCGCCACCGAGCGGTGCTTGCCGCCGGTACAGCCGACGGCGATGGTCACGTACCGCTTGCCCTCGCGCCGGTAGCCGGTGGCGATGATCTGGAGCAGCTCGCTGTACTGGTTGAGGAACTCCTTGGCGCCCGGCTGGTTGAAGACATACGCGGACACCTCCTCGTTGAGGCCGGTGAAGGGGCGCAGCTCGGGGACCCAGTGCGGGTTGGGCAGGAACCGGCAGTCGACGACGAGGTCCGCGTCGACCGGGAGCCCGTACTTGTAGCCGAAGGACATCACGGTCGCCCGCAGTTCGGGCTCCTCGTCGCCGGCGAACTGGGCGTCCATCTTGGCCCGCAGTTCGTGCACGTTGAGGCTGGAGGTGTCGATCACCAGGTCGGCGTCGCCGCGCAGCTCGCGCAGCAGGTCGCGCTCGGCGGCGATGCCGTCGGTGATCCGGCCGTCCCCCTGGAGCGGGTGCGGTCTGCGGACCGATTCGAACCGGCGCACCAGCGCGTCGTCGGACGACTCCAGGAAGACGATCCGCCGGGTGACCTGCTTGGCGGCCAGGTCCGCGAGGGACTGGCGCAGGTTGTCGAAGAACCGGCGGCCGCGTACGTCGACGACCACGGCGATACGGGCCACATTGCCCTGTGAGCGGGCGCCGAGCTCCACCATGGTGGGGATCAGCGCGGGCGGGAGGTTGTCGACGACGAACCAGCCCAGGTCCTCCAGGCACTTCGCCGCGGTGGAGCGTCCGGCGCCGGACATCCCGGAGATGATCACCAGCTCCGGAATGGCTGCTTCCGTGGTCTCGGCCGGTGTGCCCGTGCCCGCACTGCCCGTACTCACGTCTGCTCCGTCCCGTTCCTGCTCGTCACTCATGTGTGTCGCCCCCGTCGTCTTCCCCGTCGTCTTCAATGATCTCTCCTGTTGCCGTGTTCACGGCAGGGGCGGCCGGGGCCGCCTGTGCGAGCGCCGCCGCCACCGACTCGGCCGTCCTGCGGCCTATCCCGGGCACTTCGCAGATCTGGTCGATTGTGGCCTGTTTCAGCTTCTTGACGGAGCCGAAGTGCTTGAGCAGGGCCTGTTTCCTGGTTTCGCCCAGGCCGGCGACGGAATCGAGCGGCCCCGCCTTGAAGCGCTTGGCCCGCTTGGCGCGCTGGTAGGTGATGGCGAAGCGGTGGGCTTCGTCACGCACCCGCTGGAGGAGGTAGAGCCCCTCGCTGGACCGGGGCAGGACCACCGGGTCGTCGTCATCGGGCAGCCAGACCTCCTCAAGCCGCTTGGCGAGACCGCAGACCGCGACGTCGTCGATACCCAGCTCGTCGAGCGCGCGCTTCGCGGCCGCCACCTGGGGCTGGCCGCCGTCGACCACCACCAGCTGGGGCGGGTACGCGAACCGCTTGGGACGGCCGTCCTCCTCGACGGCCCCGGCGGCCTGCTCCTCGGTCCACTCCCCCGTCCGCTCCTTCTCCTGGAGGTACCGCCGGAAGCGCCGGGTGATCACCTCGTGCATGGACCGGACGTCGTCCTGGCCCTCGAACCCCTTGATCTGGAAGCGGCGGTACTCCCCCTTGCGGACCAGTCCGTCCTCGAAGACCACCATCGACGCCACCACGTCGTCGCCCTGGAGGTGCGAGATGTCGTAGCACTCGATCCGCAGCGGCGCGCTGTCGAGACCGAGCGCGGCGGCGATCTCCTCCAGGGCCCGGGAGCGGGTGGTGAGGTCCGAGGCGCGCTTCGTCTTGTGCAGCACCAGCGCCTGCTGGGCATTGCGCTGGACGGTCTCCATCAGGTCCTTCTTGTCGCCGCGCTGCGGGATACGCAGCGAGACATGCGAACCGCGGCGGTGCGCGAGCCACTGGGTGACGGCGTCGGGCTGCTCCGGGAGGGCCGGTACCAGCACCTCCTTGGGCACGCCCTCGCCCTTCTCCTCGCCGTACAGCTGCTGGAGCGCGTGCCCGACGAGGCCGGAGGTCTCCACGGCCTCGACCTTGTCGGTCACCCAGCCGCGCTGGCCGCGGACCCGGCCGCCCCGGACGTGGAAGATCTGGACGGCGGCCTCCAGCTCGTCCTCGGCGACCGCGATCAGGTCGGCGTCCGTGTCGTCGTTGAACACGACCGCGTTCTTCTCCAGGGCGCGCTTGAGCGCCTCTATGTCGTCGCGGAGCCTGGCCGCCTTCTCGTACTCCATCTCCTCGGCCGCGTCCCGCATCTCCTGCTCGATACGGCGTATGTACGTGCCGGTACGGCCGGCCATGAAGTCGCAGAACTCCTCGGCGAGTTCGCGGTGCTCCTCGGGGGTGACGCGGCCGACGCAGGGCGCCGAGCACTTGCCGATGTAGCCGAGAAGGCAGGGGCGGCCGATCTGCGCGGAGCGTTTGAACACCCCGGCGGAGCAGGTGCGTACGGGGAAGACGCGGAGCATCAGGTCGACGGTCTCGCGGATGGCCCAGGCGTGGCCGTAGGGGCCGAAGTAGCGCACGCCCTTCTTCTTGGGACCGCGCATCACCTGCACCCGGGGGAACTCCTCGTTCATCGTCACCGCGAGGGACGGATAGCTCTTGTCGTCGCGGTACTTGACGTTGAAACGGGGGTCGAATTCCTTGATCCAGGAGTATTCGAGCTGAAGCGCCTCGACCTCGGTGGAGACCACCGTCCACTCCACGGAGGCGGCGGTGGTGACCATCGTGCGGGTGCGCGGGTGGAGATTGGCCAGGTCCTGGAAGTACGAGGACAGGCGTGGGCGCAGGCTCTTCGCCTTCCCGACGTAGATCACCCGGTGGTGCTCGTCGCGGAATTTGTAGACCCCCGGGGAGTCGGGGATCTGTCCCGGCTTGGGGCGGTAACTGGAGGGGTCTGCCATGTCTCCCACCCTACTGGCGGTGACTGACAGCGCGGAGTCGCCGCGGGCGGCGTCAGGCCTTCTTGTCGGGGCCCGCGATCAGCTTCCCGCCCACCACCTTGACCGGCACGTCCGCGAGCGGGCGGCCGGCGGGGCCCTGCAGCACCTTGCCGCTGGTGACGTCGAAGCGGCTGCCGTGGCAGGGGCAGATGCCGACCTTGCCCTCGATCTTCTGCAGGGGGCAGTTCTGGTGGGTACACCGCGACCAGAGCGCCTTGTACTCGTCGGCGCTCGGCCGGCTCACGATCAGGAACTGGTCCCGGTAGTACTTGACCCCGCCGACCGGTACGGCGTCCGCCGCGCCGAGGTCGACGGGCTTGTCCGGCCCCGACGAGGTGCCACCGCCCCCGCCGGAACAGGCGGTGAGCCCGAGCCCCGCCGCACCCGCCAGGGCGGCTCCCATGAGGACGGAACGACGGGCGGGGGGCAGACCGGTCATGGGAGGCTCCACTGTTCAACAGGCATCAGCGACGGAACCGACCATACCGGTGGAGATCTCCGCCATCGCAGGGGGTGTTTGCAGCGTTTACGGGCCCGGGAACTTCGGCTACGTTCGGGATCTGTGATCACCGTCGCCGGAGAGTCCCTGATCGACCTGGTGCCGCAGAACGCCGCCGCGCCCGGTGAACCGCTGCCCGCACTGCTGCCGCGACTGGGCGGCGGGCCGTACAACACGGCTGTCGCCCTGGGGCGGCTCGGGGCCCGGGTGGGCTTCTGCTCGCGGGTGTCCACCGACGGCTTCGGCGAGGCGCTGCTCGGCGGGCTGCGGGCGGCCGGGGTGGACCTCTCCCTGGTGCAGCGCGGCCCGGAGCCGACGACGCTCGCGGTGGCGGCGCTGAGCGACGACGGTTCCGCCGGATACGGCTTCTACGCCGAGGGCAGCGCGGACCGGCTCTTCGAACTCCCGGAGCAACTGCCTTCCGAGGTGCGGGCGTTGTCGCTGGGTACCTGTTCGCTGGTCCTCGAACCGGGTGCGAGTGCGTACGAGGCGCTGCTGCGGCGGGAATCGGCGCGCGGGGTGTTCACCCTGCTCGACCCGAACATCAGGGCGGGGCTGATCCCGGACGCGGACGCCTACCGGAAGCGGTTCCGGGGCTGGCTGCCCGATGTCACCCTCCTGAAGCTGTCGGAGGAGGACGCCCGGTGGCTCGGCGGCACCCCGGAGGAGTGGCTGGCCGCGGGGCCGCAGGCGGTGGTGGTGACACACGGCGGCGACGGCCTGACCGTACGGACCAGGGCGGGCGGCGAGTACGCGGTCCCCGGCGCGGCGGTCGACGTGGTGGACACGATCGGCGCGGGTGACACGGTCAACGCGGCGCTGCTGCACGGCCTCGCGGAGCGGGACGCGCTGTCGGGGGCGGCGACGGGCGCGCTGTCCGGCGACGACTGGGCCCAGGTGCTGGGCTTCGCGGCGCGGGCGGCCGCGGTGACCTGCTCACGTACGGGGGCCCAGCCGCCGTACGCGCGGGAGCTGGCTTAGGGGCTCGCTTCGGGGCCTGCCGGAGTTCCCGTTCACTCACCCCCCGGGCCCCGGTGGAACGCGCGGACGAAGTCGGGGCGCCACGCCCCCGGTCCGTCAGCGCACCACGGCCCCGTCACCGCCGGAGTCACAGGCGGTGGCGGGGCCGTGGCGCACAGCTCGGAAGCCCGGTCAGGAAGCGCGGCGGGTACGCGTCGCCTTCTTCGCAGTTGCCTTCTTCGCGGTTGCCTTCTTCGGCGCTGCCTTCTCCGCTGGCATCTTCTTGGCCGCTGTCTTCTTCACTGCGGCCTTCTTCGCCGGCGCCTTGCTGACCGGAGTCGCGTCGCTGATCCGGTCGGCGTCCAGGATGTCCCGGAGGAACTTCCCGGTGTGGCTGGCCGGGACCCCTGCGACCTGCTCCGGAGTGCCCTCGGCGATGACCAGGCCGCCGCCGTTGCCGCCTTCGGGCCCCATGTCGATGACCCAGTCCGCGGTCTTGACGACATCCAGGTTGTGCTCGATGACGATCACCGTGTTGCCCTTGTCGACCAGGCCCGACAGCACGTTGATCAGCTTGCTGATGTCCTCGAAGTGGAGACCCGTCGTCGGCTCGTCCAGGACATAGACGGTGCGGCCGGTGGAGCGCTTCTGGAGCTCGCTCGCCAGCTTCACCCGCTGCGCCTCACCGCCCGACAGCGTCGGCGCGGACTGCCCGAGCCTGACGTAGCCGAGGCCCACCTCGTTGAGCGTGCGCAGATGGCGCGCGATGGTCGGGACGGCCTCGAAGAAGTCCAGGCCCTCCTCGATCGGCATGTCCAGGACCTCGGCGATGGACTTGCCCTTGTAGTGGACCTCAAGGGTCTCCCGGTTGTAGCGCGCGCCGTGGCAGACCTCGCACGGGACGTACACATCCGGCAGGAAGTTCATCTCGATCTTGATCGTGCCGTCGCCCGAGCAGTTCTCGCAGCGGCCGCCCTTGACGTTGAAGGAGAAGCGCCCCGGCAGATAGCCCCGGACCTTGGCCTCCATCGTCTCGGCGAAGAGCCTGCGCACATGGTCGAAGACCCCGGTGTACGTCGCCGGGTTGGACCGGGGAGTGCGGCCGATGGGCGACTGGTCGACGTGCACGACCTTGTCGACCAGGTCGTCGCCGTCGACCCGGGTGTGCCGGCCGGGCACCGTACGCGCGCCGTTGAGCTCGCGCGCCAGATGCGTGTAGAGAATGTCGTTGACCAGCGTCGACTTGCCGGATCCGGAGACACCGGTGACCGCGGTCAGCACCCCCAGCGGGAAGGGCACGTCGATGTCCTGGAGGTTGTTCTCCCGGGCGCCGTGCACCGTCAGCCGCCTCCCCGGGTCCACGGGCCTGCGCAGCTCCGGGATCGGGATGGCCTTCTTGCCCACCAGGTACTGGCCTGTCAGGGAATCCTTGTTGGTGAGCAGGTCCTTCAGCGACCCGGAGTGCACGACCTTGCCGCCGTGCTCACCCGCGCCGGGGCCGATGTCCACGACCCAGTCGGCGACCTTGATGGTGTCCTCGTCGTGTTCGACGACGATCAGGGTGTTGCCCATGTCGCGCAGCCGGATGAGCGTCTCGATGAGGCGGTGGTTGTCGCGCTGGTGCAGGCCGATGGACGGCTCGTCCAGCACGTACAGCACACCGACCAGACCGGAACCGATCTGCGTGGCGAGCCTGATGCGCTGCGCCTCGCCGCCGGAGAGCGTGCCCGCCGCGCGGTTGAGCGAGAGGTAGTCGAGACCGACGTCGACCAGGAACTTCAGCCGTTCGTTGACTTCCTTGAGCACCCGCTCGGCGATCTTCTTGTCGCGGGCGTTGAGCTTGAGCCGGCCCAGGAAGTCCGCGCACTCGCTGATCGACATCGCGGCGACCTCGGCGATGGACTTCTCCATCACGGTGACCGCGAGGACGATCGGCTTCAGCCGGGTGCCCTCACAGGTCGGGCAGGGCACCTCGCGCATATAACCCTCGAAGCGCTCCCTGCTGGAGTCGCTCTCGGCCTCCGAGTGCCGCCGCTTGACGAAGGGCACCACGCCCTCGAAGGAGGTGGTGTAGGCGCGCTCCCGCCCGTACCTGTTGCGGTAGCGGACCTCGATCTGGGTCTTGTGGCCGTGCAGCAGGGCCTTCTTGGCGCGCTGCGGCAGCCCGGCCCAGGGGATGTCCGTCCGGAATCCGAGCTCTTCGGAGAGGGCGCCGACCAGCCGGGCGAAGTACTCCTTGGTGTGGCCGTGCGACCACGGAGAGATCGCACCCTCGTCGAGGGACTTGTCCTCGTCCGGGACGAGCAGCTCGGGGTCGACCTCCATCCGCGTCCCGATACCGGTGCAGTCGGGGCAGGCACCGAAGGGCGAGTTGAACGAGAAGGAGCGCGGCTCCAGCTCCTCGAAGGACAGGTCGTCGTACGCGCAGTAGAGGTGCTCGGAGTACATCCGCTCACGCTCGGGGTCGTCGGCGGGCAGATCGACGAAGTCCAGGATGACCATGCCGCCGGCCAGCCCGAGCGCGGTCTCCACCGAGTCGGTGAGGCGGCGTTTGGCGCTGTCCTTCACCGTGAGGCGGTCGATGACCACCTCGATGGTGTGCTTCTCCTGCTTCTTCAGCTTGGGCGGCTCGGAGAGCTGGATCGTCTCGCCGTCCACCCGGGCCCGGCTGTACCCCTTGGTCTGGAGGTCGGAGAAGAGGTCGACGAATTCGCCCTTGCGCTCCCGCACGAGCGGCGAGAGCACCTGGAAGCGGCTGCCCTCCGGCAGTTCGAGGACCTTGTCGACGATGGCCTGCGGGGACTGGCGCGAGATGGGCCGGCCGCACTGGGGGCAGTGCGGCTTGCCGATGCGCGCGAAGAGCAGCCGCAGGTAGTCGTAGACCTCGGTGATGGTGCCGACCGTCGAGCGCGGGTTGCGCGAGGTCGACTTCTGGTCGATGGAGACAGCGGGGGACAGACCCTCGATGAAGTCCACATCGGGCTTGTCCATCTGCCCGAGGAACTGCCGGGCGTACGAGGAGAGCGACTCGACATAGCGACGCTGCCCCTCGGCGAAGATCGTGTCGAACGCGAGGGAGGACTTACCCGATCCGGAGAGCCCGGTGAAGACGATCAGGGAGTCACGCGGGAGGTCGATCGAGACGTTTTTGAGGTTGTGCTCGCGAGCGCCACGAACGATGAGACGGTCGGCCACGCCGGTCCGCACCTTTCTGAGAGAAGAAGCAGGGGCGGAGCCCCCTCCCCAGGGTATGGGGGGCGCCTCAGCGATGTCTGAAGATGGCTTGTTGGATGTCTCTCACGAGCCTATAGCACGTGCATTCGAATTACGGCCATCGGTAAACAGCTTCACCCGAAGGAGTGGAGGGGCCTATCGTCAGCTGCATGATCGATCACGCGCGCGACCTGGAATCCGTGGACGAGGCGACCGAACGGCTCCTGGCCGCGGTTGCCGGACTGGACAACGCCGCCGCCGCGGAACCGTCACGGCTCCCCGGCTGGTCCCGAGGCCATGTACTCGCCCATCTCTCACGTAACGCCGACGCGATCGGAAATGTTCTCACCGGACTGCCGATGTACGCCTCCGCAGAGGCCCGCGACGCCGACATCGAGCGCGACGCGCACCGCCCGCTCGACGTACAGCTGACCGATCTGCGCGAGAGCGCGGCCCGGTTCCGTGAGCGCACGGCACTTCCCGCGGACTGGTCCCGCACCGTGACCCTCCGCAACGGAGTCACGGACACGGCCGCCCGCGTCCCCTTCCGGCGCTGGGCCGAGATCGAGCTGCACCACGTCGATCTCGGCATCGGCTACGAGCTGGAGGATCTTCCCGCGGAGTTCACCGAGCGGGAGACCGACTTCCTGCGGGACCGCTTTTCCGGCGATCCCGCGGTGGCCGGTGTCAGCGGACCCGCCACGGCGCTGCTGGGCTGGCTGTCGGGCCGCGGCGACGGCAAGGGGCTGACGGTCCCCGGCGGCGGCGCACTGCCGGCCCTGCCGTCGCTCTAGTACTTCCTCCAGTACTTCGCTTCCCCCCGCTTCGTGCCGAACGCCCCCGGGCCCTGGGGCCGGACTGCCGATCTAGACTCGGCAGCATGACGTACAGCGGAGTGGTGAAGGTCGGCGGCGCGGCGGACGTACACGAGCTGACAGCTCTGATGATCTCCAAGGTCGCGGTGGGTCCGATGAACAACAACGCGTATCTGCTGCGCTGCCGGGAGTCCGGGGAGCAGCTGCTGATCGACGCGGCCAACGACACCGCGACGCTGCTGCAGCTGATCGGTGACGACTCCATCGCCTCCGTGGTCACCACGCACCGCCACGGCGACCACTGGCAGTCCCTGCAGGACGTGGTGGACGCCACGGGTGCCCGCACCTACGCGGGGCGGTACGACGTCGGGGGCATCCCGGTCGCCACCGACGTCCCCGTGGAGGACGGTGACACGATCCGGGTGGGCCGGGTCGAGCTGAACGCCCGCCGGCTGATCGGCCACACCCCGGGCTCGATCGTGCTCATCTACGACGACCCGCACGGCCACCCGCATGTCTTCACCGGCGACTGCCTCTTCCCCGGCGGGGTCGGAAACACCTTCGGCGACCCGAAGGCGTTCACGAGCCTGCTCGACGGCGTCGAGGAGAAGCTCTTCGACCGGCTCTCCGACGAGAGCTGGGTCTACCCGGGGCACGGTCACGACACCACGCTGGGCGACGAGCGCCCGCACCTCGCGGAGTGGCGCGCCCGCGGCTGGTGAGCCGCGCCCGTCCCCGTACACCTCCCCCCCCTGGGCCGGCCGGGCCGTCAGGCGTCGACACTGTCCTTGCTGGACGCCCCGGCTGCCTCCGCGGCCTCCTGCTTCCTATTGGCGAGGAGGCTGGTGACCGTGGTGACGATCAGCACGCCGCAGATGACCGCCAGCGAGACGGGGATGGAGATCTCCGGGACGGGCACCCCGGACTCGTGCAGCGCGTGCAGCAGCAGCTTGACGCCGATGAAGCCGAGGATGACCGACAGCCCGTAGCTGAGGTGCACCAGCTTCTTCAGCAGGCCGCCTATGAGGAAGTACAGCTGGCGCAGCCCCATGAGGGCGAAGGCGTTGGCCGTGAAGACGATGTACGGGTCCTTGGTGAGGCCGAAGATCGCGGGGATCGAGTCCATCGCGAACAGCACGTCGGTGGTGCCGATGGCGAGCATCACGACCATCAGCGGCGTCATGATCCGCTTGCCGTTCCGCTGGATGAAGAGCTTGGTGCCGTGGTAGCGGTCGGCCACGCCGAGACGCCGCTCGACCGACTTGAGGAGGCGGTTCTCCTCGAACTCCTCTTCCTCGTCGCCTGAACGCGCTTCCTTGATGAGCTTCCAGGCGGTGTAGATCAGGAACGCGCCGAAGAGGAAGAAGACCCACGAGAAGCCGGCGATGATCGCCGCGCCCGCCGCGATGAAGACTGCACGCAGCACCAGGGCTATCAGGACGCCGAACAGCAGCACCCGCTGCTGCAGGTGGGACGGCACCGAGAACTTCGCCATGATCAGGATGAAGACGAAGAGGTTGTCGACGCTCAGCGACTTCTCGGTGATGAAGCCCGCGAAGAACTCGCCGGACGCCTGACCACCGCCGAAGAGCAGCAGTCCGAGACCGAAGAGCGCGGCCAAGGCGATCCAGACGACGGTCCAGACACCGGCCTCCTTGACCGATACGTCATGCGGCTTGCGTCCGATCACGAAGTCGACCGCGATCAGGGCGCCCAGGCCAAGAATGGTCAGGGCCCACAGGGTCAGTGAAACGTCCATCACTCCTCCGGCGATTGCTACGGCTACTTGATCAGCGTCGTCGCTGCCGGAGGTCTCTTCCACCCGCGCCGGACGGACCGGCTCCTCGGGCCGGCGCCCCGGGACCCTGACAGGTCCGTACTGACGGGTGCGCCGCACTTGGGGAGTACTCCCCTCCGTGCTGAGAACAGTACAGGGAACACCAAGAAAAGGTAAAGGACTTGGCAAAGAATAATCCAAGACCGCAGGTCAAGGGCGCAGCGACGTACGGAGACGTCGGCGGTCCGGAAGAGCTGGGAGGGCTACGGAAACGGGCAGGGTCAGGCCCGGCGGGCTGCGGCGACCTGAGCCAGCACATTCCGCAGCACGTCGCTGCCCGGTGGCGGCAGCGACGGCTCGTACGTCCAGGCATGGCCGACCCAGGGGTCGGCGAGGTGGTCGTCCGGGACGGGAGTGATGCGCAGAAGCGAACGCCACAGCGGGTCGAGCACCGGACCGTACTCCCGCGCGTCCTCCCGGTCGGCGACCATCAGCAGATGGACACCGACGGCGGGCCCCTCGTCGGCCAGGTAGCGCAGGTGTGTGAGGGCACGGTCGTCGAAACCGTGCGGGAAGTCGTTGACGATCAGCAGCTGTTCGGCCGTGTCCAGATCCGGCGGGAGGGAGTCGGCCGCACCTCCGCGCACCGCCATCTGCACGAGATCCACCCGCCGCACCAGCCGTGCCAGTACGGCAGCCACCCCTTGCACGCCGGTCGCCGGTGGCGCGTCGAGCACTCCGGAGGCGGTCAGCGGAGCCAGCGGTCCCGCACCCGATCCCGCCGGATCGATCACCTGCACGGTGAACTCCCCCGCCGGGTGGACGGCGAGCAGGCGGGCGGCATGGGCGACGGCGGTGTCCACGGCGCGGGTGCGCAACGCGGCGGAATCCAGCCCGGCCCCGGACCCGGGACGGCCGCTGTCGACCCAGAAGCCACGTTCGAGCGGCAGCCGCACCAGCATCGGGATGCGCAGCTCGGGACGGACCGGAAGGTGCAGATCACCGACGCGGAGTGCCAGCGGGGCCTCCGCCGGAACGCGGTAGCCGTGCCAGACCGGGTGGTCCCAGCGGGCGAAGGCCGGGGCCAGAGCGGGCTCGACCACCTCGGACTCGGCGATGAGCCGGCCGAGGTCCCGGTCGAGCACCTCCCGCGCCTGAGCCACCAGCCCGTCCCGTTTCTCCTGCGCCTGCCGCCGGGCTTCGGTGCCCGCGGAGCCGGTACGGCTGCGCGGGTCGGAGAGCGCACTGTCGATCTCGCGTTCCAGACGCGAGTCGGCGAAATCGGCAGCGCTGCGGTACGCGGCTGCCGTGCGGGCCAGATCCTCGAACATGCCCCAGACCTGGTTGTACAGGCGCTCCTCCATGGACCAGCCGGTGGCGTCGCCCGCGACGGGCCGGGGCTGCTCGCCGGGCCGGGGGCCGGGCACAGCCGGGGACGGCGTCGGAGGCGCGGTGCGCTGCCGGCGCGGATGCGTGTAGTCGACCGGGCCGCCCTCGGGGCGCCCGCCGGCGCCGGAACCGCTCGGTCCGCCGTCCGGCACGGGCCGCGAAGACGGCGGCACGTGCGCTGCGGCCCCGTCGTCGTGCGGGCCGCCGCCGCCCGGGCCGGGACGGACCCGGGCGCCCGGTGCGGTACGCGGTGGGGCCGGCGCCACCGAGCGGGCCGCGCCGCCGACGACTGCAGCCTGGATCTCGTCCGCGAGGTCCCGGGCGCCCTGCAGCCCCTGGTCACCGAGCAGGTCGGCGAGGCCACCGGCGTACCCCTGGCCGACGGCACGGACCTTCCAGGCCCCCTGTCTGCGGTACAGCTCCAGGGCGACGACTGCGGACTCGGCAGCCAGCCCGGTGATGGTGTAACTGACGACCTCCGCACCGGCCGGCCCGGTGACAGCGGTGAAGGGTGCGGCGACGGAGGCGAACGAGCTGGGCCCGCCGGTGCCGATGGGCAGAGCCAGCAGGACACTCAACCGGTGCACGGCCTCCGGCAGTGCCTCCAGGTCGACCGCGAGCCGGTGGTCCGCCGCCGCCTGCCGGGACACTTCGAGGCCGGGCAGCTGCGGGGATCCGGGATGAGCGACCCACTCCGCGCCGCGGACCCGCCCCCGCTCGTCGCTGAGCGTCGCACCGGCCAGGACCGGCTTCCCGGCCGACACCCGGATTTCCAGTCGGGCCACGGGCAGGGGGTGGTTCTGCCCCCTGACCAGCTCGGCCGTCATCGCGCATGTCCCCTCGTCGCGTTGCACTTGGTCGTCGGTTCGCGGTTCCGTCGGCCGGAACAGCCAGTTCCCGGCAGCCTTGTGCCGCCGGGAACTGCTCGCGCACTCGTCGGGGGCGCCGGATGGTGGTGCCCAGCCGGGTTGTGGTGACTACAGGTGCGGCAGGATCGCCGGCATCAGGTCCTGGAACGTGCGGCCGTTGGCAGGGTTGCCGATGGCCGTCATCTGCCAGCCACCGCCCGAGCGGTGCACCTTCGCCATGATCTGCGCCGTGAACTGGCCGCCGCCGTCGAGCGTGTAGCGGGCGAGCTCTTCACCGTTGGTCTCGTCGACGATGCGGCAGAAGGCGTTCTGCACCTCCTGGAACGTCTGACCTGTGAACGAGTTCACCGTGAAGACGATCTGGTCGATGTGGACGGGGACCCGGGCGAGGTCGACGAGGATCGCCTCGTCGTCGCCGCCCTGGCCCGCGCCGCCGACCAGGTTGTCACCGGTGTGCTTCACCGAGCCGTCGTCGCTGACGAGGTGGCGGAAGAACACCACGTCCACGGGCTGCTTGTCGGCGAACAGCACCGCCGATGCGTCGAGGTCGATCTCCCGGGTGCGGGAACCGAACAGCCCACGGCGCGGCGCCGCCTGCCAGCCGAGTCCCATCCGCACCGCCGTCAGGGTGCCCCCGTCGTTCTTCTGCAGGCTGATGGCCTGCCCCTTGGTCAGATTGACGCCAGGGCCCTTGGCAAAATTGGCCGTCACGCGCTGTCCCTTCTTCCTGTTTCCCCACGTTTCCCCGCACCCTACGCAGTCACGCGGACACCGCAGGAGGGCCGGGGCGCTTTTGTGTCGTTCTTGCAACAGTCGTTCTTGTGACAGGCGTTCTGGCAGCAGCCCTCTCACAACAGCCACTCCTGCAGCAGGGTCAGGCCAGCCCGCCCTCCTTCATCTGGCGCAACTCCTTCTTCAGCTCACCGACTTCGTCACGGAGCCGGGCGGCCACCTCGAACTGCAGGTCCGCGGCGGCGGCGCGCATCCGCTCGGTCATCTCCTCGATGATTCCGGCCAGTTCCTCGGCGGGGCGGTCGGTTGGGACCTTCCTCGCCCCCTTCGCGCTCTTGCCGCCCTTCGCGGCCGCGCCGCCCAGTGCGGGCACCGGGGCCTGCGGCTGCTTCCCGTCCTTCGCCTTGCGGTAGCCCGTGCCGAGCAGTTGCTCGGTGTCGACCTCCTCGCGCGCGATCGTCGCGACGATGTCGTTGATCTTCTTGCGCAGCGGCTGCGGGTCGAGCCCGCGTTCCTTGTTGTAAGCGACCTGCTTCTCGCGACGGCGGTTGGTCTCCTCGATGGCCTTCTCCATCGCCGGGGTGATCCGGTCCGCGTACATATGGACCTGCCCGGAGACGTTGCGCGCCGCACGGCCGATCGTCTGGATCAGCGACGTGCCCGACCGGAGGAAGCCTTCCTTGTCGGCGTCGAGGATGGCGACCAGCGACACCTCGGGGAGGTCGAGCCCCTCACGCAGCAGGTTGATGCCGACCAGCACGTCGTACTCCCCGGCCCGCAGCTCGCGCAGCAGCTCGATACGCCGCAGCGTGTCCACGTCACTGTGCAGATAGCGCACCTGGATGCCCAGGTTGAGGAAGTAGTCGGTCAGGTCCTCGGCCATCTTCTTGGTGAGCGTGGTGACCAGGACCCGCTCGTCCTTCTCCGTACGCGTACGGATCTCGTGAACCAGGTCGTCGATCTGGCCCTCGGTGGGCTTGACGACGACCTCGGGGTCGACGAGCCCGGTGGGGCGGATGATCTGCTCCACGAAGCCGTCGCCCCGGGAGAGTTCGTACTTCCCCGGTGTGGCGGAGAGGTAGACGGTCTGCCCGATGCGCTTCTGGAACTCCTCCCACTTCAGCGGCCTGTTGTCCAGGGCGGACGGCAGCCGGAAGCCGTGGTCGACCAGGGTGCGCTTGCGGGAGGCGTCGCCCTCGTACATCGCGCCGATCTGCGGAACCGTGACATGCGACTCGTCCAGGACGAGGAGGAAGTCCTCCGGGAAGTAGTCGATGAGGGTGTTGGGCGCCGTGCCGGGGTCGCGGCCGTCGAAGTGCATCGAGTAGTTTTCCACACCCGAGCAGCTGCCGATCTGGCGCAGCATCTCCAGGTCGTAGGTGGTGCGCATGCGCAGCCGCTGGGACTCCAGCATCTTGCCCTGCTTGTCCAGCTCCGCGAGCCGCTCCTCCAGCTCCTTCTCGATGCCGTTGACCGCCTTCTCCATGCGCTCCGGGCCCGCCACGTAGTGGGTCGCCGGGAAGATGTAGAGGGACTCGTCCTCGCTGATGATCTCGCCGGTGAGCGGGTGCAGCGTCGAGAGCGCCTCGATCTCGTCGCCGAACATCTCGATCCGTACGGCGAGCTCCTCGTACACCGGGAAGATCTCGATGGTGTCGCCACGCACCCGGAAGGTGCCACGGGTGAACGCCACGTCATTGCGCGTGTACTGAATGTCGACGAACCGGCGCAGCAGCTCGTCCCGGTCCAGCTCCTCGCCGACCTTGAGGGACACCATCCGGTCCACGTACTCCTGCGGCGTGCCAAGGCCGTAGATGCAGGAGACCGAGGCGACCACGACCACGTCGCGGCGGGTCAGCAGCGAGTTCGTCGCGGAGTGGCGCAGGCGCTCGACCTCCTCGTTGATCGAGGAGTCCTTCTCGATGTACGTATCGGACTGCGGTACGTATGCCTCGGGCTGGTAGTAGTCGTAGTACGAGACGAAGTACTCGACGGCGTTGTTCGGGAGCAGCTCGCGGAACTCGTTCGCCAGCTGGGCGGCGAGCGTCTTGTTCGGCGCCATCACAAGCGTGGGGCGCTGAAGCTTCTCGATCATCCAGGCGGTGGTCGCCGACTTGCCTGTGCCGGTCGCACCGAGCAGGACGACATCCTTCTCACCTGCACGGATACGCTTTTCGAGGTCAGCGATGGCCGTCGGCTGGTCACCGCTGGGCTGGTAGGGACTGACGACCTCGAAAGGCGCCACCGTGCGTTCGATCTTGGAAACGGGCCGCATGCAACCACCGTACGACCACCCACTGACAACCGGGGTCCGTCCGCCGTCCGGCCGCGCTGTCGGTGGGCCGCCGTACGGTGGGGGCGTGGACAACGGAGCGCAGGCCGTCGAGGCCGGGGTCGCGGTGGAGATCGAGTGGACCACGGTGGGCAGCGGCATCGGTCCGCTGCTGCTGGCCGTGAGCAGCAAAGGGCTGGTGAGCGTCGTGTTCCATGCCGTTCCCGCGGTGCGCCGCAGGGCGCTGGAGCAGCTCACCGCACGGTTCGCCGCCGCGCCGGTCGAAGCGCCGGAATCGCCGCGGCTGGCCGAGCCGATACGCCAGCTGGCTGCCTACTTCGACGGTGACCTGCGCACCTTCACCCTGCCGCTGGACTGGACGCTGGCCGCCGGGTTCAACCGCCAGGTGCTGCGTGAACTGGCGGACGGCGTGCCGTACGGGTCGGTCGTGGGGTACGGCGATCTCGCCCGCCGGGTGGGCCGGCCGGGGGCCGCGCAGGCAGTGGGCGTCGCGATGGCGTCGAACCCACTGCCTGTCGTGGTGCCCTGCCACCGGGTGGTGGAGAGCGATGGCGGTCTGGGCGGATTCGGCGGCGGCACGGAGACGAAGCGGCAGCTCCTGGCACTGGAGGGCGTGCTGCCGCAGCCCCTGTTCTGAGCGTTTCCCCGTTCTGAGCGATCCTCTGTTCTGAGTGACCCTCGTCTGCCGCCCGCGCGGCCCCGGCACGCTGAGCGCCATGGCGGCCGGCGGGCCGGCGGGCCGTGGCCAGAGACTTCAGGGCCTCAGAGGCTGATGTGGTACGCCTTGCGCAGCGTCTCGTGGACCGTCCAGGTCGTACGGTCGCCCTCCCGCACCACACACGCGTCGCCGGGGCCGATCCGCAGGGTCTCGCCGCCCTCGACCTCGACGGTCGCCCGCCCGCTGACGACCACGAACAGTTCGTTGGCCTCGGTGTCGGTCACCACTCCGGGCGTGATCTGCCAGATACCGCGCAGCTGCGTGCCGTCCGCGGACTCCCACAGGACCTTCCCGGTGACCACGGGGTCTCCGGACACGATCTGCGCGGGGTCGAGCGGTTCGGGCTCCAGCTCGGCATCCGGTATGTGCACGGCGAAGGAGGGGGCTGTCTGATCACTTGTCGTCATGGCGGGCAACCTTAGCGACCAGGACGGGCGGGAAGAATCCGGTGTCCACGGGATCGTGCCGGCCGGTCTCCGTGAAGCCCTCGGCCTGCTCGAAGCCGATTGTCAGTGGTGGCCTCTAGCTTGGAGTCAGTTGGACCGGCCGGAAGGGCCGGTCCTTGGGGGAGGGGTGTGCTGTGGCTGCTGGCGGGTCGGGAAAGACGACGTATCTGGAGCTGTCCCAGGAGGGCGCCGGAGCGCACAAATTCTACGAAGTGACCGTGAGCGGGACGACGGTGGCCGTGCGGTACGGCCGGATCGGCGCGGACGGCCAGCGCCAGGTCTCGGCCTTCCCCACCGCGGCCAAGGCACAGGCCGCCGCGGCGAAGAAGGTGGGCGAGAAGGTCCGGAAGGGGTACGCGCCCGCGGTGCAGGGGCAGCGGGCGGCACGGGCGGTGACCCGTCGTCAGGTGACGTCCGCCCCCTCGACGGCCCGGGCCACGGCGCCTGTCCTCTGGCGCTTCCGTACCGGCACCTCGGCGTTCGGGATCCATATCGACGAGGACCACTGCTGGGTGGGCAACCAGCGCGGCGATGTGTACACGCTGGGCCACGACGGCGAGGTGCTGGCCCGCTTCTCGCTGCCCGACGGGGTCAAGTGCCTGGTCGCCGACGACTTCTGGATCTACGCGGGCTGCGACGACGGCAAGGTGTACGACCTGTCGTCCAAGGTGCCGTTCGCCGCCTACGAGATCGCGGAGGACGTGGACATCTTCTGGCTGGACATCCACGAGGGCGTGCTGAACGTGTCGGACCGCAACGGCGGTCTCACGGTCATCGACCACGAGGACGAGTTCCAGTGGTCGCGCCGTTCCAGGGGCAACAACGCCTGGATGGTGCGGGCCGACGACCACGCGGTCTACCACGGGCACACGCGCGGCGTGACGGCATACGCGGCGGACGGCAGCGGCGAGTTGTGGCACACGGACACCTTCGGCGGCGTGCTCTTCGGCTGGCAGGAGGAGACTTCGGTGTACGCGGGCACCGGCCGTCAGGTGGTCGAGCGGCTCTCCAAGGCGACCGGCCGGAACGAAGCGCGGTACCAGTGCGACGCGGCCGTGTACTCGTGTGCGACATCCGCCGACGGTGAGTATGTCTTCGCGGGTGACCTGGCCTCGTCCGTCTACTGCTTCGCCTCGGACGGCACCCGGCTGTGGAAGCTGGGAACGGGCGGCGGTTCGGCGCTCTCCATGCAGTACCACGACGAGAAGCTCTATGTCGTCACCACCGACGGCTCGCTGGCCTGCATCGACGCGAGCGAGGCGGCGATCACCGCGGCGCAGGGCGGAAGTCTGCCGGTCGCCGTGGATGTCAAGCAGGCCGCGGCGCTGCCCACCTACACGCCGATGGCGGACGTGGCGACGGTGAGCGCACTCCCTGCCCCGGGCGCCGGGATCGTCGTGGAGTGTGTCCAGGTCGGGGGCCGGCTGCGGGTCCAGGTGGTGTCGGACGGCTATGAGCCGACCTGGCACGTGCAGTTCCCCCGGGGGATACGGCAGCCGGGTGCGCGCTATGTGGTGGACGCCCTGCACTCCTCGTCGGGCGGCTTCTACCGGGTGCGGGGCGAGATAAAGCGCCTGGTCTAGGGACCTGCGTGTCCAGGGACCTTCATGTCCAGGGACCTTCATGTCCAGGAACTCCGTAGCCAGGGACTCCGTAGCCAGGACCTCGTGTTCAGAGATTTCCGTACCCGGTGAGGCTTTCCGGATCAGGCCGGTGGTCCGCTCCAGGCGAGATGGCCGGGGTGGTCCGCCCGTACGACAACGTCAGCGGTCTCCGCGGGGGCGACCTCTTCCTCGTAACGCTGGAAGGCGGACAGCATCCACTGCTCGTCCGTACCGGTGCGGCGGCTGAGGGCACCCGGCGAAAGCCGCAGATGGACGCTCAAGTCGAAGGGAAACCAGTGTCCGAACAGCAACGGCCCCTGCACGATGAGCACCGCGCCGTCCGGCAGCCGCTGATACGGGCTGCGTGTGGCGCGGTCGGTCACCGGGTCCCAGAGGTCGGGCAGCACGCGTCCGCTGCCGCCCGCCTCCAGTGGGCCGAAGACCTCGCGCCAGAGCGCGCCGGTGTCGAACCAACCGCTGTAGTACGCGTCGGGGTCACGCTTCCCGTACTCGTACCGCAGTGAGGCCGGGCGCAGGAAGCCCTGCGTACTGACCACATGGACGGACCGGCCGCGGGTCCGCAGCCCCTCGGCGACAGCGGCCGCCAGCTCTTCGGTGGGGGCGGCGGGTGCACCGTCCACCGCGATCTTGGGCCAGGGACCGCCGTCCGCGGCCTTCAGTTCGTCGGCGCTCCGGGCCAGAGCGTCGGTCAGCCGTTCCCAGGAGATCGCTTCGAGTCGCACCCGTTCATCATCACCGAACCGGCCTCTGCGATCGGCCGGATGGATCTGGAATTCGCGCAGAAGTTCGCCGCGGAGTGGTGGACGTGCGGGCGGGGGTGGACTCGCTCATGATCGACTATCGGAACCAGACCGAAGGGCAGGGGGAAGAGGAGCAGGAAGAGGAGTACAGGAAGACGAGCAGGGAGAGGGGGCAGCGCGCTGGCATGGAGCGGGCCCGAAGGTATGTCCAACCCCCGGGCCCTGATGATGCCGCCCCACTGCACACGCCGGCCCCCTTGAGGGCACAGGTCAGCTGTTACGTCGTCGCGCTCTGCCATTGAGCTACCGCCCCAGGGAGAGGGGCGGGCCGGGGTCGAACCGGCAACCGACGACCAAGCCCGCGCCCGGTCGGACCGGCGATGAGCGGCGAATGCTGAGTCTGGAGCGAGAGTCTGAGATGGAACGCGGCTCATGCCGCTGCATCACGACGAACTTCAGTTTCAGCTTGCGCTCCTCGCGCACCCCGGCCGCACTGAGGCGGCCGGGGAGTCTTTGACGCTACCCCTGTCCATCCCCGAAGAGGTAGCCGAATACCGCATCGCCCACATGCTCGTCGGTGACGTCGGCGCTGTTCGCGTCCTCCCGTGCGAACTTCACCGCCTGCTGCAGCTTCTCGATCCGGCCCACCAGCTCATTGACCCTGCGGGCAGGCAGTGCACCGGAGAACTTCACTGTGGTCCAGTATCCGACCGGCACATCCTCGTAATACACCTCGACCTGCGCCGGATGGTTTTCGGTGGCCTCGGCCTTGACGTGGTTGCGGGGCACTTTCCTCGTACGGACCGTGCGCACCGGCTCGGTCTTCCAGGCGTCGGTCGAGGGGTCCTGAACCCAGAATTCGGATGCGTCGAGAATCGGCAGTTTCCGCGCGAAGGAATGGAGATCGGTGAGCTGTTTCTCCAGGAAAAGCAGATACGAGACCGGCACAGCGGTGAGCAGAACGCGTCCGTCGACCTTCACATCGGCGCGGGCGGAGCAGTTCGCCCAGTCCTTGGTGGCAGTGACATCAAAGAGCCTGGTCAGGGTGGCGGCGGTGTCCCGCAGCACATCCTCGGCCTGCACCTGTACCCGCGTGGACTCGGGCGGCAACTGCTCGCCCTCCTCATCCTTCGGCTGGTAGGTGCGGGAAATTCCCGACAGCAGGACCGGCTTCTGCAGCCCCTGCTGGGCCGCGGTGAGGTCCTGGTGGGACTTTGACTTGATTCCCTTTTCGACTGCGATGATCTGATTGAGTTTCGCCACGGATGGAACGTATCAGCGACAACTCCCCAGGATCCAGGGATTATTGCTGCCGGAGCTCAGGGGAGAGGAAAGGCGGCGGCACTCTCCCGGTAGGATCCCGACATGCCTCTGCCCAAGCCATCGCATACACCAGAGAATGGCAAAAACGCCATACCCGGCAGTGCGTCGCGGACTAGGATGAACAATCCAATAGCGGGCAGCGGGCAGCGGGCAGCGGGCAGCGGGCAGCGGGCAGCGGGCAGCGGACGGATCGGGAGACCACTCTCAGAAGTCGGTCCTGTTCGCGGCGCGTTCGGCAACCGCCCTGCACCGGCTCCTCGACATAGCGCCGGTCTTCGCCGGTGACAACCGGATCGGCCGCCGCCGGTTCACCCTGGTCCCCGGCTCGGACTTCGGGGTCGACGCACTCGCCGCGATAGAGGCAGCGGGTGCGCGCATCGTCCCCTGGGCGGAGGCCCTGCGTCAGCCGTACGACGTGATCGTCGCCGCCAGTCCCAAGGGCGATCTGGATCTGCTCACCGGACCGCTCGCCCTGCTCCCGCACGGAGCGGGCTTCAACAAGTCGCTCGCCGGGGAAGGCTCCGCCGATTCGGCCTCCGGGCTCGACCCAGCCTGGCTGCTGCGCGACGGCCGGCCCCTTGCCGATCTGCACGGGCTCGCCCACCCCGGCCAGGTCGCACGGCTCGCAGCCTGCTGCCCGGCCGCCGCCGCCCGCGCGACCGTGGTCGGAGACCCCGTACTGGACCGTATGCTCGCCTCGCTGCCTTGCCGGGACGCCTACCGCGCCGCCCTGGGGACCGGAGGGCGCAGACTCATCGCCCTCACCTCGACCTGGGGACCGGAGTCCCTGCTGGAGCGGCGGCCGGACCTGCCCGCCGAGCTGGCCGCCCATCTCGACTGCGACACCTACCAGTTGGCACTGATCGTGCATCCGAACGAGCACAGCAGGACAGGCGCGTACGACCTGCGGCAGGCTCTCTCCCCCGCGCTCGCGTCAGGGCTGCTCCTGCCACGGCCGTACGAGGAGTGGGCGTCGGTTCTCGTGGCGGCCGACGGCGTCATCACCGACCACGGCTCGACGGCGCTGTACGCGGCGGCTCTTGGCATCCCGATGGCAGCGGCGTGCGACGGCGGCAGCGAGCTCATCCCCGGCACGCCCATGGCCGAACTCCTCTCCCGGGTAGGCGTCCTGGACACGGCAGCAGACCTGGAACCGGCGCTGGCAGCACACTCGCCGCAAGCAGTCCGCGCCCTGGCCGCACCGGCCTTCGCCGAACAGGGCAGGGCACTGGACCGGCTGCGTACCGAGCTCTACGCACTGCTCGCCATCGCTCCCCCAACGGCCGGGATCAGCGCTCGCCCCCTTCCGGCGCCCGCTCCTGCCCCGGGTGCCCCGACGGCCTTCGCCGTGCAAACGGACGTCCACGGTACGGAGATCCGTATCGAACGCCGTCCCGCCCCCACCGAACTCCCGGCGCATCACCTCGCGGCCGAGCCGGAACGCGCCGCCGTCCCCCTGTCCCAGAGCGCGGCGCTGCTCTTCCGCCGCCGTACCCGGCCGGACCGGGCCGCGCCGCACTCGGTCACCTGGACGGCAGGCGGCTGGACCGCGCGTACGCTCGCCGACCACCCGGGGCGCCGTACCGCAGCAGTCGAACTCTCCGACTCCCGCTGGCTGCTCCGCAGGGCTCAGACTCCGCTGCTCACCGTCCGCATCGAGGGATCCGCCGACGGAGGAACGGTCGTACGGACCGATCCGGCCGCGGTTCTCTCCGGTGTGCACGCCTGGCTCACCGAACATCCGTACCCCGGCACTCCGGTCACCCTGCACTGCGAGGTGGCGGGCCGGACGTACCGCACGCAGCTGGCTCCCGCCGGCGACGACGAGGCGGCGTTCGAGCTGTAGCCCCGGCGTAGCGGGCCGTCCTGGAGGGCCTGCCCTGCCACACCTGGGCAGGGCAGGGGCAGCCCCCTCAGGACGGTCCGCCCGCACCACCCTCCGGAAGGCCGCCCTCCGGAAGGCCGCCCTCCGGAAGGCCGCCCTCCCGTTCGCGGATCGCCCGGGCCGACGCCCGGTGCGCCGAGGACACCGCCTCGTCACCGCAGTCCGCCGCCAGCGAGGCGAGCGCCTCCAGGATCCGTACCTCGTCCCGCCCGGAGCCACGCTCCCGGGCCGCGTCCAGGGCGGCGGTGTACAGCGCGGCGGCCTCCGCCCGGCGGGCGAGCCCGTGCAGCACCCGGCCCAGCTCGAAGCCGGTCCTGGCGGTCATCCGTTCGCGCTGCTGCTCCCGGGCCATCTCGTGGGCATGGGCCAACAGCGTTGCCGCCCGGTCCTGTTCACCCAGGGCCGCGGCGGCCTGGCCCAGCAGGTGGGTCTGGAGCAGCACCCCGTACGCGTTGTTGATCCGGGTGTGGATCTGCCGGGACTCCTCGAAGTCCGGTACGGCGCTCGCCCAGTCCCCCTGTTCGGAACGGACCCGGCCACGGAACTCCAGCGCGGACGCCCACAGTTTCAGCTCGTCGTGCGCCGGGGCTCCACCGAGCAGCCGGGCGCCGCCCACCGCGAGCCCCACCTCGGTCTCCGCCTCCTCGTACCGCTCCTGTTCCCACAGCGGGCGGGCCAGTTGGCAGCGCATCCGCACCAGGGCGGCGATGTGCCCCGCTCTCTGAGCGGCGTCCCGGCCCGTGCGGAAGGCCTCGGTCACCTCGCCGTAGTGCGCGTGGTCGAGAAAGTGCGTCCACAACGGTTCGCAGAGTGCCCAGGCCTCGGTGTCCATCCCGTACCCGTAGGCCGCGCGGACACATCCGTACAGTGCGAGGTGCTCGCTCTCCAGCCACCGCAGGGCATGCTGCTTGTCCGACCCGAACTCCACATCCGGTGCCCCCTCGACAGCGGGCGTCGCGTCGGCGAACTTCATGCGCGGCCCGGCAGCCAGCGCGTCCGCCCGCTGGGCCTGGCGCAGATACCAGCGGATCACCCGCCCGCGCGCCTCAGCGGCCTCGGATTCGCCGCCGTCCCGCCGGGCACAGCGCACCGCATGGGCCCGGAGCAGATCGTGCATCGCCGGACGGCCGCCCCGCCCCGGCAGCAGCAGACTGGCCCGCTCCAGCTCCTCCAGGGCGTCCTCAGCGGCATCCGCGCCTTCGCCGAACAGTGCGGTGACAGCCTCCGGTACGAGATACGGGCCGGGGTGCACCGCGAGCAGCCGGTACAGCCGGGCGGCATCCGGCCCGAGGTCTCCGTATGCCGCGTCCCAGACGGCTTCGACCATGGGGAGGCCCCTCTCCGTCAGCTCGTCGGTCAGCTGAGCGACCAGCCGCAGCAGAGTCCTCCTGCGGTGCTTGCGCAGCCACTCTCCCGCGACCTCCAGCGCGGCGGGCAGTCCGCCGCATGCCCGGGCCAGGGCCTCGGCCGCCGCGGGTTCGGTGGAGAAGCGTGGATCGTCGGCGATGGCGCGCAGCAGCTGCGCGGCGTGCTCGTCGCCGAGCGGGCCCAGCGGGATCTCCAGGTCGGCGCCGCCCTTCAGGTCGTCCAGCCGGCTCTGGCCGATGGCGATCACGACGGAGTCCGCCGACGCGGGCATCAGCTGCTCCAGCTCAACACCGAACCGGACGTTGTCGACCACCACGACCAGGCGTCTGCCCTGGGTGCGGGCCCAGTACTGCCGACGGCGCCCGGCGTACGCCGGCTCCACCCAGTCCGGCCGCACTCCGAGCGAGCGGAGCAGCTCCCCCAGGACCTCGGCCGTCTCGACGCCACCGTCCCGGCGGTGGTCGTCGAGGTCGACGAAGCGCAGGGCATCAGGAAATTCCTCGGCCAGCCCCCGCGCGAGCCGCACCCCCAGCGCCGTCTTGCCAACTCCGCGCAGTCCGTGGACCGCTACGACGAGCGGACGCTCCGCAGCGCCTCTGCCGGCTCCTCTGCGTTCTTGAACCGCCCTGGCCACAGAGGCCTGTTCGGCGTCCCGGTCGACGAAGTGCGCCGCGCCGGGCGGCAGCTGGAACGCGATGATCTCAGGACCTGTATCGGCACTCTCGTGAAAGTGGACCTCCCCCACGCTTCCGGCCTGGACGACCGTCCCCACTCTGGCCTGCCCGCTCACGCTGTTCCGCGTCTCATCGACCACGTGTCAACTCTATGCAGAGCCACTGACATTGGGGCGCTTCACCGACATTGGGGGCCTTCACCACGGGAAGTAATGTGCCATGACGGATCGCCCGCTGCTCCTCATCGACGTGGATGGCCCCCTCAACCCGTACGCCGCCCGGCTCGCCCGCCTGCGCGGTTACACGGCCCACCGCTTCCACCCCGCGAACTGGCTCGCGCGCCAGACACCGGGCTCCCGGGCCCACCGCCGCGGCCTGTGCGTCCGGCTCCATCCGGGGCACGGCGCCCGCCTCACCGCCCTCCCCTTCGAACTCGTGTGGGCGACCACCTGGATGCACCAGGCGAACGAGATGATCGCCCCGGCCATCGGCCTGCCGCGCGCCCTTCCGGTCATCGAATGGCCCGAGCTCTTCGCCAAGGACCCCGACGGCCTCTACTGGAAGACCCGCCCGCTCCTGGAGTGGGCGGCGGGCCGCCCCTTCGCCTGGGTGGACGACATGATCACGGACCTGGACACGGCTCATGTCACGACCCACCATGACGCGCCGTCGCTCCTCCTGCGGATCGCACCCCGACACGGCTTGCGGGAGCGGGACTTCACCTGCCTGGCCAACTGGTCGAAGTCGTTGTGACACCGGGGGCCGGGCCCCGCTCGGGAGGTTGAGCGTCCAGAGCTGACTGTCCGCAGCGGTCCGTCCGCGGTGGTCCGTCCGCGGTCTTATGCCGTCCCGTGAGGACAACAAAAGGCAAAACAAAGGGCAAAACAAAAGGCAAGGAGAATACGCGCTCCTTGCCACTCTTAACTTATAGCGCACTGGGGGGCTTGCGGCAAGGCCCCGGTCGTACCGCAGAATCATCGGCCGACGCCGGAATCCACGGAAACGCGAGTCCCGAAATATGCGTGCGCTGTTGTCGGCGTACGGGTCGCCCGGGGCCGTCGGGCCTCTGGTGGAGCCCTGGTGGGGGCCCGCGGCGCGGTCGCGTGCCCACCGGCGCGGAGTGCGGGTGTCGGCTGGAACCACAAAGGAGACCTCAGATCGGAACCAATGACGTGAACCCTCTGGCCACCAGAGCGTTCGACCTTCCCGACCGCCTTTCCCCCAAGGCCGACCCCGCGCTGATCGGCGGCGACGAGCGGCACTTCGCGGCCATCGCGGAATGCCTCGACCAGTCGATCGCCGAGCTCTCCGCCCGCCTCGACGCCGAGCGCAGGGCGCCCGGCGGCATCGGCCGGCAGGCGATGGACCGGGACATGGAGATCCACCGGCTGACCGCACGCCTGCGTACGCTGCGCCGTTTCGGCCTGGACCTCTGCCTGGGTCACATGGTCGGCGCGGACAGCCCCGAGCCCGTGTACGTCGGACGCCTCGGCCTCAAGGACAGTGCGGGCCGCCGCCTGCTGCTCGACTGGCGCTCCCCGGCCGCCGAGCCGTTCTTCGGAGCCACCCACGCCAACCCGATGGGCCTGGCGAGCCGCCGCAGATATCGCTGGACGGATGGCCTGATCAGCGACTACTGGGACGAGGTGTTCGCCTCGGACGGGTTCGCCGGGCATGCCGCGCTCGACGACCAGTCCGCCTTCATCGCCGGTCTGGGCGCCAACCGGTCGCCACGGATGCGGGACGTGCTCAGCACCATCCAGGCCGACCAGGACGCCATCATCCGCGCGGGATCCCGCGGCGCCCTCGTCGTCGACGGCGGTCCGGGCACCGGAAAGACCGTCGTCGCTCTGCACCGCTCCGCCTACCTCCTCTACTCCGACCCCCACCTCGGTCACCACCGGGGCGGCGTGCTGTTCGTCGGTCCGCACCAGCCGTACCTGGGGTACGTCGCCGACGTCCTCCCCAGCCTCGGAGAGGAGGGCGTGCAGACCTGCACTCTGCGGGACCTCGTCACGGAGGGAGCCGCGGCAGTGACCGAGACCGATCCGGGCGTGGCCCTCCTGAAGTCGTCCGCCGACCTGGTGAGGGCAGTCGAGACGGCCGTCAGGTTCTACGAGGAGCCGCCCGCCGAGGGCATGACGGTCACAACCCACTGGTCCGACGTCTGGCTGAGCGCCGACGACTGGGCCGCGGCGTTCGAAGCGGCAGAACCCGGTACTCCGCACAACGAGGCGCGCGACCAGGTCCGGGAGGAACTGCTCACGATCCTGATGGACAAGGTGGACCAGCACGACGCCGGTGTCCCGGCCGGCCTGCTCCGCAAGTCGCTGCTGCAGGACCGGGAACTGCTGGCGGCCTTCGACCGCGCATGGCCGCTGCTGGAAGCGGCCGACCTGGTCGGAGACCTGTGGTCGGTACCCGCCTACCTGCGGATGTGCGCCCCCTGGCTCGGGCCCGACGACGTTCGGCGGCTGCAGCGCGCCGAGGCCCAGGCCTGGACGGTGTCCGACCTGCCGCTCCTGGACGCGGCACGGCAGCGGCTCGGCGACCCGGAGGCGTCACGGCGCAAGCGCCGGCACCACGCCGCTCTCGCCGCCGAACGCGAACAGATGGCCATGGTAGTCGACACCCTGCTGGAGGCGGACGACGACGGTGAGGGTGTGCTGACGATGCTGCGCGGACAGGACATCAAGGACAGCCTGGTCGACGAGAGCGCACGGCCCGGCACCGAACCGGACCTGCTCGCCGGCCCGTTCGCGCACATCGTCGTGGACGAGGCGCAGGAGCTGACGGACGCGGAGTGGCAGATGCTGCTGCTCCGGTGCCCGTCCCGGAGCTTCACCGTCGTCGGTGACCGCGCGCAGGCCAGGCACGGATTCACGGAGCCGTGGCAGGAACGGCTGGAGCGGGTCGGGTTCGACCGGATCACCCTCGCCTCCCTGAGCGTCAACTACCGGACGCCGGAGGAAATCATGGCGGAAGCCGAGCCGGTCATCAGGGCCGCGCTCCCGGACGCCAACGTGCCGGCCTCCATCCGCAGCACCGGGGCCCCCGTCGTACACGGATCCGCCGCGGATCTGAGCGCGGTCCTCGATACCTGGCTCGCCGCACATGCCGAAGGGATCGCCTGCGTCATCGGCGGACCCGCGTTCCGGGCGACGTCCCGCGTGCGGTGGCTGACCCCTGAGCTGTCGAAGGGGCTCGAATTCGACCTGGTCGTCCTGATCGACCCGGAGACGTTCGGCGACGGCATCGAGGGAGCGGTCGACCGCTATGTGGCGATGACCCGGGCGACCCGGCAACTGGTCGTCCTCACCAGCCCCTGACCCCGGCCCGGCCCCTTGTGCCGGCCGGGGGAACACCCGATTCCGCCCGTCCCCACCCCCCCCCGAATTCACCATGTGCAACGGGGGGTTGACCCCGCTCCCGCCGCCTCGTACGGTGCTCCCACCTCGCGGGTGTATCGATTAACCACCTACGGGTACCCCCACTCCCCTGCTCCCCCGTAGGAGGCCGCAAGCCGTGCGTTCCATGCTGAATCGCCGTGGGTTCATCTCGGCGGGTGCGGCCGTCGCCGCCGGTGTCGCCGTGCCCGGTCTTTCCGGGTGCGGGATGCTCGGAGGGGACGAATCCGACCCCGACACCCTGGTCGTCCACAGTTCGCTGGGCGGCACCGCGCCCGGCTCCGCGACCTACCGGGCCGTTCTCGACATGTTCCGCAAGGAGAACCCGGGGCTCAAGGTCAAGAGCCTGATCAACGGGGACGAACTGGGGCAGGTGTACGAGACCTCGCGGCTGGCGCACAAAGAGGCCGACGTCGTCATGGTCAACCTCTATGACAAGACCGTCTCCTGGACCGAACTCGGCGCCACGGTGACCGTCAACGGCTATCTCGACGACTGGGACCTGCGCAAGCGCATCCTGCCCGCCGCGCTCGCCGAGTGGACCGACGAGAAGGGCAGGCTGCGCGCCCTCCCGTACATCGCGAGCAACTGGCCCGTCGCCTTCAACCGCGGTCTGCTGCGCGCAGCCGGCGTCGAGGACATTCCGCTCACCGGGGACGCCCTGATCGCCGCGGCCAGGAAGCTCCGCGCGAAGGGCACCGCCCCGGTCACCATCGGCGGCAACGACTGGACCGGGCAGAAGCTCCTCGCCCAGATCATCCAGTCCTTCCTCACCGCCGACCAGGCCAAGAAGCTCTATGCCACCGGTGACTTCAGCGGGATCAAGGGGGCGCGGGAAGGCATCGAGTACTTCGCCGAGCTGCGGGACGCCGGTGTCTTCACCGACAAGGCCCAGGGGCTCACCACCGACTCGATGACCACGCAGTTCAACACCGGCGCCGCCGCCATGCAGTCGGCGATGTCCTCCGCGCTCGCCCGCGTTCCTGACAACGTTGCCAGCCATACGGACGTCGGCGGCTGGCCGCTGCCGCCCGGCGCTGTGCACGACAAGCCGACCATCCTGCGGACCTTCACCGTCAACGGCTTCTGGGTCAGCCCCAACGGCACCAGGAAGATCGGGACCGTCGAGAAGTTCGTCCGCTTCATGTACCGGCCGGAGGTCGTCAGCCGGTTCGTCTCGGAGGGCGGCCGGGACATGGCGGTACGGACGGACACCCTCAGCGACCGGTTCCCGCTGGTCGCCAAGGCGCAGCAACTCGGCAGCACCGTCAGCCAGGTTGTGCTGCCCGACCTCTACGTACCGCCGTCGGCCGTCCAGCCGATGATCCAGGCCACCAGCACCGCCTTCACCCCGGGCGTCAGCTCCCGCCGTATCCTCTCCGCGCTCCAGGGCGCGTACCGCAACGCCTGAGGAGGCAACCCCATGACGATGACCTCGTCCGTCAGGCCCGCCTCCCGGCAGGCCGTCCCACCCGCCGTACAGCGCGAACGGCGCGGTCCGCGCACCACGGTCCTCGCGCTGCCCGCCCTCGTCTGGTACCTGGTCTTCATGGTCGGACCGATGGTCGCGATCTTCGTGATCGCCGCCCTGCACTGGCCCGGCATGCTCCAGCCGACGTCGTTCGCCGGGGCCGGCAACTTCCGGGCCCTCTTCGACGATCCGGTCTTCTGGCAGGCCGTGCGCAACACCGGTCTGCAGATGGCCATCGCGCTCCCGGTGATGATCGTCTGCGCCTACATGGTCGGGTACTACGTCGCCCGGAAGCCGCCCGGCCACCGGGTGATCCGCTATCTGCTGTTCGTCCCCGGGCTCATCTCCACCCCGGCCAAGGCCATGGTCTTCTACGCCGCCCTGTCCCCGGACGGCCTGGTCAACGGCGCACTGAAGTCCGTGGGTCTCGGATCGGTGACCGACGCCTGGCTCGCCAACCCCGACACGGCCCTCTACTGCCTGATCGCCCTGGACGTCTGGGCCGGAATCGGGTTCACCGCGGTCCTCTTCGCCGCGCGGCTCGACAGCGTGCCCGAGGAGATCGGCGAGGCGGCGCAGCTGGACGGCGCCGGGCACTGGCGCGCCATGTGGCGTATCCACTTCCCGGTCATCAAGGAGTACGTCGGTGTCGTCACGATGCTCCAGTTCCTCTGGACGCTCTTCGGCTCCGCGCAGCAGGTGCTGCTGCTGACCCAGGGCGGACCCGCCAACTCCTCGACCACGCTGTCCTTCCTCGTCTACGAGAAGGCCTTCATGGAGAGCGACCTCGGCTACAGCCAGGCCGTCGGTGTGGTCCTCTTCCTCGCGGGTCTTGCCGGGCTGCTCGCCATCCGCCGCGTCTTCCGCCAGAGCTACTGATCGGAGCCCGACCCCATGGCCACCATGAAGTTCAGAAAGTCCTGGCTCCCCGCGCACCTTCTGGTGTGGGCGTACGCCGTCCTGCTCGCCGTCCCGCTGTACTACTTCCTGGCGTCGGCGTTCAAGTCCAACGAGGCCATCTTCGCCCACCCGCTCGCGCCGCCGACGTCGTTCGGGTTCGGCAACTTCCGTACCGCGTTCGAGAGCGCCGATCTGGGGATGGCGATCCTCAACTCCGGGATCGTGACGGTGTTCTCGCTGGCGCTGACGCTGGGGCTCGCCATCCCCGCGGCGTTCTCGCTGGCCCGCGCGCGGGGCCGGACCGGCGCCGTCATCGAGCGGATCTTCTCGCTCGGCTTCCTCATTCCCACGTTCGCCGCCCTCTTCCCCACCTTCCTGCTCTCCGCGGCCACCGGGCTCTTCCACACCCGGCTGTTCATGGTGCTGTTCCTGCCGGCCACCGCGATGCCGCTGTCGGTGGTGATCCTCATCCAGTTCATGCGGACCATCCCGCCCGAGATGGAGGAGGCCGCCCGGATCGACGGCGCGTCGACCTTCGGCGTGCTGCGGCACATCTACACCCCGATGTGTATGCCGGGTATCGCGACGGTGCTGCTGCTGAACTTCCTGACCTTCTGGAACGAGTACCTGTACTCGCTGATCATCATCGGCCCGGACCCGGACCTGCGGACCATCCAGGTCGCTCTGCCCACCCTGAAATCGCAGATCGGCACCGACTACGGCGTCCTCACGGCCGGTACGATCCTCACCCTCGTCCCGGTCTGGATCATGTACACGCTGCTGCAGAAGCGGATGCAACAGGCCCTGGTCAGCGGCGCGGTGAAGATGTGAGCCGGGGTACGGCGGCCCGCCCCCGGCCCACGATCAAGGACGTCGCCGCGCAGGCCGGGGTCTCCACGGCGGCCGTGTCCAAGGTCTTCAACAACACCGGCCGGATCTCCGAGCCCACCCGGCGCCGCGTCCTGGAGACGGCCGGGCGGCTCGGCTGGTCGCCGAGCGCGTCGGCGAGCGCGCTGCGCAGGGCCCGTACCCGCACGGTCGCGATGGTCGTACGCCGCCCCACCGACGTCCTCGGCACCGATCTGCACTTCTCCGAGCTGATCACCGGTCTGGAGAGCGAACTGTCGCCGCGCGGGTACGGGCTGCTGCTGCATCTGGCCGGCGATGTGCGCGAGGAGACCGCTCTGTACGAGCGGCTCGCCGCCGAGGGCCGGGTCGACGGGGCCGTGCTGACGGAGCACCGGGCCGACGACCCGCGGCCGCCGCTGCTGGAACGGCTCGGGCTGCCCGCGGTCCTGCTGGGCTCGGCGCACGGCAGCGGGGTCAGCGAGGCGGTCCGCCATCTGCTGGACCTGGGGCACCGGCGCATCGCCTATGTGACCGGGCCGACCGGGCTGCTCCACACCCGCTTCCGGCAGCAGGTCTTCGAGGAGACCCTGGCCGGGGCGGGCCTGGCCCCCGTCGCGGTGCTCCACACGGACTTCACCGAAGCGGCGGCCACTTCCGCCACCGAGCAGCTGCTCGCCCTGGATCCGCGGCCCACCGCCATCGTCTTCGCCAATGACTCGATGGCGGTGTGCGGCATCGGCACGGCGCAGCGCGCGGGGCTCTCCGTGCCCGCGGAACTGTCCGTCGTCGGCTACGACAACCTGCCGGTCGGCAGCTGGATCCACCCCCGGCTGACCACGGTCGACCAGTACGTCCAGCAGGCCGGCGCGGCTGCCGCCCGGGCGCTGCTCGCGCGGTGCGGCGAGGACGTACCCCCTGAACCCCTCACCGGACAACCCCGGCTCGTCGTACGCGAGTCGACCGGTCCCGTCTGATTCTCTGGAGCACTACACATGCAGCGCCACAGCGCCCAGCTCGCCCACGACCCGGCCGTTCTGCCCTGGCTCGGCGCCAACTTCTGGTCCCGCACCGGCGGCCCCCTGATGTGGCGGAACTACGACCCCCGTGTGGTGCGCGAGGAGCTCGCCGTGCTGCGTGAGCACGGGCTCAACATGACCCGCTCGTTCTTCTACTGGCCGGACTTCCACCCCGAACCGCACCGGATCGACGAGGAACTGTGCGACCGCTTCCGGGACTTCCTGGACGCGCACAGCGAGTACGGGATGGGCACGGTCCCCACCTTCATCGTCGGCCATATGTCCGGTGAGAACTGGGACCCGGTCTGGCGTGCGGGACGCGACCTCTACGAGGACGTGTGGATGGTCGGCCGGCAGGCCTGGTTCGCGAGCGAGATGACCCGGCGCTTCAAGGACCACGCCGCCGTCACGGGGTGGCTGATCACCAATGAGATGCCGGGGTACGGGCGGATCCACCAGGTCGACCCGCCGTCGTCGGATGTGGTGACGGCGTGGGCGCAGTCGATGTGCAACGCGGTGCGGGCGGCGGGCGGCACTCAGCCTGTCTCGCTCGGCGACGGCGCCTGGGGCCAGGAGGTGACCGGGCGCGACAACGGCTTCTCGCTGCGCGAGACCGCCGAGTACGTCGACTTCGTCGGCCCGCACGTCTACCGCTCGGACACCGACATGGTCCGCCAGCACTACCGGGCGGCCTTCGAGTGCGAACTCGCGTCGGTGACGGGGCAGCCGGTGGTGCTTGAGGAGTTCGGCCTGTCCACGGACACCGTGTCGGCGCGCAACGCGGGGGTGTACTACCGCCAGACGCTGCACAATTCGCTGCTGGGCGGCGCGACGGGCTGGATGGCCTGGAACAACACCGACTACGACGGCCTGTGGGACCAGTCGCCGTACGACCACCACCCCTTCGAGATGCACTTCGGCATCACGGACAGCGAGGGCCGTGCGAAGGAGCCGCTGCGGGAACTCGCCGCCTTCGCCACGGTGCTCGGCCAGGTCGACTTCGCCCGGTGCCGGCGGGCGGACGCGGGGGCCGCGCTGGTGGTCCCGGCGTTCCTGGAGCGCGGCTACCCGTACAGCAGGCCGGCGGACCGCCCGCTGATCTTCTCCTCGCTCCAGCAGGGGTATGTCGCGGCGCACGGCGCGGATCTGCCGGTCGGTTTCGTACGGGAGGCGGACGGGCTCGCCGAGGACGTCCAGCTGTATCTGCTGCCCTCGACCCGCCAGTTGACGACCCGGACCCGGCGGGACCTGGAGCGGCGGGCCCGCGAGGGGGCGACCGTCTATCTGTCGTTCTGCTCGGGCGAGCACCCGGCGACCCGCGGGCCGTGGTTCCACGACCTGGACGGGCTCTTCGGGGTGGAACACCAGCTGTCGTACGGCGTCGCCGAGCCGGTCGAGGACACGGTCCTCGACCTGACCTTCACCGAGGACTTCGGCCCGCTGAAGGCCGGTGAGACGCTGCGCTTCCCGGTCGCGGGGAACGAGGACAGCATCGCGTACCTGCCCGTCGTGCCGGTGAGCGCGCGCGTGGTGGCGACCGACGCGCACGGCCGGCCTGCGCTGCTGGTGAACGGGACGGGGGCGGGCCGGACGGTGCTGGCCACCTATCCGCTGGAGCACATGGCCGCCCGCACCGCGCGCGTCAACCCCGAGCAGACGCACCGGCTGTACGAGGCGCTGGCGGAGGTCGCCGGGGTGGCGCGCCCGGTGACGGTGGACACCCCGTACGTCAGTGCCGATGTGCTGGTCCACGAGGACGGCCGGCGTTTCGTCTGGCTGGTCAGCCAGTCGCAGGACACGCTGACCGTCCGGCCGCGCGGGGGCAGGCTCTTCGGACTCGGCACCGGGACGGAGTCGCCGGAGGTCACTCTGGAGCCGTACGGGGTCGAGGTGCTCGAACTGCGCTGACGGCCGGGCCCGGCGGGGGCTCCGTCCCCGCCGGTGCCGCTGCGCACGGGGCTTCTCAGTCCTGCCGGCCGATGCTCTGCTTTCCGATCGTCCCGGCCTGGATCACCACGTGGCTGGACCCGCCGGTCACGCTGTTGTTGACCGTCCCGATGTGCCAGGCGGGCTCCTGCGGTGCCAACTCGTCCAGCAGAGTGCGCAGTTCCGCTGCCGCTTCCGGGTCGTCCTGCAGGGCGCGGCGCATCCGCAGCCGCCATGCCCCCTGCACATCAGCGGCGGTCTGCTCGTCGCCGTCCTGCCGGGCCGTCGCCAGTTCCGCACGGGCCGCGTCCAGTTCGGCGGCGACCGCGTCGGGATCCGCACTGCTCCGGCGGGCCAGGAACGCAGCCACCCGGTCACGCGTGCGCGCCCATGCGTCGGTCGCCATCTGCTGTACGAGTGTGGTCGCCCCCGCCGTCACCAACGCCGTCAACTCCGCGTCCACCGTGCCCCCTTGAGTCGGATCGTGCGATTCGGAACGTGTGAGTCGGATCGTGCGATTCGGATCCAGTGAGTCGGATCCTGTGAGTCGGATCGTGCGTCCTGTTCGCGTACCGCTCCTCCAGATTAGCGGCGGAGCGCCTCCACCGGGTCGGGGTGCGGGGTGTCGCGGGGCCACCAGTCGTCCCGGCCCGGGTCGGATTCGTACGCGTACCAGCGGCTGTCCCGGCCGAAGCGCAGCTGGAGGGCGCCGCCGGGCACGGTCAGCCGGTTGCGCGAGGGCTGGAAGCGCGGCAGCCCGGCGGCGGCCAGGGCGGGGCGGGCCCGGTCGAAGGGGCCGGCGGGCGGGTCCCACGGCGTTTCGAGTACGGCCAGGCCTTCGGCGCCGCCCTGCCGCCAGGCGGCCACCGCCCGCGCCAGGTCGGTGGGGGTACGGCCGGTGGCCGACGCGAGCCCGCGGTAGAGCGTGCGAGTGGTGGCGGTCAGTCCGGCGGTGGGGCGGGCCGCTGCCAGCCGGACCGCGTCCTGCCAGGGGGTGAGGCCGCTGACCGGGTCGGCCCCGGTGGTGAGCAGCGTGTGGGCGCGCGCCGCGGCGTCGGTGGCGAGGTCGTCGAGGGCCGACGGGTCGGGAGCCCCGGGTGCCTCGGGGTAGGCAGGCGGACGGCCGGGATACGGCCCGACGGGCAGCGGCGGCGGCAGGGGCGGCAGGAACCGCGGGGTGAGGGCCTCCCGCGCGGGGACTCCGGGGGCGGGTGGCGCGGGGGGCTGCTCCCGTGCGGAGTGGGCCGCGCTGCGCCGGGCCAGTTCGTCGAGGAGCTCGCGCTCGCCCCTGCCGCGCATCAGGAGCAGGACGAACGGGTCGGCGTCGAGGAGCCGCGCCGTCTCGTAGCAGAGGGCGGCGGCGTGCTTGCAGGGGCGGCCGCTGTCCGGGCAGGTGCAGGACGGAACGAGATCGCCCGGCGCCGGGAGCAGGGCGACACCAGCCTCGGCCGCCGCGTCGACCAGCGAGTGGGGCATGTCCTTGTCGAGCAGCGCGGCGATATGGCCCGGCTGGGCCGCGGCCGCTTCCAGGAAGTGATCCCAGTCGGCGCCGGAGAGCGTACGCAGCCGCAGTTCCGCCCGGTAGGGGCGCGGGCGGCTCCCGTGCACGTAGGCGAGGATGCGGCCCGGTGCGACGTTCACCGCTGCGACATGGCCACCGTCCGCATAGCTCCTGCCCCGTTCGAGGCGTCCCGCGTCGAGCGACAGCGCCTCCAGGGCGGCCACCCAGGCATTCCCCCACCAGCTGCTCATGAGTGCCTCCGCAAGGACACCAGGTCGGCGAGTTCCGCGTCGCCCAGCTCGGTCAGGGCGCTCTCACCGGAGCCGAGCACCGCGTCGGCCAGCGCGCGCTTGGCCGTCAGCATCTCGGCGATCCGGTCCTCCACGGTGCCTTCCGTGATCAGCCGGTGGACCTGCACGGGCTGGGTCTGGCCGATGCGGTACGCGCGGTCGGTCGCCTGTTCCTCGACGGCCGGGTTCCACCAGCGGTCGTAGTGGATGACATGACCGGCTCTGGTGAGGTTGAGCCCGGTCCCGGCCGCCTTGAGGGAGAGCAGGAAGACCGGGCACTCGCCGGCCTGGAAGCGGTCCACCATCTCCTCGCGCCGCGCCACGGGCGTTGCGCCGTGCAGGAGTTGCGAGGGGATGCCGCGCGCGGTGAGATGTTCGGAGAGCAGCCGGGCCATCGCCACGTACTGGGTGAAGACCAGGACGGCACCGCCGGAGCCGCCCTCCGCGAGGATGGTGTCCAGGAGTTCGTCGAGGAGGGCGAGCTTGCCCGAGCGTCCGGCGAGGCGGGACGGGCCCTCCTTCAGATACTGCGCCGGGTGATTGCAGATCTGCTTGAGCGCGGTGAGCAGCTTCATGATCTGGGCGCGCCGGCCGAGGCCCTCGCCCGCTTCGATGACCGCCATCGACTCGCGGACGACCGCCTGGTAGAGCGATGCCTGCTCCCTGGTGAGCGGGACGGGGTGGTCGGTCTCCGTCTTGGGCGGCAGCTCGGGGGCGATGCCGGGGTCGGACTTCTTACGGCGCAGGAGGAACGGCCTGACGAGCCGGGCGAGCCGTTCGACCGCGCCGTCCTCCTCGCCGTTCTCGACGATCCTCGCGTGACGGGCGCGGAACGTCTTGAGCGGGCCGAGGAGCCCGGGGGTCGTCCAGTCGAGGAGCGCCCACAGTTCGGAGAGGTTGTTCTCCACGGGTGTGCCGGTGAGTGCGACCCGCGCCGGGGCCGGGATGGTACGCAGAGCCCTGGCCGTCGCCGCGTGGGGGTTCTTGATGTGCTGTGCCTCGTCGGCGACGACCATGCCCCAGGGGTGCGCGGCCAGTTCGGCGGCGCTGGTGCGCATCGTGCCGTACGTCGTCAGGACGAAGCCGCCCCCGGTGCCGGTCAGTGAGCGCTCCGTGCCGTGGAAGCGGCGGACGGGCACGCCCGGGGCGAAGCGGTTGATCTCGCGCTGCCAGTTGCCGAGCAGCGAGGCGGGGCAGACCACCAGCGTGGGTTCGGGCCGGGCGCGGTGCAGATGGAGGGCGATGAGCGTGATCGTCTTACCGAGGCCCATGTCGTCGGCGAGGCAGCCGCCGAGGCCGAGCGAGGTCATCAGATCGAGCCAGCCGAGACCGCGCAGCTGGTAGTCGCGGAGCGTGGCCTCAAGGCCCGCGGGCTGCGGCAGCGGCGCCGTGTCCGATGTGAGCCTGGAGTGCAGGGCCGCGAGCGAGCCGACCGGGACCGCGTCGACCGGCTCGCCGTCCACCTCGGCGCTGCCGGTCAGCGCCACCGACAGCGCGTCCACCGGTGCGAGGATCCCCAGTTCGCGTTTGCGTGCCTTCCGCACGAGGGCCGGGTCGATGACGACCCACTGATCGCGCAGCCGCACGATCGGGCGGTGCGCCTCGGCCAGGATGTCCATCTCCGACTCGGTCAGCCGGTCGTCACCGATGGCCAGCTGCCAGCTGAAGGAGAAGAGCTGCTCCGCGTCGAAGAACGAAGTGCCGTCCGTGGCCGAGCCGGGCGCCGGTCTGACGACCGCCGCCGCGGACAGCGACCGGACCAGGTCACGCGGCCAGTGCACGGCCACGCCCGCCGCGGCGAGCCGTGCGGCCGCCGGGCCGAGCAGCTCGTACAACTCGTCCTCGGACAGCGGCAGTACGTCGGGCACGGGCCGCTCGAGGAGCCCGGCCAGCGGGGGCCAGACCCGCGCCGCGCGCCGCAGCGCCAGTACGGTGTCGATCCGCACCCGGGGCCCGAAGTGCTCGTCGCCGTCACCGGCCCAGAGCCGTCCCGCGTCGGCCACCAGCGTCGGGTCGGCGAGGCTGTGCACCTGGACGACAGCCGCAGCGGCCCGCCGCTCCTGTGCCGCGGCATGACCGGCCGCTCCGGTGTCACCGACGGCGCCGTCCGCACGGGAACTGTCCGCTGGGGCACGGTCCGCAGGGGAACTGTCCGCAGGAGCGGCCACGTCGTCGGCCCGGTCGAACAGCTCGTAACCGGAGAGGTCGAGCCGGAGCGAGACCTGTACGCCAGCGTCCGCCCCGGCCGCCACCTCGGCCGCCCACTCGCGCAGCCCCGGCAGCCGCTGCGGTGCGCGGGCGGCGTAGGCGGTCCCGGCCGCGTGCGGAGCGGCCGGGGTGCGCGGCAGGGTGTCGGCAACGGCATCGTAGAACGCCCTGAGCAGCCCTTCGGGCTCAGGAAGCTCCAGGGGCGTGCGGCCGGGAAGCGGGACCGCGTACGCCTCGGGCGGCATGGCGGCGGCCACCGCACGGAGATGCGCGACGTCCTCCGCGTCGAGCGGTCCGGCCCGCCAGGCGTCGTGGTCATCGGCGGTCAGCCCGGGCAGGAACCGCCCGCGCGCGGCCAGTTGCAGGGCGTGCAGCGCCGCCGCGCCCCAGCAGCGGGCGGCGGGGTGGGCGACCGGGGAGTGCCTGGCGGCTGCCAGCAGCGGCAGCGCATCGGTGAGGGGCAGCAGGACGGCGGACACGGTACGGCGACGGACCGCCGCACCGTGTCGCCGTACGATCACGAGCTCACCGGGACCGGCGGCCGGTGCCTGTCGCGCTTCCGGATCCCAGAAGGCGAACCGGCCCTCGCGGGGCAGGACGGCAGGCAGGAAGACCACGGCCTGCCGGGTGAGCGCGGCGGGTCCGGCCCCGCTCGCCCCCTGCGTCCCCGCTGTCTGCCGCACCCCGCTCACCTGCCCTTCCGCCCTGGTTCCACTCTCTCTGCGAGTGTAGGTGCGGGGTCTGACAGCGGAGCCCGGCAGCAGGTTCTGCCAGCGGGCCCGGCAGGGACGTCCACAGGCTGGCGCCGCCGGGCCCCGGAGTGCGACAGCGCGAGGCGGCCCCTCGGCGGACACGGGGCCGGCTCAGCGCACCCCTTCCCACAGGGCCCGCTCGGCGGGGCGCGGATCGTCGACGGGGCCGGACTCGTCGGCGAAGATCATCGTGGTGCGGCCGGCCGGTCCGTACGCCGGCCACCCCGGGTCCCCGGTCTCGGCGAAGGCCACCCAGGCGCCGTGCACCGTGTCCGCCAGCGCCTGGGGCGGGTGGCTCCCGAGCATCGGGAGATACGTGGGATCGTGCAGGTTGTCGAAGACGAAGCCCAGCTCCGACGCGTGGCAGGCGCCGAGTTCCCCGTCGAACTGCGGTGAGCGCCAGGCGAATTCGTAGACGTGCGAACCGGGCACGGCCTCGGCCAGCCGGAGGGCGGGAATCCGGTAGAACCAGTCGGTCGCCACCGCGTCCAGCAGCTCGCCCGCGCTCGCCTGCTCACGGCCCGCGCGGTAGACGGCGAGGGCCCGGTCCGGGTCGAGTCCGTACGCCGTCGCCGCCAGTCGCAGCCGCTCGTCCGTGATCGTGTCCATCCGCCCGGTCGGGACCATGAAGAGGCGGTTCTCCTCCCGGTTGCTGCCGACGAGCAGCTCGACACCGCAGTCCGGGCCCGGCAGGGCGAGTCCGGGTGCGACCGGCTCGAAGGGCATCGCATTGAGCGCGGCGTCCCCCCACAGCTCGGGATCGGGACGGCGCCCGATCTCCGCGCGCAGCTCGGCCTGCGCGCCGAGCAGCGTCGCGAGCGGCAGGGCGGCGAATGCCTCGGCCGTCGCGGCGACGCCGAGCCGCTCGGCGAGATGTGCGGCGATCAGCCGGGCGGAGCGGGGGCGCAGGAAGTGATGTGCGCCCCCGCTCTGCAGAACGGCCCGCCGGAACAGCCCGCGCGCCGGCTCCGTCCCGAGCAGCACACCGATACTCATCGCACCGGCCGACTCCCCGAAGACCGTGACCCGGTCGGGGGAGCCGCCGAAGGACGCGATGTTCTCGCGCACCCATTCCAGGGCCGCGATCTGGTCGAGCAGCCCGCGGTTGTCGGGCGCCCCCTCCAGGCTCAGGAAACCGTCCGTGCCCAGCCGGTAGTTGACCGTCACGCAGACCACACCGTCGCGGGCGAACGCCCTGCCGTCGTAGGCGGACGCCGACCCCGAACCGTTCGAGAACGCCCCTCCGTGCAGCCACACCATCACCGGAAGGCCGCCGTTGGGGCCCGGCTCGGGCGTCCAGACACTGAGGTTGAGGCAGTCCTCGCCGTCCCTGCCGAGGTCTTCGGGGATGAGCGCGTCGAAGGGGGGCGCGTACGGCACTCTGGGCGCGGTCGGACCGTGTGCATGGGCCTCCCGTACACCCTGCCACGGTGCAGGCGGCGCCGGCGCACGGAACCGGCGCGGTCCGAACGGCGGTGCCGCGTAAGGGATTCCGAGGAAGGATGCCACCCCTGCGTCGTCCATCCGACCGCGGACGGCTCCCTGCCGCGTCATGCACACCGGTTCCATCTGTTTCAGATCTCCACTCTTCAATTCGGGTCCCACATTCGGGTCGCAACGGCTCGATCGAAAGCATGTGTTCACCGGCGCGCGGCCCGCTCGGCGGAGCCCGTCCGGACAGCGGACCGGACAGAGCGGACCGGACAGAGCGGACCGGACAGCGGAGAGGTGCCGGAAAAAGGAGCGGTGCCGGGCGCCTCCCCCCTGGTACCGTGCCGCGATCTTCCCCTCAAGACCCCGGCTGCTCGTGCCGGGCGAAAGGCGGCCCGGATGGCCCAGCACACCACGGTCCCGACGCTCTTCCCGCCGCCCGGCTACGCACACGCGGCCGTGGTCGAAGCCGGGCAGCGGCTCGCCTTCATGGCCGGCTCGGTACCGCTCGACGCGGCGGGAGAGCTGGTCGGTCCCGGCGATCCGGTGCGGCAGACCGGACAGGTCCTCGCCAATCTGGCCGAGGCGCTGCGGGCGATCGGGAGCGATCTCCCGCAGGTCGTCGCCAGCACCGTGTACGTCGTGGGCGACACCCCGGAAACCCTGGCCGCCGTCTGGCAGGCCGTACGGGCCTCGGGTCTCAGCGCGGGGCCGCACACCTCGACCCTGCTGGGGGTCAGCTGCCTCGGGTACCCGGGCCAGCTGGTCGAGATCACCGCGACCGCCGTCGTGGACTGAAGGCCGTCCCCGACCGCCGTCGTGAACTGAAGGCCGTCCCCGACCGCCGTCGTGAACCGGGCGCCGTCCCCGACCGCCGTCGTGGGCCGAGCGCCGTCCCCCGCGCGGCCCAGCACCGGATGCCGCGGGGCCCGGAAGCGGGCAGGCTGGCTCCCACCAGTGACTCTCCGTACAGACGGGACCGCGCATGTCCGATCACCGGCGCCTCGGCTTCATCGCCGGCGCAGTGCTCCTGCCGTTCGCCGTAGCCGGTTGTTCCGGTCTCAACCGCTCGGCGGTCGGCACGATCTCGTACACCACACCGGATTCGAAGGTCGTCACCGTCTCGAACCCGTCCGTGACCGGCTGTCACCCGCTGCCGCGCGGGGGCGCCGCGACCGTCGCCAACAACACGCTGATCGACATGTGGCTGTACCCGGGCGTCGGCTGCACCGGAAAGCCGTCGGTGTACAACGCGACCACATTGACGAACATGGTGACACCACCGCTCGTGGCCTGGCGCAGCTACACCCTGGTCCACTGACGGCGACGCCCCGCGGGTCAGCGCGTCCACCGGCGGCGGCCCGGCCCCCGGGCCCCGGCTGCTCACTGGGCGGGCAGTGCCCGGACCCAGGTGCCGTCGTCCGTCAGATATCTGTCCACGACGAGCCCGGCCTCCCCCAGGTGCCGCTCGAACTCCTCGCGGCTCAGCGGACGCGACAGGAAGGTCTGCGTCCAGGTCGCGTCGGGATAGACGTACTCGCAGACCATCGCGTCCACGCCGTCACCGACCGGGGTCGCGGACGTGATGCGCACGATCCCGCCCGCGCTGTTGCGCCGCTCTCTCGGTACGTCCGCGTGCCAGTCCAGGCCCTCGCGCTGCACCAGCACACAGCCGTCGTCCTTCACATGGCGGCGGCAGGTGCGCAGCAGCCCCTGGCGTACCCGCGGGTCTCCCGCGTGCACCAGAAAGGACGCCAGCATCACCACGTCGTAGGTCTCGCCGGTGTCCAGCTTCTCGATCGGGCTGCAGACCGTACGGACGCGGTCGACGCCCTCGATCTGTTCCAGCATTCCGGGTGACTCGTCCACCGCCGTGACCGTGAAGCCCCGCTCGGCCAGCGGGCGGGTGACCCGGCCCGCCCCGCTGCCCAGTTCGAGAACGCTCGCTCCGGCCGGGACCGCTTCGGCGACGACATCCGGTTCGTCCCCGACCGGCAGCCGTTTGTACAGCTCGACGGAGCACCCGTCGGGCGTTCTTGCTCCCGGCCCGGTGCCTTCGTACCCCTCGCGCATCCTGACGCTCATGCCGTACAGAACGAACGCGCCCCGGCCGTCGTTCCCGCCGCTTTCCGGAACTCCCGGTTCAGCCCTCGGAGTCGAACCGCGCGGCCCGCAGATACTCGGGCTGCGGGTCGAGCGCAGCGGCCAGCCTGAAGTGGCGCCTGGCCTGTTCGGGACGGCTGGCCCGCTCGAAGGTGCGGGCCAGGGCGAAGTGCGCGAAGGCGTTGTCCGGCTCACGCTCCAGGACCAGCTGGAACTCCAGCTCGGCCGGGCGGAGTTGCGCGGCGGCGAAGAACGCCCTGGCGCGCAGCAGGCGAGCCGCGGTGTTCTCCGGGTGAGCCGCGATGACCTCGTCCAGCAGCTTCACGGCACCACGCGGATCACGGGCGTCCAGCAGCTGTTCGGCCGCGCGGTAGTCGATGATGTGGGTCTCGGGGTTGCTGTGGGACATCAGTGCTGGCCTTTCTCCGTCGTAGCTGTGGCTGCTGTAGTTGTGACTGCTGTAGTAGTGACTGCGTGGCCGCCCGGACCGAGGCCGGGCCCCGTACCACTGCCGGTCCCCGTGCCGCCGCCGGTCCGTGGGACTGCGGGACGGTCAGCCCCCGGCCCGCTCCGTCAGCTGCGCCCACACCGAGCGCACCTGCGGCTCCAGGGCATCCAGCGGGCCGTCGTTGTCGATCAGGATGTCGGCGATCTCGCGGCGCTGCTCCCTGGTGGCCTGGGCGGCCATCCGGGCGCGGGCCTCGGACTCCTGCATTCCGCGCAGCCGTACCAGCCGGTCCAACTGCGTCTCCGGTGCCGCGTCCACCACGATCACCAGGTCGTAGAGCGGAGCGAGACCGTTCTCGGTCAGCAGCGGTACGTCGTGGATCACGACCGAATCCGCCTGCGCCAAGCCCTCCAGTTCGGCGGAGCGGGCTCCGACGAGCGGGTGGACGATCGAGTTCAGCGTCGCCAGGCGGTCCGGGTCGGCGAAGACGATCGAGCCGAGCGCGGGCCGGTCCAGGCTGCCGTCCCCGGCGAGGACCGACTCGCCGAACGCCTCGACCACGGCTGCCAGCCCCGGAGTTCCCGGTTCGACCACCTCACGGGCGATCCGGTCGGCGTCGATCAGCACCGCTCCGTAACTGACGAGCAGCCGGGACACTTCGCTCTTGCCCGCGCCGATTCCACCGGTCAATCCCACTTTCAGCATGGCCAGGAGCCTAGGCCCTGTACGCCGTGGCCTTCCGTCGGGGCCTCGGAACGCCGCCTCAGACGTCGCCCTCCCGCTCCGCGAGGAAGCGTTCGAATTCGCGGCCGATCTCGTCCGCCGACGGCAGTTCGACCGCCTCGGCGACCAGATTGCCCCGGGTCTCCGATCCGGCCAGCGCGTCGTACTGGTGCTCAAGTCCCTGGACCAGAGCGGTCAGTTCCTCGTCGCCCTCGCCGATCTGGCGCTCGATCTCGTCCTGGGTGCGCTGCGCCTCGGTGCGCAGGGCGTGCGCGACGCTCGGCAGTACGAGACCGGTCGCCGCGGTGACGGCCTCAAGGGCGGTCAGCGCCGCGTCCGGATACGAGGAGCGCGCGACGTAGTGCGGCACATGGGCGGCGACACCGAGCACGTCGTGCCCCGACTGCGCGAGCCGGAACTCCACCAGCGACTCCGCGCTGCCGGGCACCTGCGCCTCGTCGAACGGCGACTTGTGGCCGGGCATCAGGTCGGTGCGGTTGCCGTGCGGGGTGATCCCGACCGGGCGGGTGTGCGGGACGCCCATCGGGATCCCGTGGAAGTTCACCGAGATACGCACGCCGAGCCGGTCGACGATCTGCTCGACCGCGGCCGCGAACCGCTCCCACTCGACATCGGGCTCGGGCCCGGAGAGCAGCAGGAAGGGCGCTCCTGTGGCGTCCTGGACCAGGCGGACATCGAGCGTCGGGGTCTCGTAGTCCGTCCACTGGTCGCGCTTGAAGGTCAGCAGAGGGCGGCGTGCGCGGTAGTCCACGAGCCGGTCGTGGTCGAAACTGGCGACCACCTGGTGAGGCAGCGTGTCCAGCAGACCCTCGACGATCTGGTCGCCGGCCTCGCCCGCGTCGATGTATCCGTCGAAGTGGTAGAGCATGACAAGTCCGGCCGACTCCTGCGCGAGCGCCACATCGACGACTGCCAGGCCCTTCGGCTCCCATGCGTACAAATCTTGCGGATCAAGCACGATTACCGCTCCTCCTCGTGTTCACCGGGGAGAACGCCCCGTACGGTCCGCGCATTCCCCGCAGCCCCGCCTCAACGGACAACCACCGGCACAGACAGAGGCCCCTCCCCCACCCGCATGGGTACAGACCTTGACGTGCCCACACGGCCTCTCCACCGTCACGGGGCAGCACAGCGTTCACGGACGGAGCCGGCCGGGCAACCACCCGCACCAGAACATGAGTGAGGCCCGCCCCCCGGAGGGAACGGGCCTCGACTTCAGCTATGCACCAGCTGGGACCTGAGCGTCAGCTCTGGCCACCGGCCAGCTTCTCGCGCAGGGCGGCCAGGGCCTCGTCCGACGCCAGGGCGCCGGAGTTGTCGTCCGACTCCGAGGAGTACGAACCGCCCGAGGCACCGGCACCGGCGTTGCCACCGCTGGTCGCGGCCGGAGCGGCAGCACCCTCGGCAGCAGCGGCCTCGTCGGCCTCGCGGGACTTGATGACCTGGGCCTGGTGCTGCTCGAAGCGCGCCTGCGCCTCGGCGTACTGGCCTTCCCAAGCCTCGCGCTGGGTGTCGAAGCCCTCGAGCCAGTCGTTGGTCTCGGGGTCGAAGCCCTCGGGGTAGATGTAGTTCCCCTGGTCGTCGTACGACGCGGCCATGCCGTACAGCGTCGGGTCGAACTCGACCGAGGCCGGGTCCGAGCCGAAGGACTCGTTGGCCTGCTTCAGCGAGAGGCTGATGCGGCGGCGCTCAAGGTCGATGTCGATGACCTTGACGAAGATCTCGTCGTTGACCTGGACGACCTGCTCCGGGATCTCCACGTGGCGCTCGGCCAGCTCGGAGATGTGGACCAGGCCCTCGATGCCCTCGTCGACGCGCACGAACGCACCGAACGGAACGAGCTTCGTGACCTTGCCCGGGACGACCTGACCGATCTGGTGCGTACGGGCGAACTGCTGCCACGGGTCTTCCTGCGTCGCCTTGAGCGACAGGGAGACACGCTCACGGTCCATGTCCACGTCGAGAACCTCGACGGTGACTTCCTGGCCGACCTCGACAACCTCGGAGGGGTGGTCGATGTGCTTCCAGGAGAGCTCGGAGACGTGCACGAGACCGTCGACGCCACCCAGGTCCACGAAGGCACCGAAGTTGACGATCGAGGAGACGACGCCCGAGCGGACCTGGCCCTTCTGCAGGGTCGTGAGGAACGTCTGACGCACCTCGGACTGGGTCTGCTCGAGCCAGGCACGGCGGGACAGGACCACGTTGTTGCGGTTCTTGTCCAGCTCGATGATCTTGGCCTCGAGCTCCTTGCCCACGTAGGGCTGGAGGTCGCGGACACGACGCATCTCGACCAGGGAGGCCGGCAGGAAGCCACGGAGGCCGATGTCGAGGATGAGACCACCCTTGACGACCTCGATGACGGTGCCGGTGACGATCCCGTCTTCTTCCTTGATCTTCTCGATGGTGCCCCAGGCACGCTCGTACTGAGCGCGCTTCTTCGAGAGGATCAGGCGGCCTTCCTTGTCCTCCTTCTGGAGAACCAGGGCCTCGATCTCGTCGCCGACCTTGACGACCTCGTTCGGGTCGACGTCGTGCTTGATCGAGAGCTCGCGGCTCGGAATGACGCCTTCGGTCTTGTAACCGATGTCGAGGAGAACCTCGTCCCGGTCAACCTTGACGATGACGCCGTCAACGATGTCGCCATCGTTGAAGTACTTGATCGTCTCGTCGATCGCCGCGAGGAACGCGTCCGCGTCGCCGATGTCGTTGACCGCAACCTGCGGCGTGGTGGCGGTGGTCTCGGTGCTGCTCGTCATGTGGGAAAGGGCTCCGGTACGGACATTGAAGTCGTAGGTACTGCTACGCCGGGAGCCCGTATCGCCTCTGCAGACGCCGGACAGCCCAGGAAGCGCCGATCCGGTATTCCGTGTTCGTTACCGAACACATCGGTGGCGCCTCGATAACCGAGGGGACATGCAACAGATGCAAGCGCAGCCTGCTAGGTCTGAGGAGCGCAGGCTCGCAGCGCAACTTGTAGCATACGGGGACGGCCGGACACGGTCAATGCGCGAAGGCGCACACCCAGGGCGGATCGCACCAATCCCGGCACAACTTCAGTTGTACGAGGCCACATCGGCCCGGCACTGTCCCTGCGCCGATTTCTCCGGCGCCGCCGGACACCACCGCGACGACTGCCGCCGGAACCGACGATACAGACTGGCACGATGAGCGAAGAGTACGAGAACGAGCCCGAGGCGACACGCCGTGACGCCGGGGACACCGAGAGCAGCCGGGCCAACCGGGGCTGGTGGGACCGGAACGCCGACGAGTACCAGACCGAGCACGGCTCCTTCCTGGGCGACGACCGCTTCGTCTGGGGGCCCGAGGGCCTCGACGAGGTGGAGGCCGAGCTGCTGGGCCCGGCCGAGGGACTGAAGGGACTGGACGTCCTGGAGATCGGCGCCGGGGCCGCCCAGTGCTCGCGCTGGCTGGCCGCCCAGGGCGCACACCCGGTGGCCCTCGACGTCTCCCACCGCCAGCTCCAGCACGCGCTGCGGATCGGCGAGAACCGGCCGGGTGTGGCCTCGGTCCCGCTGGTGGCGGCCGACGCGTCGGTCCTGCCGTTCCGCGACGGCTCCTTCGACCTGGCCTGTTCCGCGTACGGCGCCGTGCCCTTCGTCGCGGACCCGGTGAAGCTGTTCCGGGAGGTCCACCGGGTGCTGCGGCCCGGCGGGCGCTGGATCTTCTCCGTCACCCACCCGATCCGCTGGGCCTTCCCCGACGAGCCGGGTCCCGAGGGCCTCACGGCCACGTCCTCCTACTTCGACCGCACCCCGTACGTCGAGCAGGACGAGCGGGGGAACGCGGTGTACGTCGAGCACCATCGCACCCTCGGTGACCGGGTGCGGGACGTGCTGGCGGGCGGCTTCCGGCTGGCCGATCTGGTCGAGCCGCAGTGGCCCGAGTGGAACACGTCGGAGTGGGGCGGCTGGTCCCCGCTGCGCGGGAAGCTGATTCCCGGCTCGGCGATTTTCGTCTGCGTACGGGACGACGTACGAGACTGACCCGGTGATCCGTACCGGCGCGCTCGACGTGCTTCCCGTCCGTACCGCCGTGCCCGCCCTGGAGCGGGCCCTCGACGCGCACGGCGCCGCCGTGCTCTGCGCGCCGCCCGGCACCGGCAAGACCACGCTGGTGCCGCTGGTGCTGGCGGGGCTCGTCGGGGGTGCGGCCGGGAACCGCCCGGTGCGGAAGGTGATCGTCGCCGAGCCGCGCCGGATCGCCGCCCGGGCCGCCGCGCGGCGGATGGCGTGGCTGCTGGGCGAGCAGGCCGGCGGCCGGGTCGGGTTCACCGTGCGCGGCGAGCGGACCGTGGGGCCGGACACGGTGGTGGAGGTCGTCACCACCGGTGTTCTGCTCCAGCGGCTCCAGCGTGACCAGGAGCTGGCCGGGGTGGACGTGGTCATGCTCGACGAATGCCATGAACGCCACCTCGACGCGGACACCGTCGCCGCCTTCCTCCTCGATGTGCGGGCCGCGCTCCGCCCGGAGCTGCGTCTGCTGGCCGCGTCCGCGACGACCGACGCCCAGGGGTGGGCGAGGCTGCTCGGGGACGCCCCGGTGGTGGAGGCACACGGTGTCTCGCACCCGGTGGAGACGGTGTGGGCGCCGCCCGCCCGGCCGGTGCGGCCCCCGCACGGGATGCGGGTGGATCCCGCCCTGCTCACGCATGTCGCCTCGGTCGTCCGGAGGGCGCTGGCCGAGCGGACCGGGGATGTGCTCTGCTTCCTGCCGGGGGTCGGTGAAATCACCAGGGTGGCCGGGCAGTTGACCGGGCCGTTGTCGGCCCTGGGCGTGGAGGTGCTCCAGGTGCACGGGCGCGCGCCCGCCGCCGTGCAGGACGCCGTGCTCGCGGGATCGGCCGGCCGCCGGGTGGTGCTCGCGACGTCGGTGGCCGAGTCGTCTCTGACCGTGCCGGGGGTACGGGTGGTGGTGGACGCCGGGCTGGCGCGCGAGCCGCGTACCGACCATGCGCGCGGGCTGAGCGCGCTCACGACCGTACGGGTCTCGCAGGCAGCGTCCCGGCAGCGCGCGGGACGGGCGGGCCGCGAGGCGCCCGGCACCGTCTACCGCTGCTGGACGGAGGCCGAGGACACCCGGCTCACCCGCTTCCCCTCCCCCGAGATCAAGGTCGCCGATCTCGCCGCGTTCGCCCTCCAGGCGGCGTGCTGGGGCGATCCGTCGGCCGGGGGCCTCGCCCTGCTCGACCCGCCGCCCGCCGGGGCGATGGGCGCGGCGCGCGACGTGCTGGCCGCGATCGGCGCGGTGGACCCGGACGGCCGGGCCACCCGCCGGGGCGTACGGATGGCACGGCTCGGGCTGCACCCCAGGCTCGCGCGGGCGCTCCTCGACGGCGCACACGAGGTCGGCGCACGCCGGGCGGCGGAGGTGGTGGCGCTGCTCAGCGAGGAGCCGCCCAGGGAGTACGGGGACGATCTCACCGCAGCCTGGCGCGCCGCTCGCGCGGGCGGCGACGGCTATGCGGGCCGCTGGCGCCAGGAGGTCCGCCGACTGGCGTCGGGGGTGGACGGCGCACGGACGGGACGGGGTGCGCGGGACGGGGCCGATGGCAGGGCCGGCGCCAGGGGGCATGACGGTGACAGCGGTCATGACAGCGACGACGCTGTGGCGGGTCTGGTGGCCGCCCTCGCCTTCCCCGAGCGGGTGGCACGGGCCAGGGGCGAGGGCACGTTCCTGATGGTGTCGGGGACCGGGGCGGAGACGGCGGCCGGGTCGCGGCTGCGCAGTGCGCCGTGGATCGCGGTGGCGGTGGCCGACCGTCCGGCGACCGCCGCGTCGGCGCGGGTACGGCTGGCCGCAGTCGTCGACGAGGACACCGCACGGCTGGCGGCGGGGCACCTGCTCGGCACCGCCGACGAGGTCCGCTGGGCGGACGGTGAGGTGCTGGCCCGGCGCGTGGAGCGGCTGGGCGCGGTCGAGCTGGCGGTACGGCCGCTGAAGAGCCCGTCGCCCGGCCTCGTACGGGAGGCGCTCATCGACGGGCTGCGGCGCGAGGGGCTCGGGCTGCTGCGCTGGACGCCGCACGCACGGGAATTGCGGCAGCGGCTGGCCTTTCTGCACCGGGAGGTGGGCGGCGGCTGGCCGGACGTGTCGGACGAGGCGCTGCTGGCGCGGACCGACGAGTGGCTGGAGCCCGAGCTGTCCAGGGCGCGGCGGCGGAGCGACCTGGCACGGACCGAGGCCGGACAGGCGCTCGGCAGGCTGCTGCCCTGGGCGACCGGCGAGGCGGCGCGGCTGGACGAGCTGGCGCCCGAACGGTACGAGGTGCCGAGCGGGTCCCGGATCCGGCTGGACTACGGCGGCCCGCAGCCGGTGCTCGCGGTGAAGCTCCAGGAGATGTTCGGCCTCGCCGAGACGCCGGCGGTGGCCGGTGTGCCGGTCCTGGTGCATCTGCTCTCCCCGGCCGGGCGGCCCGCCGCCGTGACGGCCGATCTGGCGTCGTTCTGGCGGGAGGGCTACCGGTCGGTGCGGGCGGAACTGCGCGGGCGCTACCCTCGGCACCCATGGCCGGAGGACCCTTCGGACGCGGCGCCGACGCGGTACACGAAGGCACGCCAGAACCGGGGGTAGGGCCTTTCTTGCCTTGCCTTGCCTGCCTTGCCCTGCTTCTGAATCGGATGTACCGGAACGGATCTTCCGGATCAGGCGATGACCGGTTCCGGGTCGGTCAGCCGGGCGTCCGGGCGGTCGGGCTCCCCCGGCCGGCGGCTGCGCGCCTCCAGCCAGAGCGACAGCGCGAGCAGGCAGATGCCGAGGCCCAGGAAGCCCCAGGGCAGGTACGAGGTGAGCAGCAGCACGAGCAGCCGGTTCGACTTGACCAGGTTGACTGTGTAGTTGACGTAGTCCGGCCGCATCTTCACATCCCCGGCGAACGCGGTGACCTTCGCCCGGCCACCCAGCAGGGTGCCGCCGCGCAGCTCCTCCTTGTGGACCTCCTCGCCGTTGACGGGGGCACCGGTGACGGGGTCGACCCAGAACATCCGCTTGGTGGAGTACCAGCGGGTGGTGCCGGTCTTCGCGACGGACTCCGGGGTGATGCCCTTGACCGGCATCTTCTTGGGCATCGACACCTTGGTCCAGGGGATGGTCTGCTCGAAGTAGTAGACGTCGAGGCCGTGGAACTTCACCGTGCCCCGGTAGTGGATGGGGGACGAGGTACGGGTCTGCGCGTCGAAGTACTCGTAGTCGCGCTTCTGGGTGAGGAAGGGCCACTTGAACTCGATGCCCTCCCGGTTGACCGGGATGCCGTCGACCATCTCGCCGGTCGCGTGGACCGGTGCCTGGGTGTGCGCGTCGAAGATGTACCGCTCGGGGATCTCGGAGACCATCTTTCCGTCGGGTCCGGCGACGTAGGACAGCGAGTCCCAGACGACGACGTCACGTCCGGCGCTCTGCTCGATGCGGTTGGATTCCGCGACGTTGCCCCGGAGCGTCTGCACGATGGTCACCTGTGGGACCTTCTTGGCCTGCATGGTGCCGTAGTCGAGGAGGGTCGCGGGCTTCGCCTGCAGGACTTCCTCCTGGTACTGGTTGGCCGGGATCTTCGCCAGCCGGGGGAAGGCGTACCAGCGCAGCAGCGGGGACATGGCGGCGCAGAAGACCGCGAAGGCTAGCAGCACCAGACTGGCTTTACGGCGCATGGCCGTCCTCCTACTGGGTCTTGGGGCCGGGGACGGTGGTGAGCAGCGGTTTGGGCGAGGTCTTGCCGGTGGGTGAACCGACCGCCGAGATGGTGAGGACGAGGGCGAAGGCCACGGCCAGCCCGATGGCGGCGGCGACGAGGGCGCGCATGCACGGCCTCCTACGAGATCTGATGCATCGTCAGGGATGGGGCACCGTAGCAACGCGGCGGCGAGATGAGAACACGTTGTGCGGACCTGTTGCCCGGGCCGGATCCGGGCGGGCACGACAGAGCCCGGCCGCACACCGCTTTCGGGTGTGCGGCCGGGCTCAGTGGCTCGGTCGTCTGCGGTCGGCCACAACGGCCGTGCTGGCCGTGCTGGCCGGTGGACGCGGGCGCCGCCAGGTCAGCCGGTGGCGCAGGGGGACGGGCTGCCGCTCCCGCTCGGTGACGGCGAAGGAGAGGGCGAACCGCTCGCGCTGCCCGACGGGGTGGGCGACGGCGACGGGGTGGGCGAACCCGAAGGGGACGGCGAAGGGCTCGCGCTGTCCGACGGTGACGGCGAGGGGGTCGGGCAGCCGGAGCCGCTCGGCGAGGGCGACGGCGAACCGCTCGGGCTGCCCGAAGGGCGCGGGGAGGGCGAGGGCTTGCCGCTCCTGCTGGGGCCCGGCACGGGGGAGATCGTCCCGATGTCGGTCTTCGTCGGCTTGGGGCTGGGCTTGGACGACCGGTTCGGCGAGGGGGCCGGGGCGGGGGTGTGCCGGGACGGACCGGTTCCGGTACCGGGCGTCCTGCCACTGTCGCCTTCGCCGTACCCCTGGCCGTCGGGCCCGGTGCCGGCGGGCAGCACGCCCGTGCCGTCCGGAACGCCGTGGGTGCCCTTCTTGTAGAACTCGAACCAGGACAGGACCGTACTCAGATACTCCTGCGAGTGGTTGTAGCCCAGGATCGCCTGGTCCAGATCATGCTTGACGGCTACGTCGCGGCCGTCGGCGCAGAGGTAGCGGCCGGTGGCGAGCGACGCGTCGAAGATGTTGTTGGGGTCCTTCTTGCCGTCGCCGTTCCCGTCCTGTCCCCAGGTGGCCCAGGTGGACGGGATGAACTGCATCGGGCCGACCGCGCGGTCGTGCGTCGCGTCACCGTCGTACTGCCCGTTGTCGGTGTCGGAGATGTTGGCGAAGCCCGCGCCGTTGAGCACGGGGCCGAGGATCGGGCTGAGCGTGGTGCCCTCGGCGTCCACCCGCCCGCCGCGCGCCTGGCCCGACTCGACCTTGCCGATCGCCGCGAGCAGCTCCCACGGCAGATGGCAGCCGGGGTCGGTGCCCGCGACGGTCTGCTCCGCCTTCCGGTACGCGGCGAGCACCGATGCCGGAATACCGGCCGCGGCCGCTCCGGCCGGGGTGGTGACGGGAGTTGCCGGCTTGGCGGGGGTGTTCAGCGGGGGAAGGTCGGTGAAGTACGGGGAGTCGCCGCTCACCGGGGTACCTGACGGTGGCGTCGCGTCAGCGGCCTGCCTGCTGTTGTCCGGGGACTGGCTGCCCATGGCGTTCGGCGCCTGCGAAGCGGTCATCGCCGCCACCGCGAGCGCGGCCATCGTGGTCGCCGTCGCCCCCTTGCGCAGTCGGCTGCTGAAATGCGGTGCCATAGGTGTGGTCCCTCCGCGTCGACTGATCGCGCTCCCCAGCGCGGGACTCCGGTGACACTACGACAACTACCGCCCTCGTGGCACCGGTCACTGATCGCTTTTCACCGATTCTTCAGCTCCGGTCCGCCCGCCGTCCTTCTGCGGCTGCGTGCGGACCGGAGCCCGTCCGGAACTCCAGTAATCCGGGCCGGGCCCGCACATCAGGCACCGCGTCGCGAGACCGCCCGGAGTCACCCTCCGGGGCGCCCGGCGGACGGCCCCTGCCCGCCGGGCCGCCAGCCGGGTGTCGGGACGGCAGCGCGCAGCGCGCGGGTGTAGTCGTCCACGGGGGCGTCCAGCACCTGCGCACAGCTGCCCTGCTCCACGACCCGGCCGCGCCGCAGCACCAGCGCGGTGTCGCACAACTGCCGTACCACCGCGAGGTCGTGGGAGATCAGCAGGTAGACGATGCCGGTCTCGGCCCGGATGTCGGCGAGCAGATTGAGGATCTGCGCCTGGATGGAGACATCGAGCGCGGAGACCGCCTCGTCCAGGATCAGTACCCGCGGCCCGGCGGCGAGAGCGCGGGCGATGGCTGTCCGCTGGCGCTGACCGCCCGACAACTCCCGTGGTCTGGCGTTGGATTGGCGGGTGCTCAGTCCGACTTGGTCCACCAGCTCGTCCACACGGGCCGCACGCTGGGGTTCCGTCAGGTCGGTCTGGTGGCGCAGCACCTCATCGACCGCGGACCGTACGCTCTGCATGGGGTCCAGCGAGGTGTAGGGGTCCTGGAAGACGATCTGCGCCTCTCGCGCCCTGCGGCGGCGTTCGGCGGCGCCGCGGCCCGGCCGGGAACGGTCGCGCCCCAGGACGGTGATGGTGCCGCTGGTGGGGCTTTCCAGGCCCACCAGCATCCGCGCGATGGTGGTCTTGCCGGATCCGGACTCCCCCACGATGCCGAGCGAACCGCCGGCCGGCACGGTGAAGCCGACATCCGCGACAGCGGTGTGGCGTGTCCGGCCGCCGCTGCCGTCCGGCACCCTGAAGACCTTGCACAGGCCGTGTACGGAGACCGCGTCGGCCGCGGAGGGGTCGGGCTGGTGCTGTACGGCGCTGGTCACGCGCTCGCCTCCTGGGCACAGATGTCGGCGATCCGGTGGCAGCGCACCAGACCGTCCTGGAAGGGCAGCAGCTCCGGACGGCTGCGCCGGCAGATGTCCTGGACGTGCGCGCAACGGTCGGCGAACGCGCAGCCGGGGCCCGTTTCGAACGCCGAGACCGGGCGTCCCGGAATGGCGTCCAGCCGCTCCATCCGGGCATCGATGGACGGCCGCGAGCCCAGCAGTCCCAGCGTGTACGGGTGCGAGGCGCGGTGGTGCAGTTCGTCGGCGGCGCGGATCTCCACGATCCGGCCCGCGTACATCACCGCGACGCGTCCGCAGACCGCGAGTGCCAGGTCCAGGTCGTGGGTGATGAAGACCATGCCGATGCCGCGTTCACGGCGCAGCCGGTCCAGGATGCCCACGACTTCCGCCTGGATGGTGACGTCCAGGGCCGTGGTGGGTTCGTCGGCGAGGATCAGCCGGGGCTCGGCCAGCAGCACCGAGGCGATCATGACGCGTTGCAGCATGCCGCCGGACAGCTCGTGCGGGTACTGCCGCAGCCGCCGGGCCGGGTCGTCGATACCGACATCGGCGAGCACGGCCTCGGCGCGCGCCTGGGCCTGCTTGCGGCTGACGCCGCGGTTGCGGACCAGGGCTTCGGTGAGGAAGGAGCCGATGCGCCGGACCGGGTTGATGTGGGCTCGCGGGTCCTGGAACACCATGCCGACGCGGTTGTCCCGGTAACGGCGCAGCGCCGCGGCGTCCATGGCGCCGACGTCCTGGCCCTCGAAGCGCAGTACGCCTTCGGAGCGGGCCCCGGTCGGCAGCAGACGGGTGACGGCGCGCACCGTCATCGACTTGCCCGAGCCGGATTCGCCGACCAGACCCAGTGCTTCGCCCGGGGCGAGGGTGAGGTCGATGCCGTCGAGGACCGGCCGCGGGGTGTCCTGCGCGGCGAGATGGACAGTGAGGCCGGCGATTTCCAGCAGCGGCGGGGGCGGTGTCGTGTCGGTCATGACGGGGCTCCGGTGGTTCGGACAGCGCGGCGGGGTGCGCGGCGACGCAGATACGGTTGCGGGCGCTCGCCGCTGATCCGGCTGCCGAGCACGGTGAGCGCCAGTACGCACAGCACGATCAGCACCCCGGGCGCGATGACGGTGAGCCAGTAGCCCTTGGCCAGGGCGTCGCTGTCGCTGACCATGACGCCCCAGTCGGAGCCCGGTGCCTGCACGGCAAGGCCCAGATACGACAGCGAGGCCAGGTCCAGCAAGGCGTAGCCGAAGGCGATGGCGGCCTGGCCGAGCACCACGGGTGCGATGTTGCGCAGGATGTGCCGGGCCGTGATGCGCAGCGCCCCGAAGCCCTGGACGGCCAGCGCGTCCACGTACGGGCTGACACGCTGCTGGCGGGCGGCGGCGCGCACGATCCGGCCGAGGAAGGGGATGTAGGCGATGGAGAGCGCGGCGACCGCCGGCGTGAGCCCGGGTCCGAACAGTGCCACGGCGAGCACCGCGAGCAGCAGCCCCGGCAGGGCGTACACCAGGTCGAAGACACGGGCGATGACGGCGTCCACCGCTCCGCCGTACCAGGATCCGGCGAGCGCGAGCGGGATGCCGATCAGCAGCGAGACCGCCACGACGAGTGCGGGCCCGAGCAGGCTGGTGCGCGAGCCGAAGACGAGCCGGGATGCGATGTCGCGGCCGAGGCCGTCGGCGCCCAGCAGATGGGCGCCGGACGGAGCGGCGTAGGAGTCCAGGAGACTCTGGGTGTTGGGGTCGGCGGGCGCCAGCAGCGGCGCCGCGACCGCGAGTACCAGGACGAGCAGCAGGAAGGCGGCGGCCGCGATCCCGGAGACGCCGAGGGCCGCGCGGATCCTGCGGGGCCGGCCGGCCCAGGGGGCTGACCGGACGCCATCGGCGGCGCTGCCGGCGGCCTCTTCGACGGAGCCGGTGGTATCGGTGAGCGCGGTCATGCGGTCCTCCCCGCGGTGCGCAGACGTGGGTCGATCAGGGCTTGGACCAGGTCGCTGACGGCGTTGCACACGACGAACGCGCCGACCAGCAGCAGCGCGACGGCCTGCACCACGGGGAAGTCCTTCTGCGCCACCGACTGGATGGTGAGCTGTCCGATGCCGGGCACCGCGAAGGCGGACTCCACCACGAGCGTGGAGGCGAACAGCCCGGAGGTGAGCAGCCCGACGGCGGTGATCACCGGCGGCAGGGCATTGCGGAACACATGGTCGCGCAGCACCACCCGCCGCGGCAGGCCCCGTACCAGCGCGGTCTGTACGTGCTCGCGGTCCAGCTGTTCGCGCAGGGCGTTGCGGGTGACCCGGGCCAGGAAGCCGGCCGAGATCAGCGCGAGCGCACAGGACGGCAGCACCAGGCCGTGCACGGTCCCGCCCGGCCCGGTACCGGTGCCTGCCGCCGGGAACCAGCCCAGGCGTACCGCGAACACCGAGATCAGCAGGGTGGAGGCGACAAACGGCGGTACGGTCACCGACACCGAGGTGACGGCGTTGACGGCGGCGTCCACCCGTCCGGGCCACAGTGCGGCGGCCGTTCCGAGCGTCAGCCCGAGCAGCACCACCAGCACGATGCTCAGACCCACCAGCAGCACGGTGGTGCCGAGTCCGGCGCCCACCCGGTCGCTGACGGGCTGTCCGGTGACCATGGAGCGGCCGAGGTCGCCGTGCAGCAGGCCGGTGAGCCAGTCCCAGTAGCGCACCGGAAGCGGCTGGTCCAGGTGGAGTTGGTGGCGGACCGCGGCCCGCGCCTCGGCAGAGGGCGCGCGGCTGCCGAACAGGACGTTCTCCGGACTTCCGGGCGCGAGGTAGAGGCTGCCGAAGACCAGCATGCTGGAGAGCAGCAGTGTGGTGACCATCCCGCCCAGGCGGTACAGCAGCAGGCGCCCCATCAGGGCGCACCGATGGCCGCGGCCCAGGCGGAGGCCATGTAGGAGAAGGTCAGCGGCGCGCCGGTGACCGCCTTGCTCTGGAACAGCACGGCGCGCGGCGCGACGATCGGGATCCACGGCAGATCGCGCGCAAGCACCTTCTGCGCGGTGAGCACGTGGGCCGCGCGGGCCTGCGGGTCCGCGGCGCCCTGGGCTTGCAGCAGGGCCCGCTGCACGGTGGGGTCGGAGTAGCCGTTGAAGTTCTGCGCGCCGGTCCTGGTGGCGTAACTGGCGTACATCGTGGCGGCCTCGGGGAACTCCAGGTAGTTGACCGTCAGGAACGAGTCATAGGCGGAGCGGGCCTTGCGGTCGGTGAACAGCTGTCCGTACTGCTGGTCCGGCAGCCCGGTGATCCTCACGTTCAGGCCGATGGCGTTGCCGGTCTGCTGCAGTACCTGGGCGAGCTGGGCCTGGCTGGGGGTCCCGGCGGCGTAGCCGATGGTGATCTTCTTGCCGGTGGCGTGTGCCTGCTTGACCAGCGCGGTGGCGGCGGCCACATCGGGAGCCTTGGCCAGGCTGTCGTACCCGGCGGAGTAGGCGGCCTTCGCGGGGCTGCCCTGCCAGAATCCGGGGCCCGCCACCGCGTACAGCGGGTCGGCCGCGCCGCTGAACAGGGTGGTGGCAATGGCCTTGCGGTCGATGGCCATGGACAGCGCCTGCCGTACCCGCCGGTCGGCCAGGCCGCCGGTGAACCGGCTGACGATCAGATCGATGTTCTGGGTCGTGGATCCCTTGGCGCCGATGTAGAGCTTTCCGCCGGCTGTCCTGCTCAGCTTGCCGATGGCGGAAGCGGGCAGGTCGAAGCCGCCCTGCAGACTGCCCGATGCGAGCGCGTTGGCCAGCGCGGACGGGTCGGTGAGGAACTTGAAGGTGATGCTGTCGGCCTTGCCTGCCCGGCTCGGGTCCCAGTACCGGGGATTGCGTTTGAGGACCATGGTGTTGGTGCCGTCGAAGGACCCTACGGTGTACGGACCTGCGCAGACCACGCCGGTTCCGGGGCTGCCGAAGTGCTGCCCGGCCTTGACCGCGAACTTCTTCTCCACGACGGCGGCGGCCAGTACACCCAGGTCGTGGACGAAGAGGTGGTCGGGTCGGCTGAAGGTGATCGTGACCTGGGCCGGGCCGGTGGTCCTGATCGCGCTGACGTCGTCGTAACTGTCGGAGAAGTTGCTGGCCACCTTGGGGTCCTGGTTGCGCGCCAGGCTGAAGGCGACGTCCTCGGCGGTGACCGGACGGCCGTCGCTGAAGACGGCGCGCGGGTCCAGGTCGAGCACCAGGTGGGTGGCGTCGGGCTGCTTCCAGGACTTGGCGATGCCCGGCCTCAGGCTGTAGTCGGGCGCGGTCCTCAGCACCGGCTCGCAGACATTGCCCAGGATGGTCTCCTCGGGGTAGTCGGCGGTCTTCAGCGGGTCCTCGGAGTACGGGGCGTGGTAGTCGCCGGACCAGGTGAGGTTGCCGATCGTGCCCTTGCCGGGAGCGGTGGTGACCTGAGTGCTGCTGAAGTTGCTGGGGGAGGTGCCGGTGTGCGCGCCGGATCCGCCGCAGGCGGTTGCGAGCAGCGCGAGGGCCGCGACCGGGACGGCGGCGCGCAGCTGGATGCGTCTGGTCGGGCGCGCCTTCATGGGTGCCTTGATCTGCATGGTGGTGCCTCTCCGTAGGGCGGCGAAGGGGAGGGAGGGGTCCTGCAGGACGGTGAGGTCAGGACGGTGAGGTCGGAACTGTGAGGTCAGGACGCGGTGTGCACGAGAACGCCTTCGACGTAGGTGCGCTCCACCCGGGTGAGGCCGATGTCCCGGGCGGGCCCCGCGAAGGGGTCGCGGTCCAGCACGACCAGATCGGCGTACTTGCCTGTCCGGACCGAACCGGTCTCCGCGTCCAGGTGGTTCACCCGCGCACTGCCCGCGGTGTACGCGGCGATGGCGGCGCCCAGGTCGATCCGCTCCTCGGGGCCGAAGACCCGCTGGTCGTCCTCGGTGCCGCATCGGTTGACGGCGACATGGGCTCCGAGCATCACGTCGGGGGTGCTCACCGACCAGTCGCTGCCCGCCGCGAGCATCGCCCCAGCGCGCAGCAGCGAGCCGAACGGGTACTGCCAGCCGGACCGGCGCTCGCCCAGGAAGGGGATGGTGAGCTCGTCCATCTGCGGTTCGTGCATCGCCCACAGTGGCTGGATGTTGGCGGTCGCGCCCAGCGCCCGGAAGCGCGGGATGTCGTCGGGGTGGACCACCTGCAGGTGCGCGAGATGGTGCCGGTTCCCACGCCGGCCGTTGCGCCGCTGCGCTTCCTCGACGGCGTCCAGGGCGCTGCGCACGGCGCGGTCGCCCAGCGCGTGGAAGTGCACCTGGAATCCGGCCGCGTCCAACTCGCCGACGTAATCGCCGAGTTTGCCCGGGTCGATGAAGTCGATCCCCGACTCGCCGCTGGAACAGCCGCAGCCGTCCAAGTAGGGCTCCAGCATCGCGGCGGTGTGATTCTCCGCGACACCGTCGAGCATGATCTTCACGCTCCCCGCCCGGAACCGTCCGCGCCCGTCCCCCGCGCCGGCCGCCTGCTCCCGGCGGTCGGCGAAGCCCGCGAGCTGTTCGAGTCCGCCGTCCCGGTCCCACCACTGGGCGCCGCGGACGCGGGCGGTGAGCGTTCCCCGGCCGGCGGCGGCGAGGTAGGCGCCGTACACATCGCCGGGGCCGAAGGCGCTGCCGACGGCGGCGTCCTGCCAGCCGGTGATGCCGAAGCCGTGCAGATAGCGCTGCCCTTCGAGCAGGCCTTCGTAGAACTCCTCGTCCGTGGTGGCCGGGATGTGGCGGGTCACCAGGTCGGCTGCGCCCTCCTGGAGCATGCCGGTGGGGACGCCGTCGCTGTCCCGCTCGATGCGGCCGTCCGCCGGGTCAGGGGTGTCGCGGTCGATGCCGGCGATCTCCAGAGCGCGGGAGTTGGCCCACAGGCCGTGGCCGTCCCGGTTGGGCAGGGCGACCGGGCGGTCCGGGACGACGGCGTCCAGCATCGCGCGGTGCGGAGTGCCGCCCGGGAACGCCTCCATGCTCCAGCCACCGCCGGTGATCCACTCGCGCTGCGGATTCGCGGCGGCGTAGACGGCTACGGCATCAACATAGGCATCCGCCTGCTCCAGGTCGTACAGGGCGCAACTGCGCAGACCGGCCCCGGCGAGGACCGGATGGACATGCGCGTCCTGGAAGCCCGGGACAAGCAACTTCCCTGCCAGGTCGACGACTTCCGTGTGCGCGCCGATGAGGTGCCGGACGTCCCGGTCGTCGCCGACGACGACGATCCGGCCGTCACGGACGGCGACGGAGCCGGCCCAGGAGCGGGCGGGATCGACGGTGTGGACGGGGCCGCCGGTGAAGACCAGGTCGGCGAAGTGGTGATCGCGGGGCACATGGCCTCCGTAGTGGGAATGGGCAGTGCTGGATGATCGAGCAGCAAAGCCGATGACAATCCCACTGTCAATGGCGTTGACAACGGTGCACGGTTACGATCGGATCAACCCGGTCGCCACGGAGCCGGCCGACAGAGGGAGCGCACATGGGGCAGGCCGAACCGACCGCAGTGGCAGGTCGCACACGCAGGGCGGCACTCACCAGGGAGTCGATCCTGGAGGCGGCACTGCACGTGTGCTCACCCGAGGGCGGTGCGGTCCTGACCTTCAACCGGCTCGGCAAAGAGCTCGGCGCCGACCCCACCGCCGTCTACCGGCACTTCCGCGACAAGGACGAACTCGTCCTCGCGCTCGGCGAAATGCTGGTCCGGGAGTCGGAGGAACTCACCGCTGCCACCGCGCCGGGCCGCGAGGACTGGCGCGGCTGGCTCACCGCCAACGCCCGCGCACTGCGCACCGTCTATCTGCGCCGCCCGGCCCTCGCCGTACTCGCCGCCGGACGCACCACTGCCGGACCGGCGGAGACCGAGAGCGTCGAGGAGATCATCGGAGTACTCCACCAGGCCGGACTGCCCGCGATCGAGGCGGCCGAGTGCTACCGGATGGCCGTGGACCTGACGCTGGCGTTCATCCACACCAACGCCTCGTTCCTCGTCCTCGACGCCGACACCCAGGCCAAGGACGACACCGCCTGGTCCGTCAAGTACGGCCTGCTGCCCGCCGACCGCTTCCCGCTGCTCCAGCAGAGCGCGGCCCGCCTCACCGAACTCTTCCGCAAGGACGAGGAAGTCTTCGAGATGGTCCTGTCGACCTTCCTCGACGGCGTGGCACTGCGCATCGAACGCGCGCGGGGGTGACCGGGGCGCCACCCAGCCACCCCCCGGGGCGTGACCGGGGCGCCGCCCGCCGGTCCACCACCCGCTCCGTAGCCCTGATCGCCGCAGTCGGCGCCCTGTACGACATACCCCGGCCGGGCAGCAGTACCGCCATGGAGTGGACGCCCCGCGGAGGGGCCCGTCCACCCGATCGCCGGACTGATGCCGGTGCCGCGGCTGCGGGTCAGTGTGCGGCGGACTCCCAGTCCGCGCCGACGCCCACCGACACATCGAGCGGGGCCCGCAGTTCTGCCGCGGCCGCCATCTCCCTGCGGAGGATCTCCTCCACCTGCTTGCGCTCGCCGGAGGCGATCTCCAGCACGATTTCGTCGTGCACCTGGAGCAGCATCCGCGAGGCCAGCCCGGCCCCGGTCAGGGCTCGGTCCACCTTCAGCATCGCGACCTTGACGATGTCCGCAGCGGTGCCCTGGATGGGGGCGTTGAGGGCCATCCGCTCGGCCATCTCACGGCGCTGGCGGTTGTCGCTGTTGAGGTCGGGCAGATAGCGGCGGCGGCCCAGCATCGTCTCGGTGTACCCGGTGGCGCGAGCCTCCTCGACGACGCGCTGCAGATAGTCCCGCACCCCGCCGAACCGCTCGAAGAAGGTGTCCATCAGCCCGCGCGCCTCGCCGGCCTCGATGTTCAGCTGCTGGGAGAGGCCGAACGCCGAGAGCCCGTAGGCCAGTCCGTACGACATCGCCTTGATCTTGCGCCGCATCTCCGGGTCGACGGCGGACTTCTCCACCCCGAACACCTGTGAGGCGACCGTGGTGTGCAGATCCTCGCCGGAGGTGAACGCCTCGATCAGCCCGGCGTCCTCCGAGAGGTGTGCCATCACCCGCAGTTCGATCTGGCTGTAGTCGGCGGTCATCAGCGATTCGTACCCCTCGCCGACGACGAAACCGCGGCGGATGGCCCGGCCCTCGTCCGTACGCACCGGGATGTTCTGCAGGTTGGGGTCGGTGGACGACAGCCGGCCCGTCGCCGCCACCGTCTGGTTGAAGGTGGTGTGGATCCGGCCGTCCGCGGCCACCATCTTGATCAGGCCCTCGACGGTCACCCGCAGCTTGGCCTGCTCCCGGTGGCGCAGCATGATCACCGGCAGGTCGTGCTCGGTCTGCGCGGCCAGCCAGGCCAGCGCGTCCGCGTCCGTCGTGTACCCGGTCTTGGTCTTCTTCGTCTTGGGCAGACCGAGCTCGGTGAAGAAGACCTCCTGCAGCTGCTTGGGCGAGCCGAGGTTGAACTCGTGCCCGACCGCCGCGTGCGCCTCCTTCACCGCCTGCTGCACCGCACCGGCGAACTGCTGCTCCATCCCCTCCAGATGGGCCCGGTCGGCGGCGATGCCGTGCCGTTCCAGCCGGGCCAGCAGGATCGATGTCGGCAGCTCCACATCGTGCAGCAGTCCGGCGGCGCCGACCTCCTTGAGCCGCTCGTCGAACGCGTCGCCGAGGTCGAGGACCGCGCGCGCCTGGGTCATCAGGGACTCGGCCTCGGCCTGCTCATCCGTACCGAAGGCGAGCTGGCCGTCGGCGGAGGCCGCCGGGGCGAGCTCCCGGCCCAGGTACTCCACGGCCAGCGGCTCCAGCGCGAAGGAGCGCCGGCCCGGCTTCACCAGATAGGCGGCGAGCGCGGTGTCCATCGCGACGCCCCCGACGCTCCACCCGTGCTCGGGGAAGACCCGCATCGCGTTCTTCGCGTTGTGCATGACCTTGGGGCGTTCCGGATCCGCGATCCAGGCGGCGAAGGCCTGCTCGTCGGCCTCGTCCAGCTGAGTCGTGTCGAACCAGGCGGCGGGACCGTCCGCCGCGGCGAGCGCGATCTCGCGGACGCTTCCGGTGCCCAGCGCCCAGCTCTCCACGGTGGCCATGCCCAGCGGCTGCCCGCCGTGCTCGGCCAGCCAGGGCGCCAGCTCCCCGGAGGCCAGCACGGAGCCGTCCAGCTCCACTCCGGCGGCCGGGGCCTGGTCCGCTTCGTCCGCCGCACCCGGGTCGACGGCCAGCAGCCGCTCGCGCAGGCTCGGGTTCCGGATCTCCAGCACATCCAGTACGTGCGCGAACGCCTCCCGGTCGTACGCGGCGCGCTCCAGGTCCGCCGGGCCCTTCGGCAGCTCGACATCGCGGACCATCTCGGTGAGCCGGCGGTTGAGCCGCACCGAGTCCAGGTGGTCGCGGAAATTCTGCCCGGCCTTGCCCTTGACCTCCTCGGCGCGCTCCACCAGCTCGGCGAACGAACCGAACTGGTTGATCCACTTCGCGGCCGTCTTCTCGCCGACACCGGGGATGCCCGGAAGGTTGTCCGAGGGGTCGCCGCGCAGCGCCGCGAAGTCCGGGTACTGCTGCGGGGTCAGCCCGTACTTCTCTTCGACCTTCTCCGGTGTGAAGCGGGTGAGCTCGGAGACGCCCTTGGTCGGGTACAGCACGGTGACGTGGTCGGTGATCAGCTGGAACGAGTCCCGGTCGCCGGTGACGATCAGTACCTCGAAACCGGCCGCCTCCGCCTGGGTGGCGAGCGTCGCGATGACGTCGTCCGCCTCGAAGCCCTCGATCGCGAAGCGGTCCACCCGCATCGTGTCCAGTACCTCGCCGATCAGCTCGACCTGGCCCTTGAACTCGTCGGGCGTCTTGGAACGGTTCGCCTTGTACTCGGGGAACTCGTCCGCGCGCCAGGTCTTGCGGGAGACGTCGAAAGCCACCGCGAAGTGGGTGGGCGCCTCATCACGCAACGTGTTCGCCAGCATCGACGCGAAGCCGTAGACGGCGTTCGTCGTCTGACCGCTCGCGGTCGTGAAGTTCTCCGCGGGCAGCGCGAAGAACGCCCGGTACGCCAGAGAGTGCCCGTCCATGAGGAGCAGGCGGGGGCGGGTGTCTGCGGTCTGCTTCGATGCTGTCTTTGCCACGGGTCCGATCCTGCCACGGAGCACTGACAATCCAGACCTCCGGACACCTCACCGGAACCGCTGTCAGTGGCACGTGACAGGATCGGGGCTGTACGTCGATCCGCCCGCTCGAAGGGGAGCGCCATGGCTGCCAAGCCGCCCACAGGTGACCCGGTCCAGGACGCACCGCAGGTCACGGCCCCGCATCATGCCGCCGCCGGTCTGCCCGCCATCGGCCACACCCTGCAGATCGCACAGCAGCAGATGGGCGTGGTGCGGACCGCGAGGACGCTGCTCAAGGTCAATCAGAAGGGCGGTTTCGACTGCCCCGGCTGCGCCTGGCCCGAGGGCGACAAGCGGCACACCGCGGAATTCTGCGAGAACGGCGCCAAGGCCGTCGCCGAGGAGGCGACGCTGCGCCGGGTCACTCCCGCCTTCTTCGCCGAGCACCCGGTCGCCGATCTCGCCTCGCGCAGTGGCTACTGGCTGGGACAGCAGGGCCGGATCACCGAGCCGATGCTCCTGCCCGAGGGCGGCGACCGGTACGAGCCGGTCAGCTGGGAGCGCGCCTTCGAGATCATCGCCGAGGACCTGCGGGCGCTGGACTCCCCCGACGAGGCGCTCTTCTACACCTCGGGCCGCACCAGCAACGAAGCCGCGTTCCTGCTCCAGCTCTTCGCCCGCGCCTACGGCACCAACAACCTGCCCGACTGCTCCAACATGTGTCACGAGTCGTCCGGCTCGGCTCTCGCGGAGACCATCGGCATCGGCAAGGGCAGCGTCTCCCTCGACGACATGCACCAGGCGGACCTGATCATCGTCGCCGGGCAGAACCCGGGCACCAACCACCCGCGGATGCTCTCCGCACTGGAGAAGGCCAAGGCCGCGGGCGCGAAGATCATCTCCGTGAACCCGCTGCCCGAGGCGGGCCTTGAGCGCTTCAAGAACCCGCAGACCCCGCAGGGCATGATCAGGGGAGCGGCTCTCACCGACCTCTTCCTGCAGATCCGCATCGGCGGCGACCAGGCGCTCTTCCGCCTCCTGAACAAACTGATCATCGAGACCGAGGGCGCGACCGACGAGCTGTTCGTACGCGAACACACCCACGGATACGAGGAGTTCGCGGCAGCCGCGCGCGCCGCCGACTGGGACGCGACGCTCACCGCCACCGGTCTCTCCCGCACGGACATCGAGCAGGCCCTCGCGATGGTCCTGGCCTCCAAGCGGACCATAGTCTGCTGGGCCATGGGTCTGACCCAGCACAAGCACTCGGTGCCGACCATCCGCGAAGTCGTCAACTTCCTGCTGCTGCGCGGGAACATCGGCCGCACCGGCGCCGGCGTCTGTCCCGTCCGCGGGCACTCCAACGTCCAGGGCGACCGCACCATGGGCATCTTCGAGCGGCCCGATCCGGCATTCCTCGACGCGCTGGACAAGGAATTCGGGATCACCTCGCCCCGCCACCACGGCTTCGACGTCGTCCGCGCCATCGAGGCGCTGCGCGACGGCCAGGCCAAGGTCTTCTTCGCCATGGGCGGGAACTTCGTGGGCGCGACACCCGACACCGATGTGACCGAGGCAGCGATGCGCCGTGCCTCGCTCACCGTGCACGTGTCGACCAAGCTGAACCGCTCGCACGCTGTCACCGGCACCCGCGCCCTGATCCTCCCCACCCTGGGGCGCACCGACAAGGACGTCCAGGCGAGCGGAAAGCAGTTCGTCACCGTCGAGGACTCCATGGGGCTCGTCCATGCCTCCCGGGGCAACCTCGCCCCCGCGGGCCCTCGGCTCCTCTCCGAGCCGGCCATCGTCGCCCGGATGGCGCGCGCGGTCCTCGGCGCCGAATCCGCCATCGGCTGGGAGGAGTTCGAGAAGGACTACGCCACGATCCGCGACCGGATCTCGCGGGTCGTGCCGGGCTTCGAGGACTTCAACACCCGCGTCGCCGTGCCCGGAGGCTTCGCCCTCCCGCACGCCCCGCGTGACGAGCGCCGCTTCCCCACAGCCACCGGCAAGGCGAACTTCACCGCCGCGCCCGTCGAGTACCCGAAGCTCCCCGAGGGGCGGCTGCTGCTGCAGACCATGCGCTCGCACGACCAGTACAACACCACGATCTACGGCCTCGACGACCGCTACCGCGGCATCACGGGCGGCCGCCGCGTCGTCCTGGTCAACCCGGACGACGCCCACGAGCTCGGCTTCGCCGACGGCTCGTACACCGATCTGGTCAGCGAGTGGAAGGACGGCGTCGAGCGGCGCGCGCCCGGCTTCCGGGTGGTGCACTACCCGACCACCCGCGGCTGCGCCGCCGCGTACTACCCGGAGACGAACGTCCTGGTCCCGCTGGACGCGACCGCAGACATCAGCAACACCCCCACGAGCAAGTCCGTGGTGGTCCGTCTGGAACAATCCGGCACGGCCTGAGCGTTCGCTCAGGCCGCCGGGCAGCGGACACGCCAGCGGTCCGCTGCCCGCAGCCGGCGCAGCAGCCGCCACGACGATCGGAGCCGGACCACCATGGGCGAGCAGACCACCGTGAAGTTCCCTCAAGAGGTCATCGACGAGTACGCCGTGCTCGGTGTCGACCTGCCCGCGCTGTTCTCCGCCGGTCATCTCGGCGAGCGGATGGGCGTACGGATCATCGAGGCCGCCGCCGACCGGGTCGTCGGCACCATGCCGGTCGAGGGCAACACCCAGCCGTACGGCCTGCTGCACGGCGGCGCGTCCGCCGTGCTCGCCGAGACCCTCGGGTCCGTCGGCTCGATGCTGCACGGCGGCCCCTCCAAGCTCGCCGTCGGCGTCGACCTCAACTGCACCCACCACCGCGGCGCCCGCAGCGGGCTGGTCACCGGCGTGGCCACCCCGGTCCACCGCGGCCGCTCCACCGCGACGTACGAGATCGTCATCACCGACGAACAGGACAAGCGGGTCTGCACCGCCCGGCTCACCTGCTTGCTGCGCGACGCCACCCCCGACGGCCCCACTGGCTGACCCGGCCCGCCTCCGACGACCCCACTGGCTGACCCCGGCCCACCCTCCTGGCCGGCCCACGCGCCCTCCGGGCGGCGAGGCGGCTCCACGGACACGCCCCAGCGGCCGGGCGGCCCGTCACCCAGAACACCGGCCGTCGCACTTCACGTAACGCTGCGTGACAAGAACGCGATGAATGAGGGATTCCGCAGCGCCCCCGCGCCCCGCCGCCGGCCCGCCCGACGGCGGCTTCGCGCCACCCGTACCGCGCACCCGCCGACAGCACCAAGATTGCCTCAAGCCCCTTAGCGGAACTGCGCGTTCTCACATCCCGGGCAGATACATGGTGACCGCATTTCTCCCAACTGTCCGCAGTGCGCCTGCTGTTCGCCTCTCCGGGCATAACAAGACAGTCACATCCTGACCTTCAACGGTCCGCACTTCCGCCACCTGCGCTTAGAGTCACGCCCAGTCACCGCGCCGCCGGGCGCGTCTGCAGCACGGCCCAGCACCAGTCCAGTACGGCCCGGCGAGACCTACGGCGCCTCAGCAGAGGCGGCGGCGCCAGGGAGAGGATTCATCGTGCGACAGCGTTCGTTGCTCATACTCACCACCGTGCTGACCACAGGCGCACTGACACTCACCGCTTGTGGATCGCGCGACAACAAGGACAGCAAGGGCAGCAGCGGCGGCAAGACCGAGGTCGTCATCGGCGTCGACGCGCCGCTCACCGGAGCGAACTCCGCCACCGGCCTCGGCATCCAGGGCGGCGTCAAGGTCGCCATCGATGACGCGAACAAGAACAACACCGTGCCCGGCGTGAAGTTCACCATCAAGGCGCTGGACGACAAGGCCCTGCCGCCGACCGGCCAGCAGAACGCCTCCGCGCTCGTCGCGGACAACAACGTCCTGGGCGTCGTCGGACCGCTCAACTCCGGTGTCGCACAGACCATGCAGCAGGTCTTCGCCACCGCCAACCTGGTCGAGATCTCGCCGGCGAACACCGCCCCCGAGCTCACCCAGGGCAAGAACTGGCAGACCTCGAAGACCCGCCCGTACAAGACGTACTTCCGCACCGCGACCACGGACGCCCTCCAGGGCGGCTTCGCCGCGCAGTACGCCGGGCAGACGCTCAAGAAGAAGAAGGTCTTCGTCGTCGACGACAAGCAGACCTACGGCGCCGGCCTCGCCAAGCTCTTCAAGGCCAACTTCCTGAAGGCGGGCGGCAAGCTAGCCGGCCAGGACCACGTCAACACCGGGGACAAGGACTTCTCCACCCTCGTCACCAAGATCAAGAACTCCGGCGCCGACATCCTGTACTACGGCGGCCAGTACGACGAGTCCCAGATCATCACCAAGCAGCTCAAGGACGCCGGCGCCCACATCCCGCTCATGGGCGGCGACGGCATGTTCTCGCCCACCTACATCAAGACCGCGGGCAAGGCGGCCGAGGGCGACCTCGCCACCTCCGTCGGTGTCCCCGTCGAGTCCCTGCCCGCCGCCAAGGACTTCATCGCGAAGTACAAGGCCGCCAAGTACACCGGTGACTACGGGACTTACGGCGGATACTCCTACGACGCCGCCACCGCCATCATCAAGGCAGTGGGCTCTGTGGTGAAGGACGGCAAGGTCCCGTCCGACGCCCGCCAGCAGATCGTCGCCGCGGTCCAGAAGACGGACTTCGACGGCATCGCAGGTCACGTCTCGTTCGACCAGTACGGCGACACCACCAACAAGCAGCTCACCGTCTACCAGGTCAAGAACGGCGCCTGGAAGGCCGTGAAGAGCGGCGTCTACACGCCGGCCGGCTGACCCGGAACACCGCAGTGCACAGGGCCGCGCGGCCACGACCACGAGTCACCGCGCGGCCCGCAGTCTCCCCTTGCTCCCTTCCCACCCACATGGAGGCCATGCGGTGAACTCCCTGCCGCAACAGCTGGCCAACGGGCTGTTCCTCGGCTCGATGTACGGGCTGATCGCCATCGGATACACGATGGTGTACGGCATCGTCCAGCTCATCAACTTCGCCCACGGCGAGATATTCATGACCGGCGGCTTCGGCGCCCTGACGGTCTACATGTACGTGCTGCCCGACGGCACTTCGATGTGGATAGCCCTGCCGGCCATGCTGGTGGGCGGCGCTATCGTCGCCGTACTCGTCGCCGTCGGAGCCGAACGCTTCGCCTACCGGCCCCTGCGCGGCGCACCACGGCTCGCACCGCTCATCACCGCGATCGGCCTCTCCCTCGCACTGCAGCAGGCAGTCTTCAACTGGTACCCCGGTGCGGAGAACGCCCGCGTCTTCCCGCCACTGCCCGGCGGCCCGTACCACCTCGGCTCCATCGACATCCAGAGCGGCGACCTCTTCCTGATCATCGCGGCCCCCCTCTGCATGGCCGCGCTCGCCGTCTTCACCCGGACCTCCCGCACCGGCCGCGCCATGCAGGCCACCGCCCAGGACCCCGACACCGCCCAGCTCATGGGCATCGACACCAACCGCATCATCGTCATCGCGTTCGCCATCGGCGGCCTCTTCGCCGCCGTCGCCGGCATCGCGTACGGCTTCAAGATCGGCAACGTCGACTACAGCATGGGCTTCCAGGCCGGCCTCAAGGCCTTCACCGCGGCCGTACTCGGCGGCATCGGCAACATCTACGGCGCCATGCTCGGCGGTCTCGTCCTCGGTGTCGCCGAAGTCATGGCCACCGCGTACATCGACCAGGTCCCCGGTATGCACCAGCTCGGCGGCCAGGCGTGGTCCGCGGTCTGGGCCTTCGTCCTGCTGATTCTCGTACTGCTCCTACGACCACAAGGTCTACTGGGCGAACGCGTCGCGGACAGGGCGTGACGGACATGGAACCCAACGAGAACAGCGAGAACAACGGGCTTGACCCGGCCGACACCGCCGATGCCGCCGACGGGACGAACCAGCCCGCACAGCCCGCCGGCGCCCCGCCGCTGATCCCGCTCCCGCAGGCCGCCGCCCGCGCACTCACCATCGCCGGCGCCGTCATCACCATCGTGAGCGCCTTCCTCTCCTGGACCTGGGAACCCGGCTTCGCCGACGACCTGACCTACTCAGGAAACCCCTCAGGACTCCAGTTCCTCGCGGTCATCGGCGGAGTCGTCACCCTCCTCTTCGTCCTCAGCCACGCCCGCGTACGCGGACTGCGCTGGCTCAACCCCAGCGGCGCGACCGCCCCGGTCTTCCTCGCGGCGCTCGCCGCGTTCGCCGTCGTCTGGTACGTCGTCCTCGCCATCGCCTTCGAACTCGGCGGGCTCATCAACCTCGACCCCGGCGGCTGGATCGCCGCCGTCGGCGCCGCAGTCGCCCTCATCGGCACACTCGCACTCCCCCGGCCCGGCGCCACAGCGAAGTCCTACTTCGCCAAGGCCGACCCGATCCCGGCAGCCCAGGCGCTCCCCGCCTGGGGACAGCGCGTGGTCATCACCGCCGCCACCGTGCTCGGCCTGATCGTCTTCACGTACGGCATCGGCGTCCCCGACGAACAGCCGGAAGTCTTCGTCTCGTTCGTCCTGCTCGTCGTCTTCAACGCCTGGGCACTCTTCGGCGCCGGACTCACCGACCGCTTCTCCGAACTCAACGCCCGGCACAAAGGATTCGCCACCTCCATGGCGTTCCTCGCCGCAGCGATCTTCCCGTTCACCCAGAGCCAGGACCACAACGCCAACCTCGGCGTGAACATCCTCATCTTCGGAACCGTCGCCCTCGGCCTCAACATCGTCGTCGGCCTCACCGGGCTCCTCGACCTCGGATACGTCGCCTTCCTCGGCGTCGGCGCCTACGCCGCAGCACTGGTCTCCGGCTCCGAGTTCTCCACCTTCTCCGGCGTCCAGTTCCCGTTCTGGGCAGCCGCCCTGACCGGAATGGCAGCCTCCCTGATCTTCGGCGTCCTCATCGGCGCACCCACCCTGCGACTGCGCGGCGACTACCTCGCGATCGTCACCCTGGGCTTCGGAGAGATCTTCCGCATCGCCGTGAACAGCCTGGACGGCTCGTCGGGACCCGACGTCACCAACGGCCCCAACGGCATCCCCTCCATCCCGGACCTGGAACTCTTCGGGTTCAACCTCGGCGCGTCCCACGACATCGCGGGCTTCACCCTCGGCCGGTTCGCCAACTACTTCCTGCTCATGCTGGTGATCACCGGACTCGTCGTCCTCGTCTTCAACCGCGCAGCCGACTCCCGGATCGGACGCTCCTGGATCGCCATCCGTGAGGACGAGACAGCAGCCACCGCCATGGGCATCAACGGCTTCCGGGTCAAGCTCATCGCCTTCGCACTCGGCGCCACCCTCGCGGGCCTCGCCGGTACGGTCAGCGCACACGTGACCTACAGCGTCACCCCCGCCCCGTACCAGTTCGCCGGAGCCGCCCCGCCCAACTCGGCCTTCCTGCTCGCCGCGGTGGTGCTCGGCGGTATGGGTACGGTCGGCGGCCCGATCCTCGGTGCCACCTTCCTCTACCTCATCCCGGAGAAGCTCGGCTTCCTCAAGCAGTACGAACTGCTCGCCTTCGGCATCGCACTCGTCCTGCTGATGCGCTTCCGCCCCGAGGGCGTCATCGCCAACCGGCGGCGCCAGCTCGAATTCCACGAGGACAGCGCACCCGACCTGCCGGAACAACGCACAACCGGCGACGAAACCGTCCCCGCAGGCAAGGCAGGGGCGTGAGGAACGACATGACCACGCAAACGACCGCACCGGCCCCGGAATCCACCGGCGCCCCCGTGCTCCGGGCCGAAGGCGTCATCATGCGCTTCGGCGGCCTCACCGCCGTCCGCGACGTCGACCTCACCGTCAACGCCGGAGAGATCGTCGGCCTCATCGGCCCCAACGGCGCCGGCAAGACCACCTTCTTCAACTGCCTCACCGGCCTCTACGTCCCCACCGAGGGCAAGGTCAGCTACAAGGGCACCGTCCTGCCGCCCAAACCGCACCTCGTCACCAAGGCAGGCATCGCCCGCACCTTCCAGAACATCCGGCTCTTCGCCAATATGACGGTCCTGGAGAACGTCCTCGTCGGACGCCACACCAGGACCAAGGAGGGCCTCTGGTCCGCCATCCTGCGCGGCCCCGGCTTCCACCGGGCCGAGGCCAAGTCCCGCGAACGGGCCATGGAACTCCTGGAGTTCATCGGCCTCGCCCACAAGGCCGGCCACCTCGCGCGCAACCTCCCTTACGGCGAACAGCGCAAGCTCGAAATCGCCCGCGCCCTCGCCAGCGAACCCGGCCTGCTGCTGCTCGACGAACCCACCGCCGGGATGAACCCTCAGGAGACCCGCGCCACCGAAGAGCTCGTCTTCGCCATCCGGGACCAGGGCATCGCCGTACTCGTCATCGAGCACGACATGCGGTTCATCTTCAACCTCTGCGACCGGGTCGCCGTCCTCGTCCAGGGCGAGAAGCTCGTCGAAGGCACATCGGAGGTGGTCCAGGGCGACGAACGCGTCATCGCGGCCTACCTCGGAACGCCCTTCGAAGGCGCGCCGGGCGACGAGGAGGTGGCCGAGGTCGAAGCGGCCGAGGCCCAGAGCGCGGCAGGTCCCACCAGCACCACCAGTACCACCAGCGCCACCGGTACCGAAGGAGACACCCAGTGACCGCTCTCCTGGAGGTCCAGGACCTCAGGGTCGCCTACGGCAAGATCGAGGCCGTCAAGGGCATCTCCTTCACCGTCGAAGCCGGCCAGGTCGTCACCCTGATCGGCACCAACGGCGCCGGCAAGACCACCACCCTGCGCACCCTCTCCGGGCTGATCAAACCGGCCGGCGGCACCATCGCCTTCGACGGGAAACCGCTCGCGGGCATCCCGGCCCACAAGGTCGTCGCCCTCGGCCTGGCCCACTCCCCCGAGGGCCGGCACATCTTCCCGCGCCTGTCGATCTTCGAGAACCTCCAGCTCGGAGCGTTCCTCAGGGACGACAAGGAAGGCATCGAGAAGGACATCCAGCGCGCCTACGACCTCTTCCCGATCCTGGGCGAACGACGGAAGCAGGCAGCGGGCACCCTGTCCGGCGGTGAGCAGCAGATGCTCGCCATGGGCCGGGCACTGATGTCGCAGCCCAAGCTGCTGATGCTGGACGAGCCCTCCATGGGCCTCTCGCCGATCATGATGCAGAAGATCATGGAGACCATCGTCGAGCTCAAGTCCCAGGGCATGACGATCCTGCTCGTCGAGCAGAACGCGCAGGCCGCGCTCTCGCTGGCCGACCACGGGTACGTCATGGAGATCGGCAAGATCTCGCTCTCCGGCACCGGTGACGACCTGCTGCACGACGAGTCGGTCCGCAAGGCGTACCTCGGCGAAGACTGAACACGGTCCGCGCAGCACACAGCCGGACGGCCCACCCCCAGTCTCCCGGGGCGGGCCGTCCGGCTGTCGCCTTCGTACTGCGTGCGGACCTGGAGCCCCGCCGGAGCTACTGCTCCTTGGCCGCCTTCTTCTCCTCGGCGTCCTCGATGACCGCCTCGGCGACCTGCTGCATCGACATCCGGCGGTCCATCGACGTCTTCTGGATCCACCGGAAGGCGGCGGGCTCGGTCAGCCCGTACTGCGTCTGCAGCACCGACTTCGCCCGGTCCACCAGCTTCCGCGTCTCCAGCCGCTGCGAGAGGTCGGCGACCTCCTGTTCCAGGGCCTTCAGCTCGGTGAAGCGGGAGACGGCCATCTCGATGGCGGGCACGACGTCGCTCTTGGAGAACGGCTTCACGAGATACGCCATCGCACCGGCGTCCCGGGCCCGCTCCACCAGGTCGCGCTGCGAGAACGCGGTCAGCATCAGGACCGGGGCGATGGACTCCTCGGTGATCTTCTCGGCGGCGGAGATCCCGTCCAGAACGGGCATCTTCACATCGAGGATCACCAGGTCGGGCCGGTGCTCCCGGGCCAGCTCGACGGCCCGCTGACCGTCACCGGCTTCGCCGACGACCGCGTAACCCTCTTCTTCGAGCATCTCTTTGAGGTCGAGGCGGATGAGGGCCTCGTCCTCGGCGATGACGACACGGGTCGTCAGCGGCGGGACGTGCGACTTGTCGTCGTCGGCGACGGGCTGGGGCGACTCGGGGGCGGTCACGGGGGCTCCTCATTCCAAGGCTGGTACAGCTCCCCATGAGCGTACCTAGCTACGGTATGGTGGACGCGCAGCGGGTCAAGGTTAACCTTCGATCCTGCGAGCCCCGGTAGCCCAATTGGCAGCAGGCAATGGATTCAAAACCCATACAGTGTCGGTTCGAGTCCGACTCGGGGCACTTTTCCCTTCGATTCCAAGGTTCAGCCTTGGCAGGCGTTCACTGTTCGCCTCCGCTCCCTTTCCCGCGCCCCGCATTCTGATCCGGGCGATACGCCGGAAAGCCGTCGGCCGAAAGCCGTCTACTTCGGGGAGTCGTCCTCCCCGACATGGTGGACGCGGACCAGGTTGGTGGAGCCCGCGATGCCGGGCGGGGAGCCTGCGGTGATCACGACGATGTCGCCCTTCTGGCAGCGGCCCGCCTTCAGGAGTTGCTCGTCGACCTGCGCGACCATTTCGTCCGTGGATTCCACGTGCGGGCCGAGATAGGTCTCCACGCCCCAAGTCAGGGTGAGCTGAGCGCGTGTTGCCGGGTCCGGGGTGAAGGCCAGCAGCGGGATCGGTGAGCGGTAGCGCGAGAGGCGCTTCGCCGTGTCGCCGGACTGGGTGAAGGCCACGAGCAGCTTCGCGCCGAGGAAGTCGCCCATCTCGGCTGCAGCGCGGGCGACGGCGCCGCCCTGGGTGCGCGGCTTGTTGCGGTCGTTCAGCGGCGGCAGGCCCCGGGCGAGGATGTCCTCCTCGGCGGCCTCGACGATGCGGCCCATCGTCCGGACCGTCTCCACCGGGTACTTGCCGACGCTGGTCTCGCCGGAGAGCATCACGGCGTCCGTCCCGTCGATGACCGCGTTGGCGACGTCGGAGGCCTCGGCGCGGGTGGGCCGGGAGTTGTCGATCATCGAGTCGAGCATCTGGGTCGCGACGATGACGGGCTTGGCGTTGCGCTTGGCCAGCTTCACGGCGCGCTTCTGGACGATCGGCACCTGTTCGAGGGGCATCTCGACGCCGAGGTCACCCCGGGCGACCATGATGCCGTCGAAGGCCGCGACGATCCCGTCGATGTTCTCGACGGCCTGCGGCTTCTCGATCTTGGCGATGACGGGGAGCCTGCGGCCCTCCTCCTCCATGATCTGGTGGACCTCGTCGACGTCCTGGCCGCTGCGCACGAAGGAGAGCGCGATGATGTCGGCCCCGGCCCGCAGTGCCCAGCGGAGGTCATCGGTGTCCTTCTCCGACATCGCGGGGACCGACACCGCGACACCGGGGAGGTTGAGCCCCTTGTGGTCGGAGACCATGCCGCCCTCGACAACCGTGGTGTGGACCCGGGGGCCGTCGACCGAGGTGACTTCGAGGGCGACCTTGCCGTCGTCGACGAGGATGCGCTCGCCGGTGGTCACGTCACCGGCGAGGCCGTCGTAGGTGGTGCCGCAGCTGCTCCGGTCGCCCCGGGCGCCGGGAGCGACGCTGATGGTGAACTCGTCTCCGCGTTCAAGGAGTACGGGCCCTTCGGCGAAGCGGCCGAGGCGGATCTTCGGACCTTGAAGATCCGCGAGGATGCCGACGCTGCGGCCGGTCTCCTCGGCAGCCTTGCGTACGCGGCGGAAACGCTCCTCGTGCTCGGCGTAGCTGCCGTGGCTGAGATTGAATCGGGCCATGTCCATACCGGCTTCGACCAGTGCCTTGATCTGGTCGTACGAGTCGGTCGCGGGGCCCAGGGTACAAACGATCTTTGCTCGGCGCATGGTTCGAGCGTATGCCTTACCGATGGGTAAGTGATGGGTCACACATGACGTCTCAACCACCTTTACGTGAAAGGCTATTGACAACTGTTGAATTGTGCGCGGGTGCGCTCTGATGAGCAATTCCGATGGCCCTGATGCGGAATCACGGCGGCTTCCCGGGCGGGTTTCCCGGTGCGGGCCTCAGAGCGCCGGTGGTGACATGGTGAACCGGGCGTTCACCTGTGCGTACACGGTCTGGCGCTGGGGTTCGAGGTCGATGGACGGTGCGTCGTCCGCCGCGCCGGGTGCCGCCGCTCTGAAGCCGCGGGCACCGGCGAATCCGGGGGCGGGCGGGCGTGCGCCGTCGTCCGCGCCCGGGTCGGAGAGCTCGACGAGGGCGGTCAGCTCGGCGCCGAGTGCCTCGGCGTACTCGCGGGCGCGGGTGACGGCGTCCCGTACGGCCTGCCGGCGGGCTTCGCGGTGTGCGGGCGATCCGGGACGCAGCGCCCACCAGGGTCCGTCCACGCGGGTCAGTTCCTGGCGGGCGAGGCGGGAGGTGAGTTCGCCGAGTGCGGTGAAGTCGTTGAGCACGACGGTGATCCGGACGTGGCCGGAGTAGGCGCGGATCTTTTCGCCCCGGCCGTGCCGGTCCGGTTCGGGGCTGATGGAGAGCGCGCCGCTCTCCAGCTTCTCGACGGCTTCGCCGTAGCCCCTGGCGAGTTCGAGGATGGCGGTGTTGCGCCGGGTGAGGTCGTGCAATGCCGCGCGCCGGTCCTTGCCGCGTGCGCCGGCGGTGACGGTGAGGGTGGCGGTCTCCGGCTCGACTTCGAGGCTGGCCTCGCCGCGCACGGCGACGCGGGGGGTGTCGGGCGTGCCGTAGGGAACCGCGGATCGCGGGGCCGCGGCCCGAGGGTCTGGGTGCTGAGCAGCTGCGTGCTGAGGGGCTGCGGTCTCTGCCGGGTACGGGACTTCGTCGGTCATGGGTACCACTGTCGCACCCCGGTACGACAGTGGGCGGTCACCAGATCGAAACCTGCGGGGGGTGTTGCACCGCGTGGCTCCTGGGTCAGAATCTACGCGCGTTGTGCATGGTTGCTGTCCGCATCTACGCGCGTTGTGCACGTGACTAGGGAGACGAAGAAATGCCGCTCAACCGTAGGACGTTCCTGGGTACTTCGGCCGCCGCGGGCGCGGGTGTGGCCATCGCCGGAGGCACGGCGGCGCCCGCCGCCGCGCAGGGGCACGGCCATGACCACGGGCGTCCGCAGAAGCGGTACTCCTTCACCGTGATGGGGACGACCGATCTGCATGGCCATGTCTTCAACTGGGACTACTTCACGGACAAGGAGTTCGACGACGCCGCGCACAACGATGTCGGCCTGGCGAAGATCTCGACGCTGGTCAGCGGGATCCGCAAGGAGAGAGGCCGCCACAACACGCTGATGATCGACGCGGGCGACACCATCCAGGGCACCCAACTGTCGTACTACTACGCGAAGATCGACCCGATCACGGCCAAGCACGGTCCGGTGCACCCGATGGCGCAGGCGATGAACCACATCGGCTACGACGCGGCCGCGCTGGGCAACCACGAGTTCAACTACGGAATTCCGGTGCTGCGGAAGTTCGAGGAGCAGTGCCGTTTCCCGCTGCTGGGAGCCAACGCCCTGGACGCGAAGACGCTCAGGCCCGCGTTCGCCCCGTACGTCTTCAGGACGCTCCGCACGCCGCACGGCCGGGATGTGAAGGTCGCGATTCTCGGGCTGACGAACCCGGGCATCGCCATCTGGGACAAGGCGAACGTCCAGGGCAAGATGGTGTTTCCGGGGCTTGAGGAGCAGGCGGCGAAGTATGTGCCGCGGCTGCGTTCCATGGGTGCCGACGTGGTGATCGTGGCGGCGCACTCGGGGGCCAGCGGCACGTCCTCGTACGGTGACCAGATCCCGTACGTGGAGAACGCGGCCGCTCTGGTGGCCGAGCAGGTGCCGGGGATCGACGCGATCCTGGTGGGCCACGCGCATGTGGAGATCCCCGAGAAGTTCGTGGAGAACAAGAAGACCGGGAAGCAGGTCGTGCTCTCCGAGCCGCTGATGTGGGGCGAGCGGCTCACGGTCTTCGACTTCGACCTGGTGTGGGAGAAGGGGCGCTGGACGGTCGAGAAGGCCGGTTCGCGGGTGCTGAACTCCAACACCGCGGCCGAGGACCCGGAGCTCGTGAAGCTGCTGACGGACGAGCACAAGAAGGTCGTGGCGTACGTCAACGAGGTGATCGGGACGTCGTCCGCCGCGATGACCACCGCGGACGCGCCGTGGAAGGACGAGCCGATCATCGATCTGATCAACGCCGTCCAGACCGACACAGTGAAGGCGGCGCTGGCCGGTGGTGCGTACGCGGCGCTGCCGGTGCTCTCGCAGGCGTCGTGTTTCTCGCGTACGGCGCAGATTCCCGCCGGGAACGTGACGATCAAGGACGCCGCGGGTCTCTACCCGTTCGAGAACACGCTGGAGGCGCGGCTGGTGACGGGTGCGCAGATCAAGGACTATCTGGAGTTCTCGGCGCGCTATTACGTGCAGACTCCGGCGGGCGGTCCGGTCGACACCTCGAAGCTGACGAACGCGGACGACACTCCGGACTACAACTACGACGCGGTGTCGGGTCTGACGTACGAGATCGACATCGCCAAGGCGGCCGGTTCGCGGATCGCGAAGTTGTCGTTCGGTGGCAAGGCGATCGATCCGACGGCGCAGTTCGTGCTGGCGGTGAACAACTACCGGGCGAGCGGCGGCGGGAACTTCCCGCATGTGCCGGCCGCCAAGCAGCTGTGGGCCAATTCGGACGAGATCCGGAACACGATCATCGCGTGGGTGCAGGCGAAGGGGACCGTGGACGCTTCGGAGTTCGCCTCGGTGGACTGGAAGCTGACGCGGGACGGTACGCCGGTTTTCTAGCGCGGGGACGTGATGCGGGGGTCCGGCCGGGTGTACGCGTCCGGCCGGACCGGGCCGGGTCTGCCCGCAGGCCCGGCCGGTGCCCGTGCGCTCAGCCGCGTTCGGCCAGCGGGACGAGGTCGCTGCCGCTCTTCGGGGGCAGGGCGTGCTCGCGGTCGAGGCCGAAGCTGGTGAACGCGGTGCGCCGGGGCAGCGGGTAGGGGTCGTTCCCGGTCAGGGAGTTGAGGATCGTCGCGCTGCGCCAGGCGGCGAGGCCGAGGTCGGGGGCGCCGACGCCGTGGGTGTGGCGTTCGGCGTTCTGTACGTATACGGAGCCGGTGACGGCGGGGTCGAGGAGCAGCCGGTACTGGTCGTCGATGCGGGGGCGCTCGGACGCGTCCCGTCGCATGTAGGGGTCGAGGCCGGCGAGCATTCCGTCGAGCGGGCGCTCCCGGTAGCCGGTGGCGAGGACCACGGCGTCGGTGATGAGCCGGGAGCGGGAGCCCTGCCGGGCGTGTTCGAGGTGGAGTTCGACCTTGCTGCTGCCGACGCGTCCCGCGGTGCGGACGGTGACGCCGGGGGTGAGGACGGCGTCGGGCCAGCCGCCGTGCTGGGTGCGGCGGTAGAGCTCGTTGTGGATGGCCGCGATGGTTTCGGCGTCGATGCCCTTGTGGAGCTGCCACTGCTGCGGGGCGAGGGAGTCGCGGGCGGACTCGGGCAGCTGGTGGAAGTAGCGGGTGTAGTCGGGGGTGAAGTGCTCCAGGCCCAGCTTGGAGTACTCCATGGGGGCGAAGGCCTCGGTCCGGGCGAGCCAGGTGATCTTCTCGTGGCCTGCGGGGCGGGCCCGGAGCAGGTCGAGGAAGATCTCGGCGCCGGACTGGCCCGCGCCGATGACGGTGATGTGTCCGGCGGTGAGGAGCCGTTCGCGGCTGGCGAGGTAGTCGGACGAGTGCACGACGGGTACGGACGGTGCTTCGGCGAGCGGCTTGAGGGTCTCCGGGATGGACGGCTCGGTGCCGACGCCGAGTGCCAGGTTGCGGGTGTGGGTGCGGCCGAGTGCCTCTGCCTCTCCGTCGGCGTCGAGTTGGGTGAAGTCGACTTCGAAGAGGGCGTGTTCGGTGTTCCAGCGGATGGCGTCGACCTGGTGGCCGAAGTGGAGTCCGGGCAGGCTCTCGCTGACCCAGCGGCAGTAGGCGTCGTACTCGGTGCGCCTGATGTGGAAGTGCTCGGCGAAGTAGAAGGGGTAGAGCCGCTCGCGTTCCTTGAGGTAGCTGAGGAACGACCAGGGGCTGGCTGGTTCGGCCAGGGTCACCAGGTCGGCGAGGAAGGGCACTTGGAGGGTGGCGTCCTCGATGAGCAGGCCGGGGTGCCAGTGGAAGGCGGGGCGCTGTTCGTAGAAGGCGGTGGAGAGTTCGGTGAGGGGGTGGGCGAGTGCCGCGAGGGAGAGGTTGAACGGTCCGATGCCGACCCCCACCAGGTCGTGGGGCTGGTCCAGGGGAGACTGCTGGTCCGTCATCGGGGCGTACTGCCTTCCAGGAGTTTGAGGAGAGCTTCCAGGTCACCGGTGGTGGCGTGGGGGTTGAGCAGGGTGGCTTTCAGCCAGAGGCGGCTGTCCGCGCGGGCCCGGCCGAGTACGGCGTGGCCCTCGGTGAGGAGGGTGCGGCGGATGGCGGCGACGGTCGCGTCGTCCGCTCCGGTGGGGCGGAAGAGCACGGTGGAGATGGTGGGCCGGTCGTAGAGGTCCAGGCCGGGCCGGCTCTCGATGAGGTCGGCGAGTTCCGCGGCGACGGCGCAGGTGCGGTCGACGAGGGCGGCGAGGCCTGTCCTGCCGAGGGCGCGGAGTGTGACGGCGATCTTGAACACGTCGGGGCGCCGGGTGGTCCGCAGGGAGCGGCCGAGGAGGTCGGGGAGGCCGGCTTCGGTGTCGTCGTCGGCGTTGAGGTAGTCGGCCTGGTGAGTGAGGGCGTCCAGGGTGGCGGGGCCGGGGACGGCGAGCAGGCCTGCCGCGACCGGCTGCCAGCCGAGTTTGTGCAGGTCGAGGGTTACCGAGTGGGCGCGTTCGAGGCCGGCGAGCAGCGGCCGGTGGAGTTCGCTGAAGAGGAGCGGGCCGCCGTATGCGGCGTCGATGTGGAGTTCCGCGCCGTGCCGGTCGCAGAGGTCGGCGATCTCGGGGAGCGGGTCGATGAGTCCGGCGTCGGTGGTGCCCGCGGTGGCCGCGACCAGGACCGGGCCGTGGGTCGCGGTGAGTGCTTCGTCGAGCGCGGCGAGGTCGATGACCCCGGAGGGCGACGGGACGGTGAGGGGTTCGGGGAGGCCGAGCAGCCAGGCGGCGCGGTGCAGGGAGTGGTGGGCGTTGGCGCCGCAGACGATCCGGACGGCGCCGTGGCGTTCGCGGGCGAGGAGCAGTGCGAGCTGGTTGGACTCGCTGCCGCCGGTGGTGATGAGTGCGTCGCCCGCCGGGTAGATCTCGGCGGCGATGGCGCGGGTGACGAGGGATTCGAGTTCGGAGGCCGCGGGGGCCTGGTCCCAGGAGTCCATCGAGGGGTTGAGGGCGGAGGCGGCGAGGTCGGCGGCTGCTGCGACGGCGAGCGGCGGGCAGTGCAGATGGGCCGCGCAGCGGGGATCTGCGGGGTCGGCCGCGCCTTCGGTGAGGGCGTGGACCAGGGTGCGCAGGGCTTCTTCGGCGCCGGTTCCGGTGTCGGGCAGTACGGGGTGGGCGGTGGCCCGTACCCGTGCGGCGACGGCTTCCGGGCCCCCGGGCGGCAGCGGGCCGATCCGGTCGGCGGCTCCGTCGTGCAGCGCGTCGAGGACGGTACCGACGAGGGGCCGCAGGGCGTTCGGCCCTGCGGCCCCTCCGGCGAGTGGCGGCGTACTCATACGGGTGTCCTTCGGTGCGCTGGGGGCTGTCACCCCAGCCTGTACGGGGGACAGGCGGCGCGCCCGAAGAGCACAACGAGCTCAACCCGAAAGTGGTATTGCCCTGGTGCGGGGGGAAGTTGGAGCCTCCTGTGGTGTACAAGGGGCTGCCGACCCGCACCTGCGGTCAGGCCCCGCGGACCTCCAGGGCGCGCCGCAGGTCGTCGAGCTGGTCGGTGAGTTTGCGGCGCAGGGCGGGGATCATGTCGGTGTCGCGCAGGCAGGCTTCGCCGCGTGCGAGGGCTTCGGCGGTGATCTCGTACGCGGGGAACGCGTACCGTCCGGCGGCGTCGGCGATGGCCGGGCCGCGGCGGTCGGCGAGTGCGACCGCGTCCGCGTAGTAGCGCTCGGCGTACTCGGCGACGAGTGCGCTCTGTTCGGGCTGCCAGAAGCCGCGGGCGGTGGCGATGAACAGGTAGTTGGAGAGGTCGTCGGAGCTGAACATCCGCTGCCAGGCCGCGGCCTTGGCCTCCGGTGCGGGCAGCGCGGCCCGGCAGCGGGCGGCGCCCTCCTGTCCGGTGGCGCTGATGTCCCGGTCGAGTTCGGCGTCGATGGCGCTCTCGTCGACGGCGCCGAGGGCGGCGAGGCGCTGGAGGATGCGCCAGCGCAGTTCCGGGTCGAGTTCGGGGCCGCCGGGGACTCCGCCGTCGTCGAGCCAGGCCTGGATGCCGTCGGGCTGGGTGGCCGCGTCGATGAAGTGGCGGACGGCGATGAGGCGGAGTCCGGCGTGGTTCCCGTCCTCGGTGCGGCGGATGAGTGCGCGGCAGATCGTGCTGAGGGTGGCGAGTGCGGCGGGCCGTTCGGCGGGCGGCAGGTAGCGGTCGGCGATCTGGGTGGCGGCGAAGGCGAGGACGCCCTGGACGACGGCGAGGTCCGACTCGTGCGGGAGGTGGGCGAGCGCGGCGTCCAGGTAGGCGGCGGGCGGCAGTTCGCCGTCGCGGACCATGTCGCGTGCGGCGTTCCAGACGACGGCGCGGGTCAGCGGGTCGGGGAGGCCGGAGAGCGCGCGTACGGCGGTCTGCCAGGAGGTGGCGTCGAGGCGGACCTTGGCGTAGGTGAGGTCGCCGTCGTTGAGGAGGAGCAGGTCGGGGCGGCGGCCCTGGAGGGGCGTCGCGGTGCCGGCGCCGTGCTCGGCGGGGACGTCGGGTTCGAAGCGTTCGCGCAGTACGAGGTGGGCGGGGTCGACCGGGTCGTGGTCGTAGGCGCCGACGGCGATGCGGTGGGGGCGGCTGCCATTGCGGGCGATGCTGAACGACCAGTTGTTGTCGGTCTCGGTGACGGTGGGGGTGAGGGTGTCGACTCCGGTGGTGCCCAGCCACTGCGCGGCCCAGCCGTGGACGTCGCGGTCGGTGGCGGACGCCAGGTTGTCGATGAAGTCGGCGAGGGTGGCGTTGCCGAAGCGGTGCCGGGCGAAGTGGGCGTTGATCCCGGCGAGGAAGTCCTTCTCGCCGAGCCAGGCGACGAGTTGGCGCAGGGCGGATGCGCCCTTGGCGTACGAGATCCCATCGAAGTTGAGCATCGCGGACGCGGTGTCGGGAACGAGGGCCGGGTCGGGGGCGACCGGGTGGGTGGAGGGGCGCTGGTCCGCGTCGTACCCCCAGCTCTTGCGGGCGATGGCGAAGTCGACCCAGGTGCCGGTGAAGCGGGTGGCTTCGGCGAGGGTCTGGTAGCCCATGTACTCGGCGAAGGACTCATTCAGCCAGATGTCGTCCCACCACTGGAGGGTGACGAGGTCGCCGAACCACATGTGGGCCATTTCGTGGGCGATGACCATGCCGCGGGTCTGCCGCTCGGTGTCGGTCACGGCGGAGCGGTAGATGAACTCGTCGCGGAAGGTGACCAGGCCCGGGTTCTCCATGGCGCCGGCGTTGAACTCCGGGACGAAGGCCTGGTCGTACGAGTCGAAGGGGTACGGCTCGTCGAACTTCTCGTGGTACCGGTCGTAGCAGGCGCGGGTGATCTCGAAGATCTCGTCGGCGTCCGCGTCGAGGTGGGGCGCGAGCGAGCGGCGGCAGTGCAGGCCGAAGGGGAGCCCGGCGTGCTCGGTGGTCACGGAGTGCCAGGGGCCGACGGCGACGGCGACGAGGTAGGTGGAGATCAGCGGGGTCGGGGCGGCCTGCCAGCGGCCGCCGTCGGTGCGCCGGGTGACGGCGTTGGCGAGGACGGTCCAGTCCTCGGGTGCGGTGATACCGAGCTGGAAGACGGCTTTGAGGTCGGGCTGGTCGAACGCGGCGAACACCCGCTGGACGTCCTCCATGAACAGCTGGGTGTAGACGTATGTCTCGCCGTCGGTGGGGTCGGTGAACCGGTGCATGCCCTCGCCGGTGTGCGAGTAGCGCATCACGGCGTCGATCAGCAGCTCGTGCTCGCCGGGCGCGATCCCGGTGAGCGGGAGCCGGTTCCCGGAGAGCGTCCCGGGGTCGATGGGCTGTCCGTCGAGGGTCACGGAGCGCAGCTCGGCGGGCTTGACCTCGACGAAGGTGTCTCCGCCCGCGCGCGCGGTGAAGCGGATGGCGGTGCGGGAGTCGAAGGTGTCATCGCCCTGCGTCAGATCGAGGTCGATCGTGTACCGCTGGACATCGAGGAGCTGGGCTCGGAGCTGCGCTTCATCGCGCGTCAGTACGGACATGAACCCCATCGTGCCGTACGCCACCGGCCCTGCGCACGGGGTAATGGGGACCGGTGGCCGATCGGCAAGGGGATGCGGCGGGGGGCGGTCGGCGCGCGCGCTTTGGACAGGATCGAACTCGTCGTTCGCAGACAGCCAAAGGAGCTGACGACCAAAGGCGTTGCCCGCACCGGTGCTCCGTATCCCGGTCAGCCCAGCAGCCCGAGGAGGCGATGCGCCTGGCGGTCCGGGGTCCCCTGTGGGTTGCGTGGGTGGGCGGTGCGGCTGTCGGCGTCGAGCATGAGGAGCCACATCAGGGAGGTGAGGCGGCGGAGGTCGCGGAGCCGGGCGCGCTCGGGGCGGGTGAGGGGGAAGTGATCCAGGAGCGCATCGGCGTCGAGCCTGCTGTCGGCCCAGACCGATACGTGCTCGACGGTCTCGGCGAGTTCCTGGAGGCGGTCGGCGCGGCCGGCGCTCTCGAAGTCGACGAGCCGGACACGGCTGCCGTCCCAGAGGCAGTTGGCGAGATTGCCGTCGGCGTACCCGAGTACCGGTGCGGCCGGTTCTGCTGCCGCCAGGCTGTCCAGGGCGGCCGCACGGACCCAGCGCGCACCGGCGGCCAGGGCGGCGGCCAGGCTGTCGGACGGGCCGGGGCCGAGCGGACCGGTGGCGCCCCGGCCGGGGCCGGGCGGGCCCGCGGCGCACTGGGCGCGTATCGCCCTGAGGATCTCGCCCGGTACCCAGAGCCTCGGTGGCAGGGCGGCGATTTCGGCGCGCGGCACCGCCTCCTGGAAGCGGGTGAGGGCGCCGGCCAGCGAGGTGAGCCGCGCGGAGCCGACCGTCGTGCCGCGCAGTGGTGCGCCGGGGATGCGCGTCATCGTCACGGTGGGCGGGGCCGCCGTCCGCTCCAGAGGCACGGGGGCGAGCCGGGGCGCGTACCGAGCGAGGAGCGTGAGGGTCCGCCACTCACGTTCCGGCTCGCCGCGGTCCCAGGAGCGGAACCGCTTGACGACCGTGGTGGGGCCGATGCCGACCGTGTGGGTCGTCGTCAGGTCGGTCATCCGGTGGGCTCCCCGCTCCCCTCAGTCGCGGCAGGCGGCCAGTCGCGGCAGGCGGCGGTCAGCTCTCGGGGGCGGAGCCGTCCGCGATGCGCTCGTGGTGTCTGATCACTTCGGCGACGATGAAGTTGAGCAGCTTCTCGGCGAAGGCCGGGTCGAGCCTGGCGCTCTCGGCGAGGCTGCGCAGCCGGGCGATCTGGCGGGCCTCGCGGGCCGGGTCGGCGGGCGGGAGCTGGTTCTGCGCCTTGAGGAGGCCGACCTGCTGGGTGGCTTTGAAGCGCTCGGCGAGCATGTGGACGACGGCGGCGTCGATGTTGTCGATGGACCCGCGCAGGCGCTCCAGTTCGGCCTGTACGGACGGGGGTGTCTCGGTCATGGTCGTCGAGCTTACGTCGTGATCGTCGGCGGGTTGTCGGGGTCCGGTATCTGGTCACTCCAGCCGCCGGGCACGGTGTGTCCCTGCTGCTGGCGGAAGACGACGGGGGCCTTTCCGACCCGGCGGGTGAAGAGCCGGGAGAAGTACGCGGGGTCGTCGTAGCCCACTCTGCGGGCGACGGCGGCGACCGGCAGATCGGTGGCGGCGAGCAGTTCCTTGGCGCGGCCGAGGCGGATGCCCAGGAGGTAGTCCTTGGGGCTGCAGCCCGCGCCCTGCCGTACCGCGTTGCGCAGTTCGGCCGGGGTCATGCCGTGCCGGGCCGCGTGTTCGGCGACGGTCAGCGGCTGGAAGGCGTCGCGGGCGAGCGCCTGGAGGACGGGGGCGCCTTCGGCGTCGGTGTCGGCGCGGGCCCGGCGCAGCGCGACGAGCAGTTCGTGGACCGCGGCCCCGCTCTCCACTTCGAGCAGCGGGTTTCCGCGGCGCGCGGCGCGGACGATGCGCCCCACGGCGGCGCGTGCGCCCGCGACGTCGGTGAGCGGGACGACGGGCCGGTCGGGTTCGATGTAGCCGAGTTCGGTGTAGGTGGCGGTGGCGGGCCCGGTGAAGTCGACGAAGGACTCGTCCCAGCCGGTGGCCGGATCTGCTCCGTAGTGGTGGGTGACGCCGGGGGTGATCCAGATGAGTGCGGGTGCGGTGACGGTCGTACGGCGTCCGTCGGCGCCGCGGTACCAGCCGCTGCCCGCGCCGACGACGACGGCGACATGGTGGTCGAGCGTCCGCGGGCCGACCGCGGGCAGGGTGCCGTGCTGGAGGCCCACCCCGAGGCAGACCAGGCCGAGCTTGTGGTGGACGGAGCTCGGAGTGAAATAGCGCATCCAGGTGTGGTACATCCCTTTTCCGTCCTCCCTGTGCGGCCTGTCGCCCTCTGTCGCGTTCCGTGACGCTGCGCCTGCGTCCCGGCGGATGTGCTCCGTTGCGTCCAATGAGCGTTGATCTTTGTCCATGGACCGGGCCGCCGCCAGGGGTGAGAGTGTCGACGTGGCTGATTTCACTGTGGGTGACGAGGATTTCCTGATCGACGGGCGGCCGGTCCGGCTGCTGTCGGGGGCACTGCACTACTTCCGGGTGCACGAGGACCAGTGGGGCCACCGGCTGGCCATGCTCCGGGCCATGGGGCTCAACTCCGTGGAGACATACGTCCCGTGGAATCTGCACGAGCCCCAGCAGGGACGCTTCCATGATGTGCGGGCGCTCGGCCGGTTCCTGGACGCGGCGCACGAGGCCGGCCTGTGGGCGGTCGTCCGCCCGGGACCGTATATCTGCGCCGAGTGGGAGAACGGCGGGCTGCCGCACTGGCTGACCGGAGCGCTGGGGTCACGGGTGCGTACGCGTGACGCTGAGTACCTGCGCCAGGTGGACCGCTGGTTCCACCGGCTGCTGCGTGAGGTCGTCCCCCGGCAGATCGACAGGGGCGGCCCGGTGATCATGGTGCAGGTCGAGAACGAGTACGGCAGTTACGGATCCGACCAGGCCTATCTGCGCCATATGGCGGGGCTGCTCCGCACGCTCGGGGTGAGCGTGCCGCTGTTCACGTCGGACGGGCCCGAGGACCACATGCTGACCGGCGGTTCGGTCCCCGGGGTGCTGGCCACGGCCAACTTCGGCGCGGGCGCGCGCGAGGGCTTCGACGTGCTGCGCAGGCACCGGCCGAAGGGGCCGCTGATGTGCATGGAGTTCTGGTGCGGCTGGTTCGACCACTGGGGCGCCGAGCCCGTCGTACGGGATCCGGCGGACGCCGCGCGGGCGCTGCGGGAGATCCTGGAGTGCGGGGCCTCGGTGAATCTGTACATGGCGCACGGCGGGACGAACTTCGCCGGCTGGGCGGGCGCCAACCGCGCGGGTGAGCTGCACGACGGCGAGCTGCAGCCGACCGTGACCTCGTACGACTACGGCGCGCCCATCGACGAGTACGGGCGGCCGACCCCGAAGTTCTGGCTGTTCCGCGAGGTGCTGGCGGAGTACGCCGACGGTCCGCTGCCGGAACTGCCGCCGGCTCCCGCCGTGCTGGCGGCGCCCGTACGGGCCACGCTCCCGGAGTGGGTGCCGCTCGGCGGGGTGGTGGACGCGCTGGGCGGGCCCGAGCAGGTCACGGGGGCTCCGCCGTCGTTCGAGGAGCTGGATGTCGACCGGGGTCTGGTCCGCTACCGTCTGACGGTGCCGGGCCCGCGCCAGCCGTATCCGCTGACCGCGCCCGGACTGCGCGATGTGGCGCAGCTGTATGTCGACGGAGTCCGTACGGAGCTGGGCGCCCAGGTGGCGGGGCCCGCGTCGGTGGAGCTGTGGGTGGAGTCGCTGGGCCGGGTCAACTACGGCCCCCGGCTCGGTGAACCGAAGGGCCTGACGGGCGGGGTGCTGCACGAGCGGCAGTATCTGCACGGGGTGCGGGCGCGGGGGCTGCGGCTCGACGCGTTCGACGACGCGTCGGCGGTCGCGAAGCTGCCGTTCCGTGCGGTGCCGCCTGGTGGGCCGGATGCCGGGGCCCGGGGGCTGCACCGGGGGACGTTCGAGGTGAGCGGGGCCGGGGACGCGACGCTGGAACTGACCGGCTGGGTACGGGGGTTCGTCTGGGTGAACGGCTTCGGCCTGGGCCGCTACTGGTCGGCGGGGCCGCAGAGTTCGCTGTTCGTACCGGGCCCGGTGCTGCGCGAGGGCGAGAACGAGGTGTGGGTGCTGGAGCTCGCGGGCGCAGCGGCGGACGCGGGTGAGCCGGGGCTGGCGCTCCGCTGAGCCGGCCTGCCCCCACGCCTCGCCCCGGAAAGGCCCGGTCCTCCGAGGACCGGGCCTTCCCGCCGTGGGCACACCGCTCCGCTACACCTCGCGGACCTCGAAGGCGTCGAGCGCGAACTCGGCCACCCCGTCGTCGCCGACCTTGCGCAGCCCGACCCAGGCGTCGCCCCCGGCCGGCGCGGTGAACTCGTAGCTGAGCTCCGTCGGTTCGGTCGCGACGGGCAGCGCCTTGCGGTCCAGCTCACGCGCCGCGGGCTCGTCGACGCCGGTGATCCAGGCGTACTGGCCGGCCGTGTCGTTCTCGTACCGGAAGGAGACCCGGTACCGCTTGGACGGCTCGAAGCGGACGGTGTGCTGGACGGTCCGGTAGACCAGGCCGTCGTTCTCGCCGCGTGACTTGAGCGACTGGCCGCCGTCGATGACGTCGTCGATGGCCTTGCCGTTCCAGCCCCGCTGGGTGAACGGCGCGTGCCGCTGCCCGATGTGGGTCCGCGGGTCGGTCGAGCCGCCCGCGTCGCCCTTGACGAAGACACCCCAGCCCTGCGGGACGTTCTCGAAGTCCTCGAAGGCCAGGGCGCCCGCCTTCCGGGCGGGCTTCGCCCCGGCGATCCGCAGGTTGTCGAACCGCACCTGCGCGTCGCCCGCAGCGGCCCGCAGCGTGAGGTCGACCCGGCCGCCGCTCTCCGGCACGGTGAAGTACGTGAACATCCGCTGGAAGCGGGAGTCGTGCTTGCGGTCGGCCGCCACGTAGTTGCCCGCGCACGACGTGTCGGTCCAGTTGGCGGCGGTCACGCCGTCGGCGGTACGGATCTCCAGGGCGGCCCTGCGCCGCTCCCCCGCCTTCTTGCCGACCTCGACCTGCACCGATGCGACGTAGGTGCCGGCGGGCAGCCGTCCCAGGCGCTGGCCCACGGTGGTGGCCGCTCCGGCGCCGATCACCAGCTCGTAGTCGCCGATGGAGTTGCGTACGACGGAGGCCGTCCCCTCGGCCGGCGCGACCTGCCAGCCCTTCAGGGATCCGGAGTTGAAGCCGGGGTCGTAGACCGGGGTGCCCTGTCCCCACTGCGGTTCGGCGACTGCCTTCGCGCGGGAGCGGTACAGCACATAGGGCTGTCCCGCGGTGGCTTCCACGGTGACCTTGCCCGAGCGGACCGCCAGGTCACCGGCGTGCACCCGGCCCTGGTCGGTGAGCCGGTACAGCGCGACGCGCGAGGAGCCCGACCAGCCGCGCGGCAGCTGCCAGGTGGTGCTGCCGCCCTTCGGGTTGTAGTGGTAGAGCTTCTCCGGGTCGGTCGCCCTGCGGGGCTCCCAGGGCAGCAGATAGCTGCCGCCGGTGTAGACGACGCGCCCGTCGGTGGTGATGCGGCGGTTGCCGTCCGTGTCTCCGACGACGGTCCCGGTGGGGCCGAAGAAGGTGATCTCGTGCTCGGTCCACCGCTTGACCGGGTAGGCCTGGAGGTACTTCGCGGGCAGCGCCTCGGTCCAGATGATGTCGTAGAAGGCGTTCCAGTCGGTCTTGTTGACCCAGCCCTCGAAGTTGCCCATCCGCCCGGCGCCCAGCAGCGTGGGCCACTTGTTGGAGAAGACGTCCTTCTGGTGGTTGCGGATGAAGCGGATCAGCTGGGAGTTGATGCCGCGCGAGGTGTCGCCGCCGTAGTCGGTCTCGTTCGCCCAGTGCGACCAGACCGAGGAGCGCTCCAGGCCGTGGCCCCACTCGCTGCTGACCGTCCAGCCCTGCTCGCGCAGGGCGCGCTGGAGCCGGTCGCCGTTCCAGCCGGACTCCCGGAAGACGTCGAAGTAGATGGCGTTGAGCGCCGGGTGTGCGTCGTCGCGCAGGTCCTGCAGCCGCTTGATGATGTCGCCCGAGACCAGGTCACGCCGGGAGTCGATGCGGTAGGACTGATCGAGCCAGTCCCACTGCTTGTTGGTCTTGTCGACGAGCTTCTCGGAGAAGGCGTGGGCGACGGGGTACGACTCGGTGGCGTTGACGTGCACACTGAAGTCGCTGTTCCACTTGCTGCCCTCCTTGACGAGGGTGTTCATGTCGGCGAGGCCGCCGGCCCGCTCGTTGTAGTTGCCCGCGTAGTCGGGGTGGGCGGAGTCGTGGCCCTCCGACTGGTACCCCTTGAGCAGCGTGTACTGGCGCAGCCCGTCCGTGGCGAGCGAGATCCGCTTGACGTTGTCGAGCGTCGCGAGGAACGGGTTGGTGGCCTGCGAGGCGAAGTTGAACGGGATGTGCGGGACGACCCGCAGATGGGTGTCGTCCGCGCCGAGCGGGGTCACCATGATGTCGCGGAAGGCGATGGCCGCGTCCTGCCAGTCGACCACGCCGTCGCCGTTGCGGTCCCGGGTGAGGATGACGGTCGCGTACGGCAGCGGCTCGGTGGCGTCCACCGGCGAGGTGTCCGCGCGGTGGGTCCACTGGCCGCACGCCAGCTGCGCCTTGACATAGCCGTCCCGCTTGACGGTCTGCCGCCACATCCGGCCGTTCTCCCAGGTGGCGCCCGGGGTGTCGGCGGGCTTGTCGTAGACCGTGTTGGTCTCGACGGCCCCGCCGAGCCCGTCGTGCGCCACCACGGCGTACGCGCAGCCGACGGGCGCCGCGTCCGCGGCGCTGTCCGGTGCGACCTTCACCAGGGTGTCGCCGCTCTTGGCCTTGTCCAGGTCGAGCTTGGCGGCCAGCAGGGTGGCGCCGGGCTGGTCGCTGCGTACGGAGAGGAAGGCGAGGGCGGGGATCTCCAGCGTCCCGACGCGCAGCGCGGCGGTGTCCGCGATACGGGTGACCCGCCAGTCGGTCCGCCATCCGTCGACCCGGATCTCGACACCGATCTCGGTCCCGCCGTCGAAGGCGAGGGTGTACGCGATCCGGTCCCGGCCGGGCCCGGACGTCACCTTCGGGGTGTGCGGGGCCCCGTCGATGAGCACCGAGGTGACGGGGTCCTCCTGCCCGTGCAGCAACGCGCCCGTCCCGCGGTCGGTGTACGACACGATGCGCGGGAAGCCGCGGTCGACGCGTACATCGAGGGCTTCGGAACGCAGGACGGCCTCGGCTCCGCCCGCGGTCCCGGAGCCCGTGGCCGCCGCGTCGGCCGCGAAGGCGGACGGGGTGGCGAATGCCGCACCGACACCGGCCAGCGCGGTGGCGGCCACCACGGTCCTGCGGCTGGGCCCTCGGTCTTCTTCGTGCACGCTCGCTCCTCCATCGCGACGATCATCCGTGCACGTCACGATGGAGGGGCGGGGCGTGTGAGCCTATGGACAAAGGAGGGACAGGTCTTGGACTAAAGCGTTATCCGGCGCTTTGCCCCGGGCCTCCCGTCCATTCCTCCGGCCGGTTTGGCCGTTCTTTTACCCGGCTGGTGCGCCGGGCGCCCGCCGCGGCCTCAGTGCAGCGCGTCCGCGGCCGACTTGATGTCCGCCGAGAGGGCGGACACCTGGGCGTACACCCCCGGGTAGCCCCGCTCGGCGCAGCCCTGGCCGAAGCTCACGATCCCGACCTGGATCCAGTCGCCGTTGTCGTCCTTGCGGAACATCGGGCCGCCGGAGTCGCCCTGGCAGGTGTCGACTCCGCCCTTCTCGACGTCTCCGGCGCAGATCTCGTCGCCGGGGTTGAACTGCGCGCCGTACGCCTCTCCGCACTTCTCGTCGGAGACGTACGGGACGGTCGCCTGCCGCAGATAGCGCTGCTGGCCACCGTTCTCACTCATGGAGCCCCAGCCCGCGATGGTGAATGTTCCCTCGTCGTACTCCGTACTGGTGACGGTGGGCAGGGTCGGCAGGTCGAAGGGCGCGGCCAGTTTGACCAGCGCCCAGTCCTTGCCCTTGCCCGCGTAGCCGGGGGCCCGGACGACCTGGGTGGACTTGATGTGGACGGCTTTCGGGCCCTTGAGGTCGACCGAGCCCGCGGTGGCGGTGATCGAGGTGTTGGGCCCGGAGCCCGATACGCAGTGGGCCGCGGTGAGGACGATGTCCTTGGCGTAGAGGGCGCCGCCGCATCCCTGGGAGAGATGCACCATAAAGGGGTACTGGCCCTCCGCCACCCGGGTGCCTCCGACGACGGGTTCGGGGGCGGTGGCCGAGGCCGGGGCGGGCTGGAGGCTGAGGACGGCGAGTGCGGCGGCGCCGATGGCCGCGCATCGTCCGAAGGTGCGCACTGGCTGGTTCAACGGGCTTCCTCTCGTGGGAGCTGAGGGATCCTCAAGCCCGGTCCGGACAGGATCAGCAGGATCTGGTCCCCTCGTCCGGAATGGGCTGTTCCCACGACAATGGACGCTGTCCGGGGTTTCCGCCCGGCCGTAGAGTGGATGCGTGACGGACGACAGCGAGGTCGTACACGGATTTCCGCATCTGGAGACCGTGCAGGCGGCGATCACGGCACTGCACAGGCGCCTCTCGTACGACGGCGTCCTGAGCTACGCGCCGAGCGTCGCCCCCGCCGATGTCGCCTTCTCCGACCTGGACGATCTGCATCTGGGCGCGCAGCGGGTGGCCCGTGCGCTGGTCCACCAGCTGCGGCTGCCGGACGCCCGGATGATAGTGAGCTTCCGCGAGATGCAGCACGCGGCCGCGGTCGAACTGGCCGCGGGACCGGAGTACTTCATCGAGCTCAACAACCGTTTCCGTACCCACCGGGGCGACATCGGGGCGGCTCTCGCCCATGAGGTCACGCATGTGCTGCTGCACCGGCTCGGCCTCGGCTTCGCGGGGACCCGGGACAACGAGATCCTCACCGACACCGCGACGACCTACCTCGGGGCGGGCTGGCTGCTGCTCGACGCGTTCCGCGAGGACGAGCTGTCCAGCCAGAAGCTCGGCTATCTCACCCCTGAGGAGTTCGGGTACGTCCTGGCCAAGCGGGCGGTGCTCTTCGACGAGGACCCGTCGGTCTGGTTCACCAGCCCGCAGGCGTACACGGCGTACACGAAGGGGCGGGCCCGGGCCGGCCAGGACAGCAGCCGCCCGCCGCTGACCGCCGCGGGGTGGGCCGGGCGCCGCGCCTATGCCAAGCACCGCAGGTACGCGCAGGAGCACGGCGGCCGCTCCGCCCCTGGCCTGCCGTACGCCTTCGAGGAGGCGGCGGACGGACTGCGCGTCAGTTTCGCCTGCCCGACCTGCCATCAGCGGATCCGGGTGCCGGTCCGGGGCCGGGTGCGGGCCCGCTGCGGGCTCTGCCGCACGGTCCTGAACTGCGACACCTAGCTATGGGCCGTGCGGATGGGTCAGGCCGGGCTCGCGGGGCCCGGCATCCGGTTCGTGACACCAGAGGAGCCATCTTCATGCGCGCAGAGACCAAGCACGCACTGGTCAGGCCGCTCCAGCGGTATCTGATCAACCCGCCGGTCCGGCTGCTGCTGCGGTTCGGGGCCGCGCCCGGCTACGCGCTGCTGGAAACGCGCGGGCGGGTCACCGGGCAGATCCGCACCACCCCGGTCGGCGAGGGCAGGGACGGGGCGGTGTTCTGGATCGTCGCGGAACACGGCACGCACGCCGGTTACGTCCGCAACATCCGGAACTGCCCGGACGTGCGGGTCCTTCTCCGCACGGGGAGGCGCTCCGTCTGGGTGCCGGGGACAGCCCAGCTGCTCCCCGACGACGACCCGTACGCACGGCAGCGCACCCTCGCCAGGGGGCATCCGCTGCGCGCGCTGAACGCGGCGGTCGTCCGGGCGATGGGGACGGAACTGCTGACGGTCCGTATCGACCTGCACCCCCCGCACTGACGCCCCCGAACTGACGCCGGGCCCGCTCCGCGGAGCGGAAGGGGCCCGGGTCTCCAGTGCTGCGGCCGTCAGGCGGCGGCCCTGCGGCCGCCCTGGCCACCACGGCCCTGACCGCTGCCACGGCCGGCGCCGCCACGGCTCTGACCGCCCTGACCGGCGCCCTGGCCACCGCTCTGGCCCTGGCCGCCACGGCCCTGACCGCCACGACGGCCGCGGCCACCACGGCCCTGACCGGCCGGAGCGGCAGCCCCGGACGCGGGCCTGCTGGGCCGGGAGCGCCGCTGCGGCGCGGTGGCCTGCTGCGGTACGTCGATGACGATCGCCACACCCGAGGGCTCCTGCGCCCCGGTGATCCGGGTGAGCTCCTCGTCGCTGGACCTGACCCGGGCGGTCCTGGGCGTGATGCCCGCGTCCGACATCAGCCGGGTCATCTCGCGCTTCTGCTCCGGGAGTACGAGCGTGACGACACTGCCCGACTCGCCCGCCCTGGCGGTGCGCCCGCCGCGGTGGACGTAGTCCTTGTGGTCGGTGGGCGGGTCCACGTTCACGACCAGGTCGAGGTCGTCGATGTGGATGCCGCGCGCCGCGACGTTGGTCGCGACCAACGCGGTGACCTGGCCGTTCTTGAACTGGTCAAGGGTGCGATTGCGCTGCGGCTGGGAGCGGCCGCCGTGCAGCCCGCCCGCCCGTACACCGCTGGCCAGCAGCCGCTTCACCAGGCGGTCGACGGACCGCTTGGTGTCCAGGAAGAGGATCACCCGGCCGTCACGGGCCGCGATGCGCGTGGTGACGGCCTTCTTGTCGGTCTCGTCGGCGACGTAGAGCACGTGGTGGTCCATCGTGGTCACCGCGCCCGCCGACGGGTCGACCGAGTGCACGACCGGGTCGGTCAGGAACATCTTGACCAGCCGGTCGATGTTCTTGTCCAGGGTCGCCGAGAACAGCATCCGCTGACCGCCCGGCTCGACCTGCTTGAGCAGTGCGGTGACCTGCGGCATGAAGCCCATGTCGGCCATCTGGTCGGCCTCGTCGAGCACGGTGATGCCGACCTGGTCGAGGCGGCAGTCGCCGCGCTCGATGAGGTCCTTGAGCCGCCCCGGGGTGGCGACCAGGATCTCGGCGCCGCGCCGCAGCGCGCCGGACTGCTTGGAGATCGACATGCCGCCGACGACGGTGGTCAGCCGCAGCTGGACCGAGGTGGCGTACGGCGTCAGCGCGTCGGTGACCTGCTGCGCGAGCTCGCGGGTGGGCACCAGCACGAGGGCCAGCGGCGCCTTCGGCTCGGCGCGGCGGCCCGCGACCCGGGCCAGCATCGCGAGCCCGAACGCGAGGGTCTTGCCGGAGCCGGTCCGTCCGCGGCCCAGCAGGTCGCGGCCCGCGAGGGAGTTCGGCAGGGTGGCTGCCTGGATCGGGAAGGGGTCGGTCACACCCTGGGCCGCGAGGGTCTTCAGGAGTGCGGCGGGCATGTCCAGCTCGGCGAAGGCCTCGACGGCGGGCAGCGCGGGGGTGATGGTGTCCGGCAGCGTGAACTCGGCAGGCCTGGGAGCTGCCTTGCGGGCCGGAGACTTTGCGGGGGCCTTGCCTCGGCCCCTCGGCGGACTGGTGCGTGCGGGGCGTGCCGGGCGTTCAGCGGAGCGGGTCATGCGGTTCAAGCCTTCCTGCCGGATGTAGGACAGCACAAACCGGGACCCGCACCTTGGAGGTGCGGGCCCCGGTCAGCGAGGTACGCGTCCGACAATTAGGCCGGGACGATGTTCTCCGCCTGCGGGCCCTTCTGGCCCTGCGTGACGTCGAAGGAGACCTTCTGGCCCTCCTGGAGCTCACGGAAGCCCTGGGTGGCGATGTTCGAGTAGTGGGCGAAGACGTCGGCGCCGCCGCCGTCCTGCTCGATGAAGCCGAAGCCCTTTTCCGAGTTGAACCACTTCACGGTACCGGTGGCCATAACATTCTCCTCAACAGGTGCAGTGCCGGAAATTCGCACTTTACGAATTCCGCGTCGCCGCATTGAACCCCATCCGGAGAAAGCCGGAAAACAATAATGCGCCTGTCGGAGCATTCCCGTCAGGCGCACATAAAGTTCATGGGTACCAAAACTGCAACAACGTCAGCCTAGCACGCTTGTCGCCCGGATGTCTGGACCCAACGGGACCCGAATGATCTCCGTGCACCCCTCCGACCGGTGGTTCCGCCCCGAACAGGACCCGGCAGCCGGTCAACTCGCCTGGGCGGAAAGAGCAGTTGCCCGGCGGACGGACCCGCCCCGGAAGCCGGCGGAAGGCGGGACGATCCCCCGAGGACGAACCGGAAGGATGAGAGAGTCCCCGCACTGTTCGATTGACGTTCACCTGCGCCCGTGGTGTCCGGGACGCCCCCTCCCCGTACGGGGCGCGGCGGCCCGCAGCCTAGGATTCCGGGCATGATCGCCGAATTGCAGTGCATAGTGCTGGACTGCCCCGACCCCGCAGACCTGGCCGCGTTCTACCGGGCGGTCCTCGGCGGCAGCGTCGACCGGCCCGACCCCCGCTGGGCGCTCAGCTCCGACTGGTCCACGCTGCACACCGCGTCCGGTCTGGTGCTGGCCTTCCAGCGCGCCGAGAACCACCGCGCACCGGCCTGGCCGGACCCGACCCGGCCCCAGCAGTTCCATCTGGACTTCAGCGTGCCCGACCTCGACCGGGCGGAGGTCGAGGTGCTCGACGCGGGCGCCCATCTGCTCGACGACAGCGCGCCGGGCTGGCGTATCTACGCGGACCCCGCGGGGCACCCCTTCTGCCTGGTCCGCCACTGACGCAGGAGCGGGACGACCGGGCCACTGCCGGCGGAGCGCGGCCGGTCAGCCCCTGGACCGCTCGGCGGTGCTCCGCTCGACGCAGAACTCGTTGCCCTCGATGTCGGCCAGCGTCGCCCACCCCCGGCCGTCGGGCCTGCGGTGGTCCTCGACGAGCGTGGCGCCGAGCGTCAGCAGCCGTTCGACCTCCTCCTCCCGGGTGCGGTCCGTCGGCTGGAGGTCCAGATGCAAGCGGTTCTTGAGCTGCTTGGGCTCGGGCACCTGGATGAAGAGCAGGCCGAAACCGGTGGCCTGGATCAGCGCCTCGGGATCGCCCGGCTTGTCATCGTCGGCGAGCGGGATGTCGAGGACCTTGGCCCAGAAACTGCCGAGCTCGTAGGCGTTGGCGCAGTCGACCGTCACATGGCGTACGAATGAAGTCATGATCGCATCATGCCTCAACACGCGTGCCAGGCAAGGGAATTCAGGCGCTCCGCGCTCTGCTGCGCAGGGTGACGAGGGCGGTGTGGCCGTCGGCCCGCAGCACACCGGGTGACTCACCGGTCACCACCGCGGCGTCGTACGGCCCCAGGACGGCGCCGGCGTCCTCCAGGGCCGCGGTCCCGTCCAGCGCGACGACCAGCACGGTGGCGTCCGGCGGGACGCCGACGGTGAGTCTGCCCCGTACGACCGAGGTGAGCGCTTCGGTGAGGGTGTCGCGGTACATCACGTTGAAGTTCACGACGGGGCCGTCGAGCAGCCGTCCGTGCGTCGCCGCGTCGCCGGCGAAGCGGTGCGGCACGAACCGCTTGTCCGCCCGCAGCGGGACTCCCCCGGCCGTCAGCTCCATCCCCGCGCCGTCCACCACCGTCAGCACCCTGGTGACCTCGGGGAAGACGGAGAACGGCCCGTCGGCGCCGACATCCGCCAGGCTCACCCGCCAGGCGAAGGTGTCCATCCCGGCGCCCTCGGGCCCGGCGGCGATCTCACGGGTGACCCCGCCGCCGTTCTTCCAGGGCGCGGCGGCCCGGCCGGCGGCCCGCAGTATCCGTACGGTCATGCCCGCACCGCCCCCGGCCGCGCCTGCGCCCGCCGGTCCGCCCGCTGATCCATCCGCTGGTCCGCTCTCTCGTGGCCGTGTCGTCCGCCGCCTCGTCCCGAAGGCTGCTGAAGGCCGCTGGACGCGCCACGGCGCCCACCCAGTGTCCGGTCGGGGACAAGGCAGGCGCCGTGTTCAGTTCCGCACCCCATTGTGCGGGACGTTCCGGTGGAGCCGTCAGACCGTCAGTGCCCGGTCCGTCGGCTTGATCGGGGCGTGCAGCTCGCTGGCGCCCGTGAGGAAACGGTCCACGCCGCGCGCCGCCGAGCGGCCCTCGGCGATCGCCCAGACGATCAGCGACTGGCCGCGGCCCGCGTCACCAGCAACGTACACGCCGGGCACATTGGTCGCGTAGTCGGCATCACGGGCGATGTTGCCGCGGGCGTCGAGTTCGAGGCCGAACTGCTGGACGAGGCCGTTGGCCTGGTCGGTGCCGGTGAAGCCCATGGCCAGGGTGACCAGCTCGGCGGGGATCCGGCGCTCGGTGCCGGGCTGCTGCTCCAGCTTGCCGTCCTTGAACTCCACCTCGACGAGGTGCAGGTACTTGACGTTTCCGACCGTCTCCCCCTCCTCGGGCTCGGAGCCCTCGAAGTGCGTGGTCGAGACGGCGTAGATGCGCTCGCCGCCCTCCTCGTGCGCGGAGGTGACCTTGTAGAGCATCGGGAAGGTCGGCCAGGGCTGGCCCGGGTTCCGCTCGTCGCCGGGCCGGGGCATGATCTCCAGCTGGGTCACCGACTTGGCGCCCTGGCGGTGGGCGGTACCCACGCAGTCGGCGCCGGTGTCGCCGCCGCCGATGACCACGACGTGCTTGCCCTCGGCGGTGATCGGGGCCACCGTGAGGTCGCCCTCCTGCACCTTGTTGGCGAGCGGCAGGTACTCCATGGCGAAGTGGATGCCGTTCAGCTCGCGCCCCGGTACGGGCAGGTCGCGGGAGACCGTCGCACCGGCCGCGATGACCACCGCGTCGTACCTGCGGCGGAGCTTCGCCGCGTCGATGTCGCGGCCGATCTCCGTCTCGGTGCGGAACTTGGTGCCCTCGGCGCGCATCTGCTCGATACGCCGGTTGATGTGGGACTTCTCCATCTTGAACGCGGGGATGCCGTACCGGAGCAGTCCCCCGATGCGGTCCGCGCGCTCGTAGACGGCGACCGTGTGCCCGGCGCGGGTCAGCTGCTGGGCGGCGGCGAGTCCCGCCGGACCCGATCCGATGACCGCGACCGTCTTGCCGGAGAGCCGCTCGGGCGGCTGCGGGGTGACGTCACCGCTGTCCCACGCCTTGTCGATGATCGAGACTTCGACGTTCTTGATGGTGACGGCGGGCTGGTTGATGCCGAGGACACACGCCGACTCACAGGGCGCCGGGCAGAGGCGCCCGGTGAACTCCGGGAAGTTGTTGGTGGCGTGCAGCCGCTCGGATGCCGCCGACCAGTCCTCGCGGTACGCGTAGTCGTTCCACTCGGGGATGAGGTTCCCCAGCGGACAGCCGTTGTGGCAGAACGGGATACCGCAGTCCATGCAGCGGCCGGCCTGCTTGCTGATGATCGGCAGCAGGGATCCGGGAACGTAGACCTCGTTCCAGTCCTTCACCCGCTCCTCGACGGGGCGGGTCTGCGCGACCTCGCGGTCCGTTGTCAGAAAGCCCTTGGGGTCAGCCATTGGTCGCCGCCTCCATCATCTTCTCGGTGGTCTCGTTCTCGGAGAGACCTGCCAGCTCAGCGGCGTCCTTGGCGGCGAGCACTGCCTTGTAGGTGGTCGGGATGATCTTGCTGAAGCGGTCCGCCGACGTGTCCCAGTCGGCCAGCAGCTTCTCGGCCACGGTGGAGCCGGTCTCCTCCTGGTGGCGGCGCACGACGTCGTGCAGCCACTGCTTGTCGGTGTCGTCGACGGGCTCGACCGCGCCGGTGTTGCCGGCGTTGACGTTGTCGCGGTCCAGGTCGATGACGTACGCGACACCGCCCGACATACCGGCGGCGAAGTTCCGGCCGGTCTCGCCGATGACCACGGCGTGCCCGCCGGTCATGTACTCGCAGCCGTGGTCGCCCACGCCTTCCGAGACGACCGTCGCGCCGGAGTTGCGGACGCAGAACCGCTCGCCGGTGCGGCCGCGCAGGAACAGCTCGCCTCCGGTGGCGCCGTAGGCGATGGTGTTGCCCGCGATGGTGGAGTACTCGGCGAGGTGCTCGGCGCCGCGGTCCGGGCGGACGACGACCCGGCCGCCGGAGAGGCCCTTGCCGACGTAGTCGTTGGCGTCGCCCTCCAGCCGGAGCGTGACCCCGCGCGGGACGAAGGCGCCGAAGGACTGGCCTGCGGAGCCGGTGAAGGTGATGTCGATGGTGTCGTCGGGCAGGCCCGCGCCACCGAACTTCCTCGTCACCTCGTGGCCGAGCATGGTGCCGACGGTCCGGTTGATGTTCCGGATGGCGACCTGCGCGCGGACCGGCTGGGCGGCCTCGGCGGAGTCGGCGGCCAGCGCGTCGGCCGCCAGCTTGATCAGCTGGTTGTCGAGCGCCTTCTCCAGGCCGTGGTCCTGCTCGGCGGTGCGGTGGCGCGCCGAGCCGGCGGGCAGTTCCGGAACGTGGAAGAGCGGGTTGAGGTCGAGCCCCTGTGCCTTCCAGTGGTTCACGGCCCGCTCGGTGTCGAGCAGCTCGGCGTGGCCGACGGCCTCTTCGAGCGTACGGAAGCCCAGCTCGGCGAGGAGCTCGCGGACCTCTTCGGCGATGAACCGGAAGAAGTTGACGATGTACTCGGCCTTGCCGGAGAAGCGCTCGCGCAGCACCGGGTTCTGGGTGGCGATGCCGACCGGGCAGGTGTCGAGGTGGCAGACGCGCATCATGACGCAGCCGGAGACGACGAGCGGCGCGGTCGCGAAACCGAACTCCTCGGCGCCGAGCAGCGCTGCGATGATGACGTCTCGGCCGGTCTTCAGCTGGCCGTCGGTCTGTACGACGATGCGGTCGCGCAGGCCGTTGAGCAGCAGCGTCTGCTGGGTTTCGGCGAGGCCGAGCTCCCAGGGGCCGCCCGCGTGCTTCAGCGAGGTGAGCGGAGAGGCCCCGGTGCCGCCGTCGTGTCCTGAGATGAGGACGACGTCCGCGTGCGCCTTGGAGACACCCGCGGCGACCGTGCCGACACCGACCTCGGAGACCAGCTTCACATGGATGCGGGCCGCCGGGTTGGCGTTCTTGAGGTCGTGGATCAGCTGGGCGAGGTCCTCGATGGAGTAGATGTCGTGGTGCGGCGGCGGCGAGATGAGGCCGACGCCCGGCGTCGAGTGACGCGTCTTGGCGACCCACGGGTAGACCTTGTGACCGGGCAGCTGGCCGCCCTCGCCGGGCTTGGCGCCCTGCGCCATCTTGATCTGGATGTCGTCCGCGTTGACCAGGTACTCGCTGGTCACGCCGAAGCGGCCGGAGGCGACCTGCTTGATGGACGAGCGGCGCGCCGGGTCGTACAGCCGGTCGGCGTCCTCGCCGCCCTCACCGGTGTTGGACTTGCCGCCCAGCTGGTTCATGGCGATGGCGAGGGTCTCGTGCGCCTCCTTGGAGATGGAGCCGTACGACATGGCGCCGGTGGAGAAGCGCTTGACGATCTCGGATGCGGGCTCCACCTCGTCGAGCGGGACCGGTGTGCGGCCGGTGGCGAAGCCGAACAGGCCGCGCAGCGTCATCAGCCGCTCGGACTGCTCGTTGACCCGGTCCGTGTACTTCTTGAAGATGTCGTACCGGCCGGAGCGCGCGGCGTGCTGGAGGCGGAAGACCGTGTCCGGGTCGAAGAGGTGCGGCTCGCCCTCGCGGCGCCACTGGTACTCGCCGCCGATCTCCAGCTTGCGGTGCGAGGCGGAGATGCCGGACGGGGGGTACGCCTTGGCGTGCCGGGCGGCGACCTCGGTGGCGACGACGTCGAGTCCGGCGCCGCCGATCTTGGTCGCGGTGCCGTTGAAGTACGTGTCGACGAAGGACTGGTCGAGTCCGACGGCCTCGAAGACCTGCGCGCCCCGGTAGGAGGCCACGGTCGAGATGCCCATCTTGGACATGACCTTCAGGACACCCTTGCCCAGGGCGTAGATCAGGTTGCGGATGGCCTGCTCGGGCTCCAGGCCCTCGATGAAGGTGCCGGCGCGGACCAGGTCCTCGACGGACTCCATGGCGAGGTACGGGTTGACGGCGGCGGCGCCGTACCCGATGAGCAGGGCGATGTGGTGCACCTCGCGTACGTCACCGGCCTCGACAAGGAGACCCACCTGGGTGCGCTGCTTGGTGCGGATGAGGTGGTGGTGGACGGCCGATGTGAGCAGCAGCGAGGGGATCGGGGCGTGCTCGGCGTCGGAGTGCCGGTCGGAGAGGACGATCAGCCGGGCACCCGCCTCGATGGCGGCCTCGGTCTCGTCGCAGATGTCCTTGAGCCGGGCGGCGAGGGCCTCGCCGCCGCCGCCGACCCGGTAGAGACCGGCGAGCGTCGCGGCCTTCATCCCCGGCATGTCGCCGTCGGCGTTGATGTGTATGAGCTTGGCCAGCTCGTCGTTGTCGATCACCGGGAAGGGCAGCGTGACGCTGCGGCAGGCGGCCGCTGTGGGTTCCAGGATGTTGCCCGCGGGCCCGAGTGTGGAGCGCAGCGAGGTGACGAGCTCCTCGCGGATGGCGTCCAGCGGCGGGTTGGTGACCTGTGCGAAGAGCTGGGTGAAGTAGTCGAAGAGCAGCCGGGGGCGCGCGGAGAGCGCGGCGATCGGAGAGTCCGTGCCCATGGAGCCGAGCGGCTCGCCCGAGGTGCGGGCCATGGGCGCGAGGATGACGCGCAGCTCCTCCTCGGTGTAGCCGAAGGTCTGCTGGCGGCGGGTGACCGAGGCGTGGGTGTGCACGATGTGCTCGCGCTCGGGGAGGTCCTCCAGCTCGATCTCGCCGCTCTCCAGCCACTCCTCGTACGGCTGCTCGGCGGCGAGGCCGGCCTTGATCTCGTCGTCCTCGATGATGCGGTGCTCGGCGGTGTCCACGAGGAACATCCGGCCGGGCTGCAGGCGGCCCTTGCGGACCACCTTCGCGGGGTCGATGTCCAGGACGCCGACCTCGGAGGAGAGGACGACGAGGCCGTCGTCGGTCACCCAGTAGCGGCCGGGGCGCAGACCGTTGCGGTCGAGGACCGCGCCGACCTGGGTGCCGTCGGTGAAGGTGACGCAGGCGGGGCCGTCCCAGGGCTCCATCATCGTCGCGTGGTACTGGTAGAAGGCCCGGCGTGCCGGGTCCATCGTCTCGTGGTTCTCCCACGCCTCGGGGACCATCATCAGCACGGAGTGCGGGAGCGAGCGGCCACCGAGGTGCAGGAGCTCCAGGACCTCGTCGAAGGAGGCGGAGTCCGAGGCGTCGGGGGTGCAGAGGGGGAAGATCCGGTCCAGCTTCTGCGGTCCGAAGAGGTCGGACGCGAGCTGGGACTCGCGGGCCTTCATCCAGTTGCGGTTGCCCTTGACCGTGTTGATCTCGCCGTTGTGCGCGACGAAGCGGTACGGGTGGGCGAGCGGCCAGCTCGGGAAGGTGTTGGTCGAGAAGCGCGAGTGCACCAGGGCGATTGCGGTGGCGAAGCGGCGGTCGGAGAGGTCCGGGAAGAACGGCTCCAGCTGCCCCGTCGTGAGCATGCCCTTGTAGACGATCGTGCGGGCGGAGAGCGAGGGGAAGTAGACCCCGGCCTCGCGCTCGGCGCGCTTGCGCAGGACGAAGGCCTTGCGGTCGAGCGCGATGCCCGTGGCGGGGGCGTCCTGACCCTGCGGCGCGTCCGCGACGAAGAGCTGGCGGAACTCGGGCATGGTGGCGCGGGCGCCGCTGCCCAGCAGGTCCGGGGTGACCGGGACCTCGCGCCAGCCGAGGACGGTGAGGCCTTCATCGGCGGCCAGCGTCTCGATCCGCGAGACGGCGGCGGGGCTGTCGTCGAGCGGCAGGAAGCCGATGCCGACGGCGTACGCGCCCGCTTCGGGGAGCTCGAATCCGGTGGCCTCACGCAGGAAGGCGTCGGGCACCTGGAGCAGGATTCCCGCTCCGTCGCCGGAGTCCGGCTCTGATCCGGTGGCGCCGCGGTGTTCGAGATTGCGCAGTACGGTCAGCGCCTGCTCGACCAGCTCGTGGCTGGCCACGCCGGTAAGAGTGGCCACGAACCCGACACCGCAGGCGTCGTGTTCGTTGCTGGGGTCGTACATCCCCTGCGGGGCGGGGCGACCCTCCATGGGCGACCAGGCGTGGATGCGCATCGGCTCTCCCGTCGTCGTCGTGGCATATGCAAGTGCATAGGGACGACGTTGGCCCTCTGCGAAATTTTGAGCAGGTTACATGATGGAATGCTTCTCGAAAAGCGGATGTTTCATTCCAGCATGCGGACACCGCAGAGCGGTGGAGGCGGGGGCGACACGGCCGGGATCGGCGTCCGTGGACCCGGAACGGAGCAGGCGGCGTTGCCTGCGGCGTTCCCGCCTTATGCCCGGTGGCCCGGCACTCAAAACCGCCGGGTAACCGATACCTATGACACTCAATGCATAATGCCTCACTCCGCCGGGCCGGCGGAGTGAGGCATGTGACGGCCCGGGGGCCTCTCGGGCCCGTCTCTCAGCCCGTCTCTCGGCCCATCTCTCTCAGCCCGCCCGTCAGCCCACGGCGGTGCCGAACAGCGCGCCCAGCGCGTAGGTGATCCCGGCCGCCGCCCCTCCCAGCGCCAGCTGCCGGAGCCCGCTGTACCACCAGGAGCGCGCGGTGACCCGCGCCACCACGGCGCCGCAGCCGAAGAGACCGATCAGGGCCAGCAGCAGGGCGGGCCACAGTGCGGTGGCGCCGAGCAGATACGGAAGCAGCGGGAGCAGCGCGCCCAGCGCGAAGGCACCGAAGGACGACAGCGCGGCGACCAGCGGGGACGGGAGGTCGTCCGGGTCGATGCCCAGTTCCTCCCTGGCATGGATCTCCAGCGCCTGCTCGGGGTCCCTGGAGAGCTGCTCGGCGACCGCGGCCGCCAGCTGGGGCTCCACCCCGCGCGACACGTAGAGCGCCGCGAGCTCCTTCATCTCGTCCAGCGGGTGCTTGCGCAACTCCCCCCGCTCGACTTCGAGTTCGGCCTGGACGAGCTCGCGCTGCGAGGCGACCGACGTGTACTCGCCTGCGGCCATCGAGAAGGCCCCGGCCGCCAGCCCCACCAGTCCTGTGATCACGATGGTGCGGTGCGAGACATCGCCGCCCGCGACCCCGGTCATCAGCGCGAGGTTGGAGACCAGTCCGTCCATCGCACCGAAGACGGCGGGGCGCAGCCAGCCGCCGTTGACGTCCCGGTGGGTGTGGTTGTCGCGGTGCGCCTCATGCAGCGCCGCCTCGTTCTCCATGATGGACATCGGTCCCCGCCCTCTCTCTTGCGTCAGCGCCCCCGTTCCGCGCAGCGGACCCGGGAACACAGTCGAAAGTACGCACGAAAAATGGCTCTCGCCAGCAAGGAAGGCCGTACTTACCAGGGGTGCGAAGGGCCGGGACCAGCCCGGATGCGACCTTCCGGGAACTCCGAAGAGACGTGGATCACACGACAGGCGCATTGACGTCCCGGAACCGGGTCCCCAGTATCTGTAAACGTTTCCAGTTGCTGGAAACGTTTACAGCTCGCACTTCCCACCACGTCACGGATGCACAGGGGGCAGGCATGCCGCAGAACGGGACACCGACCATCGTGTCGATCGCCCAGCGCGCCGGGGTGTCCATCGCGTCCGTCTCCCGGGTGCTCAACGGTGTCGGCGCACGCCCCGACACCGTCTCCCGGGTCGAGCGCGCGGTCGCGGAGCTCGGTTACGTACCGAACGCCGTGGCCCGCTCGCTCAAGGGCGGCAGGACCCGGCAGCTGACCTTCGCGATGGAGGACATCGGCAACCCCGTGTACGTGGCGATGGTCCGCGGGATCCAGTCCGTCACCCGGGCCGCCGGATACCGGCTGCTGCTGCACTCCACCGACGCGGTCGTGGAGGACGAGCTCGCCGCGATCCGCAGTCTGGGCGACCGCACCAGCGACGGGCTGATCCTCTGCCCCATCCGCATCACCGGCGCCTACGCGAAGGTGCTCAGCTCGGCGGCGGCCCCGGTCGTGATCATCGGCTCACTGCCCGAGAACGTCCCGGTCGACAGCGTGCGCGCCGACTCCGTGCGCGGCGTCGGGCTCGCCGTACGCCATCTGTACGGCACGGGGCGGCGCAGGATCGCCTTCATCAACGGCCCGCTCGACACGGTGCCGGGACGCAACCGCGCGACCGGCTACCGCAAGGCCCTCGAAGAGCTGGGCCTCCCCTACGACGAGGCGCTCGTGGTGAGCACCGACTTCGCCACCGAGTCCGGCGCCGCTGCGGCCGAGCGGCTGCTCGCCGCCTCCCCCGACGCGCTGTTCTGCGCCAACGACCAGCTGGCGGTCGGCGCGGTCCGCACCCTGCACTCGCGCGGGCTGCGCATCCCCGACGACATCGCCGTGGCGGGGATGGACGACAGCACCCTGGCCCAGGCCGCCTGGCCGCCGCTGACCAGCGTCGACCTGGGCTCCGTCGAGCGCGGCAGGCGGGCGGCCGGACTGCTGCTCGCCCGGCTCGGCCAGGGCGCGGCCCCCGAAGCCCCGCAGCACAGCACCGCCGTACCCCGCCTCGTCGTACGCGCCTCCACCGCGCCGGCGACCGACCTGGAGAACCCGAGGTCCGTATGAGTCTCACCGCAGCCCGTGGCAAAGACGCCGCGGGCCACCGGGGCACCCCACCGCCCCGCACCCCCGACCAGCGCAAACGGGCGCTCGGTCTGGACCGGGGGGCCTGGTTCCTGCTGGCGCCCGCCCTGATACCGATCCTGGTGCTCAGCGTGGGGCCGCTGCTGTACGGCTTCTCGCTCGCCTTCACCGACTCGCAGGCCGGGCGCACCACGTCGACGCAGTTCACCGGCCTCGCCAACTTCGGCGATCTGCTGCACGACTCGCTGTTCTGGGAGTCGTTCCGGATCGGCATCGTGTGGGCCGTCAGCGTCACCGTGCTGCAGTTCGCGACGGCCATGGGCCTCGCTCTGCTGCTCAACGAGAACCTGCGCTTCCGCTGGCTGGCCCGCACGCTCGCGCTGGTCCCGTGGGCGATGCCCGAGGTGGTCGTCGGGATCATGTGGCGGCTCGTGTACCACCCGGACGCGGGCATCCTCAACAAGACGCTCACGCAGCTGCACCTGATCAGCGACAACGTCGACTGGCTGACCAGCCTCTCGGTGGCGCTCCCGGCCGTGATCGTCGTCGGTGTGTGGGCGGGGATGCCGCAGACCACCGTGGTGCTGCTGGCCGGGCTGCAGAACGTGCCGGTGGAGCTGAAGGAGGCCGCGCAGCTCGACGGCGCCGGGCTGTGGCGCCGCTTCGCCACCGTGACCTGGCCCGCCATCAGGCCGGTGGTGGTCGCGGTGACCGCGCTGAACTTCATCTGGAACTTCAACTCGTTCGGTCTGGTCTATGTGCTGACCCAGGGCGGACCCGGCGGCAAGACCCGGCTGCCGATGCTCTTCTCGTACGAAGAGGCCTTCAAGTACGGCCAGTTCGGCTACGCGGCCGCGATGGGCCTGGTGATGGTCGCCCTCATCGCGGTGTTCCTCACCGTGTTCCTGCGCAAGAAGCTCAAGGAGGAGGCGGCATGAGTGTCCCCGCACGGCTCCGCGCCCGCCGGACGGCCGGCCGCACCGGTCAGTACCTGGCCCTCCTGTGCTACCTGGTCTTCCTGGCGTTCCCGCTGGTGTGGCTGGTGTCCACCGCGTTCAAGTCCCCCCGGGAACTGGGGTCCATCAGCCCGACCTGGCTCCCCCGGCACCCGACCCTGGACAACTTCAGGGCCGCCTTCGACGCGCAGCCGCTGCTGCACTCCGCGCTCAACAGTCTGATCGTGGCGGGCAGCGCGACGGTCATCTCGGTCGCGCTCGCGGTGCCCGCCGCGTACGCGCTGGTCCGCTTCCGCAGCCGGATGTCCACGGTGGCCAACGGCTGGGTGCTGGTCAGCCAGATGTTCCCGTTCGTACTGATCATCATCCCGCTGTTCCTGGTGCTGAAGAACCTGCACCTGATCAATTCGCTCGCCGGTCTGATCGCGGTGTACGTGGTCTGGAACCTGCCGTTCTCGCTCTGGATGCTCCAGGGGTACGTCAAGGCCGTCCCGGTCACGCTGGAGGAGGCCGCGGCCGTCGACGGCGCCGGGCGGCTGCGGACCCTGGTCAGCGTGGTCTTCCCGCTGCTCACCCCGGGTCTGGTCGCGACGGCGATGTTCACCTTCGTCACCGCCTGGAACGAGTTCTTCTTCGCCCTCGTGCTGCTCAAGTCCCCGGAGAACCAGACGATGTCCGTGATCCTGACCCGTTTCCTCGGCGCCGAGGGCGTCGCCGACCTGGGGCCGCTCGCCGCGGCCTCCGTCGTCGCCACCATCCCCAGCCTGCTCTTCTTCGCGCTGCTTCAGCGCAGGCTGGTCGGCGGGATGCTCGCAGGGGCGGTGAAGGGCTGATGCGCACCCGTACCCGGATCCGTACCGCGGTGACGGCGCTGGCCGCCGCTGCCGGGCTGGTCCTCGTCACCGGCTGCGGCCAGGGCAGCAGCGACAGCTCATCCGGCCGTGTCACGCTCCAATTCCTCAGCCTGGCCTGGCAGAAGGACTCCGTGGCCGCCAACAGGGCACTGGTCGCGCAGTGGAACAGGCAGCACCCCGATGTGCAGGTCAAGTACGTGCAGGGCAGCTGGGAGGGGATCCACGACCAGCTGCTCACCTCCTTCGAGGGCGGCCAGGCGCCGGACATCATCCATGACGACGCGTCGGACCTCACGGACTTCGCGTACGGCGGCTACCTCGCCGACATCCGCGGGATGCTGCCCGCGTCGCTGCGGAAGGACATCCCCCGGCAGTCGTGGGACATGGCCACCTTCGGCAAGGGGATCTACGGCGTGCCGTTCCTCCAGGAGCCGCGCGTCATGGTCGCGAACACCAGGCTGCTCAAGGCGTCGGGCGTACGGATCCCGACCGTCGCCCACCCCTGGAACTGGCGGGAGTTCGAGCAGGCCGCCAAGAAGCTGACGGTCCGGGGGCCGGGCGGGAGGACCCGGCAGTACGGCGTCGCCTGGTCGATGAAGGAGCCGGTGAGCCAGTCCGTCAACAGCTCCGCGTCCACCGGCGGGCAGATCTTCAAAAAGGCGGACGGCAAGAACAAGGTGAGCTTCGACGCCGCCGACTCGGCGGTGTCCCAGGTCATCAACCGGCAGATCAACCAGGACCACACCGCCCCCAAAAGCAGCCTGGGCATGGGCGGTTCGGACACCCTGCCCGGGTTCTTCGCCGGCAAGTACGCCATGGTGCCGCTGAACTTCTCCTTCCGGCAGCAGGTCCAGCAGCAGGCGCCGAAGGGCTTCGGCTGGACGGTCCTGCCGATGCCGGCGGGAAGCGGACCGCGCGGCAGCTCGCAGGGGGTCGTGCCGCAGACCCTGTCGGTCTCGCAGGACTCCCGGCACAAACAGGCGGCGGTCGACTTCATCTCCTTCCTCGCTCAGGGCAAGAACGCCGCGCGTCTCGCCCTCGGCGACTGGCTGCTGCCCGACAGCCGCTCGGCGCTGCAGGACCCGGCGCTGCGCACCCCCGAGAACGGCTGGCGCACCGGCAGCGAGATGGCCGGCGCCCTGGTCCCCTCCCCCGTACTCGGGGTGCGCGGTTACGCCGAGTGGAAGGACAAGATCGCCACCCCCGCCTTCCAGGAGTACTACAACGGCTCGATCGGTCTGAGCTCGCTGCGCTCCAAGCTGACCGGCGACGGCCAGCGGGTCCTCGACCGGTACCAGCGCTGACGCCTCCCGCGCCCGCGCCCGCACAACCCCAGAAATGAGCACGATCAGCCCATGAGCGGCAGCCCAGGACCGGCCCCCGAAGCAGACACGGCGAACGGACCACCCCCGGCCCGGCTCCGGCGCGAGCGGCGCGGTCTCCCCGGTCTCCCCGGTACGCTCCGGGACCGCGCCCGCGGCGCCCTCCTCGGCCTCGCCGTGGGTGACGCCCTGGGTGCCCCCGCCGAGAACATGAAGCCCTCCCGGATCAGGGAGCGCTGGGGCCGTATCGAGGGCTTCGTCCTGGACGAGCCCGCGGGTACGGACGACACCGAGTACGCGATCTTCTCGGGGATGCTGCTCGCCGAGCACGGTTCGGCGCTGACCGTCGCCCATGTCGAGGCGGCGTGGCACCTGTGGATCGCCGACCGCGACGAAGGCCCGTTCCGCGGCGCGGGGTTCAGTGAGCGCGGCACTCTGGAGAACCTGCGGCGCGGTCTTGCCGCCCCAATCTCCGCCCAGCACCGGCACGCGTGGAGCGACGGACTCGCCATGCGGGCCGCGCCGTTCGGGGTGTACGCGACGGGCCGGCCCGCCGAGGCGGCCCGGCTGGTCGCGGTGGACGGCACGGTCAGCCATGACGGCGAGGGGATCTACGGAGGACAGGCCGTCGCCGCCGGAGTGGCCGCCGCCATGGTGAGCGACAGCCCCGACGCGGTGGTGCAGGCCGCGCTCTCGGTGATCCCCGAGGACTCCTGGACCGCCCGCTCACTGCACCGCGCGGTCAGCGCGGCCCGCCGGGCGGTACCGGGCCCGGACGGCTCGCCGCTCCCGGTCGAACGCGCGGTGCGCTCGGCCGTCGTGATCGGCGGGTACCCGTGGACCGATCTGGCACCCGAGGCGGTGGGCCTCGCCTTCGGGGCGTTCATCGCCGCACGCGGCGACTTCCGGGGCTCGGTGCTGACGGCCGTGAACATGGGCCGCGACGCCGACACCACGGCGGCCGTCGCGGGCTCCCTCGCCGGGGCTCTCGGCGGCGAGAGCGGCATTCCCGCCCACTGGGCCGACGCCATCGGGCCGGTGCGCGGCAGCTGTCTGCCCGCCATGGCCGGACGCCACATCCTCGACGTCGCCGACGGTCTCCTGCCGCGGCAGGCAGCGGACAGCAGCGACGCAGCGAACGACAACAGGCAGGCCGCCTCGTGACGACACAGCTGACCCGTCCCGCCGCCGAACTCTCCGGCCGCGATCCGCACCGCCGGGTGGAGGGCCTGCTCCTGGGGATCGCCGCGGGCGATGCCGCGGGCTGGCCGGCCGGGCGGCACCGTGCGGCGCTGCTGCCCAACTGGACCCGCAGGCTCACCCGCGAGCTGGACACCTTCGCCGAGCAGAACGCCACCACCACGCTGCCGGTGCCCATCGCCCTGAACCAGCCGCCGGCCCCGCTCCAGCTGGGACCATCCGACGACGCCGAGTGGGCCACGTTCACCGCGCAGGCCATCCTGTCGGCCGCCGCGTCGGGGCACAGCGACCTCTCCCCGCAGCAACGGGTGCGTTCCGCGCTGGCACTGGCCTGGAACGCGCTCGCCGACGAGGTGGCCGCCGCGTCCGCGCAGGCCGACGAGATCGAGTCGGCGCTGATGCCGCTGCGCGCCCGGATCTCCGTACGGGCCGGTCTCGGGAATCTGGCGGCGGGGCTACGGCCCCCCGCCACCGGCCATGACAATCCGCACCACTTCGACGACGCCGCCTGTGTGCGGGCCGCGGTACTCGCCGTGGTGCACCCCGGCGACCCGGCAGCCGCCGCCGACCTCGCGGAGTTCGACGCCCGCTACACCCAGGACGGCGACGGGGTGCACGGCGCCCGCGCGATGGCCGCGGCGGTCGCCGCCGCACTGGGCGGAGCGACAGCCTCGGCCTGTGTGGACGAGGCGCTCGCGCAGCTCCCCGACGGCAGCGAGATCCGCCGCAACGCCCTGCACGCGGTGACGCTCGCCCGGACCGCGACGGCCGCCGGAACGGGCCGCCCCGGCAGTGCGTTCGCGCTGGTCCCCGTACTGGAGCACGAGATCGTCGACCACGTGTACAGCTACGGGATCGCCGCCGCCGAGACGGTGCCCGTCGCGCTGGCCATGACGCTCGCGGCCGGCGGCGCGCTCGCCGAGGCAGTGCCGACCGCCGCCTGTCTGTCCCGGGTCGCCGACTCGGCGCCCGCCCTGGCGGGAGCCCTCACCGGTGCCATCGGCGGCGCCGGATCCCTGCCCGACACCTGGCGGGACAGCTGCCGCACCCTCGTCGGCTGCGCCCTGCCCCAGCTGGCCGGCACCGACCTCGTCGAGGTCGCCGCACGGCTCTCCTCCCATCTGCATGTCCTCCCGGAAGGAAACCGCTCATGACCGCGCCCATCCCCTCCCTGGAGGACCGCACCACCGGAGCCCTGATCGGCGCGGCCGTCGGGGACGCGCTCGGCGGCCCGGTCGAGGGCTGGACCCCGGAGGCCATCAGCGAGCGGCACGGCGGCCGCGTGCGGGGCATCGTGGAGCCCTTCTACAAGGAGGAGTGGCGTACGGCCCGGCCGATCGCCCCGTACCACAAGGGCGACGGGCACGTCACCGACGACACCCTGATGACCCATGCGCTGATCCGCGTCTACGAGACCGTGCGCGACCACCTCGACGCGTACGCGGTCGCCGACCACCTGGTGCCCGACCTGATGGGCACACCGCGCTGGATCCCCGAACTGGAGGCGGAGGCACTGCCGTTGCAGCGGATCTTCCTCGCCGAGAAGTGGATCGTCGCGCGGCTGCACTACGGGCACGTCGACCCGCGCGAGGCCGGGGTCGGCAACATCGTCAACTGCGGCGCCGCGATGTACATGGCGCCGGTCGGCCTGGTCAACGCGGGCAGCCCGGCGAACGCGTACGCCGAGGCCCTCGACATCTCGGGCGCCCACCAGTCCAGTTACGGCCGGGAGGCCGCGGCGGTCTTCGCCGCGGCGGTGGCCGCTGCCTGCAAGCCGGGCGCGACCCCCGAATCGGTGGTCGGCGATGTGCTCGGGCTGGCGAAGGACGGCACCCGCGCGGCGATCGAGGCGGTGTGCGAAGTGGCCGCGGCGCACGACGGGTTCGAGTCGGCGCTGAAGCCGCTGCGCGAGGCGGTGGCCCCCTTCGACACGGTGGGCCCCGAGTACCGCAAGCCGTCGCTGGGCGCCCGCCGCCCGTCGCGGCTGCACTCCATCGAGGAGCTGCCGGTGGCGCTCGGGATGCTGCTCGCGGGGGGCGGCGACTTCCGTGAGACCGTACTCGGCTCCGTCAACTACGGCCGGGACTGCGACTCCATCGCGACCATGAGCGGGGCGATCACCGGCGCGCTGTACGGCGAGGGCGCGGTCCCCGCCGACTGGGCCGGCGAGGTCGCCACGGCGAGCCGTCTCGATCTGCACACCCCGGCCGCCGCGCTCGCGGCCGTCACCCGCGAGGTGTTCGCCCGTGATCTGGAGCGGCGCCGGGAGCACGAGGCGCTGTTCGGCGCCATCGCGGGTGCCCGGTGACGGGCCCCGGCTCCCCGGCGGCGGCCGGCCGTCCGCTGCGGCTGACCTGGGTGCAGCCCGAGGATCTGGTGGGGCACGAGCTGCGCCAGGCGGCGCAGGACGGGCGCGATCCGGCGGCGGCCGAGCAGCGGTGGACGGCGGCGGGCGGCCATCTGGCACCGGCCCGCGCGGGCGCGTCCGCCGCACCGGCCGCGCCGGAGCTGCGCGCGCTCGCCTGCGAACTCCTGGACGAACTGGGCGCGACCGCCTCGCCGTTGGCGGCCGACGAGCCGACCGGACTGCCCGCGATCAGGGCGCTGTGCCCCGAGTGGCCCGCCCCCGCGGACGGTCCGGTGGACCGGGACGCGCTGCGCCCACGGCTTGAGGCGTCCTGGCTGGGCCGCGCCGCGGGGTGTGTGCTCGGCAAGCCGGTCGAGAAGCTGACGCTGGACGGCATCCGGGCCATCGCCCGCTCCACCGGCAACTGGCCGCTGGACAGCTGGTTCACCGAGGTGGGTCTCGACCCGGAGGTGGCCGCCGCCCATCCGTGGAACCGCCGCTCGCGCCCCACCTCGCTCGCCGAGAACATCGACGGGGCCCCCGAGGACGACGACCTCAACTACCCGCTGCTCGGGCTGCTGCTGCTCGACCGGTACGGGCCGGAGTTCAGCACCGCGGACGTGGCACAGCTGTGGCTCGACGAACTGCCGGCCGGCCGCACCTTCACCGCCGAGCGGGTCGCGTACCGCAATCTGCTCGCCGGGGCCGAACCTCCGGACACCGCCACGTACCGCAATCCGTTCCGCGAGTGGATCGGTGCGCAGATCAGGGCCGATGTCTTCGGCTGGACCCACCCGGGCGATCCGGGCGCGGCCGCCGGCGCGGCCTGGCGGGACGCGGTGCTCACCCATACGGCGAACGGGGTGTACGGCGAGATGTTCGCCGCCGCGGTCATCGCGGCGGCCGCCGGCGGCGGCGAGGACATCCACGCGTGTCTGCGGGCCGGCCTCTCGGTCGTCCCGCCCGGTTCCCGCTACGCGGCCGCCGTGCGCTTCGGTATCGGCCGGGCCGCCGCCGAACCGCTGGGCACCGCAGCCGCGTTCGAGTCGGTCGTGGACGAGCTGCACACGGCGTACGGCGACCACCACTGGGTGCACGTACTGCCGAACGCGGCGCTCCTCGCGGCCGCGCTCACCCATGCGGACGGCGACTTCACCGGCTCCATCTGCCGTGCGGTGTCCGGAGGCTGGGACACCGATTCCAACGGGGCGACGGCGGGCAGCGTCGCCGGACTGCTCGCGGGCAGCCCGCGCGCGGTGCCGGCCCGCTGGACCGCGCCACTGCGGAACCGGCTGGCCACCACGGTCGGCGGCCTGGACGGCATCGGCTTCGACACGCTCGCCGAGCGCACGCTGCGCCATGTGCGGCGGAGGGACAGGGCGGTATGAGCAGGGCAGCGGAGGAGCAACGACTCATGCACGACGACGACATGACACACACGACGGACGCGGAAGACACCACGGACGCGACAGACACAGCAGGCCCTCAGCCGTCCTCCCTCGGAGGGCTGCGCGTCCTCGACCTGGCGACGCTCTTCGCCGGGCCGCTGGCCGCGACCCTGCTCGGCGACTTCGGAGCCGAGGTCATCAAGGTGGAGCACCCCCGCAGGCCCGACCCCTCACGCGGGCACGGTCCCAGCAAGGACGGCGTGGGGCTGTGGTGGAAGCTGCTGGGCAGGAACAAGCGGAACATCACGCTCGACCTCTCGTCGCCCGGCGGCCGTGACGTGCTGCTGCGGCTGGCCGCCGAAGCGGACGTGGTCATCGAGAACTTCCGGCCCGGCACCCTGGAGAAGTGGGGCCTCGGCTGGCCGGAGCTGTCCGCCGCCAACCCCCGCCTCGTGCTGGCGCGGGTGACCGGGTTCGGCCAGTTCGGGCCGTACTCCCGGCGCCCCGGGTTCGGCACGCTCGCCGAGGCCATGAGCGGTTTCGCCGCCATGACCGGCGAGCCGGAAGGGCCGCCGACGCTCCCGCCCTTCGGCCTCGCCGACTCGATCGCCGCGCTCTCCACCGCGTACGCCGTGATGGCGGCCATCGCCGGGCGCGACCGCACCGGGCGCGGCCAGGTCGTGGACATGGCAATCATCGAACCGATGCTGGCGGTGCTGGGCCCGCAGCCCATCTGGTACGACCAGCTCGGCTACGTACAGCCGCGCACCGGCAACCGGTCGAACAACAACGCGCCGCGCAACACCTACCGCACCCGCGACGGGAGTTGGGTGGCTGTCTCGACGTCGGCCCAGTCGATCGCGGAGCGGGTGATGCGGCTGGTGGGGCGGCCCGATTTCATCGACGAGCCGTGGTTCGCGTCCGGGGCGCAGCGCGCCCGGCACGCCGACGAGCTGGACGGGGCGGTCGGCGACTGGATAGCCCGGCACGACCGGGCCGATGTGGTGAAGGCGTTCGAGGAAGCGCAGGCGGCCATCGCGCCGGTCTACGAGATCGGCGATGTCATGGCCGACCCGCAGTACAAGGCGCTGGGCACGATCGCGGAGGTCCCCGACGAGGAGCTGGGCACCATCAGGATGCAGAACGTCCTCTTCCGGCTGTCCGGCACGCCGGGCGCCATCAAGTGGGCGGGGCGGCCGCACGGCGCCGACACCGACGCCGTACTGACCGGGATCGGCCTGGAGCCCGCTGACATCGCGGCCCTGCGGGAGTCGGGTGCGGTCCGGTGAGCGTGTCGGAGGAACTGCCCGCGCGCAGGCCGGTACAGACCGTACTGACCTGGTTGTACGTACCCGGCGACCGGCCCGCTGTGGTGGCGCGGGCGCTGGCGGCAGGCGCCGATGTGGTGCTGGTCGACCTGGAGGACGCGGTCGCGCCCGACCGCAAGGCGTACGCACGCGACGCCACCGCCGAACTCCTCGCGGACCCGGCCCCCGGACCTTCGCCGGTCCATGTCCGCATCAACGCGCTGGACGGCCCGCTCGCCGAGGCGGACGTACGGGCCGTCGCCGGACTGCCGGGTCTCGCCGGGCTGCGGCTGCCGAAGGCCAACGGGTCAGCGGAGGTGCGCAGAGTGGCCGGCTGGGCGGCCGCCGCTGGCCGGACGGGTGTCCCGCTCTATCCGATACTGGAGTCGGCGCTCGGCGTGGAACGTGCCTACGAGATTGCCACGGCCACCCCCACGGTGTGCGGGCTGGCTCTCGGCGAGGCGGATCTCAGGGCGGATCTGGGGGTGTACGACGAGGCGGGCCTCGCCTGGCCCCGGAGCCGCGCGGTGGTCGCGGCCCGGGCGGCGGGACTGGCCCCGCCCGCTCAGTCGGTGTACGCGGACGTACGCGATCTGGACGGGCTCGCGGCGTCCTGCGCACGGGGCCGGGCGCTGGGATTCCTGGGGCGCGCGGCGATCCATCCGAGGCAGCTGCCGGTGATCGAGCAGGCGTATCTGCCCACAGCCGCGGAGGTCCGGGCGGCGCGGGACATCGTGCTGGCCGGGTCGGCCGACGAGGGGGCGCTGGCGCTCCCCGACGGCCGCTTCGTGGACGCGGCGGTGGTGGCGGGGGCCAGGCGCACGCTGGATCTCGCGGAGCGCCGGCGCGCCTGAGACCCGGGGCACGGAGCGGGCCGGTCAGCCCTTCTCGGCCTGCGCCTCCGCCTTGACGCCGACCGGCTCGGCGGTCGCGGGCGCCTCGTCCGGCACATCGGCCGCAGCCGGGCCGCCGCTCTTGCCTTCACCGGCCGGGACGTCGGGATCGGCACCATCGGCCTCGGTGCCGGCGTGACCGTCAGCGTCCTCAGCCTTGGCCTTGGCCTTGGCATCCTTGGCGTCCGTGTCCTCGGTGGTCCCAGTGGCCTCGGTCTCGTCCTCGGCCCGGGCTTCCCGGTCCGCCTCCACGGCGGCGGGCTCGACGATCTCCTCGCGGCCCGGCCGCAGTTTCGCCGAGACGACGAGGTACGTCACGGCGAGCAGGAACATGACCAGCGCGGTCCAGTCGTTGAGCCGCAGCCCCAGGATGCGGTGCGCGTAGTCGACCCGCATGTGCTCGATCCAGGCGCGGCCCACACAGTACGAAGCGACATACAGCGCGAACGCCCGCCCGTGGCCGAGCTGGAAGCGACGGCCGGCCCAGATGACGAGGAGGCCGACGCCGACGCACCAGAGCGATTCGTAGAGGAAGGTCGGGTGGTACGTCCCGGCGACCCTGTCGGGGCCCGCACTGATCTTCAGCGCCCAGGGCAGATCGGTCGGCTTGCCGTACAGCTCCTGGTTGAACCAGTTGCCCCAGCGGCCGATGGCCTGGGCGAAGGCGAGGCCCGGGGCCAGTGTGTCGGCCCACGCGGGCAGCGGGATACCGCGGCGGCGGCAGCCGATCCAGGCACCGACGGCGCCGAGCGCGACCGCGCCCCAGATACCGAGGCCGCCTTGCCAGATCTTGAAGGCGTCGACCCAGTCCCGGCCACTGCTGAAGTACAGCTCGTAGTCGGTGATGACGTGGTAGAGCCGTCCGCCGACCAGGCCGAAGGGCACGGCCCAGACCGCGATGTCGGCCACCGTGCCCGCGCTGCCGCCTCTGGCGACCCAGCGCTTGTTGCCGTACCAGACGGCGACGAAGACACCGATGATGATGCAGAACGCGTAGCCGCGCAGCGGAATCGGCCCGAGATGGACCACGCCGGTCGACGGACTGGGAATGAAGGCAAGGTTCATGGCACCGCAGACGCTACATGGCCGGGCGGGCCGTCGGACCACCCACCCGGCAACGTATGCGTAACAAGGCCCTGTCCCGGCGGGCTCAGGCCGCGGGCGCCGGTGAGACCGTGCCCGCCTTCTTGCCCTGGTTGGCCTCGGTCACCCACTTCTTCAGATTGGCGGGCGAGATCTGCTCGTTGCCCTTCTTGGGGAAGACCGAAGAGCCGTTGAGCTCGACCGTCGGGGTGCCGCTGAAGCCGCCCTTCTGGAAGGCCGCGTTCGACCGCTTCACCCAGCTGTCGTGCTTCCCGTTGTTCACACAGGAGGTGAAGGCGGCCGTCTTCAGCCCCTTGACCTTCCCCGCCAGCTCGATCAGCTTGCTGTTGTTCGCATAGGGGTCCTGGGTCTCCTCGGGCTGGTTCTCGTAGAGCACGTCGTGGTAGGCGGGGTACTTCCGCTCGTCCTGCGCGCAGGCGGCCGCGTTGGCCGCGCGCAGCGAGCCCGTGCCGCCCATGTTGCTGTCGATGAGCGTGGCGAGGTGGTACTCGACCTTCAGCTGCCCGGAATTCTCCAGCTCGTGGATCGTGCTGCGGAAGCCGTTCTCGAACTGGCCGCAGGCCGGGCAGCGGAAGTCCTCCCAGACGGTGAGCGTGGACGGTGCGTCGCTCGCGCCCACCGGGACCGCCAGGCTGTCCTTTCCGGTCGCACCGCTCGGCACGGTGAGGGGGCTGCTCGCGCTGTCACTTCCGCTGTCCGAGCCGGAGTTGGCCGCGACCACTCCGATCACCGCGGCCAGCGCCAGCACCCCCACCACGGAGCCGCCGACGATGATTCCCCGCTTGCGCCGGTCACGGGCCTTCTGCTTCTCGCGCTCTTCGATGAGCCGCTCTCGGGCGGCCCTCTTCGCGTCTCGGTTCTTCTCGCTCACACCCGCAGCAACGAACCGGGGAGGCACGAGCGTGCCTCCCCGGTCCCAGTTCCACCCGTACGAGCGACGGCGTCAGCTTCGGCGTACGCCCTTGGCCAGGTCGCCCGCCAGTTCGCGGATGCTGTCCAGACCTGCGGCCGCGTTCTCCGCGTCGAGCATGCGCTTGACGAACGCGGATCCGACGATCACTCCGTCGGCGAATCCCGCGACCTCGGCGGCCTGTTCGGCGTTGGAGACCCCGAGCCCCACGCACACCGGCAGCTCGGTGGTGGCGCGGGTGCGCCGTACGAGCTCCTGGGCCTGCTCGCCCACGGAGTTCCTGGTGCCGGTGACCCCCATCAGCGAGGCCGCGTAGACAAAGCCGGACCCGGCCGCGGTGATCGTCGCCAGCCGTTCGTCCCTGCTGCTCGGCGCGACGACGAAGACGGTCGCGAGACCGTGCTTCTCCGCGTGCTCGCGCCACAGCGCGGACTCCTGGACCGGCAGGTCGGGCAGGATGCAGCCGGCGCCGCCCGCCTCGGCCAGTTCGGCGGTGAACCGCTCGACGCCGTACCGGTCGATGGGGTTCCAGTACGTCATGACGAGGATGGGCGCGCCCGTGGCCGCGAACCCCTCGCGCACCGTGCGCAGCACGTCGGCGATCTTCACCCCGCCCTTGAGCGCGATGTCGTCGGCGGTCTGGATGACCGGGCCGTCGAGGACCGGGTCGCTGTGCGGCAGCCCCACCTCGACGATGTCGGCGCCGCCTTCGATGACGGCCTTCACCGCCGCGATCCCGCCGTCGACCGTGGGGAAGCCGGCCGGGAGGTACGCGATGAGCGCCGCCCGGTCCTCCGCCTTCGCCCCGGCCAGGGCCGTACTGAGGAGCTCTGCGTTTCCGCCGTGCCCGCTGTTCTTGCTGGTCCCGCTCACTTGGCTGCCACCTCCGCGTCCGCGCTGTACAGCCCGAAGTAACGGGCAGCCGTGTCCATGTCCTTGTCCCCGCGGCCGGACAGGTTGACCACGATCAGCCCGTCCTTGCCCAGCTCCTTGCCGAGGTCCAGCGCACCGGCCAGCGCGTGCGCCGACTCGATGGCCGGAATGATTCCCTCGGTGCGCGACAGCAGCCGCAGCGCCTGCATCGCCTCGTCGTCGGTCACCGCGCGGTACTCACCGCGGCCGGCGTCCTTCAGATAGGCGTGCTCCGGGCCGATGCCGGGGTAGTCGAGCCCGGCGGAGATCGAGTAGGGCTCGGTGATCTGGCCCTCCTCGTCCTGGAGTACGTACGAGCGGGAGCCGTGCAGGATCCCCGGCTCACCGGCGGAGAGCGTCGCCGCGTGCTCGCCGGTCGCGATGCCGTGTCCGGCGGGCTCGAAGCCGACCAGCCGCACCGAGGTGTCCGGGATGAACGCGTGGAAGAGCCCGATGGCGTTGGAGCCGCCGCCGACGCACGCGGCGACGGCGTCGGGGAGCCGGCCCGCGCGCTCCAGGATCTGCCGTCGCGCCTCGACGCCGATCACCCGGTGGAAGTCGCGCACCATCGCCGGGAAGGGGTGCGGCCCGGCGACCGTGCCGAAGAGGTAGTGCGTGCGGTCCACGTTGGCGACCCAGTCGCGGAACGCCTCGTTGATGGCGTCCTTGAGGGTGCGGCTGCCGGACTTCACGGCGACGACCTCGGCGCCGAGCATCCGCATCCTGGCGACGTTGAGCGCCTGGCGCTCGGTGTCGATCTCGCCCATGTAGACGGTGCATTCGAGACCGAAGAGGGCGCAGGCGGTCGCCGTGGCGACGCCGTGCTGGCCGGCCCCCGTCTCCGCGATGACCCGGGTCTTACCCATGCGCTTGGTGAGCAGGGCCTGGCCGAGCACGTTGTTGATCTTGTGTGATCCGGTGTGGTTGAGGTCCTCGCGCTTGAGGAACATCCGTACGCCACCGGCGTGTTCGGCGAACCGCGGCACCTCGGTGAGGGAGCTCGGCCTGCCGGTGTAGTTGACCATGAGGTCGTTCAGTTCGGCCGCGAAGGCCGGGTCGGCCTTGGCCTTGTCGTACTCGACGGCGACCTCGTCCACCGCGGCGACGAGCGCCTCGGGGATGAACTTGCCGCCGAAGGCGCCGAAGTAGCCCTCGGCGCTGGGGATCCGGCCGTCCGGATCCGGGATGAAGAACTCTGAAGGCATGCGTGATCTCCGCAGGTACGTAAGTAGGGGTACGCAGGAGGGCAGGGTATGGCTGAGCAGCTGCTCAGCGACGCCATCGCATGCCGTTGATCTGGCCGGGTTCGGACCCGATGTGGTACCGCACCCGCCGCCCGTGCACGCGCCGTGCGGGCGCACGGCAGCCGCGGGGCCGGCACCCGCGCGCGAGACGGACTATGGCCATGGGGGGTCAGTCCCGCCCGTGCCGCAGGGCGGGGTGGGCGCCCGCGGCGACCAGGTCGGCGACGGCACCCTTCGGGTCGCGGCCGGTGACCAGGGACTCGCCGACCAGCACGGCGTCGGCGCCCTCGTTGGCGTAGGCGATCAGGTCGTGCGGCCCGCGGACACCGGACTCGGCGACCCTGACGATGGTCGAGGGAATCTCGGGTGCGACGCGCTCGAACGTGCCGCGGTCGACCTTGAGGTCCTTGAGGTTGCGCGCGTTGACCCCGATGATCCGGGCTCCGGCGGCGACCGCCCGCTCGGCCTCGTCCTCGTCGTGGACCTCGACCAGCGGGGTGAGCCCGATGGACTCGGCGCGCTCGATCAGCGAGACGAGCGCCTCCTGCTCCAGGGCCGCCACGATCAGGAGCACCAGGTCGGCTCCGTACGCCCGTGCCTCCCAGAGCTGGTACGCGGTGACGATGAAGTCCTTGCGCAGGATCGGGATGTCGACCTTGGCCCGGACGGCCTCCAGGTCGGCCAGCGAACCTCCGAAGCGGCGCTGCTCGGTCAGTACGGAGATGACGGAAGCGCCGCCCGCCTCGTAGTCGGCGGCGAGCGCCGCGGGGTCGGCGATGGCCGCCAGCGCGCCCTTCGAGGGGCTGGAGCGCTTGACCTCGCAGATGACCTTGACGCTGTCACCGCGGAGCGCCGCGACGCCGTCCTTGGCCTGGGGTGCCTTCGCGGCGCGGTCCTTGAGCTCGTCGAGGCTGACGCTCGCCTGCCGCTCCGCGAGGTCGGCGCGTACGCCTTCGATGATCTCGTCGAGCACACTCACGCGAGCGGCCCCCTTCCGGGACGTGTGGATGGATCAGGATCAGCCATGGTGATGTTATCCGTAGTAGCCCCCGGGCCCCGCATCCGGCCGGTGCGAGTTCCGCTCCGTGGACGCTCACGGGGCCAGGAAGGACCCGACGGGGAGGTTGCGCAGCACGCTGAAGACCAGGGCGACGGTGCCGATCCCCCACCAGAGGGCCGGCGGGATCGTGAACCGCGCGGACCGTCCCTGAACAGCGCGAATCAGCCACACCACCATCACCACGGCGAAGACGCCGTACCCGACGACCGCGAGCGCGTTGTCACCGATGGCCGCCGCGAAGTCGCCGTGGGCGACGGCGTGGGCGCTCCGCAGACCGCCGCAGCCCGGACAGTAGATGCCGGTGACCGCGTACAGCGGGCAGACCGGGTAGTGACCGGGGTGGTTGGGGTCGACGGCGCCGACATAGGTGAAGGCGGCGACGACCGCGGCCAGCGTGCCGAGCGGTACGAGAAGCCGGCGTACGAGCGGCTCGGGGGCCGGGGGCGCCGAGTGTCCGGGGGCCGGGGGCCCGGGGTGTCCGGGCACCGGGAGCCAGGCCGGCGGCTGGGCCGCGGCGCGGAGAGCGGCAGGGGCTGCGTTGGGGTCCACTCGGCGATTCTCCCTGTTCGTACGGGAAGGCGCAGCTCATACGGGAAGGCGCAGCCCGGAGAACCGGACTGCGCCCTGCCGGAAAATGCTCGCGGAGTAGGCCGTCAGTGTGCCTGCGCCTGGGCGGCCCGGGCCCTGGCCTGGATGCTGGCCTCGGACTCCTTCGGCATACCGAGGCCCGCGGCCTTCATGGCGAGTCCGACGACGCCGCCGATGACCACGACGACGAGTCCGGCGATGACCCCGATCGGGCTGGCCATCACCATGAAGGCGCCCGAGACGCAGAAGCCGATGAAGGCGATGATGACGCCGGTCCAGGCGGCCGGGGTGTGTCCGTGGCTGGTGCCCGCCATGAGTTGCTCCTCGTTGCTGTGTGTCCAGGCCCTGATGCGAGCCGTGTTCCGCGGTCGCCCGTCCCAGCCGTGGCCCGGCCGGGCGCCGGAAGCTCACGCCCATTGTCGCGCACCCCCGCACCGGGCGACGAGCTGGGGGGTGAGCTGTCCGTCACGCTTCGCGTGTGGGGTCCTCGCCGCGGTCGAGCGCCTTCCAGATCTCCTCGGGCCGCTCGGGGTCCGGTGCCCTGCGCGGCCGGCGCGGTCGCGGGGTGCCGTCGCGCTCGTACCGGCTCGACATGGCGGGCCACTGCTTGCCGTAGCGGAGGGCGAGCAGGCCCGCGAAGAGGATCAGCAGGCTGCCGAACGCCGACACGTAGGGCCAGGCCGTGTGGGAGAGCGCCTCGATGGTGGTGGCGGTGTTGCCGGCGCTGGTGGCCGCCTTCTCGTTCAGTGCGGCGCTGTCGCCCGCTCCGGCGACCGCCGCCACGGCCGCGCCCGCCCCGCAGAGGGCGAGCAGCGCGGAGACGAAGACGCGGCCCGCGCTGCGTACCGCGAAGACCGCGACGAGAGCGGCCAGACCGACGATGGCGAGGGCTGTGGGCACTCCGGTGACATCACCCCCGTCGGCCGTCAGCGGCAGGACTCCGCCGCCGACCGGGGCGTTGCCCCGGGCCCAGGTCTGCCCGGAGGCCAGCAGGACGACGGCAGCGCCGACTGCGCCGAGCAGCAGAGCGGTGGCAAGACTGCGGCGGCTGCCCGGAGAGGCTGCGGCCGGTCCTGATTCGGATCGGGGCGGGGGTACGGCACTCACGTCCCCCACTATCCCCTACGCCCCGAAGGACCGGTGAGGCGGTTGGCCGAACCGACGGCGCGCAGCACGGCCGCCGCCTTGTTGCGGCACTCGTTGTCCTCGGAGACCGGGTCGGAATCGGCGACCACCCCGGCCCCGGCCTGGACGTAGGCGGTGCCGTCGCGCAGCAGCGCCGTACGGATGGCGATGGCGGTGTCGGAGTCGCCGGCGAAGTCGAGGTAGCCGACGCAGCCGCCGTAGAGCCCGCGCCGGGTGGGCTCCAGCTCGTCGATGATCTGCAGCGCGCGGGGCTTGGGAGCACCGGAGAGGGTGCCGGCCGGGAAGCACGAGGTGAGGACGTCGAAGGCGGTGCGCCCCTCGGCGACCCGGCCGGTCACGGTGGAGACGATGTGCATGACGTGGGAGTACTTCTCGACCGACATGAAGTCGACGACCTCGACGGAGCCCGGCTCGCAGACCCGCCCGAGGTCGTTGCGGCCGAGGTCGACCAGCATCAGGTGCTCGGCGCGCTCCTTCGGGTCGGCGAGCAGTTCGTCGGCGAGCGCCTGGTCCTCGCGCGGGGTCGCGCCGCGGTGCCGGGTCCCGGCGATGGGGTGCACCATGGCGCGCCCGTCCTCGACCTTGACCAGCGCCTCGGGGCTGGAGCCGACGACATCGAAGCCGTCGAAACGGAAGAGGTACATGTACGGCGACGGGTTGGTGGCGCGCAGCACCCGGTAGACGTCCAGCGCGCTCGCCGTGCAGGCCGTTTCGAAGCGCTGGGACGGCACGACCTGGAAGGCCTCACCCGCCCTGATGCGCTCCTTGATGTCCTCGACCACGTCCTGGTAGTCCTTGCCTCCCCAGAGCGCGGTGTACTCGGGCAGCTCGGACGCGGGCAGTACGGCGGGCGCGGTCCCAGCGGGGCGCACGAGGTCGGCCTCCATGGCGTCGAGCCGGGCCACGGCGTCCGCGTACGCCTCGTCCACCCCGGTGTCGAGGTCGTTGTGGTTGATCGCGTTGGCGATCAGCATGACGGTGCCCGCCCAGTGGTCGAGCACGGCGAGGTCCGAGGTGAGCAGCATGGTCAGCTCGGGGAGTTTCAGGTCGTCGCGCTCGCCGGGTCCGACCTTCTCGAGCCGGCGCACGATGTCGTATCCGAGGTAGCCGACCATGCCGCCGGTGAAGGGCGGCAGCCCGCCCGCCAGGTCGCGCGGGGTGTGCAGCGCCTCGACGGTGGCGCGCAGCGCCTGCAGCGGGTCGCCGTCGACCGGGACGCCGACCGGCGGGGTGCCCTCCCAGTGGGTGGCGCCGTCGCGCTCGGTGAGGGTGGCGGCGGACCGTACGCCGATGAAGGAGTAGCGGGACCAGGTGCGCCCGTTCTCGGCGGACTCCAGGAGGAAGGTGCCCGGGCGCTCCGCCGCGAGCTTCCGGTAGAGGCCCACCGGGGTGTCTCCGTCGGCGAGAAGGGTGCGGCTCACGGGGATGACGCGGCGGTCGGCGGCGAGCTTGCGGAAGGTCTCCAGGTCCATGGCGGAAGTCTAGGGGCCGCGGCGGGGGCCCCGGCCGCCGTCTCAGCCCAGCAGGACGTCCGCGTCGAAGCAGGTTCGCTCGCCCGTGTGGCAGGCGGCGCCGACCTGGTCCACCTTGACCAGGAGCGTGTCGGCGTCGCAGTCGAGTGCGACCGACTTGACGTGCTGCACGTGCCCGGACGTATCGCCCTTGACCCAGTACTCCTGGCGGCTGCGCGACCAGTACGTGCAGCGGCCGGTGGTGAGGGTGCGGTGCAGGGCCTCGTCGTCCATCCAGCCGAGCATCAGTACCTCACCGGTGTCGTACTGCTGGGCGACAGCCGGCACCAGACCGTCCGCGCCTCGCTTGAGGCGTGCGGCGATCGCGGGGTCGAGACCGGTGGACTGCGGCGTGCTGGGCGTGCTGTGCATGGGGCCATTGTGCCGCGCCCGCGCGGCCCCGCGGACCCGGCCCGCCCCGGTCCACTGGGCGGAACAGTGCGCGCGGTCGTACGCTGGCGGGCATGTCGACCCATGCCAAACGCGAACGACTTCTCCTCGCCGACCTGTTGGAGGCCGCGGGTCCCGGCGCACCGACGCTCTGCGAGGGCTGGAAGACCCGCGATCTCGCCGCCCATGTGGTGGTACGCGAGCGGCGGCTCGACGCGGCGGGCGGGATCATGATCGGCGCGCTCAAGGGACGTCTCGACCGGGTGCAGGGCGAATTCACCGCGAAGCCGTACGAGGAGCTGATCCAGCTGATCCGTACGGGGCCGCCCAAGTTCTCGCCGTACTCGCTCAAGCAGGTGGACGAGGGCGCCAACGCCGTCGAGTTCTTCGTGCACGCCGAGGACGTCCGGCGGGCGCAGCCCGACTGGTCGCCCCGTGAGGTGGACCCGGTCTTCTCCGAGGCCCTGTGGCGGCGGCTGGAGAAGGGGGCCCGGCTGATGGGGCGCAAGGCGCCGGTGGGGCTCGTGCTGCGGCGGCCCGACGGACAGACCGCGGTCGCGCACCGCGGTACGCCGGTGGTGACGGTCACCGGGGAGCCGGGCGAGCTGATGATGTTCGCGTCCGGCCGGCAGGACGCGGCGAAGGTGGAGGTCGACGGGGACGCCGAGGCGTCGGCCAAGGCCATCGAGGCCAGGCTCGGGCTGTGAGCGGCCGGCCGCCCCTGAGGAGGCGGCCGGCCGACGGCAGCGGCGTTACCTGACCGGGTGCCCGGCCTGCCGCAGCTCGTCCTTGACCTGGGAGATCCGCAGGTCGCCGAAGTGGAAGACCGATGCGGCGAGCACCGCGTCGGCGCCCGCGCCGACGGCCGGGGGGAAGTGTTGCAGGGCGCCCGCGCCACCGCTCGCGATGACCGGGACGGTGACGTGTGTGCGTACCGCCGCGATCATCTCGGTGTCGTAGCCGTCCTTGGTGCCGTCGGCGTCCATGGAGTTGAGCAGGATCTCGCCCGCCCCCAGTTCGGCCGCCCGGTGCGCCCACTCGACGGCGTCGATACCGGTGCCCCGGCGGCCGCCGTGCGTGGTGACCTCGAAGGTGCCTGCGGCGGTGCGGCGCGCGTCGACCGAGAGGACGAGTACCTGGCGCCCGAAGCGCTCGGCGATCTCGCTGATGAGCTCGGGGCGGGCGATGGCCGCGGTGTTGACGCCGACCTTGTCCGCGCCCGCGCGCAGCAGCTTGTCGACGTCCTCGGTGGTGCGGACGCCGCCGCCGACGGTGAGCGGGATGAAGACCTGCTCGGCGGTGCGGCGCACCACGTCGTAGGTCGTCTCGCGGTTGCCGGACGAGGCGGTGATGTCGAGGAAGGTCAGCTCGTCGGCGCCCTCGGCGTCGTAGAGCCTGGCCATCTCGACGGGGTCGCCCGCGTCCCGGAGGTTCTGGAAGTTGACGCCCTTGACGACGCGGCCGTTGTCCACGTCCAGGCAGGGGATGACCCGTACGGCGAGTGTCATGAGTGCTTCCCCCGGTACGCCTCCACCTCGACCTCGACCACCAGGCTGGGGTCGATGAAGCCGGAGACGATGATCATGGATGCGGCGGGCCGCACCGCGTCGAACAGTTCCTTGTGGGCGCGGCCGACCTGGTCCGTGTCACGGGCGTGCGTGACGTACATCCGGGTGCGGACCACGTGCTCGGCACCCAGGCCGAGCTCCTTGAGCGCGTCGATGGCGACGCCGAAGGAGGTGATGGCCTGTTCGTACGGGCCGCCCTCGGCGATCCGTCCCCCGGCCACCGCGGTGCAGCCGGATACCAGGACGAGGCCGTTGGGCAGCTCCACCGCGCGGGAGTAGCCGATGGACTCCTCCCACGGGCCGCCGGACGCGATACGGCGTACGCCGTCGTCCGTGGCGCTTCCGCTCATGCCGCCACCGCTCCGAGTGCCTCTTCCAGGGTGAACGCCTTGGCGTACAGCGCCTTGCCGACGATCGCGCCCTCGACGCCCGAGGGTACGAGCGAGGAGATGGCCCGCAGGTCGTCGAGCGAGGAGACGCCGCCGGAGGCGACGACGGGCTTGTCGGTGGCCGCGCAGACGTTCTTCAGGAGCTCCAGGTTGGGGCCCTGGAGCGTGCCGTCCTTGGCGATGTCGGTGACCACGTAGCGGGCGCAGCCCTCGGAGTCGAGGCGGGCGAGCGTCTCGTAGAGGTCGCCGCCGTCCCGGGTCCAGCCGCGGCCCCGCAGGGTCGTACCGCGTACGTCGAGGCCGACCGCGATCTTGTCGCCGTGCTCGGCGATGATCTTCGCGACCCACTCGGGGGTCTCCAGCGCCGCGGTGCCGAGATTGACCCGGGTGCAGCCGGTGGCGAGCGCGGCGGCCAGGGAGGCGTCGTCGCGGATACCGCCGGAGAGTTCCACCTTGATGTCCATCGCCGATGTGACCTCGGAGATCAGCTTGCGGTTGTCGCCGGTGCCGAAGGCGGCGTCGAGGTCGACCAGGTGCAGCCACTCGGCGCCCGACCGCTGCCAGGCGAGCGCGGCTTCCAGCGGTGAGCCGTAGGAGGTCTCGGAGCCGGACTCGCCGTGGACGAGGCGGACCGCCTGGCCGTCCCGGACATCGACGGCGGGGAGGAGTTCGAGCTTCTTCTGCAAGGCGGACATCAGAGGGTTCCGATCCAGTTGGTCAGCAGCTGGGCGCCGGCGTCGCCGGACTTCTCGGGGTGGAACTGGGTGGCCGACAGGGGGCCGTTCTCGACGGCCGCGACGAAGCGTTCACCGTGCGTGGCCCAGGTGACGCGCGGGGCGCGGATCCTGGCGTTGGTGACTTCGAGGGACCAGTCGTGTGCCGCGTAGGAGTGCACGAAGTAGAAGCGCGCCCCCGCGTCGAGCCCGGCGAAGAGCGCGGTGTCCGCCGGGGCTTCCACGGTGTTCCACCCCATGTGCGGTACGACGTCGGCCTTGAGCGGGCCGACCGTGCCGGGCCACTCGTCGAGGCCCTCGGTCTCCACGCCGTGCTCGATGCCGCGCTCGAAGAGGATCTGCATCCCGACGCAGATGCCCATGACCGGACGGCCGCCGGCCAGCCTGCGGCCGACGATCCAGTCGCCGCGGGCCTCCTTGAGCCCCTTCATACAGGCGGAGAAGGCGCCGACGCCGGGGACAAGCAGACCGTCGGCGTTCATGGCGCGGTCGTAGTCACGGGTGATCTCGACGTCCGCGCCGGCGTGCGCGAGCGCGCGCTCGGCGGAGCGGACGTTGCCGAAGCCGTAGTCGAAGACCACGACCTTCCTGCGAGCGGTCATGTCCAGATTCCCTGAATGCGCATCACGCCCGCCGCCAGGCACATCACGGCTCCGATGGAGAGCAGCACGATGAGGCTCGCGGGCATCTTCTGCTTGGCGAAGGAGTAGACGCCGCCGGCCAGGAAGAGGCCGACGACGATGAGGATGGTGTTGAGGCCAGTCATGCTTACAGGGCGCCCTTGGTCGAAGGAAGAATGCCCGCTGCCCGCGGGTCGTGCTCGGACGCGTAACGCAGCGCGCGGGCCAGGGCCTTGAACTGGCACTCCACGATGTGGTGGGCGTTGCGCCCGTACGGCACGTGGACGTGCAGCGCGATCTGGGCCTGCGCGACGAACGACTCCAGGATGTGCCGGGTCATCGTCGTGTCGTACTCGCCGATCATCGGCGCCATGTTCTCCGGCTCGGTGTGCACCAGGTAGGGGCGGCCCGACAGGTCGACGGTGACCTGCGCGAGCGACTCGTCCAGCGGCACCGTGCAGTTGCCGAACCGGTAGATGCCCACCTTGTCGCCGAGCGCCTGCTTGAAGGCGGCGCCGATCGCCAGGGCGGTGTCCTCGATGGTGTGGTGCGAGTCGATGTGCAGGTCGCCGTCCGTCTTGACCGTGAGGTCGAAGAGGCCGTGGCGGCCCAGCTGGTCGAGCATGTGGTCGTAGAAGCCGACCCCCGTCGACACGTCGACCTTGCCGGTGCCGTCGAGATCGATCTCGACCACGACCGAGGTCTCCTTGGTGGTGCGTTCCACCCGTCCGATGCGGCCCACGCGAGTCATGCGGTGATCTCCTTGTGCAGTGTGCGTGCCGCTTCGAGGAACGCGTCGTTCTCGGCCGGAGTGCCCACGGAGACCCGCAGCCATCCGGGGACCCCGTTGTCCCTGATCAGGACACCGTGATCGAGCATCGCCCGCCAGGCAGCCGGTGCGTCCTGGAAGCGGCCGAACTGGATGAAGTTGGCATCGGACTGCGTCACGTCGTATCCGATGGAGCGCAGCTCGCCGACGAGCCTGTCGCGCTCGGCCTTCAGCTGCTCGACGTACCGCAACAGGGTATCGGTGTGCTCCAGGGCGGCGAGCGCGGTGGCCTGGGTGACGGACGACAGGTGGTACGGCAGCCGTACGAGCTGGACGGCGTCGACCACGGCCGGGTCGGCCGCGAGGTAGCCGAGCCGCAGCCCGGCGGCGCCGAACGCCTTGGACATGGTCCGGGAGAGGACCAGACGGGGCCGGCCCTCGATCAGCGGGAGCAGCGAGGGCGCGTGGCTGAACTCGCCGTACGCCTCGTCCACCACGACCATCGAGGGGCCCGCAGCCTGCGCCGCCTCGTAGAGCGCGAGGACCGTCTCGGTGTCGACCGCGGTGCCGGTGGGGTTGTTGGGCGAGGTGATGAAGACGACGTCCGGCCGGTTCTCGGCGATGGAGCGCTCGGCCGCCGCGATGTCGATGGTGAAGTCCTCGTTGCGGGGCCCGGAGATCCAGCCGGTGCCGGTGCCACGGGCGATGAGGGCGTGCATCGAGTACGAGGGCTCGAAGCCGATGGCCGTGCGGCCGGGGCCGCCGAAGGTCTGGAGCAGCTGCTGGATGACCTCGTTCGAGCCGTTCGCCGCCCAGACGTTGGCCTTGCCGACCGGGTGCCCGGCGGTCCTGGTGAGGTAGCGGGCCAGCTCGGTGCGGAGCTCGACGGCGTCCCGGTCGGGGTAGCGGTTGAGGGTGCGGGCCGCCTCCCGGACGCGCTCGGCGATCCGGTCGACCAGCGCCTCGGGCAGCGGGTACGGGTTCTCGTTGGTGTTCAGCCGTACGGGGACGTCCAGTTGGGGCGCGCCGTAGGGGGACTTGCCGCGCAGTTCGTCCCGTACGGGCAGGTCGTCGATGCCTGTCATGCGGTGGGCACCTGCCATCCGAACCTCGCCTTGAGGGCCGCGCCGTGCGCGGGCAGGTCCTCGGCCTCGGCGAGCGTCACCACGTGGTGGGTGACCTCGGCGAGCGCGTCCCGGGTGTAGTCGACGATGTGGATGCCGCGCAGGAACGACTGGACCGAGAGGCCCGAGGAGTGGCAGGCGCAGCCGCCGGTGGGCAGGACGTGGTTGGACCCGGCGCAGTAGTCGCCGAGGGAGACCGGGGCCCAGGGGCCGACGAAGACGGCTCCGGCGTTGCGGACCCGGGCGGCGACCGCGGCCGCGTCGGCGGTCTGGATCTCCAGGTGCTCGGCGCCGTACGCGTCCACGACCTTCAGACCGTCCTCGACCGAGTCGACGAGGACGATCGCGGACTGCTTGCCCTCAAGCGCGGGGACGATCCGCTCGGTGATGTGCTTGGTGGCGGCGACCTGCGGCGCCAGCTCCTTCTCCACCGCGTCGGCCAGCTCGGCCGAGTCGGTGACGAGGACGGCGGCGGCCATCGGGTCGTGCTCGGCCTGGCTGATCAGGTCGGCCGCGACGTGCGCGGGGTCGGCGGTGTCGTCGGCGAGTACGGCGATCTCGGTCGGGCCCGCCTCGGCGTCGATGCCGATCCGGCCGGTGAAGTACCGCTTGGCCGCGGCGACCCAGATGTTGCCGGGGCCTGTGACCATGTTGGCCGGCGGGCAGGACTCGGTGCCGTGGGCGAACATCGCGACGGCGGTGGCGCCGCCCGCCGCGTACACCTCGTCGATGCCGAGCAGCGCGCAGGCGGCCAGGATCGTCGGGTGCGGCAGGCCGTCGAACTCCTTCTGCGCCGGGGACGCGAGGGCGATCGACTCGACTCCGGCCTCCTGCGCGGGGACCACGTTCATGACCACGGACGAGGGGTAGACGGAGCGTCCGCCCGGCGCGTACAGCCCGACACGCTCGACCGGTACCCACTTCTCGGTCACTTTGCCGCCGGGGACAACCTGGGTGGTGTGCTCGGCGCGTCGCTGGGCGCGGTGGACCATCCTGGCGCGCCTGATCGACTCCTCAAGGGCCGCCCGGACCGCCGGGTCGAGCCCGGCCAGGGCGTCGGCGAGGGCGGCTGCGGGCACCCGCACCTGCTCCAGCCGCACACCGTCGAACTTCTCCGCGTACTCGATGAGCGCCGCGTCACCGCGATGGTGCACGTCCTCGCAGATCGGCCGCACCTTTTCCAGGGCGGCCTGTACGTCGAAGTCGGCACGGGGCAGCAGGTCGCGCAGGGCGCCGCCCTCGGGGAGGGCGTCGCCGCGCAGATCGATTCGGGAGATCATGACACCAATTCTCTCAGACCGGTTATGGCCTCCGGTCGCCCGTATCAGTGGCTGATACACAACTGGCCCCCTGTCGGTGACCGCTAGCGTTCACTTCATCACTCGTGGGCAGGGAGGGGCGGCAGTGACAGAGGCGCAGCACGACGAGCATGCGCCCGACTGGCTGACCGGCGCCGAGCTGGGCATGTGGGAGGCCTTCCGCAACGGCAGTACGTACGATCTGCGCACCCGCAACCCGGTTATGGACAATCCGCTCTCGGCCCGCACCTGGGGCCCCGAGCGCACGGTCCGTGCGCGCGTGGTGGCTCTGCTGCTGCTCAGCGGGCCGCCGGCGCTGGCGGGCCGGGTCTCCTCGCTCAAGCTGACCGGGGTGCAGATCACCGGCGCACTGGATCTCGCGGGCGGCACGGTCAAGCCGTACGTGGAGCTGACCGGCTGCCGGTTCGAGGACGAGGTACTCCTGCCGGAGTGCCGGGTCACCACGGTCCGGATGGTCGGCTGCGCGATGCCGCGTCTTGAGGCGGCCCGGCTGCACAGCGAGGGCGATCTGCATCTGCCGCGCTGCCGGGTGGCGGGCGGTATCCGGCTGACCGACGCGCAGATCGGCACGGATCTGCTGATCAACATGATCGTGGTGCACCCGGACCGCAAGGGCCGCTCCATCGCGGCCGACGGGCTGTACGTGGCGCAGGACCTGCAGGCCGAGATGATCGAGTCGCACGGCGAGGTGAGTCTGCGCTCGGCGCGGATCGGGGTCTCGCTGAGCTTCAACGGCAGCCGGCTGCTCAATCCGGACGGCCGGCGGGCGCTGAACGCGCCACAGCTCTCCGTGGAGCGCACGCTCTACCTGTCGGCGGCCGGGGTGGCACCGGACGGCGGCGGCACCACTCCCCCGTACGGCACCGGACCGACACCGCCCTATGGGACGAGACTTCAGCCTTTCGAGTGTGTCGGCGGGATACGGCTGGACGACGGGCGGTTCGGGGACGCACTCGACCTGCGGAGTGCGAAGTTCCGTATGCATCGCGACCAGGAGCTGTCGCTGCGCCGCATCCAGACCCCCGAGCTGCGGTTCCTCGGGGACCGCCCCGAGCAGGGCCGGGTGGTGCTCTCGGGTGCCAAGGTGGTCAATCTGGTCGACATGTCGGCCAGCTGGCCGGGCCCCGGCGGTCTGGCGATGGGGGGCTTCAGTTACGAGAACCTCATCCCGGTCGGCAGCTTCCCGCTGGAGCAGCGGCTGGAGTGGGTGACGGCGGCGACTCCGGAGTACGCGCCGGAGCCGTACGAACGGCTGGCGTCGGTGCTGCGCAACAGCGGTGAGGACGCGGACGCCCGCGAGGTGCTGCTGGCGAAGCAGCGCAGACGCCGCGAGACGCTGCCGCTGGCGGCCAAGGTGTGGGGGTACCTCCAGGACTGGACGGTGGCGTACGGCTACCGGCCGGGCCGGGCCGCGCTCTGGATGGCGGTGCTGTGGGCGGCGGGCACGGTCGCGTTCTCGCGCTACCGACCGGAGCCGATGAGCCGGGACGGGCATCCGCAGTGGAACGCGGCGCTCTACGCGCTGGACCTGCTGATCCCGGTGGTCAACCTCGGCCAGGACGGCTACTGGAAGCTGTGCGGCGGCTGGCAGTGGGCGGCCGCCGCGCTGATCGTGCTCGGCTGGATCCTGGCCACGACGGTCGCGACGGGCGCCACGCGTCTGCTGCGCCGGAGCTGACGGGCCGGGCGCGGTGGCGGTGCGTGCCGTCCGGGGCGGTGGAGCCCACGGCGGACAGCTCCGCGTCCGGGAAGTCCCGCGGACACGTCCCCAACGTCCGGGCAGTCCCGCGGACACGTCCCCGCGTCCGGGAAGTCCGGTCCGCCCCCTTACCTCTTTACCGCTCCACCTCTTTACCGCTCCTTGACCACCCCGCGTACAACCATCACCCCGATACGAAAGCTTCACGTCCTGCCCCTGGCGCCCTCCTCACCTGCGGTTTTCAATGGTCCGCACCATGTCCCTCATTACGTCTCTGCCCTCCCTCCGCACCATGCCCCTGCGTTCGCTGCGCTCCCTGGCCGGGACGGGGCGCCGCTCGCCGCTCCGGCCCGCCGCCGGGGCGGCCGACCACCGCGACGACGAGGTGCTGCTCGACGTCCCCGACGCCCGGCTGGCGCCGGTGCTCGTGGCGGCGGCCGAGGGGGACCACGGGCCGGCGGCCGGACTGCTGGCCGCCACCCGCGCCACGTCCGGGTGGGAGGACCGCGACCGCTACCTCACCCGGCTCGCCGCCTTCGCGTTGAGCAGAGACGAGTGGCTCTCCGGCTGGCTCGCGGCCTCGCCGCACGATCCGGACGCGCTGCTCCTCGCGGCCGGCCTCGCGGTTCTCAGGGCCTGGGACTCCCCCGCCCGGGCCGAACTGCTGCGGGAGATCCGCCCGCTGGTCGACGCGGCGGCCGACGGCGATCCCCGGGACCCGGTGCCGTGGCGCATCGCCCTGGACCACGCCCGCGGTGTGCACGCCACGCACACCGGCTTCGAATCCCTCTGGGAGCAGGCGCTGCGCCGCTCCCCGTGGCACTACGGCTGCCATGTGGCCGCCCTGCGCTACCTGTCGGCGCAGTGGCACGGCTCGCACCCCGAGTGCTTCGACTTCGCGGAGCAGGCCGCCGACGACGCACCGCCCGGATCGCTGGTGCGGGCACTGCCGGTACGGGCTGCGTTCGCGTACCTCGCCGGCGGCGGGCAGCCGGCCGCCGTCCGGGAGCGGATCGACGGGGCCGCAGACCGCGCCATCGCGCTGTCCGCCGGGTACGGGCCGGGCGACGCGCTGCTCGCGGAGATCCGGAATCTGCTGGTGTACGTGCTGGTCAGCCGGGAGAGGTGGGCCGACGCGGTGGAGCAGTTCCGGCTGATCGGCCCGGACGTGACCTCGTTCCCGTGGGCCCGGCTGAGTGACGATCCACTGGGCCGGTTCCTCGAACTGCGCGGCGCGGCACGCCTGCTGGCCGCCCCGGGGGGCGCGCGGCGGGACGGGACGGGGCGCGCCCGCGGCCGCGGCCATTACGCTTGACCGCTGTGACCACCGCGCGCCTCCCTCTGTTCCCGCTGAACACGGTGCTGTTCCCGGGCCTCGTGCTGCCTCTGAACATCTTCGAGGAGCGTTATCGCGCCATGATGCGCGACCTGCTCAAGGTGGACGACGAGGCCGAGCCACGGCGCTTCGCCGTCGTCGCCATCCGCGACGGTTCCGAGGTGGCGCCCACGCTGCCCGGACTGCCCGGCCGCGCCGCGCTGCCCGAGCCGGGCCCGGCCGCCGGTTTCGGCGACGACCCGGCCACCGCCCTGCACCACATCGGCTGCATCGCCGACGCGGCGACGATCCGTGAGCGCGACGACGGCAGCTTCGAGGTGCTCGCAACCGGCACCGCGCGGGTGCGGATCCACTCGCTGGACGCGAGCGGCCCGTATCTGACCGCCGAGGTCGAGGAACTGCCCGAGGAAGCCGGGGACGACGCGGGCGCACTCGCGGAGGGTGTGCTGCGCGCCTTCCGCGCCTATCAGAAGCGGCTGGCCGGTGCGCGCGAACGCTCGCTCACCACGGGGGCCGAGCTTCCCGACGAGCCCTCGGTGGTCTCGTACCTGGTCGCGGCTGCCGCCGTGCTCGATGTGCCCGCCAAGCAGAAGCTGCTCGAAGCGCCGGACATCGCGACCCGGCTGCGCGAGGAGCTGAAGCTGCTGCGGTCGGAGACCGCGGTGATCCGGCATCTGCCGTCGCTGCCCGCCACGGACCTGACCCGGGCCCCGACCCACCTCAACTGACCCGAGGAGCGCGCACGTGGCGAAGAAGGCGAAGAAGAAGCAGTCGGGCGGCACGCCCGCCACGGCGGCGCTGACCGCGGCAGGCACGGCGTACACGCTGCACACCTACGAGCACGACCCGGCCGCCGCCTCCTACGGCGGGGAGGCGGCCGAGGCGCTCGGGGTCGCCCCCGACCGGGTCTTCAAGACGCTGGTGGCCGATGTGGACGGCGAACTGACCGTGGCCGTCGTTCCGGTCGCAGGCAGCCTGGACCTCAAGGCCCTGGCCGCCGCGGTGGGCGGCAAGCGCGCCACGATGGCGGACCCGGCCGTGGCGGAACGCACCACGGGGTATGTCCTGGGCGGCATCTCCCCCCTGGGCCAGCGCAAGCGCCTCCGTACGGTGCTGGACGCGTCGGCGTCGGCGCACGGGACCATCTGCGTGTCGGCGGGGCGCAGGGGGCTGGAGGTGGAGCTGTCCCCGGCGGACCTGGCCGGGCTCACCGGGGCGTTGCTGGCCGCGGTGGGGCGGGCCGCCCAGGGATCCCGGCTGGATCCGGACCCGGCCTGATCCGGGCGGGCGGCGCTAGTGCCGCGGCAGCCCTAGCGCCGTTCGCCCGGCTCCGGAGCGGGGTCCTCGTACGACGGCGGAGGCAGCGTGACGGGCGAGGACGGCGGAGTCCACTCCGGCTCCGGGTCGCGCGGTCCGAACACGGCGGTCACCCCCAGGTGAATGATCATCGCCGCCACCGGCCACGCGAGCAGCGCGCCCTTCGCGGCCAGCTTCAGCGGTGCGTCGAAGGTGACGCCGTTACCCGCGTGCTTCGCGGCCGCGACCACGTCCTGCGACGGGCCGAGCCAGATCCCGACACGCCAGGCGAGCAGCGAACCGAGCAGGCCGCCGACGGCGAGTGCGAGGACCAGCGGCACCCCGCCGCGCCTGCGGAAGAGGAAGACGGCGGCCGCGCTCACCACGCCGAACGCCAGCCCGAGCAGCGCGAACGTGCCATCCCCGCCGATCGCCTGCTCGCCCTCCGAGTTCTTGAGGTAGACGGCCTTGCCGTCGGAGATCAGCGGAACGCGCGGCGCGAGCCACATCCACAGCAGGCCGAGCAGGACCCCCAGGACCGTCAGTACGACGGCTACGACCGCGGCCTGCACCAGCTCGGTACGGAGCCCGGGGCCGTCGTCGGCTGCCTGCTCCGGACCCGGCCAGGGGGTGGCTCCCGAAGGACCCTTCTGCCACGGGTCGTCGTTCGGCGGCTGGTGCGGAGGTGTCAGTGGCGCGGTCACTCTGCCATCGTGCCAGGCGGCCCTGTGTGCCGCCTCACCGGACCGCCGCCCGCCGGTAGGCCCAGGTCGCCACGGCCAGCGAGACGACTCCGACCGCCGCGCAGACAGCGAGGTCGGCGCCGACCGCAGACCAGTCCGGGTGGTCGCCGAAGGTACGGGCCAGCGCCTCGACCCCGTAGGTGGACGGCAGCAGGTCGCGGGCGTACGCGATCGGCTCGGGCAGCCGGCCGGCCGGGAGCACGCCCAGCAGCAGCGCGGCGGACATCCCGAGTTGCCCGAGCAGGGTGGCGAGTTCCTGGCGCGGCGCGAGCAGCCCGAGGGCGGCGCCGAGCCCGGCGAGCGCCGCTCCCGCGAGCGGGACGACAGCGGCGAGCACCCACAGATGTGCCAGCGGCAGCTGGAAGAGCACGGAACCGACGACGGCGGTGACGACCGTGCCGGGCACCGTGAAGGAGGCGTACGCCCCGGCCGTCCCGAGCACCACGGAGGCGGGAGGCACCGGCAGGGTGGCGTAGTGGTCGAGTCCACCGCTGGCGCGCAGCTGCCCGAAGTACTGCGCGAGCAGATTGAGCGCGACGAACGCCACGACCAGAACGGCCGAGCCCGCCACCACGGCGCGGGCCTCGTCGCCGCCGTCGACAACCCCGCGCATCAGGATCATGATCCCGACGGACTGGAACGTCGCCACGAAGAGCAGCGGGATGCGTGCCACCCGGGCCCGCGACAGCTGGGCCCGGTAGACAGCGGCGAGCGCGGGCAGCAGCCGGGCGCGCGGCGCGAGCGGCTCGGCCTCGGTGACCGCGCCGTCGTCGGCGGCACCGGACGGGCCGTCCTGGGCGCCGGAGCCGTCCGAGGTGCGGGACTCGCCGCGCGGCGGGATCTCCGGGTACGGCTGCGACTGCGCGGAGACCACTGCGGTCACGCCTTCACCAGCCCCTTGGTACGGCCGCCCAGCGCCATGTACACGTCCTCCAGGCTCGGTGTGGACAGCGTGAAGTCGTCGAGTGCGGCGAAGGCGGGCCCGCCGGTCACCGTGGCGACGGCTGCCCGTGCCTCGTCGGGTGCCAGCCGCAGCAGCCAGCGGCGCCCGGACTCCTGCGCGGACTCGCGCAGCGCGGCGACCTCCGGGATGTCGAGCGGCGCCCGCTCCCGCCAGACCAGCTCGACCCGGACCTCGCCCGCGACCTGGGCCTTCAGCCCGGCCGGGGTGTCGCAGGCGATCACCCGGCCGCGTTCGATGACGGCGACCCGGTCCAGTACGGTCTCGGCCTCGATGACGTTGTGGGTGACCAGCAGGACGGTCGCGCCGCGCTCGGCCCGCCGCCGGTCGACCGCGGCCCACACGGCGCGCCGCGCGACGGGGTCCATCCCGGTGGTGGGCTCGTCCAGGACGAGCAGCGAGCGCTCACCGACGAGCGTCGCGGCGAAACAGGCGAGCCGCCGCTGGCCGCCTGAGAGCTTCCTGAGCGGCCGCCCGGCGAGCTCGGTGATCCCCAGCTCCTCCAGCACGGCGTCCCGCTCCCGGCGGGCGTCCGGCACGGAGAGCCCGCGCAGCCGGCCGGTGGTCTCCGCCGCGAGGGCGACGGTCAGTTCGTCGAGTGCGGTGGACTCCTGGCCCAGATAGCCGAGCAGCCGCGCGGCGCGTTCGGGATGGCGTACGAGATCGTGGCCGAGCACCTCGACCCGGCCGGAGTCGGGCCGCATCAGCCCGGTGAGCTGGCGTACGAGGGTGGACTTGCCGGCGCCGTTGGGTCCGAGCAGTCCGAAGATCTCGCCGCGGCGCACGGTCAGGGAGATCCCGTCGGTGGCCCGCACCTCGGGCGTGGCGGGAGTCCCCCGTCTGCCGCGCGCGGCCGGGTACGTCTTCACCAGCTCGCGCACCACGCACACATTGCCCGTACTCACGAGGGACGAGCCTACGGGGTTGGGCGGCCCGGAAGGGCGCCGGGGCCGGTTGCGCCCGCTTCCGGCAGGGGCCGTCGGCGCGCCTCAGCGCCCGGTCTGCTCCCCCGCGGGCGCGGGCTCAGCGGCCCGTACGTCGATCTCCCGCCAGAACCCGGCCCTGATCGCGTACCGGTCGTGCTCGTCGATCTGGTCGTCCTTGTGGGCGAGCAGCCCGAACCGGGCCGCGTACCGCAGCAGCTCACCGTCGATCCGGTGCGGGATCCGCGGGTACATCCCGGACAGCTTCTGCACATGCCCGGGGTCCGGCAGCCGCTCCATCCACCGCCTGGCGAAGACCTGCCCCACCTCGAAGGGGTCGCCGCCGACCGTGGTGATGTCCTCCTCGCGGTCCGCCCACCGCTGCTCCGCGGTGGTGACCTGGGCGAGCGTCGGCAGCGAAGCGGTCTCCGCGGGTTCACCGGTCTGGCCGCCGGGGCGCTCGATCCAGCCGCGCTCGGACGACCAGCGCAGCGTCGCGTTCGCCGGCTGCTGGGCGGGCTGCGCTCCGGGGCCGCGCAGGCCCGCGAGGTCCTTGGGCGTGGGGACGCCCCCTCTGGCCGCAGCCGCCGCGTGTGCCCGCTCCTCATCGGTCGGCTGCTCGGTGGCGGGGCCCGATGCCGTGACGTTGTGCACGGCCGCGGCCTGTGCGGCCCGCTCGGCCGACGCGGCGAGCGCCGACTCCGGGAGCGGGGCGGAGAGGATCGCGGCGATCTCCGGGCGGGACGCCGACGCCGGTGCGCAGACCCCGCCGGTCTCCTTGGCCCGTACGGCCTTGGTGATCCAGGCCCGGTCCAGCACCCGGCGTTCGTCGGCCTCGGCGACCAGGTCCTCGGACTGGTTGTAGTCCCCGTCGCCCGCCTGCACCGCCCACAGGTGCACGGCCACGCCGTGCTCCTTCGCGGACATCAGGCCGGGCAGCAGATCTCCGTCGCCGGTGACCAGCACGATGTCCGAACAGGCGCGATTTCTGGCCAGTTCGGTGAGCTCGGCGTGCATCGCGGCGTCGACGCCCTTCTGCGCCCAGCGGCCGTCGCTCCTGGTCAGTGCGCCCAGCCGGACGGTCACCCGGGGCATCACCCGCAGCCTGCGGTGTTCGGGCTGTGGCACCCGGTCGGGGGCGCCGTCGAACCAGTAGATCCGCAGCAGCGGTTGCTCCGTGTCGCCCTCGGCGCGCTCGCGCAGGCCCTGGATGAGCGCCGCGTGGTCGACAGTGATGCGGGAGCGGGCAGGTTCTCCTGCGAGGAGACTCGCAGCGGCTCCCAGCAGGTATCCGGCGTCCACCAGGACGACGCAGCGGTCCACGCGATCCACCCTCTTTCGGGTACCTCGGGAGAAGGGGAAGTACTTCGGGTTTCCTTCGAGTCTGCCCGACCGCGCGGGGGTTAACGGCCGGAACTCGATCATCGGCGTGGCGCAGCGCGAAGTTGGTCCGAAGTGGCGCGGGACAAGCCTTCATTACGCACGGTAATGATCCAAAATGCGGCAGTCTGTGCGATATGTGAATCTGGTCGCGGCCCTGGCCCCTAGTCCCCCTCAAGGAGGCATCACCATGGCCAAGCACAAGAACCGTCATAAGCACGACAGTCAGCAGGACCGCTCGTCCGCCGCGGAGCGCGGCAGCCAGGACGCCCGGTCCAGCTCGTACGAGTCGCAGAGTGAGTCCCAGCAGTCGATGCCGCAGGGCAGCCCGTCAGATGTCGCACGTAAGCACCAGAAGCGCTTCGGCCACAACTGATCTTCGCCGTAATGATGTTCGAGGGGCGCGCCGTGCACAGCGCGCCCCTCAAGCGGTCCCCGGTCCGGGCCGGTGTCAGCCCGCCAGACAGGACGGGCCCAGCAGCACCTTCAGATCGCCGAAGAGCGCCGGGTCGGGCTGCACCCGGTGCCGGTCGAGCCGGAGCACCGTGGTCTTGCGGGAGCCCTGAAGCTTGATCCGTACCTCGGAGTTGCCCCGGTGGTGGGAGAGGATCTCGCCGAGCCTGCTGACCATCGGCGGGGTGACCTTCACGGTGGGGATGGTGATCGTCACCGGGGCGTTGGTCCCGGCGGACGACAGGTCGGGGACCTGGAGTTCCATCGCGACCAGCCGCGGGATGTCCTCGCGCTTGTCGAGACGGCCCTTGACGAACACCACGGTGTCCTCGACCAGCTGGGTCGACACCAACTGGTAGGTGGCCGGGAAGAACATGCACTCGATGGTGCCCGCGAGGTCCTCGACGGTCGCGATGGCCCAGGCGTTGCCCTGCTTGGTCATCTTGCGCTGGAGGCCGGAGATGATGCCGCCGATGGTGACCACCGCGCCATCCGAGTGCTCCCCGCCGGTGAGCGCGGCGATGGCGGCGTCGCTCTTGTCCGAGAGCACATGCTCCAGACCGAAGAGCGGGTGGTCGGAGACGTAGAGACCGAGCATCTCCCGCTCCTGCGCGAGCAGATACGACTTCTCCCACTCGATGTCGGAGAACTCCACGTCGAGCCCGAAGCCCGGCTCGGAGCTGTCCTCCTCGCCGCCGCCGAAGAGGTCGAACTGCCCCTCAGCCTCCTTGCGCTTGACCGCGACCACGTTGTCGATCATCGGCTCGAAGTGCGCGGTGAGGCCCTTGCGGGTGTGTCCCATCTCGTCGAATGCGCCCGCCTTGATGAGCGATTCGGTGGTGCGCTTGTTGCAGGCCACGGCCTCGACCTTGTCGAGGTAGTCGGGGAAGGAGCTGTACTTCCCCTTGGCCTTGCGGGAGCGGATGATCGACTCCACCACGTTCGTACCGACGTTGCGGACCGCGGAGAGGCCGAAGAGGATCACGTCGTCGCCCTGGGCGGCGAAGTTGGACTCGGACTCGTTCACATTGGGCGGCAGCACCTTGATGCCCATGCGGCGGCACTCGTTGAGGTAGATCGCCGACTTGTCCTTGTCGTCGCGCACCGAGGTGAGCAGCGCCGCCATGTACTCGGCCGGGTAGTTGGCCTTGAGGTAGGCGGTCCAGTAGGTGACCAGGCCGTACGCGGAGGAGTGCGCCTTGTTGAACGCGTATCCGGCGAACGGCACCAGGACGTCCCAGAGCGCCTTGATCGCCGCGTCCGAGAAGCCCTGCTTCTTGGCTCCAGCCTCGAACAGCACGAAGTTCTTCGCGAGTTCGTCGGCCTTCTTCTTGCCCATCACGCGGCGCAGGATGTCGGCCTCGCCGAGCGAGTAGCCGGCGACGATCTGGGCGGCCTTCTGCACCTGCTCCTGGTACACGATCAGGCCGTAGGTGAGGCCGAGGACCTCCTTGAGAGGCTCCTCCAGCTCCGGGTGGATCGGGGTGATCTCCTGGCGGTTGTTCTTGCGCTCCGCGTAGTTCGTGTGCGAGTTCATGCCCATCGGGCCCGGCCGGTACAGGGCCGAGACGGCGGAAATGTCCTCGAAGTTGTCGGGCTGCATCTGGCGCAGCAGGGAGCGCATCGGGCCGCCGTCGAACTGGAACACCCCGAGTGTGTCGCCCCGGCAGAGCAGTTCGAAGGTCTTGGCGTCGTCCAGCGGGAGGGACAGCATCTCCAGGTCGACGCCCTTGTTGGCCTTCACCATCTTGACGGCGTCGTCCATGATCGTCAGGTTGCGCAGGCCCAGGAAGTCCATCTTCAGCAGGCCGAGCGACTCGCACTGCGGGTAGTCCCACTGCGTGATGGTGACGTTGTCCGTGTGCCTGACCCAGACCGGGGCGTGGTCGACGATGGGCTCGCTGGACATGATCACGCCGGCCGCGTGCACACCCATCTGCCGGACCAGGCCCTCGACGCCGGTGGCGGTGTCGATGACCTTCTTGACGTCCGGTTCGTTCTCGTACATCCCCCGGATCTCGCCCGCCTCGCTGTAACGGGGGTGCTTGGGGTCGGTGATGCCGCTGAGGTCGATCCCCTTGCCGAGGACGTCGGCGGGCATCGCCTTGGTGAGGCGGTCACCCATCGCGTACGGGTAGCCGAGGACGCGCGCGGAATCCTTGATCGCGTTCTTGGCCTTGATCTTTCCGTAGGTGCCGATCATGGCGACCTTGTCGGCGCCGTACTTCTCGGTCACGTACCGGATCACCTCGACGCGCCTGCGCTCGTCGAAGTCGATGTCGACATCGGGCATGGAGACGCGCTCGGGGTTGAGGAACCGCTCGAAGATCAGCCCGTGCGTGATCGGGTCGAGGTCGGTGATGCCCATGGCGTACGACACGATCGAACCGGCCGCCGAGCCACGGCCGGGGCCGACCGCGATGCCGTTGTTCTTGGCCCACATGATGAAGTCGGCCACGACGAGGAAGTACCCCGGGAACCCCATCTGGATGATGATGTCCATCTCGTACGCCGCCTGCTTCTGGCGGTCCTCGGGGACACCTCCCGGGTACCGGCGCTCCATGCCGACCCGGACCTCTTCCTGGAACCAGGTGATCTCGGTGTAGCCGTCCGGGATGTCGAACTTCGGCATCAGGTCGCGCTTTTCGAACATGCCGCTGGTGTCGATCTGCTCGGCGACCAGGAGGGTGTTGGCGCACCCCTGCTGCCAGGCGTCCGACGAGTCGATGGCGTACATCTCGTCGGTCGTCTTGAGGTAGTAGCCGGTCCCGTCGAAGCGGAAGCGGTCCGGGTCCGAGAGGTTCTTGCCGGTCTGGATGCAGAGCAGGGCGTCGTGCGCGCTCGCCTCGTGCGCGTAGGTGTAGTGCGAGTCGTTCGTCACCAGCGGCGGGATGCCGAGCTTCTGGCCGATCTCCACCAGGCCGTCGCGGACCCGGCGTTCGATCTCGATGCCGTGGTCCATCAGCTCCAGGAAGTACCGGCCCTCACCGAAGATGTCCTTGTAGTCGGACGCCGCCTGCATCGCCTCGTCGAACTGCCCGAGCCGCAGCCGGGTCTGCACCTCGCCCGACGGGCAGCCGGTGGACGCGATCAGGCCCTCGGACCACTGGGAGATCGTCTCCTTGTCCATGCGCGGCCACTTCTGCAGCCAGCCCTCGGCGTACGCGTCGGACGACAGCTTGAAGAGGTTGTGCAGGCCCGTGCTGTTCGCCGCCCAGATCGTCTTGTGCGTGTAACCACCCGAACCGGACACATCGTCCCGCTTCTGATGCGGCTGGCCCCACTTGACCTTGCGCTTGTTCCGCCGGGACTCCGGGGCGACGTACGCCTCGATGCCGATGATCGGCGTCACGCCCGCCTTCTTCGCCGAATGGAAGAAGTCGTACGCCCCGTGGAGGTTGCCGTGGTCGGACATGGCGATGTGCGACATGCCCATCTCGTTGCAGGCCTCGAACATGTCCTTGAGCCGCGCGGCACCGTCCAGCATGGAGTACTGCGTGTGGACGTGAAGGTGCGTGAAAGGCGGCTTGGTCACGGGGATGCCTCCTGCGGGACGAGTGAGGGAACAGCGTTGGAGTCTACGTCGGCCCACCGACAGCCGCGGGGCACTCCCGGGTGGCTCCGTGCGTTGAGCCCGTTGGAACAGCTGTCCCTTATGTGATGCACCTGGAGGCACCCGCGATGTCGGTCCCGCAGCCCAGCTCCGAGGAGCGCGGCGAGCAGATTCTCGCCGTTTTCGGCACCGCGTTCGGCGAGCTCCTGGCCGCCGATCCGGCTGCCTTCCGGGTCAAGTTCCGGAAGATGGCGGCCTCGGCCTTCGCCTTCTACCGGGGTGCGGCCTGCCTCTTCTACGAGGACCTGGGCGAGAGCACGGAGGGCGGTCCGTATCTGGACGAGCGGACCGGCCGGGTCTGGGTGCACGGCGATCTGCACGCGGAGAACTTCGGCACCTATCTGGACGCCAACGGCCGGCTGATCTTCAATGTGAACGACTTCGACGAGGCCTATGTGGGCCCCTTCACCTGGGACGTCCAGCGCTTCGCGGCCTCGCTCGCCCTGCTCGGCCACGCCAAGGCGCTCAGCGACGACCAGATCACCGGTCTCGTGGAGACCTATGCCGTCGCCTACCGCGAGCGCATCCGGGTCCTGGCGTCCGGCGCCCAGGACGACGACGTACCCCCGTTCACGCTGGACACCGCGGAGGGGCCGCTGCTCGGCGCGCTGCGCGCGGCCAGGTCGCGCACCAGGTTCGCGCTCCTCGGCTCGATGACGGAGATCCGCGACCACGAGCGCCGCTTCACCGCCGACAGCAGTGCGGTCGAGCTCGACGCCGCGACGCGGTACAAGATCCTCGCCGCCTTCGACGGCTATCTGGAGACGCTGCCCGAGGAGAGCCTGGGCCGCCCCGACTCGTACCGGGTGAAGGACGTCGTGGGCCGCAGGGGCATCGGGATCGGCTCGGCCGGGCTGCCCTCGTACAACATTCTCCTGGAGGGCCACAGCGACGCCCTGGAGAACGACGTGATCATCTACATGAAGCAGGGGCAGACCCCGGCGGTCTCCCGGCACATCACGGACCCGGCGGTCCGCGGGTACTTCCGGCACGAGGGCCATCGCACGGTGATCTCGCAGCGCGCCCTGCAGGCACACGCCGACCCGTGGCTCGGCTGGACGGAGCTGGACGGGGCCGGGCAGCTGGTGGCGGAGGTCTCGCCGTACGCGGTGGATCTCGACTGGTCGGACCTGGACGACCCCGAGGAGATCGCGGCGGTCGTCGCCGACCTCGGCCGGGCCACGGCCACCATGCACGCGGCGGCGGACGACGAGAGCGGCCACTCACTGGTGCCGTTCTCGACGGAGCGCGCCATCGACGCGGCCATCGCTGCCGACGAGGACGGCTTCGCCAAGATGCTGGTGGACTTCGCGCACACGTACGGGGCCCAGACCCGCCGTGACCACGCGATATTCGTGGAATTGTTCCGTAATGGGCAGATTCCTGGTCTCTAGTCTCAGGAACCTTTAAGGGTCTCTTACCTGCGCCCATGGCACACTCGGGGCCGATGGACATATCAGGGACGCAGCTCAGAGCGGTTCGCGCGGCGCTTTTCACAGCGCTGGTCGTGACCCTCTCCGCTGCGTCCCATGTGCTCCTCTCGCAGGTCCCGCTGCCGCCGGTCACCGTGGCGGCACTCGCCGCCGCCGTCTTCACCGTGGCCTTCGCGCTGGCCGGCCGCGAGCGGGGTTTCGGGGCGATCGCGGGTGTGCTCATTCCGCTCGAACTCGCCGCCGACACCGTCTTCACCACCGGCCAGCATGTCTGTTACGGCCCGTCGGGCGGCCCCGTCGCGGGCGCCCTGCGCTCGGTCGGGGTCGACGTGCTCTGCGGCGGCCAGGTCGGCACCCCGCTGGCCTCCGTGACCGGCCCCGGCAAGGACGCGGTGGCGCTGCTCGACTCACCGGCCCCGGCACTGCCCTGGCTGCTGCTCGGCGCGCATGTCGCCGTCGGGCTGCTGGCCGCGCTCTGGCTGCGGCGCGGCGAGAGCGCGCTGGCATCGGTGGCCCGCTCGGTCGGCGCCCTCGCCTTCCGGCCGCTGCTCGTCGCGGTGGCCGTCGTCGGAGCGGCCTGCACCTCCGTGCGGAACGGGGCGCTCCCCGCACACCGCCCGCGCACCTCGCGCACCCTGCTCCTCGTGCACTCCGTGGGACTGCGCGGACCTCCGTACCCGGCCGCTGTCCTGAGCTGAAGTACGCAGTTCCGTCCTGCCCCGACCACGTCCCCCACGGAGAACCCCACCATGAGTGCACGCAACAACCAGACCAACAAGGCAGCGGCCCGCGAGCGGCTGCGCGCCGAGCGCGAGCGCCAGGCGAAGAAGGACAAGACCCGCCGGCAGATCGTCGTCGCCGGGTCCATCGTCGTCGTCCTCGCGATCGCCGCGGGCGTCGGTTACGGCGTCATGCAGCTGAACAAGCCCTCCGGCTGGGAGGCCGCGAAGAGCGCCAAGGTCGTCGCGCCGAAGAACACCACGGGCACGGACGGCACCACGGTCACCGTCGGCAAGGCGTCCGCCAAGAAGACGCTGCAGATGTACGAGGACCCGCGCTGCCCGATCTGCGCGACGTTCGACCAGACGGTCGGGTCGACGGTCCAGAAGGACCTCGACGCGGGCAAGTTCAAGATCCAGTACATCGGTGCCACGTTCATCGACAACAACGGCGGCGAGGGCTCGAAGAACGGTCTGAGCGCTCTGGGCGCCGCGCTCAACGTGAGTCCCACCGCCTTCGAGCACTACAAGACCGCGATGTACTCGGCGAAGTGGCACCCCGACGAGACCACGGACACGTTCAAGGACGACTCGTATCTCATCAAGATCGCGCAGACCGTGCCCGAGCTGAAGGACAACAAGGCCTTCCAGAAGGCCGTCAACGACGGCACCTATGACGCGTGGGCGATGAAGATGTCCGCGAAGTTCGACAAGAGCGGGGTCCAGGGCACGCCCACCCTCAAGATGGACGGCAAGAAGCTGACCACCCCCGGCAGTGACAACGCGCCCATGACCGTCGCCGACTTCAACACCGCGCTGGACAAGGCCCTCAAGGCCTGATCCGAACGGAAAGCCTAGAGCGTTTCGAGGAAGCCGAGCGCGACCCGCCAGGTCCGCTCGGCTGCCTCGGCGTCGTAGTCGGGCAGCCCGGGGTCGGTGTAGAGGTGGCCCGCGCCCGCGTAGCGGTGCACCTCCACATCGGCCCCGGTCCGCTGCATCCGCAGATACCAGGCGTTCAGCCAGTCGTGCGGCTCGAACGGGTCGGGGTCGGCGACATGCAGCTGTACGGGCAGCTCGTCCACCGACGCGTCGTCGGCGATGTCCGACGTACCGTGCAGAAGCAGCAGCCCGCGGGCCTTCTCGTCGGCGATGGCCAGATTCTGCGCGAGGGAGCCGCCGAGTGAGAACCCGGCGTAGACGAGGCCCTCGTCCGAGTGGGGAGCGGCGGCTGTCACAGCGCGCTTCAGCAGCTCTTCGGAGCCGATTTCCTCCTGGAAGGCCATGCCTTCCTCGACGGTCTCAAAAGTCTTACCGTCGAAAAGATCGGGCACCCACACCTGATGACCGGCCGCACGCAGCCGGTCGGCCGCCGCGTGGACGGCAGGCCGCAACCCGTACGTCGAATGGAAAAGGATGATGTTCACGTGGCCATGGTGCCAGCTTCGGCCGGAAGCATGGAGACCGTCCTGCGTCCCCTGATCGTCATCGGCGGCTCGGTGCTGCTGACGCTCGCGGTGGGCTGGCTGGTCGACCGCGCGCTCAAGCGAACCGACGCACGCCATCACGAGACCCCGCTCTGGGGACTGCTGCGGCGCTGCCGGGTGCCGCTGCAGTCGGTGCTGATCACCGGGCTGCTGCGCGGCAGTTACCAGCAGGTGCGGCTGAAGGCGGTGGAGCACCACGCCACCGGGATCGGGCAGGTCCTCACCCTGGTCCTGATCGGCTTCACGTCCTGGCTGGCCCTGCGGATCGCCACGGCCATCGTCGACTCCTCGTACGCCCGCTACGCGGCGACCACCCGCGACCCGGCCAGGCTCCGCCGGGTCCGTACCCAGGTCACTCTCATCCAGCGGGTGGTGACGGCGATCGTCGGGACGGTGGCCGCGTCGGCGATGCTGCTGACCTTCCCCGCGATGCGTACCGCGGGGACCTCGCTGCTGGCCTCCGCCGGACTCCTCGGCATCGTCGCCGGTGTCGCCGCCCAGTCCACTCTGGGCAACCTGTTCGCCGGGCTGCAGATCGCCTTCGGCGACATGGTCCGCATCGGGGACACGGTGGTCGTGGACGGCGAGTGGGGCACCGTCGAGGAGATCACGCTGACCTTCCTCGCGGTGCGCACCTGGGACGAGCGCCGGATCACCATGCCGGTGTCGTACTTCACCAGCAAGCCCTTCGAGAACTGGTCGCGCGGCGGTGCGCAGATGTCCGGCACGGTCTTCTTCCAGCTCGACCACTCGACGCCGGTCCCGCAGATGCGCGAGAAGCTGCGGGAGATCCTGCGCGAGATCCCGTCCTGGGACGGCAGGAACTGGTCGCTGGCCGTCACGGACACCACCGCGAGCACCATCCAGGTGCGGGCCGTGGTCACCGCGAAGGACTCGGACGACATCTGGACCGTGCGCTGCGCCGTACGGGAGCAGCTGATCGCCTGGCTGCGCGACGAGCACCCGTACGCCCTGCCGAAGATCTCGACCGCACCGGCCGAGCTCGCGAAGAACCACTGGGGGCCGGATCTGTTCAAGCACGACCCCACTCCCAGGACCGGCCGGGGCTGAGGACCGGCGCCGAGCACCGGGGCTGAGCACCGGGGCTGAGCACCGGGGCTGACGGCCGAAGCCGCAGAGGAGCGGCGCGCGCTACCGCAGGCTGCGCACGTCCAGGTGGCGCAGCACCCGGTCGACGATCTCCGGGTCCGCGCCGGGCTCGTTGCGCGCGGAGAGCACTTCGTGGCGGGCCGCCGACATCATCTCCCGCTGGATCCGCTGGGTGGTCCTGACCCGTTCGGCCCGCTTCAGATACGCGGCGTGCCGCTCCTCGTCGACCATGTCGGGGCTGATCCTGACGCCGATCTCGAAAGCGCCGCGGGCCAGCCGTTCCATGACCTCCTCGGGCAGCTCCTCGACGTCCTGGATCTCCTTGAGCCGGTGTCTGGCAGCTTTGGCAGCCCGTACCGCCAGGCTCCGTTCGAGTTCGCGCTCGGCGCCGGCGTCCGCGCGGACCCCCAGTTTCTTCACCAGCCAGGGCAGCGTCAGCCCTTGGAAGACCAGGGTGACCATGACCACGGCGAAGGCGATGAAGACGATCTCGCTGCGCGCCGGGAAGGGGCTGCCGTCGTCCTTGGTCATCGGGATGGCGAGGGCCAGCGCGACCGAGGCGACGCCGCGCATCCCGGCCCACCACATGACGATGGTCTCGCGCCAGCTGGTGGGGATGTCCTCGTCGTAGTCCCGCAGGGTGTGCAGTCTCTTCGCCAGCCAGGTGGCGGGCAGCAGATACACCAGGCGCAGCGCGACGACCACTCCCACGGCTGCCGCGCCCCAGCCGACCATCTCGCCCAGATGCCCGTTCGCGGTGCCGAAGACCACATGCAGTTCGAGCCCGATGAGGCCGAAGGTCACCCCGGTGACGAGGGTGTCGACGATCTCCCAGAAGGCGTTGCCCTCCAGCCGGCCGCGTACGTCGTCGGCGTCGGCGGTGTGTTCGGCGAGGAACAGTGCGGAGGTGAGCACGGCCAGCACGCCCGAGCCCATCAGCTCCTCGGCCAGTACATAGCTGAGGAAGGGCACCAGCAGGGTCAGGCCGATCTGCAGGGTGGTGTCGCCCAGCAGCCCCATCAGCTTGTTGGTGAGCCAGCCGAGGGCGAGGCCCACCACCACGGCCACCACGGCGGAGAGCACCAACTGGCCTGCCGCGACCGGCCAGGAGAAGGTTCCGGTGACGGCGGCCGCGATCGCCACGTGGTAGAGCACGATCGCCGTCACGTCGTTGAACAGCCCTTCGCCCTCCAGGATCGAGACGAGCCGGCGGGGCAGCCCGAGCGACCCGGCGACAGCAGTCGCCGCCACCGGGTCGGGCGGCGCCACCAGCGCACCCAGCGCGACGGCCGCGGCGATCGGCAGACCCGGCACCATCGCGCTCGCGACGGCGGCCACCGCGGCCGTCGTCACGAAGACCAGCGCCACGGCGAGCAGCAGGATCGGCCGGAAGTTGGCGGTGAACTGCCGCCAGGAGGTGCGCTGTACGGCCGCGTACAGCAGCGGCGGCAGCACCAGCGGAAGGATGAAGCCCGAGGGGATGCTGACGTTCGGCACGAAGGGCAGCAGGGCGAGGCAGATCCCGCCGAGCGTCATCAGGACCGGGGCCGGCAGTCCGAGCCGCTCACCGATCGGTACGGAGACCACCGCCCCGATCAACAGCAGGAGCAGCAGTGCCAATTGGTCCACGAGGTGCCCTCCGGGGCTGTTGGAGTCTCCGCCGGCATCGCTGCCGAAACCTTGACGATCAGTGGCTCAAGCGTGCCATGCAATACGTGCGTATCAGCCCAATAGCCCCAGTCGTTCCGGCTCCACCTTCGTCACACTCCGACTTTCATCCGATGTATATGGTGCGCGAGGTCTTCCCGTCCGGTTGAGGCGCGGGCACTATGCAGGGTGCATGGATTCAGGGACGAGAACTGTCGACACATACCTGACTGGAGCTCATATGCCCTCCGCGCATCAACCGCCGTCCAGGAGAGCAGTCCTGGGCACCGCGGCGGCGACGGGTGCGGGCGCGCTGCTCAGCCTCGGCGCCGCCCCGCACGCGTACGCCTCCACCGCACCGGCCCGGCCGCCCGCCCGCTCCCCGGGGAGGCGGCTGCCCTTCCTCATGGACATGGTCCAGGCGAACCCGGGCGAGCCGATGACCGAGTCCCGCTACAACGACCCGCGCACCCTTGCCTCGTACGGATATGACGGCCAGGTCATCAACGAGTTCCGCCCGCCGCACACCGGAGTCACCTTCGACACCGTGGACGATCGGATCTTTCCGGCGGGGTCCGAGGCGCGTGCCTGGGTCGAGGAGAACGCCAGGGGCATCGACGAGCACATCCGGCGCTCGCACGCCGCGGGGATCGACTCGTACTTCTTCACCGACATCATCGTGCTGCCGAAACGGCTGGTCGAGCTGTACGGCGACGAGGTCCTGGACGACCAGGGCCGGATCAGCCTGCACCGCCCGCGCACCCTGGAGATCCACCGGCTGATGCTCCGTGAGGTCTTCGCCCGCTTCCCCGGCATCGACGGTCTGGTCATCCGGACCGGTGAGACCTATCTGCAGAACGTGCCGTACCACACGGGCAACAACCCGATCACCGAAGGGAAGGACAGCCACCACCTGCTGATCGGCCTGCTCCGCGACGAGGTGTGCGTCCGCGCGGGGAAGCGGCTCTTCTACCGCACCTGGTCCACCGGCGGCGACCCCCTCACCAACGACCCGGCGTTCTACCGCACCGTCACGGACGCGATCGAGCCGCACCGGAACCTGCTGTTCTCGGTGAAGCACACGGCGGTCGACTTCTGGCGGACCGTCGCCTTCAACCCGACGCTCGGCATCGGGAACCACCGGCAGATCGCCGAAGTGGAGTGCGCCCGCGAGTACGAGGCGAAGGGCGCCTGCCCGGACTACATCGGTGACGGCGTCATCAACGGCTTCGAGGAGTACGACGGTCTGCCCGGCCCGCAGGGTCTCGCGGATCTCGCCGGCAACCCGCTGTTCGCCGGGGTGTGGACCTGGTCCCGCGGCGGTGGCTGGCGCGGCCCGTACATCACCAACGAGCTCTGGTGCGACCTGAACATGTGGGTGATGGCCCGCTGGACCCGTGACACCGGGCTCGGCGAGGCGGGCGCCTTCCGTGCGTACGCCCACCGAGCCGGGCTCTCCGGCAGCGCCGTCGACGGCTTCCACCGGCTGGCGCTGCTCTCGGCGGCCGGCACCCTGCGCGGCCACTACAGCGCGCTCACCCAGGTCAAGCGGCTGACCTGGACCCGCGACCAGTACCTCGGCGGCTCCGACAAGGACCTCACCGACGACTACCGGGCCATCGTCGCCGCGGGCAGCGTCGAGCGGATCCTGGCGGAGAAGGCGCAGGCGGCCCGGATCTGGCAGGAGATCAGCACGCTCTCCGGCCGGATCCCGCTGCGCGACCGGGCCGACCGCGAGTTCCTGCGCGTCTCCTCCGGCTACGGCCTGCATCTGTACTCGGTCATCCACCACGGCTGGCAGGTGATGCTGCGCGCCTACGCGGGCGAGCGGAGCCGGCTGATGGCCGCCCATCTGCGGGCGTACGACAGCGCCTGGGCCTCCTGGCAGCGGCTCGCCGACCACGAGCCGTCCTGCGCCACGCTCTACCAGCCGCTGGGCTTCGGCCAGAAGGACGCGAACGGGGTGTACGGCGCCGACCCCGACCACGGCATGGGCCCGTCCGTCGACGCCTGCCGGAAGCTGCTCGCCTCATGAGCCACCGGGCCCCGCTCACCGGCCCCGTACGGCCCGACCCCGTATCGAACAGGAGCCACCACCGTGCCTGACCTCTCCCGCAGACACTTCGCCGGTACGGCGGCGGGCGCGACCGCCGCCCTCTGGCTGGCCGGGTCCCGCACCGCCTGGGCTTCCCCGGCCGACGGCCGGCCCGGGCCCCACGGCCCCGACGTGTACGAACGGACGGCCCGCGCCGCCGCCATGAAGTGGCGGCGGCTGCCCACCGGCTGGCAGGACGCCCCGTTCCTCGCCAACGGCTACCTCGGCGCGCAGCTCTACCGGGGCGCGTCCGCGAACACCCTGAAGCTGATGATCAGCCACACCCAGGTGCAGGACCAGCGCGGCCAGTGGCGCGGCGGCACGGGCTACTCCCGGCTGCCCGTCGGGTACTTCACGCTCACCCTGGCCGGGGAGATCACCTCGGTCGACTGGACGCTCGATCCGTACGACGCCGAGCTGCGCGGCACGCTCACCACCGCCCGCGGCTCCCTCACCTTCTCCGCGCTGGTCCAGAACGACTCGGGCGCGCTGCTGGTCTCGACCCGGCCGAGCGCGGGCGAGGAGTCCGCCGCCTGGTCCTTCCAGTGGCTCCAGGCCGCCAGTACCCGGCTCATCGACAAGCCGGCCGACTACACACCCAATCCGGACCCGCGAGTCGGTGCCGGCTTCGTCGAGCAGCCGCTGCTGGCGGGCGGCGGCTGGACGACGGCCTGGCGGGAGCAGCGCGAGGGGACGGGGCGGCTGCTGGCCGCGCAGTTGGTCTACCGCTTCCCGGGCGATGTGCGGCAGGCGACCGCGGACGCCGTGGCGGCGGTGGACCGCGCGCTGGCCACCGGTCCCGACCCGCTGGTCGCCCGGCACCGCGAGTGGTGGCACGCCTACTACCGGCGCAGCTTCCTCTCCGTACCGGACAAACGGCTCCAGGCGTTCTACGTCCTCCAGCTCTACAAACTGGCCTCGACCACCCGCGCCCAGGGCCCGACCCTGTCCGAGTGGGGGCCCTGGTACCCGGAAGTCGGCAACAGCTGGACCGCGGTGTGGTGGAACCTCAACGTCCAGATCGGGATGCCCGCGGTCAACGGCGCCAACCACCCCGAACTGGACTCGGTGACCCAGGCGTTCCGCCGTTTCGAGAAGAACCTGCCGACGTCCGTACCGGCCGCCTACCGCGACGGCCGGAACTACGCGCTCGGCCACCCGTCCGACTGGCAGCTGCGGGCGGGCGACACCTACGACGTCGGTGTTCCGGGTTCCGACCACATCTCCGACAACTTCGGCAACCTGACCTGGGCGCTGCACAACGTCTGGCTCTCGTACCGGCACTCGATGGACCTCGCCACCCTGCGCGACGTGGTGTATCCGATCCTCGCGAAGGCCATCAACTTCTACGCCAACTTCCTGCACGAGGGCGGCGACGGCAAGCTGCACCTGCTGACCACCCGCTCCCCCGAGTACGCCAACGCGGCGGACTGCACCTACGACCTCTCGCTGATCCGCTGGGGCGTCCGTACGCTCATCGATTCGGCCCGGCTGCTGCGCGTCGACGACCCCCGGGCCCGGCAGTGGCGGGACATCGCGGCGCGGCTCACCCCGTACGCCGAGGACCCGGCGGACGGGGTGATGATCGGCAAGGACGTGCCGCTGGCGGACTCGCACCGCCACCACTCCCATCTGCTCTGGCTCTATCCGCTGCGCGAGAGGAAGTGGGACCGGCAGGGCGACCGGGACGTGATGCGGCGCTCGCTGGCCCACTGGACGAGCATGCAGAGCGCCTGGCACGGCTACAGCTATGCCACCTCGTCGTCCATGTACTCCGTGATGGGCGAGCCGGAGAAGGCGCTGGACCAGCTGACCTTCTTCACCGACGGGAACACCGTCGCCGACTGCCAGTTGACGCCCAACACCATGTACCGCGAGGGCAAGAATCTCGCACTCGAATCCCCGCTGGCAGCGGTCCAGTCGATGCTGGACATGGCGGTGCAGGGCGACGGCGGGGTGCTCAAGGTGTTCCCCTCGGTGTCGGAGCGGTGGGCGGACGCGTCGATCGCCTCCCTGCGCACCGAGGGCGCCTTCCTGGTGGACGCGGACCGCGCGGGCGGCGCCACCCGCTGGATACGGATCCGGAGCGAGGCCGGCGAACCGCTCACGCTCGACCACGGGATCTCCGGCGCGGTGGACGTACGGGACGAGCACGGGCGTCCGCTGTCCTGGCACGGGACGGGTCCCGGCCGGATCGCGGTGCGGCTGCCGCGCGGCGCGACGGCCGTGGTCACCCCGCGCGGCGCCCACGCGTCCCGGGGGCCCAGGGACGTACCGGCGAACGGTCCGGCCGAGCCGTGGGGGCTGCCGTCCTGACCGGCCCGCGCCGCGCCCGGTCCTGACAAATCCCCTGCTGGCTGTCCGCGCCGGCAGGGGATTGTCAGGGGACGGCGGGGATTGTCAGCGGACGGCGCTGTCCCCGACAGCGCGGCGCATCGCCCGGTGCGGGATGCCCGCGTCCGGGAACTCGGGTCCGTACGCCACGTACCCCAGGCGCTCGTAGAAACCCAGCGCATGGGTCTGCGCGTGCAGATCCACCGCGGTCAGCCCGCGCTCACGGGCCGCGTCCTCGATCGCCCGGACCAGCGCGACGCCCACGCCCCTGCCCCGCGCGGCAGCGGCGACGGCGAGCCGGCCGAGCGAGCCGACGCCCGGCTCGTCCACCCCGCGTCCGGGTCCGGCGGCGGGCAGCAGCAGCCGCCCGGTCCCCAGCGGCCCGTCCGCGTCGGCGGCCAGCAGATGCACGGTGCCCGCGCCGAGGGCGTCGTACGCGTCGTACTCCAGCTCGGGCGGCACGCCCTGCTCGGTCACGAAGACGTCCCTGCGGACGGCGAAGCAGGCGTCGAGACCGGCCTTGTCGGCCACCACGCGCACCTCGTACCCGCTGGTCACCGCTGCTCGCTCTCCGCCCGGATCGCCTCCAGCGCGTTCCGCAGGTCCTCCGGGTACTCGCTCCGGAACTGGACCCACTGCCCGTCCGACGGGTGCTCGAAGCCCAGGCTCATCGCGTGGAGCCACTGCCGCGTCAGGCCGAGCCGCTTCGCCATGGTAGGGTCGGCGCCGTAGGTGATGTCACCGACGCAGGGGTGGCGGTGGGCCGACATGTGCACCCGGATCTGGTGCGTACGCCCGGTCTCCAGCTTGATGTCGAGCAGCGAGGCCGCCCGGAACGCCTCGATCAGGTCGTAGTGCGTGACGGACGGCTTGCCCTCGGCCGTCACGGCCCACTTGTAGTCGTGGTTGGGGTGGCGCCCGATGGGGGCGTCGATCGTCCCGCTCATCGGGTCGGGGTGGCCCTGCACCAGCGCGTGGTAGCGCTTGTCCACCGTGCGCTCCCGGAACTGCTGCTTGAGCAGCGTGTACGCGCGCTCCGACTTGGCCACCACCATCAGCCCGGACGTACCCACGTCCAGCCGGTGCACGATGCCCTGGCGCTCCGCCGCCCCCGAAGTGGAGATGCGGTACCCGGCAGCGGCGAGACCGCCGATCACGGTGGTGCCGGTCCAGCCGGGGCTGGGGTGGGCGGCGACACCGACGGGCTTGAGGATCACCACGATGTCGTCGTCGTCATGGACGATCTCCATGCCCTCGACGGGCTCGGCGACGATCTGCACGGGGGCCGCGGTCGCGGGCATCTCGACCTCCAGCCAGGCGCCGCCCCTGACCCGCTCGGACTTCCCGACCACTGACCCGTCGACCTGGACCTTTCCCGAGGCGGCGAGGTCGGCCGCCTTGGTACGGGAAAACCCGAACATACGGGAGATGGCGGCGTCGACGCGCTCGCCCTCCAGGCCATCGGGAACGGGCAGGGTGCGGATCTCGGGAACGGTACTCACCCGTCGAGTATGCCTTGCCCGGAGGACCGGCCGGTCCGTCAGTCCTTGTGGACGGTTCCGTCGGGGTCGAGGCCCTTGAACGAAAGCAGCACGATCAGGATGCCGCCGCAGACGATCGCGGAGTCGGCGAGGTTGAACACCGCGAAGTGCGCGGGCCTGATGAAGTCGACGACTTCGCCCTGGAAGACGCTGGGCGAGCGGAAGATCCGGTCGGTCAGATTGCCCAGCGCGCCACCGAGCAGCAGGCCGAGCGCGACCGCCCAGGGCGCGCTGTAGAGCTTCCGGGCCAGCCGGACGATGACCACGATCACGGACGCCGCGACAATGGTGAAGATCACGGTGTACGCCGATCCGAGCCCGAAGGCGGCACCCGCGTTCCGGATCGCGTCGAGCTGCAGCAGATCACCGATCACCTTGACGGGGGCGTGGTGCTCCAGCTTGGCCACCACGATCGTCTTGCTCACCACGTCGAGCAGATAGGCGAGGACGGCCACGGCGAAGAGCACCGGGAGCCTGCGCTTGCCCCGGGGCGGCTCGTCGGAGCTCTCCCGGTCAGCGGCCGGCCCGTCCGCGGCCGGGTCGTCGGCGACCGGCCCGTCAGCGGCCGGCTCGTCGGCGGACCGCGCGTCGGGGGCGGACCGCGTCCCGGGGGTGGCCACCGCGGTGGTCTCCTCCTCGGACGGCTGCTCCGGTGCGTCCCCTGCCGACTCGGGAATGTCCGGCGTACCGATGATGCGCTCCACCTCTGCCACGTGATTCCCTCGCCCTAGTACCTGACTGAGGACGAGGGTACGACACACCGCCCCCGAAACACCCGCGAGCTCTCAGGACCTGCGCTCCTGTTTCTGCTTGCACTCGACGCAGAGGGTGGCGCGCGGGAAGGCCTGCATCCGCGCCTTGCCGATCGGGTTGCCGCAGTTCTCGCAGAGCCCGTACGTCCCCGCGTCGAGCCGCTCCAGCGCCCGCTCGGTCTGCTCCAGCATCTCGCGGGCGTTCGCCGCGAGTGCCAGCTCGCTCTCCCGGGTGATGTTCTTGGTCCCGGTGTCGGCCTGGTCGTCACCCGCGCCCTCGCCGGAGTCCCGCATCAGCCCGGCGAGAGCCGTCTCCGCCGCCGCGATCTCGGCTCCCAGCCGCAGGTCCTCGCTCTGCAGCTCGGCCCGCGCGTCCGCGACCTCCTCCGGGGTCCAGGGGTCCTCACCTGGCCGTACGGGCAGCTCTCCCGGGGCCGCGGGCGCGGCGACTCCGGCCTTGGGCACGGCGGCGGGGGCGTGCCCGCCCGCCCCGCTCCCGCCAGTGCTCTTCTTCCCAACCACCGTCTTGGCTCCCGTCTGTTCCGCGGCCTCGGCCGCCCCCTGCGCCGCGGTCGCGGCCGTACTGGACGCGGCCTTCTTCGCGGCCGTCTTCTTCGCGGTCTTCTTGGCTGCGGTCTTCTTCGCGGGCGCCTTCTTGGCGGGCGCCCCCTTGGCTGCCTTCTTCGCCGCCGCGGCCTTCTTCGCGGTGGGTTTCCCGGCGACGGTCCCGTCCGCGGCGGCTCCGTGCTCGCCTGCCGCGTCCCCGGCCGTCGCCCCAGTGGATTCTGCGGACGCCGATCTCGATCCGGCGGTCTTCTTCGCCACCATGGCCGCGGCCCCTTCACATTTTGTGATCTTGCTCGCGAGTCTGCTGGGACGATAAATCGACACCAGTCCCGCGGCAACGGGGCACGCCGCCGGTTCAGCCCTCCTCACGTCCGGGACAAGCCGAGCCTGCAAGCGTTGTGCCCAGCTCCCCGCCCCGTAATCCGCCGACGGGGAGTCCCGGTATTCCGCAGGGCCCCGTGTGGCCATTCGGGTCAGCCCGGCGGCCGCGGGCGCCCGCGGGAAAACCGGTCGGAACCCGTACGGCCCGGCCCGTACACTGACCCCAGCGGAAGGCATGGACGGGACGAGTAGCGGCGCAAGCGGCCACGAGCGATCCGGGGACGGTGTGAGCCCGGAGGCAGGCACGGCGTGAAGATCACCCCTGAGCCGTCGGAAGAAAGCCCGTGTGCGAGTGGACGCGGCGAGTAGAACCGGCACCGCGACCCCAATGAGGGGGCCACGGCACGACAGCCGGGGCCAAGGAGGGTGGTACCGCGGGAGCGACTGGGCTCTCGTCCCTCCGACGGAGAGAGAAACGTCCGTTGGAGGAGTTCGATGACACCGCCCCTGTACCGCCAGGTGCCCGCCCAGGTCGACCTGCCCGCGCTCGAGCACGCCGTGCTCGACTTCTGGCGCGAGGCACAGGTCTTCTCGAAGAGTCTGGAGCAGTCCGAAGGACGCCCCGAGTGGGTGTTCTACGAAGGGCCGCCGACCGCCAACGGCATGCCGGGCGCGCACCACATCGAGGCCCGTGTCTTCAAGGACGTCTTCCCGCGCTTCCGCACGATGCGGGGCTACCACGTGCCGCGCAAGGCGGGCTGGGACTGCCACGGTCTGCCCGTCGAGCTGGCGGTCGAGAAGGAACTCGGCTTCACCGGCAAGCAGGACATCGAGGCGTACGGGATCGCCGCCTTCAACGACAAGTGCCGCGCCTCGGTCACCCGGCACACCGACGCCTTCGCCGCGCTGACCACCCGGATGGGCTACTGGGTCGACCTGGACAACGCGTACCGGACGATGGACCCGTCCTACGTCGAGAGCGTCTGGTGGTCGCTGAAGGAGATCTTCAACAAGGACCTGCTGGTCCAGGACCACCGCGTCGCCCCCTGGTGCCCGCGGTGCGGAACCGGCCTCTCGGACCACGAGCTGGCCCAGGGGTACGAGACGGTCGTCGACCCCTCCGTCTTCGTACGCTTCCCGCTCACCTCCGGGCCCCTCGCGGGCGAGGCCGCGCTGCTGGTCTGGACGACCACTCCCTGGACGCTGGTCTCCAACACGGCCGTCGCCGCGCACCCCGGCGTCAGCTATGTCGTGGCGACCGACGGCACGGAGAAGCTGGTCGTCGCGGAGCCGCTGCTCGAAAAGGCGCTCGGCGAGGGCTGGGAGACCACGGGCGAGCGTTTCACCGGCGCCGAGATGGAGCGCTGGACCTACCAGCGCCCGTTCACGCTGGTCGACTTCCCGGCCGAGGCGCACTACGTCGTCAACGCCGAGTACGTCACCACGGAGGACGGCACCGGACTCGTCCACCAGTCCCCCGCCTTCGGTGAGGACGACCTCAAGGTCTGCCGGTCGTACGGCCTGCCGGTCGTCAACCCGGTCCGCCCCGACGGCACGTTCGAGGACGACGTCCCGCTCGTCGGCGGTGTCTTCTTCAAGAAGGCCGACGAGACGCTGGTCGCCGACCTCCAGGCGCGCGGCGCGCTCTTCCGCCATGTCCCGTACGAGCACAGCTACCCGCACTGCTGGCGCTGCCACACCGCGCTCCTCTACTACGCGCAGCCGTCCTGGTACATCAGGACCACCGCGGTCAAGGACGCGATGCTCCGGGAGAACGAGAAGACCAACTGGTTCCCGGACTCGGTCAAGCAGGGCCGCTTCGGCGACTGGCTGAACAACAACGTCGACTGGGCGCTCTCCCGCAACCGTTACTGGGGCACCCCGCTGCCGATCTGGCGCTGCGAGGACGACCACCTCACGGTCATCGGTTCGCGCGCCGAACTGACCGACCTGACCGGCACCGACCAGTCGGAACTCGACCCGCACCGCCCGTACATCGACGCAGTCACCTTCCCGTGCCCGCAGTGCGAGAAGACCGCGACCCGGGTCCCGGAGGTCATCGACGCCTGGTACGACTCGGGTTCGATGCCGTTCGCGCAGTACGGCTACCCGTACCGGAACAAGGAGCTCTTCGAGCGGCGCTACCCGGCGCAGTTCATCTCCGAGGCCATCGACCAGACGCGCGGCTGGTTCTACACGCTCATGGCCATCGGCACGCTGGTCTTCGACAAGTCGAGTTACGAGAACGTCGTCTGCCTGGGCCACATCCTCGCCGAGGACGGCAGGAAGATGTCCAAGCACCTGGGCAACACCCTGGAGCCGATCCCGCTGATGGACCAGCACGGGGCGGACGCGGTGCGCTGGTTCATGGCGGCCGGCGGCTCCCCGTGGGCGGCCCGCCGTGTCGGCCACGGGACGATCCAGGAGGTGGTCCGCAAGACCCTCCTCACGTACTGGAACACGGTGGCCTTCCAGGCGCTGTACGCCCGTACGTCCGGCTGGGCCCCCTCGGCCTCCGACCCGGCACCGGGCGAGCGCACGGTCCTGGACCGCTGGCTGCTCAGCGAACTCAACGCGCTGGTGGACCAGGTGACCAAGTCGCTGGACGCGTACGACACCCAGCGGGCCGGCAAGCTCCTGTCCGCTTTCGTCGACGACCTGTCGAACTGGTACGTGCGCCGCTCGCGCCGGCGCTTCTGGCAGGGCGACGCGGCGGCGCTGCGCACCCTGCACGAGGTGATCGAGACGGTCACCGGGCTGATGGCCCCGCTCACCCCGTTCATCACCGAGCGGGTCTGGCAGGACATGGTCACCCCGGTCACCCCGGACGCCCCGGAGTCGGTACACCTCTCCAGCTGGCCGAAGGCGGACCTGGCGGCGGTCGACCCGCAGCTCTCGCAGCAGATGGCGCTGGTGCGCCGGCTGGTGGAGCTGGGCCGTGCGACGCGCGCCGAGTCGGGCGTCAAGACCCGCCAGCCGCTCTCCCGCGCGCTGGTCGCTGCGTCGGGGTTCGATGCACTGACACCCGAACTCCGCGCCCAGATCACCGAGGAGCTGAACGTCTCGTCCCTGGCCTCGCTCTCCGAGGTCGGCGGCTCGCTGGTGGACACCACGGCCAAGGCCAACTTCCGCGCGCTGGGCAAGCGTTTCGGCAAGGGCGTCCAGGCCGTGGCCAAGGCGGTGGCCGAGGCCGACGCGGCAGCGCTCTCGCTCGCGCTGCGCGAGGGCACCGCATCGGTGACGGTGGAAGGCGAGACCGTCACGCTCTCCCCCGACGAGGTGATCATCACCGAAACCCCCCGCGAGGGCTGGTCGGTGGCGTCCGACTCGGGCGCGACGGTGGCCCTGGATCTGGAGATCACCCCGGAGCTGCGCAGGGCGGGGCTGGCGCGCGACGCCATCCGCCTGATCCAGGAGGCACGCAAGAACAGCGGCCTTGACGTCGCGGACCGCATCGCGGTCCGCTGGTCCAGCACCGCCCCGGAAACCAGGGACGCCCTGACCGAACACGCGGGCCTGATCGCGGACGAGGTGCTGGCCCTGGACTACGCGGAGGGCGAGGGCGAGGCACCGTACGGCGCCCCGTTCACGGACGAGGGCCTCGCACTGACGTTCCGCCTCCACAAGACAGAGGCGTAACACCCGAACCACCCCCGATGGGCCCGGCCGGAACTCCCCGGCCGGGCCCGTCGAGCTCCCAGGACGAACTCCAGCCCCATTCCCAGCCCCTCCATGCCCGCCGCCGGCCCCATTCCAGCGCTTCCCGTGCCCACGGCGCCACAGGCGCAAGCCACCTGCACCCACCCTCACCCAGCCCGAAACCCCCCACTCCCGTACACAACACACAAAAGGGCCGGGCCCCAGGGAAAACCCCGGGGCCCGGCCCTCAGTCTGCCGACCGTCAAGCGCTCAACGCACTCACCGTCAGTTGTCGTCCTCGTCGATCAGGAACCCCCGCATGGGCGAAGGCGCCTGCTGCATCGGCTGCGGAGCCTGCGGCCGCACCGGTGCCATCGGCTGAGTCATAGCCGGCGACATCTGCTGCTGACCACCGTACGACGGGGCACCGCCCATCGACGGCTGGCCGGCCATGGACGGGTTGCCGCCCATGCCCTGCTGCGAGTGTCCCATCGCGCCCGCACCGGCCGAAGCCATCGAGGGCGACGGCGGCAGCGAAGCGGTCGCCGGGGTCCGCGGCGGAGCCAGCGAGTCGTCCGCCTGGGTCTCCAGCTGACGCAGCTGGCTCTCCAGGTAGGACTTCAGCCTGGTCCGGTACTCACGCTCGAAGCCACGCAGATCCTCGACCTTGCGCTCCAGCGTCGCGCGGGCGGACTCCAGGGAGCCCATCGCCACGCGGTGCTTCTCCTGAGCGTCCCGCTCCAGTGCGTCGGCCTTGGCGCGGGCATCCCGCTCCAGACCCTCGGCACGGCTCCGCGCCTCGCCGACGATCTTGTTGGCCTCGGAACGGGCCTCCGCGATCGCCTGGTCGGCCGTCTGCTGCGCGAGCGAGAGCACGCGGGCAGCGCTGTCGCCGCCGGGGCCCTGCTGCTGCATCTGCGGGGGACCGCCGTGGCCACCCATCGGACCGCCCATGGGGCCCTGGGCGAGCTGCCCCTGACCGCCCATCGGACCCTGCTGGCCCATGGGGCCCTGGCCCATCGGACCCTGCTGGCCCATGGGACCCGGGCCGAGCTGGCCCTGGCCGCCCATCGGGCCCTGCTGGCCCATGGGACCCGGACCGTGCTGGCCCTGCGGACCCGGGCCGTGCTGGCCCTGGGGACCGGGGCCGTGCTGACCCTGCGGACCCGGGCCGTGCTGACCCTGGGGACCGGGGCCGTGACCGCCAGGACCTGCAGGCAGCTGGGGCTGACCGCCCGGCAGTTGGGGCGGACCCATCTGCGGCTGCTGCTGGCCCTGCGGTGGACCGGATATGGCGGCGGGCACCGGAGCGTTGGGACCGCCGCGGCCGTCCTGCTGCTCGGGCGGCTTGCGCATGCCCTGCTGCTGATTCTGCGCGGCGGCACGCGTGGCGGCTGCCAGCTTGGCGCGCAGATCCTCGTTCTCGCGGAGCAATCGCGTCAGTTCGGCTTCGACCTCGTCGAGGAAGGCATCGACCTCGTCCTCGTCATAGCCTTCTCGGAGGCGGACGGTCGTGAACTGTTTGTTCCGCACGTCCTCGGGGGTCAGCGGCATCTCTTCTTCACCTCTACGTAGTCGTCGGCAGTCGGCAGGACCGAATCGTTCACACCCAGCTCACAATGCTGATCAGGATGTAGACGATGATCATCAGAACGAAGAAGGACAGGTCGAGTGCCACGCCCCCGAGACGCAGCGGCGGAATGAACCGCCGCAGAAGCTTGAGCGGTGGATCGGTGACAGTGTAAGTGGCCTCCAGAACGACCACCATCACCTTGCCAGGTTGCCATGAACGGGCGAACTGGAAGACGTAGTCCATGACAAGCCGGAAGATCAACACGATGAGGAAACACATCAGCGCGATGTAGACCACATCCAATGCGATGCCCATCTAACGCTTCCCTCTCCCCTGACGTTCTCGTTCTTCCGGCCTCCCGGCCGGGGTTGTACCCGGTGTCTCGTTCTCAGCTCTGGTTGAAGAAACCGCCCTCTGCGATACGGGCCTTGTCCTCCGCCGTGACATCGACGTTAGCAGGCGACAACAGGAACACCTTCTGCGTCACCCGCTCAATGCTGCCATGCAGACCGAAGACAAGTCCTGCGGCAAAGTCGACAAGTCGCTTCGCGTCCGTGTCATCCATCTCGGTCAGATTCATGATCACCGGAGTGCCCTCACGGAAGTGTTCCCCGATGGTACGGGCCTCGTTGTAGGTCCGGGGGTGCAGCGTGGTGATGCGGTAGGGCTCCCGCTCGGACACAACCTTGGGCATGATCACCGGGGCGTTCTTCTCCATACTCGGGCGTTCAGGTGTGATGGACGCCACGGGGGCGATTCGGGCGGGTCGTCCGCTTTCCGCCGGTAGCGCAACAGGCTCGCGCTGGGCGGGCGGTTGCACCATTCGCACCGGTTCGTCCTGCTGGGACTGGTGCGACTGATGCGGAGGTTGGTGTCGCCGTCGGTCCCTCTCGGGCTCGGGCTCGGGTTCGAACTCGTCGTCGGGGTCGAACCCCGGGCCGTCGTACCCATCGTCCTCCACGAGGCCGAGGTAGACCGCCATCTTGCGCATCGCGCCGGCCATGCTCTGAGTCCTCCGCTCTGTGGTGGATCGCCCTTGTGCCAATTTCGCAGCGTCACCAAGTGCCCGCGATCCACTGGGTCTGCCCGCCGATCGGCGGGAATGACCATATTTTCTGCTGTGGTCCGACTTGCTTCGCGACGTTACCCGAGCGGGGGACGGACGCCGAGTACCGCAGTGCCGACGCGGACATGTGTCGCACCCGCCTTCACCGCCTCTTCGAGGTCCGCACTCATCCCTGCTGACACCATGTTGGCAGCAGGATGGGTCGCGCGCAGGCGGGATGAGATTTCCATCAGCCGCTCGAACGCCGCCTGTTGCCGTCCCGCGTAGGGTCCGGCGAGTGGCGCGACGGTCATCAGTCCGTCGAGCCGCAGCCCCGGTGCGCCGGCCACCGAATCGGCCAACTCACCGACGCCGTCGGGCGCGACGCCGCCGCGCTCGCCCCGCCCGCCGGCCTCCGCGTCGAGCGCGACCTGGACCAGACAGCCCAGTTCACGGTCCGCCCGGACGGCGGCGGTTGAGAGAGATGTAACAAGTCTGGCCCGGTCCACGGACTGCACGACGTCGGCATAACTCGCCACAGAACGGACTTTGTTCGTCTGAAGTTGACCGACAAAGTGCCAGGAAAGCGGCAGATCCGCACACTCGGCGGCCTTGGGCGCAGCGTCCTGGTCGCGGTTCTCCGCGACCTGCCGTACGCCGAGTTCCGAGAGAAGTCGCACATCGCTCGCGGGATACGTCTTGGTGACCACGATCAGGGTCACCTCCTCCCGCTTGCGCCCGGCGGACGCGCACGCGGAAGCGATACGTTCCTCCACACGGGCCAGATTCGCGGCGAGTTCGCGCTTACGATCCGTCATGCCGTATCAGTCCAGCCAGACATATCCGGCGAGCCGCCCAGTGGTGCGGTCGCGACGGTAGGAGAAGTGGTCCGTCGATTCCAGAGTGCAGACCGGCGAGTGCTGCCGGTCCACGACTCCGAGCGCCGACAGCTGGGCGAGCACTCCGGCGGTGACATCGACCGCCGGTGTGGACCAGCTCGTCTCCGACCAGGCTTCGGGAACGGTCCTCGCGACCTCGGCCCGCATATCGGCGGGCACTTCGTAGCAGCGGCCGCAGACGGCGGGGCCGGTGCGGGCCGTGATCCGGGCGGGGTCGGCGCCGAGCGAGACCATCGCACCGACCGCTGCGGGGACGACCCCGGCGACCAGCCCGGGACGGCCCGCGTGAGCCGCGGCCACCACCCCGGCGACCGGGTCGGCGAGCAGTACGGGAACGCAGTCGGCGGTGAGCACCGCGAGCGGCACCCCACGGCGGGCTGTCACGACGGCGTCGGTGGCGGGGATTTCCGCACCGTCGCCGAGCTTCTGCGCCCAGGGGCCGTCGACCACGGCGACCTCGCGCCCGTGCACCTGGTTCATCCAGACGACCTGCGCCGGGTCGATACCCAGTGAGCGCGCCGCGAGTTCACGGTTCGTCACGACCGCGGCCGGATCGTCGCCGACCGCCCCGCCGAGATTGAGTTCCTCGTACGGAACGGCGCTCACCCCGCCCCACCTGTCGGTGAAAGCGAAGTGCGCGCCGTTCGTAGACATCGCGGTGTCGTACGCGGTTATGGGACGCCGCATCACTTCAAGAAGTCCGGTACGTCCAGCTCTTCGGCCTGGCTGTCCTGGTACGGACGGGCCGGCGGGACCTGCGGCGGAGAGACCGGCGCTGCCGGGGCTTCGTTCACACGCTCCGTCTCGGCCGGTACCGGAGTCTCCTCGCGCTGGGTGACCGCACCGAGACCGCCGAGCGAACGGGGTGCCTCGGTGGCCCGTACCGGAACGGGCTCCTCACGCTTGGCGGAGCCGGAACCGCTGACGCTCTCCCGGCGGGTCGGCGGCTGTCCGCCGTCGAAGCCCGCCGCGATGACCGTCACGCGTACCTCGTCACCGAGTGCGTCGTCGATGACGGCGCCGAAGATGATGTTGGCCTCGGGGTGGGCGGCCTCGCTGACCAGCTGTGCGGCCTCGTTGATCTCGAAGAGACCGAGGTCCGAACCGCCGGAGATCGAGAGCAGCACTCCGCGTGCGCCGTCGATGGACGCTTCGAGCAGTGGCGAGGAGATCGCCATCTCGGCGGCGGCCACCGCGCGGTCGTCGCCGCGGGCCGAGCCGATTCCCATGAGCGCCGATCCGGCCTCGGACATCACTGACTTGACGTCGGCGAAGTCGAGGTTGATCAGACCCGGTGTGGTGATCAGATCGGTGATGCCCTGAACGCCCGACAGCAGGACCTGGTCGGCCGACTTGAAGGCGTCGAGGACACTGACCTGGCGGTCCGAGATGGACAGCAGGCGGTCGTTGGGGATGACGATGAGGGTGTCGACCTCTTCGCGGAGTTCGGCGATGCCGTCCTCCGCCTGATTGGCGCGGCGCCGGCCCTCGAAGGTGAAGGGGCGGGTGACCACGCCGATGGTGAGTGCGCCCAGCGAACGGGCGATGTTGGCGACGACGGGTGCGCCGCCGGTGCCGGTGCCGCCGCCTTCGCCTGCGGTGACGAAGACCATGTCGGCCCCCTTGAGGACCTCCTCGATCTCCTCACGGTGGTCCTCTGCCGCCTTGCGTCCGACTGCCGGGTTGGCCCCGGCGCCGAGGCCGCGGGTCAGTTCACGGCCGACGTCGAGCTTGACGTCGGCGTCGCTCATCAACAGGGCCTGTGCGTCGGTGTTGATCGCGATGAACTCGACGCCCTTGAGGCCGACCTCGATCATTCGGTTGATGGCATTGACACCACCGCCGCCGACACCGATGACCTTGATGACTGCGAGGTAGTTCTGCGGTGCTGCCACGTCGAAGGCCTCTCGCCTCGAGTTACGTGTCGCCGCTGCGCGCTTGCCGCGTCGCGACGACGGATGCCGATGGGACGGTCCGAACGCCGACCCGAACCCTAACTGTGAAGTTCAGGGTTACCAGTGTGTCTGCTCCTTGGACTCTCCGAACAGGACACTAAGTCGACAAGTGGCGCACGTTCAATGAACACGCCGAACCTCCCGTTTTTCTTTTCACCCTATGTGATCAGCCGTTGCGCTGACCAACCAGGGTGCTGGCCAGCGAGGATGTGCGTCAACTCCCTGACACCGCAGGGGCGGTGGGGGCGCTCACATCGAAGTGCGCCGCCTTGGGGGCGGCTTTCGTCAGCGCGGTGAGCGCGCGGGCCTTCGCCGTGCCGAACTCACTGCTCCCCCAGGCCACCGTGCGGTGCCCGGTCAGCTCCAGCGAGATGGAGTCGTATGAACTGACCCGGACGAAAAGGGTGTCCCGGGCGACAGCGGACGGGAGTTCTCGGGCCACCCGGACCGCCTCGACCCGCAGCCGGTCCGCGCCGAAGCGGCGGAGGCTCGGCGACTGACCGGCCGTCAATTCGAGGACCGGCACTCCGCGGGGGGCGCTTTCCACTGTGGCGAAACGCACGCCCTTCGCATCCACTTCTGTAAACTTACCGCCCGACTTCATGAGCAGTACCGGCTTTCGCTCGGTAACTTTCAAGCTGATGCCGTGCGGCCATGAACGGGTGACAACCACCGAGTCGATTCGGGGCAATTTCTTCCGGAGCCGGTTCTCCATCGCATCCGTATCGACAGAAATCAACGGATCGCCGATCGGAACGACCGCAGCCGACTCCACCTGGTCCCGGGTCAGAACCCGCATCCCCGTGGTCCGAATATGCTCCACGCGCAGCCAGGAAGAGCCGTAGAGCGCCCACATACCGCCGCCCAGCAGAAGCAGCAGGACGGCCGACACCAGGACTGCCAGCCGCCTGCCGCGCGGCCGGAGACGGCCGGGGGGCTTCCCCTGCTCCCTGGAGCGGCCGCGGCCGGACTCCGCCGCTGGATTGCGCTCACCGCGCTGTGCGGTCGTCGGTCCGGCCACGCTCGCTCCTTCGGGCGTCACGCCTGGCGGCGCGCCGCAATCGCCTCGTACACCATGCCGACGAGCAGATCGTCGGCGTCCCGGCGGCCGAACTCGGCGGCGGCGCGGGACATCTCGAACAGCCGGTGCGGATCGGCGAGAACCGGCAGGACGTTGCCCTGCACCCACTCGGGGGTCAGCTGGGCGTCGTCCACCAGCAGGCCGCCGCCGGCGTTGACCACCGGCTGGGCGTTGAGCCGCTGTTCGCCGTTCCCGATGGGCAACGGCACATAGGCGGCGGGCAGCCCGACGGCGGAGAGTTCGGCCACGGTCATCGCGCCCGCACGGCAGAGCATCATGTCGGCCGCGGCGTACGCGAGGTCCATCCGGTCCACGTACGGTACCGGGAGGTAGGGCGGCATTCCGGGCATGTTGTCGACACGCGGCAGTTCGTTCTTCGGTCCGACCACGTGCAGGATCTGGATCCCGGAGCGCTGGAGCACCGGGGCGACCTGCTGGACCACCTCGTTGAGGCGGCGGGCCCCCTGCGAGCCGCCGGAGACCAGCAGCGTCGGCAGATTGGGGTCGAGCCCGAAGGCGGCACGCGCCTCGGGGCGGACCCTGGCCCGGTCGAGGACGGCGATGGTGCGGCGCAGCGGGATACCGATGTAGCGGGCGCCGCGGAGCTTGCTGTCCGGGGTGGAGACGGCCACGGCGGCCGCGTACCGGGAGCCGATCTTGTTGGCGAGCCCCGGCCTGGCGTTGGCCTCGTGGACGATGATCGGCACCCCGAGCCGCTTGGCCGCGAGATAGCCGGGCAGCGCCACGTAGCCGCCGAAGCCGACGACGCAGTCGGCCTTGGTCCGCTCCAGGATCTGCTCGGCGGCCTTGATCGTCCCGCGCAGCCGTCCGGGGACGGTGATCAGCTCAGGAGTGGGTCTGCGGGGCAGTGGTACGGCGGGGATGAGCCCCAACTCGTAGCCCCGTTCGGGCACGAGGCGGGTTTCGAGTCCGCGCTCCGTGCCGAGGGCCGTGATGCCCACGGCCGGGTCCTGCCTGCGCAGGGCATCCGCAAGGGCGAGCGCCGGCTCGATGTGGCCGGCGGTCCCCCCGCCGGCGAGTACGACATGCACCGAAATTCACCGCTCTCCGGACGGACGCCTCTTGACGCGCCGTCTCATCGACTTCCATCTCACCCCGGGCCTCCGCAAGGCCAGAGCCGTTCTCGCTGCGGGGTCCGACCGCGCAAAGGCGATCAGCAGCCCGACGGCGAACATGGTCGGCAGCAGGGCGGAGCCCCCGTAGGAGAACAGCGGGAGCGGGACACCGGCGATCGGCAGCAGACCGAGCACCGCACCGATGTTGATCACGGACTGGACCGTGATCCAGGTGGTCACACCTCCCGCTGCGTACCTCACGAAGGGGTCCTCCGTGCGTCCGGCCACGCGGATACCCGCATAGCCTAGAGCCGCGAAGAGGCCGAGTACCGACAGAGTCCCCGCAAGACCCAGTTCCTCCCCGGTCACGGCGAAGATGAAGTCGGTGTGCGGCTCGGGGAGTTGGCCCCATTTCTCCACGCTCGCACCCAGTCCGGATCCGAACCAGCCGCCGGACGCGAGCGCGTAGATTCCGTGCACCGCCTGCCAGCACTGGTCCTGCGGGCCCGGATCGGTCGCGCCGATGCAGGCGAGCCTGCCCATCCGGTTCGGGCTGGTCTTGATCAGCAGGACCGTCAGGAACGCCGCGACACCGAGCACCATCGCGAACATCCGGGTGGGCGCTCCCGCGAGCCACAGCAGCCCGAAGAGGATCGCGGTGAGGATGATCGCCGTGCCCATGTCGCCGCCGAGCATGATCAGTCCGAGCAGCATGAAGGCGACGGGGACGAGCGGTACGAGCATGTGCTTCCACTGCGTGAGCAGCTTCTTCTCCTGCTTGCGGGCGAGCAGGTCGGCGCCCCAGAGGATCAGGGCGAGCTTGCCGAACTCGCTCGGCTGGAGCATGAAGGGGCCGCCCAGCGAGATCCAGTTCTGGTTGCCGTTGACCGAACGCCCTATCCCCGGCACCTGGACGAGGACCATCAGGAAGACGGTGCCCGCGAGCAGCGGGTAGGCGAAGGCCCGGTGCAGCTTCACGGGCATCCGGGTCGCGATGAACGCGAGACCGCCGCCGAGGGCCGCGGCGAAGAGCTGTTTGCGGAAGAAGAACGAGCCGGGTTCGGAGATCTCCAGCGCCTTGATCATCGAGGCGGAGTAGACCATCACCAGGCCGAGAACCGTGATCAGGAGCGCGGACCCCACCAGCAGGTAGTAGGCCGTCAGAGGGCGGTCCAGGGCGCTCCGCGCCTGCTCGTAGGTACGGCGCAGCTGGCTGCCGCCCGCGCCGCGCGGTGCGGAGCCACGCCGGACCGCGGCCGGGCGGCGCACCGTCCCCGTACCGCCACGCCCGCCTCTGTCCTTGACCGGCATGCCTGTCCCCTCCACTCGTGCCCGGCTTCTGCCGGGTCCCGGCGCGGGGCCGTACGGCCGGCCAGGAGACACGCTCCTAGCCGCTCTCGGCGGCCAACTCGCGTACAGCGTCGGCGAATGCCTCACCACGCTTGTTGTAGTTGGCGAACATGTCCATGGAGGCGCAGGCAGGAGCCAGCAGGACCGTGTCCCCCGGCCGGGCGAGCCGTGCCGCCTCCCGGACCGCCGCCGACATGGCCCCAGTGTCGGTCCGGTCGAGGTCGACCACCGGTACTTCCGGGGCGTGTCGCGCCAGGGCTTCGGCGATGAGCGCCCGCTCGGCGCCGATCAGCACGACGCCCCGCAGCCGCTTCGCCGCCCCGCCGACCAGGTCGTCGAAGCTCGCGCCCTTGGCGAGACCGCCCGCGATCCAGACGATCGGGTCGTAGGCGGCCAGCGAGGCTTCGGTGGCATGGGTGTTGGTGGCCTTGGAGTCGTCGACGTACGCGACACCGGCGACGTCGGCCACCTTCTCGATGCGGTGCGGATCGGGCCGGAAGGCGCGGAGTCCGTTGCGTACGGCGGCCGGCGCCACGCCGTACGCGCGGGCCAGCGCTGCCGCCGCGAGGGCGTTGGCGATGTTGTGCGGGGCCGGCGGGTTGACGTCGCCGACCTCGGCCAGCTCCTGGGCCTGCTTCTGGCGGTCGGCCACGAAGGCGCGGTCGACCAGGATCCCTTCGACCACACCGAGCTGCGAGGGGCCCGGCGTGCCGAGGGTGAAGCCGATGGCCCGGCAGCCCTCCTCCACGTCGGCCGCGCGGACGAGTTCCTCGGTGGCGGGGTCTGCGGCGCTGTAGACGCAGGCGACGGTGTTGCCCTCGTAGACCCGGCCCTTGTCGGCCGCGTACGCCGCCATGGTGCCGTGCCAGTCGAGGTGGTCGGGGGCCAGGTTGAGTACGGCCGCCGAGTGGACGCGCAGGCTGGGCGCCCAGTGCAGCTGGTAGCTGGAGAGCTCCACGGCCAGTACGTCGTACTCCTCGTCGCCGAGTACGGCGTCCAGGAGCGAGACTCCGATGTTGCCGACCGCCTCGGTGCGCAGCCCGGCGGCGCGCAGGATCGAGGCGAGCATCCGTACGGTCGTGGTCTTGCCGTTGGTGCCGGTGACCGCGAGCCAGGGCGCGGCGCCCGGACGCCGCAGCCGCCAGGCGAGTTCGACGTCGCCCCAGACCGGTACGCCCGCTTCGGCCGCCGCCAGGAAGAGCGGCTTGTCCGGCCGCCAGCCGGGGGCGGTGACGACCAGTTCGGTGCCGTCCGGCAGGGTCGTCGCGTCGCCGAGGCGCACCGTGATGCCCAGTGCGGTCAGTTCGGCGGCCTGGGCGCGGGCGCGCTCGTCGGCGCCCTCGTTGACGACGGTGACCTCGGCGCCGAGACCGTGCAGGGCGCGCGCCGCCGGAAGCCCGGAGACGCCCATGCCCGCCACGGTGACGCGCTTGCCCTGCCAGATCACTTGGCGGCCGCCCAGCCCGCGTAGAAGAGTCCGAGGCCGACGATCACGCACATGCCCTGGATGATCCAGAAGCGGACCACGACAAGGACTTCGGACCACCCCTTGAGTTCGAAGTGGTGCTGGAGCGGCGCCATCTTGAAGACGCGCTTGCCGGTCATCTTGAACGAGCCGACCTGGATCACGACGGACATGGTGATCAGGACGAAGAGGCCGCCGAGGATGGCCATCAGGAACTCGGTGCGGGAGCAGATGGCGAGCCCGGCGAGCGCGCCGCCCAGCGCCAGCGACCCGGTGTCGCCCATGAAGATCTTGGCGGGCGATGTGTTCCACCACAGGAAGCCGAAGCAGGCGCCCATCAGGGCCGATGCGACGACTGCCAGGTCGAGTGGGTCTCTGACCTCGAAGCAGGCGCTGGGGTTGGTCAGGGTCGCCGCGTTGGCACAGGACTCCTGGAACTGCCAGACGCCGATGAAGGTGTACGCGCCGAAGACCATCACGGAGGCACCGGTGGCGAGGCCGTCGAGGCCGTCGGTGAGGTTCACCCCGTTCGACATGGCCAGGATCATGAACAGCGCCCAGACCACGAAGAGGACCGGTCCGATCGACCAGCCGAAGTCCGAGACGAAGGAGAGCTTCGTGGAGGCCGGCGTGTAGCCGCGCGAGTCCTTGAACATCAGGGCCAGGACGGCGAACGCGATGCCGACGATCAGCTGGCCGGCCATCTTCGCCTTGGCCCGCAGACCCAGCGAGCGCTGCTTGACGATCTTGATGTAGTCGTCGAGGAACCCGACAAGACCCATCCCCGCCATCAGGAAGAGCACCAGCACACCCGAGAACGTCATCGGGTCGCCGGTGATCAGCTTGGTGGCGAGGTACGCGATGAGCGTCGCCAGGATGAAGGCGATACCACCCATGGTCGGCGTACCGCGCTTGCCGTGGTGGCCGCGCGGTCCGTCGTCCCGGATGAACTGCCCGTACCCCTTGCGGGCAAGGAGTTTGATCAGCAGCGGTGTGCCGACCAGGGTCAGGAAGAGTCCGATGACTCCCGAGAAGAGAATCTGCTTCATCGGGCGGCGACCTCGCCCTCGGTACCACCTTCGAGCAGGGCGTTCGCCACCTGCTCCAACCCCACCGACCTGGACGCCTTCACCAGCACGACGTCTCCCTCACGCAGTTCACTGCGCAATAGGTCGACGGCCGCCTGCGCGTCGGACACGTGCACCGACTCCTCACCCCACGAACCCTCGTTATAGGCGCCCAGTTGCAGCCAGGACGCTTCCCTGCCCCCGACTGCCACGAGCTTGCTCACGTTGAGCCGGACAGCCAGCCGTCCGACCGCGTCGTGCTCGGCGAGTGACTCGTCTCCGAGCTCGGCCATTTCACCGAGCACCGCCCACGTACGTCCCCCCCTTGCCTGTGAGGCCTTGCCCATGGCCGCCAGCGCACGCAGCGCGGCTCGCATGGATTCGGGGTTCGCGTTGTAGGCGTCGTTGACAACCGTCACACCGTCCGGACGCTCGGTGACCTCCATGCGCCAGCGGGAGAGCGTGCCAGCTTCGGAGAGCGCCGTTGCGATCTCGTCAGCGGACATGCCCAACTCATGTGCGACGGCGGCCGCGGCGAGCGCGTTCGACACGTGGTGCTCACCGTACAGGCGCAAGGTCACCTCGCTGCACCCGGTGGGTGTGTGCAGCGTAAACGCGGCCTGCCCGGTGTCGGTCAGACGGACCTTCTCGGCACGTACGTCCGCTTCATCCGCCTCTCCGAAGAGCAGGAGGCGCGCTTTGGTCCGGGAGGACATGGCACGTACGAGCGGGTCGTCGGCGTTGAGCACGGCGACGCCGTGCTCCGGAAGCGACTCGACCATCTCGCCCTTGGCCTGCGCGATCTGCTCGCGGCCGCCGAACTCCCCGATGTGCGCGGTCCCGACGTTGAGGACGAGACCGGTCTTCGGCGGCACCAGGCCGGTGAGGTAGCGGATGTCGCCGATGTAGCGCGCACCCATTTCGAGGACCAGATAACGGGTGTTCGCGTCGGCCCGCAGCGCGGTGAGCGGCAGGCCGATCTCGTTGTTCAGATTGCCTTCCGGGTAGACCGTCGGGCCCTTGCGCTCCAGGAGCTGGGCGATCAGGTCCTTGGTCGACGTCTTGCCGGCGGAACCGGTGAGTGCGACGACTTCGGTACCCAGGCGCTCCACGACGGTACGCGCGAGCCGCCCGAGCGCGGCGGTCACGTCGGACACCACGATGGCCGGTACGCCGACGGGCCGGGTCGCCAGTACGGCAACCGCTCCCGCTTCGACGGCGCTCTGCGCGTAGTCGTGGCCGTCGACGCGCTCACCGGCGAACGCGACGAACAGACTGCCGGGCCGCACCGCGCGGGAGTCCGTGACGACAGGACCGGTGACCAGGATGGACGGATCCGGTATGTCGTGCGGCTGCCCGCCGATGATGTCGGCGATCTCGGTGAGGGAAAGGGCGATCACTTGGTCATCCCTGACTGTTGTTCTCGATTGCTGCGCGCTCGATTGCTGCGCGGAGGACCTGTCGGTCGTCGAAGGGGCGTACCACTCCGGCGATGTCCTGGCCCTGCTCATGGCCCTTGCCTGCGACCAGCACGGTGTCCCCGGGGCGGGCGCGGGCCACGGCCGCGGCGATGGCCGCCGCACGGTCGGAGTCGATCAGCACGTCGCCGCGCTCGTGCACCGGGACCTCAGCGGCGCCGGCGATCATCGCGGCGAGGATCGCGAGGGGGTCCTCGCCGCGCGGGTTGTCGGAGGTCAGTACGGCGGTGTCGGCGAGACGGGCGGCCGCCGCGCCCATCGGGCCGCGTTTGGTCTGGTCGCGGTCGCCGCCGCAGCCGAGCACGATGTGCAGGCGGCCCTCGGTGACCTTGCGCAGGGCGCGCAGCACCGACTCGACGGCGTCCGTCTTGTGCGCGTAGTCGACAACGGCGAGATACGGCTGCCCGGCGTCCACCCGCTCCAGCCTGCCCGGCACCCCGGGGACGGCCGCGATGCCGTCGGCCGCGGTCTGCGGGTCGGTGCCCGCGACGGCGAGGGTGACGATGGCGGCGAGGGTGTTGGCCACGTTGAAGGGGCCGGCCAGCGGCGAGGTGGCGGCGATGCGCTGCCCCTTCGGGCCGACAGCGGTGAAGGTGCTGGTGAACAGGGCGACTTCGACGTCCTCGGCCCGCCAGTCGGCGTCCGGATGCCCCTCGGCGGAGAAGGTGACGATGGGGACGGTCGCCTCGTCGACGAGCCTGCGGCCGTACTCGTCGTCGTAGTTGACGACGCCGACCTTGCTGCGCAGCGGGGTGAACAGCTGCGCCTTGGCCTGGAAGTAGTCCTCCATGCCGGAGTGGAACTCCATGTGCTCCGGGCTGAGGTTGTTGAAGACCGCGACGTCGAAGACGCAGGCGTCGACCCGGCCGAGCACCAGCGCGTGGCTGGAGACCTCCATGGCGACCGTGTCGACCCCGCGCTCGCGCATGACCGCGAACAGCGCCTGGAGGTCGGTGGCTTCGGGGGTGGTGCGCTCGGACTTGATGCGCTCGTCGCCGATCCGCATCTCGACCGTGCCGATGAGGCCGCTGAGATGCCCCGCCGCCCGGATGCCGCCCTCGACCAGATAGGCGGTGGTGGTCTTGCCCGATGTGCCCGTGATGCCGATCTGGAGGAGGTCGTGGCCGGGGTGGCCGTAGATGTCGGCGGCCAGCTGGCCCATGACGGCCCGCGGGTCGGGGACGGTCAGCACGGGGAGCCCGGTGACCTCGGCTCGTTCGGTACCCGTGGGGTCCGTGAGCACCGCGGCGGCTCCCAGTCCTGCCGCCTGCTCGACGAAGTCGGCGCCGTGCAGCCGGGCGCCGGGGAGCGCCGCGTACAGATCCCCGGGACGAACCGCCCGTGAGTCGTGGGTGATGCCGGTGACCTCGGCGGCGCCAGGTGACGCGATGCCCAGTCGTCCTGCCAGATCCCCCAGAGGGGTCGGTCGGACCTCGGCCGGACGGGGTGCTCCCGGATAGGTCACAGAAAGGTCTTTCTGGGCGATTTGGTACTGATCAGCGTGTGGCACGGCGGTGAGCGTACCGGGCGCACCGGGCTCCCCGCGAAGTGAGGGTCCGGCGGTGTTCCGGTTCCCCGGCTCCGGGGTGATGGTCGTCACTGAGGGTTCCTGAGTCACTGGTGAGGGCCGAAGGTGACCGGCAACGGGTCGGCCTTCTGGCCGGTCGGCGGGGTCTGGAGGGTCTTGAGGGCGAACTCCATCACTTTCTTGTAGACGGGGCCGCAGGTCGAGCCGCCGAAGTGGCTTCCGCTGGTGGGGTTCTGGATGGCGCAGTAGACGGTGACCCGGGGCTTGTCGGCGGGGGCGAAGCCCGCGAAGGAGGCGGTGTATCCGCTGTAGCGGCCCGTCTTCGGGTCCACCCGGTTGGCCGTTCCCGTCTTGCCCGCGACCCGGTAGCCGGGGATACGGGCGGAGACGCCGGTGCCCTCCACGTCGCTGACGACCGACTCCAGCATCCGGGAGACCGTCTTCGCCGTCTGCTCGCTCACGACCCGGCTCTTCTCCGGGGCCGGCGACGGGGTGAAACGGCCGTCGGGGCCCTTGGTGCCACTGATCAGCGAGGGCTGCACGCGTACACCGCCGTTGGCGATCGTGGAGTACACGGAGGCCGCCTGCAGCGCGCTGAGCGACAGTCCCTGTCCGAACGGGATCGTGTACTGCTGGGACGTCGACCAGTCCTGCGGCTTGGCCAGGATCCCCGACGTCTCGCCCGGGAAACCGATCCCGGTGGGGCTCCCGATGCCGAACTTGCGCAGATAGGAGTAGAGGACCCTGTTGGCCTCGGGCTGTGTCCTGCCGAGCTGGCCCGCGGCCTCGATGGTGCCGATGTTGCTGGACTTGGCCAGTACGCCGTTGAGCGTCAGCGACCAGGTGTCGTGGTCGACGTCGTCCTTGAAGAGCCGGTCCCCGCGGTGCAGCCGGTTGGGGACGGTCACATGGGTCGTCGGGGTGGCCACCCCCTGCTGGATGATGGCGGCCATGGACATGACCTTGCTGGTGGAGCCCGGTTCGAAGGTGTCCTGGACCGCGGCGTTGCCCAGTGCGGAGGGGTCGGCGTGGGTCAGGTCGTTGGGGTCGAAGCCGGGCGCGTCGGCCATGGCGAGGACCTGACCGGTTCCGGTGTCCTGCACCACCACATAGCCGCGGTCGGCCTTGGACTCCTTCACCTGGGCTGCGATCGCGCTCTGGGCGGCCCACTGGATGTCGCGGTCCAGGGTCAGTTCGACATCCGAGCCCGGGACGGCCGGCTTCTCGCTGGCCCCGGCGGTCGGCACCGTACGGCCGCCCGACTGGGCATACGTGATCTTGCCGTTCTTGCCCGCCAGTTCCTTGTTCAGCGAGGACTCCAGGCCGCCTGCGCCCTGGCCTGCCGAGTTGACCCAGCCGAGCACCCCGGCGGCGAGATCGCCGTTCGGGTACACGCGTTTGGTGCTCGGCTCCTGGAAGACCCCGGCCATCACGTTCGCGCCCTTGCCGCCCTTGGCCTTGTCCGCGGACGCCTTCTGCGCGAAGACGTTCTTCAGGTCCTTGATCTGGTTCCAGACCTGCGGGGTCTGCCGGCTCGCCAGCAGTACGTAACGGGTGTCGGGCGTCCTGAGTTTCCGCGCGATCGCCTCGGCGTCCTCGCCGAGGATCGGTGCGAGCAGCGCGCCCGCCTGCTCGGGGGCGTCGGTCGCGTGGCTCTGGGCCCGGCTGAACATCGTGGGGTCGGCCGTGATGTCGTACGCGTCGACGCTTGCGGCCAGGGCCACACCGCTGCGGTCGGTGATCTCCCCGCGCTCCGCGGTCAGCGTGTGGCTCAGATAACGGTTCTTGTCCGCCTTGGCCGTGTAGGCGCTCGCGTCGATGGCCTGGACCTGGAGCAGCCGTACGACGAAGACCGCCATCACGAGGGCCAGGGCGAGGCTGACGAGCCGCAGCCGGGGGCGCGGGCTGCCGAGCCGCAGCGTGCGGGCCTGGCGCCCCGGGCGCGGGCGGCGCTGCGCCGGGCGCGCGCTTCTCCGTGCGGCGGGCCGCGCAGGACGCGCGGGGGCCGGTACGCGGCGGCGCGGGGGTTCCTTGGACGGCACTGCGTCACCTGCCGGGGGTATGGGTCGGCGCTGCTGTCGTACCCGCCGAAGCGGATGGCACGGAGGGCGCGCCGCCCGTGGGGGTCGTGGCCGGTGCCGATGGGGTGGCGGACGGCTTGGGCGTGGCCGGGGGCGGCGGCGGTGCGGGCTGCGCCGTGGATTCGGCGGCCTGGCCCAGGACCTTGCCGTCCGGGTCGAGGAAGGCGGGGCCGCCGCCCGGCACCATGCCGAGTTCGCGGGCCCGCTTCTCCAGCGCGCCGGGTGCGGAGCGGTCGTCGACGTCCCGCTGCAGCGCCTGTTCCTCGTCGGTCAGCTCGGTGATCTGCTTCTGGTCCTTGCTGAGCTTGAAGGAACCTGCGTTCAGCGCCGAGTTGAGCAGCAGGAGCGTGATCAGACCGCCGCCGAGCAGCACGACGACCAGCAGTACGAAGGGCATCCGGGCCGCTCTGCCGGGCCCGGCGGGCAGCAGCGCGGCGAGCCGCGCGGCACGGCCCTTCAGCTGTCGGGGCGGCTTGCTCACAGAGCCTCCTCGCGGATGCGCTGCGCACCCCGCAGCCGGGCGGGCGCCGCGCGCCGGTTGTCCGCGACCTCCTCCTCCGCAGGGAGTTCCGCACCGCGGGTGAGGAGTTTGAGCCGCGGCTGGTAGCGCTCGGGCACCACCGGCAGGCCGGCCGGTGCCGTGTTGGCCGCGCCTGCCGCGAAGACCTGTTTGACCAGCCGGTCCTCAAGCGAGTGGTACGAGAGGACGGCGATGCGCCCGCCCACGGCGAGGGTCTTCACAGCGGCCGGGACAGCCCGCTCCAGCACGGTGAGTTCGCCGTTGACCTCGATGCGCAGGGCCTGGAAGGTGCGCTTGGCGGGGTTGCCACCGGTGCGCTTGGCGGCCTGCGGCAGCGAATCGCGGATCAGCTCGACCAGCCGGGCGCTGTTGGTGAACGGTTCCCTCTCCCGCTCCCGTACGACAGCGGAGACGATCCGCTTGGCCTGCTTCTCCTCGCCGTACGCGCGCAGGATGCGGACCAGCTCGCCGGGCGGGTAGGTGTTGAGCACCTCGGCCGCGCCCATGCCGGTCGTCTGGTCCATCCGCATGTCGAGCGGTGCGTCCTGGGCGTAGGCGAAACCGCGGTCCGCCTCGTCCAGTTGCATCGACGACACGCCGAGGTCGAAGAGGATTCCCTGCACGCGCGGGACGTTTAGCCGGTCCAGGACCTCGGGCAGTTCGTCGTAGACGGCGTGCACCAGGGTGGCCCGGTCGCCGAACGGCGCGAGCCGCTCGCCGGAGAGCCGCAGGGCTTCCTTGTCGCGGTCGAGTGCGATCAGCCGGGCCGCCGGGAAGGTCGAGAGCAGCGCCTCGCTGTGGCCGCCGAGGCCGAGGGTGCAGTCGACGACGACCGCACCCGGCTGGGCGAGCGCCGGGGCCAACAGGTCCAGGCATCGCTGGAGCATCACCGGGACATGTCGGGACTGGCTCATGCGCCCTCTCAGGTTCGGCGCGGCCGGACGTACTGCCGGGTCCCCGCCCGCTCGGAAGGGGACGGCCCGCCGGCGCCGGGAAGGGCGTCGGCCGGCCGGCGAACGGGAGAGGGCCGGGCCGTACGTACGCCGCGCATGCGCGGATGTGCGGGATGTGTCCGTCAAGCAGATGTGTCTGCGGTCGGACAGGTCTGCGGTGAGTGACCGTGAGGAGTGCGCCCGTGCAGCACGTGACGACGCTCACGCCTCCCACTTCGCGCCACTTTAGTCCACTCGTCCCCCCGGTCAATCAACCGCCCAGCGCGCCGCGGACGCCGGTTTTCACCCGGACGGTGTACTGGCTGCAGCTGCTGTGGATTAGGTCACAGCCGCCCGTGTTGACACTCTTTTTCCGACCCCTTGGCAGGACCGTCCGATCAACGGCGGCTACCGTCGTACACATGCCGACTGCTGCGCACTCTCCCGCAGAGCCCACCCCGCCCCGCCCGCACCTGGCCGTACGTGACGGCGGAACGGTGACCGACCGGCTCGTCGAGTCCAACCGCACGTACGCCGAGGCGTTCGAGGACCCCGGCATGGACGCCCGCCCCGTACTCCAGGTGGCCGTGGTCGCGTGCATGGACGCGAGGCTCGACCTGCACAAGGCCCTCGGGCTCGATCTCGGTGACTGCCACACGATCCGTAACGCGGGCGGTGTGGTCACCGACGACGTCATCCGGTCCCTGACCATCAGCCAGCGTGCCCTGGGCACCCGGAGCGTGATTCTGATCCACCACACCAGCTGCGGTCTGGAGAGCCTCACCGAGGACTTCCGGATCGAGCTGGAGGAAGAGGTGGGTCAGCGTCCGGCCTGGGCCGTGGAGTCCTTCCGCGATGTCGACCAGGACGTACGCCAGTCGATGCAGCGGGTGCGGACCTCACCGTTCCTGCTGCACACCGACGATGTCCGGGGCTTCGTCTTCGACGTACGGGCGGGGCTCCTGCGGGAGATCGACCCGGCCGGTCCGAACCCTCAGGCGTGAACTCCAGGGCTGCCGTTCGCACCCTCGGAGCAGGACGAAATCACGGCAACCTGCGACATATCCCTCCCACTTGTCCACAGGCAAGTGACACGAAGCGGTAACGGCAACAACAATGCGGGGGCGGCACCTCGTCCGGATCCCTCCGGGCGGGGCGTCTGCTGTTCGGGGTTGGGCCGGGCCGTACGCAGTGCCCCGGCCCGTGGATGGGGTATCCCCTGCTTCTCAGGAGCGCGGGAGTAGGGCCGAGGAGGGCCGGGTGACGACCTATGACGATCGAGCGAGCCTCACTGATCTGACGACCACGGCGGAGCGTATCCGCGGGTCGGTGGAGGGTGTGATCGAGGGCAAGCCCGAGGTCGTACGGCTTTCGCTGACCGTGCTGCTCGCCGAGGGGCATCTCCTCATCGAGGATGTGCCGGGCGTCGGCAAGACCATGCTGGCCAAGGCGCTGGCCCGCAGCATCGACTGCTCGGTACGGCGTATCCAGTTCACGCCCGACCTGCTGCCTTCGGACATCACCGGTGTCTCGATCTTCGACCAGCAGCGGCGCGAATTCGAGTTCAAGCCCGGTGCGATCTTCGCGCAGATCGTGATCGGCGACGAGATCAACCGCGCCTCGCCGAAGACCCAGTCGGCGCTGCTCGAATCGATGGAGGAGCGCCAGGTCACCATCGACGGGAGGACGTACGAGCTGCCCGGCCCGTTCATGGTGGTGGCCACGCAGAACCCGGTGGAGATGGAGGGCACCTACCCGCTCCCCGAGGCGCAGCGCGACCGGTTCATGGCGCGGGTCTCCATCGGCTATCCCAGCCCCGAGGCCGAGCTCCGGATGCTCGACGTGCACGGCGGTGTCTCACCGCTCGACGACCTCCAGCCGGTGGCGCACGCCCACGAGGTCCTGAAACTCATCGACGCGGTGCGCGCGGTGCACGTCGCCGACGCCGTGCGCAGGTACGCGGTGCAGCTGGTGACGGCCACCCGCAGCCATCCGGACCTCCGACTCGGCGCCTCACCGCGCGCCACCCTGCATCTGCTGCGGGCGGCCAAGGCGTCGGCCGCGCTGAGCGGACGGGAGTACGCGCTGCCCGACGACGTCCAGGCGCTGGCCGTCGCGGTGCTCGCGCACCGGCTGCTGCCCACGGCCCAGGCGCAGTTGAACCGCCGTACCGCGGAGCAGGTCGTCCTGGAGATCCTCCAGCGGACTCCCGTCCCCGCGTACAACAACCAGCAGCCCGGCGCCCGGCGGCTGTGATGGCCGTCGGGGGTGCTCCGGCCGCCGCCGACGAGGACAGGGGCGGGCTGCGGACCGCGCTGTCGGGGCTGACCACGCGGGGCCGCTCGTTCATCGCGGCGGGTGTCGCCGCGGCGGTCTGCGCGTACGTCCTGGGCCAGAGCGATCTGCTGCGGGTGGGACTGCTGCTCGCCGTGCTGCCGCTGGTGTGCGTGGCCGTGCTGTTCCGTACCCGCTACCGCGTCGCGGCCAGCAGGCGGCTCTCCCCCGCCCGGGTGCCGGCCGGGTCCGAGGCCCGGGTCCATCTGCGGATGGACAACGTCTCGCGGCTGCCCACCGGGCTGCTGATGCTCCAGGACCGGGTGCCGTACGTGCTGGGGCCGCGGCCCCGTTTCGTCCTGGACCGGGTGGAGGCGGGCGGGCGGCGCGAGGTGTCGTACCGGGTCCGCTCCGATCTGCGCGGGCGGTATCCGCTGGGCCCGCTCCAGCTGCGGCTCACCGACCCGTTCGGGATGTGCGAGCTGACCAGGTCGTTCAGCGCGCACGACACTCTGACCGTGATTCCCAGGACCGAGCGGCTGCCGCCGGTCCGGCTGACCGGTGAGGCGGCCGGGTACGGGGACGGCAGACAGCGCTCGCTCGCGCTGGCCGGCGAGGACGACGTGATCCCGCGCGGCTACCGGCACGGCGACGATCTGCGCCGGGTGCACTGGCGCTCCACCGCCCGCTACGGCGAGCTGATGGTGCGCCGCGAGGAGCAGCCGCAGCGGGCCCGCTGCACGGTGCTGCTCGACACCCGCCGTACCGCCTATCAGGGCGCGGGGCCGGACTCGGCCTTCGAGTGGGCCGTGTCGGGGGCGGCGTCGGCGCTGGTGCACGTACTCGAACGGGGTTTCTCGGTACGGCTGCTGACGGATACGGGCAGCTCAGTGCCGGGCGAGGGCTCAGGAGGGTTCGCCGGGGCCACCCAGGAGTCCGCCGACTCGGCCGGGCTGATGATGGACACGCTCGCCGTCGTCGGACACTCCGACGGGACCGGCCTCTCCCGCCCGTACGACGTACTGCGCGGCGGGAACGAAGGACTCCTGGTCGCCTTCTTCGGCAGTCTGGACGAGGAGCAGGCCGCGGTCGCGGCCCGGATGCGGCAGCGCAGCGGGGCCGCTGTCGCCTTCGTACTGAACAGCGACGCCTGGGTGCACGGCGAGGCGGCGGAGCATGACACCCGGACGCTGCGGCTGCTGCGGGACGCGGGCTGGACCGCGCTGGAGGTCGGGCCCGGGGCGGCGCTCCCCGAGCTGTGGCAGCAGGCGGGGCAGCAGCGCGGCAGTTCGGACCCGGCATCCTGGTACGGGGGCACGGCGGCGACGGGTGGCGGCACAGCAGCGACGAGTACTGGCACAGGCACAGGGGGACGGTCATGAGCGGGCGGGCGAGGCTGGCGCTGTGCGCCTACGTGGCCACGATGCTGGCCGCGTGCGCGCTGCTGCCGCTGGTCCAGCCGGTCACCTGGATCATTGAGGCCGCGCTGCTGCTCGCCGTACAGAGCGGCGTGGGTGTGCTGGCGCGGCGGGTTCCGCTGGCCCGGCCGCTGACCGTGGCGGCGCAGGCCGTGACCGCGCTGCTGATACTGACGGTGGTCTTCGCGCGCGGCCAGGCGCTCGGCGGCATCGTGCCGGGCCCGGAGGCCGTGGAGCATTTCGGCGCGATGCTGCGGGCGGGCGCCGACGACATAGGGCAGTACTCGATACCGGCGCCGACGACCGCGAGTATCCGGCTGATGCTGTTCGGCGGGGTACTGCTTGTCGGGCTGCTGGTGGACGCGCTGGCGGTGACGTTCCGCAGTGCCGCGCCGGCCGGACTGCCGCTGCTCGCGCTGTACTCGGTGGCGGCCGGCATCTCGCAGAGCAGTGCGGCCTGGCTGTGGTTCGTACTGGCCGCGTCCGGCTATCTGCTGCTCCTGCTGGCCGAGAGCAAGGAGCGGCTCTCCCAGTGGGGACGGGTATTCGGCGGCTCGTCGCGCGAGCGCGGAGGAGCCGGTTCCGCGAGCGGTACGGGCGGCCCGTCGGCGCCGGTCCGCACGGGGCGGCGCATCGGGGTGGCCGCGCTGGGGTTCGCCCTGGTGATCCCGGCCGCGCTGCCCGCGATGGACACCGGGCTGCTCGGCGGCGCGGGCCGGGGCACCGGCCCCGGGAGCGGCGGCGGGACCATCTCCGCGGTCAACCCGCTGGTCTCGCTCCAGAACAGCCTCACCCAGTCCGACGACCGCGAGGTGCTGCGCTACCGCACCAACGCGTCCGACACCGACGGGATGTATCTGCGGATCGTCTCGCTCGACCGGTTCGACGGCACCGCGTGGAAGTCGTCGGAGCGCCGGATCGAGGATGTTCCGAAGCAACTGCCGAGGCCGGAGGGGCTCGGCTCCGATGTGGGCACCACCGAGGTCAGGACCAATATCTCGGCGGCCGGCTGGTACGCCCAGAACTGGCTGCCGCTCCCCTATCCGGCGACGAAGGTGGCCATCAAGGGCCGCTGGCGCTTCGAGCCGACCGGGCGGACGCTCGTCGGCGACCGCGGGCAGACCACCCGCGGTGTGCAGTACGGCGTGGACAGCCTCGTCGTCCAGCCGACGCCGGCGCAGCTGTCCTCGGCCCCGCCGCCGCCCGCCGCCCTGCTGCGGGAGTACACGGAGGTGCCGGGCTCGCTGCCCGGCGTGGTGAAGTCCACGGCGGACCAGGTGACGAAGGGCGCCACGAACGACTACCAGCGTGCGGTCAAACTGCAGGACTGGTTCGCGTCGGAGGGCGGCTTCACCTATGACACTCAGGTGCAGTCGGGCACCGGTACCGACGCCATCGTGCGTTTCCTGAAGCAGAAGCAGGGCTTCTGCGTCCATTTCGCCTTCACGATGGCGGCGATGGCCAGGACGCTGCACATCCCGGCCAGGGTCGCGGTGGGCTTCACTCCGGGCACCGCACAGCCGGACGGCACGATGTCGGTCGGGCTGCGCGACGCGCACGCCTGGCCCGAGCTGTACTTCGAAGGGGTGGGCTGGACGCGCTTCGAACCGACGCCCACCCGTGGTTCCGTGCCCTCCTACACCCAGCCGGACACCTCGTCCGACGGTCCGGCCTCTCCGGCGCAGCCGGAGTCCACGTCATCGCCCGCTCCGGATGCGACCCCGTCCGCGACGTCCGCCTGCCCGCCGCAGCTGCGCAAGCTCAGCGGGTGCGGGGCAGCGGCGCAGGGCGGCGGAGTGCCGCCGGCCGGCCGGGGTACCGGCCTGGGCACGGCGGTGGGCCTGGGGGTGGCTGTGCTGCTCGTGGCCCTGCTGCTCCTGCTGCCGATGCTCTGGCGTACCAGGGCACGGGCCCGGCGGCTGGGATCCGGCGGGCGCGCGCCCGGGTCCGCCGGAGCACCGGCAGCGGAGCGGACGCTGTCGGCCTGGCGGGAGATCACCGATTCGGCGTGGGACTACGGGGTCCAGCCCGATGACTCGCTGACCCCGCGCAAGTCGGCCGACCGGATCGTACGGACCGGTGGTCTTGCGGGTCCGGCGGCCGATGCGGTGCACCGGGCCGCGCACGCGGTGGAGCAGGTGCTGTACGCGCCCCGCGCCGGTGAGGTGAGCGGTCTCACCGACGACGTCCTGCTGGTCCGGGCCGCGTTGCGGACCGGTGCGGGCCGGGTGGCACGGGTCCGTGCGGTGCTGGCGCCGCCCTCGTCCGTACGGGTGGTGTGGGAGATCTCCCGGCGCCGGGAACGTGCGGCGGACCGCTGGGGCCGCCGCCGTGCGGGGCTTGACCGCTGGCTGGCGCATCTGCGGCCCTCCCGGCAGCGCGGCTGAGCCACGCGCCGGGGGGGGGCGAACCGGGGCCTGCCGCGCCCGCAGCACCAGCACCAGCACCAGCACCAGCACCACGGGCATATGCCGACAACTGGCGTATGCCACGTATGTGCATGCGCATGACCGGCATGCATGGGCTTGACCGGCAGGTCCGACTGGCGAACGTCCCGACTGGCATATGTCATGGCTGCCCTATGTCATGACTGAGGGGCGACCGCTTCCGGGCGGTCGCCCCTCAGTTGCTGATTCACAGGTGACAGTTCGGGTCAGTGGCCCTGTTCGTCACGGCGGCGCTGCCACCGCTCCTCGATGCGGTTCATCACCGAACGATGTCTCCTGGCCTGCCGGCCCGGGGCCGCGGCTCCGGCCTGTTGCTGTTCACCGGGCTTGGGCGCCTTGCGCCATCCGGTGACCGCGAGCACAGCACAGCCGAGCATGACGAGGAACCCCACCACACTGATCCAGATCTGCTGAGCGACCATTCCTGCCATGAGGAGGGCGATACCCACCAGAAAGCCAGCGATCGCCTGGTACACCCGGCGACGGGTGTACGTACGCAGCCCGCTTCCCTCAAGCGCTGTCGCGAACTTGGGATCTTCGGCGTACAGCGCTCGCTCCATCTGCTCGAGCATGCGCTGCTCGTGCTCCGAGAGCGGCACGGAGTCCTCCTACTCGTCGGTCGCGGGGTACGACCGTGATGCGGCCCTTCCAGAATAGGCAGGGATTCGCCCCCGTGAAACCCGCCCTCTACGCCAATTCACCATCCGGGCCGCCATGCAGGCACAGCTGCCGGGGCGTGCATTCCCCGACGGCCGGACCGTCATGCCGGATGGTTACCCCGATCATACGGGGACTAGCCCCCGTATGGGGGGCCTGTGTGCCAGTACGTGCGTGACTGCACTGCTGATCAGCCCTGCTTCTCGCCCAGAACGTGCAGCTGAGTGGCGACCGAGTGGAAGGCGGGCAGCTCCGCTGCGGCCGCCTCCAGCTTCAGCAGGGCCTCCAGGGCGCCCGGCTCGGTGTCGACCAGGACCCCGGGAACGAGGTCGGCGAAGACCCGGACCCCGTGCACCGCGCCGACCTCCACACCGGCGGTGGTGACCAGTCCGGTGAGCTGTTCCGCGGTGAAGCGCCGGGGCACCGGGTCGCCGTCGCCCCAGCGTCCCGCCGGGTCCGACAGCGCCTGCCTGGCTTCGCTGAAGTGCCCGGCCAGCGCCCTGGCCAGGACGGCGCCGCCGAGCCCGGCGGCGAGCAGGCTGAGCGCGCCGGACGGGCGGAGCGCGTCCACCGCGTTCCTGATGCCCTCGGCCGGGTCCTCCACGTATTCGAGGACGCCGTGGCAGAGCACCGCGTCGTAACCGCCGCGCTCCACCACGTCGAACAGGCCGAGCACATCGCCCTGCACCCCGCGCACCCGGTCCGCGACCCCGGCCTCGGCCGCCCGGCGCTCCAGGCCGAAGAGCGCGTTGGGGCTGGGGTCGACCACAGTGACCCGGTGGCCGAGGAGGGCGACGGGCACCGCGAAGTTGCCGGTGCCGCCGCCGGTGTCCAGCACGTCCAGGGTCGACCGGCCGGTCGATTCGGCCCGGCGGTCGAGGGCGTCCTTGAGTACGTCCCACACCACGGCGGTACGAAGGGAGGCGCGGGGGCGCGGCTGGTCCGACACGGCGGTTGACTCCTCGGCGCGGTGCCGCCGCGGACGGCGGGCCGTAGACAGCAAAGACTGACTCCCACCCTATTGCCTTGGGAAGGTCCCCCTGGTCACCCCGCGTGGGGGCGCTCGTCCCCGGGCTGCGGCAGCACCGGCTGGAGGGCCAGCAGCCGCTCGACCAGGCGCAGGAACATGGCCGCGTCGCGCAGCAGATCGTCGGCGTCACGGCTGCCCGCCGCGCCGGGTATGCCTGCCTCGGCCCTGGCCCTGCGGCCGGCTCCGGAGGCGAAGAGCGCGCTCCACTCGGTCAGCTCGGGTGCGAGCTCCGGCAGCAGCTCCCAGGCCGTACGGATGGCGTTCCGGCGGCGGGCGCCGCCCGCTCTCCGGCGCGGGACGTCCTCGGGCCTGGCCCGCGAGGCGAGGACCGCGGCGGCGGTGCGCAGGGCAGCGAGGTGGGCCGTCGCGTACCGCTCGTTGGGCGCTTCGAGCCCGGCGGCCTCGTCCAGCCCTGCGCGGGCCTGGGCCAGCAGGTCGAGGGCGGCGGCGGGCGCCGTCGTGCGGCGCGCGACCGGGTGGATGTCGCTCGCGGGGCCGGCCTGCGGAGGGACGGCGGGCGGGGCCTGCGACGCGGGCGTGAAGAGAGCCGGTGACGCGGGCCCGGCGGAACGGGACGGGCCGGGCGAAGCGGCGAGTGAGGGTGCGGGGACAAGGGAAGGGGCAGGGGCGGTGACACGGTGCCGGTGCGCTGGTGCGGCGTTCGAGCTGGCCATGACGGAACCTCCTGTCGTCGTGTGACGGCACTGTGGCCGTCTGTGCCCATCGTGCGGGCTACCACTGACAATCGGCTCTGACCTGGGACTTCACACAGAAAGAGCGCCGCCCGTCCCAGCCAGGTCTCCCTGGCTGGGACGGGCGGCGCTTCCCCCGTACTCCCCCGCTGTACTCCCCCGTACATTCCGTACTCGTCGGGGGAGCCGCGCCGTTCCGCCGCCCCGTGTCGGCAGTGCCGGCGCCGCGCCCCTTCCGTGTCCCACACTCTGCCGTCTTCGCAGGTGGGGACCCATCCGCGTAATTACTCATCTCTGCCTCTAGGTACGGATACTCAGACGTGTGTGCGGCGCCCCACCGGGGGCGCACAGGGGCACCGATAAAGTTCCTGCCATGGCACGGATTGCGGTGATCGGCGCCGGGATGGGCGCCATGGCGGCTGCCGCCCGGCTGGCTGTGGCAGGCCACCGGGTGACGGTGTACGAACGTACGGCGACCCACGGCGGGGCGGTGGGCCGCTTCGCACGCGACGGCTTCGCCTTCGACACCGGACCCGGACTGCTCCAACTGCCCGCTGTCTACCGGGACTTGTTCGTGAAGACCGGCCGTGAACCGCTGGAGCAGTGCGTCGGACTCGTACAGGTGGACCCGGCGTCCCGCCATCTCTTCGCCGACGGGACCGATGTCCTGCTGCCGAACGCCTCACGCGCCGGGGCCGTCGCGGCCCTGGACGCGGCGCTGGGCGACGGCGCGGGCGCCCGCTGGGGCGCGTTCCTCGACCGGGCGCGGGAGACCTGGGACAGGACCAGGCGCCCGCTCCTCGAAGAGCCGCAGCCCGTCGATCCCGCCCCGCTCGGCCACGATCCGTACCCGGCGCTCAGGACCGGGCTGCTGCGGCGCAACACGTCCACGCTCGGCGAGATCGGCAGCAGGGAGCTGCGGGATCCGAGGCTGGCGGCCCTGCTGGCGAGCTATGCGCTGTCCTACGGTTTCGATCCGCTGACCGCGCCGGCGTCGGCGGCCGTCCTGCCGTACATGGAGCAGACCTTCGGCAACTGGTACGTACGCGGGGGGATGCGGGCGCTGGCGGACGCGGTGTACGAGCGGTGCCTGGCGCGGAAGGTCGAGTTCGTGTTCTCGGCCGAGGTCACGGATGTACGCGAGGAGGACGGCCGGGCCTGTGGTCTGCGGCTGGCCGACGGACGCGGCGTCGATGCCGACCACGTGGTCGCGGGCGCCCCGTTGCCGTCGGCCCACCGGCGGCCGCACCGGGAGACGGACATGCGGACCGGCCGGTTCGTGGTCTGCCTCGCGCTGCGCGGGGACCGGGAAGCGGGCGCCGTCCACCGCACCGTGGTGCACCGGGCGGAGAGCGCCCTGCCGATGGTGACGGTGCTGCGCCCGGACGATCCGGCGCTGGTCCCGGGCCCGGGCCACGAGGCCCTCACGCTGACGGTCACGGTCCCGGTGATCGAAGGGACCGTCGGCGGAGCGGAGGAGTGGGCCACCGGCGAACACGCGGCGGCGTTCGCCGACCGGGTGGTGGCCGCCGCGGAGACGGCCGTGCCCGGGCTGCGCGAGCGCGTGCTGTGGCGCGAGGTACGGACCCCCGCCGACACGCTCCGGGAAACCGGTTCGCCCAAGGTGCCGGGGCCGGCCCTGGCCGGTGCGCGCGGGCAGCTGCTGCCCACCCCGAACCGGTCGCCGCTGCCCGGTCTCTATCTGGCGGGCGGCTGGTCGCACCCCGGCGGCGGGCTCGCCCACGCCGGAATGTCCGGGGCGCTGGCCGCCGGGCTGATCGTCGAGGGCGAGGGGTTCCGCGGCTCGCAGTGAGCACCTGGCGGACGCGGCACCGGAGCCGCCCGCCCCGGGGTCACAGCGTCCCGCGCCCGGTGCGGAGCGCCCCGGTGGCGCCGTCGGCTCTCAGTACCGCTGCTGCTCGTTGTAGCCGTTGTGGCCGTTCGGGTACGGCTGCTGACCCGAGTGCTCGGGGTGCTCGGTGTACTCCTCGTACGGCGGGGTGTGCGGGGCGCCGTACGCCGGTTCGGTGTCGCGCTGCTGCGGGACCCAGACCCCGCCGGGCGGGGTGTCGTTGGCGTACGGATCGGTGTACTGCTGCTGGCCTCCGTAGGAGGCTCCGTACTGGCCCGCGCCGATGTACGGGTCCGAGTAGGCGGGATACTGCTGCTGCTCACCGCCGTAGCCGTACTGGCCGTCGTACGACTGGCTGTTGCGGTCGTAGCCGGAGCCGTACTGCGCTGCGGTTCCGTACACCGTGTCGCTGTATATGCCGTACTGGCCGGTGTCGTCGGGCATGGGCTCCGGGGCGTAGACACCGGCGGCCATGGGCTCGGGTGCCTGCGGCTCCGGGAAGGCGCCGGGGTCCGCGGTGTGCGGCGGGTAGGCGGATCCGCCGTAGCCGGATCCGTCGTCCGTCCCGTAGCCGCTGCCGCCGTACGCGGGCTGCTCGTAGCCGTCGTGTTCGTGGCCGTCGCCATGCTGCGGGAAGGCGTCGTGGCCGCCCTGCTGTGCGCCGCCCAACTGGTCCTGGCCGTCCGGCTGCTCCTGCCCGGGCTGCTGCTCGTACTCCAGGTCCGAGACTTCGAGTACCGGGTCCTTCGCCCCGCTACCGCCGCGCGCCCTGCGCCGCTTGTTCTCCCGGGGTGCGCCCTTTATGGCCCAGCCGGTCGAGAAGCCGCGCCGGAAGGAGAGCGTGACGTACAACTGGCCGACGGCGAACGCGATGGCCCCGACCACGATCACCGGCACGGAGTGCAGCAGCACGCCCACGACCACGCCGAGGAATCCGGCGAAGGCGAGCAGACGCCAGCGGAGCCTGGCCTTGTACTGGAGGAGTACTTCGCCCAGCAGCCACAGCGCGACGAATCCGAACCCGACATAGAGGACCGTCCAGCCCATGTACGCCCCTCTCTGCGGCCACCGCCCCGTGCGGGGGGCGGATGTGCCGGTCAGGACTGCTTGTGCAGTCCGAGATTCTCGTAGATTTCGAGGGTCGCGGTGGAGTTGTTCAGCGTGATGAAGTGCAGCCCGGGAACATCCTCGGAGAGCAGCTTCGCGCAGAACTCCGTAGCGAACTCGATGCCAATGGAGCGTACAGCGGCTGGGTCGTCCTTGACGGCGTGGATGCGTTCTTTCAGGCCGGACGGGAAGTGTGCGTTGCTGAGCTGGGCGAATCGGTCCAACTGCCGCACATTGGTGATCGGCATGACTTCCGGAATGACCGGGGTGTCGCAGCCTGCGGCCACGACCCGCTCGCGCATCCGCAGATAGTCCTCCGGGTCGAAGAACATCTGGGTGATCGCGTAGTCGGCGCCGGCCCGGCACTTGTCGGTGAAGTGCCGGATGTCACTCTCCCAGTTGTCCGAGCGCGGGTGCATCTCGGGGAAGGCCGCGACGCCGACGCAGAAGTCGCCGGACTCCTTGATCAGCCGGACCAGGTCGGCGGCGTACATGACGCCTTCCGGGTGCTTGACCCACTCGCCCATCGGGTCGCCGGGCGGGTCGCCGCGTACGGCCAGGATGTTGCGGATTCCGGCGTCCGCGTACTGGCCGATGATGTTACGGAGCTGGGCGACGGAGTGATCGACGGCCGTGAGGTGCGCGACCGGGGTGAGCGTGGTGTCCGACGCGATCTGCTCGGTGGCCCTGACCGTGCCCGCACGCGACGAACCGCCCGCGCCGTAGGTCACGGAGACGAAGCTGGGTGCCACCGCCTCGACACGGCGCAGCGCGTTCCAGAGGTTCCGCTCGCCCTTCTCGGTCTTGGGCGCCCAGAACTCGAAGGAGTACAGCGTCCTGCCGGTCGCGAGCAGGTCACGCACGGTGGGGGCGTGGTCGGTTCTGGTGGATGAGGTGCCGAAGGCCATACGGGCAGATTAGTCAGGGCTTGCCGGTCCCCCAACCACACCGGAACCATATGTCCGATTTGCGGGATACTTGTCCACCCATCGGACACTTCCCAGTCGGCCACCCAGTCGGCCTCCCCCCTGCCGGCTCCCCTACCGGCCTGCCGGCTTCCCTACCGGACTTCCTGCCCGGCGCGGGCCCGGACCCGGGCCGCCAGAGCGGCGGCGGCAGCGGCCGGGTCGTCCGCCTCGGTGATCGCGCGGACGACCACGACGCGGCGCGCTCCCGCGTCCAGCACCTCGTCCAGGTTGCCCGCGTCGATCCCGCCGATCGCGAACCAGGGGCGCGAGGTGGTGAGCGCCGCCGCGTACCGCACGAGGCCGAGCCCCGGTGCGTGCCGCCCCGGCTTGGTCGGGGTGGGCCAGCAGGGGCCGGTGCAGAAGTAGTCCACGCCCGGCTCGGCGGCGGCCGCGTCCACCTCGGACTCGGCGTGTGTCGAGCGGCCGATGAGCACGTCGGGGCCGAGCAGCGCACGGGCCGCGGGGACCGGCAGGTCTCCCTGGCCCAGGTGCAGCACGTCGGACGCGATGGCATGCGCGACATCCGCCCGGTCGTTCACCGCGAGCAGCTTGCCGTGCCTGCGGCAGGCGTCGGCGAAGACCTGGAGGTGGTCGAGCTCCTCGGCCGCCTCCATGCCCTTGTCCCGGAGCTGGACGATGTCCACGCCACTGGCCAGGACGGCGTCCAGGAACTCGGGCAGGTCGCCCTGGCGCCTGCGCGCGTCCGTGCAGAGGTACAGGCGGGCATCGGACAGCGGTGCGGGTGCGGTGGACATCGGGCGTTCCCCCCATGGACGACGACGGACTGACGGCGACGGACGGCCGGACGGCGACGGACTGCCGGGCCGTTGGACGGCTGGGCAGCCGGACAGCGTTGGACCGCGGTGTACGGCCGGGGGCGGGCCCGGTCCGTACACCGCGAGGTGATCACACTCTGCTCAGAGGGCGAGCGCCTGGGCCCGGCGCTTCACCTCCGTCCCGCGATTCTCGCTCAACGCCTGCGCGGGCGTGCCGGGCAGGGTCTCGTCGGGGGTGAAGAGCCACTCCAGCATCTCCTCGTCGCTGAAGCCGTCGTCCCGCAGGAGCGTCAGGGTCCCGGAGAGGCCCTTGACCACTTTGGTGCCGTCGATGAAGGCGGCGGGCACCTGGAGCGCCCTGTTCTCACCACGGCGTACGGCGATCAGCTTGCCGTCCTTGACCAGCTGGCGTACGCGGGTCACCTCGACGTCGAACATCTCGGCGATATCGGGGAGGTGCAGCCAGGCGGGGATGAGAGCATCGGTTTTTGCGTCAATCTCGGTCACGGGACAAGCCTGCCATCCCGCACTGACAGCCGATACCCGGACTCAGCCCTTCAGGGCCGACGCGCACCCGGGCCGACGCACGTTCACGGCCGCTCGCGTACCCGGGCCGACACCCGTTCACGGCCGGCGCCCGTTCACAGCCGGCGCCCGTTCACAGCCGGCTCTCCTCCGGGCGGACCGCCGACTTGAGCGGCACGGCCGGATCAGCGGCGCGGGCCGGGTCCACCGGGGCCCCCGACTCGATGAGCTTCCGGCCCTGGGCCAGGTCCCGGGGCCTGCCGACGGCGAGTACCGCGACCAGCCGCTCCTCCCTCAGCCAGCACACCGACCAGGCCGGACCCGACGGGTCGCCGCGCCGGATCAGCGTGTCGGCGGCCGCGTGGTGGCCCGCGTACTGCACGAAACGGCCGAACTGCTCGGACCAGAAGTACGGCACCGGGTCGTAGATCTGCGGCGTCTCGCCGATCACGTCCGCCGCGACCGTGCGCGGGCCCTGGAGGGCGTTGTCCCAGTGGTGGACCAGCAGCCGCTCGCCGTACCTGCGGGAGGGGAAGGACGCGCAGTCGCCGACCGCGTACACATCGGCGACCGAGGTACGCAGCCGCTCGTCGGCCGTGACCGAGCCGTCGGCGCCCAGCGCGATGCCGGAGCCGGCCAGCCAGCCGGTCGCGGGCCTGGCGCCGATGCCGACGAGGACGGCCCCGGCCGGCAGCCGCCGCCCGGATTCCAGGACCACGGCGCCCGGCTCGACGCGGGCCACGCGTGCGTGGGTGATGAGTTCGGCCCCGCTGTCGGCGTACCAGCCGGCCATGGGCGCCGCGATCTCGGCCGGCAGCGCCCCGACGAGGGGCCGCCCGGCCGCCTCCACGACCGTCACCGCGCACCCCGCCTCGCGGGCCGCCGTGGCGAACTCGGCGCCGATCCAGCCCGCGCCGACCACCACGACGTCCCGCCGGTCGGCGAGGACGGCCCGCAGCCGCCCCGCGTCGTCGAGCGTGCGCAGCAGATGGACGTCGGGGACCCCCTCGCTGCCGGGCAGCGTGACCGGACTGGCACCGGTTGCGACGACCAGTGCCCCGTACGGGACAGGGCCGCGCGCGGTGTCCAGTTCCCGGTCGTGCGGGCGTACACCGGTCACCTCGCACCCCAGCAGCAACTCGACCCCGAGCGCGCCGAAGTCGACGTCGAAGGCGGAGCCCTCGGCCTTGCCGAGCAGCACGGCCTTGGACAGCGGCGGTCTGTCGTACGGCTGGTGAGGCTCCTCACCGATCAGCGTGACGGGTCCGGTGAAGCCCTGGTCCCGCAGGGCGACAGCGGTCTGCACTCCGGCCATGCCCGCACCGGCGATGACGACGTTCCTCGGCTCGCTCACCCGATCACCTTAAACAGCTGACACACCGTCAGAACAGGGGGCCGTCCGGGGACGCCTTACGGGGCGGCGGGGGCCGGGGTTAGGCTGGCCACGCTGAACCACTCGCGGGAGTCCGGGCGTACCGGGCTGAGAGGGAGGCTGGACGGCCTCCGACCGTACGAACCTGATCCGGGTCATGCCGGCGAAGGGAGGGGCTGGACGCCCATGCACGCACACCATGCCAACCATCACGCGCACCGCGCCGACACCTCGGACGCGCTGTCGGACGTACTGGTCGTCGGGGGCGGGATCATCGGTCTCGTCATCGCCTGGCGGTCGGCGCAGCGCGGACTGCGCACCGCCGTCGCCGACCCGCAGCCGGGCGGCGGGGCCGCGCAGGTCGCGGCCGGCATGCTGGCCGCCGTCACGGAACTCCATTACGGCGAGCAGGTCCTGCTCGGTCTGAACCTGGAGTCCGCGCGCCGCTATCCGGATTTCGCCGCGGAGCTGGAGGAGGCGTCGGGGCAGGATCTCGGCTACCGCGCCTGCGGCACCCTCGCCGTGGCGCTCGACCTCGACGACCGGGAGCATCTGCGGGAGCTGCACGCACTCCAGCGCCGCTCGGGTCTGGAGTCCGAGTGGCTGACGGGGCGCGAGTGCAGGCGCCTCGAACCGATGCTCGCGCCGGGCGTGCGCGGCGGGCTGCGGGTGGACGGCGACCACCAGGTCGACCCACGACGGCTGGCGAAGGCGCTGGTCACCGCGTGCGAGCGGGCCGGGGTCATCTTTCACCGCGGCTGGGCCGAGCGTCTGACGGTGGAACGCGGCCGGGCCACCGGTGTGGTGCTGGCCGACGGCGTCGCGCTCGGCGCCGGCCAGGTGGTGCTGGCGGCCGGCAGCCGCAGCGGGCAGCTCGCGGGCGTACCGGACGCGGTGCTTCCACCCGTACGCCCGGTCAAGGGGCAGGTACTCCGGCTGACGGTGCCGCGTGTGTACGCGCCGTTCCTCAGCCGGACCGTCCGCGCGGTCGTCCGGGGCAGCCACCTCTATCTGGTCCCGCGTGAGAACGGCGAACTCGTGATCGGCGCGACCAGCGAGGAGCTGGGCTGGGACACCACGGTCACCGCGGGCGGGGTGTACGAACTGCTCCGCGACGCTCATGAGCTGGTGCCCGGCATCACCGAACTCCCGCTCACCGAGACACGCGCGGGGCTGCGTCCCGCGTCGCCCGACAACGCGCCGCTGCTCGGCCCGACCGCGCTGCCCGGCCTCCTGCTGGCCACCGGCCACTACCGCAACGGCGTACTGCTCACCCCCGTCACCGGCGATGTGATGGCCGAACTGCTCACCACCGGGGAGCTGCCCGCCGAGGCCCGCGCCTTCACGCCCCGGCGCTTCTCCCCCGTAGGACAGGAACAGCCCGCATGAACGTGCCGCCCACTCCCATGAACGTGCCGCCCGCGGCTGCCCCGCCGGTCGGGGTGTCCGTCAACGGCGAGCCCCGCACCATCGCGCCGGGCACCACCCTCGATGTGCTGGTCACCGGCCTCACCAGCGCTCCGTCGGGGGTCGCCGCCGCGGTCAACGAGACCGTCGTACCGCGCGGCCTCTGGTCCCGCACCCCGCTCGGCGACGGCGACCGCGTCGAGATCCTCACCGCAGTCCAAGGAGGCTGACCCGGACATGGCAGACGATTCCCTCACCATCGCGGACACCGTCTTCTCCTCCCGGCTGATCATGGGGACCGGCGGTGCGCCGAGCCTCGATGTGCTGGAGAGGTCCCTGGTCGAGTCGGGCACCGAGCTCACGACGGTCGCGATGCGGCGCCTCGATCCCACCGTGCAGGGCTCGGTCCTCTCGGTGCTCGACAGGCTCGCCATCAAGGTGCTGCCGAACACCGCCGGCTGCTTCACGGCGGGCGAGGCCGTCCTGACCGCCCGCCTGGCCCGCGAGGCGCTGGGCACCAACTGGATCAAACTGGAGGTCGTGGCGGACGAGCACACTCTGCTGCCCGACCCGGTGGAGCTGCTCGACGCCGCCGAGACACTGGTCGACGACGGCTTCACGGTCCTCCCCTACACCAACGACGATCCGGTGCTGGCCCGGCGTCTGGAGGAGGCGGGCTGTGCGGCGATCATGCCTCTCGGCTCCCCCATCGGCTCGGGGCTCGGCATCCGCAACCCGCACAACTTCCAGCTGATCGTGGAGCGGGCCGGAGTGCCGGTGATCCTCGACGCGGGGGCCGGTACGGCATCGGACGCGGCGCTGGCGATGGAGCTCGGGTGCGCGGCCGTGATGCTGGCATCGGCGGTGACGCGTGCGCAGGAGCCGGAGCTGATGGCGTCGGCGATGCGACGGGGCGTGGAGGCGGGCCGGCTCGCGTACCGCGCGGGACGGATCCCCCGGAGGCACTTCGCCCGGGCGTCCTCACCGGAGGAGGGCCGCGCGGCGCTCGATCCGGAGCGGCCCGCCTTCTGAGGGACGCGCGGCCCCCGGGCCTCCCCGCCTTCGGTGGCGCCCGCTCGGACCAGGCCGGGCCGCGGGGGCGTGATGCCTTCCCCGCGGCCCCTGCCCCCTGTCACTGCTCGGCCTGTCACAGCTCGGCTTCAGTAGCAGCTGATCCACCAGGACCGCTTAGGCCCTGTCAGCGCCGACTCGTACACTCGCCAGCGTGGATACGACGCTTGGTGACCCGCAAGCCCCGCTCGTCGGGCAGCTGCTCGACGGCCGCTACCGGGTGGACGCGTGCATCGCCATCGGTGGCATGGCCACGGTCTACCGGGCCGTCGACACCCGTCTGGACCGGGTGGTCGCCCTCAAGGTGATGCACCCCGCGCTGGCGGTCGACGCCACGTTCGTGGAGCGGTTCATCCGCGAGGCCAAGTCCGTCGCACGCCTCGACCACCCCAATGTGGTCGGCGTGTACGACCAGGGCGCGGACGGCGCGCATGTCTATCTGGCGATGGAGTACGTCGCCGGGTGCACGCTGCGCGACGTCCTGCGCGAGCGGGGCGCGCTGCGTCCCCGCGCCGCCCTGGACATCCTGGAACCGGTACTGGCCGCACTCGGCGCCGCGCACCGGGCCGGATTCGTCCACCGCGACATGAAGCCGGAGAACGTCCTGATCGGGGACGACGGCCGGGTCAAGGTCGCCGACTTCGGCCTCGTCCGGGCCGTGGACACCGAGACGAACAGCACGGGCACCATCCTGGGCACCGTCTCCTATCTGGCCCCCGAGCAGATCGAGCAGGGCACGGCCGACACCCGGACGGACGTCTACGCCTGCGGTGTGGTGCTGTACGAGATGCTGACCGGCGCCAAACCGCACAGCGGCGACACCGCGGCCCAGGTCCTCTACCAGCACCTCAACGAAGGCGTGCCGGCGCCGTCCGCCGCCGTACCGGGGCTCGCCGCCGGGCTGGACGGCCTGGTGGCGACCGCGACCGCCCGGCACCCCGATGACCGGCCGCACGACGCCGTGGCGCTGCTCGGCCAGGTCCGGGCGGCCCGCGCCGCACTGAGCGGTGCCGAGCTGGACGCCGTACCGCCGCAGGCTCTCCCGGCCGGGACCCCGGGCGCCGCCGGGGCGGGCTCGTCCGAGGACCGTACGGATGTGATCCGGCGCCCGCTGCCGGCCGCGGGGATCAACCGGACCAGCCGTCTGGTGATGCCCGCCCCCGCGGAGGAGCCCGAGCCCGAACGGCAGCACGTGCGCCACGGCCGGCGGACCCGCCGGGGTCTGGTCGCGTCGGTCGTCGCCGTCCTGCTGGTGCTGGGGGTCGGAGCCGGTGTCTGGTACATCAACTCGGGCCAGTTCACCCGGGTCCCCTCGCTCCTCGGCCAGCCCGAGAAGACCGCGAAGTCGCGGCTCTCGGCCGCCGGTCTCGACGTGAAGAGGACCGAACGCAAATTCAGCGACACCTACGACCGCGGCCAGGTCATCAGCAGCAGTCCGGCGTCGGGCGCCCGCATCCGGGCCAACGACGCGGTGTCCCTGGTCGTCTCGCGCGGTCCCGAGATCGTCCCGGTGCCCCATGTCGCGGGTGAGCCGCTCGCGCAGGCCAGGAAGGATCTGTCCAAGGCCGCACTGGCGTCCGGCATGGTCACCAGGGAGTTCAGCGACGACATCGACCGCGGCAAGGTGATCCGTACGGACCCGGCACCCGGCACCGACCGGCACGCCGGCTCCGCGATCGCCCTGGTCGTCTCGAAGGGCGCCCCGGTCGACGTACCGGATGTCACGGGCGAGTCCCTGGAGGATGCCCGCGCCGACCTCCAGGACGAGAACCTCAAGGTCGTGGTGGCACCGGAGCAGATCAACTCCCCCGAGGACGCCGGGCAGATCGCCAAACAGTCGCCTGCCGACGGCGCCCAGGCAGCGGAGGGCGACACCGTCACGCTGACGGTCTCCAAGGGCCCCCGGATGATCACCGTCCCCGATGTCACGGGCGACAACGTGGACGACGCGAAGAGCGCGCTCACCGACAAGGGCTTCAAGGTCCATGTCGACAAGCCGTTCCTGTCCTTCAGCGACACCGTCGACACCCAGTCCGTCGACGGCGGCAGCCAGGCCCCCGAGGGCAGCACCATCACCATCAAGACCAAGGGACTCTGAACACACCGTGCGCAACCCCATCGGCGGCCATGTCCCCGTGGCCGGCGGTCTCGCCAAGGCCGGACTGTCCTACGCCCGTGAGCTGGGCGCGGAGACCGTGCAGGTCTTCGTGGCCAACCCGCGCGGCTGGGCCACCCCCACCGGGAACCCGGACCAGGACGAGCAGTTCCGCAAGGAGTGCGCGAACGAGTCGGTCACCGCATACGTCCACGCGCCGTATCTGATCAACTTCGGTTCGCACACGGCCGCGACCGTGGAGAAGTCGGTGGAGTCGCTGCGCCACTCGCTGCGCCGGGGCCGGGAGATCGGCGCGCTGGGCGTTGTCGTGCACACCGGTTCCGCGACCGGCGGCCGTCCGCGGTCCGAGGCGCTCGCGCAGGTCCGTACGCATCTGCTGCCGCTGCTCGACGAGCTGACCCACGACGACGACCCGTTCCTGCTGCTGGAGTCGACGGCGGGTCAGGGCTCCTCGCTCTGCTCGCGCACCTGGGACTTCGGCCCGTACTTCGAGGCGCTCGACTCCCACCCGCGGCTCGGGGTCTGCCTGGACACCTGCCACATCTTCGCGGCCGGACACGACCTCGCGGGTCCCGGCGGGATGAACCAGACCCTGGACCTCCTCGTGGACACCGTCGGCGAGGGCAGGCTCAAGCTGATCCACGCCAATGACTCCAAGGAAGCCGCCGGCGCCCACAAGGACCGGCACGAGAACATCGGCGCGGGGCACATCGGAGCCGAGCCGTTCAGGGAGCTGCTCGCCCACCCGGCGACCGAGGGGGTGCCGCTGATCATCGAGACCCCCGGCGGCAAGGAGGGGCACACGGCGGACGTGGCCCGCCTGAAGTCGCTCCGCCCCTGAGGAGCTCCGCCGACGAGCAGCCTGCTCAGGGCTCAGGGCTCAGGGCTCAGGGCTCATAGCTCGGGGCCGTCGCCGGGACCTTCCTGGTACGAGTAGCGCTGCTCCTGCCAGGGGTCGCCGAGGTTGTGGTACCCGCGCTCCTCCCAGAAGCCACGGCGGTCCGCGGTCATGTACTCGATCCCGCGGACCCATTTCGGGCCCTTCCAGGCGTAGAGCTTCGGCACGACGAGGCGCAGCGGGAACCCGTGCTCGGCGGTCAGCAGCTCACCGGCCTTGTGGGTCGCGAAGAGAGTCTTCGCATCTGTGAATTCCGCCAGGCGCAGATTGGCGCTGTAGCCGTACTCGGCCCAGACCATCACATGGGTGACCTGGGGCGCGGGCGGTGCGAGCTCGACCAGCGTCCGGGCCCGTACGCCGCCCCATTCGGCCGACAGCATGGAGAACTTCGTCACGCAGTGCAGGTCGGCGACCACGGTGGAGAACGGCAGAGCCGAGAACTCCTCGTGGTTCCAGCAGTGCTTCTCACCGTCCTCGGTGGCGCCGAAGACCCGGAATTCCCACCGTTCGGGCTTGAATTTGGGGACGGGACCGTAGTGCGTCACCGGCCAGCCGCGCTGCAGCCGCTGCCCCGGTGGAAGCCCGGACCGCACCGCCCCCTGTTGCTCCCGGCTCTCCGGCTGACCCATGTATCCATGGTGACAGACCTCGCGGGGTGGTCATGACCAGGTCTGCGCCGATGAGGTCAACTCGTACTAAGCCTGCACTTACTGGACTGCTCCGATGGGCGGTGACAGGATGCGCGGAATCTGCCCGGATCCACCTGGAAGGAGCCTCTGCAATGCAGGGCGACCCCGAGGTCATCGAGTTTCTCAACGAGCAGCTGACCGCAGAGCTCACGGCGATCAATCAGTACTTCCTGCACGCGAAGATGCAGGAGAACTTCGGCTGGACCAAGCTCGCGAAATACACCAGGTCCGAGTCGTTCGACGAGATGAAGCACGCCGAGATCCTCACCGACCGGATCCTCTTCCTCGACGGGCTGCCGAACTACCAGCGGCTCTTCCATGTCCGGGTGGGCCAGACGGTCACCGAGATGTTCCAGGCGGACCGGCAGGTCGAGGCCGAGGCCATCGACCGGCTCCGGCGTGGGATCGAGGTCATGCGCAACAAGGGCGACATCACATCCGCGAACATCTTCGAGTCGATCCTGGCGGACGAGGAGCACCACATCGACTATCTGGACACCCAGCTGGAGCTGGTCGAGAAACTCGGTGAGCCGCTCTACATCGCCCAGGTGATCGAGCAGCCGGAGAGCTGAGACCGGAGCGCCACAGCGCGGGGACCTCGGCGCGGGGACCTCAGCGCGTACGGACGCGCCGTATACGGACGCGCGGTACGGGGGTCAGGCGGCTTCGGGGAGCGGCGATCCGGCGGGCTCCGGCCGGCCGGCGGGCTCCTGCGCGGGCTGCCGCCGCCCGTCGAGCAGTTCACGGCGGGGGCAGTTCCCCCGGCCGAGGAGCGCCTGGATGCTGCGTACACAGCCGCCGCAGTCCGTACCGGCCTTGCAGGCCGACGCTATTTCGCGGGGGGTGCAGGCACCGGCGTCCGCGTGGTCCTTCACCTGCTTCTCGGTCACGCCGAAGCACGAGCAGACATACACGCGGGTTCACCTCCCGGACGGGATCGCTGACGGGCACCACCCCGAAGTGCTCGGTGAGGCAATCCTAACCTTACCCGCCGCTCCGGGGGTGCAAAAGGGCCGTGGGGTCCGGATCGCTGTGATCCGCACCCCACGGCCCTTTCCGCTGTTCTGCCGCCTGCCGCGGTTCCTTCCGCCGGCCTGCCGCCTACTGCGCCCGGTACATCTCCGCGACCAGGAACGCCAGGTCGAGCGACTGGCTGCGGTTGAGCCGCGGGTCGCAGGCCGTCTCGTAGCGCTGGTGCAGATCGTCGACGAAGATCTCGTCGCCGCCGCCCACGCACTCGGTGACGTCGTCACCGGTCAGCTCGACATGGATGCCGCCGGGGTGCGTACCCAGGCTCTTGTGGACCTCGAAGAAGCCCTTGACCTCGTCGAGCACGTCGTCGAAGCGGCGGGTCTTGTGGCCCGAGGCCGCCTCGAAGGTGTTGCCGTGCATCGGGTCCGTGACCCAGACGACCTGGGCGCCGGACGCGGTGACCTTCTCGACCAGGTTCGGCAGCTTGTCGCGGACCTTGTCGGCGCCCATCCTGACGATGAAGGTCAGCCGGCCGGGCTCACGGTCCGGGTCCAGACGCTCGATGTAGCTGAGCGCCTCCTCCGGCGTGGTCGTCGGGCCGAGCTTCACGCCGATCGGGTTGCGGATCTGCGCGGCGAACTCGATGTGCGCGTGGTCCAGCTGCCGGGTGCGCTCGCCGACCCAGACCATGTGGCCCGAGGTGTCGTAGAGCTTGCCCGTACGGGAGTCCGTGCGGGTCAGCGCCGACTCGTAGTCGAGGAGCAGCGCCTCGTGCGAGGCGTAGAACTCGACCGCGCGGAACTCCGCCGGGTCGGTCCCGCACGCCTTCATGAAGTTGAGCGCGCTGTCGATCTCGCGGGCGAGCTGCTCGTAACGCTGCCCGGACGGGGAGGACTTCACGAAGTCCTGGTTCCAGGCGTGCACCTGGCGCAGGTCGGCGTAGCCGCCGGTGGTGAAGGCGCGGACCAGGTTCAGCGTCGAGGCGGACGCGTGGTACATCCGCTTGAGCCGCTCGGGGTCCGGGATCCGGGACTTCTCGTCGAAGTCGAAGCCGTTGACCGAGTCGCCGCGGTACGTCGGGAGCGTCACGCCGTCGCGGGTCTCGGTGTTCTTGGAGCGGGGCTTGGAGTACTGGCCCGCGATCCGGCCGACCTTCACCACGGGCACGGAGGCCGCGTAGGTGAGCACGGCGCTCATCTGCAGCAGTGTCTTGAGCTTCGCCCTGATGTGCTCGGCGGACACGGCGTCGAAGGCCTCGGCGCAGTCGCCGCCCTGAAGCAGGAACGCCTCGCCCCTGGCCACGGCTCCCAGACGCTCGCGCAGCTGGTCGCACTCGCCCGCGAACACGAGCGGCGGATACGACGTGAGGTCCGCGATCACATCGCGCAGGGCTCCGGCATCCGGGTACTCGGGCTGCTGCGCCGCGGGAAGGTCTCGCCAGGCCGCCTCTGCGGCGGGGGTTTGGGTATCAGCGTTCACGGTCACGCGGCCAACAGTACGGGGTCGCCGTCACCAGTTTTAGTGGTGCCCGGTGGATGAGACGGACGGGCATCCCGGACGGGTACCGCCGATGCGCTACAGTCCCCACCATGTTCGCGACGACGATTCGAAACTGGTGGTGGACCGCTCATCCGGCGGCCCACTGACATCGCGCGTACAACGAAGCGAAGGCCGCCCGAGGGGCGGCCTTCCGTGTTTCCACCGGCCGTTCCTCTCCGTACTCCCTCCCCGCACCGCGGGGCGCCCGGAAGGAACAACCCGATGCTCATCAGCACACTGCTGGACGACCACCGCCCCTTCGCCCTGCTGCGCAGGCGTACCCCCGGCCATGACCACGACACCGTCGAGCTGCTGACCGGCGAGGTCCACGAGGTGGCACGGCTCGCGGACATCCCGGCGGGCGGCAGCGGTCCGGTGCTGGCCCTGGTGCCGTTCCGGCAGATCGCGGAGCGCGGTTTCGACGTACGCGACGACGGGACTCCGCTGGCGGTCCTGGTCGCCGACGAGACGTACGAGCTGCCGCTCGGCGAGGTGCTCGACCAGCTGCCCGCGCACGGCGTACAGGTCGAGGACGGCGGCTTCGACGTCAGCGACGACGCCTACCGTGAGATCGTCGGGCGGGTCGTCGCGGACGAGATCGGCCGGGGCGAGGGGGCGAACTTCGTCGTCCGCCGTACGTACACGGGCTCGGTCCCCGGCTTCGGGCGGGCGGACGCGCTGGCCCTGTTCCGGCGGCTGCTCGACGGTGAGCGCGGCGCGTACTGGACCTTCGTGGTGCACACCGGGGAACGCACCCTGGTCGGCGCGAGCCCGGAGGTGCATGTCCGGATGTCCGGCGGGACGGTCGTGATGAACCCGATCAGCGGGACCTTCCGCTATCCGCCGGAGGGGCCGACCACCGAGGCGCTGCTGGAGTTCCTCGGCGACCGCAAGGAGACCGACGAGCTCTCCATGGTGGTGGACGAGGAGCTGAAGATGATGTGCACCGTCGGCGACATGGGCGGGGTCGTCGTCGGGCCGCGGCTGAAGGAGATGGCCCATCTCGCGCACACCGAGTACGAGTTGCGGGGCCGCAGCTCGATGGATGTGCGGGAGGTGCTGAAGGAGACGATGTTCGCCGCGACCGTCACCGGTTCGCCGGTGCAGAACGCCTGCCGGGTCATCGGGCGGTACGAGGCGGACGGGCGCGGCTACTACGCGGGCGCGCTGGCGCTCATCGGGCGCGACGCGGGCGGGGCGCAGACGCTGGACTCGCCGATCCTGATCCGTACGGCGGACATCTCGGCCGGGGGCGCGCTGCGGGTCTCGGTCGGCGCCACACTCGTACGCCACTCGGACCCGGCGAGCGAGGTCGCCGAGACCCACGCCAAGGCCGCGGGGGTGCTGACGGCGCTCGGTGTACGGGAGGGCCGGCCGCGCCGGGAGGCCGCGGGGCCGCGGCTCGCGGACGACCCCCGGGTGCGGGCCGCCCTGGAGTCCCGGCGGGCCGATCTCGCGCCGTTCTGGCTGCGGATGCAGGAGACGACCGCCGCTGTGGCGGGCCATGCGCTGGTGGTGGACGCGGAGGACACCTTCACCTCGATGCTGGCGCATCTGCTGCGTTCGTCGGGGCTGGACGTGACGGTGCGGCGGTACGACGAGCCAGGACTGCGGGAGAGCGCCCTGGCGCACCGGGGTCCGGTGGTGCTCGGCCCGGGGCCCGGCGACCCGGCGGACCGGACCGACCCGAAGATGCGGTTCCTGCGGGGACTCGCCGCTGAGCTGGTCCGCGACCACCGGCACGGGCTGCTCGGGGTGTGTCTGGGCCATGAACTGCTGGCGGCCGAACTGGGCCTGGAGATCGTCCGGAAGGCGGTCCCCCACCAGGGCGCCCAGGAGCGTATCGACTTCTTCGGGCGCCAGGAGACGGTCGGGTTCTACAACTCGTACACGGCGCGCTGCGACGACAGCGCGGCGGCGGAGCTGGCGATGCACCGGATCGAGCTGAGCCGTGAGCCGGCGGGCGGCGAGGTGCACGCGCTGCGCGGCGACGGGTTCGCCGGGGTGCAGTTCCACCCCGAGTCGGTGCTGACGAAGAACGGGGCCCGGATCGTGGCCGGGCTGCTGGCGGGGGTGCTGGTGTAGGCGGCCGTCCGACGCGGATGTGCGGCTGTCCGGTGCGGATGCTGCGAATGGTGCGGATGTACGGCGCGGGGCGCGCGGGCCCGCTCGGCTTCGGGGCACGGGCCCGTTCCGCTGCGGCGCGCGGCCCCGCTCAGCCGAAGAAGACCCCGGCCTCCCGGTAGAGCGCGGGGTCGACCGTTTTGAGCCGTGCGGTCGCCTCTGCGATCGGCACCCGCACGATGTCCGTCCCGCTGAGGGCGACCATCCTGCCGAAGTCCCCGTCGCGTACGGCGTCGATCGCGTGCAGGCCGAACCGGGTGGCCAGCCAGCGGTCGAAGGCGCTCGGGGTGCCGCCGCGCTGGACATGGCCGAGGACGGTGGTGCGGGCCTCCTTGCCGGTCCGCTTCTCGATCTCGGTGGCGAGCCATTCGCCGACTCCGGAGAGCCGGGTGTGGCCGAAGGAGTCGAGGGTGCCGTCCTTGAGCACCGCGTCGCCGTCCCTGGGCATCGCCCCCTCGGCGACGACCACGATCGGGGCGTACGAGGCACGGAAGCGCGAGGTCACCCAGGAGCAGACCTGGTCGATGTCGAAGCGCTGCTCGGGGATGAGGATGACGTTGGCGCCGCCGGCCAGCCCGGAGTGCAGGGCGATCCACCCCGCGTGCCGGCCCATCACCTCGACCACCAGGACGCGCATATGCGATTCGGCGGTGGTGTGGAGGCGGTCGATGGCCTCGGTCGCGATACCCACCGCCGTATCGAACCCGAAGGTGTAGTCGGTGGCCGAGAGGTCGTTGTCGATGGTCTTCGGTACGCCGACACAGGGCACCCCGTACTCGTCCCAGAGCCGGCCCGCCACACCCAGCGTGTCCTCGCCGCCGATCACGATCAGCGCGTCGACCTCGGCCCTGGCGAGGTTCTCCCTCACCCGGCGGACACCGTCCTCGGTGCGGAACGGGTTGGTGCGCGAAGACCCGAGGATGGTGCCGCCGCGCGGCAGGATCCCGCGCACCTCCGGGATGCCGAGCGTGAGGGTGGCGCCCTCCAGGGGGCCGCGCCAGCCGTCCTTGAATCCGGTGAACCCGAAGCCGTACTCCTGCACGCCCTTGCGGACGGCAGCCCGGATGACCGCGTTGAGCCCGGGGCAGTCGCCGCCCCCGGTCAGTACTCCGACCCGCATGGAACCACGTCCCTTCGCAGTGGAAGACACCGTGCCGTCCACGCTACGGTGACCCAGGTCACAAAGGGATAGGGCGGAAGGTCAATTCCCGCTGGGCCGGGTGCGGTTGGCCTTGCCTTCCGCGGGATCAGACATCGTCGAGGCCGCGCTCTATCGCGTACCGCACGAGCTCCACGCGGTTGTGCAGCTGGAGCTTGCCGAGGGTGTTCTGTACGTGGTTCTGGACGGTGCGGTGCGAGATGACCAGGCGTTCGGCGATCTGCTTGTAGCTCAGCCCCTTCGCGACGAGCCGCAGCACCTCGGTCTCCCGCTCGGTCAGCTGCGGGGCCTTCGGCTCGTCGGAGGCCGCGGGCGCCGGGTCGGACGCGAGCCTGCGGTACTCACCGAGCACCAGGCCCGCCAGGCCTGGAGTGAACACCGGGTCGCCGGCCGCGGTGCTGCGGACGGCCTCCGACAGCTCCTGCGTACTGGCGGACTTCAGCAGATAGCCGGTGGCGCCGGACTTCACCGCCTCCAGTACGTCGGCGTGCTCACCGCTCGCCGAGAGCACCAGGACCCGGAGCCCGGGGTCGGCTCCGACCAGCTCCTTGCAGACCTGCACGCCCGGCATACCCGGCAGGTTGAGGTCGAGCACCAGGACATCGGGTGCGGCGGCCCTGGCCCGCCGCACCGCCTGCGGGCCGTCGCCCGCCGTGGCGACGACGTCGAAACCGGCGGCCGCCAGGTCCCGGGCGACCGCGTCCCGCCACATCGGGTGGTCGTCGACCACCATCACCTTGACCGTCCCGGCCGTCCGCTGCTCGCTCATGTCGTTCCGCTCGCTCATGTCCGTCCGTTCCCCCGTGCGTTACGCGTTCCGTCGTGCGTTCCTCGGAACCTTCAGTTCCACCTCGGTGCCCTGGCCCGGTACCGAGATCAGTTCGGCGCTGCCGCCCAGATCCCGCAGCCGGCCCCGGATGGAGAGCGCGACGCCGAGGCGTCCCTCACCCTCGGCGGCCGCGAGCCTCCCCTCCGGGATGCCGGGGCCGTCGTCCCGTACCGTCACGATCACCTCGTCCGGCTCGTCCTCCACCAGGATCCACGCCCGGGCTCCGCTGCCCGCGTGTCTGCGGACATTGTCCAGGGCGGCACTGACAGCCGCGGCGAGTTCCTCCGCGGCCACCGGGTCGAGCAGCACCGGAGCGCCCGGTTCCGCGAAGCTCACCCGAGATCCGGCGTGCGGGGCGAGGAGCGCCCGCAGATCACAGGGCCCCGGCCCGCCGGCTTCCCGCGCGCCCGGCTCCCGTCCGGCCCGGTACCCACTGCCCCGCCTGTCCCACCTGTCCCGTCCGTCCCCGTCGGCATCGCCGGGATCCCCGTCGCCGGGGTCCCGGGCCGGCGGGACGAGACCGCTGGAGACCAGGGTGCGCAGGGCCACCTCCTGCTCCCCCGCCATCCTGCCGAGCTCGGCCGACTCCCCGCCCAGCTCGGCGCCGCGCCGCTGCACCATGGCCAGCACCTGGAGCACGCTGTCGTGGATGCCGCGGGCCAGCCGCTCCCGCTCACGGGTGGCCGCCTCTATCTCCAGGGCGCGGGCGAGGGTGCGCTCGGAGGCCCGGGCGACCTCGACGATGTAGCCGATGGCGATGGAGGCGATCCAGACCAGGATCACGTTGTGGAGGGTGGACCCGCTGGGCTCGCCGCGCTCGGTGATGTTGGCGACCGCCACCAGCGAGGAGGCGAAGGCGGCCCAGCGCCAGCCGCCCTTGATGGCGAAGGCCAGGACGGAACCGGCGGTCCATATGGACGGCATCGTCGTGGCGCCCCCGACGACCCGGGCGTGCGAGTCGGCGACGGGCGTCAGCAGGATGCCCGCGAGGGCGACGCTGAGATCGGCGCCGAGGAAGCGCTTGGTGCAGCGGGCGGCGTTGGCCACCCTGGGGAGGGTGGCCAGGGTCCAGACGGCGAGTACCGCGAAGTAGCCGACGGCCACCCACGGGCGGTGGAACTTCCCGTACGCGAAACCGAACAGCAGGATCGCGTAGACCATCGTCAGCACGCGGTACGCGGTCAGTGCACGCCACAGAGGCAGCTCCACCGACATCCGTACGACGCGCTCGCGCCGGTCCTTCGCCATCACACCCCCCGGCGGACGGTACGGCTACGTGCCGGACCCGTCCGTCTTCTCGCTCTTCTCCGCGTCCGCACCGGTCCCGGCTGCCTCGGCGGCCTTGCGGGCCTTGTCCTCGTCCGCGATCCGGCGCTTGGCAGCGGTCGCGTAGATGTCCACGTACTCCTGGCCGGAGAGCTTCATGATCTCGTACATGACCTCGTCGGTCACCGAGCGCAGGATGAACCGGTCGTTCTCCATGCCGTAGTAGCGGCTGAAGTCGAGCGGCTTCCCGATCCTGATGCCCGGCCGCATCAGCTTGGGCATGACCTGTCCGGGCGGCTGGATCTTCTCGGTGTCGATCATCGCGACCGGGATGACGGGCGCACCGGACGCCAGCGCCACCCGGGCGAGACCGCCGGGCTTGCCCCGGTAGAGGCGGCCGTCCGGTGAGCGGGTGCCCTCCGGGTAGATCCCGAAGAGCTCGCCCCGGGCCAGCACCTCGACACCACTCCTGATCGCGGCCTCGCCCGCGCCGCGGCTGCCCGAGCGGTCGACCGGCAGCTGGCCGACGCCCTTGAAGAAGGCGGCGGTGAGCTTCCCCTTCACACCGGGCGACGTGAAGTACTCGGCCTTGGCGATGAAGGTGACCTTGCGGTCCATGACGGCGGGCAGGAAGAAGGAGTCCGAGAACGACAGATGGTTACTTGCGAGAATGGCCGGCCCCTCGGCGGGGATGTTCTCGAGCCCCTCCACCCAGGGCCTGAAGGCGACCTTCAGCGATCCCCCGATGGCGAACTTCATTGCGCCGTAGATCAACTCGGATGCCTTCCTGTGACGGTCGGACCGACCATAACCCGCGCGGGGCGTGCGCCCCCCGCCATCCGCCCCCGGTCCAGGGGTGACGGCCCTGGTCGGTGTCGGTACCGTCGCGTACGGTGAAGTACACCTTTCTCGAGACCTGACGAACAGGAGACCCCGGTGCCGGTGCTTCCTGGAGCCGAGCCCTACCGCCACGAAGGCGGAGAGACCGGCGTCCTCCTCTGTCATGGATTCACCGGATCGCCGCAGTCGCTGCGTCCCTGGGCGGAGTATCTGGCCGAGCAGGGACTGACCGTCTCGCTGCCGCTGCTTCCGGGGCACGGCACCCGCTGGCAGGACATGCAGGTCACCGGCTGGCAGGACTGGTACGCGGAGGTGGACAGGGAGCTGCGCGCCCTGCTCGACCGGTGCGAGCGGGTCTTCGTCTTCGGCCTCTCGATGGGCGGCGCGCTGGCCCTGCGGCTGGCCGCGAAGCACGGCCACTCGGTGAGCGGCCTCGTCCTGGTCAATCCGCTGAACAAGGTGCACGGCCTCGCGGCGTACGCGCTGCCGGTCGCCCGGCATCTGGTGCGTACGACGAAGGGGATCGCCAGCGACATCGCCCTGGGCGGCTCCACCGAGGTGGGTTACGACCGGGTGCCGCTGCACTGCGCCCACTCGCTGCGGCGTTTCTGCCGGCTCGTGGACCGTGAACTGCCCCAGGTCACCCAGCCGTTGCTGCTGCTGCACAGCGCCGAGGACCATGTGGTGCGCCCCTCGGACTCGGCCCGCATCCTCAGCCGGATCTCGTCGACGGACGTCGAGGAGGTCCTGCTGGAACAGAGCTACCACGTGGCGACGTTGGACCACGATGCGGAGCGGATTTTCGAGAAGAGCCACGCGTTCATCGGCCGCCTCGCTCCGAGCGTCGGGATGAAGGGGAGCACCACCGGTGGCTGAGAACGAGGCGGAGCGCGAACCGCAGCCGATCGACGAGGAAGCGGTGTGGGCGGCGATCGTCGCGGGGTACGGCGAGGAGCCCGCCGATCCCGCGGGCACCAAGCCCTTCAAGTCGGTGGAGGACCTCGCCCTGTTGCAGGACGGGGTCAACGCCGACGGGACCCGGGAGTCGGAGGCACCGGAGCCGGAGGCCGGGAAGCCGGACGTGGATGACGCGCCGGATCCGGCGGGCGGGTCCGGCCGGCCGCTGGGCAGCTCGGTCGTCTTCGCTCCGGGCGTCGGCGGCCCGCGCGACCACAGCCTGGCGGAGCCGTCCGACGACGACCTGGACCCTTCGGACGAGGGCCACTTCGTCCAGCCGGACCCGGATCTTCCCGAGGCGGACGTCACGGCGAAGTTCGCGTGGCTGGCCGTCGTGGGCGGGCCGGTGCTGCTGATCCTCGCGGTGGTGCTGGGCTGGGACATGACGTGGTGGCTCGCGACGCTCGGTATCGGCGGGTTCCTCGGCGGGTTCGCGGCGCTGGTGATGCGGATGGGGCCGGGGGACGACGACGAGGACGATCCCGGCCGGGGCGCCGTGGTCTAGGGGCTGCCGCCCCCTCCTTCGGACCGGACCTGACCAGGCCGGGCCGGAACGGGCCGGAACGGGCCGGAACGGATCACGCCGGGCCAGGCGGGACGTGCATAACCCGGAGTGATCCTGCGTGACCCTGCGTGATCCAGTCGCGTCAGGCGCCGGACGGGCCGGTCCGCACCCGGAGCGCCGCCAGCACCGGGAGGTGGTCGGACGCCGCCCGCAGGTCCGCCTGCGGGATGTCCTGCGGCACCCCGCACCCCAGCACCTCGACCTCCGGCGTCGCGAACACCGCGTCGATCCGCCGGTCCGGGTCCGCCGCCGGGTAGGTGTGCTCGCCGCCCCACGGCTTCACCGCCCGGCAGTCCTGGAGCTCCGCCGCCAGCCGCCGGAAACTCCGGCCGTCCGGACGGTCGTTGAGGTCTCCTGCGACGACCGCGTGCGGGACGTCCATCGAGCCGAGCCGGTCGAGCAGCAGCCCCGCCTGCGTGTGGCGCTCAGCCGGCTGCAGGCTCAGATGGCAGTTGAGCACACCGAGCCGGGCACCCCCGATACGGACCACAGCGGTCGCGAACCCGCGCCGGTGCAACCCCGGGGTGCGCGGCAGGAGTACGTCCTCGCTGCGCTCCACGATGGCGCGCAGCGAACAGAGCAGCAGCGGCCCGGCGGCCGGGGCTCCGCCGCCGAGTGTCACCAGGTCGGTACTTGCCGCGAGCCGGGAAGCGGCCTTGCGCCAGCGGAAGAAGCGCGGGGCCTCCTGAAGGAAGACCAGATCCGGGTCGCAGGCCCGGATCACCCGGATCAGCGCCGCGCGGTCGTCGCGCATCGAGCGGATGTTGTAGCTGAGCACCCGGATTACGGCCGAGCCGCTCTCCGTACACGATTCGGGCAGCGTAGTGATGGCCATGGGCGACACCCTACGACGGCGGGCAGTGAGCGGCGCCTGCCGCACCCCGGGGTGCGGCAGGCGCCGGTCCGACTGCTCGGGTCAGCCCTGGCGGGCCAGGTCAGCGGCGCCCACCAGCCCTGCCTCGCCGCCCAGTTGGGCCGCGAGCACCTGGGCGTGCGGCCGCCAGGCGCCGCCGATCAGCCAGCGCCGGAACGACTTGCGGATCGGGTCGAGGACCAGTTCGCCCTCGTCCGACACACCACCGCCGACGATGAAGGCCGAGGGGTCGAAGAGCGAGGCCAGATCGGCCAGACCGGCTCCGGCCCAGCGGGCCAGCTCGCGGAACGAGTCGACGGCCACCGGGTCGCCCTGGCGGGCGGCCTCGCTGATGTGCTTGCCCTGGATGCCACCGGGGGTGCCGTCGCCGAGGCCGAGCAGCACCTGCGCGTTGTCCGGGGTGGCGTTGGCTCGCTGCGTCGCGTACCTGACGAGGGCCCGGCCCGACGCGTACTGCTCCCAGCAGCCCTGGCTGCCGCACCCGCACAGCAGACCGTCCGGGACGACCCGGATGTGGCCGAACTCGGCGGCCACACCGAACCGTCCGCGGCGCAGCTTGTTGCCGATGATGATGCCGCCGCCGAGACCGGTGCCGATCGTGATGCAGATGACGTCCTCGTGCCCCTGGCCGGCACCGAACTTGTACTCGCCCCAGGCAGCCGCGTTGGCGTCGTTCTCCACGACCACGGGCAGGCCGACGCGCTGCTCGACCTTGTCCTTGAGCGGCTCGTGCCGCCAGTTGATGTTCGGCGCGAAGAGGACGGTGGCGCGCTTGTCGTCCACGTAACCGGCGGCCCCGATGCCGACCGCCTCGATCTCGTGCCCCTTGCCGGCCTCGGAGACTGCCGCGCAGATCGCGTCGACGATGCCTTCGGCGGTCGGCGGGGTGGGCACCCTGTGCACATCGAGAATGGCGCCCTCTTCGTCGACCACTCCGGCCGCGATCTTCGTGCCGCCGATGTCGACGCCGATGGTGAGTCCCATGAGTCCCTCAGTTTTCGGTCGAGCCCCGCTGAGGGGCAACCGTACCCGAGCGCCGCAGGGCCGGGGGCGATCAGTCCAGGTCGATGCGCTCGGCCGGGCCGGGCCCCTCGTCGCCGCCGTCGTCCTTGCCCGCGTCCCGGCCCTCGGCCGTTTCCCGGCCCGCGGTCCACCGCTGCTCCTGCTTCTCCACCGCCGAACGGTAGGCGGCGAGGAGTTCACCACCGGCGGCGGCCAGGTGGTCGAAGACATCGGGGTTGCGCTCGACGACCGGCTCGACCACGGACTTCGCCTGGCTGAGGAACTGCTGGACGGCGCCCTGGGCGGCCATGCCCGGGATCGACGACTGGAATTCGGACACCTTGTCGGCGACCGCGTCGAAGAGCTTCTTGAGCTCGTCGGCGGCCGACCCCTCGGCGCTCCCGTACTGGGCGCGGCGGCGGGCCTTCTCCGCTGCGAGGTCCTCGGCGCAGGCCTTCGCCCAGGCGTCCGAGTCGGTGTCGGGCTGCTCGGTGGCTTCGCTCATGGCGGACTCCTGCGACGGATACGGATGTACTGAGGACCGTACTTACGACGTTACCCGAACGGCCCTGCTGTGTTCACCGGCCCGCTCACCGGCTCCCTGGCTCTCCGGCCCGCCCGGTCGGCGGCTCCGGCCGCCCGCTCGGCCGACGCGGCTCGGTGGCCTGCCCGGTCAACGGCCCTGCGGCCACAGCCGCGGATCCGGCGCGAACCGGATGCCCAGCACCCCGTCCGTCAGCCCCGCGCCCTCGACCGTGCAGCGGCGGAGCGCCGACGGCAGCATGACGGTCCTGCGGAACGGCCCTGCGGTGAGCAGCAGTTCGTCGCCGCGCCTGACCAGGCCCAGCTCCTCCTTGACCGCGCCGGGCAGCGGCAGCTGCCAGACCAGGACGCCGTCGTCGGCGAGCCGGTCCTCGACGTTCCACTCCGGGGCTGCCGCGCGGCGGGCGGCCGGGCGCTCCAGTGGGGCCAGCTCGTCGGCGGTGCGCGGCGCGCGGCCCAGATGGGGAAGTTCCGCCACCTCCACGTCGCCGGAGCAGGCCGACAGCTCCTTGAGGTGCTCCTGCTGCTCTGCCGCGAGCGAAGCGAGCCAGGGGTCGCGGGAGCCGGTGGGCAGCAGCCGGTTCGCGACGACCAGGTCCAGGGTGCGGCGGTGCAGGGCGATCCCGGTACGGGCGGTGCGCAGCGCCCGGGTCGCGGCGGGTCCCGGCTCCGCCACCAGCCGTACGGTGGTGTCCGGGTCGTCGATCCTGGCCTGGACCGCGGCCAGTTCGGCCTCCCACCGGGCGGTCGTCGCGTACAGCCACTGCGCGGGCATCGGGACGCCCGCGAGCTGGGCCAGCATCGGGCGCAGCGCGCGGGCCGCCTGCCGCTCGGGCGGCAGCAGCCGGCGCAGATAGCGGCGGAGCTGCTCCGGGAGGGCGAGGACGGCCAGGGCTTCCTGGACGGGCGGCATGTCGACGACGGTCAGGTCCCACTCGGCGCTGTCGACGGTGCGCAGCGCGTGCAGCAGCGCGAACTGCCCGGCGCCCGGCAGCTCGGTCAGCTCGTCCTCTTCCAGCCTGGCAGCGCCGAGCAGCTCCAGGGCCGCGGTGCCGCGTTCCTGGAGGGCCAGCAGTTCGGTACGGAAGTGCGCGCCGGAGTCGATCCGTTCGGCCCGCACCCCCGCGTCGCGGGCGGCCGACAGGCTCTCGCCGGGGTCCGGGTCGGTGGAGAGCAGCAGGACCCGTTCGCCTTCGCGGGCGGCCGCCAGTGCGGTGGCCGCCGCGACGGTGGTGCGGCCCGCGCCGCCGATGCCGGTGACGAGGACCGTACGCATCGGGCGTCAGCCCTCGGGCTGTGCTGCGGCGCCGGACTCGACCCGCTTCTTCAGACCGGCCAGGGCGCGGTCGATGATGACCTTCTCGGCCTTGCGCTTGATCATCCCGAGCATGGGGATCTTGACGTCGACGGTCAGCCGGTAGGTGACCTCGGTGGCGTCGCCGACCGTGGCGAGGAGGTACGTGCCGTCGAGCGCGCGGAGCATCTGCGACTTGACCAGCGTCCAGCTGACCTCGTCGGCGCCGGTCCAGGTGTACGCGAGGGTGTGGTCGTCCTTGATCGCGCCGGCGTCGAGCACCAGCCTGACCTGCTCGGCGCGGCCCTCGGGGTCGGTGGAGAGTACTTCGGCCTCTTTCACCTCGCCGGTCCACTCCGGGTAGCGGGCGAAGTCGGCGATCACGCCCATGACGTCGGCCGGTGCGGCCTCGATCGTGATGCTTGAGCTGGTGTGTTCAGCCATCGCCGTGGCTCCTCCAGTGCGGAATCCGGTGTGCATGCGCTGTGAAGGCTATCGCGTGCGCACCGGACCGCTGACCGCTACCACTCCATGACCCAGGGCCGCGAGGTCGAAGCGAAGTGGCCGACGTTCACGCACTCGGTCCGGCCGACGCGGACCCGGCGGGACAGGGGCTGGTGCACATGGCCGAAGAGCGCGTACTTCGGCCGGATGCGCTGGATCGCGGCGAGCAGGGCGCGGCTGCCCCGCTCGAAACGGCGGGCCACCGTGTCGTACACCAGCTCCGGGACCTCGGGCGGGATGTGCGTGCAGAGCACGTCGACCTCCCCCAGCGCCTCGATCTTGGCCGCGTACTCCTCGTCGCTGACCTCGTAGGGCGTGTGCATCGGAGTCCTGAGGCCGCCGCCCACGAAGCCGAAGACGCGGCCGCCGATCTCGACGCGCTCGCCGTCCAGGACGGTCGTACCGGGGCGCGCGTACTCGTGCCAGAGCGGCGGGATGTCGACATTGCCGTAGGTCGCGTACGTCGGAGTGGGGAACGCAGCGAACATGTCGGTGTACTGGCCGCGCACCGCCGTCTCGATCGCGGTGTCGCGGTCCACCCCGCTCCAGAGCCTGCGGCCGAGGTCGCGCGCCTCGTCGAAGCGGCGCGCGGTGCGCAGCTCCACGATGCGGTCGGCGTTCTCGACTCCGAAGAGGTCGGGGAAGATCCCGCGGGAGTGGTCGGCGTAGTCCAGGAAGAGGACCAGGTCGCCGAGGCAGATCAGGGCGTCGGCCCCGTCGCCGGCCCTCGCGAGACCGCTGGTGTTGCCATGGACGTCACTGACCACATGCACGCGCATGGAGATCACCCTAGGACTCCTGGGCACAACATGGATAGAGGGTGCCGGACCTGCGAATACCGCCGCCGTCCGACGTGCGTGGACTACTCTGCGCGAAGCACAGCGGTGTCGTGTGACGCATGGAACATCTGGCCGGACCCCCCTATCGGGAACCCCGTACCCATGGGTAACGTCCGGGCGTCAGGTCCAGTCGTGGCGACAGCGATGTCGACCAGAGGAGCAGCAGTCTTGCGTGAGTTCAGCCTTCCGGCGCTGTACGAGGTCCCATCGGACGGCAATCTGACGGATCTGATCCGCCGCAACGCCGCTCAGCATCCCGATGCCGCGGTGATGGGCCGCAAGGTGGCCGGCGCCTGGACCGATGTCACCGCCGCCCGGTTCCTCACCGAGGTCCAGGACGCCGCGAAGGGCCTGATCGCCGCGGGCGTGCAGCCCGGGGACCGGGTCGCGCTGATGTCCCGCACCCGGTACGAGTGGGTGCAGCTGGACTTCGCGATCTGGAGCGCGGGCGCGATCACCGTGCCGGTGTACGAGACCAGTTCGGCCGAGCAGGTGCAGTGGATACTCGGCGACTCCGGCGCGGTCGCGGTGCTCGTGGAGAGCGACGCGCACGCCGCGACCGTCGAGTCCGTACGGCACTCGCTGCCGTCCCTGGAGCATGTCTGGCAGATCGACCGGGGCGCCGTCGACGAGCTCAGGGCGAGTGGCGCCGCGGTCGCGGACGCGACCGTGGACGAGCGCAGTTCCCGGGCGCGGGCCGACGACCCGGCCACCATCGTCTACACCTCGGGGACCACCGGCCGCCCCAAGGGCTGTGTGCTGACCCACCGCAGCTTCTTCGCCGAGTGCGGCAACATCGTGGAGCGGCTGAAGCCCCTGTTCCGTACCGGCGAGTGCTCGGTGCTGCTCTTCCTGCCGGCCGCGCATGTCTTCGGCCGGCTGGTCGAGGTCTCCTCCGTGATGGCGCCGATCAAGATCGGCTGCGTACCGGACATCAAGCACCTCACGGATGAACTGGCCTCCTTCAGGCCGACGTTGATCCTGGGCGTGCCCCGGGTCTTCGAGAAGGTCTACAACTCGGCGCGCGCCAAGGCGCAGGCCGACGGCAAAGGAAAGATCTTCGACAAGGCCGCGAACACCGCGATCGCCTACAGCCGCGCGCTCGGCACTCCGCAGGGCCCGTCCGCCGGGCTGCGGATCAAGCACAAGGTCTTCGACCGGCTGGTCTTCAGCAAACTGCGGGCGGTACTGGGCGGACGCGGCGAGTACGCGATCTCCGGCGGCGCGCCGCTGGGCGAGCGGCTCGGCCACTTCTACCGGGGCATCGGCTTCACGGTGCTGGAGGGTTACGGTCTCACCGAGTCCTGCGCGGCGACCGCCTTCAACCCGTGGGACCGGCAGAAGATCGGCACGGTCGGCCAGCCGCTGCCCGGTTCGGTCGTACGGATAGCGGACGACGGCGAGGTGCTGCTGCACGGCGAGCACCTGTTCAGCGGCTACTGGAACAACGAGGCAGCGACGGCCGACGCGCTGGCCGACGGCTGGTTCCACACCGGTGACATCGGCACGCTCGACGAGGACGGCTATCTCGCGATCACCGGCCGCAAGAAGGAGATCATCGTCACCGCGGGCGGCAAGAACGTCGCCCCCGCGGTGATCGAGGACCGTATCCGTGCGCATGCCCTGGTCGCCGAGTGCATGGTGGTCGGCGACGGACGGCCCTTCATCGGTGCGCTGGTCACGCTGGACGAGGAGTTCCTGGCGCGGTGGGCCGAGGAGAACGGCAAGCCGGTGGGGTCCACCGCCCTGTCGCTGCGCGAGGACCCGGAGCTGCTCGCCGAGATCCAGCGGGCGGTCGACGACGGCAACGCGGCGGTCTCCAAGGCCGAATCCGTCCGCAAGTTCCGGATCCTGCCCGCACAGCTCACCGAGGAGGCGGGGCACATCACACCGTCGCTGAAGCTCAAGCGCGCGGTGGTGGCGAAGGACTTCGCCGACGAGATCGAATCGATCTACCGGGCCTGACCGGGCGCGTCCGACCGGAACCGGGTGCGGGCCGACGCGGCCCGCACCCGGTTCCGTTTCCGGTTACGCAGACGGTTCCGGTTACGCACCCGGTTCCGTTTCCGTCAGCGCGGTTCCCTCGGCACAGCTCCCTCAGAGCAGTTCCCTGAGCTTCCCGGCGAGCAGGTCCCAGCGCCACTTCTCCTCGACCCACTCCCGGCCGCGCTCGCCCATCCGCCGCCGCAGCCCGGAGTCCTGGAGCAGCGTGACGATCCGGTCCGCCGCTTCACCGGCCGAGCCGCCCCGCACCACCCAGCCGGTCTCACCGTCGAGCACCGCGTCGGGCGCGCCGCCCGAATCGCCCGCCACCACCGGCAGCCCGGTCGCGGACGCCTCCAGATAGACGATGCCGAGCCCCTCCACATCGAGCCCGCCCCTGCGGGTGCGGCACGGCATGGCGAAGACATCGCCGGCGCCGAAGTGCGCGGGCAGCTCCGCCCAGGGCACCGGCCCGGTGAAGCGCACCGAGTCCGCGACGCCCGTCCGTGCCGCCAGTTTCTCCAGGTCCCCGGCGTACGGTCCGCCGCCCACGATCAGCAGCACCGCGTCCGGCACCTCCCGCAGGATCCGGGGCATCGCCAGGATCAGGGTGTCCTGGCCCTTGCGCGGGACCAGCCGGGATACGCACACGACCACCGGCCGGTCCGTGAGCCCGAGCCGGGCGCGTACCGCCGCACCGCCCGAGCCGGGGTTGAAGGTCTTCTCGTCGACGCCGGGCGGCAGTTGAACCATCCGGCCCGCGGCCGCCGGGGTGAGCGCGGCGGCGATCCGCGAGCGGGTGTACTCGCCGAGGTAGGTGACGGTGTCCAGGCCTTCGCCGATGCGCCGCAGCAGCTGCCGCGACCCGGGCAGCTGCGCCCAGCCCACCTCGTGGCCGTGCGTGGTGGCGACGAGCCGTTCGGCGCCGGCCGCCCGCAGCGCGGGAGCCATCAGGCCGAGCGGGGCCGCCGCCCCGAACCACACCGACGTACAGCCGTGTTCACGCAGCAGCCCGCTCGCCCTCGCGGTGACGCGCGGAGTGGGCAGGAGCATCGTGGTCCGGTCGCGTACGACCGTGAACGGCTGCTCCGCGTCGAACGCGGCGGTGGCCGCCGCGCCCTCGGCTCCACGCTTCCACGTGGAGGCGTAGACGACGAGCTGCCCGGGGTCCAGCCGCAGCGCCATGTTGTGCAGGAACGCCTGGATACCGCCGGGGCGCGGCGGGAAGTCATTGGTCACGATCAACGTCTTGTGCATCGCCGCCGACAGTACCCAACGGCCCTGCCTCACCGCTCCCGCGCGCCCTCGCACGGCATCATGACCCCGATGTCGGAGCACACCACGGCGCAGGCCGTCACAGCGGACGGGGCGGTCATGCGGGGCGTACGCGGCACGGCACTTCCCGTCGTGGTCTGGGCCGCGACCAGGGCGCTGCTGATGCTCTGCGTGTTCAAGGTACTGGTCCTGCCGGGGGCCGATGTCACCGTCGACGTGTCGGAGATCTACCACGGCTGGTACGAGGTGCTGCGGACCGGCACCTTCCCGCTCTCCGACGTGACCTGGCAGTACCCGCCCGGTGCGGCGCTCGCGGTCCTCTCCCCCGCCCTGCTGCCGTTCCTCGGCTACGCACCCGCCTTCTTCGTGCTGACCCTCGTCGCCGACGCGCTGGTGCTCGGTCTGCTGCTGTACACGGCGGGCCGGCCCGGCAGGCGGCCGGCCGGCGTCTGGGTGTGGGCGGCGGGCCTGCCGCTGCTCGGCCCGACGGCGTACGCCAGGTACGACCTGATGGTGACCGCCGTCGCGGTGGCCGCGCTGCTGGCCGGGGCCCGCCGTCCGCGCACCATGGGCGCGCTGGCCGCGTTCGGCGCCCTGCTCAAGGTCTGGCCGACGCTGCTGCTCGCGGGCGTGCGGCGCGGGCGTACAGCGCGCAGGTCCTGGTCGGCCTTCGCCGCGACGGCAGCGGGCCTGTTGCTGCTCGCCGCTACGGCGGTGCCCGGCGCCTTCGCCTTTCTCACCTTCCAGCGCGAGCGGGGCACCGAGGTCGAGTCGCTGGGCGGTCTGGTCTTCCAGGTGGCCCGGCAGTTCGGCTGGCAGGGGCAGGTGCTGCTCACCTACGGCTCGGTGGAGTTCGTCGGACCGTACGTGCACGTGGTGAGCGCCGTCGCACTGGGGCTGACCGCCGCGGCCTTCGGCTGGCTGCTGCTGTGGCGGCTGCGGGCCAGGGAGTACGCCCCGGCGACGCCGTGCGACGCGGCGTTCACCGCGGTGCTGCTCTTCACCACGACGAGCCGGGTGATCAGCCCCCAGTATCTGGTCTGGCTGATCGGCATCGGCGCCGTCTGTCTGGTCTTCCGTACCAGCGCGATGGCGGTCCCGGTCCTGCTGGCGGTGGGCGCCACCGCCGTGACCTTCCTGGAGTTCCCCCTCGGGTTCGACGAGGTGGTGGCCGGGGACGTGGTCGGGGTTGTGCTGATGTTCGTACGGAACGGCCTGCTGGTCGCGGCCTCGCTGACCGCGGCCCGCGCGCTGTGGCGGCACACGGTCCCGCGGCGCGGGCGGACAGCGACGGACGGGTCCGCCACCAGGTCCGGCGACACCACACAGTCCGGCGGCACCGCGCAGTCCGAGGACACCGCGGCCACCGAGGACGCCGGAGCTGCCGCAGCCGCCCGGGACACGGGAGACGCCGGAGACGCCGGAGACAACGACCCGGGCCGTGAGCCGCTCAGTCCAGCTGCGCCCTGAGGTACTCGCGCCACCGCGCCGTGACGGCGTCCGGATCCGTACCGAGCACGTCGTTCATGGCCTTCTCCACACCCGCGCCGCTCTGCCCCTGCGCCCCGACCGCCCGGTAGAAGTCCGTCAGCTTCTGCTCGCCCCAGTGCTCGGCGATCAGCCGGCAGGCCAGCCAGCCGCCCTCGTACGCCCGCGCGAGCCGGTCGGCGCTGTCGCTGAAACCGAAGTCGGCGTCGGTGGGCAGGGTCGCGGGCAGCGACCCCGAACGCACCGCCCGCTGAAGCTCCGGTGCCGCCTCCCGCGGGCTGCTGCCGGTGCCCCGGTAGGCGACCCAGTCGGCGAACCCCTCGGAGAGCCAGAGCGGGGTGGCGGCGGACGTCGCGGTACGGGTGGCGACATGGGTGGTCTCGTGGGTGATGACCACCTGCCGGCCCGACTGGCCCAGCTGCGCGTACGCCTCGGGGTTGACGATGACCCGGTCGGCGGGCGCGGCCCCGGCACCGCCCGCCTCGCCGGTGGTGACGGCCGCGATGCCCCGGTAGGTGGCGGCGGGCGAACCGAGCAGGGCGCCCATCGCGTCCAGCGAGGACGGCACCAGCACCACCACACGCCCTGCCCACGTGCGGTGCCACGCCTTGTCGACGGCGGGGACGGCACGGTCCGCGACGGCGGCCACCTGCCGGAGCAGCCCGCCGGACCCGCCGACGCCGAGCACCAGGCTGTGCTTGCCGCGTACGGTGCGCACCCGGCCCTGCTGCCAGAGCTGCTGCCCGGTGCCGGTGGCGGGGCTGTCGTCGTCCAGGTACCAGCGGCCGTCGCGCTCCACCATCCTGAGCGTGCGCCGGGCCGCCACCGGTGCACTGTCGTAACCGGTGATCCGGTACCGCAGCTCGGCCCGTGCGGTCGCGGTGGCGCCGTCCAGCCGTACGTCCTCAAGCCGGTACTGCCAGGAACTCAGCGGTACGGAGGCCAGGTTGCGGAACTCCGCGCGCTGCGCCGTCCGCAGGCCCTTCGCCCGCGGGTCGACGACGGACAGATATCCGCTCTCGTCATGGTGGACGACGGCGGCAGCCCGGCGGTCGAGAGTCCGGCGGATGTCGCGCTCCGCCGTGCCGGACGAGCCGGGTCCTGAAGGACCGCCGCACGCGGGAAGCAGCAGGCAGAGGGCGAGCGCGCACCCGAAGGCCCGCCTCCGTCCCGTCCTGCTCCCCCGCCCGTTCACGCCGCTGATCGTACGTGCCCGGGCGGACGCGCCCGACGCCGCCCGGTACAGGTCAGACCCGGGTCACCGAGGAGACGGGCATCATGCCGACCGGGTCGTAGCGGACCCTGGCCCCGGGATACGGCGCGTGCAGGACCTGGCCGTTGCCCATGTACATCGCGACGTGGCTGGCGTCGCTGCGGTACACCACGAGATCGCCGGGCCGCGCCTGGGAGAGCGGGATCTGCCGGCCCGCGTACCGCTGCTCCTGCGAGGTGCGCGGCAGCGAGACACCCGCGTGCGCGTACGCCCACTGCATCAGCCCCGAACAGTCGAAGCCCGAGGGGCCGTTGGCGCCCCACACATACGGCTTGCCGAGCGCGCTGCGGGCCGCGGCCACGGCGGCTCCGGCCCGGCCCGACACCGGCAGCGCGCCGAGCACCGGCAGTGCGCCCCGGTCCGCGCGCGAGACCTGGTCGTACTGGGCGCGCTGCTGGGTGGGCAGCGCGTCGAGCAGCCGGCGCGCGCGGGCGAGCTTGCCCTCGACGGTGCGCTTGTGGCGGGCGACCTCGGTACGGCTGCTGCGGAGTTCGGCGAGTCTCCGGGTCGCGTCGGCGCGCCGCTGTGTCAGGTCGCGCTGGGCCTGCTGGATGCGGTGCAGTTCCCCCGCCTGGACAGCGCCGAGCTGCGCCAGGGCAGCGGCCTTGTCGAGATACGAGGCGGGGTCCGACGAGAGCAGCAGGGCGAGCGAGGGGTCGACGGCACCCGCGCGGTACTGGGCCCCTGCCAGCGCGCCGAGCGCCCCGCGCATCCGGTTGAGCCGCTCCTGGCCGCGCGCGACGCCGTCCTGGGCCTCGGTGACCTGGTGGCGCAGCCGCTGAGCCTGCTCGTCGGCCTTGTCGTACTGCTGGGTGGCCCGCTCGGCCTGGGCGTACAGGCCGTCGACCTCGCTCTTGGCGGCCGCCGCCGACTCGTGCGGCTCGGCGCCCGCCGGTGCGGCCCCGAGGCCTGCCGCGGCCGTCGCCAGCGCGGCGGACAGCACGGTGATCCGGGTGCTCCGGGCGAGGCCGGACTGGGTGGCACGGCGATGGGACACCACAGGAGCCGCACTCCTTCCACTGCGTGCGGTCCCTGCCGCCCCGATGGGCGGACCGGTTGCCGGGCACCGCACGCCGGAGAGTAGCCGCGTGACCACGCTGTGACCAAAGACCTCGCCGTGCACACAGAGTGACGCCCCGCCGGAGACCACAAGGTCACCGACGGGGCGGGGAGTCAGCTCACAGCGCCGTAATTCGCCCGTTCGGGCGGTGTGGGCTGCGCCGTACGGAACGGGTCCTGATCAGATGCGGACGCCGAACTGGAAGGGCATGTTGCCCATCGCCTCGTAGCGGACGTTGGCGCCGGTGTGCGGCGCGTGCAGCACCATGCCGTTCCCCGCATACAGGCCGATGTGGTGCAGGTCGCCGTAGAACAGGACCAGGTCGCCGGGCTTGAGCGCGCTCGCGGAGTAGATACGCTGACCGGCGTTGGCCTGGGTCTGCGACGTACGCGGGAGGGAGACACCGGCCTGCGAGTACGCCCACTGCGTCAGCCCCGAGCAGTCCCAGGAGGCCATACCGGTGGCACTGTACTGATACGGCTTGCCTATCTGAGTCTTGGCGGCGTTGAGCGCGGCGCCGCCACGGGCGGAGGCAGGGACGTCGTTACCGAGGTCGGCACGGGAGCTGTCGCGGTTGGCGCGGCTGTTATCAGCGGTGATCGAGGCCTGCTCGGCGGCGGTGAGGCTCTGCAGCAGCTTCTGTGCCTGGGCGAGCTTGCTCTGGATCTTCTGCTTGTCCTCGGCGAGCTTCTTGCGCGTCGACGAGAGGTCCTTGAGCTTGTCCTGTGCCTCGGCACGCTGCTGGGCGAGGGTCCGCTGCTTGTCCTGGATCTTCTTGAGCGCGTCGGTCTGCTCAGCGCTCAACTGGTCCTGAGCGGTGGCCTTGTCGAGGAAGTTGTCCGGGTCGGACGAGAGGAACAGCTGCACGGACGGGTCGATGCCGCCGGAACGGTACTGGGCGCTCGCTATGGAACCGAGCTGGTCCCGCAGCTTGTTGAGCTCCCCCTGGCCACGGGCGACGCTGTCCTGGAGGTCGCGGGCCTGCTTCTTCAGCTTGCCCTCCTGCTCCTTGGCGCCGTCGTACTTCTGACTGGCCGCGTCCACGTCTTCGTTGAGCTTGTCGACCTTGGCCTTGACCTCGCTCTTGGTCGGCTTCGGTTCTGCGTGCGCGGCCTGGGCGGTGAGGGCCACGGCTGCGGCAGCGGTCGCGGTGAGCACGGTGACACGAGCGCGGCTCGGCTGCTTGGGACGACGGTGGGACGCCACGGAGGCGAGCTCCTTCTTCCTCAGAGCCGCCGAACACGTAGCAAAACCGTGAAGGCTTCGGCGGTTCCTTCGCTGCCACTCTGGATGAGTGATCGACCGCGCGAAGGTTCGAGGCCCGACCTTAGTGACCTTCTTGTGATCAGTTCAAATCCTGTTGCCAAAAATCTTGGCCACTGAGTGCATATTTTACAGACACCGCACGGGCAGTAACGGTCACTTGACGCTGCGATGGAAAACGCACACCGCGAAGTCGGGCATTGTGCACAGGAGTTATCAGGCGCGCGAAAGCCTCTTCAGCAACAAGACGGACGCAACGGGCCTGGCGCCCGATCTCGCCACGCCGTCGGCGACCTCGCGGTCGGCCGACACGACCACCACGGGACGCCCGGCGGGCTCCGCCCTGACCAGCTGGCGGATCACCTCGTCCGCGGTCACCCCGGGCTTGCTGAACAGCACCCGTACCCCGCGCGGCGGCGCGAGCAGCACCGGCGCCGCGAGCTCGGCCCCGTCGAAGACACAGGTCATCTCGGCGCCCGTCTGCGCGGCGAGCATCGAGAGACCGCCGAGCAGCCGCAGCCGCTGCTTCTCCAGCGGCAGTTGCGGATAGCCGGTCTTGGTGACGTTGTAGCCGTCCACCACCAGATGGGCCTGCGGCAGCGAGAGCAGCTGGTCCAACAGGGCCGGGTCGGTGTCCGAAAGCGCCCTGGCCGCGATGTCCTTGGGTGAGAGCCGGCCGGGCTCGACGGCGTCGACGGAGTCGGCGGGGCGCGTGGTCACCGGCGGCAGGGCCAGTTCGCGCCGGAGCCCCTGGGCCGCGTCGAGCACCGTGTCGAGCAGCAGCCGCAGCCGCATGTCCTCGACGGAACGCCCCTCGCGTACGGCGCGGCGCCCGGCCTCGACCGCCGCCTCGGCCTCACCGAGCCGGGCCTTCAGCCGCCGCGACTCGCTCTCCGCCGCGGCGACCCGGGCCGCGGCGTCGGATCTGACCGTGTCGAGCTCGGAGCCTGAGCGGCGCAGCGCCGCCTCGCCGCGCTTCACATCGCTCTGCGCGCTGCGCAGCTTGCGCTGAAGCGATTCGGCGTCCTTGCGGGCCGCGTCCAGCTCCGTACGCAGCCGCTCGTTCTCGGACCTGGTCTGCGCCCGCGCGTCAGCCAGCTCCGCGCGCAGCCGCTCCAGCTCGTGCCGGCCTGCTTCGTCGGCGCGCTCGGCGACCACACGCTGGGCCTCCTCGCCCGCGGCGGCGACGAGCTTCACCCAGCCGGGCGGGCGCAGTACGTAGGCGGCCGCCGCCACATCCACCGGGTCGGCGGCCGCGGGGGGCGAGCCGGCCTCGAGCGCCCCGGTCAGTTCGGGCTGGGACTCCTTCAGCCGCTCACCGATCCGCCGGCGGAACAGCGCGTCGCCCGCCAGGGCCGCAGCCATCGCGTTGCCCGCGAACTTGGCCCGTCTGGTGGGGGTGAACCGGGCGTACTGCCGCAGCTGCGCCGGGAGTTCGGGTACGGTCAGCCCGCCGAAGGCGTCGGAGACGAGCGCGACGACGCGCCGCCTCACCGCTTCGGGCAGCGGACGGTCGAGCGCCTCCGCGGCGTCGCCGGCCGCGTCGGCCGGCTCCGCACCGCGTTCGGACTCCACCATCCGTCACCCCACTGTCACTCTTCAGGGGGCTCCCTCAGGAGCCGCCGCCCGGCCTGTCCACCAGCTCGATCTGGTCCACCGCGTTGCACCACCGGCAGCGCACCTGCTCGATGGTCTCACTGACCACCTCGCGCTCCTCCACCTTGGGCTCACCGGCCAGGTCGAGATGTATGTACTCGACAACTTTCGACGAGCGCGTCACATCGAACCGGGTGAGATTGCCGCAGAGCGTGCAGCGCCACCGGGTGTCGGCGGTCGGCATGGGAACCGTCGTCATACGTGCGTCCTCTTCGTTCGTACTGCCTCGGTCGCGGTGCGCCATCGGACTGCGGATGTACTCCCCGCAACCCTACGGCCTACGGGATACCCCGGGGGCGGACCTGCCGACCGTACGGGGCCCGGCGAGGCGATCTGCCCGATTGCGTCCGGTTGGGCCATGCTCGGTCAATGTTCACGTGGCGGGATGCACCCGGACGGAAGGCGCCGGGGCGGCGCGGAGACACGCTCGGCGGGCCGGTGGTGACGTACGGCCTGATCGGCGTCTGCTGCCTGGTCTTCCTGATGAGCCCCGTCTCCGGGCTCGATCCGGCCTACGGAACCGGCGACAACCTCCTCGCCGCCCAGAGCGCGTACTTCGAACACTGGGGGGTCGTTCCCACCGAACTGATGAGCGGTACATCAGGCGCCCTGCTCACCCCGCTCACCGCGCTCTTCATCCACGCGAACTGGCTGCATCTGCTGGGCAACATGCTGTTCCTCTACGTCTTCGGCGCGATGGCCGAGGAGCGCATGGGGCGTCTGCACTTCACCGTCTTCTATGTGGTGAGCGGCTACATCGCCCTGACGGCGTACGCGCTCACCCACTCGGGCTCCGACCAGACCCTGGTGGGTGCGTCGGGTGCGATCTCGGCGGTGCTCGGCGCCTTCCTGAGCCTCTTCCCCCGGGCCCGGGTGACGAGCATCTTCCCGTTCCTGCTGTTCCTGCCGCTGCGCTTCCCCGCCTGGATCGTGCTGGTCTTCTGGTTCGTCCTGCAGTGGCTGGCGGCGGGGCAGCAGACCGGCACCGGTCCCGGGGTCGCCTACACGGCTCATCTGGTGGGGTTCTCGCTGGGCTTCGGCTACGCGGCGGTGCGGTACTGGCGTACGACTAGAGTGAAACTCCCAGCGACGGCCACCGAGGGAGAAAGCAAGCCGTGATCACCGCGATCGTGCTCATCAAGACCAGCGTGGACCGGATCCCCGAGATCGCCGAATCGCTCGCCGCCCTGGAGAACATCAGCGAGGTCTACTCCGTCACCGGGACGTACGACCTGATCGCACTGGTCCGGGTGGCCCGCCACGACGATCTGGCGGACATCATCCCCGGCCGGATCAGCAAGATCCCCGGGGTGGAGGCCACGGACACGCATGTGGCGTTCCGTACCTACTCGCAGCACGACCTGGAAGCGGCCTTCGCCATCGGCCTGGACGCGTAACGGCCGCCCTGCCGCAGGCGGCGAGGCCGGCAAGCCCCGCCGCCGCGCCGGACGGCCGTACGCATCCGCGTCGCCTCGGTCAGACGGCCGGCACGCAGCGGCCGTCCTCGGTGCGGTAGTTCCAGCGGGCACCGTCCCGCACCAGTTCCTTCACCGCGCCCACGAAGCGCTCCACGTGCTCGTCCGGCGTACCGGCGCCGAAGCTCACCCGGACGGCGTTGAGCGAGCGCTCGCCCGGCTCACCCTCCGGGGCACCGCACTCGCCCTGGTCCTGCGGGTCGCTGCCGAGCAGGGTCCGTACGAGCGGGTGGGCGCAGAACAGACCGTCGCGCACCCCGATGCCGTACTCGGCGGAGAGCGCCGCGGCGAAGTGCGAGCTGTTCCACCCGTCCACCACGAACGAGATGACACCGACCCGCGGGGCGTCGTCGCCGAAGAGCGAGAGGACCTGGACCGCCTCCACTTCGCCGAGCCCGTCGAGGACCTTGCGGACCAGCGTCTGCTCGCGCTCGACCAGCGAATCGAAGCCCGCGTCGGTGAGCGCCCGGCAGGCGGACGCGATGGAGTGGACGCCGATGACGTTGGGCGATCCGGCCTCGTGGCGGGCGGCCGTGGTGTGCCACTCGACGTCGACACCGCCGTCGGCGCGCCGGGCCACGCTGCGGGAGGCGCCGCCACCCGCGAGGTACGGCTCGGCGGCGAGCAGCCAGTCGGAACGGCCCGCGAGGACCCCGGAGCCGAACGGCGCGTACAGCTTGTGGCCCGAGAAGGCGACCCAGTCGACGTCGAGCGCCGCGATGTCCACGGGGTGGTGCGGTGCGAGCTGCGCCGCGTCCAGCACGATGCGCGCCCCGTGGGCGTGGGCGGCGGCCGCCAGCTCCTGCACCGGCCACAGCTCACCGGTGACGTTGGACGCCCCGGTGACACAGACCAGGGCAGGTGCCTCCGGCGTCGTACGGTCCGCCAGCGCGCGCTCCAGGGTCTCGACGGCCTGCTGCGGGGTGCGCGGGGCGTTGAGGTAGGTCACGGCGGCGTCGCGCCAGGGCAGCAGCGAGGCGTGGTGCTCGGTCTCGAAGACGAAGACCTCGCAGCCCGCGGGGACCACCGCGGCCAGCAGATTGAGCGAGTCCGTGGTCGAACGGGTGAAGACGACCTGGTCGTCCGGGCGGCAGCCGAGGAACTCGGCGACCGTCGTCCGGCTGTTCTCGAAGAGGTCGGTGGAGAGCTGCGAGAGGTACCCGGCGCCGCGGTGCACGCTGCCGTAGTACGGGGCGTACGCCGCCACGTCGTCCCAGACGCGCTGGAGGGCCGGGGCGCTCGCCGCGTAGTCCAGTGCCGCGTAGGTGACCTCGCCGCCGGTGACGAGCGGGACCAGGACATCCCTCCCGAGAACGGGAAGATTCTCGGAGGAATCCTTACAAACCGACGCGTTGACGGCAGCGCTGGGAACAGACATGACGAACTCCCGGAAAAGGGCAGGCGAATTCACTGCGCGTGCCACACGCGGCAGTGCAAGGAAAGGGGTGCGGAGAAGGGGGCTACTGCCCTATCGCATTCGCTGAACCACGGAAGAACTCCCTCGACGACCAGGATCCCTGTCGAGGGATCCGCGCTTGCCGAGGACTTCACTGCCCACGGCCTGGTCTTCACCCAGGGCACCCCGCCACGGACGGAGGGTTGCCGGACAGCGGGCTGGGGCCGTAGTCGCTGTCACTCATGACCTGAAGAGGATCCTGCCATACGTGTACGGACGTGCCAAGGCGCAGTCCACAGCCTGAGACCGGTTGCCGGCCGGAGGCTGCGCGACTGCGCCCTGGGTTCTTCTGTGCGCCGGGTGCCCTGCGCCCTTGGTGTCCGGGCTGGGGGCTCAGGTGTTGCTGGCCGCGACCCAGCGCTCCAGCGCCGCGGCCGCCGCCCCCGAGTCGATGGAGTCGGTGGCCCGGGCGATGCCCGCCGCGATCCGCTCATTGAGGGATCCGGTGCCCGGGTCCAGCGCGACCAGCGCGGCTGCCGAGTTCAGCAGGACCGCGTCCCGTACCGGACCGGCCTCACCGGCCAGCAGCCTGCGGGCCACATCCGCGTTGTACGACGAGTCGCCGCCGCGCAGCGCCTCCACCGGGACCAGCCCGATGCCCACGTCGCGCGGGTCGAAGGTCTCCTCGCGCACCGTGCCGTCCGCCACCGTCCAGACCCTGGAGGTGGCGGTGGTGGTGAGCTCGTCCAGCCCGTCGTCGCCGCGGAACACCAGGGCGGACGAACCGCGCTCGGCCAGCACCCCCGCGATGATGGGCGCCACCCGCGCGTCGGAGACACCGGTCGCCTGCGCACGGACCTTCGCGGGGTTGGTGAGCGGACCCAGGAAGTTGAAGGTGGTGCGGATGCCCAACTCCTTCCGGGCAGCGGCCACATAGCGCAGCGCGGGGTGGAACTTCACCGCGAAGCAGTAGGTGATGCCCGCCTCTCCGGCGACCTCGGCGACCCGCTCCGGGGCCAGCTGGAGATTGACGCCCAGCTTCTCCAGGACGTCGGACGCCCCGCTCTGGGACGACGCCGCCCGGTTGCCGTGCTTGACGACCTTGGCGCCGGTGCCCGCCACGACGATGGAGGACATGGTCGAGATGTTCACGGTGTTGGCGCCGTCGCCGCCGGTGCCGACGATGTCCACGCTCGGGCCCGGCACGTCGATCAGCCTGGCGTGCGCGTACATCGCCCGGACCAGACCGCTGATCTCCGCGACCGTCTCGCCCTTGGCGCGCAGGGCGACCGCGAACCCGGCGATCTGCGCGTCCGTCGCCTCGCCGCGCATGATGCGGTCCATCGCCCAGGCGGTGGCGTCCGCACTCTGGTCGATGCCGCGCAGCAGGGAGTCGAGAACGCCCGGCCAGGAGTGGGCCGCCACGCTGTCGCCGCCGACCGGGGTCACAACGCTCATGGTCCACTCCTGGGTCCACCGTCGAATAGGGATGCGGCCAGCTTATCCAGCTCCGGGGGACAGCGAAGAGCCCCGTCCATCGAATGGACGGGGCTCCTGCTGTGGCGACTTTTCAGTCGGTCAGGTGATCAGTGGTGACCGTGGCCGCTGGTGATCTCCTTGTACTCCTCGGCAGTGGGCTTCTCGATCTGGTTGTGCTCGCCGTAGTAGCCCTTGCTCAGCTTGGCGCGGACCCGGGTGAGACGGGACACCTTGCGCGCGACACCGTTCTCGTCGACCTCGGGGCCGATTTCGAGCGGCTGGTACTGCTCGTGCGCGGTCAGGGTGTGCAGCTGCGCGGGCTTGAGCGGCTCGTGCACCTCGATGAACTCACCGTGCGGCAGGCGCTTGATGACGCCGGACTCGCGTCCGTGCAGCACCTTCTCCCGGTCACGGCGCTGCAGACCCAGGCACCAGCGCTTGGCGACGATGAACGCGATGACCGGTCCGACGAACATCCCGACCCGGACGAACCAGGTGATGGCGTTGATCGACAGATCGAAGTGCGTTGCCCAGAGGTCGTTGCCGCCGCCGACGAGCAGGATCAGGTAGAGCGTGATCCAGGCGACGCCGAGACCCGTACGCGTCGGGGCGTTGCGCGGGCGGTCCAGGATGTGGTGCTCGCGCTTGTCCCCGGTGATCCAGGACTCGATGAACGGATAGACGCCGATACCGACCAGGACCAGCGGGAAGACCACGATCGGGATGAACACGCCCAGGACGAGTGTGTGACCCCAGGCGTTGATCTCCCAGCCCGGCATGATGCGGACGAGCCCCTCGGAGAAGCCCATGTACCAGTCGGGCTGGGCGCCGGTCGACACCTGGTCCGGACGGTACGGGCCGATCTCCCAGATCGGGTTGATCGAGGCGATCGCGGCCATGGCTGCGATGACACCGAAGACCAGGAAGAAGAAGCCTCCGGCCTTGGCCATGTAGACCGGCAGCAGGGGCATACCGACGACGTTCTTGTTCGTCTTGCCGGGACCCGCGAACTGCGTGTGCTTGTGGTAGAAGACCAGGATCAGGTGGCCGACCAGCAGGCCGAGCATGATGCCCGGCAGCAGCAGTACGTGGACCGAGTAGAACCGCGAGACGAAGTCGCCGCCCGGGAACTCACCGCCGTACAGGAACATCGACGCGTACGAGCCGACGACCGGGATGGAGAGCATGACGCCCTCCATGAACCGCACACCCGTACCGGAGAGCAGGTCGTCCGGGAGGGAGTAGCCGGTGAAGCCGGTGAACATCCCGAGCACCAGCAGCAGGAAGCCGAAGAGCCAGTTGATCTCGCGCGGCTTGCGGAAGGCGCCCGTGAAGAACACGCGCATCATGTGCACCAGCATGCCGGCCAGGAAGACCAGCGCGGCCCAGTGGTGGATCTGCCGGATGAGCAGACCGCCGCGGACCTCCAGGCTGATGTTCACCGTCGAGGCGTACGCCTCGGACATGTGGATGCCCTGGAGCGGCACGTACGGGCCGTCGTAGACGACCTCGTTCATGCTCGGGTGGAAGAACAGCGTCAGATAGACACCCGTGAGGATGATGATGATGAAGGTGTAGAGGCAGATCTCCCCGAGCATGAAGGACCAGTGGTCCGGGAAGATCTTGCGCATGTTGGTCTTGGCCAGGCCGTAGATGCCCAGACGGCCGTCGGCCCAGTCGGCCACCCGCTCGCCGGCGGGCGCCTTGCGCTGTGTATCCGTCACGGTGCTCATCCGCGCTCCCAGAAAGCAGGACCGACGGGCTCTGCGAAGTCGCCGAGCGCTTCGAGATTACCCTCGCCGTTCACACCGATCCGCAGCTGCGGCAGCGGGTGGCCGGCCGGGCCGAAGATGACGCGGGCGCCGTCGGACAGGTCGAAGGTGGACTGGTGGCACGGGCAGAGCACGTGGTGCGTCTGCTGCTCGTACAGGCTGATCGGGCAGCCGACGTGGGTGCAGATCTTCGAGAACGCGACGATGCCGTCGTGGGCCCACTCGCGTTCCTTCTTGTCCTTGATGTTGTCCGGCTGGATACGGACGATCATCAGGGCGGCCTTGGCGATCTGCGTCTGGAAGTCCTCGTCGGACTCCGAGAGGCCCTGCGGCATGGCGAACGTCAGCGAACCGACGGCCACGTCCTCGGGACGCAGCGGCTGGTTGGTGTTCATGTTGATGAGCACCTTGCCGCGCGCCCACAGCGTCTTGCGGAGCTTCTTCTCCGGCAGCGGACCGAGGTCGCGCAGCAGCATCACACCGGCGAGCGGCACCATGGCCATGGCGCCGAACATCGTGGTGCGGATCAGCTTGCGGCGGCCGAAGCCGGACTCGGCGGCGCCTGCCGCGAAGTCGGCCAGGACCTGCGCCTTGACCTCGGCCGGGGCCTCGATCGGGTGGCGGTCGGCCGGCATCTCGACGTCCGACATCAGCGTGCGGGCCCAGTGGACCGCGCCGGCGCCGATCGTGAAGAGCGCCACGCCCAGGGTCAGCCCCAGGGAGAAGTTGAGCGCGCTCACGTGCCCGAACGGGAAGACAAAGATGATCTTGTCGACGGGGAAGATCACATAGGACGCGATGAACCCGATCGTCGCCAGCATCGAGAGCGTGAACAGGAAGGCGACCACGCGCTCGGAGCGCTTGGCTGCCCGCTCGTCGATGTCCTGGATACGCGGCTTGTGGGCCGGCAGTCCGGGGTCCGCGAACGGGTCGTCCGCGGTCTTCACCGCGCCGTGCGCGGGGTCCTGCTCGCTCGGCAGGTTCTCTTCGGAATTCTCTTGGCTACTCATGACTTCTTGGCCTTAGCGGTGTGGGCCGCGACCCAGATGGCAACTGCGATCAGCGCACCGAGTCCGAAGATCCAGCCGAACAGGCCCTCACTGACCGGACCGAGGCCGCCCAGCTTGAGGCCGCCCTCGCTGGCGGAGTTGTCGCCGTTGACGGTCTTGATGTACGCGATGATGTTCTGCTTCTGCTTCTCCGGCATCGTGGTGTCGGGGAAGTTCGGCATGCTCTGCGGGCCGGTCTGCATGGCCTCGTAGATGTGCTTCGGGTCCACGCCCTCAAGGCTCGGGGCGAACTTGCCGTGCGTCAGGGCACCGCCCTCGCCCGTGAAGTTGTGGCACTGGGCGCAGTTGGTGCGGAAGAGGTCGCCACCGGCTGCGGTGTCGGCGCCCTGGTCGCTGTACTGCTTCGGGGTCGGCGCGATGGGTCCGGCACCGAGGGAGGCCACGTACGCGGCGAGCTGGTCGATATCGCCCTGCGAGTAGATGACCTTCTTCTTCGGTACCTGCGCGCCGGGCTGCTGGGCAGGCATACGGCCGGTGCCGACCTGGAAGTCCACGGCGGCTGAGCCGACGCCGACCAGGCTGGGGCCGTCGGACGAGCCCTGGCCGCCCATGCCGTGGCAGCTTGCGCAGCCCACGGAGAACAGCTTCTTGCCCTCACTGATGGCGAGGGACTGGGAGGTGTCGTCGGCCTGCGCCTTGCCCGCGGGAGCGAACGCGGCGTACAGCCCCCCGGTGGCCGCCAGCGCGAGGAGTAGGACGACGACCGCCGCCAACGGGTGGCGTCGTCGTGCGGAGAGCTTTTTCACGGATTACCCCGGTGTCAGGATCTTCTGCGTCGGTGCTTGCTGGATGAGTGGGGCGTCGGGCCCGATTACTTGATCAGGTAGATCGTCGCGAAGAGGCCGATCCACACGACATCGACGAAGTGCCAGTAGTAGGACACGACGATGGCTGCGGTCGCCTGCTGGTGCGTGAATCTCTTGGCCGCGTATGTCCTGCCGAGAACGAACAGGAAGGCGATCAGGCCGCCTGTCACATGCAAGCCGTGGAAGCCGGTGGTCAGGTAGAACACCGAGCCGTACGGGTCGGAGGAGAGCGAGAGGCCGTCCTCCTTCACCAGGCTGGTGTACTCGAAGATCTGGCCTCCGATGAAGATCGCACCCATCACGAACGTGATCGAGAACCACGAGCGCAACTTCTTCACATCGCCGCGCTCGGCGGCAAAGACGCCGAGCTGGCATGTGAGAGAAGAGAGCACAAGGATCGTGGTGTTCGTCGCCGAGAAAGGAACGTTCAGCGAGGACGCCATATCCTTCCAGTGCTCGGGACCCGTCACCGATCGCAGGGTGAAGTACATCGCGAAGAGGGCCGCGAAGAACATCAGCTCGGAACTCAACCAGATGATGGTTCCGACGCTGGTGAGGTTCGGCCGATTGACCGACGGGTGCGCGTGCCCGGTTTCTACTGTCGTTGCTGTCGCCACGACCGACATTATGTCGGTCGCTTATCCCGCCCTCACCCTGGGGGGTGCCGTTCGGTGTGTCAGCGGCTCGTGTCCAGCCCTAACGGCCCATCGCGAGCCGGTCCGTAACGGTGTTGACGGGGTGTCGGACGGAGTAGCATCCGCGCCAGGGTCCGACCCCAACGGGCCCCGCGGGCCCGGCAGATCCCGCTGATCCCGAAGACACAGCCGTCACGGAGGAACAATGCAGCCGAGCGCCACGGTCCTGGTCTACAGCGACGACGCGAACACCCGGGAACAGGTACGGCTCGCGGCGGGTCGCAGGCCGGCCTCGGACGTGCCGCCGGTGCAGTACCTGGAGTGCGCGACGCTCGACGCGGTCCTCAGCGCCCTCGACAAGGGCGGGATCGACGCGTGTGTGCTGGACGGGGAGTCGGTCCCCGCGGGCGGTATGGGCGTCTGCCGGCAGATCAAGGACGAGGTCTTCCGCTGCCCGCCCGTGCTGCTGCTGATCGGCCGCCCGCAGGACGCCTGGCTGGCCACCTGGAGCCGCGCGGACGCCGCGGTGACCCTTCCGGTGGAGCCGGTTGAGTTCGCGGCCGCACTGGCCGCTCTGGTGCGTGACAGGCTCGGGGCGGGCACCGTGTCCGCGGGGTCCTGACGGGTCCTGAACAGGGGTCCCTGACCCTCCCCCGCGGAAGCACGGCGCCGGGTGCGGATCAGAGCGCGGCGGGCCGCAGCCGGGCCGTCTGCGCGGGTGTCTCCGTGTTCTGCTTGCCGCCCGTCAGCGCGCTGCCCTTGGCCCATTTGGCCCAGGAGAGGTTCCAGTCGCCGTAGCCGTTGTCGAACGGGGTCATCGTGTCGCCGTCGCTGCCGACGACCGAGACTATGTCGCCCTGGCGCACGTGGTTGAAGAACCACTCGGCGTTGCCGGTGCTCATACCGGTGCAGCCGTGGCTGGTGTTGGCGGAGCCCTGCGACCCCACGGACCAGGGCGCGGCGTGCACGTACTCACCGCTGAGTGTGACCTGTGTCGCGTAGTAGACCGGCAGGTCGTACGAGTCGGAGCTGCCGGCGGCTATCCCGATGCTGGAACTGGTCATCCGTACGTAGTACGTCTTGCCCAGTACGACCTTGACGCCGTTGCGGGTGGCGAAGCCCGGCTTGCCCGTGGTCACCGGAATGGTGTTGATCACGTGGCCGTCGCGCTTGACCGTCATCTCGTGGGAGGAAGCGTCGGTTATCGCCTCCAGACGGTCCCCGGTCTTCAGCTTGAGCGGCTTGGCGGTGCCGCCGTAGAGCTTCTTGCCGACCTTTATCCCGTTGAGGTTGCTGTGCACGTTGACCGTGGCGTGCGCGGGCCAGTACTCCTTCGGACGGTAGTGCAGCGTCTTGCTGTCCACCCAGTACCAGGCGCCGTCGACGGAGGGCACCGAGTCCACCTTCAGGGCGCGCTCGACCTGGGCCCTGGCCTTCTTGTCCTTGACCGGGGCGCTGAGTTGGGCGGTGACCGGCTGGCCCACGCCGTACTCCCCGGCCTTGGGGCCGAAGGTGACGTTCAGCCGGTTGGAGGCGGGCTTGGTGTCGAACGCCATCGTCCGGTTGCCGGGCGCGCCCTGGTCGTCCTCGGTGGCGACCCGGACCGTGTAGTGCACACCTGCGGCCAGCGGAGCGGTGCTGTGCCACCTGCTGCCGTCGGCGGAGAGTTCGCCTGCCAGCTGGCGTCCTGTGCTGTCGGTGGCCGTCACATCGGTGATGCGGCCGTCGTCATCCTTGGAGGTGACTTCGAGCGGCTTGTCGGGGTCGGCCTTGCCGTCGCCCTTGGGGCCGTTGAAGGATATCGAATCGGCCGCGTTGAACGGCGAGGCCGAGAGCGGATTGCTGCCGGAACTGCCGCACGCGGTCGCCGCTGCCCCAAGGGACACGACCAGCAGCGTGCAGCTCAGGACCGTACGGATTCGAGGTGCATGGTTCATATGCACACGTTAAGAAGATCCCCTGGTAACGGCACGCCGGATGACTGCAAACGAGGAGGCCCGGACGCCTGATTGGCGTCCGGGCCTCCTCGTACGGTCCAGCGGTGGGGCTCAGCCCCTACTGGTTCTGGTTCTCTCCGCGGTAGAACTCGAAGACCCAGCCCCAGAGGCCGACCACCACGAGCGGTGCCGAGAAGTACAGCAGCCACCAGCCCATGGCGATGGCCAGGAAGGCGAGCGCGCCGCCGACGGCCAGGGAGATCGGCTGCCAGCTGTGCGGGGCGAAGAAGCCCACCTCACCGGCGTCGTCCGCGACGTCGGCCTCCTTGTTGTCCATCGCGCCGGCGTCGATCCGCCTGGCCGTGAAGGCCAGGTAGAAGCCGATCATGATGCTCAGCCCGAAGGCCATGAAGAGGGCCGTCGTTCCGGCTGCCTCCTTCGACCACACGCCGTAGACGACCGCCACGGCGAGGATGAAGACGGCCAGCCAGATGAACATCTTGCCTTGGACCTTCACTTGCCTGCCTCCTTGCCGCCGGACAGGACCTTGTCACCGGAGCCGTGGTTCTCGAGCTGGTCGAGAGCCGCGATCTCCGGGTGGTGCAGGTCGAACGCCGGGGATTCGGAACGGATCCTCGGGAGGGTCGTGAAGTTGTGCCGGGGCGGCGGGCAGGACGTCGCCCATTCGAGCGAACGGCCGTAGCCCCACGGGTCGTCGACCTCGACCTTCTTGCCGTACTTGGCGGTCTTCCAGACGTTGTAGAAGAACGGCAGGATCGACAGGCCCAGCAGGAAGGAGCTGATGGTCGAGATGGTGTTCAGCGTGGTGAAGCCGTCAGCGGCGAGGTAGTCCGCGTACCGGCGCGGCATGCCCTCGACACCCAGCCAGTGCTGCACCAGGAACGTCCCGTGGAAGCCCACGAACAGCGTCCAGAAGGTGATCTTGCCGAGCCGCTCGTCCAGCATCTTGCCCGTGAACTTCGGCCACCAGAAGTGGAATCCGGAGAACATCGCGAAGACCACGGTGCCGAAGATGACGTAGTGGAAGTGCGCGACCACGAAGTACGAGTCGGAGACGTGGAAGTCCATCGGGGGCGAGGCCAGGATGACGCCGGTCAGACCACCGAAGGTGAAGGTGATCAGGAAGCCGACGGCCCAGAGCATCGGTGTCTCGAAGGACAGCGACCCCTTCCACATCGTGCCGATCCAGTTGAAGAACTTCACACCGGTCGGCACTGCGATCAGGAAGGTCATGAAGGAGAAGAACGGCAGGAGAACACCGCCGGTGACGTACATGTGGTGGGCCCACACCGTCACCGAGAGACCGGCGATCGAAATCGTCGCGGCGACCAGGCCGATGTATCCGAACATCGGCTTTCTGGAGAACACTGGAATCACTTCGGAAATAATTCCGAAGAATGGCAACGCGATGATGTACACCTCTGGATGGCCGAAGAACCAGAAGAGGTGTTGCCATAGGAGCGCGCCGCCATTTGACGCATCGAATACATGAGCGCCGAACTTGCGGTCCGCCTCCAGCGCGAAGAGTGCCGCGGCGAGGACGGGGAAGGCCAGCAGGACCAGCACACCGGTCAGCAGGACGTTCCACACGAAGATCGGCATACGGAACATCGTCATGCCGGGGGCGCGCATGCAGATGATCGTGGTGATGAAGTTGACCGAACCGAGGATCGTGCCGAAGCCGGAGAAGGCCAGACCCATGATCCACATGTCGGCGCCGACGCCCGGTGACCGGACCGCGTCCGACAGCGGGGAGTAGGCGAACCAGCCGAAGTCGGCCGCACCCTGCGGGGTGATGAAGCCACCGACCGCGATGAGCGAGCCGAAGAGGTACAGCCAGTACGCGAACATGTTCAGCCGCGGGAACGCCACATCGGGCGCCCCGATCTGCAACGGCATGATCCAGTTCGCGAACCCGGCGAAGAGCGGCGTCGCGAACATCAGCAGCATGATCGTGCCGTGCATCGTGAACGCCTGGTTGAACTGCTCGTTCGACACGATCTGCGTACCCGGACGGGCCAGCTCGGCGCGCATCACGAGCGCCAGCACACCGCCGATGCAGAAGAAGGCGAACGATGTGACCAGATACATCGTGCCGATCGTCTTGTGATCAGTGGTGGTCATCCACTTGATGACGATGTTTCCCGGCTCTTTGCGCCGTACCGGCAGCTCGCTCTCGTAGGAGTCGTCTGCTGCCGCGGCACCCTGAGGTTCGTTGAGGATGCTCACAGGTTGTTCGTCTCCGCGTTCTTGGCGTGGCCAGTCTGCGCGATCCCGGCGGGGATGTAGCCGTTCTGGTGCTTGGCCGCCAGGTCCTTGAGGTGCTGCTTGTAGCGCTCCGGGGAGACGACCTTCACATTGAAGAGCATCCGGGAGTGGTCTACGCCGCACAGCTCAGCGCACTTGCCCAGGAAGGTGCCCTCCTGGTTGGGGGTCACCTCGAAGGAGTTGGTGTGGCCCGGGACAACGTCCATCTTCATGAGGAACGGCACCACCCAGAAGTCGTGGATGACGTCGCGCGAAGTGAGAACGAAGCGGACCTTCTCGCCCTTGGGCAGCCAGAGGGTCGGCCCCGGGTTGCCGGTCTGCGGGTTCCGGGAGGCCGGCGTGCCGACGTCGTAGACGCCTTCGGCTCCCTTGGGGAATTGCTTGGTGAAGCGGTCCGGGATATCGGACAGCTCTGTGGTCTTCGCCGCGTTGCCCGTGGACGGGTTGCCGTCCACGTCCTCCACGTAGTTGAAGCCCCAGCTCCACTGGAAGCCGACCACGTTGATCGTGTGGGCGGGCTTCGGCGAAAGACTGAGGATCTTCGACTCATCGCGCGCGGTGAAGTAGAAGAGCACCGAGACGATGATCAGAGGAACCACGGTGTACAACGCCTCGATCGGCATGTTGTACCGGGTCTGCGGAGGTACCTCCACCTTGGTCCGGCTACGCCGGTGGAAGATGACACTCCAGATGATCAGCCCCCACACCAGCACGCCCGTGGCGAGCGCTGCCGCCCACGAGCCCTGCCAGAGGGAGAGGATCCGAGGTGCCTCTTCCGTTACCGGGGTGGGCATACCAAGGCGGGGGAAATCCTTGTACGAGCAACCGGTAGCGGTCACAAGGATCAGGCCCGCAGTCAGCACCTGCGGCAGCTTCCGCCGCATCGGGCGCCGCGACGAGCGGTCGGAGCCGTTGGGACTCACGTAGCGCCTTCCCGAGAGTCTCGCCCGTGCGGCCGGCTGCGGCCGCATCGAGGTCGGTCGCCGGTCCTGCTCGGGCAGGGGTTTGGATGTTTATGCGGACCAAACCCTACTGGAGGCCATTTGGGGCCGCGCGGGGAGGGTGCCCAACGCGCCGCCCGACACCCCGAAGGGGTGGAATCCCGGCTTCCGGCGGGGATCTGACGATCCCTCCCCCTACGTGGCAGGCGGTCCGTCCGCAGGCGCAGACTAGCGTGGCGCCGTGTCCTACTTCGATGCCGCGTCCTCCGCGCCCCTGCACCCCGTCGCACGTCAGGCCTTGCAAGCCTCCCTGGACGACGGCTGGGCCGATCCCTCCCGGCTGTACCGGGAGGGGAGGCGGGTGCGGCTGCTGCTCGACGCGGCCCGCGAGGCGGCGGCCGATGCGGTCGGGTGCCGCCCGGACGAGCTCGTGTTCACCTCGTCCGGCACCCGGGCTGTCCACTCCGGAATTGCCGGCGCACTTTCTGGCCGTCGGCGTGTCGGCGGTCATCTGGTGGTGTCGTCGGTCGAACACTCATCGGTACTCCATTCGGCGGCGGCCCATGAGGCGGGCGGCGGTTCGGTGACCGAAGTGCCGGTCGGGCGGACCGGAGCCGTGGACCCGGACACGTACGCGGCCGCGCTGACCGCCCGGACCGCGCTGGCCTGCCTGCAGTCCGCCAACCACGAGACCGGCACCGAACAGCCGGTCGCCGAGGTCGCCGACGCGTGCGGGGCCGCCGGGGTGCCGCTGCTGGTGGACGCGGCCCAGTCGCTGGGGTGGGGGCGGGTCGAAGGGGACTGGTCGCTGCTCACCGCGAGTGCGCACAAGTGGGGCGGGCCGGCCGGGGTGGGGCTGCTCGCCGTACGGAAGGGTGTGAGGTTCGTCCCTCAAGGCCCGGCGGACGAGCGGGAGTCGGGGCGCGCCGCCGGTTTCGAGAACGTCCCGGCGATCGTGGCCGCCGCGGCCTCGCTGCGGGCCGTACGGGCCGGGGCCGCGGCCGAGTCGGTACGGCTGCGCGGTCTCGTGGACCGGATCAGGGCCTCGGTGGGCGAGCTGGTGACGGACGTCGAGGTGGTCGGCGATCCGGTGCGACGGCTGCCGCATCTCGTGACGTTCTCCTGTCTCTATGTCGACGGGGAGACTCTGCTGCACGAGTTGGATATGGCCGGTTTCTCCGTGTCATCCGGTTCGTCCTGCACCAGCAGCACGCTGACGCCCAGTCATGTGCTGCGGGCGATGGGGGTGCTCTCGGAGGGGAACGTACGCGTCTCGCTGCCGCTCGGCGTGGCGGAGGCGGACGTCGACCGGTTCCTGGAGGTGCTGCCGGGCGTGGTCCGTTCCGTACGGGAGCGGCTGGGCGCCGTGGGGGGCGCCGCCCGGGGTCCGGTGCAGGGTGCGGAGGCGGGGCCGCCCGCGGAGGCCGCGGCGGCACCGGACCGTGCGGCCGCGGCGGGATCCGGGGCCGGCCCCGCGGCGGAGCTGGTCGTGGACGCGCTCGGGAAGCGCTGCCCGGTCCCGGTGATCGAGCTGGCCAAGGTGATCGGGGACGTGCCGGTGGGCGGGGTGGTGACGGTGCTCTCGGACGACGAGGCCGCGCGGCTCGATGTGCCGGCGTGGTGCGAGATGCGGGGGCAGGAGTACGAGGGGGCGCACCCGGTCGACGGGGGTACCGCCTTCCGGGTGCGCCGCGTGTCGTGAGCCGGTCCGCCGGGGCCGCACGGAGGCACCCCGGGGTCCGGTGGGCTACTGGAGGTGGGGCTGGACCTCTGCCGCCGCGTCGTGGCCGTACGCCTTGGTGAAGCGGTCCATGAAGTTGGCGCGGCGCAGGGTGTACTCCTGCGTACCCAGCGTCTCGATCACCAGCGTGGCCAGCATGCAGCCGACCTGCGCCGCGCGCTCCAGGCCGACGCCCCACGAGAGCCCCGACAGGAAGCCCGCGCGGAACGCGTCGCCCACGCCCGTCGGGTCGACCTTCGCCTCCTCCTCGGCGCAGCCGACCACGATCGGGGCCTCGCCCCTTCGGTCGATCCGGACGCCCCGGGCGCCGAGCGTGGTGACGCGCTGGCCGACCCGGTCGAGGATCTCGTCCTCGGTCCAGCCGGTCTTGGACTCGATGAGCCCCTTCTCGTACTCGTTGGAGAAGAGGTACGTCGCGCCGACGAGCAGCGTACGGATGCCCTCACCGGACATCCGGGCGATCTGCTGCGAGAAGTCGGCCGCGAACGGGATCGAGCGGGTGCGGCACTCCTCCGTGTGGCGGAGCATCGCCTCGGGGTCGTCGGCACCGATCAGCACCAGGTCGAGACCGCCGACGCGCTCGGCGACCGACTGGAGCTCGATCTGGCGGGCCTCGCTCATCGCGCCCGTGTAGAACGAGCCGATCTGGTTGTGGTCGGCGTCCGTGGTGCACACGAAGCGGGCCGTGTGCAGGACCTCGGAGATCCGGACCGACTCGGTGTCCACACCGTTCCGGTCGAGCCAGGCGCGGTACTCCTCGAAGTCCGAGCCGGCCGCGCCGACCAGGATCGGGGCCGTACCGAGCTGGCCCATCCCGAAGCAGATGTTGGCGCCGACGCCTCCGCGCCGTACGTCGAGGTTGTCGACCAGGAAGGAGAGGGAGACCGTGTGGAGCTGATCGCCGACCAGCTGGTCGGCGAAGCGGCCGGGGAAGGTCATGAGGTGGTCGGTGGCGATGGAGCCGGTGACTGCGATACGCACGGCGAGGACTCCTGCGGATGCGGCGGAGGGAGGCTGACACCTCACGCTACCGGTTCACGCCCCTCGGCTCGAAGGGAGGAAACTACCCGATAGTAGGGCTTTCTCCGCAGGCCGCCCCATGCCTACGGTGGCGATATGCCGAACTCCATCGCGCCGCACCCCGCAGCCCCGTCCGAGTCCGAGTCCGAAGCCGACCTGACCGACCTGCGCGGCGACTGCGCGCGCATGGCCCCGCACTGGGTGGTGCCCGTAGGACCCGCGCCCGAGCCCGTACCCCCGTCCCTGATCCACGGGGTCACGGTGCCGCCCGCCTCCGCGCGGCTGATCGACGCCATGTCCGAGTACGGGGACTGAGCGGCCCGGCGCGGACAGCCGAAGCAGCAGGCAGACAGCAGGACAGACAGCACAGGGAACCGTGCGCTCCCCTGCCCCGTCCCACCTCCGTTCCCCCGCACGGGGGAACGGCCACACGGCAGTGGACGGCAGCGGAGTCGAAGGAGCATGCGGTGAGCAGCGAGCGACCCGAGCACGACACGGCGCGTCCCCGGCGGCGGTCCCCCGCTGTCGTCACCTCGGTGGCGGCAGCGGTGCTGCTGGCCGGAGGCGGCGGAGCCTACTGGGCGGCGACCGCGGTCGGCCACGACAACGGCGGCACGGAGACCAGCGGCGCCCCCGGCGGCACCACCGACCCGCCTCCCCTCGCACTGGACCAGTCGGCCCGGAGCGACGGCCCCCCGGGCATCGCACCGGGGGAACCCGACCCGCGGGGGCCCGTCTACCGCTCCACCGGGACCTTCCCGGCCCCGCCGAAGACGGCTCCGGTGTACCGGGTCGACGGCGCCGTCAGCTCCGCCGACGTGGCGAAGCTGGCCGCCGCACTCGGTGTGCCGGGCACACCGCGGCTCGTGGGTACGGACTGGAAGGTGGGCGCGGCCCAGGACGGTTCGGGCCCGCTGCTCCAGGTCGCCCGGCAGGCCCCCGGCACCTGGACGTTCACCCGGTTCGGCAGCGGTGGCAGCGACAACTGCCCGCGGGGGAAGCTCTGTTCCACCGGCGGCACCGCCTCGGCCGATGGCGGGAGGGCCGTGAGCGAGCGGGCGGCGAAAGCCGCGGCGGCTCCGGTGCTGAAGGCGCTGGGCGAGAGTGACGCGAAGCTCGACGCCGGCCGGGTGATGGGGTCGGTGCGGGTGGTGAACGCCGACCCGAAGATCGGCGGACTGCCCACGTACGGCTGGACGACCGGGCTGCAGATCGGAGCGGACGGCCGACTGACCGGCGGCAGCGGCCCGTTGAAGGCTCCCGTCAAGGGTGCGGAGTATCCGCTGATCAGCGCGTCCGACGCACTGAAACGACTGAACGCGCCCACAGCCGGAGCCGCGGGCGCCGGGACCGGGGGCTGCGCGACGATGGAGCCGCTCACCGAGCACTCGGCCGCCGACACCGGCAGCGGCACCGGCACGGCGAGCGCGCCGCCGTCCGGGCCCTGCACGCCGCCGGGCAAGGCCCCCGGGTCCCGGCAGGTGACCGTGAGCCACGCGGAGCTGGGGCTCGCGGTGCGGCTGGCCGGGGGGCGGCAGATCCTCGTACCCTCCTGGCTGTTCGAGACACGGCCCGCGGGTGCGGCCGGACCCGCCACGGTCACCGCGCCGGCGGTGGCGGACCGCTATCTGACGAAGCCGGAGCCGTCCGGGGGCGGCAACCGTCCCGGCGGCTCGGACCAGACCCCGACGGCCTACCGCGCCGACGGACGGACCCTGACCCTGCGCATCACGGGCCGGATGTGCGGCCGGTACGGCGTACGGACCACCGAGAACAAGGACACGGTACGGGTGGCGCTGACCGCGCCGACCCCGAAGCCGGGGACGGTCTGCCCCGACATCATCGGCGCGGTGACGCAGAAGGTGGTGCTGGAACAGCCGCTGGGGAGCCGGCAGGTCGTCAACGCGGCGAACGGTGACCCCGTACCCCGGATGTGAGGGGGACGCGGCCCCGTACCGCATAACCGGCTGGAGACACGACAGAGGCGGCGGCCCCGGATATCCCGGGACCGCCGCCTCTGGGCGTCCTGCCTGAAAACTCTGCTCAGGACTCAGCTGAACGAGTCGCCGCAGGCGCAGGAGCCGGTGGCGTTCGGGTTGTCGATCGTGAAGCCCTGCTTCTCGATGGTGTCCACGAAGTCGACGGATGCGCCGCCCAGGTACGGGGCGCTCATCCGGTCGGTGACGACCTTGACTCCACCGAAGTCCTTGACCACATCGCCGTCGAGCGAGCGCTCGTCGAAGAAGAGCTGGTAACGGAGGCCCGAGCAGCCGCCGGGCTGGACGGCGACGCGGAGCGCGAGGTCGTCACGGCCTTCCTGGTCGAGCAGGGCCTTGACCTTGGACGCGGCAGCGTCGGACAGGAGGATGCCGTCGCTCACCGTGGTCTTCTCGTCCGATACGGACATCTGCTTCACTCCCGGGATGGGGTCTCCCCGCCGAGGCAGGGGAAGTACGGACTGCTTGCCGACCATTGCAACCGGCAGGGCCACGGATTCATTCCGGGCCTGGCACTTCTCTTTGCCCCTTCATGCTCGCACACCCTTTCCGCCGCGTCACAGAACTGGGCGTCCAGGGATACGTCACATTGACGAGATTGGCATCGTCAATGTGACGTGAAGCAGCTATGATAAATAGCGTCATTTAGACGAGAAGGCCCCGGTGTCCGCACCGGCTCCACCGGAGCGGCACAAGCCGCACGTGTTTCTTGAGAAGAAAGGGTGCGTGTCGTGACCACCGCCCAGCCCCGTCAGGATCTCGATGTACAGCCCTCGCCCCTCGCGCTGCTGCTGCTCGGCCGCGAGGCCGACCCGAAGAGCGAGCGCGGTGTGGAGTGCCCGGGCGACCTGCCCTCCCCGTCCGACCCGGACCTGGTGGAGCGCGCCCGCGCGGCCAAGGAGAAGCTCGGGGACAAGGTCTTCGTGCTCGGCCACCACTACCAGCGCGACGAGGTCATCCAGTTCGCCGACGTGACCGGCGACTCCTTCAAGCTCGCCCGCGACGCGGCCGCCAGGCCGGAGGCCGAGTACATCGTCTTCTGCGGCGTGCACTTCATGGCCGAGTCGGCGGACATCCTGACCACCGACGACCAGAAGGTCGTGCTCCCGGACCTGGCGGCGGGCTGCTCGATGGCCGACATGGCCACCGCCGAGCAGGTCGCCGAGTGCTGGGACGTGCTGACCGACGCCGGTATCGCCGACCGCGTCGTACCCGTCTCGTACATGAACTCGTCCGCTGACATCAAGGCCTTCACCGGCCGGCACGGCGGCACCATCTGTACGTCGTCGAACGCGAAGCGCGCCCTGGAGTGGGCCTTCGACCAGGGAGAGCAGGTCCTCTTCCTCCCCGACCAGCACCTGGGCCGCAACACCGCGGTACGGGACCTGGGGATGTCGCTGGACGACTGCGTCCTCTACAACCCGCACAAGCCGAACGGCGGCCTCACCGCCGAGCAGCTGCGCGGCGCGAAGATGATCCTGTGGCGCGGGCACTGCTCGGTGCACGGGCGGTTCTCGCTGGACTCGGTGAACGACGTCCGCGAGCGGATACCCGGCGTACGGGTGCTGGTCCACCCCGAGTGCAAGCACGAGGTCGTCTCGGCGGCGGACGAGGTGGGCTCGACCGAGTACATCATCAAGGCGCTCGACGCCGCGCCCGCCGGTTCGAAGTGGGCGATCGGGACCGAGCTCAACCTGGTGCGCCGGGTGGCCAACGCGCATCCGGACAAGGAGATCGTCTTCCTCGACAAGACGGTGTGCTTCTGCTCGACGATGAACCGGATCGATCTGCCGCATCTGGTGTGGACGCTGGAGTCGCTGGCCGAGGGGAACCTCGTGAACCGGATCGAGGTCGACCCGGAGACCGAGAGGTACGCGAAGCTGGCCCTGGAGCGGATGCTGGCACTGCCGTAGCGGCTCCCGCGCCCGAGTGCCCCCCGGGCGCCGGCCGCGGCACGGAACAACGCGAGCGGGCCCCGCACCGGATGCCGGTGCGGGGCCCGCTCGTGTGGTGTGCCGGGCGTCAGACGTTCGCCGGCTCCGGCTCGTCCGACGGCGAGTCGGCACCCGACGGGCCCGACGGGGCCGCGTCGCCCGACTTCTTCTCGCGCTTGGCCGCCTTCTTCGCCGCGCGGCGCTCCTTGCGGAGCTCCACCAGCGCGTAGAGCGTCGGCACCAGCAGCAGCGTCAGCAGCGTCGAGGTGATCAGACCGCCGATCACCACGACCGCCAGCGGCTGCGAGATGAAGCCGCCCTCGCCGGTGACGCCGAGCGCCATCGGGAGCAGGGCGAAGATCGTCGCCAGTGCGGTCATCAGGATCGGCCGCAGACGGTGCCTGCCGCCCTCCATGACCGCCTCGACCACGCCGAGACCCTGCGAGCGGTACTGGTTGATCAGGTCGATCAGCACGATCGCGTTGGTGACCACGATGCCGATGAGCATCAGCATGCCGATCATCGCCGGGACACCCAACGGGGTGCCGGTGGCGACCAGCAGACCGATGGCGCCGGTGGCCGCGAACGGGATCGAGACCAGCAGGATCAGCGGCTGGACCAGCGAGCGGAACGTCGCCACCAGCAGCATGAAGACGATCGCGACGGCGGCCAGCATGGCCAGCGCCAGGTTCTTGAACGCGTCGCTCTGGTCGGAGGAGACCCCGCCGATCTGGACGGTCGCACCGCTGGGCAGCGTCTTCTCGACCTCGTTGATCTTGGACTGGAGCGCGGTGCTGACCGCGCCCGTGTTGTCACCGGTCGGCTTCGCCGTGATCGTCGCGGCGCGGGCGCCGTCGATACGGGTCATCGAGACCGGCCCCGGGACCAGCTCGACCGTGGCGATGTCGCCGAGCTTGACCGCGCCGAGGCTGAGGTTCCTCAGCTGGGCGAGGGTGGCGGCCGGCTGTGCCGACTTCACGACGACGTCCCGCTCGGTGTCATCGAGGATCGCCTTGCCCGACGTGGTGCCCTGGACCGCCTGGCCGACGGCCGCGCCCAGCGTCGTCTCGTTGAAGCCAGCGGCGGCTGCCTTGGCGTTGGTCTTCACCGAGATGCGCGGCACGCTCTGCGAGAGGTCGCTCTGGACGTCCTTGACGTGGTCCAGCTTGGCCACAGCCGCCCGTACCTGCTCGGACGCCTTCTTGAGGGTGTCGCCGTCGCCGGCCTTGACCACGACGCTGAGGTCCTGGCTGCCGAAGCCGCCGCCGCTGCCGACGCTGGCGTCGCCGATGCCGTGCAGCTTGGCCAGGCCCTTCTCGATACGGTCCTGGGTCGCGGCGTAGTCCGAGGCGCTCTTCAGGGTCACCTGGTACGAGGCCTGGTTGGCGCCCGTACCGCCGCCGAAGGCAGCGGCGAAGCCGGAGGATCCTACCGTGACCTGGTAGTCCTTGATCGTGTCGATGCCGTCCAGGACCTTCTCGACCTTCTTGGCCGCGGTGTCGGCGGCCTGCAGGCTGGTGCCCGGGTCGAGCTTCTGGGTGAGCGAGAGGGTGTCCTGGTCGCCCTGGTCGAAGAAGTTCGTCTTGAGCAGCGGGGCCATGCCGAAGGTGGCGATGAGCACCACGGCCGCGATGACCAGGCTGGTGATACGGCGCCGGGTCGCGAAGCGCAGCACCGGGACGTAGAAGCGCTGCAGACGGCTGCGCTCCTCCTTCTCCTCGGCCCTGCGGCGCAGCTCCTGCGGGTCGACACCTGCCGAGCCCTTGGGGGCGCGCAGGAACCAGTACGAGAAGACCGGGACCACCGTCAGCGAGACCAGCAGCGAGGCGAGCAGCGCCGCGGTGATCGTGATGGAGAACGAGCCGAAGAGCTGGCCCACCATGCCGCCGACGAGGCCGATCGGCAGGAAGACCGCCACGGTCGTCAGCGTGGAGGACGTGACCGCGCCCGCGACCTCCCGGACGGCGCTGATGATCGCTGTCCGGCGCTCCTCGCCGTAGCTCAGGTGCCGCTTGATGTTCTCCAGGACGACGATCGAGTCGTCGACCACCCGGCCGATCGCGATGGTCAGCGCGCCGAGGGTGAGCATGTTGAGCGAGAGGTCGCGGGTCCACAGCACGATCAGTGCCAGGAGCACCGAGAGCGGGATGGAGAGCGCGGTGACCAGGGTGGAGCGGAGCGACGCCAGGAAGACCAGGATGACGATCACGGCGAAGAGGAGGCCGAGCGCGCCCTCGGTGGTGAGGCCGGAGATCGACTTCGAGACGGACGGGCCCTGGTCGAAGATGACCTTCAGGTCGCTGTCGGAGCCAAGGGTCTTGCGCAGCTCGGGGAGCTTGTCCTTGACCGCGTCGGAGATGGCGACGGCGCTGCCGTCCTGGTCCATCGTCAGCGAGACGGAGAGGCTGGGCTTCCCGTCCGTACGGGTGATGGAGACCGCGCTCGCGGGCTGCTCGGCGACCTTGGCGATGTCACCGAGGCGGACCGGCTTCGGGGCCTGGCCGCCCGTGGGCGCACCGCCCGGCGCGGGCTGGCCGGTGACGCGCAGGTCCTCGATCTGCTTCAGCGAGGTGTAGCCGCCGCCGACCTGGACCGTGCGGCTCTTGCCGTCCTCGGAGAACGAACCGGCCGGGAGCGTGGCGCCGCCCGCCTGCAGCGCCTGGCTGAGCGTCGCCGCGTTCAGTCCGGCGCCGGCCAGCTTCTTGGCGTCGGGGGTGACGGTGACCTGGAGGTCCCGCACGCCGTCGACGCTGACCTGGCCGACGCCGTCGATGTTCTGCAGGACCGGGACGACCGAGCGGTCGAGCTGGTCGGAGAGCGCCTGCTGGTCCTTGTTGGAGGTGACGGCGAGGACGACCGTCGGGATGTCGTCCGTCGAACCGGCGACGACCTGCGGGTCGACCGAGTCGGGGATCTTCACCCGGGCCCGGTTCACGGCCTGCTGGACATCCGCGACGAGCTGCTTGGTGCCGTTGCCGTAGTCGAACTGGGCCATGATCACGGCGTTGCCCTCGCTCGCCGTGGAGGTCACGCCCTTGATGCCGTCGACAGCCTTGATCGTGTCTTCGAGTGGCTCGACGACCTGCTTCTCGACCACGTCGGGGGACGCGCCCTGGTACGGGGCGAGCACCGACACCATCGGCAGTTCGATGGTGGGCAGCAGTTGCTGCTTGAGCTGCGGTATCGCGATCGCGCCGAAGACGACGGCGACGATCGATATCAGCCCGATCAGGGCCCGTTGCGCGAGGCTGAATCTGGACAGCCAGGACATGGGGTCTCTCTTCCGTGGCGGTGCGAGGCAGGTGAAGCCGGAGGAATGTCTGAGGAGTGGCTGAGGGTGTGCGGGGTATGAGGCGAGGGGCACGTATGGCCCACGACTACCTTCAGCCATCCGGCAGGCCCGATTCGTCGCTCCCAGGTGCCCTGCTTATCCAGCGCATACAGCAGCTGGAGTACGCCGTCGCTACGCCCTTGGGTGGACCAGGCCCGATTCGTAGGCGATTACCACCAATTGGGCCCGATCGCGGGCCCCGAGCTTCGCCATCGCGCGGTTCACATGCGTCTTGACGGTGAGCGGGCTGACGGACAGCCGCTCGGCGATCTCGTCATTGGAGTGGCCGCCGCCGACCTGGACGAGGACCTCCCGCTCGCGGACGGTGAGCGCGGCGAGCCGTCCCGCGTACGCCTCGGGGTCCGATCCGTCCGAACTGCCGCCCTGGGCAAGGAAACGCGCGATGAGCCCCTTGGTGGCCACCGGGGAGAGCAGCGCCTCCCCGGCCGCCGCGATACGGATCGCGTTGAGCAGTTCCTCCGGCTCCGCGCCCTTGCCGAGGAAGCCGGACGCGCCGGCCCGCAGGGACTGGACCACGTACTCGTCCACCTCGAAGGTCGTGAGCATCACCACGTGTACCGCGGTGAGTTCGGGGTCGGTGCTGATCATGCGCGTGGCGGCGAGTCCGTCCGTGCCGGGCATCCGGATGTCCATCAGGACCACATCGGGGGCCTCCGAGCGGGCGAGGGCCACGGCCTGCGCGCCGTCCGCCGCCTCCCCGACGACCTCCATGTCGGGCTCCGAGTCCACCAGCACCCGGAACGCGCTGCGCAGCAGCGTCTGATCGTCGGCGAGCAACACCCTGATCGTCATACGTCCTCCCCCGCTCCGGCCGTGACCGGCAGTATCGCCTGTACGCGGAAGCCGCCGCCGTAGCGGGGCCCCGCCGAGCAGGAGCCCCGCAGCGCGGCCGCCCGCTCGCGCATCCCGGTCAGGCCGTGGCCCCCGCCGTCAGCCGCCGGGCCGTATCCGGCGCTCTCCGGCCCGGCCGCCGCGCCCCGCCCCTCGCCGTACCGGCCCGCGCCGTCGTCGAGGACGGTGACCTCCACGGCGGGGCCCACCCGCACCACGCTGACCTCGGCCCGCGCGCCGGGCCCCGCATGCTTGCGCACATTGGTCAGCGCCTCCTGGATGATCCGGTACGCGGCCAGGTCGACGGCGGCCGGCATGGCGGTCCGCTCGGGGTTGCAGGCCACCTCCACCGGGAGTCCGGCGTTACGGAAGGTGTCGACCAGCTCGTCGAGCACCGCGAGTCCCGGCGCCGGTTCGGTGGGTGCCTCCGGGTCGCCGGACTGGCGCAGCAGGCCGACGGTGGCGCGCAGTTCGTTGAGCGCGGAGCGGCTGGCCTCCCGTACGTGGGCGAGCGCCTCCTTGGCCTGGTCGGGGCGCTTGTCCATGACGTGGGCCGCCACTCCGGCCTGGACGTTGACCAGGGCGATGTGGTGGGCGACGACATCGTGGAGGTCACGGGCGATCCGCAGCCGCTCCTCGGCGACCCGGCGCCTGGCCTCCTCGTCCCGGGTGCGCTCCGCCCGCTCGGCACGCTCCCGGATGGCGTCGACGAAGGCGCGGCGGCTGCGTACGGCGTCGCCCGCCGCCGACGCCATTCCGGTCCACGCGAAGATCCCGAGGTTCTCCTGCGAGTACCAGGGGGTCCGGCTGAAGCACATCGCCGACGCCGTCAGCACGGCCATGGTGAGCAGCCCGACCCGCCAGGTGGTGGGGCGGTCGGTGCGGGAGGCGACGGTGTAGAGCGCGATGACCGCGCTCATCGCCACCGGCGCCGGCGGCTCCCCCGCGATCAGCTCGACCATGGTGACCGCGCCGGTCACCGCCAGCACGGGCACCGGGCTGCGGCGCCGCAGCACCAGGGCCGCGGCGCCCACCAGCATCAGGATGACGCTGCGCAGCTCGGGGCTCCGGGTGCCGAAGGTCGGGCCGTCGGGGCCACCGGTGGAGGCGAACGAACCGGTGATCATGCAGATGAGCACCGCCAGGGCCAGCACGGCGTCGAGCGCCATCGGATGGGCGCGCAGCCAGCCGCTGGCCCGGGCATAGCGGGTGGCGGCTTTCGACGGTGGGGTCACGTCCAGCAACGGTACGGCGTGCCGAGGCGTGGTCGGGCCGCTCGGCCGGGCCCTTGTCCTGACGCAGCAGCTCCGCACGCAGCATCTGCGCGCACAGCGCGTCCGCGGTACCGCATCCGCAGAGGACATCTCCGCGCACAGCACGGCGCCCCGTCCTGTTCCGTCCCCCAGGACCTGTCGCAGGCCGGAGGGGGCGGTACGGGACGGGGCGCCGGGCAAGAAGGTCGCCGGAGCGGTCCGGACGGGCCGTGGAGCGGCTCAGCCCGGGATCAGACCGTCATCGTTGAGCATGTCCCTGACGTCCGCCAGTGTCGCTTCGGCGGGCGGCAGGATCAGCTCCGAGGGAGCCAGGGAGTCGTCAGGGAGTGGCGTTCCCAGCTCCCGGACCTTGTCGAGCAGGGCGTGGAGTGTGCGACGGAAACCTGCTTCGTCGCCGCCCTCCACCTCGACGAGCAGCTCGTCGTCCAGCTTGTTGAGCTCCGTGAAGTGGCTGTCGGCCAGCTCCATCTGACCTTCACCCATGATCCGTACGATCATGACGCTTCCCTACTGCTTGTCCAGATTCGGATGGGGCCTGTCCTGCGGCTCACTGCCTTCGATGGCCTGCTGGGACGCGGAGGACCCGCCTGCCAGCTCGGCCTTCATGCGCTGCAGTTCCAGCTCCACATCCGTACCACCGGAGATCCGGTCCAGCTCGGCGGAGATGTCGTCCTTGCCCATGCCGGACTGGTCGTCCAGAGCGCCCGACGCGAGCAGCTCGTCGATCGCACCCGCCCTGGCCTGCAGCTGGGCCGTCTTGTCCTCGGCCCGTGCGATGGCCTGGCCGACGTCGCCCATCTCCTCGGAGATGCCCGAGAAGGACTCGGCGATCCGGGTCTGCGCCTGGGCCGCCGTGTAGGTGGCCTTGATGGTCTCCTTCTTCGTACGGAAGGCGTCGACCTTGGCCTGCAGACGCTGGGCGGCGAGAGTGAGCTTCTCCTCCTCGCCCTGCAGCGTCTGGTGCTGCGTCTCCAGGTCGGTGACCTGCTGCTGCAGCGCCGCACGGCGTGACAGCGCCTCCCGGGCCAGGTCCTCACGGCCCAGCGCGAGGGCCTTGCGTCCCTGGTCCTCCAGCTTGGTGGACTGTCCCTGCAGCTGGTTCAGCTGCAGTTCGAGACGCTTGCGCGAGGTCGCCACGTCGGCGACCCCACGGCGTACCTTCTGAAGCAGTTCGAGCTGCTTCTGGTACGAGTAATCGAGGGTCTCGCGCGGATCCTCGGCCCGGTCCAGGGCCTTGTTGGCCTTCGCGCGGAAGATCATTCCCATACGCTTCATGACACCGCTCATGGGCTTCGCGCGCCCCCTTCTGACGGACTTCAGCTCCAGCACTTGAACCCACACTACGGGGCCTACATCCATTACCGCACTGTTCGGGAGCGGATGCGCTCCTCCTCCAGGACGAGCTGAGGTGCTCCTACTCCCGCGCAGGGAGTAGGAGCACCTCGGGGAAAGCCCCGCAGAACCGGCGGAACCAGTGCAGGGGACTCCCGGCCGGGCAGACCGTTGCGGGATCGTTCCCCCTCGGTCCTGGCGCCCCGCACAGCACCCCGTACCCTTGGGCTTTGTGTTCCGAAGCCGCGCCAATGAAGAGAAGGCCCGCACCTCCAAGGTGACGCCGGACCTCTCCAAGCAGCCCCGCGACCCGCAGGCCCCCAAAGGTCGCCCCACCCCCAAGCGGAATGAGGCGCAGTCCCAGCGACGCCGCGCGGTCACTCCCACGACCGACCGCAAGGAGGCCTCCAAGCGTCAGCGCGAGGCCCGCCGTGCGGACATGGCGAAGCAGCGTGAGGCTCTCGCCAGCGGTGACGAGCGTTATCTGCCGGCCCGGGACAAGGGCCCGGTCCGCCGCTTCGCGCGGGACTACGTGGACTCGCGCTGGTGCCTCGCCGAGTTCTTCCTGCCGCTCGCCGTGGTCATCCTGGTACTGAGCGTCATCCAGGTGCCCGGCATCCAGAGCATCGCGCTGCTGCTCTGGCTCATCGTGATCGTGCTGATCATCATCGACTCGGCCGGAATCTGGTTCCGGATGAGGAAGCAGATGAACGAGCGCTTCCCGAACCAGCCCAAGGGCGGCGCCCTGGCCTACGGCCTGATGCGCACGCTCCAGATGCGCCGGATGCGTCTGCCGAAGCCGCAGGTCAAGCGCGGAGAGCGGCCCTGAGCACGGGCGTACCGGGGTTCGAGGGCGCTTCGGCCGCTTGGCTGAAGGGCCTGGGAGGGCTCCGCAACACCGTCCGCCAGGAGCTCGTCGCGCGCCAGCTCGACGAGCAGCTCGCGGCGCGTTTCCCGGTGGGGCAGCGGCTGCGGATCCTCGACGTCGGGATCGGGCAGGGCACCCAGGCCCTGCGGCTGGCCCGCGCCGGGCACACCCTGACCGGCCTGGAGTCCGACCCCGCGATGCTCAAGGTGGCCCGTGACGCACTGGCCACCGAGCCCGAGGGCATCCGTGAGCGGATGCGGCTGCTGGACGGGGACGGCCGGGAGACCGGTGCGCATTTCCTGCCCGGCAGCTTCGACGTGGTGCTCTGCCACGGCGTCCTGATGTACGCCGATGAGCCGGACGCGATGCTGGCCGGTCTCGCCCGGATGCTGGCACCCGGCGGACTGCTCTCGCTGCTCGTGCGGAACGCCGACGCGCTCGCCATGCGGCCGGGGATGGCTGGTGACTGGCCCGCCGCGCTGGCCGCCTTCGACAGCGACACGTACACCAACCGGCTCGGCCTGACCGCGCGCGCCGACCGGCTCGAAGCGGTCACCGCCACCCTGGCCGGGATCGCCGCTCCCCTGCATGCCTGGTACGGGGTCCGGGTCTTCACGGACAACGTGGGCAACGACGAGGAGCTGCCGTCCGCCCATGAGCTGGACCAGCTGCTGGCGGCCGAGGACCGCGCCGGGCGCACCGAACCGTACAAGAACGTGGCGGCGCTGCTGCATCTGTGCGGTGTACGGGGCTGACGCCCGGACGGGTCTGCTCTCTGCGCCCTGTCCGCGTCTTCCTGCTGGGTCCTCCGTTCCGGTCTTCCCCTGATCGGCGGCGCACCGCAGGCAGACCCCACTTGCCAAAAGCGACACTACGGACATGGATTCCTCCCGTACCCGTGGCCATGTCCGTAGCCGTGCGCGCCGGCTGCTGCTGCCGCTGACCGCAGGAATCTGTGGCGTCGCCCTGATCGGCGGCTGCTCAGGTTCCGGTTCGTCGTCCGGTCCCGCCGCCCGCTCCGGTCCTTCGGCGTCCCCGTCGGTGGCCGCCGGCTCCGCCGCCACCACCGGCGGGGACGCTCTGCAGAGCAACTACGAGCAGGTGATCAAGAACGTTCTGCCGTCGGTCGTCCAGATCGAGTCGGGCAACGACCTCGGCTCGGGCATCGTCTACGACGGCAAGGGCGACATCGTCACCAACGCCCATGTGGTGGGCAAGGGCAAGCAGTTCAAGGTCACATCGGCCACCGGCGGCGGCCAGCTGCACGCCCGGCTCGTCTCCAGCTACCCCGCACAGGATCTGGCGGTCATCAAGCTCGACAAGGTGCCGTCCGGGCTGAAGGCCGCCTCGTTCAGCCAGTCCTCCAAGGTCGACATGGGGACGATCGTGCTCGCGCTGGGCTCGCCCCTCGGGCTCTCCAGCAGCGTCACCCAGGGGATCGTCTCCGCCACCGGACGCACCGTCAGCGAGGGCAGCTCCGGCGGCGGCACCGGAGCCACCATCGGGAACATGGTGCAGACCTCGGCCGCGATCAACCCCGGCAACAGCGGGGGCGCGCTGGTCGGCCTGGACGGGAAGGTCATCGGTATCCCCACGCTCGCGGCGACCGACCCGCAGCTCGGCAGCGGCGCCGCACCCGGCATCGGCTTCGCCATCCCGGCCTCGATGGTGACCAACATCGCGGGCCAGATCATCAAGAACGGCAAGGTCTCCAACTCGGGCCGGGCCGCCCTGGGAATCACCGGGCGCACCGTGGTGGGCGCCAATTTCCAGCCCGCGGGGGTCGCGGTGGTCGCCCTCACGAAGGGCGGCGCGGCGGGCGCCGCCGGACTGCGGACCGGGGACATCGTCACCCGGGTGGGCTCCACCCCGGTCAAGTCGCTGACGGCGCTCTCCGAGGTGCTCGCTTCGTACAAGCCGGGGCAGAAGGTCAAGGTCGGCTACGAGCGCGGCAGCAGCGCGAAGACTGCCGAGGTCACGCTCGGCACGATGTAGGACCTGGGCCGGTGCCGGCCGGGAACAGCACCGGACGGCGGTGAGGGGCGGTGCCCGTGCGGGCGCCGCCCCTCACCGCTGCCGGAACGGGGTCTCAGGCCGCCGGACCGGCCGCGTCCGCGCCGTCCGCGCCGTCCGCGGTCTCCTGCGGGTGCAGGCTCATCGGGCCGTAGATCTTGGTCGTGTCCTCGAAGAGCGTCACCTGGTCGGCGCCGCCGTCGGCGAGCTCCTTCCACACCTCGCCGACCCAGGACTCCGCGTCGCCCTGCGTGGTGAACTCATCGGGCGCCACCGCCGGCTGGGTCTCCGTACCGTCGGACTTCTCGAACCGCCACGTCCATGCCATGTCCGCCTCCTGGATGCCACTGGATGACACGCTGCTGCCACGCTGTCTTCGGCCGGCCGGGTTCCCGTACGGGTCTCCCCGGCGGGTTCACAGCCTGCTGGCAGCGTAGCCGGGCGAGCACCGCGAGCGGCCGCGCGGGAGGATCTTCCTGTGGAACTCACTCTCCTCGGCACCGGTGCCCCCGACGGGCTGCCCCGTCCCGACTGTCCCTGCGCCGTCTGTGCGGCCGCCCGGGGCGACCGGGCGCGGGCGGCGACCGCGCTGCTCATCGACGGCGTACTGCTGCTCGACCTCACTCCGGGGGCCGCGATGGCCGCCGCACGCGCCGGGCACTCGCTGGCCGGCGTACGCCAGGTGCTGCTCACCCATCCGCACGACGGGCCCCCGGTGGAACTGCCGGCCGGGCTGCCGCAGGCCGGCCGGGCTGCCGACGGACGCGTGCTGACGCTGATCAGCGGGCACCGGGTGCGGGCCGTCGCGATGGACTCCCCCGGTACCGGGTACGAGGTGACGTCGCCGGAGGGTGAGCGGCTGCTGTACCTGCCGCCGGGCGCCTCACCTGCGGGGCTCCCGGACGACGGCCCGGCCCCGTACGAGATGGTGCTGGCCGATGTCGTCGGACGCCCGGACGCCCTGGCCGGACTGCGGGCGGCCGGGGCCGTCGGTGCCACCACCGATGTGCTCGCCGTGCACCTCGGTCACGAGGTGCCGCCGGGTCCTGAACTGGCGAGACGGCTGGCCGCCGCGGGGGCGCGGGCGGTACCGGACGGGACGACGCTGATCGTCGGCGAGTACCACGCGGTGCCCGATCTGCCGCGCCGCACGCTGGTGCTCGGCGGGGCCCGCTCGGGGAAGTCCGTGGAAGCCGAACGGCGGTTGGAGGGGTTCCCCGGGGTCGTGTACGTGGCGACGGGCGGCAGCCGCGAGGGCGACGCCGAGTGGGCGTCCCGGGTGGGGCTGCACCGTGAGCGCAGGCCGGGATCCTGGCGGACCGAGGAGACCTGCGACCTGCTGCCGCTGCTGGCGGAGCACGACGGACCGCCGCTGCTGATCGACTGCCTGTCGCTGTGGCTGACCGACGCGATGGACCGGGTGGGCGCCTGGGACGACGAGCGGTGGGCGGACGGCGGCGAACGGGCGCTGCGGACGCGGGTGAGCGAGCTGGTCGCCGCGGTCAGGGCCACCGGGCGCATGGTCGTCGCCGTCAGCAACGAGGTGGGTTCGGGTGTGGTGCCCGCGACCGCTTCGGGACGGCGCTTCCGGGACGAACTCGGGCGGCTGAACGCGGCCTTCGCAGCCGAGTGCGAGCACGTTCTCCTGGTCGTCGCCGGGCAGGCGGTCGTGCTGCGCGGCTGAGCCCAGCCCCGGCCGTCCGACGCACAGAAGGGACGTATGGGCCGCGCGGCGTCCCGCCGGGAAGGTGCCGGTACTGTTCGGCGAATGAGCGCGCTGAATCTCGACGACTTCTCCGATCTGATCGAACGCCCCGACAGCGGCGTACGGCGCGAAGCCGAGGAACGCCGGGAGCGGCTGGCCGTCCCGCCCGGGGCGCTCGGCCGGCTCGACGAGCTGGGTGAGTGGCTCTCGGCGGCGCAGTCCGCGGTGCCGGTCAGGCCGGTCGACAACGTCCGCGTGGTGCTGTTCGCGGGCGATCACGGTGTGGCCGAACGGGGGGTGTCGGCGCGGCCCGCCAAGAGCGCGCATGTACTGGTGCGGGCCGTGCTCGACGGCGAGAGCCCGGTCGCGGTGCTGGCCCGCCGGCTCGGGCTGCCCGTACGGATCATCGACGCAGGTCTCGACTGCGACCCGGCGCTGCTGCCCGAAGAGGTCGTACGCCACCGGGTACGGCGGGGCACCGGACGGATCGACATCGAGGACGCCCTCACCGTCGAAGAGGCCGAGCAGGCCGTGCGTCTCGGCATGGCCATCGCGGACGAGGAGGCCGATTCGGGCACCGATCTGGTCGTGCTGGGCGATCTGAGCGTCGGTGGCACCACGGCCGCTTCCACGCTGATCGCCGCACTCTGCGGTACGGACGCCTCGGTCGTCACCGGGCGCGGCGGAGCGGTCATCGACGATCTCGTCTGGATGCGCAAGTGCGCCGCGGTCAGGGACGCGCTGCGCCGGGCCCGCCCCGTCCTCGGCGACCAGCTGGAGCTGCTCGCCGCGGTCGGCGGCGCGGATCTGGCCGCGATGACCGGGTTCCTGCTGCAGTGCTCGGTCCGGCGGCTGCCGGTGATCCTCGACGGGGTGGTCTCGGCGGCGTGCGCGCTGGTGGGCCAGCGGGCCGCCTTCCGCGCCCCCGAATCCTGGCTGGTCGGCCAGGTCAGCGGTGAACCGGCCCAGGCGAAGGCGCTGGACCGGATGGCGCTCACCCCGCTGCTCGACCACGGTGTGACGGTGGGCGAGGGCACGGGTGCGCTGCTCGCGCTCCCGCTCGTGCAGGCCGCTGCGGCACTGGCGGCGGAGCTCCCGGAGCGTACGGCGGACAGTGCCGGGGAAGCGGAGGCGGCCGCCTCGGAACCCGCAGCGGGAACCGCATCGGAAATCGCAGCGGAATCCTCATCGGAAACCGAGGCCGCGGCCCACTCCGTTGAGGCCGATCCGGCCGGAAACACACCCAACCCGGCCGGGAATGACGCGACTTCGATGGCGTCGGGGCCATCAGCGGGAGACAGTGGGGAGTAGCACCGCGGCCGGCGGCCTGCCGTCGGCCGCAGCAGGTCCCGGCAGGAAACCCGGCGCCCCATATCATCGCGTTTCATGGGAGACGTCCGTACATCCGCCGGGGGCACCCCCCTGACCACGGTCCGGTCGCGCCGCTGTGCGGCATTCGCCGTCTGGTACCTGCGTGCCGTGACGTTCATCAACCTGCTGGGCGCCGCCTGGGTGTCCCTCGGCCAGGATGTGCGGCGGCACAACACCGAGTACTTCTTCACGCCCTATCTGCTCACCGCGGGCTTCGCGTCGGGTGCCTTCAGCCTCTTCCTGGCGATCACCATGCGCCGCCGCAAGCGGGCCGCCTGGCTGCTCAACCTGGTCATGAGCGGACTCTTCCTGCTGGTGCTCGTGCTGGCCATGTGCTTCCCGGAGTTCCGCAGGTACGCGCAGAACTGGGTCTCGCTGGCGCTGACCGCCGCCTTCGTCCTGTCGCTGCTGATCGGCAGGCGGGAGTTCTACGCCAAGGGCGACCGGTCCAACCCGAAGCTGGCCGCCGCCGTCGCCGTGGGCGGGCTGCTGGCCTGTTCGCTGCTGGCGGCGCTGCTGGTGACCATCGCCAACACGGCCCATGACACGTACCGTTCGACGTTCCTGGACCGCTGGCGGTACGGCGTGATGCGGCTGATCTCGCTGGTCCCCAACGACTCCCGCCTCCAGGGCATCGAGACCCCCGCCTGGGTCGACGTCTTCATCAACGTCATGTCCACCCTGCTGCTGCTCGCGGTGCTCTTCGCGGCCTTCCGCTCCCGGCGGGCCGTCGACCCCATCACCCCGGACGACGAGGAGCGGCTGCGCGCCCTCCTGGACAAGCACGGCGAGCGCGACTCGCTCGGCTACTTCTCACTGCGCCGCGACAAGAGCGTCGTGTGGTCCCCCACGGGCAAGGCCGCGGTCGCCTACCGGGTGCTGGGCGGGGTCTCGCTCGCCTCAGGTGATCCGATCGGCGATCCGGAAGCCTGGCCGGGGGCGATCGAGCCATGGCTGGCCGAGGCGCGCGAGCACGGCTGGCTGCCCGCGGTGATGGGGGCGAGCGAGGAGGCCGGCACGGTCTACGCCAGGCACGGCCTCGACGCGCTGGAGTTCGGCGACGAAGCCATCGTGGACACCGCGGAGTTCACCCTGGAGGGCCGGGCCATGCGGACGGTGCGCCAGGCGTACAAGCGGGTGCAGCGCGCCGGGTACACGGTCCGGATCCGGCGGCACGGGGAGATCCCCGATGCCGAGATGGAGCACCTGCTGCACCGGGCCGACGACTGGCGCGACGGAGCCACCGAGCGGGGGTTCTCGATGGCGCTCGGCCGGCTCGGCGATCCGGCGGACGGCCGCTGCATGATGCTCGAATGCACTGACGGCGAGGGCGAGTTGCGTGCCGTCCTGAGCTTCGCGCCCTGGGGTCCGGAAGGGCTCTCGCTGGATCTGATGCGCCGTGACCGGGAGGCCGAGAACGGCCTGATGGAGTTCATGATCATCGAACTCCTGCAGCGGGCGAAGGAGATCGGGATCACTCAGATCTCACTCAACTTCGCGATGTTCAGATCGGTCTTCGAACGTGGCTCGAAGCTAGGGGCCGGCCCCGTGCTGAGGCTCTGGCGCTCGTTCCTCACCTTCTTCTCACGGTGGTGGCAGATCGAGTCGCTGTACCGCGCCAACGCCAAGTACCGGCCGATCTGGGAGCCCCGTTTCATGCTGTTCGAGAAGAGCGCGGATCTGCTGCGCATCGCTGTCGCCTCGGCGCGCGCCGAGGGATTCCTGGAGGCCCCCGGGCTTCCCAAGTGGCTGCACCGCAAGCCACTCGGGACCAGACGGTGAACCGGGGCGCCCTGCGCGCCGCGGCCCGCCGCGAGTGGGGGCCGCTGTTCACCACCGTACGGACGGCGCTCGTCAGCAAGAAGTGGCGTGCCGTCCCGCTGACACTCGGCTCCGTCGCCCTGACCGCGTGCTTCCAGATCGTGCAGAACCAGTCGTGGGGGCTGCGGCCGGTGCACGACATCGGGTTCGTCCGGGCGATGGACCCGCTCTGGCTCGCGCTGCTGCGCACCCCGCTCTCACTGTTCGTACCGGCGCTGGACCTGCCGGTCTGGGGCGCGCTGGTCCAGATCCTGCTGGTGTTCGGCATGGCGGAGATCTGCATCGGCTGGTGGCGGACGCTGCTGATCTCGTACGTCACCACGCTCGCCGGGACGCTGTACGCCCGCGCCGCGATCTCGTTCGGGCCGCACAACGTCTTCGGCGTGAAGGCGTCGGACGCGCTGATCGTCGACACCGGGCCCTCGGCCGCCGTGGTCGGTCTCGCCGTCTTCGTCTGCTGGCGGCTGGGCGCCCGGTGGACGACCGGCGCGGTGATCGTGGGCATGATCATCGAGGTGGTCGCCAAGGACAACCTGGCGGGCAAGGAACATCTGGCGGCGATCCTGGCGGCGCTGGCGCTCTGCGCCCTGGCGGCCTGGCAGGACCGCCGGCTTCAGCGGGGCGGCCCGCCGTCCCGTCCGGGCAGCTTGGTCCGGGCCGGGTCGGGGGCGCCGCCGATGAACTCCTCCAGCCGGCGCCGGGGGCCCGCCCAGCGCCTGTCGTGACGGTAGGCGCGCCGGATCGCCCTGGCGCGGGTCCGGGGCCTGGTGCGGTAGAACCGCTTGGCCCACGGGGACACCGGCCGGGCCAGCCGGACGGCGCCGATCAGGGCGACGAACGGGACCACGGCGCCGATCAGGGCGGTCCGGGGTTTGCCCTTGCTCAGCGCGATGAGCGCGAAGGCGAAGTCCAGCACGACGTTCACCACGACCGTCGTCCGGTCGTGGGCCTCCTGGGACGACACCTGGTTGACCCCGAACGGCAGGAAGCCGCCCAGGATCAGCCCCACCATGGCCGCCGTCAGCACCACGATCTCCACGCTCTTGCGGCCCTGTTCGCTCCAGTACACGTCGTCGAGGTGGAGGAGCAGGGCGAACTCGTCGAGAACCAGGCCCGCCCCGGCTCCGAAGACGACCGCCCAGACCGCGCCGCCCACCCCCTGTCTCCCGCTGGCCGCCGCGCCGAAGCCGCCGATGACCACCAGGACGACGCCGGGCACCACATGGTGGATGTGCATGCCGCCGGGGGTGATGTTCCGGAACGGTCCGCGGCCCGCCCGGATCAGCCGGGCGATCGACCGCACGATCACGAAGGACAGGACGAAGGAGAACAGCGCCAGCGTCAGCGGGAGCTTGCCGGGTTCCACAATGTTCCGCGCCCACCAGTGACCCATGCCACCTGCTTCCCTTTTGACTGTTCCGCGTAACTTATCCGCCCTCGCCTGCGGATAGCCTGCGCGCCATGGACGGCATACGTTTCGCCTTCGGCACGCTCACGGTCCTCCCGGTCCGGGTGACGCGCTGGGACCGGGCCGCGGCACGCTCGGGCATGCTCTGCGCCCCACTGGCCGGCCTGGTCGTGGGGGTGTGCGCGGCGGCGCTCGGCACACCGGTGCTGCTGCTCGGTCCCGGGCCGCTGCTCGCCGCGGTGGTGAGCGCGGCCGTGCCGGCGGTCCTCACCCGCGGTCTGCATCTGGACGGCCTCGCGGACGTCGCCGACGGACTCGGCAGCGCGAAGCCGGCCGACGACGCGCTGCGCGTCATGAAGCAGTCGGACATCGGCCCGTTCGGCGTGGTGACGCTGGTCTTCGTCCTGCTCGCCCAGGTCGCCGCGCTGGACCGGCTGTACGGGGAGGGCTGGGCGCACGGAGCGGCCGGCGCGGTCGTCTGCGCGCTCGCGGCCAGGCTGGCGCTGACGCTCGCCTGCCGCCGGGGCGTTCCGGCCGCCCGCCCGGACGGGCTGGGCGCGGCGGTGGCCGGGGCGGTGCCCGCAGCGGCCGCGCTGGGCACGGCCGTTGGTGTCACCGCGGTGTGCGCGGCGGCGGGCGCGCTCTTCGGTCCGTACGGTGCGCTGCGGCACGCACTGGCCGTGCTGCTGGCGCTCGGCGCGGCCCAACTCCTGCTGCGGCACTGCGTACGCCGCTTCGGCGGGGTGACCGGGGATGTGTTCGGCGCGCTGGCCGAGACGGCAGCGACGGCGGCCCTGGTGGTGCTGACGTTCGGGTGACCGCCCGGTCCGGACGGACTCCCTGACACCCCACTCTATTTGCCGCTCTGTCTAATAAGCAGCCCGCGTGGGCGATTTCCGTCACCGAGCGTAGGCTCTGCGGCGGGGCGGCCCCATCCATCGGCCACCGACCAACTCAACGGAAGCGAGATTTCACCACCGTGACTGCTCTCACTCTCAGCACGGCCGGCGCCGCAACGCTGCGCGCCGACGCCGTCGTCGTAGGCGTGGCGAAGGGCGCCAAGGGCCCCGTGGTCGCACCGGGCGCCGAAGCCGTGGACAAGGCGTTCGGCGGAAAGCTCGCCGCCGTTCTGGAGACCCTCGGTGCCACCGGTGCCGAGGGCGAGGCGACCAAGGTCCCCGCACCCGCCGGCCTCAAGGCCCCGGTCGTCCTGGCCGTCGGGCTCGGCGCCGTACCGGACAAGACGGATGCCGGGGACGAGTTCGCCGAGGAGACACTGCGCCGCGCGGCCGGTGTCGCCGCCCGCGCGCTGGCCGGCGCCAAGAAGGCCGCGTTCGCGCTGCCCGTCACCGCCGCCGAGGACGTCCAGGCGATCGGCGAGGGCGCGCTGCTCGGGGCGTACGCCTTCACCACGTTCCAGGCCGTCCCCAAGGACGCCAAGGGTCCCCTCGGCGAGGCCGCCCTGCTGGGAGCCAAGCCGCGGGACAAGGCGCACAAGGCCGCCGCCGAGCGCGCGGTGACCGTCGCCGAGGAGATCAACCGCGCCCGCGACCTGGTCAACACCCCGCCGAACGAGCTGAATCCGGCCTCCTTCGCCGCTGTCGCCACGGCGGCCGGCAAGGAGCACGGCATCAAGGTGCAGGTGCTCGACGAGAAGGCCCTCACCAAGGGCGGCTTCGGCGGCATCCTCGGCGTCGGCGTCGGTTCGGAGGCCCCGCCCCGGCTGGTGAAGCTCTCGTACACGCACTCCAAGGCGGAGAAGTCGCTCGCCTTCGTCGGCAAGGGCATCACGTACGACTCGGGCGGCATCTCGCTCAAGCCGGCCGGCCACAACGAGACGATGAAGTGCGACATGGCCGGCGCCGCCGCCGTGTTCGCCGCCGTCGTAGCCGCCGCGCGGCTCGGCCTCCAGGTCAACGTCACCGGCTGGCTGGCGCTCGCCGAGAACATGCCGTCCGGCTCGGCCACCCGCCCGGGTGACGTGCTGCGGATGTACAGCGGCAAGACCGTCGAGGTCCTCAACACCGACGCCGAGGGCCGTCTTGTGCTGGCCGACGCGCTGGCGAAGGCCTCCGAGGAGACGCCCGACGCGATCGTCGACGTGGCGACGCTGACCGGCGCGATGGTGCTGGCACTCGGCAACCGCACCTTCGGCATCATGTCCAACGACGACGCCTTCCGTACCGAGCTGCACGAGATCGCGGAGGAGGTCGGCGAGCCGTCCTGGCCGATGCCGCTCCCCGCCGACCTGCGCAAGGGCATGGACTCCCCCACCGCCGACATCGCCAACATGGGTGAGCGGATGGGCGGCGGCCTGGTCGCCGGTCTGTTCCTGAAGGAGTTCGTCGGCGAGGGCATCACCTGGGCCCACGTGGACATCGCGGGCCCGGCCTTCAACGAGGCGGGTCCCTTCGGGTACACCCCCAAGGGCGGCACCGGCTCGGCGATCCGCACCCTGGTGCGCCTCGCGGAGCGCACCGCCGACGGCGACCTCGGCTGATCGCACCACCGCACCTCCCGTACGGCCCCGGGCTCCCCGCCCGGGGCCGTACGGCTTTGCCCTGCCTTTGCCGGTGTTCGCCCTGAACGAAATCCGTACGTGCGTACGCCCGGGTGAGCGGCCCGGAGGGCGGATGGGACGTACCGCACTGCGGCCCGGCGTCTCGTCGGCGGCCGACAAGTGCAAAGATGGGTCTTCGGCAGGACAGGGCCCCCACCACAGGGCCGAAATAAAAGCGGCCGTACACCCGCCGCCGCCCGGTCAGGGAAGACCGGCACCGGCGCACCATGCATGGAGGACGTGACGTGGCGAACGACGCCAGCACCGTTTTCGACCTAGTGATCCTCGGCGGCGGTAGCGGCGGTTATGCCGCGGCGCTGCGCGGGGCGCAGCTTGGTCTCGACGTCGCCCTGATCGAGAAGAACAAGCTCGGCGGCACCTGCCTGCACAACGGCTGCATCCCCACGAAGGCCCTGCTGCACGCCGGCGAGATCGCCGACCAGGCGCGTGAGAGCGAGCAGTTCGGTGTCAAGGCCACCTTCGAGGGCATCGACATCGCCGGGGTCCACAAGTACAAGGACGACGTGATCGCGGGCCTCTACAAGGGCCTGCAGGGACTGGTCGCCTCCCGCAAGGTGACCTACATCGAGGGTGCGGGGCGTCTCTCCTCCCCCACCTCCGTCGATGTGGACGGCAAGCGCATCCAGGGCCGCCACATCCTCCTCGCCACCGGCTCCGTACCGAAGTCGCTGCCCGGCCTGGAGATCGACGGCAACCGCATCATCTCCTCCGACCACGCCCTGACGCTGGACCGGGTCCCGGAGTCCGCGATCATCCTGGGCGGCGGCGTCATCGGCGTCGAGTTCGCCTCGGCGTGGAAGTCCTTCGGCACCGACGTGACCGTCATCGAGGGCCTGAAGCACCTGGTGCCGGTCGAGGACGAGAACAGCTCGAAGCTCCTGGAGCGGGCGTTCCGCAAGCGCGGCATCAAGTTCAACCTGGGCACCTTCTTCGAAAAGGCCGAGTACACCGAGAAGGGTGTCAAGGTCACGCTGGCCGACGGCAAGGAGTTCGAGGCCGAGGTGCTGCTCGTGGCCATCGGCCGCGGACCGGTCTCGCAGGGCCTCGGTTACGAGGAGCAGGGCGTCGCGATGGACCGCGGCTATGTCCTGGTCGACGAGTACATGCGCACCAACGTCGAGACGATCTCGGCCGTCGGTGACCTGGCCCCGACCCTTCAGCTCGCGCACGTCGGCTTCGCCGAGGGCATCCTCGTCGCGGAGCGGCTGGCCGGCCTGAAGACCGTGCCGATCGACTACGACGGTGTGCCGAAGGTGACGTACTGCCACCCCGAGGTCGCATCGGTGGGACTCTCCGAGGCCAAGGCCAAGGAGGTGTACGGCGCGGACAAGGTCGTCGCCCTCAAGTACAGCCTCGCGGGCAACGGCAAGAGCAAGATCCTCAAGACCGCGGGCGAGATCAAGCTCGTCCAGGTCAAGGACGGTGCCGTCGTAGGCGTCCACATGGTCGGTGACCGGATGGGCGAGCAGGTCGGCGAAGCCCAGCTGATCTACAACTGGGAGGCCCTGCCCGCCGAGGTCGCGCAGCTCATCCACGCGCACCCGACGCAGAGCGAGGCGCTCGGCGAGGCCCACCTGGCCCTCGCCGGCAAGCCCCTGCACTCCCACGACTAGTAGCCCTCCCGGGCACTCAGTCCCTGGGCGCGACGACCACTTCCAGACTTTCCGTAAGGAGCAACTGAAACCATGTCGGTTTCCGTAACCCTGCCGGCGCTCGGCGAGAGCGTCACCGAGGGCACCGTCACCCGCTGGCTCAAGGCCGAGGGCGAGCGCGTCGAGGCCGACGAGCCGCTGCTTGAGGTCTCGACCGACAAGGTCGACACCGAGATCCCGGCGCCGGCTTCCGGCGTGCTGGCCGCCATCAAGGTCGCCGAGGACGAGACCGTCGAGGTCGGCGCCGAGCTGGCCGTCATCGACGACGGCACGGGCGCGCCCGCTGCCGCCCCGGCTCCGGCCGCCGCCGAGGCGCCTGCCGCCCCGGCCCCCGCTCCGGCCGCCGAGGCCCCCGCCCCCGCGGCCGCTCCGGCTGCCGAGGCGCCCGCCGCCGGCGGTTCAGCCGAGGGCACGGACGTCACCCTTCCCGCGCTCGGCGAGAGCGTCACCGAGGGCACCGTCACCCGCTGGCTCAAGGAAGTCGGCGACGACGTCGCCGAGGACGAGCCGCTGCTCGAGGTCTCGACCGACAAGGTCGACACCGAGATCCCGTCACCCGTCGCGGGCACCCTGCTGGAGATCCTGGTCGGCGAGGACGAGACCGCCGAGGTCGGCGCCCGGCTCGCCGTCGTCGGTGCGAAGGGTGCGGCCCCGGCCGCGGCGCCCGCCGCCCCGGCCCCCGCTGCCGCTGCCGCTCCGGCACCGGCTGCTCCGGCTCCGGCCGCCGCTCCGGCTCCGGCTCCGGCTCCGGCTGCTGCGCCTGCCCCGCAGGCTCCGGCCGCGCCCGCCGCACCGGCGCCCGCTCCGGCCCCGGCCGCCGCTCCGGCGCCCGCCCCCGTCACCCCGGCCCCGGCTCCTGCCGCGGCCGCCGCTGACGACGGCGCCTACGTGACCCCGCTGGTCCGCAAGCTCGCCGCCGAGAACGGCGTCGCGCTGGGTTCGGTCAAGGGCACCGGCGTCGGTGGCCGTATCCGCAAGCAGGACGTCATCACCGCGGCGGAGGCCGCCAGGGCCGCCGCCCCGGCGCCGTCCGCCGCTCCGGCGGCCGCTGCCAGGGCGCCGAAGCTGGAGGTCTCCCCGCTGCGCGGCCAGACCGTCAAGATGACCCGGATGCGCAAGGTCATCGGCGACAACATGATGAAGGCGCTGCACAGCCAGGCTCAGCTGACCACCGTGGTCGAGGTGGACATCACCAAGCTGATGAAGCTGCGCAACCAGGCCAAGGAAGCCTTCGCCGCCCGTGAGGGCGTCAAGCTGTCCCCGATGCCGTTCTTCGTCAAGGCCGCCGCCCAGGCGCTGAAGGCCCACCCGGTCGTCAACGCCCGGATCAACGACGACGAGGGCACGATCACCTACTTCGACTCCGAGAACATCGGTATCGCGGTGGACTCCGAGAAGGGTCTGATGACCCCGGTCATCAAGGATGCGGGCGACCTCAACCTCGCCGGTATCTCCAAGAAGACCGCGGAGCTGGCCGGCAAGGTCCGGTCCAGCAAGATCAGCCCGGACGAGCTGTCCGGTGCGACCTTCACGATCAGCAATACCGGCTCGCGCGGTGCGCTGTTCGACACGGTCATCGTCCCGCCGAACCAGGCAGCCATCCTGGGTATCGGCGCGACCGTCAAGCGTCCGGCCGTCATCGAGACCGCCGAGGGCACTGTCATCGGCGTCCGCGACATGACGTACCTGGCTCTCTCCTACGACCACCGCCTGGTGGACGGCGCCGACGCGGCCCGTTACCTGACGACGGTCAAGGAGATCCTGGAGGCCGGCGAGTTCGAGGTCGAGCTCGGCCTGTAACCAGCCTCACCTGCGGCGCCCCCCCTCCGGATCACTTCCGGACGGGGGCGCCGCCGTATTGTCATGGGGGGCCTGGTCCGCGCGGCCGGCCTCACCCAGACCAATACGGTCCGAAGGAGCACAACATGACGCCGCCCGTCATCCACTCCCTGCGCGAGCAGATTCGCGAGCACATCGTGGAGGGCATCGTCCGCGGGCGCTGGCAGCCCGGTGAACGGATCGTGGAGCGGCGGATCGCCGTCGAGCTGGAGGTCAGCCAGACGCCGGTCCGGGAGGCCCTGCGCGAGCTGGAGTCGCTCCGCCTCATCGAGTCGGCCCCCAACAAGGGTGTACGCGTACGGAATCTGACCGCGGCCGACCTGGAGGAGAGCTATCCCGTCCGGGCCGGTCTCGAACAGATCGCGGCCGAGCTGGCCGTCGACCGGCTGGCCGCCGACGTCTCCGTCCTTGAACCCTCGGTCGCCGCGCTCTACCGGGCCGACCAGGCCGGCGACAGCGCGGCGCAGGTCAGGCACACCGTGGCCTTCCACCGCGAGCTGGTGCGGGCCGCTGGGAACAGCGTGCTGATGCACACCTGGGAGTCGCTGGGCATCGAGGTGTTCACCACACTGTCGATCCGCTGGCTGGGGACCGTACAGAAGTCGTACGCGGAAGAGCACGAGGCACTGGTCGAGGCCTTCCGCCGGAGGGACCCCCAGATCGGCCCTCTGGTGAAGGACCATGTGCTCGGATGTGCACCGCGGGCCTGATGAGAGGCCCTTTTCGCGGCACCGCGTGCCCCGATTGCTGACACCGAATGCCGACTTTCTACGTTGCGGAAAGATTTTTCCTTCTACCCTTTGATCGATCATCGATCAGCGATTTACAGTCTCCGGAGGGCTTCACCCAGCCCGTCGCCCTGTCCTGCCAGACCGGGCCTATCTGCACCCCCTGTTCTGTCCGGAAGGCGGCGACCATGACCGACCCCGTAGGCAAGCTTCACAGCGAGCTCGACCAGCTCCCGGACCGCGACCCCGAGGAGACCGCCGAGTGGGCGGCCTCCCTGGACGCCGTCACCAAGGCCGCCGGCCCCCACCGTGCCGCATATCTGATGCGCCGCACGCTGGAGCGGGCCGAAGGCGACGGTCTCGCGCTGCCCAAGCTGCTTGAGACCGATTACGTCAACACCATTCCGACTTCCGCCGAGCCCGCCTTCGACGGCGACCTGGCGATGGAGAGCCGGATCACCGCGTGGAACCGCTGGAACGCGGCCGCGATGGTCACCCGCGGCTCCCGGTTCGGCGTCGGCGGCCACATCGCCACCTTCGCCTCGGCCGCCTGGCTCTACGAGACCGGCTTCAACCACTTCTTCCACGGCAAGGAGGGCGACGGCTCGGGCGACCAGCTCTACATCCAGGGCCACGCCTCGCCCGGCATCTACGCCCGCGCCTTCCTCGACGGACGCCTCAGCGAGCAGCAGCTCGACAACTTCCGCCAGGAGGCGGGCGGCGACGGCCTGCCGTCCTACCCGCACCCGCGCCGGCTGCCCTGGCTCTGGGAGTTCCCCACGGTCTCGATGGGCCTGGGCCCGATCTCCTCGATCTACCAGGCGCGGTTCAACCGCTACCTGACCGGCCGCGGCATCAAGGACACCTCTGCCTCGCACGTCTGGGCCTTCCTCGGCGACGGCGAGATGGACGAGCCCGAGTCGACGACCGCGCTCACCCTGGCCGCCCGTGAGGGGCTCGACAACCTCACCTTCGTCATCAACTGCAACCTGCAGCGCCTCGACGGCCCGGTGCGGGCCAACTTCCGGGTCGTGCAGGAGCTGGAGGCGCAGTTCCGCGGCGCCGGCTGGAACGTCATCAAGACGCTCTGGGGCTCCGCCTGGGACGAGCTGTTCCAGCTCGACACCACGGGTGCGCTGATCCGCCGCCTCCGCGAGGTGCCGGACGCGCAGTTCCAGACGTACGCGACGCGCGACGTGGCCTACATCCGCCAGCACTTCTTCGGCGCCGAGCCCGCGCTCGCCGAGCTGGCGAAGCTGCTCACCGACGCGAAGATCGCCGAGTGCTTCCACACCTCGCGCGGTGGCCACGAAGCCCGCAAGGTGTACGCGGCGTACAAGGCGGCCCTGGAGTTCAAGGGCGCGCCGACCGTGATCCTCGCGCAGACCGTGAAGGGCTTCACGCTCGGCGAGGGCTTCGAGTCCCGCAACGCCAACCACCAGATGAAGAAGCTGGACGGCAAGCAGTTCCGCGCCATGCGCGACCTGCTGGAGCTGCCGATCCCGGACGCGAAGCTGGACGAGGGCCTGGTGCCGTACGGCCACCCCGGTGCCGACTCCCCCGAGGTCCGCTACCTCCAGGAGCGCCGCGCCGAGCTCGGCGGCCCCGCCCCGGCCCGCCGGGTGCACCAGGTGGTGCTCCCGGAGCCCGAGGAGCGTGCCTTCAAGGCGCTCATCAAGGGTTCCGGACATCAGGAGATGGCCACCACCATGGCCTTCGTCCGCCTGATGAAGGACCTGATGCGGGACAAGCAGACCGGCAAGCGCTGGGTGCCGATCGTCCCCGACGAGGCTCGTACGTTCGGTATGGAGTCGCTGTTCCCCTCGGCCGGTATCTACTCGCCGAAGGGCCAGACGTACGACGCGGTCGACCGCGACCAGCTGATGTACTACAAGGAAGCCACCGACGGCCAGATCCTCAACGAGGGGATCACCGAGGCCGGTGCCATGGCCGACTTCATCGCCGCCGCCTCGTCGTACGCGACGCACGGCGAGCCGATGATCCCCTTCTACATCTTCTACTCGATGTTCGGCTGGCAGCGCACCGCCGACCAGATGTGGCAGCTCGGCGACCAGCTCGGCCGCGGCTTCATCGTCGGCGCCACCGCGGGCCGCACCACCCTGACCGGTGAGGGGCTCCAGCACGCGGACGGCCACTCGCAGCTGATCGCCTCCACCAACCCGGCGTCGCTCAACTACGACCCGGCGTTCGCCTTCGAGATCGCGGTGATCGTCAAGGACGGTCTGCGCCGGATGTACGGTCCGGACGCGGAGAACGTCTTCTACTACCTGACGGTCTACAACGAGCCGAAGCAGCAGCCCGCGATGCCCGAGGGCGTCGAGGAGGGCATCCGCCGCGGTCTGTACCGCTTCAAGGAGGGCGCGGCGGCGGCCGGCGCCCCGCGGATGCAGCTGCTCGCATCCGGTACGGCGATCCACTGGGCGCTTGAGGCGCAGGAACTGCTCGCGGCCGACTGGGGTGTCACGGCCGATGTCTGGTCGGCGACCTCGTGGGGCGAGCTGCGCCGCGACGCGCTGGAGTGCGACGAGGCGCTGCTCCGCGGCGAGCAGCGCACCCCGTACGTCACCCAGGCGCTGGCCGGTGCGCCCGGTCCTGTGCTCGCGGTGAGCGACTGGATGCGACAGGTCCCGGACCAGATCAGCCAGTGGGTCGAGCAGGACTGGACCTCGCTCGGCACGGACGGCTTCGGCCTCTCGGACACCCGTGAGGCGGCCCGCCGCCACTTCGGTGTCGACGCCCAGTCGGTCGTCGTCGCGGCGCTGGCCTCGCTCGCCAAGCGCGGTGAGGTCCCCGTGTCGGCGGTCAAGGAGGCTCGCGAGCGCTACGGCCTGTGACCGTGTGAGCATCCGGCAGCGGGCGCGTGAACCGGGGATGCCCGACGTCACGCGCCCGTTGTCAGTGGCGGCGTGCATGCTGATTCCATGCGCGCTGCCCGCCTGATCAAGATGGTGCTCCTGCTCCAGTCCCGGCCGCTGATGACGGCGGCCGAGCTGGCGCAGGAGCTCGACGTGTCCGAGCGCACCGTCACGCGGGACGCGCTCGCGCTCTCGGAGGCGGGCGTTCCGGTGTACGCGGAGCGGGGCAGGTCCGGTGGGTACCGGCTGATCGGCGGTTACCGCACCCGGCTGACCGGTCTGGCCCGCACCGAGGCCGAGGCGCTGTTCCTCTCCGGACTGCCCGGCGCGCTGCGGGAGATGGGGCTCGATGACGCCGCGTCGGCGGCCCGCCTGAAGGTGTCGGCGGCCCTGCTGCCCGCGCTGCGCGACGCCCCCGCGTCGGCGGCCCGGCGCTTCCATCTGGACGCGCCCGGCTGGTACCAGGAACCGAGCACGCCGGAGCTGCTGCCCGTGCTGGCCGGTGCGGTGTGGGCGGACAGACGGGTGTCGGCGCGCTACCGCCGCCGGGACGGCTCCGATGTGGAGCGCACCCTGGAGCCGTACGGCCTCGTGCTGAAAGCCGGTGTCTGGTACGTCTGCGCACGCGCGGAGGCCCGGTCGGGCGGTCCGGACAGCTCCGGCTGCCCCGGCACTTCCCGGGAGTTCCGGGTGTACCGCATCGACCGCTTCACCGCGCTCACGCTCCATGCCCCCGATGAGCATGGCTGCTTCGTGCGGGACGAGGCGTTCGATCTGCCCGCCTTCTGGGAGCAGCGTGCCGCGGACTTCGCCCGGTCGCTCCTCACGGCGGAGGTGGTGGTCCGGGTCTCCGCGGCCGGCGCCGAGTTCCTCCCGTACGTCGTGGACCGCGCGGCGGCGAACGAGGCGCTGACCTCGGCCTCGGCCCCCGACGATCTCGGCCGGGTGACGGTCGCGCTGCCCGTCGAGTCACTGGAGGTGGCGTACGGGCAGCTGCTGTCGCTGGGGCCGGAGGTGGAGGTCCTGGGGCCGCCGGAACTCCGGGCGCGCTTCGCCGACGCTCTGAGCGCGGCGGCGCGGCTGTACGCCTGAGCCGGGGCGGCCGTTACCGGTACTCCTCCGCCGACCGGGCGGCCCCGCCGAGCGCGACCTCGGTGATGTACCGCCAGGCGTCGGGCCGGCTCCCGTCCGCGTCCGTGAAGCCGTACTCCGCGGCCAGTTGTCCACTGGAGAGCGACTGCCCGTTCCACCGCGCCCGGTCCGCGTCGGCCGCGACCGCCGCCACCGCGCGGCCCACGAAGACAGGCGACTCCGCGATGGCGAAGTGCGGTTCCTTGGCGATGGCGTCGCGCCACGTCGCCTCCGTCACCCCGAAGTGGTCGAGCATCGCCTCCGAGCGCAGGAAGCCCGGGGTGACACAGACCGCGGTGCCGCCGACGGACTCCAGCTCGTGGGCGAGGGTGGCGGCCATCCGGATCGGCGCGTTCTTGGCCAGGTCGTAGTAGAAGTTCACCCGGTAGTCGCGGTTGGACTCGGCTGTTCCGTCGGTCACTTCGACCACCAGGCCGCCCCTGGTGCGGGCCAGCAGCGGGAGCAGGGCGCTGCTGGTGATGATGTGGCTCTTCACCCCGAGTTCCAGCATCCGGAGCCCCTCGTCCAGCGGGATCTCCCACATCTTGTTCTCCTCGCCGACCCGGGCGAGATGGTCACCGCCCCAGACGTCGTTGACCAGGATGTCCAGCCGTCCCTGCTCGCGGTCGATCCGCTCGGCCAGTGTGCGGACCTGCTCCTCGTCCAGATGGTCGGTGGGCACGGCGAAGCCGGTCCCGCCCGCGGCACCGATCAGCTCGGCGGTCTCCTCGATGGTCTCGGCGCGGCCCACCTCGCTGCGCTTCTCGCGGGTGGTGCGCCCGGTCGCGTACACGGTGGCGCCCGCCGCTCCCAGCTGTACGGCGATGGCCCGGCCCGCGCCCCGGGTGGCTCCGGCGACCAGGGCGATCCGGCCCGTCAAAGGCTTGTCTGTCTCCATACGGTCACCGTGCCACCCATACCCGACAGCTTCGGTCCGGATTCCCGGAGCAATCCCGGTCTCAGCCCAGCGCCTTCAGCGTGTCCCCGTTCGCCAGCCGGGCCGACATCACGGCCCGGGCGCTCTTTCCCGCCCGTACCGCAAGCGTCGTACCGTCCGCCTTGGCCCGTACGCCCCCGGTCGTGTCGATCTCGCGGACCTCCCTGCTGCCGGCGGCCAGCAGATACCACCGCCCCGAGCCGGACTTCCACTTGGCGCCGGCCAGTACGTTCTGGCCGAAGCGGCTGCACAGCGCGGTGTTCTTCTGCTGCGCCACGACCGCACCCGGCCGGGACACCGGTCCGGTGGGGAGCTGGAGCTGTACGGAGACCCGGCCGGGCCCCTGCCAGGTGTCCGCCCTGGTGCACACCCAGGAGGCGCGGCCGCCGTTCTCGGGCAGCTGCTGGCGGGCGTACTCCCAGTTGTTCACGGCGCGTACACCGGTGCCGCGTACACCGGCCAGCGAGCAGGCGGTGTGCGCCCAGCTGAGCAGCGCCTGGCTGCCGGTCGCCTCCCTCGGCTGCCGCGCCGGGTCGCCGCCTGCCGGCGGCGGGGTGTAGGTGAGGTGGACGGGCGTGAGGTCACCGAGGTCGGTGAGAAGGAACGCGTGCTTCTCCGCGACCATGCTGGACGAGCGGAGCTGGAGCGCGGTCCAGGAGCCGCATCCGGTGCCGCCCACGACCGGGGCCGGGCTCGACACCGGTGCGGTCACTCCGTCCTTGCCCTCGCCGAGCGGGCGCGCCGGGGTGTCCGGGGCGAGGAGGTCGCGAGTGCCGGACTCGGCGACCCAGGGGGCCAGCAGATAACGGGCGTTGCCGTCGGTGCGGCCGATGACGACCGCGGCCCCGGTGGTGATGTCGGCGCCGTCGGTGCGGGCGAAGTCGAGCGCGGGCGCACCCTTGCCGCCGGTGGGCTCGGCGTACCGGACGACCCGCTCGCCTTCGGCGAACAGCACCACCGCCGCACCGTCCACGTCGCCCGCGTAGAGCAGCCGGGGCGGCTGGGCGGGCGGGACGGTCGCGGCGCCCTGGGTGGCGGAGATCCGTACCGTACGGGCCGGGCTCGCCCAGACCTTCAGCGCCCGGCCGAGCAGCGCGGTGTCGTCCTTGCGGGCGCCGCGCGCGGGCCAGACCGTGAAGTCCAGGCGCGAGCTGTCGTCCCACTCCCGCTCCGGGGCGCGCAGCAGCAGCGCGGGGTCCACCGCTCGGGCGCTGACGGCGGGGTCGAACGGTCCGGTCGCCGCGGACGGCACCGGGCTGCCTTCGCGGTCCACCACGACCAGCGCCACGGCGAGCACGGTCACGACGACGCCCACGCACCGCGCGAACCTGACGCGCTGCCTGCGCCGGAGCAGATCGGTGGGCCGGGTGTGCACCAGACAGGGGTCGAACTCGTCGGACTTCAGCAGCGCGTCGGTGCCCGTCTCCGCAGGAATACGGGCCAGCCGGAGCGCCGTGCGCAGTGCGGACCCGGCGTCGCCGGCGCCCGCCGCCGTCAGCAGCGTACGGGTGGCCTGTTCGCTCAGCCCGTCGACGCGGTGCAGTACGAGTGCGGCCCTGGCGGCCGCCGTGGTCCCGGACAGCGCCTGTTCCAGGGCGAGTTCGTCGGCGCCACCGGACCGGGGGAAGATCCGCAGCCCGAGGACGGCGGGCAGCGCGGGCCGCAGCGCACGCGGCGCAGGCAGTTGCCGGGGCCACCAGCCGGGGCGCTGCCCATACGCCAGGACGGCCGTCAGCACACGCTGTCTGACCAGGACGTACCCGGGGTCCTCCGAAGTGCCGCGCTGGACGGGCACCCGCGGCCCGTCCGGGCCGCTGTCGCGCGACGAGGCGGGTAGCGCCCGCTGGACGGCCGCATGGGCGGCGAGCACCCGGCGGTGGCGGCCCAGGGACGGGGGCAGCGTGATGTAGGCGAGGCGGACGAGCCGCGGATAGTGCTCGACGAGTGCGGCTTCGGCCTGTTCCACGCCCACTCGGGCGGCGCCGGACCGCGCCCCTTCCGGTTGCTCTTGCGTTCGCATGACGAGGGTGACCCTTTTGGGATGAGTGATCGGAATCGCTTCACCCGTCAAACGAGTGATTCATCGGACGGTCACATCGCCTGGTAACAAGAGGGCCGCTGATCGGCGCTCCGCGTGCGCGGCGCCCCGCCAACCACGATGCTGGACGCGTGAGGGACGAGACGGAGTTCTGGGAGACCATCGACAGCACTCGCGCGGCCGCCGACGGCGACCCCGAGGACCATGCCGACCTGCTCACCGAGCGATTGGCGCAGCTCGACCCGGAGTCCGTGCTGGAGTTCGCCCGGTACTTCGAGACGCGCTACAACCGCGCGTACCGCTGGGACCTGTGGGGCGCGGCGGTCGTGCTGCTGCGCGAGAGCGACAGCGACTCCTTCGACTACTTCCGCTGCTGGCTCATCGGCCAGGGCCGGGAGATCTTCGAGGGCGCGCTGCAGGACCCGGACTCCCTGGCCGATCTCCTCGACGACTTCGACGAGGAGATCGACGGCGACGGCGAGGATCTGGGGTACGCGGCCGACGAGGCGTACGAGCAGCTCACCGGGGCACCTACGCCCGATCTCGGTATTCCGCCGCAGGCCGCCGACCCGGAGGGGCAGCCGGTCGACTTCGACGACGAGGCGCTCGCCGAACGGTATCCGCGCCTGTGGGAGCGGTTCGGCTCCTGAGCGCCCACACCCGCCGGCCGTGGCGGTAGTTCAGTACGCGGTGAGGCCGCGCCCCATCAGCACATCGTCCACGTACCGGCCCGCCAGGTAGAACTCACCCGGCAGCACGCCCTCCACCGCGAACCCCTCGGCGGCGTAGAGCTCGCGGGCCGGGGTGTTGTGCCCGAGCACCCGCAGGGTGATCCGGGAGGCACCCTGGCGCCGCGCCTCGGCGCACGCGGCCCTCAGCAGCGCCCGGCCCACACCGTAGCGGCGCGCCGTCCCGGCGACGGCCAGGCCCTGGATCTGGCGCACATGGTCGTTGCTGGCGAGCGGGGTCGGCCGTACCAGCCGGATGTAGCCCACGACCGCACCCGCCAGCTCCGCGACCAGGTGGTCCTCCGGGCGGTGGCTCGCGTCGAAGAACGGCTGGTACGGAGGCTGGGGCGGCGGCATGACCGCGTGCAGCGAGGACCAGGTCGCCCGGTCGAGTTCGCCGAGCACTCCGGCGTCACCGGGTACGGCCATGCGTATGTTCGGGTCGGGCATGCGGGCCACTCTGCCACGGCCGCGGGCGACGGCGCCGCGCGATTTCGCCGGGGTGCGTGAGGATGGGTCCATGCGTATCGCGATTGCCGGAGCATCAGGACTGATCGGTACGGCGCTGGGCCGCTCCCTGCGCGCCGACGGGCACGAGGTGGTGCGGCTGGTCCGCCGTACGGCCAGGGTGGCGGACGAGGTGGCGTGGGACCCGGGCCGCGAGCACGTCGACACGGCGGGTCTGGCGGGCTGCGACGCGGTGGTCAACCTGGCCGGGGCGGGGGTCGGCGACCACCGCTGGACGGACGCGTACAAGAAGGAGCTGCGGGACAGCCGGGTGCTGGGCACCGCCACCCTCGCGGAGGCCGTCGCCTCGCTCGACGTACCGCCGGCGGTGTTCCTGTGCGGCAGCGCGCTCGGCTATTACGGGGACACGGGCGACCGTGCGGTCGACGAGAGCGCGCCCCCCGGTGAGGGCTTCCTCGCCTCGCTCTGCGTCGAGTGGGAGGAGTCGGCGCACGCGGCCGAAGAGGCGGGCATCCGGACGGTGTTCGCCCGTACGGGACTGGTCGTGGCCAAGGAGGGCGGGGCCTGGGGACGGCTGTTCCCGCTGTTCAAGGCAGGGCTCGGCGGCCGGATGGGCGACGGCAGCCAGTACTGGAGTTTCATCGCGCTGCACGACCATGTCGCGGCGCTGCGCCACATCCTGGACACGGAGTCCCTGTCGGGCCCGGTGAACCTGACCGGCCCTCAGCCGGTCACCAACCGCGAGGTGACAGCGGCCATGGGCCGGGTGCTGCACCGCCCCACGCTGTTCACGGCCCCGGCGCCCGCGCTGCGGATCGCGCTGGGCGAGATGGCGGGAGACGTCCTGGGAAGCCAGCGGGTCCTCCCGGCGAAGCTCCTGGAGTCGGGCTTCACATTCGCGTTCCCGGAGATCGACGAGGCGATCCGGGCGGCGGCGTAGGCGAGTTCGCGCCGCAGGCGAAATCGCCCCGGCACGCCCCGCACCGGACCACGCACCGGACCCCCGCGGCACGCCCCCGTCCCCACCGTGCGACCCCGCGCCCCCATGCCCCCGCACCGCGCGCCTGCAACCCACCGCCCCGCTCTCTACTCTCAACCCGAACCAGGGCATTTCCGCGGCCCGTTGGGGGAATCAGCCCTGCACGGAAGACCGCGGCCGCGCCGACCTCGGGGAGGGGCACGTGCTCAGAACCGCATGCCATGCAGACGTGATCATCGTCGGAGCCGGGCTCGCCGGCCTGGCAGCCGCTCACCGGCTGACCAGTGCCGGTGTGTCGGTCAGTGTCCTGGAGGCCGCCCCATCGCCGGGCGGCCGTATGTCCACCGAGCTGGCCGGCGGCTTCCGCCTGGACCGCGCCGGAGGGTTCCTCAACACCTCGTACCCGGAACTGCTCCGCGCTCCGTGCCTGGGCGAGACGGACCTCAGGCTGTTCTCACCGGGCGTCCTCGTGCACAGCGGGGGCCGTCTGCACCGTACGGGCGAGGCCGGGGGCACACGGGGCGCATTCAACGCCGCACGCGCCCTGCGAAGCGCCTCACGCGCCCCCTTGAGCAGTGCGCTCACGGGCGGTGGCCGCGCGGGCGGCGCACTCGTGAGCGGCGCACTCGACCGGGCCAGGCTGGGCGCCGCGCTGGCCCGCCTCTCGGCCACCCCGGTGGAACGGCTGACGGCCCGCCCGGAACGGACCGCGCTGGCCGCGCTCCGCTCGTACGGCCTCCCGCCGCGTGCCGCCACCGGTTTCCTCAAGCCCCTGCTGTCCGCGCTGCTGAGCGACCCCGGGCTGACCACGTCGAGCCGGTGCGCGGATCTCGCCCTGCGGAGTTTCGCCCGCGGCCGGCTGTGCGTACCGGCGGGCGGCGCGGCCGTCCTGCCCGAGCGGCTGGCGGCGACGCTGCCGCCGGGCACGGTGCGCACCGGGGTCACCGTCACGGCTGCCTCCATCAGCTCGGTCACCACGACGGAGCTGTCCACGCTGAACTGCCGTGCGCTCATCGTGGCGACCGACGCCCGCTCGGCTGCTCTGCTGCTGCCCGGGCTGCGGATCCCGGATTTCCACCCGGTGACGGTCCTGCATCACGCCGCCCCGGCGCCGCCGCCCACCGGCCCGGCGCTGGTTCTGGACGCCGACCGCTCGGGCCCCGTCTCGCACAGCGCGGTGATGAGCGAGGTCGACCCCGCCCGGGCCCCGGACGGCCGCGCGCTGATCTCGTCGACGGTGCTCGGCGCCCCGGGCCCCGGTCTGGACCGCGCGGCCCGCGCCCAACTGGCCGCGCTGCACGGCACATCGACCGACGACTGGGAACTCCTCGCCGTCCACCACTCCCCCGACGCGGTCCCCGCGATGCCGGCGCCGCACGACATGCGGCGCCCGGTCCGGCTGCTCGCGGGTCTTTACGTGTGCGGCGACCACCGCGACACCAGCAGCGCCCAGGGCGCACTCGCCTCGGGCCGCCGAGCCGCGCAGGCGGTCATGCGGGACTTCGGCATCAAACCGGACGTCGCGGTGGACGGGTTCCCGCTCGCCGCGTGACGCGAGGCCGACGGCGTACCACCGGCCCGGCGGCCTTGTACCGCCGGCCTTTTATCACCGGCCGCCGGCCTTGTACCACCCGCCTCGTACCGCCGCCCCGCCCCGCCCCGCCTCAGCCCATCGCCGCGACGCGGTCCCGGTACCCCCGTACCGCCGCCGCGTCCCGGTACGGCTCCAGCCTCCGCTCGAACTCGCGCACATACTCCACGGCCCGCACCGACCGCATCTCCCCCGCCTGCTGCGCGGACTCGGCCCCCAGCGCGCACGCCTGGTCCAGTTCGCCGAGGCCCAGCCGCGCGGTGGCCAGCACGACCCGGCAGAAGAGCCGGGAGCGCGCGAAGGCGGGAGCACGCAGCTGGAGCGAGCGTTCCGCGTACTGCGCCGCGGGCCGGTACTGCTGGAGGTCGCGGTGGCAGTGGCCGAACTCGTCCGCCAGCTGCGCCTCGTCGAAGAACCGTGCCCAGTACGGCACTTCGTCGCCGGGGCGGGCCGCCTCCATGGCCCGCTCGGCCCGTGCGAGGGAGGCCGTGCAGGCCCGTACCTCGCCGAGCGCCCCGTGGCCGCGCGCCTCGGCGGCGTGCAGCAGCGCCTGGACGACCGGCGGCGCCGAGCTCCCGATGCCCTGCTGGGCCACGCGCGCCAGCTGGACCGCCTCCCTGCCGTGCCCGAGATAGACGGCTTGGCGGCTCATGGTGACGAGCACGTACGAGCCGTACGCCCGGTCCCCGGCGGCCTGCGAGAGCCGCAGGGCCTGGACGAAGTAGCGCTGGGCGAGCCCGTGGGCCGCGATGTCGTACGAGGTCCAGCCCGCAAGACGGGTCAGATCCGCGGCGGCGGCGAAGAGCCGCCGGCCGGTCGCCTCCCCGTACGTCCCGCGGAGCATGGGCTCCGCCTCGTGCTCCAGATAGCGCACCAGGGCCTGCCGGGCGTGACCGCCGCCGTACGCGTGGTCGAGGGTGCGGAACAGCTCGCCCACCGAACGCAGCGCCGCGATGTCGCCCGCCCCGACCCGCTGCCCGGTCGTCCGCTCGGTCTGCCGCTGGCGCGGCACGGTCGGACGGGGCTGCGAGGGGATCCGGGTGCCTGGGCGCGGCGGCTCGGCGCGGCCGTTCTGCCCCGGCCTCACTCCACCGGCCGAACCGGGCGTACCCCAGTCGTCCGGGCGGCCGATCAGCCAGTCCCGGCTCGGCACGACGAGCCCGGCCGGGGTGAAGGCGATCTTGCGCAGTTCGGCATGGCTGCCGGAGTCCTTGCGCCAGAGACCGCTGACGATGTCGACGGCCTCCTCGGGCGTACCCGCGAATTCCAGCCCCGCGTAGACCGGCGCGCAGGCGTCGAGTCCCAGATCCTGCGCGGAGAGCCTGCGCCCCAGACGTCTGGTGAAGACCTCGGCGATCAGCGCGGGCGTGGTGCCGCGCGGCTGCTGGCCGCGCAGCCAGCGGGTCACCGACGTCTTGTCGTACCGCAGGTCGAGACCGTGCTCAAGGCCGAGCTGGTCGACTCTTCTGGCCAGCCCCGCGTTGGAGAAGCCTGCCTCTCCGATGAGCGCGGCGAGCTGGCGGTTGGACGTGCGCTGCGGGGTTCGTTCCGTCATCAGCTGTGCGGTCTCCTGCCTTCCGGGCCGGGAGCAGCCCTCATGGAACGGCGCGAATTTAGCGGGCTCAACCGCTCGTTCCGCCACCTTCGCCCCGGATTCATCCGATCGTGTGAGGAGGTGTCGTTTCTGCCCGCCCAGAGGTGCCGTTCGAGGCGGTCGTACAGTTGCTGGGTGGCGCTCTCCGGGGCGTGCTGTCCGTATGCGATGAGGAGCTGCCGTGAGCGAGCTGCGGTTTGTCCGTCTGGGGTTCGGCGAGGAAGCCGTCGAGTACCGGGAGGCCTGGCAGAAGCAGCGTGAGGTGCACGCGGCACGGTTCGCCGACGAGACGCCGGACACCGTGCTGCTCCTGGAGCATCCCCCCGTCTACACGGCGGGGCGGCGCACGGATGAGAGCGAGCGCCCTCTCGACGGGACGCCGGTGGTGGATGTGGACCGCGGCGGCAAGATCACCTGGCACGGTTACGGCCAGCTGATCGGCTACCCGATCCAGAAGCTGCCGCGCCCGGTGGACGTGATCGCGCATCTGCGCCGTCTGGAGGACGCACTGATCCGGGTCTGTGCGGAATTCGGCGTCGCGACCAGCCGGGTCGAGGGCCGCGCGGGTGTCTGGGTGCTGGGCGATCCGGTGGAGCAGCGCCCGTCGATCGGCGGTCTTTCGCTCGATCTGGACCCGCGGCTGCACGACGAGGAGTTCGACCCGCGGATGAACGGCCCCGAGTACGCGCCGTCCAACGCCGGACAGCGCCGTGAGGACCGGAAGATCGCCGCCATGGGCATCCGGGTCGCGAAGGGCGTGACCATGCACGGCTTCGCGCTGAACTGCAATCCGGACACCACCTGGTTCGACCGGATCGTGCCGTGCGGGATCCGGGACGCGGGGGTGACTTCGCTCTCGTACGAACTGGGCCGCGAGGTCACGGTCGCCGAGGTGCTGCCCGTCGTGGAGAAGCATCTGCGGGACGTGCTGGAGAACGCGGCCCTGGCGCCGCGTACGGTCGGGAGTGCCACCGCGTAACGCGGCCGGCGGGCTTCGTCCGGGCGGTCCGTCCCCGTCCGGAACAGGAGCGGTCCGGGCCGTTCGGGGGAATGTGCCTCAGCGGCCACGGGTTGGCCAGAGAACAAGCCATACATATGACGGGCGTACCCTGGTGTTCGCCGAAGAATCGAAGCTGTAGGGAGCCGGACGTGTCCGCTGTCGCACCCGACGGGCGCAAGATGTTGCGTCTGGAGGTCCGGAACAGCCAGACCCCCATCGAGCGCAAGCCCGAGTGGATCAAGACTCGCGCCAAGATGGGCCCCGAGTACACGAAGATGCAGGCCCTGGTGAAGTCCGAAGGGCTGCACACGGTCTGCCAGGAGGCGGGCTGTCCCAACATCTACGAATGCTGGGAGGACCGCGAGGCCACCTTCCTCATCGGCGGCGACCAGTGCACGCGGCGCTGCGACTTCTGCCAGATCGACACCGGCAAGCCGGCCGCCCTGGACCTGGACGAGCCGCGCCGGGTGGGCGAGTCCGTCGTCACGATGGACCTGAACTACGCGACCATCACCGGCGTCGCCCGCGACGACCTGGAGGACGGCGGCGCCTGGCTGTACGCGGAGACCGTGCGGCAGATCCACGCGATGACGGCCGAGCGGGCCGAGGGCCGCACCAAGGTCGAGCTGCTCATCCCCGACTTCAACGCGGTCCCCGAGCAGCTGGCCGAGGTCTTCTCGTCCCGCCCGGAGGTCCTCGCGCACAACGTGGAGACGGTGCCGCGCATCTTCAAGCGGATCCGCCCCGGCTTCCGCTACGAGCGCTCGCTCGAAGTCATCACCAAGGCCCGTGAGGCCGGTCTGGTCACCAAGTCGAACCTCATCCTGGGCATGGGCGAGGAGCGCGAGGAGATCAGCCAGGCGCTCCAGGACCTGTACGACGCGGGCTGCGAGCTCATCACCATCACGCAGTATCTGCGCCCCTCCCCGCGCCACCACCCGGTCGAGCGGTGGGTGAAGCCGGCCGAGTTCGTGGAGCTCCAGAAGGAGGCCGAGGAGATCGGCTACTCCGGTGTGATGTCGGGTCCGCTGGTCAGGTCCTCGTACCGCGCGGGCCGCCTCTTCCGCCAGGCGATGGACCGGCGCGGCGCCGCCGCCGTGTGAATCCGGGCACAACCCACTACTGTGCGGTAGTCGCCGTGAGACGCGGCTCGTACGGTCCTCGCAGGTCGGGGGCCGGTACGGGCCGCGTCGTCCGTTCAACGGGGACCACCTGGCCTTCACGGGCGTTTGACCGCCTGGACATGCCTTGGTAACAACAATCAGTGACTCTGGAACTACGCACCGCCCCATCGGACCGGACACCGGCCCGGGGAACGATGCGGGGAGCGGCGCGGTGCCCGGTCCGGAGCAACGGGTCCGGCGCACACCCCGGAAGCACCATTCCGCCCGCCGGTCCCGCGCACGCCGCAGAACCGCTTTGCGTCACGCACCGCACCGTGTCACTTACGCACCACGTCACGCACCGCACCATTCGCCGTACCGCTGTATCCGCCGTGTATCCGCTGCCGTCCCGAGGGGACCCCATCATGCAGGCCGCGACCCAGTCCGTACGCGTCACCGCCATCCCGACCGTCACCGGAGCACTCCGCGCGGTCGAGTCACTGCTGCTGAGCAACGGCCAGCGCACCGCCCGCCGCAATGCCTGGACATCGGTTCTTGAGGACCGCCGCCGGGCCAAGGACCGGGTGGACGCAGAGCACGTTCTGGAGGCCGTGGCGGCCCGCACTTCTTAGTCCGCGTAAACTTCTGGCCATGGCGAGGAAGGCAAACGCAGACTCTGAGAATCCCGGGCGACTCAAGCAGATCGCCCTGACCTACAAGATGACCCGCAAGGCCGATCCCAAGGTCGGTCTTGTCCTCGGTGGCCTGGGAATCGTCGTTTTCGGCGTCCTCCTCGGCGTCGGCTTCTTGCTCGGTCACCCCATCTACCTGGGCATCCTGGGTTTCCTGCTGGCCTTCCTCGCGATGGCGATCGTCTTCGGACGCCGCGCCGAGCGAGCGGCCTTCGGACAGATGGAAGGCAAGCCCGGCGCTGCGGCGGCGGTGCTCGAAAACGTGGGCCGCGGCTGGACCACGACCCCGGCCATCGCGATGAACCGCAGCCAGGACGTCGTGCACCGCGCGGTCGGCAAGGCCGGTGTGGTCCTGGTGGCCGAGGGCAACCCGAACCGGGTGAAGTCCCTGCTGGCCGCCGAGAAGAAGAAGATGGCGCGCGTCGTGGTGGACGTGCCGGTGCACGACATCATCGTGGGCGACGGCGAGGGCCAGGTCCCGCTGAAGAAGGTGCGCACCACGCTGCTGAAGCTGCCGCGCATCCTGACCGGTGCCCAGGTCACCGCAGCCAACGACCGGTTGCGCGCGATGGGCGACCTGATGTCGAACATGCCGCTCCCGAAGGGCCCCATGCCGAAGAGCGCACGCGCCCCGCGCGGCGGAAAGCAGCGCTGACCCACGCCACGCACCACACACCGAAGGCGGCCCGGACCACCAGGTCCGGGCCGCCTTGTCGTGCGCGCTGGGCGACGTCGCACGCCCGGGATCAGCCTCGTACTCCCAGATCAGATCCGTACGCCGGAGGTCAGATCCGCACCTGCACGGCGCGGGCCAGCCGGTCGTGGAGGCCGCGTCCGTCGCGGTCCCAGATGAGCGCGGGGATGGCTACGCAGAGCAGCAGACTGCGTACGAAGACACGGCCCGTACCGAGGCGCCCGCCGCCCTCCGCGACGACCCGCAGCCGGAGCAGACGCTTGCCCGGGGTGAATCCGACCGTCGAGACGGTGAGCAGGCTCAGCACGAAGAACACGAGCAGGGCCCAGTTCCCCGCCGACTGCTGTCCGCCGCGCGCGATGAGCCCGTATGCGATAAGCATGCAGAGTGCCCAGTCGATGAAAACGGCCGCGAACCGGCGGCCCAGCGGCGCGATCGCGCCCGGCCCTTCCTCCGGCAGACCGAGCCGCTTGCCCCGGTAGCCGAAGTCGGCGCCCATCTCTTTCGCGGCCTCGCCAGGCCCGGAGAGCCACGATCCGACTACTTGCCTGTTGTCCACCCGTCCACGGTACTGCGGCCCCCTCCCGATCCGTACGGTCGGGGGTCGTCGCGGCGATGTCGCACCCGGCCCGGTTAACTTCAGCGAAACAAATGGGTCATGCTTGAGAAATCCGCTGTCCCTATGGTCAGGTCCAGCGTGTGCCACCGCACTGGCCCCACAACGAGCCGCAACCCCGCCCCTCCCGGGTCGGGAGTAGGAGGAGTTGGATGTTCCAGAACGCCGACGACGTGAAGAAGTTCATCGCCGACGAAGACGTCAAGTTCATCGATGTCCGGTTCTGTGACCTGCCCGGTGTGATGCAGCACTTCACCATCCCGGCGGCGGTCTTCGACCCGACCGAGGAGCTTGCGTTCGACGGCTCGTCGATCCGCGGCTTCCAGGCCATCCACGAGTCCGACATGGCGCTCCGCGCGGACCTGTCGACCGCCCGGGTCGACCCCTTCCGCCGCGACAAGACCGTCAACATCAACTTCTTCATTCACGACCCGATCACCGGTGAGCAGTACAGCCGTGACCCGCGGAACGTGGCGAAGAAGGCCGAGGCGTACCTCACCTCCACCGGGATCGCCGACACGGCGTACTTCGGCCCCGAGGCCGAGTTCTACGTGTTCGACAGCGTCCGCTTCCAGACCTCCGCGAACGAGAGCTTCTACCACATCGACTCCGAGGCGGGCGCCTGGAACACCGGTGCGGAGGAGAACAACCGCGGCTACAAGGTCCGTTACAAGGGCGGCTACTTCCCGACCCCGCCGGTCGACCACTTCGCCGACCTGCGTGCCGAGATCTCCCTGGAGCTGGACAAGAACGGCCTCCAGGTCGAGCGCCAGCACCACGAGGTCGGCACCGCGGGCCAGGCCGAGATCAACTACAAGTTCAACACGCTGCTCGCCGCGGCCGACGACCTGATGCTCTTCAAGTACATCGTGAAGAACGTCGCCTGGCGCAACAACAAGACCGCGACGTTCATGCCGAAGCCGATCTTCGGCGACAACGGCTCGGGCATGCACGTCCACCAGTCCCTGTGGACCGGCGGCTCCCCGCTCTTCTACGACGAGCAGGGCTACGCAGGCCTGTCGGACATGGCCCGCTACTACATCGGCGGCATCCTGAAGCACGCCCCGTCGCTGCTGGCCTTCACCAACCCGACGGTGAACTCGTACCACCGCCTGGTCCCCGGCTTCGAGGCCCCGGTCAACCTGGTCTACTCGCAGCGCAACCGCTCGGCCGCGATGCGGATTCCGATCACCGGCTCGAACCCGAAGGCCAAGCGCGTCGAGTTCCGCGCGCCCGACCCGTCGTCCAACCCGTACCTGGCGTTCTCGGCACTGCTGATGGCCGGCCTGGACGGCGTCAAGAACAAGATCGAGCCGGCCGAGCCGATCGACAAGGACCTCTACGAGCTGGCCCCGGAGGAGCACGCGGGCGTCGCCCAGGTCCCGACCTCGCTCCCGGCGGTCCTCGACGCCCTGGAGGCGGACAACGAGTACCTCCAGGCGGGCGGCGTCTTCACGTCCGACCTGATCGAGACGTGGGTCGACTACAAGCGCACGCAGGAGATCGCCCCGATCCAGCTGCGCCCGCACCCGCACGAGTTCGAGCTGTACTTCGACCTCTAAACCGCTGGGCTGACTCGCTGTCAGCAGACTGAGGGCCGCCATCCATCCGGATGGCGGCCCTCAGTCAGTGCACGGGTTCAGTACCGCGAAAGGCCGCCGCCCAACTGCTGGGCGGCGGCCCCCGGTTGTGCCGCGGGTCGGTGTCGCGGGTCAGTTTCCGGTGTGCGATCCGGTACGTGATCCGGTGTGCGGCGAGGCCGTGTTCAGGCCGCGACCGAGAGCAGCAGTGCCATCAGCAGGCCGCATACGCTCACGATCGTCTGGATCGCCGTGTGTGATTTCGTGGCCTGGCCGAGTGACATCCCGAAGGACTCCTTGACCAGCCAGAATCCCGCGTGGTTCACGTAGTTGAGGCCGATCGAGCCTGCTCCGATCGCGACCACGAGCAGGGCCGTGTGCAGGCTGCTGCCGGAGGCCGCCAGAGGGGCCAGGATGCCGGTCGCCGCGACGATTCCCACGGTGGCCGAGCCCGTCGAGAACGACAGGAGCAGGGCCAGCAGCCAGCCCAGGATCAGGACGTTGATGTGCAGTCCCGATGCGGCCGACTCGACGGCCTTGCCGATGCCCGAGTCCTCCAGGACCTGGTTGAACGCGCCGCCGCCCGCGATGATCAGCAGGATGCCGGCCACCGCCTTGAGGCTGTCCGTCAGCGACGACCGGATCGCGTCGGGGGTCATGTCGCTGCGGTAGCCCAGTGCGAACAGCGCGAAGAGGAAGCCCGCGAGCATCGCGATCACCGGCTCACCGGTGAAGGTCAGGACGTGCCGTACCGGGCTCGTCTCGTCGTACACCAGCTCCGCGAGCGTACGCAGCAGCATGAGTACGACCGGGACGAGTACGGCGGTCAGCGCCCAGCCGGTGCGGACCTTGTTGACGGGAGGGGTGGAGCCGTCGGCGCCGTCGTCCGGGTTCTCGGGCCCGGTGAACTTCGCGACCAGTTCGGGGTCGGGGTGTACGTCGAGACGCGGCGCGATCCAGCGCCCGTACACCGGGCCGGCGATGATGATCGTCGGGATCGCGCAGATCAGGCCCACCACGATCGTCATGCCCAGGTTGGCGTGCAGACCCTCCACCGCGACCAGCGGGCCGGGGTGCGGTGCCACCATTCCGTGCAGGGTGGACAGCGCGGCGATCGCGGGGGTGGCGAGGAAGACGTACGGCGAACCCTTGATCCGGTGGGTGTCCTGGAGGCGCCGGGCCACGCTGAAGATCAGCGGGAGCAGCACGATCAGCCCGATCTCGAAGAACATCGGGATTCCGATGACAAAGGCAGCGCCCGCCATGTACCAGGGCAGGGAGCGTTCCCCGGACCGGTCGACGATCAGGCGGGCGATCTTGTCCGTGGCGCCCGACCCCGACAGCAGCCTGCCCAGCATGGCGCCGAAGGCCAGGGTCACGCCGACGTTGCCGAGGATGCCGCCGGCGCCCGACTCCAGGGACTCCGCGATCTTCTCGACAGGCTGGCCCGCGGCCAGCGCGACACCGATCGACACGGTCATCAGCGCCACGAAGGGGTGGAACCGCAACCGCGAGTTGATCAGCAGGATCAGTACGGCGATGGCTGCCGCCAGAATGATCAGCAGCGTCCAGGTGTGCCCCGTCACAGCCGGCCCCCGCGGGTGCGACGCGAGCGGGCCCGTGGTCCGGGGCGCGGTATCTTCAGCAAGAGAACTCCTGGTGCGGCTCGTTGTGTCCCGGGCGGAAGCTATCCGGCGCCTGCCACTGCTCTCCAGGTTCTGCACACAACCCGCGTAACCCCTGTTCCGTGCGTTGTGTGCATTCTGTGCACCGGGCGGCTGCGGTTACCGTCGGCGGGGTGAGATTCTTCGGACCGTCCGCCGCGAAGCCGGCCGCCGGGAGGCTGTCCGCCAGGAGGCCGTCCGGCGCGAAACCGTCCACCCGGCTGCCCTCCGCGCCCCGGCGGATACGCGGGCGGGTGCGGATACGCGGGCGGGTGCGGCTGCGCACCCAGGTCCTGCTGCTCCAGTGCGCGGTCGTCGCGGTGACCCTGGCCACTGCGTTCGGCGCCTTCGCGTACTCCAACGAGCACCGGCTCGTCAGCGAGTACCAGCTGCGTGCGCTCGCGGTGGCCCGTACGGTCGCCGCCCAGCCAGCCGTCCGGCGCGGCGCGGCGCGGTACTCGGCGGCCAACACCCGTCCCGGCGGCGGGGCCGCGAGCACGCCGCGCGCGACGCTCGCCGCCGGACCGGTCCAGACGGCGGCGGAAGCGGCCCGCACCAGGACGGGTTCGCTGTTCGTGGTGGTCACCGACGACCGGGGCATCAGGCTGGCGCACCCGCAGCGGTCCCAGCTGGGCCGGATGGTGAGCACCGACCCCAGCGGTGCGCTCTCCGGCCACGAGGTGCTGGCGCGGGACCACGCGCATCTCGGCGACGAGGTGGTCGCGAAGGTCCCGGTGTACGCACCGGGCTCGCGCCGGGTCGTCGGCGAGGCCAACGCGGGTGTCGCCGTCTCCGACGTGCGCGCGCAGCTGGTCCGCGTACTGCTGGGCGGCCTCGGCTGGCTGGTGGTCGCCCTGCTGCTCGGTATCGGCGCTTCGGCGCTGCTGGCCCGGCGCTGGAAGCGGCTGACGCTCGGCCTGGAGCCGGAGGAGCTGGCCGGTCTGGTGCAGGAGCAGGAAGCCGTCCTGCACGGAATCGGCGAAGGGGTACTCGCCGTCGACAACGGCGGGACGGTCACCGTGGTCAACGACGAGGCGCGCCGGCTGCTGGCGACCCCGGCCCGCCCCGGATCGTCCGTGGACTCGCTGGGGCTGACACCGCGGGTGCTGGAGACGATCCGTACGCCCGTCGGCAGCCCGGTCATGGCGGCGGTTGGCGAGCGCGTCCTGGTGCTCTCGGCGCGGCCGGTCGAACGCGACGGGCAGGATCTCGGCACTCTGCTGACCGTGCAGGACCGCACCGACGTCGAGTCGCTGACCCGCCAGCTCGACGCGGTCCAGGCGATGAGTTCGGCGCTGCGCGCGCAGCGCCATGAGTTCGCCAACCGGCTGCACGTGGTCTCCGCACTGGTCCACGGCGGTCACCTCGCGGAGACGACCGAGTACATCGGCACGCTGCTCGGGACCGGCCCGCTGGGTGAGGCCCTGCCCGGTATCGACGCGGTCCGCGACTCCTACGTACGGGCCTTCCTGTCCGCGAAGGCCGCCCAGGCGCGGGAGAGCGGGGTGACGCTGGTGATCGGCGGGGCGACCTGGGCCGACGGGACCGTGACGGCGCCGGTCGATGTCACCACCGTGTTCGGCAACCTGGTCGACAACGCGATCGACGCCGCCCGGCACGGGGCGCGCACCCCTCCCCTGGTCGAGGTCGAGCTGATGACCGAGGACACCACGCTCCTCATCACCGTCGCCGACACCGGCGACGGCATTCCGCCCGGACCGGCCGACGATGTGTTCCGCGAGGGCATGTCGACGAAGGACCACACGTCGGCCGTCGGCGGCCGGGGCATCGGACTGGCACTGGCGCGGCAGATCGCGCGGGCCAGGGGCGGAGACGTCCATCTCGCCGAGCGGGGCGGGCCACCGGAGCCGGCAGCCGGGCGCGGGGATCCGCCGGCTGGGCCGGAGGCCGGGCGCGATGGCCCGCCCGGGGCGGGGGCCGAACTCCCGGGCCCGTCGGGGTCGTACGGAACAGAGGCGTCCGCGTCCGGACCGGGCAATGCCGAGCAGGGGCGGGTCTCGGGCGGTGCCGTATTCGTAGCCCGGCTGCCCGGAGTCGTGGAGCACGGAGTCATGGAGCACGGAGTCATGGAGCACGCAGCGACCGAGCCCGGAACCGTGGAGTCCGGGTCCACGGCCCCGGAACCGTAGAACCCGGAGCGACCGGGCCAGGACCCGCGGAGCAGGAACCGCAGATGAGGACCCGTGGAGCAGCGACGTGGATGAGGCAGGCCGATGACCGAGCGTGAGCCGTATTCCGTGCTGGTCGTCGACGACGACTTCCGGGTCGCCGGGATCCATGCGTCGCTCGTGGACGGCGTACCCGGATTCCGGGCCGTCGCCACGGCGAACTCCGCCGGGGCCGCGCTCCGGGCCGCCGACGACGCGCCTGTGGACCTGGCGCTGATCGACCTCTATCTGCCCGACGGTTCCGGGATCGACCTGCTGCGCGGCCTGGAGTGCGATGCCTTCGTGCTGAGCGCCGCCGCCGAGGGAACGATGGTGCGGCGGGCGGTTTCGGCGGGAGCGCTGGCCTATCTGGTCAAGCCGTTCACGCCGGAACTGCTGGCCGAGAAGCTGCGCGGCTACGCCCGCTTCCGCCAGCTGACCGACGCGGAGATCATCGACCAGGGCACGGTCGAGAGCGCGTACGCGGCACTGCGGAGCCCGCCGGTCAGCCGCACGGCCCGACGTCCCGCCGCCCGCACGGTGACCGGCGACGCGGTGCTCTCGGCCGTACGGAGTTCGGCGTCCCCGCTGTCGGCCGGCGAGGTCGGTGCGCTCATCGGCGTCTCGCGCGCCACGGCACAGCGCTACCTCGCGGGCCTTGTCACCAGCGGTCTGCTGAAGATGAAACTGCGTTACGGGGCGACCGGGCGCCCCGAGCAGGAGTACCGGATTCCGTGAACGTGGCCGGAGAGTCGCCAACTGCGCCGTTACGACGCTCAGTTGTGCCGCGTTCGTCGACCCGGAAGTCCGGGGCAGCACGGGGCAGCACGGAGCGGCCCCGCAGCGGAGCAGACGGGGTGGCCGGGAAGGGAGCGCTCCGGAGCGGCGAACGGGCGTGGTTCCCAGGGGTGTTGGACCCCCGGGAACCACGCCCGCGCCACCCGTCGGGGTGGCCATCGCCTCCGTCCGTCAGTGGCGCGCCGTCCGAGTCACCGTGACGTCAGCCGCGTTGACCAGGATGTACCGGTGGTTGAACTGGACCGTGTAGTAGCGCTTGGCCCCGGTGACGACCTTTCCGCCCGTGGGGAAGAAGTCCGCGCTGCCGACCGGCGGTCGGGCCGCCACGTAGGCCTGGCCGACCGGGATCGAGTAGTTCTTCGCCGTCAGCGGGACCTGCTTCGACGGGGAGAGCCCGGCCGGGTACTCGGACGGGTCCGGGTACGCAGTTCCGTACACGGGAGCGGCGGCGGTACCGGCCGCCCTGAGGATCCGTGCGCCCGGGGCGGGTGAGGTGTTGCTGCCGCCGGGGTTGTGGATCCAGCCCATCTGGCCGTCGTACCAGATCGCCGTCCAGTCGTCCTGCTCCCCGGCGACGACGAACTGCTGCCCGGCCTGGACCGTGACGCTCCAGTCGTTGACCCTGTCGGTGCCGCCCTTCGCCTCGGGGTCCGGGTGGACGACCGGGTCGAGGATCAGCGGGGCGTCGTCGCTTGGTGCGCTGCGTACGAAGAGGGAGCTCGACGGCGCGGTCACCGGCGTACAGGCGGTGACCGCACCCGACGGGTCGTCCTCCGGGCAGACGGTGTACGTCTGCTCGTTCTGACGGAACCCGGGGGTGATCGTCACTGCGGACCCGACGGGTCCGACGCCGTGGAGGCCGAAGTCGAACGGGGCGCCGAGCAGCCGCATGAAGCGCGTCCAGTCCCAGCCGTCGGCCGGGTCCCAGTGCATACCCGACAGGGTGGTGTCCGACGGTCCCGGCACGTTGTCGTGGCCGAGGATGTGCTGCCGGTCCAGCGGGATGTCGTACCGGGCGGCCAGGTACCGCACGAGCCTGGCGGTCTGCTGGTAGGCCGCCGTCGTGTACCAGTCCGCGCCGTGCGCCGAGAAGCCCTCGTGCTCGATCTGGACCGCGTGGAGGTTGCTGTCGTAGTTGCCGTCACCGAACGCGACGTCCTTGTCGGCCACCATCTGGGTGACCGCGCCGTCCGAGGACCGCATCACGTACTGCGCCGAGGCGCCGCCCGGGGTCTGGAAGGTCTTGATCGCGTCGTCGTACGCCCCCTCCGTGGTGTGGATGATGATCTGGTTGATCTTTATGCCGTTGGCGGGACGGTCGGACACCTGGCCGTTGGACGGATCCGCGGGGACGAACTGGCAGTTCATCGACCGCGGGCACTCGGCCTGCGGGGACGAGGTGTCCTTCAGACGGAGCTTGCTCAGCTGGCCGGTGACCGGCTTCGCCGAGGGCACGGCATGCATGGTGACGCCGGTGGTGGGCGCCATGGCCGCCTTGGACGCCTTGGCCGTCTTCGATCCGGCGGGGGCCTTGGAGTCCTGCTTGGCGCCCGACGCGATGGTGGCGAACACGTCGTCGACGTACGACGTGGCCGCCTTACGGTCCGACATCCGGCTGTACTTGGCGATCGCCGCGGTCCACTGCGACGGGTCGTCGGACGTACTGCCGGTGAGCTGCTTCTGGTACGAGGCGAGAAGGGCGGCCCCGCCCCGGATGTTGTCCCTCCGGTCGTGCTGGAGCTGTGCGGCCGGAACACCGGTCAGCTTCGCGGCGGCCCGCAGGGTGTGCAGTTCGGGGTGGGCAGTGAACGAGGCGAGGCCGGAGCGGCCCGGTGCGCCGGCCTCACCGTCCGCCACCATCTCCGGTGTCACATCGGTGAGGTTCATCAGACCCCAGCCACCGGTGTTGCTGTAGCCGCTGTGCTGCTGCCAGCCGGACTCCTCGTGAGCCACGCCCTGGAGGACAGAGACCGGAACCTTGAACTCCGCAGCGGCTGCGTTGAAGTCGGCCTGCGCGGTGGTCGGCTGTTTCCCGTCGTCCTCGTTTCCCGCTTGGGCGATGGCAGGCAGGAAAGCAAGGGCTCCTGCGGCCAGGGTGCCGCCGAGGACGGCCGCCGGCAGCCATCGCTTCCCTTTTCTCTTGTGCAAAGGTGTTTCCTTCCGTGCAACTACCCCGGAGTGCCTTCGGCTGGACGGCTGTCGCTTCGCCCCACGGAGGCCGGGGATGGTGGGGGTGGCGCTGGGGATCCGCTCGCGCACACCGAGGTGGGTCGGGTCTCCTCAGCGGAGACGGCCTCGGTGTCCCGGCGCCATGTGATCTGTCACTTTGTCAGTTTCATGTGACGGAGTGAAGAACCGGAGCCGTTCCGTCGGAAAACCTTCACCGTGGCTCCTGATATGGGGGTGAACGGGGGCTGCGGTGCGTCGACAGGTTGCCAGGATGACCTACACGGTAGTCAGGCAGGGCGTCGTGACCCTCCATCAGGTCCACGGCCCGGGCGGCGCAGCTGGGCCCCCTAGGCCGCCCGGATGTCTTCCGTACTCGTTCTCGGTATTGATCCACACGTGGTGCCCGGCATCGACGGGGGCGGCATTCGCGCGGTCCTCGACGGCGAGCTGGCCCGCTTCGGTCAGCTCGGCATCGATGCGTCCATGGCACTGATCGCGCTCGACGAGTCGGCCGGTCCCGCGATGGCCGCGGCGCCGGCCGGGCGCTCGTGGGACGTCGTGGTCGTCGGGGGCGGCATCCGCAAGCCGGAACCGCTCCTGACGCTGTTCGAGCAGGCGGTGAATCTCGTCCGGCAGCACGCGCCGCAGGCCGCCATCGCGTTCAACACCAGCGGGGGCGACAGCGTCGAGGCGGCTCAGCGGTGGCTGCCGTGAGGGGCCGAGGCCTCCGTCCGGATCAGGCCGCGTCGCAAAGTCGCGCCTGACTCAGGACGGTCGTCGCCGTTGGTGTCCCGGTTGATCGGCAACCATTACCCCGGACGTAATCGACCCCTCAGCGCGCGCACGGCAGGCTGAAGTCATCCGAAGCCCGGGGGGCCTGCTCCCCCGGGTTTCGGGACCCATCGCCCGTACGACCTGCCGGAGGCCCACCATGTCTGTGCACGAGACCGCTGTCGCCCGTTACTTCGAGGCCTGGAACGCCGCCGGACACCCCGACCGGATCGCCAAGGCCGTGGCCGCCGCCTGGAGCGAGGACGGCAGCTACACCGACCCGCTGGCCGACGTCGCCGGGCACGAGGGGATCGCGGCCGTGATCGCGGCAGCCGGGGAGCAGTTCCCCGGCTTCGAGTTCCGGCAGACCGGGGCCGTCGACGGCCACCACGGCCTCGCCCGCTTCAACTGGGAGCTGGTGTCCCTCGCCGACGGCTCGGCGCCCGTCGCCGGGTTCGATGTGATCGCGCTCGCGGAGGACGGCCGCATCCGTACGGTGCACGGCTTCCTGGACCGCGTCCCCGCCGTCTGAGGGCCTGGTTCGGACCGCCCCCGGTCCTCCACGCGGCCTGGCCCGCCACGGCCCGGCCCGCCGCCGGATGTCGAGGGGCGGGCCAGGCCCGGTGCGGCATGACGCTTCCGGCTGGACCGGTCCGATGGCGGCCGGTCCGGCGGTCCGATCGCGCCGATGCGAGGCAGAATGGCGTTATGCCTGAATTGCCGGAGGTCGAGTCCCTCACCCGGTTCCTGGGCGAGCACGTCGTCGGCCGTACCGTCGCCCGTGTCCACCCGGTGGCCGTCAATGCGCTCAAGACCTACGACCCGCCCCTCACCGCGCTCGAAGGGCAGTCGTTCGACGAGGTGACCAGGCACGGCAAGTTCCTCGACCTCGGGATCGGCGGAGTCCATCTGGTCATGCACCTCGCCAGGGCGGGCTGGGTCCGCTGGAGCGACCGCCTGCCGGACGCGCCACCCCGCCCGGGCAAGGGCCCGCTGGCGCTCCGGGTCAGGCTGAAGGAGCCGGAAGGCGCGGGCTTCGACGTCACCGAGGCCGGCACCCAGAAGCGGCTTGCGGTCTATGTCGTCCGGGATCCGCTGGAGGTGCCCGGCATCGCGCGCCTGGGGCCGGATCCCCTCGCCGACTCCTTCACCCTGGCCGCCTTCACCGGCCTGCTGGAGGGTGAGCGCCGCCAGATCAAGGGCGTGCTGCGCGACCAGAGTGTGATCGCCGGGATCGGCAACGCGTACTCGGACGAGATTCTGCACGCGGCCCGGATGTCACCGTTCCGGCTGGCCGCCAAGCTCTCCGACGAGGAGGTGGCCGTGCTGTACGCGGCGATCGGGACGACGCTCGGAGAGGCGGTCGAACGGTCCCGCGGGCTGGCCCTGCGCAATCTCAAGGCGGAGAAGAAGAGCGGGCTGCGCGTGCACGGGCGCGCGGGAGAGCCCTGCCCCGTCTGCGGGGACACGATCCGCGAGGTGTCGTTCAGCGACTCCTCGATGCAGTACTGCCCCACCTGCCAGACCGGCGGCAAAATCCTGGCGGACCGGCGGATGTCCCGGCTGCTGAAATAGCCCCCTCCCTCCTGCTCCGTGACACCGTGGCCCGGGCGGCGTCCGTGGGGCTGCGGCCCGGCCTTTAGGCTGACCGGTCCGGGCCTTCGGCCCCTCGAACCGCCGCCGTCGAACCCTCTGGTGACCCCGTGACTGAAGCCTCCGCCGTGCTCGCCCGACTGGACTCCGTAGGGCCGTACTTCAGCGTCCGGTACGGCGAGATCCCGGACGCGGAAGGGTTCAGGCCGCTGTCGGATCTGTACGCGATGGACGGCACCGGCACCGACACCGCCTCCGGAATCCCCGACGGCGACAGCCATCGCGCGGCCGGCCCCCTCAGTGCGTATGTGCGGCTGTACGCCCGGCGGATGGGCACCGACCAGCTCCGGGTGGCCGCTTCCACCCTCCAGCTGGGTCTCGCCTCCCGCCTCTGGTCGGTCGCGCTCGGCGCAGCCGTGCTCGCCGGGCGCCTGCCGGACCTGAACCCGGAGCGGCTGCGGGTACGCCTCACCGACGACGGTCCGCTCGAACTGTGGCTGCCCGTACCGGTACTCGCGCCACGGCCGCCGCAGGGACCGCAGCAGGACCGCCCGGCCGACGCCGTACTCGCGGCGGTGGCCCTCGGCCATCTGCGCCCGTTCCACGCGACACTGCGGGCCCGATACGGCCTCTCGCCACACACTCTGCGGGGCAACGCGGCGTCCGCACTGGTCGGGGCGGTGCGCGTGCTGAACGGCCGGCGCCCCGACGCCGAGGCGCGGGCCACCGCGCTGGCGGCCGCCGTGCTGGCGGGCGAACCCCTCGCGGGCAGTGGCGAGTTCATCGTCGAGGAGGGGCTCGGCTTCGCGTTCCTGCGCAACAACTGCTGCCTCTACTACCGGGCGCCGGGCGGTGGCCTCTGCGGCGACTGCGTCCTGCGGCATCCGCGTAACGGCCGGCCCGCCGCCGCCCGGTAGGCCGACAGCCGCCCCCTCCCCGAAAACCAGCAGGAGGCCGATAGGAGACCGGCGAGAGACCGGCAAGAGGTTTCTGTAAGTTGCAGGAAACTTTTGCGCCAACCCTTGAAGTGCTCATGCCTTAGCGGCAGGCTCCTCTGCGTCTCCCCCCATGAGCGGTCAACCGCACGCGGCCGCCCCGGGACACCGCACTGCCCCCCACAGCGAAGGAGTCGCAAACGATGCGCAACCGTCTGATCGGCACGTCCATGACCGGGGTCTTGGCCGGGGTCATGGCCACCAGCGGCCTGCTCGCCCTCTCCCCCTGGCAGACGCAGCAGGCGCACGCCGCGCCTCCCGGCGACCGGACCGTCACCGCAACCCTCTTCGAGCGCCCGTACGCGGACGTCGGCAAGATCTGCACGGACTCGCTCGGCCCGGCCGGTTACGGGTACGTCGAGGTGTCACCCGCCTCCGAGCACATCGCGGGTCCCCAGTGGTGGACCTCGTACCAGCCCGTGAGTTACCGGATCGCCGGGCGCCTCGGGGACGCCGACGCGTTCCAGGGCATGGTGAACGCGTGCCACGCGGCCGGCGTCAAGGTGATCGCCGACGCGGTCATCAACCACATGTCGGCCGGGTCGGGCACCGGGACCGGCGGCACGCAGTACAGCAAGTACAACTACCCGGGGACCTACAGCGACCCGGACTTCCACACCTGCCGCAAGGACATCACCGACTACACCAATCGCGAGAACGTCCAGACCTGCGAACTGGTCGGCCTGGCCGATCTCGACACCGGCAGCGACTACGTCCGGTCCACCATCGCCGGGTACCTCACCGGCCTGCGGAAGATGGGCGTCGACGGATTCCGCATCGACGCGGCGAAGCACATGGCCGCCGCCGACCTGCAGGCCATCAGGGGCAAGATGGCCGACCCCGGGTTCTGGGTCTCGGAGGTCATCTACGGCAGCGGCGAGGCCGTACAGCCCGACGAGTACACGGGCCTCGGCGACGTCGACGAGTTCCGCTACGGCACCCACCTCAAGAGCGCCTTCCAGGGCGGCGACCTCGGCGGCCTGCAGAACGTCGCCGACGGCAAACTGGCCGGTGACAAGGCCACCACGTTCGTCGACGACTGGGACACCGAGCGCAACGGCTCGACGCTCAGCTACAAGGACGGCGACACCTACAAGCTCGCCAACGCCTTCATGCTGGCGCACCCCTACGGCTCGCCGAACGTCTTCTCCGGTTACGAGTGGTCCGACAAGGACGCGGGACCGCCCAGCGGCAGCGACGGCTGGACCAACATGCACGCGGACCCCGAGATCACCGGGATGGTCGGGTTCCACAACGCCGTCGGCGACGCGGCGTTGACCGACTGGTGGTCGCAGGGCAGCGCCATCGCCTTCGGACGCGGCGCCAAGGGGTACGTCGCCCTCAACAACGGGGACGGCGACCTCCAGCAGACGTTCACCACGTCACTGCCCGGCGGCACGTACTGCAACGTCGCCAAGGCGTCCCCGGACAACTGCGCGGGCAACACCGTGACGGTCGGCGACGACGGCAAGGTCACCGCGACGGTCCCGGCCAAGGGCGTACTCGCCCTGGACACCGCCGCCACGTCGTAGGCCGCGGCAGGGCGGCGCGACCGGTGTGGCCGGTACACCCACCGGCCACGCCGCCCGTTCATTCAGGTCAGCCCCATGCAGCTCATACGGTCTTGACCGCGCCGCCGTCGATGATGTGGTCCGCCCCGGTCACGCTGCCCGCGAGGGGCGACGCCAAGTACGCAACGAGGGCCGCCACCTCGGCGGGCCGCACCAGTCGGCCGGTCACCATGCCCATGAGCGAGGGGAGCTGGGCCAGGAGCTGCTCCTGGCTCACGTTCATCGAGGCGGCCAGCTCAGCCCCGTAACCGTCCGGGGCCTCCCACATACCGGTGCGGACCGGACCCGGCGAAACCGTGTTGACGCGGACACCACGCGGGCCGAACTCCTCGGCCAGCGCCTTGCCGAACGCGGTGAGCGCCGCCTTGGCGGTCGTGTACGTGACGGGGCCCGCGTGCGGTGTCCTGGCTCCGTTGGAGGAGATATTGACCACGGAGCCCCGGGTTCCCACGAGATGGGGCAGCGCGGCCCTGGTGGTGCGGACGGCCGCAGTGAAGTTCAGGTCGAAAGCGTCCTGCCACTGCTGGTCCGAGAAGCTGAGGAAGCCGCCTGTCTGCCCCGGACCGGCGTCACCACCGCCGACATTGTTGACCAGCAGGTCAAGCGTGCCGAGTTCGTCCGTCGCGCGGAGCAGCAGTTCGGCGGCACCGTCGGGGTCGGTGAGATCCACGGATACACCCGTCGCCCCCGTGGCTTCAAGCTCCGGAGTGACGGTCCGGGCCGCCGCCACCACCCTCATCCCCTCACCGACGAGCGCGGCCACCGTGGCCAGACCGATGCCCCGGCTCGCACCGGTCACTACTGCCGTTCTACCGGTCAACTGCAGATCCATCGCACACTCCCGTGCCAGATACGAGTCTTGGATGACGCGATGAATGTAGTACTTGCAACACGGATGTTGCAAGTAGTGACTGAGTCGCCACACTGTCGTAGTATCGGGGCGATACCACCGAGAGGGAGCGCCCATGGATCATCTGCAACAGCGGAGTCAGCGACGGCCCCTCCGCGCGGATGCGGAGCGCACCGTCCAGGCGATCCTCGCGGCCGCCGAACGGGTGCTGAGCGCTCAGCCGGCGGCGACGATGGAGCAGATCGCCGAGGCGGCGGGGGTCGCGCGGACGACCGTGCACCGCCGCTTCGCGACCCGGGAAGCCCTGGTCGACGCGCTGACCGCATGGGCCACCCAGCAGTTCCATCAGGCGGTGGAGAGCGCCCGTCCCGAAAGCACACCTCCGCTGGTCGCGCTCTACCAGGTGACGGCGAACGTCTTGCGGGTGAAGATCAGTTGGGGATTCGCCATGAGCAGGCCGGCGCCGGAGGATCCCGAAGTGGCGCGGGTCCACGCCGATGTGCTCGACCAGTGCGACCAGTTGTTCCGGCGTGCACGGGACGCCGGTGTGCTGCGCGCCGACGCCGATCTGGACTGGACGCGCCGCGTCTACTACGCGCTGATCCACGAAGCGGCTCGGAGCCGGACCGGCCGAACCGGCCCAACCGACTCGGCCGGCCCAACCGACCGGAGGACCGGCCCACCCGTCAGTGGGCCCCGGGAGCCCGATGACGTGGACGAGTTGGCCACCCTCGTGGTCGACACGCTCCTGCGCGGTATGGGTGCCCCGGGCGCCACCTTCGCCCCGTGACCGGTCGTGACCGCGGACCGCGCCGCCCCGCTCATGTACTGTTGCCCTCCCCACGACCCGTGGACCGTACCGAGGAGGTGAGCCCCATTACCGCTGTAGCAGGCCGGGCGCTCCCCCTCACGGCCGTGCGGTTCATCTGACTCAGGTGACCGAGGGAGCCCCACAGGTATCCCGAAAGGCTCACATGCCGGTCCCACCTTCACATCTGTCTCATCCTGCGCCGCTGTCACCTCAGTCGCCTCTGCCGCTCTCCGCCGTCGTCACCAGGCTCCGGGCCGCGGGCTGTGTCTTCGCCGAGGACGAGGCGGAGCTGCTTGTCTCCGCCGCCCGCGACTCCGCCGAACTGGCCGCCATGGTCGACCGGCGCGTCGTGGGTCTCCCCCTCGAACACGTGCTGGGCTGGGCCGAGTTCTGCGGTCTGCGCGTCGCTGTGGACGCGGGGGTCTTCGTACCCCGCCGACGTACCGAGTTCCTTGTCGAGCAGGCCGTCGCCCTCGCTCCGCCCGGTGCCGTCGTGGTCGACCTGTGCTGCGGATCGGGCGCCCTGGGGGCCGCGCTCGCCGCCGCGCTGGACGGAGCCGAACTGCACGCGGCCGATGTCGACCCCGCCGCGGTCCGCTGCGCCCGCCGCAATGTCGCCGGAACCGGGGGCCGGGTGTACGAGGGCGACCTCTACGGCCCGCTGCCGCGATCGCTGCGCGGGCGCGTCGACATTCTGCTGGCCAACGTGCCGTACGTCCCCACGGAGGAGATCGAGCTGCTGCCCGCCGAGGCCCGGGTGCACGAGGCGCGCGTCGCCCTCGACGGTGGTGCGGACGGCCTCGACGTACTGCGACGGGTGACCGCGGCCGCGCTGCCCTGGCTGGCGCCCGGCGGCCATCTGCTGTTCGAGACCAGCGAACGGCAGGCGCCCGCGGCCGTACGGACGGTCACCCAGGACGGGCTGTCCGCGCGGGTGGCCAGTTGCGCGGAGCGGTACGCCACGGTCGTCATCGGGACGCGCTCCACGGAGTGACGACGGGACGGGCCGGGCCCGGCTCCGGGGCCGTTCGGCCGGTGGGTGCGAGGTGATGCCCGCCCCCACCGGCCGGACGACTGGAGTGGGTGGATCAGTTGGTGGAACCCGGTCGGACAGCTGGTGTGCGTGTGCTCAGCGCCCGAAGCGGATCAGGACGCGGACCATCCGGCAGGTGGCGTCGGACGGCGGGTGGATGCCCGCGAGGGCAGCCGTGGAGCGTATCTTCCGGTTCGGTGCCTGATCCGGACGGTAGACACCGGTGTCGAGCAGCGCGATGGCCAGGCGCATCGCCTTCAGCCTGCGGTTGTGCGAGACGTACCACTCACGTGGCTTTCCTGCGGGCAGCTTCTTCTTGACCAGGGACTCCGTCGGGAACATGGCTACGGCCATCGGCGACCTCCAGGCGCTGGTGAAAGGGCCCTCACGGACCCTCACGAACTGCCTCCATTTTACTGCCGGGCACTGACAGAAGCCCCTGGCCAGAAGGGTCCCGACGGCCTCTCGCGTACCTTTGACCCCATGGAGATCTGGATCAATCCCGCATGCTCGAAATGCCGCAGTGCGGTGGACCTGCTGGACGCGGAAGGCGCTTCGTACACCGTCCGCAGATACCTGGACGACGTACCGACCGAGGACGAGATCCGGGCGGTGCTCGGCCGGCTCGGACTGGAGCCGTGGGACATCACCCGGACCCAGGAGCCGGACGCGAAGGCGCTCGGGCTGAAGGAGTGGCCGCGCGCCGAGGAGGCACGGGACCGGTGGATCGCCGCGCTGGCCGGGCATCCGAAGCTGATCCAGCGGCCCATCATCACGGCGGACGACGGCACGGCGGTGGTGGGGCGTACAGAGGAAGCGGTACGGGACGTTCTCGGGCGGTGAGTTCCCGGCCGGTGGTTCACGCAGCCCTGCGTCCGCGCCGCCGGTCACTTCCCGGTCAGCTGCTTCTCCGCCTCCGCGAGGATCTCGGTCAGCCGCAGGCCGAACCGTACGTCGCACGGATGCGGTTCACCGGTCCGTACGGCCGCGAGCAGCGCGTCGACCGCCGCGGCGAACGGCACCCGCGCCCCGCCGCCCCGGCCCTCCGGCAGCACCGCCACCCCGTGGGTGCCGCGGAACTCGACGGTGGCGCCCGCCGCTTGGGGCGGGGCGCTCAGGCTGAGCGTCGCCGAGCTGGAAGCGCCCGAGGTGTGGCGCAGCGCGAGGTGGACGGTGTCCCCGGCGCCGCCGGCCGCTGTGACCTCCGTGGCGTCCCCGAGGACCGGCAGCAGGACGGAGAGCGCGTGCGGGCCCACATCCCACAGCCCGCCCTTCTCCCCGCGCCACGGAGAGGCCGCGTACGGGCTGTCCGCTCCGGGCGAGAAGAGCGCCCCGAGCCACTCCGCGCGGCCGGTGAACCAGCCGTCCACAGCGGCCTGTCCGGCGATCCACTCGGCCACCCCCGGTGTGAAGCGCAGCGTGCAGAAGACCACGGACGCGACGCCTGAGCGTGCGGCCTCGGCAACGACCTCGCGGGCGCCGCCGACCGTCGTGGCGACCGGTTTGTCGAGCAGCAGATGGCACCCGGCTGCCGCGGCCCGGGTCGCGAGCGGCGCCTGGATGTCCGGTGGGAGAGCCACCGCGACCGCGTCGCTCGCCGCGAGGAGGGCGCCCACATCGTCGTACGCGGTCGTCCCGTGTCCGGCGGCGAGCTCGGCCGCCGCCTCGTGCCGCCTGCCCCAGACTCCGCTGAACTCGATGTCCGGGTGGGCGGCGAGCGCGGGGGCGTGGGTGGACCGCGCCCAGGGGCCGGTGCCGAGCAGACCGATGCGCGGCCTCGTACGGGAGGGCTTGGTACGGGATGGCTTCGTCATACCGGTCAGTGTCGGCTATCGGGATCCGAGCCGGGAAACACCCCGTTCACGCTCGGGCAACGGCCGGGAAACCGCGGATTGCGATGCTGCGGCCATGGACCTGCCGCACCCGCAGGCCGTAACGCAAGAGAGCAGCAGCACGACCGCAACCGCAGGGCCGCACCAGCGAAGGATGGCTTCCGTGACGTTCAAGGCCGAGTACATCTGGATCGACGGGACCGAGCCGACCGCCAAACTCCGCTCGAAGACGAAGATCCTGGCCACCGGGGAGGCGCCGCCGCTCTGGGGCTTCGACGGTTCGAGCACCGGCCAGGCACAGGGCCATGCGTCCGACCTGGTGCTCAGCCCGGTGTTCAGCTGCCAGGACCCGATACGCGGCGGTGACCACGTACTCGTCCTGTGCGAGGTCCTCAACACCGACCTGACCCCGCACTCCTCCAACACCCGGGCCGCACTGGCAGAGGTCGCGGGGCGGTTCGAGGCGCAGGAGGCGATCTTCGGTATCGAGCAGGAGTACACGTTCTTCGACGGCCACCGGCCGCTCGGCTTCCCCGAGGGCGGGTACCCGGCCGCGCAGGGCGGTTACTACTGCGGGGTCGGCGCCGACGAGATCTTCGGCCGCGACATCGTCGAGAAGCACCTCGACCACTGCCTCGCGGCGGGCCTGGGCATCTCCGGTATCAACGCCGAGGTGATGCCCGGCCAGTGGGAGTTCCAGGTCGGTCCGCTGGCGCCGCTCGAAGTCTCCGACCAGCTGTGGATCGCACGCTGGCTGCTCTACCGGACCGCCGAGGACTTCGACGTGTCGGCGACGCTCGACCCGAAGCCGGTGAAGGGCGACTGGAACGGCGCGGGCGCGCACACCAACTTCTCCACGAAGGCGATGCGCGAGGGATACGACGCGATCATCACCGCGTGCGAGGCGCTGGGCGAGGGCTCGAAGCCGCTGGACCACGTCAAGAACTACGGCGCCGGGATCGACGGACGGCTGACCGGTCTGCACGAGACGGCCCGGTGGAACGAGTACACCTACGGTGTCTCCGACCGCGGTGCGTCGGTCCGGATCCCGTGGCAGGTCGAGCGGGACCGGAAGGGGTACATCGAGGACCGCAGGCCCAACGCGAACGTCGACCCGTATGTGGTGACCCGGCTGGTCACCGACACCTGCTGCACCGCGCTGGAGAAGGCAGGACAGGTCTGAGCACCCTGGGCACCGAACCCCCTGACCCTCCTGGACCCCCTGGACCCCTCGGACCTCCCGAGCACATGAGCACCCGGGTTCGCCTCTTCGCCGCGTTCCCCACGGAGGCGCCCCGCCGCACCGGTGGGGCGCCCCCGTGCCGTTCCATTGCCGGGAGCCCCTGCTGCCGCTCCGGCGCATCTGGTTCAATGGGCACATGGCCCGCCATCAGAACACCTCGACCGGTCGCTCCGACCTCGAACCGTTCTGGCCGTCCCGTCAGCATCACGACTTCGACCGGGTGTGTTGCCGTGCGACACAGGCGCCGGCCCTCTAACGCCTCTTCCGCTTCGAAGCCTTCGGCCGGCGCGCACGACGTACGTCCATCGACGACCTCTCCGCGCGAAAGAGCTGACCACTCATGGCTGACACCCGTTCCTTCTCCGCCGCGACCGCCACGACCGCTGCGACCGCTGCGACCGCTGCGACCGCCACGCCTCTCCCGTCCCACCGGAACCGGCTGCGGTCCGTCGACCCTGACGAGGTGGTACCGGTCGCCGGCTTCCTGCCGCCGGGCGCCACCTGGCTGCCCGCGCCCCAGCACACTCTGCCCGCCCTTCCGGGGCAGCCGCCGATGATCGGCTATCTGGTGCTGGTGCCCGCCGATCACCAGCCCGGCCCGGTACCGGCCCCCACCGCGTCCGACGAGGTGGTGCGGATCGACAGTGCACGGCGCACCGCCTCGGTGGACGGGCGCACGCTGGATCTGACGTATCTGGAGTTCGAACTGCTCGCGCATCTCGTCGCGCACCCCCACCGCGTGCACAGCCGCGACCAGTTGGTGACCACCGTGTGGGGGTACGGGCATGTGGGCGACGGCCGGACCGTCGATGTCCATGTGGCCCGGCTGCGCCGCAAGCTGGGAGCCGAGCACCGTCACACGATCCGTACGGTGCGCCGCGTCGGGTACAAGTACGCGCCCTGATCACACCCGTTCGTCCGCGCAGCACCCAACGCGGCGCCCTCCCCGGCTTGTTCCCTATGCCTCACGGCCGGGGAGGGCCCTGTTCTGCTGCCGGCTGCCGGCTGCCGACTGCCGACTGCCGACTGCCGACTGCGTACGGTCAGATGCCTGCCGGGACCTTCGGCTCCGCGTCGCGGTGGTCGAGGCCGGGCTGCCGGGAAAGTCCCTTCGGTGTACGCCAGTTGCGCTCGCCCAGCAGCGTCATCACGGCGGGCAGCAGCACCATCCGCACCACGGTCGCGTCCAGCAGGACCGCCACCGCGAGGCCGACGCCCATCTGCTGCATGTCCTGCATCGAGAGCGAGCCGAAGACCGAGAACACCGCGACCATGATCACGGCTGCGCCGGTCACCGCGCCCGCGGTCCGCCGGATGCCCTCGTCGACCGCGTCCCTGGTGCTCAGCCCCCGTTCGTGCGCCTCCCGGATCCGGGACACGACGAACACGTGGTAGTCCATCGAGAGACCGAAGAGGACGACCAGGACGAAGAGCGGCATCCAGGACTCGACCGCACCGGCCTTCTCCGAACCGATCAGCGACGCTCCCCAGCCGTGCTGGAAGACGGCGACCATCACCCCGTAGGCGGCGGCCACCGAGAGCAGGTTGAGGAGGACGGACGTCAGGGCGATGACGTACGAGCGGAAGCAGCAGAGCATCAGCAGGAAGGTCACCGCCGTGATGAAGGCGAAGACCGGCACGATGCCGTGCTTCAGCTGGTGGTTGAAGTCGACGGAATTGGCCAGTTCCCCGGTGACGTAGGCGTGGGCGCCGGTGCCGTCGAAGGCGGCGGGCAGCCGCTCGTCCCGCAGTTCCGTCAGGCCGGCCCGGCCCGTGGGCAGGGGCACCTCGATCTCCGCGACGTTCTGCCGGCTGTGCACGGTCACCTGGCCGAAGCCGGCGAGTGCCTTGCGTACACCCGGCGCTCCGATGTCGTCGGCCTTGACCACCACCGTGGCCGGGGCGGGGCCGCCGGGGAAGGTGTCCGCGATATGGCGGTAGCCGACCGACAGCTCGGACGAGGAGCCGAACTGCTTCTCCAGGCCGAGTTCCTCGGTCTTCATCCCCAGCGCGGGCGCCGCCAGGGCGAGCAGCACCGCCACCGCTCCCACCGCGAAGAACGCGGGGCGGGCGAGTACCGGCTTCAGCAGCCGTCCGGCCGTCGCGCCGCTCTGCCGTACGCCGCGCCTGCTGCGCCGGTTCAGCAGCGGGACCCGGCCCGCGTCGATCCGGTCGCCCAGCCAGGAGAGCAGCGCGGGCAGCACCGTCACCGAGCCGAGCATCGCGATGAGGACCACGATGATGGTGGCGAGCGCGAAGCCCTTGAACAGCATCAGGCCGGACAGGAACATCCCGGCCATCGCCACCATCACGGTGACCCCCGAGACGAGCACGGCCCGTCCGCTGGTGGCGGCCGCGATGCGCAGGGCGGTCTCGGCGTCGCGCCCCGCGGCCCGCTCGTCGCGCTCGCGCCGCAGGTAGAAGAGGCAGTAGTCGACGCCGACGGCGAAGCCCATCAGGAACATCACCGAGTACGTGGTCTGGAAGAGGTGCAGCTGGTGGCTGGCGAGCGACAGGAGCCCGAACGCCGCCATGCACGCCGTCAGCGCGAGCCCGACGGGCAGCAGCGCGGCCACCACGGCCCCGAAGGCGACCAGCAGGATACCCAACGCCAGTGGTACGGCGGTGAATTCGGCCGAGCGGAGGTCCTTGGAGAGCAGGTCGGAGAGCCACTTGCCCGCGCTGGCGTCGCCGAACTGATAGATCCGCACATCCGGCCGGCCGGCGCGCACCCCGGACACCGCGTCGAGCACCGGCCCCACCCGGTCGGCCGCGGTGTCCGCATCGCCCTTCATGTCGAAGGTGATCAGCGCGTCCCTGTCGTCCTTCGAGGGGAGGGGCGCCGCGATGTTCCGCACCGCTCCGGTCTTCCCGACGGCAGCGGTGACCGCTCGGGCCGCGGGCTTCCAGTCGCCGGCGCCGCTGCCCGACACCATGACCATCTCGCCGGCGGGCCGGCTGAGACCGGCGTCCTCCAGGATCCGGGTGGCCTGCGCCGATTCGCCCGCGCCGTTCTCGGAGTCGGACATGTTCACCATGCCGGAGGCCCCGCCGATGCCCATGGCGAGCACCACGAACACCAGCCAGCCGAAGATGGCTGTTCTGCGGTGGTGCGCGCTCCACACACCGATACGTGCCGCGAGGTTGAGCCTCATGGCGTTTTCGCCCCCAGATGTAAGCGTCGGCCGATTCGCTGCGTCGGCGTCTGTTGACTCGCGATGTCAGCGTCGGTTGGTTCGCTTCACACGCTAGGAACGGGCCGCGGGCGGTCCCAGCCGTCGGGGCCCCCGGTGCGGAGCCATAGGGCGAGGGGCCCGGGGTGGTGCCAGCTACACCCCCGAATCGGGTGCGGAACCCAATGCCCCGGGCACCCTCTTGCGGCCACACTGGTGTCCAGGCCGGTGATCACCCGGCCAGGGACGAGAGGGACATCAATGAGGGCGACGAAGGCACGCGACGCGGGGGTGGCGGCCGTACGGGGCCTGGCGCTGGCCGGGATGTCACTCATCGGCTCGATCACGCTCTTCACCCTGGCGGTCACGTCGATCGCACTGATCCCTGTCGGAGTCGGCGTCTTCACCACACCCGCGCTGCTGGGACTGATCCGCTCGCACGCCGACCAGCGCCGGCTGCTGGCGGCGAAGTGGACGGGCACCCGCATTCCGGTGGTGCGCCCGCCGCTCCCGCGCCACCCGCGGTCGGGCATAGCCGGTCAGGTGGAGCGCTGCGCGGTGCTGGTGAAGGATCCCGTGACATGGCGCGACATACGCTGGCTGCTGGTCGACATGACGGCGGGCGCGGTCATCGCACTGCTGCCGCTGTCGCTGCTCAGCGAGGGGCTCTTCGGCATCCTGCTGCTGCTCGGTCTGTGGAAGCCGATCGTCCGCGCGGGCGGCGGGTACTGGTACGAGTTCGTCCGGGTCGACAGCTGGACCACCGCGGCGTTCGCGGCCCTGGTCGGTATCTGCTGGCTCGCGGCCGCACTGCGTTTCGGGCCCGCTCTGATCCGCGTCCATTTCTCCCTCACCCGGTCGGTGCTGGCCCCCACCAGGGAGGCCGAGCTGGGCGAACGCATCGACCGGCTCACCGAGACCCGGCACGACGCCGTGGACAGCTCGGCTGCCGAACTGCGCCGGATCGAGCGGGATCTGCACGACGGTGCGCAGGCCAGGCTGGTGGCGATGGGCATGAACCTCTCCACCATCGAGGCGCTCATCGAGAAGGACCCGGCGCAGGCGAAGAAGATGCTGTCGATGGCCCGCGAGTCGTCGGCGGAGGCGCTCACGGAGCTGCGGGACCTGGTGCGCGGCATCCACCCGCCGGTGCTGGCCGAGCGCGGTCTCGGCGACGCGGTCAGGGCCCTGGCGCTGCGGCTTCCCGTGACGACCGAGGTCGAGGTGGACATGGCGGGCCGCGCGGAGGCCCCGGTCGAATCGGCGGCGTACTTCGCGGTCAGCGAGGTCCTGACGAACGCCGTCAAGCACGCGGAGGCGGACCGGATCTGGGTCGACATCCACCACGCCGAGGGGATGCTGCGGATATCGGTCACCGATGACGGCCGCGGGGGCGCGTCAGCAGGAAAGGGTTCGGGACTGAGCGGAATCGAACGCCGACTGGGTACATTCGACGGCGTACTGGCCGTCAACAGCCCAGTGGACGGCCCGACCATGGTGACGATGGAGATTCCGTGCGCGTTGTCCTCGCCGAAGACCTCTTCCTTCTGAGAGACGGCTTGGTCCGTATGTTGGAGGCGTACGACTTCGAGATCGCGGCAGCGGTCGAGACCGGACCCGAACTGACAAAGGCCTTCGCCGAGTTGGAGCCCGACGTCGCTGTGGTCGACGTCCGGCTGCCGCCGTCCCACACGGACGAGGGCCTCCAGTGCGCGCTGGCCGCCCGCCGGGCCAGACCGGGACTGCCGGTCCTGGTCCTGTCGCAGCATGTGGAGCAGTTGTACGCGCGCGAGCTGCTGGCGGACGGCACGGGCGGCGTGGGATACCTGCTCAAGGACCGGGTGTTCGACGCCGACCAGTTCATCGACGCGGTACGCCGGGTGGCAGCGGGGGGTACCGCGATGGACCCGCAGGTGATCCAGCAACTGCTGTCACGGCGGGCCCAGGACAAGCCGGTGGGCAGCCTCACCCCGCGCGAGCTGGAGGTCATGGAGCTGATGGCGCAGGGGCGTTCCAATGCCGCCATCGCCGGCCAGCTCGTGGTGACGGAGCGGGCGGTGGCGAAGCACACGTCGAACATCTTCGGCAAGCTGAGCCTGCCGGTGTCGGACGATGACAACCGGCGCGTCCTCGCGGTGCTCGCCTATCTCGACCGGGGCTGACCGGGGCTGACCGGGACGACCCAGGGCTGACCGGGGAAGACCCAGGCGTAACGGGGCTGACCGGGGACAACGGGTCTGACCGGCGGCGGCGCGGGGAGGCGGTCCATAGCGGCGGCGCGGGGCTGCGGTCCAGGAGGACGCGCCACCGGTACCACTACCGCCGGGTGACCCGCACTCCGGTGACCCCCAGCAGCCCGGCCAGCGGGACTCGTGCCGATGTCTGGTCCGGGGCCACGGCGAAGTCGCCGGCCCGCAGCAGATCGAGCAGCCGCTCGGCCAGGGGCATGACCATGTGCCGTCCCCAGCAGCGCTCGTTGGCGTGGCCGAAGGGGAGATATCCCGGGTGGTCGTCGGGGTCGGTCCCGGTCCACCGGCCCGGACGGAAGGTGTCGGGGTCGTCCCAGATCGCGGGAGAGCGGTGGGTCAGCAGGGGCAGCATCAGCACGTCGTCGCGCTCGCCGATCCGCTCGTCCAGCGCGGCGAACTCCGGCGATGCGACCCGCAGCAGGTTCCAGGACGGCGGCAGCAGCCGGAGCGTCTCCAGCAGGATGTCCCGGTTGGACACGTCGTCGCCGAAGGGCGAGCCGAGCCAGAGCGCGTTGGCGACAAGGGTGGACACCGTGAAGCAGACGGGCGCCGCCGCCCGGCGGTACATGCCCATGGCGTGGCGCCGCTCCCCATAGGTCTCGGCTGCCGCGGTGAGCGCGGCCAGCTGTGAGACCGGCGCGCCGGGCCGCGGGACGCCGGGCAGTGCGGCGCCCGTTCCGATGACGGTCCAGGTCATCGCGGTCGTCCACTCCAGCCTGCGGTCCATGAGGACGCGGTACCGGTAGGGGTCGGAACCGAATACAAGGTCCCGCAGATAAGCATGGCCAACCTGCGGCCATTCCCCGGAAAGATCGACCTTTTCATGGTCCGGTTCTCTGAGTGCGGCTTTGACGTCCTGCGAAACAGCACGCATGAGCGCGGACGATTCAGGCCGGGTGATGGATCTCCCCTTGAGCGGCTTGAATGTCGGCCGTTCGAATTCATTGGCCGGCCTGCTGCGGAGTATTTCGTCAATCAGTTCGGGCCCTGCGACGCCCACGGTTCCGGGATCCAGACGGAATGCCTCCGCACCGCGGTAGGTGCGCAGAAGATCGTCGATTCTCGGCGTGAAGACCGTGGTCCGGGCGCCCCTGTCGGTACCGGAAATGTTCATCGGAGATCCCCCAGAGCAAGCGGCCGGCGCCCGGCGGGGCCGCTGAACGGTCCCGCCGGGAACTGGGCGAACAATTCGCAGGTCAGTACCAGATGTACCAGGCGTACGACTTCAGGCTCTTCTCGGGCCTGATCTTGTTCTTGAGTGAATGAATGAGCTTCATGACAGTACCTCCGATTGACGGCGAACTGACCGAGCCGGATATAAGAACCCGGCGGCAGAAGTGAAACCCAGCAGAAAAGGTACGTCAATGTAATGCAGATCACTCACCGGTCGGCCACTTTACATGTTTCATCGGTCACGCACCCCGAACAATGACCAACAGAACGGAATCGGCCTGTACGAGATCGCCGTGATACCCAACTCCACACCTCGCCAATCCTGGATTCGGCGGGCCGAAAGATGGAACCGGGCCGCTTTTACGCACTCATACCTGTGCGCCCCATTGCTCCACCTGCCCCTCGTCATTACCGTGCGCATCGCACGCATCTGTCATCGCACGGACCGTCAGCAGCATTGACGCGCAACACGAGGAGTGCCGATGCACAAGCTGTCCAGACGTACGCTGCTGAGCACCGCGGGCGCGATCGGCGCCGGCGCCGTGATCGGCGCGCAGACCCCCGCCGCAGCGGCCGGCGCACCGGCCGCCCTCCCCCTGGGCCTCCCCATGCGCCACTCCCCCGCCGCCCCTGAGCCGCTCGACACCGGGCCGGCCCGCGCGGCCCTGAAGCGCCTGTTGCCGCTCCACGCCGACCAGTTCACGCTCACGCCCCTGACTGGCGGGGAACGCTTCCGGGTCACCGGCTCCGCGGGCCGGATCGAGGTCGCCGCCACCGGCCCCGCCGCAGCACTGACCGGCGTCCACTGGTACCTCAAGTACGTCTGCCGGGCGCACATCTCATGGAACACCTCGCAGCTCGACCTCCCCAAGCGGCTGCCCGCACCCGGCAAGGCAGTCCAGCAGTCGGCGACCGTCCCGCACCGCTTCGCGCTCAACGACACCCACGACGGCTACACCGCCCCGTACGCGGACTGGCCGCACTGGGAGCGGACGATCGACGTGCTGGCCCTGCACGGTTGCAACGAAGTCCTCATCACGCCCGGTCAGGAAGCCGTCTACCACCGGCTGCTCCAGGACTTCGGGTACTCCGACACCGAGGCCCGCACCTGGCTGCCCGCCCCCTCCCACCAGCCCTGGTGGCTCCTCCAGAACATGAGCGGATACGGCGGCCCGCTCTCCACCGCGCTGATCGACCGGCGCGCCGCCCTGGGCCGGCGGATCGCCGACCGGCTGCGCGAACTGGGCATGCACCCGGTGTTCCCCGGCTACTTCGGGACCGTCCCTGACGGGTTCCCCGACCGCAACCCCGGCGCCGACGTCGTCCCGCAGGGCACCTGGAACGGGCTGCGGCGCCCGGACTGGCTCGACCCGAGGTCCGAGGTGTTCGACGAGGTGGCCGCGGCCTTCTACCGGCACCAGTCCGAACTCCTCGGCGACGCCCAGCACTTCAAGATGGACCTGCTCCACGAGGGCGGCACCCCCGGTGATGTCCCGGTCGCCGACGCCGCGCGGGCCGTCGAGACATCCCTGCACACCGCCCACCCCGACGCCACCTGGGTCATCCTCGGCTGGGGCGCCAACCCGCGCGCCGAACTGCTCCGGGCCGTGGACACCGACCGGATCCTGATCGTCGACGGGCTCTCGGACATCGACACCGTCACCGACCGCGAGAAGGACTGGGGCGGCGCCCCGTACGCCTTCGGCTCCATCCCCGACTTCGGCGGCCGTACGACGATCGGCGCCGACACCGACCGCTGGACGGAGAAGTTCACCGCGTGGCGCGACAAGCCGGGCAGTGCGCTGGCCGGCACCGCGTACATGCCGGAGGCCGCCGAGCGCGACCCGGCCGCCTTCGAGCTCTTCAGCGAACTGGCCTGGCGCACCGAGAAGATCGACCGGACCGCGTGGTTCACCCAGTACGCCGGGGTGCGCTACGGCGGTGACGACCGCGCCGCGCGGACGGCGTTCGCCGCGCTCGCCACGACCGCGTACCAGCTGACCACCACCGACGGACGCCCGGTCGACTCGCTCTTCGCCCGCCGGCCCAGCCTCACCGCCTCCGTCAAGTCCGCCTTCGACACCGCCGGGTTCGACACCGCCTTCGCCGCTCTGCTCGATGTCCGGGCACCGCTGCGCGGCTCGGACGCCTACCGCTACGACCTCGTCGATCTCGCCCGGCAGGCCCTCGCCGACCGGGGCCGGATCCTGCTGCCCCAACTGCACGACGCCTACACCGGCAAGGACGCCGCCACCCTCCGTGAGCTGTCCGCGCTCTGGATGAAGCTGATGCGGCTCGCCGACACCCTGGCCGGCTGCCACCAGGCGTTCCTGCTCGGCCCCTGGCTGGAGGAGGCCAAGCGTTTCGCCACCAGCCCGGCCGAGGCGGTGCAGTTGGAGTGGACGGCCCGCACCCTCATCACCACCTGGGGCGACCGCACCGCCGCCGACCACCTCAGCAACTACGCGAACCGCGACTGGCACGGGCTGCTCAGCGACGTCCATCTCCCGCAGTGGCAGGCGTTCCTGGACGAACTGGCGGCCGCGCTCGCCGACGGCCGTGATGCCAAATCCTTCGACTGGTACCCGGACGAGGCGTCCTGGGCCCACCGGACGGATGCGTACCCCGTCAAGGCGACCGGCGACGCGTACCGCACCGCGCAGCGGGTGTACGACACCCTGGCGACTGCCCCGTACCAGGGCGCAGCCACCGTCTCCGCCCAGCCCGTCGCCTTCACCCCGGGCAGCACCGGCACGGTCACGGCCGGCTTCCGCAACCTCAACGGGCTGCGCGCGACCGGCCAGGTCGATTTCACGCTGACCGGCCTGGACGCGGTGCCGAAGGGCGGCACCTCCCTGAAGAGTGTCGGCCCCGGCGCGTCGGGCTCGGTCTCCTGGCAGGTCACCGCCCCCGCCGACCCGCTGACCACTCCGCTGCGCCCGATGCCGTACACCCTTCTGACCCGTTTCGGGCCGCAGGGCGAGAAGCAGGTGGACGTGCGGGAGCGGAGCGCGGTGTACGTGGCCGCCCCGCTCGACGCCGGATGGCGGACGTACACCGGCAACGACGCTGTGTTCGGGCAGCTGGGCGAGCGGATGGCGATCAACGGCGGCGGGCAGGACCTGTGGAAGGGCACCACCCAGTTCGGCACCGCGTTCCGTGCCGGGGCGATGACCGACGGCACGAGCGTGACCGTACGGGTGGACTCCCAGGACGACACCGGGAGCTGGGCCCGGAGCGGGATCGTCGTACGCAACAGCCTGGCCACCCCGGGCTCGGCCGGGTTCCTGAACCTGGCGGTGACGCCGGGCCAGGGCGTCGTGCTCTCGTACGACACGGAAGGCGACGGCGCGCTGGACACCTACAAGCGCGTCACCGGGATCAAGGCACCGGTCGTGCTGCGGCTCTCCCGGGCGGGCACGGCCTACACCGGCTCGTTCTCGACGGACGGCGGGACCAGCTGGCGCACCGTCGCCACCGTCGCCGTGCCGAGTGCGGCGGACACCCAGGACACGGGGATCTTCATGAGCGCGACCAACGGCGGAAACGGCATGCGCGGGACCGTGGACTTCAGTGGCTGGTCGCTGAGTTGAGCGGTGCCGGGGGCCCCGTCGGGGCGGGGCCCCCGGTGACCAACCCACCATTCGCTCGTTCTGCTGAATGTGCGTCCAAAGGATCTCACCCGTCGCCCCGCGCCCGGCTCAGCCGCCACCGATGCCGCCGATGTCGACGCCGGACAGGCCGGGGCCGCGCTCGTCGAGCACTACCCCCGGCTGGTCCGGCTGGCGTATCTGATCCTGCCGCCCTCGCTCGGCCGCAACCGCCGGGTGCTGACCGCGCACTCCATCGCGCAGCGGGCGCTGCCGCGCGGACGGCGGTCCTGGGCGGCCGGTTCCTTTCCGTCGCCGCGCCGGGCGGACGACTGCGACCCGGCCTACGCCTATGTGCGGGGCCGGGTGGTCGAGGCGGCGCTGGAGGTCGCGCGGCCCCGGCGGTGGAACGCCTGGCCACGCCGCGCCCAGTTGCCGCCGCTGCTGCCCCAGGTGTGGGGGCTGCGGCTCTTCCCCCGGTCCGGTGGCGCCGATGAACTCGCCCTGGACCAGCGGCTCTCCGCCCTCTCAGGGCCCGCACGCGCCGCGTACGCGCTGCGCGGCCTCGAAGGGCTCGACGACACCCGGGTACGGCGGGTGCTGGAGGCCGCCGGGGTGGCCGACCCCAGAACGGCGCTCGACCGGGCGGACGGCCCGGCGGCGCAGTACGGGCTGCTGGCGTCCGCCGCGTTCGACCCCTGCTCGCTCCAGGCCAGGCCGACCGATCTGCTGCGGCGCAGGCGCCTCGGCAGGGGTGCGCTGGCCGCAGCGGCCGCCGTCCTGGTGTGCGGGACGCTGCTGGCACTGCCGGACGGCGGGCTGGGCGCCGGGCGGGCCGCAGCTCCGGCGTACACCGGCAGTCCGGTCTCCGAACAGGCCCTGAATCCGGCGAAGCTGACCCGGGTCGCGGGGACGGCGTGGAAGGCGTCGGCCCGTACCGACTTCTCCGTATGGCCCGCGCGCGGCGACCGCACCGGTGACACAGCGCTACTGCGGCGCGCGCTCGCCGTCTGGGCCCGCCCCGGCGGCTCCGTACAGGTCTCGGCGACCCCCGGCACACCCGCCGGGCCACCGATGGGCGCGCCGCAGCTGCTGTACGCGGGCACGGTGGACGACGCGGTGGTCGTGCTGCTCTACGACGGCCTGCGGGTGGTGCGGTACGCCGAGGCGAAGGACGGCGGAGGGCGCACCGCGCTGGATTTCGCACGGGTGGACAACGCGGACGAGGCCGCTTCGGACGCGCTGGTCGTCGGCAGGACCGACGACAACGTCCGCTATCTGACGGCGCCCTGGGTGCGCCGCGCGAGTGTGCGGGACCTGCTCGCCCCTTCGGCGGGGGCGCGGCCGCTGGGCCGCTCGGCCGACGGTGTCACCGACCCGGTACCGGGCCCCGGCACCTCCCGCACCTGCACCTCCTGGAACGCGCTCGCACTGCGCGACGGCGCGGGCACACATCTGGTCACCGACCTGGGCGAGCTGCCCCCGGCCCGGCTGCTCGCGGGCCCGCCGGCCGGGCCGCACGACGTGACGGCTGCGGGGGACCTGGCGGGCTGGGCGCACACCGCGTGCCTGCTCCCCGCGGTCCGCTCGCACGGCGTACGCACGGTGAACTCCTGGCAGTTCGCCTCCCAGCAGCTGCCGGCGGCGGGCGGCCGGGCGGCCTGGCTCTGCACCCGCGCGGAGACCTGGCGCGGCGCGGGGAGCCGGGTGCTCGCGCAGTTCCGGGCCCCCGGCGGCCGGGGGCCGGATCCCGACACGGTGGTGGCCCGGTCGGAGAACTCACCGGCCTGCGGCAAACGGCAGCCGCGGGTGCTCGCCGGAGTGCTGTGGAAGTCGCGCGGCGGGCAGTGGTACGTGCTGGCGGCGGGCAGTGCGCAGTTCACTTCGCTGGCGACGACGGGCGGTGTGACGGGCAGCTCGACCGGCCCGCTGCTCGCCCTGCCCGCGAAGCAGGGGGCGAAGGCGCAGCTGACCGGACGACTGGCGGACGGGACCCGCGTCAGCGCGCTGCGGTGACGGGGGGCCGTGGCGGGGGTGACTGGGGGCGGTGAACAGCTGCGCGCAAGGCCCTGTCCCTCGGGCGTACCCGTCGGTACATTGACGCCATGTCTAATACGCAGCCTGCCCCGGTGGCTTCGGAACACATAGCGCTCAAGGCCCGCAAGGTCTCCTTCGACTGGGAGTCCACCCCACTGCACTGGGTGCCCGGTGACCCGTTCACCACGCACACCATCAATGTGCTGCATCTGCTGCTCCCGGCGGGCGAACGCTGGTTCGTGCACGTCTACAAGCAGGTGCTGCCGCTGATCCGGGACGCGCGGCTGCGCGAGGACGTGATCGGGTTCATCGGCCAGGAGGCCATGCACTCGCAGGCGCACGACGACGTGCTCCCCCATCTCGCGGCGCAGGGGCTCGACCCGTCCCCGTACACCGCCCAGGTCGACTGGCTCTTCGAGAAGCTGCTCGGCGACCGGACGCTGCCGCCGGGCCGGGCGAGCCGCTGGTGGCTCAAGGAGCGGGTCGCGACGATCGCCGCGATCGAGCACTACACGGCGTTCCTCGGCGACTGGGTGCTCAACGCGGAAGCCCTCGACCGGCGCGGCGCCGACCCCACCATGCTGGACCTGCTGCGCTGGCACGGCGCCGAGGAGGTCGAGCACCGGTCGGTCGCCTTCGAGGTCTTCCAGCACATCGACGGCGGCTACCGCCGCAGGGTGCGCACCTGGGCGACCGCCTTCTCCGCGCTGGTCTTCCTCTGGCAGCGCGGAGTCAGGTTCTTCATGGAGAACGATCCGCTCCTTGTGGACGGCCGGGCGACCCTGCGGGCGTACCACCGGCGCGGCAAGCAGGGGCTGCTGCCCACGACCGGGGCCATCGCCCGGTCCGTGCCGGGCTATCTGAGCCGTACGTACCACCCCTCACAGGAGGGCAGCACGGCGCAGGCCGTCGCCTACCTCGCCAACTCCCCGGCTGCGAACGCCCCCACTGCGAATTCCGCCGTCTCGAACGGAGCCCGCTGACCATGGCGCCGAACCTGCCCCGCGTCCGTACGGTCGTCCTGGTCGCCGGTGCGGCCCTGCTCGCCAGGCGCGCTCTGCGCCGCCGTATCGCCGCGTCCCCGCTCTGGCCGATGCCCGCACTGGAGACCCCGGTGTCGGGCCGTGGCCGCCACCGGACCGTCAGCCGACGGCTGTTGATCACCGAGCGCGCCCCGGAGGCCGACGGCGTGGTGCGGCTCCGGCTGGAGAGCGCGTCCGGCGAACGGCTCGACACCTGGACCCCGGGCGCCCATCTGGATCTGGTGCTTCCGTCCGGTCTGGTCCGCCAGTACTCACTGTGCGGGGACCCGGCCGACCGGGGGGCGTACACCGTCGCCACCCGGCTGATCGAGGACGGCCGGGGCGGCTCCCGCGAGGTGCACGAACATCTCCACGAGGGCACGGAGATCGAGATCCGCGGCCCCCGCAACCGCTTCCCGCTGACCGAAGCCGCCTCGTACGTCTTCGTCGCGGGCGGCATCGGGATCACCCCGGTCCTGCCGATGCTCCGGGCGGCCGAAGCGGCGGGCGCGCGGTGGCGGCTGGTGTACTGCGGGCGTACGCGCGCCTCGATGCCGTTCCTGGCGGATGCCGAGAAGCTGGGCGGCGGTGACGCGGACCGTGTGACGGTGGTCCCGCAGGACGAACTGGGCTACCCGGTCCTGGAGTTCGGGGACGACCCGCCGGGAACCGCGTACTACTGCTGCGGCCCGGAGGGCCTGCTCGAAGCGGTGTCGGCGGCGCTCCCGGCGGGTGCCGCGCTCCATCTGGAGCGGTTCGCGCCGCAGACGGCCGGTGCGGCGGACTCGGACAGCTTCGATGTCGAACTGCGCCGCTCCGGCCGTACGGTGACGGTCGCGCCCGGCTCCACGGTGCTGGCAGCCGTCCGCGCGGAGGTCCCGAATGTGCCGTACTCCTGCGAGCAGGGCTTCTGCGGGACCTGCCAACAGCGCGTGATCGACGGCGAGATAGACCACCGGGACGAGTTGCTGACGGACGCGGAGCGGGACGACTCGATGCTGATCTGTGTGTCACGGGCGCGGGGCAGGCGGCTGGTGCTGGATCTGTAGACCTGACGCGTCTCGTGTGCCCCCGGGCCCGTCCGGGGGCCCGGGGAGCCTTGACACCCCGGATCGGCAGGAGGAGCATCCTCACGTCGTTGACAACGTTGTCGGACGGCGCGCCGCTCCGGAGTGTTCAACGGCGCTCCCGTTTCCGGCGCGTTGACCGTCCGTCACACACGAGTCGCCACAAACGAGTCACACGAAGGGCAGGAACGGGTGTCAGACACGCACAGCCGTCGGACGCGCACCGGGACCAGAGCGCTGAGCTCCGTCGTGGTGACCGCCATGGCCGCCCTGGGGATGGCCGCCACCGCCGCCCCCGCCTCGGCCGCATCCCCGCACGGCACCGTCAAGGACCCGGTGTCGTACGTCCACCCGCTGATCGGTTCCGCCAACGCGGGCAACACCTACCCGGGCGCCGTGCAGCCCTTCGGGATGCTGGCCTGGAGCCCGCAGAACTCCAGGGGCAAGCAGGTCTCCACGCCCGCGCCCGGCGGGTACCAGTACGACGCCACGAAGATCCGCGGCTTCAGCCTCACCCACCTCAACGGGGTGGGCTGCTCCGGTGCGAACGGCGACATCCCGATCATGCCGTACACGGGCGATGTCGACTCCTCGCCCAGCGCGGACACCACCGACGCCAAGTACGCCAGCACCTTCTCGCACACCAACGAGAGCGCGTCGCCCGGCTATTACAAGGTCGGTCTGGACAACGGCGCGTCCGCCGCGCTGACCACGACGGCACGGACCGGCTCCGGCCAGTTCGGCTTCCCGAAGTCCAAGCCGGCCAGCATGCTCTTCCGCACCTCCAACTCGGAGAGCGGCAGCACGGACGCCACCGTGAAGATCGACAAGAAGGCCAGGACGGTGACGGGCTCGGTCACCGCGGGCAACTTCTGCGGTCCGCAGAGCGCGAACAACCGGCACGACCTGTACACGCTGTACTTCACCGCCCACTTCGACAAGGCGTTCGCCAAGGTCGGCACCTGGAAGGACAGCACGGTCAGCCCGGGTTCCACATCGGCGTCCGGCGGTACGGGCTACAGCTCGTCCGGCAACGCCGTGGAGGGCAAGGGTTCGGGCGCGTACATCACCTTCGCCGGCGGGACCACCGAGGCGCAGGCCAAGGTCGCCGTCTCCTATGTCAGCCCGCAGAACGCCGAGGCCAACCTCCGCGCCGAGAACGCGCCCCACAAGAGCTTCGGCTCGGTGAAGTCGCAGGCGGCCGGTGCCTGGAACAAGGTGCTGAAGTCGGTCGAGGTGGGCGGCGGCACCGACGCCCAGCGCTCGACCTTCTACACCGCGCTCTACCACTCCATGCTGGAGCCGACGCTGACCAGTGACGTCGACGGCCGCTATCTGGGCGCCGACCGCAAGCCGCACCGGCTGGCCAAGGGGCAGCAGGCGCAGTACGGCACGTTCTCCGGCTGGGACCAGTACCGCGCCCAGGTGCAGCTGATGACGCTGCTCAACCCCCGGGCGGGCAGCGACTACGCGCAGTCGCTCTACAACTACGCGGGCCAGCGCGGCGGCGAGTGGGACCGCTGGCTCCTCGAGAACGGCAAGACGAGCGTCATGTCGGGAGACCCGTCGGACGCCGCGCTCGCCGGGATCTACGCGTTCGGCGGCCATGACTTCGACGTCAAGGGCGCACTGAAGTCGCTGGTCGAGGCGGCGACCGTACCGACGGCGAACGACTCGGACAGCTCGGGCTGCAATGTGGAGTGCGTGGGCCAGCGCCCCGCCCTCGACAAGTACCTGGACCTCGGGTACGTACCGGCCGACAACTGCCACTGCTGGGGCGGCGCGGCCGAGACGCTGGAGGACGCGGCGGCCGACTACGGTCTCTCCGAGCTGTCCCGGCAGACCGGGAGGAGCGCCGACGCGAAGAAGTTCCTGGACCGTTCGGGGAACTGGACGAACGTCTTCGACGCCAACGCCACCCCGCAGGGCGGCTACATCCGCGACCGCAAGGCCGACGGCACCTGGGCGGGCACCTTCACGCCCGGCACCGGCAGCGGCTTCGTCGAGGGGACCAGCGCCCGCTACACCTGGATGGTGTACTCGGACGTGGCGGGCCTGGCGTCCGCGATGGGCGGCGACGACACCGCGGTGAAGCGGCTGGACGCCTTCTTCCGTACACCGGACGGCAAGTTCGACTTCTCGGCGAAGGACGACACGCGGTACGACGCGACCAACGAGCCGGACATCAACACGCCTTATCTGTACGACTACCTGGGCGCCCCGTACAAGACACAGGAGACCGTCCGCGCGGAGATGGACCAGCTGTGGACCGACACCCCGGGCGGCATTCCCGGTAACGACGACGCCGGGACCATGTCGTCCTGGTACGTCTTCTCGGCGCTCGGCATGTACCCGCAGAACCCCAGCCGCGCCGATCTGACGCTCTCCGCGCCGCTGTTCCCGCACGCGGTGGTGCACACCGGGCACGGGCGGACGATCACGGTCAACGCCCCGGCCGCTTCGGCGGACAACACGTACATCCAGGGGCTGAAGGTCAACGGCCGGACGTCCGGCAAGCCCTGGGTCCCCGCCTCACTGGTCGCTCACGGCGGCACCCTCGACTACACGCTGGGCGCCGAGGCGGACACCTCGTGGGGCAGCGCGGCGGCCGACGCCCCGCCGTCCTTCCCGGGCGGCGGCGTGAAGTACTTCACCGGCGCCACCCCCGAGCAGCTGAAGATCGAGCCCGGCGCCGCCGGTGCGGACACCACGGTCAAGGTGCAGACGCTGGAGCAGGAGCCGACCACGGTGCACTGGACGGCGACGCCGCCGGCCGGTGTCACGGTGCAGCCGGCACAGGGCGACTTCACGGTCCCGGCGGGCGGTTCGGCGAGCGCGAAGCTCTCCGTTTCGGCCGCGTCCGGCACGGCCGAGGGCCGCTACACGGTCCCGGTCACGCTGAAGTCGTCGGCGGGCAAGGAGCTTCCTAAGACCTCGGTCGCGGTGACCGTCGCCGCGAAGAACAGCATGCTCTGGAACCGGAACAGCACGGCCATCTCCACCGATGACGACAACCCGCAGGCCAACTTCGACGGTGAGGGCTGGAGTTACTCGGGCAAGGCGCTGGCAGCGGCCGGGGCCGCACCCGGGGGTACGGTCTCGTCCGGCGGCTTCGACTTCACCTGGCCGAAGGTGGCGGCCGGGGACCCCGACAACATCGAGGTGGCCGGGGACACCCCGCAGGTGCTGAACGTCCCGTCCGCGCAGGGCGCCACCAAGCTCAGCCTGCTGGGCAGCGCGGCGGAGGGTTCGGCCAGCGGTACGGCGACGCTGACGTACACCGACGGCACCACACAGAAGGCGGACATCGGCTTCAGCGACTGGACGCTCGGCGGCGGAGCGGACAAGCCGTCGTTCGGCAACACGGTGGCGGTCCACACCCCGTACCGCGATGTCCAGGGCGGCGGTACGGACCCGGTCGGTACGGAGGTCTTCGCGACCGCGCCGGTCACGCTCCAGGCGGGCAAGCAGCTGGCGAGCGTGACGCTGCCGTCCACGACGAACGGCGGCGTGCTGCACGTCTTCGCGGTGGCCACCGCCTGATCCTGAGCAGCCGGTGGCCATCGCCTGACGGGCGGCCACCGGCCGGCGGGCCGTCGCGGCACGGATTCCGTGCCGCGGCGGCCCGTTCGCTGTCTCCCCGCCCGCCCGCCGGTGCACCGGGCCTGGCACGGGGCGCCTGTGGCACTCTGTGCTGGTGCCCGTCCTCGCGTCCGATCTGCTGGCCCAGCGTGAACTGCGGCTGGCCGCGGTCACCTCACCCGGCTCATGGCCCGACGTACCGATCAGCTGGTCGTCCACCACCGAGCTGGAGGACCCGGTCCCCTTCCTCCGCGGCGGCGAACTGGTCCTGACCACCGCGCTGCGCAGGCGTACCCGCGACCAGTGGGACCGGCTGGTGCGCGACCTGGTGGCGGTTCCGGTCGCCGCCGTCTGTGTCGGGACCGGACTGGTCCACAAACGGGTGCCGGCCGGGCTGCGGGCCGCCGCGCAGCGGCACGGGCTCGCGCTGCTGACGTCGCCGGTGGAGATCCCTTTCATCCAGATCAGCCGGTGGGCGGCGGACCGGATCTTCGCCGAGCAGTACGCCCGCACCCGGTTGATGATCCATCTGCAGGACGAGATCACCGGCGCCCTGCTCGCCGGGCGCGGACTGCGCCACCTCGTCCCGCTGCTGGCCCGCCGGCTGGGCGCCGATGTCGCGGTCCTCGATCCGGCGGGCGTGGTACTGGAGCAGCACCCCCGGTCCGCACGGTGGCCCGTCGACGAGGTCGCTGCCGCGTCGGACACCCCGCGAACGGCCGGTCCGGGACCGGGTCTGGTGTCCTTCCCGGTACGGGCGGACGGCACCGTCGCCGGTTACCTCGTGGCCCGGGGCCCCGGCGAACAGGTCACGCTGCTCGCGCCGGTGGCCGGTCTGGTGGGCCTGGAGATCGCACGCCGCCAGGCGCTGCTGTCCGGACGCCGTGAACTGGTCGGCCAGGTCGTCGCGGACATCCTGCACCACGGCCTCGGGGGGAACGAGGCGGAGCGCAAACTGACCCGGATCGGGGTGGATCCGCACGGCAGCCACCGTGTGGTCGTGGCGAGTTCGGGCCAGGCCGCCGCCCTGCTGCGGCAGCGGCCCCTCGACCTGGCGGCGCTGCTGCACGGGCAGTCCGACCCGTACCCCATGTGCCCGCTGGACGACGGCATCGTCGTGCTCGTCGGTGCGGACGGCGACGCCAGGACCGTCGCCGACCGGCTGCTCCACCACATCGGCGGCGGGCCCGGGGCGACGGCGGTCGGGGTCAGCGGGGTGCACCAGGGGGCCCACGGGATCCGCATCGGGTACCACGAGGCCCGGCAGGCCCAGCGCCAGGGACCGGGGGTGCAGGAGTGCCGCACCCTGTCCCTGCCCGGCCTGCTGCTGAGCAGCGCCGAACTGCCGCTGGCGGAACTGGCGGCCACCCTGCTCGAACCGGTGCGCCGCTACGACACCGAGCACGGTGCGGCCCTGGAGGCCACCGTGCGCAGCTATCTCGAACACGACGGGTCGGTGACGGAGACCTGCCGCGCCATGAACCTGCACCGCAACTCGCTGCGCTACCGGCTCGGCCAGATCGAAGGGCTGCTGGGCAAGCGGCTCACGGCGACCCAGGACCGGCTGGAGCTCTGGCTGGCGCTCCAGGTGCTCGGCCCCGCCGACGGCTGACGCGACTGAACGGCTGACGCGGCTGAAGCGGCTGAAATGGCCCGCAGCAAGCGGCTGGCAGCTCAGCGGCCGAGCACCTGGCGGGCCATGACCACCCGCTGAATCTGGTTCGTCCCCTCATAGATCTGTGTGATCTTCGCGTCGCGCATCATCCGCTCCACCGGGTGGTCGCGCACATAACCCGCCCCGCCCAGCAGCTGAACGGCGTCGGTCGTCACCGCCATCGCCGTGTCGGATGCGAGGCACTTCGCGGCGGCGCCGAGGAAGGTGAGGTCCCCGGATCCCGCCTGTGAGGCCGCCGCCGCACGGTAGGCCAGGGTGCGCGCCGCCTCGATGTGCATCGCCATGTCGGCGAGCATGAACTGGACGCCCTGGAACTCCGCGACCGGGTGGCCGAACTGGTGGCGCTCGCGTACGTAGTCCGCCGCGTAGTCCAGTGCGCCCTGGGCGATGCCGACGGCCTGGGCCGCGATCGAGATCCTGGTGTGGTCCAGCGTCGCCAGGGCCAGCCGCAGACCGCGCCCCCGTTCGCCGAGCAGCCGGCCCGCGGGGATGCGGACACCGTCGAAGTGGACCTCCCTGGTGACCGAACCGTGCAGCCCCATCTTGCGTTCCGGGGCGCCGTACGAGATCCCTTCGTCGGTCGCCTCGACGACGAACGCCGAGATACCGCGCTTCCCCAGGCCGGGATCGGTGACCGCGAACACGATCATCACGGCCGCCTCGCCCGCCGATGTGATCCAGCTCTTGGTGCCGGAGAGCCGCCAGCCGCCGTCCTCGGGCTCCGCCCGGCAGGTCATCGCGGCGACGTCGCTGCCCGCTTCGCGCTCGGAGATCGCGTACGCGCACAGCGCATCGCCCGATGCCACATCGGGCAGATACCGGTCGCGCTGCTCGCCGGACCCGGCGAGCAGCAGCGGGGTGACGCCGAGCTTGTTGGAGCTCAGCACGGTGGAGATGCCCGCGGACACCCGCGCCACTTCCTCGATGGCGATGGCCTGCGCCAGTGTGTCGGCGCCCGCCCCTCCGTACTGTTCGGGGACGCCGAGTGCGTGGAATCCGGCGGCGACGAGTTCCCCGTAGCCGTCGGCGGAGAAGACGTCATCGGCGTCGGCGCGGGCCGCCAGTGGCTGGATCCGGTCCTCGGCGAAGGCGCGTACGGAGGCCCTGAATTCCTCGTACTCGTCGGGCATCCGGTACGGCAGGTGCTCCTGGGAGGTCTGTTCGGAGGTGTTCATGCCCTCAAGTCATCCACTCGCCGCCCGTCCACCGCCATGTGCGCCCGCACAACAACGGCGGCTGTCTCCGTGGCTCTGCACATATCCCCCGGCCGGTCCGCGCTCCTAGCGTTCGGCGCAGTCGAACCGAGGAGTTGCCATGCCGGCGTTGAGCGGCATTCGTGTGCTGGATCTGTCCCGGGTACTGGCCGGCCCGTTCTGTACGTCCCTGCTGGCCGACATCGGCGCCGATGTCGTCAAGGTCGAGCCGCCGGGCGGTGACGACACCCGGCGGCTCGGACCGTTCTCGCAGGACCTCAGCGTCTACTTCGCGATGCTCAACCGGGACAAGCGGAGCATCGCACTCGACCTCAAGGACCCCGGGGACCTGGAGACCCTGTGGTCGCTGGCCGCGCGGGCGGACGTACTCGTGGAGAACTTCCGTCCTGGCGTCGCCGACCGGCTCGGCATCGGCGCGCCGGCGCTGCTCGCCCACAACCCGAGGCTGGTGTACGCGAGCATCTCCGGGTTCGGGCAGTCGGGCGCGATGTCCGCGCGCCCCGCCTACGACCTGATCATCCAGGCCATGTCGGGAATCATGGAGACCACCGGCACCCCGGACGGCGAACCGACCAAGGTCGGTGAGTCCATCGCCGATCTGCAGGCCGGTCTCTACGGGTCGTGGGCGGTCTGCGCGGCGCTGGTCGAACGGGCCCGCACCGGGCGGGGACAGCATCTCGACATCGCGATGCTGGACGCGATGGTCTCGCTCCAGCTCACCGGCGCCAGCCTGCTGGCGGCCGACGGCGCCCCGCCCACCCGGGTCGGCAACCGGCATCCGGTGTCCACCCCGTTCGGCGTCTACCGGGCGGCCGACGCACCGGTGGTCCTGGCGGCCGCCAACGACCGTACCTTCCACCGCCTGCTGGACCTGATCGGCCGCCCCGACCTGGCAGACCACCCCGTCTACCGCACCGACGAGGCGCGCACCGCCCATGAACCGGAGGTCCGCGCCACCATCGAGGCCTGGACCCGGCAGCACTCCGCAGCCGAGATCGTCGCCCTCGCCGGGGAACAGGGCGTCCCGGCAGGCCCGATGCAGGACCTCAGGGAGGCCATCGACAGTGTCGGTCCGCGGGGCGTCACCGGCCGGTTCCGGCATCCGGCGCTGCAGGGTATGACCGCGCTGCGCCAACCCGTCGTGTTTCAGGGCGTCCCCGACGCCTCGCCGTCCACCACCCCCGGACTCGACGCGCACCACGAGGAGATCCTCCGCGACTGGCTCACCGGATGACCGGCCCGCCTGCCGCTCCACCCGGTGTCCCGCCGGCCGCCGCATCCGGCGCACCTGACGCAGCCCGCCCCGGTACGGCCAACGCCCGGCGGCACCACAGTCGGTACCCTGTTCATATGACGACCGGGGTACGCCGCAGAATGGGCGTCGAAGAGCGCAGGCAGCAGCTGATCAGTGTCGCGCTCGAACTGTTCAGCCACCGCTCCCCCGACGATGTCTCCATCGACGAGATAGCCGCGGCCGCGGGCATTTCACGACCGCTCGTCTACCACTACTTCCCCGGCAAGCAGAGTCTGTACGAGGCGGCGCTGCGCCGCGCGGCCGACGAGCTGGCCGAGCGGTTCGTCGAGCCGCGTGAAGGGGCGCTGGGGGCGCGGCTGCTGCGGGTGATGGAGCGGTTCTTCGACTTCGTCGAGGAGCACGGGCCCGGTTTCTCCGCGCTGATGCGCGGCGGCCCCGCCGTGGGTTCCACCACCACCAACGCGATGATCGACGAGGTCCGCACCGCCGCGTATCTCCAGATCCTGTCCCATCTGGACGTCCAGGAGCCGCCCGTCAGGCTCCAGTTGGTGGTCAGGTCGTGGGTGTCGCTCGCCGAGTCGACCGCGCTGATCTGGCTCGACGGGCGGAGCATTCCGCGGGCCGAGCTGGAGTTGCAGCTGGTGCACGACTTCGCCGCGCTGGCCGCGGTGAGCGCCGCGTACGACGCCGAGATGGCGGCGGTCGTACGGCGGATACTGAGCGAGGAGCCCGCCGACGGGCCGTTCGGGGACCTGGTCGGCCGGCTGCTCTCGCTGACGCCGCCGCCCGCGGCGGAACTCCCGGCCCAGCGCAAGGGCTGAGGACCGGCCGGCGCTCAGACCTTGCGGTAGGACGCGTCCAGATCGCGGATCTCGGCCGACAGGTGCAGCGTGCTCTGCGTGGGCTTCAGATGGTTGCGTACGACGTCGAGCACCGCCTCGCTCAGCCGCGCCTTGGCCTCGTCGGTACGGCCGGCCAGCAGCGCGATCTCCACGTGCAGCACGGCGTCGTCACCCGTGCCGTCGCCCGCGACGAACCCGGCCGTCCTGACGAACCGCGTCTTGCAGGCGGGGAGCTTGGCGGAGACCGTCTCCACGACGACCGGGTGCAGGCCGAGCGCGAAGCCCCTGCGGTCGAAGGCGTCCTCCAGGGACTCGGAGTACTCGACGGTGATCTGCGGCATGGCGGATTCCTCCCGGGAAAGCTTCTGGTCCGGAACGGACGGTGTCCGGTCCGGTCGGCAGGGCGGAGCGGCGCGCTGCCACCGCTCAGCCTCGCACGCCGGTCCCCCCGCCGGTCAGCCGGTGCGGCGGGCCGTGGACCCCCGTACCACCAGTTCCGGCTGGAAGACGAACTCCGTGCGCTGGACGGGGTTGCCGCCGATCTCCTCCAGGAGCGCGCCCACCGCGGCGGCGGCCATCGCCTGGACGGGCTGGCGGACCGTGGTCAGCGGCGGGCTGGTGAAGGCGATCAGCTGCGAGTCGTCGAAGCCGACCACCGAGACGTCGTCGGGGACTTCGAGACCGCGTTCACGGGCCGCCCGTACGACGCCCAGCGCCATCATGTCGCTGCCGCAGACCACGGCCGTGCACCCCTGGTCGAACAGCGCGCCCGCCGCGGCCCGGCCGCCCTCGACGCTGAACAGGGTGTGCTGGACCAGGGCTCCGGCCTCATCCGCCGACTGGCCGAGCCGGGCCGCCACCGCCTCGATGAACCCCTCGCGCTTACGGCGCGACGGCACATAGCGGGGCGGGCCGACCGCCAGACCGATCCTGCGGTGCCCCAGGTCCGAGAGATGGCGCACGGCCATATGGGCCGCCGCGTGGTCGTCGGGCGAGACGAAGGGCGCGCTGATCCGCTCGTTGTAGCCGTTGATCAGGACGAACGGCACCCCGCGCTCCGCGAGGCCGGCGTAGCGCGCGGGGTCCGACGAGGTGTCGGCGTGCAGTCCGGAGAGGAAGACGATGCCGCCCACCCCGCGCTCCACCAGCTGCTCGACCAGTTCGTCCTCGGTGGCGCCGCCCGGCATCTGCGTGCAGAGGACCGGGGTGTAGCCGTGTCCCGCCAGCGTCTGCTCCACGGCCTGGGCGAAGGCCGGGAAGATGGGGTTGGTCAGCTCGGGCGTCACCAGGCCGATCAGGCCCGCGCTGCGTCTGTGCAGCCGTACGGGCCGCTCGTAGCCGAGGACGTCGAGCGCCGCGAGCACCCGCTGGCGCGTGGTGTCCGCGACGCCCGGCTTGCCGTTGAGCACCCGGCTCACGGTGGCCTCGCTGACGGCGGCCTGCGCGGCGATGTGCGCGAGCCGGGGCGGTGCGCTCACACCGACCACCAGACGGTGCTGTCCGCGGGCAGCTCGAACTCGCCTTCCTCCAGGGTGACTTCGGTGCTGGCCAGCACCATCCGGCCGGGCACGGGCAGGCGTACGGGGCGGCCGGTGGTGTTGACGGTGCAGTGGAAGCCGGGACGGGTGAACGCCAGTACTCCGGCGGGGGTGCCGGGGACCCAGTCGACGGACTCGCCCGCTCCCAGGCCCGGCAGCTCCCGTCGCAGCGCGAGCGCGCCGCGGTACAGCTCCAGGGTGGAATCGCGGTCGCCGGTCTGCGCCTCGACGCTCAGCGCGCCCCAGCTCTCGGGCTGCGGGAGCCAGCTGCCGCCGCTGCCGAAGCCGTACGAGGGGCCCTCAGCGGTCCACGGGATCGGCACCCGGCAGCCGTCGCGGAAGCCGTCCTGGCCTGCCGCGCGGAAGAACGACGGGTCCTGCCTGACCTCATCGGGCAGGTCGGTGACGTCCGGGAGGCCCAGCTCCTCACCCTGGTAGAGGTAGGCGGAGCCGGGCAGCGCCAGCATCAGCAGGGTCGCCGCGCGGGCCCGCCGCAGGCCCAGTCCCCGGTCGCCGGGGGTGCGGATCTGGGTGCCGGCCGGCGGGTTGGCGAAGCGGGTCGAGTGCCGGGTGACGTCGTGGTTGGAGAGCACCCAGGTGGCGGGAGCGCCCACCGGGAGCATCGCGGCGAGCGAGACGTCGATGACCTCGCGCAGCTCGGCGGCGTCCCAGTGGGTGGCCAGGTACTGGAAGTTGAACGCCTGGTGCAGCTCGTCGGGGCGTACGTAGTGGGCGGTGCGCTGCACGGTCGGCGTCCACGCCTCGGCGACGGCTATCCGCTCCCCCGGGTACTCGTCGAGGATCGTGCGCCAGGACCGGTAGATCTCGTGCACACCGTCCTGGTCGAAGAACGGCATGACGTCGTTGCCGAGCAGCCGGAGCTGGTCGGTGCTGCCGAGGTCGGGCAGGCCGGGCGCCTTGACGAGCCCGTGGGCGACGTCGACCCGGAAGCCGTCGACGCCCATGTCGAGCCAGAACCGCAGGATCGAGCGGAACTCGTCGGCGACCGCCGGGTTCTCCCAGTTGAGGTCGGGCTGCTCGGGGGCGAAGAGATGCAGGTACCAGGCACCGTCGGCGACCCGGGTCCAGGCGGGTCCGCCGAAGACGGACTCCCAGTCGTTGGGCGGGAGTTCACCGTTCTCGCCCTTGCCCTCGCGGAAGTGGTAGCGGTCGCGCAGCGGCGAGGCGGGGCCGTCGCCGATGGCGCGCTTGAACCACTCGTACTGGTCGGACGAGTGGTTGGGCACCACGTCCACGATGATCCGCAGGCCGAGGCCGTGGGCGTCGCGGATCAGCGCGTCGGCGTCCATGAGCGTGCCGAACATGGGGTCGATGGCCCGGTAGTCGGCGACGTCGTACCCGGCGTCGGCCTGCGGGGACGCGTAGAAGGGCGAGAGCCAGACGGCGTCGACGCCGAGGTCACGCAGGTACGGCAGCCGGCTGCGGACGCCTTCGAGGTCGCCCATGCCGTCGCCGTTGCTGTCGGCGAAGCTGCGCGGATAGACCTGGTAGATCACCGCGTCCCGCCACCAGCCGGTGCGGGCGGCGGTCGTCGGGGCTGCGGCGGCAGGGGCGGCGGAGTGCTGAGTCATGTCTTCCCTGGGTGAGTCAGTTGCGTCATGGGGGCGTACGGCGTCACGGAGGCGTACGGCGTCGTGGAGGCGTACGCGTCACGGTGCGTACGGATGGGGTACGGCTCAGCCCTTGGTCCCGCCCGCTGTCAAGCCTGTGACCAGGTGCTTCTGCACCAGGTAGAAGATGAAGGAAACAGGGATGGCGATGAGGACAGCGGTGGCGGCCATGTAGTTCCACTGGGCATCGTGCTCGCTGACGAAGCTGGAGAGGCCCACCGCGAGCGTGTACTTGCTGTCGTCGAGCATGAACGTCGAGGCGAAGGCGACCTCGCCCCAGGCGGTCAGGCAGGTGTAGAAGCCCGCCACCGCGAGACCGGGCCTGGCGAGCGGCAGGATGAGCCGCCAGAAGGTGCCGAAGGGGCTCAGCCCGTCGACGCGCCCCGCCTCGTCGATCTCGTACGGGATGGTATCGAAGTACCCCTTGAGCATCCAGGCGCAGTACGGCACGGCGGTGGAGCAGTACACCAGGATCAGGGCGCCGAAGGTGTCGATGAGGCCGAGGTCCGCGAGGATCACGTACATCGGCACCATCAGGACGGCGACCGGGAACATCTGGGTGACCAGCAGGAGCCACATCAGCTTCTTGTGGCCGGGGAACCTCATGCGGGAGACGGCGTACCCGGCGGTGGCGGCCATGAGGACGCCGATGACGCTGGTCGCGACGGCGATCAGGGCGGTGTTGCCGAGCCAGGTGAAGAAGCGGGTGTGCTCCAGGACGAACGAGTAGTTGGCGAACGAGATCTTGGACCAGATCCGGCCCGGATGCAGATAGTCGCTCTTGTCGGGGCCGAGCGAGAGGAAGGCCAGCCACGCGATCGGGAAGAGCGCGATCAGGCTGGCGACGCTGAGCGCGGTGTGCGAGAGCACGGTGGCCCGGCGGCTCGGCCGGTCGCGGCTGACGGTGCGGGCGGGCCGCCGTACGGGCGGTGGTGTCCGCTCCGCCGGTGCGGTCTCCGTGGTGAGGGTCGTCGGGGTCGTCATCGGGGGTCCTGCCTTCTTTTGTCCGGCCGGTATCAGCTGCTGGCCTTCTCGCTACGGGCCAGCCAGCGCCGGTAGAAGGAGGTGAAGACGATCAGGATGGAGAGCAGCAGTACGCCGTACGCGGCGGACTGGGCGTAGTCCCTGGGCTGCTGGCCGAAGCCGAGGCGGTAGGCCCAGGTGACGAGGATCTGGGCGTCCGGTGCGCCGTTGCCGAACAGCAGGAAGATGATGGCGAACTGGTTGAACGTCCAGATGATGCCGAGCAGGACGACGGTGGAACTCACCGAACGCAGGCCGGGCAGAGTGACATTGAGGAAGCGCTGCCAGGGGCTCGCGCCGTCCATCTCGGCGGCCTCGTACAGGTCGGCGGAGATCGACTGGAGTCCGCCGAGCAGCGAGACCATCATGAAGGGCACACCGCACCAGGTGTTGACGATGATCGCGGCGAGCTGCTGGAAGTGCGGTTCCTCCAGCCAGGCGGGCTGGGGCAGATGGAGGCCGCCGAGCACCGAGTTCACGATGCCGGAGTCGCCGAGCATGATCCGCCAGGAGAAGACGGTGACGAACGTCGGTACCGCCCAGGGCAGGATCAGGAGCATCCGGTAGACGGTCCGGCCGCGCAGCTTCTGGTTGAGCAGCAGGGCCAGGCCGAGGCCGATGCAGTAGTGCAGGGCCACACAGGCGGCGGTCCAGACGATGGTCCAGAGGAAGTGGGACCAGAAGCGGTCCCAGGCGGTCGGCCCCCAGAGGATGTCCGCGTAGTTGTGCAGCCCGATGAACTTGTAGGTGGCGTCGATGTGGTTGACGCCGATGGTGCGGGCCGAGTTGAGGCTGTTCGCGTCGGTCAGGGTGAGGTAGAGGCCCTGGACCAGCGGATAGCCCACCAGTACACCGAGGACGACGACGACCGGGGCCGCCATCGCGTACGCGTACCAGTGCTTCTGCCAGGACTGCTTGATGCGCTGCGCCGGCCTACGGCGCTTCGGGCCCGCGCCTGCGACGGCAACGGTCATCTTGACACCTTTTCAGGGGAGTTCGGGGGTGGTGCGATGTCGCGGACACGGTCGGGCGGCCGCCGGATCCGCGCGGTCGCACGGTCCGGCGGCCGGGCGGTCAGTTGGTGAAGCCGGGGACCAGCTTGGCCATGTTCTCGCCCAGGGCCTTGACCCCGTCCTGGAGCGACTCCTTGCCGTCGGCGACCTTGGGCAGCTCGGTGTCCATCGGACCCCAGAGCGAGCTGTACTCCGGCAGTTCGGGCCGCGGCCGCGAGGCGCTGAGCACCTTCTGGAAGCCGGCGATGCCGGGGTCGGCCGTGACCTTCGCGGTGTAGGCGTCGGAGCGGGTCGGCAGTGTGGAGTTCTTGAGCGCGATCTGCTCCTGGCTCTTCGCCGAGGTCATGAAGTTCAGGAACTTCAGCGACGCGGCCTGGTGCGCCTTGTCGGAGCCCGCGTAGACGGTGAGGTTGTGGCCGCCGGTCGGGGCGCCCGCCTTGCCGGTGGAACCGGCCGGGACGGTGGCGATGCCGAGGTTCTTCCTGTCCTTGAAGGCCGAGCCCTTGTAGAAGTTCGTGATCTCCCACGGCCCCTGGATGATCGAGGCGACCTTGCCGTTGACGAAGGCGTCCTGCTGGTGGGCGTAGGCGTCGGCCGTGGTGTCCGCCTTGTGCAGACCGGGGCCGCTGAAGAGGCCCTTCCACGTCTCCAGGCCCTTGACCGCGGGGGCGCCGGCGATGGTGACCTTCTTGTGCGCCAGGTCGACGGTGTCGGTGCCCTCGCCGTACAGGAAGGGCTGTGCGTAGTAGCCGGCGGTGCTGGCCCAGTAGCCGTCGACCTTCGCCTTCGACTTGACCGCGGCGGCGTCGCTCTTCAGTTCACCCCAGGTGGCGGGGGCCTTGGTGATGCCGGCCTTGGCGAAGAGCGCCTTGTTGTAGACGAAGGCGAGGGTGTCCGTGACCAGCGGGACGCCGTAGGTCTTGCCGTCGAACTGCGCCTGCTTCAGCAGGTTGGGCTCGAAGCGCGCCTTGTCCTTGAGGGCTTCGGTGCCGTCCAGCGGGAGGAAGTAGCCCTTCTTGGCGAAGGCGGGGGTCCAGCCGACCTCGGAGCGCAGCACGTCCGGGGCGCCCTTGGCACCGGCGGCCGTGTCGAACTTGTTCTGCGCCTGGTCGAAGGGGACATTGACGTAGGTGACCTTGATCCCCTTGTTCGCCGCTTCGAACTCCTTGACCAGCGCCCGGTAGGTCGGTGCCTCGTTCGTGGCGTTCGAGGTGTCCCACCAGGTGATGGTGGTGACACCGTCCGCCTTGCCGCTGCCGCTGTCGCCGCCGCAGGCTGTCGCCGCGAGCGCCAGGGCCGCGACCAGGGCGGTGGCCGCTATGCCACGTCGCATGTGAACTCCTTCGAGGGGTGCCGTGCCATCACGGCTCCGGGTCGTCGAGGAACGTAACAAGGATGAAAGACGACCGAAAGACCTTGCGAAGAATTTCTGCAAGAAGCCGCCTTCGTTACCTCGACGTGTCCGCACGGTTGCCGTGATGCCCCTTGTCAAACGGGGCATTGGGGCGCTTCGAACGCTGTGGCGCGAGCCGTGGCGGCCTTCGCAAGCCCTTGCAAGGCTGTTACTTTCGGAGGGGCACCGGCGTTGTTCCCGTACGTTGCAGCCTTCCGAAAGGGACCCATCCCCCCATGACGCAGCAGACGCAGCAGCCCACCGGCGCGGCCACCGCATCCGGGGCCCGCACCCGATGGTGGCGGGACGCCGTCATCTACCAGGTGTACGTGCGGTCCTTCGCGGACAGCGACGGTGACGGCATCGGCGATCTGCGGGGCATCGAGGAGCGGCTGCCGTACCTCGCGGAGCTGGGCGCCGACGCGGTCTGGCTCACCCCCTTCTACGCGTCGCCGCAGGCCGACGGCGGCTACGACGTCGCCGACTACCGGGTCGTGGACCCGCTGTTCGGGACGCTGTCCGACGCCGAGTCGCTGCTGCACGCCGCGCACCGGCTGGGGCTGCGGGTGATCGTGGACGTGGTCCCCAACCACACGTCGGACCGGCATGTGTGGTTCAGGGAGGCGCTGGCGGGCGGCCCGGCCCGCGCGCGCTACCACTTCAGGCCCGGCCGGGGCGCGGACGGTGAACTGCCGCCCAACGACTGGCAGTCGGTGTTCGGCGGCCCGGCCTGGACCCGGGTGTCCGACGGCTCCTGGTACCTGCATCTCTTCGCCCCCGAGCAGCCCGACCTCAACTGGGAGAACGCCGAGGTGCGCGCGGAGTTCGAGTCGGTCCTGCGGTTCTGGCTGGAGCTCGGCGGGCGCGGCGTGGACGGGTTCCGTGTCGATGTGGCGCACGGCATGGTCAAGGCCGCCGGGCTGCCCGACATCGGCACCGCCGAGCAGGTGCGGATGATCGGCTCCCAGACGCTCCCCTTCTTCGACCAGGACGGGGTGCACGAGATCCACCGCTCCTGGCGGACGTTGCTCGACTCCTACCCGGGGGAACGCATCGGCGTCGCCGAGGCGTGGGCCCCGTCCGCCGGGCGCCTCGCCCTGTACGTACGCCCCGACGAACTGCACCAGGCCTTCAACTTCCAGTTCCTGCGGTGCCCCTGGGACGCGGCGGCGATGCGCGCGGTGGTGGACGACTCGCTGGCCGCGACGGCGTCGGTGGGCGCGCCCACCACCTGGGTGCTCTCCAACCACGATGTCGTACGCCATGTGACGCGGTACGGGGACGGCGAGGCCGGACTGCGCAGGGCCCGCGCCGCCGCGCTGCTGATGCTGGCGCTGCCCGGATCCGTCTACCTCTACCAGGGCGAGGAGCTCGGGCTGCCCGAGGTCACCGACCTGCCCGACGAGTTGCGCGAGGACCCGTCGTTCTTCCGCGGCGCGGGACAGGACGGGCTGCGGGACGGCTGCCGGGTGCCGATCCCCTGGACCGGTGAAGGACCTTCGTACGGATTCGGGGCCGGCCCGGGATGGCTGCCGCAGCCGGCGGACTGGGGAGAGCGTTCCGTGGCGGCGCAGACCGGGGACGCCGGATCCACACTGGAGCTGTACCGTGCCGCGCTCGCGCTCCGGCGCGAGGTGGACGGTCTGGGCGACGGCCCGATGAGCTGGCTCGAAGGGCCCGACGGGGTGCTCGCCTTCACCCGGCCGGGTTTCATCTGCACCGTCAACACCCTGCCGGGCGCTGTCGAACTGCGCGTACCGGGACGGCCGCTGCTCTCGTCGGCCGCCCCGGACATCTCCGGTGAATCGGTGCGCATTCCCGGTGATTCCTGCACCTGGTGGGCAATCTGACACGCGCCCGGTACAGTCCCATCCCATGACCGCACGGCTTGCCGACATCGCAACTCAGGCGGGGGTCAGCGAAGCGACGGTGAGCCGGGTCCTCAACGGCAAGCCCGGGGTAGCGGCGGCCACCCGCGAGTCCGTACTCGCCGCACTCGACGTACTCGGCTACGAACGTCCGGTACGGCTGCGCCGGCGGAGCGCGGGTCTGGTCGGTCTGATCACGCCCGAGCTGGAGAACCCGATCTTCCCGGCACTGGCCCAGGTCATCGGCCAGGCCCTGACCCGGCAGGGGTATACGCCGGTCCTCGCCACCCAGACACCCGGCGGCTCCACCGAGGACGAGCTCACCGAGATGCTGGTGGAACGCGGGGTCGCGGGCATCATCTTCGTCTCGGGACTGCACGCGGACACCACGGCCGACATGCGCCGCTACGAGCAGCTGCGCGCCCAGGGCGTGCCGTACGTCCTGGTCAACGGCTTCTCGCCGAAGGTGCAGGCGCCCTTCATCTCGCCCGACGACCGCGCGGCGATGCGGCTGGCCGTCACCCACCTCGCGTCGCTCGGCCACACCCGGATCGGGCTGGCGCTCGGACCGAGGCGTTTCGTGCCCGTGCTGCGCAAGACGGAGGGTTTCCAGGCCGAGATGCAGGCCAGGTTCGGGCTGTCGGCGGCCGAGAGCGAGGAGCTGATCCAGCACTCGCTCTACACGCTGGAGGGCGGCCAGGCGGCGGCGTCCGAGCTCATCGCGTCGGGCTGTACGGCGGTGGTCTGCGCCAGCGACATGATGGCACTCGGTGCCATCAGGGCCGCCCGCCAGCTGGGGTTCGACGTGCCGCGCGACATCTCGGTGGTCGGCTTCGACGACTCCCCGCTCATAGCGTTCACTGACCCGCCGATGACCACCATCAGACAGCCGGTCACCGCCATGGGCCAGGCAGCCGTCCGCACCCTGCTCGAAGAGGTGGGCGGCACCCCCGCCCCGCACAGCGAATTCGTCTTTATGACCGAGTTGGTAGTCCGTGGCTCCACGGCGGCCGCTCCGGGATCCTCGTCCGGCCCGGTATCCCGGGGCGAGGGCGTCAACAAGCCGTAGCGGGTGCGGGCGCGTCCCTCCCGAGGGATGATCTGTGGGTAGCCGAGTTTCTGGCAGACTCTTCCCCTATGGGTGAAACGACTGTGAAGACACTGGACGGCCATTCGGCCACCGCGTCACCCGTCGTGGCCAAGGAGCCTCACATCTCAGTCATCGGGCGTCTGCGTGCGCCTCGCCGCCCCCGCATCTGGTTCGAAGTACTGCTGATCGCGGTGAGTTACTGGGGTTACTCCCTGATCCGCAACGCGGTACCGGAGCAGAAGGCGGAGGCGCTGCGCAACGCGGACTGGATCTGGCGCGCCGAGCACTTTCTCGGTATCGCGGTCGAGCAGAACATCAACCATGCGCTGAATTCGGTGACATGGCTGATCATCGCGATGAACTACTACTACGCGACACTGCACTTCATCATGACCATCAGCGTCCTGGTCTGGCTGTTCCACTTCCATCCAGGGCGCTACGCGGCGGCCCGCCTGGCGCTCTTCGCGACGACCGCGGTGGCGCTGGCCGGCTACTACCTGTTCCCGCTGGCGCCACCGCGCCTGATGAACAACAGCCACTTCATCGACACGGTGCTGGTGCACGACACGTGGGGTTCGATGGCCTCGGGCAACCTCAAGAACATGTCGAACCAGTACGCGGCGATGCCCTCGATGCACATCGGCTGGTCCCTCTGGTGCGGCCTGATCATCTTCGCACTGGCCCGCGCCCCGTGGGTCCGGATCCTGGGCCTGCTGTACCCGGCCCTGACCCTTCTGGTGATCGTCGGGACGGCTAACCACTTCTGGCTGGACGCGGTGGGCGGCGTCCTCTGCCTGGCCTTCGGCGGGGGCCTCTCGTACGCCTGGTACGGAGCACTGCCGCACCGGCTCCCAAGGGTCCCGGAGAAGGTCAGAGCGGGCGGCACGTTCACCCAGGGCATCCACGGCACGCTGAAGCCGGTACCGGCAAAATCGGAGCGCTGAAGGCTGACGTCAGGGCTGTCCCACGCTGAGGCCGCACATCCGGCCCGCACAGCACCGCACCCGCACCCCGCCTACGCCCCGTAGAACAGCACCTCCATCACCCCGCGCGCACGCCTCGTCGCACGCCGGTAGTCATCCAGCATGTCGCCCACGTGCCCCGTCTCGTACCCCAGGTACCGGGCCATCGCGGCCAGCTCCCGCCCGTCCGATGGAAACGTGTCGCCGGCCCTCCCCCGCACCAGCATCACCGCGTTGCGGACCCGTGACGCCAGCACCCACGCCTCGTCCAGCGTCTGCGCGTCCTCCGTGGAGATCAGCTCCGCGGCGTGCGCGGCGGCCAGCGCGGTCCGGGTACGGGTGGTACGCAGCCCCGGCACCACCCAGCCGTGCTGCATCTGCAACAGCTGCACGGTCCACTCCACGTCACTGAGCCCGCCCCTGCCCAGCTTCGCGTGGAGCGTCGGGTCGGCGCCGCGCGGCATCCGCTCGGACTCCATCCGCGCCTTGAGGCGGCGGATCTCGCGTACTGCGTCGTCCCCGAGCCCCTCGACGGGATAGCGCAGCGGGTCGACCAGCTCGATGAAGCCGCGGCCCAGCTCCGCGTCGCCCGCCATCGGCTCGGCGCGCAGCAGCGCCTGGCTCTCCCAGACGCCCGACCAGCGCCGGTAGTACGCGGCGTAGGAGGCCAGCGTCCGCACCATCGGACCGCTCTTGCCCTCGGGGCGCAGATCCGCGTCGATGACCAGCGGCGGGTCGGTGGTCGGCAGCTGGAGGAGCCTGCGCATCTCGGCGACGACGGCGTTCGCGGCGCGGGCCGCCTCCTGGTCGCCCACGCCCTCCCGCGGCTCGTGCAGGAAGAGCACGTCGGCGTCGGAGCCGTAGCTCAGCTCGTGGCCGCCGAAGCGGCCCATGCCGATGACCGCGAACCGGGTGGGCAGGGTGTCGCCCCACTGCGCCCGTACGGCGGCCCGCAGCGCGCCCGCGATGGTGGCGGCGTTCAGATCGGTGACGGCGTTGCCGACCCGGTCGACCAATGCCCCGGGGTCGGATTCCGCCGGGTTCTCCTCGGTGCCGTACGAGCCGATGAGGTCGGAGGCCGCGGTACGGAACAGCTCGCGGCGGCGCACCCCGCGCGCGGACGCGACAGCGCCCTCGGGGGTCTCGGCGCGGCCGACGGCCGACAGGACCTCCAGCTCCAGGACCTCCCGGGGGCGCGGTTCGAGCCCGCCGCGCGCACCGAGCAGCGCGACCGCCTCCGGGGCCCGCAGCAGCAGGTCGGGGGCGAGCCGGCCGGCCGACAGGACCCGGGCGAGGTTCTCGGCGGCGGCACCCTCGTCCCGGAGCAGCCGCAGGTACCAGGGGGTCTTGCCCAGCGCGTCGGAGACCTTGCGGAAGCCGAGCAGCCCGGCGTCCGGGTCGGCGGAGTCCGCGAACCAGCCGAGCAGCACGGGCAGCAGGGTGCGCTGGATGGCGGCCTTCCTGGAGACCCCGGAGGACAGCGCCTCCAGATGCCGCAGGGCGCCGGCCGGGTCCGCGTAGCCGAGCGCTTCGAGGCGCTGGCCCGCCGCCCTGGGGCTGAGCCGGATCTCGCCGGGCGCGAGCTGCGCGACGGCGTCCAGGAGCGGCCGGTAGAAGAGCTTCTCGTGCAGCCGCCTCACGACCGCCCCGTGGCGCTTCCACACCCTGGTGAGTTCGGCGACGGGATCGGTGCGCAGTCCCAGCGAGCGCCCGAGCCTGCGCAGGTCCGCCGGCTCGTCCGGCACCAGGTGGGTGCGCCGGAGGCGGTACAGCTGGATCCGGTGCTCCATGGCCCGCAGGAAGCGGTAGGCCGCGTCGAGCTGCGCCGCGTCGGTCCTGCCCACGTAGCCGCCGGCCGCCAGGGCCGCCAGGGCGTCCAGGGTGTTGCCGCTGCGCAGGGTCGCGTCGTTGCGGCCGTGCACGAGCTGGAGCAGCTGGACGGCGAACTCCACGTCCCGCAGCCCGCCGGGCCCGAGTTTCAGCTCGCGCTCGACGAGCGCCGGGGGGATGTTGTCGATGACCCGGCGGCGCATCTTCTGGGCGTCGGCGACGAAGTTCTCCCGCTCGGACGCCTGCCACACCAGGGGCCCGACCGCTTCGGTGTACTCAGCACCGAGCGCCGGGTCGCCCGCCACCGCGCGGGCTTTCAGGAGCGCCTGGAACTCCCAGGTCTTGGCCCAGCGGTCGTAGTACGCGAGATGGCTGGAGAGCGTACGGACCAGCGGTCCGTTGCGTCCCTCGGGCCGCAGGTTCGCGTCGACGGGCCAGATGGTGCCCTCGATGTTGGTGTCGGAGCAGATCCGCATGAGGTGTGCGGCGAGCCGGGTGGCGGCCTGCATCGCCCCGGCCTCGTCGGCGGCCTCGCCGATGACGGTGGGCTCGACGGGCTCCGCGACGAAGATGACGTCCACGTCGGACACATAGTTGAGCTCGTGGCCGCCGCACTTGCCCATCGCGACGACGGCGAGGCGGCAGAGCGCGGCGTCCTCGGGGGCCGCGGCCGACGCGATGGCGAGGGCCGCCCGCAGGGTGGCGGTGGCCAGGTCCGCCAGTTCGGCGGCGGCCTCCCGCACGTCGGTCGTGCCGCAGACGTCCCGGGCCGCGATGGCCAGCAGACACCGCCGGTAGGCGATCCGCAGCTCCACCGCGTCGGTCGCCCCGGCGAGCCCGTCCTCGAACTCGGGAACGCCGGGATGCAGATCGGACGTCTCGTACGTGACAAGGGCGTGCCAGTCGTGCGGGTGCCGCGCCAGGTGGTCACCGAGCGCCTCGGACGCGCCGAGCACCCCGAGGAGCCGGTCGCGCAACGGCTTGGCCGCGATCAGCGTGTCGAGCAGCGTCTGCCGTTCGTCGGGCTGCTGGGCCTCGACCATGCGGACCAGGCCGTGCAGGGCGAGGTCCGGGTCGGCGGTGGCGCCGAGCGCGTCGAGCAGGACGGAGTCGTCGCGTACGGACGCCAGCTCGGGGGCGTCGAGCAATCGCTCGGCCGCGGCGGGGTCGGTGAAACCGTGCCGGAGCAGCCGGGTGAACGTACTGCCTCTGCGTCCCGGCACGCTCATGCTGCCGCCTCTCGTCACGTGGCACCCGGTTGCTCGGAACACCGGTTGATCGAAGTCCGGTTCCGAGCGTAGTCGCAGCGGGCTGCGGTGGCGCTGCCACGTGGTGTGACGCGGCGCTCAAGGGGGCGCTCAACGGGGCAAGAGGGCGGGCGGCCGGAGAACCGGCTGCCCGCCGGGAAGCACGGGGTCCGCGGTGGCCGCTACTGCCCGATGCCGTTCTCCTCCGTGGCGCCGGAGGCGTCCAGGGTCACCTTGGCGATGGACTGGCAGGTGTCGCTGAGGCTGGACGAGTGGTAAGTGCCCTTGCCCGCGCTGGTGGTGGGGATGCCGAACAGCAGCTTGGAGTACTTGGCGTCGGCGCAGACGGTGGCGGGGTTGTTCCAGTCGAAGTACTCGGTCCAGCTGTCGAAGCTGGACCCGGCCATCGGATGGTCGCCGTCGATCTTGATGTTCCCGAGGACCGTGGTGGTGCCCGCGGTCCTGTCGACGATGGAGTACTTCCAGTACGAACCGGACTGCTGCGCCGCCTCCATCGCGTACTGGTGCCCTTCGACGGGGCGCTGGTCGAGCCGGCAGGTCTTGCCGGTGCCGCCCTCGTCGAAGTCCTGGCAGTAGGTGCCGGAGCCGCCCGCGGTGGCCTCCGTGCCGTTCCAGATCGAGACGAGGAACATCCCGCCGCCGTCGGCGTGGGTCTGGAACCCCATGTACCCGGAGGCCCCGCTGCCCGCGAAGCCGAACTGGGTCGACCAGTAGGCGTTGTAGTTGCCGGGCGAGTGCTGGAGCGTCATCGGGATCGAGACCGATGTGACGTCGGAGGGTGCGCTCCAGTAGGCGTACGTCCCGGGAGTCTGCCCGGTGCCGGCGGCCTGTACGGGAGCCGCGGGCCCCATGAGCAGCACGGCGGCGCCCGCCGCCGCGGCCAGTGTTCCGGTGGTGAGCAGGTGCCGCATCCGCATGTGTGTCTCCTGTGTGGGGGTGGAGAGTGCACTGGTGGCGTTACGTGGCTGTGCGGCCGGGTGAGTGGTTCTGTTCACCGGCGGCGTTGAAGAAGCACGTTCACGCACCAACTGACGTCTCGTCAACAGCTGGCGACCGACCGGCGACAAAAGGACAAGTGCCGCACCCTCAAAGTCCAAGAGCCACCGGAAGCCAGAAGTCCCGCCCGGTCGTGCGCCCGGGCGGGACTCTTCGTGCGGAACGCTTCGTGCGGAACGCTTCGTGCGGAACGCTTCGGGAGGCGGCTACAGCACCGGCAGATTCTTCCGCGGCGCGAGCACGAGTCGGACCGGCGCCGCCGCATCGTGAGCGTCACCAGCAGCACGCGGCCGACCATCACCGAATGGCTCGCACGCGGGGCCGGCGCGTAGCAGCAGGCACCGGAACCGCTGACGCCCAGTCAGCGGTGCATGGCCGGCGGCACGTTGGCCGCCTAAGAGAACGCGATGGCGCGTGCCGGGGACGACTGACCGCGCCATCGATCCGGCACAGGCGTCAAAAGCCGCGTCACAGCCAGCCCGCCTTCCCGATCACCTCGGCGGCGGCCTCAGTGACCGAGAGCGTGGTGGCGTCGGTGGTGAAGTCATCGACTGCCGCTCGTTCCAGGATCCCGGCCAGTTCGCCGGCCCTGGCCAGATGCCAGCCCAACGCTTCGGGCTCGTTCTCGTGGCGTCGCTCGAGTCGCTGACGGATGACGGGCAGGTCGACTTGCAGCCGGCACACCGAAAGCTCGATACCGATCGCGTCGGCGCACAGCTTCCGGCCCTCCATGTCCTCGATCACGCCGGCGATGACCAGCCGAACCGCGCCGGCGGCGAGGTAATTGCCGGCGATACTGCGCAGATTCCGCAGCATCATGCCGACGTTGAAGCGGTCCCCCGAGGGCCTCGGCCAGGACCGCCTCAGCCAGTCGAGGTCGATGACGGCGTTGGCCACGCCGGCGTCGGTGAGAAGGCCGCCCACGCTCTCGGCCACCGATGTCTTGCCCACGCCGACAGTGCCGTTGATCAGGAGGGCACCGGGCTCGGAAGAACGTTCTGCACACATGCGCGGGACTCTATGGCCCAGTGGCCGCGGACTCACCCCCCGTCCGGCACGAAACCGCTCGTGAGCGGCCGTTCCGGGCTCGCACCTGTGAAGCGCGCGCCCGGAACGTCACCGGACAGAGAACCGCTCTGTCCAGCCCCTACAGCACCGGCAGGTTCTTCCGCAGCTCAAAAGCGGTGACCTCGGAGCGGTACTCCTCCCACTCCTGCTTCTTGTTCCGCAGGAAGAAGTCGAAGACATGCTCGCCGAGCGTCTCGGCGACCAGTTCGCTGCGCTCCATCAGCTCGATCGCCTCGCCCAGGTTCTGCGGCAGCGGCTCGATGCCCATCGCGCGGCGCTCCGAGTCGGAGAGCGCCCATACGTCGTCGTCGGCGCCTGCCGGGAGTTCGTAGCTCTCCTCGACGCCCTTGAGGCCCGCCGCGAGCAGGAGCGCGTACGTCAGGTACGGGTTGGCCCCGGAGTCGATGGAGCGGACCTCGACCCGCGCCGAGCCGGTCTTGCCCGGCTTGTACATGGGGACGCGGATCAGCGCGGAGCGGTTGTTGTGCCCCCAGCAGATGTACGAGGGGGCCTCGCCGCCCGCCCCCGCGCTGCGCGCCGAGCCGCCCCAGATGCGCTTGTAGGAGTTGACCCACTGGTTGGTGACCGCGCAGACCTCCGCGGCGTGCGTCAGCAGGCCCGCGATGAAGGACCGGCCCACCTTGGAGAGCTGGTACTCGGAGCCCGACTCGTAGAAGGCGTTGCGGTCGCCCTCGAAGAGGGAGAGGTGAGTGTGCATGCCCGAACCGGGGTACTCGCTGAACGGCTTCGGCATGAAGGTGGCCTGCACGCCCTGCTCCAGCGCGACCTGCTTCATGACCAGCCGGAAGGTCATGATGTTGTCGGCGGTCGACAGCGCGTCGGCGTACCGCAGATCGATCTCCTGCTGGCCCGGCGCGCCCTCGTGGTGGCTGAACTCGACGGAGATGCCCATGGATTCGAGCATGGTGATCGCCTGGCGGCGGAAGTCCATGCCGACGTTCTGCGGAGTGTGGTCGAAGTAGCCGGAGTTGTCGGCGGGGGTGGGGCGGGTGCCGTCGAGCGGCTTGTCCTTCAGGAGGTAGAACTCGATCTCCGGGTGGGTGTAGAAGGTGAAGCCCAGGTCGGAGGTCTTGGCAAGGATCCGCTTCAGCACATAGCGGGGGTCGGCGAAGGACGGGGAGCCGTCCGGCATCAGGATGTCGCAGAACATCCGGGCGGTACCGGGAGCCTCCGCGCGCCACGGCAGGATCTGGAAGGTACTGGGGTCCGGCTTGGCGATCATGTCGGACTCGTAGACGCGTGCGAAGCCCTCGATGGCCGACCCGTCGAAACCGATGCCCTCGTCGAAGGCCTGCTCCAGCTCGGCGGGTGCCACGGCGACCGACTTCAGGAACCCGAGCACGTCGGTGAACCACAGGCGCACAAAGCGGATGTCGCGCTCCTCCAGCGTACGGAGCACGAATTCCTGCTGTTTATCCATACCGTTCCTACCTATCCTTGCTGGTCAGCCACCTGCTCCCACGCCTCCGGAGTCCCCGGGGCTCATGAGCATCCCACCACACGATTTCCAGCATGTTGCGAACCCTCGTCCGAACATCTGACCCCGTTCGGGTGTACCGCAGCTTCCATTGTGGGTCACGTCGAGGCCCTGAACGAGTCAGGGCCTCCGCCCTCCCGGACGGCCCTCCGTGAGGGCGGGGAGCAGGACGAAAACCCCTCGTACGGTGTTGGGGTTGCGCGGGCTCACAGCGCCGTCAGGCCCGCCCACCGGAGCACGGTTCCGCGGCGATCGCACACTTGTGCACCCTTCGTCCGCCTCCGTACGCCAGTGCCCCGGCCGAGTGCCGCGCTTCCACTGCCCGGTCCCTGTGCCATGCCGCCTGCCCCGCCATTACGATCTGAGCCCCCGGACCGCCCCTATCCCACCAGGACTTGAGGACTCATCGATGGCTTCGACGCAGGGCTCGAAGAACGATCGCAAGACCCGAATAGAGGAGATGCGCCGCGCCGAGAGGTCGCGCGAGCGCCGTGTCCGTATCGCCGTGATCACGGTGGCGGCGGTCGCCGTGGCGGGGCTGGTCGGCTTCGGCACGTATCTCGTCAGCAACAGTCCGGGCTCGGACAGCACCACGTCCGAGAGCAAGGCGTCCGACAGCACGGCGGACGGCGCGACGACAGCCGGGCCCATCAAGGGTGAGAAGGACTGGGACATCAAGAAGCTCGGCCGCACCCACGTCACCACGAAGGTGACCTACCCGATGACGCCGCCGGTGGGCGGGAACCACAACCAGGTCTGGATGGACTGCAACGGGAACGTCTACACCAAGCCGCTCCCCGACATGAACGCCGTCCACTCGCTGGAGCACGGCTCGGTCTGGGTCACCTACACGGACAAGGCCCCGGCGGCCGACGTGAAGAAGCTCGGCGCGAAGGTGTCGAGGACCCCGTACTCGCTGATGAGCCCCTACCCGGGCCAGTCGGGTGCGATCATGCTCAGCGCCTGGGGCAAGCAGGTCACCGTGGACGGCGCGGACGACCCGAGGGTGAACCAGTTCTTCACCAAGTACGTGCAGGGCCCGCAGACCCCGGAGCCGGGCGCGGCGTGCACGGGCGGGCTTGACGGCCAGTGAGCAGGAGCACGCGGCTGATGGCCGTCGCCGCCGCCGTTCTCGTCCTGCTCTGCGTTGCCGCCGCGACGATGGCGTTCACCACGGGTCACGACCCGCACGCCGGGCACACCGGTGCGGGCGCCGCGCGGACGCCCACCGCGGGCTCGGCGGACGCCGGTTTCGCCCGTGACATGTCGGTCCACCACCAGCAGGCCGTGGAGATGTCGTTCATCGTGCGGGACCGCACGGACAACGCCGATGTGCGCCGCCTCGCGTACGACATCGCCAACACCCAGGCCAACCAGCGCGGCATGATGACGGGCTGGCTGAACCTCTGGGGGCTGCCGGTGAGCGACGCGGACCGGCTGCCGATGCAGTGGATGGGGATGGGCCAGGAACCTCCCACCGACGGGGCGTTGATGCCTGGCATGGCCACCACGGCCCAGCTCTCCGCCCTGCGGAAGCTGAGCGGCAGGAAGGCGGAGATCCGCTACCTCCAGCTGATGACGGCCCATCACAAGGGCGGCATCCACATGGCGGAGGGGTGTGTGCAGCTCTGCAAGGTCGGCACGGAGAAGAAACTGGCCCAGGGCATGGTGGCCGCCCAGCAGTCCGAGGTGCAGCTCATGGCCGATCTGCTGAAGGAAAGGGGCGCTTCGGCAACAACGGGATCAACTGCCGGTTCATGACCGTTCCTTGAGCTCTTCTTGGTCATCGCATGCCCCTGGCGTGAGCTGTTCATCGGGCAGGGTGTGGCGTACACGCACACCTGCGACGAACCGCAACACAGGGGGTTCCATGAGATCCAGCCGCTCGAAAATGCGCGCCGGGCTGAGCGTGGCAGCGACACTGCCACTGCTCGCCGGCGCGCTGGCTCTGTCCATACCCAGCGCCAACGCCGACTCCGGTACGGGCAGCCGCCACGCACTTCAGGGCACCAAGCCGCTTTGGGCGAAGGCCTCCGCCGACCGTGGCGCCAGCGCGGACTCGGGCCAGGTGAACGCCCGCGTCTATCTGGCCGGGCGTGACGCCCAGGGCCTGGCAGCGTACGCGAAGGAGGTGTCGGACCCGCAGTCCGCCTCCTACGGCAAGTACCTGAGCGCGAAGCAGGCCAAGGCCCGCTTCGGCACGACGCCCGAGCAGATCAAGCAGGTCACCTCCTGGCTGAAGTCCTCGGGCCTGAAGGTCACCGGGACCAACCAGCACTACGTCTCGGTCAGCGGTGACGTGAGCGCGGCCGAGAAGGCGTTCTCGACGCAGCTGCACAACTACCGCAAGGGCAGCAAGACCTACCGGGCCCCGACGTCGACGGCCTCCGCGCCCGCTTCCCTCCGGGGTGCGGTGCTGACGGTGGTGGGCCTCGACAACGCCCCGCACAACGTGAAGCACGACACCACGACGCTGCCCCCGCCCAGCGCGGTCTTCAAGAACGCCGGGCCGATGTCGTCGTACTACGGCCAGAAGGTCGACAAGAAGCTTCCGAACGCGTACGGCCAGAAGGCCCCTTACGCGATCAAGGGCTACACCGGCAAGCAGCTGCGCTCCGCGTACGGCGCGGGCGACAAGACCGGCAAGGGCGTCACGGTCGCCATCACGGACGCCTACGCCTCGCCGACCATCGCGCAGGACTCGGCCAAGTACGCCCAGCGCAACGGCGACAGCGCGTACGCCAAGGGTCAGCTCTCGCAGGTGCTGCCGAGCGACTACACCGACATCGACGAGTGCGGCGCGGCCGGCTGGTACGGCGAGGAGACCCTCGACGTCCAGGCCGTGCACGCGGTGGCACCCAAGTCGGACATCGTGTACGTCGGCGCCGCTTCCTGCAACGACGACGCGCTGCTCGACTCGCTCGGCAAGGTCGTCGACAACCACCTCGCCGACATCGTCTCCAACTCCTGGGGCGACATCGAGGCCAACGAGACCCCGGCCGTCGCGGCCGCCTACGACCAGGTCTTCCAGCAGGGCGCCGTCGAGGGCATCGGCTTCTACTTCTCCACCGGCGACAACGGCGACGAGGTCGCCAACACCGGTACGAAGCAGGTCGACACCCCGGCCAACTCCGCCTGGGTGACGGCGGTCGGCGGTACCTCGCTCGCCGTCGGCAAGGGCGACAAGTACCAGTGGGAGACCGGCTGGGGCACCCTGAAGTCGACCCTCTCGGCCGACAAGAAGACCTGGACGGCCTTCCCCGGCACCTACAACGGCGGCGCGGGCGGCGGTACCAGCAAGACCGTGGCGCAGCCGTTCTACCAGCGCGGTGTGGTGCCCGGGAACCTCGCCACGTTCAACGGCAAGAAGCCCATGCGCACCATTCCGGACATCTCGGCGATCGCTGACCCGAACACCGGTTTCCTGGTGGGCCAGACGCAGACCTTCCCGGACGGTTCGCAGCAGTACAGCGAGTACCGCATCGGCGGCACCTCGCTGGCGGCTCCGGTGATCGCGGGCATCCAGGCGCTGGCGCAGCAGGCGCAGCACGGGGTTCCGATCGGGTTCGCCAACCCGTCGATCTACTCCCGCTACGGCACGTCGGCGTACCACGACGTCACCGACCACCCGCTGGGCGCCGGCCGCACCCAGTCGGTCGTCCGGGTCGACTTCGCCAACAGTGTCGACGCGAGCGGCGGTCTGCTGACCTCGCTGCGGACGCTCGGCGCGGACTCCTCGCTGGTCGCCACCGTCGGCTACGACGACGTGACGGGTGTCGGCAGCCCGGGACGGACGTACATCAGCTCGTACGCCCGTCGCTGACCGCCACCGGCTGTCACTGCCGCCCGCCCCACCGCGGGCCGTAGCAACGGACGCCGCCCCGCCCCCTGCAACCCCGCATCGCGGGTGGGGGCGGGGCGGCGTCGCAGTGACATACCGCGCACCCTCCCAGCAGGGCATCGCGTCAGAGAGACGATTACACTGGCCCCGTGCCTCAACTACGCCTCGCACTGAATCAGATCGACTCGACCGTCGGTGACCTCGCCGGGAACGCCGAGGCGATCGTCCACTGGACCCGGCACTCCATCGAGCAGGGCGCCCATCTGGTGGCGTTCCCCGAGATGATGCTGACCGGATACCCCGTCGAGGACCTGGCCCTGCGGTCGTCCTTCGTCGACGCGTCCCGGGCCGCGCTGCGCACGCTCGCCGCGCGGCTGGACGCCGAAGGGTTCGGGGAGGTCCCCGTCGTCGTCGGCTACCTCGACCGCACCGAGAAGGCCCAGCCCCGCTACGGACAGCCCGCGGGCGCCCCGCGGGACGCCGGGGCCGTGCTGCACCGCGGCGAGGTCGCGCTGACCTTCTCCAAACACCATCTGCCGAACTACGGCGTCTTCGACGAGTTCCGCTACTTCGTCCCCGGCGAGACCCTCCCGGTGATCCGGGTGCACGGCGTCGATGTCGCGCTCGCCATCTGCGAGGACCTCTGGCAGGACGGCGGCCGGGTCCCCGCCACCCGGTCCGCGGGGGCCGGGCTGCTGGTCTCGATCAACGCGTCGCCGTACGAGCTGAACAAGGACGACCAGCGGCTGGAGCTGGTCCGCAAGCGGGCCAGGGAGGCCGGCTGCACCACGGCGTACGTCGCGATGACGGGCGGCCAGGACGAGCTGGTCTACGACGGCGACTCGATCGTGGTCGACAAGGACGGCGAAGTCGTCGCGCGGGCGCCGCAGTTCACCGAGGGCTGTGTGGTGGTCGACCTGGAGCTGCCCGCCGCGGGACCGGTACCGTCCGGCGTGGTCGCCGACGGGCTGCGCATCGAGCACGTGACGCTCTCCGACAAGCCGGTTCCCGCGTACGCGGCCGAGCATGCGGGCGGCTACGCGGACCGGCTCGACGACGACGAGGAGCTGTACACGGCGCTGGTCGTGGGCCTGCGGGCGTACGCGGCGAAGAACGGCTTCTCCTCGGTGCTGATCGGGCTGTCCGGCGGTATCGACTCGGCGCTCGTCGCGGCCATCGCCTGCGACGCCCTGGGTGCGAAGAACGTGTACGGCGTGTCCATGCCGTCCAAGTACTCGTCCGACCACTCCCGGGGCGACGCGGCGGAGCTGGCCCGGCGTACCGGGCTGAACTACCGGACCGTGGAGATCGCGCCGATGTTCGACGCGTACATGGACTCGCTCTCGCTCACCGGCCTGGCCGAGGAGAACCTCCAGTCGCGGCTGCGCGGCACCACGCTGATGGCCATCTCCAACCAGGAGGGCCAGATCGTGCTCGCGCCGGGCAACAAGTCCGAGCTGGCGGTGGGGTACTCGACGCTCTACGGCGACTCGGTCGGCGCGTACGGTCCGATCAAGGACGTCTACAAGACGTCGATCTTCCGGCTCGCCGAGTGGCGGAACCGGGCGGCGGCCGAGCGGGGCCAGACCCCGCCGATCCCGGAGAACTCGATCTCCAAGCCGCCCAGCGCCGAGCTGCGCCCCGGCCAGGTCGACACGGACTCGCTGCCGGACTACGAGGTGCTCGACGCGATCCTGGCGCGGTACGTCGACGCCGACCAGGGCCTCGACTCCATTGTCGCGGCCGGGTTCGACCCGGAGCTGGTGGCGAAGACGCTGCGGATGGTGGACACCGCCGAGTACAAGCGCCGTCAGTACCCGCCGGGCACCAAGATCTCCGCGAAGGGGTTCGGCAAGGACCGGCGGCTGCCGATCACGAACCGCTGGCGCGAGACGAGCTGAGCGCACGCTCCGTACGGGGGCCTTCCGCGACCACGCGGGAGGCCCCCTTGCGCGTACCGCGGTCGAGGACGCCCGCGGTCACCGCGATGGCCAGGCCGGTCAGCGCGAGGGCCGCGCCCACCAGGGTCGGCGACATCCAGCCCCAGCCGGCCGCGATGGCGACCCCGCCGAGCCAGGCGCCGCCCGCGTTGGCCATGTTGAAGGCGGAGTGGTTGGAGGCCGACGCCAGGGTGGGGGCCGACCTGGCCTTCTCCATCACCAGCATCTGCAGCGGGGTCGTGGTCATGAAACCGACTGCGCCGAGGAGCACGACGCTCAGCAGCGCGGCCCACTTCACATGGACGGTGAAGTCGAAGGCGACCAGCACGACGGCGAGCCCTGCCAGCGAGCCGTACACCGTGGGGCGCAGCGCCCGGTCGCTCAGCGGCCCGGCTGCCAGCGCGCCCAGCGTCATACCGATGCCGAAGAGCGCGAGCACCAGGGTCACCGAGGATTCGGAGAAGCCCATGACCTCGGTGGTGATCGAGGCGAGGTAGCTGTAGACGGCGAAGACCCCGGCGAAGCCGAAGACCGCGGTGAGCAGCCCGAGGAGCACCTGCCGGTTGCCGAGGGCGCGCACCTCGTGGCGCAGGCTCTGGTGCGCGTCGACGGGTACGTACGGAATGAGCCGGGCCAGCGCGGCCAGCGCCACCAGACCGATCACACCGACCACGACGAAGGTGGCGCGCCAGCCGAGGTGCTGTCCGAGCAGGGTCGCGGCGGGGACGCCGACGATGTTGGCGATGGTCAGGCCGAGGAACATGGTGGCGACGGCGCGGCCGCGCCTGCCCTCGTCGACCAGGCCGGACGCGACGACCGCGCCGACGCCGAAGAAGGCGCCGTGCGGCAGCCCGGCGAGTACCCGCCCGGCCAGCAGCCAGCCGAAGCCGGGCGCGAAGGCGGATGCCAGGTTGCCGACGGTGAACAGGGCCATCAGGAGCAGCAGCATCCGCTTGCGCGGGATCCGGGAGCCGAGCGCGGTGAGCAGCGGGGCGCCGACGACGACGCCGATCGCGTAGGCGGAGACGAGATAGCCCGCGGTGGGCACGGAGGTGCCCAGGTCGTCGGCGACGTTGGGCAGCAGGCCCATCATCACGAACTCTGTGGTGCCGATGCCGAACGCGGAGATGGCCAGCGCGAGCAGGGCCAGGGGCATGGAGGAAGACCTTCTCTTACGAGAGCGGGAGGGCAGGAGCGGAAGAACGGCGGCGGGCCGGGAGGCCAGCTTAAGTTCTCCTCCTGAACAAAGTCTCCCCGCCGTGTTGTTCCGGCAGGTGAACGTCCCGTTAAGTGATGCGTATCTCTTCGGCCCCCGCCGCCGCCCCGCTCAGAGCCTGATGCGGGCCGCGATCGGCAGATGGTCGCTGCCGGTGCTCGGCAGCGTCCAGGAGGAGACCGGGTCGGCGCCCTTGACCAGGATCTGGTCGATCCGCGCCATCGGGAACTTCGCGGGCCAGCTGAAGCCGAAGCCGTTGCCCGCCGCGCCCTGGGTGGAGCGCATCTGCGCGCTCACGGCGTTCAGCGAACGGTCGTTCATCGTCCCGTTGAGGTCGCCCAGGAGCACCACGTCGTGCAGCGGTTCCTTCCTGATGGCGGCACCCAGCGCGTCCGCGCTCTGGTCGCGCTGCGACGCGGTGAACCCGGCGTCGAGCTTCACCCGTACCGAGGGGAGGTGCGCGACGTAGACAGCGACCTTGCCCTTGGGCGTGGTGATCGTGGACCGCAGGGCGCGGACCCAGCCGAGCCTTATGTTGACGGGCTCGGTGTCGCTCATCGGGTACTTGCTCCAGAGCCCGACCGTGCCCTTCACCGAGTGGTACGGGTAGGTGGCCGCGAGGGCGTTCGTGTACGCCGAGACCTTGTCCGACGCCAGCTCCTCCAGGGCGACCACATCGGCACCCGAAGCGGCGACCTTCTTCGCGGTGCCCACCGGGTCGGGGTTCGCCGCGTTCACGTTGTGGGTGGCCACCACCAAGTCGCCGCCGGCCGGCTTGTGGGTCTTGTCGGTGAGCAGTCCGCCGAAGACGTTCAGCCAGACGATGGCGGGCAGCAGCAGGACGATCAGCGCGGTGGCCGAGCGGCGCAGCAGCGCCAGTACGAGCAGGATCGGAATGCCGATCAGGCCCAGCCAGGGCAGGAAGGTCTCGGTGAGGCTGCCGAGGTTGCCGATGTCGTTGGGGAGATGCCCGTGAAAGAGCAACAGCAGCGTGAGCAGGACGGCGAAGCACGCGAGGACGATGCCGCGGCGCCAGATGCCCTGGTCCCCCCTCCAGCGCCCGCCGAACAGACGCCGGGAACCGGATTCGGGATGGCCGTGCTCCGGGCCGCCGTGTTCCGTGTCCGTGATGTGCGCCTGCGCCATACCGTTGCCCTCGCTGCCTTGCCGTGCATGCCGTCCCGGCCCTTGACACTAAGCGATGGGACGGCACTTTCCGCGCCGTGCGGACACGGCCGTACGGTCTCGAGGACGAGGCAGGTGCCATGCGGAGTTCCGCTTGTGACGGAACCCGCACATTTCAGTCATCCGGCCCCCGGTCGGGAAATTTTTACCCGGGGGCCGGCGGCAGGCCCGGCCCCCACTTCCGTGCGGCGGCTGTCCGGTGCAACCATGGAGGCGGTCCGGGGACGCCGTCAGGGCGCCTCGAGATGACGAACAGGAGCGTTGCGATGACGCGCGCGTTGAACCCCCAGAGCTCCACGCCCCACGGCTCCACACCTCACAGCTCCACGTCCGGGAGCTCCACCGCCTCCGCAGGGAAGCCCGCCGACAGCAGCAAGGCGCTGTACGGCGGCCGGAGCAGCAGGCGCATCACCGTCCACGACATCGGCGGCGCCAAGGAGCGCGGCGAGAAGTGGCCCATGCTCACCGCGTACGACGCGATGACCGCGTCCGTCTTCGACGAGGCGGGCATCCCGGTGATGCTCGTCGGCGACTCGATGGGCAACTGCCATCTCGGCTACGACACCACGGTCCCGGTCACCCTCGACGAGATGACGATGCTCTCCGCGGCCGTCGTACGCGGCACCTCGCGTGCGCTGATCGTCGCCGACCTACCCTTCGGCAGCTACCAGGAAGGCCCGGTCCAGGCACTGCGCAGCGCGATGCGGCTGATCAAGGACGCGGGCGTGGGCGCGGTGAAGCTGGAGGGCGGCGAGCGCTCCCACCAGCAGATCGATCTGCTGGTGCAGTCCGGTATCCCCGTCATGGGCCACATCGGGCTGACGCCGCAGTCCGTCAACTCCATGGGCTACCGGGTGCAGGGCCGCGGCGAGGAGGCCGCACAGCAGCTGCTGCGCGACGCCAAGGCCGTGCAGGACGCGGGCGCGTTCGCGGTCGTACTCGAACTCGTACCCGCCGAGCTGGCCGCCGAGGTCACCCGCATCCTGCACATTCCGACGGTCGGCATCGGCGCAGGCCCCGAGTGCGACGCGCAGGTGCTCGTCTACACCGACATGGTCGGTCTGACGGGCGGCAAGGTGCCGCGCTTCACCAAGCAGTACGCGGACCTCCGCCGGACGCTGGGCGACGCGGCGAAGGAGTTCGCCGACGAGGTCGTGGGCGGGACCTTCCCGCTGGAGCAGCACACCTTCCACTAGGGTCACCGGTCCTCCTCAGGCCACTGCCGCACGGACCGACAGCCCGCCGACATCCCCCATCGGCGGGCTGTCGGCATTCTGTCGGTGACTTGTCAGTGGTGGCTGGTCTGATAGTGGGCATGACGCGAATCGACAAGAACCCCGGAAACGGCGGCCCCGCCGTACAGGTACGGGGGCTGGTGAAGCACTACGGGGACACCAAGGCCCTGGACGGGGTGGACCTGGACGTCCGGGAGGGCACGGTCCTCGGTGTGCTCGGGCCCAACGGCGCCGGGAAGACCACCCTCGTACGAGTCCTCTCCACCCTGCTGCAGCCCGACTCGGGCACGGCGACCGTGGCCGGCTACAACGTACTGACCCAGCCCCGGCAGCTGCGCCGGGTCATCGGTCTCACCGGGCAGTACGCGTCGGTCGACGAGAAGCTCTCCGGCTGGGAGAACCTCTACATGATCGGCAGGCTGCTCGACCTCCCCCGCAAGGACGCGAGGCGCCGCGCCGACGAGCTGCTTGAGCGGTTCTCGCTGACGGAGGCGGCCAAGAAGGCCGCGATGAACTACTCGGGCGGGATGCGCCGCAGGCTCGACCTGGCGGCATCGATGATCGGCAACCCGTCGGTGCTCTACCTGGACGAGCCGACGACCGGTCTCGACCCCCGTACCCGCAACGAGGTCTGGGACGAGGTGCAGCGGATGGTCGCGGAAGGCGCGACCGTACTCATCACCACCCAGTACATGGAGGAGGCCGAGCAGCTCGCCAACGAGCTGACGGTCATCGACAAGGGCAAGGTCATCGCCAACGGCAAGGTGAACGAGCTGAAGGCGAAGGTCGGCGGCCGCACCCTCCAGATCGAGCCGAGCGACCGTGCCCAGCTGCCCGCCATGGCGCGCGCCCTGGCCGAGGCCGGGCTCGACGGTGTCGCGGGCTCGCAGGCGGTGCCGGACGAGGGCCTGCTCAATGTGCCGATCCTGAGCGACGAGCAACTGACCGCGGTGGTCGGCCTGCTGGCCTCGCGCGGCTTCGGCATCACCAACATCGGCACCCATCTGCCCAGCCTGGACGAGGTGTTCCTGGCCATCACCGGCCAGAAGCCCACCGTGCAGGACGGCTTCGACGAGAACGAGAAGACGGACCAGGTCCAGGAGGCCGCGGTATGAGCACGGCAACGATCGAGAAGCCCGCGCCCGCCGTGACGGCCACGGCCGCCGGTGAGGGGCGGATCGGGCTGCGGGCCAATCTGCGCCACATCGGGGCCCTCGCCCGGCGCAACGCGCTGCAGATCAAGGCGGATCCGGAGTCGATGTTCGACGTCCTGTTCATGCCGATCGTCTTCACCCTGCTGTTCGTCTTCGTCTTCGGCGGCGCCATCGCGGGCAAGGGCAACCAGACGCAGTACGTCGACTACGTCGTCCCCGGCCTGATGGCGATGATGGGCATGAACATCGCCATGGCCGTCGGCACCGGGGTCAACGACGACTTCAAGAAGGGGGTGATGGACCGGTTCCGCAGTATGCCCATCGCCCGGTCGTCCGTCCTCATCGCGAAGATCGTCGTGGAGATCGGCCGGATGCTGGTCGCCATCACGATCCTGCTGACCGTGGGCTTCATACTGGGTCTCACCATCCACACCTCGGTGCTCTCGCTCTTCGCGGCGATCGGCCTCTCGCTGGTGTTCGGCGCCTCGCTGATGTGGATCTTCATTCTGCTCGGACTGACCATGAAGACGGTGCAGGCCGTCCAGGGGATGGCCATGCTGGTCCTGATGCCGCTGCAGTTCGGCTCGTCGATCTTCGCCCCGCCCACCACGATGCCGGGCTGGCTCCAGGCGTTCACCGACTACAACCCGCTCTCCAACCTCGCGGACGCGGCGCGGAACCTGATGAACGGCGGCCCGGTCGCCCACTCCGTGCTGATGACGCTCGGCTGGTCGGTGGCGCTCACCGCGCTCACCGCGCCGCTCGCGATCCGGAAGTTCCGCAAGAAGACCTGATCAGGCCGCCGGGCCTGATGACCCGGCGGTCCCGTTCACCGATCGCGTCGCTCCACCAGGGCGGTGGCCTCCTCCGGGGTGAGGCCACCGCCCTCGGCGTACGCACTCTCGTAGCCGGCGTCCCCCAGGGCGGCCCGGGCTGCCGCCTCGGCCTTCTCGCGGTTGCCGCGCTCCAGCGTCCCGCTGAAGTGACCAGGCGGCAGCTGCGCGTCGGACGCCGCGATCAGCCGCGCCGCGTCCCGGGCGTCCGCCGGATCGCCGGGTCCCGCCAGTGCCCAGGCGTACGTGACCAGATGGGTGGCGGGCATCTGCGGGGCCACCATCAGCGACAGCGGGTCACGGGTCCGGATGAGCGCCTTCCGCGCCGTCGCACGGCCCTCGGCGTACTGGCCCTCCTCGTTGTCCAGCCAGGCCATCAGACCGAACAGCATGCCCTCGAAGACGGCGAGCGGCCCCAGCTTGAACTTCTCGTGCAGCAGGGCCAGTTCGACCCGCGCCTCGGCCGGCCGGCCGGTGCGGCCCAGCCAGGTGGCGAGGAGCATCCGGGCCACCGGCCAGACCTCGTGCCCGACGTCCGGCCTGCTTTCCTCCTCCAGGATCTGCCGCAGGATCGTCTCGCCCTCGTCGCCGCGGCCCGCTTCGAGGAGCACCCCGGCGTATCGCGCCCGCAACACCCCGACCTGGGTCCGGGCGCCGAGCTGCCCGGCGTAGCCGAAGGCCATCCGGTAGTCCTCGCCGGCGAGCGCGAATTCGCCGCGCCGCTCACGCGCCTCGCCCCGCGCCGAGAGCGCCTCGGCGGCACCCCAGGCGTCGCCGAGGCGGATGAAGATGTCGAGGGCCTCCTCGGCGTCCCTGGCGGCGTCGCCCGCCCAGTCGCTGCGGTTCGCCAGGACGTTGGCCCGCAACTGCAGGGCGACGGCCAGCTCCCACTCGTACCCGAAGTCCCGGCAGGACCGTACCGTTATGTCGAGCGTATCCCGCAGCTGGGCGGGGGAGCCGGTGAGCATGATCGCGAAGAACCAGAGCGAGGCTGGGCTCCGGCAGGTCTGCGGCAGCCCGGGGCCGTAGGCCTCCACCACCCGGCTGAGCCGCTCCTTGCTCGCCGGGGTGGTCCAGTCGTCGAAATCGTGGTCGGCGGAGGCCAGATGGATCAGCCGCACCCCGCGCCGCGCCTCTTCCAGCAGTTCGGGGCTCATCGGCGGCGGGGCGTCCGTGCACCGCTCATGCAGCGGCGGGGCCTTCGCGACCGGCGGCTCGAACGGGTCAGGACCGAGGTCCGCGGTCGCGTCGGCCCAGTGCCTGGCGTCGCTGCGCAGATCACGCATCTGCCAGAACCAGGCGAGGGAGTGCACCAGGACCAGCGCCTCCTGCTCGTCGCCCGTCGCCACGGCCCGGCGCAGGGCGGTACGCACGTTCTCGTACTCGCGCACCAGCAGGTCGATGGCCGCGCGCTGCCCGTGCCCGCGCAGCTCGGGGTCGGCCCGCCTGGCCAGCTCCCGGTAGTGCACCAGGTGGCGGTGTTCGGCGTCGGCGCGGTCCCCCGCCTCGTCGAGCCGCTCGGCCGCGTACTCGCCGACGGTTTCGAGGAGCCGGTAGCGCATCTCGCCCTCGCCCGAAGGGGCCGCCACCACCAGGGACTTGTCGACCAGCGAGCCGAGTCCGTCCAGCGCGTCGTCGCCGCACACCGCCTCCACCGCGGTGAGCCCGCAGCCCCCGGCGAATACGGAGAGCCTGCGCAGCACGGTGCGCTCCGGCTCGTCCAGCAGGTCCCAGGACCAGTCGACGACCGCGCGCAGGGTCTGCTGGCGCGGCAGGGTGGTCCGGGCGCCGCCGGTGAGCAGCCGGAACCGGTTGTCCAGCCGGTCGGCGATCTGGCGCGGGGAGAGCATCCGCAGCCGGGCCGCGGCGAGTTCGATGGCGAGCGGCAGCCCGTCGAGGCGGCGGCAGATCTCGGTGGCGGCCTCCGGGTCGTCGTCGGTCCGGAAGCCCGGTCTCGCGGCGCTCCCGCGCTCGGCGAACAGCCGGAGCGCGGACGGCTGGGGCAGCGGCTCAAGGGGGCGTACGACTTCGCCGGGCACCCCGAGCGGCTCCCGGCTGGTGGCGAGGACCGTCAGGCCGGGGCAGTGGGCGAGGAGCGTCTCGGCGAGGGTGGCGGCAGCCGCGATGACGTGCTCGCAGTTGTCGAGCAGGAGCAGCATCCGGCGCCGCGAGCAGTGCTCGGCGAGCCGGGTGAGGGGGTCGTCCGCGTGCCGGTCGGCGGCGCGTATCTCCTCGGCGCCCGCGCCGCGCAGTACCGTCTGGCGGGCGCCGAGCGCGCCGAGTACCGCTTCGGGCACGGTCTCCGGGTCGTCCACCGGGGCGAGTTCGGCCAGCCACACCCCGTCGGGCCAGGCCCCGGCGGCGGCCTCGGCCGCCTCCTGCGAGAGCCGGGTCTTCCCGGCCCCGCCGGGTCCGAGCAGCGTGACGAGCCGGGCCGATGCGAGGTCGCCGCGCAGGGCGTCGATGTCGCTCTCACGTCCGACGAAACTGGTCAGCCGGGCCCGGAGGTTGCCGGGCGCGCGCCCCCCGGAACCGGCAGCCCGCGTAGCGGCGAACTCGGCAGACGCGGCGGGCTCTGCGGGCGCAGCAGGCCCAGCGGGCATGCCGGGCGACAGCAACTCGGCGTGCAGCGCGCGCAGTTCGGGCCCCGGGTCCGCGCCGAGCAGCTCCACGAGACCGCGCCGCACTTCCTCGTACGCCACGAGCGCCTCCGCCGTCCGCCCCGCGTCCCGCAGCGCCCGGACCCGCAGGGCCTGCAGCGGTTCGTCGATCGGGTGGTCGGCGCAGAGCGCGGCCAGCTCCGGCAGCGTCTCATCGGCCCGGCCGAGCGCGAGCGCCGCGCCGAGCGCCGCCCGGCGCGCGTCAAGACGCCTGGCCTCCCAGCGGGCCGCCACGGCCGTGCGGTCGGGGAGGTCGGCGAGCACCATCCCCCGCCACAGCGCCAGCGCGTCCTCCAGGAGACCGGCCGCCTTGGCCGGGTCGCCCTCGTCCAGGGCCCGCGCGCCCTCCCCCGCGAGCCGCTCGAACCGGTACAGATCGACGTCGTCCGGATCCGCGCACAACCGGTACCCGCCGTCCACGGAGGTGACGGCCTCATGCCCGAGCGCCCGCCGCAGCCGGGCCACCAGCGCCTGGAGCGCACCGGTGGCGTCGGCGGGCGGTTCGCCGTCCCACACCTCGCCGACCAGCACGGCCGCCGGGACGGTCCGTCCGACGCGCAGCGCCAGTACGGTGAGGAGAGCACGCAGCCGCGCCCCGCCGAGAGCGACGGCCGTGCCGTCGGGGCGGAGCGCCTGGGTCGTGGAGAGGATCCGGTAGCGCACGGGCCCATTGTCCGTTACTCCGCCCACCTCAGCCGCCCGGTCTTTCCAGCGCGACCAGCACACCGGTCGCACGCCTGTCCTGACCGGGCCCGCCGGCCCCGTCCGCCTCGCGGCTGAACCACTTCGGGCAGCTCCGCACGGAGCGCAGCCCGAGCCGCCCCGGCACGGGTTCGCACCCGGACCCGTCCGGCGCCTCCATGAACTCCTCCGTCATCACCTGGATCGACCGGACGCGCCCCGTCAGCGGCTCCGCGTCCGGGCCGCCCATGCTGTGGTTCGAGACGCGGAGCGTCCCGTCGGGCAGACCGGGGCCGGCCCCGTCGTACGGGCCCACGGTCCAGGTGACCTCGTCGCCCACCGAGAACGGGGTGCCGCAGCACTCCATCTCCCAGTCCGCGTACACCACCTGCCATACCGTCATGCCCCCACCCTGCCCGGAACCCCTCCCCGACCGCGAGACGTTTACCGCGTGTCACCTGTACGGTCGGAGCACTTGAGACCCGGCCGCCCACGCATCAGGAGCTCCGTCCATGACCACCGCCTTCACCCGCCGCAGCGAGCGGCGGATCAGTCCGGTCTTCCTGGGGATCGTCGCTGTCATGGCGGTCACCGGCTGGGCGGTGTGGGCGGACTTCTCGAAGGTCCCCGGTTTCTCCGTGTTCCTGTTCGTGACGTCGGCGTGGGTGGTGTCGCTCTGCCTGCACGAGTACGCGCACGCCCGCAGCGCCCTGCACAGCGGTGACATCTCCGTCAGCGCGAAGGGCTATCTCACCCTGAACCCGATGAAGTACACGCACGCGATGCTGTCCATCGTGCTGCCGCTGATCTTCCTGGTGCTGGGCGGGATCGGGCTGCCCGGTGGCGCGGTCTTCATCGAGCGGGGCCGGATCAGGGGCCGCTGGCGGCACAGCCTGATCTCGGCGGCGGGACCGCTGACGAACGTGCTGTTCGCGTTCGTCTGCACTGCGCCGTTCTGGCTGCACGCGCTGGACGGCGTACCGCCGCTGTTCCGCTACGCGCTGGGCTTCCTCGCGCTGCTCCAGTTCACGGCGGCGATCCTGAACTCCCTGCCGGTGCCGGGGCTCGACGGGTACGGGGTGATCGAGCCCTGGCTGCCGTACAGCATCCGCCGCCAGGTCGAGCCGTTCGGTCAGGTCGGGATGCTGGCGGTCTTCGCCCTGCTGTGGATCCCGTCGCTGAACCACGCGTTCTTCGACCTGATCGACGCGATCCTGCGCGGCGTCGGGGTCAGCGGCAACGACACGTACTGCGGGCAGAACTTCTACCGCTTCTGGTACGGCACGCCCCCCGGGTTCTTCTGCCCGGCCGGGTAACGGCGGCGGCCCGGACCGGGCCTGTTCCCGCCGGGCCGGTGCGGCCGGTCAGTGGGTGGCGGGTGCGCTCGCCGACTTCGCGGCGCGGCTCCTGCGCAGATAGAACCAGGCCATGTTCGAGGAGAGTCCCGCCAGCAGGATCCAGACGATCCCGATGAAGCTGCCCTGGACGAAGGAGACCACGGCCGCTGCCACGGCGAGGGCGCAGACGACGAGGGCGTACAGAGCGAGGCGGGGCATGGGGGCGGCTCCTGTCCGGGGGCAAAGGCTGTTCGCCCCCCAGTGTCCCCCATGCCCCGGTCGCACTCACACGTCGGTGACGCGCAGCCCCGCGTGGGCCTTGTACCGGCGGTTGACGGAGATCAGATTGGCGACCAGCGACTCGACCTGGTGGGCGTTGCGCAGCCGGCCGGCGAAGACTCCGCGCATCCCGGCGATCCGCCCGGCAAGCGCCTGCACGATCTCGACGTCGGCGCGCTCCTCGCCCAGCACCATCACATCGGTGTCGATCTGCTCGATCGCCGGGTCCTGGAGCAGCACGGCCGACAGATGGTGGAAGGCGGCGGCCACCCGGGATTCCGGCAGCAGGGCGGCGGCCTGCTCGGCGGCGCTGCCCTCCTCGGGCTTCAGGGCGTACGCGCCCTTCTTGTCGAAGCCGAGCGGGTTGACGCAGTCGACCACGAGCTTGCCGGTCAGCTCGTCCCGCAGCGACTCCAGGGTCTTGGCGTGCCCGTCCCAGGGCACGGCCACGATCACCACGTCGCTGCGGCGTGCGCACTCGGCGTTCTCCGCGCCGTCGACGCCGTGTCCGAGCTCCGCGGCCGCGGCCTGGGCCCGCTCGGCGGCGCGGGAGCCGATGATCACTTTCTGGCCCGCCCTGGCCAGCCGGTAGGCGAGCCCGCGCCCCTGGTCGCCGGTCCCGCCGAGGACGCCGACGACCAGGTCCGATACGTCGGGGAGGTCCCAGGGGTCCCTGGCGGCCGGCTGCTGTGCACTGTCGGTGGAAGTCATGGCCCGACCCTACTTGCTGGTACCCGATACCCGTACGGATGAGGAGCGGCCAACAGCCCGCGCCGGGCGGCCCGGTGGGGCAGGATGCCGGGCCATGGATGCCGTACGGGTAGCGCTGCTCCGGGAAGTACTCGCCGGGACGGAGTGGCCGCGCGCCACCCGCCGGTTCGCCACCGCGCTGCGGTCGTCCGTGGTGCCGCACGGCGGGGGGCTGCTCCTGGTGGGGACCGAGCGGTACGAGCCGTGGCATCTGGCGGCCCATCTCGTGGACGAGGCCGCCTGGTCGGGGCTGCCCGAGCTGGCCCCCACGCTGGTACGGCACCGGGTCGGGGGCGGTGAGCCCGCGCATCTCTCCGTGGGGCTCGGGCGGATCGAGGCGGCGGGGCGCGGCGAGACGCTGCTCGTCGTCGCGCCGGGGCTGCCCGGCGCGGGGCTTCTCGAACGGGTGCACGGGGCGCGGCGGGCGGGGGCCACCGTGCTGGCGCTGGACGGCGGCGATCCGGAGGTGCACGGGCTCGCGCACGAGACGCTGACCGTGGCAGACGGTGACGAGGTGGATCTCGACACCGTGCAGCACCTGGTCAGCGCCGCCGCCGGGGAGAACAGCCTGCCCGCGCAGCGCGGCAAGCCGCGCTTCCGCGACCGCCTGTCGCGCCTCGCCGACCAGCTGACCGCTCCCCCGCCGGGCCGCTGGTAGTCCCGTTGCGGCCGGTGCGGGGCGGCCGGGGTGCGGGGCGGTCTGCCGCTCCACCGTCCGGAACAGCACCGTCAGAGCGGCCGGGCCCGGCCCGCTCCCGCCCGCCCGCCCCGGTACCGGGTCCGTCCGGCCGGGGCGGTGGGCGGTGGGGCTGGACCGTCAGCCCTCCTCGTCGGTGCGGGCGCTCCTGTCGTCGTTCCACTTGGGGTCGGTGTCCCACTCCTCGTTGCGCTCGGCCACCTTCTCCATGGCGTGCGCCGCCTCCTCGCGGGTCGCATAGGGGCCGAACCGGTTCTTGCCCGGGCACTCGGGCCCGTCTTCGACCTTTTTGTGCTGGAGGCAGTAGTACCAGTCGCCCGGCTGCGCGGTCGTTCGCCTCTTGAACAAAGCCATGGCCGGTTCCTCTCTCATACACTCGCTGGCATGTCTGGCCAGTCACTGCTCGTACCAGGGGAGCTTTCTCCCACCCGTTCCGTACCCGGAAACATCCGGCGTCCCGAGTACGTGGGCAAGCCCGCGCCGACGCCGTACACCGGTCCGGAAGTCCAGGATGCCGACACCGTCGAGCGTATGCGCGTCGCGGGCCGTATCGCCGCACAGGCGATGGCGGAGGCCGCCAAGCACATCGCGCCCGGTGTGACGACGGACGAACTCGACCGGGTCGCCCATGACTTCATGTGCGACCACGGCGCCTATCCGTCGACCCTCGGTTACCGCGGGTTCAAGAAGTCTCTCTGCACATCCGTCAACGAAGTCATCTGCCACGGGATTCCGGACTCCACTGTGCTCCGGGACGGCGACATCGTGAACCTCGACGTCACCGCGTACATCAACGGGGTGCACGGGGACAACAACGCCACCTACCTCTGCGGGGACGTCGACGAGGAGTCCCGGCTCCTCGTGGAGCGGACCCGGGAGTCGCTCGACCGTGCCATCAAGGCGGTGCGCCCCGGCCGACAGATCAACATCATCGGGCGGGTCATCGAGTCGTACGCCAAGCGCTTCGGCTACGGCGTCGTGAAGGACTTCACCGGGCACGGCATCAGCACGTCGTTCCACTCCGGGCTGATCGTCCCGCACTACGACAGCCCGTACGCCACGGAGCTGATCCGGCCCGGCATGACGTTCACGATCGAGCCGATGCTCACCCTCGGCTCGTACGAGTACGACATGTGGGAGGACGGCTGGACCGTGGTGACCAAGGACCGCAAGCGGACCGCGCAGTTCGAGCACACGCTCGTGGTGACGGAGACCGGGGCGGAGATCCTCACGCTGCCCTGAGTCCGCTCGCGGCCCGCTCGCGGGAGTTCACGCCGCCCGGCTCGCGCGCCCCCCGGGCGCGGGGGCTGGGGCGCGCGAGCCGGTGAGGAGCCGGCGGGCGGCGTCCCAGCCCGCGTACCGGGCGGACGCCACGGCCGCCTCGTCGTCGCCGAGCACCCGCAGCCACGCGCCGCAGTCGTGCGGCAGCACGCTCACGCCGTACGGGAGCCCCATGCCGTCGAGTGCGGCGTGCAGGGCGTCGGCCACCTCGGCCGCGGGCGACCGGCCGGTCACGACGAAGAGCGAAGCCAGCCGGGTGTGTCCGGCGAGCACCGCAGGACCTGCCGCATCGTGCCGGTCGGGACACAGCCGTACCGCGTCCAGGGCGAGCAGTCTGCCGTGCGGCCTGCGCACTTCCAGGTCGAGGCCGATCACGTCGTACCCGTGGCGGGCACCGGGCCCCGGCCGTCCCGCCGCCACCGTCTCACCGATGACGACAGTGGCGGCGGGGTCCGCTGTGATCACGGTGCGCTGGTAGAGCCGGGCCCCGGGGAGCGGGAGCAGCGGATCCGGCAGGTACTCCAGATACGCGTCCGGCCCCGCCGAGAGGTTGAACAGCCGGGTGGCATAGCCCCGCTCCATCGGCCGGACCTCGGTCGCGGCCCCCGTCGCGAGATGCACCTCGGTCTCGGCGCCGCAGCAGACATCGACGCGCTGGCGGTCGTCCTGGACCAGGCCGCCCACGACCGGAGCCTGCCGGACGAACGCCATCTGCGGCCGCAGCGGGTCCGGGTACTGCGGCCGGCCGGTCCGCAGCGGCATCCTGCTGTAGCGGCGGACCAGTTCGGTGCGGCCGCTCACCCGCTCGAACCCCATCTCCAGGAGACCGACCCGGGTGGACGGTCCTGCGGCGGATTCACCGGCGCCGGGGGCGTGCCCGGCCACCTCGGGCGGTACCCGGCCGGGGCTGTGGTGCGCGGCGCAGAGCCGCGACTCCCCCCGCGCGCGTCCCGTCCCCGAGGTCTCGGGCACCTCATCCGTGACGAGCGCCATGTCAGACCACCGCCCCGTGCCGGACACCTGGCACAGAGAGTCCGGGGTGGCAGCGGACCGCACGCGATATGTCGTTCATGGTGATTCCTTCCGGTCTCTGGCGGCCGGTGGGCCGGCAGGTCGTGCGCTGCGTGCCCGCTCAGCCGGCGGACGCCGGCGCCGGCGCGCGGCCGGGGAGCCCCGACAGGGCTTCGGCCGCCGGCACGCAGCCGCCCAGATCGGCGAGTTCACGGCAGAGGGCATCCGCCGTCACCTCCTCGACCACCGGCGCCGCCTCGCGCAGCAGCAGCTGCGCGGCGCCGTGGTCGGCCGCCCCCGTCCGCCGGGCCGCTCCGGCGAAGGCGGCGCAGAACCCGAACAGGTCTGCGGTCACCGCCTGTTGGCGCGGTACGCCCGCACCGGCCCGGATGACGGCGGAGACCACCGCCCGGGTGCCGGGCGCCTCCCTGCGCGCGACCAGAGCGGCGAACTCCTCCACGGCCTCGCTGGGGAACACGGCACGGCCCAGGTCGAGCATCCGCCGGCCGGTCCGGGTCGCGGCCGCTCGCTGCTCCCGGCCGAGCTTGGCGGCGTAGAGCCGTTCGTCGATCTCGGCCACCTCGCCCCAGCAGCCCTCGGTGGCGGCGGCATGGGCGAGGGCGAGGGCCGTCGCGTCGGACGGGCCGACGCCATGGCGCAGCAGGGCGTGGAGCAGGGGCCCCAGGCCGGCCTGGTCCACCCGGTCCGGCCGGACCAGGCAGTCCCACTCGTACGCGGGGTTGCACCCGCCGCCCGGGAACTCGGGGTCCGCCAGTTGCAGGCTGACCAGGAGCGAAGCGTGCGGGCCCGGGGCTGCCGGGTCTGCGGGCGTCACCGGATGCGGGGGCAGGGCGGGCGGCACGGCACGCGGCGCCCCGGTTCGGCTCCGAGCGAACCGTCGGCACGTGGGACGACCGGTGGGTCGTCTCCGTACGGGTACACCGGCTGGCCGGCCATGGTTGCCTCGTTTCGGCAGTTCGGGCAGATCTTCGGGCAGATCACTGAGTGGAGTCGGGCACGGCGGAGGCCGCGCTTCCGACGCTACGAGAGCCCGGCCGGGCTGCCACTCCAGACGACCCGATGGAGTGAGCGGCGCCACACGGCACGGACCGGGAGCGACTCGGCCCGGCGATGGCCGGCCGTGACGCGGCGGTGACCGGCCCGGTGGAATGAGACCTGAATCACAACACGGACGGGTATCGGTCAGGTAAGCCTCGGTTAAGTTAGGGCTGCCTCACTCGACCATTCACCCAGCGTGGAGCCCCTATGCGACCCGTCCGACTCTCCGTCGTCACCGCCGCCACGGCGGTGGCCGCTCTCACCGCCGTCACGGGCTGTGCCGAGAAGAGCGACGCCAAGGCGGGCAGCGGCGGCGTCGTCTCCGTCACCGCGAGCGACTCCTCCTGCAAGGTGTCCACGACCGAATTCCCGGCCGGACACGTGCAGTTCGCCCTGGAGAACAAGGGCTCCAAGGTCACCGAGGTCTATCTGCTCTTCCCGGACGACCGCATCGTCGCGGAGCGCGAGAACATCGGGCCCGGCCTGAAGCAGAACCTGACCGCCGAGGTGAAGGCCGGCTCGTACGAGCTCGCCTGCAAGCCCGGGATGAAGGGCAACGGCATCCGCCAGAAGGTCACCGCCACCGGCGGCAAGGCCGTCAAGCGCGACCCGAAGCTGGACGCCGCGGTCGCCGCGTACCGCACGTACGTCCAGGAGCAGGCCGACGAGACGCTGCCGAAGGTGAAGGTCTTCACGGACGCCATCCGCAGGGGCGACCTGGCAGCGGCCAAGAAGGCGTACGCCCCCTCGCGCATCGGCTGGGAGCGCACCGAGCCGGTCGCCGAGTCGTTCGGCGACATCGACCCGAAGACCGACACCCGTGCGGACGGCCTGGAGAAGGGCCAGAAGTGGACCGGCTGGCACCGCCTGGAGAAGGCGCTCTGGCACGACAAGAAGACCGGCGCCACCGAGAAGGCCCTCGCGACCGAGCTGGACACCGACCTGGCCGACTGGCAGAAGCGCGTGGGCACGGCGGCGATCACCCCGACCTCGATGGCCAATGGCGCCAAGGAACTGCTCGACGAGGTCGCCACCGGGAAGATCACCGGTGAGGAGGACCGCTTCAGCCACACCGACCTGGTCGACTTCAAGGCGAACGTCGAGGGCGCGCAGCAGGCGTACGAGCTGCTGAAGCCGGTCGCGGCGAAGAACCAGCCGGCTCTGACCCAGGACCTGGACCAGCAGTTCACCGCGCTGAACTCGCTGCTCGACCACTACCGCAACGACAAGACCTCGTACGACTTCACCTCGTACGACAAGGTCTCGGAGACGGACCGCAAGAAGCTGTCGGACGCCGTCAACGCCCTGGCCGAGCCGCTGTCGAAGCTCGCAGCGGCCGTGGTCACCAAGTAGATGGCCCACACGGAGAAGACGACCGCACAGCAGAAGCAGGAGCACGGAATGGCTGACGAGACCAGCGCTCCTTCCCCCTCCAGACGTTCCCTGATCGGCTGGGGCGGTGCCGGACTCGCGATCGGGGCGGTGGCGGCGGGCGGCGCTGTCGCCGCGCTGCGCACCGGCGGCGACAGCGCTCCGGTGGCGGAGTCCGGCGCGGCCGTGCCGTTCCACGGCGCGCACCAGGCCGGTATCGCCACCGCGGTCCAGGACCGGCTGCACTTCGCGTCGTTCGACGTGACGACCGGCGACCGGGCCGAGCTGATCCAGCTGCTCAAGGACTGGACGGCGGCGGCCGCCCTGATGACACAGGGGCACACCGTGGGCGACGGGGCGTACGGCGGTCTCCCCGAGGCCCCGCCGGACGACACCGGCGAGGCGCTCGGTCTGAAGCCGTCCCGGCTGACGCTGACGGTGGGCTTCGGCCCCAAGCTCTTCGAGAAGGGGCGGTTCGGCCTGGAGGGCAGGCGCCCCGAAGCGCTGGTCGATCTTCCGGAGTTCCCCGGTGACAACCTCGAAACGGCGCGCAGCGGCGGGGACTTGTGCATCCAGGCGTGCGCGGACGACCCGCAGGTCGCGGTGCACGCGATCCGCAACCTGGCCAGGATCGGCTTCGGGAAGATCGCGATCCGCTGGTCACAGCTGGGTTTCGGCAAGACCTCGTCGACCACCCCGGACGCCCAGACCCCGCGCAACATGATGGGCTTCAAGGACGGCACCCGGAACATCTCGGGCACCGACACGGCCGCGCTGAAGCGGCATGTGTGGGCGGCGGAGAAGGACGGGGCGGCCTGGATGACCGGCGGCTCCTATCTCGTGGCCCGCCGTATCCGGATGCACATCGAGACCTGGGACCGCGCCTCGCTCCAGGAGCAGGAGGACGTCTTCGGCCGCGACAAGGGCGAGGGCGCGCCGGTCGGCAAGGCCAAGGAGCGCGACGAGCCGTTCCTGAAGGCGATGCTGCCGACGTCACACGTGCGTCTCGCCCATCCGGACAGCAACCAGGGGATCCGGATCCTGCGCCGGGGCTACTCGTTCACCGACGGCACGGACGGTCTGGGACGGCTGGACGCGGGGCTGTTCTTCCTCGCGTACCAGAAGGACACCCGGCAGGGGTTCATCCCGCTCCAGCGCGGTCTGGCCCGCCATGACGCGCTCAACGAGTACATCCAGCACGTGGGTTCGGCGCACTTCGCCGTCCCGCCGGGTGTCCGTGACAAGAGCGACTGGTGGGGCCGTGCGCTCTTCACCTGACGTACCGCTCCTGCCCCTCTCCGCCCTTTCCCCCTCTGTCCACTTTCCGTCGTTCTCGTAATCCGGTTCCTGCAACCAGAAAGGACCCGACGTGTTCGGCAACTATCTGATCGGTCTGCGCGAGGGGCTCGAAGCGAGCCTGGTCGTGTGCATCCTCATCGCCTATCTGGTCAAGACCGGGCGGCGTGACGCGCTGCGCCCGGTGTGGATCGGTATCTCCACCGCGGTCCTGGTGTCGCTCGCCTTCGGCTTCGCGCTCGAATTCGGCTCGCAGGAGCTGACGTTCAAGGCCCAGGAGGCGCTCGGCGGTTCACTGTCGATCGTCGCCGTGGTCCTGGTGACCTGGATGGTCTTCTGGATGCGGCGCACCGCCCGGCATCTCAGGACCGAACTCCACGGCAAGCTCGACACCGCGCTGCAGATGGGGACGGGCGCGCTGGTCGCGACGGCGTTCCTGGCCGTGGGCCGGGAGGGCCTGGAGACCGCGCTGTTCATCTGGTCCTCGGTGCACACCTCGACCGACGGCGCCCAGGGGCCGATGATCGGCGCCCTGCTCGGCATCCTCAGCGCCGTCGTACTCGGGTGGCTCTTCTACCGGGGCGCGGTCCGTATCAACCTGTCGAAGTTCTTCACCTGGACCGGCGGGATGCTGGTGGTCGTGGCCGCGGGTGTGCTGGCGTACGGCTTCCACGACCTGCAGGAGGCCGGCTTCGTCCCCGGTCTGCAGAGTCTGGCGTTCGACATCAGCTCGGCCGTCCCGCCGGACAGCTGGTACGGGACGCTCCTGAAGGGCGTGTTCAACTTCCAGCCCGACCCGACGGTGCTCCAGGCAACGGTATGGGCGCTGTACCTGGTCCCCACGCTCGTGTTCTTCTTCGCCCCGGTAGGGTTCACCACGTCCTCGAAGGCAGCGGGATCGCAGGAGCAGAAGGCAACTCATGGGCAGGCTGGGGCGGCTGACGGCGGGGCTGGCGACGACGGCGGCGATGTCGCTGACGGCGAGCGGGTGCATGACGGTGCACGGCGAGCTGGAGGTCGTACCGTCAGCGACGAAGGCTGAGGCGGCACGGGCGCTCGCCGCTTTCACCGTCGCGTACAACAAGGCGGACAAGGCGTACGACCCGGCTCTCGACGAGGGCCGGGTCACCGGTCCGCTCGGGGCCATCAACCAGGCGGGGCTGAAGGCGCGGCACGTCACCACTCCGGCCGGCAACGCACAGCACTCGGATCTTCAGCTCACCGACGCGAAGTTCGTCATCCCGAAGAAGGCCGGGTGGCCGCGGTGGTTCGTCGCCGACACGGACTCCAACCGGGACCAGGACGGCGGCGGCAGGCTGGACACCCGCTGGCTGGTGGTGTTCGTACGGGACGCGGCCGGCCAGCCGTGGAAGGCCGCCTATCTCTCGGTCCTCCGCCCGTCGGCGATCCCCGACTTCGCCACGGACAAGGACGGCTGGGCGCAGCCCGCCGAACCGGCCGACCCCTCGCTCGCGGTGGCTCCGGAGAAGCTCAGCGGTGAGTACGCCGGGTATCTGAAGAACGGCAGCCCGGACCACTTCGCCCCCGGCAACGACACCACCGTCTGGCGCGAGACGCGGGCGAAGAACGCGAATCTGCCGGGGCTCTCCACGCAGTACGTCGACCGGTCGCTCACCGACGGCGACTACCGGCCGCTGGGGCTGGCCATCCGGGGCGGCGGCGCGCTGGTCTTCTTCTCCACCCGGCACTACGAGCAGCAGACCGCCGCGAAGGGGCTGCATCTGTCGGTGCCCGCGGATGTGAAGGCGCTGATGACCGGTGACGCGACGAGCACCATCACCAAGGAGCGCATCTCCAGCCAGGTGGCGCTGGTCCCCGCGAAGGGACAGGTCACGATCCTCAACCGGCTGGCCGGGCTGACGGCGGCGAAGGGCTCGTAGGGCTCGTCACGCCGGGCACGGGCCGGGCACGTTCAGCGGGTCCGGCACGGTTCATGGGTCCGGCACGTCGTATGGGTGCGGCACCTTTACGGGTCCGGCCCGCCTCGCAGCGGGCCGGGCACGGTGCGGCTCAGGCTCGGCGCCGTCCGCATCAGGCCGGGCGCGCTGCGGATCAGCGGCCGAGTGGCCACGCCACCGCGTGGGCGTCCTGGTCACCGTCGGCATGGCGCGCACAGGCATCGGTGAGCGTCTCCAGCAGGGTCAGCGGGTCGGGCAGCGGATGTTCCAGTCCGCGCACCCAGTCCACGCTCGCCTCACCGGGCAGCCGGGCGGGCGGTACGAGCACATAGCTGCCGCGGCAGTGCCAGCGCAGCCCCGGGTGCTCGTCCATCGTCTCGGGGTGGCAGTCCAGCTCGCACGGCCACCACTCGTCCTCGTCCTCGGGCGTACCGCGGGTGGCGGTGAAGAAGAGCATCCGGTCGATACCCGACTGGGCGACGGGTCCCACCTGGATTCCCTCGGCGAGCAGCCGCTCCAGCGCGCTGCGCCCGGCGTCGAGCGGCACGTCGAGGACGTCGAGGACCATGCCGGTCGCGGTGATGAAGTTGGCCTCGGGCTGGTTGCGGACCCAGCGCTCGACCTGGGCGCGGTCGGTCGTGGACTGCGTCTGCCAGGCGAAGGAGAGAGGGTGCCTGGCCGGGGTGGGACAGCCCACGCGGTCGCAGGAGCACCGGTACCCGACGGGGTGGGCGGCGGGCGAGAGGGGCAGCCCGGCTTCGGCGGCGGCGAGGAAGAGCTTCTCGCGGACGAGGTTGTTGTCAGGGGATTGTCTGGGGCGGCGGCGCAGCCACTGGGTCATCCTGCTCGCCGGGCCACGGTCTCGGCCGAACTCTGTTCCCATCTATCCCCTCACCTCACCGCTGCCGCTGCATACTCCACGGACCCTCCATGCTGCCACCATCCTGCGCCCCGGGTGACCACACTTATCGGCCGGGGTGGTTCAGCCACCGTCCGGGCGGGCCCCGATACCGCGGAGCACCTGGTCCACACAGGTGTCGGCGAAGGCGTGGGTGAGCGGGTTGGTGCGCTGGAGCCATCGATGGGTGAGCGGCCCGACCAGCATCTCCACGGCGATCCGGATGTCCACGTCCGCGCCGACCTGTCCGGCCGCGACGGCGGACCGCAGCCGCTCCTCGTACAGCCCGAGGGCAGGTTCGAGCAGCTCGCGGGTGAAGCGCCTGCCGAGTTCCGGATCGGTGGCCCCGGCCGCTGTCAGGGCGCGGGTGGGGGCGTCGTACTTCTCGTCGTTGAACTGGTCGACGGTGAGCCGCAGCACATGCTTGAGGTCGGCGGCGAGATCCCCGGTGTCGGGGAAGCCGCTCCAGTCGCCCTCGGTCTCGGCGTCCCCGGCGAGGGCGATGGACGCGTCGAGGAGGACGGCCGCCTTCGAGGGCCACCAGCGGTAGATCGTCTGCTTCCCCACTCCGGCGCGGGCGGCGATGGCCTCGATGGTCAGCTTGTCGTAGCCGGTCTCCGAGACCAGCGCGAGGGCCGCGTCGAGGATGGCCCGGCGTGAGCGTTCGCTGCGGCGGCTGACGTCCGGCGCCCTGGCGGGCCGCGCCGGGGGCTGGGTTCCGGGCTGCCGCGCGCCGGACCGGCGTCCGGCGGGCGGCTTCGCTGCGGGGGACGGGGAGTCGGCCATGGAGGGGAATCTAACATCGGCGGATCCGATACGTGTCGTCTCGGTATCCCCGTGATGTGGCGCTTCCGTACCGATGCTGTGCGGGCGTTCGGCCACGGTGGGTGAACCACCCGATCGGTGCACATCGCGCGGGCCCCGCAGGGCGGACCATGGCAAGCAACCGGCTGCACACCCGCAGCCCATGTCCGCCGTGAGGAGCCCTCATTGCCTCGTGACGCCAGAACCCGGCGCTATCTGATGTGCCCACCGGCACACTTCAGGGTGACGTACTCCATCAACCCGTGGATGGACCCTTCGAAACCGGTCGAACTGCCCCTGGCCCTCGCCCAGTGGGAGGACCTGCGCGACCGCTACCGCGCGCTCGGCCACACGGTCGAGATCCTGGAACCCCGGCCCGGCCTGCCCGACATGGTCTTCGCGGCCAACGGCGCGACGGTGATCGACGGGCGCGTGCTCGGCGCCCGCTTCGCCCACGCGGAGCGCGCCGAGGAGGCCGAAGCGCATCTGGAGTGGTTCCGCGCGCACGGCTTCACCGGGATCCACCGGCCCGCCCACGTCAACGAGGGCGAGGGCGACTTCGCCGCCACCTCCTCGTACATCCTGGCCGGGCGGGGCTTCCGCTCCAGCCCGCTCTCGCACGACGAGGCGCAGGAGTTCTTCGGCCGCCCGGTGATCGGCCTCGACCTGGTCGACCCCCGCTACTACCACCTCGATACGGCGCTGACCGTCCTGGACGACTCGGCGGACGAGATCATGTACTACCCGGATGCCTTCTCGCCCGGCAGCCGCTCCGTCCTGGCCAGGCTCTTCCCCGACGCGCTGATCGCGGCCCCGGAGGACGCCGCGGCGCTGGGGCTCAACGCGGTGAGCGACGGCCGCCATGTACTGCTGCCGCAGGCCGCAGTCGGCCTCTACGCACCACTGCGGGACCGTGGTTTCGAACCGCTCGGCATGGATCTGAGCGAGCTGTTCAAGGGCGGCGGCAGCGTCAAGTGCTGTACGCAGGAGCTGCGTTCGTAGCCGGGGCGTGACCGACCCGGCGTGATCGTGACTCCGGGGTGCCCCTTCCGGGCCGGCCGGAAGCCCTCGTACGAACGCACTTGGGCTTCCGGCCGGTGAGGCGCGGTTCACCGCCGTCCGCGCGGCTCGATACTCCGTCTCAGACGGCCGCCGCATAGTCGGGCAGCACCAGCCCCGAGTGCGCCGCGCGCCCTTCTTCGGCCCTCGCCGTCACCCTCCCCGCCCGCGGGTCACGCACCACGGCGTTGCGGGCGTCGAGCTGTTCCTGCGTCGTCGGCGTCACCACAGTGCCGCCCTCGGTGGCCAGTGCCTGGTTGCGTTCCGCGAAAGGCCGCATCCGGCGCTCGTAGGCGGCGAAAGCGTCGCCATGATCCGCGTGCGTGGCCAATTCGCCCGCCAGGACGTACGCGCCGACCAGCGAGACGCTCGATCCCTGACCGGAGAGGAACGAGGTCGCGTGCGCGGCGTCGCCCGCCAGCGCGACGCGACCGCGGGACCACATGGGCATGTGGATCTGGCTCACGACGTCGAAGAAGAGGTCGTCGGCCTCACGCATCGCCTCCACCAGACGCGGCAGGTGCCAGACCCGCTCGGGGAAGTGCGCCGCGACCAGGTCGCGCTGGGCCCGCGGATCGCGGAAGGCGTCGAAGGGCGGGACCTCGCGGGTGAAGGTGAGGAAGCCGTGCACACCGTCGGACGGCTCGTGGGCATAGAGGACCGCGCCTCGTCCCGGCACGTTCCAGATGGCCGCCTCATGCGCCAGCCCGAACTCGTTCGGGAGCGTGAAGCCGGCAAAGATATGACCGAGATAGCGGTGGAAGGACTCTTCAGGGCCGAAGACCAGGCGGCGGGTGTTCGAGTGCAGTCCGTCCGCACCGATCACCAGGTCGAAGGTGCGGCGAGTGCCGCTGTCGAAGACGACGTGCACGGCCTCTCCGTCGTCGTCCAGCGCGGCGATCGAGTCACCGAAGAGGAACTCGATCCGCTCCAGCAACGGCGTGCAGAGCGCGTCGGCCAGGTCACCGCGCCGGACTTCGAGGTCGAGTCCCGCCTCTCCGCCGGTCGCCTGCTCGGGCGGCAGCGAGCCGATCGTCTCGCCGGCCGCGTCCACGAAAGTGATCCGCCGGCTGTGCACGTGCGCCTCGCGGAGGCGCGGCAACATGCCCATCCGGTCAGCTACTTCGCGGGCCGTACCGCGTATGTCGATCGCGTATCCGCCCCCTCGCACGGCGGGGGCCTTCTCGACGACGGTCACCTCGAAGCCGTACCGGTCGAGCCAGTGCGCGAGGGCGGGGCCCGCGATGCTCGCTCCGGAGATCAGTACGCGGCGGGCGGGTCGGGATGCGTGGTTCATTGCTCTCACCTTTCCTCCGGGACATGCCCGGCATGAAGGGGTACGCACCGCATGGGACAAAGATACGTACCTTAGGTATCCTTATGGAGGTCGTGCAGCGCCGTAATGGCGGAGGCCACTCCCCTACAATATAGATACCTAACTCAGGTATGCAAATGGAGGTGCCGTGACCCACGAGTCCCCCGGGTCGCCCGTATCGGAGAATCCGCCGCCCCCCGACCTGCTCGCGGTGCTGCCCCGGATCATCCAGTTCAGTGCCGCTGTTACCAGGGGCCGGCTCGTCGAACGCGCCACCGAGGCGGCCGGCCTCACCCTCGACCGCCCCGCCATGGGTGTGCTGCTGTCTCTCCGCACAGCCGACAGGCCACTACGGATCGGCGAAATCGCCGACCGCATGCAGGTCGTGGGCCCGCACGTCACCCGCCAGGTCCAGGCCCTGGAGAAACGCGGTCTCGTACGACGTGTCGCCGACCCGCACGACCGCCGAGCGAGCCTCATCGAACCCACCGAGGCAGGTGCGGAGGGTGCCAACCGGTATGTGACCTCGCTGCTGGCCTGGTTCGCCGAAGCACTCACCGACTGGCCACAGCAGGACCGGGACGACCTCGCCCGGCTCCTGGCCCGGCTCGTCGACGACGTCACGGTCCGGCTGGCACGGTTCGACGAGGGCGGCGAGGGCTGAACAGTGTCCCGGGCATCAGCCTGACCGGCGCCGGATCACGCTCATCGTGAGTCGCCCGGTGCCGGTCTCCGGCATCGTGCCGGTCGGCACATCCCCCGACTTGAGTAGGAGAACTCACGACCGCCGCGGGGGCACAGCCGATGATCGGTACATGACGTTGATCAGGACGATGAAGGTCCAGCGCGGGATCCTGCCGCTGGCGGCGCTGGCCCTGCTGACGGCAGGCAGAGCCGATGCGACGGAATCGCGGCCGTCGGCCGTATCGAGAAGGTGCTCGAACCGCTGCGCAAGAGCGGCGACTTCACCCCGGCGAGCACCCGTAGCGCGCTCACCGGACTTGGCTACCCCGCCGACACGGTGGAGTCGCACGAGCTGGGTCCTACCGGGGTCGGTTTCCTCATCGAGGTCAACGCCTCCCCGCTGTGTGTGGAGGTCACCATGAGCCGCGATGCCACCCAGGCACACGCCTTCGGCGGCTACCCCGATCACCCCGGCTGCGACATGCCCAGTGGCGGCCACTGACCCGCTGTCCGACCGGGCGCCCGGTCCTCGTCCAGCACGTCGTACCCGTGCTGGACGGCAAGCAGAGGCCGGTCGCAGGAGGTGTCCGATTCACTGCCCGGGCGCGGGCGGCCCTTCGACGTGGGGCGGCGGCCATGCGTCGCCCCACGCGGTGTCCCGGGCCGCGCGGTAGAGCTCGCCGTGGCGCTTGGAGACGGTCTCGCGGGTAAGTCCGCCCGGGGCCGTGCACAGTTCCAGCTGGACCAGGCCCTTGCGGATCTGGGGTTTGCGTACGACCCGGGCCGGGACCGTCGCCACCTCTCCCCGGAACGCGGCGACATAGCTGAACTTCTCGTCCTCGTAGGCGAGTGAGCCGCCCTTGACCTGCCGGTGCAGTGACGACCTGCTCACCCGGGCCGAGAAGTGGCACCAGTCGGTACCGCGCTCGATGGGGCAGGCGTCGCTGTGCGGGCAGGGGGCGGCTGTCCGCAGGCCGGCGGCGGTCAGCCGGTCCCGGGCCGCCATGATCCGCAGATAGCCGTCGGGTGTGCCGGGTTCGACCACGACGACCGCCTGGGCGGCCTGCGCGGCGGCGTCCACCACGGCGGTGCGGCCGGCCTCGGTCAGCTCTCCCAGGACGTACGAGACCGTCACCAGATCAGTGCTCTCCAGGGTGAGCCCCGGTCCGATACGAGAGCGCTGCCACTCGGCGGCGCGCAGCGCGGATGAGCCGGACTGCGCGGCGAGTTCACGGCCGAGCACCAGCGCGGGCTCCGCCCAGTCCAGCACGGTGGTGCGCCGGGTCCCCGGGCCGTCCGCCCCGCCCCGTCCGTCCGGGTCGTCGTCCCAGGCCCCCGCCACCGCCCAGGTCGCCGCACCGGTGCCGCCGCCGATGTCGGTGTGCCGGGAGGGCACCCACCCGGGCACCGCGGCACGGAACGCGTCGAGTGCCGCCCGTACCGCTTCGAACGTGGCGGGCATCCGGTACGCGGCGTACGCGGCGACGTCCGAGCGGTCACGCAGGAGCGGGGTACCGGTGGGGATGGTCCCCCGGTAGTTGGCGATCAGCCGCTCGACGGCCTGGGCGGCCTGTTTGGGCGGCAGTCCGTCGAGGAGCCCGGCCAGGGCGGTGCGCAGGGCTTCGGCGGTGCGGAGGGAGTCGTTCACCGAAGGAGTGTAGGGCCTTTCGTCTGGATCGTGCCGGGCTCGCAGGCCTGGCCGGGGCCCGAGCGTCCGGCGGGTTCAGATCTCGCCGTCGGCCATGGCGATCAGCCGGTCCAGGACCGCGGCGTCGGCGCGCACCCCGTCGTGCGCGTACGCGTCGGTGACCCAGGTCCGCAGTCCGCGGACGGCGCCCGCGGTGGCGAGAGCCTGCTCCCGGTCCACGTACATGTCGTCGTGGTAGACGGCCGCGACGACCGGGACCTCGTTGGCGGCGAGCCTGTCCAGGTCGTAGAGAGCCGGCCAGTCGGTGCGCGCGGCCAGCGCTTCGGCGGCGCCGCGCAGCGGGACGAGCGCCGGGTCCTCGTCGAACTGCCACGGATAGACCATCTCGCCGGTGAACCGCACTGGAGCCCCTGGGACCGCGTCGAACGCGGGGAACTCCCGGCGGACGCGGTGCGCCGACCAGTCCGTGGGGCGGCCGCCCTGCGCGTAGATCGGCTCGTGGAGTACGGCGTACAACGGCCGTTCCGTGAAGGAGACGGTGGCGTCGGCCCCGCGCAGGAACGTGTCGGTGAGCTCGGGGCCGTGGGCGCCCTCCGTGAAGGCGGTCTCCAGGAGGTAGTGGAGCGAGTCGAACTTGGCGGAGGTCCCGAAGCCGATGCCGAGGGTCTGGAAGCGCCGGACGGTGAGGCGTTCGCCGCTGGGCATCCGGACGTCGTGCTCCGCCAGGTGCCCGGCCACCGCGTCGGCGATGCGCTGGTCGGCCGGGTAGCGGGCGAAGTAGCGCTCGTTGTGGGCCAGGGTGCGGGCGTAGGCGGCCCGGTACACGTCGTCGGCGTGGCCGGTGAGGGTGGGCAGTCCGCCGGTGATGTAGGCCCGGGTGAGCCCTTCGGGGGCGAGGCTGAGGTACGTCAGGGTGGAGAAGCCCCCGAAGCTCTGGCCCAGTACGCTCCACGGCCGGTCGCCCTGGAGGCGGCGGCGCAGCAGTTCGGCGTCGCGGACGATCGAGTCGGCGCGGAAGTGCCCGAGGTACGCGGCGGCGGCCCCGGCGTCCGTACCGAACCGGGCGAGGGTGCGCCGGTCGGCGGGGGTGGAGCGGCCGGTGCCGCGCTGGTCCATGAGGACGACGCGGTAGTCGCGCAGGGCGCGGCGCAGCCAGGCGCCTGCGGCGTTGGGGCGTTCGGCACGGCCGCCCGGACCTCCCTGGAGCCAGAGCAGCCTGGGCAGTTCACTGTCCTCGCGGTCCTCGGCGACGACTTCCCGGGCGAAGAGCGTGATGGACGGCCCGTCGGGGTCCCGGTGGTCGAGCGGCACGCCGATGGTGTGGTCGGTGCAGACCAGACCGTCGTGGCGGTAGGAGGCGTGGTCGTCGGAGTGGGGTGGTGCGGGGGTGGACATGGGGAGCGCTCCTTCGCGGATCCCGGGCGGACTGGCGGACGTATGACGGTGGAACGGACGGACGGACGGACGGATGGCGGTGGGGCGGGCGGCGGTGCGGAGCCATTGCCCCGCACGCTCCCCGCCCCCCGTCCCGCTGACTTCAGCAGCCGTTCAGTAGCCGGCGACCCCGAGGTCGCGGCAGATCCGGACGAGCTCCGGGTGCACGTAGCGCCCGTTCTCCTCGATCGCCACACCGTCCAGGTAGATGGACGGGCCGAGGACACTGCCGTCGGTGTGCGCGGCGGCCACCCAGGGCTCGCCGCCGATCCAGGCGCCCTTGGTGCCGATGCCCAGCTCGACGCAGCCGAAGACCCGCTCGTCCTCCACGATGCGGCCCGTGGGCGCCGGCACACCGGGGTTGAAGCCGAGCGACCAGTGCGCGACGCGGAACATGTTGGGGTCGTCGAAGGACTCCATCCAGCTGCGGAAGACATCCGCGTCGGCGCCGCCCTCGATCTTGGTGACGACACCCTTCTCCACGGTGCAGCGGACGGGAGAGCGCAGCAGCCCGATCTCGTCCGGCGGCCACAGGGCGCCGTCGAAGACGAGGACCCCGTCCTGGGTCTCCTCCAGGGGGTTCCAGGAGATCTGGCCGGAGAGCATGACGGTCTCGCCGGGCTTCTCGGCGGGCTTGCCCCGCAGGTTGATGGGCCGGTCACCGTTGCGGCCGACCAGGTCGGTGCCGTTGGCCGAGGTGATACGGACCTCGTCGGCCGCCTCCAGGAGGGCGACGAGCGCCTTGCCGAGGCGGATGACGCCCGGGAAGTCGGGCCGGCCGACGGTGGCGACCAGCATCTGGACGTCCATCGCGGTGAGGTTGGTGTAGCGGCAGCCGTTGGCCATGGCGGCGCGGAACGCGTGGGAGTGCATCACGTACGAGACGGCGAACTCGATCCACACATCGGCGTCGGATATCGCACCGGCGACCGGCCGGGGCGGCTCCATCGAGGAGCCGGGCATCGTCTCGTACCAGACGATGACGGGGTGCGCCCCGGCGGCGGCGACCGCCTGCGCGGTGGCTTCGACGACCCGGCGGTCGCTGCTGGTGTCGCCTGTGAGGACGACGTCCTCCCCCGGCTTGACGAGCATGACGTCCTCGACGAGCTTGCGGGCCGCCAGGGCGAGTTCGAAGCTGAGGTACTCGGGACGCGGTTCGAGCCTGCTGTACATGTCCATGGGAGGTTCTCCTTGCCGTGCTGATGGTTCGGTGGCGCGGGCCGGTGGGCCGGGGTCCGTGCCGGGGGTGGTCTGGCGACGGCCGGGGGCGGGGCCGTCACGTCCTGCTCAGCTCTTGCCGGGGCAGGGGCATCACGTCTTGAGGATCTGGGCGGAGTCGCCGAGTGAGCTGCCCGCGATCAGCCCCGCGCCGACCAGGTTGAGCTCCTCGTCGGCGGCCGGGCCGCGCAGCCTGCGGTAGCCGACCCGGACGACGAGGGCGCCGAGGACCAGCCAGCACGCCTGCGGAGTGAGGATCAGCAGGCCGGTGGCGAGCATGACGCCCATCTGCCTGCGGGTGCCGCCGAGAAACTGGATCAGGGCTCCGGGGACGGCCCAGATCAGCATGGTGCGCACCGTGTGGGGGTCGCCGAGTCCGCTGCGCAGGGTGTCGGCGTAGACCTTGGCGACGGGCGGGATCAGCCCCTGCCCGAAGTAGGAGCGCCAGACCACGGCGACCACGACGAGTGCGACGGCGAAGCCGATGAGGGCGGCCAGGAACTGCTGGCGGCGGCCTTCGCGTTCGTACGGGTCCCAGGGCCGGTGGTCGCGGCGCAGCAGCCAGCCCGCCTTGAGGTCGTAGCCCATGTCCGCGAAGGCCGGCCCGGTGGCGGACACATACCCGATGAGCAGGGCCAGCGGTACGGAGGGGATACCGATCGCCAGACCGAGGATCAGGAAGATCAGGGTGACGGCGAAGGACGGGAACCAGCCGGACTGCATGGCCGCGAGGCCGACGATCAGCTCGTGGACCAGGGCGGCGAACGCCGCGAACAGCACCCATCCGATGAGGCCGGGGACGCTCATGTCGCCGATCAGTCCGCCGCGCACGGCGAGGACGGCGGCGCCCGCGGTGAACAGGACGTAGCCGCGGATCAGCGCGCTCCGCAGCCCGCGCTCGTCGACGGTGTACGCGGTGGCCGGGTCGGCGGGAGGCGCGGCGGAGGCGACCACGGGGGCCGGCCGGCGTGTGCGTTCACGGCGGCCGATGAGCAGGTGGACGGCCTGGCCCAGGGCGACGATTCCGGCACCGACCATCATGCCGTGCGGGATGAACCCGGCGCCGATGTCGGTGTGGAACAGGTCGGGGCTGTACTGGCGCAGCAGCAGTCCGATGCCGAACATCATCAGTGCCCAGACGTTGCCGAGGAACGCCACACCCGCCGCGGAGAGGGGCAGGCTGAAGAGCGTTCCGGCGAGGCCGACGACGGTTCCCCCGGCGAGGATCAGGGCCCGGCGGCCTCCCCGGTCGCCCGCCTTGATGGTCTCGGCGGCGGCGGTGCCGGGCGGCCAGGCCGCGTCGGCGGGCAGCAGCCGGGAGCCGAAGGCGCGGTAGAGGACCCAGGCGTCCACGACGAGCCCGATGAACGCCCCGGCCAGCATCGGCCAGACCAGGTCCTCGCGGCCGAAGACGTACGGCACGGCGACCGACGTGAGCAGTGCGTTGGCGGACGCGAAGGTGGCGGCGGAGATGGCGCTCTGGGCGAGGTTCTGGCGGTGGACCGAGCGCATCCGGCGCAGGAAGTTCAGCGGGATGCGGCCGATCAGCATGGCGACGAGCGCGCCGACGACCGAGGTGTTGGCGGAGATGCCCAGCTTGGCGACCAGGTCGATCCCGATGACGGCGCCGACGGCGGAGAGCGCCACCAGGACCACCAGCAGGAGGGGTTCCAGGACGCGCGGGTGCGCGGGTTCTTCGTCGGGGCCGGTCAGCGGCGGAACGCGGGGCGGAGCCGGGACGGGGTGCGCCACGGGGGCACCTCCTTCGGTGAGCACGGGCAGGGGCGGGCGGAGCGATGCCTTCCGGCGGGGCGTACGGGGCGTGCGGGGGCAGCACGCGGCACGCCGGGGACGCGGGCGGATCGCGGGTGAGCGGGACTGCGGGTGGGGTGGGGTGTGGTGCGACTGCGGTTACGGGTGTGGTCGCGGTTCAGGCTGGGCGCGGTGCGAAGGGCGGGCGGGTGTCCGGGGTGCCGGTTCAGCCGCCCAGTGCGGCGGTGATCTCCGCCGCCCCGGCGCGTACCAGAGCGACCAGGGTTCCGGTCGCCCGGTCCACCCGGTGGGAGGGGCCGATGGCCGTGAGGGAGGCGGCGACCCCGTCGCCCTGGAAGACGGGGGCCGAGACCGCGGTCACGGCTTCGTCGTACTCGCCGTGGCTGATGCAGTGGCCGTCGGCCCTGACCCGCTCGTAGCAGGAGAGCAGGGTGTCGAGGTCGGTGATGGTGCGGTCGTTGAAGCGGGTCAGCCCCGTCGGCCCGAACATCTGCCGGACCTCGCGTTCGGGGTGGTACGCGAAGATCGTGTGCCCGGAGGCTCCGGCGTGGCCGGGGATGACCGCGCCGATGATCGCGGTGTAGCGGACCGGACCGGTGCCGTCGACCGCGGCCTCGCAGCGGTAGCTGCCGCCGTGCGGGACGTTGAGCACGATGCTCTCACCGGTCTCGCGGAGCAGACGGGCGAGGACCGGACGGGCCAGCGACGAGAACACGCCACTGTGTTCACTGACCCTGGCGAGCCGGGAGAGAGCGGGGCCGGGGCGGTAGCGACGGCTGGTGTGGTCGCAGATCAGGAAGGTGCGGGCCGTCAGCGTCGTCAGCAGCCGCTGGACGACCGCCTTGTCCCAGCCGTGGTGGCGGGCCAGCTCGCTGACGCCCCACTCGGGGCGCTGCTCCGTGAACGTCAGCAGGACGAGCAGGGCGCGGTCCACCGTCTGCAGGACGCCGGCCGTCTGGGGCCTGGCGTCGGGCGGGGTGGTACTGGGGTCGGCGCCGCGTTCCACCATGGGAGCGACCTCCTTCGCCTGCGTCGTCCGTTGTCCGTTCCGTTGCGGAAAACGCAACGCCGTTGCGTTTTCTGGCGAAAGGATGCGGGTGCGCTCAGCACGTGTCAAGAGTCTGCCGGGAACCGGATCCGGACCCCGGACCGGCGGCGGATCGCGTCGTACCGGCTCGCGCTCGCACAGTACCGGCCCGCGTCGGCGCGGACCGGCACCGCACAAAGGGCCTGCTGAGACCCGTCAGGCGTGCTGGAAGGCGAGCACGGCGTTGTGCCCGCCGAAGCCGAAGGAGTGGCTGACCGCGCGCGACACCCGTACCCGGCGGGGCTGTTTGGTCACGCAGTCGATGTCGAACTCCGGTGCGGGGGCGGTCAGGTTGGCGATCGGCGGTACGAGCCCGTGCTGGAGGGTGAGGACGGTCAGCCCGGCCTCGATGGCGCCCGCCGCGCCCATGCAGTGACCGAGCACACCCTTGGGCGCGGTCACCGGGGGCCGGTGCGGATAGGCGCGGGCGATCAGCCCGGCCTCGGTGGCGTCGTTGAGCAGGGTCGATGTGCCGTGGGCGTTGACATGGCCGACGTCCGCCGCACACCAGCCCGCGTCGCGCAGCGCCGCGTCCACCGCGGCCGCGGCGACGGAGCCGTCGGGCCGGGGGCTGGTCGGGTGGTACGCGTCGGTGGTGGCACCGGTTCCGGCCAGCAGGGCACGCGGGGCGACGTTCCGGGCCAGGGCGTCGGCCTCGCGTTCCAGGACCATGACGGCGGCGCCCTCCCCCATCACGACACCGCGCCGGTCGGCGGCGAACGGGCGGCAGATGGCCGGGGGTTGCTCCCCGGCCCGCACCGCGCCGGCCCCCGACCGTGCGAACCCGGTCAGGGCCAGCCGGTCGATGATCGATTCGGTGGCGCCCGCGACGGCGATGTCGCACTGCCCGGTGACCAGCAGGTCGCGGGCCACCGAGAGTGCGGTGGCGCCGGACGAGCAGGCCGTGCAGGGTGCCAGGCTCGGCCCGGTCGTCCGCAGCCGGATGGCGACCTCGGCGGCCGCCATGTTGGGGACGGTGAGCAGGGTGCCCAGGGGCGAGATCGCCTCGGGGCCCCGGCGCTCCAGGGCGACCGACTGCTCGTACAGCCCGGTCGAGCCCGCGCTGCTGGTCCCGATGACGACGGCGACCCGGGTGCCGTCCCAGCCGGCCGGGGAGAGTCCGGCGTCGGCGACGGCCTCCTCGGCGGCGAGCACCGCGAACCTGACGTAGCGGCCCATGCGGTAGACGGCCCGGCCGCCGACGGCGTCCGCCAGATCGATTCCGGTGACCTGGCAGGCGAAGTCGATGGCGCAGCCGTCCAGTTCGGGAACGGTGCGGGCCGTGGAGCGGCCCGTGCACACACCCCGCCAGGTCGATTCCGTGTCGTTGCCGGCCGGGGTGATCATGCCCAGGCCGGTGACGGCGACCGGCGGCAGCGTCATCGGGCGCCGGCCGTGGCAGATTCGGTCAGGAACGCGCTGATCCGGCCGAGCGTGGCGCCCTTGTAGGCGGAGTCGGAGTCGGCGTCGACACCCAGGGTCTCCTTGACGATGACCCCGAGCTCCGCGACGGCGAGGGAATCCATCTCCAGGTCGTCCATGGTGGCCTCGGGGCGGAGTTCGACGGCGGGGACCTTGAAGGTGTTGGTCAGGACGTCGACAAGGGTCGGGTGCAGCTCGGACATGACATTCCCCTTCGCGCAAAGCGGACAGACCCACTGAACGGGCCTACAGAACAAACCTATAAAACGTGCTGAATACGGATGAAACGCATCTCATGGACATCGGTCCAACGGTTGGACGATCTTCCGGTTACGCGGTGAGGGAAGGTTTTTTCACCCCACGGCGACCGGTGCCGGACGTTGGATCGGAAGCCGTGACCGACCCCGTACCGGAAGCCGTACCGGAAGCGGTGCCGGGCCCGTACTGGACGCCGCATCGGAAGCAGTGCCGGGCCCACCGAGATCGACCGGCCAGGGTCTAACGGCAGAAACGGGACAGCACGTGGACCGTGCCCCAGTACGCGACCAGAACCGTGCGCAGCAGAAGCCGGTTCACCGCCGCGCGTCCCCGGCCGGACGGTGCCAGGGCCCCTCGGGGTCGTCGTACGCCGACGCGTACCCGGCGCCCGCGACCGGCACATCCGCCAGCCACTCGGCCGGCAGGTCGAACGCCCCGGTCAGGACCTGCGCCTGCCCGGCGATCCGGGCAGCCAGCCGGTCGGTCTCGGCCGGGATCGCGGCGACGTGCCGGCCCTCGACGTAACCCTCGTTCAGCAGATCACCGCTCCGGGGCGCGATGCGCTCCAGGGCGAACAGCCGGCCCAGGGTGTGCAGTAGCTCCGCGGCGGCGGAGCCCGGGGGCAGCGCGTCCGTGGCCGCCGCCACGGCCTCGGCGGCCCGGAGCTGGGCGTGCGCGGTGGCAGCCCGCAGCGCTGCGGTCGCCCCCGCGTTCCACCGGCCGAGCGCGTCCCCCGGGGCTGCCTCGGCCATCCCGGCGCGGGCCCGGTCGAACTCGACGCACTCGACGGCGGCGAGCAACTCCCGGAGGAACACCGGATCGGTCAGTTCACGGCCGGCCGGGTCGGCGGGCGGGCGTGGCGGACGGTGGCCCGACACCATCCCGGCCGCCGCCTTGGCGTGGATGGCGAGGTTGTCGCCCTCGGCGGTGATCGCGCCCTCGATGCCGGTCACCAGCGCGGCGAGGCCGTTGTTCTCCAACAGCCCCTGGGCGCCGCACCGTTCGCGGCACTCGGTGATGACAGCGCGCGCCTCCCAGGTGATCCACGCCTTGGCGACGGCGACCAGCCGCTCGGCCTCGGCCCGGCCGGCCCCGTCCGGCCGGTCGCGCTCCGGCCGGTCGCGCTCCGGCCGGTCGCGCTCCGGCCGGTCCTGCTCCGTCCAGGTACGCAGGACCGTGCGGTGCAGCAACGTCATCGCGTACGCCGTGGCCAGCGCGCCCGCGAGGGGGGCGTAGTGGCTGCGGTGCGCCATGACGGGCACCCGCTCGGGCGTCCGTACCCCGCCGATCAGCCGGTGCGAGCCATGGCGCACCGCCACCGCCAGCGCCGCCCGCGCGGACCCCACCGCAGAGGCGCTCATGCTCAGCTTCCCGGCGGTGACCCGGCCGATCGACAGCAGGAAGCGGCTGCGCCGGTTGACGACCTCGCTGCTGAAGGTGCCTTCCGCGTCCAGCCGGCCCTGCGCCCCGGAGAGCAGTGCCTCGCGCGGGACGAGGACATCGTCGAAGGAGGTCAGACAGTGGTCGACCACGCTGCCCATGCGCCGGGGCAGCAGCCGGACGCGTACGCCGGGCAGCGGTCCCTCCACTCCGGTCAGCGCGGTCAGGAACAGGAAGACGCCGAGGTCTCTGCCGTCCACCAGCAGCCGGGCCGCCACCACTCCGCTCTTGGGGCCGCCCGCCGTACTGGTGTTGGGCATGAACTTCTGGGCGCCCGCGTGCGGGGTGCGCAGCAGGAATCCGTCCCTGGCCCGGTCGTAGCGGGCGGTCGTCTCCAGTGCCGTCGCGTCGTTGCCGTGGTCGAGTTCGGTGCAGAGGAAGGTCCCGACGCGGGTCAGATCCGCGAAGTCGGACAGATCCCGCTGTACGTCGCCGTCGCCGTCATGGTCCAGCAGGGTGCCGAGGAACAGGTTGTAGTGGATACCGGCCACCGTGGTCAGCGCGGTGTCGACCGGGCTGAGCCACTCGTGCATGTTGGCCAGTGCCACGGGGTCGGCGGCCAGCCGGAAGGCGCTGTCCAGCGTGGAGTTGAGGGTGCGCAGCCGTCCGTACGCCAGCCGCAGTTGCGCGTCCGGTGCCAGACCTGACCTGCGCCGGAAGGGCTCCGTGGTGAGGAGCGCGCGCCAGGGGCCGTGGGCGGCCCGGTGGTCGTGGCCGAAGAGCACCCGGACGAGCTCACCCCGCACGGCCGAGCCGCACTCAGCGGTCCGGGTCTCGGCTGTGGTGGCAGCGGCAGGCGCAGCCAGTGCTTCCACAGCCTTCGTTTCCGCAACCTTCGTTGCCACAGCCTTCGTTGCCACAGCCTTCGTTGCCACAGTCATCGTTTCCGATGTCATGTCTCACGCTCCGCGCTGGAAGGCCAGCACCACGTTGTGCCCGCCGAAGCCGAAGGAGTGGCTGACGGCCCGCTCCACGGACTCGCGGCGCGCCTGCTTGGTCACACAGTTCAGGTCGAACTCGACGGCGGGGGCGTCCAGATTGGCGATCGGCGGGACGACGCCCTCCTCCAGGGTCAGTACGGTCAGCGCGGCCTCGATCGCCCCGGCCGCCGCGAGCGAGTGTCCCAGGACGCCCTTGGCCGAGGTCACCGGCGGCCAGTGCGGGAAGACCCGCGCGATCACGCCGGCCTCCATCGCGTCGTTGAGCGGGGTGGACGTGCCGTGCGCGTTGACGTGCCCGACGTCGTACGGACTCCAGCCCGCGTCCCGCAGCGCTTCCTCGACGGCTGCCTGCGCACAACGGCCGTGCGGGTCGGGGGCGGTGGGGTGGTGCGCGTCGGTGGTCGATCCCACCCCGGCGAGCAGCGCCCGCGCCCGGCGGCCCCGCGCCGCCGCGTCGGCGGCCCGCTCCAGGACCAGCACCCCCGCGCCCTCGGCGATGACGAACCCGTCCCGGTCCCCGGCGAACGGCCGGGACGCCCCCGCCGGGTCGTCGCAGCGCCTCGACACCGCGCCCATCTGCGCGAATCCGGACACCACGAGCGGCTGGAGCACCGACTCCGCTCCCCCGGCCACCACGACGTCGCACTGCCCGGAGGCCAGCAGATCACGGGCGACGGCGATGGCCGTGGCGCCGGACGCGCAGGCGGTGGCGGGCGCCAGACTCGGCCCGTGCGCCGACAGTGCGATGGCGACCTCGCCCGCGGCCGCGTTGGGGATCATCATCGGCACCAGCAACGGGGAGACCGCGCCCGGCCCTTCGGCGTCCAGCCGCAGGGCGTTGTCGGTGAGGGCGGAGACGCCGCCGACGCCGACGCCGATGACGACCCCCACCCGGCCGCCGTCCCAGCCCGCGGGGTCGAGCCCGGCGTCGGCGACAGCCTGCCGGGCGGCGATCACTGCCAGTTTCACGAACCGGTGCATCCGCCAGGTCTTCCGTCCGCCGACCGCTGCGTCCAGGTCGACACCTTCCACGGGACAGCCGAAGTCGACCGGCAGGCCGCGCAGTTCGGGCAGCCGCCGGGCGGTGGGCCGGCCGGCGCGGACCTCTTCCCAGGTCTCGGCCGCACCGACGCCGCCCGGGGTGACCATCCCCAGTCCGGTCACAGCGATCTCGGGTGTCCTCATGAGAGCTCCTCGGAGAGTGCGGCCGCGGCGGACCGCGCAGCGGTGGTACGGGAAGCAGGGGTACGGAAAGCGGCGGTACGGGAAGCGGGGATGCCGTCAGAAGCAGCAGAATCAGCTGACCGGGCGGAGGCGGAGGCCGAAGCGGCGGAGGCGGCAGAAGCGGGTGCGGCCCCGGGTGGACCGCCCCACCGCAGCGCGGCCGACCCCCAGGTCAGGCCGCCGCCGAAGGCGGTCAGCAGCACGCGGTCGCCGGTCCGCAGCGCACCTCTGGCGTCCGCGTCGGCGAGTGCGAGCGGAATGGAAGCGGCGCCGGTGTTGCCGACGCGGTCCAGGTGGGTCACGCACCGGACGGGGTCGATGCCCAGCCGCTCGGCGACCGCGCTGAGGATCCGGCCGTTGGCCTGGTGCGGTACGAAGTGGTCGACCTGCCCGGGGTCCCAGTCCAGCTTGGCGAGGAGGGTCCGGCAGGAGGCGGTCATCCGCTCGACGGCCTGCTGGTAGACGGCTCCGCCGCGCATCCGGAGGTAGCCGTCGCCCGGCCCTGCGGGCTCCCGCGCAGACCGCGCCCGGGAGCCGCCGCCCGCCACGGTGATCAGGTCGTGTCCGGCGCCGTCGCTGCCCAGGTCGAAGCCGAGCAGTTCCCCGGGGGCTCCGGCGGGTCCCGCAGCGACCAGCGCGGCCCCCGCGCCGTCGCCGAAGACGACCCCGGACCTGTGGTCGTCCGGGTCGAGCCAGCCGGAGTACGTGTCGGCGCCGGCCAGCAGGACGCGCTCGGCGATCCCGGCGGCCACCAGGCCCTGGGCGCAGGCCAGCCCGTAGATGAAGCCACTGCACGCCGCCGACACGTCGACCGCCGCGACGGAGCCCAGGCCCAGCCTGGCCGCGACGGCTGGAGCCGTGGCCGGACACGGGTGGTCGGGGGTGGCCGTGGCCAGGACGAGAGCGTCGACGCGCGGATGGCCCGCGCGCTCCAGGAGCAGCCGGGCCGCCGCATACGCCAGGTCCCCGGTGGAGACCCCAGGACCGCTCCGGTGGCGGGCCGCGATCCCCGTCCGGGTGCGCACCCAGCGGTCGTCCACGCCCCAGTGCGCGGGTAATTCGTCGTTGGTCACGCGCCACGGCGGGACCCACCCGGCAACCGACTCGACCAGAGCCACCCCGTCCCCCCTCGTCCGTACGCTGTCTGCGGCAGCAGAACGGCGTACGAGGGGGAAGGGTTTCGCAGCACGGGGCCGAACGGGTGGCCCTTGGTCAGTCGTTCGAACCGTGCGTCCGTACCGTCATGACCTGCGACGCTTCGGTGCGGACCCGTCGGGCGGTGGAAGCCGCGCCCCGCCGCGCCCGGGTGGCTACGGTGTGCCCGCCACCGAGGGCGCCCTGCGCTGCCACGGCCGGCAGAGCGCCAGGAAGCAGGTCATCGCACCCAGCCCGCACACCAGCTGAACCACGGCCATCGGGGCGGCCGTCGCCTCGCCCGCCATGCCGACCAGCGGGGACGCCACCGCGCCGAGCAGGAAGGTGGAGGTGCCGAGCAGCGCCGATGCGGATCCGGCGGCGTGCGGGGTGCGCATCAGCGCCTGCGCGTTGGTGTTCGGCATGGCCAGGCCCATCGCGGACATCAGGACGAAGAGCCCCGCCGCGATCGGGAAGAGGCCGACGTGGCCGAAGACCCCGGACGTCATCAGCAGCAGTGCGGTGGCGGCGAGCGTGATGACGGCCAGCCCGAAGCCGAGCGCCTTGTCCAGGCTGACCCGGCCGACGAGCAGCTTGCCGTTGATCTGGCCGACCGCGACCAGACCGACCGAGTTGATCCCGAAGAGCAGGCTGAACATCTGCGGCGACGCCCCGTAGATGTCCTGCACGACGAAGGGTGACGCGGAGATGTACGCGAAGAGCGCCCCGAAGGCGAGACCCCCGGCGAGCAGATAGCCGGTGAAGACCCGGTCGGCGAGGAGCGTGCGCATCGTCCGCAGCGCGTGACCGACACCGCCGGTGTGCCGCCGCTCGGGCGGCAGCGTCTCGTGCAGCCACTTCCAGACCACGAGTGTCAGCAGCGTGCCGACCACGGTGAGCAGGACGAAGACCCCGCGCCAGTCGGTGATCTGGAGGATCTGGCCGCCGATGAGCGGGGCGACGATCGGGGCGACCCCGGAGATCAGCATCAGCGTGGAGAAGAACCGCGCCATCTCCAGGCCGTCGTAGAGATCGCGCACCACCGCACGTGCGATGACGATGCCCGCGGAGCCGGCAAGACCCTGCAACAGCCGGAAGCCGATGAGCAGTTCGACACTCGGCGCGAAGGCGCAGACCGCGGTGGCGGCGACGTACACGACCATGCCGATGAGGAGCGGCCGCCGCCTTCCCCACTTGTCGCTCATCGGACCGACGACGAGCTGACCGAGCGCCATACCGATCAGGCAGGCGGTGAGGGTGAGCTGAACGGTGGCGGCGGGCGAGTGCAGCGCGTCCGTGACCTCCGGCAGCGCGGGGAGATACATGTCCATCGAGAGCGCGGGCAGCGCGGTGAGCCCGCCGAGGACGAGGGTGACCAGGATTCCGGTGGTGCGTGCGACGGCAGGGGCGGGGAGCCCGGTGCGTATGTGCTCCGGGGCAGAGGTCTTCGGCATGACCCCTATGCTCTCAGCTCGGCGGGTGTGATAAGGACGCATTGCGCGAGCCGGGGTCACGCGCGCCCGCGCGCGGGCGGGACCGGGCCATGCTCCGGCACCGGGGACCGGCCCGTGGCCGGCCCTGTCGTAATCTGCGCCCCCATGAACACATCTCGGAAGACAGCAGTGGTCACCGGCGCGGGCTCCGGCATCGGCCGCAGTGTCGCCCGCACCCTGGCGGACGCGGGCTGGTCGGTGGCGCTGGCCGGGCGCCGCATGGAGAAGCTGGCCGGGACAGCCGCGCTCACCGGGGGCGAGACCCTTCCCGTAGTGGCGGATGTCACGTCCCCCGACGAGGTCGGCGCGCTCTTCGGCGCGGTGCGGGAGCGCTGGGGGCGGCTGGACCTGCTCTTCAACAACGCGGGCATCCCGGGCCCCGGCGGAGTGCCGGTGGAGGACCTTCCGTACGAGGCGTGGCGGCAGGTAGTCGACACCAACCTGACGGGTTCGTTCCTGTGCGCGCAGGCCGCCTTCCGGCTCATGAAGGAGCAGGACCCGCAGGGCGGCCGGATCATCAACAACGGCTCCATCTCGGCGCACACCCCGCGCCCGGACTCGATCGCGTACACCGCGACGAAGCACGCCCTGACGGGCCTCACCAAGTCCCTCTCCCTGGACGGCCGTCCGTACCGCATCGCCTGCGGGCAGATCGACATCGGCAACGCGGCCACCGAGATGACCGAGCGGATGCGCAGCGGCATCAAGCAGGCCAACGGCGAGCTGCTGGCCGAGCCGGTGATGGATGTGGCGGATGTGGCGCGCACGGTGCTGCACATGGCGGAGCTGCCACTGGAGGCGAATGTGCAGTTCGCGACGGTGCTGGCGACATCGATGCCGTACGTGGGACGCGGCTGAGCCGGGGAGGGGGCCGGGCAGCGACGTGCGGACGAGTGGCTCTGCGGGCCGGGGAGTTGACGGAAGGGCGAGTTGGCGAAAGCGGCCACGGCGGTCGCTCCTGCCCTCTACACTCCACTACTTCAAGGTTTCTTCACACTTTCCACATCAGGAGCGCACCTTGCGCATACGTTCCACGGCCCCCGCCGCACTGCTCGTCGCCGCCCTCGCGGGGGCGCTGCTCGCCACCGCCCCGAGCGCTTCGGCGGCCACATCGCCCGTGCAGATCAGCAAGGTCCAGTACGACTCGCCGGGCAAGGACACCCGCAGCAACAAGAGCCTCAACGGCGAGTGGGTACGGCTCCAGAACCGGAGCAAGTCGACTGTCAGCATCAAGGGTTGGAAGGTGACCGACGCGAGCCGGCACAGCTACACCTTCGGCAGCGTCACACTCAAGCGGAACCAGTCGGTCACCGTGTACACGGGCAAGGGCACCAACACGACGGCGTCCAAGTACCAGGGGCGCGGCGCGTACGTGTGGAACAACGACCGCGACACCGCGACGCTGACCGACTCCAAGGGCAAGAAGAAGGACAGCGTCTCGTGGTCGCGCCCCGGCAAGGGGTACGTCACCAGCTGACCCGCCTGAGTACGCGGGCACAGGCGTGAGCACCGGCATGAGCACAGGCGCGGCCACGGGCATGGCAGGGTGCCGTTCATGGACGAACACGCCTGGACCACCGTCGCTCAACTCCACGCCTGGCTGGCCGAATCCACCTCCCGACCCCCTCACGAGGAGACCCTGCTCCGGATCCTCAAGCTCTCCGAGGAGGTCGGCGAGGTGGCCCAGGCGGTGATCGGCGCCACCGGCCAGAACCCCCGCAAGGGCACATCGCACAGCTGGCAGGACGTGGAGGCCGAGCTCTGCGATGTGATCGTGACGGCGATGGTGGCGCTGCGCACGCTGACCCCGGACGCCGCCGAGGTCTTCGCCGGTCATCTTCAGCGGGTCTCGGACCGCTCCCTGAGCCGGCCGGACCCCGCCGGGGAATGACCGCGGCGGCCCGGCGGTTGGCGACGGACATGACGCCACGCACCGACCACAGACCCGAGATACTCCGCTACACCGCCTTCTCCACCGACCCCGCCGGCGGCAACCCCGCCGGGGTCGTGCTGGATGCCGCCGGCCTCGACGACGCGGCGCAGCTCGCGATCGCGGCGGACCTCGGGTACAGCGAGACCGCGTTCCTGACCGCGCCGCCGGAGGGGCTCGGCGGGGAGCCGGGACGGGCCTTCACCGTCCGGTACTTCAGCCCCCGGGCCGAGGTCTCGTTCTGCGGGCACGCGACGGTCGCCGCCGCCATCGCCTTCGCCGAACGGCACGGCCCCGGTGATCTCCTTTTCGCCACCCCCGCGGGCACGGTGCCGGTCACGGTGGCCGAGGAGGGCGGTGCGCTGCGGGCGACCCTGACGAGCGTCGAGCCGGCCGTCCTCGACGCGGCCGGTGACGACGTCGGCGAAGCGCTCGCCGCACTGGGCTGGCAGGCCTCCGATCTCGACCCGGCCTTCCCGCCCCGTATCGCCTACGCGGGCGCGCGCCATCTGGTGCTGGCCGCCGCGACCCGGTCCCGGCTGGCGGACCTCTCGTACGACTTCGACCGGCTGGCCGCGTTCATGCACAGCCTGGATCTGACCACGCTCCAGCTGGTGTGGCGGGAGTCGGAGACGGTCTTCCATGTCCGGGACCCGTTCCCGGTGGGAGGCGTGGTCGAGGACCCGGTGACCGGGGCCGCCGCCGCTGCGTTCGGTGCGTACGCGCGTGAACTGGGCCTCGTCGCGGAGGACGCGGTGCTCACGCTCCACCAGGGCGCGGACATGGGCCGCCCCGGCGAGCTGACGGTCGCACTGCGGGCGGGCGACGCGCGGGTACGGGTGAGCGGCACGGGCACCCGGATTCCGGAGAGCCGCGGCTGACCGGGACGGACGGCCTCAGCGGCTGACCCGCACAGTCGACCGGGGCGGGCCGGGCGAAGTGCCCGGCCCGCCCCGATGGGCGGTTCAGTGCTTGCGGGTACGGCGCGGCCGCCGGTTGCGCAGGGCCACCGTGCCGACGGCGAGCAGTGCGGCTGCCCCACCGCCCGCACCGAACAGCGGCCAGGAGGACGAGGAGCCGCCGGAGCCGCCGGAGCCGGTCTTCGCCGCGTTCGGGCCCGGCGCCGGGGTGCCGGCGGCAGCGGGGCGGCCGCCCTCACTGACCGGGGCCACGAGCGTGCCGACCGGCGTGACCTTGCCCGCCGCCCGGAAGCCCCAGTCGAGGAGCGCCGATGTGTCCTTGTACACCTGGTCGTAGCCGTTCACCGGATGCATGACGGTGACCAGCAGGGTGCGGCCGTCGCGGGTGGCGGCGCCGGTGAAGGTGTTGCCCGCGTGCGTGGTGTAGCCGTTCTTGACGCCGATCATGCCCTTGTACACACCGAGCAGCCGGTCGGTGTTCTGGATCTGGAACTTCTTACCGCCCCGGGCCGGGAACTCGGCGATCCGGGTCTTGCAGTACGCGCGGAAGTCGGCGTTCCGCAGCCCGTGCCGGGCGAACAGCGACAGGTCGTACGCCGATGACACCTGCCCCGGGTGGTCGTATCCGTCCGGGCTGACCACATGGGTGTCGAGGGCCTGCAGATCGACGGCCTTCGCCGCCATCTCGCGCACGGTGGCGGGCACCCCGCCGTTCATGGCGCTGAGCACATGGACGGCGTCGTTGCCGGAGCGCAGGAAGACCCCGTGCCACAACTGGTCGACGGTGTACGTCGTACCGGCCTCGACGCCCACCAGGCTGCTGCCCTCCGGTATGCCGGCCAGATCGGCCGCGGCGACCCGGTGCTTCTGCGCCTTGTCGAACTTGGGGAGCACGGTGTCCGCGAAGAGCATCTTGAGCGTGGAGGCGGGCGGCAGCCGGTGGTGCGCGCGGTAGGCGGCCAGCACCTCCCCGTTCTCGCAGTCCGCGACCAGCCACGACTGGGCGGCAACGTGCGGAACCCGGGGCGCGCCGCCGGGACTCACCTGTATCCCGTCGAGACCGAGCCGCTCACCCCCCACGGCGGTGGCGGCCGAGGCCGGTGCGGCCCCGGTGGCGAGAAGAGCGGCGGGCACGGCAGCGGCGGCGAGGCCGAGCACTGCGCGCCGGGAGGGCGAAGCGTCGCTGGTCACTGAGGGATCGTACGAACCGTAGCTGTGCGCGGGTGCGCCGGGGGGTGCGGATCACTCGAAATGCTTCACGCGACGCTTCACACCGTGCGCCGGACACGGTGCGCCGGACACGGTGCGCAACGGGGATTCACGCCGTCCGGCGGGGCCCGCGACCGCGCCGTGCGGCCTCCGGCCCGTCGCCCACCCCCCGGGCGGGCTGCCAGCCGCGGAGTGCCGGTGCGGTTTCCGTGGCCCGGCGGGCGATGGCACGCGCGGTGGTGGTGGCGACAGTCGCGTCGGGGGCCCGGATGAAGAAGGTGAGGTGGGCGCCGGCCGTTCCGGGGTGGAGGTGGAGATGTTCCAGGCCGTCGCCCGGGCGGGCGGACACCCAGAAGAGATCCACGTCACGCGGGGCGAGCACGGTGGTCGGCGGAGGGGTTCCGTGGGCTGTGAGTGTGACCGTGACGATGTGCATCGACCGACCTCTATCGGGAGGGGAGCAGGCGGCTTTCGGGAGAGGAGCAGGCAGCAGCGGAGACGGGCAAGCGGGAAGTGAACAGGCAGGGGAGGGCAGGCAGCGAGGGGGAAACGGTTTGCTCCGTCGATCCTGCGACCGTGCGCGGCGGGTCGACAGGGGTGCGGCCTGGCATGAAGTGCTCACGGCAGGAGGTTGCCCGGCGCGGTATGGACCTGGGAAGATCGGTATGTTCCGGGGGCGGACAGGACATCCCAATGTGTGAAGTACGGGGGGATTTGTCTTGTTGTCCGCGCTGGGCATCGATGAGCGTGCCGAGGCCGTGTACCGGCTCATGCTCGATCAGTCCGACTGGGGCGTCGCCGAGATCGCCGCACATCTGGGCCTGACCGAGACCCAGGTCAGAACCGCGCTCGACCGGCTGGCCGAGCTGAATCTGCTGCGCACCTCGCTCCTGACCGGGGGATCGCTCCGCCCGATCAACCCCGCCGTGGGGCTGCCGCTCCTGCTCGCCGAGCAGGAGCGCGAAGTACTGCGTAGACAGCAGCAGTTCGCCGAGACGCAGGCGGCCGCCATGCGGCTGCTCGACGAGTACGCCGACCGCGGGGCGTCCCGCCACGACATGGAGCAGCTGGTCGGCATCGATGCCATCCAGGACCGTCTCGAACAGCTCGCCCACGCCTGCTCCTCGCGGGTCATCTCGTTCATGCCCGGTGGCGCGCAGTCCGCGGCGAGCCTGAAGGCGAGCAGGCCGCTGGACCTGGCAGCCCGGGAGCGGGGCGTCGAACTCCTCACGGTCTACCAGGACAGCGTGCGCAACGACCCGGCGACGCGTGCGTACGCGCAGTGGCTCACCCAGCTCGGCGGGCAGGTCCGCACCGCCCCGGTGCTGCCGGTCCGCATGGTGCTCTTCGACGACCGGGCCGCACTGCTGCCGGTCGATCCGGACAACACCCGACGCGGAGCTGTCCAGTTGGGCGGGCCGGGGGTGATCGTGGCGCTGGTGGCGCTGTTCGACGCCGTGTGGGAACGGGCGGCCCCCTTCGGTACGGACCGTGACCGCGAGCTCAACGAAGAGGGGCTCACCGGGCAGGAGGCCCAACTCCTCCGGCTGCTTGCACAGGGCCTGACCGACGAGATCGCGGCCCGGCGGCTGGGCATCGGGCTGCGGACCGTGCGGCGGATGATGGCCGACCTGATGGGCCGCCTGGACGCCCGTTCACGCTTCGAGGCGGGTGTGCGGGCGGCACAGCGGGGCTGGCTCGACGCGGAACAGTAGGGCGCGGAGCAGCAGGACAGCGGGCCCCACGGTCTGGCCGGGCCCTGCCACCCGTACCGGCCCTACCGTGGTGACCTGCGGAAATGACGGCATGAGCGTGCCGGGTGCAGTAGCTGCCACCCGGAACCTCTACCCCCGCCGGGGCGGATCGGGAAATCTGGTCATCACCAGGGCGGCGCGCCGGACCGGAAACGACGCGACCGGCGCCCCCTGGGAGAACTTCCCGGAACACTCACCGCTCTCGATTTGGGGTACCGCCATGTCTGCTGCACGCCGCATCGCCACCGCTTCCGCCCTTGCCGCCCTCGCCTTCACCGGACTCGCCGCCGGCGCGGCAGCGGGATCCGAGCGGCCTGCGGCCGGTCCCGTCGAGGTCACCCGCACGGTGGCCGCCGGCGACGGCACGAGCATCGGCTGGGACAGCGCCACGCCCCAGGAGAACAAGAACAGCATCGGCTGGGACTGACCCGATGGGACTGACCCAAGAGGCCACGGACAGAACGCGATTGACCGCATCGATCGCACAGATTGATCCCCTACAGAGAGACGTTGTGATGCAGCAGCTGGAAAAGCCCCAGGTACCGGCACCGGCACCCGCCGAGGAGAAGGTCGTGCCCGCCGAAGAGCCCGCGCCCCATGCGGACGCCGCACCGCCCGCGCGGAACGCACCGCCCGAGGGGGGCGGGGAGCGATCGGTCCGCGCGGTGGTGTGGATCGGCCCGGTCCTGGCGACCCTCGCCACCCTCATCTGGTCCGGGAACTTCGTCATCGCCCGCGCCCTGCACGAGGACGTGGCTCCCGTACAGACCGCGTTCTGGCGGTGGATCATCGCGATGCTGGCCGTACTGCCCTTCGCCGCGAAGGCGGTCTGGCAGCAACGCGGGCTGATCCGCGCCCACTTGCGGTATCTCTGCGGGGCCGCCCTGCTCGGCGTCACCTTGTTCAACACCTTGATCTACCAGGCCGGGCGGTCCACCAGCGCCACCAACCTGGCGCTGATCGCCGCCGCTTCACCGGTGCTGATCGTGCTGTTCGGGATGATCGGCCGCGGTGGCGAGAAGGTCACGGGGCGGCGCGCCGTCGGCATGGTGGTGGCGCTCGTCGGGGTCGTCGCACTGGTGTCGAAGGGGTCGCTCTCTGTCCTTCTGCACCTGGACTTCGCCGTCGGTGACCTGTGGATGCTGGCCGCGACCGCCACGTTCGCCGGATACACCGCGCTGCTGCGCCGCAGGCCGGAGGGGATCTCCGGCATCTCGTTCCTGTTCACGACATTCCTGCTGGGCACGGTGCTTCTCGTCCCCGCCTATGTGGTGAGCCTGGTCGTACAGGGCGGCTTCACCCCGTCGGGCGGCACGGTCGGCGCCCTGCTCTACATCGGTGTCGCCTCGTCGGCCGTCGCGTACTTCACCTGGAACAAGGCCATCGACCTGATCGGTGCGGCGCGGGCCGGGATCATCTACTACCTCCAGCCCGTCTTCGTCGCGATCGTCTCCTACTTCGCCCTGGGCGAGGACACCAGCGGGATGCAGGTCATCTGCATGGCGCTGATCATCTCCGGCATCGCGCTCGGCGCCGGCAAGAAGAACTGAACCAATCCCCCCTGACCCACGAGGACTTCACGCACCATGGACAACGCACACGTTCCCGGCATCAACGCGCAGCGCCTGCTCACCGATCTCACCCACCTCTCCCAGATCGGAGCCGGTCCTGACGGCTCCATCCACCGCATCGCCGGGAACAAGGCCGACTGGGCGGGCCGTGACTGGATCGACAAGACCATGCGGGTCTCGGGCCTGCACTCGTACTACGACGAAACCGGCAACGTCTTCGCCCGCAGGAAGGCCACCGGGGGCCCCTGGCTGCTGATCGGCTCGCACGCCGACACGGTGCCCGGTGGCGGCCATCTGGACGGCGCGTACGGGGTGATCGCGGCCATGGAAGTGCTGCGCACGCTGCACGAGACGGACCACCCCATGGCCGACCACGTGGAGACCGTCGCCTGGTTCGACGAGGAGGGCGTGACACCGGAGTCGAACGGCGGGCTGGTCGGCTCGACCGCGCTGACCCGGGACCCGCACGCGGACGAGCTCGTGGGCTATCTGGAACTCCACGTGGAACAGGGCCCGCGGATGGAGGCGTCCGGCCTCGAACTGTCCCCGGTCACCGGCATCGTCGGTGTGCGCCGCTACACCCTCACCGTCCGGGGCCAGGAGAACCACGCCGGGACCACCCCGTTCCACCTGCGGGCCGACGCGGGGCGCGTCGCCTCCCGTATGGCTGCGGCCCTGCGGGACATCTGCACCGAGGCGGACCCGTTCTCCATCGGCAATGCCGGCGTCATCGAGTTCGGCCCCGGCGCGGCGAATGTCGTGCCCGGCACGGCGCGCACCGAGATCGAGATCCGGGCCGGGGAGGACGGCACCCTCGACATCATCGAGGCGGAGCTCCGGGACCGGCTGGCGCAGGTCGCCGTGGAGGAGTCCTGCACGGCGGCTCTGGAACGCACCTCCGCGAAGCCGGCCGCGCAGTTCGACAAGCGCCTGGTGGACACCGTGGACGACGTGTGCCGGAGCCGGACGGAGGCGAGCGAGCCACTGCTGTCCTACGCCGGTCACGACGCGAGCGTCATCAGCACCCGGCTGCCGACCGCGATGCTGTTCGTCCCCTCCACGGGCGGCTTCTCGCACTCCAACCGGGAGCACACGCCCGACAAGCAGCTGGTCCTCGGCACACAGGCCCTGCTGGACGCGGTGGTGCGGACGAGCGCGCTGCTGCTGAACACCGTGGACCGCGACGTCATCCTCGCCGCCTGAGCCCCCGGGCCCCGGGACTCAGGGCCCCGAGCCTCTGAGATCCCGGGCGGACGGCCGGACCGGATATGCGGACGGGCGGGCGCACACTGGCCTGGAGCCCCAAACACCCTCCCACCAGGGCGGATTCAACGAAATGTTGAATTGAAACCGGTCACCGCCGGAGCCTTGACAGAGATCCCACACCGGCAGCTACGCTCTTTCCGGAAAGTGAATTCCGCATTACGGAATACACGCTTTGTGAAGCACACAGTGGAATAACACGAGCTCACCACTACCCCGGGACGTCCCCATGCCCCCAGTGTCCAAACCCCGTCCGGTTGGCCGCGCCCTGCTCCCCCTCATCGGGGCGATCCCGTTCATCGGGATCCTCGGCGGAATCTGGTTCGCCAACCGGGTGACGCCCTACGTCCTAGGAATGCCGTTCATCCTGTTCTGGATCGTCCTCTGGGTGGCCCTGATCTCGGCGGCCATGGCAGTGATCTACAAGCTCGACCCGCGCAACCGAGAGGAGCACTCGGCATGACCGCACTCGTCGTCATCCTCGGCTTCCTCCTGGTCGCCATCTGCCTCGGCCTGCAGGCCCGGCGCGGCAAGGACATGGACCTCGAAGAATGGTCCGTCGGCGGCCGCAGCTTCGGAACGACCTTCGTCTTCCTGCTGCTCGCCGGCGAGATCTACACCACCTTCACCTTCCTCGGCGCCTCGGGCTGGGCGTACGGGAAGGGCGGGCCCGCCCTGTACATCCTGTGCTACGGCGCACTGGGGTACGTGATCTCGTACTGGCTGCTGCCGGCGATCTGGCGTTACGCCAAGGAGCACCGCCTCGTCTCCCAGTCCGACTTCTTCGCCAAGAAGTTCAACAGCCCCCTGCTCGGCGCGCTGGTCGCCCTGGTCGGCGTCGTGGCGATGGTGCCGTACCTGGTCCTCCAGCTGACCGGCATGGGGATCATCGTCTCCGAGGCCTCGTACGGCCATATCTCCAAGACCGTCGCGGTGATCATCGGTACGGTCGCCCTGACCGTGTACGTGACCATCTCCGGCATCCACGGCTCGGCCTGGACCGCGGTCCTCAAGGACGTCCTGATCCTCTCGGTGGTGCTGTTCCTCGGCATCTACCTGCCGTTGCACTACGCGGGCGGCGTCGGCCACATGTTCCACACCATCAACACCGCGAAACCGGGCTTCCTGACCCTCCAGCACAGCGGCTTCAGCCCGACCTGGTTCGTCTCGACCGTCCTGCTGTCCACGCTGGGCTTCTACATGTGGCCGCACTCGTTCAGCGCCTCCTACACCGCCCAGAACGAGCGGGTGTTCCGCCGGAACGCCATCTTCATGCCGCTCTACCAACTCGTCCTGCTCTTCGTCTTCCTGGCCGGATTCGCCGCGCTGATCGCCGTACCCGGTCTGAAGGGCGCCGACGCCGACCTGTCAATGCTGCGGATCACGGTCAAGTCCTTCGACCCGTGGTTCGTGGGGGTCGTCGGCGGCGCCGGTGTGCTCACCGCGCTGGTCCCCGGCTCGCTGCTCCTGCTGACCTCGGCGACTTGCCTGGCCAAGAACATCTACAAGCTGGCCCGCCCGGCGACGTCGGAACAGTCGGTGGGCAGGCTGGCCAAGCTGCTGGTGCCGGTGCTGGCGCTCATCGCGCTGTTCTTCACCTTCAACGGCGGCAGCAGCATCGTGAACCTGATGCTCATGGGCTACTCACTGGTCACGCAGCTCTTCCCGGCCCTGCTGGTCAGCCTGGCACCGCGCAAGCTGGTCAGCAAACAGGGCGCGGCCACGGGCATCATCGTGGGCGTCCTGATCGTCAGCGCGGTGACCATCTCCGGCGCCACCGTGGGCAGCTTGCTGCCGGGGCTGCCGCAGGCGGTCAAGGACCTCAACGTCGGCGTCATCGCCCTCATCGCGAACACCCTCGTGATGTTCGCCGTCTCGGCGGCCACCCGCACCTCGGTGAGCGAGGCCCCCGCGAAAACGGCACCGCCGGTCGGCGCCGTCTGACGGCACGGCCACCGCACACCGGTTCGGAGAAGCCCCACCATGCCGCGCATGGTGGGGCTTCTCGACGCAACGGGGGCTCCAGCCACCGTACGGAATCGATGACTCGCTCTCCGGCGCTTCGCGGACTGTGCAGCACGACGCTTCCCGGACTGTGCAGCACGGAGTGCATCGCTGCACAGAGTGTGTCTTTCAATGCCCGGTCACGTTGGCGCATTCTACTATTCATCGCGAATTTGCAGTGACCGATCGGCGGACAACCACAGGCTCCCGAATACTGCGCGCCGCCCACTCGAAGACGTCCGACGAGCAGTCACCGAATTCACCGAGTTCACCCTTCTTCACAGAGGGCGACGCCCCCGCGCCCGTGCCGGTACGCCGGATATCATGCCCGACCGGCCGCGTTTCGCTGTCGACCGGTATCGGCGGGGCACGACCCCCATTACGTGGCTCGCGCGAGCGCATGCCCGGCTCGTCCGAGTGCGGCTCAGAAAGGACACCATGAGCGCCGAAAGCACCGGAGTCCGCTCTCGAAGCGGGATACCTGCCGAAGCCGGCAAAGTCAGCCTTTCCGTGCCATCCGACAAACCCGCTGGAAGCCTGCGCGGCACCATGGGCACCCTTCAGCTCGCTCTGACCGTGCTCGCCATGTCGGCGCCCATCGGGAACGTAACCGGCGTACTGCCGCTCGGCATCACCCGCGGTAACGGGATCGGCACGCCCGTGATCTACGCGTTCGTCGGCGTGATCTTTCTGCTGTTCGCCGTCGGATTCACCACGATGACTCGCAACTTGCCGAAGCCCGGCGCCTTTTACACCTACATCACCGCGGGCCTCTCCCGAACGCTCGGCCTCGGCACGGGACTCCTCGCAGCCTTCACTTACCTGGTCTTCATGATCGGCAGCTACGCGTTCTTCGGGGTTTCCATCGAGAACGTACTCAGTTCCTTCGGTGCACCGAGTACGCCCTGGTGGCTCTGGGCTGCGCTCTGTTGCGTCATCATCACCGCACTCGGGCACTTCAATGTCGAGCTTTCCGGCAAGGTGCTTTCAGCCTTCATGGTCGCGGAAGTCGTGCTGGTCATGCTGTTCAATGCGCCCGTTCTCTTCACTGGCGGCCCACAGGGCTACCAGGTTGAGTCCTTCCAGCCGGCGCATGTGTTCCAGGGGGACCTCGGCGTCGCAACTCTCTTCGCGATCACGTGCTTTCTCGGCTTCGAGTCCTCCGCGATCTACCGCGACGAGGTCAAACGGCCCGAAAAGACCATCCCGCGTGCGACCTATCTCGCGATCTCCGGTCTCGGAGGGTTCTACGTCCTCACTTCATGGGCGATTGTGACCTTCTGGGGGCCGAGTCGTGTGGCCGCGGCCGGTTCGGCGAATCCTACGACTCTGTTCAGTGAGGGCTTCCGCCACTACATGGGTGACACTTTCACCCAGATCATGATCGTGATGGTCGTCACCAGCGTTTTCGCCGGTGCGCTGTCGACCCACAATTCACTGTCGCGGTACCTCTATTCGCTCGGCCGCGACCGTATCCTGCCTTCCTTCCTCGGGAAGGCCCACGGCCGGCACGGCTCCCCGTCGAACGCATCGGCTTTCGCCACCGGAGCAGCGGTGATCTGTATGCTCCCGTTCCTTCTCAGCAGGCTCGATGCCGTGGCGATGTACTCGTCCATGTTCGCGCTCGGAACGTTCGCCCTGCTCATCCTGTTCACGCTGACCACGGTCTCGGTCCTGCGCTACTTCCGGATCATCGAGCACGGGGAGAGGATCTGGAACACCTCGGTCGCACCGATCCTCGCGCTCGCCGGACTCGTACTCCTTCTCACTCTGACTTCGGTCTACTACTCGATGTCGATCGGCGCGCCGCAATGGCTCGCGTACGGACAGCAGTTGCTCCTGGTCGCCATTGTCGTCACCGGTGTCCTGGTCGCCCTGCGGTGGCGCAGGACCCGCCCCGACGTCTACGCGAACATCGGCGGTGGCTCCGGGGAGCACCACGACGCGAGAAGGGCGGCCAAGCCGTCGTCCCCCACCACGGCCGGCCCCCGGTAGCAACACCCGTTCGTGCCAGGAGCCGCCAAGCCGCTACCGGCGTTGCTTCTCGGGCGTGCCGGAACAGTGCGGGCCCATCAGGTCGAGGGCGCGGAGTGCCAGGGAGAGGCCGCCCCGCACCTCGGGGTCGTCGACGGACCTGCCGAGTAGCGCGTTGAGACGCTCGATGCGGTAGTAGAGCGTGCGCCGCTGGATGAACAAGGCCTCCGCGGCCCGTGTCTTGTTGCCGTCGGCGGCGAGGTAGGCCTGCAGCGTCGGCAGCAGCGCGTTCGTCTCGGTTGCATCGTGCTGCAGGAGCGGCCCGAGCTCGACATCGACGTATCGGTGCAGCTCGGGCCCGTCGGCCAGTGCCACGAGCAGGCGCAGGACACCCAGCCGGTCGAAGTGGAGCGTGGTGGGTTTCTCCCTGGTGACGGCCACCGACGCCGCTGTACGGGCCTGCCGTGCCGCGTCCACGAGGTGCTCGGCGGGGCCGCTGCGGCTCACCCCTGCTCTGGCGCCCTGGGCGTCGAGCTGTTCGGTGAGCTGCTGCCCGGACACCTGGTGGGTCAGACCGACGACGGCCAGCACCTGATCGCCGGTGTCGGCCAGGACGGCCGGCAGTTTCATGCTCTTCAGCACCGGCTCCAGCGCCAGTCTGGCGGAGTGGTCGTCACCGGGCTCCTTGCAGACGACGGCCACGGCAAGCGGCCGGTCGCGCAGATCACGGCCCACCTTGAGCGCCCGGTCGACGAACTGCTCGCCGGTGATGTCGCCCAGCAGCAACCGGTTGATCAGCGAGCTCTGCCGGTGGGAGGCGCGTGCACCGCTTTCCCGGTCGCCGAGCAGGGCGATGGCGATCGTGTCCGCGGCGCGGTCGAGGGCGTAGGCATGGGCGCCCGAGAGAGCCGCCCTTCCGTTGAAGACGTGGATCCAGCCCCACGCCTCGCCGCGCAGGACGATCATGCGGCGCGTACAGCCCGGCTCCTCGTGCGACTGAACCACCGTTGACCTGCTGTGCTCGCTGGGGGCCCCGGTCCGGTGGGCCATCCTGGCGTGCAGCCCCCAGTTCTTCATCAGCAGATCGGTGTCGGCTGTGCCCCCGGCGTACGCCACGACCTGGTGGTCGGTGTCCTCCAGGACCACGGGAGAGCCCACGTGATGGGCGAGCGTCTCAGCGAAGGACACATGGCTGCGACTGGCCAGAAGCAACTGGATGAAGTCCGCGTTGAGCCGCTCGAAGGCGAGGAGGTCGGCGTTCCTCTCGTCGGAGATCAACTCATGCACCTGCGCGGACACCTCGACGAACGGCAGTTCATCCACCAGGCCGATCAGGGGAAGGCCCAGCTGCCGGGCTTCGTCCACCAGGGCCGACGGCATCGTGGTGAACGCCCTCCCGCCCAGTTCCACGACGAGTGCGGCAGCGTTCGCGGCGCTGACCTCCTGGACGTAACGCCGCTGCTCACCTGCCGTACGGCCGACCCCGAGCCCGGCTGTCAGCAGCAACTCGCCGCCCGTCAGGAAACGGGCGACGTCGGGGATCTCCACAGGATGGACCCAGCGGATGGTCCGGTCCAGATTCTCCTCACCCGCGTACACACGGACCTCGGTCCGGCTGAAGACCTCCAGTTGGAGTGCGGCTGCTACGGACAGAGCCATGACGGAACCTCTTCGGAACAAGTAGGAACTCCACCCGGGTGTACGGGTGGCTCAGCGGGGGGGGTGCGCCGATGCAACTGGCCGGGACGGATGCCGGACGCCCGGAGCCACGGTCAGGGGGCAGGTCCCCATGGTGCCCTGCGCGGTGGGCCCTGGGATTGCACGGATGATGCAGCGTTCGGCGACATCCTTGCACAGTCTGTGTCTGCCTTGCGGGTGGCCCTCGCCTTCATGCTGGTGGACGCCACAGGTTGGGTCGCGCAGCGCAGGCCGCGAGCGCGATGGGCAGGGGCTCCCGCCGGCCCCGGAGCGGCGCCCCGCCCCGCGAGCGCGTCGGCAGCCGGCCAGGTGCCGGCTCCCCCGCAGCACGAGGCACCAGGACCTCGCTGACCCGGATCCCGCCGCGCCAGGACGTTCCATCTGCACTTGGAGGACCACCATGAGAGCCGCCGTCGTTCCGCGCCCGTCCGGACCTTTCGGCATCACAGACCTGCGGATGCCCCGGCCCGGGCCGGGAGAGATCCTCGTGCGTGTCGCCGCCTGCGGTGTCTGCCACACCGATCTGCACGTCCATGACGGCTCGGTGGCCTTCCCGTTCCCCGCGGTTCTGGGGCATGAGATTTCCGGGAGGGTCGTCGAAACGGGGGCCGGTGTGGATCACCTCAGCCCGGGCCAGAGCATCGTCGGCGCATTCATCATGCCGTGCGGCTCCTGCGCGATGTGTGCCTCGGGCCGGGAGGAACTGTGCGAGCCGTTCTTCGCACACAACCGGCTGAACGGAACGCTCTACGACGGGACGACCAGGCTCTTCGACGCCAACGGCGATCCGGTGTGGATGTACTCCATGGCGGGCCTGGCAGAGTACGCCGTCATGCCCGCGCTCGGTGCGGCGCCGATCCCCTCCGGCGGCCACCTCAAGGACTCCGCGATCCTGGGCTGCGCCTTCCTGACCGCCTACGGCGCGCTGGTCCACGTCGGCGAACTGCGGGAGAGCGACTCGGTGGTCATCGTGGGCGCCGGCGGAGTCGGCCTCAGCGCCGTGGCCGTGGCCAAGGCCCTGGGCGCCGGTCGCATCGTGGCCGTCGACGTCGCCGACGACCGGCTGGGAACCGCGTCGCGCCTGGGGGCGACCGACACGGTCAATGCCTCCACCGCCGACCCGGTCCGGGCGGTCCGCGACATCACCGGAGGAGGGGCCCGTCTCGTGGTGGAAGCGATCGGGCAGCCGGGCACTTTCCGGCAGGCGACGGAGATGGCAGCCGACGGCGGCCGGTGCGTGATGATCGGCATCGCACCGGCAGGCCGCACCGCCGAGATCGAGATCACCCGGCTCGTACGTCGCAAGATCCAGGTCTGCGGGTCCTTCGGCGGACGCCCCCGGCAGGACCTGGCGCACCTGGGCCGGCTCGTGGCCGACCGGCGTCTCGACCCCGGAGCCCTGATCAGCCGGCGCTTCCCGCTGGACCAGGCCGACCATGCCTACCGGCTTCTCAGCGAAGGAAAGATCGTCGGCCGGGCTCTCATCGAGATCGACCCCGACGCCTGACACCTCGCACTCCCCGCGTTCATCAGCAGCGCTCCCCGCCCCATGTGGACGCGGCACCAGCCGCCGGCCCGGGCAGCCTCTCCCCGCTGCGGACTCCCTCAGCGCGGCCTCTCCCCGCCGCGCACTCCCTCAGCAGCGATTCCGACGACAGCAGAGACGACAGCAGAATGGATCAGTCCATGGCACTCACGCTGCACCACTGGCGCAACGGTACGGCCTTCGAAGGCATCGGCGACCGGTATTCCGACGTCACCAACCCGGCGACCGGAGAGGTCACCGCTCAGCTGGCGCTGGCCGCCGAGAGCGACGTGAATGCCGTCGTGGAGGCGGCAGTTGCGGCCTTCCCCGCGTGGCGCGACACATCGCTGACAGCGCGGACCCGAGTCCTGTTCCGCTTCCGCGAGCTGCTGAACGCCCGCAAGCCCGAACTCGCCGAGATCATCACCTCCGAGCACGGCAAGGTGCTCTCCGACGCACTCGGAGAAGTCAGCCGGGGCCAGGAGGTGGTCGAATTCGCCTGCGGTATCCCCCACCTGCTCAAGGGCGGCTTCACCGAGAACGCGTCGACCAGGGTCGACGTGCACTCCGTGCGCCAGCCCCTCGGCGTGGTCGGCATCGTCTCGCCGTTCAACTTCCCGGCCATGGTGCCTCTGTGGTTCTTCCCCATTGCCATCGCGGCGGGCAACGCCGTCATCCTCAAGCCGAGCGAGAAGGTTCCCACCGCCGCGCTGTGGCTGGCCGAGCTGTGGAAGGAAGCGGGACTTCCCGACGGTGTCTTCAACGTCCTCAACGGGGACAAGTCCGCCGTTGACGGCCTGCTGACCCACCCGGACGTGGAGTCCGTGTCCTTCGTGGGGTCCACGCCGATCGCGCAGTACGTGTACGAGACGGCCGCCGCCCACGGGAAGCGCGTCCAGGCTCTCGGCGGGGCCAAGAACCATATGGTCGTGCTGCCCGACGCCGACCTCGATCTCGCCGCCGACCAGGCCGTCAACGGCGGGTACGGCTCAGCGGGTGAGAGGTGCATGGCCATCTCAGCAGTGGTTGCTGTCGGCAACATCGCCGATGAACTCGTCGCCAGGATAAAGGCGCGCACGCTCCGGCTGCGCACCGGCGACGGCACCCGCGACTGCGACATGGGGCCCCTGGTGACCGCGCAGGCCCAGCAGCGGGTGTCCGGCTATGTGGACGCCGGCGAGAAGGCCGGCGCCACGCTGGTGGTCGACGGGCGCGAGGTGCGTCCGGACGCCGACGGGTCAGGCTTCTTCGTCGGCCCCACCCTCTTCGACCACGTCGGCACCGACATGAGCATCTACACCGACGAGATCTTCGGGCCGGTGCTTTCCGTCGTCCGCGTGGACAGCTACGACGAAGCCGTCCAGCTGATCAACCGCAATGCGTACGGCAACGGAACCGCGATCTTCACCAACGACGGTGGTGCGGCACGGCAGTTCGCCAACGAGATCAAGGTCGGCATGGTCGGCGTCAACGTCCCGGTTCCCGTCCCCATGGCCTACTACTCCTTCGGCGGCTGGAAGCACTCCCTGTTCGGTGACAGCCACGCCCACGGCACCGAGGGCGTCCAGTTCTTCACCCGCGGCAAGGTCATCACCACCCGGTGGCTCGACCCCAGCCACGGCGGAATCAACCTCGGATTCCCCGAGAACACCTGACCGCCGCCCCTCCGCGGGCCGAATAGTTCCCCCCTCCGCTTTTTCCCATTCCTCAAGGAGACCAGCCGTGCCCGTTGTACTGAAGTCCGCCGCCGCCAAGAGCGGTGCGCGCAGCAGCCGCCCGGAGGTCGTCGACATCGTCGCCGAGGTCATCGCCGAGGTCCGGGCCAACGGCGACGACGCCGTCCGCCGGTACTCGGCGAAGTTCGACTCCTGGGACCGGCCGTCCTACCGACTCGGCGCACAGGAGATCAAATCCATCGTCTCGTCGGTTCCCGCCGGCGTCCTCGATGATCTGCGCTTCGTGCAGCAGCAGGTGCAGAACTTCGCCCAGGCGCAGCGCGACTCCCTGCACGATTTCGAGATCGAGACCCTGCCGGGCGTGTTCCTGGGACAGCGCAACATCCCGGTCTCGGCGGCCGGTGCCTATGTGCCGGGCGGTCGTTACCCGCTCACCGCTTCCGCGCACATGACCATCGTCACGGCGAAGGTGGCGGGCGTCGAGCGGGTGGCCGCCACCACTCCTCCGAACGAGGGTGCCCCGCCGCCGGTCAGCGTCGCCGCCATGCACATGGCGGGCGCGGAGGAGATCTACGTACTCGGCGGAGTGCAGGCGGTCGCCGCCCTTGCCCTGGGCACCGAAACCATCGCCCCGGTCCATATGCTGGCCGGCCCCGGCAACGCCTATGTGGCCGAGGCCAAGCGGCAGTTGTTCGGCGAGGTGGGGATCGACCTGTTCGCCGGGCCCACCGAGGTACTCATCGTCGCCGACGACACCGCCGACCCGTTCACGGTCGCCGTGGACCTGCTCAGCCAGGCCGAGCACGGCCCGGACTCCCCGGCGGTCCTGATCACCACCTCCCGCGAGGTCGGCCGGCGCACGATCGAGTTCATCGGCGAACTGCTGCCCGCCATGCCGACCGGGAGGGTCGCCGGTGCGGCCTGGCGCGACCACGGCGAGGTCGTGGTGGTGGACAGCCAGGACGAGGCCTTCGCCCTGGCCGACACCTACGCCAGCGAACACGTGCAGATCTTCACCGCCGAACCGCGGGACGCCCTGACCGGCATGCGGGACTACGGCGCCCTCTTCCTCGGCCAGGACACCTGCGTTCCCTACGGTGACAAGGTCATCGGGACCAACCACGTCCTGCCGACCATGGGCGCAGCCCGGTACACCGGCGGTCTGTGGGTGGGCAAGTACCTCAAGACCGTGACCTACCAGGAGGTCCGGAACAAGGCCAGCAGTGCGCTGCTGGGCGAGATCTGCGGTCGGGCCTCCCGCCTGGAGAACTTCGAGGGTCACGCCCGCTCCGGTGACCTGCGCGCGGCCCGGTACGGCGAGGCGGGCCTGTCGTGGAGCGACCACGACGTACGCCTCGGCGGATCCGGCAGGTGAGGTCAGCCGTGCCCGGGCCGGGCGGTCGTCGCCCGTACGACCAGTTCCGTCGGCAGGAGGATCTCCTTCGGCTCGGCGCCCGCGATCACATCCAGCAGCAGCCGGGTGGCGCTTCGGCCCTTCTCGGTCAACGGCTGGCGCACGGTAGTCAGTTGCGCGCCGGCCGCACCGGGCAGGTCGTCGAACCCGATCACCGAGAGATCCTCGGGAACGCGCAGGCCGCGGCTGCGGGCGGTCCGCATCGCCGCGAGCGCCAGGACGTCGGTACCGGCGAGCACGGCCGTGATGGGGCCGGCTTCCTCCAGCAGGGTCTCGGCCGCGGCCAGCGAAGCGGTCTCGTCGAAGCCTCCCGCCTCGATGACCGTGACCTCCCTCCACGGCAGGCCGGCCGCGCGGAAGGCGGCGGCGTAGCCCGCCAGCCGTTCCTTCATCACCCGGTCGCGTGCCTCGCGCTGCCGGGCGGGAGCGACAGGGCCGCGGTAGCCGTCGGGGACCAGCCGGTCGACCAGGATGCCGACCGAACGGTGGTCCAGGGCCAGCAGGTGAGCGGCGGCCGACCGGGCGGCTGCACGGTCCTCGATCCCCACCCAGGGAAGCCCTCCGGGGTTGGGACCGTCGATGACCACCACCGGCAACCGCCTGCGCAGCACGGTCTCCACCGCGGGATGCCCCTCGGGCAGGGCGTAGGCGAGGAAGCCGTCGACAAGCCCCCGCAGCAGCACACCGGAGTTCTGGGTCAGGCGTTCCGACTCCAGCGGACACGGCAGCAGGGTGAGCGCCGTCTCGGACACCTCGCCGACCTCGGCGATTCCCCGCAGCAGCGCGGCGGTGGCCGGGTCGTCGAAGGCGTAGGGCAGCGAGTCCGTGACCATCAGGCCGAGCGCCCCGACCTGGCCGGTCCGCAGCGTACGGCCGGCCGAGTGCGGACCGGCGTATCCGAGTTCCTCGGCGATCTGCAGGACGCGTTCGCGCTGCGCGGCGGACAGCTTCTCCGGCCGGCTGAACGCGTAGGAGACGGCCGCCTGGGAGACACCCGCCGCCCGTGCTACATCACGCATGGTGACCACTGGCGCCTGCTTCCCCTCGTTGGCGTGGTTCGCCGGCAACCCTACCCAGCGCGCTTCCGGGCGTTGCGGGCCACATTCACCTCTGTTGACAGCCCGGGTCACGATGTTAGCCTCGCGTCGGTTAATCGAATAACTAAAGTGATCACCGAAGACTCACAGCCCGTCCCGCCACGCTTCCGAGCCATGGGGTGCCGCACACCGCAGTGCCGGCGGACGAGCGGTCTCCGCACCCCCCCTGCCACCCCGTAGCGGATCTTCCGCACGCCCCCTCTCCAGCTCCAGTCAGGGACGAACCCCATGAACGGAAAACCAACTCTCCCCAATGACGGCCCCACCGGGTCGCACTACGACTTCGTGATCGTCGGCTCCGGCATGGGCGGCGCCACGATGGCCTACGCCCTCAAGGACGTCGGTGCCAGCGTGCTTCTCGTCGAACGCGGTGACTTCCTGCCGCAGGAGAAGCAGAACTGGGACGCCGGAGCAATCTTCCGCCGCCACCGTTACCAGAACGCGGAGCAGTGGTACGACGCGAGCGGCAAGGCCTTCACGCCCGGCAACTACTACTACGTCGGCGGCAACACGAAGCTCTATGGCTCCTCGCTCGTACGGTTCCGCCGCGAGGACTTCCGGGCGACGGAGCACGAGGCCGGCACCTCGCCGGAGTGGCCCTTCCCGTACGAAGTCCTGCAGCCGTACTACCTGCGCGCCGAGACGCTCTTCCGCGTGCACGGGGACCAGTTCGACGACCCCACCCTGGACCGGTCCGAACCCTTCCCCTACCCGGCGATCGGACACGAGCCGCCGGTCCAGGAGGCCGCCGACGCCCTGACCCGCATGGGGCTCACCCCGTCGAGCATCCCGCTCGGCCTGGACCTGCGGGACGGCGGGTCCTGTATCCGCTGTGCCTTCTGCGACGGATTCCCCTGCCGGGTCCTGGCCAAGTCCGACGCCGACGTCTGCTGTGTCCGGCCCGCACTGGCCGCCGGTTCGGTCGAGCTGGTCACCAACGCCCGGGTCACCCGGGTGCTCACGAACGACTCCGGCAGCAAGGCGACCGGAGTGGAGCTCCTCCACAACGGAGCGCCCGTCACTGTCGGCGCCGGCACCGTGGTCGTCTCCTGCGGCGCCGTCAACTCCGCAGCCCTTCTGCTGCGCTCGGCGAGCCCGCAGCACCCGGACGGGCTCGGCAACTCCTCCGGCACAGTCGGCCGCCACTACATGGTCCACAACAACTCCGTGATGGTCGGCGTCCACCCGACCCGGAAGAACACCGCGGAGTTCCAGAAGACCCTGTACTTCAACGACTTCTACACCAAGGGCACCGCTGACCACCCCTACCCGCTGGGGCACGTCCAGCTCATCGGCAAGCTCCAGGCGGACATGATGGCCGGTCAGCGCCCCGCCATCCCCACCTGGGCACTCCGCTACGCCGCCCACCGCAGCATCGACTGGTGGCTGTTCACCGAGGACCTGCCCGACTCGGACAACCGCGTCACCCTGACGTCCGCCGGGGACATCCGGATCAACTGGAAGCCCAACAACGTACGTGCGCACGAGGTCCTCGTCCGGGAGACCAGGAAGATCCTGCGCCGCATGGGGTTCCCCCTGGTGTTCAGCCAGCGGACCGGCATCGAGGTCAACTCCCACCAGGCCGGCACCGTCCGGGCCGGCACCGACCCCGCGACCTCCGCACTGGACGCGAACTGCCGCTCGCACGGCGTCGACAACCTGTACGTCGTCGACTCGTCCTTCTTTCCGTCGCTGCCGGTGATGAACCCGGCGCTGACCATCGCCGCAAACGCCCTGCGCGTCGCTGACCACCTCACCGGCGCCTCCCCCGCAGCCGCCCCCGCCCAGCACACGAACGTCCAGCACACGAACAAGAGGTAGATATGCCCAGGCTCACCGGCGGCCAGATCGTCGTCGACTTCCTGATCCGCGAAGGGGTGGAGAAAGTCTTCGCCGTCCCGGGACACGGCAACACCGCCCTCATCGACGCCTTCGTCGACCGCAAGGACGAGATCGAAGTCGTCCCGGCCATGCACGAGCAGGGCGCCGCCCACATGGCCGACGGTTACTACCGTGCGACCGGCAAGGTCGCCGCCTGCTGTACGTCCATCGGTCCCGGTGCGACCAACACGCTCACCGGTCTGACCACGGCCTTCGCTGACTCCCAGCCCTTCCTTCTGATCACCGGCGCGGTGCACACCTACATGGAGAACCACGGGGTGCTCCAGGAGATCGACCGGCCGCACGGCAACAACTTCCCGCGCATGGCCGAGCCCGTCGTCAAGCGCTGGTGGCAGCCGAGCCGCGTCGACCAGCTCCCCACCGTCCTCGCCCAGGCCTTCAACACCATGTACGAGGGCCGCCGCGGCCCCGTCCTCCTGGACATCCCGCAGGATCTCCAGGCCGAGTACGGCAAGTACGAGCCGGAGGAGACCCGCCGCCGGCGCGCGCACGGCCGCCCCGGCGGCGACCCCGAGCGCATCGCGGAGGCCGCCCGGTTGCTGGCGGGTGCCCGGCGCCCGGTCATCCTGGCGGGCGGCGGCGTCATCGCATCCGAGGCCGGCGCCGAACTGGTGGCCGTCGCCGAACGGCTCGGCGCGCCCGTGACCCACTCCTTCATGGGCAAGGGCGCTTTCCCCGCCGATCACGACCTGTACGCCTGGCCCTGCGGCGACATGGGCTCCATCCCCGGCAACGGCGTGACCCGCACCGCGGACGTCATCCTCGCGGTCGGCTGCCGTTTCAGCGACCGCATCACCTCCTCCTACAAGCCGGGCGTCACCTTCAACATCCCCGGCACCAAACTCGTCCAGATCGACATCGACGGCTTCGAGATCGGGCGGAACTACCCCGTCGAGGTCGGTGTCGTCGGCGATGCCAGGGCGAGCCTGAGCGCCCTGCTGGGCGAGCTGAACACGCTCGGCGACGCCCCGGACTGGCGCTCCTCCGAGTACTTCGCCGAGTTGCAGGACCTCAAGGCACAGTGGGAGGAGCACCTGCGCCCGATGCGGACCACCGACCACCTGCCGATGACCAACTCCCGGGCCATGGTGGAGATCCGCGAGGCCCTGCCCCGGGAGGGCATCCTGGTCACCGACTCCAGCAATCCGGCCAACCAGGCCTTCAACGAGTTCCCCGTCTACGGGCCGCGTACCAACATCGTGGCCGGCGGCATGTCGGGGATCGGTTTCGGCCTGCCCGCCGCCATCGGCGCCCAGGCCGCCGTCGGTGACCGGCCGGTCCTGGCGATGGTGGGTGACGGCAGTTTCCTGCAGACCGGCACCGAACTGGCCACCGCGGTCATGCTCGGCCTTCCGCTGGTCGTGGTCGTGCTGAACAACGGCGGCTGGGAAGCGATCAAGGACCTCCAGATCAATCTCTTCGGCAAGGAACGCCAGATCGTCAGCGGCTGGACCACCAAGGACGGCAAGCCGTACTTCGCCGACATCACCGAGTTCGCCCGCTCACTGGGCTGCACGGCCGAACGCGTCGAGAACCCGGCCGGACTCGCGGACGCGGTCCGCCGCGCCTTCGCCACTCCCGGCCCGGTGGTCATCGAGGCCATGAGCGCGCACGAACTGCCCTGGACCGAGATGCACCCGACCGGCTGGTGGGACATCACCGTCCCCGCTTACCACGGCCCGACCCGTGACGAGTACGTCGTCCAGCGCGGCTTCTGACCGGAGGAAGGTACACACCATGGGCAACATCAAACTCGGCCTCAACCTGGAGTTCGCCCGCTTCGAGAACGGGTCCTTCGACTGGGCCATGGACCAGGCCGCGGCGATCGGCTACAAGTACGTCGAGCCGATGGTCCACTGGGGCCGTGAACTGCTCAGCGCCGCCGGCTACTTCCACAGTCTCTCCATGCTCGACGACCCGCTGCGTCTGAAGCACGCCGCGGAGAGCCGGGGGCTGAGCATCTCCTCGCTGTCCAGCCACGCACCGCTGGCCAAGCCGGAGGTCAGCGTCGAGTACCTGCGCCAGTCCATCCGCTACGCCGCCGAGTGCGGCGCCCCCATGATCATGATTGACGACGGGCCGCTGCCGTCCTGGACCACCGAAGAGGAGAACTACACCCTCATGCGGTACACGCTCCAGGAGGCGGCCCTGGTGGCGGAGGCGCGGGGCATCGCCATCGCGATCGAGACGCACGGCGAGTACACCGCCACGCCTGGGCGGCTCGACCGCCTCATGGGGCTCATTGACAGCCCGGCGCTGACCATCAATCTCGACACCGGCAACAGCTATCTGAGCGGCAACGACCCGCACCAGTGGCTGGAGGACATCGTCGGCCGCGTCACCCACCTGCACGCCAAGGACATATCGCACGAGGACGCCGCACGCTACCGGGGCAAGGTACGCGGCATGCTCGGCTGCGCCTGCGGCGAAGGGGTCATCGACTGGGACCGCATCGTCGCCACACTCGCCCGTGCCGATCACGAGTTGGTGCTCTCCGTGGAGTGCGCATCCCTGGAGGCGGCCACCAAGAGCTACCAGCACCTGTCCGGGCTCATCGACAAGCACGCGCCCTGAGGGACGCCGTACGGGCAACTTCTCGTCGGGGCAAGGGTACGGTCATGCCCTGGGCGCGATCCATCGCGTTCCGGCGCCCGACGGAAGAGAACCCCACAGCCGCCGACCAGTGGGGGCTCGTCGCCCGTAAGCCCTGAGCGGGGCCGCACCGGATCCGGGATAGCCGCCAGCGGGTATGCGAAGGGGCCTCTGACCAGCGATTAAGCTGGCCAGAGGCCCCTTGCGACAGGACGAGCCGGCCTGTACGCCGGGTTCTGTCTCCCGGAAACCTCGCGGTCGCCGGGGAGACGGCCATCCATCTACGACCGGCATTGCTGCCGGCCTCCTGCGGTCTACCCGCGGACTCGGGCGAGCAGCCCTCGAACGTCCGCGCAAGGCCGTCTTGCGGCGGCCTCTCTTGACCTTGCTCCAGGTGGGGTTTACCTAGCCGCCTGAGTCACCTCAGGCGCTGGTGGTCTCTTACACCACCGTTTCACCCTTACCGGGGGCCTTGCGGACCCCGGCGGTCTGTTTTCTGTGGCACTGTCCCGCGGGTCGCCCCGGGTGGCCGTTAGCCACCACCTTGCCCTGTGGAGCCCGGACGTTCCTCGGGAAGATCCAGAGGACCTTCACGCGGCCGTCCGGCCGACTCGTCTGCCGTGTTGACCATGCTACCCGGCCGGCAGGGAGGCTCAGACGAAGTCCGCTGTCTCCAGCTCGAAGGCGAAGGGCTCCGGGAGGGCAAGGGACTTCCCGGACGGGATGGTGCAGCGCTGCCGGTAGTCGTCACCCTCGGGGTCGCTGAACAGCGTCACCGAGGACTCCTCCCGGTCGACGAGAAGGTACAGCGGGACGGCCCCGCGTGCGTAGCAGCGGCGCTTGCCCTCCCGGTCGGCCTGCGGCTTGCTGGAGGTGACCTCGACCACCAGGGCCACACCCTCGCAGGGCATCCACGGCTCGGCGCCCCGGAACAACCGCTGTGCGGTGGGGGCGAACGTGCCGTCGGGGATGGCGTGGTTCTTCGGGCAGGCTCCGCCGCTCTTCAGCTTCAGCCCCTTGTTCCCGGCAAACTGCATATCCGTCCGCGACCGCCTGGCAACATGATTCACGATCAGGCCGATGTAATCCTCATGATCCCCGTCCGGCGGCGGCGTCACGACAATCTCCCCCTCGATCAGCTCCGCGCGGAAGCCCTCCGGCGTCTCCAGCGCCAGGAAGCCCTCCAGCAGGACCTCAGCCTGCGTGAGCGGTTCATGCGGCATGGCAGTCATGTCACGCCCCTTCCTCGGTCGCTCGCCAGACTGGGACATCGGGGGCTCCACCGTCCGTGAGATGGGAGATCTTCCCCCGATCGTGGCACACGTCGGCAGGGGCTGAGCGCTGTCGGCGGTTCCGGTGACGGATGCGTCGGAAACGGTGGGGCGACGGGGAACCGGGCGGCCCCTCTACCCTGGGCAGACGCTGCTGTCCGTACGTGAGGAGACCTGCTGTGCTCGTGCTCTTGCCGCCGTCCGAGGGGAAGGCCGCGAGCGGCTCCGGTGCCCCGCTGAAGCCGGAGTCCCTTTCGCTGCCCGGGCTGGCCGGTGCGCGGGCCGCCGTGCTGGACGAGCTCGTCGAGCTGTGCGCGGCCGACGAGGAGAAGGCGCGCGAGGTCCTCGGGCTGAGCGAGGGGCTGCGCGGCGAGGTCGCCAAGAACGCCGGGCTGCGGACCGCGGGCGCCCGGCCCGCCGGGCAGATCTACACCGGGGTGCTGTACGACGCGCTCGGCCTCGCCTCGCTGGACGCGGCGGCGCTGCGGCGGGCCGAGGACTCGCTGCTGGTCTTCTCGGGGCTGTGGGGCGCGGTACGGATCGGCGACCGGATCCCCTCGTACCGCTGCTCGATGGGTGTGAAGCTGCCGGGGCTCGGGGCGCTGGGACCGTACTGGCGCGGACCGATGGCCGAGGTCATGCCGGAGGCCGCGGGCGAGGGGCTGGTGCTCGATCTCCGGTCCGCCGCGTACGCCTCGGCCTGGAAGCCGAAGGGCGAGGTCGCCGGCCGTACGGCCTCGGTACGGGTGCTGCACGCGCCGACCCGGAAGGTCGTCAGCCACTTCAACAAGGCGACGAAGGGCCGGATCGTACGGGACCTGCTCCTCGCGGGCGCGGCTCCGGCCGGGCCCGACGAGCTGGTGGAGGTACTGCGGGAACTGGGTTACGAGGTGGAGACCCCGGCCCCGGTGAAGCCGGGCAAGCCCCGGGAGCTGGATGTGCTGGTGGCCCAGATCCACTGACCACACCCCACGCGCGTTGCACGGTGCGCAACGCGCGTTGCGCATGACGTGTGTGCCGGGGCAGGATGCCCGTATGACTTCCGTGCTTGACCTCGCCCCCGTCGTCCCTGTTGTCGTCATCGACGATGCCGCCGATGCCGTGCCGCTGGCGCGGGCCCTGGTCGCGGGCGGGCTGCCCGCGATCGAGGTGACGCTGCGGACGCCCGCCGCGCTCGACGCGATCCGCGCCATCGCCGCCGAGGTGCCGGAGGCCGTGGTCGGCGCCGGCACGGTGATCTCCCCCGACGGGGTGGCACAGGCGGTGGCCGCGGGGTCCCGGTTCCTGGTCAGCCCCGGCTGGTCGGAGCGGCTGCTCGGCGCGATGACCGAATCCGGCGTGCCGTTCCTGCCGGGGGTCTCCACCACGTCCGAGGTCGTGGAGCTGCTGGAGCGCGGGATCACCGACATGAAGTTCTTCCCCGCGGAGGCGGCGGGCGGCACGGCCTATCTCAAGTCCCTGGGCGGGCCGCTTCCGCAGGCCAGGTTCTGCCCCACCGGCGGTATCTCGCTGGCGTCCGCGCCCTCGTATCTGGCGCTGCCCAACGTGGCGTGCGTGGGCGGCACTTGGATGCTGCCGGCCGATGCGCTGGCGGCGCGGGACTGGGACCGGGTGGAGCTGCTGGCCCGGGGCGCCGCGGCGCTGCGCGGCTGACTGCCGGGGGCCGGTCCCGCACGGTCGGCCCCCGCGGTCCCGCCCCTCCCCCGCGAGCTCGCTCAGCGGCCCAGCTGCCTGACTGGCCGACTGGCCGACTGGCCGACTACTCAGCGCAGGTGCGACGTGTCGTTCAGCACCCGTACGGACGCGTTGCCGTCTGCGTAGTACGCCACCGTCGACACCGAAGCCGCCGACAGCTCCATCCGGAACAGCGACTCCGGCGGTGCGCCCAGCGCGAGCCGTACCAGCGTCTTGATCGGTGTGACGTGCGTGACCACCAGCACCGTCTCGCCCCGGTGGCGTTCGGTCAGGCGGTCGCGGGCCGCGGCGACCCTGCGGGTCACCGTCGCGAAGCTCTCGCCGCCGCCCGTCGGCGCCGCCTTCGCCGAAGTGAGCCAGGCGTCCATGTCGGCCGGGTGGCGTTCGCGTACCTCGCCGAAGGTCAGCCCCTCCCAGGCGCCGAAGTCCGTCTCGCGCAGGCCCTCTTCGATCCGTACCTCCAGACCCAGCCGGTCAGCGACCGCCCGAGCCGTCTCACGGCAGCGGCGCAGGGGTGAGGAGACGACCGCCTGGATCGTGCCGCGGGCCGCGAACGCGGTCGCGGCGTCGGCCGCCTGCCCGCGGCCGACGGCTGACAGCTCGGGGTCCGTGCCCCCGCTGCCGGAGAACCGCTTCTGCGGAGTGAGCGCCGTCTCACCGTGGCGCAGCAGGACGAAGGTCGCCGGAGCGCCCAGATCGGCCGGGGCCCAGCCGACGGACTGCGTCGCCGCGGCGGTGTCCCGGGCGGACGGGCTCCGGGCGGCCCCGGTACGGGCGGACGCGCCCCCGGCCGTGAGCTCCGCCGTCGATGCGGACGGCTCCCACTGCCTGCCGTCCCGGCCCGCGTCCATCGCCTCGTTGGCGAGCCGGTCCGCGTGCTTGTTCTGCGCGCGGGGGATCCACTCGTACGTCACCTGGGTAGCCGGCAGCACCGTCGCCGCCTCGGCGGCCAGCGGCTTCATGTCGGGGTGCCTGATCTGCCAGCGCCCCGACATCTGCTCGACGACGAGCTTGGAGTCCATCCGGACCCGGATCCGGGCCGCCGGGTCCAGCGCTGCGGCCGCGCGCAGCCCGGCGATCAGGCCCCGGTACTCGGCCACGTTGTTCGTCGCGATGCCGATGTACTCCGCGGCCTCGGCGAGCGTCTCCCCGCTGACCGGGTCGATGACGACGGCGCCGTAGCCGGCGGGACCCGGGTTGCCCCGGGAACCGCCGTCCGCCTCCACGACGAACTCCCGCATCAGATGCCCGAGTCGGCCGTACGCACCAGGATGCGGCGGCAGTTCTCGCACCGCAGCACGGTGTCGGGGGAGGCCGCCTTGACCTCGTTCACCTCGGTGATGTTGAGCTCCAGACGGCAGCCCTCGCAGCGCCGCTGGTAGAGCCGGGCCGCACCCACGCCGCCCTGCTGCTCCCGCAGCTTCTCGTAGAGCTTCATCAAGTCGGCGGGGACCGAACCGGCCACGATCTCGCGCTCCTTGGTGAGCGTGGCGGTCTCCCGGTCGATCTCGGCGGCAGCCACGTCCCGGCGCTCGGTGGCGTCGGCCACCTTGGCCTCGACGGACGAGACGCGCTCGGTGAGCTCCGCGGCCCGCTCCTGGGCGGACTCGCGGCGCTCCATGACCTCCAGGACCACGTCCTCCAGGTCGCCCTGGCGCTTGGCCAGCGAGGCGATCTCGCGCTGGAGGTTCTCCAGGTCCTTGGGCGAGCTGACCGCGCCGGAGTCGAGGCGCTGCTGATCGCGGAGCGAGCGCTGACGGACCTGGTCGACGTCCTGCTCGGCCTTGGTCTGCTCGCGGGCGGTGTCGCTCTCCTCGGTCTGCACGGCGACGCGCAGGTCACGGAGCTGGGTGAGGTCCTTGGTCAGGGAGTCGATCTCGGCGTGCTCCGGCAGCGACTTGCGCTTGTGCGCGAGCTGCGACAGGCGTACGTCGAGGGACTGGACGTCGAGAAGTCGGATCTGGTCGGCGTGCGCGGCGTTCAGTTGGGGGCTCCAGAATGATCGGTTGCGGTGGACGCCGCGTGGGCGGTCCAGGGGTCGGTGACCGTACGGGACACATGGGTACGCAGACCCCATCCGTTGCGGTCGGAAATCTCGTCGAGCTGGGCCGCGGCCTGGGTGCACCAGGGCCACTCGGTGGCCCAGTGCGCGGCGTCGAGCAGACCGAGCGGCGACTGCTGCACGGCCTCGGACACCGGGTGATGGCGCAGGTCCGCGGTGAGGAAGGCATCGACTCCGGCCGCGCGTGCCTGGCCGAAGAGACTGTCGCCGGATCCGCCGCTGACCGCGACAGTGCGGACGAGGGTGCCGGGGTCGCCCGCGGCGCGGACGCCCTGCGCGGTGGCGGGCAGCCGGGCGGCGACCAGTGCGGCGAACTCCCGCAGCGGCAGCGGATGGTCCAGCTCGCAGACACGGCCGAGACCGCGACGGCCGAGCGGATCGGTGGGGTCCGGTACGAGCGGACCCACCACCCGCAGGTCCAGCGCGCCCGCGAGGGCGTCGGAGACCCCGGGGTCGGCGGTGTCGGCGTTGGTGTGCGCGACGTGCAGGGCGATGCCGTGTCTGATCAGGGTGTGGACGACCCGGCCCTTGAAGGTGTCGGCCGCGACCGTCGTCGTACCGCGCAGATAGAGCGGGTGGTGCGTGACGATCAGCTGGGCGCCGAGCTTCACCGCCTCGTCGGCGATCTCCTGGACGGGGTCGACGGCGAAGAGTACGCGGTCGGTCTCGTCGTCGGGGTCGCCGCAGACCGTGCCGACGGCGTCCCAGGATTCGGCCCGCTCGGGCGGCCACAGGGCGTCGAGTGCGGAGAGGACTTCAGACAGACGGGGCACGGCTACAAGGTTACCTGCGCTCCGTGCCCCTGCTGCCGGTCGGTCCCGCCGGACCTGGCAGACCTGCCGGAGCTGCCAGAACCGCCGGGGCCGGGCCCGCGCTCCTACTTGACCAGGTAGCCCTGGAGGTCGTCGAGGACCTTGTTGGCCGCCGTCACACCGAGACCGAGGTACCAGGTCTCGTCCGGGACGTTCTTCGCCTGCCCGTCCTTGACCGCCTTGAGGTTCTTCCAGAGCGGGTTGGCCTGGACGGTGTCGCGCTTGGTGGCCTTGGGGTCCCCGTACACGCCGGTGAAGATCCAGTCCGCGTCGGCCGAGTCGATCTTCTCGGGGCTGACCTCCACCGCGAGGTCCTTCACCTGCTGGCTCTTGGGCCGCGGCAGCCCGGCGTCCTTGAGGATCGTGCCGATGAAGGAGTCCTCGGCGTAGAGGCGGATCCGGTCGGGCATGTAGCGGACCATCGAGATGGTGGGCTTGTGCGGGCCGACGTCGGCGCCCAGCTTCCTCGCACGCTTCTCGTACGCGCCGAGCTCGGCCTTGGCCTGGGCGGTCCGGTCCAGGGCTGCGGCGTTCAGCAGGTAGTTCTGCTTCCAGGTGAAGCCGGGGCGGATGGAGAAGACGGTCGGCGCGATCTTCTTGAGCTGGTCGTACTTGTCCGCGGCGCGCAGCTGGCTGCCGAGGATCAGGTCCGGGTGGAGGTTGGCGATGGCCTCCAGGTTGAGGCTGTTGATGGTGCCGACGTTCTTCGGGTTGCCCGCGTTCTTCTTCAGATAGCCGGGGATTCCGTCGCTGCCCTCGGTGGGCGCGTAGCCGACGGGCTTGATACCGAGGGAGACGACGTTGTCCAGCTCGCCGACGTCGAGCACGACGACGCGCTCCGGCTTCGCCTTGAGCACCGTCTTGCCCATGGCCTGGGTGATGGTGCGCGGGAACTGGCCGGGCTTCGCGTCGGTGCCGAGCGCCGCGGTCTTCGTCGCCGCGTCGCCGAAGTCCTTGCCTCCGGTGGCCACGTCCTTCTTGGCGGCCGCGCCGGCCTTGCTCGACCCCCCGTCACCGCTGTCGCTGCTTCCGCAGGCTGTGAGGGCGAGCGCGCCGGTGAGCGCGAGGGCGGCGGCAGCGGCGCTGCGGCGACGTACGGACATGGCGAAGCTCCTGACAGAAACCACTTAGGTGTGCCTTACCTTAGACGGCCTCCGGTTCGCGAGCACACCCGCCCCCTCCCCCTCAGGTGAATACCGGGACAGCCACCCGTATGTGTGAAGCGGCAGGCCGGGGCCGACTCGGCAGGACGTGCGAAAACTAGCTTCGGTGTCCGGAGGTGACCGAAATATGACGGCCTCGGCCACGAAGACCGCCACACCGACAGCGACTGCGACTGCGACTGCGACTGCGACGATTGCGACAGCGGCAGCGATCGTCGTACGGACCCGGACCGCCGCAGCGGACAGCGCGGAGCACAGCGCGGGGCCCGCCGCCGAGCACAGTGCGGAACCCGCCGCAGCGGACAGCGCGCAGTGCGGCGCGGAGGACAGCGCGCAGTGCGCCGCGGAGGACGGTGCGCAGGGCGGCGCCGTACCGGAGATGGGCTTCACCATCGCCGATGACGGTTCCTACGCGGCCCGGCTGGCCCGGCGCACCGGGGACGCCTGGTTCCCCGAGCGCTGGACCCTGGACGGTCCGGAGCCGTACGCGGTGGAGCTGCCCGGCCACCAGCCCGAGGAACCCGGCTCCGATGTGCTGCCGATGGCCGACGGGCGGGTGCTGATCCGGCGGTCCGTGGACGGGCGGCACGCCTTCTCGCTGCTGTACCCGACCGGGCCCGGCACCGGTGAACTGCCGCTGGGCGCCGTCGAGTGCGAGCGGCTGACGCTGCTGCCGCCCGTGCCCGGCGGCAGCCGCGCGTACGCACTGGAGCCCCGTGCGCACACGACCGCCGTCTGGCTGGTGGCGGGCGGCGCCTTCGGGCCCGAGCACATCGCCGATGTGCCGGGGCGCTGCACCGGCGGGGTGTGGCTGGACCGTACCGGCCGGATGCTGGCGCTCGACCGGGAGACGGCCGGGGTCACCAAGGCGGTCGCGGTCGACCTGGAGCGGGGCGGCGAGGTCACCGCGCTGCTCCAGATCGCCGACGGAAGCGACGACCGGCTGTTGCTCGCCGACCCGGACAGCGGTCTGCTGCTCGTACGGTCGGACGCGCCGGGGGACGACCGGCTGGGCTGGGGCGTCCTGGGGAGCGCGCGGCCGATCCGGTTCCCGGAGTCCCTGCGTCTGGAGGACGCGGTGCTGACGCCGTTCGCCGTACAGCCGGGGCAGATGCTGATGCCGGAGAGCTGCGGGGTCGCGCTGCGGATCGCGAGCGCGGCGGGCAGCCGGCTCGGAGTGTGGCGCCCCGCGGGGCGGCGGCTGCTGCAACTGGCGGCCCCCGAAGGGTGGTTGGCGGGCGCGGGGCTGTGGAGCACGGAGGGGGTGCTCCGACTGCCCTGCACCACCGGGGCCGCGCCGGTCGGCGTGGTGGACATCGCACCGCTCGGCGGTCTGCCGCTCGATCTCCGGATGGAGTCGCCGGGTGACGGGGGCACAGAACCCGCACAAGCGGAAGTCGCTGGTCAGGAACCATGTGCGGCCCAGATGCCTCCTGTTGTGTGCAAGCCCGTACCGTTGCAGCAGGCGCCTCTGACGAGCCGCCCGCAGCGTGGTTAGAATCGCGGGCCTGCACACGCAGAAGTGATCGCTTACGCGTGATCACTTCAAGCGCGGGCACAGCACAACACAGCACGGCAGCACAGCACGGCAAAGTACCGAACACAGCGATTTGACGGGGGAGATTTCCCATCATGTCTGAAGCCAGGACCGACACCGCCCAGTCGCGCCCGCAGCCTGCGGCCGCCGGCCGGGGCGAAGCCGGAGGCTCCGGAAAGCACCGGGGGGGTGCGGCGTCCACCGAGGCGTCCGAGGCGGAGACCAACGGCCGCCATCGCCGCTCGGCGGAGCACCAGCACTCGAACGCGGCCTGACGGTCCGCGCACGTACAACCGCTCACGCACAACCAGCTCGCGTACAACCGTTCAAGCACAACTGCTCGCGTACAACCGTTTCACGCACTTCACGCACACCGGAAGGGCCGGTCCCCGTTTCAGGCGGGGACCGGCCCTTCCGCCGTGGAGCCGGGACGTCAGCCGTGTTTGAGGCCCAGGACCTCCGCGGCGGCGAAGGTCTCGTTCGGCGGGCGGTCCGCGTAGTACGGCGAGATCACCTCGTCCAGTTCCTCGTACGAGAACACCGTCTTCGCCGTATCGAACTTCGCCGCCACCCTGGGCCGTTCCACCACGGCGACCATGCCGCCGTGCACCACCAGCAGCTGGCCGTTGACCTTCGCGGCCGCCGGGGAGGCGAGATAGCCGACGAGCGGCGAGACGTGTTCGGGTGCCAGTGGGTCCAGTTCGCCCGCGTCCGGTTCGCCGAAGCCCGCGAACACGTCCTCGGTCATCCGGGTCCTGGCGCGCGGGCAGATCACATTGGCGGTGACGCCGTACTTGGCGAGTGCCAGCGCGGTCGACGTGGTGAGCCCCACGATGCCGCCCTTGGCCGCCGCGTAGTTCGGCTGGCCCGCCGAGCCGGCGAGGAACGCCTCCGAGGAGGTGTTGACGATCCGGCCGTAGACCGGGCCCCCCGCCGCCTTGGACCGCTCACGCCAGTGCACCGAAGCGAAGTGGGTGGTGTTGAAGTGGCCCTTGAGGTGGACCCGGATCACCGAGTCCCACTCGTTCTCCGTCATCGAGAAGACCATCCGGTCCCGCAGGATGCCCGCGTTGTTGACCAGGATGTCGAGCTTTCCGTACGTGTCGACGGCCAGCTGGACGAGGGCGCGGGCCTGTTCGTGGTCCGCGACGTCGCCGAGGTGGGCGACCGCCTGTCCGCCGGCCGCGCGGATCTCCTCGGCGACCTCTTCGGCAGGTGCGGCGGACGCCTCGCCGGAACCGTCACGGCCCGGCTGGCCGAAGTCGTTGACGACGACACTCGCACCGAGCCGTGCGAGTTCGAGCGCTTCGGCCCGGCCGAGGCCGCGGCCGGCCCCGGTGACGATCGCGGACAGGCCATCAAGTGGCAAGGACATGGACGAGCTCTCCTTACGGGTCTGCGGGTACCGGCGGTCCGGCTCCGGGCGCACGCGGCACTCTCGTACTCACGGCGATCCGGCGCCGGTGCTCCGGTGATCAGATCTGGATGCAGGTGCGCAGTGCCTCGCCGGAGCGCATCTGGTCCAGCGCGTCGTTGATCCCGGCGAGTTCGACCCGGTGAGTGATCAGCCCTTCGAGATCGATGCGGCCCGACCGCCAGAGCGAGATGGCCCGCTCGTACGAACGGACCACGTCCCCGCCGCCGTACATGGAGGGCAGGATCCGCTTCTCGTCGAAGAACAGCTCGAACATGTTGAGCTGGAGGAAGTCGTCCATGGCGCCCGCGCCGACGATGCAGAGGGTGCCGCCGCGCCGGGTCGTCTCGTACGCCGTGCGGGCGGTGGCCGACTTGCCGACGACCTCGAAGACGTAGTCGAAGCCCTCCCCCGCCGTGATGCGCTGCTTGGCGTCGTTCAGCGCGTCCGGTGCGACGGCCTCCGTCGCGCCGAAGGCCAGCGCGGCCTCCCGGCGGGAGGCCACCGGGTCGACGGCGATGATCTGCGACGCACCCCTGAGCCGTGCGCCCTGGATGGCCGAGATGCCGACGCCTCCGCAGCCGATCACCGCGACCGACGAACCGGCCTCCACATCGGCGGTGTTGATGGCGGCGCCGAGCCCGGTGGTCACCCCGCAGCCGATCAGTGCCGCGATCTCGAACGGCACGTCGTCGGGGATCGGCACCGCGCACCCGGCGCCCACGACGACCTCCTCGGTGAAGGTGCCGGTCCCGGCGAAGCCGAAGACATCGCCGCCGGGGCGCTTGAAGTTGGGGGTGCCCGCGTTCATGAAGCCGGCGAGGCAGAGTTCGGTCTGGCCGCGCTTGCAGGCCGGGCAGGTGCCGCAGGCGGGCAGCCAGCAGATCACCACCCGGTCGCCCTGCTTGACGCCCGTCACCCCGTCGCCGACGTCGAGGATCTCGCCGGCGCCCTCGTGTCCTGGCACGAACGGCGCGGGCTGCGGCAGCACACCGCTCATCGCCGAGACGTCCGAGTGGCAGAGGCCGGTGGCCCGGACCCTGATCCTGACCTTGCCAGGGCCGAAGCCCACCGCCTCGATGTCGTCGAGGACTTCGAGTTTGTCCTGGCCAATCTCGTGCAGTACGGCTGCGCGCATGGTGCGGCTCCTCACATACGGCTGGTTCTGATGGATCAATGGGCAGGAGTGGCCGGCCGGGCGCCCTCAGTGGTGGGTGACGACCGTGTCGGCGAGGACCGGCGCCTCGTCCCGCTCGACGGCCGAGACCGTCACCTGGACCTGACCCGGCGACTGCCACATCCGGATCCTGAGCGTCTCGCCGGGGAAGACGACACCGGCGAAGCGGGTGGTGTACGAGTCGACGCGGGCCACGTCGCCGCCCAGCGCCGTGTCGACCACGGCCTTGAGCGTCATTCCGTACGAGCAGAGTCCGTGCAGGATGGGGCGGTCGAACCCGGCGAGCTTGGCGAACTCCGGGTCGGCGTGCAGCGGGTTCCAGTCGCCGGAGAGCCGGTAGAGCAGCGCCTGGTCCTCGCGGATCGGGCGGTCCTCGGTGCGGTCGGGGGCCCTGTCGGGCAGGTCGAGCCGGGCGGAGGGGCCGCGCTCGCCGCCGAAACCGCCCTCCCCGCGTACGAAGATCTGCGAGTCGCTGGTCCACAACGGGCCCTGCTCGTCGGAGACTTCGGAGCGCAGCACGATGACGGCCGCTTTCCCCTTGTCGTACACCGCCTGGACCCGGGCGGTGGTGACCGCCGATCCCTTGACGGGGATCGGCCGGTGCAGGACGACGGTCTGCCCGCCGTGCAGGACGGCCGCCAGGTTCACATCGATGCCCGGTGCGGCGAGCCCGCCCATCAGCGCCATACCGGCGCCCGCGACGGTCGCGAAGCTGGGCAGCACATGGAGCTTCGACTCCAGGGTGTAGCGCAGCTCGTCGGCGTCGGTGGCCGGCCGGCCCGCGCCGATTCCCAGGTGGTAGAGCTGGATGTCCTTGTGGTCCCAGGCGATCTGGCCGGAGCGGGGCTCGGCGGCGATGGCCTCTGCGGCATCAATGGGCATGGGGCAAGCGCTCCTTGACGGTGGAAAGACCTCGGTGCGACCGTCCGCACCGTCAGGCGCACCGAGGTCGTACGGGACCGGCTTCCGGCGCCCTTTGTAGAACGCGTTCTAGGCCGATGGCCCCATGTATAACGCACCCCTCATGACTTGTGAAGACTGCTGACGCCACGTCAGATCGGGTCGCGGCGCACGGCCCGCGACATCCGGCCACCACAGTCGGCCACGGCGTGCGGCCGTCGCACCTCCCTCCATGGCAGGCGGCCATGACATTTGTCCCGGGCGGTTGCGTACAACCGCATCTGTCCGCGGGACCGCCCGGCTCCGTAGCGTGTGGGCATGACGCAGACAGCAGACACCGGACCCGCGGTGAGCTTCACGGGAGCGGTCAAGACGTTCGGGGCGGTGCGGGCCGTGGACGGCGCCGACCTGGAGATCCAGCGCGGGGAGACCGTCGCCCTGCTGGGGCGCAACGGGGCCGGAAAGTCCACCACGATCAGTCTGCTGCTCGGCCTCGACGAGCCCGACAGCGGGCAGGTGCGGCTCTTCGGCCGGACCCCCGCACAGGCGGTCGGGGCCGGTCTGGTGGGCGCGATGCTCCAGGCGGGGCAACCCATCCCCCGGGTGACGGTGCGGGAGCTGGTGGCCTTCGTGGCCAGCACGTATCCGCACCCGCTGCCGGTCGCCGAGGCGCTGGACATGGCCGGACTCGGCGAGTACGGGGCACGCCGGGTCGACAAGCTCTCCGGCGGCCAGATGCAGCGGGTCAGGTTCGCCGTCGCGCTGGCCGGGAATCCGGAACTGATCGTGCTCGACGAGCCGACGGCCGCGCTCGACGTGGAGGCCAGGCGGGCGTTCTGGGACTCGATGCGGTCGTACGCACGGCGCGGCAACACCGTGCTCTTCTCCACGCACTATCTGGAGGAGGCCGACAGCAACGCCGACCGGATCGTGGTCATCCACCAGGGCCGCATCGTCGCCGACGGCAGCTCCGATGTGCTCAAGCGCGCGGCGGGCGGCAGCCTGGTCTCCTTCGACCTCGCCGGGGCCGGCACCGAGGGGCTCCAGGTGCTGCCCGGGGTCACCGCCGTGGAGATCCGCGGGGACCGGGCCTCGCTGCGTACGGACGACTCGGACGCCACCGTCGTCGCCCTGGCGGAGCAGGGCGCGATCCGCGGCCTGGCGGTCGCCCCGGCGACGCTGGAGGACGCCTTCCTGGCCCTGACCGCGCAGGAGAGCCCGCTCCCCGGCAGCACAGCCGGCACCGGCAGCACGGACGGCGCCCTTCCCGCCCCGGGGAGCGCCGGGAACCCACCCCGCACCACCACACAGGAAGCAGCGGTCTGATGCTGGAGTACATCAAGCTCGAAGTCCGGCGGACGCTGCGCGATCCCGGGTTCGTCATCTTCGGAATCGGTATGCCGGTGGTGATGTACCTGCTGTTCACCAACATCGGCCCGACCGACTCCGGCTCGGCGGCCTGGCGGGTCACCTCGATGGTCGGCATGGCCGCGTACGGCGCGCTGGGCGCCGCCCTGGGCGTCGGCACCGGGGTCGCGTCCGACAAGTCCCTCGGCTGGCTGCGCCAGTTGCGGGTGACTCCGCTGCCGCCCTCGCAGGTGGTGCTGGGCCGGGCGGTCTCCGGTTCGGTGACCGTGCTGCCGGGGATCGTGGCGGTGCTCCTGGCCGGAGCGCTCATCAACGGCGTACGGATCGACGCCTGGCAGTGGGCCGTCCTCACCCTGCTGCTGTGGATCGGCGCGCTGCCGTTCACGCTGCTCGGGATCGGCAACGGATACCGGCTCACCGCCCAGACCACGGGTGTGGTGAACGTGGCCTGTCTGATGGGGCTCGCCATCGTGGGCGGGCTGTGGTTCCCGGTCGACGCCTTTCCCGGCTGGCTGCGGTCCGTCGCCCGGTACACCCCGACCAACCGCTTCGCCGAGCTGGGCTGGTCCACCACCCAGGGCAGCGCGCCCGCCCTCGGCACGGTGGCGGTGCTCGCCGGCTGGCTGCTGGCGTTCGGCACGTACGCGGTGATCTCGTACCGTCGGTCCGCGAGGACCGTGTGACGGGAGTGACCATGCTGGAGAAGCTGGATCCGCTGAGGCAGTGGGCCGGAGGGTGCGCTCGGCGGCGCAGGGAACGGGAGGAGCGCAGGCGGCCCGGGCCGCCGAACGCGTTCGCGCTGATGCCCTGGCTGCTGCTCGGCCTCGGCAGCTTCTCCAATCTGATCGGCGGCCAGACACCGAACCCGTGGATCGGCGGTGCCGGGCTGCTGGCCTTCAACTCCCTCTACATCTCGGTGGCGATCCGGGCGTTCGTCAAGGAGAAGCGCCAGAGCCGTACGACGCTCTGGCTGCTCGGCGCGCTGGCCGCCATCACCTACGGGCTGGCTCTCGGTTACGGGGGCAGCTGGCTGCTGTTCTTCCCGCTGCTCTCGCTGGCCGTCGGCACCACACTGCGCGACCGGAAGCTCGGCTTCAGCCTGTTGGTCCTCTCGGGCTCCGCCGGATACATCTCGGGCATGGAGGGACACAGCCCGTGGGACCCCTGGACGCTGGGGTACGGCACGTTCATCTCGGGCGCGGTGACCGCCGCGCTCCTGACGCTCTCCGAAACGGTCATGGAACTGCGCGCCACCCGTCAGGAGCTGGCCCGTTCGGCCGTCGAGAAGGAGCGGCTGCGCTTCTCGCGCGACCTGCACGACCTGCTCGGCCACACCCTCTCGGTGATCGTGGTGAAGTCGGAGGCGGCCCGGCGGCTCGCACCGCGCGACATCGACGCCGCTCTCGGCCAGATCTCCGACATCGAGACCGTCGGCAGGCAGGCCCTCACCGAGATCCGCGAGGCGGTCACCGGGTACCGGGACGCCAGCCTGGCCGGCGAACTGGACAGCGCCCGTTCCATGCTGACCGCCGCCGGGATCGAGCCCGTCGTACGGCAGTCGGGGCCGCCGCTGGAGCCGCAGAGCGCGTCCCTGCTCGGCTGGGTCGTCCGGGAGGCCGTCACCAACACCGTGCGGCACAGCAAGGCCACCCGGTGCGAGATCGCCGTGGACGGCGAGAAGCCCGAACGTGTGCGGCTGGTGATCAGTGACAATGGGCGCGGCGTAGGCTCGACGCCACCCGGCAGCGGGCTGAAGGGCCTGACCGAACGTCTCGCTGCGGCGGGCGGCTCGCTGGACGCGGGCCCCGGCCGGTCCGGCTTCCGCCTGGTGGCCGAACTGCCGGTGGAGACCGCCGCGCCGGACACCGCGCCCGGGGCGGTGCACGCCCCGGAGTGACCAGCAGCGTGACCAGGCCAGATCGTGACCAGCAGATGGGAAGAGCAGCGAATGATCCGAGTCCTCCTCGCCGAAGACCAGGGCATGATGCGGGGAGCGCTCGCTCTGCTCCTCGGCCTTGAGGAGGACATCGAGGTGGTCGCCCAGGTGGCCACCGGCGACGCGATCGTCGCCGCGGTGCTGGACGCGAACCCCGATGTGGCGCTGCTCGACATCGAACTCCCCGGCCGCAGCGGGCTCGACGCGGCCGCCGATCTGCGCACTCAGGCCCCGGGGTGCCGGGTGCTGATCCTCACCACGTTCGGCAGGCCCGGCTATCTGCGCCGGGCGATGGAGGCGGGCGCCGCGGGCTTCCTGGTCAAGGACGGTCCGGTGGAGGACCTGGCCGCCGCGATCCGCCGGGTGCTGGCCGGTGACACGGTCATCGACCCCGCCCTGGCCGCGGCAGCCCTGAGCGCGGGGCCCAGCCCGCTGACCGCGCGCGAGTGCGATGTGCTGAACGCGTCGGTGGACGGGGCGACCGTCTCCGACATCGCGGGGAAGCTGCACCTCTCGGAGTCGACGGTCCGCAACTACCTCTCGTCGGCGATCGGCAAGACCGGCACCCGCAACCGCATGGAGGCCGTACGGTCGGCCCGGCAGCAGGGCTGGCTGTAGCCCCGAAGGCGGGGCTGGTCAGTCGCCGGAAGTCAGTCGCCGGACGGCTCCGACGCGGAGACCGGGCGGCCGGTCACCGGCCTGCGTACCCCTGGCAGCCACACCAGCATCAGCACCGCACCGGCGAGCAGGACGAACCCGCCGCACCGGAACGCCAGCGCGTACCCCTCGGTCAGCGCCTCCGCCCCGGTGCCGCCCCGGGTACGGGAGGCGGCGACGGTGGAGAGGACCGCGAGGCCCAGCGAACCGCCCAGCGTGCGGGAGGTGTTGACCAGGCCGGAGACCAGGCCCGCGTCGCCCGGCGCCGCGCCCGATGTGGCGAGCGAGGCGAGCGGCGTCATGGCGAGCCCGGCACCGGCCATCATCAGCATGCCGGGCAGCATGATCGAGGTGAGGTACGCACCGTGCGCGGTCATCGTCGACTGCCAGCCGAATCCGGCCATGGTGATCAGGATGCCGGCGACCGCCACGTTCTTGGCGCCGAAGCGCGACATCAGCCGCGGGGCGAACTTGGACCCGGCGATGACGCTCAACGAACTGGGTGCGAGGCCGAGTCCGGCGACGAACGGCGTGTAGCCCAGCACGTTCTGGGCGTACAGCGTCATGAAGAACCACATGCCGAACGTGCCGGCACCGCAGAGGAACATCGCGGCGTTGGCAGCGGCGACCGAGCGCACCCGGAACAGCTTCAACGGCATCAGGGGCCGCGGGGTGCGCGCCTCGACCGTCAGGAACAGGCCGATGAGCCCGAGGCCGGCGAGCAGCGGCAGCAGGGTCGCCGCGGCCGTCCACCCCTCGGCCTCGGTCTGCACGATGCCGTACGCGAGTGTGGCCGTACCGGCGGTGACCAGCACAGCGCCGGGCAGGTCGAGCCGGCGTGCGCCGGTGGCCCGGCTCTCGGAGATCCAGCGGGCCGCGCCCACCAGGACGAGCGCGCCGACCGGCACATTGATCAGGAGCACCCAGCGCCAGGACAGCGCGTCGGTCAGCGCCCCGCCGACCAGACCGCCCGCCGCCCCGCCGCCCGCGCCGACGGCCGTCCAGGTGGCTATGGCCCGTGCGCGGGCCGCGCCCTCCGGGACGGCCGAGGTGAGGAGCGTGAGCGTCGAGGGAGCCAGCACGGCGGCGCCGAGCCCCTGCACGGCGCGCGCGGCGAGCAGTTGCCACCCCTCCTGGGCGAGTCCTCCGGCGAGCGAGGCGAGGGTGAAGAGCCCGAGGCCGACGAGGAACATCCGCTTGCGGCCGAAGAGATCCCCGGCCCGCCCTCCCAGCAGCATGAACCCGGCGAAGGCGATGGCGTACGCGTTCACCACCCACTGGAGTCCGGCGGCGCTGAGATCCAGGCTGGTGCGCATCGACGGCAGGGCGACGTTCACGACGGAGACATCGAGAACCACGAGGAACTGCCCCGCGCACGCGGCGAGCACCACCAGCCAGGTGCGGGTCGGGGCGGGCCGTCGCGCGGTGGTGCGGGCGTTCGAAGATGTGCGCAGCATGAGTGCCATCGTGGCATCCGTTCGTTGCACAGTGCATCCGCATATCGGCGCAGTGGCCCTGGTCCGCGAGTCCTAGGGCCGACCGGCCATGGGGCGGGTCGCCCAAGGCCCCTATTCCCGCCGCAGCACCGTCACCACCGCGGCCCCGCCAAGACCGATGTTGTGCGCGAGGCCGACCCGGGCCCCCGGGACCTGCCGGCCCCCGGCCTCCCCGCGCAGTTGCCAGACCAGTTCGGCCGCCTGGGCCAGGCCCGTCGCGCCCAGCGGGTGGCCCTTGGAGATCAGGCCGCCCGACGGGTTCACCACCCACCGGCCGCCGTGTGTCGTCGCACCGCTCTCCACGAGCTTGCCCGACTCCCCGTCGGCGCACATGCCCAGCGCCTCGTACGTCAGCAGCTCGTTGACCGAGAAGCAGTCGTGCAGCTCGACGACGTCCACGTCCTCGATGCCGAGACCGGACCGCTCGTACGCCTGCCGCGCCGCCTCGCGCGACATCGGCCGGCCCACCGCGTCGATGCACGAACCCGATGCGAAGCTCTCCTCGGTGTCCGTCGTCATCGACTGGCCCGCGATCTCCACCGCCTTGTCGTGCAGGCCGTGTTCGACGACGAACCGTTCCGACACGACGACCGCCGCAGCGGCGCCGTCCGAGGTCGGCGAGCACTGGAGTTTCGTGAGCGGCCGGTGGATGGTCTTCGCAGCCAGGATCTCGTCCACCGTGTAGACGTCCTGGAACTGGGCGCGCGGGTTGTCCGCCGAGTGCCGGTGGTTCTTGGCGCCGACCGCGGCCAGCTGGGCGGCGGTCGTCCCGTACCGCTCCATGTGCTCCCGGGCCGCGTTGCCGAAGATCTGGGCGGTGGGCGGCGACATCTCGAAGCCGTGTCCGGCCGCCATGATCCCGTAGTGCCTGGCCACCGGGGACGTCTTGAAGTCCCCGCTGTCCGCGCCGCCGCCGAGCGCGCCGCGCTGCATCTTCTCGAAGCCGAGCGCGAGCACACAGTCCGCGATGCCGCCCTCGACGAACTGCCGCGCCATCATCAGCGCCGTCGACCCGGTGGCGCAGTTGTTGTTGACGTTGTAGACGGGTATCCCGGTGAGCCCCAGCTCGTACGCGGCACGCTGTCCGGCCGTGGAGGCCTGGAAGCAGTAGCCGACGGGCAGTTGCTGCACCTGCTCATAGGCGACCCCGGCGTCGGCGAGCGCCTGGGTGCCTGCCTCCTTCGCCATGTCCCAGTACTGCCAGTCACGGCTCTCCGGCTTCTCGAACTTGGTCATCCCGACGCCGACGATGTACGCCTTCATGGTCCTGTCCCGCCTCCCGGGCCCGCTGCCCCTGTCCCGCGTCCGGCGGTTCCGCCGGGCGCCTTCGATCTGACGCACCGTCAGATACGTAGATAGTGGCAGCGGGAGGCGGTCAGCGGAAGGCCGCGCGCCCGGTGATTGCCTGGCCGAGGGCGAGGGGTCGACGGCAAGGGGTCCGGGAACGATGCTGTCTGCCCGCAGGCCCATGGGCAGGCGGGAGGCGTCGAGACCATCGCGCCTGGCGAAGAGGCCACCGAGTTCGTGGCGTCTCAGGGCGTCGGGCCCTGCGAGACGGTGGTACCGGCTGCGCCGCCCGACGCCATGGACCGACTCGGCGAGGGCCTGTGTGTTGTTCAGTGGCCGATGCTGTCCAGTTCGGCTACATCCTCGTCCGAGAGGGAGAGACCGGCGCCTGCGATGTTCTCGCGCAGGTGGGCGGTGGACGAAGTACCAGGGATGAGCAGGATGTTCGGCGAGCGCTGCATCAGCCAGGCCAGCGCGACCGACATGGGCGTCGCCCCCAGTCGGTTCGCGACCTGCGAGAGGGCCTCGGACTGTAGCGGCGTGAAGCCTCCCAGAGGGAAGAACGGCACGTAGGCGATGCCATCAGCGGCGAGATGATCTACAAGGTCGTCGTCGTGGCGGTGGGCGAGGTTGTACATGTTCTGCACGCAGACGATCGGGGCGATGCCGCGCGCCTCAGCGACCTGCTCTCCGGTGACATTGCTGACGCCAAGATGGCGGATCAGCCCCTCTTGCTGGAGGTCGACGAGCGTCTCGAATGCTTCGGCGATCGAGCCGGGCTGCGGGCCCTGAGCGTCGCCCATGCGCATGTTGACCAGGTCGAGGGTATCGGCGCCAAGGGATTCGACATTTTCATGAACCTGCTTGCGCAGGTCTTCGGGGCGCCGGGCCGTGGGCCAGCCGCCCTGCGCGTCGCGGGTCGCACCCACCTTGGTGGCGATGAACAGCGGCTCCGGGTAGGGGTGCAGCGCTTCACGGATCAGCTCATTCGTGAAGCGCGGTCCGTAGGCGTCGCTGGTGTCGATGTGGGTGATCCCGAGGCTGACTGCCTCGCGCAGCACGGCCAGGGCGCCCTCGTGATCGGCGGGCGGCCCCATGACCCACGAGCCGGCGAGTTGCATCGCGCCGTAGCCGAACCGGGTGACGGCCGAGTCACCCAGCGTCCAGGTTCCACCGGGAAGAGGTGCGGAGGGCGTGTTCATCGTGGTGCCTTTCACTTCATGCAAGGGGTGGTGTCTCCAGCCCTCTTGCACCAGTGTTGGAGAGGAACTTCCTGCCGGGAAGTAGGCACTCTGAAGTGCGTAACAACCCAAAAGGTGAGAGGCGAGATCAGTGACGACGACGAAGGCCGATAAGAAGGCGCAGGCCAAGGCTGAGTACAACGCGTTCCTGGCGGTGTGCCCCAGCCGTCAGCTCCTCGACCGGATCTCGGACAAGTGGGTCGTCCTGATCCTGTGCGCACTGGGCGGTGACACACCCGAACAGTCCGGCGCATCACACGCCCCGCAGGCGATGCGCTACTCCGAACTGGCCCGGCTACTGGCTGGCGTCAGCCAGAAGATGTTGACCCAGACCCTACGGGCTCTCGAACGCGACGGCTTGCTCATCCGCACCGTGACACCCACAGTCCCTGTCACGGTCACCTACGAGCTGACCGACCTCGGCCTCTCGCTTCACCACCTGACACGCGGGCTCAGGCAGTGGGCCCAGACCCACATGGAACAAGTCCTCGCCCATCGCGAGAGCCACGACGCACGAGCTTCCTAGCGTGGCAGCGTTCTCCGTCTCTGCTACCGGCTGGGATCGGCCTGACCATGAATGTGGTGCAGCGAACGCGGGTCAAGCCGGGCCCGCATCTGCGGATCGGGCGCCACGACCGGACCTATGGCTGGAAGAACTGGAAGAACAAGCGGATGATCCAAACGAAACGACCTGGCCGACCACCTGCGACAGTTCGCGTCCTGAGGCCGGCCAACGACCGCTCAAGACACGAACGTTGCCATAAGCAGCCCCGTTGTCAGGCCGGGTGCGTCTCTTCCTCAACCCAGGACAGGTAGGCAGCCGACCCGCCGGTCACGGGCAGAGTGATCCACTCAGGCACCTCGTAGGTGTGCTTCTCGGCAACCCAGGCCTCCAGCTCCGGCAGCCGATCCGTGGTCGTCCGGGCGCGCCGATCCGATCCAGTGCCGCCCCTCCCCTTCCCCTTCGGCCCCGCCCCTCGAACGGGGCTCACGGATCGCGCGGCAGGCCGAGCAGGCGCTCGGCGACGACATTGAGCTGTACCTGAGTGGTCCCGCCCGCGATGGTCAGGCAGCGGGACATCAGGAAGCCGTGGACGGCCTGCTCCCCCGCCCCTTCGCTCACCGCACCCGCCGGGCCGAGCAGTTCGAGGGCCAGCTCGGCGACCTTCTGCTGGTGCGGGGTCTGCACCAGCTTCCGCACCGAGGCGCCCGCGCCCGGTTCGAGACCCGACACCTGCTGGAGGGTGGTGCGCAGCCCGATGCAGGCGAGGGCGTGCGCCTCGGCGGCGAGCGCGCCGATCCGGGCACGCTGGGCGCCGTCGAGCCCGTCCGACCTGGCGATCAGCGCTTCGAGCCCGGTGGGGAAGGTCAACTGGTCGGCCATGTGGACACGTTCGTTGCCGAGGGTGTTGCGGGCCACCCGCCAGCCGTCGTCGACCGCGCCGAGTACCGCGTCATCGGGCAGCAGCACATCGTCGAAGTACACCTCGTTGAAGAGCGAGTCGCCGGTGATCTCCTTGAGCGGCCTGATGTCGATCCCGGCGGTCCGCTTCATGTCCACCAGGAAGTAGGTGAGCCCCTTGTGCCGGGGCGCTTCCTGGTTCGTACGGGCGAGCAGGATCCCGTAGTCGGCCCACTGCGCCGCCGAGGTCCAGAGCTTCTGGCCGTTGACCAGCCAGCCGCCCTCGACGCGGTCCGCGCGGGTGCGCAGTGAGGCCAGGTCGGATCCGGCGCCGGGCTCCGAGAAGAGCTGGCACCAGAGCACGTCCCCGCGGAGCGTCGGGGCCAGATGGCGGGTGCGCTGTTCGTCCGTCCCGTACGCGAGGAGCGAGGGCACCACCCAGGTGGCGATCCCCAGGTCGCTGATCCGTACTCCGGCGGCCTTCAACTCCTGCTGCACCGCGAGCTGTTGAACCGGGCCCGCACCGAGGCCGTACGGCTCCGCCAGGTGGGGCGCCGCGTATCCGGTGGGGGCGAGGACGCGGCGCGCCTCGGCGGGGTCCAGGCCGTGGGCGGCCCCGATCACCTCGCGGGCCCGCTCCCGGTACGGCGCGGCCTCGGCGGGCAGTTCCAGGCGCAGTTCCCGGCGCGCGCCCGCGGCGGCGAGCCGTACCGCCCGCGCCCGGTGGGTGTCGCCGGGGCCGAGCAGCTGCCGGGCGACGACGGCGCGGCGCAGATGGAGGTGTGCGTCGTGTTCCCAGGTGAAGCCGGTGCCGCCGAGGATCTGGATGCAGTCCTTGGCGCAGCTGTGGGCGGCGTCCAGCGCCGTGGCGGCCGCGAGCGAGGCAACGAGCCCGCGCGCCTCGGCGCTCACCCCGGCGCTCACCCCGGCGCTCGCCTCTGCACTCACCCCGGCGTTCCCCCGAGCGCTCGCCCCGGAGGAGTCGCCGTCCGCTTCGGCGGCCCGCGCCGCGTCCCAGGTCAGCGCCCTGGCCTGCTCGACCCGCAGAAGCATGTCGGCGCAGAGGTGCTTGACGGCCTGGAACTGGCCGATGGGCCGCCCGAACTGCTCGCGCACCTTGGCGTGCTCGGTGGCGGTGTGCAGCGCCCAGGCCGCCGTGCCGCAGGCGTCGGCGGCGAACAGGACAGCCGCCAGATCGGTGACGAGCGCGGCGTCGAGCGTCAGCAGCCGGTCGGCGGGTACGTCCGCGCGCAGCCGCACCTCGGCGGTCGGCCTGGTCGGGTCCACACTCCGCTGGGCACGTACATCGAGATCCGCGGCGTCCACGGCGGCCCAGCGCCCCTCGTGCCGCAACAGGACCAGACCGGCCTCCGCACCGCCGAGTACCGGGTCACCCGCCTCACCCAGGGCCACCGCGCCGGGCCACCGCCCCTCCGCGAGCGGCGCCGCGAGGTCGGGGCGGCCCGCCCGGTGCAGGACTGCGGAGGCCAGCACGGTCGGGAGATAGGGGCCGGGGAGCGCCGCACGGGCGGCCTCCTCCAGGATGACGGCCTGCTCAAGGAGTCCACCGCCCCCTCCCCCGTACTCCTCGGGGAGGTGCGCGCCCAGCAGCCCCTGCGCGGCGAGGGCCGCCCAGTGGGCCGGTGACACACCGCCGCCAACACCACCGGCGCTGTCGCCACTGCCACTGCCAGCCTCGCCGCCGCCGTCGCCGCCGTCGCCGCCGGGTGGCGCGTCGAGCAGTTCGCGGGCCTTCGCCGGCGGCGCCTCCCGCGCCAGCAGCCCCCGTACGGCGTCGGCCAACTCCTTCTGCTCCTGCGTGATTCCGATGCCCATGCGCAGCGAGACTAGAACACGTTCCATTCTGACGGAAGGTCAGATACCGAGGTCGAAGCAGGTGATACAGATCACGCGGTACTTATATGGCGTTTACCGGAATACACGAACCCCTCCGGAAGCTTCATGATGCAACCACTTGGACGCCCGGTCCCCTGCCGGTCCGCCCTACGCCCTGGAGGCTTCACGCATGACACAGGCCGCTCCCTCGCTGCCCGAGATCACCACCGAGGAACCGCGCACCCCCCGTGGCAGGGGCGGCATCGTCCCCGTACTCGCCTTCGCAGGCATCGTCGTGGCCGTCATGCAGACGCTGCTTGTCCCGGTCATCAAAGACCTGCCGACGCTGCTGAGCACCGCCCCGTCGAACGCGACCTGGGTCATGACCGCCACGCTGCTCGCGGGCGCGATAGCCACCCCGATCATGGGGCGGCTCGGTGACCTCTACGGCAAGCGGCGGATGCTGCTCGCCAGCCTCGCCGTCATGGTGATCGGCTCACTGATCTGCGGGTTCACCGACAACCTGCTGGTCATGATCGTCGGCCGTGCTCTCCAGGGCTTCGCCATGGGCGCCATCCCGCTCGGCATCGGCATCATGCGCGACGAGCTGCCCCGCGAGAAGCTCGGCTCGGCCATGGCGCTGATGAGCTCCTCCATCGGCGTCGGCGGCGGGCTCGCCCTGCCGGCCGCCGCCCTGGTGGCACAGCACGCCGACTGGCACGCCCTGTTCTTCGGCGCCGCCGGTCTCGGTGTCATCTCGATGCTGCTCACCCTCGTCTTCGTACCGGAGTCCTCGACCCGCGCCCAGGGCAGCTTCGACACCCTCGGCGCGCTCGGCCTCTCGGCCGGTCTGGTCTGCCTGCTGCTGCCGATCACCAAGGGCTCCGACTGGGGCTGGACCTCGGGCACCACGCTCGGCCTCTTCGCCGGTGCGCTCGCCATCCTGCTGCTGTGGGGCGTGATGGAGCTGCGGATCGCGGCCCCGCTGGTGGACCTGCGCACCACCGCCCGCCGCGAGGTGCTGCTCACCAACCTGGCGTCGATCATGGTCGGTGTCGCGTTCTACGCCATCTCGCTGGTCCTGCCCCAGCTGCTCCAGCTGCCGAAGGCGACCGGTTACGGCCTCGGCCAGTCGATGGTGGTCGCGGGCCTGTGCGTGGCGCCGCTCGGCCTCACGATGATGCTCACCGCGCCCGTCTACGCCAAGATCGCCGCGAAGTACGGGCCCAAGGTCTCGCTGATGATCGGCATGCTGATCATCGCGATCGGGTACGGGGCGGGGCTCGCTCTCATGAGCGCGCCCTGGCAGACCATCATCATCTCGGTCGTCGTCGGCGCGGGCATCGGTCTCGCCTACTCCTCGCTCCCCGCGCTGATCATCGGCGCGGTCGACCCGTCCGAGACGGGCGCGGCCAACGGCCTGAACACACTGATGCGTTCCATCGGCACCTCGGTGTCGAGCGCCGTGATCGGCATGGTGCTCGCGCACTCATCGACCGCGCTGGGCCCGGTGTCCGTACCGAGCATGAGCGGCTTCCGCACCTCGTTCATGATCGCCACGGCCGCGGTCGTGATCGGCCTGGCCTTCGCCGCGTTCCTCCCCTCGCGCAAGCGCGCGGCCATGAAGTCGCGGCCCGTCGCCACGAACGAGAGCAGCACGGCGCCCGTCGTCGAGGCCGCAGCGGCCCTCATCGGAGCCCAGGACCGCGGCCTCCCGGATTTCCGGGGGTTCCAGGGCCGGGTGCTCGACGCCGACGGCACTCCGGTGGCGCGCGCCACGGTCACACTGATCGACCACCGCGGCCGCCAGTCGGGGATCGTGGTCGCGGACGGCGCGGGCGCCTTCGCGCTCGCCGCGCGGTCGGCCGGTACGTACATCCTGGCCGCCACGGCACCCGGCCTCCCACCACTGGCCACCCACGTCGCGTACACGAGCGTGGACCAGCTGGTGGCGGTGGACCTGAAGATGGGCGCGACCGTCCAGGCGAAGGCGAGCCGGTAGGCATCGCCGGGGGCGGGGCGAGTCAGGCAGGCGTCGCCGGGGGCCCGCGCGAGGCCCCCGGCCCCCGGGACTAGCATGGCCCGGCCCGGCCCAGCCGCCCCGGCAAGCCCCGCCCCGTACACCAGCCCCGCCCCGCACAGGAGGATCCCCATGGCCGCCCCCACGCCAGCGACCCTGGCCGCGTTCGAGGCCGCCAAGGGGTTCATGCCCGTGGACGAAGGGCTCGCGCTGTACGAGGCGGCCGTGCTGGCCGCCGGGCTCGGCCTCCCGCTCCTGGAGGTCGGCACCTACTGCGGCCGTTCCACCCTCCTCATCGCCGACGCCGCGCGCGCGGCCGGGGTCCCCGCCATCACCGTCGACCACCACCGCGGCAGCGAGGAGCAGCAGCCCGGCTGGGAGTACCACGACCCCTCCGTCGTGGACCCGGAGGTCGGCCTCATGGACACGCTCCCCACCTTCCGCCGCACCCTGCACAGGGCCGGACTCGAAGACCATGTGATCGCGATGGTCGGCCGGTCCCCGCAGGTCGCCAGGGCCTGGGGCGGACCGCTCGGCCTGGTGTTCATCGACGGCGGCCACACCGACGAGCACGCGAGCGGCGACTACGAGGGCTGGGCCCCGCACCTCGCGGACGGCGGCCTGCTGCTCGTCCACGACGTCTTCCCGGACCCGGCCGACGGCGGCCAGGCCCCGTACCGCGTCTACCTCAGGGCCCTCGCGTCCGGCGCCTTCACCGAGATCTCCGTAACCGGCTCGCTCCGCGTCCTGCGACGCACCGGAACGGGAATCTGAGCACCCGGCCCATCCGGGCCCGCGACCCGGCGGCCGGGCAAGCGGGCCAGGACCGGCCGGCGACGGAACGCCGGACAGCGGCGGGGAAGGCCGGACTGCCGCAGGGAACGCCGGGCTAAGCTCGCGCCGTGCTGTACGACGACGATGACGACACCCGCCCCTCCCTCTCGCGCCGCCTCCGGAAGTCACCGGGGGTGATCACGGTCGCCGCCCTGGTGCCCGCCTGTCTGGCGGGCTGGCTGATCTGGCACGCCGTGGGCGGTCCGGACGAGACGTCGGCCAAGACCCCGGCGCGGACAGAGACACAGACACAGGGCAGCACCCCGAGTGCCACCTCGGCGAAGCCCTCGCACACGGCGGCCGGCGACGACAAGTCCGACAACGGTGCACCCGCCGGGCACAAGCCGCTCGCGGGAAAGGTCGTCGTGATCGACCCGGGGCACAACCCGAACAATTACCGTCACCCGACCGAAATCAACCGCCGGGTGAATATCGGCAATGGCACAACAGAGTGCGACACCACCGGCACTTCGACCAATAACGGTTATGCGGAAGCCCGGTTCACTCTCGATGTCTCGCACCGGCTGCGCGCCCTGCTCGAAAAGCAGGGCGCGAAGGTCAGGCTGACGCAGAACGACGACCACAGTTTCGGCCCCTGTGTGACCGAACGGGCCGCCTTCGGCAACAAGGCGAAAGCCGACGCCGCCATCTCCGTGCACGCCGACGGCTCGTCGGTCGGCCACCGGGGCTTCCATGTGATCCTTCCCGCCCTGGTGAAAGCGGGTACGGCCAACACCGCTGACATCGTGGCCCCGTCGCGCGATCTCGGGACCCGGATCGCCGGAAAGTTCGTCCGGGACACCCGAACCTCTCCTTCCAACTACATCGGCGGCGGTACGGGGTTGGACACCCGGGGCGATCTCGGCGGCCTCAATCTCTCAACCGTGCCCAAAGTGTTCATCGAATGCGGCAATATGCGTGATCCCAAGGATGCCGCTCTGCTCACCAGCGGAAGCTGGCGCCAGAAGGCCGCACAGGGGATCGCTGACGGCATCAGCAGCTTTCTCCACGCGGAGTGACGAGACCCGACACACGACCCGCCGGGGCAGACGATAGATTCACCCCTACGATGGGGAGCCGCCCCCGAGCTCCACGCCGCCCCGACGAGCCGACCTACTAAGGATTCTTACGTGAACATCCGCTCCCTCACACGAGGCGACGGCGTGGTGATCGGAGCAGCGGTGGTGCTGTTCATCGCCTCGTTCCTCGATCTCACCTCTTACGGCAACCAGTGCAGCGGTTCGTACTGTGCCAACCTGAGCAACCCCAGCGCATGGGACTCATTGGGCACGCTGATGGGCATCTACCTGGCCGGCGTCATCGGGGCAGCCCTGATCACCGTGGCCCGCGCCCTGCCGCAGCCGCGCAAGGTCGTGGGTCTCGACATGGCCCAGTTCGGTGTCGCGTTCACCATCTTCGCCGCGTGGACGGGTTTCTGGACCCTGGTCGACGCGTCGAGCCGGGGGGCCGGACTGATTCTCGGGTTCATCGCGGCGCTGGTGCTCGCGGGCGGGGCAGTCGCCGGTCCGCTCCTCCCCGCGCTCAAGGGCCCGCTGTTGAGCGCCCCGAAGCCGGCCGCCGTGACGCCGTCCCCGTACGGGGTGCAGGCAGCCGGTGCGCCGGGCCAGGGCTACGGCTACCCGGGCGCACAGGCCCAACAGCCCTACGGCGCCCAGCCGCAGCCGGGCCAGCCGCAGCCCGCGGCGTTCGGAGGCCAGGGCGGGCACCCCGGTCAGCCGCAGGACACCCACCAGCCCACGGCGGCCCAGCCGCAGCCTTCGGCCGACGCCCCCGCCGGGGAGTTCGCGCCGTTCTGGTTCGCGGTTCCGGTGGCCCGTCCGCTGTACGGGGAGGACGGCTCGCCCGCCCCCATCGCCGAACTGGCCCCGGGCACCTGGTACCTCGCGGTCGAGCAGCGCGGCCCGGGTCTGATCGCGCAGACGCAGGACGGACGGCGCGGCGTGCTCCAGGACACCACGGGTATCCAGCGCGGCTAGCCGCTCCCTTCCGGCCCTGACACCTCACGGCCCCCGCCCCTTCCGGGCGGGGGCCGTTGCGCTTACAGTTTCCTGACGATCCGTCAGTTGTCGTGCGACCGGGAGGCTTTGCGATGCGGCTAGGACTCGCCCTCGGCTACTGGGGCCGCGGCCCGGACCCCGGCCATCTCGAACTGGCCCAGGAGGCCGAGCGACTCGGCTACGCGTCCGTCTGGACCTCCGAGGCCTGGGGCTCCGACGCCTTCACCCCGCTGACCTGGATCGCGGCGCACACCTCCCGTATCCGGCTGGGGACGGCGATCGTCCAGATGGCGGCCCGCACCCCCACCGCCACCGCGATGCACGCTCTCACTCTGGACCACCTCTCCGGCGGCCGGATGATGCTGGGGCTCGGGCTTTCGGGCCCCCAGGTGGTGGAGGGCTGGTACGGACGCCCGTTCCCCAGCAGCCCGCTCACCGCGACGCGTGAGTACGTCGACGTCATCCGCCAGGTCCTCAGGCGGGAGGCCCCGGTCGAGCTGGACGGCCGCTTCCACGCGCACCCGTACCGGGGCGCGGACGGCACCGGTATCGGCAAGCCGCTCAAGCCGATCACGCATCCGCTGCGGGCCGGACTGCCCATCCTGCTGGGGGCCGAGGGACCGAAGAACATCGCCCAGACCACCCGTATCGCGGACGGCTGGCTCCCCCTGTACTGGTCGCCGACCCGCTTCGACGTCTACGAGGCGTCGCTCGCCGGCCTCCCCGACGACTTCATGATCGCGCCGATGGTCCGTGCGCACGTCTGCGACAGCGTGGCCGACGGCCTGCTCCCGGTGAAGGCGATGCTCGGCTTCTACATCGGCGGCATGGGACACGCGGCCCGCAACTTCCACGCGGATCTGATGGCACGGATGGGGTTCGAGACCGAGGCCCACCGCATCCAGGAGCTGTTCCTCGCGGGCCGCAAGGAGGAGGCGGTGCTGGCAGTTCCGGACGCGTTCGCCGACGAGATCTCACTGGTGGGTCCACGCCAACGGATCGCTGAACGACTGGAGTTGTGGCGCAAGGGCCCGGTGACCGACCTGCTGGTGACGGCTCCGGACCTGACGACGCTGCGGGTCCTGGCAGAGCTGAACACCTGAGCGGCACCGGGACCCGTACCCGTACCCGTACCCGTACCGACTGTCCCACTCACGACAGACAGCCGGCGTCGCCACGAGTTCAAGCTAGAACGAGGCCCGCTCCAGCCAGAAGTCCAGCAGTTCCCGGTCCCCCAGCACCTCCACCCGGTCGCTCCCCGCGGGCAGCCGCCGGTAGAAGACCTGGAGCACGTCGGTCAGCGGACCCCGCAGCGCCACCGTCGCCTTCTCGTGCGCCCGGCGCCAGGTGAACCCGTCGTCGCCGAACTCGATCAGCCACTCCGCACCCGGCGCGTCCGTGGCATGCAGATGGATCGACCGGCCCGCTCCCCGCAGGTCGGTCACGCCCTTCTCGCCGTGCGCCAGGGCGAAGGCCAGGATCTCCAGCCACTCGTCGATGGTGTCCGCCGCGATGTCCGCCTCCACCTCGAACGGCACACCGGCCGTGAGGTCCGCGTCCGCCCGGTGGACCACCGTCTCGTGGACCATCCGGCGCGCCCAGAACCCGGCGTGCTGATCGGCCGCCCATGTCCAGACCTCGGCGTCCGGGCCCGCCGCCCGCAGGGTCGACGCGAGCCGCGCGGCGCCCTCGGCCAGCCAGTCGCCCAGAGCCTCCGGGGCGTCGTCGGCCGGACCGGCGCTGTCCGGCACCTGGTCGGGCGGAACCGCCTCGGTGGCCTTCGTCCGTACGATCGTCTCGGCCCAGCGGTGCGCGCGACCCACATGGCGGACCAGCTCCCCCAGGCTCCACTCCGGGCAGGTCGGCACCGTCGCCGTCAGGTCGGCTCCGGCCAGCGCCGCCCCCAACAGGTCGGTCTGCCGCAGAAGTTCGGTGCAGTAGCGGTCATGTCCCAGTTGCGTCATGGAGCCACCCTAGACAGCGCCGCCTCCCGGGGCACCCGCGATTCCGCCGTCGGCGCACACAGAGGTTTCACGCAAGCACAAGCGGCAACACGTTCGACCATGTCCAGATATTCGAGCGCAAGCAACCCGGCGGCGAAAGCCATCATGGTGGTCGCCGATGTCATGGCCTTCATCCTGGGCCTGTGGATTCTGATGTATCTCCTGGAGGCGAACCGGGCCAATGACCTGGTGACCTTCGTCCACCACGCGGCCGACTGGCTGGCCGGCTGGTCCCGCGACCTGTTCACCTTCAACGAGGCATGGGCCCGCGTCGTATCGGGCTACGGTCTCGCGGCGGTCGTGTACCTCTTCATCGGCCACCTCGTCGCGGGCCGGGTGCGCCGGCACTGAGCCGCCGGTGGCACGGCCCGCGCCGAACCGTCAGCGGCAGCAGTCGGGTTCGAGCCCGGCCGGCAGCCGCTCCGCCCCGAAGACCGCGGTGGTCGCCTCGTCCCCGCCGAGCGCGGCCACCGCGAGCAGCAGTGATCCCGCAGTCCAGCTCGTACGCTCCAGCGGCCACAGTGCCCGGTCGTCGAACACGTACCCCGTCCAGTACATGCCGTCGTCCGCACGCAGGTGCCGGATCGACTGGAGTATCTCCAGCGCCCGGTCCGACTCCCCCATCACCCAGAGCGTCAGGGCGAGTTCACAGCTCTCGCCGCCGGTCACCCAGTTGTTGGGCAGCACACAGCGCACCCCGAGGTCCGGTACGACGAAGCGGTCCCACTCCGCGTCGATCCGCTGCTTCGCCGCCGCTCCGCCGACCGCGCCACCGAGCACCGGGTAGTACCAGTCCATCGAGTAGCGGCTCTTGTCGAGGAAGCGCTCGGGGTGGCTGCGGATCGCGTGTCCCAGCGCGCCGGTCGCCAACTCCCAGTCGGGCTGCGGCTCCTCACGCTCTTCGGCGAGCGCGAGCGCACAGCGCAGCGCCTGGTAGACGGACGAGGAACCGGTCAGCAGCGCGTCCTCGACGACCGCCCCGCCCTCCTCATCGGGCTCCCTCTTCCAGCCGATCTCGCCGCCGGGCTGCTGGAGTCGGAGCACGAACTCGACCGCGGCCCGCACGACGGGCCACATCCGTTCGGCGAACGTGTCGTCGCCGGTGGCCAGATAGTGGTGCCAGACTCCGACGGCGACGTACGCGCAGAAGTTGGTCTCCCGGCCCCGGTCGGTGACCCGGGCCGCGTCGCCGTCCTGGTAGGCGGCGTACCAGGAGCCGTCGTCGTTCTGGTGCCGGGCGAGCCAGGCGTACGCGCGCCCGGCGGCCTCGTGCTCGCCCGCGGCGTCGAGCGCCATGGCCGCCTCGGTGTGGTCCCACGGGTCGAGGTGGTGCCCGCGGAACCAGGGGATCGCGCCGTCCTCGCGCTGGACGGCGAGGATCCCGGCGACCGTGCGGGCGGCCTGCTCGGCGGTGAGGACTCCGGGCAGGACCAGATGTTCCGTACGGCCCGGTGAGGTCACGCGTCCACCCGCGGCGTGTGCGGCTTGGTCGCGTACGCCACGAAGCTCTTGCCGACGACCGGGTTCAGCGCGCGCTCGGCGAGCCGGGTCGCCAGCGGTTTCTTCATGATGTCCCAGACGAGGAGCTGGTGGTAGGCGCGGACCGGCAGCGCCTTGTCGTTGTCGACGCCGAACGCGCACTTGAGCCACCAGTACGGCGCGTGCAGTGCGTGCGCGTGGTGGCTGCCGTACGGGCGCAGCCCCGCCTCGCGGATCTTGCCGAGGAGTTCGTCCGCCTTGTAGATCCGGATGTGGCCGCCCTCGACCTCGTGGTAGGCGTCGGAGAGCGCCCAGCAGACCTTCTCTGGTCCGTACCGGGGGACGGTGATCGCGATCCGGCCGCCGGGCTTCAGCACCCGCACCATCTCGGCGAGCACGCCCTTGTCGTCCGGGATGTGCTCCATGACCTCGGAGATGATCACGACGTCGAACGAGGCGTCGGGGAACGGCAGATTGAGCGCGTCGCCCTCCATGGCGGTGGCGGTGGCGCCCGCGGGGGCCTCGCCCTCCTCCTTCATGGCGGCGAACCACTTGGCGACCTCGCGGATCTCCTCGCCGTTCTGGTCGAGTGCCACCACCTGCGCACCGCGCCGGTAGCACTCGAAGGCATGCCGGCCCGCGCCACAGCCCAGGTCGAGTACACGGTCGCCCGGAGCGAGCGGGAAGCGGGAGAAGTCCACGGTCAGCACGGGGGTCTGCCTTCTTCGCTAGGGGTAGGGGAGGGGATGCGGCGCGGCCTAGGCCGGCACGGAAGGGGTACCGGGGCGGCGGGCGGCGATGGCTTCGCGGTAGCGCTCCGCGGTGCCGATGGCGGCCTGCTTCCAGGTGAAGCGGGCCAGGACGCGTTCACGCCCGGCCGCACCGAGGCGGGTGCGGAGCACGGGGTCGGTGAGCAGCCGGGACAGGGCTCCGGCCAGCGCGCCGGCGTCGCCGGGGGGCACCGCGAGGCAGGTCTCGCCGTCGGCGCCGGTGACCTCGGGGATGGCTCCGCCGGTCGTCGCGACCAGCGGGGTGCCGGTGGCCATCGCCTCGGCCGCGGGCAGCGAGAAACCTTCGTAGAGCGAGGGCACGCAGGCGATCTGCGCGCCGCGCACCAGGTCGACCAGCTCCTGGTCGCTGATGCCCTTGACGAACCTGACCGCCCCGTCGAGTCCGTACCGCTCGATGGCCTGCGCGACCGGTCCGTCCTCGGCGCGTCTGCCGACGACGACGAGGTGGGCGGCCGGGTGCTCGGTACGGATCTTGGCGAGCGCCTCGACCAGGTGGATCAGGCCCTTGAGCGGTACGTCGGCGCTCGATGTGGTCACGATCCGCCCGGGCACCTCGGCCACGGCCGGGTCGGGCGACCAGAGTTCGGTGTCGGCGCCGATGTGCACGACGTGGATGCGGTCCTCGCGCACCCCGAGGTCCTCGATGATCTCCTGCTGCGAGGAGCCGGAGACGGTGAGGACGGACGGGAGCCTGCGGGCGACCCGCTTCTGCATCCGGGTGAAGCCGTACCAGCGGCGTACGGAGGCGCGGCGGCGCCAGCCGTCGGCGGCCGCGAGGTCGAGCCGCCGGTCGACGGTGATGGGGTGATGGACGGTGGTGACCAGCGGCGCGCCGAGGTCGCCGAGCAGTCCGTAGCCGAGGGTCTGGTTGTCGTGGATGACGTCGAACTCGCCGCGCCTGGCGAGGAGATGGCGCCGGGCGCGCAGCGAGAAGGTCAGCGGCTCCGGGAAGCCGCCGGTCCACATGGTGCCCACCTCGACGGCGTCGATCCAGTCGCGGTACTCGTCGCGCCCCGGGGTGCGGAAGGGGTCCGGGCTGCGGTAGAGGTCGAGGCTGGGCAGCTCGGTGAGCGGTACGCCCTCGTCCAGCACCGGGAAGGGCTGGGCACCGATCACCTCGACGCTGTGGCCCAGCCGGGCCAGCTCCCGTGAGAGGTGCCGGGCGTAGACGCCCTGACCTCCGCAGAAAGGATTGCCCTTGTACGTGAGGAACGCGATACGCAACGAGCCCCGGGCACCGGCGGCGGAACCACCGGCAAGGGGGCCCGCTTCTATGGCCTCAGCGGTCACACTCGGCCCCCTTCTCGCAGCAGTCCCGGCGGAGCGTAGTCGCTCACGCTAATCTAGAACAAGTTCTCGCAAGCCTGGGGTCCGAGGGCACCCCCGGAAGAACTCAGCCAGACTTGATCGTTCAATGAGCTTCGAATCTACCGGCTGGTAGCTCCGTCGCAGCAGCCGGATCAGGTGATTCGCGCCACGGCGGGATCGGATGGGACAGATGACTGTGGAAGCCAGACCGGCGTCGCCGCCCCTGACGGAGCGGCAGGAGGCGCGCCGCCGCCGGATTCTGCACGCGAGCGCCCAGCTGGCCAGCCGCGGCGGCTTCGACGCGGTGCAGATGCGTGAGGTCGCCGAGTCCTCCTCGGTGGCGCTCGGAACGCTCTACCGGTACTTCCCCTCCAAGGTCCATCTGCTGGTCGCCACCATGCAGGACCAGCTCCAGCATCTGCACACCACCCTCCGCAAGCGGCCCCCCGCGGGCGACACCCCCGCCGAGCGCGTCGCGTCGACGCTGATGGGCGCCTTCCGCGCACTCCAGCGTGAGCCGCATCTGGCGGACGCGATGGTCCGGGCGCTGACCTTCGCCGACCGGAGCGTCAGCCCCGAGGTGGACACCGTCTCCCGTCTGACGACGGCGATCATCCTGGACGCGATGGGCCTGGAGCACCCCACCCCCGAGCAGCTCTCGGCGGTCCGGGTCATCGAGCACACCTGGCACTCCGCGCTGATCACCTGGCTGTCCGGGCGGGCGTCGATCGCCCAGGTGAAGATCGACATCGAAACGGTCTGCCGGCTGATCGACCTGACCGGCCCGGACAGCGGCCCGGACAGCGGCCCGGGCCGGATCGCGCCCCCGTAGCGCTTACGGTGCTCCCGCCGGACAGGGCGATCCCCGCCGGGCGCTACTCGTCCGGCGGGAAGACCGTCTCGCCGCTCCCGAGCAGCGTGATCATGATGGCCTCGACCGGGCAGCCCTCCGCGGCGGTCAGCACCTTCTCGCTCGCGTCGGTCTCCGGCGGCCGCGGGTGGGACTGGCGCGCCGAGTCGAGTTCGAAGCCGTCCGGTGCGTGGTTCACGCACATCCCGGAGCCGATGCAGACGGACCGGTCGACCTCCACGCGCCAGCGGTCCCCCATTACTCCGCCTCGCCCGCTGCCGGTTCGTACCCGGCGGGGAGATGGATCATCTTGTGCTCGAAGTACTCGCCGTACCCCTCGGGCCCGAACTCCCTGCCCACTCCGGAGTTCTTGTAGCCGCCGAACGGCCCGAGCATGTCCAGGCTGAAGGTGTTCACGCTGTACGTGCCCGTCCTGACCCGGCGCGCGATCTCGATGCCGTGCTCGACGTCCGCCGTCCACACACTGCCGCTGAGCCCGTAGTCGGAGTCGTTGGCGATTTTCACGGCCTCCTCCTCGTCCCCGTAGGGCAGCAGGCAGATCACCGGGCCGAAGATCTCCTCACGGGCGATCCGCATCGAGTTGTCGACGTCTCCGAAGAGGGTCGGCTCGACGTACCAGCCGTCCTCAAGGGCTGCCGGACGGCCGCCGCCGGTGAGGATCTTGGCGCCCTCTTCCTGGCCGATGCGGATGTAGTCCAGTGAGCGCTGCTGCTGACGGCGCGCCACCAGCGGGCCGACCTCGGTCGCCGGGTCCAGCGGGTCGCCGACCTTGAGCGCACCCGCCGCCGCGGCGAACGCCTCGGCGATCTCGTCGTACCGGCTGCGCGGGACCAGGATCCGGGTCTGGGCGACACACGCCTGCCCGTTGATCATCCAGGCGAACGGCACAATTCCCGCGACCGTCGACTCCAGGTCCGCGTCGGGCAGGATGATCGCCGCCGACTTGCCGCCGAGCTCCAGGGTCACCCGGGTCAGATTGCGCGCCGCGACCTCCATCACGCGCTTGCCCGCGGCGACGGAGCCGGTGAACGACACCTTGTCGACGCCCGGGTGTCCGACGAGGTACTCACTCACCTCGCGGTCGGCCGGGAGGATCGACAGCACCCCCTTCGGCAGCCCTGCCTCGCTGACGATGTCGGCGAGCACATAGGCGTCCAGCGGGGTCTCCGGCGAGACCTTCAGGATCGCCGGGCAGCCCGCGAGCAGCGCAGGGGCGAGCTTGGCGGCGGCCGTGAACTGCGGGACGTTCCACGGAACCACCGCGGCCACCACCCCGACCGGCTCACGCCGTACGAGCAGCTTGCCGAGGACACCGTCCCGGCTCTCCTCGTACGGGAAGGCACGGGCGGTCGTGATCGCCGCGTCCCACACCATCATCGCGGCGAGCGCCTGCACCATGGTGCTGGAGGTGTACGGGGTGCCGTTCTGGGAGCTGATGACCCGGGCGATCTCCTCGTACCGCACGGCGAACGCGTCCTTGATCCGGGTGATCACCTCGATCCGTTCGTCCAGCGACATCCGGGGCCAGGGGCCCTCGTCGAACGCCTGCCGCGCCACGGCGACAGCGCGGTCCACATCGGCCTCGGACGCGTGCGGTACGCGCCCGATGACCTGCTCGGTGTGGGGCGAGACGACCTCGATGACGTCGGTGCCGAGTGGTTCCGCCCACTCCCCGCCGATGAAGAGCTGCCGGTGTTCCACAAGCTCGGTCATGACTGACTGCCTCCCGGTGGACACTTTCTGACGCTGTATCAGAAACTGATACCAGTTCTACTTCGCATCCGGAACCCCCAGGGGGGCGCCGGGACCGGTCCGGGCAGGACCGGCGGGGTCGATGGAACCGGTTCTAGTTATAGTGAGTTCGCGATCAAAGGCATTGCCCCGGACGAGAGTTAGTGCCCCGGAAGAGAGTTGAGGACGCCATGGCGCAGGTGACCGAGCACGGCGGAGGCGTCTGGTCCATCGAGGTCCCGATTCCGGACAACCCCCTGGGCCACACCCTGGTCCACGTCGTCGAGACGGACCGCGGCCCCGTACTGATCGACACCGGCTGGGACGACCCCGACTCCTGGGACGCGCTGGCCTCGGGCCTGGCAGCCCTCTCCCTCTCCGTCACGGACATCCACGGCGTCCTCATCACCCACCACCACCCCGACCACCACGGCCTCTCCGGGCAGGTGCGCGAGGCGTCCGGGGCCTGGCTGGCGATGCACGCGGCCGACACCGAGGTCGTCAAGCGCACCCGCGGCGCCGAGCCGGCGGTCTGGCTGGAGTACCTCACCCGGAAACTCGCCGCCGCCGGAGCGCCCGACGAGCACATCGCACCGCTGCGCCGGGCCCGCGCCTCCGGCGGAACGCGGACGCTCCCGGGACTGCGGGCCGCCGTCCCCGACCGCGAGATCGTCCCCGGCGACCTGCTGCCGCTGCCCGGCCGCAGGCTCCGCGCCATCTGGACGCCCGGCCACACCCCGGGCCATGTCTGCCTCCATCTGGACGAGGAGCACCCGACGAACCGGCCGGGCAACGGGCGGCTCTTCTCCGGCGACCACCTGCTGCCCGGCATCACCCCGCACATCGGGCTCTACGAGGACCCGGACGACACCACGGCCGCGTCGTTCGAGCGGGGGGACCCGCCCCCACTCTCAGCTTCGTTCGAGCGGGGGGACCCCCTTGGCGACTACCTGGACTCGCTGGAACGGATCGGCCGGCTGGCCCCCGCCGAGGTGCTCCCCGCCCACCAGTACGCCTTCACCGACGCCGCCGCCCGGGTACGGGAGTTGCTGGCCCACCACGAGGACCGGCTCCGGGATCTGCTGACCCTGCTGGCCCAGCCGCAGACCCTCTGGCAGATCGCCGAGCGGATGGAGTGGAACCGCCCCTGGGAGCAGATACCGCACGGCTCACGCAATATCGCGGTCTCGGAGGCCGAGGCCCATCTGCGGCGGCTGGTGAAACTGGGGCGGGCGGAAGCCCTCACCGGCAGTGACCCCGTGACCTATATGGCGGTATAGCCGGAAACTTAGCCCCGATCCTTCCGGTACGCGCCCGAGGCGGCGGCAGACCACCCCGGATCAGGCCCGCCGCCCGTACGTCACCCGCTTCCCGCCCGCGTCCGAACTCGGGACCAGCGGAGGATAGTCCGCAGGTCGGAGTAGCGTTAGGGTCATGCATTCAGTACCGCACATCACGAGGGGGGCGGCCGCCGATGGCGCCGGACGAGGCTGTGATCGGCTGCACGGGGAAGCTGATCCTGGCAACGCGCGGATCCGCCGGTCCCGGTGAGGTTCTGATCCAGGTCAGAGGGGGCTGGGAAGCCTTTCTCGCCTGGTCCACGGAGCCCTTGTCGTACGGGGCGACAGTGCTCGTGATCGAATCCCGCGGTACTCGCCAGGTCGACGTCATCGAGTGGACCGATCCCGTGGACCCGCTGGATGCGCTGACCCTCGACCCCGGCGACACCGACTAAGGAGACCAAGGATGTTGGGTTATCGCGTTCCAGCGCCGGACGAGGCCATGCTCATCTCCGGAGGCAGGCGTGGTCTGGGCGGTGCGCCCTTCAGGGTCGTGACCGGCCACGGAAAGTTCGTACTTCCGGTCTTCCGCAAGACCCGCTTCCTGACCCTCGCGATGTGCGAGGCGGAGGTCGCCGAGACCTGTGTGACCCGGCAGGGCATCGTGCTGACCGTGCGGGCCGTCATCGCGTTCAAGGTCGGCAACGACACCGAGAGCATCGTCAACGCCGGCCAGCGCTTCCTCTCCGACCAGGACCAGATGTCGGTGCTGACCGGGCGGATCTTCTCCGGTCATCTGCGCTCGATCATCGGCTCCATGACCGTCGAGGAGATCGTCACCGAGCGGCAGAAGCTCGCCACCGAGGTGCTGGAGACCTCCAAGACGGAGATGGCCAAGATCGGCCTGATCGTGGACTCGCTCCAGATCCAGTCGATCGACGACGGCGAGACCGGTTATATCGCCGCCATGTCCGCCCCGCACACGGCGGCCATCCAGCGGCAGGCGCAGATCGCCCAGGCGCAGGCCACCCAGGCGTCCGTCGAGGCGCAGCAGGAAGCCACCCGTAACCAGGCCGAGTACCAGCGGCAGACCGCCGTCGTACAGGCGCAGTACTCGGCGGAGGTGGACCGGGCGCAGGCGCAGGCCGCCCAGGCCGGTCCGCTCGCCCAGGCGCACGCGCAGCAGGAGGTGCTCGCGGCCCAGACCGAACTGGCCCAGCGCGCCGCCCAGTTGCGCCAGCAGCAGCTGGTCGCCGAGATCGTGAAGCCCGCCGAGGCCGACGCCGAGCGCATCAGGGTGCTGGCCGTGGCCGAGGCCGAGCGGATGAAGATCCAGGCCGCGGCAGCCGCCTCGTACGACCGGGTGGCGCTCGACCGGATGCTGATCGACCAGCTCCCGCAGATCGTCAAGGAGGCCGCGTCCGGCCTCGCGGGCGCCAATGTCAACGTGCTCAACGGCGCGGACGGCCTGGGCGAGATCGCTGCCGGTCTGGTGGGCCAGGGTCTGACGATCCTCGACTCGGTACGGAAGAACCTGGGCGCGCAGGACGACGACGCCCACCAGGGCGGCCGGGGCGCGGAGATCCAGCGCTACCTCGGCGCGAAGTCCGGCAAGGACAATGGCGACAACGGCGACAACGGGCCGATCGACATCAAGTAGAACCGGCCGGCCGTCCTGTACGGCCCCGGGCCGTACAGGACGGGCACGGACGAGAACAGCGAGAACGGACGGCGGCGCACCGGATCCAGCGGTGCGCCGCCGTCCGTTTCCCTGGCCGCCCCCAGGGGCGCTCAGGGGCGGTCGGTACAGTAAGACGGTCGTCATCACACCCGTACAGGGGGAAGCCGGTGCAATTCCGGCGCTGACCCCGCAACCGTAAACCGCCTGCCCCAGGCGGTGAGCCGGACCGCCCTGTACGGAAGTGACCGGCTCGTGCCACCGGAAGCCTCCGGTGGCCGGCACCGTCGAGGTATACGGAGCCGGAGCCCCGGTGCCTGAGTGGGCCCGTGCCCCGGCTTCCCCGCAGGAGAGGCCCCGCCCGCCATGACCCTTCGCCGCAGCGTCACCGCGCTCGCCGCATCCGCCGTACTCTGCGCGGCCGCTGCGCCGACGGCCTTCGCCGACTCCTCGCCGTCACCCTCACCGTCCCCGGTGCTCCCCTCCGGCCTGTACGGCAAGACCGACCCCAAGTACGACGGGGTCTGGCGGCAGTCCCTCGCGCTGATCGCGCAGGACGCCACCGGGGTCCGCCCCGCCGCGAAAGCCGTCGACTGGCTGACCGGCCAGCAGTGCGCCAACGGCGCCTTCACCTCCTTCCGCGCCGACGTGACGAAGCCGTGCGGCGCGAAGGAACTCCTGGACACCAACGCCACCGCCGCCGCCGTACAGGCGCTGAAGGCGCTCGGCGGGCACGACGCCGCCGTGAAGAAGGGCGCCGGCTGGCTGAAGTCGGTGGCGGGCAAGGACGGCGGCTGGAGCTACAACCCGGGCGGCCCGAGCGACGCCAACTCCACATCCGTGGTGATCGGCGCGCTCGCCGCGGCCGGGGAGCCGACGGCCGCGGCCAAGAAGATGCTGGTCTCGCTCTCGATCCCGTGCGATGCCAAGGAGGGCGGCGGCGGCTTCGCGTACCAGCCCGACAAGAAGTCCGGGAAGCTGTACGCGAACGCCGACGCGACGGGCGCCGCCGTACTGGGCACCCTGGGCGCCGGACTGGCACCGGGCCCCGGCGGCAAGGACGTCGGCGGCACCGGCTGCCTGAACGCGTCGACGCCCGCCCAGGCCGCGCACAACGGCGCCACCTACCTCGCCGGGGCGACCGCGGGGAAGGCCTATCTGAAGTCCGCGATGCCCGGCGCCGAGGACCAGCCCGACTACGGCAACACCGCCGACGCGGTGACCTCGCTCGGCGCCGACGGCCTCATCGCACAGGCCAGGCAGCCCCTGGCCTGGCTGGAGCAGCACTCTGCGGGATGGGCCAGGCAGAGCGGCCCCGCCGCGTACGCCCAGCTGATCTTCGCGGCCCGTTCGAACGGTATCGACCCGCACGACTTCGGCGGCGCGGACCTGGTCGAGCAGCTCAACGCGACCGGCCCCGCCCCCGCAGGTTCGGTGAAGGCCGCGGACTCGAAGCAGAGCAGCGACAGTTCGGGCATCAGCGTCTGGTGGATCATCGGCGTCGGCCTGATCGCCGGAATCGGCGGCGGGTTCCTGCTCAGCATGCGCGGCAGGAAGCGGCGCTGATGCGCCCCCCGATAGCTCGTACGCGCGCCATGCGGACCGGTTCCGTCCGGCTGATCGCCCTGGCCGTCGCGGTGGGCGCGGCATTCACCGCGCTCACCGCGTTCGGGGCGGCTCCCGCGCAGGCCGCCGGGTACCGGTACTGGTCTTTCTGGGACCGCTCGGGCAGCGGCTGGGAGTACGCCACACAGGGCCCGTCGACGGCCCGGCCCACCGACGGGGACGTACAGGGATTCCGGTTCGCCGTCAGTGCGGACTCCCAGGACGCGAGCAAGCCGCGCGTCCCGGCGCGCGGCACCCCCCTCACCTTCGACGGCATCTGCGGGAAGACCCCGGCCAAGGGCGGCGCCAAGCGGATCGCGCTGGTCATCGACTTCGGTACGGCGGCCGACGCACCGGACGGCGAGAAGCCGCCCGCCGAGCGCACCGTGTGCGCGCGGGTCGGCGGGGACGCGACCAGCGCGGAGGCGCTCGCCGCCGTCGCCCGGCCGCTGCGCTACAACAGCGACGCGCTGCTCTGCTCGATCGCGGGCTTTCCCCGCACCGGCTGCGGCGAGCAGGTCTCGCAGACGCAGAAGGGTGGCCACGCGCAGCGGACCGACAGCGCCCCGCGGCACGACAGCGGTGGGCCGTCGGCGGGGCTCGTCGGCGGGATCGCTGCGGTGGTCGTGCTCGGCGCGGCCGGTGTGTGGCAGGCGCGCCGCAGGCGCAACAGCGGATGACCGTGTCACTCCGCGCCCCCGCCGTCGGCCGCAGCAACGCCCTGCACGCGGGGGCCTGGTGGCTGTGGGCCCTCGGGCTCGCGACCGCCGCGTCCCGCACGACCGACCCGCTGTTGCTCGGCCTGCTGGTGGGTGTGGCGGGCTATGTGGTGGCGGCCCGGCGCACGGACGCGCCGTGGGCCCGCTCGTACGGCACGTTCGTGCGGCTCGGGCTGTTCGTCATCGGTATCCGGCTGGTGTTCTCGGTGGTGCTCGGCTCCCCGGTGCCCGGCTCGCACACACTGTTCACGCTGCCCGAACTCCCGCTGCCGCACTGGGCGCAGGGGGTGCGGATCGGTGGCCGGGTGACGGCGGAGCAGCTGGTCTTCGCGCTGTACGACGGCGCCAAGCTGGCCACCCTGCTGATCTGTGTGGGCGCGGCCAACGCGCTCGCCAACCCGGCCCGGCTCCTCAAGTCCCTGCCGGGCGCCCTGTACGAGGTCGGGGTGGCGGTCGTCGTCGCGATGACCTTCGCGCCGAACATGGTCGCCGACGTGGTGCGGCTGCGGACCGCACGGCGGCTGCGCGGCCGTCCCACCGGCGGGGTCAGGGCGGTCCTGCAGATCGGGCTGCCGGTGCTGGAAGGCGCGCTGGAGCGGTCGGTCGCCGTGGCGGCCTCGATGGACGCGCGCGGGTACGGCAGGACGGCGCAGGTGCCGCGTGCGGTCCGGCACACCACGACCGCGCTGACGCTCGGCGGGCTGCTCGGGGTCTGCGCGGGGACGTACGGTCTGCTGGCCGCCGAGGGCGCCTCGTACGGTCTGCCGGTGCTGGGCGTGGGGCTGCTGGCCGCGCTGGCCGGGCTCAGGCTGGGCGGCCGGCGGTCCGTGCGGACGCGCTACCGGCCGGACCGCTGGGGTCCGCGCGCCTGGCTGGTCGCGGGCTCGGGGGTCGCGGTGGCCGCGCTGATGATCTGGGCGGGGTCGCGCGACGCGGCGGCGCTGCACCCCGGGGTGGTCCCGCTGGTCGCACCGGTGCTGCCGCTGTGGCCGGCGGCAGCTGTGCTGGTCGGGCTGGTCCCGGCCTTCGTGGCGCCCGTACCGGAAGCGCCCGCGCGGAATGCGCCCAAGCCGAAAGCCCCCGGGGCGCAGGCTCCCGGGGCGCAGTCCCCCGTACCGAAGGCCCCGTACCAAGAAGAAGGAGGGTGTAAGTGATCCGGTTCGAGCAGGTCTCGGTCACCTACGCCGACGCCGGGGAGCCCGCCGTCCGCGGGGTCGACCTGACCGTGCCCGAAGGCGAACTGGTGCTGCTCGTGGGCCCGTCCGGTGTCGGCAAGTCGACACTGCTCGGCGCGGTGTCCGGTCTGGTGCCGCACTTCACGGGCGGGGTGCTGCGCGGCCGGGTCACCGTCGACGGACGGGACACCCGGACCCACAAACCCCGCGAACTCGCCGACCTGGTGGGCACGGTGGGCCAGGACCCGCTCGCCCACTTCGTGACGGACACCGTCGAGGACGAGCTCGCGTACGGCATGGAGTCGCTGGGGGTCGCCCCGGACGTGATGCGCAGACGGGTGGAGGAGACCCTCGATCTGCTGGGCCTCACCGAGCTGCGCGACCGGCCGATCGCGACGCTCTCCGGCGGTCAGCAGCAGCGGGTCGCGATCGGCTCCGTACTGACCCCGCACCCCAAGGTGCTGGTGCTCGACGAACCGACCTCCGCGCTGGACCCGGCAGCCGCCGAGGAGGTGCTGGCCGTCCTCCAGCGGCTGGTGCACGACCTCGGCACGACCGTGCTGATGGCCGAACACCGGCTGGAGCGGGTGGTGCAGTACGCGGACCAGGTGATCCTGCTGCCCGGTCCCGGCGAGGCTCCGGTCATCGGCGCGCCCGCCGGTGTGATGGCGGTGTCCCCGGTGTTCCCGCCGGTCGTGGCGCTGGGCAGGCTGGCGGGCTGGGATCCGCTGCCGCTGTCCGTACGCGACGCCAGGCGCCGCGCCGCGGCGCTGCGCGAGCGGCTGGCCGGCCGCGTCCGCACGGACCCGCCCGCTCCCCCGGCCGCCGGACCGGTCGCCACCGCGGACCGGCTCGGCCTGCGGCGCGGGCGGATCGAGGCACTGCGGCAGGTCTCCCTCTCGGTGCGGCCCGGCGAGACGGTCGCTCTCATGGGCCGCAACGGCGCCGGGAAGTCCACCCTGCTCGGCACGCTCGTCGGGATGTACGAGCCGTCGTCCGGGTCGGTACAGGTCGGCGGCAGCACCCCGCACCGGACCCCGCCGCGCGAGATGATCCGCCGGGTCGGGCTCGTACCGCAGGAGCCGCGCGATCTGCTGTACGCGGACACGGTCGCCGCCGAGTGCGCGGCGGCCGACGCGGACGCGGGCGCGGAGCCCGGCAGCTGCCGGGCTCTCGTCTCCGAACTGCTCCCCGGCGTCCCCGACTCCACCCATCCGCGTGACCTCTCCGAAGGGCAGCGCCTCGCACTGGCGCTGGCGATCGTGCTGACAGGACGTCCCCCGCTGCTGCTGCTCGACGAGCCGACGCGCGGTCTGGACTACGCGGCGAAGGCCCGGCTCGTCGGGGTGCTGCGCGCGCTGGCGCGGGACGGGCACGCCATCGTGCTCGCCACCCACGATGTGGAACTGGCCGCCGAACTCGCCCACCGGGTCGTCATCCTGGCCGACGGCGAGATCGTCGCGGACGGGCCGACACCGGAGGTCGTGGTCTCCTCGCCGTCCTTCGCACCGCAGGTCTCGAAGATCCTGGCGCCGCAGGACTGGCTGACGGTGACCCAGGTGCGGGAGGCGCTGTGAGAGCCATCGGGCTCGGGCCCCGCTCGGTCGCCGCGCTCGTCCTGATCACGGTGATCGGGGTGTTCGCCTTCGGCTGGCCGCTGCTCGCCGACTCCGCGTCCGGGCTCGCGCACTCGCAGGACGCCCCGTGGCTGTTCGCCGCGCTGCTGCCGCTGCTGGTGGCCGTGGTGGTGGCGACCATCGCCGACGCCGGTCTCGACGCGAAGGCAGTGGCGATGCTCGGTGTGCTGGCGGCGGTCGGCGCCGCGCTGCGCCCGCTCGGCGCGGGCACGGCGGGACTTGAGCCGATGTTCTTCCTGATGGTGCTGAGCGGGCGGGTGCTGGGTCCGGGATTCGGCTTCGTGCTCGGTTCGGTCACCATGTTCGCCTCGGCCCTGCTGACCGGCGGGGTCGGCCCGTGGATGCCCTTCCAGATGCTGGCGATGGGCTGGTTCACGATGGGCGCGGGGCTGCTGCCGGGCGCCCGGCGGCTGCGCGGGCGGGCCGAGTTGCTGATGCTCGCCGGTTACGGGTGCGTGGCGGCCTTCGCGTACGGCACGGTCATGAACCTGCAGGGCTGGACGTACATCGGCGGGCTCTCCACCGGGATCTCCTTCCATCCCGGTGACGCCGTCGGGGCGAATCTGACGCGCTTCTTCGCGTACTGCGCGGCCACTTCGCTCGGCTGGGACCTGGGGCGGGCTGCCGTCACCGTCGTCCTGACCCTCGTCGTCGGCCCGACCCTGCTGAAGGCGCTGCGCCGGGCGACCCGGCGCGCGGCCTTCGACGCGGAGGGCGGGTTCGACGCGGAGGGCGGGTTCGACGCGGAGGCCGCCTTCGACGTGGCGACAGAACCCGGCGTACAGGCCGTCCCGGGGGCAGGGCCGGACCGGTCCGGCCCTGCCCCCGGGCCTGCTACAGCCGCTGAATGATCGTGCCGGTGGCCAGCGCGCCGCCCGCACACATCGTGATCAGCGCGAACTCCTTGTCCCTGCGCTCAAGTTCATGCAGCGCGGTGGTGATCAGCCGCGCGCCGGTCGCCCCCACCGGGTGCCCCAGCGCGATCGCCCCGCCGTTCACATTGACCTTCTCCAGGTCCTGCTCGAAGACCTGGGCCCAGCTCAGCACCACCGAGGCGAACGCCTCGTTGATCTCCACGATGTCGATGTCCTTGAGCGACATCCCCGCCTTGCCGAGCACCGCACGCGTCGCGTCGACCGGCCCGTCCAGATGGAAGTGCGGGTCCGAACCCACCAGCGCCTGGGCGACGATCCGCGCCCGCGGCCTGAGCTTGAGTGCGCGCGCCATCCGCTTGGACGCCCACATGATCGCGCAGGCGCCGTCGGATATCTGCGAGGAGTTCCCCGCCGTGTGCATCGCGACCGGCATCACCGGCTTGAGCCGGCCGAGCCCCTCCATCGTGGTGTCACGCAGCCCCTCGTCGCGGTCGACGAGGCGCCACATGCCCTGCCCGGCGGCCTGCTCCTCCTCGGTGGTGGGGACCTGGACGGCGAACGTCTCCCGTTTGAAACGCTCCTCGGCCCAGGCCGCGGCCGCCCGCTCCTGCGAGATGAGGCCCAGCGAGTCGACGTTCTCGCGGGTCAGCCCCCGGTGGCGGGCGATCCGCTCGGCGGCCTCGAACTGGTTCGGCAGGTCGACGTTCCACTCGTCGGGGAAGGGCTTGCCGGGACCGTGCTTGGAGCCGCTGCCCAGCGGTACCCGCGACATCGCCTCGACACCGCAGCTGATGCCGATGTCCATGACCCCGCCCGCGATCATGTTGGCGACCATGTGGCTGGCCTGCTGCGAGGATCCGCACTGACAGTCCACGGTGGTCGCGGCCGTCTCGTACGGCAGCCCCATGGCCAGCCACGCGCTGCGCGCCGGGTTCATGGACTGCTCACCCGCATGGGTGACCGTACCGCCGACGATCTGCTCGACGCAGTCGGCGTGGATGGCGGTGCGGCCCAGGAGTTCACGGTAGGTCTCGCCCAGCAGATAGGCGGGATGGAGATTGGCGAGGGCGCCTCCGCGCCTGCCGATGGGGGTACGTACGGCTTCGACGATGACGGGTTCCGCGGCCATGAGCTCGTCCTCTCCTCCACATCCGCTGAGGCGTCCCGGCGCCCGCACGGAAGAACTGATACGCGTTCTAGTTCTCCGTGCAGTCTTATGAGTGCTACCCCCGGTACGCAAGGCCTGTGCACGGGTCTTGCGGTGCCGCGCACCCACTCGGCACGCAACAACTCCGTCCGGAGCCCTTGCTCCTTGTAGAACTCGTTACTATCTTTCGGACAACTTCTGATGGGTCGTCAGACTGTCAGCGGCCAGACACAGCCGGCCAGAACTGGAGTTGGAGGAGCCGATGCACTGCCCCCATCTGCCCGAAGGATTCGACTTCACGGATCCGGATCTGCTCCAATCCCGGGTCCCGCACCCGGAGTTCGCCCAGCTCCGGCAGACCGCGCCGGTCTGGTGGTGCACCCAGCCGACCGGGATCGCGGGCTTCGACGACGAGGGGTACTGGGCCGTCACCCGGCACGCGGACGTCAAGTACGTCTCCACGCACCCGGAGCTGTTCTCGTCCAACACCAACACCGCCGTCATCCGGTTCAACGAGTCCATCAGCCGCGACCAGATCGACGTACAGCGGCTGATCATGCTCAATATGGACCCGCCGGAGCACACCCGGGTCCGCCAGATCGTCCAGCGCGGCTTCACCCCGCGGGCCATCCGTTCGCTGGAGGACACCCTGCGCCGGCGCGCCCGCTCGATCGTCGAGACCGCGCTGGCGAGTGCGGCGGACGACGGCTCCTTCGACTTCGTGACCAACATCGCGGTGGAGCTGCCGCTCCAGGCCATCGCGGAACTCATCGGCGTACCGCAGCAGGACCGGTCCAAGATCTTCGACTGGTCCAACAAGATGGCGGCGTACGACGATCCGGAGTACGCCATCACCGAGGAGGTCGGCACCGAGGCGGCGATGGAGATCGTCTCGTACGCGATGAACCTCGCGGCGGACCGCAAGGAGTGCCCGGCCAAGGACATCGTGTCCACGCTGGTCGCGGCGGAGGGCGAGGGGAACCTGTCGTCGGACGAGTTCGGCTTCTTCGTCATCCTGCTCGCGGTCGCGGGCAACGAGACCACCCGCAACGCGATCAGCCACGGTATGCACGCGTTCCTCACACACCCCGAGCAGTGGGAGCGCTACAAGGCGGAACGGCCCGACACGACGGCCGAGGAGATCGTCCGCTGGGCCACCCCGGTGGTGTCCTTCCAGCGCACCGCGACCCAGGACCTGGAGCTGGGCGGGCAGCAGATCAAGGCGGGTGAGCGGGTCGGCATCTTCTACTCGTCGGCCAACAACGACCCCGAGGTCTTCGAGAACCCGGAGCAGTTCGACATCGCCCGCGACCCCAATCCGCACCTCGGCTTCGGCGGCGGTGGCCCGCACTTCTGCCTGGGCAAGTCCCTCGCCGTGATGGAGATCAACCTGATCTTCAACGCCATCGCGGACGTGCTGCCCGACCTGAAGCTGACCGGCGACCCGCGGCGGCTGCGCTCGGCCTGGCTGAACGGGATCAAGGAGCTTCAGGTGAACCGCGGCTGACGGGTCCACGGGCGGTCGGGGACCGGAGCCGGCGCCGCGGACCCGTCAGCCGGCGCCGGCGGCCTCGGGCTCCGGCTCGGACGACGGGGGCTCGGGCTCGGACGAAGAGGGCTCGGAAGACGGAGGGGTGGGGCCGGAAGACGGGTCCGCGGCGCCGACTCCGGTCCCCGCGACGTCCTTCATCGCCATGTCCCCGGGCGTCGCCACGTCACCGGGCGGCGCCACGTCACCGGGCGGCGCCAGCAGCGTGCGCGGGCCGGCCAGCAGATAGGTGAGCCCGAAGCCGAGCGCCACCACCGTCGCCCCGCCGATCGCGTCGAGCACCCAGTGGTTGGCGGTGGCGATGATCGCGCTGACCGTGAAGAGCGGGTGCAGCAGCGCGACCGCCTTCATCCAGCGCTTCGGCACCAGGACGGCGACGGTGACGCCGCACCACAGCGCCCAGCCGAAGTGCAGCGAGGGCATCGCCGCGTACTGGTTGGTCATCGCGGTCATCGCGCCGTAGTCCGGGTGCGCCAGGTCCTGCACCCCGTGGACCGAGTCGATGAAGCCCAGGCCCGGCATCAGCCGGGGCGGGGCCAGCGGGAAGAAGTAGAACCCGACCAGGCCGAGGAGGGTCGCGAACGAGAGCGACGTACGCGCCCAGCGGTAGTCGCTGGGACGGCGCACGTACAGCACGGCGAGGATCGCCAGCGGCACCACGAAGTGGAACGACTCGTAGTAGAAGTTGAAGAACGATTCGAGCCAGTGGACCTTCACCACCGCGTGGTTGACCCAGTGCTCGATGTTGATGTGCAGGGCCTTCTCGATCGCGACGACCGTACGGCCGTGCGCCTCGGCGGTGGACCGGCCACCGGTCGCGGCGGCCCGGATGTGCGAGTACACCGAGTAGCCGACGCGGATCGCGAGGAGTTCGAGCAGCAGATTGGGCCGGATCAGCACCCGCCGCCAGAACGGCAGCAGCGGGACCCGGCTCCAGCGGGCCGGGACCGGTGTGGCGTAGACGGTGGGCTCCGCCGCGTCCCAGCCGGGCGCGGTGCGGCCCAGGAACGGCACGGCGCAGGCCGCGGCCAGCGCGGTCAGCAGCACCACGTTGTCCCGTACCGGGTACAGCGCCGCCATGTTGGGCAGCAGCATCGTGCCCGGCAGGGTGCTCACCAGCACGACCACCGCGGGCCAGACCATCCGGTCGGCGGCGCGCCGGCCGACCCGGCCGACGACCGCGAGCAGCACCCAGAGCAGCTGGTGCTGCCAGGCGGTCGGCGAGACGGCGACCGCGGCGCAGCCCGTCACGGCGACGGCGAGCAGCAGCTGTCCGTCCTTCGCGTAGCGCGCCGCGCGGCGCAGCGCGAGCACCGAGACCGCGGCGGCGAGGACCAGGAAGACCACGATCTCCAGCGGCCCGTGCAGCCCGAAGCGCAGCAGCGCGCCGTGCATCGACTGGTTGGCGAGCCCGTCCGGGTGCGAGCCGAGGCCGGCTCCCGCCACGTGGTGGATCCAGTACGTCCAGGAGTCACGCGCCATCAGGGCCCAGGCGAGCGCGGTGCAGACGGCGAAGGCGGCGGTGGCGGAGAGCGCGGCACGCCTGCGGCCGGTCAGCCAGAGCAGCGGCACGAAGAGCAGCACGGTGGGCTGGAGCGCGGCCCCGAGCCCGATGAGCGCGCCGGAGCCGCGCTCGTCCCGTACGGCGAAGCACCCCAGCAGGACGAGCAGCACCGGGATGATGCTGGTCTGGCCCAGGTGGAAGGCGTTGCGCACCGGCAGCGAGAGCATCAGCAGGCTGATCGCGACGGGGGCGGCGATCAGCGACGTGCGCCGGGAGACCTCGCCCGGCAGCGCGCGCGCCGCGACCACACCCAGGAGGACGACGAGCAGCAGCGACCCGAAGGTCCAGACGACACCGAGGCTCTGCTCGGCGGAGCGGGTCAGCGGTTTCAGTACCAGACCGGCGAACGGGGTCCCGGTGAACTTCCCGGTCGCGTAGAGCGGCCCGCCGATGTGCAGCACACCGTCGGCGCCCGTCCATGTCTCCAGGTCGGTGAGGCGTCTGCTGGGCGGCAACCGCAGTATGGCCGCCACCTGCCGGACCGCCAGTGCCGCGACGACCAGCCAGAGCACCGCCCGTGCCCGCTCGATTCCCGCTCCTGCGCCCACCGCAGTCCGCGCTCCGCTGTGCCCGTCGTTCGCCACGCCGCGCCGGCCCTCCACCCGTTTCATCACCGGGAATACCCGGTACCTGTGTCTGATAGAGACTCGCACTGCTCCGGAGTAGGGACGCAGGCAACCCCCTGTTCACCTGACCCGGCCCCTGAGGTTCCGGCCAAGGGCCGCGGTGAGGACGACCGTTGGCGGGTACGCAGACACCGCCGCCGGGATCGTGGTCCCTTACCGGCCGGTGGCCGGCCTCCTGGGCCTGTCCAGCCGGGCCATTCAAGCACTGCCCGCGCCGGTGCGCAGGTCGCTCAGGTCCGTGGGCCCCTTGGCGCGGCGTACACCCGCGGCCTCGCGAGGGGGTGCGGACTGCCTGCAGAGTTGTCCGGAACCGACCCCCTCCGTACGCCGTCTGTGCTCGTGTCGGACGGGGGCACAGCACCGCACGGCACAGCACCGCGACGGGGAGAGGCAACGGGGGATGCGGGTACGGAGAATGCGGCTGCGGGGTACCCGGGCGCGGCGGATACGAGGGGGCCGGGCACAGCGGCCCTTGCTCCCGGGGAGCCTCGCGGCGAGGCTGCGGAGCCGAACGGTCCTGGTGGTGCTCGCGCTGCTGGCGGTGCAGTTGGGATCGCTGGTGGCACCGGCGTACGCCTGCGGATGCGGTGCGCTGGTGCACGACCCGGCGTCCCGGCTGAGCGTCGACCGTGAGACGTCGGCGGTGCGCTGGGACGGTCACAGCGAGCAGATCGTGATGAGCCTGACGGTCGCGGGGAACGCGGCGCAGGCCGCCTGGATCATGCCGGTCCCGCACCGGGCCACGGTCACGCTCGGGGACAACGCGCTCTTCGACGCGCTGGATTCGGTCACCGCGCCGGTGCACCGTACCCGCGACCACTTCTGGCCGGACAGCGGCGACTGGCCGTTCGGCTCCGGGTCGGGCCGTGACGGCGCGTCCGCCGGCGCGCGCGCCCCGGGCGCTCCCGCTGTCGGAGTCGTCGGCCGCGAACGGCTGGGGCCCTTCGACGTCGCCCGGCTGACAGCCACCGACCCCAGGGCGCTGGACAGCTGGCTCCGGCTGAACGGCTTCCGGATGCCCGCCGGGATGCCGGAGGACCTCAAGCCGTACGTCGACCGGAAGTGGGAGTACGTCGCGGTGCGGCTGGCCCCCGACCGCAGGGGCGGCACGCTCGCGGGCGTGCTCGACCCGCTGCGGCTGAGCTTCGCCAGCGACCGGCTGGTCTATCCGATGCGGCTGTCGCGGCGCGCGCGGAACCCCCAGACGCTGGGGCTGTACGTGCTGGCCGCGCACCGGATGGAGCCGCGGGGCACCATCGGCGGGCTGCCGCCCGATGTGACGTACGCCGGGCGGATCCCGTCGACCGGTGCGCTGGGCCGCTTCGCGGACGGGGAACGGTATCTGACCGCGTTGGAGCAGAGCTTCCCCGTGCCGTCCCGGATCAATGGGGACCACGAGCTGCGCCGTACCGCGTCCGACCGGCCCTACCAGCGGGTGATCTACGAGGAGAAGCTGCTGACGGCGGGCGGGGTCCCGGTCTGGCTGCTGACCGTGGGCGGGGTGCTGCTGGTGCTCGTGGTGGCGGCGCTGCTGCTGACGGTGGCCCGCCGCCGTCGCCCGGTGGCACCTCCGCCGCCGGTGTACGTACCGCCGCCGCTCTCCTGACCCGCCGGGGGCGCGCGGTCGGGCCACGAGTAGATTCGTGGCAAGTTCCCAGAGGGAACTCACGATTCGGAACTCACGTTTCCGCGGCCCGTGGGAGGAATCCATGGAATCCATGCCCGAGATCCAGCACCCGGCTCAGGCCCAGGACCAGGCTCAGGTCCAGGACCAGGACCCGGCTCAGGACCCGGCTCAGGACCGGTGGACCGAGGTCGACCGGTACTTCACCGACCATCTGGTCCCGGCCGACGACGCCCTGGAGGCCACCCTGGCCTCCAGTGACGCCGCCGGCCTGATCCCGATGAACGTCGCCCCGAACCAGGGCAAGCTGCTGCATCTGCTGGCCCGCATCCAGGGCGCGCGCACCGTCCTCGAAATCGGCACGCTCGGCGGCTACAGCACCATCTGGCTGGCCAGGGCGCTCCCGTCCGACGGCCGTCTCGTCTCGCTGGAGGCGGACCCGGCGGCCGCCGACGTGGCCCGCGCCAACCTGGCGCGGGCCGGGCTCGGTTCCGTCGCCGAGGTCAGGACAGGAGCGGCCCTCGACACCCTGCCGCTCCTGGCGGCCGAGGGCGCCGGCCCCTTCGATCTGGTCTTCATCGACGCCGACAAGCCGAACAACCCGCACTACCTGGAGTGGGCCCTGAAGCTGACCCGGCCGGGCAGCGTGATCATCGGCGACAACGTGGTGCGCGACGGCGCGGTCGTCGACCCGGCGAGCACGGATCCGCGGGTCCGGGGCACCCGGGCGATGATCGAGATGATGGCCGGTCACCCGAAGCTCAGCGCCACCGCGCTCCAGACGGTCGGCAGCAAGGGGTACGACGGCTTCGTCCTGGCACGGGTGGTCGCCTGACCCACCCGGCACGGGTGAGCGCCGGGTACGGCAGGATGGGCGATATGAGCATCGTGAAGATCAACGTCCTGACCGTGCCCGACGAGCAGCGCGAGGTACTGGAGAAGCGGTTCGCCTCCCGCGCGGGGTCGGTGGAGAACTCCGACGGCTTCGAGTGGTTCGAGCTGCTGCGTCCGGTCGAGGGGACCGACCAGTACCTCGTCTACACCCGCTGGGCCAGCGAGGCCGACTTCGAGAAGTGGATGGCGACATCCATGCGCGGCGCCCACGCCGGTGGCGCGGAGGGCGGCGAGCGCCCCAAGCCCGCCGCCTCCGGCTCGTCCCTGTGGTCCTTCGAGGTCGTCCAGCAGGCCGCCCCGAAGAACGGCTGATCAGAGCTTCAGCAGGCGCTCGGTTACGCACCCCTCATCCGGTGCCGCAGCGGCAGCACCGCCGTTCAGTGCCCGGAATCCGAGTGCCGAACGGCGGCGCCGCCGCCACAATGGCTCCGGTGACCTGGATCGTGGCCCCCGAGCCCTTCGACACCCCTGACGCCTGCGCGCTGCGCCGCTCCTACTACGACGAGGTGGCCAGCCGTTACTGGCGGCGGGCCGCCACCGAGCAAGAGATCGACGACGGCCTGGCCGATGACGGTGTCGAGCAACTGGCGTTCCCCACCGGCGAGTTCCTGGTCGGACGGCACGAGGGCAAGCCCGCTTCCTGCGGCGGGGTGCTGCTGCTCGACCCGGCGACGGCCGAGCTCACCCGGGTGTACACGCGCCCCGGACAGCGCGGCACCGGCGGCGGCAAGATCCTGCTCGCCACGCTGGAGGACGCGGCACGGCGGCTCGGGGCGACGAGGATGGTGCTGAACACCCGCCTGGACCTCGTCGAGGCGCGCGGGCTCTATGTACGCCTGGGCTACCGGGAGATACCGGCGTACACGACCGGCCCGTACATGGATATCTGGTACGGGAAGGACCTGTAGGGCCGCCCGCGTCACACCGTCCGCTGCTCGTGCTCGCGCGGCCATTCGGCGTCGGAGCCGTTCAGTTCCGCGTTCAGCTCCTCGACCAGGACGACCAGATCGGTGGGCCGTTCGGGGCCCCACCAGTCACCGAGCAGCTCGGCGAGGGACTCCTCGCGGGCCTTGGAGAGCCGGGCCGCGACATTCACGCCCGCGTCGGTCAGCGCGAGCTGGACCCCTTCGCGTACGGCGAAGCCGCGTTCCTCGGCCTGCCGGGCCGCATCGGTGATGGCCCGCAGCGGGACCGGCGCCATCTCGGCCAGCTGGGCCGGTTCGACCAGGCCGTGGCGTTTGATGCGCAGCAGCAGCCAGCTGGTGGCGGGGAGCAGGTCGTAACCGGCCTTCGCGGTGATCGTCTCGTAGATCTCGTGGCGCCCCTCCCGGCTGCCGAGCACCGAGAGGGCCCGCATCACCTCGTCGTACGACGACCGCTGGACCGGGTTGGAGGCGAGCGTCTCGGTGATCTCCGGGGTGGTGACCGAGCCGCGCAGCTTGTCCTCCTTGAGGAACCAGGAGACGACGAAGGCGAGGAGCACCACGGGGACCGCGTACAGGAACACGTCGGTGATGGACGTGGCGTACGCGTGCAGCACCCGTGGGCGCAGCTGCGGCGGGAGTGCGGCGATGGCGCGCGGGTCGGCCTGCAGGCTGCTCGCGCTGACGCCGGGCGGCAGCGGCCGGCCGGCCAGGGCGTCGCTGAGCTTTCCGTGCAGCCGGGTGGTGAAGATGGTGCCGAAGATGGCCACGCCGAAGGACGCGCCGATGGAGCGGAAGAAGGTCGCGCCCGAGGTGGCGACGCCGAGGTCCTGGTAGCTCACGGCGTTCTGCACGACGAGGACCAGGACCTGCATGACCAGGCCGAGCCCCAGGCCGAACACGAAGAAGCTGCTGCTCATCGACCAGGTGGAGCTGTGCTCGGTCAGCCGGTGCAGCAGCGCGAGCCCGATCGCGGTGATGCCCGTCCCGGCGACCGGGAAGACCTTCCAGCGGCCGGTACGGCTGACGATCTGGCCGGATGCGGTCGAGGACAGCAGCAGGCCGAAGACCATCGGCAGCATGTGCACACCGGACATGGTCGGTGATACGCCCTGGACGACCTGGAGGAAGGTCGGCAGGTAGGTCATCGCGCCGAACATCGAGAAGCCGACGATGAAGCTGATGACCGAGCAGAGCACGAAGGTCCTGATACGGAAGAGCTTCAGGGGCAGTACGGGTTCGGCGGCGCCCCGTTCGACGTACACGAACGCGACGAGCAGCACGACGGCCAGCACGGAGAGGCCGATGACCTGCGCCGACGCCCAGGACCAGGTGGAGCCGCCGAGCGAGGCGACGAGGACCAGACAGGTGGCCACGGACGCGATGAGGAACGTACCGAGGTAGTCGATGGTGTGCTTCGTCGAGCGGACCGGGATGTGCAGCACGGCGGCGATGACACAGAGCGCGATCACGCCGATGGGCAGGTTGATGTAGAACACCCAGCGCCAGGTGAGGTGTTCGGTGAAGAGCCCGCCGAGCAGCGGGCCCAGGACGCTCGTCGCGCCGAAGACGGCGCCGAACAGTCCCTGGTACTTGCCGCGTTCGCGGGGCGGGACGATGTCGCCGACGATCGCCATCGACAGCACCATCAGACCGCCGCCGCCGAGGCCCTGGAGCGCGCGGAAGCCGATGAGCTGCGGCATGTTCTGCGCGATGCCGCAGAGGGCGGATCCGATGAGGAAGATGACGATGGCCGTCTGGAAGAGCTTCTTGCGGCCGTACTGGTCGCCGAGCTTGCCCCAGAGCGGCGTGGCGGCGGTCGAGGCCAGCATGTACGCCGTGACCACCCAGGACAGATGCTCCATACCGCCGAGGTCACTGACGATCGTGGGCAGCGCGGTGGAGACGATCGTCTGGTCGAGGGCGGCGAGGAGCATTCCGAGCAGCAGGGCGCCGATCGCCACGAGGACGGACCGCTGGGGCTGCCCGTCGTCCGCCACCGGCGCCGCCGGGGGTGCCGGGGTTTCCTGAGCCATGCCTCCCATCCTGGTGCTGCGGAATAGCCGCCGCGAGTTCAGAAGGGTGGCCACGGGGCGCGTCGCGGGCTCCGGTCCGCGGCGCGTACGGCCGTCTGCGCGGCTGCCGGATCCTCCGCCGTGTCCGCTGGACGACGTGGCGGGGGCCGCGTACCCGACAGCCCCGCCCGCCGCCGAGCGGGTGACGGCGGGCGGAGCTGGGCGCGGGCGCCGGCCGGGTGCGCAGCCGACCGGGGTGCGGGCCGGCCGGGGTGCGAAGAGGACGGCTGGGCCCCCTGGCGCAGAGCACGCTTTGTTTTGTACTCTGGCGAAACAAAGTGGTTCCGCCCGCACTCCCTGACCGGCGGGCGGGACCGCCTTGTCTCCGCTGCCCCCTCCCGCACCGCCGGCCGGAACAGCTCAGTCGAGGGCCATACCCGAGGTCTCCGGCGCCCAGGCCGCCGAGACGACCGCGCCGAGCACGAGGAAGGCGGCGAGGATGGTCATCGAGGTGGCGAAGCCGAGGTGGTCGATGGAGAGCGGCAGCAGGAAAGTACCGGCGGCGGAGCCCACCCGGCTGAGCCCGTTGAGAAGTCCGACTCCGGAGCCACGCAGGGGGGTCGGGAACAGCTCGGGCGGATAGACCTGGTCGAGGTTGGAGGACGCCGACATCACCAGGGTGAAGAGCAGGAAGAGCCCGAACAGCAGCAGCTTCGGCCCGCCGGGCCAGAGCCCCATCGGGCCGAGCGCGAGGGCCATGACGATGAACGAGCCGGTGACGAAGGCGCGTCGCGAGAAGCGGGCCACGCACCACAGGCCGATGACGCTGCCGATGAACAGGAAGCCGTTGAGCAGGCCGTCGACGGTGACGCTCTCGCCGATCGCGAACTTCGCGAGCACCACGGGCAGGAAGGTGTAGATGGCGAAGTACGGGATGACCTGGCAGTTGTAGTAAAGGATCCCGAACGTGGTGGCGCGCCACTGCTCGCGGCTGAACAAGTCCCGGTACGAGCCTGAGGAACCGGAGGACGAAGAGGTCTCGGACGGCGCGTTGCCGCGGACCGATTCGAAGTCGACGTTCGGCCCGATGTAGCGCGCGACGACGGCACGCGCCTCCTCGATGCGGCCCTTGCTCACCAGCCACCGCGGGGACTCCGGGGTGCCGATCCGCAGGACGAGGACGACCGCGGCGGGAATGGCGCCGGTACCCAGCAGCCAGCGCCAGCTGTCACCGCCGAAGCCGGTGATGTAGTGGCCGAGGAAGAACGAGCAGATGTAGCCGATGGTCCACAGCGCGGTCAGCGAGGCGAGCAGGAAGCCGCGGTGGCGTCGCGGGCAGAACTCGGCGACGAGGGTGGGGCCGATGGCGTAGTCGGCGCCGATGCCCACGCCGATCAGGACACGGAGCACGAAGAGGAGCCCGGGGCCGTTCACCCAGATCTGGGCCACCGAGGCGACCGTGATGAGGGCGAAGTTCAGCGTGTAGAGCTTCTGCCGGCCGATGCGGTCGGCGAGCCAGCCGAGGGCGATGCTGCCGATGAAGATGCCGATGAGGGCGGAGGCACCGAGCATGCCCTGCCAGACGGCGCCCAGACCCATCTGCGGGGCCATGAGGGTCAGGGCGATTCCGATGACGCCGAGCTGGTATCCGTCGGAGAAGTTGGCACCGAAGGTCAGCGCGGTGACCTTGAGGTGGAAGCGGTTGAGAGGCGCGTCGTCGAAGGAGTACGACGCGGCCGGGGCAGGAGGCACCGCGGGAGCGGTGGGTGGTGAGGAGGTGCCGGCATCTGCCATCGGGTCTGGTTGTCCCCTCGGTCACGGCTGCTCGGGGCGGCCCGCCTGGCGGCAGCGGTGTGCGGAGCAGCTCGGCGCGTCCCCCTCCGGCCGCTCGAAGCGGTCGACGGGTTCAACTTCCGGCTACCCGTTGCCAACAGGCTTGTATGGATAGTTTCATGAAGCCTCAATTCTGAATTGATATATGTCAAGAGGTGAACGTGAAGGGCCTGTACGGACGACGCCGGACGGCCGCCGGCCGCGCCCGGAGCCCCACCTGCGCCCGAGCGGGTGAAGAGCACCCGAATCTTTTGTATCGTGATGGAACAAAGAAGCGCGAACCAGGACGACGAGCAGGACGAAGAGGATGGGTGCCTTGAGTAACGAACGACTCCTCGGTGTGTTTAAGGGCGTACTGCTCGACATGGACGGGACGCTGGTGAACTCGGACGCCGTGGTCGAGCGCATCTGGCACCGCTGGGCCGTCGACCACGGCCTGGACCCGCACGAGGCGCTCAAGGTGGTGCACGGCCGCCAGGGGTACGCGACGATGGCCATCCTTCTCCCGGACCGCCCTGTCGAGGAGAACTACGCCGACAACCGCGCGATGCTCGCCCTGGAGACCGCCGACACCGAAGGCGTCGTCCCGATCCCCGGCGCACCGGCGTTCATGGCGTCCCTGGCGGGTCTGCCGCACGCCCTGGTCACCTCGGCTGACGCGGCGCTCGCGCGGGCCCGGATGACGGCCGCCGGGCTGCCGATGCCGGAGATCCGGGTCACCGCGGAAAGTGTCGGCGCCAGCAAGCCGGACCCGGAGGGCTTCCTCAAGGGCGCCGCCGAACTGGGCTTCGCCCCCGGCGAGTGCCTCGTCCTCGAGGACTCGGGGGCGGGGATCGCCGCGGGCCGGGCGGCAGGGATGCAGGTCGTGGGCGTGGGCCCGCGCGCCGTCGCGCACCGGCCGACCGCGCAGGTACCCGACCTGACGCGGATCCGCATCGAGCGGGCGGACGACGGAACCGTACTGGTCCACGTCACGGACTGACGGCGCGCGGCCCCCGCGGCCGGGGGCCACCCCGCGGGGGCCGGAACCGCACCGGCGGGCCGGAACCGTCCCCGAGTGGCTGAAACCACACCTGCGGAGCCGGAGCCGGAGCCGCATCCACAGGACGCGCCCGCTCCCCCACCGGTCCCGCTCCCCACCGCCCCGCCCGTCCGGACCTCAGCCCGCGATGGCCTCGTACAGGCTGAATCCCGCGAGCGCCAGCATCAGCGCGGCGGCGATCTTCGTGATCAGCCTCAGCGGTACGTGCTTCATCAGCTTGCGGCCGCCGAGGATCCCCAGACCGCCCACCGCCCAGAGCGCCAGCACCGCGCCGATACCCACCGAGACCGGGCTGTCGTAGCGGGCCGCCAGGTTGGCCGTCATGATCTGGGTCAGGTCACCGAACTCGGCGACGAGAATCAGCATGAAACCGGCCCCGGCCACCTTCCAGAAGGACTGGTCGGCGGGGGGCTTCACCTCTTCCTCCTCCTCGTCCTTCTTGAACAGCAGCATCGCCGCCCCCGCGAGGAAGAGCGCGCCGACGATCGCCTGCAGCAGCCGGTGCGGGATCAGGGTCAGCACGCTGCCCGCGGCGATGGCGAGCGCGACATGGACGGCGAAGGCCGCAGCGACCCCCACGAAGACGTACGAGGCCCGGTAGCGGGTGCCCAGCATCAGACCGGCGAGAGCGGTCTTGTCGGGGAGTTCGGCGAGAAAGATCACGCCGAAGGTGATCGCCAGGATCGTAAAGCTGAACACGGTTGATTTCCTCAATCGGTTCGGGCTGACCGCACCGGGAGGACCTGACTCGGAGAGAAAAGGGGTCGCTTCGGCACGGCAGCGTCAACAGGACACTGCTGCCGAAGGTCTCGCTGGCGGACTCCACAGAAGATCCGCCTCCGGGCGCCGGCCGAACCGAGGTTCGGCAGTATGTCGACGTTCCGGCGAAGAGCTACTCCCCTTCTGCTCCGTACACGATACGGCACCGGCCCGAGCGGTGCACCGGGCACAGCTGCTAGCACTCCCCCGCCCCAGTTTCACCAGCAGCCACACATCCCGGACAAAAGCCCCGATCGGATGACCCGGCCGACCAAAAGTGCGACAAACGGCACCGGAACCGCCGCACACCTCCCCGCAGCGCGGATTCCGCCGGCAGGACCGAGCCGGGCACAGACATCCGCCGAGGCCGCGACCAGCAGAAGTACCCCGGGCGGGGCCCCGGGGGCGGCGCGGGCGGGGCGGCGCGCGCCACCCGTACGGCTGTGCGGGAAATCTGCCGGAGCGTCAAACATCGGCAGCCCTCTTGATGTGACGTGCACATGTCGCCAGGCTGTTACCCGGCGCCCACCCCACGGCAATCCGGCGCCATCACGATGGCCGAGCCGGATCGGCAAAGCCCCTCCACCCCACGGGAGTTCGCATGTCACGTGCCTCAGGTTCCTCAAGTGTCTACGCGCGTCGAATAGCGGTACTCACCGCGACCGCCGGAATCACCCTCGCCGGCCTCGTCACCGCCCCATCCGCCCAGGCCGCCCTGCCCACCCCGGTGAGCGCGGCCACCGCACGGACCTACCTCAGCTCTCTCACCGTCGCGGCCGAAGGGTCGTCCGACGGCTACAGCCGGGACAAGTTCCCGCACTGGATCACCCAGTCCGGCGCCTGCGACACCCGCGAAGTCGTCCTCAAGCGCGACGGTACGAACGTCGTCCAGAGCTCCACCTGCGCGGCCACCAGCGGCAGTTGGTACTCCGAGTACGACGGCGCGACCTGGACCGCGTCGTCCGACGTGGACATCGACCACATGGTCCCGCTCGCCGAGGCCTGGCGTTCGGGCGCCAGCAGCTGGACCACCGCACAGCGGCAGGCGTACGCCAACGACCTGACCCGGCCGCAGCTCATCGCGGTGACGGACAACGTCAACCAGTCCAAGGGCGACAAGGACCCGGCCAAATGGCTGCCTCCGCGCGCCGCCTACAAGTGCACCTACGTCCGGGCCTGGGTGGAGGTGAAGCACTACTACAAGCTCACGGTCGACCCGGCGGAGAAGACGGCACTCCAGGGGGTGCTGAACGGCTGCTGAGCGCCTGCCGAGCGAATTCCGGCCGGGCGGGGGACCGGGCAACCTGACCAAATGTTGAACTTGCAAGTTCTAGTCAGGCATACCTAATCTAGGGCTGCTCCGGTCCCCCACCGAAGGAGTTCCACCGTCATGCCTTCAGCGATATCCACGGCTGTGTCCTCGCTAGGCCGGCAGACCGATCTGGCACGCCCGTACGTCCTGGCTCTCTTCCGTGCCGTGGTCGGCCTGCTGTTCGCCTGCCACGGCGCCGCTTCTCTCTTCGGTGTACTCGGCGGCGCACCGGGCGGCGGCACGGTGTCGGCGGGCACTTGGCCCGACGGATACGCGTCCGTCATCGAACTCGTCGGCGGCGTACTGGTGCTGGCCGGGCTGCTGACCCGTCCGGCCGCGTTCGTCGCGTCGGGTGCGATGGCCTTCGCGTACTTCCACGTGCACCAGCCCCACGCCCTGTGGCCGATCCAGAACGGCGGCGAGCCCTCGGTGATGTTCTGCTGGGCCTTCCTGCTGATCGTGTTCACCGGTCCCGGCGCGCTGGCACTGGACGCCGTGTTCGCCTCCCGGCGGCGCGTCACCGGGCCCGCCCCGGTGACGGCCTGACCCGCATGCCCCGCCCCGCCCGGTCTCTCACGTGACGGGGCCATGCGTGACGGGGCCTTACATGACGGGGCCTTACGTGGCGGGGCCGGCCAGCGGTCCGAACGGCACCGTGAAACACGCGACGGGGTCCGCCGCGCCGCCCCGCACCCCGTCGATCACCACCGATCCGGCGCCGCCTGGCCGGAAGTTCCAGCTTCGGCGCGTGGTCACCGTGGCCGCGCCCTTCGCGTCGGTCGTGAAATCCAGCCGCACCTCGTCGCCGGGGCCCGGTTTCCGGCTGTCCGTGCCGCGCCGATAGCGCGGGCCCGCAGCGCCGGGGGTGCTGCCGCAGGGCCTGGTGTGCACTCGCATACCGAACGCGTGCCCGGGCTTCAGCCCCGCCAGCCGCGCCGTCACACGGGTGCCCGAGGGGTCCGCGTACTGCTCGACCTCGATCGGGGAGGCCGCGGGCACCAGCTTCATGTCGTACGTCACCGCGGACGGCGGGATGAACGCGGTGGGCGGCGCGAACCGGGCCTGGACGCGCTGCCAGTACACGCCCGCGTGCGCACCGGCGCCGGCCCCAGACGCGCTCCTCCCTGGCGCGTGACGCGCCGGCGCGCTCCCCGCCGCGGTGCTCCCCGCGGGAGCCGCCCCACCACCCGTCAGCATCGCCAGCGCCGCCGCTCCGGCCAGTACCCCTGCCACCACCATCGTCTGCTCCTTGTGCTCGACATGCCCGATGCCCGATGGCCCGACCGCCGTCGACTCGTCGACTCATTGACTCGTTCGCTCGGGTTGCCCGGGTTGCTCGTTCGCCACTGTTCCGCAGGCGTACGGCCCAGCCTGGGCGCAGCGCGGTCAACCCCCCCGTACGGGAGCATCCATACGGGTGAGCGGGACCTTTCGAACATCACCGGCCCCGGCGAATGGGCGCAGAACCTTCACGCGTACGCTGTATGGCTGTACAGCCGCACCTGCCGCTCCCCTGCGACACCGCGGCGCCTTCATGAACGGGGAGTCCGGTGCTGGAGAGTGTGCGGTCGCTGACCGACAGTCCATGGATCTATGCCGTGGTCGCGCTCTCCGTCGTCCTCGACGTCTTCGTACCGCTGCTCCCCAGCGGGGTCCTGGTGATCACGGCAGCCACCGGCGCCGCCGCCGGTTCGACCACGGTGGCCGGTGAAGTGCCGCACAACGTCCCGGACTTGCTGGTCCTCACCGCCTGCGCCGCGGCCGCCTCGATCGTGGGCGACCTGATCGCGTACCGGCTGGCCTGGCGCGGAGGCGAACGCCTCGACCGGGCCATCGCCCGCTCCCGGCGTCTCACCAGCGCGCAGGAACGCCTCGGCACGGCGCTGGCGCGGGGCGGCGGTCTGCTCGTCGTGATAGCGCGCTTCGCACCGGCGGGCCGTTCGGTCGTCTCGCTGGGCGCGGGCGCCGCGCACCGCAGGGCGAAGGAGTTCCTGCCCTGGTCGGCCCTGGCGGGCGTGGCCTGGGCGGGTTACAGCGTGGGGCTCGGGTACTTCGGCGGCCAGTGGCTGGGCACGAGCTGGCTGGGTACGGCGGTCTCGCTCTTCGCGCTGTTCGGCGCGGGCTCGGTGGCCGCCCTGCTGATACGGCGTCCCGAGCCGGTGGCCGCACCGGTCTCGTGACCCCGGCCCGGGGCCCCCGCCGGGACTCAGCCCCCGGTACGCGCGGCCCCCTTCGGTGTTCCTGACCCGCTCCCCCGCACCTCCAGGTCGGCGAGCAGTGTCTGCGTCGCGCGGGCGATCTCGTCGACGGCCCGGTCGAACACCGCGCGGTTGTGCGCGGCGGGGGCCCGGAAGCCGGAGACCTTCCGTACGTACTGAAGCGCTGCGGCCCTGATGTCCTCCTCGGTCGCTTCCCCGGGGAGGACGGGCGGACGGAGAGTCTTGATACTGCGGCACATACTTCCAGTCTGACGCGGACCGGCCGCCCCGGGCACGGATCCGGCGATCCAGTTGCAGCATGTGCCCCGGAGTGCGCCCGGCCCCGGGTCTCAGACAGCCCCCGGCTCCCGTTTGGGGGTGATGGGCGGGATCTCGTAACTCCCGTCCAGGACGGACTGCTCCGGCGTGTAGAGGCGGAGCATCGGCCGGAAGTCGCCCTCCGGCGCGGGCAGCCAGTTGGCCGCCTCCGCCGGGTCGGTGGGACGGTCCTTCTGGATGTGCAGCGTCAGCGACCCGTCGTCGCCGTACACCAGGCCCGGCGTGCGGTCGCCGATGGAGTAGCGGTCCGCCGGGTTGGCCACGAGGAAGTAGTCCGGCGAGTCGTACATGGTCACGGACCAGAACGACCGTACGGGCGGCGGACTTTCGAAGCGCAGCGTGTACTTCCTGGAGCCGTTGAGCCAGTGGCCGTCCGCGTCCTCGAAGGTGTGCGCGTACACCGCTTCGTAGCCGTGGTTGCCCCACAGACCGACCCGCGCGGCGACCGCCCTGGTCAGATACGACGACGTCCGGTCCTCGATGCGCCACTCCGGGGAGTCATGGGTCCCCACCCCGAACCAGTCGAGGTTGTAGTCGAAGAGGTGCGGGTTCATCTCCCAGGCGCCGGGGGCCCGGGTGCCGTCCACCCCCGTCCGGCTCGCCCTCTCGACCCGCGCCGCTCCGCGCTTCAGCCCTTCGGTGAGCGCGTGCAGGAGCTCGGGGGTGGGGCGGGTGTACGGCGACGGCCCCTCCTCCAGTAGCTGCAGCGGCTGGAAGCGGTCCTGGTAGGCGCAGTCGTCGGCCGACGGCGGGAAGGCCGCCATCCAGACCCGCAGCTTCTCGAAGAAGTGCAGCGGTTCCGGCACATCGGGGTCGGTGGCCGGAAGCCAGGTGTGGTGCATGAACTCTTCGAGGACCCGGAGCGTGAGCCGCTTCTGCAGCCCGTGCACACGCGGCAGGTCGTCGGGGCCCGCGCAGGCGAAGCGGCCGGCGATCGAGACGATCGTGGTCGGCGCGTCGATCACCCCGGTCATCCCCTCGGGGGTTTCACCGGCCCAGCCGGGCGGCACGATCAGCCACTTGGTCTCGCCGGTGCCGGTCGCACGGCGGCCCACGTAGGCGAAGTTGTTGCTCCACGCGTCGATGAACTGCAGTACGTAGTACGCGCCGAGCGTGTCGGGCACGTGCAGCCGCAGCGGGCCGCCTGAGAGGTCGAGCTGCGCGATCGAGTACACCGTGTCGTTGTTCACGGACACGAAGTGCGCGTCGGGGGTGGCGAGCCGCGAGGAGTGCGCGAACTCGTTGAAGGAGGCGGACGGCAGCGAACCGAACCCCTCGTGGAGGGCGGCCTGGACCATCGACAGGTCGAAGACCAGTGGATACCCGTAGATGTACGCCTCGGCTGCCAGCTCCGTGAGATCGGAAGGGGCGGGGGGTACGGCGGGTCCGGGGGGCGCGGCGGGCTCGTCGGACTCGGCCGGGACACCGGGGCCGGTGGGACTTGAGACGTCCGGGTGACCTGAGGGCTCTGCGCGATCAGGACGCTCTGCCTGATCCGAGCGACCTTCGTGATCAGGGCGGTCGGGGCGGTCGGCCTGATGGGAGCCGTCGGCTTGGTCGGTCACTTCGGACTCCTCTCGGCCGCGCACAGGCGCGCGGGAGCGCGGGGGCGGCCGCGGGAACTCTCGGATTCACGCGCCCGCCACAGTCCGGTGAGGTGTTCCGGCCCTGGTGGACCCGATGCCGCTGCCCTCCCGGTGACAGCTCCGAGCCTCCGCGAGCGCCCGCCGCGCAACCAGCGGAGCGCGGCCATCCGGGTGAAGCCGAGGCCCGGGCCGAGGCCGGGAAGGGCCCGGCCCGACCGGCCCCCCTACGCCCCCTACGCCCCCTGCGCCCCCTACGGCTCCACCACCACACGGGGCTGCCGCCTGCCCAGCAGATCGCCCAGGCCCTGCCGGGTCCCCGCGATGACGACCCGGTCCTCGGGGCGCAGGACATAGCTCTGCGGCAGGTTCCAGACCAGCTCGGCCTTGCGGCTCTCCCCGTCCGGTGAGCGGGGCGCGGACAGATCGGCGCGGCGCTCGTCCGGGTCCGCGGGATCGAGCGCGAGGATCCGCCAGGCGCCCTCCCGGAAGACCTCGCCGAGGGTGCGGCCCTCCAGCAGGGGGTGGCCCGCGACATCCACCGCGGCGAACAGCAGCACCTGACGCTCGACCGGCATGGCGCCGAGGATCTGGCGGCCCATCATCGCCGCGGCGAAGGCGGGCGCGGCCAGCGTGGAGACGCTCCGGCTCCGGGTGACCGCCTGCGGGTGGGCCGCTCGCAGCGTACGGAAGACGGCGGAGGCGAACGTGTCGTCGAAGAGCCGCATCGCCACCCGGAGGTCGGGCTTCACCGTGCGGGCGTAGAGCGCCGCCTCCAGGTTGGTGATGTCGGCGCTGGTGAGCGCGAGCAGTGCGCGGGCCCGTTCGATCTTGGCGGCCTCCAGCACGCCCTCCGTGGTCACGTCGCCGATCACGATCGGTACCCGCAGCCGCCGCGCCAGGGCGACCCCGCGCGCCTCCGGGTCGGCCTCCACACACACGACGGGGATGTCCAGCTCCCGCAGCCGGGCCAGCACCCGTGAGCCGATCTTGCCGAGCCCGAGCAGGACGACGTGCCCGGAGAGCCCGCGCGGCGGGCGGCGCAGCGCGGCGGCGGTGCGGAAGGTACCGAGCCCTTCCAGTACGGCCGCGACCAGCACCGGCAGCAGCAACAGCCCGGTCAGCCCGGACAGCATCTGGAGCACCTGGCGGCTGGTGGGCTCGCCGATCGCGGGATCGTCGATCGCGAAGATGTCGAGAATCGTCAGGTACGCGGCGTGTTTCGGCGGCTCATCCGTGGTCAGCCAGGAGGCGACGGCCAGACCGAGCACCGAGGCGAAGATCCCGAAGAGGGACCAGCGCAGCCGGCGCGAGAACACCTGCCCGAGGGGCGCGCCGCGGCCGGCCAGCCTGCCCGGGGAGAGGTCGGGCCCCTGGTAGGAGACCGCTTCCAGGACGACCGTTCCCCGCCCGGTCGCCGCACTGACGGATGCCTCGTCGGGGAGGAGCTGGGGTCCGGTCTCGCCGCCGCTGTCCGAACCGTCGGCTCCTCCCGGGTCGCCGGTGGTCGAGGAGAGCAGCGCCAGGGTGCACAGGCCGGGGTCGGTGGCCGGCCCGTACGGGACGGCCGGCGGCCGCTCCACGGCGCGCAGCAGCAGTCCGTCGGCATGGACGACCTTGCTCGTACCGGCCACGGCGGTCGCCGCGAGGGCCGGGGCCGCGGTGTCGGCGTCCGACAGTACGGTCGTGGTGGCGTCGGCCTGGTCCCGGTCCATGTCCGGGGCGCTGACGGCGGCCGCCTGGTCGAGCAGTTCCTCCAGATGCTGGCCGAGCTTGCGGTTGTAGAGCCGGATCACCAGCCGCAGCCGGGGGTTGAGCCGCCGGGCGGCGAGCGCGGCCCGGATGTTCGCCTCGTCGGCCTGGTGGACGAGCGCCAGCGCTGACGCCTCTTCCACCCCGGCGCGCAGCAGCACCTCGTCGTCCAGGCCGGGCGCTTCGAGCAGCCGGTCGGCCACCGCGTCACGGTCGCCGGACTGCGGGCCGGCGACGACGCGCGACATCCGCCCGAAGAGCGCGGAGGCCCGCCCGACCGGGGTGAGTTGGGTGTGCGCCGGGACACCCGCCGCTCCGGCCGGCGGTACGACGAGGGTCACCGTCTCCCGGTACACACCGCGCAGCTCGGCGGCGAGCCGGTGGGCCAGGCCGTCGTCACCACAGACGATCATGTGGCCGTCGGGGGAGCTCTGTTGGCTCTGATTCGGGAGTGAGTACACGTCAACAGAGACTGCCCCATGGGGGTGTTCGGTTTCACACGCGGGTTCGGGAGGGCTCAGGAGGGTCTCGGCGGGTGTTCGGCCGGTCCGTACAGCCGGCCTCGATTCCATAACGTCGGGCGACTCCGATGCTTCGCAAGGGAAACCTTTGCATAGCCTAAACATCTAAGGTGGCCCCCGGGAACGCACCCCGGTACGCGCTGAGAGCGCGTCCAGGAGCGCACATACGTGCCCTCACGTGCAACGGAACCGCACAGATGTCCGTCTGACAGCTTTGGAGGGCCGAGCAGCCACCACCCGCCCGCTATTCGCCCGCCACACCACCGGAGAACCCCGTGCCAGAGGAGAAGAGTCCCGCGTTCGCCTCGCTGTCGGTCCTGCCGTTCGCGGTGATGGCCGTGGTCGCCGGGGTGGACATCTCAGCGGGTTCGAGCGTCGGATTCCTGCCGCTGATCTCGCTCGGACCGGCGTTCGCCGGGCTGGTCGGCGGCTGGCGGCGCACGGCCGCCATCGGGGTGCTGGCCCTCGTGCTCTGCTACTCACTCGCCTGGCACGACGGGGCGTTCCACGCCAGGCGCGGATACACCGCGATGTCGTCGGTGCTCGGCGTGACCATCGCCGGGGTCGCGGCCGCCGTCATGCGCCAGCGCCGCGAGGCGGAGCTGGCCAGCGTGCGTACCATCGCCGAGGTCGCCCAGCGGGTGCTGCTCCGCCCGGTGCCGCACCGAGCGGGTCATCTGCGCGCCGCCGTCTCGTACACATCGGCCGTCGCGGAGGCGCACATCGGCGGGGATCTGTACGAGGTGGTCGCCGCCCCGGACGGGGTGCGCGTGATCGTCGGGGACGTACAGGGCAAGGGGCTGGAGGCCGTCGAGACCGCGGCCGTGGTCCTCGGCGCCTTCCGGGAGGCCGCGCACGACGAGCCGGACCTGGCGGGGGTCGGAGCCCGCGTCGAACGGTCCGCGGACCGGGCGCTCCAGGGTGAGAAGTTCGTGACGGCGCTGATCGCGGAGATCAGCCCGGACCGGGGCGCGGTGTTCCTCAACTACGGGCATCCGCCACCCCTCCTCGTACGGGCGGACGGCTCCGCGCACTTCCCCGAGCCGGCGGACTACGCGCTCCCGCTGGGCCTCGGCGTCCACGGGACCGAAGGGCCACAGCCGTTTCAGGTCGCCTTCGGCCCCGGCGACCAGCTGCTCCTCTATACCGACGGGGTGACCGAGGCCCGGGACCGCGACGGGGCCTTCTACCCCCTGGGAGAGCGGCACCAGCTCCTGGGGGACGATGATCCCGAGCGTGCGCTGGAGCGCCTGCGCAAGGACCTGGTGCAGCACACCGCGGGGCCGCTCCAGGACGACGCGGCCATGCTGCTGCTCCGGCACCGGGACGACGGCGCCGTCAGCAGCACCCGGGACACGGCCCGGTAGCAGCGCGGGGACGCCGTAACCACGGAAACGCACCCTGACCTGCCTTTACTGCACCTTGGTTGCTATTGCGAGCTGATTGCAATTGGCTGTCTACGGCATATCGAACCGGAAGGCAGCACCATGAGCACCACGTCCACCGCACCACCCCCGACCCCCACGCGACGCCGGCGTCTGCAGATGTCGATGACGCGCCAGGAGTGGACCCGGCTGGGCGGCATGGGCGCGTTCATCGTGGCGCTGCACGTCGTCGGGTGGCTCACGCTCGTGACGATCGTGGCTCCCGAGCACTACAGCCTCGGTACGAAGTCGTTCGGCATCGGGATCGGTGTCACCGCGTACACCCTGGGGATGCGGCACGCCTTCGACGCGGACCACATCGCGGCGATCGACAACACCACCCGCAAGCTGATGAACGAGAAGCAGCGCCCCCTGTCGGTGGGCTTCTGGTTCTCGCTCGGGCACTCCAGCGTCGTGTTCGTCCTGGCGTTCCTGCTGTCCCTGGGCGTGAAGGCCCTCGCGGGCCCGGTGCGCGACGACAACTCCCAGCTGCACAACGTCACCAGCCTGATCGGCACGACCGTCTCCGGGTTCTTCCTCTACCTGATCGCGGGCATCAACGTCCTCATCCTGGTGGGGATCTGGAAGGTCTTCCGGAAGATGCGCTCGGGCGACTTCGACGAAGCCGCCCTGGAGGAGCACCTGAACAACCGGGGCCTGATGAACCGGCTTCTGGGGCGCGTGATGAAGTCGATCACCAAGCCCTGGCAGATGTACCCGCTCGGGCTGCTCTTCGGCCTCGGCTTCGACACCGCCACGGAGATCGCCCTGCTCGTCCTGGCAGGCTCCGGCGCCGCGTCCGGGCTGCCCTGGTACGCGATCCTCTGCCTGCCGGTGCTGTTCGCGGCCGGCATGTGCCTGCTGGACACCATCGACGGCTCATTCATGAACTTCGCGTACGGCTGGGCGTTCTCGAAGCCCGTCCGCAAGGTCTACTACAACCTCACGATCACCGGCCTCTCGGTGGCGGTCGCGTTCATCATCGGTACGGTCGAACTGCTCGGCCTGCTCACCCAGAAGCTCGGCCTGCACGGCGCCTTCTGGGACTGGGTGGGCGGACTGGACCTGAACATCGTGGGGTTCGTGATCGTCGGGCTGTTCTTCGTGACCTGGCTGGTGGCCATGGCGATATGGAAGTTCGGCCGCATCGAGGAGAAATGGACAGCGGGCCTCAGCCCGGCGGGCCCGGGCCCGAACCGGATGGCCGGGGAAGCCGAGTAGAGCGGCAGGGCGGCAGGGCGCAGTTCCCCGCGGCGTTATTGGGCGCTATTCGGTAGGAGACAGCGCCGGCAGCGGCAACGGCAGACCCGGCAGGCCGTCGATGCTGGTCGCGATGTGTTCCTTCTTCTGGAAGTACGCGTCGAGCGACTCATCGGTTTCACGTGCGAAGCGCGATGCGTGCAGCGGGCGGTCCTCGTCATAGGTCAGGAACGGGACGGCGTATCCGCAGGTGTCGCGGATCTTCTCGGCGGTCACGACGATGATCGCGCGCAGACCGTGCCGGGCCGGGTCGATGTCCGGGAAGTGCCCCATCAGCTCGCACCAGCGTGCGTCGTCGCGGAAGACAGGCTCTCCGCGGCCGTGCACACGCACGATGTTGGGCGGACCGTCGAAGGCGCACCACATCAAGGTGATGCGGCCGTTCTCGCGCAGATGGGCAATGGTCTCGGCATTGCTGCCGGCGAAATCGAGGTAGGCCACGGTGAGCTCATCGAGCACCGCGAACGATCCGTTCAGGCCCTTGGGCGAAAGATTGACGGTGCCGTCGCCGTCCAGCGGCGCCGTCGCGGTGAAGAAGATGTGCTGCGCCTCGATGAAGTCACGCAGCCTGCCGTCTATCCGCTCGTAGCTCTTTCCCATGGGCCGATTATGGCGGGCCGGGGTCACCCTGGCACCTGTGATTCAAGCCCGCCCGGGCACGGGTCCCCCGAGGTCAGCTCTTCGCAGTGAGGTCAGCTCTTCTGCGGCACGGCCCGTATCGGGGCTGTGCTCGCGCAGCTGGTGGCGGTGCGGGCGGGGGCCGGGGTCGCCTGACCGCTGAACGCGCGCTTCTTCATGCGGCGTCGCTCTGGTCGTCGCCGGGAGGCTGCTCGTCCTGTTTCCCGGCCTCGCCCGGGTCTCCTGTCGGCCGGGTCAGGCCGTCGTCATAGCGCTGGAAGGGCTCATAGTGCGATTCGCGCCTGATCACCGCCTCCAGGCATTGCTCAGCGATGTGTTGGCCCCCCTCGAGTTCGACCATTCGCTCTTCCGGCAGGGACTCGCCGCAGCCACAGGCGCACGGCACCTCTGAAGGTTCTGCCACGCGTCCGATGGTCGGCGGCCGACTGGGTCGCCGGCAGGGGGCCTGCCGGGTCGCACGGGCGCGCGGGGCGGGCGCGTTGCACGTCCCGCCTCGCGCGTCCCAGCAGCGGGGCGACTTGTCGGTCGCCCATCGCGGCGCCGGCTGCCGTGGCGGTGTTCGCATCGACGATCTGCCGGGCGTACGCGATGAGTTCGAGGTCGTCGAAGGTCAGTCACGGCTCGGAATCGTCACGCCCGGAAGCGTACGCGCGGCCCGCAGAACCGCCGCTGCCCACCTCGGCCGAAGGCCCCTGCGCCGTCGGGCCGCTGAGTAACTAGGCGACCTTGCCGACGACTGTGGAAGACACCGAAGAGCCCTGCGCCGGGGGCCACTGAGTGGCCACGGTCTGACGGGTGGATCCGTGAGACTCAGCCGCGGCCTGCCAGGTCAGGCCGATCACCGACAACGAAAGTACCGCTGAAACGGCGACAGCGGTCAGCTTCTTCTTACCGTTGTTCATATGTTCCCCTCAGCACCTCAACCAGCAGGCAGAATCAGTCGGTTGGTGGCCAACCCCTCGCTGGTCAGGCGATCGATTATGCGATGGCGCGTCAGATTAACATGGCATGCACATGCGCCTGTGGCGCATGACATCACCTGCCGGTGACCGCGCGCCGCCGTCCGCCCATCCGCGAGTGCACCAGCGGAAACGGGTGCCACGGCGAATCCTGGGGATCAACGTGGCACCCGTGGTGCACCGTGCAGGCGACTGACAAGGTCAGCCCTTCTGGAGTGCGGCCAGGCCCTTCTGCATGTCTTCGGTGTTCATCACCGGCTGGATCTCGATCTCCGCGCCGAGTTCCTGGAAGAGCGGCTCCGCGATGGCGGGCAGCAGCGAACTGTCCTGCATGTCGAAGACAAAGGTGCAGGCTCGCCCACCCTTGACGGGGCCGAAGTAGGCCGCCTCGGGCTTGAGCCGTTCCGACATCGACTGCATGATCTTCTGCAGTGTGCCGTTCTTGACTGCCTCATTCGAGAGCTGGGTGTCCATACGCGCCCGCAACATGACCCTCATTGCACCGCTCCTTCAGTCCACCGTGGCCGGCGCGGTCCCGTCCGCACTCCTTATGACTCGGTGACGTCCGGCTCAGCCTTTCTCCGGGCGATCAGGGCAGCAACATCTGGCCCTCCATTCGTGGCTGCCTGGTGCGATGCGGTGACATGCCGCACGGAGCACGCACGAGGGTGCGGCAAGACAGCGAAAAGCCCAGGCCAATCGAGCTCTGACCTGGGCTTATGTGCCTGACCTGGCTGGTCACACTGGTGGGCGCGGACGGTTTCGAACCGCCGACATCTGCTTTGTAAGAGCAGCGCTCTACCCCTGAGCTACGCACCCGTGGATGAAGCAACAGGGTACATGGCCCCGGGCCCCCGTTCGCAAACCTGTTGCAGGGGCCATGGAACGCCCCGGTGCGCCCGCCCCGGTGCGATCCCGTCAGCCCGTACGACCGGGGGATAACCCCACCCCCGGTCCGGTGGGTCGCAGGATCGTGCCGGGGTGGGGGCCGTCCGTACCGTTGGGGCTCTTCGGCAGGTTCGGTTCGATCTGGGGGAATGATCTACGTGGCACTCCGTCCTCGTACGCTTGTCGCGGCCGGAGGGGCCGTTCTTGTTTCCGTCGCCCTGAGCGGGTGCGGCTCCGATCCTTCGGACGCGCCCGCCGAGCACAAGTCCTTCGCGCTCAGCGGGAAGACCCTGACCATCCACGCCAACGACTCCGCCATCGAGCTGGTGCCCGCCGATGTGAAGTCCGTGCAGGTCACCCGGAATGTCGACGGGTGGGTCTTCGTGGGGAACGGACCCGACTCCTCCTGGTCCATGCGGGACGGCACACTCAGCCTGAAGGTGAAGTGCAGCGCCCTCATCAGCAACTGTTCGGCGCGCCACCGGATCAAGGTTCCGCGCGGGGTCTCCGTGATCCTCAAGGACGACAACGGCTCCGTGACCGCCGCCGGGTTCGACACCCCGCTGAAACTCCGCTCGAACAACGGCAAGGTCACCGTCCGGGACTCCAGCGGAGCCCTGGACCTGAACAGCGACAACGGCAGCATCAACGCCGACGGCATCTCGTCCAGGCAGGTCACGGCGGACTCCAGCAACGGTGCGGTACGGCTGTCACTCACCGCGGTTCCCGACCGGGTGAAGAGCTACAGCAACAACGGGTCGGTCGAGATCGCGCTGCCGAAGGAGCCGGGGCTGGCATACAAGGTCGAGGCCCGGAGCAACAACGGGAGCACCAAGGTCGGTGTGCCCACGGACGACGCCAGTCGCCACTCCGTCACTGCGCGCAGTGACAACGGAAGGATCACTGTCCGAAGCGCGAACTGACCGGCCCGTGTGTTCGTTCCTACCTGGTGGGAGAATGGCCAGGGCAGGGCGGACCAGCACGGGAGAGGGATGTGACGGCAAGAGACGGACAGCCGTATGCGCGATCGAGTGCCGTCCGGGATGTCCTGACGCTCATGGCCCTCCCGGTGCCGTTGCTCGCCGGTCTGGCCGGCGCCTTCGCAGGTGGGGGCACGCGGCGCTGGTTCGGCGGGCGGGGTGAGAGCCAGCGGGCCGACGCTCAGGCCGCGAAGGACGCCGCGGCCGCCGCCTTCTACGACCTCGACACCGCTCAGCGCGATCTGCGGATCTCGATCGAGACGATCTCCGCGGTGGACAACTCGCCGGAGGCCCGTAAGGCCCTCTCCGACTTCGCCGAGCTGGGCCGGCGGATCGACGAGGTCAGCAGCTCGTACATCACCGCGGTCGACGCCCATGACCTGGACCGGGACGGTCTGGAGGGCTCCGCCCTGTCCCAGGCGCGTACGGAGCTGACCAGGGCCAAGGACGATCTCGTACGTGTGAAGGGCGAGCTCGACCGGTTCGGGCAGGGGCTCGGGCCGCTGCTCGGCAAGGCCGAGACGCAGCTCGCCCGGCTCGCGCCCGCCGTGGAACGGGCGCGGCAGGCGCTCCTCTCCGCGAGCAATGCTCTCGACTCGGTACGGGAATCCGGGCTGAAGGCCGACGACCTCGCCACCCGTCTCGCGCAGCTCGGGCCCGAGCTGACCAAGCTCAACCAGGGCGCAGGCCAGCACGGTGTGCAGGGCACCCTGGACCGCGCGGACAAGGTGATGCGTGACGCCGAAGCCGTACGGGCCGAGGCCGCCCGGCTGCCGGAGCGGGCCTCCGAGATCGACCGGCGCCTGGTGTCGCTCCGTACCCGCGCCCAGGCGCTCACCACCCGGGCCGGCACGGTCGCCCCGGTCCTCAGTGAGCTGCGGCGGCGCTTCACCGCGCCGTGCTGGCAGGACCTCCAGCATGTGCCCGAGCAGGCCGCCGTGTCCGTGCGGCAGGCGGAGGAGAAGCTCAAGGAGGCGACCCGGGCGCGCCAGGAGCAGCGCTGGCCCGACGCGACGTCCCTGCTCACGACGGTCAGGTCGCTGCTCAACAGCACCGACGAGGCGGTCTCGGCCGCCGGTGCGCGGCTCGAACGGCTCAACGCCGTGGCGAAGGATCCGCAGCAGGAGATCGAGCGCACCAGGTTCACGATCCGGGACGCGCAGCGGCTGGCGATGGCGGGCCGGAACACTCCCGACCCCCGGCACGCCCGTCCGCTGGACCAGGCGGTGGAGCGGCTGGACCGGGCGGTCGCGGGGCTGGAGGGCCGGCACCCCGACTACTGGCACTTCCTCACGGAGACCGAGGAGGTGCGGAAGACCGCCACGCACGTGGTCGAGCAGATCCGCGAGGAGCGCGGCACCGGCCACTGAGATGGGGTCGGCCCCTGAGCTGGGGGCGTCGGCCACTGAGCTGGGGTCGTCGGCCACTGAGCAGGGTCGGCCACTGAGCCGCTGGGGCTGGATCGAACTGGATTGGCCCCGGCTGCGGTGGATGGAGACGGTCGGCTCCGGGCTCGTCCGGGCTCGTCCGGGCTCATGGGGCCGAGGGGTCCTGTGGGAATCACCGGAGCACAGGAAGACAAGGAAAAGGCAGGAAGAGAACAGCATGGACCGCACGGACTTCACCGCCAGCCTCCGGAATGAGCGGCTGGTCGCCATCGTCCGCGGGTCGGACCCCGAGGCGGCCTTCAGGTCGGTCATGACGCTCGTCGAGAGCGGGATACCCCTGGTCGAGGTGTCGCTCAGCGGTACGGACGCCCTCGGGGTCATACGCCGGGCGCGGGCCGCACTCGGGGACGGCGCGTGGCTGGGCGCCGGCACCGTGCTCACCGCCGACGACGCACAGCGGGCCGCGGACGCCGGGGCCAACCTGATCGTGACCCCGGGGCTCGGCGCGGGCGTGGACGAGTCCGTACGTCGTGGGCTCCCCGTACTGTCCGGAGTCGTCACCCCCACCGAGGTCATCGCCGGTGTCGCGGCCGGCGCCACCGCGCTGAAGCTCTTCCCCGCCTCGGTGGGCGGCCCCTCCTATCTGAAGGCGCTGCGGGCCCCCTTCCCGGATGTTCCGTTCGTACCGGTGGGCGGGGTGGACGCGGCGGCCGCCGCCGAGTACCTGACGCTGGGTGCGGTCGCCGTGGGCGTCGGGTCACCGCTGATCGGGGACGCGGCTGACGGCGGGGACCAGGACGCGCTGCGGAAGCGGGCCGCCACGTTCCGAAACGTCGTGGAGAGCGTGCGGGCCACCGCGGCAGCGGCCACGGCGGTCCGGTCATGAATGTGTTCACCTTCGGCGAGACGATGGTCGCGCTGCGCGGCGACGGACAGCTGAAGCTGGGCGGCACCATGGCCGTCTCGGTCGCCGGTGCCGAGTCGAACGTGGCCATCGGCCTGGCCCGGCTGGGGCACCCGGTGCACTGGGCGGGCGCGGTCGGCGCCGACGAGGCCGGTGAACTGGTGCTGCGGACGCTGCGCGCCGAGGGGGTCGGCGTCACGGGCACCACGCGTGACGAGGCCGCGCCCACCGGGCTGCTCCTCTTCGAACCACGGCTGCCCGGCGTGACGCGGGTGCACTACTACCGTGCGGGGTCGGCCGGTTCGAGGATCGCGGCCGACGGCGTGGAGCGGGCCTTCACCACGTTCCTGGAAGCCGGAACCGAGGCGGACACCGGGACGGACACCGGCGCGAACACCAACAGCACCACCCGCGTGCTGCATCTGACCGGCATCACCCCCGCCCTCTCCCCCACCGCCCGCTCCGCCGCCGAGCGCGCCATGGAACTGGCCGCCGAGAACAACGTGTTGATCAGCCTCGATGTCAACTTCCGCACCCGGCTGTGGAGTACGGATGAGGCAGCGGCGGTGATGCGGGACTGGGCCCCGCGCGCCGACGTACTGATCGCATCCGACGACGAGTTGCCGCTCTGCCTGCCCGCCGGTTCCCCGGAAGATCCCGCCCGGCAGGCGGAAGCGCTGCTGGAGGCCGGAGCGGGCGAGGTCGTGGTCAAGCTCGGTGCGGCAGGCGCCACGGCGTACACCTTGCAGGGCGAGCTGCACGCACCTGCCCGTACGGTGCCGGTCGTGGACCCGGTCGGTGCGGGCGACGCGTTCGTCGCCGGGTATCTCTCGGCGCTGCTCGACGGTTCGGACACGGCGGGGCGGCTGGACCGTGCGGTGACCACGGGAGCGTTCGCGGTGGCCGCGTCCGGCGACTGGGAGGGCGCTCCGACCCGCGCCGAGCTGGGGCTCCTCGCAGCTGCGCCGGGAACAGTGGTGCGCTGAGGTGGTGCGCGGCGGCGCCCCGCACCTCTAATCTGGGCCTCATGCCCCGTTACGAGTACCGCTGCCGCTCCTGCGGCGACACATTCGAGATCAGCCGTCCGATGGCCGAGTCCTCGGCGCCCGCCACCTGCCCCGAGGGCCATGAGGACACGGTCAAGCTGCTGTCCGCGGTCGCCGTCGGCGGGTCCGCTGCCGCGGCTCCGTCCGGCGGGAGCGGCGGAGGCGGCGGTGGCGGGTGCTGCGGCGGAGGCTGCTGCGGCTAGTACCGAGGTCGGAGTCGCTCCTGGTGCACAGGATCACCGCGCCTTCAGTCCTGGGGAGGGAACGGAGCGGGCGGATGGACCGGCTGGTAGAGCCGTGTGAGGCCAGGCGGTTTGGCGGCGGGAATCCTCGCGAAATAGTAGGAGTCGGGGTCGCTGGTGAGGAGTGTCCCGAGCGCCGCTCCTCTGTAGCGGCCGTCCACACCGACGAGCATCGCCCCCGAATCTCCGTGCTCGGTCATGCGATCGACGGGACTGACCCGAATGAGATCCCTGTACGGCGAGAATTCTCCCTCGCCGTACGACTTCAGCATGGCGTGGACGGAGATGACGAACCCCCTGTGGAACGCGGTCATCATGCCCGCGAAAGCCACGTCGAGTCCGTAGGCCGGCCCGTGGTCCTCTTCCAGCTCCTCCACCTGTGGCACCTGGCTGATGTCGGTGATCGTGATGCTCTGGGTCTTCGAGGGCCAGACAAGGGCCCGCGGTCACCCGGGAGCAGTTCTGGCACTGCACGGGCGACTCCTACAGCCTCGCGCCGGGTGAGAGCAGGGAGGTCAGCTACACCGTCACCCACGGCAAACAGGACAGCAGCTCACAGTCCGACACCACCAACGCGTCCGTCGGCGTGAGCGCCAGTGCCGGCTGGGGCCCGTTCAGCGCGTCCGTCTCCGCCTCCCTGAGTGAGTCGTCCACGACCAGCCAGCAGCTCACGGTGTCCACCCAGACGACCTCCTATGTGTCCACCACCTTCCACAACCTCGGGGCCAACCCCGAGATGAACTTCTTCTGGCAGCTCACGGACGTCGCGACCGTCTACGACAAGGACGGCATACCCCTTTCGTCCGTGATCTTGGGCGAGGCGCCCGCGGTCGTCTCGGGACCGTGGGACGTCAAGGAGATCGAGGAGACGAAGGAACGGAAGGTCGAGAGGAAGGACCGCCACGATCGGCCCGGCCCTTCCTGACCGCCCCTGCGCCCGCCCCCCGCGCGGCACGGGTGAACTCCCGCAGGATCTCCTCGCCGGCCGCGACCCCGCGCCCGGCGGTCACCTCCACATGCGGCGCGCTCCAGCCCGCGTCCGCCAGTTCGCCGTGCGCGGGGCGCCAGCCCCGGTCGGCGGCCAGCAGCAGGTCCGCGTCCAGGAGCGAGTCGCCTGCGGCCAGGGTGAGTTCGGCGCCGGTGCGGCGGGCCACCTCGCGCACCGCCGCGCTCTTGGTGAGCGGCTTCGGCACCGCGTAGAGCTTGCGGCCCTGGAGCGAGACCGTCCAGCCGCGCGGCCCGGCCCACGCGGACAGCTCGTCCACCCAGCCCTCGGGCAGCAGGGCCCGTTCGACGACCAGATAGGCGAAGAGTTCCTCGGCCACCCGCTCCTTGAGCAGCCAGGCCGGATCGGCCGCGGACACCAGGTGGGCGCGCACCTCGGCCAGGGTGGCGCACTCGGCGGCCAGCCGCCGGGCCACAGCGGACTGCCAGCCCGCGTCGGACACCCCGTCGACCAGCAGATGGCCGCCATTGGCGCAGATCGCGAACCGCGGCGGCGGGCAGGGCAGCCGGATGCGGTGGTACTGCTCGCGCGTCCTCGTCGTCGTCGGTACGAAAAGGGTCTCGGCGGCGAGCGCGCCGAGCAGCCCGGCCGCGGTCTCCGTGACGTACGAGAGCGGCCTGCTCTCGTACACCTCGACGCACAGCAGCCTCGGCGCTTCGGCGTCCGGCATGGTCAGGCCGAGCGCGGGAGCCGAGTAGATGAGGGTGCGGTCCAGGTCGCTGGCGACGAGTACGGGCGCTGCCGGGTTCACGCCGTCACCGCCGCGGTACCGTCGGCGCCGGTCGCGCCGCGGGTGAAGCGCGGGTGGATCAGACCGACGCAGCTGTACGGCAGGCCGTCCACCTCCTCGACCGGCACGCCGCGCTGCTCCGCGAGGAGCCGTACGTGGTCGAGATCGGCGCCCGCACCGCTCCTCGCGAGGATCTTCCAGGGGACGCGGCGCAGCAGGACGCGTGTGGTCTCGCCGACCCCCGGCTTGACGAGGTTGACGTCGTGGATGCCGTACTCCTCGCTGATCCGCTCGACGGCCGCCCATCCCTCCCAGGTCGGCGCACGGTCCGCCGCCAACTGCTCCTTCGCCGCCGTGTCCACCGCATCGGACACCGCGTCGAAGCGGGCGGCGACGGCGTCGATGAAGTCGGCCGAGACGTCGGATTCCGCCAGCTCGCGGTAGAATTTCCCGCCGTGGAAGTCCTGGGGCCCGACCAGGTCGGCGCGGAGGACCGTACGCGAGATCAGTCCGGACACCGTGGAGTTGAGGCAGGCGGACGGGATGAGGAAGTCCTCCCGGGTGCCGTACGTCCGGACGCAGCCGCCGGGGTCGGCGAGGACCGCGATCTCCGGGTCGAAGCCGGGGAACCCGGCCAGCGCGTCGGCCAGTTCACGGGTGATGGCGCCCTTGCCGGTCCAGCCGTCGACGAAGACGACATCGGCCGGGTCGTGGTGTGCGGCCAGCCAGCGCAGTGCGTTGGCGTCGATGCCCCGGCCGCGCACGATGGACACCGCGTAGTGCGGCAGGTCCAGGCCGTGGCGGTGCTGGGCCCAGCGGCGCATCAGCACGCCGACGGGCGTACCGGCGCGCGCGAGGGAGACCAGAACCGGCCGTGCGGACCGCTCGGCGAGCACGGTCTCGGTGACCGTGCCGACGGCCTGCGCGATCCGCGGCGCCGAGGTCTCCAGCGCTGACCTGAACAGTTCCTGGTACTGCTCGCTCGGCTGGTACTCGACGGGCAGCGACTCGGCGTAGTGGGCACCGCCCGCCTGTATCGCCTCCTCGCGCTCCTCGGTGGGTGCCTCCAGCTCCACGTCGGAGAGGTCCTGGAGCAGCCAGCCGACATCTTCGGCTGCATAGGAGGAGAAGGCGGGGCCGCGCAACGGCTCGGGCATGGGGGCTGCTGCTTCCTGCTGTTCGGGAACGTGGGGCTGTACGGGGACGTGGGCCTGTCCGGGTACGTACCGCTGTGGAGGTACGTACGACGGGACGACCGCCAGCAGCACCTGCGGTACGTGCACGGCGAGTTGGGCCAGGAGACCGTCGGGGGCGTGCAGTTCGGGGGTGTCGGCGGCCGAGTCGACGACGAGGACCACCGCGTCGAAACCGCCGCCCGCCACGTTGTACGCGTAGCGGTCGCCCGGCCCGTCGCCGGGGCTGTCGTGCGCGGGGAAGACGAGGCCGGTCCGTATCGCGTAGCCGGGATCGTCCAGGGCGAGTACGGGCGAGCGGGTGGTGGTCGATGAGCGTACGTCGTGCCCGGCCTGCTCCAGCGCGAGGCCGAGGCGGAGCGGGGCGTACATCAGCTCCTCGAATCCGAGCACGAGAAGTCGCGGGGCGGGCGGGTTCGTGCCCGGTACGTCCGAGCCGGGCGCATCCCGCGCGTCCCGCGCCAGCGCCTCCGCGAGCCGCGCCGCCATCCCGGGCAGCGCGGCCTCCAGGGTGGTGCGGTGGCCGGGGGTGAAGCCGTGCCGCCCGCCGTCCGGCAGCCCGGCCGGCCAGCCGAGGTCCACCCGGACGGCCGGACCCGCGCCCCGGGCAACGGGGAAGTGGGGCTTGCGCCCCTCGTGCTCCTCGACCAGGCGGCGCCCCTTCTCCAGTACGCCGTCGGGCAGTTCCACCTCACCGCGTACCGACGTCAGCAGGTCGACCCGGGCGCCGATCTCCCGGCCGAAGTCCGTCAGCCGGTCCCGGTCGGCGGCCGACCGCATGTCGACCAGCGCGACGACCACGTACCACTGGCGCGGATACCGCTCGTGCAGATCGCGGATGGTGTTGAGCACCGTGTTGCCAGTGGAGAACTCGTCGTCCACGAGGACGAGCGGGCCGTCGCCCGTCAGGAGTTCCGGGTCCTCGGGCAGCAGCAGATGCGAGGTCGCGTGCGAGTGCGACTCCTCGAAGCCGCCCGCCCGCGCCACCCCGGCGACCTCGCGCCGGGTGGAGTGCAGATACGGCGCGAGGACCAGCCCGTCCGCGACCGAGTGGCCCAGACCCGTCGCGGTCTCCGCGTAGCCGAGGACGACCGCCTTGCGCGCGGCCTCGTCGCCGAGCAGCCGCCGTACCGCGAGGCCGAGCCCGTGGCCGTGGCCGTACACCGTCGAGGGGCGCTGCGGCACATGCTTGCCCAGCACGTTCGACACCAGCAGATGGGCGCGTTTCGGATTGCGCCGCAGCGCGAGGCCCAGCACCTCCCGGAGGCCGTCGTCCCCCGCGAGCCGCACACCGAGCCGGTCCGCGACCCATGTTCCCGACCAGACCACTTCGCCGTTCTCTCCTCTTCCGGTCTCTTCTCCCACGGTTCGCATCAGCCGGAGAGCCCGGCCGTGAGCAGTTCGACGAAGCCGATGTCTTCCCTCGCCACACCGAAGACCTCGGCCCGCAGGAGGGTCCGCTCGGCCCAGGCCCGGTGCGGCTTCACCTCGTTCATCTTGTTCGTGTACGCGGAGCGCAGTACGCCACCGCCGTCCCGGTCGGGCCGGACGATGTCACGGGCGTCGCTGAACTCCTCATGGCTGACGACCGAGAGGGCGTGTACCGGCATCACGTGCGAGGGGTGGATGCAGGTCTTCCCGAGCAGTCCGTTGGCGCGGTCGAGCCCGATCTCGCGCAGCAGTCCGTCCAGATCGTGCTCGATCAGGGTGGTGCGGAGCTGGTCGGCGCGGCCCTCCATGAAGGGGCTGCGGCGCAGCTGCGGCTTGAACATCCGTTCCTGGACGCGGAAGTACTCCCAGACCGGGCCGGTGATCGTGAAGCCCGTACCGTCCGAGCGGCCCAGGACGTTCACCACGTCGCCGATGATGGAGGCGACGATCTGGACGTCGTACGCGGTCATGTCGGGCGTCCTGCGCAGCCCGTACGCCGAGCAGAAGTCGGTGACACCGAGCCGGAGCGCGAGGATCCGGTCACGGTACTTGTCGACCGTGCGGGCTATCCCGGCGAGGGAGTCCGCCCGGGTCTCCAGGTGCAGCAGTTCGGGCGATTCGAGGACAGGCATGGCGAACAGCCGCCGGCCGCCCGCCGCCTCCGCCGCGGTGAGCGCCTCGAGGAAGGCCGTGCCGCGCTCCTCGGTGAACTTCGGCAGTACGAATCCGGACAGCAGCCGCGCCGAGGGGCCCAGCCTGCGGACCAGGTCGGGTATCTGATCCGGTTCGCGGACCCGGATGAAGAGCAGCGGCACGTCGTCCGCGTTCCCGGCGGGTCCGGCACACCTCGCGTCCAGCTCGGCGAACTGGCGGACCAGATTGACCTCGCCGTCGGCGACTTCGGCGTCGTCGATGGAGTCCTCCAGGCACAGCACCATGGAGACCACCCCGCGCGCGGCCTGTTTCAGCACGTCGTCGGCGAGCTGCGGCCGGGTGGCCGGGCTGTAGAGGGTGGCGCCGAGAGCGGCGGCGAGGACGGGTGCCGGAGACCCGGAGGTGAAGTCGGCCGGCTCCTGATGGAAGAGCTCCGACCGGACAAGGGGCGAGATATGCCCGAAATGATGCACAAGGTCCCCTCGTAGTGCCATGCCGTCCCGATGACGCGCGGCCGGTAATAGTACGTATGGACGCATGTCACTAGTTCCAACGGAGAGGGAATCCGGGCCGGCCTGCAACCGGCCTGCAACAGTCGTCCCGCCCGTCCCGACGGGATGTACCGGACTCGCCCCAAAGCGCCCCCACGTTGTCCGGGGCCACATGGGGAAGGCAGGATGACCGGCATGACGCACGCGATGATGAAGGGTTCGAACGTCCCGCTGGACGCCATGGCGGTACGGGCCGTCCTGCGCTGGACCCCGCGCCCCGACGTCCCCGACATCGACGCTTCCGCTCTGCTGCTCGGCCCCGGCGGGCGTGTGCGCTCCGACGAGGACTTCGTCTTCTACAACCAGCCGCGCCACCCGTCGGGTCTGGTGCGGCGGCTGCCGAAGAAGCGTGACGCCGAGGGACTCACCGACACGGTCGAGGCCGACCTGGCCGCTCTGGACCCCTCGGTGGAGCAGGTGGTGCTGGCCGCGTCGTCCGACGACGCACCCTTCCGCGCCGTACGGGATCTGCGGATCCTGCTGTACGACGCGGCGGCGCCGGCCGGGGACGGCACTCCGGCTCTGGCCGTCTTCGACGTACAGCCGGAGACCGGCGAGGAGACGGCGATGATCTGCGGCGAGCTGTACCGCCGCGGCGACCGCTGGAAGTTCCGGGCGGTGGGGCAGGGCTACCCGACCGGTCTGGTCGGTCTTGCCACGGCGTACGGCATCTCGGTCGACGAGAACGCCGAACCGGCCGGAGCGGACGGGGCCTCAGCAGGCGCGGCGGCAGAGCCCGGGCAGTCCGCACAGCCCGGCCCCACGGGCGCGACGGGCCCCACGGTCCCGTCGCCCGCCGGCTTCCCGCCGCCCCCGCAGTCGCCGCCGCCCGGCTACGGGTACCCGCAGGCCGTGCCGACCCGGCCCATGGCCCAGCCGGCCGCGGCGGCTGCACCCGCGCCCGATCCGTACTTCCGGCTGCCGCCGATGGGACCGCAGTTCCTGCCCAGGTGAGCAGGGCCGGCCGGTGAGCCGGTGAGAGCCGCCCGGCTCAGATCTTGGTCTTGTAGCCCCGGCCCCACTGGAGCCCCCAGCCGTACAGCCGGTCCAGCTCGGCCTGGAAGCCGTACACGAATTTCACCTCGCGGCGCACCACCATGTCGCCCTTGACCTTCTCGATGGCCAGGACCGCACACGAGCGTGCCTGCGGGTGGCGCTCGTCCAGCTGGATCTCGATGCGCGGGCCGTTGCTGGGGTAGAGCGTCACTACGGCGTGCGTACGGTCGAAGGCGGGCGTCTGGTCGTAGATGTAGACGAAGACCAGCAGCCGTTTGATCTCGTCCCGGTGGTCGAGGTTGACGTAGAGCGTCTCGCCGGACGGCGATCCGAACCGGTCGTCACCGCTGAGCTGCACATACGGCGCTTCGTTGAGTCCGCCGAGGAAGTTCCCCAGGGGCTGCACCACGCCCTTGGTGCCGTCCTCCAGCTCGTAGAGGCAGCCCAGGTCGAGGTCGACGTTCACGACGCCCTGGGTGTGCGCCTGGACGACGTCCGGCTGGAACATCCGGGACGGATGGCGCAGCAGGCTTCCTCGCTGCCGCGAGTTGCCGCCGAAGTCCGACGAACGCATCCGCCAGGACAGGTTCACTCGCAGGTTTCCGGTGGTGGCGCCCTGTTTGGTCAGTGAGACCACCGGGTGCCGCTTGGTCAGCTCGATCGAGTTGGACGCCGAGCTCCCCGAATCGAAGTGCGGCTTGTCCCGTCGAAGACTGTCCCAGAAGGCCATGTCCCACCCCCAGCTTGCTCGGTGACTCTTCCCCGGTTCTTCCCCGGACTTCTTCCCCCACGCGCACGAGCGCCCACACGCACACAGGCACGCGCACGGGGCGGTCAGGAGGCTTCCGCTTCCTGACCGCCCCGTTCAGAGCGTTCCGCAATCCGGTACGGGTCACACCCCGGACGGCACTTCTGTCCGGTCTCCGGAGCTGTCCCCGCCCTCCGCGGCGAGCCGCTTGTTCCTGCGGACCGACGACCAGAAGGACAAGCCGATCAGCACGACTCCGACGAGGCCGGTGATGACCTCGTTGATGTCGTACTGGATGGTGATGAGCAGGATCACCGAGAGCGCGCCGATCGCGTAGTGCGCGCCGTGCTCCAGGTAGACGTAGTCGTCCAGGGTGCCCTGGCGGACCAGGTAGACGGTGAGCGACCTGACGTACATGGCGCCGATGCCGAGGCCGAGCGTCATCAGCACGATGTCGTTGGTGATGGCGAAGGCGCCGATGACCCCGTCGAAGGAGAAGGAGGCGTCGAGGACTTCCAGGTAGAGGAACATGAAGAACGCGGCCTTGCCGGCCATCATGACCGCCGGCACGTTCGAGCCGGACTTCCTGGCCTTCTCCTCGGCCTCCTGCTCACGCTCCTCGTCCTCTTCGAGCCGGTTCTCGAAGTACCCGGAGAGCCCGCCCACCACGAGGTAGGCGATGAGCCCCGCGATACCGGAGACGAGGACCGTCTGCGCCTTGTCCGCGTGCACGCCGCCGTGCTGGTGGGCGTGGGTGGCGACGGTGAAGGAGGAGATCAGCAGCACGGCGAGCGCGATGCAGACCGACAGCATGTCGACCTTGCCGAGCTTGGCCAGCGGGCGCTCGATCCAGCGCAGCCACTGGATGTCGCGGTCCTCGAAGATGAAGTCGAGGAAGATCATCATCAGGAACATACCGCCGAAGGCCGCGATCGACGGGTGGGCGTCGGTGACCAGCTGCTGGTAGTGGTCCTTCTCGTTGATCGCGAGCTTCACCGCTTCGACCGGATTGATCTTGGCGCTGATGGCGACGATCACGACGGGGAAGACCAGTCGCATACCGAAGACGGCGATGAGCACACCGACCGTGAGGAAGATCTTCTGCCAGAAGGCATTCATCTTCTTCAGGATTCCGGCGTTGATCACCGCGTTGTCGAAGGACAGCGAGATCTCCAGGACGCCCAGGATCGCCACAATGCCCAGGGCGGTCCATCCGTCGTAGATCACCGCCACGGCGAGACCGACCACGGTGATCACGAATGACCACCCGAAGGTTTTCAGAAGCACTGGCTACCCCATCGTGTGTGTACGGGTTCCCCCGCGCGTCCGGCATGTTTCAAGACCTGCACTCCTCCCGGGGCACGAACCCTGGGTCCCCCGCACGGACCCCGGGAGATCTCCCGGACTTGAACCACGCCGGAAGAATGCTTTAGGAAACATTGACCCCGAAGTCTAGAGCGATGCCCCGCAGCCCCGACGCGTACCCCTGCCCCACGGCCCGGAACTTCCATTCGCCGCCGTACCGGTAGAGCTCGCCGAAGATCATCGCGGTCTCCGTCGAGGCGTCCTCGCTCAGGTCGTACCGCGCCAGCTCCTGGCCGTCGGCCTGGTTCACCACGCGGATGAAGGCGTTGGCCACCTGACCGAAGGTCTGGCCGCGGCTGTCCGCCTCATGGATCGAGACGGGGAAGACGATCTTGTCGCAGTGGGCGGGCACCTTGGAGAGGTCGACGATGATCGACTCGTCGTCACCCTCGCCCTCGCCGGTGAGGTTGTCACCGGTGTGCTCAACCGAGCCGTCCGGGCTGGTCAGCTGGTTGTAGAAGATGAAGTACTCGTCGCCGAGCACCCGGCCCGACTGGCACAGCAGCGCGCTGGCGTCGAGGTCGAAGTCCGCTCCGGTGGTGGAGCGTGCGTCCCAGCCGAGCCCGACCAGTACTTGCGTGAGGTTGGGTGCGGCCTTCGAGAGGGAGACATTGCCGCCCTTGGCGAGCGTTACGCCCATGATCGCTGATCCTCCCCGAGGTGTGAACGGTTGACTAGCACGTCCGGCGCCGCACTGAGGTGCGGCGCCGGACGGAGTGAATCCTGCTCAGAGACGCCGGACTCAGACGTTGACGCCGAAGTCCTGCGCGATACCGCGCAGCCCGGAGGCGTACCCCTGGCCGATGGCGCGGAACTTCCACTCCGCGCCGTTGCGGTAGAGCTCGCCGAAGACCATGGCGGTCTCCGTCGACGCGTCCTCACTGAGGTCGTACCGCGCCAGCTCGGAGTTGTCCGCCTCGTTCACCACGCGGATGTACGCGTTGCGGACCTGGCCGAAGCTCTGCTGGCGGCTCTCGGCCTCGTAGATCGAGACCGGAAAGACGATCTTCGCGACGTCGGCGGGCACGCCGGCGAGGTTCACCTTGATGACCTCGTCGTCGCCCTCGCCCTCACCGGTGAGGTTGTCACCGGTGTGCTCGACCGAGCCGTCGGGGCTCTTCAGGTTGTTGAAGAAGACGAAGTTCGAGTCGTTGGCGACCTTGCCCTCTTCGTTCGTCAGCAGAGCGCTGGCGTCGAGGTCGAAGTCACCACCTGTGGTGGTGCGTGCATCCCATCCGAGACCGACGACGACCGCGGTCAGATTGGGTGCGGCCTTGGTCAGCGAGACGTTGCCGCCCTTGCTGAGGCTGACTCCCACGAGTCCTCCCAATTGGTTTCGAGGGGCCGAGGAGGGCCCTTGCCCCCGTGTTTTTACGTGGCACCGGATCAACGAACCGATCCTAGTGACCGGTTCCCGGACACGGCAGGCACTTCACCGGCCGGGTCAGAGGGTGTCGAGCGCCTTGGCGTACTCGTTCAGGTCACGAGCGTCCGGCAGGCCGTTGACGACGGTCCAGCGGACGACGCCCTCCTTGTCGATGATGAAGGTCCCGCGTACCGCGCACCCCTTCTCCTCGTCGAAGACGCCGTACGCCCGCGAGGCCTCGCCGTGCGGCCAGAAGTCCGAGAGCAGCGGGTATTCGAGGCCCTCCTGCTCGGCGAAGACACGCAGCGTGTGGATGGAGTCGTTCGAGACGGCAAGCAGCTGCACGTCGTCGTTGACGAACTTCGGCAGCTCGTCGCGGAGGGCGCAGAGCTCGCCGGTGCACACGCCGGTGAAAGCGAAGGGGTAGAAGAGCAGCACCACGTTCTTCTCGCCGCGGAAGTCCGAGAGGCGGACGGTCCGGCCGTGGTTGTCCTTGAGCTCGAATTCCGGGGCCTCGGTGCCGACCTCGATCGCCATGAAAACGCTTCCCTTCGGTGGGGCCATTCGAATGATGCCCACCCTAGGGCCTCCCCACCGGCCGCACCGGGGGCACAGCCCTTCGCCGGAACCGCCGGGACAGCCGGAACCGCCTGAACACCCGGGACAGCCGGACCAGCCGGACCAGCCGGAAAAGGGGGAAGCCCCCGCCGGCAGGACGGCCGGCGGGGGCTTCTCGGGGCTTGTGGCGACTCAGCGCTTGCCGGACCTTGCCACCTTCGGTGTGACCAGACGGCTCCCCGTCCAGTCCTTGCCGGCATTGATGCTCTTGGTCTGGGCCAGACCGGCTGTCTGAGATGCCTCGTTGATATCGCTCGGCTCGACGTAACCGTCACGGCCGGTCTTGGGGGTCAGCAGCCAGACCGCGCCGCCGTCGTCGACCAGACCGATGGCATCCACCAGTGCGTCCGTAAGGTCGCCGTCCTCGTCGCGGAACCACAACACGACAGCGTCAGCCACGTCGTCGTAGTCCTCGTCGACGAGTTCCTGGCCGATGACGCTCTCAATACCCTCACGGAGTTCCTGCTCGACGTCGTCGTCGTAGCCGATCTCCTGGACCACTTGTCCGGGCTCGAACCCAAGGCGTGCTGCCTGATTGGTCCGCTCCTCCGCGTGGTCCGCGGTCGCGCTCACGGTTTGCCTCCTGATCGTTTTTGGAAATGCACCAGCCACGCGCGTGCGCGGGGCGTTGGCCGTAGTCCACACGGGCGGGACCGATCGCGCAAGTACCCAGCGGTCGAGACAGCCGAAACGGTGACGTTTCCTGGCACCTCATCCCAACCTCAGGCAGGTCCTGACGCTCTCTGGTGATCCATCCCACACTGTTCATCCGTATTTGCGGGGTTCCGCGGCATCGGATACGTCAATTGTGCCCCGGATCCCTTTGGGAATGTCTGAGCGGGTCGGGCGTAAGGTTGCGATTTCGCCGGACCCAGCAGCGGCCTCCGGACGGGATGTCTCACCGAGTGACGGTCGGTTACCCCTCGGTAGAGATGACGTCAGCGTCCTGGCGGTACACGATGGTGGCGGCGTACGCCCCGATACCGCACCACCGAACAGCGAAGGAACAGCGTGGTTTCCGGATCCGATCGCAACCCGATCATCATTGGCGGCCTTCCGAGCCAGGTCCCGGACTTCGATCCTGAAGAGACCCAGGAATGGCTCGACTCCCTCGATGCCGCCGTCGACGAGCGCGGCCGTGAGCGTGCGCGATATCTGATGCTCCGCCTCATCGAGCGCGCGCGAGAGAAGCGCGTGGCCGTGCCCGAGATGCGCAGCACGGACTACGTGAACACGATCGCCACCAAGGACGAGCCGTTCTTCCCGGGCAACGAGGAGATCGAGCGCAAGGTCCTGAACGCCACCCGCTGGAACGCGGCCGTGATGGTCTCGCGCGCGCAGCGCCCCGGCATCGGGGTCGGCGGCCACATCGCCACCTTCGCCTCTTCCGCCTCGCTGTACGACGTCGGCTTCAACCACTTCTTCCGCGGCAAGGACGACGGCCTCGGCGGCGACCAGGTCTTCTTCCAGGGGCACGCGTCCCCCGGTATCTACGCCCGCGCCTTCCTGCTCGACCGGCTCTCCGAGCAGCAGCTCGACGGGTTCCGCCAGGAGAAGTCGAAGGCTCCCTACGGGCTGTCCAGCTATCCGCACCCGCGGCTGATGCCGGACTTCTGGGAGTTCCCGACCGTCTCGATGGGCCTCGGCCCGCTCGGCGCGATCTACCAGGCGCGGATGAACCGCTATATGGAGGCGCGCGGGATCGCGGACACCTCCAAGTCGCATGTCTGGGCCTACCTCGGCGACGGCGAGATGGACGAGCCCGAGTCGCTCGGCCAGCTCTCCATCGCTGCCCGTGAGGGCCTGGACAACCTGACCTTCGTCGTCAACTGCAACCTCCAGCGCCTCGACGGCCCGGTACGCGGCAACGGCAAGATCATCCAGGAGCTGGAGTCGCAGTTCCGCGGCGCCGGCTGGAACGTCATCAAGCTGGTCTGGGACCGGAGCTGGGACCCGCTGCTGGCCCAGGACCGCGACGGCACCCTGGTCAACAAGATGAACACCACGCCGGACGGCCAGTTCCAGACGTACGCCACCGAGAGCGGCGCCTACATCCGTGAGCACTTCTTCGGCACCGACCAGCGGCTGCGCAAGATGGTCGAGGACATGTCCGACGAGCAGATCCTGCACCTCGGGCGCGGCGGGCACGACCACCGGAAGGTCTTCGCGGCCTACACGGCGGCCAAGGAGCACAAGGGCCAGCCGACGGTGATCCTCGCCCAGACGATCAAGGGCTGGACGCTGGGTCCGAACTTCGAGGGCCGCAACGCGACCCACCAGATGAAGAAGCTGACCGCGGACGACCTCAAGCGCTTCCGGGACCGGCTGCACCTGCCGATCGCGGACAAGGAGCTGGAGGACGGCAACCCGCCATACTACCACCCCGGCCGGGACTCCGAAGAGATCCAGTACATGCACGACCACCGCAAGTCCTGCGGCGGTTACGTACCGACCAGGGTGGTGCGCGCCAAGCCGCTGCCGCTGCCGTCCGACAAGACGTACGCCACCGCGAAGAAGGGCTCGGGCCAGCAGTCGATCGCCACCACCATGGCGTTCGTCCGTGTCCTGAAGGACCTCATGCGGGACAAGGAGATCGGCAAGCGCTTCGTGCTGATCGCCCCCGACGAGTACCGCACCTTCGGTATGGACGCGTTCTTCCCGAGCGCGAAGATCTACAACCCGCTCGGCCAGCAGTACGAGTCGGTGGACCGCGAACTGCTGCTCGCCTACAAGGAGTCGCCGACCGGGCAGATGCTGCACGACGGCATCTCGGAGGCCGGCTGCACGGCGTCGCTGATCGCGGCCGGTTCGGCGTACGCCACGCACGGCGAGCCGCTGATCCCGGTCTACGTCTTCTACTCGATGTTCGGGTTCCAGCGCACCGGCGACCAGTTCTGGCAGATGGGCGACCAGCTGGCGCGCGGCTTCGTCCTCGGCGCGACCGCCGGGCGGACCACGCTGACGGGTGAGGGTCTCCAGCACGCGGACGGCCACTCGCAGCTGCTCGCCTCGACCAACCCGGCCTGTGTCGCCTACGACCCGGCGTTCGGTTTCGAGATCGCGTACATCGTCCAGGACGGTCTGCGCCGGATGTACGGCGAGACGGCGGACGGCAGGGCGGGCGAGGACGTCTTCTACTACCTCACCGTCTACAACGAGCCGATCCAGCATCCGGCGGAGCCCGACGATGTCGACGTCGAGGGCATCCTTCAGGGCATCCACCGCTTCAAGCAGGGCGAGCGGGGGCAGATCCCGGCACAGATCATGGCGTCGGGCGTGGCGGTCCCGTGGGCGGTCGAGGCCCAGCAGATCCTCGCCGACGAGTGGGACGTGAAGGCCGACGTCTGGTCCGCGACCTCCTGGAACGAGCTGCGCCGCGAGGCCGTGGAGGTGGAGCGGCACAACTTGCTCCACCCCGAGGAGGAACAGCGCGTCCCGTACGTGACGCGGAAGCTCGCGGACTCCGAAGGCCCGTTCGTGGCCGTGTCGGACTGGATGCGCTCGGTGCCGGACCAGATCGCACGCTGGGTGCCGGGGCCTTACCAGTCGCTGGGCGCGGACGGCTTCGGCTTCGCGGACACCCGGGGCGCGGCGCGCCGCTTCTTCCACATCGACGCGCAGTCGATCGTCGTCTCGGTCCTCACCGAGCTGGCCAAGCAGGGCAAGGTGGACCGCTCGGCCCTGAAGCAGGCCATCGACCGCTACCAGCTCCTGGACGTGTCGTCGGCCGATCCGGGCGCGGCGGGCGGCGACGCGTAGGCGCCACTGAGCACGTATGAGGGCGGCGGGACCACGGCGGTCCCGCCGCCCTTGCGTGTGTCCGTGGGGTGCGCGTTCGGTGGGGGCTCAGTTCTCCCGGATCTTGAACGCCCGTACCTGGTACGGGGAGTGCGGCAGCCAGGTGCCGCCTCCCGGGTACGTCTCGAACTCGCCGGTCTCCGCGCACTCGGCGGACTGGTACGTGGTGACCGGGCGCCCGGTGCGGTTGGCGACGGACTGGGCGGTGGAGCCCGCGGGAAGCGGCGTACAGCTGTCGATGCCGCTGCCGGAGAGGTCGTAGGTGCGGCGTACGCCCTTGAAGGCGCCCTTCTCCCAGAGGCAGAGCTCGCCGGTCGCGCACTCCCCCATCCGGGGCTGCGAGGCGGCCGGCGCGGTGTGCGGGGCAGCTGTCTGGGGCGCGGCGAACACGGTGGCCGTGACGATCCCGGCCGTGACGGTCGTACGCAGCAGCGCCTTGCGGATGCGGGCCGCGGGCGCGGTGTGCGTGGTCGCCGTGCGCTGCGGCAGTGAAGTGGCCCTGGTGTGTGCGGTGTTCATGGTGGTGGTCCCCCGTGTGACGTGTCGTACGGATCTCTGGACCGCAGCCTGACCCGTGATCACGTACCGCCGGAAGAGCACACCGCCCGCACCACCCTGATAGGCGACAGCCCCGCCGGAGAGGTCCGGCGGGGCTGTCGTGGCGTGGAGTTGACGCCGGATCGTCAGATGTGGGCACCGCCCGCAGCGGCCTCCGGGTTGTCACCGCGCTTGGTGAGCAGGGCCACGAAGACGGCCACGACCGCGACGCCGGTGGCGACCAGGCAGGCCAGGCCCATGCCGGACATGAAAGTGTCGTGCGCGACGCCGGTGATCTTCGCGGCGAGTCCGGCCGGCGCGTTCGGCGGCACCGGGGCCATGCCGACCTGGACGGCCTGCGATGCCTGGTCCAGCTGACCGGGCCCGAACGGAGGAAGTTTGGCATCCGCCCACTTGACCGGCAGGGTGCTGTCGACCTTGGAGGCCATGACCGCGCCGAGCACCGCCGTACCGAGGCTGCCGCCGATCTGCATGGCGGCCTGCTGGAGACCGCCGGCGACGCCGGAGAGCTCCATCGGGGCGTTGCCGACGATGACCTCGGTGGCACCGACCATGACCGGGGCGAGCCCCAGGCCGAGCAGCGCGAACCAGATCGACATCGTGACGCTGCCGGTGTCGGTTCCCAGCGTGGACATGCCGTACATCGCGACCGCCGTGCAGACCATGCCGCCGGCCAGCGGGATACGCGGGCCGAGCTTGGTGATCACCGCGCCCGCGAGCGGGGAGGCGACGATCATCATGCCGGTGAGCGGCAGCAGGTGGAGGCCGGCGTCGACCGGGCTCATGCCGTGCACGTTCTGGAGGTAGAAGGTGACGAAGAAGAGCCCGCCCATGAAGGCGATGGCCATGAGCACCATCAGCACCACGCCCGCGGAGAGCGGCACCGAGCGGAAGAGCGCCATCGGGATGAGCGGCTCCCTGACCTTCGTCTCCCAGAACGCGAAGGCCGCGAAACAGACCAGCGAGACGGCCAGGAAGATCCAGACCTTGCCGTCGCCCCAGCCCCACGCCGGGGCCTTGATGAGCGCCCAGACCAGGCAGAACATGGCCGCCGACAGCAGCAGGATGCCCAGGATGTCGAAGGACTTCGGGGCGTTCTCGGCCCGGTGGTCCTTGAGGATCACCACACCCACGACGAGCGCGATCACACCGACCGGCACGTTGATGAAGAAGACCGACTGCCAGCTGACGTGCTGGACGAGCAGGCCGCCGATGATCGGGCCGCCCGCGGTGGAGGCGCCGATGACCATGCCCCAGATACCGATGGCCATATTGAGCTTCTCGGCGGGGAAGGTGGCGCGCAGCAGGCCGAGCGCGGCGGGCATCAGCAGCGCGCCGAACAGCCCCTGGAGGACCCGGAAGGTCACGACCAGGCTGACGCTGTTGGAGAAGCCGATGGCGCCGGACGACGCGGCGAAGCCGACCACGCCGATGAGGAAGGTCTGGCGGTGGCCGAAGCGGTCACCGAGCTTGCCCGCGGTGATCAGCGCCACCGCGAGGGCGAGGAAGTAGCCATTGGTGATCCACTGGATCTGGGCGAAGGTGGCCCCGAGATCCTTCTGGATGGCCGGGTTGGCGATCGCGACGATCGTGCCGTCGAGCGCGACCATCATCACGCCGATGGCCACGGAGAAGAGCGTCAGCCAAGGGTGGCCGCGGAGCCCCTTGACCGGCGGTGCCGCAATGTCCTGCGGCGCCGGGTCGACAGTGGTCTGACTAGTCATACGAGTCAGATTAGTGTCAGCCACTGACAGTTGACAAACCAATTCACAAGTCGGTAGCTGTCACGTAGCTCACAGGTATCCTGAGACGACAAAGCACCTCAAAACGGAAGCAGTTCGGGCCCGGACCGGATCCGCACCGCACTCCGCACACCACCCCCCGCACATCACCCCCCACGCCGAAAGAGGACCAGACCGTGACGATGGAGCAGACCGGGCCGTCGACGCCGGACGCGCCGACCGGACTGCGGGAGCGCAAGAAACAGCGCACCCGCGAGGCCCTGCTGCGCATCGCACTCGAACTCTTCACGACGAAGGGGTACGAGCAGACGACCGTCGACGAGATCGCCGACGCCGTCGAGGTCTCCCAGCGCACCTTCTTCCGGTACTTCGCCAGCAAGGAGGAGGCCGCCTTCGCGGTACACGATCTGGTGGAGTCGCAGTTCTTCACCGCGCTGGAGGCCCGCCCGCCGGAGGAGACCCCGTTCGAGGCGATGCGCAACGCGGTGCTCGCCTCCTGGGACAGCATCAGCCTGACGATCGAGGACCTGGTCCCCGTCGACCTGTACATGCGGACCTGTCAGGTCATCGAGTCCTCCCCGGCCCTGCTCGCGATCCATCTGCGCCGCTCGGCCGAGCTGGAGGACCGGATGGCCCAGCTGATCGCCGCACGCGAGGGGCTCGACGTGGACACCGATCCGCGGCCGCGCGTGGCCGTCGCGGCGTTCGACGGCGTGATGCGGGCCACCGGCCGGATCTGGGGCAAGGGCCAGGACCTGAGCATCGCCTCCATGCGGGCGATCGCCCTGACTCATCTCGACCTGATCGGGCCGGCACTGGCAGGGAACTGGCGTACGACAGGCGCACACGGAATGTAGTCATTCGGATACATTCCCGCTATGAAACGTGATGTCCCTCACGGACTTCGCAAGCACGCTCCCCCGTCTCCTAGGGTGGCGGGCAGTGACTTCCTTCGACTCCTCCCCCACCCTCACCGTCTGGCGCACTCTGCTCGCGCTCGCGGTGGTGTTCGTCATGCTGGCCACGACCGGCTGGACCGCCGTGCACCACCAGAGAACCGCCGGACCCCGCCAAGCCGCGCTGGCCGCCTGGGGCAGAGGCTCCATCGCGGGTCACCATCTCCCCTCGCCCAACGCGTCGCCGCACCGGCTGGCGCGTTTCTTCGCTGAGCTCACCGCGGCCGAGCGTGACCGGCTCGTCGACGACTATCCGCTGGTGGTCGGCAATCTCAACGGCGCCCCGGTGACCCTGCGTTATCAGGCCAACCGGCGCGCGCTGGAACAGGCCGCAGGGCAGGAACGCGAACGGCTGACCGACCCCACGCTGAACAAGCTCGGCCACCAGGACGCGCGCCAGACCTACGACCGGTACAACGCGCTGGCGCAGCCCGGCCGGCAGATCCTCGCCTTCGACCCGACCGGCACCGGCCGGGTCGCCCAGGTGATGGGCGATCTGCAGCAGGCCCGGCACATCTCCATCGTGGTACCCGGAGTCGACACCAACCTGCTGACCTTCCAGAAGAGTCAGCAGGCCTACTACACCGCGCCGGTCGGCATGGCGACGTCGCTGTACAGCGCCGAGCACTCCGCGGCCCCCGGGTCGCGCACCGCCGTCATCGCCTGGGCCGACTACACCTCGCCCGTCGGTATCGGCGTGGACGCGGCGATCGGCAGACTCGCCGCCGAGGGTTCGCTCCGGCTCCACGCGCTCGTCGACGCGCTGCCGGGCAAGGCGCCCGTCGCGCTGTTCTGCCACAGCTACGGCTCGGTGCTCTGCGGCGTCGCCGCCCGCGACCTCCCGTCACGGGTCAGCGACATCGCGGTCGCGGGAAGCCCGGGGATGCGGGTCGAGAACGCCGCCCAGCTGGACACGGGCGCCCGGGTGTGGGCGATGCGGGACAGCAGCGACTGGATCCAGGACGTCCCGCATCTGGACGTCGGCGGCCTCGGCCACGGCGCCGACCCGGTCTCGCCGCAGTTCGGCGCCCGCGTCGTGTCGGCGGGCGCGGCACAGGGCCACACCGGCTATTTCACGCCTGGTACGGAGAGCCTGCACAACTTCGCGGCGGTCGGCACCGGCGAGTTCGATTCGGTGACATGTGCGAACGGTGGGGACGCCTGCCGCAGCTGATCTTGCGGTGACTCAGGAGGTTCACGCGCGTAGATGCCCGTGCATCAGGTCCGCCGCAGAGGGGCGACGCGCGGGCGCACGCCGCCTACGATGTGGCACATGGGTGATGTGCTGGCCGGAATTCAAGCCACCTGGGAGTTCGCGACCGACTCCGTGCTCATCCGCTTCGAACGGGGGATTCGCACGCCGAAGCTCTTCCAGGCGCTGCGTCAGCGGCGTATCCCTCACGAAGCGCTGGGGTCGGTGTCGGTGACCGAGGGGAGACGGGGGACGGTGGTGCTGCGCGCGGCGCCGCGCGCGGGCGCCGACCCGCTGATGGAGGCCGCCTCGGGGCAGCTGAAGGAGGGGTGCGATCCGTACCGGCTGGTGCTTCCGGCCGCGCAGCGGACGCTCGCGGAGTACTACGCGGACGAGCTGACGTCGCGGCTGGTGCCCGAGGCGGCCGATCCGGCCGAGCGGTTCCTGGTGGCGGCGCCCGAGGCGCCGCTCCACTTCAAGGCGTACGACGGCAAGGCGTCCTTCGACGGGTCGCGGGTCTCGTTCCGGTGGTCGTGGACGGGTGCGTCGTCGGCCAAGTGGAAGTGCGGCGACCAGAACTTCCCGGTGGCCGAACTGACCGGTGTGGACTGGCGCTCCCCCGAGGCGTACGACGGCTATCTGCGGGTGCTGCGGCAGGGCGAGCCGGATGCGGCGCAGGCGGACCAGGACCCCACGGCGGTCGTCTTCGGGCTCGGTTACGGACCGGTGCACGAGTCGCTGCCCTTCGCCGCCGCGGTCCTGGGGGCGGCCCGCCACTCCAGGCCGGTGCCGGTGCCCGCCATCGCCACCGGCCGGCGCGACCCGGCGGACATCGCCGAGCGGATACGGCATCTGGGCGAACTGCACTCGTCCGGACTGGTCACGGACGACGAGTTCAGCGCGAAGAAGGCCGAACTGCTGGCGGAGCTGTAGCGGCAGCCGTACAGACGGAGGGGGCCCGCACCGCGCGGGCCCCCTCCGGCATGACTTCCCCCGGTGGCTACTCGCGGGCAGCGGACGTCGATGACATGTCCGGGTAGCGGTCGCCCTTGACCTCGCCCGCGATCGGTTCCAGGAGCGCCAGTTCATCACTGGTCAGCCGCAGCCGCGTGGCGCCGGTGTTCTCCAGCAGGCGGGTGCGCTTGCGGGTGCCGGGGATCGGCACGACCGCCGAGAGACCGTGCACCTCGGCCCGCTGCTGCACCCAGGCGAGGGCCACCTGCGCGGCCGTCGCTCCGTGCGCCGCCGCGATCTTGTGCACCGGTTCGAGGAGCGCCGCGTTCGCCTTGGCGTTGTCGCCGGTGAAGCGGGGCTGGGACTGCCGGAAGTCGCCGCCTCCGAGCTCCTTGGACGCGTCCGCGAAGGAGCCGGTGAGGAAGCCCCGGCCGAGCGGCGAGTACGGCACGATGCCCACCCCGAGTTCGGCGGCCGCGCCGATCAGGCTCAGCTCCACGTCACGGCTGAACAGCGACCACTCGGACTGCACGGCGGTGATCGGGTGCACGGCGTGCGCCTCGCGCAGTTCCGCACCGGTCACCTCGCTCAGCCCCAGGTACTTGACCTTGCCCGCGGCCACCAGCTCGCCCATCGCGCCGACCGACTCGGCCAGCGGGACATCGGGGTTGCGGCGGTGCATGTAGTAGAGGTCGATGACATCGACGTTCAGCCGGCGCAGGCTCGCCTCGACGGCCTGCCTGATGTACGGGGCGTCGTTGCGCACCCCCCGGTAGTGCGGGTCGTCGGCGCGCCGCTCGATGGAGAACTTGGTGGCCAGCGTGATCTCGTCGCGGTGCGCGGCGACGAACGGCGCCAGGAAGGTCTCGTTGGCGCCCTGCCCGTAGATGTCGGCCGTGTCGATCAGCGTGACACCGGCCTCGACGGTGGCCTCCAGGGTGTCCCTGGCCGCCCCCTCGTCGGTGTCCCCGTAGAACTCGCTGATGCCCATGGCACCGAAGCCCTGCACGCCGACCTCGGGGCCGTCCTGGCCCAGCCGCACCCTGTCGATCTTCTCGATGCTCATCAGGTTCAGAACCTCTCCGACGCCCGTCGGGCGTCCGCGTAAAAGCCGATCTTGAAATCGAGTACGGAGAGCGTGTCGTCGAGTTCCGCGATACGCAGCCGTACATCTCTGCGGGTCTCCTCCAGGAGCTCCTGCCGTTCCTCGAAGGTGTCCTCGCCCTCGCGTACGAGTTCGGCGTAGCGAACCATCTTTGCCACCGGCATCCCGGTCAGCCGCAGCTTGCCGACGAAGTTGAGCCAATCCAGATCGCGATTGGTGAAGCGACGCTGGCCGGTGTTCGACCGGTCGACCTGCGACATCAGCCCGATCCGCTCGTACCAGCGCAAGGTGTACGCGCTGAGACCGGTGAACGTGACGACCTCGCTGATCGTGTACTGGTCCTGTCCGTCGGGGCGCCTGCCCGCCGTGGGCGGCGCCGCACAGACGGCCACACGGGACGACGCGGGCACAGCCTCGGTCTCGGTCACAGTCATGCGGTCCCAGCTCCTTCATCCTCGCGACAGCACCAACGCTAGATCCTTGGAGTGCACTCCAGGCAAGCGAAATCGAGCGGAACTTCACAGACGGCTCCCGTAGCCTCCCGGACCATGAGCACCGCCCGCCGCGCCACCCCCGATGACGCCGTCGAACTCGTACGCCTGCGCAAGCTGATGCAGGACTCCATGTCCGGGACACCGCACCCGGACATCAGCTGGCAGTCCACTGCCGTCGAGACGCTCCGCGCAAAGCTGAAGGACCCGACGGCCGATCTCACCGCGTTCGTCGTGGACCGGCCGGACGGCGGGCTCGCCGCCTGCGTGGTCGGCACGGTCGAGTACCGGCTCGGCGGCCCCGGCAACCCGCACGGCACGAGCGGTTACGTCTTCAGCGTCGCGACCGATCCGGACATGCGCCGCCGAGGGTACTCACGCGCTTGTATGGAGGCGCTGCTCGGCTGGTTCCGGGAGCGCGGTGTGACAAAGGTCGACCTGCGCGCCTCGGCCGACGGCGAGCCGCTCTACACCTCGCTCGGGTTCGTCAGGACCCCCGATCCGGCGATGCGCCTGACGCTGTAGTTAGGCTCGTCCCTCATGAAGAGCCTGGCGATGACCGAGAACTGGCCGGTACCCGCGGTGGCCGCCGCTGTCGTACGAGCGGACGGCAGCGTCGCCGGTACGGTCGGCCCGACCGAGCGGCGCTTCCCGCTCGCCTCGGTCACCAAGCCGCTCGCCGCGTACGCCGCGCTCATGGCGTACGAGGAGGGCGCGGTCGAGCTGGACGAGCCCGCGGGTCCTCCCGGGTCCACGGTCCGGCATCTGCTCGCCCACACCAGCGGTCTGGCCTTCGACGAGAACCGGGTGATGGCGGCCCCCGGTGAGCGCCGCATCTACTCCAACGCGGGGTTCGAGGCGCTGGGCGACCACATCGCCGCGGCCACCGGTATCCCCTTCGCCGAGTACCTCCGCGAGGGGGTGCTCGAACCGCTCGGGATGACGGCCACCTCCCTTGAGGGCTCCCCCGCGAAGGACGGCGTGTCCAGCGCCGACGACCTGGTCAGGTTCGCCGCCGAGCTCCAGGCGCCCCGGCTGCTCGACCCGCGCACCGTCGCCGAAGCCACCTCGGTGGTCCACCCGGGGCTCAAGGGCGTGCTGCCGGGCTACGGTGTGCAGAACCCGAACGACTGGGGCCTCGGCTTCGAGATCAGGGACGCCAAGTCACCGCACTGGACGGGCAGTTCGTCGTCACCGCGGACGTTCGGCCACTTCGGCCAGTCCGGTACGTTCCTCTGGGTCGACCCGGAGGCGGGGGCCGCCTGTGTAGCACTGACCGACCGGGACTTCGGACCGTGGGCGATCGAGGCGTGGCCGCCGTTCACGGATGCGGTTCTGGCGGAGCTCAACTCCGGGCGGTGACACATCACGCCTCGGCCACCTTCGCGGTCAGGCACTCGAACCACACCGTCTTGCCACACCCGTCGCTGCGCGGCTCCACGCCCCAGCTGTCGGTGAGTGCCTCGACCAGGACCAGCCCCCGCCCGCCCTCGTCGAGTTCGTCACCGACGGCCGCGCTGGGCAGTTGAGGGCACCCGTCCGCGACCTCGACCCGCACACCTCGGCCGGGGAGCCAGAGAATGCACGTCTGGCAGAGACGGCCGGGGACGTTCCGTACGACATCCGCGATCAGCTCGGTGAGCGCCAGCTCGGCCACGTCGGCCACTTCGAGAAGGCCCCAGCCGGTGAGATACATGCGCAGGATGCGGCGCAGATGCCGCGCCGAGTGCTCGCTCACCGCGAAGGCGGCACGGTAGGTCGCCTCAGCGGTGCCCGCCGGGGAACCAGTTACGTCATTCATGCCACCAGCGTGCAACGCGGCGATTACGCTCGGCTACGTACTGAACCGAACGCCGAGCGGCGTTGCAGGCCGGAGGTGCCCCCGTGGCCAACATCCACTCCCTCGACCCCAGCGCGTCCCCGCTGGACTACTTCGGCTGGGAACTCCGCCGGCAGAGAGAGGCCGCCGGCCTGAAACAGGGGCAGCTCGGCGACATCATCTTCTGCACGGGTTCCCTGATCGGCCAGATCGAGACCACGAAGAAGATCCCGACCCGCGATTTCGCCGAGCGCGCGGACGCGGCCCTCGGCACGGACGGGGTGTTCTCCCGCCTGGTCGGCCTGGTGCTGCGCAGCCAGCTGCCGACCTGGTTCCAGCCGTATGCGGAGATGGAGGCGCGTGCGGCCTATATCTCCACGTACCAGGCGCAGTTGGTGTACGGGCTCCTTCAGACGGAGGCGTACGCGCGGGCAGTACTGGCCACCGGCCTGCCCGACGACCTCGAAGGTCTGGTGGCTGCCCGCGTGGAGCGCCAGCGCATCCTGGAACGGGAACGACCGCCGCTCACCTGGGCGATCCTCGATGAGGCCGCACTGTACCGGCCGATCGGTGGCCGGGAGGTCATGCGGAACCAACTGGCCCGGTTGTTGGACTACGCCGATCACCGCTGGACGCGGATCCAGGTGTTGCCCTTCACTGCGGGTGAACATGCCAGCCTGGATGGGTCTTTCACCGTCATGCGCTTCGAGGACGATCCGGACATCATCTACACAGAGGACCTCATCTCGGGCCACATGACCGCCAGCCCCGAGACCGTCCGGGAGTCGACACGCCGTTACGCTCACTTGCAGGCCGCCGCACTCTCCGTTGAAGCGTCGGCGGCACTGATCGCCCGCGTGATGGAGGAGCGTTATGGAGACCGGTCGCGACCTGAAGAGCGCACGGTGGCGTAAGTCCAGCTACAGCGGAAGCACGGGCGGCGAGTGCGTGGAGTGCACGGTGACCGACGGCGCGGCCTGGCGGAAGTCGTCCTACAGTGGCACCACCGGTGGCGACTGCGTCGAGGTGGCCGACGGCCTCCCCGGCACCGTGCCGGTCCGGGACAGCAAGAACCCCGCCGGTCCCACCCTGTTCGTCCACGCCGCAGCCTGGCAGACCTTCGTGGACGGGCTCCACTAGAGCGCGAGGGCGAGCGCTTCTGCGGACTCCCAGACCGCGACGTTCATGAGCAGGCGGCTACCGCGTGCGGTCGTCGTCGTGTGCGGTGGTCGTCGCTTCGTTCCTCCCTCACCGCGCCAGGGCCGTGCGGAGGAACTGGAGGATCTCCGACTGGGCGGCTTCGGCCTGGGGTGCTATGCCGGGCAAGGTGAGGAACGCGTGCTGTGCGCCCGGGTATTCGGTGAGCTGGACGGGCGTGCCGGCCGCACGCAGCCGGTCGGCGAAGCGGCGGCCGTGGTCGGCGACCGCGTCCTGGGTGGGCACCACCACGAGCGCCGGGGCAAGCCCGCTCAGATCGTCCGCGTACAGCGGCGAGACCGCGCGGGCGTCGTACCCCGGTGGGACGGCGAGCTGCCGGAAGAACCGCAGCAACGGCAAGGCCGGTGTCGGCCTTGAGGCGTACTCGGTCATCGAGGCGTAGTCGAACATCGTCCCGGTCACGTCGGTCACGGGGTTGACCAGGACCTGCGCCGCGAGCTCCAGACCGGCCTCCCGGGCCCGAATGGCCGTCCGGGCGCTGATCAGCGCGCCGCAGCTCTCGCCGAAGACGGCCGCGCGCGCCGGGTCGACGCCCCACCGCGCGGGCTGCCGCACCACGTGTTCGAGTACATCCCAGCCGTCCTCGGCCGCGTCCGCGAGCGGACTGCCGGGGGCGAGGAGGCGGTGCTCGACCGAGACGACGAGAGCGGGCAGCCGGGCGGCGAGGTGGCTGTTGGTCCAGTCGCACTGCACCGCCGTGCCCACGAAGCCGCCTCCGTGGACATGGACCACGAGTGGCAGGCCGGTCCGGGAGGTGGCCTCGGCGTCTCCCGCCGGGGTCGGCCGGTACACCCGGACCGGCAGGTCGCGGCCGGGCAGCGCGATCTCCTGCCAGTCGATCGCGGCGCAGGGGTGGGGCACTCCCAGGATGGCCCGCGCCTCGCCGGAGGCCCGGAAGCGGTTCTCCGCGTCGCGATAGACGAGCAGCTCCTCGGTCGTCATCGCCGAGAAATCCGGCTCCGGCGGTCGCGCGGCAGTCGTGGTCTCCCCCATGTTTCCTTCTCCTCTTCCGGCCAAGTGCCGTGTGTGGCCTCGTGGTTGAAGCGCATCGCCCTCATTATGCACGCACCGCGTGCATCAGCAAGTGCATCAGTGGGGGCGCGGGTTAGACTCACGCGTGACGAGAGGGGCGAGATGACTGGCCGACGGCGATGGTCGACCGAGGAGATCCTGGACACGGCGGCGGAACTGCTGCGTACGGACGACGCCGAGTCGTTCAGCGTGCGCAAGCTCGCCGCGACGCTCGGGACCGACTCCTCCAGCCTCTACCGGCACTTCCGCAACAAGACCGAACTGCTACGAGCGGTCGCCGACCGGATCCTGCTGGCCACCATGGACGGTTACCGGCCCGAGGGCGACTGGAAGCAGCGCGTCACCGCCCTGGCCCTGCGCCTGCGTGAGGCATTCGGCGAGCAGCTCCAACTCGCCGCGGTGTGGGGACGCTACGGGTCCGGCGGCACCGGTTCCCGTCTGGTCATGGAGGAGTTGCTGCAGGCCCTGCGCGCGTCGGGCCTGCCCGACGCGGAGGTCCCGGTGCGCTACCACCGCATCGTGACTCTTCTCGCCGCGCTGATCTCCTCCGAGGCCGGGGTCGGCACGCTCACCCCCAAGGAGTACGAACAGGGAATGGAGCAGTTCCGCGTCGCGGTACTCGGCGCCGACCCCGGACGCTTCCCCGCCCTGGCCCACTTCGCCCGCGATATCCGCCCCCTCGGAGCAGACCGCCGCGCCGCGTTCGAGGAGATCCTCGCCGCCCACCTCGCCCACATCGAGGCCGGGATCCCCTGATCTGCCGGATCATGCCTGCGACGCGGTCGGATCGAGCAGCCGGCGCAGGCCCGGTACGGGAGGCCGGATGGAGGGGGCGCCCCGCCTCAGACCGTCTCCAGCTCCCAGAGCAGCACCTCGGCCGCGGTGTCCGCCACCAGGTCGAGCCCCCGCTCCCCGGTGATCCGCACCGAGTCCCCCGGCCCCAAACCCGTCTCCCCCAGCCGCACTTCCCCCCGGACGACATGCAGGTACACCCCCGCCGCGTCCGGCACCGCAACGCGCTCGCCCGGGGACGGCCTGCGGACCGAGAGCAGCGCGCCCGAAGCCGGGACCGCGTACGGCGTGGCGTCCGCGATGCCGCGCACGATCTCGTACGCGGGCTCGCCGCCCGGCTCCAGGGGTGCCAGCCACATCTGTACGAAGACCAGCGGCTCCGGGCCCTCGTTGCGCTCCTCGTGGCGCACGCCGCCGGCCGACGAGAGGTGCTGGACGTCTCCGGCCCGTACGACCGTGGCGCCGCCCGTCGAGTCGCGGTGGGTGAGCTCGCCCTCGACCAGCCAGGTGACGATCTCGGTGTGGCTGTGCGGGTGTTCGTCAAAGCCGGCGCCGGGCGCGAGCCGCTCCTCGTTGCAGGCCAGGACCGGCCCGAAACGCAGGTTGTCCGGGTCGTAGAAGGTGCCGAACGAGAAGGCGTGGCGGGAGTCGATACCGGCCGCCGGGTCGCCTCCGCGGTAGCGCTCGCCGGAGCGCCGTACATCCATCACGCCGCCCACCGTAGCCCCGCCACGCCATACCCGGGTCCCGATAAGGCAGTCTTGTCCACGTGCCCCGACCCGATTCCGCGCCACCCGGACCCCCTCCCGCACATCCGCATGCCGCGACGCTGAAGCGGCTGGAGCAGTCCTCCGGCCGGCTCTCGGCGAACGCCATCGCCCGGATGGACGAGACGTTGCCCTGGTACCGGGCGATGCCACCGGAGAACCGGTCCTGGATCGGTCTGGTCGCCCAGGCCGGCATCGCGGCGTTCACCGAGTGGTTCCGGCACCCCGAGGCCCCCCAGGCGATCTCCACCGACGTCTTCGGCACCGCCCCGCGCGAGCTGACCCGGGCCATCACGCTCCGGCAGACGGTCGAAATGGTGCGCACCACGATCGAGGTCATGGAGACCGCGATCGACGAAGTCGCCGCCCCCGGCGACGAGTCGATCCTCCGCGAGGCGCTGCTGGTCTACGCCCGGGAGATCGCCTTCGCGACCGCCCAGGTGTACGCGCAGGCCGCCGAGGCCCGCGGCGCCTGGGACGCCCGGCTGGAGTCCCTGGTGGTCAACGCGGTGCTGTCGGGCGAGGCCGACGAGGGCGCGGTGTCCCGCGCCGCCGCGCTCGGCTGGAATTCGCCCGACCATGTCTGTGTGATCCTCGGCACTGCGCCGGAGGGCGACAGCGAACTGACCGTCGAGGCGATCCGCCGCGCCGCGCGGCACGCCAAGGTGCAGGTGCTGACCGGGGTGCTCGGCAACCGGCTCGTCGTCATCGCGGGCGGCAACGACAATCCGCTCCAGGTCGCCAAGGCCCTGATCGGCCCGTACGCGGCAGGTCCTGTGGTCGCCGGGCCGATCGTCCCCGACCTGCTCGCGGCCACCCGGTCCGCGCAAGCGGCGGCCGCCGGGCTCAAGGCCGGTTACGCCTGGCAGGACGCGCCACGCCCGGTGCTCGCCGACGATCTGCTGCCGGAGCGCGCCATCGCGTCGGACCCCTCGGCGCGTGAGCAGTTGGTGGAGGAGATCTACAGACCTCTGGAGGAGGCGGGGTCGGCCCTCCTGGAAACGCTGAGTGTCTACCTGGAACAGGCGAGCAGCCTGGAAGGCGCGGCCAGGATGCTCTTCGTACACCCCAACACCGTTCGCTACCGGCTCCGACGTGTGACCGACGTCACCGGCTGGTCACCCTCCGATGTGCGCTCCGCATTCACTCTGCGCATCGCCCTGATCCTGGGGCGCCTGGCCGACGGGGATACGCAGCTCTAGACTTTTGTCGGACACCAACAATTACCCCGACGGTTCTTCGTCCCTCTCCCCACGGGCATCCGAAGCCGTCCACAAGAGAGAGTGTGAGGGTGCTCGTACTCGTCGCTCCCGGCCAAGGCGCTCAGACGCCCGGCTTCCTGACTCCCTGGCTCGAACTTCCCGGTGCCGCCGACCGCGTCGCCGCGTGGTCGGACGCCATCGGGCTCGACCTTGCCCACTACGGCACGAAGGCCGACGCGGACGCCATCCGCGACACCGCGGTGGCCCAGCCGCTGCTGGTCGCGGCCGGTCTGCTGTCCGCTTCTGCACTGGGTGACTTCGTGCCCGGCGCTGTCGCGGGGCACAGCGTCGGTGAGATCACGGCCGCTGCTTTCGCGGGCGTCCTCGACGACGCCGCGGCCCTCGGTTTCGTACGGACCCGCGGACTGGCCATGGCCGAGGCCGCGGCCGTCACCGAGACCGGGATGGCCGCGCTGCTCGGCGGCGACCCCGAAACCGTGCTCCCGCACCTGGAGAAGCTCGGGCTGACCCCGGCGAACGTGAACGGCGCAGGACAGATCGTCGCCGCGGGCACCGCCGAGCAGATCGCCGCGCTCGTCGACGACAAGCCCGACGGGGTCCGCAGGGTCGTGCCGCTCAAGGTGGCCGGTGCGTTCCACACGCACCACATGGCTCCGGCGGTCACCGGACTCGGCAGGGCGGCGCAGGACCTGGTCGTCGCCGACCCGGCCGTCCCGTATCTCTCGAACGCCGACGGCGAGGTGGTCACGACCGGCGCCGACGTCATCGCCCGGCTGGTCAACCAGGTCTCGAACCCGGTCCGCTGGGACCTGTGCATGGAGACCGCGCAGCGGCTGGGCGCGACCGCGCTCATCGAGGTCTGCCCCGGCGGCACGCTGGTGGGCATCGCCAAGCGCGCCATGCCCGGCGTACGGACGCTGGCGCTCAAGACACCCGACGACCTCGACGCGGCCCGCGCCCTCATCGCCGAGACCCAATCACCTGCCGCTGACGCGGCGGGGGCCTAAGGAGCCCGAGAGAGCATGGCGAAGATCAAGCCCAGCCAGGGCGCCCCGTACGCACGGATCATGGGCGTCGGCGGCTACCGTCCGGCCCGGGTCGTGCCCAACGAGGTGATCCTGGAGACGATCGACTCGTCCGACGAGTGGATCCGCTCCCGCTCCGGCATCGCGACCCGCCACTGGGCATCCGACGAGGAGACCGTGGCCGCGATGTCCATCGAGGCCTCCGGCAAGGCCATCGCCGACGCCGGGATCACCGCCGACCGGATCGGCGCCGTGGTCGTGTCGACGGTCTCGCACTTCGCGCAGACCCCGGCCATCGCGACCGAGATCGCCCACAGGCTCGGTACCGACAAGGCGCCCGCGTTCGACATCTCGGCGGGCTGCGCCGGCTTCGGCTACGGGCTGACGCTCGCCAAGGGCATGGTCGTCGAGGGTTCCGCCGAGTACGTGCTCGTCATCGGCGTCGAGCGGCTCAGCGACCTCACCGACCTGGAGGACCGCGCGACGGCCTTCCTCTTCGGCGACGGCGCGGGCGCGGTCGTGGTCGGCCCGTCCAAGGAGCCGCACATAGGCCCCACGGTATGGGGCTCGGAGGGCGACAAGTCCGAGACGATCAAGCAGACCGTGCCATGGTCGGACTACCGCGACGGCAAGGGCCGCGAGAAGTTCCCCGCGATCACGCAGGAGGGCCAGGCGGTCTTCCGCTGGGCTGTGTTCGAGATGGCGAAGGTCGCTCAGCAGGCCCTGGACGCGGCCGGTATCGAGGCGGCCGACCTGGACGTCTTCATCCCGCACCAGGCCAATATGCGGATCATCGACTCGATGGTGAAGACTCTCAAACTGCCGGAGCACGTCACGGTCGCCCGTGACATCGAGACCACCGGCAACACCTCCGCAGCCTCGATTCCGCTCGCGATGGAGCGGCTCCTGGCGACCGGTCAGGCGAAGAGCGGCGACACCGCGCTGGTCATCGGCTTCGGGGCGGGTCTCGTCTACGCCGCGACTGTCGTTACCCTCCCCTAGGGCATTCCGGAGGAATCCGGTTCGCTCGAACACCCCGAGCAGTCCCCGACACACACCGCTACACATCGAAGGAGCGCCAACATGGCCGCCACCCAGGAAGAGATCGTCACCGGTCTCGCCGAGATCGTCAACGAGATCGCCGGTATCCCGGTCGAGGACGTCCAGCTGGACAAGTCCTTCACCGACGACCTGGACGTCGACTCGCTGTCCATGGTCGAGGTCGTCGTCGCCGCCGAAGAGCGCTTCGACGTGAAGATCCCGGACGACGACGTCAAGAACCTCAAGACGGTCGGCGACGCTGCCGATTACATCTCGAAGCACCAGGCCTGACCCAGGCCCGCGGCTGACGCCACCCGGCGGTGGCGCCGTGATTCAGATCCCTCTACACGTGGAGAAGAAATTCCAGTGAGCCCGACCAATCGCACCGTGGTCGTCACCGGTATCGGCGCAACCACACCGCTGGGTGGCGACAGCGCATCGACCTGGGACGGTCTGCTCGCAGGCCGTTCCGGCGTCAAGCCGCTCACCGGCGAGCGCTTCGCCGAGCTCCCGGTCCGCATCGCCGCCCCGGTCGCTGTCGACCCGAGCGAGGTGCTGGCGCGCCCCCTCGCCCGCAAGCTGGACCGCTCGGCCCAGTTCGCCGTGATCGCGGCCCGTGAGGCCTGGTCCGACGCGGGCTTCACCGCGAAGGCCGGCGAGGACGACGCCATCCACCCCGAGCGCCTCGGTGCGGTCGTCGCCTCCGGCATCGGCGGCATCACGACCCTGCTCGACCAGTACGACGTGCTCAAGGAGAAGGGCGTACGCCGCGTCTCCCCGCACACCGTCCCCATGCTCATGCCGAACGGCCCGTCCGCCAACGTCGGGCTCGAACTCGGCGCGCAGGCGGGTGTCCACGCCCTGGTCAGCGCGTGCGCGTCCGGCGCCGAAGCGGTCGGCTACGCGGCCGAGATGATCCGCTCCGGCCGTGCCGACGTCGTCGTCGCCGGTGGCACCGAGGCGACCATCCACCCGCTGCCCATCGCGGCCTTCGCCAACATGATGGCGATGTCCAAGAACAACGACGACCCCGAGGGCGCCTCCCGCCCGTACGACAAGGGCCGCGACGGCTTCGTACTCGGCGAGGGCGCCGGCATCGTGGTCCTGGAGTCGGCCGAGCACGCCGCCGCGCGCGGTGCCAGGGTCTACTGCGAGCTCGTGGGCCAGGGCCTGTCGTCGGACGCCCACCACATCGCGCAGCCGGAGCCGACCGGTCGCGGTATCGCGGCGGCGCTGCGGCACATGCTGGAGACCACGGATCTGAAGCCCTCCGAGGTCGTGCATGTCAACGCGCACGCCACGTCGACCCCGCAGGGTGACGTCGCCGAGATCAAGGCGCTCCGCCAGGTGCTGGGCGACGACCTCGACCATGTCGCGATCTCCGCGACGAAGTCGATGACCGGGCATCTGCTCGGCGGCGCCGGCGGTATCGAGACCGTCGCCACCGTGCTCGCGCTGTACCACCGCACGGCTCCGCCGACCATCAACGTCGACGAGCTCGACGAGGAGGTCAACGCGGACATCGTCCGGGACAAGCCGCGGACGCTGCCGCAGGGACCGATCTCCGCGGTCAACAACTCGTTCGGGTTCGGCGGTCACAACGTGATGCTGGCGTTCCGCTCGGTCTGATCACACCCGCTGATCACACAGCGCCCCACGCACAGGCCCGTCCCTCCCCGTCCGGAGGGGCGGGCCTGCTCGTCGGTGCCCTGTCTGTCTCAGGCCTCGAAGCTCGCGAAGTACGACGCGGCCATGTCGTCGCCGCCGTGCCCCAGCGCCTCGGCCCGGCGGAACCGCTCGGCGCCCGCGGCTGCCACGTCCAGCCGCACACCCGCCGCACGCCCCGCCTCGACGATCAGCCGGGCGTCCTTCGCCGCCGTGGTGACCGAGAAGCTCGGGGTGTAGTCCTCGGTGACAATCGTCTCTGCCTTGAGGTGCAGATAGCCGCAGTCGAGCGAGCCGCCGCCGACCGCGTCCAGGAAGTTCGCGGGGTCCACGCCAAGACCGGCCGCCAGCGCGAGTGCCTCGGCCGTGCCGTGAGTGAGGGTCAGCACCCAGCTGTTGCAGACCAGTTTGAGACGGGTGGCCGCGCCGGTCGTGCCGTCGTCGCCGACCCAGACCGTACGGGAGCCGATGGCGTCCAGGACGGGTGCCATATCGTCGCGTACGGAGCCGGGGCCGGCCGCCAGGACCGTGAGCTGCCCGCTCTCCGCCGGGGCCCTGGTGCCGAGGACCGGGGCGTCCACGAAGGCCAGCCCGTGCTGCCTGGCCAGCGCTGCGAGCGGGAGCAGCCCCTCGGTGCCGACGGTGGTGGACTGCAGCCAGACCGTCCCGGCGCTCAGCGAGGGCCCGGCCGCGGTCATCGCTTCGAGGGCGGCAGCACCGTCGTACACCATGGTGATGATCACGTCCGCGCCCTCGACGGCCTCATCCGGTGTGTCGGCGACGCGGGCGCCCGCCTCCGCGAGGGGCTCGGCCTTGGAGCGGGTCCGGTTCCAGACGCGGACGTCGAGCCCGGCGCGGCAGAGGTTACGGGCCATCGCGGCGCCCATGATGCCCGTACCGAGAACAGCTACTGAGGTGTTGTCAGCCATGGCCCCACCGTAAAGCGGATCAGAGCCTTCTGTTCGGATCAGGGCCTTCCGCCGGGACCGGCCCTATACGACCTGGTGCAGCCAGCGCACCGGCGCTCCCTCGCCCGCGTACCTGAACGGCTCCAGCTCGTCGTCCCACGGCTTGCCGAGCAGTCGGGCGATCTCGGCCTCCAGATCGCTCTCGCCGCCCAGCGAACGGGCCAGTGCGGCCCGCAGCCGGTCCTCGGGGATCAGGATGTCGCCGTGGATTCCGGTGACGGCGTGGAAGATGCCCAGCTCGGGCGTGGCGCTGTAGCGCTCGCCCTCGGCCGACGGACACGGCTCCGACGTCACTTCGAAGCGCAGCAGATTCCAGCCACGCAGCGCGGAGGCGAGTTGGGACGCGGTGCCCGTGCCGCCCTTCCAGGAGAACTCGGATCTCCAGGTGCCGGGCGAGGCGGGCTGCCTGATCCAGTCGAGGTTCACCCGCGCACCGAGAACACCCGCCACGGCCCACTCGACGTGCGGGCACAGCGCGCGCGGTGCGGAGTGCACGTACAGAACTCCACGTGTCGTCACCGGGACCTCCAGTGCGGTTCGAGGTTCGCCTTCCCCAGCGGCCTCTCGCCCGTCCTGCCCCGGGGTACAACAGTAAACAGCATCGGGAGTTAATCTCCTGAAATGGGACAGTATGTGACGTGACGTAATTTACCGGAGCGGGTGGGCGAAGTTGTCACTGGTTCGACGGGGAAAAACTACCGCGCGGTGGCCTGACTCGTGTGACGTACTGTCGGTCCCAGCCCCGTTGAACACACAGCTTTCACTCGGCAGGACGCCCGGGTCGGCCACTTGGAGGGTCCAGAGGGTGCAGAGGAAGCCGGAATCCGCCCGGAACCGCCGCGGCCGCACCGCTGTCGCGGCGCTGACCGCGACGCTCGTCCTGCCGCTCGGCGCGCTGGCCGGCTGTGACTCTTCCGACAGTGGCGCGAAACATGCGCAGGGGCATCGCGGTGCGTCCCCCGCACCCGCCCCGGCCTGGGACAGGTCCCCCCGGTCGGTCGCCGCCGTGGGCGATTCCATCACCCGTGGCTTCGACGCCTGTTCGGTGCTCTCCGACTGTCCCAAGGTCTCCTGGGCGACCGGTTCGGACACCCGGGTGCACAGTCTGGTCTCCCGGCTCGGGGTGAAGAAGGGCTGGAACGACGCCAGGACCGGGGCCCGGATGGCCGATGTGCCGGCCCAGATCACCGCCGCGGCGGCGCACCGGCCCGAGCTGGTGACGATCATGGCAGGTGCCAATGACGCGTGCCGGGACTCGGTTTCGCACATGACACCGGTGGATGAATTCAGGACCTCGTTCACGACGGCTCTGAAACGACTGCGCACGGCGCTGCCCAGGAGCGAGGTCTATGTGTCGAGCGTGCCGGACCTGAAGCGGCTGTGGTCGCAGGGGCGCGGCAACCCGCTGGGCAAGCAGGTCTGGAAGCTGGGGATCTGCGCCTCGATGCTGCGGGACGCCGACGCGATGGACCCGGCGGCCGTGAAGCGGCGCGAGGCCGTGCGGGACCGGGTCGTCGCGTACAACACGGTCCTCAGGGACGTGTGCGCCACTGACACGCACTGCCGTTACGACGGCGGGGCGGTCTTCGGGTTCCGGTTCACCGGGGCGCAGCTGAGTCCCTGGGACTGGTTCCACCCCGGCAGGAACGGCCAGGAGCGGCTGGCGGAGATCGCGTACCGCAACGTCACCGCCGCGCGGCCCCCGGCGTAGGGTCCGGGCATGAGCAGCGCGCAGCCGGAGCCCTTCGGCCGTCTCGGTGACGGCACCCAAGTCCACCGCTGGACCCTGGAGCGCGGCGACACCCGGGTGCGGGTGCTCACGTACGGCGGGATCGTGCAGTCGGCCGAGGTGCCGGACCGGGCGGGCGCGGTGGCCGGGGTGGCCCTGGGGTTCCCGGACCTGGCCGGTTATCTGGCCTCCCCCGGGCCGTACTTCGGGGCGCTGATCGGGCGGTACGCGAACCGCATCGCGGGCGGCGTGTTCGAGCTCGACGGGCGGACGTACCAGCTGCCCCGCAACAACCCGCCGAACAGCCTGCACGGCGGCGACCGGGGCTTCGACAAGCGGGTGTGGGACGCGGAGACGACCGGTCACGGGGTGCGGCTCTCCCGGGTCAGCCCGGACGGCGAGGAGGGCTTCCCTGGGCGGCTGGCCGTCTCCGTGACGTACAGCCTGACGGCGAGCGGTGCGCTGCGGATCGCGTACGAGGCGACGACGGACGCGCCGACCGTGGTGAGCCTGACCAACCACTCGTACTGGAACCTGGCCGGTGCGGGCTCCGGCAGTGCGGCCGGGCACGAACTGCGCATCCCGGCCTCGCGGGTGACGCCCGTGGACGCGGAGCTGATCCCGACCGGCGAGCAGGCGCCGGTGGCGGGGACGCGCTTCGACTTCCGGCAGGCCCGGAAGGTGGGCCTCGGCTACGACCACAACTATGTGCTGGACGGTACGGAGGCGGCCGAGCTGTCCGACCCGGCGTCCGGGCGTGTGCTGACGATCACGACCAGCGAGCCGGGGCTGCAGCTCTACACCGGTGACCACATCGACGCCGGGCCGTTCGGGCCGGGCGCCGGGATCGCGCTGGAGACCCAGCGCTTCCCCGACGCGCCGAACCGGCCGGAGTTCCCGGGTGCGGTGCTCCGGCCGGGCGACGCGTTCGTTTCCGAGACGGTGTACGGGTTCTCCGTTCGGTAGATGTACGCGCCGGTCCGTCAGTGTGCGGCGTCGACCGTGGCGGTCAGTCTGGTGTCCGTGAGGGAGCGGCCGGTCCGGATCTCGTACGTTCCGGGGCGCCGCGCCCAGGTGTCGGCCGTCTCGTCCCAGGTCTCGAAGGCCCGGGAGGAGAGCGCGACGGCCACCTCCACGGCCTCCCCCGGCGCCGCTTCCGCGGTGGCGAAACCGGCCAGCTGCCGGGCGGCCCGGTCCGTTCCGGGGTCGGACGGGGCGACGTAGACCTGGACCGTTTCGCGCCCGGTGCGGCTGCCGGTGTTGCGGATACGGACGGTGGCGGCCGCGGCGGTCGCCTGCAGGGACTCGTAGCTCCACTCCGTGTAGCCCAGGCCGTGGCCGAAGGGGTAGGCAGGTGTCGTACCGGCCCGGTCCCAGGCCCGGTAGCCGATGAACACGCCTTCCTCGTACGGGAGTTCACCGCCGTCCGGCTCGACCCTGCGGACCGGGGCATCCTCCAGGGCCGCCGGCCAGGTGGTGGGCAGGCGCCCGCCGGGCTCCGCCGCGCCGAGGAGTACGTCGGCGAGCGCCGCGCCGCCCTCCTGGCCCGGGAACCAGCTGAGCAGCACCGCCGCCACGTCCTCGCGCCAGGGCAGTTCCACCGGGGAGCCCGCGTTGACGACCACGACCGTGTTCGGGTTGGCGGCGGCCACGGCGTGCACCAGGTCGTCCTGGCGGCCGGGGAGCCTGAGGTCCTTGCGGTCGAAGCCCTCGGACTCGACCTCTTCGGTGGTGGCGACGACCACGACGGCGGTGTCCGCCTCGCGTGCGGCGGCCACGGCCTCGGCGATCAGCTCGTCGGGGTCGCGCTGCGGGTCGCGGTGCATGAGGGAGAAGCCGATGGCCTGGAGCCGGGCGCCGGGGCTCTTGAACACGGTGTACTCGAAGCTGATCGCGACCGGCTCACCGGCGGTGAGGGTGGCGGTGCCGCGCTCGACGGGGGCGCCGAAGACCGCGGCGAACGGATCGGCCTCGTCGCCCGGCAGCTCGTCCCCGTCGAAGAGCACCTGCTCGCCCACGGTGAGCCGGAAGCCGCCGAGCCCCCGGGTGCCGAAGGTGTGCTCGCCGCTCTCCCTGGGCGTGAACGTGCCCGTGACCTCGATGGTGTGCAGCGTCTCGTGGGTCACTCCGTCGGGCAGGTCGCTCCCGACCCACTGGATACGTCCGCCGGGCACCGACGCGGTACCGATGGTCCGGCCCGCCTTGTCGCGGCAGACCGCGCGCAGCTCGAACCCCGGCCCTGCGGTGGCCAGTCGACCGCTCGGATCGGCGCCCAGGGCGTAGCTGACAGCGCCGTCGGGGAGCGCTGCCGCCAGCCCGTCGAGCGGGGAGACCACCTGGGTCGGGAAGACGGTGGCCGAGCCGCCGCCGAGGATGCGGGCGTCGCGGGCGGCGGCGCCGATGAGCGCGACCTTGCGGGTCTTCGCCGGGTCGACCGGGAGCGCGCCGCCCTCGTTCCGTACGAGGACGAAGGCGCGGCGGGCGATCTCGCGGGCCAGCTCACGCCCGTCGGTCTCCGGCGGCAGCTCGGTGACGACCGGCGGCGCGCCGTCGAGGATGCCGACCCGGGCGGCGAGCCGCAGGACGTTCCGTACCGCGCCGTCGACCGCGCTCGCGGGGACCTCGCCCGCTCTGACGGCGGCGGCCAGCGGCTCGCCGTACGGGGTGACGGGGCCCGGCATCGCGACGTCGAGGCCGCCGAGGACGGCGCCGGAGGTGGAGCGCGCGGCCGTCCAGTCCGAGACGTTGAACCCGTCGAAGTGCCACTCACCGCGCAGGACTTCGTTGACGAGGTAGCGGTGCTCGGTCATCGTCGTGCCGTTGACCGTGTTGTACGCGGTCATGATGCCCCAGGGGTGGGCGTTCCTGACGATGGCCTCGAACGGCGCCAGGTACAGCTCGCGCAGCGGGCGCGGGGCGATGAGGTTGTCGACGGTGAAGCGGTCGGTCTCCGCGTCGTTGCCGACGAAGTGCTTGACGGTGGTGCCGACGCCGCCGCTCTGCACGCCCCGGACGTAGCCGGTGCCGATCTCGCCGGTGAGGTACGGGTCCTCGGAGTAGCACTCGAAGTGCCGCCCGCCGAGCGGCGAACGGTGCAGGTTGACGGTGGGTGCGAGCAGGACGTGCACCCCCTTGCGCCGCGCCTCCTGGGCGAGGAGCACCCCGGCCCTGCGGGCGAGTTCCGGGTCCCAGGTGGCGGCGAGGGCGGTCGGTGACGGCAGGGCGATGGACGGGTCGTCGGCGGTCCAGCGCACCCCGCGGACCCCGATCGGGCCGTCCGACATGACGAGGGACCGCAGCCCGATCTCCGGGACCGCCGGGAGGCTCCAGAAGTCCTGCCCGGAGAGCAGCCGGGCCTTGGTGTCGAGGTCGAGAGCGCCGAGCGCGGCCTCGACCGCGGCCTCGCGGACCGGGTCCGCGTCGTTGATGGGGGTGGCTGCCACCGTCGTACCTCCTCGTTGAGTGGTGAAGGGCTGAAGCCCTGAAGCCCTGAAGCGCTGATTCCTGAAGTTCTGGCGTACCGCCGTCCGGCGCGCGAGGTATCCATCCTGGCGCTCGTACCGGTAGATCGGTAGGTTTCGTTATCTCTTCGTGATGATCGATGTCGTACGGTCCTCGGAGAGCACGCACGGGGAGCCCGTACGGGGAGAGGAGCCGGTGATGGGGAGCGCCAGAGGCGAGGGACGCCGGGCGGAGATCCTCCGCGCGGCCCTTGAGGTCATCGCGGAGCGCGGCTACCGGGGCACGACCCTCGGCGCGGTCGCCGAGCGCGTGGGCCTCACCCAGCAGGGGCTGCTGCACTACTTCCCGAGCAAGGACGCGCTGCTCGTCGCCGTACTGGAAGCGCGCGACCGCTGGGACCCGGGCGCGTCGGCACGCTCCGGCGAGGCCTGGCCGCTCGAACTGCTCGGCTCGCTGGTGGAGTACAACGCGATGCGCCCGGGGATCGTCCAGACCTTCGCCGCGCTGCTCGGCGAGAGCGTCACGGACGGGCATCCGGCGCGGGAGTTCTTCACCCGGCGCTATGTGCAGGTGCGGGGGTCGATGGCGGCCACCCTGCGCGGCGAGTTCGGGGACCGGCTGCCGGGCGGGCTGACGCCGGAGGAAGTGGCACCGCTGCTGGTGGCGGTGATGGACGGCCTGCAGTACCAGTGGCTGCTCGACCCGGAATCGGTGGACATGCCCACCGCCTTCCGGGCCTTCACGACGCTGCTCGGCGGTGGTGCGGCGCACTGACGCGCGGGCGGCCGCCCGGTACTACCAGGTACGGGAGGGAGCGGGCGGAGGCGTGGCGGGCGCGGGCGCACCACCGGGCGCGCCTGCCCCTGACCCGACCGCACTGCCGGGGGCACCCCCCGGCCCGACCGCACCCCCGGCGTCCGGCTCCGCGGCTGCGTCCGGATCCGGCGCCGTCTCCCCCGTCAGGTCGCGCGCCATCAGCGTCGCCCCCGCCACCGCGCCCGGCATGAGGAAGACCGCGACCAGCGGCACCAGGAAGCAGAGCGTCAGCGGGACCCCGAAGCCGAGGGCGAGCAGGCGGCGGCTCTTCAGCAGGGCCAGCCGCTCCCGGAACTCCATACCGCGGCGCTGCAGCGCCACCGCCGTCAGCTCCTCGGCCAGGAAGAAGCCGGAGACGCAGAAGCCGATCGCCGGGACGACGGTCTGGCCGACGGCCGGGAGGAAACCGGCGGCGAAGAGCAGCAGGCCGTAGAACGCCACCCGCACCAGGACGCGGAGGCTGTCGCGCGCGGAGATCCACAGTTCGCGCCAGAGCGGGAGGCCGGATCCGGGGACATCCGCGCCCTCCGACGCGTCGACCCGCTCCGAGAGCGCCTCGTAGAAGGGCTGGCCGACCAGCAGGGTCATGGCGGTGAACGAGACGACGGCGAGCAGCAGGGCCAGCGCCCAGAGCAGTACGGTCAGAAAGCCCCGGAGGAGTCCCGGCCAGGGCGTGCTCCAGGTGTCGGCGAACGGTGTCGCCCAGGCGACGGCGTCATCCGCCCAGAACGCGAGCGCGACCAGCGCCGCCACGTACAGGACGAGCGTGATCAGCCCCGGCAGCAGCCCGAATCCGTACTGCCTGCCGCGCCCGCCGACCCAGCGCTGGCCCTTCACCAGATAACCGAAACCCGCCCCGAGATCACCCATGCGCGCAGCCTATCGGGGGCCGGCGCAGCCGGGCCCCGCACCGGCCCGCCCCCGCTCAGGGCGGCGGGAACAGAGCTGTTGGCGCAGGCCCATTGACGTTGCGCGCGTCGCCCCATTACGGTCACGCCAGGATTTCGAACGAGTGCCGAAATATCGAACACGTCGGGGGCAACTGCCGTGCGCATCACCGGAATCAGCACCCATGTCGTCGGGACTCCCTGGCGCAACCTCACCTATGTGCGGGTCCACACCGACGAGGGCCTCACCGGCGTCGGCGAGACCCGGATGCTCGGGCGGACCGACGCGCTCGTCGGCTATCTGCGGGAGGCGGCGGCCAACCACATCGAGGGCTCGGACCCGTTCGCGGTCGAGGACCTGGTCCGGCGCATGAAGTACGGCGACTACGGGCGGGCGGGCGAGATCGTCATGTCCGGTATCGCCGTCGTCGAGATGGCCTGCTGGGACATCAAGGGCAAGGCGCTCGGCGTCCCCGTCTGGCAGCTGCTCGGCGGCCGGGTCACCGACCGGGTGAAGGCGTACGCGAACGGCTGGTACACCACCGAGCGCACGCCCGAGGCCTACCACCGGGCCGCCCTCGGGGTGGTGGAGCGGGGCTACCGCGCGCTGAAGATCGACCCGTTCGGCACCGGGCACTACGAGCTGGACCAGGCACAGACGAACTACTCGGTCTCGCTGATCGAGGCGGTGCGGGACGCGATCGGTCCGGAGACGGAGCTGATGCTGGAGATGCACGGGCGGTTCTCGCCGTCCACCGCCGTCCGTCTCGCCCGCGATCTCGCGCCGTTCAGGCCCGCGTGGCTGGAGGAACCGGTCCCGCCGGAGAACCTCAGGGCGCTGGAGAAGGTCGCGGCGAAGGTGGACATCCCCGTCGCGACCGGTGAACGCATCCACGACCGGACCGAGTTCAGGGAACTCTTCGCCTCACAGGCGGCCGACATCATCCAGCCGGACGTCGGCCACATCGGCGGCATCCTGGAGACCCGCAAGCTCGCCGCGACGGCCGAGACGCACTACGTGCTGGTCGCCCCGCACAACGTGGGCGGCTCGGTACTGACCGCGGCGACGCTCCAAGTGGCCGGTTGCACACCGAACTTCAAGATCCTCGAACACTTCAACGACTTCGCGGACGCCGGTATCAAGGCGGTGGTGAAGGGAGCGCCGCAGGTCGTGGACGGCTACTTCGAACTGCCGGACGCGCCCGGCCTCGGTGTCGAGCTGGATGTGGACGCGGCCGCCGAATTCCCGCAGCAGCAGGCCAGGTTCGACCTGTGGGCGGACGGCTGGGAGAAGCGCTCACCCGGGACCGCCGGATGAGCGGCGGCAGCCGTGCCGTCGTGGTCGACGCCCCGGGTGCCGTCCGGCTGGTGAGCGGTGACCGGCCTGAACCCGGTCCCGCTGAGGTCCGGATCCGGGTGGCGGCCGCCGGGATCTGCATGAGCGACCGCGAGGTGTACGACGGCCGGCGCGACCCGGCCTATGTCCGCTACCCGGTCACGCCCGGCCATGAGTGGTCGGGGACCGTCGACGCGGTGGGCGAAGGGGTGGACCCCGCCCTCACCGGGCGCCCGGCGGTGGCCGAGGGCTTCCGCGCGTGCGGGACCTGCGAACGCTGCCGGGCGGGCGAGACCTCCCTCTGCGAAGGCGGGTACGAGGAGACCGGATTCACCTGCCCCGGGGCGTTCGCCGACCATCTCATCGTCCCCGCCCGGCTGTTGCACCCGCTCGCGGACGGGGCGGATCTGCGCGCCGCCGCGCTCCTTGAGCCGGCTGCCGTGGTGGCCGCGGCGGTGCGGGCCGGGCGGCCCGAGCCCGGCGAGCGGATCGCCGTGGTCGGCGCCGGCACCCTCGGGCTGCTCGCCGTACAGCTCATCGCCGCGGCCGCCCCCGCCGTACTCACCGTCATCGACCCGCGCACCGGACGGGCCCGCCTGGCGACGGATCTCGGAGCGAGCGAGGCGTGCACTCCGGCCGAATCGGTGTCCGGGCGCGGCAGTTACGACCTGGTGGTCGAGACGGCCGGGGCGCCCACCACCGCCGCCGACTCCTGCCTCCTCGCACGGCGCGGCGGCCGGGTCGTGCTCACCGGGATGTTCACCCCGGGCGCCACCGGAATCGACCCGGTGCATCTGGCGCTGAGCCAGCTCACCGTACGGAGCGTCTTCGGCGCGCCTTCCGCCGCCTGGTCCTTCGCCGTACGGGCGTTCACCGCGGGCATCCTCGATCCGGGGCCGCTGATCACCCATGAATTCCCGCTGGAACGGTACGCCGACGCCGTCGCACTCGTCGGAGGCGGCGGCCCGGAGACCGGGAAGGTGCTGCTGCGCCCATGAGCCGCACCGGTCCGCGGCAGCGGACCATGCCCGGTCATTCCATGCCCAGCAATCCGAACGACGTTCGGTATACCGAACGGACGCGGCCGGTGTGCGTTCCCACCGGACCCGGCCCCCAGCTGCGAGGAACCCGCCTGTGACCGACGTATCAGCCCCTGTCCCCCGCCGCCCCGGCGAACGGGCGCTCGCCGCGCTCGGCCTCGCCGCACCCGCGGCCGACCCCGCCGACGCCTCACCGCGCCGCTTCCCCGACGGTGGCTCCTGGCGTACCGAAGTCCCGTCCGTCGAGGGCCCGGAGGCGCTCGGTGTCGTACTCGACGAGTCCGCCAGGCTGGAGGTGCCGGTCCACCGCATCAGCCAGGGCAGCGGTGTGTGGATGCTCACGGACGCCGAGATCCGCGAGATGGTGGCCGCCTGCGCGGAGCGCTCCGTCGAGCTGTGCCTGTTCACCGGGCCGCGCGGCACCTGGGACATCGGCGCGTCCACCCGGACGGATTCGGGCGGCGCGGGGCTCCGCGCCCGGGGCCACGACGCCGTCGCCGGGTCGCTCGAAGACGCCGTGCGCGCCACCGAACTGGGCGTGAAGTGCCTGCTCGTCGCGGACGAGGGGGTGCTCTGGTCGCTGCACAGGCTCCGCACGGCGGGTGTGCTCCCCGCCGACACCACCTTCAAGGTCTCGGCGCTGATCGGCCCGGTGAACCCCGCTTCGTACGCCGTGTTCGAGCAGCTGGGCGCCGACTCCGTCAACATCCCATCCGACCTCACCCTGGCCCACTTCACCGAGATCCGGCGGGTCTGCGCCGCCCCGATGGACCTCTACATCGAGGCACCCGACGACCTGGGCGGCTACGTCCGGATGTACGAGACCGCCGAGCTGATCCGGCGCGGCGCCCCGATCTATCTGAAGTTCGGCCTGTCGAAGTCACCTGGCATCTACCCGTACGGCGCCCAGCTGCGCGACCACACCCTCAACACCGCCCGTGAGCGGGTCAGGCGCGGCAGGCTCGCCCTCGACCTGCTCGCCAGGCACGGCGCCGACGGCGGTATGTCGCCGCTCGGCTCGCGGCTGCCGGGGCCCCTCAGCCGGTTCGCCGTCCCGTCGTCACCGACGGCCGCCCCCACCCCCGAGAACGCCAAGGTTCCCTCCCCCGTGAATCCCTCCCCCGAGAAGGACTGATGACCGCCATGCGCCACACCCGCCGAGCCGCGTTCACCCTCGTCGCCGGATCACTGGCCCTCGCCCTCACCGCCTGCGGGCAGAGCAGCGACGGCGGCAGCAAGGAGACCAAGAGCGGCGGCAAGGGCTCCACCATCGGGATCGCCATGCCCACCAAGTCGTCCGAGCGCTGGATCGCCGACGGCAGCAACATGGTCAAGCAGTTCAAGGCCCTGGGCTACAAGACGGATCTCCAGTACGGCGAGGACGACGTCGACCACCAGGTGTCGCAGATCGAGAACATGATCACCAAGGGCGCGGACGTGCTGGTGATCGCGGCCATCGACGGCAACGCGCTCACCGACGTCCTCAAGCAGGCCGCCGACCAGCACATCAGGGTGATCGCCTACGACCGGCTGATCCTCGGCACCCCTGACGTCGACTACTACGCCTCCTTCGACAACGAGAAGGTGGGCGTGCTCCAGGCGAACTACCTCATCGGCAAACTGGGCCTGAAGAGCGGCAAGAAGGGCCCGTTCAACATCGAGCTGTTCGCCGGCTCGCCCGACGACAACAACACCCGCTACTTCTTCGACGGCGCGATGAAGACCCTCAAGCCGTACATCGACAAGAAGCAGCTCGTCGTGCGGAGCGGGCAGACCAGGCTCGACCAGCTGACCACCCTGCGCTGGGACGGTGCCACCGCCCAGAAGCGGATGGACGACCTGCTCACCAAGTCGTACTCGTCCGCCCGGGTCGACGCGATCCTCTCGCCGTACGACGGGATATCCATCGGCATCCTGTCCTCGCTGAAGTCGGACGGATACGGAACGCCCGCCAAGCCGTACCCGGTGGTCACCGGTTCGGACGCCGAGGTGGCATCGGTGAAGTCGATCATCGCGGGCCAGCAGACCCAGACCGTCTACAAGGACACCAGGGCGCTCGCCAAGCAGGCCGTGCAGATGGCCGACGCCATGCTCAACAAGAAGAAGCCGCAGGTGAACGACGTCACCACCTACAACAACGGGAAGAAGGTCGTGCCCGCCTATCTCCTCAAGCCGGTCAGCGTCGACAAGTCCAACTACCGGGCCGAGCTGGTGGATTCGGGGTACATCAAGGCGAGTGATCTGAAGTGACCGGCGACAGGCAGGCGCCCGGGAACAACGGCACAGCGGTGCCGGGGAACGGCACAGCGGAGGCCGGGAAACGCGCCCCCGTGCTGGAGATGCGCTCGATCGTCAAGACGTTCCCCGGCGTCCGGGCCCTCTCCGACGTCTCACTGACCGTCGCCGATGGCGAGGTGCACGCCATCTGCGGGGAGAACGGCGCGGGCAAGTCGACCCTGATGAAGATCCTCAGCGGGGTCCATCCGCACGGGAGTTACGAGGGGGACATCCTCTTCCGCGGCGAGGACTGCGCCTTCAAGGACATCCGGGCCAGCGAGGCGCGCGGAATCGTCATCATCCACCAGGAGCTGGCGCTCATCCCGTATCTCTCGATAGCCGAGAACATCTTCCTGGGCAACGAGCACGCCACCCGCGGTGTCATCAGCTGGAACGAGACGCTGAAGCACGCGGCGGAGCTGCTGAAGCGGGTCGGGCTCCATGAGCATCCGCAGACCCGGGTCGCGGACATAGGGGTCGGCAAGCAGCAGCTCGTGGAGATAGCCAAGGCACTCTCCAAGGAGGTGGAACTCCTCATCCTGGACGAGCCGACCGCCGCCCTGAACGACGAGGACTCGGCGCAACTGCTCCAGCTCATACTGGAGTTGAAGGAACAGGGCATCACCTCGATCATCATCTCGCACAAACTCAACGAGATCTCAGCGGTCGCCGACTCCGTCACCATCATCCGGGACGGCCGCACCATCGAGACCCTCGATGTGAAGGCCCCCGAGATGACCGAGGACCGGATCATCCGGGGCATGGTCGGCCGCGACCTCGACCACCGCTTCCCCGAGCGCACCCGCTACGCGGGCGACCCGGGCGCGCACCCCGCGCTCGAAGTACGGGGGTGGACCGCGCACCACCCCATCGACCAGCAGCGCAAGGTGGTCGACGACGTGTCGCTGCAGGTGCGCAGGGGCGAGATCGTCGGCATCGCCGGGCTGATGGGCGCGGGCCGCACCGAGCTGGCGATGAGCCTCTTCGGGCGTTCGTACGGGCGCAGCATCAGCGGGACCGTGCTGAAGGACGGCAAGGAGATCAGTACCAGGACCGTGCCCGATGCGGTCCGGCACGGCATCGCCTATGTCACCGAGGACCGCAAGCAGTACGGCCTCAACCTCATCGACACCATCAGCCGCAACATCACCCTGAGCGCGCTGCCGAAGGTCTCCCGGCGCGGTGTGGTCGACGAGCACGAGGAGACCCGGGTCGCCGAGTCGTACCGCAGATCCATGAACATCAAGGCCCCGACGGTCTTCGAGCAGGTCGGCCGGCTGTCCGGCGGGAACCAGCAGAAGGTCGTCCTGAGCAAGTGGATCTTCGCGGGGCCCGACGTGCTGATCCTCGACGAGCCGACGCGCGGTATCGACGTCGGCGCCAAGTACGAGATCTACACCGTGATCGACCAGCTGGCCGCCGAGGGCAGAGCCGTCGTCTTCATCTCGTCCGAACTCCCCGAACTGCTCGGCATGTGCGACCGCATCTACACGATGGCGGCCGGCCGGCTCACCGGCGAGGTCGCGCGGGCGGAAGCGGACCAGGAAGTGCTGATGCGCCACATGACCATGAACAAGAGGTAGTCGCCATGGGCCCGGTCACCACCGACACCCCGAAGGGCGCCCCACCGGCGCCGAACCCGCCGCGCTCCGCCACCGGAGCCCTCCTGATGGACGCCGTGCGCCGCAACATGCGCCAGTACGGGATGCTGATCGCGCTCGGCCTGATCGTCGTCCTGTTCCAGATCTGGACCGGCGGCGTACTGCTCAAGCCGAACAACGTCACCAACCTCGTCCTCCAGAACAGCTACATCCTGGTGCTGGCCATCGGCATGATGATCGTCATCATCGCGGGCCATATCGACCTGTCCGTCGGCTCCCTCGCGGCGTTCGTCTCCGCGGCCTGCGCCGTGATGATGGTCCAGCACAAGGTCCCCTGGGTGCTCGCGCTGGTCGTCGCACTCCTCATCGGGGTGGTCGCGGGGGCCTGGCAGGGCTTCTGGATCGCCTATGTGGGGATACCGTCCTTCATCGTCACGCTCGCCGGGATGCTGATCTTCCGGGGCGCGACGCAGATCCTGCTCGGCTCGCAGTCGCTCAGCCCGTTCCCCGAGGGGTTCCAGAAGATCGCCACCGGCTATCTGCCCGCGGTGGGCCCGGACACGAACTACCACAACCTCACGCTCCTGCTGGGGCTCGTGCTGACAGCGGTCGTGCTGGTGCAGGAGCTGCGCTCGCGGCGCCGCGAGAAGGAGTACGAACTCGACGTCCTCCCGCGCGGTCTCTTCCTCACCAAGTGCGTGGCGATGGTCGCCGCCGTGGTGGCCTTCACCATGACGCTGGCGAGCTACCGCGGTGTGCCGGTGGTGCTGCTGGTGCTGGCCGCCCTGCTCATCGGCCTCGGCTTCGTGATGCGCAACGCGGTCATCGGGCGCCATGTGTACGCACTCGGCGGCAACCGGTCCGCGGCCAAGCTGTCCGGCGTCAAGGACAAGCGGGTGACCTTCCTGGTCTTCGTGAACATGGGCCTGCTGGCGGCACTGGCGGGCATCGTCTTCGCGGCCCGTCTCAACGCGGGCACCCCCAACGCCGGCGTCAACTTCGAACTGGAGGCCATCGCCGCGTCGTTCATCGGTGGTGCCTCGATGAGCGGCGGTGTCGGCACGGTTCTCGGCGCGGTCATCGGCGGTCTGGTGCTCGGCGTGCTCAACAACGGCATGTCCCTGGTGGGCATCGGCAGCGACTACCAGCAGGTGATCAAGGGCCTGGTGCTGCTGGCCGCGGTCGGCTTCGACGTCTACAACAAGCGCCGTATCGGTTCGTGACCCGGCCGCTTCGCACCGGAGCCGGCCACGCAGTCGCTCAGCCCGCGAAGGGCGGCTGCGGCAGTCCCTGCCCCGCGCCGGGTACGACCAGCAGGGAGCCGGAGAGCGGGTGCGGGGCGGTGAGCCCGCCGCGGGCCGTGCTGATGTAGAGGTCGTGCAGCTCCCGGCCGCCGAACGCACAGGCGGTGGGGCGCTGTACGGGCAGTGCGACGGTACGGTCCAGGGCGCCGGCCGGGGTGTACCGGCGGACGGCCGCGCCGTCCCAGAGCGCCACCCAGACGCAGCCCTCCGCGTCGACGGTGAGCCCGTCGGGGAAGCCGGCGCCCGGCTCGATGGTGGCGAACGCCCTGCGGCTGTGCGGCAGTTCACCGTCGAAGTCGAATACATCAATGCGCCGGGTCGGTGTGTCGACGTAGTACATGAGGGTGCCGTCCGGGCTCCAGCCGATGCCGTTGGAGACACTGGCGGGCAGCGTCCCGGAGACCGTGCCGTCCGGTGCGATCCGGCTCAGCGTGCCGCCTCCGGTGACGCCGTCCGCGTAGGGCATGGTCCCGGCCCAGAGCGCGCCGTCCGGGGCGACCGCCGCGTCGTTGGCCCGCCTCCCCGGCACCGGGTCGCGCACCAGCCAGGAGAAGGCACCGCCGGGCGCGTAGAGCCCCACGCCGTCCCGGAGGTTGACCACCAGGCCGCCGCCCGCGCGCGGTTTCGCGGCGCCGACGTGCTGCTCGGTGGCCAGGACCGTACGGCGGCCGGTCGCCGGGTCGTAGGTGTGGACGCGCGCGGAGAGGATGTCCACCCAGATCAGCCGGCCGGCCGCCGCGTCCCAGGTCGGGCCCTCGCCGAGCGCGGCCCGCTCCCGTACCGCCACTTCCGGACGGCCCGCGCCCGCCCGGGGCGGCCGGTGGCGGCTCATACCCGCCCCCGGTGGCCGAGCCGGGTGGAGAGTTCGGCCGCGCCGTCCAGCGCCAGCTGTGCCAGCTCGCTCTCGCGCTTCCCGCTCCAGCGGATCATCGGGACCGAGATGGAGAGCGCGGCGACGACCTGCCCCGATCCGTCGCGCACCGGAGCGGCCACACAGCTCACATCCGGATTGGACTCACGGTGTTCGGCCGCGAAACCGCGCTCCCTGACCACGGCGAGCGCCTCCCGGAGCGCGGCAGGGTCGGTCACGCTGTCCGGCGTCATCGCGGCGAGCTCCCGGCCGGATATCCGCGCGGTGAGCTCGGCGTCGGGCAGCGATGCGAGCAGCATCTTGCCGACGGAGGTGCAGTGAGCGGGCAGCCGCCGCCCGGCGGCCGAGACCATCCGGACCGCGTGGGTGGAGTCGACCTTCGCGATGTAAATGACGTCGGTGTCCTCCAGGATGGCGACATGGACGGTCTCGTCGCAGGTCTCGGCGACCTCGCGGGCGACCCGCTGCCCCTCGGCCGCGAGGTCGAGCTGTTCCGCGTACCGGCTGCCGAGCTGGTACGTCCGTACGCCGAGCCGGTAGTGGCCGGGCTGCTCGGGTACCGGCACCAGATAGGCACGGGCCGCGAGTGTGGTGAGCAGTTCGTGCACGGTGGTGCGCGGCAGCTGAAGTCTGCGGGTCACATCGGGCGCGGAGAGCGAACCGTCCCCTTCGAGGAAGAGCTCAAGTATGTCCAGCGCCCGGGTCACCGCCGGGACCAGTCGTCCCATGGTGGTCCACCCACCCCTTCTGTTCGGTACTCCAGTGTTCGAAACTCCGGCCGGTGGTCGGGATCACGAACACACGGTACGCACAGCGCAGTTCGGCGGGCAATGGCCGCACCTGCGGCCGCGGCGGCGGACCTGGCAGAGAATTCACCACGTAACACCCCCATACACGAACAAAGGGCCGCCCCCGTCTGACCGGGACGCTGGTGATGCGTCCCGCCGGAGCGGGTGCGGCCCTTCCTGGTCCCGGCCGGAGCCGGGATCAGCGGGTCATGATCAGGCGACGGCCAGGTCGACCTTGATGTTGCCGCGGGTCGCGTTCGAGTACGGGCACACCTGGTGGGCCTTCTCGATCAGCGCCTGCGCGGTGGCGGCGTCGACGTTCGGGATGGAGGCCGTGATGGTGACCTCCAGGCCGAAGCCGCCCGCCTCGGTCTTGCCGATGGAGACGGCAGCGGTCACGGTCGAGCCGGAGATGTCGGCCTTCTCCTGGCGGGCGACGACACCGAGCGCACCCTGGAAGCAGGCGCTGTAACCGGCGGCGAAGAGCTGCTCCGGGTTGGTGCCCGCGCCGCTTCCGCCCATCTCCTTCGGCGGGTTGACGACGACGTCGAGGTTGCCGTCGTTGGAGGAGACCCGGCCGTCACGGCCGTTCTCCGCGGTGGCGACTGCGGTGTACGCGACATCGATCTTCTGGATTGCCATGCGAGTTCCTTCTGTTGTGTACGCCGCGTCTCGCGCCCACGACCGCGGCGGCCTGGGGTCGAGACTACTGGTTGACCGCGACGATCATCTTCCCGGTGTTCTCACCGCGGAGCAGACCGAGGAACGCCTCGACACCCTGCTCGACACCTTCGACGACCGTTTCCTGGTACTTCAGCTCACCCGAGGCGATCCAGCCGGCGACGTCCTTGACGAACTGCGGCTGGAGCGCGGAGTGATCGCCGACGAGCATGCCCTGGAGGCGCAGCCGCTTGCCGATGACCAGCGCGAGGTTGCGCGGGGCCGGGGTGGCCTCGGTGCTGTTGTACTGCGAGATCATTCCGCAGATCGTGGCGCGGCCGTGCACGTTGAACGAGCTGATGGCCGCTTCGAGGTGCTCGCCGCCCACGTTGTCGAAGTACACGTCGATGCCGTCGGGGGCGGCCTTGCGCAGCTGCTCCGCGACCGGGCCGTTCTTGTAGTTGAACGCCGCGTCGAAGCCGAGGTCGTCGACGAGGTGCCTGACCTTCTCGTCGGAGCCCGCCGAGCCGATGACGCGTGCGGCGCCCCTGATCCTGGCCATCTGGCCGACCTGGTTGCCGACGGCGCCCGCGGCGCCGGAGACGAAGACCGTGTCGCCCTCCTTGAAAGAGGCGACGTCGAAGAGGCCGGCGTAGGCGGTGAGGCCCGTCATGCCGAGCACACCGAGGTAGGCCGAGAGCGGGGCGGCCGAGGGGTCCACCTTGGTGGCGTGCTGGGCGGGCACCTGCGCGTACTCACGCCAGCCGAGGAAGTGCAGGACGTGGTCGCCCACCGCGAAGCCCTCGGCGTTCGAGGCGATGACCTCTCCGACCGCGCCGCCTTCCATCGGCTTGTCGAGCTGGAAGGGCGGCGTGTACGACTTCACGTCGTTCATCCGGCCGCGCATGTACGGGTCGACCGAGAAGTAGAGGTTGCGGACCAGGATCCGGCCATCGGCGGGCTCGGACACCGGGACCTCGCGCAGGGCGAAGTCCGCCGGGGTGGGCCAGCCGCTCGGACGGGCGGTGAGGTGCCATTCGCGGCCGGTCGTGGGGAGTGCGGACATCGGTACAGCCTCCTGAGCAAAGCTTCATGACATGAAATATCTACCTGTTGAAACAACCATGCTCCTGGATATTTTAGATTGTCAAGCATGTAGGTACGATGGTTGGCATGGCCACTCGTACAGACCCGCTGACCCTGGAAGTCGTCGAGCTGATCGGCGACGTCGTCGCCCGGTACCACCAGGAGTACGACGAGGCAGCGGCCGTGCACTCACTCACCGGGGCACAGGCGCGGGTACTGGGACTGCTGTCCATCGAGGCGATGCCCATGCGCCGTCTCGCCGGGCATCTGAAGTGCGAGCCGTCGAACGTCACGGGGATCGTCGACCGGCTCGAAGCCCGTGGCCTCGCCGAGCGCCGCCCCGACCCCGCCGACCGCCGGGTCAAACTCGCCGCCGCCACCGAGGCGGGCCGGCGGACCTCCCGGGAGCTGCGCGCCACGATGGACTTCGCCCGTGAGCCGCTGGGCGAGCTGTCGGCCGGGGAGCGGACCGTACTGCGGGACCTGCTGAAGCGGATGCTCGGGCGTACGGAGGAGTAGGCCCGGAACAGCCCGGCTCGGCTGCCTGCTCGGCTGCCCGCTCCGCTACGGCAGATCCCGGCGCATCAGGTCGGCGTAGGTCTCGCGGCGCACCACGGCACGGTGCGCGCCGTCGCGGACGAAGACCACCGGCGGGCGGCGCGCGCCGTTGTAGTTGTTGCTCAGCGCATAGGTGTAGGCGCCGGTGACCGGCACGGCGATCAGGTCCCCGACGCGCGGGTCCGCCAGCGGGACGCCGACGCTGAGGGTGTCGCCGGACTCGCAGTGCCGGCCCACCAGGCGGCACAGCTCGCCCCCGCCGGTCGGGCGGTCGGCGACGGCGGCCTCGAAGCGCTGCTGGTACAGGGAGACTTCGAGGTTGTCGCCCATACCGCCGTCGACGGCGACGAAGGTGTGGCCTCCGCCGCGCTTGACGGAGACGACCCGGTACAGCGAGACGCCGGACTCGGCGACCATCGAGCGCCCCGGCTCGATGAGGATGCGGGCGCCGGCGGGCAGCAGGCGTCGGGCGACGTCGGTGACGGTGTCGAGGTACGCCTCCACCGTGGGCGGCCGGTCGGCGTAGGTGTAGCGGGAGCCGAGGCCGCCGCCCAGGTCGTAGACGGCGAATTCGCCGAGTTCGGCGACCGCCTCGACGGCCTGCGCGAACGGTGCGAGATCCAGGATCTGCGACCCGACGTGCACATGGACGCCGTCCAGCCGCAGCCGGTCGCTGCCGCGCAGCCGCGCGATCGCCTCCCGGGCCTGCGGCAGGGGCAGACCGAACTTGGAGCCGTTCTGGCCGGTGGACACGGCCTCGTGGGTGTCGGGGCGGATGCCGGGGGTGACCCGGACCAGTACTCCCTGCTCCGCCGCGGTGCCGGCGAGGATCTTCTCCAGCCGGTCGATGTCGTCGAAGTTGTCGACGACGACCGTCCCGGCGCCGGCTTCGACGGCCAGGCGCAGCTCCTCCTCGGTCTTGGCGTTGCCGTGGACGACCAGGCCGGCCGGGTCCGCGCCTGCGGCGAGGGCGAGGGTCAGCTCGCCGCCGCCGGCCACGTCGATGTCCAGGCCCTCCTCCGTGAGCAGCCGGATGACGGCGGTGCAGGGGAAGGCCTTGGAGGCGAAGGCGACGCGGGAGCTCGGCCAACGGGCGGCCAGGCCGTCGGCGTACCGGCGGGCGCGGGCGCGGACCGACGCCTCGTCGATGATCAGCGCGGGAGTGCCGTACGACTCGGCGAGTTCGGCCACCGGTACGCCGCCGATCGCCAGTCCGCCGTTCCCCGCCCGGGTGGTGCCGGGCGGGAAAAGCCCCAGCAGTTCCCGGTCTGCCTGCGTCTGCGTCGTTGCCATCCGTGCTCCTTGTGCCATGGATCCGTCCCGCTCTCCTGCCATGCTCCCGCTGAGGTCACTCCGGATCATCGTTGACATCGTCAATGCGGGTCTCCCAGACTTGACGCCCACAACAGTCCTTCGAGTCGGGGGTGCACCATGCGGGAGTCGGCTCGGGGTCACCTGCCCGTCCGTCAGCTCGTGGACAACATCGGCCCGGCGCTGCTGCGCCTGGTCCAGGAGGGGACCGGCAGCGGCGGGCCGCTCACCGACATCGCCATCCATGCCCCGGGTGCGCCGGCACAGCTCGGACCCGGGTGCGTGGTGCTGGGGGTCGGCGTGACCACGGAGGCCGAGCTGCGCGAGCTGACCACGGCCATGCGGTCGGCCGGTGCGGAGGTACTGGCGGTGAAGGCCCCGGTGCCGCCGTCGGCCGGCGACAGGCCGGCGATCATCGAGGTCAACCGGGACGCGTCCTGGATGCACGTGGCGACGACCGTCCGTGAGCAGCTGCTCGAGTACGCGAGGACGCGGGTGCGCTCAGCCGGCAGCGGCGCGGAGCTGTTCGCCCTGGCGAACGCGGTCTACGAGGCCGTCGGCGCCCCGGTCACCATCGAGGACCGCTTCTCCGCGCTGGTCGCCTGGTCGGAGGGGCAGGACCGGACCGACTCCGAGCGGATCGAGACCATCCTGGGGCGGGCCGTGCACCAGCGGACGCTCGCCGAACAGCGCGACCGTCAGGAGTTCGAGCGGCTCCATGCCAGCACCGAACCGGTGTACATGGAGGCGACCGGGGCGGATCAGCTGGCCAGGCTGGCGATCGCGGTCCGGGCCGGTTCGGACGTCGTCGGCTACATCTGGGCCGCCGTCACGGGGCCGCTCGACGAGGCGGCCACAGCCCGGCTGCGCGAGTTCGCGCCCGTGGTCGCGCTGCAGCTGGTCGGCCTGCGCACGGAGACCAGCTACGCCCGCCACCAGCGCGGCGAGCTGGCCGCCGCGGTACTCGGCGGGGCGGCCGACCCGGTGGAGGCGAGTCGGCTGCAGCTGGGATCCGGCCCGGTCTGCGTCCTGGCCGCGGCCCCGCGGCTGGCCGGCCACGGGGGGTCGGACGCGTCGGGCTCCGACACACTGGACGCCGCCGGGCTGCGCCGGTTCGCGGACACGCTCGAATACTTCCTGGCGGCCGTGCACCCCCGTTCAGCCCTGGTGGCGGGCACCGGAACGGTGTACGTACTGGCTGCCTGGCCTCCGGAACACGCCACGGCCCTGGAGTCGGCCGTCGCCCTGGCCCGCGACTTCCTCGCGCGGACCCCACTGGCCGGTGACTACGTGGTCGCCGTCGGCGGCCCGGCCGGATCGATGGGCCGGATCGCCGGCGTGCGGGCGCAGGCGGACGCCGCGCTGCGGGCGCTGCGGCACCCGGCCGTCCGCGGACCGGCCGTGCGCACCGTGGAGGACATGGCGCTGGCGGTGCTGCTGCTGCACCTGGCCGACGCGACCGAGGCGCTCGGCCTGCCGGACGCCGGCGGCGCACTGCACCGGCTGCGCCAGGAAGAGGGCCAGGAGGGTCCGCTGGCGGCGACCCTGGCCGCCTATCTCGCCGCCGCGGGAGTCACCGACACCGCGGCGGAGGCCCTGCACATCCACCCCAACACCATGCGCTACCGGCTGCGCCGTATCCGCGAGGTCTCCGGTCTTGACTTCACCGATGCCGACGCCATGCTGCTCGCGCACCTCCAACTCCGGGTGCGTGAGCTGCGGGCGGGCGCTTCCCAGGGCTCCGGCTGATCACGGTTCCGGCTGATCAAGGCTCCGACTGATCAAGGCTCCGACTGATCAAGGTTCCGGCTGATCCCGGAACGAGCGCGTGTAGCGGCACCCGTCCAGGTCGACCCAGAGCACCGCGCCGTCCAGGGCGGGGCCGGGCGTCAGGCGCTCCGGCAGCCGGGAGTCGGCTCCGATGCGGAATGTCCCGTCGTCGAGCGGGACGAGTTCCGGTTCGTCGCAGGGCGCTTCCACGCCGGTCGCGGCGATCATGTGCAGTCGTCCCGCCCTCTGCACGATGCTGAAGGCGGGGTACCAGGGGGTGTAGCTCCGGTAGCGGCCTACGAGTGCGTGCGGGGAGGCGGTCGGGGCGGAGGAGGGGCCGGGGCCCAGGGACTCGGGGCCGTAGAGCCAGCGTCCGTCCGGTGAGTGGCCGTCCAGAGAGTGGTGATAGGCGGACCATGCTGGGTGATCGCACACCAGCCGCCCGTCCCCCGCGTCGTACAGCGTGCCCGTCACCTCGTCCGATGTGAGCGAGAGACGGTCGTCCCCGGTGGCCTCGACGCGGATCTGACGCGGCGTCGTCCCGTGGATCCCGACGTAGCGCTGGGCGTCGGGGATCCGCTCCGGGTCGAAGAGCGCCGGGTCCGCCGGGGCTCCCTGGACGACGGCGAGCACATGGCGGGCGAAGCGGTCGACGATGTGGCACTCGCCGGGTGCGTTGGTCAGCACGGCGACACCGTGCCCGCCGTCGGTGTCAACGGCGAGGTACGAGCGGTATCCGACCATCCCGCCGGCGTGCGTCAGCCAGGTGCGGCCGTCGACCACCTCCACGTCCACACCGAGCGCGTAGCCGGAACCCCCGGCGTCGGCAGGCACCGTGACGATCTGCCGGAAGCGCTCAGGCCCGATGATCCTGGTGCCGTCCAGGGTGCCCCGGCCCAGCAGCATGCGGGCGAACAGGCCCAGGTCGGAAGCGGTTGCCAGCACGTTCCCGTCGGCCGCCGAATACTCGAAGAAGCCGGCCGGCGCGAGCGGGGCCGACGGCAGCGGTGGGCGGTCGTCGCGCAGGAACCGGTACCCGGTGGCAAGTCTGTTGATGTCCCCGTCGCCGATGTCCTCGTGAGTGATACGCGCCGCCGAGTCGCCCATGCCCAGGGGCCGCAGCAGCCGTCCGGCCATGGCGTCCGCCAGCGATTCCCCCGTCACCTGCTCGACGATCAGCCCCAGCAGGTTGTAGCCCTCGTTGGAGTAGTGGAACAGCTCACCCGGTTCGGCCCAGGTCCTCGCGTCGCGCAGCGCGTAGCCGCGTGCGGCGGCATCGGGCAGCGCGTCGGCCCCGGCCACCAGGCCGGAGGTGTGCTGCAGGAGGTGCCGGACGGTGATGGCACGGGAGCCGCCGTTCGGGGCGAACCAGGGCAGGTGGTCGGCGACCGCCGCGTCGAGGTCCACCTTCCCCTCGTCCGCCAGTATGCCGAGCAGAAAGGCGGTGAAGGTCTTGCTGACGGAACCGATCTCGAACCGCGTACGACGGGAGACCGGCGCCCCGGACTCCGCGTTCGCGCATCCCGCGGTGACGAACGCGGACTCGCCGGTCCCGTCGACGACGCTGATCGCGATTCCCGGCACCGGCCACCAGGTCCGCAACTGCTCAGCAAGCCCGGAGAGTTCCTGTCGCACATCCATCAGACGCCCGCCTTCCGCGCACCGAATCCCGCGAACCGGTCCGGACCCAGCTCGACCCGGGAGGAGTCGATCTCCGCGTCCGGCCGGTCGCCTTTGACGAACCGTCGGCACAGTGGGTACAGCAGCACGGCCAGCAGCGCCACCGCGAGACTCGTGCCGAACGTCGCGGCCTCGTCGACCGCCGTACCCCACGCCAGGTACACGATCATCGCTGTGGGCAGCAGGACGACCAGAACCGCGCCGGTCCAGCCGCCGGGGACCCGAACCGGCCGGAGCATCTGCGGATATCTCCAGCGCAGGACCAGGAAGGCCACGAATTCCAGCAGGATCGAGGCCAGGGTGAGCAGCACCGTGGCCCGCAGGATCGAGCTGAAGTCGACGGCGGAGAGCACGACGACGACGGTGGTGCTCGCCAGCAGCGCACCCACCGGCGTGTTGAACCGTTTGCTGTCCCGGGCCATCCAGCGCGGCAGGTACGCGTCCGCGGCGAGCGCCCGCGGGACCCGGGTGCTCGTCAGCAGGATCGCCATGAACAGTCCCACCAGGGAGAGCGCCGATCCCAGGGAGAGCAGCACCTTCAGCCAGATTCCGCCCAGGGCGTCGCCGACCACGATGAAGTCGCCCTGGACCCAGTCGGCGGGCGAGCCCCGGTGCAGCCCGCTGCCGATGGCGGCGGCGGTGGGCAGCAGATAGGCGGCCGTGATCAGCGGAACCGAGATGACCAGCGCCCGGGTGTAGGTCCGGTGCGCGTCGGCGACCTCGCCCAGCACGGTGCTCGGGCCGTCGAAGCCGAGGTACAGCCACACGATCACGCTGAGCGCGCCGGCCACCGACGAGTGGACGCTCTGCCCCGGCACCACGAAGGGCGAGAGCACGTTGATCCCGTTGCCGACCGCATGCCAGATGCCGAGGACGGCCAGCACCGCGAACGGTGCGAGGATCAGCAGCATCATCCCCACCGAGTACTCGCTCACCGCCTTGGAGCCGCGGTAGTTCAGGTACGCCATCGGGACGATGAGGGCGACGGTGACGATCCAGTGCAGGTCCACGACGAAACCGCCGTGGAACAGGTCAACGATCACCAGCCCCTTACCGCGGGCGATGTCCGGGACCCAGGTGGCCAGGTAGTCGACCAGCAGGATCGGGTAGAGGGCGAGGTTCAGCACCGACCCGATCGAATTCCAGGCCCCGAACACGAATGCCGCACCTCTGCCGAGCGCGATCTTCGTCCAGTAGTAGTAGCCGCCGTCGACCGGTATCGCGGCACTCAACTCCGCTGCCACCAGCGCGTTCGGCACGCCGAAGACCACCGGCACCAGGACGATCATCAGCAGGGTCATGCCCGGACCGGCGCTGGAGAGTGAGGCTTCCAGCCCGAAGGGGCCTCCGGACACCGTGAAGAAGAAGATTCCGACCAGGGGCAGCACGCCGAGCGTGCGTCTGCCGGCCCCTGGCGCCGACCGCTTGATTTCCGACGGGATCAGTTCGGTCATCCTGGGCTCCACTCTCCGCTTCCGCCTGGTCGGCACAACGTACGGGAGCGTCATCGGGGCCGTCCTTGTCGTGTGCGCCAAAGCCCCGGCCCCTCGGTTGTCGCTGCTACCAACGCCGGGCTGATCCACCCGGAGCTTCTGCAGGATGGGTGTATGACGCGATCAGGGAGCCCGTTCGGGCCGCTCGACTTCCAGCTGGTGCTGCTGCGCCGGATGGCCGACCATCAGCCGGGCCTCGTCGAGGACGCCCGGCACGAGCTGGGCGTCACGCTCGCCGAGATGCGCGAGGCGAACCGGCGCTGGCAGGCGATGGCCCGCTCGCCCCGGTCCCGGGCGGCCGCGCAGCGCTACCGGTCGGTGCTCGGGGAGCCGTCCGCCACCGCCCGCAGAAAGATCGGCGACCTGGAGTGCGACGCCCTCCAGTGGCCGGTGCCGCTCTGGCCGGGACTGCGGTTCGAGGTGCTGACCGGGCCCGGCGGCGCGGTGTGGAACGAGTGGCTGGTCCGTGCCCCCGGCGCCGCGGCGCCGGCCCTGCACACGGCGGACGACCTGCGGCCCTGGTCGTGCACGGTGGACGAGGCGGCCCGCGCGTTCGCCCCCGCCCGCCCGATGGAGGGCACCGCGCCGACCCGGTGGCGGCTCGCCCTCACGCTGCCCGGCGGGCACCCCGCCGTCGCCGAGTTCACCTGGGGGCTGCTCCAGGACGTACAACCCGCCGACACACCTCGTTAGGAGCTTGCTTTCCAGCGGGACGGCGGAGAACCACCCGGGCGGCTCAGCCCAGCGCGCGCTCCGGTTGCGGCCGTCGCAGGATGCGATGAGGACCGGCTGCCGCCGGTGCTCCACCTCAGCGTTTCTCGGGAGATCCTGCCGTGACCGTCAGTCTTGAGCAGTTGCGCCGTTGCCAGGTAGCCGTCGACCTCGGGGCCGCGCGGACCCGGGTGTTCGTCAAGGGCATGGGACTCGTCGTGGATGAGCCGAGCGTCGTCGCGGTGAACAACCGCACGGACGCGCTCATCGCCGTCGGCACCCTCGCCGAGCAGATGACCGGCCGCACGCCCGGCTACATCCGGGTGGCGCGCCCCGTCTCCGGCGGCACCGTCGTCGACATCGACCTGGCCCGGCGGATGCTGGCACACCTGCTCGGCGACAAGCTGCGGCGCAGGCTGCGCCGCACCCCGATGCTGCGCGCCGCCGCGTGCACCCCGCACGAGTCCGACCCGCTGGCGCAGCGCGCCACGGTCGAGACCCTGATCGGCCTCGGCGCCCGGAAGGTCGAGCTGGTCGACACCCTCATCGCCGCCGCCGTCGGCTGCGGGCTCCCCGTCGAGCAGCCGACCGCCACCATGATCATGGTCTGCGGTGCGGCGACCACGCAGATCGCCGTGCTCTCGCTCGGCTCGATCGTGACCGCCGAGCGGGTCCCGGTCGGCGGTGAGGCCATCGACCGGGCCGTCGTACAGCACCTGCGCCAGCGCCACGAGTTGCTGCTGCCGAGCCAGTCCGTACGGCCGCTGCAGCTGGCGCTCAGCGGCAACGGGCTGTCCCTGGACGGCCCCGAGTTCACCGAGATCCACGGCAGAGACGTGGCCACCGGCCTCGCCCGGTCGGTCCAGGTCGACACCGCGGCCGTACGGGAGGCCATCCACACCCCGCTGACCGCCGTACTCGACGGCATCGGCCGGGTGCTGCGCGCCTGCCCGCCGGATCTGGTCGCCGACCTGTCGGACCGCGGCATCATGATGGTCGGCGGAAGCGCCCTGCTCCCCGGCCTGGAGCAGATGCTGCGCAATGCGACGGGGATGCCGGTGCACATCGCCGAGCGGCCCGACGTCTGCTCGGTCCTCGGACTCGGCGCGATGCTGGAGGGAAAGATGACGCCCATGACGCTGGCCCCGCTGAACAACTGAGGGCCTGTGAACAACTGAGGGCCTGTGAACAGCTGAGGGCCCGCTCACGGGCGGGCCGCGGGAACGGCCGGGCGGCACCGCGGGGCCTGCGACGATTCGGACCGGGGGACCACGATGACCGGTGACACACGGCTGCCGTTGCTCCTCGAAGCGGTGCTGAGCGTCGGTACGGATCTCGAACTGCGCGGCACGCTCCAGCACATCGTGGACTCGGCGACCCGGCTGACGGGCGCGCGTCGCGGGGCGCTCGGGGTGGTCGACCCCGAGCGCGACCGCCTCAGCGACCTGTTCGCGACCGGCGCCGACGGTGACGCGCTGATCGGCCTCCCGGACGACACCCCCGGCCTGCTGCGGGTCCCCGTCCGGGTGCACCAGCAGGTTTTCGGCACCCTCCATCTCGCGGACAAGCGCGAGGGCGGCTTCGACGTGGACGACGAGGCGCTGCTGCGGGTGCTCGCCGCGCAGGCGGGCATCGCGATCGGCAACGCCCGGCTGTACGAGACGGCCAGGCTCCGGGAGCGCTGGATCAAGGGGGCGGCGGCCGTCACCAACGCGCTGCTCACCGGCGAGAGCGCGACCGACGCGCTGACCACGGTCGCCGAACAGGCCAGGGGCCTCGCCGACGCGGTCGCCGGTGTGGTGCTCCTGCCGACCGGCAGCGGCGGCATGGAGATCGTCGCCGCCTCCACCTTCGAGGACCCGGGCGACCTCATCGGCGCCACGATCGCGCCGGGCTCCCCCGTCCTGGTCCAGCTGCTCAGCGGGGACCCGGTGTACATCGAGGACTCGTCGACCGATCCCCGGATGACCACCCATGTACGGGCGCGCTTCGGGCCGAGCATGATGCTGCCGCTGCAGAGCGGCGGCAAGCTGATCGGCACGCTCGCGCTGCCCCGGCGGCGCAGTGGCCGCCCCTACAACGCGGCGGACCGGACGCTGGCCCTGCAGTTCGCCTCGCAGGCCGCGCTCGCGCTCGTACTGGCCGATGCCCGGCAGAACCGCGAGCGGCTCGCGGTGTACGAGGACCGCGACCGGATCGCCCGCGATCTGCACGACCTCGTCGTCCAGCGGCTCTTCGCGACCGAGATGATGCTGGAGTCGACCCGGCGGCGGGCGGCAGGCACCGAGCTCGGTGAGCTGATCGGCCGGGCGGTCGATGAACTCGACTCGACCATCCAGGACGTCAGGACCGCGATCTTCGCCCTCCAGCAGCCGCCCGCCGACGCCCCGTCGACGCTGCGCGGCCAGGTGCTGCGGGAGACGGACGGCGCGCGGGTGCTGCTGGGGTTCGCTCCGTCCGTGCACTTCCTCGGCCCGGTCGACTCGCGGATCACGGAGCAGGTCGGCGATGACCTGCTGGCCGCCCTGCGCCGGGCACTCGCCCGCGCGCACCGGCTGCCGGACGTCTCACAGGTGGCGGTGGTGGTCGACGCGCGGGAGGACCCGGTACGGCTGACCGTCACGCACGACGGGACACCGGAGGGCGAGGACGGGAACGCGCTGGTGTGGGAGGCGTCGTAGCGGCCCCGTGCCCGGCTACGGCACCGGCGACCGTGCGTCGTAGCGGAGGAAGCCGCGCCGGGTCAGGCCGAGCAGGGTGACCGCGGCGACGCAGGCGAGACCGCCACCGACCACGGCAGCGGTCGGGGTGGCCAGGTCGCCCGCCGAGCCCGCGAGGAAGTCGCCCAGGCGCGGGCCGCCCGCCACGACCACGATGAAGACCCCCTGGAGCCTGCCGCGCATCTCGTCCGGCGCCGCGACCTGCATCATCGTGTTGCGGAAGACCATGGACACGGTGTCCGCGGCACCGGCCAGCGCGAGGAAGAACAGGCCGAGCCAGAGGTTCCTGGTCAGGCCGAACACCGCGATGGCGAGCCCCCATCCGGCGACCGCGAGCACGATCGCGAGGCCGTGCCGGTGGATGCCGCCCAGCCAGCCGGAGAAGACCCCGCCGAGCAGTGCGCCCACCGCGGGCGCCGCGACCAGCAGCCCCGTGGTGCGGGCGTCGCCCCCGTACCAGAGGACGGCCACCGCGGGGAACAGCGCCCGCGGCTGGGCCAGGATCATGGCGCAGAAGTCGGAGAAGAACGTCATCCGGAGGTTGGGGCGGGTGGCCAGGAAGCGCAGCCCGTCCAGGACCGAGGCGCGGCTCTTCGATCCGGCGGCCCGGTCGGGGAGCATCGAGGGCAGCCGCCACATCGCGTACAGGGCGGCGACGAAGGAGACGGCGTCGATCAGATACGCGGCCTGGTAGCCCCAGAAGCCGACGATGAGGCCGCCGAGCATCGGCCCGATCAGCGTTCCGAAGGTGCTGGTCATCGACGACAGGGCGTTGGCCGCGGGCAGTTGGTCGCCGGGCAGCAGCCGGGGGATCATCGCGGATCTGGCCGGGGCGTTGAGCGCGGCGCAGACGGACTGGAGTGCCACGATGCCGTACAGGAACCAGACATGGTGGAAGCCCGCGAACGCGGCCGACGAGAGCCCCACCGAGAGGACTGCGGACCCGAGGGCGCTGTAGAGCCCGAGTTTGCGGCGGTCGAGGGTGTCGGCGATGGCCCCGCCGTACAGGCCGAACGCGACCAGCGGCACCAGCGAGAAGAGGCCGACGAGACCGACGGAGAAGCTGGAGCGGGTGAGGTCGTAGACCTGGAGGGAGATCGCCAGGGCGGTCATGCCCTGCCCGACCCAGGAGACGGTGTTGCCGAACCAGAGCCGCCGGAAGTCGGGGGATGTGCGCAGCGGGGTGAGGTCGGCGAGTATGCGCCGACGTATCGGCGTCTCCTTGGGTGCGGGTATCGGAGTCACAGGCGATGCTAACCGGCCGGACCCCCGGCCCCCGCTCCCGCAGATACGCAGATACGCAGATACGCAGATGGTGGCGGTCTTCTCTTGGCGGGAAGCCGGGCCGCGTCCTGGCGGGAAGCCGGGCCGCGCCGGAACAGCTTCGGTCGCGCTGCGTCAGGCGGTGTCCGCTGCCCGCCTCGCGACGTATTTCTGTGTGCGCCGGATCGTGTCGGCTATCAGCACGTTCACCAGGAGCAGCAGCCATCCTCCTGCCAGGTACTCCCCGCGGTCCGCGTAGGCCGGGTTGTCGTCCGTGACCTCCAGGCCGAGTGTCATCGCGAGCAGAAGCAGGCCGATGAAGGCGACGACGAGGGTCCAGGCGCCGGAAGCCATGCCTGCTGCCAGCCCGCGCTTCCTGAGATCACGGTCGTCGGCCAGCCTCAGCAGGAACAGGGCAGCGCAGACGAGGCTGACCGCTGTGCCGATGAACCCGGCCGGTATCACTTGCCAGGTCGTATTCACTCCGGGGATACCGCTCAGAACGGGCTGCCACGGGTGATGCCAGTCGAAACTCTCCACCACATGGGCCACTTGGCTGCCGGACGACTTCTCCTTCCAGGTCTCCGACATGAACGGCAGGGAGCTTGCCCAGAAGAGCACCCCCACCGCTACCAGGAGCTCAGCCACGTGTGTGGCGATCACGCGCCCCACCGGGGCCGGTCCCGTCCGGTTCGGCGGACTCTGCGTCTCCGGCGCCCGCACGGTGGGCGATGGCCGGACGGGCACCGTGACCGATGAGCTGCCGGCCTCGCCGGCGCCGGGGACGCGGGCGGAGGCGGGTTGCTCGCGGGAGGCACCGACGGCCGCTTCCCGGTCCGGGGCGGTGAGGGTGCGCAAGGCGCTGGTGCGCTGCCGGATTGCCTCACGGGCGCCGGTGATGCCCATCCAGGCGCCCGGACCGAGTGCGGCCCCCAGCTCTTCCTCGCACCGCTGCCGGACACGTACCGGTGTCGGGCGCTGGTCGGGTTCCTTGTGCAGGCAGTCGCTGATCAGCCGGCCCAGCGGTGGGGCGATGGTGGAGACGTCCGGGGTGTCGGCGACGACGCGGTGGGCAACGGCCCACTCGTTCTCGGCCGCGAAGGCCTCACGGCCAGTAGCGAGGAAGTACAGGGTGGAGCCGAGGGCGAAGACGTCGGAGGCCGCGTCCACGGTGCGGCCCGCGGCCTGCTCGGGCGACATGTACAGCGGCGTGCCGATCCGGGTGGAGTGGCTGCTGTGCGTCACCGACTGCGCCAGGGATTTGACGATGCCGAAGTCGATGACCTTCGGGCCGCTTTCGTCCAGGATGATGTTGGCGGGCTTGAGGTCCCGGTGGACCACGTGCGCGGCGTGGATGTCGCCGAGGGCGTGGGCGATGCCCCAGGCCAGCAGCATCACCTGACCAGCCGGAAGCGGTCCGCGCTCGACCACCAGGTCCCGCAGGGACGGCCCGGCGACGTAGGTCGTGGCCAGCCACGGCCGCTCCACTCGGGGTTCGGCGTCCAGCAGCGGTGCGAGATGCGCACCGCGCACCTTCTGCGCGGCCCCCACCTCGCGTGCGAACCGTTGCCCGAACTCCGCGTCCCGGGCGAATTCGCTGCGGATCACCTTCACGGCCGCCGGCTGCCCGCCGGGAGAGAGGGCGAGGAAGACCTGCCCCATACCCCCTTCACCGAGCCGCGCCACCAGCCGGAAGTCCCCGAGGCTGTCGGGGTCGTGCGGCTGCAGCGCAGGAAACCGGAACGCTGTCCTGGACATGGAGTGCTCCCCCTCGTTACCCCGCCCCGGGATGCCCCACGACCGGACCGTCCCGCGCGCATTCGCCCACGATCGTAGAACGCGAGCTGACGCCCCACCAGATCAAAGGCTCTAGACCTCGACCAGGGTGATCTCGGTGGCCTTGACGCTGGTCCACACCGGTACGCCGTCCGCGAGGCCGAGTTCGAGTGCGGCCTGCGGAGTGATCTCCGCCACCAGGTCGGGTGCCTCGGCCGATGTGACGAGGACGCGGAGCCTGCTGCCGGCCGATGTGATCTCCCGTACGGTGCCGGGCCAGACGTTGCGCGGGCTGCCCGACGGCCTGTCCCGGTGGATGGAGACGGCTTCGGGCGCGATGATCGCCAGCGCCCTGACACCCTCGGCGAGCCCGTCGGCGACGACGAGCCGTCCGCCGCCGGTGAGAGTCAGACCGTCCGCGGACGCGGTGCCGGTCCAGGCGTTGCGGCCGAGCATCCGGGCCACCCACGGCGACCGCGGGTGCAGGGTGACTTCGGTGGGCGGGGCGTCCTGGAGCGTACGGCCGTCGTCCAGTACGAGGACCCGGTCGGCCAGCGAGACCGCCTCCACCGGGTCGTGGGTGACGATCAGGCAGACACCGGCGAAGTCACTGAGATGCGTGCGCAGGGTGTGCCGCACATGGGCCCGGGTGGTCTGGTCGAGCGCGGCGAGCGGCTCGTCGAGAAGCAGCAGCCGGGGGCGGGCGGCGAGCGCCCTGGCGAGTGCGACGCGCTGGGCCTGGCCACCGGAGAGCTGGGAGGGCTTGCGGGCGGCGAGATGCCCGACGCCGAGCCGGTCCAGCCACTGGGCGGCCTCCCGGCGCGCCTCGGCGCGCGGCACCCGGCGCGAGCGCAGGCCGTAGGCGGTGTTGGTGAGAGCGCTCAGGTGCGGGAAGAGCGCGCCGTCCTGCGGGACCCACGCCACCCCCCGGCGGTGCGGCGGCAGCGGGCTGACGTCGATGTCACCGAGACGCAGCTCCGCGCGGGCGCGCGGGGTCAGGCCCAGGAGGGCGCGCAGCAGGGTGGTCTTGCCCGCGCCGTTGGGGCCGACGACCGCGATGGTGGTGCCCGGCTCCGCGTCGAGCGTCAGCTCGTTGAAGCCGGTGACCACCGCGTGCAGCGGCCAGCGTTCCTGCGGGGCCCGGGAGTTGGGTCGGGGAGTGGCCCCGTCCGTGCCGCCCGGCGCGCCACCGGTCGCGGCGTCGGCGGGTCCGGAGCCTGGGAGCGGCCGGCCGGTGTCGTCCGTGTCGTCCGCGGGGCGGGCGGCCTTCCCGGTGCGCGCGGACGTACCGCCGGTCCAGCGCCCGCGCAGGGCCACCAGGACGGCCATCGCGATGACAAGAAGCAGGAGCGATACGGATGTTGCGGCCGTGGGTGAGTCCTGCAGAAGGAGATACACCTGCAACGGCAGCGTCTGGGTGGAACCGGGGAGGTTCCCGGCGAAGGTGATGGTCGCCCCGAACTCACCGAGCGCCCGCGCCCAGGTCAGCGCGGCGCCCGCGGCCAGCCCCGGCGCGACCATGGGCAGGGTGACGGTGAGGAACACCCGGACCGGCGAGGCACCGAGCGAGGCCGCGGTCTCCTCGTAACGGGGCCGCAGCCCGGCGAGTGTGCCCTCCAGGCTGATGACCAGGAACGGCATCGCCACGAAGGTCGCCGCGACCACCGCCCCCGACGTGTGGAAGGGCAGCGTGATACCGAAGGTGTTCTCCAGCCAGGGACCGAGCACACCCCGGCGGCCGAACCCGAGCAGCAGTGCCACTCCCCCGACGGTGGGCGGCAGCACCATCGGCAGCAGGACGAGAGAGCGTACGAACGCCTTACCGGGAAAGTCGACCCGCGCGAGCACCCAGGCCAGCGGCACCCCCAGGAGCAGCGAGACGCCCAGGGCACAGAAGGAGACCTCGAGCGACAGCCGCAGCGCCTGAGTCGTGTCCGGGCTGGTCAGGTTGGCACCGAGCTCGCCCCATGAGGTGCGCGCCAGAATGCCGATCAGGGGCATCAGCAGGAACCCGACCCCGATCAGCGCGGGCACCGCGAGGGCTATGGGAGAGCCGGTGCGCGGTCTACGGGCGCGGGTGCGGATGCTTCTCATCGGGGTTCCTGTGATCGGGGTGCCTGTGATCGGGATGCCGGATGCGAATCCGTACGGGGCTGTCCACCGTCTGTGCGGCAAGGACAGCCCCGTACGGCCGAGTTGGGCGTACTACGGCGCTACTCCGGCTCCACTACGGCTTCTGGAAGCCCGCGCCCTGGAGGATCTTCTGCGCCTCGGGGGTGTCGAGCCAGGCGACGAACGCGGCAGCCGCGGCCGAGTTCTTCGATCCCTTGACGGTCGCCGCCGGGTAGGAGGCGACGGCGTTCTGCGCGTCGGGGATGGTGACCGTGTCGACCTTGCCGGGCGCGGTGGCGGCGTCCGTCTTGTAGACGATGCCCGCGTCGGCCTCGCCCAGCTCGACCTTGGACAGGACGGCGCGGACGTTCACCTCCTGCGAGACCGGCTTCACCTTGATCTTCTGCGCGTCCAGCACCTTCTTGCTGTAGTTGCCGACGGGCACCTGGGGCGCGGCGAGGACGACCTTCAGCTTGCTGTTGGAGAGGTCCTTCAGGCTGTGGACCTTGTCCGGGTTGCCCTTGCGGGTGACGATGACCAGACGGTTCTTGGCGATGATCTCCGGCTTGCCGACCTCGGACTTCAGACCGTCCATGGTCTTGGTGTCCGCCGTGACCAGCGCGTCGGCCGGGTCACCCTGCTTCACCTGGGTGGCGAGGTCCTGGGAGCCGGCGAAGGAGTACTTGACCGTCGTGCCGGGGTGCTCCTTCTCGTACACCTTCTTCGCGGTGCCGAACACATCGGTCAGCGAGGAGGCCGCGAGGACGGTCAGGTCGGCCTTCGGCGTGCCGGAGGCAGCGGCCTTGGCGCCGGTGTCCTTCTTGCTGTCGTCCTTGCCGCCGCAGGCAGCCAGCGGCAGCAGCAGGGCCGCCGTCACGATCGCGGTGGCGGTACGGCGGCGGGTGAAGATGCGAGACATGAGGGTGGGACTCCTTGAGGGACGGGCGGCAGGGCTGCTGCCCGAGCGGATGGGGATGAGCCACGCCGAATGGGGGCCCTCCCGGCTCGGGTTGCTCCCGAGGGTTCGGAGAAGGGCGACGCCGCTGCGTTGGGGAGCTGGTTGCGGGAGCGGGCACCTGAGCCGGCACGGGGCTCAGGTCCTGTCGATGTGCACACTGGTCGACTTGACGCGGGCGGTGGCCTGCATGCCGACCTCCAGGCCGAGTTCCTCGACGGCCTCCCTGGTGAGGAGGGAGACCAGCCGGTGCGGGCCGGCCTGGATTTCCACCTGGGCTGCCACATCGCCGAGTTTCACGGCGGTGACGATGCCCGGGAAGGCGTTGCGCGCGGAGGTGTAGGAATCACCGTCCTCGCCTGCGGCGTTCTGCCCGATCTCGATCGAGAAGGCGGCGAGATCGCGTCCGTCGACAAGTCGGCGGCCGGCTTCATCGCGGTGGGTCGCGACCCTGCCGGCATCGGCCCAACGACGAGCGGTGTCGGGGCTGACGCCGAGCAGACGAGCCGCCTGGCCGATCGTGTAGGACTGCATATGCGGAAAGATATGCCGAGTTGGCTCGCATTTGCAATTCATCAGGCGAAGCTATATGGCAGATGCCGCAGCACTTGGAGGAAGACCCGAAGCACCGTTCGGCGACAGGGAGTACGCAGGGGAGCGCGAGCGGGAGACAAGGGACGTAATATTGCAAATCCGACATCCCACTCTGCGTGCGAGGTTCCTCCATGTCTCTGAGCATCCGCAACCAGCTCCCCGGCACCGTTACCGGCGTCACCGACGGAGCGGTCATGGCGACCGTCAAGGTGCGCCTCGGCGGCGGCCAGGAGGTCACCGCCGCGATCACCCTGGAGGCCGCGCGGGAACTGGGCATCGCCGAGGGGGTCGCCGTACGGGCCCTGATCAAGTCCACCGAGATCTCCCTGGCGACCGGCACGGTCACCGGGCTGAGCATCCGCAACCGGCTTGCGGGCACGGTCACCGACGTCGCGACGGGCGGAGCCATGGCGAGCGTCAAGGTCGCCGTCGAGGGAGCCGAGCTGACGGCGGCCATCACGAAGGAGTCGGCCGCCGAACTCGGTCTCGCGCCGGGCTCGTCCGTCGTCGCACTCATCAAGTCCACCGAGGTCTCCCTCGCCACGGCCTGACGGCGGCAGCTACGGACACAGCTGTAGCTGCGGCGACTACGGCTACGGCTACGGCTGTAGCGACTACGGCTACAGCCCGGCAAACGCGAAGGTGCCGACCCAGACACTCGTGATCGAGCTGATGTAGCGCGCGCCGCAGCGGTCGGAAGGGACCACCAGCTGACTGCCCGCCATGTCCAGGCCGCGCCCGTCCATGGCGGTGGCCAGCAGGATCGGCGAGCCGGCGAAGTCCGCGTCGATCTCCGCCCAGGACAGCACCGTACGGTGCCCGTCCCCGCCGGTGACGGCCAGCAGGAAGCGGGAGCGGTCCTTGCGCCGCGCCGGGTCGAAGGCAGGCTGCGCGTCGCCGACGACGTCGCGCAGCAGCGGCCCTTCGAAGGTGTGGTGCTGCGGGCCGTTCTTGGCGCAGTCGAAGACCACATCCGCCCGGCGCTGCCCCCAGCGGGCCCGCAGATCCGCCACCGTCAGCGCTGCCGGCCGGACCAACTCGCCCTTGAGCACAAGGCTCTTGGGCGCCAGGGAGGCGGCACGGACGGAACGGGACGGTGCGCTGATTCCACTCATGGGGTTCCCCCTCCAGGCGGGCCGCTCGGCGTCCGCCGTTGCCTGGAGCCCATGATGCCCACCGCACCGGAGCCTGAACCACATATGCAGGTCGATTCGGCCCAGAAAGCTCGCTGATAGGAGTGAAAGGGGCTGGGAATGGCGGCATACGCGAGATTCCTGGCGGGGTGGCGCTACCCATCCAGGCCCCGCGCCCGCCGGTCCATGGCACGCCATACGAGGTCGCGGGTGACCGGGAGTTCGGTAAAGCGGATGCCGGTGGCGTCCCGCAGCGCGTTCGCCAGGGCCGGGGCGACCGGGTTGAACGGGCTCTCGCTCATGGACTTCGCGCCCAGCGGGCCGATCGCGTCATCGGTCTCCATGAAGTGCACCTCGGTACGGGGCACATCGGCGAAGGCGGGCAGCCGGTACATACGGAAGGCAGGCGTGGTGACCTGGCCGCGGTCTCCGAGCCGTACGTTCTCGAAGAGCGTGGCACCCAGCGCCTGGGCCACTCCTCCCTCGACCTGGCCGCGGCACTGCATCGGGTTCATCACCTTGCCGGCGTCCGCCGCGTGCACACTGCGCAGGATGCGGATCTCTCCGCTGCCCGGGTCGACGGCGATCTTGAACCACTGGGCGTTGAAGGCCACCGAGCGGGGCGTGCCGCCGAAGTGGCCGTCCTCGGCGAGTTCCTGGCCCGCGGCCTGCGCGGCGGCGTACAACTCCTTGAGCAGCAGGCGGCGTTCGCCGCACTCGACGGCTTCCTCGACCAGCCGGCAGTCCTCCTTGACCACCCCGAGATGGGCGGCCGCGAAGGTCAGCAGTGACGCAGCGAGCGCCTGTGATGCCCGCAGGGTCGCCTTGCCCGCCACCACGGTGCCGGTCGAGCCGAAAGCGCCCGTGTCGTGGCGCACCACATCCGTGTCCGACTGGCGGATGGTGATCCGGTCGACGGTGGTGCCGAGTTCGCCCGCGGCGACCTGCCGGTGCACGGTGGTGGTGCCGTTGCCGAACTCGGCCGTACCGACGGCGAGATCGAAGCTGCCGTCGGCGAGCAGCGTGACGCGCGCGTCGGCGATATGACCGCCGGGCGGCCCGGTGGCGATCATCGAAAGGGCCGAGCCCTCGCCGACGAGCCACCCGTCGGGCACGGAACCGCCCGGCGGCGAGTCCTGCGGGCCGCCCCCCGCCTTCGCCTGCTCCCTCTCCCTCTCCCTCTCCCTCTCCTTCTCCTGCTTCTGTGCCGCGCGGACGATACCGAGGCACTGGTCGAGCCCGTAGCTCGCGATGTGCAGGTCCTCCTCCTCGCCGTCGGCGGTGATCATGGGCTCGCCCGCCTTGATGATGTTGCGCGCCTTCAGCTCCATCGGGTCCATGTCCAGCCGCCTGGCCAGCTCGTCGAGCACGGACTCCATACCGAAGACGACCTGCCCGAGCCCGTACCCCCGGAACGCGCCCGCCGGAACGGCATGGGTGTAGACCGAGTAGCCGTCCGCCTTCTTGTTGGGGCAGCGGTACACCGACAGGGACTCCCCGCAGGCGTGGAACATCACGGCCGGGCCGTGGTTCCCGTACGCCCCCGTGTTGGAGACCACCCGCAGCTGGAGCGCGGTGAGCGTGCCGTCGCGCCGGGCACCGGCCTTGATGCGGATACGGAACGGATGGCGGGTGGTGGCGCCGAAGAACTGCTCGGCCCGGGTGTACTCCAGCTTGACCGGGCAGCCCGTCCGCATCACGGCGAGCGCGACGATGTCCTCGACGATCATCTCCTGCTTGCCGCCGAATCCGCCGCCGACCCGGCCCGCCACCACGCGTACCTTCTCCAGCGGAAGTTCGAACAGGACACAGAGCGCGCGCCGGGTCAGGAACGGGGTCTGGCTGCTCGTCCGTACGACCAGCCGCTGTCCGTCGGGCGGAGCGGGAATCCCTTCGGTGCGGCCGGCGGTCCCGCCCCCCTCGGCTTCCCTCTCGGCGTTGTGGGCCCCGCTGTTGTCGGCCTCGGTGTTGGCGGCCTCGCTGTTGTCGGCGCGGCCGGCTTCCTCCGTTTCGCCGGACCTGCTCACCCGGTCGACCCCTACTGCGGAGCCCGTCTCGCCGCCCGCGCCCTCCTCCATGGGCTCGAACCAGGCGACCGCTCCGTGCGTCTCCAGGCTGGCGTGCTGCACCCGCTGCGTGCGGAAGTCCTGCTCGTACACCACATCTGCCTCGGCGAACCCGGCCTCGACGTCGCCGATCTCCCCGTGCGCCTCACCGACGACGTTGTCCTGCGGGCGGGAGATACGGGCCTGCTTCGCGTCCTTGGCGTGGACCACGGGGGCGCCCGGCAGCATCGCCTCCTCCGGATCGAACACGGCAGGCAGTACGTCGTAGACGACCTCGATCCGGCGGCACCCCTCCTCGGCGGCCCCCTCGCTGTCGGCGACGACCGCGGCGACGCGCTGGCCGACGTAGCGCACGGTGTCGTCGAGCAGCCGGGTGTCGTCCGGGTCCTCCTCGGGGTGTTCGTGGCGCGCCGTCGAGTACAGCCGCTCCGGCGCGTCGTAGTGGGTCAGGACGGTGTGCACGCCGGGCACCCGCAGTGCGGCCGACGTATCGATGGAGACGATGCGGGCGTGCGCGTGCGGGGAGCGCAGCAGCTTCATGTGCAGCAGCCCCGGCACCTCGATGTCGAAGGTGTAGCGCGCGGTGCCGGTGACCACCTGCGGCCCCGCGGGGGCGGGCAGGCTGCGGCCGACGGCCTTGCCCGCGCAGGGCGCCTCCGCGTGCTTGACCCCCCGGATCGAGTCCTCGATCGCCCGGTAGCCCGTGCAGCGGCACAGGTTTCCCTTGAGCGCCCTGGGCAGGTCGGTCAGCTGGTCCTCGTCGAGCGCAGCGGTGGTCATCAGGAACCCGGCGGTGCAGAATCCGCACTGGAAGCCCTGTGCGTCGAGGAACTTCTGCTGTACGGGGTGGAGTTCGCCGTCCCCGGCCAGCCCCTCCACCGTGGTGACCGAACGGCCTTCGGCCCGTACGGCGGGGTAGAGGCAGCTGTGCACGGGCTCGCCGTCCACATGCACGGTGCACGCCCCGCAGTCCCCCGCGTCGCACCCCTTCTTCACACCGAACCAGCCGCGGTCCCGCAGATAGGTACGCAGACACTGGCCGGGACGGGGCTCCGCATCGAACCGCTTCTTGTTCACTTCGATCTCGTAGGTCATCGCGCACCGCCCCCGGTGAGTTCGGAACGGATCTCCTCGGCGAGACGCAGCGCCATGTGGCGGCGCCACTCGGGGAGTCCGTGGATGTCGTCGAACCAGTCGTCGTCCTGGACTTTCCGCAGGATCTCCGCGCGTAGCTGGGCCGCCGTCGGCGGCAGCGGGAACCAGAACCGGAACGGCCGTACGGTCGAGGCCGTGACTGTGATGGCCAGTGAGCCGTCCAGCGGGTCGAGCGCGCCGACGATCAGCGCGCCGGAGCGGCCGAGCCCGTAGAGCGACGCCTGACGGAACGCCGTACGGGAGGCGAGGGCGCGGGCGGGCAGGGTGACCGAGCGGAGCAACTCCCCCTGGCCCAGGTTCTTTTCCCCGGCGCCGATGATGAAGTCCGTGACCGGCAGGCGGCGCAGCGATCCGTCCTGCGCCCTGAGCAGGCAGACGCCGTCGAGACCGGCGGTGAGCGAGATCATCGGGCCGGCCGGCAGACCGTTGCAGAGGTTCCCGCCGAGGGTCGCCATGTTCCAGATCTTGAACGAGGCGAGGAACGCCCGGCAGCACTGCTCGACGAGCGGCGCCGCGGGGGCCGACCAGGCCTTACCGAACCGGGAGAGCTGCGCGATCGTGCAGGTCGCCGCGATCTCCAGATCACCGTTCGGCAGCTCCTTCAGCGGCTCCCAGCCCATCCGGCTGAGATCGATCAGCCGCCGCAGCCGGGGCTGGGGCTCGGAGAAGAGGTAGGTGCCGCCGCCCAGCCAGTAGTCGCCGGGGCGCCAGGCCGGTCCGGTGCGCGCGTCGCACACCTCGGCCACCGTATTGAGATCCATACCGCTCCCCCTTTTCCTTCTCGGGTTTCCTTCTCCGGGTTCTCCGTGCTGCCGGTTCGTGCCCGGTCGTGCCCGGTCGTGCCCGGTCGTGCCGCTCGGGGTTTCCGCTTCCCGGGCCGCCGAAGCTCCGTCCAGCGCCTGCACCGTTGGCACGTACCGGCACGTACTCCGTCAGTGAAGCAACGCGCCACGGTCCGGCACGACTGGTTTCAGCCACGGAAATCCGCCGAGTCCCCAGCACGATGGTTGGACGATCAACCAAGAGGCATTCCGGCACGGCGCCCTGGCATTTACGATGGCTCCACTCGCACTCGCCTAGTGAATGTGAGATGCCGGATCTTCAGGTCGGGCGCCGCACAAGGAGCCAGAGCATGCACGTCGAACAACTTCTCCAGCTCGAATCGCTCGATCTGGCCCTGCTCTGGGGGGAGCACCCGCTCCTCACCCGGGAGATCAGCGGTGTCACCGCCACGGATCTGGAGGACCCGGCGCGCTTCCTCCAGCAGGGCGAGATCGTGCTGAGCGGGCTGGTCTGGTGGAGCCCCGGCGACAGCCCGGCGAAGACCGACCACTTCGTCTCGGCGCTCCGCTCGGCCGGGGCGACGGCGCTCCTCGCGGGCGAGGAGACCCACGGCACCGTCCCCGCCGTCCTGGTCGACTCCTGCCGCGAACACGGTGTCCCCCTGCTCTCCGTGCCCGCGCAGACGAGCTTCCGCGCCATCACCGAGGCGGTCTATCTGCGCCAGTGGGGCGACCTCAGCCGCCGCCCGGCCCACCACTACGCGCTGCCCGCCAACGTCCGGACGGAGCTCGCCCGGCTGCTCGCGGACGGCGCGGGCGCCGCCGAACTCCTGGACCGCGCCTTCGCCCATCTCGGCCGGCTGCCCTGCTACCTGCTGGCGGCCGGGGGCCGCACCCTCGGCCGTACGCCGTCCGCCCCCAAACTGCCCGTACAGCGGGCCGCCGCACTGCTGAGGGACACCGCACGGGACACCACCCGGGTCGCCCTGCGCATCGAGGCGGACTCGGGTCCCTACGACACCTGGTACCTCTACCTCCCCGACCCGGCGGAGGCCCCGCCCCGCGTACTCCACGAGATCGCCGACGTGATGGCCCAGTACCGCCACGCCCTCGACCGCCGCCGGGCGGCGGAGCGGCGGGCAGCCGACGAACTGCTGGCCCTGGTCGACTCCCCGGTGGCCGACGCGACGGCTCTGGACTCCGCGCTGACCGCCTGCGGCCTCCCCGCGCACGGCCACTACCGGGTGCTCGTCGCCGCACTGGGGGCCTGCGGATCGCAGCAGAACGAGGGGACGGGCGCGCGGGCCGCGCTCACGGAGGCACTGAGCCACGCCGCGGCCGGTCCGTTCGCGGTGGGGCTGCGGCCCGGCGGCACGGCGGCGGCCGTCCTGCACACCGGCCAGGACAGCCAGGACAGCCACCACCGCGCCGCCGGGCGGCCCGCGGTCGACCAGGCGTGGTCGCTGCTGCACGACTGCGCCCCGGCGACACCGCTGCACGCCGGTATCAGCGACAGCACTCCAGGACCCAGCGGCCTCAACTCCGCGCTCGGGCAGGCGCGTTACGCCCTGGCAGCGGCCGCCACCACAGCCGCCGGAGCCGACCGGGTCACCGCGGTCGACGACCTCACCTCACTGGACGCGCTGCTGGCGGGCATCCCCACCGACGTACGCACGGCCTTCAGCGCCAACGCCCTGGGCCCCCTGTCCGACAGCTCCAGCAGTTCGCACCGCGTGCTCCTGGAAACACTGGAGGCCTTCCTCGACCACAACTGCTCCTGGACCCGCACCGCGGAGGCCCTGCATCTGCACGTCAACACAGTGCACTACCGCATCCAGCGCGTGGAGTCCCTGACCGGCCGCGGGCTCTCCAGCCTGGACGACAAACTCGATCTGCACGCCGCGCTGAAGTGCCGCTGACGAACCGCCGCTGACGGACCGCCGGCCACAGACCGGCTGCCGCCCACCGGGGCGCTCAGGCGTCCAGGGCGGCGATGGCGTCGGCCAGTCGGTGCAACTGGCGGGCGAGCTGCGTGCGTTCAGCGGGCGGGAACTGGGTCAGGGTGCGGGTCTGGCGTTCGCGCAGTCGCTCGCGTACGGCGCCGAGCTGGTGGGCGCCGTCATCGGTGAGGCCGACCAGAACCCGGCGCTCATCGGTGGCCGAGCGCCGACGGGTCACGCTGCCCTTGCTCTCCAGCTGCTGAAGCATCCGGGTGGCGGTGGGGACGCTGACGTCGGCCGCGGCGGCCAGTTGCCCGACCGTGAGCTCCCCTGCCGTCGCCAGCGGGTCGAGGAGGGCCAGTTGGGCGAGGGACAGACCGGAGCCCGCCTGACCGGCCACCGAGCGGGCGCGGCGCATCGCGTAGAAGAGCGCGTCCGCGGCCTGCGCCAGCTCGTCCACGCCTGCATCCGATGTGTCGGGTGCGTTCGATTCGGCGCCCTCGTCCGGGGCGCGCTTGCTTCTTCCCACCATGACCGTTAGCGTACTAAATGAATTCGTTAGCACGCTAAGTGTTAGGAGAGCAGAAGAAATGAGCTTCCCGGCACGCATAGACGTCCACCAGCACATCGTTCCGCCGGTCTGGGCGAAGGCCCTGGAAACCCGCGGCATGGACTCCGGCGGCTGGGCCATCCCGGCCTGGAGCGCGGCCGACGCGATCACGATGATGGACGAGCAGGGCATAGCCACCGGCGTCCTCTCGGTCACCGCGCCCGGTGTCCGCCTCGACGACGACGTGGCCGGGGTCCGCGCCCTGGCCCGCGCCGTCAACGAGTACGGCGCCGAAATGGTCAGGGACCACCCCGACCGGATCGGCTCCTTCGCCTCCATCCCGCTGCCGGACGTGGATGGCGCGCTGGAAGAGACCGCCTACGCACTGGACACCCTGGGTGCCGACGGTGTGGTGCTCATGTCCAACACCCAGGGCCGCTACCTCGGCGATCCCGGCTTCGAGCCGCTCTGGGCCGAGCTGGACCGGCGCGAGGCGGTCGTGTTCATCCACCCGGCGCAGCCTCCGATGGCGCTGCTTCCCGGAACCCCGGCCCCGCTGGCCGACTACGTCTTCGACACCACCCGCACCGCTCTGAACATGGTGCTGAACGGTGTCATGAGCCGGTACCCGAAGGTCAAGGTCATCCTGTCGCACGGCGGCGGCTTCCTGCCCTACGCGGCCTACCGGTTCTCCGGCCTGACCTCGACCGTGGTCGACACCGGCCGCAACGACGAGGACATCATCCGCGACCTCAAGCGGTTCTACTTCGACACCGCGCTGGCCGCCAGCCCCAGCGCCCTGCCCGCACTGCTCGCCTTCGCCGAGCCCGGTCACGTCCTCTACGGAAGCGACTGGCCCTTCGCCCCGCAGAACGCCGGCAGCTACTACAACCACTTCCTGGAGACCTACCGGGACTTCACCCCCGGCCAGGCCGAGGCGGTCAACCGCGGCAGCGCCGAAGTCCTCTTCCCCCGCCTCGCCCGCCTCGCCCGCTGACCGCCGGGACTGACTACCGCCTGTCGAGCCGACTACTGCCTGTCGATATGAACGTTCGTCGACTTCACCCGCGCCGTCGCGGTCACCCCGACCACGATCCCCAGCTCGTCGACGGCCTCCCGGCTCACCAGGGAGACCAGCCGGTGCGGCCCGGACTGGATCTCGACCTGGGCGACCACGTCGTCCACGACGACCCGGGTGACGATCCCGGCGAAGGAGTTCCGTACGGAGGTGTGGACCTCCCCCGGCACCGGATGCAGACCCTCGGCCCGCCCCTTGGCGAAGGCCGCGAGGCTCACCCCGTCGATGACGCGGTTCCCCGAGCCGTCCCGGTCCATGGCGATCTGCCCCCCGTCGGCCCAGCGACGGACGGTCTCAGGACTCACACCGAGCAGTCCCGCTGCCTGGCCAATGCTGTACGACGGCATTCCAGCACCCTAGAGCCTCCCGGGAACCTCCCGACCCGACGGGTGACGACGGCGTCACGGGGCGGTGGTGCCGACAGTTCTGTGGGCTTTGCGCATACGGCATACGATGTTGCCCATGACGCAAGGCGATGGGGAGTTCGACAGCCTCGTACGCAAACGGATCCGCGCTCTGCGCGTGGCGCAGGGCTGGTCTCTGGACGAGCTGGCCACCCGCGCCCGGCTCAGCCCCTCCACGCTCAGCCGGATCGAGAACGGTCGGCGCCGCCTCGCTCTGGACCAGCTCGTCACCCTCGCCCGCGCGCTGGACACCACGCTCGACCAACTGGTCGAGACGGCCACGGACGACGTCATCTCCAGCCCGGTGATCGACTCCGCCCACCAGCTGATGCGCTGGTCCGTCCGGGCGGACCCGGGCATGACCGTCGTACGCCAGCGCATGACGGACCCACCGCCCGACAGCCCCTCACGTATGCGCGCCCACCCGGGCCGCGAATGGCTCGTCGTCCTCTCCGGCACCGCCGTCCTGCTTCTGGGCAACCGGCGCTTCCGGGTGGAGACCAACCAGGCCGCCGAGTTCCCCACGATGGTCCCGCACGCCATCGGTGCCGAAGGCGGGCCGTGCGAGCTGCTGGGCATCTTCGACCGCGACGCCCGCCGCAGCCACCAGCGCAACGACGACAGCACCGGGAGCCCGGACAGCCCGTCGCGCTGATCCCCGCCGTGCCCGGTGGCCCCCGGCGGCTCCGCCCTGCGACGCCTTTCCACTCAGGCCGCCGGCTGCTTGCGCGGCCGGCACGGAAAGCGCCCACCCTCTTGCTCTTCCGGAAAGCGACCGGGCCACACCCTCGTGATCCTCGTAGCGTGGGCGCCATGACACACCCCTCCCCGCACGCGGCGCACGACCACGGCGCCCACCCGGCCCACGGACCGGAGCACGACACCGACGGCCAGGCGGAGCTCCTCGACCTGGACGCCGAGGTGCTCGCCGAACACATCGCTGCCATCACCGCCTGGCTGCCCGTCGCGGCCGACCCCCGCCACATCGTGGATCTGGGCTGCGGCACCGGGGCCGGCACCCTCGCCCTGCTCAAGCGCTTCCCCCGGGCCGAGGTGACCGCGGTCGACACCTCGGCCGACCACCTGCAACGCCTGCGGCACAAGGCCGAGGCAGCGGGTCTCGCCGACCGGGTGCGCACCGTTCAGGCCGACCTCGACGGGGTCTGGCCAGAGCTCGGCACTCCCGAACTGGTCTGGGCATCGGCCTCCATGCACCACATGGCCGACCCCGACCGCACCCTGCGCCAGGTCCACAACACGCTTGCTCCCGAAGGGCTGTTCGCCGTCGTCGAACTGGCGGGCTTCCCGCGCTTCCTGCCCGAGGACGCACCGGCAGACCGTCCCGGACTCGAAGAACGCTGCCACGCCGCACTCGACCGCCACCATGCCGAACAGGTGCCCCACCGCGGCGCCGACTGGGGACCCAAACTGACCGCCGCGGGCTTCACCGTCGAGGGCGAACGCGTCATCACCGTCAACATGGGCCCGCCCCACACCGAGGCCGTCGGCCGCTACGCACTCGGCAGCCTGACCCGCATACGGGGCGGGGTCGCCCAGGCGCTGACAGCCGAAGACCTCACCGCTCTCGACCAACTGCTCGACACCGACAGCCCGCACAGCATCCTGCGCCGCGACGACCTGACGGTACGCACCGAGCGCACGGTGTGGGCCGCCCGCCGCCCCTGAACCACCGCACCCCGCTCCCCCGCCCCCACCGTCCTCAGCGCCGGGCGGCCCTCACCTACTGCACTGAGGACAGTCATGCTGAGGGACGGTCATATGGGCGGGGTGCGCCGTAGGTTGGGCCGGTGACGACTACCGCAACGCAGGAAGCATTCCTGAAGGCCTTCCATGCCGAGCACCCGGCGGTTACCGCCGAGGCGTTCGGCGGCGGCCGGGCTCCGGACGGCCGGTCAAGTTACGAGATCCTGTGCGACCGGGTGGCCGGCAGCAGGCGCGTACTGGACCTCGGCTGTGGCGATGGTCCGCTGCTGGAACTCCTGGCCAGGACCGAGGGGCGACAGCTGGCCGGGGTGGATCTGTCCCCGCAGGCACTGGCGCTGGCACGGCGCCGGCCGGCGCTGTCCGGGGCGAGGCTCCAGGAGGGCCGGGCCCAGAAACTCCCCTTCGCCGACGGCACCTTCGATGCCTGCGTCTCCCATATGGCGCTGATGCTGATGGGCGAGATCGAAGAGGTCGTGGCCGAGGTCGCCCGCGTGCTGTCTCCCGGAGGCGTGCTGGCATGTGTGCTGGGGCGGGGCGCTCTCGGCGGCGAAGCCTACGAGCGCTTCATCGGGCTGCTGCGGTCCGCGGTACGGGAACTGCCCGCATCGCGGCGCGTTCCGCCGCTGGGAGACCGGCGGACGCGCAGTCGGGACGGGCTCGACGAAATCCTCGGGCCGGCCGGCTTCGCAGCGGTGGACTGGGAGACCGTTCCCATCGATCTGAGTGGTCCGGTGGAGCAGGTGTGGGACTCCGTGTCCGGCCTTTACGACCTTGGCCCCCTGGACCGGGCCGCCGTGGAGCGCCTGCGGGCAGCCTTCTTCGCCGAGGTGCGGGAGATGACGACGCCGGACGGGCAGGTTCCGTGCACGTTCTTGGTCCACGTCGCGACTGCGCGCCTGCGTTGACCGCGTTGGCTGCGTTGACTGCGCTGACTGCACGCCAGGTCGGAGTTGCGGTTGGCCGGGAAGGTCCTGCCCCGGCCAACCGGCCGCCCGGGTTACCGGCTCACCGGGCAGCGGCCGTCAGCAGTTCCGGCAGTCCGCGCATGTCGTCGAAGACGACCGTGCCCGGCCCCTCCAGCCGGGAGGCCGGCGTCAGGCCGCCGCAGTAGCCGAAGGCCCGCATTCCGGCGGCTCGGGCGGCCTGGACTCCGTACGGGCTGTCCTCGATCACCACGCACCGCCCGGGGTCCACACCCATGGAGCGGGCCGCGTGCAGAAAGAGGTCGGGCGCCGGCTTGCCCCTGGGGACATCGTCGGCGCTGAAGATGCGTCCCTTGAAGTGGTCGGTCAGCGCGACGGTCTCCAGGTTCCGCCGGATGCCCTCGTGATCGCCGTTGGACGCGACGCACCGGGGCGTGGTCAGGCCCTCCAGGACCTCCGCGATACCGTCGACAGCAGTCAGTTCGGCCGCGAACGCCGCCTGGTACAGATGCTCGTACCGCAGCTGCCAGTCCTTCTCCATCCGTCGTCCGAGCCGCTCCTCCACAGCAGCCGTGTAGACCTCCGTGGACGAACCCACGAATCGCTCGATGATCTCCGCCTCGGTGAAGTCGCACCCCAGGTCGGCCATGATCATCGCGTCTACTTTGATGCATATTCGTTCGCTGTCCACGAGCACACCGTCACAGTCGAAGATCACCAGTTCCACGGGGTTCACTGTCATGCTCGGCAGCGTAGAGGCAGGGTCGAGGGGCCGCCGGGACTTTTCGTTCAGGTCCGGGCCGGGAGGCCGCCCCGCTCGTCTCCTTGTCCCGGGGCTCTCCGAGGCTCCCGGAATACCGTGCGCCGTAAGGCGGTTCAGAAGGTGCCCCACACAGAACGCGTTCTCCCCGTGCGACAGCTTCCCCAGGGGCGGGCGAAGAAAGGTGACAGATGAAGTCCGTCATCCGGACGGCTGCCGGCGGACCCGAGGTCCTGCAGCTCGTCGAGCGTCCGGTTCCCGAGCCCGGCCCGGGTGAGGTACGGGTCCGTGTGCGCGTCTCGGGCATCAACCCCACCGACTGGCGCAGCCGCAGACGCGCGCTGCCGCCGGGCGTGAACGAGCAGGTGCCCCACCAGGACGGTGCCGGGGTGATCGACGCCGTCGGTCCGCAGGTCGACCCGGCTCGGGTCGGGCAGCGGGTGTGGATCTGGGAGGCCGCGTGGGAGCGGCCCTGGGGAACGGCACAGCAGTACACGCTCGTGCCCGACCGGCATGCCGTCGCCCTGCCCGACCACGCCCCGTTCGAGCTCGGCGCGGCCCTGGGCATCCCCGCCCTGACCGCCCATCGCGCGCTGACCGTGCATGACGGCGGGCCGGGGCGTATCGCGCCCGGCACCCTGCGGGGCGCGACGGTGCTGGTGGCGGGCGGTGCCGGCGCGGTCGGCAACGCGGCCGTTCAGCTCGCCCGCTGGGCCGGGGCGCGTGTGATCACCACGGTCAGCAGCCCTGCCAAGGCAGCGCTGGCGCGCGCGGCAGGTGCCCACCAGGTGGTCGACTACCGCACCCAGGACGCCACCGCGGAGATCCTCGCCTTCGCCCCCGAGGGTGTCGACATCGTCGTGGAGGTCGCACCGGGCGCCAACGCCGCTCTCGACATCGCGGTAGCCGCCCAGGGTGCTGTGGTGGCCTACTACTCGGGCGGCGAGGACGAGCAGCTCTCCGTCCCGGTGCTCTCCTCGCTGGCGGCGAATCTGCGCTGGCAGAGTGTTTTCGTCTACACGGTGCCGCCCGCCGCGAAGCAGCAGGCACTCACCGATGTCGCGGCGGCCGTGGACGCGGGCGCCCTGCGCGTGGGCGAGGAGGCCGGAATGCCGCTGCACCGCTTCGCGCTGGAGCGCACCGCTGACGCCCACGCCGCGCTTGAACAAGGCGTGGTCGGGCGGGTTCTGCTCGACATCCCGTGACCGCCCTCATCCCGTGACCGCCCCGGTCCTCGCCGCGCGCCCACTGGCCGTCGGTCCCACCACCACCTGGACCCTGCGGATGCCGCCGGCGCCCTGCTGATGCCGCTTCAGTGCTAGCGCCGGCGGCCTGTCGGTGCGCTGTCGGCGGTCTGTCGGCGGCGCCGCCCAGGATGGCCGTACGGCACCGATACGCAGGGCGAGTCGGCGTACTCCTCGCGAGGGCCGTGTTCCAGCACGGGTCCAGGGCCGCTACAATAACTTGCTCGATACAAGCAACAATAAGAACATGGAGGCGGGAGGCATGGACAAGGGGACGGTCCATGACCGCCCAGCAGAGGCGATTCCGGTCACCGGAGACGCCAGTGCCGAGGAGGCCGCAGCCGGACTCGGGAGCCAGATCGTACGGTTCTCCCGACTGCTCACAGCCCACAGACGCCGGGCCAAGTTCGAGCAGGGTGCCGGTGAGCGGCTGCTCCTCGCGCGACTGGTGCTCGACGGCGAACGGCGAGCCACCGACCTGGCCACGGACACCTTCCTGGACCTTTCGACTGTCAGTCGGCAGGTGCGGTCGATGGTGGAGAACGGCCTGATCGCCCGGCGCCCGGACCCGGAGGACCGGCGTGGTGCGCTGCTGCACGCGACCGAGGCCGGGCACGCGGCGTTCGAGGCGTACCGGCGGCAGCGCGACGCGGAGCTGGCGGATCTCCTCAGGCCCTGGCCACCGGAGGACCGGTACCAGCTCATCCGGCTGATGGCACGCCTCAACGACGACCTGGCAGAGCATGAACACGCACGTCACTGCTCGGGAAACCACTCCGAAGCAGCGGCGAAGCAGGGAGCAAAACAAGCATGAGTGAGGCCGTGTCCGCGCCACGCGGAGACACCCAGACCAAAGCGATACCCAACAGCCCGGGCGGCCTGAGCCACCGGCAGATCCTGACCATCCTGAGCGGCCTCATGCTGGGCATGTTCCTGGCCGCGCTCGACCAGACCATCGTCTCGACCTCGATCCGCACCATCGCGGACGACCTGCACGGCCTGAGCCAGCAGGCGTGGGCGACGACGGCCTACCTGATCACTTCGACGATCGCCACACCGCTGTACGGCAAGCTGTCCGACCTGCATGGACGTAAGCCGTACTTCCTGACCGCGATCACTGTTTTCATCATCGGCTCGGTGCTGTGCACCTTCTCGACGTCGATGACCGAGCTGGCGTCCTTCCGTGCCCTGCAGGGCATCGGCGCCGGTGGTCTGATGTCACTGGCCCTCGCGATCATCGGCGACATCGTGCCGCCCCGCGAACGGGCCCGCTATCAGGGCTACATGCTGGCGACCTTCGCCACCTCCAGTGTCGCCGGACCGCTGATCGGCGGCTTCCTGGCCGGCCAGCACAGCATCCTGGGCGTCACCGGCTGGCGCTGGGTGTTCCTGGTGAACGTCCCGATCGGGATCATCGCGCTGTTCGTCGTCGCGAAGGTCCTCAACATCCCGCACGTCCGCCGATTCCGCCGTATCGACTGGTGGGGCGCGGTCACCATCGCGATCGGCGTGGTGCCGCTGCTGCTCGTCGCCGAGCAGGGCCGTGAGTGGGGCTGGGGTTCCACGAACTCGCTGGTCTGCTACGGCGTCGGCGTGGTGGGCATCATCGCCTGGATCCTCGTCGAGCTCCGGATGGGCGACGACGCGCTGATCCCGATGCGCCTGTTCCGCAACTCGATCTTCAGCAAGACCAGTCTGCTGTCCGTGCTCATCGGCGCGGGCATGTTCGGCGGGATGCTGATGATCCCGCAGTACCTGCAGATCGTGAAGGGCGCCAGTCCCACCCGGTCGGGCCTCGAAATGCTGCCGCTGATGCTCGGCATGATCATCGCCTCGGTCGTGGCCGGTCAGCTCACCGCGAAGACCGGACGCTACAAGATCTTCCCGATCATCGGCACCGCTCTGATGGTCGCGGCGCTGCTGCTGTTCCACTTCAAGGTCCAGTGGGACACGCCCCTGTGGGAGACCATGGTCTTCATGCTCATCTTCGGCCTCGGCCTGGGTGGCTGTATGCAGACGCTGGTCCTCGCGGTGCAGAACGCGGTGCCGCCGCAGGACATGGGTGTGGCGACAGCGTCGTCCACGTTCTTCCGTCAGATGGGCGCCACCGCCGGTACCGCGATCTTCCTGTCGGTGCTGTTCAGCAATGTCGGCGACAAGATCGCCTCGGCGTTCAAGTCGGCCGCGCAGACCCCGCAGTTCCAGGCCGCGCTCCACGATCCACAGGTGCTGTCGAACCCGGCCAACAAGCCGGTGCTCGACATGGTGAAGAACCCCGGCGGGGGTGGCGGGGCCAGCGTGCTGAACGACTCCTCGTTCATCCAGCAGCTCGACCCGCGTCTGTCGGAGCCCTTCAAGCAGGGCTTCGCCGACTCCATGCACCTGGTGTTCCTGATCGCCGCAGGCGTGGTCGCGGTCGCCTTCCTGATGGTCCTGTGGACCAAGGAGGTTCCGCTGCGGAACGTGTCGGGCCTGCAGGCCCGTGCCGATGAGGAGAACGGCGTGGCGAGTGCCGCCGCCGAGGCCGCCGTCGCGGCCACCCCGGAGCCGCTCCCGGCCACCACCACCGCCGGCCGCCACGCGGCACCCCGGCAGGAGCCGGCCGACGCAGTCGAAGCCGCCACGGCGGACGGATCGGGCGCGGGCGTCAGGGGATACATCCGCGACGCCGACGGCTCGCCCGTACCGCAGGCCGTGGTCACCCTGATCGACCTGGGCGGGCGGCAGCTCGGCCGTACGACGACGGGACCGGACGGCCGGTACTTCGTCGCGGCGCCCGCCGGCGGTACGTACGTCCTGATCGGCTCCGGGGGCGCACGGCAGCCCCAGGCGACGACGGTGGCGGTCGCCGATGGCCCCGTCGACTTCGACCTGATGCTCAGCGGTGCCGCCGGGCTCTCCGGTACGGTCCTGGCGACGCCCGGCAACCGTCCGCTGCCGGGCGCGCTCGTCATCGCCACCGACATGCGCGGTGATGTCGTCGCATCCGGCACCGCCGACGGCGCCGGGGACTTCGGCTTCGGCGACCTGGTGCCCGGCAGCTACACCCTCGCGGTGAGCGCCGGCGGGCACCGGCCGACGGCCGTGCCGGTGGAGGTCGCCAGCGGCTCCGCCAACCGCTACGAGGTCCGGCTCGACCCCGGCGCCCGGGTCCACGGCACCATCCGCAACAGCGCGGGCGAGCCCCTGGACGACGCCCGGGTCACCCTGCTCGACGCCGCGGGGAACACGGTGGGGTCGACGGTCACGGGTGCGGACGGTGTATACACGTTCAACGACCTCGACACCGGCGACTACACGGTGGTGGCCAGCGGATACGCTCCCAGCGCCCAATCGCTGCTGGTGGACCGCAAGGGCGGGCAGGACCTCGACCTGGACCTGAGCCACTGAGGCGGCCAGGGCCCTGAGAGGCGGGAGCCGACCGTAACTCCCTCCCTGGCGTGGTGAGTCGGGGCGGCCGGGAGGCGGCTCTGCCGGAGGCCGTGGTGCGACACGAAGGTGTCGCACCACGGCCTCCGGTGCGTTTACCGCGTCGCGAGGAAGGCTGCACGGATGCAAGCCGTACTGCACGCACTGTCGATCGCCGGTTCCATGACCTGGGAGATCACCTGGGCCCTGATTCTCGGCTTCGCGCTGTCCGCTGTCGTCCAGGCGGTGGTCCGCAAGTCCACCGTCATCTCCCTGCTCGGCGACGACCGCCCCCGTACCCTCGCCGTGGCGACCGGCCTCGGCATGGCCTCGTCCTCGTGCTCCTACGCCGCGGTGGCACTCGCCCGCTCGCTGTTCCGCAAGGGCGCGGACTTCACCGCTGCCATGGCCTTCGAGATCGCCTCGACCAACTTGGTGGTCGAACTCGGTGTGATCCTGGCCCTGCTGATGGGCTGGCAGTTCACCGCGGCGGAGTTCGCCGGCGGCCCCCTCATGATCGCCGTACTGGCCCTGCTGTTCCGGCTGTTCCTGCGGGACGGACTGCTGCGCCAGGCGCGTGAACAGGCCGAGCGGGGCCGGGCCGGCTCGATGGAGGGCCACGCGGCGATGGACATGTCCGTCCAGCGGGAGGGTTCCTTCGCGCGGCGGCTGTTCTCGCGGGACGGCCTCACGGCGACCTCGCACGTCTTCGTCATGGAGTGGGCGGCCATCCTGCGCGACCTGGTGATCGGCCTGCTCGTCGCCGGGGCGATCGCCGCCTGGGTCCCGGACTCCTTCTGGCGCACGTTCTTCTTCGACGGCCACCCCCTGGCGTCCAGACTGTGGGGCCCGGTCATCGGCCCGCTGGTGGCCATGGCCTCGTTCGTCTGCTCCATCGGGAACGTGCCGCTCGCGGTCGTGCTGTGGAAGGGCGGCATCAGCTTCGGCGGCGTGCTGGCCTTCATCTTCGCCGACCTGCTGATCCTGCCGATCCTCAACATCTACCGGAAGTACTACGGCGCGCGGATGACGGCGTTCCTGCTCGTCACCTTCTATGTGTCGATGGTCGTCGCCGGATACGTCGTCGAGTTCGCCTTCGGCGGCCTGGGAATCGTCCCCGACCGGGCCGGCGCGAGAGTCCCCATGGGCGGCGTCAGCTGGAACTACACGACCTGGCTCAACATCGCGTTCCTGATCCTAGGCGCCGCGCTCCTGGTCCGGTTCTTGCGCACCGGCGGCAGGGAGATGCTCCGCATGATGGGCAGCCAGTAGCCCTCCGGGCGGGTGGCTGACAACGTCGTTCTCCAGGACCACAACCAAGACCACAACCAGTCCTGGAGAACGACGTCACGCCGGGCGGGAGGCCTGAGACCTCCTAGTCCTGTGCGATACGGCTAGTCCTGTGCGATACGCCTAGTCCTGTGCGGTACGGCGTCGGCGCATCCACCAGACCAGGCCGCCACCCACGGCGATGACCGCGGCGGCGATGCCGGAGATCAGGCCGACGGGGGTGTCGGACCCGGTGTGGGCGAGGTCCCCGCCCGGACTGATGGGCGGGTGGCTCGCCCCGCCGCCGCCGGCCGGCGCGCTGCTCGTACCGGGGGCCGGTGTGTGACCGGCCGGCGCGGACGGCTTTCCGCTGGGCGTCGGGGTGGGGGTGGGTGTCGGCGTGGGCTTTCCTCCGCCGCTGGTGACAGGTCCTCCACCGAGGTAGAGGGTGTCGGTGTCGCGGTAGGAGGTGTCGTCGGACTGCATGGAGTTACTGGTGGTGTGGTCCAGGTCCCGGTTCTCCACCTTGAAGCGGACCTTGGTGATGTTCCGCTTCGGCGCCTTGGAGAAGTCGACGCCGCCGACGATGTACACCATGACGCCCTTGGCGGTGTCGACGTTGTATTTGAACTCGCCGTTGATGAAGATCTTCCGGTACTCCTGGAACAGCTTGTCCTTGTCCCAGTTCTGGTTCGGGGCCCGCAGTGGCCACGCCTTCACATCGTTGCTGTTGATGAACTTGTGGAAGTCGGTCGGCTTCTTGGCGTCCTGGCGGCGGATGTACTCGGCTGCGACGCGGGAGGTGTAGACCCGGCGCAGATCCGCGTACTGGGGAGCGGCGTTGATGGTCTTCTCCACCGCGGGGACGATCATCCGGTCGATGACCCCCTGGGCCTGGTCACGCTGCGCCTTGGTGGGGTGGCAGATGCCCTCGCCTCCGCCGGGCTGGGTGACGGTGTCCTGCTCGGTGGACTTCAGTTTGAGCGGGGCGTCGACGATGTAGATGCCGCCGTCCTGCTCACGGACCTCGGCGGGCTTGGGCTCGATCCAGTTGCGGATGCCGGTGAAGCACGGACGCCCGTCCACCTTGGGGAGGGCGGCCCAGAACCGGCGGCCGAGGTCGGTCTTCGGGTCCATCGTCCTGAAGAAGTCGTGCTTCATCCGGAGGTCTGCTTCCAGCAGCACGCGCCCGGCGTCGGTGGAGGCGAACTTGTCGTCCATGACCCGGTCCGGCTGGTCCGGGTTCAGGTTCACCCAGAACTTGTCGGGCGTCAGGGCCAGCCAGGTGAACAGGGCGTCCGATGCCAGCTGCATCTTGGCCTGGCCGCCGTATCCGGGGTTGTTGTCCGGGTCGGGCATCTGGTCGGCGCGCATGCTGTACTGCATGCCCTTGCCCTTTCCGAGGCCGCCGACATAGCGCAGCTCCAGGGTGGTGAAGTCCACGCCGCCCGGGCCGCCCCGGGGAAGAGTGCCGCGACTGTCGAAGCGCCGTGCCTCGGCCTGGATGCGCCTGGCCTCGGCCGGAGTACGGCCTGAGTCGTTGATGCGCTCGTTCAGCGGGCCTCGGCTGCCACCGCAGTTGGACGTGGTGGCTGAGGTGAGCTGCGTACCACCGCCCTGGCAGCCGGGCGCGAACGCGCGGTCCTGACGGGAGTAGCCAGGGACCGGGGTGGTCCTGGCAACCGGGTTGTAGAAGCGCTGGTTGCCGCGGACCTGATTCGTCTTCCCCGGCCGCTCCGCGACGATCTCCTGGTTCAGGTCGCTGATCTTCTTGGCCTGGCCCTTGGTGAAATTCTTCGCGCCGGTGTAGCGGAAGGTGTGGTCGGGCATCGACTTGGCGACTACGCGGTCCTTGGCGAGCTGGGGGTTCTCCAGCCGGCTGTTGGACTTGAACTCGTTGAACTCCTTGGTCCGCTTGTTGTAGGCGTCGTAGCGGCGCTCACCGACCTTGTCGCCGTCCTTGTCGAAGAGTTCGACGTAGTACTCGCACAGCCAGTCGGGCCCGATGAGGTTGTAGTCCTTGACGAGCTGCCGCTCGAACCCGGAACCCTTGCTGTTGTTGGTCTGGTTGCGGATGTAGCGGGACTTGAACCAGTGGTCGAAGGCCAGGTTCTCCTTGTTGGCGAGGAACCGGGCATAGATCTCCATGGCCCGGTCCGCCGGATCCCCGGACTTGTTGGCCTGCCTGGTCCAGGCTGCGACGTTCTTCTTCGGGTCGCCCGGGACCTTGGACAGGGCCTGCTGCTTCTGGGCGGCCGTGGGGGCCTTCATCCCGTCGTACGCCTGGCCGGGAAGGTTGTAGTCGAAGTTCTTCGGCAGTTCGGTGGACTTGTGGATCAGCCCGGCCGGGTCGTCGGGGAACCCCGAGTTCGCCGGAGTGCGCTTGGCGGCCGGGAGTCCGTTGCGGACATCGCAGCGTTTGCCGGTGCCGGGCTTGGGCTTGGCCAGGACGGGCGGCCCGCCGGCCGCCTGGGCGGTGTCGATGGACGGCAGACCGGTCAGCGTGACCGCGGCGGCCAGTCCGGCCGCCGCTGCCAGACGTAAGCCGGTCCGCCAGCTGCGGGACAGTCCGAGTATGCGATTCAACGTGGGTGTCTTCCCTCGGCGGGGGCAAGGGGAATCCGGGCGGCGCGCGAGCCCCCGTGACATGTACGCGCCGCCCGGCAGACCCTAGCGCCCGGGGCCGCCGGGCAAAGAACAGGCAATGGCGTGTCGGTGTGTCAACTCATTCACGTTGTGCGGGAGTTGGTCAGATGAAGTAGAGGTCTTCCATCGTGCCGACAGCACCCTCGGTGTGGCGGACACGGAACGCCGTGGCCTCGACGCCGGGGCGGTTCCACGGGTCGGCATGACCAAGAGCCAGCGCAGCCAGAGCCGCCCACTCGGTCTCTCCGGGGTCGTCCTCCTCCAGGTCGATCCCGGCGTCCTCCAGCATCTCGGCCGTCAGTCCCAGAGAAGCGATCACCGCATGTGGGTCGCCGGTGATGACGAACGGTTCGTCACCGGGCCAGCCACTGGCGTGGAACATGGCGCCGTCCGGCAGCCACACGATGTCCTCGGTGTGGTCGGCGCCTCCGTGGAAGTGGACCCGGCCGACGATCCGGGCGTCGGGGAACCGCTCCCGAAGGGCTTCGGCCTCGTACAGGAGCGGCGTGTCATTGCCGTTGTCGGCGAACGCCGGATCACAGACACCCAGGGCAGGGCCCCACGCGCCGACCTGGATGACGTCCAGTTCGGCGCGGGTGCCCGGTTCGGGTGTATGGAGCGCGACGCACGGCCCGGCGTCTTCGAGGACCTCATCGACGGTACTGAGGGAGGAGGCGAACCCGGCCGCCCGCGACGGCTCGTTGCCAGGCAGCGCACCCGCGCCGGAGCGCGGCTCAAGGACGGTCAGGTTGCAGTGGCCCATGGAGCCGCGCACTATGCGATCGGCCGGTGAGGTCCAGAAGTCGTTGGCGGTCATGGCGGTCACCGTAGCGGCTCGCGATTCACCGCCAGTGCTCCCGCTCACCGCCCAAAGAGAAAACGAATTCCCATTCAGCCGGATCGATAAACTCTCGGCTGCATCCAAGGGTGGCATCCTCACCCCTGCGGCCGTATGAGCCGCTGATGAAGCGGTACGAAGCCTGGCATGCGGGTACGAGAATCAAATGGACGCCTCGAAATTTCAGCTCGCCGTCTCATCCAACACAGCCCTTTTCATGCTCCTGACCGGCATCGTTGTGGTTGGCGTACTACTCGCTGCTTTCGCATGGGGGCGCCGTATCCGCGCCCGCGAACTCCCGCCACCAAAGCCGAACGAGCAGCCTCATCTTCCCAAGGATGGCGCGGTCCACGAAATCCGGGAATACCGGGAGCCGGAGGAAATGCCCCACGACGGCTCACGCCTGCTGCCGCACGAAATCAAGGGTTCCAGCACGCACCGCAGCGCCTCGCAGAAGCCGCCGACGGACGACGACGCCGATGGCTTCGGCGATGGCAGCAGTTTCGGCAGCGGCGGCCTCGGAAGCTGAGCCAGGCGGGGGCCGGGCAGCTCGACGCCAGGAGGGACGACCGGTCGTGAACCACCGTAGGACGATGGAAGCCCTGCTCACGGAGCACGGCAGGACGTTCGCCGACGAGGCGGGCATCCGGCTGCGGGACACCCCGCAGCCCCTGTACCAACTGCTGGTGCTCAGTCACCTGCTGAGCGCCCGGATCAGGGCGTCCGTCGCGGTGGCCGCCGCACAGGCTCTCTTCACCCACGGCATGCGCACGCCGCGCCACATGCTCGAAGCGACCTGGCAGCAACGCGTGGACGCACTCGGGGAGGGCGGGTACCGCCGCTACGACGAGAAGACCGCCACCCAGCTCGCCGACGGGGCGGAGCTGCTGCTCGATACGTACGGCGGCGACCTCCGGCGCCTTCGCCGGTCGGCCGACGGCGATCTCGACGCGCTGCGGGACGGGCTCCGCCGGACACCCGGCATCGGTCCGACAGGCGCGGACATCTTCCTGCGCGAGGCGCAGGAGGTGTGGCCGGAGACAGCGCCGTACCTCGACAAGAAAGCGCTGCAGGGAGCGGAGCGGCTGGGCCTGCCGACGTCACCGGCGAACTTGGCACAACTGGCGCGACAGGCACGGCCGACGGGGCAGCACGGCCCCGCTGTCCTCGCGGCGGCGCTGGTACGCGCGGCACTGGACAAGAACATCGTGGCGACCGTACGGGCCAACGCCTGACCCGAGCCGTCGGCGCCGACGAGCACGCTGAAACCGTCGGCCGGCCGCGCCCCCACCTCACGGATCAGCACGATCAGGGCGCACTTCGAAAGTGGATCCCGGCCTGACTGCCGCCCGGGCTCGTCAGGATCGCACTCGCGACAACCCCGGAGAGGCGATCGGCGCGTGGCGCGAGGGCGGGCTGATCACCGAGCCAGGCGAGCATCGCCACCAGCGCGAACAGATCGGTGCCATCGATATCGCTCCTGGCCGTGCCCACGGCCTGGGCACGGGTGAGGAGCCGCGCACCGGCTGCGCGCAGCGTGACGCACGAGGCGTGGAGAGCGGATTCGGTGTCCTCGATGGCGGCTGCCATCAGGACGGTCACGCCCCGGTACTCGGTGGTCCACGCGACGCAGTCGCGCAGCCACGAGACGAGAGCGTCTTCGGGCGAGCTCGACGCCTCGAACTCGCCCGCCTTCACGGTCAGTTCGTCGAAGCTCGTACGGAGCAGGGCATCGAGCAGCGCCTCGCGCGTCGGGAAGTGCCGCAGCAGCGTGGCGAGACCGACATCGGCCCTGCGGGCGATGTCGCGCAGTGACACGTCGACACCTTGCTCGGCGATGGCGGCGCCCGCTACTGCGAGCAGGTGGTCACGGTTCTTCCTGGCGTCGGCCCGCATCGGCCCCTCTTGACTATCCGGATCAGTGGTCCATATATTCGGATCAGTGATCCGGTTATGTGGACCGCTGATCCGGATAAGGGTAACCCGCAGGGCGAGCAGGAGAAAACGATGACGGCACACACGATGAGGGCGATCCGGCTCCATGAGCACGGCGGCCCCGAGGTTCTGCGGTACGACGAGGTGCCGATTCCTGAGCCGGGGCCGGGTGAGGTGCTGGTCCGGGTGCACGCGGTCGGCATCAATCCCCCCGACTGGTACCTGCGCGACGGTATGTCCAACCTGCCTCCGGAGACGAGGCCGAAGTTCGACCTGCCCGTGATTCCGGGGACGGACCTGTCGGGCGCCGTCGAGGCCGTCGCCGCCGATGTGGACGGCTTCTCGGTCGGTGATGAAGTCTTCGGTCTCCTGCGCTTCCCCAGTTTCGATGGCCACACCTATGCCGAGTACGTGGCCGCGCCCGCCTCGGACCTCGCACTCAAGCCGGCCGGTATCGATCACGTGCACGCCGCCGGGGCGCCCATGGCAGGGCTCACCGCGTGGCAGTTCCTGATCGAGCTCGGGCACGATCACCCGTCGCCCTTCCAGGCGGCGAAGCATCGTCCGGTGCCACTCGACGCCCACACGACAGTGCTCATCAACGGCGCCGCCGGCGGCGTGGGCCACCTCGCGCTACAGCTGGCGAAGTGGAAGGGCGCACATGTCATCGCGGTGGCATCAGGCGCGCACGAATCGTTCCTGAGCGAGCTCGGCGCCGACGAGTTCATCGACTACACCAAGAGCCGCCCCGAGGAACTCGTACATGACGTCGACCTCGTTCTCGACGCCGTCGGCGGCCCCGACAGCAGGCGCTTCCTGCGCACGCTCAAGCGTGGTGGCGCCCAGTTCCCCGTATTCTTCGGCGACTTCGACGAAGAAGAGACCACCGAGCTGGGTGTCACGGTCACGGCCACCCAGGTCCGCTCGAACGGCGCTCAGCTCGCCGAACTGGGACGCCTGCTCGACACGGGCACGGTCCGCGTCGCGATCGACAGCACGTTCACCCTCGCGGATGCCCGAGCAGCGCACGAACGCGCCGCCCGGGGGCACATCCAGGGCAAGATCGTCCTCACGGTCGATCGGAAGCCAGCCAGTTCACCGCTGTCTCAGTCGAAGAGCCCCCTGAGCGTCCGCTCCCGGGATGCACGTACGTGATGCCGTGCCGCGGTGGCGGCTCCATCGGGGTCGCCGCCGGCGATCGCCCCGGCCAGTGCCTCGTGCTCCGCGTGGATGAGGGTGAAGTCCTCGATCTTGCGGCGCAGCCAGTCGACCCGGCCCACGATGGGCTCCAGTGTCTCGGCGAGCAGCACATTGCCCGCGAGCGCGGTGATCTCGTCGTGCAGGCTGGAGTTGGCCGCGTGCGCGGCCGCCGCGTCGCCGGTCCCGGCAGCCTCTGCGGCTCTCTTCAGCGTGGCGGCGATACGGTTCTCCGCCCCCTCGGCCACTCGCTCGGCGGCCTGCCGGGCGGCCAGGACTTCGAGTGCCTCTCGAACGTCGTACAACTCGGACACCTGCCGGCGGTCCAGCGTGCGCACGACCACCCCGCGGGTGGGCAGGTGCTCGACAAGACCCTCGTTGTGCAGGATGCGCAGGGCCTCACGGACCGGTAACCGGGACACCGAGTACTGCTGGGCGAGTTCCTGCTCGACCAGGCGGGTGCCGGGCGGGAGCGTGCCGTCGTAGATGCTGTTGCGAAGCTGCTCGCCGACGATGTCTCGCAGGGGCTTCTTGTTGCGGTACAGCCTGGAGGACGATGTCGTCACGGGTCTCTGCTTACGCTCGTTCGATTCCGAAGGACCGGGTGGGATGCCAGTCTGTGCCTGGCCGCCCCGTCAGCGCCAGGCCACGACCGGAGGTCAGCCCGGGGAGCCTTCCCGCACGGCCGCACGGAGTGCGTCGATGACGAGGGTGCCCGCGCTGGGGACGGGTTCGACGATCTCGACCAGGCCGAGCGCGGCCAGCCTGCGGGCAGTCCGGCTCAGCGGGCCGCCCGCGATGATGACGGCTTCGGCCCCGTCCTGTTCGACACAGGCCCGCACCGCCGCGGCCAGTTCCCGGTACTGCTGTTCGGCGGAGGCGGCGAGGACGAGCGGGTCCGATGGCGTGAGCCGCACTCCGGTGAAGGTGTCCGACGCGCCGTGCCGCCCGACGAGTTCCGTCAGGGACCCGACGAGGCACGAGGTGCTGGTGGCCATCCCGAAGCGGCGGCCTCCTGCGGCGGCCGTGACGATCGACGCCTGGCCGATCCCGATGACGGGGATGTCCAGCTCGGCCGCGAGCTGTTCGCGCGCCGGGTCCCCTATGGCGGCGATGATCACCGCGGCGACCGGTGCGGCGCACGGCTCGGCGAGCCGACTTCGCACCACGTCGACGACATGCCGCGCGGACTCCTTGAGGGTGACCGGGTCGACGATCATCGAGGGGCCGTGCCCGGCGGTGAGGCTCTCGACCGCCAGCCCCGCAGGCGTCAGGTGCTTCCGCGCCAGCTCGGCCATCATCGATGTCGTGCCCCGGTTCGTGTTGGGGTTGACGAGGACAACGGTCCGGGTTCCGGTGTACGGCAAAAGCTGGGACAACGGCTGGGCCCTTTCGTTGTGCGCCCGAGCGCGCTCAGGCGTCCGCCGGACGTGCGCGTCCCATGATGTCCGGTCGCGCGGCCGGGAGGCCGGGCCCGGCACGGGCGAGGAGCCCGGCCCGGCCTCCGGGCCGCGGCGCGGGTTACGGCTCGACGTCGAGCAGGCGTCCCGGGTTTCCCTTGATCATGGTGGTGATCTCCTCGGGCTTGAACTCAAGATCGAGGAGCGAGCTGATGAGGGTGCGCATCCCCTCGACCGGCGTCGGACCGGACCGGATGCCGTAGTCCGTGCCGAGGATGAAGTGCTCGATACCGATCTCCCTGATCTGCCTGGCCCACGGCATGATGCCGCTGAACTCGGGCGAGTTGGCGATACCGGCGATCTCGTCCGCCCACTCGCGCTCGACGTAGTAGTTGGTCCTCGGCAGACCGCGGTGGAACATCCAGTCGGACGCCGCGCCCTCAAGGAACACACCCTTGGCCGCCAGCTGCATCTGCTGCTCGGTCGTCATGCGTCCCCGGCAGGGGTGCGCCACGACGATCTTCCTGATCCCGGCCTCGATGGCGAGGTCCACCAGGCGGAAGGCCTCATCGACCGACAGGTGCCCGGTGTTGAGGTGGACGTCGGGCCGCTCGGCGATCAGCCCCAGAATCTCCGCGAGGTCGCCGGGAACCGGACCCTCCAGCGGGATACGGATCGACCGCGACAGTTCCTCATCGGCGAACTTCGGATACTGGTCCTTGAACGGAACCGGCTTGCCGTCGACGTAACTGCCCTCGTGGCTGGCCATGAAGTGGGTGCAGTGCGCGCCGAAGTGCACGAACTTGGCCCCGGCCCCGTAGTGCAGCGCGGTCTTCACGGCGCGTGGGTTCAGGCCGCCGAGGACGGTGGTCATGATGATGCCGCCGAAGATCCGGATCCCGGGGATCTGCCTGCTCACCAGCATCGACGTGCCGTTGCTGATGCCCATGGTGTGGTCGTAGTAGACGAGCGACTTCATGCCGGCGGCCTTGGCCTGTTCGGCGATCTGGAACGGGTCCAGACGGCCGGGGCACGACTTGAGCCAGGGTCCGCTGTGGACGTGTACGTCGCTCGTCCCGCGGAGCAGTTCGTCGGGAAGTTCCATCGACCTGTCGTCGGACGTCTCGTACGGAACAGTCACTTGAGGCCTGCTGTGACGCCCATGCGTCTGCTGCTGCGGGAGTTGCAAAGCTCCATGCCGTTTCAGCATGGTGGTGGGTATGGACAAAGCGAAGCAGGACAGACTGGAGGCCGTCGGGCCACGACTGCGGGAGCTGCGCCGCCGACGCGGGCTGACTCTGGCCGGGCTCGCCGAGGAGACAGGGATCAACGAGAGCACGCTCTCGCGCCTCGAAGGCGGAACCCGCAAGCCGACCCTGGAAATGCTGCTGCCTCTCGCCGAGCTCTACGCGGTGCCCCTGGACGAACTCGTCGGCGCACCCCGCACCGGAGACCCGCGCATCCATCTGAAGCCCGTCGTCCGGGACGGCATCACGTATGTGCCGCTCAGCCGCCCCGGCGGCGCGCAGGCCCACAAACTGCTGATCCCGCCCAGCCCCGGAACACAACCGGAGCTCAAGACCCACGACGGCTTCGAATGGGTCTACGTCCTGGCCGGCCGGCTCCGGCTGGTCCTGGGCGAGAAGACCGTGGCCCTCAAGTCCGGCGAGGCGGCCGAATTCGACACCCACGTCCCGCACTGGCTCGGCCCCGACGACGAGCGGACCGTGGAACTCCTCGTCCTGTTCGGGCCCCAGGGAGAGCGGGCCCACCTCAAGGCCCGCACCACCTGAACAGGCACCCCGCGGGCCTCAGCCGCGGTCGGACCGGGACTCCGGACCGTGGACGCGCGTGCCCAGCACACGCCGCGACACCTCGGCTTCCACCGACCCGCCGAACACCCCGCCGTACTCGCGGGACGCGGCAGCCCTGCGGGCGCCGGCCGTCAGCAGATCCATGTTGATCGCCGCGGCCGCGGTGACGCCGGCCGCCGCCGCGGCCGGTACACCCGCCAGCACATCACTGACGTTTCCGGCCGCCCACACCCCCTCGACTCCGGTGAAGCCGGAGGCGTCCACCGCCACTTGCTCGCCGAACCCCATCGGGTGCTCCCGCACCGTGAGGCCGAGCCCGTCGAGGAATCCGGCCCGCGCCACGAAGCGCGGCGCGACCACCAGCTCCCGTACCGGCACCACCACGCCCGAGGTCAGACGCACCGCCGCCAGCCGGTCCTGGCCGTCAATCTCCAGACCGCCGATCTCACCCTCCACCACACCGACGCCCAGAGCCGCCAGTTGCTCCCACTGCTCCTCCATGAGCCCTGTCCCGGTGTCCCGGAACAGCGTGACGTCCCGCGAGAGCTGCCGGAACAGCAACGCCTGATGGAAGCTGCCGAGGACCCCGATCGCCCGGTCACGGACCTCCCAGCCGTGGCAGTACACGCAGTGCATGACATCGCGCCCCCACCGCTCAGCCAGGCCCGGCACCTCCGGCAGCTCGTCCACCAGCCCCGTCGCCACCAGAACACGCCGAGCCGGCACCCGCTGCCCGTCCTCGGTCACCACCGAGAACTCCGCACCGTCCCGATGCACCCGCGCCACTCGACCCGAGACGACCCGCCCCCCGTACGAGGCGACTTCCGCCCGCCCCAGCCGCAGCAACTCCAGCGGAGAAATGCCCTCACGCCCCAGAACCCCGTGCACACCGACATCCGCAGCCGGAGCGTTGCGGGGCTCACCCGCATCGATGACCACGACCGACCGGCGCACCCGAGCCAAGGTCAGAGCAGCCGACAGACCAGCCGCTCCACCCCCGATCACCACGACATCCCACACCTGACCATCCGCGCGCAACAGCTCGTTCTCACTCATACCGCCACCTTGCGACCCCCGCGCCAGCACAGCAAAGCCTCATGCCGTTTCAGCAAGGAGGAGGGGCGTGGAGCCTCCCAACAACACAGCCACACAGAGACTGCACCCAGCCGGCTTGCCTACCGACACAACACTGCGCCGCACTGACGTCCACTCCGCGCACGACAACTCGGTTGCCAGCGGCGCATTGTCTTGCGGGAGTTCGAGGGTCTGATGCCGGCGGTGCGTGTCTACGCGGGGCGGTCGGGCTGGCCGAAGCTGCGCAGGCAGTGCTGATCGAGGGCGAGGCTCCGAGTGCCGAGGCACACCACTCCGTCGGCAGCGCACAAGGCGTTGACGGTGGTCATCACCCAGTGCTGGTAGTCGAGCGAGGTGGTGGCGTTGATGACGGAGTCCAGGACGACGACGACGTGCGGTGGCCCTCCGCGACGGCTCCCCAAAATCTGTGCCAGAACCTAAAACTCATCGACAAACGCTCACGGACCGCCGGACAGGTTCCGTTCGAATGCCCGGCTCCTGACTGCCTTCTGACCCGACATGCAGAAAGCTGACTCGAAAGCCCCCGAATCCGCCGTTGACCCACCCGGCGGCCGGCATAGGCGCTTTACTGTTCAGCGTCAGCGGGAGTACGGGACGAGGTCGAGGGAGACGGCGTTGCTGAAGAGGGCTATCGCGGTGAGCGCGGCCGCTGTGCTGGCGTGGGGCCTGAGTGCGACGACGGCGAACGCGGCATCGGTCTACGTGCACTTCAAGAACAAGGCCACGGGCCACTGCCTGGACTACCGGGCCGACTACGGGCCCTACGCGACCGACTGCAACGGCGGCGGCTACCAAACCTGGCTGATCAACAATGAGGCCTTCCAGCTCTCCGCCATGCGGCAGAACGCGGGCGACCGGCTCTGCCTGGTGGCCCGCAATGGTGCGGCCACGATGAAGCCGTGCCTGTCCAGCGACCCGGCAGCCCTGTGGGTCCTGGCCCCCACGACCGTCGGGTTCCAGCTGGTCAACAACGTGACCAACACCTGTCTCGGCGAAGGGCCGGACGCCAAGCACCTCGTCAAACTCGTCCCGTGTTCAGGTGGCAACTCCCAGCAGTGGGAGATGCAGACCACCTGACTCCCCGCAAGGCACCGCCAATCGGCCGGACCCTGCGGACCCAGGCGCCGACGAGGCGGTCATCCAACGCGTCCCGCCGGGCATCGTGGTCCAGCACACTCAGTCGGGAAGACCGCCGAGCACCTGGGCGAGGGGCTCCCGCTCGCCGCGGTCACCGACGACGAGGTCGGCTGTTCCTCAACCCCCAGCATGAACATCACGACCACGGTCGACGGCACCCGCGCACGGATCAGCCCGCAGGGTGAGATCGACTACACCACCCTGGCCCCGCTGCGCCCGGCAGCGCCCCGCGCCGGACGAGGGTGACGGGGCTGGGCCCTCAGCCGATGCGGCTGCTGACCATCGCAGCCGACCTGAATCCCGGCGTCGACCTGACGCGCCTGATCCCCGCCCCCGGCCCCCGACCCTCGCGTGCCCGATCCAGCACGGTGAACGAGTCGGCCTCCGGCAAACGATCGGTCCCACCCGGCGCTGGGAGTGGCTTCCTACTGGCCGCCCAGGAGCTGCTCCATGGACCGGAGCTCTTCGTTGAAGGCGTCGCGGCGCTGATGGGGGCCGCAGGCCTGGATGAGGCGCGCGAAGTCCGATGCGGCCCCGGTGATCCTGGTGGCCAGCCGGTCTTCGCCGGTTGCGCCGGCTGATCCGAAGTCGTCGGTGGCGGCGTAGACGCCGCGGGGGGAGACGATCGCGTGGAGGTAGGAGAACATCGGGCGCAGCGCGTGTTCCAGGACCAGCGAGTGCCGTTCGGTGCCGCCGGTGGCTGCGATGAGGACGGGCATGTCCGAGAGCGTCTCCTCGGGCAGGACGTCGAAGAAGGACTTGAACAGGCCGCTGAAGGACACGTTGAAGGCCGGTGTGACGGCGATGACCGCGTCCGCGTCGGCGACCTGTTCTACGGCTTCCTCGAGGGGGCTCGGGGGGCTGCCGGTGAACATGGCGTCCATGATCGCGTGTCCGAGCGGGCGGAGTTCGACGAACGTGCTCTCCGCCTGGTGGCCCAGCCTGGCGAGCTGGTTTTGCACCTCGGCTTCGAGCCGGTCGCCCAGGAGCCGCGTGGACGAGGGCATGCGCAGTCCGCCGCTGATGACGGTCATCCGGATCAGCATCGCTGACCTCCTCATGTGTCCTGGGCTTCGTCCGGAGGGCCGGTGTCCTCCAGCTCCAGGGCCTGCAGTCGGGACTGGTGGGTGGGGGCCGCGGGGACGTCAGCGGGCCGCCCGACGGCGAATTCCTTGCGGAGGACGGGGACGACATCCTCCCCGAGGATGTCGAGCTGTTCCAGGACGGTCTTCAGGGGGAGGCCGGCGTGGTCGATGAGGAAGAGCTGACGCTGGTAGTCGCCGGCGTACTCGCGGAAGCCGAGGGTGCGCTCGATCACCTGCGCCGGTGAGCCGACGGTCAACGGTGTCAGGGTGGTGAAGTCCTCCAGGGAGGGCCCGTGGCCGTAGACGGGGGCGTTGTCGAAGTAGGGCCGGAATTCGTTCACGGCGTCCTGGCTCTTGGGGCGCATGAAGACCTGGCCGCCGAGGCCGACGATGACCTGGGAGGGGGGCCCGTGCCCGTAGTGCTCGAAGCGGCTGCGGTAGAGCTCGACCATGCGCGCGGTGTGCGAGGCGGGCCAGAAGATGTGGTTGGCGAAGAACCCGTCGCCGTGGAAGGCGGCCAGTTCGGCGACCTCGGGGGTACGGATCGAGCCGTGCCAGACGAACGGCGGCAGTCCGTCCAGGGGCCGGGGTGCCAGGGTGAAGCCCTGGAGCGGGCCCCGGAATTTCCCTTCCCAGTCGACCACTTCCTCGCGCCACAGCCGGCGCAGCAGGCCGTAGTGCTCCACGGTCAGCGGGATGGCTTCGCGGATGTCCTGGCCGAACCACGGGTACACCGGGCCGGTGTTTCCGCGGCCCAGCATGACGTCGGTGCGCCCGTTGGACAGGTGCTGCAGGACGCTGAAGTCCTCAGCGATCTTCACGGGGTCGTTGGTGGTGATCAGTGTGGTGGAGGTGGACAGGACGATCCGCTCGGTGATCGCTGCGATGTAGCCAAGAAGCGTGGTCGGTGAGGACGGCACGAATGGCGGGTTGTGGTGCTCGCCGGTGGCGAAGACGTCCAGACCCACCTCTTCCACCTTTTTGGCGATCTCCACGGTGGCGAGGATGCGTTCGTTCTCAGTCGGTTCGTGATTCGTTGTCGGGTCCGGGGTGACGTCGCCGACGGTGAATATGCCGAACTGCATGTCGGACATGATCTGCGTCCTTCCGGACTCTCCTGAGAAGCTGCCCGGCCACCTAATGCGGGTATCCCGCATCAGGTGTCGGGCAGATGCTGGCGACGGTTTATGACCTGGCGCTCGCTGCCTGCAGGGGACCTGTGGGGTCAAGGCGGAGCACCGGCCGTATAAGGCCTTCGGGCAGCGCGGACCACGTTTCGAGCGTATGCCCGCGCGGGTCGTGCACGCATTCCGGGACCAGCCGCAAATACACCCCGTGCATTCGTGTGCGCATGCGGTGCCGCGTTCGGCAGCGGAAGAGTCCGGTTCTCGGAAAGAGGCTGCTGCGGGCCGTTGACGGGGGAATTGCGATGTCACAGCATGAAAAGACGTGCGGTTCGCCGACGTCGCGGTGTTCCGCACTCAGTGCGGAAGGATCCAGCATGAATTTCAGCGACTTCGGAAGTGCCAACAACTGGCCTGCCTTGCGCGTGGATGACTGGACGGACACCCGCGAGACGCTGCACATGTGGACGCAGATCGTCGGGAAGATCCGCCTGTCCCACACACCGCTCGTCAACCACTGGTGGGCCGTCTCCCTCTACGTCACGCCGAGGGGTCTGTCCACGTCCGGCATCGACTACGCGGACGGCATGTTCGACATCGAGTTCGACTTCGTGGACCACAAGCTGATCCTCCGCGCCAGCGGGGGCAGCCACCGCGAGTTCGCGCTGGCCCCCATGCCGGTCGCGGAGTTCCACGACCGCACCATGCGCTGCCTGCACGACCTCGGGATCGACACCGTCATCCAGGACCACCCCAACGAGGTCGAGCAGGCCCTGCAGTTCTCCGAGGACCACACGCACCACACCTACGATCCCCGGGCGACCCACCTGTTCTGGCGGCAGCTGATGCAGGCCCACCGGGGGTTCATGCAGTTCCGGTCCCACTTCCAGGGCAAGGTGAGCCCGGTGCACTTCTTCTGGGGTTCGCTCGATCTGGCGTGCACGAGGTTCTCGGGCCGCTCGGCGCCCAAGCACCCCGGCGGCGCACCGAACTGCGGTGACTGGGTGATGGTCGAAAGCTACTCGCGCGAGCTGAGCAGCTGCGGCTTCTGGCCCGGCGGCGGCGAGGAGGGCGCCTTCTACTCCTACGCCTACCCCGAGCCCGATGGCTACGCCGACGCGGAGGTCAAGCCGCAGGCCGCCTACTACAGCCAGGACAACGGGCAGTTCCTGCTGCCGTATGAGGCGGTGCGTCGTTCCGACGACCCGGACCGGGTTCTGGGACACTTCCTGCACAGCACGTACGAGGCTGCCGCGGAGCACGGCCACTGGGACAGGCCGAGCCTGGAAGTCGATCCCCAGCGCTGGGCTGCCGAGCAGAACCGCGCCTGGGACTACGCCCGCCGGGTGCAGTCCGTGTAGCCCGCGCAGGATGCCCACAGCCGTCCGGCGGCCTGAGCCGGGCGCCGGATCAGAAGCGAGGCGGAGTCCATTTGTCCGAGGTGCAGAGCGCAACGGCGGGATTCGAGGGCCTGCGAGCACTGTTCGTCAACGCGACCCTGAAGCGCTCGCCCGCGGTGAGCCACACCGGCGGTCTCATCGACCGCAGCCGCGAGGTGATGGACGCGCACGGCGTGACCAGCGAGGTCATCCGGCTGGTCGATCACGAGGTGGCCACCGGCGTCTGGCCCGACATGACGGAGCACGGCTGGGACCGCGACGAATGGCCGGCCCTCTCGCAGAAGGTCATGAGCGCCGACATCCTCGTCCTGTGCGGTCCGATCTGGCTCGGCGACAACTCCTCGGAGATGAAGAAGGTCATCGAACGCCTGTACGCCTGCTCCTCGCAGTTGAACGAGAAGGGGCAGTACGCCTACTACGGCAAGGTGGCCGGGTGCCTGATCACCGGGAACGAGGACGGCGCCAAGCACTGCGCCATGAACGTCCTCTACAGCCTGCAGCACATCGGCTACACGATCCCGCCGCAGGCCGACGCCGGCTGGATCGGCGAGGCCGGCCCCGGCCCCTCCTACCTCGACCCCGGCTCAGGCGGCCCGGACAACGACTTCACCAACCGCAACGTCTCCTTCATGACGCACAACCTGCTGCACATGGCCGCGATGCTGAACCGGGCGGGCGGCATCCCCGCCTACGGCAACCAGCGCACCGCGTGGGAGGCGGGATGCCGCTCGGAGAACGACAACCCGGAACACCGCTAGCCGGCGCACCGGCCCACGCACGCGCGAGGAGTACGAGATGAGCCACACCGGGAAACAGGAGCTCACCGACCGCCTGGCACAACTGGGATGCGCCGCCCTGGTCGACGCCATGGGGCGCGTGCACAGCCACCGCGCGCACATGCTGGCCATGACCAGCCCCAGCCCGGACACGCCGGTGTGCGGGCCCGCGGTGACCATCGCCTACATGCCCTACCGCGACGATCTGCCAGAGAGCGAGCGGGACTTCGGCTTCTATTTCGACCAGGCCGTCGGCACCTCGCCCGACGGGCGCGTGCTGGTCCTCTCCAGCGGCGGCAGCCCCGACGTCTCCCACGGCGGGGGCACCAAACTCCTGCGGGTGGCGACCCACCGCATGGCCGGCGTCCTCGCGGACGGCCGCCTGCGTGACTTCGGCGAGCTGCGCGCCAACGAAGTCGCCGCCTGGTGCCGGGGAGAGGCGACGCACTGGGGCGGCTCCTCCGTCATGCCGTACGCCGCGAACATCGCGGTGGAATGCGCCGGTGTCTGCATCGTCCCCGGCGACCTGGTCTACGCGGACGCGTCCGGGGGTGTGGTCATCCCGGCCGGGAGCGTGGACCGGGTGCTGCAGGAGGCGGAGTCGATGGACGCCGACGATGCCCGCGCAGCAGAGCAGATCCGCAAGGACACCGGGTCTGAGTAGTTGGCGTACAGGAAATCCCGGTGAGAACGATCATGGTCAGGGTGTGAGTGCGCTGACGCGGTTCTCGTACTCTCGGCGGGCCTTGCGCTGGGCCGGGACCGAGGGGAGGCCCTGGTTGCCGTCGAGCGGCTGGCAGCGGGCGAGGAGCTGGCGGTGCACGGCGGGGACGGCGCTGACGCGCAGGGTGTAGCCCTGGCCGCGCCGCACGGTCACCCCCTGGTCGAGCGCGGTCCGCTCGACATCGTCCAGCTCGGCGGCGCGCAGGAACTCGGCGACCTTGCCCGGCATGTCGAGGATGACTGGCAGCTCCGGCGCCGGAACGTCTTCGGCGGCCCCGAGGCCGTAAACCTGCCTGCCGAACGGGCCTGTTCGAGAGCGGTTGAGCCGGGGAAGGCGCCGGGCTTGCGGACCAGGACTTCCAGGTAGTGGTCCAGGTCCAGACGAACCGCGCCCTTCGCGATCAGTCGCTCGTGCCGGGCCACTTCCACGTCCTGGTCGTAAACCACCAGATGGGAAGCGTGCAGGACGACCCGCACACGTTTGCCGATCAACCGGATCGGGACCGAGTAGCGGTTGGTGCGGGCCGGGATCTGCCCGTAGCGGTCGACCCGCGGCGTGAAGAGCCGACCGGTCTCGAACGGTTCCCGGGCAGCGGCATCATCGGCCGGCTCGGTCTCCAGACGGAGTACTTACCCTGGTCGGGGCCGTCGGCCGTGGAGACCCCCACCGCCCCAGATGCATGGGGCGCTCGGGGGAACTCCGTTCCCTCACCTGGTGTCGGCAGCAGGCCGGAGTCTTGGGCGACGAGTACCGTCTCCAGGCGGTCCCGGGTGTGGAGCTTGCGGTAGATGTTCTCAACGTGCTTGTGCACCGTGCGCACGGAGATCCCCAGCCGCCGGCCGATCGCCTCCGCGGGCAGCGCCTCCGCCAGAAGCACGAGCACGGTTGTCTGCCGTGCCGTCAGCCTGTACTCGTCCGTCCCTGCCCGCACCGCGGGTGCCGCCACGCAGCGCCGCAGTAGGCTCGCGTGCCGCTCCATGCCGCACAGCAACGGCCGCATCCGGGTCAGGTACGCCCGCTCCTGCTCCGTACCTCCCAGGCCCAGCAGACCGCGCACCGGACCGAGGGAGCCTTTGTCGAGCCGCAGCGCGATCACGTCCCTCGTACCGAACAGCGCCCGTGTCACGTTGAACGTCTCACTGCCGCACCACGCACCGTCGCCAGCGATCTAGCTGGCGACCAGGAGCCGGTCCCCGGGGATCACCCGCCCCTCGTCGGTGAAGGGCCGACCGCTCCGGATGCAGCCCAGCTGTTCCGCCGTCGGCAGCCGCGAGACCGGCCACGCGGACACCCGGCCCGAAACCTCGGTCCACTCGTCGTCCTTGCACAGCACTGCCATACCGGGCAGCGCGTCCATGATCTCCGCGGCGACCCGGGTCCACAGGGTGTCCGGGGCGCGGCTGCCCAGTACCTCGGAGACGAAGTCGAGCAGGCGCGCGTCGTGGCGCGCCGATACTGCGTCCGTCATCGCTTTCCATCCCGCCCCACCGCATGAGTTCGTCCCGCCCGGCCCCTGCCCCTGCCCCCTCGCAGCATGCCCGGGCGGGCGCGTACGCAAAGGTACGCATGGACCACGGCCCTCCAGCTCCGCAGCGCCCCGCGAAAATTCGCCGTGCACCAGCAGCAGGGCGTGCGTGTAGCGCAGCCGCGCCAGCGGCATGGACAGCTCCAGCGGCCACAGCGCCAGGTCACCACGCTCTGGACGCCCGGTCACCCAGGCCCGGATGTCGCCGATCGCCCACGCCACCATGTCCGCGTTGTCTGGGACCTCGTGTACGCCATAGCTAGACCGCCGCCGGTGTGCGCCGCCTTGGTGGAAGGACCTCGCCCCCGCCGGGTGACTGGTGGGGGCGCAACTGCTGTCCGGAGCGCGAGCTCGGAGCACTGGAGCGAGCGCATAGGCATACGTACTTGTACGTACCAGCCTTGTGAATAGGACATTGAGCACGCCAGGCTCTCGTACACCGGCCCCCCCGACCAGGGGCCACAGACGAACGGAAGAAGGGGTTCATGCTTCCCAGAACGAGGGTTCTTCGTCGCGTTGCGGTAAGCCTGGCCACCGCTGCCAGTCTTATCTGGGCGACCGCCGGAGTGGGGACGGCAGAGGCGGCGAGCCATCACAGTCCGGCGGCAACCAGCCGCTACGCAAGCCAGGCCAAGGCCTTCGGGCTGAACACCAAGGAGGCGGCAACGCTCCAGAGGCAGGTCGACCACTACCTGAGCACGGTGGGCGGCACGCAGGTCGCCGCCAACAGGATCCAGGTTCCGGCCGGCACCCTGGTCCTGCCTCTCCCGGGAGCCAAGTACGCCAGCAACTCCGCAACGCCCACCTCCACGAAGTCGGCTCAGTACAGGTGCGACTATGGCCACTTCTGCGCCTTCACTGGCACGAACTACACCGGCACGGTCTTCGACATGTACAACTGCGTTGAGCAGTACATTTCGTGGATGGGTAACGGCTCCTGGGTCAACAATCAGACCACCGGCACCCAAGCGCAGTTCAAGTCCAGCGATCACGTGACACGTTGGACCGACCCCGGCGCGTACGACTGGGATGATGTGGCCGATTGGACCTGGGTCTGGTACGTCAAGCCCTGCTGACGCGCTGGGCCCACCAGCCCACGAAGGACGGCCTGCCGCTGCTGCGGGCCGTGCTGGGGTTCACCCGTCAGCGCCCCGACGTCCTCTACGCCGACCGCGGTTACGACCACAACATCTAGCGCGGCCAGGTCCGTGAGCTGGGCATCCGCCCGCTCACCGCCCGGCGGCACCGAGCACGGAAGCGGCTGGCCATCCCCGCATCCGCGGGGTCGACGCAGGACCGGATGCGCCAAGAGTCGGGCACCGCGTACATCGAGAGCGGCCGGGTGTGGACGCACGAGAACGGTGAGGAGCTGCACCCCGACTGGATATCCCGACGCTTCGCCCTCCTGGTGGAGCTCTCCGGTCTGCCGGCGGTCCGCCTGCACGCCCTTCGTCACCTCGCCGCCACCCTGGCCCTGCTCGCCGGTCACGACATCAAGGTCGTCCAGGAGAAGCTGGGGCACTCCTCACGCCAGATCACCTCCGACACCTACACAGCGGGAGCCAGGCACCGGTCTCCTCGGCCTGATCACCCTCGCTGGCCGGGGACAGGACGACGCCGCCAACGCGGCCGTGAAGTGGACGCGCGATCGCTGCGCCGCGAACGACCTGGAGCTGGTCCGGGTCGAGAACCTCAACGACCGGTGTCCCGAGGAGCAGTGGACGGACTTCTCGCTCACGCGCTTCACGGTCGCCCGCTCCGAGTCTGCGAGCCTGGATGGCCGGGCGCTGCCAACGGGCCTGCCGCCGACAGCCACGCGGGCCGCCCGCCGGGGTCCGAACGGGCGTCGGAAGACGGCGTGAGGGCGCTTCCGTCCCCTGGCCGGTTCCGTGTCCCCTGTGCGTCCCCTGGATCTTGGTCTGAACGAATGAACGGGGGCCACCACACTGGTGTGGTGGCCCCCGTTCTCACGTTCCCGCAGGTAGAAACGATTCGCTGGGGGAACTTCGCGGTGGGGCGGGTGGGACTCGAACCCACGGCCGACGGATTATGAGTCCGCTGCTCTAACCGGCTGAGCTACCGCCCCATTACGGCGTGGCGCGTACATGTGTGCGCGCCGTCTGCCGCAGCATAGCCGCTCATACAATCTCCTGCCTCGGATGGTCGGCATCGCTGACCATGAGGACTGCACCGTGGACGAGGCGGTTCCACCCCGGCGGAAAACAGCACGAAAAAGGGCCCCTGAGGGCCCTCTTCCGTCTTGCTCCCCCGACTGGACTCGAACCAGTAACCCTCCGGTTAACAGCCGAATGCTCTGCCAATTGAGCTACAGGGGACCGCGCTCCCCCGACTGGACTCGAACCAGTAACCTGCCGGTTAACAGCCGGCTGCTCTGCCAATTGAGCTACAGGGGATTGCTGCTGTGCACCGAACGTACCCACCGGAACCGTTCCCGGGGGGCGTGTGCTCGCTGCGACACATACATTAGCGCAAGCAGGGGGGTGCTCCGCCAATCGGTTCCGCCCCGGGTGATCACGTGCCGGCCGGGTAGGCGGGCAGCACCGGCACAAGGGAAGGCAGCCATGCGGTACAAGCTGACGTTCGTCGTGGGACTCGCTCTCGGTTATGTGATCGGCACACGTGCCGGTCGGGAGCGTTACGAGCAGTTGAAGAAGTCCGCCCGTCAGGTCGCGGAGAACCCGGCCGTACGCAACGCGGCCGAGGCCGCCGCGCAGAACGGGCGGGATGTCGCGGGCAAAGCGCTCCACACCGTGAGCGAGAAGATGGGCGACAGGATGCCCGACGCGATGGCCCACCGGGTCCGGTCGCTGCGGGATCGGAACGGCGCTGTCGAGGACGACTGGGGCACCACCAACACCTGACGTCCCCCGCGTGCGGCACAATCGGGCCGTATGGGGATAGTCGCCGGTCTTGACAGCTCAGCCGCCTTCACGCGCATCGTCGTGTGCGACACGGACACAGGTGCCGTGCTGCGCCAGGGGTATGCGCCCCATCCACAGACGGATGGTGCGGGCGAAGAAGCCAACAGGGCCAATGAGGCCAGCAAGTACGAAACCGATCCGCAGAGCTGGCTGCTCTCGCTCGGTGAGGCGGCGTCCGGCGGGCTGCTGGAAGGTGTGCAGGCCATTGGCGTGTCCGCCCAGCAGCATGGCCTGGTGCCGCTGGACCGGCAGGGCAATCTCGTACGGCCCGCGCTGGTCGGCAACGACAAGCGGGCGCAGGTCGCCGCGGCGGATCTGGTCGATTCGCTCGGCGGCCGGTCCGCGTGGGCCGAGGCGGTCGGCTCCGTGCCGCAGGCCGCGCAGCCGGTGTCGAAGCTTCGCTGGCTGGCGCGGCAGGAGCCGGAGGCGGCCGCGAAGATCGTCGCGCTGCTCCAGCCGCACGACTGGCTCGTGTGGCAGCTGCTCGGGCGGCCCGCCCGGCGGATCACCGACCGGGGCGCCGCGTCGGGCACCGGCTACTGGTCGGCGGCGACCGGCGCCTACCGCCCCGATCTGGTGGAGCTGGCCCTCGGGCACACGGCCGCGCTGCCGGAGGTGCTCGGCCCGTCCGACTCGGCGGGGACCACCCCCGAGGGGCTGCTGATCTCGGCGGGCACCGGCGAGACGATGGCCGCCGCTTTCGGTCTGGGGGTCTCGGTCGGCGACGTGGTCGTGTCGCTCGGTGCGTCGGGTTCGGTGATGGCCGTGCACCACGAGGCGCTGTCCGACCCGTCCGGGATGATCACCTCGTTCGCCGACGCCACCGGGATGCATCTGCCGGTGGTGCACACGCTCAACGCCGTACGGGCGCTGCGCGGCACCGCCGAACTCCTCGGCGCTGAGGACCTGGAGGCCCTGTCGGCACTCGCGCTGACGTCCACTCCCGGCGCGTCCGGGGTGGTGCTCCTGCCGTATCTGGAGGGTGAGCGCACCCCGCAGCTGCCGCACACCGCGGGCACGCTGTCCGGGCTGCGCCGCGAGTCGATGAAGCGTGAACACGTGGCGCGGGCGGCCTTCGAGGGCATGCTCTGCTCGCTGGCGGACGCCATGGACGTGCTGCGGGACCGCGGCGTCGAGGTGCGCCGGGTGTTCCTGCTGGGCGCCGCCGCCGAACTGCCCGCCGTCCAGGCCGCCGCCCCCGGCATCTTCGGGGCGCAGGTCGTCGTCCCGCAGCCCGCCGACTACGCGGCGGTCGGTGCCGCCCGGCAGGCCGCCTGGGCACTCGGTGTTTCCGAGGGCACGCTGGATCCGCAGACCCCGCCCGCCTGGCAGGGCGCGGCGGCGCAGGTACTCGAACCGGGCGACGGGCTCGCGGTGGGGCAGGCGGTGCGCAAGCAGTACGCGGCGACGCGTGACCAGATCCACCCCGGAGCGTTCGGCACGCCGGCCTGACGGTCGTCTTCTTGACCTCTGTTTGAGGAAAACGGTTCGTGTCGGGCTGCGCGGTGCCCGAAACTGGGACAGCCGGACACCGTCCCTGTTTTGCCCTGCCCTGCCCTACCGGAAGCCCCGCCGGACCGCCGACCCGAGAGACTGCAGTGCTCATAACACTTCTGCGGACCTATTTGCGTCCGTACAAGAAACCCATGGCCATGCTGGCGCTGCTTCAGCTGCTCCAGACCTGCGCCACCCTCTATCTGCCGACGCTCAACGCGGACATCATTGACAACGGTGTCGTCAAGGGCGACTCGGGTTACATCCTGAGCTACGGCGGTCTCATGATCGCCATCAGCGTGGTTCAGGTGATCTGCAACGGGGGCGCCGTCTACTACGGCGCCCGGACCGCGTCCGCACTCGGCCGGGACATCCGTGCCGGTGTCTTCGACCGGGTGCAGTCCTTCTCCGCCCGCGAGGTCGGGCACTTCGGTGCCCCGTCCCTCATCACCCGGACGACCAATGACGTCCAGCAGATCCAGATGCTGGTCCTGATGTCGTTCACCCTGATGGCCTCGGCGCCGATCATGTGCGTGGGCGCCATCGTGCTGGCGCTCGGCCAGGACGTCCCGCTCTCGCTCGTACTGATCGCGGTCGTCCCGGTCATGCTCGTACTGGTCTCCCTGATCGTCCGGCGGATGCGGCCCCTCTTCCGGGAGATGCAGGTCCGGCTCGACACGGTGAACCGGGTGCTGCGTGAGCAGATCACCGGCAACCGCGTCATCCGCGCCTTCGTGAAGGACGCGTACGAGAAGGAGCGCTTCAAGGGCGCCAACGCCGACCTGACCGATGTCTCCCTGGGGACCGCGCGGCTGATGGCCCTGATGTTCCCGACGGTGATGACCGTGGTGAACGTGTCGTCGATCGCGGTGGTCTGGTTCGGTGCGCACCGGATCGACAGCGGCGCGATGCAGATCGGGGCGCTCACCGCGTTCCTCTCCTATCTGATGCAGATCGTGATGTCCGTGATGATGGCCACCTTCATGTTCATGATGGTGCCGCGCGCGGAGGTCTGCGCCGAGCGGATCCAGGAGGTGCTCTCCACCGACTCCAGCGTGGTGCCGCCGGTGAATCCCGTCACCGAGCTGACCAGGCACGGCCATCTGGAGATCCGCGGGGCCGGGTTCAAGTACCCGGGCGCCGAGGCGTCGGTGCTGCGGGAGGTCGCTCTGGAGGCGCTGCCCGGTGAGACGACCGCGGTGATCGGGTCGACCGGCAGCGGGAAGTCGACGCTGCTCGGTCTCGTACCCCGGCTGTTCGACGCCACGGGCGGCGAGGTGCTGGTGGACGGCAAGGACGTAAGGGAGCTCGACCCCGTCCTGCTGGCGAAGACCGTGTCCCTGGTGCCGCAGAAGCCGTATCTGTTCTCCGGGACCGTCGCGACGAACCTGCGGTACGGGAACCCGGACGCGACCGACGAGGAGCTGTGGCACGCGCTGGATGTGGCGCAGGCCAAGGGGTTCGTCGAGAAGCTCGAAGGCGGGCTGGACGCGCCGATCGCCCAGGGCGGCACCAATGTCTCCGGCGGGCAGCGCCAGCGGCTGGCGATCGCCAGGACGCTGGTCCAGCGGCCGGAGATCTATCTTTTCGACGACTCGTTCTCGGCGCTGGACTACGCGACCGACGCGGCGCTGCGGACCGCACTGCGGCGTGAGACCGCCCAGGCGACCGTGGTGATCGTCGCCCAGCGCGTCTCGACCATCCGCGACGCGGACCGGATCATCGTCATGGACGAGGGCCAGGTCGTCGGGACCGGCCGGCACCACGAGCTGATGGACGGAAATGAGACATACCGGGAGATCGTGCTCTCCCAGCTGACCGAGGCGGAGGCAGCCTGATGTCCGGTGCTGGTGGACGCATGATGGCAGGACCGACCCAGAAGTCCATGGACTTCAAGGGGTCGGGCAAGCGGCTGCTGCGGCAGCTGGCACAGGACCGTGCCGCGCTGTTCACGATGCTGCTGGCGGTCGTCGGCAGCGTCGCGCTCTCGGTCGTCGGACCGAAGATCCTCGGCCGGGCGACCGACCTGATCTTCGCCGGGATCATCGGCCGGCACCTGCCCGCGGGCACGACCAAGGCACAGGCCCTGAAGGGCCTGCACGCCAGGGGTCAGGGCGCGATGGCCGACATGCTCTCCGGCGTGGACTTCACGCCGGGCAAGGGCATCGACTTCACCCAGGTGGGAGAGATCCTGCTGCTCGCGCTGGCGGCCTTCGGCTGCGCGGGTCTGCTGATGCTCGTCACCACCCGGCTCGCGGCCCGGATCATCAACCAGGCCATGTTCCGGATGCGTGAGGAGATCCAGGCGAAGCTCTCGCGGCTGCCGCTGTCGTACTTCGACAGGGCGAAGCGCGGTGAGGTGCTCAGCCGGACGACGAACGACGTCGACAACATCGGCCAGACGATGCAGCAGACCATGGGCCAGCTCATGAACTCGCTGCTCACCATCATCGGCGTGCTGGCGATGATGTTCTGGATCTCCTGGATCCTGGCGCTGGTCGCGCTGGTGACCGTACCGCTGTCGGTGCTGGTGGCCACGCGCGTCGGCAAGCGGTCCCAGCCGCAGTTCGTACAGCAGTGGAAGGTCACCGGCAAGCTCAACGCCCATATCGAGGAGATGTACACCGGGCACGCCCTGGTCAAGATCTTCGGGCGGCAGGCGGAGTCGGCCGAGGCCTTCCGCGAGCAGAACGACGCGCTGTACGAGGCGGGGTTCAAGGCCCAGTTCAACAGCGGCATCATGCAGCCGCTGATGATGTTCGTCTCCAACATCAACTACGTGCTGGTGGCGGTCATCGGCGGGCTGCGGGTCGCTTCCGGTTCGCTGTCGATCGGTGATGTGCAGGCCTTCATCCAGTACTCGCGGCAGTTCTCGCAGCCGCTGACCCAGGTCGCATCGATGGCGAACCTGGTGCAGTCGGGTGTGGCGTCCGCCGAGCGGATCTTCGAACTGCTCGACGCGGAGGAGCAGGCGCCCGACGCCGACTCCTCCGGTACGAAATCCGACGCGGTGTCCGACGCGGTGCCCGGTGCCCGTGTCGCCGACCGTCCGGTGGCCGTGCGCGGCAGCATCTCGCTGGAGAAGGTCGCCTTCCGGTACGAGGCCGACAAGCCGCTCATCGACGATCTGTCGCTCTCGGTCGAACCGGGGCACACGGTCGCGATCGTCGGACCGACCGGCGCGGGCAAGACGACACTCGTCAACCTGCTCATGCGGTTCTACGAGGTGACCGGCGGGCGGATCACGCTCGACGGGACCGACATCGCCAGCATGACGCGGGAGGAACTGCGCTCCGGGATAGGCATGGTGCTCCAGGACACCTGGCTGTTCGGCGGCACGATCGCGGAGAACATCGCGTACGGCTCGTCGCGTGCCGTCACCCGCGAGGAGGTCGAGGAAGCCGCCCGGGCGGCCCACGCCGACCGGTTCATCCGCACCCTCCCCGAGGGGTACGAAACGGTCATCGACGACGAGGGTACGGGGGTGAGCGCGGGCGAGAAGCAGCTGATCACGATCGCGCGGGCCTTCCTCTCCGACCCGGTGATCCTGGTGCTCGACGAGGCGACCAGCTCCGTCGACACCCGTACCGAGGTGCTGATCCAGCAGGCGATGGCCCGGCTGGCGCACGGCCGCACCAGCTTCGTCATCGCGCACCGGCTCTCCACGATCCGGGACGCGGATGTGATTCTGGTGATGGAGAACGGGGCGATCGTGGAGCAGGGGTCGCACGAGGAGCTGCTGGCCGCGGACGGGGCGTATGCGCGGCTCTACGCGGCGCAGTTCGCGCAGGCCGTGGTGGAGGTGGACTAGCGGGTCGGGGTCAGCCGGCCCGGATCAACGGTCCGGGGATTCCGCTGCGGGGTTGCGCTCAGTCCAGGTAGCCCCGCAGCTGGTCCGCGAATGCGTGGTCCCGCAGTTTGTTCAGGGTCTTGGACTCGATCTGGCGGATCCGCTCCCGCGTCACCCCGAAGATCCGTCCGATCTCCTCCAGCGTGCGGGGCCTGCCGTCCGCCAGGCCGTAACGGAGCTGGACGACCTTGCGTTCGCGTTCGCCCAGCGTGGAGAGCACCGCCTCCAGGTGCTGCCGCAGCAGCAGGAACGCCGCCGACTCCACCGGGGACGCCGCGTCGCCGTCCTCGATCAGGTCGCCCAGCGCCACCTCGTCCTCCTCCCCCACCGGGGCGTGCAGGGACACCGGTTCCTGGGCGAGACGCAGGACCTCCCCCACGCGTTCCGGGGTGAGTTCGAGCTGGGCCGCGACCTCTTCGGGCGTCGGTTCGTACCCGCGTTCCTGGAGCATCCGGCGCTGGACCCGCACCACCCGGTTGATCAGCTCGACCACGTGGACCGGGACCCGTATCGTCCGGGCCTGGTCGGCCAGGGCCCGGGACATCGCCTGGCGGATCCACCAGGTCGCGTACGTGGAGAACTTGTAGCCCCGGGCGTAGTCGAACTTCTCCACCGCCCGGATCAGGCCGAGGTTTCCCTCCTGGACCAGGTCGAGCATGGTCAGCCCGCGGCCCACGTACCGCTTGGCGACGGAGACCACGAGGCGGAGGTTGGCCTCGATCAGCCGTCGTTTGGCCATCCGGCCGAGCACCACGAGGCGGTCCAGGTCGACGGCGAGGCGGGAGTCGAGATCGGCCGAACTCCCCAGCCGTTCCTCGGCGAAGAGGCCCGCTTCGACACAGCGTGCGAGGTCCACTTCGTCGGCCGCCGTGAGCAGCGGGATGCGGCCGATCTCCCGTAAGTACTGGCGGAAGAGGTCGGACGAGGGGCCGCCGGTGTCCGCGGCGCCGGTGCGCGCGGGTGCGGGCGCTTCGTCCGGGTCCTCGACCACGACATCGGGGACGGCCTCGGAGACGGCCTCGGGCGCGGGCCGTGCCGGGCCGGGGACGGTTTCGGGGTGGCCTGCGGCCGGGCCCTGCTGAGGGACTGCCGGGGCCACGTCGGTTTCGGTCGGGGTCCGGGTCTGCACGGGGGCGGCCTCCAGGATGACTGCCGGGTCGGGGCATGCGGCAGCGGGACAGCGCGGCCGAGCCCGCCTTCCGTCCCCCATGTGCCGGACCGGTCTCAGGCGCCGCTGCCCAGTGTGGGGCACGACACAGCGCGGCCACGAGAGGTGTGCGGTGACTTTCTGAGTCCGGTCCGTGACCCGGCGGTTACGTGAACGCCACCGGGCAGCCGGGAGCCGACGGCCCGGGCCGGTGACGGGCGGCCCGGCTCAGAGCGCTTCGGCACCGCGGTTGCGCAGGGACTGGCCGTACTGCTGGAGGGTCCACAACTCGCTCTGGACCGCCGCGTACTGCTCGGCGTCGCCCTGGGCGGAGGCCCGGGCCAGCGTGCCCTGGACGTCCGTGATCCGGCGGTCGACCGCGCGCAGCCGGACGTGCACCAGCTGCTCGCCCGCGTACAGCTCGTCGACCGTACGGCGCATGATCGCCTCCACGGCCAGCTCGGTGACCACGGCCCTGACCGTGTCGTCCGGCGCCGCCGCGCGGACCCGGGTGAGGTACTCGAAGGAGTCGGTGATGCCCGCCTCGGCGCCGCCCGCCTCCATGATCGCCTCGCGTACGGCGGCGTACGGCGGGGCGGTGAACTCGTCGGCCCCGTAGGCGTCGAAGGCCGGGGAGACCAGTTCGGGGCGCTGCAGCGCCAGCTTCAGCAGCTCGCGCTCGGTGCGGTGCGCGGGGCTGCGGAGGTGGAGCGCGGGGCCGCTCGACGGGGTGCGTGGCGCCTCGGCCTGCTGTGGGGGGCGGCCGCCGCGGGTGGGCGCCGGTGCGTTGCCCCGGCCGCGGGCCCACTGGGCGAGCTGGCTGATGCGCTTGACGACGAACTGGGTGTCCAGGATGCCGACCATGCCGGCCAGCTGTACGGCGACCTCGTGCTGCGAGGCGCTGTTCTTGATCCGGGCCACCACGGGCGCGGCCTCGTCGAGCGCCGTGGCCCGGCCCGCCGGGGTCTCCAGGTCGTAGCGCGAGATGATCTGGCGGAGCGCGAACTCGAAGAGTGGGGTGCGGGGTTCGACCAGGCTGCGCACCGACTCGTCGCCCTGCGCGAGCCGCAGGTCGCAGGGGTCCATCCCGTCGGGGGCGATGGCGATATAGGTCTCGGCGGCGAACTTCTGGTCGTCCTCGAAGGCGCGCAGGGCCGCCTTCTGTCCGGCCGCGTCTCCGTCGAAGGTGAAGATCACGCGGGCGCTGCCGTTGTCCATCAGGAGCCGGCGGAGGATCTTGATGTGGTCGGTGCCGAAGGCCGTGCCGCAGGTGGCGACGGCGGTGGTCACGCCGGCCAGATGGCAGGCCATGACGTCGGTGTACCCCTCGACGACGACGGCCCTGCTGGACTTGGCGATCTCCTTCTTGGCCAGGTCGATCCCGTAGAGGACCTGGGACTTCTTGTAGATCGACGTCTCGGGGGTGTTGAGGTACTTCGGCCCGTTGTCGTCGTCGCGGAGCTTGCGCGCGCCGAAGCCGACGACCTCGCCGCTGATGTCGCGGATCGGCCACATCAGCCGGCCGCGGAAGCGGTCGATGGGCTTGCCGCCGCGCGCCTCCTGGGACAGGCCGGAGGTGATGAGCTCCTTGTCGGAGAAGCCCTTGCCGCGCAGGTAGCGGGTCAGGTGGTCCCAGCCCGCCGGGCTGTAGCCGACGCTGAAATGGGTGGCGGCGGCCTGGTCGAAACCGCGCTCGGCGAGGAACTTCCGGCCGATCTCGGCCTCGGCGCTGTCGAGCTGCTCGACGTAGAACTGCGCGGCCGCCTTGTGCGCCTCGACCAGCCGGATGCGCTCGCCGCGCTGGCTGTTGGGGGTGTAGCCGCCCTCCTCGTACCGGAGGGTGATGCCGGCCGTGCCCGCGAGCCGCTCGACCGCCTCGGAGAACGAGAGGTGGTCGATCTTCATGATGAAGGCGAGGGTGTCCCCGCCCTCCTGGCAGCCGAAGCAGTGGAAGAGGCCCTTGGCCGGGCTGACCTGGAAGGAGGGGGACTTCTCGTCGTGGAAGGGGCAGAGCCCCTTCAGGTTCCCGCCGCCCGCGTTCCGCAGCTGGAGGTACTCGGAAACGACGGCGTCGATCGGGACCGCGTCCCGGACCGCCTTCACGTCGTCATCGTTGATCCTGCCTGCCACGGGTGAAGTCTACGGTCCGGCTCGGACACTCCGTACGGGACAGTCGTCGGACAGACCCCTGGGCGGCCCGGTCAGGGGCCGCCCAGGCTGTCCCGCCCGGCCTGATCCGGACAACAGGCCCTCAGGTGCCCAGCGTGGCCAGGTCCACCGACGGGTCCGCGAGCGCCTCGGGATCCAGTGTCGCGCCGGAGCGGATCAGCCGCTGGAGCTGTTCGGTGACGTCCCACACATTGACGTTCATCCCGGCCAGCAGCCGCCCTTCCTTCATCCAGAAGGCGATGAACTGCCGCTTCCCCGCGTCGCCCCGGATGAGTACCTGGTCGTACGAGCCGGGCGGCGCCCACCCCGAGTACTCCAGGCCCAGGTCGTACTGGTCGGAGAAGAAGTACGGGATCCGGTCGTACGCCACGCCCTGGCCGAGCATCGCGCGGGCCGCCGCCGGGCCGCCGTTGAGCGCGTTCGCCCAGTGCTCGACGCGCAGCCGGGTGCCCAGCAGCGGGTGCTGCGCGGCCGCGACGTCGCCCGCCGCGTAGATGTCCGGGTCGGAGGTGCGCAGCGAGGAGTCGACGGCGATGCCGCCGCCGTCCGCCCGGTCCACCAGCTCAAGGCCCGCTGCCTCGGCCAGCGAGACGCGGGGGGCCGCGCCGATCGCGGCGAGCACGTCGTGGGCCGGGTGCTCCTCGCCGTCGTCGGTCCGGACGGCCAGGACCATGCCGTCCTGGCCGGTGATCCCGGTGAGGCGCGCGCCGAAGTGGAAGCGGACACCGTGCTCGGCGTGCAGGTCGGTGAAGATCTGGCCGAGCTCAGGGCCGAGAACCGCGTGCAGCGGGGTCTGGTGCGGTTCGACGATGGTGACCTCGGCCCCGTAGCCGCGCGCGGCCGCCGCGACCTCCAGACCGATCCAGCCAGCTCCCGCGATCACCAGGTGGCCGTTGTCCCGGCCGAGTGAGGCCAGTACGTTCCGCAGCCGGTCGGCGTGCGCGAGCCGGCGCAGATGGTGCACGCCCGCGAGTTCGGTGCCGGGGATGTCCAGGCGGCGCGGCTCGGCGCCGGTCGCCAGCAGCAGTTTGTCGTAGTGGATGGCCGTGTCGTCACCGAGGCGTACGACCTTGACGGCACGGTCGATCGAGACGACGGTCTGGCCCAGGTGGAGCTCGATGTCGGCCTGGGCGTACCAGGCGGTCTCGTGGACGTAGACGCTGTCGCGCTCGTCCTTGCCCGACAGGAACCCCTTGGACAGGGGCGGGCGTTCGTAGGGGTGGTCGCGTTCGTCACCGATGAGGATCACACGGCCCGCGAACCCTTCGGTACGGAGGGTTTCGGCGGCCTTCGCCCCCGCGAGCCCGCCGCCGATGATGACGAACGTCAGATGTGCGTCGACCACTTGATGCCTCCTTGGAGTGCTGGCGCCACTTGCGAGCGTCCCGCACGGAGTGTGATGGGGGAAGAGGTGTGAGGTGTTGAGGCTCACGCACGGTCAGGAATGGCCGGTCATGATGGCATGGCGGCGCGGGAGCGCCGTACCGCGGACGGGCATCCTCAGTGACGGACGGTCAGCCGCGCGTGCAGCGAGCGGGCCGAGGTGTCCGTGAGTGAGGCGATCTGGTCGACGATCACACGTTTGCGGTCGCGGTCGCCGGGTGCCGCTTCGAACAGCGCACGGAACTGCGGGTCGAGCCCTTCGGGCGCGCGGGCCGTGAGCGCCCCGGCCAGTTCGGCGAGCACTTCGCGCTGATTGACACGGAGCCGTTCCTGCTCCTCGCGCTGCATCACATAGCGGTCGGCGAGGGCCTTGAGGACGGCGCACTCAAGTCGCGCCCGGCGTGGAACGACCAGTTCCGCCGCGTATCTGGTGAGCGGCCCCGCGCCGTACGACTCCCGGGTCGCGCTCTCGGCGGCCAGGCAGAACCGGCCGATGAGCTGGCTGGTGGCGTCCTTCAGCCGGGCCTGCGCGACGGCGGTCCCGTCGTAGCCGTGCGGCCACCACTCCTGGGCGAGCAGGCCGTCGAGTGCGTCGGTGAGCTCGGCCGGATCGGTGTCGCCCGGTACGTATCGGCCGATGGCCACCGCCATGACGGCGTCCCGCTCGGGCCCGGAGGTCAGACAGCCGGGGTCGATGTGCCCGGCGTGCAGCCCGTCCTCGACATCGTGCACGGAGTACGCGACGTCGTCGGACCAGTCCATGACCTGGGCCTCGAAGCACTTGCGGTCGGCCGGGGCGCCGAGTCTGGCCCAGTCGAAGACGGGCAGGTCGTCCTCGTACACCCCGAATTTCACCGAGCCGGGATCGGTGGGGTGTCCGCCGCGCGGCCACGGGTACTTGGTGGCCGCGTCGAGGGCGGCCCTGGTGAGGTTCAGACCGACGCTGACCGGCTCGCCGGTGGCGTCCGACCGAACGAACCGCTTGGGTTCGATACGGGTGAGCAGGCGCAGCGACTGGGCATTGCCCTCGAAGCCGCCGCAGTCCCCGGCGAAGTCGTTGAGCGCCAGTTCGCCGTTGTGGCCGAACGGCGGGTGGCCCAGGTCGTGGGCGAGGCAGGCGGTCTCGACGAGATCGGGGTCGCAGCCGAGCGCGGCGCCGAGTTCCCGGCCGACCTGGGCGCATTCCAGGGAGTGTGTGAGGCGGGTGCGCGGGCTGGAGTCCCAGATCTGGAACGGGGCCTCCCCCGCCCGGACGGCGCCGCCCGCCTGCGGGAGCGAGCCCGGCGTGACCACCTGGGTCTTGCCCGCGAGCCGGCGCAGCGCACCGGAGTGCAGCACGCGCGCGCGATCGCGCTGGAAGGCGGTACGGCCGGGCCTCTTGTCGGGCTCGGTGTCCCAGCGTTCGCAGTCGGTCGGGGTGTACGCGGTGCCTTCCATGCCCCGACAGTACTGAGTCCCAGGCCCTGGACGCGGCCGGGCCCGCCAGGCGGCGGTTCAGGAGACGGCGCGTCGCGAAGCACCGGACGGGCCGCCGGGTAGCCGGACCGTCCGTATCGGAGGAACGTGGAACGAGACGGCCGAGCAGAGCGGAGAGAACCGATGGCCAAGGTGACCGCCAACATGTCCATGTCGCTGGACGGGTTCGTCTCCCATCCCTCCGACGGGATCGATCAGCTGTTCCGGTGGTACGGAAACGGGGACGTCACGGTCAGGACCGCGGACCCGGACATGACCTTCCAGGTGTCGGAGGCCAGCGCCCAGCGGCTGAACCGCGGTCTTTCGGAGATCGGTGTCCTCGTCTACGGGCGGCGTACGTTCGACGACGCGGGCGGCTGGATCGGTGGGCATCCCATGGGCAAGCCGGTGATCGTCGTCAGCCACAGCATCCCGGATGGCTGGCCCCGTGCGGACACCCCGCTGACCTTCGTCACCGACGGCGTCGAGAGCGCCATCGCGCAGGCCAGGGCGACAGCGGGCGAGAAGAAAGTCGTCATCGGCAGCGCCGACCTCACCCAGCAGTGCATCAACGCCGGGCTGCTGGACGAGCTGGATGTCGACCTGGTGCCGCTGCTGCTCGGTTCGGGCGTGCGTTTCCTCGACAACCTGCGGGAGGCGCCGCGCGCGCTGGAGGGGCCCACGGTGATCGAGGGGAACGGCGTGACCCATCTGACGTACACCCTGAGGTGACGCCGGTCCGGCGGCCGGCGGCCCGGGCGGAACCGGACCGGTCGGTTGCCTGAGCGAACCGGACGTCCAGTCGGCTTCCTGAGCGAACCGGACGTCCCCCTTTGCGCGTCCGACATTCCGACACGTCCGGCGTCGGAAGGCCAGCCATGCGCAGACCCGCACTGCCCCGCGTACGACGGCTGCGGCCGCACCTGCCGAACCTGCGGCTGCCCGGGCCGCGGCTGCCGCGGACCAGGCGCGGCCGGCGCCGCGCCGTGCAGGCCGTCATGCTCGGCTGTGTGCTGGCGCTCACCCCTGCCACCTGGATGTTCGCTGTCGCGGGCGACGGGGTGCGGACGGCGGCCGACGTCCCCCGGGCCGATGTCGCCGTGGTCTTCGGCGCGGGTCTCTGGCAGGGCCGGCCGTCGCCGTACCTCGCGCACCGGCTCGACGCCGCCGCCGGTCTGTACCGGGCAGGCACGGTGAAGGTGGTGCTGGTCACCGGCGACAACAGCCGGACCGACTACGACGAGCCGGACGCGATGCGGGCCTATCTGGTACGGCACGGGGTGCCGGGCGGGAAAGTCGTCAGCGACTTCGCGGGCTTCGACACCTGGGACTCCTGCGTGCGGGCCAGGAAGGTGTTCGGGGTCCACCGGGCCGTCCTGGTCAGCCAGGGATTCCACATCCGCAGGGCCATCGCGCTCTGCCGGTCGGCCGGCATCGAGTCGTACGGCGTCGGCGTGTCCGACGCGCACGACGTGACCTGGTACTACGGCGGTGCCCGCGAGATCCTGGCGGCGGGGAAGGCGGCCCTGGATGCCACGTTCAAGCCCGACCCGCACTTCCTCGGCCCCCGTGAGAAGGGCGTCACGCGAGCACTGGGCGACCACTGACAGCCGGCCGCCGCCCCCGGCTGCCGAGGACCGGCACCACCCGTCAACTTCCGTACGGGCGTACCGCCTTCGCGTCCCGCAGCGCCAGTCCCCACCAGACGAGCTGGTCGAGCATGACCTTGGCCGCCCCGTCGGGGGCCTCGGGGTCCTTGTGGGTGCCGTCCTCGTCGAAGTGACCGTGCGCATGGTGGAAGCTCACCGTGTCGCGGACGGTGACCGCGTGCATCTCGGCGAAGACCTGCCGCAGCTGCTCGACCGCGCGCAGACCGCCGGAGATCCCGCCGTACGAGATGAACGAGACCGGTTTGGCCTGCCACTGGCCGTAGTGCCAGTCGATGAGGTTCTTGAGGGAGGCGGGGAAGGAGTGGTTGTACTCGGGGGTCAGGACAACGAAGGCGTCGGCGGACTCCAGCCGCGCGCCGATCTGGTCGCGCACCTCGCGCACTGCGGGCGACGGGTCGTAGGAGAGCGCGGTGGGCAGTTCGACGTCGGCGAGGTCGATCACCTCGATGTCGAGGTCGGCGCGGAGCGGGCCCGGGAGAGGAACCAGTCGGCGATGGTGGGGGCGAAACGGCCGGTGCGGTTGCTGGCGATGACGAGGGCCAGCTTCAGGGGTTGCGTGGTGATGTCCATGACGAGGAGCGTCATACATCAACCTTGGTTGAGGTCAAGCGCGGTTGCCGTACGGCGCACATCCGTCCGGCCGGACCGGTCCGCGCGGCCCGCCCTCATCCGTACCGTGGACCCATGCCCATGGAGCCCCTGCACATAGAGATCGACGGCCGGCCCGTCACCGATACCTCGCTCAGCACCCCCGCCTTCCTCAACTACGGCCATTTCACGGCCATGCAGGTCAGCGACTGCCGGGTACGCGGCCTCGCGCTGCATCTCGCCAGACTGGACTCGGCGACCCGGGAACTGTTCGGCGCGGGGCTCGACGGCGGGCACGTCTGCCGGCTGATCCGGCACGCGCTGGACAGTGCGGGCGTACGGGACGCGTCGACGCGGGTGTACGTGCACTGGCCCGACGGGGACGGGGCCGCCACGGTGATGGTCACCGTGCGGCCACCCGCTGTGCCGTCCGGTGAACCGCAGAGCCTGATGTCCGTCCCGTACCAGCGGCCGGTCCCCCACATCAAGCACCTCGGCGGTTTCGGCCAGATCCACTACGGCAGGGCCGCCGTCCGCGCGGGCTTCGACGATGCGCTGCTGACCGGTCCCGGCGGGGTGATCGCGGAGGGGGCTGTCACCAACATCGCTTTCTGGGACGGCACTTCGGTGGTCTGGCCGGACGCCCCCGCGCTGGCCGGGATCGCCATGGCGCTGATCGAGCCGGGGCTGCCGTCGGTACGCCGCCGGGTGACGCTGGACGACCTGGGCGCGTACCGGTCGGCCTTCGTGACCAACTCGCGTGGCATCAACCCGGTGCGCCGGATCGACACCACGGAGTTCGCGGTCGACGAAGAGCTGATGCGACGGGTGGCGGAGGTCTACGCGTCAGCCCCCTGGGACGAGATCCCGGCCATGCCGTAGCGGACGGCCGTACGGGTGGCCGACCGGGTGGCCGTACGGGGCCGGCCCGGTGCCCGGCGGAGGCGCGGCTGCCTGACCGCGGCCCCGGTCGTACGCTGGACTCATGACCGCTGCAACCATGACCAAAGGCTGGAACACGGGCGACATACCCGACCAGAGCGGGCGCACGGCGGTGGTCACCGGGGCCAACAGCGGTATCGGCCTCGTGACCGCACGTGAGCTGGCACGGCGGGGCGCACGGGTGATCCTCGCCTGCCGCAGCGAGACGCGCGGCAAGGAGGCGGAAGCTCTGATCCGGGACGAAGTCCCGGGCGCCGAAGCCGAGTTCGTACGGCTGGATCTCGCGGACCTGTCGTCCGTGAGGGAGTTCGCGTCCGCCGTCCGGGCCGAGCGCCTCGATCTGCTCATCAACAACGCGGGCGTCATGGCCCTGCCGTACGGCACGACCACCGACGGGTTCGAGACACAGTTCGGGGTGAACCACCTCGGGCACTTCGCCCTCACCGGGCTGCTCATCCCGAAGCTGCTGGACACACCGGACGCCCGCGTGGTGAGCGTGTCCAGCGGTCTCCACGCCATCGGCAACATCGACATCCACGACCTCAACAGCGAGCGTGGCTACCGCCGTTGGGTCGCCTACGGCCGCTCCAAGACGGCGAATCTGCTCTTCGTCCACGAACTGACGCGACGCCTCGCCACCGTCGGGTCCGGCCTCGTCGCGGCCGCCGCGCACCCCGGTTACGCGGAGACGAACCTCCAGACGGCCGGGGTGAGGATGGAGGGCCGCAAGCGCGCCGAGCGGTGGGTGGAGTTCGGCAACCGCCTGTTCGCCCAGCCGGCCGAGGTGGGTGCGCTGCCGACGCTCTACGCGGCCACCGCACCCTGCGTCCTGCCCGATTCCTTCACCGGGCCCAAATTCCTGGGCTGGCGCGGAACCCCCGGGCCGTCCCGGCGGATGAAGTGGACGACGAACGACGTGGCGAGTGAGCGGCTCTGGACGGCGTCCGAGCAGCTCACAGGGGTGACGTACCAGGGCCTGGACACGCTGGGCGCCCCGGGGAACGGCACGGGCACGGCCTGACCGCACCGCCGCCGACGTCGGGCAGGAACGAGCCCGGACCCGCCGTCGGCCGAGGTCCGCAGCCGACGGCCGAGGTCAGCTCTGGACCGCCGCGGGGTCCATCCACATGACCTCCCAGATGTGCCCGTCCGGGTCCTGGAAGGAGCGCCCGTACATCGGACCCTGCTCCTGGGGCTCGTTCGCGGGCGAGCCGCCGGAGACCAGCGCGGTGTCGACCAGCCGGTCGACGTCCTCTCTGCTCTCCGCGCTGAGACAGACCAACACCTCGGTGGTCCTGGTCGCGTCCGCGATCTCCTTCTTGGTGAACTGCTTGAAGAACGGTTCCGTGATCAGCATCGAGTAGATCGTGTCGCTGATCACGACGCAGGCCGCGTTCTCATCGGTGAACTGCGGGTTGATCGTGTAACCGAGCGCGGTGAAGAAGGCCTTGGAAACCTCAAGGTCCTTGACCGGCAGATTGACGAAGATCATCTGAGGCATTGCGCTCTTCTCTCATCTCATTCCGGTGGCCCGCCCAGCGGCGACACCCTTCGGAGATACAGACGTCAGGGCGCCCGGAAACTCATCGGTCGAACGGAAACCCGTACGAGCCGGGCCGACATGCCCGCGCAACACCCCTGTCGCAATCCCGCACCATGGTTGATCGTTAGGGCGTACAACAAAGGCGCGTACAGCACACCGGAGACTCCAGACACTGAGGACCGACACCGGCCGGAGCCAGGGGGACGCACCATGACCATCAGCCGCAGGCGACTGCTCGCCACCAGTGGCAGCCTCGCACTGACAGGGGCACTCGCCGCCGCGTGCGGGTCCAACACCGGCCGGAACGACGGCACTTCGGGCGGTGGTGGGCCCACGCTCCAGCAGTGGTACCACCAGTACGGCGAAGCCGGGACCGAGCAGGCCGTGCGGCGGTACGCGGCCGCCTACCGCAAGGCGACCGTCAGGATCCAGTGGCGGCCGGGCAATTACGACCAGCAGACCGCCGCCGCACTGCTGTCCTCGTCGGGCCCCGACGTCTTCGAGGTGAACGGCCCCACCCTGGACCAGATCCAGGGCGGCCAGGTCACCGATCTGACCGGCCTCTTCGACGGGGTGAAGGACGACTTCAACCAGGCGGTTCTCGCGCCGAAGACCTACCGCGGGAAGATCTGGGGCATCCCGCAGACCGTCGACACCCAGCTCCTCTACTACCGCAAGAGCCTGCTCAAGGACGCGAACGTACAGCCGCCGCAGACCCTCGACGAACTCGTCGACGCGGCAAAGGCGTTGACCGACAAGAAGGTCAAGGGCCTGTTCCTCGGCAACGACGGCGGCGCGGGCGTCCTCGGCGGCACCCCGCTCTACGCGGCCGGGCTCAGCCTCGTCACCCAGGACGGGAAGACGGGCTTCGACGATCCGGCGGCGGCCCGCACCCTGGCCAAGTTCCACCGGCTGTACGCCGACAAGTCGCTGCTGCTCGGCGCCCCGGCGGACTGGTCCGACCCGTCGGCGTTCGTCCAGGGGCTCACCGCCATGCAGTGGTGCGGCCTGTGGGCGCTTCCGGCGGTCAGGAAGGCGCTGGGCGACGATTTCGGCGTCCTGCCCTTCCCCAGGGACGGCGCGGCCGGAAAGCCCTCGGTCCCGGTCGGGGCGTACAGCTCGGCGGTCAGCGCACGCAGCAAGCACCGCGACGAGGCCAAGGCGTTCGCCAAGTGGCTGTGGATCGACCGGACCGGGTACCAGGAGGACTTCGCCCTCTCCTACGGGTTCCACATCCCGGCCCGGATCTCCCTCGCGAAGAAGGCGGCGAAGCTGCGGGAGGGGGCGGCGGCGGACGCGGTCCGGTACGCCACCGACAGCGGCTGGGCCCAGCCGCTGCTGTGGACGCCCGCCTGCCAGGTCGCGTACCAGGACGCCCTCAACCGGATCATCAAGGACGGCGCCAACCCGGAGACCGAGGTCAAGGGGGTCGTCCGCAAGACCAACAGTGAGCTCCAGCGGGTACAGAAGAAGTCGTGAGGGACCGGTGAGCGATCAGTGAGAAACCGCACGCTCTGGTTCTGGGTCTTCGTCGGGCCCTTCGCCGCCGGCCTCGCGCTCTTCACGTACGTACCGCTGCTGTGGAGTCTGTATCTGAGCTTCTTCGACGCCCACAACACGGTCTCACCGACGCACTTCGTCGGCCTCGGCAACTACACATCGATGCTGAGCGACGGCGCGTTCACCTCCAGCCTGTGGACGTTCGCGGTCTTCTCACTGTTCATCGTCCCGGCGACGTACGTGCTCTCGCTCGCCCTGGCGCTGATGGTGAACCGGCTGCGGTTCGCGCAGTCCTTCTTCCGGTCGGTCTTCTTCCTCCCGGCGGCCTGCTCCTATGTGGTGGCCTCGATGATCTGGAAGCTGTCGGTCTTCAACGGGGTCCGCTTCGGGCTGGCGAACACCGTGCTCGGCTGGTTCGGCGCGGACCAGACCGCGTGGCTCTCGACGACCCACCCGCCCTGGTACTGGCTGGTGATCGTGACGCTGCGGCTCTGGCTCCAGGCGGGGTTCTTCATGGTGCTGTTCCTCGCCGGGCTCCAGCGGATCGCGCCGCAGCTGTACGAGGCCGCCGCCGTCGACGGTGCGCGCCCCGGCTGGCAGGTCTTCCGGCACATCACGTTCCCGCAGCTGCGGGCGACCTCGGTCGCCGTGGTGCTGCTGTTGGTGATCAACGCGTTCCAGGCGTTCGACGAGTTCTACAACCTGCTGAGCGACTCCCGGGGCTATCCGCCGTACGCGCGCCCACCGCTCGTGTACCTCTACTACACGGCGCTCGGACAGGGGCAGAACCTCGGTCTCGGCAGTGCGGGGGCGGTCATTCTCGCCCTGATCATCGCGGTGGTGACGATCGTCCAGGCCCGCTGGTTCGGGCTCGGCAGGACGGAGGACTGACATGCCCCGCAGCACCGGCACGCCCCGCCGTGACGACGCCCTGGTACGGGCCGGGCGCGCGCTGCGCACCGTCCTGCTGATCGCGCTGGCGGCACTCTTCCTCATCCCGTTCTATCTGCTGGTGCGGAACGGGCTGTCCACGGAGCAGGACATCACCTCACCTGCGTGGACGTTCTTCCCCGCCCACCTCCAGTGGTCCAACATCCGCGAGCTGTTCGACGACCCGGCGGTCCCGATGGCCCGCTCCCTGCTGAACTCGTCCCTGATCGCGGTGGCCACCACACTCGGCACGGTCCTGCTGGCGTCACTGGCGGGGTACGGCCTGGCCCGTATCCCGTACCGCCACGCGAACAAGGTGTTCTACGCGATCCTCGGCACCCTGATGGTCCCGGCGGCGGTGACGTTCGTACCGAGCTTCGTGCTGGTCTCCACGCTCGGCTGGATCTCCACACTGCGCGGCCTGATCATCCCGACGCTGTTCTCGGCGTTCGCGTGCTTCATCTTCCGCCAGTACTTCCTGGGCTTCCCGCAGGAACTGGAGGACGCGGCGAGGGTCGACGGCCTCGGCTACTGGCGTACGTACTGGCGCATCGTGGTCCCGAACTCCGCCCCGGTCTTCGCGGCGGTCTCCACGATCGTCTTCATCGGCGCGTGGAACGCCTTCCTCTGGCCGCTGGTGATCGGGCAGGACAAGAACGCGTGGACGGTACAGGTGGCGCTTTCGACCTTCACGACGGGCCAAGTGGTCAACATCCACGAGCTGTTCATCGCGGCGGCGGTGTCGATCGTGCCGCTGCTGCTGGTGTTCCTGCTGCTGCAACGGCACATCGTGGCGGGGGTGGAGCGGTCGGGGATCGACGACTGAACGGGCGATCCTGCGCCTCCCCGGTGGGGGGCCAGCACCACCAGAGGCTCGGAGTTCACGTACACCTGTACTCACCCGGCAGCACCATCGTCCACCGGCCCCGGTCCAACAAGACTGAAGGCGTTCACCAGAACCCGCCGAAAGCCGGTCCCAAGCCGCTCGGCGCACGGTATTTTCCCGCCTTCAGGAGCCAGCCATGAGTGCACGCACCACCACACCACGTCGCCGTACGGCAGTGTTCGCGACAGCGGCCCTGGCCACGGTCGTGACCGGAGCCCTGGTGGCCTGTGGGAACTCCTCCGCTTCCGCCGCGGCGGCACCGGCACGGTCAAGCGGCCCTTCGGCCTCCGCCACCGCTGGTTCTTCGCTCCACATGATCTCGAACAACGGCCACAAGCTGGCCTTCCATGTCACGCCCGGCCACCTCCCTGCCATCGTCCTGGATGCGGGCGGCGGGGAGGGCTCGTCACAGTGGCAGAAGATAGCTCCTGCCCTGGCCGAGAAGACCGGATCCGAGGTCATCACGTACGACCGTGCCGGAATCGGCAGGAGCGACGAGGTCGTCGGCGCCTGGAACGCACAGAACGCCGCTTCCGACCTGGAGGCCGGCCTCACCAAGCTGGGCGCCACCCATGACGTGGTTCTCGTCTCGCACTCCCAGGCGGGCGAGGTCGCCACGTACTTCGCGAAGAAGCACCCGAAATGGCTCTCGGGCGCCGTCCTGGTCGACGCCGGCCTGCCGAACTTCTATACGGACACCGAAACGGCGAGGATCGAGGCCGCGAACCAGGCGCAGGTGGCGCAACTCGACGGCAAGCTCTCGACGAAGCCGATCCGCCAACTGCTGGCGACAGCGGACAACTACGGCCCGATGCACCACGCCTACCACCAGACCTCCTGGCCGCAGAGTGTCCCCGCGACCGTGATCGCGTCGTCGAAGACGCCTTTCGATACGCCCGGCGACGCCCAGCTGTGGCGGGACGCCCAGACCCAGTTCGCGAAGGCTGCCACCAACCGGAAGTACATCGTCGCGAAGGGAAGCTCACACGAGATTCCGACCGACCGCCCGGATGTCGTCATCAAGGCGGTCGAAGCCATGGCGAAGGCGCGCGGCTGACTCCGCGCCGACCCCGCCGGCCGGTCAGACCTTTTCGCCGTGGATCGCGGCGACCTCTGAGCCCCCCCAAAAAAAAGCCAGGAGGGGCGGCATCCCCGCACGGGTGCCGCCCCTCCGTCCGGTGCACCGGAGCCGCCGACGGGGTCGGTGAGGGTCGGGGTGAACCCGACGGCGGCTCCGGGGGTCTGTCAGCGGCTGTCGCTGCCGTCCGACTGCGCCGCGGCCCGGCCGGCTTCGAGCCTGGCCACCGGGATGCGGAACGGGGAGCACGAGACGTAGTCCAGGCCCACCTGGTGGAAGAAGTGCACCGACTCCGGGTCGCCGCCGTGTTCGCCGCAGACGCCCAGTTTGAGGTCGGGGCGGGTCGCGCGGCCCGCCTCGCAGGCGCTGCGGACCAGGGAGCCGACCCCGTCCCGGTCGATCGTCTCGAATGGGGAGACCCCGAAGATGCCCTTCTCCAGGTACGCGGTGAAGAACGAGGCCTCCACGTCGTCGCGGGAGAAGCCCCACACCGTCTGGGTGAGGTCGTTCGTACCGAAGGAGAAGAACTGCGCGGCCTCGGCGATCTGGCCCGCCGTCAGCGCGGCACGCGGCAGTTCGATCATGGTGCCGATGGTCAGTATCAGCTCCGTGCCGGTGGCGGCCTCCACCTCCGCGATGACGCGGTCGGCCTCCTCGCGGACGATCTCCAGCTCCTGGACCGTGCCCACCAGCGGAATCATGATCTCCGCGCGCGGGTCGCCCTTGGCGGCCTTGCGGGCTGCCGCCGCCTCGGCGATGGCCCGTACCTGCATGGCGAACAGGCCCGGGATGACCAGTCCGAGACGCACCCCGCGCAGCCCCAGCATCGGGTTCTGCTCGTGGAGCTTGTGCACGGCCTGCAGGAGGCGCAGGTCGTTCTCGTTGGCGTCCTTGCGGGACTCGGCGAGGGCGACGCGCACCGAGAGCTCGGTGATGTCCGGGAGGAACTCGTGCAGCGGCGGATCCAGGAGACGGACCGTGACGGGGAGTCCGTCCATCGCCTCGAACAGCTCGATGAAGTCCTTCTTCTGGAGCGGCAGCAGCGCGCCGAGCGCCTTCTCGCGCTCGTCGTCCGTGTCGGCCAGGATCAGCCGCTCGACCAGCTCGCGGCGCTCGCCGAGGAACATGTGCTCGGTACGGCAGAGCCCGATGCCCTGGGCGCCGAACCGCCGGGCACGCAGGGCGTCCTCGGCGTTGTCCGCGTTGGCCCGCACCCGCAGCCGGCGGCGCCGGTCCGCGTACGCCATGATCCGGTGGACGGCCTCGACCAGTTCGTCCGCGTCGTCGGCGCCCGCGTGCATCCGGCCCTCGAAGTACTCGACGACCGGCGACGGGACGACCGGCACCTCGCCCGCGTACACCTTGCCCGAAGAGCCGTCGATCGAGACGACGTCGCCCTCCTCGACGACCACACCGTTCGGCGCGGTCAGCCGGCGGCGCTTGGTGTCGACCTCGATCTCCTCGGCGCCGCAGACACAGGTCTTGCCCATGCCGCGCGCCACCACGGCCGCGTGCGAGGTCTTGCCGCCGCGCGAGGTGAGGATGCCCTCCGCGGCGATCATGCCGTCGAGGTCGTCCGGGTTGGTCTCGCGGCGGATCAGGATGACCTTCTCGCCCGAGCGCGACCACTTGATCGCGGTGTACGAGTCGAAGACCGCCTTGCCGACCGCCGCACCCGGCGACGCGGCGATGCCCCGCCCGATCCTGTCGACCTTCGCGGTGTCGTCGAAGCGCGGGAACATCAGCTGCGCGAGCTGCGCCCCGTTCACCCGCTGGAGCGCCTCGGCCTCGTCGATGAGCCCCTGGTCGACGAGCTGGGTGGCGATCCGGAACGCGGCGCCCGCGGTGCGCTTGCCGACGCGGGTCTGGAGCATCCACAACTGGCCGCGCTCAATGGTGAATTCGATGTCGCAGAGATCCTTGTAGTGGGTCTCCAGGGTCTCCATGATCTGCATGAGCTGGTCGTACGACTTCTTGTCGATCTGCTCCAGATCGGCGAGGGCCACGGTGTTGCGGATGCCCGCGACGACGTCCTCGCCCTGCGCGTTCTGCAGGTAGTCGCCGTAGACGCCCTGGTGCCCGCTGGCCGGGTCGCGGGTGAAGGCGACGCCCGTACCGGAGTCGGGGCCGAGGTTGCCGAAGACCATCGAGCAGATGTTGACCGCGGTGCCGAGGTCGCCGGGGATGCGCTCCTGGCGCCGGTAGAGCTTGGCCCGGTCGGTGTTCCACGACTCGAAGACGGCCCTTATGGCGAGGTCCATCTGCTCGCGCGGGTCCTGCGGGAACTCCCGCCCCGCGGCCTGCTTGACGATCTTCTTGAAGCGGGAGACCAGCTTCTTCAGGTCGGCTGCTTCGAGGTCGGTGTCGACACTGACCTTCTTGGCCTTCTTCGCGGCCTCCAGGGCCTCCTCGAAGAGTTCGCCGTCGACGTCGAGGACGGTCTTGCCGAACATCTGGATGAGGCGGCGGTAGGAGTCCCAGGCGAAGCGCTCGTCACCGGACTGCTTCGTGAGACCGACCACGGACTTGTCCGAGAGGCCGATGTTCAGAACGGTGTCCATCATGCCCGGCATGGAGAACTTGGCGCCCGATCGGACCGAGACGAGCAGCGGGTTGCCGGCCTGGCCGAGCTCCTTGCCCATCGTCTTCTCCAGGGCGGCGAGGTGCGCACTGACCTCGTCGCGGAGTTCGACGGGCTCGTCGCCGCTGCCGAGGTACGTCTTGCACGCCTCGGTGGTGATGGTGAAGCCCGGAGGGACGGGCAGACCGAGGTTGGTCATCTCGGCGAGGTTGGCACCCTTCCCGCCGAGCAGGTCCTTGAGGTTGCGGTTGCCTTCGGTGAAGTCATAAACGAACTTCTGCGGCGCTTGCGCCTGAGTTACGTGGGGTTCTGCGTTCTTCGATTCCGGCACGGGACTCGACTCCTCGCGGACTGGCTGCCCTGACGGCGAGGAACATACCCAGATCGAAGGCTCCTGGGTACGTCCACCTGGTCGTCGTACGGCCGTAACCACTCGTCTGCCAGCAGATCAAAAGTGATCGGCAGAGCAGGGTCCACCAGCCCATAAATTCAACTCTTGAAGGCATCACAGCTGTACGTAGCCATGTAGTGCACTTTCGGCCACGCTTGGCGATATCGGGTTCACAGCGGGAACAGTTGGCGACTGGCACCCAGTGCCAGCCTTTGAGAAGTACAGCCCATGTTTAATCGCTCATCTGAGCAACATCGCGATCAGAGGTGGCGAGAATCACGCCATCCGTCTGGCTCTGAGGCCACTATTCGGACCTTTGTGGATCGCCAGTCGGACACTCAGCTGCATATAGCGGTGCAGTGTGCACTCAGTGCCGCGTACGCATGGGGCGGGAGGCCCTGGATTCGCGGTCTTTCCCGGGGAGAAGCCTCCGCCCCTCGCCTGTGCTCGTATGAGCGGGGGGCGAGGGGCGGAGAAGTGAAGGGCAGGGGCGGGCCCCGCCGGGGTGTTGTCGGCCTCCTGTCGCGCTCAGCCGCCCGACGTGTCGAGTTCGGCCTCCGCGCTCACGCCCGAGCAGTCGTACGGGTCCTTCAGCCAGCCGTCGGGGAGGACGACCCGGTTGTTGCCCGACGTGCGCCCGCGCGGCCCGTCCGCGCCGTCCGGCCACGGCTGGTCCAGGTTCAGCTCGTGCAGCTGACTGCCCAGTTCGTCCAGCGACGAGGTGACCGCGAGCCGCTTGCGCATCTCCGAGCCGACCGAGAACCCCTTCAGGTACCAGGCCACGTGCTTGCGGAAGTCGATCACGCCACGGGTCTCGTCGCCGATCCACTCCCCCAGCAGCGTCGCGTGCCGCAGCATGACCGCCGCTACCTCGCGCAGCGTCGGCGCCTGCCGGGTCGGCGTTCCCTCGAAGCCGCTCACCAGGTCGGCGAAGAGCCAGGGCCGCCCCAGGCAGCCGCGCCCCACGACCACGCCGTCGCAGCCGGTCTCGCGCATCATGCGCAGCGCGTCGTCCGCGCACCAGATGTCGCCGTTGCCGAGGACGGGGATCTCCGGGACGTGCTCCTTGAGCCGGGCGATGGCGTCCCAGTCGGCGGTCCCGCCGTAGTGCTGGGCGGCGGTCCTGCCGTGCAGTGCGACGGCCGTGACGCCCTCGTCGACCGCGATCCGGCCCGCGTCGAGATAGGTGAGGTGGTCGTCGTTGATGCCCTTGCGCATCTTGATGGTGACCGGGACGGCGCCCGCGCTGGAGACCGCCTCGTGCAGGATCGCGCGCAGCAGCGGCCGCTTGAACGGGAGCGCCGAGCCGCCGCCCTTGCGGGTGACCTTGGGGACCGGGCAGCCGAAGTTCAGGTCGATGTGGTCGGCGAGATCCTCGTCCACGATCATGCTGACCGCCTTGCCGACCGTGACCGGATCCACTCCGTACAGCTGGATCGAGCGCGGTGTCTCGGTCTTGTCGAAGTGGATCAGCTGCATGGTCTTGGCGTTGCGCTCCACCAGCGCCCGCGTCGTGATCATCTCGCTGACGAACAGGCCCTTCCCACCGCTGAATTCACGGCAGAGCGTGCGGAAGGGGGCGTTGGTGATACCCGCCATGGGGGCGAGTACGACGGGCGGCTGCACGGAGTGCGGGCCGATGGAGAGCGTGGTCATGCATCCATTGTCGCGTACACCGAAGTCGTTAGTTAGCCGTACTATTCATACATGCCCGAGCTCAACCACCGCCGGCGGATGCTGGTGCTCGCGATCTGCTGCATGAGTCTGCTGATCGTCAGCCTCGACAACACCGTCCTGAACGTCGCCCTCCCGTCGATGCAGAAGGAGCTGCACGCATCGGTCTCCGGACTTCAGTGGACGATCGACGCATACACCCTGGTCCTGGCCTCGCTGCTGATGCTCGCGGGCTCGACGGCCGACCGGATAGGCCGCCGCAGGGTCTTCAAGGCGGGCCTGGTGATCTTCACCATCGGCTCGGCGCTCTGCTCGGTCGCACCCAACCTGGAGTCGCTGGTCGTCTTCCGGATGATGCAGGCGGTCGGCGGCTCGATGCTCAACCCGGTCGCGATGTCGATCATCACCAACACCTTCACCGAGCCGCGCGAACGCGCCCGCGCCATCGGCGTCTGGGGCGGCGTCGTCGGGATCTCGATGGCGGCCGGCCCGATCGTCGGGGGTCTGCTGGTGGACTCGGTCGGCTGGCGCTCGATCTTCTGGATCAATCTGCCGGTGGGGCTGGCCGCTCTGCTGCTCACCTGGCGATACGTACCGGAGTCGCGGGCCCCGAAGGGCCGCAGGCCGGACCCGGTGGGCCAGCTGTTCGTCATCGCGCTGCTGGGCTCGGTGACGTACGCGATCATCGAGGCGCCGTCGGCCGGGTGGACCTCACCGCTGATCCTGTCCTTCACCGGGGTGGCCCTGCTGGCACTCGTGGGGCTGTTGCTGTACGAGCCCAGGCGCCCCGAACCACTGATCGACCTGCGCTTCTTCCGCAGCGCGCCGTTCAGCGGGGCCACCGTCATCGCGATCTGCGGCTTCGCCGCGCTCGGCGGCTTCCTCTTCCTGAACACGCTGTACCTCCAGGACGTCCGCGGTCTCTCCGCGCTGCACGCCGGCCTCTACATGCTGCCGATGGCCGTGCTGACCCTGGTCTGCGCACCGCTGTCGGGACGGCTGGTGGGCAACCGGGGGCCACGGCTCTCCCTGCTGATCGCCGGGGTGACGATGGCGCTGAGCGGACTGGTCTTCGCGCTGCTCGACGCGGAGACGAACACGGCGCTGCTCTTCACCGGCTACGTACTCTTCGGGATCGGCTTCGGCATGGTGAACGCTCCGATCACCAACACCGCCGTCTCCGGGATGCCCCGTGCGCAGGCCGGGGTGGCGGCGGCCGTCGCGTCGACCAGCCGGCAGATCGGATCGACGCTGGGTGTCGCCGTGATCGGGGCCGTGCTGGCCTCGGGTGTGAGCGGCGCCGCGCACACCGAGGGCTTCGCCGGAGCCAGCCGTACCGCCTGGTGGATCATCACCGCGTGCGGACTTGCCGTCCTGGTCTTCGGGCTGCTGACCAGCGGGAAGTGGGCGCAGCGTTCGGCCCGGCGGACCGCGGAGCGGCTGGACGCCCCCGAGACGGCTCAGACGGTGGCGGACGCCAACGCGTAGAGCCGAGTCCGGTTGTTCACCGGACCCGGCGCCTCAGACGGTGGCCGGGGCCAACGCGTAGAGCCGCTCAAGCCGCTCGCGGAACTCGGCGTTGGCCGGTACGTAGGTCACCACGCGTGGACCGGCCGCAGGGCCGAGCCAGAGGTCGGTGTGGTCCACGAGCAGCGGTCCGACGTGCCGGTTGTGGAAGCGCTTGGTCCTGCTGCCGGGGCCGACGATCTCATGCCGGGCCCAGATCTCCCGGAACTCGGGCGAAGCCGCCTCCAGCCGCTTGAGCAGCGCCTTCCAGGCGGGCTCTGCCAGATGCCCGGCCATCGACGCGCGGAACTTGGCGGCCATCACCCGGCACATGGCATCGAGGTCGACGACCGATGACCGCCAGTCCTCGTTCGTGTACGAGAGCAGCATGCAGTTGCGGTCCTCGGGGGCGACGGCGTCGAGGTCGCAGAGCAGCCGACCGTACGTGCGGTTGTACGCGAGGATGTCGTAACGGCTGTTCTGGATGCAGGCCGGGACGGGGTCCAGCTGCTCGATCAGCGACGAGAGCGCCGGCGTGATCGAGGGGCAGACCGCTCCTGGCGACGGGTCGACCGCACCGGCCAGCGAGAAGAGGTGCGCGCGTTCGTGCAGGTCCAGCAGGAGCGTGCGGGCGACGGCGTCAAGGACCTGCGGGGAGACCGTGATGTCGCGCGCCTGCTCCAGCCACGTGTACCAGGTGACGCCCACCGCGGAGAGCTGGGCGACCTCCTCGCGGCGCAGCCCCGGGGTCCGGCGCCGGGCGCCGCGCGGCAGGCCCGCCTGCTCGGGCGTGATGCGCTCACGGCGGCTGCGCAGGAAGTCTGCGAGTTCGTGCCTGCGTACGTCCGTCTCCGGCGCCACTGTGGTCATGGAACCAGAGTGCAGCACCCGGCAGCCCATTGCCAGGTACTCCTTGTACCAGGACAAGGAGACTCTGGTACCAGGCTGAGCGGCGGAGCACTCTCGTCTTCGTGAGCAATACGACAGGCACGACAGTCAAGACAACAGGTACGACAGGCACGACAGTACGGACTCCATCCACCGTCCCCGGCACCGTCCACCGGCACGACCACCCCACCCCGGTGCTCGGCACGCTGGGGCTCTTCACGGTGCTGCTCGGGGCGGCGTTGCCGCTGATCGACTTCTTCATCGTCAATGTCGCCCTGCCCACCATCGACCACGATCTGGCCGCGGGCCCCGCGATGCTGGAGCTGGTCGTCGCCGGATACGGCGTCGCCTACGCGGTGCTGCTCGTGCTCGGCGGCCGGCTCGGGGACATGGCAGGGCGGCGCAGGCTCTTCCTGCTCGGTATGGCCGCCTTCGGTCTCACCTCGCTGGCCTGCGGTCTCTCGCCCAACGCCTGGACACTGGTCGCCGCGCGAGTGGCGCAGGGCGCCTCGTCCGCGCTGATGCTCCCGCAGGTGCTCGCCACCATCCAGGCCACCACGGCGGGGCCGCGGCGGGCGAAGGCGATGGGGCTCTACGGGGCCACGGCCGGGCTCTCGATGGTCGCCGGGCAGATACTCGGCGGTGTCCTGGTCGCCGCCGACGTGGCGGGCACCGGCTGGCGGTCGATCTTCCTCGTCAATGTGCCGGTGGCGCTCCTCGGCCTGGTGCTCGCGGTCCGCTCCGTACCGGAGACCCGGTCGCAGAAGCCCGCGCCGGTCGACATACCCGGCACCCTGCTGCTCGCGCTCTCGCTGGTGACGCTCCTCGCGCCGCTGACCGAGGGCCGGGCCGCCGGGTGGCCGCTGTGGACCTGGATCTCGCTGGGCGTCTTCCCGTTCGCGGCGGTGGCGTTCTACCTCACCGAGCGGGCGGCCGACCGCAGGGGCGAGGTGCCGCTGGTGCCGCCGAGCCTGCTGCGGCTCGACTCGCTGCGGCGCGGGCTCACGCTGGTGGTGCCGTTCTCCATCGGTTTCGGCGGATTCATGTTCGTCATCGCGGTCGCGCTCCAGCAGGGGCTGCGGATGGGTCCGGTGACGGCGGGGCTCACGCTCGTACCGCTGGCGGTGGCGTTCTTCGCCGCGTCGCTGGCGGGCCCCCGGCTGGTCGGCAGGTACGCGAGCCGGGTCGTGACCGCGGGCGCGCTGATCCAGGCCGTCGGCGTCATGGTGATCGCGGCGACCGTGTGGTGGGACTGGTCCGGGCTCGGCATCGCGGCCCTGGCGCCCGGTATGGCGCTGGCCGGTTTCGGCCAGGGGCTCCAGCTGCCGGTGCTGTTCCGGATCGTGCTCTCCGACGTACCGGCGGAGCGGGCCGGGGTGGGCAGCGGCGTGATGACCACGACGCAGCAGGCGTCGCTCGCACTGGGGGTGGCCACGCTCGGCACACTCTTCCTGTCGCTGACCACGTCGGTGGGGATGCGGGAGGCGCTGGCGGTGACGCTGCTGCTGCAGCTGGCCGCGGTCGCCGTGACCGCGCTGCTCAGCCTGCGGCTGCCCCGTGCGGTGCGGTAGCCGGGGTGAGGTAGCCGGGTGCGGACATGGCGGTGGGCCCGGATCGTGGAGACGATCCGGGCCCACTGTGCTGTGCTGGGATGCACTGTTGCTGTTGCTGTTGCTTCGCCGGCCTGTACTGCTGTGGTGCCCGGTGTGTCAGCTCTCGGCGTCGGGGGTTCCGGCCGCTCCGGCCCCCTCGGCCCGCTCGCGCATCTTCTGGAGCAGTTCCTGCTTCTGGTCAGCGGCTGACCTGCGGTCCTCGGCGCCTGCGGCGGCCGAGCTCTGTGCTCCGGAGCGGGGCATCTTCTTGCGCTGCCCGCCCACGCCAAGAAGGTTGTTGCGACTCTTTGCCATGCCGGTCACAGTACCGGGCATACCGCTGGGGGGTGCACCGCTTTTCCGGGCGGAGGCGAGCTCCGGCTGAGGCGTACACGATCAACCGCTCCGCACGGATGCGCGCAATGAATCGCCGCAGATGGACAAGGAACCTGCATTACGAGCCAGTACGCACGCCTCGTAGTGTTCTGCCCTGTACGTGGAGCGGTGGAGACCCCAGGCTCGGCGGTCCCCTCCTGCTGTGCGCCGGGACGCGCACCCGTGGGCGGCGCCGTCCGCGCGGGTTCCGCCTCTGGAGCAGGCAGCGATGAAGGAGCCTCACCGTGGCACGACCTGACGCAGCGCCGATCACCCGGGACCGGGCCGGTCCGGGTCCCGATACCGGGTCCGGCGGCGGTGGCACCGGCTCGAGTGGCTCCGGCTCCGGTGGCTCCGGGCTGATGCGCCGCAAGCCCGTCGAGCGGCTGATCGCCGAGAGCGGGCAGGGCGAGGGCGGGCAGCTCAGGCGCTCGCTCGGCATGTGGCAGCTGACCATGATCAGCATCGGGGCCACCCTCGGCACCGGCATCTTCGTGGTCCTCGGCGAGGCGGTCCCCAAGGCCGGGCCCGCCGTCGTGATCTCCTTCGTGATCGCCGGACTCACCGCCCTCTTCTCCGCGCTGTCGTACGCGGAGCTGGCAGGCACCATCCCGGTCGCCGGCTCCTCGTACTCGTACACCTACGCCACGATGGGTGAGTTCATCGCCTGGATCTGCGGCTGGTGCCTGATGCTGGAGTACGGCGTGTCCGTGGCGGCCGTGGCCGTCGGCTGGGGCCAGTACCTCAACGAGTTCCTGGACGGCACGATCGGGGTGACGATCCCCACCGCCCTGTCCGCACCGCCCGGGGACGGCGGCGTCATCAACATCCCCGCGCTGCTCGTCGTCCTGCTGGCCATGGCCTTCCTGCTGGGCGGTGCCAGGGAGAGTGCCCGCGCCAACACGATCATGGTGGTCGTGAAGATCGCCTCGTTGATCCTGTTCTGCGTGGTGGCCGCGTCAGGTATCAAGGCGGGCAACTACAAGCCCTTCATGCCGCTCGGCATGACCGGCGTCAGCGCGGCCGGCGCCAGCCTCTTCTTCTCGTACATCGGCTTCGACGCCGCCTCCACCGCCGGCGAGGAGGCCCGCAACCCCAAGCGCGACATGCCGCGCGCGATCATGCTCTCGCTGCTGATCGTCACGGTCCTCTACTGCCTGGTGGCCCTCATCGCCGTCGGCGCCATGCCGTGGCAGCACTTCCACAACGCGGACGCCGCCCTCGCCCAGATCATGCGGGACGTCACCGGCCAGAGCTTCTGGGCCGTGCTGCTCGCCGCCGGGGCGGTCATCGCCATCGCCAGCGTGGTGCTGACCGTGCTCTACGGGCAGACCCGCATCCTGTTCTCCATGGCCCGCGACGGCCTGGTGCCCAAGGTGTTCGCCAAGGTCGGCCCGCGGACCGGCGCCCCCGTCGCCAACACGGTGATCGTCTCGCTGTTCTGCGGCATCCTCGCGGCGGTCGTCCCGCTGGGCGAGCTGGCCAACGCCACCAGCATCGGCACGCTCTTCGCGTTCGCGCTGGTCAACGTCGCTGTCATCGTGCTCCGCCGGACCCGGCCCGACATGCCGCGGAACTTCCGGGTGGCGTTCTCGCCGGTGACCCCCGCCATCGGTTTCGCGCTGTGCCTGTGGATGATGACCAGCCTCGGCGCCAAGACATGGGTGTGGTTCGGTATCTGGATGGCCGCCGGGCTCGTGCTGTACTTCGGCTACGGCATGCGCCGCTCCCAGCTCGCCCGCGAAGAAGTGACCGCCCGAGAAGACGTGACCGCCCGAGAAGAAGTGTGATCCACCCGCCTTGCGACTGAACGATCTCGACGAACGCATCGTCCACGCCCTCGCGGAGGATGCCCGCCGCTCCTACGCCGACATCGGCACCCGGGTCGGCCTGTCCGCGCCCGCCGTCAAACGCAGAGTCGACCGGCTGCTCGCATCCGGCGCCATCACCGGCTTCACCGTGCGGGTGGACCCGGCAGCGCTGGGCTGGGAGACGGAGGCGTTCGTCGAGATCCACTGCCGGCACAACACCTCCCCCGAGGACATCCGGCGCGGCATGGCGCGGTACCCGGAGGTGGCGTCCGCCTCGACCGTCACCGGCGACGCGGACGCGGTCATCCAGATCTACGCCGAGGACGTACGCCACTTCGAGCGGGTACTGGAGCGCATCGCGGGCGAGCCGTTCGTCGAACGCACCAAGTCAGTGCTCGTACTGTCCCCGCTCGTACGCCGGTTCAGCTCGGGCTCACCCGCGTAGCGCCTCGGCCGCCGCCGTGTCTCAGCAGACCAAGGCATAACGACTGACAGATGTTGAAATCTGTCAGTCGTCATGCCATAGTCGCCATGAACCGACTTCTGTCAGCTTCCGTTCCGGCGAAGGAGCCCCTCATGGCCACCACTCCCGTCCCCTCCCGCGCCCTGGGCACCGCGGGACCGCTGACCTCCGCCCTCGGCCTCGGCTGCATGGGAATGTCCGCGCTGTACGGCACCGCCGACCGCGCCGAGTCGATCGCGACCATCCATGCCGCCCTGGACGCCGGGGTCACGCTGCTCGACACCGGTGACTTCTACGGCATGGGCCACAACGAGCTGCTGATCGGCGAAGCTCTGCGCACCGCCCCCGCAGCCCGCCGCGAACAGGCCCTCACCAGCGTCAAGTTCGGCGCGCTGCGAACCGTCGAAGGGGCCTTCAGCGGCTACGACGGCCGCCCGGACGCCGTCAAGAACTTCGCCGCGTACTCGCTCCAGCGGCTCGGCACCGACCACATCGACATCTACCGGATCGCCCGCGTCGACCCGGACGTGCCGATCGAGGAGACCGTCGGCGCCATCGCCGAACTGATCGAAGCGGGCCATGTGCGGTACGTGGGCCTCTCCGAAGTGGGCGCCGCCACCATCCGCAGGGCCGCCGCCACCGCACCGATCGCGGACCTCCAGATCGAGTACTCGCTGATCTCCCGGGGCATCGAGGCGGAGATCCTGCCCACCACCCGTGAGCTGGGCATCGGCATCACCGCGTACGGAGTGCTCTCCCGCGGTCTGATCAGCGGCCACTTCACCCGTGACCGCGAGCTGGCCCCCGGCGACTTCCGGGGTATGAGCCCCCGCTTCCAGGGCGAGAACCTGCAGCACAACCTCGATCTGGTCGACGCGCTGCGGAAGGTCGCCGACCAGAAGGGCGCTTCCGTCGCGCAGACCGCCATCGCCTGGGTCTCGGCACGCGGCGAGGACATCGTCCCGCTGATCGGTGCCCGTACCCGCGACCGGCTGGCCGAGGCCCTCGGCTCCCTCGATGTCACGCTCGACGCCGCGGACATCGCAGCCATCGAGGAAGCCGTCCCGGCCGGATCCGCGGCGGGCGACCGCTACCCGACCTCCCAGATGGCCCACCTGGACAGCGAGCGCTGAGTCCCGGGTACCGTCGGTGGGGCTCCACCCCCCCCCGGTACCTCCACTCCCCGCACGGCAGCGCGTCCTCCGAAAGGCAGCGCGGCACCGAAAGGCAGCGCAGACGCGATGACGCCCGAAGCCCTGACACCCGAGCGCATTCTTGAGGCGACCGAGGACGTGCTGCGCCGCTACGGCCCGGCCAAGGCCACGGTGGTCGACGTGGCACGGGTGCTCGGGGTCAGTCACGGCAGCGTCTACCGCCACTTCCGTACCAAGGCGGCACTGCGCGAGGCGGTCACCGAGCGCTGGCTGCACAGGTCGGAGGCCGAGCTGGCCCGGTTCGCCGACGACCGGGAGGGCTCCGCGACCGCGCGGCTGACGAACTGGCTGACGGCCCTCTTCGCGGCGAAGCGCCACAAGGCGGGCGGCGATCCCGAACTGTTCGCCACCTTCGGGGTGCTGACCGGGGAGAACAGCGGAGTCGTGGAGAGCCACATCGAAGCGCTCGTCGGGCAGCTCGCCCGGATCATCGAGGACGGCTGCGGCCAGGGCGAGTTCGCCCCGGTCGAGGTCGGCTTCACGGTGACGGCCCGCGCGGTCTTCGACGCGACGGGCCGCTTCCATGACCCGGTGTACGCGGTGGAGTGGAGCCGCCCCGGCATCGAAGGCGACTTCACCGCCGTACAGAATCTGCTGCTGGGCGGCCTCCGGGCCCGCTGACCCGGGACCAAGGACCCCTTAGAGCTGCGAAGCGAACTCCGCGAACCACTCCAGCATTTCGGGGTGGGCCACGGCGCCCTCCGCGGCCACATCGCGGACGCGGGAGCCCTGGAGGATGCGCTTGACCGGCACCTCCAGCTTCTTGCCGGTCAGAGTGCGCGGCACCGCAGCCACCTGGACGATCAGGTCCGGTATGTGACGCGGCGACAGCTGGTCGCGGACCGCCTGGGCGATCTCCTTCCGCAGGGCGTCGTCGAGACGGGCGCCGTCGGCGAGGACGACGAACAGCGGCATGCAGTACCGGCCTTGCGGCAGCTCCGCGCCGACGACAAGACTGTCCGCGATCTGCGGCAGCTGTTCGACCACCTCGTAGATATCGCCTGAACCCATCCGCACGCCCATGCGGTTGAGCGTCGAGTCCGACCGGCCCGCCACCACCACCGTGAGATCAGAGTTGAGGACGGCCCAGTCCCCGTGCCGCCACACCCCCGGATAGACGTCGAAGTAGCTGGAGCGGTAGCGCTGCCCATCGGGGTCGTCCACGAAGTGCAGCGGCATCGACGGCAGCGGCGCGGTGACCACCATCTCGCCCTGTTCGCCGAAGAGCGGCTGCCCTGCCGGGTCCCAGGAGGCGAGCGCGACCCCGAGCGCGGGGCACTGGATACGTCCGGCGCGCACCGGCAGCAGCGGGCTGCCGCCCGCGAGCACCGAGCAGATGTCGGTCCCGCCGCAGATCGACTGCAGCCAGGCACCGGGGACCAGGCGCTCGGATGCCCAGTGCCAGGTGCTCACCGGCAGCGCCGAACCGGTCTGCAGGACGGAGCGAACGGCGCTCAGGTCCGTCGCGGCCGCCGGATGCGCTCCCGCCGCCTCCGCGGCGACCAGATAGGCCGCACCGACACCGACCATCGTCGCGCCGGTACGCTCGGCGACCCGCCAGACCCCGTTGATGTCGGGGTGGCCGGGGCTGCCGTCGTACAGCACGACGGTGGTTCCGTGCAGCAGGCCGGCGACCATGAGGTTCCAGACCATCCAGCTGGTGGAGGTATGGAAGAAGAAGCGGTCGTCGGCGCGCAGGTCGGAGCCCAGGCCGAGGGCCTTGAGCAGTTCGACGACGATGCCGCCGTGACCGTGCACGATGCCTTTCGGTACACCGGTGGTGCCCGAGGACCACAGGATCCACAGCGGATGGTCGAACGGGACGTCGGCGAAGTCGAGTCGGGCTTCCGGCCGCGCGAGCAGCTCCGGCCAGGCGTGCTGCGCCACCTCGGGCCGCTGCGACCACGGCGCTCCGGCCGACGACGGCTGGAGGTGGCCGACCGCCACCAGGTGCCGGAGCGTCGGCAGCCCGTCCACGATCTCGGAGACCGCCGCACGGCGGTCGAACTCCTTGCCGCCGTGGTGGTAGCCGTCCGCCGCCAGCAGCACCGTCGGGCGCGCCTGGCGCAGCCGGGCGAGCACGCTCGGCGTGCCGAAGTCCGGCGAACACACCGTCCACACCGCGCCGACGGCGGCGCAGGCCAGCAGGGCGATCACCGCGTGCGGCGTGTTCGGCAGGTAGCCGGCCACCCGGTCCCCGGGGCGCACCCCCATGTCCTTGAGGGCCGCGGCGAGGGCCGCCGTGTCGCGGCGCAGTTGCTCCCAGGAGGTCTCTGCCGGCGTACCGCCCTCCGACAGGCTGATCAGGGCGGGGCGTACGTCGGTTGCCTGGGCGAAGCACCGTTCGGCGAAGTTGAGCCGTGCTCCGCTGAACCAGGTCGCCCCCGGCATCGACGGGTCGCCGAGGACCTCGTCATAGCCGGTCACGGCGTCCAGTCCGTAGAACTCCCAGACCGCTGACCAGAAGCCGGGCAGGTCGGTGGTGCTCCACTGCCACAGCTCCGGGTAGCCGGGGAAGGCCAGGCCCCTCGTCCGGTCCAGCCAGTGCAGGAAAGCGGCGAGATTGGAGTTCTCGGTCTGGCTGGGGCCGGGTGACCACAGCAGGTCGGTGGTGGTGCTCATCAGCTCTCCCCGCTGAGCTCGCGGACGAACTCCCCGGCCTGGGGCCACTCGCCGTAGCCCGCCGCCGGGTTGAGGTGCCCGACCGGGCCGAGGTCGACCAGCCGGCTCCCCCACGCCCAGGCGAGCGCGGCGACCGGGGCGAAACCCGCCAGCGGGTCGTCGGTACTGGCCGCGACGATGCTCGGGAAGGGCAGCGGGGTGCGCGGCACCGGCAGCCAGCCGTTGCGGTGCAGGTCGTCGGGGGTGGGCTGCCCCTCGGGCAGGGGTGTTTCGAGATCGGGCGGGGTGGCCAGCAGAGCGCCCTGGACGGGACGCCGGTGCCGCTGCGCCCAGTGCGTGACGGTGAGTACACCGACGCTGTGCGCGACCAGGACGACCGGACCCGGGACCTCGGAGAGGACCTCCTCCAGTGCGGCGACCTGGGTGTCGCAGCTGAGCCGGCCGGTGGCCACCGGCGGAACGGTACGGGCGTCGGGGATCTTGTTGCCGAGGATGGTCTGCCAGTGCTCGGGCACATGGTCGCGCAGACCGGGAACGATCACGACGGTCGGTGGCGGTGCGGCGGTGCTCATGGCTGGGACTCCAGTCCTTCGAGCGCGGCCCCGGGCAGCAGGCCCAGGCGGCGCAGGTCTCGTGGGTAGTGGTGCCGGCCGATCACGAAGGCGGCGCACGCGGCCACCGCGATCAGCGGGATCAGGCGCAGCGCGCCGAGCAGACCGACGTGGTCGGCGAGCATGCCGGTCACGGTCGGGCCAGGGGCCAGACCGAGCAGGCTGTTGGCCAGGGTGAGCGTGGCCATGGCGGTGGCGGCCAGGGCGCCCGGGGTCAGATTGGCCACCATGGCGGCGGCCGGTCCGGCCGTGGCGTTGGACAGGAGGGCCCCGGCCGCGACCAACGCGAGCTGCGCCGGCCCCGGTGGCAGCCGGAATCCGCACAGCAGCAGGACGAGGGTGCCCGATGTGCAGCTGATCGCCACCGTCCACTTCCGGATCGGCGCGGTCCTGCTGAGCCGGTCCGACAGCATCCCGCCGGCGATCGTGCCGATACCGGTGAGCAGGGCGAATGCCCCGGCCGCCAGTCCGGCCCGGGCGGTCGGCATACCGTACGAGCGATTGAGGAAGGCGGGCATCCAGGCGAGCAGGGCCATCGCGATGAACATCTGCAGCCCGCTGCCGATGTAGGCGCAGACCACCGAGGCCGAGGAGAAGAGCCGCGGCAGCATCGTGCGCAGCGGCGCCCGTTCGCCTGCCCCTCCCCGGCCGGCGTCCGAGACCACCGCCATCTGCGCCGCGAGCCTCCTCTCGGTGACCACGAACGCGTAGACCACCGCCAGCGCCAGTCCGAAGAGCCCCATCACGGCGAAGGCCCAGCGCCAGCCGATGTGCTGGGCCAGCACACCGCCGACCGATACGCCCAGTACGGTCCCGAACGCCCCGCCCCCGATGAACGCCCCGGAGAGCGTGGCCCGCAGGCGTACGGGGAAGACGCTCAGCACCACCGCGATACCTACGCTGCCGTACGCCGCCTCCCCGGCACCGACGAGGAACCGCCCCACGAACATCTGGCCGTAATTGGCCGAGATCGCGCAGCCCAGCGTCGCCAGGCTCCACACCGCCGCGGCAGCGACCAGGCACCGGCTCCTCCCCCAGCGGTCGGCCAGCAGCGACAGCGGGAAGGTGAGCACTCCGACCATCAGGGCCACGATGCCGCTGAGCGAGCCCAACTGGGCGTCGGACAGCAGCCATTGGGCCTTGAGGTCGGGAAATACCACATTGAGCACTTGCCGTGACATGTAGTCGGACAGCAGCAGCCCGAAGCTCAGGGCGAACACCACCCAGGCGTAGCGGCGGGCGGCAGCCTGCGGTGGGGCCGGAGATCTGTCCAGTGCGGCCGGGCCGGCGGCGTGCAGTCCCATGTGGGTGACCTCTCCTGTGGCGGCTCCCGGTGGGCCGGGGCTCAGAACGGTTTGTCGCCGACGATCCCGGCGCGTTCCATCTTTCGTACGCCGGGCCAGTAGTCCTGGACGGCGTAGTGCTGCGTGGAGCGGTTGTCCCAGATGGCCACGCTGTTCTTCTGCCAGCGCCAGCGCACCTGGTACTCGGGTACGGCGGCCTGGCTGATCAGGTAGCTCAGGAGGTTGCTCGCGCCGGGTGCGTAGTCCTGGCCGAAGCGCACGTTCTCGGGGGTGTGGTAGTTGACGAAGTGAGTGGTGAAGGCGTTGACGAAGAGGATCTGTTCGCCGGTCTCCGGGTGCGTGCGCACCACCGGGTGCTCCGGGTCCGGGAAGCGCTCCTTCAGCGCGAGGCGCTGCTCGGCAGGCATGGCCGCACCGAAGGTGGCCTCGATGCTGTGCCGCGTACGCAGACCGGCGATCTGTACCTTGATGTGCTCGGGCAGCCGGCGGTAGGCCTCGGCCATGTCGACCCAGATCGTGTCGCCGCCCACCGATGGCGTCTCCACGCAGCGCAGCACCGCCCCCATGGGCGGGCACTCACGCCAGGTCGCGTCGCAGTGCAGCGCGTTCTCGTAGTGCTCGGGCTTGCTGTCCAGGTCCTTGTAGATGCGGACAAGCCCCCGGTGCTCGGGGTCACCGCCGACCACCGGGTGGTCCTCCAGCGGGCCGAAGCGTGAGGCGAGGGCGACGTGCTCGGCGCGGGTCATCTCCTGGTCGCGCAGGAACAGGACCTTGTGCCTCAGCAGCAATCCCTTGATCTCGGCGAACAGTTCGTCGTCCCGCGCCGCGTCACCGAGTTGCACCCCGCTCAGCTCGGCACCGATGGTGCAGGTCAGCGGCTCGACTTGGATGGCTGTGCGGACCGTGTGCGGCATGGTGCGATCTCCTTCTCAGACAGTGAGTACAGAGGACCCGGTGGTCCTCCCGCCCTCCAGATCGCGGTGCGCCTGCGCCGCGTCCTTCAGTGCGTAGCGCTGGTTGACCTGGATCTTGATGCGCCCGGCCGCCACATGCCCGAACAGTTCGCCGGCCAGGGCGTCCCGCTCGGCGGGCTCGGCGATGTAGTCGGCCAGCGCGGGCCGGGTCGCGAACAGCGAGCCGTGTACGGCGAGTTGCATGGCGTCCAGCGGCGGCACACCGGAGGTGGTGCCGAAGCAGACCAGGAGGCCGCGGCGGGCGAGCGAGGCCATGGACCCGGCGACGGTGTCCTTGCCGACGCTGTCGAAGACGACCGGCACCCCGGCGCCGCCGGTGATCTCGCGTACTCGTTCGGCCACGTTCTCCCGCCGGTAGTAGACGATGTGGTCGCAGCCGTTGGCACGGGCGATCCGCGCCTTCTCCTCGCTGGAGACGGTGCCGATCACGGTGATGCCGAGCAGCTTCGCCCACTGGCAGAAGATGAGGCCGACGCCGCCCGCGGCCGCGTGCAGCAGTACGGTGTCGCCCGCCTTGAGCGGGTGGATCCGGCGCAGCAGGTAGGAGGCGGTGAGGCCCCGCATGGTCATCGCGGCGGCGGTCTCGCAGCTGATCGCGTCCGGCAGCTTGATCAGCGTGTCGGCGGGCATCACCCGCTCGGTGCTGTACGCCCCCAGCGGGCTGCCGGTGTAGGTCGCCCGGTCTCCCTCAGCAATGTGCGTGACGCCCTCACCGACCGCCTCCACCACGCCGGCCGCCTCGACGCCCAGCCCGCTGGGCCGCTGGGCGGGGTAGAGGCCGGTACGCCAGTAGACATCGGCGAAGTTGAGGCCGATGGCTTCGTGCCGGATCCGAACCTCGCCGGGGCCGGGATCACCGACGGTGGTCTCCTCCCATCGCAGGACGTCGGGGCCGCCGGTTTCGTGGAAGCGGATGGCATGGGCCATGAAGAGCTCCGTCTGTGGTGGGTCGGTGTGCTGGTGTGGCGGTGCGCTGGTGTGCCGGTGTGTGGGGTGGTCGCGAGACCGGTCGTAGGTGAGCGACTGACCCCGCGACCGCCGCATTCGGGACCGGCTCCTCTTGAACCTGGGCTTCGCTCAGACCTGGCGCGTCGCTGAAACCTGGCGCGTCGCTCAGACCTGAGGGTCGCGCAGCATGAAGCCGCGCTGACCGGGACGGCGGTTGGGCACCATGCCGAGCCGGTCCAGGGTCTCTTCGGCGCTGCCGTAGTACTTGCCCAGCTGGTAGATCTGCTTGGCCTCCGGCCCAGTGGCCACGTCCCGGCCCACGGAGTCGGCGATCCGTACCATCTGCTCGACCTGCTCGACCGAGCTCATCCGCTCGCCCTTGCGCCGCCAGAGGTTGTCCTCGTTACCGACGCGCACGTGCACGCCCAGGGCGATGGCGACGGCGTTCATCGGCGCCACCGCGCGCATGGAACTCTCGATGGTGAGGACGGCACCGTCCGGGACACGGCGGATGAACTCGACCAGGTCGGCCGGGTGCCGCCCCGCGAAACCACCGCCGATCGCCACGTAGTTGAGCACCATCGGGCCGGTGTACACACCCGACCGGATCAGCCGCTCCACGGTCTCCAGCTGGGCCATGGTGGCGAGTTGGAAGTGCGGCTGGATGCCGTTGCCGTGCAGCCGCTTGAGGTGCTCGAGGTAGAAGTCCGGACCGGCCTCGACCACCATGTCGCGGTACGCCCGGTAGTAGTCGGGCTTGGCGATGGAGGTGCCCTCCAGATCGTCGTCGGACATGATCTCGACGATGTTCATCTGGCTGGTGTTGATCGCGATCGTCACCTGGTCGGGCGCCGGAGTGAGCTCGGCCAGCAGGTGGCGGGTGTCATAGCTCAGCCACTTGGCGTCCCCGCCCTCGTCCTCGGGGGCGAAGGAGATCGACCCGCCGATCTGCAGGACCATGTCCGGGACGGCCTCCCGGAGCCGGGACATCAGCTCGTTGAACATGGACATGCGCTTGGACCCATGACCGTCCAGCTCACGTACGTGGATGTGCAGCACGGTCGCGCCGGCGTTGTAGCAGTCGACAGCCGCCTGCACATGCTCGTCCATGGTGAGCGGGAGGTCGTCGGCGTCGCCCGGCAGCCACTCGGGCCCGTAGGGCGCGACCTGGATCACCAGCTTCTCCTGGTTCTCCGGCAGCAGTGAATCGTCGAGGAAATGCACGGTGGGCTCTCCTTCATCGGGTGGAGCGTGGGTGTCCGGCCTTGCGGTGGTGCCACGCTAGGACCCGGCAGCGCCCGATTCTTTACCGTGCGGGACGATTCACTTGCCCATTCGGGACCTGGACCGCCACTCCCGGGGACTGCACCCGAACCGCTCGCGGAACCAACGGGAGAAGGCACTCGGCGCGGAGAACCCCAGGAGATCGGAGATCTCCGTGAAGGAGCGGCGCGGATTCGCCACGAACTGCTCCGCCAGGCGGGCACGCGTCTCGTTGAGCAGGGACGAGAACGATTCCCCGGATTCCGCCAGATGCCGGTGCACCGTCCTGCGGTCGACGCTGAGGCTGTGTGCCACCTGCTCGATCGAACAGCGTCCGGTGGGCAGCAGCACCTCGATCACGGCCACCACACGGTCCCGTACGGAGGTGTCCCGGGAGACCGCGACCGACTCGAAGTACTGCCGCGCGTAGGTGCGCAACTGCGGGTCCGGCTCCGGGTTGGCGGCGTCCAACTCCCCCGAGTAGCAGAGGATTCCGTTGAACTCGCGGTCGAACTCCACTGCGGGGCCGAAGAAACGCCGGTGCGCGGCGAGGTCCGCGGGTGGCTCATGGGTGAAGCACACCGCCAACGGCTGCCAGCGGTCGCCGAGGAAGTGCCGGAGCACATGGTGGTACGCGCCCACGGCCAGCTCGGTGGACTGCCGGCACGGCAGCGGTTCGCCCAGATCCAGCTCCACCTTGAGCGTGGCCAGTCCCTCGGCCTCGGCCAGCCGGGTGTGCAGTGCCTCGTTGTACATGCGCTCGTAGCGGATGAGCAGATCGAGCGAGCTCCGCGCATCCGGCTCCTCGCGGGCCACCAGGCCGATCGGGCCGAGGTTGGAGAACCGGCGGCGCTCGGCCAGCCGCAGGCCGAAGTCCTGCCGGCCGGACGCGTCCGCCGACAGTTCCAGCAGCCGGACCACCGCCGCGCCCGGCGCCCACCGGTCCTGGGCGGCGAGGCCGCTGATGTCCAGCCCCACGCTCCGCATCAGGGCCTGTGGATCGATACCGAGCGAACGGCACAGCTCGGCGTAGCTGCTCAACGACGCATAACGGACCAGCGGCTTCACAGACGCACTCCCTTGGGCGATGTCCCCAAGTGATAAGTCCATCGTCACTTCAGGTCAAGACTCCGCGCAGAAGATGTCCTAGCGTGGCGGCACCGATTCGACCGTGGAGGAGCCCCTCCACCGTGATGCCAGAGAGGCCGTCATGACTGGCGTGAGCAGTGTGCTGCGCCGGCCCCTCAGCGGGCCGGCCGCATGGAACGGTCCGGATCTCCAGGACACCGGGCAGTGGGTGCTGCGTCTCTCGCCGCCGCAGCTCCGTGAGCTCGACGAGGCGCTGCGGGCAGCGCGCGCACGAGGCACCCCGCTCCTCAAGCTGACTGCTGCCGGCTTCCCTCTGCCGTCCCTGGCGGCGGAGCTGGCCGGCATCACGGACGCACTGGAGCACGGGCGAGGCTTCGCTCTCATCTCCGGCCTGCCGGTCGCACAGTACGGTGAGACGGCCGCGAGCACTGTCCTGTGGGGGCTGGGGCAGCATCTGGGTATCCCCGTCTCGCAGAACGCCGCAGGCCAGATGCTCGGCCACGTCCGCGACACCGGCCGCACTCTGGCCGATCCCGCGACGCGCGGCTATCAGACCCGGGGGCGCCTGCCGTTCCACACCGACCCGTCCGATGTGCTGGCGCTGCTGTGTCTGCGCCCGGCCCGCTCCGGGGCACAGATGTCTCTCGTCTCCTCGACAGCAGTCCATAATCGCGTGCTGGCGCGGCGGCCCGACCTGGTCGACCGCCTGTACCACCGGTACTGCTTCGACCGCCGGGAGGAGCAGGGCCTCGGTGAACTCCCCTACTTCCGGGCGCCGCTGGCGTCCTGGTACGGGGGCAGGCTCAGCCTGCGTTACCACCGCTGCTACCTCGAATCGGCACAGCGCTTCCCCGAGGTGCCGCGGCTGACACCGGCCGACCGGGAGCTGTTCGATCTGATGGACGAGCTGACATCCACTCAGGACCTCCGGCTGGACCTCGATCTCCAGGCCGGCGATCTGCTCCTGCTCAACAACCACGCGGTGCTGCACGCCCGCACCGAGTTCGAGGACGGCGCCGTTCCCGAGGAGAAGCGCCATCTGCTCCGGCTCTGGCTGACCCCTTGGCAGAGACGCGACCTGCCCGCGGACTTCTGGGGCGACCGGCACCAGGCCGACGACCGTCGTGGACGCGGCGGGGTCGCACCCCGCGATGTGATCGCGAGAGCGAAAGGGATATCCGTATGACCAACCTCGCCACCCTCCTGGCGGCCTCGGCCCACACCCACAGCGACCGCCCGGCCGTCCGCCAGGACGGCACCGTGCTCAGCTATGCCCAACTCGACGCGGCGAGCGCCCAGTTGGCGGGCCTGCTGCGAACCGCCGGGGTCGGACCGGGTGACCGCGTCGCGCTCTCCCTGCCCAACACTCCGCACTTCCCGATCGCCTACTACGGTGTCCTCCGCGCCGGCGCCGTCGTGGTGCCCCTCAATCCCCTGCTGAAGGCGCGCGAAACGGCCTTCGCCCTGCGCGACTCGGGCGCTTCGATGGTGCTGGCGCATCCGCAGGCCGCCGACGAGACCGCCGCGGCCTCGGCGCAGACCGGGGTCGAATGCCTGGTCATGGACACGGACGCATACGCCGCCCGGCTGCGGGCCGTCGAGCCGCGCCCGGACACCGTCGAGCGGTCGGAGAGCGACACCGCGGTCATCCTCTATACCTCCGGCACGACCGGGACCCCCAAGGGCGCCGAGCTGACGCACCGCAACCTGATGACCAACGCGGCCACGGCGGCCGAAACCGTACTCCGACTGGGCCCGGACGACGTGCTGTTCGGGGGCCTCCCGCTGTTCCACGCCTTCGGGCAGACCTGCGCGCTCAACACCGCCGTCGCTGCCGGAGCATCCCTGACCCTGCTCCCGCGCTTCGAGCCGCAGCGAACGCTGGACATCCTGCGCCGGGACGCCGTCACCGTCTTCCTCGGCGTGCCCACGATGTACACCTCGCTGCTCCGCACCGGGATGCCGACCGCCGCCGCGCTCCCCGCGCTGCGCCTGGCCGTGTCCGGCGGTGCCGCACTGCCCGTCGAGGTGCTGGACGGATTCGAGCGCGACTTCGGCGTCCCCGTACTGGAGGGCTACGGGCTCTCGGAGACCTCGCCGGTGGTCTCCTTCAACCCGGTGGACCGGCCGCGCAAGCCGGGGTCGATCGGCCTTCCGATCCGCGGAGTCGAGATGAAGCTCATGACCGGGGACGGCACCGTCGCCGTCCCCGGTGAGGTCGGCGAGCTCGCGATCCGCGGAGACGGCGTGATGAAGGGCTACTGGAACCGCCCCGAAGCAACCGCGGAGGCCATCAGCGACGGGTGGTTCTCCAGTGGGGACCTGGCACAGGTCGACGAGGAGGGCTACTACTTCATCGTCGACCGGAAGAAGGACCTCATCATTCGCGGCGGCTACAACGTGTACCCGCGCGAGATCGAGGAGGTTCTCTACGAGCACCCGGCGGTCGCCGAAGCCGCCGTGGTCGGCATACCGCACGAGCTGCACGGTCAGGAGGTGGCCGCCGCGGTCACTCTCCGTCCGGGTGCCGGCGCCACGGCCGAGGAACTGCGCGACTACGTGCGGCAGCGGGTGGCCCCGTACAAATACCCCCGCATCGTCACGCTCACAGACAGCCTGCCCAAGGGCGCGACCGGCAAGATCCTCAAGCGGGAAATCGTGATCCGGTAGCAGCCCAACTGCGGGGCCGGCCGAGCGTGCCGGCTGACACAGCTTGTGGACCGCACGGCGTGGGGACCGACGCAGCGTTGCCATCGGTCACCACCCGGGGTATCCGATGCGGACCGTCCCGGAGCGGGACGAGACATCGATACGGCGGTCGGCGGCAGGGTCGTCGACACCCTTCTCGACCGCCCAGGTGCCCGAGCTCGTGCCACCCCGCACCTGGTAGCGGGAGCCGAGGGGCAGGGTCGCGTCGAACTCCCCCGCCCCCACTGAACCGGTCAGCCTCTCGGGCGGAGCGGCGAACTCGAACTTCGCCTGGCCCGAACCGGTCTGGGCGTCGACGGTCTTCGACGTGAGCGCGATGCCGTCGACCGCCCCCGATCCGGTACGGACCCGTACCAGCCCCGCGACTCCGTACAACTGCAACTCGCCGGAGCCCGAACGCAGATCCATGGACCCGGTGAGCCCGCTCACCCGGACATGCCCCGAGCCGGACACCACCCGCACCGTGACACCGGCCGGCACGGACAGATCAAGCCGCACGGAGCAGCCGAGGCTGGTCATCGCCAGCGTGCCGTCGCACCGGGTGCGCAGCCGCAGCGTGTCACCGTCCCAGCTCCGGTCGACGGTGGGTCTGCGCAGCGACCAGCTCAACTCCTGGTGGACGCGCACCTCTCGGCCCGTCCCCGCGCTGATGGACACCTCGGAGCTGCCCGAGTCCACATCGACTGCCTTCACCGGGTGCTGGTCGACCGTGTCGGAACTGGTGGACGAGCTGCTCTGTCGGGCGAGCTGCGCCCATGCCTCGGCCCCCACCGGTACCACCAGGAACAGCGCGCTCAGCACGGCGACCACGATCCAGGTGCCACGGCGGCGGCGCGGCCACCGGCCGGTGATCACGCGCCGTCCAGGAAGCGCAGTACCGCGAGCACCCGGCGGTGATCGCCGTCCGCCTGGCCCAGATCGAGCTTGGCGAAAATGTTGTTGATGTGTTTGGCGACGGCGCTCTCGCTCACCACGAGTTGCTCGGCGATGCCCGCGTTGGAACGCCCCTCGGCCATCAGCGCGAGCACCTCTCTCTCGCGCGGAGTCAGCCGGTCCAGCGGGTCGGCACCGCGACGGCGCAGCAGCAGCTGGGCAACGACCTGCGGGTCAAGGGCTGTCCCGCCTGCCGCAACACGCTTGAGCGCATCCATGAACTCCTCGACGTCCGCGACGCGTTGCTTGAGCAGGTAGCCGATACCGCCCGTCTGCGCGGAGAGCAGGTCGGCCGCGTACCGCTCCTCGACATACTGCGAGAGGAGCAGCACCGCCGTGTCGGGCCACTGCCGCCGGATCATCAGCGCGGCCCGCACGCCCTCGTCACTGAATCCGGGCGGCATCCGTACATCGACCAGGGCGAGTTGGGGCTGGTGCTCCTCGACCGCCGCGAGCAGCGAATCCGCGTCGTCCGTCTCGGCGGCCACCTCGAAGCCCGCCATCTCGAGGACCTTGACCAGGCCGATTCGTAGCAGCACCGAGTCCTCGGCGATCACAGCCCGCACGGCAGCTCCACAGTGATGACAGTCGGGCCCCCGACGGGGCTCTTGATCCGGATCGTTCCGTCGACCGACCCTACGCGTTGCGCCAGTCCGGCCAGCCCCGTGCCGCCCGAGGGATCGGCACCCCCTCGGCCGTCGTCGACGACCGTTATCCGGAGCAGGCCACCGCGGGTGCGCAGTTCAATGGCGACCCAGCGGGCGTGGGCGTGCTTCGTGACGTTCGCCAGCGCCTCGGAGACGACGAAGTACGCGACCGCCTCCACGGTCGGCGCCGGCCGGCGCCCGATGTCCACGGTCAGGTCGACCGGCAGCGGTGCCCGCGCGGCGATCCCGGAGAGTGCGGCGTCCAGCCCGCGGTCATCCAGTACGGCCGGGTGTAGACCGCGCACCAGGTTGTTGAGCTCCTCGATCGCCTCCTTTGCCTCCCGGTGGGCCTCGTCGATGACCTGTCGCGCCTCCGGTGGCAGATCAGTGAGGGCCGCTCGCGCTATCCCGAGGTTCATCGCCAGCGAGACGAGCCGCTGCTGCGCTCCGTCGTGCAAGTCCCTCTCGATACGGCGCCGTTCGGCGTCGGCGGCGTCGACCACACCGGCCCTGCTCTCGGCCAGGTTCTCCACCCGGCGCTCCAACTCCTCAGCCCGGTTGGGGCCGAGAAGGGCTGCGGCCGCGGTCACATCGAGCCGGGTCACGGCGGCGGCCAGCCAGGGGGTGAGCAGAAGCAGCAGCACTCCGCCGGCGGTGAGCAGGACGTACCGATCGGTCCACCCAGGCAGTCGCGCATCCAGCGGCAGCGCCCACACCCAGGAGAAGACCAGCGCACCGGCCATCCCGGCGACCCAGGCGCAGACCACCAGCGCTCCCCCGGCGGCGGCCAGTGGCGCGGCCAGCAGGTGGTACCCGAACTGCCGCCAGGTCGCGTCGGAGCGCAGCCGCTCCATCATCCCTTTCCAGCGAAACCGCCTCTCTTTCCAGACGACTTGAGGAACGTTGAGCCCGATGAGCGACCAGAACCGGCTGCGCTGCAGCGCGGTCAGGGACGGGCAGAGGGCGAGCAGGGCGACCAGTCCACCCGGCAGGTGCCCGGGAGCCATGATCACGGTGGCTACGGCTAGTACGGCGGGCAGCGAGAGCGGCAGTCCGGCGGCGGCGAAGGCGGTGTTGCGCCAGGCCCAGGCCGACCAGGGTGCATGCCCGGCTGCCCAGGAGGTCAGGCGCATCGACATGGGAACACCGTAGAGGGACCGCTCCGGGCTGCTCCATCACCCTGATGCCCGAACTTGTGGTGGTACTGGCACCACCACAGGACGGACCCGTGCGTTACTGACCTCGACTCCTCCGACGGCGAACCTTGTTGTTGTGCCCGATCAGGCGGGCCCTGGAAGGAGTTCAGCACTCATGACCCTCGCCGCCCAGCCCAACCGGATCGCCCCGCCCACGCGGATCGCCCCCGCCACGCGGATGGCCCCGCCCACGCGGATCGGCCTGACCACTCGGATCAGCCCAACCATCCGGATTCCCCGCAGTCTGCGCGGACTTCAGCTCTCGACCGTGCTCACCGGATGCGGTGCGGCCCTGGTCCCCTGGATGTTCGTCCTCGCCAAGACGCTTCCCCGCACCACCGAGGTCTCCAACTGGTCGACAGCCTGGGTCGGCCTTGACGCCCTCCTCGCGATCGGACTCGGCGGCACAGGCATTCTCCTCAGGAGACAGGACCCGCGCGCCTCGGCCGCAGCCGCCGCCACCGGGGCACTCCTGCTGGTGGACGCCTGGTTCGACGTGACGACATCGGCGCCCGGGCCCGAGCTGACCACCGCCGTGACGCTCGCGGTCTGTGCGGAGCTTCCGCTGGCAGCGATATGTGCGGTACTGGCTGCGCGACGGGTAGCCGAACAGAACGGGTAAGGGCTCGGGGGAAGGCCGCTCCTGTCCGGTTACGCTGCCGGTATGGCCAGCCACAAGCCCGTACGGACGATCGATGCCCGAAGCCTGCGTGCCCTCGCGCACCCGCTGCGGGTGCGCATCATGGAGTCGCTGCGCCGCGACGGGCCAGCGACGTCCACCACACTGGCCGAGGAGTTCGGCGAGAGCACCGGCACGGTGAGCTGGCATCTGCGGCAGCTCGCCGAGCACCGCTTCATCGAGGAGGACGTGGAGCGCGGCACCAAGCGGGAGCGCTGGTGGCGGGCGGTGGAGGACCGGCAGGTGCTGCACACCGCGCAGTTGCGCAAGGAGGATCCCTCGGCGCGCGTCGCCGCCGACGCGTATGTCCAGGAGCTCATCCAGCTCTACTTCCAGCGGGCGTCCGCGTACGCCGCCCAGGAGTGGCCGGCCGAGTGGGAGAGCGCGGGCACCATCGCCAACTGGGACGATCTGCGGCTGACCCCGGCACGGCTGCGGGAACTGAACAACGAGCTGATGGCCGTGGTCGACAAGTACTACCCGGCGGCGGGCGAAGCGTCCGCACCCGGATCACTGCCGATCAGCATCCAGATCCAGTCGTTCGCCCGCCATGAGGGCAGGAGCTAGGCCGATCCGTTGGGCCGGGCCGATTCGCTGGGCCGGGCCGATCCGTTGAGCCGGGCTGGTTCGTTGGGCCGGGCCGATTTCGCTGGGCCGGGCTGATCCGTTAGGCCGGGGCGATCCGATCAAGACCGTTCGGCGCGTAAGAGAGGACGTCCGGTGGGCGAGACGCCGTTGACCGTCCAAGGGTCCCATCTGCTAGCTTCTGCCGCGTGTTCATGTCGCATTTACTAGATGCCCTCCTACGGACGGCCCCTTTGACTCGCTAAGCGTGACCACCTCCGCACGCTGCCCCGACTACCGACGCCTTCAGGTTTCTCGCTGCTCCCCGTCTCGCGCCCGGCGCCGTGACGGCACTCCGCCGTCGGCACCGCCAGCAGCCGCCCGCACACGCCACGCTGCGGGCCCGCGCCCTCCTGTCCCGACGTGGAGCCCCTGATGAGTACCGACACACCCTCTGGGCCGGGCATATTTGGCATTTCGGCCAGTGATCCGGAAGGGACGGACACACCCGGCGCGGCGGGCGTCGATCTGGAACCCATCGTCTCCGCGTCGTCCCGGCGCCGCCGCGTGCCACGCTGGCTCCGACGCGCCACCGGGCCCGTGCTGCTGCTGGTCCTGTGGCAGGCATTCAGCGCCACCGGCGTGCTCCAGTCGGACGTCCTTGCCTCCCCCGGCACCATCGCCCGTACCGCGGGCGGGCTGATTGCCGACGGCACGCTGCCGTCCGCGATGGCGGTATCGGTGCAACGCGTCGCCATCGGCCTGGTGCTGGGCACGCTGGCCGGGGTCGGGCTGGGGCTGCTGTCCGGGCTGCTGCGGATCGGCGAGGACCTGATCGACGCTGTGGTGCAGATGCTGCGCGCGGTGCCGTTCGCCGGGCTCATCCCGCTGCTGATCGTCTGGCTGGGCATCGATGAGACGGTGAAGGTGGCGCTGATCGCCCTCGCCTCAGCCTTCCCGCTCTACATCAATACCTACGCCGGGATCCGCGGTGTGGACGAGCAGTTGATCGAGGCCGGCGCCACGCTTGGCCTGGGCCGCTGGGGCCTGATCCGCCATGTCGTGCTGCCCGGGGCGCTGCCCGGCGCCCTGACCGGGCTGCGATTCGCGCTGGGCTCGGCGTGGCTGGCTCTGGTCTTCGGCGAGACGGTCAACGCCGGCGACGGCATCGGCTTCCTGATGGATCAGGCCCGCGAGTACTACCGCACCGACGTCATCGTGGTCTGCCTGATCGTCTACGCCTTCCTCGGCCTGGCCGCCGATCTCGTCGTCCGTACGCTGGAAAGGTTGTTGCTGCGATGGCGACCGACGTTCACGGGGAAGTGACCGCCGGCCGGGGGGTCGTCGAGATCACCGGTCTGACCCGGTCCTTCGACGGCCGGGCCGTCCTCGACAAGTTGGAGCTCACGGTAAGGCCGGGCGAGTTCGTGGCCCTGTTGGGGCGCAGCGGCTGCGGCAAGAGCACGCTGCTGCGGATACTCGCCGGGCTCGACCGGGACATCGACGGGACCGTACTCGTACCCCGCCGCCGGGCGGTGGCCTTCCAGGCGCCCCGTCTGATGCCGTGGAAGCGCGTGTGGCACAACGTCGTGCTGGGCCTGCCGGGCCGCCCAGCGCGGGAGACCGCGGTACGGGCGCTGACCGAGGTCGGCCTGGAGCACCGGGCGGATGCCTGGCCCAAGACGCTCTCCGGCGGCGAGGCCCAACGCGCTTCGCTGGCAAGGGCGCTGGTGCGCGAACCGGACCTCCTGCTGCTCGACGAGCCGTTCGGCGCACTCGACGCGCTCACCCGGATCAAGGCTCAGCAGCAGGTCGCCGAGGTCTGGCAGCGCAGGGGCTGCGCCGTGCTGCTGGTCACGCATGACGTGGAGGAAGCGCTACTGCTGGCCGACCGGGTGCTCGTGATGCAGGACGGCGTCATCGCCCATGAGCAACCGGTGGGCCTCCCGCGCCCGCGCGACGTGGGCGCACCGGAGTTCACCCTGCTGCGCGCCGGGCTGCTGACCGAACTTGGCGTAGTGGCGCCCCAGGCCCTCTTCTGACCGGCCCGCGACACCTCCGCTCAACCCGAAGAAAAACTCCCCGTGCCCCGAAGAAAACTCCCCATGAAACGGCTCCCCATGAAACAACTCCGCATGAAACGACGCTGCCTCGGCGCCCTGCTCATCCCGTTCGCTCTGCTGACCACGGCATGCGGAGGGAAGCCCGCACACGCCAGGACCACGCTCAACGTCGGTGACCAGACGGGCGGCGACCGAGCCATGCTGGAAGCCTCCGGCGAGCTGAACAACATGCCGCACAAGATCAACTGGTCGACGTTCGCCTCCGGGCCACTGCTGCTGGAAGCCGTCAACGCCAAGGCGGTCGACCTCGGCTGGACCGGCAACACACCACCGGTGTTCGCCGCCGCGTCCAAATCGAAGATCACCGTCGTGGGCGCGATGCACAGCTCGGTGGCGGGCACCGCCATCCTGGTGTCGAAGAACTCGCCGCTGAAGAGCGTCCAGGGTCTCAAGGGCAAGAAGATCGCGGTGATGCAGGGCACCACCGGGCACGACCTGCTGCTCTCCGCGCTCAGGAAGGCCGGAATGTCGATCAAGGACGTCAAAGTCGACTACCTCCAGTCCGCCGAGGCGAAGACCGCGTTCAAGCGGGGAGACGTCGACGCCTGGGCGGCGGCCGACCCGACCACCACCCAGGCGCTGGACAGCGGCAACGCCCGGGTCCTGGTGAGCGGACAGGGTCTGGTCAACGGCCTCACCTTCGACATCGCCTCCCCCTCCGCGCTGGCGGACAAGGGGAAGTCGGCAGCCATGAAGGACTACCTGCAGCGGCTGCAGCTCGCCCGGAAGTGGGTCTACCAGCACCCGCAGCAGTGGGCGAAGGTATGGGCGAAGGACACCGGCGTGCCGTACAAGGTGGCGCTGGACGCGGTGCGGCGTACGTCGGGCACGACGGTACGGGTCGCCGTGGACCGGGCCGCCATCGCCTCGGAGCAGCAGATCGCCGACGAGTTCGCGGGCCTGAAGCTGATACCCGAGCAGTTCACATTCTCCGACTTCGTCGACACCCGGTTCAACGGCGGTGTGCCGCCGTCCACCACCCCGCCCCACACGTTCTGAAAGGCGTCCAGGCGCCGAGGCGTCCAGGCATCCAGGCGTCCAGACAGACGAGGCCGAGGCCGAGGCCCGTCGGCGCCCCGACGCCGGCCGGCCTCCCGCAGCTCGGCAGTGATCTCGCAGCTTGGCGGTGATCCCGGCATTTCACAGAGGACATTTCACAGAGGACTCTCTGCAAACCTCTTTGCAGAGAGTCCTCTGCAAGCTATCTTCATGCGTATGCCGACTCCGGGTACGCCAGCGCGCTCCACCTCCCGCAGCCTCCTGCTGCGCAACCGCGATTTCCGCCTCCTCTGGACGGGCTCGACGACCGGGAAGTACGGCGCCTCGGTCACCTCCGTCGCTCTGCCCCTGGTCGCGGTCACCCTGCTGCACGCCTCCACCCTCCAGGTGGGCCTGCTCACCGCCGCGACCTGGCTGCCCTGGCTGCTCATCGGGCTGCCCGCCGGCGCCTGGGTCGACCGGCTGCCGCGCCGCCCGGTCATGCTCACCGCCGACGCCGCCGCACTGCTGCTCTTCGGCGGGATACCCGTCGCCGCCTGGCTGGGGGTGCTCTCGATCGGCTATCTGCTGGCCACGGCGGTACTGGCCGGTACGGCAACCGTCTTCTTCCAGACCGCGTACACCGCGCTGCTCCCCCACCTCGTCGACTCCGGGGACCAGGCGGAGGGCAACTCCAAGCTGCACGGCAGCGAGTCGGCGGCCCAGCTCGCCGGATTCGGCTCGGGCGGCTTCCTGGTGCAGGCGGTCGGCGCGGCGAACGGGCTGTTCGTGAACGCGGCGACGTTCGCGGTGTCCTTCCTCTGCGTCCTGCGCATCAAGCACCGTGAGCCGCGCGGCCCGGAGGTCACGCGTTCGCGGGGAGCGCTCGGCCGGGAGATCCGTACGGGGTTGCGGCTGACCTTCGGCGACCCGTATCTGCGCGCGTTGGCCACTTCCGGCGGTGCGTCCAATCTGGCGCTGATGGCGTATCAGTCGATCCTGGTGGTCTTCCTGGTCCGCGAGGTCCACCTCTCATCGGGGACCATCGGCGCCCTGATGACCGGAGGCGGCATCGGCGGCATCATCGGCGCCTTCGCCGCCCGCCGGGTCGCCGCCCGGATCGGCAGCGCCCGCGCCCTGATCTTCTTCAATCTGGCGGTGCCCTCGCTCGCGCTCCTGATCCCGCTGACCACGCGGGGGTTCGGCCTGGTGCTCTTCGTGATCGGCTACACCTCGGTGTCCATCGGGGTGATCGCGGCGAACATCATCTCCTCGACCTTCCGTCAGCAGTACTGCCCCAAGGACATGCTGGGCCGGATCTCCGCTTCGGCGGCATTCCTCAACTACGGCACCATCCCGCTCGGAGCGGTACTCGGCGGCGCGCTCGGCGAGGCGCTGGGGACCCGCACCGCACTGTGGATCACCATCACCGGGCTGCCCGTCGCCGCATCGCTCCTCTGGTTCTCCCCGATCCGCCGTGCCCGCGATCTGCCGACCGGGCCTCCGGCCACCACTCCGGCCCCCCGGCCGAAAGCGGAGCCCGCGCTCTGAGCCGTACGAACCTCCCCGGGACGGCGGCGTGTGCACGGCGTGTGGTCCCCGAGCGGTCCCGGGATCACCCGTAGGCACCTGGGGAAAACCGGATGCGGCGGCCGGGCCGGCTGGCTACAGTCCCGGCGTGGCTCACACCTATCCCCCGCTGAACATCGAAGTCCGCACGCCGCGCCTGACGCTGGCCGGCGCCTCCGACGAACTGCTGGAACGTCTCGTGCCGCTCGTGCGGGCCGGGGTGGCGGATACCAAGCCGTGGCCGTTCGACGACCCGATCTCCTTCTACGCCGACAGCCCCGAACGCGAATGGCAGTGGCTGCGCTCCATCTGGGCCGGCCGCGCCCGGATGAGCCCGGATTCCTGGCGGCTGTACTTCGCTGTGCTCGTCGACGGAGAACCGGTCGGCATGCAGGACCTCACCGGCAAGAACTTCACGCGCTTCGGCACGGTGTCCAGCTTCTCGTGGCTGGCCCCCGGCAGCCGAGGACAGGGGTTCGGCAAGGAAATGCGGGCGGCGGTCCTGCAGTTGGCCTTCGCCGGGCTGGGCGCACGCGAAGCCGGCAGCGACGCCTTCGTCGACAACGAAGCGTCCAACCGCGTTTCCCGCGGCCTGGGTTACGCACCGAACGGCACGGACTGGGACACCCGCCGCGGTGAGGCCGCGCAGATCCAGCAGTGGCGGCTCACTCGGGACGCATGGGAACGGGTCCGCCGGGACGACATCGAACTGACCGGCGTCGAGGAATGCCTGCCTGTCCTGGGCATCGGCCAGGACGCTTCGTCCTGATCCCCGCTTCGGCGCCCGGTCCGGCAGCGACGGCTCGGTCCGCGCCCGCTGCGCATCGTTCGATGGCGTGCCCGGACCAACGATCAAAATGAGCGGACAATGCCCCTCATGGGCGACCTTGTGACAGCGCGGCTCGTGCTCCATCCGTTGACCGTCGACGAATCCGAGCGGCTGGTGGCGGGCCGGCCCGGTGAGGGTGACCGGTGGGCACCCGGCTACCCCATGGAAGGGGACGTCTCCGCGGCCCGGCGGTTCCTCGGGGCCCGCGCGCAGGGTGGTGCTGCGGCGCACCCCGGCGCGTACGAGATCCGGCGGCGCGGCGACGGGTACGCGATCGGGGGTGTGGACTTCCACGGCCCGCCCGACGAGCAGGGCAGCCTCACCATCGGGTACGGCCTGGTCCCAGAAGCGCAGGGCAGGGGATACGCGTCCGAGGCCGTCCGCGCCCTGCTCGTCTCCGCCCGCGAGCGGGGTTTCGTCCGGGTGAGGGGCGACGCCGACCACGAGAACGCGGCGTCCCACCGCGTCATGACGGCTGCGGGCATGACGATGGTCGGGCAGGACGAGCGGGTGAAGTACTACGAGATCGCCTGGGCCGGGAACGCGGCACCGCAGACCGATGATCCGCCGCCGCCCCTCCGCCGTTGGAACTGACACACGGCGGAGGCCGTCAGACCGGAGACACCCGCGGATCCTGGTGTCAGTCCCGGTACGCCGCGGTCGCGATCCGGACGAACGAACGGATCAGCGGATTCGTGTCGCGCTCGTTCCATGCCGCCACCACACGGCTCGGCTCCATGTCGGTCAGCGGCACCACGGTGAGCCCCTCCCCCGGGTCGTGGTTCAGCAGCGTCACGCCGACCGTGCCGTTCCAGAGCACGGCCTGGCGGCACTCCTGGACGGCGCGTACGACCGGGCCCTCCCGAGGTTCCCCGCCGTTCCAGTACGTCTGCCAGAGCGGATCCGTGCCGTCCGGGAACAGGAACCAGCGGCGGTCGGCCAGCTCGGCGAGGGCCAGACTCTCGCGGCAGGCCAGCGGGTCGTCGGCGCGCAGCAGCGCCCCCACCGGGTCGGCCCGCAGTTCGTGCACGGTCAGGCCGGTCTCGTCGAACGGCCCGCGCGTCAGGGCGACATCGACCAGTCCGGCGTGCAGCCCGCAGGTGGGATCGGTCAGGTCGGTCTCGCGGATGGAGACCTCGACGTGCGGGTGCCGACGGCGGTAGACGCTTGCCAGCCGGGTCGCGTCCGGGTCGGTGCTGTCTCCCAGGATGCCGACGGTGAGGGCCGCGGCGCCGGCCGCCGCGGCCACACGTACACGTACCCGGTCGGCCCGGTCGAGCAGAGCGCGCGCCTCGTCGAGCAGCACGGCCCCCACCGGAGTGAGCGCGACACCGGCGGACGAGCGGTCGAACAGCGCGGCACCGAACTCGGTCTCCATCCGCTTGATCGCCCGGCTCAGCGGCGGCTGGCTGATGTGCAGCCGGGCGGCGGCCCGGCCGAAGTGGAGTTCCTCGGCGACCGCCACGAAATAGCGCAGCGTACGTAGCTCCATGGCGCGTGACGATACCCGTACGGTATCGAGATCACGGAACAGGTCTTGGACAGCCGCAGTGCCCCGGCAGTGGAATCGAAGCATGACCAACGAACCGAAGAAGACTGGTGAGCCGGACACCCTCGATCCCAACGCCCTCGATCCCAATTCCCTTGAACCGGTGGCCGATCCCGCCGTATCGGTGGTCGGTCCGGACGACGGCGAGACCATCGTCCTGGGCACCACACGGCTGCGCATCCTCGAAGACGGCAGCAACACCGGGCACCGCCTCGGGCTCGCCGAATCCGTCCTCGCGCCGCACACACCAGGACCGCCGCAGCACCGCCACGCCCAGCACGACGAGAGCTTCTACGTCCTCTCCGGCACGGTGCGGTTCACGGTCGGCGAGAAGGAGTACGACGCGACGGCGGGCACGCTCGTGGTGGTACCGCCCGGGGCTCCGCACACCTTCGCCAACATGACCGGCCAACCGGCCGTCATGCTCAGCACGTTCACCCCGGACCTGTATGTGCAGTACTTCCGGGACCTGCAGGACATGATCGCCGCCGGCCAGGCACTGACTCCAGAGGCACACGTCCGGACAATGAGCCGCTACGCCACCGAGCCGGCCTGATCCAGGATCCAAACGAAAGGCGCTAGTCCAGCGGGCGCGAAGTGGGGCGACGCCACGTCCTGGCGGCGACGTACGTGGTCACCGCTACCGCGGCGGTCCCCGTACAGGCGCAGGCGCCGAGAACTGCCAGTGAGCCGGTACGGAGCGACGCCGCCAGCAGGCAGACCCAGGCCACTCCCAGGACGACCATGAGCCAGATGTCCGCCCGGCGTGGCTTTCGGCGTCCGGCCAGCGGCCGCAGTTCAGAAGCGGACAGGCGACGGTCAAGTTCCGGGTCCCGCGCCAGCGATGCCTCGATTTCGGAGAGGATCTGCTGTTCGTCCTTCGACAGCGGAGGTCCGTCCACCACGGCCACCTCCACACATGGGCAGGCTGTTCGATACCTCTTCTCCGGGACTGTCACATCCAGTTTAAGACGGTTTGCGATGCGGTCCGACCCGGGGCAACGTCAGCTGGGGCCGCCGTGCCGGCCGAGGGTCTCCACGGGGGTCGCGCCGGGGCGGGTCCACTGCGGCACGGGCCGGCCGGTCGGCCCCCAGGTGGCGATGCCGTCGGCGTCCGTCCGCCAGTACCAGCAGATCGGCGCGCCATGGCCACCCACCGGCGAACCGGCCTGAGGCGCCTCGGGCCAGCCCTCCGGGTTGTCCTGCCACGCCTCGCGGCGGCCGTAGGGCGTCATATCGAGCAGGCCGAGGGATCCGGCGACCGGCTCGTTGCCACGGCCGGTCGTGGAGTAGGTGAGGAACACGCGGTCGCCGTCGCGCAGGAAGCACATGAGGTGCCCCATGTCTCCGCCGATCGGCGCCTCCACGTCCCGCACCGAGTACCAGGGCTGGGTGTAGCCCATGAACTCGACGTAGGGCGCCACCTCGTCCCACGAACCTGTGGTCAGGATGGCGAACGAGACCCCGCGGGCGTTGAGGTAGACAGCGTCCTTCAGGTGCCAGGCCGCCAGGGTGCAGCCCTCGCACTGCCCCTGGTGCGGCGCGCCGTCGTACCACATGTGCTGGTAGACCACGAGCTCGTCGCGGCCCTGGAACAGGTCCAGGAACTGGACCGGGCCGTCGGGTCCGACGACTTCGGCCGTCCCGTCGAGCTCCACCATCGGCAGCCGGCGGCGGGCCGCGGCGATGGCGTCGCCCTCCCGGGTGTGGGCCTTCTCGCGGACCAGCAGCTCGTCACGGGCGGCCTGCCAGGCGGCCTGGTCGACCACGGGCGGCCGGCCGGGCAGCGCGGTGGTCGGGTCGTTCGGCGTGGGCGTCATGGTGGCCTCCGTGGTGCCTCGTGCGTGGTGTCCCGCGCAGGGTGTCCCGTGCGTGGAGTCTCGTGCCGGGCGGCGTCGTACGACGTTCTCCAACGCTCACGACGCTCACCAGGGCAGACTCGCGAACCGGCCGGAACTCATCGCGACACGGGGCATCACCTTCCGGTCCGGCCTCCCTATGACTGAGGGCCTCATGACCGAGGGGCCCCATGACTGAGGACCTCATGACTGAGGGCCCCGCCCCCGCCGGAGCGGGACCGGGGCCCTCAGTCATGCAACGGGTCACGCACGAGTCGTGCAACGAGCCACGCACGAACCATGCAGCAGCACTCGCGCCAGGTCAGCAGCCCAGCAGACGGCCGCCGAGGTACGACTGGATCTGGTCCAGCGACACCCGCTCCTGCTTCATCGTGTCGCGCTCGCGCACCGTCACCGCGTTGTCGTCGAGCGTGTCGAAGTCGACCGTGACGCAGAACGGCGTACCGATCTCGTCCTGGCGGCGGTAGCGGCGGCCGATGGCGCCCGCGTCGTCGAACTCGATGTTCCAGTTGCGGCGCAGGTCGGTCGCCAGGCCCTTGGCCTTCGGCGAGAGCTGCGGGTTGCGGGAGAGCGGCAGGACCGCGACCTTGACCGGCGCGAGGCGCGGGTCGAGGCGCATCACGGTGCGCTTCTCCATGACGCCCTTGGCGTTGGGCGCCTCGTCCTCGATGTACGCGTCGAGCATGAAGGCCAGCATCGCCCGGCCGACACCCGCCGCGGGCTCGATGACGTACGGCGTCCAGCGCTCGCCCTTCTCCTGGTCGAAGTAGGAGAGGTCGGTGCCCGACGCCTTGGAGTGCGCACCGAGGTCGTAGTCGGTGCGGTTGGCGACGCCCTCCAGCTCGCCCCACTCACTGCCGCCGAAGCGGAAGCGGTACTCGATGTCGGCGGTGCGCTTCGAGTAGTGGGAGAGCTTCTCCTTCGGGTGCTCGAACCAGCGCATGTTCTCCTCGCGCATACCGAGGTCGCGGTACCAGTTCCAGCGCTGCTCCATCCAGTATTCCTGCCACTGCTCGTCCTCGCCCGGCTTGACGAAGAACTCCATCTCCATCTGCTCGAACTCACGGGTGCGGAAGATGAAGTTGCCCGGAGTGATCTCGTTCCGGAAGGACTTGCCCATCTGCGCGATGCCGAACGGCGGCTTCTTGCGCGAAGTCTGCTGCACCTGGCCGAAGTTGGTGAAAATACCCTGGGCCGTCTCGGGGCGCAGGTAGGCGACGGAGCCGCTGTCCTGGGTCGGGCCGAGGTGGGTGGAGAGCAGACCCGAGAAGTTCTTGGGCTCGGTGAAGGTGCCCTTGTTTCCGCAGTTGGGGCAGTTGAGGTCGGCAAGGCCGTTCGCAGGCGCGTGGCCGTGCTTCTCCTCGTACGCCTCCTCCAGGTGGTCAGCGCGGAAGCGCTTGTGGCAGGAGGTGCATTCGGTCAGCGGGTCGGAGAAGGTCGCGACATGGCCGGACGCCTCCCAGGTCTCGGAGGCCAGGATGACCGACGAGTCGAGACCGACCACGTCCTCGCGCGCGGTGACCATGTAACGCCACCACTGGCGCTTGAGGTTCTCCTTCAGCTCGACACCCAGCGGCCCGTAGTCCCAGGCGGCACGCTGACCACCGTAGATCTCACTGGAGGGGTAGACGAAGCCACGGCGCTTGCTCAGGCTGACGATGGTGTCGATCTTGTCGGCGGCCACGGTGCTCTCTTCATTACGACGATTGCGAACAGCGGAATACCTCAGGTTACCGGCGGCTGCACCCCCCGGATCAAATCGGTTCCCGGTTACTGCCGGGATCGTCCGCAGATCCGCCCGGGATCGTCCGCAGATCGACCCCGGCGCGGTCGCAGATCCGCCCCGGCGCGGTCGCCGGACGGTCCCGCTGCGGTCGCCGGCCATCCCCGGAGAGGCCGCCCCCAGACCCACCCCGGAACCCCTTGTTGACAATCGTTTCCACTTTTGTTGAAAATGACTGTCATGAACGTACGACGCCTCATACCCGCCACAGCCGTCTCCGCAGCGGTCGCCGCCGGACTGGTCGCCCTCTCCGCCTGTTCCGGTTCCGCCGCCGGCCACAAGGACGGCAAGCTGCACGTCGTGGCGTCGTTCTATCCGCTCCAGTACCTGACGCAGGAGATAGGCGGCGACCACGTCTCCGTCACCAACCTGACGAAGCCGGGCGTCGAGCCGCACGACCTCGAACTCAGCCCGAAGCAGACCGTCGCCCTCTCCAGTGTGGACGCGATCATCTACCTCAAGGGCCTCCAGCCCGCCGTCGACGAGGCGATCAAGCAGTCCGGTGTGAAGCACACCGCGGACGCCGCCTCGATGACCACCCTCGAAAAGCACGGCACCGAGGTCGACGGCCACCACCACACGACCGGTGACAACGACTCCCACTCGGAGAGCGAAGCCGGGCTCGACCCGCACATCTGGCTCGACCCGGTGCGGTTCGCCCAGGTCGCCAAGGGTGTGGACAGGACACTCACCGCAGCGGACCCCCAGCACAAGGCGGACTACCGCAAGAACACCGACGCGCTGGTGAAGAAGCTCGACGCCCTGAACCAGCAGTACGCGAACGGGCTGAAGAACCGCACCTCCGACACCTTCGTCACCACGCACGCCGCCTTCGGCTACCTCGCCGAGCGCTACGGCCTCACCGAGGAGGCCATCAGCGGGATCGACCCGGAGAGCGAGCCCAGCGTCTCGCGGATGAAGGACCTGCACAGCCTCGCAGTGAAGCACCACGTCAACACGGTCTTCTTCGAGACCATCGCGAACCCCGATACCGCCAGGACCCTCGCGGGTGACCTGCATGTGAAGACCGGCGTGCTGGATCCGCTGGAGGGGATCACGGACAAGTCCAAGGGCCGCGACTACATCCAGGTCATGCAGTCCAACCTCGCCGCGCTCCAGAAGGCGCTCGGCGCCAAGTGACCCCGCCGACCGCCCGCCCGCCGGTACCCAGTACCGCATCCAGCACCGCGCCCGCGACCACACCGGAGGCACGCGCCATGGACATCGAACAGGAACCCGTCATCTCCGTGCGTGGCGCCACGGCCGCGCTCGGCTCGCGCCCCGTGCTGCGCGGTATCGATCTCACCGTGCACCGCGGCGAGGTCGTCGCCCTCCTCGGCGCCAACGGGTCGGGCAAGTCGACCGCCGTACGCGCGGTGATCGGACAGGTCCCGCTCACCGGCGGCTCGATCGAACTCTTCGGCAGCCCGCTGGGGCGGTTCAGGCAGTGGGCGCGCATCGGTTACGTACCGCAGCGCACCACGGCCGCCGGCGGGGTGCCCGCGACGGTGCGCGAGATCGTCTCGTCCGGCCGGCTCGCCCGTACGAAGCTGCGGTGGCCGTCCAGGGCCGACCGCGCGGCCGTGGCCCGCGCGATCGAGCTGGTGGGGCTCAGCGACCGCGCGGGCGACTCCGTGGGCGCGCTCTCCGGAGGCCAGCACCAGCGGGTACTGATCGCGCGGGCGCTGGCCTCCGAGCCCGATCTGCTGATCATGGACGAGCCGATGGCCGGGGTCGACCTGGCCAGCCAGGAGATCCTCGCCTCGACGCTGCGCGAGCAGGTGGCCGCCCGGACGACGGTGCTGCTGGTCCTGCACGAGCTGGGCCCGCTGGAACCGCTGATCGACCGCGCCGTAGTCCTGCGCGACGGCTGCGTCACGCACGACGGCCCCCCGCCGGAGGCCCTGGGGCAGCATGCCCTGCCGGGCCACGACCACGTACACCCGCACGCGCCGGCCGGGCCGGCCAGGACAGGACTGCTGAGCTGATCATGGAACTTCTCCAGAGCCCCCTGATGCAGCGGGCCTTGCTCGCCGCCGTCCTGGTCGGCATCACCGCCCCCGCCATCGGCATCTACCTCGTCCAGCGCCGCCAGGCCCTGATGGGCGACGGCATCGGCCACATCGCCATGACCGGGGTCGGCCTCGGCTTTCTGCTCAACTCCAGCCCGGTGTGGATGGCGACGCTGGTCTCGATCGTCGGCGCCGTCTCGATGGAGCTGATCCGCAGCTACGGCCGGATGCGCGGCGATGTCGCGCTGGCGATGCTCTTCTACGGCGGTATGTCGGGTGGGGTGCTGCTGATCAACCTCTCCCCGACCGGCTCGAACGCCAACCTCTCGTCGTATCTCTTCGGCTCGCTCGCGACCGTCTCGCAGAGCGATGTCACCGCGATCTGCATCCTGGCCGCGTTCGTGATCCTGGTGACGCTCGGGCTGCGCAGGCAGCTCTTCGCGGTAAGCCAGGACGAGGAGTTCGCCCGGGTCACCGGGCTGCCGGTACGGCTGCTCAACCTGCTCATCGCGGTCACAGCGGCCGTCACCGTCACCGTCGCCATGCGGGTGGTCGGGCTGCTGCTGGTGAGCGCGCTGATGGTGGTCCCGGTGGCGGCGGCGCAGCAGCTGACGAAGTCGTTCGCGGTCACCTTCGTACTGGCCGTGGTGATCGGTACGGCGGTGACGCTCTCCGGCACCATCACTTCCTACTACCAGGACGTCCCGCCCGGAGCGACAATTGTGCTGCTGGCCATCCTGGTCTTCGTGGCACTGACCGCGCTCGCCGCGCCCCTGGCGAGGCGGCGCGCACGGGCCGCCTCGGCCGCGGAGGCCGAGTCCGGTCCCGTCCCGGCGGCGCGGCGGCCGGTGGAATCGGCCGGGACCTGACGGAGCTGGCACAATGGCCCGACACATGGGCGGGCGACGCACGGCGAGGAGGCACCTGTGACCGCGGGAGCACCAGTACGAGGCCGGTCGACCCGGCAGCGCGCCGCGGTGGCCGCGGCGCTCGACGAGGTGGACGAGTTCCGCAGTGCCCAGGAGCTGCACGATGTGCTCAAGCACCGGGGCGACTCGGTCGGGCTGACCACCGTCTACCGCACACTCCAGTCGCTGGCCGACGCGGGCGAGGTCGACGTGCTGCGCACGGGCGACGGCGAGTCGGTGTACCGGCGGTGCTCGACCGGTGAGCACCACCACCACCTGGTCTGCCGCACCTGCGGCAAGGCCGTCGAGGTGGAGGGGCCCGCGGTGGAGAAGTGGGCGGAGACGATCGCGGCGCAGCACGGGTATGTGAACGTCGCGCACACGATGGAGGTCTTCGGGACCTGCGCGGAGTGCGCGGGGTCCGCGACGGAGAGCTGAACCGGAGAGCTGAACCGGGGCCTGTCGTCAAAGTGCCGCCGGACGGGCTCGATGTCTTCGAGCCCATCCGGCGGTCGTTGGCCGAGAGCGCGGTCCGGGGCCGGACCGCGTACTGATCAGGCGGTCGTTGTCGTCTCCTCGATCGCGCCGCCGAACCGCCGGTCCCGCTGGGCGAATTCGAGGCAGGCCCGCCACAGGTCGCGGCGGTCGAAGTCCGGCCACAGGACGTCCTGGAAGACCATCTCGGCGTACGCGCTCTGCCAGATCAGGTAGTTGGACGTGCGCTGCTCGCCGCTCGGGCGCAGGAAGAGGTCCACGTCCGGCATGTCCGGGTAGTAGATGTACTTCGCGAAGGTCTTCTCATTGACCTTCGCCGGGTCCAGCTTGCCCGCCGCCACATCGCGGGCGATGGCCTGTGCCGCGTCGGCGATCTCCGCGCGCCCGCCGTAGTTGACGCAGAAGTACAGCGTCATCGCGTCGTTGTCCTTGGTCTGCTCCTGCGCGACCTGGAGTTCCTCGACGACCGACTTCCACAGCTTGGGCATCCGGCCCACCCAGCGGATCCGGATCCCCAGCTCGTCCATCTGGTCCCGGCGCCGCCTGATGACATCGCGGTTGAAGTTCATCAGGAAGCGCACCTCGTCGGGCGAGCGCTTCCAGTTCTCGGTCGAGAAGGCGTACAGCGAGAGGTTCTTGACGCCCATCTCGATGCAGCCGTTGAGCACTTCGAGGACGGTGGCCTCGCCCACCTTGTGGCCCTCGGTGCGCGGCAGCCCGCGGTCCTTGGCCCAGCGGCCGTTGCCGTCCATGACGATCGCCACGTGGTTCGGCACCAGTTCGCCGGGGATCTTCGGCGGGCGGGCGCCCGACGGGTGCAGTTCGGGGGTTTTGTACTCCTGCTTGCTACGCCCCAGAATCCCGCGTCGTGCCATGTGCTCGTCTCCCTCTCGCTACTTCTCTACGTACTCACTGCTTCTCTGAGCACTCGCTGCTTCTCGGCGTGCTCGCTACTTCTCCACGTACCGCAACGAGCGCAGCCCGCGCTCCAAGTGCCAGTGCAGATAGGCCGATACGAGCCCGCTGCCCTCCCTGACGTGCCGCGGCTCGGCCGCGTCGGCCGTCGTCCAGTCCCCCGTCAGCAGTGCGCTGAGCAGCCCGACGGCCTCCGCAGAGGGTACGACGCTGCCGGGGACCCGGCAGTCGCCGCACACCGCCCCGCCGCCCGCCACGGAGAAGAACCGGTTCGGTCCTTCCAGGCCGCACTTCGCGCAGTCCTCGAAGCTGGGCGCGTAGCCGTTGACGGCGAGCGAGCGCAGCAGGAACGCGTCGAGGATCAGATTCGGGGCGTGCTCACCGCGGGCGAGGGTACGCAGCCCGCCGATGAGCAGCAAATACTGCTGGACGGACGGCTCACCCTCGTGGTCGGTGAAGCGTTCCGCCGTCTCCAGCATGGCCGTGCCCGCCGTGTAGCGGGCGTAGTCACTGACGATCCCGCCACCGTACGGAGCGATGGTCTCACTCTGGGTGCACAGCGGGAGCCCGCGCCCGATCAGCTCGCTGCCGCGCGCGAAGAACTGCACGTCGACATGGGAGAACGGTTCGAGCCGCGCCCCGAATTTGGACTTCGTACGGCGCACGCCCCGCGCGACGGCGCGCACCCGCCCGTGGCCCCGGGTCAGCAGCGTGATGATGCGGTCGGCCTCACCCAGCTTCTGAGTCCGCAGGACGACCCCGTCGTCACGGAAAAGACTCATGGGGTCCATTGTCCCGTACGCGCCGGGGTGCCGTACGCGGGGCGTCCCGCGCCCGCCCCCTCAGGCCCGGCGCCACTCCTCCCACACCTCCGTGAGGTCCGCGTCGACCGCCGGAGCCACCGTGTCCAGCAGCCTTACCTGCGCCCCCGGGCCCGCCAGGTCCGTGTGGTACGGGTGCGGCGGGCCGCCGGGGGTGGCGCCGAGGGCGGTGACCGAGCCGATGACGCGGTGCGCGCCGAGGATGCCGGGCAGCTCCCGGATGTCCGGGTCGCACAGGTCCAGGTCCTCGACCAGCAGGTCCTGGCCGTCGTAGGTGGCACGGGTCGTCGCCCGTACGCTGCCGCCCCGCTCCCCGGAGCGCCCGAGGACCAGGGTGTCGCGCCAGAGCATCCGGGCCCCGGCGGCCAGCGCGATCTCCATCGTGCGCCGGACGTCCGCGCCGGACGAGACCACGAACGGCTGGGCGTCCCAGGTGAGTTCGCCGCCCTCGGCGATGTCGACGCGGGCGTGCCAGGCCGATGTGCCGCCGCGGTGGTCGTACGCGACGAGCCCCGCCGGTTCGACGATGTGCAGCCGGGCGCCGGGGCCGACGGTGAGGCGCAGGGTCAGTGCGTCGCCCGCCAGGAGTCCGGCGCGGGTCCCGACCATGGCAATGTGCAGCCCGTCGGGCGCGGGCCACAGCGGGCGGGGGGCCAGAAAGGCGCCGGGTCTCAGTTCGCGGGCCAGGTGGCGGCCGGCCGCGTCGCGCTCGACAACGACGACCGTGGGGTCGGCGCCGCCGTCGTCGGGTCCGGTCACGGGTGACTGTGGCCTTCGCCGTCACCGTGGCTGTGGCTGTGGCTGTGGCTGTGCGGGGCCATCGGTCCCGGGTCGGTGGGCACATGGGTGCCGGACCGGTGGCGTACGAGCAACGCCCTGACCCAGTCGGCGAGTTCGGACACCGACGCCGTGTCGTGCTTGGACAGCGCGAGCACCCGGAGCCCGTCGCGGGCCGCCTCCGCGTCGGCGACCATCGCCGGGACGTCGACCTCCACATGGGGGGCGAGGTCGGTCTTGTTGATGACGAGGAGGTCGGCCCCGGTGATGCCGGGGCCGCCCTTGCGGGCCACGTCGCCGCCGCCCGCGACATCGATGCAGAAGAGCTGCGCGTCGGCGAGCGCCGGGCTGAACGTGGCGGTGAGGTTGTCGCCGCCGCTCTCGATGAGCACCAGGTCGAGCGGCCCGTACGCCTCTTCGAGGTCCTCGACCGCGTCGAGGTTGGCGCTGACGTCGTCGCGGATCGCGGTGTGCGGGCAGGCGCCGGTCTCGACCGCGCGAATGCGTTCGGTGGGCAGGACGCCCGCCGAGCGCAGGAAACGGGCGTCCTCATCGGTGTAGATGTCGTTGGTGACGACGGCCATGGAGAGTTCACTGGCGAGCGCACGGCAGAGGGTCGCCAGGATCGAGCTCTTGCCGGTGCCGACCGGCCCGGCGACACCGAGGCGCAGGGCCCGCGGCTGGTTCAGGGGTTCGTTGAAGTGCTGGTTGAGGGGCGGCTCCGGCGCGCGCTCGGCGGGCGGGAGCGGGTGCTCGGCCGTGGGGAGCCGGTGCTGGATCCGGGGGTCGTTCTCAGGCAAGGAAGAGTCTCCGTTCTCGTCGGTCGTGTTCGAGGGCCCACTCCTCGGTGAGCAGGCCGGCCCTGGCGGGCAGTCCGTCCGGTGTCCGTACGGCGACGGCCTCCGCGACCGCGGCGGCCGCGTCGGGTCCGGCGGCGAGGATCCAGGCCACCGAGTCGAGCGGGTCGCCGGGCAGCAGCTTCAGCGCGGCGGCGGCGACCGTCTGGAGCTCGTCGTAGACGACGCCGTACGCCAGCTCCTCGTCCGACACGTCGAGCACCGCGCCGAGCGCGCCCAGCGTGACGGGCCGCAGGGGGCGCAGGGACGGCGTGTGCGCGGTGGTGAGCGCCGTGACCGCCGGATGGCCGGGGGCGAGCCTGCGGGCGAGCCGGTGCACGCCCCGGCCGAGCGTCGCCGACGCCGCACGCATCGGCGCCACCGGCGTCCTGGCCGCGAGCGCCCGCTGTACGGGGGCGTAGTCCACCGGGTCCCGGCGCGCGGCCCGCAGTGCGAGCACCGCGGCGGCCGCCTCGGTGACGGTGGTGGTGTGCAGCCTGGCCCGCAGCAGTGCGGGGATCCGGTCGCGGGTGAGCCCGGCCGCCACGGCCGGTTCGAGCCCGGCGCTGTAGGTGTACGCGCCGACCGGCAGTCGTCCGTCCGCGAGCAGCAGGGGTGCGAGCCCGGATGTAGGCATCAGAACAGGCTGTACCGCTGGGTGAGCGGCAGCTCGGCGGCCGGGGCGGGCTCCACGAGCTCCCCGTCGATACGGATGGCGAAGGTCTCCGGGTCGACGTCGATCGCCGGGAGCGCCGTGTTGTTGGGCAGGTCCGCCTTGGTGAGGTGGCGGGTCGGCCGTACGGCGACCAACTCCCGTACCAGACCAAGCCGTTCGGCGAGACCGTCTTCCAGGGCCGCCGGGGAGACGAAGCTGACCGAGAGGTGCGGGGCCGCGTCGGCCGCCGCGCTGTGGCGGAGCAGGACCGGCTGCGTGGTGGGGATCGCGGCGTTGGCGTCGCCGAGCGGCGCGCTCACCACCATGCCGCCCTTGAGCACGGCGGCGGGCCTGATGCCGAAGAACGCGGGGTCCCAGAGCACCAGGTCGGCGAGTTTGCCGGGCTCGACGGAGCCGATGACATGGTCGATGCCGTGGGCGACCGCCGGGCAGATCGTGTACTTGGCGACATAGCGGCGGGCGCGTTCGTTGTCCGCGGGCAGCTCCGTGCCGCGGTCCCCGAAACGCTGCTTCATGGTGTGCGCGACCTGCCAGGTGCGGCAGATGACCTCACCGATGCGGCCCATGGCCTGGGCGTCGGACGAGGTGATGGAGAGGGCGCCGATGTCGTGCAGGACGTCCTCGGCGGCGATGGTGGTGGCGCGGATGCGGGACTCCGCGAAGGCCAGGTCCTCGGGCACCCGGGGGTTGAGATGGTGGCAGACCATCAGCATGTCGAGGTGCTCGGCGACGGTGTTCACGGTGTGCGGCAGCGTCGGATTGGTCGAGGCCGGCAGCACATGGGGGTGCGAGGCGACGGTGATGATGTCGGGGGCGTGGCCGCCACCCGCGCCCTCGGCGTGGAAGACGTGGATGCCGCGTCCGGCGATGGCGTCCAGGGTGCTCTCGACGTATCCGGCCTCGTTGAGGCTGTCGCCGTGCAGCGCGACCTGGAGCCCGTAGGTGTCGGCGGCGCGCAGGGCGGCGTCGATGGCGGCGGGCGTGGCGCCCCAGTCCTCGTGGACCTTGTAGCCGCCGGCGCCGCCGAGCGCGGCCTCGCGCAGGGACTCCTCGCTGACGGTGGAGCCCTTGCCGAACAGCATGATGTTGAGCGGGACCCGGTCCAGGGAGCGGTGCATCATCGCGAGGTTCCAGGCGCCAGGGGTGACGGTGGTGGCCTTCGACCCCTCGGTGGCCCCGGTGCCGCCGCCGATCACGGTGGTGGTGCCCGTGGCGAGCGCCTCGTGCAGCGTCTCCGGCATCAGGAAGTGGACATGGGTGTCGATGGCCCCGGCGGTCAGGATGCGCCCCTCGCCGGACACCACATCGGTACCGGGGCCGATCACCAGGCCGGGGTGGACACCGTCGCTCATGTCGGGGTTGCCGGAGCGGCCGAGTGCGACGATCCGGCCCGCCCGGATCCCGACGTCGGTCTTGACGACGCCCCAGTGGTCGAGCACCACGACATTGGTGATGACCAGGTCGAGGGCGCCTTCGGCGCGGGAGGTGGTGGCCTGGGCCATGGATTCGCGGATGGACTTGCCGCCGCCGAACACGGCTTCGTCGCCGCCGAAGCAGCGGTCCTCCTCTACCTCGATCCAGAGGTCGGTGTCGGCGAGGCGGATCCGGTCACCGGTGGTGGGTCCGTAGAGCGCCGCGTACGCGGCACGGGTCATCCGGGCCATCTCAGCCTTCCTCCGTCCGTGCCGTCGCCGTCGCGGGTTCGGTTGCCGTTGGTTCTGCGGGTGTGGTGCGGGCCGTGGGTGCTGTACGGGTGGGGCTCCCGGGCGGCACGAGTCCGGGGACCGACCGCCGCCCGCCGAGTTCGACCAGCGTCACCTCGGCGCCGACCCCGGGCTCGAAGCGCAGCGAGGTGCCGGACGGAATATCGAGCCTGAATCCCTCGGCCGCGACCCGGTCAAAAGAAAGGGCGGGATTCACGTCGGAGAAATGGAAATGCGAGCCGATCTGAATGGGCCGGTCACCGTCATTCACCACGTCGAGTCGCAATTGCATAAGGGTTTCATTGATTTCGAGTACGCCCGGCCCGGTCCGGATCTCTCCAGGAATCACGGGATCGGCGAGGTGATCGTGACGAGCTTGCGCCCGTCGGGGAAGGTCGCTTCGACCTGGACGTCGTGCAGCATCTCCGGGACGCCTTCGAGCACGTCAGCACGGGTAAGGACGGACCTGCCCGCCGTCATGAGGTCGACGACACGGGCACCTTCGCGGGCGCGTTCCATCGCCCAGCAGGAAAGCAGCGCCACTGCCTCGGGGTAGTTCAGACGTACGCCGCGTTCACGCCGGTCACGGGCGACCATTCCGGCGACGCTCAGCAGCAATTTCTCCGTGTCGGACGGAGTGAGAAGCATGGGAAACCTCCGTGGCGGCACTCTCCGGAATTCCCGGAATCGCCACAGCCACCTCCCTCTTATAAACCCATCGACGGCGCTGTGGCAACTTTCGGGACACCATAAAAAGTCCCCTTCTGGGGTTATGACCCACTAAATACGGGCAAGCCACCCAAAATCTCCGCGGGATTCAACCCTGCGACGCACCGGTTCCGAGCACCCTGGCAGTGAAGTCCGCCAGGTGCGCCCACACCTGCTCACAGCTCATCCGCTCCTGGTCCACGAGGTGTTCCACGAGGTCGGCACGGATGACGGCGAGCAGCGCGTGCGCGGTGTAACCACTGTCGGCGATGCCGGGAATCTCCCCCAGCGCACCTCGCAGCAGGCCGTGCCACCGCTCGTAGTGCTCCGCCCGGTACGGACTGGCGGAGCCCGTACCTTCCATCGCGCGGGTACGGCCGCGCCCTCAGGGAAGTGTGCGCGCCACCCGCGGAAGGTGTCAGCGCCGCCTCAGGAAGGTGTCCGCGCCGCTGCCGCCAGCAGCCGGGCCGTGTCCTCCGTGCAGAGCTGGAGTGCGCCGCCGACCGTCGCGAGCACCTCGCGCTCCGCGGGGCTGTACGGGCCGTCGGCGAGGGCGATCCGGGCGCCCTGGAGCAGGATGGACTCCCGGCCCACCGGGGCGAGATGGGGCGTCAGCGGCTGCAGCGACTCGTGCAGCTCGATGGTGAGCGCGGCCCCGCACGGCTCGGCGTCCGTGACGAAACGGCCGGTGTCGGCGGCCAGTGCGTCGACCAGGGCGGTGAGCTGCTCCTCGGTGCACTCGTCGAATCCGGCGGCCCGGACCGTGGAGACGGCGGTCTCGACGACCGTGTGGGAGCCGGTACCGCCCGCGGTGAGGACGGCGAGCGTCACGGTGTGGACGGCGTCGCGGAGCATCGCCGAGAAGCGTGTCGTGGTGGGGCGGTCGAGGGTGTCGGTGGAGAACTGCGTCCAGCAGGCGGCGCATTCGATCACCGGGCCGGTGCGGCCGCGCGAGAGGAGCGGCAGACCGAGCACGGTGAGCCGGCGGCGGCCTGTCAGGCGGCGGTAGTTGCGGTCTCCCCCGCAGTCCGCACAGAAGAACTCGCCGTCGCCGACCGTGTCCCAGGAGGTACGGACGGCCCAGATGATCGACTTCTTGCCGCTTCGTCCACGGACTGACAGCACGGCTCACCTCCGTAACACCGGCAACGCTCCGTTGCGCTGCGCTCCACCACGCCCGTGTCCCCCGGTTGTTCCGTTGGACACAGGGCCGCCATGTGGACGTGATGTTAGCCACATCGATGATGCGGCGTCAGCACCCTGACAGGAGATGGCTTGGTCCCGACCATCGCTGAGCGCGGCCGGGATCCGGGAAGGGAGAGGTCAGAAGGGCTCCGTGCGGCCGGGGCCGCCGAAAAAACGACGGCGGGGCCGTACCCGTAAGAAGATCTTCCGGGACGGCCCCGTCACGCGGAGCGGGGTGCTGGAGTCGGCGGGCGGGGCCCCTGGGTCAGCGGGCGGCCCTGTTCACAGCGGAGACGACCGCCTTCAGCGAGGCGCGTGTGGTGTTGGCGTCGATGCCGATACCCCACATGACCTTGCCGTCGATCGCGCACTCGATGTACGAGGCGGCCAGCGCGCTCGCGCCCTCGCTCATCGTGTGCTCCTGGTAGTCCAGGAGCCGGGCGTCCACGCCGGTCTCGGACAGCGCGGCGAAGAAGGCCGAGATCGGACCGTTGCCGGTGCCCGACAGCGCCGTCTCGACCCCGTCCACGACAGCCTCGACGGTCAGGGTGTCCCTGCCGTCGGTGTCCGTCGTGGTCTGGCCGGAACGCAGCTGGATCCGGCCCCAGCGGGCGTCGCCCTCGACGGAGCTGGGCAGGTACTCGTCCTGGAAGATCGCCCAGATGTCCTTCGGCGTGACCTCGCCGCCCTCGGCGTCGGTCTTCGTCTGGATGATCTTCGAGAACTCGATCTGCATCCGGCGCGGCAGATCCAGCTTGTGCTCGTTCTTCAGGACGTACGCGATACCGCCCTTGCCGGACTGCGAGTTGACCCGGATCACGGCCTCGTACGAGCGGCCGACGTCCTTGGGGTCGATGGGCAGGTACGGCACGGCCCACTCGATGTCGTCGACCGTCTTGCCCTGGGCGGCCGCGTCGGCCTCCATGGCGTCGAAGCCCTTCTTGATGGCGTCCTGGTGGGAGCCGGAGAAGGACGTGTAGACCAGGTCGCCCGCGTAGGGGTGGCGCGGGTGGATCTCCATCTGGTTGCAGTACTCGGCGGTGCGGCGCACCTCGTCGATCTGCGAGAAGTCGATCTGCGGGTCGACGCCCTGGCTGAACAGGTTCATGCCCAGCGTCACCAGGTCGACGTTACCGGTGCGCTCGCCCTGCCCGAACAGACAGCCCTCGATACGGTCGGCGCCCGCCATGACGGCCAGTTCGGCAGCGGCGACGGCGGTGCCGCGGTCGTTGTGCGGGTGGGCGGACAGGCAGACGAACTCGCGGCGGGTCAGGTTGCGCGACATCCACTCGAAGCGGTCCGCGTGCGTGGACGGCGTCGAACGCTCCACGGTGGCGGGCAGGTTGAGGATGATCTCGCGTCCGGCCTCGGGCTGCCAGACGTCCATGACCGCCTCGCAGACCTCCAGGGCGAAGTCCAGCTCGGTGTCCGTGAAGATCTCCGGGCTGTACTGGTAGCCGAAGGTCGTCTCGGGGCCCAGGATCTTCTCGGCGTACTCCATCACCAGACGGGTGCCGTCCACGGCGATCTGCTTGATGTCGTCCTTGGAGCCGCGGAAGACGACCCGGCGGAAGGTCGGCGCGGTCGCGTTGTACAGGTGCACGCTCGCGCGGTGCGCGCCGCGCAGCGACTCGACGGTGCGCTCGATCAGGTCCTCACGGGCCTGGGTCAGGACGGAGATGGTCACGTCCTCGGGGATCGCGCCCTCTTCTTCGATGATCGAGCGTACGAAGTTGAAGTCGGTCTCGCCGGAGGCCGGGAAGCCGACCTCGATCTCCTTGTAGCCCATCTTCACCAGCAGGTCGAACATCTCGCGCTTGCGGGCCGGCGACATGGGGTCGATCAGGGCCTGATTGCCGTCGCGCAGATCGGTGGAGAGCCAGCGGGGGGCCCGGGTGATCCGGTTGTCGGGCCAGCTGCGGTCGGGGATCTCGACGGCGTCGTACTGGCCGTACTTGTGCACCGGCATTCCGGAGGGCTTCTGCGTCCGGGTGGCGTTGGTGATCGGCGTGGGGTGCGACATCTGCGTGGGGCTCCTCGGGATCCAGCGGGGAAGGCCGACTGTGCCGCTACAGCACCAGACTCCGCGGGGAGGGGGTCGACCTACGACTACAGGCCCTCGCCGCGGCAGCTAAGGAGAAGCAGCCCGAAACGCATGATGTTCCGCAGCCTAGCCCAGCGGCACCTGGAACGCCGCTCCCGTATCAGTATGCGGGACACCCGGCAGTCACCGTCGGCACGGTGCCGGGTCACTCTTTCTCGTCAATCACCGTCGCAACCAGTGACAATTCCCTTACGCAGTGCCACATTCGAAGGATGACTGACACTCCTGAGATGACTGGCACCACTGAGATGACCGGCCCGGCCGGACGTTCCGTCTTCTGCACCATCATCCCGCCGCACATCCTCAACAAGCTCGCGGAAGCCGACGACCCGGAGGTCTCCGGCCCGGCCCGCCGCACCCTTGAGGCGGACGACTCGCACCGCAGCCGGCGCCGGGCGGCCATGGCCGCCACCGTGCCCGGGGACGGCGGTGTCTCGGGGCCGGCCGACCCGGCGCCCAGGACGCCGAAGCGCACCATCTACGACGCCGGGCACGGCACCCAGCTGCCGGGCACCAAGGTCCGCGCGGAGGGCGCGCAGCCGAGCAAGGACGCGACGGTCAACCGGGCCTACGCGGGCCTCGGCGCCACCTTCGAGCTGTATCTCAAGGCGTACGGGCGGTACTCGATCGACGGCAAGGGGCTGGCGCTCGACGCGAGTGTCCACTACGACCGGAAGTACAACAACGCCTTCTGGGACGGCAGCCAGATGGTCTTCGGCGACGGTGACGGGACGATGTTCCTCGACTTCACCATCCCGGTGGACGTCATCGGCCACGAACTCACCCACGGCGTCACGCAGTACACCGCGAACCTGGCGTACTCCGGCCAGTCCGGCGCGCTCAACGAGTCGGTATCGGACGTCTTCGGCTCGCTCATCAAGCAGTACGCCCTGGGCCAGACCGCCGACCAGGCCGACTGGCTGATCGGCGCCGGCCTCCTGGCGCCGCACGTATCCGGGGTCGCGCTGCGCTCGATGAAGGCGCCGGGCACCGCGTACGACGACGATGTGCTCGGCAAGGACCCGCAGCCCGCCACGATGAAGGGGTACCTCAAGACCACCGACGACAACGGCGGGGTGCACGTCAACTCCGGTATCCCCAACCACGCCTTCTACCTGCTGGCGGACGCCCTGGGCGGCAAGGCCTGGGAGCGGGCCGGGCAGATCTGGTACGACACCCTGACCGGCGGCGGCCTGGCGGCCGACGCGAGCTTCGCGGACTTCGCCCGGCTGACGGTCAAGGCAGCCCAGGCCCGCTTCGGCAGTGGCGACGAGCAGGAGGCGGTGACCAAGGCGTGGTCCACGGTCGGTGTCCCGACCGGCTCGTAAGACGTCGACCGCACAAGAGGCCGACACGGGGATAGGGGTAGACAGGTCGATAGGGGCAGACATAGGGGGTAGACAGATCCCATGCGTATCCAGGTAAGGCGCACGGGAGGCTTCGCCGGTATCGAGCGCCGGGCCGAGGTGGACACCTCGGCCCGGCCCGATGCCGGCGAGTGGCACGAGCTGGCCGAACAGGCGGTGGCCGCGGGCCACGACGCACCACCCCAGGGGGTGCCCGACGGGTTCAACTACCGGATCACGGTGGACGACCGGACGGTGTACTGCACGGACCCGCGGCTCAGCGACGCGCAGCGTTCGCTGATCTCGCGGGTGCTGAAGGAGGGCGCGTAGCACCGCGGCGCCGGTGCCGCGGCACCGGCGAGGGGCCCTGGCGGGCGGGGCTCAGAAGCCGAGCTTCCGCAGCTGCTTCGGGTCCCGCTGCCAGTCCTTCGCCACCTTCACGTGCAGGTCCAGGAAGACCGGGGTGCCGAGCAGTGCCTCGATCTGCTTGCGGGACTTCATGCCGACGTCCTTCAGGCGGGCGCCCTTGGGCCCGATGATGATGCCCTTCTGGCTCGGCCGCTCGATGTATACGTTCGCGTGGATGTCGAGCAGCGGCTTGTCCGCGGGCCGGTTCTCGCGGGGCAGCATCTCCTCGACGACGACGGCGATGGAGTGCGGCAGCTCGTCCCGTACGCCCTCCAGCGCGGCCTCCCGGATCAGCTCCGCGACCATCACCATCTCGGGCTCGTCCGTGAGGTCGCCCTCCGGATAGAGCGGGGGGCTCAGCGGCAGCAGCGGGGCGATGAGGTCGGCGAGGAGCGAGACCTGCTGGTCGCCGACGGCGGAGACCGGGATGATCTCGGCCCATTCGAAGCCGAGTTCCGTGGCGAGCTGGTCGATGGCGATGAGCTGCTCGGCGAGCTGCTTGCCGTCGACCAGGTCGGTCTTGGTGACCACGGCGATCTTCGGGGTCTTCTTGATCCCGGCGAGTTCCTTGGCGATGAACTTGTCGCCGGGGCCGAGCTTCTGGTCGGCGGGGACACAGAAGCCGATGACGTCGACCTCGGCCCAGGTGGTCCGTACGACGTCGTTGAGCCGCTCGCCCAGCAGCGTGCGCGGCTTGTGGAGGCCGGGGGTGTCCACCAGGATCAGCTGGGCGTCGGCGCGGTGCACGATGCCGCGCACGGTGTGGCGGGTGGTCTGCGGCCGGCTGGAGGTGATCGCCACCTTCTTGCCGACGAGAGCGTTCGTGAGAGTGGACTTGCCCGCGTTGGGGCGGCCGACGAAGCAGGCGAAACCGGCCCGGTGGGCTGCTTCGGATGACTGGGTGTGAACGCTCATGGCGCCCATTCTCCCCGATCGTCCGGTGGACGCCGACCAGGTGGCCCCGCGGTGAGTTTCCGGTAACCGTCCCACGACACGAAATACGGACGAAACACGGGTGCAGCCGTGTGGAAACGCGAAAGCGGGAACCTCTACCGCAACGTAACCGGAGAGGTGACCCCCCTGTGACGCATGCGACGCCTGCGACACCCCTGCCACCGCTGACCACCCTGGCCGCCGGTATCGACACCGGCGACACCGCCTGGGTGCTCGCCGCGACCGCGCTGGTCCTGCTGATGACGCCCGGCCTCGCACTCTTCTACGGCGGGATGGTCCGCACCAAGAGCGTGCTGAACATGCTGATGATGAGCTTCGTGTCGATCGCGCTCGTCACCGTGGTCTGGCTGCTGGCGGGCTACTCACTGGTCTACGGCCCCGACGCGTTCGGCGGCCTGATCGGCGGGCTCGGCCACGCCGGCATGGCCGGTATCGGCCCGGGCAGTGTGCGGGGTTCGGTGCCCACGCTGCTCTTCGCGACCTTCCAGCTCACCTTCGCGATCGTCACGGCCGCGCTGATCAGCGGGGCCATCGCGGACCGGGCGAAGTTCGGCGCGTGGCTGGTCTTCGTCCCCGTGTGGACGCTGCTCGTATACGTCCCGGTGGCGCACTGGGTGTGGGGGCCGGGCGGCTGGATCCTCAGCGATCTGAAGGCGCTGGACTTCTCGGGCGGTATGCCGGTCGAGATCGTCTCGGGCGCTTCGGGGCTCGCGCTCTGTCTGGTGCTCGGGCCGCGGCTCGGCTTCAAGAAGGACTCGATGCGCCCGCACAACCTGCCGATGGTCGTGATGGGAGCGGGGCTGCTCTGGTTCGGCTGGTTCGGCTTCAACGCGGGCTCGGCGCTCGGCGCCAACGGGCTGGCGGCCGCGGTCTTCCTGAACACCCTCGCGGCAGGCTGCACCGGCCTCCTCGGCTGGCTCTTCGTCGAACAGAAGCGGGACGGCCACCCGACCACACTGGGCGCGGCGTCCGGGGCGGTGGCCGGTCTGGTCGCGATCACCCCGTCCTGCGGTTCGGTCGGGCTGGTCGGGGCGCTGGTCGTCGGGCTCGCGGCCGGGGTGCTCTGCTCGTACGCGGTCGGCTGGAAGTTCCGGCTGAACTACGACGACTCCCTGGATGTCGTCGGGGTGCACCTGGTGGGCGGGATCGTCGGGACGCTGCTGATCGGGCTGTTCGCGACAGCGGGGATGACGGGCGGCGCGCGCGGGCTGCTGTACGGCGGCGGGTTCGGCCAGCTGGGGCGGCAGAGCGTCGGTGTGCTGGCGGTCGCGGTGTACGCGTTCGCCGTGACGTACGGCATCGGCAGGGGAATCGACCGGCTGACCGGCTTCCGGGCCGATGAGGAACACGAGCAGCAGGGCCTCGACCTGACGGTGCACGCAGAGAGCGCCTACGATCACGGCGTGCTGGGCCACGGAGCCCCGCTCTCCGCCTCCGTGCTGCAGAAGGTCAAGCCATGAAGCTGGTCACCGCGGTCGTCAAGCCGCACAAGCTCGACGACGTCAAGACGGCCCTCCAGGAACTCGGGGTCAACGGCCTGACGGTCACCGAGGCGAGCGGATACGGCAGGCAGCGCGGGCACACCGAGGTCTACCGCGGCGCCGAGTACCGCGTCGACCTCGTACCGAAGGTCCGGATCGAGGTGGTCGTCGGCGACGCGGAGAGCGAGGCGGTCATCGACGCGGTGGTACGGGCCGCCCACACCGGCAAGATCGGTGACGGCAAGGTCTGGGCCGTGCCGGTGGAGACGGTCGTACGCGTCAGAACGGACGAGCGCGGCCCCGACGCGCTCTGATCAGCGCGCCCGCCGGCACCCGGAGGCAGCGGAAGCGCTTCAGCCCGCCGTGACCGTTGTCCGCAGCGTGCCGTCCGGGCCCGCCAGCAGCACCGGGGTACCGGCTCCGCCCAGGTCCTTCACCGCGGCACGGTCCTCGTCGGACACCTCCCCGGCGGCGCTGACCACGGCGGCGGCCTCCAGCGACTGCGCCCCGCTCGCCACCGCCATCGCGACGGCGGTCCGCAGCGCGGAGAGCTTCAGCGAGTCGAGCTCGACGGTGCCCGCGACATACGTACGCCCGGTCTCGTCGCGTACGGCGGCGCCCTCGGGCACCCCGTTACGGGCCCGGGCGCTGCGCGCCAGCGTGATGATCTTGCGGTCCTCGGCGTCCGGGACCTTGTTCGCTGCGTCGTCGCTCATGGGCAGAGCATAAAGAGCCCGCACCGGTCAGTTGGCGACCGGGTACATCGAGCCCCTGCGGCCTTCCGGCGACGCCAGCCACTGGAGCTTGGCCTCCGTCCCCGTGTCGGGCAGCGGGGTGTGCAGCACGATCGCCAGATCGGGCCGGGCCGGAACCCTCAGCTGGGTGGACTCCACGAACAGCGTGCCGACCACCGGATGCTCCAGCTCCTTGCGGATCTGGCCGCCCGGCGCGATGTCCCGGCGCTCCCACAGCTCGGCGAACTCGGGGCTGCGCTCCTGCGCCTCGGTGACGACCGCCTGGAAACCGTCGTCCTCCGGGCGCTCCGAGCAGGCGGCCCGGAACTGCGCGACCACCTGGTGTGCGATGGACTCCCAGCCCTTGGCGCGGGCCCGGTAGACGGGGTCGGTGAAGAACGCGATCAGACAGTTCTGCACCAGGCCGGGGCGCATGGCCAGCGTCATCGCCGCAGCGTCGTTGTAAATGATCGTGTTCCAGTACTGGTCCATGATGTGCGCCGGGAACGGCATCCACGCGTCGATCAGCCGCTTGAGCCCCTCGCACATGTCCGCATTGGCCGGATCGACCTCCTGCGGCGGCGGGTTCAGCCCGGCCAGCACATAGAGATGGCGGCGCTCGGCGCTGCTCAGTTTCAGCACCCGGCCCACCGAGTCCAGGACCTGCGGCGACACCGTGATGTCCCGGCCCTGCTCAAGCCACTGGTACCAGGAGACGCCCACGCCCGCGAGGACGGCGACCTCCTCACGCCGCAGCCCCGGCGTGCGGCGCCGGCCACCGCCGTCGGGCAGTCCCGCCTCGGCCGGAGTGACCCTGGCCCGCCGGCTCATCAGGAACTCCCGCAGCTCACTGAGCCGGTGCGCCTTGGTGCCGGGCCTCGGCCCTTCCGCACCGCTCTCGATCGGACTCGCCACGACGTCTCCCCCTGTACGGCTGCCTGGTGGTGCGGCCACCAGCATAAGTACCCGCTCCCCACGATTGTTCCCGAAGCCCGAAGCTCGGGACATGGCGATCGATACCTCACCCGTACTCACCCCGACCACCGCCCCACCCGCGGCCGGCGACCGGCTCACCGGCCGGGCCAAGCTCGTCCTGCTCGTCCTGTGCGCGGCCCAGTTCATGGTGGCGCTCGACTTCTCCGTACTGAACGTGGCGCTCCCCGTGCTCGGCCAGGACCTGGGCATGACCCGGGCCGGGCTCCAGTGGGCCGTCACCGCCTTCGCACTGCCCTCCGGCGGGTTTCTGCTCCTCTTCGGCCGGATCGCCGACCTCTTCGGCCGGCGCAAGCTGTTCCTCACAGGTCTCACCGTCTTCGGCGCGGCCTCGCTGATCGCGACCTTCGCCTGGAACCAGGAGGTCTTCCTCACCGGCCGGGCCCTCCAGGGCCTGGGCGCCGCGGTCATCGTGCCGACCGGGATGTCCCTGCTGACCACCACGTTTCCCGAGGGCCCGCAGCGCGACCGGGCGCTGGGCATCAGCGGCACCCTGCTCTCGCTCGGCTTCACCGTCGGCATGGTGCTGGGCGGCGTCCTGACGGACACCCTGGGCTGGCGCTCGACCATGGGCCTGCTGGGCGCGGCAGCGGTGATCGTGCTCGCCGTGGCTCCCCGGCTGCTCACCGAGTCGCGCCACTCCGAGCGGCCGCGGCTCGACATCCCCGGCGCGGTGACCGTCACCGGCGGGCTGCTCGCGATGATCTACGCACTGTCGACGGCGGCCCAGCGCGGCTTCGGCCACGCCGACGTCCTGGTGTCGCTGGTGCTGGGCATCGCCCTGCTGGCCGGCTTCGTGGTCGTCGAATCCCGCGCCGACGCCCCGCTGGTGTCGCTGCCGATGCTGAAGCGGCGCACCGTGGCCTGGGGCAACCTGGGCGGGCTCATCACCTTCTCGATGATGTCGACGGTGGTCTTCGTCCTGACCCTGTACCTCCAGGAGGTCCTGCACCTGTCCAGCTTCCGGACCGGGCTGGTCTTCGGCGTCCAGGGCCTGGCGTCGGTGGCCGCCGGAATGATCGCACCGAAGGTCATCGGGCGGCTCGGCGCACGCCGGGTGCTGGTCGGCTCGCTGCTCGCCCAGGGCCTGCTCATCGCCACGATGCTGGGGCTCGGCGCCGACTCCGGGGTCTGGCTGGCCACGGTCGCCGTCTCGGTGGCCAGCATGGCGCACCTGGGCGCGATCATCTCGTACGGGCTGACCGTCACCTCGGGTGTGCCGGACGCCGAACAGGGCCTGGCCACCGGGCTCGTCACCACGACCCAGCAGGTCGGCATCACCGTCGGCATCCCGCTGCTCGGAGTGCTGGCCACCACCGGGCCCGACCTCTTCGACGGGGTGCGGACCGTGCTGGGCATCGCCGGGGCGATCCTCGTCGGGACCGCGGTGCTGGTTGCGGTGGGACTCGGCCGGCGCAGCCGTGACCACGGCCGCGCCGTCTGACTCCGGTCCGGACGGGGCCTGTTCCCGCCCGGTCCTTTCCGGTCAGGGGCGGTCGAGCCGGAGGCGCTCCGCCTTCGGCAGACCGGCCACCACCAGGTCGTACGAATCCTCGATGAGCTCACGGACCAGACGGTCGGGCAGCGGCCCGACCGTCACCGTGTTCCAGTGGCGCTTGTTGAGGTGCCAGCCGGGGACGACCGCCTCGTACTCGGCGCGCAGCCGGACCGCTTCGTCCGGGTCGCACTTGAGCGAGATCTGCAGCGGGTCACCGTCGAGGTGGCTCAGGGCGAAGACCTTGCCGCACACCTTGAACACCGAGGTCTCCGGGCCGAACGGGAACTCCTCGGCTGCGGCGTTGAATTCCAGGCAGAACGCCCTGAGCTCCTGCGGTTTCATCCCGCTGTCTCCTCCACATCGGCGACCGGCTCGGCCAGCACCGTCACGATCTTGTTCCGGCGGCCCGCGGGGGACTCGGCGGTGAGCCGCAGCCGCCTGCCGTCCGGCAGGTCGACGATCGCGGAAGCGCCCGCGATCGGCACCCGGCCGAGGGCCTTGGCCAGCAGACCGCCGACGGTCTCCACGTCCTCGTCGTCGTACTCGTCCAGGCCGTACAGCTCGCCCAGATCCTCGATGTCCAGGCGGGCGGTGACCCGGAAGCGGCCCTCGCCCACGTCCTCCACCTGCGGCAGTTCACGGTCGTACTCGTCGGTGATCTCGCCGACGATCTCTTCGAGGATGTCCTCGATGGTGACGATGCCCGCCGTGCCGCCGTACTCGTCGATGACGACGGCCACATGGTTGCGGTCCTGCTGCATCTCGCGCAGGAGATCACCGGCGTTCTTGGTGTCGGGCACGAAGACGGCGGGGCGCATCGCGGTGGAGACCAGGTCGGTCTCCGCGTCCCGGCTGATGTGGGTCTTCCTGACCAGGTCCTTGAGGTAGACGACGCCGACGATGTCGTCCTCGTTCTCCCCGGTCACCGGGATCCGCGAGAAGCCCGAGCGCAGCGCCAGCGTGGTGGCCTGGCGGATCGTCTTGGAGCGCTCGATGCAGACCAGGTCGGTGCGCGGGACCATCACCTCGCGGACCAGGGTGTCGCCCAGCTCGAAGACGGAGTGCACCATCCGGCGCTCGTCGTCCTCGATCAGCGACTCCTGCTCGGCGAGGTCGACCATGGCGCGCAGCTCGGCCTCGGACGCGAACGGGCCCTTGCGGAAGCCCTTTCCGGGCGTCAGCGCGTTACCGATGAGGATCAGCAACTGCGGGACCGGACCCATCACACGGGCGAGCGGCAGCAGCACATACGCGGCGGCGGTCGCCGTGTTCAGCGGGTGCTGGCGGCCGATGGTGCGCGGCGAGACGCCGACGGCCACATAACTCACCAGCACCATCAGGGCGATGGCCAGCGCCAGCGCCTGCCAGGTCTCGGACAGCTCCCGGAGACAGACATAGGTGACGAGGACCCCGGCCGCCATCTCGCAGGCGACCCGCACCAGCAGCGCCACATTGAGATACCGGGTGGGGTCGGTGGCGATCTGCGCCAGCTTGTCGCTGCCGCGCCGCCCCGACCGTACGGCCTCGGCGGCCCGGAAGCTCGATGTACGGGCGATGCCGGTCTCGGCGCAGGCCGCCAGCCAGGCGACCACGACCAGCGCGACCGCACCGACGATCAGCTGCGCGGTCATGAGACGGTCGGCGCCGGGGAGGGGCCGGTGTGTCCCTTCTCCGTCCGCCAGCCGTCGACGATCGCGGCCTGGAGGCCGAACATCTCGGCCTTCTCGTCGGGCTCCTCGTGGTCGTAGCCCAGCAGGTGCAGCACCCCGTGGACGGTCAGGAGCTGGAGCTCCTCATCCATGGAGTGCTGCGTCGGGGCTTCCTCGCCCTGCTGCTTGGCGACCTCGGGACAGAGCACGATGTCACCGAGGAGCCCCTGCGGGGGCTCCTCTTCGTCCTTGGCCGGTGGACGCAGCTCGTCCATCGGGAAGGACATGACATCCGTGGGACCCGGCAGGTCCATCCACTGGATGTGCAGCTGCTCCATGGCCTCGGTGTCCACGACGATCACGGACAGCTCGGAGAGCGGGTGGATCCGCATCCGTGTGAGGGCGTAGCGGGCGATGTCGAGGATCGCCTGCTCGTCGACCTCGGTTCCGGACTCGTTGTTGACGTCGATCGACATGGGGACTGCTGACTCTTTCGGTCTGTGCCTACAGCCGTTTCCGGCTGTCTTTCCGGCTGTCTTTCTGGCTGTCGTGCTTCTCGTACGCGTCGACGATACGGCCGACGAGCTTGTGCCGGACGACATCCTCCGTGGTGAGCCGGGAGAAGTGCACGTCGTCGATGCCCTCCAGGATGTCCTGCACCTGGCGCAGCCCGCTCTTGGTGCCGCTCGGCAGGTCGACCTGGGTGACGTCACCGGTGACGACGATCTTCGAGTCGAAGCCGAGGCGGGTGAGGAACATCTTCATCTGCTCGGCGCTGGTGTTCTGCGCCTCGTCGAGGATGATGAACGCGTCATTCAGCGTGCGGCCCCTCATATAGGCCAGCGGCGCCACCTCGATCGTCCCGGCCGCCATCAGCCGGGGGATCGAGTCCGGGTCCAGCATGTCGTGGAGCGCGTCGTACAGCGGGCGCAGATACGGGTCGATCTTGTCGAAGAGCGTGCCGGGGAGGAAGCCGAGCCGCTCCCCCGCCTCGACGGCGGGGCGGGTCAGGATGATCCGGCTGACCTGCTTGGACTGGAGGGCCTGGACCGCCTTGGCCATCGCGAGGTAGGTCTTGCCGGTACCCGCCGGGCCGATGCCGAACACGATCGTGTTCTTGTCGATGGCGTCGACGTAGCGCTTCTGGTTGAGCGTCTTGGGGCGGATCGTGCGGCCGCGGCTGGACAGAATGTTCTGGGTGAGGACCTCGGCCGGGGTCTCGCCCCCCGGCTCGCCCTCGCCGTTCTCGCTGGCCCGGAGCATGGCGATCGAGCGTTCCACAGCGTCCTCCGTCATCGGCTGCCCGGTGCGGAGCACCAGCATCATCTCGTCGAACAGGCGCTGGATCAGGGCGACATCGGACGCCGCTCCTGTGGCACTGATCTCGTTTCCCCGGACATGGATGTCGGCCGCCGGGAACGCCGTTTCGATCACGCGCAGCAGCGAGTCGCCCGAACCGAGCAGCATCACCATGGGGTGTGCGGCCGGGACAGTGATGTGGGCACGCGCCTGCGGCTGTGTAGGTGTCTGAGTCATGGGCCGGCCCTCGGGCCTGCGCATACCTCCCGTTGCAGGGTTCTCGCTGCTCGACAACCTCTGGACCTCCAAGCCTACGACGCCGCACTGACAACGCCAGGGCTTTTACGGCGAGGTCGTTACGGTGCGCGGAAGCCGATCGTCGGCACGGCCCGGCGCAGCGGCCAGGACCGGGCCGCCGCGGGCAGCAGTTCCTCCAGGAAGGCGTACCGGCGCAGCGCGGCCCGGTCCTGGCCCGCGCAGCTGCGTACCTGCTGCCACCAGGCGGCGACCTCGGCCCAGCCGGGTGCCGAGAGCGAGCCGCCGAACTCCTGGACCGAGAGCGCCGCCGTGAGCCCCGCGAAGGCCAGCCGGTCGGCGAGCGGCCAGTCCGCCAGCGTCCCGGTGACGAAGCCCGCGACGAAGACGTCGCCCGCGCCCGTCGGGTCGAGTGCCTCGACCGCGATGGCGGGCACCGACGCGGCCTCGCCGGTCGACCCGTCCACCGCGTACGCACCCTCGGCACCCAGGGTGACGACGGCCAGCGGGACCTTGTCGGCGAGGGCGTGGGCCGCGGCGCGCGGGCAGTCGGTTCGGGTGTAGCGCATGGCCTCCTCGGCGTTGGGCAGGAACGCCTCGCAGTGCTCCAGGTCGGCGAGGCACGCCAGGTCCCAGCGTCCGGTCTCGTCCCAGCCGACGTCGGCGAAGACCTTCGTGCCCCGGTCGGCGGCGCGCAGCACCCACTCCTCGCGGCTGCCGGGCCCCAGTGAGGCGATGGCGGCGCGGGCACGCGGTGGGCAGTTGGGGTGGGTGCTGAACGGCGGTGGCGCTTCGTGGCCGTGCGAGACCATGGTGCGCTCGCCCTCGTACGCCATGGAGACGGTGACCGGGGAGTGCCAGCCGGGCACGGTGTGGGAGCGCGACAGGTCGATCTGCTCGCCCTGTTCCAGGGCGTCCCAGCAGTACTCGCCGTAGTGGTCGTCGCCGAAGGCCGCGGCGAGCGAGGTGTGCAGTCCGAGCCGGGCCAGCGCGGTGGCCATGTTGGCCACCCCGCCGGGGCTCGAACCCATGCCGCGCGCCCAGGACTCGGTGCCGCGCACCGGTGCGCTGTCGAGGCCGGTGAAGATGATGTCCAGGAAGACCGTGCCGGTCAGGTAGACGTCACAGGGCGGATCGTCGGGACGGCGGGTCTCCTTCAGCGGATCCAGGGCGGGCTCGGCAGGAATGGCCACCGTATGCTCCAACGGGTCGCGGACTGGCCAACGGTGCGGATGGAGAACAGTCTGCACCACCGGTTCGGCGGGAGCGTGGACGCGCCTCGTGCTGCGGCGTCCTGCGGTGGCCGTGCCCGTCCTCTCAGGCCTCCGCGGGCCGTGCTGCCGCCGCTCCGGGGGACGCCGCACTCCGGGGCGCCACTCCGGGGTTCGCCTCGCGGCCCCTGCTCGCAGGGGCGGTTGCGGGCCTGGCCCTGGTCCTGTCGTTACGTCCGCCGCCCCGCACCAGCAGCACGCTCAGCGCGGCGAGGAACCCGATCACGGTGAGCCCGACGAGCCCGCCCTTGGTGGATCCCGTGGAGTCCTCCAGCAGCCCGAAGGCGGTCGGCGCGACGAACCCGCCCAGGTTTCCGATGGAGTTGATCAGTGCGATACCCGGGGCGGCTGCCCGCGCGTCCAGGTAGCTCTGCGGGATCGTCCAGAAGATCGGCGACGCCGGCTTGAAGCCCATCGCGGCGATGCACAGTGCGCCCAGGCCCACCCATGGCGAGACGAAGACGGCAAGCAGTGTGCCGGTGCCGCCGAGCAGCAGCAGACCCACCAGGATCGGACGGCGTTTGCCGATGCGGTCGGAGATCCGGCCCGTCACGTACAGCGCGAGGAGCGCGAACAGCCAGGGCACCGCGGTCAGCAGCCCGACCTGGAACTCGCTCAGCCCGCCGAGGTCGTCGACGATCGACGGCAGCCAGAACGTCACGGCGTACAGCGCGACGTTGATGGCGAAGTAGATCCAGAGGAAGAGCAGCATCTGCGGGTCGGCGAGCAGCTTCCAGCGGGAGACCTTGGTGTCGTCGCGGTGGGCGTCCCGCTCCCGCTGCTCGGTGTCGATGGCCGCGATAAGACCCTGCTTCTCGTCCTCCGTCAGCCAGGTGGCCTTCTCGACGCTGGAGTCGAGGAAGCGGTGGACGACAAAGCCGAGGACGACGGAGAAGACGCCCTCGATGAAGAACATCCACTGCCAGCCGGAGTGCCCCCAGACGCCGTGCATCTCCAGCAGGGCGCCGGAGACAGGGCCGACGACGACCGTCGCCGTCCCTGAACCCATCAGGAAGATGGAGGTCGCCCTGCCGCGATGCGAGTCGGGCAGCCAGCGGGACAGGTAATAGATCACGGCGGGGAAGAAGCCCGCCTCCGCGACTCCGAGCAGGAAGCGCAGGGCGTAGAACATCTCAGGCTGCTGACGAAGGCCATCGCGGTGGCGACGACGCCCCACGTGATCATGATCCGGGTGAGCCAGATCTTGGGGCCGAAGCGTTCCATCAGCATGTTGCTGGGGACTTCGAATATGGCGTACGCGACGAAGAAGATCCCGGCACCGAGCCCGAAGGCGGCGGCGGAGAGACCCACGTCGGCCCGTAGCTGGTCCTGGGCGAATCCCAGGTTCACCCGGTCCATGTAGTTCGCCACGAACATGACGAAGAAGAGCGGTACGACGCGCTTGAAGATCTTGCGGATGGCGGACTGGACGGCTGGGGAGTGCTCTACGGGGGCGGGGGTTGCTGCGGACACGAGCGGCTCCGATCGTGGGCAGGGCAGAGCAGGGCGGGGAGGTCGGAAGGAGCGGGCAGAGCAGGGCGGGGAGGTGGGAGGGAACGGGTGGAGCAGGGCGGGGAGGTCTCCGCCGGGGAGGGGCTCCGCGGAACGGGCGCCCCTCCCCCGGTGGTTCACCAGCGGGGCAGCACCGGGGACGTCCAGTCCTCGTAGCCCTTCGCCTTGCGCATCGCGGTGACGTCGTCACGGTCGCGCATGGTGCCGTCGTCCTCGGTCCAGCGCCGGTGCAGCGCGGCGAGCTTGTCCCGGTCGAGTTCGACACCGAGACCGGGGGCTTCGGAGACCGGCAGGGCGCCGTCGGTGAAGACATGGCGGGTGGTGATCACGTCGTCGGTCTGCCACGGGTAGTGGCTGTCGCAGGCGTAGTCCAGGTTGGGCACGGTGGCCGCGACATGGGTCATCGCGGCGAGGCTGATGCCCATGTGGGTGTTGGAGTGCATGGAGAGACCCACGCCGAACGTCCGGCAGATCGCGGCCAGTTCACGGGTGGCGTGCAGTCCGCCCCAGTAGTGGTGGTCGGAGAGGACCACCTGGACCGCGTCGGTCAGGAAGGCTTCGCGGATCTCGGGGACCGTCGTCACGCACATGTTGGTGGCGAGCAGCACGTCGGTGCCCGCGGAGACCTCCGCCATGTCGGCGGTGCCGGGGGCCGGGTCCTCCAGGTATTCGAGTACGCCGGCGAGTTCGGCGGCGACCTTCAGCGAGGTCTGCGGGGTCCAGCCGCCGTTGGGGTCGAGCCGCAGTGGGTGACCCGGGAACGCCTCGGCCAGGGCCTTCACCGCGGCGATCTCCTGGTCCGGCGGGAAGACGCCGCCCTTGAGCTTGAACGAGGTGAAGCCGTAGTCGTCCACGAATCGCCGTGCCTGCGCGACGATGCCCGCCGGGTCGACGGCCTCGCCCCAGGTGTCGGACTCCCCCGCGCCGTCGGGGTGTTCGGCCCAGCGGTAGAAGAGATACGCGCTGTACTCGACCGAGTCGCGCACCTTCCCGCCGAGCAGCGTGTGCACCGGCAGGCCCCGGACCTTGCCCAGCGCGTCGAGGCAGGCCACCTCGAAGGCGGAGAAGACCGAGAGCCGGAGTTTGTCCGCGGTCTGTACGCCGCGCAGCCCGCCCACGTCGATCGCGTCATCCACCCCCGCGCCGCCGGTGCCGACTTGCTGGGCGAGTGCGGCGAGGCCGTTGAGGTCGGCGATGGACCGGCCCGGCAGCAGTTCGGCGTAGGGCCGGGCTATGTCCAGGTACTTGGTGTCGCCGTAGGTCTCGCCGATACCGCTGACCCCGCACTCCGTGACGATCTCGACGACGAGCCGCGGGGTGTAGGGCTGGTGCACGCCGTGCACATTGAGCAGCGGCGGGTCGGAGATCAGTACCGGGGTGAGCCGGACCTCGGCGATCGCCAGTTCACGTGGGGTGTTGGGGGTCATCGGGCCGCTCCTACGAGGTCGAGTCCGGCGGTGAGCAGGGTGTCCAGGGCCGCGAGGTCGTCGGGGCCGGGGTCGGTCAGAGGTGCGCGCACCGGGCCGACCCGGTGGCCGCGCAGCCGGGCGGCGGCCTTGACCAGCGAGACCGCGTATCCGGGGACCCGGTCGCGGAGTTCGACCAGCGGAACGTAGAAGTCGCGGAGCAGCGCGTCCAGGCGTGCCTGGTCGTCCGTGCGCAGTGCGGTGAAGAAGGCTCCGGCGATCTCGGGGGCGAAGGCGTGGACGGCGGAGGAGTAGGCGGGGACACCGACGGTCGCGTAGGCGCGGGCCTGGATCTCGGCGGTGGACGCGCCGTTGAAGAAGAGGAAGCCGTCCGGGGCGGCGAGGGTCAGCCGCTGGAGCCGGTCGAGGTCGCTGTGGCCGTCCTTGAGCCCGATGACGCCGGGGACGGCGGCGATGCGGCGGAGCGACGCGGCGGTGAAGGCGACCTGGCCGCGCTGGTAGGCGATGAGGGGCAGCCGGGTGCGTGCGGCGATCTGCTCCAGTTGCGCGACGAGTCCGTCCTGCGGGGCCGCCACGAGGTAGTGCGGGAGGACGAGCGCCGCGTCGGCGCCCGCCTCCTCGGCGATCCGGGCGAATCTGACGGCCTGCGCCCAGCCGTAGCCGATGCCCGCGACGACGGGTGTACGTCCGGCGGCCGCCTCGACGGTGGCGGTGACGACGCTGCGGTACTCGTCCTCGTCCAGCGAGAAGAACTCACCGGTGCCGCAGGCCGGGAAGACCGCGCCGGGGGCGGCGGCCAACTGGGTCTCCAGATAGGCCCGGTACCCGTCGGTGTCGAGGTCTCCGCCGTCGGTGAAGGCGGTCAGCGGGAAGGAGAGAACCCCGCGGGCCATGCCTTCCCTGAGCCGCGCCACTGTCCCGGCCACCTGCGCCGACCGCGGACCGGTTCCCGTATCCGTCCCTGCACCGGGCGCTGTGTTGGTCCCAGCGTTGGCCCCCGTGTTGGTCCCCGCATCCATTCATGTCTCCGTATGTAGATGGCGTCCATGCATGAAAATGGACAGTAGATACATGAACGAGAGGCGTCAAGGGTTCCGACCGGCCCCGCACCACCCGCCGCTCCGCGGGGCCCTAGGCTCTGGGCATGCCGGAGACCGGAGGCGTACGCGAGGTGAAGTCGGCGGGCCGCACCGTCGAGCTGCTGGAGGTGCTCGCCGCGCGCGGCGACCGGCCCGCCCGGCTGCGGGAACTCGCCGACGAGCTCGGCGTCCCCCGCAGCTCCATGTACGCGCTGCTGCAGACGCTGACCGACCGCGGCTGGGTCCGCACCGACGCGACGGGATCGCTGTACGGCATCGGCATCCGGGCCCTGCTCACCGGCACCAGCTATCTCGACACGGATGCCCGGGTGCGGGCGGTGAAGCCGTATCTCGACAAGGCGTCCACCGCGCTGGGGGAGACCGTCCACCTGGGGCGGTTCGACCGCGGCGACGTGGTCTATCTCGCCACCCGCGAGTCGCACGAGTATCTGCGCACCCTCAGCCGCGTCGGCCGCAGGCTGCCCGCCCACGTCAGCTCACTGGGCAAGGCGCTGCTCGCCGAGCGAGCCGCCGACGGGCCGGACGGGCTGCCCGTCGGCGAACTGGAACGGCTGACCCCGAACACCCTGGCCGACCGGGCCGCCCTCGACGCCGATCTGGCACTGGTGCGCGAGCGGGGCTACGCGGTCGACCGGGAGGAGGGCGTCACCGGCATCGTCGGCTTCGGCTTCGCGCTGCGGTACGACACGCCCGCGGTGGACGCCGTCAGCTGCTCGGTTCCGGTGACCCGGCTGACCGCCGGGCACGAGCGCCGGATCATCGCGACGATGCGCGAGGTACGGGCCGAGATCGAGGCCGCGGCGCACACGCTGCCCGGTGCACCCGACTGGATCTGAGTAAAAAAACCTCACTGTTGCCCGCGCCTGCGTGACTATAAACCGAAGGTGTTATAGATCACAGAGTGGCGGCTTTTCGTTGGCTCCGCGTGGTTGATACAAATTGGCCGCGCGCTCCTGTCAATGACACGACGCCCACTTCCCCCCACTCTTCTGCCTGGTCACAGGCATGTCTCTGTCAGGAACGCCCGTGTCTTCGCGCTCACGCGCCACATGGCCTCTCATCGCCGTGTTCACCGCTGGTTACCTCGCCTCGTACCTCCTGCCGACCATCGTCGGACGCCTCGGCTCCGGCCTCGGCCTCTCTCCTGCCGAAGCCGGCGTCGCCGGTTCGGTCCTCCTCCTCTGCTCGGCGGGCGCCGGTCTCGTACTGGCCTCGCACGTCGAGCGCATCGGCCCGCAGCGGGTCGCCCGCGTCGGGCTGCTGCTCGCCCTCGCCGGGTACGGCGCCGCCGCCACCACCTCGTACCTCCCCCTCGTCATCGCGGGGGCCGCCGTCGGCGGCGTGGGTTCCGGTACGGCGACGGCGGTGGCCGCGGGCGGCATCGCGGGCCTGCCCGACCCCCACCGGGCCTCGGCCACCGGACTGCTCACGGTGTCGGCGACAGCCGGCGCCCTCTACCTCGTACTGCCGCAGCTCGGCGGCGGCCACCGGGCGCCGTTCGCCGCCATCGCGCTGGTCGCCGCTCTCGTCTGGCCGGCGACCGGCCGGCTCGGCAGGATCCGCCCGCACCAGCCCGCCACCGGGGCCGGGCGCGGCCGGATCCCTCATCTGGGCTCGGGCTCGGTGCTGGCCGGAGCGATGGTCTGCTGGGCCATGGCCCAGAACTCGCTCTGGGGCGTCAGCAGCCGGATCGGCCAGGATCAGGCGGGGCTGTCCGAGGTGGCGGTCGGCGCGATCTTCGCGGTGTCGCTGGGCGCCGGACTGATCGGCGTCGCGGGGGCCGGGGCGCTCGGCTCGCGGCTCGGCAGGGCACTGCCGATCGGCGGCGGCACGGTGATCATCTCGGCGTGTATCGCGCTGAGTTCATCGGCGAGCGGGCTCGGCTCGTTCGCGTCGGGCGAGATCCTCTGGAACACCTTCTACCCGGTGGTGCTGTCCTATCTGATCGGTCTGGCCGCCTCGCTGGATCCGCGCGGCCGCTGGGCCGTCCTGGTCGGCTCGGCGTCGTCGATCGGCGTGGCCTGCGGCCCGGTGGCGGGCAGTCTGCTCTCCGCGCGGACCGGTTTCCCGCTGATGGGGGCGGTGTTGTGCGCAGTGCTCCTGCTGCTGGCGGTCCCGCTGACCGCGGTGGCGCTGCACACATCGGGCCGCCCCCTGATGCCGGGTGCGGTACGCCGCAGGGGCGGCGCCCCTGCGGCCGTCGTCGCGGGCACCCTGGGCGCGGTGGCGCCCGGCGTCCCGCAGCTCGGCGCGCCCGAACTCACCGTCACCGAGATCGCCCTGGAACCGGAGCCGGTACCCCGCCGCAAGTACCGGCTCACCGGGGGCGTTCAGCCCAGATCGAGGTCCGCGTCGAAGTCGTACGCGTCCACCTCTGCCAAGTAGCGTGCCCTGCGCTCCTCGTCGTGGTCCAGGAAGGCGGCGAGGAAGGAGTTGCGGGCCAGTGTCCGCAGCTCCTCGTGCCCGAGGCCGAGCGCCTCGTGCACGGCGTGGAAGGTGTCGCCCGCGTAGCCCCCGAAGTACGCGGGGTCGTCGGAGTTGACGGTGCAGAGCAGCCCGGCGGCCATCATCTGCGGCAGCGGGTGCTGCTCCAGGGTGTCAACGGCCCGCAGCCGTACGTTCGACAGCGGGCAGAGCGTCAGCGGCACCCGGTCCCTGACCAGCCGCTCCACCAGCTCCGGGTCCTCCATCGAGCGCAGCCCGTGGTCGATCCGCTCCACCCCGAGGATGTCCAGGGCCTCGCGCACATAGGTGGCGGGGCCCTCCTCACCCGCGTGCGCGACCTTGCGCAGCCCCAGTTCGCCGGCCGCCGCGTACACCTCGCGGAACTTCGACGGCGGGTTCCCGACCTCGGCCGAGTCGAGGCCGACCGCCGCGATCCGGTGCAGATGCGGCTTGGCCGCCTCCAGGGTGCGGATCGCCGAGTCGGCCGACTCGTCGCGCAGGAAGCACATGATCAGCTGCGTGGAGATGCCGTGCCGCTCCTCGCTGCGCCCGAGCGCCCGCGAGATGCCCTCGATGACGGTACCGATCGGCACGCCGCGCGCCGAGTGCGCCTGCGGGTCGAAGAAGATCTCGGCATGGCGCACGCCCTGCGCGGCGGCGCGCGCGAGGTAGGCCTCGGTGAGCTCCTCGAAGTCCTCCTCGGTGCGCAGCACGGCCATCAGCCCGTAGTACAGGTCGAGGAACGACTGGAGATCGCTGAAGAGATACGCCTTGCGCAGCGCTTCGGTGTCCGTGTACGGCAGCTCGATGCCGTTGCGCGCGGCGAGCGCGAAGGCCAGTTCGGGTTCGAGGGTGCCTTCGATGTGGAGGTGGAGTTCGGCCTTGGGGAGGTGGTGCATCGGGGTCTCGCTCAGGTCGGTGGTGTGGGTGGGGATGTGGGGGCTGTTCTCATTTTGGGGGCGGGCCTGCGGTCAGGCGGTGGGGTGCCGGGTGGGGACCGGGACGCGCATCAGGTCGTCGGCGACGGTGAGTTCACCCTCGAAGCCCGCGGCGCGCGCCTGTCTGCCGAACTCCGCGGAGTCGGGGTACCGCTGCGAGAAGTGCGTCAGGACGAGGTGCCGTACGCCCGCGTCGCGCGCGGCACGGCCCGCCTGTCCGGCGGTCAGATGGCCGTGGTCGGCCGCCAGCCGCGCGTCGTCGTCGAGGAAGGTCGACTCGATGACCAGCAGGTCGCAGCCGTCGGCGAGCCGGTGGACCCCGTCGCAGAGCCGGGTGTCCATGACGAAGGCGAAGCGCTGGCCGCGCCGTACCTCGCTGACCTGGTCGAGGGTGACCCCGTCGAGCACGCCCTCCCGCTGGAGCTGCCCGATGCCGGGTCCTGACACACCGTGCTCGGCAAGCTTCTCCGGGAGCATCCGGCGCCCGTCGGGCTCGGTCAGCCGGTAGCCGTACGACTCGACGGGGTGCGAGAGCCTGACCGCCTCCAGCGTGTACGCGGGTGTCCGCGCCAGGACGCCTCCGTCGCCGGTGGCCGGGGTCTGCACCAGGGCGACGGACTCGCGGTAGGCGGTGGAGTGCCGCAGCCGGTCGAAGAAGTGCTGCCCGCTCGCCGGGTAGTGCGCGGTGACCGGGTGCGGGACCTGGTCCAGGTTGATCCGCTGGATCACCCCGGCCAGGCCCAGCGAGTGGTCCCCGTGGAAGTGCGTGACGCAGATCCGGTCGATGTCGTGCGCGGCCACCCCGGCGTGCAGCATCTGCCGCTGGGTGCCCTCGCCGGGGTCGAAGAGGATGCCCTGGCCGTCCCAGCGCAGCAGATAGCCGTTGTGGTTGCGGTGCCGGGTCGGGACCTGGCTGGCGGTGCCGAGCACCACGAGTTCTCGTACGGACAACGGGACTATCCGGGCGGCCAGTTGAGTCCACGGCCGCCCAGGACATGGGCGTGCGCGTGGAAGACGGTCTGGCCGGCGCCCGACCCGGTGTTGAAGACGATCCGGTACCCGGTCCCGTCGACCTTGTCCCCGGCGGCGACCTCGGCCGCCTCGCGCAGCACGTCCGCGGCGATCTGCGGTTCGGCCGCCGCGAGGGTGGCGGCGTCCGGGTAGTGCACCTTGGGGATCACCAGAACGTGCGTGGGTGCCTGCGGGTTTATGTCACGGAAGGCGACGGTGGTGTCGGTCTCCCGGACCACGGTCGCCGGAATGTCTCCCGAGACGATCTTGCAGAACAGGCAGTCGGTCTGCGGCTCTCCCGCCATGCGCTCACTCCTCGGTCATGGTGCCGGCCGGTCGCACTGCCGGTCGGGCCGGTGTCGGTCCGTGATGGTGCCGGTCCGTGATGATCGTGTACGCGGCCATGCTAGCCGGGGGCGGTCGGTACGCCCGCGCTCCGCCCCGGGCCATGCGCCCCCGCCCGGCCGTGGGCGCATGGCGGGGGCACAGCACAGCCGTCAGCCCGGCAGGCCCGGCGGGGTCTTCGCCGGGGTCTCCTCCAGCGCGGCGAGCGCGATCCTGATCGCCTCGTCCAGCTGCGGGTCCCGGCCCGCCGCGTGGTCCTGCGGCGCCTGGACCACCTCGACGTCCGGGTCGACCCCGTGGTTCTCCACACCCCAGCCGTAACCCTCCAGCCAGAAGGCGTACTTGGGCTGGGTCACCAGGGTGCCGTCGACCAGCCGGTACCTGCTGTCGATGCCGATGACGCCGCCCCAGGTGCGGGTGCCGACCACGGGCCCGATGCCCAGGGCCTTGATCGCCGCGTTCACGATGTCGCCGTCCGAGCCGGAGAACTCGTTGGCGACGGCCACCAGAGGACCGCGCGGGGCGTCCTGCGGGTAGCTGGAGGGCCGCATCCCCCGCGGCAGGTCCCAGCCCACGATGCGGCGGGCCAGCTTCTCCACCACCAGCTGCGAGGTGTGGCCGCCGCGGTTCTCCCGTACGTCCACGACCAGGCCCTCCCTGGCCACCTCGACCCGCAGGTCGCGGTGGAGCTGCGCCCAGCCCGAGCCGACCATGTCGGGGACGTGCAGATAGCCGAGACGGCCGCCGGACCGCTCATGGACGTAGCTCCGGCGGTCGGCCACCCACGCGTGGTAGCGCAGCGCCTCCTCGTCACCGGTCGGCACGACCACGACATGGCGCGGATCGCCCCCGTCGGCGGGCGAGACGGTGAGCTCGACGGGCTTGCCCGCCGAGCCGGTGAGCAGCGGCGCGGGCCCGGTGAGCGGGTCGACCGCCTGGCCGTCGACGGCCAGGACGGTGTCCCCCGCGCGGACGGCCACGCCCGGCGCGGCGAGCGGGGAGCGCGCCGCGGGGTCGGACGTCTCCGAGGGCAGAACCCGGTCGATGCGCCAACTGCCCTCTTCCGTACGGGAGATGTCGGCGCCGAGCAGCCCCTGCCGGGTGGCGTCGTCGCGCCAGCCGCCCGGCGGCGTCACATAGGCGTGCGAGGTGCCCAGCTCGCCCTGCACCTCCCAGAGCAGGTCCACCAGGTCGTCATGGGTGGCGACGCGGGCGAGCACCGGCCGGTAGCGGTCCAGGACCCCGTCCCAGTCGACGCCGGACATGTCGGGGCGCCAGAAGTTGTCCCGCATGATGCGGCCGGCCTCGTCGTACATCTGCCGCCACTCGGCGGCCGGGTCGAGGGTCCGGCGGATCCGGGAGAGGTCGACGGAGATGTTGCTGTCGGTGTCCTCGTCCGCGTCGGGTTTGGCCACCCGGCTGTCCGACGGGACGACGCGCAGTTTGCCGTCCCGGTGCAGTACGAGCCGCTTGCCGTCGCCGCTGACCTCGAAGTGGTCGACGTCCGGGGCAATTTCCTCGTCGCGCAGCTTGTCCAGGTCGTACCGCTCGAGGACGGTGTGCGGCCAGGGCGCGTCGGGAGTGGCCCCGGACGTGCCGAGGACCCCGCGCAGCGGGTGGCGCAGCCAGAGCAGCCCGTCCCTGGCGGCGCGCAGCGTCGAGTAGCTGCCGGCCTCGACGGGCAGCGGCACGATCCGGTCGGCGAGACCATCGAGGTCGATACGGGTCACGGGCAGCGCCGTGGGTGCGTCGTGCTCGTCGGCGTCCTTGTCCCGCTCGGTCGCGCGGCCGTGCCGCTGCGGTCCGAACGGCGACGGTGTGGTCGCGGCGAGTGTCAGCAGGTGGGGACGGCAGCTGCCGATGAACGCCAGGTCGAAGACGTGCGCGTCGTAGATCGGGTCGAAGGCGCGCTCGGAGAGGAAGGCGAGGTGCTTGCCGTCGGTGGTGAAGGCCGGGTCGAAGTCCCGGAAGCGCAGCGGGGTCGCCTCGGCGACGGAGAGGTCGGCCAGGTGCGCGAGCTTGAGCTGGCGCAGCGGCTCGGGGCCGGGGTGCGACCAGGCCAGCCAGGAGGAGTCGGGCGAGAAGACCAGGCCCGAGACGTCGCCGTCCTCGCTGCGGTCCACCTCGTGCACATCGCCGGACTCGCGCTCGACGACCAGCACCCGCCCGTCGTGCGCGGCGACGGCGAACCGGCTGCCGTCCGGGGCCGCTGCGAGCCCGAGCACCCGGCCGATGCGGCCCTGGGCGAGGCGGCGCGGGGCGGCCGCCGGGGCGGCGCCGGTCGCGGGCGCGCACTCCAGGGCGTCCTCGCCCTCCGCGTCGGTGACCCAGACGACCTGCTCGGCGCCGTCGGCCCGGAAGGTGCGGGGCAGCCTCGCCCGTACCCCCGGCTCGGCGGCCAGTGCGCGGACCGGGCCCTCCCGGTGGGTGACCCAGTGCACGGCGCCGCGTGACTCGACGGCGCTGCCCCGGCCCGTACGGTCCGGGGACGCCGTGCCGATGTGGTGCCCGGCGCGCACCGAGTGGGGCTGGAGGTCGACGCGCTGGCCGCCGAGCCGGACGTCGATCCGGCGGGGCTCGGCGCCTTCGAGGTCGTCGACGATCCACAGCTCACCGGCCGCCATGTGGACGACACGGGTGCCGTCGGTGGCCGCGTGGCGTGCGTAGAACCCGTCGGTCGCGGTGTGCCTGCGCAGCTCCGAGCCGTCCGGGAGCGAGGAGTAGAGCGCCCCGACACCTTCGTGGTCGGAGAGGAAGGCCACCCGGTCGCCCACCCACAGCGGGCACTCGATGTTCCCGTCGAGGTCCGCGTGCAGCCGTACGAAGTCGCCGCCGGTCTCACCGGTCCACAGCTTGCCCGCGGTGCCGCCCCGGTACCGCTTCCAGCCGGCGGCCTCGCGGCCCATCGTCGCCGAGAGGAGCAGTACCCGTTGGTCCGGCCCGTACGCGAGGGAGCCCACCGGTCCGTACGGCAGGGTCCGCGCCGGGCCGCCGTCGACCGGAACGGCCCGCGCCCAGCTGCGCCGCAGCGAGCTCTGGCCGTGGGTGCTGATGGCGAGCACCTCGCCGTCCGGGGTCCAGCCCCGGACGGACGTCCGTGCGTCGCCCCAGTACGTCAGACGCCTGGAGGGGCCTCCTTCGGTGGGGGCGAGATGCACTTCGGGCGCCCCGTCCCGGGTGGAGGTCCAGGCGACCCAGCGGCCGTCGGGAGATATCCGGGGATGGTTGACGGGGCTGTTGTCGGCGCTGACCCGCCAGGCACGGCCGCCGTCGAGCGGGGCCATCCAGACGTCGTCCTCTGCGGTGAAAGCGATCAGATCGCCCTGGACATGCGGAAACCGGAGATAGGAAGGCTGGTTCACAAGGATCACCCTATGGCGTGGCCGAGTCCGGCGAGCCTGAGTTGTCCGTACTCCCTGTGCGCCAGCGGCAGCCGGTAGGTCCCGCCGCCACGGGCGAGCACCACCGACGAGCTCACCAGGGACGCGAGCGAGGATCCGTCGGGAAAGACCGTACGGACCTGCTCGGCGGTGAACTCACCGGTGAACGCCGACAGCCGTGCCCAGAGCAGCCGTTCGGCCCTGCTGCACAGCTCGTGGCTCCACTCGACGGCCTCCAGGAGTGTGCGGTGCCTGGCAGGGTCGCCGGGGCCGTCGGTGAGGACGGTGAACCGCCCGCCGGGCGCGCAGAGCGATCCGTGCAGCTGCTGCGCGGTCATCAGCCGCAGGCTCCGGGCGGCGAGCAGGGCGGAGAGCGGATCGCCGTCGAGCCGGCCGGCCAGTTGCCCGGCCCAGTAGTCGGGCAACTCGACACCGTACGAGGCGGCTTGTTCCTGGAGCAGCCCGGCGGTCCGTTCGCGGGGCAGCGGCGGGACCTCCACCAGGTGTTCGCCCGGCAGGCCGAGCGGTTTGCGGCTGGTGGTCAGGATCCGGAGCCCGGGACAGCTGTCGTGCAGCCGGCCGACGAGGTAGGCGCAGCCCGTCAGCACGTGTTCGCAGGTGTCCAGGACGAGCAGTCCCCGGCTGTGGGTGAGCAGGTCGAGCACCGCGCGTACCGGGTCGGTGCCGGGTGCGGGCGCGGTGTGCAGCGCGGTGGCCACCATGTACGGGACGAGCGCCGCGTCCGGACAGCCGGAGAGGTCGACCCGGTGCACGGGCGTGCCGGTGCACGGGGGTTCCTCGCCGAGTCTGGCGGCCAGCCGTGACTTGCCGATGCCGCCGGGGCCTGTGAGGGTCACGAGGCGGGTGGCGGCAAGGCGTTCGGCGAGCGCGCCGGGCTCCGGCTCGGGGAGGGCGTCCGGTTCGGGTAGGGCAGCCATGGACCCACTCTGACCGGCGACGGCCCGCCGCGCGCGGGCCCGGGGCGAAGATCCGTACACCTAAATCCATGGATGGGGTACCTAGGCGGGATACCTAGGGATTCATTCGGATCGGGCCGGGATGTCCACTGGTTCGCGGGTTCATGGCTTCTGGTTCGCGGGTTCAGGACTTCGTAGGTTCATGGCTTCGCGGGTTCATGGCTTCGCGGGTTCGCTACTTGCCCGGGTACTGCGTCACGGTGGCGGTCACCGTCACGGTCGCCGTCGGCTGCGCGCCGCCGCTGCCGCCGCTGCCGCCGCCGATGCCCGGAGCGGGGGCGGTGGTGGCGTCCGGGGGCGGGGCGGCGCAGTTGCCCAGCAGCGTGGCGGTGAAGGCCAGTTCCCCGCCGACCGTGCTCCTCAGATTGCCCCGTACGCACCGTCCGTCGACGGTCCTGGTCACCCGGCCCTTGACGGTGATGTCCTTCTTGTCCTTGGTCCTGCCCTGGCAGTCGACCTGTGCCACGTCACGCGGGGCGGCGGAGGGCGCGGGCGAGGTGGCGGCCGCGGCATCGGCCGTACAGGTCAGCCAGTCGACGCCGACGCCGTGGTGCTCCAGGGCGCTGGTGGCGGTGCGGTCGGTGGTGTAGGCGACGGACGCGGTGTTCACCCCGTCGACCGGATCACAGGCCACGACGCCCGCAACTGCCGTGCAGACAGCGCCGATCGCAGCGAGAACCGACCGGTACCGTACGCGCCTCGATACGCGTCTCAATGCCCCCATACTGGGCAGGATCCCACTGAAGGGCACCGATGTGCAGCCTCTTCGCGCCCACTTCACTCTCGCGGGTGGCACACCGGGGCAGCAGGAGACGGAATCGGGGCCAGGCGGGACAGGATGACGGGCCGGCTCAGCCCCAGCGCCCCGTCCGGGCCAGCAGCAGCGCTCCCGCGGCCGTCCCCGCCGTGGAGGTGCGCAGCACACTGCGCCCCAGCCGGTACACCCCGGCCCCGGCGGCCGTGAACGCCGCGAGCTCCTCCGGCGACACTCCCCCTTCGGGTCCGACGACCAGCACGATGTCGCCCCGCGCGGGGAGTTCGGCCGCCGCCAGTGGCTCGCTGCCGTACTCCTGGTCCTCGTGCAGCACCCCGGCCAGGTCCGCGTCCGCGAGAAGCGCGGCGACCTGCTTGGTGCTCATCGCATCGGTGATCTCGGGGAAGCGGGTCCGCCGGGACTGCTTGCCCGACTCGCGTGCCGTACTGCGCCACTTCGCCAGGGACTTGGCGCCCCGGTCGCCGCGCCACTGGGTGATACAGCGCGACGCCTGCCACGGCACGATCACATCGACGCCGGTCTCCGTCATGGTCTCGACGGCGACCTCGCCGCGGTCGCCCTTGGGCAGCGCCTGGACGACGGTGATCCGGGGCACGGGCGGCGGATCACCGGCGCACGCGTCCACCCGGACCTCCAGCCGGTCCTTGCCCTCGGCCGCCAGGACCACGCACCGCGCCCAGCGGCCGGCGCCGTCGGTCAGTACGACGTCCTCGCCCGCCCGCAGCCGCTTCACGGACACCGCGTGCCGGCCCTCGGGACCGTCCAGGACGAAGCTGCTGCCGGGGGTCGCCGCGTCCAGGCCGCCGGCGTCGACGACGAAGACCGGGGCCGTCATGACGCACCGCCTTCGGCCAACAGCGCGCGGGCCGAGCCCAGTTCGGCGACCAGCACCTCGATCAGCTGGCCGGCGGGCAGCTCACGGGCGAGCCGGTGGCCCTGGCCGGCCCAGAGCGCCATGCCCTGGGCGTCGCCCACCCCGGCGGCGGCTTTGCGCAGTCCGGCCGTGAGGTAGTGCACCTGCGGATAGGCGGCGGGGGCGTACGGTCCGTGCTCGCGCATGAACCGGTTGACGAGGCCGCGCGCCGGGCGCCCGCTGAACGCGCGGGTGAGGTCCGTGCGGACGAAGAGCGGGTTGGTCAGGGCCTGCTTGTGCAGCCTGTTCGCCCCGGACTCCGGGCACACCAGGAAGGCCGTACCGAGCTGCGCCGCCTCCGCGCCCGCCGCGAGGACCGCCGCGATCTGCGAGCCGCGCATCAGCCCGCCGGCCGCGAGGACCGGCAGCTGCACGGTCTCCCGTACCTGCGTGATGAGCGACAGCACGCCGATGCCCGTGCCGTCGTTCTGCGGGTCGTCGCGGTGTGTGCCCTGGTGGCCGCCCGCCTCGATGCCCTGCACACAGACCGCGTCGGCGCCGCACCACTGGGCGGTCTGCGCCTCCTCGGCGGTGGTGACGGTGACGATGGTGAAGGTGTCGACCCGGTCGAAGGCGTCGAGCACATCGCGGGAGGGACAGCCGAAGGTGAAGGAGACCACCGGGACGGGGTCGTCGAGCAGGACGGCGAGTTTGGCCTCGTACCCGTCGTCCGAGCTGCCGTGGACGTCGCCGAGGGGCGTCTCGTACCAGGTGGACTCACCTGCGAGCTGGTGGCTGTAGACCTCGACGGCGGCCGGATCGGGGTGTTCGGACTGCGGCATGAACAGGTTCACACCGAAGGGCAGGGAGGTCAGCCCGCGCAGCTGCTTGATCTCCTCGTACATGCCGTCCGCGGTCTTGTACCCGGCGGCGAGGAACCCGAGGCCACCGGCCTCGGAGACGGCTGCGGCGAGCTGCGGGCCCGAAGCACCGCCCGCCATGGGTGCCTGCACGATCGGATATCGGCAGAGATCGGCGAGTACGGAGGACATGACCGCATCGTGCCATGTCCTCCGCACCGCACCGAATCGGCGCCGGGCAGCGGTCCGGTGAGTGCGTTCCCTGGGGGGAAGCACCGCCCTGGGCTACCGCCCGTTGAACGCATCCTTCGGCCGCGAGAACAGCCCCTGCTGACCGGGCTGACTGCATCCACCCGGGGGACGACCCCCGGCCCCCAGCAGAAAGGCACCCGCTACCGCCCGTTGAACGCGTCCTTCAGCCGCGAGAACAGCCCCTGCTGACCGGGCTGGAACTGGCCGGTCGGGCGTTCCTCGCCGCGCATTTTGGCGAACTCCCGCAGCAGTCGCTCCTGTTCGGCGTCCATCTTCGTCGGGGTGAGCACCTCGACATGCACGATCAGGTCACCGCGGCCGCCGCCGCGCAGATGCGTGATGCCGCGCTGGTGCATCGGGATCGACTGGCCGGACTGCGTGCCCGGCCGGATGTCGACCTCCTCCAGCGCGTCCAGTGTCTCCAGCGGCACCTTCGTACCGAGTGCGGCCGCCGTCATGGGAACCGTCACCGTGCAGTGCAGATCGTCGCCGCGCCGCTGGAAGACCGCGTGCGGCAGCTCGTGGATCTCGACGTACAGGTCGCCGGCGGGGCCGCCGCCCGGGCCGACCTCGCCCTCGCCCGCGAGCTGGATGCGGGTGCCGTTGTCGACACCGGCCGGGATCTTCACCGTCAGCGTGCGGCGGGAGCGGATGCGCCCGTCGCCCGCGCACTCGGGGCACGGGGTCGGCACGACCGTACCGAAGCCCTGGCACTGCGGGCACGGCCGCGAGGTCATGACCTGGCCCAGGAAGGACCGGGTGACCTGCGAGACCTCACCGCGGCCGCGGCACATGTCGCAGGTCTGGGCCGAGGTGCCGGGGGCCGCTCCCTCGCCGCTGCAGGTCGTACAGACCACAGCGGTGTCGACCTGGATGTCCTTCGTGGTGCCGAAGGCCGACTCGTTGAGGTCGATCTCCAGCCGGATCATCGCGTCCTGGCCGCGCCGCGTACGCGACCTCGGCCCGCGCTGGGACGCCGTACCGAAGAAGGCGTCCATGATGTCCGAGAAGTTGCCGAAGCCGCCCTGGCCGAAGCCGCCGGCTCCGCCGCCGCCCGCCTGCGAGAGCGGGTCGCCGCCGAGGTCGTAGACCTGCTTCTTCTGCGGGTCCGACAACACCTCGTAGGCGGCGTTGATCTCCTTGAAGCGTTCCTGCGTCTTGGGATCGGGATTGACGTCCGGGTGGAGCTCGCGCGCCAATCGCCGGAATGCCTTCTTGATCTCGTCCTGGGAAGCGTCGCGGCGCACGCCGAGAACGGCGTAATAGTCCGTGGCCACTTACGACTCCGCCAGGATCTGTCCGACGTAACGTGCCACTGCGCGTACCGCTCCCATCGTTCCGGGGTAGTCCATGCGGGTCGGTCCGACCACGCCGAGTTTGGCGACTGCCTCGTCGCCCGAACCGTAGCCGACGGCGACGACCGATGTGGACGTCAGGCCCTCGTGGGCATTCTCATGCCCGATGCGTACGGTCATGCCCGAGTCCTCACCGAGCAGCTTGAGCAGCACGACCTGCTCCTCAAGCGCTTCCAGCACCGGCCTGATGGTCAGTGGGAAGTCATGTCCGAATCGCGTCAGATTGGCGGTTCCGCCGATCATCAGCCGTTCTTCGGTCTCCTCGACCAGCGTTTCCAGCAAGGTCGCGAGCACCGTGGAAACCGTACCCCGGTCTTCCTGCTCGAAGGACTCGGGAAGGTCCTGCACCAATTGTGGTACGTCCGCGAAGCGGCGCCCCACCACCCGGCTGTTGAGCCGGGCACGGAGGTCGGCGAGAGATGTCTCACCGAACGGCGCCGGGCAGTCGATCATGCGCTGCTCGACCCGTCCGGTGTCCGTGATCAGCACGAGCATCAGCCGGGCCGGGGCCAGCGCCAGCAGCTCCACGTGCCGCACCGTGGAACGGGTCAGCGACGGGTACTGCACCACGGCGACCTGCCGGGTGAGCTGGGCGAGGAGCCGCACGGTGCGGCCCACCACGTCGTCGAGGTCGACGGCGCCGTCCATGAAGTTCTGGATGGCGCGCCGCTCGGGCGACGAGAGGGGCTTGACGCCCGCGAGCCGGTCGACGAACAGCCGGTAGCCCTTGTCGGTGGGGATGCGGCCCGCGCTCGTGTGCGGCTGGGCGATGAAACCCTCGTCCTCCAGGGCCGCCATGTCGTTGCGGACGGTGGCCGGTGACACACCGAGCCGGTGCCGCTCGGTGAGCGCCTTGGAGCCGACCGGCTCCTCGGTGCCCACATAGTCCTGGACGATGGCGCGCAACACTTCGAGTCTGCGTTCGCTGAGCACCCGCGCACACCTCCAGCTGTCGATCCGGGCCTGCCTGGCACTCGGAATGTTCGAGTGCCAGCAGCGTCCCAGTGTACGGCGGAGAGGTTCACCGCTGGCAAGGGCGGCCCGTCGCGCGGTCGCGCCGGTGTCCGCCGACCGGGATAGCGTCGCTGTATGGACGCCACTTGGGAAGACTCCGGCTGGGAACACCTGGCGGCGGGCGTGGGCCGGTGCCGTCTCCCCCGCTGGGACGCGACGGCCGGGCTCGTGGCGGGCCGGTACGGTGCGCTGCTCTTCGACACGGGGGCGACGCTGCGCGAGGGCCGGGAGATCCGGATGCGCGCGGAGGCGGTGCTGGGCCGCCGGGTGACGCACATCGCGCTGAGCCACCCGCACTTCGACCATGTGCTGGGCACCGCCGTGTTCGCGGGTGTCCAGGTCTACGGAGCGGTGGGCGCGGAGGCGCTGCTCACCCGGGGCTCGCGCGGCGCCGACGCGCTGCGCCAGGACGCGGTGCGCCACGGCGTCCCGGCGGCGGAGGCCGCCGACGCGGTGGCCCATCTGGTCGCTCCGCACCATCCGGTCTCCGGGGAGCTGACCCTTGACCTGGGCGGCCGCCGGGTCACCCTGGTGAACTGCGGCCCCGGGCACACCGGCCACGACCTGGCGCTGCTCGTCCCGGGCGGGCAGGAGGCCGGCCCCGGGGACGGCGCGGGCGACCGCGACGTCGTCTTCTGCGGCGACCTGGTCGAGGAGTCGGGCGAGCCGCAGGCGGGCCCGGACGCGATGCCCGCCCGCTGGCCCGCGGCGCTGGACCGGCTGCTGGCACTGGGCGGTGAGGACGCGCTGTACGTACCGGGGCACGGGGCCGTGGTCGACGCCGCGTTCGTCCGCGCTCAGCGTGATGTGCTGGCAGCGCGCTCCGGGGTGTCGTAGCGTCTGCGGAATGCGCAGCTACAGCCCCGACTTCACGCCGCCGTGGAAGAAGCAGACGCCCGCCCGCGAGGTCGCGGCCGAGCCCGATCTGGTGGTCGAGGAGATCGCCACCGGGTTCTGCGGTGCGGTGATCCGCTGTGAGAAGACGGCCGAGGGGCCGACGGTCACGCTGGAGGACCGCTTCGGCAAGCACCGGGTGTTCCCGATGGGTCCGCGCGGCTTCCTGCTGGAGGGGCGTCCGGTCACTCTCGTACGCCCCGCGGCGGCGCCCCAGCGCACCAACCGGACGGCATCCGGTTCGCTGGCGGTGCCCGGTGCGCGGGCCCGGGTCGCGCGGGCCGGGCGGCTCTACGTCGAGGGGCGGCACGACGCGGAGCTGGTCGAGCGGGTGTGGGGCGACGACCTGCGGATCGAGGGCGTCGTCGTCGAGTATCTGGGGGGCATCGACGATCTGCCCGCGATCGTCGCGGAGTTCGGCCCGGCGGCGGACGCGCGGCTCGGGGTGCTGGTCGACCACCTGGTCCCGGGCTCGAAGGAGTCCCGTATCGCGGCGGAGGTCTCCAGCGACCACGCGCTGGTGGTGGGGCACCCCTACATCGACGTCTGGGAGGCCGTGAAGCCGTCGTCGGTGGGCATCGCCGGGTGGCCGGCCGTACCGCGCGGGCAGGACTGGAAGACGGGTGTGTGCCGGGCGCTGGGCTGGCCGGAGAACACCGGTGCCGCCTGGCAGCGGATCCTGTCGGGGGTGCGCTCCTACCGGGACCTGGAGCCCGCGCTGCTGGGCCGGGTCGAGGAACTGATCGACTTCGTGACGGCGCCGGAAGATTCAAGCCCCTCCGGCGTTTGAGGAGCGGGGTCCGGGGCGGAGCCCCGTGCGGCCGGCGCCGCCTCAGTCCACCAGATCCCGCACCACCGCATCGGCCAGCAGCCGCCCCCGCAGGGTGAGCACCGCCCGCCCCGCCTCGTACGCCGCCGCATCGAGCAGCCCGTCCGACAGGGCGCGCCGGGACGCGGCCAGGCCCGCCGGGGCCAGGATGGAGAGCGGGCAGCCGTCGCGGAGGCGCAGTTCCAGCAGGATGCGTTCCACCCGGCGGTCCTCCGCGGGCAGGATCTCCCGGCCCGCACCGGGTGACTTCCCGGCCGCCAGGGCCGCCGCGTACGCGCCGGGGTGCTTCACGTTCCACCAGCGCACGCCGCCGATGTGGCTGTGCGCGCCGGGGCCCGCGCCCCACCAGTCCGCGCCGCGCCAGTAGAGCTCGTTGTGCAGGCAGCGGCCCGCGTCGGTGGTGGACCAGTTGGAGACCTCGTACCAGGAGAACCCCGCGTCGGCCAGGACCGAGTCCGCGATCAGATAGCGGTCCGCGTGCTCGTCGTCGTCCGTCATCGGCACCTCGCCGCGCCGGATCCGGCGGGCCAGCTGGGTGCCCTCCTCGACGATGAGCGCGTACGCGGAGATGTGGTCGGGACCGGCGCCGACCGCCGCCGAGAGCGAGGCCCGCCAGTCGTCGTCGGACTCGCCTGGCGTGCCGTAGATCAGGTCCAGATTGACGTGCTCGAAGCCCGCGGCGCGCGCCTCGGCGACGCACGCCTCGGGCCTGCCCGGGGTGTGGGTGCGGTCGAGGATCCTCAGGACGTGCTGCCGCGCGCTCTGCATCCCGAACGAGATCCGGTTGAAGCCTCCGGCCCGCAGCGTGGCCAGATACTCCGGGCCGACGGACTCGGGGTTGGCCTCGGTGGTGATCTCGGCGCCGTCGGCGAGACCGAACTCGTCCCGGACCGCCGCGAGCATCCGCACCAGGTCCGCCGCGTCGAGCAGGGTCGGTGTGCCGCCGCCGACGAACACCGTGCTCACCGGGCGCGGGTCGTCGCCGAGCACCTTGCGGGCCAGCCTGATCTCCTCGGTGAGGGTCGACGCGTAGTTGTCCTGCGAAGCCAGCACACCGCCCGAGCCGCGCAGCTCGGTCGCGGTGTAGGTGTTGAAGTCGCAGTACCCGCAGCGCGTCGCGCAGTAGGGCACGTGCAGATAGAACCCGAGCGGCCGCTCACCCGCGCCCTCCAGGGCATGACCGGGCAGCGCCCCGTCATCGGGCATGGGCTCACCATCGGGCAGTACGGAAGGCATGCACCCATTGTCCCCCGGTCCGGGAACTACTCCGCCCGCAGCACCAGGAGCGCCATGTCGTCGTCCAGCGGCTCCACGCCGAACGCGTAGACGGCCTGCTTGATCCGCTCGGCGACCCCCTGCGCGGTCAGCCCCGTACAGCCCGCCAGCTCGGCCGAGAGGCCGTCGCCGTCGTCGAACATGCGCGGTCCTGCCCGCCGCTCGGTGACGCCGTCGGTGACGCAGAGCAGCGTGTCGCCGGGCAGCAGGTCGAACGTCTCGCTCTCGTACGTGACCCCCTCGATCACGCCGAGCAGCATCTGCGGCGCCGCGGCAGCCCGTACGGTGCCGTCGGGGCTCAGCAGCAGTGGCAGCGGATGGCCCGCGCTGGCCAGCGTGCACCGGACTCCGGCGCCGTCGGGCAGCGGCACCAGCTCGCCGTAGAGCAGCGAGAGGAACCGGGACTGGGGGTCCTCGTGCAGTTCCTGGCCGCCGGCCATCGCGACCATCCGGGCCGCCGCCTCTGCGGTCTCCATCGCGTCGTCGAGCAGCAGCTTGTTGAGCCGGTCCAGCACCTCGGAGACCTGGTAGCCCTCGCGGGCGAGCAGCCGCAGCCAGGGGCGGGCAAGTCCGGTGACGACGGCCGCCTCCGGGCCGCTGCCCTGGACGTCGCCGAGCGCGAAGCACCAGCGGCCGCCCGCGCTGTCGCCGGGGAAGACGTCGTAGAAGTCGCCGCCGGCGACGCCCTCGCCGCGCGGCTCGTAGACGAGGGCGCTGTCCATGCCGGGGATCTCGGCGACGCTGCTGGGCAGCAGGCCGCGCTGGAGGACCCTGCTGATGGTGGCCTGCCGGGTGTACTGGCGCGCGGCGCCGATCGCCAGCGCGACCCGGCGCGCGAAGTCGGCCACCAGGGCGGTCACTTCCTCGTGGGCGCGCCTCCCGGCGGCCCGGCCGAGCAGCAGCGTGCCCAGCGGGCGGCCGGCCGCGAGGAGCCGGTAGCCGAGCACCGTCCCGTCGGCGCCCGCTGTGCCGTCGGCGCCTGCCGTCCCGTCGGCGAAGGGCCATTCCAGGGCCACCGCGCCGCCCCGCGCGGACTCGGGCAGCTGCGGCGGCTCCTTCTCCAGTACGGCCCGCAGCTCGTCGATCCGGCTCTCGTGGGCGTGCCAGACCCGCGACAGCCTCGGTCTGCGTCCGGGGCCGCCCGCCTCCGGGTCCAGCCAGACCGCGCACCAGTCGCCGAGCCGGGGCACCAGGAGCTGTGCGGCGAGTGCGGCGATCATGTCCTCGTCGAACTGCCCGGCGAGCAGTTCGGAGGCCTCGGCGAGAAAGCTGAGCGCCCCGCTGCTGCTCCACTCCCGCTCCGCGCCCTGTCTGTGCCGGGGCGCGGGGGCCAGGATCTCGGTGGCGCGCAGTCCGCGCCGGAGGCGGGGATCGCTGCCGGGGGCGGACTGCGGGTCGCCTCCGTCGAGCGGCAGCCGGGTCCACACCGTCTTGAGCCCGGTGCGGTAGGTGATGCCCCAGGCCTCGGCCAGGGACGAGACGAGCCGCAGCCCGCGGCCGTACTCCGGCAGGCCGTCCTGGTGGTCCTCCGGGTCGTTGCGCACCTCCCTCGACGGGTGGTGGTCGGAGACCTCGATCACCAGCGCGGGCGGCTCGTCGCCTGCCGCGCCCTCCAGCCGTACGAGCACCTCGACCGTGGTGCCCGCGTGCACGACGGCGTTGGTGACGAGTTCACTGGCGATCAGGGCGGAGTCGTCGGCGAGCTGGTCGGTGAATCCGGTGGCCGGCAGCCCGAGCGCGGTCCAGTCGGCGAGCGCGGCCCGGACGAACCGGCGCGCGGCGGACGGGCACAGCGGGTTGCCGGGCAGGCTGGTGCGGACCACCGACGGCAAGCCTGCCGGTGGCCCGGAGGCACGCACGGCATGGACCGCGGTCTCCCTCTGCACGGGAATGGACCCGGGAATGGACCCCACTCGGTGGCTCCCTGACCAGATCTGACATTGCGCCGACGACGACACCGACAGAGTGACAGACGGAGCCCGCCCATATGCGTCGAGTTACTCAAATGGGCCGTGTCGGAACAGGAAAGCGCTGGTGGGCGCGGTGGCCGAGACAGGAATCCGGTACGGATCCGGTCCTGCGGAACCGTCCCCCGGGGGTGGTTGCGGGTGAGGGACCGGCGGTGGGGTCTGCCGCCGGTCCCGCTCCGCGCCCGCGCTACGCCTCGCGCGAGCCCGCGTACATGTCGTCGATGAGTGCCTTGTACTCCCGCTCGACGACCGGCCGCTTCAGCTTGAGGCTGGGGGTCAGCTCACCGTGCTCGATGTCCAGGTCGCGCGGCAGCAGCCGGAACTTCTTGACCGTCTGCCAGCGCTGGAGGCCCTCGTTGAGGCGCTTCACATAGCCGTCGATCAGCGACTCGACCTCCTTCGACGCCACCACGTCGGCGTACGGCCGGCCGCCCATGCCGTTCTCCTCGGCCCAGCCCAGGATGGTCGGCTCGTCGAGGGAGATCAGGGCGGTACAGAAGTTACGGTCCGCGCCGTGCACCAGGATGTTGGAGACGAACGGGCACACCGCCTTGAACTGGCCCTCGACCTCGGCCGGTGCGATGTACTTGCCGCCGGATGTCTTGATCAGGTCCTTCTTGCGGTCGGTGATCCGCAGATAGCCGTCGGACGACAGCTCGCCGATGTCGCCGGTGTGGAACCAGCCGTCGGACTCCAGGACTTCGGCGGTCTTCTCCGGCAGCCGGTGGTAGCCCGCCATGATGCCGGGGCCGCGGAGCATGATCTCGCCGTCGTCGGCGATCCGGACCTCGGTCCCGGGCAGCGGCTTGCCGACGGTGCCGGTGCGGTAGGCCTCGCCGGGGTTGACGAAGGAGGCGGCGCTGGACTCGGTGAGGCCGTACCCCTCCAGGATGTGGATGCCGGCGCCGGCGAAGAACAGCCCGATGTCGGGGGCGAGCGCGGCCGAGCCCGAGACACAGGCGCGCAGCCGCCCGCCGAACGCCTCCCGGATCTTGGCGTACACCAGCGCGTCGGCGACCTTGTGCTTGGCCGAGAGCGCGAACGGCGCCGAAGCGGAGCCGGTGTGCCGGAAGTTGTCCTGGGTGACCTTCGCGTACTCGCGTGCCACTTCGGCGGCCCACTGGAAGATCTTGTACTTGGCGCCGCCGCCGGCCCGCGCCTTGGCCGCGACCCCGTTGTAGACCTTCTCGAAGATCCTCGGGACGGCTGCCATATAGGTCGGCTGGACCACCGGAAGGTTCTCGATGATCTTGTCCACCCGGCCGTCCACCGCGGTGACATGGCCGACCTCGATCTGGCCGGAGGTCAGCACCTTGCCGAAGACGTGCGCGAGCGGCAGCCAGAGGTACTGGACGTCGTCCTTGGTGATCAGCCCGGTGGAGACCGTGGCCTTGGCCATGTACGACCAGTTGTCGTGCGGCAGCCGTACGCCCTTGGGCCTGCCCGTGGTGCCCGAGGTGTAGATCAGCGTGGCGAGCTGATCGGATGTGATGGCGCCGATCCGCTCCTTGACCGCACCGGGGTTCGCCGCCAGGTACGCGGCTCCGCGGGCCTCCAGATCGGCGAGGGAGAGGACCCAGCCGGCCTCGTCCGACGCGTCGGGCTCCAGGCCCGCGCTGTCGATCACCACGACATGGCGGAGGTCCGGCAGCTCGGCGCGCCGCTCCCGCGCCTTGGCGAGCTGTCCGGCGTCCTCCGCGATCAGCACCCGGCTCTCGGAGTCGGAGAGGATGTACGCGGACTCCTCGGTGTTGGTCGACGGGTAGATCGTCGTCGTCGCGGCTCCCGCGCACATCACGCCGAGGTCGGCCAGAATCCATTCGACCCGGGTCGAGGAGGCGAGGGCGACGCGCTCCTCGGGCCGCACACCGAGTTCGATCAGGCCGGCGGCGATGGCGTACACCCGCTCGGCCGCCTGGCCCCAGCTCAGGGACTTCCACTCATCAGGTCCGTCGCCGGAGGCCGCGGGTACCGGATAGCGGTACGCCTCGGCATCGGGCGTCTTGGCCACCCGTTGGGTGAAAAGGGCCGCCACGGAGGGCGGCCGGGTCTCGATCAAGGTCTGTGTGTCGCTCACGACGTCGTCCTCCGGGCCTGCGGGCAGCTCTGCGCGACTGGCTGGTGGCTGTTATTAAACTGGCGAGTAACTAGTGATCAGAGTAGAGCGCCCGTGTCCGCCACGTAAGAGGGAACGGCCGTGTGGTTCATAACGAACGGGCCCCCGTGCCGCAGCGCGGGGGCCCGTCTGTCGATTCTCGTTCCGGTTCTCGCCAGTTCTCGCCGGTTACCGCCGGTTCGCGCAGGTCGTGGAGGTGATTACTTCTTCTTGCTCTCACCGGACTCGTCGGTTGACAGCACCGCGATGAAGGCCTCCTGCGGGACCTCCACATTGCCGACCATCTTCATCCGCTTCTTGCCCTCCTTCTGCTTCTCCAGCAGCTTCCGCTTACGGGAGATGTCACCGCCGTAGCACTTGGCGAGGACGTCCTTGCGGATGGCGCGGACGGTCTCACGGGCGATGACCCGGGCGCCGATGGCCGCCTGGATCGGCACCTCGAAGTTCTGCCGCGGAATCAGCTTCTGCAGCTTGGCGACGAGCCGCACCCCGTACGCGTACGCCTTGTCCTTGTGCGTGACGGCGGAGAACGCGTCGACCTTGTCGCCGTGCAGCAGGATGTCGACCTTGACGAGCTGGGCCGCCTGCTCGCCGGTGGGCTCGTAGTCGAGCGAGGCGTAGCCGCGGGTCTTCGACTTCAGCTGGTCGAAGAAGTCGAAGACGATCTCGGCGAGCGGCAGGGTGTAGCGGATCTCGACCCGGTCCTCGGAGAGGTAGTCCATCCCGAGCAGCGTGCCGCGGCGGTTCTGGCAGAGCTCCATGATCGCGCCGATGAACTCGCTGGGGGCCAGCACCGTGGCGCGGACGACCGGCTCGTGCACCTTGTCGATCTTCCCCTCGGGGAACTCGCTCGGGTTGGTGACGATGTGCTCGGTGCCGTCCTCCATGTCCACGCGGTAGACCACGTTGGGCGCGGTGGCGATGAGCTCCAGATTGAACTCCCGCTCCAGCCGCTCCCGGACCACGTCGAGATGGAGCAGGCCGAGGAAGCCGACGCGGAAGCCGAAGCCGAGAGCCGCCGACGTCTCCGGCTCGTACACCAGGGCGGCGTCGTTGAGCTGGAGCTTCTCCAGGGCCTCACGGAGGTCGGGGTAGTCCGAGCCGTCCAGCGGGTAGAGCCCGGAGAACACCATCGGCTTGGGGTCCTTGTAGCCGCCCAGGGCCTCCGTCGCGCCCTTGTGCAGCGAGGTGATCGTGTCACCGACCTTCGACTGCCTGACGTCCTTCACACCGGTGATGATGTAGCCGACCTCGCCGACGCCCAGGCCGTCCGAGGAGGTCATCTCCGGGGAGGAGACGCCGATCTCCAGGAGCTCGTGGGTGGCGTTGGTGGACATCATCCGGATGCGCTCGCGCTTGTTGAGCTGACCGTCGACGACACGGACGTACGTCACGACGCCGCGGTAGGAGTCGTAGACCGAGTCGAAGATCATCGCGCGGGCGGGGGCGTCGGCCTGACCCACCGGCGCGGGCACGTCCTTGACCACGCGGTCGAGGAGCGCGTCCACGCCGACGCCGGTCTTGGCCGAGACCTTGAGCACGTCCTCGGGCTGGCAGCCGATGAGGTTCGCCAGCTCCTCGGAGAACTTCTCGGGCTGCGCGGCCGGCAGGTCGATCTTGTTGAGGACCGGAACGATCGTGAGGTCGTTCTCCATCGCCAGATAGAGATTGGCGAGGGTCTGCGCCTCGATGCCCTGGGCCGCGTCGACCAGCAGGACCGTGCCCTCGCAGGCGGCGAGGGAGCGGGAGACCTCATAGGTGAAGTCCACGTGACCAGGGGTGTCGATCATGTTCAGGACATGGGTGGTGCCCAGATCCCCGCCCGTGGTGGGCGCCCAGGGCAGCCGGACGGCCTGGGACTTGATCGTGATGCCGCGCTCGCGCTCGATGTCCATCCGGTCGAGGTACTGAGCACGCATCTGCCGCTGGTCGACCACCCCGGTCAGCTGGAGCATCCGGTCGGCAAGGGTCGACTTGCCGTGGTCGATGTGCGCGATGATGCAGAAATTGCGGATCAGCGCCGGGTCGGTACGGCTCGGCTCGGGCACGTTGGTAGGAGTCGCGGGCACGCAGGGTCCTGATTCTTGAGACGCCGGGCGTCTCGTCTCGGGCGGTGACGGGGCGATGGCGGATCGATACGTAAGCTCCATGGTCCCATGGCTGGGGGGCTGAGCCCGTTTTGGGCCGGTGGATGGCGGGCTGGTACCGTGGGCAGCTGTGCCTCCTGGGCCTTCCGGATGAACGCTCCACACGGTTCGTGTCGGTCGGTGCGGGGGCGCTCATGGAAACTCGAAATTCATCGAACCTGAAAAGGCTTTTCGTGGCGAACATCAAGTCCCAGATCAAGCGGAACAAGACCAACGAGAAGGCGCGCCTGCGCAACAAGGCCGTCAAGTCGTCGCTCAAGACCGCGATCCGCAAGTCCCGTGAGGCCGCTGCCGCGGGCGACGTCGAGAAGGCCACCGCGGCCGCTCGGCTGGCCTCGCAGCAGCTCGACAAGGCCGTCAGCAAGGGCGTCATCCACAAGAACTCCGCGGCGAACAAGAAGTCGGCGATCGCCAAGCGCGTTGCCGGTCTCTCCGCCTGAAGCTGACCGATCCGGTCCGGCCTCACGGCTGACCGCTTTCGCGTGACTTCGACTTACGGGGCTCTCCGCGAGCCCCACCCCGTCGTCCCGGGCCCAGCGGCCCCTCTACCGCTCCGGTACGACACCCCGCGCCGCACACGGCCTGCGTTCGCCACGCGGGTGCGGCGCACCAACGCTTGAGCCGAGGCCCTGCCTCTGTCCTTCCCCGGGACGGAGGCGGGGCCTTCGGCGTGTCCGGGGTGCGGGCCGGCGGGACGGCCGTCAGCGCCGCATCCGGGCGGCCCGTGCCACCGTGACCACAGCACGCTCAAGCTCGTACTCCGGGTCGTCGCCGCCGCCCTTGACCCCGGCGTCCGCTTCCGCGACGGCGCGCAGCGCGACCGCCACCCCGTCCGGTGTCCAGCCGCGCATCTGCTGCCGCACCCGGTCGATCTTCCACGGCGGCATGCCCAGCTCCCGGGCGAGATCGGCGGGGCGCCCGCCGCGGGCCGACGAGAGCTTGCCGATGGCCCGGACACCCTGTGCCAGGGCGCTGGTGATCAGCACGGGGGCGACCCCGGTCGACAGCGACCAGCGCAACGCCTCCAGCGCGTCGGCCGCCCGCCCTTCGACGGCCCGGTCGGCGATCGTGAAGCTGGAGGCCTCGGCGCGCCCCGTGTAGTACCGCCCGACGACCGCCTCGTCGATCGTGCCCTCGACGTCCGCGACGAGCTGGGAGACCGCGCTCGCGAGCTCCCGCAGATCGCTGCCGATGGAGTCGACCAGCGCCTGGCAGGCCTCGGGGGTCGCGGAACGGCCCAGGGCCCGGAACTCCGACCGTACGAAGGAGAGCCGCTCGGCCGGTTTGGTCGTCTTGGGGCAGGCGATCTCACGGGCGCCTGCCTTGCGCGCGGCGTCCAGCAGCCCCTTGCCCTTGGCGCCTCCGGCGTGGAGGAGCACCAGGGTGATCTCCTCGGCCGGGGTGCCGAGGTAGTTCTTGACGTCCTTGATCGTGTCGGCTGAGAGGTCCTGTGCGTTCCGCACGATGACGACCTTGCGCTCCGCGAAGAGCGAGGGGCTGGTCAGCTCGGCGAGGGTGCCCGGCTGGAGCTGGTCGGAGGTGAGATCGCGGACGTCGGTGTCGGCATCGGCCTCACGGGCGGCGGCGACCACCTGCTGGACGGCGCGGTCGAGCAGCAGGTCCTCCTGCCCCACGGCGAGGGTGAGCGGCACGAGCGGGTTGTCTGCGGAGTTCTGCTGACTCTGTTTCCGGATCATCGCGGTCCAGCATCCCACGGGGCACTGACAGCGCCGCAGACGTCCCGGAGCCGAGGAAGTCCGGGAGCCGCGGAAGTCCGGGAGCTGCCCGGCCGTCCCCGCCGGCCGCACCGGTGGTCCTGACGTGCCGGAGAATGGCCCGGTGAGCGATGTGAGACATGTACTGGTGCTGCCCGACCGCGACACCGCCGAGGAGGTGGCCGGGGAGGTCGCCGACCGCTTCGGGGTGGCCGATGAGCCCCAGCTCGTCAGGGACGCGCTGGCCGGGGAGGACGACGCCGAGGACGCGCAGTGGCTGGTCGTCGTCGAGGACCCGCAGGAGCGGCTGGATCCCGGGGCGCTGGACGCGTTCGCCGCCGAGTACGACGGGTGGCTGGAGGCGCCTTAACGGTTGGAGGCGCCTCAGCGGCTGGAGCCCGTCAGCGGGGACGGGCCGACGGCGACGGGAGGGGCGCGTCTGCGGGGCTCCCCCGCTCAGTCGGCCCTGCTCAGTCGGCCTTCTTCTTCACGATCTGAACGTCCAGGTCGATGGTGATGCTGTTGCCGACCGCCGCGATACCGCGCGCCAGCATGGTCTGCCAGCGCATGGTGAAGTCGTCACGGTGCAGCTCGGTGGTGGCGCGGCAGGCGGCGCGCACCTCGCCCTCCATGCCGTTGCCGATGCCCAGGTACTGGGTGTCCAGCGTGACGGTGCGGCTGACGCCGTGCAGGGTGAGCGCGCCGGTCACGCCCCAGCGGCTGCCGCCGCGGTGTACGAAGCGCTCGCTGTAGAACTCCATGACCGGGAAGCGCGCCACATCGAGGAAGTCCCCCGAGCGCAGATGGTCGTCACGCATCTGGACATTGGTGTCGATGGACGCCGCGTCGATGATGACGTGCATCGCGGACTGCTCCATGTGGTCCGCGATCCTGACGGCACCGGCGAAGGTGTTGAACCGGCCGTGGATACGGGCCAGTCCGATGTGGCGGGCGGTGAAGCTGATCTGCGAGTGCATCGGCTCGATCTCCCACTCGCCCGGCTCCGGCAGCGAGGGAGGCTGGGCGACCTGGAGCGTGATGTCGCCCAGGCCGGAGTGGCCACCCTCGGTGACGGTGGCACTGCCGTGGAAGGGGGTGAACCCCTCGGCGGTGACGGCCAGCCGGTACTCGCCCGGGGGGACGGTGGCGAACACGGAGCCGTACGGATCGGTCTCGCCGCCGACGGTTCTGCGGCCCATGGTGTCCGTGAGGACGAACTCCGCCTGCTGCACGGGCTCGTTGACGGGGTCGAACACCCGGCAGCTGAGTACGCCCGCGTGCGCGGGCAACGTCAGTCCGCCGAGGGGGCCGCCACTGCGTCCTGCGCCGGTCTGCGACCGGTTACCAAACCAACGTCCGAACACTTCTGCAGAACCCCCCGCGCATCGCGCCCACCTTCGGTCGCACGCACGCTCGGACGTCATCGTCGGGGCGGCGACCCGCTGACGAATATGCATTCGATCACTGTTGGCCCGTTCTGGGCAAACGGCGCTGGTCGTGGGGGTTGGCCAGTAGCTGTCACGAGTTGTACTTACTCAGAAGTAATGTCCCTTAGTGTCGGCACCCGGTCGAATTCCAGCCCGAAGTGGTCGCGGTAGGCGGCGAGAACGGCCGCGTCGCTTCCGAGGTTCTGCTCGTGCCGCTCGCCCCGCACGGTGGTGATCAGCCTGCGGCCGCTGAGCGTGATCCGGCCGTCGTCGCTGAGCCGCGTGCAGACGAGCGACCGGGTGAAGTGGGAGGCGGGCGAGGTCTGGTGGTACCAGGCCCCCGCCTCGAAGTCGGCCAGCTCTCGCGGGCGCTGCTCCAGCCGGTACTGCGGCTTTCCGTCACGTACGACATCGAGGTCGCCGTCGGCCGCGCTCGCGATCCGGAACGTGCCTGCCGGGTCCTGCCGGCCGCCCCGCGCACCGAACACCAGCGGGTGGTGGCTGTGATCGCCGAACCCGACGTCGGCGAGCCAGGGCCCGGTGCCGTCGGTGGTCCCGACCCGCAGGGCGAGATGGTCGTACGGGATGCCGAGACCGCCGTCGGCACCGTGTACCCGGGCCTGAATCAGCGTCACATGGAAGCCGAGAGCCCGCAGCAACGCCGCGAAGGCGCCGTTGAGTTCGTAGCAGATACCACCACGCCGGGCGCCGACGATCTTGTCGATGAGCGGGGCGTCGGCGAGCACGATGCCCTCGCCGCGGTGGATGGAGAGGTTCTCGAACGGCACTGTCCGCAGATGCCGCAGCTGCAACTCACGGAGAGCCGCCGAGTCCGGCGCGGCCGGACGACGCGACCCGATGCGCCGGAGGTAAGCAGCCACCCACGCGGGCTCCGCCGAGGACGGGGCCGCCGACCCGCCGTCCGGCGTCGATGCGTCCATCGGTGTCTCCGGCGTGGTCACGGGCGGGCTCGCGGGCGAGGTCGCGGGCGCATTCTCCGGCGGGATTCCGGGCGGGATCGGGGGCGCAGTTCCGGGCGGGGTCTCCGGCGGAGTCTCCAGCCGTCTGTCCATGGAGGCAGTCTCGCTCCGGGTACGGACTCGCGCCAATCAAGCGCCCGGAACCCTGCCCCGAGACCTGCTTGGAAACTTCCCGGAGACCTGCCCGGAGACCTGCTTGGAGATCCGCCCGGAGATCTGTCCGGAGATCTGGGGCGGCCTAGGCCCGGGTACCTAGGACCGCAGCATGATCCCCCGGCCGCCGTTTCACCACTAGCGCGGTCGGCCATGACGAACCAGGAACCGGCGCGCAGCCGGAAGCAGCGACGGCAGGACACCCTCGACCGGCTGGAACAGGACGTCGACTGCTGGGTGGCCACGGCCGCCGAGGACGGCGAACCGTGCCTCGTACCCCTGTCGTTCGTGTGGCACGAGGGCGGCGTGGTGGTCTGCACCCGGCGCACCAACCCGACCGGGGCCAACCTGGTCCGCGACGGCCGCTCCAGGGTCACGCTCGGTTCCACCAGGGACGTGGTGCTCATCGAGGGCGAGGGCGAACTGCTGACGGACGACAGTCGCACCGCGGCGGCCGACGCCTTCGCGGCGAAGCTCACCTGGGACCCGCGCACCGAGAAGGGGTACGTGTATCTGCGCATCACCCCGAAGGTGATCCAGGCCTGGCGCGAGGTGAACGAGATCGCCGGACGCGACCTGATGCGCGACGGCACCTGGCTCGACTGAGCACGCCCGGCCCGCGCCGCCCCGGGCACGGCGGCGGGCCCGCTGCCGCGGCGGTGGGTCCGGTGTCGCGGGGGTGGGTCCGGTGTCGCGGGGGTGGGTCCGGTGTCGCGGGGCCTGGTACCACGGGGCCCGGTACCGCAGGGGGCCCGGTCTCACTGCCCCGCCGGTATCGCCCGCAGCGCGGGCCCCGTCCCCGTCACCGCGATGGAGCCGTCCGTGTCCGTGCGCAGCACCGTGGCACCGCCCGCCCGGAGCGACGCGACCGTACGCGGTGCCGGATGGCCGTACGGGTTGTCCTCACCGCAGGAGATCAGGGCGAGCCGGGGGCGCAGCGCACGCAGCAGTGCCGGGTCCTGGTAGGCGGAGCCGTGATGCCACAAGTTCACACAGACCCACCAACTCCCCTACGCTTGACAGCATGAAGACCTCCGCCAGAGCCCGCCGCGTTGGCATTTACGTACGCATCAGTGACGACCGCGAGGGCGGCGGACTCGGGGTACAGCGCCAGGAAGACGATTGCCGCGTCCTGGCTGCGTCCCTCGGCTGGAAGGTCGTTGAGCTCTACGTCGACAACGACGTCTCCGCCTCCGACCGCCGGAAGGTCCGCAAGGGCTACCGCCGGATGCTCGCGGACATCGAGAGCAATCACATCGACGGTGTCCTGGCCTGGCACCCGGACCGCCTGTACCGCCAGCCCGCAGAGTTGGAAGACTTGATCACCCTGATCGAAGCCAACGATGTTGAGATCCGGACCAAGATGGCGGGCGAGCTGGACCTCTCCACTCCCACTGGCCGCCTGCACGCCCGGATGTTCGGGGCCATTGGCAAATACGAGACCGAGCACAAACAGGAGCGCATCCTCCGCAAGGTTCAGGAGCTGGTCCAGGCGGGCGCCATCCACAACGGCGGACACCGCCCTTTCGGGTACGAGCGGATCTACGAAGGCACTGGCCCCCGCCGGAAGGTGATCGAGGACCGCATCGATGAGGACGAGGCGAAGCACATCCGGGACTGGGCCAAGCGGGCCTTGGAAGGCGAGAGCCTGTACTCGCTCGTAGCCGACGCCAACTCCCTTGGGATCAAGACCTCCACCGGGGGACTCTGGAGCTACCAGGGGATGCGCGCCCTGCTGGCCTCCGGCCGGATCGCCGGATTGAAGGAACACCGGCGCCAGGTCGTGGGCAAGGCCGTCTGGCCCGCCATCATCACCGTGGAACAGCACCAGCAGCTCCGTGCCCTGCTGAACAACCGGGCGGAGCAGGCCAAGGAGAACGGCGCCCAGCGAACATCAACGGCCCTGAAGTACCCGCTGTCCGGTCTGGTCCGCTGCACCTGCACCGAGGACCACATCCGCATGAAGACCTCCCCCAGCTCGAATCGGAAGGGCCCTGTTTACCGCTGCCCTCCCAAGGGAGACGGCGGGTGTGGTGGACGCACCATCAAGATCGCCGACCTCGAACGGCTCATGGAGAAGCTGCTGTTCGCGAAGCTCGAAGAGGTCGAGCCGATGGACGAGGGAGACCCCAACGACCCTCGGCCGGCTCTCGAACAAAAGCTGGGGCGGTGGGAGCGGCGCGTGGAGGAGCTGAAGGAGGAACTGCTCGATGGGGACCGTCCGGGAAGGGAGATCCAGGGGGCCATCGACACCCTCAACTCCCGTATCGCCCAGACACAGCGGGAGGCCGCCGAGTACTCCGTCAAGACCAGGATCCTGGAGGTCAGCGCCGAGGAGCTGAGGGAGGTATGGGAGGACTATCCACCAGCCCGCCGTCAATCCGTGTACCGATCGCTGATCAAGGAGGTCCTGATCTTGCCCGCGACCCCTCCGAAGAACGTTTGGAACCCGGGCCGGGTCAAGGTCTTCTGGAAGTGATCAGACCTTGGCCCTGCGCCACGGCGCGGCCGGGTCCGAGAGGGTGTCGAGGATCAGCTCACACCAGGTCACAGCCGCGTTGACCGTCAAACGGGCGTGACGAATTCCAAGGCCGGAGGGGACGCTCGCCTGCCCGTGTCCGCTCCCGAAACCCTGGTTACGCAGCTCGGCGACTCCCACAGCGATATTGACGGCCCCGGAGAGGATCTTCTTGATCGCCTTGCTGCCGTCCGGGCCCTCGGGTGCCGAGGCAGCGTCCAACCTCAGCTCCTTGTGCACCATGGCCACCAGGATCGGCACGTCCGGCTTCTTGGCCACAGCGACACCCAGTTCTTGGAGAGCGGTCTTGGCCGTTGCCTCGATGAGCTGCTTGGCGGCTCCGATAGCTCCCTGGGGGTCAGTGGTCAGGTCCCGCCTGATCCGCTCCAGCTCGGCCACGATCCCCGAACTGTCGTGCAGGTCGCTGAGATCACGACCGATTAGGGAGATGGGCGACTGCTGCCACGAGATCCGACCGCTCTCGTCGAGGAGGAAACCGTCCCTCTCCAGCCGAACACCGATGTCTGCCAGCCACTTCGGGGTTCCCTGCTGGTCAGGGTCCCGGTACTCACGGATGAAGTCCTCGAAGACGAGGAGGGCTCGCCGGACATGGCCAGGGTCGGCCCAGTCCACGCCTTCTGCGTAGAGCATGAACTCGGTGCGCCGCTGACCCGGGTCCTCGTACTTCAACTCATCAGGTGCGATGGGGGCGAACCCGTGGTCCTCCCACAACCTGGCCACGATCCGGAGCGTCAGGTCCGTGGCAAGAGTGCGAAAGGCGTTGCGGGTCGCTGGACTCACCAGCTCGCGGCGGGCGGTTACGGTCATGGTCTGAAGATACGAGTAGACCCTGACACCGTCATGGCTTTTCCGGCAGAGCCCCTCAGGCCGCCCTGCGTGCAGGCTCCTCACTACGACTGCGCGCGACCTTCGTCAGGTCCGTCTTGACCCGTCGAAGCATCTTGGCCTGGTAGGCCGTCAGCTGAGGCGCTGTGGCCAACTGCCGCTCCACCCAGGAAGCCTCCAGGCGCTCCCGCTCGGCGAAGGCCACCCGATCCCTCACGAGGCCCTGGACGAGCTTGCGCATCGCCGGGGACCTCAGGGCCTTCCCGTCCACCCGCACGCCATAGGAGACCTGCCTACGGCCTCCAGGGGCCTTCGTGTCGAGGATGCAGAGGCCCTTCGGTATTCCAGACATACGGAAATGCTGCCACCCGTTCGAGTGACAGCGCAACTTCCGTTTGACTCCCGAGAATTCCTCTAGGATTTCTTGGAGAGATTAGGCGGACTGCTCAGTCCGCTCGGGCAGTTCTATGGTCAGGATCTGGTTCACGATGTCCCCGACGTTGAAGTCGCGGCGCTTCGGGTCGAATCGCACAAACGAGCAGCCCAGCCGGTCCTCGATGAACGTCTGACGCCACCACTCTGCGTTCCGGTCGAGCAGTGATCGGTCCCGCTCGATGACCACGTTGATGCCGGGGAGGTAGGCGTCCACCGTGTATTCGCCAACTCTGTGCTCCTCCACGAACTCCAGCGGCTTCAAGGCGGCGGCGAGGATTCGCAGCACCTCGGTCTCAGGCGTCGGGACATAGACCATCTCCATGCCCAGCTCTGCCGCGAGGTTCATGGAGGAAGCCCGCCGCGAGTTCCCCACCATGCGCTTCAGACCATCCAGCGTCACGGCCGTGGTCAGAGTCCTGCCCCGAGGACCGGTCTCACCGAAGACCTCCCAGGGAACGCGCCGCTTCATCTCCTTGGGCACTTTGCGATAGTTCGCACCGTAAGCGCCGATCGAGCGGTGCCCCACGACACGAACTGCGTCCCACAACGAGAAATGCAACTCGTCTTCTAGATCTACTGTACGAATTCGGCTAAGCTCACCCATGGTTTCCCCAAACCTCGGGTGTCCCAACACCCGATTTATCTCTCACCAGAGATTTTTAAATTCTGAAGGCCCACTCCTCCCCAGGGGTGGGCCTTCTTCGTGCGACCATCAACACCTTAGCCGTTTGAAGTGACGGGAAGCGACCTCTCCGTTACGGCGCGCATTGCCTGGCGGAAAATGAACGTCGCTAAATTTTAAATTCCTGGCGTTGGATCTCCGACGTGAACGCATCGATCTGGAGACAGCGGGCGTACTCCCAGCGGAGCGAATCCTCGGGACTCAGGGCCAGCATCCGGGCCGCCTCCAGGTCCCCCAGCTTCCGGAGGTCCAGAGCCCGCCTGGCCGCCTTCTGGAAGCCCCGCAGGGACAAGGCGTAACCGTCCTGGGTCTCGGTCAGGCCGTGGCGCCTCAGGGCCTCCTGGCGCTCCTCAGGGGTCATCAGGTGGTGCGCTCCTGATCACGGTTGCGGATCTCGCCCTCGGTCTCGCCCACGATCGACTTCCACTCGGACCGGAAGTCGGGGTGATCGACGTACGACGCAAGGAGGGTGATGGCCACGGGACTACGCAGCCTCAGCGGAACACCGGCAATCACGTTCACGAGCGCGTCCTCCCAGAAGGAGCGGGGTTTGTCCTCGACAGCCCACGGAATCTCGTGCACCCAGTGCAGGAGCCTGCGCTTCGCCTCGACGTCGGAAAGGACCCGATCCCGCAAGCGGGTCAGGTCCTCGTTCTTGCCGGGCTTCAACGCGCGAGCCGCCGTTTCGTCCTCGCGAAGCCGGGCCCACAGGAACTCCATCAAGACCTCGAAATCGACTTGCCTCATCGCCGCCCCCCCTTGTCAGTAAGCGCTGAGGGGACATCATCCACCCACCGCGGACTCCAAGGATTCCTGAGCCGGCCGCCCGCAGAGAGGCGGACCGGGCGGCGGCGATCTCCGGCTTGGACGGTGAGGGCTGGTACTCAGATTTTGAGTACCAGGACGAGTCTGGTTTCGCTCAGATCGAAAGCAGGTCTTCCTTCAGGTGGTCAGAGATGTGCGGATCATGCGGGCCCGCATGGCGGCCAGGAGCTCCGGGGTCGGCTCCTCGTCGCTCAGGCGGCTCGTGGCGAACCGGGGGGCCTCCGGGACCCTCTCGACCTTCGGGGCCGGGAGAGGGGCGCTCAGGGCCTCGGGAGAGACCGGGATGGACACCGCGTCCTCCTGGCCCTTGAAGTACGCGTAGAGCGCCATCTCGTCCCCCTCGGCCACCAGGGCCCGGTACTCCCGGGAGGCGTTCTCCGGCAGCGCGTGCTCCGCGAGGTACTGCTCCCTCCGGGAGTTGGCCACCGAGTGCAGGAAGGCCAGGTATCCGGCCGGAGTCCCACGGCGGGCCGAAGTTTCCTGGATCGCCCGGTCCTTGGCGGCACGGGCCTTGCGGATCTCGTCCCGGAGGGAGGCGTCCTCGTACCAGTCGCCGTCCATCCGGTAGTTGGAGGCCCAGCGGATCTCGTACGCGATGGAGCGGCCCTGGCGGACCTTGTCGACCAGGAGGGCGTTGGCCTTCCCCATGCGGGCCAGGAGCGCCTGGGCTCCCCGCTTCGACAGGCCCGTCAGGGTCTCGATGTCGGCCACGGAGAGGACGACATCCTCCAGGCCGCACAGCACCGCGAGGTGCCAGGCCCTCCGGCCCAGCGGGATCGCGGCGATCTTCACCGCATTGTCGTCGTCGATCTCCGCCCAGAGGTCCAGGCCCGGGTCCAGGGCGGTCAGGACCTGTCCCCGCTCGTTCGTGCGGTCCAGCTTGGAGAGGCGGGAGAGGGTCTTCATGCCGTCGACCAGGACTTCCTGGGCCCTCTCACTGATACGCGCACTGAGAACCGCATTACCTTCCAACAGCTCCTTCAGCCCCTCCTCCAGGGCCAAGTCCCCCTGGGGACCCACAGGGGCCTCAGGGGCCTGGAAGTACTTCGGTGGGGTACTGCGGTTCTGAGTGCGCTTATTGGAGTGGAGCCGGATCTCCATCTGCTCTCGCTCCTCAGCAGTGGGCGAGGAAGCCCCACGGGTCCTGGTCCAGAGGAACTTAAATTCCGAGTGACCCCCAGTGGGACCAGCGGTCTCCCGGACCACCTTGTCGGTCGTCCCGGTCCACCGGGCGAGGCCACGGGTACCGGAGATGTACGGACGGGTGGTGACGGTCCAGGCGAGGGCCAGCTCCATCAGGACCTCGGAGCGGCCCACGGAGCGCGTGGCTATCTCGACGAGGTGGGCAGCGTTCACCGACTCCTGAGAGGTGGGGAGATCGGTTCGACCGGAGACGTCACGGCCGCTAGAATTCGGGGACAACTTCATTGGTGCTCCGGTTCTCAAGGTGGACGGAGTGCCGGTCCTGAGAGGTGTAGGAGCCTCCTGGACCAACCGGGATTTAAAATCCCTGACACGGCCCTCGGGTTACCAGCCCGGGGGCCTTTGTCGTGCCTGAGGGTCAGGATACGCACGCGTGTAGCGCATTGGCCAATACTCGGAATCACTCCAGGAATTCCCGTAGAGGCTATCCCTACAAGGAAAGTCCGAGAGAAGTAATAAAGTCAACGAATTGTCGCCCGGAGCCCCCGAGAAGAGGTTTTCCGCCCCCGCAAGGTGGTAATGTAAAGGCATCGCCACCAAGGCGATATCGACTCCGCTGGAGGTCCCCCGCACGGGGATGTCCTCCGTGCGTTGAGTCGAAGGGAACGCCGATGCACGCCATCGCTCCCCCGCCCCCGATCAGCAACGAGCTGGTCCTCACGGAGTCCCGGACCATGCGGGCGCAGACCATCGGGCGCACGGACGCGCTCGACAAGGTCAAGGCCCTGGCGATGCTCCCGGACAGCCTGCACGTCACCACCGAGATGGCCGCCGCGTACTACGAGGTGGACACCCAGGCGATCCACAGCCTCGTCCGTCGTAATCGCGACGAGCTGGAGCAGAACGGGATGCACACCCTCCAGGGTGCCGAACTGCGGGCCTTCAAGGTGGAGACAGGTGGTCAGGGTGACCACCTGTTCAACGGAGTACGAACCCTGCGGCTCTTCACCCGCCGCGCCCTGCTGAACGTCGGCCAGCTCCTGACCGAGTCTCAGGTGGCCCGCCGGGTCCGCGAGCACCTGCTGAACGTCGAGCAGGCCGTCCGTCCCCAGGCCGAGCCTCGTCAGCTCCCCCAGGCGAAGCGCCTCCCGCCGAAGACCTTCCGCCAGGCCTACTTCAGCGACGTCCCCGAGGGCCGCTTCTTCCGGCACCTGTACAGCCACGGCTACTTGCTGGATCAGCGCAACCAGCGCAAGGACGAGTTCGGGAACCTGACCAAGGACGGGTTCCGTCACGGCCACCCGAAGGCGGGCAAGGGAGACCGGTTCTTCCAGCTCCCCGAGGTCATGTACGTGGACGCCAACGGTCGCCTCCGTGGCCGAGCCGTCGTCAGGCCGGATCGCATCCAGGACCTGGTCGAGCAGCTCATCAGCGAGGGCCTGCGCCACAACCCGAGCATCACCCGAGGCCCGAGCCGGCTGGCCCTGACGGCGTCGGAGTCCACCGAGGTTGTCGACGGCTACCGGATCACCATGCGGCGGGGTGCCTGATGGAGAACAACACACCGCGCCCGGTCGACCCGGCGCTCGACAAGGTCCTCCGGGACTCCGAGCTGACGCACGTGGCCCGGCTCGTCTGGGCCCACCTGCACAACCGCCCCTCCGGCCAGCGCAAGGCCACCATCGTCCGCGCCCTCGGCGTGGACAAGGCCACCGTCTACCGCGCGATCAAGGCCCTCACCGAGCGCGGCCTGGTCTGCGACGAGGACGGTGTCTGGACCGCTATCGCCCCGAAGGAGGAGGCCCGATGAGCATCGCCGACCCCTGGGAGCGCTACATCGTCGGCTACGACTCGCGGAAGGTCCGGCAGGTCCAGGTCCGCGAGCGCATCGACGGTGTCGACATCGTCGAGACGGTCACCACGAAGCCCGTCACGGTCTACGAGAAGCGCCCTGACGGCTCTCTGACGGAGCTCCACGGCGAGGCCAAGACCGCAGCGCTGGATGCCTTCTGGGCCGATGCCCAGCTTTTCAACGAGCAGGAGCAGAACCGATGACGATGACCTGCTGGCACCACCTGGACCTGGCCCTCCACGCCGTCGCCGCCGGGCTCTGCCTCGGCCTGATCGTGGCGATCATCCGCCGCTGGAAGCGGAGTGCCCGATGATCTACGACCTGACCACCGCCAGCCTGCTCCGCTTCGTCGGCGACGTCCTGGACCGCCACGATGACCACCTCTGCAACGAGGGACCCACCGAGCAGGGCAGCCGGGTGCTCAAGAAGATCGACGCCTTCGTCCGCCACACGCCCCTGCGGCCTGTCTCGGACACGAGGATCGACCTTGCAGGCTTCGGTTCCGTGCCCATCCACTTCGAGAGCGACCACGACAAGTACGTCCTGCTCAGCGAGTGCGCCGAAGAGCTGGGTTGGCCCCTCTCGAAGGCCCACGAGTGGGCTGACCAGGAGTACCAGTGGGCCGTCCGCGACCAGCGTCAGGCGGACGAGGAGCGCGGGGACGGCCTCCTCGGCTATGACGGGATGCGCGGCTGCATCGATCTCCAGCTCGACCTGGTCATGGACGACCCTGAGGTCAAGGCCGAGAACTGTGGAGCCCAGCTGGCGATGGCCGGGGACTGGCTCATCTCCACGGACCGTCTCCCGTCGCTGCTGTCCTGCTCCCCGTGGGGCCGCGAGTTCACCGACAACACCGAGGACGCCCTCGGTCACGCCTTCGCGAAACACTTCGGCGACAGGCTCCAGGACGTCCCGACGTACAGCGCGGACGGCCAGCCCACCGGCCGCAGCGTCGCGGACATGTTCCGCACCGATTTGACCGAGGACGAGGCGCTCCGCAAGGCCCGTCGTGGTCCGGCCCTGGACATAGAGCTCGGCTAAATGACCGAGATGACCGTCTGGCGAACGCGCTGAGCGAGCACCCCGAGGAGCTGATGCCTTCGGGGTGCTCCTTGGCCGGAAGGCAAATGAGCCGGCCGTTCCCAGCAGGCCCCCGGGATCCCCGACGGGGTCCCCCCGGGCTAGTACGCCCTCTTGATCCGCCTGACCCTGATGGGAGTCCCCATGACCGCCATACGCCCGTGCCTCGTCTGCGGTGAGCACAACGAGTGGACCAAGACCTGCGACCGTTGCCGAAGCCAGATCCGCGGTGTCCTCGCCCAGCTTCCGATGCAGTACACGTACCTGTCGATGAGCCGTCAGCCGGTACAGGGAGGAGGCACTGACGGGAGGTCCTCCACGCGTCTCCACGCCCCTCTCCCGGGCCGTGAGGACACCCTCAACCTCCTGGGCCCGGCAGCCCGTCAGAACGTCACTGACGCCCAGGACCAGACGGGCCCCGTGCCCTTCCTCGCAGTCCTGGAGACTTGGTGCGAGGCCGTGGCCGAGGAGAGGTATCTGACGCCCGTCAGGAGGCACGTGACGGCGATGACGGCACTGCTGACGGCCCACCTCGGCTGGATCTGCGAACAGCCGTGGGTGCGGGACTTCGAGGAGGAGCTCAGGGAGCTGCTCAAGACCTCTCAGAGGATCACGATGACGGAGCCCCGCAAGGAGCTGCTGAGGGGCGTGACGTGCCCGAGCTGCGAGGGGCTGACGCTCATCCGGTACTTCCCCGGGGACTGGGCCGCCGAGTGTGCACTGTGCAGCGCCGTCCGCCTGGACCAGCACGACTATGACCTCTTGGTCCAGAGCCAGGCCGCCAAGCTGACGGTGGAGGCATGACCGCCCGTGAGTCTCCGTAAGAACCCCGCGTCCGCCAAGGGCGCGGGGCCTTCCCCTTGGCCGCCCCCACTGGCCCTGACCGACAGAGCTCTCCTGGCGGTCGCTCTCCTCGCCGGAATCGCCGTGACGGCCTACTCGGAGTGGCAGCTCGCCCTCCAGGTCGGAGTCCACCCGGCTGTGGCGCCGCTGTTCCCAGCCGCCATCGATGTCTACCTGGTCGCCTCCGTGCGGGCCGGCCGAGGGTGGGACATCGCAGGGTCGTTGGCCGTCATGGGCGGGTGCCAGGTCAGTGCCCACCTACTGACGACGCACAGCGTCACTGCGTCCGTTCCCCTGGTTGCCGCTGTATCCCTCTTGATCCCGATCACGGTCTGGAGGGTCCACTCCCTCGCCGGGAACGACGCCAGAACGAGCGCCATCGTTGCGAAGCCGGAACTGACGGTGAACGTCATCCGGGCCGGTACTCCTCCGTGGAAGCCCGCGACGCCCAAGGCGATGACCGCCCTCCAGCCGCCTGCCCTCAGGGCCGTCAGCGCCCTACAGGAGCCGCGTCCTGACGTGGTGACAGCCCGCGTCAGCACGGAGCCGGAGAGGACCGTCGAGAGCCCCCCGAGGCCCTCGGCTGACCAGATCGTGAGGGAGCTCTACGAACAGCTTGGTGAAAAGCGGCCGGGGACTCGACACATCCGTCAGGCCCTGGAAGACGCGGGGCTTCCCTGCTCTGACGGTTCGTGCCGACAGGCCCGATTGCGAGTTGAGCAGCGGGAGCCGCAGCTGAAGGAACTGCCGCCCGCCTGAAGGCCGGAGGCATCAAGGACTTGACGGGATCAGCCCCACGAGGGCTGGTCCCGTCGGCATGATGATCCGTGTGAAATTACGAAGATGGCTCCTGGAGGGATGACCGTCATGCAGGCGGAAACGTTGGCGGCACTGTTCGGTCTCGGGGGAACCCTTGTGGGTGCGGCAGTCTCCACGGGGGCCGTCGTCTGGCAGCAGAGGAAGACAGCCCGCGAGGCCGAGCGCATTCATCTGCTGGGGCTGTCCGAGGCTGCGGCCAACGAGTGCGTGCGGCTGAGCTATGCGATTCAGGAGCTGTTCGAAAAAGGAGTGGGAGACGAACGGAGCCCGGACGGTCGGCAATGGCACGAGGACCTTCAGCGGATGAACCAGTCTTTGGAGGAGCAAGCGCTCAGATTTTCCGACCCACAAGTACGTGAACTCCTCACTGACTGCCATGCCGACATCCTGGTTCGGGTCGAGTGGGTCGGTGACCCAAACGGCTGGCCTCCGAGGTACATAACCCTGTGTGGAGACATCCGGAAGGTGATGGGGACCGTGCTCCGCCGACAGCCCTTTCCCCGGGAGGTTTGGCGCAACCATCCGGACGCTTCACACCCGTCATGACGCCCGTCAGGACAGGTACTTGCTTTCCCTAACGAACGACTGCATAATCGAACGCAGCAGGACACGTACGTCCTCGCGCAGGTCCCGACTCCACTGGAGATGCGGGGCCTTTCGCATGTCGGGAGGGCTTCAATGGAGGACGAACTCTGGCTGACAGCCCGGGAAGCCGCTGATCACTGTGGCGTCAGCCTCGTGACGGTCTACTCCTGGGTGCGCAGAGGCCATCTGAAAGTCGAGGGGCTCGATCACCGAGGCCAGAAGCTCTTCCGTCATCTGGACGTCGCGAGGGCCGAGATGGCGACCCGGACCAAGGCGAAGCGCGCACTGGTTGCTGCCTGAGACCGCACGACGAAGGGCCCCGTCCGATAGCAGACAGGGCCCTTCGTCGTATCTATCGCTTCATCGCCTCGGTCAACGCGACCACAGCCCCACGAAGACCTGCGATCTCATCCCGCAGAGCGCGCAGCTCACTCTGAGTCCCGAACTCATCTTCACTGCTTTGGGCCTGCGTGGTTTCCTCCCCGGACTCCATGTCCTCGGCAACCTCCACGTCACTCGCTGGAGGCGGAACCTCCTTCAGGATCTGATCTCCGACCTCCGGAGTGATGTACCTGATCTTCTTGCTCGGTGCGTAGACCGGATACTCACCGCTAGCGATGCGGTTGGTGATCCGCTGGTAGGCCGCACCGTTCATCGGATAGCCGTGCTGACGGTAGAAGTCGAGCAGCTTGATCATGTTGAGCGCGTCTGTGTTGCTCATCGTTTGACCCCCCTGAGTCCGATCATGAGATTACCGGCTTCGGCCACACGCCGTACCTCCTAAGCAGCACTCGCTTTCGGACATCGCTGACGACCGTCAGCTCCTGACCAGTCAGCCGTCACCACACGCACGTGAGGGGGTGAGCCGGCCGTGTCCCGCACCTTCTCCCCCGAGGACGAAGAGACCCTGCGTCAGCTTCACCGTGACAGCGTCAGCAGGAACGACATCGCCCGTCAGATGGGCTGGTCCGTAGGCACCATCACGAACCACGCCAGGCGCCTCGGACTGGACTTCGACCGCTCTGCCACGAGGGCAGCGGTAGAGGCCCGTCAGGTCGATCTGAAGGAACAGCGTCAGCAGGCCCAGCAGCGCCTGATGGACTTCTTCAACCGACAGCTCAATCGAGCTCAGGGCCAGTACCGGCTGACGGGCTTCGACCACGTTGGGCAGTTCGTGGCCCAGCTTGTCCCTGAGCCCCCGGCCAAGGAGACCAAGGACTTGACGACAGCGGCCATGCAGGCCCTGAACGGGGCACTGAAGCTCGCTCAGGTAGACGCCGAATCGGACACCGACAAGGCCAAGGCAGCCCTCGGATCCCTCGGGAACGCTCTGAGTGCCATCTACGGGGGCGCGGATGACTATCGCGAGCCCGGCACGGACTGACCCCTTCGGTATCCCGCTCAGCCCAAAGCAGGGCTGCTCTATCGTCCAGTCCACCGCACGCATCAACGTGTGGGAGGGCTCGATCCGATCGGGCAAGACGGTGGCTTCGCTCATCCGGTGGCTGAAGTTCATCGCGGAAGCCCCGGAGCGGGGCGAGCTGGTGATGATCGGCAAGACCATCCGCTCGGTCTTCTCCAATCTCTTCCTGCCCCTGATGGACCCGGAGATCACCGGGCCATACGCGGTGCACATCCATTACACGGCCAACGCCCCGTACGCGACCATCCTGGGTCGGCGGGTCCACGTGCTGGGGGCCAACGACTCCAAGGCCGAGGGCAAGCTCCGAGGCATCACCCTGGCGGGTGCGTACCTGGATGAGGCCACGCTCGTCTCCAAGGAGTTCTTCGATCAGCTCGTGGGCCGCATGTCCGTGGAGGGCGCGAAGCTCTTCACTACGACCAACCCCGACAACCCCGCGCACTGGCTGATGCGGGACTGGCTGTCCAACCCGAGCACACCTGTCCGCCGCTGGCACTTCACTGTGGACGACAACCCGTTCCTCCCGGCTCAGTACGTCGCCGACATCAAGGCGATGTACACAGGGCTCTACTACCGGCGCTTCGTGCTCGGTGAGTGGGTCGCGGCCGAGGGGGCCGTCTTCGATATGTGGGACCCCGACGTCCACGTTGTCGACTTCATGCCGCAGATGCACCGCTGGGTGTCCCTGGGCATCGACTACGGCGCCTCAAACCCCACGGCTGGTGTCCTGCTGGGGCTCGGCAATGACAAGCGGATGTACGCGGTCAGCGAATACCGCTACGACGGACGACAGCAGCGCCGAACGCAGACCCAGAGCGAGACCTCGCAGGCCCTCAGAACATGGCTCGCAGACGTTCCGGGGTACGGCAGGGTCCGGCCTCCATTCGTCGCTGTGGACCCCTCTGCGGCCTCCTTCAAGGAACAGCTCCACCGGGACGGACTCAGCCCCATCTCGGCGGACAACAGCGTCCTGGACGGCATCCGGCTCGTGTCGGATCTCCTGGCGCGCAAGAAACTCTTCATCCACCGCTCATGCAAGGGCCTGATCTCGGAGGTCCCCGGCTACTCCTGGGACGACCGAGCGGCCCTCCTGGGCGAGGACAAGCCGCTGAAGGTCAACGACCACAGCGTGGACGCGATCCGCTACGGCGCATTCACCACACGGAGCCAGTGGGCTCACCTGATCGGCCTGTCACTGGCCGCCTAACCAAGAACAGAGGTGACCCGATGCCGCTTCCCCCTGGCGGAGAGACCCCGTGGCCGCCTCCCGAGCTGGGCCCGGTGGCACGCAAGCTCACCGAGTGGTCCGCCTGGTACAGCGGCGATACCAACGCCCTGGCCTCCGTGTACTCGTTGGCCGGCTCAGCGACCACGCCGACGTCCCAGCGCTTCTTCCAGAGCGACAAGCCCCTGGGGGCGTCTGGCCCCGCCACGGTCGCCAGGACCTTCTGGGGAGCGCCGCTCACGCCGGGGACCCAGCGCACCAAGCTGCACGCCCCGGTGGCCGCCGACATTGCTGAACTGAGCGCCAACCTGCTCTTCAGCGAGATGCCGAAGTTCACCTCCACGGACAGCACCACGCAGAAGGAGCTGGAAGCCTTCCAGACGGACGGGATGCACGCGTCCCTGAGGGAGGCCGCGGAGACCGCTGCGGCCCTCGGAGGCGTCTTCCTGAAGGTCGTGTGGGATCAGACGCTGGCGGATCGCCCGTGGCTCTGCCCGGTCGCCCCGGAGCTGGCCGTCCCGTCATGGTCCTGGGACCGTCTCCAGGCCGTCACGTTCTGGACTGTGCTCCAGCAGGACGAGGACGTGACACTCCGCCTCCTGGAGATGCACGAGATCGGCTCGATCTCGTACGGCCTCTATCAGGGCACGCCGACCGAGCTGGGTGACCGCCTGCCGCTGTCGCTGTATGAGGGCACCGCAGAACTCGCGACCCTGTACGGCGACGAGGGCGTGATGCTCACGAACCTGCCGTGGCTCACTGCTGCGTACGTCCCCAACGTCAAGCCCAACCGGGTCTGGCGCGGCGTGCGTTGTGCACAGAACCTGGGCCGCTCGGACGTCGCCGGTATCGAGCCGCTCATGGACGCGCTGGATGAGGCGTGGACGAGCTGGATGCGTGACCTCCGGCTGGCCAAGAGCCGCATCATCGTCCCGAACATGATGCTGGAGACGGACGGCGCCGGTAAGGGTGCCCGAGCCGACCTGGACCGCGAGGTCTACGTGGGTCTCGACGGCATGATCGGCGACCCTAACAGCAAGGCCCTCGTTCTCAACCAGTTCGCTATCCGGGTCGCCGAGCACCAGGCCACTGTCCAGGCGCTCTTCGACCAGATCGTCTCCAGCGCTGGCTACTCGGTGCAGAGCTTCGGCGGCAAGGGTGATGTGGCGGCCGTTACGGCTACCGAGGTCCAGGCCCGCAAGGAGCAGTCACTGACGACCAGGGGCCAGAAGATCCTTTACTGGCGTCCGGCCCTCCAGCAGCTCTTCCAGGCCCTCCTGGGCATCGACCGCGAGGTGTTCGGCAACCGGTCCAATCCGGAGGCCGGGATCGACGTGGTGTTCCCCGCCTCTGTCCAGCCCTCGATGCAGGAGATGGCACAGACGCTGTCCCTGCTCGCGACTGCCGAGGCGATGTCCATCTTCCTGCGGGTGCAGACCCTGCACCCGACGTGGACCAAGGCCGAGGTGCAGGTTGAGGTTGACCGCATCTTGGCCGAACGGCCGGACAAGGCCCCGGTGGCAGTGCCTCCGACGCCCAAGCCGGTCAGCCCCCAGCAGTAACCCCATGCTCGGCCGCCAAGGCGTGGCCGGGCTCTTCGACGAGCGTCACAAGGAGGACGACGTCATGGCGACACCCACCGAACCGCAGAACCCGCAGCAGGGCGCAGGAGACACGGGCAAGGCCCCGGAGACCCAGAGCCCCGCACAGCCCCCGAACGGTCAGCAGGCCGACGCACAGGGTCAGGGTGACAGCGGCACCGGCAAGGCCCCGAAGTTCGAGGGCGAGTACGACCCTGCCAAGGCCGCGCGCCTGATCGAGAACCTCCGCACTGAGGTGGGCGAGGAGAAGACCAAGCGCACGGAGCTGGAGACCAAGTTCTCCGGCTTCATGGACGGCTTCACCAAGCTGTTCGGTGGCGACCAGAAGCAGGCACTGACGCCTGAGCAGATCGCCCGGAAGGCCCAGGAGAGCGACCAGACGGCTCGTGAGGCCACCGTGAAGCTGGCGGTCTTCCAGACGGCTGGCAAGCACGGAGCCGATCCTGAGGCCCTGCTCGACTCGGCCTCGTTCTCGAAGGCCATCGGCAAGCTCGACCCATCGGCCGACACCTTCGCGGCCAACGTCGAGAGCGCCATCAAGAAGGCCGTGGAGTCCAACTCCCGGCTGAAGGCCCAGACCGCTCCCCCGGTGCCCTTCAAGGGCGGCGTCGACATGGCAGGCGGCACGGGCGGCAAGCGCCAGCTCACCGCTGCCGAGGTCGACAAGCTCGCCAAGAGCAACCCGGAGGCGCTGGTCAAGGCCCAGGAGGACGGCCTCCTGAAGGACTACCTCGCTTCCTGACGAGACGCACAGGGCCCACACCGGACCTGGCCTCGTCACTCCCGGCTGACGCACGAGGTGCACAGGCCACGTCCATCCCCCTCTGAGACCACATGGAGAACTCATGGTCTTCAAGCCCGAGGTGTGGGCCGCTCAGGCCCTCGTCTCTCTCCGCAAGTCCCTGGTGTACGCAGGCCCGCAGGTCGTGAACCACGACTACGAGGGCGAGATCAAGAAGGTGGGCGACACCGTCCACATCAAGATGCTCGGTGACGTCACCGTCCAGACGTACAACCAGGGCGACTCCATCACCTACGAGGACCTCCCCGACGCGGAGATGAACCTCAAGGTCGACCAGTCGGACTACTTCGCCTTCAAGGTCGACGACATCGAGAAGGCCCAGGCGGGCGACGAGATGCCCGCTCGTACCAAGAACGCCGCATGGCGCATGGCCGAGAAGGTCGACTCGTACGTGGCTGGGTTCTACACACAGGTCCAGTCCGCGAACGTCCTCGCCTCCACCGCAATCACCAGCGGCGACGCGGCCTACAACGCACTGGTCGACCTCAAGGTCCGGCTGGACGAGTGCAATGTCCAGGCCGAGGGCCGGTACGTCGTCGTTCCGAGCTGGTACCACGGCTGGCTCCTGAAGAGCGCGAACTTCATCAACGCTGAGAAGTCCGGCTCTACCGCCCCGCTCCTCAACGGCCAGGTCGGACGTGCGGCGGGCTTCGACATCCTCATGTCGAACGCTGTGCCGATCATCTCCGGCGACGACTACGCGGTGACGGCGGGTGTCAAGGACGCCATCTCCTTCGCCGACCAGGTCACCGAGATGGAGACCCTGCGTCTCCAGAACACGTTCGCTTCGGCGGTCCGTGGCCTGCACCTGTACGGCGCCAAGGTGATCCGCCCGGACGCCATGGCCGTGCTCACCGCTTCCAAGTCCTGACGCCCCGCGTCACCAACCCCTGAGAGGTAATCACCATGGCGCGTATTGCTGTGCCGATCTCCAACCTGGTGGGCAACGGGTCTCTCGCGGACCCGGCCGGTACCACCATCGACGCAACCAACAGCCACTCGATCAGCCTGGCTTCGGTTCACCCCGAGGAGCTTCTGATCCGGGTGACCAACACCGACAGTTCGGCCCACGTGGTCACCGTCAAGGCGGGCGGGACCAACCCTCCGGCCTGGCGCGGTGGACAGGGCGACCTGACTGTCTCCGTCCCGGCCACCACCGGCGTGGTCTTCATCGGCCCGCTGTCCAGCTCGCGCTTCGCCCAGGCGGGCAACGTGCTGAACCTGGACATCGTCTCCGGGCACGCGGGCAAGGTCACCGTGTTCAAGGTCCCCCGGGGGTTCTGACCCATGGAGACCGCGTACTTCATGGGTGAGGGCGGCCACGTGTGGGAGATGGATCTCCCGCTCAGTGAGCAGCACGCCCGAGCACACGGGGAGGGGCGGCTCGTCCGGGTCAACCAGGACGGGACCGCTCACGAGGAGCACAAGCCCGAGCCGGCCTCCAAGGATTCTGGGGGCAAGCGGGTCGCCAAGGCCCCGGCCAAGACCGAGGAGAAGACCTGATGGCGCGTACTGCGCTGAACCCCCAGCGGTTCGCCACCACGGGCCTGCTGGCAACCTACGTGACCCCGGATGCAGCGGGCGTCTCGCTCCGCAGCAGCGGCAAGCAGGTGCTGCACGTCAAGAACGCCTCGGGGGCTTCGGTCACCGTGACGCTCAAGATCGGGCGCACCGTCCAGGGCCAGGCCGTGACCGCCCCGACCGCCACCGTGGCCGCTGGGGCCGAGAAGTTCTTCGGTCCGTTCAGCGACGACTACGAGCAGCCGGGCGCCACGGACACCGTGTTCGTCGACTTCAGCACCGTCGCGAGCGTCACAGTGGCCTGCCTGTCCCTCTGACACGAGGCCCGGAGGGAGGCATTGATGGCGTACGCCACCGTGCAGGAATTCACTGACTACCTCGATCCGGATGCGGTCCCGGCAAACGCTGCCCGCCTCCTGAGCCGGGCGTCCACCAAGCTCGACCAGCTCCTCATCGGGGCTGTGTACAAGACTGATACGGACGGCCTCCCTACGGACCCGGCCCTCGCGGCTGTGTTCAGGGAGGCCGTCTGCATCCAGGCCCACTACATCTCGGCCCTCGGTGACGAGACGGGCGCCAACGCGAACGTCAACCAGATGCACGTCGGCAACCAGAGAGTCTTCAGGGCGCTGTCGCTGGTCGGGGGCGGAACTCCTCGGATCTCGCCGGACATGCTCGCCCTGCTTCAGACCTCGGGGCTCCTGCCGATCAATCCGATCGTCTGGGGGTGACCGCGTGCTCCTCATGAGCAATGTGAGGGCCACCGTCCTGACGAGGCCAGAGCCGACCCGTGACCGACAGAACAACCGTGTGTGCGACTGGTCCTCGGCCGACCGCCAGACCTACGACGCGATGCTTCAGCCGCTCAGCTCCGTGGAGATCACGCAGCAGGGCGACCAGGTCACCACCGAGCGCCAGTGCTTCTTCCCGCCCGAGGCGGCGGTGAGCGAGTACGACCGCGTGGAAATCGACGGCATCACGTACGAGGTCAACGGCCGACCGGGACGAGAGCAGGGTGCTGGGCCCCTGGCGGCCCTGAGCCACCTCAATGTCCTGCTGCGGGAGGTCACCGGCTGATGGGTTCCTTCAAGCCCGACCACGCGGCCATCGCGGCCCTGGTCCATGAGGACTTCGTTCAGCGTGACCTCCACGAGCGGGCCGATCGTGTGGTGGACGCGGCCCAGGCCATCGCTCCTGTGCGGTCCGGCTGCTTCAGGGACTCCATCCATGCCGAGGACGGCCCGGCCGGCTCGGTCCAGGTGGTCTCCGACCTCGACTACTCCGTGTACGTCGAGCTCGGCACACGGGACACGGACGCTCACCACACCATCGCTACCGCACTCGATGCCGCAAGGGATTGATCCATGGCCAACCTGAAGCTCGCCTTCCCGTACAAGGGCCATCGGCCTGGTGACGTGGTCGAGGTTCGCGACGACGAGGTCCGGAATCTCGTCGAGTGCGGCATCGGTCACCTGGAGGGTGCTGAACCCGTGCTGAGGCTCGGTCGGCTCCCCAAGGTCGCCCAGCCCGCCGAAGCCCCGCAGAAGCCCACTGAGGCCCCGCAGGAGTCCACCAAGCGCCGGAGCAAGACCCCGGCCGATTAGCAGGACCAGGAGGCCGCGGTGACCCTTCCTCTGACCTCTCTGGTCTTCCCGGACACGGAGCAGATGGTCGTGAACCAACTGCTCGAAGTGCTCGGGTACGAAGCCTCCACTGTGCGGCCGGACGGAGACGCCTTCACCGAGGCGCTCCCCTTCGTCTGGGTCAACCGCATCGGGGGCGTACGCGTCACCCGGACCTTCCAGGGCCTGAGCCTCCACGACGAGGCCCGGATCTCCCTGGACGTCTACGCCTCAGACCGTGTGGCCGCCACTGACGCGGTTGCTCAAGTCCGTGCCGCCTTCGAGCAGATGCACGGCACCTCCCGGGACGGCGGCTTCGTGCTGCGCACCTGGGAGGAGACGGGCCCTGCGGTTCGCCCGGAGGAGCCCAATACCAACATCACGCGGATCGGCCTGCTCGTCGGCCTCCGCGTTCGACCCATCTGACCCGCGACGCCGTGGGCCAAATCGGCCCAACAGCATTCCCGCCTCGAACGGAACTGGCCCTGCCCGTCTTCGTGATGGCGGCAACCACAGGAGAAGAAATCCATGTCTGCTGATACCACGCAGGTGCGGGTTGGCGTCGAGGGCGCGGTCTACGTGGCCCCGGTCGGCACCACCGCTCCCACCGACCCGTACACACCCTGGGGTGATGGCTGGATCGACCTCGGCTTCTGCACTGAGGACGGCCTCACCGAGGCCCTGAACGAGGAGCGCCAGGACTTCAAGGCATGGGGCAGGAAGCGCCCCGTCCGGACCGCGATCACCAGCCGGACCAACACCTTCAAGATCGTCACGCAGCAGACGAGTGCGCACACGGTGTCGCTCTTCTACGGCGTGGACATCGCAGACATGACCTCGTCCGGTAGCGCCGACACCCAGTACATCAGCTGGAACGAGCCGGAGAACCCGGAGTCGATGTACTACATGCTCGGCATGGACGTGATCGACGGTGACTACCCGAAGCGGATCGTCGTCGTCAGCGCTGAGGTCACCGCGAAGGGCGACATCGTCTACAAGGCGGACCAGACCGTCAGCTACGACCTGACCTTCACCGCCTTGGAGGCGGCGTCCGGCGTCAGCCCCATCAATTACATGCTCGGCAAGGTCGCTCTCCCGGCCTGACCGCCTCAATCCACTGGCCGGGGAGCCCTTCGCGGGTCTGCTCCCCGGCCAGTGCCTGACCCGCGAAAGATCCGCGAGAAGCTGGAGCACCGCCATGACTCAACCCAACCGCAAGCGCATCAAGCTGGAGACCCTCCGCGCCCAGCGCCTGGAGGCCGAGGGCATCAAGGAGCTGGAAGTGATGCTGGAGGACGAGAAGTTCGTCTTCCCGACGTTCAACTGGCTCCCCGTCTCCGTGTACAAGAAGATCAAGGCTCTGGATGACGAGAGCGACCTGATCGCCCAGACGGAGATCCTGCTGGGCAAGGAGAAGACGGAGCGGCTGTTCGAGCTGGGGCTCACTGTCGGTGAGCTGGTCAACATCTTCGAGCAGCTCCAGGAGGACTCGGGTGTGAGCCCGGGGGAATCGACCAGCTCCTCGGAGTGATCGAGGAGCACCCTTCCGAACTGCGAGCGGACATCGTCCGGTACTTCCCTGGGCGGTCCCTCAACGAGTTCCACCGGAACGAGTCCGGCGCCGGGACCATGACGTGGCTGGAGCTGTGGGAGTTCTACCTCGGCCTCCCGTACGACTCGATGACCAAGTCCGCCATGGCAGGCGACCACGGGCATCGTCGATGGACCGAAAGCGACTACCTGCTGAGGGAGATCCTCGCCCTCTTGCAGTTCCAGTCCCGTATCGCCTGGATTGCCGGGCAACTCCAGGGCCCGGCGCCCGACCTTCCTCCGTGGCCGCACCCGGACCTCCGTCTCCCCGAACAGATCGAGGCGGATCGGGAACTTGCCGTGGCACGAGCCGAACGGGCCCGCAAATTCCACGAGGCCATGAAGCCCGGCTCTCAGAACACCGAGTACCTCAACAAGCTGGCGGCTGTGCGCGCGGAGCACCAACGGTTGGCCGCTGAGCGACAGCGGTCTCCTGGCGGTGAAGACCCGGCCCCGCCCGACAACTGAATCGGAGGGGCGATGGCCACCAACGTCGGCCGTGTCGAAGCGAGCATCGTCCCGGACACCTCGGGCTTCGCCGCCCAAGCGGACGCTGCCCTGACGCCCATGGCAGATCGCCTGGGTCGGAAGCTGGGAGAGAGCCTCTCCCGGTCCATGACCCGGGCACTCGACTTCTCCGGGATCAACACGGGCCTGAGTCGAGCGCTGGACCGGGCAGAGGTTCAGGCGGCCGGCTCAGGCCGATCCGTCGGTCGGGGCTTCGCGAGGTCTCTGCGCGCGGAGATGGACGCGAGTCTTCGCAACCTGCCCGAGGTGAAGGTCAAACTGTCCCTTGACGAGACGTCGGTCGCGGACTTTCGGGCCCGCCTGGCACGCCTCACCAGGGAGGTCATGCTCCCGGTATCCCTGCACCTCGATATGGCGGCCCTGGCCGCATACCGGGCTCAGATCGCGGACCTGACCCGCACACAGACCCTCACGATCAACGTTCGTAGGGACGACCCGAACCCTCGCCTGACGAGCCCAGGCGGCTCTGGCGGTGCCACGTCTGCGGCTGGGGCTGCTGCCTCCGGTGGCACAAACCCGTATCTCCTCGCCACTGGAGCAGCCGCCGGTCTGGCACTGGCGCCCGCCCTCGGTGCGCTGGTCCCAATGATGGCCGGTGTCGCTCTGGGCGCGGGCACGATGGCGCTCGCGTTCAAGGGCGTCGGTGGTGCGCTGGCCCTCGCTGGCGGGGACCAGAAGAAGTACCAAGAGGCGCTGAAGAAGCTCGGCCCTGAGCAGCGCACGTTCACGGAGGCCATTGTCGGCCTGAAGAAGGAGTTCGCGCCTATCGGGCGTGAGGTTCAGAAGGCGATGCTGCCCGGCTTCACCTACGCGGTGAAGCAGGCCGGACCCGTCGTGAAGATCCTCGGTAAGGGCATGACCGAGATGGGCAAGACCTTCGGTGATGCGGCCCAGGGCGTCGGCAAGATGATGAAGGACTCCGGATTCCAGAAGGACTTCGCCACCACTCTCAAGCTCGGCAACGGCTTCGTACGTGAACTGACAGGTTCCATGGGCCCGTTCGTGAAGTCGCTGCTCGACTTCGGCGCTGCCTCCGGCCCGACCCTCAAGGCGTTCTCTTCTGGGATCTCCGGGCTGCTGGGCAAAGGGCTGCCCGGCATGTTCAAGGGATTGCAGTCCGGGATCTCCGGCAGCTCGAAATTCCTTGACGGGATCTTCAGTGCGCTCAACCACGTCCTGCCCGCCCTCGGCCGGTTTTCTGGTGCCTTCGCCCGTACCTTCGGCCCGCTCCTGGGCCAGCTGATGGACTTCTCCGGCAAGGCGACAGCTGTCCTGCTGGATGGGCTGGGCGGCGCGGTGAAGTGGCTGGGCCCCGTCTTCAAGGACTTGAGCTACGGGATCAAGGACGTCACGTCGATTCTGTCCATCATCGGCCCCACGGTGAAGGACACCGCGTCGGCGATCTTCACGGCGCTGGTTCCCGCGTTCTCGACGTTCGACCAGGCCAAGGGCCCGTTGCAGCGGCTCGGGAACGACATCAGCGCGAACAAGGGCCGCATCCAGGAGATGGCCCGCGTCTTCGGGGCCTCTGTCATCGGCATGGTGAGCAGCGCCGTGGCGAACCTGCCGAATCTGATCGCGGTGTTCCGACTCACCACGGGCGGCATGGTCACGGCGCTGGGTGGGGTCCTGCACGCCGCAGCCGTCGCATTTGGATGGATTCCGGGTATCGGCTCCAAGCTCAAGGGCGCCGACTCCGCGTTCGCCAAGTTCAAGTCTGGGTACATCAGCGGACTGAGCGCCGCCGAGGCCAAGACCCGCTCGTTCGCCGCTGGCGTTCTGCCGAAGTTGCAGAACAACAAGCTCCAGATGAACATCAACAGCTGGCAGTCCCAGATCGAGACGGCCAAAGCGAAGCTGAAAACGGTACCGGCCAGCAAACAGGCCGCACTGCGCGCCACAATCAGCGACCTGCAAGCGAAGGTCGCCGCCGCCAAGCGGGCCATCGCCAGCGTGACCGGCAAGTCCGTGACCATCACTGCCACCACCTTCTACCGGCAGGGCAACCAGGCCCCTCACGGGCCGCTCGCCTCCGGGTACGGATTCGGCAAGGCGTCCGGCGGGATCGTCCGCCGTGCGTCCGGCGGCGTAGTTGGCTTCCCCGGTGGCGGGCCTGTCAGCGGGCCGGGCACCGAAACATCCGACTCAATCCTGACCCGCCTGTCGAACAACGAGTACGTCGTCAAGGCGAAGTCCGTCGCCAAGTACGGGCTCGGGTTCCTCAACGCGGTGAACTCGGGAACGCTCAACCTGGGCCGTTTGTCGTCTGGTGGTCTCGCGGGCGCGGAAGTCGCCAGCGGCCTGGCGAACGGCATGAAGGACAGCTCGTCGAAGGTCAACGGTGCCGCCGTGGTCATGGCGGCTGCCGTAGAGGCGGGTGTCCGGAAGGAACTCCAGATCGCTAGCCCCTCGAAGAAGATGGTGGCGCTCGCCAAGAACATCGGCGCTGGTCTGATCAAGGGACTCACCGGGTCCAGCGCTGAGATCAAGGCGGCATCGGCGTCTCTGGCCAAGTCGATCTGGGACACGTTCAGTGGGTCCACGGACAACCGCCTCGCGGGGATGCTCAGTAAGCAGACGGCGAAGCTGCTGGACCTGGCCGCCAAGCGGGACAAGGCAGCGGCGGCCATCGCTGCGGGCCAGCAGATGGCCACGGACCAGAAGGCCGCTGGGCTGTCCTTTACGTCGATGACCGCCCTGCCGAACGGCGGGAACACCTTCGACGCCGGGGGCATCCTCTCGGGCCTGAAGGTCCGGCTGGGCCAGCTCAACGCCTTCTCGGCAAACGTGGGCAAGCTCGCCAAGATGGGTCTGTCGAAGGACCTGATCGGCCAGCTCATCTCAGCCGGCCCGGATGGTGGAGCGGCCTACGCTGCCGCTCTGGTGAAGGCGACTCCGGGCACGCTCAAGGCGCTGAACAGCACCCAGGCGCAGATCGCCAAGGCCAGTTCGTCGTACGGCAACTCGGCAGCGGACATCATGTACGACGCGGGTAGCCAGGCGGGCAAGGGGTTCCTGACCGGGCTCAAGGCCCAGCAGAAGTCCATCGAGGACTCAATGTCCTCCCTGGCCAGAGCGATCCAGTCGTCCATCAAGAAGGCCCTGAAGATCAAGTCTCCGTCCCGCGTAATGGCCGAGATCGGACAGCACGTCGGCGAGGGCCTGGTCATGGGCATGGACGCGACCCATGCGGCCGTTGTCTCCAGCTCGAACCGGATGGCCATGGCTACACAGAGCGGTATGGGCTCCGACATCTCAGCCCGGACTCAGCAGGTTCGGGACGTCCACCTGCACGCGACCACGAGCGACAAGCCCACCAAGAAGGCAGTCATGGACGTCATGCGCGACTACACCGCGCTGTACGGACCACAGATCGCCCTCTGATCGAACCCCCGGAGGGGCAGACATGCCGATCTTCGTACGCTCCTCCGGGGTCCTCCCGGGCGGCAATAACCCTCCCCCGCTCGCCCCACTGGAGGTCCCAGACCTCTCCTGGACGGATCCTCAGGGGCGCGTGACGCTCCTGTCCGACTGGGAGGGCGGCTGGGTCCTCCAGCCCGGTGTCCGTGGCCTGGACATGCCCGGGTACGACTTCTACACCGATGCCTCGCCGCAGATCGACGGCAACGCACTGCGGGGGTTGAGGGCTCAGCCCCGGGAGATCTTTCTGCCGGTCGTCTTCTTCGGTCCGAACCGTGCGGGATTCATTGAGCGCAAGCGGTGCTTCTTCCGCACGCTCAACCCCTACCTGGGGCTGGGGGCGTTGACCCTGACCGAGTCGGACGGCACCTTCCGCACTATCGAGGCGTACTACGTCTCGGGAGCCGAAGGGGACTTCGGCGAGGACACCTCCGGTCTGCACTGGCAGGTGGTGGGGCTGACGTTCTCCTGCCCTAGCCCGTACTGGGTCGGCGACCAAGTCTCCAAGACTTTCTCCGCCGGGGCGACCGGGGGCTTCTTCCCGGTGCTCCCCCTGGTGGTCCGGGACTCTCAGGTCCTGGGAGACGCCACGATCGATAACCCCGGCGACGCTGCGAGCTTTCCGGTCTGGACGATCCACGGCCCGGCCACGTCGGCGGTCATCACGAACACCACGACGGGCCAGAGCTTCTCCGTGACAGCCTCTCTCGGCTCCTCGGACGTCCTGGTTGTCGACACCCGTGAACGGGTCCAGACGGCCGTCCTGAACGGCTCCACGAACTGGTGGCCCAACCTCGCCACCGACTCGGAACTGTGGGCCCTTCAGCCCGGCCTGAACGACATGTCGCTGACCTTGGTCGGTACGAACAGCAGCACCACGGTCCGAGTCGACTACCAGCCCCGGTATCTCACGGCGTAGGAGGCGAAGTTGCCCGATCTGCCTCCCCTGACTGTCCAGGTCCGGGACAGCAACCTGCACATCATCGGGGTGGTCAGCGACTTCACCTCGCTGACCATCTCGCCCCGCTTCAACGCCGTCGGGGCCTACGTCCTGAACATCTCGGCAGATTCCCCCAAGGCGGACCTGCTGGTCCCGGGTAATGGCCTGGTGATTCGCCGCGGATCCACGGTGCTGATGTCTGGCCCCATCCGGGAGCCGAACTGGAGCCGGTCGGAGAGCGACGGCGGCAGCGGGTCTCTGACGGTCAACGGGGTCGACGACATGTTCGTCCTCACCGGGACCTGCTGGCCTAATCCGACCTCGGCCCCCGGGTCACAGGCGGACAGTTTCTACAAGATTTCCGGGGTCGTGGCCGAGACGGCAATGAGGACCCTGGTCAACCTGAACTTCGGTCCCGGAGCTCAAAGCTCCCGGAAGATCTCCAACCTCACGCTGGCCGCTGACGGCGGCCACGGGGTGAGCATCACCAGGCAGGTCAATCAGTTCGACAGTCTCTTGGCCGTCCTCCAGGACATCGGCAAGACCGCCAGCCTCGGGTTCCGCGTGATCCAGGTCGGCTCCGCCCTCCAGTTCCAGATCTATGAGCCGGCCGACCTGTCAGCGTCCGCGAAGTTCTCCTTCAAGCTGGGCAACCTGACCGACGCCTCCTACTCCGTCACCGCCCCGACCTGCACAAAGGCCGTCGTGGTGGCGGGAGGCAGCAGCAGCCACCGTGTGGTCTCCGTGACGCCCCGGGCCGATCCGGCCTTCCCCGGGCCCTGGGTCGAGCAGTTCGTGGACCTGACGAGCGTCGACACCGCCTCCACCGACCTGACAGCCCAGATGGCCCAGGCCGCCGATGAGGCGCTCACCTCGGGTGCGGCCCAGGGGAACCTGACGATGAACCCGATCGACACTCCTCGTCTCCAGTTCGGGCGGGACTACACGGTCGGAGACATCGTCTCGTGCCAGGTCCGGGACGACTTCTTCGCCGACGTGGTCCGCGAGGTCGGCATCACCTTCGACTCGCAGGGCGGCTACGTCGCCAAGGCGGTCATCGGCTCCTCGGACTCCACGGACAACCAGGACGTCCTGGCACGGCAGTTCCAGTACATCGCCCGCATCTTCAACCGGCTCAGGCGCCTCGAAACGCGCAAGCCCTCGTGACCTGGAGGTCCCATGAGCCAGTCGTCTTTCCCGTTCGGCTCCTCGCAGATCGCCACGGAGGACCAGTGGTCCTCGATGTTCCGTATGACCCAGGTGGACGGAGTCTTCGCCAGCAGCGAGAACGACACTGACCTGAAGGTCTCCGCGTCCAACGCCTCCACCGTGACTCTGGCCGCTGGTGAGGCATGGATCCAGGGGACTTACTACGCCAACAGCGCCTCGTTGAACGTTTCCGTCCCCACCAACTCCGGCGGCAGCTCAACCCGCAACGACCTGATCGTCCTGCGCCGGGACCCTTCCGGTGACACCACCACGGTCCAGTACAAGACGGGCGGAACAAGCTTCCCGTCCCTGACTCAGACACTCAACGGCACCTGGGAGATCCCCCTCGCGCGGGTCACAGTGGCCGCCGGAGCGTCTGTCGTACCCCCGTCTGGGGTCGTGGACGTCCGCTGGTTCGTGGGCCGTCCTGCGGTCTTCGGCAGCTCTCCCTACCGACGTCCCCCGACCCGGGGTCAGCTCCACATCGACAACGGTGCGGATCTGTACCTGGGCGACGGAATGAGCTGGAACTACCTCGGGACCGCCGAGGAACCGGCGGCGAAGACGTATACGCCCGTGTGGAACGCAGGCTCGACCACGATCAACTGGGGAACGGGCACGCAGAACATTGGCCGGTACAAGCGCCTCGCTGGCAACCTGTACTGGGTCAAGATCCAAGTCATTCCGACCGGGAACCCGCCTGCGTATGACGACCCAATCCAGGTGACGCTGCCCCTTACGCTCCAGGGCTCAACCCGGGAACTGTTCAACGTCAACTTCACGCAGGCATCGGGCAACGGCGGTCTGTCCTTCGTGGGGACGGCGATGGCCTACCCGACCGAGTCCAACAACAAGATCGCCCGCATCCGGGTGCCCGTGTCGGAGAACGCTTCAGGCACCTCTGGCGGCATCAACTCACGAAACATCCTGACCAACTCGCCCTTCAATATTTCGAGCGGCGACTGTCTGACCATCAGTGGCACCTTCGAAGCGGCCTGACAGGCACCGGTCGACTGCGTCAGTCCCCTAGGGCTGCACCACCTACCAGGAGGAATAAGTGCGATACCTCTTCGGACTCTCCCCTGCTGACGTCACCGTCGAGCAGGTCGGCGAGGACATGAAGCTCCGCCCCGGCTCAGAGGGGACCGTCTGGGACGCACGGTCGGGCGGTACCCGGCTCACTGACCTTACGGATCTGACGTCCGTTCCGGCCACCACGGTGACGTCGGACTCCAACTCCGTGATCGGGTTCTACGGCCCGGACGGCATCAGCTCTCTCTACGTCGACTTCGGATACGACGAGCGGTACCTGATGAGCGCCCGTGACCTGGATGCGGTCTCCTCGGTGAATGGCTACAGCGGCACCGTGGTTCTGGCGGCAGCAGACCTTAGCGCTGTCCCCGCAGCGGAGAAGGCGGCGGCCTCCGGTGTGGCCACTCTGGGTTCGGACGCCAAGGTGCCGGTGGAGCAGATCCCTGACATGTCAGCGACCTACGTTGCTATGACGCAGAAGAACGCAGCGAGCGGTGTGGCTGGCCTGGACGCCTCCAGCAAGCTCACCGGCTCCCAGCAGCTCTACAGCGCCACCGGCACCATCTTGTCCGTCGGGTCGGCCAACGCGGCCGGGTCGGCCAACAGCGCCGCGAGAGGAGATCACGTCCATGCGGGCGTCACCTCGGTCAACGGCAGCCAGGGGGCAGTGTCGGTCACCCCCGCCAGCATCAGCGCAGTGGCCACCACCGTCGTGGGAGCGGCCTCCGGAGTCGCCTCTCTCGACTCGGGCACCAAGGTGCCGGTGGCGCAGATCCCGGACCTCTCGGCCACTTACACGAGCGTGGCCAACTACGGCAACGTCTGGGCTCCGAACGACCACGGTCTGATCGCGTGGACCCTCGATCCCGCGTGTTCGAGCAGTAACGGTACCCAGCTCTCCGCTGGGTACATCTATCTGATGCAGGTCATCCTGCGGTCTGCCGACACGATCTCGAATCTGACAGCAGTGATCGGTATCGGTGGGGCCACCTTGACCTCCGGCCAGTGTCTGGCAGGGCTTTACAGCTCCACCGGTACACGTCGGGCCCTGACCGCAAACATGTCCACCACCTGGAATAGCGCGGGCGACAAGTCGATGTCCCTGACCTCGTCGTACAACGCACCGGCGGGCAAGTACTACGTGGCTCTGCTCTTCAACGGCACCACGAGCCCCTATTTCGCGTGCGGCTCGACCTTCGGATCGAACTTCACTCCGGGGAACGACAACCTGTCAGCTGGCAGCTACCGGTTCGGCCGGAGCCCGGCGGCGGGCAATACCTCGCTGCCGACCAGCATCACGCTCTCCGGGTACACCCCGGACGCCAACAACATCTATGCCGGTGTGGCTTAGAAGTCATCTCAATTGGCGATCAAGCCGCCCGTGCAATCGGAGACCAGACGCAGGCCCGTTGACTTGACCGTGATGTGAGACTTGCAGCATGGACATGGGGCGTGAGTCGCGGTGGGAAAAGGACGCAATGACGGTGGAGATCGTTTTCGCCCTGGTGACTGCCGCCGTGCTGGCTGGGGTGATCTTTGCCGTCGCCTGGGCTCTCGTCCTGGTCCTTGACCTCTCTGGCTCGGCAGAGAGAGGCGTGTTGGTAGGGGGTGCACTGCTCGGAGCGGTGGCCGGAGTGTGGCGTCTGGTACGGGTGCTGCTTCGGTTCGACGAGCAGCGTCGAATGGGCCACTGACTACGGCCCTTCCCCTTGCGGTCGGTAGCCTCCCGGCGTGGGGATCGTTGAGCGGCTGGTGCCGGACGAGTTGTGGGAGTTGTTCCAGCGGGTGGTGCCGGAGGCGCCGTCGCGGCCGCAGGGGGGCGGTCGGCGTCGGTACGGCGACCGGGAGGTGCTGGCGGCGATAGTCTTCGTGGCCACGTCGGGTTGTACCTGGCTGCAGCTGCCTTCGGCGTCGTTCGGCCCGTCCGGAGCGACCGCCCACCGGCGGTTCTCGGAGTGGTCGAAGGCCAGGGTGTGGGCCAAGCTCCACCGCCTAGTCCTCGACGAACTCGGTGCCCGCGGCGAGCTGGACTGGTCGCGATGCGCGATCGACTCGGTGAACATGCGGGCCCTGAAAAGGGGGACCTGACAGGTCCGAATCCTGTCGACCGGGGCAAGTACGGCTCGAAGATCCACCTGATCACGGAACGGTCGGGTCTGCCCATATCCGTCGGCATTTCCGGGGCCAACGTGCACGACAGCCAGGCCCTGATCCCGCTCGTGAAGGGCATACCGCCGATCCGCTCGCGCCGCGGACGACGACGGCGCAAGCCCGGCAAACTCCACGCCGACAAAGGCTACGACTACGGCCACCTGCGGCGCTGGTTACGCGAGCGCGGCATCACCCACCGCATCGCCCGCAAGGGAGTCGAGTCCTCGCAACGGCTGGGCCGCCATCGCTGGACCGTGGAACGCACCATGGCCTGGCTCGCCGGCTGCCGACGCCTCCACCGCCGCTACGAACGCAAAGCCGACCACTTCCTCGCCTTCACCAGCATCGCCTGCACCCTCATCTGCTACCGCAGACTCACCAAATGAGATGACTTCTTAGACCCCAGGGCACGGGCACGACCAAAGGGTTCGCAGCCGCATGGCGAATCGGCCGGCTCACCCAGCCCCGTCATCGAGCAAACCGCTGGCTCCTGTAGTACAGGTGCCGCTACCGTCCGTGCATGGACGAATCGCTCTCGTACGAGGGCCTGCTTCGCGGCGCCCGCAAGTTCGCGTCGTCGGCGCTGGAGGCGCACGGCTTGGAAGACGAGGAGGTCTTCCTCCTCCACGCTGGGGTGAGCATCGAGCGGTTGGCCAAAGCCGCCCTGGTGAAGAAGAGCCCGTTCCTCCTGATGGAGATGAAGGGCAAGGACGACACCCTCTTTCACCTCACCGGCGTTCGCCAGACGGCCAAGCTCAGGACGATCGGGGCGGGGCAGGCCATCAGTCGCCTCAGGAGCATGGCCGTCCTTCCGCAGCCTGATCCGGACCTGGATGAGTTGATCGAGCTACGGAACGGCGTGGCGCATCTGATGGCATCGGTCGATGACGAGTTCGACGGCCTCACCGTCTTCTGCCGAGTGACCAACCAGCTGCTAGATCACCTGGATGCCAGGCGGAGTCCTTACTGGGGTACTTGGTCCAAGCTCGTCGACATCACACTCAACGATCTGCAAGAGCGGGTAGAGCGGGACGTTGCACGGCGTATGGAGCAGGCCCATCGGCTGCTTCACAAGCGCTTCAAGGGCCTACCGAGAGAAGCGCTGAACAGCTACATCGACCAGCGATCACAGCTGAAATTCGGGATGCAGGTTTCCTCCTACAAGGTTTTCGTCCCTTGGCCCTGTCCTGCCTGTGGCAACCAGGCCCTCATCACGGCTGGACCACCGGTTCTCGTTAGGGTAGGGGAACCTGGACACTCCATCCCCGAGAGCTTCATTTGCCTTGTATGCCGATTCACGTTGACGGCGCACGAGATGCAAGCAGCCGGGATACCGCACAGCATTCCGCTGGTGAACGAAGCGGGGGAGCGGTTGATGAGCGACGTCGAGGAGTTCCTCTGGCACCTCCACCCAGAAGAAGAGGAAGAAGTCCCTGACTGAGGACTGATCCAGTCGATCACCACCCATCGAGGCCCCGGCTCCCCAGCCGGGGCTTTCGCATGTTCAGACCCGCGCCGGATCCTCCTGCGCCCACCCACGCAAGGAGGTCGTGTGGACCTGCACAGAGTCTTCGCCATGGCCCAGGAGGCAGATTCAGGTCCTGACATCGGCAGCCTGCTCGGCAAGTTCGTCCAGTACGGAGTCGTCGGCCTGATCGTCGTCTTGCTGATCCTGGGCGTCATTGCGCCGAAGTACGTACTGGACGCCCTATCCCGCGAGAGGGACAACTGGCGCGACGCATTCGAGAAGGAGCGAGAGGCCCACCAGGTCACGCTTCAGCAACTCGCGGCTGCCCAGGCCAGTGCTGACGTCGCCAACGAACAGGGCCGGGCGATGGTCAAGCTCCTCGAAGAGTTCGGTCACCGGCCCCAGAGCATTTCGGGGAGCGCCTGAGATGTGGCTCTTCACCCGACGCAGCACGGTGTCTCCGGAGTCGGAGACCGCGAAGAGGGACGCCGAGAACTCCCTCATGGAAGCGCAGGCCCGGACCCCCGACTCCGAGGCCCAGTTCAAAGAGAGCCGCCGGGTAACTGAGCAGCTCAAGGCCCACAACCGGGCCAACGCTTACTCCGACTTCATCGAGGGCATCGTCCTCGGCCGCCTCAGTGACGGCCGATCGTAGGGAGGGACTCATGCTCTACTCGCTCGCCCTGTTCGTCCTCCTGGGCACCGGCCTGGCCGCATCGGTCGGGTTCCTGATCCTGCACCGTCCCCGGCGGTTCTTCCGGGTCACCGAGATCAACGCCTCATGGTGGGTCATCATCGTGGGCCTCTGGTACGCACGTTCTCTCGCGCTCCTCGGAATCCGCGGTGGCCACCCCAGCCAGACCTGGTGGGACATGGTGATCTCGATCGGTCTCCTGACGGCGATCGACGCCCTCCTCCTTGTCCGCCTGATCTCGTACGCCGCGTACCGGCGGGAGCACCCCTAGCGGAAGCTCCCCTCGGTCTCATGAGACCCGTTCTCCCGCCCCCTCCCGCCCAGCCGCGAGGGGGCTTCTTCATGCCGCCAGACCCCCGAGGAGACACTCCATGACCGATCTCTGGATGCCCGGAGCTGAGCACCTGTCGGTTGGCAACACCGCCCCCACTGACGGTGGACCCGCCAAGGCGATCGCCCACATCACCTGGGACAAGAACGCCACGAAGACCAAGCCCCAGGACCTCGTCCCGTACGCCAGCCTCCGGACCTACTTCGGCTCGAACGCCTCCGGCCGGGCCGTCGCTCCGCATCTCCTGTGGGACCCGTTCACCGGCAAGGTCGTCCAGTTCTTCCCGGCGAACTCCCGCTCCCTGTCCCTGGTGGACAGCGCCGGAGGGACCCGGACCAACCGGGCCGGCTCAGTCGTCATCCAGATCGAGGCGCTCTTCTTCCCCTGGTGCCGAGTGGGCGGCAAGGTGTACGAGTCCCTGGAGGACACGCCCTGCAAGGGCTGGGACGAGATGCACGCGTGGGTGGCCTCCTGGGGCGTCCCGGACGCCTGGCCCATGGGCAAGCCCACCTCGTTCACCGGCAACCGCTCCGAGTCCACCTGGGAGAAGAAGGGCGGCTGGTACGCCCATGCCCACGTCCCAGAGAATGAGCACACGGACCCTGGCACCTGGCCCTCCTTCCCCGTCAAGAAGCCCTCAGGTCCCCCGGCGAAGCAGTACGAGCTCTTCCCGGGATCCTCCTGGTTCTCTGTGGGCCGTAAGAGCCCGATCGTGAGCCGGATGCATGACCGCTTGGTGGCCGTCGGCTGCAACCGGTACACGTCCTCTGCGGGCAAGGACACCATCGGCTCCGGCGACATCGCCTCTTACGAGGCCTTCCAGCGCAAGCTGGGCTACACCGGCTCCGCTGCCAAGTGGCCTCCGGGCCCCTCCTCCTGGTCAGCCCTGAAGGTCCCCAAGGGCTGACATCACGAACACCATTGCGCCCCTTCCTGGTTGATGCCAGGAAGGGGCGCACTGTTGCGTTTCGGGGTTGGCCTGCGGCTCCGCAGAGCCTGGGCAAGAATCGCTGTGTGGATGCAGGAGTAGCAGCCGTCCTGGGTGCGGCAATCGGTGGCGGACTGACCGGGTTTACGGCCCTCGGTACAGGCATGTTCGGTCTCCGAACGGCACGCCTTCAGCTCGGTTCCCAGGAGTCAGAGGCCGCTCGTCAGCGCCGATTTGAGAGCCTGACCGAGAGGAGGGGGCCGCGCTCCCAGGCGTACGCAGAGTTCGTAGCGGCTGGCCAGGAGCTGGTAGACGCGCTCCACGTTGGGCGGGACGAGTTTTTGACGCAATATGAGGACCTTCAGAGCAACATCCGCAAGTGGCGCTCCACCGTGGCCATAGCAGGACCGGACGTCGTCGCTCTGTCAGCAGGCATTTTCGCCGACGAGGTCAGGAATCTCCGAAACGAACTCGCACACGGCCGCCTCGAAGGGCACCCCGCCAACCAAGGGCGTCTACTCGAAGCACGGCTGGACGCCTTCGCCAAAGCAGCACGCAGGGCGCTGGAAGACGAAGGCCATCCCCCGGCTTGACCTACGTCAACGGCAGCTCCACGAGCATGACGGCGTAGACGGGGGAGTCGGGGAACGGCTGGTCCTCCCCGACCCTCCGGTAGCCCCAGGACTCGTACAGGGCCTCCACCTTCGGGTGTGTCACGTCCACGAGCAGCGACGCCAAGTCTTCGTCCCTGGCGTCCATCAGCGCTCGGTGCAGCCGCTCAGCCACGCCCGTCTTCCGCCACCGCTCGCGCACCATCAGCTCCGAGAAGTGAAACGTGCGCACCTTCTCCGGCGCCGGATCCAGGTGCTCCCGCCACCACTCGCGGCCCTCTGCGCCGGGGGCGCCATAGGTGAAGCCCACCACCTCCGAGCCGTCGTACGCGATCACGCAGGAGAAGCCGGGGTTTCCGCCCCAGTGGTCCACGAACCAGGGGAACTTCTTCCGGAAATCGTCGTCCGCCATCCGGTCGGCGTGGACGTCCGCATGGACGTCTATCAGCGTCTGCCGGATCTCCGACAGGTCGTCGTGGCCGTAGTGGCGCAGCTCCAAAGTGGAGTTCATCGGGCCTGGCTCCATTCTGATCGGTAGCGATCCTCCCACTCAAGCGCAGTACCGGAGTCCGGCGCTAGCGTGATCAAATCTCGGTGGAAATCCCCGAGGAACGAACGCATCCGGCCGGGCAACGGACTCCCCTCCATCAGCGCGAACACGTGCGCCGCCGTGGAGCACGCCTGGTCGATGTCCCGCTGGTGGAGCTGTGTGAGGGCAAGCTGAAGGGTGGCCAGGGCCCGGTTCCGCCGGAACTGCTGCGGGATGGCCGCCAGGGCCCGGTGTGAGGCCGCCTCAGCGCCCACAGCATCCCCGATGTCATCCCGGACGATGGCGGTGATGGCCAGTAGTTCCGCCGGGCCGTAGAACGCGACCCACGACGGCCGGGACTCATCCGTGGCCGACTTCACCATCGCCTCTTCCGCGTGGCCCAGTGACCGCAGGGCGCCCCGACGGTCCCCGACCATGGAATGCCCGACAGCTGTCCGCGCGTGCGCCAGGGAAGCGAACAGCGGATCGCGACGCGTGACGGCAGTCGCCTGCGCGGCCTGGCCAGCGTCCACGGCTTGCGAGTACTCCCCGCGATGGACCGCAAGCATGGCGTGCGAGTTCCACACCCGCAGCTCCGCCACCGGGTCTTTGCCCATACCTGCCAAGTACAGGGCCCGGTTCAGGTGAGAATGCGCGCGGTCGCTCTGGCGGGCATCCACAGCCGACCACGCCGCCGACGCGGTGTAGTTCGCGGCCACGCTGAAGAGACGCTGCCGGAGGCGCTGAGAGGCGGCCCGCTTCTGGAGGTCCAGCGCTTCAGCAGCACCGGCGAGTGCGGCCCGCTCCAGGGCCTCATGCCCGCCTCTGGAGGCGTCCAGGGCTGTCAGCGCGTCCAGCCCACTGCGGAGCCGGATCACATCAGAGGAGCCGACCTGGGGCAGTGCCCCTACGAAGGGGGTCACCACGGCGCTGGTCGTGGCAGTGAGGAAGTACCTGCGCCTCACGGATGACTCCGGTTCACTAACGGGACTTGGACATCGGGCCGGCCGACTGAACCCCAGTTCCTCGGCCTCACAGCCGAATACTGCCTGCAACGCCTCGCGCTGGCGGGGGTGGGGCCATCTGGTTTTTCCGGTCAGCCAGTTGCGGATCGTCCGGTCGCTGACCGTGCCCTCGTGCCCATCGCAGATGAGGCGAGCGTTCACCGCGTCGGCCAACTCGGCCTGGGTCAAACCGCTCTCCTGCATGGCGCTGCTGAGTCGCTCATTGGCCTGCACACACTCACGGTAGCCACTCACACCTCAATCAGTGAGGAGAGAGCGTCAGAAATTTCCGGTCGAGCCGTATGCACGCTGGGCGGATTTTTCCTCCTGCGAGCGAGCGGAAAGTCGTTGACTGAATCGAGGCCGTCGCTACCTGAGGGCCACCCCAGGTAGATCACACACCCACCGAGGTCCTGATGACTGTGACCGCTACGCCGCGCCCTACGGGGCACCCCGGATACTCCCAGACGCTCCCTCGCGAGCCGGAGAGCGCGGCCACCGCCCGCAGACTCGTACGTACCGCCATGGCCGCTTGGGGGTTGGAGCAGGACATGATTGAGCCGGGGACACTGATCATCTCGGAGCTGGTCTCCAATGCGGTGGTGCATTCTCGCCTTGCATCGATCCGCGTCATGGTCTCCCAGCCCACCCCCTCTCTCGTCCGACTTGGAGTCGTCGACCGCTCGAAGGTCCTCCCGATGCTGCGGACGGACTCCGACGGCGACCAGATCCACGGCCGTGGTCTTGTCCTGGTGGACGGCTTCTCGCACCGGTGGGGCACCGACCTGTACCGCTGGGGCAAGCAGGTCTGGGCAGAGCTGGAGGTCACCTCGTGAAGGACGGGATGCCCTGGGTGGGTGATCAGGTCCGCGACGAGGACGCCCGCCGCGAGGGCATCGTCACTGACGTCCAGTGGGGCACGGTCTACATCCTCCGCGCTGTGAACGGCCCTGATCAGTGGCAGAACCGTAATGGTGGCCAGTTGACGGTCACCGTGCCCTTGAGGGACCGGGCCGAGTTCTAGGAGCGCCACAGACTCCCTCGTCGGGTGAGCCATAAGGGCAAGGCTCCCCCAGCCCGGCGAGGTGAGGAGGGGCCCCGGTCGTTGAAGACCGGGGCCCCTTACTATTCGGATCCGCAAGGTCTGGAAGGAGCACTCCTCATGCAGAGCAGCACGTTCCCGTGGATGAACGACCTGAATGATCTTGAAGCGTACGAATTCCTCGAAGGTCTCATCGAGCTGGCCCAGACGGCAGGAAGCCCTACCGGCTTCCTCCGTGCTCTGGACGAGCATGTGTCCACGTGGTCCGTCACAGCGGAAGCCACCTCTGTCACGCGTGAAGCGGCGGGATAGGTCAATTGGGCCCGCAGGAAGCTCCGGTCCGCGAGAGGCTCCTTGGGCTTCTTCAAGCCGGGTCGGTCGGCTCGCCCTCCCACTCGAAGTAACCCGGCGCGAAGGGGTCCGGCCCCGGGAGCTCGCCCTTCGGATAGGTGATCGGGTCCGGATCCCAGTGGCGGTACTCCCACCTCGCGTGCGTGGTGATCTGCCGGATGCTGTCCTTGGGCATGTAGCCCCGCGCCGCCTCGACGGCACCTCTGACCACTTCGCTGTACGTGACCTCAAGACGTGGGTACCGGGTCACCGTTTCATTGACCTCGATCTCCAGCGTGATCGTCAGGATCTTCTTGGTCGCCATTTCGCCCCCTCATCGCTAGCCCACCAGTCTGTAGCCTGTTGACCTCGTCGTCCCGAGATCGCTCCAAACTCTCAAGTAGGCAGGTACGAGTGAAGCCGTGGTGGGCCACCTTGAGCACGTCCACCGGCGGGAGCGCCGGGTAGGCCCGCAACAGTGCCTGCTGGGCGGGCGGTTCGAGATCGCCCGGCAGCAGCAGGGTCAGGCCCGCGGTGCGCACCAGCAGGGTGACACTGGCGTCGTTCGGCCCGTCGGCGACGGGCACCGGCGCTGCGGGTGGCCACAACACCTGCCAGCTCAGCTGTCCGATACGGCGCTGCTCCCCCGGTCCCGCCCGGACGAGAGGGATCCGCGCCGCCGCTGCCTCCCGCCGTACGGACGCGCTCTGGTCCGGTGGGTCCTGGAGATTGGTCGTCTCGATCGCGCCGACGGTCCGGCCGCGCAGCACGCCGGGCAGACCGGCAACGTGATCGGCATGGAAGTGAGTGAGGAGGAGCAACGGGATGCGGGTCACGCCGAGGGCCCGGAGGCAACGGTCGACGAGGCGGGGGTCAGGGCCCGTGTCGATCACGACGGCCGTCCCCGCGCCGGTCGCGAGCACCGTCGCGTCGCCCTGTCCCACGTCGCACATCGCGTACTTCCACCCGGGCGGCGGCCAGCCCGTGACGACCCGGGTGAGCGGAGCGGGCCGGACGACCAGGAGCAGCAGCAGGAGGACACAGGCCGCGCCGGCCCAGGGGTGGCGGTGCACTCTGCGGGCGGCCGTTACGAGGACGACGGTGACCGCGGCGAGCAACAGCGCGCCGGGCCATCCGCCGGGCCAGTCGATCTCCGCGCCGGGCAGTGCGGCGCCCCGTCGGGCGACGGCCGCGATCCAGCCGGCCGGCCACCCGGCACAGTGGGCCAGCACGGTGGCGGCCGCGCCCCACAGTGGAGCCACGCCGAGGGCGGCGAAGCCGAGAACCGTCGCGGGTCCCACCGCGAGCTCGGCGAGCAGATTGCAGGGGATGGCCACCAGCCCGACACGGGACGCCAGCAGGACGATCACGGGCGCGCACACCGCCTGTGCGGCGGCTGCGGCAGCGACGACCTCGGCGAGCCTCGGCGGCACCCCGCGCCGCCGTAGTGCGGCACTCCAGCGCGGGCCGACCGTGAGCAGGGCACCGGTGGCGAGGACGGAGAGCAGAAAGCCGTAACTGCGGGCCAGCCAGGGGTCGTACAGCACCAGCAGCAGGACCGCGGCGGCCAGCGCGGGGACCAGCGATCTGCGGCGGCCGGTGCCGATCGCGAGCAGGGTGACCAGCCCGCAGGCGGCAGCCCGCAGCACGCTCGGGTCCGGTCTGCACACGATCACGAAGGCCAGTGTGAGAGCCCCGCCCAGCACGGCCGTCGTCCGCAGCGGGATCCCGAGCCGCGGCGCGAGTCCGCCCCTCTCCGCCCGCAGCGCGGTGCCCGGCGGCCCGATCAGCAGAGCCAGGACCAGGGTGAGGTTGCTGCCGGACACCGCAAGCAGATGGGTGAGATCGGTGGTCCTGAAGGCGTCGGAGAGGTCGGGCGGGACCCGGGAGGTGTCACCCACCACCAGCCCGGGGAGCAGCGCCCGTGCGTCCGGGGCCAGCCCTTCGCTCGCTTCGCGCAGTCCGGCGCGCAGGTGTCCCGCCAGACGCTGCACTCCGGTCGGCGCACCGATGACCTGAGGTGGCCGGCTGCCTTCCGCGCTGAGCACCGCCGCGATGCGGTGGTCGCCGGAGAGCGGCGGTTGCGGACGGGCGCTCAGCCGCAGCCGTGTGGTCGGCAGCAGCCGTTGCCACTCCGCCGAGTGCGCGATCACCAGGACGGGCGTGCGAACGGTGGACGTCGTACCGTCCGGGGCCCGCACGCGGGTCACATCGGCGTCGAGGACGACGGATGCGCGGGTCGCGTGATCGCCACGGATCCGGGGGCGCGTCGGGCGGGGATCGGATGTGACGGTCAACTCCACCGTGACCCGGGCCGACTGACGTGCCAACTCGGGTACGGGCCCGCGCCGGACGTCCGCCGCGTTCAGCCCGCCGGACGCGGCCCCGGCTGCGGCGCACAGCAGGGCGGCGGCCACCGCTGTCGCATTCAGCCACCGTCCGGGCCGGCCGGGTCCCCCTCCGGCGACACCACACGGGCGCCCCGATGCACGGGCCGATGCCACTGCCATCACCACCGCCGCCGTGCCGAGACAGACCGCGGTGGCGCAGAAGGCCCACCACCCCGGTACCGCGACGGACAGGGCCGCCGCAGCCCAGGCCGCCAGGGCGGGCGCCACCAGCCGCAGGTCGGCGGGGCCCTCCTGGCGGGGATCGGCCGCGCCGAGCCGATGGCCGGATGCCGCATGAACTGCCGCGCGTGTCATGGCCGTACGAGGGGCTGGAGGTCGGAGAACCGCCGGTCGCCGATACCGGTGACCTGCCGGAGCTCGTCGACGGATGTGAACCCGCCGTGCTCCGTGCGGTAGTCGATGATGTGCTGCGCCAGTACCGGGCCGACACCGGGCAGTGTGTCCAGCTGCTCCACGGTGGCGCTGCTGAGGCTGACCGGCCCCGTGGCGGACGCGGCGGGGGCACCGGGTCCGCCCGTACCGCCGCCGGCGCCTCCCGCTGCGGTGCCCTCCGGTACGGACGGGCCGCCGACCACCACCTGTTCGCCGTCCGTGAGCACCCGTGCCTGGTTGAGCCCGGAGGTGTCGGTGCCGTCCTTCACCCCTCCCGCCGCCCGCAACGCGTCGGTCACCCGCGATCCGGCGGGCAGCCGCTGGATTCCCGGCCGCCGGACCTTGCCGCTCACATCGACGACGATCCGCGCGGCGGCCGCCCCCGGGCGCGCGGGACCCGCCCCCGGCGGAAGCGGCCCCGCGGACAGCGGTGGTCCCGGGGACGGGTGAGGCCCGGACGGTGGCTGCTCCCCGCCGGTGGGCCGTGGTCCGGCGGCGGGCAGACCCGCGCTGACCACGGCGGGCGCCGGAACGGAACGCGGGCGCCCGGCCCAGAAGTGCTGGGCGGCGAGAACCGCCGCCGCGACGAGCACGACCGCGAGAGCGGCGAGCGTCCGGGGCGTCAGCCCGCAGCGCGCCTGTACCCAGAGCGGCAGCCGCTCCCGCAGTGCCTCCCCCGCGCGGGCCACCACCGCGCCCGTACGGCCGGGATCCGGGCCACCGCTGGGCGCACCACCAAGCGGCGCATCACCGCCCGGCGCACCACCACTCGGCGCGCCACCACTCAGCACACCACCACTCGGCGCGCCACCAAGCGGCCGCCCGCCCTCCCCCACCCGTTCCGGCGCAACTGGCCTGCCCGCCCGGGCAGTCACCTCCACTTGGGCTACCGAAACAGCCGACCGCGCCGGGAAGAGCGCCTCCGCGCGGAGGCGCCGCGCCTGATCCAGCACCGTCCGCGAATGCCTGAGCCGCTTACGGCGGCGCGAACCGGTGTAACGGGTGCGGCCGTCCGATGCCGGGGCCCGGCCGGGACCGCTGGTCGCGGATCGTGACGTGAGCGTGCGGGAAGTCATGCCACGAGACGGTAGAGACGTCGGCGCAACCTTGCTGATCAAGGTCAATTTCGGTGGAAACACCGAGACTTGTGGATAACCCGGCCACCCGAACGAGCGCCTCCGGTCCGCTCGGCAGAGCCGCCCGACAGACCCACTCAGCAGGTTCGCCCAGCGGGCCCACACAGCCGATTCCCTCAGCGGCTCCGCCCCACAGGTCCACTCAGCGGGCGCTCAACGGGGCGAGACCACGACCCCGAGCAGCCCAGGGCCCGTGTGCGCGCCGATGACCGCGCCGACCTCGCTGACGTGCAGGTCCACAAGCCCCGGAACGCGTTCCCGCAGTCGCTCGGCGAGCGCGGCGGCCCTCTCGGGCGCCGCCAGATGGTGCACCGCGATGTCCACCTGACCGTCCCCCACCCGGTCGGCGGCGATCTCCTCCAGCCGGGCGATGGCCTTCGATGCCGTCCGTACCTTCTCCAGCATCTCGATGCGGCCACCGTCGAGTTGCAGCAGCGGCTTCACCGCGAGGGCCGAGCCGAGCAGTGCCTGTGCGGTGCCGATCCGGCCTCCGCGGCGCAGATAGTCCAGCGTGTCCACGTAGAAGTACGCGGACATCCCCCCGGCGCACTTCTCCGCGGCCGCCACTGCCTCCTCCAGCGAGCCGCCCGACCCCGCGGTCCCGGCCGCCGAGAGCGCGCAGAAGCCGAGGGCCATGGCGACCATGCCGGTGTCGACCACGCGGACCGGGACGGGTGCGTCCCGCGCCGCCAGCACGGCGGCGTCGTACGTGCCGGAGAGCTCGGACGACAGATGGAGCGAGACGATTCCACTCGCACCCGCGTCGGCTGCCGCCCGGTAGGTGGCGGCGAACATCTCCGGGGCGGGCCGGGACGTGGTCACCGAACGCCGCTTCTGCAGGGCCAGCGCCAGGGCGCGGGCCGAGGTCTCCGTACCGTCCTCCAGAGCGCGGTCGCCGAGGACCACGGTCAGCGGCACCGCTGTGATGTGGTGCCGCGCCAACGTCTGCGGCGGCAGGTAGGCCGTGGAATCGGTCACGATCGCGACATGGCGGGACATGAGCCGGAGATTACCCGCAGGCGCGGTGACCCGGCAGTGCGACCCCTCGTCAGTGGAACCCGCAGTACCGGAGGAACCAGCAGTACCTGCAGTACCGGTGGAACCAGCGGTACCGGCGAAGCCCGCGCCCGTGCCTGTGTCCGGTCCCGTGCCGGAAGCTCTCTCGACGGTCACTCAGGTGGTGCTCTCCGGGCGCGCAGCCTTCTGCCACGGGTAACGCTGCTGCCGGTTGGGGTCCCTGCCGGTGATCGCCTCGGGGCCGGGCTGGGATCCGGTCCGGTGTCCGGCGTCGCTCCCGTCGGCAGCTCCGTCACCCGCCGACGACCAGGGCCCCGCGTCAGCCGACGAACCGGAACCGGCCCCCTGCGTCTGCCCCGACCCCTGCCCTGACCCCTGCCCCGGCCGCTGTCGCTGCTGCGCCTGGGGACGCCCGTCGGCCGCCGGTGTCGTCCAGTGCCGCAGCGCCCCCGCCTCCACATCGATCTGCTCGTTCAGCGCGATCAGATCGTCGTCGGCGAACTTCCGCGCCCGGTCCCGGGCCGCCCAGCGCAGCGCGTCCGCCGAGTGCGTGATCTGCTCCGTACGCTCCCGGAGGGCCGGCAGCCGCTGCCCGAGCCCGGTCTTGTCCGGCTCCCGCTCCAGCCGCCGCAGCTCCGCGTCCAGCTCCAGGCCGTGCGCGCTGAGCCGCTCGAAGAGACTCAGCGTCTCGCGCAGCGACTCGTCCTCGGCCACGCCCGCGTGCAGGGCGTCCTGAGTGGCCCGCATCGACGTGCGCAGCGAGAGCCTCAGCTGCGCCAGCTCGCCGGCGGCGCCCGGCTGGCCGTAGCTCTTCGCGCGCAGCGCGGTGTCCTCGACGGTGCGCCGGGCCTGCGAGATCGTCCGGTCCACGCTCCGCCTCGCGGCTCCCACCACCCTGACCGCCGCGTACGCCCCCACGCCGAGGAAGACGAGGAACAGCAGCACCAGGATCAGGATCACGGCTTCCATGGAGCGTCCCTCGGTTGTCGGACTCGGTACCTCCACGGTAAACGGAAAGGGCAGGCTGAGGGTTCCATCAGAACCCCCAACCTGCCCGTAGGGGAAACCCCGGGGCCTCCCGTCCCGATCAGGCCCGTTCAGCCCCGATCAGGCCATGTCGGACCGGATCAGGCCATGTCGGACCGGACCAGGCCGTGTCGGACCGGACCAGGCCGTGTCGGACCGGACCGGATCAGATCAGCGCCGATCAGGCCGGAACGATGTTCACCAGCTTCGGCGCCCGCACGATCACCTTGCGGATCCCGGCCCCGCCCAGCGCCGCGACCACACCCGGGTCCGTCAGCGCCAGCTTCTCCAGGTCCTCGTCCGAGATCGACGGGGAGATCTCCAGCCGCGCCTTGACCTTGCCCTTGACCTGGACGACACACGTCACGGTCTCGTCCACGACATACGCCGGGTCCGCCACCGGGAAGTCCTGGTGCACCACGGACCCGGTGTGCCCCAGCCTGCGCCACAGCTCCTCGGCGATGTGCGGCGCCAGCGGCGCGACCAGCAGGACCAGCTGCTCGGCCACCGCACGCGGCACCGGGCCGCCCGCCTTGGTCAGGTAGTTGTTCAGCTCGGTGACCTTGGCGATGGCGGTGTTGAACCGCAGCCCCGCCATGTCGTGGCCGACGCCGTCGATCGCCTTGTGCAGCGCGCGCAGCGTCTCCTCACCGGGCTCCGCGTCGCTGACACCGGCCTCGCCGGTCTCCTCGTCCACGACGTTGCGCCACAGCCGCTGCAGCAGCCGGTACTGGCCGACCACCGCGCGGGTGTCCCACGGCCGTGAGACGTCCAGCGGGCCCATGGCCATCTCGTACAGGCGCAGGGTGTCCGCGCCGTACTCCGCGCAGATCTCGTCCGGAGTGACCGCGTTCTTCAGGGACTTGCCCATCTTGCCCAGGACGCGGCTGACCTTCTCGCCCTCGAACCAGAACGCGCCGTCCCGCTCCTCGACCTCGGCGGCGGGCACCGCGATACCGCGGCTGTCGCGGTAGACGAACGCCTGGATCATGCCCTGGTTGTACAGCTTGTGGAACGGCTCGACCGACGAGATGTGCCCCAGGTCGAACAGCACCTTGGACCAGAACCGCGCGTACAGCAGGTGCAGTACCGCGTGCTCGGCGCCGCCGACGTACAGGTCGACGCCACCGTGCGGCTGCCCCTCGCGCGGGCCCATCCAGTACTGCTCGATGGCCGGGTCGACCAGCTTCTCGCTGTTGTGCGGGTCCAGATAGCGCAGCTCGTACCAGCAGGAACCGGCCCAGTTCGGCATGGTGTTGGTCTCGCGGCGGTACTTCCTGACGCCGTCGCCCAGCCCCAGGTCCAGCTCGACGTTGACCCAGTCCTCGTTGCGGGACAGCGGGGTCTCCGGGGAGGTGTCCGCGTCGTCCGGCTCGAAGGTGCGCGGCGAGTAGTCGTCCACCTCGGGCAGTTCCAGCGGCAGCATCGACTCGGGCAGCGGGTGCGCGATGCCGTCCTCGTCGTAGACGATCGGGAAGGGCTCGCCCCAGTAGCGCTGGCGGCTGAACAGCCAGTCACGCAGCCGGAAGTTGACCGTGCCCTCGCCGGCGCCGCGCTCGGCCAGCCACTCGGTGATCCGCTCCTTGGCGTCGGCGACGCCCAGGCCGTCCAGGGAGATGCCGTCGTGGGTGGAGTTGACCAGCTTCGCCTCGTACGAGCCGAAGGCGTCGTCCCAGGTGGAGGGGTCGGTGCCGCGGTCGTCGGACGGTTCGACGACACAGCGCATCGGCAGCTCGAAGGCGCGCGCGAAAGCGAAGTCACGGCTGTCGTGCGCCGGGACGGCCATGATCGCGCCGGTGCCGTACCCCATCAGTACGTAGTCGGCGATGAAGACGGGGACCTGGTCGCCGCTGACCGGGTTGATCGCGTACACACCGGTGAAGACGCCGGTCTTCTCCTTCGCGTCGGCCTGCCGCTCGACGTCGGACTTCGACGCGGCGAAGGCGCGGTACGCGGCGACGGCCTCGCCGGGGGTCGCGTGGCCGCCGGTCCACACGTCGTGTGTGCCCTCGGGCCAGGCGTCCGGGACGATCGGCTTCTCGCCGGAGATCAGCTCGTGCTCGGGCGCCAGCACCATGTAGGTCGCGCCGAACAGGGTGTCCTGGCGGGTGGTGAAGACCGTGATCGGACGGGGGTCACCGCCGACCGCGAAGTCCACGCGGGCGCCCTCGGAGCGGCCGATCCAGTTCCGCTGCTGCAGCTTGATCGCCTCGGGCCAGTCCAGCGCGTCCAGGTCGGACAGCAGCCGGTCCGCGTACGCGGTGATGCGCATGTTCCACTGGCGCAGCTTCGCCTTGAAGACGGGGAAGTTGCCGCGCTCGGAGCGGCCGTCGGCGGTCACTTCCTCGTTGGCCAGGACGGTGCCCAGGCCGGGGCACCAGTTGACCGGGGCGTCCGACGCGTACGCCAGCCGGTACTCGCTCAGCAGGTCGGCGCGGGCCACCGCGTCCAGCGCGCTCCACGCACGGCCGCCGGGGACCGGGCGCTCACCGCTCTCGAACTGGGCGGCCAGCTCGGCGATCGGGCGGGCCTTCTGCGCGTCCTGGTCGTACCAGGAGTTGAAGATCTGCAGGAAGATCCACTGGGTCCACTTGTAGTACTCGGGGTCGATCGTCGCGAACGACCTGCGCTTGTCGTGGCCCAGTCCCAGCCTGCGCAGCTGGGCCTTCATGTTCTCCATGTTGGCCTCGGTGGAGGCCCGCGGATGGGTGCCGGTCTGTACGGCGAACTGCTCGGCCGGCAGCCCGAAGGCGTCGAAACCCAGGGTGTGCAGGACGTTGTGGCCGGTCATGCGCTGGTGCCTGGCGTAGACGTCCGTGGCGATGTAGCCCAGCGGGTGGCCGACGTGCAGGCCGGTGCCCGAGGGGTACGGGAACATGTCCATGATGAACTTCTTGGGCCTGGCCGCCATGGCCGGGTCGCCCGCCAGGTCACCCGTCGGGTTCGGTGCGTCGTACGTGCCGTCGGCGTCCCAGAAGTCCTGCCAGCGTGCCTCGATGTCGGCGGCCATGGCGGCGGTGTAACGGTGCGCCGCGGCCACCTCGGATGAGGGCCCTCCCGCGCTCGCGACAGCGGGGGAAGAATTCGTCTCGGTCATGATCCTCAAAGCTCCATCGGTCGTCTCTGCCCGCGATCCTCATGGCTGTGGTGCCTGTGGCACCAAACGAAAAAGCCCCTCGCACAGGAGGGGACGCCGCGCTGATGCCGACCGGGACACTTCATCGGTCGGGACTGATCAGCGCGGCTCACTAAGCAGGAGGCGTACGGCACGCATGGCGTCAGGGTACCGCAGGCACCGTACGGCCCGCGCGGACGCCCGGCTGCGGGCACCTGGCTGCGGCGTCGGCCGCACGGAGCGGGCCGCGCGCACACAGCCGAGCCGGACGGACGAAGACAGCCGTACGCACACACAGAAGCGGGCCACCCGATCCGGGTGACCCGCTTCCGACGACCTCGTAAGAGATCTCACTGTGGAGCTAAGGAGAATTGAACTCCTGACCTCCTGCATGCCATGCAGGCGCTCTACCAACTGAGCTATAGCCCCGTGCTGTCCGCCGTTCTGCGGGGTTGCCCCCTCGGCTCCGCCAACATTACCGGTACCCCGTTGCTCCGCCAAATCCGTTCCGCGGTCAGGCGGTGGCGAAGGAGTAGAACCGCTTGAGCGTGCAGTGCTCCTCCAGGAGCCGGCCGTAGATCGGCTCCCCCTCCAGCTCACGGTAGGTCTCGATCGGGTCGCCCTTTATGATCAGCGCCCGCGCGCACTCCTCGCACCAGTACTGGTAGTCGGCGTTGACCGGATCCATGTCCCTGACGATGGGCGTACCACTGCCGCACCAGTCGCATTTCCTCCTGTGTGCACCCATCAGTCAGCTCCAGCTGTGGCCGCGGGGCGGGCAGTCGGGACAGGCCGGACGGACGGAAGGCGAGGGGCAGTTGAGCGGGTCCCCGCGGTGGGGGCGAGTGCGGGCCTTCGCCCCGTCGGCCAGGGCGTGAACGCGATCGAGCATGCTCGCGGGCATCGCGCTCTCCCCTCCCTCAGGGCCGGCGTCCCTCCGGCGCTCCGATTCTGCCATGGCCCCGCAAGAGGGGCGGCGACGTCGGACGGACGGACAGGCGGGGGCCGGGCGGGCGGACGAAAAATCCCGCCCCCTGATGGGGACGGGATTTCTCCTTGCTCCGAATCCGGAGCTTCCGACTGTGGAGCTAAGGAGAATTGAACTCCTGACCTCCTGCATGCCATGCAGGCGCTCTACCAACTGAGCTATAGCCCCGCTGTTCGCTTCGCTCGCTGCATTCTCTGCGTCCTGCGGCGCGAACAAGAAGAACTTTAGCCTGCGACCAGCCGGAAAGTGAAATCCGCCCGGACGCCCCTTGCGGGGTGCTCAGTCGTCGTCGCCGAGGACCGGCTCGGGGAGGGTCCCTGCGTTGTGCTCCAGCAGCCGCCAGCCGCGGGCGCCCTCGCCCAGGACCGACCAGCAGCAGTTGGAGAGCCCGCCCAGGCTCTCCCAGTGGCGCGACTCCAGACCGAGGAGCCGGCCGATGGTGGTGCGGATGGTGCCACCGTGGCTGACGACGACGAGCGTCCCGTCGTCGGGCAGCGCGTCGGCGTGCCCGAGGACCACCGGGGCGGCCCGGTCAGCGACCTCGGACTCCAGTTCGCCGCCGCCGCGCCGCACGGGCTCACCGCGCTTCCACGCGGCGTACTGCTCGCCGAAGCGGGCCATGATCTCGTCGTGCGTGAGCCCCTGCCAGCTGCCCGCGTACGTCTCGCGCAGGGCGGCGTCGTACGTGATGTCCTGGCCGGTCACGGCCCCGAGCTCACGGGCGGTGGTCGCCGCCCTGCTGAGGTCGGACGCCACGATCGCGTCGGGCTTCATCGAGGCGAGCAGCCGGGCGGCCCGGCGTGCCTGGCCGACACCGGTCTCGGTCAGCTCGATGTCCGTGGAGCCCTGGAAGCGGCGCTCCAGGTTCCAGGCGGTCTGGCCGTGCCGCAAGAGAACGATGCGGCGGCCACGGCCGCCCTTGGTGCCGTTCAGTGCAGCTCACCGTCCAGGTCGGCGTCCGTACCGGCGTCGGGGCCGTCGATGCCGTTGAGCCTGGCGTGCTCCTCGCCCTTGCCGCGGGTCTTGACGGCGTCCTCGGGCAGGTCGATCTCGGGGCAGTCCTTCCAGAGGCGCTCCAGCGCGTAGTAGACGCGCTCCTCGCTGTGCTGGACGTGGACGACGATGTCGACGTAGTCGAGAAGGATCCAGCGGGCGTCGCGGTCGCCCTCCCGGCGCACCGGCTTGGCGCCGAGCTGCTTGTTCAGCCGCTCCTCGATCTCGTCGACGATCGACTTGACCTGGCGGTCGTTGGGCGCCGAAGCGAGCAGGAAGGCGTCGGTGATCGACAGCACATCGCTGACGTCGTACGCGGTGATGTCGTGCGCGAGCCGGTCGGCGGCCGCCTGAGCGGCGGCGTTGATGAGCTCGATGGAACGGTCCGTGGCGGTCACTGGCAGGCTTTCGTCGGCGGTCGTGGAGTACCCAAGGGTCTCACGGACCGCCGACGGTCCCGCAATTCTTATGACCGCCCACCGGCTGACAGCCCCCTGCGGGCCTCAGACCTCAGGTGATCTTGTAGTCCTGTCCCAGCACCACGGTGACGTCCGCGTTCCCGGCGGCCTTGCCCTTGTGGACCGATCCGGCCGGCAGCCCCAGCGTCTTCGCCACTTCATCCGCCTTGGCCTTCTGTGCCGGGTCGCTATAGCTGACCTGCGACGACGCGGTGGCGCTCGTGGTTCCGCCGACCGCGACCGAGTAGCCGCCGTTGACGAGGGCGATCCTGGCGCTCTCCGTCGCGGCCGGCCGGCCGCTGGCGTTGCTGATCCCCACGCTCACGGCACCGCCCTGGTCGGGTGCCTTCACCGAACCGCCGAGGACGTCCTTGACCACACTGGCGCTCGCCTGCGGACTGACCGTGCCGTCGCTCCGTACGGGCAGCAGCTCCGTGCTGTAGTCGCCCTTCTTCGCGTGTGCGGCGAGTTTGGCCAGGGACACGCCCAGGTCCTTGTCGGTCAGGGACGGGTCAAGGATCTGGGCCAGGTTCTTCACGGTGGCCGTCGCGGCCTGCGGATCGTCCGAGATCTTCTTCAGGACGCCCTGCATGACCTGCCCGAACCGCTCCAGCTGCTTCGCCTCGGGCTCGCCGGGCGCGCGGTAGGTGGAGTAGGCGACCGCCATCTGACCGCTGAGCGTCTGGTCCTTGCCGCGGTGCACCAGCGGCTCGGCGCCCTTCTTGGTGTCCGGTACGTCGATGTCGGTGTCGATGTCGATATTGCCGATCAGCTCGACCAGGTTCTCCAGATACGGGGTGTCGAGCCGCCAGGTGCCGCCGATCTTGGCTCCGAGGAGGGTGTCCAGCGCGTCCCTGGTGCCGTCGGAGCCGTCGTCGTCCACGGACTTGCCGAGCGTGGTCGCCATGCCGTCATCGTTCGACACGGCAAGGGAGTTGGGCAGCAGGAGCGTGGTGCCCTTGCCGGTGGTGACGTTGTCGACGAGTAGCGCGGTCGATGTGCCGCCGCTCTTCGTGTTGTGCAGATGCACCACGATCGCGTTGCGCTGCTGCGCCCCGGAGGCCGTGGCACTGCCGTCGCCGGATCCGGAGATCCCGGGCAGTTTGCCCGCGTACCAGAGATAGCCGACACCGCCCACGACGACGAGCGCCAGCACGACGACCAGTGACACGACGCGAGTACGTCCCCGGCGCCTGGCCTCCTCGCGCCGTTCGGTGCGGCTCTCGGTGAACTTCAGCCAGTCGATGACGTCTTCGGAGTCCTCGTCGGGCTCCTCGATGAAGGAGAACTGCTCGGTCCGGTACTCGTCGTCGCCCGGCGCGGAGCGGCGCTGGCCCGGAACGGCCCGCTGCGGCTGCTCGGGCTGCCGCGGCGTCTGGGGCTGCGGGGACTGGGCTTGCGGGGGCTGGGCCTGCGAGGGCTGTGTCCGTGGGGACTGTGCCTGCGGTGCCTGGCTCTGCTGCGGGATCCACTGCTGGGCGGTGTCCACCGCGGGCTGCTGCCCGGTCTGCCCGGTGTCGTAGTCGTAACCCTGGCTCTGCCCGTGTCCCTGGCCGTGGCCCTGGCTCTGGTACGGCGCGGGCGGGGGCTGCTGCTGCGCGTACGGGTCGTATCCGTACCCCGGGGCCTGCTGGTGCTGCCGGCCGTACGGGTCGTACTGCTGCTCAGGGTGCTGGGACTGCTGGGACTGCTGAGGCTGATGGTTCTGCTGATTCTGCTGCGGCTGCACCTGCTGGTACACCGGCTGCCCGTACTCGTCGTACCCGACGAGCTGCATCGGCTGCCCGTACTGGTCGTACTGAACGTACGGGTTCTGTCGGTCGTTCAACGGTGCCCCTCTCCACGGCTCATTCGCCGCGGTACAGCTGGCGCTTGTCGATGTAGCGCACCACACCGTCCGGAACCAGATACCAGACCGGGTCGCCCTGCTCGACCCGGGCGCGGCAGTCGGTCGACGAGATCGCCAGGGCGGGGACCTCCACCAGGGAGACGCCGCCCTCCGGCAGGCCGTCGTCCGTCAGGACATGGCCCGGCCTGGTGACGCCGATGAAGTGGGAGAGTGCGAAAAGCTCTTCGGCGTTCCGCCAGGTGAGGATCTGGGAGAGCGCGTCGGCACCGGTGATGAAGAAGAGATCCGCGTCGACGTTGAGGTCGTGCAGATCCCGCAGGGTGTCGATGGTGTACGTCGGCCCGCCGCGGTCGATGTCGATGCGGCTGACCGAGAACTGCGGGTTGGACGCGGTCGCGATGACCGTCATCAGGTAGCGGTCCTCGGCCGGTGAGACGACCCGGTGGCTCTTCTGCCAGGGCTGCCCGGTCGGTACGAACACGACCTCGTCCAGCTGGAACTGAGCGGCCACCTCACTGGCGGCCACCAGGTGCCCGTGGTGGATCGGGTCGAATGTCCCGCCCATCACGCCGAGACGCCTCTTCTGCTCTCCCATGCGTGCAGACCCTACTGGGCCGCCACCTACCCGTCTGCGCCCCGGGTCAGCGGTCGCGGTTGAAGCGGGTGGTGATCCACAGCAGCAGCAGGAGCGCGAAGAGCGCGCCGCCACCGGTGAGGTAGGGGCTGAGGCTTTCGTGGTTACCGCCGTGTCCGCTCTCGGAGGCGAGAGTGGCGAGGCTGGCAGTGGTGCTGTGGAGGCTCATGGTCAGCAGGACCTATCCGGGAGTCGGAGCGGGGACTTCGCCGACATCGTATGCGGGCCCGCTGGGCACGCTCACGCCGACTCAGTCGTTGTCGCGATATCCGCGCAGGAGAAACCAGGCGAGCAGGACAGCCCCGACAAGCAGGACGACCAGCAGGACCCGCAAGGTGTCGCCCGGCCCCTGCTGGTTCGTGGCAGCGGCGAGCAGTGTGGTCGCGTCCGGCATGACGGGTGCGCTCCTTCTCGGTGTAGGACCCCCGCCACACGGTAGCCCCACCGCATACGCTGGGGCCCGCCAGGGGGACGAGCAGAGCTCGAAGACGGAAGGCAGGGGGACATTCATGACAGACAGCGGTCACGAGAACAGTCACGAGAACGTGCCGGGCAGGAAGCGCAGGCGCTTCGAGGGCATCTCCTCACGGGCGTACGAGCATCCGGCGGACCGGTCGGCCCTGGTGGCGCTGCGCAAGCTCACCGGTTTCGACACCGTCCTCAAGGCGCTCAGCGGACTGCTGCCCGAGCGGAGCCTGCGCCTCCTCTTCCTCTCCGACTCGGTGCGGGTGAGCGACGCCCAGTTCGCGCACCTCAACGTCATGCTGCGCGACGCCTGTTACATCCTGGACCTGGAGAAGGTCCCCGCCATGTACGTCACGCAGAACCCCCAGCCCAACGCCATGTGCATCGGTCTGGAGGAGCCGATCATCGTGGTCACCACGGGTCTGGTCGAGCTCCTCGACGAGGAGGAGATGCGTGCGGTCGTCGGCCATGAGACGGGGCACGCGCTCTCCGGCCACGCGGTGTACCGCACGATCCTGCTCTTCCTCACGAGCATCGCGCTGAAGGTCGCCTGGATCCCGCTGGGGAATGTGGCGATCATGGCGCTGGTGACGGGGCTGCGCGAGTGGTTCCGCAAGTCGGAGCTGTCCGCGGACCGGGCGGGGCTGCTCGTGGGCCAGGACCTCCGGGCGTCGATGCGCGGCCTGATGAAGATCGCCGGTGGCAACCATCTGCACGAGATGAACGTCGACGCGTTCCTGGAGCAGGCCGAGGAGTACGAGGCGGGCGGTGACCTGCGCGACTCGGTGCTCAAGATCTTGAACGTACTGCCGCGCAGCCACCCGTTCACCACCGTGCGCGCCGCCGAGCTGAAGAAGTGGGCGGAGAGCCGGGACTTCCAGCGGATCATGGACGGGCACTACCCCCGGCGCGACGAGGACAAGGACGCGTCGGTCGGCGAGTCCTTCCGCGAGTCCGCTTCGCACTACGCCGACACGGTGCGCACGAGCAAGGACCCGCTGATGAAGCTGGTCGGCGACATCGCGGGCGGCGCGGGCGACCTGGGCGGGAAGCTGCGCGGGAAGTTCACCGGCGGCGGAGCGGGCGGTGCCGGGAAGGGCGGGCAGGGCGCGGACGGCAGCGCCGACGACGGCCCTGCCCGTGGTACGGAAGGACCGCTTGCGGACTAGTACCGCGTCCGCGAAGTCGTGTCCTGGCAGGGCCCGATCCGGACCTGGGGCCCGCTGTCCCGACCGTGCCGGGCGGCCCGCGAGGTCTGGCCTAATCCGACCCCAGGGCCTTGGCGGTGAGCGTTCCGCACAGCGCGGGGGCCTGCTGCCCGGTGGCGTACGGATCGGTGCCGGCCGGGCCGCCGTCGGCCGCGTGCTGCCCGGCGAGCAGCGGGCGCAGCCGGTTCGCCGCGTCGGCCGTGCAGTTCTGCGGCCCGGCCTGCACATCGGCGACGGTCACCTGCGCCTGGTGCAGCCGCAGGTCCTCCGCGCCGAAGCGGAAGTGCACCTCGCGGCGGACGATGAACAGCGAGGCGCCGTCCGCCTTCGGGGGTCCGGCCGTCGCGGGTCCGGCCTGTCCGCTCCGGGGGGCGGCCGGCCTGAGCGCGTAGACGAAGGTGTGGTCCGCGGTCACCTCCAGCGTCCGGTCCGCGGCCTCCGCGTACCGCAGGACGCCCGCCACCCGCACGTCGGAGCCCGCCAGCGCCACCTGTGCGGGGTCGAAGCGCACCAGCCAGCCGGTCGCCGCGTGCCTGCCGTCCGCCGATGGCGCGGCCAGGCTCCGGTCGAACTGCGGGTACTGCTCCGGGGCGATCAGGTCCCTGACCCCGTCCGCGGAGCCGCCCATCAGCACGGCGGGGTCCAGCGAGGACGCCACGACGTACTCCTTGGCGATCTTCAGCGCTTCCAGTACCTCGCTGTACGCGAAGTGCGCGGTGTTCCGGGCCCCGGGCGGGTTCACGCCGGAGGCGCCGGTACGGAACTCCGCGGCCGGGCTGTGTGCGAAGAGGCCGGCGGGTGTCCCGCCCGGCACCGCGCCCCGCGGCGCCAGCGGGATCACCGTGGTGTGCAGCGGTTCGGCGCGGGTGGCCTGTGGCGGCCGGTACGGGTGGTGGACGCCCATGAAGACCGCGGTGCCGAAGGCCAGCACCAGCAGCGCCAGTGCGACGAGCAGGCGTACGGGGCCTCTGCCGGGCCATCCGGAGACGCTGCGGACGGCCCGGGCGTGCCGGCCCATGCGCTCCTGCGCGGAGAACTCCTGGAGCCGGGCAGCCCTGATGAACGATTCGTCGAAGACGACGGACCGGTACTCGTCCTCGCCACCGCTGGGCAGGCCCTCGGGTGTCCCCTCGGGTGGCTCATCGCGCCCCGCCATACCTTGAGATTAGGTCGCGGCGGGGCTGCGTAAACGCCCCGGTACGGGACATCTTCCGAGCGGCCGGCACACCGTCCGCCCGCGGCGGCGCGGCAGCCGTGGCCGTGGGCGGGTCCGGGCGGGTGGCTCCCGCGGTCAGGGCGTACGCGGAAGGGCTGCGGCGGGTGGGGCCGAATGGTCGAGCGAGCGGCCCGCCGAGTGGCCCGCCGGAACCGATCCCGACGGGGACGGCCGGCTGACGCCGCCGCCCTGCACAGCGCCGACCCCGGTGGTCACCGGCGCGGGCACCTGGTCCTGCCGGCTGGCCGACGCTCCCCGGTAGACCGCGGCGAAGGCCAGGGCCACCATGCCGATCCCCATGACGAGGGCCAGCAGCCAGGCCACCGGCCGGTGCCAGCGCGCACGGCCGCGGTACGGGCGCAGCACGCCGCCGTGCGGCCCGTAGGGGCCGCCCAGGGCGTCGTCGGGCCCCTCGCCGTACCCCCCGGCGCCACCCGGCCCGTACAGCAGGCCGTGGTCCGCTGCGTTCTCTCGGAGGAACTCGTCGTACTCGTCGAAGTCCTCGCCGCCCGGGCCGCCCGCGCGTGCCCTGGCGGCCTCGGCCTCCGCGCGCGCCTCGGCGGCGGCCAGCAGCCGCTCGACCGCGGTCGGTTCGTGGATGGTGGCGGCCCTGACGAAGTCCTCGCCGAAGACCACGGAGGCGAAGTCCTCGTCCGCTCCTCCGCGGTCGTCGTCAGGCTCCCAGCCGTCCTGGAACGGCCTGCCCCCCACGTCGTCCGGCACGGAATCAGAGTAGACCCGGTGGGTGGATTTGGGCAGGGAGAGTGCGAAGCCGACCGGTCAGGGGGGTCACCGAATGTGACCGTCCCCTGTCACGATGTACTTGGTCGAGGTCAGCTCGGGCAGTCCCATCGGCCCCCGGGCGTGCAGCTTCTGCGTGGAGATACCGATCTCGGCGCCGAATCCGAACTGACCGCCGTCGGTGAACCGGGTGGACGCGTTGACAGCCACCGTCGTGGAATCGACCAGCTGGGTGAAACGGCGGGCCGCGGCCTGCGAGGTGGTGACGATCGCCTCGGTGTGGCCGGATGTCCACAGCCTGATGTGCGCGACGGCCGCGTCCAGCGAGTCGACGACGGCGGCCGCGATGTCGTACGAGAGGTACTCGGCCTCCCAGTCGTCCGCGGTCGCCTCCACGACGGTCGTCTCCGTCCCTGCGGCGTACCCGAGCACCCGCTCGTCGCCGTGCACGGTCACGCCGGCCTCGCCGAGCGCGTCGAGCGCCTTCGGCAGGAACGCGTCCGCGATGTCCCGGTGGACCAGGAGCGTCTCGGCCGCGTTGCAGACGGAGGGCCGCTGGGCCTTGGAGTTGACGAGGATGGCGACGGCCATGTCGATGTCGGCCTGCGCGTCCACGTACACATGGCAGTTGCCGGTGCCGGTCTCGATGACCGGGACGGTGGACTGCTCGACGACGGTACGGATCAGGGACGCGCCGCCGCGCGGGATCAGCACGTCGACCATGCCGCGGGCGCGCATCAGCTCCCGTACGGACTCGCGGGACTCCCCCGGCACGAGCTGGACGGCGTCGGCCGGCAGCCCGGAGCCCCCGACCGCGTCGCGCAGCACCCGCACGAGTGCGGTGTTGGAGGCGTACGCGGAGGCCGAGCCGCGCAGCAGCACCGCGTTGCCCGACTTCAGGCAGAGCGCGGCGGCGTCCACGGTCACATTGGGCCTGGCCTCGTAGATGATCCCGACGACGCCGAGCGGCACGCGCACCTGGCGCAGGTCGATCCCGTTGGGCAGCGTCGAGCCCCGTACGACCTCGCCGACCGGGTCGGGCAGCGCCGCGACGTCCCGTACGTCACCGGCGATGGCGCGGATGCGCTCGGGGGTGAGGGTGAGGCGGTCGATGACCGTCCCGGCGGACCCTTCGGCCCTGGCCCTCGCGACGTCCTCGGCGTTGGCCTCGACGATCTCGGACGTACGCACTTCGAGCGCGTCGGCGATGGCCAGCAGTGCGTCGTCCTTGGCCGCGCGGGGCAGTGGCGCGAGATCGGCCGAGGCGGCGCGGGACCGGTAGGCGGCCTGAATGACCGGGGACTGGTCGGAGAGCGGGGAGAGCGAGGTCATGCCCGCAGACTAATGCGCGGTCTGCGGGCGTCCGTCCGCGATCCCACGCTCCGAGACGGTGGGGGCCGTACCAGCGGCTCCCCGGGTGTGTCAGCAGGGGCTGATCAGTACGGGTGCACCCCTACGGGCGCCGCGGGCGGCGGGCCGTATCCCTCGGCTATCCGCAGGTGATAGGTCTCGCGGTCGATGACCTCCAGGCCGACGATCTCCCACGGCGGCAGCTGCGACGTGGAACGGTGCTCGCCCCAGAGCCGCAGGGCCACCGCTGCGGCGTCGTGCAGATCCCGCGCCTCCTCCCAGTAGCGGATCTCCGCGTGGTTGTCGGCGTACCGGCTGGTCAGCAGGAAGGGGTGGTCGTGCGCGAGCTGTTCGAGACCGCGTCTGACCTCCTTGAGCGGGGCGGGACGGCCCGACACGCTCAGGGTGATGTGCCAGAGCTTGGACAGGGCCGCTTCCTCCGGGGGCTGCTGCGGCCGCTGTTCCCCGTCCGCTTCCGCGCGTTCCTCGAAGCCGGCCCCCGCGCCGACACTCGTCAGGGTCCGCTCCCCGGTTCCTCGGGGCGATGCCCCGGGACGGGCTCGTCTCACCGGCGGCCTCCTGTGTGCGTTGCGGCTTCTGCCCCGCGGTGACGGGCCGGGCAGCGGTCGGGAGCGGGCTCCTGGACAAAGTTGACCAGCCCGGCGCCCGGCGCGTGACGGTTTTCCGGAAGGTCCCTGCTGAAAGGCTGGTGTTTCAGCCGTTTCAGGGGGCCATGACCACGAGATCGTCTCTGTGTACGACTTCCCGCTCGTAGGCTGGACCGAGTTCCCGGGCCAGTTCCCGGGTGGAGCGGCCGAGCAGCTGGGGGAGCTCCTTGGCGTCGAAGTTCACCAGCCCACGGGCGACGGTGCGGCCCGCGGTGTCCCGCAGCTCCACCGGGTCCCCGGCGCTGAACTCGCCCTCGACGGCGGCGATTCCGGCCGGCAGCAGCGAGGAGTTCCGCTCCACGACCGCCTGCACGGCGCCGTCGTCCAGGGTGAGCGCACCGCGTGGGGTGGACGCGTGCTGGAGCCAGAGCAGCCGGTCGGCCGAGCGGCGGCCGGTGCGGTGGAAGTACGTACCCGTGTCCCGGCCCGCGAGGGCGTCGGCGGCGCACGACGCCGAGGTCAGCACGACCGGGACGGAGGCCGCGGCGGCGATCCTGGCCGCCTCGACCTTGGTGACCATGCCGCCGGTGCCGACGCCGGCCTTGCCCGCCGAGCCGATGGAGACGTGCGCGATGTCGGCGGGGCCCGCCACCTCCGCGATCCGGCGGGTGCCCGGCGTGGCCGGGTCACCGTCGTACAGGCCGTCCACGTCCGAGAGCAGGACGAGCAGGTCGGCCCGGACGAGATGGGCCACCAGAGCGGCCAGCCGGTCGTTGTCACCGAAGCGGATCTCGTCCGTGGCCACCGTGTCGTTCTCGTTGACGACCGGCAGGGCACCCATGGCCAGGAGCTGGTCCAGGGTCCGGTAGGCGTTCCGGTAGTGGGCCCGGCGGCTGGTGTCGTCGGAGGTCAGCAGCACCTGGCCGACCCGGACGCCGTAGCGCGCGAAGGACGCGGTGTACCGGGCGACGAGCAGCCCCTGGCCGACGCTGGCGGCGGCCTGCTGCCTGGCCAGGTCCTTGGGACGGCGGGCCAGGCCCAGCGGGGCGAGTCCGGCGGCGATGGCGCCGCTGGAGACGAGCACGATCTCCTTCTCGCCGCCGCTCCTGACCTTGGCCAGTACGTCGACGAGGGCGTCCACCCGGTCCGCGTCGAGGCCGCCGGCCGCGGTCGTGAGGGAGGAGGACCCGACCTTCACGACGATCCTGCGGGCTTCCGTTACGAGTTGCCTTGCCTCTGTCACACGGCCGAATCTACGTCAGCCCTGTTCGCCGGTGCGCGGGGATTCCACGCGCTGGACAGGGTTGGCGGCGGCCCACTTGCGGAGCCTGCGCAGCCGGGTGCGCCCGGCCGCGGGCAGCCGGCGCCAGACCGGGGGGCAGGGCATAGCATAGATGTGGTCGGGGATTCCGGCCGAAGGGTCCCTGAAGTAGGGCAGGGCGAGGTGGTACGTGCCGTTGAGGCCCCGGCCGACGCGCTCGGGCGCCTTGCGCTGCTTGAGCTCGGTGAGCACGCCGGTGAGGAGGTCGGTCCGGCCGAGCGCGACGCAGTGCAGCCGCAGCCTCTCGGCCGGCTTGAGTCTCCTGGCCACCCCCGGGTTCCAGTACGCGGCCATCAGCGGCGCCGCGAGTTCCATCCGCTTCTGCTGGACCGCGGCGGACTGCTTGAGGAAGCCGGCGGCGAACTGCGGGAGCAGGGTGACCACGAAGGGGCGCACCATGAGCATGTCGCGCCGCGGGCCCGGCGGTACGTACTCGGCGATCAGCCCCATCAGGGCCCGCGCCGAGTCGAACCGCAGCAGGTAACTGCCGCTCTTCGTCACGTGTTTGCCGTCGTCGCGCCCCACCAGGTAGTAGCAGGTGTAGTCGGAGATGACGGACACCCCGCCGCCGCGCAGATAGGTCTCCAGGGTGAAGAGGGCGTCCTCACCGGTCTTGAGGGTCTCGTCGAAGGTGATCCCGAGGCGTTCGAGCAGCGCGCGCCGGAAGAGCTTCTGGGCGCTCAGGGTGAACTTGATCTGCGAGTCGAAGACGTCCGCGCGCTCGACGGTCTCCTTCCACATGGACTTGGGGGCGCCGCGGTTGACACCGACGACCTTTCCGAGCACCACGTCCGTACCGGCGCGGTCGCCCATCGCGACCATCCGTTCGAGCGCCTCTTCGCCGAAGTAGTCGTCCGCGTCGAGGAAGAAGACATAGCGGCCGCGGGCGAGCCCGAGACCGACGTTGCGCGGTCCGCTGGGGCCTCCGGAGTTCTCCTGCCGTACGACGGTGGTGCTTATCTTCGACCGGGCGGCGAACTCCTCCAGGTACTCCCCCGTGCCGTCCGTCGATCCGTCGTCCACGGCGACGATCTCGATCCGGTCCGCGCCCAGGGTCTGGGCCTCCACGGACTCAAGACACTTCACGAGGTACGGCATTGCTTCATAGGCACCGACGACAACGGTCACGTCGGGCTCACTTGTGCTCATCACAACAGGAAGACAGCTGGATACGGCACTTGGTTGCCTCACAGGCCGTACCGATATTCGCCGGACTCGGACCACGTGCGGCGATATCACACCCCAGCGTGACGGTTTCAGCCACCCCGGTTCCGGAATTTTACATTCCTCATACGGCGGGGGCAGCCTGATCGAGCCACTCCGCACCCGATACACTCACCGCCCGTCGGACGGCTCTCCCTCCAGCACAAGGCGGCACGGCACGAAGCGCGCCGAGGGAGCACGGCGAGAGGCGGGCGGCGAATTCGCGGGCCCGCGGGAAATTTCCCACCGTCCGGTCACTGTGGAAATGGCCACAGATTCCTGATGTCCCGGCAGCGGAAAATGCAGACAAGGACGTGATCTGATGCGGCAGCTCGCCATCGAGGGAGCCTGGGTGCATGAGCCGAAAGTCTTCCCGGACAGCCGCGGCAGCTTCCACGAGTGGTTCAAGGAGCCCGATCTGTCCGAGGCGGTCGGCCACAGCCTGCGGCTCGCCCAGGCCAACTGCTCGGTGTCCAGCAGGGGCACGCTGCGCGGAATCCACTTCGCCGACGTGCCGCCGGGCCAGGCCAAGTACGTCAAGTGCGTACGCGGCGCCATTCTCGACGTCGTCGTGGACATCCGGGTCGGCTCACCCACGTACCGGAAGTGGGAGGCCGTACGGCTCGACGACGTGGACCACCGCTCCGTCTACCTCTCCGAAGGGCTCGGCCACGCCCTGCTGGCGCTGACGGACGACGCCACCGTGGTCTACCTCTGCTCCACCGGGTACGCCCCGCAGCGCGAGCACGGCATCCACCCGCTCGACCCGGACCTGGCCATCGACTGGCCGGCGGACGTCACCCCGCTGCTCTCCGACAAGGACGCGGCGGCCCCGACGCTCGCCGAGGCCGAGGCCCAGGGGCTGCTGCCCTCGTACGCGGACTGCGTGGCGTACGCCCGGAAGCTGCGCGGCTGAGGCCCCTGGCCCCAGCGCGCCGGACGGCGACCGCCGCGCCCCGGCCGGGGCGCGGCGGTCGCCGTCCGGGACTGCGTGGTCAGCCGGTGACGCGCTCGATCTGCCTGCGCAGGCCGGTGAAGGCCGAGCGCGGGCGGTTGAGGTTGCGGGTGCGGATGAGACCGGGCCAGAAGCCCGCGCCGAGCAGTACCTCGGGTGCCACCGCACGCTTGCGGTTCAGCACCTCCTCCGGGACGTCCTGCGGGTCCTCGGTGATGTACTCCGCGAGAATGGCGTCGTAGTTCTCCTTCAGTACGGTGCTCGACGGGTCGGCGCCGAAGACGGCGACCACTCCGGTCGGCTTGGTGTCCACCTCGACCACCAGCAGGTCGGGGCGGAACCGCCGCAGCACTTCGGCGACCTTGTAGACATCACCCGTCCACGCCCCGGTGTGCCGGTCGCGGGCCGCCTCGTCGACGTTGCGCGGCAGCATGTCGTCCAGGACGATCACGCTGTTCCAGCGGGCGTGCTTCTCGACGTTCATGAAGTCGCGCAGGGCGAACTCGAAGAGATGCATACCGTCGATGAACGACAGCTCCAGGCGGGGGTCGCCGCCCAGGAGCCCCAGCGGGTCCCGGCGGGCGAGGGCCCGGAAGGGGTTGCGCCCGGGCCGCAGGTGCAGCAGCGGGTCCTTGCGGGCGAAGAAGTCGTCGCTCGTCTGCTTGACCAGGTGTACGTCGCAGCTGATCGAGGTCACGACCTTGAATGCGGGGTCGACGGCGATGGAAGGCACCCGGGAAAGCGCCAGGCTGCGCCCGTCATTGACGCCGATCTCCAGATAGGTGCGGGGCCGGTATATGCGATGCATGCCGCGCAGGAATTCATGACGGTTCACGGGGGGAGCGCCCTTCGTCGAAAATTAACGACTGGTCCGATCCCCGGCGAAGCTACCTCATGAATGCCGGACCGTGAAAGCGTCGGCGCTGATGTAAACGTCCGCCGACCGGGTAACCGCAAAGGCCAGCAGAACATTTACGGAATCACCGCACGCCGCCCCCGCTGTCCCCTCACCCGGCAGATCCGCCCGGACCGGGCGGATCCGGCGCACCAGGCGGATCAGGAGCGCTCGGCGGCGACCAGCGCGGGGAACGCGTCGGCCAGTGCGAGCCGCCAGTCGCGGAGCGGTTCGATGCCCGCCGCCGCCCAGCGGTCGTGCCCGAGCACGCTGTACGCGGGGCGCGGCGCGGGCCGCACGAAGGCCTCGCTGGTCGTGGGCAGCACCCGCGCCGGGTCGGCGTCCAGCAGCCGGAAGATCTCCCGGGTGAGCCCGAACCAGGTCGTCGCACCACCGCTGGTGCCGTGGTAGACGCCCGCGGGCGCGGTACCCGCGAGGGCGCCCGCGCCGAGGCGCACCAGCAGATCCGCCAGATCGGCGGTCCAGGTGGGCTGGCCGCGCTGGTCGTCCACCACGTCCAGGGTGTCCTTGACGCCCTCAAGACGGACCATCGTCCGGACGAAGTTGCCGCCGCCCGCCCCGTACAGCCAGGCCGTGCGCACCACATACCCGCGCTCGGGCAGCACGCTCAGCACGGCCTGCTCCCCGGCCAGCTTGGTACGGCCGTACGCGCTGCGCGGGGCCACCGGGGCGTCCTCGGCGTACGGCAGGGTGCCGTCACCGGCGAACACGTAGTCCGTGGAGATCTGGAGCAGCACGGCGCCGGTCTCCCGGCACGCCTCGGCCAGGACCCGGGGGCCCGTGCCGTTGACGGCGAGCGCCTGGTCCTCCTTGGACTCGGCGTCGTCGACCGCCGTCCAGGCAGCGCAGTTGACGACGACCGCCGGGCGGTGCTCCGCCAACGCGCCGCGGACGGCCCCCGGGTCGGTGATGTCGAGCGCCGCGCGCTCCAGGCCGACCGCCGGGGTGCCGTCGTCCGCCAGCCTTGCGAGGAGGTCCCGGGCGAGCATTCCGCCCGCCCCCGTGACCAGCCAACTGCCGCTCATGTTCAACCTGTTCCGTACGTCCGTCGCCTCTGTCGGGGTCCCGGCAGACGCTACCCGAGATGCCGGCCGGACCCGGCCTCCGCCCCCGGCACCACGTACGGTCGGCGGCCCCGCGTCAGGCGAGCGCCGCGCGCTCCTTCAGCGGCTCCCACCAGGCACGGTTGTCGCGGTACCACTGCACGGTCTCCGCGAGCCCGTCCGCGAAGTCCTTGCGCGGTTCGTACCCGAGCTCCGTACGGATCTTGGCGCAGTCCACCGAGTAACGCCGGTCATGGCCCTTGCGGTCGGCGACGTACTCGACGCTGGTGTCCCAGTCGGCCCCGCATGCCTTGAGCAGCAGTCCGGTGAGCTCCTTGTTGGAGAGCTCGGTGCCGCCGCCGATGTTGTACACCTCGCCCGCGCGGCCCTTCGTACGGACCAGCTCGATGCCCTGCACATGGTCGTCGATGTGCAGCCAGTCGCGGACGTTGGCCCCGTCGCCGTACAGCGGGACGGACTTGCCGTCCAGCAGGTTGGTGATGAAGAGCGGGATGACCTTCTCCGGGAAGTGGTGGTGCCCGTAGTTGTTCGAGCAGCGGGTCACCCGCACGTCCAGGCCGTGGGTGCGGTGGTAGGAGAGCGCGATCAGATCGCTGGACGCCTTGGCCGACGAGTACGGCGAGTTGGGTTCCAGCGGGTGGGTCTCGGGCCAGGAGCCCTCGTCGATCGAGCCGTACACCTCGTCGGTCGAGATGTGCACGAACGTGTCGATACCGGCCCGGTGCGCCGCGTCGATCAGGGTGTGGGTGCCGAGCACATTGGTCCGCACGAATTCGGCGCCACCGTCGATGGACCGGTCGACATGGGACTCGGCGGCGAAGTGCACCACCTGGTCGTGCTCCGCCATCAGCTTGCCGACCAGCGCGGGATCGCAGATGTCGCCCTGTACGAAGGAGAATCCGGGGTGGTCCCTGACCTCGTCGAGGTTGGCCGGGTTGCCCGCGTAGGTGAGCTTGTCGAGCACGGTGACCGCTATGTTGCCGGGGCCCTGGGGGCCGAGGACCGTGCGGACGTAGTGCGAGCCGATGAAGCCGGCGCCGCCGGTCACCAGAATCCTGTTCGTCATGAGGAGATCTGCACCTTGCTGTGGTCGCCGAGGACAAGTCGGTGGGCTGCTGGGCTGCGGGGCGATGGCGTCACCTCGACGCCCCGGCCGATCAGCGAGGCCGCGATCCGGCGGACCCCGGTGATCGAGGAGTCGCGCAGGACGATGGAGTACTCGATCTCGCTGTCCTCGATCCGGCACCCCTCCGAGACCGAGGTGTACGGACCGACGTAGGCGTCGCTGATGACCGTGGACGCGCCGATGATCACGGGACCCACGATACGGCTGCGGGTGACCTGGGCGCCCTTCTCGATCCTGACGCGTCCGATGATCTCGCAGTCCCCGTCGACCGTGCCGTCCTCGCAGGGCTCGACGGTCTCCAGGACCGCGCGGTTGACCTCCAGCATGTCGGTGACATTGCCGGTGTCCTTCCAGTAGCCGGAGATCGTCGTGGAGTGCACGTCCCGCTGCTGGTCGATCAGCCACTGGATGGCGTGCGTGATCTCCAGCTCGCCGCGCCGGGAGGGCCCGATGGAGCGGACGGCCTCGTGCACGGCCGGGGTGAAGAGATAGACGCCGACGAGCGCGAGATCGCTCTTGGGGACCTCCGGCTTCTCCTCCAGCGCGACGACGCGGCCCTCACCGTCGAGTTCGGCCACGCCGAACGCCGTCGGGTCGGGGACCTTGGTGAGCAGGATCTGGGCGTCGGGGCGGGAGGCACGGAAACCGTCGACCAGACCCGTGATGCCTCCGACGATGAAGTTGTCACCCAGGTACATGACGAAGTCGTCGTCGCCGAGGAAGTCGCGGGAGATGAGCACGGCGTGGGCCAGGCCGCGCGGTGCCTCCTGCGGGATGTAGGTGACCTTGATGCCGAAACGGGATCCGTCCCCGACGGCCTCACGGATCTCCTCCGCGGTGTCCCCCACGACAATGCCGACATCGGTGATGCCCGCGTCGGCGATGGCTTCGAGCCCGTAGAACAGCACCGGCTTGTTCGCCACCGGCACGAGTTGTTTCGCGGATGTGTGCGTAATGGGGCGCAGGCGTGTGCCCGCACCGCCGGAAAGGACGAGAGCCTTCACGTGATGAGTCCCTTGCGAGCAGTCGGGCTGGCTTGATCCGTCCTGTCGGATTTTATCCATTGTCGTGTTGCGAACCCGTAAGGACAAATGCGGTACGGCCGTCCGCGCGAGGTGCGCGAACGGCCGTACGAAGGGATCGGATCACGCCGCTTTCAGTCGCCGACCGCCGAGTCGACGGGGGTGGCGTCCGAGTCGTTCAGACCGGGTGCGCCCTCCGGTTCGGCTGCGCCCATGCGCTGCGCGACAGCCACGTTGCGGGCGTCGGCCTTGGCCGTGAGCGCCCGTACCGCGGCGTTGAACTGCTCCATCGAGGTGGGCTCGTCGGGGCCGAGCAGATACTCCTTCAGCTCCCGGCGGTCGTCGGCCAGCGGGTCGGCCGATGACTCGGTGATCGCCGCGAGCAGCCGGTCGATCTCCTTGGCCTTGTTGGAGAGGATCACGGCAGCGCGTACGGCGGTGTTCTGCCGCTTGAACTCCTCGACGCCCAGTTCGGCCGAGTCGGTGACGGCGTAGGGCTTGCCGCTCGCGATGAAGTCCGAGACGACACTGGAGATGTCCGAGACCATTCCGTCCGACTCGTTGAAGCAGTCGTACAGATGCGGCTGGCCGCCGGTGACGACGCGGTGCTCCCAGTAGCCGAAGGTCCGCCAGTAGGCGCGGTTCCACTCGGAACGCAGGGCGGCGGTCTCGTCCTCGCGCGCCGGGTCGGCCGACGAGGCACCCGACTCCTCGGGCACCTCGGACTCCTCGGACACCCCGGGGTCCGTCGGGCCGCCTGCGGCCAGCTCATCCAGCCTGGCCTCGATCCGGGTCAGCTCGGCCTGCGCGGCGGCCCGGTCGGCGGCACCGGCCGCGGCCTGCTCGATCCAGCGGGGCTCGGCAGCGCGGTCGGCCGCGGCCTTCTCGACCATGGCCGTGATCCGCAGGTGCGCCGCCTTGGCCTTCGCGCTGCGGGTGCCGGTGAAGGGGTGCGGCTTGTAGAGCACCCGGACCGGCCGCTCGGCACCGAGCAGCCGCTTGACGATGTTCTCCCCGGCCAGCAGCAGCGAGGTGTTGCCCGGGTTGTCGTCCCAGCCCTCCCAGGTGGGGGCGTACAGCACGGTCGGGATCTGCTGCTTCGGGGCGCCGGTCCAGCTCTCGATGGGGGCCAGCTGGGGGCGGCCCACCTCGACGATGTCCTCGTCGCGCACGCCGACGTCGGCCAGCGCGTAACGGTCGCGGCCGGCCCGGCCCGCGGTCCACACCTCGTCGTACGCCTTGCTGTACGGGTTGACGCTGGCGAGCTTGTCGCTGTCGCCGTGCCCGATGAAGACGTGCTTGATGGTCGGGACGCGGAGCATGTGGATGTTCTTGCCGACGTTCGCCGCGTACAGCGCGACGCGCACGGTCGAGAGGTCCATGTTCATCAGGTGCACACCGCCAGGCACGCACACCACGGGCACCGTGGTCGGGCCGAGCTGCGACAGGATGGCGCGCTCACGCAGGATGATCAGCGGGCGCCCCTCGGTCTGGGCCATCGTCTCCAGCCACATGTTCACCTGGTAGGCGGAGTCCCTGGAGCCCGAGAAGTAGAGGGCGACGGTCGGCCGGTACTCGCGCAGCCAGTCGTCGAGCCCTGCGAGCACCGTGGCGGCGGAGGGGACGCGGCGGCCCTTGAGGATGTACGGGACGAGCGCGGCGATGTACAGGACGGCGAGGCCCAGCGTGATGAAGATGCCGAAGTAGCCGTAGTCGTCGGTGCCGGTCTTGGCCGCGATCAGCAGGCCGACCATCGCGAAGGCGTCCAGGTGGAGCATCTTCTCGGCGGCGCGGTTCAGCAGCCGGGCCGGCGGGGGCCCCGGAATCGGGATGGCACCGAGGTCGATGTTGCGGGTGACCACCGGCATGACGCGGCGCAGCCGGATGAGGGTGGTCAGCGTGCCGTGCGCGGCCTGGAGACCGTAGAAGAGCAGGAAACAGGCGACAGCGGCGTAGTAGACCCGCTGCTCGGCGAGCTGAAGGCGGGCGAGCAGCAGAATAAGCAGCAGTTCGCGCAGCAGGAAGCGGATCGACAGGCCGGCGCGGACCTTGGCCAGCCGGTTGATGAGGTAGCTGCGGCGCTGGTGCAGGAACCAGTCGGACACATAGGTCACGAGGGTGGCCGCTGCGAAGAACCAGATATTGGGGATCAGCGCTGCGATCATCACGCACGGGTAGCTGAGCCCCATGAAGGCTGCGGCGATCAGCTCGGACCGGCTGCCTACGCGCGCCAGTCGAATGGCGGTCGAAATCACGAAGAACCTGCTCCAGGGGGTGCCGGTTTTATTCTGGGGGATTGATTCGATCGGATGTGATCCGGGGATTTCGTGTGGATTTCGCCGGATACTTCATTTGAGGAAATTGTGAAGGCGAGGCTTCACGCATTCGGGCCTCTGCGATTCGCGCGACGCGATCACAGAGGCCCGAAAAGAAACGTCTACTTATGCCAGGGAAGTATTACACATCTTCCTGACGGTCCAGCACTGAGGCCAGCGCCTGCTCGAACCCCGACGCCTCCGCGCTGGCGTCGCGCGTCGGGTCCTGCTGGCGTACGTCGATGACGTGGCCGGTCAGCTCGGAGAGCAGGACGTCAAGCGAGGTACGGGCCACGGCCTCCGACGAGAGCAGGCTGCCCTCGGGCTCCTGGCCGAACGCCTTGGTGCGCATCGGGGTCGCCGTGCGCTCCGGATTGACGCAGTTGACCCGGACACCGTCACCGGCCCACTCGTCCGAGAGGGCCTGGGTGAGATTCACCATGGCCGCCTTGGTGGAGGAGTACAGGCTGTATTCGGCGCGACCCCGCGTGTAGCTGCTGGAGGTGTAGAGCAGCAGCTGGCCCTTGGTCTCCGCCAGGTACTTGTAGGAGGCGCGCGCGATCTGCACCGGCGCCAGGTAGTTGACGTTCAGCGCTTCCTGAATGGTGGTGTTGTCCGTCTCGGCCAGCTTGCCGATCCGCAGCACGCCCGCCGTGTTGATGACGTAGTCGATCCGGCCGGTCTCCGAGTACGCCTTGGAGAGCGCGTCGTCGACGTGCTCCGGGTTCTCGACGTGCGTACCGGTGGTGGAGCGGCCCAGCGCGTACACCTTCGCGCCGTAGGACTCGGCGAGGGCGGCGATGTCGGCGCCGATGCCGTACGAACCGCCGAAGACGACCAGGGTCTTGTCGGTCAGCAGCTCGCGGTAGGCGGCCTCGTCGGCCTGGCGCGGGGCGGCGGTGGAGGCCAGCTGGAACAGCTTGTCGGTGATGAAGACATCGACGGGCTGGGTGACCTTCATGTTGTACTCGTCGCCCGCGACCACGTAGATCGGCACGTCCGGCAGGTACTTGAGCACGACCGAGCAGTCGTCGGTGGCCTGGAAGTTCGGGTCGCCCGCTGCGACGTCGTACGCCCGGCGGATCGTGGAGAGCTTGAAGGCCTGCGGGGTCTGCCCGCGGCGCAGCCGGGAGCGGTCCGGGACCTCGGTGATGAACTCGCCGTCCTCGCCGTGGGTGCGGGTCACGATGATCGTGTCCGCGGACGGGATGGCGACGTCGACGGCCTGGTAGCGCTCCAGCGCGTCCACGCAGTCCTTGATCACGCGCTGCGAGAGCAGCGGGCGCACGGCGTCGTGGAAGAGGACGTTGCGGTCCTCGCCCTCGGCCAGCCCCTCGCCGAGGGCCGAGATGGCGCGCTCGGTGGTCTCGTTACGGGTGGAGCCGCCCTCGATGATCCGGGTGACCTTGGTGAGACCGGACTTGGCGACGATCTTCTCGATGTCCGGTACGTAGCCCGGGGCCATCAGCACGATGATGTCGTCGATGGAATCGGACTGCTGGAAAATCGTCAGGGTGTGCTCGATCACAGCCTTCCCGGCGATCTTCAGCAGTTGCTTGGGGATCGACAGACCCACGCGCTGGCCGGTACCACCGGCGAGAACGACTGCTGTAGTCCGGGGCTTGGTTGCTTTGTGCTGCACAGACACAGACGACCTACCTTGCGATGACGAGGGAACGGTGTGATGGTCGCACTCTCCGTGACCGTCTCGCAAGGTGGACGCCAAGCCTCCACAACCCTTGCGATACCGCGTGTTCACCCTAAGGGCAGGGAAGTGGCCTGGATCCCCCCAGCCACTGTGAGTGACCGACGCCACAGGGTGCGAGGGTAACTCATGGCTGGACGTCCGCCACGGTGAGGGCCAGGTCGTTGCTGACGGTGTAGTACGGCCGCACCCTGACCCACTGCTGCGGCCTGCCGCGGACCTTCCGTACGGCCTTGCGCAGCGCCCCCCAGGGGCGCTTCTTGCGCACCAGGGCCGGCGGGCAGGAGTAGACGGCCTTCTTGTCCACGACGTCGTCGAGGATGCGGCCGATCTTCACCGGCCGCTCCTGCGGTGCGTACCGCAGCCACAGGTCCCAGTAGTCGTTCCTGGTCAGCAGGCGGGCGGCGGGGCCGGCGGCGGGGAAAGCGACCCGGAAGCCGTCGGTGCCCTCGCGGCCGGCCGGGAAGGCGAGCTCCTCACTCGTACCGCCCCGGCGGCGCAGCAGCAGGACCGGGTCCCCGGCGAGCGTGGCCGCCCCCATCAGCCGTCCCGACAAGGTGAGTTGAGTGCCGTCGACACCGATGTCCCCGGCTTCCGCGTGCACGGGTCTGTTCCAGCTGCGCATGGTCAGGAAGCCCTTGTCCTTGAGCCGGTAGGCGACCTGGTTGCGTACGCCCTCGCCGTTCCCGCCGGGGCGCAACGGGCCGCGCTGGTCGACGGAGCGGGCGGCGATCCGGACCCGCCGTCCGGAGCCGGCCGCCTCGGCGTAGAAGTCCCAGACCCCCTCGGCGAACTCCTCGCCGGCCGGGACGACCGCGACACCGTCCGCGTCGAAGGGGTACGAGCGCTGGTCGGCCCGGTCGTCGGCGCGCGAGCAGAGCAGCCGCGGCCCCTCCTCCCCCTCCGGGTACTTGGGGCCCGGTACGAGGGTGACGGTCAGCTCGCCGTCCGGGCGCACCACGCAGTCCGCCTCCGGTGCGAACGGCGGCCGGCCGGCCCGGCTCGCGGCCTGCGGGCGCAGTGCGGTGAAGAGCTGCTCGTACTGCTCGGTGACCTGCCGGGGGTCGAAGCGGCGGGCGTTGGCGAGCGCCGCAGCGCTCATCCGGTGCCGCAGCTCCTCGTCGCGGATGAGTTTCAGGAGCGCGGCGGCGACCGCGGTGCTGTCGCCGACGGGCACGAGCAGCCCGTCCACGCCGTCCTCGATGATCTCGCGGGGGCCGTAGTCGCAGTCGGTGGAGACGACCGGCAGCCCGCAGCGCATCGCCTCGACCAGCGTCATGCCGAAGGACTCGTGGCGGGAGGTGGACACGGCGATGGCGCCCTTGGCCCACTCGGGCTCGATGGGCGAGTGGGGGCCCATGAGATGGACCTGGTTGTGCAGGCCCCTGGCCTCGATCCGCTCCCGGAGCTTCGGGCGCTCGGAGCCCCCGCCGTAGATCCGCAGGGTCCAGTCGGGGCGTTCAGCGGCCACCTCGGCGAAGGCGTCGACCAGTACGTTGTACTGCTTCTCGGGCGCCAGCCGCCCGGCGGCGACCACGGTGGTGCCGCTGCCGTCGGACGGCGCGACGGGCGGTTCGGGAACGCTGTTGGGGATCGAGAGCACCCGGGTCGCGGGCAGCGGCATCTTCTCGCGGTACACCGCGGCGTCGCCCTCGGAGACGGTCACGAACGCGTCGAGCGCGGCCAGATGCTCGTACAGCTGGGAACGCAGGGCCTGCTTGTGGTGGTTGTGCGTCATGTGCTCCTGGCCGATGAGCACCGCACCGGCCGGGGCGAACTGGGCGACGTACGCCACCAGACCGGGCCGGGTACCGATGACGACGTCCGCGTCCGATGTCGCGTAGTGCTCGCGCACCCGCTGGTCGGAGAGCTTGCTGTACTCCTTGAAACGTGCCTCGGCCGTCGGCAGGCACTGGGAGGGCAGCCGCTGGAGGGGATGCTCCAGTTCATTGCCCATCGAGGCGGGATCGGTGTCGACCAGGGGTAAGACGGCGATCCGGGGGTCGATACGGAACAGCGGGATCTCCCGGTGCCGGAAGACCGAGACGATCTCGACCTCATGACGGTCGACGAGCTCTTCGGCCAGGTTCAGTGTGGTCTTGATCGTGCCGCCGATCCCGTAGACCGTGTGGATGAGGAAGGAGATCTTCATCTGCCCCGTAACTCCGCTTCCGCTCTTCCGGGCCGGTGCACAACCCCCGCCATGACATCGCAGGCCCGCGTTCACGGGTGGTTGGTCATCCACCCGCTTGCAAGACACCTGTGGGCAACCAGGGGTTGTGCGCATACGCGAAGCAGTCGCGCGACGGGGCCGGCACGATGGCCCGGAACAGTCGGCGCGACGGCCAAAGGCCCGGGAACCGGAACGCCGGAGGCCCGGGAACGCGTCGGCGTTCCCGGGCCTCCGGGCTGCTGGGCGGTTCTGTCAGAACCTGTGGGGTTCTGCTAGAACGGCTTGAACTCGTCGTACTCCTTGTCGGACGCGTCCCGCTCTGCCTGGCGGTCCCGGCGCTTCTGCTCGGCGGGCCGGGGCGCTTCGAGGCGGTGGTCCTCGCCTCGGCGGCCCAGCATCTCGGCGCCCGCCATCATCGTCGGCTCCCAGTCGAAGACGACGGCGTTGTCCTCGGCACCGATGGCCACGCCGTCACCCGCACGGGCACCGGCCTTCATCAGCTGGTCCTCGACGCCGAGACGGCTGAGCCGGTCGGCGAGGTAGCCGACGGCCTCGTCGTTGCTGAAGTCGGTCTGGCGGACCCAGCGTTCGGGCTTCTCGCCGCGGACGCGGTAGACGCCTTCCTCCTCCTCGAAGCTGACCGTGAAGCCCGCGTCGTCGACGGCCTTCGGCCGGATGACGACCCGGGTGGCCTCCTCCGCCGGCTTCGCGGCGCGCGCCTCGGCGATGATGCCGGCCAGCGCGAACGACAGCTCCTTCAGCCCCAGATGGGCCACGGCGGACACCTCGAAGACCTGGTAGCCGCGCGCTTCCAGATCCGGGCGGATCATGTCGGCGAGGTCCTGGCCGTCGGGGATGTCGACCTTGTTGAGGGCGACGATGCGGGGCCGGTTCTCCAGGCCGCCGTACAGCTTGAGCTCCTCCTCGATCATGTCGAGGTCGGAGACCGGGTCACGGTCGGACTCCAGGGTCGCGGTGTCCAGCACGTGCACGAGCACCGAGCAGCGCTCGACGTGCCGCAGGAACTCCAGGCCGAGGCCCTTGCCCTGGCTGGCGCCGGGGATGAGACCGGGGACGTCCGCGATGGTGTAGACGGTCGAACCGGCCGTCACCACGCCGAGGTTGGGGACGAGGGTGGTGAACGGGTAGTCCGCGATCTTCGGCTTGGCGGCGCTCAGCACCGAGATCAGCGAGGACTTCCCGGCGCTCGGGTAGCCGACGAGCGCCACGTCGGCGACGGTCTTGAGCTCCAGGACGATGTCCCGGGACTCCCCCGGCTCGCCCAGCAGCGCGAAGCCGGGCGCCTTGCGGCGGGCCGAGGCCAGCGCGTGGTTCCCGAGGCCGCCGCGGCCGCCCTGGCCCGCGACGAAGGTGGTGCCCTGGCCGACCAGGTCGGCCAGGATGTTCCCGTCCTTGTCCAGGACGACGGTGCCGTCAGGTACGGGCAGCACGAGGTCGTGCCCGTCCTTGCCGGAACGGTTGTCACCGGCGCCGGGCTGGCCGTTCGTGGCCTTGCGGTGCGGGCTGTGGTGATAGTCGAGCAGCGTGGTCACGGCCTGCTCGACGACGAGGATGACGTCGCCGCCCCGCCCGCCGTTGCCGCCGTCGGGTCCACCGAGCGGCTTGAACTTCTCACGGTGTACGGAGGCGCAGCCGTGGCCCCCGCTACCCGCGGCGGCATGCAGCTCGACGCGGTCCACGAAGGTGGTCATGGGTGTGCCTCCAGAAACGTACGGAATTGTCTTATCTGTAACACGACGAAGGCGGACCGGCTTCCCGTAAGCAACGGGAAACCTGGTCCGCCCTCGACAGATCGCTCTACGGCAGCCTAAGACTGCGCCTGTTCAAAGATCAGGCGACCGGAACGATGTTCACGACCTTGCGGCCGCGGTGCGTGCCGAACTCGACCGAACCGGGGTTCAGCGCGAACAGCGTGTCGTCGCCGCCACGGCCGACGCCGGTGCCCGGGTGGAAGTGGGTGCCGCGCTGGCGGACCAGGATCTCACCGGCGTTGACGACCTGACCGCCGAAGCGCTTCACGCCGAGCCGCTGAGCATTGGAATCGCGCCCGTTCCGAGTGGACGATGCGCCCTTCTTGTGTGCCATGTCTCAGTCCCTTACTTCGCAGCCGCGGGGATACCGGTGACCTTGATCGCCGTGTACTGCTGGCGGTGACCCTGGCGACGGCGGTAGCCGGTCTTGTTCTTGTAGCGAAGGATGTCGATCTTCGCGCCCTTGTGGTGATCCACGACCTCGGCCTGGACCTTGATACCGGCAAGCACCCACGGGTCGCTGGTGACCGCGTCACCGTCGACCACGAGCAGGGTCGAGAGCTCGACCGTGTCGCCAACCTTGGCGGTGGGAATCTTGTCAACCTCAACGATGTCGTCGACAGCAACCTTGTGCTGACGACCACCGCTGCGCACGATGGCGTACACGCGGATCTCTCTTTCGCTCGGAATCGGCCCTCTGATGCCAGCCGCTCACACGGGTCCGGGGACCCGCGACGATCCGGAATGGACGAGCGGCCTCTCCCGGCGGAGCCAGGAGGGAGTTGCTCAGAGGTGTGGCGCACAGGAAACACGCCGAGGGGTAAGGCTACGGGTCGGGGTCCGGGGGGTCAAACCGGCCCCAGGGGCGGGACCCCGAGGGCCCCGGTGGCGTCGCCGCACAGACAGGTGCGGCCCTCCCGGAGGAGGGCCGCACCTTTCGCCTGACGGGCCGGCGCGGGTCAGTCCTCGGTGGAGGCCGTGACTCCGGACGCCGGCTGCTCCTCGGCGGCGACCGTCTTCTTCGTCGCCTTCTTGGCCGTCGTCTTCTTGGCCGCGGTGGTCTTCTTCGCCGCGGTCTTCTTGGCGGCCGCCTTCTTCGCGGGCGCCTTCTTGGCCGTCTTGCGCGCGGCCGTCTTCTTGGCCGGTGCCTCGGTCTCCGTACCGGTCTCCGTACCGGCGGGGGCCTCGTCCGACGGGGACTCGACCACGACGACAGCCGCATCGGCCGCGCCCGCGGGGGCGGTGGCCTTACGGGTCGCCCGGCGGCGAGCGCGCGGCGGTGCGGCTTCGGCGGCCGGCTCGGCGGGAGCCTGCGGCTCCTCGGCCACGGGGGCCGGGGCCTCCTCGACCACGATCTCCGCGGTCTCGTCGGCTGCCTTGGGCGCACCGGCCGGGGCCGTGGCCTTACGGGTCGCCCGGCGGCGCCCACGGGCCGGAGCGGCCTCCTGGACCGGCTCGGGCTCGGCGGCCGGCTGCTGGGCGGCTACCGGCTCGGCGACCGGCTCGGGAGCGGCAGGCTGCTCGCTCACGGGCTCGGGGACGACCGGCTCGGAGACGACCGGCTCGGGCTCCGGCTGCGCACCCTTCGGAGCGCCGGCCGGGGCCGACACCTTGCGGGTCGCCCGGCGGCGGCCGCGGCTGCGCGTGGCGGCCGCCTCCGCCTCTGCGGGGCTGCTGTACAGCTCCTCGTCCGGTACGAAGCTCTCCGGCTCGTCCGCTACGGGGACCACGTCGACCGCTTCGACGTACTCGGTGTCCGCCTCGTGGTCGTGCGCCTCGTCGTGACCCTGCTCCGACGTGTGCTCGTGGTCGGCCGTGTGCTCGTGGTCCGCGCCGCCGCGGCCGCGCTTCTTGGAGCGCTTGCCACCGCCACCGCCGCCACCGGCCGACGTCGGCTGCTCCATGTGCACGATCACGCCGCGCCCGTTGCAGTGGACGCAGGTCTCGGAGAAGGACTCCAGGAGTCCCTGGCCGACCCGCTTACGGGTCATCTGGACCAGGCCGAGCGAGGTGACCTCGGCGACCTGGTGCTTCGTACGGTCCCGGCCCAGGCATTCCAGCAGGCGCCGCAGCACCAGGTCCCGGTTGGACTCCAGCACCATGTCGATGAAGTCCACGACGACGATGCCGCCGAGGTCGCGCAGCCGCAGCTGGCGGACGATCTCCTCGGCCGCCTCCAGGTTGTTCTTGGTCACGGTCTCTTCGAGGTTGCCGCCCTGACCGGTGAACTTGCCGGTGTTGACGTCGACCACGACCATCGCCTCGGTCTTGTCGATCACCAGCGACCCGCCGCTGGGCAGATAGACCTTGCGGTCCAGCGCCTTCATCAGCTGCTCGTCGATGCGGTATGTCGCGAAGACGTCGACCTCGGACGTCCAGCGCGAGAGCCGGTCGGCAAGGTCGGGGGCGACGTGGGCGACGTAGCCGTGGATCGTGTCCCAGGCCTCGTTGCCGCTGACGATGACCTTCGAGAAGTCCTCGTTGAAGATGTCGCGGACGACCCGGACGGTCATGTCCGGCTCGCCGTAGAGCAGCGTCGGGGCATTGCTGCTGCCGCCGCTCTTCGCCTTCTTCTCGATCTCCTCCCACTGCGCCTGGAGCCGCTCGACGTCACGGCGCAGCTCGTCCTCGCTCGCGCCCTCGGCCGCGGTGCGCACGATGACGCCCGCGTCCTCGGGGACGATCTTCTTGAGGATGGTCTTCAGCCGGGACCGCTCGGTGTCGGGCAGCTTGCGGCTGATGCCGGTCATCGAGCCCTCGGGCACGTAGACCAGGTAGCGGCCGGGCAGCGAGACCTGGCTGGTCAGGCGGGCACCCTTGTGGCCGATCGGGTCCTTCGTCACCTGGACCAGGACCGACTGCCCCGACTTGAGCGCGGTCTCGATACGGCGCGGCCCGTGGGCCATGCCGAGCGCCTCGAAGTTGACCTCACCGGCGTACAGGACGGCGTTGCGGCCCTTGCCGATGTCGACGAACGCGGCCTCCATCGACGGCAGCACGTTCTGGACCTTGCCCAGGTAGACGTTGCCGACGTAGCTGGTGGCCTGCTCCTTGTTGACGTAGTGCTCGACCAGCACGTTGTCCTCGAGGACGCCGATCTGGGTGCGCTCGCCGTGCTGGCGTACGACCATCACACGCTCGACGGCCTCACGGCGGGCCAGGAATTCGGCCTCCGTGATGATCGGGACGCGGCGGCGGCCCTGCTCGCGCCCCTCGCGGCGGCGCTGCTTCTTCGCCTCCATACGGGTCGAGCCCTTGATGGACTGGACCTCGTCGAAGCCGGTGCCGGGCTCGCGCTCGGCCGCTTCCTTCTTGCGCGGCTCGCGGACCTTGACGACCGTGCGCTCCGGGTCGTCGGCCACGGCGTCGGCGTCGGTGCCCGCGTCACCGCTGCGACGGCGACGGCGACGGCGACGGCGGCTGCTGCTGGACCCAGAGGCCGCGTGGTCGTCGTCCTCCTCGTCCGCGCCGGAACCCTCGCGGGCCTCCGACTCGTCCGGACCCTCCGCCTCGGCTTCGTGGTCGTCGTGGCGGCGGTCGTCGCGGTCGTTGTTGTCGTTGTCGTCCGTGTCGCCGGACTCGCCACGACGGCGGCGGCGGCCACCCCGGCGACGGCGGCGCGAGGGCCGGTCACCGTACTCGTCGGACTCTTCGCCGTGCTGCGCGTCCTCGGCGGACTGCTCGTCGGCCTCGGCCTCGTCGGCTGCGGGCTGCTCGGCGGCGGGCGCTGCCACCTGTTCCGGAGCCTTCTCGGCTTCGGCGGCCTCGCCCCGGCGACGGCGGCGACGGCCGCGCGTGCCGCCCTGCGGCGCGGACTCGGCCGGCTCGGGCGCCTTGGCGGTCTCCTCGACCGCGGTCTCGTCCTCTTCTTCCTCCACCGGCTCGGCGGGCCGGGCGGCGGCGGCCGCGGCGGCGGTCTCCGGCGTCTGGAACATCGGCTCGGCGAAGACGGGGGCCTGGAAGACGGCCACGGCGGGGCGCTGCGCACGGCGGCGCGAGCGTCCGGGCTCCGCGGCCTCGGCGGGCTCCGCGGGGCGCTGCGCCTTCTCCTTCTCACCGACAGCGGTGAACTGCGGGGACTCGGCCCTGCGGCGCTTGCGTCCGCGCGGCGCGGCCTCGGTCTCCTCGGCGAGCGCCTCGGCCACGGCCTCGGGCAGGCTCTCACCCGGGGCCTCGGGCTGGCCGGCGTCGGACTGCGGGCTGGCGGCGGGCGAGGTGGCACGGCGGCGGCCGCGGCCGCGCGGCGCTTCGGCGGCCGGGGCCTCGGCGGCGGGCGCGGCCTCGGCGGCCTGCGGCGCCTGCTCGGCGGCGGGCTGCTCGGCCGCGGCCGGCGCGGTGGCCTTACGAGTGGCACGACGGCGGGTACGCGCCGGGGCGGCGTCCTGCGTCACGGCGGGCTCGCCCGGCTCACCGGAACCGGCGGACGGGGCGGTCTCCGCTGCCCCTGCGGTCCCGGTCGTGGTGCTCGCGCCTTCCGGAGCCTCGGAGCTCTTCGGCGCACCGGCGGGCGCGGTGGCCTTACGGGTGGCACGACGGCGGGTACGCGCCGGGGCGGCGTCCTGCGTGTCGGCGGTCTCATCGGCCACAACGGCCTCCGGCTCAGCAGCGGCCACGACGGCCTGGGTGGTCTGCGGCTCGTCCACGGGTGCACCGGTGGACCGGGTGGCCCGGCGGCGTGACCTCGTGGGCGGCGCGGTTTCGGACGGCCCTGCCTGTTCTGTGGGTTCCGCGGCTGATTCCGCGGTGGCCTCGGCCTGCGGTGCGCCCGCGGGAGCGGAGGCACGGCGGCGGGCACGGCCGCGCGGCGCCTCGGCGGCGGGCTCCTCGCTCACCGCTGCGGCGGGCGCGGCTTCCGTGGACCTGGCGGAACCCGCGGGTGCGGTCGCCTTACGGGTGGCGCGGCGGCGGGCGGGCGGCGCCGCGGTCTCACCGGCACCGGAGTCGGCCGCGGCGGCGTCCGCGGCCGGTATGGCCGGCGTCACTGGTGCGGCCGCTTCGGCGGCGCCGTTCTGCGCACCGGCCGGGGGGCCTGCGGGGCGCGACGCGGCCCTGCGCCGACGGCGCGGGGGCAGCGTGTCGCTGGGACTGGTCTCTTCGTTCGCTCCGGTGGTACCGGAATCGTTCGACTCAAGCATTGCGGGCGGTTCTCCCGTCACGCTCCCGGGCGCCGCGTCTGTGTCCGGTCCGGCACGGTCCGCGTCAGATACGCGGTTCCGCTCGTCCGGGGCGCGGGCGCCGCACGGGAGCTGATGTCTGGCTCGCCGGTTCCCTACGCGATGTACGTACGGCCTGGCGAAAGTCTTCTGGTCAGTGCGCTGCCCGACCCAGGTGGCTCCCGGATACGAGGGCTGCGCTACAACGACTGGTCCTTACGCGGCGGGACCGCCTCCGCGGCCCGGGGGCCGGGGAGGTCCGTCTCACACCGTCGCGGGTGTCCCGTCGGCGGAAAGCCGGTGGGTGGCGGTTCCGGCGGCCGTGGGTGGAGCGGCCGGGGCTGCCTCGCGGTCGGGCGAGAGCGGGTCGGTCACCGTGCCGGACTCCTCGTCGAAGAGCCCCTGCGCCAGCCTGGTCACCGCTGCGGGGACCGGCGGCGCGAGGTCGGCCACAACGCGGAGACCGGACAGGACGTCGTCGGGTCGCACAGCAGGTGTCACGTGCCGAACAACCAGCCGCAGTATCGCACAGCGCTCACCTCCCGGCCTATTGACCGGCTCGGTGCCGTCGGCCCCGGTGGTCCCGGCGTCCGCGCCGGGCTCGGGGCGTACGGCCTGCAGACCGGCCACCGCGCTGCGGGCGTCGAAGGTCCGTACGCCGTTCTTGGTGCGGCGCTGGACCTCGACCGTCCCGGCGGCGACGAACGCGGCCACGGCCTTCTCCGCCTCCTCGAACTCCACGCCGTCCAGGCGCAGTTCCCATACCGAGGCGGTCAGCCGGTCGGCGAGACCCGAGGTGTGCGCCTCGACCGCGTCGGTGATGTCGAGCCCGTCCGGGAGCGACTCGTCGAGCAGTTTCCGCAGCGTGCCGGGGTCACGCGCCTCGGTGAGGGCGATCTCCAGAAACTCGGCCTCGCTGCCGGTGCCGGTGGGTGCGGCATTGGCGTACGACACCTTCGGATGCGGCGTGAAGCCCGCCGAGTACGCCATCGGCACCTCGGCTCTGCGCAGCGCGCGCTCGAAGGCGCGCTGGAAGTCACGGTGGCTGGTGAACCGGAGGCGGCCGCGCTTGGTGTAGCGCAGTCGGATGCGCTGCACTGCCGGTGCGGGCGGCGGGCCTTCGGGCTGTCGCTTGCCCAGTGGTTCTTCTCCTCGGTGCGGGGCTGGCGCGGGGGGCGCGCCGCCCTACGGCGGGGTTCCCGGGGCATCGGACCGGCTCACCCCAGTCCGGCGGAATGCGTGCCGTGCTGGGAGAACTCTGGTCCGGCTGCCGCTTCGGGGACAGTCGATGTACTACCACCCAGAGTACGCGCACGGAGCACGGCAGGTTCCCGGACGTCGGCCCGAGTGCTGCGGAAGCAGCCCCGGAACGCGGCGGAGGCCCTGCCGCAGGGCAGGGCCTCCACGCGCACGCACGGGCTATTTGTTGACGACGGTCAGCGGCAGGAGCTTCTTGCCGGTCGGCCCGATCTGGATGTCGAGGTCGAGCTGGGGGCACACCCCGCAGTCGAAGCACGGTGTCCAGCGGCAGTCCTCGACCTCGGTCTCGTCGAGTGAGTCCTGCCAGTCCTCCCAGAGCCAGTCCTTGTCGAGACCCGAGTCCAGGTGGTCCCAGGGCAGGACCTCCTCGTACGTCCGCTCACGGGTCGTGTACCAGTCGACGTCCACGCCGAAGCCCGGGAGTGTCTGCTCGGCGGCCTTCATCCAGCGGTCGTAGCTGAAGTACTCGCGCCAGCCGTCGAAGCGGCCGCCGCCCTCGTACACCGCGCGGATGACCGAGCCGACCCTGCGGTCGCCGCGCGAGAGCAGGCCCTCGACGATGCCGGGCTTGCCGTCGTGGTAGCGGAAGCCGATCGAGCGGCCGTACTTCTTGTCGCCGCGGATCTTGTCGCGCAGCTTGGTGAGCCGGGCGTCGGTGTCCTCGGCGGAGAGCTGCGGGGCCCACTGGAAGGGGGTGTGCGGCTTGGGCACGAAGCCGCCGATGGAGACGGTGCAGCGGATGTCGTTCTGGCCGGAGACACGGCGCCCCTCGGCGATGACGTTGACCGCCATGTCGCCGATCTGGAGGACGTCCTCGTCGGTCTCGGTGGGCAGGCCGCACATGAAGTACAGCTTCACCTGGCGCCAGCCGTTGCCGTACGCGGTGGAGACCGTACGGATCAGGTCCTCTTCCGAGACCATCTTGTTGATGACCTTGCGGATGCGCTCGGAGCCGCCTTCGGGGGCGAAGGTCAGGCCGGACCTGCGGCCGTTCCTGGTGAGCTCGTTGGCCAGGTCGATATTGAACGCGTCCACCCGGGTCGACGGCAGCGAGAGACCGACCTTGTCCTCGGTGTACCGGTCGGCGAGGCCCTTGGCGATGTCACCGATCTCGCTGTGGTCAGCGGACGACAGCGACAGGAGGCCGACCTCTTCGAAGCCGGTCGCCTTGAGGCCCTTCTCCACCATGTCGCCGATGCCGGTGATGCTTCGCTCCCGCACGGGGCGCGTGATCATGCCGGCCTGGCAGAAACGGCAGCCGCGGGTGCAGCCGCGGAAGATCTCGACGGACATCCGCTCGTGGACGGTCTCGGCGAGCGGGACGAGCGGCTGCTTCGGGTAGGGCCACTCGTCGAGGTCCATGACGGTGTGCTTGGAGACCCGCCACGGCACGCCCGACCTGTTGGGCACGGTGCGGGCGATACGCCCGTCGGGCAGGTACTCGACATCGTAGAAGCGCGGAACGTAGACGCCGCCGGTCTTCGAGAGGCGGAAGAGCACCTCGTCGCGGCCGCCGGGACGCCCTTCGGCCTTCCAGGCACGGACGATCTCAGTGATCTCCAGGACCGCCTGCTCGCCGTCGCCGATGACCGCGCAGTCGATGAAGTCGGCGATCGGCTCGGGGTTGAACGCCGCGTGGCCGCCCGCGAGCACGATCGGGTCGTCGAGGGTCCGGTCCTTGGCGTCCAGCGGGATGCCCGCGAGATCCAGGGCGGTGAGCATGTTGGTGTAGCCGAGCTCGGTGGAGAAGGACAGCCCGAAGACATCGAACGCCTTCACCGGGCGGTGCGCGTCGACCGTGAACTGCGGCACCTTGTGCTCGCGCATCAGTTCTTCCAGGTCAGGCCAGACGCTGTACGTGCGCTCGGCGAGGACGCCCTCGCGCTCGTTGAGTACCTCGTACAGGATCATGACGCCCTGGTTGGGCAGCCCGACCTCGTACGCGTCCGGGTACATCAGCGCCCAGCGGACGTCGCAGCTCTCCCACGGCTTGACGGTGGAGTTCAGCTCCCCGCCCACGTACTGGATGGGCTTCTGGACGTGCGGGAGAAGCGCTTCCAGTCGCGGGAAGACCGACTCGACCGACTCGACAGGCATGGTGGTGTCTCTCATGAGCGGGCAGGGATGACCATCCAGCGTACCCCGGCGGGCGGCCTCCACCGCCCGCCGGGGAATCCGCCGGGAGGTCAGGCCGACATGGGGCGCTGCACCCGGATCGACTGGAGCAGCCCGATCGCGACCCACACGGCGAACATCGAGGACCCTCCGTACGAGACGAACGGCAGCGGAAGCCCGGCCACCGGCATGATGCCGAGCGTCATCCCGATGTTCTCGAACGCCTGGAAGGCGAACCAGGCGATGATCCCGGCCGCGACGATCGTGCCGTACAGCTCGGTCGTCTCCCGGGCGATACGGCAGGCGCGCCAGAGCACGACGCCGAGCAGGACCAGGATCAGTCCGGCGCCCAGGAAGCCGAGTTCCTCGCCGGCGACGGTGAAGACGAAGTCGGTCTGCTGCTCGGGGACGAACTGCCCGGTGGTCTGCGAGCCGTGGAAGAGGCCCATTCCGTGCAGGCCGCCCGAACCGATCGCGATCCGCGCCTGGTTGGTGTTGTAGCCGACGCCCGCCGGGTCGAGCGCGGGGTTGGCGAAGGCGGCGAAGCGGGCGATCTGGTACTGGTCGAGCAGCCCGGCCTTCCAGACGCCGATGGCACCGACCACTCCGGTGCCGATGAGCCCGATCACCCAGCGGTTGGAGGCGCCGGAGGCCAGCAGGATTCCGAGGACGATCATCGCGATCACCATGACCGAGCCGAGGTCCGGCATCAGCATGATGATGAAGATCGGGATGGCGGCCACCCCGAGCGACTTGGCGACCGTGCGGTGGTCGGGATGCTCCTGGTCACCCGCGTCGACCCGGGAGGCGAGGATCATCGCCATCCCCAGAATGATCGTGATCTTGGTGAACTCGGAGGGCTGGAGCGAGAATCCGCCGCCGATGACGATCCAGGCGTGCGCACCGTTCACGGTCTGCCCGAGCGGCGAGAGCACCGCCAGGATCAGCAGTACGGAGATGCCGAACAGGATCGGGACCGCGCCGCGCAGGGTCCGGTGGCCGAGCCAGATGGTGCCGATCATCAGGCCGACGCCGATGCCGGTGTTCATGGCATGGCGCAGCAGGAAGTAGTACGGGTCGCCGTGAGTGAGGGAGGTGCGGCCGCGGGTCGCCGAGTACACCAGCAGCATGCCGATGAACGACAGCGCGAGCGACGACATCAGCAGCGGCCAGTCCAGCCTGCGCATCAGCGAGTCGCGGGCGGTCAGCTTGGACCAGGTGCCCTGCTCCGGGGCGTACCGCGCTACGGAGAAACCACCCATGTCCTAGTCCTTCCTGCCCGGTCCGACCGCGATCTGCTGCCCGCCCGATGACGACGGCGAGGGCGCCGGCGGCGACTGGTCGGGCTTGGGCGGCGTGATCTTGGGCGAGATGATCGCACCGTCCTTGTTGATCTTCGGCAGGGCCGTCTCCGGCTTGGGCAGGAGCGCCTTCTTCGGGTCCGGCTGGCCGCCCTTGCCGATTCCGTACATCGCCTCGTAGATCTTGCGGACCGCGGGCCCGGCGGCGCCGGACCCGGTACCGCCCTGGGAGATCGTCATCACGATCGCGTAGTCCTTGGTGTACGTGGACAGCCACCCGGTGGTCTGCTTGCCCGCGACCTCCGCGGTGCCGGTCTTGGCGTGCAGGGGGATCTTGTTCTGCGGCCAGCCGCCGAACTGCCAGGCCGCCGTACCGCTGGTGACCACGCCCTCAAGGGCCTTGTTGATGTACGAGACGGTCGACTTGGTGTCGGGGAGTTTCCCGATGCGCTTCGGCTTGATCGGCTGCACCGTCTTGCCGTCGGCGCTGACGATCGCCTTGCCGACGCTCGGCTGGTACATCGTGCCGCCGTTGGCGATGGCCGAGTAGATCATCGCCTCCTGGACCGGGGTGAGGAGCGTGTCGCCCTGGCCGATCGCGTAGTTGACGGAGTCACCGGCGCGGACCTGCTTGCCGTCGGTGCAGTTCTCGTACTCGATCTGCTCGACGTAGGTGCCGTTCTTCTTGCCCTGCTTGCACCAGACGTCCTTGTTGGCCTCCCAGTAGGCCTTCTTCCAGTCGCGGTCCGGGACCCGGCCGGCCAGCTCGTCGGGCAGGTCGATGCCGGTCTTCTTGCCGAGCCCGAACTCGCGGGCCGTCTTGAAGAACCAGTCCTTCGGGTGCTTGGGGTTGTTGCCGCCGTCCTTCTTCCACTGGTCGTAGGCCAGGTGGTAGAAGACCGTGTCGCAGGAGACCTCAAGGGCCTTGCCCAGGCTGATGTTCCCGTAGTTCTCGCCCTCGAAGTTCTTGAACTCGCGGTTGCCGATGGTCATCGACGAGGTGCACGGGTAGCCGCCGTCCGGGGCGTACCCGGCGTTGATGGCGGCGCTGGTGGAGATGACCTTGAAGGTCGAGCCGGGCGCCGACTGACCCTGGATGGCGCGGTTCAGCAGGGGGTAGTTGGAGGACACCTTGGTGAGCTTGGCGTAGTTCTTGGCCGAGATGCCGCCGCCCCAGACGTTGGGGTTGTACGTCGGGGCGCTGGCCATCGCGATGACCTGCCCGGTGTGCACGTCCATCACCACGGCCGCACCCGAGTCGGCCTTGTAGTTGGAGTGAGTGACCGAGTCATAGGTCCCCCGGAGGGCCTTCATGGTCGCGTCCAGTTCCTTCTCCGTGAGCGCCTGCACCCGGGAGTCGATGCTGGTGACCAGGGAACTGCCGGGCTGCGACGCCGTCTGCCCGGCCTTGCCGATGACCCGGCCGAGGTTGTCCACCTCGTAGCGGGTGACGCCGGACTTGCCGCGCAGCTGCTGGTCGTACGTGGACTCCAGACCGGCCCGGCCGACCTGGTCGGAGCGGAGCAGCGGGTTGCTCGTCTTGTTGGACTTGGCGACTTCCTGGTCGGTGACCGGGCCGAGGTAGCCGAGCACCTGCGCGGCGTTGAGGCCTCCGGTGCCGGGGTAGCTGCGGACCGCGGTGGGCCCGGCGGTGATGCCGGGGAAGTCCTCGGTGCGCTCGCGGATCTGGAGTGCCTGCTGAGTGGTGGCGGTCTCGGTGACGGGGATCGGCTGGTACGGCGAGCCGTTCCAGCACGGCTTCGGTGTCTTGGCGTCGCAGAGCCTGACCTTCGCGATGACGTCCGCGGGCTTCATCCCGAGCACGCCGGCCAGCCGGGTGAGGACGGCCTTGCCGTTGTCGCTCGTCCTCATCAGGTCGGTGCGGTTGGCGGAGACGACGAGCTTGGTCTCGTTGTCGGCGATCGGCACCCCGCGCGCGTCGTAGATGGAGCCGCGCACGGCGGGCTGGACGACCTGCTGGACGTGGTTGTTCCTGGCCTCCGCGCTGTACTCCTGACCGTTGCGGATCTGGAGGTACCAGAGCCGGCCGCCGAGGGTGAGGAGGAGGGAGAAGACAAGGACCTGAATGACGACGAGCCGGATCCGGACCCGCGAGGTCCGTCCGGTCTCGGGAATATTGCTCACAGCCGTGCCCCACTGATTGTCCGGCCGGGATCCGACGGCCGCGCCCCAGCGTGTCGCAGTGTCACAGCCTCTTGACCCCCTTGATGCGTCCGGCCTTCGCCGCGCGTGACTTGGCCGCCTTGATGCGCAGACCGCCGCGCTGGCCGCCGATCTTCAGTCCGGTGCCCGTCGCCAGCCAGCCGGTGGCGACATCGCTCGTCATACCGCCGGTGTCGCGGCCTTCGGCGAGCGGGTCGTTCTCGGCGCGTCTCGCCAGCGCCATGATGAGCGGGACGGTGAACGGCGCGAGCAGCAGGTCGTAGATCGCGGCGCTGAACAGCAGCCCGGCCAGGCCCACATGACGGGCGGCGGTGTCACCGACGAGGGAGCCCACCCCGGCGTAGAGCAGGGTCGAGCCGATCGCCGCGGCGAGCACCACGAGCATCGGTCCGGTGACGGACCTGATACGGCCGTTCTCCGGCCTGGCGAGCCCGGCCGCGTACCCGATCACGCACAGCACCAGCGCGTACCGTCCGGCGGCGTGGTCGGCGGGCGGGGCCAGGTCGGCCAGCAGGCCGGCGCCGAAACCGATCAGGGCGCCCCCCACATGGCCGTACACCAGGGCGAGGCCCACCACCGTGAGCAGCAGCAGGTCCGGTACGGCGCCGGGGAGTTGGAGTCGGGCGAGCACGCTCACCTGGATCACCAGGGCGACCACCACCAGCGTGGCCGAGAGCAGCATCCGGTTGAGACGCATACGGATCAGCTCCTACTACTGGGGGGCGTTGGGGTCGGTGTTCGCGTTGGCACCGGGCGACGGCGTGGCCGTGACCGTGACGGTGGGTACGGGCTTCGGCTTGGCGGGCTTGGCCGGGAGGACCGTGTCGCGCGGGTTGCTGCGCGGCGGCTCCACGACGACGCCGACCAGGTCGAGCTTGGTGAAGTTGACGTACGGGCGGACGTAGACCGTACGGGTGAGGTCGCCGCCCGAGGGGTCCACGCGGACGACCTGGCCGACGGGCACCCCGGGTACGAAGGGCTTGTCGTTGCTGGAGCCGAAGGTGACCAGCCGGTCGCCCTTGTTGACCTCGGCCTTCCCGTTCAGGAACTGGACCGAGAGCGGGCGGTCGCCTCGGCCGGTGGCGAAGCCGACCTCGTCGGTCTTCTCCATCCGGGTGCCGACGGTGAAGTCGGGGTCGTTGGCGAGCAGCACGGTGGCCGTATTGGGGCCGACGGTGGTGACCCGGCCGACGAGTCCGTCCCCGTTGAGCACGGTCATGTCCCGCTTGATGCCGTCGGCGGTTCCGGCGTCGATGGTGACCGTCCAGGAGAACCCCTGGGCTGCTCCGATGGCGATGACCTGGGCTCCCTTGATCCCGTACTGGCCCGCGCCTGCGGTCTTGAGCATGCTGTCGAGCTGGCGCACGCGGCTGCGGTTGCGGTCGCTGCTGCCGAGCTGCTGCTTCAGAGCGGTGTTCTCACGCTCCAGCGCGCTGATGCGGCTGTGCCGGTCGCCGGAGTCCCGTACTGCACCGATGGCGTTGCCGACCGGGTTCACGGCGTCCGCGACACCGCTCTCGACCGGTCCGAACACGGTGGCGGCGGCGTGCCGGGCGCCATCCACCGGAGACGCCTCACCGCCGCGGATGTCCACCGTGATCAGCGCGAACGCGATGGCGATCAGCAGCACCAGGAGCAGCCGGCTCTCTCGTGTGTCCCTCACGTGCGGAGGCCGTGCCTTCCTCGTCGGAATTCATATGCGCTTGTGGAGTTCTGCGTCTGTGGAGCTCTGTGTTCGTGGAGCTCTGTGTTTGCCGGGCTCCGTGTTCGTGGAGCTCTGCGTCCATGAAGCTCTGCACCGGAGAAGCTGTACGTCGGTGAAGCTTTTCGCCTGCGAAGGCCTGCCCGGATGCGGACGAACTCTTTACTTCAACGATCCGCCGTACGGGGCAGACATGCCCCGTACGGCTCAAACACGGGCACCGTCACCGGCGGGGCTGGGCGTCCAGAACCTGCTGGAGTGCCTCGAACTCCTCGACACACTTGCCCGATCCGAGGGCGACGGAGTCGAGCGGGTCCTCGGCGATATGGATGGGCATGCCCGTCTCGTGGCGCAGGCGCTCGTCCAGACCGCGGAGCAGCGCCCCGCCGCCGGTGAGGACGATGCCGCGGTCCATGACGTCGCCGGAGAGCTCGGGCGGGCACTTGTCGAGCGTCGTCTTGACGGCGTCGACAATGGCGTTGACCGGCTCCTCGATGGCCTTGCGGACCTCCGCGGCGGAGATCACCACGGTCTTGGGCAGCCCGGACACGAGGTCGCGGCCGCGGATCTCGGTGTGCTCGTCCTTCTCCAGGTCGAACGCGGAGCCGATCGTGATCTTGATCTGTTCGGCGGTGCGCTCACCGAGGAGGAGGGAGTACTCCTTCTTGATGTGCTGGATGATCGCGTTGTCCAGCTCGTCGCCGGCGACCCGGATCGACTGTGCCGTGACGATTCCGCCGAGCGAGATCACCGCGACCTCGGTGGTGCCGCCGCCGATGTCGACCACCATGTTGCCGGTGGCCTCGTGGACGGGCAGACCCGAGCCGATGGCGGCCGCCATGGGCTCTTCGATGATGTGCACCTGGCGGGCGCCCGCCTGGGTGGACGCCTCGATGACGGCGCGGCGCTCGACCCCTGTGATGCCCGAGGGAACACAGACGACGACGCGCGGCCGGGCCAGGTACCGGCGCTTGTGGATCTTCAGGATGAAGTAGCGGAGCATCCGCTCGGTGATTTCGAAGTCGGCGATCACGCCGTCCTTCAGCGGCCGTACGGCAACGATGTTGCCCGGTGTACGGCCGATCATCTTCTTCGCCTCGGCGCCTACGGCGAGGATCCCGCCGGTGTTGGTGTTGATGGCGACGACGGAGGGTTCGTTGAGGACGATTCCTCGACCCCTGACGTACACCAGCGTGTTGGCAGTCCCGAGGTCGATAGCCATGTCACGGCCGATGAACGACATTGAGTTCCCCTTGTTCCCCATGAGGATGCGTCGGGCCTTCCCAAGTGGAGCGATTGGCTTTTTGGTAGGCGAAGTGAGCACTAGTGGGTGTGAAGGCTTCCATCGTAATGCCGCCTGCACGGACACCGCGCGAGGGTCCTCCGCCATGTGGGCGGAAGTTGTCCCCGCCTCAGTCATGGTGACGTCATGTCGGTGCGATGCGTTCCCGAAATCGCCCGGCATATGCCGAAGGGCGACCGAATTAATTCGGTCGCCCGAGGCTGCGAGCGCTATTCGGCTGACATGGTGTCAGGATACGCCCGGGAAAAAAATCTTCAATTCTCGCTCAGCGGACTCCTCCGAGTCCGAAGCGTGGATGAGATTCTCCCGGACGATGGTGCCGAAATCACCACGAATGGAGCCGGGCGCGGCGGCAATCGGGTCCGTCGGACCCGCCAGGGCGCGCACGCCCTCGATGACCCGCTCGCCCTCGACGACCAGCGCGACGACCGGACCCGAGGCCATGAACTCGACCAGCGGCTCGTAGAAGGGCTTGCCCTTGTGCTCGCCGTAGTGCTGCTCCAGCGTGTCCTGGTCGAGCGTCCGCAGCTCCATCGCCGTGATGGTCCAGTTCGCCTTGCGCTCGATGCGGCCGACGACCTCGCCGACCAGGCGGCGGCGTACGGTGTCGGGCTTGAGCAGAACGAGCGTGCGCTGGCTCACTGTACGGACTCCTTCAGTACGGGCGGTGCGGGATAAGGGGGTAACGAGCCCTCAGGCTACAGGGCGTGTCGTGCGCCTATTACGCAGCGTCAGGCCCTGCGGATGCCTGCTCCGCCCAGCGGGCCTTCGTCGCGTCGACGATCCGCCCGTAGTGGACGGACGCCCACCACAGTCCGGCGAACGCCACCCCGAGAATGAACATCACCGGTACGAAGAAGCCGCTGGCGATCAGCGCGATCTGGAGCGCCCAGCCGATCTGGACAGCGCCCGGACGGCTCAGCATTCCGCACAGCAGCACCGAGAGGAGCATGCCGATACCGCATACCGTCCAGACGGTGGTCTCCGACAGATCGCCCTTCATGGCGACCAGACCGGCGAAGCCGATCACGAAGAACTCACCGATCAGGGTGGACGCGCAGAGCGTGCGCATAGGTCAGCGCCTTCCCAGGAGCAGCCGGGCCTCGCCGACCGTGATCACGGAACCGGTGACGAGGACACCCGCACCGGCGTACTCGCCCTCCTCCTCGGCGAGCGTGATCGCCGCCTCCAGAGCGTCGTCGAGCCGGGGCTCGACGACCACGCGTTCGTCGCCGAAGACCTCGACGGCGATCGCGGCCAGGTCGTCCGCGCTCATCGCCCGGGGCGTGGAGTTCTGGGTGACCACGACCTCCGCGAAGATCGGCTCGAACGCTTCGAGCAGCCCGCGGACGTCCTTGTCGCCGCTCGCCCCGACCACTCCGATCAGCCGCGAGAAGCTGAAGGCCTCGGTGACACCCGCGGCGGTCGCCAGCGCGCCCCCCGGGTTGTGCGCCGCGTCCAGGACGACCGTCGGAGAGCTGCGTACGACCTCAAGGCGGCCCGGCGAGGTGACCGAGGCGAAGGCCTTGCGGACCACGTCGATGTCGAGCCGCTGCGCCTGCTGCGCACCGACCCCGAAGAACGCCTCGACCGCGGCGAGGGCCACCGCCGCGTTGTGCGCCTGGTGGGCGCCGTACAGCGGGAGGAAGACGTCCTCGTAGTCACCGCCGAGGCCGCGCAGTGTCAGCAGCTGGCCGCCGACGGCGATCTCCCTGCTGCCGACGCCGAACTCCATGCCCTCGCGGGCGACCGTGGCGTCCATTCCGACGGCCTTCTTCAGCATCACCTGGGCGGCGTCGACCGGCTGCTGCGCCAGGATGACCGTCGCGCCCTGCTTGATGATCCCGGCCTTCTCGCCGGCGATCTCGGCGGGCGTGTCGCCGAGGCGGTCCGTGTGGTCCAGCGAGATCGGGGTGACGACGGCGACGGGTGCCTCGATGACGTTCGTCGCGTCCCAGCTGCCGCCCATCCCGACCTCGACGACGGCGACGTCCACCGGCGCGTCGGCGAAGGCCGCGTACGCCATTCCGGTGAGCACCTCGAAGAAGGAGAGCCGGTGCTCCTGCTGTCCGTCGACCATCCCGACGAACGGCTTGATCTCCTCGTACGTCTCGATGAACCGCTCGGCGTCGATCGGCTCACCGTTGAGGCTGATGCGCTCGGTGATCGACTGGACGTGCGGCGAGGTGTACCGCCCGGTACGCAGCTCCAGGGCGCCGAGCAGCGCCTCGACCATGCGCGCCGTCGACGTCTTGCCGTTGGTGCCGGTGATGTGGATCGAGGGGTACGCGCGGTGCGGATCACCCAGGACGTCGAGCAGCGCCTCCATCCGTACGAGGGAGGGGTCGAGCCTGGTCTCGGGCCAGCGGCCGATGAGCTCCTGCTCCACAGCGCGCAGCGCCCTGTCCACCTCCGGGTCGGCGGGCCTGGCCGGCACCCCGTCGCCCGGCGGAGGTCCGCCGTGGGTACGCAGGGTGCGGCTGCCGGCCTCGATCACCGCCTGGTCGGGGGACGACGGTGTCTCCCCCGCCGGTACCGCGTCGTCGGCTGGGGGAAGGTCGGTCGCTGCGTCGACGATTTCGTCGAAAGGGTCGGACTCGCTCACGGGACCAGTCTACGGAGGTCCCGGCGCGCCCGGACTCCGCCCGTCCCGTCCGGACCCGGACCCCCGGTTCGGAGCACTCCGGCGCGCGGAACACCCCCTTGCCAGGCCAGACTTACCAAATATGGACATAGGTATTGATCTCGGTACGGCGAACACGCTCCTCTACGTCCGCGGCAAGGGCATCGTGCTCAACGAACCCTCCGTGGTGGCGGTGCGCGACGGCGGCCGCGGGGCCCCGGCCATCGGTGACGAGGCCCGCGAGAGCCTCGGACGCACCCCGGACTCGGTCTCCGCGCTCCGCCCGATGCGGGAGGGGGTGATCGGTGACTACGAGGCCGCCAGGGAAATGATCAGGTACTTCGTACGCAAGGCCCTCAAAGGCAGGCGGACGCGCACCCGGATGGTGGTCTGCATGCCGACCGGGGTGACCCCGGTGGAGCTGCGGGCGATCGTGCAGGCCGCGCAGGAGGCGGGCGGCCGTACCGTCCATCTGCTCGACGAGTCGATGGCGGCGGCGATGGGCGCGGGGCTGCCGGTGGACGAGCCGCGCGGGTCCATGGTCGTCGACATCGGCGGCGGTACGACCGAGGTCGCCGTGATCTCCATGGGCGGCATCGTCACCTCGCGGTCGCTGCGGCTCGCGGGCGACCGGATGAGCGCGGCGATCGCCGAGCACATCGGCCAGGAGCGCAGCCTGCTGATCGGGGAGCGGACCGCCGAGGAGGTCAAGCTGGAGATCGGCTCGGCCTGGCCGGCCCCGGACGACGAGGCGCTGGAGAGCCGGACCTGCACCGTGCGGGGGCGCGAGAAGATCAACGGGGTGCCGACCGCGCTCATCCTCACCGCCCCCGAGATCCGCGCCGCGATGCACGAGCCGATCGAGGCGATCGTCGCCACGGTGCAGTCGACCCTGGCGGAGTGCCCGCCGGAGCTGGCGGCCGACGTGATGAAGCACGGGATCGTGCTGACGGGCGGCGGCTCGCTGCTGCCGGGCCTGGATCTGCGGATCGCGTCGGCCACCGGCATCGGCGTGACCGTGGCCGAGAGGCCGCTGGAGTGCGTGGCGCTGGGTACTGGCAAGTGCGTCGAGGACTTCGACTCGGTCAACACCAAGGTGCTGACGCCCGCCACATAGCGTCCCGGCACGAGGAAGACCCCCGGCCGGAACCGGGGGTCTTCCTCGTACGCGAACTCGCCCGCGTTACGCCTGCGGCAGCCCGTCCAGCTGGGCCTGGATCCGCTCCATGTCCGTCTCGGCCTTGGCGAGGCGCGTACGGATCTTGTCGACCACGTTGTCCGGTGCCTTCGCCAGGAACGCCTCGTTGCCGAGCTTCCCGAGCGCCTGTGCCTTCTCCTTCTCGGCGGCGCCGAGGTCCTTGGTCAGCCGCTTGCGCTCGGCCGCCACGTCGATCGTCCCCGACAGGTCCAGTGCGACCTTGGCGCCCGCGACCGGCAGCGAGGCGGTGGCGTGGAAGCCCTCCCCCGCCGGCTGCAGCCGCAGCACCTGGCGGATGGACGCCTCGTGGGGTGCCAGCGCCGTACCGCCCAGGTCGAGCTGGGCCGGGACCTTCTGGCCCGGCTGCAGCCCCTGGTCGGAGCGGAAGCGGCGGACCTCGGTGATGACCTGCTGGACCAGCGTGATCTCCTGCTCGGCCGCGCTGTCCCGGAAGCCGGAGTCCTTCGGCCAGTCGGCCACGACGACGGACTCCTTGCCGGTGAGCGTGGTCCACAGCGTCTCGGTGACGAACGGGACGATCGGGTGGAGCAGCCGCAGCATCACGTCGAGGACCTCACCGAGGACCCGCGCCGAGACCTCGGCGGGCTCGCCGCCCGCGAAGAACGTCGTCTTCGACAGCTCGACGTACCAGTCGAAGACCTCGTCCCACGCGAAGTGGTAGAGGGTGTCGGCGAGTTTGGCGAACTGGTAGTCGTCGTAGTACGCGTCCGCCTCGGCGACGACCGCGTTCAGCCGCGACAGGATCCACCGGTCGTTGGCCGACTGCTTCTCGACGGGCGGCAGTTCGCCCTCGACGGTGGCGCCGTTCATCAGCGCGAAGCGGGTCGCGTTCCAGATCTTGTTGGCGAAGTTGCGCGACGCCTTGACCCAGTCCTCGCCGATCGGCACGTCCGCACCGGGGTTGGCGCCGTTGGCGAGGGTGAAGCGGACGGCGTCGGAGCCGTACTCGTCCATCCAGTCCAGCGGGTCGACCACGTTGCCGAAGGACTTGGACATCTTCTTGCCGTTCTCGTCGCGGACGAGACCGTGCAGCGCGATGGTCTTGAACGGGGCCTTCCCGTCCATCGCGTAGAGACCGAACATCATCATCCGGGCGACCCAGAAGAAGATGATGTCGTGGCCGGTGACCAGGACGTCGGTCGAGTAGAACTTCTCCAGGTCCGGGGTCTGCTCCGGCCAGCCGAGCGTGGAGAACGGCCACAGGCCGGAGGAGAACCAGGTGTCGAGGACGTCCTCGTCCTGGTGCCAGCCCTCACCCGTGGGCGCCTCGTCGTCCGGTCCGACGCAGACGACCTCGCCCTCCGGGCCGTACCAGACGGGGATCCGGTGGCCCCACCACAACTGGCGTGAGATGCACCAGTCGTTGAGGTTGTCGACCCAGTCGAAGTAGCGCTTCTCCATCTCCTTCGGGTGGATCGTGACGCGGCCGTCGCGGACCGCGTCGCCCGCGTCCTTGGCGAGCGTCTCGACCTTGACCCACCACTGGAGGGAAAGCCGGGGCTCGACGGTCGTCTTGCAGCGCGAGCAGTGGCCGACGGAGTGCGTGTACGGGCGCTTCTCGGCGACGACACGGCCCTGCTCGCGCATGGCCTCGACGATCGTGGAGCGCGCCTCGAACCGGTCGAGACCGTGGAACGGGCCGGGGACCGTGATGACACCGCGCTCGTCCATGATCGTCATGGACTCCAGGCCGTGCCGCTGGCCGATGGCGAAGTCGTTCGGGTCATGGGCGGGCGTCACCTTGACGGCGCCGGTGCCGAATTCGGGGTCGACATGCGTGTCGGCGACGACCGGGATGGTCCGGTCGGTCAGCGGCAGCTTGATCCGCTTGCCGATGAGGTGCGCGTACCGGGCGTCGTCGGGGTGGACGGCGATCGCGGTGTCACCGAGCATCGTCTCGACCCGGGTGGTCGCGACGACCAGGGTCTCGTCGCCCTCGCCGTACTTGAGCGAGACCAGCTCGCCGTCGTCGTCCTGGTAGTCGACCTCGATGTCGGAGATCGCGGTGAGACAGCGCGGGCACCAGTTGATGATGCGCTCGGCGCGGTAGATCAGCTCGTCGTCGTAGAGCTTCTTGAAGATGGTCTGGACGGCCTGCGACAGCCCCTCGTCCATGGTGAACCGCTCACGGGACCAGTCGACCCCGTCCCCGAGGCGACGCATCTGCCCGAGGATCTTGCCGCCGTACTGCTCCTTCCACTGCCAGACGCGCGCGGTGAACTCCTCGCGCCCCAGGTCCTGGCGGGACTTGCCCTCCTCGGCGAGCTGCTGCTCGACCTTGTTCTGGGTGGCGATACCGGCGTGGTCCATACCGGGCAGCCACAGGGCTTCGTAGCCCTGCATACGCTTACGGCGGGTGAGGGCGTCCATCAGCGTGTGCTGGAAGGCGTGGCCCAGGTGCAGGGCGCCCGTGACGTTCGGCGGCGGGATGACGATGGTGAACGGGGGCTTCTCGCTCTTGGCGTCGGCCTCGAAGTAACCGCGCTCCACCCAGCGCTCGTACAGCTTCCCCTCTACCTCGGCCGGCGCGTACTGGGTCGGCAGTTCGGTGATGGGCGCTGGAGTCTGCGATGAGTTCTCGGTCACGGGTTCAGTTTAAGGGCGTCACGGTCCCGTACTGAAACGGGAATCTTTGGTGAGACTGTGGCCCCCGTCTCCCCGGCGCGCACAGGCGTCCGTCAGGATGTTCGCATCACGTAAGAATCCAGAGGGGGACCCAGTCCATGAGCTACAACCAGCCGGGACCGTACGGACAGCAGCCTCAGCAGCCGGGGCCGTACGGACAGCAGCCGCCTCAGCAGGCCGGACCGTACGGACAGCCGCAGCAGCCCCAGCAGCAGCCCGGCAACCCGTACGGCCAGCCCGGCGGCCAGCCGCAGCCCGGCTACGGCTACCCGCAGCAGCAGCCGCCGCAGGGCGTACCGCCGCAGGGGTACGGCTACCCGCAGCAGCAGCCGGGCCAGCCGAACCCGTACGGCCAGCAGCCCCAGCAGCCGCCGTACGGACAGCAGCCCGCGTACGGCCAGATGCCGCCGCCCCCGCAGGCCCCGAAGAAGAAGACGGGCCTGATCGTCGGCGCGGTGATCGTGGCGGTCGCGGTGATCGGCGGCGGGGTCTATCTGCTGACCTCTCAGGGCGGCGGCAACAGCGATGTCTCGGCCGGCACCAAGGGGTACAAGCTCGTGGCCCCCGCCTCGATCGGTGAGTACCAGAAGCAGCAGGGCGGGGACCAGTCGGCGTGGGCGGCCGGCGGCAAGGAGAAGGCCGAGGGCCTGGGCATCAAGAACCCCTCGAAGACGGGTGCCGCCTACAAGACCGGTTCGAACCTGACCGAGAAGGACCTCAACCTCTCCGGTCTCTGGGGCACGATCGACAATCCGGAGCAGGCCCTGGACGGGGCGTTCGCGCTCTCCGAGGCCAATATCACCAAGGCCGCTTCCGACGGCGTCAAGGTGGAGCTCCAGGACAGCCCCAAGTCCATGACGCCGCCCGGCTTCAGCGGCGCTCTCATGAAGTGTCAGAACGCCAAGGTCACGAGCACCGCCGACAGCAGCGCCGGCAGCAGCGATCCCACATCGCAGGTGCCGAAGACCTTCGTACTGCCCATCTGCGCCTGGGCTGACTACAGCACCCTCGGGATCGTGCAGAACACCGATGTGTCGCTGATCATGACCCACCAGACGCTCTCGCTGGACGCCGCCGCGGCCCTCACCGCCAAGGTGTACGACGCGTCCCGCGTCAAGCAGTAACCACCGGCGCGCACGCTCACACCGAAGGGGCGCCGACCGGTCCATGTGGACCCGGTCGGCGCCCCTTCGATGTATGTGATCGACGCGTTCGCACTCAACGCGGCTGCGGTCAGGCGGACTTCTCGTGACGCCCGTCGTTGCCGACGATCCGCGGCTCGCGCGGGACCAGCGTCGGGTTCACGTTGTCCCGGACGACATCCGCCGTGATGACGACCCGGGCGACGTCCTTGCGGGACGGCACCTCGTACATCACCGACTGGAGGACCTCCTCCATGATGGCGCGCAGACCGCGCGCCCCGGTGCCGCGCAGGATCGCCTGGTCGGCGATGGCCTCAAGCGCGGGACGGTCGAAGTCCAGCTCCACACCGTCGAGTTCGAACAGGCGCTGGTACTGCTTCACCAGTGCGTTGCGCGGCTCGACCAGGATCTGCAGCAGCGCCTCGCGGTCCAGGTTGTGCACCGAGGTCAGAACGGGGAGGCGGCCGATGAACTCGGGGATCATCCCGAACTTCACCAGATCCTCCGGCATGACCTCCTGGAACTGGTCGCTCGCCTCGATCTCCCGCTTGGAGCGGATGGTCGCGCCGAAGCCGATGCCCTTCGCGCCCGCCCGGGACTCGATGATCCGCTCAAGACCGGAGAACGCGCCGCCCACGATGAACAGCACGTTCGTGGTGTCGATCTGGATGAACTCCTGGTGCGGGTGCTTGCGGCCGCCCTGCGGCGGCACCGAAGCGGTGGTGCCCTCCAGGATCTTCAGCAGGGCCTGCTGGACGCCCTCGCCCGAGACATCACGCGTGATCGACGGGTTCTCGCTCTTGCGGGCGACCTTGTCGATCTCGTCGATGTAGATGATGCCGGTCTCGGCCTTCTTGACGTCGTAGTCGGCGGCCTGGATCAGCTTGAGCAGGATGTTCTCGACGTCCTCGCCGACATAGCCGGCCTCCGTCAGCGCGGTCGCGTCCGCGATGGCGAACGGGACGTTGAGCATCCGGGCCAGTGTCTGGGCGAGCAGCGTCTTGCCGGAGCCGGTGGGGCCCAGCAACAGGATGTTGGACTTGGCGAGTTCGATCGCGTCCTCGCGGCTGGCGCCGCCGCCGTTCTCGCCGGCCTGGACGCGCTTGTAGTGGTTGTAGACCGCTACCGAGAGGGCCTTCTTCGCGGGCTCCTGCCCGACGACGTACCCCTCGAGGAACTCGTAGATCTCGCGCGGTTTGGGCAGTTCCTCCCACCGCACTTCGGAGGTCTCCGCGAGCTCTTCCTCAATGATCTCGTTGCAGAGATCAATGCACTCGTCGCAGATGTACACCCCGGGGCCTGCGATGAGCTTCTTCACCTGCTTCTGGCTCTTCCCGCAGAACGAGCACTTGAGCAGGTCGCCGCCATCACCGATGCGTGCCACGAGGTGCTTCCCCTTCGCCTGGGAGGCGCCACGTTCAGCGTCTCCTGGTGCCTCATATTCGACGGTACCTTGCCGGACCCCTCGTTCGGGCCCCCCTTGGCACGGTTCACTTTGACGTGCACCGTGCCAGGGGACGGAAGGTAAATCAAATGGCCATCAGGTGGTCATCATTCCCACGGAGCCCTTGCGGGTCGAAACGATCTGGTCGACCAGGCCGTAGGCGAGGGCGTCCTCGGCCGTGAGGATCTTGTCGCGCTCGATGTCGTCGCGGATCTTCTCCACCGGCGTCGTCGAGTGCTTGGCCAGCAGATCTTCCAACTGGGTCCGCATACGCAGGATTTCGTTGGCCGCGATCTCCAGGTCGGAGAGCTGCTCACGGCCGGTCTGCGAGGAGGGCTGGTGGATCAGCACACGGGCGTTCGGGAGCGCCATGCGCTTTCCGGGGGTGCCGGCCGCCAGCAGGACCGCGGCGGCGGAGGCCGCCTGGCCCATGCAGACCGTCTGGATGTCCGGCTTCACGAACTGCATCGTGTCGTAGATCGCCGTCAGCGCGGTGAACGAGCCACCAGGGCTGTTGATGTAGATGGAGATGTCCCGGTCCGGGTCCATCGACTCCAGGCAGAGGAGCTGCGCCATGACGTCGTTGGCGGAGGCGTCGTCGATCTGCACACCGAGGAAGATCACGCGCTCCTCGAAGAGCTTCGCGTACGGGTCGTACTCGCGCACGCCCTGCGAGGTGCGCTCGACGAAGCGCGGAACGATGTAGCGGTTGTCGACCTGCGGGCCGGTGTAGAGGCCGCTGGCGGAGGCGGAGTAGTCGTTCATGCTGGTGTTCACCATCCTGGTGGCGTTCAAGTGGTCGGTCGGGTTCGGAGGCAGGGATGCGGAGCGTCAGGCCCCGGTGCCGCCGCCGCCCGGAACGCCCGAGGCGGAGGAGATGATCTCGTCGATGAGGCCGTACTCCTTGGCCTCGTCCGCCGTGTACCAGCGGTCACGGTCACCGTCGCGGATGATCGCGTCGACGGTCTGGCCGGAGTGCCGGGCGGTGATCTCCGCCATGCGCTTCTTGGTACGGAGCAGCTGCTGGGCCTGGATCTTGATGTCCGATGCGGTGCCGCCGAGACCGGCCGAGCCCTGGTGCATCAGGATGTCGGTGTTGGGGAGCGCGAAGCGCTTGCCCGCGGTGCCGCCGGTCAGCAGGAACTGGCCCATCGAGGCCGCGAGGCCCATACCGATGGTGACCACGTCGTTCGGGATGTACTGCATGGTGTCGTAGACCGCCATGCCTGCCGTCACCGAGCCGCCGGGGCTGTTGATGTAAAGGAAGATGTCCTTTTCCGGGTCGGCGGCAAGGAGGAGCAGCTGCGCGGTGATCTTGTTGGCGATCTCGTCGTCGACCTGCTGGCCGAGGAAGATGATCCGCTCACCGAGCAGTCGGTTGTAGACCTGGTCGCCGAGGCCGCCACCGATGTTGGGCTCGCCGGCGGCGTAAGGCATCAGATTCGTCACGTATCCACCTGCTCGTCTCTGACGGCTCCGGCCGTCTCAGCGTCTTCGTACAGCAGGAGTCCGGGGGTGGTTGCCTACTCCCGAGCTCTCCTCTTCATGGACCCTAACGCGCAGGTAGGACAACGCCATCCCGCTTCCCGAACTGTTCGCTGGGAGCGCAAGGTAGGCCCGGCGCGTGCGTACGACGAAGGGTCCGGACGTGCGGCACGCCCGGACCCTTCGCTTCGATCGAGATCAGCACCGGCCGGGTCGGAGAACGGCCCGGCCGAGACCGGTGGAGGCTCAGGCCTCCGGCTTGGCCTCGGCCTCGCCGGACGCCTCGGTGACCGCGGCGTCGTCGCCGGCCTCGGCAGCCTCGTCCTCGTCGTCGCTCAGGTCGACGACCTCACCGTTGGTGTCCTTGACCTTGACGGCCTCGACGACGACCGCGAGGGCCTTTCCGCGGGCCACCTCGCCGACGAGCATCGGAACCTGGCCACCCTCGACGACCGCCTGGGCGAACTGGTCGGGGCTCATGCCGGAGGACTGCGCACGCCGCATGAGGTGCTCGGTGAGCTCCTCCTGGTTGACGTTCAGCTTCTCCTTGTTGACCAGCTCGTCGAGAATGAACTGGGTCTTGATGCCCTTCTCGGCCTGCTCCTTGGTCTCGGCCGTGAACTCTTCCTCGGTCTTGCCCTGGATCTCCAGGTACTTGGCGAGGTCGAGGCCCATCTGGCCGAGCTGGTGGTGCTCCAGGTTGTGCTTGCGGGTGTTGATCTCGTCCTCGAGGAGCTTCTCGGGGATCGGGACCTCCGCGAGCCTCAGCAGCTCGTCGAGGACGCGCTCCTGGGCCTGGGTGGCCTGCTCGTACTGCTTGGTGCTTTCGAGGCGCTTGCGGCTGTCGGCCTTGAGCTCGTCCAGCGTGTCGAACTCGCTCGCCAGCTGCGCGAAGTCGTCGTCCAGGCCGGGAAGTTCACGAGCGGCGACCGCGGTGACCTTGACGGTGACCTCGGCGGCCTTGCCCTCGGCGGAGCCGCCCTTGAGCTCGGAGGTGAAGGTGGCCTCGCCACCGGCCTCCAGGCCGGTCACGGCCTCGTCGATCCCGTCGAGCAGCTCACCGGAGCCGATGGTGTACGAGACACCCTCGGCCACGCCGTCCTCCAGGACCTCGCCGTCGACCTTGGCCTCCAGGTCGATGGTGACGACGTCACCGTCGGCGGCGGCGCGCTCGACGGGGTTGGTGGACGCGAAGCGGCCACGCAGCTCCTCGACGGCCTTGTCGACGTCCTCGTCGCTGACGTCGACCGCGTCGACCTCGACCTCGATGCCGGAGTAGTCCGGGATCTCGATCTCGGGCCGGACGTCGACCTCGGCGGTGAAGGAGAGCAGCTCGCCGTCCTTGAGCTCCGTGATGTCGACCTCGGGCTGGCCGAGGACATTCAGCTCACCCTCGTTGACGGCCTCGGTGTAGAACTTCGGGAGGGCGTCGTTGACGGCCTCCTCCAGCACGGCACCGCGGCCGAAGCGCTGGTCGATCACGCGGTTCGGGATCTTGCCCTTACGGAAGCCCTTCACCGTGACCTGCTCGTTGATCTTCTTGTACGCCGCGTCGAGGCTGTCCTTGAGCTCCTCGAAGGGCACCTCAATGCTGAGCCGAACCCGAGTCGGGTTCAGGGTCTCCACGGCGCTCTTCACGGTTCGGTCTCCTTGGGGGCTGACTTCAGAATCTCTGCCCGGTTTAGAGACACGCGGGCACACAGCTTGCATAGTAACGGCAAGCAGGAGGAGACCCACAATGCGATCTTGCTGCTGGTCGGGGTGGCCGGATTCGAACCGACGACCTTCCGCTCCCAAAGCGGACGCGCTACCAAGCTGCGCCACACCCCGTCGGTGCGAGACGTAGGGTACATGGCCGCTCGCCGCGCCGTGGCGGTGTTTCGGAGTTACCCGATTCCACGCGGCGCGGGACGGGTGTGCGCGGACGGGTGCCGACCCGCTACGATGTTTCTCGTGCCGCGGTCGCTCCGACCGGCGGCACCTGCGGGCGTAGCTCAATGGTAGAGCCCTAGTCTTCCAAACTAGCTACGCGGGTTCGATTCCCGTCGCCCGCTCCACATGACGAAGGCCCAGGCAAGAGGAGCTCCTCCTCCACCTGGGCCTTCGACGTTCCCCGGGCCGGATCACGCACGGAGCGCGAGCGCGCCGACGGCCGGGGACGGGCAAGCTACGCGGTTGTGGAGCAGCCTGCCCGCCGGTCGCCACATGCTCCGCTGGATCAGGGAGCCGGGACGTGGAGCTCCGGGCGCTAGAACTTGATCTGGTTGATCGTGTCGGCTATCGAGTTGAGGAACCTGTTGATCGACGGAGCCATGCCCGTCGACGCCAGGAAGAAGCCGAAGAGCATGGCGACGATCGCGGGACCGGCCTTGATGGATCCACCGCGGATCAACACCACAAGGACGATCGCCAACAGCAGCACCACAGACAGTGAAATGGCCACAACTGATCACAACCCTTGGTCGGTCCGCCTTGCCGGCCGGGAACGATGCCGCTCCAGCACTTCTTCCGCTGGTCCATGGTGCCACCAACAGGCCTGTGGTTGTTGCCCGGTGACGAAACGGCGCCGATCGGATCGCGCCATCCCGCGCTCCCCGCGCGTCCGGCCCCGGGGCCCGGCGCGCGGGCGCCACCGGGGCGCGCGACGGCAATTTCAGGACGGTGTGGTCCGCCACTCGCGGGGATAAATCCGAATCGATCGTTTCACTGTCCACACATTATGTTCACAGGTGATTGCGATAAGCCCGGGCGGCCGTCGAACGGGGCCCGAAGCAGGCCCTGGAGGGCGTCGTTATGCGCCATTTAAGTGGGATGAGTTACCCCATATGCACACATAAGATCAGGGTAGTAAAGGTAAGCCGCGTGGGTACACGTACTGCGAATATCACAGACACCCGAGAGGGTTTTACGGAATCCCTCACGCGACGCTAGGGTTCCTCGAATGGTTCACGCTCCACACGAATATCAGCGGGCCCCACTCCCCCTGGCGCGGGAGACGGAACCCGAAACCCCCACGGACTCACAGGCGCCGCCCAGACCGGCCACAGCGCACGTACAGGCGCCCGCTCCCGGCGCCAAGAAGGAGCGCAACGCGCTCTTCGACAACGCGAAGTTCCTGGCCATCGTGCTCGTGGCCATGGCACACGCGTGGGAGCCGATCATGGACGGCAGCCGCACCACGCGGGCGCTGTACATGTTCGTCTACACGTTCCATATGCCTGCATTCATCATTATCTCGGGGTATTTCTCCCGCAGTTTCGACATGCGGCCCGACCGGCTGCGCCGGCTGGTGACGGGTGTCGTCGTTCCTTATGTGATCTTCGAGACCACTTACTCGCTCTACGAGAAGTGGGGCAACAACGACCCCAGTCACGAGATCAGCCTGCTCGACCCGTACTTCCTGACGTGGTTCCTGGTCGCCCTCTTCATCTGGCGGCTCACCACGCCAATCTGGCTCAATCTGCGCTATCCGCTGACCATCTCGCTCGTCATCGCGGTCCTCGCGTCGGTCACCCCCAACATCGGCGACGACCTCGATCTGCAGCGGGTCCTCCAGTTCCTGCCGTTCTTCGTGCTGGGCCTGAAGCTCAAGCCCGAGCACTTCCAGTTGGTGCAGCGCCGGGGTGCGCGGCCGGTGGCCGTCGCGGTCATGCTGGTCACGCTGGTGTTCTCCTACTGGGCCGCGCCCCGGATGACGCTCAACTGGTTCTACCGCGGCACCAGCGCCCAGCAGCTCGGCGTCGACTGGTGGGAGGGCGTCGTGATGACGCTCGGCCTCACCGTCTGCGGGCTGGTGCTGACCGCCTGCTTCCTGGCCCTCGTGCCGCGCCGCAAGACCTGGTTCACCGCGCTCGGCGCCGGCACGCTCTGCGGCTACCTGCTGCACGGCCTGCTCATCAAGACCATCGAGTACGCGGGCCTGATCGACGACTACAGCTGGCTGAAGAGCCCGCTGGGCGAGGTCTTCGCGACGCTCTTCATGGCGGCTGCCGTGACGTTGTTCTGCACCCCGCCGGTGCGGCGCGTGATGCGCTTCGCGACGGAACCCGAGATGAAGTGGGCGTTCCGGTCCGACCCGGTGGAGAGCGCACGGAAGCGGGAGCAGGAGCGGCAACAGGAGCGGGAGCGCGAGAAGGTGCCGGCTTGATCCGGAGGAAGACCCCGGCCCGGGGTCCTGTCTCCTGAGCTGAACCAGCGGCACCGCCCGCAGTGAGCACCGCCCGCAGGTGAGCCCCGCCCGACGGAGAACCGTTGGACGGGGCTCAACTGCGTGACCGGGCTCAGCTCCACGGAGCAGTGGGGAGTTACGACGCCGGAGCGGGTTACAGCACCGGCCCCGCGTCGCTGTCCCGGCAGATCAGCAGCAGCGCCCTGTCGTCGTTGACGTCCTTGGCCACCGCCTCGATGAGATGCCACGCCGCGCCCTCGAAGGTGCTGGCGACATAGCGGTCGGCCTCCCCGCTCAGCCGGTCGATGCCCTCGCTGATGTCGCGGCCGGGCGCCTCGACCAGGCCGTCCGTGAAGAGCATCAGGACGTCGCCGGGGCCCAGCGACCCCTTGGCCGGGTCGAACTCGGCGCCGTCGTAGACGCCGAGGAGCGGGCCCTCGCCCGACTTCTCCTCCCACAGGCCGCTGCCCGCGTGCAGTTGGAGCGCCGGGAGGTGGCCGGCCGAGAGGAGTTCGTAGTCTCCCGTGTCCAGGTCGAGGACCAGATGGATCGAGGTGGCGAACCCCTCGTCCCAGTCCTGACGCAGCAGATAGCCGTTGGCGGCCGGCAGGAAGTCATGGGGCGGGAGCGAACCGAGCAGGCCGCCGAAGGCGCCCGAGAGCAGCAGGGCCCGGGAGCCCGCGTCCATCCCCTTGCCGGAGACGTCCGTGAGGACGACTTCCAGGGTGCGGCCGCCGCTGGTGCGCGCGGCGACCACGAAGTCGCCCGAGAAGGACTGCCCGCCGGCGGGCCGCAGCGCCATCTCGCGGTGCCAGCCCTGTGGCAGCCGCGGCAGTTTGCTCTGGACGCGGATCCGTTCGCGCAGGTCGAAGAGCATGGTTCCGCCGCGCCGCCACGGCACCCCGACCCGGCTGCGGAACTGCGCGATGAGCAGGCCGAAGAGCCCGCAGGCGGCCACCGTGAGGACCGTGCCGGGGGTGACCGGCGCGGCGCCGTGGTTGTACGGACCGAGCTTGACCGACTCGACGATGAGCGCGGCGGCCGCTGCGGCGTAGAGGCCCAGCAGGCTCGCCGGGCGCAGCAGCAGTCCGCCGGCCACGATGGGCAGGACCAGCGTCGAGGGTGAGCACCAGACCGGGGTGAGGATGGTCGCCCAGGCCAGCGCGGGGACGGTCAGCAGGAGGGTGGCGAGGGCGAGCCCTTCGGAGCCGTCGCCGCGGAAGTAGTCGACACCGGACCGGCGCAGCACGGTCCTGGCCCGGTGCACCGACTTCCGCATCCGGGCCGTGAACGCTTCTTCTCCGACGCGACCGGTCATTGCCCGGACCTTATCCACCTGTGCGGGTCCCGCGCAGGGGGACCCTGTGACATCGCGTTCGAAATTGGCTCGCCCGCCGTGGGGCCCCGCTGGTAGGGATGGCTCATGGATACCGAGCTGAAGGTACTGCGCCGGGACAACATGGACACCTGGTACGGGGGGCTGATGCGGGCCTTCGGCGGGGTGGACGAACCGCCCGAGGAGCGCGCGCTCTGGGACGACATCACCGAGTTCGAGCGCTCGATCGGCGCCTGGGACGGTGACGAGTGCGTGGGCACGACGGGGGCGTTCAGCTTCAAGTTGTCCGTGCCGGGCGGCGCGTGCGTACCGGCGGCGGGCGTGACCATGGTCAGTGTCGCCGCGACGCACCGGCGGCGCGGGATCCTGACGTCCATGATGCGGCGGCAGTTGGACGACGTACGGGCGCTCGGTGAGCCGCTGGCCGTACTGACGGCTTCGGAGCCCGCGATCTACGGCCGGTTCGGATACGGCATCGCCTCACGGCAGTTGACGGCCGAGATCGACACGTCGCGGGTGACGCTCGCGGTCCCGGCGGGGACCGACGCCGTACGGCTGCGGTACGCGCCGGTCGAGGAGGTGGCCGCGCAGTGCGAGGCGCTGTACGTGCGCTCCGTCGGTTCGCGCCCCGGGATGCTCCAGCGGAATCCGGGCTGGGAGCGGCTGCCGCTGCTCGACCCGCCCGGCGAGCGTGGGGGTGCGTCGCCGCTGCAGTGTGTGCTCGCCGAGCGGGATGGCGAGTTGGTGGGGTACATCCGTTTCCGTACGAAGCCCGATTCGGACGCGGCGGGCCCCAAGGGTTCCGTCACACTGCAGAGCATCGACGCGGTGGACCCGGCGGCGTGTGCGGCTCTGTGGCGGTTCCTGTTCGGCATCGACCTGATGTCGACGCTGCATGTCCGCAACAGGCCCCTGGACGACCCCTGGCAGTATCTGGTGTCGGATATCCGCCGGTGCCGGCTGCAGGTCCGCGATGTGCTGCATCTGCGGCTCGTGGATGTGGGGGCCGCGCTCGAAGCCCGTACCTACCGGGTCCCGGTGGATGTGGTGTTCGACGTCGAGGACGCCTTCTGCCCCTGGAACAGCGGGCGTTGGCGGCTGACCGGAGACGCCGGGGGCGCGGCCTGCGTACGGACCGACGACCCGGCCGATCTCGAACTGTCCGTGCAGGAGCTGGCCGCCGCCTATCTGGGCGGTACGCCGCTCGCCGCGCTGGCGGACGCCGGTCTGGTGCGGGAGCTGCGGCCGGGGTCGCTGGCCCTGGCGTCGCTCGCCTTCGGTTCGGAGAAGGCGCCCTGGCTGCCGCACGGCTTCTGACCGGTCGCGCGGGCTTCTAGCGCTGCTGGCAGTCCGGGCACCAGAAGAGGTTGCGGGCGGCCAGCGGTGCGGTGCGGATCTCGGCGCCGCAGAGGTGGCAGGGCATCGCGGCCCGGCGGTAGACGTACACCTCACCGCCGTGGTCGTCGACCCTCGGCTCCCGGCCGGTCGCCTCGGGCATGTGCTCGGGGCGGACGGTGTCGATGCGGTTGTTCCGTACGCCCTCCCGCATCAGGGCCGCCAGGTCTGCCCAGACAGCGTCCCACTCGGCGCGGGTCAGGTCCTTGCCCGCGCGGTACGGGTCGATGCCGTGCCGGAAGAGGACCTCGGCGCGGTAGACGTTGCCGACGCCCGCGATCACCTTCTGGTCCATGAGCAGGGCGGCCACGGTCGTACGGGAGCGGGAGATCCGGGACCATGCGCGGTCGCCGGAGTCCGCGGGACGGAGCGGGTCGGGGCCGAGCCGGTCGTGTATCGCCTGCTTCTCGCCGTCCGTGATCAGCGCGCAGGTGGTCGGGCCGCGCAGGTCGGCGTACGCCTCGTCGTTGACCAGGCGCAGGCGGACCGTGTCGGTGGGCGGTACGGCGGGCGCGCTGCCGAAGCCCAGCTTTCCGAACAGACCGAGGTGGATATGGACCCAGCCACCCGCGCCGAAGCCCAGGAACAGGTGCTTCCCGTGCGCCTCGGCGGTCTCCAGGGTGTGCCGGTCGATGAGCGCCGCGCTGCCCGAGAACTTGCCCTGCGGGCTGGAGGCACGCACAGGCCGGCCGCCGAACCTCTCGAAGTGGTCGGCGGCCAGTCGGTGGATGGTGTGGCCCTCGGGCACGGAAGAAGTTAGTCCTTCTGCGGGTGGTGGGCCGGAACGGGCGGCAGGTCGCCGGTCGCCTCGTACGCGGTGAGCATGTCGATGCGGCGCTGGTGGCGCTCCTCGCCGGAGTACGGGGTGTTGAGGAAGATCTCCACGAACTTCACCGCCTCCTCCTGCGTGTGCATCCGGCCGCCGACGGAGATGACGTTGGCGTCGTTGTGCTCGCGGCCGAGCGCGGCGGTCTGCTCACTCCAGGCGAGCACCGCCCGGACACCCTTGACCTTGTTGGCCGCGATCTGCTCACCATTGCCCGAGCCGCCGATGACGACGCCGAGGCTGTCGGGGTCCGCGGCCGTCTTCACGGCGGCCCGGAGGCAGAACGGCGGGTAGTCGTCCACGGCGTCGTAGATGTGGGGACCGCAGTCCACGGGCTCATGGCCGTGGGCGGTGAGCCACTCGACGAGGTGGTTCTTGAGTTCGTAACCGGCATGATCGGAACCGAGGTACACGCGCATGCTTCGAGTGTGGCACGCCGGGTAGGTGGGACGCCTGGTCGGGGCACGTATTGCGTGACCCGTTCGCGACAATTAAGGACAGAGAGCATGAGTGCTGCACCTCCTTCGCGGGTCGCTGACAGATCACCCGGCGGTGATTCCCCTGACGGACTTCAGGCAGGTCTGAAGAACCGCCATCTCTCGATGATCGCCATCGGTGGTGTGATCGGCGCGGGGCTGTTCGTGGGCTCCGGGGCCGGGATCAACGCCGCGGGCCCCGGCATCCTGCTCTCGTACGCGCTGACCGGGCTGCTCGTCGTCCTGGTGATGCGGATGCTGGGCGAGATGGCCGCGGCGGATCCGGTCTCCGGTTCCTTCTCCACGTACGCCGACCGGGCGCTCGGCCGGTGGGCCGGGTTCACCATCGGCTGGCTCTACTGGTTCTTCTGGGCCGTGGTCCTGGCCGTGGAAGCGACCGCTGCCGCGTCGATCCTCACCGGGTGGGTGCCCGCGATACCGCAGTGGGCGTGGGCGCTCCTGGTGATGCTGGTACTGACCGGCACCAACCTGGTCTCGGTCGGCTCCTTCGGCGAATTCGAATTCTGGTTCGCCGGGATCAAGGTCGTCTCGATCATTGCCTTCATCGTGATCGGGCTGCTCGCGGTGTTCGGCCTGCCGCCGGGCCACGACCCGGCCGGGATGAGCAATCTGACCGGGCACGGCGGATTCCTGCCGAACGGGCCGGGCGCGATCCTCTCCGGGATGCTGCTGGTCGTCTTCTCCTTCATGGGCTCGGAGATCGTGACGCTGGCCGCCGCCGAGTCGCCCAACCCGGTACAGGCCGTCCGCAAGGCGGTCAACAGCGTGATCTGGCGGATCGCGCTGTTCTACATCGGCTCGATCTTCGTCATCGTCACGCTGCTGCCGTGGGACTCCAAGGCGGTCACGGCCAGTCCGTACGTGGCCGTGCTCGACTCGCTGGACATCCCCGGCGCCGGCACGATCATGGACATCGTGGTGCTGACCGCGGTGCTCTCCTGTCTCAACTCCGGTCTGTACACGGCCTCCAGGATGGCCTTCTCGCTCGGTCAGCGCGGTGACGCCCCGAAGGCGTTCGCGACGGTCAACCGGGGCGGCGTACCCGCCGTCGCGATCTGGGCGTCGGTCGCGTTCGGCTTTGTCGCGGTGTTCTTCAACTACATCGCCCAGGACACCGTCTTCCAGTTCCTGCTGAACTCGTCGGGCGCGGTGGCGCTCTTCGTCTGGCTGGTCATCTGCTTCTCGCAGCTGCGGATGCGCCGCAGGATCGAGCGGGAGAACCCGGAGCTGCTGACCGTACGGATGTGGCTGTACCCGTATCTGACCTGGGCGACGATCGCCCTGATCCTCTTCGTGGTCGGCTACATGCTGTACGACACCGACGGACGCAAGCAGATGCTGCTCTCGGTGCTGGTGGCCGCGCTGGTGCTGGTGGTCGCGGTGGTACGGGACCGGCGGCGGAAGACCGTCGCGGAGGCGGCTCCGGCCGCGGCCGACGGCTGATCCGTACACGGACGCGCACCTGCGGGAGGGGCCGCACCCAGTGAACCGGGTGCGGCCCCTCCCGCATGTCTGTCCGTCGGGCGCGCGGGTCAGCCGCGGCGGCCCGCCAGCTTCCAGGCACTCGGCAGCGCGCCCATCGCGAGGGCCGCCTTCAGCGCGTCGCCGACGAGGAACGGGACAAGGCCGGCGGCGATGGCCGCGGAGGCCGAGAGGCCGGTGGTCAGCGCCAGGTACGGGACACCGACCGCGTAGATGATCGCCGAGCCGAGCACCATGGTCCCCGCGGTACGCAGCACGGACCGGTCGCCGCCGCGCCGGGCCAGTGCGCCGACCACGGCCGATGCGAGCAGCATGCCCAGGACGTAGCCGAACGTGGCGCCGCCGGCGCCCGACGCGCCGTCGGCGAACCACGGCATACCCGCCATGCCCACCAGCGCGTACACCGCGAGGGAGAGGAAGCCGCGGCGCGCGCCGAGCGAGGCGCCGACCAGGAGCGCGGCGAAGGTCTGCCCGGTGACCGGGACCGGGGAGCCGGGGATCGGCACGGCGATCTGCGCCGCTATGCCGGTGAGCGCGGCGCCGCCGAGCACGAGCGCGATGTCACGCGTACGGGTTGCGGGCAGCAGGTCGGCGAGAACCGCTCCGGGGCGGGTGGTGGCGACAGCAGTGCTCATCGGGACTCCGCGGGTGAGGACAGGTGGGAACAGCCTGACGTTAGCGCGGTGGACCGGCCGGGATCACCATCAGCGGCCCACAAAGCGGGGGTTGGGGCTTTGGTTGGTTTCATACAAAGCGGGTGGTTGAACCATCTTCGTGCGTGATGCTCGTCACTGGAGGTCCTGGGCAGGTGTATCTCCATTGCGGAACCGGTGGCCGCTTGGGGACACTGTGGGATCTCACCAAAACGTTCAGCGAAAACGTCCGGCCGAGACGTCCAGCCCCGTCACCCAGAGCATCGCGAGCATTGACATGTCCGAACCACTCCAGACTGAGCCACTCTCCGCCGGTCTGAAGCAGCGCCACCTGACCATGCTCGGCCTGGGCGGGGTGATCGGCGCCGGGCTCTTCGTGGGTTCGGGCGCGGGCATCGCGGTCGCGGGCCCCGGCATCGTCGTCTCCTATCTGATCGCGGGCACTCTCGCGATGCTGGTGATGCGGATGCTCGGCGAGATGTCGTCGGCGCTCCCCGCGTCCGGTTCGTTCTCGGTGCACGCGGAGCGGGCGCTGGGGCGCTGGGCCGGGTTCACGGTGGGGTGGCTGTACTGGTTCCTGCTGGTGGTCGTCCTCGCGGTGGAGGCGACGGCCGCGGCCCAGATAGCCAACGGCTGGGTGCCCGGCATACCGCAGTGGACCTGGGTGCTGGTCTTCATGGTGGTCTTCACCGTCGCCAACCTCGCGGCCGTGCGGAACTTCGGCGAGTTCGAGTTCTGGTTCGCGGCGCTGAAGGTCGGCGCGATCGTCCTCTTCCTGGTGCTCGGGCTGCTGGCGGTCTTCGGCGTGCTCCCGGACACCGACCCGGTCGGGCTGACCAACCTCACCGGCAAGGGCGGCTTCCTGCCGCACGGCTGGCACGGCGTCATCTCCGGCGTACTCGCGGTCGTCTTCGCCTTCGGCGGCCTCGAGGTCGTGACGATCGCCGCGGCGGAGACGCAGAACCCGGTGCGCGCGGTCAGCCGGGCGGTGCGCAGCGCGGTGGTCCGGATCCTCTTCTTCTACGTGGGGTCGATGCTGGTCATCGTGACGGTGCTGCCCTGGAGTGCGCAGAAGGCGGGGCTCTCGCCGTATGTGACGGTGCTCGACTCGATCGGCGTGCCGTCCGCGGGAACCATCATGAACATCGTCGTCTTCGTGGCGATGCTCTCCGCGCTGAACGCCAATCTGTACGGCTCGTCGCGGATGATCTTCTCGCTGGCCGAGCGGGGCGAGGCGCCGCGCGGGCTGCTCAAGGTCACCGGCAGCGTGCCGCGCCGGGCGGTCCTCGCCTCCGTCACCTTCGGCTTCGTGTCGGTCCTGCTCAATCTGGAGTGGCCGGACTCGGTCTTCCTCTACATGCTCAACGCGGTCGGCGCGGTGCTGCTGTTCGTCTGGGCCCTGATCGCCGCCTCCCAGCTGCGGCTGCGCCGCAAGATCGAGCGGGACACCCCGGAGCTGCTGCAGCTCAGGATGTGGGGCTTCCCGTGGCTGACGTGGGCGACGCTGGCCGGTCTGGCCGCCGTCTTCGTCCTGATGCTGACCGATGCCACGGCGCGCCCGCAGCTGCTCTGGTCGCTGGGCGCGACGGCCGTGGTGCTGGTGGCCGCGGGCGTACGGGAGTTGAGCGCGCGGCGCGGTTAGCGGACCGCTGGGATCCGACGCGGTCCAGAGGCAGAGGTACCGGAAGGGCGGGCGCCGTACAGGGCGCCCGCCCTTCCGGCTGCCCGCGCCCGCCCGCACGGCGGTACGGCACGACGCCCGCACGGCAGTACGGCGGGCCCTCCCGCACCATCACTGCACCTGCTGCTAGCCTGCACTTGCATATAGCTTGCAATAAGCAGTCGGAGGGCTCGGACGACATGGCGACTTACACACTTCCTGAACTTCCGTACGACTACGCGGCGCTGGAACCGGTGATCAATCCCCAGATCATCGAGCTGCACCACGACAAGCACCACGCGGCGTATGTGAAGGGCGCGAACGACACGCTGGAGCAGCTGGCGGAGGCGCGCGACAAGGACCAGTGGGGTGCGGTGAACGGGCTGGAGAAGAACCTCGCGTTCCATCTCTCCGGTCACATCCTGCACAGCATCTACTGGCACAACATGACCGGTGACGGCGGCGGCGAACCCCTCGACAAGGACGGCACCGGCGAGCTCGCCGGTGCGATCGCCGAGTCGTTCGGCTCCTTCGCCAAGTTCAAGGCCCAGCTGACCAAGGCCGCTGCGACCACCCAGGGTTCGGGCTGGGGCGTCCTCGCGTACGAGCCGGTCAGCGGGCGGCTCATCGTCGAGCAGATCTACGACCACCAGGGCAACGTCGGCCAGGGCTCGGTGCCCGTCCTGGTCTTCGACGCCTGGGAGCACGCCTTCTATCTGCAGTACAAGAACCAGAAGGTGGACTTCATCGAGGCGATGTGGAAGGTCGTCAACTGGCAGGACGTGGCCAGGCGTTACGCCGCGGCCAAGGAGCGCGCCGACGTGCTGCTGCTCGCACCGTGACCCCGCAGGCCCACGGCCGTGTGGGCCCATGACGTCCTGCTCGTGATCGTCTTCTCAACCTTCACCTGCGGGCGGATGAAAAACAGCCGGCCTCCGCGAGGACATGACTCGCGGAGGCCGGCTGTCTGTCGGCGTCGGCCGGCCGGCCCAGGAATTCGGCCGGAGGCTCAGTCGAAGACCGGGCCCTGGGTGCGGGTCCGCTTGATCTCGTAGAAGCCGGGGATCGAGGCGACCATCAGGGTGCCGTCCCAGAGCTTCGCCGCGTCGTCGCCCTTGGGGGCCGGGGTGACGACCGGGCCGAAGAACGCGATCTGCTCGCCGTCGGTGCCGGGGACCGCGATGACCGGGGTGCCGACCTCCTGGCCGACCTTGTCGATGCCGTCGTGGTGGGAGGCGCGCAGCTCCGCCTCGTAGTCGAACGGGCTCTGGTCCGCGTAGTCGAGCAGCTCGGCGGGCAGGCCCACCTCGTCCAGCGCGGCCGCGATGGCCTCCCGGGTCGGGCCCTGGCCCTCGTTGTGGAAACGGGTGCCCAGCGCGGTGTACAGCTTGCCGACGACCTCGTTACCGTGCTTCTGCTGGGCGGCGACGACGACCCGCACCGGCGCCCAGGCCCTGACGGCGAGCATCTCGCGGTATTCCTCGGACAGGTCGTCGAGCCGGTCCTCGTTGAGCACCGCCAGGCTCATCACGTGCCAGCGGACCTCGACGTCCCGGACCTTCTCGACCTCGAGCATCCAGCGGGACGTCATCCACGCCCACGGGCACAGCGGATCGAACCAGAAGTCGACGGGGGTCTTCTCGGACATGTCTCTCCTCGGGAGGCGCACTTCTCAACTGCGGCAACTCTTCCGCTGCAACACCCCGGGACGGCCCCGCCATTCCCGGCTGACTCCCCCGAGCGGTGCGTGGGAGGATTCGGACAACGGATCGTATACACGAAGGAGTGCCCGTGCCCGGTGAGAATCTGTCCCGCGACGAAGCCCGGAGGCGGGCCGAGCTCCTCTCTGTCGACGGGTACGCGGTCGCCCTCGATCTCCGCTCGGCGGTCGGGGACGCCCCGGACGGCGAGCCACGTACGTTCCGCTCGGTGACGACGGTGCGGTTCCGTTCGGCCGAGGCGGGCGTCTCCACCTTCGCCGATCTGATCGCGCCGTCGGTGACATCGGTGACGCTGAACGGGCGGGAGCTGGACCCGGCCGCCGTCTTCGACGGGGCCCGGATCGCGCTCGACGGGCTCGCCGCCGAGAACGTCCTGGTCGTGGACGCGCAGTGCGCGTACAGCAGGACCGGCGAGGGTATGCACCGCTTCGTCGACCCGGAGGACGGCGAGGTCTATCTGTACACGCAGTACGAGCCCGCCGACTCGCGCCGGGTCTTCACCAACTTCGAACAGCCCGACCTGAAGGCGCCCTACACCTTCGAGGTGACCGCGCCAGAAGGCTGGACGGTGTGGAGCAACGGCGTCGGCGAGCGGACCGACGGGGTGTGGAACTTCGCGGAGACCAAGCCGATCTCCACGTACATCACCGCGGTGGTCGCCGGCCCGTACCACCATGTGACGGATGTCTACCGCCGGACCCTGGCCGACGGGACCGAGCTGGAGATCCCGCTCGGCGCGCTCTGCCGCAAGGGTCTCGCCCGGCACTTCGACGCCGATGACATCTTCCTGGTGACCAGGCAGGGGCTGGACTTCTTCCACGACCACTTCGACTTCCCGTACCCCTTCGGCAAGTACGACCAGGCCTTCGTGCCCGAGTACAACCTCGGCGCGATGGAGAACCCGGGCCTGGTGACGTTCCGCGAGGAGTACATCTACCGGGGCAAGGTGACGCGCGCGGCGTACGAGCGCCGGGCCAACGTCATCCTGCACGAGATGGCCCACATGTGGTTCGGCGATCTCGTCACCATGGTCTGGTGGGACGACCTGTGGCTGAAGGAGTCCTTCGCGGACTTCATGGGCTCCTTCTCGATGGTGAACGCCACGCGCTTCACCGACGGCTGGATCACCTTCGCCAACAACCGCAAGGCCTGGGCGTACCGCGCCGACCAGCTGCCGTCCACCCATCCGGTCACGGCCGACATCCGTGACCTGGAGGACGCCAAGCTCAACTTCGACGGGATCACCTACGCCAAGGGTGCGTCGGTGCTCAAGCAACTGGTCGCCTATGTCGGGCAGGACGCCTTCCTGGAGGGCGCCCGCCGCTACTTCAAGCGGAACGCGTACGGGAACACCCGCCTCGGCGATCTGCTGTCCGTACTGGAGGAGACCAGCGGCCGGGACATGGTGTCCTGGTCGCGCTCGTGGCTCCAGACGGCCGGGGTCAACTCGCTGACGCCCGCCATCGTCCACGACGCGGAGTGCCGCATCACGGAGCTGACCGTCCTCCAGGACGCGGCCGATTCGCACCCCGAACTGCGGCCCCACCGGGTCGCTGTCGGGCTGTACCGGGTCGAGGACGGGGCGCTGGTGCGGTACGCGCGCGCCGAGGCCGATGTGTCGGGGCCCCGTACGGTCGTGGCCGAACTGGCCGGTGCCGAGCGGCCCGACCTGGTGCTGGTCAACGACGACGACCTCACGTACTGCAAGATCCGCTTCGACGAGGGCTCGCTGGACACGCTCCGCGAGCACCTCGGCGACATCACCGATCCGCTCGCGCGGGCGCTCTGCTGGTCGGCGCTGTGGAACCTGACCCGGGACGCGCTGATGCCGGCCAGGGACTTCATCGCCCTGGTCCTGCGGTTCGCGGGCCGTGAGTCGGACATCGGTGTGCTCCAGATGCTGCACGCCTGGGCGCGGAGCGCGCTGCTGCACTACGCGGCGCCCGACTGGCGCGGGGAGGGCGGGCAGTTGCTCGCCGAGGGCGCGCTGCGCGAACTGCGGCTGGCCGGGCCCGGCAGCGAGGCCCAGCTGACCTGGGCACGGTTCTTCGCAGCCACCGCGACGACGGACAGCGACTTCCAGCTGATCCAGGGGCTGCTCGACGGCTCGGCGAAGATCGACGGGCTCGACGTGGACCAGGAGCTGCGCTGGGAGCTGCTGGCCCCGCTCGCCGCGCACGGTGTCGCCGACGAGCAGGGCATCGCGGCGGAGCTGGCCCGCGACGACACGGCGTCCGGCAAGCGGCACGAGGTGCGCGCGCTCGCCTCGCGCCCATCGGCGGAGGTCAAGGCCGAGGCGTGGACGGCGCTCGTGGACTCGGACACGCTCTCCAACGCGCTGGTGGAGGCGACGATCGGCGGGTTCGGACAGGCGTCGCAGCGCGAGCTGACCGCCCCGTACGCGCCGAAGTACTTCGAGGTCATCGAGCGTATCTGGACCGAGCGTTCGATCCAGATCGGGATGCTCGTCGTGCGGGGCCTCTTCCCGGGGCTGCAGGACAACCGGTCGACGCTGGACGCGACCGACGCCTGGCTGGAGGGGCACCAGGACGCGGCGCCCGCGCTGCGCCGGCTCGTCCTGGAGGCGCGGGACGACCTGGCACGTTCGCTGCGCGGCCAGGAGTGCGACGCCGGCGCGGGGTCCGCGGCGGACCGGGCCGTCTGAGTCCGAGAGTCCGCTCCGCGGTCTGAAAAGCAGCCGGCTGCTCCCTGAGCGGGCCGCCGCCTGGGCCAATCGGGCGACGGCCTGCTCGGCCATCGAACGGGCTTACTTTAGGACGGTGTTGTCCGGTTTTGCCGACAGTTGTGTAACAGGGGTTAGCGGGCGGCGGGAGCGTGGGCATCTCCGGTGCATGAACCGCGATACCTCCCTCTGCGGGGAGACCTCGTCCCCGCTCTCCCCCCGTTCCCTCTGTCACTCCGCCGGCGTCCACAGCCGGGTGCTCTCCGCGCCGCAACTGCGCGAGCACGGGGTGACGGCGGCCCGCGCGGCCGCCCAGTGCCGGCCCGGAGGCCCCTGGCAGCAGCTGCTGCCGGGGGTCTTCGTGCTGCACCCGGGCCCGCCGACCGGCGAGGAACGGGTGCACGCCGCGCTGCTGTACGCCGGGCGGCCGCCGGCGGAACGGTCCGGGAAGGTGCCGTCCCAGCCGCGCCGGGAGGTGGTGCAGGACGCTCCGGTACCGGACGCATCGGTACCGGACCCTTCGGCGACCGGTCCTGCCCGGTACGGCAACACGATGGTCACCGGCCTCGCCGCGCTCGCGCTGCACCGCTTCTCGGCCGCTCCCCCGCTGATCTCCGTCGACCGGATCGACGTGCTGGTGCCGCGCACCCGCAGGCTCCGCTCCACCGGCTGCGCCCGGATCGTCCGCGCGCACACCCTGCCGGGGGCCCAGCAGATCGACGGGGTACCGGTGGCGCCCGTGGAGCGGGCGCTGGCCGACGCGGTCGCCGAACTCTCGGACGCGGACGCGGTACGCCGGCTCCTCACCGAGGCCGTGCGCGGCGGGCACTGCGAACCCACTGCCCTGGTCAGGGAACTGACCCTGGCCCGGCTGCTCTCGCGCGAGCTGGTGTCCGACGCGGTGGACTCGCTGCTCGCGGAGGGGCGTTCGCTCGCCGAGGACCGGCTCTACGGTCTGGTGCGCGACCAGGCGCTGCCCGATCCGCTGTGGAACGTGGAGCTGCGGCTTCCCGGCGGGCCCTCGCTGGGCGGTGTGGACGCCTACTGGCCCGACGAGGCGGTGGCTGTGGAGCTGGACACCCGGGCGGTGCCCCGTGCGCGTTCCGGTCATGGGGCCGGAGGCGCGGCCGGGTGTGCGGCCGACAGCGATGCGGACGTGCTCGGTTCGCCGTACGCCCGCAAGCGCGACCATCTGGAGCGGCTCGGCATCACGGTCGTCCATCTGACGCCTGCCAAGCTGCGTGACGCACCGGCGCAGCAGGCGACGGTGGTGCGCACCGCCCTGATGGCCGCCGAGGACCGCGCGCCCGCCGCCCGTGTGGTGGTCCTGCCCCGCTGACCCGGGAGCCGGGAATCGGGAGCCGGGAATCGGGGACCGGAGAGACGGGAGCCGGCAGTCGGGCGCCGCGGACGGCGGCGCCCCGGGGCGCGGATCAGCGCTTCCTGAGGACCAGTTCGGTGTTCCGGTCGCCGGCCGTTCCCGAGAGATCCGTACGGGAGCCGGGCGCGTTGAAGGACAGCTCCCGGTAGAGCGCAGCGAGGCCGGTCTGGGAGAGGTCGGTGAAGTCCGTACGGTGCGGGGCCGCCGACTCGACCAGGGTGGTGAAGAGCGAGAGCGTGCCGTCCTTGTTGTCGACCAGCTCGAAGACCCGGGCGAGCTGCGGGAAGTCGATGTGCGACGCGGTGGTGACCTCCCAGAAGGAGCCGTGCGACTGGATCTTGTTGCGGTGGCTGTGGCCGTTGATCCAGGCGACCGTGTTGCGGTGCTTGCCGAGGAGGGCGACGATCTCGTCGCCCGAGTGGTTCCGCTCGCCGGGACGGGCCGGGTCGGGGTGGGTGTTGGTGATGGTCCAGCTGTTGTGGTGGCTGAAGACCAGGACGTGTTCGCCCGCATGGGCCTTGAGCGTCCGCTCCAGCCAGTTCAGCTGCGCGGTGCCGACCGTACCGGTGAAGTGGCCGCCCCTGCCGGTGGTGTCGAGGCTGATCCCGAGGACGCCGGGTGCGACCCGGAAGGTGTAGTAGAGGGTGTCGCTGTCGAGGTTGGCCCGGGTGTAGCCGTGTCCCACCGGACCGGCGCCCGCGTGTGCGGGGTCGAGGTGCGCGGTGAGGTACTCGCGCGGGGTGAACGGGGCGCGGGCCGGGTCCGGGGTGATGTGGCGCAGGTCCTTGCCGTGCCTGCGGACCAGGGCCGCGAAGTGGCTGCCGTCGAAGTCGCCGTTCCGCTGGTCCGTGGCCAGCTGGGTCCGCGCCTCGGCGGCCGGGATCTCGTACAGCTTCCGCCCGCCGACCGCGAAGTCGGCCAGGAAGTGGCCACGGGCCGCCATGGATCCGCTGGTGAGCGAGTCGTGGTTGCCGACGGTCGAGTACCAGGGCATCCGCAGTCCCGGGCTGTTCACCGGGCGGACGGCCGCCGCGAGGAAGCCCTCGACGCGCGGGAAGCCGCGCTGCTTGTCCGTGTCGCGCAGGGCCGTGTCCGGGTGCCAGAAGTGCTTGATGCCGGAGTCCTGGACCCCTTCGTAGCGGCGCGGGTCACCGGTGTTGGGGGTGATGCGGCCCCCGCTCATCACCTTGAGGAACCAGCCGAGTTCGGCGTGGGAGTTGTTGTCGGTGTTGTCCCCGGTGGTCATCACGAAGGAGAGCGGCGCCCCGGTGGCGGGACCCGCACGCAGCGCGTTGACGCGTTCGACCAGGGACACGGCGCCCGGCACCGTGAGTGCTTCCTGAGGGCGCCAGGCGGCGGTGTCGGCGGGGCGCAGGAACTCGCCGCGCACCGGGTGCTGGACGTCGGTGAGGTGCAGGTCGGTGAGCTGGACGAAGGCGGCGAGTGCGGTGCGCCGGGCGGCGCGGCCGGCGCCCGCAGGGGCGAGCCCGTCCCGTACGACCCGGCCCCAGCCGGGGCCGTCGCCCAGCCGCCGGTAGCCGCTGCCCGGGTGGCCGGTGCGGGGGGCCGCCGATGTGAGCAGGGTGGTGCCGGCCGGTGACGGTCCGGCGGGCGTGGTGGGTGCGGTGGGCGCGGAGCGGAGTGCGGCGGGTACGGCGGCGCCGGGCGTGGCCGGAGCGGGGGCGGCTGAGGCGCCGCTCCCGGTCCCGATGGCCGTACCGACGCCGGCCGATACGGCCGCGGCCCCGGCGACGGCGAGAAAGGCGCGGCGGTCGAGAGCGCGGGCGGCGGAACGCATACGTGACATGGCTCGGTCTCCCCGGGTGCGGACGGCTGCGACGGCGGGGCTGGAATTTCCCCGCTCCTCTGGATGGTTGGCAGCGGGCATGACCTGTGCGTGAACGAGGCCGCAACAGGCAACACCGATCACCGCACAGGGATCACTCGCGGCCGGGGCCTGTCGTCGGAGTGCCGCCTGCCGCGCGGGGTCCGGCAGTCCCCCGCGCATCCCGGCGGGGCGGAGTTGACCTGTTCCGTCCCGCTATGACCGGGGTGGCGTATGGCGGAAGACCGCCAAGGAGCGGCCTCCCGGCGGACAACTCTCCCCAAGAGAGGGTCATTTAGGTAAAGCTCCGGTCATCAAGCTCCGGATTCCGGACCTTTTCTTCCACATACAGGGATGTAGATGAGCCTCGAATTCCCCAGCTCCATAACCCGGGCGAGACGCGCGGCCCGAGTCGCCGCCGCCGCGGGCGTGGTCCTCGCCCTCGCCGCGGCCGGCGTCGCCCCGGCGGTCGCCGCCGCAGGTCAGGACGGGCCCGCGCCCGCCGGTGTGAAGGCCGCGAAACCTGCCGGGTCCACATCGGACAAGCTCGGTGCGTCCGACGCGCAGCTGCTCGGCCGGGCCGAGCAGGACGGTGCGAAGTCCGTGACCGTCATGGTGGCCACCGCCCCGGGCGCGACCGCCCAGGTGCGCAAGCAGTTCGACGCCGTACCCGGCGCGATCGTCGGCAGGACCGACGACAAGCTGGGGTACGTACGGGCCACTCTGCCGACCCCCAGGGCGGGTTCGGCCATCAAGGCGGCCGGGAAGCTCTCGTCCGTCCACGGCATCGACCTCAAGCAGGAGATCGAGCTGGACGACCCGACCCCGGCCGGTGACACCGCGAAGGGCGCCAAGTCCCGTGCGTCGGCCGGCCCTTACGGCGCCCCGGGCCGGAAGACCCCGGCGAAGAACCCGTACAACCCGTCCTTCGAGACGGGCGCGGTGGACTTCGTGAAGCAGCACCCGAAGTCCGACGGCCGGGGCGTGACCATCGGCATCCTCGACTCCGGTGTCGACCTGGGCCACCCCGCGCTGCGGAAGACCACCACCGGCGAGCGGAAGATCGTCGACTGGGTGACCGCGACGGACCCGGTCTCCGACGGCGACGGCACCTGGCTGCGGATGAACACCGCCGTGACCGGCCCGTCCTTCACCGCGGCGGGCCGCAGCTGGAAGGCCCCCGCCGGTTCGTACCGCTTCCAGACCTTCGCCGAGAAGGTCACCACCGGCGGCGACGAGGCGGGCGACCTCAACCGGGACGGCGACACCACCGACGTGTGGGGCGTGCTGTACGACCCGGCCGCCGGAACCGTGCGGGTGGATCTGGACGGCGACGGCGACTTCACCGACGACGTCGCGATGAAGCCGTACAGGGACAAGTTCCAGATCGGCTACTTCGGCAAGGACGACCCGAGGACGGATGTCGTCGAGCGCGTCCCCTTCGTGGTCGAGAGCCGGAAGAACGTCGTCTACAACGCGGCGGGCGACACATCCGACTACGTCAACATCGGTGTCATCGAGGGCGAGCACGCCACCCATGTCGCGGGCATCACCGCGGCGAACGGCCTGTTCGGCGGCGCGATGAACGGTGCGGCGCCCGGCGCGAAGATCGTCTCGTCGCGTGCCTGCACCTGGAGCGGCGGCTGCACCAACGTCGCCCTCACCGAAGGCATGATGGATCTGGTCGTCAACCGCGGCGTGGACATCGTGAACATGTCGATCGGCGGGCTGCCCCCGCTCAACGACGGCAACAACGCGCGGGACGAGCTGTACAAGCGCCTCATCGACACCTACGGCGTCCAGCTCGTCATCTCCGCGGGCAACGAGGGCCCCGGCGTCAACACCATCGGCGACCCCGGCCTGGCCGACCACGTGATCTCCGTCGGCGCGACCATCTCCAAGGAGACCTGGGCCGCGGACTACGGGTCCGGCGTGACGAAGAAGAACGACATGATGCCGTTCTCCTCGCGCGGCCCGCGTGAGGACGGCGGCTTCACCCCGACGCTCTCCGCGCCCGGCGCGGCCGTCAACTCCACCCAGACCTGGCTGCCCGGCGCTCCCGTGAAGGAGGCGGGTTACCCGCTGCCCGCCGGGTACTCGATGCTCCAGGGCACCTCGATGGCCTCCCCGCAGGCCGCCGGCGCGAGCGCGCTGCTCCTCTCGGCCGCGAAGCAGCAGCACATCGAGCTGCCCCCGGCCGATCTGCGCACCGCCCTCACCAGCACCGCCACCCACATCAAGGGCGTCCCCGCGCACGCCGAGGGCGCGGGCCTGATCAACATCATCGGCGCCTGGAAGACCATCAGGAAGGGCGCGGACTCCCGGCAGGGCGCCGCGCACGAGTACCGGGTCGACGCTCCTGTCGACACCGCGATCGACGAGGCCCTCAAGACCCCCGGCCACGGCACCGGCATCTACGACCGCGAGGGCGGTCTGAAGGCCGGGCAGCAGAGGACGTACAAGGTCACCGTCGTGCGGACCACCGGGCCCGACCGGCCCGTCGCGCACCGGCTGTCCTTCCGGAACAACGACGGCACCTTCTCGCTCGCCGGGCCCGCCCAGGTGTCCCTGCCGCTGGACAGGGCGGTGACCGTGACCGTCCGGGCGAAGCCCGCGTCGGCCGGGGTGCACAGCGCCATCCTCCAGCTCGACGACCCGAGGACGGTCGGCACCGACCAGCAGATCATGTCCACCGTGGTCGTATCGGAGCCGCTCGCCAAGCCCTCGTACACCGTCAAGCACTCCGGCTCGGTGCAGCGCAACAGCACCACGTCGTACTTCCTGACGGTGCCGGAGGGCGCCAAGGCCCTTGAGGTCGGGATGAGCGCCCTGCGGTCGGGCAGCCAGACCCGGTTCATCTCGATCCACCCGTACGGGGTTCCGGTGGACGACACGGGGACACCCAGCTGCTACCCGAACTACGACAACCCGGCCAACACCTGCCGCCCGGACCTGCGCTCCTATCAGGACCCGGCGCCGGGCGTCTGGGAGATCGAGGTCGAGGCCCGCCGTACCTCGCCCTACCTCGACAACCCGTACAAGCTGGATGTGGCGCTGCTCGGCGCCGCCTTCGACCCGGCCGTGCAGACCCTCCCCGAGGCCGGTGCGGGCACTGCCACCCCGGTCGACTGGACCGTCCGCAACGGCTTCGCCGCCATCGAGGGCACGCTGAAGGGCGGCCCGCTCGGCTCGTCCGACGAGGCGACGCCGACCCTCAGGGAGGGCGAGAGCCGGACCACCACGGTCACCGTCCCCGAGGGCGTCGACCGGTTCGACGTGTCCATCGGCGGGACCTCGGACACCGGCGCCGACCTGGACCTCTACGTCTACCGGGGCGCCACCCAGGTGGGCTCGTCCGCGGCCGGCGGCTCCGACGAGTCGGTCAGCCTGCTGAAGCCGGCCGCGGGTACGTACACCGTCGAGGTGGACGCCTACGCGGTCCCGGCCGGGTCGACGGCGTACAGCTACCGCGACGTGTACTTCGCGCCGTCGCTCGGCTCGGTCGAGGTCGACGCGTCGAAGACGGTGAAGCTCGCCACCGGGGCGTCGGCGAAGCTCGATGCCCGGATCGTCGCCGCAGGACCGGCGCCCGCCGGACGCGAGCTCTTCGGCCAGGTGCAGCTGCTGAACGCCCGCGGTACGGTCGCGGGTACCGGCAGCGTCCGGATCGCGAAGGTCACACCGTAACTGTGTGAAACGCCGCAACCGTGCGGAATAAGGTGTGAGCGGCAGGGCCGTGGGGCAGGCGCCAGGATCGGCGCCCGCCCCACTGTCCGTTCCCCGGACAATGGATTGGACAAGGCGCCGCCGGTCGTACGCATGATGGTGCGGCCACCCCCGTGGCCGCCATGGCCAGCAACGACGCGCAGCAGGTGCGCAGTGAGTACGGAGGAGTCACCGTGAGGGTCGGAATCGTCGGAGCCACCGGTCAGGTCGGCACAGTCATGCGCAAGATCCTCGCTGAGCGGGAGTTCCCCGTCGACGAGCTGCGGCTGTTCGCCTCCGTCCGCTCCGCGGGCACCACCCTCGCCTGGCAGAGCAAGGGCATCACCGTCGAGGACGCGGCCACGGCCGACTACTCGGGGCTGGACATCGTGCTCTTCTCGGCGGGCGGCGCCACCTCCAGGGCGCTCGCGGAGAAGGTCGCCGCGCAGGGCCCCGTCGTGATCGACAACTCCTCCGCCTGGCGTGGCGACCCCGAGGTCCCGCTGGTGGTCTCCGAGGTCAACCCGCACGCCATCGCCGACCGCCCCAAGGGCATCATCGCCAACCCGAACTGCACGACGATGGCCGCGATGCCGGTGCTGCGCCCGCTGCACGACGAGGCCGGTCTTGAGGCGCTGATCGTCGCCACCTACCAGGCCGTCTCCGGCTCGGGTGTGGCCGGTGTCGCCGAGCTGCACGACCAGGCGGCCAAGGTCGTCCCGGACGCCGACCGGCTGACGCACGACGGCCGCGCGGTGGACTTCCCCGAGCCCGGCGTCTACAAGCGCCCCATCGCCTTCAATGTGCTGCCGCTGGCCGGCTCGATCGTCGACGACGGGTCCTTCGAGACGGACGAGGAGCAGAAGCTCCGCAACGAGTCCCGCAAGATCCTGGAGATCCCCGGGCTGAAGGTCTCCGGCACCTGTGTCCGGGTCCCGGTCTTCTCCGGCCACTCCCTCCAGATCAACGCCCGCTTCGCCCGCCCCCTCACGGTGGAGCGCGCCTACGAGCTGCTGAAGGCGGCCCCGGGCGTGGAGATCTCCGAGATCCCGACCCCGCTCCAGGCCGCCGGTACGGACCCGTCGTACGTGGGCCGCATCCGCAACGACGAGACCGTGGAGAACGGCCTGGCCCTCTTCGTCTCGAACGACAACCTCCGCAAGGGCGCCGCGCTGAACGCCGTCCAGATCGCGGAGCTGGTGGCGGCCGAGCTCAGCGCCTGACCCCACCGCGGCACCTCTCGGGGCCGCACAGCACAGCCCCACAGCGAGCGCACAGCCCCACCGCGGGGCTGTGCGCTCCGCCGTATCCAGCCCCTCCGCCGCCTCACGCGCCCCAGCCCGTCCCATCCGGCCCACCCGGATGCCGCAGGGCGTGGAAGGATGAGCGGAAACGTCACATACCGAGGAGATGACCCGGGTGCCCGGCACAAATCTGACCCGCGAAGAGGCACGGCAGCGCGCGAGCCTCCTCACCGTTGACTCGTACGCGATCGACCTCGACCTCAGCGGCGCTCAGGAGGGAGGCACCTACCGGTCCGTGACCACCGTGCGCTTCCGGAGCGCGGAAGCCGGGGCCGAGACCTTCATCGACCTCATCGCGCCGACCGTGCACGAGGCCGTCCTGAACGGCACGCCCCTGGATCCCGACGCCGTCTTCAAGGACTCGCGCATCGCGCTCTCCGGGCTGCTCGCCGGCGAGAACGAGCTGCGGGTCGTCGCGGACTGCGCGTACACCAACACCGGTGAGGGCCTGCACCGCTTCGTCGACCCGGTCGACGACCAGGCGTACCTGTACACCCAGTTCGAGGTCGCCGACGCACGGCGGGTCTTCCCCAACTTCGAACAGCCGGACCTGAAGGCGACGTTCCAGTTCACCGTGAAGGCCCCCGAGGGCTGGACCGTGATCTCCAACTCGCCGACGCCCGAACCGCGCGACCACGTCTGGGAGTTCGAGGCGACGCCGCGCATCTCGACGTACATCACGGCGCTCATCGTCGGCCCGTACCACTCGGTGCACAGCAGCTACGAGAAGGACGGCGTGTCCGTCCCGCTCGGGATCTACTGCCGCCCCTCGCTCGCCGAGTTCCTCGACTCGGACGCGATCTTCGACGTCACCCGGCAGGGCTTCGACTGGTTCCAGGAGAAGTTCGACTACGCGTACCCGTTCGCCAAGTACGACCAGCTCTTCGTGCCGGAGTTCAACGCGGGCGCGATGGAGAACGCGGGCGCGGTGACAATTCGCGACCAGTACGTCTTCCGCTCCAAGGTCACCGACGCCGCGTACGAGACGCGCGCCGAGACCATCCTGCACGAGCTGGCGCACATGTGGTTCGGCGACCTGGTCACCATGGAGTGGTGGAACGACCTCTGGCTGAACGAGTCGTTCGCCACGTACACGTCGATCGCGTGCCAGGCGTACGCGGACGGTTCGCAGTGGCCGCAGTCGTGGACGACGTTCGCCAACTCCATGAAGACCTGGGCCTACCGCCAGGACCAGCTGCCGTCCACGCACCCGATCATGGCCGACATCACCGACCTGGACGACGTCCTGGTCAACTTCGACGGCATCACGTACGCCAAGGGCGCGTCGGTGCTCAAGCAGCTCGTCGCCTATGTCGGCGTGGACGAGTTCTTCCGGGGCGTACAGGCGTACTTCAAGGAGCACGCCTTCGGCAACACCCGTCTCTCGGACCTGCTCGGCGCGCTGGAGAAGACCTCGGGGCGCGATCTGAAGGCCTGGTCGACGGCGTGGCTGGAGACCGCGGGGATCAACATCCTGCGCCCGGAGATCGAGGTCGACGGCGCCGGCCACATCACCTCCTTCGCCGTACGGCAGGAGGCGCCCGAGCTGCCCGCGGGCGCCAAGGGCGAGCCGACGCTGCGCCCGCACCGCATCGCGATCGGCTGCTACGACCTGGACGAGGACGGCAAGCTCGTCCGTACGAACCGGATCGAGCTGGACGTCGAGGGCGAGCGCACCGAGGTGCCGTTCCCGCAGGACACCCCGCGCCCCGCGGTGATCCTGCTCAACGACGACGACCTGTCGTACGCGAAGGTGCGCCTCGACGAGGAGTCGCTGCGCGTCGTCACCGAGCACCTCGGCGACTTCGCCGAGTCGCTGCCGCGCGCCCTGTCCTGGGCCTCCGCCTGGGACATGACCCGCGACGGCGAGCTGGCCACCCGCGACTATCTGGCGCTCGTCCTGTCCGGTATCTCCAAGGAGTCGGACATCGGCGTCGTGCAGTCGCTGCACCGTCAGGTGAAGCTGGCACTCGACCTGTACGCGGACCCCGCCTGGCGCGAGGCCGGCCTGAGCCAGTGGACGGAGGCGACGCTGGCGCATCTGCGGGCCGCCGACGCGGGCAGCGACCACCAGCTGGCGTGGGCCCGTGCGTTCGCCGCGACAGCGCGTACCCCGCTCCAGCTCGATCTGCTGAACTCGCTGCTCGAAGGCGAGGAGACGGTCGAGGGGCTGGCCGTCGACACCGAGCTGCGCTGGGCGTTCGTGCACCGGCTGGCCGCTGTCGGCCGGTTCGACGAGGAGGAGATCGCGGGCGAGCTGCAGCGCGACAAGACCTCAGCCGGTGAGCGGCACGCGGCGAGCGCCCGTGCCGCGCGTCCGACGGAGGCGGCCAAGGCGGAGGCGTGGGCGTCGGTCGTGGAGTCCGACCAGCTGCCCAACGCCGTCCAGGAAGCGGTCATCGGCGGCTTCGTCCAGACCGACCAGCGCGAGGTGCTCGCTCCGTATACGGAGAAGTACTTCGCGGCGGTGAAGGACGTCTGGGAGTCCCGCAGCCACGAGATGGCCCAGCAGGTCGCGGTCGGGCTGTACCCGGCGCTCCAGGTCTCGCAGGAGACGCTGGACGCGACGGACGCCTGGCTGGAGTCCGCCGGGCCGAACGCCGCGCTGCGGCGACTGGTGTCCGAGTCGCGCTCGGGCGTGGAGCGGGCCCTGCGGGCCCAGGCGGCGGACGCTGCCGCGGCGCGCGCCTAGGCCCTGTCCGCAGAGTCGCGCCCGGTCCAGGAATGAGTGCGGGGCGGGTGGCCGGGTCCGGCAGGACCTCGGCCACCCGCCCCTTCCTCTGTGCGGGTTTTCCCCCGGCCTCCGGACAGAGGTGTCAGCGGTGCGGAAGGGTCAGGACGCGTTGTAGCGGCGGCGCAGCTCCGCCGTGCCGGCCTCGGTGAAGGTGCCGTGGAGGCGCATCCGTGCCACGCCGCCGTCCGGGAAGGTGTCCAGGCGTACGTGGGTGACGACCGCCTCGGCCGCGAGCTTGAAGCGGTGCAGGGTGTCGGGCTGGAGCTTGGTACGCGGGATGATCTCGAACCACTCGCCCGACTCGCCGTCGCGGCCGCTCAGCGCGATCCAGCCGGCGGCGTTGCCCTTGAGGTAGGCGGTGTCGATCTCCACGGCGCGTACGGCGCCCTGGGCGGCCAGCCGGAACCGTACCCAGTCGTTGGTGTCGCGGACGCGGCGACGGCGGTTCTCCCAGCCGTCGTCCATCTTGCGGGAGGTGCCGGGCAGGATGATCTGGGTCGGCGAGGAGTAGAAGCGGTCCGAAGCGTCCTCGTACGCGGCGCCGTTGAGCACCGAGGCCAGGTCGACCGTGGAGAGCAGGTCGAGCCACTCGGGGTCGGGCACGACCTCGCCGTGCACGCGGAGGCGGGCGACACCGCCGTCGGGGTGCTGGCAGAGCCTGACGTGGGTGTAGACACGGTCGCCGGTGATCTCGAAGGCGTTGGCCGCGTGGCCGAGGACGGGGGAGCGCGGGACGATCTCCTCCCACTTCACGTCGTCGGCGAGCAGTTCCTCGGGGCTCGGGGAGCCTTCCACCGTGGCGCCCTGGACCGATATCTGCTGCGGGTAATTGCCGCGGAAGTGGGCGGTGTCGACGATGATCCCGCGGATGACGCCGGGGGCACCGAGGCGGACGAGCGCCCAGTCGTGGTCGTCCGGGGTCGGGAAGGGCGTCTCGGCGGACGCACCGCGCCGGCGGCGGGTCTCCCAGCCGTCCATGATCTTGCCCTTGTGACCGAAGTGCTCGGGGTCGAAGACGGCACGCTCACGGACGAGCAGGTTCTCGCGCTCGGCGAAGAACTCGTCGTTGGCGGCTACGACCCCCGCACCGAGACGGCGGTCGGCCAGGTCGACCAGCTCGGTGAAGGCGTGGTCCCCCGAGCGGTAGTCGGCGTACGGGTCGCCGCCGCCGTAGGGGGCCGCGTCGTTGGCGTGGGGGTCCTGGGAGCTCGCTGCATCGGTGGAAGTCATGCTCCGACTGTCACCCAGAACCAACGATCACGTCCATCGAAAGTTTCCACAGAATCCATTCAGCAGAACTGAACGATGCTACGGATGGCCGCCCTGCCCGACCGCGACCTCGCGCAGCGCGTCCAGCACCCGGCCGACCGCGGTGCCCTCCTCGGCCCCGCGCCGTACCGCGGCGATCACATGGCGCTGCGGCTGGTCGGCGCTGAGCACCCGGGTCACCACACCCGTACGGCGCTCGCCGCCGACCGCCATCCTGGGCACCAGCGCGACCCCCATCTCCGCCTCCACCATGGCCAGGATCGCTGTCCAGCCGGCCGCGCTGTGCGCCTGCTCGGGGACGAATCCGGCGGCCTCGCAGGCCGCCGTGGTGATCTCCGACCAGGGCCCGCTGCCGCCGAAGATCCACGCCTCGCCCGAGAGGTCCGCGAGCCGCAGCCCCTCGGTGGATGCCAGCGGGTGCCCGGCGGGCAGCGCCACGTCGAGCGGGTCGGCGAGCAGCGGTACGCGGGTGAAGCGCGGGTCGCGGGCGGTCGGGGCGTGGGCGGCGAGGGAGATCGCCAGGTCGACGTCGCCGCCCGAGAGCAGCTCGTACGCCTCGGCCGCCTCCGCCTCCCGGATGCGGACCTCGACAGCGGGGTGGCTGCGGCGCAACGCGGCCACCGCGGGGACCACCAGCGCGGGGACCGCGGTGGAGAAGGCGCCCACCCTGACCTCGCCCGCCTCCCCCTGGAGGTAGCCGGCCAGCTCGGCGTCCGCGCGCTCCAACTGGGCGAAGACCGCCTCGGCGTGCCGGAGGACCAGATGCGCCGCGTCGGTGAGCCTGACCCGTCTGCCCTGGGCCACGAGCAGCGGTACGCCGAGCTGCTTCGCCAGGTTGGACAGCTGCTGGGAGACGGCCGACGGGGTCATCCGGAGCGCCTCGGCGGTGGCCGTTACGGTGCCCCGCTCGCTCAGGGTGCGGAGGATCTGGAGCTTCCGGATGTCCCACTCGGTCATACCCGCAACCTATCCCCAGGCGCACAGCAGACACGGAACAGGTGCGGAACGCAGAGGTGCCGCGGGGCCGGTTCGGGCGGCTCCGCGGCACATCGGGTCAAGAGGGCGAGTGTCAGGCCTTCTTGCTTCAGGCCTTCTTACGGGACTTGTCGAGGACCATCACCAGTCCGGCAATGATCCCGAACAGTACGAGAGGTGTGATCACAAAGAGGCCGATCGTGTCGAAGACACTCAGGCCAGGACCGGGGTCGTCGCCGTCGTCGCGGGTCAGCGCGAGCGCGGGGGACGACATGAGCAGCATCATCAGCGTCGTACCGGCTGCTACGGCTCCGGCGCGCACGGCGTTCTTCTTGTCCACGGACCAAACGTAGCGAACGGCTATACGGTCTGCGCGCCCGGGGGTGCCGTACGCGGCCGGAACTCAGCCATCAGGCGGTGCAGACGGGGTGAGGCGGCCACTTCCTCCAGGGTCATGGGCCTGCCCTGCGGGTCGGCGACCGGCAGCCGCCAGTTGGGATACTGGTCCCAGGTGCCGGGGAGATTCTGCGGCCTGCGGTCCCCCACCGCGTCCGGCAGCCAGATGCCCGTCATCCGGGCCGGGGTGCGCAGCAGGAAGCGGTGGACCGCGCGGACCTCCCCCTCCTCGTCGCCCGGGCCCTCGGGCAGCAGTCCGAGCCGGGAGAGAAAGCCGAGCCACTCGGCGAGTTCGGCCTTGTCCTCGGCCTGTTCCTGGCCCAGCGGACGGGTCAGCAGGCCCAGGCGGTGGCGGAGTTCGACATGTTCACCGGTCAGCCGGGCCGCGGTGGACGGCAGATCGTGGGTGGTGGCCGTCGCCACGCACTCCTCGCGCCACTTCTCCGGCGCCAGCGGCCGGCCCGTACCGCTCCAGTCGCGCTCGAACCAGAGCACCGAAGTGCCCAGCACACCGCGGCGCGAGAGGGACTCACGGACGCCCGGCTCGACCGTGCCGAGGTCCTCGCCGATGACGACCGCGCCCGCACGGTGGGCCTCCAGCGCGAGTACCGCCAGCATCGCGTCGGCGTCATAACGGACATATGTTCCTGTGGTGGGATCGCCGCCCGCGGGTACCCACCAGAGCCGGAAGAGCCCCATCACATGGTCGATCCTGAGCGCGCCCGCGTTCCGCAGGATGCCTCTCAGCAGCCCGCGGTAGGGCGCGTACCCGGATGCGGCGAGCGCGTCGGGGCGCCAGGGCGGCAGACCCCAGTCCTGGCCGCGGGCGTTGAAGGCGTCCGGCGGGGCGCCGACGGACATCCCCGCGGCGAAGACGGACTGCTGGGCCCAGGCGTCCGCGCCGTCCGGATGCACCCCGACGGCGAGGTCGTGGACCAGACCGGTCTCCATGCCGGCCTCGCGGGCGGCGCGCTGGGCGTCGGCGAGCTGGCCGTCGGTCAGCCAGGCGAGCCACATGTGGAAGTCGACACGGTGCTGGAGCGCCGCGCGGGCGCGGGCCGTCCCGTGCGAGCGGGGGTCGCGGAGCGGCGCGGGCCAGGCGTGCCAGTCGGGTCCGTGCTCCTCGGCCAGCGCGCACCAGGTGGCGTGGTCCTCCAGCGGGCGGCCCTGGGCGGCGAGGTAGTCGGCGTAGGCGGCGCGTCTGCCGGGGCCGAGCGGCACCTCGTAGACCAGCTCCAGGGCCTCCTTCTTCAGCGCCCACACGGCGTCGCGGTCGATCAGGGCGCCCCCGTGGAGCACCGCGTCCCTCAGCACGGCGGCCCGGCGGAGATGGCTGCGGTCCTCGACGTACGCGTACTCGGGGACCGCCTCGACCCGCAGGTGGACGGGGTCCGGGAAGCGCCGCGACGAGGGCCGGTAGGGCGAGGGGTCGGTGGGCGCTCCGGGCGCTGCCGCGTGGAGCGGATTGACCTGGACGAACCCGGTGCCGTGCACCCGCCCCGACCAGGCGGCGAGCTCGGCCAGGTCGCCGAGGTCGCCCATGCCCCAGGAGCGCGCGGACAGCAGGGAGTAGAGCTGCACCAGGAAGCCGTGGCTGTGGCCGGGCGGCTGCGGCACCCGTTCGGGCGCGACCACGAGTGCGGCCCGCACGGTGCGGCCGTCGGCCGCCTCGGCATGCAATTGGTGCACGCCGAGCGGCAGTTCCTGCCACTTGTCGAGGGTGCTGCCCTGCTCGGTCTCGATCCGCAGCCGGGTACCGAGCGGGAGGTCGCGCACGGCCGGGGGGCGCTCACCGGGTCTGGCCACGACGGTCGGCGGCAGCAGTCGGTCCGCCAGGGCCGCCTCGTGGCGGGCGAGCGCCGCGCTGACCGAATCCGGTGTCGACGCGTCGATGTCGAGCGCGGCGAGCACAGCGATGACGGTGGTGTCGGAGACCGGGACGGTGACGTCCTCGGACGGTGCGTAGCTGGTGGCGACTCCATGCAGCGCGGCGAGCCTGGCAAGGCTCATGCGGACTCCCCGTTCAGGCTGCGGTCAGATCCCGGCAGCCGTTCCGTATGCGGTGGGCTCACTGGTCAACGGGGTGAAGTCGGCGAGCGGCGGTTCGCTGGTGAGGGGGGCGACATCGGAGAGCGGGGGCTCGCTGGTCAGCGGCAGCTCCATGGAGCTGGTGCTCGCGTCGGGGTCGGGCATCAGGTCCGGCACGAGCTCCGGAACGGTCTCCGGGACAGGTTTGGACAGGGCCGAGAGCAGAAGCTGCGCGGAAGCGGCCACGAGAATCTCCGTAAGGTCGGCGACGAGGTTGGATCCAACCCCCTACCCAGCGGGCGCGACCCCATCCGTATTCGTCTCACCAACGTGCGCCGGGTCACATTGCGTTCCCCGCAGAAGAAATTGTCCACACCATCACCGGATCGGGCAATTCCGGCACACCGCCACCCGCCCCGCCGCGCACCCGGAAACCCGCTCCAGCCGGTGCGGCGACTGGGGATGGACGGTACGAACCGATGAAGCAATAAACCGATGAGGCAATAAACCGGTGAAGCTATGAACCAGTGAAGCGATGAACCGCTGAGGTGTTGATCCGGTGGTCCGGTGAGGTGGTGATGCGCTGAGGTGGTGATGCGCTGAGCTGGTGATGCGCTGAGGCGATGATCCGGTGGGCCCATCAACGGATGACGCGATAACCGATGAGGCCATGAACCGATGAACCGATGACCTGCGCGGCGGCGACAGGAAGAGCTCCCGGCGGCCCCGGCGGGCCACCGGGAGCGCCGCTCGTCAGGCCGAGACGCCGTCGATCCGTGCCATGGCGTCCTCCGCGCCGAACGGCTGCAGGTACGGCAGCCAGCGCGGGTCCCGGTGTCCGGTGCCGATGATGCGCCAGGCGAGGCCGCTCGGCGGGGCGGGCTGGTGGCGCAGGCGCCAGCCCAGTTCCAGCAGGTGCCGGTCGGCCTTGACGTGGTTGCAGCGGCGGCACGCGGCCACCACGTTGTCCCAGCGGTGCAGTCCGCCGCGGCTGCGCGGAATGACATGGTCGACGCTGGTTGCGACGCCACCGCAGTACATACAGCGGCCGCCGTCCCGCGCGAACAGTGCACGGCGGGTGAGCGGGACGGGCCCCCGGTAGGGGACGCGCACGAACCGCTTCAGCCGTACGACACTGGGCGCGGGGACGATGCGGGTGGCACTGTGCATGAAGGCGCCGGATTCCTCCAGGGAGACAGCCTTGTTCTCCAGGACGAGGACGAGCGCGCGACGGAGCGGTACGACGCCGAGCGGCTCGTACGACGCGTTGAGGACCAGGACGTGCGGCACGGTGGATGCCTCCTTGTACGCCGGCGGCGCGTGGCTCGCGCCGGGACGATCTGCCCTCAGTCTCTCCTCATGCCTGGTGGAAGCGCCACCAACGTCAGGTAACGGGCTCGGAGTGTTTTCGTCCGTACCTGGCCGTTCCTGACCGTTCGCGCCCCGTTCCCGGCGGTTTTCAGCGGCTGTCAGCGGTTCCCAGCCCTTCATACCGGTTCCGCGCGTGGGATAGATCTCTCCGCCGAACAGGTCGGCCGAAGTAGCGGTGATGCGCCGTTAGTGTGGAGGTTCTGCCCGCTTCCCCTGGAGGTTTCCGCTGTGAACGCCGTGCAAGCCGTGACCTGGTCGCTAGCGACGGGTGACAGCTCTCGGCCCGGTACGGCCGACAGTCTCGACAACGCTCAGAAGTCCGCGACGTATGCCGCCGACTGGGTGCAGCAGAACTGGTCCACCTGGCTCTCGATCGGGCTGCGGATCCTCCTGATCCTCGTCATCGCCACCGTGCTGCGCTCTCTTGTCCGGCGGGCGCTCACCCGGCTGATAGAGCACATGAACCGCAGCGCGACGGCCGTCGAAGGCACCGCTCTCGGCGGTCTCCTGGTGAACCAGGAGCGCCGGCGCCAGCGTTCCGAGGCCATCGGTTCGGTGCTGCGCTCGGTGGCGTCCTTCGTGATCCTCGGCACCGCGGCCCTGATGGTGCTCTCCACGCTCAAGATCGATCTGGCGCCGCTGCTCGCGTCCGCCGGGGTCGCCGGGGTCGCGATCGGGTTCGGTGCGCGCAATCTGGTCACCGACTTCCTCTCCGGTGTCTTCATGATCATGGAAGACCAGTACGGCGTCGGGGACAGCATCGACGCCGGGGTCGCGACCGGCGAGGTGATAGAGGTCGGGCTGCGGGTGACCAAACTGCGCGGCGAGAACGGCGCGATCTGGTACGTACGCAACGGCGAGATCAAGCGGATCGGCAACCTCAGCCAGGGCTGGGCGACCGCGGCCGTGGACGTCCAGGTCAAGCCGACCGAGGACCTGGAGCGGCTGCGCGAGGTGATCAGCGTGGTCGCGCAGGATCTGGCCAAGTCCGAACCGTGGAACGAACAGCTCTGGGGCCCGGTCGAGATCCTCGGTCTGGACTCCGTACTGCTGGACTCGATGGTCATCAGGATCTCCGCCAAGACCATGCCGGGCAAGGCCCTGGGCGTGGAGCGGGAGCTGCGCTGGCGGCTCAAGATCGCGCTGGAGGAGGCGGGCATCACGGTCGTGGGCGGCCCCGTCACGGTCGACACGCAGGAGCCCCCGCCGGACCCGTCGGCCGGCATGGCGGCCCCGTCCGCACTGGCCAGCCCGACATCGCCGCAGTCGCTCGCCGCGACGCCGATCCCGCCGCAGAACCTCTCGAAGTAGCAGAGCCTTTCGAAGCAGCAGACTCTTTCGAAGCAGCAGAGCCTTTCGAAGTAAACGGCCCGGAGCGGCGCCGTCTCCCGGAGCCCCTAGCAGCACCGTTCACTCTCCGTACGGACGAGCGCCCCGCAGAACACGCGGGGCGCTCTTTCCGTGTGCCCAGGTAACGCTTTGGTTGCCGGACGGGGACAGACCATTGACGCCCGGCTGACCTGCGGCCTACGTTCCTCACAACCGAATTGGAAACTTTCCTAACAGTGCTTCCTGAACAGTGGCGCGAGGGGCAGGTGCGTACGACGTGGCCGGTGGCACGACTCCAGGAACCCCCCGCGTGCTGCGGGCGATGAACGACCGCGCCGCCCTCGACCTGCTGCTTGAGCACGGACCGCTCTCCCGCACGAAGATCGGCAAGCTGACCGGGCTCTCCAAGCCGACCGCCTCCCAGCTGCTGGCGCGCCTTGAGGCCGCCGGGCTCGTGGTGGCCACCGGCACCAGCGAGGGCCGGCCAGGACCGAGCGCCCAGCTCTACGCCGTCAACGCGGGGGCCGGCCACGCCGCCGGGATCGATGTGAACCCGCAGCGCATCCGGGCCGCCGTCGCGGACATCACGGGCCGCACCATCGGCGAGTTCCGCCTCTCGACCCCCGGCAGGCGCGGCGCCGACGTGGTCAAGCAGGTGACCGACGCCCTGGACGGCGCCACGAAGGCCGCCGGACTGGTGCGGGCCGATCTGCGGCGCGTGGTGGTCGGCACCCCCGGCGCCTTCGACCCGAACACCGGCCGGCTGCGGTACGCATCCCATCTGCCCGGCTGGCACTCCCCCACGCTGCTCGACGAGCTGGCGGCCGCGCTGCCGATGCCCGTCGAGTACGAGAACGACGTCAATCTGGCAGCCATCGCCGAACAGCGACTGGGAGCCGCCCGCGGTCACGAGGACTTCGTACTGCTCTGGAACGAGGAGGGCGTCGGCGCCGCCGTCGTCCTCGGCGGCCGGCTGCACCGCGGCTTCACCGGCGGCGCGGGCGAGGTCGGCTTCATGCCGGTGCCCGGCGCCCCGCTGGTACGCCAGGTGACCAAGGTCAACGCGGGCGGCTTCCAGGAGCTCGCCGGCTCCCAGGCGCTGGCCAGACTGGCCCGGGAGCTGGGCATCGAGGACATCGGCAGCGGTTCGCACATCGAGGTGGCGAGCGCGCTGGTCTCCGAGGCCGCGCGGGCCGACGGAGGACCGTACCGCCGCCTCCTGGAGGTCTTCGCCACCGCGGTGGCCACCGGTCTCGCCTCGCTGGTGGCCGTGCTCGACCCCGAACTCCTGGTTCTCTCCGGCGATCTGATCGCGGCGGGCGGCGAACCGCTGCGCGAACTCGTCCAGCGCGAACTGGCCGAGCTGGCCGCGTCCCGGCCCCGGCTCGTCCTCGGCTCCGTACGGGAACAGCCCGTCCTGCGCGGGGCGTTGGAGAGCGCACTCGCCACCACCCGCGACGAGGTGTTCGACACCTCGGCCCCCTGACCCCCGCAGCGCCGACCGCGTCCCGCCGTACCCCTTCGCTCAGCCCTTCTGTTTCCTCCGAGTGCCCCGCAGGTTCCGCTTACCCGAGTGCCCCGCAAGCAGCTCCGCGAGTACCCCCGTAAAGCCACAGATCCGCCAGAGGGAGATTCCGTCATGCCCAGAAACCGCCGACTGGCCGCGTCCGCCGTCGCTGCCGCATCCATGTCCCTGCTCGCCTCGGCCTGTACGGGCCAGAGCTCGGGCGGCGCGACCGACGACGTGAACGCGAAGACCACCATCACCTTCTGGCACGGCTGGAGCGCCGCGAGCGAGGTCAAGGCGATCCAGGCGGATGTCGACCGGTTCGAGAAGATCCACCCGAACATCAAGGTGAAGGTCGTCGGCAACATGACCGACGACAAGATCAACCAGGCGCTGCGCGGCGGCGGTTCGGACGCCCCCGACGTCGTCTCCTCCTTCACCACCGACAACGTCGGCAAGTTCTGCTCGTCCGGTGCCTTCGCGGATCTGAAGCCCTTCCTCGCCAAGTCGAAGATCGACCTGGACAAGACCTTCTCCAAGCCGCTCCAGGACTACACGCAGTTCGACGGCGTGCGCTGCACCCTGCCGCTGCTCAGCGACGCGTACGCGCTCTACTACAACAAGGCCGAGTTCAAGGACGCCGGGATCACCGCGCCGCCCAAGACCTGGACCGAGTTCGACCAGGACGCCGTCAAGCTGACGAAGTCCAAGGGCGACTCGTACCAGCAGCTCGGCTTCATGCCGACCTTCCACGGTTACGAGTCGACGCCCAGCCACATGGTGGCGCAGTGGAGCCCCACCTACGTCGGCAAGGACGGCAAGTCGAACGTCGACAGGGATCCCGCCTTCGGGAAGATGTTCACCTGGCAGCAGAACCTGGTGAAGAAGCTGGGCGGTTTCAGCAAGCTGGAGAAGTACCGGGCCACGTTCGGCGACGAGTGGGGCGCCAAGCACCCCTTCCAGACCGGCCAGGTCGCCATGCAGGTCGACGGCGAGTGGCGCCTCGGGATGGCCCAGGATGCCAAGTCGAAGGTGGACATCGGCATCGCGCCGCTGCCGGTCCCCGACGACCAGGCCGCCTCGTACGGCAAGGGCTACATCACCGGCACGATCGCCGGTATCGCGTCGACCAGCAAGAAGCAGAACGCCTCCTGGGAGTTCGTCAAGTACATCACCACCGACACCGACGCGGTCGTGGACTTCGCCAACGACATCCACAACATCCCGTCCACGCTGGCCGCGCTCAAGTCACCGAAGCTGAAGTTCGACCCGCGGCTGAAGACGTTCCTGGACATCGCGCAGGACCCGCGGTCCAACACCACGCCTCCGTCGGTCAACGGCGGCACCTACCAGGTGACCCTCCAGGACTTCGGATACGACTTCGAGTCCGGCAGGGCGAAGGATCTGCAGGCCGGTCTGCGGAAGACCGCTTCGCAGATCGACAAGGACAACGAGAAGGCGAAGTAGCCTCGCCATGACCACGTACACCCCGCGTTCGAAGCGCCGCCGCGCGGCCGTGCGGACGGCGGCCTTCATGTCGCCCTGGCTCATCGGGTTCTGCCTCTTCTTCGTGTACCCGCTGGTCTCGACCGTCTACTTCTCCTTCACGAAGTACGACGGCTTCAAGGCCCCGTCCTTCAACGGCCTGACGAACTGGACGTACGTCTTCACCGAGTACCCGGACTTCTGGCCCGCGATGCGCAACACGCTCTGGCTGGTGGTCGTGATGGTCGCCTGCCGGGTGGTCTTCGGGCTCGGCATCGGGATGCTGATCACGAAGATCAAGACGGGTGCCGGGATCTTCCGGACCCTGTTCTACCTGCCGTATCTCGCGCCGCCGGTCGCCGCGACCCTGGCCTTCGTCTTCCTGCTCAACCCGGGGACGGGGCCGGTCAACTCGATACTCGGCGGCATCGGGCTGCCGACACCCGGCTGGTTCACCGACGCGACCTGGTCGAAGCCCGCGCTCACCATGCTCGCGGTGTGGGGCATCGGCGACCTGATGGTGATCTTCATGGCCGCGCTCCTCGACGTACCGAAGGAGCAGTACGAGGCGGCGGAGCTGGACGGCGCGTCAGCGCTGCAGCGCTTCCGGTTCGTGACGCTGCCGAACATCTCGCCGATCATCATGTTCGCCGTGGTCACCGGGATCATCCAGGCGATGCAGTACTACACCCAGCCACTGGTGGCCGGGAAGGTCGCGTCGGGCATCATCGGCGGCTCCGGGCAGCAGTTCCAGCCCGGCTTCCCCGACAAGTCCACGCTGACCCTGCCGCAGCTCGTCTACACGCTCGGCTTCCAGCGCTTCGACTACGGCTCCGCGTGTGTGGTCGCGCTCGTCCTCTTCGCCCTGGCCATGGCGTTCACCGCACTGCTGATGCGGCGCCGCAGCGGGCTCGTACAGGCAGGTGACTGACCGTCATGACACAGCTCACCCAGCTCGCGGAGAACCCCCCGGTCCGGGCCCGGGGAGGCGAGGACCCCGCCGCCGCCCAGCGGACCGCCCGCCGGAAGACCCTGCTGCACTGGATCGCCGTGCACGCCCTCGGAGTGGCCGCCGCGCTGTTCTTCGTGCTGCCGTTCGTCTTCGTGATCCTCACCTCGCTGATGAGCGACCAGCAGGCGCTCACCCGCGACCTGTGGCCGCACACCTTCGAGTGGTCCAACTACCGCAAGGTGTTCGACACTCCGGGCTTCCTGTCCTGGTGGCGGAACACCCTGCTGTACGCGGGTCTCGGCACCGTACTGACCGTGGTGTCGTCGCTGCCCGTGGCGTACGCGCTCGCCAAGTTCCGCTTCCGCGGCCGGCATCTGTCGCTGATGCTCGTCATCTCGATGATGATGCTGCCGCCGCAGGTCGTCATCATCCCGATGTACCTGTTCTGGGCGAAGCAGCTGGACCTGTCGGGCACGCTCTGGCCGCTGATCATCCCGATGGCGTTCGGTGACGCGTTCTCCATCTTCCTGCTGCGGCAGTTCCTGCTGACCATCCCCGACGAGTACATCGACGCGGCGAAGGTCGACGGCTGCGGCGAGTTCCGCACCCTGCTGAAGGTCATCGTCCCGATGGCCAGGCCGGGCATCGCGGCCGTCGCGCTCTTCCAGTTCTTCTACGCCTGGAACGACTACTTCGGCCCGCAGATCTACACCTCGGAGAACTCGGCCGCCTGGACGCTCTCCTACGGCCTGGAGTCCTTCAAGGGCGCACACCATACCGACTGGAATCTGACCATGGCCGCGACCGTCCTGGTCATGGCCCCTGTGATCCTCGTCTTCTTCTTCGCACAGAAGGCATTCGTCGAGGGCGTCACACTGACCGGAGTGAAGGGTTAGCTGAAATGAAGCTCGCAGTAGTGGGGGGCGGGTCCACCTACACGCCCGAACTCATCGACGGCTTCGCGCGGTTGCGGGACACGCTGCCGATCAGTGAGCTGGTACTCGTCGACCCCGCGGCCGACCGTCTTGAACTGGTGGGCGGTCTCGCCCGGCGGATCTTCGCCAAGCAGGGGCACCCGGGGGTCATCACGACGACCTCGGACCTCGACGCGGGCGTCGCCGACGCCGACGCGGTCCTGCTCCAGCTGCGCGTCGGCGGCCAGGCCGCCCGGCAGCAGGACGAGACCTGGCCGCTGGAGTGCGGCTGCGTCGGGCAGGAGACGACGGGCGCGGGCGGCCTGGCCAAGGCGATGCGCACGGTGCCGGTGGTGCTGGACATCGCCGAGCGCGTACGGCGCACCAACCCCGATGCCTGGATCATCGACTTCACCAACCCGGTGGGCATCGTCACCCGGGCGCTGCTCCAGGCCGGGCACAAAGCCGTCGGGCTCTGCAACGTGGCCATCGGCTTCCAGCGGAAGTTCGCCGCGCACCTCGATGTGGCGCCGTCGGACGTGTTCCTCAACCACGTGGGGCTCAACCACCTCACCTGGGAGCTGGGTGTCCGCCTGGGCGGCCCCGACGGCGAGGACGTCCTGCCGAAGCTGCTCGGCGAGCACGGCGACGCGATAGCCGACGACCTGCGTCTGCCGCGCTCGGTCGTGGACCGGCTCGGGGTGGTGCCCTCGTACTACCTGCGCTACTTCTACGCGCACGACGCGGTCGTCAGGGAACTGGGCAGCAAGCCGTCGCGGGCCGCCGAGGTCGCCGCGATGGAGAAGGAGCTGCTCGCCATGTACGGCGACCCGAAGCTGGACGAGAAGCCCGCGCTGCTCGCCAAGCGGGGCGGCGCCTTCTACTCGGAGGCGGCCGTCGACCTGGCGTCCTCGCTGCTGGGGTCGGGAGGCTCCCGGTATCAGGTGGTCAACACGTACAACAACGGCACGCTGCCGTTCCTCCCCGACGACGCCGTGATCGAGGTACAGGCGACGGTGGACGGCAGTGGCGCGACGCCGCTGGCCGTGCCCGCGCTGGACCCGCTGTACGCCGGTCTGGTCGCGAACGTCACGGCGTACGAGGACCTCGCCCTGGAAGCCGCGCTGCGCGGCGGCCGGGACCGGGTGTTCCGGGCCCTGCTCGCGCACCCGCTGATCGGGCAGTACGCGTACGCCGACGAGCTGACGGACAAGCTCATCGCGCACAACCGGGAGCACTTCGCGTGGGCCTGACAGCAAGTGTGCTGGCGATCGACGCCGGCAACAGCAAGACGGACGCGGCCGTCATCGCGGCGGACGGCACCGTCCTGGGGCGGGGCCGCTCCGGCGGCTTCCAGCCGCCTGTGGTGGGGATCGAGGCGGCGGTGGACGTGCTGGCCGTCGCGGTCGGGGCGGCGGTCGCGGAGGCAGCTGCGGGGGCTGCACGCGCGGGGGCGGCTGCGGCTGCGGCACGCGCGGGGGCTTGTGCGGTGCTGGGGGGCGGTGGTGTCGGTGGGGGCGCCGCGGCTGCTGGCGTCGGTGGGGGCGGTGCAACTGCTGGGGTCGGTGGCGCCGGTGAGAGCAGTGCGGCGGCCCGTGGGGTTGAATTTCAGCCATACGCATCGTTCGTCTCCGCCTGTCTGGCCAACGCCGATCTCCCGGTCGAGGAGCGGGACCTGGCCGCCGCCATCGAGGCACGCGGCTGGGGCCCGGCGGTCGAGGTACGCAACGACACCTTCGCGATCCTGCGCGCGGGCGTGGACGAGCCGCGCGGGGTGGCCGTCGTGTGCGGGGCCGGCATCAACTGTGTCGGGATGACGCCCGACGGACGCACCGCCCGCTTCCCCGCGATCGGCCGTATCTCCGGCGACTGGGGAGGCGGCGGCGGACTGGCCGAGGAGGCGCTGTTCCATGCGGCGCGCGCCGAGGACGGGCGCGGCGGGCGCACCGAGCTGATGCGGACAGTGCCCGCGCACTTCGGGCTGCCGACGATGTACGCCGTGATCGAGGCGCTGCACCTGGGCCATATCCCGCCGGAGCGCAAGCACGAACTGGCACCGGTCCTCTTCGCGACCGCGGCGGCCGGTGACCCGGTCGCCCGCTCGGTCGTCGAGCGGCAGGCGGAGGAGGTCGTCTCGCTCGCCGTGGTGGCGCTGGGCCGGCTCGGCCTGCTCGACGAGGAGACTCCGGTGCTGCTGGGCGGGAGCGTACTGGCCGCGCGGCACCCGCAGTTGGACGGCCGCATCCGGCAGCTGCTGGCCGACCGTGCGCCGAAGGCCGTCCCCCGGGTGGTGTCGGCCTCGCCGGTACTCGGCGCCGCCCTGCTGGGTCTTGACCGGATCTCGGCCCCGGCGGAGTCCTACGCGCGGGTCCGGGAGCAGTACGCCTGAGGGGCCAGGCCGTCCCCGTGGGTGAAGGGGGTTGTGTCCTGATGGGCGACGGGGGTTGTGTTCCGCGCGGAGCGGAGCGCAACCCCCTCTCCGTACGCCCCTGATGTGCGCATTCCGCCTGGATGGCACCCCGGTGACACCTGAAGGCCGGGGCTCGAACGGGAACCGAATTGATCCGGGCGGCGTATTCAAGGTGAGGGCGGCGAGCGGCGAGCGCGGGGACAGGAGTGGGAAAAGCGCAGAGAGGGCTCGGGAGGAGCGCGGGGAGAGAACTGGGCGGGGCAGGCGACGGATCGATCAAGATCGGCCCATCCTGGTGCGCGTACCGGGCCCCGGCGGCCATACTGCTGGCCGGGCACTTGTCTTCCGCTGCCACGGAGTTCATGAACAGTCAGGGAGTTCATGACCGAGTTCATGACCGAGTTCATGACCGGGGAAGCCCAGTGAAGTCGCGAAACACAGATCGCGACAGATCATGACAGCCAGCTCGTGACAGCCAGCTCGTGAAGGCGATCGTGAAAGACCGATCGTGACAGACAGGGGGAGGTCGAGTGGTACACCCGCCGAACGGGGGCACGGTGCAGGGCCCACCGCCCGCGCAGCCGCCTCCGCCCGCGTCACCCGTGCGTGTGCCCGCGCCCGCATCGCCCGCGCAGGCACCGGTGCCGCCGGAGCGACGCAGCGCCTGGGCGGGGTCCCGGGACCGGCTGCGCGCCGCCGCGACCACCGAGCCGGGCCGGCTGTGGATCATGGGGACGCTGGTGGCCGCGCTGGTCGTGGCCTTCGGAGCGGTGACCGCCTTCGAGATCTCCGACCGGGCGGCCGCCGCCGACGATGTGGTCAGCCGCAGCCAGCCGCTCAGCGCGGACGCGGCGAACATCTACCGCTCGCTGGCCGACGCGGACACCGCGGCGGCGAGCGGCTTCCTGGCGGGCTCCGTGGAGCCCGCGGATGTGCACGCCCGGTACGACAGCGACATCACGACAGCGTCCCGGCTGCTGGCGAAGGCCGCTTCCCACACGGACAGTTCGACCGAGTCGGGGCGCCAGATCGCCCAGCTCAATGAGCAGCTCCCCCGCTACACAGGGCTGGTGGAGCGCGCCCGCGCCAACAACCGCCAGGGACTGCCGCTCGGCGGCGCCTACTTGCGGTACGCCAACCAGCAGATGAGCACGCTGCTGCTGCCGGCCGCGGAGAAGCTCTACGAAGCGGAGACGGGCCGGCTGTACGACGACTACGACTCGGCCACCCTCTGGCCGTACTTCGGCACCGTGGTGGGGATTCTGGCCCTGGGCGGCCTCGTCTGTGTCCAGCGGCGCAACTACCTGCGGACCAACCGGGTGTTCAACCACGGCCTGGTCGCCGCGTCGGCCGCCTCCGTCGTGGTGCTGCTGTGGCTGATGGCCGGACACCTGGTCGCGACCGCCGATCTGCACACGTCGCGGGCGCACGGCCAGGAGTCGCTGAAGGTGCTCAACGACGCGCGCATCAGCTCGCTGAAGGCACGCTCCAACGAGAACCTCACCCTGGTCTCGCGCGGTTCCGTACTGACCAAGGACGGCAAGCACGACCAGTACGAGTCCGACTACACCAAGGACATGGCCTCCCTGGTCAGCGGGCTCGACAAGGCGAAAAGCCTGGCCAACGACAAGGCGGGCAGCGAGCCGGTGAAGGCCGCAGCGGACGACGTGGCCACCTGGAAGGCCCGCCATGCCGCAGCACGCCGCACTGACGACAGCGGCGATTACGACCAGGCGCTCACGCAGGTCATCGGCAGGACGGGCTCGACCGGTCAGTCCTTCGACCAGGTGGACACGGCACTGGACCAGGCGCTCGGCCATGAGCAGAAGGAGTTCACCCAAGCAGCGTCGGACGGCCGGGGCGCGCTGACCGGGCTTCCGGTGGGCGCGGCAGTGCTGGCCGTACTGGGTGCGGCGGCCGCGGGGCTGGGCATCAGCCGCAGGCTTTCGGAGTACAGGTGAGCAGGGGCCAGGTGGGCAACGGCCAGGCGAGCGGGGGCCAGGTGAGGAGGGGCAGCGTGCTGAATCAGAGGAGCGGCAGGCTCCATGGCTGGGGCGGCGTCACGGCGATGGCCGCGGCGTGTGCGCTGACGGCGGCCGCGACCGTGCTCCCGCTCGTCCTGAACAGCGGTTCCAGCGATGGTGCGGGGCCCGGCGACAGTGCGGGGACGGGCGGCCAGCAGGTGGCACTGGCCTCCCCCGCGAAGGCCGAGACCTGCACCGACCCGGAGGCGAGCCTCACCCCGTCCGGCGCGGACGGCCCCACCATCGACCGGATCAAGAAGGCCGGCCACCTCGTCGTCGGTGTCGACCAGAACAGCTACCGCTGGGGATACCGCGACCCGGCCACCCGCAGGCTGGACGGCTTCGACATCGCTCTTGTCCGGGCCATAGCGAAGAACATCCTGGGCAGCGAGGACAAGGTCACCTACCGCGCCATCCCCACCAACCAGCGGGTCGAGGCGCTGCAGGAGGACAAGGTCGACATCGTCGTACGGACGATGACGATCAACTGCGAGCGGGTCAAGCAAGTCGCCTTCTCCACCGCGTACTTCCAGGCCGGCCAGCAGGTCCTGGCCCCCAAGGGGTCCACGATCACCGGGTACAACGAGACGCTCAAAGGCAAGAGGGTCTGCACGGCGACCGGCTCGACGGCGTACGACGCCCTGAAGGCCAAGTCGTACGGCGCGGTCTTCGCCGACACACCGACCGAGCAGCGGACCGTGCCCAACCAGCTGGACTGCCTGGTCAAGCTCCAACTGGGCCTGGTCGACGCGGTGGTCACGGACAACGCCCTGGCGGCCGGCCAGGCGGCGCAGGACCCGGCCGTCGACCTCAAGGGCCAGCCGTTCACCACCGAGTACTACGGCGTGGCGACGAAGCTGGGCAACGACGATCTGGTGCGCCGGATCAACCAGGTGCTCGTCGACTACCGCGCGGGCGGCGACGGAAGCCCCTGGATGAAGGCGTACCGGAAGTGGCTCTCGGCGGATCTGAAGGGGATCAAGGCACCTCCCGCACCGAAGTACCGGTAGGCCGCGTACCGGTAAGCCGAGTACCGGTAGAACAGCGCGGTCACGGGCAGAACTTGACACTGTAGGCAGCAGCACAGGACACAGGCAGCGCAGCACACACGCAGCACAGGGCAGCGGAGCGGAGAGGTGATCGATGGGCGTCGCGGGTTCCGTCCCCAGCCCCGGCGGGCCGGGGAGCGCCCCCGGGCCGGTGATGGACCGGGACGAGGTGGACCGTGCGCTGGCGCGGCTCGGCGCGGAGCACGAGGCCATCGAGACCTCGCTCCTCGCCCTGCAGGACCACGCCGGGCGCCGGCTCCTCGAAGGTGCCGAGCTGACGGGGGTCACCAAGGACCGCTGGGCCGCCACCGAGCAGTCGATCACCGTGCTCTGGACGTACTTCGACGCGTACGCGAAGGCGCTGGAGGAGGCCCGTACGCTGCGTTCCCGGCGGCGCTGGCCCGGCCAGGAGGACCTGGCCGAGCTCACCGATGTGCTGCGCGGCCGGGGCGTAACCCTGGCGAGCACCGCCGCCCAGCTCCCGGCCGCCCTCACCGGGCCCGCCGGACTCACCGAGCGGTTCTCGCTCGAAGAGCTGGTGACCCGGATGAACGCGCTGTACGCGCAGTCGCTGGACATGATCGTCGCATCGGACTCGGTGTGGTCCGCACTGCCCGCCCGGATCGACCTGCTCGCGGCGGAGCTGGCGCGCACCCGTTCGCTGGCGCACTCGGTCGGTGTACGCCCCGGTGAGCACCCGGCGGGCGACGACCTGGAGTCGATCACCCAGGAGTTGGCCACGCTGCGCGCCGGGGTGATATCCGACCCGCTGGCCTACTGGTCTCCCACACAGGGCAGTTCGGCCCCGGGCGGCGGGCGCGCCGACACAGAGCGCTACGACCGTGCGGCCCGGGCCCTGGAGGAGATCCGCCGCGAGATCGACGCGGTGCTCACTGTCCGGCAGGACGCCGAGCAGCGGCTGCTGCGGCTGCGGGACGTACTGACGCGCGCGGACCGCACGCTCACCGAGGCCAGATCGGCGCGGGGTGAGGTGCTGGCGAAGATCGCCGCGTCCGAGGTGCCCGCGGTGAGCGGACCTTCGACGGTGCTCCAGGAGCAGCTGCGGGCCGCCGCCGAGTACCGCAGGCACGCCCAGTGGCACCGGCTCTCGCCGCTCCTGGAATCCCTCGAACGGGAGGCCGACGACGAACTGCGGCGCGCCCGTGATTCGCTGTCCGCGGTCACCGCGCCGCTCGCCGTCCGCGCGGAGCTGCGGGGCCGGCTGGACGCCTACCGGGCGAAGGTCGCCCGGCACGGAATGGCGGAGGATCCCCTGCTGATCGAGCGGTACGACGCGGCCCGCAGAATGCTGTGGAGCGCGCCGTGCGATCTGCGCGTCGCCGAACAGGCGGTGCTCCGCTATCAGCAGGCCACGGCGGAGGTCCTGGTCCCGAGACAGGCCGGGCCCACCGACCACAGGGGGAACGCGTGAGGAATGCGGGATGAGCGAACAGCAGCAGTGCCAGCGCCCCGGGTGCGAGGGCAGCTATGAGGACATGGGCGGCGGCGAGCTGTACTGCGGCACCTGCGGTCTGGCGCCGGTGGTGTCGCCCACCGGCATGGTGAGTTCACCGCCGACCGGGATCGCCGGTGGCGGCCGCGGGAGCGACAGCGCGCGCTCCGGCAGTGCTTCGGTGCGCGGCGGGTCCGGGTCGTCGTCGCGGTCGTCGCGGTCGTCGTCCCGTTCCGCTCGGTCGTCGTCCCGTTCTTCGACCTCGCGCAGGTCGGTCTCCGGGCGGCTCTCGCGCTCCCTGTCGGGGCTGGGTTCGGGGCGTTCGGTCTCGGTGCGCAGTTCCGGGAGTTCGGCGAGTTCCTCGGGCCGCAACCGGCTGGGCGCCGGTCTCGTATCGATCCCCGATGTGCCGCGCCCCGACCCGCAGTCCGCTGTGATGGCCAACCCCGAGGTGCCGGAGCGGAAGCGGTTCTGCTCGCGTTCCGACTGCGGTGCCCAGGTGGGCCGTTCGCGCGGTACACGGGCCGGGCGCACGGAGGGGTTCTGCACCAAGTGCGGCCACCCCTACTCGTTCGTACCGAAACTGAACGCCGGCGATGTCGTGCACGGGCAGTACGAGGTGATGGGCTGTCTGGCCCACGGCGGTCTGGGCTGGGTCTATCTCGCCGTCGACCGCGCCGTCTCCGACCGCTGGGTGGTGCTCAAGGGCCTGCTGGACACAGGCGACCAGGACGCGATGGCCGCGGCGATCTCGGAGCGGCGCTTCCTCGCCGAGATCGAGCACTCCAACATCGTGCGCATCTACAACTTCGTGGAGCACCTCGACCAGCGGACCGGCTCCATGGACGGCTACATCGTCATGGAGTACGTCGGCGGCAAGTCGCTCAAGGAGATCGCCAACGAGCGGCGCGGGCCTTCGGGCAGGCGGGACCCGCTGCCGGTGGAGCAGGCCTGTGCGTACGGGATCGAGGCCCTGGAGGCGCTCGGCCATCTGCACAGCCGGGCGCTGCTGTACTGCGACTTCAAGGTCGACAACGCGATACAGCAGCAGGACCAGCTGAAGCTCATCGACATGGGTGCGGTGCGCAGGATGGACGACGACGAGTCGGCCATCTACGGCACGGTCGGCTACCAGGCGCCCGAGGTCGCCGAGGTCGGGCCGTCGGTCGCCTCCGACCTGTACACCGTGGCGCGCACCCTCGCCGTGCTGACCTTCGACTTCCAGGGCTACACGAACGTGTTCGCCGACAGCCTCCCCGACCCGGACAACATCGAGGTGTTCCGGCGGTACGAGTCGTTCTACCGGCTGCTCGTACGGGCCACGGATCCGGACCCGGCCCGCAGGTTCGCATCGGCAGCGGAGATGGCCGAGCAGCTCACCGGGGTGCTGCGGGAGGTCGTCGCCGTCCAGACGGGACGGCCGAGACCTTCGCTGTCGACGCTGTTCGGGCCCGAGGTTCGGGTCACCGACACCGCACTCTTCACCGAGCTGACCGGGGACGCGTCCCTGCTCGGCGCACGCCAACTGCCCGTCGGCCGCCGGGGAGCAAAGGCGGTCCGGAGCAACGGGGGCGCCGGGATCGCGACCGGTACCGCCGTCGCCCACGGGCCCGCCCAGGCCGGCCTCCCCGCACAGCGCCGGCCGGAGCAGACGCAGGCCGCGCCGCCGGAACCGGCCGGGCCGTCGGCCGCCGGCCCGGCAGCGGTCCCGCCCGGCCAGTACCTCGCCGGGCTCGAAGCAGGCACCACCGCGCTGGCGCTGCCCGTGCCGCGCATCGACCCGCACGACCCGAACGCCGGTCTCCTGGCCGGTCTGATGGCCGCGGCACCCGGCGAGCTGATCACCGCGCTGGAGTCCGCACCGACCCCGTCGCTCGAACGGAGTCTCCGTCAGGCACGGGCCCTCCTCGACAGCCGGGACGCGTACACCGCGGTCGAGATGATCACGGCCCTGGAGACCGAGTACCCCCACGACTGGCGGGTCGTCTGGTACCGCGGTCTGGCCTCGCTCGTCACCGGCGACCGGGAGACGGCCGCGCTGTCCTTCGACGCGATCTACGACGCGTTTCCCGGTGAGCCCGCGCCGAAGGTGGCGCTCGGTGTCTGCGCGGAGGTGCTCGGCCAGCTGGACAACGCGGCGGAGTACTACCGCCTCGTGTGGACGACCGACCCCAGCTATGTCAGCGCGGCGTTCGGCCTCGCCAGAGTGCAGCTCGCGGCCGGTGACCGCACCGCGGCCGTACGCACCCTGGAGTCCGTCCCCGAGGCGTCGATCCACTACACGGCGGCCCGCGTTGCCGCGGTGCGCGCCCGGCTGCGCCGCCGTGTCCCGACCGACCCCCTGGTGGACGACCTGCGGTCGGCCGCGGACCAGGTGGCGGCACTCCAGCAGTTCGGCCTCGACGCCGTGCGGCGGGAGCAACTCACCACCGAAGTACTGGGCACCGCCCTGGACTGGGTACTCTCCGGAGGCCGGGGCGGCCAGGTGGCGCAGTCCACCACTCTGCTCGGCAGTCCACTCGACGAGCGTGGCCTCCGCTTCGGACTCGAACGCTCGTACCGGGTACTCGCCCGGCTCGCCCAGCGCGGCGAGGACAGGATCGATCTGGTGGAGCGGGCCAACCGTTTCCGCCCCCGGACGTGGGTGTGAATTGATGTCCCAGACGAATCTGGCCACGTGCCCCGGTTGCGAGGAGCCGCTGGAGCCCGGCGACTTGTTCTGCGGCGCGTGCGGGTACGACCTGTCGGCGGCGCCCGAGCTGCCGGACGGCCACGTGGCGAACGCCGCCGGCGGCACGAGCCCGACGGGGGCCCCGCACACCGCCTGGCCGGCCGCCGCCGAGCAGGACAGCTCCGGCAGCCCCGCGCCCGTACAGGCCGGGTCCGATCTGCCGGGTGTCACGTCGGACGGCAATGAACTGCCCGCGGGCGTACGGTTCGACGGCCCGCCGGCGCCTGATGAGTACGCGCTGTCCGCGCCGGACCCCCGGGCCGCAGGCGCTGTGCCGCCCACCCCGGCGGAGGGCACAGCGGAAGGCGCGGCGCAGGTCGCGGCGCAGGGCACACCGGCTCAGGGCACAAAGGTCTGCGTCGCCTGCCGCACGGGCCGGATCGACGGCGACGGCTACTGCGAGAACTGCGGCCACGCCCAGCCCCGCGAACGTGACCACATGGAGCAGGAGCTGGACGCGGTGGCCGCGGTGAGCGACCGCGGGCTGCGCCACCACCGCAACGAGGACGCGTTCGCGGTGTCATCGGTGGGCCTGCCGGACGGTTCGGCCGCCACCGTGGCGATCGTCTGCGACGGGGTGTCGTCGGCGACCCGCCCCGACGAGGCATCAGCCGCCGCGGCAGCGGCGGCCAATGAGGCGCTGCTGGCCTCCCTGCCCACGGGCACTCATCCCCAGCAGGCGCTGCACGAGGCGATCATCGCCGCGTCGGAAGCGGTCAACGCCCTGGCCAACGAGCCGGCCGGCGCCATGGAGCACGACCAGCACCGCCATCAGAACGCCCCGGCCTGCACCCTGGTCGCCTCCATCACGGTGGGCGCGCTGCTCGTCGTCGGCTGGGTGGGCGACAGCCGGGTGTACTGGGTGCCCGACGACCGCACCGCCCACCCGTCCCGGCTCACCGAGGACGACTCGTGGGCGGCGCAGATGGTCGCCAACGGGCTGATGGGCGAGGCGCAGGCGTACGCGGACGAACGGGCCCACGCCATCACGGGCTGGCTCGGCGCGGACGCGTACGAACTGGAGCCGCACACGGCATCCTTCAAGCCGGACCGGTCGGGTGTGGTCGTGGTCTGCTCCGACGGCCTGTGGAACTACGCGGAGTCGGCCGAGCAGATGGCGCGGATCGTCCCGCCGGACGCGGCCACCCGGGCCCTGCACAGCGCGCAGGTACTCGTCGGCCACGCGCTCGACGGCGGGGGCCACGACAACGTAACAGTGGCTGTTGTGCCGTTCCCCCTGCCACCGCAGAGGGCAGGCTCCGCCCACGAGAAGGCGTGAAGGCGTGAAGGCGTGAAGGTCACTCTGTCTCGTTAACCCTGTTGAAATTGCCGCGTTGTCGTCAAGGAGCCCGTCAGATGGCCAACTTCTCCAAATCCAACGTGCCGCAATTCTCCGTCGACATCTACCAGAACGAGTTCCTGCCGGAGGGCGGGCGCGAGGTGAACGCGATCGTCACGGTCACCTCGACCGGGGGCGGCACCAGCGGCTCCGCACTCTCCGGTGCGAGACCCGCGTCCGCACCGCTGCCGGGACAGGCACCGGCGGCCGCCGTGGTCATCATGGTGGACTGCTCGGGTTCGATGGACTACCCGCCGACGAAGATGCGCAACGCACGGGAAGCGACGGCGGCGGCGATCGGCGCACTGCGGGACGGCACCGCGTTCTCCGTGGTGGCGGGCACCCATGTGGCGAAGGACATCTATCCGGGCAACGGCAGGCTCGCGGTCGCCGACCGGGCCACCCGTGCCCAGGCCAGGGAGGCGCTGCGCAAGCTGAGCGCCGGCGGGGGTACGGCGATCGGCACCTGGCTGCGGCTTGCCGACCGGTTGCTCAACACCCCCGACCCGGCGGGCGGCGCCGTACCGCAGATCCGGCACGGCATCCTGCTGACCGACGGCCGCAACGAACACGAGGCGCCGGAGGACCTGCGGGCCTCGCTGGACGCCGCGGCGGGCCGGTTCACCTGTGACGCACGCGGGGTCGGTACGGACTGGGAGGTCAAGGAGGTCACCGGTATCGCGTCGGCGCTGCTCGGCACGGCCGACATCGTGGCCGACCCCTCGGGGCTCTCGGCGGACTTCACACAGATGATGGAGAAGACGATGGGCAAGGAGGTCGCAGATGTCGCGCTGCGGATCTGGACACCCGTCGGCGTGGAGATCAAGTACGTCAAACAAGTGGCACCGAGCGTCGAGCAGTTGACGGACCGTCGTACCGAGGTGGGCCCGCGCGCCGGGGACTACCCGACCGGCTCGTGGGGAGACGAGTCGCGCGATTACCACGTGTGCGTCCAGGTGCCGGAGGCGGGAATCGGCCAGGAGATGCTCGCCGCCCGGGTCTCGCTCGTCCTGCCCGACCCCGCGGGGGGTGCGCCGCAGACGCTTTCGCAGGGCCTGGTGCGCGCGGTGTGGACGGACGACATGGTCGCCTCGACCTCGATCAACCCGCAGGTCGCGCACTACACAGGCCAGGCTGAACTGGCACAGGCCATCCAACAAGGTCTGGATGCCCGCAAGTCGGGCAATCTGGACGGAGCGACAGCGAAGCTCGGGCGCGCGGTGCAGCTTGCGGCAGCCTCGGGGAACGCGGACACTGCGAAACTGCTCGCGAAGGTGGTGGACGTCGTCGACGAAGCGACCGGTACTGTGCGACTGAAGGCAAAGGTGGCGGAGGCGGACGAGATGACCCTCGAAACCCGCTCCACCAAGACAGTTCGCGTCAAGAAGTAACAGAAAAAGCACCATAAGCAGCAGAGTGACGTTTTGCGGCCTCCGGGCCGGACGAGGAGAGGGGGAAGCGACTCCATGCCGACCTGCCCTAACGGACACCAGTCGGGATCCGACGACTGGTGCGAGGTCTGCGGCCATCGCATGGGCGCCGTGCCGCCGCCTCCCCCGCCGCCCCCGCCGTACGCAGGCGGCGGCGCGCCCCAGCAGCCCCCGCCGGGTGGCAACCCTGCGGCCGGTTACGGCTACCCGCAGCCGCCGAGCGCGACCGCCCAGGCGGAGATCTGCCCGCAGTGCCGCACGCCGCGCGAGGCCGGGGCGCCGTTCTGCGAGGAGTGCCGCTGGAACTTCCTCACCAACACCGCGACCTCGTACACGCCGGTGGCCCCGAACCTGCCGCCGGGCCTGCAGTCCCAGCAGCAGCCGCCCAGGCCGCCGGACTCGTTCGACTACCAGAGCTCGCGGCCCTCGCAGGTCAACCGTCCCGCTGAGCCGCTGACGAACGCCCCGAGCGGCCGTCCCGTCCCGCCGCCTCCGCCGCCCCCGCCGCCGTACCAGCAGCAGTCCGCTCCGCCGCCGCCCTCGTTCGCGCAGCCGCCGAGGGCACCGCAGGCCCCGCAGCCTGCCGAGCAGCGGGAAGCAGACGACTGGCTGCTCCCGCCACCGTCCCGGGCCCAGCCCCAGGGACCGGGCCAGGGACAGCCGCAGGGACCGGGCCAGGGGCAGGGCCCCGGACACCCGCAGGGACCGGGCTCCCAAGGACCGGGCTCCCAGGGACCGGGCCGACAGGCGCCCCCGCAGCACCAGCCGCCTCAGCAGTTCCAGCCCCCGCAGTCCCAGCCGCCTCAGTCCCAGCCCCCGCAGCCGCACCAGCCGCAGCCGCAGCCGCAGCCGCAGCCGCAGCAGGGACCCGGCCAGCCGCTGCCCGGCCGGCCGAACCACCCCGGTCAGCCCGGTCAGCCCGGCCGGCCGGGCGGGGAGAACCAGGCCCCGGCTGGCTGGTCGGCCACGGTCGGCCCCGACCGTGAGTACTTCATGGCGATGATGCAGCGCAGTGGCCCCGAGGCCACCGGGCTCAATCTGCCCGCCTACTCCCCCGAGCAGCGCCTTCCGCTCGACGGGAACCAGATCACCATCGGCCGCCGCAGGCACTCCACGGGCGAGTCACCCGACATCGACCTGTCGGTGCCGCCCGAGGACCCGGGGGTGTCGCACCAGCACGCGGTCCTGGTCCAGCAGCCCGACGGATCCTGGGCGGTGGTCGACCAGAACTCGACCAACGGCACCACGGTCAACGGCGGCGAGGACCCGATCCAGCCCTATGTGCCGATCCCGCTCCAGGAAGGCGATCGGGTGCACGTCGGCGCCTGGACGACCATCAGGATCCACCGGGGGCAGTAGCCACCGGACGGTGAGCAGGGGGGACGAGCGGCCACGCGTACGGCCCTTCGGGGTCGTCCAGCCAGGCCCACTCGTGCTCCCCGCTCACCGTCACCCCGAACCGTTCCCGCTGCGGACGCCCCTCGCGCTCCCAGAGGGAGTACGCCTCGACCGGATCGAGGCTGCCGCTCGTCAGGGTGAGCACGAAGCGGAAGAGCGCGTCGTTCAGCACGCTGGGCGGCAGCCCGCCGCTGCGCGGCACCGGCCCGGCCTCCGTCGCACCACGCAGCGGTACGAAGTACGCGGGCGTCTCCAGGAACCGCCCCTGCGCATGCTGATCATCCCGCACCCGCAGCACGATCAGACCTGTCGCGAGCGGGGCGAGGATCCGCGCCCCCGGCCGGCACTGCGCGAGCCAGGCCCGCGGTACGGAGGGGAGCGCGCAGGTCGCGATGATCGCGTCGAAGGGCGCCCACGCGGGGCAGCCCAGCGCCCCGTCCCCGGTGACGACGGCGGGGGCGTAACCGGCGGCCGACAGATGACTGCGCGCCGATTCGGTGATCTCCGGGTCGATGTCGACGGTCGTGACCTGGGAGTCGCCCAGCCGGTGGGCGAGCAGAGCCGCGTTGTACCCGCTGCCCGCCCCGATCTCCAGCACCGCGTCGCCGTCCCGCAGCGCGAGCCCGTCCAGCATCCGCGCCATCAGTGAGGGCTGGCTGCTGGACGAGATCAGCTCGCCGTCGCGGATCCGGGTGGCCAGCGGCTGGTCGGTGTAGACACCCTCCAGCCAGCGCCTGCGCCGCACAGGGTCCGGATCCTCACCCCACAGCCGCGCACCCCGCCCCACCCCGTCCACGAAGTAGTACGGCACGAAGAGATGCCTCGGCACCTCGGCGAACGCGTCCCGCCAGGCCGGATCCGCCAGTGCGCCGCTCTCCGCGATCTCCCGCACCAGCGCCGCCCGCAATGCCTGGTCTGCGCCCATATCTCCACTCTGCTGCGTCCGGCCCGGCGAAGCGAACCCGAAGCGGCCGGTTGCCGGACAGCTCCGCAGGATCCGAACGAGGGTCCTAGGACCGCAGACCTCCGCCGTTACGTCTGCGACCATGGAGGGGTGACAGAGATCCCGCGCGGCACGCTTCAGGAGCAGACCTTCTACGAGCAGGTCGGCGGCGAGGAGACCTTCCGGCGCCTGGTCCACCACTTCTACCAGGGCGTAGCGGGAGATCCCCTGCTGCGGCCGATGTACCCGGAGGAGGACCTCGGCCCGGCCGAGGAGCGGCTCGCCCTCTTCCTGATGCAGTACTGGGGCGGCCCCCGCACCTACAGCGACAACCGCGGCCACCCCCGGCTGCGGATGCGGCACTCCCCTTTCCAGGTGGACCGTGCGGCCCATGACGCCTGGCTGAAGCACATGCGGGCGGCCGTCGACGAACTCGGTCTGGCCGAGGAACACGAGCAGCAGCTCTGGAAGTACCTCACGTACGCGGCGGCCTCCATGGTGAACACCGAGGGCTGACCGGAACGACATCCCGCCCCGGAAACGGCTCCCAGGAACAGCCCCGCCCAAGGAAGACAGCGCCTTCCGATGACGTCAGGCGGGAGTGACGCTCAGCCCGCCCAGTGCGGATGCCTCGCGGACGGCGGTCGAGCCGTACGGGGTACGCAACCGGAGCCAGGAGCCGGCGCCGAGCAGCGTGTACGGGCCGGGGCGGCCGGCCCCGCCGGTGGAGAGGTCGGGGACAGCCACCCGGACCGGGCGCAGGAAGCCGAGCGACTGGGCGGCGTGTGCCGCGCGGACCGGGAGGGCGGTGTCGCCGACCGGCCGGGACCAGATCTCCCGCCCGATCCGGTCGAGTTCGGCGCGGGTGCGCCGGTCAGCCGGCAACTCCTCGGTACGTACCCGGAATTCGGCGACGACGGCCGCGACCGCGGAGTGCAGCGCATCGGGTGACGGCAGCCCCGGCAGCTGCCGCCAGCCGCTGCGGGGCGGCAGCAGACCGGCCCAGGGCGGGCCGGTGACAGCAGCGGGGACGGTGGCCGTGGCGCCCTGCTCGTCGATGGATTCGAGGAGTTCACCCGCCGAGACGGTGAAGTCCAGTTCGGCGGGGGCGGCCAGCCGCGCCGTCCGGACGGCCAGCACCTCGAACGAGGGCGGGCGCCCGAAGACGGCCAGACTCTGCTCCGTACCGCCGTCCGCCCGTGCCTGCAGCCGGACAGCGGCGGCACGGTCGTAGTGGATCAGCCGGGCCAGGAAGGCGGCGAGATCGGCCGCCTCCCCGGCGTCGGCGAAGGCCAGCACCGGGAGTCCCGTCATGCGGCGAGCACTCCCGGCTGGTCCAGATACTCCTGGAGGAAGGACTTCTCCTCGGCGGTTATCCGCCGCGGACGCTGCGTCTCCAGGTTGTACGGGACGACGACAGTCGACGCCCGTACGTACACCTGGTCGTCGTCCTTCACCTCGTAGGCGATGGTCAGCGACGCGGCGGAGATCTTCGTCACCCAGGACTCGACGGTGACCGGCGCGTGCCGGTGCACGAGCGGGCGCACGTAGTCGATCTCGTGCCGGGCCACGACGGACCCGCCGGAGAACGACGGCGAACCGTCTCCCGGCGCCAGCCGGAACATGAAGTCGATCCGCGCCTCTTCCAGATACCGCAGGAAGACGACGTTGTTGACGTGCCCGAAGGCGTCCATGTCCGACCAGCGCAGGGGGCAGGAGTAGATGTGCCGCACGGTCAGCCTCGCGTCAGCTTCTTGTACGTGGCACGGTGCGGGCGGGCCGCGTCGGCACCGAGGCGCTCGATCTTGTTCTTCTCGTACGACTCGAAGTTGCCCTCGAACCAGTACCACCTGGAGTCGCCCTCGTACGCCAGGATGTGCGTGGCGACACGGTCGAGGAACCAGCGGTCGTGGGAGATGACCACGGCCGCACCGGGGAATTCGAGCAGCGCGTTCTCCAGCGAGGAGAGCGTCTCGACGTCCAGGTCGTTGGTGGGCTCGTCGAGGAGCAGCAGGTTGCCGCCCTCCTTGAGCGTCAGCGCCAGGTTGAGGCGGTTGCGCTCACCACCGGAGAGGACACCGGCCGGCTTCTGCTGGTCCGGGCCCTTGAAGCCGAACGCGGAGACGTACGCCCGCGAAGGCATCTCGACCTGGCCGACGTTGATGTAGTCCAGCTCGTCCGACACGACCGCCCAGAGGGTCTTCTTGGGGTCGATGTTGGCGCGGCTCTGGTCGACATAGGAGATCTTGACCGTGTCGCCGACCTTGATGGCGCCGGTGTCCGGCGTCTCCAGGCCCTGGAGCATCTTGAACAGCGTGGTCTTGCCCGCGCCGTTCGGGCCGATGACACCGACGATGCCGTTGCGCGGCAGCGTGAAGGACAGGTCGTCGATGAGGACCTTGTCGCCGAAGGCCTTCGAGAGGTTCTCGACCTCGACGACGATGGAACCGAGCCGCGGACCCGGCGGGATCTGGATCTCCTCGAAGTCCAGCTTCCGCATCTTGTCCGCCTCGGCCGCCATCTCCTCGTAACGGGCGAGGCGGGCCTTGGACTTGGTCTGGCGGCCCTTGGCGTTGGAGCGCACCCACTCCAGCTCTTCCTTGAGCCGCTTCTGACGCTTCTCGTCCTTGCGGCCCTCGACCTTGAGGCGGGCCGACTTCTTGTCGAGGTACGTGGAGTAGTTGCCCTCGTAGGCGATCGCGCGGCCGCGGTCGAGCTCAAGGATCCACTCGGCGACGTTGTTCAGGAAGTACCGGTCGTGAGTGACGGCGATGACGCAGCCCGCGTACTTCGAGAGGTGCTGCTCCAGCCAGTTCACCGACTCGGCGTCCAGGTGGTTGGTGGGCTCGTCGAGGAGGAGCAGGTCGGGCGCCTCGATCAGCAGCTTGCAGAGCGCGACGCGGCGCTTCTCACCGCCGGAGAGGTTCACGACGGGCCAGTCGCCGGGCGGGCAGCCCAGGGCGTCCATGGCCTGCTCCAACTGGGCGTCGAGGTCCCAGGCGTTGGCGTGGTCCAGGTCCTCCTGGAGCTTGCCCATCTCGTCCATGAGCGCGTCGGTGTAGTCGGTCGCCATCAGCTCGGCGACCTCGTTGAAGCGCTTGAGCTTGCCCATGACCTCGGCGGCGCCGTCCTGCACGTTCTCCAGGACGGTCTTCGACTCGTCCAGCTCCGGCTCCTGCATGAGGATGCCGACGCTGAATCCGGGCGTGATGTACGCCTCACCGTTGGAGGGCTGCTCAAGGCCCGCCATGATCTTCAGAACCGTGGACTTACCGGCACCGTTGGGGCCCACGACACCGATCTTCGCGCCGGGCAGGAAGTTCAGGGTGACGTCGTCGAGAATCACCTTGTCGCCGTGCGCCTTGCGCGTCTTGCGCATGGTGTAGATGAACTCAGCCAAGAGAAACCGTCCGGCATTAGATGTGTGGGCAGATACACCCCATCTTGCCTGACGTCCACCGCCGGGCGGAAACCAGTATCGCCGGGGGGCTCTGACCTGGGATTTCGCTGCGGACCCGCGGCAGGCCGCCTGGCGCTGCCGGGGAAGGCGCTGCGGGGGGGGCGAGGGGTGGGTCGCCCTGCGGGACGGCCCAGGCGACCGGGAGCGCGGCTCACAGCACGTCGGGGTCGGGGTACGTACTTGCTTCCGTGACCGTTCGACGATGACCGTTCGACGATGTGGCCGTGGTCGAACCTGGGGCTCCGGCTCCGGTACGGGCGAGAGCAGCGGGTTGCAGCGGTACTGCTCGCCATTGGGGCCGGCCGGCCCGGGACGGCGGGCCGGACGGACGGGGCGCTGCCCGTCAGGGAAAGGCGGTCAGGCTGCCGGCTGCAGTTCCTGCCGCACCACGATCGCGTTGAGCCGGAGCGCGAACGGAGCGACATCCGAGATCTTCAGGGCACCGACCCGAGCCTTGTCCAGGCCGATGGTCGCGTCCACGCAGAACGCAATGGCGTACACCCCTGCCCCGGTCTCCTCGTCCTGGAGGGCGAAGAACAGGTCCCGGTAGAAGCTGGTGCGCTCCATGCCTTCCTCGTAGTACGAGAGCCCCGGCTCGCCCTCCTGCGCGGCGAGGCCGGTGAAGGCACGTACGAACTCCTCCTCGATCGTGTCCCAGAAGGAGGCGTCGCCGAGCGCGTCCGGCAGGGCCTGGCGGACAGCCTCCTTCAGTGAGAGCACGATCACCCCGATCTCGGCGTGCTCCTGGAGCCCCCAACCGCGGACCATCTTGACGATGGCTCCGTCGGGTATGGCGGCGGCGGCCTCCCGGATGTTGTCGAAGTCGAAGTTGACGGTCGCCGGGGCAATCGCCTCCTGGAACACCCGGTCGATAGCCCGGGCCTGGTCGAGATGGTCCGGGCCCACGTCGATGACGGTCTTGAAATTGCCTGCCATGACTCCTCCTGCGTATCGCGGTGATCTGGCGGAGGCAGTATGCCGAGCGGACTTCGCGCGATGCGGCAGCGTCCCGGGGTGCGGACGACAGCAGACGGCTCCGGTACGCCGAGGCGTACCGGAGCCGCTGCACCACTGTGGCCATCCCTGTCCGGTGGCCACTCACTCACTTCACTTACCGCTCATGGTCCGGCCACTCACGGCCGGGCCACTCACGGGCCGACCGCTTCACTGACCGGTCGCTTCACTGGCCGGTCGCTTCACTGGCCGGTCACCGGGAGTACCGCTCTCCGGTGACCGGTCCGGGGTCACTGACCCGTGGTGCTGTTCTTCCTGCGGAGCATGAAGACCGCGCCGCCACCGACCACCACGAGGGCGATCGCGACACCGGCGATCACCGGGGTCGAGCTGGAGCTACCGGTCTCGGCCAGGCCGCTGCCGTTGGTACCCGAGGTGCTGCCGCCCGCCGAGGCCGCGCTGGGCTTCGGGGAAGGGGTGCCGCTGTGGGTGGGCGTGCTGCCGGCCGTCTTGCAGTCGAGGACGCCCTGGAAGCGCTTCTCGAAGCCGTTCGGGCCCTTGATGGTGAAGTCGTAGGCCTGGTCCTCGGCGACAGGGACGGTCACCGTCTGGGACTTGCCGGCTTCGACCGTGTGCTTCTGGCCCGCCAGCTCGAAGGTGAACGCCTCATCGCCCTTGTTGCCGGCGGTGATGTCCACGCCGCCCTTGGCGCAGTCCTTCATGGCGGAGAGAGCCGGGACGGCACCCTTGCTGGCCCAGTTGGCCGTGGCGATCGCGCTGACCGACGCGGTGCTGGTGCCCGCGAGGATCTGCGTCTGGCTCTTGGAGTCGCTGACAAAGGCACGGCCGATCGGCACCGCGGTCTGCGCGGTAACGTTCAGCTTGGCCGAGCCGGGCTGTGTGCCGGCCGGGACCTTGAAGAACAGCTGCGTGCCGTTGACCGCGCTGGTGACGGGCTTGCCGTCCTTGCCGACGACGCTGACACCCTGCGGCGCGTCCGGGGAGAGGGAGACCTCCGCCCTGGCGGCGTTGGTGGAGACCGTCACCGGGCCGAGCGGCTCGCCCGGGTGGCCCGCCACGTCGGCGGGGCCGAGCGAGAGCGACGCGGCAGGCTCGGCGACGTTGGCCGCGGACTTCTCCAGGTACTCGGTCAGCTTCCGGCCGGCCGCGTCCTTCGGCATCGCGTCGACGTGGTCCGAGAAGTGCCAGATCGCGGCCTGGGTCGCGGCGGCGGCAGTGGCGTCGGTCAGCGTGACGTTGAGGTTCGCACCGAGGGACGCGGGCGTCACCTGCGGGAAGGAGTGCTCAAGGATCCAGCGGATCTTGCCCGCGTCGTTGTTGTGCGCAAGCGAGGACTCGGCCCAAGTGACCTCCCGGTAGGAGGTGTTGGCCTGAGTGTGGTTGTGCAGGTCGATGCAGTACGTCTTGATGGACCCGCCGCCGTCGACCTTGAGCTCGAAGAGCCCGGCCGTCTCGTCGACGCCGTCGACCACGACCTTGTCACCGACCGACACCCCGGGGTTGTCCAGGGTGGCGGTGACGCCGGAGGAGTTGGTGGGAGCGTCATCGGCAAGAGCAGGCGCGGCAGTTGCCAGCGCACCACCGGCGACCAGCCCCGCAGCCAGGGCCGCGGCGGCCAGCCGGGAGGTGCCCAGCCGCCGTATGCGAGAACCAGATCCCGCAGAAAACATAGAAACCGCAGAAAACACAGAATTCCCCTTCGGGCGAGGAATCTTCGCGCGATGCGCATCATGGCGCGCGTGGGGGAGGTTCCTCGCCGGCAGACTCAAATGCCCCGTGAGTATCTGGGAATCCTAAGGACGCAGGAGCAACACGGTCCCCACACAAGGCATCTGATAACCATTCCGAATCGGAATCGTTACCGTGAATCCCCTCGGCGACCCGACCGTATCGACAAATCACCACCTCCCAGGGGCTGGTGGCACCTCGGTGCCACACCGCCCAGTTCAGGCCACCAGGTTCTTGGGACGCTCCGTCAGAGACGCATCGGCCCTGGCTACACGCTTGAACGCGCTGGTCCCGCGCGTCATATCGTGCCCCACGGCAAGCGCCTCGATGTCTGCCGAGAATCTGCGCTGTCCGTCCTTGTCCTCGTCGCGTACCTTCAACCTGCCGTGTACGACGAGTGGTTCACCGACGGACACGGATCCGGCCAGATTCACTGCCAGCGACCGCCAGGACCACACCGTGTAGAAGCTGGTCGGTCCGTCGGTCCAGACCTGTTTCTGCCGGTCCCAGCGGCGCGCGGTGACCGCGAAGCGAAATCGCGCCATTCCCCCGGTGACCGAATCCCGGTATTCAGGCTGCGTCGCCACATTTCCCACCAATGTCACCAAGGTGTCGTTCATGAGCCCTGTCTCCCCCGTCCCGCCGTGGTCCTGCGGGGCCGTCCCGTAACGACCCTGCGGATGCACCCGGTTGCCCGCGCCACACACCGAACTGCCCTGCCGCCGCACGGCTCATTCGTCCGTCCGGACCGTCCGGACCGTTCGTCCCGGCCGGCTGGTCGGCTCGTTCGGCCCGTCCGGCTGGTCGGCTCGTTCGGCCCGTCCGGCTGGTCGGCTCGTTCGGCCCGTCCGGCTGGTCGGCTGGTCGGCTGGTCGGGTGGTCGGCCACCGGTTGCTGATCCGGTTCCCATGCTGCCCCGGCGATCGCCCGTTCCGCTCGCGCCTGTGGACTACTTGCTGGTTGTGGACAACCCGTTCACCGTCACGTACTGCTCCCGCACCTCCCGGTAACGCACCAGCTCAGCGGCGACCGGATCGAGCACCTTCGCCCTGCCGCACGCGGCGGCCGCCTCCCGCAGCCTGCGCTCCGCCTCCTGCCCGTACCGGTGCGCGGGCCCCCGTACGGCCATCCCGCACGCCCACTCCACGAGCGGGCCGCCCACGGTTCCCGCCAGCATCACCAGGACGGGTGTCAACGGAGCCACATCGAGCACGCCCACCAGCACCCCCAGCAGCCAGAGCACACCCAGAATCTGGTGCACGGTCGTCATCACCTGGGCCAGCACGGCCGCCGGCCACCAGGCGGGCCGTCCCGAACGGCCCCCCGGCTCCTGCGCGACCGTGGTCACCGCCAGCTCGTCCAGGGCCTCCGGCAGCCCCTCGGCTCCGCGTGCGGCCGCCTCGCGCACCGCTTGCGCCCAGGGCGCGGGAAGCCCGTCGGCCGCCTCGTCGGCGACCTTGCGCACGGCCTGCTCCACCTCCTGGCGGGCGGTGGCCTCGGCGCCCACGGGCTCCGCCGGCAACGGTTCCGGGCCACCGGGCGCGCGTGTGGACTCGTACCAGCGCCAGAGCCGCAGCCACGGCGTTCCGCACGCCTTCACCGCGTTCCGGCTCCACTCGCGCTCCGCGGCCTCGCCCGCGGCCAGGGCGCCGACCGCGTTGCCGAGCCGGTCACCGAACTCCTCACGCGCCAGCTCTCCGAGCCCGGCGTGGCCCTCGGCCACGTACACCGGCCGCAGGCCGTCCGCCGCCGCGTCCACATCGGCGGCCAGCCGCCGCGCCGGGGCACCCCGTTCGCGGACGAACCGGCCGACCAGCTCCCGCAGTTCGCCCACTCCTTCACCGGTGAGCGCCGACAGCGCGAGCACCGTCGCCCCGGGTTCGCCGTGCTCGCCCAGCGCCATGCCGTCCTCGTCGAGCAGCCTCCGCAGGTCGTCGAGCACCTGGTCGGCAGCCTCGCCCGGCAGCCGGTCGATCTGGTTGAGCACCACGAAGGTGATCTCGGCGTGGCCCGCGAGCGGCTTGAGATAGCGGTCGTGGAGTGCGGCGTCCGCGTACTTCTCCGGGTCGACCACCCAGATCACCGCGTCGACCAGCTCCATCGCGCGGTCCACCTGGTCGCGGTGCGCGGTCACGGCCGAGTCGTGGTCGGGCAGGTCGATGAGGACCAGGCCGTGCAGCTCGTCGCCGGGTCCCGCGCTCATCCAGGGCCTGCGGCGCAGCCGCCCCGGGATGGCGAGCCGGTCGAGCAGCCCGGCGGCGCCGTCGGTCCAACTGCAGGCGAGGGGCGCGGAGGTGGTGGGCCTGCGCACCCCGGTCTCGGAGATCGCCACCCCGGCAAGGGCGTTGAAGAGGGTCGACTTGCCGCTGCCGGTCGCGCCCGCGATGGCGACGACGGTGTGCTGCGAGGAGAGCCGCTGCCGGGCCGACGCCTCGTCCAGCACCCGTCCGGCCTCGGCCAGCGTCGGGCCGTCGAGGCGCGTACGGGAGAGACCGACCAGTTCCCGCAAGGCGTCCAGCCGGGCGCGCAGTTCGGCGCCGTACGAGACGGAGCGCGGGAAGTCCTCGTACGACTCGGGCAGGGGGCCGAGGCTGACGTCGCGCGCGCTCCCCGGTGCGCTGTCGCCGCGGTCGGCGGCGCGCCGGGCGATGAACCCGTCGTCCCAGCGGTGGCCGGCCTGCTCGGGCATCTTGGCCTGACCGGACAGCACCGACATTCCTGCTGGCCCTGCCGGCTCGGAGGCCCCGGACGGACCGGACGGATCAGACGGATCAGACGGATCAGACGGACCGAATGGATCAGATGAACCAGACGGACCGGATGGACCAGATGTACCGGATGAACCAGATGAACCGACGGCCGCCGTAGCCAGGGCGGCCCCCGAGGACGTGCCGGAAGCCTCATCGGAGTCCGAGTCGCTGGGCGCCGCGCCGGATGCCGTCTGCGGCGCAGTGCCGGAGGCCCCAGGCGCGGGAGCCGCGTGCGGCTCCAGCACCCCCTGCGGCTCGTGGCTCTCACCTGACCCCGGCCACCCGGGCCCCACCTCCGCCGCTCCGGTCACCCCAGTCACGTCTGTCACCTCGGTCGCCTCGGTCATCGCGGGCACTTCTCCTTCTGCAGTACGGACAGCGCGGCGATCAGTTCGGCCTGCGACTCGGGGCCCACGTCGAGGGCATCCAGCGGTGCGAGCCGGCGGTCGCGCTCCGCGCCGAGCACGTCGTCGATGTAGGTACTGACCAGCCCGGCGCCCTTGTCGCGCAGCCTCAGCGCCCCCTGCGCGCCGATCCGTTCGGCCAGCCGCTCCCCCGCCTTGCGCGTCCGGCGCCCGCCCAGCAGCGCGGCGGCCAGCAGCGCGGCGACCGCCTCGGGTTCCGGCGCGGCCGAGCGCTCCAGCTCCCTCACCTCTTCCTCGGCCAGCTCCTCCAGGACCCGCCGCCAGCGCCGCACGGCGAGGCCGACCCGCTCGCCGGCCTCCCCCGCCTCCGCATCGAGACCGGCCGCCGCGGGCTCGCGCCCCCAGCTCTCGCGGACCCGTTCGTCGGCGGCGGCCACCGCGCACTGGAGCAGCACCGCCAGGCTCTCCGAGAGAGCGTCGAGCAGCTCGCCCGACGAACTGTCCAGCGGATAGCCGCGCCACCGGGTCCTGGCGTCCCCGGCCAGCACCGCGCCTGCCTTGAGACGCGCCCGTACGCGCCTGCCCTCGCCCTCGTACGCCTCCACGACGGTGCCGGTGAGCCGTACCGCGGCGGAGTACTGCGTGGCGACGGCAGCGGCCAGTTCGGGCATCCGCGCACCGAGCGAATCGATCACCCCGCGCGCCGTACGGTCGACCGACTGCTGTCTGGCCACCGGGTCCTGCGCGTGCTGGGTCAGCCACTCGCGCAGCGGTGCCACGGCGGTGGTGGGCAGCAGCCCGCTGCCGCCGCCCGCGGACTCGGGCAGTTCGGGGATCGTGAAGCGCGGCGCGTCCCCGAGCCCGGCCCGGGTGAGCAGCGCGCCGTACTGCCGTGACACCTCGCCGACGACCTGGTGGGGCACCCGGTCGAGGACGGTGACGAGCGTCGCGTCGTACTCCTTCGCGGTACGCAGCAGATGCCAGGGCACGGCGTCGGCGTACCGGGACGCGGTGGTCACCATGACCCACACGTCGGCGGCGCAGATCAACTCGGCGGCCAGCGCCCGGTTGCCCGCGACGAGCGAGTCGATGTCGGGTGCGTCGAGCAGTGCGAGCCCGCGCGGCAGGTTCGCCGCCACTTCGACCCGCAGCGCACCACTGGTGGCCCCGTGCGGCTCCGCGGGGCCGTCGTCGCCGGTGTCGTCCTGCTGCGGAAGCCATACGCGGGTGAGGCGCGGCAGCACGCGCAGCCCCGAGAACCAGTGGTGGTCGTCGGGATGGCAGACCAGGACCGGCGTCCGGGTGGTGGGCCGCAGCACTCCGGCCTCGCTGACCCGGCGTCCGACCAGCGAATTGACGAGTGTGGACTTCCCCGCGCCGGTCGACCCGCCGATCACTGCGAGCAGGGGTGCTTCCGGAGCTCTGAGCCGGGGCACCAGGTAGTCGTCGAGCTGCGCGAGCAGCTCGGTCCGCGTCCGGCGGGCGCGTGGTGCGCCTGGCAACGGGAGCGGAAGGCGCACGGCGGCGACTCGGTCACGCAGGGCGGAGAGTGCGTCAATCAGCTGAGGCCGTACATCCAAGGTCACCACATGCGAAGAATGCCCAATTTCATTGGCTTTTTGAAGCGTATAGCCGCATGTGCGGCCCAATAGTGGGCGATCAGGGCCGTTCGGACACCCGGACCACTCGGGACGAGTGGGACGCAGGCATAACGACTGCACAACACCCGGGATTCGAGGAGCCAAAAGCGGTGCGCGATCCGCACCCGCCTGCGATTATCAGTTCGCTTCACTGAACCTCCACATCGTGCCACGGAGGTGAAGCAACGGGGAGCAGGTGAATGGAGCCCTATCCTGGTCCCTGGCAAGGTCACGCACCCGTACAACCGGGGCTCCAGGCCGCCGAGGCCACGATCCGGCCCCCGTAGCTCAGTGGATAGAGCAGGCGCCTTCTAAGCGCTTGGCCGCAGGTTCGAGTCCTGCCGGGGGCACTCTCGCCGCACCGCGGCCGGGCCCTCCCACCGGGAGGGCCTTTTTTCAGGTCTGGGGAACGTAGCGGGAACGACGTAGTGACGGCGTAAGGACCCGGAGAGCGAACCCCGCTCCACCCCCACGACCGGCAGCCCGTCCCGTAACCAGCGGAACCCAACAGGCCGAACCTGAAGACGGCTTCAGGATGCTTCAGGTCAGCTTCAGGATGCCTCCGGCAGGGTGGAACCCATCGGCACAGACGGTGCCGGAAGGCCTACGAGCAGGAACCATCGTGAAGCGCCACGTCAGCACGGGGAATGAGCCATTCCAGCCCTCCTGACACTTTGCTCACGCTGAGTGCACCTAATGTCACAGTACGGATTCGACTGATCGACAGGAGAAGTCATGAGCAGCGCAACGGCGACGTGTTCCCAGACGGAGTCCGGCGAACTGTGGAGCCACGGGGGGCTTCTCGAACTGCGCCCCGTGGCACTCGACCCCCAGCTGATAGCCGAGCTCGCCGAGGTCAGGGTGCCGATCCCCCGGTCCACCCTCATCGGCTGGGTGGACGTGCCGCCCGGGGACCCCCGCGGGGCGACCAACCACACGCTCTACCTGACCCCTGGCGGCTACCTCTACCGGGTCACGGCCTACATCGACGGCCGTCCCGCCAAGAGCGCGAACTCCAACTGAGCCCGCTTTCAGGGGCGCCCGGTCACTCCCCCGTGTCGTCCAGGTGTTCCGCGATACGGAGCAGAGCGGGCAGTGCCGCCCTGACCGTGTCGCGGTCCGCGTCGCCCAGGGCTGCGAGTGCGGTACCCAGGCGGCGTTCGTGGGCCTGGGCCCAGGCGGTGAGCTGGGCGCGGCCCGCGTCGGTGAGGACGACGACGGAGGCCCGCCGGTCGGCGGAGTCGACATCCCGGGTCACCAGACCGGCCGTGATCATCTGCCCGATCAGGCCCGATACCGTGCTGGCCGCCAGATGCTGGCGGGTTGCCAGGTCGCTGATGCGGGCCGGGGAGTGTTCCGCGAGGACCTGGAGCAGTTCGACCTGGGCCATGGGCAGGGTCTCCCACGGGTAGTCGGTGCGGATCGACGCCCGCAGCGAACGGCGCAGGCGCGTGACGGCCTCGGTGAGCAGTCGCGCGTCGGACGTGTGGTCCTTCGGCGGCTTACGGGTCCCGGATCGGGGCTGGGGCGGCATACGCGAACTTTACTGACCTCCGGCACCGGGGTCACAGGCTCGGGGCCCGCGACGGCAGCAGCGGCCACGCCCGCCGCGAAGGCGACCGCCCCCGTCCGCGAAGGCACGCGCCCCAGTGGCACAGGCCGCGACCGCAGGGGTCACAGGCCGAAGGATCGGTGTCCGAGGTAATCTCGTTCGGGTTCCTCCGGCCCCGGTCGGCAACCTCACGTCGAGAGCGGTCCCGCCGATGAACCTGGCGTACCTTCCCAGCCCTTCCCAGGGTGTCTGGCATCTCGGGCCCTTCCCGATCCGGGCGTACGCGCTGTGCATCATCGCCGGGATCTTCGCCGGGGTGTGGCTGACCGGCCGCCGCTGGGCGGCCCGTGGCGGCAACCGCGACCACATCGCCGACATCGCGCTGTGGGCTGTGCCGTTCGGTGTGCTGGGCGGGCGGCTCTACCACGTCATCACCGACCCCGAGCTGTACTTCGCCGCCGGCAAGCAGCCCATCCGCGCGCTGTACATCTGGGACGGCGGGCTCGGCATCCCCGGTGCCGTCGCCCTCGGCGCGGTGGGTGCGTGGCTGGGGTGCAGGCGCCGGGGCATCAGGCTGGCGGACTTCGCGGACGCGGCGGCTCCCGGCCTGGTGCTGGCTCAGGCGATCGGCCGGTGGGGGAACTACTTCAACCAGGAGCTGTTCGGCGGTCCGACCCATCTGCCCTGGGCCCTGATGATCGATCCCGCGCACCGGCCCGCGGACAGCCCGACCGTCGCCCTCTACCACCCGACGTTTCTCTACGAGTCGCTGTGGGATCTCGGCGTGATGGCCCTGCTCCTCTGGATCGACCGGCGCTACCGGCCGCGCAGGGGACGGCTGTTCGCCTGCTATGTGCTGGCGTACACCGCCGGGCGGGCCTGGATCGAAGCCCTGCGGATCGACCACGCCAACCACTTCCTCGGCCTGCGGCTGAACGACTGGGTGTCGGCCGCGCTGTTCGCCGGGGCGCTGGTCTATCTCATCGCCACCCACCGTCGCGCCGGTGCCGACACCGACCTCAACACCGACACCACTTCCGGCTCCGGCTCCGGCTCCAACACCACTTCCGGCCCGGGCTCCGGGAGCGAAGCCGGTCGTGAGAGCGACAGCGGTACCGGCTCCGGTGCAACTGCCGAGTCCGCGAGCGACGGCTCGCAGGGCGCTTCTCCTTCCGACCGCGACCCGACGGACCACCCGACGGACCACCCGACGGACCGGTGACGCGCGCACCACCAGCCGTACCCCGGTCGTACCCCGGCCGCTCGCTCCCCCATTTACGTACGCGTTTACGTACGCGGCATCTACGTACGCGACCGAGCCCCCGCCCGGGGCCCCGAACGCGCCGCGTACACCGCCACCAGCGCTGCCATGAGCAGGACCAGCACGGCCCAGCGCGGACCGTCCGGCACTCCGTGCGGCGGGGCGAGATGCAGGGCCAGGGTCACCAGCGCGACACCCAGGGCCGTACCCAGGCCACGGGCCATGTTGACCAGTCCGCCGCCGGTGCCCGACGAACGCGCCGGGATCGCCCCCATGATCAGCGTGTTGTTGGCCGGGGTGAAGATGCCCAGGCCCAGGCCGAGCACCGCGAGAAGCAGCACCAGCGGTCCGGGAGTCAGCGGCGCCAGGACCATCGCCACCAGCGCTGCCACACAGATCAGCGCGCCCAGGACACAGCGGCCCCGGTCGCCCAGGGCCGCCGGCAGGGCCCTGTCGGCGGCAGTAGCGGCGACCGCGAAGCCGACCGGCAGCGCGGTCAGCACCAGCCCCGCCGTCAGCTCCGACGAGCCGCCGCCCGTCAGCACGATCGGGACCAGCACCAGGGGCCCGAAGAGCACCAGATAGCCGCAGAGCGCCCCGATCAGCCCGGACGACACCGCCCGCACTCGCAGCAGCGCCAGGTCGAGCAGCGGCACAGCGGCCACCCGCTGCCGCACCGCGAACGCCCAGCCGGCCCCGGCGGCCAGGACGAACAGGGCGGCGACACCCCAGCCGGGTACCGGCAGTCCGGACGCGGCCGAGACCCCGAGCAGCCCGCTGGTCGTCGCCACGATCAGCAGCGCCAGGCCCGCCCAGTCGAAGCCGTCCGACCGCAGCCGGCTGCGCGTCCTCGGCAGCAGATAGTGGCCCGCGACCAGCGCGACCAGCCCGATCGGCACGTTGATGCCGAAGACCCAGCGCCAGCCGAGCGTCGCCACGAGAGCGCCCCCGACCGTCGGCCCCAGCGCGAGGCCGAGGGCCTGGGCGGCGGCCTGCACGCCCAGCGCGGTCCGCATCCGCTCCCGTGGCGCGCTCGTGGCCACCAGCGCCACGCTGTTGGCCTGCATCATCGCCGCGCCCGCCGCCTGCACCACCCGGAAGGCCACCAGCGTCGCCAGCGACGGAGCGAGACCGCAGGCCGCCGATGCCGCGGTGAAGACCACGAAGCCGTAGAGGTAGAACAGCTTGCGCCCGTACGCGTCCGACAGCCGGCCGATCGGAACCAGCAGGGCCACCAACGTGAGCAGGTACGCGAGGGACACCCACTCGACGGCCGCCAGCGACGCGTGGAACTCCGTACGCACACTGCCGTACGTCAACGTCACGATGCTCGCGTCCAGCTGCCCCATGAAGGCCCCGAAGCACACCGTGGCCACCGCGAGCCACCAGGCGCCCGGCCGCAGCCGGATCCGCTCCGGCCGGGCACGCTCCCGCAGGAGGACGTCCATCCACGAGGGGTGCCGTCCACCGGAAAGCGCCATGCGCCTGCTCACGTCTCCTCCACTCGCACGCCGGGTGCCGGGGCCGCGTCCCCGCGAGCACGACGGCAGGAGCCGTCGGCGGGGTTCGTCCCACAGAAGAAGATTACATCGGATACCGAAATACTTTGTCGCCGATGCGTTGCCGGTGAGCTGCCGGTGCGTTGCCGGCGAGCTGTCGATGCGCGCCGTCGATGCGTACGAGTCGATGCGCACGAGTCAGGGAGTGCGCCTCCGGGCCCTGCAAGGCGCACTCCCTGGCAACTCTCCGTTACGAGCCGCTCACCCGCGCGTTCATCTCCTGCCCGCCCCTCTCCAGCTCTCCGCGCACCCGCCGCCCCGCCAGCAGCAGATAGGCCGCCCCCGAGACCACGATCGGCAGGAACCAGGAGAGGTCGGCGCCGCCCAGCCGGCCGCTCAGCCAGCTGTGCAGGAGGGGCGAGTTGATGGTGAGCAGGCCGGTGGCCATGCCGCAGGCGAGCGCGATCAGGCCCTGGACGTTGACACCGCCGACACCCCAGTAGCGGCTGCTCCGGTCACTGGTGTGGATGTCGTGCTGGTCGTAGTGCCAGCGGCGCAGGATGCCGTCCACGATCCAGACGGCGGCGAACGGACCGGCCCAGACGTTGACCAGGGAGAGGAACTCGTTCAGCGCGGTCTCGAAGTCGTACACGAAGAGGATCAGCAGCACCGCGGCCAGCGCCAGGGTGGCGTCCAGGGCCGTGGCGAGCCAGCGCTTGAGCGGGATGCCGATGGCCTGGATGGCCAGCCCCGACGAGTAGAACACCGAGGCGTTGTTGGAGATCGAGCCCAGGAAGCAGGCGGCGATGTAGAGGACGTACAGCCAGCCGGGCACCAGCGGCTGAACGCCCGCCACCGGGTCGGTGAGGTCCGTACGGGTCGCGACCAGGACGCCCGCGATGCCCAGGTAGACGGCCATTCCCGCGCCGCCGCCCAGCACCCGCGGGAAGACCTTGCGGACCGGGGTGTCCGATGGGAGGTAGCGGGCGTAGTCCGGCGAGACCACCAGGTACGACAGCGAACCGGACGCGATCAGCGCGGCGGCGGAGACGATCAGCGCGAGCCAGTGGCCGCCCGACGCGGGGTGCGGCGGCTGCCAGTTCCAGTTCACCCCGCCGATGGTGAAGCAGAGCAGCAGCGCGAAGACCACGGCCACCGCCACCGCGAAGTACGGCTGGACCTTCACCAGCAGCCGGTGCCCGGTGACCGCGATGATGATGGCCACACCCAGCACGAGCAGGGTCGCCAGGACCTTGCCGGCCGCGCCGGAGTGGTGCCAGCCGAGCCGGTCGAAGAGGGCGAGCACGGCGAAGACCCCGAGGAGGCCGTTGACCGTCTTGAAGCCCAGGGACATGGCCCAGGTGAACAGCGCGTTGATGCGGTTGCCGAACACGCCGAACGGCGCCCGGCTCAGCGTGAGCGCGGGCAGTCCGGCACGCGGTCCCGCGATCGAGCTGTACGCGACGAGCCCGAACAGCGCGTTGCCCACCACCACCGCGACCAGGGCCTGGACGAGGGAGAGACCGAGGGCGATGGCGCCCGCGCCGAGCACGAAGAAGAACTGGTAGGAGTTGATCCCGGCCCAGAAGAAGCCCAGTTGGCGCGGGGTCATATAGCGCTCGGACTCGGGGATGAAGTCGTAGCCGTGCTGTTCGACCGCGCCCGCTGCGGGGCCGCCGCCGGCGCGTTCGGCCGTACCGGTCCCCGGCCGGTCCGGCTGTGCGGTGGTGCTCATCGGTGGTGCTCCTTCACGGTGGCGGGCGCCGCCGGCAAGGGCGGGCGCGGTGTGCCGTAATCGGTGAACAGCCCGGGTTCAGTGGGCGCCGGATCGACGGACGCAGGGGCGTAGCGACGTAGGGGCGTAGGGGCGTAGCGACGGTCAGGCCGTGGCGGACCAGACCTGGCGGGCGCCGATCCAGGTCTCGTCCACGCCGGTCGTGGCGAGCTGGGCGAGGTCGTCGGTCGCGTACGGGTCGGCGGCCGTGATGACGAAGTCGGCGAACGCCCCGGCGCGGAGGCTGCCCACCTCGTTCTCGCGGTGCAGCGCCCGCGCTCCGCCGAGTGTGTGCGCGCGGATGCCGTCCGCGACGGCGAGCCGCATCTCCGGGGTGCCGAGCCGGGTACCGAGCACGGTCTCCCGGCTCGCGGCGGCGGCGACCGCCTCGAACGGCCGGGGCGGCGCGACGGGCGCGTCCGAACTGAACGCGAACTCCGTGCCCGCGGACTGGAGCAGGCCCGCCGGGTTGTAGCGGTGGCCCATCTCGCCGATCGCGGTGAGCGTGCCGTCGCCGGTACGGAGGTGGTGCTGCGGCTGGAGCACACCGTGCACGCCCAGCTCCCGCATCCGGTCGATCTCGGCGTCGGTGGGCAGCCCGCAGTGCTCGACGCGGTGCCGGGCGTCCGCGCGGGGCGTGTCGGCGAGCGCCTTCTCGACGGCGTCCAGGACCATGCCGATGGCGTACGGGGACTGCGCGTGGGTCGCGGTCTGGAAGCCGGCCCGGTGGGCGCGCAGCACCAGGTCGGCGTACTCGGCGGGGTCGTGGTAGAGCTGCCCGTGGTTGCAGCAGTCGGCCGCGTACCCCTCGGGGAAGTACGCGGTCCAGCCGCCCAGCGTGCCGTCCGCGTAGAGCTTGACGCCCTGGATCCGCAGCTGGTCGTCGCCGAGTTCGCTGCCGAGACCGAGGTCGAGTGCGGTGTCGAGCAGCGCCGACGTCAGATAGACGGACGTGCGCATCCGCAGGTCGCCCGCATCACGGGCGCGCAGATACGTGGAGAGCTCGCGGCGGGATGCCTGGGCGTCGCCGATGGTGGTGACCCCGGCGGCGAGGAAGGTCTGCTGGGCGCGGAGCAGATGGCCGCGCATGACGTCGGCCGGGTCGTCGAGGTGGAAGTTCGGGCCGTGGTTGGTGATCTTCACACCGTCGGGGCCTGTCAGCAGATCGCAGGCGCCGTCCCACAGCTCGCCGTTGGGCTCGCCGGACGCCGTACGGCCGATGCGGCCGCCGAGCGGGTCGGGGGTGCCCGCGGTGATGCCGTACTTGCGCAGGGTGTAGGTGTTCACGACACCGCCGTGGCCGGAGGCGTTCATCACGTAGACCTCGCGGTCGGTGGCGACCCGGTCGAGGTCCTGGCAGGTGGGGTGGCGGCCCTCGGCCAGCCTGCGGTGCTCGTAGCCGAAGCCGCGCAGGGCGGCGTCCGGGCGGAGCCCTTCCGCGTGGCTGCGGAGCGCGGCGACCAGCCCGTCGATGTCCGCGACGGTCTCGGGCCGTACGTCGGCCCAGGCGAGGTTCTGTCCGTACATCACCGGGTGGCAGTGCGCGTCGACGAAACCGGGCATCAGCTGTCGCCCGCCCAGGTCCAGCCGCCCGTCCACACGGCCGTCCAGTGCGGCCAGGCACTCATCGGCCGTGCCCGCGTGCACGATGCGCTCACCGCGCACCGCGAGGGCCTCGGCGCGGCCCGCCGGGGTGAGGGTGTGGACGGTGCCGCCGGTGACGAGAAGGGTGCGGTCCGGGTGTGCTGCGGGCGTGCTGGCCATGTGGGTGCTCCGGTAGTACGGGGAGGGGCGTGCGGTCTCCCGGTGGGCGGGCGCTGTTGCCGGGGCCGGGCGCAGCCGTATGCGGTTCGGCAGACGGTGGGCGACCCAGCGCCGCGGGAAGCGAATCGACGCCCACGAGAGGCATGTGCGAGCGATCCGCTGATTGCGACAGTACGATGCAAGCGAAAGATTCGCCAGAGGGGTAGATGAAGAACTTTTCACTTGTGATGGAGGGCCTGTGCGAGCGAACCGCGTGCGACCGGGGAGAGACGTGAGGGAAACGAATGGCGGCAGACGAATGGCGGTAACGGAAGAAGGTGAAGAAGAAGGAGGCCGCGGTCAGGTCGTCGTGAGCGAGTCGTAGCGCTCCTTGACCAGCTCCAGATGGAGCCAGCTCTCCAGACCGTGTACGCCGTCCAGCGCGCGCAGTTTCTCCAGCGAGGCCAGCACATCGGCGAGCGTCTCGCCGCCCACCGTGCCGATGACGTCCGCGCGGCCCACACACTCCGCGGCGAACTGCACCTGCTCGGTGGCCAGCAGACCGCCCACCCCCGCAACGCCGTGCACATCACCGGAGCGGCGCAGCGAGAAGCCCGCGAGGTGGCCCATACCGAGGGTTCCCGGGCGGACCAGGGCCGCGACCCGGAAGACACCGGCGTCCAGCAGGCGCAGTGAGCGGGCCCGCGCGGCGGCGGCCGACATGGCGATCCGGTCGGCCAACTCGGCGTAGGACATGCGCCCGTCGGTCTGGAGCGCCCGCAGGATCGCGTGGTCCGTCTCGTCGAGGCTCACCACGTCGGGCGAAGTCACCGGCAGATAGGGGTCCTTGAGCACGCGCGTGTACGGGGTCGTGTCGACGCCCCGTACGCCGGGCAGCCGCGCGACGTCCGCCACCAGGGCGCTCAGCGCGTCGAAATCGGACGTCCGCAGCTCCGCGATGACCGGGCGCCGGCCTGCGGTCATCGTGACGAAGACCGCTTCGGAGAGCCCGGCCACGGTCCGCGCGACGGGTTCGGCGGGCCCGACGACGTCGATGGCCACATGCGCGCTGACTGTGCGCCCCAGCACCGCGGGGTGGATGACACCGACGATCCGCAGGACCCCGTCCTCGGTCAGCCGCAGCGCCCGTGCGCGGGCGGCGGCGCGGGAGAGGCCGACGCGTGCGGCGAGCGTCTCGTAGGACGTGCGGCCGTCCTCCTGGAGGAGGTGGACGAGCGCGAGGTCGGTGGAGTCGAGGTTCATCGGACAGCCAGTCTGCCACGCGCACCGGAACCGCCGCCCGCCGTCCGGGCCCGGCCCGTACCCGGCTGCACCCGGCCCGCGGTCCGATGCGTGCGCCCGCGCCCGGTCCCCACGCCACCGCCCGCGTTGGGCCCGCACCCGGCTCGCGGCGGCCATCACCGGATGACACCGGCGGGCACTTCCTGACGGGTCCGGCCGTTGTCTCTCCGTAAAGAGTGATCAAAATGGTCACGTGGTGAACGAGGAGACGGCTGATGGCCCTGTGGGACCGCTTGAAGGACTCTGCGAAGACGATGCAGACGCAGCTCGACGCGAAGAAGAACGACCTCAAGAGCGGCGGATTCCGGGATGCCAGCATGGCCATGTGCGCGCTGGTCGCCGCGGCCGACGGCTCGATCGACCCCGCGGAGCGCCAGCGCGTCGCCTCGCTGATCGCCACCAATGACGTCCTGACGAACTTCGCGCCGGACGATCTGCAGACGCGCTTCAACGACTACTGCCAGAAGCTCACCACCGACTTCGACTTCGGCAAGGTCAGCGTCCTGCAGACCATCGGCAAGGTCAGCAAGAAGCCCGCCGAGGCCCGCGCCGTCATCCAGATCGGCATCGTGATCGGCGGCGCCGACGGAGACTTCGACAAGTCCGAGCAGGCCGTGGTCCGCGAGGCGTGCTTCGCGCTGGGGATCGCCCCGACGGAGTTCGACCTGTAGAACCCATGCGTTGACACGTGTTGACATGTCTTGACGTGTGTTGACTGTTTTGAACGGTGTCAGCGCCTTGCCTCGCTCCGTGTTGACCACGGTGTGAGGCAAGGCGGCAACCGAACACGGGAGGCGTGGCCTCGGTCGCGCTCCGCACGGGAGCCGTGGCCTTCGCCCCTTCCAGCGCTGGGCGGCCGGTGCCGTCAACCGGTACGCCGTCGGCCGGTACGCCGTCCACCGGTCCGCCTCCGGCCGGTACGAGGAGCAGCGCACCAGGACCGGAGGCGTTCCCTCGTCGCGCACGGCATTCCCGAGCTTGCCTGCTGTGCTTGTCACGCACTCTCATTCCGCAGAGCCGGGCAGGATCCGTGGCACAGCAGACATCGCACAGCACACCCCAGTGGCACACCCGACGCTTCCTGGCCTCGACGCTAGGGGGTTCCGGGGCCCGCGCCCCATAGGAAGAACCCACGCACTCGGCACCTGGCGGGCGCACTCCTTCCGGCGCTTCGCACCATCGCGCATTGCGGTGCCCCACACGGCCGCCGGGCCGCCTCCGCTACGACACGATGTCCTTCCGGGCGAACCCCCTGAAGGCCAGCGCGAAGAGTACGAGCGCGTACGCCACCGACACGGCCGCCCCCTTGACCATGCCGCCCCATTCGAGCTGGGGCTGAAGGGCGTCCGCCCAGGCGAACTGCCAGTGCGCGGGCAGGAAGTCGCGCCAGGAGCCGAGCGCGGTGACCGCGTCCAGGACATTCCCGACGATCGTCAGACCGACCGCGCCGCCGACCGCCCCCAGCGGCGCATCGGTCCTGGTGGAGAGCCAGAACGCGAGTGCTGCCGTGACCAGTTGGGACACGAAGATGAACGCCACCACGAGCATGAGCCGCGGCACCGCGTCCCCCGCTGCGAGGGAGCCCCCGGTGGGCAGCTCCAGCGGCCCCCAGCCGTACGCGACCGTGCCCACCGCGAGCGCCACCACCGGCAGCACCACCATCGCCGCCAGGCTGAAGACCAGGGCCACCGTGAGCTTGCTCCACAGCAGCCGGGCGCGCGGCACGGGCGCGGCGAGCAGATAGCGCAGCGAGGACCAGCCGGCCTCCGATGCCACCGTGTCGCCGCAGAACAGCGCGACCGGCACCACCAGCAGGAAGCCCGCCGACACGAACAGGCAGGTCGCCGCGTAGTTCGCACCGGAGGCCGTCGCGGTGTCCAGCAGCGTCGGCCCGTTCCGGCCGCTGCCGCTGGGTGTACCGCCGACCGCGAACGCCGCGACCAGAATGAACGGCAGCGCGACGAGCACCGCGCCCATCGCCAGCGTGCGCCGGCGCCTGAACTGCCGTTTCGTCTCGACCAGCAGGGGCAGCGTGTGCCGTGCCCGGTATCCGGGCGCGGTGGCTGTCGCAGGGTCCGCAAGAGCAGAGTCCGGGAGAGCGGGGTCGGGGGCTGCGGGGTCCGGGACGACAGTCGTGCTCATACGGGTTGGCCTCCGATCAGGGTGAGGAACGCGTCCTCCAGGCGGCGGTGCGGCCCCACACCGGTCAACGGCAGGTCCAGGCGCAGCAGTTCGGAGACGAGCGCGGCCGGGGTGGCTCCGTCCAGCCGTACGAGCAGTCCGTCGTCGGTCCGTACGGCTGAGCCGATGCCGGGCAGTGCGGCCACCTTCCCGGCCAGCGCCTCGGTGATCTCATCGGCGGAGGTGACGAGGAGGGTGTCCCCGCTGCCGGTGATCTCGGCGACGGGTCCGGCCTGTACGAGCTGTCCGTGGTCCATGACGACCAGATGTGTGCAGGACTGCTCGACCTCCGCCAGCAGATGACTGGAGACGATCACGGTCCGGCCCTCGGCCGCGTACCGGATCATCACGTCCCGCATCTCGCGGATCTGCGGCGGGTCGAGTCCGTTCGTCGGCTCGTCCAGGATCAGCAGGTCGGGCAGGCCGAGCATGGCCTGAGCGATGGCGAGCCGCTGCCGCATTCCCTGCGAGTACGTACGGACCGCGCGGTCCAGCGCGTCGCCGAGACCGGCGATCTCCAGCGCCTCGGCGACGTGCGAGTCCTCGGTGGGGCGGCCGGTGGCCTGCCAGTACAGATCGAGGTTGGCCCGCCCGGAGAGATGCGGCAGGAACCCGGCCCCCTCGACGAACGCGCCGACCCGCGAGAGGACGGGCGCACCCGGCCGGATCGCGTGGCCGAACACCCGGATCTCGCCGCCGTCCGGCGTGATGAGCCCCATCAGCATGCGCAGGGTGGTGGTCTTGCCCGCGCCGTTGGGCCCGAGCAGGCCGAGCACCTGGCCCCTTCCCACGTCGAAGGACAGGTCGCGGACCGCGTACCGGTCGGCGGACCTGGCGTACTTCTTGGCCAGCCCGGTGATCCGCAGCGGCAGGTGCGCCAGCTCCGGGTCGGGTGCGGGGACGGACCTGGCCCGCCGTGGCACCAGCAGCACGGCCGCGATCAGCGCTCCCAGCGCCGGAAGTCCCCACACCCACCAGGGGAATCCGGCACTCGCGGTGCGCAGCGCCGGCACCGTGGGGACGGTCAGTGGTCCGGCCGCCGCGACGGTGTACGTGGCGGGGGACGCCGGGGACGCGTAACCGAGGTCGGTCGACGCGAGGACCAGCCGCAGCCGGTGTCCGGCCTCGACCTTGTGGTCGATGGCCGGCAGGGTCAGCTCGACCGTCCGGCCCTCCTGCGCCCCGGTGATCCGGACCGGGGTGACGAGCTGGTGGGGCAGCACCTGCTGCTTGCCGCCCGGCGGCACGTCGTACACCTTGGCGAAGAGCACCGCGTCCGGTGAGGACGACGTGACCCTGATCCTGGCCTGAGGTGCGCCGGTGACGGTGAGGGCGGTGGTCAGCGGTGCGGAGTCGAAGTGCGCGTACTGGCCGGGGAAGTCCAGCGAGAGCCCCACCCCGAGCCCCGAGAGCTGGGAGAGCGCGGCGACGCCCGGTACGGCGGAGATCGCGGGCGGCGCACCGCCCGCCGGGTTCTCCACGGTCTGCTCGCGGCCGGTGAGCGCGAGCGGGCGCCCGCCGCTCTCCAGGCCGGGGTAGTGGCCGCTGCTCGCATCCCTCAACTGGGCCGCGCCATCGGTCGAATCGACCCCGCCCGTCCGGGTGACGCGGAAGGCCGGTCCGGTGTCGGCGCCCTTGTCGCCCTTGAGATAGCGGTCGAACCAAGAGGCGATCCGCCCGTCGATCCGGCCGCTCTCCCGGTCGCCGCCGTCATGTCCGCCGGCGATCCAGTCGACCGAAACGGGTGCGCCGTTGGCCCTGATCCGCTTCGCCGCGGCATCGGCCTGGCCCAGCGGGAAGAGGGAGTCCGTCTGGCCCTGGACGATCAGCGAGGGCACCTTGATCCGGCCGCCCACCGCCGACGGGCTCCGCTCGTCGAGCATCCTGCGGGCGGCGGCGTCCGGCTTGCCGCTCTCGGCGACCCGGTCGTACATCGCGCAGAGCTGCTTCTCGAAACGGGCGCAGCCGCCGCCGGAGTTGATGAAGATCCCGGCCCAGAGCTTCTTGAACACCCCGTCGGGGAAGAGCGAGTCGGCCAGGTTCCAGTAGGTGATCTGCGGCGCGATGGCGTCGACGCGGTGGTCGTACCCGGCGGCGAGCAGCGAGATCGCACCGCCGTAGGAGGCGCCGGTGACACCGACGCGCGGGTCGCCCGGCTTGTCCAGCTGGACTTCGGGGCGGGTCGCCAGCCAGTCGATCAGCCGTGACACGTCCTTGACCTCGTGGCCGGGGTCGTTGAGCCCGATGTCACCGGTCGACTTCCCGAAGCCGCGTGCCGACCAGGTCAGCACCGCGTACCCGTCCCGCGCCAACTGCTGCGCCTGGGACTTCACATCGTCCTTGCTGCCGCCGAAGCCGTGCCCGAGCAGCACGGCGGGCCGCCGCCCGGAGCCGCCCGACGTGAAGTACGACGTGTCGATACGCACCCCGTCCACCGCCATCAGCCGGTCGGAGCGGTGCACGGGCGCAGGCCCGTCGGCGGCGACGGCCGTCCACGTACCGGCCCCGGCAAGGAGGACGAGCACGGCGACCGCACCGGCGAGCACCCGGCCGCGGGGTTTGCGTAGCTTCATGTCTAAACCCTAGGCGCCTGCCCGGACAGTGCGAGAGGGCCACGGGGTGGAACTGCCCGGTGTACTGGCGGAGTAGCCAGCCCGGCCGGCGTACCGCGGCGGGAGTAGTCTCCGGGCGCCGCCGGGCCCGTCGACGGGCACCGCCCAACAGCCCTCGTCGGAGCCTTTGCCCATGCGCCGGAAGCCGGCTTCTCGGCCGGGTCAGGGCGTCCGGCCAAGCGTCCGACGTCGGCCGGTAAAAGGCATCTCCACCCTCCCTGTCCAGAAGGGCGAAGCTGATGAGCGCTGGAGAGCCCTCGTAGGATCAGGACGGGCTCAGATCGTCTCACCCGTCAGTTCGGTTCAGGAGGTATCGGTGGGATTCGGCAGGGACAAGAAAGTCGCGGAACCTCCGGTGGAGCCAGTTGCCTGGGCGGATGTCCACGAGTTCGTTCTGGGGTCCGTCGAACGGCCCAAGACAGCGAAACGCACCCGTTCCGGGTTCGGCCCTCGCGCCATACGCGTACCGCAGGGCGACAAGGACATGCAAGTCCTTGCTCCTTGCGCCTACGTGGCGACCGCGGAGAAGCACTCACTCCCTTCCGAACCCGCTCTGACTCTGTACAAGGACTTCGAGCAGCAACACCTGCTCTGCTACCTCGACGCCCCGCAGGACGTGAAGGGCGAAAGGCATCACGTAGTGCGTGACACGCGGGGTCATGTCATTGGAACCCTGCGGCGGGTGCCCCCCAAGCGTCCGTTCAAGCACACCTGGCGGATTGATCAGCCAGACCGTCCGGAGATCGTCGGGCGCAACAAGATGGCGAGTGGCAGCGCCAAGGAAGTGGCAGGCCGGGCAGCAGGCAGGTTTGTTACGGGCGTCTTCGACGACATGCTCAATCCGGGCCAAGGCGATCAGCCTGGGAGCAGATACAGGCCACTTGAGTGGCGCTGCGGAGACGAGGTCGTCATCACGTCCCTCGGCAGCACGAAGATTAATATCTACGCGGATTGGATCGATCGCCGCCTGGCTTTCGCATTCGCACTCATCGGCGACAAATAGCCTGCCGTGTAACCCGATTCCTTCAACCGACGCAACCTGAGCCTTGCGCACTCTTGAGGTGTCGCTCAGCTGGTCCATGTCCGGCGAACTGAACTCCCGAGGAAATCCGCCCACATGAGGATGGCCAATCCCGATGACCTGGAACAGCTCGCCAAGCTCTTGGATGGCAAAGGTGGCGTACAGGATAAATTGGATGAGGCGTTCACCAGAGCCTCTCGACTCGGTGTCTCCAGCCATCTGACGTCACTCAAAACGCTTCGCTCCTGGGCCCATGACACCGGTCCGGATCTCCGCAAGCGCGCTTCGATCGCCAGGCTGGAGAGTGGCGACCCAGAGGCCGGAATACGATGGGCCGGATTCTCACCAAAGGAACTCAAAAAATACCTCAAAGAGCATAAAGGCGAAGGGCTGACACCGGACGAAATCCTGCTTGCCAACTCCGTCGCGGTCAGCACGGATCCCAAGGCATCCGTCTTCAAGAGGGACTCCAACGAGTCACTGAGCCACTGGATCAGCCGAATCAAGGCCCACGCGCTGGAACAGATCCCCGGGCTCAAGCCACATGCGGCGACCATCGTCAGCATCATGGATCTGTACGGCGACTGGAAGTCGGTCGGCGGCACAACGGCGACCGTGACGATGCAAGGAACGGCACTGACCAAGGTCCTGGTCGGCAACTCCCTCAAAGCGGGCGTCCTTGCACCCTGGAAGAACCGGATCGGCACCGCACTCGGAAGCTCCAGCAACGGCCTGCTCAGGCGGTCGGGCAACAAGATCGTCGCCTACTCGCCGAAGATCCGCTCACTCGGAGCGCCAGGAAGCTGGTTTCCGAGCAAGCTCAGCCAGTGGGCGCAGAAAATACCGGGAACACGAGGAACCATCGGGGACTGGACAGGCGATGCTTACGACGCCGTGCGCCGCTTCTCCTTTATGAAGGCACCCCTCTGGAACGGTGTCTCCGCCAACAGAGCTATCAACTTCCTGGTGGGTTCGGACTCGCTGGCTGCCCGATACGGCACCGCACCCTCCGGTCAGGCAGTGTCACGAGCGGGCAATGCCAACCTGCTGAGGGTCACAGGCAACGTCTACTCGAAGGCGCGTGGCCTCAACTTCAGCCGTACCGCATCTCTGACGAAGGGGCTGGCAGGTGCCGGGAAAGTCGCCGGCGCCTTGCGAGGCGTCGGCATCGTCGGCAGCGTGGCCGCCACCGGCTTCAGCACCGCGAATGTCATCGTCCAGGGAAACCCGGTCGCAGCCTTCAAGAGGGAGGGGGCCGGTTACGTCGCCGATGTCGCCGACGCGGGCTTCAACGCCTCGATGACTGCTGCCATGATCGCGCCCAACCCGGTCACTATCGGCCTCGCCGTCGGCTTCGGGGTCGTCTACGGTGGCGCGAAGATCGTCCAGCACTGGGGCGACATCAAGAAGGGCGCCGGGAAGGCCGCCGGCTGGGTGGGCGACAAGGCATCCAAGATCGGCGGCGGCATCGCTGACGGCGCCAAGAGCCTGGCCAAGCACGCCAACCCTGCGAACTGGTTCTGAGACAGGCCGGACAACGGAAGGCCGCGTCGGGAGGGGGCACCTCTCACCGCATCCGTGCCGCCCCGCCGCCCGGGAGCAGGAACGCCGGTGCGCCCGTGGTGAGCGGTGCGGTGGCGCGGCACCAGTCGAGCACCCGGTCCGCCGACATGCCGGGCACCAGTGCGGTCAGTTCGGCGATCCGGCGCCGCAGCCCGCTCTCGTCCGTCACCCCGTCGATGACCCAGTCGGCCGCGTCGAAGTCCGGGTCGCCGAAGGTCGGGCGGGGGTCGATGGCGACGAGCCGGTGCCCCGGGCCGACCAGCACGTTCCCCGGGTGCAGATCGCCGTGCACCAGCCCGTCGGCCGGGCCGGTCCGCGCGAGACCGAGCGCGGCGGCGCGTCCGCGTGCCAGCACTTCCGGGCTGTGGGCACCGCGGCGGGCGGCCATGTCGTACATGAACGTGATCCGTTCGCTGAGCGGCGGGAGCCGCGGTGTGCGGGGACGCGGGGCCGTACGCAGGTCCATCAGGAGCCGGGCGATGTCCGCGGTCCGCCGGCCGCTCTCCCGTACGCGGGTGCCCGGTTCGACCCCGGCCAGCAGCAGCGCCCCGGCGCCGGGATCGCTGTCGAGCAGCTGCACGACGGACGGGGTGTCGGACCAGGCGCTCAGCGCCTCGGCCTCCTGCGTGGCGACGACCGGATCGGGCGTCAGCTTCAGCCACACGGTGGCGGTGGCCCCCTCGTGCTCCCCCTTGCGCAGGCAGCGGTACACCCGGGAGGTGCCACCGCCGCCGGCCTCGCCGACGTCGAGACCCCACCGGCGGGCGAGGCCGTCCACGAGCGTGGGGAGCGCGTCGTACCAGGGGCCGGCCATGGGGCCGAAGCGCGCGATCAGGCGGGCCCGGTTGCCGGGGTGCTGCTCCGGTCCCGCTACTGCCGGATCCACTGCCGCCGCCATGCTGCTCCCCCGCTCTCCGTGATCCGTAGCCCGCGGTCTTTCGCGCCAACGTACCTGGCGGGAGCGGACGCCCACCTCCCGATTTCCTGCGGTCTAAACTCCTCTGGTTACAAGCGAATACAAGGGTGGGGGACATGAACATGAGCACGAAGACGAGCACCAGGATGAGCAGAGCCGCGCTGTGCGCCGCGGCGGTCGCGACGGTCGTGGGGATGACCGGCTGCTCCGCCCACACAGCGAAGAAGACGGCCGAGGGGGCGGCGAAGGTGGCCGTTCAGCCGCTGGCCGCTCTCCAGCGGGCGACGGACAGCACAAAGAAGTACGGCTCGGCCGATGTGGACATGGCCACGTCGGTGGCGGGCGCCGCGCCGACCAGGATGGCGGGCACGTACTCCTGGGGGAACGGCCTCTCCTTCGACGTCAGCATGGACGCGAAGGCCGCCGGGATGACGAAGCTGGTCTCCCGCCAGAACGTGAACATGCTGCTGGTGAACGGCGCGTACTACTACAACGTCGACCCGCAGCCGAGCGGCCCGCTCAAGGGCAAGCACTGGATGAAGGTCGACGCGTCGGCCGTGCTCGGCGAGCAGGCTTCATCGGCGATGAACAACAGCAGCGCCGACCCGACGCAGGGGCTGCAGTCCCTGAAGTACGCCAGGAACGCCAAGGAGATCGGCAAGGAGACCGTGCTCGGCAGGGAGGCGACCCACTACCACGCCACCGTGTCGAAGGACGATCTCGGAGCGGCCGGATCCGCGCTCGGGTCCAAGGACAAGAAGCAGCTGCTGCAGCAGTTCACCGGCACCGTGGACGCGATCACCTTCGACGTCTGGGTCGACAGCAATGACATGCCGGTCCGGATGAAGGAGGACATCGGCGCCATGAACGTGTCGATCGACTTCAAGAAGTTCGGTCCCGCGAAGGCCTTGCGGGCGCCGGCAGCCGCGGACACCGCCGACCTCACGGACGCGATCAAGCGGCAGACGGGACAGACCGGGCAGACCGGGCAGACGGCCGGCTGATCCTCCACGCGCGGTGTGCGCCCGCCCTGCCCTGTCCGTTACGCACAGGGCAGGGCAGGGCGGGCGGGGTGCACACCGTTGTTCAGGGGCTCAGCCCTCCGTACGTGCCCTCCGGCGGCGCAGCACGAAGGCCGCGCCGCCCGCTGCCACCAGCACCGCCGCGATCCCGGCCGGCACAGCGGCCGACGACGGGGCGCTCGCCGCGACGTCACTGGACGCCAGGTCGGACCGGGCAGCGGATCCGGCCGTCTTCGCGGCCACCGCGCCGTGCGGGTGCGACGGCTGCGCGGGGATGTGCCGTACGGACTGCACCGTTCCGTCCGCGTTGAGCAGCACCTGCTTGTTGTTCGGGTGCCTGAAGTCGAAGGCCGACGTCAGGGAACCCGCGCGGGCGTCGAAGGAGGCATCACCGATGCGGCCGGTGTGCCAGTTGTCCTCGATGAACCTGGTGATCGACGCCTGCTCGGTGCGGGTGTGGTCGACCGAATTGACCTTGCTGTACGGGGAGATGACAAGCAGCGGCTGCCGGGTGCCGGGGCCGCAGCGGTCGGCGTAGCCGCCCGCCGACCGGGGACCGGCCTGGCAGGCCGGGCTGTCGGTGGCCTTGCCGTTGGAACCGGTCGTGGTGTCCTTCGAGCCGTTCTGGGGCTTCGCGTACGCGTGGTCGTACCAGCCGTCCGAGTCGTCGTAGGCGACGACGACCGCGGTGTCCTTCCACTCCGGGGACTTCTGGAGCTTGTTGATCTGCCCGACGAGGAAGTGCTGCTCGTCGGTCGGGTCCGAGTACCCGGCGTGGCCGTCCTGGAACTCCGACGCCTTCAGGAAGCTCACCGCGGGCAGCTGGTCCGCCTTCAGGGCCGCGTCGAAGTCGGTCAGGTCGTAGTTGTGGTTCGCCTGCCCGCTGTGCCCGATCTCGCTGACGTTCTTCGGGGCCAGGTGGTGCGGGTTGGACGTCGAGCTGTAGTACTGGAAGGGCGAGTGGTGCGGGCTGTAGTCGACGGACGCGGCACCGCCCACGTTGGCGTGGGTGTTCCCCGCGCACTTCGCGTAGTCGCCCTGCTTGCCGCTCCAGGCGGTGCTGGGCCGGAAGCCGCCCTGGAACCAGCCCCAGCTGACGTTCTTCTTGTTCAGCAGGTCACCGATGTTGCTGCCGTGCATCGCGGCGAGCGCGTTCTTGCTGGTGTGGTCACTGTTCGAGCAGTCGTCGTACGCCGGGTCGGGGTCGTTGGTGACCGTGCCGACGCCCTTGGCGTCCGGTGAGACGACCGTGTACGCGTCGGGCTTCGGCGTCTGCTTCGGGTGCTCCGTGCCGGACGCCGGGTCGACGGAGGTCACACCGTGCGTCTGGCCGGAGATCAGGTTGAGCGCACCGGGCGTGGAGGGGCCGTAGTTGGAGCTGTACGCGTTGTCGCCGAGCGAGTAGTGCTGGGCGTAGTTCCACAGTCCGGTGACCGTGTTGCCGTCGTAGTAGTCCATGACCAGGCCGGGCTCGCCGAAGAGGTTGCCCGAGCACTTGCCGGAGTCGGTGTTCTGGACGTACTGGTCGGCCTTGCCGCCGTTGGCCGCGTACTGCTCGGGCCCGTAGTTGTGGTTCTGGTCGCAGGTCAGCGCCTGCGACGAGGAGAGCCTGCGGGGCGTGTACTGGTTCGGGTTGTTCTTCAGCAACCCGGCGTTGCTCAGGGTGTTGATGTTCTTCGGGGTGCGCGGGTCCGCCGTGAACTTCGTACCGTCGGTGTTGGCTGCCTTCGGGTACGTACCGAAGTAGTGGTCGAAGGAGACGTTCTCCTGGAAGATCACCACCAGGTGCTTGACCGGGGTGGCGGTCGCGTGACTGCCGCCGTGCTGACCGTGGCCGGTCCCGTGCGTGCTCGCGAACGCGGGGGCCGAGCCCCCGAGGACGGTGAGCGCCGCAGCTCCGGCGAAGGCGCCCCACCGTATCGCCCGGCGTCCGGGCCCCGCCGTTCTCCCTGTGCTGACCATGCTCTCCGTGCCTCCGCTGTTGGCTGTCGGCTTATCGCTCACGCGGAGGATGGTGCTCGGGCGCCACGACCGGGTGGCTGCGCGTCCGTGTCGCCAGGGTGAACAGCCAGTCACGAAGTCCGGGGGAAGACTTGACCGTTCCTTGGGGCAGGGCATGACGGGGAACGCTGGGCACCCCCGGCCCCCGGGTGCCGGGCGGTTTCAGGAGAGCAGCGCCCGGCCGAACCAGTCCGTACGGTCGCGTACGCCGGGCAGGGCGAAGAAGTAGCCCCCGCCGAACGGCTTGACGTAGTCCACCAGTGGCTCGCCGGCCAGCCGCTTCTGTACGGTCTCGAACTGCCGGGCCAGATCCTGCTGGTAGCAGCAGAACAGCAGCCCCATGTCGAGGTTGCCGTTGGAGTCCATGCCCCGGTCGTAGTTGTACGCCCGGCGCAGCAGCCGCTGCCCCTCGGTCTTCGGTGTCCGCGGATTGGCCATCCGGATATGGCTGTCCAGCGGGATCACATCGCCCTTGGGGTCCTGCGCGTACCGAGGGGAGTCGAACTCGTGGTTCCCGTCGAGCGGGGCGCCGGTGTCGCGGCCCCTGCCGAACATCCGCTCCTGCTCGGTCAGCGAGACCCGGTCCCAGAACTCCACCAGCATCCGGATCAGCCGCACCACCTGATAGCTGCCCCCGGCCGTCCAGTCGGGCTCGGCACCGGCGCCCACCCAGACCAGCCGGTCCATCGCTTCGGCGTCGTGTGCGTCGGGGTTGGCCGTACCGTCCTTGAATCCCAGCAGGTTACGGGGTGTTCCGCTGGGCCGGGCCGGGCTGCTGAAGCCGTCCATCCGCCAGCGCACCTGCATCGCGCCCCGGGTGTGCCGGGCGATGTCCCGCAGCGCGTGCAGCACCACATCGGGGCTTTCGGCGCTGAGCTGCACGCTGAGATCGCCGTGGCACTGGGCCTGGTCGAGGTCGTCGTCGGGGAAGGACGGCATGACAGTGAGCCGCAGCGGCTTGCGGCTGTGGAGCCCGAAGCGGCCGTCAAAGAGGGACGCGCCGACACCGGCCGTGACGGTCAGGCCGCCTGGGGGGACCTGCGGTCCGAGCACGCCGGAGTCGCTGGGCGGGGCGGTGATGCCGAGCGGGGGCGGGGTGCCTCCCGTGGTCAGGAACCGGGCCCGTGCGGTGAGGGTGCGCAGCAGTTCGGTGAGTTCCCTGCGGCCGTCGGCGGTGACGTCGAAGGACGCGAACACGGTGGCGCGCTGCGGCGCCCCGAGGATTCCCGTCTGGTGGGCGCCGTGGAAGTCCGTACGGGATGCGGCCGGTGCGGCCGTGGTGCCGGACAGCGCAGCGGGCCGGTCGGCGCCCACCAGGGCGGCCCCCGCTGCCACGGACCCCACGCCGAGCGCCGCACTCCGCAGGAATCCGCGCCTGCGCACGTTGTTCCCGCCGGTCCCGCCGGTCCCGCTCATACCGCTCCTCCTGCTGTTCCCGTGCCGTGCCGCGAGCTCCCGGCCGGCGGACGGCCGTGCCGCATACCGCAGTCCCGCATGTTTGCGTCCCGCACGCCGTCCCGCAAGACACTGCCCATGCGGCTGTTCATGCCGTCCTCATCCACGTACTCAGGTCCACGTAGTCAGGTCCACGTACTCAGGTCCACGTACTCAGGTCCATGTACTCAGGCCGCTCTGCGCAGGTCGCAGAGGGCTGCCACCGAGGACAGCAGCTCCGTCGTCCCGCTGACGTCGGCGTCGAGCCGCTCCCGGTCGGCGGTCTTCAGCCGGTCCACCGGGGTCCACCTGCCGCCATGGCCGAATCCGTCCAGCGTGCGCTGTGTGCGGTCGAGCCAGGAGTCCAGGAGCGGCAGCTCCGGATCGCGCGAGGTGAGCAACGGCCGGAGCACGGCGAGGAGTTCACGGGTGCCGTCGAGGTTGGCGCGGGCGGTGGCCAGACTGGTGCCGCTGCCCTGGTCGGTGCGTCCGGTCAGCTCGAACTGGACGGTGTTCTCCAGAACTTCATGGGCACGCAGCCCCAGGTCCGCCGGGTCCATGCGCTGCTGCGGCCAGCCGTCGCGCAAGGCGCGTACCGCCGCGTCGAGCCGGTCGGCGGGGCCGCGCAGCGAGGCGGCCGGCTCGCCGTGCCACAGCCCGTACTCGACGCGGTGGAAACCCTGGAAGTGCGGGTCGTGGGGGCCGCCGGGCAGTCCCGCGCCGGTGCCGTTGATGGCGGCGTCCGCGTCGCCGAAGGTGCCGTAGGCCGCGCCCATCCGCTCGTACACCAGGTGCGCGGGCAGCCATGCCGCACGGGCCGCGGCCAGGTCGCCGCTGTCGACGGCCTTCCTGAGTACGCCGGTCTTCCGGGCGAGTTCGGCGGCCCTGGTGCCGATCCACTTCTGGTAGGCGAGGGTCGGCGGGACCAGATCGTGCTCGGTCACCGGCACCGCGTGCGGGCCGCTCCCCCGCGCGCCGCCCGCGATGTGCACGGTCGGACCGCGCACCGCGTCCGCGTCGTCGGGCAGACAGGTGAAGGCGTACGAACCGCCGCCGAGCGCCACCCGCATCGCGCGGGTCGTACCGGGCGCGAGCCCCTCGGTCTCCGCGTAGACGGCGCCGGTGCGCGGGTCGGTGAGGTCCACCTCGGCCGGGCCGTTGGAGGTGTTGGTCAGGTCGAAGACCTGGGTCCCCGGGTGCGGCCGGGTCCAGCCGCGGCCGCAGGAGCCGGGCGAGACCTCGACGGCGGTGTGGCGCAGCCCGTCGGAGGCAGTGGCCGCCGGATGTCCGGCCGCCGCGCCGGGCCCGTCGGCGGTCAGGAGCGCGCCGAGGGTGACCGCGGCGGCCGTGGCGATGACGGCCACCGCCACCCATATACGGCGGCCGACGGCGGGCCCCTCACCGGAGCCGGAGGTGGAGCCGGATCCAGAGGCGGAGGCGGAGCCGGGACCGGGGCCGGCGGCGCGAGTGGGCACAGGGTGGCTCCGTTCGTACGGCAGGCGAGCGGGGGCGGTCGGACGCCGTTCATGCTAGGCATCCGTGCCGCCCCCGAACTGCCGTACGGGAGCCGTCCCGGGGCGAGTTCCCCGAGAGTTCACCGCCGGGCCATCCGCCCGTCGGCGCGAACCGGACTCAGGAGTACCGGCTCAGGCGATACCCGCCTCAGTGGTTGCGCGGGAAGCCCAGATCGACACCCGCCGGGGCGTCCGCCGGGTCCGGCCAGCGGGTGGTGACGACCTTGCCGCGGGTGTAGAAGTGCACCCCGTCGTTGCCGTAGATGTGGTGGTCGCCGAAGAGCGAGTCCTTCCAGCCGCCGAAGGAGTGGTAGCCGACCGGGACCGGGATCGGCACATTGACGCCGACCATGCCGGCCTCGACCTCCAGCTGGAAGCGGCGGGCCGCGCCGCCGTCCCGGGTGAAGATCGCGGTGCCGTTGCCGAACGGTGAGGCGTTCATCAGCGCCACGCCGTCCTCGTACGTCTCCACGCGCAGCACGCACAGCACCGGGCCGAAGATCTCGTCCTTGTACGCGTCCGAGTCCGTGGAGACCCGGTCGAGCAGCGAGAGGCCGATCCAGTGGCCGTCCTCATGGCCCTCGACCGTGAACCCGGTGCCGTCCAGGACGACTTCGGCGCCCTGGGCCGCCGCGCCCGTGACGTACGAGGCGACCTTGTCGCGGTGCGCCTTGGTGATCAGCGGGCCCATCTCGGACGACGGGTCGTTGCCGGGGCCGATGGTGATCTTCTCGGCGCGCTCGCGGATCTTCTGGACCAGCTCGTCGGCGATGGAGGCGACAGCGACGACGGCGGAGATCGCCATGCAGCGCTCACCCGCGGAGCCGTACGCGGCGGAGACGGCGGCGTCGGCCGCGGCGTCCAGGTCGGCGTCGGGCAGCACCAGCATGTGGTTCTTGGCGCCGCCGAGTGCCTGGACGCGCTTGCCGTTGGCGGTGGCGGTGGCGTGGATGTGGCGGGCGATCGGAGTGGATCCCACGAAGGAGACAGCGGCGACGTCCGGGTGGCTCAGCAGGCCCTCCACGGCGACCCTGTCACCGTGCAGGACGTTCAGCACACCGTCCGGCAGACCGGCCTCGGTGGCCAGCTCGGCCAGCAGGTTCGCGGCCGACGGGTCCTTCTCGCTGGGCTTCAGTACGAAGGTGTTGCCGCAGGCGATGGCCAGCGGGAACATCCACATCGGCACCATGGCCGGGAAGTTGAAGGGCGTGATGCCCGCGACGACACCGATCGACTGCCGGATCGACGAGACGTCGACCCGGCTGGAGACCTGGGTGGACAGCTCGCCCTTGAGCTGGGTGGTGATCCCGCAGGCCAGCTCCACGATCTCCAGTCCGCGGGCGACCTCGCCGAGCGCGTCGGAGTGCACCTTGCCGTGCTCGGCGGTGATCAGCGCGGCGATCTCGTCGCGGTGGGCGTCGAGGAGCGCCCGGTAGCGGAAGAGGACCGTGGTGCGCGCGGAGAGCGAGGAGGTACCCCAGGTCGCGTACGCGGCCTTCGCCGATGCGACCGCGGCGTCCACCTCGGCGGCGGAGGCCAGCGCGACCTGTGTGGTGACTTCGCCGGTCGCCGGGTCGGTCACCGGGCCCCAGTTGCCCGACGTGCCGTCGACGGCCTTGCCACCGATCCAGTGGTTGACGGTCTTCATGGTGAACGCTCCTAAAACCTTAGAGATGACGGCGTCGGGCTGCGACCTGCCGGTCGTACTCCTCCCGGGCCCCGACCGCCGAGGGGCGAGTGGCGGTCTCGGCCACAGGAACATCCCACCACGCCTGCGGCGGAGGCGGCCCCGACACTGTGTCTGCCGTTTCGGTCTCCACGTAGACACATGTGGGACGGTCCGACGCACGCGCGGCGGCCAGGGCTTCGCGCAGGTCACGCAGGGTCTTGGCGCGCAGGACCGTCAGTCCGAGGCTGGCCGCGTTGGCCGCCAGATCGACCGGCAGCGGGTCGCCGGTGTACGTGCCGTCCGGCGCCCGGAAGCGGTACGCGGTGCCGAAGCGTTCGGCGCCCACGGACTCCGAGAGGCCGCCGATCGAGGCGTACCCGTGGTTCTGCAGGACGACGACATTGACCGGGAGCCGCTCCTGGACAGCGGTGACGAGCTCGGTGGGATTCATCAGATACGTGCCGTCGCCGACCAGCGCCCAGACGGGCCTGCCGGGGGCCGCCAGCTGGACGCCGATCGCGGCCGGGATCTCGTACCCCATACAGGAGTAGCCGTACTCGACGTGGTACTGGTCGGCGGAGCGTGTCCGCCACAGCTGGTGCAGATCGCCGGGGAGCGATCCGGCCGCGTTGATGACGATGTCGTCGCCGGTCACGAGCGCGTCGAGCGCGCCGAGCACCTGGGTCTGGGTGGGCGCGGCGTCCTCGCTGCCCGTGTAGGCGGCGGTGACCCGTACCTCCCACTCCGCTTTCGCCGCCCGGTACGCGCCCTCGTACGCGGCGGATACCCGGTGGCCGGTGAGCGCCCCGGTCAGCCGCTCCAGGGTGGCGCGGGCGTCCGCGACGAGCGGGAGCGCGGACAGCTTGTGGGCGTCGGATCCGGCGATGTTGATGTTGACGAAGCGGACCCCGGGGTGCTGGAAGAGCGTCCCGGAGGCGGTGGTGAAGTCGGTGTAGCGGGTGCCGACGCCGATCACCAGGTCGGCGGCGCGGGCCAGTCCGTCGGCGGTGGCGGTGCCGGTGTGGCCGATGCCGCCGACGTCCGCCGGGTGGTCGTACGGCAGTGCGCCCTTGCCGGCCTGGGTGGCGGCCACCGGGATGCCGGTCGCGTCGGCGAGGGCGCGCAGGGCGTCCTGGGCACCGCTGTGGCGGACGCCGCCGCCCGCGACGATCAGCGGGCGGTGCGCGGCGCGGATCGCGGTGGCCGCGTCGGCGAACTCGGTGGCGTCCGGACGCCGTACGGGCACCCGCCACACCCGCTCGGCGAAGAACTCCGCCGGCCAGTCGTACGCCTCGGCCTGCACGTCCTGCGGCAGCGCCAGCGTCACCGCGCCGGTCAGCTCGGGATCGGCCAGGACCCGCATCGCGGCGAGCGCGGCCGGGATCAGCGCCTCGGGGCGGGTGATCCGGTCGAAGTACTTCGAGACCGGCCGCAGGCAGTCGTTGACCGAGACATCGCCCGCGTACGGGACTTCGAGCTGCTGGAGCACCGGGTCGGCCGGGCGGGCCGCGAAGGTGTCGCCGGGGAGCAGCAGCACCGGCAGGTGGTTGACGCTCGCGAGGGCGGCGCCGGTGACCAGGTTGGTGGCGCCGGGGCCGATGGAGGTGGTGACGGCGTGCGCGGAGAGCCGGCCGGACTGGCGCGCGTATCCGACGGCCGCGTGCACCATCGCCTGTTCGTTGCGGCCCTGGTGGTACTCCATCGTGTCCTGGCCGGACTCGACGAGCGCCTGGCCGATCCCGGCGACGTTGCCGTGGCCGAAGATGCCCCAGGTGGCGGCGATCAGCCGCTGCCTGCGGCCGTCGCGCTCGGTGTACTGGCGCGCCAGGAAGGCCACCAGCGCCTGGGCGGTGGTCAGCCGGCGGGTGCCGGTGTGCAGGGTGTCCGGCTGACGGCCTGTCATCGGCCCTCCTCCTGTGCTCCGTTGCCGTACAGCGGGAGCCTCGGGTCGACGGGCTGTGTGTCCCAGGTCTGCCGGATCCAGCCGTGGTCGGGGTGGTCGCTGATCAGCCACTCGCGTTCGGCGCCCGGCCCCGCCATCACGTTGAGGTAGTACATGTGGTGGCCGGGGGTGGCCATCGAAGGACCGTGCCAGCCGTCCGGGATCAGCACCGTGTCCCCGCTGCGGACTTCGGCGAGCAGGTCGGTGCCGCCGGGCCTGGACGGGGAGACCCGGTGGTAGCCGGGGCCGCCGTCCGCGATCTCGAAGTAGTAGATCTCCTCCAGGACCGACTCCTCGCCCGGCCGGTACTCGTCGTGCTTGTGCGGCGGGAACGACGACCAGTTGCCGCCGGGAGTGAGCACCTCGACGGCGATCAGCCGGTCGCACTCGAAGGTGTCGGCGGCGGCGAAGTTGTTGACCTGGCGCGAGCAGCTGCCGCTGCCGCGCAGTTCGACGGGAACCTCCGGCGCGGGACCGTAGCGGGCGGGGAGACGTCGCCCGCACTTCGCTCCTGCCAGGGCGAAGCGGCCTCCCGCACCGGAGGAGATCTGGGCGCGGGCGTCGCGCGGCAGGTAGGCGAAGTCGGTGACTCCGGCGAATACCCCTGCCCTGCCCCGCAGTTCGATGCTCTCTCCGTCGACAAGGACCGTACAGCCCCCGGCCAGGGGCAGCACGATCCATTCGCTGTCCTGCGTGGAAAGACGGTGTGAACCTCCGGGGGCGAGTTCCAGGATCCGCAGCGCCGAGCGGTCCCAGCCGGCCCGCTCGGGGCCGATGTCCAGGGCGTACGGGGCGCGGGCCGCGCTGCCCGCCCGTACCACCAGGGCCTCGTCGTGCGGACGGCTGTCGTTCATACGTCCCTCCCGGGCGGCTGGAGCAGGCCCACCGCGATGTCCACGGCGCCCGCCACGTCCCCGTCCGCCGGGTAGAGCAGCGAGCGCCCGGCCACCAGGCCCTGCACCGTGGGCAGTCGGAGCGCGGTGCGCCATTTCTCGTAGGTCGCGTCCTGGTCGCCGCCCGGTTCGCCGCCGAGCAGCACGGCGGGCAGCGTGGTGGTCTCCATCACCCGCGCCATGTCGTCGGGGTCGGCGGTGACGGGCACTTTGAGCCAGGTGTACGCGGAGGTGCCGGCCAGCCCGGACGCGATGGCGAGGGAGCGGGTGACCGCGTCGGCCGTGAGGTCGTTGTGGAGCCTTCCGCCCACCCGGTGGCAGATGAACGGCTCGACGAAGACCGGCAGCGCGCGGGCGGCCATCTCGTCGATGGCGCGGGCGGCGGAGTGCAGGGTGGCCGGCGAGCCGGGGTCCTCGTAGTCGATACGGAGCAGCAGTTTGCCCGCGTCGAAGCGGAGGCGGGCCAGGTCCTGGGCGCGGTGGCCGGTGAAGCGGTCGTCCAGCTCGAAGGAGGCCCCGGCGAGGCCGCCGCGGTTCATCGAGCCCATCACGACCCGGCCCTCCAGGGCGCCCAGGAGCAGCAGGTCCTCCAGGATGTCGGCGGTGGCGAGCACCCCGTCGACGCCGGGCCGGGAGAGGGCGAGGCAGAGCCGCTCCAGCAGGTCGTGCCGGTTGGCCATGGCGAGTTCCCGCCCGCCGACGCCGAGCGAGCCGCGGGCCGGGTGGTCGGCGGCCACGATCATCAGCCGGCCGCGGTCGCCGAGCAGCGGTCTGCGGACGCGGCGGACCGCGGCCTCGGCGATCGCTTCCGGGTGGCGGGTCCTGGTGGCCACCAGATCACCGACGGAGACCGCCACGGCGCCGGTCACGGACGCACTCCCTGGAGGGCCGCGTCGACCTCGGACGCGTACGGCATCGCGGACGAGCAGGCCAGCCGGGAGGCGACGATGGCGCCCGCCGCGTTGGCGTACCGCATGGTGCGCTCCAGCTCCCACCCGGCGAGCAGGCCGTGGCAGAGTGCCCCGCCGAACGCGTCGCCCGCACCGAGGCCGTTGACGACCTCCACCGGCACCGGCGGCACCTCGGCGGTGCGGCCGTCGCGGTGGACGGCGAGGACGCCGCCGGGGCCCTGTTTGACGACGGCCAGCTCCGGCCCCCGGGCGAGCAGCGCCTCGGCCGCCGCGCGGGGTTCACGCTCGCCGGTGGCGATCTCGACCTCGTCGATGTTGCCGACGGCCACGGTGGCGTGGCGCAGCGCGCGGACGTAGTGCGGCTCCGGGTCGCCGGTCCAGAACACCGGGCGCCAGTCCAGGTCGAAGACGGTGGCGCGGGGTTCGGGCGGGGCGGGTTCCCAGGGGCCCTGGGGGGCGGCGCTCCGGGCCGCCAGCGCGGCCAGGGTCGCCGTGCGGCTGGGCTCCGCGCAGAGCCCCGTACCGGTCATCCAGAACACCCGCGCGGCCCGGATCTCCCCCAGGTCCAGCTCCTCCCCGTACATCTCCAGATCGGGCGCCTTGGGCTGCCGGTAGAAGTACAGCGGGAAGTCGTCCGGCGGGAACATCTCGCAGAAGGTCACCGGCGTGGGCAGGCCGGGTACGGGGGTGACCCAGCGGTCGTCGACGCCGAACGCCCGCAGTTCCTGGTGCAGATACTCACCGAACGGGTCGGCGCCCGTCCGGGTGACGACCGCCGTCCGGCGCCCCAGCCGCGCCGCCGCGACCGCGACGTTCGTCGCCGAGCCGCCGAGGAACTTGCCGAAGGTGTCGACCTGCGCCAGGGGCACACCGGTCTGGAGGGGGTAGAGGTCCACCCCGATCCGGCCCATCGTGATCAGGTCGTACACCGTGCACGTCCTCTCCATCGGCGGGCGGCCCCGGCCGTGTGACGGGCCGGGTGTCGGGGGCCGGGTAACGGGCCCTCAGGTCTAACTCCCCCCTCGGACCCGTGTCAACGCATTGTCAGGACATTCGGACGAACACTTGACAGCTTTCCGGGCCTGGCGGAAGCCTTGGTCCATGACGCAGATCCGGATCGGCTCCGCACCCGACTCCTGGGGGGTGTGGTTCCCGGAGGACCCGCTCCAGGTCCCCTGGACCCGCTTCCTCGACGAGGTCGCCGCGTCCGGCTACGAGTGGATCGAGCTGGGCCCGTACGGCTATCTGCCCACGGACCCGGTCCGCCTCACCGACGAGACCGCCCGGCGCGGGCTGCGGGTGTCGGCCGGGACGGTCTTCACCGGGCTGCACCACGGGCCGGGGGTCTGGGACGCGACCTGGGCGCATGTGGCCGATGTCGCGGCGCTCGCGCAGGCGGCCGGGGCCGGGCACCTGGTGGTCATCCCGTCGTTCTGGCGCGACGACAAGACGGGCGAGGTCAAGGAACCCGACACCCTCGACGCCGGCCAGTGGCGGCAGCTCACCAGGCTGACCGAGCGTCTGGGCCACGAGGTGCGGGAGCGGTTCGGGCTGCGGATCGTGGTGCATCCGCACGCGGACACCCACATCGACACCGAGGAGAACGTCGCCCGCTTCCTGGACGCGACCGACCCGGAGCTGGTCTCGCTCTGCCTGGACACCGGGCACTACGCGTACTGCGGCGGGGACAGCGTGCGGCTCATCGAGACGTACGGGGAGCGGATCGGCTATCTGCATCTGAAGCAGGTGGATCCCGAGGTGCTGGCGCAGGTACGGGCGGAGCGGCTGCCGTTCGGGCCCGCCGTGGCACGCGGGGTGATGTGCGAGCCGCCGGGCGGCATCCCGGCACTGGAGCCGGTGCTCGACGCGGCGCGGAAGCTGGAGGCCGATCTGTTCGCGGTCGTCGAGCAGGACATGTACCCGTGCCCGCCCGACCGGCCGCTGCCGATCGCCCGCCGCACCCGCGCGTTCCTCCGCTCCTGCGGGGCCTGAAACAGCGGGCCTGAAACGGCGGACCTGGAACAGCGAGGCCCGAAGAACCGGCAGTTGCTCCGGACGCACACCCCTATGCCCTCATGTGCCGCTTGAGTCACAGGAGTTACCTTCCCGTCACGCATGTCCGCGTTACGTGGCCTTTCGGTCACAGGAGATCAACAGCCCCTGCCCTGCCCCCTTCGGACGCCGTTGTCCGGGGAGAGGGTGAATTGATCACCAATGCGCAGCTCCGCGACTCCCCCGCCGGCCTTCCGGCCGGCGTCGCGCGGCAGGCAGGGAGGTGCTGGACATGACCGACCGAAAGCTCTGGTCCTACAAGGAGATCGCCGCACACATCCGGGTGCAGCCGGACACCGTCCGCTCGTACCGGAAACACGGACTGCTGCCACCCCCCGACCAGGTGGAGAACGGAAAGCCCTACTGGTACGCGGAGACCGTCCGGCTGTGGGTGTCGCGCAGGCCCAGGAACAGAGACCGCTGACCCCCAGGGGAGCGGCCGCCGCCGCACCGGGACCCGGATGCCGACGACACCCCGGGTCCCGGTGGCCGTCGGGAGCGCCGGGCGCACCATGGATGGGTACACGCGCACCCGTACAGCAGAGGAGAGCAGCATGACCGCTGAGCGAGAGAACACCGCCTATCTCGGGATCCCCCAGTCCGGCCCGCCCGCCGAGGCCGCCCCCGAATCCGGCTGCTGCGGCGGCGGGTGCTGCGGTGACGGCGGCTCCGGCGCGGAGGCGGGCTCGGTCACCGCCGTCTACCAGGTGTCCGGGATGGCCTCCGAGCACTGCGAGGGTGCCGTCTCGCTCGAACTCGCGGAGTTGTCCGGCGTCACGGGTGTCACGGCCGTCGCCGCCACCGGACAGGTGACCGTGGTCTCGCTCGCCCCACTGGACGAGCGGACGGTGCGTTCGGTGCTGGACGAGGCGGGATACGGACTCGTGGGCCGGGCCTGATCACCGGGCCCGGTCTGTGCCCGTACGTGGAGATCTTCTGGTGACCGGGCCGCCCGAAACCTCGTCGGCAGGTATTGCCATGGCCAACTCTTCGCTGTTCGTAGTGACAAACGGCCCGTAATTGCGTACCTTCACAGGACGTTCACAACGAGACTTAGATCACAGGATTTGGGGGGTAACCATTCTGGCGCCCCGAGTGTCTAAGTGAACGATGCCAAGGATGTCTTGGGGGACGTCCGGCGGAACATCTTGGGGGATGTTCCGGGCAAGCGTTGGCCGGGGCACGTGCTACGGGGAGCTTGAGCGGCCCACCCGTCGAGTACGTACCCCGGCAGATCGCGTGCCGTGGCAGCAGCAGTGATACGCGGAGTGGCGTCCGCGCCCAACAGACGCCCGGACCGGATCCCGTGGGGGGAATCCGCCCGGGGAAACGGGAAGCGCCCCGTATCGTCGACCCGTGGGGGGATCGGCGGCGGGGCGCTTTTCGATGCGCTGAGCGGTGCGACTACCGCAGGTGTGCCTCCTGCAGGTGCGCCTACCGCGTGGTGCGACCGGGGTCAGCGGCCTTCGACCGGCGTGAAGTCGCGCAGGACCTCACCGGTGTAGATCTGGCGCGGGCGGCCGATGCGGCTGCCGGGCTCCTTGATCATCTCGTGCCACTGGGCGATCCAGCCGGGCAGCCGGCCGATCGCGAACAGCACGGTGAACATCTCGGTCGGGAAGCCCATGGCGCGGTAGATCAGGCCCGTGTAGAAGTCCACGTTCGGGTAGAGCTTCCGCTCGACGAAGTACTCGTCGGCCAGCGCGTGCTCCTCGAGCTTCAGCGCGATGTCGAGCAGCTCGTCATCCTTGCCGAGGGCCGAGAGGACATCGTGCGCCGCCGCCTTGATGATCTTCGCCCGGGGGTCGAAGTTCTTGTAGACGCGGTGCCCGAAGCCCATGAGCTTCACGCCGTCTTCCTTGTTCTTCACCTTGCGGATGAAGGTGTCGACGTCGCCGCCGGACTGCTTGATGCCTTCGAGCATCTCCAGCACCGACTGGTTGGCGCCACCGTGCAGCGGGCCCCACAGCGCGCTGATACCGGCGGAGATCGAGGCGAACATGTTCGCCTGCGAGGAGCCGACCAGACGCACGGTGGAGGTCGAACAGTTCTGCTCGTGGTCCGCGTGCAGGATGAGCAGCTTGTCCAGCGCGGAGACGACGACCGGGTCCGGCACGTACTCCTGCGAGGGGACCGAGAAGGTCATCCGCAGGAAGTTCTCCACGTACCCGAGGTCGTTGCGCGGGTAGACGAACGGGTGGCCGATCGACTTCTTGTACGCGTACGCCGCGATGGTCGGAAGCTTGGCGAGCAGGCGGATGGTCGAAAGGTGCCGCTGCTGCTCGTCGAACGGGTTGTGGCTGTCCTGGTAGAACGTGGACAGCGCGCTGACCACCGAGGACAGCATCGCCATCGGGTGCGCGTCACGCGGGAAGCCGTCGAAGAAGCGCTTGACGTCCTCGTGCAGCAGCGTGTGCTGGGTGATCTCGTTCTTGAAGGTCGCCAGCTCGTCGACCTTCGGGAGCTCGCCGTTGATCAGCAGGTAGGCCGTCTCGAGGAAGGTCGACTGCTCGGCGACCTGCTCGATCGGGTACCCGCGATAGCGCAGGATGCCCTGCTCGCCGTCGAGGTAGGTGATCGCGGATTTATAGGCGGCGGTATTGCCGTATCCGCTGTCCAGTGTGACCAGCCCGGTCTGGGCTCGGAGCTTCCCGATGTCGAAGCCCTGGTCGCCGACGGTGCTGTCGATCACCGGGTAGGTGTGCTCGTCATCGCCGTACCGCAGTACTACAGCCTTGTTAGCGTTCTCGCTCACGTCATCCCTCACCGACGTAGTGCCTCTTCTTCGAGGTGCCCTGACTGTCTCTACCATCCCCCACTTGGCTCAGCAGAGTGCACTCGGGGTCGCCCGTTGGGCTATTTGGCGGCACTCAGTGCCGCCAACCTGCTTATCCTGCCCTGTTCGCCCCGGTTCCGGAACCCCGGGGTGACGATTCCCACCGTCCGCCGTCCGCGCCGCCTCCCGCCAGTCTGTGGTCCAGTGCGGTAAACCGCCTGCCCGCGGAGACCGTGCGGACCGCCTGGCCGATCGCCTTCCGGGAGCCGACCAGGACGACCAGCTTCTTCGCCCGGGTGACGGCCGTGTAGAGCAGGTTGCGCTGGAGCATCATCCAGGCCCCCGTGGTGACCGGGATGACCACGGCGGGGTACTCGCTGCCCTGCGAGCGGTGGATCGTCACCGCGTACGCGTGCGCCAGCTCGTCCAGCTCGTCGAACTCGTACTCCACCTCCTCGTCCTCGTCGGTGAGCACGGTCAGCTTCTGGTCCTCCGGATCGAGCGAAGTGACCACGCCCACCGTGCCGTTGAAGACTCCGTTGGCACCCTTGTCGTAGTTGTTGCGGATCTGGGTGACCTTGTCGCCGACCCGGAAGACCCGGCCGCCGAACCGCTTCTCGGGCAGGCCGGGCCTGGCCGGGGTGATCGCCTGCTGGAGCAGCCCGTTGAGCGTGCCCGCGCCGGCCGGGCCGCGGTGCATGGGGGCCAGCACCTGGATGTCACGGCGCGGGTTCAGCCCGAACTTCTGCGGGATGCGGCGGGCCGCCACATCGACCGTGAGCCGCCCGGCCTCCTCGGTCTCGTCCTCCACGAAGAGGAAGAAGTCCGGCAGGCCCTGGGTGATGGGGTGCACCCCGGAGTTGATCCAGTGGGCGTTGGTGACCACCCCGGACTGCTGGGCCTGGCGGAAGATCCGGGTCAGCCGCACGTTCGGCGCCGGGCTGGTGGCCGACAGCAGATCACGGAGCACCTCGCCCGCGCCGACGGACGGCAGCTGGTCCACATCGCCGACGAGCAGCAGATGCGCGCCCGGGGCGACCGCCTTGACCAGCTTGTTGGCGAGGAGCAGATCGAGCATCGACGCCTCGTCCACGACGACCAGGTCCGCGTCGAGCGGGCGGTCCCTGTCGTACGCGGCGTCCCCGCCCGGCTTCAGCTCCAGGAGCCGGTGCACGGTGGAGGCCTCGGCCCCGGTCAGCTCGGCGAGCCGCTTGGCGGCGCGGCCGGTGGGCGCGGCGAGCACCACCTTGGCCTGCTTGGCGCGGGCCAGCTCGACGACCGAGCGGACCGTGAAGGACTTGCCGCAGCCGGGGCCTCCGGTGAGGACCGCGACCTTCTCGGTGAGCGCGAGCCGGACCGCCGCCTGCTGTTCGGGCGCCAGCTCGGCGCCGGTGCGCCCGGCCAGCCAGAGCAGCGCCTTGTCCCAGTCGACGTCACGGAAGGCGGGCATCCGGTCCTGCTCGGTGCGCAGCAGCCTGACCACCTGCGATGCGAGCGAGACCTCGGCCCGGTGGAAGGGGACCAGATAGACCGCGGTGACCTGCTCCTCGCCGCCCTCGGGCCCCGGCACCCGCTCCCGTACGACCCCCTCGTCGGCGGCCAGCTCGGCCAGGCAGTCGATGACCAGGCCGGTGTCGACCTGAAGCAGCTTGACCGCGTCGGAGATCAGCTGTTCCTCGGGGAGGAAGCAGTGCCCCTGGTCGGTGGACTGGGAGAGCGCGTACTGGAGGCCGGCCTTGACGCGCTCCGGCGAGTCGTGCGGGATGCCGACCGCCTGGGCGATGCGGTCGGCGGTCAGGAAGCCGATGCCCCAGACGTCGGCCGCCAGCCGGTACGGCTCGTTCCGCACGACGGAGATCGAGGCGTCGCCGTACTTCTTGTAGATCCGGACGGCGATGGAGGTGGAGACCCCGACCCCCTGGAGGAAGATCATCACTTCCTTGATCGCCTTCTGCTCCTCCCAGGCGGCGCCGATCATCTTCGTCCGCTTGGGGCCGAGCCCCGGCACCTCGATGAGGCGCTCGGGCTCCTGCTCGATGACGTCGAGCGTCTCCAGGCCGAAGTGTGTGGTGATCCGGTCGGCCATCACCGGGCCGATGCCCTTGATCAGCCCGGAGCCGAGATAGCGCCGGATGCCCTGGATGGTGGCGGGCAGGACCGTCGTGTAGTTCTCCACGGTGAACTGCTTGCCGTACTGGGAGTGGGAGCCCCAGTGGCCCTCCATGCGCAGCGACTCGCCGGGCTGGGCGCCGAGCAGTGAACCGACGACGGTCAGCAGGTCGGAGCTGCGGCCGGTGTCGACGCGGGCGACCGTGTAGCCGTTCTCCTCGTTGGCGTAGGTGATCCGCTCCAGGACCCCTTCCAGCACTGCCATGTTGGACATGGTGCGACGTTACCGCCGGGGTCCGACAGCCCGGTACGGGGAGGCGGGTGCGGCCGGTCCGGGCGCCCCGGCCTGACCATCACGATCGAGTTACGGAATGCAGGACTCCTCTTGACCGCCGCCCATGTAATCGATTCCAATCTCCCGTGTAATCGATTCCATGCGGCCCACAAGGAGGTGGTCCAGCGATGGCGAGCATCAAGGACGTCGCAGCCGGCGCGGAGGTCTCCGTCGCCACGGTGTCCCGGGTACTCAACGGTCATCCGTCGGTCAGGCCCGACACCCGCACCCGGGTGATGGCCGCCGTGGAGGCCCTCGGTTACCGGCCGAACGCGGTCGCCAGGTCGCTGCGCACCCAGCAGACCCGCACCCTCGGCCTGGTCATCAGCGATGTGCTGAACCCGTACTTCACCGAGCTGGCCCGCTCCGTCGAGGACGAGGCGCGGGCGCACGGCTACAGCGTGATCATCGGCAACGCCGACGAGCAGCCCGCCCTCCAGGACCACCACATCCGCACCCTCGTCGACCGCCGGATAGACGGTCTGCTGGTCAGCCCCACCGACGGCGGCTCACCGCTGATGCTCGACGCGGTCAGGGCCGGGGTGCCGATGGTCTTCGTGGACCGCTGGATCCCGGGCGTGGACGTCCCCGTCGTACGGGCCGACGGGCGCGGCGCGGTCCGCGACCTGGTCGCCCACCTGTACGCGCTGGGCCACCGCCGGCTGTCCATCATCGCGGGCCCGGCCACGACCACCACCGGCAGCGAGCGGGTGGACGCCTTCCGCGAGGCGCTGCGCGAGCACGGACTGCCGCTGCCGGACGCCCGGATCGGGCACGGCGACTTCCAGGCCGGCAGCGGGCGCCGCGAGGCGACCCGGCTGCTGGCGCTCGCCGAGCCCCCCGACGTGATCTTCGCCGCCGACAACCTGATGGCGCTCGGCGCGATGGACGCGATCCGCGCCCACGGCCTCCGCATCCCGCAGGACATCGCGCTGGCGGCCTTCGACGACATCCCGTGGTTCGTGCACACCGACCCGCCGATCACGGCGATCGCCCAGCCGACCGGCGAACTCGGCCGGGCCGCCGTACGCGCGCTGATCGACCGTCTGGAGGGCCGGGAGCCGGAGTCCGCGATCCTCCCCGCCCAGCTGGTGGTCCGCCGCTCGTGCGGCGAGCCGCCGCCCGCTTCCCCGCCGCCCACGTCCCCCACGTCCCCCGCCCCCACGCCGAACAGGAGCAACCGGTGAGCGTCCCCGACGAGTTGCTGCGTATCGAAGGCATACGCAAGACCTTCCCGGGAGTGGTCGCGCTCGACAGCGTCGACTTCGACCTGCGGCGGGGCGAAGTGCACGTACTGCTCGGCGAGAACGGCGCGGGCAAGAGCACCCTCATCAAGATGCTCTCGGGTGCCTACCGTCCCGACAGCGGCCGGATCTTCGCCGAGGGCCGCGAGGTCCGTATCCACGGCGCGCAGGACGCCGAGCGCCTCGGGATCGCCACGATCTACCAGGAGTTCAACCTGGTGCCCGATCTGACCGTCGCGGAGAACATCTTCCTCGGCCGCCAGCCGCGCCGCTTCGGGATGATCGACCGGGCCCGGATGGAGCAGGACGCCGCCGGGCTGCTGGCCCGGGTCGGCCTCGACATCGCGCCCCGGACCAAGGTCCGTGAACTGGGCATCGCCCGGCTCCAGATGGTGGAGATCGCCAAGGCGCTGAGCCTGGAAGCACGCGTTCTGATCATGGACGAACCGACCGCGGTGCTCACGTCCGGCGAGGTGGAGAAGTTGTTCGGGCTCGTCCGCGCGCTGCGCGACGACGGCGTCGGCATCGTCTTCATCACCCACCACCTCGAAGAGATCGCCGCGCTCGGCGACCGGGTCACGGTGATCCGCGACGGCCGCAGCATCGACCAGGTGCCCGCGAACACCCCCGAGGACGAACTGGTGCGGCTGATGGTGGGCCGCAGCATCGAGCAGCAGTACCCCCGGGAGCGCCCGGCCGCCGCGGACCCCGCAGACCCTGGATCCGGTGCCGCCGATGCCCCGCTGCTCTCCGTACGCGGTCTGGGCCGGGACGGCGTCTTCCACGACATCAGCTTCGAGGTGCGGGCCGGTGAGGTGGTCGGCATCGCCGGACTCGTCGGGGCCGGCCGGACCGAGGTCGCCCGCGCGGTGTTCGGCGCCGACCCGTACGACAGGGGCACCGTCGACGTCATCGGCAGACGGCTGCCCCGGCACGACGTGAACGCCGCGATGGGCGCCGGGATCGGCCTGGTCCCCGAGGACCGCAAGGGCCAGGGCCTGCTGCTGGACGCCTCGGTCGAGGAGAACCTCGGCCTGGTCACGCTGCGCTCCGCCACCCGCGCCGGCCTCGTCGACATCAAGGGCCAGCAGGCCGCCGCCGCCCGGGTCGCCGGACAGCTCGGCGTACGGATGGCCGGGCTCGGCCAGCACGTACGCACGCTGTCCGGCGGCAACCAGCAGAAGGTCGTCATCGGCAAGTGGCTGCTGGCCGACACGAAGATCCTGATCCTGGACGAGCCGACGCGCGGTATCGACGTCGGCGCCAAGGTCGAGATCTACCAGCTCATCAACGAGCTGACGGCGTCGGGCCACGCGGTCCTGATGATCTCCAGCGATCTGCCCGAGGTGCTCGGCATGAGCGACCGGGTGCTGGTGATGGCGCAGGGCCGGATCGCCGGTGAACTCCCCGCGCACGAAGCGACCCAGGACGCGGTGATGGCACTCGCCGTCAGCGCGGCAACCTCCCACAACGAAGTGAAGGAAGCAGAGGGTTCCCGTGACCACTGACACGCTCAAGAGCAATACGGGCGCGAGTGGCGCCTCTGCGGTCGTCCGCCGCATCCTGCTCGACAATGGCGCGCTCAGCGCCCTGGTCGTCCTGGTGGTGGCGATGTCGCTGCTCTCCGGCGACTTCCTGACCACCCAGAACCTGCTCAACGTCGGTGTCCAGGCCGCCGTGACCGCGATCCTCGCGTTCGGTGTCACCTTCGTCATCGTCTCGGCGGGCATCGACCTCTCGGTCGGCTCGGTCGCCGCGCTCTCCGCGACCGTGCTCGCGTGGACGGCGACCTCCGCGGGGATACCGGTCTGGATCGCGGTGATACTCGCCGTCGCCACCGGCATCGCCTGCGGCCTGGTCAACGGCGTACTGATCTCGTACGGCAAACTCCCGCCGTTCATCGCGACGCTGGCCATGCTCTCCATCGGCCGCGGTCTCTCGCTGGTCATCTCGCAGGGCAGCCCGATCGCCTTCCCCGGCTCGGTCTCCTCGCTCGGTGACACGCTCGGCGGCTGGCTGCCGGTCCCCGTCATCGTGATGATCGCGATGGGGCTGATCACCGCGCTGATCCTGGCCCGTACGTACATCGGCCGCTCCATGTACGCCATCGGCGGCAACGAGGAGGCCGCCAGGCTCTCCGGGCTGCGGGTCAAGCGGCAGAAGCTCGCCATCTACGCGCTCTCCGGGCTCTTCGCCGCCGCCGCGGGCATCGTCCTCGCGTCGCGGCTCTCCTCCGCGCAGCCGCAGGCCGCCGACGGGTACGAGCTGGACGCCATCGCCGCCGTCGTCATCGGCGGGGCCAGCCTGGCGGGCGGTGTCGGCAAGGCGTCCGGCACCCTGATCGGCGCGCTGATCCTCGCCGTGCTCCGCAACGGCCTCAACCTCCTCTCGGTGTCGGCGTTCTGGCAGCAGGTCGTGATCGGCGTGGTCATCGCGCTCGCCGTCCTGCTCGACACGCTGCGCCGCCGCGCCGGGTCCGGGGCGGGCGCCGGTACCGGCCAGGCAGGTGCGGGTGCCGGATCCGGCGGTCCGGACGGCAAGGGCAGGAAAGCGGCGCAGGCGGGCATCGCCGTCGTCTGTGTGGCGGCCGTCATCGGCGCCGTGACCTACTTCAACTCCGGTTCGTCGTCCGGCGGCAAGACCAAGGTCGGACTCTCCCTCTCCACCATGAACAACCCGTTCTTCGTCCAGATGAAGGCGGGCGCCCAGCAGGAGGCCAAGGCCGAGAACGTCGACCTGACCGTCACCGACGCGCAGAACGACGCATCCCAGCAGGCCAACCAGATCGAGAACTTCACCAGTTCCGGCGTCAAGGCCATGATCATCAACCCGGTGGACTCGGACGCGGCGGCCCCCTCCGTACGGGCGGCCGACAAGGCGGGCATACCGGTGGTCGCGGCCGACCGCGGCGTCAACAAGGCGGACACCGCGACCCTCGTCGCATCCGACAACATCGCGGGCGGCAAGCTCGCCGCGAAGACCCTGGCGGCCAAGCTCGGCGGCAAGGGCCGGATCGTCGTCCTCCAGGGCACCGCGGGCACCTCGGCCAGCCGCGAGCGCGGCCAGGGCTTCGAAGAGGGCATGAAGGCGTACCCCGGGATCAAGATCGTCGCCCGGCAGCCCGCGGACTTCGACCGCACCAAGGGCCTGGACGTCATGACCAATCTGCTCCAGGCGAACCACGGGCTCACCGGGGTCTTCGCCGAGAACGACGAGATGGGCCTCGGCGCCATCAAGGCGCTCGGCTCCAAGGCGGGCACGTCGATCCCGGTGGTCAGCTTCGACGGAACGCCCGACGGGCTGAAGGCCGTCAAGGCGGGCACCCTGTACGCCACGGTCGCCCAGCAGCCCGCTGAGCTGGGCAAGCTGGCGGTCCAGAACGCGGTCAGGGCCTCGCACGGCAAGAAGGTCGGCAGCATGGTGAAGGTGCCGGTCAAGGTCGTCACCAAGAAGAACGCAGCCGACTTCTCCTGACGGGCCCACAGCCCGGCAGGCCCGGCCACCGGCCCTCCGAAAGACCGCCCACTCCGAAAGCAGGACTGATATGTACGACTACGACCTGCTGGTCGTAGGGTCGGCCAACGCCGACCTGGTGATCGGCGTCGAACGCCGCCCCGCGCCCGGCGAGACCGTGCTCGGCTCCGACCTCGTCATCCACCCGGGCGGCAAGGGCGCCAACCAGTCGGTGGCCGCGGCCCGGCTCGGCGCCCGCAGCGCCCTGCTGGCCCGGGTCGGGGACGACGCCAACGGACGGCTGCTCCTTGAATCCCAGCGCGCGGCGGGCGTCGACACCGCGGGCGTCCTCGTCGGCGGCGCGCCCACCGGTGTCGCCCTGATCACGGTGGACCCGTCGGGCGACAACAGCATCGTGGTCTCCCCCGGTGCCAACGCCCGGCTCACCCCGGCCGATATCCGCGCGGCGGGCGACCTGCTGGCGGCGGCCGGGGTGGTGTCGACACAGCTGGAGATCCCGCTGGAGACGGTCACCGAGCTGGTACGGGTGCTGCCCGACGGAGCCAGGTTCGTACTGAACCCGTCCCCGCCGCAGCCGCTGTCCGACGAGATCCTCGCGGCCTGCGACCCGCTGGTGGTCAATGAGCACGAGGCCAGGACGGTGCTGGGCGACGCGGCGGGCGACTCCCCCGAGGCGTGGGCGCGGGCACTGCTCGCACTCGGGCCGCGCTCCGTGGTGATCACCCTGGGCGCTGCGGGCGCGCTGGTCGCCGACGGCCGTACGGGGACGAGCGCGCACGTACCGAGCCTCAAAGTCGACGCGGTGGACACCACCGGTGCGGGCGACGCCTTCACGGCCGCGCTGGCCTGGCGCCTGGGCCGGGGCGAGGACCTGGCTCAGGCCGCCGCGTTCGCCGCCCGGGTCGGCGCGACCGCCGTCACCAGGCCCGGCGCGCAGGAGTCCTACCCGACCGCCGACGAGGTGCGGGAAGCTCCGGACGAGGCACGGGCGGAATGAAGAAGTCCGGAATCCTCAACCGTCATCTCGCGGGCGCCCTGGCCGAGTTGGGCCACGGCGACGGTGTGCTGATCTGCGATGTGGGGATGCCGGTCCCGGACGGGCCCCGCCTGGTGGATCTGGCGTTCCGGGCCGGGACCCCGTCGTTCGCCGAGGTGCTCGACGGGCTGCTCGCGGAACTGGTCGTGGAGGGCGCGACGGCCGCCCGCGAGGTACGGGAGGCGAATCCGGCGACGGCGGAACTGCTGGACGCCCGCTTCCCGGACCTGCGGCTGGTCCCGCACGACGACCTCAAGGACCTCTCGGCGGGCACCCGCCTGGTGGTCCGCACGGGAGAGGCGCGCCCGTACGCGAATGTGCTGCTGCGGTGCGGGGTCTTCTTCTGAACAGGACGGCCGGCTGACCAGGGCGGCCGGCTGAACGGGCTGCCGGCTGGACGGGATGCTCCGGTCAGGATGTGCGGAGGGGGCCCGGTCCACCGGACCGGGCCCCCTCCGCATTCCCCTCCCCTGATACCAGAGCTTCCCGTTTCCCCCCGGATCCGTCCCCCTGAAGCCCTGATGCCACGTACGACTTCCGTTACGGGTCAAGGGTTGTATGGATACGGGGAGTTGTTTCTCCGGCTCGGCGGACCGGTCAGACGCGGTCGGCCGCGATCAGCAGGTACTGGAACGAGCCGTCCTTGTACGAGTTGATGAACGCCTCTTCGATGCCGGTGACCAGCGAGGACGTGGCCCGCAGCTCCCAGTAGGGCAGCGTCGCCGCCGTCAGGTCGATGATGGTCTGCGGTACGAGACGGTTGTCGGCCATGGACTTCAGGTACTCCCGGCGGGAGTGGATGTTGCACTCGAAGTGCGCGTTGATCTGCGAGACCCACTTCGAGGGCTGGCCGTAACGCGGGTTCCAGCAGCCGGTGATGGTCACATAGCGGCCGCCGACCCCGAGGACCCGGGAGTGCTCGGCCATGAGGTCGTCCAGGTCGACGTACATGCTCGACTCGTTGTTCCACGAGCCCGCGGCCTGCCCCGTCTCGAAGGGCGTGTCGAGCATGTTGCACACCCGGGCGTGGACGTGGTCGTCGATGCCGAGTTCGTGCGCGCGCCGGTTGCCGAACTCGGCCTGCTTGGCCGACAGGGTGACGCCCTCGACCTTGCATCCGAACCGCTGGTGCGCCATCACCATCGAACCGCCCCGGCCGCAGCCGGCGTCCATGAGCATGTCGTCACGCCCGATGGAGCCGAGGTGGTCCAGGAGCACTTCGGCCTGTGCCGACTCCAGGCGGTGCAACTCGGCGATCAGCTTCTTCTCGTACTCGCTGTCGCGAGCGTCCCCGAGGGCGGCGTGGTCGACGTCGCCGATGCCGTAGTGGTGGTGGTAGAGCCCGTCGACGTCGCCGAGACGCAGGTTCACGGGCCTGGCCTCACGGTCCCAGTATCGGGCGATGTCACCCTGGTACGGCGACGCCGGGGCCGGGATGTAAACGGGGGCGTCAGTGGTGAGCTCGGTGCTGGTCATGGTGAAGTCCGCTCCTTACCAGAAATCGGGCAGGCTGTATCGGTAGGTGTTGGTCTGGTGCCAGTAGTGGTTGCCGTCGACCCACGCGGCCACTCCCCGGAGGAAACGCAGCACGCTCGGGACGGGGCACTCGGCTGCCAGCGCTGCGGCTTCGCTTTCGAAGCCGTGCATGAGGTCGTTGTGGACCTCGACCGCCTTCAGATAGGCGTCCCGGTCGGAGACACCCTCCCGTTCGGCGATCACCACGGGCAGGTTCAGATGCCTGCCGGGACTGTTGAGCTCCTTGGTGTACGAGTACAGGTCGTTGACGATCGTGGTGGCGTTGCCCGCGAGCGCGATGACCCGCTGCATGGCCGGCTGGGCGTGCAGGTCAGCGGGGAGTTCGTAGCCGCCGACGGTGTCGGTGATGGTGGGGCAGGGGCGGAAGTTGTTGAACTGGCGCATCGCCAGGTACTCCCACACCTCGGGTACGTGATCCGCCTGGGCCCACGCGGCCTCGGCGAGATAGCCCAGGTGCAGCCGGGCCATGTCGTGCCGGTACCGGTCGGTCTGCGAGGGGGTGGCCTGCTGGTTGAAGTACTCCATGGCGGAGCGGTAGGCGCGCCGGGGCGCGTCCGACTGGAGCGACTCCACCCACTCCGGCGCGTACTCCTGCGTCGTGTGCAGGGGGTCCAGAGCCGTGTGGGCCAGCAGGAGACGGCTGCCGAGTCCGACGGGTGAGCCGCCGTGGTCCTCGCAGTAGCAGTCGTCGACCGCGTTCTCGGCGACCATCAGCCGGGTGGCGACCATCAGATGGTCGACGGTGGGCGCGTCCGGGTGGCAGGCGACCATGTAGCGGCCGACGGAGAAGCCGTCGAACTGGTCCTCCCACTCCGGGGGGTACGCCTCGACCTCGTCCACCGCCCACACCTTGATCCGCTTGCTGACCTCCTCCACCCGCGCCGGGTCGGGGGGCGCCACCGGGTGGTAGTAGAGGCCCGGGATCGGTGTGCCCTCCTCCGGTGCCCCGGATTCGGACCCGGTCCCGGGCCCGGTCCCCGGCCCGGCAGGAGCCGGAGGTTCCGCGCGCCGTCCCAGGTGCAGGCCCGCCGTGCCCAGACCGCTGGGGCCGCACAGGATCCGTTGCAGAGCAGCGCTCGGCTGCAGAAGTGAAGGCCCGGGGTCGGGCATCCGTAGCTCCTTGGTCAGGTGGGTGGGCCGCGCGGGCGCCAGAGGCACCAGAGACGATAGGGCCGGTGGGGGCGCCAGGGGCGCTAGGCCCGGTGGGCGATCTGCACGTTCTCCAGCACACCGAGCGCATCGGGCAGCAGGACGGCGGCGGAGTAGTAGGTGGTGACCAGGTACGAGATGATCGCCTGCTCGTTCATGCCCATGAAGCGCACCGAAAGCCCCGGCTCGTATTCCTCCGGCAGGCCGGTCTGGTGGAGACCGATGACGCCCTGGTTGTCCTCACCGGTGCGCATGGCGAGGATCGAGCTGGTGTTGTCCTTGCTGATGGGGATCTTGTTGCAGGGCAGGATCGGAACCCCGCGCCAGGCCGGCACCTGCTGGCCGCCGAGGTCGACGTGGTCCGGATAGAGCCCGCACGCGTTGAACCCACGCCCGATCGCCGCGATCGTCCGGGGATGGGCGAGGAAGAGCTTGGTGCCCCGGCGGCGGCAGAGCAGCTCGTCGAGGTCGTCCGGGGTGGGCGGGCCGGACTGGGTCTGGATCCGCTGCTTGAAGGCGGCGTTGTGGAGCAGACCGAACTCCCGGTTGTTGATCAGCTCGTGCTCCTGGCGCTCCCGCAACGCCTCGACGGTGAGCCTCAGTTGCTCCTCGGTCTGGTTCATCGGCCCGTTGAAGAGGTCGGCGACCCTCGTATGGACGCGCAGGACCGTCTGCGCCACGGAGAGTTCGTACTCGCGCGGGTTGAGCTCGTAGTCGACGAAGGCACCCGGCAGCTGGGCTTCGCCGGTGTGGCCCGCCGACATCGCGATCTCTGCCTCGCCGTGCCGGGTCTGCGGGCGGAGTGCGAGCGAACCGAACTGCTGGAGGTGGGCCTGGAGACCCGGCGCGCCGGCAACCACGGCGTCGAAGTCCGCGCGGGACAGGGTGAGCACGGTGCCGGAGGTCTCGGCAGTGGCTGTGTAGTCCCACCTCGCGTCGGTGTCCAGCAGGGCGTTCTCGCCGAACCGGTCACCGTCGGCGAGCAGCGCGACGGAGACCTCGTCGCCGTACTTGCCCGCGGAGGTCTGCTTGATCCGGCCGTGGGCGACCAGGTGGATCTGCTCGGCGAGGTTCCCCCGCTCGACCAGCACCTCGCCCGCGCGGAAGTCGCGCTGGACGCACCGGTCGGCGATCGCGGTCAGCACGCCGACATCGTCGAAGCCGCGCAGCAGGGCCAGTTCGCCCAGCTCGCGGGGGATCACCCGGACCCCGGCACCGTCCTGGACGAAGTCGATGACTCCGTCGCCGACGGTGTAGCTCAGACGGCGGTTCACCCGGTAGGTGCCGCCCTTGGTCTCCACCCAGGGGAGCATCCGCAGCAGCCACCGCGAGGTGATCTCCTGCATCTGCGGGGCGGACTTGGCCGTGGTGGCGAGGTTGCGGGCGGCGGCAGTACTCAGGGCGGACTGCCCGGACGGCTCCAGCTCTGCTTCCTGGCCGGTCTCAACGGTCATCAGGCGGGTTCTCCTTTGCGGCGGCGGTGGTCGGCGCGCGTACGCCGACCGATGAAAGAGGAACGAAGGGGGTGAATCGCAGGGAATCCGTCCAGATCCACGAGAACGGTAACGGCCTGTTCACCCAACCCACATGGAGAGACGGCCGAGTTACTTCGATGCAGCGATCTCGCTCCGCATCAGGTTTATCGGATGACCGACGAAATCCGGACAGTGCGAGCGGTGCGAGGGAGAAGCACAGCAAAGGGGGCACAGCGAGAAGGGCGACCAGTCAGGCGGTCGCCCTTCTCGCTGTGCCCCTTCGCGTTACCGCGGCGCCGGCTCAGGTGTGATTCCGGCCCGCGGCCGCTACAGCGCGTACCGCACGAACCGCTCAGCCGTCTCGCGCAGCAGTTCCACGCCGTCCCGCGCCCACAGCTCCTCGTTGAACAGCTCCACTTCGACCGGTCCCGTATACCCTGCCGCGTCCACCCGCTCCCGCCACTCCCGCATGTCGACCGACCCGTCGCCGATCTGGCCACGGCCGTTCAGGACGCCCGCCGGCAGCGGGGTGGTCCAGTCCGCCAGCTGGAACGTGCAGATGCGGCCGCCCGCGCCCGCCCGGGCCACCTGCGCGGGAGCCTGGTCGTCCCACCAGATGTGGTACGTGTCCACGGCGACGCCCACCTGGTCGGCCGGGAAGCGTTCTGCCAGGTCCAGGGCCTGGGTCAGGGTCGAGACCACGCAGCGGTCAGCGGAGAACATCGGGTGCAGCGGTTCGATCGCGAGGCGCACCCCGCGCTCGGCCGCGTACGGTCCCAGTTCGGCCAGCGCGTCCGCGATCCGCTCGCGTGCGCCGTGCAGGTCCTTCGAGCCCGCCGGAAGGCCGCCCGAGACCAGCACCAGCGTGTCCGTACCCAGCGTCACGGCCTCGTCGACCGCCGTACGGTTGTCCGCCAGCGCCGCCGCCCGCTCGGCCGGACCGGTCGCGGTGAGGAACCCGCCCCGGCAGAGGGTGGTGACGCTCAGGCCCGCGTCCCGTACGAGTGCGGCTGCCGCCTCCACCCCGTACTGCTGGACCGGTTCACGCCAGAGACCGACCCCCGGAACACCCAGGTCGGTGCAGGCGGCGACGAGTTCGGGAAGGCCGAGCTGCTTCACGGTCATCTGGTTGATGCTGAAGCGGGCGAGGTCTGCGGTCACTGAGCGACTCCGTACACACTGAGCAGGGACTTCATCCGGCTCTCCGCGAGCGCCGGGTCGGGGAACAGGCCGAGGCGGTCGGCCAGTTCGTACGCCCGCGCCAGGTGCGGCAGCGAGCGCGCCGACTGGAGGCCGCCCACCATCGTGAAGTGCGACTGGTGCCCGGCCAGCCAGGCGAGGAAGACCACGCCCGTCTTGTAGAAGCGGGTCGGGGTCTGGAAGAGATGGCGGGACAGCTCGACCGTGGGGTCGAGGATGTCGCGGAATCCCTGGCTGTCCCCGGTGTCGAGGACGCGGACCGCCTCGGCGGCCAGCGGGCCGAGCGGGTCGAAGATGCCGAGCAGGGCGTGGCTGAAGCCGCGCTCGTCGCCCGCGATCAGCTCGGGGTAGTTGAAGTCGTCCCCGGTGTAGCAGCGGACCCCGTCGGGGAGCCTGCGGCGCAGCTCCACCTCGCGCCGGGCGTCGAGCAGCGACACCTTGATGCCGTCCACCTTGTCCGGGTGGGCCGCGATGACCTCCAGGAAGGTCCCGGTCGCGGCGTCCAGGTCCGGTGATCCCCAGTAGCCGTCGAGCGCCGGGTCGAACATCGGGCCGAGCCAGTGCAGTATCACCGGCTCCGTGCTCTGGCGCAGCAGTTGACCGTAGATCTCCAGGTAGTCGTCTGGGCTCTTGGCCGCGGCCGCGAGCCCGCGCGAGGCCATCAGGATCGCCTGCGCGCCGGTCTCCTCGACGACGGCGAGCTGCTCCTCGTACGCGTCGGCGACCTGCTGCAGCGTCACTTCGCCGGGCGGGAGCTGGTCGGTGCCGACACCGCAGGCGATGGCCCCGCCTGCCGGCCTGGCCTCGGCCGCCGACCGGCGGATCAGCTCCGCCGCGACCGGCCAGTCCAGGCCCATGCCGCGCTGCGCGGTATCCATGGCCTCCGCCACGCCGAGCCCGTGGGACCAGAGGTGGCGGCGGAAGGCGAGGGTGGCGTCCCAGTCGACGGCGGGCGGCCCGTCCGGCGAGACATCGGCGTACGGGTCGGCGACGACGTGCGCGGCGGAGAAGACCGTACGGGAGGCGAGCGGCGCACCGCCGACGGTGAACGCGGCGGGTTCGGCGCGGGGCGTGTAGGCGTACGTACCGCCCGCACCCGTGCCCGTGCCCGTGCCCGTGCCCGGAAGCATGATCGTCACAGGGAGATCTCCGGAACGTCGAGACGGCGGCCCTCGGCGGAGGACTTCAGCCCCAGCTCGGCGAGCTGCACACCGCGCGCACCGGCCAGCAGGTCCCAGTGGTACGGCTCGTCGAGCACGATGTGGCGCAGGAACAGCTCCCACTGCACCTTGAAGCCGTTACCGAAGTCGCCGTTGTCCGGGACCTCCTGCCACTGGTCGCGGAACGAGTGGGTCGCGGGCAGGTCCGGGTTCCAGACCGGCTTCGGGGTGGAACTGCGGTGCTGCACACGGCAGTTGCGCAGACCCGCGACAGCCGAGCCCTCCGTTCCGTCGACCTGGAACTCGACCAGCTCGTCGCGGTTGACCCGCACCGCCCAGGAGGAGTTGATCTGGGCGACCGCGCCGCTCTCCAGCTGGAAGATGCCGTACGCGGAGTCGTCGGCGGTCGCCTCGTACGGCTCGGACCGCTCGTCCCAGCGCTGCGGGATGTGCGTGGCGGTGAGCGCCTGTACGGAGGTGACGCGGCCGAACAGCTCGTGCAGGACGTACTCCCAGTGCGGGAACATGTCCACGACGATGCCGCCGCCGTCCTCCGCGCGGTAGTTCCACGACGGGCGCTGGGCCTCCTGCCAGTCACCCTCGAAGACCCAGTAGCCGAACTCGCCCCGGATGGAGAGGATCTTCCCGAAGAAGCCGCCGTCGATGAGCCGCTTGAGCTTCAGCAGGCCCGGCAGGAACAGCTTGTCCTGGACGACGCCGTGCTTGATCCCGGCGGCCTCCGCCAGCCGCGCCAGCTCCAGCGCACCGTCGAGGCCGGTGGCGGTCGGCTTCTCGGTGTAGATGTGCTTCCCGGCGGCGATGGCCTTGCGCAGTGCCTCTTCGCGGGCGGACGTGACCTGGGCGTCGAAGTAGATGTCGACAGCCGGGTCGGCCAGGACGGCGTCGAGGTCGGTGGACCACTGGTCGAGCCCGTGCTTCTCGGCCATCGCCCGGAGGGCGTGCTCACGCCGGCCGACCAGGACGATCTCGGGCCAGAGCACCGTGCCGTCGCCGAGGTCCAGGCCGCCCTCCTCGCGGATCGCGAGGAGGGAGCGGACCAGGTGCTGGCGGTAGCCCATCCGGCCGGTCACGCCGTTCATGGCGATCCGCACTGTCTTACGTGTCACGAAAGATCCCTCCACACGGTCGTACACTCAGCAATAGCAAGCGCTTTCTACGCGCTATGAAGCTAACCTGCGCAGACCGGCCCCGACAAGAGGCACGGGCAAGAGGCGCGAGCAGGAGGCCCCGGCAAGAGGCGCGGGCACGCGCACCGGCCGGGATCACATGACACACATGGCAGGAGATGCGGGCGAGTGGCACGGAGGCAGACATGACGGCGACCCTCTCGGATGTCGCGGCCCGCGCACGGGTGTCCCCGGCGACGGTGTCCCGGGTACTCAACGGCAACTACCCGGTGGCGGCGGCCACCCGGGAGCGCGTACTGGCGGCCGTGGACGAGCTGGACTACGTACTGAACGGCCCGGCGAGCTCACTCGCCGCCGCCACGTCCGACCTGGTCGGCATCCTGGTCAACGACATCGCCGACCCGTTCTTCGGCATCATGGCGGGCGCGGCCCAGTCGGAGATCAGCGGCCAGGAGGGCAGTGGGCGCGCGGGCGGTGAGAAGCTGGCCGTCGTCTGCAACACCGGCGGCTCCCCGGAGCGCGAACTCACCTATCTCACGCTCCTCCAGCGCCAGCGCGCCGCCGCGGTCGTGCTGACCGGCGGCGCCATCGAGGACCCGGAGCACACCGCCGCGGTCTCCGCGAAGCTCGCGAAACTCACCGGCGCGGGGACACGTGTGGTGCTCTGCGGGCGCCCGTCGATCCCCGGCAGCGAGTCCGCGGTGGCCGCGCTGCCCTTCGACAACCGGGGCGGCGGACAGCGGCTCACCGAGCATCTGCTGAGCCTGGGGCACCGGCGGATCGGCTACGTGGCCGGTCCCGCCGAACGGACGACGACCCGCGACCGCCTGGAGGGACACCGGCTGGCCATGGCGGCTGCCGGGCTGCCCGACGGCCGGGCGGCGCTCACGGTCCACGGCCCGTACGACCGCCGCTCCGGCTACCACGCCACCCTCGAACTGCTCAGCAGGGAGCCGGGGTTGACGGCGATCGTGGCGGCGAACGACACGGTGGCGCTGGGGGCGTGCGCGGCGCTGCGGGAGCAGGGGCTGCGGATTCCCGATGACGTCTCGGTGGCCGGTTTCGACGATCTGCCGTTCTCGGTGGACGCGGTACCGGCGCTGACGACGGTGCGGCTGCCGCTGCACGAGGCGGGGGCGCGGGCCGGGCGGCTGGCCATGGGCCGCGAGGCGGTGCCGAAGGGAGGTGTCGCGGTGATAGGCGGCGAACTGGTGACCCGCGCGTCGACGGCTCCGCCCGGGCGGTGACCGGGCCCGCCGTGCGCCGGCCGGGGCGGTGAGCGGCCCCGCCCGCGAGGCGGGCTACCGGGAAAGCGCCGGGTGCGCCAATGATGTGCTGGCATCAGCAGCTCTCAGCCTTCAGGAAGGAACAGTCCGTTGAAATTCGCCTTCTCCACCCTCGGGGTGCCAGGAATCACCGTCCCTGACGTGGTGCGGCTCGCAGCGGACAGCGGCTACCAGGGGGTCGAACTGCGCGCCCACGCCGAGGAGGCGCTGCACCCCGGCACCGGACTGCGGGAACGGGCCGCGGCGGCCGAGGAGTTCGCCCGCGGCGGCGTCGAGATCCTCGGGGTGGCCGGATACGTACGGGTGGCCGCGCCCGGCGACGACAAGGAGATCGAGGGCGACCTCGCCGAACTCGTCTTCCTCGCCGCCGACCTCGGCGCCCCGTTCGTCCGCGTCTTCCCCGGCGGCGGCGGCCAGGAGCCGGCCGAGGCCGACGCGGCAGCCGCCCGCAGGCTGGGAACGGCCGCCGAGGTCGCCGCCGACAAGGGCGTACGGATCCTGCTGGAGACCCATGACTCGCACCGTACGGGCGCCGACGCGGCCCGGGTGCTCGGCCCGGTCGGCCACCGGAACGTCGGTGCGCTCTGGGACGTGATGCACACCTGGCTGGGCGGCGAGTCCCCGGCGGCCAGCCATGCCGTCCTCGCGCCGCACCTCGGCTACGCACAGGTCAAGGACATCGCATCGGCCGAGGACACCACCCCGCTGGCGCTCGGCGCCGGGGTGCTGCCGCTGGGCGAGTGCGTGGATCTGCTGGCGCCGGACCAGGGCTGGCTCTGCTGGGAGTACGAGAAGCGCTGGTATCCGCAGGCGGCCGAGCTGCCGGGGATGCTGACGGCGGGCCGGGAGTACCTGGAGCGGCTGGTGGCCGGGGGCGGGGCCTGACCGTACGGGTGGCGTTACCGCCGGACAGCCCGCCACCCGCACCACGGCCCGGCCCGGGCCCAGACCTCCGTCACCGCCGTGGCGGGCGGTCCGCGCCCGGGCCGGGCCGTCTTGCTGCCAAACGGGCCAATGCCGCTCCGATCCGTCCTACACCCTTGACCTGACAGTTAGTTTCCGGATATCGGTGCTGCTGGAAAGTTTCCTTCAGATTCCTTGCGCAGCATGGCCGGAAGGGGCACCAGTGCAGTACCGCACCTCCAGACGCTCCCTGCTCACCGCTACCGCAGCCGCGGTCGCCACAGCAGCCACGGGAGCCACCGCACACGCCGATCCCCACCGCCCCGGCCCTGACCCCAGTGGTCGCGACCGGCAGCTCAAGAAGCTCATCGGCCGTATGAGCATCGAGGAGAAGGTCGGCCAGCTCTTCGTGATGCGGGTGTACGGACACTCCGCCACCGCGCCCGACCAGGCCGACATCGACGCCAACCTGAAAGAGATCGGCGTCCGCACCGCCGCCGAGCTGATCGCGAAGTACCACGTCGGCGGCATCATCTACTTCAGCTGGGCGCACAACACCCGCGACCCGCACCAGATCACCTCCCTCTCCAACGGCATCCAGCGCGCCGGTCTCGCCCAGCCCACCCCCGTACCGCTGCTGATCGCCACCGACCAGGAGCACGGCATCGTCTGCCGGGTGGGCTACCCGGCCACGCTCTTCCCCGGCGCGATGGCGCTCGGGGCCGGGCGCTCGCGCGAGGACGTCCGTACGGTCGGCCGGATCTCCGGGGCCGAACTGCGGGCGATCGGCATCCGGCAGGACTACTCGACGGACGCCGACGTCAACGTCAACCCCGCCAACCCGGTCATCGGGGTCCGCTCCTTCGGCTCCGAACCGGCCGCCGTGGCCCGGCTGGTGGCCGCCGAGGTGCAGGGTTACCAGAGCTCGCAGGTCGCCGCCACCGCCAAGCACTTCCCCGGCCACGGCGACACGGCGGTCGACAGCCACACCGGCATCCCGGTCATCACGCACACCCGCGAGCAGTGGGAGAGTATCGACGCGCCGCCCTTCAAGGCCGCCGTCGCCGCCGGGATCGACGCGATCATGACGGCTCACATCCAGTTCCCCGCGCTGGACCCGAGCAACGACCCGGCCACCCTGTCGCGGCCGATCCTCACCGGCATCCTCCGCGAGGAGCTGGGGTACGACGGCGTCGTCGTCACCGACTCGCTGGGGATGCAGGGCGTACGGGACAAGTACGGCGACGACCGGGTGCCGGTGCTGGCGCTCAAGGCCGGCGTCGACCAGCTGCTGAACCCGCCGGACCTCGACACCGCCTGGCACGCGGTGCTCGGCGCGGTGAAGAGCGGGGAGCTCACCGAGGAGCGGCTGGACGAATCGATCCTGCGGATCCTGCGGCTCAAGGACCGGCGCGCGCTCTTCAGCAGCCCGTACGTGGCCGACGTCCGGGTGGACCGGACGGTCGGCATCCACTCCCATCTGGAGTCGGCCGACCGGATCGCCGAGCGGACCACCACCCTCCTGGTGAACGAGGACCGGCTGCTGCCGCTCTCCCGGCGCAGTGCCAGGAGCCTGCTGATCGTCGGCGCCGACCCGGCGTCGCCCTCGGGGACGACGGGCCCGCCGACGACCGTGCTCGGCAAGGAGCTGACCGGTCTCGGCTTCACCACCACGGTGCTCTCGACCGGTACCGCGCCCACCGCCGCCCTGATCGACAGCGCGGTGGCCGCGGCGGCGGGCAAGGACGCCGTGATCATCGGGACCTACGACGTGGCCGCGGGCGACGCGCAGTCCAAGCTGGTGGCGGCGCTGGTCGCCACCAAGGTCCCGGTGGTGCAGATCGCGATCCGCAATCCGTACGACATCGCGGAGCTCTCCGGTGTCCGGGCCTCGCTCGCCACGTACAGCTGGACGGACGTCGAACTCCGGGCGGCGGCACGGGTGATCGCGGGCCGGGTCGCGCCGCGCGGTCTGCTGCCGGTCCCCGTGCAGCGTGCGGACGATCCCACGAAGGTGCTGTATCCGGTGGGCCACGGCCTGACGTACTGAGCCGCCGCCGGCCCGCAATGACTGTGCCCGCCGCGGGAGTTCGCGGCGGGCACAGTTCAACCGGCCTCGCTGGAGGGGCGGTTACCGGCCGGGGCCGGGGGTCACGGCCGCAGGGACCGTTCGCGCTCCAGGCTCCTGCGGTCGAGCGTCGCGTCGTACGGGGCGAGTGGTTCGGCCCGTCGCGGGTCGGCCTGCACGGCCGCCGGGGCGACCCCGGCCCAGGCCAGGATGCGCGCGGTGGCCTGCGCCTTCTCGGCCGGGGCGAGGCCGTCGACGTTCGCGCCGTGGTTCATCCCGGGCGCGGTGAAGACGTAACTGTCGTGCGGGTGCTTGCCGACGCTGAAGCGCTCCGCGCCCCAGGGGTCGTTCTGCCCGTACACGTACAGCATGTGGTCGGCGTGGTGCTTCACCCAGTTGTCCACGTCGGCCATCACACCCGGCTGGAAGCGCATCGGGATGGAGCTGGGTACGAAGTGCCGCGGCGGCTGGTAGCCGTAGCGGCTCAGCTTGCCGAGCCAGGGCTGCTGGATGTCCGGCGAGCCGAGCTGGGTGCCCGCCTGGTAGTAGTACGGCGTGTACGCCTCAAGCCCCTGGTCGGTGTAGAAGGAGAACCCGGAGATCGTGTCGACGGAGTCCCAGATCGCCTGGTCGGTGGCGTGCGGGGCGTCGGCGGGGACGGTGTCGCAGTCGGAGAGCAGGCTGTACTGCCAGAAGCCCCAGATGTAGTCGAGCACCACGGCCTCGTACGCCTTGTCGAGCGACCCGACGGTGCTGAAGGTGTAGCCGTTGTCCTTGGCGTACTGGGCGTACATCTTCTCCAGCGGTCCGCGCCGGATGAGCGCCTCACGCTGGACGCCCTCCAGCCGGTCGCGGCACTCCTTGGTGCCGACGGTGCTCAGGAACCGGTCGTACGCCGAGTCCTCGTTGTTGACGACGTCGTCGGGCGCCACATACGCGACGACCCCGTCCATGTCCTTCGGGTAGTAGCGCTCGTAGTAGGTGGCCGTCATACCGCCCTTGGAACCGCCGGTGGTCAGCCAGTTCCGGGTGTAGATCTTCTTGAGCGCCGTGAACAGCCGGTGCTGGTCGCTGGCGGCCTGCCAGATGTCCAGCTTGGACCAGTCGGCGGGCTGCGGCCTGGACGGCGTGAAGTAGCGGTACTCCAGTGACACCTGGTTGCCGTCGACGATGCGGGTCGGCTCGGTGCGGCTGGGCGTGGTGGAGACGTTGTACCCGCCGGTGTAGAACACGGTCGGCCGGCTGGTGTCCTTGTGCAGCAGGGTGAAGCGCTGGTTGAAGGTGCCGTCCGACGGGTGGCGGTGGTCGATGGGCTGCGTGTACTGGAGAACGAAGAAGCGGTAGCCCGGGTAGGGCTTCTCCTCGATGAGGCTCATGCCGGGAATCGCGAGGATCCGGGCCTCGATGTCCGTGCTGTCCGGTCCTGCGGCGGTGGCCGCACCGGCTGATGCCCCCGCCGCACTCAAGGTGCCTATGAGCACCACTGTCGCGAGCAGCCATCTGAGCGCCTTGCGCATTCAGCCCTCCCCTGGGGATCACAACGAGTAGCCGCGAACCTAGCCGGGGTAACACCAAGCACGCCAGACCCAGTTGACCATCGGGGGAGATCAGCCGCTCAGCACAGGAACCAGCCCGATGCCCCCTTCTTGCCGGAGACCGCGCCCACGGCCCGGACACAGCGGTTCGCCGCACGGACCCTCACCGGACCCGCCAGACGGGTGAACCGCCCGCTGTCGGCGACCGGCCGGCCGCCGCGGACCTGGAGCTGGACGGACATCTGCCTCCTGGCGCCCGGCTTCTTGGCGAGGGTGACGGCGCAGACGTACTGGCCGGTCCGGTAGACCTGGAGCCGGCCCGTGGCGAAGCCCACGGACCTGACCTCGTGCCCGGGGCAGCCGGAGGCGGCGCTCGCCGGGTGAGCGCCCGGCACCACCAGGGCGAGCGCCACCGCGGCCGCCGCCGTCAGACCGGCGGCCCAGCGGCCGGCCCCCGGGCCGCGTGCGGGTACCCGTACGGACTCGTGCTCCGGCCCGCACTCCGGCTTTCGCCACAACTCGAACACTTCTTCCCCTTCGGCCGCGTGGGCGTATGTGTGTACGGACGCATGGGACAGTCCGCTGGTTGCGCCACAGAAGCGGACAGAGGGTGACAGGTTCGGTGCAACCCACGCCATCCGTTACGGGCCACGTTCTGTTGACGGGCCGCAGCACCCGTCGTGCACGGGCGGAGCCGTCACCGGCCCGCGTCCGCCAGTGGAACCGCCGCACGGGCACGGGGTCTGCGGCGGCCGCGGACCCCGCCCCGGCCGCCGCGCTCGCGGACCGGCCACAGCAGCACATACGCCGTGGACACCGCCACGAACCCCAGCCGCAGCAGCCCGCGCATGGCGTCGTCCGGGACGACGAAGACACTGCCGTACAGCGTCAGCAGTGCCAGCCAGCTCCACCACGGCACCAGCCGGCGCTGCCCGATGACGTCCCACAGCAGGGTGCCGAGCAGCACCGACGCCGTGTAGTACGTGTAGACGCTCGGGTCGAGCACGATCCGGGCGTTGGCACCGAGCAGGACCACCGCGGGCCAGCGGCCCCGCCAGACCGCCACCGTGCCCAGCACCAGGCCGAGCGCGGCCTGCGCCGGCCGGTCCCAGCCGGGCGTCTCCGGATCGCCGACCCCGAGCCAGCGCAGGGCGGAAGCCGGATGGTTCGGGATGGCGAACTTGGCCGCGGCGAAGGACTGCGGGTCGCCGACGAAGAACGGCAGCCAGGCGACCGCCACCAGGCCCGCACACCACAGGGCGGCCCGCAGCCAGTGCCGCCGGGGCAGGGCCAGCAGCAGCGGGAGGAAGGCCAGCGCGGTGGGTTTGGAGTCCATCGCCAGGGCGAGGAAGGCGCCGGTCATGGCCGGGCTGCCCCGGGTGACGGCCCGGACCGCGAGTGCGGTGAAGAACAGCGCGAGTACGTCGTCCAGGTGCCCGAAGCGGACCGCGACCTCGATCCACATCGGGATGAAGGCGAGCCCGGCGATCAGCACCCGCTGGCGCAGCCGCTGGTGGTTGGTGCCGGTGCCCAGCAGATGGTGCGCCGCGCTGCGCCCGGCCAGGACGACGATGACCAGGCCGAGCAGGGACATCAGCGCGGCGGCGAGGAACTGGCCGGTGGCTTCCGGGAACGGGTTGAACAGTCCGGCGACGAGGAAGCTGACCGGGCCCATCTGGAGCTCGGGATGGTGGGCGTACAGGTTGAGCCCGCCGGTGCCACCGGGGTCCTGGTAGATCAGCTCGCCGCCGGTGTGCAGATAGTGCCAGGAGAAGCCGCCGTGCGGCTCCACCACGGCGAACCACAGCACCGTCCAGGCGGTGAGCAGCACCAAGTGCATCCGCTGGCTGATCGTCGGCACCGTATCTCAGCTCCCGCTTCCGGTCTGTGCGCTGTCGGGGCTGCACATCCCGGCATGGAAGAGGGCCGAACGGGAGGAAAAGTTGTCCCGGCGGCGGACGTGCGGCCCCGGTAACGCTCTCATCCCGCACTCACAGCATCTTCACGAGGGCCCGGCCCCTCCCCCGTTCCGGCGAGGGGCCGGAACTCTCCGGGAAGGGACCGGGCCCAGGGAGAGGCCCTACGCCCGCACCTCGGCGGGCTCCCCCACGAAGGTCCGCCAGAGCCGTGCGTAGCTGCCGTCCAGGGCCAGCAGCTCCTCGTGCGTGCCGTCCTCGACCACCCGGCCGTGGTCCATCACCACCACCCGGTCCGCCCGTGCCGCGGTGGTCAGCCGGTGGGCGACGACCAGTGTGGTCCGCCGACCGGCGATCCGGTCCGTGGCCTGGTTGACCTGGGCCTCGGACGCCAGGTCGAGTGCGGCCGTCGCCTCGTCGAGCAGCAGGATGTCCGGGTCGACCAGCTCGGCGCGGGCCAGCGCGATCAGCTGGCGCTGACCCGCCGAGAGGTTACGGCCGCGCTCGGCCACCTCGTGGAGGTAGCCGCCCTCCAGGGTCGCGATCATGTCGTGCGCGCCGACCGCCCGCGCCGCCGCCTCGACCTCGGCGTCGGTCGCGTCCGTCCGCCCGTACGCGATGGCGTCGCGGACCGTACCCGCGAAGAGGTACGCCTCCTGCGGGACGACCCCGAGCCGGTGCCGGTAGGCCGTCATGTCCATGTCCCGCAGATCGATGCCGTCGGCCGTGACCCGGCCCGCTGTCGGGTCGTAGAACCGTGCGACCAGCTTGACCAGCGTGGACTTGCCGGCGCCGGTCTCCCCGACGAAGGCGACCGTCTGCCCGGCCGGGATCCGCAGATCGATGCCGCTCAGCGCCGCCCCGGGCTCAGCGGGCCCGTCGGGCCCTTCGGCCTGGCCGTACGCGAACGAGACGCCCTCGAAGGCGAGGTCGCCGCGGAGCGCGGGGACCTCCAGCGGCACCGCGCTCGCCTCGGTCGACGTGGGTTCGGTGAGCAGCTCCTGGATGCGCTTGAGCGAGACGGTGGCCTGCTGGTAGCCGTCGAAGACCTGGGACAGCTGCTGCACGGGGGCGAAGAACAGGTCGATGTACAGGAGGTACGCGACCAGGGCACCCGTGGTGAGGGTGCCGGCCTCGATCCGGTGGGAGCCGACGATCAGCACGGAGGCCGCGGCCACCGACGACAGCAGCTGGACGAACGGGAAGTAGACGGAGATCAGCCACTGGCCGCGCACCCGCGCCTGCCGGTAGTGGTCGCTGCGGCCGGCGAAGCGGCCCACGCCGGTGGACTCGCGGCGGAACGCCTGGACGATCCGCAGCCCGGAGACGGATTCCTGGAGGTCGGCGTTGACGACGGAGACCCGTTCGCGCGCCAGCTCGTACGCCTGGACGCTCTTCTTGCGGAAGAAGTACGTGGCGACGGCCAGGAACGGCAGCGTCGCGAAGACGACAAGCGCCAGCTGCACATCGATCACGAACAGCACCACGAGGATGCCGAAGAAGGTGACGACCGAGACGAACGCGGTGACCAGGCCGGTCTGCAGGAAGGTGGAGAGCGCGTCCACGTCCGTGGTCATCCTGGTCATGATCCGGCCGGTCAGCTCGCGCTCGTAGTAGTCGAGGCCGAGCCGCTGGAGCTGCGCGAAGATCTTGAGGCGCAGGGTGTAGAGGACGCGCTCGCCGGTACGCCCGGTCATCCGGGTCTCGCCGGTCTGCGCCAGCCACTGGACGGCCACGGTGACCAGGCCGAGCCCGGCCGCCGTCCACACCGCGCCGGTGGCGAGCCGGGTGACGCCCTGGTCGATGCCGTGCCGGATCAGTACGGGGAGCAGCAGCCCCATGCCCGCGTCGACCGCGACCAGGAACAGGCTGATGAGCAGGACGGGCCCGAAGCCGCGCAGCAGCCGGCGCAGCCCGTACGAGGTCTCGGCGGCGACGGCGTGCGCCTCGTCCACGTCCGGGGTGTCCGTGGCGGGCGGCAACGCCGCGACCTGGGCGAGGAGTTCGGGCGTCGCGGGCATCCCGCCGGGGGCGGGCGCGCCGTCGGTTTCGGCGCTGGTGCCGGTGCCTGGGGCCTCGTTGCGCACCCAGAGCTGCGGGGTGATGCCCCGCTCCACGTCGAACTCGGCGTCCAGCTCCGCTCGTACGGAGGTGTCCTCGGGCTCGTCCGCCGCGGGCCCGGTGTGGCCCGGCGATACGCCGCCCAGCTCGTCCGGGTCAGTCAGCAGCTGCCGGTAGAGCGCCGAGCGCTCCTCCAGCTCCGCGTGCGTACCGATGTCGGCGAGCCGGCCCCCTTCGATGACCGCGATCCGGTCGGCGAGGTTGAGGGTGGAGCGGCGGTGCGCGATGAGCAGCGTGGTCCGGCCCGCCATGACCCCGCGCAGCGCCTCGTGGATCTCGTGCTCGACGCGGGCGTCCACGGCGGACGTCGCGTCGTCGAGGAGGAGCAGCCTGGGGTCGGTGAGGATGGCGCGGGCGAGCGCGATGCGCTGGCGCTGGCCGCCGGAGAGGGTGAGGCCATGCTCGCCGACGGTGGTGTCGTATCCGGCGGGCAGCTCGGCGATGAAGCGGTCGGCCTGGGCGGCGCGCGCAGCGGTGCGGATCTGCTCTTCGGTGGCGTCGGGGAAGCCGTAGGCGATGTTGGCGCGGACGGTGTCGGAGAACAGGAAGCTGTCCTCGGGCACGAGACCGATGGCGGACCGCAGCGATTCAAGGGTCAGTTCGCGTACGTCGTGGCCGCCGATGAGTACGGCGCCGTGCGAGACGTCGTAGAAGCGCGGCAGGAGCAGCGAGACGGTGGACTTGCCGCTGCCGGACGAGCCGACGACGGCGACGGTCTCGCCCGGCGCGATGGTCAGCGAGAAGCCGTCGAGCACGGGCCGGTCGTCGGTGTACCCGAAGGAGACTCCGTCGAACTCGACGGTGGCCTCGGCGTCCGCCGGGAGCGTCTTCGTGCCGTCCACGATGGACGGCTCGGTGTCGATCAGTTCGAGGACGCGCTCGACACCGGCGCGGGCCTGCTGGCCGACGGTGAGCACCATGGCGAGCATCCGGACCGGGCCGACGAGCTGCGCCAGGTAGGAGGAGAAGGCGACGAACGTTCCGAGGGTGATCTCACCGCGGGTGGCCAGCCAGCCGCCGAGCGCCAGCATCGCGACCTGCCCGAGGGCGGGGACGGCCTGGAGCGCCGGGGTGTAGCGGGAGTTCAGCTTGATGGTGCGCAGCCGCCCGGCGAAGAGCCTGCGGCTGACCGTACGGATCTTGCCCGTCTCCTGGTCCTCCTGGCCGAACCCCTTCACCACGCGGACCCCGGTGACGGCTCCGTCGACGACGCCCGCGACGGCGGCCGCCTGCCCCTGGGCGTACCAGGTGGCGGGGAAGAGCCGGGTCCTGCTGCGCTTGGCGATGATCCACAGGGCGGGCGCCACGGCCACGGCGATCAGGGTGAGCAGCGGGGAGAGCCAGGCCATGATGACCAGCGAGATCACGAACAGCAGCACGTTGCCGAGGGTCATCGGCAGCATGAAGAGCAGCCCCTGGATGAGCTGGAGGTCGCTGGTGGCGCGGCCGATGACCTGCCCGGTGGACAGCTCGTCCTGCCGCCGCCCGTCCAGCTTCATGATCGTTCCGTACATCTCGGTACGGAGGTCGTGCTGGACGTCGAGCGCGAGGCGTCCGCCGTAGTAGCGCCTGACGTAGGTGAGGGCGTAGACGACGACGGCGGCGCCGATCAGCAGCCCCGTCCACACAGCGAGGGAACGCGTGCCGTTGCCGATGACGTCATCGATGATCACCTTGGTGACCAGCGGGACGAGCGCCATGACGGCCATCCCGGCGAGCGACGACCCGAGGGCCAGCAGCACATTGCGCCGGTACCGCCAGGCGTACCCGACGATCCGCCGCGCCCAGCCCGGCCGCTGCGCAGCCCCGGCCCTGGCTGCCCCGGCCCCGGCTGTCCCGGCCTCCGGCGCACCGCCCTGCTGCACGCTGTCCTGTTGCGCGGCGTCCGCCACTGGTGCCTCCCGTTGTCTCTTGCCACCGGAAGGAACCAACACGGCGACCTGGGGATTTCATCCCCGCGCAACAATCGGCGGCACCGGTCCGTGCGAAAGACGTACGGGGGGTGGGCCTGCGGACCTAGTCCTGTCCGAAGGCCCTCCCTTCACGTGAGATCTGGTCGGTCATCCAAAAACCAAGATCAACTTCTCTTGACCCCGGTAACTTCAACCACTAGTTTTCGGTGAAGTAGACCTATGACTTCCGAAGGAGGCGACCAGCAGATGTACACCTGCTCTGATATGGCCCGCCTCGCCCGCCTTACGGTCTGGGCTCCGGGTCAGGTCGCGCACGGCTGCTGAGTACGCCGTTCTGATGTGCCCCCTTCGTGGCACATCTCTGCTTTTCCCTCACCTTTTCCCGGCACAGCGCTGACGCGTGCCGTTGTGCGCCCGCCCCTCTTACGCGGCGCGGCTGAACACAGAGAGCTGCCTGAAAGTGGCAAACATGCTGAATCGACCTGCCCTGCCCCGAAACGAAGGCCCGTCATGGTAGCGGCGCGAATCGTGGTGAACGGGAAGGAAACCCCGATCGCACCGGCCGCACCCCACACCACGGTGCTGGATTTCCTGCGCGAGCGCGGCCTCACCGGCACCAAGGAGGGCTGTGCCGAGGGCGAGTGCGGCGCCTGTTCGGTCCTGGTGGCCCGGCCCGGCGTGAACAAGCCGACCGACTGGGTGGCGGTCAACGCCTGCTTGGTCCCGGCCGCGGCCCTGGACGGCCAGGAGATCATCACCTCCGAAGGTCTCGCCACCCCCGGCAGAGCCGGCACTCCGCCCGAACTGCACCCGGTACAGGAGGAGATGGCGGTCCGCGGCGGCTCCCAGTGCGGTTACTGCACACCCGGGTTCATCTGCAGCATGGCGGCCGAGTACTACCGCCCCAACCGCTGTGCGCACGCGGAGTCGACACACCCGGCGGACACGGCGGACACAGCCGACAGCAGCGACGCCGAGCACGGTCCGAACGGTTTCGATCTGCACGCGCTGAGCGGAAACCTGTGCCGTTGCACCGGCTACCGCCCGATCCGCGATGCCGCGTTCGCCGTCGGTACGCCCGCCGACGAGGACCCGCTGGCGCAGCGCCGCGAGCAGTCGCCACCCGCACCGGTTGCCACCGAATACACCCAGGACGGCAGTGCGTTCCTGCGGAAGGGCACCCTGGCCGAGACGCTGCGGCTGCTGCGCGAGCGGCCCGACGCGGTGGTGGTCGCCGGCTCCACGGACTTCGGCGTCGAGGTGAACATCCGTTCCCGCAGGGCGGGTTGTGTGATCGCCGTCGACCGGCTGTCCGAGATGCGGGAGTTGCGGGTCGCATCCGACCACATCGAGATCGGGGCGGCACTGACGCTCACCGAGATCGAACGCCGCCTCGATGGCAGCGTCCCCCTGCTGGCAGAGCTGTTTCCACAGTTCGCGTCCCGGCTCATCCGCAACGGGGCGACCCTCGGCGGCAATCTGGGTACCGGATCGCCCATCGGTGACAGCCCGCCCGTGCTGCTCGCGCTGGAGGCGTCGGTGCTGCTCGCCGACGCCGACGGCGAGCGGGAGGTCCCGCTCACCGACTACTTCACCGGCTACCGGCAGAGCGTGCGCCGTCCCGGCGAGCTGATCCGTGCGGTGCGCATCCCGCTGCCCCTGTCGCCGGTCGTGGCCTTCCACAAGATCGCCAAGCGGCGTTTCGACGACATCTCCAGCGTGGCCGTCGCCTTCGCACTCGACATCCAGGACGGCATCGTCCGTACGGCACGCATCGGCCTGGGCGGCGTGGCCGCCACTCCGATCCGCTCCCTGGCCACCGAAGCGGCCCTGGAGGGCAAGCCGTGGACGGCGGAGACCGTCGAGGCCGCGGCCCCCGTACTGCGGGCCGAGGGCACACCGATGAACGACCACCGCGCCAGCGCCGACTACCGATCCGCGATGCTCGGCCAGAGCCTGCTGAAGCTGTACGCGCAAACCACTGAGGCGGTGCCGTCATGAGCCACTTGTCCGAGATTCCCGAAAAGCCCGTCGTCGGCGTATCGATGCCGCACGAGAGCGCCTTCCTCCACGTCACAGGTACCGCTCTCTACACCGACGACCTGGTCCAGCGCACCAAGGACGTCCTGCACGCGTACCCGGTCCAGGTCATGAAGGCCCACGGCCGGATCACCGCGCTGCGCACCGAGCCGGCGCTCGCCGTGCCCGGTGTGGTGCGCGTCCTGACCGGTGCTGACGTGCCCGGCGTCAACGACGCCGGGATGAAGCACGACGAGCCGCTCTTCCCCGACGAGGTCATGTTCCACGGCCACGCGGTCGCCTGGGTGCTCGCCGAAACCCTGGAGTCGGCCCGGCTCGGCGCGGCGGCCGTCGAGGTGGAAATCGACGAACTGCCCTCCCTGGTCACGCTGCAGGACGCGATCGCGGCCGACAGCTACCACGGCGCCAAGCCGGTGATGCTGGCGGGAGACACCGACGCCGGATTCGCCGACTCCGTGCATGTGTTCACCGGCGAGTTCCAGTTCGCCGGCCAGGAGCACTTCTATCTGGAAACCCATGCGGCTCTCGCCCAGATCGACGAGAACGGGCAGGTGTTCATCCAGAGCAGCACCCAGCACCCCTCGGAGACCCAGGAGATCGTCGCGCACGTGCTCGGCGTGCCCAGCCACGAGGTGACGGTGCAGTGCCTGCGGATGGGCGGCGGCTTCGGCGGCAAGGAGATGCAGCCGCACGGGTTCGCGGCCATCGCCGCGCTCGGCGCCAAGCTGACCGGCCGGCCGGTCCGGTTCCGGCTCAACCGGACGCAGGACCTGACCATGTCCGGCAAGCGGCACGGGTTCCACGCCGAGTGGCGCATCGGCTTCGACGCGGACGGCCGCATCCAGGCCCTGGACGCCACCCTGACCGCGGACGGCGGCTGGAGCCTGGACCTGTCCGAGCCGGTGCTGGCCCGTGCGCTCTGCCACATCGACAACACGTACTGGATTCCCCACGCGCGCGTCGCCGGTCGCATCGCCAGGACCCACACGGTCTCCAACACCGCCTTCCGCGGCTTCGGCGGACCGCAGGGCATGCTGGTGATCGAGGACATCCTGGGCCGCTGCGCGCCGCTGCTCGGCCTCGATCCCATGGAGTTGCGGGAGCGCAACTTCTACCGGCCGGGCCAGGGCCAGACGACGCCGTACGGACAGCCGGTCACGCAGGCCGAACGGATCCCCGCCATCTGGCAGCAGGTCCAGGAGAACGCCGGTGTCGCCGACCGCAAGCGCGAGATCGCCGCGTTCAACGCCGCGCACCCGCACACCAAGCGGGCTCTCGCGGTCACCGGCATCAAGTTCGGCATCTCGTTCAACCTCACCGCCTTCAACCAGGGCGGCGCGCTGGTGCTGATCTACAAGGACGGTTCGGTCCTGATCAACCACGGCGGCACCGAGATGGGCCAGGGCCTGCACACCAAGATGATGCAGGTGGCCGCGACCACGCTCGGTATCCCGCTGCACAAGGTCCGGCTGGCCCCGACTCGTACGGACAAGGTGCCCAACACCTCAGCCACCGCCGCCAGTTCGGGTGCGGACCTCAACGGCGGAGCGATCAAGAACGCCTGTGAGCAGTTGCGTGAGCGGCTCCTACAGGTGGCAGCCTCCCGGCTGGGTGCGAATGCCTCGGATGTACGCACCGTCGAGGGCGTCGCGCGGGCCCTCGGCAACGACCAGGAGCTGGCCTGGGACGACCTGGTGCACACCGCGTACTTCCAGCGGGTCCAGCTGTCGGCGTCCGGTTTCTACCGGACCGAGGGACTGCACTGGGACGCGAAGAGCTTCAGGGGATCGCCGTTCAAGTACTTCGCCCACGGCGCCGCGGCGACGGAGGTGGAGGTCGACGGCTTCACCGGCGCGTACCGCATCCGGCGGGTGGACATCGTGCACGACGTCGGCGACAGCCTGTCCCCGATGATCGACATCGGCCAGGTCGAGGGTGGTTTCGTGCAGGGGGCGGGCTGGCTGACGCTTGAGGACCTGCGCTGGGACACCGGTGACGGGCCGAACAGGGGCCGTCTGCAGACCCAGGCAGCGAGCACCTACAAGCTGCCGAGCTTCTCGGAGATGCCCGGGGAGTTCAACATCACGCTGATGGAGAACGCCACCGAAGAGGGCGCGGTGTTCGGGTCCAAGGCGGTGGGTGAGCCTCCGCTGATGCTGGCGTTCTCGGTGCGGGAGGCGTTGCGGCAGGCCGCCGCCGCGTTCGGTCCTGACGGTGTCAGCGTCGAGCTGGCCTCGCCTGCGACGCCGGAGGCGATGTACTGGGCGATCCAGGCGGCCCGGCAGAGCGATGCCTCCCGGAAGAACGGCCACGCCCGTGACGGCTTCACCGCCGACGGCCGGGCCGGGAACCGGCAGGTCGCGAACGGCGGGATCCGGGCCGGCGCAGAAGCCTTGAGCGGTGCCTGACATGACATGGGTCGCCGCGGTCGCACGGTTGCGCACACGCAGGGAGCCCGGCGTGCTGGTGACCGTCGCGACCGTGCGCGGCCATGCGCCGCGCGACGCCGGTGCGAAACTCGTCGTGGGGCGGACCGAGGCATGGGGCTCGATCGGCGGCGGCAATATCGAGGCCGTCACCATCGACCGGGCCCGGGAAATGATCGCCACGTCCAAGCCGGAGCCAGAACTGATCGATTTCGCCCTGAACGACAAGGTGGCCAACCAGCATGGCGTGCAGTGCTGCGGAGGCACGGTCTCCGTGCTGCTCGAACCGCTGCCGGTGGTAAGGGCGGTGGCGGTCTTCGGGGTCGGGCACGTAGGACTGGAACTGGTGCGCATCCTGGCGCGCCAGGACCTCGACCTCCATCTGATCGACACCCGCTCCGACATCCTCACCAAGGAGCGGCTCGACGTGCTCGCGGACGCGATGGCGCACATCCACGTCCATCACACGCCGCTGCTGCCCGAGGAGGTGCTGGAGACGCTGCCACCCGGCACCCATGTCCTGATCATGACCCATGATCACGCCGAGGACGCCGCGCTGTGCGACGCCGCCCTGCGCACGCCCCATCTCGGTTCCATCGGGCTGATCGGGTCGGCGGCGAAGTGGGTGCGGTTCCGCAAGCGCCTCGCCACCGAGGGCGGTCATGACGAGGCCGCCATCGACCGGATCAAGACCCCGATCGGGCTGGCCGACATCACCGGCAAGGAACCCGCGACCATCGCCGTGAGCATCGCGGCCGATGTGCTGCGCACCTTCGAGACCCAGGGGGGCTGACCGCGCGCGCCCGCACTCCGGGCCGGCGCCCCCGCCCGGAGTGCGGGGGCGCCGGCCCGGACGCGTGACCGCGCCTCAGCCCAGATGCGTGGGCGCGAACATCTTCAGCACCGCAGGCAGCACGACCACCGAGGGACCGGGCTCCGCCAGTGCCCCGGCCAGGTCGTCCGTCAGCGTCTCCGGGGTCGTACGCAGTGCCGGAACCCCGAAGGACTCGGCCAGGGCCACGAAGTCCGGGCGGGTGAGTTCCGTGGCGGTGGCCTCGCCGAAGGCGTCCTCCATGTACTCGCGCAGGATGCCGTAGCCGCCGTCGTCCACGATCAGCCAGGTGACCGGCAGGCCGTACTGCTTGGCCGTGGCCAGCTCCGCGATCGAGTACATCGCGCCGCCGTCGCCCGACACCGCGAGGACCGGCGTGCTGGGATCGGCGACCGATGCTCCCAGCGCGGCCGGGAAGCCGTAGCCGAGGCCGCCCGCGCCCTGGGCGGAGTGCAGGGCGCCCGGCCAGGCGGACCAGGCCCAGTAGGCGAGGATCGTCATGTCCCAGAAGCTGGGTGACGACGCCGGGAGCGCGGCCCTGACCGAGGCCAGGATCTGCTGTTCCCGGTCCAGGTCCTGGCCCGCGATCCGCTCCGCGACCTTGGCGAGGACGGTACGTACGGAGTCGGCCGCGCCCGGGTCGGTGCGCTCCTCCACCGCATCCAGCAGGGCGGACAGCGCGTTCCTGGCGTCCGCGTGGATGCCGAGCGCCGGGTGGTTGGACTCCAGCTTGCCGAGGTCCGCCTCGATCTGGACGACCCGGCCGCGCGGCTTGAACGTGTGGTAGTTCGAGGAGAGTTCACCCAGCCCGGAGCCGACGACCAGCAGGACGTCCGCCGCCTCCAGGAAGTCCGTGGTGTGCCGGTCCTCCATCCACGACTGGAGCGAGAGCGGGTGCTCCCAGGGGAACGCCCCCTTCCCGCCGACCGTACAGACCACCGGGGCGTCCAGCCGTTCGGCGAGCGCGAGCAGCTTCCCGGCCGCGTCGGACCGTACGACACCGCCGCCCGCGATGATCACCGGGCGCTCGGCGTGCGAGAGCAAGTGTGCTGCCACGGCGGTCAGTTCGGGGCGTGGGTCCAGCTCGCGCGGGGTCGCGTCCATCGCGGTGACGGGCGGCAGGGACGTCTCCGCGAGCAGCACGTCCTGCGGAATCTCCACCCAGACGGGGCCGTGCGGGGCGGTCAGCGCGGACTCCCAGGCGGCCGCGATGGCGGAGGGGATCTGGGAAGCGGTGCGCACGGTGTGCACGGACTTCACGATGTCGCGGAACGACGCCTTCTGGTCGCGGAGTTCATGCAGATACCCGTGGCGTCCGCCACCGAGCCCGGCCGTCGGGACCTGGCTGGAGATGGCGAGCACGGGGGCACTGGCCGCCGCCGCCTCCTGGAGCGCGGCGAGCGAGGTCAGCGCGCCGGGACCGGTGGAGAGCAGCAGCGGTGCGACCTCTCCGGTGATCCGGCCGTACGCGTCGGCGGCGAAGCCCGCGTTGTTCTCGACGCGCAGCCCGACGTACGAGAGCGCGGAGCGGCGCAGCGCGTCGAACATGCCGAGCGCGTGCTGGCCCGGCAGCCCGAAGACGGTGGTGGCGCCGAGTCCCTGGAGCGTCTCGACGACGAGGTCGCCGCCGTTGCGCCCGGCCGGAGGGTTCAGCGCGGCCGCGGTCTGCTCGGCGGTGAGCTTCGGGGTCTCGTGGTGGTGGTCGTGGGTCACTTGGCCCGGTCCTCGGCGCTGTGTCCGTGGCCCTGCCTGGCGGCAGCGACTTGGCGCGACATGATGGTGGTGAGCTCGTACGCAGTGTGGGATGCGGCGACGGAGGTGATCTCGGCGTGGTCGTACGCCGGCGCGACCTCGACCAGGTCGGCGGAGACCAGGTGGCAGGAGGAGAGTCCGCGGACGATCTCCAGGAGCTCGCGGGAGGTCAGCCCGCCCGCCTCCGGGGTACCGGTGCCGGGTGCGTGCGCCGGGTCCAGTACGTCGATGTCGATGGAGATGTACAGCGGCCGGTCGCCGATGCGCTGGCGGAGCTGGTCGGTGATCTCGTCCACCCCGCGCCGCATGACGTCGGCCGACGTGACGATGCCGAAGCCCATCTTCGCGTCGTCGTCCAGGTCCTTCTTGCCGTAGAGCGGGCCGCGCGTGCCGACGTGCGAGAGCGCGGACGTGTCGAGGATGCCCTCCTCGACGGCCCGGCGGAACGGCGTGCCGTGGGTGTACTCGGCGCCGAAGTAGGTGTCCCAGGTGTCCAGGTGCGCGTCGAAGTGGAGCAGCGCGACCGGGCCGTGCTGCTTGGCGACCGAGCGCAGCAGCGGCAGCGCGATGGTGTGGTCGCCGCCGAGCGTCATCATGCGGGCGCCGGTGGAGAGCAGGTCGTCGGCGGCGGCCTCGATGGTGTCGACGGCCTCGTTGATGTTGAACGGGTTGGCCGCGATGTCGCCCGCGTCGGCGACCTGGGCCAGCGCGAACGGCGACGCGTCCTGCGCCGGGTTGTACGGGCGCAGCAGCCGGGACGCCTCGCGGATGGCGTTGCCGCCGAAGCGGGCGCCCGGCCGGTAGGAGACACCGGAGTCGAAGGGCACACCGACGACCGCCACATCGGCGGTGCCGACCTCGTCGAGCCTGGGCAGCCTGGCGAAGGTCGCGGGGCCGGCGTACCGGGGGACGCGGGACGAATCGACGGGGCCGCGCGGCTGTTCGGTGCTGCTCATGGGTGTGCCCTTCTTCTCTGTTTCTCTGTGCTTCTGCGCTTGTGGCGCATGTCCGGCGCGTGGAACCTCAGTTGTCCAGCGCGTGGAACCTCAGTTGTCCGGCGCGTGGAACCTCAGTTGTCCGGCGCGTGGAACCTCAGTTGTCCGGCGCGTGGAACCTCAGTTGTCCGGCGCGTGGAACCTCAATGATGGGCCGGTACGGAATCCTCACCGGCGCCGGGCTCGGCGGCTGCCTCCGCGCCGGACCCGTCGCGTCCGGCCAGCCGCTCCCGCCAGGCCGCGAGCACCGCCGCGTCCGTCGGCTCGGTGGCCAGCGAGACGACGACGTACACGACCAGGGAGCAGAGCAGCCCGTAGTAGATCGGCTCGTTGGCGAGGGCGCCGTACTTCACCATCAGGCCCAGGACGACGAGCCCGCCCGCCGCGACGGACGCCAGCGCCCCCTGCACCGTGCCGCGCTTCCACAGCAGACCGCCGAGAATCGGCACCAGCAACCCGCCGACCAGCAGGTTGTAGGCGACGGTGAGCGCCTCGACGACGCTGTTCAGCGCGATGGCGATGCAGATGACCAGGACACCCATGGCGAGGATGAAGGCCCGGTTGCCGCGCACCTCGTCGTGGTCCCCGCCCTTGACGCGCCCGCCGCCGCGTATCCCGCGCAGCCGCGACCAGATGTCGTTGTTGGCGACGGTGGCGCAGGCGATCAGCGCCCCGGACGAGGTGGACATCACCGCGGCCAGCGCGGCGGCGAGCACCAGTCCCCTTACGCCGATGGGCAGTTCGTCCTTCACAATGGTGGCGAAGGCGGCGTCGGAGCTCGGCAGCTTCGGGTACATGACCTTGGCGGCCGTCCCGATGACGGCCCCGGCGACCGCGTACACCAGGCAGTACGTACCGGCGACCGTGCCGCCGAGCCGGGCGACCTTGTCGCTGCGCGCGGTGAAGACCCGCTGCCAGATGTCCTGCCCGATCAGCATGCCGAAGGTGTAGATCAGGACATACGTGAAGATCGTCTCGCCGCCGATGCCCAGCGGGTCGAAGTACGAGGTGGGCAGCTTGGCCTTCATCTCGGAGAAGCCGCCGGCCTTGACGATCGCGATCGGCAGCAGCAGGAGGAGCACGCCGATCGTCTTGACGACGAACTGCACCATGTCGGTGAGGGTGATGGACCACATGCCGCCGAGCGTCGAGTACGCGACGACGATCGCACCGCCGAGGATGATCGCCACGGTCCGGTTCATGTCGAAGAGGACGTCGAAGATCGTGGCGTAGGCGATGGTCGAGGTGACCGCGAGCATCAGCGTGTACGCCCACATGACGACGCCGGATATGACCCCGGCCCGGCCGCCGTAGCGCAGGTCGAGCATCTCGGAGACGGTGTAGACCTTCAGCCGGGCGATGCGCCCGGAGAAGAAGATGCTGAGCGCGAGGAGCCCCAGGCCGATGGTGAAGACCATCCAGGCGCCGGAGAGCCCGTACTGGTACCCGAGGCCCACACCGCCGATGGTGGAGGCACCGCCGAGCACGATCGCGGCCATGGTGCCGGAGTACATGGCGGGTCCGAGCCTGCGGCCCGCCACCAGGAACTCGGACTTGGACTTGGCGCGGCGCATGCCCCACCAGCCCATGGCGAGCATGCCTGCCAGGTAGGCCACGATCACCGCGTAGTCGACTGCCATGCGCGCTCCCTCTTTTCGCGGGGGGCCGTTGCACCTCTGCCACCTGCGCCGGACTGCTTTCGAACGTTGACCCTAGGTGGCCTGAAAGCGACGTTGAAGTGTACGTTCTATCCATTGAAACCCTCCCCTGATGGATGGAACATCCATGCCGGACGCCGCCGCTCCACCGACTTCCCCCGTCCAGCTGTCGGCCCTGCTGGCCCGCAGGGACCTCGGGCTGCGCCAGGTCGCGGGCCCTCCGGCGGGGGAAGGCGGCGGTGCGGCGCTGCACTGGGTGCACACCAGCGAGATGGCCGACCCGTATCCGTATCTGCTCGGTGGTGAGCTGCTGCTGACCGCCGGGGTGCAGCTCGCGGCCGACCCGGACCGGTACGCGGCCCGCATCGTCGCGGCGGGCGGAGCGGCGCTCGGCTTCGGGCTCGCGCCGGTCTACGACACGGTGCCGGACGCGCTGGCCGCCGCGTGCGACCGCCATGGTCTGCCACTGGTGGAGGTGCCGACGAAGACTCCCTTCACGGCGGTGGCCCGCGCGGTGTGGGGCCTGATGGCGGAGGCCCGCCATCACGAGCTGCGCCGGGTGTCCCAGGCCCAGCAGGGCCTGGCAGCGGCGGCGGCCCGCCCGGACCCGGTACCCGCGGTACTGCGCCAGCTGGCCACCCGGCTCGGCGGCCGGGCGGTACTGCTCGCCGCGGACGGCACGGCGCTCCAGGCGGCGGGACGCGAGCCGGAGCCCGGTGCGCGCGAGGCCCGTGAGGCGCTGGCGGCGCTCGCCCGGGTCGTACGGCCGGGGGGTCAGGGGCCGGCCGCGTCGGGGACACAGCCCTCCCCCTCCCCCGGGCCCTCCTCCGCACCCGGGAACAGCCCGGCCGGCCCCCGCCCCGCCCCCGCGTCCGCCACCGACACGGCGGGCTCCGTGCATCTCGCGGCATACGCGGTGGCGGGCGGGGAGGGCCTGGTGCTCGGTGTGGCCACCACCGCACGCGAACCGGGCGACCACACCATCGCCGGGGTGGCCGTCGTCCTGCTCTCGCTGCTCACCGCGGACCGACAGGGCGCCGACCAGGCGGCGCGTTCATCGGCGCTGGTCCGGCTGCTGCTCGGCGCCGCACCCGCCGACGTGGCACCGCTGCTGGGCAACGGCCCCTGGACGGTGGTGCACGCCCACGGCACGGGGACCCCGCCCGCGCTGGGCAGTCCACTGGTGGACACGTCGGCCGACACCGTACGCGTCCTGCTGCCCGCCGACCGCGAGGTGGCCCGCCACCCCGGCTGGACGCTCGGGCTGAGCGCCCCGGCCGCGCTGGGCGATCTCCCGGCGGCCGACGCCCAGGCAGGCCGGGCCCTGCGCCACGCGGAGGCGACCCGCGCCCCACTGTCCCGGCACGGCACGACGGGCCTCGCCGCCCTCCTCGACCCGTCCGAGGCGGCGGCCCACGCCCGCACCCTCCTCGCCCCGCTCGGCGACCCACCGCCCGCCACACTGCTCGACACACTGCGCACCTGGCTCGCACTGCACGGCAGTTGGGACCGTACGGCGGTGGCGATGAGCATTCACCGCAACACGGTCCGCCAGCGCATCGGCCGCTGCGCGACACTGCTCGGCGCGGACCTGGACGACATGGACGTACGGACGGAGCTGTGGGTCGCGCTGCGGCAGGGGTGACCCGGCAGAAGCCGACACCGACCCCAGGCGTCTTCCGTTTATATCGGGCCGGATCAGGCCGGATCAGGCCGGATCAGGGAGCGGGGTCCGGTGCGTTCAGCTGCAAGGCGGAGGATGAGTCCGAGCGTGCGCGGACTCACCCTGGACAGCCCCGGTGACCACCCGGTAACTTCGACTGAGCAAGCGCTTAGCAGGAGTGGCCGACCGGGGCCGACCAGACCCCGGGGCCAAGCCAGAACCGCAGAGGAGCCTTCCGTGCGCCGTACCGTTTACAACGAGGACCACGAGGCGTTCCGGGACACCATCCGGGCCTTCATCGAGGCCGAGGTCGTGCCCGTGTACGACGAGTGGCTGGCGGCGGGCCAGGCGCCGCGCGAGTTCTACTACAAGCTCGGCGAGCTGGGGATCTTCGGCATCGAGGTGCCCGAGGAGTTCGGCGGCGCCGGCGAGGAGTCCTTCAAGTTCCAGGCGATCATCTCCGAGGAGTGCGCCCGCGCCGGTGTCTCCTTCGGCGGTTCCGGGGTGCACGTCGCGCTCTGCCTGCCGTACCTGAAGGCGTACGCCACCGACGAGCAGAAGAAGCGCTGGCTTCCCGACTTCGTCAGCGGCGCCTCGATGTACGCCATCGCCATGACCGAGCCGGGCACCGGCTCCGACCTGGCCGGCATGAAGACCACCGCCAAGCTCTCGGACGACGGCACGCACTACGTGCTCAACGGCGCCAAGACTTTCATCACCGGCGGTGTGCACGCCGACCGCGTGATCGTCTGCGCGCGCACGGCCGCCCCGACCCCCGAGGACCGCCGGCACGGCATATCCCTGCTCGTCGTCGACACGAAGTCCGAGGGGTACGCGGTCGGCCGCAAGCTCGACAAGCTCGGGCTGAAGACCTCCGACACCGCCGAGCTCTCCTTCACCGACGTCAAGGTCCCGGTCGGCGACCTGCTCGGCGAGGAGCACAAGGGCTTCTCCTACCTCGGGCAGAACCTCCCGCAGGAGCGCCTCGGCATCGCGGTGGGCGCGTACGCGCAGGCCGCCGCCGCCGTCCGGTTCGCGCAGGCGTACGTCCAGGACCGCACGGTCTTCGGCAAGACCGTCGCGTCCTTCCAGAACACCAAGTTCGAGCTGGCCGCCTGCAAGGCCGAGGTGGACGCCGCCGAGGCGGTCTGCGACCGCGCCCTGGAGGCGCACGACCTGGGCGAGCTGACGGCGGCCGAGGCCGCGTCCGCGAAGCTCTTCACGACCGAGGTCGCGCACCGCGTGATCGACAAGTGCCTCCAGCTGCACGGCGGTTACGGCTACATGAACGAGTACCCGATCGCCCGCCTGTACGCGGACAACCGGGTCAACCGGATCTACGGCGGCACCAGCGAGGTCATGAAGATGATCATCGCCAAGAGCATGGGCCTGTAGAGGCTCTGGGGCTGGCGGGACGCTCAGAGATACGCCGCAGAGACATCTTGTAGAAATGGCCTCATGAACCAGGCACTTGAGTCCCTGCTCGATCTGCTCGATCTTGAGCGGATCGAGCAGGACATGTTCCGCGGCCTGAGCCGCTCCGCCGTCGTGCCGCGCGTCTTCGGCGGCCAGGTCGCCGCTCAGGCCCTGGTCGCCGCCGGGCGCACCGTACCCACCGACCGGACGGCTCACTCGCTGCACGCGTACTTCCTGCGTCCCGGCGACCCGGGCGCGCCGATCGTGTACACGGTCGACCGCATCCGCGACGGCCGCTCCTTCACCACGCGCCGGGTCGTCGCGGTCCAGCACGGGCAGCCGATCTTCCATCTCTCGGCGTCGTTCCAGACGTACGAGGAAGGGCTCGACCACCAGATCGCCATGCCGCAGGCCCCGGACCCGGAGACGCTGCCGACGGCGGCCGAGATGCTGCCCCGGTACGCGGACCACTTCCTGGAGCCGGGGGTCGTGGACCGGCTGATCGAGGCCCGCGCGGCGGTCGACCTGCGGTACGCCGACGCCCCGCCGTTCGGCAGCGTCGGCACCCCGCGCGAGCCGCGCTCGCAGGTCTGGTTCCGTACGAACGGCAAGCTGGCGGACGACCCGCTGCTGCACGTCTGCCTCGCGACGTACGTCTCCGACATGACGCTGCTCGACTCGGTGCTGCTGGCCCACGGGCGGGGCGGCTGGGCGGTCGGCGACGTGGTCGGCGCCAGCCTGGACCACGCGATGTGGTTCCACCGCCCGTTCCGGGCCGACGAGTGGCTGCTGTACGACCAGGAGTCCCCGTCGTCGTCCGGCGGACGCGGCCTGGGGCAGGCCCGGATCTACACGCAGGACGGGCAGTTGGCGGTCACGGTGATCCAGGAGGGCGTGATCCGGGTTCCGCGGTGAGGGGGCAGCCCCCGCTCGATCTCCCGGCGCGGCAGCGACAGCCCGGGGTGCTCGCCCACCGCCCCGAACAGCCGCATCCCTTTCCTCGGCCTTCGGGGGCACACGTTGATCGTCGACACCCGGTCCGTCCGCGCGCGTGCCGCCGAAGGCCGCAGGCCGGGATGTCGTTTGCGCGGCCCGTGCCGGGATGGATTTTACTCGATGAGTGCTCAGACTGATGTTCCTCGCGATGGTTGTACTCGCCGCCGCGCTTTCGGTGGCCTCAGCACTGGCGTTCTCGGCATGGTGGTGGGTACCGGCGGGCCTGTTTGTGCTGCCGGCGCTGGTCGGGCTCTGGGATGTGACGCAGCGCAGACACTCCGTACTCCGTAACTATCCAGTTCTGGGCCATCTGAGGTATCTGCTGGAATACATCCGCCCGGAGATGCAGCAGTATTTCGTGGAGCGGAACTTTGACGGCCGTCCGTTCGACCGCAATGTGCGCAGCATCGTCTACCAGCGGGCCAAGGGCACCGAGGCGGAGAAACCGTTCGGTACCGAGCGGGATGTCTACACCGCCGGTTACGAGTTTCTGGTGCCCTCGATGGCGCCGAAGCCGGTGCCCGAGAAGACCCCGGTGGTACGGATCGGGGGGCCCGACTGCACCCGCCCGTACGACATGGCACTGCTCAACATCTCGGCCATGAGCTTCGGTTCGCTGTCCTCCAACGCGATTCTCGCCCTCAACCGGGCGCCGCTGAGGGTGGTTTCGCCCATGACACCGGCGAGGGCGGGCTGTCGGAGTACCACCTGCGGCACGGCGGTCACCTGGTCTGGGAGATCGGCACCGGCTACTTCGGCTGCCGGACCTCCGACGGCGGCTTCGACAGACGGGAGTTCGCGGCCAAAGCAGCTCATGACCATGTGAAATGCGTGTCGTTGAAGCTCTCCCAGGGCGCGAAGCCGGGTATCGGCGGTGTGCTGCCGGGCGGCAAGGTCAATGCCGAGATCGCGCGTGTACGCGAAGTGCCGGAAGGGCGGACCGTCATTTCCCCGCCCTACCACCGGGTTTTCAGCACACCGCGTGAACTCGTCCTCTTCGTTGCTGAAATGCGGAAGCTGGCGGGCGGGAAGCCCACCGGCTTCAAACTCTGTGTCGGCTCCCGGCGCGAATTTCTGGCTGTGTGCAAGGCGATGCTGGAGGAGAACATCACTCCGGACTTCATCATTGTCGACGGCGCGGAGGGGGGCACCGGGGCCGCCCCGCTGGGGTTCGCGGACAACGTGGGCACGCCACTGACCGAAGGGCTGATCACCGTCCACAACGCCCTGGTGGGCACCGGGCTGCGCGACCGCATCAAGATCGGTGCGAGCGGCAAGGTCGCCACCGGGACCGACCTCGTCAAACGGCTCCTCCAGGGCGCCGACTACACCAACGCCGCCCGCGCCATGATGTTCGCCGTGGGCTGTATCCAGGCCCAGCGGTGCCACACCAACACCTGTCCGGTCGGGGTGACCACCCAGGATCCGCGGCGCACACGCGCGTTGGACGTCGATGACAAGTTCCGGCGCGTACACCGTTTCCAGGCGGCCACGGTGAGCAGCGCTCTGCAGATCATGGCGGCCATGGGGGTGGAGGACCCGCGCGAACTGGGGCCGCACCAGTTGCGCCGCCGGCTGGATCCGCGCACCGTTCTCTCCTGCGGAGAGCTGTACGACTGGCTCAGCCCCGGTCAACTCACGTCGGAGCCCCCGCAGGAGTGGGAAGCGGACTGGCGAGCGGCCGACCCTGACACCTTCCGTCACTGACTCTGACTCGCCCGGTCGGCCCGGCGGCTGTCAGCCCAGCCCCGCCGCGTCCAGCAGGTACGCCGTCATCGGGTCGTAGAAGCGCGGGTCCGTGACGTGGTCGTCCAGTGGGACCGTGACCTGGAGCGTGCCCTCGGCCTCGCCCAGGAAGAGTGCCGGGTCGTTGCAGTCCGCGTAGCCGATCGAGTCGAGGCCCCGCTGGCCCGCGCAGCCCGCCCAGCCGTGGTCGGCGACCACCAGGTCGGGCAGCGGTCTGCCGGCGCGCTCCAGACCGTCGAGGATGGCCCGCATCGGTTCGGGCGAGTGGGTGTGCCAGAGGGTCGCGCCGCGCTCCAGCACGGCCACGTCGGCGAACTGGAAGACCATGCCCTCGTCGGCGGTGAGCCCGCCCGGAATCCGTACGATCGCGCAGCCCGCCGTACGCAGCGCGTCCGCGGTGGCCCGGTGCACATCGAGCAGCCCGCCGGGGTGGCCGGTGGCGAAGAGCACGCTCTCCGTGCCGTCGGCGGCCTTCCGCAGCCGGGCGGCCATCCGGTCCAGGGCGTCGACCGTCAGTTCCGGGTCGATGGTGTCCTGGCCGTGCCGGTGCCCGGGGTCGTCGTTGACACCGCAGCGCTCGGCCATCACGGCGAGCACGTCCTGCTCGTCCGCCCAGCGGTCACCGAGTTCGAGCCCCAGCCAGAAGTGCCGGTCGCCGTTGGAGAGCTTGCGGTAGTGGGAGAGGTTGTTGTCGCGGGGCGTGGCGACGTTCCCGGCGATCCGGGTGCGGACGAGGTGGTCGACGAGTTCGGCACGGCTGGGCTGCTGTCGGCATCGGTCCGTCGCACGCCGGTCCACAGCCTCGCCCGTGATACTCCGTGGCTGCATTTCGGCCATCCAACCCAGCCGCCACCCATCGGCCCTGGGCACTACCTCCGCAGGTCCAGCTGCATCAGCTTCGCCTCAGCAGGGCTGACCTTTTCCGGAGCCCTGTTGATCTCGGCCTGCACCGTCGGGAGCAGGCTCCCGAGTTGGGCCAGCATGGCCTTCCGGCGTCCTTCGATATCAGAGTGCCAGGTTGTCGCGTTCGGCCCCGCCCAGGATCGTTTTTCGCCAACGTCGGCAGATGGCTTCTTCAGCAAGTTGTTCAGATCGTTCATTTCGTGCTCGATGTCTCTCTTCAGCTTCACCAGAGCATGGCGCCGCGGGTTTTCGACCTTGGCCGAATCACCACTCATCAGACCTCCCCCTTCACCCCCGTGACAAGTCTTCCACATGTGTGTACCACTGGGACGAGAATTGGCTGACCGCGAACGCTGACGACGCATCTGGCGGACCGCCTTGCGGCTGGTGGCGCCCACCCGGCTGCCGACATGTAGCCGCTGCCATTCCAGCGTCGAATCGTCGTGTGCTACCTGAAGCAAACGAAGCGCTCTGCAACGCCGACAAATCAGCTTCGAGCATCGAGGTATCAGGCTGATTCCCGTTCAGCTTCCATATCAGCTTTGATCGACCGTCTTTCCGTGAGGGACACGAAAACAGGCAGATGCGAGCTCGACAGCAATGATGGAGACCTTGCTTGCGCTCGGAGCGTCGCCGCTCCTCTTTCGTCGGTCATAGAGGGTGATGTTCACCGAGAACTTCCCCTTCGTAGAGTCGGCGACGATTTCAAGGCTCTTGGACGGACTACTGTCCGGACCGAATTTGACGATCTTCCAATTGTGGCGGGGAAGTTCGGCCTTAAGTTGCCCCATCGCCCTTTTCATGTCCTCAACGGGTACTCCGTAGACGGACCAAGGGTGGCGGATGACGTACAGGTGGTCCGGATCCTCATCACCACAGAGATCAACTCCGGGACCCGTGTTCATCATCTTCCCATCCAATGCCATCAGATGGTGCAGCTGACTCGAAAGCTCCTGCGCCTCGTTCTTCACGCTGGAGACATCTCGGGTTTCAGGGGTGTAACCAAGATCGTGGGATTTTGGCATATCCGAGCATCCCGTCAGAATGGCGAAAGTTGCGGCGCTCGAAATCATCATGGCCGCATGGCGGCGACCCGCCGGGGCCATCCGTCGATTAGTCACGCTTCACCTCGTCATAGTTTCCAGTGACTACGGCCGCTTGGTTCTTGAGACTGATAGAGGCTTCCCAATTACCTCCGTGGGTACTTGAATCCCAATAGCCCCCGTGAGCATGAGAATCCGTTTTCATGATATTTGCCCCGAATTCCCTGTCCGACGGTACGACGTCTACATTGACTGCTGCATCGTAAGGGATTCCGTGCCATGTGCGGACCTTCACGCTGTTGCCACCCAGGCCGGCAACCTTGCCAAGCGCCGGTACTTGGTCGTATTGAGTGCCAGCAGCCTCCGACCAGGTGTGTTTGGTGCCGACGTCGAGCTGATCGGCGTTTCCCACAAGCATGCCCGGGCTTCCGGCCACCACGATATCGTCGGCAGCGAAGTTGCCGTGTTGCTTGGAGGCATCACCGACGAGCGTGCTGCCGTAGCTGTGGCCGATGACTGTGGAATGGCTGGCGTTCGGTCCGCCTTGTGCAGTCTGAAGACCGTCGAGGAAGTGATTGAGTACGGGAGCACCCTTGTCGGCATATGACCGCGACGCGGCTTGCGGAAATACGGTCTGTGGAGCGTCATAACCGATCCATGTAATCGTAGAGACGCTCTGGCCAGGAGCCATCATCCTGGATGTCCTCCAGAGGCTTTCCATGCGTTTGATATCGCCGCCCGCTCCAGCGAGCTTCGATGTTGTGCCGGGTACATAGACCGCTGTGTGGTCAGCGGTGTCAGGATCGCCGTTGGCAACGATGGCGTGGCCGAGATGGTGTGTGTCGATGCCCAGCAGGTACGCCCGCGGCAGGTCGCCGGTGCCCGTTCGGCCAAGGCGCGAATGGATCGCGTCCATGCCCTTGAGCTGACCTTCGAGCCGCCCCTTTTCCTCGTTCCAGCCCTGCCACGCCGATGTCTCGATTGTCTCGCCGAACGGGTTGCTTCCCTGTTCGTACTTGGCAGGCTCCTGCGCGTTCAGCTTCGCCAGCTTCGCCTTGGTCGTCCCGTAAAGCTTGTCGAAGACAACGCGATTGGTCCTGTCGCGGACTACAGCCGGCAGGCCATCCATTGCTCCGATACGAGCTGGGTAGAGGAATTGCACCTCCGCTTTCATCCCCGGGCTGAGGGAACCCCACCAGTCTGCATTCAGCTTGGAGTCCGAGCCAGTCGGGAGATCGCTGGCTTTGGGCGGCCCTTCGGCGACCTCAACCTCGTCAACCATGACCATTTCGGGGTGGTTGGGGTAGTGAGAGAACGGATTGCCACCATGATCGATGAGCACTGCCAGGTGATGGCGCCTGCGTAACATCGGCAGTTGGTCACTGGCCCAAGTGGCGATGTGGACAAGCTTCGTCAGGGGCTGCGCGTCGATCCCGAGACCATCGAATCGACTCTTGAACCGTGACGCGCTTCCATGCAATCGGTCTGCATCCGCCTTCAGGGAAGCGATCGTACCTTGCAGCGCCTCCGGATTGATGCCGCAGAAAGCGTCGCCTCGGCCACCTGGATCACTCATTCCCTGCCCCCGCCCCCATGTGACTGAAAACCTAGAACACGCTACCAGCCCATGATCTCCCAGTCACTGAACTATCGGGTTCAAGCACGTTTAAACCAAGGTAAGTTGGAGCCTTACACCACCATCGCTCTGACTGGGAACCCGATGGGGCGCGATCCAGCCAAGGCCGAAAACCTACGACGTCAAACCTTGGTGAGGATGAGACAAGCACCTATCAGCCAACTTCCGGAACTTCGGCGAACACATGCGTGGCTCCCCCTCACGGCGGTCCCATCCGGGTGTGCCAGGCGCCACGGGAATTCAATTCGGAGCGGGTGTTGCGTGGTACGTACGCATCCTTGCCGGGTGCCAACCAGTCGGCCTTCTGAGGCTTGCGGTTCTTGTTGAAAGCCTTGCTCTCATCAAATGTCGGTTGCGGGGCCCCGCTGAGATGCGTTCAACTCAGTGCGTGCTCAGACTGATGTTCCTCGCGATGGCTGTGCTCGCCGCCGCGTTTTCGGTGGCCTCGGCACTGGAGTTCTCGGCATGGTGATGGGCACCGGCGCGTCTGTTCTGCTGCCGACGCCGGTCCCGGCGGGTGCACCGTTACCAGGCAGCCACGGTGAGCAGCGCCCTGCAGATCATGGCGTCCATGGGTGTGCGGGACCCGAGCGAGCTGGGGCAGCATCAGCTGCGCCGTCGACTGGACCCACGCACCGTTCTCTCCTACAGAGCGCTGTACGACTGGCTCAGCCCCGGTCAGCTCACGTCAGAGCCCCCGCAGGAGTGGGAAGCGGGCTGGCGAGCGGCGGACCCCGACAACTTCCGTCACTGAGCGTCGCATTCAACGTGCAAGCTGTCGATCAGGGCTTGGGCGGCGCTGAGCCACCGGATGTCGTGACGGTGAACTTGTCCCCATCGATGACCCGCTCAGTGCCGTAGAAGGACCCGAGCAGGCTGCCGCTGTGGGAGTTCTGTTTCGCGTCGATCATGCAGACGCTGTACCCGTTCGGTCCCGTAGCGGGTGCCAGGTCCGGGACGTGGCAGTTCTCGTTGATGGTGCGGCCGTTCTTCGTGGAGGCCGCGCCCTCCTTGGTCGAGGCGAATGGATACTCGTCGCACGACCTGCCTGCCAGCGTCCGGCCATCACGTACCTTGCCGGCCTTGGGGCACGAGGTCTGTCGGTTGATGTCCCGCATCTTCTTGTCGGCCAGCCTGTGCAGCGGGTTCCCCGCCGCACCCGGAAGACCTGACTTGATGGCTTCCTCGACGTGCCAGGTCTGTTCGGGATCGACGGAGGTCAACTCGAACTCCGGGGGCCTGCCGGCATCTACACAGCCCTGCCGGTACTTGCCGCTGGAGGTTTTCATGGTCGAGTCGCACCGGAACATGTTGTTGCGGATCACACCGTCGTTGCTGGGAGTCACGTCTCCGAGGTTGCCGAAGCTGTACGTGAAATTCAGGCCCGGATATGCGATGGCGTTGTCCGCCATGGCTTGTTCTTTCCAGGTGATGACGATCGACTTGGTGGAGTTGGGTTTGATCACGGACCCGCTCTTGGGCCCCTCCACGCTGTAGGCATCGCTGCCGTGGCCGTTGTAGTCCGGCTCGTAGCGCCAGGTCGGCGTACCCACATCGCCGACGAAGGGGCCGAACGTGATGCGGACCTCTTGCTGGATCTCACCGGATTTGTGGGAGCTCAAGATGCCTGTTTTCACGAGGTAGGGCATACTGCCGATCTCGGCGCCCTTGGAGTTGTAGACCTTCAGGGCGAGGTTGTCCCAGATGGCGCAGGCGTTCTTGCGGCTCGCCCGCCACTGTCCGTCCCACGCCTCTGTGGTGCACCAGCCCGGAATGAACGCCCCCTGGGTGTCGGGGCCGTCGATGACAGGGTCCTCCGGGTCCGTGCCCGGCGGGCCCGGCTCCCCGCCCTCGATGCAGGAAACGCCCTCTTGGCACGGCTGCAGGTCGCCGATGGGGCCCTGTTTGACGGGGGTCTGGTTGCCGGTGCGGGCGTCGGCCGCGAAGTCGGACCAGGTCACCGGCCGCGCTTCGCCCACAGTTGGTTCAGCGTCCCCGTCATCGGGATCGGCTGCCGACACAGGGTCGGTGGGGAACCCCATGGTGCCGAACTGGAACTCCTGGTCAAAGGATGACCCTCGCGGCTGTTGGTCGGCGGTCGGATAGCCGTACGGTCCGGCCTCGTACCCGGACATCTCCCACTTGGTCAGCAGGCCGCCGCTGACCGGGTGCGCACCGTAGGCTTCGGTCCAGTAGATCATTCCGTGTTCGAAGCGGCTGGCCCGCCCGATGCCGTCGGGTGTGGTGAACTCGTCTCCGATCGGGTAGCCGAGGTAGCCACCGTCCCGGCCGGCCTCATTCCACTTGTCCAGGATCGCGCCGTGCACGGCGTAGGCCTCGTTGAGCTTCCAGTAGATGTCACCGTGCTCGAACTGCTGGCGCCGCCCGACGTTGTCGGCATTCACCAGCTCGTCGCTGGTGGGGTAGCCCAGAGCACCTGCCTCGTAGCCGTTGCGGGCCCACGCGGCGAAGAAATGGTTGACCACCGGATGCGCGCCGCCCTGCGGCGACCAGTAGATCGGACCGTTGACGAATTCGGTGCGTTTGCCGTACCCGTCAGGGTTGGTCAGCTCGTTGGACTTGGGCAGCAGCAGGAAGCTGTTCGGGCCACCGAGCTCGTTGTACTTGTCCTTGATGGCCCCGCAGACCTCGTAGGGCGCAGGCCAGTACACCTGGCAGCCGGCGGTGACGCCCTTCCCCGCCTCCATGGTCTCGGCCTTGTCGGCATCAGCCTTGCTGTACCCGTCGGGTACGGATTCCTTGTCCGAGCGCATCTCGCCGGCCACAACATGGCTTTTCGGCGTTGCCGTCGGGCGCCAATGCCAGGAGCCGGGTGCCGCATGAGCGGCGGTGGTGCCGCCTATCAACGCGACCATCATGGCCATGACCATGAAGAGACGTCTCGCCAACACGCTGCCCCCCGCCGCCGTCGGCGCGCGTGTCGCCCGCCGTGCCAGCCAGTACAGCGCAACCGCCGAGAAACGACGCTACGGAAATAGGCCGATCCTTCCGGGATGGACTTCGGCCACCACAGAGATCCGCTGAATGCAGGGAACGGGGCATGGCACCGCTGAAGTCCTGGGGAATCTTCCGGCGGCCGTCAGCCCAGCCCCGCCGCGTCCAGCAGGTACGCCGTCATCGGGTCGTAGAAGCGCGGGTCCGTGACGTGGTCGTCCAGTGGGACCGTGACCTGGAGCGTGCCCTCGGCCTCGCCCAGGAAGAGTGCCGGGTCGTTGCAGTCCGCGTAACCGATCGAGTCGAGGCCCCGCTGGCCCGCGCAGCCCGCCCAGCCGTGGTCGGCGACCACCAGGTCGGGCAGCGGTCTGCCGGCGCGCTCCAGACCGTCGAGGATGGCCCGCATCGGTTCGGGCGAGTGGGTGTGCCAGAGGGTCGCGCCGCGCTCCAGCACGGCCACGTCGGCGAACTGGAAGACCATGCCCTCGTCGGCGGTGAGCCCGCCCGGAATCCGTACGATCGCGCAGCCCGCCGTACGCAGCGCGTCCGCGGTGGCCCGGTGCACGTCCAGCAGCCCGCCGGGGTGGCCGGTGGCGAAGAGCACGCTCTCCTTGCTTTCAGCGGCCTTCCGCAGCCGGGCGGCCATCCGGTCCAGGGCGTCGACCGTCAGTTCCGGGTCGATGGTGTCCTGGCCGTGCCGGTGCCCGGGGTCGTCGTTGACACCGCAGCGCTCGGCCATCACGGCGAGCACGTCCTGCTCGTCCGCCCAGCGGTCACCGAGTTCGAGCCCCAGCCAGAAGTGCCGGTCGCCGTTGGAGAGCTTGCGGTAGTGGGAGAGGTTGTTGTCGCGGGGCGTGGCGACGTTCCCGGCGATCCGGGTGCGGACGAGGTGGTCGACGAGTTCGGCACGGCTGGGTATCGGCATGAGCCCATTGTGGACGCCAGGCCCTGTCCCCGTCAGTCCGGTATCGGCGGAGACCGGGGTCAGCCCGCCGCCGGCGTCCCGTCCGGCAGCCCCTCCGGTGCCGTTGCCGGCGCCCGGTCCAGCGCCGCGAAAGCGCCGTGCGCGAGGCGGCGCAGCAGCGCACCGGTGGCGGTCCGGCCGGGCAGGCCGCCGGTGCCCAGGTGCGGGGTGGAGTTCAGCAGGCCGAAGACGGCGTGCACGGCCGCGCGGGCCTCCTGCTCGGGGGTGTGCGGGTACAGCTCGCGTACGACGGTGACCCACAGCTCGACGTACTGCCGCTGGAGCCTGCGGACCGCCTTGCGGTCGCTGTCGCGCAGCCGGTCCAGCTCCCGGTCGTGGACGGTGATCAGCGGGCGGTCGTCGAGCGCGAAGTCGATATGTCCGTCGATCAGCGAGGCGAGTACCGCCGCCGGGCCGCCCACGGCCCGCTCCGCCCGCGTCCGGCCGCCGTCGAGCAGCCGCTCACTGATCCCGACGAGCAGCTCGGCGAGCATCGCGTCCTTGCCCGCGAAGTGGCGGTAGAGGCCGGGGCCACTGATGCCCACGGCTGCCCCTATCTCGTCGACGCCGACGCCGTGGAAGCCGCGCTCGGCGAAGAGGCGCGCCGCCTCCTTGAGGATCTGCTCGCGCCGCGTCGGGGCGTCCGTCCTGGTGCTCATGGCTCCATTCTAGACAGCGGGGTTAGCGAGCGTTAACCTGGCCGCAGGTGTTAACGATCACTAACCGCCCTGATCGGGTAGGGATGGTCGGACCGACCGGTCAGAAAAGAACGCAAGCGAGCAGAGGGGGCCCGACCGATGCAGCAGGCACCAGTCCTGACGAGCGCGGCCGATCCCGCTTCGGAGGCCTGGCGGGCCAACGAGGCGGCGCACGGAGCGCTCGCCACCGAGCTGCGGACCAGGCTGGCAGCCGCGCGCCTCGGCGGCGGCGAGAAGTCGCGGGCCCGCCATGTGGCGCGCGGGAAGCTGCTGCCGCGCGACCGCGTCGACACCCTGCTGGACCCGGGCTCACCGTTCCTGGAGCTGGCGCCGCTGGCCGCCGACGGCATGTACGGCGGGTCGGCGCCCGCCGCCGGGGTCATCGCCGGGATCGGCCGGGTGAGCGGGCGCGAGGTGGTCGTGGTCGCCAATGACGCCACGGTCAAGGGCGGCACGTACTACCCGATGACCGTGAAGAAGCATCTGCGCGCCCAGGAGGTGGCCCTGGAGAACCGGCTGCCCTGCGTGTACCTGGTCGACTCGGGCGGTGCCTTCCTGCCGATGCAGGACGAGGTCTTCCCCGACCGCGAGCACTTCGGCCGGATCTTCTACAACCAGGCCCGGATGTCGGGCCTGGGCATCCCGCAGATCGCCGCCGTGCTCGGCTCCTGCACGGCGGGCGGGGCGTACGTCCCGGCGATGAGCGACGAAGCGGTGATCGTCCGCAACCAGGGCACGATCTTCCTGGGCGGCCCGCCGCTGGTGAAGGCCGCGACCGGCGAGGTCGTCACGGCCGAGGAGCTGGGCGGCGGCGAGGTGCACTCGCGGACCTCCGGGGTCACCGACCATCTCGCGGAGGACGACGCGCACGCGCTGCGCATCGTCCGCACCATCGTCTCCACGCTGCCGGAGCGCACCCCGCTCCCCTGGTCCGTGGAGCCGGTGGCGGAGCCGAAGGTGGACCCGGCCGGGCTCTACGGCGCGGTGCCGGTCGACTCCCGTACGCCCTACGACGTACGCGAGGTGATCGCCCGCATCACGGACGGCTCCCGGTTCGCCGAGTTCAAGGCGGAGTTCGGTACGACGCTGATCACCGGGTTCGCCCGGATCCACGGCCACCCGGTCGGCATCGTCGCCAACAACGGCATTCTCTTCTCCGAATCCGCCCAGAAGGGCGCGCACTTCATCGAGCTGTGCGACCAGCGCGGCATTCCGCTGCTCTTCCTCCAGAACATCTCCGGCTTCATGGTCGGCCGGGACTACGAGGCGGGCGGGATCGCCAAGCACGGCGCCAAGATGGTGACGGCGGTGGCCTGCACCCGGGTGCCGAAGCTGACGGTGGTCGTCGGCGGCTCGTACGGCGCGGGGAACTACTCGATGTGCGGCCGGGCCTATTCGCCGCGCTTCCTGTGGATGTGGCCGAACGCCAAGATCTCCGTGATGGGCGGCGAGCAGGCCGCTTCCGTGCTGGCCACGGTCAAGCGCGACCAGCTGGGCGACGACTGGAGCGCCGAGGACGAAGAGGCGTTCAAGGCCCCGGTCCGCGCGCAGTACGAGGAGCAGGGCAACGCCTACTACGCGACGGCCAGGCTCTGGGACGACGGCGTGATCGACCCGCTGGAGACCCGCCAGGTCGTCGGCCTCGCGCTGACCGCCTGCGCCAACGCCCCGCTGGCCCAGAAGGACCGGGCGACACCCGGCTACGGCGTCTTCCGGATGTGAGATGTGAGTTCTGGGATGAGGATGAAAATGTTCGACAGCGTTCTGATCGCCAACCGGGGCGAGATCGCCGTGCGCGTCATCCGTACGCTGCGGGAGCTGGGCATCCGCTCGGTCGCCGTCTTCAGCGACGCGGACGCGGACGCCCGGCACGTACGGGAGGCCGACACCGCGGTCCGGCTCGGTCCCGCGCCCGCCGCCGAGAGCTATCTCTCGGTGGAACGGCTACTGGAAGCGGCAGCGCGCTCCGGCGCGCAGGCAGTCCATCCCGGGTACGGATTCCTCGCGGAGAACGCGGAGTTCGCGCAGGCGTGCGCCGACGCGGGCCTGGTCTTCATCGGGCCGCCCGCCACGGCGATCTCCCTGATGGGCGACAAGATCCGCGCCAAGGCGACCGTGCGGGCCGCGGGTGTCCCGGTGGTACCCGGCTCCTCGGGCAGCGGGCTCACCGACGCCGAACTGGCCGCGTCCGCACGGGAGATCGGGATGCCCGTACTGCTGAAGCCGTCGGCGGGCGGCGGCGGCAAGGGGATGCACCTGGTCCGCGACGAAGCGCTGCTGGCCGACGAGATCGTCTCGGCCCGGCGCGAGGCGCGGTCCTCGTTCGGCGACGACACCCTGCTGGTGGAGCGGTGGATCGACCGCCCGCGCCACATCGAGATCCAGGTGCTCGCGGACGCCCACGGGAACGTGGTGCACCTGGGTGAGCGCGAGTGCTCCCTCCAGCGCCGCCACCAGAAGATCATCGAGGAGGCGCCGTCCGTTCTGCTGGACGAGGCGACCAGGGCCGCGATGGGCGAGGCAGCGGTCCAGGCCGCTCGCAGCTGCGGGTACACCGGTGCGGGCACGGTGGAGTTCATCGTCCCGGGAGGCGACCCGTCCTCGTACTACTTCATGGAGATGAACACCCGCCTCCAGGTCGAGCACCCGGTGACCGAGCTGATCACCGGCCTCGACCTGGTGGAGTGGCAGCTGCGGGTCGCCGCCGGTGAGCAACTGCCGTACGAGCAGAAGGACATCGTGCTCACCGGGCACGCCATCGAGGCGCGGGTCTGCGCGGAGGACCCGTCGCGCGGCTTCCTGCCGTCGGGCGGCACGGTGCTGGCGCTGCGCGAACCGCAGGGCCACGGCGTACGGACCGACTCGGGCCTCAGCGAGGGCGTGGAGGTCGGCAGCCGCTACGACCCGATGCTGTCGAAGGTCATCGCGTACGGCCCCGACCGCGCGACGGCGCTGCGCAAGCTGCGGGCGGCGCTGGCCGGCACGGTCACCCTCGGCGTCCCGACCAACGCGGGCTTCCTGCGGCGGCTGCTCGCCCATCCCGCGGTGGTCGCGGGCGAGCTGGACACCGGTCTGGTGGAGCGGGAGGCGGACGGTCTGGTGCCGGACACGGTGCCGCCCGAGGTGTACACGGCGGCGGCCGCGGTACGGGCGGCCCGGCTGGCCCCGGGACCGGACGCCGGCGGCTGGACCGACCCGTTCTCGGTACCGAGCGGCTGGCGGCTGGGCGGCGCGGCCCTGCCGGTGACCCAGTGGCTCCAGATCACCGGGCACGAGGCGGTGCAGGCCGGGGGCGCGGGCCAGGTCACACCGGACACGGTGACGGTCACGGTCGACGGGACCGTGCACACCTTCCACCGCTCCGGGAACTGGCTCGGCCGGGACGGCGACGCCTGGCACGTCCAGGACCACGACCCCGTACAGACCACGCTGGACGCGGCGGCGGGCCGGGGCGGCGCGGGTTCGCTCACCGCGCCGATGCCGGGCACGGTCACCGTGGTCAAGGTCGCCACCGGGGACCAAGTGGCCGCCGGTCAGGGCCTGCTGGTGGTCGAGGCGATGAAGATGGAGCATCTGATCACCGCACCGCACGCGGGCACCGTCACCGAACTGGACGTCGCCCCCGGCACGACGGTCGCGATGGACCAGGTACTGGCGGTCGTCACCCCGGCCGGCACCCTGGCCGAAGGCTCGGCCGGCGACCCGGCCGACGCCCCGGTCGGTGTCCCGGACGACATCCCGGCCGGTATCGCGGCCGACGTCCAGGCCGGTACCCAGATCGGCATCCCGGCCGTCCCGGATGACACCCCGATCGGCACCCCGGCCGCCGGAATCCCGCAGGAGGAGTCATGACCAACGGCCTGCCCATGTCCGTACCGGCGGACGGGCTCCCGCCCCGGGTCCGTATCCACGAGGTCGGCGCCCGCGACGGGCTGCAGAACGAGAAGACGGTCGTACCGACCGAGGTGAAGGCGGAGTTCATCCACCGCCTGGCCGACGCGGGCCTGACGACCATCGAGGCGACCAGCTTCGTGCACCCCAAGTGGGTGCCCCAACTGGCCGACGCCGAGCAGCTGTTCCCGCAGCTCGCGGACATCCCGGGGGTGGACCTGCCGGTCCTGGTGCCGAACAGCCGCGGTCTCGACCGCGCCCTGGAGCTCGGGGCCCGCCGGATCGCGGTCTTCGGCAGCGTGACGGAGTCGTTCGCCAAGGCCAATCTGAACCGCACCGTGGACGAGTCGCTCGCCATGTTCACGCCGGTCGTCGCGGCGGCCCGCGCGGCGGGACTGCAGGTGCGCGGCTATCTCTCGATGTGCTTCGGCGACCCCTGGGAGGGGCCGGTCCCGGTCGCCCAGGTGGTCGCGGTCGCCCGGCGCCTGCTGGACCTCGGCTGTGACGAGCTGAGCCTCGGCGACACCATCGGGGTGGCGACGCCCGGCCACGTACAGGCCCTGCTCACCGGCCTCAACGAGGCGGGCGTCGGCACGGATGCGCTCGGCGTCCACTTCCACGACACCTACGGCCAGGCGCTCTCCAACACCCTGGCCGCCCTCCAGCACGGCGTGACCACGGTGGACGCGTCGGCGGGCGGGCTCGGCGGCTGCCCGTACGCGAAGTCCGCCACCGGCAATCTCGCCACCGAAGACCTCGTCTGGATGCTCGAAGGACTCGGCATCGAGACCGGCGTCGACCTCGGCCGCCTCACCGCCACCAGCGTGTGGATGGCCGGACAACTGGGCCGACCCAGCCCGTCCCGCACCGTACGTGCCCTCTCCCACCAGGAGCAGTAACGATGGACCACCGTCTGAGCACCGAACTCGAAGAACTCCGCCGCACGGTCGAGGCGTTCGCGCACGATGTGGTCGCCCCGAAGATCGGCGACTTCTACGAGCGGCACGAGTTCCCGTACGAGATCATCCGCGAGATGGGCCGGATGGGCCTGTTCGGGCTGCCCTTCCCGGAGGAGTACGGCGGGATGGGCGGCGACTACTTCGCCCTGGGCATCGCCCTGGAGGAGCTGGCCCGCGTCGACTCATCGGTGGCGATCACCCTGGAGGCAGGCGTCTCGCTGGGCGCGATGCCGGTCTTCCGCTTCGGCACCGAGGAGCAGAAGCGCGAGTGGCTGCCCCGGATGTGCTCGGGCGAGATCCTGGGCGCGTTCGGCCTGACCGAGCCGGAGTGCGGTTCGGACGCGGGCGGCACCCGCACCACGGCGGTGCGCGACGGTGACGACTGGGTGATCAACGGCTCCAAGTGCTTCATCACCAACTCCGGTACGGACATCACGGGCCTGGTCACGGTCACCGCGGTCACCGGCCGCAAGCCGGACGGCCGCCCGCACATCTCCGCGATCATCGTCCCGTCGGGTACCCCCGGCTTCACCGTGGCCGCCCCGTACTCCAAGGTCGGCTGGAACGCGTCGGACACCCGTGAGCTGTCGTTCTCGGACGTCCGGGTCCCCGCGGCGAACCTGCTCGGCGAGGAGGGCCGCGGTTACGCCCAGTTCCTGCGCATCCTCGACGAGGGCCGGGTGGCGATCTCCGCCCTGGCGACGGGGCTGGCGCAGGGCTGTGTGGACGAGTCCCTGGCGTACGCGAAGCAGCGCCACGCGTTCGGCCGCCCGATCGGCGACAACCAGGCCATCCAGTTCAAGATCGCGGACATGGAGATGAAGGCCCACACGGCGCGCATCTCGTGGCGGGACGCGGCGTCACGGCTGGTGAGCGGTGACCCGTTCAAGAAGGAGGCCGCGCTGGCGAAGCTGTACTCCTCGACGGTGGCGGTGGACAACGCCCGCGAGGCGACACAGATCCACGGCGGGTACGGCTTCATGAACGAGTACCCGGTGGCCCGGATGTGGCGCGACTCCAAGATCCTGGAGATCGGCGAGGGCACCAGCGAGGTCCAGCGGATGCTGATCGCACGGGAGTTGGGGCTGCCTACGGGGTGAGGCCGGTGAAGCGAGGTGCGCGCTTCTCGATGAACGCCCGGATTCCCTCCTGCCCGTCGGCGGAGTCGAAGAGCCTGCCCAGCGCGGACTGTTCGGCCGAGAGAGCCGCGCTCAGCTCCTGCTCCACCCCGCCGTCGACGATCCGCTTGGCTTCGCGGACCGCGAGAGGAGCGCTGGCGGCGAGGGAAGCGGCGAACTCGACGGCACGGGACTGCAAGGCTTCCGGCTCGGTGATCCCGGTCAGCAGACCGTGCCGGAAGGCTTCGTCGGGGCGCATGGGGCGGCCGGTCATCACGAGCTCCTTGGTGAGGCGTTTCCCGGCCGCCCGCGCCAGCCGCTGGGTGCCTCCGCCTCCCGGTATCAGGCCCAGAGTGACCTCCGGCAGGGCGAATCGGGCCAGCGCTGAAGCGATGATGAAGTCGCAGCAGAGCGCCACCTCGAACCCGCCGCCGAACGCGTAACCGTTCACGGCGGCGATGGTCGGCTGCGGCAGCCCTTCGAGGGCGTCGAACACCTCGCGCGACGTCCGCTGGTACGCCATGAAGGCTTCGGTACTCACCTCGAAGTACTCGCCCACATCAGCGCCCGCGATGAACCCGCGGCCGGTCCCGGTGAGGACGACGGAACGGATTCCCACGTCCTGCCGGATCCGGGCGACCTGTTCGCCGAGCGCCACGACGAGTCCGCCGGACAGCGCGCCCAGCTTGTCCTCCCTGTCGATCCGCAGCACGCGCACCGCGCCGTAACCGGAACCGCAATCGGCTCCGGCGACCGTGTGATCCTGGACTGCGAGATTCGGGTGCGGGTACTCAACCGGCCCCGCCGTCACCGCGGGTGGCTCCTGCCGAGCGCTCATCGGGCGTCACCGACCAGGTCCGCCAGGCTCGCGTCGTCGAGCACCTCACCGAAGACAGCGGCGGTGTGCTCACCGATCCTTGGCGGCGCGAGGCGCTGGCGCCACGGCGTACCGCTGAGCGAGACCGGGCAGCCGACGAGCTCGATCGGGGTGCCCGCCGGGCCGTTGACGGTCACCAGCAACTCCGAGCCCTGTGCGCGCAGTTCATCCACCGCTTCCTTGGTGCTGCGCACCCGTGCCGCCCAGACCCCGGCCGGGAGCAGCGCGTCGAGCCAGTGCTGAACGGTGTCCGTCCGGGTGACCGCCTCCAGCGCGTCCTTGGCCCCGTCGCGCTCGGTCCAGGCGTCGAAATCGGCGATACCCGGGACTCCGACGGCCGATGCGACCGTTTCGAGGGGTGCCATCGCGATGGCCATCCAGCCGTCGACTGCCTCGTAGATTCCGAACGGCGCGGACAACCACGACTGCCCGATGCCGGAGCCCGAACGCTCGTACTCGGCACCCTGGTTCACGAACGTCGAGATCTCCTGGCACTGCATCGCGATGGCCGTGGAGTACAGATCGACCTCCACCCGCTGGCCGATGCCATGGGTGCTGCGGGCGATGATGGCGGCCATGATGCCGTTGGCGAGGGTGAGCGCGGTGGCGTGATCGACGATGGCCGTACCGGCCGGAGTCGGCGGATCGGTGCGGCGTCCCGTCGACGCGGCAAGGCCCGACATCGACTGGATGAGCAGATCCTGTCCTGGCCTGCCCTCCCTGGCGAAGCCGGTGTCCTGGCCCCAGCCGGAGCCCGAGCAGTAGATGATGTCGTCCTTGACCGCCTTGAAGTCCGCGTAGCCGAGGCCGAGCCGGTCCATCACGCCGGGGCGGAAGTTCTCGACGACCACATCACAGGTCGCGGCGAGCTTCAGCAACGCGTCCTTGGCCCGGGGGTCCTTGAGGTCGAGGGCCACGGAACGCTTGTTGCGGTTCATCGCCAGGAACGCCGCCGACTCCCCGTCGACGTACTCGCCCATCATGGCGAGGTCCCGCTCCCATTCCCCTTCCGGCCGCTCGACCTTGATGACGTCGGCGCCGAGGTCGGCCAGGAGCTGGGTGGCGAAGGGGCCGAGCATCATCTGCGTGAAGTCGAGAACGCGAATGGCGTCGAGCGCTTGCATGTCTCAGTGTTCCTCTCGGTCGGACAGCAGGTGTCGCAATGTCCTGCGGTCGGTCTTTCCGGCGGCGTTGCGCGGGATTTCCGGGACCCGGTGCACCGCTACGGGCTTCTTGTAGCTCGCGATGGCCGCTGCGCAGGCGCGGGTGATGGCCGCGAGGATCGCCTCGCCGGGGGCGTCGGGGGCGTCGGGGGCGTCAGCGCTGTCTGTGGCCCGGTCGGCGTCGAGTACCACCGCGGCGGTGACGCCCTCCCCCCACACCGGGTGGGGCATCCCCACCACCGCGACGTCACGGATCCCGGCGACCCCGGCGATCACTCGCTCGACCTCGGCGGGGTGGACATTGAACCCCCCGGTCACGATCAGGTCGCTGGAGCGGCCGTTGAGGTGCACATAGCCGTCCGCGTCGAGGTGCGCCAGATCGCCGGTCCTGAACCAGCCGTCGGACAGCACCGCGGCGGTCAGCTCCGGCCTGTTCCAGTAGCCGGTCATCACCGTGTCGCTCCGGACCACGATCTCCCCGTCGACGAGGCGCAGTTCGACCCCCGCGGAGACCCGGCCCGCGGAGGCCAGTCGTCCGGCGGCTCCCGAAGCGTGGTCGGCCGGCGACAGCACCGTGAGCGGCGCCAGTGCTTCGGCCAGCCCGTAGAACTGGCTGAGCGCACCGGGAAAGAGCCTCTCGGCCAGCGCGAGCGAGTCGGCGCCGATGGGCGAGCCGCCGTACGGAACGGCCCGGACGCCGCGCAGCGGGCCGGCCGGTCCGACGGCAGCCCGTGCCAGTCGTTCGAGCATGATCGGCGCGAGTGGCAGGACCGTCACTCCGTACCGCTCGACGGCCTCAAGGACCGCACGGGGTTCGAACTGGGGCATCGTCACCGTGGCCGCACCGCTCACCGCGCAGTCGAGGCCGATCGATCCGCCGAAGTGACTCATCGGGGCCACCGCCAGGACGACGTCGCCGGGTCCGGTCGGCGGCAGCTCACGAAGCGCCCGGCGGGTCTGCGCCACCCAGGTCCCGTGCGTCACGACGGCGCCTTTGGGCCGGCCCGTCGTCCCCGAGCTGTACATCAGCATCGCGATGTCGGAGGGGGCGGGTGCGGGCCATGGTGCGCCGGTACGAGGAGCTGTGGGCGGCGACGGTACGAGAGCCGGCGTTACGGAAGCCGACGGGGGCGAGGTCGCCAGCGAGCCCGGAGTGAGCGTCGCGGACGGGCGACCGTGATGCGGGGCTTCGTCCGCGCACCCGATCACGGCCGCTGCGGACCCCACAGCGGTGAGCGCCGCATGGATCTCCCCCACCGCCCCGGGGGAACAACACACCGCGCGAGCACCGCAGTCGAGCGCGATATCGGCGATCTCCCGTGGGTGCAGACGCGGGGAGAGCGCGACCCGGACGAGCCCGGACCCGAGCACGGCGCGGTCGAGGATCCGGAGGATCACACTGTTCGGCAGGGCGAGCACCACCCGGTCGCCGAAGGCGGCGCCACGCTCGACCAGCTGGGCGACGGCGGCCCCGGCGAGCCGGGCGACCTCCGAGAACGTCAGCCAGTCGCACGGGCGGTCCGGTCCGGTCCCGGCCGACCGCAGTGCCCGGCGGTCGCCGTGGGCGGCTTCGGCCAGGGCGAACTGCTCGCCGATGGTGGCCGCATGACTGCCCGCCATCTCGCGGATGTCGACTTCAGTCCTGGACATGCTCGCGCCACAGCTTTCCGAGCTCGGTCACGATCTCGCGCCGCTCCACACCGTTCAGCACTCCACGGTGCAGCGCGCCCGCTGCCGCCCGCTGGTAGGCGGGGTAACCGGGCAGCCGGGGGCGCAGGAAGGACCGGTCCATGGTGGCGAGGGTGTCGCGGTAGAAGTTCGTGACCTGGGCGTTGACATCTCCGTCCGCCCAGACGGACCGGCGGCCCGCCTGCCCTCCCGCAGCATGGGAAAGTCCACCCTGCACCTTCGCCGACGTCGCGAAACGGACAAAGGCGGCGGCCTCACGGCCGGACTCCGCACGCGCCGAGACGGCGAGACCGACCCCGCCCGTCAGGGTGCCGACGGGGTCGTCACCCACGCGTGGGGCGTCGCTGAACGCCACGAGTTCGCCGCGCTCACCGGGCCGGGCGTAGGTGAGGTAGCCGAACACCAGCGGGGTGTAGACGGCCGGATCGCCGGACCGGGCCAGGCGTTCGAGAACGGTGATCGGATCGCTCCGCAGCGACTCGGGGGCACACAGCGGAAGCAGCCGGAGCGCCCTGTCGACGGCTTCGTCCAGCACCGCGGGCTCGATGCCGCCGTCGCCCCACCAGTCCGGGCGCCCGTCCCCACCTCGGCGCCAGCCGTCACGAGGGCCGATTGCCGTGTTGGAGACGGCCTCGCACAGCGACAGGACCGTGCCCCACAGATGGGTCGGATTCGCGGCCAGCAGCACGGACTCCCGTCCCCGGCTCCGTGCGAACGCGGCCACGGCGTCCCATCGGCCCGGTATCTCCACCGGGTCGACCGCGCCCACGCGATGGGCGCTGACCATGCAGGCGGCATCCACCGCACCGCCCCATTGACGGCCCTCCCAGTGGTAGCTGGCGTGGCTCGCACCGGCGGAGTCATCGGCCCGTTCGGCCAACTCGGCGGGGAGCAGGACCGTATCGAGAGGCATCAGGGCACCTGCGGCCACCGCGTCGCCGATGAACGGGTGGTCGAGTGCCACCAGGTCGTACTTCGCGGCCAGCTCGACCACCGGTGTGTCCTCGAACTCGCGGAGCGGGCGCGCGGTCCAGTCGATCGCGACCCCCGTCAGCCGTTCGAACTCATCGCTGCCGGCCCGGAGGGCGTCAATGCCTCGTGGGTGGTCCCAGGTCATGCCTCGAAGCCGGGTCGTGCTGCGCATCAAGGGCTCCTCGTCCGGCGCGGCGGATAGTTGGTAAAACGCATTACCAACGTAGCTCTTTCCACCGGTACGAGCAAAGGGTGAACGTCGAACCCGTACGGGACGCAGGCCGGGGCCGACGGATTCCGGACATGGCGGGGCACGGGTCAGAGCCGGACGGGGCTGCCGCGCACGAGGAGGAAGCGGGTCAGGAACCCCCGGCGCCGCTCAGAAACCCCCGGCGCAGCTCAGGAACTCACTGCGCAGTTCAGAAACCCGCAGGCGCATCCATGGGGCGAACTCCCAGTCGGGGAAAGGGCGTTGGTCAGCCCGCTGCGGGCGGGGCGGTGGAGGCACGGATCACCATGACGGGCGCCGGGTCCTCGATGCTCTCGTGCTGGGCCGGTTCGTTCTGCAGCTGCTTGAGGAGAAGCGTGACCGCTCTGGCGCCGAGCTCGAACAGCGGCAGCCGGACCACAGTGAGCCGGGGCTGGAGGAAATTCGCGACGAAGACGTCATGGAGGCCGACCAGCGAGACGTCGTCCGGTACGGAGACGCCCAGGTCGTTGGCGGCGCTGAGAGCGCCGACCGCGGAGAGCACGTTGGCGGCGAACACCGCGGTCGGCGGCTTCCGCGCGGAGAGCAGGTCGGTCATACCGCGGTAACCCTGTTCGGCGGTGTGGCCGCCGGGGAAGACACCGGCGCGCGGTGCGTCGAGCCCGGCGGCGGTGAGAGCGTCGGCCCAGCCCTTGCGCCTGCGGAGCGCACGGCTCTGGGGGCCGTCGACCTGGAGCAGTCCGATCCGCCGGTGACCGAGGCCGATCAGGTGCGAGACGGCCATGTGCGCCGCCGTGTAGTCGTCGACGGCCACACTGCCGATGGCCCCCCGGGTGCGGTCGTTGAGCAGTACGGTCGGCACCTGCCCGGAGGCGATCTTCGACACCAGTGCGTCGGACGCGGTACCGGCCCGCTGGAGGAGCAGCCCGTCGATCGCACCGCTGGAGACGACGCGCTTGAACATCACGTCGTCCGTGGCGAGAGCGTCCACGTCCGACAGCATGAGGGCGTAACCGGCCTTCGTCGCCTCGGCCTGGGCGCCCGCGATGATCTCGCTGTAGACGGGGTTGCTCGCGTCGTGCACCGCCAGGCCGATCACACCGACCTTGGCCTTGCGCAGCGCCCTGGCGGCGTAGTTCGGCGTGTATTCCAGTTCGGCCGCAGCTTCTCTGACCCGGCGCTTGGTCTCGTCCCGTACGCGGAGAGTCTCGTCACCGTTCAGCAGTCGGGACACAACGCCGACCGATACGCCGGCCCGCTTCGCTACGTCGACCAGAGTGGCCATTGCGTGTGTTCCTCCCCGGGGCTGACACACACATTAGCTTGATCGCGGCCTCGGCCTTCCGGCGCAGGTCGGCAGGCCGGTCCCGGTGGGTGACCAGGACCGGCCGGCTCACACCCGGGCGCCGGCTCCGGCGGCCGGCGCCGCGTCGGGGAGACGCGCGCGATGGCGCAGATGCACGGAGATCCCGAGGAGTCCGGCGACCGCCAGCACCTCCAGGCCGATCAGATAGAACGCCGGGGACAGCAGGTTGCCGCTCGACGAGACGAGGGCGGTGACGATGTACGGAGCGAACCCGCCGAACGCCGCGTTGGCGACGGAGTAGACGATCGACAGATAGGAGTTGCGCACGTTGTCGGGGGCCAGTTCGGACAGCAGCGCTGGCGTCGGCCCCGCCGTGAGCCCGAGGAAGCCCGCGAAGAGGACGACCGCGACGCCGATACCGAGGGCCCCTCCGTGGATGAGGAGCTGGTAGCAGGGGACGGCGACCACGGCCAGACCGATCGCGCCGCCCGTCATCACCTTCCACCGCGCGACCCGGTCGGAGAGCCACCCGCCGAGGACGATGAATCCGGCGTACACGGTCAGCCCGCAGAGCGAGGCGGTGAGCCCATCGGACAGTTTCCTGTCGAGAACGCCGTCGAAGAAGGCCGGGAGGTACTGAAGCGTGACGTATCCCCCGGCCGTCCAGGACACGATCGCGCCCGTTCCCGCGATGATCATGCGCCAGTGGTCGCGGAAGACTTCCTTCACCGGGCTGTCAGCGACCTGCCCCTGCTCCTGCATGGCCGTGAAGGAGGGCGTCTCGTCGATGTGCCGGCGGATGTACCAGCCGCCGACGCCGAGAGGAAGGCCGAGCAGGAACGGTATGCGCCAGCCCTGCGTGTGGAGGAACTCATCGCTCATCCACGCCGTGAGGAGCGTACCGAGGCCCGCCGAGACAGCGAGCGCGACGGCGATGCTCGCCGCCTGGGCGGATCCGAAGATGCCGCGCTTCCGCGCGGGCGCGTGCTCGAACAGCAACGACGCGGCTCCGCCGAACTCACCGCCGGCCGAGAGCCCTTGGGCGAGACGCAGCACGGTGAGGGCGATCGGCGCGAGGACTCCGACCGAGGCGTACGACGGCAGCAGTCCGATCAGCGTCGTGGCACCGGCCATGGCGAGGATGACGAAGGACAACACCCATCGCCGCCCCCTCTTGTCGCCGAGGTGACCGAAGATGACCGCACCGACCGGGCGCAGCACGAACGCCGCACCGAAGATGGCCAGCGTCGCGAGCAGACCGTTCAGCCCTCCCGAGTCGGGGAAGAACACCTTGGCGAGAACGGGCGAGAAGTACCCGTAGATGGCGAAGTCGTACCACTCGACGAAGTTCCCGGCTGCAGCGGCCACGACGATCTTGGCCTTGCCGGGCCCCTTCGCCTCCACGGGATCCACCGTCTCCGCTGTCTCCGCTGGGTCTGCTGTGTCCACTGGGTCTCCTTTGGCAGTCACAGTCGGACAGGTGGCTGAACCGCACAGGCACGCACCTGCTGTCACTCGACGCCGAACCAGTGAGCGACCTGGTATGACGTTTTAACGACTTGGTATGACGTTTTACCAGCCAAGTTAAGGGCCAGGCGATACGGCGTCAAGCAATGTGGTGACCGCCGGCGGTCACGCGATCCGGTCGCCCCGTACGCCGAACACCGTCTCCAGCTGCTCCCGGCCCGCGTCGGTGAGGCGGACGACGCGGCGGTACTTTCCGTGGCGGAGCCAGTCCAGGGCGAACAGCTGGTCGGTGATCGCGGCACCGAGCGCTCCGGCCAGGTGGTGGCGCTGTTCGGACCAGTCGACGCAGTAGCGGACCGTGGCGCGCCGACGCGGCAGGGCCTCCACGTCAACGCCGATGGTGCCGAGTTCCTGGCGGCCCCGGGGTGTGAGCAGATAGGTGACGTCCGTGGAACCGTCGCCGCGCCGTGTCTCCTCGGCGGCGAGGATGTCCTGCTCCCGCAAGGCGTCCATCAGGGCGACACCGAGGCGTCCGGCCAGGTGGTCGTAGCAGAGCCGGGCGCGCAGCAGAGCCTTCGCCCGGGTGTCCGCACTGAGGGACTTCGGGGGCAACGGACGGGCGATACGGGCGAGTTGTTCGAGTGCGCGGGCGACGTCGGTGGTCGCGAGCCGGTAGTAGCGGTGGCGCCCGTCCAGCTCGACGGTCAGGAGCCTGGCCTCGGTGAGCTTGGCCAGATGGCGGCTGATGGTGGAATTGCTGACTCCGGCCTCGGCCGCCAGCGCACTGGCCGGCAGCGCGCCGCCGCTCGCGAGGGCCATCAGCACCTTGGCCCGGGAGGGGTCGCCGATCGCTGCCGCAACATGGGCCACATCTGTTTCGGTCCGGGCCTTCGTCATGTCTCTCAGGGTATGTCGAGTACGTTTCGCCCGCCGGCGTAATGATCCGGCACCACACTGGCGGTATGGCGACAAGCGATCAGCTGACGGAGGAGCCGAAGCGCGGGACCCGGCGATCGGTGCTGCCCCTCGTGGCCATCTGCCTCGGCTACTTCATGGTCATCCTGGATGTCACGGTGGTCTCCGTGGCCGTACCGGTCATCGGCACCGCCCTGCACACCTCGGTGACCGGGCTCCAGTGGGTGGTGGACGGCTACAGCGTGGTGTTCGCCGGGCTGCTGCTGTTCTGCGGCGGACTGGGTGACAAGCGCGGCGGCAAGCCGGTGTTCCTGGCCGGGCTGGTGGTGTTCACGCTCGCCTCCGCGGGCTGCGGCGCCGCTCCCACCGCTTCGGGCCTCATCCTCGCGCGGCTGGTCCAGGGCGTCGGAGCGGCGCTGATGGTCCCGGCTTCGCTGGCGCTGCTGAAGTCCGCCTATCCGGACAAGGCCGCACGCGCACGCGCTTTCGGCGTCTGGGCCGCGGTCTCGGGTCTCGCCGCCGGGGCGGGGCCTGTTGTCGGGGGTGTTCTCGTCGCCGGGTTCGGCTGGCGGTCCGTGTTCCTCGTCAACATCGCCGTCGGGGCGGTCGCGCTGGCCCTGACCACGCGGTACGTACCGTCCACGCACCCGCGTACCGCCCGGCCCGGACTTGATGTGCCGGCGCAAGCCGCGCTGGCCGTGGGGCTGACCTGCCTCACCGGCGGGCTCATCGAGGCGGGGGCGCTGCACTGGACGCACCCCGTCGTCCTCGGCGCCTTCGCGGCGTCCCTCACCGGCGGCCTGGCTTTCGTCCTGCTGGAGCGGCGCTCCGCCGCGCCGATGCTGCCGCTCTCGCTCTTCCGTAACAGGGACTTCACCGCGTCGGTGGTCATCGGTGTGCAGCTCAACATCGGTTTCTACGGGCTGCTGTTCCTCGCCCCGCTGTACTTCCAGCGGGTGCACCACTACAGCGCCCTGCGCACCGGGTTCGCACTGCTGCCGCTGGTGGGGGTCGTCGCCCTCTCCTCCGCGGTGGCCGGACGGATCACGGCGCGCACCGGGCCGCGCCTGCCCATGGCGGCGGGCCTGACGGTGGGGGCCGCGGGCCTGGCCGGCTGGCTCGTCGCCGGTCCGCAGACGTCGTACCTGGCGCTGGTCGTCCCGATGGCCGCCGCGGGATTCGGCACCGCGTTCACCATGCCGGCCTCCACGGCGGCGGTGATGGAGGCCGTGCCCGACAGCCGCGGTGGGGCTGCGGCTGCCGCCTTCAACGCGGCGCGCCAGATCGGCAGCGCCATCGGCGTCGCGGTCTTCGGCACGCTGGTCGCGGGAGACTTCCTGGGCGGCCTGCACATGGCGGTGTCGGTGGGGGCGGCGGGCTTCCTCACGGCTGCGGTGGTCGCGGCCCTTTTCGTACGGGGGTCGTCTGGCGACGACCGGGACACGCAGACTTGAGGTCAGCGCTTCAACTGGCCGCGCTGGAGGGCTGATACGAACGAGGACCATGCGGGCTGCTCAAGGACCAGCGCCGGGCCATCCGGGTTCTTACTGTCCCGGACGGGGACGACGCCGGCGAATCCGGGGGCCACCTCTACGCAGTTGCCGCCGTTGTTGTCGCTGTAGCTGCTCTTGACCCACGTCGCTACGCTGAGATCGTGCCTGTTCATGCTGCCCGTACCCTTCCATCGCCTCGCTGATCAGAGCGGCGGATTCGTGAGATGACGGGGCATCCGCCCTGAGCACATCATAGGTGCGGCTGTGGTGTGCGAAGACGGTTGGATCGTCGCCGAAATGGCCACGATCCAAAGACTCCGAATAGACCCACTGGTGGCCATCGGGCAAGGCGATCAGCGACAAGGGCCGCGTGGGTCGCACGAGCCCGACAAGGTCGGCCGGGGCGACCTGAATGCGAATATTGGGCCGCCAGGCAACGTCCAACAGGTGCGCACACTGGTCACGCATGACACTTGCACTCCCTACAACGTTACGCAGGCAACTCTCGTCCAGCACAGCAACGTACAAAGGGCCGTCCGGGGCAAGGAAGCGCTGTTGCCGACTCAGCCGCGCCCTGACGCGCTCCTCCACTTCTTCGCCGCTCGCCACACGACCGAACAGTGCCCGCGCGTAGTCCTCGGTCTGCAACAGGCCTGGCATCACCTGGGTTTGGTACTCGCGTAAGGCGATGGCTACGGCATCCATGTCAGCCCGGCGCTGGAACCAGTCCGGATGCTCGACCTCCGCGTACCAGTCGATGCGTTCCCACATGCGTGACAACACCCCACCCGTATTGAGCTGTTGGTCGCACTTCTTCGCGAAATCCTGCTGCGGCACCCGGGTACCGGCCTCCACGCGCGCCACATGCGAACGGTCACAGGGAATCCTGCGCGCCAGCCCTTCCTGCGTGAGTCCCGCCGCCTCCCGGAAGTGCTTCAGCACCTCGCCGAACACGGCCGCCGTGGTCGCAGCCGTACCCCCCGCCGCGTTCCGTCGATTCACGCCGTCCCCCTCCGCGCTTCGTGACAGTTCCCCAGTGGCACGCGATCAGCATTGCGCCCGACCACTCCAGCGGGCAACGCTCTCCCTACGCACAGTAGTTGGCGAACCGGGTCTCGCGGGCGCAAACGCATAAACCAGCACAAATACCGTACGGAGTGGCATATGGCACGGCAGGCGGACGAGGCGGCAGAGGTGACGCCTCCGGCGCGCGGGGCGCTCGTCTACGACCCGGCGACGGACCGTGTCGGGGAGTTCCGGGACAACGTGGCGTACGCGACGCTGCGCCCCCTGGGCGGCGGGCCCGTATGGCAGGCCGACCCGGAGCGCATCCGCCCGGCCACCCCTGCGGAACGGATCAGCGCCGGGGTGCGGGCCGCCAACGACCGTACCCGGGACGCGTCGGCGCTGCCCCGCTTCAATGTGAGCCGTCCACCCCTCCCCGTACCCGGTTGCGAGACCTGCGCCGATCTCGCCGAGCAGCGCGACCGCGCCCGCGCACGGTTCGATGGCAGCGACGAGACCGACGCCAACGTGCTGCTCCGCCGTCACCAGCAGCAGGAGCACCGCACATGAGGCGTCACGCCCGCCGCCCGGGTGCGCACGTACGACGAGCGCGCGGCTGGAAAGTGACGTCGGACGGCGCTTTCTGGGGCGGGGTACTCATGGTCGGCAGCGTCGGCGGCCTGTTGGCCGTGATCGCCATGGCCGTGACGGCCCGCCACCCGGCACCGTAAGCAGCCGTCCGCGCCTGGTCAGCCGGACCGACCGCCCGGCTGACCGACAATATCCGTACAGTCAGGGACAATTCACACGAGCAGTCGACAACTCCGTCACATCGCACATCTCCCACTGGTTGATAGACAAGTTCTCACTGGGTGAGACAACGGTCTCGTCGTGGCTGGATTTGTTCCCTAAGGTCTGCCGGGTGATTACCGGAAAGACCGCTCCGGGTCCGGCTCACAGAACCGGTGCCATCCTGGCCGTGCTCGCCGAGCAGGCCTCTGTGACCGCCCAGGACCTCTCCCGCCGCACCGGCATTCCGGTCAGCGCCGTCTATCGCCATCTGGGCGATCTGACGCAGTTGGGTCTCGTCAGCCCGACACGGACGCGCGGCCGGTACTGCGCGGGTTCGCTGGCGGTGCAGATGGCGGAGAACTACCGGCGCGAGATGCTCAGCGGGGGCGTGAAGCGCCGGCTGGAGCGGCTGGCGTCCGACACCGAGGAGCTGGCGGCCTTCCTGATCCCCAGCGGTCAGCACGTCCTGTGCGTCGAGGCCGCCGAGGGGTCACGGGTGATCAAGTGCAGCTTCTCGCCCGGACTGAGCCAGCCGCTGACCTTCGGGGCGAGCGCGCAGGCGATCCTCGCCCATCTTCCGGCCGCACGCGTGGCCGAGGTCTGCGCGGCGCACCGCCTCGGCCCCGATGAGGCCCAGGCGCTGACCGCCGACCTCTCCCGTATCCGCGACCGGGGCTACGCCATGAGCACCGGAGTCGTCGACGAGGGCGTGTGGGGTGTCAGCGTCCCCGTCCTCAACCGGCAGGGGCAGCTCACCGGAACCGTCAGCACCATGGCGCCGGAGTTCCGGGGGCGCCGCAACCACCAGGCGCTGCTCACCTTCACCCATGCCGCGGCGCAGGACATCGGCCGCCTCGACGAGCCGCTGCCGTGACGGCCCGGGACGGTGACCGTCCACGGGCCGCCGGTGACCAGGGCCTGCCCAGGACGAGGGGGTGCGCCCGGCGACCCGCGTTACGCAACGCGGGCCCCCTCACCTGAACTCGCGCATCACACACGGTCCGAATGGAGTGGAACATGGTAAGAGCACCCGTGGGACGAAAGGCCGCAGCCGTTCTGGCCGGCCTCCTCTCGTCCTTCCTTCTGCTGGCGGGAGCCTCGCCCGCCGCCGCCGCAGCTCCGCAGGCGGACAAGGGGTCCCAGAAGCTCCAGCAGCTGCGCTCGGGCCAGGCCACGCTGCGCGTGGGCACCGACGCGACGTTCCCGCCCTTCGAGTTCACCGACGCCAAGGGCGTCCGGGTGGGCTTCGACATCGAGCTGGTCAGGGCGCTCGCCAAGCGCGCGGGCATCAAGAAGGTCGCCTTCACGCAGATGCCGTTCGGGAACATCGTCCCGGCGTTGCAGGCCCATCAGATCGACATGGGCGCTTCGGGGATCTACATCAACAAGGAGCGGTCCAAGGTCATCGACTTCTCCGACGTGTACTACCCGGGCGGGCTCGCGATGTTCACCGCCGCCAAGGACAACACGGTCCACTCCCTGGCCGACCTGGCGGGCAAGCGGGTCGCGGTGCAGGTCGGCACCAAGTCCGTCGAGTGGGTCAAGGAGAACCAGCCCCGCGCCAAGCTGGTCACGGTGCAGACCAACCAGCAGATGTTCTCGTCCGTGAAGCTGGGCCAGGCCGCGGCAGTCGTCACCGGAGCCCCGGCAGGCCAGTACTTCATCGCCCAGCAGGGCGGCCTCAAGCAGGTCGGCAAACGTCTGACGGGCGAGGACTACGGCTATGCCTTCCCGAAGGCGGACACGGCGGTGACCGCCGCGTTCAACAGCGCGCTGAAGGACATGAAGAGTGACGGGTCCTACGGCAAGCTGACCCACAAGTGGTTCGGAGCCGGCAGCGCGGCCAAGGCGAAGTCGAAGCACGCGCTGATCAATCCGCAGACGATCATCGACTCCTGGGGCCAGATCTGGCACGGCCTGCTGGTGAGCATCGAAGTGATCCTCATGTCGCTGTGCCTGAGTCTCCTGTTCGGGATGACGGGCGGGTTCGCCAAGCTGAGCAGGATCGCGCCGGTGCGCTGGCTCGGCAACGCGTATGTCTCCGTGATCCGCGGTACGCCGTTCGTCGTCCAGCTCTTCCTGATCTACTTCGGTCTGCCCCAGCTCGGGCTGCAACTGTCGCCCATGGTCGCGGGTGTGTTCTCCCTCGGCCTGTACAGCGGCTCGTACGTCACCGAGATCTTCCGCGGGGCCGTGCAGTCGGTGGACCGGGGCCAGATCGAGGCCGCCAGGTCCTGCGGCATGTCCCACCTGTCGGCCATGCGCCATGTCGTCGTACCGCAGGCGTTCCTGCGGATGCTTCCTCCGCTGGGGAACGAGTTCGTGTCGCTGACGAAGAACTCCACGCTGGTCTCGTTCGTCACGATCAGCGAGCTGTTCCTGGTGGGCCAGGTGGTCATATCCAGGACGTTCGACGCTCTGACCGTCTATCTCTTCATCGGCCTTCTCTACTACGTCCTCACCAACCTCATCGGTTTCGCGACCCATGCAATAGAGAAGAAGATGGCGGTGTACGTCTGATGGCACTCCTCGAAACCCACGGCATCACCAAGGCGTTCGGTGATCACGAGGTGCTGCGCGGCATCGACTTCACCATCGAGCCGGGTCAGGTCGTGGCCGTCATCGGCCCCAGTGGCGGCGGCAAGTCGACGTTCCTGCGCTGCCTCAACCTGCTGGAGACGCCGACCTCGGGGCGCGTCGTGTTCTCGGGCGACGAGCTCAGCGCCACCGAGTCGAACCTGGACCAGCTGCGGGCCCGTATGGGCATGGTCTTCCAGCAGTTCAACCTCTTCCCGCACATGACGGCGCTGCGCAATGTGGTCCTGCCGCAGATGAACGTGCTGGGCCGGACCCGCCAGGACGCGGAGGCCAGGGGGCGCGCCCTGCTGGACCGGGTGGGGATGCTCGGGCGGGCCGACGTCTACCCGAACCGGCTGTCCGGCGGGCAGAAGCAGCGGGTCGCCATCGCACGGGCCGTGGCCATGGACCCCGAGCTGATGCTGTTCGACGAGCCGACGTCCGCACTGGACCCTGAGGTGGTCCAGGACGTACTGGAAGTCATGACCGGCCTCGCCAAGGAGGGCATGACCATGGTCGTGGTGACGCACGAGATGGGCTTCGCCCGCAAGGTGGCCGACCGGGTCGTCTTCATCGACGGCGGCCGGATCGCCGCGGATCTGCCGCCCGAGGAGTTCTTCGCCGAGGGGAACGACAACGAGCGGGTCCGGACCTTCCTGGCGAAGGTGCTGTAGGGCCCCACCGGGGGATTCACCCGGGCCTCCACCCTGCGGGTCATGTCCCGGGTGGAGGCCCGCCCGCACCCGGGTTCCACCCCCGTTCCACCCTCGTTCCACCCGTGGGTTGAAGGATTCCGGGGCCCCGGAGCGAATAGTCGAAGCCATGACGCTCACCGACTGGATCATCGACATCCTGCTCCTCCTCATCGTCTTCCGGCAGTTCCGGGAAGAACGGCTCACCGCCCGTACGGTCCTGCTGCCGCTGGCCATCATCAGCTGGACGGGCTACAACTACCTGGACGGCTTCCCGACCGCGGGGAACGACCTGACCCTGATCGCGCTGTTCTCCGGTGTGGGGATCGTCTTCGGCCTCCTCTCCGGCCTGCTGACCCGCGTCCGCTACGCGGAAGGGCACGTGCGCATCAAGGCCACCGTGAGCGCAGCGGCGCTCTGGGTGATCTGCATGGGCTTCCGGCTCGGTTTCACCATCTGGTCCAGCCACGCCTCCGGCCAGGCCCACCTCGCGCACTTCTCGGTCACCCATGACATCACCACCGGGCAGGCGTGGGTGGTGGCTCTCGTCCTGATGGCGTTCGGCGAGGTCATCGTCCGGCTGGGTACGATCGTCGCCCGGGGCGGGCTCCTGATGGCCCGTAACAAGCGCGCCATCAGCGACAGCAGCGACCACGCCGGATCGCCCTCCGCCGCACCGGCACCCGGCTCCGGCTCCTACGTCTGACCGGGGCGGAGCGGCAGGCGGAGAACGGAGTACGGGCAATGAGCGGGCGCTGGTGGCGGAATCCGGTGGACTGGAGCGCGCCGGTCTGGGAAGCACCGGGCTGGGAGACGCTGGACCGGGGCACTTTCAGAGGCGCGGCGGCCATGACGGCCTGTCTGGCGGTCACCGTGGCCGCGGCCCACGGGACGACTCTCAGGATCGTCATCGGTGCGCTGGGAGTCCTCGCGGAGCTGGGGTTGCTGCTGGGCCGGCGGACCCTGCCGTCCATCCTGGGCGCCCTGGGCGCGACGCTCACCATCGGAACCGGCCTCGCGATCTCGCTCCTGGTGCCGGCCGGGCTCGGCTCCGTCCCGGTGCTCGTGGGCCTCTCCGTCCTCACCCTTCGCCTGCCGGCGGGCCCCGTGCGTATTGCGGGCGTCGCCGTCGTGTCGGCCGCGTTCGCGATCACGATCATGGTGATCACCGGCAGTCCGGCCGGGCTGCTGAGCGGTGTGGGCGCCTGGTTGCTCGCCGACCGGGCCGTGGAGCACACCGCCCTCCAGGCGGAGCGGGACCGGGCCGTGGCGCTGCTGGCCGAGGTCGAGGCGTCCCGGCAGGCCCTGCAGGAGGCGGCGGCCGTCGAGGAACGCAGCCGTATCGCCAGGGAGATGCACGATGTCCTGGCGCACAGCCTGGCCGGGCTCTCCGTGCAGTTGCAGGCGGTACGGGCGATCGCCGGCCGGGAGAACGCGCCCGCTTCGCTGACCGGTCCGATCGACCGGGCGGCGGACCTCGCACGCGACGGCGTCCAGGAGGCGCGCGCCGCGGTCGGCGCGCTGCGCCACGCGCCGCTGCGGGGCGTGGACGACCTCAAGGGCCTGGTCGGCGGTTTCCCCGGCGAGGCGCGCCTGCGGGTCACCGGCAGGCCCTGCCCGCTCGGCCCCGATGCGGGCCACGCGGTGTACCGGGCGGTGCAGGAGGCCATGACGAACGCGGCGCGCTACGCGACCGGGAGCGCCATCGAGGTCGATGTGGCCTGGTCGGAACGGGAGTTGCGGGTGTACGTCCGCGACCACGGGCTGCCGGCCGGCCGCGGACCCTCGGGTGTGAAGGGGAGCGGTACCGGTCTGCGGAGCATGGCCGAGCGGATCGAAGCCGTCGGCGGGACGCTGTCCGCCGGTCCGGTGCCCGGCGGGGCGGGCTGGCGGACCGACATGCGCGTACCGGTGGCGGGGGCCGGGGGTGGCGCGGACCGGGCAGGGAAGATGGGGTCGTGAACACATCAGCCGGCGTCCGGGCGCCGCACACGGGCGGGGAGACGGACGCGTGACGATTCGGGTACTGGTCGCGGACGACCAGGCAGTCGTACGGGACGGAGTGGTGCTGCTGCTCTCGTCGGCCGACGACATGGAAGTGGTCGGCGAGGCGGGCGACGGGCACGAGGCGGTGCGGCTGGCCACGGAGTCGCGGCCCGATGTGGCCCTCGTCGACCTGCGGATGCCGGGGCTGACCGGCGCCGAGGTGACGGCCCGGGTCGTCTCCGCGGACATCGGGGTACGGGTGCTCATCCTGACCACGTACGCGGACGACGACGCGGTGATGCCGGCCTTGCGGGCCGGCGCTTCCGGCTATCTGACCAAGGACGCCACCGGTGAGGCGGTGCTCGCCGCGGTCCGCGATGTGGCCGCGGGGCACACGGTTCTGGACCCCGCGGTCCAGCGCCGCCTGGTCGAACTGGTCGTCAGCGAACCGGCCTCCACCCCTCCGGCGCCCGAGCCCTCGGCCTCACCCGGGATTCCGGCCGAGGCCGAGGGCCTCACCCGGCGGGAGATCGACGTCGTACGGCTGGTGGCGCAGGGGCTCAACAACCGGCAGGTGGCCAAGGAGATGGTCGTCAGCCAGGCGACGGTCAAGACGCACCTCAACCATGTGCTGGCCAAACTGGCCCTGGAGGACCGCGGGTCGCTGATCGCCTGGGCCTGGCGGTACGGACTGGCCGACAGGACTCCGTAAGACCGACGGGCGCATCAGAGCCCGCAGCGACTCCCCCGTACCCGGGACGGTCCCCCACCCCTGGACAGTAGGTCAGGTTAGGCTAACCTGACCAGGAATTGCCCAGTGGCCGTCCCGGCACGTACGGAAAGCAGAGTCCAGCCATGCCCCACGCCCGCGCCTCCCACTTCTCCCGTCGCGGCATCCTCGCCGCTGGTGGCGTCATCGGTATCGGTGCCGCCCTCACCGCCTGCGGCGGCAGCGAATCGAAGAGCTCGGGCTCCGCGAAATCGGACTCCGGCCCCTGGTCCTTCACGGACGACCGCGGCATCACCGCCAAGGCCGACGCGACCCCCACGAAGATCGTCGCCTTCACCGGGACCGCCGCCGCGCTGCACGACTACGGCGTCGAGGTCGCGGGGGTCTTCGGCCCGACGAAGACCAAGGACGGCAAAGCCGATGTGCAGGCAGGCGATCTCGACATCAGCAAGGTCGAGATACTCGGCAACGTCTGGGGCGAGTTCAACATCGAGAAGTACGCCGCGATCGGCCCCCAGCTGCTGATCACCGGCATGTACGACAAGGGCGCACTCTGGTACGTCCCCGACGAGTCGAAGTCCAAGATCCTCAAGCTGGCCCCGAGCGTCGCCCTGATGGTGGCCCGCACCTCGATGCCCGCCGCGCTCCAGCGCCACGCCGAACTGGCCGAGTCCCTCGGCGCCGACCTGAAGGCCAAGAAGGTCACCGACGCCAAGGCCCGCTTCGAGAAGGCCGCGGCCCGGCTGCGCTCCGCCGCGAAGGCCAACCCGAAGATCAAGGTGCTCATCGGCTCGGCCAGCGCCGACCTGCTCTACATCTCGACCCCCGAACCCTCCGCCGACCTGCGGTACTTCAAGGAGCTGGGCGTCAACATCGTCGTCCCCGACAAGGTCGACAAGGACGGCTGGTTCGAGGGCCTGAGCTGGGAGAACGCCGACAAGTACCCGGCCGACGTCATCATGATGGACAACCGGACCTCCGCCATCCAGCCGGCCGCGCTGAAGTCCAGGCCGACCTGGGGCGAGCTGCCCGCGGTCAAGGCAGGACAGGTCATCCCGCGCTCGACGACGGACCCGATCTTCTCCTACGCCAAGTGCGCCCCGGCCCTGGAGGCGCTCGCCAAGGCGATCGAGACCGCGAAGAAGGTCAGCTGACCCATGACGACGGCCGCCATCGCCCCCTTCCGTTTCTTCGGCCTGCATGTCGTACGGACGCGGCGGCTCGGCCCGTCGATGGTCCGCATCACGTTCGGCGGCGATGACCTCAGGGACTTCGCCGCCGGAGGCCGTGACCAGAGCCTCTCCCTCTTCCTGCCGCACCCGGGGCAGCGGGAACCACAACTGCCCTCCGGCGACAACTGGTTCGCCGAGTGGCGGGCACTGCCCGCTGACGTACGGGCCGTGCTGCGCTCGTACACCGTGCGCGAGCAGCGCCGCGACCCCGACGAGGTCGACATCGACTTCGCGCTGCACGGGGCGCCGGGATCAGCCGCCGGCGCGGCGAGCGGCCCCGCCTCCCGGTGGGCCCGGCAGGCCACGGCAGGACAGCGGGTCCGCGTGCTGGGCCCCGCCGTCGAGCACAACACCGCCGTCCGCTTCCAGCCGCCCACCGGCACCGACTCGGTACTGATCTGGGCGGACGAGACCGCACTGCCCGCCGCCTCGGCCATCCTGGAGTGGCTGCCGGCCGGCACCAGGGCCCAGGTCTATCTGGAAGTCCAGCACTCGGCCGACCGGCAGCCGCTGCGGACCGATGCGCACGCGCGGGTCACCTGGCTCGTACGGGACGAGGGCGCCCCGGCCGCCATCGAGGCCGTACGCGCGGCCGAGCTGCCCGGCGCGCACCCGTACGCCTGGATCGCGGGCGAGTCGGGCTGCGTCAAGGAGCTGCGCCGGCATCTCGTACGGGAGCGCCAAGTCGACCGCAGGCAGGTCACGTTCGTCGGCTACTGGCGCCGCGGGGTCAGCGAGGAACAGCTGAGGGAGACCGCGGCGCGCGCCGCCTGACCCATCGCATCCCCAAGGGGGTGAGGCCTCATTGCGACGCTCGGATTAGTTAGGTTAGGCTTACCTAACCATGACTTACCCGGCCACGGCGTCGCGGTGACCTCACCCCCTTTCTTCCTTCCCCGGAGGACCGTTCATGCGCTCACACCTGCTCAACGACACGACCGCGGAGCAGTACCGACTCACTGCCACCGCAGCAGTCGAGCGGGTGGCGGCCCAACTCGCCTCCACCAAACAGCCGTTCACCGGGATCTCGCACCAGGAACTCGCCCCCGCCCTGGACTCCGTCGACCTGGACAAGCCGCTGGGCAGCGCGGACGCCGCCCTGGACGAACTCGGCACCGTCTATCTGCGGGACGCCGTCTACTTCCACCACCCCCGCTATCTGGCCCATCTGAACTGCCCGGTCGTCATCCCCGCAGTGGTCGCCGAGGCCGTGCTCTCCGCCGTGAACTCCTCCCTGGACACCTGGGACCAGAGCGCGGGCGGCACCCTGATCGAACAGCGGCTCATCGACTGGACGGCCGGCCGGATCGGCTACGGCCCGGGCGCCGACGGGGTCTTCACCAGCGGCGGTTCGCAGTCCAACCTCCAGGCACTGCTGCTGGCCCGCGAGGAGGCCAAGTGCGAGAACACCTCCGCGCTCAGGGTGTTCGCCTCCGAGTGCAGCCACTTCAGCGTCCAGAAGTCCGCGAAACTGCTCGGCCTCGGCCCCGGAGCGGTCGTCTCCATCCCCTGCGACCAGGACAAGCGCATGCAGACCCTGGCGCTCGCCCGTGAACTGGAGCGCTGCCGCGCCGACGGCGCCGTCCCGATGGCCGTCGTCGCCACCGCCGGGACCACCGACTTCGGCTCCATCGACCCGCTGCCCGAGATCGCCGGGCTCTGCGCGCGGTACGGCACCTGGATGCACGTCGACGCGGCGTACGGCTGTGGGCTCCTCGTCTCCCGCAGGCGGGCCCGCCTCGACGGCATCGAGCACGCCGACTCGGTCACCGTGGACTACCACAAGTCCTTCTTCCAGCCGGTGAGTTCGAGCGCGCTGGTGGTACGGGACGGGGTCACCCTGCGGCACGCCACGTACCACGCGGACTACCTCAACCCCCGCTCCGCCGCCGAGGCCCGCATCCCGAACCAGGTCGACAAGTCCCTCCAGACCACCCGGCGCTTCGACGCCCTCAAGCTGTGGATGACGCTGCGGGTGATGGGCGCCGACGCGGTGGGCGGGCTCTTCGACGAGGTGGTCGACCTCGCCGAAGAGGGGTGGAAGCTCCTCGCCGCCGACCCGCGCTTCGATGTGGCCGTCCAGCCGCAGCTCTCCACACTCGTCTTCCGCTACATCCCCGGCGATGTCACCAGCCCCGCGCTGATCGACCGGGCCAACCAGTACGCGCGCAAAGCCCTGTTCGCGTCCGGCGAGGCCGTCGTCGCCGGAACGACGGTCAACGGCCGCGCCTATCTGAAGTTCACCCTGCTCAACCCGCAGACCACCCTCACCGACATCGCGGCCGTCCTCGAACTCCTCGCCGAGCACGCCGGCCAGTACCTGGGAGAAACCCTTGTCCACGCCTCTTGAGCCCCACACACCCTACGACTTCATCGCGGTCGGGCTCGGACCGTTCAATCTGGGGCTCGCCTGCCTGACCGACCCGATCGACGAACTGAACGGCCTCTTCCTGGAGTCCAAGCCGGACTTCGACTGGCACAGCGGGATGTTCCTGGAGGGCTCCACGCTCCAGACGCCCTTCATGTCCGACCTGGTCACCCTGGCCGACCCCACATCGCCGTACTCCTTCCTCAACTACCTGAAGGAGTCCGGGCGGCTGTACTCCTTCTACATCCGCGAGAGCTTCTATCCGCTGCGCGAGGAGTTCAACGACTACTGCCGGTGGGCCGCCGCGAAGATTCCCGCGATCCGCTTCGGCGAGTCGGTGGCCGAGGTGACGTACGAGGAGCGGGACGCGGTCTACGCGGTACGGACCGCGGGCGGCGCCGTGTACCGGGGGCGCAGACTCGTCCTCGGCACCGGAACCCCGGCGTACCTCCCGGAGCCCTGCCGGGACCTCGGCGGCGACCTGATCCACAACTCCCGCTATCTGGAGGCGAAGGAGGCCCTCCAGGCCAAGGAGTCGGTCACCGTCGTCGGCAGCGGCCAGAGCGCCGCCGAGATCTACTACGACCTGCTCCAGGACATCGACCAGCACGGGTACGCACTGAACTGGGTGACCCGCTCGCCCCGCTTCTTCCCGCTGGAGTACACCAAGCTCACCCTGGAGATGACGTCCCCGGAGTACGTGGACTACTTCCACGGGCTGCCGCCCCGGACCCGCGACCGGCTCAACGTGGCGCAGAAGAACCTCTACAAGGGCATCAACTCCGAGCTGATCGACGCCATCTTCGACCTGCTGTACGCGAAGAAGCGGCGCGGCCCGGTGGCCACCCGGCTGATGACCAACACCTCGCTGGAGAGCGCCGGTTACGACCACGGCACCTACACGCTGGGACTGCGCCAGGAGGAGCAGGAGAAGGACTTCACCCTCGCCACCCAGGGCCTCGTCCTCGCCACCGGCTACAAGTACCGGGTGCCCGAGTTCCTCGCCCCGGTGCACGACCGGATCAACTGGGACGGGCAGGGCCGCTTCGACGTCCATCGCAACTACAGCGTCGACCCGGACCGGACGATCTACGTACAGAACGCCGAGCTGCACACCCACGGCTTCGTCGCACCCGACCTCGGGATGGCCGCGTACCGCAACTCGTGCATCATCCGCGAGCTGCTCGGCGGCCAGGAGTACTACCCGGTCGAAAAGACCATCGCTTTCCAGGAGTTCGCCGCATGAACCGGTTCACCATCCGCCCCATGGATCCCCGCGAAGACGCCGAGCTGGTGCACGGCTGGGTCACCCACCCCAAGTCCGCCTACTGGATGATGCAGGACTTCAGCCTCACCGATGTCGAGCGCGAGTACATGGCGATAGCGGCAGCGGAGCACCACGACGCCTTCATAGGACTGCACGGCTCCACCCCGGCGTTCCTGATGGAGCGGTACGACCCCGCGCATGTCGAGCTCAAGGGCCTCTACGAGCCCGAACCCGGCGATGTCGGGATGCACTTCCTGGTCGCGCCCACCGACACCCCCGTGCACGGCTTCACCCGGGCGGTGATCACGGCCGTGATGACGGAGCTGTTCGCGGACCCGGCGACATGCCGGGTCGTGGTGGAGCCCGACATCCGCAACACGGCGGTCCACGCGCTCAACAAGGCCGTCGGCTTCGATGCGGTGCGCGAACTGGCGAAGCCCGAGAAGACCGCGCTGCTGAGCTTCTGCACCCGCGCCGCGTTCGAGGGAGCCCGTCGATGAGCAGCCATCTGACCCCCGTACTCTGGGCCGAGGCCGAGCGGCTTCTGATCCGCAAGGCGCTGGCGGAGTTCTCGCACGAGCGGCTGCTGTCCCCACAGCCGCTAAGCGAAGAACCCGCGCGTCTCGGTCCCGCCGTCACGGGGGAAGCCCCGTTCTCCGCACACGGTGAGCTCCCCGTACTCAGGGAGTTCTCCGTACGCAGTGACGACGGCGGGACCGAGTACCGCTTCCGTGCCCGGATCCTCGCCCTCGACCACTGGCACATCCCGGCCGAGTCCATCACCCGCCACCGCGGCACCGGGGAACTCCCGCTGGACGCACTGGAGTTCTTCATCGAGCTGCGCGGGGTGCTGGGGCTGAGCGACGCGATCCTGCCGGTCTATCTGGAGGAGATCTCCTCCACGCTGTCCAGCACGGCGTACAAACTGGCCCGCCACGCCGAACACCCGTTGTCCGCCGCCCAGTTGGCCGCGTCCGGTTTCCAGGACATCGAGACCGGGATGACCGAGGGCCACCCCTGCTTCGTCGCCAACAACGGTCGCCTCGGCTTCGGTTCGGACGAGTACCTCAGCTACGCGCCGGAGGCGGCGAGCCCGGTCCGGCTGATCTGGCTGGCCGCCCGGCGCGACCACGCCACCTTCAGCGCGGGCGACGGACTCGACTACGAGTCGCTGATCCGGGCCGAACTGGGCGAGGAGACGCTGAAGCGGTTCGCCGCGACGATGACCGGGCTCGGCCTGGACCTCGACGCGTACTTCCTGATCCCGGTGCACCCCTGGCAGTGGCGGAACAAACTGTCCGTCACCTTCGCCGCCGAGGTGGCCAAACAGCGGCTGGTACTGCTGGGACACGGTGACGACTCGTACCTCGCGCAGCAGTCGATCCGCACCTTCTTCAACACGAGCGACCCGGCGAAGCACTACGTCAAAACGGCGCTCTCCGTGCTCAACATGGGCTTCATGCGCGGGCTCTCCGCCGCGTACATGGAGGCCACGCCCGCGATCAACGACTGGCTCGGGCAGCTCATCGAGAGCGACCCGGTGCTGAAGGCCACCGGTCTGACGATCATCCGCGAGCGTGCCTCGATCGGGTACCACCACCGGCAGTACGAGCAGGCGACCGTGAAGGGATCGCCGTACCGGAAGATGCTGGCCGCGCTCTGGCGGGAGAGCCCGGTGCCGGCGCTCGGACCGGGCGAGCGCCTCGCCACCATGGCGTCGCTGCTGCACACCGACCGGGACGGCGCCTCGTTCGCGGGTGCGCTCATCGCCGAGTCGGGTCTCGCTCCGGCCGACTGGCTGCGCCGCTACCTCGACGCGTACTTCACCCCGCTGCTGCACAGCTTCTACGCCTATGACCTGGTCTACATGCCGCACGGCGAGAACGTGATCCTGGTCATCGAGGACGGCGTGGTGCGGCGGGCGGTCTACAAGGATCTCGCCGAGGAGATAGCGGTGATGGACCCCGACGCGGTGCTGCCGCCGGACGTCGAGCGCGTCCGCGCCGATGTGCCCGACGACATGAAACTCCTGTCGCTCTTCACTGATGTCTTCGACTGCTTCTTCCGCTTCCTCAGCGCGACGCTGGCCACCGGGGGCGTGCTCGGCGAGGACGAGTTCTGGCGGACCGTCGGCGCCTGCATACGGGACTACCAGAGTTCGGTGCCCCAACTGGCCGACAAGTTCCGCCAGTACGACCTGTTCGCGCCGGAGTTCGCGCTCTCCTGCCTCAACCGGCTCCAGCTGCGCGACAACCAGCAGATGGTGGACCTCCAGGACCCGTCGGGCGCGCTCCAGCTCGCCGGGACCCTGAAGAACCCGATCGCCTGATCCACGGCGGCCGGCCGAAGACGGCCCGACGCCCGGAGACCGGTCCTCTCCGGGCGTCGGACCCACTCGTCGTCTACTGCTGCGCCGGCCAGTCCACCTGCGGCGACCGGTAGTAGTCGATGCCCAGCGCGTCCCACCGGGGTGCCTGCGCGGCGAGCCGGGTCCGGTACGCGCCCCAGTCGTGGGTGGACTGCGGCGACCAGCCCAGCTCGGCGATACCGGGGAGCCTCGGGAACGCCATGTAGTCGATGTCCTTGCTGGTGGTCAGCGTCTCCGACCAGAGCGGCGCCTCGACCCCGAGGACCGAACCGGCCGGCGCGCCCGCCAGATAGGTCGCCGGATTCCAGTCGTACGAACGCTGCACCTCGACCAGACCGGCCCAGGACAGGCCCAGCTTGGTGTCCGCCGTGTACTTCATGTCGAGGTACGCGCGGTCGGCCGGTGAGATCACCAGCCTGGTGCCCTTCTTCGCCGCTTCCACGACCTGCGCACGCTCGGCGGCGCCGGTGCCGTCGTACCCCCAGTACTGGGCGATCTCGCCCTTCACCGGGGCGGCGGCGGTGATCTGGTGCCAGCCCTCGACCTTCTTGCCGTGCTTGCCGACGATGGCCGTCGCCTTGTCCATGAAGGCGTTGTAGTCGGCCTGGATCGTGGAGTGCGCCTCGTCGCCGCCGATGTGCAGGTACTGGCCAGGAGTGAGCGCGGCCAGCTCACGCACCACGTCGTCCACGAAGTCGTACGTCACCGGCTTGGGCACGCACAGCGAACTGAAGCCGACGTCGGTGCCCGTGTAGAGCGGGGGCGCGACCCCGTCGCAGTTCAGCTCGGGGTAGGAGGCCAGAGCCGCGTTGGTGTGCGAGGGCAGATCGATCTCGGGGATGACGTCCAGCCGGCGCGAGGCCGCGTAGCGCACGATCTCCCGGTAGTCCGCCTGGGTGTAGTAGCCGCCCTTGCCGCCGCCGACCTCGGTCGACCCCCCGTAGGTGGCCAGCTTCGGCCAGGAGGAGATGGCGATGCGCCAGCCCTGGTCGTCGCTCAGATGCAGATGCAGTTTGTTGATCTTGTAGAGCGCCAGCTCGTCGATGTACCGCTCGACCTGCTGGACGGTGAAGAAGTGCCGCGAGACGTCGAGCATGGCGCCCCGGTAGGCGTACCGGGGTACGTCGGTGACGGTGCCGCCCGCGACCTGCCACGGGCCGGGCTGCCGCCGCTTCGCCTCGACGGTGGCGGGCAGCTGCTGGCGCAGCGTCTGGACGCCGTGGAAGAGCCCGGCCGGCTTCTCGGCCGTGATCGTGACTCCGTTCGCGGAACTGACCAGCCGGTACCCCTCGTCGCCGAGGCCGTGTTCACGGGGGCTGAGCGCCAGGGTGATGTCGCCCCGGCCGCCGTGCGAACCGCCGGTGACCGGCAGCGGGTATCCGGTGGAGGGCCTGAGCAGCCCCGCCAGATACGAGCCGACCTCGCGCGCGGCGCCGGAGTCCGCCCGGATGTGCGTCGTGCCGGTGATCGCGTACGGGGCTCCGCCGGCCTGAACGGAGGAGGGCGCCGGGATGACCGCGCCGAGCGGGCGGACGGCGGGGCCTGCGGGTGCGGCCGGGGTGGCGGCCGGGGCCGCTCCGGTGCCGGCGAATCCGGCAGCCGCGACGAGCAGGAACGTACCGAGGAGCCGGGGCAGGGACCTGGATTCGAGTGTTCTGTGCAGTCTCACAAGCGGATTCCCTCCGGAGGGTCTCGCAACTGTGGTGCTGGGCAACCGAACGTGCCCCATGGGTATCGCGAGCCCCGGGGAAGGTCAAGGGTATAGACCACTCCGGGTCTCCTGCCCGGACGGAACAACGGAATCCGAAGCGGCGCAGACGCCACCATCTGCCCGATATCGGGCAGAAATATTGCGTACGGCCTCGCACCACTCCAATATCAACGGGTGCCCGCATCGTCCCGGCCGTCGTACGACGACCTCATCGACCACCTGGTGCGCAGCTCCGCCCTCCAGCGCGGCGAAGCCGCCCGGGTGGTCCTCGATGTGCTGGCCTACTTCGACGAGACAACGGAGGAGTTCGTCCGCAGGCGCCACCGCGAGCTGCAGGCCCGCGGGCGGACGAACCCGGATATTTTCCAACAGATCTCGGACGAGCTGCCTCACCGTGCGGTGGCACCGCCCGAGCTCTCCCTGCGGCAGCTGCGCCGCATGATCTACGGCTAGGAACCAAGGAGCGATATGTGCGGAATCGTCGGGTACATCGGCAAGCGTGATGTGGCCCCGCTGCTGCTGGAAGGGCTGCAGCGGCTGGAGTACCGGGGGTACGACTCCTCGGGCATCGTCATCTCCTCGCCCAAGTCCGCCGCGCTGAAGATGGTCAAGGCGAAGGGCCGGGTCCGCGAGCTGGAGGCCCGGGTGCCCAAGAGGTTCGCGGGCACCACCGGTATCGCCCACACCCGCTGGGCCACCCACGGGGCCCCCAGCGACCACAACGCCCACCCGCACCTGGACGCGGAGAACAAGGTCGCCGTCGTCCACAACGGCATCATCGACAACGCGTCCGAACTGCGCGCCCGGCTCAACGCCGACGGTGTGGAGTTCCTCTCCGAGACCGACACCGAGGTCCTCACCCACCTCATCGCCCGCTCCACCGCCGAGACGCTGGAGGAGAAGGTCCGCGAGGCCCTGCGGCTGATCGAGGGCACGTACGGCATCGCGGTCATGCACGCGGACTTCCCCGACCGCATCGTCGTCGCCCGCAACGGCTCGCCGGTCGTCCTGGGCATCGGCGAGAAGGAGATGTTCGTCGCGTCCGACGTGGCGGCCCTCGTCTCGCACACCCGCCAGGTCGTCACGCTGGACGACGGCGAGATGGCCACCCTCAAGGCCGACGACTTCCGTACGTACACGACCGAGGGCTCCACCACCTCGTCAACGCCGACCACCGTGGAGTGGGAGGCCGAGTCGTACGACATGGGCGGCCACGACACGTACATGCACAAGGAGATCTCCGAGCAGGCCGAGGCGGTGGACCGGGTGCTGCGCGGCCGGATCGACGACCGCTTCTCGACCGTGCACCTGGGCGGCCTGAACCTGGACGCCCGGGACGCGCGGGGCGTGCGCCGGGTGAAGATCCTCGGCTGCGGCACCTCGTACCACGCGGGCCAGATGGGCGCCCAGCTGATCGAGGAGCTGGCCCGGATCCCCGCGGACGCCGAGCCCGCGTCGGAGTTCCGCTACCGCAACCCGGTGGTGGACCCCGACACGCTGTACGTCGCCGTGTCGCAGTCCGGTGAGACGTACGACGTACTGGCGGCGGTACAGGAGCTCAAGCGCAAGGGTGCGCGGGTGCTGGGCGTGGTGAACGTCGTCGGCTCGGCCATCGCGCGCGAGACCGACGGCGGAGTGTACGTGCACGCGGGCCCCGAGGTCTGTGTCGTCTCGACCAAGTGCTTCACCAACACGGTGGTCTCGTTCGCCCTGCTCGCGCTCCACCTCGGCCGGATCCGCGACCTGTCGGTGTCCGACGGCAAGCGGATCATCGCGGGGCTGCGGAAGCTGCCCGGCCAGATCGCCGAGATCCTGGCCAGGGAGGACGAGATCGAGAAGCTGGCCGTCGAGTACGCGGACGCCAGGTCGATGATGTTCATCGGGCGGGTGCGCGGCTACCCGGTGGCGCGGGAGGCCTCGCTGAAGCTCAAGGAGGTCTCGTACATCCACGCCGAGGCGTATCCGGCGTCGGAGCTGAAGCACGGGCCGCTCGCGCTGATCGAGCCCGCCATGCCGACGGTCGCGATCGTGCCCGACGACGATCTGCTGGAGAAGAACCGGGCGGCGCTGGAGGAGATCAAGGCGCGCGACGGGCGCATCCTCGCGGTCGCGCACCAGGAGCAGCCGAAGGCCGACCACACGATCGTGGTGCCCAAGAACGAGGACGAGCTGGACCCGATCCTGATGGGGATCCCGCTGCAACTGCTCGCCTACCACACGGCGTTGTCCCTGGGCCGGGACATCGACAAGCCGCGCAACCTGGCGAAGTCCGTCACGGTCGAGTAGCCGCCCGCGCGCAGCGGCCGTCCCGGCTGCTCCGGCCGTCCGGCCCCCGGCTGTTCCTGGTGGCAAGCGCCCCGGGAGCAGCCGGTGTTGCGCGGCGGTGCCGATGCCCGGAGGCCGGCCGGGCGGGCTGCCGGAGGGCGGGCGGACTGCCGGGCGGGCGGGCCGCGTTACGGGATGACTATGACGGGCCGCTGGGCGCGCCGTGCGAGGCGCCCGGCCACCGAGCCGAAGATCCGCCCGACGATGCCCTGCGTGGAGCCGACGACGATCGCGTCCGCCGAGTACTCCCGGCCGACCTCCTCCAGCTCGTAGCAGATGTCGCCGCCGCGCTCCACGAGGATCCAGGGCACGTCGGCGAGATAGTCCGCACAGGCCAGTTCGAGGCCGAGCACTTCGGTCCTGTGGTCCGGCACGTCCACGAAGACGGGGGGCTCGCAGCCCGCCCATACCGTGGTCGGCAGCCGGTTGGCGACATGGACGATGATCAGGCCTGAGCCCAGTCGTACGGCCATGCCGATGGCATAGGCGAGAGCCCGCTCACTGGAGGTCGAGCCGTCGAAACCGACGACTACCCCGTGTTTGAAAGCGGGATCACATGCGTGACGTGGTTCGTCCGCCGCATGGAGTTCGGCCGATGGATCGGCGATCTGCCTGCGGTCCGCGGGTTCGGAGAATTCGTAACCGGCCATCGGTGTCTCGGCGAAGAAGTTCCTCTTGGAAGGGAACGGCAGTTGACGTTGGAGCGTGTCCGGCGGAGCTGTGTCCGGGAATCATCTTCCCAAGCCCATACCCTCCAGAGTACGGCGACACTCCTCTCATGCCCACTGCCCGCCGATCCAGTCCGGCGTTCCAGGGAGCATGCCCGAGCAGGCCGGTAAATGGCAATGCCGGGTGGTATCTACAGCTTCCCGCCGGAGCCGCCGGCGCCGGAAAACGACCCCCGCGCTCCTCCCGTCCGCAACTCCTCCGCGCGGCCCGGCACACCTCCCGGACGCCGGGTCGACACCCGCCGTTCACCGCCGCGCAGGCAGGGGGCGTACGGCCGCCGTGCGACCGCCGTTCACCCGCCGCGCGGGCCCGGCGTGCCGGGAGCGCACAGATTCCGGTGGCAGTCTGAGCGGCGCACGCCGGTCCACTGACCGAATCCCACCCGCGCGCCCGATCGTTTTCAGCCAACTTCGGTGACCCACCCCGACCTTGGCGGAACGATACGCCAACCCCCGTGCCACCAGGGAAGAAAGGACCAACGGCGGCTCACGCACCCTACTGGGACGGGCCATGCGCGGGATGCCCACTTCCCTGGGGGCTTCCTGAGTGAAACGCTTCCTGATCGAATGCTTCGCGCCAAGTTGCCATGTCGACATAACGCCGTCAGTCGAACTTGTCACGCCGACAGCACGGGACACAGTAGATTCGATCTTGGGTAAGAGGCGGGGGATCTCGTGCTGGACCGAGGGGCTGTGACGATTAAAAGCAGTGTGCAGGAGCGACAGTCCCGACAGGATCAGGGAGCCGTGAGCACCGAGGGGGGCTTAGCACCATGAGTCAGGGCCAGGACTCCACAGCCGTGGCGGAGACCGCAAGAAAGCTCTCCGGGCGCCGCCGCAAGGAGATCGTCTCGGTACTGCTCTTCAGCGGCGGGCCCATATTCGAGAGCTCGATTCCGCTCTCCGTTTTCGGCATCGACCGGCAGGACGCCGGAGTGCCCCGCTACCGGCTGCTGGTGAGCGCGGGCGAGGAAGGCCCGCTGCGCACCACGGGCGGGCTGGAACTCACCGCGCCGTACGGCCTGGAGGCCATCAGCAGGGCCGGCACCGTCGTCGTACCGGCGTGGCGGTCGATCACCTCGCCGCCGCCGCCGGAGGCGCTGGACGCGCTGCGCCGGGCCCATGAGGAGGGCGCGCGCATCGTCGGCCTGTGCACCGGCGCCTTCGTACTGGCCGCCGCGGGACTGCTGGACGGCAGGCCCGCGACCACGCACTGGATGTACGCCCCGACGCTCGCGAAGCGCTATCCGTCGGTCCACGTGGACCCGCGTGAGCTCTTCGTCGACGACGGCGACGTCCTGACCTCGGCCGGTACCGCGGCGGGCATCGATCTGTGTCTGCACATCGTGCGGACGGACCACGGCGCGGACGCGGCGGGAGCACTCGCCCGACGGCTCGTGGTCCCCCCGCGCAGAAGCGGCGGCCAGGAGCGCTACCTCGACAGGTCTTTACCTGAGGAAATCGGCTCCGACCCCCTCGCGGAGGTCGTCGCCTGGGCGCTGGAGCACCTCCACGAGCAGTTCGACGTGGAGACCCTGGCGGCCCGCGCGTACATGAGCCGCCGGACGTTCGACCGCCGGTTCCGCTCGCTGACCGGCAGTGCGCCGCTCCAGTGGCTGATCACACAGCGGGTGCTCCAGGCGCAGCGCCTCCTGGAGACGTCGGACTACTCGGTGGACGAGGTCGCGGGCCGCTGCGGCTTCCGTTCGCCGGTCGCGCTGCGCGGCCACTTCCGGCGCCAGCTGGGCTCGTCTCCCGCCGCGTACCGGACGGCGTACCGGGCCCGCAGACCGCAGGGTGCCGAACCGGTACCGGCGGCCCCGGTGGCGGACGGCGCCCCGCAGCCCCGCCGCGCCCCCGCACCGGGCGGCACCCAGCCCCCGGCACCGCCACAGGGCTCCCCCGCCCTGCCCGAGCCGGGAAAACCGGGCTCGGACACCTACGCCCCGGGCCGCCCCACGGTCCCCGGGCAGCGGAGCGCGACGTAGGAGGCCCGGGGGCCGGTCCGCACGGACCGGCCCCCGGCTCCGTCGGGCGTGAGCGCCGACCGGGCCTTTCATTTGGAGCGATGAGAGGCTCTAAGGTAGGGCGTATGAACGATCGCATGGTGTGGATCGACTGCGAGATGACCGGGCTCTCGTTGACGGACGACGCACTCATTGAGGTGGCCGCACTGGTCACCGACTCGGAGCTGAACGTGCTCGGCGAAGGGGTGGACATCGTGATCCGCCCGCCCGCCGAGGCACTGGAGACCATGCCCGACGTGGTGCGGAAGATGCACACCTCATCCGGCCTGCTCGACGAACTGGACGGCGGCACCACGCTGGCCGACGCCGAGGCGCAGGTGCTGGCGTACGTACGCGAGCACGTGAAGGAGCCGGGCAAGGCGCCGCTCTGCGGGAACTCGGTCGGCACCGACCGGGGCTTCCTGCTGCGCGACATGAAGGACCTCGAGGGCTACCTCCACTACCGGATCGTGGACGTCTCGTCGATCAAGGAGCTGTCCCGCCGCTGGTATCCGCGGGCCTACTTCAACAGCCCGGAGAAGAACGGCAACCACCGGGCGCTGGCGGACATCCGCGAGTCGATCGCGGAGCTGCGCTACTACCGGGAGGCCGTCTTCGTACCGCAGCCGGGGCCGGACTCGGACACCGCGAAGAAGATCGCGGCCAAGTACGTCCTGCCTGCGGATTAGACCGTGGGGGCGCTCCGGGAGAACTGACGGAGACCCGCCCGAAAGGCGGGCGCGAGCACCCTCCCGGACCCTGTACACTTTTTCTCGGCCGGTCGGAAACGACACGGTCATGGTGGGTATAGCTCAGACGGTAGAGCACCTGGTTGTGGTCCAGGATGTCGCGGGTTCGAGTCCCGTTACTCACCCTTATTGATCAAGGGCTGACCTGCATGAATGGGTCAGCCCTTAGTCGTTCCCGAGACGCATGCTCGCCCTCTCGGCTCCCCAGGTCGACGTCGCGCGCTGACTGGTTACAGGTCGGCGCCCGGAGGACTATGTGCTCCGGGCGCGGTGGGCGGAGCGTGGCACCACGCCAACTACTACAACCGGAAGTGGCTGCCGGCGACGGCCGCGGCCGTGACCAAGGGCCTGCCGAAGAAGCCCCGGATCCACGACCTACGGCATACGCACGTCGCCTGGCTGATCGGCGCGAACATCCCACTGCCGGCCATTCCGCTGCGCCTCGGCCATGAGTCGATCTCTACGACCGTGATGAGGGACAGCGGGCGGCAGCAGGCGTCCGCACTCAGCTGGATCTCGCTGGTGAAACCGCCGCACGAGCGGCCCAGGCCCTCGCCTCCAGCACCACCCCCACCAGCTGGCCGACGAGGCTCTGCCACGGACTCTCGCGCTGGTGTTCCAGCGTCTTCTCCCCCTTTGAGTCGGCGGGGGCAGGCGGTGGGTCGCTCACGCCGTCCCCGGGGGCGCCAGGCCCAGCAGGGGCTCCTGGGCGGGACTCGTCGGTGCACGGGCCGCCGGGCCCGGCCGGCGCCGATTCGACGGTTCCCGGCCCCGCTGGCCCACCAGGAGAGCCCGGCAAGAACGGGTGCAGACGGGAAGGACGGCCGCGACGGGCAGACCTGCCCGGGTGGCTATTCCCGACGACAACCAACCTCGTGCTTCTCACTGCGGACCGCCGCAGATACTGACAACACCGCGCCCTCCGACCTCCCTTCGGGGAGGGCGGAGGGCGTTTTGTCGTGTCCGGAGGCCCTGGCATGTTTCTCGCCTACGCCGCTACTGAGGAGTACAGCCAGTTCCGTCAAGGGATCGCACCGCCGCGCGATGAGGGAGGCCCGTGGTTCGTCAACGTTCGGGAGCAGACCCGGCGGGGCAAACGGATCGAGCGGGTGCGCCTGGTCGATGAGCCCCCGACAAACGGGCAGCGGTATCTCCTCGCCACGACCCCGGACAACGTGGCCGCGGGAGAAGACGCCCTCCCAGGAGTACGAGATCAGTGGCGGCACTGGTGCAGTCGCGGCGGTGCGTCTGCATGTCGTATGCCCGGTCCGCGTCCCGCCGGTGCGCCGCTACTGCCAGTGAACTCCCGCCCCGGCCAGATCTCTTGGCGGAGCCACCGGCCAGGGCGGGTCAATCCCCACCGGATACACCAGAGGAGATCACCGTGAGCGTACCTCCGAACCCCGGCCCCGACCCGTCCCCGATCCCTGTCGTCGCCCGCGCGCTCATCAGCGACGCGCAGTTCACCAGCTGCCGCCAGACCGTCATGGACGCCAACCCCGACATGTCCCAGGACATGGCCGGACGCAGAGGCCTTGAAGTTCGTCGCCGCCTGCTCCCGGCGCCCCGGCGCCGGCCTGGCACCGTCGCGGATCGTGGACGAGGGATGGCACGCCCTGATCCTGCACACCGCCCTGTACACAGAATTGTGCGCATTCCTCGGCGGCGAATACGTCCACCACTACCCGGGCTATGACCGACGAACTACGATCTGCGCATCCTGGAGCGGACCCGCGAGGCCATCGCCGACCTTGGGTACGCGGCAGACGCAGAACTCTGGAGCCCGCCGACCGATGAACTGCTCGTGTCCGTCGCGGCGAAGTGCCAGCACTCCCCGGACTGCACGGTCGTTGTGCAGCCCGAGCCCAAGGGCTGATCGGTACCCTGCGGGGGAGAAGGGAGGCCACATGGACTGGACCGACCCCCGGTACGCCGAGCTGGTGGCAGCGTGGGATGACACACAGCAACCGGACTCGCGAGACCCGGAGCCCCGGCCCGCACGGGCGTTCATCGCCCCGCCCGCCCCGGACACCACGCAGGACTGAGCAACCAGCCCCGGTAGCGGACAGCTTGCTTTGCAGGCCCAACGCCGCCTGAGCTCCCGACCGTCCGTCGCCCTGCGGCGGGCGGTCTGGGCTTTGTCCAGGGGTATCGAACTGACCCGTTTTGGTTGGGTGTTCCGCATCGTCGCAGGTCACAGCGGTGCAAAGAATCTGGTTCGAGTCCCGCTACTCATCTCTCCAGGGAAGCCCCTGATATGCGGAAACGCAGGTCAGGGGCTTCTCTCGTTCTCAGAGCCGGCCGGGCGGACCGTGGCCGGGCCCAGCGGGAACTTCAGCCTTCCATGCATACCTATGCAGGTATTTCGAGGGAAGGCCGCCGATTACCTCACCGGCGACGAGATCGTGATCCGAGTGGATCTCGGAATCGGCGAAGGCGCGTTCACTGTCTACGGCTGTGATCTCACCGAGGGCTATGTGAGGATCAACGCCGACTACACCACCTGAGAACCCCGCACCGCGAGCCCGGCCTGATCCGAACGACCCGGCCTGATCCAGACGAAGGGCCCTAAGAGCTGAGCCGTGGCACCAGATCCGTCGGGAGCACCAGTTGGGTCCGCTCGGCGGCGGCCGGTCCCGGCGACCGGTGCTCCTCGATCTCCGAGAGCAGCAGCCGGGCCATGGCGCGGCCCATCTCCTCGATCGGCTGACGCACGCTCGTCAGCGGCGGGTCCATATGACGCGCGATCACCGAGTCGTCGAAGCCGACCAGGGCCACGTCGTCGGGGACCCGCAGACCGCGTTCGCGCAGCACCTGGCGGGCGCCCGCCGCCATCACGTCGGACGCGGCGAAGACCGCGTCCAGATCGGGGCGGCGGTCGAGCAGCAGCTCCATCGCACGGCGGCCGCTCTCCTCGGAGAAGTCGCCCTGGGCGACGAGCGCTTCGTCGCCGTCGGCGCCCGCCGCGGCGACGGCCTTGCGGTATCCGTCGAGGCGGCACTGCGCGCCGTACACGTCGAGCCGCCCGGTGATCGTCGCGATGCTGCGCCGGCCCCGCGCGACCAGGTGCCCGACGGCGCTGCGCGCGCCCTGGTAGTTGTCCGAGTCGACCGACGGAAGCGTCTCGTGGTCGGAGCGCCGGCCGCTCACCACGGCCGGGATGTCGAGCTGCTGGAGCAGGTCGGGCAGCGGGTCGTCGGCGTGTACGGAGACGAGCAGCACCCCGTCCACCCGGTGCGCGGCCAGGTACTGGGCGAGCCGGTCGCGCTCGCGGTCGCTACCGACGAGCGTGAGCAGCAGCTGCATCTCGGTGTCGGCGAGTGCGGCGCCGACACCCCGGACAATGTCCGAGAAGTACGGCTCCGCGAAGAAGCGGGTCTCGGGCTCGGGGACGACGAGGGCGATGGCGTCCGTACGGTTCCCGGCGAGCGCGCGGGCCGCCCGGTTGGGCACGTATCCCAGCTCGGCGACCGCGGCTTCGACGGCCTCGCGGGTGCGGGCGCTGACCCGGGGCGATCCGTTGATGACCCGGGAGGCCGTGCCGCGTCCGACCCCGGCCCGTGCCGCGACCTCTTCGAGCGTGGGCCGCCCGCCGCTCCGTACTCGCGCTGCCGCCATGGCTGCCTCCCGTTCGCGGTCAATTTCTCACACGTCGGACAACCGGACCAAGTCCGGTCACCGGCTCCTCGACACGCTCTCGGACAGGCCCGTCCCGTACGCGCGCGCCACCGATGGGAGCGCTCCCACTGTACGGGGCGGGCACGGCCGCCGGAAAACGGAACAGGAATACGGAACAGGGAATACGGACAGGACCGGGCACAGGGCCGGGTCCCGTCCGTCCGCCGGAGCCCGGCGCGGTCAGTCCACCGGCGGCAGCGCGTGGCGGCGGATCACGTCGGCGTACCAGTGGGCGCTCGCCTTCGGGATCCGGCGCTGGGACGCGTAGTCGACGTAGACCGCGCCGAACCGCTTGGAGTACCCGTACCCCCACTCGAAGTTGTCCATCAGGGACCAGAGGAAGTAGCCGCGCACATCGGCGCCGTCGGCCACCGCCCGCTGTACGGCGTCGAGATGGCCGCGCAGATACTCGATCCGCTCGGGGTCGGCGACCCGGCCCTCGGGCGAGACGTAGTCGTCGAAGGCCGCGCCGTTCTCGGTGACCATCAGCGGCAGTCCCGGGTGGTCCCGGCTGACGTCCGTCAGCAGGCTGTACAGCCCGTCAGGGTCGATCGCCCAGTTCATCGCGGTGCGCTTCTTGCCCTCCGCGAGATGGAAGGCGACCTGCTCGGAACCGGTCCAGGGCGAGTGGTCGCTGCTGCCGTGGCCGTCGTCGCGGGTGTCCCCGGTGCCGGTCTCCGGCGTCGAAACCAGCGTCGGCGTGTAGTAGTTGACGCCCAGTACGTCGATGGGCGCCGCGATGGTGGCCTGGTCGCCGTCCCGTACCAGCTTCTGCCAGTCCACCAGGTGCGCGGTGTCGGCGAGCAGGTCGTCGGGGTAGGCGCCGTCCAGGATCGGGCCGGTGAAGATCCGGTTGCCGACCGCGTCGATCCGGCGCGCGGCGTCGGCGTCGGCCACGCTGCCGGTCAGCGGGCGGACCTGGTGGAGATTGAGGGTGACCGAGATCTGTGCGGTTGCGGGGAGTTGACCGCGCAGTACCTCGGTCGCCCGGCCATGGGCGAGGTTGAGATGGTGGGCCGCCCGCAGGGTCGCGGCCGGTTCGGTGCGGCCCGGGGCGTGCACCCCGGAGCCGTATCCGAGGAAGGCGGAGCACCAGGGCTCGTTGAGCGTGGTCCACATGGCGACGCGGTCGCCGAGTGCGCCGGCCATGATCGCCGCGTAGTCGGTGAAGCGGTCGGCGGTCGCCCGGTGGGGCCAGCCGCCCGCGTCCTCCAACTCCTGTGGCAGGTCCCAGTGGTAGAGCGTGGCGACCGGGGTGATGCCCGCTTCGAGCAGTTCGTCGGCGAGTCTGCGGTAGAAGTCGAGGCCGCGCTCCACGGCCGGGCCCCGGCCGGTGGGCTGCACCCGCGACCAGGAGATGGAGAAGCGGTACGCCTGGAGGCCCAGCTCCTTCATCAGCGCCACGTCGTCGCGGTAGCGGTGGTAGTGGTCGGCGGCGATGTCGCCGGTGTCACCGTTGCGGATCTTGCCCGGGGTGTGGCTGAAGGTGTCCCAGATGGACGGGGTGCGGCCGTCGGTGGCGGCGGCGCCCTCCACCTGGTAGGCGGCGGTAGCCGCGCCCCAGACGAAGCCCACGGGGAAGTCCGTCGTATCGGGTGCCTGCTCACGGGTGGTGGTCTCGGATCGTACGGCGGTCATGCGGGAGCGCTCCCAGGGGTGGGCGGACAGGGGCAGTTGAGGAGGAGAGGGGGCTCCGGTGCCCCGTACGGCCTGCGGTCAGGAACGGGCCGTACGGGACGTACCGGGGAGGGCGGGGGACGCGGGCGTCACCCCTTGACGGCGCCGGACATGATGCCTCCGACGATCCGCTTGCCGAAGATCACGAACACCACGAGCAGCGGCAGCGTGCTGATCAGCGCGCCCGCCATCACGATGCTCTGGTCAGGCGTGTACGAGGCGCTCAGCTGGCCGAGCGCCACCTGGAGGGTGGGGTTCTGCTGGTTCAGGGCGAGATAGGGCCAGAAGAAGTCGTTCCACGCCTGGACGAAGGTCAGCATCCCCAGCACCATCATCGCGGGGCGGGCCGCCGGAAGGACCACGCTGCGCACGATGCGGAGGTTGTTGGCACCGTCGAGCTTGGCGGCCTCGATGAGTTCGTACGGCAGCGCCTCCAGCAGGTACTGCCGCATGAAGAAGACGCCGAACGCGCTCACCAGGGTCGGGAAGATCACCGACTCCAGGTTCCCGCCCCAGCCGATCTTGGACATCATCATGAAGAGCGGCACGACGCTGAGCTGCGGGGGGATGGTCAGGGTGGCGATGACCGCGGTCATCAGCCCGCCCCGGCCCCGGAACCGCATCTTGGCGAAGGCGTACCCGGCCAGGGTGCAGAAGAAGAGCGTCGCCGCGGTGATGCAGCCGGAGACGATGACGGAGTTGACGATCGCCTTGCCCAGGTGCGCCTGGTTCCAGGCCGCGTCGAGGTTGTGGACGAGCCGCCCGCCGGGCAGGAACGGCGGTGTGGTGTTGAGTACTTCGTCCTGGGTGTGGGACGCGGCCACCAGGGTCCAGTACAGCGGCACGATCGAGCCGATGCCCACGAGGGCCAGGGCGAGGTAGGCGAACGGGCCGCCCTTCAGCTGCTGGCCGGCGCCGGGCCTGAAGCGGCGGCGCGGCGCCGGAGGGGCGGCGGCCGGCGGGGCGGTGGGACCGGGCGCGTGGGTGGGGCTGGTCATGGTCATGGATATCGCTCCCGGTCAGGCCGCGGATTTGCGTACGAAGCGGCTGATGAGCCAGTTGATCGCGGCGATGAGCAGCAGCAGGACGAGCATCGCCCAGGCAACCGCGGCGGCCGGGCCGAGATGCCCCAGGTTCCAGCCGTAGTTGTAGAGGTAAATGCTGAGCGTCTCGTACTGGTTCTCGTTTCCGCCGATCGCTCCGAGCCTGCCGCCTTCCAGCAGCAGCGGCTCACCGAACAGCTGCATGGAGCCGATGGTGGAGATGACGATCGTGAAGAGGATCGTCGGCCGCAGCGAGGGGATGGTCACCTTGCGGAACTGCTGCCAGCGCGAGGCTCCGTCGATCGAGGCTGCCTCGTACAGATCGGTCGGCACGGCCTGCATGGCGGCCAGATAGATCAGTGCGTTGTAACCCGTCCAGCGCCAGATCACGATCACCGATATCGCGATCTTGGAAGTCCACTGCCCGTTGACCCAGTTGGTGTGCCCCAGGCCGATGAAGTGCAGCACCCAGTTCAGCAGGCCGCCGTCGGCCCGGAAGACCAGGGCGAAGACCAGGGCCGCGGAGGCCACCGATGTGGCGTACGGGGTGAGGATGATCGTGCGCCAGAAGGTGCTGGCCCGCAGCTTGTAGTTCAGCAGATGCGCGAGGCCCAGCGCCACCAGCAGCTGCGGGACCGTCGACATCACTCCGATCAGGAAGGTGTTGCTGACCGCCGTCCAGAACTCGGAGTCCTGGAGGATCTTGGAGAAGTTGTCCCAGCCGACCCACTGCATCTGGTCGAGACCGGTCATCTCCACCCGGTGCATGGCGATCCAGCCGGTGTAGATCAGCGGGTAGAGACCGAAGGCGCCGAAGACGAGGAAGAAGGGAGCGATGTATGCGTAAGGGGATGCTTTGTCGTCGAACCGCCACAGCCGGCTCCGCCACGTCTGCCGGCGGGCCGACATCTGCTGGGAGCCGCGGGGAGGCGGGGCGTGGGTGTCCCGGGTGGGGGTCGAGGTTGCCACAGGCGGGAGTCCTTCCCTGGGATGCGCCGACCCGGCGCGATGAGCGGACCTGTCCGGCCCGGTGTGGCGGTGTCGGAACGCTGGTCCATGTGCGTACCGGCCCGGCGGCGTCCGGCCTGATCGGCAGGGCGCCGCCCGCGCGGGTACCGGCGCCGGCGGCCCGGCGGCCGCCCGCACCGGTGGTGATCAGCCGACCGTCTTGTCGATGTTGTTGATCGCGTCGTTCCAGGCCTTGCTGGAACTGGTGTGGCGCTGCTCCATGTTGGTGATCTGCGTGGAGAACGCGTCCTTGATGTCGGCGTCCTTCGGGCCGAGCACGGCAGCCGGGATGGTGCCGGCCTCCTGGGCGTAGATCTTGCCGATCGGCGCGTTGTTGAAGTAGGGAAGCTTGGCGTTCTTCACTTCGGGAAGGGTGTACGCCTGCTTGTTGGACGGGAAGGCGCCGATCGCCTTGAAGACGGCGGCCTGCTGTGCCGGCGAGGTCAGCCACTTGACCAGTGCGCTGGCCTCGGTCACGTGCTTACCGCTCTTGGGGATACCCAGGAACGAGCCGCCCCAGTTGGCCGAGGACGAGCCGGGGGCCGTGGTGATGTCCCAGTGGCCCTTGTTGGACGGGCCCGCGTTGGTCGAGATCTGACCGGCCATCCATGCGGGACAGACGACAGTGGCGACGCTGTTCTTGCGCAGCGCCGGCGGCCAGGTGGGCGGGTCGAACTGCGCGAGACCGTGCGAGAGCCCCTCGGAGGCCGCCTGGGACGCCAGCTTCCAGCCGTCCTTGACGCTGGAGCTGGTCTTGTAGACCGGCTTGCCGCTGGAGTCGTAGTACTGCTGCGTGTTGGAGCTCACCACAGCGTTGAACATGGCACTCGCCGAGTCCATGAAGTAGGTGCCCGCAGGAGCGTTCTTCTTGTACTCCTCACCCAGCGCGAGGTAGTCGCTCCAGCCACCGGCGACCTTCTTGGCCACCGCGTCCCGGTCGGTCGGCAGGCCGGCCTTCTTGAAGAGGTCCGTGTTGTAGCAGAGCGACATCGGGCCGATGTCGGTACCCGCGCCGATCACCTGCCCGCCCGACGTGGTGGCCTGCTTCTCCTTCCAGGACACCCAGTCGTTGACGTCGATCACCTTGCTGAGGTCGGCGAACTTGTCCGCCTTGGTGTCGACCACTTCCTTGATCCGGCCGACCTCGATGCCCTGGACATCGGCCAGGCCGCTGCCGGAGTTCAGCTCCTGGAGCAGTTTGGGGTAGTAGACCTTCTCATCAGCGGTGACGTCTTCCTTGACCGTGATGTTCGGGTGCAGCTTGTGGTACTGGGCGAAGAGCCCGGCCTCCTTGTAGCCGAACTGCCCGTAGTCCGCGACGGTCAGGGTGATCTTCCCGTTCGCGTCCGAGCTCTTGCCCGAGTCCGACGAGTCGCTGCTGCAGCCGGCCAGCAACAGGGCGGTGGCCGTCAGGCCCGTGGTGGCGATGACCGCGGCTCTGCGGCGGCGACCGCCGGCGGTGCGGGTGATGCGCATTCCACTACTCCTTGGTCCGTACGGGAAAGACCCGTGCGATGCGGGAGCGATATGGGAGCGCTCCCATGCGCTGATGCCGGAAGGTTGCTGCCTTGGAGGGGTGAGTGTCAAGAGTTGAAGACGGTTCCGTTGCCCGAGCGTGTCCCGCACGTCACGAGAACGTGTCCCGCACGGCTCTTGCCATGACCGGGCCGCCGTCAGGGCAGCATCAATTCCCGCAGCTCAGCGGGGTGATGAACGCAGATGACCCGGTTGCGGGGCCGAACGGGGCCGGACCGCTGCCGGGTTCGCGGGCGTACGCCGGAAGGTGAACGGAGGGCCGGAGAGCCGGCCGTTCCGGACGGACCTCGCCTTTTTTTAGCGAACTCCGTGCGGGATTCGGTGGGTTACGGGGTGCGGCGGGCGGTGCGGCGTCGGGGGCGCGGCAGGCGCACCGGTGGGCCGGCGGTGCCGCCGGGCCGGCCGTGTCCGGACACGGCGAACGCCCCGGCCGGGTGGGGGGTGAACCGGCCGGGGCGTCGGTCAGGAGAACGCGCCAGGGTATCGCGTCAGGAGTCTGCGTCAGCTGTTCGCGGCGAACGCCTTGGTGAACGCCAGCTCGTCCTGGACGACCGACGAACACGTCGGGTCGGCCGAGTTCTTCGCACCGCCCGGGCACTCCTTGTCCCGTGCGCCGGACCACATCGAGAGCCGCCCCAGACCATTTGCCTTGGCGAACCCGGCCAGCTTCTTCGCGTCGTCCACCGTGAACTTCTCGGTGTTGACGTCGTTGACTCCGATCATCGGAGTGACCGCGACGGCCTTCCAGGCAGCGGCGTCCGAGAGCCCGAGCACACCCTTGATCTGGGCCTGCGTGGCGGTCGCCGCCTGGGTGGCGTAGTCGCCCATGTCACCGCTGTACGAGGCCCCGTAGTCCATCGCCATGATGTTGACCGCGGAGATGTCGACGCCGTTCTTCTTCGCGTTGGCGACGAGATCCACGCCGGGCTGGGTCAGCCCCTCGGGCATCACCGGCAGCGTGAACGAGACGTCGAGCCCCGGGTGGGACTTCTGGAGCTGCGCGATGGCCTGGGCGCGCCGGGTGTTGGCCGCGGTGTCCGGCAGCGCACCGCCCTCGATGTCGAAGTCGACCTTGGTGAGCTTGTAGGTGTCGATGACCTTTCCGTACGCCGCGGCCAGCGCGTCGGCGGACGTACAGGCCGCGCCCAGCTCGGTGCCGGAGGCCCCGCCGAAGGACACCCGGACGTCGCCGCCCTTGGCCCGCAATCCGCTGATCTGCGAGGCCACCTTGTCGTCGCCCAGGCCCGTGGCACCGCCCCAGAGCGGGGCGCAGCTGCCGCCGGAGGTGATGAAGGCCAGGTTGAACTCCTTCACACCGGTCTTGGTCACGGTGTCGAGCAGGTTGTACGCGGGGTAGAGCGAGGTGTCGATGTACGGGGCGAATCCCGCACCGGACGAGGTGCCCGTTCCGGTGCCGGTGGTCTTGGTGGGCGTGGGGGCGGGCTTCGACGGTGCGGTCGACGTGGGCTTGGCCGACGGCTGCGGCGCCTTGGACGGGTCGGACGGCTGCGACGGCTCGGACGGCTTGGTGGGCCGGCCGCTCGGCGCGGGCGCGCCGCCGGTGTCGATCGAGCACTTGGCGCCGTCGATGACGCAGCCGGTGGGGTCGCCTGCGGTGGCGCCCGACGACGTGACGAAGCCGATGGTGAGCGAGGTGCCCGCTGCGATACCCGCCTTGTCCCACTTCGCAGGCCGCACCGTGACGTGCTGTCCGTCGACCGTGGACTCGGCGTTCCAGAGCGAGCTGAGCTTGGTGCCCGCGGGCAGGTCGAACTCCAGCTTCCAGTCGGTCAGCGCCTTGCCCGCGTCGTTGCTGACGACGTACTGGCCGGTGTAACCGCCGTGCCAGTCACTGGTCTTGGTGTAGGCGGCGCCCACGTCGGCGGCGTGCGCCGTTCCGGTCAGTGCGAACGCGCCGCCCCCTGCGACGGCTGCGGCCACCACCGCACCCACCGCCTTGGTCCTGCCGCTCACCTTGCGCCGGTGGGTCGTCGTACTCATGGCGTGCCTGCCTCTGCGTTACGGAAGTGGGGGGTGTGGCAGCACGCTAGCGATTCCGAACCGGACAATTGGGCGGTTCAGGAAGGAAGTCGAGGATCTTAGGGTGGGCTTAAGGAAGACAAAGGGAGCGGTTAATGCCGGGGCCTGCCGGGGCCTGCCAGGGGGAGTGCCGCAGACCTCCCGAGGCTTGCCGGGTGAGTGTTGCCCGGTGGGGTGCCGCTGCCCCGGATCAGCCCGGCACCGACCCCCGGAGCGCCCCGCGCCTGCGGCCCCGTACCCGGTGGCTGTGGGCCGGCAGCGCACGGCCGCCGTCGAGGGCGATCCACAGCCGGACCTCGGTGCCGCCGAGGACCGAGCGCCCGATCCGTACGTCGCCACCGGTCGACTCGGCGACCCGGCGCACGATGTCGAGGCCGAGACCCGTGGAGCCCGTCTGCCCGCCGCTGTTGCCGCGCGTCAGAGCGGCCGCCGGGTCGGCGATGCCCTCACCGGCGTCCGACACGAGCACGATGACGGCGTCCTCCGCGTGGTGCACGTCCACCGAGAAGGGGGTGCCCTCGGGGGTGTGGCGGAAGACGTTGCCGAGCAACGCGTCGAGCGCGGCGGCCAGTTCGGAGCGTACGACCGGGATGCGGGCCGTCCGGCCCACGCCCGCCAGCCGTACCGTACGGCCCTCGTCCTCCGCCAGCGCCGACCAGAAGGCCATCCGTTCGCGGATCACCTCGGAGGCGTCGCAGCCGGCGGCCGCGGTCTGCAGCCCCTGGGGCCGAGGGCGCTGTTCGCGGGCCGTGCGGATGATCGTGTCGACCTCCCGCTCCAGCTTCTCGACGGCCGCGCGGGTCTGCTCGGCGGCCGGTCCTTCGCCCAGCGAGGCCGCGTTGAGCCGCAGGACCGTGAGCGGGGTGCGCAGCCGGTGCGAGAGGTCGGCGGCCAGTTCGCGTTCGTTGTCCAGGAGCTGGACGACCTGGTCGGCCATCGAGTTGAACGCCACGGCGGCCGAGCGCAGTTCGGTCGGCCCCTCCTCGACGACCCGTACGGACAGCCTGCCCTCGCCCAGGTCGTGCGCCGCCCGCGCGAGCCGCTGCGCGGGGCGCACCATCCGTACCCCCAGCCGGTCGGCGACCGCGACCGAGCCGACGACCAGCGCGATGCCGACGCCCGCGAGGACCAGCCAGGCGGTGCCGACGCCGTTGGCGACCTCGCCCTGCGGCACGTACACCTCGACGACCGCGATCCTCCCGGTGGGCAGCGCGGTCGGCTGGAGGAGCGCGGAGCCGCCGGGCACCGCGGTGATCACGGCCTGGCGGCGGGCCGCTTCGATGTCCTTGGCCGCTGCCCGCCCGTGGCCGGTCTCGGTCGGGCGGCTGCCCGGTTCGCCCGACGCGGGCACATGGATGGCGACGCGGCCTGCGGCGCCCGCCGGGGTGGAGGCGACCGCCTTCTCCAGCGCGAGGCGGTCGGTGGTGATGGAGAGGGTGGGGGCGAGGGCCGACGCGTTCCGCTCGGCGCCGGCGAACGCCCGGTCGTGGGCCATCTCCTTGATGACCAGACCGAGCGGAATGGCGAAGGCCACCACGACCATGGCGGTGGCGGCCAGCGCCACCTTGACCAGCGCCCACCTCATCGGGGCGGCTCCAGCTTCACCCCGACGCCCCGGAGCGTGTGCAGATAGCGCGGGTTCGCGGCGGTCTCGCCGAGTTTCCGGCGCAGCCAGGAGAGATGGACATCGATGGTCTGGTCGTCGCCGTACGACTGCTGCCACACCTCGGCGAGCAGCTCCTTGCGCGCCACGACCACACCGGGCCGCCCGGCGAGGAAGGTCAGCAGGTCGAACTCCCGCCGGGTCAGATCGAGCCGCGCCCCGTCCAGCTCCGCCTGCCTGCGCAGCGGATCGACGCAGAGCCCGCCGACGCGGATGAGCCGCGGCGGGGGCTCGGCGCCGGAGCTGCTGCGGGAACGGCGCAGCACGGCCGCCATCCGGGCCGACAGATGCTCCACGGAGAAGGGCTTGGTGAGGTAGTCGTCGGCGCCGTCGTTCAGCAGCCGTACGATCTCCGCCTCGTCGTCCCGCGCGGTGGCGATGATCACCGGTACGTCGGTGATGCCGCGCAGCATCTTCAGCGCTTCCGCCCCGTCGAGATCGGGCAGACCCAGATCGAGAATGACCAGGTCGAAGCCGATATGGGCCACCTCACGCAGCGCCTCGAGGGCGGTGCCGACGCTCCGTACGGTGTGGGAGGCCTCGGTGAGGTGCCTGATGAGGGCGGAGCGTACGAACTGGTCGTCCTCGACCACGAGCACACTTGCCATGGGCGGCACCGTACGCCATTCGGGGGTGGCCGGTATGCGTCTCACCGTGTCGCGACGCCGGTGGGGCGGGTGGGGCAGTATGGCGCGATGATCCGGCGACTGACACAGGCCCTGGCATGGTCGCTCGCCACCGGTGCGGCGACGACGCTGACCTGGTGGGGGGTCCATTCGGTGATGGCCGGCACGGCCTATGACCTGCCCCGGGCGCTTCCGGTGGCGGGGAGTCCTGAGCTGCTCTCGTCGGCCACCCAGCGGCCCGAGGAGCCGGATTCCGCGTCACCGGGGGCTGGGCGGTCACCGGGGGGCGGGTCGTCCTCCCGGTCCCCCGCGCACTCGTCCGGGAGCGCTTCCCCGCCGCACTCGCCGTCTCCCTCGGCATCGGCATCGGCGCCCGCTTCACGCCCTTCTCCTGGTTCGAAAGATTCGTCAGGTTCTTCCGGATCGTCCGGTGACGTGCGGAGCTATACGTCTTCGGGTGGCCGGGTCGTCTTCGATCTGGGGGCGGCCTCGGCGGAGCTGGTGTCGGCGGCGCCCGCGGACGGCTGGCAGATGCAGGTCTGGAAGCAGCCCGAGTGGATCCGGGTGACGTTCACGCAGGGGCGCCGGTCGGTGTCGGTGTTCTGCACCTGGAACGGGCACGAGCCGTCGGTCGAGGTGGACGACAGCTGAGGGGGACGCCCCACCAGGAGCTGTCCGGCTACCCGAAGACCGCGGGCGGCGGTGGAGGTGACGGCTCCGCGTCGGCGTCCCGTACCGGCTTCGCCCCGCCCGTGAAGTCCGTGAGGCCCCGGCCGTGTTCCAGCCGCCCCGCGTGCCCGTCCCCCGCCACCCGGCGGGTCAGCTCGGCGATGGGCAGCGGGAGCGCGGAACCCACCAGTACCGCGTTCCCGAACCTCCGGCCGCGCAGCACCGCAGGCTCGGCCGCCAGGGCCAGTTCGGGGAAGGTGGCTGCCGCGGTCGCGATCTGGCCGCGCAGATACGTCAGCGGCGGGCCGTCCGTGAGGTTCGCCGCGTACCAGCCTTCCGGCTTCAGCGCCCGGCGGACCTCGGTGAGGAATTCCGTACTGGTGAGATGCGCGGGGGTGCGCGCACCGCTGAAGACGTCGGCGACGATCAGATCGGCCCAGCCGTCCGGGATCTTCGCGAGCGCGGCGCGGGCGTCGGTGGAGCGGACGCGGATCCGGGCACCGGGGTCCAGCGGCAGCACCCTGCGCACCAGCTGGACCAGCGGGCCGTCGACCTCGGCGATCTGCTGGGTGGAGCGGGGGCGGGTCGCCGCGACGTAACGGGCCAGCGTGAACGCCCCGCCGCCCAGATGCACGACGTGCAGCGGCTGCCTGGGCGGTCCCGCGAGGTCGATGACATGGCCGAGCCTGCGCTGGTACTCGAAGTCGAGGTACGTGGGGTCGTCGAGGTCCACATGGGACTGCGGGGCGCCGTCGATCAGCAGGGTCCAGGCGCGCGGGCGGTCGCGGTCGGGCCTGAGTTCGGCGATCCCGCCGGCCACCTGCTCGACGACGGACTCCGGTGCGGAACGGCCCTGCCGCTTGTTCTTCGCCACTCCCCCAGTATCGCGCGCCCCTGTCGCGCCCTCCGGTACCGCGCTCCCCGGTACCGCGCTCCCCGGCCCGCGACAGCGCTCAGCGGGCCCCGCTGCTCACCGGCGGTTGTCCGCCGCCTCGATGAGACGTGCCGCCTCGCCGAGCGCCGCCCTGAGCACCGAAGGGTCGGTGACCGGCGTCGCCTCGGGCGGCAGCAGCCAGCCGGTGCCCCGGACCGGCGGCTCCTCGGGGATCCGCAGCCCGCGCCCGTTGGTCTGTGTACACGCGCTGCCCGGCATGTCCCAGCCGTCGGCCGTACCGGGCGGCACCAGGAAGCCGAGGGTGTCGCAGGCGCCGTCGTGCAGGACGGGGCCGACGCCGGCCGAGTCCGCTCCCCTGCGCAGGATGTCCACCGCCTCAAGTCCCTGCCGCGCGGGGACCGTCACCAGATCGCAGGGTTCGGCGACACCGTCGGGTGGTGCGCTGACCTCCTGACTGGGTGTGTGCCGGGCGGTCGTTCTCGAACCGCTCATCTCGATACCGGTCTCCAACAAGGCAACCCCTCCTCGTTCTCCGCAAGGTTCAACGCCTGCGGGCGTCAAGGGCTACGGCGCAGCACCGCCGTAAAGGATGGCAGTTCATGGCAAATCGCGGGTGAGATATCCGTTTTGTAGCTATACCGGGCGTGTGCGTCTCATCACAGACGGTACGTTTTGCGCGCCGGAGCGGTCCGGGCCGGCAGCACCATCCGCCAGAGAGGGCTCGGCCATGGCGACGTCACGGGAGGTACGCAACCCGGCTTTCCGGCAGTTGCGCGGACAGCGCTCGCCCGGTGAGTTCGCGGCGGCGATCCGCCGGGCCGCGCGCGAGATCGGCGAGCAAGTCGCCTGTGACGCACGGTACATCGGGCGGGTCGAGGCCGGCGAGATCCGCTGCCCCAACTACGCGTACGAGCGGGTCTTCCTGCATATGTTCCCCGGTTCGACCCTGAAGGACCTGGGGTTCTCCGACCGGGGGGCGGTACGCGGCCGGGGCATGTGTCCCGACGCCGAGCAGCCGTCCCAGTCCGACACCGGCCAGTTCGACACCGGCCAGTTTCACACCAGCCAGTCCCACACCTGCCAGAACAACGAGGAGAGCGACGTGCTGCGTCGCGCATTCATGGCCGGCGGTTCCGCTGCTCTGGCCGCCGTCTCGCTGGGCCTCGGCCCGGCCCCCGTACCGTCCCAGCGCCGTGTCGGCGAGGCGGAGGTCAGCGCCGTCGAAGCGGCCGTACGGCAGATCCGGCTGCTCGACGACCGGCATGGCGCCGCCGGTCTCTACCAGCGGGCGGCGCGACCGCTGGCAGCCGCGTACGCCCTGCTCGACGCGGGCACCGCCCGCCGGTCCGCGGCCGACCGGCTGCACGCGGGCGCCGGTGAACTGGCCATCTCCGTGGGATGGCTGGCGCACGACTCGGGCCGCTTCGACGACGCGCGGTCGCACTACGCCGAGGCCCTGGCGACCGCACGCGTCTCCGGCGATCCCGCGCTGGAGGCGCACGCCTTCTGCAACACCGCGTTCCTGGCGCGGGACGCGGGGCGCCCGCGCGAGGCGGTGCGGGCCGCGCAGGCCGGGGAGCGCGCGGCGAAGCAGCTGGCGTCGCCCCGGCTGCTCTCGCTGCTGACCCTGCGGGAGGCGGGTGGCTGGGCGGGGCTCGGCGACCGTACGGCCTGTTCGGACACGCTGGTACGGGCCAAGTCCCTCTTCGCGCAGGGCACATCGGACGCCGACCCGGAGTGGATGAGCTTCTTCGTCGAGGCGGAGCTGGAGATGCTGGAGGCGCAGTGCTGGTCGGCGCTGAGCGACTGGCCGCGCGCGGCCCAGCACGCCGAGCGCGCGGCCGAGCTCCAGGATCCGCACTTCGCCCGCAACCTGGCGCTCTACCGTGCGCAGCTCGCCGACGACCTGGCCAGGGCCGGCGCTCCCGACCGGGCGGCGGCGGCCGGGCACCAGGTGCTCGACCTGCTGGACCAGGTCCAGTCGTCCCGTATCCAGGCGATGCTCGCGGGCACGGCACGCAGGCTGCTGCCGGAGCGCCGGGCGGCCGGGGTGCCGGCCTTCCTGGACCGGCACGCGTCGACTCCGCGGCTGGTCTGAGCGGTTGGTCTGAGCGGTTGGTCTGAAGAGGCGACCTGAAGAGCCGCCCGAGCGGCGGTTCTGAACGGCTGTTCCGAGCGGCAGCCGGTCCCGGTCCGGGACCGGCCGTCAACCGGCCGTCACGGCTCCAGGTGCCCGGTGTCGTTCCACCGCTCGACCGCGGGGGCGTCGTACGCCCAGCCCAGCACCGAGAGCGACGCCGGGGCCAGCCGGATCCGGGCGCCGAACGTCAAGTCGTAGCCGAGCCAGCGCGCGGCGAGCGCCCGCAGGATGTGGCCGTGCGCGAAGACCAGCACGTCACGGCCGCCCGTACGGATCCGGTCGATCGCCGCGTCGGCCCGCGCGGTGACATCGGCCACGGACTCACCGCCGGGAGCGCCGTCGCGCCAGATGAACCAGCCGGGATCGACCGCCTGGATCTCGGCCGGGGTGAGCCCTTCGTACGCCCCGTAGTTCCACTCCAGGAGCGCGTCCCACTCCTCCGCGCGGTCGGCGAACCCGGCAAGTGCGCATGTCTCGCTCGCCCGTAGCAGTCTGCTGGTGAACACCCTGGCGTCCGGCAGCGCGTCCCACGGCGACCGGTGCAGCCGCTTGCCGAGCAGCTCGGCCCCCTCGCGTCCCTCTTCGAGCAGCGGGATGTCCGTCCTGCCGGTGTGTTTCCCGGACAGCGACCATGCGGTCTGTCCATGCCGGACCAGCAGCATGCGGGGTGCCATGACGGTCTCTCCTCCGTGCGGTGATGCTGCTTCCATCATCGCGTACGGGTTCCGGGAGCAACCCGGCGGACGGCTTCGGCGTCCCACCTACCGTGCCCCGGCAAAGAGGGGCCCCCTGAACTTGTCATTCCATACGCCCTATGGTGGTACGCCGGGTGACAGGCCCCGTTTGAACAGACGATGGAGAGCATTCGGATGCCGTACACCGCGAACCGTGACCGGCCCCGCTGGTGGACAGAGCTCCTTGTGATCGCTGTCGTCTACACCGCGTACTCGTCCGGCCGGCTCCTGGCACGCGGCAATACCGAGGACGCGGTCCACCACGGGCTTTCGCTGCTGCGTGCCGAGAAGTTCCTGCACATCAACATCGAACACCCGCTGAACAGGCTGTTCACGCACACCCCGGCGATCGGGATACCCGCCGACTTCGCCTATGCCTCGCTGCATTACCTGGTGACCCCGGGCATCCTCATATGGCTCTTCCGCCGCCGGCCCGCCCAGTACCGCATGGCGCGCACCTGGCTGATGGTGTCCACGCTGCTCGGCCTGATCGGCTTCACGCTGACCCCGACCTGTCCGCCGCGGCTGCTCGACCATGCGCAGGGTTTTGTCGACACGATGGCGCAGTACAGCTCGTACGGCTGGTGGGGCGACGACGCGAGCGCGCCGCGCGGACTCGGCGGGATGACCAACCAGTTCGCCGCGATGCCGAGCCTGCATGTGGGGTGGGCGCTGTGGTGCGGGGTGATGCTGTGGCGCCACGGCCGTACGCCGCTGGCCCGAATACTCGGGGTGCTCTACCCGTTGACCATCACTTTCGTGGTGCTGGGCACGGCCAATCACTATCTGCTCGACGCGATCGCGGGGGTCGCGGTGATGGGTGTGGGGCTGCTGCTCGCCAGGCCCGTGGTGCGGCTGGCCGACCGAATACGGGACCGGTTCTTCTCCCGTACCGCTGACACTCCGTCCCCGATTGTCGGTGCCGGGTGCAAGACTTCCCCGGGTGAGCGATTCCCCGGGCAGCGGACCTCCTCCGCCTCTTCCGCGTCAGCAGGCGACACAGCAGGTGAAACCGCCGACGACGGCACTCCGACAGCGGCTCGCTGAGCTGCGGGGCCCGTCCGTCGCGCCACAGCCGCTGGACGCCCGCGCGCTGGCGGCCCTCGCGGCCAACCCCGGCTGCGAGCGCCGGGCGCTGCTCGACGGCGCCGGGGTGAACAAGACGGTTCTCGCACAGGCACTCGGCTCCCCTTCGGCCTTCGGCCAGTCCCAGTTCGCCTTCATGCGGGGCAACGCCTTCGAGGCCAGGGTCAAGGCCGACGGCGGCGCCGATCTGATGCGGCTCCTCGCGGAGCACATGGGCACGGCCCAGCCGGTGGACGTGGCGGTCCCCGATCTCACGGCGGCGGGCCCCGAGGGCCGTGCGGCCCGCACCGCACTGGCGCTGCGTGAGGCCACGGAGGCCGGCGGGTGGACCCTGTTCGACCACCCGATGCTGGCGCTGGAGGTGGCGGGTTCGCCCGCCTATCTGGAGCCGGACGCGGTGGTGGTCGATCCGGCCGGACGCTGGACGGTGATCGAGATCAAGTCGTTCCCGATGATCGACGGGTCGGCGGACGCGGCGAAGGTGGGGGCGGCCGCCCGGCAGTCCGCGGTGTACGTGCTGGCGCTGGAGCGGATCGCAGCGCACCTCAGCGGTACGGACAGGGCGGACAGGGCGGACAGCCCAGGTGGCGCGGACAGCCCAGGCGGCGCATCCGTGCACGACCGGATCCTGCTGGTGTGCCCGAAGGACTTCTCCAACCTGCCGACGGCTTCGGCTGTCGACGTACGCAAGCAGCTCTCGGTGACCCGGCGTCAGCTGGCCCGGCTGACCCGTATCGAGGACATCGCGGCGGCCCTGCCCGAAGGCACCACCTTCGATCCCGGTCTGCCGCCCGCCGAGCTCACGGCGGCGGTCGAATCGGTCGGCGCGGCATACGCACCGGAGTGCCTGGCCGCGTGCGAGCTGGCCTTCCACTGCCGCGACCGGGCCCGGGACACCGGCGCGGTGGAGGCGCTGGGCCGGGGGGTCCGCGGTGAGCTGGGCGGGCTGACCACGGTCGACGCGGTGCTGGCCGCGGCGCACGGCGAGGAGGGCGATCCGTCGGACCCGACGGTGGCCGCGCTGCGCAGGGCCGCGGCGCTGCGGGCGGAGGCACTGGCGGAGGCGCCGCAGCCGGTTCGCCGGCAGACAGCTCGCCACCAGTCGGTTCACCAGCGGCCGGTTTCTCAGCGGCCGGCTCCTCAGCAGCCGGTGCCTCAGCAGGAGGGCTCGCCGGTATGTCGCTGATCAGCACGCTCGCCCGGCTGGAGGCCGTGCGGTCCGGCCGCGCGGAGCCCACCGCGACCGTCCGGCACCGCCATCTCTCCGCGCGCCCGCTGGTGTTCGTCCCCCTCACCACGGCGGGCGAGGCCGGCGCCCCGCTCGGGGCGCTCGTCGGGACGGACCCCGAGGAGCCGAGGCTGCTGGTCGTCGCCCAGCCGCGCGACCGGGACCTGCGGTCCGCGTTCCTGGCCGAGCTGGCCGAGGCCGTCCTGCCGTACATCGACGGGTACGCCGACGACGTGGAGGCCGCCGAGCGCTCCGAGACCGACCCGGAGACCAAGAAGAAGGTCAAGGTCGAGACCGAGCTGTGCGCGGACGCCCCGCAGCTGATCGTGCCGGGCCGGGCGGGCATCGACTTCGTCCGGCTCCTCGGGCGGTCGATGCGCTTCCGGCGTACGGCCGACGAGGATCCGGAGACGCCCTACCCGGCGCCGCCCCGCGTCCCGCTGCTCGGCCGCTGGCTGACGCACTACGGTGAGCGCGCCCGGGTCCCGGGGTCCGCGCTGCTGCTCGCCGCGACCGACCTGCTGAACCGTCACTGGGCCACCGGCCGGAGCAGCCTGGAGGACCAGCACCTCGGCGCGCTGCTCGCCTGGATCGACCCGGCCGACGGTACGTCCGGCGCCGAGGCCGCGCTCCGGGCCGAGCTGGGACGCGACCGGGACGGGCAGTTGCTCTGCCCGCCCGCCGGGCCCGCCACCGATCCGGCCTTCGACAACAGGCTGCTGGCCCCGGCGGTGGAACGGTACGACGCGGCGCGTTCGGCACTGGCCGCCGCCGAGGACGGTCCGGCGGCCGACGACCGGCTCGGTGAGCTGACGGCCGCCGAGCGGGAGATCCGCAGGCTGCTGGCCGGACAGCTGCGGCCCACCTGGGACGCGGTGTGGCACGGGCTCGGGCTGCTGCGCGAGCTGCCCGAGGGGGCCAGGGCGGGCGAGCGGTGGACCCGGGACCGCTGGTCGTTCACCGGCCACCGGGACCGGGTGCGGGCGGGCGAGCCGCCGCAGCCGCGCCGGGACGACGCGGTGACGGCGGCGCAGAAGCTCGCCACCCGCGAGACCGCGCAGACGCAGCTGGAGGCGCAGGAGGCCCTGGACGACCCGCTGGTGATGGCCGGGCGGCGGCTCGCGGGCGAGGCGTTCGCCGGTGAGGTGACGGATGTGGTGATGGCATGGAGCGAGTCGAAGCGCCCGAGCCCCCGCCCCCTGGTGACGTTCCGCACGGATGACACACCGCACATCGGGGAGCGGGTCAAGGTCCACCGCGCGCTTGCGGGCGACCCGCCGAAGGCGCAGACAGCCGAGTTCGTACGGTACGAGGAGGACGGTTCGCTGGTGCTGCGGCTGACCAACGGCATGGGCCGCGCCAAGGATCCGGCCCCGGGGACCGTGCCGGAGAAGGGCGACCGGCTGTGCTGGACGCTGTTCGAGCACAGTTCGCGGGGCGGGCCCGAGCTGCCCGCGCAGGAGGACACCCCCTGGACGCACGGCGGCCCGCCGGGCGCCACCGGCCCGTCGGACGGCTCGTCCACGATGCCCGACGGAGCTGCCGTGTCCACCGCACCCGCCGTACCCGCTCCTTTCGGCTCCGAGACGAGTCCCGACCCCGTCACCCCGGAGGACCTGCTGTGACCTTCGATCCCGGCGCGGAGGCGGCCCGTGCGACGCGGGCCATCCTCGACGACACCTTGCACGGCACCGCCCGCGGAGTGGTGGTCGACTCCCCGCCGGGTGCGGGCAAGTCGACGCTCGTGGTGCGCGCGGCCCTTGAGCTGGCCGCCGCCGGACGGCCGCTGATGGTGGTCGCGCAGACCAACGCCCAGGTGGACGACCTGGTCACCCGTCTTGCCGTGAAGGACCCCGAACTGCCGGTCGGCCGGCTGCACAGCAGCGACCCCGACCCGTACGACAAGGCGCTGGACGACCTGCCGAACGTCCGCAAGTCCGCCAAGGCGGCGGATCTCGCCGGGCTCGATGTGGTGATCTCGACGGCCGCGAAGTGGGCGCATGTGAAGGGCGTCGAGCCCTGGCGGCACGCGATCGTGGACGAGGCGTACCAGATGCGCTCGGATGCCCTGCTGGCCGTGGCCGGGCTGTTCGAACGGGCGTTGTTCGTGGGCGATCCCGGCCAGCTCGACCCGTTCAGCGTGGTCGGCGCCGAGCAGTGGGCGGGGCTGGCGTACGACCCGTCGTCCAGCGCGGTCGCGACCCTGCTCGCGCACAATCCGGAGCTGCCGCAGCACCGGCTGCCGGTCTCCTGGCGGCTGCCCGCGTCGGCGGCGCCGCTGGTCTCGGACGCGTTCTACCCGTACACGCCGTTCCGCAGCGGTACGGACCACGGCGACCGGCGGCTGACCTTCGGGGTGGCGTCGGACGGTTCGGGCCCCGACCGGGTGCTGGACGAGGCGGCGGAAGCGGGCTGGGGCCTGCTCGAACTGCCCGCCCGGCACACACCGCGTACGGACCCAGAGGCGGTACGGGCGGTGGCCCTGGTGGTCCGGCGGCTGCTGGACCGCGGTGGCGCGGCGGTGAGTGAGCAGTCGCCGGATCCGGTGCCGCTGACGGCGGACCGTATCGCGGTCGGCACGGCCCACCGCGATCAGGCGGCCGCGGTCCGGTCGGCGCTCACGGAGCTCGGGGTGACAGGCGTCGCGGTCGACACGGCCAACCGCCTCCAGGGCCGGGAGTTCGACGTCACGGTGGTGCTGCACCCGCTGTCGGGCCGCCCGGACGCGACGGCGTTCCATCTGGAGACGGGCAGGCTCTGCGTCCTGGCGTCGCGGCACCGGCACGCCTGCATCGTGGTGTGCCGGGAAGGCGTGGCCGGGCTGCTCGACGAGCACCCGTCGGCGGAGCCGGTGCAGCTGGGAGTGACAGTGAAGTTCCCGGACGGCTGGGAGGCGAATCACGCGGTCCTGGCCCATCTCGCGGAGCACCGGGTGCCGTGGACCCCGTAACCGCCGGACGGAGTCCGGCACACCGCCGCAGGCGGCCGACGGACACAGCCCCGGACGGCTGGGAGGCGAATCACGCGGTCCTGGCCCATCTCGCGGAGCACCGGGTGCCGTACCGGCCGCTGTGACGCGGTGTGGGGCGCTGCCCGGGACGTCCTCTTGCGCGGGGCGGGACAATGGACGGTGGCCGGAATCCCACGGCGGAGATCCGAGCACCGCACACGACCCGGAGACCGGACCCGCCGGACCTCCGGGAGACGCAGCACGGCACAGCCCGAACGGCACTGGCAGCACGGCACAGCAGGAGGCACACATGGCGGAGCCCGAACAGCGCGAGCGGAAGCTGCGGCCTGCGCCGCTGCTCTTCGAGCCTGCCGATGCCACCACCGACCCCGAGCACTTCTTCGACCTGGAGTCGATCGACGATCCGGCGGCGCTGCTCACTCGCGCCACCGAGCTGACGCTGGCCTTCCGCGCCGCGACGGACCGGGCGGTCGAGTTCCAGGCGATCGCCGCCGCGCAGCTCGCCGACCCGCGCCGCTTCGACCGGCTGACGGTGGCGGACATCGCCGGGCGCGCGCAGTGGACCGAGGACTACGCGAAGAGAATGGTCGAGTTCGGCCGGGACCTGCTGCGCGGCCTGCCGACCTGACGGACGGACGGCACGGACGGCACGGACGGCACGCCCGCCACCGCGCCCCGGCGCGTCCAGCCCGTCCGGCATATGCCGTTGGGCAGAGCCCGTCGGCAAGGCCGATGGGCAAGATACGCCTCCCCGCCCCTGCCTGTCCCGGTTTCGGCCAACCCAGCGGAACGGCCCCCTCACTCCGGGTAGACCTGTCCGGTATGAGCGCATGGCAGCGAGACGACGACAGCACAGGAATCCCCTCCGGCAGAGGCCCGGGCCTCCGGGGCTCGGGCATCAAGGGCTCCGGCATCCACAGTTCCTCGGTCCTCCGCGTCCCCGCCGGAAACTCCTCAGCCGCGCTCAGCCGGATCCTCGACGAGCAGGACGGCCGGCACGCCACCGCGGTCACCCCGGCCGGGGCGGGATGGCTCGCCTCCGCCGCCCCGTACCCGCGCAGTGCGCTCTCGCTCTGGGAGTCCCGGCCCACCGCTCCGAACGTGCTGGACTGCGGCTCGGTCTTCGACGTCGTCAACGTCCCCGCGATCTTCGGCCGCCGGATGCTGGACACCCTGTGGTCCGAGGGCCCCGGATCGGGCCCGGTCGCGGGTCACCGGGGCCGGATGCTGCTCTTCGCCGCCCCGGGTACGGCCCAGCGGCTGCCGTCCCTGCTGCACTGGGAGGAGTGGGGCGACGCGGTGCCGCCGCTGCTCTGCCACGGCACCGGCGACGCGGTGACCGTACCGTCGCTGACCTCCTCCGTTCCCCGGTCGGGCCCGCGCTGGCTGGTGGCACCCGACACCCGCCACCCCTGGCTGCCGGGGCCCGAGGTCATGCTCTGGGCCTGTGTCCGCGCGGCGCGTGCGGCGGCTGCCCCGGCTACGAAGGCGGACGCCTTATCGATTTTTCCCCGCGCCGATCAGGGTGCTAAGGTCTACGACGTCAGCAGGCGCCGCTAGCTCAGTTGGTTAGAGCAGCTGACTCTTAATCAGCGGGTCCGGGGTTCGAGTCCCTGGCGGCGCACAGACGGAAGAAGCCCCTCGCGGAAGCGGGGGGCTTCTTCGTTGCACCCGCACCTCACACGGACCCGACGTGTCCCGCCTCCCGGTGCGTCACACGACCGGCGTGATCTTGACGGTCCAGGATCCCGACGGCGTACGGTCCGCCACCTCCACCTTCGTCCCGTTGCCGGGAACCGTGAACGTCTCGCCGACCCCGAGCGGCGCGTCGGCCAGCGGCGGGTAGACCGACTGTCCCCAGCAGCCCGAGCTGTGCGGATGGGTGTCGATCACCCGGATCGGGCCGTCGCCGGAGGCCTGCTCCGCCTTCACCCGGTAGATGAGGACTCCCTCCGAGCAGGTCGACCCGTCGTTACCGGCCGCCGTGCGCGCCTCTATGACGAGAGCGCTCTCCAGCCCGGTCCGCAGGACGATGAGCCGGGTCCCGGCCGTGTCGGTACCGGGCGGCGGGACCTCCTCCAGCGGTTCCAGCGTGAACATCTTGGCCCCGGTGCCGCGCACACAGCCGATCTGCCGCCGGTCCAGCCAGCCCAGCTTCCACTTCTGCCAGCCGAAGAAGTCGGGGGCCAGCCCGAACTGGCTGCCCATGACGTCCCAGTCGCCCACATACGTGTCCCAGTCGCCCTTGTCGTCCGACGGGCGGTGGTAGAGATCCGGCAGGTCGAAGACGTGCCCGGTCTCGTGGGCCAGCACATCGCGGTCCGGCGGGTGCCGCTCGAAGCCGGTGACGAAGCGCCGGATATCCGTACCGTCGGCGTGCAGCGGAGTATCCAGGTTGACCACCTTCGTGGCGTCCGAGTCGACACCCGGCGCGTCCGGGTCGGCGATCAGATAGACGAGGTCGTACTTGCTGAAGTCCACCGCCGGATCGGCCGCGGCCACCGCGTCCTGCAGATACGCGTCGCGCTCGTCCGCACTCCAGTCACGCCGTATCGCGTACGCGGAGGCCGGCTTCGGCATCATCGTCCACTGCCGCATCGGATGCGGCCGCAGCGTGAACTTCCCGTACGAGGCCCGCCGGAAGAAGGTGGTGGTCGAGGGGAAGTAGTCGGCCGTCAGCTCCTGCGGGGTGGTGTCCGGCGCGGCCCCCGGGAAGGACAGGAAGATCATGACCGCGTTGAGCACTCCGACCGGCCTGGGGTAGCCGGAGTTCCAGCTGTCGAGACCGACCGAGTGGTGGACGTCGGTGCGCGGCAGCGCGCACGGCCCCGCGCCGCCCACGGTGGCGACAGCGGGCCCCGCGACCAGGGACGTCGCGGTGAGCGCCATGAACGACACCAGGATGGCGGCGGTCTGCCGCAGACGGCGCCGGTCCACTCGCCCGGGTGCCTGCGGACGCTGCACGTGGACCTCCGGGTTCGGGATGCGGGACACCCCACCCACCCTGGTCCGTTTATATGTTTATGTCCTGTCCAGCTGCCCCAGGCGAGTGATCGGCACGACACCCCGGGCCTTTACGCAAAGTCACAACCGATCACGTCAGAAAGACCCCGGACCACAGCCGCGCAGAAACGATCACCCTCGGGCGCGGGAAGGATCACCGTGCGCCAACGAGGCTGGAACGGTCCTTGCCTCAACCTCTATGATCGGCACACTTTCCCAAGTGGACACGCGCATCCGGCGGTCCTCCACCGCCCGGCCGACGAACCCCGGCCACACCTGTTCGAGACGACTGCACCGCGGGAGCCAGCCGTGAACGGAACCCCTGAAGGACCGTCTCCGGTGCCGGGATCCGTCCGGCCACCGGTCACGGAGCGTCAGACCGTCGGCCGTACCGCAGCCGAGCTGCACGACTACCGCGCCGCCTTCAACACGGCACGGCTCGGTATGGCCGTCGTCGACCGCGAGGGACTGGTCGTCTCCGCCAACGCGGCGCTCGGCGGACTGCTCGGCACCGAGCCCGCCGCGCTGGCCAGGCAGGCCGCGGCCTGCCTGGTGGACCTCGCGGCGGACACCCGCACCTGGTACGCGTACCGCGAGGTACTCCGGGGCCGCCGCTCCAGCTTCCGCTGCACCCGCCGCCTCAAGCACGCCGACGGCCACTCGCTCTGGGCCGAGGTCAGTGTCGCCCCCTTCCCCGACAGCTCCCAGGTGCTGCTCTCGGTTGCCGACGTCAGCGACCGGCGCGAACTCCGGGCCAGGCTGCGCCACCTCCAGATGCACGACCCGGTGACCCGGCTGCCCAACCGCACCCTGTTCTTCGAGCGGCTGTCGGCGGCGCTCGACCCGTCGACGTGCGAGCAGCCGGGCACCGGCCGGATCGGGCTCTGCTATCTGGACCTCGACGGCTTCAAGGCCGTCAACGACACGCTCGGCCACCGCTTCGGCGACCGGCTGCTCGGCGTCGTCGCCGCCCGGCTGACCCACTGCGCCGACCAGTCCGGTTACGGACGCGGCAGCGGCCATCTCGTCGCCAGGCTCGGCGGCGACGAGTTCGCCGTGCTGGTCGAGGACTCCACCGGTACGGACCAGCTCGCCGATCTGGCGGCCTCCGTACTGGCCGCGCTCCAGGAGCCGTTCGACCTCGGCGGCCACCGGCTCTCGGTGTCCGCGTCGATCGGAGTGGTGGAGCGGCTGACCGACGGCACCACCGCCACCGGCCTGATGCAGGACGCCGACACCACCCTGTACTGGGCGAAGGCGGACGGCAAGGCGCGCTGGACGCTCTTCGACCCGGAGCGCAACGCGCACCGGATGACCCGGCAGGCTCTCTCGTCCACCCTGCGGCCCGCCGTGGACGACGGTGAATTCGTGCTGGAGTACCAGCCGTTGGTGGATCTCGCGGACGGGGAGCTCAAAGGGGTCGAGGCGCTGGTGCGCTGGGACCACCCGCAGTTCGGCCGGCTGACACCGAACCGGTTCATCGGGCTGGCCGAGGAGGACGGCTCGATCGTCCAGCTCGGCGCGTGGGTGCTGCGTACCGCATGCCGGCAGGCGAGAGCGTGGCAGCTCGAACACCCCTCCCGGCCACCGCTGTTCGTGAGCGTCAACATCGCCGTACGGCAGGTGTGGGACTCGGATCTGGTGGCCGACGTCGCCGGGATTCTCGCCGAGACCGGTCTCGCGCCCGACCTGCTCCAGCTGGAACTCACCGAGTCGGCGGTGATGGGGTCGGCCGGGCGCCCCCTCCAGGCGCTCCAGGACCTCAGTGACATGGGCGTGCAGATCGCGATCGACGACTTCGGCACCGGGTACTCGAACCTCGCGTATCTGAGCCGGCTGCCGGTGTCCGTACTGAAGCTGGACGGGTCGTTCGTACACGGATTCCGCTATGACGCGGGCGCGCACCCGAACCCTGCCGACGAGATGATCGTCGAGGCGCTGGTCCAGCTCGCACACCGGCTGGGGCTCACGGTCACCGCGGAGTGCGTGGAGACCGCGGGGCAGGCGACGCGGCTGCGCCGGATCGGCTGCGACACCGGGCAGGGCTATCTGTACTCACGGGCGGTGGCCCCGGAGGAGATCGACGCCCTGGTGGCGGGTTCGGCCGCGCGGCGGAGCTGACGGCCGCACCCGCCACCAGGGGACAAAGGCAGAGGGCGTGTGGTGACCGGACCGGCCTCCACACGCCCTCTCCCGCGCCGCGCCGCCCTACCCGGGCAGCCCGTACGCGTCGGCGATCAGCTCGTACGAACGCAGCCGCGCCTCGCCGCCGTGCGCGTTGGCCGTGATCATCAACTCGTCGGCGCCCGTGCGCTTCTGGAGGTCGTCGAGACCGGCGCGGACCTCGTCGGCGGTCCCCGTGATGATGTTGCTGAGCCAGCCGTCCACGAACTCCCGCTCCATTGGGCTGAATTCGTACGCCGCCGCCTCTTCGGGCGTCGGCACGAGCCCCGGCCGCCCGGTGCGCAGCCGGACCATCGACAGCGCGCCGCTGAGGATCTGCCGGTGGGCCTCCTTCTCTTCGTCGGCCGCGAGGGCTGCGACGCCGATCACTGCGTACGGGCTGTCCAGCACCGCCGACGGCCGGAAGGTCTCGCGGTAGAGGTCGAGGGCCGGGATGGTGTTCTGCGCCGAGAAGTGGTGCGCGAAGGCGAACGGCAGCCCGAGCGTGCCCGCGAGCCGCGCGCTGAAGCCGGACGAACCGAGCAGCCACACCGGCGGCCGGCCCGCCGGACCCTGGACCGGTCCCGGCACCGCGTGGATCCGGGCGTACCGGTGGCCGTCCGGGAAGCTGTCATCCAGGAACCGGATCAACTCGGCCAGCTGCTGCGGGAATTCGTCGGCTCCCTCGTGCAGCCGGTCGGAGCGGCGGAGCGCGGCCGCGGTGGCCCCGTCGGTGCCCGGCGCCCGGCCGAGGCCCAGATCGACCCGGCCAGGGGCCATCGCCTCCAGCGTGCCGAACTGCTCGGCGATCACCAGCGGGGCGTGGTTGGGCAGCATCACACCGCCGGAGCCGAGCCTGATGCGGTCGGTGTGGGCGGCGAGGTGGGCGAGCAGTACGGCGGGCGACGAGGAGGCGACCCCGGGCATGGAGTGGTGCTCGGCCACCCAGTACCGGTGGAAACCGCGCCGCTCCGCGAGCTGCGCGATCTCCACTCCGGTACGGATGGCCTGGGTGGCGGTGCGCCCCTCCCCCACGGTCACCAGGTCCAGTACGGACAGGGGTACGGGGGCGGTTCCGGCCGCCTTGCCTTGAATCGGGTCCACCGCGCTGGGCCTTTCTGGTTGTCGGCCAGGTACAGCGGCAGCAACAGGGGACGGTCTCCGGTTATTCCCGCGCCGCACCCCGCGGGCGTGACCCCGCCGGGACCACACCCGCCGGGATCACAGCCACCTGGTTCACACCTGTCCGGGTCACACGCGCCCGCCCCGGGTCACATCCGGGCGGGCGAACAGCTTCCCGAGCCGCTCCCCGGGGACCTTCCGGTCGGCCAGCCGCAGCCCCTCCCACACGGACACCTGGTTCGCGGTGAGCACCGGCTTGCCCAGGACCTGCTCCAGCTCCTGGATGTACGCCGCCGTGTGCAGCGCGGTGTCGGGCAGCAGCAGCACCTCCGCGGAGGGATGGTCTCCCGACAGCGCCAGTTCGATGACCTCGTCCCGGCCCCAGGTGCCGACCTCGGCCGCGGTGATGATGCCGCTGCCGCGGGTCGCCGTGACCTCCACATCCGCCGCCTTGAGGAAGGCGGCGAAGTACGCCGCCACGTCCTCCGGATACGTCGCGGCGATGGCGACCTTCTTCGCGCCGAGGGACTGGATCGCGTGCGCGAAGGCGAAGGACGTACTGGACGCGGGCATTCCGGCCGCGAGTGCCAGATCCCTGACCTGTTTCTGCGCGCCGTCCCAGCCGTAGACGAAGCTGCCGCTCGTGCACGCCCACACCACTGCCTCGGCCCCGGCGAGCCGCAGCTCCTCGACACCTGCCTCGAGCCGGTCCGTCGCGCCCATCTCGATGAGCGCGTCCACCCGGTGCGCGTCCTCGCCGATGTCGGTGTGGACGACGGACAGTCTCACGTCGGACGCCAGGAGCTGCTCGATGCGCTCGTAGTCGTCCTCCGCGGAATGCCCCGGGTAAAGGAACCCGACCGCTGTCATGTCCAGCCTCCCTGCTCTTCGGGCGGATCTTCTGCCAGTGCGGTGGCGGGCTCGGGCGCGGACAGGGGCGCCGGTGCCGGCGCCGGTGCCGGCTCGGGCGCGGAGTCGATCAGCAGCCGCTGGTACGGACCGACGGCGTGGGCACCGATACAGCGCAGCGCCGCCCACATCGTGACCTGGTTCGCCGAAAGCACCGGCATCCGCAGCTCCGCTTCGAGCTGCGGGATCACGTCGTACGTCGGAAGGTTGGTACAGCTGATGAAGAGCGCGTCCGCCGAACCGATCACCGCCTGCCGAGCCATGTCCACCACATCGCGGTACGGGACCTTCCAGATGTGCCTGGTGAGGCCGAGAAAGGCCCGCCCGGTGACGACTGTCCCCGCTTCGCCGAGGTATTCCTCCAGGGAGGACGTCACAGATTCAGTGTAGGGCGTGACCAGCGCGATCCGCCGGACACCGAGCTCCCGGAAAGCCTCCAGGAGAGCGCCCGACGTGGTGATCGACGGCAGATCGCTCGCCGCGGTCATCGCGGTGCACATGGCCCGTTCACCGGCTACTCCGCCGACGAAACTGCCGCTGGTACAGGCGTACGCCACGACCTGCGGGGCGACCGCGCCCAGTGCACGGACCGCCTCGCGGAGCGTCTCGTGCTCACTGACCAGCCGGGCGAGATCCAGGGAGACTTCGACCGGTACGAAGGGGGTACGTGTCAGATGGAGCGAGACGTCGTCCGGCACCCATCGCCACAGCTCCCTGTCGAGAGCGAAGTCAAAAGGGGCGACGACACCCACACCGCGTTGTGGCTGTGGTCCGCCGAGGAAGGAGATGTCCATTACTGCCCCCCAAGTGATGTGGGTGAGGCCGTTGTGCTTCTGCTGTCGACGGTAGGGTCACCGTGCGAGCCCGGTCAATCAGTACATGTCAGACGTTGCAATCTGCTTACTCCGGCGAAACCCGACCGCCCCCTGTCGAAGGACCGCGCAGATGCCCGAACCCGCTGAACAGAGCGCCGAACCGACCCTTCTCGTACTGGACGCCGACCCGCCGCCGCGCCTCGGAAAACTTGCCGGCCGGGCGAACATCGTGCACGCCGACGCCCACACCCTCGGCGACCAACTCCCCTACGCGGACGTCCTGCTGGTCTGGGACTTCCTCTCCGACGCGGTCCGCAGGGCGTGGCCGGGCGAGGGCCCGCGCCCCCGCTGGGTGCATACCGCGAGCGCCGGGGTCGACCACCTCCTCTCTCCCGAGCTGGCCGCTTCGGACACCGTGGTGACGAACGCCCGCGGGATTTTCGACCAGCCGATCGCGGAGTATGTCGCGGGCCTCGTCCTCGCCTTCGCCAAGGACCTCCCCCGCACGCTGGAGCTCCAGCGCCGCCGGCGCTGGCAGCACCGCGAGACACGCCGCGTCGCGGGGACCCGGGCGGTGGTCGTCGGTTCGGGGCCCATCGGCCGGGCGATCGCCGCCACCCTGACGGCGCTCGGGGTGCGGGTGGCGCTGGTCGGCCGGACCGCGCGCGGCCGGGTGCACGGCGCGGACGAGCTCGACCTGCTGCTGCCCCGCGCCGACTGGGTGGTCTGCGCCGCGCCGCTCACCGACGCCACCCGCGGCATGTTCGACGCGCACGCCTTCGGCACCATGCAGCCGTCCGCTCACTTCATCAATGTGGGGCGCGGAGCCCTCGTCGTCGAGGACGACCTGGCCGAGGCGCTCGGGAAGCGCTGGCTGGCCGGCGCGGCGCTCGATGTCTTCGCGGAGGAGCCGCTGCCCCCCGCCGGCCCGCTCTGGGACGTCCCCGACCTGGTGATCTCGCCGCACATGAGCGGCGACACCGTGGGCTGGCGCGACGACCTCGGCGAGCAGTTCCTCGATCTGTACGACAAGTGGGCGAACGGAGAGCCCCTGCCGAACGTGGTCGACAAGAAACGTGGGTACGTCCACAGCCATGACTGACCTCTGTGACCTCACCGCCCGACAACTCCTGGCCGGCTACCGGAAGGGCACCTTCACCCCGGTCGACGCGGCCCGCGCCGTGCTGCACAGGGCCGAGGTGGTGCAGCCCCGGGTGAACGCCTTCGTCCGGATCGACTCGGCCGCGGCCCTGGAGCAGGCCGGGGCGTCGGCGGCGCGCTGGCGCGCCGGTGAGCCGCAGGGGCTGCTCGACGGCGTGCCGGTCACGGTCAAGGACATCCTGCTGCTGCGCGGGGAGCCGACGCTGCGCGGGTCGAGGACCGTACGGCCGGACGGGAACTGGGACGAGGACGCGCCGTCGGTGGCCCGGCTGCGGGAGCACGGCGCGGTCTTCGTCGGCAAGACGACGACGCCGGAGTTCGGCTGGAAGGGCGTCACGGACTCCCCGCTGCACGGGGTGACCCGCAATCCGTACGACGCCGGCCGCACAGCGGGCGGCTCCAGCGGCGGTACGGCGGCGGCGGTGGCGCTCGGGGCCGGGCCGCTGGGGCTGGGGACGGACGGCGGCGGCTCGGTCCGTATCCCGGCGTCGTTCTGCGGGATCTTCGGTCTGAAGCCGACGTACGGACGGGTCCCCCTCTATCCGGCGAGCGCCTTCGGGACGCTCGCACACGTCGGGCCGATGACCCGGGACGCGGCGGACGCGGCGCTGATGATGGATGTGATCAGCGGCCCCGACCCGCGCGACTGGTCGCAGCTGGCCCCGCCCGACGGCAGCCTGCGCACCGGTCTCGACGGCGGGGTGAAGGGGCTGCGGATCGCGTACTCGCCGGCCTTCGGCGGCCAGGTCGCTGTCGACCCCGCGGTGGCGTCGGCGGTCCGGCACGCGGTGAGCCGCCTCGCCGAGCTGGGCGCATACGTCGAGGAGACCGATCCCGACCTCACCGATCCGGTCGCCGCCTTCCACACCCTGTGGTTCAGCGGGGCGGCCCGGGTGGCCGAGCATCTGAGCCGCGAGCAGCGCGAACTGCTGGATCCGGGGCTGCGGGAGATCGTCGAGGAGGGCGAGCGGTGCTCGGCGCTGGACTATCTGGCGGCCGTGGACGTACGGATGGAACTGGGCCGGCGCATGGGCCTCTTCCACAAGGAGTACGACCTGCTGGTCACCCCGACCCTGCCGATCACCGCCTTCGAGGCGGGACGTGAGGCCCCACGGGACTCGGGGCACCGGCGCTGGACGGGGTGGACCCCGTTCACGTACCCGTTCAATCTGACCCAGCAGCCCGCCGCCTCGGTGCCCTGCGGGACGGACGCGGCGGGGCTGCCGGTCGGGGTGCAGCTGGTGGGCGCACGCCATGCGGACGCGCTGGTGCTGCGGGCCGCGCATACGTTGTACGAGGCGGGGGTGGCCGCGAGGGTGGCCGCTCCGTAACGCCCGGTCTCCGGCCCCGGAAAGGGGCCTACGCCCGGCGGAAGTTCAGCGTTTCGCCGGTCGCGCCCGACCGCCAGAGGTCCTGGCACGCGTCCGCCATCCGGTCGAGCCCCTCCACCACCGTGCCCCACACGATCCCCGGCACCCAGCCCGTGTCCCCGTTGATGAGCAGGTTGTTCCGCTCGTAGAACAGGGCCAGGTCGACCACCGTCGTACGCCCGCGGTGGTCGGCCGCTGTCTCGTATCCGTACGAGTCCGTGCCCAACACCGTCTCGGAGAAGGTGAAATAGCACAGGTCACCCGGAATGGGGGTGACCGTCGGGTTCTCCAGGGGCGGCTCCTGCGGCGCGAAGCCGGGGACCAGGGCGTAGATCTCGTTGCGCGCGTACTTCGCGTGGTAGACGTCTCCGCCCAGCGGAAGCGCGTCCCACACCGCCGCACAGGTCACCGGCGCCTTGTCGTCGAGGAGCTTCGCCGTGCAGCTCACACCGCGCTTGTCGAGGGACAGTTCCACGAATCGATCGCTCATCCCCCCATGGTTCTCCCCTGGGCCCCCACCCGGTCAAGGCCCCCTCTCCGTGTCGGGGGGCTGAAATTGACCGGCATATCCCGGCTGGGGGCGGGTAGCCGCGCGCCCATGGCTTCACCACCAGGGAACGACTCAGGAAGCACCACAAGACGCCTCATTCGGCCCATCGAAACCATACGCCGCCGTTCACTTCTGCTCGGCATGGCGGGTCTGGGAGCCGCGGGGGCGCTCGGGGCAGCCGGCTGCGCCCGGGTACCGACCGGAGACACCCTCGCCAGGCTCAAGTCGCAGGGCACGGTCAGGCTCGGCATCGCGGGCGAGGTGCCGTACGGGTACATCAATGAGCAGGGGGACTTCACCGGCGAGGCCGTGGAACTCGCGAAGATCATCTTCAAACGGCTCGGTGTCGGCCATGTCCAGCCAGTGGCAACGGACTTCGCCTCCCTCATACCCGGGCTCAACTCGCAGCAGTTCGACTGCGTTTCGGCCGGGATGTACATCAACAAGGACCGCTGCCAGCAGGTCATCTTCGCCGATCCCGAGTACCAGATGCTGGACGCCTTCATCGTCCGCAAGGGCAACCCGAAGAACCTGCACACCTACGAGGACTGCGTGCGGGCCAAGGCGAAATTCGCCACCGGCACCGCGTACGCCGAGATCGCCTACGCCGTCGCGGCCGGTTACAAGGAGAAGGACCTCGTCATTCTCCAGGACCAGGTGGCAGGTCTGAACGCCGTCGAGTCCGGCCGGGTCGATGTCTTCGCCGGTACCGCGCTGACCGTCCGCGAGGTGGTGAAGAAGAGTCACAAGGCCGAGTCGACCAAGGCCTTCGCGACCACGATCGACGGCAAGAAGAAGATCGACGGCGGCGGGTTCACCTTCCGCCGCACCGACACCTCACTCCGTGACGCCTTCAACGTCGAGATCCACAAGATGAAGAAGAGCGGCGAACTCTTCCGGGTGCTGCAGCCGTTCGGCTTCACCAAGGACGAGATGACCACGCTGACGGCCAAGGAGCTGTGCGCATCATGACGTCCGGACTGTGGCAGCACTGGGTGCTTCCGGGCATCTGGATCACCATCCAACTCACCCTATACAGCGCCGCTCTGGCGGTCGCGGTGGCCTTCGGCATCGGCATGGCGCGGCACCACCGCTCCCGTGTGGTGCGCTTCCTGGCCGGCTTCTACACCGAGATCTTCCGCGGCACCTCGTCTCTCGTGCTGATGTTCTGGATCTTCTTCGTGCTGCCGAACCTGTTCGGCTGGGCACTGGTGCCGATGTGGGCCGCGGTGCTCGCCCTGGGTCTCTCGTACGGGGCGTACGGCGCCGAGATCGTCCGCGGCGGGCTGAACGCGGTCGCGCCCGCTCAGCGCGAGGCGGGTGTCGCGCTCAACTTCACCCCGTGGCAGCGGATGCGGCTGATCCTGCTGCCGCAGGCGGTACCCGAGATGATGCCGCCGTTCTCGAACCTGCTGATCGAGCTGCTCAAGGGCACGGCCCTGGTCTCGCTGCTGGGTGTCGGGGATGTGTCGTTCGCCGCCTACCTGGTGCGGCTCGCCACGCAGGAGAGCTCCAAGATCTACTCCGTGGTCCTGGTCATCTACTTCGTCATCGCGTTCGTACTCACCCGTGGGATGCGGGCACTTGAGCGCAAGACCCGGGCCAATCTCGGCCTCACGGCCACCGGAGGTGCCCGATGAACAGCTGGGACTGGTCCGCCGTCGCGGACTTCATGCCACGTTTCTGGGACGGGCTGCTCACCACCCTCCGGATTCTGGTGCTCGGCTCGGTGCTCTCCTTCGCGCTGGGTCTGGTCTGGGCACTCGGCTACCGGGTGAAGACACGTTTCGTACGGTGGCCGGTGAACTTCATCACCGAGTTCATCCGCAACACCCCCCTGCTGGTACAGCTGTTCTTCCTCTTCTTCGTGCTTCCCGAGTGGGGCATCCAGTTCTCCGCGCTGACCACCGGCACGGTCGCGATCGGCGTGCACTACTCGACGTACACCGCCCAGGTCTACCGGGCCGGCATCGACGCGGTGCCGGTCGGGCAGTGGGAGGCGGCCACCGCGCTCTCCCTCCCCCGCAGCCGCACCTGGACCGCGGTGATCCTTCCGCAGGCGATCCGCCGGGTGCTTCCCGCGCTCGGCAACTACGTCATCGCGATGCTGAAGGACACCCCGCTGGTCGTCGCGATCAGCGTGCTGGACCTGCTGGGTCAGGCCCGCCTGCAGGGCGGCATGACCTTCCAGTACAACGAGGCGCTCACCGTCGTCGGCGTCGCCTTCATCGTCATCGCCTATCCGGCATCTCTTCTTGTACGAGCCCTGGAGCGCCGCCTTGTCCGCTGACGCGAACGCCAACAACCCCGAGCCGACCGACAACACCGACACCGCCGGCAGCACCGATACTGCCGGAGCCGGCGCGGCGGCCGAGGCCATCAAGACCCCTGCGAAGCCGGTCACCACGAACGAGCTGATCCGCTTCACCAACGTCACGAAGCGGTTCGGCGAGAACACCGTCCTCGACAACCTCTGCTTCTCGGTCCAGCCGGGCAAGCACGTCACCCTGATCGGACCTTCCGGTTCCGGGAAGACGACGATTCTCAGACTTCTGATGACGTTGCTCAAGCCGGACGAAGGGGTGATAACCGTCAACGGTGATCAGCTCTACCCGTCGAAGGGCGAGAAGCAGATCCGGGAGGTACGCAAGAACATCGGCATGGTGTTCCAGCAGTTCAACCTGTTCCCGAACATGTCGGTGCTGCGCAACATCACCGAGGCCCCGGTCCGGGTACTCGGGATGTCCAAGGACGAGGCCGCCGAACGCGCCAAGGGCCTGCTCGACCTGGTCGGACTCGGTGACCGCGCGGACGCCAAGCCGAACCAGCTCTCCGGCGGCCAGCAGCAGCGCGTCGCCATCGCCCGCGCGCTGGCGATGCGTCCGCAGGTGCTGCTGCTCGACGAGGTCACATCGGCACTCGACCCGGAGCTGGTGGCCGGGGTGCTCGACGTGCTGCGCGACATCGCCCGGACGACCGACATCACCATGCTGTGCGTCACCCACGAGATGAACTTCGCCAGGGACATCTCCGACGACGTGCTGATGTTCGACTCCGGGAAGGTGATCGAGTCCGGTTCCCCGGAAAAAATCTTCAGCGACCCGGAGCACGAACGTACGCGCGAGTTCCTCAGCGCAGTGCTCTGACCTGAGACTCCCGGCGAGAACCAGGACTCTGGCATATGCCATGGTGGCGCGCCCCAGCTTGACGGCATGGGGCGCGCCAGCAAGTCATCAACAGGCCCCCCACAACGGGCCCTTGGCGGCTATCGTGGTACGCGAGCAAGCGGTCACAACCTGTAGGGGGAACCGTGGCGCTGAAGCCCGAGCCGACTGCGCCGTTCCATTCGGTGCAGTACGCGCTCCGCGTACTGGAGACCGTCTCCAAGTACGGCGGCGGCGTGACCGATACCGACATCGCCCGTGAGACCGGCCTGCCCACCTTCCACCTCTCCGCCCTGCTGCTGATGCTGCGCCGCGAGGGGTACGTCGAGCAGGTCAGCGACGGCGCCTATGTCATCGGTGACTCGCTGGTCCTCCTCGGGTCCGGCACCACCCGCGAGACGGCGCTGCACGCCAAGCTCCAGAACACTCTGGACCAGCTGCGGGACTCGGTCGGTGCCGCCGTCTACATCAGCCGGTACATCGACGGCGAAATGAAGATCACCCAGCTTGCCGACGGGCCGCTGACGCCCGCGGTCCAGGAGTGGGTGGACTTCCGCTCGTCGGCCCACGCCAGCGCGGCCGGCAAGTGCCTGCTGAACCAGCTCGACCAGAACGCCCGCCGCGACCACATATCGCGCCACAAGATCGCCCGGCTCACCTCGAAGACGATCACCAGCGAGCGGGTCCTCTTCTCCAAGCTGGACGCCCAGCCGGCCACGGTCCCGGTGCTGGACATCCAGGAGTACGCGGTGGGCACGGTCTGCGCCGCGGTACCGCTCACCGCGGGCTCCACCGTCGGATGCCTGGCCCTTTCGCTGCCGATCGAGCACGCCCACCGGCTGCGCGCGGCGGCGGACTCGCTGAACCGGCAAGCCGCTCCCGTAGTACTCTCGCTCACCATCTGAGGGCGGTTCCGGGGGCGGTCCCGGCCTGATCCCGGCCCGATCCCGGCCTGGTTTGGAGCACCCCGTCGGACCCGCTAGTATTTCCGAGTCAGCAAGCGCCGCTAGCTCAGTTGGTTAGAGCAGCTGACTCTTAATCAGCGGGTCCGGGGTTCGAGTCCCTGGCGGCGCACCGACAGAAGAAGCCCCTCGCGGAAGCGGGGGGCTTTTTCGTGTGGCTGCCCCGCCCTCGGCGAAGCCGCCATCGAGCCGTCGTCAGCTGTACACCAGCAGGTAGTCGCACGTGCTCGTGCCGTCATGGAGAGACGTGTCGCTGTTGAGGACGTAGAAAGAACCGGCGAATCCGGTGGCCGTCATCTTCGGGATCACGATCATGGTCTGGTTCGCCATGCTCAGCGAGCCCGGGACCACCACGTTCCGGTACAGCAGCGTGAAGAGGTTCTGCTGAAGGTCGTGGAGCTTCAGGATCCGATAGACGCGGTCGCCCGAACCCGCGGGCCCCGAGATGGGCGCCTGGCTGCCCGGAGCGGCCCACTGCGAAGGCTGGGTGGCCATGCGGCCCTGGGCTTCGAGTTCCTGGAGCCGCCTCTGTGTGCTCGCCCTGATTCCGGCCATGTGAATGTGCAGCTGGTTGAAACGGCGGGCGCCCTGCGAATTGATCCCCAGCCCGATATTCGGGTACTGCACGGGGACACTTCCTCCGCTCCTCCCGTTCTCCCATGCTTCATGCCAGTAGTTCGCCGCCGAGCCCGTGTGGATGAACGGGCATTCGATACCCGTGATCCGGCACGAGGGAAGGAGAAGATAGTTGTGCGTGTTCTCCGGTTTTCCGTGCAGCACGACGTAATTCGATGTCATCTTCAAGCAGTCGGGCTTGGGCTGCGGTGCCGGCGGGACGATGCCCTGCGTGCAGTACTGGACGTCGTGCCACAGCGGGTCGTTGTCGGTGGGCTTGCCGCAGACGGACTGCATCTGAGCGGGCGGACAGGGGCTCGCGGTCCCACCGGGAGGAGGGTTCGAGGGGCACGACGGGTCGGGCGACGGCCCTCCGTGCGCCGGACTCGCCGCGGCGGCCGTGCGTGCCACTGCTCCCGCGCCGGTCAGCAGCGCTGCGGCACCGAGGGCACCCGAGAGCGCAACGAATTGACGTCGGGGAAATTCTTTCTCGTTCTTCTGGTCGTTCATGCGTGTGATCTCCGATGGTGATGACCGCGTCCGGATTTGACAGCCATGAGCGAGAGGGCGCAGTCGCTCGCCCCGTTTTCGCCCTGGTTTTTACTGATCGCTGATCCGTTCACAGAATAGGGACGTGCGATCGGATTCCCCATCGACCGAACGGGTTGGTGTGGCGCATTCCGTCATGGAGAGGAATTCCGTCTGCGGTACGGGCCGCCGATTTCCACCGCCGTCAAACTGTCGGCCGATGCCGAAGGCCCCCCACCCCCGGAGCCCTCCGGCGTCGTGCCGGACGAGCCCCAGAAGCACAGCCGTCGGCTCCATACAAATGTATTACGCATGCGTTCTATACAAGCGTTTAAGACGCTCGTATAGTCCTCGCTATGACTCAGCCGACGCACCGGACGGGCTCCACCGGCCCGACCGACCCCATGAACCCAGCCGGACCCACCAACACCAGCGCCCCCACCCACCCCACCGGCCCGGCAGGCCCGGCGCGCGCCGGGCGCAAGGAGTGGACTGCCTTCGTCGTCCTGCTCCTGCCGCTCCTGCTGGTTTCGATGGATGTGTCCGTCCTGTTCTTCGCCATCCCGTCCATCACCCGGGAGCTCGACCCGAGCAGCACCCAGCAGCTCTGGATCTTCGACATCTACGCTTTCGCCCTGGCCGGGCTGCTCATCACGATGGGCTCGCTGGGCGACCGGATCGGCCGCCGGAAGCTGCTGCTGTTCGGGGCCGCGGCCTTCGGTGTGGCGTCCGTCGGGGCCGCGTACGCGCAGAGTGCCGAGATGCTCATCGCCGCCCGGGCCGTGCTCGGTGTCGGCGGGGCGACGCTGATGCCCTCCACCATGGCGCTGATGCGCAACATGTTCACCGACACGAAGCAGCGTTCGAAGGCGGTCGGCATCTGGTCGGGCGCCATGGCCGGCGGTATCGCGCTCGGTTCGGTGATGAGCGGAATCATGCTGGAGCACTTCTGGTGGGGCTCGGTCTTCTTGATCAATGTGCCCGCGATGGTGCTCCTGCTGGTCCTGGTCCCCTTCCTCGTACCGGAGTTCAAGGACCCGGAGCCCGGCAGGTTCGACCTGCTGAGCGTGCCGCTGTCGATGGGCTCCGTGCTTCCGGTGATCTACGGCGTCAAGGAGATGGCCGCGAACGGCTTCAGTGTTCCGATGCTGCTGTGCGTCCTGGCGGGACTGGCCGTGGGCGCGGTCTTCGTACGCCGGCAGCGCTCCGGCCGCTCCACCATGATCAGCCGTGCGCTGTTCCAGGAGCGCGGCTTCGGGGCCGGGATCACGCTCAACGCGCTGGCCGCGTTCGCCATGATGGGGTCCGCGTACTTCACCACGCAGTACCTCCAGTCGGTCCTCGGGATGAGCACGATGGAGGCTGCGCTCTGGTCCCTGGCCCCGTCGGTCTCGGTGGGGATCGCCGCGCCGACCGCCACCGCGATCGCCCAGCGGGTGCAGCGGTCGTCGGTGGTGGCCGCCGGGTTCGTCATCGCGGCGGCCGGGTTCGCCGTACTGAACCTGACCGGTACGGACTCCCTGTGGCTGTTGCTGGCCGGTGCCGCCATCAGCAGCTGCGGCATCGTGACCGTGATGGCGCTGGTCGCCGACATGGCACTCGCATCGGCCCCCGTGGAGAAGGCGGGTTCGGCCGCGTCGCTCCTGGAGACGGGGCAGGAGTTCGGCGGGGCGATGGGAATGGCGGTCCTCGGCTCGATCGGCACGGCGGTCTACCGCGCCGACATTCCGGCGTCGGCGCCCCACCAGGTACGGGAGACGCTGGGCGGGGCGCGGGCCGCGGGGGATCCGGGCATGGTGGATCTGGCACGGGAGGCGTTCGTGCACGGGATGCACTTCGCGGCGGCGGGCGGCGCGGCGCTGCTGCTGACGGGGGCGGTCCTGACCGTGGCGCTGCTGCGGCGGCGGAAGAACACGGTGGGGCGTGAGGCGGCCGGTGTTTCGGCGGCGCCGGCGGCTTAGGGCCTTCCGTTTGGATCAGGCCCGGGGGCCACAAGGGAGGCGGGGACCCCGCCTCCCCTCCCGGAAGGGCCGGAACCGCTACCGGTTCAGCAGGTCGGCGCGCCCCCGCGTCCTGTACTCCGCCACCAGCCGTTCCACGTCCTGTGCGGCCAGCCGTGCGTACGCCCCGTCCGTTGCCCGCCACACCGGATCCCCGCAGCGGAAGCCCTCCCGGCGCAGCCCCACCCGGTGCACCTTGTTCGTCGCCGTGACGGGCATCGCGGGGACGATGCGTACGTAGGACGGCGCCATCTTCGTTCCCAGGTCCGGCTGTTCGCGCAGGAAGCCGGCGAAGGCCACCGGGTCGAAGGCAGCGCCCTCGCGCAGGGCCAGCGCCGCCATCACCTGGTCGCCGGCCACCGGGTCGGGTACCGCGTACACCGCTACCGCCGCCGCGTCCTTCCAGCGGGCGAGGATGTTCTCGATCATGGCGGCGGCCAGGTTCTCGCTGTCGACGCGCAGCCGGTCGTCCGTACGGCCCGCGAAATAGAGGAAGCCGTCGGCATCGCGGTAGAAGAGGTCGCCGGTCCAGTACCAGCCACCGCGCCTGCGGTCCGTTTCGGCGGCCTCGTTGCGCCAGTACCCCTCGAAGGGGTTGGCGCCCCGGTTGACCAACTCCCCTATCGCCTCTGTGCCGTTGGTGAGCCGGCCGCGCTCGTCGAAGACGGCGCGGGGCCGCTCGTCGAGCGTGTCCGGGTCGACCACCGCCAGGTCGTCGCCCGGCGCCGGCCTGCCGATCGCGCCCGGGGGTGTGCCGGGGGTGTGCTGGACGGCCGCGCCGCCCTCGGACGATCCGTACCCCTCGATCAGCCGCACGCCGAACCGTTCGGCGAAGCGCGCCGCGTCCACCGCCCCCGCCTCCGTACCGAAACCGGTCCGCAGCGGGTGCGCGCGGTCGTCGGGGCGCTCGGGGGTGGCCAGCAGGTACTGCACCGCGCGGCCGACATAGGTGAAGTACGTGGCGCCGTGGGCCCGTACGTCGTCCAGGAAGCGGGAGGCCGAGAAGCGGGGGCGCAGCGCGACCGCGGCGCCGCCCGCCACGGCGGGCGCCCAGTTGGCGATCACCGCGTTGCCGTGGAACAGCGGCATGCAGATGTAGTGGACGTCGTCCTGGCCGGTCCCGAAGTGCGTGACCAGGGACTGTCCGGCCGCCGCCAGCCGCCTCTGGGTGCAGATCGCGGCCTTGGGGGCGCCCGTGGAGCCCGATGTGAAGTAGAGGAGCATCCGCGCGGACGGGGACACCGGCGCCGCGACCGCTTCGCCGGGTACGGCATCCGCGTACGGGGCGAGCAGCTCGCGGTAGGCGTCGGAGTCGGTGACCAGCATCCGTACGCCCGGCAGTTCCAGGCCGTCGAGCAGCGGCAGCAGCTCCCGCGAGGTGATCAGCACCCGGCAGTCGGTGTGCACGATGTCGCGGGCCAGTTCGGCCCCGCGCCGCGTCGGGTTGATCCCGGCGACGGCGGCCCCCGCGAGGGCCGCCGCGCTCAGCCAGAGCGGGAACTCCGGGGTGTTGTGGAGCAGTACCCCGATGTGGGGCTCGGCTCCGGCCGGGAGCAGATCCACGAGAAGCGCGGCCCGTGCGGCAGCACCCGAGGCGACTTGGTGGTGGCTCAGGACCAGTTCACCGGATTTCAGGCCGGGCCGCCGGTCGCCCCATTGACGCTGTACGAGCTCCGCGAAGGTATCTGCGCTCCTCATGGCGGAGCAGGTTAACTGACCGACCGTCAGAAATGAACGGCCGGTGGCGCACCGCCGGAAATGAGCGGCCAGTGGCGCACCGTCAGAAGCTGACGTCCGAGCAGGCGTAGAAGGCATTGCCGGTGTCGGCGATGTTCCACACGGACAGGATCATGTGGTGGCCGGTCTTCTGCGTGGGGATGGTGCCCTGCTGCGAGACCGTTCCGGGCGGCTGCTGACCGCCGTACGGGACCGTCATGAACGGCTGGGGTTCGAGGTCGGCCCTGGTGAGCGGCTTGGAGTCGTCCCAGCCGTTCTTGGTGATGAAGTACTCGAAGTCGGTCGTGGCGTGCCGGGCGGTGAACTGCCACCGGAACGTGTACGCCTGCCCGCCGGTGAGCTTGGTGGTGGGCCAGGCGCCGCCGCCCGGCGTCTTCGCCCCGTCGAGCTGGGCGAAGTCGTCGTGCGCGCCGGAGCAGATCTTGCCGTCGGCGGGCCCGGCGCCGGGGAACCCCTTGGGGGCCTCGACGCTCTGCGGTTCGTACTGGATGGCACCGCAGTTGGTGACGGTGCCGTTGGCACAGAGCTTCTGGCGGCTGATGGGCTGGTCGGTGTATCCGTGGCTGCTGGCGCTGCCGGTGGCGAGCAGGGAGACGCCCGCCACGGCAAGGCCGACCACGGCCGCGCCTAACTTCTTGCGCATGCTGCACTCCTCGGAACTTGGGGGAGTTCGATGTGCCGAGCTGCGGTCTAGACCAAGGCTCAGAGTATGGACGTCGGTTCGCCGTGTCCATATCAAAGACAGGTCTGTACCAATTCCGAGGCGAGTGCGGGGAGGCGCGCGAGGAAGGCGGTCCCTGGCGGAGGCTCAGGGCAGTCCCTGGCAGAGGCTCAGGAAGTCCCTGACGGAGACTCAGGACGGACCCTGACGGAGGCTCAGGAAGGAGTGCCGCTGCGCCCCGAGTAGAAGGCGACCGTCAGATCCCGGACGAGCGCGTTGCGTTCATAGGCATCGAGCTCGACGAGCCCGCGCGCCGTCAGCCGGGTCACCGTGTCGTCCACCGCGTCCACCACCGAGGTCAGCACGGTGTCCCGGTGCCGGGCGTCGATCGCCGCGACCCGGCTCCGCTGCATCGCGCCCGCGACCTCAGGTGCGTACTCGATCCGGGTCGGCTGCGCCGAGAACACCTCGATGCCGACCGGGAACGTCTCCGCCCGCACCAGCCGGGTCAGCGAGTCGCCGACCGCCTCACTGTCGCGCAGCGTCGGACCGTCCTCGTGGAACGCGTCGGCCGGCAGCTGCGAGAGCACCCGGGCCATCGCCGCCTCCACCTGCTCGCCCAGATACGCCTCGTGGTCCTCCACCGCGTACGCGGCCCGGGCCGTGTCCTTGATCCGCCACACCACCAGGACGACGACGCGCAGGGCCGTGCCGTCGGCGTCGACTGCCGGCAGCGGCTCGCTGCGCCAGTGCCGCAGCCGTACGTCGATCCGGCGGCGCAGCACCAGCGGGCTCATCCACACCAGCCCGGTCCGCCGTACGCTCCCCCGGTAGCCGCCGAAGAGCGAGAGGACCCACGCGTGGCCGACCCGCCCGCGCCCGAGCCCGCCGAAGGCGAGGAGCGCCAGCGCGCCGAGCACGGCGAGCACCGCGCCCGCCTCGGGCCCGATCCCGTCGTACGGCACCGCGTCCAGCCGCAGCAGTGCGGCCACCGGGGCCGGGACCGCCCCGGCCCTCCACAGCACCACCGCGAAGCCGGCGAGCGCGACGGCACCGCCGAGCAGTGCGACGGCCCCGGGCAGTGAGGGGCCCGGGTGCTCGGCGAGCCGGGGGTCGACGGACGGTGCGGGCCTGACGGAGCCCTGGACGCGGGTCTCCGTCCGGGCCGAACGCTGCTTCGGCCCGGCGGGGCTCCCCGGCCGGCCCGCGGGCCGGCCGACCGTTGCAGGTCCTGCGGGCTCCGCCGTCTCCAGGGGCGGGACCCGCTCAATCGGCCCTGCGGGCCAGTCCGTTGGGCCGGCAGGTTCGGCCTGTCCGCCGAGCCCGGTGCGCTCACCGGCTGCTGCTGTCGTCTCGGTCATGCGAAGAGTCGCCTCCATGTCTCGGGGCCGGGATAGCCGTTGGCCGCCGCGCCGGTCCATCCCTGGGCCCGCTGGAACGCCTGGACATTGCGCCGGTCCGCCTCGGACCACCGGGGTCCGGGGCCGGCCGTGTAGTACGTGCCGAAGCCCTTCTTCACCAACTGCTTGCCGAGCTGCTCCACGTGGGGACCGGACTGCCCCCGCCTGAAGAACGCGGCACCGGGAAAGGCCGCGGCGCGCGCCGCACTGGGGTGGCGGGCGGGGGTGTTGGTACGGGCAGGGGTGCCGGCGTGGCCGGCGGGGGTGCTGGGGCGGGCAGGGGGTTTGGTGCCGGCTGGGTTCTTGGTGCCGGTGGGGGGTTTGGTACCGGCAGGGGGTTTGGCGCCGGCGGGAGTGCCGGTACTGGCGTGGCCGGCGGGGGCCTTCGTGCCGGCGGGGGCGCTGGGGCGGGCTTGGCCGACGGGGGTGGCAGGGGTACCGGCGGGGGTGGCAGGGGCGCTGGTACCGGCGGGACTGCTCGCACTGGTGGGGCTACTGGTGCCGGCAGGGCTGCTGCTATGGGCTGGACTGCTGGTACGGGCAGGGCTATTGGTACGGGCAGGGCTGCTGGTACGGGCAGGACTGCCCTTCCCACCGGTGCCGGTGGTGGTGCGGCTGCTGCCGGTGGTCCGGTGCTTCCCGGCGGCCGGGATGTTCTTGCCGCCGCCCTTCACCAGCAGGCTCCAGGTGGTGCGGCCGGGCAGCCCGTCCGCGTCGGAGCCGGTCCACCCCTGGGCCCGCTGGAACGCCTGCGTGGCCCGGCGGTCGGCCTCGCCCCACCTCGGCCCGGGGCCCTGCCGGTAGAAACGGCCGCCACCGCGTGCGACGAGCATCCGGCCGAGCCGGGTGACGTCGGCGTTCTTCGCGCCCTTCCCGAAGGACCTCACCCCGGGATAGACGGTGACAGGCCGGGAACCGCCGCTGCCGGTCCTCAGCCCCTTGTAGCGGTAGGGCACATAGCGGCCGGAGTGGGACCAGTAGGCGTACGGGGTGGACTGCGCGCGGGTGTGCGGCCGCGTCTGCTCGTACGCCAGGTAGGAGGTGTGGGCGGAGTTGGTCCAGCCCCCGAAGATGGTGACGTGGGAGCCCTTGTTGGGGTTCGCCGGGTTGTGGAACAGCAGGATGTCACCGGGCCGGAGAGCGCTCCTCTTTGTCCGCCTCCCGTACTGGGCCAGGTTTCCCGTCCATTCGTTCCCGTCCAGTCCCCAGGCCATCGAGACGAAGCCCGAGCAGTCCTGCCGGTACCCGTCCTTCCAGTTCTTGTCCATGCGGTACGGAACCTTGGCCGCCACCCACTTCGCGGCGCGGCTGATGATCGCCGACCTGGTGGTGGCGGGCAGCTTCGCGTGCTCGACGGGCGCCGTGGCCGGCCCCTGCCCCTGGCCGCCGGGGTCGGGGGAAGCAGCCGCCGCCGTCCCCCCGCCGAGTACGACTCCGGCGGCGGTCGCCAGCACGAGCGCGCGCCGCGCGCCGTGGGCCGCCGGGTGGCCGCCCTCTCTCAGCGAGAGAGTGTGGAAGGCCGAGCGGCGCCACTCGACGCACCCCGCACAGCCGCAGTCGCTCGCAGGTTCGTACTCCTCGAAGACCGGAACCGTCATACGTGTCCCCTCCGCGTTGTTGAAGTTGCGCAAAGGCATCTGCACGGTCGTCAGCTTCTCAACTATGCGGAGGAATCGCATTTTGACGGGATGAATGGGGAGAAAACGAACATATGACCCGACGGGCGGTCCGGAGCACCTCCGCCGGTCCGGTAAAGTTCTCCAGGTCAGCAGGCGCCGCTAGCTCAGTTGGTTAGAGCAGCTGACTCTTAATCAGCGGGTCCGGGGTTCGAGTCCCTGGCGGCGCACGCGATACCGAAGCCCCCCACCTCGCGGTGGGGGGCTTCGGTCGTTCCACCCCCTCCTCCGACCGCCCGGCACCGGGACCCGGATCTCGGAATGGATCAAGCAAAACAATTCGGCCGAGTAGATCAAACAGGTCACAGAGGCCGGACGGGAGGCCGGGCAAACAGAACCGGCCGGACGGATACAGACCCGCGCACCCCGCCACTCACCCCGCCGCCCACCCCGTCACTCACCCCGTCGCTCACTTCTTCGGCACACCCGTGAGGTAGGCCGAGACCACCACATTCGCGCTGTACGCCCGCGTCGTACGGTCGAACGAGCCGCCGCAGGTGATCAGCCTCAGCTCCGCGCGGCCGTGCACCCGCTCCCCGTAGACCTTCTTCGCGTTGAAGTGGCTGCGCTGGAAGACCTGGACATCGTCGATGGTGAACTCGCTGACCGAGCCGTCGGAGCCCGTCACCCGCACCTTCTGGCCGGGACGGACCGCACTCAGGCCGTAGAAGACAGCTTTCCTGGTGTTCGTGTCGACATGACCGACCAGCAGCGCGGCCCCGACAGCGCCGGGACGGGTGCCACCGCCGAACCAGCCGACCTCGTCCGGAGCCTCGAACGGCGGCGGGTCGACCGCGCCGTGGGCGTCGAGCCCGCGCGGCACGATCGGGGCGTTGATCCCCACCGATGGGATCTGCACCCGCCTCGGCCGCTCTCCCGCGAGCGGATCATGGGCCGGTGGCAGCGTGACGCCGAGCGGACGGCCCACCGCAGCCACATCGCCGGTCTTCGGCCCCGAGCTCCCCTCGGGGCCTTCGGTGATCTGGCGGCCCCAGAGCCACAGCCCGAGCAGCAGTACGGCCCAGGCGACCCCCGTCAGCAGCCGGCCGCTTCCCGATGACGAACCCTCGGACGACATATCAGCTGCTGCGCCGGCGCCGTACGCTGCGCCCGGCCACCGCCACGGCGGCGATCCCGGCGAGCACCAGGCCGACGACGGTGTGCCCGGTGCCCGGAGCTGCTTCCTGGGCCGCGACCGTGGCCGTGGCCCCGCCACCCGCGTGGACAGGAGCGGTCGGGGTGATCAGCGGCATGGGACGGTGGTGGTGGTCGCCGCCTTCCCGTACGACGGTGATCGTGCCGGTCACGACGGTGTGCCCGCACCTGACCTGGACCGTGTAGTCCCTGGACTCGGCGTCGGCGCGGATCCGCGCGGCGGCGTACATGGAGCCCCGGTCGGCGGCGGGCGAGAACTGGGCCTGCGAGTCGAAGGCGTCGGACCTGCCGAACGGCTTGCCGCTCTTGCAGCTCACTCTCAGGTCCACCTCCTCGCCGGGGGCGATGACGGACGGGCTGACCGTGACCGTCCCCGATGACCCTTCGGCCGGGGCCGCGATCGCGGCCGCGGGGAAGAGGGCAGCCGCGACCGCCGTTGCGCCACAGAGAGTGACGGATATCAGACGCATGGTGAACCTCCTGTTACGAAGGTTGCTGCCTGGGGAGCCATCCCGCATCCCGGAAAGCCGTACATACGTCCGATCGGGGTGCGGCCCGGCCGGCTTGAATAGGATGGCCGCCTCGGAGCCCCCGTACCCTTCGGACCTCCGGTGACCATCCCGCCGAGCCGCCAGGAGCCAGCCCGCATGACAGAGCGCAAGCCCATCGAATCGTGGCTCACGGACATGGATGGCGTACTGATGCACGAGGGCGTCCCCGTGCCGGGAGCCGACGCTTTCATCAAGAAGCTGCGGGACACCGGCAAGCCGTTCCTCGTGCTCACCAACAACTCGATCTACACCCCGCGCGACCTGCACGCGCGGCTGCAGCGGATCGGCCTGGAAGTGCCGGTGGAGAACATCTGGACCTCCGCCCTCGCGACGGCGAAGTTCCTCGACAACCAGCACCCGGGCGGCACCGCGTACGTCATCGGCGAGGCCGGGCTGACCACCGCCCTGCACGACGCCGGATACATCCTGACGGACTCGGACCCCGACTTCGTGATCCTCGGGGAGACCCGGACCTACTCGTTCGAGGCGCTGACGAGGGCGATCCGCCTGATCAACAATGGTGCGCGGTTCATCGCCACCAACCCCGACAACACCGGCCCCTCGCCGGAGGGCGCCCTGCCCGCGACGGGTTCCGTGGCCGCGCTGATCACCAAGGCGACCGGCAAGGACCCGTACTTCGTCGGCAAGCCCAACCCGCTGATGATGCGCACCGGACTCAACGCGATCGGCGCCCACTCCGAGAGCTCCGCCATGATCGGCGACCGGATGGACACCGACGTACTGGCGGGGCTGGAGGCCGGGATGGAGACCTTCCTGGTGCTCACCGGGCTGACCAGCCGCGCGGACATCGGCCGCTACCCGTACCGTCCGACCACGGTCGTGGACTCCATCGCCGACCTGGTCGACCTCGTCTGACCGGACATGGCCCTGGGCAGTTGAACAGGACCCGGGGCGCCGGCCGCACCGCCCGGTGCTTCCGGCGCCCCCGGCTCATCACCCTGCGGTGATCCTGACCCCGTCGACCGTCCAGAACCAGTTGTTGCCCCCGGTGTAGCGGAACCGCACCCGGGCGCTGGTGGCCCCGGCCGGGACCTGGAGTGTGAGGTTCTCGACGCGGGACGAGGTGTCCGCGGTGTACGTGCGCACGCTCACCGGGGCCGCGCCGTCATAACTGACCAGCACCTCGCCGCGCTGCGGGGCCTCCTGGCGGTAGTACGTCGTGTACGTGAGGGTGGCCGGGCGTCCGCCCCGCACCCGGTAGGCCGGGCTGATCAGGGTCGAGTCGAAGGTCCCCGTGAAGGACGTGTCCGACCACTCGTCCCCGTCGGCGACCGCGAAGACGCCGCGCGCCCGGACGTTGGACTCGCGCTGCTGGTCCGGCTCGGCCTTCGTCCAGAACTCGTCCGTGGTGAAGGACCAGCCGCGCCACTCGGTGACCCCGCCGGTACCCATCGCCGAGTTGTCGACCGACCAGCCGGGCGGCGGGGTGTGGGTGAAGCCGATGACGCCCGCCCCGATGCCGCCCTCGTCGACCGGCCCGGTCAGCCGGGGCCGCAGCGCGTCGAACGCGTCGTCGCCCGGCTGCTGGAGCGGTCTGCCGTCGAGGCCCCAGGCGGGGTCGATGGCGATACCGAGGTGGGCGAGGGCGGAGGCGGCGACGTCCGGCATCCGGATGTCGTACCGCGTCGAACCGGCGCCGATCCCGGCGCCCCGCGCTATCAGGAAGGTCTGGCGCTCCTGCCAGCTGGAGCCGCCGTGGCCGCCGGGGTCGGTGTGGCCGTGGTCAGCGGTGACCATGATCAGCCAGTTCTCCGAGGCGTACGTCTTACGGGACTCGATCGCGGCGACGAACTGTCCGGCCGAGGTGTCCACGGCGTGGATCGCGTCGAGGTACTCCTGGCTGGCGGCGCCGTGTTCGTGGCCCGCCTCGTCCACGCCGTCGAGCTGGACGAAGTGCGCGTCGGAGTTCCCGGTGGCGAGTTGACTCACCAGCCGTGAGGTGGTCCCGGTGTCGTACTCGGCGCTCGGGGTGTTGACGCGGGTGTCCACCTTCGAGGAGAAGACCGTGGTGGTGATCGGGTTCCAGGACGCGATGGCGTAGGTGCCGAGCGCGGGCCGGGCGTTCTCGACGCGGGTCAGGAAGTCCGGGTACTGAGCGAAGTTCTGCCCGGCGAAGGTGTTGTCCATCACCTTGTGCTTGTCGGGCCAGACGCCGGTGATGATCGTCGACCAGCCGGGGCCGGAGAGCGTGGGGGCGAAGGGTGCCGCGTACAGCGGGGAGGCCGCGGTCAGACCTGCGGCCCGCAGCGCCTTGAGATGCGGGGCGTCCGCCACTTCGATCTTGCTGAGCAGGGTGCCGTCCAGGCCGATGACCAGGACCTTGGGCTTTCTGTCCACGGCGCGGGCGACCTGGGCGAGGGGGCCCGCCGCGACGGCGAGGGAGGCGGCGCCGATGAGGAGGGAGCGGCGCGACAGCTGCGAAGACACGTGATCCTCCGGTGAGGGGTGGGGTGTTGAGCGGCCAGGCAGGCCAACGCCCCTGCCGGAGCAGAGGCGTTGGGTATGGGACTAGACCCGTTATCTTTTCGCAATAGATTGCCGACGGCCAGAGGCGTGCGGTGAAGTTCTCCCCGACACCCGGTTCCGCGAAGGTTGTTCAGATGTACATGTACTGCGGGTCAGGACTGGTGGGCTGGTCCGTCAGACCGCGCGGAGCGTCAAGGTGCCTTCCGGGTCCGGCGCGGCGCATGGACGGAAACCCTCGGAAAACCGGTCGAGGAGGGATCGCAGCCACCGGCAGTCGTCGGACGAGGCGTGGCAAAGGCGCATGCGCCGGGCCTGCAGCGGAGTGATGCGCAGACCGGCGAGCTTGCCCGTGCCGGGCTCGAACGAGGGGAGGTAGAGGAGCCGCAGGTCGCCGCGGTACTGCTCGTAGCCGGTGATTCCCTCGTAGTCGTTGATGAAGTCGCCGCAGCCGTACAGGACGAGCTTGCCCCGGTACACCTCCAGGGGGCGGGGGTGGTGCGAGGAGTGGCCATGCACGACATCCGCTCCGGCGTCGATCAGGGCGTGGGCGAAGGCGACGTGGTCCCCGGGTATGCGATAGCCCCAGTTGGAGCCCCAGTGGACCGAGACCACCGCGATGTCGCCGGGGCGCTTCATCCGCCGTATGCGGTCGGCCACTTCGGCAGCGGCGGCGTCCGAAGGACCGCCCACGAAGCCGACTCCGCCGCGCGACCCGGTCGCGGCCCAGGACTGCGGGACACCGCTGGACGGCATACCGAAGGAGAAGACCAGGAGCCGTCGGCCCCCGTCGAGGAGAACGACCGCCGGGCGGCTCGCCCCGGCGTCGTCCCGGCCCGCGCCGGCCGTCCGCAAGCCGGCGCCGGCCAAGGAGTCGAGTGTCTCCGCGAGGCCACGGTGGCCGAAGTCCAGGACGTGGTTGTTGGCCAGTACGCAGATGTCGGGGCGGGCCGCCGACAGACAGGGGAGGTTGGCGGGGTGCATCCGGTAGTGGATTTCCTTGCCGGGGGCGAACGAGTCGCTGCGCGTGACGCTGGTCTCCAGATTGATCACGCGGGCGTCGGGCGCGGCCGACTCAAGGACCTCCAGTGCGTCCCCCCAAGGCCAGGAGAAGCCGACCGGACGCGGGATGGGGCCATTCACCGCCTCCGCCAGACCGACGTACTCCCGGGCGTCCCTTACGTACGTCTCCCGGAGATCCGGGTCGCCGGGGTGCGGCAGGATCTGGTCCACGCCGCGGCCGAGCATGACATCGCCGCAGACGAACAGGGTGGTCAAGCCGGTCCTCCGTTCCGTCGCGTCCGTCGCGTCCGTCGCGTTCGTCGCGTCCGAGCGGTGACGGATATATGCGGCATTTCGCTCCCGCCTCTCCACGACGGCAGATATGTTCCCTGCCACCATTGTCGCGCCGAAGGACGCCACGGCTCAGCCGGAGTCCGTAGCCAGGCGTTCCAGGAGGGCAGGCAGCGCGGCGAAGGAGTCGATGACGTGGTCGGGTGTGCCCGTGGCCGCCCGGTGGGTCTCGGGCGCGTACTTGCCGGTCTTGACGAGGACGCCGGTGATCCCGCCGCGCTGGGCGGCGAGAACGTCGGACTCGATGTCGTCCCCGACCATGAGCGCCGTCGACGGCTCGGCGCCGAGGTGGGCGAGCGCGGCGGCGAAGAACGCCTCCGCCGGTTTGCCGGTGATCTCCGCCTCGACCCCGGCGGCCCGCTCCAGGCCCAGGAGAAAGGCCCCGCTGTCGAGGCTGAGGCCATCGGCGGTGCGCCAGAAGAGGTTGCGGTGCATCGCCACGAGGCGGGCTCCGTGCTGCAGGTGGCGGAACACGCGGTTGAGGGCCGTGTAGCCGAACTCGGCGCCGGCCCCTCCCGTGACGACCACGTCCACGTCGGCATCCGGATCCGTGTCGTCGACGAGCGTCACACCTGACAGATCGTCCCGGATGTCACCGGCGTTGAGCAGCAGACAACGCGCGTGCGGACAGTGCTCGCGCAGATACGCGGCGGTGACGGCCGGCGCGGTGAGGATGTCGTCGACGGTGACGGCAAACCCCGCCCCGGCCAGGCGCTCGGCGATCGAGGCGCGAGTCCGCGAGGTCGTGTTGGTGACCAGGGCGAAGGGGCGCCCCGAGGCGTGCAGCCGCTCCATGGCCGCGACGGCGCCGGGCAGCGGCTCCCAGGAGACCGTGAGTACTCCGTCGATGTCGATCAGGACCGCGCCGCCTCGTTCCATACGATCGACGGTAGCCACCCTCGTACGACATCGCAGCGTGTACGGAGCCTGCGGCACATCCGCCCGGGGTAGCGGGTGCCGCGAACAGGGCCTGGCTCACCAGCATCCCCCCGTACTCAGCTGTGGGTGGCGGACTGCCAGTCCCCCACGTACGACGTGAGGTTCTTGGAGATGTCGTTCCAGTCGGGTGCGAAGACGTCGACGCCCTTCATCAGTGCACTCAGCGCGGTCGCGTTGGCATCGGTGGCCTTGACGTCCTGGCGGGACGAGAAGCCGCCGCCGATCGCGCTGACCTGCTTCTGGGCCTGCTCGGCGAGCATGAAGTCCAACAGCTTCCTGCCGTTCGCCGAGTGCGGCGCCTTGCTGACCAGACCGGCCGCGTACGGCAGCGCGAACGTGGTCGGCCTGCCTCCCGACTTCGCCGGGAACCAGATGCCCAGGTTCGGCATGGTCTTCGACTGGGCGTAGCTCATCTGGACATCGCCGTTGGCGGCCAGGATCTCGCCCTTGTCGACCTTGGGCGCGAGCTTGCCGGTCGAGGCGGACGGGCCGACGTTGTTCGCCTGGAGCTTGCCCAGGTACGTCATGGCCGCCTGCTTGGAGCCGTAGTCGTGCATCGCCTTGATGAGCACGGCGGTGCCGTCGCCCGCGACACCCGGTGTGGAGTACTGGAGCTTGTTCTTGTACTTCCCACTCAGCAGTTCGTCCCAGGTGGTGGGGGCGGTCTTGAGCTCCTTCTTGTTGTAGATGAAGCCGAAGTAGTTGTTGACGACCGAGGTCCAGGTCCCGTCGGTCCCCTTGTCGGCCGGGGCGACCTGGCCCGAGCCCTTGGGCGCGTACTTCTGGAGCAGCCCCTTGGCGTCGGCCTGCTGGATGAACGGCGGGAGCGTGACGAGGACGTCGGCCTGGGTGTTGGACTTCTCGCGGACGGCGCGCTGCACGACCTCGCCGGAGCCGCCCTCCACGTAATTGACCTTGATGCCCGTCTGCTTCTGGAAGTCCTTGAAGACCTGGTCGTACCAGCCGTCGTTGTTCTCGCCCTTGAGGCCGTCGGCACTGTAGACGGTGACGACCTTGGCGTCGGACGCCGCTGAGGAACCACCGCAGGCGGAGAGGGAACCCGCGAGGACCAGGGCCCCGGCGACGGCGGCGAGCGGCTTGATGTGGTGGCGCATGACGTTTCGTGTCTCCTGGGCTTCTGGGCTTCTGGGTTTCTGGGTGCGGATCAACTCGGTTGAGAGCAGGCCGGGTTCAGCGGTACGACGCCTTGGTCCGGATGCGGGAGACCCCGGACAGGACCAGCAGCGTCGCCGCCATGAGGACCACGGAGACCGCCGCGCCCGTGAAGAGCGAGCCCCGGTCGGTGATCGCGAAGATCTGGACGGGAAGCGGTGTCCAGTCCGGCGGGTAGAGCATCATCGTGGCGCTCAGCTCCCCCATCGACAGGGCGAAACAGAGTCCGGCCGCCGCTGTCAGGGACGGCAGCAGCAGCGGCAGTCTGACCCGCCACAGGACGTACGAGGGACGGGCCCCCAGCGAGGCCGCGGCCTGCTCGTACACCGGGTCGAGACGCAGGATGGCAGCCGAGACCGACTGGTGGGCGAACGCCGTGACGAGAATGGTGTGCGCCAGGATCACGATCGTGGAAGTGCCGTTGAGCAGGACCGGCGGCTTGCTGAACGCCACCAGCACGGCCAGGCCCACGACCACCGACGGCACCGCGACCGGCAGCATGAACAGGGCGTCCATGAAGCGCCGTCCGCGCTTCTTGAGTGCGGCCCCGGCGAGAGCCGCCCACGTCCCGACGGTCAGTGCGAGCACGCTCGCGCAGGCGGCGGTGACCAGGCTGGTGGTCAGGGCCCGCAGGGAGTCCCCGCTGGTGGCGGTCGCGTAATGGCTCACGGTCGCGCCCGAGGGCAGCGCCCCCGACCAGTTGGTGGCGAACGAGGCCAGCAGGATCACCAGGAGCGGCAGGGCGAACAGGGGCAGGAAGAGGGCGAAGAAGACGACCCAGGTGGTCCACTTGCCCGTACGGCTATGCACCAGCACGGCGCGCCACCATCCGGTAGAGGGAGTAGAGCCCGACGGAGATCGCCACGTTGACGACGGCGACCACGCACGCGGTGGGGTAGTCGGATTCGAGGATGGCCTTGCTGTAGACGAGCATCGGCAGGGTCGTCACGCCCTTGGCCCCGGTGAAGAGCACGATGCCGAACTCGTTGAGGCACATCACCAGCACGAGGCTGCCGCCGGCGGCGAGCGCGGGCAGCGCCTCCGGCAGGATGATCCGCCGTACGATCCGGGCCGGGCCTGCGCCCAGCGACGAGGCCACCTCCAGCTGCGCGGTGTCGAGCTGGGAGAAGGCCGCGAGCAGCGGCCGCATCACGAAGGGTGTGAAGTAGGTGATCTCCGCGAGGAGTACGCCCCACGGCGTGGTGAGGAACTGGAACGGCCCCTGGTGCGCGCCGGTCAGGTCCGTCCAGGCGCCGTTGGCCATGCCGACCGAGCCGTAGACGAAGAGCAGCGCGAGCGTGATCAGGAAGGACGGGAACGAGAGGAAGACGTCGATGAACCGGGCGACCGCCTTCCCGCCGGGGAACGGTACGAAAGCGATCACCACGGCGAGCGCGAACCCGAGGACGAGACAGCCGACGGTGGAGCCGACGGCCAGCCAGACAGTCGTGGTCAGCGCCTGGCGGAAGGCGTCGGACGCGAAGACCTGGGTGTACGGGGCGACGGACATACCGCCCGTGTCCGGGGTGAAGGACTGCTGGACGACGAGCGCCAGCGGGTAGAGGAAGACCAGCGCCAGCACGACGACGGGCGGCAGCGCCCAGATCCAGCGGGGCAGTGAACGGGGCGCGGCCGGCGCGGCCGGGGCTGTCGGCGCGACCGCGGTGGTGCTAGCCATCGGACACTCCCGCCCCAGCGCTCGCCGGTGCGGCCGTAGCCGCTGTCGACCCGCCTGCTTCCGTCCCGCCCGGTGCTGTGGGGTCCGGTGCTGTGGGGTCCGGTGCCGTCCCGTCCGCTGTCACGCCCGCGGTGAGCAGCACCGCGTCCTCGGCGGCGAAGTGCAGCGTCGCCGCGTCGCCCAGCGCCGGGGTAGCACGCAGTTCGCGCACATCGGCCTTGACCCGGTGGCCGTCCACGTCGACCAGCAGCCGGTGGGTCGAGCCGCGCCACTGGACCTCGGCGATCCTGCCACGCAGGGCGTTCGGGCCCTCGCCGAGCCCGACCAGATGCGGGCGTACGCACAGGGTGGCCGTGGCGCCGTCGGCGGCGCCGTCCGCGCCGGTCACCGCCAGTTCCGTACCGGCGAAGGAGACCACGGCGCCGCCGGAGCCCGCTGCCGCGCTCCGTACCGTGACCGGCAGGAGGTTGGCATTGCCGACGAAGGAGGCGGTGAACTCGGTGCGGGGCCGCCGGTACAGCTCCTGCGGGGTCCCGCAGTCCTGGAGCCGGGCGCGGTCCATCACGGCGATACGGTCCGCCAGGGTGAGCGCCTCGACCTGGTCGTGCGTGACGTACAGGATCGACACCTCGGGCAACTCGCGGTGCAGCCGGGCCAGTTCGGCCAGCATCCCGGACCTCAGCTGGGCGTCGAGTGCGGAGAGCGGCTCGTCGAGGAGCAGCACCCCGGGCCGGATGGCCAGGGCCCGCGCGATGGCGACGCGCTGCTGCTGGCCGCCGGAGAGTTCGCGCGGGTAGCGCTTGGCGTAGGAGGCCATGCCCGTCATCCCGAGCGCCTCGGCGACGCGCTCCGGGATCTCGCCCTTGGGCACCTTCTGCGCCCGCAGGCCGAACGCGACGTTGTCCTCGACGCGCATGTGCGGGAAGAGCGCGTACTGCTGGACGACCATGCCGACGCCCCGCCGGTGCGGGGGAAGGTCCGTCACGTCGCGGCCACCGATGAGGACCCGCCCGGCGAAGGGCTGGACGAAGCCGGCGACGGCGCGCAGGGCGGTGGTCTTGCCCGATCCCGAGGGGCCGAGCAGGGCCATCACCTCACCGGGCTCGACGGTCAGGTCCAGCGAGTCCAGGACGGTGGTCCCGCCGTTCCTGCCCTTGGCGCCGTACGCGACCGAGACCCCGTCGAAGCGGATGCCGCTGGTGCTACCGGTGCCGCTGGTCATATCTCCACCGGCGGGGCCAACCGGGCCAGCAGGTCCGGCAGTTCGGCGACCGAACCCAGGACGTGGGTGGCGCCGTGCTGCTCCAGCTGCCCCCGGTCGTGGGCGCCGGTGAGGACACCGGCCACGACCCGCGCCCCGGACCGTACGCCGCTGAGCATGTCGTACGAGGTGTCGCCCGCGACCGCGAGCTGGTCCACCCCGTCCACGGCCCGGGTCCGCAGGAACGCGGCGAGCACCATGTCCGGGTAGGGCCGTCCGCGACCGCCCGCGTCGGCCGGGCAGAGTGTCAGCCCGACCAGGTCCTGCCAGCCGAGCGCGGCAAGGATCGCGTCCTGGGTGGTCCGGGCGAAACCGGTGCTCAGGACCACGGTCCGGCCCTCGCCCTGCATCCGTTCGATGGCTTCGCGCGCGCCGGGGACGGGGGCGATGTGTCCGGCGCCGACCAGTTCGCCGTATGCCTCCTCGAAGGCGGTGTTGGCCTGCCGGGCCTTCTCCTCGTCGCCGAAGAGGTGCCGGAAGACGGAGATCTTGGACTCGCCCATGGTCGCGCGGACATAGCCCAGCATCGCGTCGGGCTCGGCGCCCATCCGGCGGGCGGCAGCGGCGAAGGCGCTCTCGACAAGGCCGCCGTCGGCGACGGTCGTGCCCGCCATGTCGAGCACCACCAGATTGATCGGCTTGTGCACGGTCAACTCACTCACCATCCGAGGTCGTTCGCGGTCTTTTCGGCTATCGCCGGGGAACAGGTCATGCCGCGCCCGCCGGGCCCGGTGACCAGCCACACGCCGTCCCGCACCTGCTCGCGGTGGATGACGCGGGTGGTGTCGGTGCACTGCGCGTACACCCCGGCCCAGCGGTGGCGGATCTTCGGCAGCGGGCGCCCGAGGAAGGACTCGGCGACGCGGGCGACGTGCTCGTACGGCTCTTCGCGCACGTCGAAGGCGAAGGGGTGCTCGTACTCATGGGTGTCGCCGATGGTCAGCCCGCCGTCCGCGCGCTGCACCATCAGCAGCTGCATCCGGTGCTCGGCGGCCACCGGGTCCTGGGCCTGCCGCGCGTTGAGCGCGTCGAGGGCCTCGGAGGCGTACGCCGGGTAGTAGCGGAAGGAGTCGGCGTCGGCCACGGACGTGGTGAGGCGCTCGCCGAGTGGCTCGGTCTGCATCATCTGGAGGCGGACCCGCCGGACCGGCAGGTCGGGGGCGAGTTCGCGCACCAGACCGCCGAGCCAGGCGCCGGTGCAGAGGACGACGACGTCGCCGGTGTGCACATCGCCGTGGTCGTCGCGCACCGAGCCGGCGCCGACGACCTCGCGGACCTCCCGCCCGCCCAGGTAGGTGTAACTCCCCGACGCCAGCAGGGCCTTCTTCAGCTCCAGCTGGGCGGTGCGCGGCTCCACGGCCGCGTCCTTCCCGCACCACAGGGCCGCCTCGAACTCGCCCCGGAGCGCCGGGTTGATCTCGCGCGCCTCCTGCGGGGTCAGCAGCCGGTACCCGCGCGCCGCCGCGTCGTCCCGCTTCAACGCGGCCTCCGCGACGCCCCGTTCCAGGGCGTTCCGTACGGGGGTGAGCGACCCGGTGGCGCGGAAGCCGATGCCCGGCACCCGCTTCCCGATCTCCTCCCACAGCTCCCGGGCGCGCAGCGCGGTCGCCAGCTCCTCCCCGCCGGCCCGCCCGCTGACCCACACCTGCCCGAAGTTACGGAGCGAGGCGCCCCGCGCCTCGGTCTCGCGCTCGATCTGTACGACCTCGTGGCCGCGTTCCACTGCGTGCCAGGCGTGCATGGTTCCCACCACGCCGGCTCCTACGACGATGACTCTCACGACGGCAACGCTGCTGGGAGCGGGTGTCCCGGTGCCGACCCCGGGGCAACGGCAGGGTGAACAGCCCCACAAGACTGGACTAGACCCGTTATGTTTCTGTTATCAAAGCGAGCCGGCCTGGCCTGGTCCGGGGCCGGGACCGGGACCGGCTCGGGCGTCAGCCCGACGCGAGGTGGGTGGTGAAGCTGAACCGGTCGCCCCGGTAGAGCGTCCGTACGCGCTCCAGGGGCAGCCCCTCCGTGTCACGGGAGACCCGGTGGATCAGCAGCATCGGCAGCGCGGGCGGCGTCCCGATGAGCAGCGCCTCGCGCGGGGTGGCCAGGACCGTCTCGATCCGCTCGTCGGCGTCGCCGAAGCCGATGCCCAGCCGGTCGCGCAGGAAACCGTAGAAGGAGGAGTCGGGGTCGAACTCGCTGTCCAGGGAGGGGACTCGGGCCACCGCGACATAGGTGCTCTCCAGTCCGACGCGTTCGTCGTCCGCGAGCAGTACCCGCTCCAGATGCCAGACCGGCTCGCCCCGGCCGAGCCCGGTCTCGGCGGCGAGCGCGTCGGGGCAGGGGAAACGGTCCAGCGAGATGAGATGCCGCCCGGGCGTCCGGCCCTGGCGGCGCACACCCTCGGTGTAACTCGCCAGCGACAGCGGCTGTTCGAGCTTGGGGCCCGCGATGACGGTCCCCCGCCCCTGCCGCCGCAGCCGCCCCTCCAGGACCAGTTCGCGCAGCGCCTGCCGTACGGTCTCGCGGGACACCTCGTACCGTACGGCCAGATCGCGCTCGGTGGGCAGCGCCTCGCCCTCCCCCAACTCCTCCATGAGCAGCGAGACATGGGCCTTGACCGCGTAGTACTTCGGGATGCGGCCGTGCTCCGGGATGCCGGAGCGGATCGGTGCGCCAGGTGCCTGGCTGTGCGGGTAGTCCACGGGGCGATGGTCCCAGACCCGGGTGAACGGGCCAGCCACGGCGGTGGTGCTGCTACGTCGGAGCTGCCGGCGCCCGGGGTGGCGGCAGTACTTCGGGAGGCGGTGGCGCTGCTACTGGCCCTACCGGCGGCGCTGGATTCTCGGGCGCCGCGATCCCACGACCAGGGCCGCGCCCAGCAGCACACTGGTGCAGGCGATGGTGCCCAGCGTGCGCAGCCGGTGCGAGCCGGTCCTGGCGAGCTCACCGACGAAACGGTGGGCGCCGTTACGGGGGCCGACTTCGGGGCCGACACCGATCCGGCCTCCGATGTCCCCGTTGTGGTCCCGGCCCGGAATGCGTTCCCCGGGGACACGCTCGCCGGGGACGTCCGTGGTGGTGGGGTCGGCGGGCGGGGTGCCGGTGATGGTGAAGCGGTAGTCGTCGGATTCACCGACCCAGTCGCCGTCGTCGCCGTGCCGCCGGACGACGGCGGCGTTGGCGGTGACGTCGTCCGGGGTGGTGCCGTCGGCGAACGCGAGTCGGACCGGGACGGAGACCGTCCGGCCCGCCGGAACGTCGAACCCGCCGGCCCCGCCGGCCTTGTCGGTCCCGTCGGCCCCGGCAGCCTTGTCGGTCCCGTCGGCCCCATCCCCGAACGGGCCGATGTGCTCGTCCTCGTCGGTGGTCGTGAAGGGCACGGGCCGCCAGCGGTGCGCGGCCGGGTCGTTGAACTCCAGCTGGATCTGGCGGTCCTCCAGCTTCCTGCCCCGGTCGACGAGGACAACGACCGGGTGGATGTCCTGGCAGTCGCCGTCGGAGGTGTTGGTCAGTTCGAGCGACCAGGTGTCGTACGCGCCGCCGGGCACATACGAGGTCGGGCCGCCGTGGATCCTGGCCTCGACGGGGAAGGCGGAGCCGCCCCGGTCGGCACAGACGGGCGCAGAGGCGGTTCCGCCCCGGACAGTGAGGTTCTGCGCGGTGGCCGGCTGTGCGGCCGCGAGCAGCAGCAGGGAGGCCAGAGCAGAGGTGGCGGCGGCCGGGGCCGCTCCGGTGCAGAGGGCACTGCGCAGTCGCATGGGGGACGCCTTTGCTGATCGCGTAGGTCCGGACTCCATACACGGAACCGCACCGGCGGGGCCGGCCTGGCCCGCCACGACCGCGTACCGCCGAATGCCCCGGGCCCTCCCGCCCGATCAGCCCATGGTCATCAGGTCCTACGGGCGTTGAACGGCACCGCCGCCCGCCCGAAGTGCCCGAACACCGGGGCCAGCGCCAGCTGCGCCGCCCCCTCGGCCACGAGCCGCCGCCCACCACCCGCAGCCTCCACCCGGACCGCCTCCCCGCCCCCCGCGTGCCGGGCCCGCTCGGCGAGTACCGCGCCCACGCCCCGTACGAAGACGTCCGGGGCGGCGTCCACCGTACGGCCGCCGAGGAGTACCCGGTCGACGTCGAGCAGCCGTACGAGGTTGGCCGCGCCGACACCGAGGAAGCGCGCGGCGGCCGCGTGGTCGCCCCCGGCGACGGCGGCCAGACAGAGCGCCTCGACACAGCCCCGGCCGCCGCAGTCGCACGGCGGCCCGTCGAGCTGCACGGTCTGGTGCCCGAACTCCCCGGCGCCGGTGCGCGGCCCCCGGTAGAGCGCGCCCCCGAGCACCAGACCGGCGCCGAGCCCGGTCCCGAGGTGCAGATAGGCGAACGAGTCGCCCGGTCCGCGCAGCGCCAGGCCGAGGGCGGCCGCGTTGGTGTCCTTGTCGAGGACGACGGGCAGGCCGAGCCGTTCCGCGAGCGCGTCGCGCAGCGGATAGCCGTCCCACTGGGGGAATCCGGTGACCCGGCGCAGCACCCCGGTGTCGTGGTCGAGGGGGCCCGGGGCGGCGACCCCGACGCCCAGGACCGGAGCCCGGTGGCCGCCGGCGGGGTCCGTCCCGCCCGCGCTCGCCGCCCCATCGGCCGCCGCTCCGGAAACCCCGTCGGCCACCACCCGGGACACCACACCGGCCGCCGCCCCGGCCACCGCGTCGGCGCCCGCCCCGAAGTCCAGCTCCGCGCTCCGGTCGGCGACGACCGTCCCCGCCAGGTCCACCAGCACCGCGCTCACCCGGTCCCGGTCCAGATGCAGCCCGACCGCGTACGCGGCGCCCGGCACCAGCCGCAGCACCGTGCGCGGCTTGCCTCCCGTGGAGGCGCGGTGGCCCGCCTCCGCCGCGAGGCCGTCCGCCCGCAGCCGGGCGGTGATCTTGCTGACGGCCTGCGGGGTGAGACCGGTCCGCTCGGCGAGTTCGAGGCGGCTGATTCCGGCCTCCCCCGCCGTACGCAGCAGTTCCAGCACGAGCGCCGCGTTGTGGCTGCGCAGCGCGGGCAGATTGGCGCCGGACCCGGTGGTTTCGCTCCTGTTCACGCCCCCATTGTGGGGCACACTTGCGCTTTGGCAACACCGTTGCTTAAGTGGTTCGCATGACTGCTCGCATGACTGCAGACCCGCTCCGCGTCGGACTCATCGGCTACGGCCTCGCGGGTTCCGTCTTCCACGCACCGCTGATCTCGGCCACCGACGGCCTGGTTCTCGACACGATCGTCACCTCGGACGAGGAGCGCCGGGAGCAGGCGCGCGCCGAGTTCCCCGGCGTCCGGTTCGCCGGCACCCCGGACGAGCTCTGGCGGTACGCGGACGAGCTGGACCTGGTCGTGATCGCGTCCCCGAACCGGACACACGTGCCGCTCGCGACCGCCGCGATCGAGGCCGGGCTGCCGGTCGTCGTGGACAAGCCGCTCGCGGGCACGGCCGCCGAGGCCCGCGAGCTGGCCGCGCTCGCCGATGAACGCGGCCTGCTGCTCTCGGTCTTCCAGAACCGCCGCTGGGACAACGACTTCCTGACTCTCCGGGGGCTGATCGCCGACGGCAGGCTGGGCGACGTCCAGCGCTTCGAGTCCCGCTTCGAGCGGTGGCGCCCGCAACTCAAGGGCGGCTGGCGCGAGTCCGGCGACCCGTCGGAGATCGGCGGGCTCCTCTACGACCTCGGCAGCCACATCGTCGACCAGGCGCTGGTCCTCTTCGGCCCGGCGGTCCGGGTGTACGCGGAGTCGGACGTCCGCCGACCCGGCGCACGCGCCGACGACGACACCTTCATCGCGATCACCCATGCGAACGGCGTCCGTTCCCATCTGTACGCCTCCGCCACCACCGCCCAGCTCGGCCCGCGCTTCCGGGTGCTGGGCTCGGCGGCCGGCTATGTGAAGCACGGGCTCGACCCCCAGGAGGCGGCGCTGCGCGCGGGCGCGCGCCCCGCGGCCTCGGCGCACTGGGGCGAGGAGCCCGAGTCGCTGTGGGGCCGCATCGGTGCGGGCGAGTCCCCGCTGACGGGCGGCGGTTCGCCCGTACCGACCGTGCCCGGCGACTACCCGGCGTACTACGCGGGTGTCGCGAAGGCCCTGCGCGACGGCGGCCGGCCGCCGGTCACGGCGGACGAGGCGGCGGCGGCGCTGGCCGTCATCGAGGCCGCGCGGACTTCCGCGCGCGACGGCGTCACGGTGGACCTGTGAGCGGACGGGGCAAGCCGCTCGACGAAGCGGTCGGTGCGGGCGCCGCCCAGGGCATGGCCGACCAGCTGGTCCGGTGGAACCGCGCGCTGCGCGCCGCCCGCACCGACCACCCGTACGGCGGCTGACCGGGCCGGCCGCCATGCCTGTAGCGACGTACCCGTCGCGGACATGCCTGTCGCAGACACGCCTGTCGCAGACAGGCCCGGCCGGCCACGCCCGCAGCCATCCCGCGACAGGCCGGGCCGCCCGCAGCCGATCCCGCAGGCGGCCGGACCGGCCGCTACGCGTCCTTGAGCGGCTGCCGCTGCCGTCCGAGCCCTTCGATCTCCAGCTCCACGACGTCCCCGGCCCGCAGATACGGCTTGGGTTCGGGCTGCCCCATCGCGACCCCGGCAGGCGTACCGGTGTTGATGACATCGCCCGGGTACAGCGTCATGAACTGGCTCAGGTACCGCACCACTTCACCGACCGGGAAGATCTGGTCGGCGGTCGTGCCGTTCTGCTTCAGCTCGCCGTTCACCCACAGCTTCAGCGGGAGCGCCTGCGGGTCGGCCACCTCGTCGGCGGTCACCAGCCAGGGACCGAGCGGATTGAACGTCTCGCAGTTCTTGCCCTTGTCCCACTGGCCGCCGCGCTCGATCTGGAAGGCCCGCTCCGATACGTCGTGCGCGATCGTGTACCCGGCGACATGGCCGAGCGCCTCCTCCGCCGACCCGAGGTACCGGGCCGTACGCCCGATGACGACGGCCAGCTCGACCTCCCAGTCGGTCTTCTCGCTGCCGCGCGGTACGAGCACGGTGTCGTCGGGGCCGACCACGGTGTCCGGCGCCTTCATGAAGACGATCGGTTCGGCGGGGATGGCCGCGCCCGTCTCCGTCGCGTGGTCGTGGTAGTTCAGCCCGATACAGACGACCTTGCCGATCCGGCCGACCGGCGGCCCGATCCGCGGCGCATCGCCCTCGATGGCGGGCAGCACACGGGCCGCGGCGGCAGCCCGTATCCGGTCGAGCGTCGCCTCGTCGGCGAGCAGGCCGCCGTCGATGTCCGTAACCAGCGCGGAGAGGTCACGGAGGGTTCCGTCGGCGTCGAGCAGTGCGGGGCGCTCGGCCCCGGCTGTTCCGACACGCAGCAGCTTCATGGTCAGTCTCCCAACGATTGGACCGGTCCGGCCGATGGGTTGCGGCCATCGGGGGATTGGCTGATCCTCCAAGTTCGAGGTGCAGGCCGCAAGACCCCGTTCACAAGCTGGACCACCCGGCTCCCCGAACGTGCCCGGACGAGCCGCAGCTCAGGCCGCTGGGCCGGCCAGATCACCTCACCGTCATGCCGCTAGATCGGACTGGCGACGGCTGCCGCGGCGGGGAGCGTGTCCCGGTAGAGGAAGGCGCGCTCGACGGCGGTCCAGGTGGTGCTGGTGACGACGTACAGCGCGGCTGCGAGCGGCACGTAGGACACCGTGAGGAGCGTCATGAACGACATCAGCGGCATCACCTTGGTCATCGCGCCCATCGCACCGGCCCCGGGCCCTTCGGCGGCGGGGGTCGGAGCGGCGGCCATCATCTGCTTGGTGCGGCGGTAGTTGAACGTGGCCACAGCGGTGACGATCACGAAGAGCACCAGGTAGATGGCGCCCTGCTCGCCGAACAGCCCGCCGTGCCCCATCGCGTCGCTCAGCCGGCCGCCGAGCGGGCTGCCCATGAGGGTGTGACCGAGCAGGGAGTTGGACGAGCCGCCGATCTGCGGGCTGGAGAACAGGTGGTACGTCACGAAGAACGCGGGCATCTGCAGAAGGCTCGGCAGGCAGCCGCTGAGCGGGGAGACCTTCTCCTCGGCATGCAGCTCCATGATGGCCTTCTGCATCTTCTGCGGGTCCTTGGCGTGCTTCTTGCGCAGTTCGGCCACGCGCGGGGCAAGTTTGGTGCGGGCTTTCTGGCCACGGGCCGTGGCCCGCGAGAGGGGGTGCACAGCGAGCCGTACGCAGACGGTGAAGAGAATGATCGCGACGGCGGTCGCCGAACCGTGGAAGAGCGGCTGAAGCAGGTCGGCGATGTGCGTGACCAGGCTGGCGAACGCTGTGAAGACGGAAGAGAACACGGGAAAACCCTCCGAGGGGTCTCGTCGCGGGCCGGACAGAAAGACATGTCGGCGTGACGGACCGCAGCGGAACTGTGGTGGTACGTGGGGCGGAGGGTGTCCTACGCGGCCGTCGGGACGGGACGGCCGGGCGCTCGGGGCCTGGGCCTGCCCGAGGCGTCGGGATCGCGTTGCGGAAGGAAGGCCGTACGCCGCTCACGGTCGCGGATGGCCGTACGGATCCGGGTGCGCGGCACGGCGGGCGCGGTGCGCGAGGCGATGAGCGCGAAGGCGGCGACCGCGGAACCGACCGCGGCGGTGGCGGCCAGTGCGACGGCGGAGGTGAGCGTGCCGCTCTCGGCGAGGAGTACTTCAGCGAGGAGGAAGAAGAACAGCGCCATGGCGGGGCGGGACAGACGCATGAACCGAGCGGCCACGTCTCCCACCCCCTTCCTGTCCGCGCAGTAGCTGATCCAGTGCAGTGATCACTACATGCAGTGATCACTGCATGGCGATGCTGAAAAACGTATCTCCAGCCGTTATACACGACTCGCTTCGATCGGCTCCAGCAGCCTCCGGGGCTCAAGGAGCGCACGGCTGACCGGATTGTCCGGCTCCGGATCAAGCCCTGCGGCCGGGCGCATCTCCACATCCCTGGGCGGTACGGCAACGGCGCAGGCCGGGCATTCGCCGTACGCGCCGAGCTCCGTGCCGCAGGCGGCGTGGTGGAAGGTGCGCATGGGGAGGGTGCCCGGGACGTGGTCGCGCCCCCACAGCCCGAGGGAGCGCAGGACGGGCCAGAGGGCGACCCCGTCGTCGGTCAGTACGTACTCGTCGCGCGGCGGGGCTTCCTGGTAGCGCCGCTTCTCCAGGACACCGGCCTCGATGAGCGCCTGAAGGCGGGCGGCCAGGACGGCCCGCGGCATCCCGAGGTGGGCGAGGAAGTCGTTGTACCGGCGCACGCCGTAGAAGGCGTCGCGCACGACGAGGAGCGTCCAGCGCTCGCCGATGACCTCCAGCGCCCGCGCGATGGAGCACTGCTGTGCCGCGTAGTCCTTACCCAGTGCCATGGCCCCACCCTACTCCGCAGGTTCAATGAATGAACTGACAGTGGTAGCGTGGGTTCATTCACTGAACCTATGACGCACCTGGGGGACTCATGGCTCAGCAAGCGGCACGGACAACGTCAGCAACACAGGCCACGCAGGCGTCGCAGGAGACGCAGGAGACGCAGACCACACAGGCCACACCGGCCACTCGGCCGGGACCGGCAACGCTGACCGCGACCGCGACCGCCGGGAGACCGGCGGGCGCGGGTGCGACGCTCGCCGTCACCAGCGCCGTCACCGCCGTGGCGCTCATGAACTACACGGCCCCCATGCTGACGATCCCCGGCCTGACCGCCTCCTTCTCCACCCCGGTCGGCGCCCAGGCATGGCTGATCAACGGCACCCCGCTCGGCCTGGCCGCGCTGCTGCTGGTGGCGGGCAGCCTCGCCGACGACTACGGCAGGCGCAGGCTCTTCCTCATCGGCACGTTCGGACTCGCCATCACGGTCGCGCTGGGCGCCATGGCCCCGACCACGCTCACCTTCACGCTCGCCCGCGCCGCCCAGGGCGCGGCGACCGCGGCGGTCCTGGCGAGCAGTCTCGGCCTGCTGGTCCATGCCTTCCCCGCCGGTTCCGCCCGGATCCGGGCCACCGGTGTGTGGGGCGCCTTCGTCAGCGCCGGTATCGCGGTGGGCCCCCTGCTGGCGGGTCTGCTCGCTCCGTACGGCTGGCGGCTGACGTACGGCGTGCTCGCGGCGGCCACCCTGGCCGGTGCGGTCGTCGCCGCCCGTACGCTCACCGAGTCGCGCGCCCCGCGCGGCGGCCGCCCCGACCTGGCGGGCGCCGCCGCACTCGGCCTCGCCTTCACCTCGCTGGTCAGCGCGCTGACGCTCGGCAGGGACGGCTGGCTGCGCGCCCCCGTGGGCCTGCTGCTGCTCGCGTCGCTCGTGCTCGCGGCGGTGTTCGTCGCCGTGGAGCGGCGCACCGCGACACCGCTGATCGATCTGCGACTGCTGCGCCGCCCGGAGTTCCTGGCGTCGACGGCGGGGGCGCTGTTCACCGGGCTCGCGGTGATCGGGCTGTTCAGCTATCTGCCCGCGCTGCTCCAGCAGGCGCTCGGCACCTCGCCGCTGACGGCCGCCTGGCTCTTCGTCCTCTGGTCGGGTACCGGTTTCCTGGTCGCGCTCCAGGCCCGCCGTCTCGCGGACCGGGTGCAGGCCCGCCACCAGCTGGCCATCGGCTTCTCCCTGCACGCGGTGGGTGTGCTGACGATGCTGGGCGCGGTGGACGCGGGCTCGCTGGTGCGGCTGCTCCCGGGGCTGTTCATCGCCGGGGTGGGCAGCGGGCTGCTGAACGCCGCCCTGCCGCGCGTCGCCGTCGGGTCCGTCCCGCCCGAGCGCGCGGCGATGGGCTCGGGCGCCAACAACACGGCCCGCTACATCGGTTCGTCGATCGGTGTGGCCCTGGTCATCGCGGTGGCCCCGGCGGGCAGCGACGCCGTGCTGCTGGTCTCGGCCGGTCTGACGGCGGTGGGCGTGCTCAGCATGCTGCTGCTCCGCCCGCGCCGCTGAGACGGCCCGGCCCGGACGACGCAACGGCCACGAACCACCGTCAGGCGGGGACGTCAGCTCCGCCGGCGCCACCACCGCCTGAGCCCCCACCGCCCGCGGCCCCGATCGGGTCGCGGGCGAGGAGCTCCCCGTCCGGCCGTGGATCGTGGTCGCGCGGCCCCGCGTACGTCACGGCCAGCGCGACCACGAGATTGGCGCCGAGCGCGACGATCCCCGCGTTCACACCCCACACCGGATCGTGGTCACTGAACACGAAGGCACAGACCACCCCCACGCCGACGACCAGTCCGCTGCCCGCGCCGAGCAGCGTCATCCGGCGCCACACAAGACCGAGCAGCAGCATCGGCAGGAGCTGCGCCATCCCCTCGTACGAGATGAGCGAGAGGCGTACCAGGGTGTTGGGCGCGGTGTACGTCAGCACCAGCGCCAGCGTGCCCGCGACGACCACCACGCACTGCGACGCGCCCTTCTGCCGCTCCCGCCAGCGCGGTACGAGCGAGAGCACGCTGCGCCCCCACATCGTGCCGATCACCAGCATGAAGATGGCCATCGGAACGATCGAGGAGAGCGCGGCCGCGACCCCGATGACGCCGACCGCCCAGGCGGGCAGCGAGTCCACCACCAGTTTGAAGAGCGCCAGATTGGAGCCGGCGCCGGTCAGGTGCGGCACCACGAACAGGGCGGCAAGGCCGAGGAACATCGGGACGAAGAGCAGGATGTTGTACGCGGGCAGCCAGACCGCGTTCTTGCGCAGTACGTCGGCGCTGCGCGCCCCGAGGTATCCGGCGACAGTGGTCGGGAAGATCACCACGGTCAGCGAGTTGAGCAGCGAGGTCGTCACGTACCAGGCCTGCCCGAGGCCGCTGCCGCCCGGCCCGGAGCCGCCGTGGCCCGGGAAGGTCAGCCAGTCGCCCTTCTCGGTGACGACGCGGTGCAGGAAGTCCCCGTACCCGTCGAAGTAGTGCAGCGGCACATAGAACGCGAGGAAGGCGAGGGTGCCGATGACGAGCGCGTCCTTGAGGACGGAGACCCAGGCGCTCCCCCGGAGTCCGCTGATCACGACGAACCCGGTGGTGACGGCGAAGGCCACGAAATAGGCCCAGTTGAGGCTGATCGCCCCGTACGAGATGGTCGAGACGACCACGCCCATGCCGGTGATCTGGAGCTGGATGTACGGCAGCAGGAAGACGGTCGCGAGGACGGCGACGGCCGCGCCGAGCCAGGGCCTGCCGTACCGGTGCGCGATCATGTCCGTGATCGAGACGAGGCCGTGCCGCCTGGCGTACGCCCAGAGCGTCGGCCCGACGACGTAACCGAGGGCGTATCCGCAGGACATGTACGCGACCACGTACAGCACCGGGGCCCCGTAGTTGTAACCCCAGCCGGCCGCGCCGAGATAGCTGAAGCTGGTGTAGCCCTCGCCGGCCATCAGGACCCAGATGAAGACCGGGCCGAGACTGCGCCCGCCGACGGACCACTCGGCCAGACCGCCGGTCCGGCCGCCCCGGACGGCGACCAGGCCGAGGACGACGGTCGCGACCATGAACACCGCGAAGATGGACGTGGCGACGGCCGCGTTCACGGGCGATCACCCCGCCGGTCCGCGGGCCCCTCTGCGCCCGGGTCCGCGCCCCGCTCCGCGCGCAGGTCCGCGCGGTGGGTGAGCCAGACGGCAAGCGGCGTGAGGAGCGTCGCCGCGATCATCCAGAGGAAGAGGAAGGGCAGTCCGAGCAGAACGGGCCGCACGCGATTGACCAACGGCACCGCCCCCAGGAACAGGACAAAGGGCACAAGCAGCCACAACAGCTGAGGACGACGTCTGAGCACGTCAGTGACCTTAGGCGGTTCCGGGGGCGGAACGGGAGGGCGGCAGCGCGGTTCCGTGCGGTCAACGCGGCCGCATGGAACGCAGGGTGGCCCAGATCGCGAGCCGGTAGCGGGAGGTGTACTCGGGGGTGCAGGTGGTGAGGGTCAGGTAGTAGCCGGGCGTGCTGTAGCCGTACTGCGGCCTGACCGTGCTGCGCGGCACGGCGGCGATCACCCCGCTGTCGCGCGCGGAGGTCTGCGGGAGGCCCTTGTCGACGACGTACGTGTACACGGCGCTGCCGGTCTCGATGGTGACGGTGTCGCCGTGCCGGAGCCGGTTGATGTAACGGAAGGGCTCGCCATGGGTGTTGCGGTGCCCGGCGAGCGCGAAGTTCCCCGCCTGGCCGGGCCCGGCGGTCTGTACGTAATGCCCCACATATCCCTTGTTGAGAATGTTCTGCTTGCTGACGCCCTGGGCGATCGGCGCGGTGATCCCGATGCGCGGGATCCGGATCACCGCGAACGCCTTGTCGTAGACGGGCGCACGGGCCGCCTGCCGGCCGGCCGTACCGCCCCCGGACGCGGACCGCGACCGGCTGCCCGGAGCGGCACCGGGGCTCGCGTCAGGACCGGGCGTCGGAGTGGCCGGAGTCACACCCCCGTCGCCCGCACCGGTTCCGTGCCCCTGGCCGCCGTCCCACTGCCGCTCCAGCGCCTGCACTTGATGCGCGGCGCCCTGCCTGGCCTCGCGGTTGGTCCACCACAACTGCTGCACGACGAACAGCAGCACGATCAGCCCCAGCGTCACCGTCACCTCGGCGCCGGTCCACAGCCCGCGCGCGAGGACGGTACGGCGCCGCGAGGCCGCCCGCCGCACCACTACCGGAATCGCATCCCGCATCGGCTGCTGCACGGGCGGCACCATAAGCGCTGGATCCAGAAGTCTCCAGAGCCCCGCACGGCAGTACGGTGTGCAGCATGCGCCCCGACACTCCCGCTGATCACAACGCCGAAGCCGAGCGGCTGCTGCGCACCGCCGAGCAGTACCCGGAGGACCAGGAGCCGTTGCTGCTCCAGGCCGCGGCCCACCTGGAACTGGCCGGCGACCGCGCCCGCGCCACGACGCTCTACGACCGGCTGCTGTCAGGCCCGGCCGAGAACCTCGCCCTGATCAAGGCCCTGCAGGCGGCCAACCTGTGGGAGTACGGCCACGAGGCGGAAGCCCGCGCCATGATCGACGGCATCCGCGCCTCCACACCGCAGGATCCGGCCCCCTGGGCGATCGTCGCGGAGACCCTGGAGGCCCACGACGAACCGGACGCGGCCCACGCCACGTTCACCAAGGCCCTGACCCTGCTGGTCGACCCGGCGGAAGAGGTCCCGTACGCGGCCCAGGCCCTCCTCACGGGCCGCCACCGCGTGAGCAGGGCCCTGGGCAACAAGCACGACGCGTGGGACGCCCTGGCGGACTCCCTGCACACGGGCGACATCAGCCTGGACGAACTCCACGACCCGAACCGCCTGTGGGCTCTCGGCTCGAACGACCCGGCGGTACTGCGCGCGGAAATCGCCCGCCTCCAGTCGGAGTTGGGCACCTACCGGGCGGCCCTGTCCCGCCCGTTCCCGGTGGCGGTCCTGCACTGGCAGTCCCAGGAACTCGCCGAACTCCTGGCGGCTTACCCGGCCCTGGAGTCGGAGTACCCCTCCCACACGACCCACCTGATCGAAATCGAATCGGCGCTGCGGGAACTGTCGGCGGCGGGCACGAAGAACCTGGGCATCGTGACGGGAAGCATCCCGTCGTACGAGGCTTTCGCAGCCTCGGAGTCGGCGTCCCCGTCGGAGACGGAACTGCTCCCCCTGTACGCCACCACACTGGCAGCCCGGGGGCGCGCCGTCCCGTGGCCGCCAGCGCGGAACGCGGGGTGCTGGTGCGGGTCGGGGGTGGCTTATCGGGGGTGCCATGGGGCGTAGGTCCCACGGTTCTCCCGGTCGCGCCCTGGCTCACCCCGTTCCGAGCCAGTTGTTGTACGGAATGGGGTGAGTCAGGACTGCCACGATCAACCGAAGGCGGCAGGCGACTGGGGCTCGACTAGGCCCCAAGAGGTGGCCAGGGGCGAACCCGCCCAGCCGCCCTCGGTCTGCCAGAGTGAAGCAATACCTTCCGATTCCAGGTACGTGGCGTAGGCCCCGATGTTTTCCGTGAAGAGCCCCACCAGGTGCGGTCGAGGCCGCTTGCTCTCGCCATAGAGGAAGTAGCTGTACTCCTTGAGCTGACCTACTGCCTCTCGGACCGCCTGAGTGACATTGCCCTTCCGTACCACCTTGGCTTCCACCAGCCATTCCGACTGCGCGTGCTCGATCTCCTCAGCGCGATGCAGCGTGACGTCCTTGGGGTGGACGCCTTGGTTTTTGGGAACGAATCCACGCGCTGCGATGTACGGGCCGAACTCCCCGATCAGGCGCTCATGGTCCTTCGACCGCATCGCTTCCCGGGCAGGGATGTTCACCTTGTACTCGCTGCTGTCCTTCGGCTGGAAGCCCCCTAGCCCGCCGCTCTTACGGTGTCCGCCGCCTTTGAAGTTCACGACGAGTCCGCTGTCAGACCAGTCGATTTCCATCGCTCGCTCACTCGCCGATACGCGCTGCAACAGGTTGGCAGCGTGCGCTAGATCCGCGCTGAGTGCAGCGTCCGTCGGCAGGTCGTCGATCTCATACCGATGCGCCACGACACTGGCGGATTCGTACGCCATCGGAAGATCGTTCATCGAGCCGAAGTACGGTCGCTTCTGCCAGCCTTCCACCAGTGCGTCCGGCAGAGTGTTGCGGAGTTCGGCGCCCTTCCCCTCAAGGAACGAGTGGAAGTCCCTCTTCTTCGCGAACCTCGGTTCCAGCTCCGTGACGCCCTGCTGGAGAGTGAGAGTCACGGCCGATAGGTCCGCGCTGAAAATGTAGGCGACATAGAGCCCGGTCTTCGGGTCATCGTTGATGACCGGGTCAAATACACCGATCCAAGGGCAGGTGCTGGCAGAACCTTGCCCACCGTACCCCCTGATGACAAACCCATCCGGACACGGCAAATCAGTCCGAGTGGCCACGGCACGCAACACCTGCTGGCCAGGCACGTCCGCGCCCGTACCGGCCTTCCGGTCGTACCTTCTAGCAACCTCGATGAGCAGTTCGCGCATAGTCACGATCAGAAACTATTCGAACATGTCCGATTTAGCGAAGGGTTAGATCGCTCTTCATGTGTCGGAGAGTCGAGAAGTGACCGGTTCGCGTCCAAGCTCGGTCGGTTGTCTGTGGCCCTTGATACAACGGACGCAGTGATCTTCCAGGCGAAAGGCGCGCTATGCCCCATGAGTTCAGAGATGCAGCACCAGTAGTTGGCCTGTACGAGACGCTGATCACTCATCGGCTCCAGAAGCGCATCAAGGAACTTGAAACTGAAGGCTGGAAGGCCATCGATAGCCCGGTTGGCAAGGAGTCCTCGCCCTACGTCTTGTCGCGCTACATCGCCGAGATCGTGCGTCGCGTGCTCCAAGGTCTCGCCTTTGAAGAGCAAGTACTTGCGGTCAACCAGATCTTGGAGTCACTCAGCACCATCGAGGGCGCCCGCGAGTGGATAGATCTCGTCGTTGAGGGGCCGCGTCAACTACTTGCGGTGGCCGAGCAGGAGACACCCGGCGTCTACGCGATTCGCCCTGCCACGCCCCTATCCGAGAGTGCTTTGATCACCAACTCCCCGGAGGATCCAAGCCTCGGCTTCGAACTGCGCGCCGAACTCGCTACGGCCGACCGCGTCGACCTGCTCTGCGCCTTCGTACGCTGGACCGGGCTCCGTGTACTGGAGCAGGCCATGCAGACAGCGCACCAACGCGGGGTCCCTCTCCGCGTGATCACCACTACCTACATCGGCGCTACGGAGCGCAAGGCCCTGGATCGCTTGGTGCAGCGGTACAACGCACAGGTGAAGATCAGCTACGAGTTGCGTTCGACGCGCCTCCACGCCAAAGCATGGCTCTTCCGTCGCAACAGCGGGTATGACACGGCGTACGTCGGCAGCTCGAACCTGTCGAAGGCAGCTCTGCTCGACGGACTGGAATGGAACGTACGGCTTTCTTCCGTCTCCACGCCTGATGTTCTACGGAAGTTCGAAGCGACCTACGACTCCTACTGGAACGACCCAACTTTCGAGTCGTATGACCCTGAGCGCGACGCGGAGCGTCTTGACGAGGCTCTTGGCCTCGCCAGCACGGGCTCTCCGCGGTTAGGTGGTTCCGAAGTCACGTTGTCCACACGCGAGGTGACCGCGTACCCGCACCAACGAGACATGTTGGAACGCTTGCAGGTAGAACGAGAGATTCACCAGCGGAGACGAAATCTCCTCGTGGCAGCCACCGGAACGGGCAAGACCGTGATGGCGGCCCTCGACTACAAGGCGCTACGCGCGGCAGAAGGCAGGGATCTTCGACTCCTCTTCGTGGCCCATCGCAAAGAGATTCTGCAACAGTCGCTGCGGACTTACCAGAATGTTCTTATCGATGCCAACTTCGGTGAGGAACTACACAGCGGTGAAATCCCCAAGCGTTGGTCCCATGTCTTCGCCAGTGTGCAATCACTTAATGCAAGGATGCTCGACCAACTCAACCCCGACCACTTTGACGTGATCGTGATCGATGAGTTCCACCACGGCACATCGCCGACCTACCGAAAGATTCTGGACCACTTCCGCCCCATGCAACTGCTGGGTCTGACGGCGACGCCCGAGCGTATGGACGGCCGGAACATCCAGGACGAGTTCTTCGATGGCCGGATCGCAGCCGAGATGCGCCTATGGGAAGCCTTGGAGAAAGAACTTCTCTGTCCGTTCCATTACTTTGGAATCAGCGACAACACTGATCTGAGTGCCGTCGAATGGAAGCGCGGAGCCTATGACTCCACAGAGCTGAGCAATCTCCTCACAGGCAACGATGCACGTGCACGCCTGGTGGTGCAGGCCGTACAGGAGAAGATCACCGATCTCGGCAACATGCGAGCACTCGGCTTCTGCGTTTCAGTTGCCCACGCTCACTTCATGGCCGAGTACTTCCGTATGACAGGGCTGAACGCGATCGCCGTCTCTGGAGAGACGCCAACCGATCAACGTAGGAAGGCTCTTGCCGATCTCACCGCTGGCCACCTTCAGGTGATCTTCTCGGTCGACCTCTTCAACGAAGGGCTCGACATCCCCAGCGTGGACACCCTGCTTCTACTCCGCCCAACCTCTAGCGCGACCGTCTTTCTGCAACAGCTAGGTCGAGGGCTGCGCCACTACGAGAACAAGTCCGTGCTGACCGTACTGGACTTCATCGGCCAGCATCGCAAGGAGTTTCGCTTCGAGAATCAGTTCCGCGCGCTGACGAACTTGAGCCGCAAGCGCCTGTTGGACAGCATCACAGATGACTTCCCACAGCTCCCATCCGGCTGCCAGATCATGCTTGAGGAGAAGGCGAAAGCAACGATCATCGCCAACATCAAGGATCAAATTGGCGTCAATGTAAACACACTTTCCCGTGAGGTATCCGCCTACGCCGAACCGCTCATCGAACGCTACCTAGAGGAGAGCGGGCGCGAACTCAAGGAACTCTACAAGGGCAACGGAAATTCCTGGACGGGAATTCTCCGGCGTGCAGGGCTCATAGCGCGCGAGGGGCCAGAAGGAGAGTCGGCCCTGCTCAAGCGCGTGCCCGCCTTCCTGCACGTGGACGACCCACTGCGGGTCGACGAGTACAAGCGACTGCTACAGGACGATGCTCCGCGATACGTCGAGCTCACCGAACAGGGCCAGGCATACGCTCGCATGTTCTTCTTCCAGCTCTGGCCACTCGGAGGCACCACCCGCAAAGGCTTCACGAGCTACGACGAAGGATTTGACACCCTTCGCAGCCAGCCCGATTTCCGCAGCGAAGTCCGCCAAGTACTCGACTACAACCTGGCGCACACGGAGCACATCGTGCGGCCTCTCCTGGGCGAGCACGCCGGCCTGCCCCTTGCCGTGCACGCTTCGTACAGCCGCGAGGAGATCCTGCCCGCGCTCGGCCAGTCATTCGTTGGCGGTTTCATGCCGGGAGACTTCCGCGAGGGAGTGAAGTGGTGCGAGTCCATCCAGACCGATGCTCTTCTCATCACGATCGATAAGGATGAAAAGGACTTCTCTCCTCAAACCCGCTACCGCGACTACGCATTGAGCGAGACCCGCTTCCACTGGGAATCACAGAACCAAACCTCTGACACGTCTCCCACTGGACTCCGCTATCAGAATCATGTGGCAAACGGCAGCCATGTACTGCTCTTCACTCGCCGCTACAAGAGCACCGACATCGGCGGAGCCCAACCCTGGATGCTGTTGGGCCCGGCCACCTACGTGGAACATCGGGGAAGCCGCCCGATGGCGATCACCTGGGACTTGAAGCACAAGATCCCGGCAGACGTCTGGTCGTACGCCATGGTGGCCGCTGGGTGACTGGCAGGCCGTGTTCGCCACCATCTCAGGAGATGGGCTGCACCTCTGCCTCAAAGTGAGTCTGCGCACGATCCAGGGACGCTTCCGGATCGCAACCGTGGGCACTCAGCCAGTGGAGGAGGTCTGTGATCACATCGACCACAGCCTCCTCTGCAATGGCAACACCCAGCCTGGTGCGCGTCACCTCACCGACTACATTCGCCTTGCCATACAGCCCAAGCAGAGTCTCAGCGCGGGCAACTCGCGGCCCGGCCACGTGATCATCTGCAACAGCGAGGGTCGTAGCCAGTTCACACCAGGTGACCTTGTAGTCCTCAGAGAGCAGCACTCCCCAGCGCTCGGCAACAGCATCAACCAGCGCCATACCGCGACCTCCCTCCGAGTTAGCGTCGGGGGACAGAAGTGTGGGCAGAGCCCGACACTCTGGGTCGCGAACCTCAAGGCGCAGACGCGTGCCGTTCATGGACACGGCAAGGGTAGTTGGCGTCCCCGCTCCCACATGCTTGATGACGTTGGCCGTCAACTCACTGACACATAGCTGCGCAGCATCAACCAGTTCGGAGAGGCCCCAGAGGTCCAGGTGTAGCCGCATCACACGGCGCAGTTCGGCCACTTCCTCTGGATCCGCCAGGAACGCCAGCTTCCAGCTCTTACGCGGGACCCCAAAGCGACAGTCCGTCACGTCCCTCAACTCCTTGATACTGAGATCTTGTTAGCGCGATGCGTTCGCCCCCTCACCTAGAGTTGCAGCGGAACTTCCAAAATGGAACTCTCACGGAGGGTCGAGCGAAGCACTTACGGCGCGCTCCGCGCCCCCGGCGCACGCCTCCTTGCCCCCTCGGCGAGAAGGCAGGCAACCTCTAATCGATACGAAAGGTTGGGATCATGGCCGTTGGCCCCACTACACGTAGGCGCCAGTTGGGCTCGGATCTCCGTCGCCTACGCGAACGGAAGGGCCTCACCCTCGAAGAGGCGGGCGCGGGCGTCGGCATCTCCAAAGCAACGCTGAGTCGATACGAGACCAAGGAGGGGACAGTCAAGTGGCCGACTGTTGATGCCCTTTGCCGTCAGTACGACGTGAGCGATGCTGAGCGTACGGCCCTGGTCGAGCTGGCGAAGGGCGCCAAGATCCAAGGTTGGTGGCGCTCGCTGGCTGACCCCATCCCCGAGTCCATGAACCTCATGCTCACTCTTGAGGACGAAGTGATCAGCGAGGACCACTACGCCTGCATGTACATTCCAGGGCTTCTCCAAACACGGGCCTACGCGGAAGCTGTCCATCGCGCCTCCGAGATGCGCTGCACTGAAAAGGAAGTGCAGCACATGGTCGACATCCGCATGAAGAGGCAAGAGCTCCTCAGCCGGGAACAACCCCCACACATTTGGGCAGTCATCGATGAAGCGGCCGTCCGCCGCAGCGTCGGCGGGCGCACCACCATGCGGGACCAGCTGCTGCACCTCATGACGGTTGCTGAGCGACCTCACGTCACAGTCCAGATCCTGCCGTTCAGCACCGGAGCGCACGCTGCTGCCGTGGGCAGCTTCACAATCCTCGGTGGCCAGACTCCCCACTTGGATGTGGTGTACGTGGACATCATCGGGGGCGGCCTGTTCATGGAGAAGCCGAAGGAAATCGAACGCTATAGATTGGCCTTCCAGTACCTCCGTGCGCAGGCACTTGACATCGACGCCTCCGCAGACCTCATCCGCGCTGTGTCCGAGGAGAGTTGATGACCAAGGGGCCGGAACTCCGCTGGTTCAAGTCCACCTACAGCGGAGGTAGCGGCACAGAGTGCGTCGAGTGTGCAGCAACGGTGGAAGGCGCACTGATACGCGATTCGAAGCAGCCGAGCTGTGCTCTGATCGCCGTAGGGATGGCCGCCTGGGTGGGTTTCATACAAGCTGTGCAAGGCGCTCGCATCGGCTGAATCGGCCTCTGCGTGGAGCGGTTGGCCCAGTTGGCGGTCTTGTTCATGCCATTGACTCTCCAGAACACCACCCCAGACCTGGCCCCCAAGTGCTCCCACTCGTCGCGGCTCTTGTCCGCAACCACAGCCGCATCCGCTGAGCACCCTTGGCAACCGCCAAGCCCCCTGGCAGAGTTGATCGCCAGCCGGTGAGTCGCAGGGGGCAGACGGGGCATGGGGCACTTACGGCGGCAGGCCGTGTTGGCGGTGTGCTCTCTGGGACTGGTCGTCCTGGCATGGCTCAACCCGGTGGGCGAGAGCAGGGTTGTTGACGCATCCCAGTTTTCCGTGGCCTTCTTCGCGACACTGCTGACCGGTGAAGCGGTGATCTTCGCTCTCACCTTCTCCGCTGCCAGCTCCTGGCCTTCGCTGCGCGCCATCGACAGCCACATCGCTTTCCGCGAGTGGGTACTCATTGGGTGGGTCGCCGCGATGTTCACCGGCTGCGGGCTGCTCTGGAAGAACGACACGAGTGCGACCTACGGGGCCCTCCTTTTCCTCCTCGCGAACGTCTTCGGAGTCTTCTCCTTTGTCCAGCTCTTCGGACTGGCCAGCGTCGGCGGCCGCAACAAGCTGCTCACCCGCGCGCTTGCCCGAGGCCTCATAGAGCTGCACGACCAGGAGCTCAGCTTCGACGAGGAGCTGAGTGACGACCCTGTCGTCGCGGCCTACCTCGGCACACTCGACCAGGCGATCAGCGGCAACGATCCGGCCAGCATCCGCAATCTCGTGGGCCAGCTCGTCGACGCACATGTCCCGGCGCCCGCAAACGAGAATGCTGTAGCCCTTCATCTCGAAGTGCTGCACCGCCTGTCCCGGGCCGCACTCGTACGCGGCGCCGACCCCATCGTCGTTGCAGGCAGCGCCGACACACTCATCAGCTCCATCCTCGGCCAGTGCCGTGAACTCCCCGATCCGGCAGCGGCACTCGGTGCGACAAGCCGATACCTTGCCTGGCTCGGCAGTACCTCGATGCTCATGTCGGTACGCGGCATCGCCTCGACCCGGGCAGCACGCGAACTCGTCTCCATGTCGGTCGACTGCCGGCTGCGCATCCTTCTCTCCGTAGACCCTGATCCCAAGACTCTGAGCAATGGGTACGAACCCGCTTCGGTACTGGAAGACGCAGTCGGGGTACTGCTCTGGGTACGTGACTTCACTGAGTTCCACGGAGCTCACCAGGCCAACGCCTTCTACGGGGTCTATCAGTTCCTCACCGGCCGCAAGTTCATGGCGAACTACTGGGATGGGGCGTCCATCCTCAGCCAGATGCGCGAGGCGCTGTACGGCCCTGACGACCCGGCCAGCGGTGAGGCTCCGGACGCCGCGCGCGAGGCCTTCGGTTCTGCCGCAGGATTCGACCGCTTCTGGTGCCTGGTCTCCGTCGGCGCCATCGCCACCCTCCGCGACGCCCGGCTCACCCACCCGCCGGAGCTGATCCGCCCCGAGTTCACTCCGGATCCCCAGCTGCTGGGTGCATATCTCCGCACCTTCGCGTCCCACCGCTGGTTCTCGACCTCTCAGGAGGCCCACGAGGTGCTGCTGGCTCTGATGGCCCGCGCGGACGAGGACAGCTCGCCGTGGCAGCGAATTCGCCTCCGTACAGCTGAAAACCCTTCGCCCAGCCCCACGCCCCGCACCGAGCCCGAGGATCGGCCGGCTGCCATGGTGCTCGCTGTCGCCGGACGTCTGGCACCGCTCACAGACGGCGGCAGCGAAACCCAGCTCCGGGCGTTCCTGGCCCGCCTGCCCGCCTCCACGCTGCAGGCCGCCGCCACGCTCGCAGCACGGGTGTTCCCTCTGCCGCCAGGTGCCCGCGCTCCGGCTGACACCATCGTCAAAGGCCTCCAAGTCCTGCAACTCGTCGGCGTTCACGGCTCGGGGGCTTCATGAACACTGCTCTGTGGCAGGACCGGGCATCGCGATTGCTGAGTTCCGGTGTCGAGGCCGCGATTGTCGTGCAGTGTGAGCTCGACTGGCTGAGGCCTGAGCGCCTGGGCCTCCGGAACGAGATCGACGAGGCTGTGCTCACAGCGCAGCTCAGACGTGGCTCGTCGCTGCGCATCACCCGGGTGATCCTGCATAACCTGCCGGCGTCCACGCGAGCGATGGCGGACGCTGATGCTGTGGCAGCGGCCTTCGACGAATGGAACTACCGGCTCGCGGCAACCAGCGCACTGCTGTCCGCACCCACCTCGCAGGTGCACCGCCTCATCATCCCCGGCGACCAGACTTCGGTTCCCGTTCCGGATATGGTCGATCTGCTGGAGGACAGCCAGTGGTGTGACCCGCAGAACGCGGACCTCACTTTGCGAACCGTTGGCGCCACCGGCGCAACGACACCCCTGACCAGCTACGACGTGGATCTTCAAGGCCCTTTCAGCGACGGGGACCCCTCGATCCACATGTGAGATGAGGGAGAGGATCCAGTTGCCCTTCGCCCAGGAGAATCCACAGGACCGGGCCTTCCTTGAGCAGGCCATCGCCATCTCACGGCGTGCACTGGAAGACGACGGGAAGACTCCCTTCGGTGCGGTCGTGGTCATTGACGGCGAGGTAGTGGGAACAGGTACCAGCTCCGTCATGGAACTCAGTGACCCCACAGCGCACGCCGAAGTCATGGCACTGCGCTCCGCAGGCAAGAAGCTCGGCCGTCACTTGATGGAGGACGGCGTCATGTATGCGAGCAGCGAGCCCTGCCCGATGTGCCTGGTTGCCTGCTACTGGGCACGGATCCAGCGCCTGGTGTACGCGGCCAACAGCAGCGATGTCGCCGTCAACGGCTTCGAAGACCTCCAGTTCTACCGGGAGTTGACCCGTCCGAACAGGGAACGGACGCTCTTGGACGAGGTCCCGGTCGGTGGAGACCTGCACGCGGACGCGGCCGGGGCCCTCACCGAGTGGGCGGCTCAGTTGCCGGTCACTGTCGTGCCCAAGCTCTGACCCGGGACCCGGCGACCGCCGCCCCGCTCACTCCGACCCGGCTCCCCCGCCCAAAGCAGGATCCGCCGCCGGGTGGTCCGGCCAGTCGACCGCGTACGCACCGTCCCGGCCTGTCGTGAGCCGGGCGAAGCGGAGCAGTTCGCGGACTATGCCGGCGTTGCCCATGCCCCAGCCCGGCCGTGGGTCGAGCTCGCTCGGGGTCTCTCGGTGCTCGACGTTCGACCAGCGCACTCCGTCTGCGTCCTCGGTCGCCCGGGACGCGAGGTCCGCTACGAGAGTGTTCGCGAAGTCCAGTCCGTCGCGGCCCTCGACGTGGCGGTCGCACGCCAGCGCCAGTACCCCCGCCGTCCCGCAGCACCGGCCGTTGTTGTCCCAGAAGCCGGGGCGTAGGCGCTGCGGGAGTCCGGAGTGGGTGACCGTGTGCCAGCACCGGTCCGCGAGAGTACGCCAGGCCGAGTCCTGGGCAACCGATCCCAGCAGCCTGAATGCCTGAGCGTCGCCGGTGGGGCCGTGGCACCAGCCGTAGCTGTAACGCTCAATGCGATCCGGGAAGTGCTGGGGGTCGGAGTGCGGGGCCAGGAAGCCCTCGGGCCCCGCGTCGTTGCGGGCCACCACGTCCGATGCGCCGGCCACTGCCAGCTCGGTCAGGTCGGGGCGGCCGGCCGCCCTGCCGACGGCGGCCAGTGCATACGCGATGCCCAGCGTGCCGTGCGAGACGTGGTGGAATCGGGCCGGCGCCCCGGACAGCACCTCCCACTGCACGCCTCCAGCGGTCCGTTCCGCCGTACGGAGGTAGGGCGTCACCGCGAGTACGGCCAGCTCCGTGTCGCCGACGGCCAGCGCACCCAGGGCGATGCCCGCGTTGCCTGCGAGCAGGTCGAACCAACGGTCATCCCATCGCGTCCCGTCGAACCGGGAGCGCACCCGCTCCACCGCGCGGTCCGCTGCGGCACCGGCGGCCTCGTCTCCCAGCAGCTCGTGGACCGCGTGCAGGACGACGGCCATTCCCGTCAGGCCGAGGTAGAGCGAGCAGTTGTCCCACGCATCGACGGTTGCCGCCAGGGTCCGGGCGCCCCGCGAGGCGGCGTCTCCGTACCGGTCGTCGCCGAAGTGATTCCGGCCTTCGAGCAGCGCCAGCACGATTCCCGCAGCACCGCCGTAGAGGCTGGGGTCGGGCTCCTCGTCCGCGGGTGTGTCCTTCCAAGCCAGACCGGTTCCGGTGTCCTGCGCCGAGCCGACGAGCCAGTCCAGACCTCCCCTGCCCAGAGCCTCGGCGTCAACGGGTTGCCCACTCTCTGCGATCACACGCCAAGCATCCCATCGCCGTACCGAGCCGCCAAGGGGCTTTTTGCCTGCCGGGCGGGCCGGAGGAGATGCTGGCCCCGTGCCAGGACAGCAGCGTAAGCGGAGGAATCAGCAGCGGGGCGGCCCGTTGCGGGGTGCCGGTGCGGGGCGGTGGGAAGTAGTCTTCGAGACCCAGGACGCGGCGGAGTGGCAGAGTTCGGTGCCGCGGATCCGGAGCGAGCTCGGGCTGACCGATGCGTCGATGCTGCGCGTGGAGACGCTCGGCGGCCGAAGCCGCGGTCACGGTCACCATCACGGCCACGGTCACGCGGAGCAGCCGGTGACCTATCGCCTGAGCATGTTCGTCCCGTATCCGCAGACAGATCGGCAAGTAGAACCGCCGACCGAGCCGCCGACGGAACCGCCGACCCAACCGAACGGCTGAGTGTCGCCGGGTCGTCCGATGCGTCAGTGGCGTCGCCGCCTTCGTCGCGATCCCGGCCGTGGGACCATCGGGACCATGCAGTACCGGTATGCCACCGAGGCCGACGTGCCCGCCATGGCGAAGCTCTTCGCCGCCAACCGCCGCGATGCCCTCACCGAGCAGCAACGCTCCGAGCAGGGATTTGTGCAGGGCAACTTCGATGATGCCGCCCTGCGTGCGATGGTCCGGGGCGGAAGTCTCCTCGTCGCGGATGACGCGGGTGTCGCGGAGGAACCGGGTGACGCGGAGGATCCTGGTGACGCAGGCTGCGTGGTGGGGCTTCTTGCGCTGTCCTCGCCCGAGCAAGTGCCCAGCCCGCCGCCGCCCGTACGCGCCCTGCTCGACGCCCAGGACTCCTTGCGCTGGCAGGGGCAGCCGCTGAGCGCCTCGCGCTGGCTGCTGTACGGGCCGGTGGTGGTCGACGCTGCTTTCCGGGGGCGTGGGGTGGCCCGGGGGCTGTTCGACCTGGCGGTCGAGGTTGCCCGGGGGCGGGCCGACGCCGTGGTCGCCTTCATCGAGGCCGAGAACCAGCCGTCGCGGCGCGTCCATGTGGACGGCTTCGGCATGTGCCCGCTCGGTGACTTCGTCGCGGGTGGGCGTACGTACAGTGCGGTGGCCGCGCCGGCCCGGGTGACGCCCAGCTAGTTCCGCCCGGCCCCGCGCTCCACCCCTTGCGGCAGCGTGCCCGCCTCGATCGCTTCGAGATCCGGCCGACGCGATGTCCGATGGCCGCCAGCGCTGCGCGCCCGCGGGCACCAGGCTCGGGTGCATGGCAGAGACCGCAGAGAACGCAGAGAACGCAGAGAACGCAGAGAACGCAGCAGAACGTGAACCGCTGGCCGTACTCCATGGCATGTATGCGGCCGAGGCCCGCTACCTCGCCGCCGGCGGCCCGGACGTGGTCGGCTTCGACATCCTGGCGCCGTTCTTCGCCCCCGATGTCGTACTGCATCAGGCGGCCGGACTTCCGTACGGCGGGACCTGGCACGGTCACGACGGCATGGCCCGCTTCTTCCGTGCAATGAGCGGGACTTGGGAGTCCTTCCGGATGACCGAGCAGGAGATCCTCGCCACGGGCGAGACCCTCGTGGTGCTCCACCGCATCCAGGCGATCTCCCGCGCCACCGGCCGGGAGATCGCCTTCCCGATCCTTCAGACGGTCGCGGTACGGGACGGTCGTATCAGCGAGGTCCGGCCGTTCTACTGGGACACGGCGGCCATCGCGGAGGTGTGCGCGTAGGCGTGGGCGCGGTGGGTTCAGCCCACGCCGATCGGGTTGACGAAGGTGCCGGGGCGGGTGGCCCCGGACTGGCCCAGGATGGCGTCGGCGCAGGGCCACTTGAGGGTGACTCGGGTGGTCCCGCCGGACGTGCTGATCAGGCGCTCCGGTTGTCGGATGCCTCGACCTGCGTGCCACCCTGAATGCCGGACCACCCGCCGGCCTTGGAAGAGGTCGATCCGGATGACGAGCCGTACGCGGTGGCGCCTGCGCCGATCGCGACTACCGCGAGCACTGCGGCGGTGCAACGGACGGCCCGAGTGAGCTTGGCGGTCATGGTTCCTCTTTCCCCGGCACCGGATCTTCATCCGGCGCTCTCCGTGTCAGGTGCGTCTTACGGCAAGTGAGATGTGTTCCATCCAGCGGGAGTTCGCTGCGGACCGGGAGAAATTTCCCGGAAGCCGTAACAGCATCCGTCCCATCGCCGCAGCGCAACCGGCTGTTCTTCCGCTCAGCACCGCAGGCGACTGACACCCGGGCCCGGCAGTGCTCGCCGCCACCACCTGCGCCGGACAGGCTCGCCGTCCGGGCCGCCAGTGAGGGGCGCACCGGACGGAAAAGGGTGCGATGCGCACGGTCGACCCCGATCCCGACCCCCACCCCGCCACCGACGTCCGAAACCGCGCCATTAGCCTCGTCCTCATGGCAAAGATTCCCGCAGCAGCCGTAGCAGCCACCGGACTCGTCGGCGGTTTCGCCGTGGCCCGCTGGACCAGGAAGCGTCCTCTCGGGGGCGTGGCGCTCGCCGCCGCCGGTGCGGTCGCCGCCCGGCAGTGGCAGCAGGAGGCCGGTACGGCCAAGGCCGCCGCCCTCACCGGTGTCTACCTCGCCGCGTTCGGCGGGTCCCACCCGCTCGCGAAGAAGATCGGCGCCTGGCCCGCCGTGTTCTCTGTGGCGGGCGCCGTCGCCGTCGCCTCGACCGTGGTCGCACGCCGGGCGTAGGGAGAGACGGGGTGGAGGTGCTTTCCCCCCCGCCGGGCGTAGGAAGACGGGTGGCCGTGCTTCCCCACGCCTGGCGCAGGACGGCCGGGCGCGGGTGCTGCCGCAGGCAGGGGCTGCCGCAGGCGGCCCTACGCCCCGAACGCGTGCGACACCGCGTAGATCGCCAGGCCCGCCAGCGCGCCGACGACCGTGCCGTTGATCCTGATGAACTGCAGGTCACGGCCGATGTGCGCCTCGATCTTGCGGGACGTCTGCTCGCCGTCCCAGCCCGCCACCGTGTCCGAGATCAGGGATGTGATCTCGCTGCGGTACGTCGTCACCACGTACACCGCCGCGTCCTCCAGCCACCCCTCCAGCTTCCGCTGGAGACGGGTGTCGGTCGCCAGCCGGGCGCCCAGGGAGAGCAGCGAGGCGCGGGCACGCAGCCGCAGTTCGCTCTGCTCGTCCTCCGCCGCCGAGATGATCATGGTGCGTACCGAGGCCCACGCCGAGGCGATGACGTCCTGCACCTCCGAGCGGCCCACCAGCTCCGACTTGAGGCGCTCCACCCGCGCCCGGGTGTCGGTGTCCGACTGGAGGTCGGACGCGAAGTCCGCCAGAAAGCGGTCGAGAGCGCCTCGCGCCGGGTGCTCGGGCATGTCGCGCATCTCCGTGATGAAGCGCAGCAGCTCCTTGTAGACGCGGTCGCCGATCTTCTTGTCGACGAACCGCGGCGTCCACCCCGGCGCCCCGCCCTGTACCGCGTCCATCACCGAGTCGGAGTGGACGGTCAGCCAGTCGTGGGCCCGGACGCAGACCAGGTCGACGACCCGCCGGTGGCCCCCGTCGGCGACGACCTTCTCCAGCATCTTTCCGAGACCGGGTGCGACCTCGGCGGCCTCCGCACGGCGGGTGATCGCCTCACCGACCACCGCCTGGACGTCCGAGTCCCGCAGCACGGTCAGCGCGCCGCGCAGCGCCGTCGACAGCTCCGCCGTCACCCGGTCGGCGTGTTCCGGCTCCGCGAGCCAGGATCCGAGCCGTCCGCCGATGCCGACGGCCCGCAGTCTTGCCCGTACGACCGATTCCGACAGAAAATTTTCCCCGACAAAGGAACCAAGTGACTCCCCAAGCTGGTCTTTCTTGTTGGGGATGATCGCGGTATGGGGAATGGGGAGGCCAAGTGGCCGGCGGAACAGTGCCGTCACGGCGAACCAGTCGGCCAGCGCACCCACCATGCCCGCCTCGGCCGCCGCGGCGACATACCCCGCCCACGACCCTGCCCCGGTGTGCGAAGCCCAAGTGGCGAGTACGAAAATGAGAGCGACCAGAAGGAGAAGTCCAGTGGCCGTCGTCTTCATACGGCGGACCCCGCGGCGCTTCTCCTCATCGGCCGCGCTGTAGGCAACGGAGCCCAGCGGCGCGGTGCCTGTGACGCCTTCCGTCCCAGGTCCGGCTCCGGCTTCCGTTTCCCTGCCAGTACGTTCCATCAGCTCCGCCTGCTCCGCCCGTTCCGCCCGTTTCCGTTCCTGCACCTGTACCGCCCCCGTACGTATTGTCCCTGCCTGAGCTACTCCTGGGACGCACGTCGAGTTCCCGAGGAGACCGACCGCTCATGACCAGGCGCCGTGGTTACGCCCTGCTCGCCACGCTGGCGGCAGTGGTGACGCTCGTTGCCGTTGGCATCTTCGCCATGGTGAAATCGCCGGCCACCACGGTCTCCGCCGGGACCCCCTCGCGGGTCTCGTCGGGGGTGCCCGCGTCCGGCAACTGGACCGGCACCTGGTCGGCGGCGCCCGTCGGGCCCGAACCCGGTACACCGAACGGCCTCCCCGGGAGCACCATCCGTAACGTCGTACACACCAGCATCGGCGGCTCGCTGGCCCGCATCACCCTCTCCAACCTCTTCGGCACCCAGCCGCTGACGGTCACCGAGGCGTCCGTCTCGGCGGACGGCTCGATCCAGACGGTGACCTTCGATGGGCGCCACTACGTCACGATCCCGGCCGGCGGGCAGACCATCAGCGACGCGACCCGCATCCAGGTCCCCAGCAACGGCGATATGACGGTCTCCTTCACCACCCCGTCGCCGAGCGGCCCGGTCACGTACCACCCGCACGCCCGGCAGGTCTCGTACGCCAGCCTCGGCGGCCACACCGTCGAGACGCCCTACTGGCGCTACCTCACCGCCGTGGACGTCCTCACCCACGAGGCCCGCGGCTCGGTCGTGGTCTTCGGCGACTCGATCACCGACGGCATCACCTCCACCGCGGACACCAACCAGCGCTGGACGGACGTACTCGCCGCGCGGCTCGACGGCCACTACGGCGTACTGAACGAGGGCATCAGCGGCAACCGCGTCCTGCTCCCGGGCAAGGGGCAGAGCGGCCTCGACCGCTTCGACCGCGATGTGCTCGCGCGCTCCGGTGTGAAGTCGGTCGTCATCGAACTCGGCATCAACGACGTCCTGCGGCTGCCGCACAACCTGAGCGCCCCGCAGATCACCGACGGCCTGCGCAAGCTGGCCCAGGAGGCGCGGGCGCGCGGGCTGCACGTGGTCGGCGCGACGCTGATGCCGTTCGGCGGCCACATCGGGGTGACTCCGCGGCTGGAGGCCGTACGCCAGCAGGTCAACGCGACCATCAGGGCGGGCGGTGTCTTCGACTCGGTGGTCGACTTCGACAAGGCCCTGCGCGACCCGTACGTCCCGAGCAGGCTCCGGCCCGGGTACGACTCCGGCGACCACCTGCACCCGAGCGACGCCGGTTACCGCAGGATGGCGCTGACCCTGGACCTGGACGCCCTGGCCAGGTCCGCCCCGGCCAGCGCCTGAGCACCGCCCGACCCCGGCCCTGGTACCGGTTCCGGCCCCCGCCCTGCCGTCCATGTCCTGTCCAGGGCTTCCTCCCGCGGGGGCTACCGGAAGTCCCGGTCCGCGTACATCTTCGCGATGACGGCCTCGATGTCCGGCTCCCGTACCGCGAGGTCGACCAGCGGGTACTCGGCGGCGACGGCCGCGACGAGCGGGGCGGCCGAGGCCGACGCCGGGAACGCCAGCCACTGCCGGGGCCCCTCCACCCGGACATTGCGTGCCGACGGGATATCGATCGGCGGCAGCTCCCGCTCCAGATCCACCACCAGGGTCCGTTCGCTCTCGCCCACCTCGTGCAGCCCCGCCAGCGCACCGTCGTACATCAGCCGGCCGTGGTCGATCACCATCACCCGCTTGCAGAGCTGCTCGATGTCGGTCAGGTCATGCGTGGTGAGCAGGACGGTGGTGCCGAGCTCGGCGTTCAGGTCCCGCAGAAAGCCGCGGACCTTGGCCTTGGAGATGACGTCGAGGCCGATGGTCGGCTCGTCCAGGTAGAGGACCTCCGGATCGTGCAGCAGGGCCGCCGCGATGTCGCCGCGCATCCGCTGGCCGAGCGAGAGCTGGCGTACCGGGACCTCCAACAGGTCCGCGAGGTCGAGCAGTTCGACACAGCGGTCCATGTTCTCGCGGAACCGGGCATCGGGTATGCGGTACATCCGGTGGGCCAGCCGGTACGAGTCGCGCAGCGGCAGGTCCCACCAGAGCGTGGTGCGCTGGCCGAAGACCACGCCGATGCGCTGCGCGAGCTTCGTCCGCTCGCGTGAGGGGTCGAGGCCCGCGACGCGGATACGGCCGGCGCTGGGGGTGAGGATGCCGGTGAGCATCTTGATGGTGGTGGACTTGCCCGCGCCGTTCGGGCCGATGTAGCCGACCATCTCGCCCCGGGGGACCCGGAAGCTGATGCCGTCGACGGCACGGACCTGGTGTCTCTCCCGGCGCAGGAAGCCGGACTTGCGGCGTACGTCAAAGACCTTTTCGAGGGCTTCGAGTTCGATGAAGTCGCCATCCACGGCAGTTCGGCTCCCTTGGGTCGGTCGGCGTCGTCGGTGTGCGTCGGTGAGCGTCATCGGTGTGCGTCGGTCGGCGTCGTCGGTGTTCGCCGATGGGCGTCGCCGGTGAGCGTCGTCGGTCGTCGTGGCCGGTCTAACTCCCCGTACTCCGGTACGACCTCAGCCCCGCCCGCCAGGCCACCCCCGCCAGAGCGCAGCACACCCCCGCCACCAGCGGCGGCAGGAACGCCGGCCACTCCGGCAGGTCCAGCGGGTACGGCCGCCCCAGCACGTACAGGGCGGGCAGCCAGTTCACGAAGGCCAGCGGGATCACGAAGGTCACCCCGCGCAGCAGGTCCTTCGCGAAGACCGTCGGCGGGTACTGAAGCAGCGTCACCCCTCCGTACGTGAAGGAGTTCTGGACCTCCGATGCGTCCTGCGCCCAGAACTGGAACGCCGCCCCCGTCACGAACACCGCGGAGAAGACCACCGCACCGCTGATCACCATCATCGGCACCATCAGGACCTTCAGCGGCGTCCAGTGGACATCGACGACCGCCAGCGCGTATCCGAGGACCAGCAGCCCCTGGGTGATCCGGCCCAGTCTGCGCAGGGCGAAGCGGTCCGCGGCGATCTGGGCGATCACCGGGACGGGGCGCACCAGCAGGGTGTCCAGCGTTCCGTCGCGCACCCGGCGGCCCAGCCGGTCCATCGAGCCCATCACCAGGTCGGAGAGGCCGAAGGCGGTCGAAGCGGTCCCGTACAGAAAGGCGATCTCGCCCAGCGAGTAGCCGCCGAGCCGGTCGACGTGCGAGAACATCAGCAGGATCGCGGCGAAGTCGAGCCCGGTGGCCGCGAAGTTGCCGAGCGCCGTCATCATGAACGACGCCCGGTAGGCCATCGTCGAGCGGATCCACATCCCGGCGATCAGCCAGTACGCGCGCAGCCCCTCAGCCACCCTGGACCACCACCCTCCGCGTCGCGGCGGACTGCAGCAGCCGCCCGGCGCCGAGCAGTACCACGGCCCAGCCCAGCTGGAAGGCGTACGCCGTCACCAGGTCCCAGCCGGTCCGCCGGCCCAGCAGGATGTCGGCCGGCACCTGGAGCAGCACCGACCAGGGCAGCACCCGGGCCAACTCGCCCAGCGCCCCGGGGAAGAGGTTCAGCGGCAGCAGCATCCCGGAGAAGAACATTCCGGCGATCCCCGCGATCTGCGCGACGCCCGCCCCGTCCATCAGCCAGAACGCGGAGAGCGCCACGAGGTAGCGGATCGCGAAGCTGACAATCACCCCGAAGAGCAGTGCCAGCAGGAACGCGAGCCACACGAAAGGGTCGGCCGGCAGCGCGAGGTGGAACGCGAGCGCCCCCAGTGCCATGGGCGCCACCCCGCGTCCGATGAGCTGGAATCCGGCCCGCCCCAAGTCGCTTGCCATCCACCACAGTTGCAGATCGGCGGGGCGGTAGAGGTCGATCGCGATGTCGCCCGTGCGGATACGCTCGATGAGCTCGTCCTCCAGGCCGCCGCCCATGAACGCCATCGTCGTCAGCATCGCCTGGCCGAGCCACACATAGGTGAGGGCCTGCGGCTGGTCATAGCCGCCCAGGTGCGGACGTTCGTCCCAGAGCGCGATGAACGTGTACGCCATGATGAAGCCGAAAACGGTGTTGGTGAACACCCCGGCCGCCGTCGCCACCCGGTAGGTCGCGAAGCGCCGGAACCCCCCTGCGGCCACGACCGCGTACAGCCGCATACGAGCCCCCCTCCCCCGGTCCGTTCCGCCCCGTCCGGCCCGCCCGGGGCCGCTCTCCCCCGCGCAAGCACCAAAGCGCAAGACCCTAGTCCAGGGGGAGCACGCGCCGCGACCGAATAATCCGCCCAGTTCGAATCGGGCGCTCCAACAGTGTTTTATGGGGCGTAGAACACGATTCACCCCATACGACACCGTTTACGACATCCCATACGGCGCCGTGTACTACACCCCATACGCCACCCCCACGACACCCTTGTGCCGGACGCTGGAGAGACAGTGAGCGACGAGCAGCCACAGCACGGCCGGCGCAGCGAGCACGGCGGCGCCGGCGCTTCCGCGAACACCGGTGCCTCCGCGAACACCGGCGCTTCCGCGAACGCGGGTGCCTCCGCAGGCGCCGGGAAAGCGGCCAAGAAGCGCAAGCGCCCCAAGCGCAAGGGCTGGCGCCGGCTGATCCCCACCTGGCGGATGGTCCTGAGTACCGTTCTGGTGATCCTCGTGCTGATCATCGGGGGGCTCATCGCCGGCTACAACCTCGTCGACATCCCCACCGCCAACACCGCCGCCACCGCGCAGAGCAACGTCTACCTCTACTCCGACGGCACCGAACTGGCCCGCGACGGCCAGGTCAACCGCGAGAGCGTGCAGCTCTCCCAGATCCCCATCGGCGTCCAGCACGCCGCGCTCTCCGCCGAGGACCGCAACTTCTACTCCGAGAGCGCCATCGACCCCGAGGCCATGGTCCGCGCCGCGTGGAACACCGTGACCGGCAAGGGCACCCAGGGCGGTTCGACCATCACCCAGCAGTACGTCAAGAACTACTACCTCGGCCAGGAACAGACCATCAGCCGCAAGGTCAAGGAGTTCTTCATCTCGATCAAGCTCGACCGCGAGGAGAGCAAGAACGACATCCTCGCGGGCTATCTGAACACCAGTTACTTCGGGCGCAACGCCTACGGCATCCAGGCCGCCGCCCAGGCGTACTACGGCAAGAACATCCAGGACATCGACATCGCCCAGGGCGCCTACCTCGCGTCCCTGCTCAACGCCCCCAGCGCGTACGACGTCGTGGTGCACCCCGGGAACAGGGGCCGGGCCGAGGCCCGCTGGAACTACGTGCTCGACGGCATGGTCAAGAAGAAGTGGCTCAGCCCCGGGGCACGCGCCAACGAGAAGTTCCCGGTGCCAGGAAAGGTCAGGCCCTCGTCCGGCCTCTCCGGACAGCGCGGATACCTCGTCCAGGCCGTCAAGGACGACCTCGCCGGCAACAAGGTCATCGACGAGGACACTCTCGCCACCGGGGGCTACCGCATCACCACCACCCTCCAGCGCAGCAAGCAGAAGGCGCTCGCCACCGCGGTGAACGACCAGGTGATCAGCAAGCTCAGCAAGAGCCGCAGCGCCGACCGCAACGTCCGCGTCGGCGGTGCTTCGGTGGAACCCGACTCGGGCAAGGTCGTCGCGATGTACGGCGGCGTCGACTACACGAAGCAGTACGTCAACAACGCCACCCGCCGGGACTACCAGGTCGGTTCGACCTTCAAACCGTACGTATTCGCCTCGGCCGTGGAGAACAACTCGACCACTCAGGACGGGCGCAGGATCACCCCGAGCACCGTCTACGACGGCACCAACCACCGTACGGTGCAGGGCCCGAACGGATCGACCGGCTACGCGCCCGGCAACGAGGACGACGTGTCGTACGGCCGCATCACCGTCGCCACCGCCACCGACAAGTCCGTCAACGCGGTGTACGCGCAGATGGCCGAGGACGTCGGCCCGTCCAAGGTCGAGCAGACCGCCGTCGACCTCGGCATCCCGAAGAACACCCCCGACCTCAACCCGTACCCCTCCATCGCGCTCGGTCCGTCCACCGCCAGCGTGCTGGACATGAGCGAGGCGTACGCGACACTCGCGGGCCACGGCAAGCACGGGACGTACACCATCGTCGAGAAGGCCACCAAGAACGGGCAGAAGCTCTCGCTGCCGAAGAAGCACACCGTCCAGGGCGTCAGCCGCCAGGCCGCGGACACCACCACGTCGATCCTGAAGAGCGTCGTCGCGAACGGCACCGGCACCGCGGCCAAGTCCGCCGGACGGCCCGCGGCGGGCAAGACAGGCACCGCGGAGAACGACAAGGCCGCCTGGTTCGCCGGATACACCCCCGACCTGTCGACCGTCATCTCCGTGATGGGCCAGGACCCGGCCACCGGGGTGCAGAAGCCGCTGTACGGGGCGCTCGGCCTGCCGCGCATCAACGGCGGCGGCGCACCCGCGCAGATCTGGGGCCAGTACACGGGGGCCGCACTCGCGAGCACCCCGCGCACACCCTTCCGCCTCGACCTCCAGTCGGGTGCGCGCCAGGAACCGCTGCCCAGCCCGGCCAAGAGCTCCGCCTCCCCCTCGGCAACGGCGTCGTCGTCCTCGCCGAGCGAGGCACCGACCGGGCCGTCGTCCGCACCGCCGAGCACCGAGCCCACCCCATCGGCCCCGGAGCCGTCGGAGACCCCCAGCAGCGAGAACCCCGGCGTGATCGGCGGGCTGACGGGCGGCGGCACGGACACGGGCGGAGGCACGGACGGCGGCCCGGGGGGCGGCACAACCGGGGGCTGAACCGAGGGTGGCCGGTGGCTCGGCCGCCGGCGTCATGGGCAGCTGAAAAGAGTGTGCGGATCAGTAATCCGGTTGACAGGCTGAGACCATGAACTCCCCGCACCGCGACCCGCACCACGCCCCCCACAACTCCCCGCGCAACGCTCCGTACAGCACTCCGTACAGCACTCCGTACAGCGACACCGCCCCGATCAGCACGCCGATCACCGCGGACCTGATACGAGGCGCCCTCGACCTGGAACGTACCGAGCACGGCCTCCTGCCGCACCGGCTGCCCTCCCGGGCCCGTGCCCAGTACTCCGACGGGCAGCTGGCCATGGCGGAGGCCCAGCCGTCCGGCGTGCGGCTGGTCCTCCGTACCCGGGCCGGCACCGTCGAACTGGACACGCTCCGCACCAAGATGGCTTACCAGGGAGCCCCGCCCCGCCCCGACGGGCTGTACGACCTGCTCGTGGACGGCCACTTGACCGACCGGGCCAGCGTGACGGGCGGCAACGTACGGCTGGTGGACCTGGCCACCGGTGCCGCGGAGACCCACCCGGGACCGGTCGGCACCGTACGGTTCACCGGTCTGCCCGCCGGGCTCAAGGACATCGAGATCTGGCTGCCGTACAACGAGGTCACCGAACTGGTCGCGCTGCGCACCGACGCGCCCGTCGAGCCCGTACCGGACAGCGGCCGCAAGGTCTGGCTGCACCACGGCAGTTCGATCAGCCACGGCTCCAACGCCGAGAGTTCCACCACGACTTGGCCGGCGCTGGCCGCCTCGCTCGGCGACGCGGAGCTCATCAACATCGGGCTGGGCGGCAGCGCCCTGCTCGACCCGTTCACGGCCCGCGCCCTGCGGGACACCCCGGCGGACCTCATCAGCGTCAAGATCGGCATCAACATCGTCAACACCGACCTGATGCGGCTGCGCGCCTTCACCCCGGGTGTGCACGGCTTCCTCGACACGATCCGCGAGGGGCACCCCACCACACCGCTGCTGGTCGTCTCGCCGATCCACTGCCCCATCCACGAGGACACCCCGGGGCCCTGCGCCCCCGACTTCAGCAGGGGGACGCTGGAGTTCCGGGCCACCGGCGACCCGGCGGAGCGCGCCGCGGGCAAGCTGACGCTCAGCATCATCCGTGCGGAGCTCTCCCGCATCGTGGAGCAGCGGGCGGCCGACGACCCCCATCTGCACTACCTCGACGGCAACGAGCTGTACGGCGAGGCGGACTTCGCCGAACTGCCGCTGCCCGACCAGCTCCACCCGGACGCCGCGACCCACCGTCGCATCGGCGAACGCTTCGCCGAGCTGGCCTTCGGCACGGACGGACCGTTCACGGCCCGCCGCACCTGAGCCACTGGGCGCCGGCCCAGCGGAGCCGGAACCGGCTCCGGCACCGGAACCGGCGGCGGTGGCCGGCTCCCCCAGGACGACCATGCCGAGCACCGCCGCACCGGCCGCGCCGATGCCCACCCAGACGCCGTACGCCGTACCGATGGGCAGGGTCTTGGCCGCCTGCGACAGCAGCAGCATGGACACAACGATGCCCGCGCCGGTGAAGAGGCTGGGCCACAGCCTCGTGAAACCTTCGGTGTACTTCATCCCGATCGACCAGGCCACTTCGAGCAGACCGGCGACGACGAGCAGAATCCAGGCCATGACGGCACCTCCGCGAGACGGATCAGCAGGGTGCGTCGTCTTTACAGTCGATCTGCCCGGTACGGCGCGTCTCGTCGGGGTCCGTCCCACGATAGCAAAACCGTGCGGGACACCACGGCGGCACTTTGCCGACAGGACCTGGAGATCAGGACCTAGAGATACAGCCCGGTGGAGTCGTCGGACACGCGCTCCGAAGCCACCGCGTGCAGATCGCGCTCCCGCATCAGGATGTACGCCACACCCCGGACCTCCACCTCGGCCCGGTCCTCCGGGTCGTACAGCACCCGGTCCCCCGGCACCACGGTCCGTACGTTCTGCCCGACCGCCACCACCTCGGCCCAGGCCAGCCGCTTGCCGACAGCGGCGGTGGCCGGGATCAGGATGCCGCCGCCGGAACGCCGCTCGCCCTCCGGGCTGTCGGACTTGACCAGCACGCGGTCGTGCAGCATCCGGATGGGCAGCTTGTCGTCGTGGGTGTTCTCGCTCACAGGCTCGAACCTACCTGGCCCGGGGCGCGGTGTTCACCGAAGGGTCCGCATCGCGGGCCACCGGCCGGCCACCGGGCCGGACGGGTCAGCAGCTCCGCCGCCGCTTCGCCGATACGCAGAGACCCACCACGCCCACCGTGAGGAGCGCCACCGGGATCACGCGCTCCAGCCGTGGTGCGCCGTCCTCCGTCACGAACTGCGCCCGCACGCCGTTCGCCGCCCGGTTCAGCGCGACGAACGCGCGCCCCGCGGTCTGGTCGACGGCCGATGTGACCTTGGCCCTGGCATCTCCGACGATCGTGCTGGGGTGCAGCCGCACACCGATCTCGTCCAGCGTGTCCGCGAGATCCGCGCGCCGGGTCTCGATGTCCGCCTCGATCTGCGCCGGGGTCCTGGCATCCGTGGCATCCGACACTGCGCTGCCTCCGTGGTCGTGTCCGGTAGTCGTTGCTCGACAGTCTGTCAGCTCCAGCGGGAACGCACCCCGCGGCACCCCTATTACGCTCTGCCCCATCCGTACCTCACGGTCACCGACCCCTCCGAGGAGAGCCTGATGAGCGAGCGACTGCAGCCCGGCGACACCGCCCCCGACTTCACCCTGCCCGACGCGGACGGCAACGAGATCTCACTCGCCGCGCACCGGGGCCGCAAGGTCATCGTGTACTTCTACCCGGCGGCGCTCACCCCTGGATGCACCAAGCAGGCCTGCGACTTCACGGACAATCTGGAATTCCTGGCCGGTGCCGGATACGACGTCATCGGGGTCTCACCGGACAAGCCGGAGAAGCTCGCGAAATTCCGTGAGCAGGAATCCCTCAAGGTCACGCTGGTCGGCGACCCGTCCAAGGAGACCCTTGCCGCGTACGGCGCGTTCGGCGAGAAGAAGCTCTACGGCAAAACGGTGACCGGGGTCATCAGGTCGACGCTCGTCGTCGACGAGAACGGGAAGATCGAACACGCTTTCTACAACGTCAAGGCCACCGGCCACGTAGCCAAAATCATCAAGGATCTCGCCCTCTGAGACGCCCCCGGCCGGCCCGCCGAGCCGACGGGCCGACAAGTTGCCGAAGTGGCCGGTATCCACGGAAAATACGTGACCAAGGTCCCATTTCTACGGAGCCCTGGTTTGCGATCGCCATCGCTGTGCAGAAGAGCCTCCTGCGTGTTTTTGTATGCCCACAGAGAGGACGACAACCATGGCGGACACCGGCCACCAGCCCGCCGCCGACCCCGAGGCGGTCAAACGCCACCGCGACCTCTTCCGCGTCATCGACCGCCGGAGGAACCCGCGGCTGCGCCGCACCGACATCACGGTGACGGACGAGGCGGCGATCAAGCGCGCGGTGAAGGCGGCCAGCCTGGGTAATGCCATGGAGTGGTTCGACTTCGGCATCTACAGCTACCTCGCGGCTACGATCGGCCGGGTCTTCTTCCCCGGGGGAAGCAGCACGGTCCAGCTGCTCGCGTCGTTCGCCACCTTCGCGGTCGCGTTCCTGATCCGGCCGGTCGGCGGGATGGTCTTCGGACCGATGGGCGACAAGATCGGCCGCAAGAAGGTCCTCGCCATGACCATGATCATGATGGCGATCGGAACCTTTGCGATCGGGGTGCTTCCCTCGTACGCGGCGGTCGGCTTCTGGTCACCGGTCCTGCTGATCTTCTTCCGCCTGGTGCAGGGCTTCTCCACCGGCGGCGAGTACGGCGGCGCATCGACCTTCATCGCGGAGTACGCCCCGGACAAGCGCCGGGGGTACTTCGGCAGCTTCCTGGAGTTCGGCACGCTGGCCGGATATGTGGGCGCGGCCGGCCTGGTCACCCTGATGACCACGCTCGTCGGCTCCGGCGGGATGGACAGCTGGGGCTGGCGCATCCCGTTCCTGGTCGCGGGCCCCCTGGGCATGGTCGGTCTCTATCTGCGGCTCAGGCTGGACGAGACACCCGCCTTCCAGCGGCTGACCGGCGAGAACGTGGGCGCCGGGGAGGCGGCCGACGTCGTCGAGACCACCGCCAAGGGCGACCTCAAGGCGATCTTCCGGGACCACTGGCGCGCTCTCGTCCTCTGCATCTGCCTGGTCGGCGCGTACAACATCACGGACTACATGCTGCTGTCGTACATGCCGACCTACCTCTCGGACGAGCTCGGCTACGGCGACACTCACGGCCTGCTGATCCTGCTGGGCGTCATGGTCGTCCTGATGCTGGTCATCAACCAGGTGGGCAGGCTGAACGACCGCTTCGGCCGCAAACCGCTCCTGATGGCGGGGATGCTCGGCTTCCTGGTGCTGTCGCTCCCGGCCTTCCTGCTGATCCGCCAGGGTTCCGTCCCGGCCATCGTCATCGGCATGGCGATGCTGGGCCTCTCGCTGGTGTGCATGCTGGGCACGATGTCGGCGGCGCTCCCGGCGCTGTTCCCGACGCAGGTCAGGTACGGGTCGCTGTCGGTGGGCTACAACCTCTCGACGTCCCTGTTCGGCGGGACGACCCCGTTCGTGATCACCGCACTGATCAGCGTGGCGGGCACGAACCTGATGCCGGCGTACTACGCGATGGGGGCCGCGCTGGTGGGCGTGATCGCGGTGCTCTGCATGAAGGAAACCGCCCAGCAGCCCCTGGAGGGCTCGCCGCCCTCGGTGGAGACGAAGGAGGAGGCGGCGGAGATGGTCGAGTCCCAGGCCCCGGAACCCCGCTTCTGACCCACCCCCGGGAGCCGCACCCCGACTCCCCCGACGGCCCGTACCGGCCCCCAGCCGGTACGGGCCGTTCCGCTTCCCGTACGTGACGGGCGGGTGAGCGGTTCGTTACTCCGTACGAGGTCACGAACGTGTGACCGGGAACGGAGAAGGATCATGCCGGCGAGGTACACCCGCGAGCTGCTGGAGGAAGCAGCTCGCGAGACCGACAACTGGGACGACGCGGTGCGCTGGTGCGGGGGCACCGCGACGCCGGGCAGCAGACGATATCTGCGCAGGAAGATGACAGAGGCCGGGGTGGACGCGTCCCACTTCCCGGACCGATGGGTGCGCCACACCGAGGAGAAGCTGCGCGCGGCGGTCGCCGCCTCCACAAGCATCCGGGAGGCCCTCTGCCGTCTGGGCATCAACCCGGTCAGCGGGAACCACACCCACATCGGCCGCCGGATCAGAGCAGCCGGGATCGACATCTCGCACTTCACGACGCCGAGCACCAAAGGGACCAGGCACAGAGGGGGCCCGGTCCTGACACTCCGCTCCCCCGACCACGGCAGGGTTCCCGGCGAACGCCTGCGCCGCGAAATGCTGCGGATGGGCATACCGGAACAGTGCGTCATCTGCGGCACAGGACCGGAGTGGAACAACAAGCCCCTCCGCCTGGAGGTCGACCACGTCAACGGCGAATGGTGGGACAACAGACCCGCCAACCTGCGGCTCGTATGCCCCAACTGCCATGCGGTCACGGATACTTACCGGGGCCGCAAGCGGGGAGCAGCGGCATGAGCGCACAGAGGTACCCCCGGGAACTACTGACCAGGACCGCGGCCGACTCGGCCGGCCTCGTGGACCTGATGCGCCGGCTGGACGCGCCCATGGACGCCCGCACCCTGCGATACCTGCGCCTCAGACTGGAGCACTACGGCATCGACACTGCGCACTTCGTCGCGGAGCGACTCCCGGCGCGCGACAGACGCAGCTACTCACGGGAGTTACTCGAAGTGAGCCACTGGCCACAGTGGTTGCCCGCTCGGTCAGTCTGGCCGGCGTCCTCAGAGCGCTCGGGCTGGAGAACTCGGGTGCAGCGAGGGCCCGCGTCAACAACAGCCTTGAGACATACGGGATATCCACCCAGCACTTCACCGGCCAGGCGCACGCGCGCGGCAGCGTCTCGCCGCACCGGCGATCGGCCGATGAGATCCTGCTCCGGCAGGCCCCTGGCTCACCCCGGACCAAGACCGTGAAGCTGCGGCGCGCGCTGGATGATCTGACCGTGCCACACGTCTGCGCCGAGTGCGGCGTCGGTGACCTCTGGCAGGGCAGACGGCTGGTGCTGGAGATCGACCACGTCAACGGCGACCGGCTGGACAATCGCCGCGAGAACCTCAGGTACCTGTGTCCGTCCTGCCACAGCCAGACGGGCACGTTCGCCAACCGTTCCCCATCACTCCGCGGAACGAAGTAAAGTTCTTCTGGTCTGCGCCCGTACGCCACCCGGTGAGCGACGATCTTTAGGTGGTCGTGTATATCGGTTCGAATCCGATCGGGCGCACCGGACAGAAAGGCGTGGCCTCCACCCGTGGAGGCCACGCCTGTTCCGTCAGCCCAGCAGCTCTCGCACCACCGGTACCAGCGCCCGGAACGCCTGCCCCCGGTGGCTGATCGCGTTCTTCTCCTGCGCCGTGAGTTCCGCGCAGGTGCGGGTGGAACCCGACGGCTGGAGGATCGGGTCGTAGCCGAAGCCGCCGCTGCCGGCCGGGGCCGTGCGGAGGGTGCCCAGGAGGCGGCCCTCGACCACTCGTTCCGTGCCGTCGGGGAGGGCCAGGGCCGCCGCGCAGGCGAAGTGGGCGCCCCGGTGCGGGTCGTCGATGTCCGAGAGCTGGGCCAGCAGCAGGCGGAGGTTGGCCTCGTCGTCGCCGTGGGCGCCTGCCCAGCGGGCCGAGAAGATGCCGGGGGCGCCGTTCATCACGTCCACGCAGAGGCCCGAGTCGTCGGCCACGGCGGGCAGGCCGGTGGCCTGTGCCATGGCGTGGGCCTTCAGCAGGGCGTTCTCGGCGAAGGTGACGCCCGTTTCCTTGACGTCCGGGACTTCGGGGTACGCGTCCGTGCCGACCAGTTCGTGGGGCAGGCCCGCGTCGGCGAGGATCGCTTCGAGTTCGGTGATTTTCCCGGCGTTGCGGGTGGCGAGGATCAGACGGGTCATGCGTCCAGTATCAGGGGGCGGACGGGGCGGCCTCCCGCGCGCCCCGTCCGTCCCCGTCCGTCCCCGTCCGTCCCTTCATGACGCCGGAGGCGCGTATCCGGGGGGGGCTCCGTTACTTGCCGAGTGCCTCGGTCTGGAGCGCGGTGAGGTCGGCGCAGCCGCCGGTGGCGAGGTCGAGCAGGGCGTTGAGCTCCTTGCGGTCGAAGGGCTCGGCCTCGGCCGTCCCCTGGACCTCGACGAAACGGCCGTCGCCGGTGCAGACGACGTTCATGTCGGTCTCGGCGCGCACGTCCTCCTCGTAACGGAGGTCGAGGAGCGGTGTTCCGTCGACGATGCCGACGCTGATCGCGGAGACCGTGTCGGTGAGGGGCTTGCGGCCGGACCTGATGAGCTTCTTGGACTGGGCCCAGGTGACCGCGTCGGCCAGGGCGACGTACGCGCCGGTGATCGCGGCGGTGCGGGTGCCGCCGTCGGCCTGGAGGACGTCGCAGTCGAGCACGATCGTGTTCTCGCCGAGCGCCTTGTAGTCGATGACCGCGCGCAGCGAGCGGCCGATGAGGCGGGAGATCTCGTGCGTACGGCCGCCGATCTTGCCGCGGACGGACTCCCGGTCGCCGCGGGTGTTGGTGGAGCGCGGAAGCATCGAGTACTCGGCGGTGACCCAGCCCTCTCCGCTGCCCTTGCGCCAGCGCGGTACGCCTTCGGTGAAGGAGGCGGTGCAGAAGACTTTGGTGTCGCCGAAGGAGATGAGGACGGAGCCCTCGGCGTGTTTGCTCCAGGCGCGCTCAATGGTGACCGGGCGGAGTTCTTCGGGGGTGCGGCCGTCGATACGAGACATGGGGCCGAGCCTATCGGCCGCGGTGGGGAGGGATGCCCGGGACCGGGGGCGGGGCGGGGGCCCGCCACCGGCCGGGGCGTCGGTGGCTCATCCGTTCACATGGCGCCGGCGCCGTTCGGAGAGCGCCGGTGCCTCATCCGTTCACATCATGTCCTCGATGTCCGCCGCGATGGGGTCGGCGTCGGTGCCGACGACGACCTGGACCGCGGTGCCCATCTTGACGACGCCATGGGCGCCCGCGGCCTTGAGTGCGGCGTCGTCCACGAGTGCGGGGTCCTTCACCTCGGTGCGCAGCCGGGTGATGCAGCCTTCGATCTCTTCGATGTTGTCGAGGCCGCCGAGCCCCGCGACGATCTTCTCAGCCTTAGTGGCCATGTCTGACTCCTGAGTGTTCTTGGCGCAGTGTTCCTGGCGGCCCGGCTCTCCGGTCCGTTTCGTCAAGGTAACGCACGATTGGCCCACTTATACGGGCGTGCAACCGTGCCGACTCGGAAGATGGCGATCACTGGTGCAGCGCCCGGGGCACAGCATCTGATCGCGCCGTAGGTGGTCCGCAGCCATGTACGGAGACCACCAGCAGGGCCGACGCCAGGAGGACGCCGAATGAGCACCAGCAGTGCGGCCGTGCCACAGACACCTCCGGCGAAGAAGTGGTGGAACGGCCTCTTCCAGGGGCTGCAGAAGGTCGGCCGCAGTCTGCAGTTGCCCGTCGCGGTGCTGCCCGCGGCCGGCCTGCTGGTCAGTCTCGGCAACCTCTTCACCGCGTATCTGCACGGCGCCTTCTGGGACAAGACCGCCAAGGTCTTCCTGGCGGGCGGCAACGCGATCCTTGACGGGGCGTTCGGTCTGCCGCTGCTCTTCTGTATCGGTGTCGCGATCGGCTTCGCGAAGAAGTCGGACGGCTCGACGGCGCTGGCCGCGGTCGCCGGCTTCCTCGTCTACCACGGTGTCCTGAGCGCGTTCCCGATCGGCGGGTCGGTGACGAAGGCGCTGCCGGCCGGGACGCCACAGAATCCGGGCGTGCTCGGCGGCATCCTCATCGGGCTGCTGACCGCGATCGTCTGGCAGCGGTTCCACCGCACCCGGCTGGTCGACTGGCTGGGCTTCTTCAACGGCCGCCGGCTCGTGCCGATCCTGATGGCCTTCATCTGTGCCGCGCTCGGTGTGGTCTTCGGTCTGCTCTGGCAGCCGGTCGGGGATGCGCTGACCTGGTTCGCGAAGCATCTGATCGATCTGGGCGCCTGGGGTTCGGCGATCTTCGGTGTGGCCAACCGGCTGCTGATTCCGATCGGTATGCACCAGTTCCTGAACACGTTCTTCTGGTTCCAGGCGGGCAGTTACACGAAGCCCGATGGCACCGGGGTGCAGGGCGACCTGACGCGCTTCTTCGCGGGCGATCCGTCCGCCGGGCAGTTCATGTCGGGCTTCTTCCCGATCATGATGTTCGGTCTGCCCGCGGCGGCCCTGGCCATCGCGCACTGCGCGCGCCCGGAGCGGCGCAAGCAGGTCATGGGCCTGATGATCTCGGTCGCGCTGACGTCGTTCGTGACCGGGGTGACCGAGCCGCTGGAATTCTCGTTCATGTTCGCCGCGCCGCTGCTGTACGGGCTGCACGCGCTGCTGACCGGTGCGTCGATGGGAATCACCTGGGCCCTGGGGGTCCATGCGGGGTTCAGCTTCTCGGCCGGTCTGATCGACTACGTCATCAACTGGCACCTCGATACGAAACCCTGGCTGATCATCCCGATCGGCCTGTGCTTCGCGGTGGTGTACTACGTGGTCTTCCGGTTCGTGATCACCAGGTTCAACGTGATGACGCCGGGGCGCGAGCCGCAGGAGGACGTCGAGGACGTCACCAAGGCCTGACCGGCGCATGACGCCCGCGGGCCCCGGAACCGCACAGCGGACTCCGGGGCCCGCCGCCCGTTCCCGGCCCGCTCCGGACGCGCCGCGGGTCAGATCTCGTACACCGCACCGGGCTTGGCCAGCTCCACCGGCCCGTCGTACACCGCCCGCGCGTCCGCCAGATTGCGTTTGGCGTCCGTCCACGGCGGGATGTGGGTCAGCACCATGCGGCCCACCCCGGCGCGCGCCGCGTGTGCGCCGGCCTCGCGGCCGTTGAGGTGGAGGTCGGCGACGTCCTCCTTGCCGTGCGTGAAGGACGCCTCGCAGAGGAACAGGTCGGCGCCCACGGCCAGTTCGTGCAGCGGGTCGCAGACGCCCGTGTCCCCCGAGTACGTGAGCGAGCTGCCGCCGTGCTCGATCCGGATGGCGTAGGCCTCGACCGGGTGGCAGACCTTCTCGGTGCGCACCGAGAACGGGCCGATGTCGAACGAGGCGGACTTCAGGGTGCGGAAGTCGAAGACCTCGCTCATCGAGGAGGAGGACGGGGTGTCCGCGTACGCCGTGGTCAGGCGTTCCGCCGCGCCCTCGGGTGCGTACACGGGGATCGCGGGGCAGCGCCCGCCGTCGTGCCGGTAGTAGCGCGCGACGAAGTACGCGCACATGTCGATGCAGTGGTCGGAGTGGAGATGGCTGAGGAAGATGGCGTCGAGGTCGTAGAGGCCGCAGTAGTGCTGCAGCTCGCCGAGGGCGCCATTGCCCATGTCGAGGAGCAGCCGGAAGCCGTCGGCCTCTACGAGGTAGCTCGAACAGGCCGATTCCGCGGATGGGAACGACCCCGAGCAGCCGACGACGGTGAGCTTCATGGAGTGGGAACCTCCGTGGACGGGCCGGGCCCCGCACGCCCGGCAGGACGCCGAAGCGGTCCGTCGAGCCTAAGGCGCGGGAGCGGTGGCCGCTCCTCCACAGGACGCCGTTGTGGGGGAACTCACCTGCGCTGTCACCGGTTCGGGTGGGCGGCGGGCCTGCTGCGGCGGTGCGCGGGGGGCTCGGGGCCGCACCGGTACGGTCCTGGGTATGGATACGACGTGGTTGCTGGCGCTGATAGCTGTGGTGGTCGTTGCCCTGGTCGCCTCGGTCGTCGACGGGCGGGCGCGCGGCGGGCGTCGGCAGCGGGGGCGGCAGCGGCCGCCGGGGCGGGCCGGGGGCCGGGAGCAGCGGGCACCGGCGGGACGGCCGTCGAAGCGGGCCGGGCGGCCGGGGCGGGTGCCGCGGGCGGGCGAGATCTGGTGGGCGCTGGTGCCGTACGAGGACGGGCCCGGCGGCAAGGACCGGCCGTGTCTGGTGCTCTCGGTACGGGGTGACGCGGCCCTGGTCGCCAAGATCACCAGTAAGCACCACGAGGAGCGGCCCGGGGTGATCGCGCTGCCGGCGGGGGCTGTGGGCGACGCGCAGCACCGGCGGAGCTTTCTGGAGACGGACGAGTTGCGGGATGTCCGGGTGCGGGAGTTCCGCCGGTGGGCGGGCGATGTGGACCCGGCGGTGTGGAACCGGGTGCGGCATCTGGCGGGGTAGGCACGGCGGCGGGGTGCGACAGCGGGCGGCGGCCGGACTTCGATCGGGTGTGCCGGCGGGCGGCGGCCCGGACCTGGGTGGGGTGTGACAACGGGCGGCGGCCCGGACCTGGGTGGGGTCCGGCCGCCGCCCTGCCGGCTCAGGCCCAGAGCTGGCCCTGGAGCGTTTCGATGGCTGCTTCCGTCGTGGGGGCCGTGTAGACGCCGGTCGACAGGTACTTCCAGCCGCCGTCCGCCACGACGAAGACGATGTCCGCCGGGGTGCCCGCCTTGACGGCCTTCTTTCCGACGCCGATCGCCGCGTGGAGGGCCGCGCCGGTCGAGACGCCCGCGAAGATGCCTTCCTGCTGGAGCAGTTCACGGGTGCGGGTGACCGCGTCCGCGCTGCCCACCGAGAAGCGGGTGGTGAGCACCGATGCGTCGTACAGCTCCGGGACGAAGCCCTCGTCCAGGTTCCGCAGCCCGTAGACCAGGTCGTCGTAGCGCGGCTCGGCGGCCACGATGTTGATGTCCGGGACGTTCTCGCGCAGATAGCGGCCGACGCCCATGAGGGTGCCGGTAGTGCCGAGACCTGCCACGAAGTGGGTGATGGACGGCAGGTCGGTGAGGATCTCCGGGCCGGTGGTCGCGTAGTGCGCGCCCGCGTTGTCCGGGTTTCCGTACTGGTAGAGCATCACCCAGTCGGGGTGCTCGGCTGCGAGCTCCTTGGCGACGCGTACGGCCGTGTTGGACCCGCCGGCCGCCGGTGAGGAGATGATCTCCGCGCCCCACATGGTGAGCAGGTCGCGGCGTTCCTGCGAGGTGTTCTCCGGCATGACGCAGACGATGCGGTAGCCCTTGAGCCTGGCCGCCATGGCGAGCGAGATGCCGGTGTTGCCGGACGTGGGCTCCAGGATGGTGCAGCCGGGGGTCAACCGGCCGTCCTTCTCGGCCTGTTCGACCATGTGGAGCGCGGGGCGGTCCTTGACCGATCCGGTCGGGTTGCGGTCCTCCAGCTTGGCCCAGATCCGGACGTCGTCCGACGGGGACAGGCGCGGGAGCCGTACGAGCGGGGTGTTGCCCACCGCCGCGAGCGGGGAGTCGTATCGCATCAGGGGGCTCAGACCATGCCGCCGGCCACGGCCGGGAGGATCGTGACGCTGTCGCCGTCGGACAGCTTGGTGGAGATGCCGTCGAGGAAACGGACGTCCTCGTCGTTGAGGTAGACGTTGACGAAGCGGCGGAGCTGCTCGCCGTCGACGATGCGCTCGCGGATGCCGTTGTGCCGGGTTTCGAGGTCGGCGAGCAGGTCGGCGAGGGTGTCACCGCTGCCTTCGACGGCCTTGGCGCCGTCGGTGTAGGTGCGGAGGATGGTCGGGATGCGGACCTCGATGGCCATGGCTGGGCTCCTGTCGGATGGTGAGGCGGAGGGCGCGGCAGCGCGCGTGGTGCCGGTAATGCCGGTGGTGCCTGTGGTGCTTACGCGGGGCCGCGGCTCAGACGGCAGCGCGGCGCGGACAGATTGCGCTGTCGAGGCGGCACAGATCGACGTGCAGCCGGGCGGCTCCACATCCAAAGGCTCCCAGCAAGAGCGTGGACGCGGAGCGCAGCGTGACGGGCGTCGCGCCCGGCGTCTTTTCGCTCACGTCATGGGAAACCATGGGCTCATCGTATCGATTCCCGCCCCCCGATCCGAGGTGCGGTCTCGGTATGCGGGATCAATGTGTCCGGCTGTCGGACAGGAGGGTGGGCCGACTACGGAACGACGGTCACTTCCTCCTCGGTGACCACACCGTCGGCGATGCGGTACGAGCGGAACTGGAAGGGTCCCGCCCCGTCCGTGTCGGCGGTGGAGACGAGGACGTAGTGCGCGCCGGGCTCGTTCGCATAGGTGATGTCCGTACGGGACGGGTACGCCTCGGTCGCGGTGTGCGAGTGGTAGACGATCACCGGTTCCTCGTCGCGGTCGTCCAGGTCGCGGTAGAGCTTCAGCAGGTCCGCCGAGTCGAACTCGTAGAACGTGGGCGAGCGGGCGGCGTTGAGCATCGGGATGAACCGCTCGGGGCGGCCGGAGCCCTCCGGGCCCGCGACCATGCCGCACGCCTCGTCGGGGTGGTCGGCGCGGGCGTGCGCCACGATCTGGTCGTACAGGTCCTGGGTAAGGGTCAGCATGCCGTTCAGGATAAGCAGAGGGGCCGGCCCGTACCGGAGTGCGGTACGGGCCGGCCCACATGCTGAGAACTCGGCGGAAAATACGCCGGGAACGCGCCCGGTTCAGCGCCCGATCTGCTCTTGATCAAGCACCGGACGGTGCCCGATCAGCTCTTGATCCGCTTGGCGAAGGCCGCGCCATCCGGGTTGCGGGCCCTCAGCACCAGGTACGTGACGCCGAGGAGCGCGGCCCAGAAGGGGGCCGCGTACAGCGAGACGCGGGTGTCCTTGTCGATGCCCATCATCACGATGACCAGGGCTATGAAGGCGAGCGAGAACCAGCTGGTCCAGGGGGCGCCGGGGGCCCGGAAGCTGGACTCCGGGAGTTCGCCGCGGTCCGACTTGGCGCGGTAGCGGATCTGGCAGATGAGGATCACGATCCAGGCCCACATGCCGGAGATGGTGGCGAAGGAGACGACGTAGTTGAACGCCTGGCCCGGCCACTGGTAGTTGATCCAGACGCCGACGAGCATCAGCGCGGCCGAGACGCTGGTACCCAGGAGCGGGGTGCCGCTCTTCGTCAGGGACGTGAACGCCTTCGGGCCCTGGCCGTTGAGTGCCAGGTCGCGCAGCATCCGGCCGGTGGAGTACATGCCGGAGTTGCAGGAGGAAAGGGCCGCGGTCAGCACGACGAAGTTGACGATGCCCGCGCCCACGCCCAGGCCCATCTTCTGGAAGGCGGCGACGAAGGGGCTGATGCCCGGGTGGAAATCGGTCCACGGGACGACCGAGAGGATCATGATCAGCGCGCCGACGTAGAAGACCGCGATGCGCCAGGGCACGGTGTTGATCGCCTTGGGCAGGACCTTCCTGGGGTTCTTGGACTCCCCAGCGGTGACGCCGACCAGCTCGACGGCGAGGAAGGCGAACATCACGATCTGCAGGGTCATCAGGGTGCCGGTGATCCCCTTGGGGAAGAAGCCGCCCTGGTCCCAGAGGTGGGTGACGCTCGCGGTGTCGCCGGCGTCGGAGAAGCCGATGGTGAGGATCCCGGCGCAGATCAGGATCATGCCGATGATCGCGGTGACCTTCACCATCGAGAACCAGAACTCCAGCTCACCGAAGAGCTTCACGGAGATCAGGTTCACGCCGTAGAGGATGATCGTGAAGACCAGTGCGGACAACCACTGCGGGATGTTCCACCAGTAGGTCATATAGGTGGCGGCGGCGGTGACTTCGGTGATCCCGGTGACGACCCAGAAGAGCCAGTACGTCCAGCCGGTGACATAGCCCGCGAAGGGGCCGATGAACTCTCGCGCGTACTCCGAGAAGGAACCGGAGACCGGGCGGTACATGAGCAGCTCGCCCAGGGCCCGCATAATGAAGAAGATGACCAGGCCTGCGATGGCGTAGGCGAGTATGAGGCTCGGCCCGGCCTTCGAGATGGCCTTGCCCGCGCCGAGGAAGAGACCGGTGCCGATGGCGCCGCCGATCGCGATCATCTGGATCTGGCGGGCTCCGAGGCCACGCTTGTATCCCTCGCCCGATCCGGCGTCCTCGGCCTCACTGCCGTCGTGTTCCTGGTCGACCTGCACTGAGGTCATGGTGTTACGCCTTTCTCCATGCCGATCCGGCCTGACGAGGCTCGGATCGACTGTGACGATCCTGGAGGGCAGAACCCGCGGATGGTGGAGTGCTGTCGGCGGTCGGCCTGACTGGCGGCCCCGGGGACGGGGGTGGTGTCCCCGGGCGGTCGTGAAGATTTATCACGGCGGCATCAGAGATCATCCCGGCGAAATGTGACTCACGCCACTGGGAGAACCGGACGAAACGCACCAGGCGGAGCAAAAAAGGCCGCCATGGTGACGTCATCGTTATCCGGATTTGAGCGTCCTTTGAGCGGACGGTGATCCGGTCGAGCCCGAGGTGGGCCCTTAGGGGTCCTTGCACTATGAGCGTCCGATGAGGTCGCGTGGTCTGGTGCCGTGCATCGCAAGGCGCCGGGGAGTCCTCGTAGCGGAGCTACTAGGACTTTTCGGCAACGCCGCGAGGTGCGGTGCCAGACCACGCGACCCGGACGGGCATAGTGCAAGGCCCCCTTACGGCATCAGGGTCTCGACGAGGGTCTCCTGGAGCGCGCCGAGCCAGAGATAGGCCATCACCATCGGCTTGCGGGGGTCATCGTCCGGGAGCCGGTACAGCCCGCCGTTCTCGGTCTCATCCTCATCGGAGACGTCGAGGCGGGTACCGATGGTCAGCCGGAGATCGTTGAGCGCACCGAGCCAGTGGCGGGAGTCGTCGGCCGAGAGGGTGAGCTGCACGGTGCCCCCAGGGAGGGCGGCGCGCTTGCGGCGGCCCTTGCGGTGGGCACTGTCGGCGCCCGCCTCGCCTGCCGCATCCGCCTCGTCGAGGGTCCGTACGAGCGCCAGCGCGTCCTCGCGCTTGCGGGCGCGCAGGTCGTTCTCGGTGAAGCGGCGGAACTCCGACGAGAAGTCGGGCTCCTCGTCGCCGTACGCGTCGGGGAAGAGGCGGGCCAGCGCCGGGTCGTCCGGCGGCTTGCTCGGCCCCTCCGCGAACAGCGAGGCCAGCGGGTCCTCGCCGTCGACCGGCTCCTCACCCGGGCCGACCAGCTCCAGGAGCTGTACGGCGAGCGAGCGCAGGATGGACATCTCGACCTCGTCGAGCGCGACGGCGGCGCCGCCGCCCGGTACCGCCTCGAACTGTCCGGCCATCAGTTGCGGTCCTGGGTGAGAGTGGCCCACAGGCCGTAGCCATGCATCGCCTGCACGTCGCGTTCCATTTCCTCGCGGCTGCCGCTGGAGACCACGGCCCGCCCCTTCTGGTGCACATCGAGCATCAGCTTGTGCGCCTTCGCCTTCGAGTAGCCGAAGTAGCTCTGGAAGACATAGGCCACATAGCTCATCAGGTTGACCGGGTCGTTGTGGACGAGCGTCACCCAGGGCACGTCGGGCTCGGGGACCGCGAAGGTCTCCTCGGCCGACTCGGGACGCTCGATCTCTACGGGGGCGACACTCACGGTCCCATGCTGCCACCCGCGGAGTGGCGGCGCACACACCGGCCCATAGATCTCGTCACTCTGACGAAATAGGGGGTAGCATCATTCGCACGCCCCATCGAGCGGGGGACAGCCCCGGGAGACCCGGCCGGCGGAGCCGGACCGGGTCGAGCGGGGGACAGCCCCGGGAGACCCGGCCGGCGGAGCCGGACCGGCCCGGACGAAAGTGCGAGGTTGACCGTTGTGAACGTTGCGGACCTTGGCCTGCCGGTACATGTGCCGTCGACAGCGCTCTTCACGGACCAGTACGAGCTCACGATGCTCCAGGCCGCCCTGAAGGCGGGCACCGCCGACCGCAGGTCGGTCTTCGAGGTCTTCACCCGGCGGCTGCCCGAGGGGCGCCGGTACGGCGTCGTGGCGGGCACCGGGCGCGTCCTGGACGCGGTCGAGAACTTCCGCTTCGACGAGGACCAGCTCCGCTTCCTGCGCGAGCAGAAGATCGTCGACGGGCCCACCGCCGAATGGCTCGCCTCCTACCGCTTCAGCGGCGACATCTGGGGCTATCCGGAGGGCGAGGTGTACTTCCCGGGCTCGCCCCTCCTGCGGGTCGAGGGCTCCTTCGCGGAGTGCGTGCTCCTGGAGACCGTGATCCTCTCGATCCTCAACCACGACTCGGCCATCGCCGCGGCGGCCTCCCGGATGAACGCGGCGGCCGGCGGCCGGCCGCTGATCGAGATGGGCGCCCGGCGCACCCACGAGCTGGCGGCCGTCGCGTCGGCCCGCGCCGCCTACGTCGGCGGTTTCTCCACCACGTCGGACCTGGCGGCCGGATTCCGGTACGGCATCCCCACGGTCGGCACCAGCGCCCACGCCTTCACCCTGCTCCACGACGACGAGCGGCAGGCGTTCACCGCCCAGGTCGCCTCGCTGGGCGGTGACACCACGCTGCTGGTCGACACCTACGACGTGGCCGACGCGGTCCGTACCGCCGTCGAGGTGGCCGGGCCCGGTCTCGGCGCGGTGCGCATCGACTCCGGGGACCTGCTGCTCGTCGCGCACAAGGTCCGCCAGCAGCTGGACGCGATGGGCGCCACCGAGACGAAGATCGTGGTCACGTCCGACCTGGACGAGTACGCCATCGCCTCGCTGGCCGCGGCGCCCGTCGACGCGTACGGGGTCGGCACCCAGCTCGTCACCGGCAGCGGGCACCCCACCTGCTCCATGGTCTACAAGCTGGTGGCCCGTGCCACGTCCGCCGACCCGCAGGCCCCGCTCCAGCCGGTGGCGAAGAAGTCACTGGGCGCCAAGACGTCGCGCGGCGGCCGCAAGTGGGCGGCGCGCAGGACCGACGCCGACGGGATCGCCGCGGCCGAGGTGATCGGCACCGGCCAGGTTCCGCCGGAGCTGAAGGACCGGGAGCTCCTGGTGAAGCTGATCGAGGGCGGCGAGATCGTCGAGCGTGAATCGCTGGACACGGTGCGCGAGCGCCATCTGGCCGTCCGGGCGACCCTGCCCATGTCGGCCTTTCAGCTCTCCCGGGGCGAGCCGGTCATCCCCACCGAGTACATCTGAGCAGTCCGGCCGGTACGGTCCGTCCCGTATGCGGAGACCCGCCCCGTACGCACGGACCCGTCCCGTACGCACAGACCCGTCCCGTACGCATGAACCACAGGTGAGCGGGAATGGAACGGCTGCCGGGGCACCCTCCCGCACCGGCGCACGCCGTCCTTCCGCCACCCCTTCTCCCCCCAGGACAAGGATTCCGCCATGCACCGCGCCCTGATCGTCGTCGATGTGCAGAACGACTTCTGCGAAGGCGGAAGCCTCGCCGTCGAGGGGGGCGCCGATGTCGCCGCCGCCGTCACCGATCTGATCGGCCAGTCCACGGCCTGCTACCGGCATGTGGTGGCCACCCGTGACCACCATGTGAACCCGGGCAACCACTTCTCCCGGAACCCGGACTACGTCCGCTCCTGGCCGCCGCACTGCGTCGCCGGTACGGAGGGCGTGGGGTTCCACCCGAACTTCGCACCCGCCGTGGCGTCCGGTGCGATCAGCGCCGTCTTCGACAAGGGTGCCTACGCGGCGGCGTACAGCGGTTTCGAGGGCCTCGACGAGAACGGCGTACCGCTGGCCGACTGGCTGCGGGGCCGCGAGGTCGAGGAGGTCGACGTGGTCGGTATCGCCACGGACCACTGCGTCCGGGCGACGGCGCTCGACGCGGTGCGGGCCGGGTTCGGGACGCATGTGCTGCTGGACCTGACGGCCGGGGTGGCCGAGGCGACGACGGACCGGGCGCTGGAGGAGATGCGGGCCGCCGGCGTGGAGCTGACCGGCAAGCCGGTCGTGTAGGACCTTCCCGGGGCGGCCCGGGCGGCCCGGGCGGCCTGAGCACCGGCTCCCGCCGCTCCCTCACCCGCCCCTCCCCGGCACCGGCCCGGATGCCTCGGATACCTCAGACGCCTTCGCCCAGCAGCGCTCTGATCGGATGCCAGAGCTCCGCCTCCTCCTGTGGCGCCGCGCGCCACAGCAGCCCGTCCGGATGGTGCAGGACGGCCGTGATCTCGTCCGGCGTCGGTGGCTGCGTGTTACCGCGCAGATACACCGCCCGCATCCCCAGATTGCGCACCCGGGTCAGGGCGCGCGCTCGGTTCACGGCGTGGACGAGGATCCGGACATGGGTCATCCGGTCCGGGCTCGGCAGGGTGAGTGCGACCACCACGCTGCCGTTCGGAAGTCTGCTGAATCCGCCACCAGGCATACCGTTCATCTCCCCCGTGAGACGTTGTGTCAATAAGGACTGTGCAAGAGGCACCTAAACACGATCGGCCGCCGCCCGCTAGAGGGCGACGGCCGATCATGCTCTGACCTGCGGAAATGCGACTCAGTGGTGCGAGGCGCCGACCTGAACCGTGATCGTCGAGCCGTCCAGCGGCTGATGGACGATCGAGATCCGGGTGTTGGTGTCAGTTACCTTGACGCTTCCGGTCTCATTGTCCTTGTACCAGTACGTACCCTGGTGATCATCGAAAACCGGCCGGCCGAGCTGCGGCAGGACCCGCGTGGCGACATCCGCGCTGTGCAGCGTGAACCCGGCCGTCGGGTACCGGCTGAACGGCGCGTCGAAAGGCTGGATCTTGTTCCGCATGACCGTGCCGTCCGCCCACTTCAGCGGCTTGGCGTGCGAGTCGACCGGCAGGATCAGGCCCTGGCCCGGGTGGGCGCTGACGTTGTTGTCCGGCTGCGAGGTGTCCCACTGCCAGATCATCAGGCCGCGCTGGTACGGGTAGTACTCCACCCAGTCCGGACGGGTCTTCGAGAAGCCGAAGTTGTACGGACCCGTCTTCAACGTCCGGTCGTACGACACGTACTGGCGGTTCTCCGCGATGTAGTACTGCGGGTAGTCCTTGGTGAAGGACTCACCGATGCGCGAGAAGCCCTTCGCGGTCCAGCCCGCATCGTCCGCCTCGGCGTTGTCCGTGAAGAGCGGGGCACCGTCGGCGTTCACCGAGATCGTGTCGGCCGCGAAGCCCTTGCCCGAGACACCGCCGTCGGACGAGTAGCGGAAGCGCAGACCGATCTTCTTGCCCGCGTAGGCGTCCAGCGGGTACGACAGGGTCTTGTACGCGGTGGACGAGCCGGTCAGCGCGGGCTTGTCGCCGCCGTCGCGCGGGATCTGCGCACCGTCGGCCTTGCCGTCGATGGCGGTCCAGTTGGCGCCGCCGTCCGTCGAGACCTCGGCGTAGAGGAAGTCGTAGTCCTTCTCGATGTCCCACCAGCCCGAAAGGTCCAGCGAGGCCTTGGACTTGCCGGTCAGGTCGACCGAACGGGTCAGGGTGTTGGAGAGGTCGTCACCCATCCCGCTCCACCACTGCTTGCTGCCCTCGGCCGGTTTGGTGATCGTCGTGGTGACAGGCTTGTCCGGCAGTGAGACGACCAGCGCCTGCTTGTTCTTGGTGTTGTACTCCGAGACGCCGAGCTTGTGGGCCGACTTCTTCGCGGCCTTGGCCGTGTCGTAGTCGAGCCAGCCCAGTTGGAGCTTGTCCCACGCGGACATGTCCCCGGGCTTGTTGCCGATGGCGTTGTCACCGGTGCTCAGCCAGGAGCCCGCCGACATCAGCGACCAGAACCCCACACCGTTCTCAGCGGTGTTGGTGGTGTCGTACTCGTCCGGCAGCCCCAGGTCGTGGGCGTACTCGTGGGCGAAGACACCGAGGCCGCCGTTCTCGGGCTGCATGGTGTAGTCGCCGACCCAGATGCCGGTGTCGCCGATCGGCGTGCCGCCGGACTTGTTGTCGGCCGGGCCCGTCTTGCCGGTGTCCGTGCCGTACACGTAGGAGCGGTGCGCCCAGAGCGCGTCGGCGCCCTCGGCACCGCCGCCGGCGGACTCGTCCTCGCCGGCGTGCACGATCTGGAAGTGGTCGATGTAGCCGTCGGGCTCGTTGAAGTTGCCGTCGCCGTCGTAGTCGTAGCGGTCCCACTGGTCGTAACTGGCCAGGGTCGCCTTGATCTCGGCGTCGGTCTTGCCGGCCGCCTTCTGGGCATTGGCCCACGCGGTGACGCCGTCACGGACCAGGTCACCGGCGTTGGCGCAGATGCTGGAGCCGCAGTAGTTGGAGCCGTAACGGGCCTCGTTGTACGGGACGGTGACCCAGTCGGCGACCTCGCCGTCGACGGAGTAGCGGCCGGACGAGGTCTTCTCGTAGTACGACTTGAGCGAGTCCTTGCCCTTGCCGGTACCGAAGTAGAGGTCCTGGAAGTGCTGGCGGTTGTAGTCCGCCTGCCAGGCGGTGCTGTTGTCCTTCTTGCGGTCCGGCTGGGCGATCTTGTTGTGCGCCGGGCCGGGCGTGCCGCCGTACTTCTTCACCGGCGGCTTCGGCCCGTCGGGGCCGTCCGGGTCGTACATGGTGGTGTTGTCGACCGTGTCGCCGAACTGCACCAGGATCGTGAATATCTTGTCGGTCTTCTCGCGGCCGAGCTCGACGTACTTCTTGTCGTCGAGGCGCACCACCTTGGAACCGCCGTGCGACTGCACCTTCTTGTGGCCGGATATGACCTGTTGCAGCGCCGACTGACGTTCCTTGTTCTGCTGCTTGCTGAACGGGCCGTCCAGATTGTGCTTCTGGCCCTTGAGCTGCGTCGCCGGGTCACGGCGATCGATCTTCTTCGAAGTCGCGCTGCCCGCAGGGGCCTTGGTGTCGGCCTGGGCGGTGGCGTACGCCGAAGCGGTGGCGGTGGTCGCGGCGATGGCCACGAGCACTGCGGCCACCCGGGTCGTTGCCCGTCTCTTGATATCCACTTGGTGCTGTCCTCCCCGAACGCGTCGCAAGTGACGACATTCGACCGGAGGTGCAAGAGAAAAGACAGATCTTGACTTGAACATAGCAACTGCATTATGTAGAGCGTCGTTTCCGATATCCGGACGGCTCACAGCAGCCGCACAGCCGAGTCCGATGCTCTGCGGGGAACCTCACGGAGGGTCAACAGGCGCGTCGGTCCGGCCGGAGGGTTGCGTGCGTGACTCCGTGCGCCCCCCGTGCACCGGCACTGCGGGTTAGGCGACGCTTACTAATGGTTCCGCTCGGGCATCCGTCGGATTAGAGTCGCGCTCGACGTACGTGCCGCTCGACGTATGTACCGACATGCTCCGCCGAGTCGACCACCCACCGCTGTCCCTAGGACGGATATCGCCATGCCGCGTCCGACTGCCGCACAGCTCTCGTATGGTTCGGCCACCGTCGTCTTCTCGACCCTCGCGATGCTGCTGCTCTCGCGCACCTCATCGGGCGTCGGAGTCGGGGTCATCGTCGTGGCGGCGCTGGTCCTCGGTCTCCTGGTCGCGGTGACCGTGCCCATGCCGAAATCGGCCCGCCAGGCCGCACTGGCCGGAGGCGAGGAATCCGGTGCGCGCCGCACCGCCGCCGCCGACGCCACAGCCACACCATCGGACCTGCGGGTATCCGCTCAGCCCAGCCGGGCCACCGCTGCCGAACGGGTCGGCGGCCACTCACTGCGCGGCTGAACCACCGCAGGCGTACGGAGCTGCGGTGGTACGGAGCTGCGGTCGTACGAAGACCCGGGTGTACGGAGTCCCGGTTGTACGGAGACCCTGGCGCACGGAGCCGCGCTGCGGGCTACGACGGTGCCGTGACCACCACCACGGTCTTCGCCGCCTTGTCGTGCAGCCCCTGCTTGTACGGCTTGTCGAAGAAGCTCCAGCCACCGCAGATCGCGGTCCACACACAGGCGCAGCAGAACACCGCGGGCAGCCACAGCACCGCCGCCCTGACGAGGGCCGCCTGCGTGGTCGGGGTCGTGCCGTCGCTCAGATTGGCGGCCCGCAGGTTGAACAGCCCCTTGCCCACGGTCTGTCCGTTGCGCTTGACCGTCATGAGCGTGTCGTAGCCGACGTAGAGGACTGCCGCGATCACGCTCTGGCCGAGCGACCGGCCGTAGTTCATGTGGTCCGTGTTGTACCGCAGCCCGCCGAAGATCAGTGAGACCAGCCAGACGACCACGGCGACGATCAGGATGTCGATGATGCGGGCCAGCACCCGCTTGCCGCTGGGCGCGAGGGGCGGCATCCCGGCGAGCGGCTGTTCACCGCCGTACGCGCTGCCGCTGCCGTAGGCGTTCGGATCGTACGGCGGGGGTGTGCTGCCACCGTACGGATCGCCGCCACCCGGGGGCGGGGGCGGCGGCGGGGGCGGCGCGCTGTCGTACGGGTTGCCGCCGCCCGGCGGGGACGGCGGCGATTCGCCCCGCGGCTTCTTGAGGAAGGGGTCGTCCTCGGGGGGCTGTCCGGGCGGCGGCTGATCGGTGCTCATGGCCCGAGTCGACCGCGCCCGGCGGGGCCCCGCATCCGGTCAGGACCGTACGAGTGAGGCCGCGTCAGCCCGCTGCCACGAACGTCCGGGCGGCCTTGTCGTGCAGACACTGCCGCCAGGGCCGGTCGAAGAGACACCAGAGGACGTTGACGACGCCCACCACCAGCATGCCGAGCACCCCGTACAGCAGCCATCGGACGGCCGCACCGCGGAAGGACGGCGGCTCGTAGGACTCCATGTCGCGGACCTGGACCCGGCAGAGCTTCTTGCCGAGGGTGCGGCCCCACTTGGCGGTCGGCAGGGCCTCGTACAGCAGCCCCAGGACCAGGAACGCCCCGATGGCGGCCGCCAGACAGCCGGCCGTGGTCCCGTCGAGCAGCCAGACCGTGACGGTGGTCCCGGAGAGCTTGGCCTCGTCGATCTTGCTGGTGATGTGGTCGGCGGCCTTCGTCAGGAACGGAACGGCGACCGCGCCGGCCACCGCGCCCAGCACGGCGGTGTCGATCAGCCGGGCGACGAACCGCTTGCCGATGCTCGCCGGACGGGCGGATGCCTGGGCGCGGGCGGCAGCCTGGAACAGGTCCTCGACCGGAGGCTTCCACGGCGGCAGCCGCTCCTGGTCGGTCCCTTCGCCGGCCCTGGCGAGCTGCTGCACCTGCTGCGGCCAGGAAGGGGCCTGCGGGCTGCCCGCTTCCGGATACGGCTGCTGGGGTTGCGACTGGGCAGGTTGTGGCTGGCCCTGCTGCGGGAGGTGCGGCGGAGGCTGGAACTGCGGCTGGGGCTGCTGGGGCTGCACGGGTTGTTGCTGCGGTGCGGACTGCTGGGATTGCTGGGGCTGTTGGGGCTGCACCGGCTGTTGTGGCAGTGCGGATGGCTGAGGCTGCTGAGGCTCCGGGCGTACGGCGCGGATGGACATGGTGCCGTCCGTCCTGCTCGTACGGCCCGAGTCGCCGCCCGCACCAGCGCCCGCACCTGTGCCGCTTCCCGACCCGTTTCCCGGGCGCAGTGCGCGCAGGGTGACCGTGCCGTCCGGCGGCGGGGCCTGACGGCCGGTGGGGAGGGCGGGCCGGGAGGCCTCCGGTCCTGCGGGCAGCTCGGCCCGGCGCGGCTCGGGGACCGGGCGGCCGGGCTCGGGCTGCGCGGCGTCGGCCGGCCGAGCCGGGGCCTCGGCCGGTGTACGGGGGTCCGGGCCGCCCCAGGAGACCCGGCGGTCGCGCTCGCCGCCGAAGCCGCCCTGGCGGGAGGCGTCGGCCTGCCAGACGGACGCGGGTTCCTGCCGGCTGTCGTACTCCGGCTCCTCGTCGAAGAAGACCGGCCCGGTCTCCTCGGCCTGCGGCACCGTGGGCGCCTCGGCCGGTCTGCGCACGGCGGGCAGCGGTGCGGCGGGCACGGCTGCCGCGCCGCCCGGGGGTACCGGCAGGGCCTGGCTGTCGTCGGCGGGGGCCGGACGGCTCGTGCCCGGTACCCAGGAAGCACCGTTCCAATACCGCACATATCCGGGAATCGATGGATCTGGGTAGTAGCCAGGCGTGGGGCTGCCGTCGCCGGTTGCCGGGGTTGGGGCGCTCATCACCGTGGTCCCGTATCTCCTTGAGAGCCGCAATTCAAGGCTCCACATCTATCAGACCGCCGTGGGGCCACGGACCGGTCCTGTCGCATCGACCACTTTCCGGTCATCGCCAAATCATCCTCGAAACCCGCGTAATGAATGCCGGGCAGGGTGCTCTCACCCTGTACGGCCCGCCGTTGGGCGTAGGTACAAGGAGAGGAACCCCACGCCATGAACACCGTGGTGGAACGTGAACTGGAGCTCAAGCTGGTGCTGTCGCCCGAGCGCAGCATCCCTGTCCCGGCCCGGCTTTCCTACAGCACGGCCGACCCCTACGCCGTGCACGTCAGTTTCCACATCTGCTCGGACACCCCGGTGAACTGGTCGTTCGCCCGTGAACTGATGGTCGAGGGGGTGTTCAGGCCCTGCGGCCACGGCGACGTACGGATCTGGCCCACCAAGGTGAACACGAAGAGCGTCGTCTGTATCGCGCTCTCCTCACCCGACGGCAACGCCCTCCTCGAGGCGCCGACCGCTCAGGTCTCCGCCTGGCTGGAGCGGACCCTGCGGGCCGTGCCGCCCGGCTCGGAGAGCACGCATCTGGCCATCGACGACGGCCTGGCAGCGCTGCTCACCCCGCTGCCCGCGGACGATCTGTGGATGCGCGACCCCTGGCCCAGCGACGAGTCAGACGACGACGGCCGGTGACCACGGCGAGGGCCGGTGACCACAGGACGTACCGGGGCGGGGGGATCTCAGAAGAGTTTGCCCGGGTTGAGCAGGCCCAGCGGGTCGAAGGCCTGCTTGACACCGCGCTGCATCTCGACGCCCACCGGCCCCAGTTCGCGCGCCAGCCACTCCTTCTTGAGTACGCCCACGCCGTGTTCGCCGGTGATCGTGCCGCCCAGCTCCAGCCCGAGCGCCATGATCTCGTCGAAGGACTCACGCGCCCGCCGCGACTCCTCGGGGTCGGCGTGGTCGAAGCAGACGACGGGGTGCGTGTTGCCGTCGCCTGCGTGGGCGCAGACGCCGATGGTGAGGTCGTGCTTCTCGGCGATGGCGGCGGTGCCTTCGAGCATGGCGCCGAGCTTCGAACGCGGTACGCACACGTCGTCGATCATCGTCGCGGACTTGACCGTCTCCAGCGCGGTGAGCGACAGCCTGCGGGCCTGGAGGAGCAGTTCGGACTCGGCCTCGTCCTCGGCGGGCACGATCTCGGTGGCGCCGGCCGCCGCGCACAGCTCGCCGACCGCCGCCAGGTCGGCCGCGGGATCCGCGGTGTCGAACGCGGCGAGCAGCAGAGCTTCCGTGGTTTCCGGGAGGCCCATCTGCGCCATCGCGTTGACCGCGCGGATGGTCGTACGGTCCATGAGTTCGAGGAGTGAGGGCGTGTGACCGCGCTCCATGATCGCGCAGATCGCGTCGCAGGCGGCAGCGGCCGATGAGAACTCGGCGGCCAGGGCGAGCTGGCGCGGCGGGGCGGGCTTCAGTGCGAGCACGGCCTTCACGACCACCCCGAGGCTGCCCTCGGAGCCGACGAAGAGCCGGGTCAGGTCGTACCCGGCGACGCCCTTGGCGGTGCGGCGGCCGGTGGTCAGGAGCCGCCCGTCGGCGAGCACGACCTCCAGGCCGAGTACGTACTCGGCTGTCACCCCGTACTTCACACAGCACAGGCCGCCGGCCGCCGTGCCGATGTTCCCGCCGATGGTGCAGGTTTCCCAGCTGGAGGGGTCCGGCGGGTAGTACAGCCCCTGGTCGGCGGCGGCCCGGGAGAGCACGGCGTTGACGACGCCCGGTTCGACGACGGCGATCCGGTCGACGGGGCTGATCTCCAGGATCCGGTCCATCTTGGTGAGGGACAGCACGATGCAGCCGTCGACGGCGTTGGCCGCGCCGGAGAGGCCGGTGCGGGCGCCCTGCGGGACGACGGGCGTACGGAGGGCTGTCGCGGTGCGCATGATGTGCTGGACCTGCTCGGTGGTGCGCGGCAGGACGACGGCGGCGGGGGCCCCGGCGTCGCAGAAACCGGCGGTGTCCCTGGCGTACGAGGCCATCACGTCCGGGTCGCTGATCAGGGCTTCGGCCGGGAGTCCGGTGCGCAGGCGTTCGAGCAGATCATTCATGATCCCAGCCTGGCACCGGCGGACGGCTGCTGGGAAGGGGCGGAGCTCAGCGGGTACGGAGAGGGCCGATCCGGGGGTGGCCGGTCAACGGGACCCGGGTCAACGGGACTCGTGGGAGAGCAGGGTGCCGAGCGGTCCGAGGTCCAGGTTGAGGTCCTCGCGGCGCAGACCGTGCTGTGCGCAGAGTTCCGTCATCCGCTCGTCGAGGAGCATCAGGGTGGTGCCCACCCGCTCCTCCTGCTCCTCGGTGAGCTCGCCGCTGTCGAACCGGCGGATCGCCTGGCGCTCGACCAGCTGTCTGAGCAGTTCGACCACGGTCAGAACGAGCGAGGCCAGATCGCGGCCCGCGCTCTCGGGGTCGATGTCGACCCGGGTGTCGCTCACAGCGGCCCACTGTCGGCCCACGGTGCGGGGACCCGTTCGCTCACGGATGCCAGCAGGGCGTGCAGGGAGAGCCGGACCAGCGGGACGTCCGCGATGGCGATCACCAGGTCTCCGCTGATGACGACGCCGGTGCCGAGCACTCTGTCGAGGAGGTCGACCAGGGGGACACCGATGGGTGCGATGGCCTCCGGGCCCTCCCACGGGACGGGGTTACGGGTGCCCGGCATCGACGCCTCCGTCGGTGAACGAGTGGTCGGTGAACGAGTAGGGGGCCCACGGGCCCGAGATCTCGATCTCGATGCCGTCGGAACCGGGGGCGGAGCGGAGCCGCCCGATGGTGCGCGCCAGTTGGCCGCCTCTCTCCTCGGCGATCAGATAGGCGGCGTTCATGATCTGGGTGCGTCCTCGGCCCGTGGCTTCCGGGCCGTGCGGCCTGCGCCGTACCGAGCCGACCGCCAGCGCACCTACGGCGCTGTCGACCTGTTCGGCTGCGGACAGTGCGCTCTCCTGGCGCGATTCGCGCTGTTGCCGGGCGCCGCGCAGACGGTTCAGGTAGGCGCGGCCCGTTTCGCGCTCCTGCCCGGGGCCCACTTCCGGTGGCGGCCCTGAGGGCGCGGCCGGGCCGGTGCCTGAACCGGGTTGTGCGAGGTAGACCTTGACGGCCCATTCGACGCGTCCCGCGATGTGGTCGAGCACCGTCCGGAAGCGTTCCCGGCTCGCGCCGAGTGCGGCGGCGGCGCGCTCGTCCCCGAGATAGAGCGTCGCCAGGGGAAGCGGCACAGTGGGGCCTGCGTCGGCGACGGCGGTGACCACGTCGTGGTGGGTCCGCGCACAGCGTTCGAGCTCGGCGGGATCGGTGAGCCGCTCGCGCAGGGCGGCCTCCGAGAAGGCGTCCGCCGGTACGTCCTGGACCACGGCGCGCAGCGGGCCGACGGGCAGGAAGCGCAGCGGCCCGCCCCCGGTGTGTCCCTGGGCGGGGTCGAGACGGGCGGGACGGTCCGGCCCGCAGACCGCGAAGACGTAGGTGGCCAGGGCCCCGCTGCCGTCAGCCGGGCTGGGCGGCTGGTGCGAAGTGAGTGTCATCGGCGGCGTACTTCCCTCGGCTTCCCGGACTCCCCGGCGCCGTCGCCCTCCAGCACGTCGAGGCGTTCACGCAACTGCTTGTTCTCCTCGGCCAGAGCGTTGTGCGCCGCGCGGGAGGAGAGGGCGGGGTCGGTCTCCCACCAGTCGATGCCGGCCTTCTTCGCCGTCTCCACGGACGAGATGAACAGGCGCAGCCGGATGGTCAGGAGTTCGATGTCGAGCAGATCGATCTTGATGTCGCCCGCGATGACGATGCCCTTGTCCAGCACGCGTTCGAGGATCTCGGCCAGGTTGGCCGTCGCGGGTGCGTGCGACGTGGGCTCCGATTGCCAACTGTCGACTTCCGTCACGGTGTTCCCCCCGGCTCCCGGCCCGGTCCACGCGGCCCTTGCGGTGTCGTTCATCCCCGCGCTCCCGGCGTCGCGTGGATACCGGCGGGTGCGGTCGGCTGCTTCCGGTCGAGAAGGTCCAGCAACCGCTCCTCCTCGCGTTCGAACTGCGCCAGGCCGATCTCACCGTCGTCCAGGCATCGGTTGAGTTCGGCGAGCTGGGCCCGGATCACCCCGGGGTCGTGGAGTTCCTGCTCGGCCGCGTCGATGAGCCGGTCGGAGATCCAGACCACGCCGCGTACCGGCGCCAGCGGAAGGAGCAGGACACCTGAGAGCAGGCCCATGTCAGACCCTGGCCGGGGCGGGTACCCGGCCTACGAAGCTGTAGCAGGGCAGCGGCCCGGTCACCCGCAGTTCGAGGCGGTCCGGGTGCGCTGCGGCGAACCGCTCGGCGACAGTGCGGAAGAGTGCTTCGCCGTCCCGCGGGACGAGGAACGAGGCGTTGAGGACACAGCCCTCGACCTCCGGCCCCGGACACATGTCGTCGGCGATCTCCGCGAACTCGACCGGCAGCCGGGCCGCGGCCACCGCGGCCCGGCGACGGAGACCGGCCGCCACCGCTTCGCCCAGCCGGATGTTGGCCTCGTAACCGGGGCTGCGACGGGTTTCCTCGCGGATCTTCCGGACCACGGGGTCCTCCCGGACCAGCGCCGCCAGACCGTCCTGCACCGGCGTGATCTTCACGTTCATCTCGACGCGGCCGCCCAGCCGTTCCAGCACCGCGGCGTGCTCGTTCCGGCGCGCGGCGACGTCAGCCAGCACCGTGGCCTCGTCCGGTGCGACCATCCCGAAGCGCATCGGCAGCACAGGCCCGGTCTCGGCCAGCGCCAGGAGCAGTTCCTGGTGTGCCAGCAGATCGCGTCGCCGGGCCCTGAGCCCCGGGTACGTCTCGCTGACCACGACGGCGAGGTCCCCGGCCGGCAGCAGCCGGACTACGGCGGGCGGTTCGCCGACGCCACTGGCACCGGCGGGGAGCAGGTGTGAGCTGCCCACGATGCCGTACACATAGATGCCTGATGCGGCCATCGGTCAGCTCTCCTCCTCATGACGGCGCGTACGTCCGCCGCTGCTGCTCTTGGAATGGGATGCCTTGCGGCGGCGCGGGACTTCCTCCCGCTCCTCGTCATCACCGTCGTCATCGCCGGCGCCGACGGCCTTCTTCACCTTCTCGCCCACGGAGCGCGCGGCCTTCTTCGCGCCTGCCTTGCCGGCGCTCTTGGTCATGCTGCCGCCGCCGAAGAGCTCGGGGACCGTTCTGCTGGTCGCGTCGTGCTCCAGGTCGAGCCTGTTGCACGCCTCGGCGAACCGCAGATAGGTGTCGACGCTGGCGACCACGATCCGGGCGTCGATCTTCAGGATCTCGATGCCGACCAGCGATACACGCACGAAGATGTCGATGACCATGCCGCGGTCGAGGATGAGTTCCAGGACGTCGTAGAGGCTGCCGGCGCGCGGGACGCGGACGACCTCCTCGCTGTATGTCGTCAAGGGAAGGACCGTATCTCCGTAGGGGCCGCGGGCGCTCATGTGTCCGCCTGACCGCGGCGGTAGCGACGGACCCGGCGATACTGCACCAGGGAGCCTCCTTCATCGAGATCCACTTCGTACGTAGCGAGAATGCTGGTCGTATCCGGAATGCGCGGGAGCTCCAGCACATCCACGTCGACATGCCAGCCGCCCTCGGTCCGTGAGACAGCGGAAACGCCTTCAGTACGGTGGTTGATCAGCCTGTTCAGACTCCCGCAGGCGCGCTCGGCGGCCTCTTCCGCGCCCTTGACGCGCTTCTTTCCCGGGGAGGTGCCGGCGGACCGGGAAGTCCTGGTCTGCCGGGATTTCTGCTCTGACATGTCCGTCATTCTGTGGACCGCCCGGCGTCCCCGCATTCCGGGTGGCCCGAACGGCTGGTAACCGGGCCGGAGCGGCGCCTTTCGGCCGCCGCATTTCCGCGTATGACCACCTGCTGCATCGCTGGTCCGCGCCAGGATCGGCTCGTCGAGAACCACACGAATGGCGGCGTGCCGGAGGCGGGAGGACATTGGAAGGAGAGATGCGCACCACGATGCGTGGAACAGCCGGGGGCCGACCTCCGCTGAGCATCCTGGTGCCGCTCGCCGAAAGAAACCTTCTCGCACTGGAGGATCTCCGATGGCCAGCACCGAAAGCACCACAGGCCCCGGCACGCGGGGCACCACCATCATCGCCGACACGGTCGTCGCGACCATCGCGGGTATCGCCGTACGCGAGACCGACGGAATCTACGCCGTGGGCGGCAGCACTTCACGGGCCCTGGGATCGGTTCGCGACCGGGTATCCAGGTCGGCGTCGCCGGGCAGGGGAATCAAGGTCGAGGTCGGCGAGACGCAGGCCGCGATCGACCTGGAAGTCATCGTGGAGTACGGGGAACCCATCGCGGACGCGGCCAAGGACATACGCAGCCGGGTCACGGACGCGGTGGAGACGATGACGGGTCTGGAAGTCGTCGAGATCAACATCAAGGTGCTCGACGTCCATCTGGCCGGAGCGGACGAGGACGAGGGCGAAGAAGAGGAGGGCGGCGGCGCACGGGTCCGCTGACCCGTGCCGGAGAAGGAGACGGGCGCCCGGCCCCGCCGGGGCGTGTCCGGACCGCTTTTCTCTCGCTCTGAGGGGCACTCATGGAAAGCAGTACGAAAGTTTCTCTCGCTGCCGCTGTCGCAGCCGGATACGTACTGGGACGGACCAGGAAGGGGAAGCTGGCGCTCGGCGTCGCCTCCTTCGTGGCCGGCCAGCAACTACCGCTGAGCCCACGGGAACTCGCCGCCTTCTGCGTACGCAAGCTCGCGGAGAACCCGCAGGTCGCACCGGTGATAGAGCAAGCACGTGGCGAAGTCCTCGACGCGGGACGCACCGCGCTGTCGGCAACGGCCAACCGCCGCCTCGAAGCCCTCGCCGGGGCACTCCAGCAACGGACCAGCGCTCTGCTGGAACCGCCGGATGAAGGTGAAGAGGAAGAGGAAGACCAAGAAGACGAGGAATACGAGGAAGACGAGGAAGACGAGGGCGCACCTGAGGAAGAGGAAGAGCCTGAGGACGAGGAGCAGGCGCCCGCCCAAAAGAGGCCCGCCAAGAAGAAGCCGGCAGAGAAGAAGCCAGCCAAAAAGGCACCGGCCAAGAAGGCACCGGCCAAGAAGTCCGCACCCCCGCCTGACAAGAAGAAGCCGGCAAAGAAGGCAGCAGCGAAGAAGACAGCGGCCAAGAAGAGTCCGCCGAAGAAGGCTGCCGCCGAGAAGGCTTCGAGCCGTAACAGCCGAAGGAGGTAGCTCTCATGGCCAAGCAGGAGGACGACGCAGCGGACAAGAGCCCGTCCGCTCTCGACAAGGTCAAGGACGAGCTTTCCGCCTATCTCGGCGCCCAGGGGCAGCGGTTGGTGGATTCGGCCACGGGGAAACTCTCGGATCTGGCAGAGGGTCTGGAAGATTCCGCCGGAGACGGCGGCGGGAGCATCCTCGGCATCGGGAAACGGGTCATGGGCGGTGAGAGCCCGGTCAAGGCATTCGTGGGCGAGAAGGCCGGCGAAATGAAGGACAAAGCCGTGGACACGGTGAAGAGCGCTTTCGGCGGCGGTGACGCCAAAGCCGGGACCGTCAAGGTCACCAATATCATCGAGGCCATCGACATCGGGAAGCCCTTGCGCACCGTGTACGACCGATGGACCGAGATCGAGGAGTTCAGCTCCTTCACCAAGGGTGTCACCAGCGTGAAGGCATCGGACGAGATCGAGAGCGACTGGAAGCTCAAGGTCGCCTTCTCCCACCGCAGTTGGAAAGCCACGGTCCAGGAGCAGGTGCCGGACGACCGCATCGTCTGGACGTCCGAGGGCGCCAGGGGGACGACCCAGGGCGCCATCACCTTCCACGAGCTGGGCCCGAGCCTGACGCGTGTCATCGCTGTCGTCGAGTACACCCCGTCCGGCTTCTTCGAGAAGACCGGCAACATCTGGCGCGCGCAAGGACGCCGGCTGCGGCTGGACCTCAAGCACTTCCAGCGATACGTCACCCTCACCGGGGACGACGAAGAGGTAGAAGGCTGGCGCGGCGAGATCCGCGACGGGGAGGTCGTCCGCAGCCACGAAGAGGGCCTGGAGGACGACGAGGACCAGGGCGACGGTACGGACGAAGAAGAGGACGAGGACGAAGAGGAAGAGGGTGACGAGGAGTACGAGGACGAAGACGGCGAGGAGGGCGAAGAAGAGGGATACGAAGAAGAAGACGACGAAGAGGAAGAGGAAGAGGAAGAGGAAGACGAACGTTGATGCGGCCGGTGGTGGGCGGGAGCAGCGTCGCTGCTCCCGCCCCCGTCGCTACAGGTTTCCGCGCCGCTCCTGCTCCCGCTCGATCGCCTCGAACAGCGCCTTGAAGTTCCCCTTGCCGAAGCCCATCGACCCGTGCCGCTCGATCATCTCGAAGAAGACCGTCGGCCGGTCCTGGACCGGCTTGGTGAAGATCTGCAGCAGATAGCCGTCCTCGTCGCGGTCGACGAGGATCTTCTCCTGTCGGAGGGTCTCGACGGGGACGCGGGTCTCGCCCGCCCACTCCCCCAGCGTGTCGTAGTACGAGTCGGGCGTGTCCAGGAACTGGACGCCAGCCGCCCGCATGGCGCGGACCGAGGCGACGATGTCGTTCGTCGCCAGCGCGATGTGCTGGACGCCCGCACCGCCGTAGAACTCCAGGTACTCATCGATCTGCGACTTCTTCTTCGCGACCGCCGGCTCGTTGATCGGGAACTTCACCTTCAGCGTGCCGTCGGCGACGACCTTCGACATCAGGGCGGAGTACTCGGTGGCGATGTCGTCGCCCACGAACTCCTTCATGTTGGTGAAGCCCATGACCTTGTTGTAGAAGGCGACCCACTCGTTCATCTTGCCGAGTTCGACGTTGCCGACGCAGTGGTCGATGGCCTGGAACGTGCGCCGGGAGGGCGGCTCGACGATCGGGTCGGCAGCGACGTAACCGGGCAGGTACGGGCCGTCGTACCCGGTGCGCTCGACCAGGGTGTGGCGGGTGGTGCCGTACGTGGCGATGGCCGCCAGGACCACCGTGCCGTGGTCGTCCTTGACCTCGTACGGCTCCTGGAGGCCGGTGGCGCCGTGCGCGGTCGCGTAGGCGTACGCGGCGCGGGCGTCCGGTACCTCGATGGCGAGGTCCACCACGCCGTCGCCGTGCTCGGCGACATGGCCGGCGAGGAAGCGGCCGTGGTCGGTCGCGGGCTTGATGACGGAGGTGAACACGAAGCGGGCGGAGCCGTTCGTCAGGACGTAACTCGCGGTCTCCCGGGTGCCGTTCTCCGGTCCGGAGTAGGCGACGAGCTTCATGCCGAAGGCGGTCGCGTAGTAGTGCGCGGCCTGCTTGGCGTTGCCGACGGCGAAGACGACCGCGTCCATTCCCTTCACCGGGAAGGGATCGGCCTCACGCGCGGTGTCCGGGGTGTGCTGGGTGGTCTCAGTCATGGGGGAAGCGTCCCGCCGTATCGCAAGGTGCGCAATAGTTTGCCGCTTCGCTGGGCAATCTGTGCAGTGCGGGACCAGGATGAGCGGTCCATCTGTACAGGGTGACCACAGAACGGTGGCATCCGCCAACGGCGGGAGTGAAGCGTGAGCATCGACGCACTGGACGGCCGGCTGATCGTGCTGCTGGCCCGTGAGCCCCGGATCGGGGTGCTGGAGGCGTCACGGCGGCTCGGCGTGGCGCGCGGGACCGTACAGGCGCGGCTCGACCGGCTCCAGTCGCATGGAGTAATCCGGGGGTTCGGCCCCGATGTCGACCCGGCCGCCCTCGGCTATCCGGTGACCGCCTTCGCGACGCTGGAGATCAAACAGGGGCAAGGCGCCGATGTGCGGGCGCACTTGGACGGGGTGCCCGAGGTGCTCGAACTGCACACCACGACCGGCCACGGCGACATGCTCTGCCGTCTGGTGGCCCGGTCGAACGCGGACCTCCAACGGGTGATCGACCTGGTGGTGGGTTTCGATGGCATCGTGCGCGCCTCTACGGCGATCGTCATGGAAAACCCTGTCCCTCTGCGGATCATCCCGCTGGTGGAGCAGGCGAGCCGGGGAAGGGGCCCCGAAGGGTGAAGCGGGCAGGACCGGAACCTGAACCGGCAGGAACAGGAACCCGGGGCGGTCAACACCCCTGGCCCGGTCAACAGCGCTCCGGCCCGGTCAGCAGCTGGGGACCGAGCCGCCCTTCTGCAGGGTCTGCAGGATCGACACAGTGCCCTTGAGCGTGGTGACCGGGATCAGCCGCAGCCCGTGCGGAAGCCCGGACTTGGCGTCCGAGCACTCGGCCTTCGGCACGAGGAAGACGGAGGCCCCGTCCCGGGCGGCGGACTGCGTCTTCAGCGCCACTCCCCCGACCGCGCCGACCTTCCCGGAGGCGTCGATCGTGCCCGTACCGGCGATGTTCCGGCCGCCGGTGAGGTCGCCGCCCGCACCGTCACCGTCCAGCTTGTCGACGATGCCGAGCGAGAAGAGCAGCCCGGCGCTGGGTCCGCCGACGTCCGCGAGGTGCAGGGTCACTTTGACCTTGTCGGAGCTGTCGCCGAGGTAGGAGAGCGCGGCCTCGGTCGCGGAGTCCTGCGAGCCCTTCATCTCGGCGAGGTTGTGCTTCTCGATCTGGGCGTCGCTGCCGCCGCCCGGGTAGACGGCGTCGCGCGGCATGACCGCCCGGTCGGTACGGAACCAGCCGTCGACCGCCTGCCCCAGATCCACGTCGGTGGAAGGACCGGTCGCCTCGATGGTCACCATCCGCAACTGGCCGGACGTCTTCCGTACGGCTGCGCCTGTGATGCTGATCACGGGCTGCCCCTTGTTGTCGCCGAGCACATTGGCGGTCAGCCCCGGCTGCGCCACCGAGAACGGCAGCGGCGCGAAGGCGGCCGTACCGAACAGGGCAAGCACCAGAACGCCACAGACGGCGAGGACACGGGAGCGCGGATTGCGGAGGAGCACGGAGCCAATCTACCGGGCGGGGCAAATCAGGCCCGCCCGGCACTGGGGGGGGCGGGCACCCGCACCTCACCGCGGCCGAATCACCGCGGCCGTGTCACCGCAGCGCCTCCGCGACCTCCCGCGCCGCGTCGACCACGCGCGGCCCCACCCGCTCCGGTATGGAGTCGGCGAGCATCACCACGCCCACGCTCCCCTCCACCCCGGTCACCCCGACCAGCGGCGCGGCGGCGCCACTCGCGCCCGCCTCCAGTTCGCCGTGGGTGAGCGTGTAGCCGGGCCCGTCGGGCAGCCCCTGCCGGGACGCGAGGATCGCGCGCCCGGCCGCACCCCGGTCCAGCGGGTGCCGGAAGCCCGCCCGGTACGCCACGTGGTAGTCCGTCCACGTCGGTTCGACCACCGCGACGGCGAGCGCGTCCGAACCGTCGACAAGGGTGAGGTGCGCCGTCGCGCCGATGTCCTCGGCGAGCGAGCGGAGCGCGGGCAGCGCCGCTTCCCTGACGAGCGGGTGCACCTGGCGGCCCAGGCGCAGCACACCGAGCCCGACCCGGGCACGGCCCCCCAGGTCGCGGCGGACCAGGGTGTGCTGTTCCAATGTGGCGAGCAGTCGGTAGACCACGGTGCGGTTGACCCCGAGTTTGTTGGACAATTCGGTGACGGTCAGGCCGTGGTCGGTGTCTGCAAGCAGCTTGAGGACGCGGAGTCCCCTGTCGAGCGTCTGAGAAGTCTCGGCGGTCACGACGCCCACTCCTTACGTGGTAGTCGCGGCGGCTCACCACGGACGTCACGACGCCGGTTCCCGTCGGCGACGCGCGCGCAGCGGCCGCCGGCAGGCCAGGGCACCGGATGCGCTCCGCGGCGGCTCTGCCACGGGGCGTATGCGTTGCCGGGACAGTAGCGAGCTGGTCCGCTCAGCGGAAGGGTAAGTCCAGAATCCGGGCAGTCGGTGCGAGGCTTGCCCCGTTTATAGCGAAAAGGTCGAAGTTCGCGACCGGATCTCGTGCCTTTACCTTCAATCTCTTTATGCCGACCTTTTACCTTCAACTCCCGGGCCACTTCCGCGCCGACCGCCTGTTGCGGTTGGCAGCGGAACCTCATGCCACCGGTGCCTGCAGTTCCGTCACCCAGTCGTCACGATTTTCCGGGCACTCCAGGTTGATCTCGCGGGGGTATCCGGTCGACTGGTGATGGTTGGCGTCGATCCAGCGGGCCAGGGCCTGAGCGGTGGGGAGCACGGTGTCCATCGAACCGCGGTGCACGATGGTCGCTGCCTGGTCGAGGGACGGCAGATCGAGGATCCGGAAGGCGCCGTCCTGGAGAGGGGCGGAGACCTGGACGGCGGCGTGGACGCTGATCCTGCCTCCGCCCTCCGGAGCGTCCTCGTAGTACGCGACGCCGGGGCCCGCGGGGGTGATACCCGCCGACCCCAGGCACCGGAACAGCTCGTCGTAGAGCGGCCCGATGACCGGGCCGATGTCCTCGGGCTCGAAACTCGCGGCGGTCGCGGTCAGTTCCGCCACCCGGACGGAAGGGACGCTCTTGATGACAACGTCGTTCGTGGGCATGTGCCCCTCGCTCTCGATCGCTCGGAGCCTCGCCTCGACCTGGATCAGCCGTGCTCCTGCGGCAGCCATTGCGGTCTCCAGTTCGGCCTGTCGCAGCCGCAGCATGCCGCGCAGTTCCTCAAGGCCGACCTTCTCGTCCACGATGTCCTGGACCTGCTGGAGAGTGAATCCGAGGTCCTTGAGCGCGACGATCCGGTTGAGGCGGGCGAGCTGGGTGGCGGTGTAGTAGCGATAGCTGCTGACGGGGTCGACGTGAGCCGGTCGCAGCAGTCCGGTTGCGTCGTAGTGACGCAGCATCCGGACCGAGACGCGGCCATGCCGGGCGAAGTCTCCGATGGTGAACATGGTGTCTCCGAGCTGACCGCCTGACACAGTGTGAGAGTCAAGAAGCTACTTGGCGGCCGGGGGACAGCCCTGCCTGATCCGGTTCCAGCAGCGGCATCCGAACGGCAGCGAGGCCACGGCGCCCACCCGCCGGGCGGCGCCTGTCACGGCGTCGGCCCGGCGTGCGGCGCAGACGGTGCGCCCGCGCGTCACCGCATCCGCGTGGCCCACTCCTGGACCTTCGCGATGCGTTCCTTCAGCTGGCCTGCCGTGGCCTCCGCGCTCGGCGGGCCCCCGCAGGTGCGGCGCAGCTCCGTGTGGATCACCCCGTGCGGTTTGCCGCTCTGGTGGGTGTAGGCCGAGACCATCGTGTTGAGCTGCTTGCGCAGTTCCAGCAGCTGCTTGTGCGTGACGACCGGGCGCGCTTCGGCGGCCTTCTCCAGGAGGTCGGCCTCCTCGGCCGGCTTCTGGCGGCTGTGCGCGATCTGCCGGGTCTGCCGCTTCTGGAGCAGCAGCTGCACCTGGTCCGGTTCCAGCAGGCCGGGGATACCGAGGTAGTCCTGCTCCTCCTCGCTGCCCGGGTGCGCCTGCATCCCGAACTCAGCGCCGTCGTACAGCACCCGGTCGAAGACCGCGTCGGATTCCAGTGCCTCGAAGGGCAGTTGCTCCTCGGTCTCCTCGTCCTCCAGCTTCTCCGCGTCGGCGAGGAGCTTGTCCTCCTCCGCGAACGGGTTCTCCTCGTCGCTGCCCTTCTTGGGTTTGTCGAGTACGTGGTCCCGTTCGACCTCCATCTCGTTCGCGAAGTCGAGGAGCATCGGAATCGTCGGCACGAAGACGGAAGCGGTCTCGCCGCGCCTGCGGGAGCGTACGAAACGCCCCACGGCCTGGGCGAAGAAGAGCGGTGTCGAGATGGTGGTGGCGTACACGCCGACGGCGAGGCGCGGTACGTCGACGCCTTCCGACACCATCCGGACCGCGACCATCCAGCGGGACTCGTCGGCGGCGAACTGGTCGATCTTCTTCGACGCGGCCTTCTCGTCGGAGAGCACGACGGCCGGCCGGTCACCGGTGATCTTCCGGAGGATCTTCGCGTACTCGCGGGCGGTGTCCTGGTCGGAGGCGATGACCAGACCGCCGGCGTCCGGGATGCCCTTGCGGACCTCGGTGAGGCGCTGGTCGGCGGCGCGCAGCACGTTCGGGATCCACTCACCGGTCGGCGCGAGCGCGGTGCGCCAGGCCTGGCCGATCGCGTCCTTGGTCATCGGTTCGCCGAGCCGGGCGGCGATCTCGTCGCCGGCCTTGGTGCGCCAGCGCATGTTGCCGCTGTAGCTGAGGAAGATCACGGGGCGGACGACGCCGTCGGCGAGCGCGTTGCCGTAGCCGTACGTGTAGTCGGCGGAGGAGCGCCGGATACCGTCGTTGCCCTCCTCGTACGCGACGAAGGGGATCGGATTGGTGTCCGAGCGGAACGGCGTACCGGTCAGCGCGAGCCGCCGGGTCGCCGGGTCGAACGCCTCCTGGCACGCCTCGCCCCAGGACTTGCTGTCGCCCGCGTGGTGGATCTCGTCCAGGATCACGAGGGTCTTGCGCTGCTCGCAGCGGTTGCGGTGCAGCATCGGGCGCACGCCGACACCGGCGTAGGTGACCGCGATGCCGTCGTACTCCTTGCTCAGGGGGCCCGCGCTGTAGTCCGGGTCGAGCTTGATCCCTATCCGGGCCGCGGCCTCCGCCCACTGCTTCTTCAGATGCTCCGTCGGCGCGACGACGGTGATCTGCTGCACGACGTGGTGGTGCAGCAGCCAGGACGCGAGGGTCAGCGCGAAGGTGGTCTTCCCTGCGCCGGGGGTCGCGACCGCGAGGAAGTCACGGGGCTGCTCATGGAGGTAACGCTCCAGGGCGCCTTCCTGCCAGGCACGCAGCTTGCTGGCGGTGCCCCAGGGGGCGCGGCCGGGGAAGGCGGGTGAGAGGTGGTGGGAGGCGGTAGTAGTCACGGTCTCCGTCGGATCTCAGAGGTGCACGGGGCGGCGGTACGACAACCGGGCCACCCTACCGGGGTCAGCCGTGGCGTGGCTCAGCGCGCGGCGAAGCCGGGCAGCTGCCCAGCGATCTTGGGCACGTCGAGCAGGCCCTGACAGACATCCAGCACGAACCGCTCCGCTTCGTCCACATCGAATCCAGCGTCCAGGGGATGCCCGTTCATATGGAGGAACACCCAGGTCGCGTACCACGCAATGCGCCTATTACCGTCGACCAGTGCGTGATTACGGGCCAGCGACTCCATCAGCGCGGCGGCCTTGTGCCAGACATCGGGATACGCGTCCTGCCCGAAGACGCTCGACTGCGGACGGGCCAGGGCGGAGTCGAGCAGACCGTAGTCGCGCACCTCGTCCGCCCCCAGCCGCTGCGCGAGATTCAGCAACTCGGGGAGAGTCAGGTAGTGCATCAGGCGAGCCGGCGGTTCAGCTCGGTACTTGCCGCGAGAACGTGGTCGGCTGCCTCATTGAAGAGCCGGGAATGCTCGTTCATGGCAGCGATGACGGCATCGTGCGCGAAGACCTGCATGCTGCGGCCTTCTGCTGCCGCACGCTCACGCAGCATGTCGAGCTCTTCGTCGGTGAAACGCAGATTCAGTCCAGCCATGTGCTGGATGGTACTACGTGGTACCACTCGGTGTCACTCCACCCTTGTCCGCACCCGCGTAGCCACCCAGGCCCCCGCCAGCGCCACCGCCGCCATCGGCAGGAACACCGCCGCGAACGCCGCCGGGTGCGGTGCCGACGCCCCGTCGTGCAGGGCGCCCACCGCTCCCCCGCCCAGCGCCGCGAAGGCCGCGCCGCCTGCCGCGAGCATCAGGACGTTCGAGAGGCCGTCGGACATCTGGAGGGCGGCCGAGTTCGCGCCCGCCTCCTCCGGGGCCGACAGCTTCAGCATCATCACGCTCGTCGACGCGATGACCGTGCCCATGCCGTAGCAGCCGAACGCCCACGCCACCGCGACCGTCCAGGCCGGGACGGAATGGATCAGGACACTCGGCGCGGTCAGGATGGCCGCCGCCACGAGGATCATGCCGATGACCATCAGCCGCTGCCGGTACGGCTCCATGCGCGGCCGGGACTGTACGAACGAGCCGAGCGCCCAGGTCCCGCCGCCGGCCGCCAGTGAGAGCCCGGCCAGCGTCGGCGAGAGTCCGCGCTGGGTGACCAGCATCAGCGGTACGAAGCTCTCGGCGGCGATGAACGACCCCGCGGCGACCCCTCGCAGCAGCACCACGGAAGGCAGCCCGCGCGCCGCCCGGCAGGTGCCGCGCGGCAGCAGCCCGAGCACCGCGGGGACCAGCAGCGCCGCGCCCGCCACGGCCGGGACCAGCGAAAGCCACCGCAGGTCCTGGCCCGCGTACTGGAGCAGCCCGGCCCCCACCGAGATCCCGAGCGCGAGGCGGATGCGCCGCCGGTCGAAGGCGGGCGGCGGTACGGAGGGGTCGGCCGGGCCCGCCGCCTTCCGGCGGATCGCGGGCAGCGCGAGGGCGAGCGGCGGCACCACCAGGACCGGGATGGCGATGAAGACCCAGCGCCAGCCGAGGTGTTCGGTGACCGTGCCGGCCGCGAGCGGGCCGACCACGGAGGGGATCACCCAGCTCGCGGCGAAGGCCGCCATGATCGAGGGCCGCAGCCGCTCCGGGTAGGCGCGGCTGACGACGACGTACAGCGCGACGATGACCAGCCCGCCGCCGAGACCCTGCACCGCGCGACCGGCCACGAAGATCCACATCGAGGACGCCGTACCGGAGAGCAGCAGTCCGGCCGCGAAGGCGGCGATGCCGGTGGCGAGGGGCCGCAGCGGCCCGTTCCGGTCGGCCCACTGGCCGGAGAGGACCATCGCGAAGAGCGAGGTGGTGAAGTACGCGGAGAACGCGAAGGCGTAGAGCGCGACCCCGTGCAACTCCCGGGCGGCGACGGGCATCGCGGTGCCGACCGCGGTCGCCTCGAAGGCGATGAGCAGGACGACGGTGACGATGCCGATGCTGAGCGCCCGGTGCGCGCTGCCGAGGATCCCGCCGGCCGCGGGGGTGGAAGTGCCGTCGGGCAGGTCGGGGGCTGCGACCTCGGCGTCGCGGGGTTCCAGGGCGGTCATGGGTCCACAGTAAGGGGCGAACTGCCGGATGGACCCTGTCGGAGGGTGGGGCCGGTCTGGTCCGTTGGTCGTACGACCGTGAACGGGGTGTGGCAGTCACGTTGCGGGACCGCCCGCGGCCTTGAGGCGGTGGCGCGGGGGAGCCTACGGTCGGCGTACTGGATCGGTTCCGGGCGGACGAACGGAGCGGTTCCGGTGACGTGGCCGTGTGCCCGAGTGGTTGAGGGGCTCGCCTGCAAAGCGAGTTACGCGGGTTCGATTCCCGCCACGGCCTCTGCGTACATACCGAGCCCCCTCTGCCCCGATCATTCGGGCTGGGGGCACGGGGGTCGCCCCCCGAAAGACACAGCACGCGGGTTCGATTCCCGCCACGGCCTCTGCGCCGCTATGGCCGGACGGCCTCCGAGCCGCTCGGGACAACGACGAGACCCCTGCCCGCCGGGGAGGGCTGAGGGTCCGCCGGTGGGGCGCCCCGGAGTTCGGCGCAGGTGAGGTCGTGGAGCCGGTCCGCGCTGGCACGGTAGAAGCGGCACTGAGTCATACGGCCGAACAGGACGAAGCCCGCGCGGACGACCGGGTTACGGATTGCCGCCCGCCGGGAGTAGCCGGTGATCAGGAACTCGACAGCCCCCGTGTGCGGGTACTTGATGACCTGGTAGAGCAGTTCTCCCTCCTCCAGATGTCCGTCGAGCGTCTGGTAGCCCCAGCCCCAGACCCGCTGCGCGGTGTCCCCCGTACCGCGCAGGTCGTCGGTGACCGACGTGATCCTGACCCCCATGTCGAAGCGGAGGCCGAGGAAGCGCCCCTCCAGCAGGATGTTCCGCCCGAGCAGCGCGTCGTCGCGGCGGTAGAGCGCACGGAGGATGCCAGGTGCGGGGAACTGGTAGTCGCGCACGAGCCGGCAGGCGATGTCCCAGGCCCCGCCCGGCTCCGGGTCGCCCGGCCGCTCACGGGCGAGCGGCCGGCGGAGCGAGTCGACGTGCCAGCCCTCCTCCCGCGCGGGCGTACGGCCGGGCGGGAGGGCGTAGTTGACCGTACGGCCTTTCAGGGAACGCAGCGCCGAGGCGGCGTCCTCACCGTGGAGTCGCCTTTCACGCAGCATCGGCGCCCCTCAACGGGACTGCCCGGTCCGGCCGGTCTGCTCGATTCGCTCGATTGCGCTGATGGACTGGCTCATGAGCCACAGCGTGGCGGGCCAGAGACCGACGAAAAGCGCCCGTCGCTCCGCGTTGCCCCGCTCATCCTGGTCGTAGCCCTTGGCGCGCATCCAGAACCCGATACAGACCGCCACCCCGGCCATGGACGCCGCCTCCATGTACGCACTGGACACACCCGCGCGTCGCAGCAACCGCGAAATCCGCACCGTACCTCCCAGCCTCCCGCCGAAGCAGCAAAAAAGTACAGAAGAAGATGAACTGTGCAGTTTGCCCGTATCGTGAACCGTATGACGTCAGCGCATACCGAGCAACCGTGGCAGCTGTCCCGTCGGCGCCGTCTCGGGACTGTCGCGCGGTTCCCCGCCGGGGTGGCGATCATGTCCTGGAACTACCTCTGGCGGATCCGCGCGCTGCACCGCAGCGAGGAGGCGGGCGGCAGCAGCGACCTGCCGCCCGTGGTGCCCGCCGAGTTGGCCGACCGGCACAGCAAGCGCCTGGAGGACGGCTCCGGACCGATGCTCCACCGGCGCTTCTCCGTCCTGATCGACGGCAGCGGGATGAGTCCGCGGGAGCTGATGGGCTCCGTCATGGCCGACCTCAACCAAGCAGCCCCGCGTGGCGCCGCGGTGTTCCACAAGACGGCCGGCCGCACCGGAACCGTGCGAACGGGCGACGAATACCGGGTGCGGATGCCCGGACCGTGGGACGGGCCCGTACGCGTACTCCACCAGGACGCGACGTCGTTCAGGTTCGGCACGCTGCGGGGCCATCTCGAAGCGGGTCAGATCGAGTTCCGGGCCAGGGACGAAGGAGAACTGCTCGCCTTCGAGATCGAGGCCTGGTCCCGGGCGGGCGACCGGCTGGCGGACCTGCTGTACTGCCGGCTCCGGGTGTCCAAGGAGATCCAGTTCAACATGTGGGTGCACTTCTGCCTGCGGGCGGCGGATATCGCCGGCGGGCGGCCGCGTGGCGGCGTCACCATCGACACCCGGGTCGTACCCGCCGCGGGCTGCCGGGAAGTGCCGGCCGCCTGACCGGACGCCGGGCCCCTCCGGGTGTCCCGGCCCTCAGGCCTCCGGCCGCGTCGTCGGCCGCTGCTCCGTACCCTCGGCCGGTGCCGCAGATGTCTCCGGCCGCGTCGTCGGCTGTTCCCTCCCGCCGCCCCGGGCCGCCTGGACCATCGACTTCAGGTGCTCCTCGTCCTCCGTCGAGAGCGACGTCTGGACCAGCTGGCCGCCGAACGGCGCCAGTTCCGCCACTACCTTGTCGACCGCTTCCGACTTGGCCAGTGCGAAGAGCGCCGCGCTCCCCGGGCGGAGGTTCTGGCTGACCTCGCGCATGAAGTCGTCGTTCACCCCGGCGTCGCTGACGGCTCCGCCCGCCGCGCCCGCCGCGGCTCCGACGGCCGCGCCGAGCAGCGGCGCGAGGAAGAGCATCCCGATGAGCCCGCCCCAGAGCGCACCTCCGGTCGCTCCGGCCGCAGTGAGGTTCATGCCCTGGTGCAGCTTGATCTTGCCGTCGGATTCGCGGCGCTCGACCACGACCACGTCCTCCAGGTCGATGAGGTGCTGGCGGCTCAGCGTCACGACCTTGTCGCGGACCTGGTTGGCGGTGGCGACGTCGTCGTAGGCGACGACAAACAGATTGCTCATGCGACTGACTCCTCATCGGGGTGCGGGACTCAGCCCACTATAGGAAATATGCCGCAAACCCGACATGCGGCAGTGGCGTCCGGGTACCGCGCGGGCCCGGACGCCCCCTCCAGGCGTCCGGGCGTCCGGGCGTCCCCCTGCTCTCCAGGCGCGCAGCCGCCGCCTCACCCCCGGCTGACCAGCTCCGCCAGCCCCAGTGCCGCCATGCCGAAACCCGACGGAACAGCCGGCAGCAAGCGGGAGCCGGGCCCGCCCGCGAGCAGATCGGCCTCCGCGTACCTGCGGGTCCCGCGGTGCCAGTTCAGGATGGCCGCCATCCAGTCCTCCAGCTCCCGCACATAGCTCCCCAGCGCGTCGCGGGTCGCGTCGTCGAGCCCGAAGTCCTCGCAGACGACCGGGATCTCGTGCTCGGCCACATGCCGGAACTGCCGCATACGCGACACCATCAGGTCATCGACCATGGCCAGCGCGGTCGGGTAGTCGACGGTGAAGAACGCCTGGACGACCAGGACGGCGTTGTGCACCTCCCCCTCGAACTCGATCTCCTTCTGGTACGAGAAGACGTCGTTCATCAGGCAGGCGTAGTCCGCGGCCGAGCTCTCCAGCGACTTCACCGGCCCGCTGCGGAAGACCTCGTCCGGGATCCGGTGCCCGTGGCCGAGCCTGGCCAGGGACATCGTCAGATCGGAGCCGAAGGTCATCCGGCGCATCTCGATGTAGTCGACCGGTTCCGGGATGCGGTGCTGCGCCTGGTTGGCGAGCTCCCAGAGCCAGGCGGCCGTCATCTTCTCCACCGCCGTACGGAAAGCGCGGCGCGCGGCGCCGTCCATCGGGGCCGCCGTGCGTGCCCACAGGTCGGCCAGCGCCCGCTCCATGACGTTCTCCGGCGGGGGCGCCTCCTCCCCCTCCAGCGGCATGAGGAGCGAGAACCGCTCGTTCTGCACCTTCGCGCCCGCGAGGTCGCGGGCCCGCCCGTACACCAGCGGGAAGTAGTCGTCGGCGTACGTCCCCCAGGCCAGCCAGCCGGACGCGAGGTCCAGTTCGTCCGCGGTGGCGTCCGGGTCCATGCCCGCGGCACAGAGCGGGAAGTCGTAACCGGTGAGCAGCCGCTCGTCCCAGATGTCGTCGAGCATCCGCACCCGGTGCGCCCATGCGACGAGATGGCGCCGCGCGGTCTCCAGATGCGGCGAGAGCGAGAGCTCGAACGGCATGTCGAAGTCCGGGAGCCGGGACGGTCCGACGTGCTGGTGCGGCACATGCAGATGGTTGCGCAGCCGGGCGGCCCCCGTCTTCCCCATGAGCCGTTTGATGTCCGCGGCGGACGTGCCGAGCCCCAGCGGCCCGAGCGGCAGAGCCGGTGCCGATTCCGCCACCGCACCGCCGTCGTTCATGTAGCGGCTGGAGCGCAGGTGCCACTCATGGCCGCCGGACTGCCAGTCCTGGAGCCCCTTCGCATAGGTGAGCGTGTCGGCCACACCCTCCGGCCCGACGCCGAACTCGGCGAAGAGCGGGCCGAGTTCGGTGAAGAAGGTGTTCTCGAACTGATGGAGCCGCGCGGTGAGCAGATCGTTGACCGCCTCCGCCGCCTCCTGGGTGGTGCAGCCGAGGAAGGTCTCAAGGACCAGGACCCCGTTGCTGAGTTCGCCCTCCTCCTGGATCTCCCGCTCGTACGAGAAGAGGTCGTTGCGCAGATGCACGGCGTCCGAGAACGTGTCCTTCAGCACGCGCAGCGGGCGCGATCCCGCGATGACCACGGGCACCTCCGCACCCGTCGCGTACTCGATGAGCCCGGCCGACCAGGGCGCGCCGCCGACCTTGCGCCGCATCTCGATGTACTCGACGGGGTTGGAGACCCGCCCCGCGTTGATGTTGGAGAGTTCCCAGAGGGACTCGTTGAGCAGGTTCTCTGTGCTCACGGCGAAACGTTCCCGCCACTCCATCGACATACCGGGGACGGTGCGCGCCCAGAGGTCGGCCAGGCCCGCTTCCACCTGGTTCTGCGGCTCGGGGAACCCGTCGGCCAGATCCATCGGCATGAAGGCGGGCAGCCGGTCCAGATACGCCTTGCCGCCCTGCCGGTCCTGCGACCGCTTGAACAGCTCCAGGAAGTGGTCGTCGAAGAAGAACACCCACACGTACCAGTCGGTCACGAGCGACAGCTCGGGTCCGCCGCAGTCCGGGTGGGTGTAGGCGCAGAGCAGGGCGTAGTCGTGGGCGTCGAGGTCGCGCTCGTCCCAGACCCCCGATCCCTCCAGCATTCCCATGCCCCTGGCCCACCGCTTGGTGTGGGCTCTCGCCTCTTCGAGATGGGGATTCAGCCTGGCCGGATGCGGCAGGTAGAACTCCGGCAGTTCAAAAGGCTTTGCTGACACTGACGTTCGGCCTTTCCCATGAGGTCGCTGATCAGAGCAGCACTACCCCTGCGCGGGAACGGGCATCCTCCGGAACGCGCGCTATGCCCATATGTGTGACGTGGGCGCGAACCATGGGCGGGACGGGGGGCGGTGTGCTGCGGCGGGGAGCAGCTCAACTGCCTGAGCCGCCCCCAGCCCTCAACTGCCGCAGGAAGACCGGCCCTTGCTCAGCCCGTGACCACCGCGGCCTGTGGCCGGATCGGGAGCCGGCTCACCGGGCGGCCGGTCGCCGCCCGTACCGCCGCCGCCACCGCGGCCGGAGACGTGACCACCGGCACCGCGCTCGCCGCCTTCGCGCCGAACGGGGCCACCACGTCGCGCTCCTCGATGAGTTTCACGATGCGGATGTCCGGTGTGTCCAGGGACGTGGGGAGCGCGTATCCGGTCAGGTCCGGGTGGCGGACCACGCCCCGCGTCGTACGGAGGTTCTCGGTGAGGGCCGCGCCGACGCCCTGCGTGACGCCCGCCTCGATACGGGAGGCCAGCAGCCGGGGGTTGAGGACCCGGCCGACGTCCTGGGCGACGGCCATCTCCACGACCCGGACCGAGCCCAGTTCGATGTCGACGTCCACCACCGCGCGGATCGCGCAGAAGGCGAGGCCGACGAAGGCGTCGCCCTGGCCCGACTCGTCGAGCGGCTCGGTCGGATGCGGACGGCACTGGGCCGTCGCCCAGAGTTCCTTGCCGTCCATGGCCTCGGTGACCGTCGTGGAGAGCACCCCGTCGTACGAGGTGATCTTGCCGTCGGCGATCTGGAGCAGTTCGGTGGACATCCCGAACTGGTGGGCCAGCGGCTGGAGCAGCTGGGTGCGGACCATCTTCGCCGCCCGCTCCACGGCGCCGCCGGAGACCCAGGTGTGCCTGCCGTGCGTGGCGGGCCCGGCCGGGGGCTGGTCGGTGTCGACGGACGCGACATGGACCTCCTCGATGCCGAGGGTGTCCTGCACGATCTGCCGGGCCAGCGTGGAGAAGCCCTGGCCGGTCTCGACGGCGGCACAGATGACCGTGGCGACCCCGTCGTGGACCTTGACCGTGGCCGTGGAGACCTCGTCGGCGCCCTCGGCGCCGAGCATGTGGACCATGCCCAGCGCGTAGCCGACGCCGCGGCGCACCGCGCCCGGCTCGCCCGCGCCCTCAAGTCCTCCGGGCAGCAGCCAGTCGCCCTCGGGGGTGTCCTTGGGCAGCGCGGGCAGCGGGAAGTCCTTGACGGAACGCAGGAGTTCGGCGACCGGGGCCGGGCAGGTGATGGACTGTCCGGTGGGCAGCAGATCGCCGGTGGCCAGTACATTGCGCAGCCGCAGTTCGGCCGGATCGAGGGAGAGCCTGGCCGCGAGCTTGTCCATCTGGCCCTCGTATGCGGCGCAGACCTGGAGCGCACCCTCGCCGCGGACATGGCCGGACGGCGGGTTGTTCGTACGGACCGCCCAGCCCTCGATGAAGGCGTGCGGGACGACGTAGGGACCGCAGGCGAACGAGACGGCAGCCGCCAGCGATTCGGACGAGGCGTCGGCGTACGCGCCCGCGTCCAGCAGGATCTGCGCCTCGACCTTCACCAGGCGGCCTTCGGCGTCCGCGTGGTGGCGGTAGCGCAGCAGGGTCGGGTGGCGGTGGGCGTGGCCGAGGAAGGACTCCTCGCGGGTCGCGGCCAGCTTGACCGGGCAGCCGGTCTTCAGCGCGAGCAAACCGAGCGGGAGCTGGAAGCTGGTGTCCTCGCGGTCGCCGGTCGCGCCGGGCACTCCGGTCACCACGACCTTGACCCGGTCGGGCTCCAGGCCGAAGCAGGCGGCGGCCAGGTCGCGGTCGGTGTGCGGGTCGGTGGACGCGGTGTAGATCTCGACACCGCCGTCGGGCCGGGGCACGGCGAGCCCGGCCTCGGCGCCGATGGGCGCCGGGTCCTGGCGGCCGATCCGGTAGAGGCCCTCGACGATGACCTCGCCGGTGATGTCCGGGTCGCCGAACCGCAGCGGGATGTGGCGGATCAAATTGCCGTCGGGGTGCAGCGGTTCGGCCTCGAACGCCTGCTCCGGGTCGGTGACCGGCTCCAGCACCTCGTACTCGACCGCGATGGCGGCCGCGGCGAGCCGGGCGGTGTCCGGATGGTCGGCGGCGACCGCGGCGATGGCCTCGCCGTGGTGGCGGACCAGTTCGGACGCGAAGACGGGGCGGTCGGCGACCGTGCGTCCGTGCGCGGCGTCGCCGGGGATGTCGGCGTGCGTGACCACCGCGTGGACGCCGGGCATCGCGGACGCCTCGGACGTGTCGATGGAGAGGATCCGGGCGTGCGGGTGCGCGGAGCGCAGTACGGCGGCCCAGAGAAGGCCCTCGGCCCACAGGTCGGACGCGTAGGGGAAGGTGCCCTCGGTCTTCGCGCGGGTGTCGGCCGGCGGGAGGGACGCGCCGAGCCCGTGCGCGGGCTGCTCCTCCTCCGGGCCGTCCGCCTCAGGGGACTTCGCGGTGGCCGCGGTGGCCGCGTCGCTGCTCACGCCATGCCTCCGTCATGCTGCTGCGGGTTGTCCGGCTGCATACTGCCGGAGCCGGGTGCTGCCTGGTGCGGGATACGGGCCTCTTCGGACGCGGCGCCCGCCTCCGCGCGCCCGGCGACCACCTCGCCCACCGCGTCCAGCACACCCCGGTAGCCGGAGCAGCGGCAGAGGTTGCCGCACAGGGCTTGTCTGGTTTCGAGTTCGGTGGGGGCGTGGTTGCCCTCCAGGAGGTCATGGACCGTCATGGCCATGCCCGGGATGCAGAAACCGCACTGGACGGCTCCGCACTCGGCGAGCGCGCGCTGCACGTCGGAGGGTTCGCCGTTGACGGCGAGGCCCTCGACCGTACGGACCTCGGAACCGGCTGCGGTGGCGGCGGGAACCAGGCAGGAGGCGACGAGCCGGCCGTCCACCTGGACGTTGCAGGCACCGCACTCGCCCTGCGAGCAGCCGTCCTTGGCGCCCGCGAGACCGAGGCGCTCGCGCAGGACGTAGAGCAGCGACTCGCCGATCCAGGCGTCGGTGACGGGGCGGTCGGTGCCGTTCACGCGCAGGACGTACGAGGTGGGGGTGTGCTCGCCCCAGGCGGCGGGGACCGCGTCGGCTGCGGGCAGCGCGCCGGGGACTTCCGTACCGGGGACTTCCACGCCGGGGACTTCCGTGCCGGGCTCGGCGACCACGGCGTCGGAGACCACAGCATCGGTGTGCACGGTGTCCGTGCGCACGGGGTCGGTGCGCACGGGGTCGGTGTGCACGGGGTCCGTGTGCGCGGCAGCGGGGTGCACCGCGTCGGGGTGCGCACCACCGGGACCGGCTGCGGGAGGAGCGGTCTCCGGGCCTGCCCCGGGCGCCGCGTCGAACTCGGCCGCGCGGGGGGCCGGGACGTCGTGCCGGTCCGGTGCGGGATGCGGGGCTTGGGTCTGGGCTTGGGGCTGGGCCTCGCGCGGGTCCCGGGGGTCGTGCGCGCCGTGCTCGCCACCGTGCCCGGCGGATCCGTCGTGGTCGTGGCCGGTTCCGTAACCGGCCCCCGGAACGTCAGGCTCTCCAGCCGCAGTTCCGTGTCCGTCCCCGGCGGGTGCGGGCGGCTCGGCGCCCGTCTCGTGCTCGTCCTGCGGTACGGGGGTGCCATCGGCCGGAGTGCCGTGGTCCGGCTCGGGCTCCACCGGTACGGCCCAGGGCGCGCGCGCACCACCGGGCAGCGTGGCCGGGCGCGCCAGCGAGGAGGCGGTGTACTCACCGGACTCCTCGGGGACGTCCCCCTCGGCGACCGGGATCGTCCACTGGCCGGTGAGATCCCCGCCGTGCTGCTGGTGCGGCTGGTGCTGCTGCGGGTGCGGCTGTTGCTGCGGCTGGTGCGGCTGTTCAGCGACGGGTGAGTCCTGCGCGTCGCCGAACGTCCACTGGCCCGTGGCCATCGGCTCCTGCGGGTACCCCGGACCGGCGTGCGGATCCTGCACGGGCTCCGGCCAGTACGGCGTCTCCGGCACGTGCTGGGACGGGTAGGGCTGGTGGGACTGGCCGGACGGGTAAGGCCGGCCGGACGCGTAGGGCTGGCCGGATGCGTAGGGCTGGTCGGATGCGTAGGGCTGGTCGGACTGGTGCGGCTGATGGGACGGATCCGCCTGCTCCGGCGCCTGCGGCACCGTCCACTGCCCGGTGGCGGCCGGGTCCGTGCCCGCTGCCGGGGTCAGCGGCAGGATCATCGGCGGTACGTACCCGTGGCCGGGCGCGGCCAGCGGGGTGCTGGATGCGTCCATGCCCTCCGGCAGTTGTACGAATGCGGTGGCCTCGGCGTCGTACTCACCGCCCTGCGGGACCGGCTGCCAGCCGCCCCGGTCGTCGTTGGTCGTCACGACAGTGCCCTCCCCAGTGCTCGCCGGGCCAGTGCGGCGACGGTCCGCCGCAAGTGCAGTACGGCCGGGGGCAGCGGCTGCGCCTCTCCCCCGTCGGGGGGCGGCGCCGCGTCGGGGATGCAGGCGGCGGCGACGTACTCGCCGAAGGCGGTGAGCGCCTCCTGCGCCAGCCCGCGTTCGCCGTCCCAGTCGATGAGCGAGGCGATCCACTGCTCGGCCTCCATCGGCCGCAGCGGCATCGGCGCGACGGCTCCCACCGCGCAGCGCACACCGCGCCTGGCCGGATCGAGGACCACCGCGACCGAAGCGGTGGCGCGGCCGGGGCCGGTACGCCCGGTGGCCTTGAGGAAGACCTGGGGCGCGTGCAGCAGCGGTACCCGTACGAAGCCCACGAGTTCGGCGGGCTGGAGCATGTCCCGGCCCGCGAGCAGATGCGACACCGGGGTCTCGCGGCGGGAGCCGTCCGGCCCCGCGACGACCAGGGTGGCCTCCAGCGCGGCCAGCACGGGCAGCGCGTCGCCGGTCGGTGCGGCGGTGACGATGTTGCCGCCGAGCGTGCCGGCGTTACGGATCTGCGGCGGGCCCGCGGCGCGCGCGGCGGCGGCCAGCGCGGGGATGAGCGCGGCGAAGTCGGGCCGTCCCATCCGGGCGTGCGTGAGGCCGGCGCCGAGCAGCGCGTGGCCGTCCTGGTAGTGCCAGCCGCGGATCTCGCTGATCCTGCCGAGTCCGACAAGTCCCGTGGGCCGCAGAAGCCCCGAGTTCACGGCCGCCATCAGATCGGTGCCGCCCGCGACGGGGACGGCGGCAGGCATGGCCGTCAGTGCCGCCACAGCCTCGTCGAGCGATGTCGGCAGCGTCACGGACTGCGCCGCCTGCGGTGCGTGCGTGGTCAACCCAGCTGCCCCTTCCCGGTGTCCCGGTGTCCCGGCTGTCCCGCCTGTTGCGCCGTACGGTACGTGCTCATAGCCCGGACGAGGCAACTCTGGCACATCTTCCGGACTGCCCGACGGGAGGGTCCGCGAAGGGCAGATCCATCCCTTCCCAGACTGAACGTCCGCATTCACGCATGATTGCCGCGAAGTGCCGATTAGCTCTCTTCTGCACCCGTTGCCGGAGTTGTTCGGCCCGGCGGTACATGGTGGCGGAGAGCCGGGAAACCGGTACACACCTTGCCCGCACGCTCACACGTTTGGGGGCGCCCCCTCGATCGGGCGTCCGAGAGCCGCGGGCGCCATCCCGGCGGGGGCGGGCCGCTGCTGCGAGGGCAACGGGCCGCCGGGCGGGCGGTACTGGACACCGAGCGCGTCAAGTCGGGCGTAGTGCACGGCCATCCGCCGGCCGAAGTCCGCGAAGTCCCGGGCCGCCGGTTCCGGCAGCGCCGACCAGGCGACTTCCGCGAAGGCCGCGAGCCTCGGGAACACCTGGTAGTCCACCCGGCTCTGGTTCTCCATCACCTCGGTCCAGACGTTGGCCTGGGTGCCGAGTACGTGGGCGGCGGCCTCGGGGCTCAGCTCCGGCGGCACGGGCTCGAAGCGGTAGACGTCCTCCAGGGTGCGGACGTAACCGATGGGCATCGGCTCGTCGTCGCCGCCGTCCTGCCGGTGGTCCAGATACACCTGCTGCTCGGGGCACATGACCACGTCGTGGCCTGCCTCGGCCGCGGCGATCCCGGCCGCGTAGCCGCGCCAGGACGAGACGGCCGCACCCGGGGCGAGGCCGCCCTCCAGGATCTCGTCCCATCCGATGAGACGCCGGCCGCGCTCGGCGAGCCAGCGGTCGAAGTGCAGGATGAACCAGGACTGGAGTTCGTCCTCGTTGCCGAGCCCCAGCCCTTCGATGTTCGCCTGGGCGGCCGCGGACTCCTTCCACTGGTCCTTGGGGCACTCGTCGCCCCCGAGGTGGATGAAGGTCGACGGGAAGAGGGCGAGGACCTCCTCCAGTACGCCTTCGTAGAAGCGCAGCGAACTCTCCGTGGGGGCGAGCACATTGGGGTTGATGCCCCAGGTGTCCCAGACGGTGAGGGCGGCCGTGTCGATGACATCGGTGTTGCCGAGCTCCGGATAGGCGGCGATGGCGGCCTGCGAGTGGCCCGGGACGTCGATCTCGGGGACGACGGTGATGTGACGCTCGGCGGCGTACGCGACGATCTCGCGGATGTCGTCCTGGGTGTAGTAACCGCCGTGCGGCTTCTCGTCCCAGAGCGGAGAGGCGCGGTGGCCCCACTTCGTACGGGAGCGCCAGGCGCCGACCTCCGTCAGCCGCGGATAGCGCTTGATCTCGATGCGCCATCCCTGGTCGTCGGTGAGGTGGAAGTGGAAGACGTTCAGCTTGTGGGCGGCGAGCAGGTCGAGATAGCGCAGGACACCGTCCTTGGGCATGAAGTGCCGTGCCACGTCGAGCATCATGCCGCGCCAGGCGAACCGGGGGCTGTCCTCGATGGCGCAGGCGGGAATCAGCCACGGGGCGCCGGGGCGCAGCGGCGCCCGGCGGAAGGCGTCGGGGCCGAGCAGCTGACGGAGCGTCTGCGCGCCCCAGAAGACACCGGTCGCGCTGCCGCCGCGCAGGCGGACACCGTCACTGTCGACGGACAGCGTGTACGCCTCGGGGCCGGCGACACCCGCGGGGTCGATCCGCAGCCGTACGGCCCGCCCGTCCCCACCATCTCCCGAAACGGAACCGGAACCGGAACCCGAAACGGAACCGGAACCGGAACCGGAATCAGCACTCGAACCGCAATCAGCACTCGAAGGGGAGCCGGGGCCCAGCGGCAGTCCGGTCGCGTCACCGAGCACCTGCCGCAGCCACCGGGCGACCCCCTCGGTGCCGGGTCCGGCGTCGATGACCGTGCCGGCGTCCAGGGTGAACGCACCGCCGTTCTGCGTCTCCTGTGCGCCGAGGGGCGCGGGAATCAGATCCATGCGCCCATCCTGCCGGACCCACAGGCGAGTGGCATAGACCAATTCACCGGTAGGAAGAGGAGAGAAGAGGGGCCCGGGGAGAGGGGCAGCACAGACGTACAGGCGCACCGGCGGCCGGCCTCCCGGAGGAGGCCCCGGCCGTTCCGTGCGCCTGCGGAGGAGCGGGACAGGGTGGACGAGCTGGACGGAGTGGAGCGGGACGGGTGGAGCGGGGCGCTACTTCTTGCCGCCGTCCTTGCCGCCCTTGTCCTTGTCGCCACCGGCGCCCATGGACTCGTAGATCTCCTTGCACATGGGACAGACCGGATACTTCTTCGGGTCGCGGCCCGGCACCCAGACCTTGCCGCACAGTGCGACAACAGGCGTGCCTTCCAGCGCGCTCGCCATGATCTTGTCCTTCTGGACATAGTGGGCGAAGCGCTCGTGGTCGCCGTCGCCGTTCGACACCTGGGGCGTCGGCTCTACGAGGGTCCCCGTACCTGCCCCGCGCTCGGGCTCAAGAGTGCTCATGGGGGCCAAGGGTACTGACTCATTTCACCTTCAGTTCAGCGAAGGGTCCTCCGGATACGTGGCGATCATCGCCAGACCGCTCCGCTGGCGCCTCAGCACCGACCGCCACAGCCCGTCCGGGTGCGGCGACGACACGTCACCGGGCTCCGAATCCACCACGTACCAGGCCCCCGCCGCCACCTCCTCGGCCAGCTGCCCCGGGCTCCAGCCCGCGTAACCGGCGAAGATCCGCAGCGAGCCGAGCGCCGCCGCGAGCAGTTCGGGCGGGGTCTCCAGATCGACCAGGCCGATCGCGCCGTACACCCGCCGCCAGCCGATGGGGTCGTTGCGGTCGGCGCGGCGCCGCAGCCCCGTGGCCGCGTCGCCCCACGGCCTGCGCCGGGGGGTGGGTTCGTCGATGCCGGGGACCTCGAAAGCCCCGCCACTCCTGGCGCCGCCGGGGATCACCGCGATGCCCAGCGCCGAGTCCAGCGAGACCGGGCCGCCCTGGAAGACGACGCCGGGCTCGCCGGTGAGCTGCTCCCAGCCCGCCAGGATCTCACCGACGCCGACCGGGGTCGGGCGGTTCAGGACCACGCCGAGCGAACCCTCCCCGTCATGGTCGAGGACGAGCACCACGGCACGGTCGAAATTCGGGTCCGCCAGGGCGGGCGAGGCCACGAGCAGCCGCCCTGTGAGCGAGGACACCTCCGTCATGGCAGACATGATCCCGCACTTTCGCGCTGCGTGGGACGCGGGGCCGGGAGCGCGTTCCCGGCGCAGTTCAGCGCGGGAGGAGCGCGGTTCTGCGGGCAGCCGGAGCGGTCCCGGGTACGGCGGCCGGCCGTGACCGATCCCGCACGGAGCGTGTTGTAGCGAAGTCATGACGCACGACAGCCCCCTGTTGCCTTATGGAAGGGGGGTGTCCGCCCCTTACTCTGTGAGACTGCCCCTCTGTCCACCCCCTCCACCGGAACGCGAGATTCATGACCGGCACTGGCACCGACGATGTCCTGCTCGTCCACGGCGGCAACCCGCTCGAGGGCGAGATCCGCGTTCGCGGCGCGAAGAACCTCGTGCCCAAGGCGATGGTCGCCGCCCTGCTCGGCAGCGGTCCGAGCCGACTGCGCAATGTCCCCGACATCCGGGACGTACGCGTCGTGCGCGGGCTGCTCCAGCTGCACGGTGTGACCGTCCGCCCCGGTGAGGAACCGGGCGAGCTGATCCTCGACCCGTCGCACGTCGAGAGCGCCAACGTCGCGGACATCGACGCCCACGCGGGCTCCTCGCGCATCCCGATCCTCTTCTGCGGCCCGCTGCTGCACCGGCTGGGTCACGCGTTCATCCCCGGTCTGGGCGGCTGCGACATCGGCGGCCGGCCGATCGACTTCCACTTCGAGGTGCTGCGCCAGTTCGGCGCGACGATCGAGAAGCGGGCGGACGGCCAGTACCTGGAGGCCCCGCAGCGGCTGCGCGGCTGCAAGATCCGGCTGCCGTACCCGTCGGTCGGCTCGACCGAGCAGGTGCTGCTGACGGCCGTGCTCGCCGAGGGCGTCACCGAGCTGTCGAACGCCGCCGTGGAGCCGGAGATCGAGGACCTCATCTGCGTGCTGCAGAAGATGGGCGCGATCATCTCGATGGACACCGACCGGACGATCCGGATCACCGGTGTCGACCAGCTCGGCGGCTACAACCACCGCGCGCTGCCGGACCGTCTGGAGGCCGCGTCCTGGGCGTCGGCCGCGCTGGCGACCGGGGGCAACATCTATGTGCGCGGCGCCCAGCAGCGCTCGATGATGACGTTCCTCAACACGTTCCGCCGGGTCGGCGGCGCCTTCGAGATCGACGACGAGGGCATCCGCTTCTGGCACCCGGGCGGCCCGCTCAACGCCATCGCGCTGGAGACGGACGTCCACCCCGGGTTCCAGACCGACTGGCAGCAGCCCCTGGTGGTGGCGCTGACACAGGCGAGCGGCCTGTCCATCGTCCACGAGACGGTGTACGAGTCCCGGCTCGGCTTCACGTCCGCGCTGAACCAGATGGGCGCGCACATCCAGCTCTACCGCGAGTGCCTGGGCGGTTCGGACTGCCGCTTCGGCCAGCGCAACTTCCTGCACTCGGCGGTCGTCAGCGGCCCCACCAGGCTGCAGGGCGCCGACCTGGTCATCCCCGACCTGCGCGGCGGCTTCTCGTACCTGATCGCCGCGCTGGCGGCCGAGGGCACGTCGCGGGTGCACGGGATCGACCTGATCAACCGCGGCTACGAGAACTTCCTCGACAAGCTGATCGAACTGGGCGCGAAGGTGGAACTGCCGGGAGCGGCGCTGGTCTGAGCGCGGACGCCGGGGCCGGGGCTTGTCCTCAACCGCCGGACAGCGGGCAGATCAAGCCCGTCCTGGGGGTCCCCCCGGACGAAGTCTGGGGGAGATCGAGGACGAGCGCGCCGAAGGCTGCGCGATACACCCGCACCCTTCGGCGCCGCCCACACCTGAGCAGCCCCCACACCTCACCGCTCAGCGACAAGCACCGGATTCTCGTGCGGCAAAAGCGTGCACCGCGCCCCCACAGTGAGCTTCCCGGCCTCCCAGCTCGGCAGATCCGCCTTGAGCGCGACCCCGCCGTCCGTGGTGAGGTGCAGCCGCGTGGTGGGCCCGAGGAAGGTCGCCACCCGTACGGTCGCCCCGGTCCCCCCGTCCGCGTCCGCCGCGCCGACCGCGAGCCCTTCCGGCCGCAGCAGTACATCGACCTCCCGGCCGGTGGCAGGCGCGTCCCCGTGGATGGGGAGCCTGCGGCCGAAGAGCTCCACCACTCCCCCGTCGCGCACCGTGCCGGGCAGCCGGTTCATCGTGCCGACGAACTCGGCCACGAACGGCGTCGCCGGGCGTTCGTACAGCTCGGACGGGGCCGCGCACTGCTCCAGCCTGCCGTCCTTCATCACGGCGACGCGGTCCGCCATGGACAGCGCCTCCTCCTGGTCGTGCGTGACGAAGACCGTGGTGATGGCCAGCTCCAGCTGGATACGGCGGATCTCCTCGCGCAGCGTGAGCCGCACCTTGGCGTCCAGCGCGGACAGCGGCTCGTCGAGGAGCAGCACCCGCGGCTGGACGGCGAGTGCGCGGGCCAGTGCCACGCGCTGCTGCTGGCCGCCGGAGAGCTGGTGCGGGTAGTGGTCCCCGCGGCCGGGGAGGCCGACCAGTTCCAGGAGTCCGGCGGAGCGCGTACGCCGCTCCGCCGCGGCCTTCCCACGTACCCGCAGCCCGTACGCCACGTTCTCGGCGGCGGTCATGTTCGGGAAGAGGCTGTACGACTGGAACACCATGCCGATGTCGCGCCGGTGGGCGGGCACGGAGGTGACGTCCCGCCCGTCCATCAGCAGTTCGCCGCTGTCCGCGGACTCGAAGCCCGCGATGATGCGCAGCGCGGTGGTCTTCCCGCACCCGGAAGGCCCGAGCAGCGCCACCAGTTCGCCGGGTCCGATGTCCAGGTCGAGACCGGCGAGTGCCACCGTGGGGCCGAAGTCCCTGCGCAGGTTCCTCAGTTGTACGGGAACACTCATGGTGTGGCCTTCCTTCGGTTGCGGCCGCCGGCCAGGGTGGTGAGCAGGAGCAGCAGCCCCCAGCTGATCAGAAGACTCAACATCGCAGCGGCGACGGAGAGTTGGGCCTCACTGTCGCCGACCTGCACCATCCACACGGCGAACGGTGCGAAGCCGAGCACGGAGGCGACGGTGTACTCGCCGAGCACCATGGCCAGGCTGAGCACGGCCCCGCCGATCACCGCGGAGCGCAGGTTCGGTACGACGACCCGCAGCAGGGTCTGGATGCGCGATGCGCCCAGGCTCCGGGACGCCTCGACGAGCGTACGGAGATCGACGGCGCGCAGCCCCGCGTCCAGCGAGCGGTACAGGAACGGCAGCGACATCACCGTGTAGACCAGCACGAGGATCAGCGGGAAGTCCTGGTTCTGCAGGGCCTGGAAGGTCCCGTAGAGCGGGGTCGTGGCGAGGTCCTGCTGCCAGGACAGAACGGTGCTGACACCCGCGACCAGCGCGATCGGAGGCACCACCAGCGGCATCATGGAGAGGATCTCGACCGTACGCCGCAGCCCCGGGAAGTACAGGGCGACCGCGACCGTCGTCGGCACCATCAGGGCGAGCCCGAGCACGACGGTGGCGAGCCCGAGCCCCAGCGAGAGCAGCAGACTGCTGGTCATCCCGTCGGAGCCGAGGCCCTTGGTGTACGGGTCGAAGCTGATCCCGTCGGCGTTGTCGACCGTGAACCAGAGCGAGGCCAGGACCGGTACCAGGAAGTAGAGCGCGGCCAGGACGAGCACCGGGAGGCGGGTGCGCCCGGCCGTGCCTGCTGTCGTCATCCGAGCCATCGGGCACTCCGTCGCTGCAGCGGGATCTGTACGGTCATCACGAGCAGCGCGATCACGACCATGTTGAGGCTCATGGCGAGCGCCAGGTTCTCCTGCCCGGCCAGCACGTTGCCGTTGAGGGCGTTGGAGATCTGGAGGGTGATCAGCGGCACCGAACTCCCCGTCATCACCGCCGCGGTGGCCTGTGAGGCGAAGGCGGTGCCGAACATCAGGACCGCGCCGCCGAGCAGTGAGGGCGTCAGCACCGGGATGCCGATGTGCAGCCAGAACTGCCGGCGGGTGGCGCCGCAGGACGCGGCGGCCTCCTGCCACTGGGTGCGCAGCCCGTCGAGCGCGGGCAGCACGGTCACGACCATCAGCGGGATCATGAAGTAGAGGTAGGCGAGCACCAGGCCGGTGAAGCTGTAGAGGCTGAAGCCGGTGGAGCGCAGCGACAGCAGCCTGGTGAGCGTGCCGGTGGTGCCGAGGGTGGCGATGAAGGCGAAGGCGAGCGGCGCACCGGCGAAGTTGGCGAAGACCCCGGAGGCCGCGACGACCGCCTTGCGCAGCGCGGGGCGTCCCGACGAGGCGACGGCCTGGGCGATCAGCGCGCCGAAGAGGGTGGCCAGCAGGGCGCTGACGACGGAGAGTTCGATGCTTCCGGTGAGCCCGGTCGCGTACGCCCCGGAGAGCGAGTTGCTGACGTTGCCGGTGCCGAACCGGGTGGCGCCGCTCGGGTCGGCGACCATGAAGGCGTTGTACGCCATGGTCCCCGCGGGCAGCCCGAAGCAGAGCGCGAGGAAGACGAAGTACGGGACGACGGCGGGCCAGCGGTGGCGGCCCCGGCGGCGTACGGCCGGTTTCGCATCGGCGACGACGGCCGCGTCAACGGCGTGGTCGGCCATCGTCAGCTGACCGCCTTGGCCCAGCCCTGCACGACGGCCTCCTTGGCCTTGGCCTCCTGCGCGGGGCTCGCGGTCTTCGCGGTGCCCTTCACCTCGGGGAGCGCTGCCGCGGCCTTGTCGGCGGTGCCGTTCTTCTCCATGACGTCGAGCAGTGCGGGCCGGGAGAAGCCGCGCAGCCAGGTGTTCTGGCCCTCGGTGCTGTAGAGGAACTCCATCCACAGGCGGGCGGCCGCCGGGTGCGGGGCGTACTTGTTGACGCCCTGGTTGTAGTAGTTGGAGTACTCGGCGTCGGCCGGGGCCGTGACCTTCCAGTCGACACCCTTGGCCTTGAGCTTCGCGGCGTACCCGAGGTTGAGGTAGTCCCAGTCGATCGAGAGGGGCGTCTCGCCCTTCTGGATGGTGGCGAGGGTCGACTCGGCGGGAACGTAGTTGCCCTTCTTCTTCAGCTCCTTGAAGAAGTCGAGGCCGGGCTGTACGTCGTCGAGGGAGCCGCCACTGGCCAGCGAGGCGGCGAAGACGGCGGCCAGCGCCGAACTGGACTCGCCCGGATTGCCGTTCAGGGCGACCTTGTCCTTGTACTCCGGCTTCAGCAGGTCCTTGAAGGTCTTCGGGCAGTGCGTGACGGCCTTGGCGTCGCAGCCGATCGAGATGTAGCCGCCGTAGTTGTTCAAGTACGAGCCGTCGGCCTGCTTCTGGGCGGCGGGTATGCCGTTCCAGCCGGTGACCTTGTACGGGGCGAGCAGCTTCTGCGCCTTGGCCTGCTGCATGTACGCGGTGCCGAGGTCGAGCGCGTCGACGGCCCGGTCCTGGCCCTTGCGCTTGGCCGCCGCGTTGAGGGCCTGCTGGCTGCTGCCGCCGGGGTTCTCGTTGTTGACCTTGATGCCGTACTTCTTCTCGAAGGCCGAGATCATCTCGCCGTAGTTCGCCCAGTCGGGGGCGAGCGCGTAGACGTTCAGCGTCCCTTCCTTCTTGGCCGCCTTGGCGAGGGCCGCCATCCCGCCGAGGTCCGCTGCCGATTCCGCCTTCGCCGCCTTGCTGTCGGCGGCATCGGCGGTGGGGGCGGCCCCGCAGCCGCTGACCACCGTCGCGGTCGCGAGCACGGCTGCCGCGAGGGATGCGAGGCGGGCCGGTCGGGATGGGTTCACGTCTGTACTCCTGCGATCGGGGCCTGTGGTTCCAGGCCAGCTACTTGTCTGGACAAGCCATCAGTCAGTAAGCCTGGGCAAGCTAACAGCAAGACGACCGCCGAACAAGCCCGAACGATCTCGAAAACCGCAGGTCAGAAGCGTTATATAAGTTTTGGTTTAAGATGGCGCGGATCGGTGAGACACATACATCGAACCTCCGTGGAACGCATGACGGTGTGTACAGATGACATGATCAGCCGCCGCCCCGGAACCCCGGGCCCACCAGGAGGAGTGACGTGACCCGACGGCATCAGGAGATCGCCGACACTCTCCGCCGTGACCTCGCGGAAGGGCGGTTTCCGGTCGGTTCCGCGCTGCCGTCGGAGACCGAACTGGCCGCGCTGCACGGCGTCTCGCGCGGCACCGTACGGCAGGCTCTGGCGACGCTGCTCGCCGAAGGGCTGCTCGGCTCCCGGCAGGGCACGCGCCACACTGTGCTGAGCACCACACCCAGTCAGAGCTTCGCCGAACTGCGCAGTTTCGCGCAGTGGGCGCGGGCCGGCGGGCATCTCCCGGGCGGGCTCGTCCTGGATTCCGTACGCGGCGGTGCGAGCGCCGAGGAGGCCGCGCTGCTCCAACTGGCGCCGGACGACGGCGTGCTGCGCGTTCTGCGGCTGCGCACCCTGGACGGCGCCCCGGTCCTGCTGGAGCGGACGGTCTACGCGGGCTGGACGGCCGACGCCGTCGAAGCCCTGCCCGCCGACTGCGAGTCGGTCACCCAACGGCTCCTCGACGACACCGGGCTGGTCTTCGCGCACGGCGAGCACCATCTGGACGCCGTCGCCGCGGGCACCGCCGACGCCCGCGAACTGCGGGTGCGCCGCGGCAGCCCGCTGCTCCGGGTGCGGCGCACCACTCTGACCGCCGACGGGCGGCCCGTCGAGACCTCGGACGACCGCTACCGCCCCGGCTCGGTCGTCTTCACCGTACGCAACTCCACACAGGCCAACCCCCTGGCCCGTACCGCACCGGAACAGAAAAGCGAGCCCTCATGACGCTCCCCACGGCGCTGCTGTGCGACATGGACGGCACCCTGGTCGACACCGAGCACGCCTGGCTGCAGACCGTCGCCCGGCTGCTCAGCGAGCAGGGCGTCCCCGCCGGGCCCGGTGTCATGGCCGCGTACGCGGGTGCCGCGGTGGCCGACGCCGCGGAACGTGCGGTCCACGAACACGGCATCGGCATGACCGTGGCCGAAGCCGCCGCCCGCCTCGACCGGGACTTCACGGCCGGCGTGGCCTCCGGCGTCACCGTCCAGCCGGGCGCGCTGCGCCTGCTCGACCAGGCGGCGGCGCTGGGTATCGCGGTGGCCCTGGTCACCGCTTCGGAACGGCATGTGGCGGACATGGTGCTCGAAGCGCTCGGCGCGCACCGGTTCGCGACGTCCGTGGCCTCGGGCGAATCGGCGCGCGGAAAGCCCCACCCGGACCCGTATCTGGCGGCGGCCGCGGCGCTGGGCGTGGATCCGGCCCGCTGCCTGGCGGTGGAGGACACTCCGACCGGGGCGGCTGCGGCCCTGGCGGCCGGGTGCCGCCTGCTGGCGGTCCCCACGGTCCCGGGCATCGCCGTGGGGCCGCGCACCACCTTCGTCGCGTCCCTGACGGCCGTGGACCTGCTGACGTTCCACGAGGACGGCGGCCAGGGCCACGACGCGGCCACCGGGGCCCGGCCGGCCTGACAGGCTGTCGCCCCGGCCCGGGAAGCCGCGCACCCCGGCCGGAGAAGCCGTGCGCCCCAGCCCGGGAAGCCGCGCGACCCGGACATGCCGGAGGGCGGCCCACCCTGACCGGGTGGCCGCCCTCCGTTCTGTGCTCTGCGCTTGGGGACTACTTGCCCTTGGCGGCTTCCTTGAGCTTCGAGCCCGCGGAGACCTTCACGCTGTAGCCGGCGGGGATGTTGATCGGGTCGCCGGTCTGCGGGTTACGCGCGGTGCGAGCGGCACGGTGGGTGCGCTCGAAGGTCAGGAAGCCGGGGATGGTGACCTTCTCGTCGCCCTTGGCGACGATCTCGCCGACCGTCTCGGCGAGAGCGGCCAGAACGGCGTCGGCGTCCTTACGAGTCACCTCGGCACGATCGGCCAGGGCGGCCACCAGCTCACTGCGGTTCATGTTGTTACTCCCGTGTTCTTCTTGCCTGTAAGGCGTGAGATCGAAGCCGATGCTGCCAGGGCCCTAGGACAGTCCCCGGACCCGGGTCTGACGTCAGACCCTCGCGCCCGAATATGCATCCTGCCCCCACCAACGGCGGGAAAGCCAATCCGGCACTCACCGGAGTCACACGAACGCGTCACTGTCCCGGGATGGTGACGCTCCGTCGACTCCGTGAAACCCGGCTGTGGGCGCCCAGGGGCTCATTTCCCGCCACCCTAGAGGGGCGTTTGGGGCCGCGAGTCCCGCGACGCGCCGGGCGTCAGGCGGACGTGGGCGACGACACAGCCGCGCCGGCCGACTTAGCAGCCGACCTGACCGCGTCCGCGACCGCCCCGGCGACCTTGTCGTTGAAGACCGAGGGGATGATGTAGTTCGCGTTCAGCTCGTCCGCGCCGACGACATCGGCGAGCGCGCCCGCCGCGGCCAGCATCATCTCGGTGTTGACCGTACGGGACTGGGCGTCCAGCAGACCGCGGAAGACACCCGGGAAGACCAGCACGTTGTTGATCTGGTTCGGGAAGTCCGACCGGCCGGTGGCCACAACTGCCGCCGACTGACGGGCGATCGCCGGGTCGACCTCGGGGTCGGGGTTCGCGAGCGCGAACACGATCGCGCCGTCCGCCATGGCTGCGACGTCGTCGCCGTCCAGCACGTCGGGAGCCGAGACGCCGATGAAGATGTCGGCGCCGACCACGGCCTGCTTCAACGTGCCCGTCACGCCTTCGGGGTTGGTGTTGTCGGCGATCCAGCGCAGCGGCGACTCGGGCTTGGCGTCGACCAGGTCCTCGCGGCCCGCGTGCACCACACCGTGGATGTCGGCGACGACCGCGTGCTTGACGCCCGCGGCCAGGAGCAGCTTCAGAATGGCCGTACCGGCCGCTCCGGCGCCGGACATGACCACCCGGACCTCGCTGAACTCCTTGTCCACCACGCGCAGTGCGTTGGTCAGCGCGGCGAGCACGACGATCGCGGTGCCGTGCTGGTCGTCGTGGAAGACCGGGATGTCCAGGGCCTCACGCAGCCGGGCCTCGATCTCGAAGCAGCGGGGCGCCGAGATGTCCTCCAGGTTGATACCGGCGAAGCCGGGCGCGATGGCTTTGACGATCTCCACGATCGCGTCGGAGTCCTGGGTGTCGAGGCAGATCGGCCAGGCGTCGATGCCGGCGAAGCGCTTGAAGAGGGCCGCCTTGCCCTCCATGACCGGCAGCGCGGCCATCGGGCCGATGTTGCCGAGCCCCAGCACCGCGGACCCGTCCGTCACCACTGCAACGGAGTTGCGCTTGATGGTGAGCCGGCGGGCGTCCTCGGGGTTGTCCGCGATCGCCATGCAGACGCGGGCCACACCCGGGGTGTAGATCATCGAGAGGTCGTCACGGTTGCGGATGGGGTGCTTGGACGCCATCTCGATCTTGCCGCCGAGGTGCATCAGGAAGGTACGGTCGGAGACCTTCCCGAGCTCGACCCCCTCGATGCCCTTGAGCTGCTGCACGATCTGGTCGGCGTGGTCGGTGGAGGAGGCGGCGATGGTGACGTCGATCCGCAGCTTCTCGTGGCCGGACGCGGTGACGTCGAGACCGGTGACCGAGCCACCGGAGGACTCGACGGCCGTGGTGAGCTGGCTGACCGCGGTCCCGCTCGCGGGAACCTCCAGACGCGCCGTGATCGAGTACGAGACGCTGGGCGCCGTTGCCATGGCCGACTTCCTTTGCTTTTCCCTGGTTGTTCAGTAAAACGCATCCGATGGTCGCACCTACCAGCCAGTAGCTGGTAATGGGACCTCCGATTCGGAAAGTGTTTTCCACCATACGAGAAAGTGCCTGGTCGGGGAAGCCCCGGAGGAGGCCGGTTCACAGAAAGATGCTTCCCGGGTGGTTACGGCCCGTCACATCGGGTGGTCACGACGCGTCACCTCACCGACCGTACGACGGCCCCCTGAACGGCACCGTACGGACCGCGGAACCGAACCGTACGGACCACCGAAAAGAAAAGGTCCGCACCACCCGGAGGCGGTACGGACCCTCTTCAGCTGAGTGACACCGGCCCGCCATGCTCGCCTCGCGGCAAGAGGTCGCTCGAAGCGACGAAGGTTGGGCCCGGGGGCTTGGATCGGGCCGGTGTCACGACCAGGTTAACAAACCACCCGGGAAAGTGATTCCCCTGCGGCCCCTTGACTCCTGGCCCACAGTCGGGTCCCGCGCGGAGCACCGATGTCAGTCCCGCAGCAGATCCGGCACGCCGTCACCGTCGGGCGCGTCGACCGCCGCCGAGACCACCGTGAGCTGCTGCGTGGCACGGGTCAACGCCACGTACAGCACCCGCAGCCCGGCCGGTGACTCGTCCGCGATCTCCGCGGGCGACACCACGACCGTCGCGTCGTATTCAAGCCCCTTCGCCTCCAGGCTCCCCAGCGCCACCACCCGGTCCCCGAGACCGGCCAGCCACTTCCCGGCCTGGTCGCGCCGGTTCATGGCGACCACCACACCGACCGTGCCGTCGACCCGGTCGAGCAGCAGCCGGGCCTCCTCCCGCACCGTGCCGGCGAGGTCCCCGTCCGGTACGACCGCGAAGCGCGGCTCGACCCCGGTGGAGCGGACCGCCGACGGCGACTCCATGCCCGGCATGGCCAGTGCGAGCACCTTCGCCGCCAGCTGGGCGATCTCCGCCGGGTTGCGGTAGTTGACGGTCAGTGTGAAGCGGCGGCGCGGGCGGGCGCCGAGCGCCTCGTCGCGGGCCTCGGCCGCCTCGTCCGGGGCCGACCACGACGACTGGGCCGCGTCGCCCACGACCGTCCACGTCGCCTGGCGGCCACGGCGCCCGACCATCCGCCACTGCATGGGCGTCAGGTCCTGCGCCTCGTCGACGATGACATGCGCGTACTCGGTGCGCTCCTGCGCCAGCCGCTCGGCCCGCTCCCACTGGGTCTCCTCGCGGTGGGGCATCAGCTCCTCCAGACCGGTGAGCTGGTCCAGCGGGTCGTACTCGCGCTTCTTCCGGGGCCGGTGCGGGGTGCCAAGGAGTGCCTGGAGCTCGTCGAGGAGCGCCACGTCGTGCACCGAGAGCGCCTCGCGCCGGAGCGAACGCGCCAGCTTGCGCACCTCGCCCTGGTTGAGCACCCGGCGGGCCCAGCGGCCGAGCCTGCGCTCGTCGGCCATCGCGGCGAGCACCCCGCGCGGGGTCAGCTCGGGCCACCAGGCATCCAGGAAGTCGGTGAAGCTGTCCTCGTTCGACACGTCGTCGTCGAAGGACGAACGCAGCTCGGCTGCCAGTTCGGGGTCACCCGCGTACGAGGACGAGCCCCTGGCCCGGCCGCCCGACTTGGCCCACAGCGCGTCGAGCAGCAGCCGACGGGCGCGCGGGCGCAGCAGGTTGACGGGCGCGGTGCCGCCGAGGACGTTGTGGCGGATGCGCTGGAGCTCGTCGGATTCGAGTTCGAGCCGGCCGCCGAAGGCAACCACCCGCAGCCGGTCCGGAGTGACAGGGGACGAGGACGCTCCCTGCGGGTCCTGCTCCTCCGCCCCTGCCGCGTCACCGAAGGACAGTCGGTCCCCGCCGAAGGACAGCTGCGAGTCTCCGCCCTGACCACGGGCACCGCCCCGGGTCCGCTGCCGTGCAGGACGCTGCGCCGGGTTCTCCAGCGCCCCGCGCGCGGCCTTGCGCAGGACCTGGAGCATCCGCGACGAGCCCTTGACGCGGGCGACGGCCGGATCGTCGTACGCCGTCGCCTCCGCGCCGTCCACCAGCGAGCCGACCGCGCGGATCGCGACCTGGCCCTCCTCGCCGAGCGAGGGCAGCACGCCCTCGGTGTACGCCACGAGCAGCGGCGTCGGCGAGACGATCAGGATGCCGCCCGCGTACTTGCGGCGGTCCTGGTAGAGCAGGTACGCGGCACGGTGCAGGGCCACGGCCGTCTTGCCGGTGCCCGGGCCGCCCGCGACCTCGGTGACGGATGCGGCGGGCGCCCGGATCACCAGGTCCTGCTCGGCCTGGATGGACGAGACGATGTCGCGCATGGTGTGGCTGCGGGCCTGCCCCAGCGCGGCCATCAGCGCGCCGTCCCCGACGACGGCCAGCGGGGCGCCGTCCAGCGCCGCCGTCAGCTCCGGGCGCATCAGGTCGTCCTCGACCCCGAGGACCTTGCGGCCCTTGGAGCGGATGACCCGGCGGCGTACGACCCGGCCGGGGTCGACCGGGGTCGAGCGGTAGAAGGGCGCGGCAGCCGGGGCCCGCCAGTCGATGACCAGCGGCGAGTAGTCGGAGTCCAGGACCCCGATCCGGCCGATGTGCAGGGTCTCTGCGACATCCGCGGTGTCGTCGGGGCGTACGGCGTCGTCGGCCGGCTCGACGGCGGTGTACGCGCCGTCCGGGCCCTTCTTGCCGTCCTTGCCCTGGAGCAGGTCGATACGTCCGAAGAGGAAGTCCTCGAACTCGTTGTTGAGGCGGTTGAGGTGGATACCGGCCCGGAAGACCTGGGCGTCCCGCTCGGCGAGTGCGCCAGGCGTGCCGACCTGGCCGCGCTGGGCGGCGTCGTTCATGAGGAATTCAGCCTCGTGGATCTTCTCCTCAAGGCGTCGGTACACCTGATCGAGGTGCTCCTGCTCGGTCGCGATCTCGCGGTCTCTGACCGAGTCGACAGCGGCGTCCTGCGCGGCCACTGAGGCCCCCTTCTTGCATGCATTGGGCGACCGTCAACCCTATGCGACCGGGGAGCGTATGTCAGGCTCCGTTCCGTCGGCGTTCCTGCGGCCTTCGCTCGGGCTTGTCCCGCGCTTCCTGCGGTCTTTCCCCGGGCTTCCCTCAGGCGCGGGCCGCGACAGCCGCCCTGCGGCGGTGCCTGGCGACCCGCTCGCGGTTGCCGCAGACCTCACTGGAGCACCAGCGGCGGCGGTGTCCCCGGGAGGTGTCGAGATACAGCCGCCGGCAGTTGTCGCCCTCGCACTGGCGCAGCAGCGCGCGGGCCCCGGGGTCGGTGAGCAGTTCGACGGCGTCGCGGGCGACGAGGGCGAGCAGGGCGTCGCGCTCGGGGGCGGCGGCCAGCTCCCTGACGAGGCGGCCGCCCTCGTCACGTACCGCCCGCAGCCCGGGAGGCGGGCCCGCCGCCCGGGCGTTGACCTCGTCGAGCGCCCGTTCCGCCGCGCGGCCCGCGACATCGGCTCTTATCAACTCCGCCACGTACGACCGGAGTTCGGTGAAGGCGTGCAGCCAGTCCGTGCCGGGCACCGGGAGCGGGGTGCCGGCCGGGACGAGCCCGGCACCGGTCAGCCAGGCGGCGAGCCGCCGCCCGCAGTCGAGTTGTTCAACGGAATCCGTCCCTGTCGCCACCAGGTCCAGGCAGATGCGCCCGGAGTCGAACCGCAGCTCGTACGCGTGCGAACCCATACCTCTTACAGTGCCCGGCGACGTGCCGTGCCGTAACCCCTGCCGTCGGCGCGCTTGACGCGTACTCCTGATCGGATGCTCCCGGCCGCAGCCGGGACCGGGGCCGGCCTCAGGTCCGGTCGTGCAGGATCCGCTGGAAGAGCCGGTGGTCACGCCACTCGCCGTTGATGAGCAGATAGCGGGGCGCCACCCCGTAGATCTCGAAGCCGCATTTGGTGAGCACTCGCTGCGAGGCAACGTTGTCGAGCATCGTCCCGGCCTCGACGCGGTGCATCCCGAGCTCGTCGCGGGCGATCCGGCAGACCTCCTCGACCGCTCCGGACGCCACGCCCCGGCCGGTGAAGCCGGCGTCGACCCAGTAGCCGACGGACCCACTGCGGAGCGGCCCCATGACGATGTTGTTGAGGGTGATGGTCCCCACGATGTTCCCGGTGCCGGTCTCCTCCAGCACCCACGGCACCGTCCGCCCGGCTTCCCGGTCGGCCAGCGAGACCCGCAGGCGCTCCAGCTGGCCGTCGACGGTGTAGAAGGACTCGGGCCTGGCCGGTTCCCTGGGTCGCATGTACTCACGGTTGCGGGTGAGGACGGTGGCGAGGGCTTCGGCGTCGGAGAGCTCGACCGGGCGCAGCCGGATTCCTTCGGTCATCATTCCGGCACGGTAACTCCGGGGTCCGCCACCCGACCACCGGGTCGGGACGACGGCCGGGACGTGACGCGCGTCAGCCTTCGCCTCCGCCGTCGCCTTCGCCGTACGTCGTGTCCTCCGCCGGGTCGGCGGCCAGTCGGTAGCCCCGCCCGTCCACCGTCCGGACCGGAACCGCCGGCCCCAGCGCCGCCCGCAGCCGGTCCATCGCCGCCTCGACGGCGTGCTCGTCGCCGCCCGCCCCCGGGAGCGCCGGCAGCAGTTCCGCGCGGGACACCACCTGGCCGGGGCGGCGCGCGAGCGCCCGCAGCAGGGCCGTTCCCGCCGGGGGTACGGGGTGGAGCGCACCGTCCACCAGGACCGCCTGGCCCCGGATCTCGACCCGGCGGCCCGCGACGGACAACGTGGTGGCACGGGAGGGGAGTTCCTCGCAGAGGACCTGGACGAGCGGCCCGAGCCGGAAGCGTTCCGGCTGGAGTGTGCCGATGCCCTGCGTCTCGAAGGGCAGCGCCGTGACCGGCCCCACGCAGACCGCCGGCACATCGTGGCGGAGCACGGCGAGCAGGTCGGCATGGAGCCCGCGTACCTCCGCGCGGGCCAGCAGTGAAGTGGCGGCGGGCGCACTGGTGAAGGTCAGGGCGTCGACCGCCCCGGCGAGCGTCGCGTCGAGCAGCCGGTCGAGCGGGCCGATGTCCTCGGGCGGCATCCACCGGTACACCGGTACGCCGACCACGTCCGCGCCCGCGTCCCGCAGCGCCTCCACGAAACCGGTCAGCGGGTCGCCGTGCAGCTGCACCGCGACCCGGCGGCCCGCGACCCCCTGCGCGAGCAGCCGGTCGAGCACCTCGGCCATCGACTCGGAGGCGGGCGACCACTCCTCGCGCAGCCCGGCCGCCCTGATCGCGCCCTTGACCTTGGGTCCGCGTGCGAGCAGTTCCACCCCACGCAGCCGTTCGACCAGCGCCCCGCCGAGGCCCCAGCCGTCGGCTGCCTCGATCCAGCCGCGGAAGCCGACCGCGGTGGTCGCGACCACGATGTCCGGCGCGGCGTCGATCAACTCACCGGTGGCGGAACGGAGTTCGCTGTCGTCGGCGAGCGGCACGATCCGCAGGGCGGGCGCGTGCCGGACCTCGGCACCCCGCCGCTGGAGCAGCGCGATGAACTCTTCCGCGCGCCGGGCGGCGGTGACGCCGACGGTGAACCCGGCGAGTGGGCCCTGCTCGGGCGGTGCGGTGTCGTGCATGGTGCGTGAGCCTCCCAGGAGCGCGTGACGGGCCCGGCGACGGTATACCGCCGGGCCCACGCCGGAACAAACGACGCATAGCCCGAGGCGTGGGGCGCGAGGCAGGCAGGTCAGCCGGCAGGCCGTTCCGGAGCGTGTGCGCCCCGCGCGCCGTCCGGCCAGAGCCGTGGGCGGCGGCCGGCCGCCAGGTCCTCGATCCAGCCGACGGCCAGCACGGTCAGCCCGATCAGCGGCCACACCGCGACGAACATCCACACGTTGTACGTGGCGGTCAGCGCCGAGTCGAAGCGGCCCTCGATGAACGGCACGTTGTACAGCTGGTCGACGACCGGCACGGTGGCCATGATGAGGGCGTTGTGCCAGAGGTAGATGGTCACCGCGCGGTTGTTGGTGAGCGTGATCACCTTGTCGAACCGGGCCAGCCGGGGCGGCAGTTGACGCCAGGACGGCGAGTACGCCAGGAGCAGTGCGCAGGCCCCGAACGACCAGGTGGCCTGGGCGAGCGGGATGTCGTTGAGGTCCCAGCCGTCGGGCCCGAGATGGCCGTGCGCCCACCAGAGACCGAACACCATGACGGGGACGGCGCAGGACACCAGGAAGTAGCGCGGCACCTTCTTCAGCAGCCCGTCCTGGTGGGCGAAGCCCAGGATCCAGCAGGAGCCGTAGACCGCGAAGTCGGTGAGGGCGAGGCCCGGTTCACCGGGCACGGTCACCACTCCGGTGCCGACGACCGCGGTCAGCGCGAGCGGGGCGAGCAGCGTCGGCCAGGGCAGCCTGCGGAAGGCCCTCAGCAGCAGCGGCGACAGCAGTACGAACCAGAGGTAGGCCCGCAGATACCAGAGCGGGCCCACCGCCTGGTCGGGCCAGTCCTGATCCAGCCAGCCGGACGCGGAGCCGAGCGAGTCGGGGTAGGGCGGGGCGCCGACCGGTACGAGGTAGAGCAGCAACTTGGTGACGGAGGGCCGCCACCCGGCGTACGCCATCAGTCCGACCATCAGCGCGCCGAACGCCCACATCGGCGGCAGCAGCCGGCGCACCCGGCCGCGGATCACCGCCAGGGCGGGGCGGCTCAGGGAGCGGGCCATCAGGGAGCCGGCGAGGGCGAACATGACGCCCATGGAGGGGAAGACGACGGACAGCCAGGCCCAGCCGAACAGGTGGTAGAAGACGACACGGACCAGGGCGGTGGTCCGGAGCAGATCGAGGTAGCGGTCGCGGCCGGGGGGAGAACCGGGTACGAGGACGGGGCCGGGACCGGGGCCGGACGCGGGTTCGGGGGCGGCCGTTGGGACGGACGCCGGTGTGGTGGCGGTCATGCGACGGGCCTCGGGTTCTCGCTGGGACGGTGCTCGCTGGGACGGTGCTCGCTGGCGCGGATATCGCCGGGACGGTTCCGGCTGGGACGGATATCGCCGGGAGCCGTGCCCGGACCCGCGACCACTCCCGTACGGCGCAGCTTCTGCCAGCGCAGCCGGCCGCCGGTGAGAGCGGTGATCCACGACTGGAGCAGCACCACGTACATCAACTGCCGGTACAGGATCTGCTGGAGCGGCAGCGAGACGAGATGGCGCATCCGTTCGCGGTCGAGCCGGAACGCGTACGCGGCGCACACGGCCTGGACGGAGAGCACGGCGAGCCACGCGAGCACGGTCCGCTCCGTCGGGCCGAAGATCAGCCCGTACAGCAGGAAGACGTCGATGAGCGGGGCCAGCAGCGGCGCCAGCACCATGAAGAGCGCGACCAGCGGCAGGCCGACCCGTCCGAACCGCCCGGAAGGCCCGCGCTCGACCAGGGCGCGGCGGTGCTTCCAGATCGCCTGCATGGTGCCGTACGACCAGCGGTAGCGCTGCGACCAGAGCTGCTGGACGCTCTCCGGGGCCTCGGTCCAGGCGCGGGCGTTCTCCGCGTAGACCACGCGCCAGCCGTCGCGGTGCAGGGCCATCGTGATGTCGGTGTCCTCGGCGAGGGTGTCCTCGCTCAGCCCGCCGACGCGGTCGAGCGCGGTGCGGCGGAAGGCGCCGACGGCTCCCGGGATGGTGGGCATGCAGCCGAGGACGTCGTACATCCGGCGGTCCAGGTTGAAGCCCATCACGTACTCGATGTGCTGCCAGGCGCCGATGAGGCTGTCCCTGTTGCCGACCTTGGCGTTCCCGGCGACCGCGCCGACCGCCGGGTCGCCGAAGGGCTGCACCAGTTCGCGCACGGTGGCCGCTTCGAAGACGGTGTCGCCGTCCATCATCACGACGAGGCCGTGCCGGGCGTGCGTGATGCCGTTGTTGAGGGCTGCGGCCTTGCCCGCGTTGCGCTGGCGCACGACCCGGACGCCGGGCAGCCGCAGCGCTTCCACCAGGTCCGCCGTACCGTCCGTCGAGCCGTCGTCGATGACGACGACCTCGACAGGATGGTCGCTCTCGGCGATCGAGCGGACCGTACTGACGATGCAGGCGCTTTCGTTGTACGCGGGGACCAGCACCGATACGGGTTCGGTGACCGGCGGTCCCCAGCGGAAGCCGGGTGCGCGGACCTTGCGGGCGTGGACGAAGGAGAGCACCAGCATCAGTCCGAAGCGGGCGAACACCAGCACACCGACGACGGCGAGGCAGCCGATCAGCACACCCGAGACATCGTCGGAGAGCCCGACGGCGAAGACGAACGCCTTGCCGCGCCACAGCTCGGCCCCGCTCACCGGAGTCTGCGCGGACGGCGCGCCCAGCGCGTCGGTGAGGCTGGCGAACTCGTAGCCCCTGCGCTGGAGTTCGGGCAGATAGCGGCCGAGCGCGGCGACGGTCTGGGCGCGGTTGCCGCCCGAGTCGTGCATGAGGACGATCGCGCCCTGACCGCCCTCGGGGGTGGCGTTGCGCAGGATGGTGGGGACGCCGGGCCGCTGCCAGTCCTCGCTGTCGACGGAGTCGAGCACGGTGATGTAGCCGCGGCTGCCGATGTACTTCACGACCGGCCAGTTCTTGTCGTCCAGCGCGTCGGCGAACGACGAGTAGGGCGGACGGAAGAGCGAGGACCGGATACCGGCGGCGCCCGCGAGGGCCAGCTGGGTCTGGGAGAGCTCCCGGTCGATGCGGCTCTTCGACTGGTACGAGAGGTCGGGGTGGTTGAAGGTGTGCACGCCGACCTCGTGGCCCTCGGCGACCATGCGCCTGACCAGGGCCGGGTAACGGGAGGCCATGGTGCCGGTGACGAAGAAGACGGCGTGCGCGTGGTACTTCTTCAGCTCGTCGAGGACCTTCGGGGTCCACTCCGGGTCGGGCCCGTCGTCGAAGGTCAGGACGATCCGGTGGCCGGGGATGCGCAGGCTGGTGGGTTCGCCCTTGCCCCGGGCGTCGATGACCGGGCCGCCGTCGAGGATGTGGCCGGGGACGTCGCCGGTCGCCGCGGGCGGCCGGACCCGGTGGTCGGCGACGATCTCGCTGTGGACGTAGCCGCGCATCACGAGCATGCCGAAGAGCGCGACGAGCAGGAGCAGCGGCAGGAGGTACCGCATGGGCGGCCTGCGGCGCCGAACGGTCCGCTTGGGCCCTCGGGCTGTTCTCATTTTCTTACGGTGCGCTCTCTGGGAATGCGGACTGTTCGGGTCCGGGTCCGGTCGGCGCGGTCGCGCTGTCCGAAGGGGCCGGTGCGGACGGGGACGGCGTACGGCCGCCACCGGACGGCGGAGCGGACACCACGGGTGCCGGATGCGTGGAGCCGCCACCGGGGGCCCGGACGGGCGGTGCGGGCTTGCGGGCCTTGCCGGACTTGGCAGCCTTGCCGGGCGGGGCGCTACGGGCGCCGGGGGGCGTCACCCGTACCCCGGGGGCGACGGCGGTGGCCTGTTCTGGCGCCCCGGTGGACGCGACGTCCACCGGTACGGGTGCCGGTGTCGCTCCCGGGATCCCCTGCCCCGGCGCCGGGGACACCACAGGCCGGGCCGGGGTCCTGGCGGTGTCCGCCTTCTTCCCGGTGGCCGGACCGGGGATCAGCAGCCAGGGGGCGGTGGAGCTCCCGCCGACGACAGTGAACACCAGCAGCACCGCGTAGGAGGCGCAGGCGAAGGCGAGTACCCAGCCGATACGGCGGTACTTACGGCCCCGGCGGCCACTGGCGTCCACGAAGACGGGGCTGTCGGTGACCGGGGGAACATCCCCGCCGTCCGGCCCGGCGGACCCGCCCGCTCCAGGGGACTCACCTGAGCGGGAGGGCTCTCCTGGCCCACTGCCCAGCACCTCACGCACCCCGTGCGCATCACGCACCTCACCGCCGCGAGTCAGCGACCCGCGAACGGGACCGGGACCGGGACTGGGACTGGGGCCGGAGCCGGCGCCGGGACCTGAACCTGAACCAGGACCGGAGGCAGGACCGGGACCGGGACCGGGCAACTCCCTCCCCAGCCCATCCATTTGAACCGTCACATCATGCGGTTCATTGATCTGCCCGAAACGGGCGCCTTCTCGCCACTTTTCCACCGCTGTCCACACATCCCCCCAAGGTCGATTCACTGCGCGTAGTTGACCGGACGGATGTCGCCGGACCGAGTCCCCACTCAGGCCCGAGCGCCCTCTACCTCGCTCGTCCGGTGGGCGAATCTAGCGCAGCTTCAAGCCACTTCAGGACGGTTGTTCACAGTTGCTCATATAGGCCCCTGATCTGCCCGTACATCGCCATGTCCACGGCAGGGAGCCAGGCCCCGGCGGGCATGTCCAGCCAGCCCTGGCCGGCCACACCCTCATCGATCGCCTGGTGAAGGGCACTGAGCCCCGGGTGTCGCAAGGATTTTCGCCATACGAGCGAAACCGGCGACAGCGGTACGGGATCGACCAGAGGGCGCAGCACCATGCCGGGAACCCCGATGAACACCGTGCTCGCAAGCACCGACCAGCGGCGTTTGCGAATCACACGCGCGAACTCCTCCTCGCCGTCGATCTCCGGGAAGGACTCCGCCAGCGCGATCCCCCGCCCGGCGAAAAGCCGGCCCGCCAGATCGGTCCACTCCGCGGTGGCCGGATTTCCCGCCGCCGCATAGAGCGTCTCCCCCGCCAGCGCAGCCACCGGAACCTCGTCGAGGGCGGCGAGAGGGTGCTCTTCGGGCAGCAGGACCGCCATCCGTTCGAACCGGACCGGCCGGTGGTCCAGCAGGTCGAGCACCTCCGGGGCGAGACCGGCGACCCGGCCGGCCGAGACATCAAGGCGGCCCGCCACGATCTCCGCCGCTCCCCCCGTCAGACCACTGTGAAAACGCGCCACGAACTCGACATCGGGCGCGATCTCACGAGCCCGTGCCACCAGTTGGGATGCGGTGCCGACCGGGGCTCCCACATCGACAAGCAGGGGGCGCTCGTCATGCGCCCAGGCCGCCGCCAGCTCGTCGTACGCGGCGAGCACCCGCCGGGCGTACGGCAGCAGCCGCACGCCGTCGGCGGTGAGCGAGACCTGCCGGGTGGTCCGTACGAACAGATCGGCCCCCAACTCCCGTTCCACCCGCCGGACATCACGGCTCAACGCCTGCTGCGCCACATAGAGCCGGGCGGCGGCGCGGGTGAAATGCAGATCCTCCGCGACGGCGACAAAGGCACGCAGCAGACGGGGCGCGATATCCGGCAGGCGCTGAGACATCCGCCGAACTTACAACGGAACCGCGTCAATCGGCCCCGAACAGGTGTTGGACCGCGCAAGGGACGCCCCTGGAGTCTGACGTACATGGACCTGGAACCCACCCGCACCGAACCCCGAACCGCCAGACCCACCAGACCCACCAGCAACACCAGCAACACCAGCAACACCAGCAACACCAGCAACACCAGCAACAGCACGGAGCCTCCCCCCACCCCCCGTACCGCAGGCGGCCGGGCCCTCGCCCCGTACCGGCGGCTGCTGGCCACTCCCGGCGCCCGCGCCTTCACCGCGGGCAATCTGCTCGCCCGGCTCCCCATGGGGATGTTCAGCGTCAGCGCCGTGATCATGATCGCCGGATCACGTGGCTCGTACGCGCTCGCCGGGGCAGTCACCGCCACCGGCCTCGCCGCCACAGCGGTCGTCGGCCCGTGGACGGCACGCCTGGTCGACCGTTACGGCCAGGCCAGGATCGCCGTACCCGCCACGCTGCTCGCGGCCCTCGGCTCGCTGGCCCTGCTGCTCTGCGTGCGGTACGGGGCACCCGACTGGACGCTGTTCGCCGCCTACGCGGCCACCGCCACCACCCCCAACACCGGCGGAATGTCCCGGGCCCGGTGGTCGCATCTGCACCGCGGCGACCCGGACACCCTGCACACCGCCAACTCCTTCGAACAGGCCGTGGACGAGCTCTGCTTCATGCTCGGCCCGGTGGTGGCGGCGTTCCTCTGCACGTCGCTCTTCCCGGAGGCGGGCACCCTGGTGGGCGCGGTGCTCCTGGTCACCGGCGTGCTGATCTTCGCCGCCCAACGCGCCACGGAACCGCCTCCGGCACCCCGTACGACCGCGACGCGCTCCCCGCTCCGCGCCGCCGGATTCCCGTCCCTGATCGCGGTGTTCCTCGCGACCGGGGCGGTCTTCGGCGCCATGGAGGTGACCACGATCGCCTTCGCCGACGCACAGGGCCACCGTTCGGCGGCGGGCGCGGTCCTCGCACTCCAGGCGGCCGGCTCGTGCGTCGCGGGCCTGGTGTACGGGTCGGCGCGCCCGGCACGCGACGTACGGCGGCGCCTGCTCGGCTGCCTCGCCGCCATGACCGTACTGATGACGGGCCCGCTCGTCGCGGCGTCGGCGTCCGGCTCCCTGCTCGCCCTGTCGGCCGCCCTGCTCCTGGCGGGCGCGGCCACCGCACCCACGATGGTCACCGGCATGACCGTGATCCAACGCATCACGCCGCAGGGCCAGTTGAACGAGGGAATGACACTGGCCGTCACGGCACTCCTGGGGGGCATAGCGACGGGCTCGGCAACGGCGGGCTGGGTAGTGGAACACCTGAGCCCCACCACCGGCTACGCGGTCCCCACGGCGGCGGCAGCCACCGCCCTGCTGCTGTGCGCGGCCACGCACCGGGGCGGGACCCGGACCGGTGAATCCGGGGGTAACTGATCGTGGATCATCAACCATCCCTCGGAGCTGCGGGTGTCAGCGCCAGTGGTTGTTGCTGGCGTGGTCACCGGCGAGCCAGCGGGCGAGATCGGCGTGTGCTGTGGCGCGCCGCTCGGCGTCGATCTTCTCCACGTCGGGGTGGTCGACAACGAACTCCAGTATCAGCCCGTTGGGGTCCGTGACGTACAGCGAGACGCAGAACCCGTGGTCGATCACGTGGGCTTTCGCCTCCGTATGACCGGCCGCGGTGACGCGCTCACGTATGACTTCCTGGGCCTCCGCGTCGATCTTGAAAGCGATGTGGCGCAAGGGGGTGAAGTTGATGCCGGTCTTGAACTCCTCCTGATCCTTGGGGTCGGCGAACTGGAAGAAGGCGAGCGCGCTGCCGTCGGCCAGGCCGTAGAGGGCGTGACTGTAGACGCGCTCGGCCCCGGACAGCACCTCGCGCTCGGTCCACGTGGCCACCAGGGGCAGGCCGATCACGTCCTCGTAGAAGCGCCGGTTGGCTTCCTGGTCGTCGGTGATCCAGGCGTGGTGGTGGAGGCGGAGCGGCTGGGTCTGGGTCTGGGTCTGGGTGCTCATTACGGGTCATCTCCGTTGGCCAGAAGGGGTGTTGGGCCGGATACCTGGGGTGGACACCGACCCTCTGGCCAGCATGACATTCAAATTGATTGAACCTTAAATCAATTCGGGCCATTGTTCGCGCCCCAGGACGCCGACCGCCCGCCGACCGGCCCGCGAGGACGAAATCGGGTGGTCAGCGCTGACCGCAGTGACGCCCCGGGGGCACTCGCGCCAGGACAGGCCGTCCGTCCGGCGCGAGCGGAGCCTCGGAACGCGGGGGCTCCGACCTGGCACGACACGACACCCTCCCGCCCCGCCCCCCGGGCCGGACGCGAAGTGCCCGACGCCGGCCCGGCGTGCAGACGGTGCCAAAAAAGTTGAACAGTCATCTACTTGGGCCGCCGCCCGACCGGAGAGCCCGGACCCGCCCGGCGGTGGCCGGGCTCCGGCGCCGGCGCCGACCCGCGGTGTCGGTCACCTGTCAGGGGCCAACGAGGGCTGTCGGCCGGATATCGGAGGCTTGTCGGTGGGGTCCGGCACCGTTCCGGAGAGAGGCCGACCGGAGCTCTCGCCGGGCGGCCCGGTCCCGACCGCTCTCGAAGGAGCCACCATGCGCACCCCTGTCACGATCATCGGCGCCGGACTCGGCGGCCTCACGCTGGCCCGCGTCCTGCACACCCACGGCATCCCGGTCGAGGTCTACGAGGCCGAGGCATCACCGGACGCACGGGCGCAGGGCGGGATGCTCGACATCCACGACTACAACGGGCAGCTCGCCCTCGAAGCGGCCGGTCTGATGGAGGAGTTCCGCACCATCGTCCTGGAGGGCCGCCAGGCGATACGTGCTCTGGGCCAGGACGGCGCCGTCCTGTTCGAGAAGGCCGACGACGGCACGGGCGGCCGCCCGGAGGCGCAGCGCGCGGACCTGCGGCGGATGCTGCTGGACGCACTCCCGGAAGGCACCGTCCGCTGGGACCGCAAGGTCACCGGCGCCCGGAGCCTCGGGGACGGGCGCCACGAGGTGGCCTTCGCCGACGGCAGCACCGTCACCACGAGTCTGCTGGTCGGCGCGGACGGCGCCTGGTCGCGGGTCCGCCCGCTGCTGTCCGAGTCGATGCCCGAGTACGCCGGCACGTCGTTCGTCGAGACCTACCTGTTCGACGCGGACACGCGGCACCAGGCCGTATCGGAAGCGGTCGGCGGCGGTTCGATGTTCGCCCCCGCGCCGGGAAAAGTGATCCACGCCCACCGCGAACGCGGCGACACCCTGCACGCCTATGTGGAACTCACCAGGCCGCTGGAGTGGTTCGACACCATCGACTTCGCCGATCCGGCCGCGGCCGCCACCCGCGTCGCGGCGGAGTTCGACGGCTGGGCGCCCCAACTCACCGCACTGATCAGCGACACCGACACCCCGCCGGTCCTGCGCCCGCACTACGCCCTTCCCACCGGGCACCGGTGGGACCGTACGCCCGGCGTGACCCTGGTCGGCGACGCCGCCCACCTGCTGGCCCCCGACGGCGAAGGAGCCAACCAGGCCATGTACGACGGTGCCGAACTCGGCAAGGCCCTCGCCGCCGACCCCGACGACATCGAGTCCGGCCTCGCCGCATACGAGCAGGCCATGTTCACCCGCATGAGCCAGGCTGCCGACGAGACGGCCAAGCACCTTGAGGAGATGTTCGGCGACGCTGTCCCAGAGAACCTCCTCGCTCTGGGCTTCGATGCCCCAGACCCCGAAGCCCTGGACCCCGGACACTGACGGCCAATTCCGTTGCCTTGCCGGACAGTCCCTGTGGCAACGGCCGTCCTGTGCGGCCGTTGCCACGTCACGGCCCCGGTCGAGCAGCATCGTGGCCCGCGTCCTGAACGTCGCCGCCTACCAGGGGATGGAGCCCGTCGCGCCGAAGAAACCGCCGGTCGGGCCGTCCGGCCCCAGCTGAGCCATCCGGACGATGACCTCGGCGCCCTGCTCGACGGTCTGCGTCCCCTCGTGCCGGTTCAGGTCCGTCGCGGTGTAGCCGGGCTCCACGGCATTGATCCGCATGAGCGGGAACGCTTTGGCGAACTGCACGGTGAGCATGTTGACGGCGGTCTTGGAGGCCGGGTACGCGACCCCCGGGTACCCCTTGCCGGCCTGGGCCAGCGAGGCGGTGCCGCTGCTGACATTGACCACCACCGGGGAGGCGGAACGGTCCAGCAGCGGCAGAAAGGCGTGGGTCACCCGGACCAGGCCGAAGACGTTGGTCTCGAACACCTCCCGCATGACGTCGGCGGTCAGCTCCGCGGCTCCGACAATGGCGCCCTCCGTCGACCGCACCTCGATGCCGGCGTTGTTGACCAGCACGTCCAGGCCCCCGTCGGCCTCAATGGCGGCAGCCGCCGCAGCGACCGAGGCGTCATCGGTGACATCGAGGTGTACGAACCGGGCGCCGAGCTCGGACGCGGCCGCCGCGCCCCGGTCGGTGTTGCGCGCTCCCACGTAGACGGTGTGCCCCGCGGCGAGCAGGCGGCGGGCGGTCTCATGGCCGAGGCCCTTGTTGGCTCCGGTGATCAAGGTTGTCGTCATGGTGCCCAGCCTCCCTCCCGGACGATGTGATCGGCCAGTCGTTTACGACGCGGTCCGCGATGCGGCTCCGCCGGAGTGCGAGGCCCCTCGTGCGATCGCTTCACCGCTCTCGGTCCGTTCCGCCCGTCGACCGCCGGAAGCCGAGCGCTCGCCTGAAGCCATCAGGCCACAGCCCGGCCTGCCGGGCGGCAGTCGGCGCACAGCTCGGCCGGGTCATGGGTGCGGTGCGCGCGTTCGCAGCCGTCGCAGGTGCGGAGCGGGGCGAGGGGCTGCCGCGCGGGGCCGGCCGGAAGCGGTGGTGGAAGAAGCGTGGCAAGGCGGTGTTCCAGGAAGCGGGCCGGATGCCGGATGGGCTCGGGCTCACGCGGCAGGTTCGCGGTGAGAGTACGGGTGACCTGGGCCGGGGCAGCATCCCGAGCGAACCAGTCCTCGACGGCCGGGGCGAGGCGGTGGATATCGCGGGCGGAGAGAAGCAGCCGGGGGTCGACCACCCGAAGCCGGGCCAGAAGATCAGCGGCGGGGCCGGTCGCGGAGGGCGGCTGCGGGGAAAGTAACGGCGGCTGGGGGCGTACGGGGCCGACGGGACCCGGCACGGAAACTGCGACGGGCAGCGAACGACCGGCCTGCACGACCATCGACGGCGACGGCGACGGCGACGGGGGCGGGGGCGGCGGGCCTCGGTCCGGCTCAGGCGCACACCCCGGTTTGTCATAGGCGAAGGTACGAGTGGCAACACGCCCACCACCCAGCGGAACCCGCCGACGCTCCAAGTAACCCGCTGTCTCAAGCTCGTTGAGGGACCGGCGGATGGTCGTCTCGCCCTCCGGAAAGCGCAAGGTCAGCGCCTTGGCGGTGACGGAGGCGCCATCGGGGAGCGACAGGATGTGCAGAGCCAGACCCATCGCGGTCGCGGAGAGGCGCGGGTGCTGGGCGAGATGGTTGCCGATCACCGTGAACCGGTCGGTGTGACGGTGACGTACGTGGAGGACTCCGGCACGCGGAACGCCCTCGGGGAGCGCGGACATGCCAGCGCTAAACTGCGGCTCAGCCATTGGGAAGGTCTTTTCTTCCTGAGTGGTCAGGCCCTCGGCCAGGATTGCCGTCCTGTCGGGGGCCGTCTGTTTTCGGTTGTGGTGGTGAACACGTGAAGGTGAGTGCGTGATGGCACTGCTGCGGCCGACCGTACCGCACCGATCCGACAACCGACGGCGCCATCACCCGTACGTGTGACGGGGGCAGTTGGGAGGTTGGTTGGGTAGTGGTTTCTCTCCCGTTGTTTTAAAGAAGAGCGCGCCCCACCGGGACGCGGAATCCCGGGCCCCGGCGTCGACCTGCGCGAACGCGGTTGTATGCGACCGGACTTGACGAATCGCAGACTGCTCAATCCCGACGCACGGCGTCTATGAACACAGCCCAGGCAGCCCCCGGAAAGACCAGCCCGGGGCCGGCGGGGTTCTTGCTGTCGCGGACGGGGACAACACTGGACACCCCGTCGGCGACTTCCAGGCAGTCGCCGCCCTGGCCGTTGCTATACGTGCTCTTTCGCCACTGGGCGTCGGCCGGGTCGACTCGTGCAGCGCGCATCAGCGGTACTCCTCCATCACCGTTCGGATCAACCGCACTGATGCCGCCGGAGACAGGGCATTGGCTTGCAGCCGATCGTAAAAGGACCGTTCTCCGCATGACCTCGTCCGCGTCCTCAACAAGGCGTCCGAGGATGATGCCCTCCTCGTAACCCACTTCGCGCCCGTCCGGCAGGGCCAAGAGCGTGAACGAGCCTCCCATGGCAGCGGGATCCGTAGTCCCGAAGGGAAGCACTTGCACGTGGATACGCGGCCTCTTCCCCAAATCCAGCAGACGTGCGAGCTGGTCTCGCATGACCAACCCGCCGCCTAGCACGCGATAGAGAACAGCCTCGTCCAGGACGATCCACACCCAGGGAGAGTCAGTGCACTCAAGGACAGCCTGGCGAGCGAGCCTGGACGGGGCCGCCCCGATCGCGGTGTTCGAGGCCGCCGAAGCCGCCACCCTTCTGCCGCTTCCACCGTGCGATTCGCTCCTAGGCATGGATCTCCGATGTCCGCATCCCGAACCCCGAAAATCCCCGTCAAAGTGGGCTCGATGTCCCACGCGCAACGGGACTCACGATTGCCGGTGCGGGATCACCAGGAGAGCGCCGGGCCAGGGGAAGACCGCATGCGTTGTCGCGGATCGTCGCAGCCGTCGTCAGGCGTGAAACAATCCCGGACGGGCACTGCGGTGATGCGGGGCCGGGTCACCGATGCCGACCGGCAGGAGGGACGCCCCGTGGCACCATCGTTCTGATCGCCCCGGCGATCCGTACCATCAGCCGATTGTGACGTCCACGAAGAAAGTTACCGCAGCGATGCTCTGCATACTGAATCGGAAGCTTCGGATAGCCGCGCCAACTCTCGGCGCAACCGTCATCCTGGCGCTGACCACTGCTGCCTGTACGTCCAGTGGTTCTGAGCCGAAGAGCGGAGCTTCCTCACCTCCCGTGTCCAGTCCCGCGTTGAGCACTCCGTCACCGTCGACGACCCTGAGCGATACACAACTCCGCAAGCAGGCCGAGGCTGCGCTTCCGAAGGGGAAGGCGGCGATGCAGGGTGGTGCTCCGGCGAAGGACGGCGTGACACGCCGCAAGGCAAGGAAGTTGCGTGGAGATAAGCGGTACGTCCTGGAGATCGCCTGCGCCGGGGCAGGCACGACAGTGATGCACTACAAGTCGGAGAGCACCGGGGCATCCGGAGACAGCGACATTAATTGTGATCGCAGGCCGAATTCGTTCGGCTTTACCGACGCCGACGCTCTCTCTTTCGAAGTCGACCCGTCGCATGCTGATGGTTTCATTGCTTGGCAGATCGTGCAGAGGGACTACAAGGGTTCTTGACGGACCCCGCATCGCCTGAACCCAGCAGTCGCTATCTCTGCCCCATCACCTGTACCCAGACCCCGTCGCTACCGAACTTAGCTACGACCGCGGGGTCCGCAAGCCAGCGACTGTACGACTCCCGCTGCTGAGGCGTCATCTTGCTGGCGTCGACCTTGCCGTCGTTGTCCTTGATTGCCTTGACGAAGTCATCCTTCGATGACGTGATGTACTTCGGATTCCCCCAAGGATTTCCAGTGTATACGTGCGATTTCTTACCGGCGTCGTAGTAAGAAACGGGTTTAAAATCGGGAATCTTATGTGGATCGAAGTTCTGTTCAGCCAGGACCTCCACCTTGCTGCTAAACGCACTACGCCAGTTGTTGTTCGGTTTCAGCTCTTTCAAGGCCTTGATGGAGCTCAGTAGATTCTTCGGAGCCTCGCTCGGCTTCACGAACATCTGGTCTTTTACCCATCCGGTCAACAGTCCTGTCGCGAGGTCCTGTCCGATACCGGTGGCAGCAGCCGCAGAGCCAGCCAGACCCGCACCACCCGCCGCACCCTTGCCAACGGTAAGCGCGCTGTCGATCAGTGCACCCCTGAAGCCATTCACGCCGTCAGCCCACGCCTGCGCGTCATCGCCGAGCGCCTTCTCCGTAGCGTCGTAGGCGGTGGCGTAAAAGTTTCCCATAAGGCCTTGCTTGAAGGCGTTGAAGTGCTTGGCCTCAGGGTTCGACGTGGTGGCGAGCGTTGTCAGGTGCGAATACTTCTCCTGGTTCGAATCAAACAGTGCGCTCATTGCCCCCGCAGCGTGCGGCTCGCGGATCGACTCCTGCATAAAGGCCTGCCAGACGTCGGGCGACACCTCAATGCCAGGCGCTTCAGGGTTCTGGCTCTTGCTGAACTTTGTGTAGTCCCACTTGTCCGAGCTCCAGTATCCGTCCTGAGCCGGAGAGGTGATGGCTCCCTCCATGGCGTTCCAATTCTTCGCCATGAGTTCGGAGTACAGCACCTGAGCACCTGGAAGTGCGTGAACCCCCTTGAGGTTGTCGTCTTTCTGGTGGTGGAAGTTATTTATGACGAGCATTGCCGTATTTTTCTCGGCAAGTGCAGGGTCGGTCTTTCCGAGCCCGATGGTGCCGGCCTGCAGGACCTTGAAGAACGCCTTCTCCCGCGCCGGGTTGCTGTGCGCTATCCCGCCCGGGTAGATGCCGTCGTTCACAACCGTGGGATTGTGTTCCATCCACTCTCCCGCTGCTGCGGGATTCTTCAATAGAGCGGTGAAGAGCTGCGAGAAGTGGTCGTTGTTCCACGGACCTTGGTCAGATCCGTTCATGAACTGGTTCTCATGCGTCCGGGACTTCGCGTTGAAGACCCTGTCGCCCAGTGCCACCAGAAAGTCCTTGTCGGGGGTGTCACCTTCAAGGAGGGGTATCAACCGGTCGGGCCGGAAACCCTGGTGGTCCGGATCAAGGGCGAACTTATCGAACCACTGGTTCCAGTAATCCTGCTTCTGCTTCGACGTCATGCCTTCGGTTGCGACCTGAGTGAAGCTGCCGAGCGACGCGGCCAAGACGCCGCGGTCGAAGCCGCGCTGGTCCGGGTGGTCGGCGTACCGGTTGTCGTACGGTTGATCGTCGGCAAGTTTGTTGGCCAACCAGGCCACCTGACCTGGGCCCAGCGCCTTGTAGAAGGACGCTAGGTAATCGGCGTCGTTCGAGTGGGCGTCGAGGGTGTGGAAGAGGTCTTCGGAGGCCACGTCTCCGCTCTTCAGCGCCTTCTTGAACTCCTCACCAAGAGCCCTGCCATCTTTTCTCGCCTGTGTCACAGCGGACTTAGTCACGTCGTTCTCGTTGATCTGGGTCATGCCCTTGAAGCCGGGGAAGTCCACTTCCATGTTCAGCGCCAAGTGATGTCGCCTGCGCAGCATGGGCAGTTCGCCGTCGGCCCAACCGGCAATCTTTATCAGCCCGTTCGGACTAGCTATCGAGATGCCGTAGCGCTCGAACTGCTGCTTGTAGTACGACGCCCTGGAATGCAGTGTCTTCTGGTCCCTCTCGAGTGCGCTGATTGTCTCCTTCAGCCTCTCCGGGTTGATCCCTGAGAAGTCCCCGCCGTTGCCGCCTTCATCGGGCCTGATCACTATGATCCCCCTCCAACTATTTTCAGTTGTCCTGCAGATCCATTCGCATCATCTTGGCTTCCGCCGGGCTCACCTTTTCGGGAGACCGATCGATCTCGGCCTGAACCGCCGGTACGAGATCATTGACGAGCTTCTGCAGATGTGTGCGGCGACCTTCGATGTCCGTATGCCACTTCCGGGCGTTCTTACCCACCCAGGAGGGCGCGTGCTTGCCACCGACATCCCCTGCAGGCTTCTTCAGAAGCTTCTTGAGATCGTCAACCTCAAGAAGCAACTCCCGCTTCAGAGAAACCAGTCGGGCCCGGTATGGATTGTCCACTTTCGGTTTTGCATCGGTCATGTCGTTCCCCTCCCCGCTGGGACGTTCCTTCTCTGCACCTTAGCCTCGAACGTTCATAAGTCCTCGTCGGTTCGCTGGCGGGGCTCTGTGTCTGAGTAGTGCAGATTTACCGGGGTCAGAGCAGGCCGAGTGCCCAGCTGTCGTGACAGGTGGGCCCCGGGTTCCACTCTCCGGTGCGGCCGTTCGGGTTGCTGGGGCTGGTCGAATTGGCTGGTCAGTCAAGGATCGGTAGTACTTGGAACCGGTAGATCGCCGGGGTGATGATGTCGGTCCGGGGCTGGCGGGCGATGAAGCGCAGTCGGCGGAGTCCGCTGGTGAGGACTTGCGCGGCGGCGGGCAGCCCTCGGCAACGGTAGCCAGGCACCTCTTCCGCGAGTCATCGGTTGACGGACTGGATCTCCTGAACATTCATGTCCTGCGTGGATTCGAAGGCCCCGTCCGGGAGATCCCCGTTCGCCCCGCCGGAACCTGTCCACGAGATCTGCCACGTCACCGAGGCTTTCAGCTGATACGCCTTGCCGTTGGTCGCCCGCAGGTACGTGATGCCGCACGGGGGCGTCTTGTCCGCGTCACCCTTGCTGTACGGGGCGCCGATACTGCCGTCATCGTTGATCGGGCACTCGCCGGATGCGGGGTAGGTCTCCGCGTCCGGCGTACCGGCCTCCAGGTGGAGACTGACGGGCTTGGCAGTTGTCTCGGCCCACAGATTCGTATGGGGCAATTCAGCACGGACCTTGACGTCCTTGAACCTGCCCTTTTCCGACCACACCCAAGTCGGCAGATTCACCGTGGATTGGGCAGCCGGCTTAAGTTCAATCTTCGTGTCCGGAACCTTGATCCGGTCATAGGCGTAGGAGGCGAGGACCTCAGGGGTGGGGGCGTGGCTGTCTTTTGGGACAGTATTGGCGGCCTGCCAGAACAGAGTCCGCTCACAGCTGTAGGACGCCATGTCGCTCTCCATGTCCTTGTTCATGACCCCACGCCAGAACATCCCGTCCTTACCGAGGTTGAAGTTCTTGTAGCTCGCCTCGCCCGGGCCAGATGGCTTGCCTTTCTCATAGCTGTTCACCATCAGGTCCTCTCCCCAGCTGAGCGAGGGCGTGACCTGCACCATGTCGCCGCCCTTCTTGAGCTGGTCCACCGCGGCCTTCAGCTGCTCAGGGGTCGCGACCGGTTCGTACCAGCACGCAGGGGGCTTCCAGTTGGGATCCACCGGTGCAAGAGCCTTAGGGGCATTGCTTCCGGGCCCTCCACCAACTTGCGTAACCTTGATACTGCTGGTGCCGACGGATGCAGTGAGCGTGCTGGCTGAGGCGTCACCAGAGGGGCCAGCTGGAGGCGTCACAGGCCCATTGTCATGCTTGTCACCGATGGAATACGCCGCAGGCGCCGAGAGAGCGATTGCCAGGCACGACACCAGCGCTCCGTAGACGTAAGTCGAGGCGCGCATCAATTGCACGCCCCCCGGGCCGTTTTCAGGGATACGGTCTTCCACACTCCCTGTGATGTTTTGTTCAGCGTGGTGCGGTATTGGAGCTTCGGATTGACGTCGCCCGGGGTGCCCGTCACCTTCTTGGTCTTGCGGTTCTTGGTGTACGCCTTGCCCTCATCCACGCAGTAGAAGAGCACACCCGAGCCCGTGTCATTGATTTGGACCTGCGGAGAGAAGACCCTGATCTTCCCGGTCAAACTGTCGTCAGTGTCAACGTAACTCTTGATCCACTTGCGGGTTGACGCAAGGGAGGCGCCTGAATTGTAGAACGCCACCGCATCGGCGGTCGGCGTCGGATCGGCAGCAATGATCGCAGCGTATTCGGACTTCAGCTGCTCCCGTCCGTCATTCAGAATGGCTTGAAGCTTCGGGTCACTGTTCGTCCAGCCCTGGAAGTCCGTCTGGAAATCGCTTGGAAACGTGATCACCGGTCGCTTGGCCCCACCAGGCGCCGCCGACGTCGTATCGCCGGCCGGAGCCGACGCCTTCCCGGTCCCGCCATCAGCCCCCTTGATCTTGCCCGAGGTGGAGTCGCTACCAGCCCCTGAGCCGCAGGAAGCCAGCAGCAGGGCAGCGGACACGGTGAGCGCGGCTGTCACTAGCCGAATCGGGCGGTTCACTCTCGGACTCCCATGGGGCAGGCGGGTAAAGGACAAGTAAGGCCCCAACGCTATCCGCGACCGAAGGGTGACACCACCGCGGGTGTCACGGTCCCGACAGGCGTGGTCGCAAACAGGCCGAAGTCCCTTGCCGACGCGGCGAAATGCCCATCACGCCCTTGGCCGACGCGAGATCACCGAAGGCACCCGCCAATCCAGCCACTCCTGGACCCGGTCGGCTGGAAGCGGGGCCTGACACCCGGGACTGCGGCGTACGGCACACCAGAGCCAGCTCCGCAGCCCGACTTGGTTCGGCCTGATCCGCACACAAGAGGCACTGAGCAAATCCGTCACCGCTGCTGAGTACAGAAGCTCATGCTCCCGGAGCAGTGGTGGGGTTGAGTGGCCGCATGTCCGATACCGACACCGACACCGGCACCGGCACCGGCACCGCACAGAACAACACCCGCACCCAACGCCCCTGGATCGCGCCGCTGGTCTCCACATTCATCACCTTGCCGTGCGGCCTCTTTGCCTTCGCCGTGGCCGCGCTCTCCGCCATGGCCTGCGACTCCTGTAGCGAAGCCGAGCTCAATCGGTTCAGCCCCAGCTACGCCACCGGCTTCAACGTATTCGTTCTCGGCCTCCTGCTCCCCCTGGGCCTGCTGCTCGCAAGCTGGTCCCTGGCGTGGCAGCAACGCAATAGCGACCGCCGGCTGCTCCTGGCCCTGGGCGCCCCCGTTTCCCTGCTCCTGGTCTTCCTGCTGTTCCGTGGGCTGGTCGACTGGCCCTGAATCCCGCTTCTTGCGCGACACCCTTGCAGCAGCCAGGGCCACAAAAAAGGCTCATGCCCCACCAGAAAAATCCGGCAGGGCATGAGCCACACATGGGGTGGTGGAGATGGCGGGAATCGAACCCGCGTCCAACGGTGCAGAACCAGGGCTTCTCCGAGCGCAGTTCGCTGCGATTTTCTCGGCCCCGGAGATCTCGCGAACAAGTCTCCGACAGGCCCAGTCACTGTTTGATTTCCCACCGATCCCCGTGACCGGGACCGGTGGTTTAGTTCCCTAGCTTATGCCAGGATCCGGGTCGGGAACTTCCCCGGGCTGACACCCATTTAGGGTCCTTCAGTCACTGCTTATTAGGCAGCGAGGGCGAAGGACTGGGAATCGCGCTTAGAATTGGCGATTATTTTTTGCGACATATGGTTTACGAGATCATTGCCGCTTCCTCGGCTCGCTTCACCTGCTTCGACAGCCGCTGTCGAAACCGATCATCCCCATGTTGTTTTTTCAAGGTGGTACCGCGCCCCGTGGGGTGCAGTGCCATCGTACGTGACCAACGCACGACGGTGCCACTGTATTCCCCCGCGCCGGGCCCGTCACCGTCGGTCAGGCGCGCTGCTTCCTGCGGACCGCCGAGATCGCCCGGTCCGTCTCGCGGCGGTCCTGCTTCTCGCGCAGGGTCTGCCGCTTGTCGTACTCCTTCTTGCCCTTCGCCAGCGCGATCTCGACCTTGGCCCGGCCGTCCTTGAAGTACAGCGCCAGGGGCACGATCGTGTGGCCCGACTCCTGTGCCTTCGACTCCAGCTTGTCGATCTCCATGCGGTGCATCAGCAGCTTCCGCTTCCGGCGCGCGCTGTGATTGGTCCAGGTGCCCTGGGTGTACTCGGGGACGTGCACGTTGTGCAGCCACGCCTCGTGGTTGTCGATCTGGACGAAGCCGTCGACCAGGGACGCCCGGCCCATTCTCAGCGACTTCACCTCGGTCCCGGTCAGGACGAGACCGCACTCGTACGTGTCGATGATGAGGTAGTCGTGCCGTGCCTTTTTGTGCTGGGCGATCATTTTCCGCCCGGTTTCCTTAGCCATAGTGCATCCATTTTCGCACTAAGCCCCTCCCCCGAGGCCACTCAATACTGTCTCGGCCCGCGCCTCCGCCCGATCGCCCGCCGTCACGTCCGGTGTGATGCCCCGCCCGTCGACGCTGCGGCCCCCAGGCGTGCGGTAGTGGCCGACGGTGAGCTCCGCCACGGATCCGCCCGGCAGTGCGCTCGGCATCTGCACCGAGCCCTTGCCGAAGGTGCGGGAACCGACCGTGATCGCCCGGCCACGGTCCTGGAGGGCCCCCGTGAGCAGCTCCGCCGCGCTCATCGTGCCGCCGTCGATCAGGACGACCAGCGGGCGGGCCGTGTCGCCGCCCCGGCGCGCGTAGAGGGCGCGCTGCGCGCCGTGCACGTCGTACGTGGCGACCAGGCCGCCGTCCAGCAGCGCGGAGGCCGCCGTGGTGGCCTCGGTGACCAGGCCGCCGCTGTTGCCCCGGAGGTCCAGCAGGATGCCGCCGCCCGCGGGAGCGGTCCGGACGGCCTCGTCCACCCGGGCGCCCGAGCCCTTGGTGAAGGCGGTGACCTTGATCAGCGTCGCCCGTCCTGGCAGCCGCGCCACGGTGACCGGGTCGGTGGTGAGCCTGGCCCTGCGCAGGGTCCTCGTCACGGTGTCCGCGCCGCGCCGTACGCCGATGACCACCGGCGTACCCGGGACGGACGCCGTGTCGCCGCCGCGCAGCTGCGAGACGACGTCGGTCACCGGGCGGGTGCCTACCTGGCGGCCGTCGATCGTACGGAGCAGGTCGCCGGCCCGGAGACCGGCCCGCGCCGCCGGGCCGCCCGGCTGGACCCGCGACACCTCGATCCGGCCGTCGCGGACGCGCCTGGCCCACAGCCCGACGCCGGTGTACTCGCCGTCGAGCGCGTCCTCGAACTGCTCGTAGTCGGTCCGGTCGTAGACCGCCCCCCAGCGGTCGCCGCTGCGGCCGACGACACCCTCGGCCGCCTTCGTACCGGACTTGCCGTCGGCGACCGCGTCCGACGCCGCCCTGACGAGTTCGGCGCGGTCGACGGTGGCCGCGGCGCTGCGGGTTCGCGCCGGGCGGGGCGTCCGCTCGTCTCCCGGCAGGGAGTTGGTGGCCGCCGCCGTGGCGAGAACGCTCACGAAGACCAAACTCAGAGCCGCCCCGCGGCGAATGCTGCGGGGCGGCGAAACGAATTCCGGGCCTGACATGGCGACCACTGTAGACCGACGCCCGTGCGCCGCATGGGGCGTTCACCCCACGGCGCCCGGGGCGTGTCTCACACCTTCAGGTACTTGCGCAATGCGAAGAGAGCGGCAAGCGCGGGCATCAGCAGCCCGATCGCCAGTACCAGCGGCAGTTTCGAAAGGACGGCGTCCCACCCGATGAAGTCGATCAGGTTCAGCTTGTCGTGCAGGGCGAGTCCGTGGTCGATCAGGAAGTAGCGGCCGACGAGCAGCATCCCGCAGGCCACAAGTCCGCCCAGCAGACCGGCGAACGCCGCCTCCATGATGAACGGCATCTGGATGTAGAAGCTGGACGCGCCCACCAGGCGCATGATCCCTGTCTCGCGTCTGCGGCTGAACGCCGATACGCGCACGGTGTTCACGATCAGCATCAGCGCGATCACCAGCATCAGGGCCATCACACAGAGCGCGGCCACGTTCATCCCGTTGAGGAGCGCGAAGAGGTTCTCCAGGATGCCGCGCTGGTCCTGGACGGTCATGACGCCGTCCCGGCCGGCGAACGCGGTGGCGATCACCTTGTACTTGGTGGGGTCCTTGAGCTTGACGCGGAACGACGACTGGAGCTGGTCCGGCGTGATGGAGCCCGTCATCGGGGCACCCTTGAACTCCTGCTGATAGTGCTTGTACGCCTCGTCGGTGCTCTCGTAACTCACCTTCTCGACAAGGTCGGTCATCTTGTTCAGATCGGTCTCGATCGACTTCTTCTGCTCCTCGGTCACCGGACCCTTGGCGCACTTCGGGGTGGATTCCACATCACCCTTGGAGCAGAGGAAGATCGAGACGTTGACCTTGTCGTACCAGTAGCCCTTCATCGTGTTCACCTGGTCGCGCATGAGCAGCGAGCCACCGAACAGGGCGAGGGACAGGGCGACGGAGACGATGACCGCGAAGGTCATCGTGAGATTGCGGCGGAGACCCACGCCGATCTCCGACAGGACGAACTGGGCGCGCATGGCGTCCTTTCAGTGCTGGTAGCCGTAGACGCCGCGCGACTGGTCGCGTACGAGACGGCCCTTCTCAAGTTCAATGACGCGCTTGCGCATCTGGTCGACGATCTGCTGGTCGTGGGTGGCCATCACGACAGTGGTTCCGGTCCGGTTGATCCGGTCCAGCAGTTTCATGATGCCGACGGAGGTCTGCGGGTCGAGGTTGCCGGTCGGCTCGTCCGCGATCAGCAGCATGGGGCGGTTGACGAAGGCCCGCGCGATGGCGACGCGCTGCTGCTCACCGCCGGAGAGCTCACCGGGCATCCGGTCCTCCTTGCCGCCGAGGCCGACCAGGTCGAGGACCTGGGGTACGGCCTTGCGGATCTCACCGCGCGGCTTGCCGATGACCTCCTGCGCGAACGCGACGTTCTCCGCGACGGTCTTGTTGGGCAGCAGACGGAAGTCCTGGAAGACCGTGCCGAGCTGGCGGCGCATCTGCGGCACCTTCCAGTTCGACAGGCGCGCGAGGTCCTTGCCGAGGACGTGCACCATGCCGTGGCTGGTGCGCTCCTCGCGCAGGACGAGCCTCAGAAAGGTCGACTTGCCCGAGCCGGATGAACCCACCAGGAAGACGAACTCCCCCTTCTCGATTTCAAGGGAGACGTCCCGCAGGGCGGGGCGGTTCTGCTTGGGGTAGGTCTTGGAGACGTTGTCGAATCGGATCACGAGTGCACCACGTCGGCCGGGAATAGGTGAGCGTGACATTACGCGAAGCCGCAGTGCGCCCGCATGCAGCATCCGTCGATGCGTGGTATGTCCGCGTTGAGCCCGGGTACGGACCGGGCGGAATCCGGCGGGGCGCGCCGAAACGCGCGGGAGCTGGCACAGTGGTAAGGGGAACAGTTGCGGTTCGCCGGGCGTTGTCGGGAGTGACAGCGCGTGGAACGGCTCCGCCGCATGGGAGGAGTGCGCATGACCTACGACCGATTGGTGTGCGCCAATTGCGCGTCCCCTGTCAGTGAGGGCCGCTGCCGGGTCTGCCGGGCCAGTAGGGAGCGCCTTCAGCAGGAGGAGGGCCCCTTCGGCGGAGTGAGCCCGCTGCTGCTGGTGAGCGCGCTGATAGTGCTGGTGGCCGCGCTGGCCCTGCTGGCGAACCAGACCATCTGAGAGCGTCCGCTTGATCATGGGGAAGGGCCCCGGATTCCGACTGGAACCCGGGGCCCTTCCTCGTACGCGCTGAACCCTCAGGCGAGGTTTCCGCCGCGGCCGGCGAGACGCGGCAGCATACGGAAGCCGATGCCACCGGCGATCATCGTCGCGGCACCGATGATCAGGAACGTGGTCTGACCCGCACCGGTCTCGGCGAGCTCCTGCTTGGGCTTGCCCTGCTCGACCGGCTGGGAGCCGAGGGTGTCGGGCTGGGTGCTGGTGCTGGAACCGCCGGTGGTGGACGAACCGCCCGTGGACGAACCGCCCGTGGTGGAGCTGCCGTTGCTCGTGGAGCCGGAGGTGCCACCGTGGTGGCCGCCGCCGGTCGAGCCGGACGTGTCGCCACCGGTCGTGCCACCACCGGAGGTGTTCCCGCCGGCCGTGTCACCACCGGTCGTGCTGCCGCCGGAGGTGTTCCCGCCGGTCGTGTCACCACCGGTCGTGCTGCCGCCCGTGGTGTCACCACCGGTCGTGTCACCGCCGGTCGTGTCACCACCGGTCGTGCTGCCGCCCGTGGTGTCACCACCCGTGGTGTTCCCACCGGTCGTGTCACCGCCCGTGGTGTCACCACCCGTGGTGTTCCCACCGGTCGTGTCACCGCCCGTGGTGTCACCACCCGTGGTGTTCCCGCCGGTCGTGTCACCGCCCGTGGTGTCACCACCGGTCGTGTCACCGCCGGTGCTGTTGCCACCCGTCGTGTCGCTGCAGGTGGGGTCGAGCGGCGAGCACGGGTCGCCGCCGGTCGAGCCGCCACTGTCGTCCCCGGCCTGGACCGAGATGTCGGTGCCGAGAAGCGGGACATGAATATCGGCGGCCTGTGCCGCGCCCGCGGCGGTCAGCGAGGCGCCTGCGGCGATCACTGCGCCCGCAGCTATGCGCGCTACGCGAATCCGCGTCTTCTTGGTCATCTGGCTGCTACCCCCAGTAGCTCATTGTCAATGGTGCAGCGCACGGGGCAGGCAGGCCGTAGGGATCATGTGGTCCGTCCCCCCGATCACACGCGCCCCAGATTTACGCATGCAGCGTGTCACTTTTCCCACTTTTAAGAACCGCGTCAAGGCCGTTGCGAGCGCAATGCCGGAAATGCAATGACTTGCCCGGCGTACGGGAATACGACTGTGACGCAGTAGAGGAACTGCCGTCCCCAGAACGGCAGTTCCTCTACTGACTAAGTCGATAAACCGAGATGAAGCGCCGGCTCGGCGCCGGAAAGGCGGTCTACTTCTCCTGCTGCTTGCGCCAGCGAATTCCGGCTTCCAGGAAGCCGTCGATCTCGCCGTCGAGCACCGACTGCGGGTTGCCGACCTCGTACTCCGTACGCAGGTCCTTGACCATCTGGTACGGGTGCAGGACGTACGAACGCATCTGGTTTCCCCAGGAGTTGCCGCCGTCGCCCTTGAGCGAGTCCATCAGCGCCTGCTCCTCCTGACGGCGGCGCTCAAGGAGCTTCGCCTGCAGGACGTTCATCGCGCTGGCCTTGTTCTGGATCTGCGAGCGCTCGTTCTGGCAGGAGACGACGATGCCGGTGGGGATGTGCGTCAGCCGGACCGCCGAGTCCGTGGTGTTGACGCCCTGGCCGCCGGGGCCCGATGCGCGGTAGACGTCCACGCGCAGCTCGGTCTCGTCGATCTCGATGTGGTCGGTCTTCTCCACCACCGGGAGCACCTCGACACCCGCGAAGGAGGTCTGGCGGCGGCCCTGGTTGTCGAAGGGCGAGATACGGACCAGCCGGTGGGTGCCCTGCTCGACGGAGAGCGTGCCGTACGCGTACGGCGCCTTCACCACGAAGGTGGTCGACTTGATGCCGGCCTCCTCCGCGTACGACGTCTCGTAGACCTCGGTGCTGTAGCCGTGCCGCTCGGACCAGCGGAGGTACATGCGCTGGAGCTGTTCGGCGAAGTCCGCCGCGTCGATGCCGCCGGCCTCCGCGCGGATGTTGACGAGCGCCTCACGGGCGTCGTACTCGCCGGAGAGGAGGGTGCGGACCTCCATCTCTTCGAGCGCCTTGCGCACGGCGAGCAGCTCCGACTCGGCCTCGGCGAGGGTGTCGGCGTCGTCCTCGGCCTCGGCGAGCTCGAAGAGCACACCCAGATCGTCGATCCGCCCGCGCAGCGTCGCCGTCTTGCGGACCTCGGCCTGCAGGTGCGACAGCTTGCTGGTGATCTTCTGGGCCTCTTCCGGGTCGTCCCACAGGGACGGCGCCGCGGCCTGGTCCTCAAGCACGGCGATATCGGCCCTCAGCTTGTCGAGGTCCAGGACGGCCTCGATCGACCCCATGGTCGAGGAGAGGGACTTCAGCTCTTCGGAAACATCGACGACTGCCACGCCACCAGCGTAACGGCTTGGCGAGGGGGCGGTCCCCGGCCCTTCCGATCGGACCGGGGGCCGGGGCCGGTGGAGCGCCGGGCGGGCCCCCGCCGTATGCCTACGGTCCGGACGGCGCCGACCGGTGGCTGTCCTGCGGGGCCGGTCCGCCGTTGTCGTCCAACGACGTGGCCAGCCAGCCGCCGACGCCCACCACGACGGCGACGCCCAGCGCGGCGGCGCCCAGTTTGATACGGCGTCTGCGCACCGCCTCGGCCGTGGAGCGGTGGCGGGCGGAGCCCGGCCTGCTCGGGGAGCGCGGGGCGCGGGCCGTGCCCAGCGGGCCGCCCGCCAGCTCGTCGGGGCCCGGGACGCGCATGCTCGTGTGGGTGTCGCGGTTGGAGTCGGCGGAGGAACCGGGGACGAGCGGGACCGCGCCGCGGCGGCGGGTCTCGGTGGGCGTGGCCGGTTCGTACGACGTCTCCTCGTACGGCTGCTCCCCCGGCTCCGATTCGTCGGGCTCGTCCACGTCGAGCGGGGGGATGCCCGCGAGGTGCGGGAGCTGTTCGCGCAGCCGCTCGCCGAGCTCCGACGCGCGCAGCCGGGACGCGGGGGCCTTCGCCAGGCACTGGACCAGCAGCTGCCAGAGGTCGTCCGGGATGCCGGGGAGCGGTACGACGGTCTCGGTGACGTGGCGGCGCAGGACCGCGCCGGGGTGTCCGCCGCCGAAGGGTGTGAAGCCCGCGAGGAGTTCGTAGAGGACCGTCGCCAGCGCGTAGATGTCGACGGAAGCGCGCGGCGGCAGGCCCTCGATGATCTCGGGGGCGAGGTAGTCGGGCGTACCGATGATCTTCGACGCCTGCGGGCGGCCGGGTCCGGCCGGGCCCGCGGGCAGGGCCCGGCGCGGGGCGTCGATCAGCTTGGCGACGCCGAAGTCCGTGAGCAGCGCCGGGTGGGAACCGCCCGGGCCGAGCGGGCCCTGCATGTCCAGGAGGATGTTCTCGGGCTTGACGTCGCGGTGCACGACACCCGCGGAGTGCGCGGCGGCGAGGCCGTCCGCGATGTCCGCGACGATGGCCACGGCGGCCTCGGGGCTGAGCCGGCGCTCGCGGTCGAGCCGGGTGCGCAGATCGGTGCCGCGGACCAGGTCCATCACGAGGGCGAGGTCGTTGCCGTCCACGACGAGGTCGCGTACGGAGACGACGTGCGGGTGGTCGAGGCCGAGCAGCGCGGTGCGCTCCTGTACGAAGCGGCCGACGAGCTCCTGGTCGGCGGCGAGGTCCTCACGCAGCAGCTTGACGGCGACGGGCCCCGACGGTCCCTCGCCCAGCCACACCGTGCCGGCGCTCCCGCGTCCCAGGATCTGGTGCGCGGTGTAACGGCTGCCGATCTTCCGTGCCAAGACTGCTCCCTCAGCGGCTGGCGCTGTGCCGTGCCCGGGGGTGCGTCCCTGGACAGGCGCAGGGTTCCGGGCGGTCCCCGGCTCCCAAAATACGCGGGCGTCGGGGTGTTCAGTGCCCCGGATGGCAGGAACCCTCACTTCTGCGGGGGTAATTCATTCCGCAGAAGTCGACATGTATACAGGCCGGTTGCCGGGGCCGAGCGCAATGAGCGCTACCGACTGCCGGGGCTGGGCGCTACCGGCTGCCGGGGCTGAGCGCTGAGGTACGGCGCCCTGTCCGCCCCGGCCGTTCCGCGCGGGCTGTCAGTTTCCGCCTCCGCCGGATCCGCTTCCGCTTCCGCCGAGGCCCTGGACGAAGTCCCGGACCGAGTTGAAGCCGGAGGAGATCTCCGAGATGAAGCTCTTGGAGGTGCCGATCCACTCCTGCAGCGGGGTCAGCTCCCAGATCAGCCAGGAACCGACGAAGAGGATCACGACCATGACGAGGCAGCCCTTGAGGCAGCCGAGGCCGGGGATCTTCACCGGGTTGGCGCTGCGCCGCCTCGGCTCCCGGGGCTCGCGCGGGGCGGGCGCCTGGGGCTGCTGCGGGGGCGCGTACTGCTGCTGCGGGCGCTGCTGGGGCTGACGCTGCGGCGCGTACTGCTGGGGCTGCTGCTGCGGTGCGTACTGCTGCGGCTGCTGCTGGGGCGGGTACTGCCGCGGCTGCTGGGGCCGCTGCGGCCGGTGGCGCAGGGGGTCCTGCTCCGGGGCCAGATACTGCACCTGGGTCTGCTCGTTGCGGTCGCGGGCCGCGCTGAGCTGGCTCTGCCAGGTGGGCGGCATGTCGGGCTGATCCGGTGCGTGGCCGGGCACGGGCGGCAGCACGGCGGTCGGGTCCGCCGCACCGGCGCCGGGGCGGCCGCCCGGGCCCGGAGCGCCCGTGCTCGGCAGCACGCTGGTGCGCGCGGCGGGGTCGTACGCCCCCGCGTTGTTCGGCAGGACCTGGGTGGGGTCGGCGGCTCCGGGCGTCCCGGGGACCTCGGCGGGCGCGGGGTCCGGTGCGAGCAGCGCGGCCACCCCGAGGGCGGCGGCGACCTGCGCGGGCGTGGCGTGGACACCGATGCCCTCGGCGGCGGTGCGCAGCCCGCGGGCCAGGTTCTCGGCGCTGGGGCGGCGGTCCGGGTCCTTGCTGAGGCAGCGCTCTATGACCGTCCAGAGCGCCTCGGGGACGGTGGTGGGCCGGCGAGGGTCCTCGCTGAGGTGCCGCTGGAGGACCTCCAGGGCTGTGCCGCCCGCGAACGGGGGCCGTCCGGTGACCAGTTCGTACAGCAGGATGCCCGCGCCGTAGATGTCGACCGCGGAGGTCTGCGGGCGGCCCTCGGCGGACTCCGGTGCGACATAGGCGGGCGTGCCGACGAACTCGTGGGTACGGGTCAGGCCCGGCGAGTCCGCGAGGCGGGCGATGCCGAAGTCGGTCAGCATCGGGTGCATCTGGCCGTCGGCGTCCTGCTTGACCAGCACGTTCGCCGGCTTCAGGTCGCGGTGGACGACGCCGTCGGCATGGCTGGCGGCGAGTGCGTCGGCGATCTGGGCGGTGAGCAGCGCGGCGGCGACCGGGCTGAACGGGCCGTTGTCCCGGAGGTAGTGGTGCAGGTCCGGGCCGTCGACCAGGTCCATGACGAGCGCGAGGAGATCGCCCTCGACCACGAGGTCCCGGGTCCGCACGATGTTGGGGTGGGTCAGCCGCAGCAGGACGGAGCGCTCCCGCAGGAACCGCATCACCACGTCCGGGTCTTCGGCCAGCTCCTCCTTGAGGACCTTGATCGCCACGGTCTCGCCGGGCTGACCCGCGACGGCCGCCTCGGCGCCCGCGGTCTCCCGCTGGCTGGCACGCCAGACGGTGCCCGTGGCGCCGCGTCCCAGCGGCTCCTCGAGCAGGTACTTGCTGCCTACGGGCCGCACGTCATGCGCTCCCTGTGATCGTCGTCCCTTGCCTGGTCCACCGGCCCCCCGCCCGGATGTCCGCCCCACTCTAGTGCCGCCCGCGGGGGCACCGGCCGACGATCTTCCGGAGCGGCTTCCCCTCTGTGCGGCCGGTGTGACGGCCGGTGCCCGGGATCAGGTTCCGGAGCCGGTTCCGGCCGCCCGCCAGCTGTGTTCCAGCCAGGGGTCAGTCGTGTTCCAGCTGTGTTCGAAAGGAAGACGCGAAGACCGTCCCGTTGGTTGCCGCGGGACGCCTGCGGGCACCTCCTGGCAGGTCAGGTGCGATCCCAACCAGGCACTTTTGCGTCCAGAGCCGACCATTCAAGATCACTTAGCGGTGACCCCCGGGCGTGTTGTCAGTGGCAGATGCGAGGATGCCTCCAGCACGGAGTTGTGGGGTCGGGAGTCCCGTGAAGCCGTGCCGACCTGCCGGGTGGGGGAGATCACAGGGCGGCTCCTGCCAGGCACCCTCCGCAGAAGGGACCGCTGACGGCTATGCAGATCCGGCTGACCGTCCTCGCGCCGCGCAGCGGCCGCTCCGCGTCCGAGGCGCGCTCCTGCGACGTGCTCGTCACAGCCCCCGCCGGGGCCGCGCTGGCCACGGTCGCGTCCGGCCTCGCCACGGCGGCCGCAGGCCCGGAGGGCACGGGGTCCGGGAGCGTGGTGCTGTACGCGGGCGGGCACCGCCTCGACCTGCAGCGCTCCGCGCTGGGCGAGCCCCCGCTGGTGGACGGAGCGGTGCTCTCGCTCCAGGTCCCCGCCGAGGAGGACGACCGGGGAGACGGATCGGCCACCCAGCTCCATGTGGTCGCCGGGCCGGACGCGGGCGGTGTCCATCTGCTGCACGGCGGCCGGATCCGTATCGGCCGCTCCGCCGAGGCGGACGTCCCGCTGGACGACCCGGACGTCTCACGGATGCACTGCACGGTGACGGTGCAGCAGGACGGCCGGGTGACGGTCGCCGACCTCGGCTCGACGAACGGCACGACGCTGGACGGTTCCGGTGTCGGCGACGCCCCGGTCCGTATGACACCCGGGTCCCTGCTCCGGGTCGGCGAGTCGGCGCTGCGGATCACCACGGCGACCGGCGGCGCGCAGGGTGGCGTCCAGGACCGGGTGCTCACGGCGGTCCCGGACGGCGAGGGCCATCTGCGGGTGGTCCGCGACGGCACGGCCCCGGACGGCGGGCCGGGGTCCGGTTCCGAGTCCGCTTCCGGTTCCGCTTCCGGCTTCGCCGGTAGTACGTCGGCGGGCGCCGGTGCGGCCGGTTACGGGGCGGGCGAGCCCCGTCACGCCTCCGTGCCCGCGCAGGCCACCGGGCCCACCGGTGGCCGCCCGGCCGGTGCCCTTCCCGGAACGCGCCCGGCCCCCGCCGCCCCGCCGGAGCCCCGGATACCCGAGCAGGGCGGCAGCCCTGACAGCGGCCCGGGCCCAGGACCCGGCGGCGGACCGAGCTCGCGGCGGGTCAGCGCGGTCGCGGCCCAGCGGCCGCACGACCCCTACAGCAATCTGTACGACGAGGCCGCGACGGCCTACGCCCAGGACCCCGGGTTCACCTCCCGGGGCCGCCAGGGCACGCCCCCGCGCGGCACCAGGCTCCGGTCCGACCGGGGCGCGGAGACCCACGAGCGGACACCGGACGGCCACGGCAGCGCCCGTACCCGCGGCACCGCCGACGGCGACAGCGGTGCGGACAGCACCGGCACCGGCACCCGCGGCGGCAACGCCCGCAACAGCGCCGACGCCGCCCCCGATGCGGACGAAAGCGCCCGCAGACGCGGCGGTATAGGCGCCTGGGCGAGGCGGCTCGCGGGCAGCCGGCCCGACGCCGTACGCGACAGGCCGGCGGAGCAGTCCGCCGACCCGTCCGGCGCGCCACCGGCCCCGGCCGCCGGGATCCCCGGCGCGGACATCTGGCCCGACCCGGCCGCCCTGCTGCTCACCGCGCTGGGGCCGGGCCCCCGGCTCTGGGAGCGCACCCCCGGCCACCGTGAGGCGCTCGTCATCCGGCTCGGCACCGCCGACCGGACCGGCCCCGGCGGGGCCGGCGTGGTGCCCGCGGTCCCGGTGACCGTCTCACTGCGCGAGGCCGGTTCGCTGGGGCTCGCGGGCCCCCGCGAGCGGCTGGCCGGTCTGGCCCGTTCGGCGGTCGCCCAGCTCGCCGCGCTGCACCCGCCGACGGACCTGGAGATCGTACTGGTCAGTACGGACCGGGCCCGTCCGCTGGAGGCGCGCAGGTCCGACTGGGGCTGGCTCGGCTGGCTGCCGCATGTGCGGCCCGCCCACGGCCAGGACTGCCGGCTCCTCCTCGCGTACGACAGGGACCAGGCGACCGCCCGCACCGCCGAGCTGGTGCGCCGGCTGGACGACAGTCCGCTCGGCACCGGCTGGGCCTCTGCCGACCCGGGGACGGTCTCGGCGGCAGCCGGGCGGTACGACGGCCCCTGCACCCTGCTGATCGTGGACGGCGACCCCGGCTCGGCCGCCCTGCGCGAGACCACCGCACGGCTGGCATCCGCGGGCGCCGCCTGCGGGGTCCATGTCCTCTGCCTCGCCGAGACGGCGGCGGCCTCCCCCGCGTCTCCGCTCGAAGCGACCTATGAGGCGGCCTGCACCGCCTCGCTCGCCTTCCGCGAGTGCGGCGCCGCCGCGCTGCTGAGCGGCGACGTGGCCACCTCGCTGCGGCTGCTGCGCACCGCGCGCGGGATCCATCCGGCGGCCGGCGGGCAGTCCGCGAGCCGCGGCACGTTCGCCGTGGTCGACGCGGTGTCGGCGGCCTGGGCCGAGCGGTTCGGCCGGGCGCTCGCACCGCTGCGGGCCGACGCGTCGGCGGCCGGCACCCCCGCCCGGCAGGCCGCGGCGCTGCCCGCGTCGTCCCGGCTGCTCGACGAGCTGGGGCTGGCCCGTGCCACCCCCGCCTCGCTGATGGCCCGCTGGGCGGCGGCGGCCGAGACGACCGCCGTGCTCGGCGCGGGCCCCCGCGGCCCCGTCACCGTGGACCTGGCGACCGAGGGTCCGCATCTGCTGGTCGAGGGCCCGGCGGGCAGCGGCCGTACGGAGCTGCTGCGCGCCGCGGCGGCCTCGCTGGCGGCAGCCGCCAGGCCGGACCGGCTCGGGCTGATCCTGGTCGACGGCGCGGGCGGTGAGCGCGGCGAGGGCCTCCGCGCCTGCACGGAACTGCCGCACACCTCGACCCATCTGGTGGCGTCCGACCCGGTCCGGATGCGGGAGTTCGCGCAGGCGCTCGGCGGCGAGCTGAAGCGCCGGGCCGAGCTGCTGGGCGCCGGGAGCTTCGCCGAGTGGCACCGGACCCGTGAGGTGGCGGAGCGAATGGTGGGCCGACGGCAGCCCGGCCCGGCCGAGCAGAACGGCGACATCGAGTCGCCGACCAGCGGCACCCTGCGGCTTCGCCCGGCCGGAGCGCGTACGGACCCGATGCCGGAACCCACCCCGCTCCCCCGCCTCGTGGTGATCGTCGACGACTTCGACGCGCTGGTCGCACCGGCGCTCGGCAGCCCCGGACGCCCCACCGCGGGCTCGGTCGTCCGGGCGCTGGAGGCGGTGGCCAGGGAAGGTGAGCGGCTCGGCGTCCATCTGATCGCCGCTTCGGCCCGGCCGGACCGTACGGCCGACACCGAGCTGGCCAGGGTCAGCAGGCTGCGGGTGGTGCTCGACGCCCCGCCGGCCTCCCCCGCGCCGGACGCACCCGCACCGGGCCGGGGCAGGCTGGGCCGCCCCGACGGCGAGGTGACACCGTTCCAGGGCGGCAGGGTCACCGGCCGCATTCCGCGTACGGCGACGCTGCGCCCCACCGTCGTACCCCTGGAGTGGGAGCGGATGGGCGACCCGCCCGACCGCCGCCCCGTCCGCGAACTCGGCAACGGGCCAACGGACTTGGCCCTGCTGGCCAGCGCCCTGGAACGGGCCGCCAGGTCCGTCGACGCGATGTCCATACCCGCCCTGAATGCCTGACTGCCCGAAGGGCATGTCCGACATGCTCGCCTGACGTAACGTCACAGGCCCATCACAATCGAATAGTTGGACCAAGGCCCGGTATTGCGGCGCCGGAGTCACTCGGCGTAGGACTGTGCTCACGGGACAACGGCGTCGCCGACGTCATGGGCGCGCCGACCGCACGCGCATGGGAGAGGTCGGGGCAAATGCGCACAACAGGCACAGCTCTACGTTCACGCAGGACCGTTCTCGCGGTGGTGGCCGCGGGCTCGCTCGTCCTGGCCGCGGGATGCGGCGGCGGCAGCAACAGCAAGAAGGGCAGCGGGAGTGACAAGCCCGCGGGGCAGAGCAGTGCTTCCGGCGTCGAGCTGCCCAAGCTGAGTGGTACGAAGCTCGAAGTGGCCGCGGTCTGGACCGGCCCCGAGCAGGCGAACTTCGTCAAGGTGCTGAAGGAGTTCGAGAAGCGGACCGGAGCGTCGGTCACCTTCGTGCCCGCGCAGGACCCGATCGTCAACTTCCTCGGTACGAAGATCGCGGGCGGCGCCCCGCCGGACGTGGCGATGATGCCGCAGGTGGGCGCGATCACCCAGGCCGTGGCCAAGAAGTGGGCCAAGCCGGTGGGCCCGGACGCGAAGGCGCAGCTGGACAAGAACTACTCGCAGGTCTGGAAGGACCTCGGCGCGGTCGGCGGCAAGCAGTACGGCGTGTACTTCAAGGCCGCCAACAAGTCCCTGGTCTGGTACAACGCCAAGGTGTTGCAGAACGCGGGGGCGACCGAGCCCAAGACCTGGCCGCAGTTCCTCAAGACCGCGGAGACCGTGTCGGCATCGGGTGTCACACCGGTCTCGGTCGGCGGCGCGGACGGCTGGACCCTGACCGACTGGTTCGAGAACGTCTATCTCTCCCAGGCGGGCCCGGACAAGTACGACCAGCTGGCCCAGCACAAGATCAAGTGGACGGATCCGTCGGTCAAGGCCGCGCTGACCACGCTCGCGCAGCTCTTCGGCAAGCCGTCGCTCATCTCGGGCGGTGCGGACGGCGCGCTCCAGACCGAGTTCCCGGCGTCGGTCACCCAGACCTTCACCGGCGGTGACCAGCCCAAGGGCGCGATGGTCTTCGAGGGCGACTTCGCGCAGACCAACATCGCGCAGACCAAGGCGAAGGTGGGCACCGACGCGAAGGTCTTCCCGTTCCCCGCAGTGGGCGCCAAGGCCCCGGTGGTGACCGGCGGCGACGCCGCGGTGATCCTCAAGGACTCCAAGGGCGCGCAGGCGCTGCTGACCTGGCTGGCGTCCACGGACGCGGCGAAGATCGCCGCGGGCTCGGGCGGCTTCGTCTCGCCCAACAAGGGCCTGGACCTGTCGGCCTACCCCAATGACGTGCAGCGCACCATCGCCAAGGCCCTGGTCGCGGCGGGCGACGATATCCGCTTCGACATGTCGGACCAGGCACCGCAGTCCTTCGGCGGCACACCGGGCAAGGGCGAGTGGAAGGACCTCCAGGACTTCCTGAAGAACCCGAAGGACATCGCGGGGACCCAGCAGAAGCTGGAGTCCGACGCGGCCAAGGCGTACAAGAACTGACGCCGCGATGACCTCCGCTGTCGCGGGGGACGTCCTCAACGGGGCGCCCCCCGCCGGAAAGCCGCACAAGAGCGTGACAGGCACACGTAAAGCCCTGGCGGCGGCTTTCCTGCTGCCCGCCCTGGTGCTGCTCGGCGCGCTCGTGGTCTACCCGATCGGGTATTCGGTCTACCGGTCCTTCTTCGACCAGGCAGGCTCCAGTTTCATCGGCATCGACAACTACAAGACCCTCTTCACCGACGACGCGATCCGCACCGCGATCAAGAACACCGCGATCTGGGTCGTGGTCGCCCCGACCGTCGCCACCGTGCTCGGCCTGATCTTCGCCGTACTCACCGAACGGGTGCGCTGGGGAACGGCGTTCAAGCTGGTCGTCTTCATGCCGATGGCCATCTCGATGCTCGCGGCCGGCATCATCTTCCGGCTGGTGTACGAGCAGGATCCGGGGCGCGGAGTGGCTAACGCCGTCTGGGTGGGCGTGCACGACACCTTCGCCGAGTCGGCGGGGTATCCGGGTGCGCACCCGCTGCCGGGGGCCCCGCTGAAGTCCGGCGGCGGTGGCTCGTTCGTCACCAGGCAGCCGGTGCACGCGGGTACCCCGGTCCGGCTGCCGCTCGTCGGCGTGCTGCCCACGAAGATGCCGTCGTCGGCGAAGCCCGCCAAAGCCCCGGAGGCCGCGGCCGGTTCGGTGACCGGCACGGCCTGGCTGGACTTCACCCTGGGCGGCGGCGGCAGGCCGAACATCATCGACCCCAAGGAGCTGGGGCTCAAGGGCGTCACGGTCGAGGCGGTCAAGGACGGCAAGGTGGTGGCGAGCGCCAAGGCGGCGCCCGACGGTACGTTCACCCTGCCCGCGAAGGCGGACGGGGCGCTGCTCCGGCTCCCCGACTCGAACTTCCGCGAGCCGTACAACGGCGTCAACTGGCTCGGGCCGACCCTGGTCACCCCGTCGATCATCGGCAGTTACGTCTGGATGTGGGCCGGATTCGCCATGGTCCTGATCGCGGCGGGCCTGGCCGGTCTCCCGCGTGAACTCCTCGAACAGGCCCGGGTGGACGGGGCCAGTGAGTGGCAGGTCTTCCGCCGGATCACCGTCCCGCTGCTCGCGCCGGTCCTCGCGGTGGTGCTGGTCACGCTGATGATCAACGTCCTGAAGATCTTCGACCTGGTCTTCATCGTGGCGCCCGGCTCCTCGCAGGACGACGCGAACGTCCTGGCGCTCCAGCTCTACCGCTCGTCGTTCGGTACGGACGCGGATCTGGGCACCGGCAGCGCCATCGCCGTACTGCTGCTGCTCCTGGTCGTCCCGATCATGCTCGTCAACATCCGCAGGATGCGGAAGGAGGGGCGCCGATGACCACCGAAGCCCAGGTTCCCGCACCACGGGCCCCCGGCGAGCGGCTGTCCGCGGCCCCGGCGGCGAAGCCGAAGGAGCCGCTGGCCTCCCGGATCGCGGCTCGCGCGGGCGGCAGCGTGATGCGGGTCTTCCTCGTCCTGGTCGGCCTGTTCTGGCTGATGCCGACGATCGGCCTGCTGCTCTCCTCGCTGCGCGGCTCGTCCGACATCGCGGCGTCCGGCTGGTGGAAGGTCTTCACAGCGCCCTCGCAGCTGACCTTCGACAACTACTCCAAGATCCTCGACAACAAGGTCATCACCGACTCGCTGCTCAGCACGGTCATGATCACCGTCCCGGCGACCCTCCTGGTGGTGGTCATCGGCTCGCTGGCCGCGTACGCCTTCGCGTGGATGGACTTCCCGGGCCGCGACTGGTGGTTCCTGGTCGTGGTCGGCCTGCTGGTCGTGCCGGTCCAGGTGGCCCTGATCCCGGTCTCGAAGCTCTTCGGCGAGATCGGGCTCTTCGAGACCACGGCGGGGGTGGTCCTCTTCCATGTGGCGTTCGGGCTGCCGTTCGCGATCTTCCTGCTGCGCAACTTCTTCGCGGAGATCCCGAGGGAACTCCTGGAGGCGGCGCGGCTGGACGGGGCCGGGGAGATCAGGCTGTTCACCAGAGTCGTGATGCCGCTCGGCGGTCCGGCCATCGCCTCGCTGGGGATCTTCCAGTTCCTCTGGGTGTGGAACGACATGCTGGTCGCCCTGATCTTCGCGGACTCCAAGCACCCGCCGATCACGGTCGCGCTCCAGCAGCAGGTCAGGCAGTTCGGCAACAACATCGACGTGCTGGCACCCGGCGCGTTCATCTCGATGGTGATCCCGCTGGCGGTGTTCTTCGCGTTCCAGCGGCAGTTCGTCAACGGCGTCATGGCGGGCGCGGTGAAGTAGACCGCCGGGGCGGGACGCCTGCGGGCAGGTGGACGGACAGCGGACGGGCGGGCCCGATTCCCGGGTGTACGGGGTACGGACCCGCCTGTCCGCCGCGTACCGGGCCGGGGCGTGCGTCTGCCCGAAAGGGTGGTTCGGGCGGCCGGGATGTGCTCCGGCGCAACTGCGTCATGGCGCCTTCGTTAAGCCCGACATGGCCTTTTGATCACGATGTGCCATCCCCCCACGTGAGAGAGCCCCCATGCACAGGCACGAATTCCTGCAGCGGCTGCACGCGGTGCTGAAGCCGCGCACCTATCTGGAGATCGGGACCAACGACGGGCGGAGCCTCGCCCTCTCCCGCGTCCCCAGCATCGCGGTCGACCCGGCCCCGAAGATCCGGACGCAGCTGCACTGCGACCTCCAGCTGATCACGGCGACCAGCGATACCTTCTTCGCCGGCCGGCAGCCGATGGGTCATCTGATGAGCTGCCGCAATCCGCTGCGCAACATGCGCAAGGGCCGTCCACTGCTCGGCGCGTACACCGGTGCCAACCAGGTCGATCTGGCGTTCATCGACGGGATGCACCTGTTCGAGTACGCGCTCCGCGACTTCATCAACACCGAGCGGTTCACCGGCTGGTCGAGCGTGGTGGTGCTCGACGACATGCTGCCGCGCAACAACGCGGAGGCCCTCCGCGACCGGGCAGTGCCGTCCGGCCCGTGGACCGGGGACGTCTACAAGTTCATCCCGGTGGTGGCCAGGCACCGGCCGGATCTGATCACCGTCCAGGTCGACACCCAGCCGACCGGTGTCTTCCTGGTGTTCGGCATGGACCGGTCGAACACCGCCCTCAAGGACGGGTACGACGGGATCATCCAGGAGTGGCTGACACCGGACCCGCAGAAGGTCCCGGAGGCGCTGCTCGAACGGGTGGAGGCCGTCGAGCCCGAGGCCCTGCTCGGCTCCCGGATCTGGCCGGCGCTGGCCCGCAGGCGGGGCAGGACCGCCGGCCTGCGGACGGTACGCCGGGAACTGGCGGCCCTGCGCGGCTACTGAGCCGCTTCGCAACGGCCGCACGTACGAGGAACGGCCGCACCGTACGAGGAGGGGGCGCGGAGGATGACCTCCGCGCCCCTTAAGCCCCCGAAGCCCGCGCCCGCTGCCGCGCCTCTATCGCGTCGCAGCCATCCGCCGCATCTTGCGCACCACCCGCCCCAGCACACTGCGCCGGAGCGTCCGCCTCAGCCGGGCCCGCCGGTGCGCCAGGCTCTCGCGCGGGCGGCGGACCGTCAGCGCGCCGGAGGCCCCGGAGGCGACGAGCACCAGCGGCAGCGGCGTGCGCTCCGCGTCCTCACCGCCGACGCTCACCGCCATCTCCCAGGTGCCTGCCGTCAGTTGCCCGGCGGGCCGCTCGGCGCACAGAACCGTTCCCGCGCGCCCCTTGGACGTGGTCAGCGTCGCGGCCACCCGTACGGTGCCGCCCGAGCCCCTCCGGTCGGTGAGGTGGAGCTCGGCGGGTGCTCCGTCGGCGGCCTCGGTGTGCAGCGGCAGCAGCATTTCGAGCAGCAGCGGTTCGTCCATCACCCGGACCTCCCGCACGCCGAGCTTCCGGTACTCCCCGCGGAGGACGCTGGTCGTCGCGCCGACGTCGAGCGAGAGGTTGCCGTGCGACGCCGTCCAGTACGGCACGACGACCTGGGCGGGCTCGCCCACCACGGCCGCCTCCCGGCCGGCCGTGACCGCCTCGGTCCGTACCGAGCCGAGCCTGACGTTCTTGTTCCATCCGCTCTGATGGACACGCACCAGTACGTCCCAGATACCGGCGCCCAGCGGTGCGCCGCCGGCCGCTGTGCCGGGGGTGACCGTCGCCGTGCCCCGCAGCACCAGCCGGAACTCGCCGGCCCGCGGGCCGTCCACCCGCTCCCGGGTGAACTCGACGGGCTGGTAGAACTCGGCGGCGCTCGACCGCTCCCGTACCACCAGTTCGGCCTTGGCCCGGTCGGCGGCCGCCAGGGGCTTCACCCCGAGCTGCGCGAGCGTCTCGGGGCTGTCCAGACCTTCGGGCAGGCCGATCAGCTCGTCGCCGCCGTCCCTGACGTAGTGGACCGGCTCGTCCCCCGCCTCGAGTCCGGCGGTGAACGCCAGCTTCAGCGTGCCGTCCTCCCAGGCGAGCCCGGTGAGTTCGGCGTGTGCGGCGATGTCGCGCTCCCAGCGGGCGAAGTGCTCGACGTCCTGGTAGCGGTCGGCCCTGATGAGCGCGCCGACGAGCTGCTGTGTGGGCAGCAGGGACGCGGAGACCCCCGGGCCGAACCGCTCCACGACGAGCTTGTGCATCTCCTGGAACATGTCCTGCCGGTAGCCGTCGTCCGGCGTGGCCAGCAGCCGGGCGCCGCGCATCCGCTCGATCATCTCGTTGCGGAACCAGCGGCGGTGCAGCTTGTCGCGCAGCGGTCCCGGTTCGGTGTACTTCTCCACGACGTCGAGCGCCTCGCCCAGGTTGTGGAAGTAGCCCACCGGCTCGATGCGCCGGAAGCCCGCGTTAGAGGCGTCGTCCCGCTTGACGTGGTAGTAGCAGACGTAGTCGCTGACCACGGCGACGCTCTTCGCCCGCAGGTACGCCTCCGTGACGAAGACGTGGTCCTCCAGCCGGCGGCGCCCTTCGAGGAAGCGCAGCCCCGTCTCGTCCAGGAAGGACCTGCGGAACATCTTGTGCGGGGTGAGGCTGTCGATCAACGGGGCGTTCCTGACCGTGGCGCGTGGCCGGTTGACGCGGAAGAGCTCGCGCGGCACGGGCCGCCCCTTACCGGCCATCTTGCCCACGACGACATCGGCGCCGTTCTTGACGCCGTAGTCGTACATCCGCTCCAGCGCTTCGTCGCCCAGCCAGTCGTCGTTGTCGACGAACATGACGAACTCGCCCCGCGCTGCGGCGATCCCCACGTTGCGCGGCTTGCCCGACCAGCCGGAGTTCTCCTGGTGGACGACATGGATCAGCGGGTGTTCCTCGGCGAGCCGGTCCAGCCGCTCGCCGGTGCCGTCCGTGGAACCGTCGTCCACGAAGATCGCTTCGTAGGCGTCGTCAGGAAGTGACTGTCTCAGCAGCGATGCGATGCAGTCCTCGATATAGGGCCCCGGGTTGTAGACCGGAATGATCACGCTGACTTTGATCGTCATGCTGTGCACTCGTTTCCCACTGCTCTGCGCCGGCGATCTCTCGTTGCGGGTGCACAGTACTATCGCCGGGAACATCCGCCCCATCGGGTCGGCCTGCCGTGTCCGCGGGGATCCGCCGCGTTCATCGCTGCTCAGCGGCCGGCCCCGGCCCGGTACCCGTCCCGGACGCCCACCCCGCCGTCACGCCTTGAGCGCCGCCACCGCCGCCGCCGCGAGTCCGTCCAGGTAGCCCTTGGGCAGGCCGTCCCTGACCACCGCGAGCCGCCAGTAGAGCGGCCCCACGATCAGTTCGAGCGCCCGGGCGGGGTCGGCGTCGGCCGGGAGCTCACCGCGGGCCACCGCGTCGCGGACCACCGCGGCGGCGACGCCCTTCTGGTTGTCGAGCAGCGCCGCCTTGATCGCGTCGGCGATCTCCGGCTGCCGGGCGGCCTCGACCAGCAGATCGGGGATGACCTGGGAGGCGACCGGGTGCCGCAGCGCCGTCGACGCCACGGCGAGCAGAGCGCGCACATCGCCGTACAGCGAACCGGTCGCGGGCGCGGGCAGGCCCTGCGCCGCGAACGCCGTGACCAGGTCCAGGACCAGGTACAGCTTCGACTTCCAGCGGCGGTAGACCGCGGTCTTGCCGACTCCGGCCCGGCGGGCGATGGCCTCGATGGACATCCGCGCGTATCCGACGGACGCCAGTTCCTCGAAGACGGCGGCACGGATCGCCTCCGTCACGTCCTCGCGGAGCACGGCGGCCCCGGCGGGGGCGCGGCGGGTCGTACGGGGATCAGTCGTACGGGGATCAGGGGATGCCATGGGGAGAAGTTTACCTATTCGTCGCGACGAGACGGTTGCGTTTCGACGTCATTCCGTCCTAACCTCGGCGTTACGACGATACGGATCCGTTGCGACGTATGTCGGGGGCGTTCACTTCCGCCCCTCCCGTGTGAATCCCGTCGAACTCCGTCGAAAGCGAATGCTGTGATCCCCACGACAGCCCGGAACGCGCCCGCCACGGAGGCGGCGGTTCCGCGGGTCTCCCCGCAGCCCCCGCAGGATCTGGCCGCGCTGGCCGCCGCACACGGCCTGACCATCAGCGGCGCCCGCCCCCCGCTGTTCACGTACATCCGGCAGACCTGGGGGCGCAGGCACTTCATCACCGCCTTCGCCACCGCCCGGCTGACCGCGCAGTACAGCCAGGCGAAGCTGGGGCAGGTCTGGCAGATCATGACGCCGCTGCTGAACGCGGCGGTCTACTACTTCATCTTCGGCGTCCTGCTCGGCACCAGCCACGGCGTCCCCGACTTCATCCCGTTCCTGGTGACCGGCGTCTTCATCTGGACGTTCACCAGCAACTCGATCCAGACGGGCACCCGCGCCATCAGCGGCAGCCTGGGCCTGGTGCGGGCCCTGCACTTCCCGCGGGCCTCGCTCCCGATCGCGTACGCCGTCCAGCAACTGCAGCAGCTGCTGTTCTCGATGGGTGCGCTGATCGTCATCCTGGTCTGCTTCGGCGAGTACCCGAAGGCCAGCTGGCTGCTCGCGATCCCCGCGCTGGTGCTCCAGGCGATGTTCAACACCGGGCTGTCGATGGTCATGGCCAGGCTCGCCGCCAAGACCCCGGACGTCTCGCAGCTGATGCCCTTCATCCTGCGCACCTGGATGTACGTCTCGGGCGTGATGTGGAGCATCAAGAAGGTGCTGGCGCACGACAACCTGCCGCACCTCGTCCTGCTGGGGCTCCAGTGCAACCCGGCCGCGGTCTACATCGACCTGATGCGCTACGCGCTCATCGGCAGCTACAAGGCGAACCAGCTCCCCCCGCACGTGTGGGCGCTGGCCATCGGCTGGGCGGTCGTCGCAGGGGTGGGCGGCTTCATCTACTTCTGGAAGGCAGAGGAGCAGTACGGACGTGGCTGAGAACCCGGTGGACACCCTGACCCCGACCATGACGCCCATCACGGTGCCGGCGGCCCCCGCGGGCCCGACGGCCCCGGCGGCCCCGACCGTCATCGCCGACGACCTGCACATCGTCTACAAGATCCAGGGCACCGGATCCGGCAAGGGCAGCGCGACCTCCGCCCTCAACCGGATCGTCTCCCGCAAGCCCCGGCCGGGCACCCGCGAGGTGCACGCCGTCCGGGGGGTGACCTTCGTCGCGCACAAGGGCGAGGCCATCGGCCTGATCGGCTCCAACGGGTCCGGCAAGTCGACCCTGCTGAAGGCCGTCGCCGGGCTGCTGCCGGCCGCGTCGGGCCGGGTCTACACCCAGGGCCAGCCGTCGCTGCTCGGCGTCAACGCCGCCCTGATGAGCGATCTGACCGGCGAGCGCAATGTGATCCTCGGCGGCCTGGCCATGGGGATGACGCGCGAGGAGGTCCGCGAGCGCTACCAGGAGATCGTCGACTTCTCCGGCATCAACGAGAAGGGCGACTTCATCTCGCTGCCGATGCGGACGTACTCATCGGGCATGGGCGCACGGCTGCGCTTCTCCATCGCGGCGGCCAAGAGCCACGACGTGCTGATGATCGACGAGGCGCTCTCCACCGGCGACGCGAGGTTCCAGCGCCGCAGCCAGGACCGGATCGCCGAACTGCGCGAGTCGGCGGGCACCGTCTTCCTGGTCAGCCACAGCAACAAGTCGATCCTGGAGACCTGCGAGCGGGCCATCTGGCTGGAGTCGGGGACGATGCGGATGGACGGCCCGGCGGATGAAGTCGTCGCCGCCTACGAGGAGTTCACCTCGAAGAAGTGACCCCGCCGCACGGCTGAGCGCACCGTGCGCTCAGCAGCCCCGCCGGGTCAGCCGCCCCATGCCCGTTGTACTCAGCCGCCCCGCCGGGTGCTGCTCCAGAGCCGGAGCAGCACCCGGTCCGGTTCTTCGCCTCCCGCAAGCAGCGCGGCCGCACCCGGCCGGCAGCCCGCGGGCAGACCGTTCCCGGTGACCAGCCGGTACAGCACGGGCGCGGGCCCCGGCAGCATCAGCAGCTCCCCCAGCGTCCAGCAGCGCGGCGCGCACCTCCTGCGGCAGGTCCGCCGGTGCGGCGCCGATGTGGCGCATCCTGCTGGACGGGCTGCGCCAGCCGGAGCATCTGGGCCATCTCGGACTCGGCCGGGTGCAGATCGCGGCCCAGGACCCCGACCGAGCCGGCCGCGGCCTGGCGCCGCGATCCGCCACCGCCGCCGGGAGACGCCGCGGCCCCGACCCGCCTGTACTGACAACAGGCGGACCGGGGCCGGGGCCGCAGCCAGGGCTGCGGCTGGGGCACGCGAGGCGTGCCCCCCGATCACGGGGGCACGCACACGGCGTGCCCCCGCATCACACTTCGACGCCTCAGACGTGCGTCCGCAGGAGCGAGCGCATCGTTCGCATCGCGACCGACAGGTTCGCCAGGTCGAAGGCGTCCGAGGTCTGGATCTCGTCGAGCGTGGTGCGCGCACGGCCCAGGATCGAGGCGTTCTTCTCCTCCCAGCCCTGGAAGCGCTCCTCAGGCGTCGATGCGCCGTTCCCCGCCGAGAGCACGTCGAGGGTGAGCCCGGCGTGCGCCGCGTACAGGTCCGCGCGGATGGAGGCGCGGGCCATGGACTGCCAGCGGTCGGCCCGCGGCAGTTCGATGATCCGGTCCATCAGCTGGGAGATCGCCAGCCGGTCGCCGAGGTCGTAGTACACCTCGGCGACGGCCATCGGGTCCTTGTCCGTACGGTCGGCGATCGCCACGATGTCCAGCGCGGGGAAGGCCCCCGAGAACCCGGCGACCTGCCCGGCCAGCTCCTCCGGCACGCCGGCAGCGGTCAGCTCGTCCAGGATGCCCTGGTACCACTCCAGGTCGTCGCCCTTGAGCAGGTTCGGCAGCTCCCGCCAGACCTTCGACACACCCTCGGTGAAGAAGGCGATGGTCTCGCTGAGGTCGAGCGGCTGCGGACGGTTGCCGAGCAGCCAGCGCGCACCGCGTTCCACGAGCCGGCGCGAGTGCAGCCTGATGCGGGTCTGGACATCGGCCGCGACCTTGTTGTCCAGCTCCTCGACGGCGTCCCACACCTCGGCCAGGCCGAAGATCTCACGGGCTGCCGCCTGCGCCCGTACGATCTCCTCGATCGAGGCGCCCGTCTCCTCCCGGAGCCGGTGCAGGAAGGTCGAACCACCGGTGTTCACCGTGTCGTTGACCAGGACCGTCGTGATGATCTCGCGACGCAGGGCGTGCCCCTCGATCGCTTCGGGGTAGCGCTCACGCAGCGGCTTGGGGAAGTACGCGTGCACCAGCTTCTGCAGGTACGGGTCGTCCGGCAGATCGGTGCTGATCAGCTCCTGAGCGGCGGTGATCTTGGTGTACGCGAGGAGCACTGCCAGCTCGGGCTGGCTCAGCCCCTTGCCCGCGTTGAGCAGTTCACGGACCTGGCGGTCGGTCGGCAGGAACTCCAGCGCCCGGTTCAGATGCCCGTCGCGGACCAGCCTGCGCATGAAGCGCTGGTGGGCGTGGAGCAGTGACGGGGCCTGGGCCTCGGCGTTGGCGAGCGCGGTGTTCTGCGCGTAGTTGTTGCGCAGGACCAGGGCGCCGACCTCGTCGGTCATCGACGCGAGGATCTTGTTGCGCTGCTTGACGGTCAGATCGCCCTCGGTGACCATCCCGTTGAGCAGGATCTTGATGTTCACCTCGTGGTCGGAGGTGTCCACGCCCGCGCTGTTGTCGATCGCGTCGGTGTTGATCTTGCCGCCGGTGCCGTCGCCGCCGGACCTGGCGTACTCGATACGGCCGAGCTGGGTCAGGCCCAGGTTGCCGCCCTCGCCGACGACCTTGGCGCGCAGGTCCTCGCCGTTGATCCGGATGGCGTCGTTGGCCTTGTCGCCGACGTCCGCGTTGGACTCGGCGGAGGACTTCACGTACGTCCCGATGCCGCCGTTCCACACCAGGTCGACCGGGGCCTTGAGGATCGCCCTCATCAGATCGGCCGGGGTCATCTTGGCCACGCCCGACTCGATGCCGAGCGCCTCACGGACGTGGGCGTTGAGCGGGATCGACTTGGCGCTGCGCGGGTGGATGCCACCGCCGGACGAGAGCAGGGCGGTGTTGTACTCGGCCCACGAGGAGCGCGGCATCTCGAACAGCCTGCGCCGCTCGGCGTAGGACGTCGCCGCGTCCGGGGTCGGGTCGATGAAGATGTGCCGGTGGTCGAAGGCGGCGACCAGGCGGATGTGCTCGGAGAGCAGCATGCCATTGCCGAAGACGTCACCGGACATGTCGCCGACGCCGACCGTGGTGAAGTCCTCGGTCTGGGTGTCGTGGCCGAGCTCCCGGAAGTGCCGCTCGACGGACTCCCAGGCGCCGCGGGCCGTGATGCCCATGCCCTTGTGGTCGTAACCGGCGGAGCCACCGGACGCGAAGGCGTCCCCGAGCCAGAAGTCGTACGACTCGGCGACCGCGTTGGCGATGTCGGAGAAGGTCGCGGTGCCCTTGTCGGCGGCGACGACGAGGTAGGTGTCGTCCTCGTCGTGGCGTACGACACCGGTGGGCGGCACGACCTCGCCGGCCACCAGGTTGTCGGTGATGTCGAGCAGCGCGGAGATGAAGGTCTTGTACGCCGCGATGCCCTCGGCCATCCAGGCGTCCCGGTCCACGGACGGGTCGGGCAGCTGCTTGGCGACGAAGCCGCCCTTGGCGCCGACCGGCACGATCACCGTGTTCTTGACCATCTGCGCCTTGACCAGGCCGAGCACCTCCGTACGGAAGTCCTCACGCCGGTCGGACCAGCGCAGCCCGCCTCGGGCGACCTTCCCGAATCGCAGGTGCACGCCCTCGACGCGCGGCGAGTACACCCAGATCTCGTACGCCGGGCGCGGCGCGGGCAGGTCGGGGATGGCCTGCGGGTCGAACTTCATGGAGACGTACGGGTGGTGCGCGCTGTGCTCGGTGCCCCGGCCCTTACGGTCGCCGCTCTCGTCCGCGCTCTGGAAGAAGTTGGTCCTGAGCGTCGCCTTGATGACGGTGAGGAAGGAGCGCAGGATGCGGTCCTCGTCCAGGCTCGCCACCTGGTCGAGCGCGCCGTCGAGCTCTTCGAGCAGCCCGTCGGTCAGCTCGGTGCCGGCCCGCTGGCGGCCCGGCGACATCCGGGCCTCGAAGAGCGAGACGAGCAGCCGGGTGGTGTGGACGTTGTTGCGGAGGGTGTCCTCCATGTAGTCCTGGCTGAAGGTCGATCCGGCCTGGCGCAGGTACTTGGCGTACGCGCGCAGCACCATCGCCTGCCGCCAGGTCAGCCCGGCGCCGAGCACCAGCGCGTTGAAGCCGTCGTTCTCGGCCTCGCCGGTCCAGGTAGCGGCGAACGCGTCCTGGACCCGCTCCCTGGCGTCATCGGCGAGGTGTTCGCCCCCCTCGATCTGCGGGATCCGCAGCCCGAAGTCGTAGATCCAGGCGTGCGTACGGTCGGCGCAGCGCAGCTCGTACGGGCGCTCGTCGGTGACCTCGACGCCCAGCTTCTGGAGCACCGGGAGCACCGCGGAGAGGGAGACCTGCGAGCCGATCCGGTAGATCTTGAAGCGGCGCTCGCCGGGGGCCGCGCCCACCGGCTCGTACAGCGAGAGCGCGAAGTCCTTCTCGCCCGGCTGGAGGTGTTCGAGGTGGCCGAGGTCGGCGACGGCGGCACGCGGCGAGTGGTCCGCCTTGTAGCCCTCGGGGAAGGACTGGCCGTAGCGGCGCAGCAGTTCGGCGGCGCGCTCCTCGCCGCACTCGGCGGTCAGCGCCTCGCCGAACCCGTCGGCCCAGGAGCGCGCGGCCTCGACGAGCTTGGCCTCGATCCGGTCCGCGTCGGCGTCGGTGAGCTCGGTCAGCTCGGTGCCCGCGGGGACCCGCACGACGAAGTGCAGCCGGGAGAGGATGGACTCGGTGTTGCGCGCGGTGAAGTCGACGCTGGTGCCGCCGAGCTCCTCCTTGAGGATGTCGATGAGGCGCAGCCGCACCGCGGTCGTGTAGCGGTCGCGCGGCAGGTAGATGAGCGCCGAGTAGTAGCGGCCGTACTCGTCCTGGCGCAGGTAGAGCCGGAGCCTGCGCCGCTCCTGGAGGTAGAGCACGCTGGTGACGATGGAGCGCAGCTGGTCGACGGGCGTCTGGAACAGCTCGTCGCGCGGGTACGTCTCCAGGATCTGCATCAGGTCGCGGCCGTCGTGGCTGTTGGGCGTGAAGCCCGCGCCTTCGAGGACCTCGGCGACCTTGCGGCGGAGGACGGGGACCCGGCGTACGGACTCGGTGTACGCGGCGGAGGAGAACAGCCCGAGGAAGCGCCGCTCGCCGACGACGTTGCCCTTGGCGTCGAACTTCTTCACGCCGACGTAGTCGAGGTAGCTGGGGCGGTGCACGGTCGAGCGGCTGTTGGCCTTGGTGAGTACGAGGATCTTGTGCTCACGGGCCTTGGCACGGGCGTCGGCCGGCAGCCTGCCGAACGACGGCGAGACCGGGTGCTCCTCGTCGACGCTGTGGTGCGGGTCGGAGCGGAGGATGCCGAGCCCGGTGCCGGGCACCGCGGTCAGCGAGTCGTCGTCCGTCAGCCGGTACTCGCGGTAGCCGAGGAAGGTGAAGTGGTCCGCGGCGAGCCAGCGCAGCAGCTCACGGGACTCCTCCACCTCGCGTACCGGCAGATCGGCCGCGGTCGGCTCTGCGGGCAGCTCGTCGGCGATGCGCACAGCGGCGTCACGCATCTTGTCCCAGTCCTCGACGGTCTCCCGTACGTCGGAGAGCACGCGCAGGAGGTCCGTGGTGATCTGCTTCAGATCGCCGCGCTCGGTCTCGCGGTCGATCTCCACATGGATCCAGGACTCGATCAGGGCGTCGTGGACGCCCTCGCCGGTCTCGTCCTTGCCGAGCACCTCGATGAGCTTGCCGGTCACGTCACGGCGTACCAGGAGCTGCGGGTGGATCACGACGTGGATGCCGCGGCCCTGGCGGGTCAGCTCATTGGTGACCGAGTCGACCAGGAACGGCATGTCGTCGGTGACGACCTCGACGACCGTATGGCTGCAGGTCCAGCCGTTCTCCTCGACGCTCGGGGTGTGCACCCGGACGTTCGCGGTGCCCTGCGGGCGCTTCTCGGCGAGCCGGTAGTGCGAGAGTGCCGCCCCGAACGCGTCCTCGGGGTCACGGTTCTCGATGTCCTCCGGAGCCGTGTGCAGGTAGTAGCGCTGGAGGTACGCAAGGACCATGTCCCGGTCCGGACTCCCCCCGCTCGTGGACCCGCCCGGAAGTTGTCCTCCCGCCGGGCTGTTCTCAGCCACCTGGGCCGCGCGTGCGAGCAGTTCGTCCTTGGGTTCGTCCAGCTTGGTCTGCATGTCCTCTGGCTCCTGTCGCGCGCCGTTGCGTGACGTAGGTGAAAGAAGCGGCACAACGCCACGACCACGACGCGAGGTATCCGGTCGAAGTCGACGTTATGCCGCAATGAGAGATACCCGTGACGTTATTGGCCATTTTCGGAGGCCGGTCCGGGTGAGGGGTGCCAGCGATGACCCGGACACCGTAGTGCTCCGGGCGCAGGGCGGAGGCGTCAATGCCCCCGCGAGATATCGCGCTGATCACGGGACCTAGGCTATCCCGCCCGGACCGGTGGACGTCACCGGCCGCATCTGTACAAGTCGGCACACCGCACTTCGACACTTCGGCCAGGTGCGAAAACCGGTCAGAGTGCCCAGTCGCGTGCGGTACTGACCGCCTCCGCCAGCGAGTCCACCACCGGCACCCCGGCGGTCTCCAGGCTGGCCCGGCTGTGCGATCCGCCCGTGTACAGCACGGCCCGTGCCCCGGCGTGCGCGGCCGCCACCGCGTCGTCGACCGCGTCACCGATCACCACGACGCGCTCCGGAACGACACCGTCGAGCCCGGCCAGGTGGCGCACCATGTGCTCCGCCTTCCCCCCGTTCGACGGACCGGTCCTGCCGTCCACACGCAGGAAGTGCCGCTCGATCCCGTGCGTCCGCACGATCGGTATCAACTGGTCGTGCGGCGCCAGCGAACAGAGCGACTGGGTCAGCCCGGCCGCCTGCCACTCCCTGAGCAGCTGCTCCGCCCCCGGAGCGAGCCCCGCCTGTTCGGCAAGCGCCCAGTAGTGCCGGTGGAAGGCCTCGTCCATGACAGCCCACTCGGCGTCCGTCGGCAGCCGGCCCATCAGCCGTTCGTAGAACCGCGGAACGGGCACGCAGTACAGGTCCCGGTACCGCTCCAGCGTGATCGGCGCCAGACCGGCCTCGCCGAACGAGGCGTTCGTCGCCGCGATCACCGCGTCGATGTCGTGGAACAGCGTCCCGTTCCAGTCCCAGACGATGTGCGTCCCCGCCGGTGCACCCGGCCCCGTGCCCGTGCCCGTGTCCGTGACCGCGTTCGTGCCCGCGTCCGTACTCATGTCCAGCCCCCGTTCGAACCTCTCCCGGACCGGGCGGGGCACCGCCCGTCTCCCGCTCTCCCCACTTCGACAACCGTACGCGGGGGGTCCGACAACGGACCTTCAGGCGATCAGATGCGGGATCTCCTGCACACCGAACCAGAGCAGTTCGTGGTCCTCGGCGCCGTCCACCGTGAACTGCGCGTCGTCGTCCCCGTGGTCGGCAGCGCCCAGCGCACCGGCCGCGGCCGCGACATCCGGCTCGGCGTCGTCCGCGTCGGCGTGGACGGCCGCGGCCTTCGACAGCGGCACGGCGGAGGCGATCCGCACCTCGCCGAGCGAGCTCGCGTCGAGACCGCGGTCCGGGTCGGCCACCGCGTCCTGGTCCGGCACGTCGACAGCGACGACCACCCGGCGGCGGGCGATGCCCGGGTCCCCGGCCAGCAGCCGCAGCGAGGCCGATGCGGCCCGGTTGAGCGCCGCGTACTCCAGCTCCTCGATGTCGTCGGAGACGTACCACTCCCGCAGGCCGGGCGTGACGGCGTAGGCGGTCAGCGGTCCTGGGCCCAGTTCGCCCGCCGCGTGCGCCGCTGCGAGACCGGGGAGGGTCAGTGGGACGTACACACGCATGGCCGGCCGCTTTCGTCGTCGGATGGGGCGCCCCGGGCTCCGTCCGGAGGACCGGAGGACGGCCCGGCAGAGCCCGGTGATGCCTGATGAAGAGGGTCCCAGGATACGTACCGGGTCCCCCTTCGTGGCGCCGGGAGCAGCCCGGGACGGCGTCCACCCGGTGGCGCCCGGGAGCACGCCGTATCCGCCCGTGCCACCGGCCCGTCACCCGGATAGGTGATCCTGGACGGCACCGCACGCGCGCCTCCGGCTCCCTTGCCACGGCTTCGCGGCCCCCCGTAGAAGAGGCGCAACAGAAGCTACCGCCCGGTATCGAACCGGGCCCGGCAGAGCGGGGGCTCTCACCACATGCAGCGGACCAGGCCGGCGGGCCGGCACGACCAGCACAGGCCAGGAACCACCCCGATCCAGCGCCGCCGGCTCAAGCCGCACTACTGGTTCGCCGAACGGCTCCTCGCCGTACTCAGCGGGCAGCGGCCGGTCCACTGGATGCTCGGGCACACCATCGGTGCGGCCTACGACCAGCTGGTGCTCCTGGCACCGGGCACACCGCTGCGCGCACCGGGCGTGCGGCCCGTCGTACGGCACTGCGGCGAGTTCGTCCCGGCGCCCGGCGTGATCGAGGCGTTCGCCAGGATCGGCTCGGGCGAGCACGTACAGGCGATGGCGTTCCGGCTCGAACAGGGCGCCGATCTGCGCTGGCGGTGCGCCGCGGTGGAACTGGGCGGCGAACGCGTCGGCGTATGACCGGTCAGCCGTACAGAAAGGGCCGGGCCGGACACCGCTGATTCCGCGGTGTCCGGCCCGGCCCTCACGACATGCGGCTCGCGCCGCTGCCCCTACTTCTTGCGGCGCCGGCCGCCCTTCTGAGCCTTGCGGCGCTCGGCGCGCGTCATGCCGTCCGCCTCGGAGCGGGGGCCGTCCTCGTTCTCGAAGTCGCCCTCGACGACACCGCCCTCACCGTCCACGGTCGGGGCCGAGAAGTGCAGCCTGTCGGGCCGCTGCGGGGCCTCCAGGCCCTTGGCCCGGATCTCCGGACGCGCACCCGCGGGCACCGCGTCCTTCTCCAGCGAGGTCTTCTCCGCCGTGTCCTGGACCGGAACCTCCTCGACCTGCTGCTCGACCTGGACCTCCAGGTTGAACAGATAGCCGACGGACTCCTCCTTGATGCCCTCCATCATGGCGTTGAACATGTCGAAGCCCTCGCGCTGGTACTCGACCAGCGGGTCCTTCTGCGCCATGGCACGGAGGCCGATGCCCTCCTGGAGATAGTCCATCTCGTAGAGGTGCTCACGCCACTTGCGGTCCAGCACCGACAGGACCACGCGGCGCTCCAGCTCACGCATGATCTCGGAGCCGAGCTGCTCCTCACGGCCCGCGTACTGCTCGTGGATGTCGTCCTTGATCGACTCACCGATGAACTCGGCGGTGATGCCGGCCCGGTCGCCCGCCGCGTCCTCCAGCTCCTCGACGGTGACCTTCACCGGGTAGAGCTGCTTGAACGCGTTCCACAGGCGGTCCAGGTCCCATTCCTCGGCGAACCCTTCCACCGTCTCCGCCTGGATGTACGCGTCGATGGTGTCATCCATGAAGTGCTGCACCTGCTCGTGCAGGTCCTCGCCCTCCAGGACCCGGCGGCGCTCGCCGTAGATGACCTCGCGCTGCCGGTTCAGCACCTCGTCGTACTTCAGGACGTTCTTACGCGTCTCGAAGTTCTGCTGCTCGACCTGCGACTGCGCCGATGCGATGGCCCGCGTCACCATCTTGTTCTCGATGGGCACGTCGTCGGGCACATTGGCCATCGCCATGACGCGCTCGACCATCTGGGCCTTGAACAGCCGCATCAGGTCGTCACCGAGCGAGAGGTAGAACCGGGACTCGCCCGGGTCGCCCTGTCGTCCGGAACGGCCGCGCAGCTGGTTGTCGATACGGCGCGACTCGTGGCGCTCGGTGCCCAGCACATACAGCCCGCCGAGGTCCTTGACCTCGTCGTGCTCGGCCTTGACCGCGTGCTCGGCCTTCTCCAGCGCGGCGGGCAGGGCCGCGGCCCACTCCTCGACGTTCTCGTCGGGGTCCAGGCCGCGCTGGCGCAGCTCAGCCTCGGCGAGGTCGTCCGGATTGCCGCCGAGCTTGATGTCGGTGCCACGTCCGGCCATGTTCGTCGCGACGGTGACAGCGCCCTTACGGCCGGCCTGCGCGATGATCGGCGCCTCCCGGTCGTGCTGCTTCGCGTTGAGCACCTCGTGCTGCACGCCGCGCTTGGAGAGCTGCTGCGAGAGGTACTCGGACTTCTCGACCGAGGTGGTGCCGACCAGGATCGGCTGGCCCTTCTCGTGCTTCTCCGCGATGTCCTCGACGACCGCGTCGAACTTGGCGACCTCGGTGCGGTAGATCAGGTCGGACTGGTCCATGCGGACCATCGGCCGGTTCGTCGGGATCGGCACCACACCGAGCTTGTAGATCTGGTGGAACTCGGCGGCCTCGGTCATGGCCGTACCGGTCATGCCGGAGAGCTTGCCGTACAGGCGGAAGAAGTTCTGCAGGGTGATCGTGGCGAGCGTCTGGTTCTCGTCCTTGATGTCCACCCCTTCCTTCGCCTCGATGGCCTGGTGCATGCCCTCGTTGTAGCGGCGGCCGGCGAGGATACGACCGGTGTGCTCGTCGACGATCATGACTTCGCCGTCGATGACGACGTAGTCCTTGTCGTTCTTGAAGAGCTCCTTGGCCTTGATCGCGTTGTTGAGGTAACCGACGAGCGGGGTGTTCACCGACTCGTAGAGGTTCTCGATGCCGAGCCAGTCCTCGACCTTGGCGACACCGGGCTCGTGGATGGCGACCGTGCGCTTCTTCTCGTCGACCTCGTAGTCGCCGGTCTCCTCGATGCCCTTGAGCTGGTTGCCCGCCTCGCCCTTCGTCAGCCGGGTGACGAGCTTCGCGAAGTCGCCGTACCACTTGGTGGCCTGGTCGGCCGGGCCGGAGATGATCAGCGGCGTACGGGCCTCGTCGACCAGGATCGAGTCGACCTCGTCGACGATGGCGTAGTTGTGGCCGCGCTGGACGAGCTCGTCCTGGGCCCACGCCATGTTGTCGCGGAGGTAGTCGAAGCCGAACTCGTTGTTCGTGCCGTACGTGATGTCACATTCGTACTGCTCACGGCGCTGCGCCGGGGTCATGTTGGCGATGATGCAGCCGACTTCGAGCCCCAGGAACTTGTGGACCCGGCCCATCATCTCCGAGTCGCGCTCGGCCAGGTAGTCGTTCACCGTGATCAGGTGGACGCCCTTGCCGGACAGCGCGTTCAGATAGGCGGGGAGCGTGCCGACCAGAGTCTTGCCCTCGCCGGTCTTCATCTCGGCCACATAGCCGAGGTGCAGGGCGGCGCCGCCCAGCAGCTGTACGTCGTAGTGACGCTGGCCGAGGACGCGCTTGGCGGCCTCACGGACCGTCGCGAAGGCCTCGGGCAGCAGGTCGTCGAGGCTCTCGCCGCCGGCGAACCGCTCCTTGTACTCGTCGGTGAGGGCCCGCAGCTCGGCGTCGGAGAGGTTGACGAAATCCTCTTCGATGGAGTTGACCTGGTCCGCGATGCGGTGCAGCTTGCGCAGGATCTTTCCTTCGCCTGCACGCATGAGCTTGTTGAAGACGGACACGGGGGTTGGTCTCCTTGCCGGTCGGGCCTGGCGCGGTCGAGTTCATGGTCTGAACCTCCCGGGGTGCTACCCCCGGACCCGGGCCGGAGAAACAGACCGACCAGGGAGCCCGGCTTACTTTCACGCGGCAAACCGGGGTAGAGCAACGGCCATCGTAAGCGAGGACCCCGCCGCGCCGGGAGGCCTGCCGCTCAGGACAACGGTCGGGGCGTCCGGAAGGTGCCGGGAGAACCCCGAAAAAGCCATGGCACCTGCTCCCCACGGGCAGCAGAATCAGCCGATGGACCCCGTGACACTGACATCAGAGCGGCTGCTGCTGCGCCCTTTCACCGCCGCTGACACCGAGCCCGTGTTCCGGGCCTGTCAGGACCCCGACATCCAGCGCTGGACGGTCGTCCCCTCCCCTTACCGCCGGGAGGACGCGGAGAGTTTCACCAGCCGGCTGGTCCCGGACGGCTGGCGGGCCGGCACCAGCCTGGCCTTCGCCGTGCTGGCCCGTGCGGACGCCCGGCTCGTCGGTGCGATCTCCGTGTTCCAGCGCGGACAGGCAGGCACCTGGGAGATCGGCTACTGGATGGCGAAGGAGCACCGGGGCAACGGATACATGGCCGAGGCCGTGACCGTACTCACGCACTGGTCGCTGACCAAGCTGGGAGCGGAGCGTCTGGAGTGGCGGGCCGAGGTCGGCAACACCGGGTCGCGGGCGGTGGCGGAGAAGGCCGGGTTCCGCGTCGAGGGCGTCCTGCGCGCGGACCTGCTGAACAAGGGCACCCGCAGAGACGGCTGGCTGGGCGCGATACTCCCCTCCGACCTGGGGCTGCCCACGGAACACGCGTACCTCCCGGCCGGTCCGTGACCCGAGCCCGCCCTCACCCCCGCGTCCGGATCCGCCCGCTCCGCTGATCCGGATCCACCGGCGCCACCCCGGTTGTCAGTGCTGCCGCCTATCGTTCGGGGCATGACTCCTGTGCCGCCCCCAGCCGTCGAACTCTCCGCCGACGAGGCCCGCCGGACAGCGCTGCGCGCCCAGGGGTTCCTGGGCGCGCCCGACCGGCGGGGCGGGGTGCGCGGGGTGCTGCGCCATCTCGGCGCGGTGCAGCTGGACACCATCTCGGTCCTCGCGCGCTCGCACGAGCTCATCCCGTACGCCAGGCTGGGCGCCGTCGGGCGCAGGACCGTCGAGGACGCGTACTGGTCCGGGGGCCGCTCCTTCGAGTACTGGTCGCACGCGGCCTGCATCCTGCCCATCGAGGAGTGGCCGCACTTCGCCTTCCGCCGCCGCGCCTACCGCGACCGCCCGCACTGGAACCACGACCTGCCCGATTCGGCCTACGAGACCGTGATCAAGCAGCTGCGCGCGGAGGGCCCGCTGACGGCCACCGAACTGGGCGGCGCGAAGAACGGCGGCGAGTGGTGGGACTGGTCGGCGTCAAAGGTCGCGGTCGAGCGGGCGCTGATGTACGGAGAGGTGGTGTGCACGGAGCGGCGCGGCTGGAAGCGGGTGTACGACCTGGCCGAGCGCGCGATCCCCGGCCCACTGCTCCATGACGAGCTGGACGACCTGGAGTGTGTCCGGCGGCTCGTCGCGCTAGCGGGGAAGTCCCTGGGGGTCGGTACCCGTACGGACATCGCGGACTACCACCGTCTCAAGGGCGAGCAGTTCGACGCGGTCGTCGCGGACTCGGGCCTGGTCCCCGTCAGGGTCGAGGGCTGGTCCAAACCGGCCTGGGCGGACCCGGAGGCACTGTCGTCCCCGCTCCGCGGCCGCCACCGTACGACGCTGCTCTCGCCGTTCGACTCACTGGTCTGGGAGCGCGCCCGTACGGAGCGGATCTTCGGCTTCACCCACCGGCTGGAGGCGTACGTCCCCAAGCCCAAGCGGATCCACGGCTACTTCTCCATGCCCCTGCTGGCCGGCGGGAAGCTGGTGGGGCGGGTCGACCCCGCGCGGGAGGGCAGCACCCTGGTGGCCAGGCAGATCTCCCTGGCGGACCGTAAGGCGGTGCGGCCGATGGCCGATGCGCTGGCCGAGGCGGCGGCCTGGGTGGGGTGCACGGACGTGCGGGTGGAGCGCATCAACGAACCGGAGCTGCGGGCCCCGCTGGCAGCGTCCCTGAGCGGGGCACTGGACGCGGCCCGGTAGCGGCCCCGAACTCAACCTCCGAACTCAACCTCCGGTCTCAGCGGATTTCGAGGATCTTCTCGCGCATCGCGTAGACCACGGCCTCCATCCTGGAGTGCAGCTGCAGTTTCTCCAGGATGTTGCGGACGTGGTTCTTCACGGTGTTCTCGGAGATGAACAACTCCTTGGCGATGTCCCGGTTGTTCATCCCGGTGGCCACCAGCTTCAGAACCTCCAGCTCGCGCTCGGTGAGCCGCGGGGCCGGTACGAGCCTGCGCTCGTCGGTGCGCTGGATCATCGACTTGAACTCGGTGAGCAGCTTCGACGCCATGGAGGGGCTGATCTGCGACTGCCCGTCGGCCACCGCCCGGATCGCCGTCGCCACCTCGTCGGTCGAGATCTCCTTCAGGAGATAGCCGGTGGCCCCGGCCTTGATCGCGTCGTAGAGGTCGGCCTCCTCGTCGCTGATCGTCAACATGATGATCTTCGCGCTGGGTGCCACCTCCTTGATGGAGGTACAGGCCTCGATGCCACCGCGCTTGGGCATCCGTACGTCCATCAGCACGATGTCGGGCAGCAGATCGGCGGCCTTGTCCACCGCCTCCGCGCCGTCACCCGCCTCGCCGATGACCTGGATGTCCTCCTCCGCGGCGAGAACGATCTCCAGACCGCGCCGGAAAAGCGCGTGGTCGTCCACCACCAGGACCCGGATCGGCTCCTTGCACGAAGCCCCACCGTGGTCCACACCACCGCGGTCCACACCACCATGGTCCGCCGCACCATGGTCCATGGGGTCCTCGTCCCGGTCGTGCGCGGGACCGAAGCGGTCCGCCATCGTTCCTCCCCCTGAAGCATGGGCCCGAAGTTCATGTACGACGTTCAACTACGACACCAACCGCAGCTCACAGAAGCCCGATTGGCGCGCGTCGCCATGATTTCATGCCGGAACGACGGAACGGTGGTCCCCAGCCCCGATCCCTCACCCTGATCCCCACCGCACGGCGGCGCCCCCGGTGCGCATGTACACGTCCGGGGGCACCGCGACGGGTAATGAAGTCATCCGCCGAGCGCACCGCCGGCGCCCGCCGCCTCCATGTCGGCGAGCGGGTCGGTCGTCAGGTGGATGACACCGTAGTCGTAGGCGTGCCGCCGGTAGACGACACTGGGCTCCTTTGTCTCCGCGTCGACGAACAGATAGAAGTCGTGCCCCACCAGCTCCATCTCGTAGAGCGCCTGGTCGAGCGACATCGCTGCCGCGATATGCGTCTTCTCGCGTACCACCAGCGGGCCTTCGCCCTGGACTTCGAGCGAACCGATCCTGGTGGTCGGAATGGTCTGGGCCGCCACATCGGCGGTGAACTCACCGTTGCCGTTGATCGGCGCCGCTTCCGGCACCGCGTCGACGACTTCGGCCGCCGAAATACGGCCCGCGCCCCTCCTGTTGTGGCGCTTCTCGTTCTGCTTCCGCAGCCGCGCCTCCAACTTGCCCGTGGCCAGATCCAGCGCTGCGTACGGGTCGCCTGCCGCTGCCTCCGCCCGGATCACCGGGCCTCGGGAGTGCAGCGTGATTTCCACACGGTCCGAACGGTCGGCCTGCCTCGGATTGGGCTCCTTGGACACCTCGACGTCAAGGCTGATCACCTTGGCGTCCAGCTTCTGGATCTTCTCAATCTTCAGCTTCTCGGCGACGTGCTTGCGGAACCGCTCGGGTACTTCGGTCTTGCGGCCCTTGACGACGATGTCCACGCAGAACTCCGTTCCCGGATCGCTCCGCTCAGCGGCGGAGCAGCTCCCTCTTGCACCAGACCCCGGTGAGCACCGGAGTCTCGGACTTGGTGACTTTCACCTCCTCCTCCCCCGTCGGGAAGATCCCCACCCACACCAACCTCCGGCCTCGCAAGCATCCGGGTTTCCACGGAACCGGCGGAAACCGGAAAGCGCCATGCACGTCCGTGTATTCAAGTGAGCCACAGCTTTCGCCATTCCTCACAACCGAACATAGCTCGCTGGGACGGGTATCGGCACCCGCTACTGACGCGTACCCCCGTTCAGGTGGTTTTTGTCCCTCGCTACCTGCAACGATGCAAGTTAGCTATCAGTTCCGGTTTATTTCGAAAGACAACGGCGGTGCGGCCACGACCGCGGCCATCGGTTCCCCGGCTCCGGGGAATTCCCTGCCTGACACTGCCCGTACAGCACGCGCCGCCTCCACGAGTGATGCTCCGGTCGTCATGAGATCGTCCACCAACACCACCCTGCCCCCGTCCAGCAGCCCTACGCCCCCGGGCACCACTTCCAGTGCCCCCGAGAGATTCGCCAGCCGCTGCGGGGCGTCCAGGCCCGCCTGATCGGCCACCGCACGCCGCTGCCGGAGCACCCCCAGCATCCGCGCCGGTGTCCCGCTCCTGCGCAGCTCGGCCGAGGCAGCGCAGGCGATCCGGCGGCCCGCGTCATGCCCCCGGGCCCGCACCGCTGCACGCGACGAGGGCACCGGGACGAGCAGCAACGTCTCCCCACCCACGCGATGCCGTGCCGCGGCCCGCACCGCCGCGGCGAGCGCACGGCCGAGCGCCCCCGCCAGCCCCAGCGCTCCCCGCTCCTTGTGCGCGAGCAGCACCGCCCGCACCGCGTCCTCGTACGCCGCGGCGCCCCACACCGCCGGCAGTCCCGACGGCTCGGGATCCGGTCTGGCCCTGCGCACCGGACCGCCGCAGAGAGCCTCGGCGCATTCCGCGCAGAGCGCCGTGCGGGATCTGCCGCAGCCTCCGCATGCGCTCGGCAGCACCACTTCGGAGATTTCCCGCCACCACCCCCTCATGGCTTCCACTCTGCCAAGCAGCGGCGCTTCCTGCCACCCCTGTGGATAACCCGGGGGCGATCACGGACGACTGCCGCATACAACAGTCCCGATACCGCAGTCCCGCAGCCATCCAGCAGCTGTCCAGCAGCTGCCCGACAACAATGCCGAAGCCACCCGGAAGCCGCGCGACAGCTATCCGGAAGCTATCCGGACAGCTGTCCCCGGATAAGCCGCCTATCCGGGATAGACCGGCGACTTACCTTCCTCCACCACCGTTTTCCAATTCGCACGCGGAGGCAGCCGCACAATTCCGTCCTCGTCCGAGAGCGCCATCAGCGGCAGCCTGTCGTCGTCCGAAGCGGCCACGGCGGTGATCCGGTTGGCGCCCGGCAGCGGGTTCACACCGGAAACCGAACCGTCCGCCTGCATATAGCGCACCTGCTGCACCCCGCCGGCTTCCTTGCCGACCACCACGAGCCGGCTGCGACCCGCCCAGGACACCGCTGTCACATCCGCCATCTGCGGTGCGGCCGGGCGCAGTTCGTCCACGGCGGAGACCGTCGGGCTGTCGACGTTCCCCTGCCGTACCACCCGTCCCACCTTCAGCGTCGTATGCCCGTCCTTCGTCAGCAGCAGCGCGATCCGTACCCCGTCGGACGACATCCGCAGCCCCGCGATGCGCGCGCCGTCCAGCCCGAGGACCGGCACCGACTGCGGATCGCCCGAACCGCCGGGGAACCGCAGCAACTGCGGATTCGCCGGGTTCCGGTCAGCCACCCAGAGATCTCCGCAGCCGTCCCAACTAGGGGCCGACAGACGGTTCTTCTCCTGCTTCGCATGGCTGGTGTACAACTTCTCGGCCGTTTCGTCCCCGGAGACGATCGACGACGTGGACAGCGTGCTGCTGTCCTTCGACACACCCGCCGCCCGGCGTTCGTCGCGCGCCACCGCAACCGTGCTCAGCGGCTTGGCGCCCGTGCCGAGCGGACCCGCGACCGGCTCGGGCTCCGCCTTCGCCGAGGTGTCACCGCCGATGGCCTGCATCCGTACGAGCCGGCCCTTGGCGTCCACGAAGTACTCGCCGGCCGGGCTGCCCGATGTGTGGTCGGGCGCGTACTCCTGCGACTGGTCCGCACTGAGCACACACAGCTGCGAGCCGTCCGCACGCTCCAGCTCCACCTGCCCGACCCGCATGGACGTCACATCGCGCAGGGTGAAGAGCAGTTGGGCCGCCATCTGCCGGCACTGCCCCTGACCGACGCCCGACGCCCTCTCGTTGAGCGGCACCTTCAGGCTGTTCCGGTCGTCGAGCGTCAGGGACCGGACGCCCTTCTTGAGCGCCGTTCCGGCCGGGAAGCGCGAATCCGCCACCGGACGCAGCCAGTTGGTCGGCCCGTCAAGCAGCGAGGCGACCGTCTGCGTCAGCGGATCCATCCTCGTCTCGGGGTCGATGCCCTGACGGAGATAGACCGGGTCGGCGACGAGCCAGTTCCTGCTTGACGAGCCGTTGGCCCCCGACCCCCCGGGCACCCCGGACGTGGGCGCGGAGGCGAAGTAGTACTTGTTGACGGAGTGATAGTTGCGCTGGAAGTCGGAGAGGCTGAGCAGCAGACCCGCGGGCAGATCGTCGATGCGCCACCCGTTGCCGTTCTGATGCACCAGGTGGATGGAGTTGCGGTACGTGCCCTTGTCGGGCTGGTACGCGTGCTGCTTGTCGACCACGGCGACTTCCGTGCCGCTCAGTTCGAACGTCGAGGAGACCTGCGGCGCGTCCCGGTCGTTGGCCGGATTCGCCCGGCGCGTGGGCCCGTCGGTGAGCACCGTGGTCCGCGCGCCCGGATCCCACTTGCGCGACGCTTCCTTCGTCAGATACTTCCTGGCCGTGGCGAACTGCAGATCGTCGCTGGTCATCGCCTCCAGGAAACCGTCCACGATCTCGGCGGGCGCGGCCCCCTCGCGCGGCGGCACCGCGTACACCTTGACCTGCGAGTCGCTGCGCTGCGAAGGATCGACGGCTTCGATGTCCCCGCTGTTCGGCATCGACGCACAGCCGGCCAGCAGTATGCCGCCGCAGCCGAGCCAGGCGTACGTCCGAAGTCTCCGTATGCCGCGGCTGCCCCCACGATCATCGCCCACGGGCGGTGTCCTCCCGGTCCGAAGCTTGCGTTGCAGAATCACCGGCGTGCGCTGCGGATTCACCGGCGTGCGTTGCACAGTCACCGGCCCTCGGCACCACCCGGGCACCACTGCCCGGCAGCGCCGTCGGGTCGGCCGGTATCGCGCGAGGCAGCGGCGGGAGCGGCGAACGGTCCGCACCGGGCTGGGCCGGCACCGCCATCAGCCGCCCCGCCTCTGCCTGTGTGGCGCGGGCGCGCCGCGAGTCGTCGGGCTCCAGCGGTATCGGGGAGCCGCGCAGCGGTTCGTCCGCGGTACGCGGCAGGGTCAGCCGGAACTGTGAACCGCCACCCGGCTCGCCCCACGCCTGGAGCCAGCCTCCGTGCAGCCGCGCGTCCTCGACGGCGATGGACAGACCGAGCCCGGTACCGCCGGTCGTACGGGCCCGCGCGGGGTCGGCCCGCCAGAAACGGCTGAAGACCCGTGTCGCCTCGCCCGGCTTCAGCCCCACACCGTAATCGCGCACGACGATCGCGACGGCGCCCCCCGCGACACCGAACCGGACCACCACGTCGTTGCCCTCGCCGTGCTCCACGGCATTGACGACAAGATTGCGCAGCACGCGCTCGATCCGCCGCGCGTCGACCTCGGCGACCACGGGCTGCTCGTCACCGACGACCCGGATCCGGCTGCCCTTGCGCTCCGCGAGCGGCTCGGCACCGGATATCACCCGGCGCACGGTCTCCCGCAGATCGATCGGCTCCGCCTCCAGCGCGGCGGCGCCCGCGTCGAACCGGCTGATCTCCAGCAGATCCGCGAGCAGCGACTCGAAACGGTCGAGCTGATCGCCGAGCAGCTCGGCGGAGCGCGCGGTCACCGGGTCGAAGTCGCTGCGCGCGTCATGGATGACGTCGGCGGCCATCCGTACGGTCGTCAACGGGGTGCGCAGCTCGTGCGACACGTCGGAGACGAAGCGGCGCTGCATCCGGGAGAGGTCCTCCAGTTGCTGGATCTTCAACTGGAGGCTCTGCGCCATCTTGTTGAAGGCTTCACCGAGCCGGGCGATGTCGTCCTCGCCCGTGACCTTCATCCGCTCCTGGAGACGCCCGGCCGAGAGCCGCTCGGCGATCCCGGCGGCCATCCGCACGGGCGTGACCACCTGCCGCACCAGGAACCAGGCGATCGCCCCGAGCAGCACCACCACGAACAGCCCGGCGGTGGCCAGGGTGCGCTTGACCAGGCTGAGGGTCTTCTCCTCCTGCGAGAGCGGGAAGAGGTAGTAGAGCTGGTACGGCTTGTGGTCGATGTCCTCAAGACGCTGCCCCACGACCAGACCGGGCTCCGGCGCCCGCCCGTCGACGTACCTGATGTCCGTGTACGTCTTGTACGGCGCCGTGCCCTGGTCAACGCTCTGGCGCAGCTTCCCGGAGACGCTGTCGGGGCTCACCTGGCCGGACGTACGCTCCCCGCCGTTGCCCGCACCCGTCTCCTCGGAGGCCGGGGCGAGGGTGACCACGTTGTACGCACCCTGACCGCCGCTGGCGAGCTGGGCGACGAGGTCGGTACGCCACTGGCGGGAGTTGCTGGCCGCCCCGGTGTCGGCGGAGTCGCTGTCGGCCACCGTTGTCGCGTTGGCCTTGTCCTTGGCGACCGTGAAACCGCCCGCGGCCTGGCTGACCGCGGCCTTCCCCTTGGCGTCCAGCAGACCGTTGCGCACCTGGCCGATGACGACGAATCCGAGCACCAGGACCACGGCAAGCGACATCAGAAGCGTGCCCGCGACCACCCTGAGCTGGATGTTGCGCCGCCAGAGGCGCACAGCGGGAAGCAGCGGACGGCGCACCCAGCGCGCGAAGAGCCGCAGCACAGGACCGCCGGGCGCTCCGTCCTGGAGCAGCCGGCCGCCCCGCAGAAAACGCTCGCCGAACCTGCGCAGCGCGGCCCCTCCGACAGACGAGCCGGACGAGCGGGATGTACCGGATACGTCCGGCGCACCGGACGAACCGGCGGAACCGGCGGAACCGGTCGACGAGGTGAACCGGGACGCGTTCACCGCGGGTCCGGCAGCCCGCTCCGGCCGTGCTCCCGGCTCCCCGGGCGCCGGAGCGGCACTGCTGCGGGCCATGTCAGCTCGGTCCCGCCTTGTATCCGACACCGCGGACGGTCACCACGATCTCCGGCCGCTCGGGGTCCTTCTCGACCTTCGAGCGCAACCGCTGGACGTGCACGTTGACCAGCCGGGTGTCCGCGGCATGGCGGTACCCCCACACCTGCTCCAGCAGCACCTCGCGGGTGAACACCTGCCAGGGCTTACGGGCCAGCGCGACCAGCAGATCGAACTCCAGCGGGGTCAGGGCGATCGACTGCCCCTCCCGCTTCACGGAGTGACCGGCCACATCGATGACCAGATCACCGATCGCCAGCTGTTCCGGTGCGGGCTCCTCCGACCTCCTCAGCCTCGCCCTGATACGGGCGACGAGTTCCTTGGGCTTGAACGGCTTGACGATGTAGTCGTCGGCCCCTGATTCGAGCCCCACCACCACATCGACGGTGTCGCTCTTCGCCGTGAGCATCACGATCGGCACACCTGACTCGGCCCTGATCAGCCTGCAGACCTCGATGCCGTCCCGTCCGGGCAGCATGAGATCGAGCAGCACCAGGTCCGGCTTGGCCTCACGGAATGCAGCCAGTGCCTTGTCGCCGTCCGCTACAAATGACGGCTCAAAACCTTCACCACGCAGCACAATGCCGAGCATCTCGGCCAGTGCGGTGTCGTCATCGACGACAAGGACGCGTCCCTTCATACCGACATCATCCCATTAGCTAATCGTTACCTGGCGTGACCTGCCACACAATGCGGTGAGTGCGTCCCTGGTGACAGGGGACGCGACCCCCGATTCCGTGACGACGGCCGTCACGAGCTCGGGCGGTGTGACATCGAACGCGGGGTTGTACGCCTGCGTCCCCAGCGGCGCCACCGGCACCCCGCCGCACTCCATGACCTCCCCGCCCGCACGCTGCTCCACCTCGATGGACGCACCGTCCGGCGTGGACAGGTCGACCGTGGTCGTCGGAGCGACGACCACGAACGGCACATGGTGGTACCTGGCCAGCACGGCCAGCGGATAGCTGCCCACCTTGTTGGCCACGGAGCCGTCCGCGGCGATCCGGTCGGCACCGATCAGCACGGCGTCCACCTCGCCCGCCGCGAAGAGCGAACCGGCCGCGCTGTCCGTGAGCAGGGTGTACGCCATCCCGTTGCGGGCCGCTTCGTACGCCGTCAGACGCGCCCCCTGCAGCAGTGGCCGCGTCTCGTCCACCCACAGACGCCGCAGACTGCCCGCACGGTGCGCCGCCAGTGCCACGGCGAAAGCGGTGCCCTCACCGGCCGAGACCAGCGCCCCGGTGTTGCAGTGTGTCAGAATCCGGTGCCCGCCGCCCGGCAGCAGCTCGTCGAGGAGCGCCAGGCCCCGGACCGCCATCTGCCGGCTGGCCTCGATGTCCTCCTGGTGCAGTGCCCTGGCTTCAGTGAGCGCCGCCGCCGCTGCCGCACCGGTGTCCGCACCGCCCCGGACAGCTGCCCGGTACGCCTCGGCCACCCTGTGCACCCCGTACCCGAGGTTCACCGCGGTGGGCCGCGCACCCGCGAGGAGCGCCACTGCCTCCTCCACGTCGTATCCCCGTACGGCAGCGAGCACGACCCCGTACCCCCCGGCGACCCCGAGCAGCGGCGCCCCCCGGACAGCGAGTGTCTGGATCGCCCGGACCAGCGCGGGAACATCCGTGCAGACCAGCTCGACCTCCTCGCCGGGCAATCGAGTCTGGTCGAGCAGCACGATGACCGGCCCCTCCGGCGGCTCGTCCCAACGAAGCGAAGGAAGCATGGGCGGCCCCGCACCCAGCGGGATTTGCTCGTCCTGATCAGCCATCCGCACAGTCTGCCCCGTGTGGCACCGACAATTGAAGGTGCAATGGAGATACAGCAGCGACTCCGCCGCTGTATCTCCCATGACACGATGGCTGCCGACCTGCTGCCTCGACGCGCGGACAGGCATGTGGCGGACAGGCATGTGAAGGAGCGACAATGAACGACTCTCCGGGCTGGGCCTCGCCCGGATCCGCCCCCTCCGACGGCCAGGAGCCGGGCGTCCCCCGGCCCGCCGAGCCGACCGGCCAGGGAGAAGCCGCTCCGAAGTGGTCCAGCAACCAGCCGCCGGCCGCACAGTGGACCCCGCCGAGCGCCCCTCCCGTGCCCTCGCAGCAGACGTCCGGCCGGGGTCCGCGCGCGCGGGCCGGTAGCGGGAACGGCCGGCAGAACACCGGCTGGGCCGGACCGCCGCAGGACGGCTGGGGACACCAGCAGCCGGTCGTGGCCAAGCCGGGCATCATCCCGCTCAGGCCGCTCGGCGTGGGAGAGATCCTCGACGGCGCGGTGTCGACGATGCGCGCCCACTGGCGCACCGCACTCGGCCTCACGATCGGCGTGGCAGCCGTCGTCCAGCTCTGCTCGGTCCTCATCCAGCACTACCTGCTCCCCGAGCCCACCCAGATCGACAGCGGGGCCAGCCCGTCCGAGCAGCTGCACCAGAGCGTCGAGTCGCTGCGAACGACCCTGCTCAGCCTGGGTCCGGTGTACGCGATCACGCTGATCGGCACGATCTTCACCACCGCGGTACTGACCATGGTCGTCAGCCGCTCGGTACTGGGCCGCCCGGTGACGCTCGCCGACGCCTGGCGCGAGGCCAGGCCGCAGCTCCCCCGGCTGATGGGGCTGAGCCTGCTGCTGCCCGTCGGCTACGCAGCGGTGATGACGGTCGGTCTTCTTCCCGGCCTCCTGGTCGGTGGCTCCGAGGGCGCCGGACTCGCCGCCCTCGGCGGGATCGCCGCCGTCGTCGTGGTCGTCTGGCTGTGGATCTGCTTCAGCCTGGCCGGACCAGCACTGATGCTGGAGCGGCAGGGCATCGCGGCAGCACTGCACCGCTCGGCGAAGCTGGTGAAGGGCGTCTGGTGGCGCATCTTCGGGATCACGCTGCTGGCCCTGCTGCTGACCGCCCTCGTGTCGGGACTCATCGACCTGCCGTTCAACGCGGCCGCCACGATCGCCGACGGCAAGGGCATCAGCGACCTCGTCTCCAGCAAGACCCCGGTGTTCGGCTGGCCGTACCTGATCATCAGCGGCATCGGCGCGATGCTCACGTCGGCGCTCACCTACCCGTTCACAGCCGGTGTGACGGTGCTCCTCTATGTCGACCAGCGCATCCGCCGCGAGGCGCTCGACATCGATCTCGCACGATCCGCGGGCGTACCCGGCTACGAGAACTCCGCGAGCTGATACGGGCCGGCGACGGCAACACGGCCACTGCGCCGTAGCTCATCCCGAGCCGACGCACCCGGAGCACGAACCGAACCCACAGCGGCCTTCGATCCACCAACCACATCCGGTGGTGGATCGAAGGCCGCTGTGGCGTTGCTGGGGCGCACAGCGGCTCGGGACTTCATACGGGGGGATACGGGGAGGCCTCACCGCCGACGAGCCGGCACATCTCCGCCTCAGCGATCCGAACCGGGCGGTGCCGACCGGACCCCCGGTGGCCCGGTCGCGACCGAGTCCCAACTAAGCGGCCAAGACCACCCCAGCGACCGCGATACCCGCCCCGGGGACATCCGAGCGCCCACCGCACGCCGGGGGTGCAGGGGCGCCGGGACCGTGCCCCTATGGCCTCCTGAGCACGACCGCCCACATCCTTTATCGGCCTGGATATGAAAACTGCCCGTGAACGCAAAAATGCCTCAGCCCCGGACCATAACGGTCCAGGGCTGAGGCTAAAAATTGTTCGGCGGCGTCCTACTCTCCCACAGGGTCCCCCCTGCAGTACCATCGGCGCTGAAAGGCTTAGCTTCCGGGTTCGGAATGTAACCGGGCGTTTCCCTAACGCAATGACCACCGAAACACTATGAAATTAACGAAACCGGGTGACTTCACGGTCGTTCGTTATTTCAGAACTAACACAGTGGACGCGAGCAACTGAGGACAAGCCCTCGGCCTATTAGTACCAGTCAGCTCCACCCGTTACCGGGCTTCCACATCTGGCCTATCAACCCAGTCGTCTACTGGGAGCCTTAACCCCTCAAAGGGGGTGGGAATACTCATCTCGAAGCAGGCTTCCCGCTTAGATGCTTTCAGCGGTTATCCTTTCCGAACGTAGCCAACCAGCCATGCCCTTGGCAGGACAACTGGCACACCAGAGGTTCGTCCGTCCCGGTCCTCTCGTACTAGGGACAGCCCTTCTCAATATTCCTACGCGCGCAGAGGATAGGGACCGAACTGTCTCACGACGTTCTAAACCCAGCTCGCGTACCGCTTTAATGGGCGAACAGCCCAACCCTTGGGACCGACTCCAGCCCCAGGATGCGACGAGCCGACATCGAGGTGCCAAACCATCCCGTCGATATGGACTCTTGGGGAAGATCAGCCTGTTATCCCCGGGGTACCTTTTATCCGTTGAGCGACAGCGCTTCCACAAGCCACTGCCGGATCACTAGTCCCGACTTTCGTCCCTGCTCGACCCGTCGGTCTCACAGTCAAGCTCCCTTGTGCACTTACACTCAACACCTGATTGCCAACCAGGCTGAGGGAACCTTTGGGCGCCTCCGTTACTCTTTAGGAGGCAACCGCCCCAGTTAAACTACCCATCAGACACTGTCCCTGATCCGGATCACGGACCGAGGTTAGACATCCAGCACGACCAGAGTGGTATTTCAACGACGACTCCACAACCACTGGCGTGGCCGCTTCAAAGTCTCCCACCTATCCTACACAAGCCGAACCGAACACCAATATCAAACTGTAGTAAAGGTCCCGGGGTCTTTCCGTCCTTCTGCGCGAAACGAGCATCTTTACTCGTAGTGCAATTTCACCGGGCCTATGGTTGAGACAGTCGAGAAGTCGTTACGCCATTCGTGCAGGTCGGAACTTACCCGACAAGGAATTTCGCTACCTTAGGATGGTTATAGTTACCACCGCCGTTTACTGGCGCTTAAGTTCTCAGCTTCGCAACCCCGAAAGATCACTAACCGGTCCCCTTAACGTTCCAGCACCGGGCAGGCGTCAGTCCGTATACATCGCCTTACGGCTTCGCACGGACCTGTGTTTTTAGTAAACAGTCGCTTCTCGCTGGTCTCTGCGGCCACCCCCAGCTCAGAGTGCAAGACTCATCACCAGGAATGGCCCCCCTTCTCCCGAAGTTACGGGGGCATTTTGCCGAGTTCCTTAACCATAGTTCACCCGAACGCCTCGGTATTCTCTACCTGACCACCTGAGTCGGTTTAGGGTACGGGCCGCCATGAAACTCGCTAGAGGCTTTTCTCGACAGCATAGGATCATCCACTTCACCACAATCG
>NZ_CP107896.1:3502500-4382500 GCF_041433995.1 Streptomyces sp. NBC_00466 | reverse complement strand
TGGTCCGGCTTGTACGGGCCCGAGACCTCGACACCGATGTAGGCGGCCTGCTCAGGACGGAGCGTCGTGAGCTTGACGCCGAGGGCGTCGAGGTGGAGACGGGCGACCTTCTCGTCCAGGTGCTTGGGCAGCACGTACACGTCGGTCGGGTACTCGGCGGGCTTGGTGAACAGCTCGATCTGGGCCAGCGTCTGGTCCGCGAACGAGTTCGACATCACGAACGACGGGTGACCCGTCGCGTTGCCCAGGTTCAGCAGACGCCCCTCGGACAGGACGATCAGGACCTTGCCCTCGGCGAACGTCCAGGTGTGGACCTGCGGCTTGACCTCGTCCCGCACGATCCCGGGGATCTGGGCCAGGCCGGCCATGTCGATCTCGTTGTCGAAGTGACCGATGTTCCCCACGATGGCCTGGTGCTTCATCTTGGCCATGTCGGCGGCCATGATGATGTCCTTGTTGCCCGTGGTGGTCACGAAGATGTCCGCGATCGACACGACGTCGTCCAGGGTCGAGACCTGGAAACCGTCCATCGCCGCCTGCAGCGCACAGATCGGGTCGATCTCGGTGATGATCACGCGAGCGCCCTGACCGCGCAGCGACTCCGCACAGCCCTTGCCCACATCGCCGTAACCACAGACGACCGCGACCTTGCCACCGATCAGGACGTCAGTGGCACGGTTGATGCCGTCGATCAGCGAGTGACGGCAGCCGTACTTGTTGTCGAACTTCGACTTGGTGACAGCGTCATTGACGTTGATCGCCGGGAACAGAAGGGTGCCGTCACGGTGCATCTCGTACAGACGGTGCACACCGGTCGTCGTCTCCTCGGTGACACCGCGGATCTCGGACGACAGCTGCGTCCACTTCTGCGGGTTCTCGCCCAGGGTGCGGTTGAGGAGCTTGAGGATGTAGCTGTACTCCTCGCTGTCCGCGGTCGCCGGGTCCGGGGCCGCGCCGGCCTTCTCGAACTCGACACCCTTGTGCACCAGGAGGGTGGCGTCGCCGCCGTCGTCGAGGATCATGTTGGGGCCGCCGGTGGGGGTGTTCGGCCAGGTCAGCGCCTGCTCCGTGCACCACCAGTACTCCTCCAGGCTCTCGCCCTTCCACGCGAACACCGGTACGCCCGCGGGTGCCTCCGGGGTGCCGTTCGGGCCGACCGCGATGGCCGCGGCGGCGTGGTCCTGGGTGGAGAAGATGTTGCAGGAGGCCCAGCGGACCTCGGCGCCGAGAGCGACCAGGGTCTCGATCAGTACGGCCGTCTGCACCGTCATGTGCAGCGAACCGGTCACACGAGCACCGGCCAGCGGCTGAGTCGCGGCGTACTCCTTGCGGATCGACATCAGACCCGGCATCTCGTGCTCGGCGAGAGTGATCTCCTTGCGCCCGAAGGCGGCCAGCGAAAGATCCGCGACCTTGAAGTCCTGGGTGATGGCGTCGGTCGTCATACGAGCTGCTCCTCGGAAGGTTGGTCGAGGGTGTACGGGCTGGATGCTGCGGCGACGGGCGGAAAGGCACACGAATGCCCGAGCGCTCGCGGCGCAGTCCGTCGGAGGCCCTCTCTCCCTCGGCCGGTCCGCAGAACGGACCGCCCGACCGCCATCAGCAGCGACGTCTGGCTCCCGTCGAATCTACACCGATCGGCCCAGCGGCCCCCAGCCCACCGGGGGTACCGGCTGAAATCCGTACCCCGCGACGTACCTGAGGACGTACCCCCGAACGCTCGTCGGAACGTTTCTGTGGCGGGGCTGGGCGGGCATGTGGCTCCGGGCCTCGTCAGTGGTGCGGTACGGGTGACGGGCCGCCCGGGGTCGCCTTCGGGTCCTGGCCCGCCGCGGCCTCGGCCTCGCTGTAGATGTCCGGTTCCAGGTAGATCACCCGGGCGATCGGGACGGCTTCGCGGATACGGGCCTCCGCTGCGTTGATCGCGCGGGCCACTTCCGCTGCCGTGTCGTCGTGCTGCACCGCGATCTTGGCGGCCACCAGGAGTTCCTCGGGGCCGAGGTGCAGGGTCCGCATGTGGATCACGGAGGTGACGGTGTCGTGGTCGACAATGGCTTCCTTGATCTTGTCGACCTCCTCGGTGCCCGCCGCCTCACCGAGCAGCAGGGACTTGGTCTCCGCTGCCAGGACGAGCGCGATCAGGATGAGCAGGGTGCCGATGCAGAGCGTGCCGATGCCGTCCCAGACACCGTTGCCCGTGCCCACGGCCAGTCCGACGCCGGCCAGTGCGAGGACCAGACCGATCAGCGCGCCGAAGTCCTCCAGCAGCACCACCGGAAGTTCGGGGGCCTTGGCGCGGCGGATGAACTCGGTCCAGGAGAGCTTGCCGCGCGTCTGGTTGGACTCCTTGATCGCCGTACGGAAGGAGTAGCCCTCCGCGATGATCGCGAAGACCAGGACACCGACCGGCCAGTACCAGTTGTCCAGCGAGTGCGGGTGCTTGACCTTCTCGTAGCCCTCGTAGACCGCGAACATCCCGCCGACCGAGAAGAGCACGATCGAGACGAGGAAGGCGTAGATGTAGCGCTCACGGCCGTAGCCGAAGGGGTGTTGCGGTGTTGCCTCACGCTGGGCCTTCTTGCCGCCGAGGAGCAGCAGCCCCTGGTTGCCCGAGTCGGCGAGTGAGTGGACGCTCTCTGCGAGCATCGACGACGAGCCACTGAAGAGGAACGCCACGAACTTCGCTACCGCGATCGAGAGGTTGGCGCCGAGCGCCGCCACGATCGCCTTGGTTCCACCTGACGCACTCATGGGTGGACGTGTTCCCTTCGTCGGTGCCGCGGCCTTGGTGCCGCTATACGGCCGCACATTGTCGCATCAGGCCACAACGGTGGCGCGAAAGACCGTCCCCGTACCGCTCAGGGTGACGTTCTCGCCCGCCGGGACGAACACCGACTGGCCCGGCGTCAGGGCGAGTTCGCCCGCGCGTGGAGCGCCCGCCGTGCAGAGCAGGATCTGTGCGGTGGCCGCGGGCAGCGGGAGGGGGCGGGCGTCCTCGGGGCGTACGTAGCGCGAGAGCCGGAACTCGTCGATCGGGGTCTCGTACAGCTCCTCGCCGTCCGGGGCCGCTTCCGGGCGCAGGATGCCGGGCTCGGTCGCCTCGAAGCGGACGATACGGAGCAGTTCGGGGACGTCGACGTGCTTCGGGGTCAGACCGCAGCGGAGGACGTTGTCCGAGTTCGCCATGATTTCGACACCGAGGCCGTTGAGGTACGCGTGCGGGATGCCGGCGCCGAGGAACAGCGCTTCGCCGGGCTGGAGTTGTACGTAGTTGAGCAGCATCGCGGCGATGACGCCCGGGTCGCCCGGGTAGTGGTGGGCGATCGAGGCGTACGGGGCGTGGGCGCCGCCGAGGCGTTCGGCCGCGGCGGCGGCCTCGGTGACCGTGGCCTTCATCCCGGCGGGGTCCGCGGACAGGACGGCCGTCAGGACCTCGCGCAGCGCCGCCTCCTCGGGGTGCGCGCGCAGGATGTCCACGTACGGCTTGAGCGAGTCCACGTCGAGGGCGGCCAGCAGGTCGGCGGATTCGGCGGGTGCGCGGAAGCCGCAGAGGCCGTCGAAGTGCGTCAGCGCGCAGATGAGTTCGGGCTTGTGGTTGGCGTCCTTGTAGTTGCGGTGCGGGGCGTCGATCGGAACGCCGCGGCGCTCCTCGTCCGCGTACCCCTCCTTCGCCTGGGCGAGGTCGGGGTGGACCTGGAGCGAGAGCGGGGCTCCGGCTGCGAGGATTTTGAGCAGGAAGGGCAGTCGCGGGCCGAACTTCGCTACCGCCGGCGCACCCAGTTCGGTCTCGGGGTCCGCTTCGATGACGGCCGAGAGCGCCTGTTCACCGGTACCGCGGTCGATACGGGACGGGGCTCCGGGGTGGGCGCCCAGCCACATCTCGGCCTGCGGCTCGCCGGTCGGTTCGGTGCCGGTGAGGGCCGGGATGGCAGTGGTCGAGCCCCAGGCGTAGGGGCGCACAGTGTTGGCGAGGCGGTCCATGAAGCTACTTTCCGGGCTGCTGGGGGCGGCGGTGCGGGTCGCTCGGCGGACGTGGGGGGGTGTCTCGTGGTGCTGTGCGGGGTGCGGCGGGCTCTCGCGCCCGGGTGCTTGGCTGTGCACGGTCACGAAAGACCGGGCGGTTCTCGTTCAGGCCGTGGCAAGGGCGGCGTAGGCGGCGGCGAAGTCGGTGACCGCGAGGAGCTCCGCGAGGCATTCCAGCTCGCTGCCCTCCTCCGGTTCGAGCTCGCTGATCGGGGTGTCCTGGGCCAGCGCGATCTCGCGGGCGGCCGGGGCCGCGGTGAGGCCCCCCGCCGGGCGGTCGCGTACGAGCACCACCCGGGCGTGCAGCGCCTGCGGGTCGTCCACCCGGTCGCGGAAGAAGTCGTCCGGGTCGGCGTCGCCCGCGAAGGGGCCGACGAGCAGCGCGCCGTGCGCGGGCAGGGCCTCGGGCAGTTCGGCGGCGAGAGCGGGGCGGCCCGCCAGCTCGGTCAGTACGGCGGCGAAGCGGCGGCCGACGGGGGCCGCGGAGGCGCCTTCGGTCCAGATGAGCGGGAGGGAGTCGGCGAGCTCCGACGCCAGGGTCTTGGCCGGGTTGCTGTAGGTGGCGATGGCCGGACCGCAGCGTTCCGCCGTGCTGTCCAGGCGGTCGGCCACGCGCTGCAGGGTCTCGGGCGGCGCGGTGACCAGGCCGACCCGGTCGAGCAGGACCAGCAGCGGGGTGAGCAGGGCCCACAGCGCACCGGGGCCGACCCCGGTGAACGGCACCCCGGTCTCCTCCTCGTACGGCGCTTCGGCCATCGGTACGACGAGGCCGTGCGCCCCGTTGACCGCCTCGGTCAGCGGGGAGCGGCGCGGGGCGACGCCGACGACCGTGCAGCCGCGCCGGTACGCCTGTTCCGCGAGGAGCGCGAGGCCCGGCTCCGAGCCGTCGGCGGTGACGACGAGCAGCAGGTCCACGGATCCGGCCCAGCCGGGCAGGGCCCAGCGCAGTGCGCCCGCCGCGGGGGCCACTCCTGTGGGGTGCAGCCGGGTGACGGGGGCCGCCGCACCCGCCAGGGCGGTGAGCAGGTCGGCCACACCGGTCGCGGCGACGCCGGAACCGGCCACGAGTACGGCGCGGGGCCGCCCCTCCGGGTTCAGGTCGGCGAGGCCCGCCTCGGCCGCGTTCCTGGCGGCGGTACGGACCCGGGCTCCGGCCTCGGCTGCGCCGCGGAGGAGTCCGCGGCGGTCGGCTCGGGCCAGGGCTTCCGGGGCGTCGAGCAACGACTCGTCGAGCATCGGGGTCTGCCTCCGATTCGCCTTGCGTACGGGTGCGTTCGTGGGGACAGGCTCTAGGCGGGCCGGCGGGCCTCGTCAACGAGCAGGACCGGGATGCCGTCGCGGACGGGGTACGCGAGGCCGCACTCCTTACCGGTACAGATCAGTTCCGGGTTCTCCTCGGCCGCTGACCGGTCGTTGAGCGGGGAGTGGCAGACCGGGCAGGCGAGGATCTCCAGGAGACCGGCTTCGAGCGGCATGGGGTAGTCCCTTCGGACATACGGTTCGGCATATGGGTTGGGCCAGGTCAGCGTACCGCCGGGGCGGGGCAGGTGCGGGGCATCGGGGCGGTTCGGGTGGAGCGGGTGCGGAGTGCGGCGGGGGCGGGTGCGGTCGGCGGCGCGCGGTGTCGGCGAGATGCGGTGTCGGCCAGGTGCGGTGTCGGCGAGATGCGCCCGGGCGGCGGTGTCCCCGGTCCGGCCGGGCTCGTGAGCCGGACCCGTGCGCCGGACCCGTGCACCGGACCCGTGCGCCCGTCCCCTCAGGCCGCCCCCGTCAGCCCGTCCCGCGCACCAGCCGGAGTACCTCGTCGCGGACCTCTGCCATCGTCGCCTCGTCCCGTGCCTCCACGTTCAGCCTCAGCAGTGGCTCGGTGTTGGACGGGCGGAGGTTGAACCACCAGTCAGCGGACGTCACCGTCAGACCGTCCAGGCCGTCCGTCGTGATGCCGTCACGGGATTCGTACGCCTCCCGTACCAGCGCCGTGGCGGCCGCCTGGTCGGTGACCTCGGAGTTGATCTCGCCCGATCCGGTGTAGCGGTCGTACGGGGCGACCAGCTCCGAGAGCGTCCCGGGCTGGTTGCCCAGGGCGGCCAGGACGTGGAGCGCCGCGAGCATGCCGGTGTCGGCGTTCCAGAACTCGCGGAAGTAGTAGTGCGCCGAGTGCTCCCCGCCGAAGATCGCCCCGGTCGTGGCCATCTCCTGCTTGATGAAGGAGTGCCCCACCCGGGTGCGGACGGGAGTGCCGCCGCTCTCCCGTACGACCTCGGGGACCGACCAGGAGGTGATCAGGTTGTGGATGACCGTGCCGCCTGGGTGCGCGGCCAGTTCGCGGGCGGCCACCAGGGCGGTGATGGCGGACGGCGAGACGCCCTCACCGCGCTCGTCGATGACGAAGCAGCGGTCCGCGTCGCCGTCGAAGGCCAGACCCAGGTCCGCGCCGGTCTCGCGGACCTTCGCCTGGAGGTCGACGAGGTTCGCCGGGTCCAGCGGATTCGCCTCGTGGTTGGGGAATGTCCCGTCCAGCTCGAAGTAGAGGGGGACCACGTCGAGCGGGAGCGGGGCGAGCACCGTGGGGACCGTGTGGCCGCCCATGCCGTTCCCCGCGTCCACCACGACCTTCAGCGGGCGGATCGCCGAGAGGTCGACCAGGGAGAGGAGGTGGGCCGCGTACTCCTTCAACGTGTCACGCTCAGTGATGGTTCCCGGAGTTGGCGCGGCCTCGGGGGCGCCCGTCGCGGACCAGGTCTCGACGAGCGTACGGATCTCCGCGAGGCCCGTGTCCTGCCCGACCGGTGAGGCCCCGGCCCGGCACATCTTGATGCCGTTGTACCGGGCGGGGTTGTGCGAGGCCGTGAACATCGCTCCCGGCAGGTCGAATTGCCCGGACGCGAAGTACAACTGGTCGGTCGAGCAGAGGCCGATGAGGGTGACGTCCGCGCCGCGCGCCGCCGCACCGCGCGCGAAGGCTCCGGACAGCACGGGCGACGAGGGGCGCATGTCGTGGCCGACGACGATCGCCGACGCGTCCGTCACCTGCACGAAGGCGGCCCCGAACAGCTCGGCCAGCGACTCGTCCCACTGGTCGGGCACGACACCTCGTACGTCGTACGCCTTCACGACCTGCGACAAATCGACAGCACCAGCCACGTCGGTCCTCCTGATATCCGCTCTGTCCGTTACTTACGGGCCCATCAAACTACCTGGAGGAATCGGGACTCTCCGCACACCGGAGCTCCGCCCGGCGCGCGCCGGGCGGAAGCGCACCCTCACGGCAGCATCCAGCCCAGGAGCGCCGTGCTCTGCGCCATGACGATCAGACACATCACAAGCAGCAGCCCCAGACTCCACGGCAGCACCCTGCGCAGCAGAGCTCCCTCCTGCCCCTTGAGGCCCACCGCCGCGCACGCGATGGTCAGGTTCTGCGGGGAGATCATCTTGCCCAGGACCCCGCCCGAGCTGTTGGCGGCGGCCAGCAGTTGCGGTGAGAGTCCCGACTCGTGGGCGGCGGAGACCTGGAGTGCGCCGAAGAGGGCGTTGGACGAGGTGTCGGATCCGGAGACGGCGACCCCGAACCAGCCGAGCACGGGTGAGAGGAAGGCGAGTCCGGCGCCGGCCGCCGCGACGAAGTGACCGATGGTGGCGGCCTGTCCGGAGAGGTTCATGACATAGGCGAGAGCCAGGACCGAGGTGACCGTGAGGATGGCGTACCGCAGTTCGTGCACGGTCGCCGCCCACTCCCGGAGCGCGGCCCCCGCCCGTACTCCGATGACCGCCGCCGTCAGCACCCCCGCGAAGAGGACCAGCGTCCCGCCGGTCGAGATGAGCGGGAGCGAGAAGACGTTGCCCGGCACCGGTTTGCCGCCCGGGCCCGCGACGTTGAGGAACGGCCAGTCGACGAGCCGGGTCGCACCGTCGAAGAGACGCTTCACCGGCGGGATCTGGGCGAGCGAGAAGACCACGACGATCAGCCCGTACGGGGCGTAGGCACGCACCACTTCGCGCGGCGGGTCCGCCTCGTCCAGGTCCTGGCTGCGTTCGCCGGTGAGCACGGCGGCCCGCACCGGTTCGGCGACCGGCCTGCGGGCGCCGGGCACCGCCATCAGGGCCGCGGCACCGACGAGCGCGGCCAGGATGTCGGCGAGCTGCACGGAGACGAAGTTCGACGCGGTGAACTGGGCAGCCCCGAAGGCGACTCCGCAGACGAGCGCGGGCGCCCAGGTCTCGCGGAGTCCGCGCCTGCCGTCCACGATCACCACGAGCAGCAGCGGCACGACCAGGGCGAGCAGCGGAGTCTGCCGGCCGACGACGGAGGCGACCGTGTCCAGCGGCAACCCGCTGACCTGTGCGAGCGTCACCACGGGTGTGCCCATGGCGCCGAAGGCGACCGGTGCGGTGTTGGCGACGAGCGCGACGACCGCCGCACGCGCCGGATCGAAGCCGAGCGCCACCAGCATCACCGCGCAGATCGCCACCGGGGCCCCGAAACCGGCGAGCGCTTCGAGGAGCGCGCCGAAGCAGAAGCCGATGACGAGGGCCTGAATGCGGGGGTCGTCGGAGAACCGGCCGAAGGAGCGCCGCAGGATGTCGAAGTGCCGGGTGCGGACCGTCATCCGGTACACCCAGAGGGCGTTGACGACGATCCACAGGATGGGGAAGAGACCGAAGAGCGCACCCTGTGCGCCCGAGGAGAGTGTCTGGTCCAGCGGCATCCCGTACGCGAGCAGGGCGACCAGGACGGCGACGGCCAGCCCGATGAGGCCGGCCCAGTGGGCTTTCATCCGTACGGCGCCGAGCAGCACCATGACGGTGAGCAACGGCAGAGCGGCGACGAGCGCGGAAAGGGCGAGTGAATCGGCTATGGGTTCCAGCGGCTGCACAAACACAGGGCCTCGATCCTCACGGGTGGAGGAATGCTCATGTTCATGGCAACCGGAAGTCAATGATCCGGACAGGATGCGGATCGCGGGATACGGATCGCGGGATGCGGACACGGACACGTGATCTCACTGCGGAGCACCGGACCCCGCTGCGGGTCACGGAATCCGGCCGCAGCCGACGGGCCGGGCGAGCGGGAGTGAGACCCGGGTCAGGACTCCGGAGAGCGCAGTACGCGAAGGTGGCCGCGTCGCCCGCTCTCGGCCGGAGCGGTCTGGCGTGCGCCGCCACCGGGCTCGGGCGCGCGCTCGTGCGGTCTGGCGGCTTCCCGTACGGCGTTGGCGAGCGCTTCGAGATCGTCACCGCTGGGCCTGGCGGGGGCCGAGCCGTCGGTGAGACGGACGACCTCCCAGCCGCGCGGGGCGGTCAGCCGCTCGCCGTGCTCAGCGCACAGGTCATAGCAGTGGGGCTCAGCGTAAGTCGCGAGCGGACCGAGAACCGCGGTCGAGTCGGCGTAGACGTACGTCAGCGTCGCAACGGCGGGGCGGCCGCACGCGGTGCGAGAACAGCGACGTACAGGGCTCACGGTATTGGACGTTACCGCACTCTTGAGCGGGCCGCGACGACTCGCCCCGGCGTCACTCCACCGTGTCGTGGCGCGAACCCTGCCACGCGCGGCCCGGTGGCAACTCGCTTGACCTGCACGGGTACAGGCGCATACAGCGAGTGACGAATCGAATCCAGTCATTCCCCCGTCGATATCCAGTCAGCCGATGCGAGATCACCGATCGGAAGCAGCCCGGCCGCCGATCGTGAACCTGTCCGGAATGCTCATTCCGCGACATGACGGCTGCGCCGCGGCCGTCCGCCTCGCCGCGCCGCACAGAGAGCTACCCTGCGTCAGTGATGGACAGCTCACTTCCGCCCCAGCCCGCCGAGCCCCGGCCGCGCCGCCGCGACCGGCACGGCCGGGGGATGCGCGGGCCCGTGGCCCCGCCGCAGGTTCCGCTCTCGACCAGCCGTGGGGACTCCTTCCGCGATCTTGTCGCGGACTCCGTCGAACGCCTGGAACGGCGCTGGCCCCAACTCTCCGAAGTCGACTTCCTAGTGCTCGACGTCCCACGGATCGAGGGCGCCGAAAGCACCGACGAGTGGCCCGGCGAGACAACAGTGCCGCTCGGCAGCGCGGTCTCCGCCGAGAAGGACCGGCCCGCGCAGATCGTCGTCTACCGGCGCCCCGTCGAGATCCGCGCCAAGAACCGGGACGAGCGGGCGCTACTGGTGCACGAGGTCGTGGTGGAGCAGGTCGCCGAACTGCTCGGCCTGGCACCGGAGTCGGTCGATCCGCGGTACGGACAGGACTGACCGTACGGTCGCCGCTTCCGTTCGGCGGGCCACCGTTCCCAATCGGCGGCCCGCCGTTCCCGTTCAGTCGTCCAGCAGCGACAGGTCCTGCCGGGCACGCGGCACCGACACCGTCCCCCGGTCGTCCGGGAGCGTCTGCACCGTGAACATCGGGATCCCGTTCTGCGGGAGTTCGAGCATCCGCGACGCGTAGAACTGGCCGCTGCCGGCCATCGGCTCCACCGTCAGCGCGTACGAGCCCTTGAGCCCGGGGGGCGGGGTCGGCTTGACCGCGAGCGTCGTACCGCCCTTGACCGTGTACGTCTTGACGACCGATGAACCGCCGCCGCTGCCCGGCGACGAGGTGACCTTCACCTTGGCCGCGGCGCCCGGGGCCACCAGCGACAGCACCGAGCCCTTGGAGCGGTTGTCGGCCACCGATGCCCGGTCGCCGACCGGTGCGGTCGCCGGGATGAAGGCGACCTCCTGCTTGCTGCCCTTGCCGCGCACCACGCGCAGGGCGGCCACCACGGGCGTCTTGCCGCCGCTCGACGGGGAGAGCACCAGCGACCCCGCCGCGCCCCTGGTCACGTCACCCAGGTCGGCGGAGGAGGTCATGCCCGCCTTGAGGTGCAGCGTCTCGTGTCCGGCCGGGGTGATCGTGCCGTCGGCGCCGGCCAGCTGGACCTTGAGGTCCATGTCGTCCGAGCCGGGGGCGAGGGCCACCAGCCGTACGGAGGTGGCGTCCGCCGGGATCCCGGGGATGACCAGCTTGTCGGCCGGGGCGGTGGAAGCGGGCAGCCAGTCGCTGCCGAGCTTGTCGTCCATGGACTGCACCACGGCGCCGACCCGGCCGGTGCGGGTGCTGACATGGACGGTGAGATTGTCGGCGGGGTCGGGTGTCAGCGTCGAGAGCAGGACAGGAACCGTCGACTTCGCGGGGACCGTGATCCCCTCCCCCACCTCGGACTTGATGGCGCCGTCCTTGCCGTACAGCTCGATGTCGGCGACGGCCGCGCTGTCGTCCGGGTTGGTGAGGTGCACATAGTCCTGGCGGGACGCGGCCGTACTGGCGCCGGGGAACCAGAAGTCCGTGTCCGGTGCCGTGCAGTTGGTGCCGAGCACTCCGCGTGAGCCGCCGGCGTCGACCGTCGTGGTCTGCTGGACGGTCCAGCCGGGGGCCAGTGGGCCGTCGGCCGAACCGATCAGAGCCGGTGAATCACCGCCGGACTCCTGGTCGACGACGGGCTTGCCCGGCTGCTTGAGCGAGACCACGGGCTTCCCCTGGTCCGGTGCGCCGCCCTTGCCCTTGCTGTCCTTGGCGTTCTTCTTCGCGCCCGTGCCGGTGACCGAAGGCAGCAACTGGGCGCTGCCCGCGGACCCGCCGCTCTTCCCGGCCGGGGTGAAGGCGGTGTACGACGTCTCGGCGACATCGGACGTGCTGGGCGCCGGGCAGACCAGGGTGGAGCGCTCGACGGGCAGCCTGGCGGCGGCCTGCTGCGTGGTGGCGGCGTCCGACGGGGCGGCGACCACGGCGAAACCGGTGATGGCCCCGAGGGCTGCGACGGCCGCCGCGAGGGCGATGGCGGTGCGGTTCACTGGTTGCTCCCGTCGGGGCGGTGCTCGTTCTCGTCGGGGTAGGGCGGCTGCTGGTGCGGCAGGCCGTAGGCGTACGGGTCGTACTGGCCGTCGGGCTGCTGCTGGTACGGGTCGTACTGCTGCTGCCCCTCCGCTGTGTAGTGACCGGGCCGGCCGGCCCCGCCCTGGCCGTCGTTGCCGTACTGCGCATCGCCGCCGTACTGCGCGTCGTTGCCGTACTGCGCATCGTTGCCGTACTCGTCCTGGCCGTACTGGCCGGGGGCGTACGTGCCGCCGTTGCCGTACTGGCCTTCACTGCCGTACTGCCCGGCCGGGTACTGGCTGTAGTCGCCCGTCGCGTACGCCGGCTGCTCCCAGTCGCCGTAGGCGGGCTGCTGTGGGACCTCCGTCCCGTACTGCGGGGCGATGCCGTCATCGGCGGCGGGGGCCGACGGATCCGCCGCGGGGTGTCCGGCGGGGGCGTACGGACTCTGCTCGCCGGGTTCGCCTGCCTGGCCGTCCTCCGTGGCTCCCGGGGTGCCCATGACGCCCGTTGCGTCCGGTGCGTCCGGTGCGTCCGGTGCGTCCGTGGCATCCGGGCCGTCCGGGCCCCCCGCCGCCTCGGCTTCGGCCTGGGCGGCGGCGCGCAGCCTGCGGGCCCTGCGGCCCTCGCCCGCCACCGGCTCGGCGGGTACGGCGAGTTCCTCGTCGGGGAGGTCGTCGTCGATCTGCTCCCGGCGGCCGGGCAGCGCGAGCACCAGCAGCACGACCGCCAGCACCACCTGCGCCCAGACCCAGAGGGTGTGGGTGAGGGGCTCGTCGTAGGTGACGTCGAGCTTCCCGCCCTGTGTGGGGAGTTCGAACCCCTGGGCCCAGCCGTCGACGGTCGTCCTGGTGAGTGCGCGGCCGTCCAGGGTGGCCTGCCAGCCCGGGGCGGTGGCGTCCGCGAGCCGCAGGACGCGGCCGGACTTGCCTGCCGGGACAGTGGTGTGGATGTCCACCGGGCCCGCGGCGACGGACTGGGGCTCCGTACTCGCGTCCGGCGACGTACCGGAGACGATCGTGGCCCGTGCGACCTGCCGGTCGACGCGCCAGAGCTCGCTGCCGTCCAGCTGGCTGAGCCGGCTCAGCCCCGGAGTGGCGTCGAGCACCCGGCTCATCTCGCGCGGCGCCCCGTCCCTGACCAGCAGATAGCGGATGGCGTACCCGCTGAGCTGGCTGGACTGGTCGGCGCCCGAGCCCGCGACCAGGTTGGACACGATCTTGTCGAGGCGGGGGCTGCTGCCGCCCGCGCGGGCCAGCTCGGCGTCGCCGAGCCTGCCGCCCGAGCCGCGTACCAGCGTGTACGAGACCTCCGAGGGTGATGTCCCGCCGAGGATCAGGGTGCGGGCCTGGTCGCGGGTGCCGCTCTCCTCGGCGACGAACGCCGGGACCTGCACCGGGTCGCGCCGCTCCAGCGGCCCGTCCGCACCGCTGACCATCCAGCTGAAGGCGGCGATCACCGGGGCGAGCAGCGCGGCGACGGCGATCAGCCCGGCGACCGGCTGCCGCCAGCCGAAGCTCTGGGTGGCCACACGCTCGCGTGCGCCCTCGGCGCCGAGCACGGCGGCCGCGAGCAGCGCGAGCCCGTAGACGAGCGTCGTGGGACCGGCCCAGCCCGAACTGTTGGCCGGCACCGAGAAGACGAGACCCAGCAGGGCCACCGCCCAGGCGCCGCGGATGGCGAACTGCCGCTCCCCGCGCAGCAGGGCGGCCAGCGCGGCGAGCACCACTCCGATGAGCAGCACCCCGCCCGCGGCCTTCGGACCGCCGGGGCTCATGCCCAGCAGGTCGAGCGCGGAGGCCGAGCCCTTGCCGAACTCCATGCCCGCCTCGTGGAAGAAGCCGGAAGGGTCGGCGAGCAGCGAGAGCGACCAGGGTGCCAGCAGCAGGAGAGGCGTACCGGCGACCGCGAGGAGGCGCAGCCCGTACGCGGTGATCTCGTCGCGGTGCAGCGCCAGGACGGCGATCCCGATGACGACGGCGAGGGGCCACACGACGGGCGTGAAGGCCATGGTGAGGGTGAGCAGGAACGCGTAGGCCCAGACGGCCCGCCAGCTTCCGCGCTCCCCGCGCACTCCGGCGGCCGAGACGGCGCAGCGGGCGATCAGCGGCAGCAGGACGGCGAGTACGGCCGTGCCGAGCCGCCCGGAGGCCAGAGCGCCGGTGGCGGCGGGCAGGAAGGCGTACGCGATGCTTCCCCAGGCCCGCAGCAGCCGTGATTCGGTGAGCGGACGGGAGGCGAAGTACGCGGTGAGACCGGCCAGTGGGACCGAGCAGACCAGCAGCAGGGTGAGCGCGAGTCCGGTGTGGCCCAGGAGGACGGTGGAGAACACGGCGAGGATGCCGAGATACGGCGGGGCGGTCTGGGTGCCGCCGGTGCCGAGGGGGTGCCATACGTCGGCGTAGCGGTTCCACAGCTCCGATACGTGATCGGGCGCGGGGAGCAGGGCGCCGCCCGCGAGGGCGCCTCCGCCCAGCAGCGCCCGGCAGGCGATGACCGACACCAGCAGGAGCACGGCGAACAGCACGGGGGCCGGCCTGCGGGCTATCCGCTTCAGCCGGGCGAACTGCTCGATCTCCAGGAAGTCGGCGTCGTCACCACCCGGACCGGATTCGACGGCGCCGTGCCGCGAACCGGCCTCTACGTCGGAGCTACCGCCGAAATGGCCGGCCACCTGCTCGGCGGTGGCCTTGACGGTGGCTCCGGGCGGCGGGAAGAGCGGCCGCAGCTCGCTCGCCTCGACCGCGCCCACTCCGCGTTTGCGCCGCGCGGCGAGGATCCGCTCGGGGCGCAGCAGGGTGCCGACGAGCCCGGCGACCTCGTCGAGCGCCTGTCCCGGCGCCTTGCCGACCAGATACGCGATCACTCTCAGCAGGGTGCCGACGATCAGCCGCAGCAGGACGTACGGCAGTCCGCGGCCGCGGGTGTTGACGAGCAGGGTGTAGACGGCGCCCGCCTTGTCGACGCGGTGCGGGCTGGCGACGGAGCGGCCCACGCAGTCGATGGGCCTGCGCTCGCGGGCCGATGCCTCCGCGTGCCGCAGTACGGCGGCGGGTGCGACGACGACGCGGTGGCCGGCGGCGTGTGCGCGCCAGCACAGGTCGACGTCGTCACGCATCAGCGGCAGTCTGCGGTCGAACCCGCCCAGTTCCTCCCAGACGTCGCGCCTGATGAGCATTCCGGCCGTCGAGACGGACAGGACCGAGCGGACCTGGTCGTGCTGGCCCTGGTCCTGTTCGCGGCGGTCGAGACCGGTCCAGCGGCGACCGCTGTTGGCGATCGAGACGCCGACTTCGAGCAGTTGCTTACGGTCGTACCAGCCGCGCAGTTTGGGCCCGACGATGACGGCGTGCGGGTCGTTGTCGACCACGCGCAGCAGTTCGGTGAGCGCGTCGGGGTCGGGGGCGCAGTCGTCGTGGAGCAGCCAGAGCCACTGCACCGGTTCGCCGTGCGGCAGTTCGGGCATGTCATAGGCGTCGTCGCGCCAGCTGCGGCTCACCGGGTCCCAGCCGCTGGGCCGCTTCAGATACGGCAGTTCCTCGGGGGTGAGGACTCCTGCCGTGCGGGCCGCCTCGTCGACGGCGGCACCGAAGCCTGTGCGGCGTGCGAGGTGCAACACCCGGTCGGCGCCGAGCGCTTCGGTGACCAGGCTCGCGGACGCGTCGGCGCTGCCGGTGTCGGCCGCGACGACGTTCTGGACGGGCCGCTCCTGCCCGAGCAGCCCGGCGAGCGCGTCGGGCAGCCAGCGGGCGCCGTCGTGGGTGACGAGCACGGCGGTGACGACATGCTGCGGGAATTCGGGCGGGTGTGCGGGAGCGAACGCAGGTGTTGCGGCCTCGTAAGGGGCCGTCGATTGACTGTGCACGGACATCGAGGTACGGGCCCCTCCGGCCGGAATCCGGGTGGCGTTGCCCCCCGGAAGGCTGGTGTGCGGATGCGGTGGACGCACGTGCCCCATGGGGGCGTTGGTGCATCGCGGACGGGGCCCCACACTAACGGCTGGCTCGGACAGCGGTCCGCCGCCCGCCCCAGGGGGACGGACGGCGGACCGGATGTGGCGCATGGGCCGGCGGCCGGTTGCCCGGCCGGGCGGCCGGAGAGCGCGGCCGGCGCTCCTGGTCGACCAGCGCTAGACGGCGGCCTTTTTCAGCCGTCGGCGCTCCCGCTCGGACAGCCCACCCCAGATGCCGAACCGCTCGTCGTTGGCGAGGGCGTACTCAAGACACTCGGAGCGGACCTCGCAGGCGAGGCAGACCTTCTTGGCCTCGCGGGTGGAACCGCCCTTCTCGGGGAAGAAGGACTCGGGGTCGGTCTGGGCGCACAGCGCGCGCTCCTGCCAGCCGAATTCCTCATCCGCGTCCTCGACCAGCAGTTGCTGGAACAGCTCGGTCATGTGCGCCCCTTGTCCGTCTTTGCGTCCCCGTGTTGCTGTCGCTACCGATTTCGGCCGAACGACACGAGTGAAATTACAAGTGTGTGGATCCGGGCCAGTCAAGCCGAGATCTGCTATTGGGCCCCTTATTCACTCTGCGGAACCAAGGCTATGCGGAAAGTGTTCAAATCACTAAAAACCTGACACATGCCACTGGCCCATACCTGCGCCTTCCCGGTCCGCGAGGGCAATGCCCTCCCTGACTGGGACTCCGCCGAGGCCGGTCCCGTTCGCACTCCGCCGGCCGAAGCGATCAAGATCACAGTCTGGTCACGAGATCTCTGCGGTGTTTGCGGTGGGGCTTGCTGCGCCACATCTCCGCGGCGACAGGCGAACAAACCTCTCTCCGGACGGAGTAACCGGATGAGGTGAAACATTACGCCCAAATCGGGCAGTGGGTTGACAGAGAGGCCGAGAGCCGCTCTCCTGGTCCCATGCCAGCGACCGCAGCGTTCTCCGTGACCCACGCCCGTGGGTTCCGCAGCGCTGTCCAGGCGTGCTGTTGCTGTTCCAGCTGTTGATGCCACCGAGCTCCAGCGTCTTCCCGCAGCCCTGACTGCACCTCTCTGCGACACCCCAGCACTTTCACTGCCGAGGAACCCCCGCACCATGAACAGCGACAGCGACCTCCAGATCGCCGGCGACATCCTCGCCGTCCAGCACCTTCTCCAGCCCGCCCGCGAGCACCCGGCCACGGTGGCCGAGTTCGCCGGGCTCGCCCGCTCGATCGCCGCCGACCGGGGCCAGTGGGCCCACCTCGTCGAGTACGACGCGGTCTCCCGCTGGTACCACCGGCTGCGCGCCGTTCCGCAGGCCCCGGGCTCCGGCCGAGCCGGAGAAGCCCCACCCGGATACGAGGTCTGGCTGCTCAGCTGGGTTCCGGGGCAGGGCAGCGGGCCGCACGGCCACGGGCGTTCGTCCGGTGTGCTGACCGTCCTCGACGGGACGCTGACCGAGCGGACCGAACGTGGCGGCCGGTCACTGGCCGCGGGCGCTCAGCGCGTCTTCGCGCCCGGGTACGCCCACGAGGTCGTCAACGACTCGCTGGAACCGGCCGTCAGCCTGCACATCTACTACCCGGGCCTGACCGAGATGCCGATGCACAGCCCGCAGTGCGCGGTCCCGGCCACGCAGGACGCCGTACCCGCCTGACAGCCCGGCACCACCCGGCCACCACCCCTCAACCGATCAGGCTTCGCCTGACAGTCCCTCCCGTCACCCGGCCACCACCCCTCAACCGATCAGGCTTCGCCTGACAGTCCCTCCCGTCACCCGGCCACCACCCCTCAACCGATCAGGCTTCGCCTGACAGACTGTCTGCATGCGCATTGTGGTTCTGGCCGGCGGCATCGGTGGTGCCCGATTCCTGCGTGGCCTCAAGCAGGCCGCGCCTGACGCGGACATCACTGTCATCGGCAACACCGGTGACGACATCCATCTGTTCGGGCTGAAGGTCTGCCCCGATCTCGACACGGTGATGTACACCCTCGGCGGTGGCATCAACGAGGAGCAGGGCTGGGGGCGTACCGACGAGTCCTTCACCGTCAAGGACGAACTCGCCGCGTACGGCGTGGGACCCGAGTGGTTCGGGCTCGGCGACCGTGACTTCGCGACGCATATCGTCCGTACCCAGATGCTCGGCGCGGGCTATCCACTGAGCGCCGTCACCGAGGCCCTGTGCGAGCGGTGGCAGCCGGGTGTGCGGCTCATCCCGATGTCGGACGACCGGGTCGAGACGCATGTGGCCGTCGACATCGACGGCGAGCGCAAGGCCATTCACTTCCAGGAGTACTGGGTGCGGCTGCGTGCGTCGGTCGAGGCCGCGGCCGTCGTGCCGGTCGGCGCCGACCAGGCGAAGCCCGCGCCGGGCGTCCTCGACGCCATCGCATCCGCCGACATCGTCATCTTCCCGCCGTCCAACCCGGTGGTCTCGGTCGGCACCATCCTCGCCGTGCCTGGTATCCGTGAGGCCATCGCCGACGCGGGTGTGCCGGTCGTCGGGCTCTCGCCCATCGTCGGGGACGCCCCCGTGCGCGGGATGGCCGACAAGGTCCTCGCCGCCGTCGGCGTCGAATCGACGGCGGCCGCGGTGGCCGAGCACTACGGTTCGGGCCTGCTGGACGGCTGGCTGGTCGATACCGTCGACGCGGCGTCCGTGGCCCGGGTCGAGGAGGCGGGGGTCCGCTGCCGGGCCGTGCCGCTGATGATGACCGACCTGGACGCGACCACGGCGATGGCGCGTGAGGCGCTCACCCTGGCCGAAGAGGTCAGAGCGTGACGTCCTTCCGTGTCTGGGCAGTGCCCGGACTGCCCGAGGTACGCCAGGGCGACGACCTCGCCAAGCTGATCGCCAACGCGTCGCCCGACCTGGCGGACGGCGATGTCGTCCTCGTCACCTCCAAGATCGTCTCCAAGGCAGAGGGCCGGATCGTGCAGGCCGAGGACCGCGAGGCGGCGATCGACGCGGAGACGGTACGGGTGGTGGCCCGGCGCGGCACGCTCCGTATCGTCGAGAACCGGCAGGGCCTGGTGATGGCCGCAGCCGGGGTCGACGCCTCCAACACCCCGCCCGGCACAGTGCTGTTGCTCCCCGAGGACTCCGACAGTTCGGCGCGGGCGATCCGCGAGGGCCTGCGGGACGCGCTGGGCGTGGAGGTGGGCGTGCTCGTCACGGACACCTTCGGGCGGCCGTGGCGCAACGGCCTCACCGACGTGGCGATCGGGTCCGCCGGGGTGCGGGTCCTCGACGATCTGCGCGGCGGCACCGACGCGCACGGCAACCCGCTGAGCGCCACGGTCGTCGCCACCGCCGACGAACTGGCCGCCGCGGGCGACCTGGTGAAGGGCAAGGCAGCGGGCCTGCCGGTCGCGGTGGTACGCGGTCTGCCGCACGTCGTCACGCCATCCGGCGCCGGCGATGACGCTGCCGGGGGCGCCCGTGCCATGGTGCGGGTCGCCGCCGACGACATGTTCCGGCTCGGTACGTCCGAGGCGGTACGGGAAGCGGTCACCCAGCGGCGTACGATCCGCGACTTCACCGACGAGCCGGTGGACCCGGGCGCGGTGCGCCGGGCGGTCGCGGCGGCGGTCACCGCCCCGGCCCCGCACCACACGACGCCGTGGCGCTTCGTCCTGCTGGAGTCCGCGGCGGGGCGCACCCGGCTGCTGGACGCGATGCGGGACGCGTGGATCGCGGATCTGCGGCGCGACGGCAAGTCGGAGGAGTCCATCGCCAAACGGGTGCGCCGCGGTGAAGTTCTGCGGAGGGCACCGTACTTGGCGGTGCCCTGCATGGTGCTCGACGGCTCGCACACGTACGGGGATGCCCGGCGGGACGCGGCGGAGCGCGAGATGTTCTCCGTCGCCACCGGTGCGGGCGTGCAGAACTTCCTGGTGGCGCTCGCGGGTGAGCGGCTGGGGTCCGCCTGGGTCTCGTCGACGATGTTCTGCCGGGACGTGGTGCGGGAGGTGCTGGCGCTGCCAGCGGAGTGGGAGCCGATGGGGGCCGTTGCGGTCGGGCACCCGGCCGCGCCCGCGGTGGCGCGTCCTGGGCGCGCCGTGGAGGGGTTCATCACGGTGCGGTGAGGGGGCGGGTGCGGGGGTGTGTGCGGGGGTGCCGCCTGTTCGGGGCTCCGCCCCGGGCCCCGCTCCTCGGCCTCCCCCAGCCACCGCTGGGAGGGGCTTGAAAGCCCGCCCGGCCAGAGGGTGTTACAGCCGCGCGATGTCCGTCCGCGGCATCTTCGGGGTGCGGCGTTGCGGTACCCGGCCCGTCAGCAGGATCAGCCGGACCGCGCGGTGGCGCTGGCCCGCGTACGGTTCCAGGAGTTCCAGCATCCCGTCGTCGTCGACGCCCCGGCGGCCCGTCAGCGCGTAGCCGACGATGCCCGGCAGATGCAGGTCGCCGACCGTGACCGCGTCCGGTGCTCCAATGGCGCGCTGGAGTGTCTCCGCCGAGGTCCAGGGGCCGATGCCGGGAATCAGTTCCAGACGGCGGGCCGCGTCGGCGGGCGCCATCGCCGTCGCCTCCTCCAGCCGGCGGGCCACCCGTACCGCGCGCAGGATCGTGGACGCGCGCTTGTTGTCGACGCCCGCGCGGTGCCACTCCCAGGACGGGATGAGCGACCAGCCGCGCGGATCGGGCATGACGTACATGTGCTCGGGCGCCGGGCCCGGCGCCGGTGTGCCGGACGCGCGGAGCAGCCGGCGCCAGGCGCGGTACGCCTCGTCGGCCGTGACCTTCTGCTCCAGGATCGACGGGATCAGCGACTCAAGGACCAGACCGGTGCGGCAGAGCCTGAGGTGGGGGCGGCGGCGGTGGGCGTCGGCGACCAGCCGGTGGCGCGGTACGAAACCGGACGGGTCGTCCAGTTCGCCCAGCAGCCCGGGAAGCCCCGCGAGCAGCCAGTCGGCGCCGGGGCCCCAGGCCTCCGCCCCGTCCGCCGTGATCCGGAGTGTGCCGGGCCCCTCCGGCGTACGGCTGGCCCGCCACACCGCACCGTCCGGCGTCATCCGGTACGTGGGGTCCCAGGGGCCACGGCGGAGCACCCCGAGGACCAGAGCGAGGTCGGCGGAGTGGGGGCCCGGGGCCCTGGCGATGAAACGTCCTGCCACCCCGTAGAGGCTACTGGTCCGACGAGAAACGCACGGAACCGTCCGGCAGCACGGCCCCGCACCAGATCCTTATCCCGGCGCGCAGCTCGTTGTCCGCGCCCACCCGTGCGCCGTCGCCGACCACCGCGCCGGTCAGCACCGAGCGGGCCCCGATCCGGGCACCGGCCCCGATCAGCGAGTCGGTGACGACCGCGCCCGGCTCGACGACCGCGTGGTTGAGGACCGTGCTGCCGTCGATCCTGGCGCCCTCACCGACGACCGCGCCCGCACCGATGACGGTGCCGCCCGTCACCTTGGCGTCCGGGGCCACCGTGGCGGTGTCCAGGATCAGCCGGTCGCCGCAGAGGCCCGGGACGGCCGGGGAGGGGGCGTGGCCGAGTACGAGGTCGGCCGAGCCGCGTACGAAGGCCTGCGGGGTGCCCAGGTCGAGCCAGTACGTGGAGTCGACCATGCCCTGGAGGTGGGCGCCCGAGCCGAGCAGGCCGGGGAAGGTCTCCCGTTCCACCGAGACCGGGCGCCCGGCCGGGATGGTGTCGATGACCGAGCGCGTGAAGACGTACGCGCCCGCGTTGATCTGGTCGGTGACGATCTCCTCGGGGGTCTGCGGTTTCTCCAGGAAGGCCGTCACCCGGCCCGTCCCGTCCGTGGGGACGAGCCCGAAGGCGCGCGGGTCTTCCACCCGCGTGAGGTGGAGGGAGACGTCCGCACCCGAGGTCTCGTGAGTGGTGACGAGGGCCTCGATGTCCAGACCGGTGAGGATGTCGCCGTTGAAGATGAGGACCGGCTCGTCCGGCGCCGAGTGCAGGCGTTCGGCGACGTTGCGGATGGCGCCGCCCGTGCCCAGCGGTTCTTCCTCGGTGACGTACTCCAGGTGCAGGCCCAGCGCGGACCCGTCGCCGAAGTACGGCTCGAAGACCTCCGCGAGGTACGACGTGGCGAGCACGATGTGGTCGATCCCGGCGGCCCGCGCGCGGACGAGCTGGTGGGTGAGGAACGGGACTCCCGCCGCCGGGACCATAGGTTTGGGTGTGTTGACCGTGAGCGGCCGCAGCCGCGTGCCCTTGCCGCCGACCAGGAGAATCGCTTCTGTCACCTTGACGTCTCTGCTTCCTGCTGGGGCGGGCCTTGAACGGCTGGCCAGTGTATGCAGACGGGTGAAGCGCGGTTACGGGCAGGCCGTACGGAGTTGCCGTCGCGGGCAGGCCGTACGGGACCTGCCGGGACTCAGCGGCCCTGGTCGCGGGCTGCTGCGCTGCGGATCTCGTCGAGCTTCGCGTAGAGGCGGGCTCCCGGGCACTCGGTGGAGAATCCGTCACGGTGTCCGGAGATCACGTCCAGCGTCGCCGTGCTGCCCTCCGGGAAGCGGTTGCCGCCGCCGGACACCAGGGTGGTCTTCCCGGCCGGGTCGGCGCCGGTCAGTCCGAGCTTCCACGCCGTGAAGCGGGAGAGCGCGGAGATGACGGCGGCGGGCGGTTCGGTCGAGGTGAAGGTGCCGAGGACGGCGACGCCGGTGCTGTCGGAGTTGAACCCGAGGGTGTGGGCGCCCATCACGGGCTTGGTCACCCCGCCCGCGCGGCCCTCGTAGATGGTGCCGCACTTGTCGATGACGAAGTTGTAGCCGATGTCCCGCCAGCCGAGGCTCTTCACGTGGTAGCGGTAGATGCTGCGCATCAGCGAGGGGGCCTCGTCGCACGAGTAGTCGTTGCCCGTCGCGGTGTGGTGGACGAACGCGACCTTCACGGTGTCCGTGTAGCGGAAGGCGGACTCGCGGACGCTCTCGTCGGCGCCCCAGCCCTCGCGGGTGACGATGCGCGGCCGGGGCGCGACGTAGGGGCCCGCCTTAGCACCCGTGGCCTCCAGCTCGGCCACGGTGGCGTCTTTGCTGAGGGCGGGCAGTTCGGTGGGGGCGGCCTGGTCGCCGGACGGGGATCCGGCGGTGTTCGGGTCGGCTGCCGTGGGGTCGGCCGCGGTCGGGTCGGCCGCGGTGGGATCGGCCGCGGTGGGATCGGCTGCCGTCGGGTCAGCTGCTGTCGGGTCGGTTGCCGTCGGCTCGGTCGGCTTGGGCTTGGCCGGCGTCGGCTTGCCCGGCTTAGGCTTGGCCGGTGTCGGCTCAGTCGGCGTCGGCCTGGCCGGTCTCGGGTGCGGGTCCGGGCCCGGGTCCACGAGGTCCAGCCGCAGTCCCTTCGGAAGCGGGTCGGCCGCGGCGCGGGTGGCACCGGCGGGCGCCTTGGCGTGTACGCGGACCTGGACCGCGTCCGAGTTGCCCACCCAGAGCGGGGCGGTGGAGCCGCGCACGGCCGAGGACTCGGCCTCCGCCGTGGCCGGGTCGGGCGCGTGGCCGTCGTTCTCGGCCTGGACCGACTGCCAGCCGGTCCAGGCCTTGGAGCCCACATGACGGGTCCGCACCTGGACGGTGCCGTTCAGGTGGGCGTTCTTGTCGTTCCAGACCACGCCGACCAGCGAGAACGGTTTGACCTTCTGCCTGGACAGACCGGCGACGGCCGAGGTGTCCGTCGAGCGGTCGGCGGAGACCTGGTCGAGCCGCAGCGACTGGGTGGAGCCGGGGAACGGCGTGGCCGGTGAGTCGGCGCGGGGCGTGGTCGCGCCGGCCGGTGCGGCGGTCGGGAGGGCGAGCGCGGCGGCACATGCCACGGCAATCGAGGCGGAGAGCACAGAGGCAGTCATAGGAGCACGCATAGCAACGATTTGGACATACCCTCCTGTCTCTGTCCATCCCGCAACTGACGCCGCATCGGCTCACCGGCGGAGCCGGACGGCCGTGGAATCCGCGGAGGCAGCCGGTCCCGGCACACCCCGCGACGTACGCTTCGCGCATGACTGCCAGCAACCACACCCCCGCCGACCTGCTGCGATCCGCACTCGCCCTGGAACCGGCGCGCCCACTCGTCACGTTCTACGACGATGCGACCGGCGAGCGCGTCGAACTTTCCGTGGCGACCTTCGCCAATTGGGTGGCCAAGACCGCGAATCTGCTCCAGGGCGAGCTGTCGGCGGAGCCGGGCGACCGGCTCGCTCTGCTGCTCCCGGCGCACTGGCAGAGCGCCGTATGGCTGCTCGCCTGTTCGTCGGTGGGCGTGCTCGCCGACATCGGCGGCGACCCGGCCAAAGCCGACCTGGTGGTCAGCGGCCCCGACACCCTGGAGCAGGCGCGCGCCTGCGGCGGGGAGCGGGTGGCGCTGGCGCTCCGCCCGCTCGGCGGCCGGTTTCCGCAGCCGCCGGCCGGCTTCGCCGACTACGCGGTCGAGGTCCCCAGCCAGGGCGACCGCTTCGCGCCGTACGCCCCGGTCGACCCGGACGCGCCCGCGCTCGCGGTCGGCGGGGCCGAGCTGTCCGGCGCTCAGGTGGTGGAGCGGGCCACGCACGACGCTGCGGGCGTCGGACTCGCCCCGGGCGCACGGCTGCTGTCGGGGCGGCCGTACGACAGCTGGGACGGTCTCTCGACCGGTCTCTACGCCCCGCTCGCGGCGGGCGCATCGGTGGTGCTGTGCCGCAATCTCGGGCAGCTGTCCGACGGCGGCCTCGAAAAGCGCGTCGAGAGCGAGCGGGTCACGCACTCCGTCGCGCACTGAAGCGAGCGGGTCGCAGGCCCGCCGGGAACCGGTGGGCCACCCGTCTGGCCCATCGCAGGACGAGCCCCCAGGAACCGGCGCGGTCTCCGGTACATGATCTGGAGAGAGCACAACCACGCGCGCGGTTCAGCCGTCTGTCCCGGTCGATCGGCGGCCCAGCGCGTCGCCGACTCCGTGAAGGATGGACGCAGACGTGACCGACAGTGCTGGCACGCCCGACGACGAGCCGCAGGACGACGAGCCGCAGACGGACGGCCAGGACACGGATCCGTCGAACGCCGCTCCCGAGCCGCCGGAGCGGCACAAGCGGCACTGGGTGCGCTGGACCGCCCTCGGAGTCTCGTTCGTCGTGCTCGTCGCCGCGGGCGCCGGCTGGTGGTTCTACAACAAGCTCGACCACAACATCAAGACGGACAACACCACGACCGCCGAGCTGCGCGCGTACGACAGGGAGCGCCCCACGTCCGTCGCGGCCGGCGCCGAGAACATCTTGCTCATCGGGTCCGACTCGCGCTCGGGCGACAACAAGAAGTACGGCAGGGACGAGGGGTCGCAGCGTTCCGACACCACGATCCTGCTGCATCTCGCCGCGGACAAGAAGAGCGCGACGGCGGTGTCCCTGCCGCGTGACCTGATGTCGCACGTGCCGAGCTGCATCAAGGCGGACAAGACCCGTACGCCGAAGCAGTTCGTGCAGTTCAACTGGGCGTACGAGTTCGGCGGCACCGCCTGCACCGTCCGCACCGTGGAGAACATGACCGGGGTCCGGATCAACCACTACATGGTGGTCGACTTCAACGGCTTCAAGGGCATGGTCGATGCGGTCGACGGCGTCGAGGTCTGCCTCAAGAAGCCGGTGAACGACAAGGACGCCCACCTCAAGCTGCCCGCGGGCCGCCAGACGCTCAACGGGGAGCAGGCGCTCGGATACGTACGCCTCCGGCACTCCATCGGCAACGGCAGCGACACCGAACGCATGCAGCGCCAGCAGGAGTTCCTCGGTTCGCTGGTGAAGAAGGTGCAGAGCAACGGCGTCCTGCTGAACCCGACGCGGCTCTACCCGGTGCTGGACGCGGCGACCAAGTCGCTGACGACGGACCCCGGTCTGGACACCCTCAGGGACCTGTACGACCTGACGCGCCGGATGCGCGACATCCCCACCCACCGGGTCCAGTTCCTGACGGTGCCGCGTGAGCCGTACACGGCCAACCGCGACCGCGACCAGCTCGTGCAGCCGGATGCGGACCGGCTCTTCAAGCGGCTCCGTGACGACGCCCCGGTCACCGTGACCAAGGGCAGCACCGGCACCGCCGCGGGGACCCCGGGTGCGGAGCGCTCCGGGGGCACGGCGGACGCCGGCGGGAAGCGCAAACCGTCGCCCTCTCCGCAGGCCACTTTCCCGGGGACGAATGCGGCTGCCGCGGCCTGCGGGTAAAACAATTCTCAAACCCGTATCCGCAGGGCATGTGGATTGGGTGGTATGCCCAGTTGTAAGCGCCAAGGAATGTGACCTGGACGTCGCTGGACATTGATCCGGGCAGATAGTGTGACGCGATCCGGTGCGTCCGGCCATGTGGTCGCGCACTGCAGGACGAAAGACCGAGCGCCCGGGGGGAGGGCGCCTCGCGTGGCACCGACGGAGGACACAGGCAACCGTGGACGCGCATAGCCGTGGTCGGGACGATATCGACCCCGCAGACCAGTGGGTGCTCAACCCGGAAACCGGCAATTACGAACTGCGACTGAACCCTTCCGGACCGCAGTCGGGGGACAGACCGGCTTCCAGTTCCGACTCCGCTTCCGGCCGCGCACGTCGCAGGGATTCGCTGCCCGAGCAGTCCTCCGGCAGGCGTTCGCAGCAGCAGTCGCCGCCGCAGTCACCGCGCCGCGACGTGCCCGGGCAGCGCAGCCGCCGGGCGGGGAACAGCCAGGACGGCCGTCCCGGGAGCGGGCCGCAGACGGCGGCCGGCCGCCGGAAGCGCAAGCAGCAGAAGTCGCGCAGGAAAAAGGCGCTGATGTGGACCGGCGGTGTGACGGCCTTCGTCCTCATCGGCGGCTCGGTCGCCACGTACCTGCTCTACGAGCACTTCAACAACAACATCAACAAGATCGATGTGGTCGGCGGCACTTCGGGCTCCACCAAGAACCGGGCCGTCAACATCCTGCTGATCGGTACGGACAAGCGCACCGGCAAGGGCAACGAGGGCTACGGCGACAAGGGGAGCGTCGGCCACGCCGACACGAACATCCTCTTCCATGTCTCCAAGGACCGGACGAACGCGACCGCGCTCTCCATCCCCCGCGACCTGATCACCGACATCCCGGACTGCCAGGTCAAGCAGCCGGACGGGTCGATGAAGACCATCCCCGGCACGCCGCAGGTCCGCTTCAACACCAGCCTGGGCCAGGACGATCGCGACCCCGGCTGCACCATGAAGACGGTCAAGGCCATAACAGGCCTGACGGTCGATCACTTCATGATGGCCGACTTCAACGCCATCAAGACGCTGAGCACCGCGGTGGGTGGCGTCGATGTCTGTGTGGCGCACCCCGTGGACGACAAGGAGTCGCATCTCAAGCTCCCGGCGGGGAAGTCCAAGGTCGAGGGTGAGCAGGCGCTGGCCTTCGTCAGGACCCGGCACAGCTTCGGCAACCAGGGCGACCTGGACCGCATCAAGGTGCAGCAGCAGTTCCTGGCCTCGCTGATACGCAAGATGACTTCGGGTGACACGCTCACCAGCCCCTCCAAGCTCTACGACCTGGCGAACGCCGCGACCAAGGCGCTCACCGTCGACAGCGGCATCGGGAGCATCGACCACCTCAAGAGCCTCGCGATGGACCTGAAGGCGGTGAACCCGAAGAACGTCACGTTCACCACGCTGCCGGTCCTCGACAACCCGGCGGAGAAGGTCCACGCCACCGTGGTCGTGAACCCCACGCAGGCGGACCCGCTGTTCGCGATGATGCGCGACGACGTCTCGCTCACCGAGGTCAAGAAGAAGAAGGACGCGGCCGCGAGCAAGCAGGAGGCGCTCCTCAAGGGGAAGCAGGCCAACGCGTCCGACGTCCGGGTCAAGGTGCTCAACGGCGGGGCCCAGCCCGGATCGGCGCAGACCACGCTGACCTGGCTGCAGAACACCGAGGGCGTACTGAAGTCGGAGAACGGCGGCAACTACAAGCCGGACCTCTCCAAGACGACCCTCACGTACGCGCCGAACCAGGCGGACCAGGCCCGCAAGCTCGCCGACATCATGGGCCTGCCCGCGGCGGCGCTCAAGCCTGGCACGAAGGACTCCGTCGGGCTCACCCCGATGACGCTGGTCCTGGGGGCGGACTTCAAGGCCGCCGGCACGCCGATCACGGCGCCGGCGAAGGCACCGGCCGACATACAGAAGGTCGAAGCCGACAAGAGTGTGTGCGCCAAGTGACGCCAGGTCACCGGGCGATACCGATACCTGAGTAGCAGGGGGGACCTGGTGGGACAGAGAACGACGCGGGGGGAGGGGACTCGGCCTCGCCGTCCGGGCGCGAGTCAACTCGGCCGGGACGACAGCCTGCACAAGCGGGGGGCTGCCCGACCGACCCCTGAAGGCCCGGCCGGCGGCCCGGCGGGCGGTGGCGGAAGCCACCGGCAGCAGACGTCGCGACGGCGCGCGCGGCGCGGGAAACGCCGAATACTCCGCTGGGTGGCGGGCGCCGCGGCACTGCTGATCATCGGCACCGCGGGCGCGGGATATCTCTACTACCGCCACCTGAACGGAAATCTGCAGAAGAGCGCCCTCAACCTCGGCGACCACGAAGCCCCGAAGTCGAAAGCCAACGCGGCGGGCCAGACCCCGCTGAACATCCTGCTGATCGGCTCGGACGCGCGGGACACCAAGGAGAACCAGAAGCTCGGCGGCGCCAAGAGCACCTTCGGCTCCCCTCCCCTGGCGGATGTGCAGATGCTGCTGCACGTCTCGGCCGACCGCAGCAATATGTCGGTCGTCAGCCTGCCGCGCGACACCGTGCTGAAGATCCCCAAGTGCACGGATGAGAATGGCAAGACCTATCCGGCGACGGGCTGGACCCTGGCCAACGAGTCGCTCAGCCGCGGCGGCGCCGGCTGCACCGTCGCCACCTGGGAATCCCTCACCGGCGTCCACATCGACCACTTCATGAGGATCGATTTCTCCGGTGTGGTCTCCATGGCCGACGCGATCGGCGGGGTGCCGGTCTGTGTGGACGCCAATGTGTACTCGCACACCCACGACGGCCACGGCTCGGGGCTCAAGCTCAGGAAGGGCACCACGTCGGTCAAGGGGCAGCAGGCGCTCCAGTGGCTGCGGACGCGGTACGGATTCTGGCCGGACACCGACGTCGTACGGACCAAGGCCCAGCACGAGTACATGAATTCCATGGTCCGCCGGCTGCGCGAGGGCACCAAGCTCACGGACCCCGGCAAACTCATGGACCTCGCCGAGGCGGCGACCAACGCGCTCAAGGTCGACGACGGGATCCGCGACATCAAGAAGCTGTACGACCTCGCCCAGGAGCTCCAGAAGGTCCCGACGTCGCGGATCACCATGACGACCATGCCGAATGTGAACTCCGTACGGCCCGGGTTCGAGGAGAAGGTCGACCCGAAGGCGGGCGACGCGGACCAGCTGTTCGCCATGGTCAGGAACGACACCCCGCTGGACGGCAAGGGGGCGAAGAAGAAGCCCGCCGAGAAGGTCTCCGCCGATCCGGCGGCGCCCAAGGGCGAGATCGGCATCACCGTGCGGAACGGCACGGGGGGCGACGGCGGCCTGCCGTCGAAGGGCCGGGCCGGTTCGATCGCGTCGCTGCTGACCGGGCAGGGCTTCGCGCGCGCCGTGGCCGATCAGACGCTGGACCCGCAGAAGAAGACCGAGGTGCTCTTCCCCAGCGCCGATCTGGAGGGCGACGCCCAGTCGGTGGCGAAGGCCATGGGCGTGCCGCTGAAGTCCGTGACGAAGTCCACGCAGGTCACCGGGGTCACGGTGGTCATCGGAAGCGACTGGCGTACGGGCACGGTCTACCCCAAGTCCGCGGGGGACGACGGGAAGACGCCCGACTCGGCCAACGCGCTGCGCGGGGACGACAAGTCGGCGTGCATGCATGTCGACCCGGCGTACACCTGGACCTCGTAGCCCGGGTCCGTAAGCCGGAGCACACACGGGAAAGGGCCGGTCCTGACCGCCTCACGGCGGCCGGACCGGCCCTTTCGCCACGCTCAGACGGCGGTGCGGACCGCCGGGCGGCGGCTGGCGATGACCTTGCGGGCCAGCGCGCGCGGGCTGGTCAGGAAGCCGAAGCCCCAGCACATGTGCATGGTGGCCAGGGCCACCGGGATCTGCACCCGCGCCTTCGGCGAGAGCCCCTTGCCGGCCGGCAGCGAGCCCGCCACGATGGCCGCGACATAGCCGGCGGGCACCAGGAAGGCCCACGGGGTGACGGCCGCGCCGACCACGATGCCCGCCGCGATCGCGCAGACCGCGGTCGGCGGGGCGAGGTAACGGAGGTTGATCGAGCCCTCGTGGTAGCGGGCGACGACATGGCGCCAGCGGCCGTAGTCCTTGTACTGCTTGGCGAGCGCCCGGACCGAGGGGCGCGGGCGGTACTGGACGCGAAGCTCGGGCGAGAACCAGATCAGGCCGCCGGCCTCGCGGATCCGGAAGTTCAGCTCCCAGTCCTGGGCGCGGATGAACTCCTCGTTGTACCCGCCCTGCTGCTCGAGCGCCTCGCGCCGGAAGACCCCCAGGAAGACGGTCTCGGCGGGGCCGGCCTCGCCGCCGGTGTGGAACGCCGCGTTGCCGACGCCGATCTTGGAGGTCATCGCGGCGGCGACCGCGTCTTCCCAGGCGTTCTCGCCCTCGGCGTGCATGATCCCGCCGACGTTCATCGCGCCGGTCTCCTCCAGGAGGCGGACCGCGGTGGCGATGTAGTTCGGCGAGAGCATTCCGTGGCCGTCGACCCGCACCACGACGGGGTGCCTGGACGCCTTGATGGCGGCGTTCAGCGCGGCGGGCGTACGGCCGGTGGGGTTGGGCACGGTGTGGACCCGGGGGTCCTCCCGTACCAGCTCGGCGGCGATCTCCTCGGTGCGGTCCGACGACGGGCCGATGGCGATCACCACCTCCATCTCGCCGTCGTACTCCTGCTCCAGGATGTGGCGGACCGAGTTGCGCAGATGCCGCTCCTCGTTGAGGACCGGCATGATCACAGAAACAGCGGGCGTGGCGTGCGTGGCGTCCATAGGACGGTCACGTTACCGCGAACGAGGGACACCGGGCGCGTCGGCCGGGTGGCCTACCCGGGATGTTGATCACAGCGGCCTAGCGTGGTCGCTTCCCCTGTCCGTCCCCCGCGGAGGTGTCCCAGTTTCCCCCGTGCCCCCGCCCCGCCGCCGAAGGCCGCCGCCGCGCCGTCCGCCCCGCCCCCGCTGGGGTATGCGCATCATCACCACCCTGTCCGTCCTGGTGCTGGGCGCAGGTGGGATCGGTCACGCGCTCATCGGTGAGCTGGACGGCATCGGCCGTATCGACCCGTTCAAGGACATGAAGGACCGTCCCGCTCCGGGCCGCGGTATGAACGTGCTCCTCGTCGGCACCGACGGCCGCGACAAGATCACGCCGGCGGAGAAGCAGAAGTACCACCTGGGCGGCGCCCCCTGTCACTGCACCGACACGGTCATGCTCGTCCACGTCTCGGCGGACCGCTCCAGGGTGAGCGTCGTGAGCCTGCCGCGGGACAGCTACGCGGTGGTACCCGCGCGCACCGACCCCGCCACCAGGAAGCGCTACCCCGCCCACCCGGTCCGGCTCAACGCGGCGTACGCCCAGGGCGGCCCCCAGCTCACGGTGCAGACCGTGGAGAAGATGACCGGCGTCCAGATCAACCACTATCTGGAGGTCGACTTCACGAGCTTCATGAAGACGGTGGATGTGCTCGGCGGCGTCGATATCTGCACCGCCCGCCCGCTGAAGGACGCCTACACCGGGCTCGACCTGCCGGTGGGATCCAGCAGGCTCAACGGCGGCGAGGCGCTCCAGTACGTACGCTCCCGTCACCTCGACGCGGCGTCCGACCTGGGCCGGATGCAGCGCCAGCAGCGCTTCATGGCCTCCCTCATCGCCAAGACGACCAGCAGCGGTGTGCTGCTGAACCCGGTCAAGTTCCGCGATGTCGCGTCCACGATCTTCGGCTCGGTCCGGGCGGACAAGGGCTTCGGCCCGGACGAGATGCTCTCCATCGGGCAGGCGATGCGGGGCTTCAAGCCGGCGTCGTCGGAGTTCACCTCCGTGCCCATCGGGCAGATGAACTACCGGGTCAAGGGCATCGGCTCGACGGTGAAGTGGGACCCGGTGAAGGCCGGGAAGCTCTTCAGGGAAATCCGCGAGGACGTGCCGATCGCGGTGCACCGGTCGGCGGCGCCGAAGGCCCGGAAGGTCGACGTGCCGCCCAGCCAGATCAGGGTGCAGGTGGCCAACGGCACATCGACCGCCGGTCTGGCCGCCCGCGCCGACAAGAGCCTGCGCTCCACCGGCTTCCTCTCATCGGTCGCGGCCGTGGTCCCGGGCCGGCCGGCGGCTTCGGACACCGAGCGCACGGTCATCGAGTACGACCCGCGCTGGAACCGGTCGGTGCGCTCGCTGGCGGCGGCGCTGCCGCACGCGGAGCTGCGGTCGGTGGCGGGGATCGGCTCCACCCTGAAGGTGACGCTCGGGTCGGACTTCACCACGGTGACACCGGTCCGGGCGGACGAGCCGGATCCGGGCAGGTTCGCGGCGGTCACGGGCGACCAGGTGGTCTGCAAGTAGCGGTCCGCGAGTTGGTCTGCAAGGAGCGGTCCGCGAGTAGGGGCCGGCGGTCCCGGGGCGGGCAGCCCGCCCGCTCAGCCCGCCCGTCCGCTCGTTCAGTCGTCGATGCCGTCGGCCAGGTGCCGCTCCCGCAGCTCCTTGATCGCGCGGCGCCGGGCCAGCCGGTGCGTACGGCGGATCTGCGCCTCCTGGTAGCGCCGCTTGTCGCGCTCGCTGCCGGGGACCACCGGCGGTACGGCCCGGGGCTTGCCGTCCGCGTCGACCGCGGCGAAGACGAGGTAGGCGCTGCCGACCTGCTGGGCCGGGGACGACTCGTTCCACCGCTCGGCCAGGACCCGTACGCCGACCTCCATCGACGACCGGCCGGTCCAGTTCACCTGCGCCTTCACATGGACCAGGTCACCGACGCGGACCGGCTCCAGGAAGACCATCTCGTCCATCGACGCGGTGACCGCGGGCCCCTCGGAGTGCCGGCCGGCCACGGCACCAGCCGCGTCGTCCACCAGTTTCATGATCACGCCACCGTGCACGGTACCGAGGAGATTGGTGTCGTTGCCCGTCATGATGTGACTCAGGGTGGTTCGTGAGGCCGAGGTGGGCTTGCCCGGAAGATCTGTCATACGTGCCAGCTTAGGCCGGGCCCGTGCCTCGGCACTTTTGCATCAGCTCTGCAACAGCACAGCTGCGATTCCACACCCGCCCTGTAATACATACGCATCGTGACGGCACACTGGTCCACATGGACGACAGGGACCGCTACGGACGCGGCAGCGAGAACGCACAGCCCGACGGTGCTCGGGTCATGCGGCACGTGCAGCGTTCGACGCCACCTGCCCAGCGGCAGTACGGCGGACAGCAGCAGGACCAGGGTTACGACAACGGCTACGACTCCGCGTACGACAGTGGCTACAACACCGGCCAGGTCTACGGGCAGGGTGGCCCCTCGGGACCCGGCAGCCGGAGAGGCCAGGGCGGGCAGGGCACTGGCGGCCCTCGTCCCACCGCACGTCCGGGCACTCCCCCGAACTGGCGCCGCCGCATCAAGATCGGCGCGCTGGTCCTGGTGATCGTGATCCTCGGCACCTCCATCGGTACGTACTTCTGGGCCGACGGGAAGCTGCGCCGCGAGGTCGACCTGTCCAAGGTCATCGACCGCCCCGCCACGGGCAAGGGCACGAACTACCTGATCGTGGGCTCGGACAGCCGCGACGGCATGTCCGCGGCCGACAAGAAGAAGCTGCACACCGGCTCCGCCGAGGGCAAGCGCACCGACTCCATGATCATCCTGCACGTCGGTGATCACGGGAACACGATGGTCTCGCTGCCCCGTGACTCGAACGTCACGATCCCGTCGTACAAGGGCTCGACGTCCGGCAAGCTCTACCCGAACACCGGCCGGCAGACGAAGCTGAACGCCGCGTACGCGGAGGACGGCCCGGAGCTGCTGGTGCGCACCATCGAGTACAACACCGGGCTGCACATCGACCACTACGCGGAGATCGGCTTCGACGGCTTCGCGAGCATCGTGGACGCGGTCGGCGGGGTCCAGATGGACATTCCGCAGGCGTTCAAGGACAAGGACTCCGGCGCCGACTTCCCGGCGGGCAAGCAGACCCTCAACGGCAGCCAGGCCCTGGCCTTCGTCCGCACCCGGCACGCCTTCGCGGCCAGCGACCTGCAGCGCACGAAGAACCAGCAGAAGTTCCTGGCGGCCCTGGCCTCCCAGACGGCCACCCCGTCCACGCTCATGAACCCCTTCAAGCTCTACCCGGTGATGGGCGCGGGCCTTGACACGTTGATCGTGGACAAGGACATGAGCCTGTGGAACCTGGCGTCCATGTTCTGGGCCATGAAGGGTGTGTCGGGCGGCGACGGCAAGCAGATGAACATGCCGATCTCGGGCTCCACCGGCGGCAACCTGGTCTGGGACAAGACCAAGGTCACGCAGCTGGTGCAGGAGCTGAAGAACGACGACACGGTGACGGTCTCGGGCAACTAGTGCCGCGGCACTAGCCAGCACGAACGGACACAAACAGAGGAAACCCCGGCCGGCGGCCGGGGTTTCCTCTGTTTGTGCCCGGGGGCCCGTGGCCGCTACGGCAGGTTGCGGGCCATCACGATCCGCTGGACCTGATTCGTGCCCTCGTAGATCTGCGTGATCTTCGCGTCGCGCATCATGCGCTCCACCGGGTAGTCACGCGTGTAGCCGTACCCGCCGAGGAGCTGGACCGCGTCCGTCGTGATCTCCATCGCGACGTCCGACGCGAAGCACTTGGCGGCCGCGCCGAAGAACGTCAGATCGCCGTCGAGGCGCTCCGACTTCGCGGCGGCCGAGTAGGTGAGCTGGCGGGCCGCTTCGAGCTTCATCGCCATGTCGGCGAGCATGAACTGGATGCCCTGGAAGTCGCCGATCGGCTTGCCGAACTGCTTGCGCTCCTGGACGTAGCCCTTGGCGTAGTCGAGTGCGCCCTGCGCGATGCCGAGAGCCTGCGCGGCGATCGTGATGCGGGTGTGGTCCAGGGTCTTCATCGCCGTGGCGAAGCCGGTGCCCTCCTCGCCGATCATGCGGTCGGCGGGGATCCGGACGTTGTCGAGGTAGACCTCGCGGGTCGGGGAGCCCTTGATGCCGAGCTTCTTCTCGGGTGCGCCGAAGGAGACGCCCTCGTCGGACTTCTCGACCACGAACGCGCTTATGCCCTTGGAACGCTTGGTGGGGTCGGTGACGGCCATCACCGTGTAGTACTCGGAGACACCCGCGTTGGTGATCCAGCGCTTCACGCCGTTGAGCACCCAGAAGTCCCCGTCGCGCACGGCCCTGGTCTTCATGCCGGCCGCGTCCGAACCCGCGTCGGGCTCGCTCAGGCAGTACGAGAACATGCCCTCGCCCTTAGCCAGGCGGCTCATGTACTTCTTCTTGAGGTCCTCGGAGCCCGAGAGGATCACCGGGAGCGAGCCCAGCTTGTTGACGGCCGGGATCAGGGAGGAGGACGCGCAGACGCGGGCCACCTCCTCGATGACGATGACCATGGCGAGCGCGTCGGCCCCGGCGCCGCCGTACTCCTCGGGTACGTGCACGGCGTGCAGGTCGGCAGCGGTCAGTGCGTCCAGCGCCTCCTGCGGGAAGCGGGCTTCCTCGTCCACCGCGGCGGCGAAGGGTGCGATCTTCGCCTCAGCCAGCGCGCGGACCGAGTCGCGGAGCATGTCGTGCTCCTCGGCCGGGCGGTACAGGTCGAAATCGGGCGAACCTGCCAAGGTCACTCACTCCCCAAGATGCTAACTACCGTTAAGTAACCAGATTTTAGGCGCTGTCCGCCCACAGGGATACGTGAGTTGCACGACAGGGGCAGGGCCGGGTATCGGGCGCCCCGGCTATGCTCGGGCGCGCACCCGATCCCGTACGCCCCCTGGAGCTCCCTGATGGCCCTGAAAATCACCGTGATCGGTACCGGTTATCTCGGTGCCACCCACGCCGCGGCCATGGCTGAGCTGGGATTCGACGTACTCGGTCTGGACATCGTCCCCGAGAAGATCGAGATGCTCTCGCAGGGCCGCGTCCCCATGTACGAGCCCGGACTCGAAGAGCTTCTGCAGCGGCACGTCGCGGGGATCGAGGGGGCGACCGGACGGCTGCGCTTCACCACGTCGTGGGAGGAGGCGGGCGAGTTCGGCGATGTGCACTTCGTGTGCTGCAACACCCCGCAGAAGCACGGCGAGTACGCCTGCGACATGTCGTACGTCGACAACGCCTTCCGCTGGCTCGCACCGCATCTGAAGCGGGACGCGCTGGTCGTCGGCAAGTCGACCGTGCCGGTCGGCAGCGCGGCCAGGCTCGCCGGGGTACTCCGGGAGCTGGCGCCCGCCGGTGAGGGTGTGGAGCTGGCGTGGAACCCGGAGTTCCTGCGGGAGGGCTTCGCCGTCAAGGACACCCTGCACCCCGACCGGATCGTCATCGGTGTGGAGAGCGAGAGGGCCGAGAAGCTGCTGCGCGAGGTGTACGCGGGGCCGGTGGGCGAGGGGTCGCCGTTCGTGGTGACCGACTTCCCCACGGCCGAGCTGGTGAAGACCGCCGCGAACTCCTTCCTCGCCACGAAGATCTCCTTCATCAACGCGATGGCCGAGGTCTGCGAGGCCGCCGACGGCGACGTCGCGAAGCTGGCGGAGGCACTCGGGCACGACGAGCGCATCGGCAAGAAGTTCCTGCGGGCCGGGATCGGCTTCGGCGGCGGCTGCCTGCCCAAGGACATCAGGGCCTTCATGGCCCGCGCGGGCGAGCTGGGCGCCGACCAGGCGCTGACCTTCCTCCGCGAGGTCGACTCGGTCAACATGCGGCGCCGCGGCCACATGGTGGAGCTGGCGCGGGAGGCCGTGGGCGGCGGCTCGTTCCTGGGCAAGCGGGTCGCGGTGCTCGGCGCGACCTTCAAGCCGGACTCGGACGACGTACGGGACTCCCCCGCGCTGAACGTCGCGGGCCAGATCCACCTCCAGGGCGGCCAGGTCACGGTCTACGACCCCAAGGGCATGGAGAACGCCGGCCGCCTCTTCCCGACGCTCGGCTACGCGGAGACCGCGCTGGACGCGGTACGCGGCGCGGATGTCGTCCTGCACCTCACGGAGTGGCGCGAGTTCCGCGAGCTGGACCCGGCGGCACTGGGCGCGGTGGCCTCCGAACGGATACTGCTGGACGGCCGCAACGCTCTGGACCCGGTCGCGTGGCGCGAGGCCGGCTGGGTGTACCGGGCGATGGGGCGGCCGCGGGCCTAATCCCGTTGTGGGAGGGGAGCGGCGAGGGGACCATGGGGCCGTTACCTGTGGACGCGTACACCGGTAACCGCCTCAATCCACCGACCCAGGGAGATCACCATGGCCGTGGCCAAGCTCGGTTCCGTCGTTCTGGACTGTCCCGACCCCCGCGCGCTCGCCGCCTTCTACGCGGAGATCCTCGGCGGCACGGTCGAGGACAAGGACCCGGAGTGGGTGAGCCTCACCGGCCACCCGGGCACGCCGCTCGAATTCCAGCTGGCGCCGGACTTCGTACCGCCGCGGTGGCCCGCGGGCGACAGCTCGCAGCAGTTCCATCTGGACCTGACCGTCGAGGATCTGGACGCGGCCGAGAAGCAGATCCTGGCGCTGGGCGCGAAGGTGCTCGACGCGGCGGACCACTCGCGCACCTGGCGGGTGTACGCGGACCCCGCCGGGCACCCGTTCTGCCTCTGCGCCTGCTGAGACCCGGGCCGGCTGCCGGGTGCGGCTGAGCCGGGGTGCTCCGCCCGGCCCGGCCGCACTGTCCAGCCGTCCAGCCCCGGTCAGCCGTCCAGGTCAGCCAGGGTCGCGTTGGACGGGCCGCGCTCGGACTGGAGGCCGCGGGCCACGTCCTCCGCAGCGCGCAGTACCCGTACCGCGTTCTGCCAGGTCAGCTTCGCCAGGTCCGGCTTCGACCAGCCGCGGCCGATCAGCTCACCGATCAGGTTCGGGTAGCCCGCCACGTCCTCCAGGCCGGCCGGGGTGAAGGCCGTGCCGTCGTAGTCGCCGCCGATGCCGATGTGGTCGACGCCTGCGACCTCACGCATGTGGTCCAGGTGGTCGGCGACCGTGGACGCGGTGGCCATCGGGCGGGGGTGCGCCTCCTCGAAGGCGCGTTGGACCTTCAGGCCCGCGGGCGTGGTGTTCAGGTGGTGCAGCCCGTGGGTGCGCATGTTCTCGTCCGCGCGGGCGGTCCAGGCGACCGCCTCGGGGAGGATGAACTTCGGGACGAACGTGGCCATCGCGACGCCGCCGTTCGCCGGGAGCAGCGCGAGGACGTCGTCCGGGATGTTGCGCGGGTGGTCGCAGACCGTACGGGACGAGGAGTGCGAGAAGATCACCGGCGCCGTGGAGGTCGCCAGCGCGTCGCGCATCGTGGACGCCGCCACATGCGAGAGATCCACCAGCATGCCGGTGCGGTTCATCTCGCGTACGACTTCATGGCCGAAGGCGGTCAGCCCGCGGGCCTTCACGACGTCGGTCGCGGAGTCCGCCCAGGCGATGTTGTCGTTGTGCGTGAGCGTCATGTAGCGCACGCCCAGCATGTACAGGGCGCGCAGGGTGCCCAGCGAGTTGTTGATGGAGTGGCCGCCCTCGGCGCCCATCAGGGATGCGATGCGGCCCTGGCTCCTGGCCTTCTCCATGTCGTCGGCGGTCACTGCGCGGACCAGGTCATTGGGGTAGCGGGTGAGCAGCTGGTCCACCGCGTCGATCTGCTCCAGCGTCGCGCTGACCGCGTCCTCGCCCGCCATGTCGCTGCGGACGTAGACCGACCAGAACTGCGCGCCGACGCCGCCCTTGCGCAGCCGGTGCAGGTCAGTGTGGAGGTGGCCCGTCTGGTCGCGGGCGATGTCCAGCGCGTCGAGGTCGTACCGGACGTTCTCGCGCAGCGCCCAGGGCAGGTCGTTGTGGCCGTCCACGACCGGGTACTCGGCGAGCAGGTCCAGCGCTTCGGTGAGGTGATTGCTCATGGGAACCGCCTACTTTCCGAATCCGAAGGTTTCCGCGCCCGCCGCCCTGGCGCGCAGCCGGGTGCCCTTCTCCGTCGCTTCGTCGTTCAGCTTCTGCTGGAACTCCCGCATCTTGTCCTGGAGTTGCGGGTCGGACGCGGCCAGGATGCGGACGGCGAGCAGCCCCGCGTTGCGCGCGCCGCCCACCGAGACCGTCGCCACCGGGACGCCGGCCGGCATCTGCACGATGGAGAGCAGCGAGTCCATGCCGTCCAGGTACTTGAGCGGCACCGGGACGCCGATGACCGGCAGCGGGCTGACCGATGCCAGCATCCCCGGCAGATGGGCCGCTCCCCCGGCGCCCGCGATGATCGCCCGGAGCCCCCGCCCGTCGGCGTGCTCGCCGTACGCGATCATCTCGCGCGGCATCCGGTGGGCGGAGACGACGTCCACCTCGTACGCCACTCCGAACTCGTCCAGGGCCTTGGCCGCGGCCTCCATGACGGGCCAGTCGGAGTCCGAGCCCATCACGATGCCGACCACGGGAGCGGCAGAGGCCGCGGGAGCTGACGGAGAGGTCATTCGGTGATCGTCCCTCGCAGGTATCCGGCGGCATGACGGGCGCGTTCCAGTGCCTCGTCGAGGTCGTCGCCGTAGGTGTTGACGTGGCCGACCTTGCGCCCCGGCTTCACGTCCTTGCCGTACATGTGGATCTTGAGCTGGGGGTCGCGGGCCATGCAGTGCAGATAGGCCTGGTACATGTCCGGGAAGTCGCCGCCCAGGACGTTGCACATGACCGTCCAGCGGGCGCGCGGGCGCGGGTCGCCGAGCGGCAGGTCCAGGACCGCGCGCACATGGTTGGCGAACTGCGAGGTGATCGCGCCGTCCTGGGTCCAGTGGCCGGAGTTGTGCGGGCGCATCGCCAGCTCGTTCACGAGGACGCCGGGTGTGCCGTCCGGTCCGCGGACCTCGAAGAGTTCGACCGCGAGGTGGCCGGTCACGTCCAGCTCGGCGGCGATCCGCAGAGCGAGCTGCTGGGCCTCGCCCGCCAGCTCCTCGCTGATGCCGGGCGCGGGGGCGATCACGGTGTCGCAGACCCCGTCGACCTGCTGGGACTCGACCACCGGGTAGGCCACGGCCTGGCCGTGCGGGGAGCGTACGACGTTCGCCGCCAGCTCCCGTACGAAGTCGACCTTCTCCTCGGCCAGGACCGGGACGCCCGCCTTGAAGGGGGCTTCGGCGTCCGCGAGGGAGCGTACGAACCAGACGCCCTTGCCGTCGTAGCCGCCCCGGACCGTCTTGAGGATGACCGGGAAGCCGCCCACCTCGTCCGCGAAGGCGACCGCGTCGGCCGGGTCGGAGACGATGCGGTGGCGGGGGCAGGGGGCCCCGATCGCGGTGAGCCGCTCGCGCATCACCCCCTTGTCCTGGGCATGCACCAGCGCGTGCGGGCCCGGCCGGACGGGGATGCCGTCCGCCTCCAGGGCGCGCAGGTGCTCGGTGGGCACATGCTCGTGGTCGAAGGTGATCACATCGCAGCCGCGCGCGAAGGCGCGCAGCGTGTCCAGGTCGCGGTAGTCGCCGACGACGACTTCGCTGACCACCTGGGCCGCCGAGTCCTGCGGGGTGTCACTGAGCAACTTGAATCTGAGGCCGAGGGGGATACCCGCCTCGTGGGTCATCCGGGCGAGCTGTCCGCCACCGACCATGCCGACTACGGGGAACGTCACGTACCCCAGGGTATCCGCAGGCCCGTACCCCGCATGCCAGCACGTCACAGCCTTGACCGGGCACCCGAACGGAGCACTGGCTAGCATGGTCGCGTTGACCGGCTCGACCGAACGCCGACCCGACCCACTCGACCGAACGGGGCTACCGACCACCATGAGCGATTCCGGCGGGATGCGGACGCGGGTGCAGCGGCTCTGGCGCGAGGTCGCCAAGTTCGGCGCGGTGGGCGCGCTGGGCCTGCTGGTCAACATGGCGGCGTTCAACCTGCTCCGGCACACGACCTCTCTCCAGGTCGTACGGGCCAGTGTGCTGGCGACCGTCATCGCGGTCGTCTTCAACTACGCCGGCCTGCGGTACTTCGCCTACCGGGACCGCGAGAAGAACGGCCGGGCCCGCGAGATGGGGCTGTTCCTGCTGTTCAGCCTGGTCGGGGCGGTCATCGAGAACGGGGTCCTCTACGCGGCGACGTACGGCGCCGACTGGAACTCCCCGCTGCAGAGCAACTTCTTCAAGTTCCTCGGTATCGCCGTCGCGACCCTCTTCCGCTTCTGGTCCTACCGCACCTGGGTGTTCCGGGCGCTGCCCACACCGGAGCCGGCCCCGTCTCCCGGGCCTCTGGTGGAGGCCGGGCCGGAGTAGGCCCCTCCGGGCCGGACCGGGCCCCGCCCGGTCACCGGATCGTCGGCTGCGGATCCGGGACGCTGCTCTGCTGCGGCGGGTTCTTCGACACCCGGCTCAGGAAGAGCGCGAAGACCGGCGGGTGCTGCTGGAGCATTTCGAGCCGTCCGCCGTCCGCCTCCGCCAGGTCACGGGCCACGGCGAGGCCGATACCGGTGGAGTTGCGGCCGCTGATGGTCCGCTCGAAGATCCGCGCCCCGAGGTCGGACGGCACCCCCGGCCCCTCGTCCGTCACCTCGACGACCGTCTGGGTGCCGGTGACCCGCGTACGGACCGCGACGGTGCCGCCACCGTGCATCAGCGAGTTCTCGATCAGGGCGGCCATCACCTGGGCCACCGCGCCGGGCGTGCCGATGGCCCGCAGCCCGCGCTTCCCCGACCGTACGATCGCGCGCCCCGCGCTGCGGTACGCCGGGCGCCACTCCTGGAGCTGCTGGGTGACGACCTCGTCCAGATCGAAGGTGACGGCGGAGCCGGTGCGGGGGTCGCGGGAGTTGGTCAGCAGCCGCTCCACGACGTCCGTCAGCCGCTCGACCTGGGTCAGCGCGATGGTCGCCTCCTCCTTCACCGTGCCCAGGTCCTCGGTGAGGGTGATCTCCTCAAGACGCATGGAGAGCGCGGTCAGCGGCGTACGGAGCTGGTGCGAGGCGTCGGCGGCCAGCCGGCGCTCGGCGGTCAGCATCCTGGTGATCCGCTCGGCCGACGAGTCCAGCACATCGGCGACCCGGTCCAGCTCGGGCACCGCGTACCTCTTGTGGCGGGGGCGCGGGTCGCCTGAGCCAAGGCGTTCGGCGGTCTCGGCGAGGTCGGTGAGCGGCGAGGTGAGCTTGTTGGCCTGGCGTACGGCGAGGAGCACCGCCGAGATGATCGCCAGCAGGGCCACCGCGCCGATGATGAGCAGGGTGCGGCCGACCTCGCGGGTCACGGTGGAGCCCGCTTCCTCGACCGTGACCTCCTCGCCGTGGGCGCCGGTCGCCCTGGACCGGATGACGCTGCCCTCGGGCTCGGTGCCGAGCCTGACGGTGTCCCGGCCGGGGATCTTGATCACCGCGTAGCGATGGGCCTCGACCTGGTCGTGCAGGACCGACCCGGTGACCCGTTCCTTGCCGACGATCCGGCTCTCGACGATGCTCGCGAGGCGCAGCGCCTCGGAGTCCACGCTCTCCTGGGCACTGCTGCTGATGGTGCGCGTCTCGACGATGACGAGCGAGACGCCGAAGACGGCGATCACGACGAGTACGACGGCGAGCGTGGAGTTGATGAGTCGGCGGCGCATGCGGCAAGTGTCGCAGTCGCCGCCCGTGGGACCGGAACGGTTCTACGCCCGTGGGACCGGAACGGTTCTACGCCCGCGGCCTCGGCCTGCGGCCCCCGCCTCAGCTCTTCTCGAAGCGGAAGCCGACGCCCCGCACGGTGGCGATGTAGCGCGGGTTCGCCGCGTCGTCGCCGAGCTTCTTGCGCAGCCAGGAGATGTGCATGTCGAGCGTCTTGGTGGACGACCACCAGGTGGTGTCCCAGACCTCGCGCATCAGCTGGTCCCGGGTGACGACCCGGCCGGCGTCCCTGACCAGGACCCGCAGCAGGTCGAACTCCTTTGCGGTGAGCTGGAGTTCCTCGTCGCCCATCCAGGCGCGGTGCGACTCGACGTCGATCCGTACGCCGTGGGTGGCGGGCTGCGGGGCGGTATCGGCGGCGCCACGCCGCAGCAGGGCCCGGACCCGCGCCAGCAGTTCGGCGAGCCGGAACGGCTTGGTGACGTAGTCGTCGGCACCGGCGTCCAGGCCGACCACCGTGTCGACCTCGTCGGCGCGGGCGGTGAGCACCAGGACGGGCACGGTGTGCCCGTCGGCGCGCAGCCGCCTGGCCACCTCCAGGCCGTCCATGCCGGGCAGGCCCAGATCCAGGACGACCAGGTCGATCCCTCCTTGAAGGCCGGCGTCGAGCGCGGTCGGTCCGTCTTCCCGCACCTCGACCTCGTAACCCTCCCGACGCAGTGCGCGGGCCAGCGGCTCCGAGATGGATGCGTCGTCCTCGGCGAGCAGTACACGGGTCATGAAGGTGATGGTAGACCGCGACGGGTCGTGCTCGTGAGGTGATCGCGAAGGGCTGCGGGTCTGGGTGACCATACGGATTGTTACCTTCGAATACAGCGGCCGGTTCCGGCATTCACCTGTGATCCATGTCTCAACCCCTTTCAAATGCCGCAGCTGGCTCTTTATGGTGGCGAGACGCCTGTAGCAGTACTTGAGGTTCTTTGGCCTGCCATGAGGCGCCAAAGACCCCTTTATTCTGTGCGCGGCCGGCATATCGGCCGCGTGGACAGTGAATGACCTAGCGGCCGGGCCCTGTGTGCGAGGAAGCGCGCGGAGCGTGGATCCCGGTGTGGTCTCCCCCTTCGGTCCGGATGACGTCCGGCTGGCCCCTCAGGCGTGGGGCGGGGACGGATCATCCCGGTGCCGGCCACCCCCCACCGGGCGCGTCTCCGATCTGCGACGCGTCCCGAAAAGCAAGGAACGACCATGGCGTCAAGCCTGACGAAGGCTCCGGAGACCCCGGAAAAGACCTTCTTCGGACACCCCCGCGGCCTGGCAACGCTCTTCATGACGGAGATGTGGGAGCGTTTCAGCTTCTACGGCATGAGGGCTCTGCTTCCGCTGTACCTGGTGTCCAACAGCGGTCCGCACCTGAGCGCGGCCACCGCCACGGCGATCTACTCGATCTACCTGGCGATGGTCTACCTGCTCGCCATGCCCGGCGGCTGGTTCGGCGACCGTGTCTGGGGGCCCCGTAAGACGGTCGCCATCGCGGCCTCGGTCATCATGGTCGGGCACCTCACACTGGCGCTGCCCAGTACGGGTGCGTTCTTCGCGGGTCTGGCTCTCGTCGCGTTCGGTTCCGGACTGCTGAAGGCCAACATCTCCACGATGGTCGGCCACCTGTACAAGGGTCCGGACGACCCGCGCCGCGACGGTGGCTTCACCGTCTTCTACATGGGCATCAACCTCGGTGCCTTCCTCGCGCCGCTGGTCATCGGCACGGTCGGCGAGAACGTCAACTGGCACCTCGGCTTCGCCCTCGCGGCGCTCGGCATGGCGATGGGCCTGATCCAGTTCCTCGTCGGCACCCGCCACCTGAACGCGCGCAGCAGCATCGTCCCGAAGCCGCTGTCGGCGCAGGAGCGCAGCTCGACCCTGACCAAGGGCCTGATCTGCCTGATCATCGCCGCGGTCTTCTACGGCATCGTGATCTTCAGCGGTGCCTTCACCCAGAACTGGGCGCTCTACCCGATCACCGTGCTCGGTCTGCTCATCCCGATCGGTGTCCTGGTGCGCATCAAGCGCGACCGCGACCTGTCGGGCCAGGAGCAGAAGAAGATGTCCGGGTACATCTGGTTCTTCGTGGCCGCGGCCGTCTTCTGGATGATCTACGACCAGGGCGGCTCCACGATGTCGCTCTTCGGTGAGAACTCCACGACGAACAGCCTGCTCGGCTTCCACTTCCCGACGTCCTGGTACCAGTCGGTGAACCCGGTCTTCATCATGGCGCTGGCCCCGGTCGTCGCCTGGATCTGGCTGGCCCTCAACAAGCGGGGCAAGGAGCCGAGCACGGTCGTCAAGTTCGTCTCGGGCCTCTTCCTGATCGGCATCTCGTTCTTTGTCTTCATGCTGCCGCTGATGTCGACGACGGACGGCTCGAAGGTCAGCCCGATGTGGCTGGTGGCGATCTACTTCATCCAGACCGTCGGTGAGCTCTGCCTCTCCCCGGTCGGCCTCTCGGTGACCACGAAGATGGCCCCGGCGAAGTACGCCAGCCAGATGATGGGTGTGTGGTTCCTCGCCGTCACGGCGGGCGACTGCTTCACCAGCCTGATGTCGCTGGCCGGTGTGAACCTCAACAAGTCCGGCATCGTCGGTCTTGAGGCGGCGCTCGCGGTGGTCGCTGCGATAGCGATCTGGATGTACCGGCGCAAGGTCAAGGAACTCATGGGCGAGGTCCGCTGACGCGGTCCGTACCCGCTCCGTTCCGTACGAGACAGGCCCCGCCGCACCGGTCAGGTGCGGCGGGGCCTGTCTCGTACGCGCTGGGCTTCGGACCTGTCCGGTACGCGCCGGGCCCTCCCGGTGACGGCGGCGGACCCGGTGCGCTGTGCGCTGTGTCTTGTGCTTTGTGCCCGGGGGTCAGCGGGTGCCGCGCAGCCTCCTCCACGGGGTGAAGGTGAACACCGCGCCGCCCAGCAGGATCACCGTGCCGGCCACCAGGCCGAGCGCCCGCAGACCGCCGTTGTCACTCGCACCGGTCTCGGCGAGGCCACCGCTGGTGCTGGTGCTGCCGCCCGAGCCGCCCGTCGCGGTGCCGCCGGTGGTACCGCCGGTGGACGTGCCACCCGACGCGCCGCCCGGCTGGGCCGACGTGTCCAGTTGCAGTGAGACGGCGACGTTCGCCGGCGGGGTGCAGGTGGTGGTCGTACCGAGCGCCTTGACCGTCAGTACGCCGGGGCTGAGCGTCGTCTTGCCGGTGGCGCCCGGCTTGTACGTGCCGGTGAGGTCGGGGATCTCGATGGGCGCACCCGACTTGATGGCCGACTTGTTGGCCGGGCCCACCACATGGACCGTGCCCTTGTCGGAGCCGCCCAGCTTGACGTCCATGGACGGGACGACCGAACCGGCGGGGATGTCGGCCGGGCTGTCCATCACGGACTTGCTGAACTTCACGGTGAGGCCGTAGTCCCCGCCGCTCTTCTTCGCGTTGATCTGCACCGGCGATGTGGCGTTCTTGTCGCCGATGGGCGTCTTGCAGGCGTAGGCCACGGAGACCTGCTTGCCGGGGAAGTCGGTCCCGCCCCCGGTGCCGCCCGTGGTGCTGCCGCCGGTGCTCGTACCGCCGGTGGTGGTCCCGGCCGTCGTGCCGCCCGTGGTCGTACCGCCGGTCGTCGTGCCGCCGGTGGTCGTACCGCCGGTCGTGGTCCCGCCGGCGGCCGTGCCGCCCGTCGTGGTCCCGCCGGTGGTCGTACCGCCCGTCGTGGTCCCGCCGGTGGTCGTGCCGCCGCCGTCCGTGACCTTGATGGTGGCCGACGGCTTCACCGTCTCCTTGGGCGAGCACTTGGTGTCCGTGGAGATCGGCTTGCTGACGTTGATGTTGTACTTGTCGGCCGTCAGCGTGACGTCCCCGGCCTTGGTCAGCTTCAGCTTGGCCGTCATGTCGGAGAGGACCATCGGGGCGCCCTTGGGAATGGGCGGGTTGGTCCGGGGCCCCTGCACTGCCAGATCCGCTGTCTGGGCCCCGCCGACCTTGACCGTGCCGGTCGGCTGCACGGTGTTGGCGTCCAGATCGAGGATGTCGGGGTTCTTGGAGGCGGCCGAGACCGTCTTCCACACGACATCGACCTCGTCGCCCACCTTCGCGGTGGCGGGCGCGGTGATCGCCACTTGGGTCGTGCCCTCGATGGGCGGCAGGCCGGAAATCGAGGGCGGTATGCACTCGGTCTTGTACGAGACGTCCGCGGCCTGGGCAGGGCCCGCGGCCAGCATGATCCCCGCACCGCCGAGCATCAGCGCGAATCCTGCCGCGCTCATCCTCCGTTGTCTGATCACGAGTTTCCCTTCGTCGTCGGGTGCTTCTCGGCCGGGTGGTTCTCAGACGGTGCGGTGTCCGGGGTGAACCACGGCAGAACCGTGGCCGTAGAGGGCGGCCCGTCACCGGACGGCGATGCCGTCCGCTCGGGCCTGCGGAACGCGGGCATTCTCACGGCGAGTCCGGGCAGCAGCGCGTTCCGGTGACGGCCGGCGCCACCGGCCGTACCGCGTGCGCCCCGCGGCCTGACCTTGTCGACGACCGCCATGCCGATACGGAAGATCGCGGCGGGTACGACCACGCACAGCAGCAGCCAGAAGAACGTGACGCCCCACGGGCGCCCTACGCCCCAGGGCTGCTCGACCATCACCTTGCCGGCGTACTTCACCGCGACCTGGTAGTCGCCGTGGGCGCCCGCGGACAGTTCGGTGTCCAGTCTGATCTGCGCCTTCTTGCCGGGTGCGACGGTGCCGTGCCACTGGCCGTCCTGCCACTGCGGGGCGAACACGCCGTGCGAGGTGCCGAGGGAGAAGAGCGGGTCCTTGACGGGCGTCGAGCCGAGATTGCCCACGGTGAAGACGATGGTCCGGCTCGGCGGCGCCCCGAACCAGGTGAGGATCCCGCTCGACCCTTCGAGCCGGGCGTCGGACAGGACCGCCAGCCGCCCGCCGGGCGGGGGTTTCGGCAGGGCCGCGACCGGATGTCCCGCGACCTTGAACACCACGTCGGCCGCGGCCTGTTCACCGGTGACGGTCGCGATGTGCACCACGCACGGGCAGGGTTTGGGCGGCTCGGCGACCGGCAGCTTCTTGCTGAAACCGCCCTTGGAGTCGGTGGTGACGGCGCGTCCCTCGGAGTTGGCACAGGAGTTGGTGCCGCCGATCACGCCCCGGGCCGGGGTGGCCTGACCACAGATCAGCATCATGAGCAGCGCGTCGGGGCGCCAGCCGGTGCCCTTGACGGTGATGTCGCCGCCCTTGCCCGCCTGTTGCTGGGAGAGCGTGGCGCCGGGCTTGCCGGCCGCGGCGGCGCCGGTTGCCGGGGACAGGACCAGGACGGGGAGCAGTGCCAGGAGAAAGGCCAGGGCGGCTCCGGCTCCCCTGCTCCCGGTGGCCCGCAGCCACCGGGCGGGTTCGATCTTCACGTTGCCGCTCCCGCCGTCGCCGGTTCGCTGTCGGTGTACTGCGTGTCGCTGGTGCTGCTGTCGCTGTCGCTGGTGCCGCTGTCGCCCGCGTACGGGTCCGGCCCGGAGCCCGGCCCGTCTCCCCGGCGGCGTCTGCGCCGTACGGCGAACCAGCCGCCCGTACCCACGAGCACCAGGACCGCGGCGCCCGCCACGCGCCACCACGGCACGAACACCGCGGACGCGGCCCCCGTCCCGTGTGCTCCGCCCCCGGCCACCACCGTGAGGTGCACGGATGCCGAATCGAGCGCCGGCGGGTGCGGCCACTTCTCCGTGAGCCGTGCGCGCCGTCCGGGCAGCAGTTCAACCGGCAGCGTGCGCCCGGTGAGGTGGTGGGCGCCGCTGATGAGGCCGTCGGTGCGTACGTCGAGGTGCGGGGTGAGGGCGGTGTTGCCGCGGTTCACCACCGTGTAGTGGATCAGCCCCTGGCCCTTGTCGACCCGGACGTCCTCGACGGTCAGCGCCGAGAGCGTCGGTCCGCTCACCCGCAGCTGCACCCGCACCCCGGTCTCGCGCCCGCCCGCCGCCGCCACGATCGCGGCCGGATGGTCGCCCGGTTCGGCGGTGGCGGGGACCGTGACGCTGAAGGGGACCCGGGCGCTGGTGCGCGCCGGGACCTGCACCGTGCGGGCGGCCGGGATGATCCAGGTGTGGCCCGTGGCGCGGAACGCGGAACCGCCGGATGCCGTGTTGTACGCCTCGGCCCCCCGCAGCCGTACGGTCACGGCCTTCTTCCCCGGGTTGGTCAGCGCCAGGGTGTCCTCCAGGACGGTCCCCGGTGCGCCCTCCAGATAGAAGTACGGCCGGCCGTCGGCGCTGGGCCTGGTCCCCGCGCCGGACGCGGGCGCCGCCGTCCAGCCGGATCCGCCGGCCGCCGGCTCCGCCGCGGCCGCGGGTACGAGCGCGGGCACGGCGGAGCAGAGCAGTACGGCAGCCGTGAGCACGGCGGAACGGATGTTGCGCGTGAGCATGAGAGAACTCCCTGTTGCTTGGACCGCCTCCCTGGTCCCGGCAGGTGTCAGGCGGACCGCTGGCCCCGCCGGGTCAGCCACAGCACCCCCGCGGCCCCGCTGAGCAGCACGGTCCCGCCGAGCGTGCCGAGCGCCATCGTGGAGTCGAGCGGCCCGGTCTTCGGCAGGCTGCCGCCCGGTGTGCTCTGCGACGACCCGGAGCCACCGCCCGTGGAACCGCTGCCACCGCTCGTACCGCCGCCGCCCGATCCGGCGACCGTCAGTTCCAGTGAGGGCTTGGGGCTGTTGGACGGGGTGCAGGTGGTCGTCGTGCCGAGCGCCTTGATGGTCAGCGTCGACGCGGTGAAGGTGACCTTGCCGCTCTTCTTGGGCGTGTAGGTGCCCGACAGGTCACTGATCTTGATGGGTGAGTTGGCGGGTATGGCCGCCGAGTTGGTCGCTCCCGCGACCGGGACCGTCCCGCTCTCGGCGCCGCCCAGCTTGATGAGCGCGCTGGGCTTCATGGCGCCCTTGCCCAGTTCGACCGGGCTGGACGAGACGCCTTTCTGGAAGGACATGGTGAGGGTGTAGCCGCTGCCGCTCTTGACGCCCTTGATGTCGATGGGCGAGACGGCTCCCTTGTTACCGATCGGCGTTTTGCACTGGTAGTTGACGTCCACCACGTCGGCCTGGGCTGCCGGTGCGGTCATCAGCACCACCGAGCCCGCGACGGCCGCCGCCAGCGCAAACGCTGTCCGCTTCTGGTACGACACCTCGAAACCCCTTATGCCGGATGCCGCCGCTAAGTTACTGACGACACATCAGATTGGGCGCTCAAGGTACGCCGGAGCCCTTGCCGAGGGAAGACAAAGAGCGCACCGGATCGGTGCGCTCAGGGGAAGGGGAGAAAAGGGGTGGAACTCTAAGCCGGTGCGGCCAGCTCGGCCCAGACCATCTTGCCGGGCCTGCCGGACGTACGGACCACGCCCCAGTCGAGGCAGAGCCGCTCCACGATGAACATGCCGTGCCCGCCGGGCCGGCCGGCCCGGTGCGGGCTGCGCGGTGCGGGCTGGCCCGCGCCGCGGTCGACGACCTCGAGACGGAGCACCTTCTGCCCGTACGAGACGCGGAGCTCCTCGGGACCCTCGGCGTGCAGGCACGCGTTGGTGACCAGCTCGGACACGACCAACAGGACGTCCTCCGCCGCGGCACGGCGGTCGGCGCTCCCGGCGGGCAGCCAGGCCCAGTCGTAGAGCGCCTGGCGCGTGAAATCACGCGCCAGCGGGACAATGCCGCTCGCGCTCTGCAGGGAGAGCGTGCGACTGCGGCCTTCGGCGGACACGGTGGAGGCTGGTCCGGCGCCGTCGCGCTCGGGGCCGAGGTCCCCCGGCGGCTGCTGCCGGGTGGTGCTCATCAGCGCTTCACCTCACCGATTCACCGGTTCAAAAAAGTCAGCGGTACAAAGATTGCGGAGGGACTCCTGCCCTGCCTAATGGTGACAACACTCATTTCTTTCTACAGAGTGTGCGGATCAGTCGCGCAGCGCGTCTTCGAGACAATCGTGCACGGTGAAGACCGCCTCGGCGCCTGTGATCTCGAACACTCTGGCCACCACGGGAAGCATCCCGGCCAGGTGAACCCCACCCCCGGCGGCCTCCGCCTTGAGGCGGGCCCCGAGGAGCACGTTCAGTCCCGTCGAGTCGCAGAATTCCAGCTGGGAGCAGTCGATGACCAGTCGCGACCGGCCCCGCTCCAGCGCCTGATCCAGCGGCTCGCTCAGCAATTCGGCAGTGTGGTGATCAAGCTCACCTGCCGGAGTCACGACCTCACTCCGGCCCACGGACCTGACTTCGACCTGAAGCCGGCCCCGGTTCGTGCTGCCGACCGTCCCGCGGTCCATGTCCGTCCCTCTTCGCCGTGTTGGAGATGTCGCTGACGTGCGACGAAGACTACGCCTTCCACACGCCGACCGGTAGCCGAACAACCCCAACAAACCTTACCAATACGGACATTTAACACTTGCGCTTGTCCGCCACAAGCCGATAGGGGTAGTAGCCGACAGCATTCGAACATGGCCGGCTTTGGAGGCGCCGCTACACCGCTGAACACAGGCATCGGCAGCCATATGCCGAGAACCATGGAGGACACCATGTCACCCCGGCTCGACGAATCCCGCAGCGATGCGTCGACTGCACGTCCTACCCAGCCCCACCGGATCGAGTCCGGAATCGAGGATTTTCCTGAGATTCCGCCGTACGGCGAAGTGGGTCCGCTGGACGCCAGGGCCCTGTCGAAGACGCTCTTCTCGCGGCTGGAGTCCCTCGAAGAGGGAACGCACGAGTACGCGTATGTCCGCAACACGCTCGTCGAGCTCAACCTGGCCCTGGTCAAGTTCGCCGCCTCCCGGTTCCGCTCACGCAGCGAACCGATGGAAGACATCATCCAGGTCGGCACGATCGGCCTGATCAAGGCGATAGACCGCTTCGAGCTCAGCAGGGGCGTGGAATTCCCCACGTTCGCGATGCCGACGATCATCGGCGAGATCAAGCGCTTCTTCCGTGACACGTCCTGGTCGGTGCGGGTGCCGCGCCGTCTCCAGGAGCTCCGTCTCGACCTCGCCAAGGCCGGCGACGAGCTCGCCCAGCAGCTCGACCGCGCCCCGACCGTGGCGGAACTCGCCGCACGCCTCGACCTGACCAAGGAAGAGGTCGTCGAAGGGATGGCGGCGAGCAACGCGTACACCGCCAGCTCGCTCGACGCCCAGCCCGAGGAGGACGAGTCCGAGGGCGCGCTGGCCGACCGGATCGGCTACGAGGACCACGACCTCGAAGGCGTCGAGTACATCGAGTCGCTCAAGCCCCTCATAGCCGGGCTCCCCTCGCGCGACCGGCAGATCCTGTCGCTGCGCTTCGTCGCCAACATGACGCAGTCGGAGATCGGCGAAGAGCTGGGCATCTCGCAGATGCACGTGTCGCGGCTGCTGTCGCGCACGCTGGTGAAGCTGCGCAAGGGGTTGACGCTGGAGCAGTGAGGCGCCGTCAGCAGTGAGGCAACGTCGCGAGGAGCGTCCGTCCGGCACACGGCCGGGCAGCGCCTCGGCGGAAGAGCCGGTCCCGCTCGCCGGGACCGGCTCTTCCGCGTGCGGGGCTCGTACAACCCGCGTGCGGGGGCTCGGAACCCGCGTGCGCAGCCCGGACAGCCCGCGTACGGAGCTCGTACGCGGGCTGAGTGGGATCCGGTCGGTCAGACCACCCGGGTTCCGCGCTGCCACACCCCCGAGACCAGCGGGACACCGGGCCGGTAGGCGAGGTGGACGTGGGACGGTGCGTCGAGCAGCGTCAGGTCCGCCCTGGCCCCCGGCACCAGACGGCCGATGTCCGTACGGCGCAGCGCCTGTGCGCCGCCCGCCGTGGCCGCCCAGAGCGCCTCGTCCGGGCTCATCCCCATGTCCCGTACCGCCAGGGCGATACAGAACGGCATGGAGGACGTGAACGACGAGCCCGGGTTGCAGTCGGTGGAGAGCGCGACCGTCACCCCGGCGTCGAGGAGGCGGCGGGCGTCCGGCCAGGCGGCGCGGGTGGAGAACTCGGCGCCCGGCAGCAGCGTGGCCACGGTGTCGCCGTCGGCCAGGGCCGTGACGTCCTCGTCGGTGAGATGGGTGCAGTGGTCGGCCGAAGCGGCGTCCAGCTCGACGGCGAGCTGCACCCCAGGACCGTAGCTGAGCTGGTTGGCGTGGACGCGCGGGTGCAGGCCCTTGGCCCGTCCCGCGGTCAGGATCGCGCGGGCCTGGTCGCCGTCGAAGGCGCCCTTCTCGCAGAACACGTCGACCCAGCGGGCGTGCGGCGCGCAGGCATCGAGCATCTCGCCGGTGACCAGGGCGACGTACCCGTCCGGGTCGTCGGCGTAGTCGGGCGAGACGATGTGGGCGCCCAGGTAGGTGACCTCTTCGGTGTGGCGGGCCGCGATCCGCAGGGCCCGTGCCTCGTCCTGCACGGTCAGGCCGTAGCCGGATTTCGTCTCCAGCGTGGTGGTGCCCTGGCGGAGCGCCTCGTGGAGGTAGGCCGCGACGTTCGCCGACAGCTGTTCGTCGGTGGCCGTGCGGGTGGCGGCGACCGTGGTGCGGATCCCGCCCGCCGAGTAACTGCGGCCCGACATGCGCGCGTTGAACTCGGCCGTCCGGTCGCCCGCGAAGACCAGGTGCGAGTGCGAGTCGACGAACCCCGGGATCACCGCCCGGCCGCCCGCGTCGACCGCGTTGTCAGTGGCGGGTGCTTTGCTGGATTCACCGACCCAGGCAATGCGGTCGCCGTCGATGACGAGCGCCGCGTCCTGGATCAGACCGAGCGGGGATCCGTCCCCGAGGGAGGGGTCGTTGGTGACCAGACTGCCGATGTGGGTGAGGGCGGTGGCGGGGTTCGTCATCGCGGTGTGCTCCTCCGTGTACGGGTTCGGGGTCAGGGACGCAGCGCCGCGATCGACTCGGCCAGCGCGTGCGGGACGTCCGGGACCAGTGCGTGGACTCCGTCGCGTACGACATGACGGCCGCCGACGACCGTGTGGCGTACGTCGGCCGCGGAGCCGGCGAATACCGCGGTCTCCGCTCCGAGTCGCGGTACGGGACCCGCTGTTCTGACCGAGTCGAGTGCGATCGTCGTGAGGTCGGCGAGCGCGCCGGTCTCGATGACGCCGCCCTCGGGCCAGCCGAGCGCGTTGTGCCCGTCGTCGGTGGCCGCGCGCAGCAGGGCCGCCGCCGTCCAGTGGCCGCGGGTGCGCGAGCGCAGCCGTTCGTTGAGCTCCAGGGCGCGTGCCTCTTCGAGGATGTCGATCACGGCGTGGCTGTCGCTGCCCAGGGAGAGTGGGCTGCCCGCGTGCTGGAGCCGGGTGGCGGGGCCGATGCCGTCGGCGAGGTCGCGTTCGGTGGTGGGGCACATACAGGTGCCGGTCCCCGAGGAGCCGAGGAGGCTGATGTCCTCGTCGGTGAGGTGGGTGTTGTGGACGCCGATGGTGCGGGGCCCGAGCACTCCGTGGTCGGCGAGCAGCCGGGTGGGCGTGCAGCCGTGCGCCGCAAGGCAGGACTCGTTCTCGGCGGTCTGCTCGGAGAGGTGTACGTGCAGCGGGGCCTGCCGGCTCTCGGCCCATGCGGCCACGGTGCCGAGCTGGTCGGCCGGGACCGCCCGTACGGAGTGGACGGCCGCGCCGATCCGGGCGTGGTCGCGGTCCTTGAGCAGGGAGGCCCGCTCGGCCCAGCTCTGCGCCGAGCCGTCGGAGAAGCGCAGTTGGTGCTTCTCGGGCTCCGCGCTGCGGTACTTGTCGATCATCCCGGACGCCAGGTAGGCGGTGTCGAGGAGGGTGATGCGGATGCCCGCGTCGGCGGCCGCGGCGATCAGCGCCTCGCCCATCGCGTTCGGGTCGTCGTAGGGGGCGCCGCCCGGCGTGTGGTGCACATAGTGGAATTCACCGACCACGGTGATCCCGGCCATCGCCATCTCGGCGTACACCGCGCGGGCGAGCGCGTGGTAGGTGTCCGGGGTCAGCCGGGCGGCCACGCCGTACATGACGTCGCGCCAGGTCCAGAAGGTGCCCGAGCCGACCTGGGCGGCGGACCGCAGGGCGCGGTGGAAGGCGTGGCTGTGGGCGTTCGCCAGGCCCGGGATGGTCAGGCCGCGCAGGACCGTCGCGCCGGGCGGCGGTGCCGGCACCTCCTTGCGGACGGCGGTGATCCGGCCCTGGCCGGTCTCCAGGACGACGCCCGGCTCGACATGTGTGTCGAGCCAGGCGTGTTCCAGCCAGTACGTCACCTGCACGCCAGGCCCTCCAGTACATCGGCGAGTGCGGTCACCCCGGCCAGGCAGTCGTCCTCGCCGGCGGTCTCCGCCGGGGAGTGCGAGACACCCGTGGGGTTGCGTACGAACAGCATGGCGGTCGGGACGGACGCGGAGAGGATTCCGGCGTCGTGTCCCGCGCCCGTTCCGAGAACGGGCACATCGGTGCCGTCGCCGCCGAGGATCTTGCGGAGCTCGTCGCGCAGGGCGTGCTCGAACTCGACGACGGGGGTGAAGGACTCCCGGGTGACGCGGACGTCCACGCCGTCCCGCTCGCCGCGTTCCCTGGCGGCCTGCTCGATACCGGCGATGACCGTGTCCAGCGTCGACTGGTCGGCGGCGCGCGAGTCGAGCCAGCCGCGCACCAGGGAGGGGATCGCGTTGACCCCGTTCGGCTCGACGGAGACCTTGCCGAAGGTGGCGACCGCGCCCGCGAGTTCCGCCTGGCGGCGGGCGGCCAGGACCGTCTCGGCGTATGTCAGCATCGGGTCGCGCCGGTCCACCAGACGGGTCGTCCCGGCGTGGTTGGCCTCGCCGTGGAAGTCGTACCGCCAGCGGCCGTGCGGCCAGATCGCCGAGGCGATACCGACCGGGTCGCCGCTGAGGTCGAGGGCGCGCCCCTGCTCCACATGGAGCTCGACGAACGCGCCGATCCTGGCCAGCCGCTGGGGGTCGGCGCCGATACCGGCGGGGTCGTACCCGGCCTGCTCCATGGCGTCGGGCAGCGAGATGCCGTCGCCGTCGCGGAGCTGGTGGGCCTTGTCGACGGTGAGCTGTCCCGCGGTGAGCCGGGAGCCGACGCAGGCGAGCCCGAAGCGGGCGCCTTCCTCGTCGCCGAAGTTGCTGATCGCCAGCGGCCTGGTGAACTCGGCTCCCCTGCTGCGGAGTTCGTCGAGTGCGGCGAAGGAGGACACCACCCCGAGGGGCCCGTCGAAGGCGCCGCCGTCCGGTACGGAGTCCAGGTGCGAGCCGGTGACGACGGCGTCGGTGCCCAGCGGGTCGCCCAGCCAGGCCCACTGGTTGCCGTTGCGGTCGAGTTCGTACGTGAGACCGCGGGCCAGCGCCTGGTCCTTGAACCAGGCGCGGCAGTCGGCGTCGGCGCCGGTCCAGGCGTGCCTGCGGTACCCGCCGGATTCGGAGCTGCGGCCGATGGGCAGCAGCTCCGCCCACATCTCGTGGAAGGAGGAGGTCACTGCTGCCCGCCCTCGCGCATCGGCACGCGGACGCCGCGCTCGTCGGCGACCCGCTCGGCGATGTCGTATCCGGCGTCGACATGGCGGATGACGCCCATGCCCGGGTCGTTGGTGAGCACCCGGCGGATCTTCTCGCCCGCGAGCGGGGTGCCGTCGGCGACGGAGACCTGTCCGGCGTGGATGGAGCGGCCCATGCCGACCCCGCCACCGTGGTGGATGGAGACCCAGGAGGCACCGGATGCGACGTTGACCATGGCGTTGAGCAGCGGCCAGTCGGCGATGGCGTCGGAGCCGTCGAGCATGGCCTCGGTCTCGCGGTACGGAGAGGCGACCGAGCCGCAGTCGAGGTGGTCGCGGCCGATGACCAGCGGGGCGGCGAGGGTGCCGTCGGCGACCATGTCGTTGAAGAGGGCGCCGGCCTTGTCGCGCTCGCCCTGGCCGAGCCAGCAGATACGGGCGGGCAGGCCCTGGAAGTGGACGCGCTCACCGGCCATCTTGATCCAGCGGTGCAGCGATTCGTTCTCCGGGAAGAGCTTCAGGAGCGCCTTGTCCGTCTTGTGGATGTCCGCGGCCTCGCCGGAGAGGGCGGCCCAGCGGAACGGGCCCTTGCCCTCGCAGAAGAGCGGGCGGATATAGGCGGGCACGAAGCCGGGGAAGTCGAACGCCCTGCTGTAACCGGCGAGCTGGGCCTCACCGCGGATGGAGTTGCCGTAGTCGAAGACCTCGGCCCCGGCGTCCATGAAGCCGACCATGGCCTCGACGTGGCGGGCCATCGACTCGCGGGCGCGCACCGTGAAGTCGGCGGGCTTCTCGGCGGCGTACGCGGCCATGTCGTCGAAGTCGATACCGAGCGGCAGGTAGGCGAGCGGGTCGTGGGCGGAGGTCTGGTCCGTCACGATGTCGATCGGCGCGCCCTCGGCGAGCATCCGGGGCAGCAGCTCGGCGGCGTTGCCGAGGAGGCCGATGGAGAGCGGCTTGCGGGCGTCGCGCGCCTCGACGGCGAGCTGGAGGGCGTGTTCGAGGGAGTTCGCGCGGACGTCCAGGTAGCGGTGCTCGATCCGGCGCTCGATGGCGCGCGGGTCGACGTCGATGCAGATCGCGACGCCGTCGTTCATCGTCACGGCGAGCGGCTGGGCGCCGCCCATGCCGCCGAGTCCGGCGGTGAGCGTGATCGTCCCGGCGAGCGTGCCGTTGAAGCGCTTGGCCGCGACAGCGGCGAAGGTCTCGTAGGTGCCCTGGAGGATGCCCTGGGTGCCGATGTAGATCCAGGAGCCGGCCGTCATCTGGCCGTACATGGTGAGACCGAGCGATTCGAGCCGCCGGAACTCCTCCCAGTTGGCCCAGTCGCCCACCAGGTTGGAGTTGGCGATGAGCACCCGCGGGGCCCACTCGTGGGTCTGCATCACGCCGACCGGGCGACCCGACTGGACGAGCATCGTCTCGTCCTGCTTGAGCGTCTGCAGCGTGCGCACCATGGCGTCGAAGGAGCGCCAGTCGCGGGCGGCCTTGCCGGTGCCGCCGTAGACGACGAGCTTGTCGGGGTGCTCGGCGACTTCCGGGTCCAGGTTGTTCTGGAGCATGCGCAGGGCGGCTTCCTGCTGCCATCCCAGGGTGCTCAGCTCCGTACCGCGCGGGGCCCGTACCGGCCGGGGTCCTGACATGGTCTGCCTCCTCGATCCCACACTGTTACACGTTCTATTCACATCTTGACGAGGTGAATAGAACTAGTCAATACAGTCGGGCATCCCGCCCCGCCCCAGTCGATGATTGGCTGGATCACATGGCTTCTGAAACGGGTTCTGGAACAGCCGCCGGTACGGGCTCTGCCATGGGTGCCGGTACGGGTGCCGACATGGGTGCCGGCACGGCTTCGGATACGGGTGCCGGTACGGCTTCCGATACGGGTGCCGCCGCGCGGCGTGAGCAGGCGGTACGGGCCGCGGTGGCGGCCGGGCTGGCCGGGCCGGACAGCCCGGTCGTCGGGCTGCTGGACATCCACGGCATCCGCGGCAGCGCGGCCGCCCTGCGGGCCGCGTTCGAGGAGGTCACTCCGCCGGGTACACCCGTTCTGCACGCCTTCGCCGTCAAGGCGGCCCCGCTCGTCCCCGTCCTGCGGCTGCTCGCCCACGAGGGCATCGGCGCGGAGGTCGCGAGCCCGGGTGAGCTGGCGCTGGCCCGCGCCGCGGGGGTGCGCCCGGCGCGCACCGTCCTGGACTCCCCCGCCAAGACCCCCGCCGAGCTGCGCGAGGCGCTCGCCATCGGGATCGCCGTGAACGCCGACAACCCGCAGGAGCTGGCCCGGCTCGACGCCCTCGTCCGGTCCGCCCCGACGGCCTCACCACTGGGCCTGCGCGTCAATCCGCAGACCGGCGGCGGCTCCATCGGCGCGCTGTCGACGGCCACCTCGACCTCCAAGTTCGGGGTGGCGCTGCGGGACGAGGGCGCCCGCGCCTGGGTCGTCCGCGCCTTCCTGGACCGCCCCTGGCTGAACCGGCTGCACACCCACTCGGGCTCGCAGGGCGTACCGCTGGCACTCATGGCCGAGGGCGTACGGGCCGTCCACGAACTGGCCGAGGAGATCAACGAGGCTGCGGGCCGGCAGCAGATCGACACCATCGACATCGGCGGCGGCCTCCCGGTCAACTTCTCGTCGGACGACGAGACCCCCACGTACGCCGAGTACGCCCGGCTCCTCAAGGCGACCGCACCCGGCCTGCTCGACGGCCGCTACGGCCTGGTCACCGAGTTCGGCCGCTCGCTGCTCGCCAAGCACGGCACGATCCTGGCCCGCGTCGAGTACGCGAAGTCGGCGGGCGGCCGGGCCATCGCGGTCACCCACGCCGGGGTCCAGGTGGCCACCCGCACGGTGTACGCGCCCGCCTCGTGGCCGCTGCGGATCGCCGCGTACGACAGCGGGGGCCGCCCCAGTACGGCCCCCGCCACCGCCCAGGACATCGCGGGCCCCGCCTGCTTCGCGGGCGACCTGCTGGCGGAGGACCGTGAGCTGCCGCTGCTCGGGCAGGGGGACTACGTGGCGGTGCTGGACACCGGGGCGTACTACTTCGCGCACCACTACGCGTACAACAGCCTTGCCAGGCCCGCGGTCTACGGGTTCGCGGCGGGGTCGGCGGCAGAGACCGCGTCCGGCGCGCGCGGGGTCCGGTTCGCGACGGTGCGGGACGCGCAGAGCGTGGCGGAGATCGTCGCCGAGTCGGGCGGGTCGCACGCGGACGCGCTGCTCTGAGCTCTGAACTCTGACGCGCGCCGGCGCGGGCACCGAAGCGGCCGGACCGGCCGAACGCACACACACGCACAGCCGGAACCCGGACGCACACACAGCCGGAACGCAGACCCTAATCCCGCCGCGCATGTTCCGCTGGAAAATGCCAGAACTCCCCTCAGAGGGCTGAGCGTTGCGTAACTTGGCCGTCACTGGAGCACGGCCGCCCCCGCGGCCACGCGCGCCACGCTGGGAGGGGAGTTCCGCGTGCCCGGAATCGACGAGTGTCTGCTGGAAGCCATGCGGCTGCCCGGTTCCCTCGGTGCCGCCGTGGTCGACTGGACCAGCGGGCTCGCACTCGGCACCATCGGCGAGTCACCGAACAACGACCACGAGGCGACCGCGGCCGAGACCGCGGAACTGGCGAGGATGGCCGCCGAACAGCCCGCGTTCGCCCCGGCCCCGCCCCTGGTCCCGGCAGCCACCGGCGAGATACCGGAAGCCTCGGCGCCCGCCCCGGGTGAGGGACTTCCGGTCGAGGACGTCATCGTCACCAACCGCACCGGCTACCACATCCTGCGCTTCGTCGAGACGACCTTCGACAGCAGCGTCTTCCTGCATCTCTGGCTCGACCGCGACGAGGGCAATCTGGCGCTCGCCCGATTACGGCTGCGGGACCTGGCCGGGCGTCTGGTGCTGTGATGACCACCGCGACGAAAGGCCCCGGCCCCTCGGGCGTCTCGCCCATGCTCGTCCGCCTCGCGGGCGAAGGGGCCACCGGCGCCCTGCTGCGTGACCGCGGCACGCTCTATCTGGTCGACGGCCAGGTGGTGCACGCCGAGAGCCCGGCCGCCCCCGGGATCGACGTCCTGCTGACCGCCTCGGGACGGCTGCGCCCCGAGGGGTGGCGGCAGGCACTGGACCGGGCCGGGGCCCACGGCCGGGTCGGCCGCTTCCTGGTCGAGAGCGGCCAGGTCGCGGACGGCGAGCTGGAGATCTGCCACCTCGGCGCCCTGCACGACGCCGCGTACTTCGCCCTCGCCCCCAGCAGCGGCCCCACCCGCTTCCGCTACGGCGTCGCCCACTGGATCGGCACCGTGCACCCGGTCCCCGCCGGCGCGGTGGAGCGGGAGGCCGCCCGCCGCCGGGAGCTGCTCGACCGGCTCTGGCCCTACCCGGACATCGACACCGCCCCGGTGGTACGGGCCCCGAGCCGCCCCGACGTCCCGGTCACCCCGCGCCAGCGCGCCGTGCTCGACCTGGCGGACGGGGTCCGCACTCCGCCCGGCATCGCCAGGGCGCTGGGCCGCCCGGCCTTCCACACCCTCATCGACGTCCGCAGGCTGGCAGCCGCCGGCGCCGTCGAGACCCCGCGCACACCCGTGCCGCAGGCGCCCGCGGTCCCCGCCCGGTTCGCCGACGCGGTCGCCGACGTGTCGCCGGACCCGGATGTCGCCCTGCTCCGCCGGCTGCGAGACGCATTGGAGGCCACGCTGTGATCCGCGCTCTGCGGCAGCGCGCCGAGAGGAGACAACTGATGTCCGCGGAGGCCGAAGTGCTGGAGGAGCTACGGCGGTTGAGAGCCCGGGTGCCGCTGATCAGCGGGGCACTCGCGGCCAGCGCCGACGGCCTGGTGCTGGCGCAGGACACCACGTCGGCCGAGGGCGAATCCGTCGCCGCGCTCACCGCGGCGGCCCTCGGCGTCGCGCAGCGGCTGACCGAGACGACGGGCCAGGGCGCCTTCCGTGAGCTGCTGGTCCGCGGCGAGCACGGCTATGTGGCGACGTACGCGGCGGGCCCGTCCGCCGTGCTCACCCTGCTCGCCCAGCCGCGTATCAACGTGGGCCGGCTGCATCTGGAGGCCCGCCGGTCGAGCACCCGGATCGGCGAACTGGTCGACGGCGCCCTCGACCGGCCGGAGCACCCACGACCGGAGAGCCCATGACCGGCACACCCTCGCGGGGCCCCCACTCCCGGGCCGCCCGTACCCGTACCCGGACCCGTACGGCATCGGAAACCAGCCACTCGGACACCGGCCGCCCTGACGCCCCCCGCTCCGGCACCAACCGCACCGACACCCCCCACTCCGACACCACCCGCTCCGACACCAACCAGAAGAAGGGAAGTGCGCCTCCCATGGCGAACACCGAAACCGCACTCAAGGACGCGATGAGCTCGATCGAGGGCACCATCGGGGTGGCCCTCGTCGACTACACCAGCGGAATGGCCCTCGGCACGCTCGGCGGCGGCAAGGACCTCGATCTGGCCGTTGCCGCGGCCGGGAACACGGATGTGGTGCGCGCCAAGGTGCGGACCATGGAGCACCTCGGTATGAAGGACGAGATCGAGGACATCCTGATCACCCTGGGCGGGCAGTACCACCTGATCCGGCTGCTCAAGGGACGCGGGAACAACGGCCTGTTCCTCTATCTGGCGCTGGACAAGTCCCGGGCGAACCTCGCGATGGCCCGCCACCAGCTGAAGAAGATCGAGGCCGAACTGGAGGTCTGACCCGCCGGGTCACACCTCCACGGCCCTGTCAGCGACGCCGTGCCCCGCCGGGTGCGGCGTCGCCCGCGAGGACACCCGTCGAGCTGTAGCCCTTGACCGGCTTCCCCGCGGGGCCCCGCGCGATCCAGTCGGTACGGACCCAGAGGAGCAGGTCGTCCGCGTGTTCGCGACGGCCGAGCCGCACCGCCCTGAGCCAGAGCCCGGCGCCCGCCCCGGCGAGGGTCAGCCCGCCGGCGGCGGGAAGCGCGAACGACGAGCCGAGCGCCGCGGCGAAGGCCGCGAGCAGCCACCAGCGGTGGGCGCGCCGCCAGTTCCGTACCGTCACGGCCCGGTCCTGGAGGAAGTCCGAACGGCCCGCCCGCGAGGGCGACTTCGAAAGATGGTGGAACCTGCGCCTGCGGACCAGGGCCACCAGCGCGCAGGTGACCAGGGCGAGCGCGGCCCCGGCAAGGAGCCCGATCCTGCGCCCCGTCAGTCCGGGCAGCAGCGCCCCGGCAGCCGCGGCCACCAGTCCCAGCCACCACAGCGGCGCGGCCCCCGCCCGTACCAGCACCGCGACTCTCGCCACGGTCCGCGGCCGCCCCTTCCCGGCCCCCTCCGAACGTCGGCCCTTCCCGGACCCCTCCGACCGCCGGTCCTGGCCCTGGCCCTGGCCCCGAGCCTGCACCTGCACCTGTGTCTGCGCTCTGCCGCGCCCCACGTCCGTACTCCCTCCGCATGCCTGCTCCGGACCGAGCGGAGACTAGCGACGGTTTCTGAGTTTGTTCTTTGAGGCCCGGCCTGGCCGCGTTCGGTGCTGCTCCCGGGGCGTCCGACGGTGACGCCCGGCGGTGACGCATGTGTGCCGGAACCATTGACGCCCGGCCCGCGGGGGCCTAAGACTCTCCTCACATAGGTGAAAGTGCACATAGGTGAGGTGGCACATGGTCAAGTTCGAGTACGTGCTGCTCGCGTTGCTCGCAGGGCGTCCTCGAAGCGGGTTCGATCTGGGCAAATGGGTGGAGTCCGAAGGGCAGTTCCTTCGGTCGCGGGCCCATCACAGCCAGATCTACCGGCTGCTCGGACGGATGGTGGCCGACGACTGGGTGGTCTACGAGGTCGATCCGCGCGACCGGCGGCCGGACGCCAAGGTGTACCGGGTGACACCGCACGGGCGTGATGTCCTGCTGGAGTGGGTGCGCTCGCCGTACGAGCCGACCAGCCGGTTCCAGGACCCGGACTTCGTGGCACGGTTCGCCTTCGCGGCGCCGCTGGACACGGAAGCCGCGATCCGGCTCGTCCGCACCGAGCTCGACTACCGCCGGGAGCAGATCGCCCGTAACCGGGACCGTGATCGCACCCTCCGCTTCGACGATGCGCTGCCGGAGGTGGACTCCGCTTTCGCCCAGGAGACCTTCGACACGCTGCACGCCTACGGCGCGTCCGCAGCCGACACCTGGGTGGCCTGGCTGGAGCGGATGCTTCAGCGCCTGGAGGCCCGCCGCGATCAGAGACGCGATCAGAGAGGTGACACCCCCGCATGAAGGCCATCATGGTCATGTTCGACAGTCTCAACCGGCATCTGCTGCCCCCGTACGGTGGCGACTGGACACACGCTCCCAACTTCCGCCGCCTGGCGGAGCGTTCGGTGACCTACGACAACGCGTGGGCCGGGTCGATGCCCTGCATGCCGGCCCGCCGTGAACTCCACACCGGCCGCCACAACTTCCTGCACCGCAGCTGGGGCCCCCTGGAGCCGTTCGACGACTCCATGCCCGAACTGCTGAAGCAGCACGGGGTGTACACCCACCTGGCGAGCGACCACCCGCACTACTGGGAGGACGGCGGGGCGACCTACCACGGCCGGTACAACACCTGGGAGTTCTTCCGCGGCCAGGAGGGCGACCCGTGGAAGGGCCAGGTCGCCGACCCCGCGATACCCGACTCCCCGAAGTCGATGCGCAGCCCGGCGTACCGCCAGGACTGGGTCAACCGCCCGTACATGGCGACCGAGGACCGGCACCCGCAGACCCTCACCTTCGACGCCGGCCTGGAGTTCATCCGTACCAACCAGGGCGCCGACCGGTGGTTCGTACAGATCGAGACCTTCGATCCGCACGAGCCGTTCTTCTCCCACCAGCGCTACAAGGACCTCTATCCGCACGGCTACGAGGGTCCGCACTTCGACTGGCCCGACTACAAGCGCGTGACGGAGACCGACGGCCAGGCCGAACACGCCCGCTACGAGTACGCGGCGCTGCTGTCCATGTGCGACCGCTCCCTCGGCCGGGTCCTGGACACCATGGACGAGCTGGACCTGTGGGACGACACGCTGCTGATCGTCAACACCGACCACGGCTTCCTGCTGGGCGAGAAGGGCTGGTGGGGCAAGGCCGTCCAGCCCTGGTACAACGAGCTGGTCCACCTGCCGCTGTTCGTCCGGGACCCCCGCCATCCCGGCACGGCGGGCGAGCGGCGGGACGCCCTCGTCCAGACGATCGACCTCGCGCCCACACTCCTCGACTACTTCGGCGTCGACCGCCCCGCCGACATGCAGGGGGTACCGCTGCCGGTCGCCGATGACGTCCCCGTACGGGAGGCCGCGCTGTTCGGTGCGCACGGCGGGCACGTCAACGCCACCGACGGACGGTACGTGTACATGCGCGCCCCCGTCTCCCCGGACAACGCGCCGCTGTACGAACACACGCTGATGCCCACGCATATGCGGGGCCGGTTCACCCCGGCCGAGCTGGTGGACGCCGAGCTGGCCGAGCCGTTCTCCTTCACCAAGGGCGTACGGACCCTGCGCACCCCGGGGCGCAGCATCCTCAACCCGTACCTCCACGGCACGCTTCTCTTCGACCTCTCCACCGACCCCGAGCAGCTCGCCCCGATCGTCGACGACGAGGCCGAACTGCGCATGGCCGCCCTGCTGGTGGAGCTGATGCGGGCGAATGACGCGCCGCCCAGCCAGTACGAGCGGCTCGGTCTGCCCGCCGACGGGGCGGTCACCGACAAGCATCTGCTGGTGCGGGCCCAGCGTGACCAGGCGGAGAAGGCCATAGAGCCGTTGCCGCGGCCCGAGGAGTTCCCCGCCGGGCGCCTGTCGCTGCGGACGCCGATGCGGAGCCTGATGGCCGATCCGGTCGCGGGCGAGGTACTGCGCCGGCATCTGCCCGGCGTCTTCGACTCCGAGCTGCTCCAGCTCCTCGGCCCCATGCCGCTGATCGATGTCGCCGCGGTGGCCGCAGGGGTGATGTCCCGCGAGGCGCTCCTCGCCGTCGCGGGGGAGCTCGCCACGCTCTGACGCAGGCGCCGGTCCTTCCCCCCGAAGGCCGCCGGGCAGGCAGGCGGGCGCCTGTCTGCCCGGAAGGCCGGTGCCTGAGCTACTCCATGAACAGCCCCCGCGCCACCGCCCGTGTGTCGAACTCCTCCAGGCGCGACTGCGCCTCCGGCAGGTCGTCGCACATCGCCTCGAGCAGCACCCGCCCCAGCAGCATCGGCCCGCACACCGTGTCGAAGGCGAGGCCGGTGCCGACGGCGGCCGGGATCAGGATGTCGCTGTACTTGGCGACGGGCGCGAAGGCCGAGTCGGCGACCGTCACCACGGTCAGCCCGGCCGACTGCGCGTACGCGAGCGCCTCGACCACCTCACGCGGGTGGCGGGGCAGCGCGAAGCAGAGCAGCACCGTGGCCCCCGCCCGTACCGAGGCGTCGATACGGTCGGCCAGCATCGTGCCGCCCTCGTCGAGCAGCCGGACATCCCGGTGGACCTTGGCGGCGAAGTACGCGAAACCCCTGGCCTGCGAGGAGGCGGCGCGCAGCCCCAGTACCGGCAGGGTCGGGGACTGCGCGAGAAGCCGGCCCGCGCGTTCCACCAGTGAGGGGTCGGCCAGTACCTCGGCGAGCCGGCGCAGGTTCTCCATCTCGGCGTGGACGGCCTGCTGGTACTCGTTGAGGCTGTCGTCGTCCGCCTCGCGTCCGGCCGGGGCGACCTCCCGCAGGTGCCGGCGCAGCGCCGGGTAGCCGTCGAAGCCGAGCGCCACCGCGAACCGGGTGACGGACGGCTGGCTGACCCCGGCCAGTTCGGCCAGTTCGACGGAGGAGAGGAAGGGCGCCTCGGCGGCCTGCCGCACCATGCAGTGCGCGATGCGCCGCTGGGTCGGTGTCAGCCGGTGCCCTTCGAAGAGCTGTTGCAGCCGTGCGGCCGGGCTGTCGCTCATGCCGTCATCCCCCTCAAGTTCCACTTCCACATCAGAGTTCATTGAACCGCCGCCTTCCTGACGTGCCCGCTCCGGGGCACCGCCCGCCCCGGCGGCCCCCTCGGAAGCCCCTCGGAAGCCTCTCAGCCGCCCCGTTCCCTGGGAGATCATCGAACCGCCCGTTCCTCAGAGGTCATTGAACCGGTCGAGCAGCGCCGCCGCCGTCTCCACGTCGTCGGTGAGCGGCCGGTCCGCGAGATCCGGGTTGAGCACCTCGTCCGCCAGGGCGAAGGCACGGCCGACCGGCAGGTCGGGGTCGATCCGCAGCTCTCGCTGGCGCAGCGCCCGTACAGAGGCGACCAGTTCGCAGCCCACGACATAGCGGTACGCGCGTCCGGCCCGCAGCGCCTGCCGGGCCGCGAGCGACGCGAAGCTGGCCTGTTCCTCGACGCCGCGGGAGAGGACGGCGTGCCCGAGCGAGGCCGGCGCGGACAGGGCGCTCAGCTCACCGAGGGCAGCTCCGGCCGCGTACTCCAGGATCATCACGCCCGACGACGCCGCCTCGCCGTCGGCGAGGAAGGGCCTGAGCCGGGTGAACCCGGGTTCGTTCAGCTCGGAGAGCCGGGACGTGGAGAGCCGGGCCGTCTGGGTGAGGGCCAGCCGGAAGTGGTCGAGCGCCAGCGCCAGCTGGGCCATGTAGAAGCCGCCGTGGTGATAGGCGGCCATGTCCTCCGCGTGGATCAGCGGGTTCTCGGCCGCCGCGTTGATCTCTACGGCGATGGTGCGTTCCAGCAGGTCGGCGGCGTCCTGCGCGGGCCCGTGGATCTGCGGGACACAGCGGAAGCCGTACGGATCCTGGATGCGGCCCAGCGGCGGGGTGGGCCGCTCGGGTGCGCCGAGCAGCCAGCGGCTGCGGGCGGCGACGGCGTACGAGCCGGGGTGCGGGCGGGCCGCGTGCACCGGTTCCGCGTACGCCTCGAAGGAGCCGTCCACGGCGAGCAGGGACAGCGCTGCCACCACCTGGGTCGCGTCGACCAGTGAGCGCAGCTCGTCGAGTGCGAGCGCGGCCTGCCCGAGGGTGAGGGCGTTGCTGCTGATCAGGGCGAGGGCATCGTTGTTGTCGAGGCGCAGCGCGGTGGGTGGCCGGCCGCCCTGCCAGGGATGCTCGCCGGCCAGCGCGAGGCCCATCTGCGCGAGGGCCGCGATGTCGCCGGTCCCGACCGAGCCGAACTCGTTGACGACGGGGTGGGCGCCGGACTCCAGGGCTTCGCAGAGCGCGGTGACGACGGTGGGCCGCAGTCCGGCCCCGCCGGCGAGCAGCTGATTGGCGCGCACTGCGAGCATGGCCCTGACCTCGTGGCCCGGCAGCGGGTCCCCGATGGCCCCGGCGTGCGAGCGCAGCAGCCGCAGTCCGTGGTCGGCGGCTGCGCCGGACGGCACCGACTCGTTACGGTTGGCGCCGACACCGGTGGAACGGCCGTACACCCGACCCGACGCGGCGAGCTCACGCGCCGCGTCCCAGGACTGTTCGACACGCTTCATCGCCTCGGTCCCGGGTACGGGCCTTGCCGTGCCACGGGCGAGCCGCACCACATCGGCGACCGGAAGGGACTCACCGTCGAGGACCACGATGCCGGCCTGGGGGGTGCCGGTCCCGGTGTCCACCGTGCGGTACGACATCATGCGCGAACGCCTCCTTTTCCCGACATTCGGTCTGCCTGATGGACCGGCGTCACCAGTGTTTCAGCGCAGCCCATTGACAAATTATTCAGACACCGAGAACTCTGCATGACCATATGCAGCCGGGCAAGGGATGACCGATGATCAAATTCGACGCCGTGCACAAACGCTTCCCGAACGGCACCACCGCGGTCCACGACCTCAACCTGGACATGCCGGAGGGGCAGATCACGGTCCTCGTCGGATCGTCCGGGTGCGGCAAGACCACCACGCTCCGCATGATCAACCGCATGGTCGACCCGTCGTCCGGGACCATCCGCCTCGCGGGCAAGGACATCCTCGAAGCGGACGCCGCCGAGCTGCGGCGCGGGATCGGGTACGTCATCCAGCAGTCCGGGCTCTTCCCGCACCGGACGATCCTGGACAACGTGGCCACCGTCCCGCTGCTGCTCGGCTGGGGCCGCAAGAAGGCCCGCGCCCGCGCGGCGGAACTGCTGGAGACGGTCGGGCTGAACGCCGACACCGGCAAGCGCTATCCGCACCAGCTCTCCGGCGGCCAGCAGCAGCGCGTCGGGGTGGCCCGCGCGCTCGCGGCCGACCCGCCGGTGCTGCTGATGGACGAGCCGTTCGGCGCGGTGGACCCGGTGGTCCGCACCCAGCTCCAGGACGAGCTGCTGCGGCTCCAGAAGGACCTGAACAAGACCATCGTCTTCGTCACCCACGACATAGACGAGGCCGTCCGGCTCGGCGACCGCATCGCGGTCTTCCGTACCGGCGGCCATCTCGTCCAGTGCGCCGAACCCGCCGAACTGCTCGCCAGGCCCGCCGACGACTTCGTGGCGGACTTCCTGGGCGCCGAGCGCGGGCTGAAGCTGCTGTCCCTCTCCACGCTCGCGGGGATATCCCAGACCCCCGCCCCGGTCATCCGCGCCGACGAGCGAATATCCGCGGTGAAGCGGCCGGGCCGCTGGCTGCTGGTGGCATCCGCCGACAACAAGCCGCTCGGCTGGCTCGACGCGGACGCGGATCCCGCGGCCGGGACCGCGGGCGACGCCCCGCTGCTGCCCGTCCGGGCCCTGCGCGACACCGACTCACTGCTCTCCGCGCTCAACGAGTCCGTCTCGTCCCCGGCCGGTCTGGTGGCGCGGGTGGACGCCGACGGCGCACTGACCGGCGTCACCTCGCGCGACGCGATCCACGACCGTGCGGGCGAGGCCCACACGAGCGCCGGAGCCGCGGGCGACACCCCCGCGCAGACCGGTTCCGCCGCATGACCGTCGACTGGGGCTGGTTCCCCGACCACACCGGCGAGATGGCGCACCTCACCGCGGACCATCTCTCCACCGCGGTGCCCGCCGTCCTCATCGGCCTGCTGATCGCGCTCCCGCTGGCGGTCATCGCCCACCGGGTACGCGCACTGCGCGGCTTCGTACTCGGCATCTCCAACATCCTCTACACGATCCCGTCGCTGGCCTTCTTCGTCCTGCTGCTGCCCATCACCGGACTCACCCGGACGACGGCGATCACCGGCCTGACCGCGTACACCCTGGTGGTGCTCGTACGGAACACCGTCGAGGGCCTGGACGCGGTGCCCGCCAAGGTGCGCGAGGCGTCCACCGCCATGGGCACCCGGCCGCTGCGCACCCTGCTCACCGTGGAACTGCCGCTGGCACTCCCGGTGATCATGGCCGGTATCCGGGTCTCCACCGTGATGTCGATCTCGCTGGTGAGCGTCGCCAGCTACATCGGGTACGGCGGCCTCGGCCAGCTCTTCACCGACGGCTTCCAGCGCAACTACCCCACCCCGGTCGTCGCCGGAGTGGTCCTGACCCTGCTGCTCGCCCTGGTGGCGGACGCGCTGCTCGTCACCGTCCAGTGGCTGTGCACGCCCTGGACCAGGCAGCGCCATTCCATGAAGAGGGGCGCCTGACCCATGCTGGAACTCCTCAAGAACCTCGCGTCCTGGCTGACCAGCTCCGCCCAGTGGTCCGGCCAGGAAGGCATCGCGCACCGGCTGGTCGAGCACCTGCAGTACTCGCTGCTCGCCACGGTCATCGCGGCCGTCATCGCGCTCCCCATCGGCATGCTGATCGGCCACACCGGGCGGGGCGCGTTCATCGCGGTCAACCTGGCGTCGTTCGGCCGCGCGCTGCCCACCGTCGGCCTGGTGACCCTGGTCTTCCTCGCGGGCGGGCTCTCCATCTGGCCGGTGTACGTCTCGCTGGTCGCCCTCGCCGTGCCGGTGATCATCACCAACACGTACGCGGGCATGGCCGCCGTCGACCCGGAGGTCAAGGACGCGGCGAAAGGGGTGGGGCTCCGCGGCCACCAGGTCCTCTGGCAGGTCGAACTCCCGCTCGCGCTGCCCCTGATCATGACCGGCATCCGGCTGGCGACCGTGCAGGTCGTGGCCACCGCCACCATCGCCGCCTATGTCAGCTTCGGCGGCCTGGGCCGGTACGTGTTCGACGGGCTCGCCCAGCGCGACCTGGTGCAGGTGCTCGGCGGCGCGGTGCTCGTCGCCGTCCTGGCCGTCATCGCCGACCTGGCCCTGGGCGGGGTGCAGCGGCTGCTGCTGCGCGGCCGACCCGACACCGCCCGCTGACTTCTGGAGACCCGAGATGAACCGACGTACCGCACTCACCGCCCTGCTGGCCGGCGCATCCGCGCCCATGCTCGCCGCCTGCTCGTCCGGCATCACGTCCCTCAACGGGGACAGCTCCGGCGGCGACGCCGGAAGCAGCTCGGGCGGGCTGGTCATCGGCACCGCCAACTTCACCGAGAACCAGATACTCGGCTACCTCTACGCGGGGGCGCTCAAGGCCGCGGGCATCAAGTCCACGGTCAAGCCCAACCTGGGCTCCCGCGAGATCATCGTCCCCGCGCTGAAGGGGGGCGACATCGATCTGCTCCCCGAGTACCAGGGCAGTCTGCTGCTCTATCTGAACAAGAAGGCCACCGAGACGGAGGCCGGCGCCATGCAGAACGCGCTGGCCGCCGTGCTGCCCACGAGCCTGGAGGTCCTGCCGTATGCGGCGGCCGAGGACCGCGACAGCTTCGCGGTGACCCGTGAGACGGCCGACAAGTACGGCCTCAAGACCCTCGCCGACCTGAAGAAGGCCAACGGCAAGCTGGTGTTCGGCGCGGCGGCCGAGATGCAGAAGCGGGTCGTCGGGGTCGTCGGCCTGAAGGACCAGTACGGCGTGGAGTTCAAGGAGTTCAAGGCGCTGGACTCGTCGGGCCCGCTGGTCAAGGGCGCGCTGAAGAAGGGCGATGTGGATGTCGCCAACGTCTTCACCACGGACGTGGATGTCGTGGCGAACCACTGGGTCGTCCTCGAGGACCCGAAGCATCTGGTGCCCGCGCAGCACATCGTCCCGCTGATCGCCGCCCGCAAGGCCGACGGCAAGGTCCGCAAGGCGCTGGCCCTGCTGGGCAACGCGCTGACCACGGAGGAGCTGACGAAGCTGAACCGGCTGGTCGACAAGGACAAGGAGGACCCGGACCGGGTCGCGGACGCGTGGCTGAAGCAGCACAAGCTGATGGTGTAGCGCTGCTCTTCCGGGGCGCCGCCCGGACCCCGGTCCTCGCTGGGAGGTGCCCCGGGCCGCAGGCTTGACCTTTCAAGCCTGCGGCCCGGCACTCGTTTACTTGCCGGCCTCCGGGCCGTACCACTGCACGGCTTGTCCGGTGACGGCGGCGATGCAGTCGAAGTCGTGGTCACGGTGCAGGAGGGTGAGACCCTGGAGTTCCGCGGTGGCGGCAACGACGAGATCCACAGCTCCGGCACTGCGGTGCTGACCGCGCTGGGTCAGCAGCCCCTGAACCTGCCAAGCGCGGTTGTACGCACGGTCGTCCACGGGCACCCAGCAGAAGAGCAGACGCATGTCCTCGATGCCACGCTCGCGGTCTGCGGCGGAGCGGGCGCTGTAGAAGAACTCCAGCTCGGTGACAGGGCAGGTCGCGATGAGTCCTGCCGTAGCGGCTTGGTCCCAGCCGTACTGCTCGGCGTCGCCACGGAGGAACCGGGCAAGTGCGCTGGTGTCGATCAGGAACTGAGCCGCGCTCACCGCCGGTAGTCCCTCTTGTCCTCGAAGAGGTCCAGTTCGAAGCCCCCGTCGTTCGCTGCCGCACGCAGCCGGGTGAGAGCGAGGGCCCGTCGGCGGTTGTCGAGCACCTCGCGAAGCGCGGTGTTGACCGTCTCCCTCTTGGTGCCGGTCCCCAGCGCCTGTGCCACGGCAGTCAGCAGTTCGTCATCGAGGTCGATCACTGTACGACTCATCGAGCACCTCCGGCGATATCATCTCGTGGCATAAGTATATCTCGCTGGATATACCCAAGGCTCCACGACGGGGCGACCAGGACGCACCACCCCTCCCTCACCCACGCGGAAGGCACGCCTGACCGCCATTTTTCAGCGCCGGCCGGGGGAGACCGAGGACCCGGGGCCCGGGGGCAGCGCCCCCGCCGCGGAGCCGCGTTCCACCAGCCGTGGCGCGCACAGAATCCGCTTGCGCCGCACCCGGCGCCCCTCGATCGCCGCCACAGCCAGCCGTGCCGCCTCCGCCGCGATCTCCGCGAGGCCCCAGTCCAGGGTCGTCAGCGCGGGTGTCAGGACCCGGGAGACCGGGTGGTCGTCGAAGCCGACCACCGACAGGTCCCGGCCGATCGCCAGGCCCGCTTCGGCGGCCGCCGCGTACACGCCGTACGCGATCGAGTCCGAGAAGCAGAACACCGCGGTGGAACGGCCACCCACCACCCCGCGCGCGACCCCGGTCGCCTCGCCCAACTCCTGTGCGCACGGCACCACTTCGACATCGAGGCCGAGCCGGTCCGCCGCCTCGCGCACATAGACGTCGGCGGGGCGGTCGGGGGTGCTGGGCCCGGTCGGGGTCAGCACCGTCACCCGCCGGTGTCCGAGCCGGCCCAGATACGCGAGCACCGCGTCGATCCCGGCGCGGTTGTCGAAGAGCACCTCACCGGCGGTCCTGGCCTGCTGGAGCGAGTCACCGATGGAGACCACCGGCACCGCGTCGGCGATCTTCGCCCAGCCCTCGGCCGAGGGGTCGACCGGCGAGACGAGCAGACCGTCCACCCGCTGGTCGCGGAGCTGCTTGGCGAGGACGAGTTCCCGTTCGGGGTCGCCGCCCGCGTCGAGGATCAGCGCATAGCGGTCCCCCGCCAGGAGTTCGCGCCCTATCGCCGCCATCAGCTGCTGCTGCCAGAGGTCCTGGAGGTCGCCCGCGAGGACGCCGACCATGCTCGTACGGCCGCTGGCGAGGGCGCGGGCGATGGGATCCGCCTCGTACCCCAGCTCGGCGGCGGCCTTGCGGACCCGCTCCTCGGTCTCCTTGGAGACCTGCTTGCCGCGCAGCGCGTACGAGACGGCGGCAGTGGAGAGGCCGGTGGCCTCTGCCACCTCGCGGAGGGTGGTGCGCTTGCTCGGCCTGGCCATGACGGGAAGCCTACCGGCCACCTCCGACAGCCCGCCGTGCCATTGCGCAGACCCGCGACCGGCTCTTCCCGGCCCGCGCGGCCCCGCTCGGCCGTGGCCTGGCAGCCGGCCTGGCAGCCGGCCTTGACACCGCACCTCGTTAACCGCTTCACTTAAGCGCGTCAGTTAACCGCTTAACACCAAGGTGAATCTTGCTTGTAGACGTCCACCAGCACCTCTGGCCGCCGGCCTTCACGGAGCTGCTGCGCGCCCGCACCACCGCCCCGTACCTCGACGGCTGGACGCTCCACCTGCAAGGAGAGCCGCCGTACGCGGTCGACCCGGGCGATCACGACGTCGCAGCCCGCACCGCACTGGCCCACGCCGACGGCCTCGGCCTGGCGCTCGTCTCGCTCTCCAGCCCGCTCGGTATCGAGTACCTGCCGCCCGCCGAGGCGGACCCGCTGCTGGCCGCCTTCCACGACGGCGCGCTGGCCCTCCCCGCGCCCTTCGGCGTCTGGGCGTCGGCGGGGCTCGTCGCGCCGGACCCCGAAGCGCTGGACCGCACCCTCGGCCAGGGGTGCGCCGGGCTCCAACTGCCCGCCACCGCACTGCTCGACGAGGCGGGCTGGGTGCACTGCGCGCCGCTGCTCGACACGCTCACCCGCGCGGGCAAACCGCTCTTCGTCCACCCGGGCGCGGCGCCGCCCAGCGCCCCCGGCGCCCCGCCGTGGTGGCCCGCACTGGTGCCGTACGTCCAGCAGCTGCACGCCTCCTGGTTCGCCTTCCGCGCGTTCGGCCGGCCGCGCCACCCCGGGCTGCGGGTCTGCTTCGCCGCCCTCGCGGGCCTCGCCCCGCTGCACGGCGAGCGGCTCGCGGCCCGCGGCGGCGGCCGGGGCCAGGTCGATTTCGACACCTTCTACGAGACCTCGTCGTACGGCACCCGGGCGGTGGACGCCCTGGTCCGAGCGGTCGGCATCGACGTGGTCGTGTCCGGCAGCGACCGCCCGTACGCCCGGCCCGTCACCCCCGACCTCGGCGCCGAAGCGGCCGTCCACGCGCTCCGCGCCGCCAACCCCGCCCGTCTCCTGAATCCCTCCCCCTGAATCCCGCCTCCTGAAGGGAGCAACCCCGTGACGTACGACGCCACGCTGCCCGACCGCAATCTCGACAAGCGTGAACTCCAGGCACTGGTCGACGACCTGGCCGCCCGCCCGGAGCTCTGGCGGTCCGAGGTCGCCTTCTCGGACACCGACCGGCACTACGCCTCGCTGCACCGCGACGAGTACGTCGACATCTGGCTGCTCTGCTGGACCCGGCAGAACGACACCGGCTGGCACGACCACGACATCTCGTCGGGCGCGGTCCGGGTGGTCCAGGGCGTACTGACCGAGTCGAATCCGCGCATCGGCGGCCGGCACCTGGCGACCGCCGTCGGCGCGGACACCTCCTTCTGCTTCGGTCCCGACCACATCCACCGTCTGACCGGGGCGACGGACGACGCGGTCTCGATCCACGCGTACTCGCCGCCGCTCTGGCGGCTCGGCCAGTACGACATCAGTGACGACGGTCTGATGCGCCGGATTTCTGTGTCATATGCGGACGAACTACGCCCTATGGACAGTCCCGCCGCGTGAAGAATCAGCCACCCGACCGGCACTAATTCGCCTGAACCTATTGACCTTCCATTCATCACGGCACACTCTGCATAGATCGATACAACGTCGGTCGGCACACCCGGCCAGCGATGGCAGCGCGGTGAACGCGGCGCAGTGGTGAGAGGGAGGCCGTCAGTGGCGGGCCTGGTGGAACAGCGGTCAATCGATGTCGTCCCCGACGAGGAGCGCCACGGCAGCGCCTTCTCCCAGTTCACCCTCTGGGTGGGCGCGAACCTCCACATCACCGCGGTCGTGACCGGCGCGCTCGCCGTGGTCTTCGGCGGCGGCGCGCTCTGGTCGATCGTCGGGCTGCTGCTCGGCAATCTGCTGGGCGGGACCGTGATGGCCCTGCACTCGGCGCAGGGCCCGCGGCTCGGGCTGCCCCAGATGATCTCGTCCCGTGCGCAGTTCGGGGTCAAGGGCGCGGTGGTCCCGCTGGCCCTGGTGATCCTGATGTACGTCGGGTTCTTCGCCAGCGGTACCGTCCTGGCGGGCCAGGCGGTGGGCAAGCTGACCCACCTCGGCGACACCGCGGGCATCGTCATCTTCGCCGTGATCACCGCGGCGATGGCGGTCATCGGCTACCGGGTGATCCACACCCTCGGCCGGGTGGCGAGCGTCATCTGCGCCATCGCCTTCATCTACCTGGGGATCCGGCTGCTCGACCGCATCGACCTGGGCACGGTCCTGCACGACCACAGCTTCTCGTTCCCGCTGTTCCTGCTCGCGGTCTCGCTCTCGGCCTCCTGGCAGCTGGCGTTCGGCCCGTACGTGGCGGACTACTCGCGCTATCTGCCCCGTACGACGAGCGGCCGGGCCACGTTCTGGTGGACGCTCGGCGGCACCACGCTCGGCTCGCAGTGGTCGATGACCTTCGGTGTCCTGGTGGCGGCCACGGCGGGCGACGCCTTCCTGAACAGCCAGGTCGGTTACGTGGTCGGGCTCGGCGGCACCGGCCTGATGGCCTCGGCCCTCTACTTCGTCATCGCGCTCGGCAAGCTCACGATCAACGTGCTGAACACCTACGGCGGCTTCATGTCGATGGTGACGAGCATCAGCGGATTCCGCGGCCAGAAGACCCTCACCCCGCGCGGCCGCACGCTCTACATCCTGGTCATCATGGTCGCCGGCACGGTGGTGGCCCTGGCGGGCAAGGACAGCTTCCTGGACTCCTTCAAGGACTTCCTGCTCTTCCTGCTGGCCTTCTTCACGCCGTGGTCGGCGATCAACCTGGTCGACTACTACCTGGTCTCCCGCGAGCGCTACGACATCCCGGCCCTCTCCGACCCGAAGGGCCGCTACGGCGCCTGGCGCTGGGACGCCCTGCTGGTCTACGGGATCGGCCTGGTGGCCCAGTTCCCCTTCCTGGCCACGTCCTTCTACACCGGACCGCTGGTCGGCCCCCTCGGCGGCGCCGACATCTCCTGGATCGTGGGGCTCGTGGTCCCGGCGGCGCTGTACTGGATCCTGGCGCGGCGGAACACCTCGCACGTCCCGGAGGCCACCATCCTGTCGGCGCCGGCCGCCGAGCCCGTACCGGAGCAGGTGCCGTCCCCGTAGGACGGCACAGGACCGCGGGGAAGGTGGGTGGAGGTACCCCCCTGAATTGGGGGGTTAGCCCCACTGCCCCCCGCGTTCCGGGTTCGTACCGTGGACACCATGGAAGCCAGCGACCCGGAGTTGAAGAAGGAACTCGACGCCGCCCTGCACGCCCGCAGGGAACTGGGCGAGGATTACGACTCGGCCCTGGTCGAATCGTTCCTGGAGAAGGTCGAGCAGCGGCTCGACGGCACGGTGGACCGGCGGGTTCGCCGGCAGATGGCCGAACAGCAGATGGTGGTCGCGCGGGGCGGCAACCGCCCGCAGCAGCCCGAGAGCGGCTTCGGCGAACGGTTCGGGTTCGGGATCGTCACGATGATCCTGGCCGTCCCGCTGTCGGCGATCGGGGTGGTCAACGCGGGCCTGCCGGGTCTCATCGTCACGTGGGTGGGGATCGCGGGCGTCAACATGGTCCACGCCGCGCGCGACGGCGGGCTGTTCCAGCGGCTGCGCACCCACGCGAAGTCCTCGCCGGAATCCGGCTGGGAGGACTGACCCGGGACCGACCGGGGACCGACCCGGGACTGGCCCGGGACCGACTCGGGTCCGGGGTTCACCGCGTACCACCGCTCACGGCCCGGCACGGCAGGCGGCAGCCGCCGTCCAAGGGCGATCGCGGGGACCGCCGACCCCCCGGCGGACCGGGAGGCGGGACGACGGCGGTCCCCGCGAGGGACGCGGGTCCGGGTCAGGGCCGGGGTGCCGCGTCCATGGCGTCCTGGAGGCCGGGAGCCGCTCCGGAGGTCCGTGACGCCGTTCGTGGTGCCGGAGGGTCTCCCTCCCGGCATCCACCAATCTGCCGCAGCCTTGTTAAGACGGTGCTGCGCGGGCGTGTCACCCGTGTACCACTTGGGGGAATCCTGCCCGCGGACGCGGGATCAGCGGGTGTACGGCGGCCCTCCCCGCGCACGGGATGCGCGGGGAGGGCCGCCGGGAGAGAAGAGCCGCAGGGAGAACCGCCGCACACCGGCCACCGGGCCGGACAGGCAGGTCTCAGCGGGCCTCGGCGTTACGTGCCAGATAGCTCAGCAGGTCCTGGCGGCTGACCACACCCGTCGGCTTCCCCTCCACCAGCACGATCGCGGCGTCCGCCTTTTCCAGGACGGCCATCAGATCGGCGACCGGCTCGCCCGAGCCGACCAGCGGAAGCGGCGAGGACATGTGCTTCTCCAGCGCGTCGCCCAGCGAGGCCCGCTGGGTGAACAGCGCGTCGAGCAGCTCGCGCTCCACCACCGAACCGATGACCTCGGCGGCCATCACGTCCGGGTGCCCGGCCCCCGGCTTCACGATGGGCATCTGCGACACGCCGTACTCGCGCAGCACGTCGATCGCGTCGCCGACGGTCTCCTCCGGGTGCATGTGCACCAGGTGGGGGATGCCGTCCTCCTTGCCCAGCAGCACATCGGAGACGCGCGGCTCGGTGCCGGGCTGCTCCAGGAACCCGTAGTCGTTCATCCACTCGTCGTTGAAGATCTTCGAGAGGTAGCCGCGCCCGCTGTCCGGCAGCAGCACGACGACGATGTCGTCGGGCCCGAGGTCCTCGGCCACCCGCAGCGCCGCCACGACCGCCATCCCGCAGGAGCCGCCGACCAGCAGGCCCTCCTCCTTGGCGAGCCTGCGCGTCATCTGGAAGGAGTCCTTGTCGGACACGGCGACGATGCCGTCGGTCACCGTCCTGTCGTACGCGGACGGCCAGAAGTCCTCACCGACGCCCTCGACCAGGTAGGGCCGCCCCGAGCCGCCCGAGTACACCGAGCCCTCCGGGTCGGCGCCGATGATCCTGACCCGGCCGTCGGACACGTCCTTGAGGTACCGGCCGGTCCCGGTGATCGTGCCGCCCGTGCCGACGCCGGCGACGAAGTGGGTGATCCGCCCCTCCGTCTGCTCCCACAGCTCGGGTCCTGTGGTCTCGTAGTGCGAGCGCGGGTTGTTGGGGTTGCTGTACTGGTCGGGCTTCCACGCGCCCGGCGTCTCCCTGACCAGGCGGTCGGAGACGTTGTAGTACGAGTCCGGGTGGTCGGGGTCGACGGCGGTCGGGCAGACGACGACATCGGCCCCGTACGCCCGCAGCACGTTGATCTTGTCCGTTGACACCTTGTCCGGGCAGACGAAGATGCACTTGTAGCCCTTCTGCTGGGCCACGATCGCCAGCCCGACACCAGTGTTGCCACTGGTCGGCTCCACGATCGTGCCGCCGGGCTGCAGCTCGCCGCTCTGCTCCGCCGCCTCGATCATGCGCACGGCGATACGGTCCTTCACAGAACCGCCCGGATTGAAGTATTCGACCTTGGCCAGGACGGTCGCCCTGATCCCTGCGGTCACGTTGTTGAGCCTCACCAGCGGGGTGTTGCCGACGAGGCTGATCATCGAGTCGTGGAAGTGCACCATGGCGGTCAGCGTATTGGACAAGATTGGGCAGCACCGGTGTACGGGCAGTTACGTCGTGTACGGCTATGAGGAGGTGGCAGTGTCGAGGGCGAGGGTGGCGCGACGGATCGCTGCGGGCGCGGCGTACGGAGGCGGCAGCATCGGGCTGGTCGGAGCGGCCGCGGTGGGCGTGGTGCTGGCGGAGGTCCAGCTGGCCAAGCGTTCCGTGGGCGGTGGGCGGGCCCCTCAGGCGCCGAGCGCTGACGGGCGGTACGGGCTGGCGTTCGCCGGCCGCGCGGGGCGTCTGGAGCCGTTGCGGCTGGCCATGCTCGGCGACTCGACGGCGGCGGGCCAGGGCGTACGGCGGGCGGGCCAGACCCCGGCCGCGCTGCTGGCCTCCGGTCTCGCCGCGGTGGCCGAGCGGCCGGTGGACCTCCGGAACGTCGCGCTGCCCGGCGCGATGTCGGACGATCTGGACCGGCAGGTGGGGCTGGTGCTCGCCGACCCGGCGCGGCTGCCCGAGGTCTGCGTGATCATGATCGGCGCCAACGACGTGACCCACCGGATGCCGGCCACCCAGTCCGTACGCCATCTGGCGACCGCCGTCCGCAGGCTGCGGACGGCGGGGGCCGAGGTCGTCGTCGGGACCTGCCCCGACCTGGGCACGGTCGAGCCCGTCTACCAGCCGCTGCGGTGGCTGGCCCGGCGGGTCTCCCGGCAGCTGGCTGCGGCGCAGACGATCGGGGTGGTCGAACAGGGCGGGCGGACGGTGTCGCTCGGCGAGATGCTGGGCCCGGAGTTCGCGGCGAACCCCCGCGAGCTGTTCGGCCCGGACAACTACCACCCCTCCGCCGAGGGGTACGCGACGGCCGCGATGGCGGTGCTGCCCACGCTCTGCGCGGTACTGGGCCTGTGGCCGGAGACCGACCGCCTGGACGCCACCCGCGACGAGGACATGCTGCCGGTGGCCAAGGCCGCGTCGGCCGCCGCGTCCGAGGCGGGCACCGAGGTCACGGGCGTCCGCGCCCCCTGGGCCCTGCTGAAGCACCGCAGGCGGCGGCGCCTGCCGGCGGAGTCGCCCGAAACGGCGCACGCCGCGCCGCCCGGGGAGCAGCGGCACGGGCCGCAGCCGCCGATCGCTCCTCCAGGGCCGGTGTCGGAGCCGGAGCCGGAGCCGGGGCCGGAGGCGAAGCCGAAGCCGGGGCCAGGGCCCGAGCCAGGTACGCGGCCAGGTCCGGGGCCGAAGCCAGGGCCCGGTCCGGAGCCGGGCCAGCCGGAGCCGGGGGTCGCGCAGCCCCCCGCTCCACCATCCTGAGCGGTCGCTTAGAAAAGAGGCCCGCATCACACACCGTCCCCGGTGACCTCGGCGGTACGTCCGGGTAACTTCCAATCAGCCCCGCCCGCCGAACCAGCACCGCCCAGCCAGCCCGCTTTCTCAGCCTCATGGAGCCGTGATGCCCGAAGCCGTGATCGTCTCAACCGCCCGCTCCCCCATCGGCCGCGCCTTCAAGGGTTCGCTGAAGGACCTGCGCGCCGACGACCTCACCGCCACCATCATCCAGGCCGCCCTCGCCAAGGTCCCCGAGCTGGACCCCCGGGACATCGACGACCTGATGCTGGGCTGCGGGCTGCCCGGCGGTGAACAGGGCAACAACCTGGGCCGCATCGTCAGCGTCGCCATGGGGATGGACCACCTCCCCGGCTGTACGGTCACCCGCTACTGCTCATCCTCCCTCCAGACCTCACGGATGGCGCTGCACGCCATCAAGGCGGGCGAGGGCGACGTCTTCATCTCGGCCGGTGTCGAGATGGTGTCGCGGTTCGTGAAGGGCAACTCCGACAGCCTTCCCGACACGCACAACCCGCTCTTCGCCGAGGCCGAGGCCCGCACCGAGGCCGTGGCCAAGAGCGAGGGCGCCTCCTGGCACGACCCCCGCGAGGACGGCCTCGTCCCGGACGCGTACATCGCGATGGGCCAGACCGCCGAGAACCTGGCGGGGATCAAGGGCATCACCCGGCAGGACATGGACGAGTTCGGCGTGCGGTCGCAGAACCTCGCCGAGAAAGCGATCAAGAACGGCTTCTGGGCCCGCGAGATCACCCCGGTGACGCTCCCCGACGGCACGGTCGTCTCCGCTGACGACGGCCCGCGTGCCGGCGTGACCCTCGAAGGCGTTCAGGGCCTGAAGCCGGTCTTCCGCCCCGACGGCCGCATCACCGCGGGCAACTGCTGCCCGCTCAACGACGGTGCGGCGGCCCTGGTGATCATGAGTGACACCAAGGCGCGCGAGCTGGGCCTGACCCCGCTGGCCCGGATCGTCTCGACGGGCGTCACCGGCCTCTCCCCCGAGATCATGGGGTACGGACCGGTCGAGGCGTCCAAGCAGGCGCTGAAGCGGGCGGGCCTGACGATCGGCGACATCGACCTGGCCGAACTGAACGAGGCGTTCGCCGCCCAGGTCATCCCGTCCTACCGGGACCTGGGCCTCGACCTGGACAAGGTGAACGTGAACGGCGGCGCCATCGCCGTCGGCCACCCCTTCGGCATGACGGGCGCGCGCATCACCGGCACGCTGATCAACAGCCTGCAGTTCCACGACAAGCAGTTCGGCCTGGAGACGATGTGCGTGGGCGGCGGCCAGGGCATGGCGATGGTCATCGAGCGCCTCAGCTGATTCCGCCACCCCCTGATCCACCGGCCCGATCCACCGGCCCGATTCGGCCACCAGCCCCTGAATCCACAGCGGCCGCACAGCAGCACACAGTGATCCCACAGCGGCATCACAGACACGCACACAGCGCACCCGGACGCTGACGCTGCGTCGACGGGAACGCCCCGATCCCTCCCACAGGAGGGGTCGGGGCGTTCGTAACTCCGCTACCCAGAGGCATGGTTGATGCCGCCCCTGTCACAACTCCCCTCCTTCCATGCCTCTCGCCACCCAGTCGTGACCGAATCTCCCCCAGGATGTGACCTATCTCCCGGGAACTTTTCATTCCCGCAGGTCACAGAGGAATCAGAGGGAAAAACAGGGCCCAAAGACCTGTCCAATTCATGACGTAATGCACTGCCGGCGGACACACTCTCACGACAAGCTGATGTAGGAAGTCGGGGACCGATTGAATCCGGGAGTAAGTCAGTGAGCACTTTGTCGATTGCCCTGCTGCTGACGACGGCCACCGCCACGGCCGTCGGCGCTGCGTCCCTGCATGCCGCACACGGCCTGCGCCGCCAGATCGCCGCCCTGCGCGACGACCTCGCCTGCGCGTCCGGCGGCAGCACTCGGGGCGCGACCGTACCGGCCGCACGTGAGACCCCGGCGGCCGAGATACGGGCGGCCGTCGCGGAAGCGCTGGCCGAGGAGCGTGAACGCGAGCTGGCCGAGGCGCGCGCCTTCTGGGCCGCGCAGGAGTCCCGCGACGCGGCGGACGCCCCGTCCCTGCTGGGCGGCCTGGCCGGACTCGGCGAGGACGCCGCGTTCTTCCTGCCGCGCCAGACCGACTTCACCGGCGTCGACCCGGCCTTCGATGCCGGCTTCGGCCCGGAGCTGGAACCGGCCGTGGAGTCGGGCGCCGACGCGGACGACGAGCCGGGCCCCGACGAGTACGCGGCCGACAGCGCCGAACTGGCCGCGGCACGCCGCAGGCACCCCTCCCACCCCGACTTCGTCCCGGTGCAGACCCCCGTGGTGACCGAGCACGAGCGCATGGTGACCCGTCTCGAAGAACTCGCCGAGACCCGCACCGCGCTCTCCGACGTCCGTCCGGGCCCGCTCGGGACGCTCGATGTGTACGTCTTCACGGACGGCACCACGCTCTGTATGACGCCCGGCCACCGCGAGACCGCCGAGCGGCTCTCCGAGGCCCTGCGCGCGGGCGACAACCCGGTCCTGCTGGGCGGTTCCGGCATCTCCGGCGCGTACGCGCTGACCTTCACCTGCGGCGAGGAGAACGTCTACATCCTCGCGGACCGCGTCATAGCGTCGTTGTAACGCCGGACCGCGTCACAGCGCCGCCGTAACGCCCGTCGCCGCAGCCCCCACCGCCGTAACGCCCCTCACAGCCCCGATCGGGCCTCGGCAGCCTCCACCGACTTCACGGCCTCGTCCAGCTCCGCGGACGGGGCCGTTCGCAACTCCTCGGCCAAGTCGTGTGCCGCGACGGCGACTTGGTCGGCGACGGCGAACATCCCGGCGTCCGGCATGATCCGCACGGCTGCGTCCGGGAACTCCAGACGCTGGGCGCGCGAGGACAGTTCCCTGGCCAGCTCAAGACCTGCGGCGGCGGCTCCGCGCTGGAGCCGGCTCTGCGGGGCGGAACGCAGCCGGTCGGCGAAGCGGTCCGCCGCGGTGGTGAGGGGCGTCGTATCGAGCACGCCGCGACCCTACGCGCCCGTCCCGGACGGTTGCCAACGGGCCAATGCTGAGGCACGGTGCAGTGAAGGCACAGCAATACCGACTCAGCGCAATGCCTCCGGAGGCGCCGATGTCCCAAGTCTTCTCCGAAGAGACCCATCGCAACATGCTCTCCCGCATCCCCGAGTGCACCGGCCGTGAAGTGTCCGACTGGCTCCGTGCCGTCGACGAAGGCCCCACCCTCGTCCGCTTCGACGAGAAGGTCAGCTGGCTCAGGACCGAACACCAGCTTGCCTACGGCCACGCCAAGGCGATCATCCACGAGTACGACCTCAGACGAGCCGCACGGCGGCTGCTCTAGGCGTCTCCGGGCACCGGGCACCGAGCACCGAGCACCGGCCACCGCGAAGCAGCTCACCCACTCCAGTGCACACGAAGGGGCCCGTCCGGAACGCATCCGGACGGGCCCCTCACTGACGGCCGGGCCGTCCACTCACTTCCGCTGTCCTAGTCGTTGCCGCTGAAGATCGCGACGAGCCGCAGCATCTCCAGGTAGATCCAGACGAGCGACATGGTCAGGCCGAACGCCGCCAGCCACGACTCCTGGCGCGGGGCGCCATAGGTGATGCCGTCCTCGATCTGCTTGAAGTCCAGCGTCAGGAAGAAGCAGCCGATCAGGATCGCCAGCACCCCGACGAGCGCACCGAGCGGCCCGAAGTCGCGCAGCCCGCCGTCACCGGCCACACCGAAGGCGACCAGCAGCAGATTGACCACCATCACCATCAGGAACGCCATCGCGATGATCATGCCGATGCGGGCGTACCGCGCGGTGACCCGGATCCAGCGCTGCTTGTACGCCAGCAGGCTCGCGGCCGACACGGCCATCGTGCCCAGCACCGCCTGGAAGGGCGCGCCCGACCACTGGCTGTTGTACATCTCGCTGAGCACGCCGAGGAAGATGCCCTCGAAGAACGCGTAACCGAGGATCAGCGCGGGTGCCGGCGTGCGCTTGAAGGACTGCACCATCGCCAGCACGAAGGCCACCAGCGCGGAGCCGACAGCCAGTCCGTAGCTGGTCGAGGAGACCGGCAGCAGCGCCCAGGCCAGCACGGCGCCGAGGGCGACCGTGCCGAGCGTCATGGCCGTCCGCGTGACGACGTCGTCCATCGTCATCGCACCGGCGCGCGCGGGCGCCTGGGGGCCGTACGGGTCGGTCGCGTACGGATTGGCCGCGTACGGGTTGGCGTACGGGTTCTGGCCGGACGGGTTCTGCGCGTACGGGTTGGTTCCTACCGCGGGTCCCCCGGCCTGCGGCGCCGCGTTGAATCCCGCGTAGCCGTTGTCGCGGCTGAAGCCCCGTCGCGAGAAGACCGGGTTGCTGCTCCTCATCTCACTCCTCAGTGGCCACGGTGCGTGGCCTCGTGCACCAGAGTAATGGGACAGCAAAGAGAAGGGCGTAGTGCCTGGGAAGGATCTTTCCGTGATCGTGACGCCGGACGCACCCGGCGCCCTGCGGGGCCGGGCCCGGCTCGTCACCCGCGTGGGGCGAGCCACTCCTGAAGTTCGACGAGGTTTCCCGCCGGATCCATGAGGTGGGCGACGCGCATGCGATCGGTCATGGCGGCAGGGCCGTGGACGAGTACGGCTCCCCGCGCGGCGATCTCCTCGCAGTAGCGGCCGATGTCGTCGACCCGCAGAACGACGAGGGACCGGTAGCCGGACGGCTCAGCGGCGAGTTCGCCCAGGACCTGGGCCATCTGTGTACGGTCCTGCAACGCGATGCCCGCGGCGCCGCCGTCGGGAGTGAACTTCGCGTACGGGCCGTCCTCCGCATCGAACTGCGGCTTCAGCCCCAGTACGTCGCGGTAGAAGCGGTAACAGCCGGGGAAGTCCGCAACAAGAAGGCGGACCTGGGCAAGTTCCATCAATATCCCTCCGTATCCCTCCGCGACGACTGGTCCGGGCACCCTCATCGCCGCGCTTCGGGGCACGGCCGCACGCGGAGCGCGGGGGCCGCGTCACGTGAGGGGTGCGACGTCACCGGTGGGTCCAGCCCGCGGCTGGTCCGGGCAACAACACGATCCCACGGCGGTGGCCAAGGTGGTGACCCATGCGGTGAATCGGCGTAGGTCGCCGGCCGCCCCCGGCGCCCGGCGAGGTGCCCGGAACCGGACTTGAACCGGTACGCCCCCGAGGGGCAGCGAGGTTTAAGCTCGCCGTGTCTGCATTCCACCATCCGGGCAAGACGCGCGGCACCGCATTCGCGTTTCAGAGACTATCCGGACGCGCCGCCCGGACAGCGGACCCTCAGCGCGATGTTGTCTTATTTTATTGATGCCTGAAGGTCCGTCAGCGAGTGGATGCGCCATCGGCACATGCCGCACGTGGTGGCGGCCCCGTACCCGGGCGTACGGGATTGACGGAAAGTCGCCGTACCGGGTACCCCGGCCCGGCCGCCGGGCCGGGGTACCCGCGGGGGACGGCCTCAGGGGCGGTGTCATACCGGAGGAGGAGGCGGCGCCCTCCCGGTCACTCTCAAGAGGGCCACGGGAACGGGCATGCGGAGGGACGTTACGGCGCCGGGCGGCCACGAGGATGGAGAAGTCCCCGCATCCCGTTCCGAACAGGAGCCCCACGTGACCTCGACCACCACCGCCCGCCGCGCCACCGCGGTGGCCGCCCGCGCCTCCGACCTCTCCAAGGTGTACGGCCAGGGGGAGACCCAGGTGGTCGCCCTGGACAGCGTGTCCGTGGACTTCCGGCAGGGCGAGTTCACCGCGATCATGGGCCCGTCCGGTTCCGGGAAGTCGACGCTGATGCACTGCGTCGCGGGGCTCGACACCTTCACATCGGGCTCCGTACGCATCGGTGAGACCGAGCTGAACACCCTCAAGGACAAGCAACTCACGCAGTTGCGCCGGGACAAGATCGGCTTCATCTTCCAGGCCTTCAACCTGCTGCCCACGCTGACGGCTTCCGAGAACATCACGCTGCCGATGGACATCGCGGGCCGCAAGCCCGACAAGGCGTGGCTGGCGAACGTCATCGAGATGGTGGGGCTCAAGGACCGGCTCAGCCACCGGCCCACCCAGCTCTCCGGCGGCCAGCAGCAGCGCGTCGCCGTTGCCCGTGCGCTGGCCTCGCAGCCCGAGATCATCTTCGGCGACGAGCCGACCGGGAACCTGGACTCGCGCTCGGGCGCCGAGGTGCTCGGCTTCCTGCGCAACTCCGTACGGGAGCTGGGCCAGACGGTCGTCATGGTGACCCATGACGCGATGGCCGCCGCCTACGCGGACCGGGTCATCTTCCTCGCGGACGGCCGGATCGTCGACGAGATGCTGTCGCCCAGCGCCGAAGCCGTACTGGACCGGATGAAGGAGTTCGACGCCCGGGGCCGGACCAGCTGACCCCGCCCCGGCCGAACCCACTCCGGCCGACCCCACCCCGTACGGCCCCGCTCCGCCCGCCCCGCCGGCTCCTCACCTCAGGACTGACACCCACCATGTTCCGTACTGCCCTGCGCAATGTGCTCTCGCACAAGGCCAGGCTGCTGATGACCGTCCTCGCCGTGCTGCTCGGCGTGGCCTTCGTCTCCGGCACCCTGGTCTTCACCGACACCCTCAGCCACGCCTTCCGTAACCAGTCGGCCAAGAACTACTCCGACGTGGCCGTCGCGGTCACCTCGTACTCCGACTCGGAACACCCCAAGGAAGCCCCCGGGGTCAGCGCGAAGACCCTGGACCGGATACGGGGCCTGGACGGTGTCACCTCGGCCACCGGCCGCGTCTCCGGGTTCGCCGGTGTCGCCGACCACCAGGGCAAGCTGATCGGCAACGGCTGGTCCAACAAGGGTGGGAACTACTCCCCCGGCGCCGGGGGCAAGGACGGCCAGTACGCGTTCACCGACGGCTCGGGCCCGGTGCGCGGCAGCCAGATCGCGCTGGACCGGGACTCCGCGGACAAGGGCGGCTACCACGTCGGTGACACCGTGCGGGTCGCGACGAACGGGCCGGTGCGCACGTACACCCTCTCCGGGATCTTCACCACCGACGACGGCGCGGTCGGCGCGGGCGGCAGCCTGGTCCTCTTCGACACCGCGGTCACGCAGAAGCTCTATCTGCAGCCCGGCTGGTACCAGGACGTCAACATCGCGGCCTCCCCCGGCACTTCCCAGGCGAAGCTCCTCTCCGAGGTCACGCCGCTCCTCCCGAAGAACGCCGAGGCCAAGACCGGCAAGCAGCTCGCCGACGAGCAGGCCAAGCAGATCACGCGGGAGATGTCGGGGCTGAGCCAGATGCTCCTCGGCTTCGCGGCGGTCGCGCTCTTCGTCGGGATCTTCCTGATCTCCAACACCTTCACCATGCTGGTCGCCCAGCGCACCAAGGAGCTGGCTCTGCTGCGCGCCGTCGGCGCGTCCCGCAAGCAGGTCACCCGCTCGGTGCTCGCCGAGGCGCTGGTGGTCGGCACGGTCGCCTCCGTGGTCGGCTTCGGGCTCGGCATCGGCCTGGCCGTGGGGCTGCGCTCCGCGATGGGCTCGTTCGGGGCGAAGGTGCCCGGCGGCCCGCTGATCGTGGCGCCCAGCACCGCACTGGCCGCGCTGCTCGTCGGCGTACTGATCACCATGCTCGCCGCCTGGCTGCCCGCCCGCAGGGCGGCGAAGATCCCGCCGGTCGCGGCGATGGGCAGCGCCCATCTGCCCGCCACGACGAAGTCCCTGGTCGTACGGAACTCGATCGGCGCCGTCATCACGCTGGCCGGCGCCGCGGTGATCATCGCCGGTGCGTCGGCCGGCTCCAGCGGCCGGATGATGATCGGGGCCGGTGCCTTCCTCGCCCTGATCGGCGTGATCGTGCTGATCCCGCTGCTCTCCCGTCCCGTCATCGCGCTCGTACGGCCGCTGCTGACCGGGGTGTTCGGGGTGTCGGGCAAGCTCGCGGGCCAGAACGCGGTCCGTAACCCGCGCCGCACCGGGGCCACCGCCTCCGCGCTGGCGATCGGTCTGACCCTGGTCACCGGACTCTCGGTGATCGGTGTCACGGTGGGCCAGTCCGTTGACCGGATGACCACGGACAACTTCAAGGGCGACTACATGGTCGAGATGGCCAACGGCATGTCGCTGACGCCCTCCACGGTCACCGCGCTGGAGAAGGCCAAGGGCGTCACCGCGGTCTCCCCGCAGACCGGCAGCCAGATCATCATCGACGGCAGCGACCAGGCGGTCTCCGGAGTGAAGCCCGGCGACATCCAGCAGCTGCTCAACCTCCCGGTGGTCTCGGGCTCGCTGGACTCGCTCGCCAAGGGCCAGATCGCCGTCGAGCAGAAGACGGCGGAGAAGCAGGGCTGGAAGCCCGGCACCAAGGTGTCCGCGAAGTACCTGGACGACAAGAAGGGCTCGCTGACGGTCGGCGCGGTCTTCAAGGAGAACCAGTTCGTCTCGCCCGTCCTGGCCTCCATGTCGGTGCTCACCCCGCACGAGGAGAAGCCGGAGATCCAGCAGATCCTCGTGAAGACGGACAGCGGCTCCGGTGAGCAGGCCCTGGTGGACGCGATGGGTGGCAACCCGGCCATCTCCGTCATGGGCCAGCAGGACATCCGCAACACCATGGGCGGCATGATCAACACCACCCTGAACATCATGTACGGGCTGCTGGCGATGGCCCTGATCATCGCGGTGCTCGGCGTCATCAACACCCTGGCGATGTCGGTCTTCGAGCGTCAGCAGGAGATCGGGATGCTGCGGGCGATCGGCCTGGACCGGGCCAAGGTGAAGCGGATGATCCGGCTGGAGGCCGTGGTGATCTCGCTCTTCGGCGCGGTGGTCGGGATCGCGCTGGGAACCTTCCTGGCCTGGGCCGTCGGCCAGACCATCAAGTCGAGCATCCCGCACTATGTGCTGGTCATGCCGTGGGGGCGGATCGGCATCTTCCTGGCGCTCGCGGCGGTCGTCGGGGTGCTGGCCTCGCTCTGGCCGGCCCGCAGCGCGGCACGGCTGAACATGCTGACCGCGATCAAGACGGAGTAAGCCTCCCGGCGACGGTCATACGCAGACGGGGAGGCCCGGGACATCGACAGTGTCCCGGGCCTCCCCTGCGCGTGCCCGGCGCCCGCCGGGCAGGTCCGCGGCCCGTCAGCGCCAGTCGCGGGCCCGGCGCGGCAGCCCCGAGGCCCCGCTCTCCGGGGTCTTCACGGCCAGCACCTGGTTGACGCCGATCCGGTTCTTCTCGAAGGCGAGCGCGGACGCGGCCATGTAGAGCCGCCAGATCCGGGCCCGGCCCGGACTCGTCAGCCGGACCGCCTCCGCCCAGCGCGCCTCAAGGTTGGCCACCCACTCCCGGAGCGTCAGCGCGTAGTGCTCGCGGAGCATCTCGACGTCGCGGGCCTCGAAACCGGCCTCCTCGAGGAGCTCCACGGTCCGGCCGACCGGCGACAGCTCGCCGTCCGGGAAGACGTAGGCGTCGATGAACGCGTCGATCTCGTACGCCGACTCGTCGCGCTCGGGGCGGCGGCCGATCTGGTGGTTGAGCAGCCGGCCGCCGGGCTTGAGCAGCGCGAACAGATCGTCCGCGTATTCGCGGTAGCGGATCGACCCGACGTGCTCGGCCATCCCGATCGACGAAATCGCGTCGTACGGGCCGTCCTTGACGTCCCGGTAGTCCTGGACGCGGATCTCGATCCGGTCGGTCAGGCCCTCCTCGGCGATGCGCTTGCGCGCGTACGCGGCCTGCTCGCGGGAGAGGGTGACACCGGTGACCCGCGCCCCGTACTCGCGGGCGGCGTGGATGGCCATCGAGCCCCATCCGCAGCCGACGTCGAGCAGCCGCATGCCCTCCTTGAGTTCCAGCTTCCGGCAGACCAGGTCGAGCTTGTCGCGCTGGGCGGTCTCCAGCGTGGAATCCTCGGCCCAGTAGGCGCAGGAGTAGACCATCGACGGCCCGAGCACCAGCTCGTAGAAGTCGTTGCCGACGTCGTAGTGGTGGCTGATGGCCTGCTGGTCGCGGCGCTTGGTGTGGATCGGGCCCCGGCGGCGTCTGATCTCCTCCGCCGGCGGGGGCGGCGGGGGCAGCAGCCCGCCGATGTCCAGCAGCCCGCGGGCGGCGGCCCGCAGCTTCGGGTCGAGCAGCGCCAGGCGCGTCTTCTTGAGCTCCGCCGGGTCGTCGCGCTCCCAGATCAGCCCGGCCAGCAGGTCGAGCGCCGCGTACAGATCGCCGTCCACGTCGATCTCACCGGCGACCCAGGCCCGGGCGAGGCCGAGCTCCCCCGGCTTCCACAACAGCCGCCGCAGGGCGCGCCGGTGACGGATCACCAGGACGGGCGTCCCCGGCGGCCCGGACTCGCTGCCGTCCCAGGCCCGGATGCGGACCGGGAGCGGGGCTCCCAGCAGCTCCTCGGCGAGAGTGGTCAGCCGCAGCGCGGCGTCGGCCATGGCGCACACCTCCGTACAACAGATGGGAAAGGCTCAGCAGTAGGTAAACACCGAACACCCGCCGCCACAGTCCCAATACCACATAACGGGAGCGTAAAATCCGTGGTGGATACATGTACATCTGTCCCGGTACGTCGAAGAGGCCGCCCGCACCACGGATGGCGGACGGCCTCTTCGACTTGAACGAACGTGAACGAACCTGCTGCGCTACCGGGTCAGGCCTTGGCCTTCTCGGCGTCGGACTTGCCCGCTTCGGCCTTCGGCGCCGCAGGACGGGGCGCCGGCTTGGCCGCCTCGTAGAACTCCTCGCGCGGAGTCTCCATCGCGCCGAGCGAGACGACCTCGCGCTTGAGGAACATCGCGAGGGTCCAGTCGGCGACGACGCGGATCTTGCGGTTCCAGGTCGGCACCGCGAGGCCGTGGTAACCACGGTGCATGTACCAGGCGAGGCGACCCTTGAGCTTGATCTTCATCTTGCCCATGACGATCATCGCGACGCCCTTGTGGAGGCCGAGACCCGCCACCGCACCCTTGTTGGCGTGCTCGTAGTCGCCCTGCGGGAAGCCGCGCATACCCGAGATGACGTTGTCGCCGAGGACCTTGGCCTGGCGCAGCGCGTGCTGGGCGTTCGGCGGGCACCAGGCGTTCTCGACGCCGGCCTTGCGGGCGGCCATGTCCGGGACCTGCGCGTTGTCACCCGCGGCCCAGATATAGTCCGTGCCCTGGACCTGGAGCTTCTCGGAGGTGTCCACGTGGCCGCGGGGGCCGAGCGGCAGACCGTAGCGCGCGAGGACCGGGTTCGGCTTGACGCCGGCGGTCCAGACGAGCGTGTTGGCGTCGACCTCCAGGCCGTTGTTCAGCACCACGTGGCCGTCGATGCAGGAGTCCATGCCGGTCTTGAGGTAGACCTCGACCCCGCGGGACTCCAGGTGCTCCTTGCCGTACGCGCCGAGCTTCGGCCCGACCTCGGGAAGGATCTTGTCCGCCACGTCGACCAGCAGGAAGCGCATGTCCTCGCGCTTGACGTTGGTGTAGTACTTCGCGGCGTCCCTGGCCATGTCCTCGACCTCGCCGATGGTCTCCGCACCTGCGAAGCCACCGCCGACGAAGACGAAGGTGAGCGCCTTGCGGCGGACGTCCTCGTCGGTCGTCGAGTCGGCCTTGTCGAGCTGCTCGAGGACGTGGTTGCGCAGGCCGATCGCCTCCTCGACACCCTTCATACCGATGCCCTGCTCGGCGAGGCCGGGGATCGGGAAGGTGCGGGAGACCGCGCCGAGCGCGATGACCAGGTAGTCGAAGGGCAGCTCGTAGGCCTCGCCGACGAGCGGCGCGACCGTGGCGACCTTGCGGTCCTGGTCGATCGTGGTGACTCGGCCGGTGAGGATCTCGGCCTTCGGCAGCACGCGTCGCAGCGGGACGACGACATGCCTGGGCGAGATGCTGCCGGCAGCAGCTTCGGGGAGGAAGGGCTGGTACGTCATGTACGAGCGCGGGTCCACGACCGTAACGGTCGCTTCGCCGTAGCGCATCTTCTTGAGAATGCGTCGAGCTGCGTACAGGCCTACGTACCCGCCTCCAACTACGAGGATCCTGGGACGCTCCGTGGTGCTCATGGCAACGAGTATCCACCTCCTGAGGGGGGGTACCTCGTGCGCCCCTTCACAAGGTCGACGGGCACCTCTGCTACACTGCGCGGCCCACATGACGGAGGTCACTCCTCCACAAGGGAACCAGCACGCCCCACTGGACGTTGTCCACCCCTCTTGAGCTGGCCCTCACGGCGTTGCGGCGAGTGGACCACTGCCCGATGACAGCCCCCCGCAACACGTACAAGACCGCGCGCGACAGGCGGAACAGAGACCTCTGGGCACCCGGCAGCGACCAATGTCCTCAGATCTTCGGCCGACGGGCCCCAATTCCTTGTGAAGAACTTCACGAACTTTCTCGCGGCCGGCCGCCGGGACGGCTCACCGGGGCGCCCCGGAAGGCTGACAACGCTGTCATCGACCCTCCCGGACGTGCTCCCCTGACGCGCTTCCGGGCCGCCCTCGCGGACGGCCCGGCGTCGCTGTCGGGCGTCGCTATCCGGCGTCGCGCGCGCAGCTCCACGCGATGCCGTCGAGGATGTCGTGCTCGCTGACGACCACCTCGCCGGCGCCTGTCCGCTTCATGACCGAGTGCAGGATCATCGCGCCCGCGCCGATGACGTCCACCCGTCCCGGATGCATCACCGGGATCGCCGCTCGTTCCTCGTGGGACGAGATCAGCAGGTTTCCGGCGATCTCGCCGACCTGCGCGGCGGTGATCCGTGAGTGGTGGATCGCCGTCGAGTCGTAGGCGTCGAGGCCCAGTGCGATGGCGCTGACCGTGGTCACCGAACCGGCGAGACCGACCAGCGTGCGGTTCCCGGACAGCGGGACCGTCTTGGCCGCCTCGTCCAGCGCGACGTCGATGTCGGCCCGCATCGCGGTGATCTCGCCGAGCGTCGGCGGGTCGTGGCGGACGTGCCGCTCGGTGAGCCGTACGCAGCCGATGTCCACCGAGCGGGCCGCCTTGGCGGTCTCGCCCCCGACGACGAACTCGGTGGAGCCGCCGCCGATGTCCACCACCAGGTACTCGCCGCCCTGCCCGGCCAGTTCCTTCGTCGCGCCGGTGAAGGAGAACTCGGCCTCCTGGTCGCCGGTGATCACCTCGGGTTCGACGCCGAGGATGTCGCGCACCCCGCTGACGAACTCGTCGCGGTTCTCGGCGTCGCGGGACGCGGAGGTGGCGACGAAGCGGAGGTGTCCGGCGCCGTGGGCCTTGATGATCTCGGCGTACTCCGTACAGGCCGCGAAGGTCCGCTCCAGCGCCTCGGGGGCGAGCCGGCCCGTCCGGTCGACGTCCTGGCCGAGCCGGACGATGGTCATCCGCCGGTCCAGGTCGACGAGTTCGCCGGTGGCGGGGTCGGCGTCCGCGACGAGCAGACGGATGGAGTTCGTACCGCAGTCAATGGCAGCGACGCGGGTCATATGGGTGTCCTCACGGATGTGTGAAAGGGGAGTGGGGTTCCATCCCCGGCCCGGTCCTCAGTCGCCGAGCGGGGTGGAGTCTTCGCCGTCCCGCGCCCGCGGCACGCACGGGCCCTTCGCCCACCACTCGGGCAGCATCGCGATCGCCTCGTCCCCCAGCGGGTTGACGCCCGGCCCTGCGGCCAGCGAGTGACCGACCAGGACATGCAGGCACTTGACCCGGTCGGGCATGCCACCCGCACTCGGGAAGCCCTCCAGGACCTCGATCGCGTCGCGGCGGGCGAGGTAGTCCTCGTGCGCTGCCCGGTAGGCGGCGGCCAGTTCGGGGTCGGTGCGCAGGCGCTCGGTCATCTCCTTCATGACGCCGTTCGCCTCCAGCGTGCCGATCGCGGAGGCCGCACGCGGGCACGTCAGGTAGTAAGTCGTCGGGAACGGCGTGCCGTCCTCCAGACGCGGGGCCGTCTCGACGACGTCGGGATTGCCGCACGGGCAGCGGTGCGCGATGGCGCGCAGCCCGCGGGGCGGTCGGCCGAGCTGCTCCTTGAACGCGCTGATGTCCGCGTCGGTGGGCTCGGTACGGTCGGTCTGCGGAGGGGGCGTTTCCATGCCTGCCTTGGATCTGAGTGCCTGTGAAGTGGGGTGCCGGTGAAGTGGGGTGCCGGGAAGAGAGTTGCCTGTGGAGTGAGTGCCTGCGGAGTGAGTGCCGGTGGGGCGGCGGCCGGCGGCGAACAGCTGACGGCCGGTACGGCCCCGCCTAGGGGGCCTTGGTGCGGTCCGCGCTGTCCACGCCGTCCCACAGGTTCGAGTACCACGGCCGGTCGGCCGCGCCCTTGCCGCCGGAGCGCTGGGTACGGGCGTCGGGGTCGATCATGGTGTAGTTGGTCTCCCCCGGCCGCACGTAGTGCAGTTGCTCACGGGCCAGCCGCTCCACGTACGCGTTGTCCTGGAGGCGGGCCTTCTCGTCCCGCAGCTCCTCGACCCGCGCTCTCGCGTCGCTGACCTGGCGCCGCTGGTCGGCGATGTCGCCGCGCTGCGACACGTACTGCCGCATCGGATACGCGAGCGCCACCACCAGGGTGCAGAGCACCATCAGCAGTATCGCGGCCCGGCCGGTGAGCCGGGGCCTGCGCGCCTGGCGCCTGGACTGGGAGCGGTAGACACGGGCCGCGGTCTGCTCACCGAGCACCTTGAGTCTGGTCGCGGTGGAGAACCGGTCCCGGTTCCCTGCCATGCCGCCTCCCCGTTACACACGCACGTCCGTCCCCGGACACGGTACGGGACCGGGGACGGGGACGGCTGCGCGTGGCTGCGCCTTTGCTGCTGATTCAGCTCTTTATTCAGTTCTTCGGCCGTGTCAGCTGTTCTTCGTTCGATTCAGCTGCTCTCCGGCTGCGTCACTGTGTCAGCTGGAGCGGAAGCGCGGGAACGCCGAACGGCCCGCGTAGACCGCCGCGTCGTCGAGGATCTCCTCGATGCGCAGCAGCTGGTTGTACTTGGCGACGCGGTCCGAGCGGGCCGGGGCGCCGGTCTTGATCTGGCCGCAGTTCACGGCGACCGCGAGGTCGGCGATGGTGACGTCCTCGGTCTCGCCGGAACGGTGCGACATCATGCACTTGAAGCCGTTGCGCTGCGCGAGCTCGACGGCGTCCAGGGTCTCGGTCAGCGAACCGATCTGGTTGACCTTGACAAGCAGGGCGTTGGCGGAGCCCTCCTCGATACCGCGGGCCAGCCGCTCCGGGTTGGTGACGAAGAGGTCGTCGCCGACGATCTGGACCTTGGCGCCCAGCTTGTCGGTGATGACCTTCCAGCCGTCCCAGTCGTCCTCGTACAGCGGGTCCTCGATGGAGACGAGCGGGTACGCGGAGACGAGCTCCTCGTAGTACTCGGTCATCTCGGCGGCCGAGCGGGACTTGCCCTCGAACTCGTACTTGCCGTCCTTGTAGAACTCGGAGGCGGCGACGTCGAGCGCGAGCGCGATGTCCTTGCCCGGCGCGTAACCGGCTTCCTTGATGGCCTCGAGGATGAGGTCGAGGGCGGCGCGGTTCGACTCCAGGTTCGGCGCGAAGCCGCCCTCGTCGCCGAGACCGGTCGACAGGCCCTTGGTCTTCAGGACCTTCTTGAGGGTGTGGTAGACCTCGGCGCCCCAGCGCAGCGCTTCCGAGAAGGACTCGGCGCCGATCGGCGCGATCATGAACTCCTGGATGTCGACGTTGGAGTCGGCGTGCGACCCGCCGTTCAGGATGTTCATCATCGGAACGGGCAGCAGGTGCGCGTTCGGGCCGCCCAGGTAGCGGAAGAGCGGGAGGTCGGAAGCCTCGGACGCGGCGTGCGCCACGGCGAGCGAGACGCCGAGGATGGCGTTGGCGCCGAGCGAGCCCTTGTTCTCCGTCGCGTCCAGGTCGAACATCGCCTGGTCGATCAGGCGCTGCTCGGTGGCGTCGTAGCCGACGAGCTCCGGCCCGATCTGCTCGATGACGGCGAGGACTGCCTTCTCGACACCCTTGCCCTGGTAACGGTTGGGGTCACCGTCGCGGAGCTCGATGGCCTCGAACGCACCGGTGGAGGCGCCGGACGGGACGGCGGCACGGCCCGTGCTGCCGTCGTCGAGGCCGACCTCGACCTCGACCGTGGGGTTGCCTCGGGAGTCCAGGATTTCCCGGGCTACGACGACGTCGATGGACGGCACTAGCATCTCCTTCTGGGATGTGACGCTATGGGCGCAGGGTCTCTGTGGCCTTGCGGCATGAGCCTAACCGGCTCGGAGCCATCAGCCGGCAGGGCGCCCGGACCCTGGGACGAAAAAGGGCCCAAAAGCTTGTATGACGGTGTGAAAGTCACCAAATTTACCAGATGGTGACCACGCCACCCTCCCCGGACGGGCCGCGGGACGAACCAGGACGCGGCTCCGGCGGAGAGACCCCCGGCCCGGCGCGTACGGGGGAGTCGCGCCGGGCCGGGGGTGCTGGGGAGAGCTGATATCAGCTCAGGTGGAGCTGCTGACCGGGGAAGATCAGGTTGGCGTCCTTCACGATGTCCTTGTTCAGGTCGTAGACCTTCTTCCAGCCACCGGAGACGTGCTCGGCCTTGGCGATCTTGGCGAGGGTGTCGCCGGCCTTGACCTTGTACTCGCCGTCGCCCTTCTGGACCGTGGTGGGCGCGGCGTGGCGGGGAGCGGCGTGCTTCGGGGCGGCCGGCGCACTGGTGCGGGCCTCACTGCGCGAAGCGGACTGCTGGTCGCTGTGGCTGCTCTGCTGGCCGGCGCTCGACGAGGAGGAGCCGCTGTTCGAACCGGTGGAGACGTCCGGGCTCGGACCGCCGCTGGTCAGGTTGCCGGCACCGGCGCAGGACCAGGCGCCCGGTCCCTGCATGGCGAGAAGCTTCTCGGCGGTGGCGATCTGCTGGCCCTTGGTGGCGAGGTCGGCACGCGGGGCGTACTGCGTACCGCCGGCGGCGGCCCAGCTGGAGTTGTTGAACTGGAGGCCGCCGTAGTAGCCGTTGCCCGTGTTGGTGGACCAGTTACCACCGGACTCGCACTGCGCGACGGCGTCCCAGGTGGAGACCGAAGCGGCGGAGGCCGAGGTCGCCCCGATCAGCGGAACGGCCACAGCGGCACCGGCAACACCGGCGAGCGTGGCGACGCGAACGGCCTTCGAGGGGCGACGGTGCTTGGACTTGCTGGAAAACAGCATGACGGATCTCCTCACCGACGCCTACGAGGTGAGCTGTCGGGTTCGGGCCAATGAGTTGCCCGGCTGCGCGACCTAGCGCACAGCTTCACCCCAAGCCGGTCCCGGTTCGTGCCGTTCTCTGACTCTGAACGGACGGCCGGCCCCGGCGCTTACCTGGGTCCCCCGCTCCTGCCTGCGGCGCTTCTTAGCGTCAACTGCTTCCCTTCGACCGATGGCAGGATTCGGCGTGGCGATCGAAGAGGCCCGCGGTGCGAGCGGTCTGACCGTAATCACAGGACCCCCCGATATTCAAAGATGAACATCGGGGGAGAAATCCCTGGTTTACGACCCCGCGTTACCCGTTTCTGCAGGTGAGGGACGGCGTACGCCGGGCGGACAGTCCGGACATTCAGCAGGGCCGACGAGAGTCATGTCTCACTCGAACAGAAGCGGACATACAATCCCGAACTACCCCTGGTTTCGGTCGAGATCAAGGCTCTGGCCAGGAACGATGAAGTCCGGATCGCCTCCGACGGTCCGATGGTTCGCCGCGTAGAGCGCGGGCCATCCGCCGGGCAGATCGTGCGCCTCCGCGATGGACCAGAGGTTGTCACCCGCGCGGACGGTGTAGCTGCCGTCCGTACGGGCGTCATCCCGGGACGTCTCCCCGCCGCGTGAAGCGTGCCGGCCGGTCTCGTCATGGCTCGCACCGGAGTCGCCCGCGGCCTCGCCGCCCCGGTGCCTGCCGACCCCCGAGTGCGCCGAGCCGGAAGGGGCGGGAGACGCGGAGTCCGACGGGCCGGGCGTGACGGATGTACTGGAGCCCGAAGTATCCGAAGAACCCGAATGGCCCGAATTGCTGGAAGAGTCCGATGCATCCGATGAAGGGTCAGATGCCGGAGATGACGGTGATGATGGGGTCGGCGATCCGGAAGGGGAACCCGACGGAGGGCCCGAGGGGGAATCGGACGGGCTCGGACTCGCCTGCTTCGACGGCGTCCGCGTGGACGGCGTCCCCTTCGAACCGTCCGCACCCGTGTCCGCGCCCGACGGGTGCTTGGTGGACGCGGACGGCTTCGTGGGGCTGGGGCTCGCGGTGTCCGGGGAGCCCGGGTCCACCGTGGCCGTGTCCGCGTCGTCCTTCGTCAGCCCGGCGATGGCCGCACAACTGGCCCAGGGGGTCGCACCCTCGGCCGCGTACACCTTCTGGGCGACGGCTATCTGCTGGGAGCGGCTGGCCAGGTCGGGGCGGGCCGCGTACTGCCCGCCGCCGTACTTGTCCCAGGTCGCCTGCGAGAACTGGAGGCCGCCGTAGTGCCCGTTGTTGAGGTCGGTGCTCCAGATGCCGCCGCTCTCACACAGCGCCACCCGGTCCCAGGTCGTGGCGTCAGCCGCGTGGGCGCCGGTCGACGCCAGCAGCGGAAGGGCGATGGCCGAGCCCGTAACTCCTGCCGCTACGACAAGAGCTGGGGCCTGACGGGGGCGGCGGTGCCGACCGTTCCCGGTGCGCATGCGGTGGCCTTCCGTGTGACGGATGAGTCGAGGGGTGAACGTAGCCGCACTCGAACACCAGTCACAAGTCGATGCAGTGGAGATCACATGAAAGTCACGTTCTTGACACCCCGTCAGTCATGCACCGGTCAGGCCGTCAGTTCGGCGGCGTACCGAACTCCACCGGAAGCGTGCGCAATCCCCGCATGATGAGCCCGCCACGCCAGCGCAAATCGCCAGGTTCTGCCGCAAGTCGCAGGTCCGGCAGACGGCGCAGCAGTGTGGCGAGCGCGGTCTGCGCCTCCAGCCGGGCGAGGGGCGCGCCGAGGCAGTAGTGGATGCCGTGCCCGTACCCCAGATGCTGGTTGTCGGTGCGTGAGAGGTCGAGTGTGTCGGGCTCGGCGAAGCGCTCGGGATCGCGGTCGGCGGCGGCCAGCACGACCAGTACGGGATCGCCCTCCGCGATGGACTGCCCGCCCAGGGTCAGCGCCTCGGTGGCGAACCGCCAGGTCGCCAGCTCCACCGGCCCGTCGTACCGCAGGAGTTCCTCCACACCGGTGGCGAGGAGGCCGGTCTCGCCCGCCGCCAGTGACGCCTCCAGGCGCGCCCGCTGGTCCGGATTGCGGAGCAGCGCGTACATACCGTTGCCGATGAGGTTGACCGTCGTCTCGAACCCGGCGAAGAGCAGGATGAACGCCATCGCCGCCGCTTCGTTCTCGGTCAGGTGCTCGCCGTCGTCGCTCGCCCTGATGAGCCCGGAGATGAGGTCGTCGCCGGGGTTCTCCCGCTTTCGGTGGATGAGTTCGGCGAGGTAGTTCCGCATCTTCTTGACCGACCGCGCGACCCCGCCGCGCGGCCCGCCGCCGTGACGGATCATCATGCCCGCCCAGTCGCGGAAGTCGTCCTGGTCCTCACGGGGGACGCCGAGCAGGTCGCAGATGGCGTAGATGGGGAGCGGAAAGGCGAAGTCATGGATGAGGTCGGCCTGGCCCCCGGCCTGCCCCCGGGCCTGTCCCCCGGCCTCCGCCCGGGTCCCTCCCCGGGGTTCTTCCCGGGGCTCTCCCTCGGGCTCCTCCTCTCCCCCTTCTTCTCCCGCGCTCCTCGCCACGAAGGCGTCGATCAGCTGGTCCGTCAGCTCCTGCACGCGCGGTGCGAAGAGCGCGACGGTGCGCGGGGTGAACGCCTTGGAGACCAGACGCCGCAGCCGGGTGTGGTCCGGCGGGTCGATGTTCAGCAGATGCGTCATCAGCTCCGCCTTGCGCTCGCCCGGAATGCCGGTCTTGCCCTTGGCGTGCGGGGACTCCGCGTGGTGCGCGGGGTTCTTCGACAGCCGGGGCTCGGCGAGTGCCGTCCGCGCGTCCGCGTACCGCGTCACGAGCCAGGCCTCCACCCCGCTCGGGAGCGCGGTCCTGTGGACGGGCGCGTTCTCGCGGAGCCAGGCGTACGCGGGGTACGGGTCGGTCGCGAACTCCCAGGTGAAAAGGGTGGGGGCCGGGCCTGCGGTGCTGTTGTCGGTCACTCCTCGACGGTAGCCGTACCCGCTGCCGCGCTCTCCGCGGCCCGGATCGCGTCCCGGTACGCCCGCGCCGCGGCGCGCAGCGCGGCCTCCGGGTCCGTGCCCGCCGCCTCCGCGCTCGCGGCCAGGGCGAGCAACCGGTAGCCGACGCCCTCCCCCGCCGGGAGCGGCACGTCGAGCTCCGAGCCCCGCACCCGGGACGTCAGCTTCGCCGCGAGCGCGAGGGCCGGCTGACCGACCGGGACGCCGTCCGTCACCGACGCCCGCTGCTTCTCGATCGCCTTGGTGCGGTTCCAGTGGGCGTGGACCTCCTCGGCGGTCTCCGCCGTCTCGTCACCGAACACATGCGGGTGGCGGTGGATCAGCTTCTCGACCAGGCCGCCCGCGACATCGTCGATGGAGAACGGCTCGTCCCCCTCCTCCCCGGTGCCCTCCTGCGCGATCCGCGCGTGGAAGACGACCTGGAGCAGCACGTCCCCGAGCTCCTCGCGCAGTTCGTCGCGGTCGCCGTCCTCGATCGCCTCGACGAGTTCGTACGCCTCCTCGATCAGGTACTTGGCGAGCCCCCGGTGGGTCTGCTGGGAGGTCCACGGGCACTCGCGCCGCACCCGGTCCATCACCTGCACCAGGTCGAGCAGGCGGGCCCCCGGCAGATCGTACGAACCGGGCAGCAGCTCCAGGTCCGGCATCCGCACCCGGCCGCTGCCCGCGAGCCTGGCCAGCCCGTCGGTCAGCTGCCGGTCGCCCTCGCCCGAGGGGAGGACGACGACCGTGCGGCCGCCCGCGCACTCCTCGACCAGCTGGTGCGCGTCGGGCGCCGCGTGCTCGACGGTCACCCCCGCCTCACGCAGATACGGCAGCTGCGGGTGCTCGGGGTCCACGCAGAGCACCCGGTCCGCCGTGTGCAGCAGCTGCCAGGCCGGCCAGGACAGCAGCCCCGGCGCGACCCGGTGGCTGGTGGTGAGCAGGACGACCCGGCCGGGGGCGTCGAGCGCCTCGGGAACGGCGGCGAAGGCGGGCGCGGAGCCGGTGGCGTCAGGGGTGTTTTCAGCGGTCACCCGTCGAAACTACCCCGCCGCGCTGACTCCGGTTCCGGCGGACGTGTCGGCCTGTTCCCTGGTGACCTGGGTGATCCACGGCGTCTTGTACGCGCCGAGCTGGCTCTTCTTGGCGTCCCAGACCCCGTAGCGCGGATTGACGTCCACGCCCAGCGCCTTGGACGTCTTCATCATCGCCTGGAGCACGGCGCTCTGGCCCTGCGGAGTGCTGAGGGAGGCGCCCAGCTTCTCGGCCAGCTTCGACGCGGTGACCTGCTCCTGGAGCGCCTGGTCGATCTGGCCGGGTGCGATGCCGTTCTGCTGGAGGTAGACCTGCTGGAGCCGCTGCTCGCTGCCGGCCTGCTTGACCAGCTGGGCGCGCGCGTCCTGGATGTCCTTGCGGGTGACCTTCGCCCCGGCGTCCGCCGCCGCCTTCGCGAGCACCCGGTCGAAGATCATGTTGCCGAGCTTCATGCCACTGAGGTTGTTGCTGCTCCTGATCAGCTCGGCGGCCTGCGGGGACTTGTTCTGCGCCGCGCGTACGTCGTTCACCTGCGTCTGCAGGGCGGCGACCGTGATCCGGTCCTTGCCCACGACGGCCGCGGCGCCCGGATGGGGCTGGCTGCCGCAGGCGGCGAGGAGCGGGGCTGCGGCGACGAGCGCGGCGGATACGGAGAGCGCAGTGCGACGGCGGCGGTGCAAAGGAGCCTCCTGGCGGCGAGTTTGTGCTAACTCGGGTGCGGCGCCCGGCGCCTCCTTGCGGGGTGGCGGCCGGGTGACGGGTGGGCACAAGGCCTTGCGTTGATCGATGTTAGGCACTTGGCGTGGCGGGGGCCACTGGTTCGACCAACGATTCAGGGGCTTCCCGGTTGTCGGGGCGGAGCATGATCGTCCGCGAGATGACAAAAGTGAGCGGAATGGCGGCAGCCGCCGCGACCAGTGGTGCGTAGGAGGCGCTGAGGCCGGCCACGTCCACCAGCAGGTACACCCCACCGGTGGTGATCACGAAGTTGGCCGCGTTGGTCAGCGGGAAGAGCAGGAACTTCCGCCAGGTCGGCCGGATCCGGTAGGTGAACCGGGCGTTCATGAAGAAGGAGCCGACCATGCTGAGGCAGAAGGCGACGGTGTGCGCGGCGAGGTACGGGAGCCGCGTGAGCAGGAGCAGGTAACAGCCGTAGTACGTACCGGTGTTCACCACACCGACGAGAGCGAAGCGGACCAGCTGGCCCAGCTTCGCCGTAGGGGCCAGCCGTGCGGTGTTCATCTGCGTACGCGCTCCTGAAAGCGGGAGGAAGGGAGAGAAGGGGAGAAGAGGCGAGAGGACGGGAGTGCGGGCAGGGGTACAGGAGGACACACCCGGCCCCCGGTGAAGTTGAAGTCCCGGTGACGGCTGAGTGAACTCACCATATTCCAGGCCAATTCCGCGTATTCACTGCCATATTCGGGGCATGAGACCCCGCCGTCCGGCAGTGACACCCCGCCTTCGTGCCACCGTACTGGCCACGCTGCTCACCGTACTGGCCGTGTGCACCGGGGACGCCGCCGCCCGTATCTATCCCTACGGTCCGCGCCACCGGAGCATCAGCGACCTGGGCAACCAGTACATCCCCTTCCACGCCCACCTCCAGGATCTGCTGCACGGCAGGGCGCACGGCGGGCTGCTGCTCAACTGGCAGTCGGGGTTCGGCACGTCCTTCCTGCCGGATCTGGGGACGTATCTGAGCAGCCCGTTCGCGCTGCTTGTGGCGGCCTTCCCGAAGGACCGGATCGACCTCGCGGTGTATGTGGTCACCCTGCTCAAGATGGCGGCGGCCTCGGCGGCGATGACCTCACTGCTCCTCACGCTGCGGCCCGGCCGCTGGTGGGCGGCCGGGCTGCTCGGCGCCTCGTACGCGCTCTGCGGCTGGTCGGTCCTGGAGGCGTCGTACAACCTGATGTGGCTGGACGGGCTGGTCGCCTTCCCGCTGCTGTGCCTGGTCGGCGAGTGGGTGCGGAACGGGCGCCGGCCGCTCCTCGGACCGGTGGTCGTCGCGCTCGCCTGGACCGCGAACTTCTACACCGCGTACATGGCGACCATCGGGGCGGCGCTGGTGCTGCTGGTACGGCTGCTGCTGATCAGGGGAGAGGGGACGGGAGCGCACCGTCCGGTCCGGGTGCTGCTCCGGGCGGCCGGAACGGTCCTGCTCGGCATCGGCCTCTCGGCCCCGCTCCTCTGTACGGTCTTCCTCGGGACCCGGCACGCGTACCCGGGCTGGACCCGGAACTTCGCGCCCGCCTCCTGGACGGATGTGTTCGCGCGCACGCTCCCCGCCACGTACAGCTTCTCCACGCCCGCGCTGTTCCTCGGCACGGGCACCCTGCTGCTGGTCTGCGCGCTGGCCTTCCACCGGGCGGTGCCGCGCCGGGAGCGGGCCGCGTGGACGGGGCTCGTGGTGCTGGTCGCGCTGTCGATGCAGTGGAAGCCCACGCATCTGTTCTGGCATGTGTTCGCGACGCCGAACGGCAGCCCGTACCGGCAGACGTTCGTCCTGAGCGGCCTGCTGGTGATCGCGGCCTGGACAGCGCTCTCGTACGGGGTGCCGGGCGGCCGGGCCCTGGCCGGCGGGGCGGGGGTGCTCACCGTGGGGGCGGCCTTCGCCGCCTTCTCGCGGACGGTGACTGTATATACGTATCCGCTCTTCGGACTCGGCCTGGCCGCGGCGGTGGCCGGGCTGGTGCTGCTGAGGAGGGCGGGGCGGCAACCGGGCACCGGGCGGACCGGCGACGCGCGGCCCGGGGTGCGGGTCCGTCGCTGGCAGCCGGTCGTCGCCGTGCTGCTGCTCGTGGGGGCGCAGGCGGGTCAGGCGGCCGCGACGACGGCGTACGCGGACCGGGTCAAGATCCACCGGCTCGACGACTACGCGCCCTGGGGCCGCCACCTGGACGATGAGGCGGCAGCGGTCGCCCGGGCCGACGGCTGGCCGCACTACCGCACCGACCCGGGGCGCCAGCAGACCACCGGGAACGACCCGTTGCTGGTCGGCGGGGAGGGCGGCTCGTACTACAGCAGCATGACGCCGGACCCGTACACCCGGACGATGGCCGCGCTGGGGGCCGGCTGGACCTCGCGGGGGCGGAACATACAGTCGCTGGACAACCCGGTGACGGACGCGATCTTCTCGGTGGGCGCGCGGGTGCGGTCGGCGCCGGACCCGAAGGGCGCCGGTGCCGTGACGGTGACGCGGGCGGCCGCGCCTCCGCTGGTGACGGTACGGCCGCCGGGCCCGGCGCCGCACTTCGGACGCTCCCCGTTCCGGAACCAGGAACTGCTGCTCGGCGCGGACGTGTACACGTACGCGGACAAGTGCCCGGCCGGTACCGACGTCTTCTACTCGGCACCGGACTTCACGGGCTCCGCCCAGTTGGGCAGCGGCGAACCGGTGGAACTGCGCGGCGGTCAGCGGGGCCGGCGCGCCGCACTCCAGCCGATGGGCCGGGCTCCGGGCGGCGCGGCGGTCACCCCGCACCCGCACGGCAGGACGGGCTGCCTGTCCCGCCCGGAACTGGCCCGCGCGGTGAACCATCTGACGGAGACGGGCGCGACCTCGGTCCAGGTCACGGACGACGGGGTACGGGCCCAACTCCCGCCGGGTTCAAAGGGAACCGCGGTGTTCGCGATGCCCCGTATCTCCGGCTGGCAGTGCCACACGGGCCACGGGGCCGACCACCCGGCGCGCTCGTATCTGGGCCTGGTGGCGGTACCGCTGACCGGCGACGCGACAAGCGTGAGCTGCGGTTTCCGCCCGCCCGGACTGCGGATCGGCTCGGCGGTGGGGGGTCTGGCGCTGGCCCTGCTGATCGGGGCGGCGGTCGTACGGGGAGTGCGGCGCCGGGGACCCGGCCGGGGAGCTGCCGCGCCGACGACGGCCGCAGGCCCGCCGCTCACCGCCGCAACACCGGCTGCGGGGAGTGGAGTTGCCGCGGCGGTCAGTTCTGCCAGGCGGACAGCAGGTCGGCGGGGGTGAGTGCGAGGTCCGGGCGTACGCCGTCGGCGAGCCCGGCCGGGCACACCGCCAGCAGCCGGGCAGTGTCGGCGCCGGGGACTCGGTGCCGCGCATCGGCGAGACGGTCCAGGTCCCGTGCGCCGAACCGCTTGTTCTCGCGCCACTTCACCGACCCGACGAGCAGCACTTCCCTCCCGGCGGCGGCCGGCAGGGCGATGTCGTACTCGACGCTGTTGTCACGGTTCCACCAGCTGCCGGCCTGACCCGCTCCCTGAAGACCGGGCATTCCGAGGCTGAGGCGCGACACCGCGTCCTGGACCAGCGGTTCGACCGCCCGGCCCCGCCAACTCGGCCAGCCCCGGTCGAAAGCGCTGCGGGCGATGTCCGGGCGCCCCCGCGCGATGTGGGGCAGTTGCTCCTCGACGAAGCGGAACCAGAACCGGAGACATGGGTCGGCGATGCGGTAACGGCGCAGCCTGCTGCCGGGGCTGCTTCCGACGGGGACGTCGACAGCCACGACCCCCTTCTCCGAAAGCACTCTTATCGCACGCGTCACCGCGGTCTGCGCGGTGGTCCCCGCCTCCGGGAGCCTGCCGACGACCTGGCTGAAGGTGCCGGAACCGACCTCCGTACCGCCGATCGCCGAAAGCACCCGCCGGGCCTGCTGGGCGTCAGGGAATTCGGCGTCCAGTGAGCGCTGCCCCATGACCGCGAGATCACTGTTCTCGTCGCCCAGCTGCTCGTGCACAAAAGTCGCGGTGCTCGCCACGCGCGCCCGGTCCGCCACCAGCCGGGGGTAACCGCCGGTGACCAGAGCGGCGTCGAACGCTGCCATGGGGTCGGTGTCAGGCCCCAACGCCTCGGCGCACTCGGCCGGATTGAACGGCGAGATCGTCTGGTTCTTCGCCCGTCCGTACAGCGGCCTGTCGTGCTCGGTGAGCCGTTCCATCATGGTGACGTCGGAACCGATCAGCACGAAGAGTACGGGCGCGTGCTCAAGCTGCCGGTCCCAGGCGTTCTGCAGCTGCCCTTCAAGGGTGGGATCAACGCCGGCCGCCCAGGGGAACTCGTCGATGACCACGACGGATGGAGTGTCCCGGCAGGCGACGGCGATACGGCCGAGTGCGTCCCGCCAGTCCGCCGGCGGAGCGGCGAACAGCGTCTCGGCGTCCTTGAGCGGAGTGGTCGACGTGTGCATGTCTGCGGTGAGGGTCTGCAGCTGGGCCGTCGGTGGCGCGTTCTTGACAGCCGTGAAGTAGAGGTACGGGAGTCCGGCCCGCTCGACGAAGCGCGTGAAGAGGCGGGACTTCCCCACCTGACGCCGCCCCCGCACGGCAAGCAACTGGCCGGTGCCGGTCTCCCGGATTCGGTCCAGACGGCGGTGCAGATCGTCGAAGACGTATCGGCGTCCGTAGAAGTCCATGGAGGCCCCGTATCACTTCTCACTTCTCGCTACATACAAAGACGTATCATACATCAATGTACGTTAAGCACGACCCGGCCTTGCACCGCCCATTCACGGGGCGGACGGGTGGATCTCACCGCGACGACACCGGAAGCCACCAGGCTCTCGGGCAGCCGGCGCGGCCCGCCGAACCCACAGCGCGGCGCGTCCGGCGCGCGACGCACACGTACTGGCGGGTTCAGCGATCTCCGAACGGATCCCTCATGACCAGCAGCACACCCGGCGCAACGCCGTCGGGCAGCAGCCCTTCGGACCACATGTCCGCGGACGACACCGAGCAGCTTCCGGCCCCCGCCGGGCTGGACGAGGTGAAGGGGTGGTTCTTCGCGGCGGACCAGTTGCTCTTCGACTGGCTCCTGACCCGGCAGAAGGGCCTCGCCGAGGCCGGCGACCTGCTGGAAGTGGGCGCGTACATGGGCAAGAGCGCGATCTTCACCGGTTCCTATCTGCGCCCCGGCGAACGCTTCACCGTCTGCGACCTGTTCGACGGCCCCGCCGACGACTCCGCGAACGACGCCGAGATGGCCAAGTCGTACTCCACACTCACCCGGCGGGCGTTCGAGGCGAACTACCTGTCCTTCCACGACGAGTTGCCGACCGTCCTGCAGGGCCTGTCGTCGATGGTGCCCGGCCGGGTGGCCGACGGCAGCTGCCGCTTCGTGCATGTCGACGCCTCGCATCTGTACGAACACGTCCACGCCGACATCGCGACGGCCCGCGCGGTACTGAAGCCGTACGGCGTCGTCGTCCTGGACGACTTCCGCGCCGAGCACTGCCCCGGCGTCGCCGCAGCGGCCTGGCAGGCCGTGACCAGCGGGGGTCTGCACGTCCTCTGCATCACCGGCACCAAGCTCTACGGGACCTGGGGCGACCCCACCGCCCTGCGCGCCGAACTGGCGGCCTGGCTCGCGACCCGCAAGGACCTCTGGCACGGCGAGGAGTCCGTCGCGGGCGAACCGCTCATCCGCATCAGCGGCAAGAAGGCGCAGCTCCCGCCGCAGCCCGTGTCCCGCCACCCCGCACCACCGCGGACCACGACAGCCCGCACACCCGGCCCGGCCACGACACCCCGCAGCCGCCCACCGCTGCACCGGTTCGCGGCGAACGTCCTGCCCCCGTTCCTCGCCAAGGCGGCGGCGTCCGCGCGGCGGCGCGGGTAGAGGGAGCCGCTGGTTACCCCGCGAGGGCCGGAACGTACTTGTAGCCCACGCCGACAACCGTCGCGATGGCCTTTCGGTACTGCGGGCCGAGGCGTCGGCGCAGACGGGCGACATGTACGTCCACCGTTCGTTCACTGCCTGCCGAATCGGGCCAGATCGCAGCGATGAGCCGATGGCGCGTATGGACGTGGAGCGGCCGGGAAATGAAATATGCCAGCAGGTCGAACTCCAGCTTGGGCAGTTCGAGTTGACGCCCCGCGACATGCACCGTGCGTGCATCGTGGTCGACTTGGATGGGGTCCGTAAGGGGTTCCGGGGGCGCGGCCGATTCGGCTCTTTCAGCCATGTACCCGGGAATGGCCTCCGGTTCCGGGGAAGGCGCGAACACGAGGTGGACCTCTGAGGATGTCTGGTGCACCGAGACGGGGACATACCCCTGAGCCGCGAGCATCCATCGCCCGCGGGAAATCGGTTCGACGGTCACCGCGGGGTCAGTCGGCGGGCGACCTGGCACAGCGTGCCATCCAGTCCGGTCCGGACCGTGTGCTGTGAAAGTGCCTGTGGACATTGGCTACTCATTCCCATCGGGGTGTGCAGAGCAGACGTTCACGGAAATACGGCCGCGTTCGACAGCGGCGCGCCAAACACTACACGTGATGGCATAAGTTCGGAAAGTAACCTCCACATAGTGGATGTCACGACACCCGGGCACCGATATCAGAAATCGGATAGCCGGCACATCGCCTCGAAGGGCCGGCCATTTCGGCCTGATCCTCGCGGCCTGTGGGGATCACCCGAATCCCCTTGTTCCTCAACCGGCCCTCATCCAGGAATTATTGCGAGTGCGGCCGCGACTCAGCCGGATTCCTCGCTGAGCAGTGCGTACGCCGTCGCGATGAACGTGTCCCGGAGGCGGATACGGCGGGTGGCCACGGCCACCACCGCCGTGTGTGTGGCCGGCCGGAAGCCGAGGAAGGCCTGCTGGCCGGTGGTGGCGCCCGCGTGGAAGTACAACGGGCCCTGCGGCGAGGGGTGTTGGAACCAGGTGAGGGTGTGGGTGTGGCGGTGGCCCAGCCCACGGCGGAGTACGGGGCGGCGGACCGCGTGGAGGGCGGTCTCCAGCGGGGTGCCGGACGGATCCAGGTGTGCTTCCAGGTAGGTCAGGAGGTCGCTGGGGGTCGCGCGCACGGCGCCTGCGGGCTGGAAGCCGCCCATGACCAGACCCGGTACGGGAGTGACGCCGTTCGGGCGGTGCCCCGTGGCGTCGGCGCCCGGCCGGCCCGGGGCCGGTCCGCCCGTATCCGCGCCGCCGGCGCACGGGCCGTCGGCGCACGGCCCGTCAGCGCCCGCGCCGGGTGTGCCCTCCGGGTGCAGGCGGGTGTCGGTCAGGCCGAGCGGGGCCAGGACGTGGTGGGTGATCAGCTCCTCCCACGGGGTGGCCGTCGCGGCGGCGAGGGTGTGGCCCAGGACCGAGGCGCCGAAGTTGGAGTAGTGCCAGCGGGTGCCCGGGCGGTGGCGTGGCCGGGTGCGGAGGTAGGCGGCCACGACGCGTTCGGCCGGGTAGCCCCCGTACGGGTCGGTCGACCAGCGCCGGACCGCCTGCGGGTAGAAGTCGGCCGGCAGCGCGGGCAGCCCGGCGGTGTGCGTGATCAGGTGCCGCAGGGTCGCCGGGTTCCTGGGGGCGGTGTCCGGCGTCCGGCCCGGCGCCAGGTGGTGGGCGGCCACGTCGTCGTACAAGAGGCGGCCGGTGCCTACGAGTTCCGCGAGGAGGAGGCCGGTGAACGTCTTCGACGCCGAGCCGATCTCGTACCGCTGCTGGTCGCGCGGGACGGCCGGCGGAGGGGCGCTGCCCCCGCAGTGGACCGTGCGGTGGCCACGGTGGCTCACCGCGATGACGATGCCCGGGGTGTCGACGGCCTGCGCGGCGGCGGCCAGGCGGGCGGCGATGCCGGTCCGTGTCCGCGTCCGTGTCCGTGTCCGTGTCCGCATCTGTGACTGTGTCTGTGTCTCCGTCGCCTCCGTCTCAGGTCCCGGCCCCGGTTCCGTTCCTGTCATGAAGGGGCCGGTGCGGTCAGGTCCGCCATGGCTCGGGAGAGCGCCAGCGCGGAGGCGAACGCGGCCACCAGGGTCGGGTGGTAGACGAGATCGAAGACGTACTCCGCGTCGCCCTCGGGCATCGGGCCCCGTACCGGCATCGCACCGTCGGGCTGCTGGGCGGCCGCGAAGCCGCGCCAGGCCGCCGGGTCCAGCGTCGGTTGCGGCAAGCAGGCGTCCACGACGAGCAGTTCGCCGAGCAGGTCCCACCGCCCGAGGTCGAGCCAGTCGTCCAGCCAGACCGGCAGCCAGAGGGCCAGATAGTCGGCGACGGCAGGGGGCAGACCGGAGGGATTCTCACCCCAGTCGGTCAGGTGGAAGACCGTGTGCGTGATGTCGTAGCCGATGTGGCCCTCCACCGTCCACGGCTCCGGGCGGTGCGCGAGCCAGGTGCGGGCGGCGGCCTCGTCCTCCGGCACGGCGGGCGGGAGACCGAAGCGGCGCTCCATGGCGGAGAGCCCGAGCCGGCGGACCGGCAGCACTTCCAGCACCTGCCGGCTGACGAGCCGGTGGTTGAGCCGGGCGGCGGCCTCGACCTGCGGGTTGCTGTAGCCGAGCTCCTTGAACGGTACGTAGACCTCGAAGGGCACCGGCGACAGCGGTTCATGGGTCTGGCCCTCGGCGAGCCTGGCCCCGGACTCCAGCAGTTCGTGCCAGGCGTGGTCCAGCAGCTTGTGCGCGGTCGTGGCCTGCTTCGAGCCCGCGACGCCCTCGCGGAAGATGACCTTCCCGATGAGGGCCAGCTCGCCGAGCGGCTTGAAGCGGTCCAGCGCGCCGGTCTCCGGGTCCGGGTCGTCCTCCAGGCGGAAGCCGTCGCGGTGGGCGTACAGCCACTCCAGGGCGCGTGATCCGACCTCGTGGATCTGCCGGATGCCGGTGGCGGTGGCTGCTCCCGGGCCTGTGCCTGTACTGCCCGGGCCTGTGCCCGTGCCGGTACCGGCTGCCGCGTCTGCTGTCTGCTCGCCGTCGTTCATGCGGCGCCTCCGTCCGGTGGGCCGGCCGGGCTGTGCCGGGCCAGGGTCAGCGCGGCCGCGAAGGCCGTGACCAGCGTCGAGTGGTAGCAGTTCAGGAACTCACGCGGAGCCTCGCGGGCATCGGCATCGGCATCGGCATCGGCATCGGCTGCGGCTCCCGGCTCGCCGGCCTGGTGCCCTCCCCCGCCCCGTACGAGCGGCGGGCCCGTCTCGGGGACGGCGCCCGTGCCGTCCTGTACGGCGGCGAGCACCGGCCAGCAGGTCTCCACCAGCTCCACCGGCGGCGGGCCCGGCAGACAGGCGGCGACGGCGAGCAGCTCGCCGCCCAGGTCCCACTGGCCGTTCTCGAAGCAGCCGTCGATCCACGCCGGGAGCCAGGTGCCGAGATACCCGGCGACGTCGTACGGCATCCGCTGCGGGGCGTTGCCCCAGTCCGTGAGGTGGAACACCACATGCGTCAGCGCGTACCCGGAAGCGCGCTCGAAGGCCCACGGCTCGGGCAGCCCGCCGAGCCAGGTGCGGCGCAGCACCGGGTCCGCCGCCGTATGCGCGGGAACGCCGATCCGCCGCTCGGAGTTGAGCAGCCCCAGCTCGCGGTTGGCGTGCTGCTCGGTGAGCGCCCAGCCCCGGGTGGCGGCGACGACGGAGGCGAGGCGTTCGAAGCCCTCGTGGCGCAGCCCTTCGCCCGCGAAGGCCGCGTAGATCTCGAAGGGATACGTGGCGAACGGCTCGTTACGGGCCAGGTCGAGGAGCAGCTCCCCCTCGCGGACCTGCTCCCAGGCGAACCGTACGAGAGCGGCAGCCGCCGCACGGTGCGGGTCGTCGGGGTGGGTGCGGCGGCGGACCGTGGTGCACAGCTGCGCCAGTTCGCCCAGGGGCTTCATGGTGCGGTTGACGTCGGTGTGGGGTTCGAGGACGTCGTCGGGCAGCACGAAGCCGGAGCGGTTGTCCCGCACCCAGTCCAGGGCGGCGCCCGCGACACCGTGCACAAGTCCGGGGCCCAGGGGCTGTGTTCGCGGGGTTCCCGCTTCCGGGGCCGCCGTCACCGCGCCTGTCCCGACCTGATCAGTCCGGCCGCGCGCAGATGAAGGGCCACCCGGGGGTCCTGACCGCCCATGAGCTGGACGAAGTCCAGGCCGGCGGCCAGGCCCAGGGTGTCGGGCACCCTGTCGAGCGTGGCGAGCCAGCGGCCGGCCCGGGCCGTCTGGAGCCAGTCGCGGCGCCGTACGGCACGGACGAATCCGCGGGCCACGTCGGCCGGCCGGTGGCTCGCGACCCGGTTGACCGCCGAGGCGGAAGCGGGCCGGGCGAGCGGGGCGAGTACGGAGAGCTGGTGGGTGAACGCCTGCCAGGGGGCCTGTTCGAGCCACGCGGTATCGGGTTCCAGCACCGCGTCGTCCATCCGGGGCGTGCCGAGCGCCGACGCCATCGCCCAGTGGCTCCAGGCGGACGCCGCCGGGGCGCCCGCGCGCGGCGGGAAGTCGATCACGGCACGCTGCAGCACCGCCATGTCACCGGGGTGCGGATCACGTCCGTACAGCAGGCTCGGCAGCAGCAGATCGGCCCCGATGACCCTGACCGCGGCGATCCCGGTTCTGTCGTCCTCGCCGATTCCGGCGGCGCCGCAGACCGTGGAGAGGTGGTCTTCGCTCTGCAGAGCGAAGACCACCTCGGATGCCAGGTCACGCACAGCCCCCGCGATGCGGGAGGACGCACTTGACTGGTCCATGTGCGACTGCTTACGCCTTCTTCGGGCGCGGAGTCGGCGGCGAGAGCAGCAACGCGCCCGATCCGCCGATCAGCGCCAGGCTCGCGCACTCACGCGAGTCGCGGAAGACGCCTTCGGCCTCGCCCGGGTTGAGCGCGGCCTCGACGTCCTCGTCGAGGTCGGTTGCCAGGCGGTCCGTCACCGGTTCAGTGGAGTACATGAGGCTTCCCATCCGTATAGGGGGATTTGTGCCTTGCGGTCTCCGTCAAACCCAGGAACCGGACGCACGCAAAGGGAGCCAGGAATCCCGATCCTCCAGGCTTCAATTGAATGGTGAACGGCGGGGTGACCATGGGGTTCGCAGGCGGTGTTCACAGGCACTCACGGGGGAATCCCAGCGACGGCCCGCAGCCCGGCGAGGGGGCTGGCGCATGACCTCGTAGTGCGCATTCCCCCTATGGCCGTCCACCGGCGGGCCATTCGCCGCCCGGCCCCGTGTCGGCCCGTCCGGCCCCGGGGCCCCTGCGACCCGCAACAGCGCGCCTTCCGTACACCGGACCCCGCCCTGCCGGACGCCCCGGCGGACCCGTACGAGATCGCCGTCCCGGCCGAGCCGGGGGCCGGGCAGGGGGCCGAGCAGGGCCAGTGCCGCGCGGTGGCCGGGCGGAGGAGAGCATCCGGCAGCGCGGCGCGCCATGAACTCCCGCCAGAACGGGCCGAGTTCGGTCATGAACCCAGTCCCGCAGTGCCGGAATCCACCCCTCACCCCCGCCGGAACACCAGAGCCCCGCGGTCCCATTTCGGGGCAGACAGAACGGTACTGACGGGCAGTCATTCCGGGCGAACAGGGGCGAGCGCACACCATCACGGCACTTGACGTGACGCTTGGTCCAGGCCACTATCCAATTGGTCTGGACCAAGCACATGGCCGAGCACATGGCCTGCACGTGGCGGCTCGGTCCCCTATCGGCACGCCAGGAAGGCCCGGCTGACCTTGCCCAGCACACCAAGCAGTGAACTGACGCACCTCGCCTACAAGATCCTCCAGCCTGGCTTCAAGGGCACCGAGGCACCGGACTGGCTGCTCCGCCGGATCGGTGAGGGACTGTCCAGCGTTGTCCTCTTCTCGCGCAACATCGCCAACCCGGGTCAGCTGATCCGGCTCACCCGGCAACTGCGCGCGGAGAACCCGGACCTCATCATCGCCATCGACGAGGAGGCCGGCGACGTCACCAGGATCGAGTCGCTGACCGGCAGCACCCGCCCGGGGAATCTGGCGCTGGGCGCGATCGACGACACGGACCTGACCGAAGCGGTCGGCCGGGACATCGGCCACGAGCTGCACTCCGCCGGCATCAGCCTGACCTACGCACCCAGTGCGGACGTCAACTCGAATCCGAACAACCCGGTCATCGGCGTCAGGTCGTTCGGCTCGACCCCGGATCTGGTGGCCCGGCACACCGGTGCCTGGATCCGCGGTCTCCAGTCCGCCGGAGTGGCCGCCTGCGCCAAGCACTTCCCCGGCCACGGCGACACCGCGGTGGACTCCCATCTCGGGCTGCCCCGCTACGACGCGACCGCCGAAGACGTCAGGGAGCAGGCGCTTCCGCCGTTCCACGCGGCCATGGAGAGCGGTGTACGGGCCGTCATGAGCGGCCATCTGCTGGTACCGGCCTACGACGCCGACCTCCCCGCCACGCTGAGCCCGCGCCTCCTCGTCGACCTGCTGCGCAAGGAGATGGGCTTCGACGGCCTGGTCATCACGGACGCCATCGAGATGGGGGCCGTCAGCGGTCTCTACGGTATCGACGGCGCCACGGTGCGGGCGGTGGCGGGCGGCGCCGACGCGGTGTGCGTCGGCGGCGAGAGCGCCGACCCGGAGGTGGTCGGCCTGCTGAGCGCGGCCCTGGTGTCCGCCGTCCACAACGGTGAGCTGTCCGAGGAGCGGCTGAGAGAAGCGGCCGCACGCGTCGAGGAGTTCTCGGCCTGGTCCAACGGCATCTTCCACGCCACGCAGCCGCACCGGATCAAGTCCGACATCGGCTTCGCGGCCGCCCGGCGGGCGCTGCGCCTGACCCCGGCGGACGGCGGGCCCCTGCCGCTCGACACGGCACCGCACGTCGTGGAGCTCATCCCGTCGATGAACCTCGCCATCGCCAAGGAGACGCCCTGGGGCGTCGCGGCCCCGCTGCGCGAGCGGCTGGCCGGAACGACCTCCGTCGGGATCCACGAGGAGGACGTGACAGCGGATCTGACCGTACTCGACCAGTACGCGCTGGACCCCGCCACCGAACGGCCGCTGGTCGTCGTGGTCCGGGACGCCTGCAGGCACACCTGGATGACGGACTCCCTCAAGTACCTGCTGACCGCGCGGCCCGACTCCGTCGTGATCGAGATGGGCCTGCCGGCCTCCGCGACCCAGGGCGCGGTGCACATCACGACCTACGGAGCCACCACCGCGTCGGGCGTGGCCGCGGCCGAGGTACTGGCCGGCTGACCGCACCCGGCGGACCGCACCTGGCGGACCGCACCACCGGACCACACCCACCGGCCGGCACCGCCCCGGAAGACCCACATCTGGAAGCCCCCCCGGCGAATTCCAGGGGGCGGCACCCCACTCACCACCTCCCACCCGCACACCCGGCACCCACCGCACCGCGGGACCGCATCCCGCCGTGCGGTGCGGGCCCGGAGCGCGTACGCGGCAACGCCGCCGCATCCGCCGTCGCACGGGTGAACTCCCCCACCCCGCAGCCGTCCCGCCGGACCCACGGTCCGCCGACGGCATCCTTCCGCGGCCCGGCCCGGCCCATGATTCCGCCGCGCGTGACGCGCCGCCGGACGGCCGCGCCCGAACTTTCCGGCCAGAACGAGAAGCAGAACCAGAACCAGCACCTTCATATCTGGAGTGGTTGCATGTCGACGTCCGACCCCTACCTGTATCGAGCCGCATCGGACCTCCCCTATTTCAGTACGGACGGGGAGATGTACCTGGCGCAGACCCCGTTGCGGGACATCAAGAAGTCGCAGCCGCTGCGCGTGCTGTCGGAAGAGGACTTCGCCTTCTGGCAGACCTACGGCTACGTCGTCGTGAAAGAGGCGATACCGGCTGCCGCGGCGCAGCGCCTGCTGGACTTCACCTGGGACTTCCAGGGCCTCGATCCGGACCGGCCCGACACCTGGTACGCGGACCGGAACTTCCGGTCGGACCTGGACCGTGAACTGCACATCTACGGTTTCGTGGAGGCGTACCACCACCAGCTCATCTGGGACAGCCGCCAGGCGCAGCGCGTCCATGACGCGTTCGCCGACGTGTGGGACTGCGAGGAGCTGTGGGTCACCCTGGACCGGCTCAATCTGAACCCGCCCAACATCAAGAACCGTGACCGCGCGCTGATCGCGCCCACGGACGAGGGGTTCGACATCGAGCTCCACTGGGACGTCGACACCACGCTCAGCGTGCTGCCCCAGCGCGTCCAGGGCATCATCGCGCTGAACGACACCGACCCGGAGCGGGGCGGATTCCAGTGCTCGCCCGAGCTGTTCCGCCAGTTCGACCGGTGGCGGATCGCGCAGCCCGACGGCCGGGATCCGATCAGGCCGGGCACCGACCGCGCGGAGTTCCCCGTCGTGCAGCCGGAACTGAAGGCGGGCGATCTGCTGATCTGGAACGGCCTGCTCGCCCACGGTGTGGCGCGCAACATCTCGCAGAGCGGCGTACGCGCCGTCCAGTACCTCTCGATGATGCCCGCGCTGGAGTCCCACCAGGAGATGCGGAAGTCCCGGATCGAATCCTGGCGCACCCTCTCCACCCCGGACTGGAACAAGACGCTGGTCGGCGACGCGGACCGGCACGAATCCCTCAGGTACGGCGCCGCCGAACTGAGCGACCTCGGCGCGAAGCTCCTGGGACTCGAATCCTGGGGCGGCCGGAACGCCGAGCGGTTTACCGGAGAACTGACATGCACCGAATCTGTCTGACCCTTCCCACCAACAGGGCGTGCGCCGCGACGATTTCGGCCATGCGTGCCGAGGCGCAGTACGCGGCCGCGCACTTCGACGTCGAAGTGCACCTGCTGATCCTGGACTCTTCGGACGAGCGGGATTTCGCCGAGCACGCGGAAGTCGCCGGCGAGGCCACCGGAACACCGAACGTGATCGTGCACCACCTGGACGAAGCGGAACAGCGGTCGTTACTGCGGCGGTTGATCAGCCTCGCCGATGTGGCCAAGCCCGATCTGCTGCTCGACCTCATGCTGCCTTCCGAGGTCTCGTACGGCGCCTGCACGAACCGCGCCTTCCTGATCGCGGCCGCGCTCGGCTGCGCATCACTGCACCGCAGGGACTCGGACAGCACCTATCAGACGCTGAACGGCGTGCCGCTGTTCCCCGTCCACCACGAGCTGATGTCGCTCGGGAAACGCGCGATCGACACGGTGGACAACGTGTCCGACACCCGCCTCGACCCCGCCCACGCACAGCGGACGGTGTCCCTGGTGGGCAGCTCCTTCGTGGGCGAACTGTCCGTGGACATCAGTGAGATCCAACAGCTCGACCCCGCCGTCTACCACGACGTCGTCAGCCTGTGGGCCCCGCGTACGTGGTCGGACGAGGCCAGGGAACAGCTGGTCGCCGAGGCGTTCAAGGGCGCGGGCACCGACCCGTTCACGTACGATCACTCGGCCGTCGGCCTGGTCGATCCCATGCGGGTGGACATGTGCAACATCAGCTTCCACCGCGACGTGTACGAGAGCGTGCCGCTGCCGCCCGCGACCGACACCATCGGCAGCGACTACTTCCTGATGCACCTGGTCCACGACGCCGGACTGCCCGGCGTCCTGCACAACCGCCACATCGTGAACTTCTACACCGGGGAACGGCGCACCGACGCCGGATTCATGGCGTACCAGCTGCGGTTGGTGAAGTTCTTCCTGTCCATGCTCTATTTCAACTCGGTGTACGAGCGGATGGCGGAGGCCGGCGACTCGCTGCTCGACGACCGGCTGCGGCTGCGTGCCGACATGGTGGCCGAGTTCGCCCGGGAGAGCAGCTGGCTGGACCGGGAGGAGAACGAGGAGCGGCTGCGCAGCCTCGACCGTTCCTACCGGAAACTCGGCGGCCGGTACGCGGAGTTCGCCGACGCGCTGGCGGCACGCGGCGACCGGCTGCTCAACGAGGCCCAGCGGGACATGGAGGACTTCGCGCTGCTGATCCAGGCCTGGGAACCACTGATACGGGTGAGCAGGGAAGCAGGCATCCATGAGCACTAGCCCCCTCAACAACAGCATCGGGCACCTCAACACCCCCCTGCACGAAGCCTTGGCGGCGGCTTCCGACGACCGGATCGTCTACGATCTCGGCGGAATCCGGCAGCAGTACGAGACGCTCACCTGGGAACTGCCGGACATCGCCGTCCGGTTCGCGATGAAGTCCTGCCCGGTGGACGAGGTGCTCGCCTGTCTGGCCGAGCAGGGTGCCGGGTTCGACGCGGCGGGCCCCCACGAGATCGAGCGGGCCATCAGGACCGGCGTGCCGGTCGGCCGGATCCACTACGGCAACACCATCAAGTCCGACCGGAACATCAGCGACGCGCACCGGCTCGGCATCCGGGACTTCGCGACCGACAGCGTGGAGGACGTGGCCGCCATCGCGGCGCACGCCCCCGGCGCACGGGTGTTCTGCAGGCTGGCCACCAGCGGCGAGGGCGCGCTGTGGGGACTCAGCAAGAAGTTCGGCTGCTCGGGCACCGATGCCGTACGGGTACTGGAGACAGCGCGGGCCGCGGGGCTGACGCCTGCCGGTCTTTCCGTGCACGTCGGCTCCCAGCAGATGACGGCCGAGGCCTGGGAGAGCGCGTTCGCGAGCATCGCCGGCGTGCTGGGGGCCCTGCGGGACCGGGGGATCCACCTCGACCACATCAATCTCGGCGGCGGGCTGCCCGCACTCGGATATCTCGACAGCCGGGGCAGGCCGCTGGATCCGCCGCTGGACAAGATCTTCGCGGCGATCCGGGAGGGCACCCGGCACCTGCGGGCGGTCTCCGACACCCCGCTGGACTTCGTCATGGAGCCGGGGCGCCACCTGGTCGCCGACCACGGCGCCATCCGGGCCCATGTGGCGCGGCTGTCCACGCGGGAGCAGCTGAACGGTGAACGTCAGCACTGGCTGTACCTGAGCTGCGGAAAGTTCAACGGCCTGTACGAGATGGACCAGCTCCAGTACCGGCTGGTCTTCCCCTCCCACCCGGGAGCGCCCTCCGTACCGGCCGTGGTCGCGGGACCCACCTGCGACAGCGACGACGCCTACGCCCATGAGCACCGCCTCGTCCAGGTGCCCGAGGCCGTGGCGTCGGGGGACCCGGTCTGGGTCCTCTCGTCCGGCGCCTACGCCACCAGTTACGCGACGCAGGGCTTCAACGGTTTCAGCCCGCTTCCGTACACCGTGATTCGCGGGCTGCCGTCCGGTGCCCGGAACGCGGCTGCCGGGACACCGGCCACCGGGACAGCCACGGAGGATCTGCCGTAATGGGCCAGGACGTTCAGATACGGAACATCACCGCCGACGACTGGAACGGCATCGCGGCGCTGGAAGCCAGTACGTACACCGACAGCGCCCTCTCGGAGGGCCGGGCCGCGCTGGAGTCCCGGGCCCGCCCCTCGCCCGCCACCTGCTTCGTGCTGCGCCTCGACCGGCAGATCGCGGGCTATCTGCTGGCCCTGCCCTACCCGCTGTTCCAGTACCCCGACCTGAACCGGGCGGAGAGGACCGTCTTCCACTCGCCCAACCTGCATCTGCACGATCTCGTCATCGCCGAACACCTCCGTGGCAGAGGGCTGGCGAAGCGTCTGCTGCACCGCCTCACGGCGACCGCCAGGTCGAAGACGCACGAACGCATCTCCCTCATCTCCGTCGCGGGCAGCGAGACCTTCTGGTCGGCGAACGGATACGCGGCCCATCGCGACATCGCACTCCCGGGGAGTTACGGGACGAACGCGGTGTACATGTCCAAGGCGGTATGAAATGACCCACCAAGACGTCGGAACCGAGCCGGTCATCGAACCGGTCACCGATTCGGTCATCGAGCCGAGTCCGGCCGGCCCTGCCGCCACCACCGCCATCACCGCCGGAGCCCGGCGGCGGCCGCTCGACCTGATCCGGGTGCGCGATCCGTTCCGCCGGGCGCAAGTGGCGATCGCCGCGCTGTTCTGCTTCCTGGGCTTCCAGTACGGCACCTGGGCATCGCGGCTGCCCACCCTCAAGGCGCAACTCCATCTGACCGAGGCGGAACTGGGCCTGCTGCTGATGGCCTGCGGTGCGGGTGCGGCGGTCTCGTTCCCGCTCGTCACCGTACTGATGAGGCGTCTGGGCTCCCGCCGCCTCGCCTCGCTGTCCGCGCTCTGCCTCGGACTGCTCCTGCTGGCGCTTGCCGCGGTGCCGGACTATCCGGTCGCCGTGGTCATCGTGGGCTGCGACGGAATCGCCGTCGGCTGTCTGAACGTGGCCATGAACGCGCAGGGAGCCGCGCTCGAAACCGCGTACGGGCGTACGGCCATGGCCAAACTGCACGCGACGTTCAGCGCCGGGTCGCTGGGCGCGGCGCTGCTGGCGTCAGGCATGAACACGGTGACCCCATCGCTGGCAGCCCACTTCGGTGTGGCGGCCGTGGTCCTGCTCCTGCTGGTCGGGTTCGCCCAGACCGGGCTGCTGACGGAGGACCAGCAACCGGAGGGCAGACAGCCGGAGAGCCGTCAGCCGGAGAAGAAGAAGGCGACGGCCCGCCGCCGGCTGTCCGTACCGTCGCGGATGACGCTGTGGATGGGGTGCGCGATGGCGTTCGGCACCGTGACCGAGGGCGCCATGAACGACTGGTCGGCGCTCTATATGAAGGACGTGCTCAAGGCGGCGGCTTCGGTGGCCCCGCTGGGCATCGCCGTCGTCTCGGTCATGATGGTGCTGGCCCGTGTCTTCGCCGACGGTTGGCGCACCCGCTGGGGCGACGGGCGGATCGTGCTGACCGGCAGCGTGCTGGCGGGCGCGGGCCTCGCGGTCGCCCTGCTGGCCGGCGGGGTGGTACCGGCGCTCATCGGGTTCGCCTGTGTCGGCCTGGGGGTGGCGGCCGTGACGCCCTGCGTGTACGTCGCCGCCGCGCGGCAGGGCCCGGAGGCGCTGGCGCTGGTCGCCGCGATGGGGACCGTCGGACTGCTGGCCGGACCGGCGGTGATCGGTTTCATCGCGAACGCCGGCGGCCTGGTGTGGGGCATGGGCGCGGTGGCGGCCGCGGCCCTCCTGGTCTCCGTGTGCGCGACCCGGATCCGCTGGGTGCCGGTGGCCGAGAACTGACGGCGGGGGCCGGGTGGTTACGTCACCCGGCCCCCGCGACAGCCCGGCGGTCGCGCGCTCGCCGGTGGTCGCGTCAGCCGGCGGTCACGGCCGCCGACAGTCGCGTCAGCCGGTGGGCAGTTTCTCGGACGGGCAGCCGGAGAGGACCCGCTTCATCGCGTTCTGCTCCGCGCCCGTCACCCACAGCCCGTACTTCTTCTTCACCGCCACCTGCCGTGCGACATAGCCGCACCGCGCCGGCTTGTACGCGGGCAGCCAGGTCGCCGTGTCACCGTCACCCTTGCTGCGGTTGGTGGAGGAGTCGACGGCCAGCAGGTTCAGCGGGTCGTTCGCGAGGGCGGTCCGCTTGGCCTTGTCCCACTGCTGCGCGCCCTTCTGCCAGGCGTCGGAGAGTGCCACGACATGGTCTATGTCGACCTTGCTGTGCCCGCGTACGAACTTGATCGTCGTCCCGGTGTAGGGGTCCTCGACCAGCGTTCCCGAAGTGACCTGGCAGTCACCGCTCTTGTACCGGATGTCCCGGAGATCGCGCTTGAGCACGTCGTCCCGGGTCGGGCAGTGGTTGTGGTCGGTGTCCGACCACGCGCTGCCGAACTCCTTGCGCGCGTAACCGGTCTTGGGCGCACGCCCCTTGACGGTCAGGGCGTCGGCGGCGGCGAGCGCGGAGCCGTGCGGCGCCTTCCCCGCGGACCCGGACGAACCGGAGGAGCCGTCGCCGGCCTTGCAGCCGCCGAGGGCGAGTGCGGTGGCGACGGCCACAACTGCGGGGAGGGCGGAGCGCGTACGTATCAAGGAGAGCCGTCCTGGCGGATTGGGGTCGGGACCGCACAATCCTAATTACGCCCGGCCGGCCCCGGCAGCCCCCTGCTGCTCGCCCTCGGTGTCGATGTGCGGCAGCACCCGGTCGAGCCGGCGCGGCGTCCACCACGCGCTCCTGCCGAGCAGGGTCATCACGGCCGGGACCAGCAGCAGCCGGACGACCGTGGCGTCGATGAGGACGCTGACAGCCAGTCCGAGACCGAGCATCTTGACCACGATGTTGTCGCTGAGGAGGAACGCGGCGAACACACTGACCATGATGAGCGCCGCGCAGCTGATGACACGTGCCGTGATCTCCAGGCCGTGCGCGACGCTGCCCCTGCTGTCGCGGGTGCGCACCCAGGCCTCGTGCACCCGGGAGAGCAGGAAGACCTCGTAGTCCATGGAGAGCCCGAAGACGATGGCGAACATCATCATCGGGACGTAGCTCTCGATCGGCACCGTCCCGTGGACGCCCAGCGAGGGGCCGCCCCACCCCCACTGGAAGACGGCGACGACCACCCCGTAGGACGCCGCGATGGACAGGAGGTTGAGCACGGCGGCCTTGAGCGCCACGAGGAGCCCGCGGAACACCGCCAGGATGATGACGAAGGCGACCGCGACGACAACTCCGATGATGAGCGGGAGGCGGGCGGCGATGATGTCGAGGAAGTCCTGCTGGGCCGCGGTCGTGCCGGTCACATAGGTCGTGGCGGCGGTCCCGGCCACCGCGTTGGGCAGGATGGTGTTCTTGAGGTTCTTGAACAGCGTGCTGGTTCCGGCGTCCTGCGGTGAGGTGCGGGAGACCGCCGTACCCGTCAGCACCTGGCCGTCGCTGGTAGGCATGAGGCTGCTGACGCTCGCCGCGCCAGGGACGTCGGTGAGCGCCTTCTTGAGGCTGTCCGCCAGCGCGGACCGGTCGCTCGACGGCACTTTGCTCTGGTCGACGACGAGGGTCAGCGGGCCGTTGGCGCCGGGTCCGAACCCGCTGGCGATCAGGTCGTACGCGCGCCGGTCCGTGAAGCTGGTGGGGTCGGCGCCGTCGCCGATGTGGCCGAGCCGGATGGAGAACAGGGGAATCGCCAGCACCCCGGCGATCACCACTCCGGTCACCAGGAACCACCACGGGCGGCGCTCCACGCGCTGCGCGTAGCGGTGCCAGCCGCCTCCCTTGCCCCCGGACCCCGCGGACTCCGGTGCCGGTTCTGCCCCGGGTACAGCGAGGCCCTCGGCGACCGGCTTCCGTACGTGGAGGCGGTCGATCCGGCATCCCGCGAGCCCGAGCAGCGCCGGTACGAGGGTGACCGCGCCGATCACCGCGGTGACGACCGTGACGGCGGACGCGACCCCGAGTTTGCCGATGAAGCTGACCTGCGACACATACAGCCCGGCCAGCGCGACGATGACCGTGCAGCCGGAGACCAGGACGGCCCGGCCGCTGGTGGCGACCGCCCGCCCCGCCGCGGTGACCGGGTCGGCGCCGTCGATGAGCTGCTGCCGGTGACGGGTGATCAGGAACAGTGCGTAGTCGATCCCGACGCCGAGCCCGATCATCGTGGCGAGGGTCGGCGAGACACTGGCGAAGGTGAACGCGGCGGCGAGCAGCGCCAGGCAGCTCAGCCCGACGACGACGCTGATCAGCGCGGTGACGAGCGGGATCCCCGCGGCGATGACGCTGCCGAAGCCGATGAGCAGGACGACCACGGCCACCGCGAACCCGATGCCCTCGCTGGTCAGATCGGTGGCCTTGGGCCGGGCCAGCTCCCCGAGCGGCCCGCCGTACTCGACCTCGACGCCCGCGGCCCGCAGCGGCTGCACCGCGGAGTCCACGCCGTGGAGGTACGACGTCCCGAACGAGGTGGGGTTCGCGGTGAAGCGGACAGTGATGTAGCCGGTCTTCCCGTCGGACGACAGCGCACCGGTGGGCGGCGACGAGGGCGAGGCGGGCAGCGGGTTCACCGCCGACAGGACGTGCGGGAGCTTCTGCAGCGAGCTGACGGTCTGGTCGATCTGGCTCTGGAAGCCGGTCAGGGACTTCTGCCCGTCGTGCAGCACCACCTGCGCGCCGATCCCGCCCGCCGCCGGGTCGTGGTGGCTGAGCACCTCGGCGCCGTTGTTCGACTGCGTACCCGGCAGCGAGAAGTCGTCCGAGTACGTGCCGCCGAAGCTGCTCTGGAGGGCGTGGAGCACGCCGAGTACGACCAGCCAGGCCACGATGACGATGACGAAATGGCGGGCGCACCACGTACCGAGCCGGTACAGCCGGCCCCTCCGGGCCCCGGCGCCCGGCGCCGCTGTCGCCCCCGTGTCCGTACCGTTCTGCGCGCTCATACGTTCCCCTGGAGGGTGCGGAGATCCGACAGCAGAGATAAATGCGGCGATTATAGCTTTTTAGGGCTCAATGACCGCTTTGCCTGACTGTCGGGCGCGTCCCGCCCGGGGGAACGGGCCTCACGACCCCAGGATCGACGCCAGGAACTCCCCGGTCCACGACAGGAGTTCGCGGCCCACCACCGGCTTGCCGCCGATCTTCCCGGCCGTCGGGCGCGGCACCAGGATCTGGTGGGCCGCCGCCTTGATGACCGTACGGGGATAGAGCCGCTTGAGGCGCAGCTCCTGGGACTCCCTCAGCTCCACCGGCGCGAACCGGATGTTGGGGCCCTGGAGGACGATCTCGCCGACCCCGCAGGCCCGCGCCAGCATCCGCAGCCCCGCCACGAGGAGCAGGTTCTCGACCTGCTCGGGCAGCTTGCCGTACCGGTCGGTGAGTTCCTCGCGTACCGCCCTGATGTCCTCGTCCGTGGTCGCGGACGCGATCGAGCGGTACGCCTGGAGGCGCAGCCGCTCGCCGGGCGCGTACTCGTGGGGGACGTGCGCGTCGACCGGGAGCTCGATCTTGACCTCCAGCGGCTGCTCCTCCTCGGCTCCCCCGTCGACCGCCGTACGGTAGTCGGCCACCGCCTCGCCCACCATCCGGATGTACAGGTCGAAGCCGACGCCCGCGATATGGCCGGACTGCTCGCCGCCGAGCATGTTGCCCGCGCCGCGGATCTCCAGGTCCTTCATCGCGACGTACATGCCCGCGCCCATCTCGGTGTGCTGGGCGATCGTCGCGAGCCGCTCGTGCGCGGTCTCGGTGAGCGGCTTCTCCGGCGGGTACAGGAAGTACGCGTACCCGCGGTCGCGGCCACGGCCGACCCGGCCGCGCAGCTGGTGCAGCTGGGAGAGGCCGAAGTTGTCGCCGCGCTCCACGATCAGTGTGTTGGCGTTCGCGATGTCGATCCCGGACTCCACGATCGTCGTGGAGACCAGCACGTCGAACTTCTTCTCCCAGAAGTCGACCACGACCTGTTCGAGGGCGCTCTCGCCCATCTGCCCGTGCGCGGTCTGGATGCGCGCCTCCGGGACGATCTCGCGCAGCCGGGCGGCGGCACGGTCGATCGAGTCGACCCGGTTGTGGATGTAGAAGACCTGCCCCTCGCGCAGCAGTTCACGTCGGACGGCCGCGCCGATCTGCTTCTCCTCGTACGGGCCGACGAAGGTCAGCACCGGGTGCCGCTCCTCCGGGGGCGTCGTGATGGTCGACATCTCGCGGATGCCGGTCACGGCCATTTCGAGCGTACGGGGGATGGGCGTCGCGGACATCGTCAGGACGTCGACGTTGGCGCGCAGCTTCTTCAGCTGCTCCTTGTGCTCGACACCGAACCGCTGCTCCTCGTCCACGATGACCAGGCCCAGGTCCTTGAACTTCGTCTCCGACGAGAAGAGCCGGTGCGTACCGATGACCATGTCGACCGAGCCGTCCCGCAGGCCCTCCAGGGTCGCCTTCGCCTCGGTGTCCGACTGGAAACGGCTCAGCGCCCTGACGACCACCGGGAACTGCGCGTACCGCTCGGTGAACGTGCCGAAGTGCTGCTGTACGAGGAGGGTGGTCGGCACGAGGACCGCCACCTGCTTGCCGTCCTGGACGGCCTTGAAGGCGGCGCGCACCGCGATCTCGGTCTTGCCGTACCCGACGTCGCCGCAGATCAGCCGGTCCATCGGGACCGTCTTCTCCATGTCCTCCTTGACCTCGGCGATGGTGGAGAGCTGGTCGGGCGTCTCCACGTACGGGAAGGCGTCCTCCAGCTCGCGCTGCCACGGGGTGTCCTGGGCGAAGGAGTGGCCGGGCGCCGCCATCCGCGCCGAGTAGAGCTTGATGAGGTCCCCGGCGATCTCCTTGACCGCCTTCTTGGCGCGCGCCTTGGTCTTCGTCCAGTCGGAGCCGCCGAGCCGGTGCAGCGTGGGGGCCTCGCCGCCCACGTACTTGGTGACCTGCTCCAGCTGGTCGGTGGGGATGTACAGCCGGTCCCCCGGCTGGCCGCGCTTGGCCGGGGCGTACTCGACCAGCAGATACTCACGGGTCGCACCCTGCACCGTGCGCTGCACCATCTCGATGTAGCGGCCCACGCCGTGCTGCTCGTGGACGATGAAGTCGCCCGTCACCAGCGTCAGCGGGTCGATGGACTTCCGGCGCCTGACCGGCATCCGGCCCAGGTCCTTGGACGTGGTGCGCTGTCCGGTGAGGTCGGTCTCGGAGAGCACCGCGAGCTTGATCGCCGGGTCGATGAACCCGTGGTCGACGGAGCCGCACGAGACGTGCACGACCGAGGGCGTCAGCTCGGCCAGGTCCGCGTCGAGCCGGGCGGCGATGCCCTCGCCGCTCAGGACCTCGACCGTACGGCTCGCGGGGCCGTGCCCCTCGGTGAGATACACCGTGCGCCAGCCGTCGGCGATCCAGCCCTTGGTGTCGGCGAGGGCCCGCGCGGTGTCGCCGCGGTACGTCTCCGGGGCGTGCATCCCCAGCTTGATCGTGTCGTCGGCGATGTCCTCGTCCGCGGCGAACGGGCTCACCGCCCACCACATCATGCCCAGCTCCCGCGCCCGGTCCCGGACGTCGGCGATACCCCGGAGCGAGGCGGCGCCCACATCGATGGGCGCGTCCCCTCCACCTGCGGTGGCCGCCCACGACGCCTGCAGGAACTCCTGCGAGGTCGCCACCAGGTCCGCCGCCCGGCTGCGGACCCGCTCCGGGTCGCAGACCACGGCCATCGAACCGGCGGGGAGCACATCGATCAGCAGCTCCATGTCGTCGACCAGAACCGGAGCCAGGGACTCCATGCCCTCGACTGCGATCCCCTCGGCGATCTTGTCGAGCAGCTCGCCCAGCTCGGGGTGGGCCAGCGCCAGCGCGGCCGCCCGCTCCCGTACGTCGTCGGTCAGCAGCAGCTCGCGGCAGGGCGGCGCCCACAGCCCGTGCTCGGCGATCTCCAGGGAGCGCTGGTCCGCGACCTTGAAGTAACGGATCTCCTCGACCTCGTCACCCCAGAACTCCACCCGGAGGGGGTGCTCCTCGGTCGGCGGGAACACATCGAGGATGCCGCCCCTGACGGCGAACTCGCCGCGCTTCTCGACCAGTTCCACCCGCGCGTACGCGGCGGCCGCCAGCGCCTCGGTGATCTCGCCCAGATCGGTGGACGAACCTTGGCGCAGAGCCACCGGCTCCAGGTCGCCGAGCCCCTTGACCTGTGGCTGGAGTACGGACCTGATCGGCGCGACGACCACGCTGACCGGACCGGCGGACGGGTCGTCGGCGCTCGGGTGCGCCAGCCTGCGCAGCACCGCGATCCGCCGCCCCACCGTGTCGGACCGGGGCGAGAGCCGCTCGTGCGGCAGCGTCTCCCAGGACGGGTACTCCACCACCGCGTCCTCCTGGTCCGCGGGGAAGAGCGAACGCAGCGCGGCGGCCAGGTCCTCGGCCTCGCGGCCGGTGGCGGTGACCGCCAGCACCGTGCGGCGGGTCTCGCGAGCCAGCGCGGCGACGGCGAAGGGCCTGGCGGCGGGCGGGCCGACCAGGTCGACATGCATCCGGTGCCCGTCGCCGGCGGCCTTCACCGCTTCGGCGAGCGCGGGGTCCGAGATGGCGGCATCGAGCAGACCGTGCAGGCTCATGAAGAACGCTTTCCGTCCGGTGGATCCGGAAATCAGATGGTGGCGGGCAGGGGCGGGCTGGCATCGGGCGGGGGTGGTGCGGGTGGTTCAGGTGGTGCGGTGTACAACGCGAAGGGCCCGACACGTCTTACGGGCCGGGGGCTCTCCAGCGTACGACCTCACGAAGAAGTCGGCGTCCCATGTCAACCGGACCGGCCTCCTCGTCGTATTCATCCATGAGACCTGTCCACGTCTGAGATCTGTCCACGCCTGGGAGCCGCATGACCGTCGAGGAGTTCGAGGAGTTCTACGCTCACTCCGCGAAACAGCTGGTGGGACAGGTCTACCTGATGACCGGCGACCTCCATGAGGCCCAGGACGTGGTGCAGGAGGCGTTCGTACGGGCCTGGGGCCGGCGCTCCGCGCTGTACCGGGAAGCCGGCCCCGAGGCGTGGATACGGACCGTGGCCTGGCGGCTCGCGGTGAGCCGCTGGCGCAGGCGGGGCCGGAGCGCCGAGGCCTGGCGCCGGCACAGCGACTCCCGCCCCTCGACCGTGCCCGAGCCCGATCCGGGCACCGTCGCGATGGTCTCCGCGCTGCGGCAGCTGACCGAGCGGCAGCGGCGGGTGGCGGTCCTGCATTACGTGTGCGACCTCACCGTCGAGCAGGTGGCCGCCGAGACGGGGATAGCGGCGGGAACCGTCAAGACCCATCTCTCCCGCGCCCGCGCCTCGCTCGCGCCGCATCTCTCCGAGGAGGAACACGGTGTCTGAGACCGAGTACCAGCCCACGTACGAGAACGGGCCCGGAGGCGGCTCCTGGCACGGAGGCGCATCCGATCACGCACTGGCCCGTGCGATGAAGCAGGCCGCCGAATCGGCGGGCCGGACGGCCGCACCCGCACCGGCCGCGTATGTCTCGGCCCGGGGCGCCGGACGCAGGCGCCGGGTCCTGGCCTCGGCCGCCGCCGGCACGGTGTGCGTCCTGGCGAGCGGGGTCGTGGCGGCGGTGCTGCAGTTCCAGCCCAGCGCTCCCGCGCTGCCCGCCGCGCCGCCGAGCCCCCGGCACTCCGCGGACAGCGAGCGCCCGGGCCCGTCAATGGGGTTCGGCTCGCCCTCACTGTCCGCCCCGCCCGGCGCCACACACGTCGGCACAGTGCGGCAGAAGCCCACCGCCCCGGCCACCTCGCCCCGGTGGTCACCCCCTCCCCCCTGATGACGGCACGCCCGGACACACCGCACGCCCGGACACACCGCACGCCGCACACACCCCGTCCGGGGCGGACGCGATCCAGCCCCGGCCGACGCGTCTGGCGTCCACCGGGGCTGAACAGGAACGGACCGCGTCAGTCGGTCGCGATGGCGTTCAGTACGTTCATCCGGCCCGCCCGGAACGCCGGGATCAGGGCGGCGAACAGACCCACGAACGCCGAGGCGACGAAGACCGTGATGATCGTGGGCCACGGGATCTCCAGAACCCCCATGCCCTCCAGGGCGAGGATCTTCTGGGCCGATGTGCCCCAGCCCATCCCGAGCCCCAGGCCGAGCAGCGCACCGAAGAGCGCGATGACCACCGACTCCAGCCGGATCATCCGGCGCAGCTGCCGGCGCGAGAGGCCGATCGCCCTCATCAGGCCGATCTCCCTGGTCCGCTCGACGACCGACAGGGCCAGCGTGTTCACCACACCGAGCACCGCGACGATGATCGCCAGGGCCAGCAGCGCGTAGACGATGTTGAGCAGCTGCCCGATCTGGTCCTTCAGGTCCTGCTTGAAGTCGGTCTGGTTCTGCACCTTGTACTGCGGGTACTTGGCCAGGGACTTCTTCAGCCCGGCGTAGGCGGCCTTCTCCTGGCCGTCCTTGGCCTTGGCGAACATGATGACGTTCGGCGGCATCCTGTCGGCGGGCACATACCGCGCGGCCGTCGTGATGTTCAGATACATCGCACCCTTGTCGACGTTCGTATCGTCCGAGGTGATGGCCGCGATCCTCAGCTTCGCCGTCCGGCCGCCCTTGAACGCGACGGACATGGTGTCGCCGACCTTGATGCGGTGCTTCTTGGCGTAGGCGTCACCGACGGACATGGCGTCCTTGCCGTACGCCGCCGAGAGGTTGCCCGAGACGGTCTCGCGCCGCAGGTCCTGCGAGTACGTCGGGTCGGCCGCGATGACCGACTCGTCCTCGCTCTTCCCGTCGGGCGCGGTCAGCCTGGAGTCGACCGCCTTGTAGTTGGTGACGTGCTCGATGCCCGGCACTGCTTCCAGGGCCTTCTGGGCCTGCGGCACGATCAGCTGGCCGCTGCCGCTCTGGACGATGAAGTCCGCGCCGACCGACTTGTCGAGCTCATCGGTGGCCGAGGCCACCATCGACGAGCCGACCACCGACAGACAGGCGACCAGTGCGAGCCCGATCATCAGCGCGGCGCCCGTCGCTCCCGTACGCCGCGGGTTCCGCAGCGCGTTGCGCTCGGCCATCCGCCCGACCGGGCCGAAGAACCGCAGCACGACCGCGCTGATCCCCCGGACCACCACACCCGCGAGGAGCGGGCCGATGACCACGAAGCCGATGAGCGTGAGGACCACGCCCACGCCGAGGTAGGCCGAACCCTGGCCGGACTTGTCCGCAGCGGCCGCGGCGAACAGCGCCGCCCCACCGCCTCCGGTGAGCACCAGACCGATCGCCGCCCTGACCCGGCCGGCGCTGCCGTCGGCAGGCGTACCGGAGTCCCGCAGCGCCGCCATCGGGGAGATCTTCCCGGCCCGGCGGGCCGGGATGTACGCGGCGACGATCGTCACGATGACACCGAGCAGCATGCCGACGACCGGAGTCGTCCACTTGACCGTCAGATCCTCCGTGGACAGGTCCATGCCCACGGAACTCATCACCTTCATCAGCCCGACCGCGAGACCGACACCGGCGCCCACACCGAGGACCGAGCCGAAGACACCGAGCAGCAGCGCCTCGACCAGCACCGAGCGGTTGACCTGCTTGCGGCTGGAGCCGAGGGCCCGCATCAGGCCGATCTCACGGGTGCGCTGGGCGACCAGCATCGAGAAGGTGTTGATGATCAGGAAGATACCGACGAGGAAGGCGATTCCGGCGAAGCCGAGCATCGCGTACTTCATCACGTCGAGGAACGAGCCGACCTCCGAGCGGTTGGCGTCCGCGTTCTCCTTCTGTGTCTCGAACTTGTACGGGCCGTGCAGCACCGCCTGCACGTTCTGCTTCAACTGGGCATCGCTCACACCGGACTCGGCGTTGACGGAGATGCTCGTGAAGAGGCCGGGGCCGCCCAGCAGTTCGTGCTGCGCGGTGGCGGTGTCGAAGTACACGATGGCCGCACCGGGGTTGGTCACCTTGAACGTGGCGATACCGGATATCCGGGCCCTGATGTCACCGCTGACGGTGATCGTGCGCAGCTCGTCACCCAGCTTGAGGTGGTGCTTCTTCGCGGTGTCCGCGTCGACCATCACCTCGGTGGCACCGTGCGGTGCGTGGCCGGAGGTGATCTCCATCGACTTGTTGTCGCCGGCCGTCCAGTTGCCGGCGATCGTCGGAGCGCCACTGCTGGAGCCCATGTCCGTGTTGTGGCTGTTGACGACCGTCACGCTCATGCTGCTGACGCCGCCCTGCGCCGACCGCACCCCGTCGGCCTTCTCGACCTGCCGCACGGCGGAGGCGGGCAGCGAATCCGGCTTGCCGTTCTGGGTGCTGTTGTCGGTGCCCTTGGCGGACTTGGGGCTGACCGTGACGTCCGCCGCGGTCGCCGCGAAGAGCTTGTCGAACGTGGCGTTCATGGTGTCGGTGAAGACGAGCGTGCCGCACACGAAGCCGACCGACAGCAGAACCGCGACGGCGGAGAGCGCCATCCGCCCCTTGTGCGCGAAGAAGTTGCGCATCGAGGTCTTCCAGACGGTCATGACGTCCGCCCGCGCGCGTCGAAGTCCTTCATCCGGTCGAGGACCTGGTCGGCCGTCGGACCGTACATCTCGTCCACGATCCTGCCGTCTGCGAGGTAGAGCACCCGGTCCGCGTACGAGGCGGCCACCGGGTCGTGGGTGACCATCACGATGGTCTGGCCCAGCTCGGAGACGGACTTGCGCAGGAAGCCCAGCACCTCCGCCCCCGCACGGGAGTCGAGGTTCCCGGTCGGCTCGTCACCGAAGATGATCTCGGGCTGCGCGGCCAGGGCGCGTGCCACGGCGACCCGCTGCTGCTGACCGCCGGAGAGCTGCGTCGGCCGGTGCTTGAGCCGGTCCGCGAGCCCCACGGTCTCCACCACCTGCCGCAGCCACTGCGCGTCCGGCCTGCGCCCCGCGATGTCCATCGGCAGCGTGATGTTCTCCATGGCGTTGAGCGTGGGCAGCAGATTGAACGCCTGGAAGATGAAGCCGATACGGTCCCGGCGCAGCTGGGTGAGCTTCTTGTCCTTGAGCCCGGTGATCTCGGTCTCGTCCAGGTAGATCTGGCCGCCGCTCACCGTGTCGAGGCCGGCGAGGCAGTGCATCAGCGTCGACTTGCCGGAGCCCGATGGGCCCATGATCGCGGTGAACTGACCACGGGCGATGTCCACGTCGACGTGGTCGAGCGCGACGACCCGGGTCTCGCCCGATCCGTACGCCTTGACGACCTGCCGCGCTCGCGCGGCAACGGCCGTACGCCCTCCAGTACCCCCGTGCCTGGGAATGGTCACAGCCGTTGTCACGGTAAGTCTCCTATGTCGGTCCTGCCCTGCTTGTCAGCAGGCATGGTTGAAGTCTGTCGATCCGAAGCGCGCAGCACACTGGTGCACGTAGCCGCATCCGCCCTGGGGTTTTCCCCACCCCCACTGCTACGGGCGGCCATAAACAAACGTTAAGGACCGGCCCGGCCCACCACCTCCTCCGGCCGGACGAACGCGCCCGGGCCGTAAGTAGGGGTCGGTCCCTAGGGGGTTTCCACCCCCGGGAGCCCCGCCTCTCAGGGAAGGCCGAACCCCGGCACCACTGAAGACGCAAGGGGCGGCCGCCCGACCGCACAAGGTGTACGGGGAACGCGTCCGCAGGGCGTCGAGACGTCAACCTGGGGGCGTGCGAGGCCCGTTGGGGTGAAGGAGGGCCATGAAATGCGTACGGGCACATGCCAGCGGCATAGCGTTCAGCACAAACCCGGACACGGCGGCGATCTTCGCCGAGTTCACCGAGGCCGGCCTGGGAAACACCCGGGCGCGACAGATCTGGAGAGAATTGATGACCACCCTGAGTTACTTCTTCCAGTCCGAGGCCGCCCAGCAGGTCCGTGAGGAAGGGCGCGAAGAAGGGCTGCAGGAAGGCCGCGCGGAAGCGCAGGCCGGGGCGGTGCTCATGGTGCTGGAACGGCGCGGTGTCGCCGTCTCCCCCGCGACACGGGCCCGCGTCACCGCGTGCACGGACCTCGCCACGCTCGCCGACTGGCTGGACCGGGCCTGGACGGCCGGCGCGGCCGAGGAACTCTTCACCCGGCCCTGAGACCCTGCCGCACCGCCTGTGAGGCCCCGCCCTCCCGCCGCAGGGGGCACCGCGGCGGGAGGGCAGGGCCGTCGGTCAGCTGCCCTCTGTCGCCGGGGCCCTTCCCGTCAGTGAGGCCAGGCTGCTCCTCACATGGGACATGTGCGCCCGCAGTTCGTCCTGCGCCTCGCCGTTCTCGCGCAGGACCCGCTCCGTCTCGCGCTCCGTACGCTCCGCACGGGCCCTGGCGTTCGAGACCAGCTGCGCCGCCTGCGCCTCCGCGTCCTCCTGGCCGTGCCGCGCCGCCTCCTCCGTCACCGACAGCGCCCGCTGCGCCTCCGCCAGACGGGCCTCGGCACGGGCGACCAGGTCTGTGTGACGGGCGGCGAAGTCGGCTTCCCTGGCAGCCAGTTCACGCTGAGCCGCATCGGCGCGCACGCCGTGCTCCTTCTCCAGCTCCGCCAGCGCCGCCGACGTGCGCTCCCGCATCTCCCGCAGCACACCCAGCGCCTCACCGCGCCACTGCTTCGCGTCCTTGCGCGAACCGATGCGCAGCTCGTCGGACGTACCCTGCGCGGCGGCCAGCACCTGCTGGGCATACGCCTCGGCCGCCGCCAGCGCCGCGTCCGCGTCCGCCCGCGCCGCGTCCCGCAGCCCCCGTTCGGCCACGCCCGCCTCGTCGTGGAGCTGCTGGGCCGCCGCCAGCGCCTCACTGTGCAGCCCGGCCGCCTCCTCGGTGACCAGCGTGAGCAGCGTCCGGGCCCGCTCCCCCAACGTCTCGTACGTCTGCGGTGCGAGCCCGGCCACCTGCTCGGCCAGCGCGGCGGACGCGGCCTCCATCTCCTTCATGAGGACGGTCAGGCGCGCCGCTCGCTCCCAGGCCCCGTCGCGGTCCTCCGAGAGTTCCGCGACGAACCGGTCGACCTGCTCGGGCCGGTACCCACGGCCCCGGACGCCCGTGAAGCCATGAGGTGACACCGCTGCTGAACTCATCCTCTTCAAGCCCCTCTTCGAACACGATGTGCGACGGGCCGCCCCACGCGTCCCGGCGCACATCTTCGTAGATCATCGCGAAGTGCCCATACCGCGACACTCCGCCCATCCCATCCACCCAGGATGCGTCACTCGGCGCGGGAAGTCGGCACCGCCGTCCGGGACGGCTGATTTCGGACCCCGCGTGACCGGCGTACGGAGGGGCCCCACGTACGGACGGACCGGTGACCCCGCACGTGCGCACACAGCAGAGGCGCCCGGCCGCGGCTCGCGGTCGGGCGCCTCGTACAGCCCGCAGGGGCCGTGCCAGGGACTACGTCAGAGCAGCCCGTCCCACATCTGCTCCAGCAGGACCGACCACCAGCTCTCCGGCGAACCGAGCGCCGCCGGATCCAGCATCAGCAGCTGCGCCTGGAAGTCGACCGTCCACCGGCCCGCCTGCTCCGGAGTGAGGCCGAAGCGCAGCCGCCACATCCGGCCGAGCAGCGCCAGCGACCGTACGAACTCGGGCAGTCCGGAGTTCACGAACTGCGGCGCCACCGGCCGGCCGCCAGGACCCGCCTCCACCGGCACGGCCACGATGTTCGCCGTGCCGTACTGCACACAGATCGCCCGTCCGAAGTCGGAGCCCATCACCAGATACGACCCCGCGTCGGACGCGGGCTGCACCTGGCGCTGCGCTGCCAGCTCGGCCAGCGTCGGAACGGGCTGGCCCGGCACCGCCTGCGCCCAGAAGAACGGGCCAAAATCGACCGGCAGCCCCGCCCACACCAGTGTCTGCGCCACCGCGTCCGGCACACCCTGACGGGACACCGCCCGCTGGTCGAAGCGGAAGACGCCCTGCGGCCCGAAGGCCTGCGCCAGTTCGTGCGCGACACCCTGCGGCGGAATCGGCTGCACCGGCTGCACCGCCGGCAGCGGAGCCCGCACCGGCGCCGGCCGCGCCGGGCCGTCCGCGACCTGGTGCAGCTCGCCCTGATGGGTCAGCAGATGCTGCATCCCCTGCTGGCGGCCGGCGTGATCACTGCCGTACGGGGCGACGCTGGTGATCCGGACCTGCGGCCAGGTCTCCCGGATCATCCGCGCGCAGTACCCACCGGGCAGCTCGCACGACTCCAGCTCCGTGTGCAGCTCGATGACCTGCTGCGGCGGCACGTTCATGCCCCGCAGCTCGTGCAGCATCTGCCACTCGGGGTGCGGGGTGCCGGGCGCGGAACGGCGGATGAGCTGCTGCTCGGAGCCGTCCTGCGCGCGGTAGCGCAGCACGGCCTGGTAGCCGGGGCCCACCGTCGGCAGCCCGCCCGGGGGCTGCTGCGGATACCCGTACGCGGCACCCTGCGGCGGCGGCACCTGACCGGGAGGCGGCATCCGGCCGGGCGGCGGCGTGCTCCCGGGACCCGCCAGCATGGTGGCCGCCTGGTGCACACCGCCACCGACGCTCCCGCCGGGCGGCGGAGGCGCCTGCGGACCGGCCTGACCGGGCCGTCCCGGCGGACTTGGCGGCTGCGGCACACCCGCGCCGGGCACACCGGGCGGACCCGGCGGCTGCGGCGCACCGGGCGGACCGGCAGGCCTGGAACCGCCGAGACTGCCGTGACCGCCGTGACCGCCGTGACCGCCGTGACCGCCGTGACCGCCGCCCAGACTGCCCTGGCCGCCCAGACTCGGACCGGCCAGCATCGTCGCCGCGTGGTGCACATCGCCACCGATGCTCCCGCCGGGCGGCGGAGGCGCCGGCGGCCCCGGCGGCACGCCGGGCTGACGGGGCTGACCGGGCTGACCGGGGGGCTGCTGCCCGGGAGCCTGCGGCGCACCCGGGGCACCGGGCGGGCCGGGCGGCTGCGGGCCCCCGGGGCCGAGGTGCGAGACCACCTGCGTGCGTACGTAACCACCGGCCGGAACACCCGGCGGCAGCGGCGGCGCATCGGGCCGCGCACCCGGGGTGCCCGGGGCGCCGGGCGGGGGCGGCGTGGTCACACCACTGCCGCGCGCCGACCGCGGGGGCGCCGTGGCCTTGCTGGTCGCGGCGTCGGCGATGTCACCGGCACCGAGGCCGGCAGCGGGACCAGGACCGACACCGGCGCCCTGGCCCGGAACCTGACCGGCCGCGGGCGGCAGAGGCGCACCCTGCCCCGGCGGCGTCTGCGACGGGGGCTGCGGCAACGGCTGCGGCGGCTGCTGACCACCCATCGACGGCTGCTGATGCGGCGGCGCGGACGGCTGGGACTGCTGAGGCTGCTGCGGCTGAGGTGGCTGACCACCCATCGACGGCTGCTGCGGCTGGGACTGCTGCGGTGGCTGAGGCTGCTGCGGCTGGGACTCGTCCAGCGCGGGCGCGATGGTCGTCCTCGGCAGCCCGCTGCCGCCGGACATCAGCGTCGTCTTGGCCTCGGGCGCCACACCGGGCGGCGGGGCCTCCTCATCGTCCGAACCGGCCAGCGGCGGCGCGAACACGGTCGCGGGCAGCGGAACCGAACCGTCCTGCCCGCCCGGCGCCCCATTGGTGTCGGTCCCGGCCCAGGGAGTCCTGTCCGCGGGAACGCCCTCACCGTCAGCCGGGGTCCCACCCGGCGTACCCCAACTACCGCCCGCAGCAGGCGCACCCGCGCCGACACCCGAACCGGATCCAGCGCCGGCATCAGCACCGGACCCCGAGCCGGAATCAGCACCGGACCCCGACCGCCGGTCAGGGATGCCCAGCTTGTCCGCCGCGTCCTGCAGCCACTCCGGCGGAGTCAGCAGGAACGATGTCTGGTTCAGATCGATCCGCTGCGGCGGCTCCGGCGCCGCAGGCGCATCGCCCGCCGCCCCGTACTCCTCCTCGTACCGCCGCACCACCTCGCCGACCGGCAGCCCGGGCCACAGCGTCGCCTCACCGCCGTCCCGCGCGATCACCAGCCGCTGACGGCCGCCACCACCCGAAGGGCCCTCCGCGCGGTCCTCCGCCCACACCACGAAACCGAGCTCGAACTCCCGTACCCGCACCTCACGGTGCTGATACGCGGGAACGTCGCCGTTAACCCACTCTTCCGCGCGCTCCTGCGCCTGCGCAAAGGTCACCATCGGCTCTTCACTCCTCGGCCGAGACCGGGACGGCCTGCGCGAAGCCGCCGTCCACCATCAGGTTCGCCACTGTCTCCAGCTCCGGCGGATTCCCCGCGAGCCGCTCCAGGAACGCGTCGAAATCCTCACCGCACGGCAACAGCAACCGCTCCACCCGCTCCGCAGGCGGCCACGCGTCCTGGTCGCGGGCATCGTCGTACGCACAGAACCAGACCGTGCCGACACCGCCGCCCTTCACCTTCACGGCGACGATCCCGCCCTGGACGAAACCGACGCCCAGATAATCCTTCGTCAGATGGTCCCGCAGACACTTGTTCACGTACACCAGGTCATTGACGGCGGCCTCGTCGCGCACCGTGAAGAACGGCTGGTCCACCAGCAGGCCCAACTCCGCGTCCAGCGCCGTACCCACCGGCGCACAGCCACCCGCCGCCTTCAGGAACGACCGGTACGCGGCAGGCAACCGGTACCCCAGATCCTCCTCGGCACCCAGAACCAGCTGCTCGCCGACCGCCACCGCCCCCCTGGGCAGCCCGAAATGGACCGGCCGGGTGTCCTGCAGCGGACGCGTACCCCGCTTGTTCTGGTCGACGGCCGCCGTCGCGAGCCCGCCGTGGTGCCGCAGCAGCGCCTTGACCTCGACCGGTACGAGCTCCAGCCGCCGACCACCAGGCACGTGGTGCCAGGTCCAGCCGTGCGGCGTGGCAACAGCCGGGATCGTGTCCCACAACTCGTGCCCCGAGGCCGCCAGCGCGGCATTGGCCGACACATAGTCCGTCAGCCTCAACTCGTCGACGCCGAACCCCTCCGGAGGCTCCGCGATCTCCGCGGCCGCGCGCGCGTACGGCGAGAAATCCGGAAAGCCGTTCCCGTCCACCCGCACCCCGCGAGGGTGGCGCGCGGCCCGGACCGGGTCCGGGAAGCTCACGAGCTGCCCGGCATAGGCCGCGTTCGGTGGCGCGGCTTGCTGCCCGAGCCGACCTGTCGTCATGGCGGTTGCCCCCTGCTGCGAATGGCTTGGAACGACAGCCTATGCGGTGGTGCAAGAGGCGGTCCCGCCCCGTCACCGCACAGTCCTGCGCCCCGTCCGCCGACGTAACGGACGGTCACGTTCGAGTGACCCGCAGCCGACACACCACCCCGATCACCGGCCCCAGCTTCCCCATCCGGCGCCCCATTTGGCAGGCTGACCCCGCAACACGGGGGCGCGACACCGGCGGCAGCCGCCGCGGGGGTGGGAGGGGCAGCACGACCATGCACACCGCACAGACACCGCACACGCCACAGACAGCACCGTCACCGCAGTCCGGAGCGCCGTCACCGCACACCGGGCCCGCCGGCGACCCACGCCTGCGCTGGAGCAGTACGGAAACCCGCCCGCCCGAACTCCGCCACCGCAGAGACGGCATCCTCCCCACAGTCGCCGCCGCACTCTCCGTCCGCGGCGCCGACACCCTCACCTCCACCGCGGGCAAGGCCGACCAGCCACCCACACTCCACCCGCTGGTCCACGACTTCCTCACCACCCTCACCAGCGGCCAGCGCGAACGATTCACCGGACGCTGCCCCGAAGCGATCCTGCTCTCCCGCCACCTCACCGCCGTAGAAGGCACCCGCTCCAAACGGGCCTCCCGCAAACCCCTCACCAACGGCGAAGCCCGCCGCACCCTCAAGCACGCCAAAATCACCGCCCGCCACATCCGCGAGGACGGCGACCCGCTCCACGGCAGCTACGCACCACCCTGCCGCTCCTGTACGGCGATGCTCGCCCACTTCGGCGTACGCGCAGTCGACCCGACCACCGAGAAGGGCTGAACCACCGCCCATGCCGCCGCACCCGCAGGACGCGCCGGACGCACCCGCCGCCCCCAGCACCCGCTTCCCCGACACCGTGGACACCACACTGCGCGAAGCGGGCTGGCTGCCCGGCCGCTGGGACATCCGGGGCGCCGAACAGTGGGCCGACACCCTCCGCGCCCACGTCTCACCCGCCGGCCACCAGCACGCGGTCTTCCCCGCAGCCGTCGAGGCCTGGGCCGAATTCGGCGGACTGCGCATCACCGGCCCCGCACCCGGCCGCCAGACAGCCCCCGCCCCGGTCCTGATCGACCCGCTCAGCGGCCTCCACCTCGCCCGCACCCTCGCCGACCTCGGCCGCGCCCTCGACACCGAGATCGCCCCGCTCGGCGACGAAGGAGACGGCCGGGCACTGCTCGCCATCGACTCCGAAGGCCGCATCTACAGCATCGACCACACCGGCGACTGGTACCTCGGCCACGACATCGACCAGGGCCTCGTCACCCTCATCACCGGACTCCAGGCAGTCAGACTGGGCTCTGGGTAACGGAAGCGGCAACAGAAAGCCCCTGTCCGGTCAGGTCAGGTCAGGTCAGGTCAGGTCAGGTCAGGTCAGGTCAGGTCAGGTCAGGTCAGGTCAGGTCAGGTCAGGTCAGGTCAGTGAAGTCCGGTCAGGTCAGCTCGGTCCGGCCGGCCGCTGCTCCGGCAACACCGCCGACACCCGGAACCCCCCGGCCTCCGTGGGCCCCGACACGAACACCCCACCCAGCGCCGTCACCCGCTCCCGCATCCCCAGCAGCCCGTTCCCCCCACTGGGCAGCCCCGCATCGGCCGCACCCGCGCCCGAAGGACCGTTCTCGATCTGCAGCGCGACCTCCGCGGTCCGGTGCGCGAGCCGCACCCGGGTCTTCGCCCCGGCAGCATGCTTGTGCACATTCGTCAGCGCCTCCTGGACCACCCGGTACGCCGTCTGCTCCACCAGCGCGTCATACGGCCCGGCCGCACCCTCCACCAGCAGCTCCACCACCATCCCCGCCGCCCGCGACTGCCCCACGAGCACATCCAGCTCATCCAGGCACGGCCCGTCCTCCACCGCCGCGGCAGCCGCAGCAGCCGCCACCCCGACCGCCGCCAGCGGCACCGCCGCCGGAGCCCTCACCGGCTCACCGGAACGCAGCACCCCGAGCATCTCCCGCAGCTCCGTCAGCGCCTGCCGCCCCATGTCCCCCACCAGCGCCGCGTTCTTCGACGCCTTCGCCGGATCCTTCAACGCCACCGCCTGCAGAGCCGCCGCATGCACCACCATCAGACTCACCCGGTGCGCGACCACATCGTGCATCTCCCGCGCGATCCGCGTCCGCTCCTCCGTACGCGCCCACTCCGCCCGCTCCTCGGCCCGGTCCGCCAGCAGCGACAGCTCACGCTCCAGACTGTCCGCCCGCTCCCGCAGACTCTCCATGAGCCGGCGGCGCGCCCCGGTGTACAGCCCCAGCAGCACGGGCGGGGCCGTCAGCCCCAGCGACATGAAGACGGACCCGAGCACGACGAACTGCGATCCCGGACTGCCGTCCTCGGCCCCCATGCCGTGCCGCAGCCGCACGAACGTCACGATGAGCGTGCCGAGCGTCGCCATCACCGTCAGCGCACCGGTCAGCCGGCGCGGCACATCGGACGCGGCGAGCGTGTAGAGCCCGACGATGCCCATCAGGAAACCCATCTGGGCGGGCGTGGTGGCGATCGACACCAGCACCACCGCGATCGGCCACCGCCGCCGAAGCACCAGTACGAATCCGGCCAACAGCCCGAACACCACCCCGAACGGCACGGGAAGCCCGGCCTGCCCGGAGAAATCGACACCCTCCAACGCACACTCAAGAGCCGAGACGACACCCAGCCCCACATCCAGCACGGCACTGCGTCGCCGTTCCCACCACCACCAGCCACGGGCGGTCAGCCCTGTGGCCGTGGCGTCGTGCGCCCCCGTTGCGGTCATGGCAACCAGCGTACGGGCGGGCGCACCCCCTGCCCCACGAATTTCGATGTGGGAGGTTACGCGCAATACGCCCGGATCACTCGATCCAGTGAATCGAGCAGACATTCGAACCGGACGTCCGCATTCCGGACGATGCTGATTCCGTGACCGGTATCCGCAACAAAAACAGCAAGTACTCCGACTTCGAAGGACTGCGCGAACAGGCCATGGCGCTGCGCCGCGAGGGGCTCAGCCGCCGCCAGATCCGCGACCGGCTCTTCGTCGACAACAACGACATCCTCAACCGCCTGCTGGACGGCGAGCCCGCCCCTGACTGGACCAAGCGCCCGAACGCGAAGGACGACCTGCGGACAGCGGCCCGCGAACTCCGACGACAGGGCATGACGTACGACCAGATACAGCTGGAACTGGGCTGCTCGAAGAGTTCGATCTCGCTGTGGGTGCGGGATCTGCCGAAACCGCCGCGCCGCACCCGCGAGGACGCGTCGGCGATCGCCAAGCGCGGCTGGGAGCTCACGCTCCAGCGGCGCGAGGTGGAGCGCCAGAAGACCAAGCAAGCGGCCAGGGACGAGATCGGCGACCTCTCCGAGCGGGAGCTGATGATCACGGGGGCCGCGCTCTACTGGGCCGAGGGGACCAAGAGCAAGCCTCACCGGCCCCAGGAGCGGGTGACCTTCATCAATAGCGACCCCCACATGATCAAGGTCTTCCTCGCATGGCTGCGCCTGCTGAAAGTCGACCCGGACAACCTGAGGTTTCACGTACACATTCACGAGACGGCTGACGCCTCAGCGTCCGAGCGGTACTGGGCCGATGCGGTGGGCGGCGTCGGCTCGTTCGGCAAGACGACCGTCAAGAAACACAACCCGTTGACCAACCGCAAGAACATGGGTGAGCGCTATCACGGCTGCCTGGTGGTCCGCGTGAACCAAAGCGCCGACCTCTACCGTCGCATCGAAGGCTGGTGGTACGGCATAGTAGGGGCTGCCCAATCAGCCGGTCACTCGAATCGGACATAGAGGGCGTTCCATCCCGGATCGTCTAAAGGCAGGACAATCGGTTTTGGTCCGATGAATGAGGGTTCGATTCCTTCTCCGGGAGCACAAGGTTCGGGTCCTGACCTGCCAGGTCAGGACCCGCCCCCATTTCCACCCCCTCGCCCCCCGGTATTCTGCGGATATCCACCCACCCGCACCCGAAGGGCACCACCGTGAGCGCCAATCCCCCCCAAGGTCTCGGATCCGCGCGAACAGGGGGAGAGGCTCCCTCGGTCGCCGCCGTCGTCGTTCTCGCGGCAGGTGCGGGCACCCGGATGAAGTCGGCCACGCCGAAGGTCCTGCACGAGGTCAGCGGGCGCTCGCTCGTCGGGCATGTCGTCGCCGCCTCCCGTGAGCTGGAGCCGGAGCAGCTCGTCGTGGTCGTCGGGCACGAGCGCGAGAAGGTCCAAGCGCATCTCGCCGAGACCGACACGGACGTACGGACCGCCGTGCAGCTCGAACAGAACGGCACCGGGCACGCCGTCCGTACCGCCCTCGAAGAGCTGGGCGCGGCCCCCGAAGGCACCGTTCTCGTCGTCTGCGGCGACACCCCGCTGCTCACCGGGGCGACGCTGGCGGCGCTCGCCGCCACGCACACCGCCGACGGCAACGCCGTCACCGTGCTGACCGCCGAGGTGCCCGACGCGACCGGGTACGGGCGGATCGTGCGTGACCATGCCACCGGTGCGGTGATCTCGATCGTCGAGCACAAGGACGCGTCCGAGGCGGAGTTGGCGATCCGGGAGATCAACTCGGGGGTGTTCGCCTTCGACGGGCGGCTGCTGGCGGAGGCGCTGGGCAAGGTGCGCACCGACAACAGCCAGGGTGAGGAGTATCTGACCGATGTGCTCGGCATCCTGCGGACGGCCGGTCACCGGGTCGGGGCGTCGGTGGCCGGTAATCACCGGGAGATCGTCGGGATCAACAACCGGGTGCAGTTGGCGCAGGCGCGTGCGCTGCTGAATGCCCGGTTGCTTGAGCGGGCGATGCTGGCCGGGGTGAGTGTGATCGATCCGGGGTCGGTGTTCGTCGATGTGACGGTGACTTTCGAGCCGGATTCGGTGATCCATCCCGGTACGCAGCTGCTGGGTACGACGCATCTGTCCGAGGGCGCGGAGGTCGGTCCCAACTCGCGGCTGAAGGACACCGTGGTGGGTGCGTACGCGCGGGTGGACAACACGGTGGCGGACGGCGCGGAGGTCGGGGAGCATGCGACGGTGGGTCCGTACGCCTATCTGCGGCCCGGTACGCGGCTGGGTACGCGGGGCAAGATCGGGACGTATGTGGAGACGAAGAACGCCACGATCGGTGAGGGTTCGAAGGTGCCGCATCTGTCGTATGTCGGTGACGCGACGATCGGTGAGTTCAGCAACATCGGTGCGGCGAGTGTCTTCGTGAACTATGACGGACAGGACAAACACCACACAACGATCGGGTCGCACTGCCGGACCGGTTCGGACAACATGTTTGTGGCTCCCATCACGGTCGGGGACGGTGTCTACACCGCTGCCGGCTCCGTGATCACGAAGAACGTGCCGGCCGGTGCGTTGGCCGTCGCCCGGGGCCAGCAAAGGAATATCGACGGTTGGGTGGCCAGGAAGCGGCCGGGAAGTGCCGCCGCGCGGGCCGCTCAGGCCGCCTCTGATGAGCCCGGTGGCGAAAGCTGACCGGAAACACGTGCGTTCATCTGCGCGTACCGTGATAGACGCATGCTCGGCTCATGGGCCGGGACTCCGGGATACGCCCCCGTACATACCGCCGGCTGGCTCGCCCAGCAGCGATCAACACGTCTGAGGAGACTGTGCTGTGACCGGGATCAAGACGACCGGCGAGAAGAAGCTGATGCTCTTCTCCGGCCGCGCCCACCCCGAGCTGGCCGAGGAGGTCGCATCCCAGCTGGGGGTCGACCTGGTGCCGACTAAGGCTTTCGACTTCGCGAACGGCGAGATCTACGTCCGCTTCCAGGAGTCGGCCCGCGGCGCGGACTGCTTCCTGATGCAGAGCCACACGGCCCCCATCAACCAGTGGATCATGGAACAGCTGATCATGATCGACGCTCTGAAGCGGGCCTCGGCCAGGAGCATCACCGTGATCGTGCCGTTCTACGGCTACGCGCGGCAGGACAAGAAGCACCGTGGCCGTGAGCCGATCTCGGCCCGTCTGATCGCGGACCTGATGAAGACCTCGGGTGCGGACCGCATCCTCACGGTCGATCTGCACACCGACCAGATCCAGGGCTTCTTCGACGGCCCGGTGGACCACCTGTTCGCGCTGCCGATACTGGCGGACTACGTGGGCGCCAAGGTGGACCGTTCGAAGCTGACCATCGTGTCGCCCGACGCCGGCCGGGTGCGGGTCGCCGACCGCTGGTGCGACCGGCTGGGTGCGCCGCTGGCCATCGTGCACAAGCGCCGTGACAAGGACGTCGCCAACCAGGTCACCGTGCACGAGGTCGTGGGTGAGGTGAAGGGCCGCGTCTGCGTCCTGGTCGACGACATGATCGACACGGGTGGCACGATCGTCGCCGCTGCGGACGCGCTGTTCGCGAACGGTGCCGAGGACGTCATCGTGACGGCGACGCACGGCGTGCTGTCCGGTCCGGCCGCGGACCGTCTGAAGAACTCCAAGGTGAGCGAGTTCGTCTTCACGAACACGCTGCCGGACCCGGACAACCTGGAGCTCGACAAGATCACGGTGCTCTCGATGGCGCCGACGATCGCCCGCGCGGTGCGCGAGGTCTTCGAGGACGGTTCGGTCACCAGCCTCTTCGAGGAGCAGGCGTGACAGCGGTCTGAAAGATCGATTTCTGGGACGGCCTCCCCGCCGGGTAGACTCACGGAGTTGCTCGGCGAGGGAGGCCGTACTCATGGGTACGGGACTCCGTTATCGACGCGCTCTTCGTAGCAGGCCGCGATACGTGGCCGGGTGACCCATCCGTTTTCGTCACCTCCGAGGAGTGCCACATGGCTGAGGTCAAGCTCACCGCTGAAGTCCGTACCGAGTTCGGCAAGGGCGCTGCCCGCCAGATCCGTCGTGAGAACAAGGTTCCCGCGGTCATCTACGGCCACGGCGCCGACACCGTGCACATCACGCTTCCGGGCCACGAGCTGATGATGGCGCTCAAGACCGCGAACGCGCTGCTCCGTCTGGACATCGAGGGCCGCACCGAGCTGGTCATCCCCAAGGCGATCCAGCGTGACGCCATCAAGCGCAACCTGACCCACGTCGACCTGCTCGCGGTCAAGCTGGGCGAGAAGGTCACGGTCGAGGTCTCGGTGCACGCCGAGGGCGACCTGGCGCCGGGCGCCAACCTGCTGGAGTACGTGCTGAACACCCTGACCGTCGAGGCCGAGGCCACCCACATCCCCGAGTCGGTCACCGTCTCGGTCGCGGGCATGGACGCGGGCGACTCGATCCTGGCCAAGGATGTTCCGCTGCCGTCCGGTACGACCCTTGCGACCGACGAGGACGCGGTGGTCATCCAGGTCGTGTCCGCGCAGGCCGAGGAGCCGGCCGCGGAGTCCGCCGAGGCGGCCGAGGGCGCCGAGGCCTGAGCCTCGCGCTGATTTCCGCCGGCTGTTCCGGCGGTCCGGGGCCTGTTTGTCGCAGAGTTCCCGGAGTGTGTCCAAAACCGCCGTCCGTGCCGCAAGGCGCGGGCGGCGGCTGGCTGTTCACCGGCTTCACCGGCCTGCCGGCTCAACGGGTGGCCGGACACGTGCAGAGGGAGACGTGCAGATGACGACGCCCGACCCGACCGCTCCCTGGCTTGTCGTGGGCCTGGGCAATCCCGGCCCCGACTACGCGGCCAACCGCCACAACGTGGGCTTCATGGTGGCCGATCTGCTCGCCGAGCGCATCGGGGGCCGGTTCAAGGCGCACAAGGCCCGCGCCCAGGTGGTGGAGGGCCGGCTGGGTCCGCCGGGTCCTGCCAATCGGCGGGTGGTGCTGGCCAAGCCGATGTCGTACATGAATCTCTCGGGTGGCCCGGTCACCGCGCTGCGCGATTTCTACAAGGTGGGGACGGCGAACATCGTGGCCGTCCATGACGAGCTGGACATCGATTACGGGACGCTGCGGCTGAAGCTGGGTGGCGGGGACAACGGCCACAACGGTCTGAAGTCGATGACCAAGTCGCTGGGTCCCGACTACCACCGGGTCCGGTTCGGTATCGGCCGTCCGCCGGGCCGGATGCAGGTCGCGGATTTCGTGCTGAAGGACTTCTCGTCGGCGGAGCGCAAGGAGCTGGGGTACTTCGTGGACCGGGCGGCGGACGCGGTGGAGGCCCTGATCATCGAGGGTCTGGACCGGGCGCAGACCACGTACAACTCCTGACGCTGCTTCTGATGTGATCCCGGCGCCGCCCTGACGGGTTGACCTGGCGTGGTCCCATGGCCAAGGATCGCGCCCCATGAAGCGGAGTCGCGGCGTCCTGATGTACGCGCGCCGGGCAGCCATGGGCTGTGTCACGGTGCTGATCCTGGTGGCCGGTTTCTGGTCCTCGTGGGGCACGGCTCAGCATGTGATTCTCGCGAAGGGCCGCGACCACGGGACTCTGACGGTGGCCTCGTGTGCGGGCGCCACGTGCTCGGGGCCGTTCGTGCCGTCGGCCGGTTCGGCTGCGCACAGCGGGCTGGTGATCGACAAGTCGACGGCGGCGGAGAAGGGCGAGCGGCTGCCGGTGGTGGTCCGTCCCGGGAGCAATGAGGCGATCAGGACGGGCTGGGCGGGGGCGCTGCACGCGTGGGTGCCGCTGGGTGGCGCGCTGCTGCTGGCGGCGCTGGTGATCGGCGGCGGGCTACGGCTGACGCGTACGGCGTGGGCGGTGGGAGTGGCGGGGGCGGGGCTGCTGGTGGCGGCGTTCGTGGCGCTGTGAGTGCCCGAGGGGGCCGGGGGCGGCGTGCGCCCCCGGCCCCCGACCGGAGGTCACCCCGTGTTGCGGAGACCGGCCGCGACTCCGTTCACGGTGAGCAGCAGTGCCCGTGCGAGTGTCGGGTCCGCCTCCTCGCCGCGTTCGGCCGCTGCCCGCTGGCGGGCGAGCAGGGAGACCTGGAGGTACGAGATCGGGTCCAGGTAGGCGTCGCGGATGTCGAAGGTCTGCTGGAGCACCGGGTGTGAGTCGAGCAGCTTCTGGCCGCCGGTGATGCGCAGTACTTCCCGGACGGTCAGTTCGTGTTCGGCCTCGATGTCGGCGTAGACGTGCTTGAGTTCGTCGGGCACGAGGGTGTCGACGTAGTGCTTGGCGATCCGCAGGTCGGTCTTGGCGAGGGTCATCTCGACGTTGGAGATGAAGTTCCGGAAGAAGTGCCACTTTTCGTGCATTTCATCCAGGACGGTGTCGAGTCCGGTCTCGCGCAGCGCCTTGAGGCCGGAGCCGACGCCGTACCAGCCGGGCACGATCTGCCGGGACTGGGTCCAGCCGAAGACCCAGGGGATGGCGCGGAGGCCGTCGAGCGAGACGCCCGATCCCGGGCGACGGGAGGGCCGGGAGCCGAGGTGCATATCGGCGAGCTGGTCGACCGGCGTGGAGGCGAGGAAGTACGTCGGCAGGTCCGGGTCCTCGACCAGCTTGCGGTACGCGGCGTGCGCGGCGTCGGAGACGACGTCCATGGCGGCGTCCCAGCGGGCGAGTGATTCGTCGGACTGGCGGGGCGCGGTGTGCAGGGCGGATGCCTGGAGGGTGGCGGCGACGGTCAGTTCGAGGTTCTCGCGGGCAAGGGACGGCACGAGGTACTTGTCGGAGATGACCTCGCCCTGTTCGGTGACCTTGATCTCGCCTTCGAGGGTGCCCCAGGGCTGGGCGAGGATCGCGTCGTGCGAGGGGCCGCCGCCGCGGCCGACGGTGCCGCCGCGGCCGTGGAAGAGCCGGAGCCGTACGCCGTAGCGGTGGGCGACGTCGCGCAGTCGGCGCTGGGCGCGGTGGATCTCCCACTGGCTGGTGGTGATGCCGCCGAACTTGGAGGAGTCGGAGTAGCCGAGCATGACCTCCTGGACGTCGCCGCGCAGGGAGACGAGGCGCCGGTAGGAGGGGTCGGCGAGCATTTCGTCGAGGATGACGTCGGCCGCGCGCAGTTCGTCGGTGGTTTCCAGGAGCGGCACGATGCCGATCTTGGCCCAGCCGCCGTGCAGGTCGAGGAGTCCGGCTTCGCGGGCGAGTACGGCGGCGGCGAAGACGTCGTCGGCGCCCTGGCACATCGAGATGATGTAGGACTCGATGACTTCGGGGCCGAAGCGTTCGAAGGCCTGCTTGATGGTGTGGAAGACGCCGAGTGTCTTCTCGCCCGCCGCGTCGAGCGGGGCGGGGCTGGGGGCGAGGGGCCGCCGGGACCTGAGTTCCTTGGCGAGGAGCTTCTGGCGGTATTCGCGGGGCATGTCGGCGTAGCGCCAGGACTCTTCGCCGAGCCGGTCGAAGAGCTGGCCGAGGGCGTGGTGGTGGGCGTCGGCGTGTTCGCGTACGTCCATGGTGGCGAGCTGGAGGCCGAACGCGGCGAGGGTGCGGATGGTGCGGTCCATCCGGCCGTCGGCGAAGAGTCCGCCGCGGTGGTCGCGGAGCGAGGCCTGGATGAGGGTGAGGTCGCTGAGGAGTTCGGAGGTGCCGAGGTAGTCGCGGCCGGTCCGGTGCGGGGTGCCCTTGGCGAGGCGTTCGCGGGTGTTGACGAGCTTCTGCCGGATGCAGGTGGCCTTGAGCCGGTAGGGCTCCTCGGAGTTGAGGCGCTTGTAGCGGGGGCTGATCTCGGGGAGGCGCTCCAGGTCGAGCTGGAGGGAGTCCAGGAGTTCCTGGGTGGCGCCGGTGTAGCGGATGGAGTTGGAGAGCAGGCCGCGGAGGTAGTCGATGAGGTCGATGGCGTCGGTGATGCCGTGTTCGTGCTGGAGGATCAGCACGTCCCAGGTGACGGCGGGGGTGACGTTGGGGTTGCCGTCGCGGTCGCCGCCGATCCAGGTGCCGAAGCTGAGGGGGCGGGTGCCGGCGGGCAGTTCGACGCCGACGCGCTCCAGTTCGGCTGCGAGGTCCTCCAGGACGTCGCCGACGGCTCCGGCGTGCAGTTCGTCAAGGTAGTAGATCGCGTTGCGCGCTTCGTCCGCGGGTTCGGGCCGTACGACGCGCAGTTCGTCGGTCTGCCAGATGAGGTCGATGCTTTCGGCGAGCCGCAGGTCGTGGCGGCGCCGGTCGGCCTCGATGACGGGGGTTTCCAGGAGCTCGGCGATGCGGCGCAGCTTGTTGAGTACGGAGCGCCGTGCGGCTTCGGTGGGGTGTGCGGTGAAGACGGGCCGTACGTTGAGGTTGCGTACGGTCTCGCGCAGATGGTCGGGGTCGGCGTCCTTGAGCCGGTCCGCGGTGCGGGCGAGGAGGCCGCCCTCGGCGGCCCGTACGGCGCGCATCTCGCGGCCGCGGTGCACCTGCTCGGTGACGTTCGCCAGGTGGAAGTAGGTGGAGAAGGCGCGCACCAGCTTGGCTGCGGTCTCCAGGCCGGTGTCTCCGAGCAGCGCGGCGGCTGCTTCGCCGTCCTCGCGGGTGAGGGCGCGGACGCGCTCGACCAGTTCGAGGAGCTCGGGGCCCTCCTGGCGTACGAGGGTCTCGCCCAGCAGGTCGCCGAGGCGGCGGATATCGGCGCGCAGCTCGGGGCTGGCGGTCGGGGTGGGGGTCAGGTCGGCACTGCTCACAGGTGCGGCTCCTTGCAGTGTTGGCACGACTGGCAAAGGGGTCTGGGTGTCATTCCCAGAAGTCACAGAACGGACCGCGCTGTCCGACGACACGCACACAGGATAGGTGTCCGGTTGTCCGGCTCGCCGGGGCGTCCACAGCCCTCTTGCCGCGAGGCTGCTCGCTGACATACTTACGAGGCCGTAGGTTACGGAACCGTAGCCGGGTATCAGCCGCATTCCTCACCCCACGGGGGACGTCCCTTATGACCATTGGTCCCGATCTGATCGATGACGCCCAGACCCCGACCGGACCCGTAGTCCCGCGCGCCACACTGGGCGGGGACAGTAAGGGTTCCGTCGAGCAGTTCGGTCTGCTGCTCTTCATCATCGTGCCGTTTCTCGCTCTGGTCGCGGCGGTGCCGCTGGCCTGGCGCTGGGGTGGTGTGAGCTGGCTCGATCTGGGTCTGCTCGTGGTGATGTACTACGTCGGCTGCCACGGCATCACGATCGGTTTCCACCGGTATTTCACGCATGGCTCGTTCAAGGCGAAGCGTCCGCTGCGGATCGTGCTGGCCATGATGGGTTCGCTGGCGGTCGAGGGGCCGCTGGTGCGCTGGGTGGCCGATCACCGCAAGCACCACAAGTTCTCCGACGCGGAGGGCGACCCGCACTCTCCCTGGCGGTACGGCGAGACCTTCTCGGCCCTGCTCAAGGGGTTGTGGTGGGCGCACATGGCCTGGATGTTCGACGAGGAGCAGACTCCGCAGCACAAGTACGCCCCGGATCTGGTCAAGGACCCGGCGATCCGCTGGATCTCGCGGAACTTCATCTACTGGACGGTTGTGTCGCTGGCGATTCCGCCGCTGGTGGGCGGTCTGGTGACGATGTCGTGGTGGGGCGCTTTCACGGCGTTCTTCTGGGGTTCGCTGGTCCGGGTGGCGCTGCTCCACCATGTGACCTGGTCGATCAACTCGATCTGCCATGCGGTGGGCCGGCGGCCGTTCAAGTCGCGTGACCGCTCGGGCAATGTGTGGTGGCTGGCGGTCCTGTCCTGCGGGGAGTCCTGGCACAACCTGCACCACGCGGACCCGACGTCCGCCCGGCACGGTGTCCTGCGGGGCCAGCTGGATTCCAGCGCGCGTCTGATCCGCTGGTGCGAGCAGCTGGGCTGGGCGACCGATGTGCGCTGGCCGTCCGCTTCGCGGATCGACGCACGGCGCAAGAGCGAGCTCACAGAGACGGCATGATGGCAGACGTGGCGATCGAAGGCAGCAGTACCAGCGGTGGCAAGAACCGCCCGCCGGCGGCCCGGCGTGCGCGCCGGGTCCGTATGACCGGGAAGGAACGCCGCGAGCAGCTGCTGGACATCGGCCGCACCCTCTTCGCCGAGAAGGGGTTCGAGGGCACGTCGGTGGAGGAGATCGCGGCGAAGGCCGGGGTCTCCAAGCCGGTGGTGTACGAGCACTTCGGCGGCAAGGAGGGCCTGTACGCGGTGGTGGTCGACCGGGAGATGCGTCAGCTGCTGGATCTGGTGACGGGTTCGCTGACGGCCGGCCATCCGCGTGAGCTGTGCGAGCAGGCGGCTTTCGCGCTGCTGGACTACATCGAGGAGTACACGGACGGTTTCCGCATCCTGGTGCGGGATTCGCCGGTGGCCCAGTCGACGGGTACGTTCGCGTCGCTGATCAGCGATATCGCCACCCAGGTGGAGGACATCCTGGGGCTGGAGTTCAAGGCGCGGGGCTTCGATCCGAAGCTGGCGCCGCTGTACGCGCAGGCGCTGGTCGGCATGGTGGCGCTGACGGGCCAGTGGTGGCTGGACGTCCGCAAGCCGCCGAAGGCGGAGGTGGCGGCGCATCTGGTGAACCTGGCGTGGCACGGCCTGGACGGCCTGGAGCCGAAGCCGCGGCTGATCGGGCACCGGAAGGGCTGAGGGCGCCTGGGCGCAGCCCGTGACCTCACCCGTTGTGATGACTCACGTGCTTCCGGGTCTCCGCCGTGGCGGCGCCGGTCGACAATTCCGCCTATGCCAGAGCCCATGACCACCGACGTGCTCGCCGGGCACCGCTTCCGTCGGCCCGTGCCGCTGTCCTCGGACGGATACACCGCGGACGATCTGTTCACGCTGCCCGGTCTCCCGCCGCATACCGAGCTGATCGACGGGAGTCTCGTCTTCGCGAGTCCACAGCGGGAATTCCACAGCACGATGACCGATCTGCTGCTTGTCGGCATGCGCAGCACAGTGCCCGGTCATCTGAAGGTCGTCCGCCAGATGACGGTCGTCCTGGACCGCCGCAATGGCCCCGAGCCCGATATCTCCGTCATCCGGGCCAGTGCCGTCACCGGACCGGAGCAGATCAGTTTCGAAGCCGCGGATGTGCTGCTCGCCGTCGAGGTCGTCTCCCCCGGCTCGGAGGCCCGCGACCGGGACACGAAGCCGCGCAAGTACGCGGCCGCCGGCATCGAGCACTTCTGGCTGGTCGAGATGACCGGTGAGAGCCGGCATCCGGTGGTGCGGGTGTATGAGCTCGATCCGGTGACCAAGGCGTACGCACTGACCGGTATCCACCACGACCAGCTCAAGGCCGGCGTTCCGTACGACCTGGGCATCGACATCACGACGGATGCTCTGACGCAGTTGTAGCCGCAAGGTTCGTCAGCAGTCGATGATGTTCACGGCGAGCCCGCCTCGCGCCGTCTCCTTGTACTTGATCTTCATGTCCGCGCCGGTCTCCTTCATGGTCTTGATGACCTTGTCCAGGGACACGTGGTGCCGGCCGTCGCCGCGCAGTGCCATCCGGGCGGCGGTGATCGCCTTGACCGCGGCCATTCCGTTGCGCTCGATGCAGGGGATCTGGACCAGCCCGCCCACCGGGTCGCAGGTCAGCCCCAGATTGTGTTCCATGCCGATCTCCGCGGCGTTCTCCACTTGCTCCGGGGAGCCGCCGAGTACCTCGGCCAGGGCTCCGGCGGCCATCGAACAGGCCGAGCCGACCTCGCCCTGGCAGCCCACCTCGGCCCCGGAGATCGAGGCGTTCTCCTTGAACAGCATTCCGATCGCCCCTGCGGCCAGCAGGAACCGCACGGTGCCGTCGTCGTCGGCGCCGGGCACGAAGGTCCGGTAGTAGTGCAGGACGGCCGGGATGATGCCGGCCGCGCCGTTGGTCGGGGCGGTCACCACCCGGCCGCCGGCGGCGTTCTCCTCGTTGACCGCCATCGCGTACAGGGTGACCCACTCCATGGCCCGGCCGGCCGCGTCGCCTTCGGCGTGCAGGGCGCGGGCGGCGGTGGCCGCACGGCGGCGGACCTTCAGCCCGCCGGGCAGGATGCCCTCGCGGGACAGACCGCGCGCCACGCAGGCCTGCATGACGCACCAGATCTCCAGCAGGCCGGTGCGGATCTCGTCCTCGGTTCGCCAGGCCTTCTCGTTCTCCAGCATCAGCGCGGAGATCGACAGCCCGGTCTCGCGGGAGCGGCGCAGCAGTTCGTCGCCGGTGTGGAAGGGGTGCTTGAGCACGGTGTCGTCGGGCTTGATGCGGTTTTCGCCGGCCGCGTTCTCGTCGACGACGAAGCCGCCGCCGACCGAGTAGTAGGTCTTCTCGACCAGCGGCAGCCCGCCGTGGTCGTAGGAGGACAGGGTCATGCCGTTGGCGTGGTACGGCAGGGAGCGGCGGCGGTGCAGCGTCAGCTGGGTGTCGGGATCGAAGGCGATCTCGTGGGCGTCGCCGAGGTCGGTGCCCAGCAGCCGCAGGCGCCGGCTGGTGCGGATCCGGATGATCTCGTCGTCGGCGCTGTCCACGTTCACGGTGTGCGGCTCATGGCCCTCCAGACCCAGCAGTACGGCCTTGGGTGTGCCGTGGCCGTGGCCGGTGGCGCCGAGCGAGCCGAACAGTTCCGCCCGCACCGTGGCCGTCTGCGCGAGCAGGCCGTCTTCCTTCAGCCGGCCGACGAACATCCGGGCGGCCCGCATCGGGCCCACCGTGTGTGAGCTGGACGGGCCGATGCCGATGGAGAAGAGATCGAAGACGGAGATGGGCATGGCGGAATCTCCCTTGAGATCTGCGTGGTGGGCGGAGTGAGGGGGAAGGGGGCGGCATGTGCGACGTGGGCCTGGGCTCTCGTGCGCGGCTTCGTCAGCGGTGTGTGTTCAGTCGTCCCGGTCCTGACGAGGCCTCCTGTCGCGTGCTTGCCGGTAGAGCCGTCCGGCCCGGTACGAGGAGCGCACCAGGGGGCCGGACATCACTCCGGCGAAGCCGATCTCCTCGGCTTCTTCCCTGAGCTCGGCGAACTCCTCGGGTCTGACCCACCGGTCCACCGGGTGGTGCCGTACGGAGGGCCGCAGGTACTGGGTGATGGTGATCAGGTCGCATCCGGCGTCGTGCAGGTCCCGCAGCGCGGTCGAGATCTCCTTCCGGGTCTCGCCCATGCCCAGGATCAGGTTCGACTTGGTGACCAGCCCGGACTCCCCTGCCGCGGTGAGCACACCGAGCGACCGGTCGTAGCGGAACGCCGGCCGGATCCGTTTGAAGATCCGTGGCACCGTCTCCACGTTGTGCGCCAGCACGTCCGGACGGGACTCGAACACCTGGGTAAGGAGTTCGGGGACACCGTTGAAGTCCGGGACCAGGTTCTCCACGCCGGTGTCCGGGTTCAGCGCGCGGATCCGGAGGACCGTCTCGGCGTACAGCCAGGCGCCCCCGTCGGGCAGGTCGTCGCGGGCCACCCCGGTGATGGTGGCGTACCTCAGCCCCATCGCGGCCACGGACTCCGCCACCCGGCGCGGCTCGTCCCGGTCCAGGGACTGGGGCTTGCCGGTGTCGATCTGACAGAAGTCGCAGCGCCGCGTGCACTGGTCGCCGCCGATGAGGAAGGTGGCCTCGCGGTCCTCCCAGCATTCGTAGATGTTGGGACAGCCCGCCTCCTGGCAGACCGTGTGCAGCCCTTCGGACTTCACCAGGGCCTGCATCTTCGTGTACTCGGGGCCCATCCTGGCGCGAGTCCTGATCCACTCGGGCTTGCGCTCGATGGGGGTGCGGCTGTTCCGCACCTCAAGACGCAGGAGCCTGCGGCCGTCGGGCGAAGCGGGAGAGCCGAGGTCCAGTACGGACATCTCAGGCTCCTCCGGTGAGGGCCGCGTACGCGGCGGCGTCCAGCAGGTCCGGTGAGCCGGTGATCCGCATCCGGAACAGCCAGCCCGCCCCGAAGGGCGCGGCGTTGACCTGGCCGGGGTCGGCGACCGCGCCTTCGTTGATCTCGACGACCTCGCCGTCGGCTGGGGCGTACAGGTCGCTCACCGACTTGGTCGACTCGATCTCTCCGCAGGAGTCGCCGGCCTTGAGCGTCGCACCGACGGCGGGCAGGTCGAGGTAGACGACGTCGCCGAGCGCGTCGGCGGCGTGGGCGGTGACTCCGATGGTCGACAGGTCGCCGTCGGTCGCGATCCACTCGTGATCGCTGGTGTACATGAGTTCGGTGGGCAGGCTCATGAGTGCTTCCTCCGGAAAGAGTCAGACGTTGGTGTGGTGGAAGGGCGGCCGGGTCCCGAGTCGAACGGTGTGGTGCGGAGGGTGAGTTCCCTGCCGTACAGCGGCAGGCCGGCCTCAAGACGCAGCCTGTCGCGGCAGGCCAGGCCGCACGGGACCAGGCCATGTGCCGCGCCCGCCGCGCTGACGGCCCGCCAGAGGGCCACCGCGCCATCGGGACGGCAGTAGATCTCCAAGCCGTCCTCTCCGATGCGGCCGGTGCGGGCGAGCAGCACGTCGTGGTCCGCTAGCCGTGCCGGTTCGATCGCGTAGGGCTTCAGCAACGGCACGTCGATGTCGGCCAGTTCGCTGACGATCGCAGGCGACTTCGGGCCCTGGACCGCGATCAGTGCCCAGTCGCCGGACGCGTCCCGGACCGTGGCGGCGTAGCCGTCGATCCGGTCACGCAGGCAGGAGAGCACGATCAGGGCGTTGGCGGCGTTGGCAACGACGAGGTATCGCTGCTCGGCCAGGCGGTGGACGAGGAGGTCGTCGAGTACTGAGCCGGTCTCGTGGACCAGCATGGAGTGGCGGGCGCTGCCGACGGCGGTCTTCGACGGCTCGCCGGCCAGGGCGTGGTCGATGGCCCGGCCCGCCTCGGGGCCGGACAGTTCGATCTCGCCCAGGTGGGTGAGGTCGAAGATTCCGGCGGTGGTCCGTACGGCGTGGTGCTCAGCCGGTCCGGAGGCGTAGCGCAGCGGCATGGACCAGCCGGCGAAGTCGGTGAACAGCGCACCGAGTTCGGTGTGGACGTCGTGCAGTGGTGACTTCTTGGACATGGTGTTCTCCCCTCGGGCCGTGACCGGTCAGATCGACTCGAACGACTCGGGGGGCGGGCAGGAACAGACCAGGTTCCGGTCGCCGTGGGCCTGGTCGATCCGGCCGACCGGCGGCCAGTACTTGTCCGGTGTGACGCCCGCCGGGAAGACGGCCCGCTCACGCGAGTAGGCGTGGGTCCACTGACCGGCGAGCGCGGCCGCGGTGTGCGGTGCCTGTCGCAGCGGGGACCCGTCAAGGGTCCAGACGCCCTGGTCGACCAGGGCGATCTCGGCGCGGATCGCGATCATCGCCTCGCAGAAGCGGTCAAGTTCCTGGAGGCTCTCGCTCTCCGTCGGCTCGACCATCAGCGTGCCGGCGACGGGGAAGCTCACCGTCGGCGCGTGGAAGCCGTAGTCGATGAGCCGCTTGGCGATGTCGTCGACCGTCACACCGGTCGCAGCGGTGAGCGGGCGTACGTCGAGGATGCACTCGTGCGCGACGAGGCCGGCTTCCCCGGTGTACAGGACGGGGAAGTGCTGCGCGAGCCGGCGGGCGATGTAGTTGGCACTGAGCACGGCTGTCCGCGTCGCCCTGGTCAGCCCTTCCCCGCCCATCATCCGGATGTAGGCCCACGGGATCGGCAGGATGCCGGCGCTGCCGAACGGTGCGGCGCTCACCGGTCCGGCCCCGTCGCGGCTCCCTGTGTCGGGGTGCAGCCGGTGGGTGGGCAGATACGGTGCGAGGTGCTCGGCCACGGCGACCGGGCCGACGCCCGGCCCGCCGCCGCCGTGCGGGATGCAGAACGTCTTGTGCAGGTTGAGGTGGGACACGTCGCCACCGAACTCACCGGGCTTGGCCACCCCGAGCAGCGCGTTGAGATTGGCGCCGTCCACGTACACCTGTCCGCCGTGCTCGTGCACCAGCTCGCACAGCCGGGTGATGCCCGCCTCGTAGACACCGTGCGTCGAGGGGTAGGTCACCATGATCGCGGCCAGGGCCTCGGCGTGCTCGGCGCACTTCGCCCTGAGGTCGTCGAGGTCGACCGTGCCGTCGGGCCGTGAGGCCACCACGACCACACGCATCCCGGCCATGACCGCGGAGGCGGCATTGGTGCCGTGTGCGCTTGCCGGTATCAGGCACACGTCGCGTCCGGTCCGACCGTTGCTCCGGTGGTACGCGCGGATCGCCAGCAGGCCCGCGAGTTCGCCCTGTGATCCGGCGTTCGGCTGGACGGAGACCCTGGCGTAACCGGTGACCTCGGCCAGCCATGTCTCAAGCTGCTCGATGAGGGTCAGGTACCCGGCCGCGTCGGCGACCGGCGCGAACGGGTGCAGGTCCGCGAACCCGGGCAGGCTGACCGGTTCCATCTCCGTGGTCGCGTTGAGTTTCATCGTGCAGGACCCGAGCGGGATCATGCCGCGGTCCAGCGCGAAGTCACGGCCGGAAAGCCTGCGCAGGTAGCGCAGCATCGCGGTCTCGGAACGGTGCTGATGGAAGACGAGATGGGTGAGGAAGGGTGAGGTACGGCGCAGCCCCGGCGGAATCGTCACCGGAGCGTCGGCCGCCGGCTCGTCCAGGTCGCCCCCGGACCGGCCGAAGGCTTCGAGTACGAGCCGGACGTGGTCCTCCGTCGTGACCTCGGAGCAGGAGACGCCGACGTGGTCGCCGTCCACCAGCCGCAGCCGCAGGCCCTTGCCGTGCGCGGCCGCGACGACCTCATCGGCGCGGCCATCGGCCCGCACCAGCAGGGTGTCGAAGATCGCGCGGTGCACCACCGTGGCCCCGGTCTTCCGCAGACCCGCGGCGATGAGTGCGGCGTGCCGGTGTGTTCGCCGGGCGATCTCGGTCAGACCTTCGGGGCCGTGGTGGACGGCGTACATCGATGCGACCACGGCCAGCAGCACCTGCGCCGTACAGATGTTGGAAGTCGCCTTGTCGCGCCGGATGTGCTGCTCGCGGGTCTGCAGGGCCAGGCGGTACGCCGGCCGGCCTGCGCTGTCCACGGACACGCCCACGAGCCGGCCGGGCATATGACGTTCCAGCCCTGCGCGGACTGCGATGTACCCGGCGTGCGGTCCGCCGTAGAACAGGGGTACACCGAAGCGCTGCGACGAACCCACGACGATGTCGGCGCCGAACTCACCCGGCGGCACGAGCAGGGTGAGCGCCAGCAGGTCGGCGGTCACGGTGACAAGTGCCCCGCGTGCCCGTGCCGCAGCGGTCACCCCGCGCAGGTCGCGGACCGCGCCCGAGCAGCCGGGGTAGGACAGCACCACCCCGAAGAAGTCCCCCTCGGGCAGCGGCTCGGCGACATCGATCTCGACGACCTCGGTGCCGACCGCGGCGGCACGCGTGCGCAGGACGCTGAGGGTCTGCGGGAGGGTGTCGCCGTCGACCAGGACGCGGGGGCGGCCGCCGCGTACGACGCGGCGCATGACGGTGACGGCCTCGGCGACGGCGGTGCCTTCGTCGAGCAGCGACGCGTTGGCGGTCGGCAGCCCGGTGAGGTCGCCGACCATGGTCTGGAAGTTGATCAGCGCCTCCAGCCGGCCCTGGCTGATCTCCGGCTGGTACGGCGTGTAGGCGGTGTACCACGCCGGGTCCTCCAGCACATTGCGCCGGATCACCGCAGGCGTGGTGGTCGCGTGGTAGCCGAGGCCGATCATCGGCACGGCCACGGTATTCCTGCCGGCGAGTTCATGCAGTTCGGCGCGTGCCTCCGCCTCGGTGGCGGCGGCGGGCAGGTTCAGTTCGGCGGTGCTGCGGATGCCACTCGGAACGGCAGCGTCCATGAGGCCGGCCGACGTCGGGTAGCCGACTTCGGCCAGCATCTTGGCCTGGTCTGTTTCGCTGACACCGATGTGACGGGTGGCGAACTCTCCGGACGCGGAGTGTCCAGGTGAGGTCATGGCGGGAGGCTCCCTCATGAGGGCACCGCGGAAACGGCGCCATGGATGGGTGACCTCCCCGCTCTGTCATCGGTACCTGAGAGCTTCACCACCGGGTCCGGCGGTTTGCACCGTGGGCGCAGGACACGAGGTCCTGACTTTCCAGAGTTGCCTCGCCGGAGCGGTAGTTGGGCCTGAGAGATTCTGGGGAAGGTTGCTCCTTCGGCGCCTCGCCAAGGATGGGCGAGGGCTCTCCCGCTTCGGTTCGAACGGCACGATGTTGAGTTGTCGGGCCCGACCGAAAGGCCAGGTGAAGTGAGGTGTGGTGCAGTGCGGCCCACGGACGCGAGCACCGGGCCGACGACGGCATTTTCGTTACTTCTCACGTGCCGGACGGTCCCGGGACCTCCGCCGCGCCTCTGCGGCCACGCACTGTGGGCGAGACGCCTGAGCGTCTGATTCTCCGGACTCCGCCGGAGAGTTGTCGGCGGAGGGCCGGATCTCGCGAGGAACATACGAGCCCGGAACGGCGGCCGTCAAGTGCCCGCCGTTCCGGGCTCATCGGCGATCCCCGGGCCTGTCATCGCTCTCCCGGGCGCGATGTGCGGTCCTGCCGGGTGCCTTCCCGTCCGGCGGCGCCCGGCAGCATCGAACGCGCTTGCAGGGCAAGCCACAGCTCGGCGATGTCCCTGGTGCGGTCGAGGTTGAGCCCGGTGATGTCCTCGACCTTGCGGATCCGGTACAGCACGGTCTGCCGGTGCACATGCAGGGCGTTCGCCGTCTTCTGCCAGGAGCGCTGATGGTCGAAGAAGCTCTGCAGGGTGGGCAGGAGCTCGCCCCGGTGCTTGGACTCATGCTCCAGGAGCCGCCCGAGCACCCGGTCGACGAGAGCCATCGCGTCGTCGATGCCCGAAACGCCGAGGAACGGCGTGGCTTCCCCGTAGCGGAAGGTGTGCGTCTTGTTGTGCTCGGCCGACTGGTTTGCCCAGCGTGCTTCCCGTGCCGCCTCGGGGATGCGGTCCATGGTCTTGACCGGGCTGCTCACTCCCACCGCCGCGGAGGGACCGGCGTTGGCATGGATGATGCGCAGCACCCTCTCCTTGTCGTGCGCCAGCAGGTAGAGAGCCCCGGAGTGGTGCACGACCAGATGCGGAACCCCGTTGCGCCACAGCCCGACGTGCAGTTCACGCAGCCGGGCGCTGTCGTCGGAAGAGACCGCGTACAGGACCGCGGACGACGGATCGATCCCGGCTTCGAGGAGTTGGCTGCGGCCGCCTCTGGGTTCGGCGCTGCCGTCCATGAGCCGGGCCAGGAACTCCGCGCCTTGTCGGCGGCGGTGCTCCAGGTCCACCAGTGCCTGGGACATCTCGAGGGCGATCACGGTCGCGGCGTGCTGCATGAGGATGGCGTCGAGCACGCTGTGCCCGTCGGAGACCAGGACGAGCACGGCGCCGGGCTGGGTGGGGATGTCCGCCAGCCGCATCTCCCGGCCGTCACTCAGATACGTGACGAACGCACCGGCGCTGACCTGCCGGGACCCGAGGTGGGCCTGCGACAGGGCCTGGCGAAGTCTCTCGTCGAGTCCGGCGCTGTCGGGAAACCACGGTTCGGCGGACTCGCGGTGGCACACGTGCAGCGCACAGCCCAGCTGCTGCGACAGTGCGGTGGTCAGCTTGGACGGCTTGTGCTTCTCGGTCACCGAACGTTGCAGTGTGTAATATATTCGCTCGGTCCGAATCAGCCGGTCCGACTGTTCCAGCAGGTTGGCCGCCGCCACCGCGCGCGAGATCGCGATGAACGGCATCGGGTAGTCCACCAGGAGCACCGGAAGCGAAAGCGACTCGCTGACCTCGGTGAACCGTGCGGTGAGCGGTGGGCAGTACATCTTCTCGCCGATAGCGAGAGCGCCGGCGCCCGCGTCCATGAGCCGCCGCAGGAGTTCCTCCTGCTCGTGGGCCGACTCCGGGAACGACATGCCGTTGGTCATCAGCAGCTCTCCGCCGGTCAGCCACTGCCACGGCTCAGGCAGGTCGGAGGTGTGCGTCCAGCTGACCTCCCGTTGCAGCCCGTCCCGGCCGGACAGGAGACGGAGCCGCAGGTGCGGCATCTCCAGTAGTTCTGCAACCGTGATCGTCATGCCAGGACGGTAGTTCACACACCGATCGTTATCACCTATTTGTACAGAACTGGCAGGCGCGGCCGGCGGAGAAAATTGTGCGTCTGCACAAATTCGATGTCGTCGCTTTGACGGATTGAGTACAGCTCGTGAGAGCGGAGGCGCGCACCATCGTGGGCAAGACCTCACCGGCCGGATGGGGTCAGCACCTGCAGAAAGGTTTCTCCCATGCCTTCGGCTCTGCGCACCACGAACGGGCGTCTGGTTCGTCCCTCGCCGGACGCTCCGGCGCTGGTTCCCGCGGAACTGCTTTCACCCAGGAAGCACTTCATCAACGGTGTCCCCACCTCGGGGGCAAGTGTCGACGCCATCCCTGTGTACAACCCCGCCACCGGTCGCCCGATCAGCCAAGTCCTCCGGGGCACCGCTGAGGACGTCGACGCCGCCGTGCGAGCCGCCCAGGCCGCCTTCCGGGCCTGGCGGACTCTGACTCCCAAGGACCGCGCGGGCCTGCTGCTCAAGGCCGCTTCGGTGATGGAGACGCACCGCGATGAGCTCGCTGCCCTTGAATCGGTGAACACCGGCAAGCCGCTGTGGCTCGCGCTTGAGGACGTCGACGCGTCGATCGACACCGTGCAGTTCATGGCGGGCGCCGTCCGTGCGCAGCTCAGCCTCGGTGCCGGTGAGTACGCCGAGGGCCGGACCTCGATGATTGTCCGCGAGCCGGTCGGCGTGGTCGCCGCCATCACACCGTGGAACTACCCGTTGCTGACCGGCCTCTGGAAGATCGCGCCGATCCTGGCGGCCGGCAACACCTGCGTGCTCAAGCCGTCCGAGGCCACGCCCCTGACCTCTCTCCGTCTCGCCGAACTCCTCGCTGACGTACTCCCTCCGGGAGTGCTCAACATCGTCACGGGCGAAGGGGCGGTCGTGGGCGAGGCGCTGGCCAGGCACCCCCAGGTCGCGATGATCTCGGTCACCGGCTCGGTGGGCAGCGGTCAGGCCGTCGCACGGGCCGCTTCCGACTCGCTGAAGCGGGTGCACCTGGAGCTCGGTGGCAAGGCCGCGGTCGTGGTCTTCCCCGACGCCGACATCGCGGCGGTGGCCGAGACCCTGCGCTTCGCCGGTTTCGGCAACACGGGCCAGGACTGTGGCGCCGCCTGCCGCGTTCTGGTCCATGAGTCGGTGGCGGCCGACTTCGTCGACGCGCTCGTCGAACGGGTCGGGACGCTCGTGGTGGGTGACCCCGCTGCCGGTGACGAGGTGGAAATGGGGCCCCTCGTCTCCGAGGCGCACCACCGGACCGTTCTCGGCTTCTTGGAGCGCGCGATCGCGGAAGGCGCACGTCCGGCGATAGGCGGCCATGCCCCGGAGGGGCCGGGCTGGTTCATCCCCCCGACGGTTCTCGTGGACGTGCCGGCCGGCGCCGAGTGCACCAGGGAGGAGATCTTCGGTCCCGTCGTCACCGTCGAGACGTTCACCGATGAGCAGGCCGCGGTCACTGCGGCCAATGCGACGCCGTACGGCCTGTCGGCATCGGTGTGGACGGAGAACGCGCGACGCGCCGCCGACCTGCCGCGGCAGCTCGACTTCGGCACGGTGTGGGTCAACGACCATCTGACGTTCGCGACCGAGATGCCCTGGGGCGGCTTCAAGGCGTCGGGCTACGGCCGCGACCTGTCGGCTTACGCACTGGACGACTACTCCCGCACCAAGCACGTGATGGTGAACCGGTCCCGCCCACAAGCCCCGGCGGCCGATGGACGCGAAGGGGCCGACGCACGATGAGCGGCACCCGCACCGGACTCAAGCGCGGAATCGTCTGGCAGAACTGGGGAGAGAACCAGGTCTTCAGCCCGGCCCAGTACGCCGAGCCTTCGAGCGAGGCCGAGCTGCTGACCGTCGTGCGCCGGGCGATCGCCGAGGGGCTCAGCATCCGTGTCGCCGGCACCGGGCACTCGAGTACACCGCTGGTGCAGACCGGCGGCCTGCTGCTGAGCCTCAAGAACCTCTCCGGCGTGACCGGCACCGATGTGACCCGGCGGCGGGCCCGCGCCTTGGCCGGTACTCCGATCAGCGCCTTCGGCGACGCGCTCTGGGAGGCCGGCCTTGCGCTGTCCAACCAGGGGGACATCGACAAGCAGACCATCGCCGGTGCGATCGCCACGGGCACCCACGGCTCGGGAACCGCTCTCGCGAGTTTCTCGGGAGCGGTCCGCTACATCCGGCTCATCGACGGAAACGGCGATGTGGTGGAGATCGGTGAGGACGACCTCGACGTGCTCCGCGCCGCACAGGTGTCGTTGGGATCGCTGGGTGTCGTCATCGAGGTGGAGCTCGAAGTCTCGCCCAGGTACCACCTGCGCGAGACGATCACCTATCCGCACGTCGACGAGCTGATCAGCGGCTGGGACGTCAACCCTGACGCCCACCGGCACTTCTCGTTCCTGTGGTGTCCGACGGACGGCGGAGCCGAGCTCTTCGAGCTGCCCACGCCGGCCGGCCGGCCGATGGCGGACCGCGCGTACACCAAGGTGTACGACCTCGCGGAGATCCGTGAGCCGGAGGGCGTCGACACCGCCGAGGGCCACCGTACCGACCGGTCCTACCGGATATACCCCGACGGCTTCGGGCGCATCTTCAACGAGCTCGAGTACTTCGTGCCGCGTGAGCAGGGGCTGGACGCCTTCCGCGAGATCCGCGAACTGATCCGCCGCAAGTACCCCGACGAGACCTACCCCGTCGAGGTGCGCTGGGTGGCCGCCGACGATGCCTATCTCTCACAGCAGTACAAGCGGGACAACACGGTGATCACCATCACCGTCACGGCCGGCACCGACTACTGGGGATACCTCTCCGACGTCGATGCCGTCCTGCAGCCGTACAACGCCCGCCCCCACTGGGGAAAGCTGCATTTCACGACGCGCGCCCGTATGGAGCAGATGTTTCCCGAGCTCGACAGATTCATCGGTATCCGCAAGCAGTTCGACCCCAGGGGTCTCTTTCTCAACGATCACCTGCGCCCGCTGCTCGGGTGATCCGCACCGCGCGCACCCAGGGGCTCCCGGTCGCGGCACACCTCGACGGCCGCTCCTCACACCAGTTTTCGGCAGGTGCGCCGGCAGGTCATGGACCTTGCTTCGGAAGGACAGAGCAATGAGTGAGCCATCGCAACCTCACCACGACTCGGCGAAGACCATTGAGTCAGCAACCATCCAGCCGATCCCTGACAGCGAGCGCCACGGCACGAACCGCGACCTGTTCACGATCTGGTTCGGATCGAACATCATGGTGCTCTCCATCGTCACCGGTGGCCTGTCGACCACGCTCTTCGGCCAGCCGCTCTGGGCCGCGGTGCTGGGTGTCGTCGCCGGGAACCTGATCGGCGCGGTCTTCATGGCGCTGCACTCCGCGCAGGGCCCGACCCTCGGCATCCCGCAGATGGTGCAGACGCGGGGCCAGTTCGGCTCCTACGGGTCCGTGCTGATCATCCTGGTCGTCATTGTGATGTACATCGGCTGGTTCGTCGCGAACCTGGTGTTCGGCGGGCAGTCCCTGGCGACCATCACACCGGTCAGCACCCAGGGCGGCATCACCATCATCGCGGTGGTGAGCCTGGCCGCGACGATCTACGGCTACCGGCTCATCCACGCCTACACCCGGATCATGACCTACCTTTCGGGAGCCATGCTGGCGCTCGCTCTCGTGTGGGTCCTGTTCGTGCACCCGCTGCCCCACGGCTTCTTCGGTACCGGCGGAGCCACGCTCGCGGGGTTCATGGGCACGGTGTCGGCAGCCGCCGTGTGGCAGATCGCCTACGCGCCGTATGTCTCGGACTACTCGCGCTACATGCCGGCCGGCACCGGCGCGAAGCCGGCTTTCTGGATGAGTTACTGGGGCAGCACGATCGGCTCCATTCTGCCGATGCTGCTCGGTGCCTCCGTCGGCCTTGCTCTGCCTGGTTCGGATGTGATCGCGGGTCTCACGAAGCTCACCGGAGTCTTCGCCGTTCCGGTCGTGGTCGTCTTCACGGTGGGGATCGCGGCGACCAACGCCATGAATCTCTACTGCAGCACCCTGTCGGCCATCACCGTCGCGCAGACCTTCTTTCCCCGCTGGTCCGCCCGGGCCCGCGAGCGCGCCGTGGTGGCCGCGTTGCTCTGCGGCATCGCGCTGACCATCGCCCTCCTCGGTGAGAAGGGCTTCCTGGCGAGCTACAACAACTTCATCGTCCTGCTGCTCAGCGCCCTGGTCCCGTGGACCGCCGTGAACCTCGTCGACTACTACCTGGTGCGCCATGGCGACTACGTGGTCGAGGACTTCTTCAAGGCCGACGGTGGCCGCTACGGCCGGGTCAACTGGCCGGCGGTCCTGTGCTACCTCGTCGGGGCCGCGGTGCAGGTGCCGTTCCTCGTCACGACCCTGTACACCGGCACGCTCGGCGCGAAGCTCGGCGGTGTCGACATCTCGTGGTTCGTCGGCCTGGTCGTCACGTCACCGGTCTACTACCTCGTGATGAAGCGGTACCAGGCCAGGAAATCCGCGGCGGAGGAGCCTCCCGCCTTCGACACGGACGTAGAACTGGCGGCCCTGGACTAGCGCGACCCGCAGCAGCCACCCACCCCTTCCACCGGCATGACAGGAGAAGACAGCATGACCGACTTCACCCCCATGGGCGCGCTCGACGCCACGCAGGTGCCCCGGTTCGCGGGTCGCGGAACTTTCGCCCGCGTCCCGGAGATCAGGGATGTTTCCGACTACGACATCGCTCTGCTGGGCGTCCCGTTCGACGGCGGTACGTCATACCGTCCCGGTGCCCGCTTCGGTCCGATGGGGATCCGTCAGGCGTCACGGCATCTCCGGCCGCGGTTCCACGTCGACCTCGATGTCGCCCCCCTGGAGCAGGTCCAGGTCGTCGACGCGGGTGACGTGCCGTGCACCCCGTACGACACCACCTCCGCCCTCCGCTCGATCGAGGGCTTCGCCCGTGACGTCGCCGGGAACAGGAACCGGCGCATCGTGGCGCTCGGCGGGGACCATACGGTGGCTCTGCCGCTGCTCCGGGCCGCCCACAAGCAGCACGGACCGATCGCCCTGGTCCACTTCGACGCACACCTCGACACGTGGGACACCTATTTCGACGCGCCCACGACGCACGGCACGGTGTTCCGTCGCGCCGCCGAGGAGGGCCTGCTCGCCCAGGACAAGTCGATCCACCTCGGCATCCGCGGGCCCATCTACGACCGGCTCGACCTCGTCGAGGACGCCAAGCTCGGATTCCGGGTGATCCGCGCCGGTGATCTGGACGTGCTCGGCATCGACGGAGCGGCGGAAGCGGTGCGCCGCCGGGTGGGCGATACGCCGGTCTACGTTTCGGTCGACATAGACGTGCTCGACCCCGCGTTCGCGCCGGGCACGGGCACACCGGAGATGGGTGGCTTCACCGGCCGCGAACTGCTGCACCTCCTGCGTCGGTTGCAGGGACTGAACATGATCGGAGGCGACGTGGTCGAGACCGCACCGGCGTACGACCACGCCGAGATCACCTGTCTGGCGGCCGCCACGGTGGCCTTCGATCTGGTGACCCTCATGTCGAAGACCCCTGTCGGTCCCACGCCGGGCCGCACGGGCCAGTGAGCGTCGCAGGTCGCTGAGTTGCCCGGCCGGCCGGGCGCCCGGACCCGGGCCGGCCGGGTCAGCCCACCGGCGGGGCGACGTCATTGCGGGGAAGGCACTGCCGAACCGAATAACGACCTACGAGACGGATTCCCTTCGCCGGCATTGTCCGGATCAGGTGATTAGGGGTTGCCTTCCGGTCGTCATCGTCATGACCTTCCGGCCTCTCAGCCCGACCGTCGATGTCGGCAGCGGCGGAACTCTCGCTCCGCCGAAGTCGGCTACGGCGGTTGAACTCCCTCACACATCTCGTAGGCCTATATTCAGGCTAACACTACCGAGTCAGGACAAAAGGGCCGCGACCACGACCCCCATCCGCCGCGCTCGCCAGCGCTGGCCATGGAGTGCTGCGGCGGCCTGCCGGGCGAAACGCGTGCCAGGTCAGCCCACCGGCTCCAGGAACTCGATGCGGTTTCCGGCCGGGTCCCAGGAGTAGAAGCGGCGGTGGCCGGGGAGGTCGCCGTCCCAGACCACTTTCGCGCCACGGGATTCCAGCAGTCGCCCGTACGCCTCGATGCCGGTCACGCGCAGCGCCGGGTGGGCTTTCGCCGAGGGGTGGTGGCCCTCTTCCATGCCGAGGTGCAGCTGGACCGGGCCCGACTGGAACCAGCAGCCTCCCCGGGCGGCGAGCACCGGGGGCTTGGGGATCTCCGTCATGCCGAGCACCCCCGTGTAGTACGCGCGGAGTTCGTCCTCCGTGCCGGGCGGGGCGGCGAGCTGGACGTGGTCGACGGCGGTGATCATCGATTCCTCCTGCGGGCAGCGGCGTCGGTCACCGGATCTCCTTGCGGGCCACGGCGAAGATGCGGCGGAACGGGAAGACCGTGCCGTGCGGGCCCGGTGGGTATGCCGCGCGGAGCAGGTCGCGGTATTCGGTGAGGAAGGCGGCTGCCGCCTCCTCGTCGTCGGCGAGTGCGGTGAGGACCGGGCGCAGGGCGGTGCCCTTGACCCAGTCGAGTACCGGGTCGTCGCCAGTGAGGAGCTGGAGGTAGGTGGTCTCCCAGACGTCTGTGGTGCAGCCGAGGCCGGTGAGGCGGGAGAGGTATCCGGCGGGCTCCAGGACGGCTCCGGCCCGGTCGCCGACGCCGGAGAGCCGGGACTTCCAGCGCGGGGATTCGCGCAGTGCGGCGAGGAGGGTGTGGCTGGGGGCGGTGAAGTTGCCGGGCACCTGGAAGGCGAAGGTTCCGCCGGGGGCGAGGGCGTCCAGCCAGTCGGGGAAGCGGTCCGTGTGGCCGGGGACCCACTGGAGCAGGGCGTTGGAGACGAGCAGGTCGTACGGGACCGCGGGGGTCCAGGTGGTGGCGTCGGCGTGGGCGAAGCCGAGCCGGGGGCCCGCGTATTGCTGGGCCTGAGCCAGCATCTGCGGGGAGTTGTCGAAGCCGGTGATCCGGGCGTTCGGCCAGCGGTCGGCGAGCAGGGCGGTGACGTTTCCGGCGCCGCAGCCGAGGTCGGCGATGGTGGCCGGGGTGCCGGGGACGCGGTTCAGGAGGTCGCGGAAGGGGCGGGTGCGATGGTCCGCGTGGCGCAGGTACTGCTGCGGATCCCAGGTGGGTGCGGTCATGGAATCAGCATTCCCCCGAAAGTCTCTCGATGTCAAGATAGTTCTTATCGAGATAGTTGCCGCCGAGATAGTTGCCGCCGAGATAGTTGATACCAAGAGACTTCATGTCGACAGACCCTCTACACTGATCCACATGGAGGATGAGGTCGACCGGCTGGTAGCTGCATGGCGCCGCGAGCGCCCCGACCTCGACGTGGAACCGCTTGAGGTCCTGAGCCGGGTGTCCAGACTGGCGCGCCATCTCGACCGGGCCCGTCGGCTCGCGTTCTCCGAGCACAACCTGGAGCCGTGGGAGTTCGACGTCCTGACGTCGCTGCGCCGCGCGGGCGACCCGTACCAGCTCTCCCCCGGGCAGCTGCTGACCCAGACCCTCGTCACGTCGGGCACCATGACCAACCGCATCGACCGGCTCGCCACCAAGGGACTCGTCGAGCGGCTGCCCGACCCCAGCGACCGGCGCGGGGTACTGGTCCGGCTCACCGCCGAGGGGCGCGACCGGGCCGATCAGGCGCTGGCCGGGCTGCTCGCCCAGGAGCGCGCTCTGCTCGCCGAGCTCTCACGCACCCAGCGGGGTGAACTCGCCAGTCTGCTACGCCAGTTGACCGCCCCGTTCGACAACATCCCCGGTTAGGTCGGCGGGCCCCACCCCCGCGCGTCTCGCCAGGGCGACCGCGGCCAGCGTGGAGTGCACACCGAGCTTCCCCAGCACGTTCTGCATATGCGTACGGACGGTGTGCGGGGAGAGGAAGAGCCGCTCCGCCACCGCCTTGCGCCCCAGGCCCGCGACCATGCACCGCAGCACCTCGCGCTCCCTGGGCGTCAGCGCCTCGACCAGCAGCTCGCTCTCGGAGCGGTCCCGGTGGGCCGTGGTCAGCTCCCGCAGGACGCCGGTGAGCAGGGCGGGCGGCAGATACGTCTCGTCCCGCAGGACACCCCGGATCACCGCCAGCAGGCGCTGGAGCGAGCTGTCCTTGGCGACCCACCCCGACGCCCCGGCCCGCAGGGCCAGCGCGGCCCGGCGCGAGTCGTCCCGCGCCGCGAGTACGACGGTGCGGAGCGCGGGCCGGGCCGCGCGCACCGCGGCGGCCAGCGAGATGCCGTCCGCCGGGGCGCTCTCCCCGTCGGCGGGGACGGCGGCCGGGCGGGCGCCCCACCCCGCGGCGACGCCGAGGTCGGCGTCGACCAGCAGCACATGGAATGGGCGCCCGTCCGCCGAGGCCCGGTCCAGGCAGTGCAGCGCGGCCGGTCCGCTGCCCGCGGCGGTGACCTCCACGTCGGGTTCGGCGGCGAGGGCCGCGGCGAGCGACTCGGCGAAGATGCGGTGGTCGTCGACGACGAGAACACGGATATGACCCATATGCCCCACTGGAACCCCCACGCCCACGCACCGGTCCCCACCGGAGACTGTGATTCAGCGTACGGGCGCGCACCGGGCTCGTCCGGTGATTGGGGAACACCGGCGATGGGCGGACAGGAGTGCTATGCGGTCACCGGTGACGGCCGGACATCGGTGACCGTCACTGCTGATGGCCGGACATCGGTGACACCTCAGCTCAGCCGGCGCGCCCCCGCCGATGCCGTGGCGGTGAAGATCCGCGGCGCCGTGTACCCGGCCTCGGCGAACGCCTCCGTCACCGCCTTGGCCACCGCCTCCGCGTGCACCTCCTCGACCAGCACGATCGCCGAACCGCCGAACCCGCCGCCGGTCATCCGCGCGCCCAGTGCGCCGCCCGCGTTCGCCGATGCCACCACCAGGTCCAGCTCCTCGCAGGAGACCAGCAGGTCGTCGCGGAGCGAGGCGTGGCCGTCGGTGAGGATCGGACCGACTCCGCGTACGTCGCCCGCGTCGAGCAGCGCGACCGTCCGCGCCACCCGGTGGTTGTCCGAGACGACATGGCGGACGTAGCCGCGCACCTTCGGGTCTGCGAGGTCGGTGAGTTTCGCCAGCGCCTCGGTCAGCTGCTCGTACGGCACGTCGCGGAGCGCGGGGACGCCCAGGATCCGGGCGCCCTCCTCGCAGCCCGCGCGCCGTTCGGCGTACGCGCCGTCGCCCAGGGCGTGCTTGACCCTGGTGTCCACGACGAGCAGCCGCAGCCCCTGTGCGGCCAGGTCGAAGGGGACCTGCCGTATCGAGTGGTCCCGGCAGTCGAGGTGCAGCGCGTGGCCGTCGGCGCAGCAGGCCGACGCTGTCTGGTCCATGACGCCGCAGGGCACGCCGACGAAGGCGTTCTCGGCGCGCTGCGCGATCAGCGCCAACTGGTTGCAGTCCAGGCCCAGTTCGTACAGGTCGTTGAGGGCGAGCGCGGTGACGACCTCCAGGGCGGCGGACGAGGAGAGTCCGGCGCCGGTGGGGACCGTGGAGCTGAGGTGGATGTCGGCGCCGGTCACCGGGTGGCCCGCCTCGCGCAGCGCCCAGACGACGCCCGCCGGGTAGGCGGCCCAGCTGGTGTTGGTGAGCGGTTCGAGTTCGTCGGTGCGGAGCTGGACGATGCCGCCCTCGATGTCCGCCGAGTACAGCCTCAGTACGCCGTCGGTGCGCCGGGACACCTGCGCGACGGCGGTGTGCGGCAGGGCGAGCGGCATGACGAAGCCCTCATTGAAGTCGGTGTACTCACCGATGAGGTTGACGCGGCCGGGTGCGGCCCAGGTGCCCTCGGGGGCACAGCCGTACAGCTCCTCGAAACTCATTCCTCAGCAACTCCCCTGTGTGCGGACGGCTCTGTCCGGTCGGATGTGCGGGCGTTCTGTGCGAAGGCCCAGGCGTCGGAGACGATCCCGGCCAGATCGGAGCGCGAGGGGGCCCAGCCGAGCCGCTCGCGTGCGGTGTCGGCGGAGGCGACGAGCGTGGCCGGGTCGCCCGCGCGGCGGCCGGCGGCCTGCTCGGGGACGGCGTGGCCGGTGACCTTGCGTACGGTCTCGATGACCTCGCGGACCGAGAACCCGCTGCCGTTGCCGAGGTTGCAGATCAGGTGCTCGCCGGAGGCGGCCGCGTCCAGGGCGAGCAGGTGTGCCTCCGCGAGGTCGGCGACATGGATGTAGTCGCGTACGCAGGTGCCGTCCGGGGTGGGGTAGTCGTCGCCGTACACCGAGATGGCGTCGCGGCGGCCCTGGGCGACCTGGAGGACCAGCGGGATGAGGTGCGACTCGGGGTCGTGGCGCTCGCCGTACGTCTTGTAGGCGCCCGCGACGTTGAAGTACCGGAGGCTGGCCGCGGCCAGGCCGTGTGCCGCGCACTCGCCGCTGATCATGTGGTCGACGGCGAGCTTGGTGGCGCCGTACGGGTTGGTCGGCGCGGTGGGGGCGCTCTCCCTGATCGGTACGGTGGCGGGTTCGCCGTAGGTCGCGGCGGTGGAGGAGAACACCAGCGTGCGGACGCCGGCGAACCGCATCGCGGCGAGCAGCGCGGTGGTGCCGCCCACGTTGTTCAGCCAGTACTTCTCGGGGTTGACGACCGACTCACCGACCTGCGAGGACGCGGCGAAGTGCAGCACCCCGTCGTACGAGGAGTCGAGCCACCTGGCGGCGTCCTGGATGCGGCCCTCGATGAACGTGGCGCCCTCGGGGACGGACACCCGGAAGCCGGTGGAGAGGTCGTCGAGCACGGTCACCTCGTGACCGGCCTCCAGGAGATGCGCGGCCACCACACTGCCGACGTATCCCGCGCCACCGGTGACCAGATACTTCTTGCTCACTTGCTCGCTACCTCTCGCAGTCGCTCGGCCGCGGTCTCCGGCGGCACATCATTCACGAAGACGTTCATGCCCGACTCGGAACCCGCGAGGAACTTCAGCTTGCCCGAAGTACGGCGAATGGTGAAAAGCTCAAGATGCAGGGCGAATTCGTCCCGGTTGATGCCGTATCCGTCCAGCTCGCCGAAGGGTGCCTGGTGGACGGCGGAGATGTACGGCGTCGGAGGCTCGCCCGCCCCTTCCTTCCTGCCACCCGGCCCGTCGAAGATCCGGTCGAAGCGCCTCAACAGTTCCAGATACATCTGTGGAAACTCTGTGCGCGCTTCGTCGCCGAGGAAGCGCAGGTCGGGTACGCGCTGCTTCGGGTAGAGGTGCACCTCGTACGGCCAGTGCGCGGCGTACGGGACGAACGCGACCCAGTGCGCGCCCTCCAGTACCACCCGGGAGCCGTCGGCCACTTCGCGTGCGACGGTCTCGTCGAAGAGGTTCCGGCCGCCGCTGCTCTCCTGGAACGCGTCGGCGGAGCGCAGCATCAGCGCGGTGCGCGGGGTGATGAAGGGGTAGCCGTAGATCTGGCCGTGCGGGTGGCCGAGGGTCACACCGATCTCCGCGCCGCGGTTCTCGAAGCAGAACACCTGCTTGACCGCGGGGAGTTCGGCCAGCTCGGCGGTCCTGTCGGTCCAGGCATCCAGGACCAGGGCGGCCTGTTCGGGGGTGAGGTCGGCGAAGGAGGCGTCGTGGTCGGAGGTGAAGCAGACGACCTCGCAGCGGCCGGAGTCCCCGGCGAGCGAGGGGAAGCGGTTCTCGAAGACGACGACGTCGTAGTCCGCGTCGGGGACCTCGCTGAGCCGTCCGTCGCGGGAGGGGCAGAGCGGGCACTCGTCGGCCGGCGGGTGGTAGGGGCGCTCCTGGCGGTGCGAGGAGATGGCGACCGCGTCACCGAGCAGCGGGTCGGTGCGGATCTCGGACGCGGTGGCGACAGGGCCGAGGGGGCGCCGGTCCACGGCGTCGCGGACCATGTCGTCCCGGCCGTCGTAGTAGAGCAGCTCACGACCGTCGGCGAGACGGGTCGATGTCTTCTTCACTCTGGCGCTCCTCGCCCACTGCTACCTACCCAAACAGAACCGCACACAACAAACCACAAGTCAACAGAACAGTCAATGGAAATGAAGCAAGCGCTTTCATCAGGACATACCAACCAGCCCGATCACAATCAAACAAAGAACACCAGCGAAGTGTTCATTTTTTGAACACAGGAGCGTAGGTTCCGCAGCGGAAAAGTTCTGGCAACGAAGCGAGTACTCATGCAATACCTGGCTGCCGGACTCCGGCTCCCCACGAACGGGCTCGACTACACGATTCTGGCGATCTACTTCATCGTGGTCCTGGGCATCGGATTCGCCGCCAGAGCGAGCGTGAAGACGAGCCTGGACTTCTTCCTCTCGGGCCGTTCGCTGCCCGCCTGGGTCACTGGCCTGGCCTTTGTCGCGGCGAACCTCGGCGCGACCGAGATCCTGGGCATGGCGGCGACCGGCGCGCAGTACGGCGTGGCCGTCGTCCACTGGTACTGGATCGGCGCCATCCCCGCCATGGTCTTCCTCGGCCTGGTGATGATGCCCTTCTACTACAAGTCGAAGGTGCGCTCCGTACCGGAGTTCCTGCTGCATCGCTTCGACAAGTCGGCGCACCTGCTGAGCTCCATACTCTTCGCCTTCTCGGCGATCCTCATCGCGGGCGTGAACCTCTACGCCCTGTCGATCGTCGTGGAGGCGCTGCTGGGCTGGCCGCAGTGGGTCGCGATCGTCGTCGCCGGCCTCTTCGTGCTCGTCTACATCACCATCGGCGGACTCTCGTCGGCGATCTACAACGAGGTACTGCAGTTCTTCGTCATCCTCGCCGCGCTGATCCCCCTCACCATCCTCGGCCTCAAGCGGGTCGGCGGCTGGGACGGCCTCTCCCACACCCTGACCAAGAGCCACGGCCATGACTTCATGACCGCCTGGGGCGGCACCTCGATCGGCCACGCGAACCCGCTCGGCGCGAACTGGCTGACGATCATCCTGGGCCTGGGCTTCGTGCTCTCCTTCGGCTACTGGACGACCAACTTCGCCGAGGTACAGCGCGCGCTGTCCGCGAAGAACCTCTCCGCCGCCCAGCGCACCCCGCTGATCGCCGCCATCCCGAAGATGTTCATCGTCTTCCTCGTGATGATCCCCGGCCTGGTCGCCGCCGTCATCGTCCCGACGATCGGTACCCCCGGCTCGGACCTGACGTACAACGACGCGATCCCGCTGCTGATGCAGGAGCTGCTGCCCAACGGTGTCCTCGGTATCGCGGTGACCGGTCTGCTGGCCGCCTTCATGGCCGGTATGGCCGCCAACGTCTCCTCGTTCAACACCGTCTTCACGACGGACATCTGGGCGCGGTACGTGAAGAAGGACAAGCCCGACGCGTACTACCTGCGCTTCGGCCGGATGATCACGGCGATCGGCGTGCTGGCCTCCATCGGCACGGCCTTCATCGCCGCCAGCTTCTCCAACATCATGAGCTATCTCCAGACGCTCTTCTCCTTCTTCAACGTCCCGCTGTTCGTGGTCTTCATCATCGGGATGTTCTGGAAGCGCGCCTCGATGAAGTCGGGTGTGTGGGGCCTGCTCGCCGGTACCTGCGCCGCGATGGTCAACTACTTCTGGATCTACAAGCAGGGCATCATCGACATCCCGAGCGACCAGGGCGCCAACTTCGTATCGGCGATCGTCGGCTTCGTCGCCGGCGCGGTCGTCATGGTGCTCGTCACGCTCTTCACCGCACCGAAGCCGGTGGCCGAACTGGCCGGTCTCGTATACGGAACGGAGTCGCCGGACGCTCCGGAGGTGCCGGCCGAGGGCGACGACGCCTGGTACCGCAAGCCGGCCCTGCTCGGCTGGGGCGCGATCGTCGTCGCGGCCCTCTGCTACCTGCCCTACTCGCTCTGATCGGAGGCACCCACCATGTCTGAACTGCAGAACGAAGTCTCCGAACTGGAGAAGAAGTCCGCGACGGCGGCCCGCCTCTTCGACATCCGGCGCATCATCGGCGGACTGTTCGTGGTGTACGGGATCATCGTGACGATCGCCGGGTTCACCGCGTCGGACGCGGACCTGAAGAAGGCCCAGGGGATCAACATCAACCTCTGGACCGGGCTCGCGATGCTCGCGCTCGGCCTGTTCTTCCTGGTCTGGCTGTGGCTGCGCCCGGTGGCGCCGCCGACGCCGGATGCCACGGCGGACCGCACAGCGGACGACACGCCGGACGAGACATCGGCCGGGCAGAAGACGCCGTAGATCCCGCAACAGCTCCCCGAGGGGCCGGACTTCACTCCCGTGAGTCCGGCCCCTCCGGCTTCTCCGGCCCCTCCGGCTTCCCCGGCCGGCCGATGCCGGTCAGCAGCCCCCGCGCGGCCGCGTGATCGAGCAACCCTGTGCGTGCGGCGAGCGCGGCCGCCTCCAGCCGGGAGCCGACGCCGAGTTTCACCAGGACCCGCTGCACATGCGTACGGGCGGTGCTCGGCGCGATCCGCATCCCGGCGGCGATCAGCCGGGTGTCCTCGCCCTCCGCGACCCGGGCCAGCACCTCGGCCTCGCGCGGGGTGAGCAGACCCAGCAGCCGCTGCCCCTCGTCATCGGGCTGTGCCACCGGGTTGAGCAATTCCGTGAAGACGGCCTGCAGCAGCTGCGGCGCGACCGCCGTCTCCCCCGCACACGCCTGCGCCATGGCCCGCTCGACCCCCTCGATGCGCTCGTCGTGGCGTACGTAACCGGAGGCACCGGCGGCGAACGCGGCCGCGATACCGGGCGAGTTGGGCACCGGGCCCAGCACCACCACGGACACCTGAGGCCGTTCCTTCCTGATCCGTGCGACCGGGTCGAAGACCCCGGGCTCGGCGGGCGTGGCCGTCCCGAACAGGCAGACGTCGGGCGCCCGGCTCACCACGAGGTCGGCCGCGCCCCCGGTGGGCGCGGCCGCTGCGAGCACCCGGTGCCCGCGGAGTCTCAGCGCCGAGGCGAGCGCCTCGGCGAGCAGTCGGTGGTCGTCGACCACCATGAGCCGCACGCCCATGGAGCAGTCCCCCTGTTCCCCCGCGCCGGGAGCGCTCCCGGGCCCGGCTTTCCTGCCCCGGCAAGTTACACGCTTGTCACGCCCCGCGCGCCCCCGACGGGCATAGTGCGAGGGGCTGTTGCCCCCGGGGCTCCTCCCGGAAACGGCGATGGGGGCGCCGCCCGTCACCGGGTGGCGCCCCCATCGGATGTCCGGGAAGAGACCCGGCCTGCGGTCAGCCGGTGCCGAACCCGATGGCCAGGTAGTGCTTCTCCGAGTCGGACGTGTAGTCGCTGATGGTGTCGTCGGCCAGATACAGCCGGCCGTTGGTGAACCGGATCTCGGCGCTGTCCGCCAGGAAGCTGGACTCGGCCCCGCGGACCGACTCCTGGCCCGGGTTGGTCATCAGCAGCGTCTGCTTGAGGGTGGAGCCGTTGATCGAGACGACCTGGCCGCCCTTGTTGTACGGGCCCGTCTTGTACGCGATGACGTTGGAGCCGTCCATCCGTACGGGGTAGGCCGAGTAGCCCGCACCCGCGTCTGCACGGCCCGGGACCGGCTTGCCGGTGGCCAGGTCGAACGCGACGATCTCGTTGGTCTGGCCGATCGCGTCGCCGACGCCGTCGTGCTGCTCCGTCGGGAGGTACAGCCGGTCGTTGCCGACGACCAGGTCGTTGCACTGCTCGACCGCGGTGCTGTCGCACTTGCCGGCGTACTTGTCCGCGTTGGCCGGGATCCGGGCGCGCAGCTTGCCGGTCTTGGCGTCGACGGAGAAGTAGTCCGAGATGCCGCTGCCGTCGCCCGCGGTGTCACCGACGTCGGCGGCCACGACCAGCGGGTCGGTGGAGACGATGTGGGCGTACTGGACACCCGGCGGCATCTTGTACGAGGAGATCGGCGCGCCCGTCTTCGGGTTCAGGTTCTGAACGCTGACCTGCGGGCTGTCGTAGTCGCCGCACCTGCGGACGGCGACCAGGGTGCTGGCGCCGCCGCCGTATCCGGCGTCCTCGCACTGGTCGGTGCTGACCTTGGGCAGCCAGCGCACCTCGCCCTTCTCCAGGCCCCAGGCGGCGCCGCCGTTGGTGCTGCCGGTGGCGACGGTGTCGCCGCCGAGGGTGACCTCGTCGACGCTGACCTTGCTGTCGCCGTCCTTGTACGACTTCTGCCAGAGGAGCTTGCCCTTGTCGAGGTCGAGCGCGGCGACCTCCGAGCAGCCCCAGAACTCCTTGGCCTTCGTCGGCACCTTCGGCTGGAAGGCGATGGCCGTCTTGTCGTCCTTGCTGACGTGGCTCGTCGCGGCGCAGAGCGGGCCCGGCAGCGGAAGCTTCCAGACCTGGGAGCCCGTGACCGCGTCATAGCCGTAGACCGCGTTGACGCCGGACTTCACGTACAGCTTGTCGGTGGCCCAGGAGCCGTTGACGCCGGTGACGTCGCCGACCTTCGGGGCCGGCAGCTGGAAGAGCACCTTGGAGTTGGTGTCGGCGGGCACCTTCTCCTTGCCGCCGGCGCCCTTGGCGGTGTCCGTGCCGGTCTTGTCGCCGCCGCCCGTGGGGCCCGCGCTCGACACGTTGGGCTCCTTGTCGCCCTTGCTGGACGAGTAGACGAAGCCCGCACCGATGATCAGCACGATCGCGACGACCGCAGAGGTGATGATCTTCGCGTCGATGCCGAACCTGCCGCCACCGGCGCCGCCTCCCAGGCTGCCGCGCGCCGGCTGCATGGGCTGCGTCGCGTACTGCTGCTGCGCCGGTACGCCGGGCTGCTGCTGCGGGAAGCCGGGCTGCTGCAGCTGCTGTTGCGGTTGTTGTTGCTGGTGCGGTTGCTGCGGGAAGCCGTACCCGGGGCCGCCGGGCTGCTGCTGCGGATAGCCGTAGCCGGGCTGGCCGGGCGGCTGCTGCGGGTTCGGGTAGCCGTACACGGGGCCCTGCGGGGCCCCGGCCTGCGGCGGGCCCGCGGGCGGCGGACCGGCGGGCGGCGGACCCGCGGGCGGCGGGGTCTGCGGAGCCTGGGGCGGCATCTGCGGCGGGACCGGCGGGGTGTTGGCGGGCGGAGTACTGCCGGGCGGAGTGCTGCCCGGCGGGGTCGGGGCACCGTATCCGCCTGCCGGGGACTCCTTGGATGCGCCGTACCCTCCCTGCGGTGGTCCGTTGGGTGGCTGGGGCGGCTGTGGGGGCTGTGGCGGCTGGGTCATTGATCTGCCTTCGTGGAGGGGGAGTTGGGGATCCGGGGACAGCTCACTTGCCGAAGACCAGCATCGTCTTCTCGGTGGTGTCGCCCCTCTTGCCCCTGACCTGGCCCGACATCAGGAAGAACCGGCCGTCCTGGTAGGCGACCAGCTTCGAGAAGAACGAGTTCTCGATGCTGGACGTCGACTCCGGGTTCTGGAGGACCACACTCGCCTTGCCACCCGTCGACGGGATGCTGACGACCGCGCCGCCACCGTCGTACGAGGGCTCCTTGTACGCGATGAGGTTGGAGCCGTCCATCCGCAGCGGCAGCATCGTACGGTCGCTGCCCGCGGGCACCCGCCACTTCTCCTTGCCGGTGTTCAGGTCGAACGCGACCACGTCGTTCGCGCCGCTCTTCACCTCGGTCGGCAGATACAGCGTGTTGGCGTCGGCCGCCGTGCCGACACAGCCCTGGAGGTCACGGTCGATGATCGACAGACCGCACTCGGGCTGGAAGCTGTCCTTGGTGGTCAGCTGGGAGCGCCGCGTTCCGTCGCTCTTGAGGACGGAGATGTTCCAGGACTTCTTCTTCTCGTTGGTCGAGTAGATGACCAGCGGGTCCAGCGAGTAGACCTTCTTGACCTGCCAGCCCGCGGGGAGCGGGAACGTCCACTTGGACTTGCCGGTCGACGGGTCGAGCTCCTGCACCTGCTCGGTCGCGTCCGGCTGGCTGTTCTTGGTGCACGACTCGATCGCGATCAGCTTGGCGCCGCCCGCGAACGCGTCGGGCTGGCACGCGCCCTGCATACTCCCGAAGATCTTGTGCCCGTCGCTGACCGAGAAGGCGCTGGAGGGCCCCATCCGGCTGGCGGTCACGGTGTCGCCCGCGATCGTCAGCTCCAGGGAGCTCATGATGTCGAAGGCGCCCTCCTTCGGGATCGGCTTGTGCCAGCCGGCCTTGCCCGACTTCAGGTCGATGACCTGCATCTGGTTGCAGTCGGCCCGGTCGGTGTCGTTGCTCTTGTACGCGATGACGATCTTGTCGTCGGGAGTGGTCTGGTGGGGCGCCGCGCAGATCGCGTGCGGCGTCGGCACGCTCCACTTCTCCTTGCCGTCGTTCACCCCGTACGCGGTGACCTTCTTGTACATCGCGCGCACGACGACATCGCCGCTGAACCACATGCCGTAGTTCTCGGCGCCGTCCTGCGGCAGCGCGACCTTGTTGGTCTGGAGCCAGAGGACCTTGTCCTCGCCCGCCTTGCGTCCGGCGTTGAGATCGTCGTCGCCGGAGCGGCCGTTGCCGCTGCCGTCGCCCTGGTCGACGGTCGGGGACCCGGTCGGCTTGCCGTCGATGTTCTTGCTGTCACTGGCGACCGGCTTCTTGCCGCCGTCGCTACCGCTCAGGGCGAAGTAGGCCCCGCCACCGATGACGAGCAGCGCCGCGACGGCCGCGCCGATGATGACGCCCGGCTTGCCCTTGAAGGGGTTCTTGCCCCCGCCCTGCGGCGGGACCGGCCCGCCCGGGTACTGCTGCTGCGGGTAGCCGTAGGGGCCCTGCTGCTGGCCGTACGGACCCTGCGGCGGCTGCTGGCCGTAGGGGCCGGGCTGCTGGGGCTGCTGGCCGTACGGACCCGGCTGCTGGGGCTGCTGCTGCGGGTACCCGTAGGGCCCGGACTGCGGCTGCTGGGGGGCCTGCTGGGGATATCCGTAACCGGGCTGCGGCCCGGACGGAGATCCCTGCGGCGGTGCGGACGGCGGTCCCTGGGGCGGGCCCTGCGGCGGTGCGGCCGGCTGCCCCGGCGGCGCCTGGGGCGGCGGCGGCATCTGCGGCGGCTGCGCGGGCGGCGGCGGAGCGCCGAAGCCACCCGGCGGAGGGTCCTGCGGGGCGCCGAAACCGCCCCGCGGCGGCTGCTGGTCGGGCGGCTGAGTCATCAGCACATACCTCTTTACGCGGGGTCCACTGCCCGACCGGCCTCCCCCGCAATTCCGCCGGCCGTAGCCGTCGGAATGGAGCGAATCGGGTGTGGATCCCACACATCAACGTCAGTCGAGCGGGAGTTCTTTCTATCACCCGGAGAACGGCGTGAGAGGGCCCGGTCCGCCCCCGTGCCCAAGGGAGAACCGGGCTGTGATGCCCTCGTTATGCGAGTTGCGCGGAGGGGCCGGGGGCCCGGACGACAGCCCTCAGGCGTCCTCGGCGAGCTCCAGCCAGCGCATCTCCAACTCTTCGCGCTGACCCGCCAGTTCCCTCAGCTCCGCGTCCAGTTCGGCCACCTTCCCGAAGTCCGTGGCGTTCTCGGTGATCTGCGCGTGCAGCTTGCTCTCCCGATCGGAGAACTTGTCCAACTGCCGCTCGATCTTCTGGAGTTCCTTCTTGGCGGCGCGGCCGTCCTTGGCGGACACCACACCGGGAACCTCCTTGGCCACGGCCTGCACGGCGGCCGGGGTCTGCGCGTCGATCACCTTCCGGCGGCGCTCCAGGTACTCGTCGACACCGCGCGGCAGCATCCGCAGGCTCGCGTCGCCGAGCAGCGCGAAGACGCGGTCCGTGGTGCGCTCGATGAAGAACCGGTCGTGCGAGATCACGATCATCGAGCCCGGCCAGCCGTCGAGGAGGTCCTCCAGCTGGGTCAGGGTCTCGATGTCCAGGTCGTTCGTCGGTTCGTCGAGGAACAGGACGTTGGGCTCGTCCATCAGCAGCCGCAGGATCTGCAGGCGCCGCCGCTCACCGCCGGACAGGTCACCGACCGGCGTCCACTGCTTCTCCTTGGAGAAACCGAACTGCTCGCAGAGCTGGCCCGCGGTCATCTCGCGGCCCTTGCCGAGGTCGACCCGGTCCCGTACCTGCTGCACCGCCTCCAGTACCCGCAGGGTGGGCTTGAGTTCGGCGACCTCCTGCGAGAGGTAGGCGAGCTTGACGGTCTTCCCGACGACGACCTTCCCGGCGGCGGGCTGAGCGTCGCCCTGGGTACGGGCCGCCTCCGCCAGCGCGCGCAGCAGCGAGGTCTTGCCCGCGCCGTTCACCCCGACCAGACCGATCCGGTCGCCGGGGCCGAGCTGCCAGGTCAGATGCTGGAGCAGCAGCTTGTCCCCGGCCCGGACGGTGACGTCCTCCAGCTCGAAGACGGTCTTGCCGAGCCGGGCGTTGGCGAACTTCATCAGCTCGGAGGTGTCGCGCGGCGGCGGCACGTCGGCGATCAGTTCGTTGGCGGCCTCGATGCGGTAGCGGGGCTTGGACGTACGGGCGGGGGCGCCGCGCCGCAGCCAGGCCAGCTCCTTGCGCATCAGGTTCTGCCGCTTGGACTCCTCGGTGGCGGCGATGCGTTCGCGCTCGGCCCGTGCGAAGACGTAGTCGCTGTAGCCGCCCTCGTACTCGTGGACGGCGCCGCGCTGGACGTCCCACATCCGGGTGCACACCTGGTCCAGGAACCAGCGGTCGTGGGTGACGACGACGAGCGCGGAGCGGCGGGCGCGGAGGTGGCCGGCGAGCCAGGAGATGCCCTCGACGTCGAGGTGGTTGGTGGGCTCGTCGAGCACGATCAGGTCCTGCTCGGCGATGAGCAGCTTCGCCAGCGCGATGCGGCGGCGCTCACCGCCGGAGAGCGGGGCGATGACGGTGTCCAGGCCCTGGGCGAATCCGGGCAGGTCGAGCCCGCCGAAGAGCCCGGTCAGCACGTCCCTGATCTTGGCGTTGCCCGCCCACTCGTGGTCGGCGAGGTCGCCGATGACCTCGTGCCGGATCGTGGCCTGCGGGTCGAGGGAGTCGTGCTGGGTGAGGACGCCGCTGCGCAGGCCGCCGTTGTGGGTGACCCGCCCGGTGTCGGGCTCCTCCAGCCGGGCCAGCATCCGGATGAGGGTCGTCTTGCCGTCTCCGTTGCGGCCGACGACGCCGATACGGTCGCCCTCGGAGACGCCGAGTGAGACACCGTCCAGCAGGGCACGGGTGCCGTAGACCTTGCTGACGGCCTCGACATTGACGAGGTTGACGGCCATTGACGCTCCTGGGACGGGGGTGGATCGATCTCCCAGGGTACGGCGCTGCGGGCGGGGCCTTTGCAGCCCCCGGGTACTGGTCCCGCCGCATCACCGAAGAGCACCGGCTGATCCACAAGGTGGCCGGCGAAGAGGTCCGGATCGCCGCCTGCCGCTACGACTACGGGTGCTGACCCGGACCGCTCCGCAGGACCGTCGCCCCCGCGACCCCCGACGCCGCGACCCGCGCTGACCTGCACGTCCCCGACTCCAGCAACTCCGCCGCGATCCGCTCCGCCGCGTCCGCGTCCTTCGCCAGGAACGCCGTCGTCGGGCCGGAGCCGGAGACCAGTGCGGCCAGCGCGCCGGCCGCCGTGCCTGCTGCGAGCGTGTCCGCCAGGGAGGGGCGCAGGGAGAGCGCCGCCGGCTGGAGGTCGTTGGACAGGGCGCCCGCCAGGGCCACCGTGTCGCCGGTGCGCAGCGCGTCGATCAGCGCGGGTGACGCCTGCGGCGGGCCGGCGTCGGGGGTGAGGCGGTCGAACTCGCGGAAGACCCTCGGGGTGGAGAGCCCTCCGTCGGCCATCGCGAACACCCAGTGGAACGCGCCGCCCAGCTCCAGCGGTGTCAGCCGCTCGCCCCGGCCGGTGCCGAGCGCCGCTCCGCCGACCAGGCTGAACGGCACATCACTGCCCAACTCGGCGCAGAGGCCGAGGAGCTCGTCGCGCGATGCGCCTGTGGACCAGAGTGCGTCACAGGCCAGCAGGGCGCCTGCGCCGTCCGCGCTGCCGCCTGCCATGCCGCCCGCTACGGGGATGTCCTTGTCGATGTGGATGTGTACGCGTGGCTCGATACCGCGCCGGCCCGCGAGCAGTTCGGCCGCACGCGCCGCCAGGTTCGTACGGTCCAGCGGGACCAGGTCGGCGCCGGGGCCGGTGCAGGTGATGCGCAGGGTGTCGGCGGGGGTGACGGTGACCTCGTCGTAGAGCGACACCGCGAGGAAGACATTGGCCAGGTCGTGGAAGCCGTCGGGGCGCGCGCCGCCCACCGCGAGCTGGACGTTGACCTTGGCGGGGACGCGGACGGTGACACCTGCGGTGTGCTCCGTACCGCTGTCAGCCGTGCCTTCGTGGGCCGTGCCTTCGTGGACCGTCACGCCTTGCCCTCCGCGGCTGCCTTGCCCTCCGCGATCCGGGCGAACTCCTCCACCGTCAGCGACTCCCCGCGCGCCTGCGGCGAGATCCCGGCAGCGACCAGCGCCGCCTCGGCCGCCGGCGCCGACCCCGCCCAGCCGGCCAGCGCGGCGCGGAGGGTCTTGCGGCGCTGCGCGAACGCCGCGTCGACGACCGCGAAGACCTCTTCCTTGGTGGCCGTGGTCGCGACCGGCTCGGCGCGCCGGACCATCGACACCAGGCCCGAGTCCACGTTCGGTGCCGGCCAGAACACATTGCGGCCGATGGATCCGGCCCGCTTGACGTGCGCGTACCAGTTGGCCTTGACCGATGGCACCCCGTACACCTTGCTGCCGGGTTCGGCCGCGAGCCGGTCGGCGACCTCCGCCTGGACCATCACCAGCGTCCGCTCGATCGAGGGGAACCGGGCCAGCATCGTCAGCAGGACCGGGACCGCCACGTTGTACGGGAGGTTCGCGACCAGCGCCGTGGGCGGCGGGCCGGGGAGCTCGGTGACCTGCATCGCGTCGGAGTGGACGAGCGTGAAGCGGTCGGCGCGGGCGGGCAGCCTGGCCTCGACCGTCGCGGGCAGCGCACCCGCCAGTACGTCGTCGATCTCGACGGCGACCAGCCGGTCGGCCGCTTCGAGGAGCGCCAGGGTCAGCGAACCGAGGCCGGGGCCGACCTCCACGACGACGTCGTCCCGGGTCACCTCGGCGGTCCGGACGATCCTGCGCACCGTGTTGGCGTCGATGACGAAGTTCTGGCCGCGCTGCTTGGTCGGGCGTACGCCGAGCGCGGTGGCCAGTTCGCGGATGTCGGCGGGGCCCAGAAGGGCGTCGGAGACTTCGGAGGCCGCGGATTCGGATACCTCGGGTTCAGTGCTGCTCACCCGTCAAGCCTACGGCCGCGCGGAGAGCCCGGGGCGCGCGCTGGGCGCGCACCCCGCTCGTGCCCCGCTCGCGCCGGGCTCCCACCCGCTCGCGCCGGGTCTCACACGGTGTCGCCGTCCAGGCCGAACGCCCGGACCGTGTTGGCCATGATCGCGGCGGCCAGTTCGTCCTCGCCGATGTCCCGCACCGCCGCCATCGCCCGTACCGTCACCGGAATGAGATACGGCGCATTCGGCCGTCCCCGATAGGGGGCGGGGGTAAGAAAAGGCGCGTCCGTTTCGACAAGGACGAGTTCCAGCGGGGCGACGGCCAGTGCGTCGCGCAGCGGCTGGGCGTTCTTGAACGTCATGTTTCCCGCGAAGGACATGAAATAGCCATGGGCCGCGCAGACTTCGGCCATTTCGGCGTCACCGGAATAGCAGTGGAATACGGTGCGGTCCGGAGCACCTTCCTCCGCCAGAATGCGGAGTACGTCGGCGTGCGCCTCACGGTCGTGAATAACCAGCGCCTTGCCGTGCCTTTTCGCCATCTCGATGTGCGCCCGGAACGAGCGTTCCTGCGCAGCCACACCCTCCGGCCCCGTCCGGAAGTAGTCGAGACCGGTCTCGCCGACGGCCCGCACGTGCGGGAGCCCGGCCAGCCGGTCGATCTCACCGAGCGCGTCGTCCAGGGCGCTGTCACCGCCGGCAGCACGCGCCCCCTGCCGCGACCAGCCTTCCTCGTCCCCCAGCACGATGCGAGGCGCTTCGTTCGGGTGCAGGGCGACCGCCGCGTGCACGTTCTCGTACGCGGCGGCCGTCTCGGCCGCCCAGCGGGAGCCCTTCAGGTCGCACCCCACCTGGATCACGGTGGTCACTCCGACCGATGAGGCCCTGGTCAGGGCCTCGTCCACGGTGGTGTCCTGCATATCCAGATGGGTGTGCGAGTCGGCCACCGGCACGGCGAGCGGTGCGGGCAGCGGCGGCGCGGAGTCCTTGCTCATGGCGCCCGATCCTATGGGTGCGCCTCCCGGCCCCTGGGGCCGGGGAGGGCCGCCACGCGCAGGACCGGTCCGCGGTGGCAGCTGCCTACTCGCCGCGGTGGAAGGGGTGCAGCAGGTCCCGGAGCTGCCAGTGGTGGCGCTCGCCGGGTGCGGGGGTCGCCCCGCCCACGGGTGCGGCGGCTGCCGCGGACCCGGCCCCCCGGTGCGCGGTGGTGTCCCTGCCCGCCCCGGCCGGCACGGACGTGAGGCTGTCCGAGTAATGGAGCAGATTCTGCACCGATGAGACGCGCCCGGACCTCATGATGCGTACGACGTGACCGCCGCAGTTCATACAGTTCGGATTGGAAAGGGGCGAGGGTACCCGTTCGCCGTCGGCCCGGTATACGACAAAGGCCTCACCGGAAGCGCCGACGTGGTGCTCGATCTCGTACGCCTGCTCCCAGCCATGGCCACACCGCATACAGGCGAAGGAATACGCCTCATGGGCGGTGCTTTCAACTATCTCACTCATGCCAGCTCCTCTTGTCCGCGGACAAGCCTTCCGGGGGGCGATTTCGTCCCACTTCCCAGTGGACGCCTCCGGCTCCCGGAATGCATCAGGTGCTGCCTACTATTGGACCGGATTTGGCCTGCTCGTGGCCAAAGGGCCCGTGATCACGTTGCCCGCTTTGCCAATCGCGCGGGTCCTTTGCCTCCCGGTGGCACAGGGCCACCGTCCGCCGCCGCGACGTGACCGCCGGCCACCTACGGCCTCTCGTTCGGGACCGCGCCCTTCGCCTCGTCCTTGGCCACGCCCTTCGCCGCGTTCTTGGCCGCGTTCTTGGCCGCGACCACCGCGTCGAACACCTCCCGCTTGGGCAGCCCCGCGTCGGCGGCGACCGCGGCGATGGCCTCCTTGCGCCGCTCCCCCGCCTCCTCGCGCACCTGCACCCTGCGCACCAGCTCAGCGGGGTCGAGCTCCTGCGGCCCGGTGTCGGGGGCGCCCTCGACCACGACCGTGATCTCGCCCCGTACGCCCTCCGCCGCCCACTCCGCGAGTGCCTTGAGCGGCCCGCGCTTCACTTCCTCGTACGTCTTGGTCAGCTCACGGCAGACCGCCGCCCTGCGGTCGTCGCCGAAGACCTCGGCCATCGCGGCGAGGGTGTCGTCCAGCCGGTGCGGGGCCTCGAAGTACACGAGCGTCCTGCGTTCGGCCGCGACCTCGCGGAGCCTGCCGAGCCGCTCGCCCGCCTTGCGCGGCAGGAAGCCCTCGAAGCAGAAGCGGTCCACGGGCAGCCCGGAGAGCGCCAGCGCGGTCAGCACGGCGGACGGGCCGGGAACCGCCGTGACCTTGATGTCCTGCTCCACGCACGCGGCCACCAGCCGGTAGCCGGGGTCGGAGACCGACGGCATCCCCGCGTCCGTGACCAGCAGCACCCGCGCGCCGCCGGTCAGCGCCTCGACCAGCTCCGGGGTGCGGGCCGTCTCATTGCCCTCGAAGTACGAGACGACGCGTCCCGTGGTCTGGACGCCGAGCGCCTGGGTCAGCCGGCGCAGCCGCCGGGTGTCCTCGGCGGCGACGACGTCGGCCGTCGCCAGTTCCTCGGCGAGCCGGGGCGGCGCGTCCGACACGTCACCGATGGGGGTCCCTGCGAGTACCAGCATTCCTGTCACGACTCCATTCTCCCAGCCCCGTGCACACCACTCTCACAGTCGGGTTCCCTACGATGGCGCGGTGACGAGTACAGCGCCTCAAGCCCTGAAGGGCCAAGACGCCGGGGAACAGCCGCCCACCTGGGGGCGCAGGCTGCGCCGGTTCGGGTACGCGGGCCCCCGCGAGACGGGGCTGCGCGAGCGACTGGTGCCGCCGTACGCCTCGCCGGGGCCGCAGCTGTGGACCGTGCTCGGCCTCTCCCCCGCCTTCGCGGAGCGGCTGCTGCGCTGGTCGGCCTGGGGCGGTCCGCTGCTGGTCACGCTGGTCGCCGGGCTGCTGCGGTTCTGGCATCTCGGCAGCCCGCACGCCGTGATATTCGATGAGACGTATTACGCGAAGGACGCCTGGGCGCTGATCCACCAGGGGTACGAGGGCCACTGGCCGGACAACATCAACAACGCGATCCTGGCCAACCCCTCGCACGTCTCGGTGCCGTCCGACCCCGGCTATGTGGTGCACCCTCCGATGGGCAAGTGGCTCATCGGGATCGGCGAGCACTTCTTCGGGTTCACGCCGTTCGGCTGGCGCTTCATGACCGCGCTGCTCGGCACGCTCTCGGTGCTGATGATCTGCCGGATCGGCAGGCGGCTGCTGCGCTCGACGTTCCTGGGGTGCCTGGCGGGCGCGCTGCTGACGGTCGACGGGCTGCATTTCGTGATGAGCCGCACCTCGCTGCTCGACCTGATCGTGATGTTCTTCGTGGTGGCGGCCTTCGGGGCGCTGCTGATCGACCGGGACAGAAGCCGGGCCCGCCTCGCCGCCGCCCTGCCGGAGGGCGAGGAGGGCGGGCTGCGGCCGGACAGCGATGTCGCGAGCACGCTGCGACTGGGGCTGCGGCCCTGGCGGATCGCCGCCGGTGTGCTGCTCGGCCTGTCCGCCGCGACCAAGTGGAACGGCCTCTACGTCCTGGTCTTCTTCGCGGTGATGTCGGTGCTCTGGGACGTGGGCGCCCGCCGCACGGCCGGCGCCGTCCGCCCGTACCGGGCCGTCCTGCGCCACGACGTACTGCCGGCCTTCGTCTCGACGGTGCCGGTCGCCGTGGTGACGTACATGCTCTCCTGGACCGGCTGGTTCGTGACCAAGGGCGGGTACTTCCGCGACTGGGCGAACCAGCGCGCCGGGCTCTCCCCCGACCACGTCAAGCTGCCGGTGCTCGGCACGGTCCATCTGCCGCAGTTCGACATGAGCTGGGTCCCGGCGTCGCTGCGCAGCTTCTGGCACTACGAGGCCGAGGTCTACAGCTTCCACGTCAATCTGACCGAGGGGCACCAGTACCAGTCGAACCCGTGGAGCTGGCTCGTGGTGGGCCGCCCCGTCTCGTACTTCTACGAGTCCCCGAAGCCGGGTACGGACGGCTGCCCGCAGGGCACCGAGAGCTGCGCCCGCGAGGTGCTGGCGATGGGCACCCCGCTGCTCTGGTGGGCGGCGTGCTTCGCTGTCCTGTACATCCTGTGGCGCTGGGCCTTCCGCCGGGACTGGCGGGCGGGGGCCATCGCGTGCGGGATCGCGGCCGGGTATCTGCCCTGGTTCATGTACCAGCAGCGGACGATCTTCTTCTTCTACGCGGTCGTCTTCGTACCCTTCCTGTGTCTGGCCGTCGCCATGATGATCGGCGCGATCCTGGGACCACCCGGGTCGAGCGAGCGGCGCAGAGCGGTGGGTGCGATCGGCGCGGGTGTGCTGGTGCTGCTGATCGTGTGGAACTTCATCTATTTCTGGCCGCTGTTCACCGGGGACGCGATCCCGCTGAGCCAGTGGAACAACCGGATGTGGCTGAACACCTGGATCTAGCTGGGCAGACATGTCGGGAAGGCTCGGCGGACTGCCGAGCCCTCGTGGTCGCTGTCGGTCGTAAGTGGTTGTCGTCGGTCACCGTCGGACGGAGGCGCCCAACGCTGGTTTGTGGAGCGGGCGTTCACCCGCCTGCACGGGTTCCGCCGTCTGCGGATCCGCTGGGAGATCCGGGACGACATTCACGAAGCCCTGCCCGCCCTTGGGTGCGCGCTCATCTGCTGGCGGCGACTGGACGCGGCCCGCCGCGTGACAGCAGAAGGCGCTGCTGGAGGACCTTGAGGTCGCACTCTGGGGCCACAAGGCACTCCACCACCGCCCTCCGAGGACCTCAGCGGCCGGGGCTCCGCCGCCTGCATGATCCACGCTGAGCTTTTGGTGGGTGCCCTGCGAGCGCTTGGTGGAGTTACGACATATCACCCGGAGACTCTGCTCCCAGGAGGGCGAGCAGCCCGGGGAATCTCTTCTCGATGTCCGCGCGTCGTAGACGGACGCCCTTGCGGTTGCCGTAGTCGATCTCGTCAATGAGACCTGCCTCGCGCAGGACGCGGAAGTGGTGGGTCTGGGCCTGCTTCGAGATCGGAAGATCGAACGAGTTGCAGCCCCGCTCGTTGTCGCTGCGGTCGACGGCCAACTGCGTCACCACCGAACGACGGTGCTCGTCGGCGAGGGCGCGGATCACCGCACCCAGATCGAGTGCATCGGCCTCCGGGCCTACCAGGTTCTTCCCGGTCACGCGGCACCCCCTTCAGGTACGACTTGAATTGTACCTGAAAGATGTGCTCCACTGAGGTACCAAATTTTTTGTACCTTGATCCGATTGCGCTGCCCAGTGCCGCCACGCCCTGAGACCCGGCCCCGGCACTCGCCGGGGACCTGGTCATCGACACTCCGAGAGGTCATCGCCATGAAGAAGCCCGAGGTGCTGATAGTCGGTGCCGGAATCGCAGGGCCCGCGCTCGCGCACTGGCTCTCCCGGAATGGCTACCGGCCGACGGTCGTCGAACATGCCCGGCAGCTGCGCTCCGGTGGTAGCGCGATCGTCGTGAAGGGGCCCGCGATCCCGGTCGCCGACCGCATGGGCATCCTCCCGCAGCTCCGCGGGCTCGCCACCCGCAATCGGTCACTGACCCTGCTCGACCCCCGCGGCAGGCGAATCCTGCAACTCCCGCTCACCTCGGACGAGGCACCGACGGTCGAGGTGACCCGAGCCGACCTGTCCGAGGTGCTCCACCGGTCGGCGCAGACCGAGGCCGAGTTCTTGTTCGACGACACGGTCACCGCTCTCGACCAGGACGGAGGTGGGGTCGACGTCACCTTCCGGCGGTCCGCGCCACGGCGCTTCGACTTGGTAGTCGGTGCCGACGGGATCCACTCCACCGTACGGCGCCTGGTATTCGGACCCGAGCGGCAGTTCGCGAGCGACCTGGGCCTGTACGGCGCGACCGTGCCGCTGGAACCCGACGCCGTCGAGGACCCGAGCGAGATGACGATGCTGACTGTGCCGAACCGGATGCTGGTAGTCCACCCCTCGCGGACCACTCCGCTCGCGATCTTCACCTTCCGGGCCGCGCAGCCGGCGCCCCACGACCGCAAGAACATCGCCCTTCACAAGCAGACCGTGGCCGACGCCTACGCCGACGTGCGGTGGCGGGCACCGGAACTCGTGGCGGCGTTCCTCGACCACCCGGCTCCGTACTTCGACCCCCTGACCACCATCCGGGTGCCCTCGTGGTCCCGCGGACGGATCGTACTGCTCGGGGACGCGGCGGCGGCGACAGCCCTGCTGGGTGACGGGTCCAGCATGGCGATGGCGGGCGCGTACGCCCTCGCAGAAGAGCTCGCCACCCATCCCGGTGATCACACCCGCGCCTTCGCCGCCTACGAGTCGCGGCTCCGCCGTGAGGTAAGCCCGCGGCAGCGACGCGTCGGCCTGCTCTCCAGGCTCATGGTGCCCCGCACCCGGCCGGGCCTCGCGGTGCGCAACGCGGTGGGCCGCGCGGTCGGTCGCACGAACCGGATCACCGCTCGCGAAGCCGCGAACCGGTAGACCGAGTGCGCAGCTCCGCGGTAGCTCTCAGCCAGGTCGGCGCCGCCATGTCCGACGAGCCCGGCTCGGCGTGGCAGGTCATCGCCTGTGCGGCGGTTCGGCTGCGCCGGGGACGCGATCCCGCTGAGCCAGTGGAACAACCGGATGTGGCTGAACACCTGGATCTGGACACCCGGATCTGGACACCTGGACTCGCCGCCGGGACCGGACGCCCGTTTCCTGGAACTTCCGCCTGTGGTGCGGCCCATGGTTCCGGTCGGGTAACGACGCCCCGGGCGCCACCCGGGTCCCGTACGCTGCTTGATGTAACTCTCTTGAACATGTTCAAAGAGGCATGTCCGAAGAGGCTCCTGGGGAGGGGACGCAGCAGTGCGTAACGGGGTAAAGATAGGCATCGTGGGCGGGGCCTTCGCGGTGGTGGCCGGCGGGGTCGGCTACGGCGCGTACAACATCTGGAACGCGCTGGACGGTGCGCACGCCGGAGGCGACCCCACCGGGACGACCCAGGCCGCGCCCGCCCGCACCGGCCCGCCGACCACGGACGAGATCAGCGGTGCGGCGAAGGACTTCCTCGCCGCCTGGGCGAAGGGCGACGCGGACAAGGCGTCGCAGCTGACCAACGACGCAGCGGACTCGCAGCCGCTGCTGGCCGGTTACCGAGAGGACGCGCACGTCACGAAGGTGACCCTGACGCCCGGCACGGCCTCCGGTGCGAAGGTGCCGTTCACGGTGCGGGCCACCATCTCGTACGAGGGGAAGACCAAGCCCTGGTCGTACACGTCGTCGCTGAGTGTCGTACGGGGGGTGACGAGCGGCCGGGCGCTGGTGGAGTGGGACCCGTCGGTGATCCACCCGGACCTGAAGAAGGGCGAGACGCTCACCACCGGTGAGGCGGAGTCCGCGCCCATCAAGGCCGTCGACCACAACGGCGCCGAGCTGACAAAGGCGAAGTACCCCTCGCTCGGGCCGGTCCTGGACGCGCTGCGGCAGAAGTACGGCGACAAGGCGGGCGGCAAGCCGGGCATCGAGACGTACATAGGGGCCACCGGATCCGCGGACAGCGCCGCCCCCGCCAAGACCCTGCTGACTCTCTCCAAGGGCACCCCCGCGCTGCTGCACACCACGCTCGACGCGGGAGCGCAGGCGGCGGCCGAGACGGCGGTGAAGAAGTTCAGCGAGTCGTCGGTGGTGGCGGTCAAGGCGAGCACCGGTGAGATACGCGCGATCGCCAACAACCGTGCTGACGCCTTCAACGCGGCGACGCAGGGCAAGCTCGCGCCCGGCTCCACGATGAAGATCATGACCGCCACGATGCTCATCAACAACGGTCTGGCCGCGGAGAAGAGCCCCATCCTCTGCCCGGAGTCGGTCCTCTGGCAGGGCCAGACCTTCCACAATCTGGACAACTTCTCCATCGCGAACGGCACCATGGAGCAGAGCTTCGCCCGCTCCTGCAACACCGCTTTCATCAAGCCGGTGGGCACGTTGCACGACCGCGGTATCGCGGACACGGCCCTGCCGGACACCGCGAAGAAGTACTTCGGCATCGGATCGGTCTGGAACGTCGGCATCCCGACCTTCGACGGCAGCGTGCCGCAGACCACCGGCCCCAACACCGCCGCGGCGATGATCGGCCAGGGGCTCGTCCAGATGAACCCGCTCAACATGGCGTCCGTCACCGCGACCGCCCGCAGCGGGGCGTTCCACCAGCCGGTGATCGTGCCCGGGTCACTGCGCGACGGGGGCACGGCCACCGCACAACCGCTGCCCGCCAACACCGCCCAGCAGGTGCGCGACATGATGCACACGACGGCGACGGCGGGCTACGGGACGGGCACCGTGGCGATGTCCGGGGTCGGCGGGTACAAGGGCGCCAAGACCGGCTCGGCCGAGGTCGACGCGCAGGGCAAGTCCAACAGCTGGTTCGCCGGGTTCAGCAACGACCTGGCCGCGGCAGCGGTCGTCCAGTCCGGCGGCCACGGCGGGGACGCCGCGGGTCCGGTGGTCGCGGCGGTGCTGGCAGCGGGCTCCTGACAGGGTTGGGGAGCCACCGGGTTGACGCGACGAGGACTGGACACAGGGCACAGCCACCGCGCCAGTCCCCGCCCCCGCTCGGAACCCGTGGAGATCAGTAGTTGCAGTCGGGAAGACTGCCCTTGGCGGCGCTGTTGTCCACGTAGGGAGCGTAGGTCCACCCGTACACGTGCTCCGAGAACCCGAGGTCGTTGTGGTACTCGGCGATGGTGTGGTACCAGATGGTCCCGAAACCCAGGTCCTTCCCCCGGGTGCTGTAGCAGTCGACGTCGATCCCGTCATGCTTGGTGGGGTCGAGGTCCTTGGCGACCTTGTCGTTGTTGTTGATCACGCCGTAGTCCCCGTACACACCCACTATGTGACTGGTACTCAGCCGGATACCCACATCCGCGCTCGCCGGGGTGGCGGCCCACCCCGGCCGTGGCTATGGGCCGACCAGCGCCGTGGTCGCAGCCAGCTTCTTGCCCATACGCATGACTTCCTCCTGATCGCGTGACGGTGTCGCGGGCACGATGGCCGCGATCGCCGTGTGGCCTGACGAAGGGGACGCTATGGACACGGATCCGTCGGCCGTCCTAGATTCGTCCTAGTGCGAGGTCAGCCGGGGGAACGGGGATCGGCGCCGATCGTCAAGTGCTGGGGGGCGCATGAGATTCGGCGTGCTGGGGCCGTTACACGCCCAGATCACCGGACGCGAGGTCCGGTTGGACGGACCGCGGCAGGCCAAGATGCTGGCCGCGCTTCTGATCGACGTGAACAAGACCGTCGCCATGGAACGGCTCGTCGCCGTGATGTGGGACGGGAAAGTGCCCGCTACTGCGGTCCGTCAGGTCCAGGACGCTCTCTCCGGGCTGCGCCGCAACCTCATCGCGTGCGGAGCACCCGGCTCCTTGATCAGTAGGCGGCGTGGCGGCTACCAGATCCGCCTGGCCCCGGATCAGCTCGACCTGCTGGAGTTCGACCACGCGCGGGACCTCGCCGAACGGCACACTGCCCCGTTCGAGACAGCTGTCGCGTTACGGAGGGCGCTGGCCTGCTGGCGCGGTAACGCCCTGGCCGACATCTCCAGCCGGGCCCTGGAGGCCGATGCGGCACGGCTGAACGAGAAGCGCGCGGCCACGCACAAACAGTGCCTGGGCATCGAACTCGGCCTGGGGCGTCATCGTGAGGTCATCGAGGGGCTGACCGCCCTGCTCCGCGAGCACCCCTACGACGAGCAGGTTGCCGAACACCTGATGACCGCCCTCTACCGGTGCAGACGACAGGGCGAGGCGCTGCAGGTGTACGAGCGGCTGCGCCGGACACTGGCCGACGAACTCGGCGTCGATCCCACCCCGTCGGCCCAGGCGCTTCATCGGCGCATCCTGACCGCCGATCCCGCCCTGTCGGCTCCGGCCCCGGCAAGCGTTCCACCGGACACGCCACCGGAGAGCCCCGACGCGGCAGCCACCGGGCCGGTCATGGCACTGCCGGTGCGCCAACTGCCGCTCGACGTACCCGACTTCGTGGGCCGGGCGGAAGCGCTGGCCGAGCTCGCCGGACTGCTCGACGTCCCGGCGTCGAACCGGGCTCCGGTGGCCGTCATCGTGGGCGGCCCCGGTATCGGCAAGTCCTGTCTGGTGACGCACGCCGCACGGCTGGCGAGCGCCGCCTTCCCCGACGGCCAGCTCTACCTCAACCTCGCGGCCACATCGGACGAGCCCCGGAATCCGGGGCTGATGCTGGCCGAGGCGCTGCGCGCGCTCTCGATCGCCGGCAGTGCGATCCCGGACAGCCTGTCCGAACGGGCAGCGCTGTACCGGTCGTTGCTGGCGGACCGCCGGATGCTGGTAGTGCTGGACGATGCCGGTCGCGCCGATCAGGTGCTGCCGTTGCTGCCCGGGGCCGAGGGCTGCGCGGTGTTGATCACCAGCCGCACTCTGCTGACGCAGCTTCCCGGGGCCCGGCACATCGACCTGGACGTGCTGAGCACGGCCGAGGCGCGGGAAATGTTCACCGGAATTGTCGGACGGCGGCGAGTCGAGCGGGAACCGGCGGAGGCCGGGGCGATCCTCGACTGCTGCGGCAATCTGCCGCTGGCGATCCGGATCGCCAGCGCCAAGCTCACCGGCCGCCCAGCCTGGTCGTTGCGGGTGCTGCGGGAACGGATCGAGGACGAATCCCGGCGGCTGGCCGAGCTGAGGATCGGGGACCTCAGCGTGCGAGCCAGCGTCGAACTGAGCTTACGGCTGCTCCCGGCCGACGCGGTGCGCGCGCTGAGCCTGCTGGGTCTGCTCGGCGCCTACACCCTGCCCGGCTGGGTGGTTGGCCCGCTGCTGGACCGCTCGGATGCCGAGGAGGTACTGGACACCCTCGTCGATGCCAGCCTGGTGCGGCTGACCTCCACCGACGCCATCGGCCAGCCGCGCTACCGGCTGCACGACCTGATCAGGACCTGTGCCGTGGAGATCGCCGCCCCGCTGCCGGCGACGGACAAGCGGGACGCGATCATCCGGGTGCTGTCCGCCTGGCTCGATCTGACCGGGCGCGCCACCGATCGGCTGCCGGCCGGGCTGCTGGCTGCCGCGCCCGGTTCGGCGCCACGACGGTCGCTTCCCGACGCGGTCGTGGACCGGCTGCTGGCCGACCCCGCCGGCTGGTTCGACGCGGAACGCGACAACCTGCTCGGCGCGGTGAAACTGGCCGTGGACTGGGGACTGGACGAGTTGGCCTGGGAGCTGGCGGCAGGACCGCTGACCTACTACGACCACCGGTGCCTGTATCAGGACTGGGAGCACGGGCACCGGCTCGCGCTGGACGCGGCCGAGGCCGCCGGCAACATGCGCGGCGCATCGGTGCTGCTACGCGGTCTTGGCCAGCTGCACATCTACCGGGACGAGTTCGACGGGGCGACCCGTGCCCTGGAGTCCTCCGCCGGGCTGTGCCAGGACACCGGGGACAAGAACGGCGAAGCGCTGTCGGTGGCGATGCTGGGCACGGTCAGCCGGGTACAAGGCCGTTACAACGAGGCCGTCGAGCAGGTCGAGCAGGCGCTGGCGATCGCGGTCGGTGAGGGCGACCGGCACCTCGAAGCGCAACTGTCCTGTTCGATAGCCGTGATGCGGCTCATGCAGGGTGAACTGGACGAGGCGCAGACCTGGTTCGACAGGGCATTGCACCAGGCCAGAGCGCTCGACGACGGACATCGGGTGGCGGTCGTGCTACGGCGGTTCAGCCGGCTGCACGATCGGCGCGGTGATCCGGACAAGGCGCTGCGCTGCCTGTGGCAGGCGTTGGCCACCTTCGAGGAACTGGCCGACGAGCGATGCGCCGCGTACACGCTGCTGGAAGTCGGCCGCGTGTACGCCGGTCGGCACGACCGGGCCCAGGCAAGCCCGGCGCTGGAGCGCGCGGCGGACCTGTTCCACCGGCACGGCGACCGTCAGGACGAGGCCGCGTGCTGGCAGCTGATCGGCGACCTGGACGCCGCCGCCGGCCTCCATGACCTGGCACGCCGACACCACGGGCGGGCGCTGCGGCTGTGGCAGACGATCGACGGCATGAACCGGACGGAGGCTCCAGCGCGACCGTCATCGCCGTGACCCGGCGGACGCCTCGCGACCAGGACACCCGTCCTGAGCACCGCGAGTTCGCGTGGTACGTACACCGGACGTTAGCGTTACGGGCCATGAGCACTTCCGAACCTCCTGCCGGTCCCCGGTTCGCCGAGGCGCTGCGTGAACCGAAGCCGGTGGTCGAGTACGCGGGCGCCGCCCCGGCCGATGTCCTGGAGCCCGCCGCGTGACCCCCGTGGTCATCCTCGCCGTCGTCATCGCGGCGATAACGCACGCCAGTTGGAACGCCATCGCCCACCACATCAAGGATCAGCTGGTCTCCTTCACGCTGATCTCCGGGGGCGGGCTGCTGGTCGGCGTGGCGGGCGCGCTGTTCGTCCCCTTCCCTGCCGCCGCCGCGTGGCCGTTCCTGCTGGTCTCGGCCGCGCTGCACGTCACGTACATGCTGCTGCTGATGCGGTCGTTCACCCTCGGCGACTTCGGCCAGATGTACCCGATCGCGCGCGGCACCGCGCCGCTCGTGGTGACCGTGCTGGCCGCGGCCTTCGTCCATGAGATCCCGAACGGCTGGCAGCTGGCGGGGGTGGCGGTGGCCTGCGCCGGGCTTGTCGGCGTGGCCCTCTGGGGCCTGAAGGGGTCCCGCCCGCAGTGGCCGGCGATCACCGCGGCGCTCGCCACCGGCCTGGCCATCGCCTCGTACACCACGGTCGACGGAGTCGGCGTCCGCGACTCGGGCTCATCGCTGGGCTATATCGCCTGGCTGATGATCCTGGAGGGCATCGCCATCCCGGCGTACGCGCTGTACCGGCGCCGTGGCCAACTGGCCTCCCAGGTGCGCCCGTACGCCACCACCGGGCTGGTCGGCGGTGCGATGTCGGTGGTCGCGTACGGGCTGGTCCTGTGGGCCCAGACTCGCGCCCCGCTCGCCCCGATCGCCGCGCTGCGGGAGTCGTCGATCATCGTGGGCGCGGCGATCGGCGCGCTCTTCTTCAAGGAGAAGTTCGGGGCCCCGAGGATCGCGGCGGCCGGCCTGATGGTGGTCGGCATCGGGCTGATGCTGCATACGGCTTAGCTGTCGGCTCCGTAGATCCTTCGGGGCTGAGCTTGGACTGACCAGATCACTCCGTCACGGGCAGGCACTCGGCGAGCAGGTCGACGACGTCGCGCCAGGCTCGCTGCGCGTGCCGTGGGTGGTAGCCGACGCCGGGGACCATGGGATGGTCGACCGGCGGGTGGTGGAAGGCGTGCAAGGCGCCGCCATAGACCACGAGGCGCCAGTCGACGCCCGCGGCCTGCATCTCGGCGGTGAACGCGTCCCGCTGCGCGGGCGGCATGATCGGGTCTTCCGACCCGACCCCGGCCCACACCGGGCAGCGAATGCGCGCCGCCTCGCCCGGCCGGCCTGTGGTCAGTGCGTTGACTGTCCCGATCACGCGCAGGCTGACGCCGCCGCGCCCGAGTTCCAGCCCAATGGCGCCCCCGGTGCCGTAGCCGACGGCGGCGATCCGGTCGGGGTCGGTCCGCGGTTCGGCGCGCAACACGTCGAGCGCCGCATGGCCGATACCCCGCATCCGGTCGGGGTCGGCGAGCAGCGGCATGCAACGGGCCAGCATTTCCTCGGGGTCACCCAAATAGCGCCCGCCGTGAAGATCGAAGGCCAGCGCTACATATCCCAGCTCGGCGAGAGCATCGGCCCGGCGGCGCTCAACGTCGCTGAGCCCCATGCCCTCCGGTCCGAGCAGCACCGCGGGCCGGCGGTCGGCACCGGCCGGGAGCGCGAGGTGCCCGATCATCGTCAAACCGTCGGCCGGGTACTCGACTGTGCGCGTGGTAATCGTCGTCATGAGACTGGACCGTAGTGATCGTCGAGTCCGGTCGGGCCGGGGTTCGCCGCTGGCAGATTCGCCGCTGGCAGAACAAAACAGCGCGGGTGCCCCTCTGAAATGCGCCGATGGCTCACAGGATCCGGTTCTGACACCGGGGCCGGACGGCACGTACCTGAAACAGGCCTGCTGCTAAGGGTTCTGGCGGCCGCGTCGGAACATGCCGGAGAGCGCCCCCAGGCCGGGGCGCTGGCTCAGGTAGTCGAGGGAAAGTCCCACACCACGGCCGAGCCACCCGAATGTCCTCACCAGGAACTCGTCCACAGCGTCCTTCTCCCTACGATCCCTACGACAGGCGTTTTCTTGTCAGACGCGGCCAGTGCCCGGCAGGTTGCCCGTTGATGCAGGTCAAGGCGGCTTCTTCCGCCAAATCTGTGTCCCGGACGAGCCCGGCGCCGGCCGCCTGATCCGGCGACCGGCGGCAGAGCGGCCAGTGGGGTGCGCAGCCAGTGGGGGTGCGCGCCCAGTGAGGCACGCGCCCCTGATCAGCCCATGCTCTTCGCGCCGTCCAGGGATTCGCGGATGATGTCGGCGTGACCGGCGTGCTGGGCGGTCTCGGCGATGATGTGGAGCAGCACCCGGCGAGCCGACCACCGCGCACTGGCTTCGAACCACGGAGCCTTCGGCAGCGGGTGGCTGACGTTCAGGTCGGGCAGCTTGGCGACCAGCTCGTCGGTCCGGTCCGCCACATCGGCGTACCCGGCCAGGACACCGGCCAGCGTCTCACCGGGCAGCATGCTGAACTCGTCGGACCGCCGGGCCCAGTCGGCCTCGGTCATCTTCGTGAAGTCGGGCATCGACGAAGGGCCTTCCAGGATGAAGGTCGCCCAGCTCCGCTCGACCGAGGTGACGTGCTTGATGAGGCCGCCCAGGCACAGCTCGCTCGCGGTGGGGCTCAACCCGGCCTGCTCGTCCGTGAGGTCGCGGGTGGTGAAGCGCAGGAAGTGCCGCTGCTTGGCAAGCGCCTCCAGCAGGTCGGCAGTCTCCCCGGTCGCCTCTGCCGGGTTCTGCTGGTTGGTCGGCTCGTTGACGGTCATGGTGCCCTGCCTTCAGTTGTCCCTGTTCCTTCGGCCAAGGACCAAGTTAGAGCTCATAGCGGTCACGTCATGGCCTATATCGAGAAGCCAACTCGGCGTGCCGGTGAGGGTTTGCCGACGAAGGGGAAAGCACTCTCCGCGGCGCGCCCTCCGTGCTCCGTACGCGCACGCCGCGGTGAGTGGGAGCGACCGACCGGCTCAGCCCTCGGAGAAGCGCTTCCGCAGGGCGTCCAGACCAGCGCCATAGGTGCCGTCGCCGAAGATCGACTCCACCTGCGGCACCACCTCGTCCGCACCCTGGTAGACGGCGGACCACCGGACCTCGGCGCCGTCGGCGTGCGGGTGCACGGCGAGCGTCGCCACGAACTCGGCGACCGGCAGCATCACCGGGGGCAGGAGGGCGTAGCGGTACCACCGGGCTTCCGCGTCGCGGTCCACCAGGCGCTCACGGGCGACGATCTCGCCATCGACCGTGAAGACCCGTACGGCACCGGGGACTCCGGGGTCGGCGCCGTCCTCCATGGTGGACGGCTGTATGTACGGGTGCCAGTCGGCGAGGCCGCCGAAGTCACTGATGGCGGCCCACACTTGGTCGGGAGTGGCCGCGAGCACGGTGGAACGCTCCAACGTCCGCGGTTTCATGGACGTCTCCTCATCACGGGCGATCACCATGTGCGGTCACCGCGCAGGACCGCGTCGGCACCGCCGTCGGCGAAGACGACCTGTCCGGTCACATGGGTGTTCTCCGGCGAGGTCAGCCAGGCGATGAGCGGGGTGATCTGTTCGGGGCGGGCATGGCCGTGCAACGGCATCGGCACGGCCTGCTCGACGACCTTCCGCATCTCCGGGTCGTCCAGCATCGACTGGGTCATGGGCGTGGTGATCACGCCGGGGCCGACGGCGTTGAGCGGGATGCCCGCCCCGGCCCAGTCGTCGGTGATGGCCGCGCGCCGGATCCAGCGGGAGATCGCGGCCTTGGACGAGGCGTAGACGAGCTGCCCTTCCCCCCGGTCGACGGCCGCCCGGGAAGCGGCCACCGCCGCCTCCTCGTCACCGGCGAGTGCGGCGTCCACGATCGCGGAGTCGGTCGGGTGGACGGAGTCGATCGAGCTGATGACCAGGGCCCGCGGATCGGTACCGGCGGCCAGCAGCGGGCGCAGCCCCTCCAGCGTGGCCACGGCGCCGAAGTGGTTGACCTTGATGGTGAGCGGATCGAACTGTGCGATACCGGCGCAGGCGACGACGGCGTCGAGCCGTCCGCCGCTCAGCTCCCGGGCCCGGCTGACGAGTACGGCCCGGCCGTCGTCCGTGGACAGGTCGGCGGAGATATCGCTGTCCTTGAGATCAGCCCCGATGACGGTGTGCCCCCGCGTCCGCAGGAGGGCCGCGGTGGCCTTGCCTATGCCGGAGGAGGCTCCGGTGACCAGATAGGTACGGGACATGGTTCGCTCCTTCGCGTGCCCAGAAGTAAGGCGACTGCCTCACCAACGTACACCCACCATTAAGGCGGACGCCTTACGGTGGGTGCCTCGCCGTGGAGTCCATGACCAGCGGGAACTCAGCGGCACACCCCTTCCTCCCGCAGTGCGCACTCCGCCCAGACGACCTTGCCGGGCCCGACCCGTTCACCGAATCCCCAGGCATCGGCGACCGCGTCCACCAGGTGCAGGCCCCGCCCGCCGACCGCGTCCTCGTCCGGATCGGCCATGCGGGGAGGCACGGACGACGCGTCGTGCACCTCGATACGGATACCGCGTCCGCGCCCGTCCAGCAGGAAGCGGGTCTCGATCTCCCGCCCCGGCGAGACCACGGCATGCCGCCCGGCATTGGTCAGCAGCTCGGAGAGGACGAGCGAAGCCGCGTCCGTGAGCGGTGCGAGGCCCCAGCCCTCCAGTGCGGTACGGAGTTCCGTACGCGCCCGAGCGACACAGGCGGGGTGCCGGCTCCACCGCCGTACGACCGCACTCTCGGCGATCCGCTCCATCACCGCACCACCACACCGTGCAGCGGGCAGGGCGGCCCGACCTCGACGCCGTGCAGGTCGAACCACGCGATCCGGCTGTACTCCAGCCGCTCGTACGCCAGCGCGGAGAACGAGCCCAGATTGGGCCGGAGCCGGTGCCCCAGCGGCAGATACGCCCGGCATACGAGGAGACGGCGGCGACGGACCACGATCGGGGGCGGCGGGGCGGGCCGCCGCCCCGCCGCCCGGTTGAGCAATCGGGCCACCGGGGCGACGAGACGGGCAATAAACTTGGGCATGTTGACGCTCCTGGTTCTGGTGGGCGTTGGCCACGCCCCCGGACCGTTGCTGCGGTCGCGGGGGTCCCGTGCGTTCCTGTCGCACTGTGACGAATAACTCACAGCCTGTGGCTTGCGTCGCTACGCTTCTAGGGGTTTCGACCTGACAACGCGAGCTTCAAGTACAGGAGTTGGTCCCGTGTCCGGAGCACCCAAGTCGCGCTCGATCCGGCAGAAGTACGGCGAGGAACTGAGAATCCGGCGCATCGCTGCCGGGCTGACGCAGGAGGCGGTGAGCGAGGGGGTGGTCTGCTCCCCGACACTGATCAGTCACTACGAAGCGGGGCGCCGCCTGCCCACCCCCGACGACGCGCAGCGCCTGGACCTGGTCCTGGGGACGGACGGGTTCTTCGCCCGATGGCTGAAGGACCTCGATTCGAAGTACGCGGAACACTTCGCTGCCGCAGCCGAGTTGGAGAAGCTGGCGCAAGAAATCAAGCAGTACGGGGCTTCACTCGTACCTGGTTTGCTTCAGACAGAGGCCTACGCCCAAGCGGTCCTCCGCGCGTACCGCCCGAACTACAAGGCGGAAGAACTTGACCAGCTCGTAGTCAATCGCGTTGAGCGCGCGCGAATCCTCGCTGATCCGGTGGACCCCGTAATCTGGACCCTCCTGGACGAGGCAGTACTGCGGCGTCGGGTTGGTGGCCCGGCAGCCATGGCCGCCCAGCTACGCAAGATCGCGGACATGGCGGAGACCGGCCGCCTGCGTGTGCATGTGGTGCCATTCGGCGCCGGGGAGCACGCGCTCATGGAGGGCATGGTGTCCCTGATGAGTTTCGCTGACGCCGCGCCGGTGGCCTACGTCGAGGGACTGTGCACGGGCAGCTTGATGGACGATCCCGCACTGGTGAGCGAGTGCCGGGCGGCCTACGATCTTGTCCTGGGCGATGCGCTCTCATTCAAGGAGTCAGTGGCGCTGATCAGGGCGGTATCAAGGGAGCATGAACGTGACCAGCAGTGAGCTTGGCATAGCCGAAGCAACGGGTATGTGCAGGTGGCGCAAGTCCAGTTACAGCGGCGGCGGCAACGGCGACTGCCTCGAAGTGGCCGACGGTTACGCCGACATCCCCGTCCGCGACTCCAAGAACCCCCACGGCCCGGCCCTCACTTTCCGGGCCGACGGCTGGACCGCGTTCGTCTCCGCGGTGAAGACTGGGCGCATCACCCCGTAACGCGAACAGCTCTGGCCGGGACCCGGTTGTCAGGGCGTTCGGGCTTGCTCTGTTCCCTCCCGGAGAGGTGCATACATGACGACCGCCGAATCCACCGCGCCCCACGACATACCCACGCTCCTCTCAGCCATCGGCGCACGACGCCAGGAACTCGCCGACACCGGGCTCCGAAGCGACCGGGACAACACCGATCCCTCGGACAACCTGGCGCTCCTCTCCGAGTTGGGCGCCGCCCGCATACTCGTACCCGCCGCCTACGGCGGTCTGTGGGACGGGACGGCACTCGGTGGCATCGGCGCTTTCACCCGTGCCATCGCTGAGATCAGCGCCGGGGACGGCCCCACCGGTCAGAACTGGGCCACCACCGGACTCGTCAGCCGCGAGATCTTCGACGAGAGCAGCGCCCTGCCCGAGGAGACCCGCAAGGAGCTGGCCGACCGGCTGCTGAACAAGGGCCTGAGGCTCGTCGCGTCCAACGCCGAGACGGGTGTGAACGGCAAGGTCACCGCCCGGCCCGTGGACGGCGGCGTGATCCTCAGCGGGACCAAGTCCTTCAACACCAACAGTGGCGGCCTCGGTATCGCCAACGTCGGATGCGTCCTGCAAGGAGAGCAGCCCGGCCGGCATCACGTGCTGGTGGAACTGGGCCACCCCGACGTCGAACTGCACGGCGACTGGGACAATATGGGCCAGCGCGGTACCCGCAGCCAGACCATCACCTATCACGACGTCTTCGTACCCGACGGCTGGCACTATGCCGCGCACACGCCGTCCCCGGCATTCCTCGGCGCGGTGATGCTCCTGCACTCCGGCCTGATGCAGGGCATCGGCGACGGCGCCCTCGACGCCCTGATCCAGTACGTCCGCACGATGAAGCGCGGCGCGCTCCCCCAGTACGCCACCGCGGCCGATGACCCCCTGATCCTGCGGAGGGTCGGCGATCTGTCGAGCCGGCTGGCCGCATCCCGTGCGCTGCTGTTCGCCGCGGCCGACCGGATCGAGGCCGCCGCCGACGACAACGTTGCCGTTATTTCGGTGGAGTGCTTCCGCGCCAAGGTCGCCTGCGTGGAAGCGTCCCTTGAGGCAGCCGGAAGTATGCACGAGGTGACCGGAGCACGCAGCACCTCGAACGCGTACCGGCTCGACCGCTTCTGGCGCAACGCCCGCACGTTCGCCTCGCACGACCCCATCGATGCCAAGAACGTCTACGTCGGCATGTTCGAGGTGACCGGTGAAATCCCGCCCCTCTCAACGATCTTCCGCTTCTGAAAATCAGCTGGGCCGTCACAGGGAAAACCGCTCCGGGCGGAAGTCCGCCAGCATCGCCTCTCTCTTCCCGCTGGCGATCTCCGAAGCGAGCAGTCGGCCGATGATCGGGCCGAGCGTGATGCCGCTGTGGGTGACGGCCTCGTAGTAGCCCGGCACGGACGGTACGGCTCCCACTGAGGGGAATCCGTCGGCCGGGATGGGCCGGTTGGAGATCCGGGTCTCGGTGATGCGGGAGTTGCCCAGCTCGGGAACGACGTGCCGCGCCGATTCGTGGAGCAGCCGGGCGAGTTCCGCCGGCTCCTCGCCGGTGTCGATGAGTGCGTCGATCTCGCGGCTGTGGAGGACCACCGAAGCGTCTCCGTCGGGACGGATCTCGATGTGCGGCGCGTGCATGGCCCGGCGGACCGGGACTTGGGCACAGCTGATCCGGGTGACGGCGCCGGGTTCGTGGCGCATCGGCAAGTCCCGTGCGACGAACCCGGCGACGTGGGAGGCGCGGGGACCTGCCGCGTTTACGACGGCGTCGACGTCGAGACAGCTCCCGTCGGACAGAGCGACTGTCCTGACGCTCCCGTCGGCGCCGGTGCCGATGTCACGGACGGCCGTGCCGGACCGGAGCTCGGCGCCCGATGCGACGGCCCGGCCGACCAGGTGGCCGACGAGATGACGGCCGTGCACCCAGGCTTCGTCGGGGTAGAAAACGACCAGAACCTCGTCGGGCAGCGTGAGAGCAGGTTCGAGGCGGCGGCGCACCTCTGCCCCCGTGCACACCTCGACCCGGTAGTCCCAGCCGGTCAGTAGTTCAGCTGTTTTCAGGAGCGTCGTCTCCGCTGCGGCATCGTCCGCCCAGCGCAGGTGGCCGCTGGGATGCCACCACGAGTCCGGCCCGATGGTCCTGGCAAGCTCCCGGTACGCCGCCATGCCCGCGACGTTCAGGTCGAAGTAGGACCTGCGCGCGGTCTTGTTGCTGGCGTTGACCCACGAGAAAGACCAGTTGGTGACGGATTCGCCCGGCCGGCCCGCGTCGATGAAGACCACCCTGACGCCCTGCCGGGACAGGTTCCAGCCCACGCAGGCTCCGAGGATGCCCACTCCGATGACAGCAACACGTTCAGGTCGCTTCATGGATCCGATCCTAGGGATGCGCGCGCCGAGCCGCTCGGCCAGACGGCCCGTTAATACCCGCAAATATCCGCATTGCTGGCATTATCGTCAGGCAGTCGATCCGTCCCGGAGAGCCCGGGCAGCAGCCCTGAGGAGACGCTCTGATGTCAGCGGACGAGCCAGCCGCAGACCAGCAAGCCGCCCTGCTCGCCGATCCGTTCGGGCCGTTGCGGAGCAGGGGATATCTCAAGCTCCTCGTCCTCACCGCGCTCTTCGGTGTGGTCCTCTCCGCCGGTGCCTACGGTTTTCTGGAAGCCGTCCACTACCTCCAGGAGGCCGTCTTCACCGACCTGCCCCACGGGCTCGGGCTTGACAGCGTTCCTGTCTGGTGGCCGGTGCCCATGCTCGCCATCGCCGGGGTGCTGGTCGCCTTGACCGTGCGGTATCTGCCGGGCAACGGCGGCCACCAGCCCGCCGAAGGGCTCAAGACCAAGGGGACCGCCTCCGCCGCCGAGCTGCCCGGCATCCTGCTCGCCGCCGTCGCCTCCCTCGCGTTCGGTGCGGTCATCGGGCCGGAGGCGCCCATGATCGCGCTGGGCGGCGGTGTCGCCCTGTACGGGTTCCGGCTCCTGCGGCCCGGCTCCACCGCGACGGAACAGGGACTCGTGGCGGCGGCCGGCAGCTTCGCCGCCATCAGTGCGCTGCTGGGTTCGCCGCTGGTGGGGGCCTTTCTGCTGATGGAGGCCTCCGGGCTGGCCGGGCCGATGCTCGGGATCGTGCTCGTCCCCGGGCTGCTGGCCGCCGGGATCGGCTCGCTGATCTTCACCGGGCTCGGCACCTGGACGGGTGTCGGCGCCGGAACGCTGGCCATCCCGAACCTGCCCCACGCGGGACGCCCCGACGTCGCCCAGTTCGGATACGCGCTGGTCATCGGAATCGCCGCCGCGCTCCTCGGTACGGGGGTCCACCGCATGGCGCTGCGGCTGCAACCTGGAGTGAACCGGCGGCGGATGGTGTGGACACCGGTGATCGGCCTGGCCGTGGCGGGGCTGGCCATCGCCTACGCCGAAGGGTCCGGGAAGGCGGCGTCCGACGTGCTGTTCTCCGGGCAGAGCGCGCTGCCGCACCTCCTGCTCAGCACCAGCTCGTACTCCCTCGGCGCACTGGTGCTGCTCCTCGTCTGCAAGAGCCTCGCGTACTGCGTGTCGCTGGCTGCCTTCCGCGGCGGCCCGATCTTCCCGGCGCTGTTCCTCGGCGCGGCGGGCGGGATCGCACTGTCGCATCTCCCGGGGCTGCCGTTCGTCTCCGCTGCCGCGATGGGGATGGGCGCGCTGGCGGTGGCGCTGCTCCGGCTGCCGCTGACCTCCGTCATGCTGGCCACGCTGCTGCTGGGACATGACGGCGTCACTGTCATGCCGCTGGTGATCGTGGCAGTGGTGGTCTGCCACGTCGTGTCGGCACGGCTCAACCCGCCGCCGGTGGAGGGCGAGGCCACCCCGACGGGCACCCCGACGGCGGCCCCGTCCTCGCCCTCGGCCGCCTGACCCGACGGGGCCACGGTCAGCACAGCTTCACGCCGCCCGGCCGTGCTCCGTGGCGCCCTCCCAGACCGTCAGAAACGCCAGTCGCAGGCATCCCGCGAGCGCCGGGTGCTCGATGAACAAGGTGGTGGTGGAGCCCGCGCCGGCCACCGGGTCGGGCATGTCGCACAGCACCAGAGAGGAGTCGGCGACAACCAGCTTCAGCGGCAGTCCGGGGGTGAAGCGGGCCTGCTCCCCCGCGTCGGCGAAGCGTCGTATGTGCTCCACGGTCCCGGGGTTGTCCAGCGCGTCGTCGAGGTAGATGGCACGGACCGCGCCGCCCGCCCGGTGCAGCCGGCGGACGGCCTTGATGCCTTCGGTGTTCTCCTCGGGGGCGACGAACGGGGGCTTGCAGAAGGTCAACAGCTCGTGCTGGGCCTGCTGCTGGATGTCGGCGAAGCGTTCGGCGATCGCCTTCGGGTCGCGCAGGATCTCGATGTAGTCCAGCGGATCGGTGTGCACCCGCCCGTCGGACCAGAGCGGCTGCAGCACGGCGGCCAGCCCCTCCGAGACCCGCTCCAACCGGTCCACGGACTCGCGTTGAAGAGCCATCAGGCGGGCCACGGCCAGCTCCGGGGTGACGGCGGAATATGTGGCGACCCGCCCGGGGTGGGTGGTGGCGAGCCGACGCCGTACCAGTGCGTCCAGGACGTCGTAGACCCGCTGGCGCGGTACGTCCGCCTCGCGGGCCGCCTCGGCGGCCGTGTACGAATCACGCCTGATGAGAGCGAGATAGACACGTGCCTCGTACCGCGCGAGGCCGAGCGCCACCAGATCGCTGATCGGTCCTTCTTCCAACTCCATGGCAACACAAGGTATATGCCGGGTGGCGAGAGTCGAGAGGAAGGCTTTACCAACGCCAGGTAGCCAGTTGGGCAGGCGATTGAATAGCTTTCTTTTTAGCCACCACTCATCGGGGTGGCACCAGTCGAGTGAACAGCGCCACCCTCAGGCTCCACGGCGTTCTGTCCGGATCAATTCCTTGTTGTGTGCGTTGTCATGCACTTGACATGAATGCCGGATGTCCGCCCGGACACCCACCCCCCACGGAGGGCAGTTCCTTGCAATCACACCGCAGAATCGGCCTGCTGCGCCGCGGCGCACCGGCCCTGCTGTCAGCAGTGGCACTCATATCCGGCGGCCTCGTTGCCGCCTCGCAGGCGTCCGCGTTCGCGTCGACGGGCTCCGCGGCACCGGCCGCATCCACGGTGCACACGCACCGGCTCTGCTCACAACCGTCCAAGCCCGGCTACATGGCGTGCAACGCGGTGGCCCGCACCGACATCAAGCAGCAGAAGTCGCTCGGCCGCAACGCCGCCCCCTCCGGCTTCGGCCCCAGCGACCTGCAGGCCGCCTACAACCTCCCCGCGGACAGCGGCGCGGGCCAGACGGTCGCGATCGTCGACGCCAACGACGACCCCAACGCCGAGCAGGACCTGGCGAGTTACCGGTCCCAGTACGGCCTGCCCGACTGCACCACCGACAACGGCTGCTTCAAGAAGATCGACCAGGACGGCGGCTCCAGCTACCCGGCGCCTGACGCCGGCTGGGCCGGAGAGATCTCCCTCGACGTCGACATGGTCAGCGCGGCCTGCCCCCAGTGCCACATCCTGCTCGTCGAGGCCAATTCCGCCAGCATGGACGACCTCGGCGCGGCCGTGAACCAGGCCGTCAAGCAGGGTGCCAAGTACGTCTCCAACAGCTACGGCGGCAGCGAGGACCCCAGCGACACGCAGGCGGACGACCAGTACTTCAACCACCCCGGCGTCGCCATCACCGTGAGCTCCGGTGACAGCGGCTACGGCGTGGAGTACCCGGCCGCCTCCCAGTACGTCACCTCGGTCGGCGGCACCTCGCTCAAGAAGGACAGCAGCACGCGCGGCTGGTCCGAGTCCGTCTGGGGCACCAGCGCGGGCGGCGAGGGAGCAGGCTCCGGCTGCTCCCAGTACGACGCGAAGCCGTCCTGGCAGAAGGACGCCGACTGCGCCAAGCGCGCCGTCGCGGACGTGTCGTCCGTCGCCGACCCGGCCACCGGCCTCGCGGTCTACGACACCTACCAGGCAGACGGCTGGAACGTCTACGGCGGCACCAGCGCCGCGTCGCCGTTCATCGCGGCCGTCTACGCTCTCGCCGGCACCCCCGGCGCGAGTGACACCCCCGCGTCGTACCCGTACGCCCACACCGGCTCCCTCAACGACGTCACCACCGGGGCCAACGGGTCGTGCAGCGACTACCTGTGCAAGGCGGGCCAGGGCTACGACGGCCCGACCGGTCTCGGTACGCCGAACGGCACCGCGGCCTTCACCAAGTAACCCGTACCCCCGGCTCAACACGCCCACGGGGGCGACGCGGTGACCACGGCGACGTGACCACCGCACCGCGAACGCAGCGGGCCCGGACCGGCAACCCCGGTCCGGGTCCGCTGTCATGCCCGGCCCCTGAGCCTGTCGTCAGCGCAGCGAGTTGCGCAGCCCCAGGTTGCTGCCCAGCAGGCCACCGTCCACCGGCAGCGTCACCCCGGTGATCCACGCGGCGTCCCGCGACGCCAGGAACGCGATCGCCGCCGCGATGTCATCCGGCACTCCCACCCGGCCCAACGGGTACTGTTTCGCGGCCTGTTCGAGGGGCGACTCCACACCGCGCGACGCCCACACGTCCGTGTGGATCGTGCCCGGCGCCACCAGGTTGACCCGGACCCCGCGCGGCGCCGCGTGGCCCGCGAGGGTCCGGGTCAGGCTGGTCAGGCCCGCCTTCGCCGCGCTGTACGCGTGGTTGCCGAAGTCCTGGGCGCCGTTGACCGAGCCGACACTGACGATCGCGCCCCGGCCGCCCGCCGCCGCGAGATGCGGCATGGCGGCGCGCGAGACACGGAAGGCGCCGCTCAGCGTGGCGTCCAGGTCCCGGTGCCAGGACTCGTCGTCCTCGTCCTCGAAGAGCGGGGCGTCCGGCGAGCAGGCGTACGCGTTGTTGACCAGGACGTCGAGTGCGCCGAACTCGGCCACCGCGTACGCCACCGCCGCATCGACGGCGGACCGGTCGGTGACATCGCAGGTGAACGGCAGCGCGCCCGGCAGCGCCGCCGCCGTCTTCTCCGCGCGGTCCCCGTCCAGATCGGTGACCAGGACGCGGGCGCCCTCGTCGGTGAAGCGGCGGGCGGTGGCCGCGCCGATTCCCCTGCCGGCGCCGGTGATCAGGACCGCGTAACCCTCGAACCGCCTCGTGATATCCATACGGCGATCATGTCGCCGAGCGCACCGCCCTGACCAGGGCCTGGGCGCGCGGATCGGCGGTGACGCCCTTCTGGAGCGCGTTGGTCACATACCCCAGCGCGACCCCCGACTCCGGATCCGCGAAGCCGAGCGAGCCGCCCCGGCCCGGGTGGCCGAACGAGCCGGGGCCGAGCAGCGGGGCCGACGGGCCGTGCAGCATGAAGCCGAGGCCGAAGCGGGTGCTGACGACGAGTACGCGGTCCGGGCCCGACGACTCCTCGCTGCGGGCCAGGGCGAGGGTGGCGGGGGCGAAGAGGCGGCTGCCGTTGTCGACGCGGCCGATCATCGCGGCGTAGACGCGGGCCAGGGCGCGGGCAGTGGAAATGCCGCCGGAGCCCGGGAGTTCGGCGGCGCGGTAGGCCGGGTCGTTCTCGTCCGGGAACGGCTCGATGGCACCGAAGGCGCGGCTGGTCAGCGAGGAGGGGTCCTGGTACGCGTCGCTGACGGACCGCTTCGGCTTGAGCTTGAGGCCGCTGCCGACCGGCGGCGCGGCGACGGTGCCGATCCGGCCGACGCGGTGCGCCTCCTCGGCGGGCAGGCCGACCCAGAAGTCGATGTCGAGGGGACGGGCGATCTCCTCGGCGATCCAGCGGCCGATGGTGCGGCCGGTGACCCGCCGGACGAGTTCGCTCAGCAGCCAGCTGTACGTCTGCGCGTGGTAGCCGTGCTCGGTGCCGGGCTCCCAGACGGCCTGCTGGGCGGCGACGGCGCGTGGGCCCGACACCCCGTCGATGGCCTCGGCGGGGGTGAGGGGGTGGTCGATGAGGGGTACCCCGGTGCGGTGGGCCAGGAAGTGCCGGACGAGGGCGCGTTCCTTGCCGCCCGCCTTGAACTCCGGCCAGTACGTGGAGACGGGGGCGTCGAGGTCCAGCTGGCCGCGCTGGTGCAGGAGCAGCGGGACGGCGGCGGCCACCCCCTTGGTCGCGGACCTGACGACCTGGGCGGTGTCCAGGGCCCAGGGCTCGGCACCGTCCACGTCCTTCGTACCGGCCCAGAGGTCGACGACCTTGTGACCGTCGCGGTAGACGGTGACGGCGGCGCCGCGCTCCGCACGGTGCGTGAAGTTCCGTACGAAGGCGTCCCGGACCGCCTCGAATCCGTCCGCCACTGTGCCCTGGACGTCCACCACGTCGCGCTCCCACATCTACCTGTACGCCCGGACTGGCGTACAGGGTCCATGGTGCGGTGCGGCACTGCCGGTGAGTGCCGGGGGGGTGGGTCTTCCGTGTGACCCGGAGGGGTGGGTCTCCCGTGTGGCGGGGGGAGACAGCCTAGAGTCCGCTGAGTCCCCACGATCTGACGAATGACCGTACGGGCCCCGGACAGAGAAGCCCCGGACAGGAGAAAGCAGGTCCCGCCATGCCGACCCCATCCGACCGTGTGGCCTCCCCGGCGGGGAAGCCGGGCGGCAACCGGCGGTTCGCGGCGCCCGTGGTGGCCTTCGCCTTCTGGATCACGATGGTGGGGACCACCGTGCCCACGCCCCTCTACCCGCTGTACGAGAACGCATTCGGCTTCTCGCCCCTCACGGTCACCGTGATCTTCGCCGTCTACGCGATCGGGGTAGTCGTCGGGCTGCTGACCTTCGGGCGCCTGTCGGACCAGATCGGGCGCCGTCCGGTGCTGGTGGCCGCGACCGTGCTGTCCGTCTGCGCCGCCGTGGTCTTCCTGGTCGCAGGGGATGTGCCGGTCCTGCTGTTCGGCCGTGTGCTGTCCGGCTTCTCCGCGGCGCTGGTGACCGGCGCCGGCACGGCGGCGCTCACCGAGCTGATGCCGCAGGACGGCAGGGTGCGCCCCGCCACGGTGGCGCTCTTCGCCAATATGGGCGGACTGGCCTGTGGCCCGCTGCTCGCCGGGGTCCTGGCCGATACGGCGCCCGCCCCGCTGCGTACACCGTGGGCCGTCTCGCTGGTCCTCACGGCGCTCGCCGTCGCCGGTCTCGCGGCCACCCCGGAGACCGTGCGCCACCGCACCGGATTCACCTTCCGGCTCCAGCCGCTGCACGTCCCGGCGGAGATCCGCTCGGACTTCCTGCGGTCGGCGATGGTCACCGGGACCGGGTTCGCGGTGCTCGGGGTGCTCACCGCCGTGACCGGGCTGTTCGTCGGCGGCGTGCTGCACGACACGAATCACACGCTCACCGGGGCCGTCGTCTTCACCGCGTTCGTCTGCACCGCGCTGGGCCAGCTGCTGATCCGCCGGCTCGGGTCCGGGGCGGCGCTGACCGTGGCCTGTGCGGGGCTGATCGGCGCGGCGGCGCTCATCGCGACCGCCATGGTGACCGAGACCCTGGCCGCGCTGATCGTCGGCGCCGCGGTGAACGGCCTGGCGACCGGTATCGCCATCGGCTACGGACTCGGCACCATCACCACCCGCAGCGATCCGGAGCACCGGGGCGCCGCGGTGTCGACGTTCTTCGCGATCCTGTACACGATGCTCGCCGTCCCCTCGATCGGCGTCGGCGTACTGATCCACGCCACCAGCCTGCGGCCCGCCGGAGAGGTGTTCAGCTGCGCGGTGGCGCTGCTGGCCCTCGCCGTACTGGTGAGCCTGGCGGCCGGCCGCACGAGGAAGGGCGCAGGCGCCTGACCGGGTACGGCCGGGGTGCCGCTCAGACCGCCGCGCGCGGGAAGCCCGAAGGCGCCGGCTCAGACCGCCGCGCGCGGGTTGAAGCCGAACGGCAGCTCAAGCCGGTGCGCCTGCATCAGCGCCTCGTCCGCCAGGATGTCCCCGGTCGGCCCGTCGCCGACGATCACGCCGTCGCTGAGCACCACGGCGCGCGGGCACAGTTCCAGCGCGTACGGCAGGTCGTGCGTCACCATCAGCACCGTCACCTCCAACGACCGCAGGATGTCGGCGAGTTCACGGCGGGATGCCGGGTCGAGGTTGGAGGACGGCTCGTCCAGGACCAGGATCTCCGGCTCCATCGCGAGGACGGTCGCGACCGCGACACGGCGGCGCTGGCCGTACGAGAGGTGGTGCGGGGGGCGGTCCGCGTAGGACTCCATCCCGACCTGGGTGAGCGCCGCGACGACCCGCGCCTCCAGCTCCGGGCCGCGCAGCCCGGCGGCGGCCGGGCCGAACGCGACGTCCTCGCGGACCGTCGGCATGAACAGCTGGTCGTCGGGGTCCTGGAAGACGATGCCGACGCGGCGCCGGATCTCCGCGAGGTTGGCCTTGGCGACCGGCAGCCCGGCCACCGAGACCGTGCCGGCGCCGCCGGTGAGGATGCCGTTGAGGTGCAGGACGAGTGTGGTCTTGCCCGCGCCGTTGGGCCCGAGCAGGGCGACCCGCTGGCCGCGTTCGACGGCCAGGTCGACCCCGAAGAGCGCCTGGTGGCCGTCGGGGTAGGCGTACGCGAGGCCGGCGATCTCCAGGGAGGGCGGGGCGGTGGGGGTCGTAGTCACAAGGTCCATCCCAGCAGACAGACGCAGAGCGCGGCGACGGGGAGTGCCGCGGCGGACCGCCACTGCGCTCCCGACGCCGTCACTTCGTCGATGACCGGCATGGTCCCGGTGTATCCCCGGCTGACCATGGCCAGATGTACGCGCTCGCCCCGTTCGTAGGAGCGGATGAAGAGCGCCCCGGCCGACTTGCCGAGCACCCCCCACTGCCGTACGCCGCGCGCCTCGAAGCCGCGTGAGCGGCGGGCGATCGACATCCGGCGCATCTCGTCGGTGATCACGTCGCCGTACCGGATCATGAAGGACGCGATCTGCACCAGCATCGGCGGGAGTTTCAGCCGCTGGAGCCCGAGAAGCAGCGCGCGCAGTTCGGTGGTGGACGCCAGGAGTACGGAAGCGGCGACGCCGAGCGTGCCCTTGGCCAGTACGTTCCAGGCGCCCCAGAGTCCGGGCTCGCTGACCGAGAGGCCCAGCACGTGGACCTGGTCGCCGGGGACGACGAACGGCATGAGCACCGCGAAGGCCACGAACGGGATCTCGATGAGCAGCCGCTTGAGCAGGAACCCGGCCGGGATGCGGGCCACCGCGGTCACCCCCGCGAGCAGCACCGCGTACAGCGCGAACGCCCACATCGCCTCGCGCGGGGTGGAGACCACCACGATCACGAAGGTGAACACGGCGGCGAGTTTGCAGTGCGGCGGCAGGTCGTGGACCGGGGAGTGGCCGTGCCGGTAGAGCTTGTGCGCGTGACCGGCGCCCATGTCAGACGGCTCCCGCGTTCGGGCCGGCCGGGGCGGCCTGCGTACGGCGGCGGCGGACCGCCCAGAAGACACCGCTGCCCACGACGACCGTGGCGCCGACGCCGATCAGCCCGGCGAGACCGCCGGAGAGCCGGGCGTCGGAGATGTCCTTGACGCCGTACCCGGCGAGCGGGGAGTCCCCGGTGTGGTGCGGCTGCTCCTTGGCGTCGATGCCCTTGTCGTGGGCGACCTTCTCCAGGCCGTCGGGGCTGGCGGACGCGTAGAAGGAGACGAACCCGGCCAGTACGAGGGCGGTGATCAGCCCGATGCCCCAGATCTTGCGGGTCGACCGGGCGGAGCGGGCGGCGGCCGGGACCGGCTCGGCGGCGGGCGCGTCGATGAGTTCGCCGCCCACCCGGAGCTTGAGCGGGGCGGTCAGCCCGCGGGCGCCGTACACCAGGTCGGGGCGGACGGCGATCACGGCGCCCACGGTGAGTGCGGTGATCGCGGCCTCGCCGATGCCGATGAGGACATGGACGCCGACCATCGCGGTCAGCACCTTGCCGACCGGGACGTCGGTGGTGCCGCCGAGCGCGTACATCGCGGTGAAGGCGAGCGCGGCGCACGGCACGGAGAGCAGCGCGGCGACGAAGGAGGCGGCGGTGATCGAGCTGCGGCGGCGGGGCAGCACCTTGACCAGGCCGCGGAAGACGGCATACGCGACGACGGTCGTCACGATGGCCATGTCCGTGATGTTGACCCCGAGGGCCGTGAGCCCGCCGTCGGCGAAGAGGATGCCCTGCATCAGCAGGACGACGGAAACGCAGAGCACCCCGGTGTACGGGCCGACCAGGATCGCGGCGAGTGCGCCACCCAGCAGATGGCCGCTGGTGCCGGCGGCGACGGGGAAGTTCAGCATCTGCACGGAGAAGATGAAGGCCGCGACCAGGCCGGCCAACGGCGCGGTGCGCTCGTCCAGCTCACGGCGCGCGCCCCGGAGGCTCACGGCGATCGCGCCCGCGGCGATTACACCGGTCACCGCCGATACGGGGGCGTTGATGAATCCGTCGGGGACATGCATGTGGTGACTCTCTCCTCGCGATGGCGCACCGGCGGTGGTGAACCGTTCGATGATAGAGCCTTGTTGCGAATGGTTCGCAAGAGCGCCTCGGCCCCAGCTGCGGCGCGGTAGCGGTGGCCGAGCGGTGGCATCCCTGTCAAAATATGGGACATTGGATGACAAATAACCCCATAGGGTTCCGGCTCATCTGTGGATACCGCCGGATCACCGGACCACTGATCAAGGGAGCGCACATGTCCCCCGCCGTCGAGGTGCCTGTACGAGGTCATGTGGTGACGGACGTCCCCGGCCAGTGGTCGGTGGTCCACATCGCGCTCCAGTACGACCCCGAGGGTGACCCCGGCGCCGTGCGCTTCCTCTTCCCCGGCGGTGGCGGCGAGTGGGTCTTCGCCAGGGACCTGCTCGAAGCGGGGCTGCGGACGCCCCGGCGCTCCGGCGACATCGGGATCTGGCCGTGCGGGCGGGCCCAGGTGGTCCTTGAGTTCTACTCGCCGGACGGTGTGACGGTGGTGCAGTTCGACAACGCGCCGCTGATCCGGTTCCTGCGCAGGACCCATGCGGCCGTCCCCCAGGAAACCGAACATGCCGAGAGGGCCGCCCGCAGGGAAGCGCTCCGCGAGGACGCGCCCCTGGAGCAGCAGGAAGCCCCCCATGCCGTGGGGCATGGAGGGCCGCTGCGGACCTGAGCCGGACAGGACCGTCCGGCTGTCCGGTCAGGCGTCGATCAGCTCCCGCTGTGTCCGGTCCTCGATGTGCTTGTTCAGGCCCTCGCCCTCGACGTCCACGTTCGGCAGCGCCCGGTCCAGCCAGCGCGGCAGCCACCACGCCCGCTTACCGAGCAGCGCCAGGACGGCGGGCACGATGGCCATCCGTACGACGAAGGCGTCGAAGAAGACCGCGATGGCGAGGCCGAAGCCGATCATCTTGATCATCGAGTCACTGGCTCCGATGAAGCCGGAGAAGACCGCGATCATGATGACTGCGGCCGCGGTGACCACGCGCGCCCCGTGCTTGAAGCCGGTGACGACGGCCTGTCCCGGGCTCTCCCCGTGCACATACGCCTCCCGCATCCGGGTGACCAGGAAGACCTCGTAGTCCATCGCGAGACCGAAGACCACACCCACCATGAAGATCGGCATCATCGACATGATCGGGCCGGTCTGCTGGACGCCGAAGAGCGAGCCGAGCCAGCCCCACTGGAAGACCGCGACGACCGCGCCCAGGGCGGCGACCACCGAGAGCAGGAAGCCGAGCGCCGCCTTGAGCGGCACCAGCACCGAGCGGAAGACCACCATCAGGAGCAGGAACGCGAGCCCGACGACGAGCGCCAGATACGGGACCAGCGCGTCGTTCATCTTCTGCGAGAAGTCGATGTTCATCGCGGTCGCGCCGGTGACCAGCACCGTGGCACCGGTGTCGGACTTGACCTGCGCACCCGCGTCACGGATGGAGTGGACCAGGTTCTCGGTCTTGACCGACGAGGGCCGGTCCTTGGGGATGACGCTGATCGTCGCGGTGTCGTGCGCCTTGTTGTAGAACGGCTGCGCCACCGAGACCACGCCGTCGAGCCCGGCGATCTTCTGGTGCACCTCGTCGACCGCGGCCTTGCCGTCGCTGACGCCCTTGACGTCGACGACCGTCGTCAGCGGACCGTTGAACCCGGGGCCGAAGCCGTCGGAGAGCAGGTCGTACGCACGGCGCTGGGTGGTGTTGGTGGGCTGCGCCCCGTCGTCGGGCAGGCCCATCTGCAGGGAAGCGGCCGGGATGGCGATGGCGCCCAGGCCGATCACGCCGACGAGCAGCACCAGAATGGGGCGGCGCAGGACGATGCGCGCCCAGCGGGTGCCGCCGTTGGCCTTGGCCTCGGCGCCCGGCACCGGCGGGTTCTTGCGGGCCTTGCGTCCCACCACACGCTTTCCGGCGAAGCCGAGCAGCGCGGGGATGAGGGTGAGCGCGATGAGGACGGCGATCACGACCGTACCGGCCGCCGCGAAGCCCATCTTGGAGAGCATCGGGATGTTCACGACGGCCAGGCCGACCAGAGCGATGACCACGGTGAGTCCGGCGAAGACCACAGCCGAGCCGGCCGTTCCGACCGCCCGTCCCGCGGCCTCCTGCGGTTCCCTGCCCTCGGCGAGTTCCGCCCGGAAGCGGGAGACGATGAACAGCGCGTAGTCGATACCGACCGCCAGGCCGATCATCATCGCCAGCGTCGATGTGGTGTTGCCCAGGTCCAGCACATTGGCCAGCGCCGTGATCGTCGAGACGCCGATACCGACGCCGATGAGGGCGGTCAGCAGCGGGAGCCCGGCGGCGATCAGCGAGCCGAACGTCACGATGAGCACGATCGCGGCGAGCACGACACCGATGATCTCGCCGGAGCCGGTCTCCGGCATGGCCTGGAGCGCGTCACCGCCGATCTCCACCGTGTACCCGTTGTGCTGCGCCTTGTCCGCGGTGTCCTGGAGCGAGTTCTTGCTCTGGTCGGTCAGCTCCATCGAGCTGACCTTGTAGGAGACCTGCACGTAGACCGTGCTGCCGTCCTTGGAGACGGCCTTCGCCTGGTAGGGATCCGTCACCGACGAGATCTGGTGCGAGCCGGAGCTCAGCTCCCCCTCGACCTTCTTGACCTCGGCCTTGTTCGCCGCGGATGTCATCTTCTCGCCGGACGGGGCCTTGAAGACGACCCGGGCGGTGGCACCGTCGGCGCTCGCGCCGGGGAACCGCTGCCCCAGCAGGTCGAAGGCCTTCTGGGCCTCCGTGCCGGGTATCGAGAAGGAGCTTGCGGTCGCGGTGGCGGCCGAGGAGGCGCCGAAGCCGGCGAGCGCCAGCAGCGCCACCCACACCAGGGCGACATAACGGCGGCGCCGGAAGGCGAACCGTCCGAGCTTGTAGAGGTACGTGGCCACGAGGGCGTCTCCCGGTCAGGTCGGGTGGAAAAGGGCGTGAGGAACCAGCCCGACGACGAGAGCGGCGTGTCAGGTGGAGAGATGTTCAGGTGTGTCAGGCGGTGGTTCGGACAGTGATCACGGTGGTGGTCACGGCGGTGACCAGCCGTTGATCAGGTGGTGACCGGTGGCTGGGCGCCGAGAGCGGGGAGTACCACGGCGTCCAGATAACGGGAGAGGAAAGCCCGGTCGGCAGGCTTCTCCTCCAGCAGCTGGCGGGCGACGAAGGCGCCGACCACCATGTGCGGGACAAAGCTCAGCCCAGGGTTGTCCGCACTGACCTCGCCACGCTCCACAGCGCGCTGCAACATGCGCTTGAGCCCGGTCACCTCGGGTTCGATCAGCAGCTCGCGCAGGGCCTGGAAGAGATCCGGGTTCTCATGCACGGCATGCATCAGACCCCGTATCAGGGCGGAGTTCCGCTCCATCTCGCAGTCGCCCTCGCGCGCCATCAGGGCCCGGAGGTCTCCGCGCAGTGAACCGGTGTCGACCTCGTCCATACGGACAGGTTTGTTGTTCCGCAGCGCCCTGACGACCAGCTCCGGCTTGCTCCCCCACTGGCGGTAGAGGGTGGCCTTGCTGGACCGCGTACGAGCGGCGACGGCGTCCATGGTCAGGGCTTCGTAGCCGACCTCACGCAGCAGATCGAGTGTGGCCGCGTACAGCTCACCCTCGCGCTCCGGCGTCAGTCTGCTAGCCATCCCCGGCCTTCCCGAGCGAAACGGTTTCGTACACCACGACGGTACGCCGCGCCCGAGCGAAACGACAACGTTTCGCATGTGGACTCGATCACGGTTGTCGGACCGGCATAAGAAGCGGCACAGGAAGCGGCGAGACAGGTGCCGGTGACCGCCCGGGAGGTGCCGGTGACCGGAGCGGGCCGGCGCCACGAGTTGCCGGGCCTCCGCAGCGCGGAAAGCATTGAGGGGTGAGCCAAGCCGATGCGGGAGACGCCGCGTACCTCCGCTTCCCGAACCTCCATGGCGACCTGCTGTGCTTCGTGACCGAGGACGACCTCTGGGTCGCGCCCCTCGACGGCGGGGCCGGGCGCCCCGAGCGGGCCTGGCGGATCACCGCCGACCGGACCCGGGTGGGCCAGCCGCGGTTCTCCCCCGACGGCGGGCACATCGCGTACACGTCCTGGCGCAGCCTCGACCCGGAGATCCATCTGGCCCCCGTGGACGGCGGCCCGTCCCGGCGGCTGACGTACTGGGGCTCGCTCGACACCCGGGTGCGCGGCTGGACGCCGGAGGGCGACATCCTGGCCGTGGCCTCGCACAACCAGCCGTTCTCGCACTTCAGCTGGGCCTACACGGTGGCCACCGATGGCTCACCGGGAGCCAAGCTGCCCTGGGGCCCGGTCCACGACATCGCCATCGGTGACGTGGCCGGCGAGCGCCGCACGCTCCTGCTCACCGGCACACCACCGCACGAACCGGCCGCCTGGAAGCGCTACCGCGGCGGCGCCACCGGCCGCCTCTGGCTGCACGGCAAGCGGCTGCTCGCGGGGATCGAGGGACATCTGGCCTGCCCGATGCTGGTGGACGGCCGGGTCGCCTTCCTCTCCGACCACGAGGGCATCGGCAACCTCTACTCCTGTCTGCCGGACGGCACGGACCTGCGCCGCCACACCGACCACGACAGCTGGTACGCGAGGAACGCGTCCACCGACGGCCACCGGGTGGTCTACCAGTGCGCGGGCGACATCTGGCTGGCCGACGACCTGTCGCCCGGCGCGGTGCCGCGCAAGCTGGAGGTCCGCATCGGCAGCCCGCGCACCGGGCGGCGCGCCTACCAGATCCCGGCGTCCACCAACGTCGACGGCGTGTCCGTGGACGAGACGGGCCGGGCGAGTGCGGTCGTCGTGCGCGGCAGCCTGTACTGGCTCACCCACCGCGACGGCCCGGCCCGCACCATCACGGACACCCCGGGGGTACGGGTCCGCCTCCCCGAAATGCTCGGCAGCGCGGGACGGATCGCGTACGTCACGGACGCGGAGGGCGAGGACGCGGTCGAGATCGCGTACATGCCGCGCGCCACCGGCGACCGGCCGCCCCGGCGGTACGCAGCGGGCGAGCTGGGCCGCGTACAGGAGATGGTCTCGGACCCCGCAGGTGAGCAGCTGGCCATCGCCTCGCACGACGGGCGGCTGCTGCTGCTCACGGTGGGCGACGACCTGCCGGACGAGGCGGCAAGCGGTGGAGGGGCAGGAGGTGAGGCGGCGGAGGACGCAGAGGGGAAGGCCGCAGCGGCGGGGGACGCCGAGGCGAAGGATGCGGCGGCGGACGGCAGAGCGGCGGACCAGCCGGGTGCCGGTGCGGTCACCGAGCTGATCCGCTCCCTCAACGGCCCGGTGCGCGATCTGGCCTTCTCCCCCGACGGCACCTGGCTGACCTGGTCGCACCCCGGGGTCGGCCGCTCCCTGCGGCAGATCAAGATGGCGAAGATCGCCGGGCCGATGGCACCCACCGTCGTCGATGTCACCAACGGTCGCTTCGAGGACGAGAACCCAGTCTTCACCAGCGACGGCCGCTATCTGGCGTTCCTGTCCTGGCGCGGTTTCGACCCGGTGTACGACGTCCACACCGGCGACCTGTCGTTCCCGCTGGGCTGCCGCCCGTATCTGGTGCCGCTCACCTCCACGACGCCCTCGCCCTTCGCGCTCTCCCCCGCCGGGCGCCCGGCGGCCGGCGGTCTCGACCCGGACGACGATCTGGGCGAGGACAGCCCGGACGGCAGCAAGGTGCTGGTCGAGATCGAGGGCCTGGAGAGCCGGGTCACGCCGTTCCCGGTGCCCGCGTCGAAGTACTCCTCGCTCTGCCCGGTCAGCGGCGGCGGCCTCGTCTGGCTGCGCTGGCCCATCTCGGGCGCGCTCGGCGAGACCTTCGTCAACCCGGCCGACACCTCGGGCCGCCCCACTCTCGAACACTTCGCCATCGCCAGGGCCCGCAAGGCCGAACTGGTCGACCACCTCGACTGGTTCGCGGTCAGCGGCGACGGCAGCAGGCTGGTGGTCATGGACCTGGGCGAGCTGCGCGCGGTCCCCGCCACCGAGTCCGGCGAAGGCGACACCACGGTCTATCTCGACCCGCGCCGCATCCTGCACGATGTCGACCCGCCGTCGGAGTGGCGCGGGGCGTTCGACGAGGCGGGGCGCATCATCCGCGCCTACTTCTGGGAACCGCAGATGTGCGGCATCGACTGGTCGGCGATCCTGGCGCAGTACCGCCCGCTGGTCGAACGGGTCGCGTCCCCCGACGAGTTCGCCGATCTGCTCCGCGAGGTCCTCGGCGAGCTGGGCACCTCGCACGCGTACGTCACCGCCGCCCGCCGCAACGAGGGACCGCCGCACTACCAGCGGGTGATGGGCCTGCTGGGCGCGAACCTGGTGTGCCGGGACGGCGCCTGGGTGGTCAAGCGCATCCTGCCCGGCGACTCGTCGGACTCCAAGGCGCGCTCCCCGCTGGCCGGTACGGGCATCCGCGAGGGCGCCGTACTCACCCATGTCGACGGCCGCCAGGTGGACCCGCTCACGGGCCCCTACCCGCTGCTCGCCGCGGCGGGCGGCACGACGGTCGAGCTGACGTTCCTCCCGGCCGGCCGGGAGGGCGGATCGCGCCGGGTCGCGGTGGTCCCACTGGTCGACGAACGCCCGCTGCGCTACCAGGACTGGGTCGCCAAACGGCGTGCCGTCGTCAGGGAGTTGAGCGACGGCCGGTGCGGCTATCTGCACATCCCCGACATGGGCGGTTCGGGCTGGGCCCAGTTCAACCGCGATCTGCGCCTTGAGGTGTCCCGCCCCGCGCTGATCGTGGACGTACGGGGCAACGCGGGCGGCCACATCAGCGAGCTGGTGGTCGAGAAGCTCACCCGTACGATCCTCGGCTGGGACCTCACCCGCGACGCCCAGCCCGTCTCGTACGCGTCGAACGCGCCCCGGGGCCCGGTGGTCGCCCTCGCCGACGAGGCCACCTCGTCCGACGGCGACATGATCACGGCGGCGTTCCGGCTGCTCGGCATGGGCCCGGTGGTCGGCCAGCGCACCTGGGGCGGCGTGGTCGGCATGACCGGCCGGCACCGCCTCGGCGACGGCACGGTGATCACGGTCCCGATGAACGCGGCCTGGTTCGACACATACGGCTGGTCGGTCGAGAACCACGGCGTGGACCCGGACATCGAGGCGCTGCGCACCCCACTGAACTGGGCGGAGGGCCGCCACGGCCAACTGGACGACGCGGTCTGGACAGCACTCGACCTACTGGCGGCCAGGCCGGCGGCGGAACCCCCGGACTACTCGGAGGCCCCGGACAAGAGGCGGCCGGAGCTGCCGCCACGCAGTTGAATCCCGCCCTGGGGGAGTTTGAGGACCAGGGGTCCGGGGTCAGCGCCCCTGTGCACGCGACGCCCGCATCACACACCGCACCGCACCGCACCGCGAAAGGGCGCGCCCCCCCCAGAAGGGAGACGCGCCCTCTCACGACTCGGCGTCAGGAGTCGAACTGGTCCCGGACCTGGTCCGCCGCGCCCTGGCCCCGCTCCCGCGCCCGGTCCGTCATGTTCCCGCCGCGCTCGCCCGCACGGGCCTCGTCCTCAGGCCGAGCCATCCGCTCCGAAGCCTCGTCCTTCGCACCGCCCATCGGCTGCTTGCCCTGATCGGCGAGCTTCTGCGCCTTGTCCTTGAACTGGTCCTTCATACCCATGAGATTCACTCCCAAGTGAAGTGTGAGGGGGGTGGAGGGCTGTGCCCTCCAGGCCTCGACCAGACTTACACGAGGGGACATTCGCCGCATTTCGATCAGTTACGCTCCGTGCGCGCCTTCTCGTCCGCCACCCCGCCCGCGCCGACCAGACCCGTACGGATCCCGGCGAGCCGCGGCTCGAAGCGCCGCATCTCTCGCTGGCCGACCGTGCCGATCAGCGCGGGCAGATACCCTCGTACGGACTGCATCCCGCGCAGCCACCACTGCGCGTACACATGCGAGGACCGTCGCTCGACCCCGGCCACGATCCGGTCGACGGCCGGGCCCAGCGGATAGGTGCGGTTGCTCGGCCACGGCAGCCGCTGCCGCAACTCCCGCATCACGTCGTCCTCGTCCGCGCCGCGCACCATGTCCGTGTCCGTCCAGGACAGATAGCCGACGCCCACCCGTACGCCCTTGTAGCCGACCTCGGCCCGCAGGCAGTGCGCGAAGGCCTCGACGCCCGACTTGGAGGCGCAGTACGCCGACATCATCGGCGCGGGCGTGATCGCGGCCAGCGACGCGATCTGCAGGAAGTACCCGCGGCTCTCGGTCAGCACCGGCAGGAACGCCCGCGCGGTCACCGCCCCGCCGACCAGGTTGACCTCGATGACCCGCCGCCATGCCTCGGGGTCCGAGTCCGCGAAGGGGCCGCCGGACGCCACCCCGGCGTTGGCCACGACGATGTCGACCTTGCCGAAGTGCGCCTTGACCTCCCGCGCGACGGCCGCCATCGCCGTATGGTCGGTGACATCGGCGTACCAGTGCGCGCTCTCGGTGTGCAGCCGCCCGGCGACCGCCTTCAGCTCGTCCGGCTCCAGGCCGACGAGCGCCACCTTCGCACCGCGCGCCGAGAGCTTGCGGGCCAGCAGCTCACCGACCCCGCGCGCGGCTCCCGTGACGACCGCGACCTGGCCCTCCAGGCTGTTCCTGCTCATACGGCCTCCTCCTTGTCCGTTCGCCGGCCGGCGGCCAGGTCCACCGGTACATGTGCGGCGGCCAGTTCACGCAGCAGCGCGCCGACCGCCTCGGGGGCCTCCACCGGGGTCATGTGCCCGACGCCCACCAGTTCGGTGAGGCCGGTGCAGTGCGGCAGCGCGGCGGCCAGCGCCCGTGCGTGCGCCACCGGGGTGAGCCGGTCGGCCGTCCCGGCGACCACCGCGGTGGGTACGGCCAACTCCCGTACACCCGCGTCCAGATCGAGCCCGGCGAGCACATGCGACCAGGCCACCCGTGCCGCCCGGGGGCAGGCGTGCACGATGCGCGCACAGGCGGCCACCCGGTCCGGGGCCGAACCGGGGCCCATCGTCGCGTACTTGAGGATCCGCTTCGATACGGGCGTGACCGGCCCGAGCGGGGCGCGCGCCCCGAGTACCGCGCCCGTCAGCCGGGTCCGCAGCCGTCCGGCCCGCAGCGGCAGCACCGTCGACTCGGCGATCAGCCGCGAGCTGCCCGTACTGCACAGCAGCACCGCCGCCGCGTGCTCCCGGAACCGGGGCCGCCCCGCTGCGGCCATCATGGTCATCCCGCCCATGGAGTGGCCGCCGAGCACGGCCCGTTCACCCGGGGCGAGCGTGGCGGCGAGTACCGCTTCCATGTCGTCGGCCAGGATGTCCGTGGTGTAGCCGCGCGGGTTCGCGCCGGGCGTACGCCCGTGCCCGCGCTGGTCATAGACCACCACCCGGTGGTCCGCCGCGAGCTCGCTGATCTGGGCGTCCCAGAACCGGGTCGAGCAGGTCCAGCCGTGTGAGAGCACCACGGCGGGGGCGTCGTCGGACCCGTACACCTCGACATGGATCCGCGCGCCGTCAGCGGAGACCGCGGTCAGCTCCCGCGCTCCGACGCCGCTCACACCGACTCCCGGTCAGCGGCGCGGCCCTGGCCCCCGGCCTGCCCGCGGTCCCGTTCGGTGACGCGGTCGTGGTCACCGGTCCGCTGGCGTACCAGCGGGCGGTCGGCCCCCGCCCGTACGACCTCGTACTCGCCGAGATCCACCCCGCGCGTGGCCTTGCGGAACTCGGCGGTCGTGCCCGGCCAGATCGTGGTGTTGCGCCCGTTGGCGTCGAGGTACCAGCTGGTGCAGCCGCCGGTGTTCCAGACGGTCCGCTTCATCCGCTCCTGGACGCGCACGTTCCACGCGTCCACCGCCGCCGGCCGGGGGTCGAGCGCGACACGTCCGCCCAGGACGTTCAACTGGCGCATGTAGTCGGCGAGATAGCTCAGCTGGGACTCGATCATCAGGATCATCGAGGAGTTCCCGAGACCGGTGTTCGGGCCGATGATCGTCATCCAGTTGGGGAACCCCGCTGCCGTCGCGCCGCGCAGCGACCGCATGCCGTCCTTCCACGTCTCGGCGAGCGTGGCGCCGCCGGCGCCCACCACCCGGTCCGCGATCGGCATGTCCGTCACATGGAATCCGGTCCCGAAGATGATGACATCCGCCTCGGTCTCGGTTCCGTCGGACGCCACCAGCGTATTTCCCCTGATCTCCCTGAGCCCGGACGCCACGACGTCCACATTGGGCTGCGCGAGCGCCGGGTAGTACGAGCTGGAGAGCAGGATGCGCTTGCACCCGATCCGGTACGAGGGCGTCAGTTTGGCGCGCAGTCCCGGGTCCTTGATGGACCGGCCGATGTTGGCCCTGCCTATCGACTCGATCAGGCCCAGCTCGTTGGGGTGCTTGGTGAAGGCGCTGACCTGGAGCTCTCGTATGCTCCACAGCAGCCGCCTGCGGGCGGCGGCGGTGAAGGGCACCTTCCCGTGCAGCCACCGCTCGGCACCGCTTATGGCGCGGTCCATCCGGGGCATCACCCACGGCGGGGTGCGCTGGAAGAGGGTGAGCCGCCCGGCCTCGGGCTGGATCGCGGGCACGATCTGGATCGCGGACGCCCCGGTCCCGATCATCGCGACGCGCTTGCCACGCAGGTCGTAGCCGTGGTCCCACTGCGCGGAGTGGAAGACCTTGCCGTCGAACGAGTCGAGCCCCGGGACGTCCGGCAGCTTCGGGTCGGAGAGCGGCCCGGTCGCGGAGACGACCACATCGGCGGTCAGCGTCCCCTGCGCGGTCTCGATCTCCCAGCGCAGCTCACCGGCATCCCAGTGCATCTTCCGGACCTCGTGGTCGAGGCGGATGTGCGGCCGCAGCCCGAAGGTGTCCGCGACGTTCTCCAGATAGGCCCGGATGTGCGGCTGGCCGGAGAAGGTGCGCGGCCAGTCGGGGTTGGGGGCGAAGGAGAACGAGTAGAGGTGGGACGGTACGTCGCAGGCGCACCCCGGATAGCTGTTGTCGCGCCAGGTCCCGCCGACCGAACCGGCCCGCTCCAGGACGACGAAGTCGGTTATCCCCTCGCGGCTCAGCCGGACAGCGGCCCCCAGGCCTCCGAATCCGGATCCGATCACCGCCACTCGTACATGCTCGTGCTGGGCCATGCTGCCGCCTCCCGCAGTACCCCGGACTCTGCCAGTAATCACTGGCACCGTTGGAGAGTAGAGCAGCTTCGTACTCATGGGTAGGGGGCAGGCACCGGAAAGTTCGCGCCGGTACGGCATAGGCTTCCGCCGTGGCAGAGGAAAGAACGGGGCGCGAGTACCGCATGGAGGAGCTGGCCGAAGCGGCCGGGATCACCGTGCGCACCCTGCGCTTCTACCGCGAACGCAAGCTGATCCCGCCACCGCGCCGCGAGGGCCGTATCGCCTGGTACGACGAGCACCACCTGGCCCGGCTGCGCACGATCTCGGCCCTGCTGGAGCGCGGCCACACACTCAGCGGCATCGCGGATCTCGCCACGGCCTTCGAAAGCGGCCGGGACGTCGGCCAGTTGCTCGGCCTGGCCGCCACCGAGCCGCCGGCCTGGACGGAGGAGGAGCCGGTCCGGCTCACTCCGGAGCAGCTCGCGGACTACTTCGAGGGCGAGGTCACGGCGGAGAACCTCGCGGCGGCCCTGGACCTCGGCTATCTCGCCACGGACGGCGACGACATCATCCACATCAGCCGCCGCCTGCTGGACGTGTCCGCGGCCCTGGTGCGCCAGGGCGTCCCGCTGGCCTCGGTCCTGGCGGCGGGCCACGAGGTCCGCAAGCACACCGAGGCCCTCACGGAGCTGTTCTCCGCCCTGGTCCACACCCATCTGAAGGACGAGGACTTCGCGAGCGCGCTGGAGCGGGTACGTCCGCTGGCGAAGGACGTGGTGGAGGCGGAGCTCTCGATGTCGGTGGACCGGCGGATCCGGGCGGAGAAGAACGACGGCCCGGAGGCGGAGTAGCGCCCGCCGAAGCTCCCGCACGGCATGAACTTCCATCGACGGATGTTCGACGCCCAGCTGTACGCCTGTGATCCAACTCCCCATCGCCGCAGGCCAGATGGCATGTGAGCGGCCGATTCGGCCTCCTTCGCGCAGGACAACCATCGGGCTGCCCGGCCCGTCACCTGTGGATGTCGGATCACATACCGCGCACGGAGGTCACACCATGCCCACTCAGCCAACCCGGCCCACCCGCCTCACCGGCCGCCGGACGATACGCGCCGCGTCGGCGCTGACGCTGGCCATCGGCGCCGGCCTCACCGCTCCCCTGCTCCTCGCCGGTCCGGCCGGTGCCGCCACCCCGGCGGCGAGCGCAGGACTCGACGACACCGGGCGGACCGTCCGTTACGCCGCCGCCGCGGGCCAGACCAACAAGGCGGCCGTCACCGCGTCGAAGGCCGCCGGCTCGGCCGACATCACCTACGTCATCGACGACGCCGTCCCGATCGACGCCGGGACCGGATGCGCGTACCCGGACAGCGCGGACCGGACGAAGGTCCGCTGCACGGTCACCACCGTGGACAGCCAGGACCCGTACGCGAGCCTGAAGATCGAACTCGGCGACGGCAACGATGTCCTCACCTACGACAACGCCACCGGCCAGACCTACAACTTCGCCTCGGTCGACCTCGGGGATGGTGCGGACAAGCTGACCGACACCGGTGGCGTCGACGGCAACTCCGTCCTCGGCGGCGCGGGCGACGACGACCTCACTGTGGGCGCCGACGCGGTGGTTCTGGGCGGCGACGGCGCCGACACGGTGCACGCCACGGGCGGCGGGGCCGTCGTACAGGGCGGTGCGGGCGACGACACGGTCTACGCGGACGGCGACGGTAGCTCCGTGACGGGCGGCGCCGGCAACGACGTGATCCACGGCGGCGCGGGCAGCCAGAATCTCTCGGGCGACGACGGGAACGACCGGCTCTACGGCGGCACGGGGAACGACTTCCTGTACGGCGGCAAGGGCGACGACATCCTGTACGGCAACAGCGGGGACGACACCCTGTACGGCAACAGCGGCAACGACGAGCTGTACGGCGGCCCCGGCAAGGACACCCTCTCGGGCGGCTCCGGCACGAACGTCGTTCATCAGGACTGAGGCCCCGGCCCTGCCCGCCTGCCGTCCGCCCGGACGGCAGGCGGGCAGGGCTCGCGGCCGCTGCGCCCTACAGGTCGAAGACGGCCGTCACCGGCGCGTGGTCACTCCAGCGCTCGTCGTGCGTGGCGGCACGCTCGACCCACGCCTTGACCGCCTTCGCGGCCAGCCCGGGGGTCGCCACCTGGTAGTCGATGCGCCAGCCCGAGTCGTTGTCGAAGGCCCGCCCCCGGTAGGACCACCACGAGTAGGGGCCCTCCACGTCCGGGTGCAGCCCGCGCACCACGTCGACGTAGCCCGCGCCGTCCCCGGCGAAGACGCTCGTCAGCCACTCCCGCTCCTCGGGCAGGAAGCCGGAGTTCTTCTTGTTGCCCTTCCAGTTCTTGAGGTCGGCCTCCTGGTGGGCGATGTTCCAGTCCCCGCAGACCACGACCTCGCGGCCGTCGGCCGCCGCCCGCTCCCTGAGCCCCTGGAGGTACGGCAGGAACTCCGCCATGAACCGCAGCTTCTCGTCCTGCCGCTCCGTGCCGACCTCGCCGGACGGCAGATAGAGACTCGCGACCGTCACACCGGGCAGGTCGATCTCGGCGTACCGTCCGCTGCCGTCGAACTCGGTGCTGCCGAATCCGATCTGTACCCGCTCCGGCTCACGCCGGGAGTACAGCGAGACACCCGCACGCCCCTTGGCGGCCGCCGGGGCGTGCACGGTGAACCAGCCCTCCGGCTCGCGGACCTCCTGGGTCAGCTGGCCGGGCTCGGCCCGTACCTCCTGGAGGCAGATCACATCGGCGTCGGTCTGCGCCAGCCACTCGACGAAGCCCTTCCTGGCGGCGGCGCGCAGCCCGTTCACGTTTACGGTTGTCACAGTGAGCATCAGGGCACTTTACCGACCCCCGGTCTTCGACCCTTATTGCCGTATAGATGTACCATTCTCCGCATGAATATCCGGCCGGTCCGTTACGACCACCCCGACGCGGTCAAGCTCAACGACCAGGTCCAGCTCGAATACGCCGAGCGCTACGGCGACGACGGCGACGTCACCCCGCTCGACGCCACGATGTTCGACCCGCCCGCCGGGCTCTACCTCCTGGCGTACGACGAGAACGACGGCCCGGTGGCCAGCGGCGGCTGGCGCAACCAGGACGCGGCCGGTGCCGAGGGGTACTCGACAGGCGACGCAGAGCTGAAGCGGATGTACGTGGTCCGCGAGGCGCGGGGGCTGGGTCTGGCCCGCCGGATCCTCGCCGCCCTGGAGGAGAGCGCCCGTGCGGCCGGCCGGACCCGCATGGTGCTGGAGACCGGCAACCGGCAGCCCGAGGCGATAGCGCTGTACACGTCGAGCGGCTACACGCCCTGCCCGGGCTTCGGCCACTACCGGGAGTACGAGAACAGCCGCTGCTTCGCGAAGCCGCTCACCCCGCCCGCCGGGTGAACCGCAACCCCGTGGTGAACCGCACCCCAGTGGTGACCCGTACCTCCGGGTGACCCGCGCCCCATACGGAACCGGCCGGCCGGCGCTCAGTGCTTCCGGGCGACCCCCACATAGAACCCGCTCCGCTCCTTCTCGGGCGCGGGCCCGTCCTGGTACCACTCGGTCGCGGTCACCAGCCCCGGCGCGACGAGACCGAGCCCGTCGAAGAACGGCTCGACCTCCGCCCGGGTGCGCATCCGCAGCGGGATGGCGCCGTTGCGGTACGCAGTCCTGGTCTCGTCCTCCAGCTCCGGATGCTGGTCCGCCGTACCGTGCGAGAGGACCAGGGAGCTGCCGGACGGCAGGGCGTCCACCAGGGTGCGGGTGATGCCGTACGGATCCTGGTCGTCGGGCAGGAAGTGCATCAGCGCGATGAGCGACAGGGCGACCGGCCGCTCGAAGTCCAGCAGTTCACGGGCGCGGCCGAGAATCAGCTCCGGCTCGCGCACATCGGCGTGGATGTAGTCGGTGGCGCCCTCCGGGCTGCTGATCAGCAGGGCCTCCGCGTGGCGCAGCACGATCGGGTCATTGTCCGCGTAGACGACACGGGCGGCGGGCCTGACCGCCTGGACCACCTGGTGCAGATTGGGCGCGGTCGGAATGCCCGTACCGACGTCGAGGAACTGGTCCACCCCGTTCCGCGCCAGCCACCCGGCCGCACGGTGCATGAAGGCCCGGTTCCGCGCCGCGTTGGCACGCGCCTCCGGCGGCAGTTTCTCGCCGACCTGCTGATCGACCGGGTAGTTGTCCTTGCCGCCGAGGAGCCAGTCGTAGACGCGCGCCGGGTGCGGCCTGCTGGTGTCGATCAGAGGCTTGTCACTGTCGGCGGTCAAGGAACGCTCCTCGGATGTTCGAGTCACTGGGATCGCTGGGATCGCTTGGCCCCCACGGTAGTCGGGACCGCCCGGCGGCGCGCCCCGTCAGCAGTCGTAGCGGTCTCGTCGAGATCGACGTCGCCGATGCCCGCGAGCCGGCGGCGGGCGACACCGACGACCGGGCCGAGGGCCGGCGACTCTGTCAACGCCAGTGGAAGCGCAGCGAGTTCACCCGAAACCGGGACGGTTGCGGCCTGCCTCGGCAAGGACCCCGAGGGCCGCCCCACCGCCGACGAACTCCCCGGACTCGCCTCGCAGCACGGCCCGTTCACCGCACCGCTGTGGCCGGAGGCCATCAGCGGAGTCGGTGCGCGGGTCCGCGTGCTTGACCTCACGTGCGCTCCAACTCTTATCGTCGGCGCCACATCTGACGGAGACAGGAGCGAGATCTTGATGAAGCGGGTCATGGCAGGTGGCGGGACCGAGGTCAGCGCGCTCGGTTTTGGCTGCTGGGCGATCGGCGGAGAGTTCCAGGATGGCGGCGGCAGCCCGTTGGGATGGGGCAAGGTCGACGACGAGGAGTCCGTGCGCGCGATCCGGCGTGCTGTCGAGCTGGGGGTGACCTTCTTCGACACAGCCGACCTGTACGGGACCGGGCACAGCGAGCGCGTCCTCGGCCGCGCGGTCGCCGGCCGGCGTGACCGGGTGGTACTCGCCTCGAAGTGGGGCAACACCTACGACGAGGCCACCCCGCACGCTCACCGGTACCGACACCTCGCCGGAGTACGTGCGCACCGCGCTCACCGCTTCGCTGCGCCGCCTGGGCACCGACTACCTCGACCTTTACCAGCTGCACATCGGTGACGCGGCACCCGGAACTGCCGCGGTGCTGCGCGAGGTGCGCGAGGTGCTCACCAGCGGCGGTCGCACCCTGGCCCAGGGCGCGCTCGGCTGGCTGTGGGCGCGCAGCCCGTACACCATCCCGATCCCGGGCTTCCGCACCGTGGCCCAGGCCCAGGAGAACGCCGGCGCCATGGCGCACGGGCCTCTGTCGCCCAGCCAGTTGGCAGAGATCAGCAAAATCATGGAAGACCGTGGCGAATGAGCCCAGCGCTCTGACCCGACCGGCGCCACAAACGACGAAATCCCGGCCGGACGGAAACCGTCTGACCGGGATTTCATGAACCGTTCCGGGACGAACCCGGAGACGGCCCTTGCGGTGGACCTGTGGGGATTTGAACCCCAGACCCCCTCGATGCGAACGAGGTGCGCTACCAGACTGCGCCACAGGCCCTTGCAACGAGTGAAACTTTAGCACCCCTGCCGGGGTGCTCGGAAATCCGCTCCCCCGCTGGTCACGGATGCCCGTCCCGGCCGGTCACTCATTGGCCGCGCGCGGCCGGTCCTCGTCCTCGTACTGGTCGAAGAGCGGCGTGCGCCCGCGCTCGCGGGGACGGCGGGCCGCCGGGTTCTGCCGGTCCCGGGCGGGGGCCGGGTCGGCGGCAGGGTCCTGGGGATCGTCGGCTGCCGGCTCGGGCACGCTGGACGAGCGGGCCGAGCTCCATGTGTCGGGGGCTCCGAGGTCGATACTGCCCGGCGCACGGGGCGCGACCGGGGCGGTGACGTACGTCGGCAGCGGCACCGGGACGGGCTCCCAGCTGTCACCCCGGCCCCGGCCGCGCTCGCGCTGCTGGTCGACCCACTCCGCGTGATCCGTCTGCTCGACCAGGGCCCGGCGGCCGGCCTCCTGCGCGGAGACGGCCGGGGCGGGCTCGGGCTCGGGGTGGCGCGCGCTGGTGTCCGCGCGCTGCTCGGCCGCACCCGCGCCGGGGCGGCGGGGTCGGTTCTCGCGCAGCCGCTGCGCGGCGGCCTCGGCCCTGCGCCGGTCCATCGTGAAGGCGAAGCGGCGCCGCTCATGGGTCCTCAGGTACACGATGTACGTGCTCAGCAGCACCGCGGGCGCGGCGGGCGCCCAGAGGAAGCCCAGGCCGCCGACCGCGGCGACGATCGCGCCGAGGGTGAACGCCACGAAGAGCAGCACGGTGGTGCGTCTGCGGCGCGCGAGTACCTTCAGGCGCCGGGCGCGCTCGGCGGCCGGGCCGTCGGCGGGTCCGGCACGGCGCGCCTTCCGGGCGGGCCGCTCCTGGCGGGCCGCCGGGCCGACCGGGTCATCGGAGGACATGGCGAAGGACCGGACGTCGACGGAACTCGGGGAGTCCGTCGCACTGTCCGGCACCGCATCGTCGGGAACACCTTCACCGGCTGCGCGCTCCTGAAGCTCCCTGGCGTACCGGCGCTCCATTCCCGCCCGTCCGGACAGCAACCGGATGGCAGTGCTGAAGCGTTCCGTAGGACGGGCCTCGTTCAGCTCGTCCTGCCTGCGGAGCCACATCGGCACCAAGTAGGCGGCCCAGGCCCCGACGATGACTGCGTAGATGAGGCCACTACTGCTCACCCTCACACCGTAGAGGGGTCCGCATGGGGCCATCTGCCAATTCGCCCGGTGTGTCGCACGATCCGGCTGATATCTCGAACTTTTTTTGTGATTGTTCGGATCAACAGTCTCCGAATGTGGGCGTGTTCACTTCGGATGATGCCCGATTGGGCACCTATTTCGAACACTTATTTTATTTACCGGGTCTTCCGACGGCTTCCGGACCGCGCCCCGAACACTCCCTGAACACTCCTCCGGGCACCCCGGGGGCAGCTCGCGAACAGCCTCACGGCAGCTTCGGTGTCGTCCCCGGACGCGCCCGGCGCCATCTGTTGAGCAGGCCGTCAGGGACTTCTTCGGCGGTCAGCGCGAAGACCAGATGGTCACGCCAGCCCCCGTCGATGTGCAGATAACGCGGGCGCAGCCCCTCCTCGCGGAATCCGAGTTTCTCCACGACCCGCCGGCTCGGTTCGTTCTCCGGGCGAATGCAGACCTCCATGCGGTGCATGCCGACGGTACGGAAACAGTGGTCGACGGCGAGCGCCACCGCGGTCGGCATGACGCCCCGCCCGGCGACCTCCCGGTCGACCCAGTAACCGACGTGGCCCGAGCACATCGAGCCCCAGGTGATCCCGGCCACGGTGAGCTGCCCGACCAGCCGCCCCTGGTACTCGATCACGAAGGGCAGCATCCGCCCGGCGTGCGCCTCCGAGCGAAGGTGGCGGACCATCTGCCGGTAGGTGGGGCGCTGTGCGACCGGGCCGCCGGGTGCGGGCGGCGGAACGGTCGCCTCCCAGGGGCGCAGCCAGTCGCGGTTGCGCCGGTTCACCTCGCGCCAGACCTTCTGGTCCCGCAGTTTTATGGGGCGCAGGGCGACGGGGCCTTCTGCCAGTTCCACGGGCCACGGTGAGAGGTTCAGCTCATGCTCCCGGCGGGTCTGGGGTGGTCGCCGCCCCGGATCTGGTCCACGGCGTGCACCAGCAGCCGGCCGAGCACGGCGAGTCCGTCGCGGACCCCGCCGGTCGAGCCGGGGAGGTTGACGACGAGGGTCGTGCCGGCCAGCCCGGCAACGCCCCGTGAGAGTGCCGCGGTCGGGACCTTGGCCAGGCCCTCGGCCCGGATCGCCTCCGGGATGCCCGGGATCTCGCGGTCGAGGACGCGCAGGGTCGCGTCGGGGGTGCGGTCGGTGGGCGAGATGCCCGTACCGCCGGTGGTGACGATGACGTCGTACGCCGCCGCGACCCCGTCGCGCAGCGCCTGCTCGACCGGGTCGCCGTCCGGGACGACCCGCGGTCCTTCGACCGTGAAGCCGAGTCCGGTGAGTGCCTCGGCGATGAGCGGGCCGCCCCGGTCCGCGTAGACCCCGGCCGACGCGCGGTTCGACGCCGTCACGACGAGCGCGGTGTACGCCCGTGCCGTGGGCGGGGTGGTCGGCGTCGTCATGCTCCGGTCTCCTCCGGGTCCAGGCGGCGGTACGTGCCGGACTTGCCGCCCGTCTTCTCCTCGACCCGGACGTCGGTGATGACCGCTCCCTTGTCGACCGCCTTCACCATGTCGATCACGGTGAGCGCGGCGACGGTGACGGCGGTCAGCGCCTCCATCTCGACGCCGGTCCTGTCGGTGGTCTTCACGGTGGCGAGGATCTCGACCGCGTCGTCGGCGACGGTCAGGTCGAGCTTCACCCCGGAGACCGCCAGCGGGTGGCAGAGCGGGATCAGATCGGGGGTGCGCTTGGCGCCCATGATGCCCGCGATCCGGGCGGTGGCCAGGGCGTCTCCCTTGGGAACGCCCTCGCCCCTGAGCAGTTCCACGACGCGCGGCGAGACGAGAACCCGTCCGGCGGCGCGTGCGGTGCGTGCGGTGACGTCCTTCTCCGAGACGTCGACCATGCGGGCCGCACCCACCTCGTCGATGTGCGTGAGCCCTTGCTGCGTACTCATTGCTGTGGTGCTCCCGGTCAGGCCTGTGTGGTCAGACACGGTACCGCCACAGCGCCGTCCTCAGCCCAGGAGGACCACTTCGACCTCCGTGCCGGACTCGACCACGGCGGTCTCCTCGGGGATCACGAGCAGGCAGTCGGCATGGGCGAGAGCCGCGATCAGATGCGAACCGGAGCCCCCGACGGTGGCGACGGTCCTCTTCTCCGCGTCGTACCGGCCGCGCAGGAACTGGCGCCGTCCGGCCGGCGAGCTGATCGCATCGGCGGTCTCCAGAGTGGCGCGGACCGTCGGACGGCGGACGTCCCTTATGCCCATCAGGGCCCGGATCGCGGGGCGCACGAACAACTCGAACGAGACATAGCTGGAGACCGGGTTGCCCGGGAGCGCGAGCAGCGGGGTGTGGTCGGGTCCGATCGAGCCGAAGCCCTGGGGCTTGCCCGGCTGCATCGCCAGCTTGCGGAAGTCGATACCGCTGCCGTGCTCGTCCTCGTCGCCGACGGACGACAGGGCCTCCTTCACCACGTCGTACGCGCCGACGCTGACGCCCCCCGTGGTGACCAGCAGGTCGGCCCTGACCAGCTGGTCCTCGATGGTGGCGCGCAGTGCGTCGGCGTCGTCGGTGACCGCTCCGACGCGGTACGAGATGGCGCCCGCGTCCCGGGCCGCGGCGGCCAGGGCGAAGCTGTTGGAGTCGTAGATCTGGCCCTCGGCGAGCACCTCGCCGGGCTGGGTCAGCTCGCTGCCGGTCGACATCACGACGACGCGCGGGCGCGGGCGGACCCGCACCGAGCCCCGGCCGACCGCGGCGAGCAGCCCGATCTGCGGCGGGCCGAGCACCGTACCCGCTTCGAGCGCGAGGTCGCCGGAGCGGACGTCGCTGCCGCGCTCGCGGACGTGTGCGCCCGGCTCGGCCGGGCGGTGCACGCGGACCTCGCCGCTCGCGCCCTCGGGTGCGCCGCTCGCGGCCCGCATGGTGGTGGCCGCTCCCCCGCCGGTGCCGCCGTCGGTCCACTCGACCGGTACGACGGCCTGCGCGCCGGGCGGCAGCGGGGCGCCCGTCATGATGCGGGCGGCCTCGCCCGGCCCCACCGTGGGCAGTTCGGCCATTCCGGCCGCCACGTCCCCGATGACCGTGAGGACAGCGGGGAACTCCTCGCTCGCACCCTCGACATCGACCGTGCGGACCGCGTACCCGTCCATCGAGCTGTTGTCGAAGGGCGGCAGCGAGACCTCGACCACCACGTCCTCGACGAGGACGCAGCCCTGTGCGTCCGGCAGTTGCAGCTCGATCGGTTCGAGGGGGCGGACCGCAGCGAGGATGTCGGCCAGATGCTCGTCCACCGACCAGATCGGGGTGTTGCTCACGTGCTACATCTCCTCGGTGACATAACGGCGAAGCCAGGCCTTGAAGTCCGGGCCCAGGTCCTCACGTTCGCATGCGAGTCTGACAATGGCACGCAGATAGTCGCCCCGGTCGCCGGTGTCATAGCGGCGGCCCTTGAAGACGACACCGTGCACCGGGCCGCCGGCCTTCTCGTCGTGGGCGAGGTGCTGGAGGGCGTCGGTGAGCTGGATCTCGTTGCCGCGGCCGGGCTCGGTCTTGCGCAGTATGTCGAAGACGGCGGGGTCGAGGACGTAGCGGCCGATGATCGCGAGGTTGCTGGGGGCGTCGGCCACCGCGGGCTTCTCCACCAGGTCGGTGACCTTGACCACGTCCGACTCCCCGGTCGGCTCGACGGCAGCGCAGCCGTACAGATGGATCTGGGCCGGCTCGACCTCCATGAGGGCGACCACGCTGCCGCCCTCGCGCTCCTGGACCTCCACCATGCGTGCCAGCAGCGGGTCGCGCGGGTCGATCAGGTCGTCGCCGAGCAGGACCGCGAAGGGCTGGTCGCCGACGTGCGGGGCCGCGCACAGGACGGCGTGGCCCAGTCCCCTGGGGTCGCCCTGGCGGACGTAGTGCATGGTCGCGAGGTCGCTGGACTCCTGGACCCTGGCGAGCTTCTCGGCGTCGCCCTTGCGGGTGAGCGCCGACTCCAGCTCGTAGTTGCGGTCGAAGTGGTCCTCCAGCGGACGCTTGTTACGACCGGTGATCATGAGCACGTCAGAGAGACCGGCCGAGACGGCCTCCTCGACGACGTACTGGATGGCCGGCTTGTCCACCACGGGCAGCATCTCTTTGGGAGTGGCCTTGGTGGCCGGCAGGAACCGGGTTCCGAGGCCTGCTGCCGGAATGACAGCCTTGCTGATCCTGGGTGGCAACTGAGTCATACGTAGCACCATATCCGCTGACTTCAAGGCGGAAGATGATGCTCCGGTTAATAGATCCTCATACCTGAGGTAACGAGAGGATTGCGAACTTCCCATGGTGCCCGCAAACTTCGACAAAGCATCTCTCCGGCGGCAACTCCTGGCCGCACGCGCCCTCCTGTCCCCCGATGACGCGCAATCGGCCGCCGCGGTGATCGCCGGGCACGCCGTCGCACTCCCGGAGCTCGCGCGGGCGCGCACCGTCGCGGCGTACGTCTCGGTCGGCCGCGAGCCGGGCACCCGCCCGCTCCTGGACGCGCTGCGCGCCCGCGGGGTCCGGGTGCTGCTGCCGGTGCTGCTGCCCGACAACGACCTCGACTGGGGCGCGTACGAGGGCGCGGACTCACTGGTGCCCGCCGGGCGCGGGCTCCGCGAGCCGGGCGGCGCACGGCTCGGCGTACACGCGGTGCTCGATGCCGACGCCGTACTCCTGCCCGGGCTGGCCGTCGACGGGCGCGGGATGCGGCTGGGCCGCGGCGGCGGCAGCTACGACCGGGTGCTCGCCCGGCTCGCACGGGCGGACGCGCACCCCGCCCTGGTGGTGCTGCTGTACGGCGACGAGGTGGTCGCACGGGTCCCGGAGGAACCGCACGACCACCCCGTACACGCGGTGGTGACCCCGGAGGGGATCCGCCGGTTCAGCGGCTGACCCCCTGGCTCAGGCCACTCGCATCGCGCCCGGCGCCCCGCCTACGGCTTGAGCACCAGGGTGTCGACCGTGCTCCTGTCCACGGCGCCCTTGCTGAACGACCAGTTGAGCAGGTCGCCGTTGGCCCACTTGTCCGTCTGGTCGGTGTAGTGCGCGCTGAACGCGTGCCCCGACTCCCCGGTCAGGTTGATCCACTGCGACTTGTCGAGGTCCTTGAGGTTCACGACCATCCGCATCGAGGGGACCCAGACGACGCCGTACCCGCCGGCCGCGTTCCAGCCGGTGGCGTCGACCGCCGCCTCGCCGCCGCCCAGGTTGAACGGGCCGCGGTTGAGCACCCGCTTGAGGATGTCGGGGCCGTCGGTGCCGAGCGTCTGGTTGTTGAGCATCAGCTGGTGCAGCCGGCCCCAGTTCCAGGTGTCGACGTCCTTGCCGAGCTTGGCGGTCAGCTCCCAGCGGGCGTCCTTCATGGCCCGCCCGAGCAGCTCGTCACGGTTGTGGGTGGCCTTGTCGAGACGGGTCTTCGGCGTCTTCCACCAGTCACTGTCCGGCTTGTCGATCAGCTTGCGCACGACCTCGAACCAGCGGTCGCCGCCGTCCGGCTGCGCCGAGTCGGCCGACCGCTCACCGCACTCCCGTGCCAGATTGTCCTGTTTGTCGGCGGGACCCGCAGCGCTGTCGGCGGGCGGCACATTGAGGCACTGGCCCTCCACCCGCAGCTCCTTGGGCAGCTTGTCGCCGAAGGCCAGCTTGAGGACGTTGCGCCAGACCGCGTTGAAGTACGCGGCCGCCGCCGAGTCCGACTCCTGGGTGTAGTCCCAGCCTTCGAGAAGCTTCTGCGCCTGGCGGACGTACGGGTCCTTGATGTTCAGCTTCAGCAGCAGCGGGGTCAGCAGCTTGGCGATCTCGCTGCTGTTGTCCAGCTGCATCTTCTGCATGTCCTCGGTCGAGATCTTCCCGCCGTCCTTGGTCTTCGACTCGATGAGGTCGGTGATCCGCCGGCTGCGGGTGCCGTAGCCCCAGTCATCGGTGATCAGGTACGGGTACTTCTTCGGGTCGATCACGGCCTGGTTGGCGGTGACGATGTAGCCGCGCTTCGGGTTGTACTCGTAGGGCAGCTGATCGAAGGGGATCGTGCCCTTCCAGGCGTACTTGGGGTCCCAGCCCGGAGCGGGCATCGTGCCGTCGTCGCCCTTGGAGCGGATCGGGATGGAGCCGGGCGCCTGGTAGCCGATGTTGCCCTTGGTGTCGGCGTAGATCAGGTTCTGCGAGGGGACGTCGAAGTTCTTGGCGGCGGCCCGGAAGCCGGTCCAGTCCTTGGCCTTGTCCAGGTCGAAGACCGCGTCCATCGAGTTGCCCGGCTGGAGCGCGGTCCACTTGAGGGCCACCGCGTAGCCGTCGCCGCGGTCCGGGGCCGCCGAGGTCACGGGCGCCTTCTGGCCGACCGTCGCCAGTTCGGTGTCCCGGTCGGAGACCAGCGGGCCGTTGTTCGTCTCCCGTACGACGATCTTCCGCGACGTGCCGCCGGCGACCTTGATGGTCTCCTCGCGGGTCCTGAAGGGCTTCTCCTCGCCGTTGTACAGATAGCCGTTGCCGCTGACCTTCTCCAGGTAGAGGTCGGTGACATCGGCGCCGAGGTTGGTGAAGCCCCAGGAGATGTTCTGGTTGTGGCCGATGACCACGCCGGGCATACCGGAGAAGGTGTAGCCAGCGGCGTCGTAGTGGCAGCTGCTGGAGACGGTCCGGCAGTGCAGGCCCATCTGGTACCAGAGGGACGGCAGTTGCGGCGCCAGGTGCGGGTCGTTGGCCAGCAGCGGTTTGCCCGTGGTCGTCAGATCGCCGGAGACGACCCAGGAGTTGGAGCCGATGCCGCTGCCGCTCGGGCCGAGCAGCGTCGGGATCTTGTCCAGGGTGTCCGAGAGCGAGGAGAGCTGCGACTGCATGCCCTGCACCGCGCCGCCCGCGGTGTCCGAACCACCCACGGCGCCGCCCGGCTTCGCGTTCTGGTCGAACTTCCCGGTGACCGGGTCGATGCCGCCCTGCTGCACGATCGGCTTGTTCCGGCTGTACGGGTAGGACGGGTACAGGTCGCTGATCTGCTGGGAGCTCAGCCGCGAGGTCATCAGCGAACGGTCGATCTCGTCCTGCATATTGCCGCGCAGGTCCCAGGCCATCGCCTTGAGCCAGGCCACCGAGTCGACCGGCGTCCAGGCGTCGGGCTTGTAGTCGTTGGTGAGGTTCAGGGCCGCGTACTCGACGGAGATCTGCTTGCCGTCCTTGCCCTTCAGATACGCGTTGACCCCGGCCGAGTACGCCTGGAGGTTCTTCTTCGTCTCCGGCGACAGCTTGGTGTCGTACTCCTGCTGCGCGACCCGGTGCCAGCCGAGCGTGCGCAGGAAGGAGTCGGTCTTGACCTGGCCCGATCCGAACATCTCGGAGAGCCGGCCGGACGTCATGTGGCGCCGGACGTCCATCTCGTAGAAGCGGTCCTGGGCCTGTACGTAGCCCTGCGCGCGGAACAGGTCGGCGTCGGTGTCCGCGTAGATCTGCGGTACGCCGTAACTGTCCCGCTTGACGTCGACGTTGCCGGAGAGGCCGGGGACCTTGATCTCACCGGTCGTCTGCGGAAGGGACGCCCGCACGGTGCTCACACCCCAGTACGCCCCGTACCCGATGCCCGCGACGAGCGCCAGCACCACGACGATCACGATCAGCCTGGCGCGATGCCCTTTCTTCTTACGGGAATTCGTGCCGGATTTCGTGCCGGAAGGGGCGGCTGTGGTGGTGGCGGCGGGCATCGCTGTCCTTCGAGGGGCAGGGTGGTCTGTAGGTCCGACGGAGCGCTGGAGCAACCATAGGCGCAGCGCCTGTGCATCAAGGACGCGGTATCCCCAGCTGCATCGCACACGTAAGCGAAGCGTCAAGGAACCGTCAAGGATTAGGTAGGGTAACGAAGTAACTGCAGGCGTACGAGGGAAGGAACGGGCCACTGACTGTCCACCATCTCAACGATCTCCTGCTGATCTGCTCACTCGTCCTGCTGATCGCCGTGGCCGCCGTACGCATCTCGTCGCGCAGCGGCCTCCCCAGCCTGCTGCTGTATCTCGGCATCGGGATGGCGATAGGCCAGGACGGCATCTTCAACGTCAAGTTCGACAACGTCGAGATGACCCAGGTGATCGGCTACGCCGCGCTGGTCGTGATCCTGGCCGAGGGCGGGCTCGGCACCAAGTGGAAAGAGATCAAGCCGGTCCTGCCGATGGCCGTCGTGCTGTCGACGGCCGGCGTCGCGGTGAGCGTGGGGATCACCGCCGCCGGCGCGCACTACCTGGTCGGTCTCGACTGGCGCCAGGCCCTGATCATCGGCGCCGTGGTGTCGTCCACCGACGCCGCCGCGGTCTTCTCCGTCCTGCGCAAGGTGCCCCTGCCGGCCCGGATCACGGGTGTACTGGAGGCCGAGTCCGGCTTCAACGACGCCCCAGTGGTGATCCTGGTCATCGCGTTCTCGACGGCCGGACCTGTCGAGCACTGGTACGTACTGATCGGCGAGATCGCCCTGGAGCTGGCGATCGGTGCCTCGATCGGCCTCGCCGTCGGCTGGCTCGGGTCGTGGGGGCTGCGCCATGTCGCGCTGCCCGCCTCCGGCCTCTACCCGATCGCCGTGATGGCCATCGCGATCACGGCGTACGCGGCCGGTGCCATCGCGCACGGCAGTGGATTCCTCGCCGTCTACCTCGCCGCGATGCTGCTCGGCAACGCCAAGCTGCCGCACTGGCCGGCCACCCGCGGGTTCGCCGAGGGGCTCGGCTGGATCGCCCAGATCGGCATGTTCGTCCTGCTCGGCCTGCTGGTGAGCCCGCACGAGCTGGGCAGCGACTTCTGGCCCGCGGTGATCGTGGGCCTGGTCCTGACGATGGTGGCGCGGCCGGTCTCCGTACTGCTGAGCCTGGCGCCGTTCCGGGTGCCCTGGCAGGAGCAGACCCTGATGTCGTGGGCCGGGCTGCGCGGAGCCGTCCCCGTCATCCTGGCGACCATCCCGATGGTGTCCGGTATCGACGGCAGCTCCCGGGTCTTCAACATCGTCTTCGTGCTCGTCGTCGTCTACACACTGGTGCAGGGGCCGACGCTCCCCTGGCTGGCCAGGAAGCTCAGTCTCGGCGAGGGCGCCGACGCCGCGGCGGACCTGGGCATCGAGTCGGCGCCCCTTGAGCGGCTGCGCGGGCATCTGCTGTCCGTGGCGATCCCGGCGAAGTCCCGGATGCACGGCGTCGAGGTCGGCGAGCTGCGGCTGCCCAAGGGCGCCGCCGTCACCCTGGTCGTCCGGGACGGCACGAGCTTCGTACCGCTGCCCTCGACGGTGCTGCGGCGCGGGGACGAACTGCTCGTGGTGGCGACCGATCCGGTGCGCGACGCGGCCGAGGCACGGCTGCGGGCGATCGGCCAGGGCGGAAAGCTGGCGGGATGGCTCGCGAGTAGCGGTACCATGAACCGATCGGCTTGACCCGGCTGGCTTGCCGGCTCGACCCGATTGACTTGATTGACCTGATCGACCAACTCTGCCTGATGCAGAGCTGGCGCGACCGTATGGCGGTCGAGGCACCCCCGTCGCGGTGCGTGCGCGGTATCCGCGCAGGTGTTCCGCACGACGAAACGGCCCGGCCTACCGCAGTTCCGCGCAAGAGGACAGCTCTCGGCAGCTCCCGTACGCATGCCTCCGTATGCCCGTACGACAAGGGGAGCGCTACCAGGCGGCAGAAAGGCCAGGCCGTGGTGTCCACGGTCTCCGAGACCCGTCCGGGGTACGGGCAGTTGTTGCGCACACCTGGCGCATGGACGTTCCTGCTGCCCGGTTTCGCCGCGCGGCAGCCCTTCGCGATGCTGACCATCGGCATCGTGCTGCTGGTGCAGCACACGACGGGGTCGTACGGCAACGCCGGCATCGTCGCCGCTGTGACGGGTGTCTCCATGGCGCTGTTCGCGCCGCAGAGCGGCAAGCTCGCCGACCGGCTCGGCCAGCGCGCGGTGCTCTTCCCCGGTGTCCTCGTGCACGCCGCTTCGGTGGTGACCCTGACGGTGCTCGCGCTGGCGGGCGCCCCGCTGTGGGCGCTGTTCATCGCCGCTGTGCCGACCGGTGCTTCGGTACCGCAGGTCGGCCCGATGGTCCGGGCCCGCTGGGCCGCGAAGCTGGAGGGCTCGCCCCTCATGTCGACGGCGGCCGCCTTCGAATCCGTGACGGACGAGTTCACCTTCGTCATCGGCCCGGTGCTGACGACCGCGCTGTGCACCGGTATCCACCCGGCGGCCGGGCTGATCACCGAAGCCGCGCTGACCCTGATCGGCGGCCTCGTCTTCGCGGCGCAGCGCCGGACCCAGCCCGCCGTCCGGGTACGTGCCAACGGCCGGACTTCCGAGCGGCACGTCTCCGCGCTGTCGGTGCCGGGCGTACGGGTGCTCGCCGTGGCGTTCCTCGGGATCGGCGCGGTGTTCGGCGGTATGCAGGTCTCGCTGACCGCGTTCGCCGAGGAGATCGGCCGGCCCGGTGTGAACGGTGTGCTGTACGGGGTCTTCGCCGCGGGCAACATGCTCGCGGGCATCGTCTGCGGGGCCGTCGCCTGGAAGATCGGGCCGAAGTCCCGGCTGCTGGTGGCGTACACCGCGCTGGCCGTCACCGCTTCCGGGCTCTGGGCGATGCACACGGTGCCGCTCATCGCGGGACTCGGACTGCTGGTCGGACTCTGCATCGCACCCGCGCTGATCAGCGGATACACCCTGGTGGACACGCTGGTGCCGAATTCGGCGCGCACCGAGGCCTTCACCTGGCTGACCGGTTCGGTGGCACTGGGACAGGCCGCGGCCGTCTCGGTGGCGGGCGAGCTGACCGACGCGTTCAGCTCCAGCGCCGGGTTCCTGGTGCCGATGGGCGGCACCGTACTGGCGCTGCTCACCCTGCTGGCCCTGCGGTCGCGGCTGACGCCGCGCGACGCGGGACCGGGGGCGAAGCAGGGCGCGGGACACGACTCGGAACCGGGCTCGGAGCAGGGCTCGGAGCAGGGCGTGGAATCGGCCGTCGGAGCAGTGAGCACCGTCGACAGGGACGGCCGTCCGGAAGGGCGGGAAGGTGGTCCGGAAGGCCGGGAAGGTGGTCCGGAAGGCGCGGAATACGACACCGCGCGGGACGCCGGCCGCGGCATACGGCGCGGCATCAAGCGCGGCACAGGGCGTGGGATGGGTCACCGAGTGCCGGTCTCAGTGGACTGATCCAGCGGAATACGTCACTATAGAACGTCGTTAGCACTCACTGAGTGAGAGTGCCAGGAGGAGCAAGTGCCGACCTATCAGTATCAGTGCACCGAATGCAGCGAGGGCCTCGAGGCGGTGCAGAAGTTCACCGATGACGCCCTGACCGTATGCCCAAGCTGTGATGGACGCCTGAAAAAGGTGTTCTCGGCGGTCGGCATCGTCTTCAAGGGCTCGGGTTTCTACCGGAACGACAGCCGCGGCTCCTCGTCGAGCAGCACGGCGGCGTCTTCCAAGCCCACCGGTTCGTCGTCGTCCTCGTCGGACTCGTCCTCGGGCTCTTCGAGTTCGTCCGGCTCTTCGGGCTCCGACGCGAAGGCGGGTGCCTCGAAGTCGGCCGGCTCGGCATCGTCGGCTTCGTCGTCGAGCAGCTCCTCCAGCGGCAGCTCGGCCGCCTGATACCGGTTTTCCCGGAAACCCTGCCGTCGTCCGACGGTGGGGATTCCGGTGTGTCCGGGGCACGTCCGGTCCCCCGGATAGTGTGACCGGCATGGTGAATGTGGCGAACTCGGCAGACCAGGCAACCGCGGGAGACACCGCGGCCCCCACAGCGGACATCGGGGTCATCGGCGGCTCCGGCTTCTACTCCTTCCTGGAGGACGTGACCGAGGTCGCGGTGGACACCCCGTACGGGAAGCCGAGCGACTCCCTGTTCCTCGGTGAGATCGCCGGGCGCCGGGTGGCGTTCCTCCCCCGGCACGGGCGCGGCCACCATCTGCCCCCGCACCTCATCAACTACCGGGCGAACCTCTGGGCGTTGCGGTCCGTGGGCGTACGGCAGGTGCTCGGCCCGTGTGCGGTGGGCGGGCTGCGGCCGGAGTACGGGCCGGGGACGCTGCTCGTACCGGACCAGATGGTGGACCGTACGAAGGCGCGCCCGCAGACGTACTACGACGGTCAGGCCCTGCCGGACGGCAGCATTCCGAACGTGGTGCACGTGTCGCTGGCCGACCCGTACTGCCGTGTCGGCCGCAAGGCCGCCCTCGCGGCGGCGCGCGGGCAGGAGTGGGAGCCGGTGGACGGCGGGACTCTGGTCGTCATCGAGGGGCCGCGGTTCTCGACCAGGGCCGAGTCGCGCTGGCATGCGGCGATGGGCTGGTCCGTCGTGGGCATGACCGGGCACCCCGAGGCGGCCCTCGCCCGCGAACTGGGGCTCTGCTACACGTCGATGACGCTGGTCACGGACCTGGACGCGGGGGCCGAGGCAGGAGATGGCGTCTCCCACGACGAGGTGCTGACGGTCTTCGCCGCCAATGTGGACCGGCTGCGCACGGTGCTCTTCGACGCGGTGGCCGGGTTGCCTGCGGAGCAGTCGGAGGAGTGTCACTGTGCGCGTGCGCTGGACGGCGTCGACCCGGGGATCAAGCTGCCCTGAGGGGTGGGTACTGAACCCAGCTGGCCCGAGGGGCGGCGAGGTTCGGAGCTGAGGGGCGGGCGGGTCCTGAGGGGTGGGCGGGTCCTGAGGGGCGGGGCGGGTCCTGAGGGGTGGGGCGGGTCCTGAGGGGTGGGGCGGGTTGGCTTGTGGGGGACCGCGGGTGAGTGGGTTGTCCACAACTCGCGGGTAATCCACAGCTCTCAGCAGGATGTCGCGGAACGCCGGATCGTGGGAGGAGTTCGCCCCAGACTCCTCTTCACCAGGCGGTGGTTGCCTTGATCCCCATGCCCGTACCGGTCGTGTCCGCGCCCGAGCCGCGCGGAGTGCCGACGTTCGCCCCGCTGCGGGTGCGCCCGGGACGGCACCGTATCCGGCGGGCTCTGGGGCGATGGCGCCGGACGGTGGTGGCGGGGCTGGTTCTCGCGGCTGCCGCCCTGGCTGCCTGGGCGCCACGCGACGCCGGGGGCGCGGAGCCCCCGGCCGGCGTCCGGGCCGGCGCCGAGCAGCACGGGGCGGCGGACGGGACGGCAGACGAGGCAGCGGACGTCCGGGCCCGTGCGCCGGGCGCCGCTGCGGCCTCGGACCGCGCAGCTCCGGTGTCCACGCCGGTGTACGCGCCGGTACGGATTGCCGACGCGGCGACCGTACGGCTGCTGGCCCCGGGCGACCACGTGGATGTCATCGCGATCGGTGATGCCTCGGCCGGTGATGCCTCACCCGACGGCGCTTCGGCGGGGTCGGGTCCGCCGGGAAGGGCCCGGGCGGCGCGGGTGGTCGCGACGGGGGTCCGGGTGAAGGACGTGCCGGATGCGAGCGCCCCGGGCGACGCTTCCCCCGACGCCGGAGCGCTCGTCGTCCTCGCTGTGCCCCGCTCGACGGCGACCGCGCTGGCAGGCGCCGGAGCCACGTCGGAACTGGCGGTGACCCTGTGCTGAATCAGATGTGGTGCGGCGGCTTCTCGTCGAGGAAGCGGGCCAGATCCGAGGCACTGCTCCCGGCGGACGGCTGGTCGCCCCAGCCGTGGTCCGTGTCGTCCGGGGACTGCTGGTCGAGCGGATCGTCGAAGACCAGCTTGGACACCGGCTTGGGCGTGGGCTTGGACACCGGCTTGGACGTGGGCTTCGGCCCGGACTCCGGCGGCGTCGCGCCGGAGGGGGCCGCAGGGTCGCGGTCCTCGTCGTCACGGGGGCCGGGGCCGGAAGCGGGGGCAGTGGTCATAGCGCAAGGGTACGGCGCCCGGCCGTCGTGCGGCTCCGCCTGCCCCCACCAGGGCCTACGCCACGTGTGGCCCGTCGCCCGCCTTGCCCTTCACCGGTCCTTCGGGTCGAGGCGCCAGAGCCCGAGCACCACCAGAAACGACAGACAGAGGAAACCGGCGCCCCACCAGGCGGTGCCCGTGTTTCCCTCCATCCACTCGTTGACGGTGATCGTGAGCGCCCAGAGCTGGCCGATCACGACCGTCATCGCCAGGACGAGCCGGGCGGTCAGCTTGGAGGAGCGTTCAGGCTCCTGTTCGCTCCCCGCGCCGGGGCCGGGGCCGGTGTGCCGGATCCGCGGGTCGCCGTACCCGCTGGTGGCGCGGATCTGCGGATAGCGTTCGGCGAGCGGCCGGTTGAGGCGGGGCTGAGCACTGCCCGGCCGGTACTCGGGGCGGGGCGGCTCGGGCTGTGGTGAGTCGGGCTGCGGTGAGCCGGGCTGTCGTGGGTCGGACTGCGCTGGTTTGGACTGCGGTGGTTCGGGCTGCGGTGCCTGGTCGCTCATGTCTGCTCCCCACGCTCACGTGTGGCACCCGTCGCACCGGGACAGCCGATCCGCGCGGTCGACTCCGGCTCCGAGTCCTTGAACTGCCGGCACACCGCGTGCTTGATGTCCTCGCCGGAGCGGGCCGTGGCAAGAGCCCATACACTGCCGTCGTCTCTCTCCACGAGCAGCACCCGGGGCAGTCCCCGAGGAGGCGGACCGGCGGTGACCTCGCCGGTCCGGGCGTCGAAGATGCCCTCGTGGCAGGGGCAGTAGAGCTCGCCCTCGGCACCGCGGTCCTTGCGCCACAGAACGGCGCAGGCGAGGTGGGTGCAGACGGCGGAGTACCCGGCGAGGGTGCCGTCCGCGAGACGTACGGCCACGGCGCGGTCCTCGTCGCCGGGAAAGCGGAAGGCGACGGACTCTCCTGGCTGCAACTGGTCGGTGACCTTCTTGGGGGTGGGAGCGGTCCCGCTGTCGCCGTGCCGCTTCAGCACTCCCCCGGCGGCACCGAGGCCACCGACGGCGAGGCCCCCGGAGACAGTGGTGACGATCCGCAGATAGTCGCGGCGCGTGGTGAGCGAGTCCGCGCTGATCCGGTCGTGCAGCGCCTCACGGGCCCCGCCGTTGTCCATCGAGTCACCGCCCGACGATGACTGGCCCGGCGGCTGCTGACCGGGCGGCTGCTGGGTGACGCTCATCGCCCGCCGTCCCCGCTCCCCGCGCCACCGGCACCGTCGGACCCGCCCGAACCACCGACACCATCAGAACCACTGGAACCGACAACCCCACAAACAGGACTGGACCCCATGACCCCACGGGCACCACCGGAGCCACCGACACCCGGTGTCTCTCTCACATCGACTCCATTGACCTCGACAACAGGAAGCCCGCCCGGCACCGGCCACTGGACCTTCTCGGCGGGGACCACCATCGCGACACCGGTCTTGACCACGACATCGCCGAACGCGAAGGAGTCGGCCACCTGGACACCGGGGCGCTCCGCCTGGAGCTCCTCCAGCGTTCCGTAGAACAGCGCCCCGGTCGGGCAGACCGTGGCGCACATGGGGGCGAGACCGTACGCGGTGCGGTCGTAGCAGAGGTTGCACTTCAGCTGGAGCTTCGCCTGAAGGTCGATCTTCGGTACGCCGAAGGGGCAGGCATTGACGCAGTTGGAACAGCCGATGCAGCGGGTGGTGTCGGCCTGCTGCACCACACCGTCGGCGGTCACCAGGATCGCGTCGGCCGGACAGACCTCGGCGCAGGGAGCGACCGGGTCCTCGCAGTGCATACAGACCGTGGGAAGGGAGGCGACGGACTGGCCGGGATCGGTGTAGTCGAGGTGGATCATCGACTTGCCCCGGTGCGAATCGCACTCACGGCACGCGGAGACACAGGCCTGGCAGCCGATGCAGCGCCCGGGATCGATAAAGATCGTTCTGCCCATCATGGCGGGACTCAGCTCCTCTCCGCCGTGCCACGCCCCTGCGGGGCCGAGGGCGGCAGGGGGTCGGTGCGGGAGATCTGCGTCTCCGGATAGGCCGTGCCACCGGGCGCGACAGGCGGTGCGGGGACCTCGTCGACCCGCTCGGCAGCCTCGATACGGCAGGCGCAGACCTTGTACTCGGGAATCTTGGAACGGGGGTCGAGAGCATCGATGGTGAGGGCATTGGCGGCAGTGGGAACGGGCCAGTGGTACGGGATGAAGACGGTGTCGGGCCGGATGGCCTCGGTGACCAGCGCGGGAAAGACCTCGCTGCCGCGCCGGGTGACGACCCGCACCGGATCGCCGGAGGCGAAGCCGTGGGACGGGTGCACCTCCACCCAGGGGCGCGGTGTCTGCTCGACCAGTGCGCCGAGCCTGCGGGTCTGGTTGCCGGAGAGGAAGTGGGCGACCGTGCGGCCCGTGGTGAGCGACATGGGGTGCTCGTCGTCGTACGGGTCCATCGGCGGGTGCCATTCGACGACTTGCAGATGGATCTTGCCGTCGGGGTGGTACGTCGTGCCGTCCTCGAACAGCCGGGGGGTGCCGGGGTGATCGGTGGAGGGGCAGGGCCAGGCGATACCGCCGGTCTCTTCGAGACGTTCGTAGGTGATGCCGTAGTAGTCGTTGACCGTGCCGGCCGATGCGATGCGCAGCTCCTCGAAGACCTCGCGGGAGCCCGCGTAGGTGAACTTGCCGCCCACGCCGAGGCGCTGGGCGAGCTGCGAGATCACCCAGGTGTCGGTCCGTACACCGGGAGGCGGGTCCTGCGCCTTGTTGTGCTTGACGACCCGGGCCTCGGCATTGGCCATCACGCCGTCGTCCTCGGCCCAGGTGGTGACGGGGAAGACCACATGCGCGTTGGCCGCGGTCTCGGAGAGGAAGAAGTCGAACTGCGCGTGGAACTCGGTCGCGTCATAACCCTCCTTGACGACCCGGTAGTTGGGGAGGGAGACGAAGGGGTTGTTGCAGATGCCGATGAGCCCGCGGATCTCCTGGCGCTGCATCTGCCAGACCATTTCCATCATCGAGGTTCCCGCGGGCGGGAGTTCGGGCTCCTCGATGCCCCAGATCTCGCAGATCTGCCTGCGGTGCTCCGGGTTCGTGATCGAGCGGCCACCGGGGAGGAGGTCGGACTTCTGACCGTGTTCGCGGCCGCCCTGCCCGTTGCCCTGGCCGGTGATGGTGCCGTAGCCGGCACCGGGGCGGCCGATGTGGCCGGTGGCGGCGCAGAGGTTGATGACGGAGAGGCAGTTCTCGACGCCCTGGGAGTGGTGCTCGATGCCCCGGGCGTGCCAGGCCATCGCCCTCTCGGCACCGGCGAAGGTGCGGGCGACCTGGACGACTTGTCCGGCGGGGATTCCGCAGATTTCGGCGGCGCGTTCCGGGGTGTACTCGGCGACCTTGGCGCGGACCTCTTCCCAGCCGGTGGCGTGTGCCTCGACGAAGGCCTTGTCGTCGAGTCCCTCGCGGATCACCACGTTCAGCACGGCGTTGAAGAAGGCCGAGTCGGTGCCCGGCTTGAGCGCGACATGGATGTCGGCGGTGCGGGCGATGGCCGTCTCGCGCGGGTCGATGACGATGAGGGAGGCACCTCGGTCCCTGGCGCCCCACAGGTACTGCGTCATCACGGGGAAGCACTCCCCGACGTTCGATCCGGCGATGAGCAGGCAGTCGGTGAGGAGGATGTCGGAGAAGGGGTTGCCCGCCCGGTCGATGCCGAAGGCGAGTTTGTTGGCACCGGCCGCGCTGACCATGCAGAGTCTGCCGTTGTAGTCGACATGGCGGGTCTTGAGCGCGACCCGGGCGAACTTGCCGACCAGATAGGTCTTCTCGGAGAAGAGGCTGGCCCCGCCGAGCAGCCCGAAGGCGTCGTTGCCGTACTGCCCCTGGATGCGGCGGATCTCGGAGACGGTGAAGTCGAGCGCCTCCTCCCAGGAGGCCTCCCTGAAGGGCTCGTCGCGGGAGCGCCGCATCAGCGGAGCGGTGAGCCTGTCCGGGTGGTTGACCTGCTGATAGGCGTTGATGCCCTTGGGGCAGAGCCGCATCCGGTTGATGTCGTGGTTGCGGGGCTCGACTCCGAAGACCTTGCCTCCCTTGTCGACCCGGAGGTACATGCCGCACTGCACCCCGCAGAAGCAGCAGTGGGTCGGGACGAGCGTCTCGCCGCCCTGGTCGGCGCGCCACTGGTCGGCGGGGATGCCGCCCGCGTCACGGAAGTTGCGGGTGCCGGGCGGCGCGATGGCCGGGTCGAGCGGGACAGCGGGGCCGTGCGGTTCAGCCGGGGCGTGCGGGGTGCTCACTTGAAGCCCTTCTTCACTTGGCTGAGGTAGGCGTTGCCGCGCAGTACCCGCTTGCAGCGGGGGCAGTACTCGGCCCAGGCGTCGAAGCTCAGATCCAGGTCGCGCATGGTGGCACGGAGGTTGTCGACATACGGGCCGGTGTCGATCGGCTCGTGGCAGCGGCGGCAGGTGAAGACCTGGTCGTCCTGGCGGGCGGTGTACTTGAACAGCTGCATCCCGACGGCGGCGGGCCGCTGCACGATGTGGAAGAACTTGCCGAACGGGATGTAGATGAGAGTGAAGATCACCGAGACCATGTGCAGAACGGCGAGGAACTCATAGCCCCCGCCGTGCAGGAAGACCGACGAGAAGGTGAGGAGGAGGCCTGTCACAGAGATGACGATCAGTGCGAGCAGCGGTACCAGGTCGTAGGCAAAGCGCTGTCCCGTCATCGCGCCCCGGTCCTTCATCCGTCGCCACAGGAAGTACGAGGCCCCGGGGATGACCAGAACGGCCGCGACATCGAGGCCGTGGAACATCAGCCAGCCCAGGATGTTCAGCGAGTCGAACCCGAGGATCTTGAAGCCCCAGATCCGCATCTCGTACCCGGGCCCCGAGCCGCTGCCCGATGTGAAGGTGAACCAGCCCCAGGTAAGTGGGAAGGTGATCAGCGCAGCGAGGATGCAGCCCCAGAAGATCAACTGGTGGGCGGCCCAGCGGGCGTGCGACCGGGCGCCGAGGAACTTCTGGAAGCCGAGGTAGGTGACGATCATCTTCGGCAGGGCCGTGGGCGCCCTGCGGACGTTGGCGCGCGAGAAGAAGCTGCTCCAGCCCTTGTTGAAGAGTCTGCGGGCGCCGGGTGCGGAGACCCAGACGGTGTACCGGTAGGCGACGCCGAAGGCGAGGAAGACGCTGGCGACGGCGTACGGCAGCAGGGCCGAGTCGAAGTCGTGCAGGAAGCGGCTGCCCAGCACGATGGCCACGATGAGCAGGAGCGAGACCACGGTGCCCGCGGTCGTCGCGCGTACGGAGACCGTGTGTACGGAGACGGGGCGTACGGGGACCGGGCGTACGGGGTTGGGGTGCGGCGGAGCGGCGGGGGTGGAAGGCGGCTCGGTCACTGCGTCACCGTAGTCGGCAATATCCGTTTTATGCGTTTTCTGCGCCGCAGATGGGTGAGCTTCATTCAGATGCCGAACCGGCCATCGTGGGGCGGAGAGAACACAACGGGACACGGACAGGGGGCCGGGCCAGGTCCAGGATCAGGACCAGGAGGGCAAGAGGAGGGCAAGGGCGCCACATCACAGGCAGCAGTGGTCCCATGGGGGCATGACCGCAGCAGACACCCCGTCAGAGCGCCCCGAGGACACGGCCCGCACAGCCGGCTCGCAGACCACACCCGCACACTCACCCACCGACACCGGTGCCGGCTCGGGCTCGGGCTCGGGCTCGGGCAGCTCAGGCTCGGACAGCTCAGGCTCGGACTCGCTCACCGACGTGGACGGACTCCGGGTCGGACACGCGCAGGTTCCCGGCGAACGTGCGCTGAGTGGCACCACTGTCGTCCTGGCTCCGCCCGGCGGTGCGGTCGCCGCCGTGGACGTACGCGGCGGCGGCCCTGGCACCCGGGAGACGGACGCCCTCGATCCACGCAACCTGGTGCAGCGCGTCGACGCCATCGTCCTGACGGGCGGCAGCGCGTACGGGCTGGACTCCGCTTCCGGCGTGATGGCCTGGCTGGAGGAACAGGGCCGCGGCTTCCAGGTCGGGCCCGACCCCTCCCAGGTCGTACCGGTCGTCCCCGCCGCGTGCGTCTTCGATCTGGGCCGCGGCGGCGACTGGCGGGCCAGGCCGGACGCATCGACCGGGCGCGCGGCCGTGGAAGCCGCGGCGGAAACGGCGCCGGGCACACCGGTCCAACAGGGCAGCGTCGGCGCCGGTACGGGCGCGGTGGCCGGCGGGCTCAAGGGCGGCGTCGGCTCGGCGAGCATCACGCTCCCGTCCGGCGTCACCGTGGGGGCCCTCGCCGTGGTGAACGCGGCGGGCTCACCGATCGATCCGCTGACGGGGGTGCTCTACGGCGAGTACGGCCAGGGCCGGCCCGAATACCCCGCCGCCGCTGTCCATGAGAAGGCGCAGCGGCAGCTGACTCTGGCGCGCGGGCGCAATGCGCGCCCCCCGCTGAACACCACCATCGCCGTCGTGGCCACCGACGCCGAACTCACCCGCGCCCAGGCGCAGAAGCTGGCCGGAACCGCGCACGACGGCCTCGCGCGTGCGGTGCGGCCCGTCCATCTCCTGCATGACGGCGATACCGTCTTCGCACTTGCCACCGGCACGGGGCACCGCCCCGACCTGAGCGTCCTCAACGAAGTACTGGCCGCGGGTGCCGACGCACTGAGCCGGGCCGTGGTGCGCGCCGTCCGGGCGGCGGAGTCGGTGGAGGGACCCGGCGGGTGGTTCCCGGCCCACCGCGATCTGTACGGGACGGGAGCAGGAACCGGTGCGAACTGACACGGCATCTACTGACTTACCCGACACGTGAGTTGGTGGGGCGCCCGGGAATTTTCCGCACGCCCCCTTCGTTTTGCCGAACGAAGGCCACGTTGTCAGACCCAGGGACTACGTTGAGTCCCAACCTCATGACTTGCCGCGACGGCCTGGAGAGACCTTGAGCCATTCGCATGAGACGACCGAGGAGCACCTCGCGCGACTCCTCGGCCGCGCCCTGAACGCTTTCGAGCTGCCCGACGCCACCGTCGAGCGGCTCGGCTTCGCGCTGGCGCACAGCACAGCGCTGCACTCCTCGCACCACAGCTCGGGCGCCGGGCTGCACCGCGAGACGTACCGGCACACGTTCCTCCTCGCCGACGGCACCGATCTGGCGCTGTGGGAGCTGGTGTACGAGACGGGTACGGGTGCGGGCCCGCAGTACGAGCTGTATCCGGGCGAGGCGGAGGCCAGACTCGCCGTGACCCGGATCCGCGGGGCGGATGCCGCCGCGATGTTCCCCGACGACGACCCGGAGGACGACCTCGGGATCCTGACGGCGCTCCAGTCGGCGCCGCCGCCCGCAGTGGCCAGGACGTATGCGGCCGACCGGTCGGCCGACCACGCCCGCCGGGTGCTGCGCCGTGCGGAGAATCCGGACTGCCCCGGTGAGGACACCGCCCGGCTGCTGCGTTCCGCGTTCGCCCATCAGATCAGCCAGGCCCTCGGCAGCCAGTGCCGCTTCGAGAGCGTCGGCCCCGCGGCCTTCACCCTCTACGAGCACGCCTTCCTGCTGCTCGACGGCCAGGAGATCAGCCTCTGGGAGGTCGAGCACACCGCGACGCCCGACGGACGCCATATGTGCGAGGTGTACACGTCACAGAGCGAGGCCCGCACGGCGATGGAGCTCCGCGCCCGCGTGCGCTGAGCCCCACCCCGTAGCCCCGTCCCGTAGCCCCACCCCGTGGCCCTCCCCCGTAGCCCTTCGTGCCCCGCGAGGCCCAGCACCGTAGGGCTTCACGCGCCGCAGGACCCAGCCCCTCGGCGCCCGCTGGCCCGTCATCGGGCGGTCGGCCGGCCCCCTGCTCCCGCCGCGCGGCCCAGTCGGGCCCCCAGTTCCGCCAGGTACTCCACCAGCTCGGGCGGGTGGTGCACGGTGAACTCCGCGTCCACCACCGCGAGTCGCAGCCCCAGCCACTCCAGCGAGTCCGCCACCGGCGCCCTGAGCCGGCAGCGGCGTTCGCCCAGCACCTCGGGCGTGCCCATCCCGTTCGGCAGCCGGGCCGCCACGAACTCCGCCGGGGCCTCGAAGGTGACGTCGAGATCCACCGAGGGCTGGCGTCGCGAAAGCGACCGGCTGACGAACTCCGCCGCATCACCCACGGGCAGCTCACGCGGGACGAACCGCGCCCCGGTCGCGAACGGCCGGCTCACCCGGTCGACCCGGAACGTACGCCAGTCCTCGCGGTCGATGTCGTACGCCACGAGATACCAGCGGCGCCCGGTGGAGACCAGCCGGTACGGCTCGACCAGCCGCTTCGTCTCCGTACCGTTCCCGGCGCGGTAGCCGAAGCGCAGCCGCTCGGGACCGGTGGCCGCGCCCGCGATCACCGTCAGCGTGTCCGGGGCGACCGTCGCACCGTCGCCGCTGGTCAGCGGGATCGTGGCGGCCTGGAGTGTGGCGACCCGGTGGCGCAGCCTGGACGGCAGCACCTGTTCCAGCTTGGCCAGGGCCCGTACGGAGGCCTCCTCGATGCCCTCGACCGCGTGCCCGGCCCCGGCGCGCAGCCCGACCGCGATGGCCACCGCCTCTTCGTCGTCGAGGACCAGCGGGGGCATCGCCTTGCCCGCCACCAGCCGGTAGCCGCCCTCGGCCCCCATCGTGGCCTGGACGGGATAGCCGAGGTCGCGCAGCCGGTCGATGTCGCGCCGGACCGTGCGCCTGCTGACGTCGAGGCGCTCGGCGAGTTCACCACCGGGCCATTCGCGCGGAGTCTGGAGCAGCGAGAGAAGGTGCAGCAGCCGTACCGGAGTGTCCGTCATGACAGTCAGGATGCCCGGGAAGTGGGACATAGGTTGACCTATATGCAAGTTAACTTCCCCGCATGATCTCAACACCCCAGCCCACCACGCTGGATGCACAGACCGCACAGACCGCACAAGCCGCGACCAGGGCGGACCGCCGCAGATGGCTGGCTCTCGCCATCGTGATGACCGCGGCCTTCATGGACCTCGTCGACGTCACGATCGTGAACATCGCGATCCCGTCCATCCAGAAGGACACCGGCGCCTCGTTCGGCCAGATCCAGTGGATCACCGCCGGTTACGCACTCGCCTTCGCCGCCGGGCTGATCACGGGCGGCCGGCTCGGCGACATCCACGGCCGCAAGAAGCTCTTCCTCATCGGGATAGGCGGCTTCACGCTGGCATCCGCGCTGTGCGGCTTCGCGGCCAACCCCGAGATGCTGGTCGCCTCACGCATCCTGCAGGGCGCGATGGCCGCGCTGATGGTGCCGCAGGTTCTCTCGATCGTGCACGCCACCTTCCCGGCGCAGGAGCGCGGCAAGGTCTTCGGGCTGTTCGGCGCGATCGTCGGTCTTGGCGCGGTCTCCGGCCCGCTGCTCGGCGCGCTGCTCACCGAGTGGAACATCGCCGGTCTGGAGTGGCGCCCGATCTTCCTGATCAACCTGCCGGTCGGGCTGGTCGGGCTGTTGCTCGGACGCAGGTTCATCACCGAGTCCAAGGCTCCCAAGGCCCTCCGGCTGGACATCGTCGGTGTGCTGCTCGTCGTGGTGGGTCTGCTGATGCTGCTCTACCCGCTGACGCGCGGCCGTGAGCTGGGCTGGCCGGTCTGGGGTTACGTCTCGATGGCGGGCAGCGTCGTGGTGTTCGGAGGGCTCGTCGCGTACGAGCGGCTGAAGGCGCGGAAGGACGGTTCGCCGCTGGTCGAGCTGGAGCTGTTCAAGGTGAAGAGCTTCGCGGCCGGTATCGCCGTGCAGGCCACGTTCGGTGTGGCGCTGGGCATCTTCTTCCTGGTCTGGACGCTGTACATGCAGATCGGCCTCGGCTGGAGCGCGCTGCGGGCCGGGACCACGGGGATCCCGTTCTCGGTCGCGGTCTCGGCGGCCGCCGGTATCTCCGTACAGAAGCTGGTGCCGCGCTTCGGCCGCAAGGTGCTCCAGACGGGCGCGCTGCTGATGGCGGCCGGGCTGCTGCTCTACATCTGGGAGGCGGACCGGTACGGGACGGCGATCGCGTCCTGGCAGATGGCGCTGCCGCTGGTGGTCATGGGGATCGGCATGGGGCTGATCGTCGCGCCTCTGACGGACGAGGTACTCGCGGACGTCCCGAAGGAGCACGCCGGGTCGGCCTCCGGGCTGATCAACACCGTGCAGCAGATGGGCAATGCGCTGGGGCTCGGCCTGGTGTCCGTGGTGTTCTTCGGGTCGATCAGCGACCGGCTGGCACCGAGCGCGACCGGGCCCGCCTTCGTCCACGCGTTCATGGACTCGCTGTGGTGGGTGGCCGGGGTGCTCGGCGTGATCTTCCTGCTGATGTTCGCCCTGCCGAAGCGGGCGCCCGCGGGCAGCGAGGCGGACGCGGCCATCGACAGGGATATCGACATGGGCGCCGACACGGACATCGACATGGGCGTCGAAGGGGACCCCGACGCGGGCGAGACGCCCCGGGAACCAGCCCTCAGCGGCGTCTGAACGAACGGCCGCCGGCCTGAGCCGGGACCCAGCCGAGACCCCTGTCAAACAATCGCCGGACGGCGCCTCAGCAGGCACCGTCCGGCGGTCGGGGCTCTGGCGGTCGGGGGTCTGGCCGTCGGAGTCCCGGCAAGCGGGGTCGGTACGGGGGCCGGTCGGTACAGGGCCGAAGAGGGCCGCGTAGTGACGGGCCGACGGGACCACCGAGCAACCGGGTATCGAGTGACTGGTGACCGAGCAGCCAGGTATCGAGTGACTGGTGACCGAGCGGTTGAGGACCGAGTAACCGGATGACCGTGCGGGCAGCTCACGCCGCCGCGTCGAAGCCCACGTCGTCGGCCATCTTCTTCAGTTCGAGCAGCGCGTGCTTCTCGATCTGGCGGATCCGCTCACGCGTCAGCCCGTGTTCCTTGCCGACCTCGGTCAGCGTCCGCTCCCGGCCGTCGTCGATGCCGAAGCGCATCTTGATGATCGAAGCCGTGCGGTGATCGAGCCTGCCGATCAGTTCGTCGAGCTCCTCACTGCGCAGCAGCGTCATCACGGACTGCTCGGGCGACACCGCCGACGTGTCCTCCAGGAGGTCGCCGAACTGGGTCTCGCCCTGGTCGTCCACCGGCATGTTCAGGCTGACCGGGTCACGGGCCCAGTCCAGCACATCGCTCACACGCGCCGGCTTGGTGTCCAGCTCGGCGGCGATCTCCTCGTGCTCCGGGTCACGGCCGTGCTCGCGGTTGAATTCGCGCTGGACACGGCGGATCCGGCCCAGCTCCTCCACCAGGTGGACAGGGAGCCGGATGGTGCGCGACTGATCGGCTATCGACCGGGTGATGGCCTGCCGGATCCACCAGGTCGCATACGTGGAGAACTTGAAGCCCTTGGCGTAGTCGAACTTCTCGACCGCGCGCACCAGACCCGCGTTGCCCTCCTGGATCAGGTCGAGCAGCGGCAGACCCGCTCGCGGATAGCGGCGGGCCACAGCGACGACCAGGCGCAGGTTGGACCGGATGAAGACGTCCTTGGCGCGCTCCCCGGCGGCAATCAGCGCCTCCAGCTCGTCACGCGAGGCCCCACCCGCCTTACTGTCCACGGAACCGTCGAGGATCCGCTGGGCGTACACCCCGGCCTCGATGGTCTGGGACAGCTCGACCTCCTTTTCGGCGTCGAGCAGTGGCGTACGTGCTATTTCGTCGAGGTACATGCCGACCAGGTCGCGGTCGGCGATCTCCCCGCCTACGGCGCGAACGCTGCTTGCCCTGTCGGATCGACGGGCGACGGCACGGGTTGCCATGCGTGCTCCCTAACGTGAGTAACGTGATGAGGTCGCGAATCGGTGGCTTGGTCAGTGACTTGGTGTTCAGCCACCTGGCGTTCAGTGACTTGGTGTGGCGCAGAACACCCTCGCCGGTGTCCTGCGTCTGATGGAAACAACGACTGGAATCCGGACAGAATTCCCATGACCCGCTCTGTTTTTAGTGATCATGCAGTACCCTGTCCGGCCACCAAGGGAGAGCGGATGCCTTCGCAGCGTACGGAAATGCAGGTCAGGCCCGGCGAGGAGGCGGATCTCCAGGACCTCACCGACCTCTACAACCACTACGTCCGTGAGACTGCGATCACATTCGACACGAATGTCTTCACCCCCGAGGAACGCCGTCCGTGGCTGCTCTCCCACCCTGAAGACGGCCCACACCGGCTACTGGTTGCGCAGGAGGTACCGTCTGCCCGGATTCTGGGGTACGCAACCAGCAGCGCGTTCCGGCCGAAGGCCGCGTACGCCACGTCCGTCGAGGTGACCGTGTACTGCGCCCCCGGCGTGGCGGGGCGCGGGATCGGCACGATGCTCTACAAGGCGCTGTTCGAGGCGCTGAGCGACGAGGACGTCCACCGGGCGTACGCCGGTATCACCATGCCCAACGAGGCATCCGCCGCACTGCACGCACGCTTCGGCTTCACGCCGGTGGGCACGTACCGCGAGGTGGGACGGAAGTTCGGCGTCTACCACGACGTCGCCTGGTACGAGAAGAAGCTCGGCGAGGAGTAGCCCAGGAGGAAGCAGCCCACCGAGCGGCAATCCGGCAGGAAGCAGCCCAGCAGGAAGCACTCCGGCAGAAGCCCGGCGGCAGCCCAGCAGGAACGGACAGCAGCCCGGCGGGCAAGACCCGGCCCGCCCCTACCCGAACTGCACCGAGCGCTTCGCCAGCCCCATCCAGAAGCCGTCGATCACGTCTCGCCGGCTCTCCAGCCCGTCCCCCGCCGCCCCGAGCGTCACGAACAGCGGCGCGAAGTGCTCGGTACGGGGGTGGGCGAGCCGCCCGGACGGGGACTTGTTCTCGAAGTCGAGCAGCCCGTCGATGTCCTGCGCCTCCAGCGCCTCCCGCCCCCAGGCGTCGAACTCGGCGGACCAGCCGGGGATGCCCTCGTGCCGCAGCGCGGCCAGGTTGTGGGTGAAGAAGCCGCTGCCGACGATCAGCACGCCTTCGTCCCGCAGCGGGGCGAGCCTGCGCCCGATCTCCATCAGCTTCCGCGGGTCGAGCGTCGGCATGGAGATCTGGAGTACGGGTATACCGGCGTCCGGGAACATCTCGACCAGCGGGACGTACGCACCGTGGTCGAGGCCCCGGTCGGGGACGTCCTGGACCGGATGACCCGCGCCGCGCAGCAGCTTCCGTACGCTCTCGGCCAGCAAGGGCGCGCACCGGGGGCGTCGTACCGCACCCCGTAGTACCGCTCAGGAAAACCCCAGAAGTCATGAACCAGCGGGACGGTCTCGGTCGCACCGAGCGCCAGCGGGGCATCCTCCCAGTGCGCGGAGACCATCAGAATGGCCTTGGGGCGTGGCAGACCGGCGGACCAGTCGGCGAGCTGGCCCGGCCAGACCGGATCGTCGGCGAGCGGGGGTGCGCCATGGGAGAGATAGAGGGCGGGCATGCGTTCGGGGGCGATGGCGGTCATGGGCGACAACTCCATTACTTGAATCCTCAAGCATCTACTCAGGATCAGACCTTAGCCGCATCTAGTTTAATATTCAAGAAAGAGTCGTACAGTGGAGCACATGACCTCGGCACCGCCCCCTGACGAACCGCGCTGGCTCAACGACGACGAGCAGCGCATCTGGCGCGCGTACCTCCATGCCACCACGCTCCTGGAGGATCACCTCGACCGCCAGTTGCAGCGGGACGCCGGGATGCCGCACATCTACTACGGGCTGCTCGTGAAGCTCTCCCAGGCGCCCCGGCGGCGGATGCGGATGACCGAGCTGGCGATGGACGCGAAGATCACCCGCTCCCGGCTCTCGCACGCGATAGCGCGGCTCGAGCGGAACGGCTGGGTGCGCCGCGAGGACTGCCCGTCCGACAAGCGCGGCCAGAACGCGGTCCTGACGCCCGCCGGCACGAAGGTGCTGGAGCGGACCGCGCCCGGCCATGTCGATGCCGTACGGCAGGCACTGTTCGACCGGCTCTCGCCCGAACAGATCGGCCAGCTCGGCGAGATCATGCGCGTGATGGCCGAGGGGCTCCAGCCACAGGATGAGGACGCGGATCTGCCCTGGCTCCGCTGACGCCTCCACTGCTGAGACGTCCCTGCGAAACCAGGGCAGAACTTCCGTAACCGGTCAGACTTTCCGTAACCGGCCGACCTTCTGTACGCGGTCAGACCTCCGCAACCGGTCAGATCCTCCGTGCCCGGTCAGACCTTCCGTGCCGTGGCGACCTGGCTCAGTGCGCGATCACCGGGATCCGCACCTCGTCCTCGACCGCGTCGGAGTCCCCGGAACCGGAGCCCGAGGCCGTCGGAGTGACCGACGGACGACCGGCGTTGATGAACGTCAGCGCGATCGCCGAGGCGATCGCGAGGATGCCGACCGCCACCCAGATCGCGTTCGTGTAGCCGTGCACCAGCGCCTGGGCCTGGACCAGCTTCGGGTTGCCGCCGGCCGCCGCGTGCCCCACGAGGTACGCGGTGGTGGCGGAGGCGGCGATCGTGTTCAGCAGCGCCGTACCGATCGCGCCGCCCACCTGCTGCGAGGTGTTGACCATCGCCGAGGCGACACCCGCGTCGCGCGGTGCTATGCCGTGCGTGGCGAGTGACATGGCGGGCATGAACGCCGTACCCATGCCGAGGCCCAGCAGCACCACGCCCGGCAGGATCACCGTGGCGTACGAGGAACCGACCTCGATACGGGTCAGCAGCAGCATCCCGACGGCCGCGACGGCGAAGCCGGGACCCATCAGGAACCGGGCGGGCACCCGGGTCATCAGCCGGGCGCCGATCTGCGTGGAGCCCGTGATCATGGCGGCGACCATCGGCAGGAAGGCGAAGCCGGTCCTGACCGAGGAGTAGCCCTGCACGACCTGGAGGTAGTACGTCAGGAAGAGGAAGAGACCGAACATCCCGATGATGGCCAGGCCGAGCGAGGCGTAGATGCCACCGCGGTTGCGGTCGGCGACCACGCGCAGCGGCAGCAGCGGGGCCTTGACCCTCGACTCGACGGCAACGAACGCTCCGAGCAGGACGACGGTGGCGACGAACAGGCCGATCGTGACCGGGTCGGACCAGCCGTTGGACGCGGCGCGGGTGAAGCCGTACACCAGCGAGACCAGACCCGACGTGGAGAGCAGGACACCGGGGATGTCCAGCGGCGAACGGTTGCGGCCGCCCGCGGGCTCACGGATCACGAAGTACGCACCGAGCGCGGCGACGGCAGCGAACGGGATGTTGACGAAGAACGTCCAGCGCCAGTCCAGGTACTCGGTGAGGAATCCGCCGAGCAGCAGGCCCACGGCGCCGCCACCACCGGCGATGGCTCCGAAGATGCCGAACGCCTTGGCGCGCTCCTTGGCATCGGTGAAGGTCACGGCAAGCAGCGACAGCGCGGCCGGTGCGAGCAGCGCGCCGAAGACGCCCTGCGCGGCCCGGGAGGTGAGCAGCATCGCCTCGTTCGCGGCGGCACCGCCGACAGCGGACGCCGCGGCGAAGCCGAGCAGCCCGATGACGAAGGCCCGCTTACGGCCCCACAGGTCGCCGATGCGGCCACCGAAGAGCAGGAGCCCGCCGAAGGCGAGGGCGTAGGCCGTGATGACCCACTGCTTATTGGCGTCCGAGATGCCCAGGTCGACCTGGGCGTGCGGCAGCGCGATGTTCACGATCGTCGCGTCGAGCACCACCATCAGCTGCGCCAGGGCGATGAAGACGAGTGCCTTCCAGCGATTCGGATCAGGGGGTGATATGTCGGTGTTTTTCGACATGGATGTAGACATGGATGTTGACATGGCGGTAGCCACCTAAGGGTGCGGAGAGGTCAGAACGGAAGTCGGGAGAACCCGCGGGCGTGCGTCTCGCGGGCGTGCGTCAGCGGTGTGCGCTCCGGGCGCGCACTTCAGGCGCGTACGCGGGCGTCAGGCATCGAGGTCAGGCGTGCATCGGGCGTCCTGTTCAGGCGTCGTGATCAAACGTCGAGATCGAGCATCGTGTTCACATTCAAACGGCGTGCAACGGCGTGCAGGCTTCGGTGTGTTCAAGCGTGGAGCCGGGCGAGTTCAAGCGTGGAGCTGGGGCATTACGGCTGCGTTACGACGGACGGCGCAGGTCTTCAAGAGTCGCCGGTGACCCAGGAAGTACCGTCCGCGCGGAGGCCTGAAGCCCGTCGAGGAACAGCTGCAGATGCCGGTGGACGAAGCGGTCGAGACCCAGGCAGCCCGCGCCCGGCAGTGGCCGGGTGAGCTGGGAGAGGGCGACGAACAGATCCCCGACGGCGACGTCGGAGCGCAGTTGCCCTTCCTCGCGCGCACGGCCCATGAGGTCCTCCACGGACTCCGCGAGCCGGTCGCGCGCCGCCATGATCTCCGTGTCCGCGCGGTCGAAGCCATCGGAGAGCATCGGGCACAGCGCACCGATCTTCTCCTCGGCGGCCGCGTGCACAAAACGGCGGAGAGCGGCGAAACTGCTGGGCTCTTCGGCGATGGCCGCCTCCACCTGGTCCGCGAGGCGGGCCATGACGGAGAGAACCACATGCCGGAAGAGTTCGATCCGGTCCGGGAAGTTGCGGTAGAGCGTGGCGTTGCCGACGCCGGCCCGGCGGGCGATCTCGTCGAGCGGCACATCCGGCCCGTACTCCACGAACATCTCACGCGCGGCCGACACGATCCGCTCCCGGTTGCGCAGGGCGTCGGCCCTGATGCGCGGCCGGACGGCGGTGGCGGTTTCCACGGCGCTTCCCTTCTCATTCCCGATCTGGTTCCGGTTCGTTCCCGGACAGTTCTGGTTCCCGTAACCGGGGAGGGTCTCCCCGGTTCGCTGTAACACCGGTTCAAACGGGGAAACGGTCCCCGGTTATTTCCCCAGCCACATGTGACCTGCGTCACGCCCCAAGTGCCCGGAATGTTCACGATCGGCCCACCCAGCGCGCGCACCCGCCTCACCCGACACAGGGTGATCGAACGAGTGCAGCTCGGAACCGTCGGCTGCCGCGGCCCGAAGGCGAAGGCATGCATCAGACCCGCCCCAGGTCGAGCGGCAGCCCCTCCGGCCGTTCACGGACCCCCCGCTGCCGGATACGTTCCCCCCGCCGCCCGCTGGCCATCGTCACCCTGGCCACGCTGGCACTGGCCGCGCTGACATCGGGCAGCACCACCCTGATCCAGCGGACCCCGCCGGGAGGTCCCGCGGCCACCACCGGCCGGCTCTCCGTACGCGCCGACCACGGCGGCTCCGCCGTATCGCTCGGCCCGTGCCGGATCGGCGGCGCGCTGGGGGTGCAGATGTCCGAGGGGCTGCCCACCGCACCGGGCTACGCCCACTCGACCGGCTCCGTCCACGCCCTCACCCTCATGATCGACTTCCCGGACGCGCACGGGTCCGAGCCCGCGATGAAGCGGTACGGCGAGTTCTTCCCGCAGACCTCGAACTGGTACCGCACCAGCTCCTACGGGCGGCTCGACTACCGCCCCGAGGCCCCCGTCAAGCGCTGGCTGCGGATGCCGTCGCCGTTCAGCTCGTACGGAATACAGCGGGGCTCCCCGTACCAGCCGGGCTACCGGCGGCTCGCCCAGGACATCGTGAAGGCCGCCGACCAGCAGGTGGATTTCCGCAAGTACGACATCATCAACGTGCTGGCCACGCCGAACGCGGGCCCCTCCGCGCTGGACACCGTGCTCTCGGTGACGTTCTCCGGCAACGACGAGGCGCCCGTCGCGGACGGCGTCAAGCTCTCCAACATGTCGTTCATCTACAGCCGCCAGGACGACGGATCGGGTTCGTACCGCCACACCGGCTACCGCGTCCTGCCGCACGAGAACGGCCACACCTTCGGCCTCCCCGACCTCTACACCTCCAGCGGCGGCGGCTCGGTCGGGCACTGGGACATCATGTCCGAGGACTGGGGGGCCAACAACGACATGCTGGGGTGGCACAAGTGGAAGCTCGGCTGGCTGGACGACAGCCAGGTCAGCTGCGCGCCGACGCCCGGCACCCACGAGGCGGCGCTCTCCCCGCTGGAGACGCGCGGCGGCACCAAACTCGCGGTGATCCCGATGTCCGAGTCCGCCGCCTATGTGGTCGAGGTCCGGACCCGGGCGGGCAACGACGACGCGGTGTGCCGCCCGGGGGTGCTCGTCTACCGCGTCGACGGCGACGTCGACACCGGCCAGGGCCCGGTCTCCGTCCGGGACAGCACCCCGGACAGCGGCGGCTGCACCCTGCGCGCCAATGTGCAGGCGGAACTGTCGGACGCCCCGTACACGGTGGGCCAGACCTTCACCGACGCGGCGCACGGGATCATCATCAACATCACCGGCAAGGACAAGTCCGGGGACTACCGGGTACGCATCACCCGCTCCTGAGGCGAGCCGGCCTGAGGCGCTGGCCCCCGTCCCCATCGGCCAGTCCCCCACGACACGACAGCCCCTGCCGGCCGGCCACCCCGGTGGAAGCCCTCCCGGCGGATCAGCCGACGGATCAGCTGACGGATCAGCCGGCCTGCGCGGATCAGCCGGCCTGCGACACCTGCTCCTGTACGGGCCCGCGCAGCTCGCGCTTGAGCACCTTGCCCGTCGCGTTGCGGGGCAGCGGCTCCGCCCGTACGAAGACGTACGCGGGGACCTTGAAGGCGGCCAGCGACTCCCCGACATGCGCCCGGAGCGCGTCGGGCGTGGCCTCGCTGCCGTCCCGCAGCTGCACCACGGCGGCGACCTCCTCGCCGAGGACCGGGTGCGCGACCCCGAGCACGGCCGCGTCGAGCACATCGGGATGCGCGTGCAGAGCGGCCTCCACCTCGACGCAGTACACGTTCTCGCCGCCCCGTACGACCACGTCCTTGATCCGGTCCACGATGCTGACCCGCCCCTCGTGGACGGTCGCGAGATCCCCGGTCCTGAACCAGCCGTCCCGGAAGGCGGCCGCGGTGGCCTCGGGGGCGTTCCAGTACCCGCGGACGAGCGCCTGCCCGCGCAGCCACAGCTCGCCGACGTCCCCGTCGGCCACCGCCCGGCCCGCCGGGTCCGCGATGCGCACCTCGGTGGCGGGCGTCGGGCGGCCGACACTCCCGGGGTGGGCGCGGTACTCCGCGCCGAAGTTCGCCAGTACGCCGCCGCTCGTCTCGGTCAGCCCGTATCCGTTCCGGGGCTCGATCCGCCCGCTGTGCCGGGCCAGGACAGTGCGTACGAGGTCGGGCGGAGCGGCGGCGCCTCCGGTGCTGAGCATGGCCAGACTCTCCAGGCCGTCGCCGCTGCGCTCGGCCGCTTCGAGCAGCTGCAGCGCGGTGGCGGGCACGCCCGCGTAGTGCGTGACGCCGTGCGTACGGATGACCGCCAGGGCCTTCTCCGCGTCCCACTTCCGCATCAGGACGAGGGTGCCGCCCGCGGACATCGCCGCATAAACGCTGGTGAAGGCGGCCACGTGGAAGAAGGGGAAGGTCATCAGCGCCACGGGCGCGGGCCCCTGACCGGGGACAGCGCCACGCGCCAGGGCGGAGGCGGCAGCGTGGTAAAGGGGGTTCATCATGGCGCCGACCTGCGCGAGATGCGTCGCCACCGCACCCTTGGGACGGCCCGTGGTGCCCGAGGTGTAGATGATCGTGGCGTCGTCCTCGGGGCGGATCTCCACATCGGGCGGGCCGAGCGCGGGATCGGCGGCGGGCAGCTCGTCGTAGCGCTCAAAACGCTCGTACGGGATCTGGTACGGGATCTGGCTACGGGACGGGTCGTCGTAGTGGAAGGCGACGATCCACGGCCGCGAGCCCCCGTCCGGCTCCGCCAGCCGCCCGGCCCACGGCAGGACACGCCCCAGCCGCTCACCGTCGACCAGCAGCACGCGGGGCCGGCAGTCGTCCAGGGCGTACGCGAACTCGTCCTCGGTCCACCAGGCGTTGAGCGGTACGGCGACGAGCCCGGCCAACTCGGCGGCCCAGAAGGCGATCTGCCACTCGGGGTGGTTCCGCATCGCGACCACCGCACGGTCACCGGGCGCGAGCCCGTACACCTCCACGAACCGCCGGGCGAGCGCGGATGCGGCGGCGAAGAACTCGCCATAGGTGTACGTACGGCTCTCGGCGACGAGGAACGGCTGATCCCCGAAGGCCCAGACGGCTTCGACGAACTCCCGCAGGGTGCGAGGCCCGCTCGCGTACACCGGAGAACCGTCCTCCGCGGCGACCACGGCGAAGGGAGCGCCGGGGGCGCTCAGCGCGGCTTCGACGGCGGGGTCGGGGATGGAAGCGGGAGCGGGGGCGGCCTGGGCGGCGGGGTCGGGGGAAGCGGCGGTGGGGGGCTCGGTCTGCGGCACGGAAGACCCTCTCTAAGCGCTTGCTCAGTCCTCTGGGACGCTATGCCCGCATCTGCACCGGGTCAAGAAGACGCAGGAACCAGAACATGAATCAGAAAGGGCAGGGCACCAGAAACCCCAGCAGGCCACACACCCGAGGAAGACCACGAGACCACGAGGCCACAAGGCCGCCAGGCCACGAGCCACGAGCCACGAGCCACGAGGAGGATCGAGCCCCCCAGTGAAGGGGAGAAATCACCACAAAAGCCCCATCCATCCTTTCAATTGCATTGAGGGGATTGAAGCCTCGACCTCCGGGCAGGAGCGGACATTGAACGGGGTCCGCTACTTGGGGAGGCTGAAAGACATGACGCAGACGTCCGCGTATGCCGCCACGACTGAGTCGGCACCTACTGAACCGGTATCTGCCGAGTCGGCGCTCACCGCTGCCGCACCGGCACCGCCGGAGGTGGGAGATCTGCCCTGGATCGAGGACGCGGGGAAGGTCGCACCGAAGGACGCGCGAGCGCTTTCCAAAATCTTTTTCGACCAGCTCCAGGTCCTCGAAGAGGGCACGCACGAATACCAGTACGCCCGCAATACCCTTATTGAAATGAACCTTTCGCTGGTGAGGTTCGCGGCGAGCCGCTTCCGTCACCGTGGCAGCGGCGAGATGGAAGACATCAACCAGGTCGGCACCATCGGTCTCATCAAGGCCATCGACCGGTTCGACCTGTCTCGCGAAGTTGAATTCACTACATTTGCCGTTCCTTACATCGTCGGCGAGATCAAGCGCTTCTTCCGTGACACCAGCTGGGCCGTCCATGTCCCGCGCAGGCTCCAGGAGTTGCGGGTCGAGATCGCCAAGGGGAAGGAACACCTGGCGGTCGAGCTCGACCGCGACCCGACCGTCGCCGAACTCGCCGCGCACCTCCAGCTCACCGAGGAGGAGATCGTCGAGGGCATCGTCGCGAGCAACGGCTACACCGCCGGCTCGCTGGACATGCCCAACGAGTCGACCGGCGACGGCCAGGCCACCAAGAGCGGCCGCACCTTCGCCGACGTCCTGGGCGAGGCCGACCCGGCGATGGAGACGGTCGAGGACCTGCACGCCCTGGCACCGCTGCTGAGCAAGCTGAACACCCGCGAACGCCGCATCGTGGAGCTGCGCTTCGGCGAGGAGCTGACCCAGTCCCAGATCGGCGAGAAGCTGGGCATCTCCCAGATGCACGTGTCCCGCCTCCTGTCGCGCATCCTGAAGAGCCTGCGCAACGGAATGCTGGTGGAGGAGTAACCCGCACCGACGATCCACCCAGCGGTGCGTGGCACGCCGGTCGGCCACACAAACCCCGGCCACCTGGCGCACCACGCACCGCACAAGACCCGCCGAGTCCCCATCCGGTACCCTGTCGGGGTCGGTCAGTGGCCGACGGCTCGCCTTCGTGGGACGTGTCGAAAACCCCCAAGGCCCAGGTCAGAGCCTCAGCGCAAAGAGCCCCAGAACGCCCTCCCCCGCATTTCAAAACGCCCCACCCCCTGTTACGCGCGGGATGGCGAGCAGGGTCCCACTGCGGGCGAAGAGTTCCGGAGCCCCGCTGCGGACCACCCCACTTGCAAGTGGACGAGCCCTCCCCCGAGCTCTGAGTCGCTTCAGACACCCACGTCAGGACCTGCCTGGGAGCAGTCATAGGCGCGGCTTCTTGCTATTTAAATAGCAAGATAGGAGAGTGTGGCCATAGCCGACGTCTACGTACCGTGGCCCCGGTTCGACCGGCGGGCGTTCCTGCTCCTCATTGATGACCAACGTCGCCTGCTTCTGTGCGGGGCATGCTGCCGGGGGTGGACGATGCCCCAGGTCCGCCTGGATTCGGGCGCCGACTACGTCGAACAGGCCACGCGCTTCCTGAAGGAGCATTTCGGCTTGCGAAGCCCGCGCTTCTCCGACCTCTACGGGCTGCATCTGTCGCGGCGCGAGGACCAGTGGGAGGCCGACAGGATGACGGCTTCCCGCGTCTTCATCGTGCGGGTCACGAATGAGGAGTCGGCGGCAATGCAGCGCATAAGCGATGGACACGCGCTGTGGGCCCTCCCGGAGCTACGTCGACGGCGTCGTGAGGTCTTCCCTGAAGGAATCGTGCTCCTCACCGCCGGCTACACCGAGGGTTGGCTCCCGGAGGGCCCGCTTGAGTTGTCGTGACGAGCTGCTGGTGGCGGAACAGGTCCCGCGCAGTCCGTAGACGTCACGAATTCACCAGGGAGCCCGACCGACCCAGCGGGCTGGGTGCCTAGCGGGGTGCCGCCATGGGCCTCCTTCAACCGCCGCGTTGCCGCTTCTGCGCCGAACTCAGTCAACGCAGTGCACAGGCGGTCGATGACAAACTGCTTGGCATCCGGCGCCAGCTTCCCGAATGACTCTTCCAGCAGGTGCGCGGTCTCTACCCACGCGGTACCCGGCGCGTAGGCGGCTACCTTCTCAGCAACCGACGGGATGATGTTCACCGTCTCCTGGGTGATCGCCTCGGGAGACTCAAGAAGCAGCTGCGCGAGGACGAGCGTGGGATCCTCGCGCAATTGGTTGCGGTACGTTACTGCCTGGGATAGGCGCAGTTGATTGATCTCCCACTCCGTACGTGCACGGGCCAGAAGTCGCATGCGGGTCTGGGCAGTGTGCAGATCTTCTGGGCCGACATGGATGTGCGCGGTAGCCCAGGTCACACGTACTCCAGCGTCCAGCAGGTCCGCAGCCTGCCCCAACAGCGTGTTTGTGCGGTGCTCTAGTTCAGCGGGGGCGAGGATCGTGCAGGTGGCAGCTATCCGTGTGACCTCGTCGATCACGTGACAGGACGCGACGGCGGCTGGGTCATGATGGTGACGGCGCCTCCTGCGCCATTCGCCGTCCGCGTGGATCTCGAAGCGGAAGTCCTCGTCCGAGCTCGCCGCGGTGAAGTCCACTTGGAATGGGCCTCTGCGCGATGGCCGAGACCAGCGTCTAATCACCCGACGGCTCGCCATCCTTCTGTGCGCTGGGCTGGCGCGGGTCCGCAAGCTGGGTGCGTCGCAACAGTTCGGCCCGGAACACGTTGCGCGCTTCAGCATCCAGCGCTTCCCCCTGGAGCAGCCAGTACTCGGCGAGCCGGACAAGGTTCAAGAAGCGCTGACCCCGCAGGTGGTCGGTAGGGGTTTCATGGACTGCGCGTACCAACACGGTGATGATCGGGGCTGTGTTGGATTTCTGCGTCGCTGCCGCGTCCAACCAGGCAATACATGCGCGGCGAGCCAGTAGGCCGGGCTCAGCAGCCTCCAGTGCGGTGCGCCAGCCGCGGACCACCCAGTCGGGGGTCTCGCCGTGGGGGCCAGCCAGCAATGTGGGTTCGCCTCCCAGGTCGCGTCGCAGCGCCAGGTGCATGAAGGCGCTGCTGGCAGTGCGCTGCAGGGTCTCTTGGTCGCTGTCGAACCAGGAGTTCAGTGTGCTGTGAACCTGGGTACCGAGTTCGTCATCGCTCCACAGGGCGTTGATGGCCTCACCCACCGCGTCTGCAACGCCGTCTTTCTGTGAGTTGGCCAGTTCTCCGAGGCGACGGAGCATCTGCTTGGGGTGCGCGGGGGTAAGGCTTTGGAAGACCCGGGCCAGCGTCTGCAGGAGAGGAGCGGGGGTGTCCTCGCCCACGGCCCACGTTCCAGTTGCGTTCCGCACGCGCTGGCCGATCTCCGGGTCCAGGATGGCCGCGACCAGGAGATCGTGTGCGTGCGGGGCAAGGTTTCCGTTTTCGGACCAGTCTTTAGCCACCAGGCGTAGCAACCGTGTGGACCGAGTGGCCTGGGCGTGATGCAGGATCCATGGGGCCATTCGCTGCGCGAGCAGTGTCCCCTGAGGGTGCTTGAGCTTCAGGCACAGTTGGGCAGTCCACTTGGTGAACGGATCTGTGAGCTCGGGCCGGTCCTGCCAGAAATACCGCACTACGGCTTCAGCGAAGCCGGGTCCGGGGAAGATCAGGTGGCCGTCAGCCCGCGGCACCGCTTCGATTTGGCGAGCGAGCTGGATCAAGCCCGGTCCCTGCTGTCCTGCCAACGGCGCCGATCGTTCGTCCTTCTCGCCGAACTCCTGGGACAGTGAGTCAATTTGCAGGTGGACGTTGTCGATTGGTGCCCCGTCGTTAACGGCAGCCAGAAGCAGATAGTTACGGTCGTAGCTGGTGCGTCCAGGGCGCGAGTGCCATGTAGCCAGTACGTCCATCCAGCCCGAGACGGCGTTTCCCGCAGCTTTGGCAACTTCTTCGAACCCGTCGGTTCCCGGCTCGGTCCCTCGACCGGTGGAGGCCCGATATTCAGAGTCGCTCTGGACCAGAATTCGGGCCCAGTCCCAGACCTGCCCGGGCAGCAGCTGCGGCAATAGCTTCTGGAACCGGTGGTCGCCGGCCCATGCCTCTGGGTGGGTGACGCCGGCTGACCGCAGCAAGGCCGTGAAGAGCGTGCCTGAGTCGGGGGGCTTGGGTGTCAATACAAGTTCGCCGGCGCCATGTCCGATCCGTTCCCACAACTCCGTGCCCACGAGCACGGCAAGGTAGGAGTCATCATCGCGCAGGTCCCCGACTTGGTGGAGTTCAAGGCCGAAGTCACAGCTTGCGGGGAGACCCTCTTCGGTCTCGCGCAGGTCCAGAATCCACCCGGTGCGTTTTTTGCCCTGGAGCCCTTCCATGCTGAAAGCCTCGCCGGTCTCCCGGCGGACCCGACGCAAGGTCCGAAGCTCTCCCGGAGCAGTCGTGAGTAGGCGCAATGCCGCGGTCCAGCGCCCGCTGCCAAGGTTGTCTGCAACGAGCACGATGACCTGGTTGGCTTTGAGGAGCAAGGCAGCCTCCTCCTCGTTCTCGATTGGCGAGTAGTCCGCGAGTTCCCGCGCCACCCACTCAGGTGGCAGAGCTGCACCGCTGTGGCGCCTCACTGCCTCAAACCACTGGCCGATCATCGTGCCGTGGTTGGTGTCCGCATGGACGCTGGAGTAGCCACCCCTGCGACCGGCAGCATCGGTCGCCTGCAGCTTCACGGAGCAGACGATCGGGTGTCGTGGACGGCCCGGCAGACTCGGTTGCCCCCCTCAGTTGCCACTTGGGCACCGGCGTCTGGCACTGGCAGGTCTCGGGACTCATCCGATTCCCTCGGACCGGGAAGGGGCACGGTCACGCCGTCGCGCCCCCCGGTGGGGACCGACGCCGGCGGCGATACACCGGCTGAACCTTTCTCGTCCGGCGAGGTCTCAATCAAGGACTCGGTGCGGCTATCGGGAGCGGGCTCGGTCATGCGCGGACTCCTATTGACTGATGGGCGGGCAAGAATCAGCGGCGGGGGCCAGTCAGCCGCGGCCGTCGATGACGCGCGCCTTCATCCCGACGATCTTCCCTCCGGGCTCCACATCCCTCGCCCGGATCGTGCTCGTGACGGAACCGCGGATTGCCTCCTGCGCCTCCATGCCGGTTACCTCGCCTGCCACAGTGCCGTAGCACTGTTCGCTGAACGGTCCGGATTGCGCACGATTCTCACCCTGGAAGGTGAACCGCTGCCCGTAGATGTCTTCCAGCGCCTCGCGCACCCGCCCGAGGGTCTGCATCAGCAATGGATCATTGGCACTGATCTGCACAGGGTCACGCTGGTAGTGCTCCATGCCCAGAGCCAGAGCCTCCACCGCCGCGAGGCGTACCTCGAGCCGGCCAGGGTCGACTCGCAGTGGCAGCTGCAACTCGCCGACCAACTGTGCGGGAACTTCGGGCTCGCCCCCGGCCCTACCGGTCTTGGCCGAGGAACGATGCGGCAAGACAGCATCCAGGCGCTGGCAGAGAAAAGTGAAGACCGCTGGAAGCGCACTGCTGGCAACCATGGACAGGTCCAGGGCATCTGGCATGTCATTCCCCTTCTTCGACACGGATCACTGGATCGGGGAGCGGAGCCACCATTCATATCGCCGAAGAGTCGCACCGCACCCCGATTTGGCTGACTGTGACTGAATTCAGACCACACCTAGCCGACTCACAGGCGGAAATTAATAAATGATTTCGACCGCGCAGCCCGGCCCGCGAGAATAGCGCGACTGAAGTGAACTAATGTGACTCACGAGACGGGGGCAGCGAGTGGGGAGTCGGGGGCCTGTGCATCGGATGGGCACGATGTCCGTGGTTACGGTATCCAAGCTCGTCCGGGCAGATTGCAACCCGGGAAGCCCTCCAGGCCACGTCAAACGATAGAACCCATCCTGATTTCTGAATCATGCGCATCGCCTTCAAGCTAGTGATCGGAGAAAGCACAAAACGAGCGGTAGTTGAATTCACGAGGCGAGTGTGCCAGTTGAGCAGAAATTAGCCAGACCGAGTTTTCAGCCAACTACCCGGAGATTTTTAAATCTCAGAAAGTAACTGCCGCCCCACCACTATCAGCCGAAAACCTGGCCCCTAGCTCACCGTCGCTCTGCCTGTCCCTACCAGGCACGGGGAGGGCCCGCTTCTGCCACGCCGCCTCTCAGAGCGATGACGAAGACGATTTCTCTGGGGCCAACTACTTCACGATCTGGTCGTGGTGCGGGCGACAGTTATCGGTCGAGGGCCTTGGTGGACAGCGCCGGGCAAGGTTGGCCGACTCTCGTCGTCTCGGCCCTGCCATCGTGCCAACGGTGCACGATCCTGCGTATGTCGAGCTTCTCGCGCAATGCGACCAGACCAGACATTTCCGTGGCTCCGGCCGGGCCGGTCGGCCCACGGTCCCGCCCTGTCCGGCCCTACTACGGGTGAGGCGCTGCTCGGCAGGGTGGGAGGCAGGCAGTAGGAGTTCGGGGTCGCGGAGGTGGCGGTCATGGGCGTGGTCACTCTCGGGTATGACGGCTCTCCTGAGAGCGAGGCCGCCGCTGCCTGGGCAGCGGAGAAGTCCGTAAGGGAGGATCACGCTCTGCACGTCGTCTACGCGTGGGAGTGGTCGCCCTACTCTCTCGCTCTCACAGACGCCAAGACGGAGAGACGGTGGGTGGAGGGCCTCCCTCGCCAGGCGGCATCGAAGCTTGCGAAGCGCTACAGAGGCCTCACGGTGACAGGGGAGCGTATCGCCGGCCCCCCGGCGGAAGCTCTCGTCGCTCACTCCCGGGACAGCGAGATGGTGGTGCTCGGCTCAAGGGCCCTCAGCGGCACGCACGGTTTTCTGGTGGGGTCCGTCGCCCAGTCCGTGGCCGCGCGCAGCGACCGGCCGGTGGCGCTCGTCAGGGCGCCGACTCATCCCTCGGACAGCAGCGAGGCGGGTCTCTCCCCGACACCGCTCGCCGAGCGCCGCGAAATAGTCCTGGGCATCGACCACTCTGCCGGCATCGACGGCCCGCTCACCGTCGCCTTCCACGAGGCCACCCAGCGCGGACTGGCAGTACGTGTCGTTCACTGCTGGAGACCGCACGGTATCGCTGCGGTGGACAGCGGTGTCCTGAGAGACGACCGCAAGGCGGACCTGATCCACGAGGAAGAGGAATGGCTCGACGACATCATCCACTCGTGGGCCGAGAAATTCCCCGAGGTGAAGGTGATCAAGGATGCCCATCTCGGTCGCCCTGCTGATCATCTGGTTCACGTTTCCCATCAGGCCTCGCTGCTCGTGGTGGGCCGCCGCGAGGGTCGACACGGCCTGGTCGGGCCACAGTTGGGGCACGTGGCCCACGCGGTCATGCACCACGCGCAGGCTCCGGTCATCGTGGTTCCCGAGCGATGAGGTGCCGTTGCGGCGCCAGCACCCGGGCAGATCATCGCGCGTTGCTTATGAACGGTCGCAACGGCGTTAATGAGAAGGCAATCAGTAGGTGAGGACGATGGACGGGCCGGTGATCGTAGGGGCCGATGGTTCGGCTGAGGCCATGAACGCGGTGGAGTGGGCAGCACTCGAAGCGGACCGCTGGGCGCTCCCTCTGCACATCGTGCACGCCTTGAGGCATGCGCATGTGGGCGGGATCCAGACAGCCGAGTGGCTGCCCCCAGGGCCCGTCGGGGATGCCCGAAGGATTGTCGCGCAGGCCGAGGAGCGAGCGCGGGAGGTCTGTCCAGGACTTACCGTCCGTGCCGGCATCTTCGATGAGGCCCCAGTGGAGTGCCTGGTTTCGGCGAGCGACTCCGCCGGTCTCGTCGTTGTCGGCGGCCGGGGCCACGGGGCGACGGCGGGGCTCTTGCTCGGCTCGGTCAGCGGAGCCGTGGCAGCCCGGGCGAAGTGCCCCATCACGGTGGTCCGACGGCACCGGCAGGACGGACAGGCTTGGATCGTGGTCGGCCTGGGGCACAGCACCGCGTCCCCCCAGGTACTGGACTACGCCTTCGACGAGGCGCGCCGGCGGGACAGCGGTGTGGCGGTGGTGCATGCGTGGATCTGCCCGCGAAATGAGAGCGCCACAGCTCACACCGGACAGTACGACGAGGCGCGCGACGCCCGTCGCCGTCGGGCTCAGCAGTGGCTGGACGAGTCGGTCGCTGAGGCCGTCGGGCGCCACGAAGGCGTCCCGGTCCGTAGCTATGCGGTGGAGGGGCTGGCGGGCGATGTCCTCACGGAAGCCAGTCGGGAGGCCGGATTGTTGGTGATCGGCGGACATTCCCGGCATGCGCAGACCGTCGGGCAGCTGGGGAACGTCGGTCACAGGGTCCTCGGGTGATGCTGGGGGACCACCGGTTCACCACCCACCGGGCAGCGCCTCGTGGGTCGATCTGCCCGGAAGCCGACTCAGTCGGGTACGAGCACGGCGGCACCGTGGACACGGTCGGCCGCCAGGTCGGCGAGCGCCAGATCTGCCTGGCTCAGCGGGTAGGGGCTCACGGTGACCTGGATACCGATACGTTCGGCCAGGGCCAGGAAGTCACGACCGTCCTGACGGGTGTTGGACGTGACACTGCGCAGATTCCGCTCCTGGAAGAGGTGGCGCTGGTAGTTGAGTACCGGAACGTCGGTGAGGTGGATCCCTGCGATCGCAAGCGTGCCGGAGCGGTCCAGCGCCTCCAGCGCCACCGGCACCAGGTCGCCCACCGGGGCGAACAGGATCGCTGAGTCAAGAGGCTCGGGAGGGAGGTCGTACGCCTCGCCCGCGGAAGCTGCACCGAGTTCCCGCGCAAGCGTGCGTGCCTGCGCCGACCGCGTCAGCACATGGACGGTGGCCCCCTCGGCCATGGCCACCTGGGCCGCCAGATGGGCCGATGCCCCGAAGCCGTAGATTCCCAACCGCCCGCCCTGGGGCAGTGCACTGCGACGAAGCGCACGATATCCGATGATCCCGGCGCACAGGAGCGGTGCCAGCGAAGTGGCATCCGGAGCTTCCGGGAGGGAGTAGGCGAAGGCTGCCGGCACCAGGGCCAGCTCGGCGAAACCGCCGTCCGCGTCCCACCCGGTGTAGATCGACCTGGGACACAGGTTCTCCCGGTCGGACCGGCAGTAGCGGCACCGCTGGCATGTGCCACGAAGCCACGCCCCGCCCGCTCGGTCACCGGTGCGGAACGAGGTCACTGCTTCCCCCACCGCGACTACCCGTCCAACGATTTCATGGCCGGGCACGGTCGATGGCCGGCGCGGCGAGAGGTCCCCCTCGGCCAGATGAAGGTCCGTTCGGCAGACCCCGCAGGCCTCCACCCGCAGCAGCAGATCACCTGGGCCCGGGACGGGTACCGGCTTTCGGCTGCGGACCAGAGGACCACCGCTGATCGGCCCCGGAGTCTCAACGGTCCAGCCACGCTGTACCTCTGCGGAGGAGGCGGCGAACGTCATATCTCAACCGTGCGGTGGCTGCCGGCCGGGCGCAAACGGGGCGGGTGGTGTCGGAACCTCATGAAGGTGATCTTTCACGGGCCCCGTTCGGCCCTCCTGCCTGAGCCAGGGACGGCAATCCTTCGTACGGTCGTCCTATGGCGGAGTCACCGGGCAGCGGGAATCGTGCAAGTGTGCCGCGACCCGTATACGAGCGGGAGCTGCACCGGCTTCAGACTGAGCTGGTACAGCTACAGGAGTGGGTGCGTGCCGAGGGCGCCCGGCTCGTGGTGGTCTTCGAGGGGCGCGACGCGGCCGGCAAGGGGAGCGCGATCAAACGCGTCACCCGGTATCTCAATCCCCGGGTGGCCCGAATCGTGGCACTTCCCCGGCCGACCGAGCGTGAGCGGACTCAGTGGTACTTCCAGCGCTACACCGAGCACCTGCCCGCGGCGGGCGAGATGGTCCTGTTCGACCGCAGCTGGTACAACCGGGCCGGCGTCGAAAGGGTCATGGGCTTCTGCACCCCCTCCGAGTACCAACTGTTTCTGCGCCAATGCCCGGCTTTCGAGCGGATGCTGGTGGAGGACGGGATCCTGTTGCGCAAATACTGGTTCTCGGTGAGCGACGAGGTGCAGGAGCAGCGCTTCCGGCGCCGGCTCAAAGACCCGACCCGCCGCTGGAAGCTCTCCCCCATCGACCTCGAGTCGCTGACCCGGTGGGAGGACTACTCGCGCGCCAAGGACGAGATGTTCGTGCACACGGACATCTCGGAGTCACCGTGGTACGTCGTGGAAAGCGATGACAAACGCCGGGCCCGGCTGAACATGATCGCCCATCTGCTGTCCACCATGCCCTATTACGACGCCACCCCGGCGGCCCTCACGCTGCCTCCCCGGCCGCCGGCCACCGGCTACCAGCGGCCGCCCCGGGACCTGCAGACGTACGTCCCCGATCACGCGGCCGGGCTGGAATAGCGCCCACTCCCCCTCTGCCTGCCGGTCCGGCCCGGAGTCGGGGCCGGTCGGCCCTTGCACGCTCCGCGCCGCGAACTCAGGCTTTTGGTGGAACAGCTTCTCGTCCAGGAGGGATCATGCACACCCCCCACCTTGTGAGTGATGTGATGACGCGGCCCGTGGTCGCCGTCAGCCTCGATGCCGGTTTCAAGGAGATGGTCGAGACCATGGGGCAGTGGAAGGTGAGCGCACTGCCGGTTCTGGTGGGTGACGGGCGGGTGGCCGGGGTGGTCTCCGAGGCCGACCTGCTGCCCAAGGAAGAGTTCAGGGATGCGGATCCGAGCCGGTCCGAGCAGAGGGACCGCCTCACCGACCTCCGTAAGGCGGGAGCACTGACGGCCGAGGACGTGATGAGCGTTCCCGCAGTCACCGTCCACGAGGACGCCACCCTGGCGCAGGCCGCGCGGACCATGGCAGTGCGCAAAGTGAAGCGCCTGCCGGTAGTCGATGCCGCAGGCATGCTCCGGGGCGTCGTCAGCCGATCCGACCTGTTGAAGGTGTTCTTGCGGTCCGACGAGGACATCGTGGAAGAGGTGCGCCGAGAGGTTGTGCAGCGTCTCTTCCTGATACCCCGAGAGAGTGTTCAGGTCACTGTCGAGGAAGGTGTGGTCACGCTCAGCGGCACGATCCGCGACACCGCCCTCGTACCGATCGCCACCCGCCTCGCGCGGGCGGTCGAAGGGGTGGTGGACGTCGACTGCAGGCTCGTCGGGCCGGCGGCAACCCGGCGGGCAGAATCACCGCCGGCCAGTCGTCGGCCCTGACCTGCGGGGCTGTACGCCCGGCACGGCGTCCCCGGGGAGGGTCGTCACTCCGGCCCTCCCCGAGTGGCCGGGGCAGGGGGTTGCTTCGGCCCCGGGCCGGGCAGATCGAGCCAACGGGCCGTTCCGGGAGCAACCGTGGTCGTCCGGCCTCCAAGAGACACACGTATGGGGTCCTCGTCGGAAGCCGGGACACCCACTCGCACGCGCTCGGCCCGGAACCGCAGGTCCACGTCCCAGTGGCCGCGGTAACGGATACCCACCCGGAACTTCGACAACTGCGGCAGGGGCGAGGGATCCAGCCGCAGGGCGTCGCCGCCGGTCTCCAAGCCGGTCAGACCGCGTTGCACGAGGTCCAGGGTGCCGGCCATCGCACCGAGGTGAATGCCTTCCGGCGTGGTACCGCCCTGAATGTCTGCCACGTCCCCTGTCAGGGCCTCTTCTGCGAATGCCCATGCCTCGCTCCGGCGGGCCCGGGCCAGCACCCATGAGTGGACCAGCGCGCTGAGAGTGGAGCCGTGGGAGGTGCGGCGCAGGTAGTAGTCGACGGTGTTCCGCCACATGTCGTCGTCGAGGCGGTGGCCGAGTTGCCGGAAGAGTCCAGCGAGTTCCTGGGGCGAGAAGAGGTAGCCCAGCATCAGCACGTCTGCCTGTTTCGACGCCTGGTAGCGGTTGACCGTGTCACCCTCGGCCTCCAGGATGCGGTCCAGCCTGCGGATGTCGCCGTACCGTTCGCGGTATCCCGCCCAGTCGAGTTCCGTCAGCTCCCCGTATCCGGTGAACTGGCTGATGGTTCCGCGGTGATAGGGAACGTGGAGGTTGTGAGCGACGTGCTCCCAGCGCTCCGGTTCGCTGCTCGCGATCCGGAGGTGCTCGTACAGCTCGTGCCGCCGGGAGTCGGGCAGGACCCGGCACACGTCGAGCGCTCTCATCAGCACCCAGGCGGCGGTGACGTTCGTGTAGGTGTTGTCGTCAAGGCCCGGTGCGGCGGCTCCCGGGTAACTGTCGTGGTATTCGTCGGGCCCGACGACGCCTCGTAGGCGGTACCTGGCGAGTGACGTGTCCCAGACCGCGCTGTCCGCCCAGAAGCGCGCGATCTGGAGGAGTGTCTCGGCGCCCTTGCCGTGGAGGAAGTCCATGTCCCCGCTGGCCCGGCAGTACTGCCACACGTTGTATGCGATCGCCGAACCTACGTGGTGCTGGAGCCTGGAGTGGTCGGGGAGCCAGCGGCCGGATCGGGGGTTGAGGTGGAGTTCCTGCGTCTCCTCGCGGCCGTCGCTGCCGCTCTGCCACGGGTACATCGCCCCCGCCCGGCCCGCCTCCCGTGCTGCCCGGCAGGCCGCGGGCAGCCGCCGGTGACGGTAGGTGAGCAGGGCGCGGGAGACCTCCGGGAAGTGCAGGTTCAGGTAGGGGAGGACGAACAGTTCGTCCCAGAAGACATGTCCCCGGTATGCCTCCCCGTGGAGTCCCCTGGCGGGGACTCCGACATCCAGTTCGGCCGTGTGCGGGGAGAGCGTCTGAAGGACGTGGAACAGGTGCAGGCGCAGGATGCGGCCCGCTTCTCCTGGCACGTCCAGTTCCGCCCGCCGCCACAGGCGCTCCCAGGCCCGGTGGTGCGAGGCGAGCAGCCGGGGGAAGCCGGCAGCCCTGCGAACCGCTGCGACAGCCGCCTGCCGGGGGCCGCTGATCGCCGGGTCGCGCGAGGTGTGCAGGGCGACCGTCTTGTCCACGGTCACCGTCTCCCCGTCCGCCACCGGGACCGTCAGCGTGCGTGACGCCCACTGCTCGGTGAGCGATATGCGCGAGGGAACCGCGCGGTGGCCGACGGCCCGGGTACGAGCCGCCACCGCGACGCGGATGTCGGAACTGATGGTGCGGCAGCGCAGCCACACCGTGTCGTCCGCCTCCTGCCCGGTGCGCCAGTCGGCCAGGTGCCGGTCGGCGAGGTCGTGGTAGCGCGCGACCCCGGTGTTCCGCACATCACCGTCCAGGCCCGATTCCACCTCCACCTCTCCTGCCCATCCCTCGGCGGTGAACGAGGTGCGCTGGGCCGCCAGGTGGGGGTCCCCCATGTGAACGATCCGTTGCTCGGCGACGTGCAGCCGACGGCCCCCTCCGTCCAGCGCGTATACCGACCGGCGAGTGAGTGTGCCGTGCCGCAGGTGGAGCGTCTGGCGGTGCTCGGCGAGTTCGGCGCTGCCGGGTGAGAGCCATGGGCCGGGTGGCGCTCCCGCGGGGCGTACGCGGTAGCGCAGCGGAAGCCAGTTGGGCAGGTTGACCATGTCTTCGTTCTCGGTCCGGTGTCCCGCCACGGTGGAGGTGAGCCGGTCGTAGCAGCCGGCCGCGTACGTTCCGGGGTAGTGCGTCGGCCCGGCGTCCGTCTCGGAGGCGGCGCCGCGGGTGGCGAAGAGACCGTTGCCGAGCGTGCACAGCGTCTCGCGCAGGCGCTCCGTCTCCGGGTCGTAGCCCTCGTACGTCCAGGTCCAGGCGTGCACGGTCATTCCTCCTCGCCGGTCAGCAGCTCGCCGGGGTCGGTCACCACCAGATCGGCGCCGGACCGGCGCAGCAGGGCGACACCGGTACGGTCCGGCGAACGGTCCACGCCGATCACCAGGCCGAAACCGCCGCGCCGGCCGGCTTCGACGCCGGCGGGCGCGTCCTCTATGACGGCGCTGTCGAACTCCGGTACGCCGAGACGCCTGGCGGCTTCCAGGAAGAGCGCCGGATCGGGTTTTCCCGGGAGCCCGAGGCGGCGGGCCTCGTTCCCGTCCACGACGGTCAGGAGGAGATCGAGGACTCCGGCCGAGGTCAGCAGGTCGGTCGCGTGCCGGGACGCCGAAACGGCCGCACGGGGAACGTGTGCACGGCGCAGCGTGTGGAGCAGGCGTACGGTGCCGGGCCACGCAGGGACCGGGTGATCGTGCAGCCACGCGTTGAACAGCTGCTCCTTGCGGGCGGCGACGGCCAGCACGGTCCCGGTTCCGGGCCCGTCGTCCGGGTCACCGAGGGGCAGGGACAACCCGCACGCGGCGAGAAAGGCGGCTGCTCCGTCCTGGCGGGATCTGCCGTCCACATAGCAGCGGTAGTCATCCTCCTGGTCGAAGGTCCGGTCGGCTCCGGCAGCCGCCAGGCAGGCGTCGAACGCGCCCTTCCACGCTTTCGCATGGGCTCCGGCGGTCTCGATGATGACACCGTCCGTGTCGAGGACCACGGCCCGTACGGAGCGCAGGCACGAAGCCAGGGACTGATCAGCAGCCGCGCTCGTATCGGGCATGGCTTCCTCCGGATCTCCGGACCATCTGCTGAGGCGGTGGTCCACCAGCCTCGCGTCTCTTCTCAACCGTCACCGCGCCCGGCCGCCTCCGCCACGCGCCGAAGGGTCCTGCCTGAGGGCCGGACGGCCCCGACGAGGGCACCGGCCAGCCCCAGCGCACCACCTGACCGGAGGGCGATGGTGAAAGCCAGTACTCCGCCGATCGACCGAAAGGCGCGAGATGAGATTCCGTACGGCAGGCGATGTGATGACGAGCGACGTCGTCAGCGTGGGGTACGCCACCCCGGTCGGCGATGCGGCCCGGTCGCTCGTGGTGCATGGGATCGGCGGACTGCCGGTTGTGGACGACGACGACCGGGTGGTGGGGGTCGTCTCCCGGGCCGACCTGAGGCGATACGGTGCTGGGCCGGGCTTCCCCGGCTCCCGCGGACCGGTGACGCCGTCCGGGCGGCATACCACCGGAGAGCTGATGTCCACCCCGGCAGTCACGGTCCGCGCGATAGACACCGTCGCTCTGACCGGCCGCACCATGGCTCGCGGAGGTGTCGGCCGACTTCCTGTGGTGGACGAGGAGGCCCGGCTCATCGGCATCATCACCCGGCGCGATCTGCTGCGGGTCTTCGTCCGCGCCGACTCCGACCTCCGGGACGAAATCCTCGACGACGTGATGGTCCGCGCCTTGTTCCTGAATCACACCCTGCCGATCGTGTCGGTCCAGGACGGCGTGGTGACCCTGAGCGGCCACCTTGAGCACGACAAGGACAGATCCGTCGCGGTACGGATGACGGCGCGGGTCAATGGAGTGGTGGCGGTGGTGAACCGTCTCACGGGCAGGCGCGCACATGCTTCGGAATGAGGTGCGACGACAATGACAGCCACACGGGACATGTTCGACGGACTGCCTTCCGACCGGCGCGAGCGGCTCCGGGAAGTCGTGTCGGACGTGTTGTTCCCCGGCGGCACCCGCATCTTCGAAGAGGGCCGGCGGGCCGACCGGTTCTGGGTTGTACGGAGCGGCCAGGTGGAGCTGGATCTGCATGTTCCAGGACGGCAGGCGGCCGTGGTCGACACAGTGCGGCCGGGTGAGTTGCTCGGCTGGTCCTGGCTGCTCCCCCCGTACGTCTGGCACCTGGGTGCTGGGGCCGTCCGCACCGTCGACGCCGAGCAGTACGACGCGACGGTCGTACGGGCCCTGTGCGAAGCCGACCCGGTGTTCGGCCGTGCGATGTACCGGAGTGTCGCCGAGGTGGTGGCGGACCGGCTGCGGGGCAGCCGCACCCGTCTGCTGGACCTGTACGGACCACAGGGCAGCGGTACCGGGCGGGGCTGACCGGAGCAGAGCATTCGCGCGGACGGAGCCGTTCGGCACTGGCCCGCCTGCCCGCCGGGGTGAGGATGGAAGGAAGGTCGCTGGTCCACGAGCGCCCAGGGAGAGACATGAGCAACGTACGCCGGTTCTCACCGCAGAGCCCGATCCGGGTCTTCCTCCTCGACGATCACGAGGTCGTCCGGCGCGGATTGTGCGATCTGCTCGACGCGGAGCCCGACATCGACGTCGTGGGCGACGCAGCGACGGTCGACCACGCTCTCGCCCGGGGCCCTGCTCTGCGTCCGGACGTGGCCGTGCTCGACGTCCGGCTGCCGGACGGCGACGGGATCACGGTCTGCCGGGATCTGCGTGCGCACATGCCTGAGCTCGCGTGTCTGATGCTCGCCTCCTTCGACGACGACGACGCACTCTTCGACGCGATCATGGCCGGGGCCGCCGGCTACGTACTGAAGGACATCAAGGGTGCGGACCTCGTCGCAGCCGTGCGGACGGTGGCCACCGGCCAGTCCATGCTCGACCCGGCGACCACGACCCGGCTGATGAGCAGCCTGCGCGGCGAACAGGACGACACTGATCCTGAGGCGGACGCGGTGTCTCGGCTGTCACCCAGGGAGAGGGAGATTCTCGTCCTGATCGGGGATGGACTGACGAATCAGGAGATCGGCAAGCGTCTGTACCTGTCGGAGAAAACCGTCAAGAACCACATCTCGCGTCTGCTGGCCAAGCTGGGCGTCGTGCGGCGCGTGCAAGCAGCCGTGCTGGCCACCCAGGCTTCCTCACACCCTGCCGACACTGATCACGGATACCGCTGACCCCTCTCGGGCGGCTCAGCCGTGGATGAGCGGCACGGTCCACACCAGCCGGGTACCGCCGTGCTCGGGTGTCTCCAGGGTCAGCTCACCGCCGAGATCCTCTGCTCGGCGGGCGAGGTTGTCGAGCCCACTGCGATGGCTCTTCGGTGCGATACCGGTGCCGTTGTCCGAGACAGTCAAGGTCAGCAGGCCACCACGGACCACGAGAGAGATCTCGGCGGCGTCGGCGTGCGCGTGCCGCGCGACATTGCTCAGTGCCTCACCCAGGACAACGACGACCTGTTCCCCGGGCTCCGCTGGGACGTCGGTGTCGATGAGGCCCTCCATCCTTACGGCGGGAGTGAACCCCAGAGCATGTGCGCCCTGTTCGACCACGGTCATGATTCGCGCCCGCAACCCGCGGCGGGTGCGTTCCGTCGCCGGGGCCCGTAGTCCGAAGATCGTCGAACGGATGATCCTGATGGTCTCGTCCAGGTCGTCCACGGCCCGCATCAGTCGCTCGCGTGCCTCGGGGTGATCGACGAACCGTACAGCGCTCTGCAGGGTCATCCCGGTCGCGAAAAGCCGCTGGATGGCGAGGTCGTGCAGATCGCGAGCGATACGGTCCCGGTCCTCCAGCAGAGCGAGCTGTTCGGCAGAACGCCGCCGCTCGGCCAGCTCCATGGCGAGCGCAGCCTGCCCGGCGAAGGCCAGGAGCGGGACCGTTCCGGCGTCGGCGAAGGGTTCCCGTCCACGGCTTCGTGCCAGCAGGAGGACACCTCGTACCGTCTCGCCGGCGATCAGGGGCACCGCGACGGCGGATTCCAGCCCTTCCCACCTGGGTGGACCAGCGGAGATGCGCGGGTCCTGCGCCACATCCAGGCTGATGATCGGTTCACCGGCCTGGAGTGCGGCGCCGACGAAGGAACCCTCACGGGGCAGGACCAGCCCGTTGTGCAATCCGGCGTCCACACCGGAGGCCAGTGCCACCCGCAGGCTCTCGCCGCTCTCGGCCGGCAGTGCCAGCGCGCCCAGATCGGCCGAGAGGATACTGCGCGCCCGGTCGACGACCAGGCTCAGGACCTCGTCCTCGTCCGCGCCCGACAGCAGCCCGGCAATGATCTCCGCGTTAGCCTTCAGCCAGCGCTGCCGGTCGCGGGACATCTCGTACATTCGCGCGTTCTCGATGGCCGTTCCCGCCGCCATGGCAAGCGTCAGCAACACGGCCTCGTCCTTGTCGTCGAACTCCGCGCCGCCCCGCTTCTCGGTGAGGTACAGGTTGCCGAATACCTCGTCACCGATCTTGATCGGCACTCCGAGGAACGAGTGCATCGGCGGGTGGCCCGGCGGAAATCCGTATGACGCCGGATGCTCGGAAAGTTCCGACAGCCGCAGGGAATGAGGGTGCCGGATCAGCTCACCGAGGATTCCCCTGCCGGACGGGAACGATCCGATCGACGCGGCTCGCTCCTGGCTCACTCCGGTGGTCAGGAATCGCGAGAGATTCGTGTCCTTTCCGACGACGCCCAGCGCACCGTATTCGGCGTCCACCAGAACCGCCGCCGCTTCCACGATGTGCCGCAACACCTGGGGAAGCTCCAGCCCACGGCCGACCGAGAGCACAGCCTCGAGCAGGCTCCGCATCGATTCCCTGGTACCTCGCTCGACGGCGGCCAACCGCTCCTGCAACTCCGGCGACAGCGCCTCCGGGTCGCTCGGCGCGCCGTCCGCTTGTCCGCCGTCCTCGGTCACCGTGTCCTCCGCCGAGCCGTGCCGAGCCGGGCTGCCTCTCTCCACCGTAGCGGCGAACGGCGTCACGGCATCTCGTGGCCGAGGCGAACGACCCTGTTCAGGTGATGGCCCTCTCCAGCACGACCTTGAGCGCCCCGTTGTCGGCGGCCCCCGAGAACACGCCGTATGCCTCTGCCATCCGGTCAAGTCCGAAGCGGTGCGTGACCAGCGGGCCCGTGGGCAGCCGGTCCGCCGTCGCCATCCGCAGCAGCATCGGGGTCGATACGGTGTCCACCAGCCCCGTCGTGATGGTCACATCCTTGATCCACAGGTCTTCCAGGTGCAGCAGCGCGGGTTTGCCGTGCACCCCGATATTGGCGAGGTGACCGCCCGGACGTACCACGCGGGTGCACAGTTCGAAGGTCTCCGGCACGCCCACGGCCTCCACGGCCACATCCGCCCCGTGCCCCTCGGTCAGATCCGCGACCAGCCGCGCGGGATCCTCCGACGCGCGCACCACCGCGTCGGCCCCGAGCCCGCGTGCCGCCTCAAGCCGGGACGGGTCCTGGTCGACGGCGATGATCCGGCCCGGCCCGAACAGCCCTGCCGTGGCGATCACGGCCAGTCCGATGGGGCCTGCGCCCACCACGACCACGGTGTCGCCCGGTCGGACTCGCCCGTTCAGCACACCCACCTCATAGGCGGTGGGGAAGATATCGGCGAGCAGTACTGCGTCCTCATCGGCGAGAGCGGCGGGCAGCGGGTGGACGGAGAGGTCCGCGAAGGGAACCCGTACGTAGTCGGCCTGGGTCCCGTCGATCAGATGCCCCAGCACCCAGCCCCCGCCCCCCAGGCACTGGCCGTAGCGGGACTCCCTGCAGTAGCGGCAGCGTCCGCATGCGCAGATGCAGGAGACCAGTACCCGGTCGCCGGGACGTACGGACCGCACGTCCCCGCCCACCTCCACGATCTCACCGACGGCCTCGTGGCCGAGGACCGTACCCGGCGCCACCTCCGGGACATCTCCCTTGAGGATGTGCAGATCGGTGCCGCAGATCGTGACGGCGTCGACGCGGACGATCGCGTCCGCAGCGTCCTTGATACCCGGATCCGGAACCTCGTCCCATGAGACCTGTCCGGGTCCGTGAAAAACCTGTGCCTTCATGGCGTATACCTCCTGACAACAACGGCGGCGTCGGGCGTGGAGTTGTCTTCACCGTGGTGCGTCCGCGTCGTGGTGCCGCGCCTCCGGGCGGGTCAGTCGTGAGGGACCACGGCCACGGGACACGGAGCGTGGTGCGCGGCTGCCGACAGCACGTGCCCAATACGGGGGGAGAGCACTGGACGCTTCTCCCGACGGCCGACAACGAGGAGGCCCGTACCGGCGATGTCGCCAACGACAGCGCGCGCTGGGCTCTCCATCTGCACACGCTCCACGACCATCACGTCAGGGAACCGGTCGCGCCACGGGCTCAACGTCCTGGTGAGGTCCCGTTGTGCCTCACGGGTCAGCTCGTGGGTGAGGTACGGGTCGAGTCCACCCCGGTTGTAGGCCGACGGCGGCAGACTCCTGCCGTGCACTGCCCTCAGGGTCGAGCCTCGCCGGACCGCCGCTTCGAAGGCGTACTCGATGAGTTTGTCGCATGGATGGCGCAAGCTCAGTCCCAGCACCACGTCACCGTCCTCGGTGATCGGGGCGGCGTCCTCCCTGGCCCGAACGAGGACCGTCGGAACCCCGGCGCGCGCGAGGACGTGCATGCCTATGTCGCCGAGGAAATACCCGGACAGGGAACTCAGTGCGCGCGAACCGAGGACCAGCGTCTGCGACTCCGCGGCCGCTTCCAGCAGGGCGTCCACAGGAGCCGCAGCGATCAGGTCCTCATAGACCGGCAGGTCGGGGAATCGCTCCTCGATTGCGTCGCATGCGTCGGACACGATCCGCTTGGCCCAGTAGTTGGGGTCTCCCTCCGGCTGCCGCTCGGCCGTTTCCGTCGAGAGCAGTACCCAGGCGTGCAGCAGCCGCAGTGTCGCACCGCGTGCCGATGCCTCCTGAGCTGCCCAGAGCGCGGCGGACAGCGACTCGGGGGTGCCGTCCAGCCCCACAGTGACGACCGGCTTCATGACATCTCTCCCTTCCCCGCACGTTCGGGATCCGTCCGGTATTTCAGCCGCTCGGAGACCGAGACGACTCCGTCCACGCTGGTGCACAGCCGCATCAGTACGGGGACCAGACTGCTGTCCTCGACCGTGCCGCGCAGAATGACCTGTCCCTCGTCGACCTCGACGGTGACGTCGGACGGCGCGAAACCCAGGGTCGTCGCGAGTACGTCGTGCACGATCTCCTCCTGGATGGCGCGGTCCTGCCGCAGAAAGACCCGGAGCAGGTCAGCGCGGCTGACGATGCCCAGCAGGGTGTCGGTTTCATCGACCACGGGCAGGCGCTTGACGTTGTGCACAGCCATCAGCCGGGCAGCCTCCACGACCGTCCACTCCGGATGCGCGCACACCGCCGGAGCGGACATGATCTCTTCCGCGTTGTGCCCCTCCGCCCTGGCACGCTCCCACGCCTCAAGGTGTGGCAGTGGTGTCCTGCCGGACAGGTCGGAGCGGTCGGCCGCCTTGCGCAGCAGATCCGCCTCCGAGACGATGCCGACCGGACGGCCTGAGCTGTCAAGCACCGGTACCGCGCTGAGGTCATGTTCCGCGAGTGTCCGGGCGATCTCCTTGAACGGGGTATCGATCCGCACGCTGACCACATCGCGGCTCATCAGTTCGCTGATCCTGCGGTGATCCATGACCTCGCTCCCTTCCACCGCGATCGCCTGACCGCGGCCACCTCTCAAGGGTGCGGCTCGCTGCCGTCCGGCGGCAGGAGCCACCCGGTCCCTCCCGAACGGCCGGGAAGGCCCGCGGCGGGAAGCCGAATGGGGGCCGTGAGGCTCATGGCAGGGCCCTACCGGCCCCTGCCATGAGCCGCTTCCTCCGGCAACGCTGGTGAAAGAAACCGACATGCCTTGGAGGACCTGGTGTCCGCACACACTCCGGACGAGGTGGTCGCAGCCCAGCTCGTCCTTGACGCGACGGCTGCGCCGTCCATGCACAACGCACAGCCCTGGCGCTTCCAGTACGCGCGAAGCAACGCCATCTTCAGCCTCTTCGCCGATCTGACGCGCGCCATGCCGCACTCCGACCCCACGACCCGCGGGCTGCACATCGGCTGTGGTGCGGCCCTGTTCAACCTTCGGGTAGCGGCGTCCCACGTCGGCCTGCGGCCAGTCACCCGCCTGTTTCCCGACCCGGCCGTCCCCGAGCTCCTGGCGACCGTACGACTCGACGAGCCCGATGACCGGACGGACGGACTTGCTCTTCTGTACCCGGCGATCCACGAGCGTCGCACGAGCCGGGCCCCCTTCACCGACCGGCGTATCCCGGAAGAGGTCCGACAGGCGCTCGGTGAGGCCGCGCACCAGGAAGGCGCGACCCTGGCCCTCCCGGCCGGGCCCCACCTGCAGACCGTGCTCGACCTCATCAATGACGCCGAGGGGTACGACCACATGGACGCGGCCAGGGAGGCCGAGACGGAACAGTGGACACGGAACACCGATGATGAGGCAGCCGTGGACGGTGTACCGAGGTACGCCTTCGGGCCGCTCAAGCGCGGCGGCTCAGCTCCCGCACGGGACTTCGCCGGCCCCACACCGGCCGGCGGACGTCCTCGGGCGAACTTCGAGGACCGCCCCCAACTGGCACTGCTGAGCACCGCACGCGATGAACCGGCCGACTGGCTGCACGCGGGCCAAGCCCTGCAACGCGTCCTGCTCATCGCCACGCTCCACGGGCTGAGCAGCTCCTTCGCCACCCAGGCCCTCGAATGGCCCGAACTGCGCTGGGTACTGCGCGACCCGCTCTCGGGCACCGGGCAGGTCCAGATGGTGGTGCGGCTGGGATACGGCCCACCTGGGCCGGAAACACCGCGCCGCCCCGTCGCGGACGTACTGACGGTCGAAGACTGACGGCCGATGATCACAGCTTCGAGAGAGAAGGCGGTGGGAGCGATGGAACTTCCCGTGGTCGTGGGAGTGGACGGATCAAAAGGAAGTCTTCAGGCGGTCGACTGGGCGGCGGCAGAGGCCGAACGGTCCAACCGGGCCCTGAGAATCGTCCATGCCTCCCTGTGGGAGCACTACGAAGGGATACGGCCGGAAATCTCGGCGGACCGCCCCTCCGAGCAGGTCTTCGCCGAAAACCTCGTCGCCACGGCACAGAAGCGAGCTACCCACCTTGCGCCGGGCATCGAGGTCTCCACCGAAGTGCGGGCGGAGGAGGCGGTGTCGGCGCTCCTGGAGGAGGGCACCGAGGCAGCTCTTCTCGTGCTCGGACCTCGTGGGCACGGTCCGATCGCAGCCATGCTGCTGGGATCCGTGAGTCTGGCCGTCGCGGCACGTGCACGCTGCCCGGTGGTCGTGACGCGGGGAGAACCGCTGCACAGGCCCACAGGCGGACGGGTCGTTCTCGGTATCGGGTCGACCACCGGCAGCACGGCCGCCGCACGGTTCGCCTTCGAACAGGCGCGGTCCAGAGGCTGTGAACTCGTCGCGGTGCGCGCCTGGAGTTTCCCACCGAGCGAGAACATGCCCTACCCGTTGGTCGGAGGCGACCAGGCAGGAATGTACCGGCAGCAGGCGGAAGAAACCGCAGACCGGGTCCTGGGAGTCGTCGCCGGCGATTACCCCGAGGTGGCCGTCGAGCGCAAACTCGTCGCAGGCACCGCGCACCAGATGCTCTTGGAGGAGGCGGCCGGCGCTGAGCTGCTGGTGGTGGGTGCGAAACGCCGGCATGCTGCCATCGGGTTGCAGCTCGGGCGGGTCAATCACGCGATGCTGCACCATGCCCCGTGCCCCGTTGCGGTCGTCCCGGAACCGTCCGGCAGTGCGCATCCGGGGCATCAGGAAACAACGTGAAAAAAGGGCTGTGCCGAAGGGGAGCGCTCATGAAGGCCAAGCAGTGGACCGCGCAGATTTCCCTCACCGAGGATGGCGACGAGACCCGGGCTCGCGCGGTCCTGACCACCCAGGACTCCTGGCGGGACGACACCGCACACGTGGTGGGCCGAGGGGTCGCCCGCCGGAATCCGATCGACCGGCCGGTCCCCGAGATCGGCGACGAACTGGCCGCGAGCCGTGCTCTGGAGGACCTAGCGGTGCGTCTCCACGATGTCGCCGCGGACGACATCGTGGACTTGACCGGGCCGGCCGATCCGCTCCTGTGACCGCCGATACCTGTTACCGCAGGCTCCAGCGGTAACAGCGAAGTGATCGGAGTGACCGCCGGATCCGGCGGTCACTCCGATCACTTCGCTGTGATAGCCGATCCGTCCTTGTGACGTCAGCCGCGCGGGATCACGGCGACGGGGCAGGGTGCGTGGTGCAGGACTGCGTGCGTGACCTGACCCAGCGGATGGCCGATGCGGTGCGCGGGCTTGTGGGCACCCACCACGAGCAGCTCCGCGTCCGTGGCCGCCTCCAGCAGGGCTCCGGCGACAGAGGCCGCCCGGACGGTTTCCACGGTGATCGCGAGGTCCGGGAACGCCTCCCGGACAGGGTCGACCATGCGCGCGGTGGCCTTGCTCTCCGCTTCGGCCACCAAGCTGCTGGGGTCGTCGAACACCGTCGCCATGGACCCCACGTTCTGGTAGAACAACCAGACGCTGACCACCCGGAGAGACGCGCCGTGCAGCTGCGCGGTCCGTGCCGCGTGCATCAGAGCGTTCCTGTCGCTGTCGTCCCGGACGGCGGCTGTCACCACACGGCCGGCGTTCTCTGCGACACGACGCACCACGACCACCGGGCCCTTCGCGCGCGCGGCGGTACGGAGTCCGACCGAGCCCACGAGCAGGGCGGAGAATCCGCCCAGCCCACGGGAGCCCACCACGATGGTCCCGTGGTCGCCTGCGGCCTCCAGCAGGCTCTCAGTGGCCTCATCACGGCTCAGCACCGTGGAGACACGCATGTCCGCGTGCTCCCCTGCCACACGTGCCGCCGCCGCGTCCAGAGCTTCGCGGCCCGTACGGAGAACGACGTCGATGCTGTCGACGTCAAGGGACGGAACCTGGAGGCCGCCTATGGCATAAACGATGATCAATGGCCGGTTCCGCGAGGCAGCCTCGTCGGCGGCCCAGAGCACCGCCCGTGTGGAATGGTCCGAACCGTCGGTTCCGACCACCACGGGTGGGACTGTCCGCGCATCGAGCGTTCCGTCCGTCGTGCCGCTGTCCGTCGCGCTGCCGTTCATGGCTCTGCCTCCTGCTCCGATAGCCCCTGAGGGGGAGTGCCCTCTCTCCTGCTCCTACGGTGCCCAGGCTGGTTCAGACGCGGCGAGGGCCGTCGGGGCCGCCTCGGGGGCCGAAAGGTCCCGAGTGGTGTGCGGTCCCCTGGTGGAGAGCTCAGTCAGGTGCCATGAATGGCCGCCGAAAGACCCTCGTACGCTCGGCGGCGTCAGGACACACCGCCGCGACCGCTCGTGCGACGGCCGCCGCCGAGGCCCCACTGGTGTCGATCATGACGGCCTCGGGCCACGGGTCCGACGCCGCCCCCATGGCATCGCCCACCGCGGGACCGGCATCGGACGGCCCCGTCAGGCGGGCAGCGAGTCGCTGTGCGCCGACATCGCGGGGGGACCTGGCAGCGTACGCAGACCAGGTCCGCATCGTGGCGCCGCGCCGCTTCCATGGCTGCACTCCGCCACGCTCTGAGATTCCAGGTCGCGTTGACCACCACGGATTCCCCGGCGGACAGCAGTGCCGAGGCGCGTTCGATCAGCTCCGCATAGGTGCGCTGTGTCCACTCGGGGGTGTAAATGCCCTTCTCGTACTCAGCGGGGGCGGACCGCTCAGGCGGGAGGCCCGCCAGTTCCTTGCGCATCCGGTCACTGCTCAGCAGAGTGAGGCCGATCCGGTCGGCGAGCCCTCCCGCCAGCGTGGACTTGCCGCTGGCGGGAGGGCCACCGATCAGGACGAGCCGTACCGCCGATGCCCGCAGGTGGCGCACCGTGATGTCCGCGAAGCGTTCCGCATCGGACCGCGCGGCGGCGACGCCTTGCTGCTCCCGGAACAGCGAGACCTTGGCGCGGACGAAGGCGCGGTAGGCGACGTAGTGATGGCGCAAGGACGCGGGCGCGTGGTCACCGGAGTACTCGCTGTACCGGGCGAGGAAGTACGCAGCGGCGTCAGGTGCTCCGAGCCGTTCCAGGTCCATGGCGAGGAAGGCCGCGTCGTCAAGACCGTCGACATGGGCAGGGTCGAAATGCGGGCCCGGCTACAGGGACCTTAGGGAGTAGGCCAATGGGGTTCCATCTGATTAACGGTGTTCCGGTACACGTGCTGCTCGTGCATGCCGTAGTGGTACTCGTACCACTCAGCGCGCTGAGTGGTACGAGTACCACTCAGCGCGCTGGCCCTCGTGGTCTGTGCCGTGTGGCCCCAGATCATGCGACGATTCGGCGTGGCCCTCCCGGCCCTCGCCCTGATCTTTCTGATCACGGCGCCCCTGACGACAAATGCCGGTGAGTGACTGCAGGATCGCGTGCCGGAGAACTCCCTGTTGGAAAATCACACCGAGATCGGTGACGAACTCCTGCCCTGGGCCGTGGGATTGCTCGTCGTGGCTGCGGTCGGGTGGTTTGCCTACTGGCGGTTCGGGGCGTCGGCGACAGAGGGCGGGCTCCGTCGTGTCACGAGGAGGGGGCTGTCTCCGCTGAGATGACTGCGCGCTGTTTCAGTGAATGCGTCGCTCGCCTGGATCATGCGGTACTGGGTGGGGCCCCTGGCTGAGCGCTCTTCAGAGAGCGCTCAGAACCTTCCAGCAACGTGCTGACAGACACGCACCCGGCAGTCACCCCGCACTGCGGGCAAGGCAGGTAATACATCTATGCACTACTTTCCCTTGGCCACAGCTGAGCCCTGCCGCGTAACTCCGTTGGAAATCACGGCCCTGAGCGGCGACTATCCTCGCCTGAGCCGCTCCGAGAGGATTCTCGCTGACAGCCGCGCGGGAAGCCTGCGAGCAAGCCTTATGAGTCACAGCTCCCTGCTCCAGAGAGACAGGCCAACGGACAGAACTGAAACAGCTAGATCGAGTCGGCTGTTCCAGCGAGCGTCCGAACAGACTCGGTCGTGATTGGCCGACTCCAGTCAAGATCAATCACCTATGCGCTACAGCTCCCAAAGGGCAGACGGATCCCTTAGAGCACCCCTACTGTTTCCGCATGAGCCTGATCGACAGCGATGCTGTCCGCTGACTGGGTCGCACTGGACATGGAATCCATGCTCCGAGAGTGCGACGGTTCGATCGCCGCCAAGGATGATCAGCTGCGTCGGCTGGAAGAATCCGTCAAGGCGCTGCAGAGCGAGATCGCCAGGGCAACCGAGGAGCGCCGGCAGGCTGTTGCCGCCCGTGAAAAGGCCGAGCATGTGCTGCTCAAGCTCCGCGCAGCGATCGATGAGGCAGCGGGGCTCCGAGCTTCCCAGGGGCAAGGGCCCAGCCGCCTACGAATTGTGCCCCCTCCACTGGTTCCTGCGCCGGACAATGACGCCTTGGCCGACTTGGACCGTGAGCCGACGGCTACAGCGGCCGACCCCATTCGCATCGATGGGAGCCGCTCCATTGCAGTCATGCGGATTATCGGCGGGGACCCGTGCCGCGCCTGGAGGAACACGGAAGTGGCGCGGCTGCTCGAAGGGGAAGCGAAAGGGGCGGACCGGCGCACACGCTTCCTATTGGAGAGTCTCCACAAGCAAGCCGTGGTGGAAAAGATCTACAGCCCAGACGGCAAGCGGACCTTTTACCGTCTCGCTGCCGCATGGGAGGCCGCCTAGTCACGGGGCACACAGGCGACCGCCGCCCTGTGCACGGCCGTAGTTTCCAGGCCACACCGTGTGGAGGGCGGCGGTCTCATCGCGGCGCTAGCCGCCACCTCTGACGCTAGCGGCAGATAATGCCCTGGGCAGGGTGTTCGGCTAACTCCCCCACCCCGGAAGGCCGAACACTCATGCAATTTCCGAAGCCACGTCCGCTCGGATGCGGCCTATTCCGTGTCTCGCCTGCCCTGAGAGGGAATCGGCTGGCGTCGCACACCCGTACCGTCCGCAGGCCAGTCGATGTGCTGCGGCCAGAGCATCTCGCCGAGCGCCGCCTCCAGGCTCGCCACAGTCAGCATGTCGGGCCAGGTCCTGCCCGCCAGGATGTTGGCGATGACCTGTCGGTTGATCCCGGCTTCGGCAGCGAGCACATTGGCGCTCACCCGCTTGCGCTCCATCGCTTCCGCCAGCGCCCGAGCGATTGCCTGGCCGACCTGCGCAGGCCGGTAGCCGTCCATCACCGCGTACGGCCAGTGGGCGTCGAGCGCGTATTCGAACGGCTTCTTGTTACGTCTCGTTCCTCCAGGCACCTGGCCAGTCTGGCGGATGGACCACCGGGATGCGTACTCACACCGCACATGCTACTTAAACAGCATGGGATGGTGCAGTCCCCAGGCCGACCCCGTCGTTCGGGTCCGAGCCGCAAAGACATGACCACCACACACAACGGAGGTGAGCGGTGACGGCACACGGCCGGACTCAGCTGGCACACGATGAGCGGCTGCTGCCCACGCCAAAGATGCGTTCCGACGAGCAGCTCATCGTGCTCCGGGCCGCATGCGCGAGTACCGACTCGTTCGTCGACGGGGCCCGGCTCGCTGTAGCAACAGGTTTGGACAAGAAGAAGTGCGGGCTGGTCCCGGCATTCCTGTTCAGCAGCGGCCTACTGGAGGCAGCCGGAGGCCACTTTTCGCGGTATCGGCCCACCAGCAAGGGCCGCGTGGTCGCCGACGCCTGGGAGAAGGGCGAGGAGGCCGGTTTCGAGGCTCTTCGCTCCGTCTGGAAGGGCCGCTGGTTCGCCCGCGCCATAAAGGAACGGCTTGGCTACGGACCAGTACCTCGTGATGGGCTGGTTGCTCGACTTCTGACAAAGGCAAATGCGGATAGACACCGCATGCGGCAGGCGGAGATCCTGCTCGACCTGCTCGTCGCCATCGGAATGGTCATCCCCGACGGGGACGGCTACATGAGCTGGCACGAGGGCGCCTGCCACCAGACGGATGAGTCAGGGGCTAGTTCCAGCGACGCTTCGCAGCTGCCTCCTCGTCCGGGGCCCTACTCGGCCGCCCCGCTCCTACCGGAGGACCTTGAGATGTTGAACAGCAACCCGCTGTCCGGTCCATCGCCTCGCGATGCGCGTCGCATGCCACCCCCCGAAGGCGCAGTCGCGGCGCAAGGCGCCCACGTGCCGAGCCCGCGAAACGCGCCCTCCGCACCGCCCAGGAGCGAACCCAGCGCAGACCCGTATGCCGATGTGGACCTGCTAGCTCTTCTGTGCCCGCCCGTACTGCTCGCAGATCTGGCCCGTCTGGACAAGGACGAAGTCATGGCCCTGCATGACCACCTCCGCGGCCTCGCCGCGCTGACAGCCAAACTCAGGGGGCGTCCCGTCTTCTGAGTTCGCGAGAACGGTCCGGCAGCGCCCGCATCCCTTGGCCGGGTTGGCGCTGCCGGACCCCCTCCCCCACCCATCGACCAGCGCGGCGTAGCCGTGCGGAAGGGGCTTCGGCATGCCCTCACACAAGGAGAGGGGCGCTGTCCACCGTAGCGCCCGCACACGATGCAGCGAGTGGGATTCACTCGCACGGCGCAGGGGTGGGGCGGTGAGCCGCCATGGCTAGGACAACAGCCAGGGAGGCGTTGGTACAGGTTTGTCGCGTCTGGAAGCAGCTGGCGCTGGACGGGTCGTTGAGCATGGACACCGTCGACGAGTACATCGAAGTCGGCGAACGACTGCTGGGGTACGCCCGCGCTCACCATGCCCTCCTCCTCGACGAAATCACTCCGGAACTCGCGGAGGCATTCATCAACGCCCCGGGGCGCGATCGACGCGGGGTGATCATTGAGACCCCGGCAGACAATACCCAGCGGCAACGGCGATCAGGGGTCATCTCCCTGTTCAGCCAGGCCCGGATGCTCGGGCTGACCAGAGCCGCACCACTGGTGGACTCCCGGCCTATTCCCCGTAGCCCCCGGCGGCCCAGCGCCGAACTGCGGCCCGAAGAAATCGCCCAGCTTCGTTTCCATTCCGAACGCGGGATGCCCGCCACCCGGAATGCCTCCCTCCTCGCCCTGTTGCTCGCTGGGCTCTCCAGCGCCGAGGTCGGCGCTGCGTCCACCGCCGATCTCGACCTCACCGCTGCCTCGGTCAGTACTCGAGGTGCGACCCGCACTGTGGCCCGACGCTGCGGGCTCGACGGCTGGGCCGTTCACGTCCTGAGCCTGCGTGCCGCGTATCTGGAGCGCAAGGGGTCTGGACCACACCGCCTGGTGGCCAACGCGGGCTCCGCCCCCAGCGTTGTGCAGTCCAGTGTGGGCGCCGGCTTCAGCGAGATCGCACGCCGTAGCGGTCTGTCCACCATGGCCCGCAAGGTCGAACCGCGAGATGTCACCCGCTACGTGGCTCGCCGGATCCTGAATGAGACCGGGCAGCTCTCCGAAGCCGCCCGGCGCCTCGGGCTTTCTTCCCTCGACGTCGCCGCCGAACTGGCCGACCTGAAGTGGAACACGCCCCCGCGAGGCGATGCCGCATGACCGCCCCGAAGAGACGCCGAAGGCGCAAACAGGAGAAGAAGACACCCGAATACGTCATGGGCACTGTCCCCGACGACACGTTCGGAGCGGCAACCGACCCCCTCCCGCCCAAGGGCCCGGAGGCACCGCCCCTGACCATCAGTAAACGGTTCGAGCACCTCCTGAACAACCCCGACCTGTACGCCGCGGTGAAGGCTCTGCCTCCCCCTAGCCGGGTGGGCCGGCCCGCTCTTCACCCGCCGATCGCCTACCTGATCTTCCTCTGCGCGATCTCCCTGTTCGGCTCCGCTCGGGCCACTGCGGCTCACTTCGAAGAAGCGATGTGGTGGGACGTCGTATGCCGGGGCATTCGCACCCACATGGGCGATGCAGCAGCGGACACCCTCCAGTCGACCGGACCTACCCGAGGTCAGTGGAATTACTTCTTCCACAACAAGCTCAAGCCCGTCTTCGCTGAGGTTCGTGACGCCAGCCGCGACCTGTGGATCCAACAGGCCCTCGATCACGGAATGATGAAAGAGAACGGTAAGCGCGTCAGCAGGAGTTACCCGCAACGCCATCAAGTCATCCACGCGGACGCCACAGTTGCATGCCCGCCTTCGTCGCAACAACGCCGCAGAGTCGTGGACAAAGTGACAGGCGAAGTCCGCGAACACCGAGTGGACGCAGACGCCAGCTACACGGTCGAGGGCGGCGGCACCCGCGTCTACGGAAACAAATTCCTCTCTGCCGCAGTACGCCTCGCCAGCACGCCGCACAGCCGAGTCATCCTGGGCATCGACTCCATCCGGCATAAGTCAGCCAACGTGACCCCCTCCGCGACGACGAAGGCACCGCCTTCATCAAGCTGACCCGGCACATCCTGGCCGAGGCTCTCGCCCTTCGCGCCATCACCTACGACACCGCCCTGCGGGGCGTCCACCGTGCTCCGCTGATCGCCGACGGCCTCGTCGTCTTCACCACCCAGCACGGAGGACTGGCTCCCGAGTCACTGAAGCGCCTCGAGTACGACGAGTACAAGTGCCGACACGACCTCTATGTCGCCGAAGGCCGTGTCTGCGAGCGGCGCATGACCGTAGACGGCATTACCCACTACACCCCTCTGCCTGTCCAGGAACTCCAGTACCGGCCGGGTAAGCAGGCCCGGTACTACCACCGCGTCACCATCCACTGCCCAGAGAAAATCCACACGGAGTACATCCAGGTCGACGAGACGGACGAGGACCGGCAGATCGACCCGTCGACGCAGCGCCAGAGGTTCAACCGGACTGAGCATCTGCGGCAGATTCCCCCGGACACCACGCCGGCCGCCGGCTCAAGGGCTTCCGTCAGGACAGCGAATCCCAGCACTCACGCTTCGACCAGAGCTACCCGCACAAGCGAGTCCCCGCCTACGGAGCGAACGCCGCTCTGCTCATCTACATCGGTTACGCCTGGCTGAGCAACTCCGTCACACGCGCCATGATCGATTCCACTCCCGCGGAATGACGCCCTGCCCCCTGGCGCATCGGTCTGGGAGCAGCCATGAAGCAGGGAGCCGAATACGGATCAAGGACGACCCGCTACACTGGCGGCGGTGGCCCGGCCTCACAGCCAGGCCCCCACCTGTGTCGGAAACCGTCTGGATCATTGCGTCTACCTGGACCAACTTTCAGACACGTTTTCCGACAGATCCCCGCCTTCGTAGCTCAGGGGATAGAGCACCGCTCTCCTAAAGCGGGTGTCGCAGGTTCGAATCCTGCCGGGGGCACAACGCACTACCGCGCTCGCCTGGGGTTTCTCCCCCAGGGAGCGGCTCCGCCGGCCTCGGACCTCGTCCGGGGCCCGCTTGCGTGAGCGGTGTCCGGGGCTGAGAGATGTCCGGGGCCGAGCGGTGTCCGGGGCGGAAGTTGGCTACGTCAGCAGATCGATGAGCCGTTCGTGGACGGTGTCCTTGCGCGTCTCCGGGTGCGGCACCAGTTTCTCCCGGTCGGCGGGGTCCCGGGCGAGGGCGTGCAGCCGTCCGCCGCTGCGGGCCAGCACCAGGTCCCTGCTGCTGCCCGCGGTCTCGGCCGATCCCTGCGCCGTGTAGTCGGTCACGGTGATCAGCGCGGAGCGCTCCGAAGCGGCGAGGACGGCCTCGGTGTCCGCCGCCTCGTCGGGGTCCGCCGACGAGCCGCGCGGCAGCCACTCGATGAGCATGTTCAGGGCCTCGTCCAGCTTGTACAGGCCCAACTGGTGGACGCCGAGCGCGTCGATGCGGACCATGAGACAGATCCGCTCGGGCTGGGGGAGCAACAGGATCCGCCACGGCTCGCCCGGACCCGACCCGGTCGTGCGGGCATCCAGCACCATGCGGGCCCGCTGCTGGAACGCCACGGCGATGCCCAGGTCGCCCTGTACCTGCACCTGCTCGCCCGTGTCCCCCGCCAGCAGCAGTTGGCGTGCCGCCAGCGAGCGGACGGCCTCGGCGATCACGTCGTCCGACGGCCTGGCCTCCAGGAAGTCCACGATCGCGTCCACGGCGGTGAGCTCCGCGATGGTGTACGCACCGAGCAGCACAGGCCCCGTGTTCACCAGGTTCACCACGGCCGACACCAGCCCCGAAGGGACGGACGCCCCTTCGCTGTCCGACGGTGTCCCCTCGGAAGACGGTGTCCCCGCGTCCGACGGCGTCACCGGCGGAACATCGCGCTGGTCGTCACTCATGACGGCTCTCCCGACTGCAGCAGTTCCACCACAGGCGGCACACGGCTCTCCCGGAGAACCGCGGCGGCGCTGCGTGAGAGGGTCTCGGTCACCCACACCCCGGAGTTGCCGAACAGCCCACGGCCCGCCCTGCCGGACAGTGACTGCCCCAGCTCGCCGGCCAGGTCCTGCCGGTCCGGGGGCGGGAACCGGGCCGCCAGGTCCGCGGAAACGGCAGTGACGTCGTCGGCCTCCTCGATCCGGCGCAGCGCCTGGGTCAGCAGCCGCGCGACCGGCGGCGTCAGGGACGTCGGCACAGCGAGGAACGGCACCAGATACATCGGGCGCCGCTCGGTCATCCGTGACAGGCCCCAGGGCCCGACATTGCTGCGGGTGATCCGGTAGACCACGTAGTCCATGAGGTGGCGGAGGTCGCTCACACTGGGCAGCTTCCGCCCGCCGAACGCGGCCGGTGTCTTCTCCAGCTGCACCCAGGTGCCCTGGGCGGTGCGCCCGTGCAGCTTCTCCCGCACCACGTCCCCGCGCATTCCGATGTCGGGGTAGAGCGTCTTGTCGATGTCACGGTGGTGGCTGGACAGCCGCTCGTGGCTGACCTTGGCGAACCGCCAGTCCTCGTACAACTGCGGGTCGTCCACCAGCACATGGCCCCCGCACAGCACGTCGTGCAACTGCGGCACCTGCAGCCCGTGGCGCTCCAGATCCGAAAGGATCGCCGCCTCCTCCGGGCTGAGCCGGCGGGCGGCCGCGACCAGCCCTTTCCGGTACGCCCCTGCCCGCGCCGTGATCTCGATCATGAGCCGGACCCGGGTACGCACCTTCTCGGCCCGCCGGTCACGCACACGGTCCGAAGCCGCCCCGCCGGGGCGCCTCAGGTGCGCAATCGCTGCCAATGAGTGCTTTCGCTCCACTTTGTCAGTACAGCACGGCAGGCCGACGCACGCAGCGGCGCACGCACCGGTTCAGCGGATCCCCGCACGGACACCCGGCACGGCCGGTGCCGCCGCCCGGTACCGCGCCCTGTGGTCGTTCGTGGGTTCCCAGACCTGTCTGCACCCTGTGCAGTACCAGCGCCATCCGTCCGGAACCTTCGGCCCGGTGGTGCTGGTGTCCTTCCACAGCGGACGGGGGTCGCGGCAGTGGGGGCATTGCGGCGGTTTCAGCGCCATGGGTCACTCCTCGGCTCACCGCTCAGCCTTGTGCCTCGGGCGCGGTGCGTCCTGCGGACTCGCTGGTGCCACCCGTACGGGCTAAGGGGTCCTTGCGGGGATCCCCCTGCGCACTCAGGCGGGAGCTGTGCCGCAGGAACGAGTACGTCTTGGTTCCGGCCTGCAGGAGGTTCGCGCACGCAAGCGCCGCCCACAGGCCCCTCAGGCCGTACGTGTCAGCCACCGGGACCGCAAGTGCGGCAAGTACCCCGAACCACACCACCGTTGAGACAAGGCTCGGGCCCGTCCGCCTCAGGCCGACCAGCGCGAAGCCCGCCACCGCCTGCAGTGCGTCCGCGACCACCACCGCGAGGACCAGGGGAAGCAGCCCCCTCACCTGGTGGCTGAGCGACGCGTCCGTCGTGAACAGGCCCACCACGGGGCCGCGCAGTGCCAGCAGCGCGGCCCCCAGCACGGTGACCGCGCTCAGGGCCACCCCGGCCCCCGCCCCCACACTGCGGCGGATCCTCCTGAGGTCGTGCCTGGACGCGTAGTCGGCGATCAGCGGGACCGTGGACTGGCCGACCGCGACCGCCGCGGTGAAGATGACGTTCACCAGCGACTCCGAGACGCCGTGCACGGCCGCCGCGTCCGTACTGATCCGGGCCGCCGCGAACGTCAGCACACCCAGCACCGAGAACTTCACCAGGACCGTGCCGCCGAGCGGGATGCCCACCGCGGCCAGCCGCAGCACACGCCGCGGATCGGGCCGGCCGGGGCGCAGCGGCCGTCCCGCCAGTACCGTGCGCCGACGCAGGGCGAGTTGGTTGAGGCCGGTGCTGATCAGGCTGGAGGCGAGCATGGCCGCGCCCGCGCCGGTCAGTCCATGGCTCGGGAGCGGTCCCGGGCCGCCGACCAGCAGGATCGACAGCGTGACGGACACGGCGGTGCCCACCAGGCCGGAACGCATCACCTGCGCGGAGTGGCCCAGCGCGACCAGGACCGATGTCGCCGATCCGCCGACGGCCATCAGCAGCACGCTGCCCGCCAGCAGCCAGGGCAGCAGCCCCAGTTGGTGGAGTACGCCGGGCTGTACGCCCCAGAGTCCGCCGATGAGCGGAACAGCGGCGACCACGGCCGCGCACACCCCGCCCACCGCGAACGCCAGCCACATCCCGCTCCGTACCAGCGGCAGCAGTTCGTCCGGGTTCTCACGGTGGGGCGTGATGAACGGCATCACCCCGCGCAGCGCGCCGGCCACGGTCGCGGTGGCCGGCGCGAAGACCGCCACCGCCACGGCGAACGCGGCCAGCGAGGCGGTCGCGTGCCGGCCCAGCAGCACCGTGTCGACGAGCGAACCCGCCGACGCCGCCAGGGTGGTGACGTAGAGCGGGGCTGCGGTCCTCGCGATGGTCATGAACGCGCTGCGGTCGTGGCTCACATACGGGGATCCTGCCACTCAACGCGACTACGCCACCACCGCGCCCGCGCTCGCATCCGCACTCACGCCTGCCCCCGCACCCGCCCCCGTACGCGCACTGCTCCCCGGCCGCGCAGTCCCGCCGGCCAGCCCCGCCGCCTCCCTGATCGCCTTCACCGCGCGGGCGATCCGCGCCGGAGACTCGCGTACCGTACGGCTGAACTCCACATGCAGGAAAGGGAGTTCGGCGTCGGCGGCGGCCCGTCCCTGGACATTCGTACGGCCTTCGAGCGCGCAGCGGCGCACCCAGACCCGGCAGACGTCGAAGCCCTGCCGGGACAGCGCTGACGCCAGGCCTTCGCCCCAGGTGCGGCCGTGGTCGCCCCGGCCGGTGGAGACGATCACGTCGTAGTCGGGCTCGGTGGAGTCGGCGAAGCCGTGCACCTGGATGCCCGGCAGCCGGCGGGCGACCAGTTCGGCGCAGACCGCGTGGAAAACCGTGTCGCGGCGGTGGGCCACGTCCGCCGCACCGTCCTTGCCCGCCCTGCGGTGGGCGCCCGCCAGCACCAGCACCCCACCGGGTGTGGCGCGCCATGCCCCTACACCCAGTTTCTCGCTGTCGGCATCGGCGACCGGGTGCGGAACCTGCACGGACCACGTCGCCGCAGGCCGCCGCACCGGTTCACCGGCCGCGCCACCTGCGGCCCCGTCCGGCCGGTCACCACCTGCAGCCCCGTCCGACAGGTTCTGCGGCAGGTCCACGTACACCCGTCCCCATCCCCGGGTGGACTCCCGTGCCCGGTCCGCGATTTCGGCGAACGGGCGGCCGGTGGCCGTGTCGTTGAAGGCCGAGACGCCGAAGTCGACCTCGGCCAGGCGCCTCTCGGCCTCCGCGCGGCGGCCGTCCAGATACAGACCGACGCCGTCGGCGACCGCGCGGCGCTCCAGGGCCGTGGGCGGGCGGAAGGCGCTGCGGCGGATCGTCTGCCGGGTGAAGTCGTCGATCCGTGCGGCGAGGTCGACCTGCTCCTGGGGCCGGGCACGCTGCGGCCCGCCCTTGACGGAACCCTCTCCCCCGCCGGACGTGACGAGCACCACAGCCACCACTACCAACGCCGTGACCAGCGATATTGCAAAGATCACCGTTTTCCCGGCCCAAGAACTCGTCATATTGAAGTAAAAATACACGGGTGACACGACACCCTTACGCCTCCTTCACCACGCGCGCCGCAGCGACGGCCCTCCTCGCGCTGACCGCGATGGGGTGCTCGCTCCTGAACGGCGGCGGTTCGTCGGACGCGTCGGGCAAGGGCACATCGGGCAGGGACGGATCGGGCAAGGGCGACGGGCAGTCGTTCACCGTGGCCGCGGCCGGTGACATCCTCATCCATCCGCCACTCACCGAGCAGGCCCGCAAGGACGCCAAGGCCGAAGGCAAGCAGGGGCTCGACTTCTACCGGCTGATGGCCGGTGTGCAGCCCGTCATCTCCCGGGCCGATCTGGCGATCTGTCACTTCGAGCCGGTGGTGGGCGAGCCCAACGGCCCCTTCCGCAGCTTCCCTGACTTCCTGGTGCCCCCGCAGATCACCACTGCCGTCAAGAAGATCGGGTACGACACCTGCTCCACCGCCTCGAACCACACCCTCGACCACGGCGCGGCCGGCGTGAAGCGCACGCTCGACGCACTCGACAAGGCCGGGCTCAAGCACACCGGTTCGGCGCGCAGCCGCGCGGAGGCAGACCGGCCGCTGATCATGGACGTGAAGGGCGTCAAGGTCGCGCAGATCTCGTACGCCTTCGGGTTCAACGGGCGCGAGGTCCCGGCGGACAAGCCCTGGCTCGCCAACCAGACGGCCTTCGACCGGATCAAGAAGGCCGAGCAGCGCGCCCGTGAAGCCGGCGCCGATGTGGTGATCCTCAGCATCCACTGGGGCCGCGAGCACCATCCCGAGCCGAGTTCGGGGCAGATCGGGCTGGCCCGCCGGATCGCCCGTGAGACCGGCATCGATCTGGTCATCGGCCATCACGCCCATGTCGTCCAGCCGATGGAGAAGGTCGACGGGACCTGGATCGCTTACGGGCTCGGCAATCAGGTCGCACGGCACGAGGTGCCGTCCGGGCTGACCGAGGAGGGCATCATCGGCTGGTTCGACTTCCAGAAGCGGGGCGGCAGGTGGGAGGTCCGGGCACGCTACGTACCCACGCTCGTCTCCATCCCGCCGGAGTCCGACGCGGCGAACCCTCCGGCCGCCGACGCGGTGCGGGACCACCGGCTCATCGATGTGGCGGCGGCGCTGCGCGACGGCGGGAAGCTGACCGCGGAGGAAAAGGCCCGCTACCGGCTGGCGTTCGAGCGCACCGAGGGCACGATGCTGAACCGCGGGGCGGAGCAGGACGGGCTGAAGCCGCTGGAGAGTCTGCCCGGCTGACCTGCGGTGCGGACCGCTCGGCAGCGGTCCGCGGGTGAACGGGTGGGGACGTCCGGGAGACGCATCGGTTACTGGGGCGACACCCCCGGGTGACGGCGGCGCGGGCCGGCCCGGCGAATCCTGTGAACCACCTGTGTGCCCTGCGTCACACCCTTCCCTTTCCCTACAACCGTTCCCAATTCGAACGTGTCATGCATTTCCGCGACCCCGTTCCGGTCACTCACAGTTCCCGGCGGCGCGGCCCCGCGCCACGCAGCTCCACCCCGCTCCACCCGGCAGCACCCCCAAGTCCCAGAAGAAGTCCCCGGATGAAGTCCCGGGAGAAGTCCCAGAAAGGGAACGCTCATGGCCGCCACGCCTGCGAAGCGGCGACACAAGGTCCGCCGCCGGGCCGACATGTCGCTGCTGGGTGGCATACGACCGCCCATCGCGGTCCTCTCGGTCCTGCTGCTCTCCCTGGCCGGGATCACGGCCCTCAACCTCGGGCGTACGGTGCAGGACCCCGTCCCCAAGGCGGTGCTGACCTCGCAGCAGCAGTTCGCCGAGGACGGCGCCATCGCGCTGCGCGCCTCGATCGACGAGAGCTTCACCGACCTGGGCCGGACCGCGAACCTCTTCAACGCCGGCGCGCCCGCGTCCCCCGACGCCGTGCTCGACAAGGTCAGCAGCGTCTACCAGAAGTGGACCGGCACGGCCGTCGTCCAGATCTCATCCGGCAAGCTGCTGGCGGCCCGCGGCGAGAACGTCCCCCTCACCGCCGTCGACACCGCCAAGCTCAGCGCCAAGGACGGACTCAGCCCGCGCATGGTGCGGCTCGCCAACGGCGAGACCCGGCTGCTCTCCTTCGCCGTGCTGTCGTGGCCCGGCACCCCGCAGCAACTCCTGGTCGCCTCCAGCAACCTGCGTTTCCCCGGCATCAGCCTGGGCCAGTTCCGCTCCATCGCCGTCATCGACGACGACGCGGAGATCCTGTCCAGCGACGGCATCCCCGAGCCCGAGCAGGTCCGCACCGACACCCAGCGCGCCGACGCCAGACGCGCCGAGAAGCAGCTCAAGAGCTTCGCGAAGACAGCATCGGTCAAGGTCCGCCGTAACCCCATCTCGGCCAGGGAACCCGGCTCGGGCGGGTTCCCCGGTGTCAGCGGGAGCCTGGTGGGCGCCGTCCACACGGGCGACCGGAGCATCGCCGGGTACGCCTCGCTCGCCGGGCCGCAGCCAGGTGAGCCGACCATCGCCACCGGTCTCGGCCTCAGCGTCGTGGCCATGGTCCCGGTCTCGGAGAACCCCACCGCCGTCGCCGGGCCGCTCTTCGGCCTGATCGCGGCCGGGGCGCTGACCGTCATCGGGGCCCTCGCCGTCGCGCTGCTGCTCGGCACCGTCCAACGCCCGCTGCTCCGGCTCTTCCTGGAGAGCCGGAGGCTGACCCGCGGCGACCTGACCCGCCCGGTCAGCTCCCCCTCGTACGGGGAGGCCGCCAGGATCGGACGCGCGCTGGAGCGGCTGCGCCGCCAGCTGCTCGGCGAACCCGCGGGGGCGACCACTCCCCCGCGCCGCGGCAGGTTCGCGCGCACCGGCGGATTCGGCAGCCGCGGGCTCGTCCTGGTCTGCGGCGCGCTGCTGCTCGTCTGGTGCGCGCCGATGCTGCTCATCCTCAACCGCGCCGACGACACCGCCGTCGTACCGCAACAGCTCGTCAACGACCAGCGCGAGCGCACCGACACCCTCACCGACCGGGTGCGCCGCGCCCTCAACGAGGGCCAGGCCGACCTGTTGTCGGTGGCCACACTGATCGGCAGCGACACCTCGCCCACCGCCATGCACACCGTCCTGGAACGCACCCGTCTGGAGCATGACCGCTACCAGTCGCTCTACGTCGTCGACCCGTCCGGGAAGGTCGTCGCCCACGCGGGCGACACCCCCCACCAGCCGGTGAGCCGGGCCAAGGCCGGCCATCCGATCCGGGTGCTCAACCACTCGGGCAAGAAGCCGCTCATCGTCGGGTACGCCGGGATCCCCAGCCGCAGCGGCGCCACCGTGATCGGGGAGTTCCGGATCGAGTTCCTGAACGGGCTGCTCAAGCGGCCCGGCCTCGGCGAGGTCCGGGTCGTGGACGCCGACCAGCGGGTCATCGGCGGCAACACCGGCTACCGGGCCTTCCACCGGCTCCCGAGCGAGCGTCTCAGAACCCTCGTCGCGGGGACCAACCAGAAGACCGGTATGAGCCCGCACCCCAGCGGCATCCTCTACCGCGACGGCGGCTCCGTGCAGATCGCGGCGGCGGCGCCGTTCGTCGGCGGCGGAGCGGCGAAGACCCTCGGCTGGACCGTCGTCAGCGAGCAGCCCGCACGCTCCCTGGCCATCCCCGAGTACCGCAGGCAGAACCTCACCGTGCTCGGCGGGCTGCTCGGGATGGCCGCCGTCGCCGCCTGCCTCGGCTGGCTGCACATCGTCGTCGTACGCCCGCTGCGGGCACTCGCCGACCAGGCCGAGGCGCTCGCCGACGGAGACCGCCGCACCGTCCTGTACCCGCGCCACCACGACGAGGTCGGCGCCGTCACCCGCTCCCTGGAGCTCGTACGCCAGCAGCTCCCGGCGCAGCCGAAGCGCGACACCGCGCCCACGGCGCCGAGCGCACCCGCGGCGCCCGCGGCCCACGCCGAAAGGACCTGACCGGACGTGCTGTTCCTCTACACCGTGCTGGTGGTCTGCTGCGCGATCCTGCTGGTTGCGGGCATCGTCGAGCAGCGCCGCCACTTCATCAACCTGGAGCGGATTCCCGCCCGGGTCCTGGTGAACGGCATCCGTGGCAAGTCCTCCATCACCCGGCTCTGCGCGGGAGCACTGCGCGGCGGGGATCTGGTGACCGTCGCCAAGACCACGGGCACCGCCGCCCGGTTCATCCACCCCGACGCCACCGAGGAGCCGGTCTACCGGAAGTTCGGCCTCGCCAACGTGGTCGAGCAGATCGGCATCGTGCGCCGCGCCGCCTCCTACGACCCGCAGGCGCTGGTCATCGAGTGCATGGCGGTGATGCCCGCGCTCCAGGAGATCAACCAGTCCAAGCTGATCCGCTCCACGATCGGCGTGCTCTGCAACGTACGCGAGGACCATCTGGCCGAGATGGGCCCGACCCTGGACGACGTGGCGCGCTCGCTCTGCCGCTCCATGCCGGAGGGCGGTATCTGTGTCACCGCCGAGGTCGACCGGTTCGCGATCCTCCAGGAGGAGGCCGACGCCCGGGACTGCGAGCTGGTCTACGCCGATCCGGAGACGGTCAGCGACGAGGAGCTGCGCGGGTTCAGCTGGTTCACGTTCAAGGAGAACGTGGCCATCGCGCTGAAGGTCGCCGAACTCCTCGGCGTGGAGCGGGAGACGGCCCTCAAGGGGATGTACGACGCCCCGCCGGACCCGGGTGTCCTCTCCGTCGAGCGCTATCTGACGCCGGACGGCAAGAAGCTCAGGTTCGCGAACGTCTTCGCGGCCAACGACCCCGAGTCGACGCTGATGAACGTCAACCAGCTCCTCGACCTGGGCGCCGTGCACCGCCCGCTGCACGTCGTCATCAACTGCCGTCCCGACCGCGTCGAGCGCAACGGCCAGATGGGCGAGATCATCCCCGATCTCCGGCCCGACAAGGTCTTCGTCATCGGTCACCCCGCGAAGAGCGCCATCGACGCGATACCCGCCGAGTGGCGCGACCGTGCGGTCGACCTCGGCGGCGACCGGCGCGACCCGGACGAGTTCATGGGAGCGCTGCTCGGGCAGCTCGGCCCCGACTCCTCGCTCATCGCCATCGGCAACATCCACGGCCAGGGCGAACTGCTCCTGGAGCACCTCGCCGAACTCCCGCCCGATGAGACCCCGGACGAGACGCCCCCCGCCACGGAGCCCGCCATACCGCAGCAGCGCGGTCCGCAGCACGCGCAGCACCCCCGGCACGACGAGACGCTGGGGCAGCAGTACCGGCCGCATCTGGACCCGTACGCGCCGTACCCGGAGGCGTACGAGACGCGTTACCAGCCGCACCACCAGCCGCACCACCAGTCGTACCAGCAGCCGCACCAGCAGGATGAGCAACAGCCTCAGCCACGCGGCATGTTCGAACCGGCCGTGTACCCGGAGCGGGCGCACCAGGACCAGGCGTACGCGGACCAGGCGTACCCGGAGCCGCAGTACCCGGTCCCGTACCAGCCCCCGCAGCACCAGCCGCACCCGTCACACCCGTCGCACGACCCGCACCAGCAGAACCGGCAGAACAGCGCAGGAGACCCCCGTTGATCCCCACCGTCCTGACGCCCGAGATCGCCGCCATCGGTATCGCGCTCGGCCTGATGTTCTCCCTGGTCTGCTATCTGACGACCAACCTCTCCCCCGGCGGCATGATCACACCCGGCTGGCTCGCGCTGACGCTCGTCGAGGACCTGCAGCGGGCCGCGATGGTCGTCGGGGTCACCGTCCTCACGTACGTCTCCGTGCTGATGCTCCAGAAGGTCGTCATCCTCTACGGCAAGCGGCTCTTCTCCGCCGTGGTGCTGACCGGGGTGATCCTCCAGGCGACGGTGATGATCGTGCTCCAGGTGGAGTTCCCGCTGATGTACGCGAACCAGACGCTCGGCTTCATCGTTCCCGGCCTCATCGCCTACCAGCTGGTCCGCCAGCCCAAGGGGGCGACGCTGCTGGCCACCGGCTCGGTCTCGCTCCTCGCCTATGTCGTCCTGACCGCCGGCATCCTGCTCGGCGCCCTCCCGTCTGCCTGAGGTGATCCCATGACCGCTCCGCGTACCAAGCAGTCGAAGCGCAGCCGCAAGGTCCTGCACGCCACCACCGTCGTCGCTCTGCTCGCGGGCAGCGCGTACTTCACGGTGGAGCTGCGCCAGGACGAACAGGCCAAGGCGCCCACCGTCCAGGCCGTCACCGACAAGCCGGGGCTACGGACGGCGGGCGACTCGCTGAAGACCGGCAAGACCTGGGAACGGCTCAACTCGCCCGCCCGTACTGTCCTGCGCGACGCCGACGGCAAGGTGCTCGCCACCTTCACCGACGCGGCCCGCACCGCGACGCTCACCGGCCCGTCCCGCACCTTCGCGGAGCCCGCCAACACCAAGTCCCGTGTGGTCACGGAGAGTTGGGTGCGGCTGATGCCCGAGAAGTGGAAGAAGGGCGCCGAGAAGCAGCAGTGGTTCCAGGACTGGTTCAAGAAGTACTACGGCAGCGAGGAGGACGACCTCTTCGCGTTCGCCTTCCAGTACGTGGAAGGGGCGCCGGTCAAGAAGGACGACGAGGGGGTCCCGTACGCGGGCGACGCCAACTTCGGGCCGATCAACCCGGAGGGCAGCGAGGGCAACGACCTGCGCCTCGAACAGTCGGACTTCTTCGACTACCTGGGCATCCCGTACACCTTCCGCAACGGTGTCACCCGCCAGCCGCAGAAGCCGCGGTACCGGGCGATCGACTGCTCCGGCTTCATGCGGACGATCTTCGGCTACCGCGCGCGCTACCCGCTCGCCCCGCTGGACGGCCAGGGTGACGGTCTGCCCCGTACCGCGAACGGCATCGGCCGCTCCAAGCTCGGCGCCGACGTCATCCCGCTCAAGGGCATCACGCCTGCGGACCGGCCCACCTCGATAGATGTCCTACAACCGGGCGACCTGGTGTTCTTCAAGCTCGACCAGCGGACCGGGCAGCGGCTCGACCACATCGGCATGTACATGGGCCACGACACGGACGGCCATCTGATCTTCGTCTCCAGCCGCGAAGAGGTGAACGGCCCGACCATCGGCGACAAGGGCGGCACCTCCCGCCTCGACGGCAACGGCTACTACGCGGCGACGCTGCGCAGCGCGAAGCGGATCTGAGGGATCTGAGGCACGGACGGCGGACGGGAGGGGCGGCCCGGTGTCAGGGATGCCCCGAGTCGGGGCGGCCCGGAGTCAGCTTCTGGCCCGGGCCGCCCGCGGGGAGCGTGTCCTTCAGTTCGTCCGGGCACGGGGTCCCGCGCGGCAGCTGGTAGGGCGAGGCCAGGTGGTAGACACCGGCCTTCGGGGCCAGCAGCTCCGTCCACTCGTCGCCGTCCGCGTCCTTGTCCGCCTTCACCAGGCAGCCGTTCGTGTTGGCGAAGACCTTCGGCTCGCCCTCGCCACGTCCCTTGGACGCCTCCGTCTCCTGCGGCGCCTCGACGCTCTTGCCCTTGGCATCGACCAGGCCCAGCCACGGCGAGTACGGGACCCGGATCAGCACCCGGCCCCGCTCCCGTACCCGGACGGTCACCCCGACCTCCTCGGCGCGCTCCACGGTGCCCGGCGGGTCGGCCATCGGCGTCGGCCGGTCGACGGCGAACAGCTGCCAGTTGTCGTCGGCCCAGAGCCGCTTCAGATACGGCAGCCCGTCCTGGACGAGCTTCGCCTCCTGGCCGGCCCCGGTGTCGGGCGCGCCCGCGGGCAGTACGACGTACCCCACCGCCCAGCGGGCCAGCCAGGCCCGGTAGTTGACGGAGTCGAGGCTGTCGTCGTAGAAGAGCGGGTTGCGCTCCATGTCGGCCTGGCGGTTCCAGCCGCGGGCGAGATCGACGTACGGGGAGAGCGCGGAGGCCTCCCGGTGGCTCTTGGCCGGGACGACCTCGACCCGGCCCTTGTCCGCACCCCTCTTCTGGAGCTGGTTGACCAGCGGGGCGAGCTCCCGGGTCCAGGAGGCGGCGGGGGCGGTGCGCACCACGTCGTCGACGCTCTTGAAGCCGATCCACACATTGAGGCCGATGAAGGCGATCACCACCGCGTACCACTTGCGCGACTTCGGCACCGTGTACGGCAGCGCCGCGAGCAGCACCACGCCCGCGAAGAGCATCGGCAGCCGGGAGATGTTCGAGCCGATCTCCGAGTTGATCAGCCAGGTGAGCACCACGCCCAGCGCGTACACGGCCGCGCCCGTACGGACCGTGCGCCACTCCTTCGGGACCAGGAAGAGGACGAACACCCCGTACAGGAGGGGGAGCGAAGCCGTCCCCACCGACATCGGCTGGGTGCCGGAGAACGGGAAGAGCCAGGCGGACAGCGCGACCACGGCGACCGGCGCGAGTCCCAGCGCGTAGGCGCCGGGCCGCCGCTTGTTGAGGAAGAGCGCGGCGGCCACCACGCCCAGGAAGAGCCCGGCCACGGGACTGCTCGCGGTGGCGATGCCGGCGAGCGGGGCGGCGACCCAGGCTTTCGCCCAGCGGCGGGTGCGCCAGCGGTACGGCCAGCAGAAGACCGCGGCCACCGCGCCCAGCGCGAACATCGTGCCGAGGCCGAACGTGACCCGGCCGGACAGGGCGTTGCAGAGGAACGCGAAGTCCGCGGCGAGCGCGCACAGCAGCGGGTTGCGGACGGCGCGCAGCCGCACCAGGATCAGCGCGGTCAGCGCGGCCGAGACCGTCCCGGCGATCATCATCGTCGTACGGACACCGAGCACGGACATCAGATACGGCGAGACCACGCTGTACGAGACGGGGTGCATCCCGCCGTACCAGGCGAGGTTGTACGCGGACGCCGGGTGGCGCCCGACGAACTCGGCCCAGGCGTCCTGCGCCGCGAGGTCGCCGCCGCTGTTGGCGAAGAAGAAGAACCAGAGGATGTGCGCGACGGCTGCCACGGCGGTCGCGGTGATGACGGGGTGGGCGGTCAGCCAGGTCCACGGCATCCGGTCTGAGGGCCGCTGCCCCGGCCCGTCGCCCCGTGAGAGCAGGCCGGCGCGGCCCCCGGCACGGGGGCTCCCTCTGCCTTCTTCACGTGTCGGATCTGCAGTGGTCACCAAGGCTCGCTCTCCTGCGAAGGAGGACGCAGTCCCCGCGCCCAGAGTTGCCCAGCGACGCTAACACGTACGAAATGGGCTACCGCCGCCGGTCGTGAAGGCCGGCGACGGCAGCCCTGATACTCACTCGGACGCCGGGCCGGACGCCTGAGCAGGCGTCCGATCGGGCACCCGGCCGGCTGCCCGGCCGGGTGCCCGGCCGGGTGCTCAGCCGACGCGGGTCAGCTTCGCTCCGAAGCCCGGCTCGGGGAGATCCTTCTGGAGCGCGACCGGGGCGGAGACCTTGCCCGGGCCGGAGCCGACGGTCAGCTCGCCGACGACCGTCCCGGCCTTCGCCGAGTGCGGAATCGTCTTGCCGGAGCCGATCTTGATGTCGACCTTCAGACTGGCCCAGCCCGCCGCCTCGAAGTTCTTGGTGGCGACGACCGGGGTCTGCCCACCGAGCCCGTCATCGACGTACCCGACGACCTGCCCCTTCTTGACCACGTTCTGCGCGGTGAGTGCCGACTCGGTGGCCAGCAGCGCTGTCTTGCTGACCGCGTTCACCGTGTCGATGATCGGCGTCTTGTGCTGCGAGAGGATCGCTCCGACGATGTACTGCGTCGTGCCGCCGACCTTCTGCTCCGCGGCGAAGAGCAGGCTGGCACCGGCGTTGGTGGTGGAGCCGGTCTTGATGCCGAGCGAACCGTTGTAGGGGACCAGCCGGTTGTAGTTGCCCCAGGTCTTGCCCGACGGGTCGGTCCAGCTCGGGAGCCTCGTGATGTCCATCAGCGCCGGCATCTTCACGAGTTCCTGGCCCAGCTTCACCTGGTCGGCCGCCGTGCTGACGGTGGAGGCGGTCAGCCCCGAGGGGTCGGTGTACTTCGTGTGCGTCATGCCGAGCTTCTTGGCGGTGTCGTTCATCTTCTTCACGAACACCGCTTCCGAGCCCGAGTCCCAGCGGGCGAGCAGCCGCGCGACGTTGTTCGCCGACGGGATCATGATCGCGCTGAGCGCGTCCTTCTCGGAGAGGACGTCGCCCTTCTTGATGGTGTTGAGAGTCGACTCGCCACCGGTCTTGTCGTAGTGGCCTTCCTTCTCCGCCGTGGCGTCGACCGGAATCGACGCGCCCTTCGCACCGGGCTTCATCGGGTGGTCCTGCATGATCAGGTAGGCCGTCATCGACTTGGCCATACTCGCGATCGGCACGGGCTTCTCGGCCCCGAAGCTGTCCACGGTGCCGAGCCCCGCCACGGAGATCATTCCCTGGCCCTCGCCCGGCCAGGGCAGCGAGACCTTGGACCCGCCGAAGGAGTACGACGGCGCGGCGGTCAGGGTGAGCGTCGGGTCGGGGAGCGGCCGGACTGCCTGTACGACTGCAAAGACGATCAGCAGCAGGACCACCAGCGGTGTCCAGATCTTGAACCGGCGGACGACGGTGCGCGCCGGGGTCTCCGGCGGGGCCGGCTTGTTGGTCAGCTCGGCGAGCAGGTCGAGCGGCGGCTTGGGCGGCAGCGGCTGCTGCCGGGTCGGCTCGACGATGCCAGGCAGCGTGCCACCGGCGCCGCCGACCGCACCAGCGCCACCAGCACCGCCGGCCGCACCGGCCGCACCGGTGCCACTGCTCGCGGCCGGAACCTCGGCCGGGGGCTTGGCGGGTGACGGGACCGGAGCGGGCTTTTTACGCTCGCCGGGTACGTCGTCGGGCCGCAGCGGCACGAAGGTGCTGCGCTTCAGCGTGGTGGTGGGCTGGTCGACCGGGCGGGAAGGGACGCGGAAGATACCGGTGGGCTGATCGACGGGCTCACTGCCGGCCTTCGCGGCGGGCTTCTCGTCGGCCTTCGCGTCACCCTTCGGGGCAGGCTCCGCGTCGCCCTCCTTCGCGTCGCTCTTCGCGTCACCCTTCGGGGCAGGCTTTGCGTTCGCGACGTCGGACTTGGTGTCGCGCTTGGCTTCCGGCTTCGGCTCCGGCTTGTCGGCTCCGGCCTCCGCTTCGGCGTCTTCCGCATCCCCGTCCGCAGCAGCGCCGGATTCCGCGTCGGCCTTGGACTCGGCCTTCGGCTCAGCCTTGGCGTCACCCTTGCCGCTGCCCTCGTCCTCGCCCGTACCGGCCTCCGCGTCGGAGCCGGAACCAGCACCATCGGACGACTTCGCGTCCGTGGTGCCCGCCGTGGTGTCCGTGCCCGTTCCGCCCGTTCCGGTCGCCGTGTCCTCCGGCGCATCGCCGGAGGACACGTCGCCGTCCACCTCGGCGGGGCCGCTCGCACCGCCTGAAGCGTCCGTGCGCGCCTCCGCGCTCTCCGGGGCACCCTTGGGTGCGTCGGGCGCGGATACGGCCCCGGAGGCGCCCTGAGCGCCCTCACCCGTCGATCCCGCGTCCGAATCTGCGTCACTCTCGTCGGCCGTTTCGGGCGTGTCGCCGGGAGTCCCGAGCTTCACATGGGTTGCCGAAGAGTCCGCAGCACCGCCCTCACCGGACCCGCCGGCCGCGCCGGCCGCCCCGGACGCGTGACCCGCGTCGGCCGCACCGCCCGCGTCCGCCCGATCCTGCCCGTCCGCCTGCCCATCCGCAGGGTCGTCCGCTGCCGCGACCCACGCGGCCACCGCCTCACGCAGCCGTGCGTCGCCCGACTGCGACCCGGACACCGCGCTCGCTTCCGGATCCGGCACCGAGCGGAAGACCGCAAGCCTCGGATCGCTCGTACCGGGAGCCGTTCCCTCTGACGACTTCCGCTGCTCCGACTTGTCGGGGGACTCGCCCGCCACCGATGCCTCCTGGATACGCCGCGCGGGATTTCCCGCCTGTCCGAACCATCTACCAGTGTCCTGTGTGGGCGCTTAACCGCTGCACTGGACGAGAACGACATACATCTAGATTCCGGTACAAAACACCCAGGCGCCCTCGACAGACCAATGTGAGAGGGGTCACCCTGTCACTCATCCACGCGGGGAGGCATGGATGGGCAGGAGCCGCAGAACGATTCCGGAAGAGCTTCTACTGCTCGCTCTGGACCCGACCACGGGTACCACAGCGCAGCCGCAGTCGCTCGACCTCGGCCTGGCCGGAGCCCAGCTAGTGGAGCTGGCTCTGGCAGGACGGATAGCCCCGGACGGGGATCGTATCGCCGTGGTGATGGCACGGCCGACAGGAGATCCAACACTGGACTCCGCACTGGAACTGCTGCGCAGGCGCGGCAGCCCGGTCCGGGCAGTCCACTGGATCGGCGGACCCCGGCTGGGGCTCCGTCAGATTTACCTCGCTCATCTGGAGCGGTGCGGCATGGTGCATGCCGTGGCGGGCCAGATGTGCGGAGTGCTGCCGACGACTCGCTACCAGGCGACGGAGACAGCGATCAGCCGGGATATCAGGGCCCGGCTGGACAGTGCGATCCGCACCGGCGTACCGCCGGACCCGCGGACCGCGGCGCTCGCCGCGCTCGCTCACGCAGTGGGGCTCGGCAAGCACCTCTACCCCGGCAACGAGGGGCGTTCATCACGCTCCCGCCTCCGGGACTTGATCAGGCACGACCCCATGGGCGGTCTCGTGGCGCACGCGGTCATGGACGTCCAGAACGGTGCGGTGGCACAGCCGCGCCGGGCAGCACCGGCACCGGGCAACGCCGCGCCGATGCAGTCGCACCACGGGCCCATGGCCCGCGTGGCGGCGCACTGAGCCCAGCCGCACCGGGTGAGCTCAACCGCAGTACGCGTACCAGCATGAGCATCAGAGCCGCCGCGCCGACGTCCCCAAGACCCGGTTCGGGAGCCGCAGCACGAGCGCGCGGGGCCGGCACGTCGCCGGCCCCGCGCGCTCACTCTCTGGCCATTTCCCAGCGCAGCGCGTTGCATTGATGGCAATCTGCTGAGCAGTAAGACCTACCGGGCGCATCGCGGTAGGGCTCAGTACGTTCAATGCCGGAGGTGCAGTTCCCGTGGCGTCCAACGTCAATCCCACTGTCAGGCGGCGCCGGCTCGGTCAGGAGCTGCGCAGACTCCGTGAGCTCAAGGGCATGACGGCCGAAGAGGTCGCCGAGCGCCTGCTCGTCTCCCAGTCGAAGATCAGTCGCCTGGAGAACGGCCGCCGCTCCATCAGCCAGCGCGATGTCCGCGACCTCTGCGGTGTGTACGAGGTCGAGGACCACCGGATCGTCGATTCACTGATGCAGATGGCCAAGGACTCGCGCCAGCAGGGCTGGTGGCACGCCTTCGGCGACATCCCGTACAGCGTCTACATCGGTCTGGAGACCGACGCGGCCAGCCTGCGCGTGTACGACCCGCAGGTCGTCCCGGGGCTGCTGCAGACCAAGCAGTACGCCGAGGCCCTCATCGCCGGCGCGCTGCCGGAGACCGCCGTGACCGACATCGAGAAGCGCGTCCAGGTCCGGCTGCGCCGCCAGGAGCGGGTCAGCGCCGACGAGTCCCCGCTGCGGCTCTGGGTCGTGATCGACGAGTCGGCGCTGCTCCGGGTCATCGGCGACAAGCAGCTGATGATCGCCCAGCTGGAACACCTCGTCGAGTTGTCCCAGCTCCCCCATGTCACCGTGCAGGTACTGCCGTTCGCCGTGGGAGCGCACCCCGGCATCAACGGCCAGTACGCCATTCTGGAATTCCCGGACGCGGCGGACTCCAGCGTGGTCTACATCGAGGGCGTCACCAGTGATCTCTATCTGGAGAAAGCGCACGATGTGCAGAAGTACAGCGTGATGTACGAGCACTTGCGCGCGCAGGCCCTCAATGTGGACCAGACGCGGCAGTTCATCATGGATATCGCCAAGGGCTACGCACGCTGAAGAGCCGACTATGTCCGATTCCTGAATTCAGGGTCGGCACGGTACACCCCAGCCGCCCCGGAGCGGAAGACTGAACCGGCATAAGCCATCCGGTCGGGTGAACGGCCGTCTCGGACAGAGGAGTTCGCGAGTAGCGTCGATCACGCCACCGAGAACGGCGGCGCACACGACCACTGCATACCGGAGCGAACATGGCAATTCAGCAGGGTGCGACCGAGAACTGGACCAAGTCTTCGTATTCCACTGGAAACGGTGCATGCGTCGAGGTCAAGTCACCGCTTACTCAGGCCATCGCCGTGCGGGACTCAAAAGTCGCCGACGGCCCGTCGATCACCTTTGTTCCCGGTTCGTGGAACAGCTTCGTGAGCGAAGTGGGCCAGGGCGCGTTCACTCTCGACTGACCCCCGGCCCGTGATCACCCCGACCGTGAACCATCACGACCAAGAGCCCTCTCGACTGGATCGCCGTCCCGGCCGAGGGGGCTCGGCCCTGAACAGCCGTCACACCCGCCCAGATCAGCGCAGCTGATCGACGTAGCGGTCGGTGCCCGGCACGGTCGGCAGGAAAGGCGCCACCAGCTCCACCCGCCCCAGGCCGCGCTCGACCAGGTCCCCGTCGAGCCCGGTGAAGCACTGTTCCCAGGCCTCCCTCGGGTCGGACTCCAGGAACCAGAGCAGCGTGAGCCGGGTGTCGACCCCCTCCACCTGCTTCACATAGGCCATCCGGTCGCTCGGCAGCGGCGTCGGCCGGAAGATCGTCACCATCGCCGCCGGCCCGCCCGCGAGCCGCTTCGGCAGATGCTTCGCCCGCAGCCACTCCAGCAACTCGGCCCGCTGCTCGGGTCCTTCGGCGTCGATCACCTCGACGACCAGACCCTTGTACGGATGGTCGAGCGCGTGGAAGTCGCGCGGCCCGGCGGCCCCGTCCCGGTAGACCGTCGCCTCGTGGTCCTGGAACGACGTGAAGACATGCGTACGGTCCTGGTAGACCCGGCCGTCCCGGTTCAGCCGCTTGTTGATGCCGACGGTCCACTTCATGTGCTCGTCGTAGCGGCCCTCGGTCACCCAGTACGTCGTGATGTAGCAACCGGCCGTCACCGGCTGGGCGACCGCCGACTTCTCCGGATACCGCAGTTCCTGGAGTTCCCGGGTGGCGACCCAGCGGCGGCCCGAGTACATCCAGGGCATCGCCATGGCACCGGCGTAGAAGTGGTCGTCCTCGTACCACCGGTTGTACGCGTACTCGTGGCCCGGATGGGGCTCCACCATGGTGATCAGGGCGTGGCCGGGCCGCACCCCGTACGGCCCGACCGAAGCCAGCTCGCCGTACACCTCGCTCCGGGTGTCGCTTCCCGTACTGCCGCCGCCGGCTGCCGTACTCCCGCTTTCACTGCGTGACTTCTCACTCACCCGCGCCCCGTCCTTCCTCTTCCTTCGACCGCTGGACGGACCTACTCTGACGTTCCGTCAGGAAAACTGCCAGAGTCCGGAGGGTCCCACCATGGAAAGCCGTCCCACGGAGTCCCGCCCCACGGAGTCCCAGCTCGGGGAAGCGCGCGACGGGGCGCTCGCGGGGAGGACCGTCGTCGTGTCCGGCGTCGGGGCCGGGCTCGGCCATCAGGTGGCCGCGGCCGTCGTACGGGACGGAGGCAACGCCGTACTCGGCGCGCGCACCGAGGCGAACCTCGTGAAGGCCGCCGCTGAGATCGACCCCACGGGCACCCGTACCGCCCTTCTGTCCACGGACATCGGCGACGAGTCGCAGTGCGACGCGCTCGCCGCGCTGGCGGTCGAGCGGTTCGGCGGGATCGACGCGGTGGTTCATGTGGCCGCCATGGACGGCTACTTCGGCGGGCTCCAGGACGCCGACTTCGCCAGCTGGCAGCGCGTCATCGACGTCAACCTGCTCGGTACGCTGCGGATGACCCGGGCCTGCCTGCCCGGCCTCAAGGCGCGGGGCGGGGCGGTCGTCATCATCGGGACGCAGTCGGCGGTGGCCGCACCGTCAGAGGTGCACCAGGCCGCGTACGCGGCGTCGAAAGGTGCGCTCACCTCGGCCATGTACTCCATGGCGCGCGAGCTGGGGCCGCACCGGATCCGGGTGAACACCGTGCTGCCCGGCTGGATGTGGGGGCCGCCGGTGCAGGCGTTCGTCCAGTTCACCGCACACACCGAAGGCATCCCCGAGGCGGAGGTGCTCAGCCGGCTGACCGACCGGATGGCCCTGCCCGAGCTGGCGACGGACGGCGACGTGGCGGACGCCGCGATCTTCCTGGCCTCCGACCGCGCGCGGGCCATCACCGGCCAGTCGCTGCTGGTCAACGCCGGTGAACTGATGCGCTGAACGGTTCAGTTGGACCTCCTCTTCTCGACCGCACGGGACCCGCATCCCGTGCGGTCCTGCCGTTCTGCCTCCGTTGGGCTGCCGCTGGCGAAGTGCCCGCTCATGGTGTGGCCCCCGTCACTCCGAGAGCAACGGGTTCGAGGGTCAAGAGGACGTAAAATCGTTCTGCTTACTGATCTGCGTTCATATTTGTGATCGCTGAACCCTTGACCGGCCCTTGGCACAGAGGGTTCAATCCGTGAAGCCCCCGGTCCCGCACGGGAGCACCGCCCGATCGACGTACTGGCGAAGCGTTTCCCGTTCATCGAGGTTCCATCGCGGTTCATCGAGATGAACTCAGTACAGGCGGACCCCTGGAGGGGGCACATGAACAGTCTCGACTGGACCGTGCTCATCGGTTACTTCGGCGTGATGATCGCGATCGGCTGGTGGTCCCACAAGCGTGTGGACAACGTGAGCGACTTCTTCACCGCCGGCGGCAGAATGCCGTGGTGGCTGTCGGGCATCTCCCACCACATGTCCGGCTACAGCGCGGTGATGTTCACCGGGTACGCCGGAATCTCGTACCAGTACGGACTCACATCCATGGTCACCTGGTCGCTCCCGATCGCCATCGGCATCGGGATCGGCGCGAAGCTCTTCGCACCCCGGCTGAACCGGCTGCGCTCCCGGCTGCACGTGGCCTCACCGCTCGAATACCTGAAGGACCGCTACAACATCCAGACCCAGCAGGCGCTGGCCTGGTCCGGGCTGCTGCTGAAGATCGTGGACGTCGGCGCCAAGTGGGCGGCCATCTCCACCCTGCTCTCCGTCTTCACGGGCATCACCATCACCCAGGGCATCTTCATCACCGGCGTGATCACCGCCATCTACTGCACGGTCGGCGGACTTTGGGCCGACGCGCTCACCGAGCTGGGGCAGTTCATCATCCAGCTGATCGCCGGTGTCGCGATGCTGGTCGCCGCCATGGGCAAGCTCGGCGGCTTCAGCGCCCTGTGGACGATCTGGGACAAGCTGCCCAGCGGCCACTCGGACCCGACGGCCGGCCCGTACACAATGACCTTCCTGCTGGCGTATCTGTTCATCAAGACCTTCGAGTACAACGGCGGTATGTGGAACCAGGCCCAGCGCTACATGGCCACCGACTCCGCACGCTCCGCGACCCGTTCGGCCACGCTCTCCTCCCTCCTCTGGCTGATCTGGCCCGCTGTCCTCTTCTTCCCCATGTGGTGCGCGCCGCTGCTGGTGCACGCGCAGAAGCCGGACGCGTCGGACGCGTACGCGCTGATGACCGAGTCGCTGCTGCCGCACGGGCTGCTCGGTCTGGTCGTCGTCGGCTTCTTCTCGCACACGATGGCCATGTGCTCGTCGGACGCCAACGCCATCTCCGCCGTCTTCACCCGGGACATCGCCCCGGCGATGTCCCGGACCGCCCGCGAGTGGAGCAGCCGCACCGGTCTGCTGGCCGCGCGGATCTCGACGCTCGGCTTCCTGGCCCTGTCGATGGCGCTGGCGACCCAGATCAACTCGCCCACGTTCAAGGACATCATCTCGGTCGTCATCAAGTGGGTGGCCGGTCTGATGGGCCCGATCGCGATCCCGTTCATGCTCGGCCTGCTGCGCCCGTTCCGGAAGTCCGGGCCGACGGCGGCGCTGGTCAGCTGGGCCGCCGGGCTGCTCGCGTTCTACTTCACCAACTACCACCTGGACGGGTCCGCCAACACGGATGTCGCCCTGGAGTGGCAGGTCTCGCTGCCGCTGGCGGTCTCGCTGGTGCTGTACATCCTCATCGGCTTCGTCAAGCCGGAGGACACACCGGAGCGCGACGCGATCATCGCCAAGGTCAACATGGACGGCGGTGACGACGGTGCCGGCCACGGTGGGGCGGCCGCTTCCGTACCGGCGCAGGGCGGCGCGGCCGACGCGCAGGCGCTGGGGCGCGAGGGCGCTGACGGCTGACGGCTGGCCGCTGACGGCTGGCGGCGTGCGCTTGTTGGACTTACGTACGCGGACACGGGCGTACGTACGCGGTTACGGGGTCCGTCCCGGAAAGGGGCGGGCCCCGCCCGTGTGCCCCGCCCGTCAGCCTCTCGGGTAGCGGGTCAGCCAGGCCGGTGTGGTGAGTGCCGGGCTGTGCAGCGCCGGGCCCTGGGTCATCTCCATCGAGAAGTCGTCGGCGAGCTGGAGCACCGTCGCGCGCCCCTCCAGCTCCGCGAGCCAGCCCGGCGGCAGCGCGGTCTCGCCGTGCAGGGCGCCCAGCAGACTGCCGCAGATGGCGCCGGTGGCCTGGGACGGGCCGCTGTGGTTCACGGCGAGGCGCAGACCGTGGCGTACGTCCTCGCCGACGAGCGCGCAGTACACCCCGATCGCGAGTGCCTCATCGGCCAGTTCGCCGCCGCCCAGCGACTCGACGCGCGTGGGGCTGGGCATCCCCTGGCGTACGGCGCCCAGCGCGTGCTGGAGCGCGTCGGTGACCGGCTGGTGGCCGGGGCGCGGGGTCAGCTGCCCCAGCGCGTGCTGCACCGCCGCGTCGAGGCTCTCACCGCGCGCGAGCCCGTGCACGATGACGGCGTGCGCCCCGGCGCTGAGGTAGCCGGTGGGGTGGCCGTGGGTCTGCGCGGCGCATTCGACGGCCAGTTGGAAGACCAGGCCGGGCTCCCAGCCGACGAGCAGCCCGAAGGGCGCGGAACGGCTGACGGCCGAAGCGTCACGCGCCTCCGGGTTCCTGGGCTTGTCCAGGGTGCCCATCACCTCATCGCCGAACCCGGCCAGACAGCTCCGTGCGGGGTCGCGGCGCGCGTACAGCCACTCCTCGCAGGCGAGCCAGCCGTTGTCCTTGCGGCGTTCGTCGGGCCCCCACTCGTGCTGGGTCGCCGCCCATCGCAGATGGGCCCGGTACACGTCGGTGGGCGGATGCCAGGCGCCCGTGTCCCGGCGGACCTGCGCCCGTATCAGACCGTCGACGGTGAACAGCGAGAGCTGGGTCGCGGCCGTGACCGCCCCGCGCCTGCCGTACATCTCGACGAAGTCGGTGAGGCCCCCGGCGCCATGGGTCTCGCGTATCGCGTCGAGCCCCTGCCCCGCGACCCCCGCCCCGAGCGCATCGCCGAGCGCACCGCCCAGCAGGCATCCGCGCACGCGGCTGCGGAAGTCCTGCTGCTCGGTGCGGCCCCAGAGGGGAGTGGTTGATGCGCTCATGGCGAAGCACTCTAATTGAATCGGTTCCGGAGTGGCCCGGTCGGCCGGACCGTCAGCCGTCGATGTACTGGTCGGCCCAGGCGCTGATGATGTGGGCGGCCCGCTGCGCCTGTCCCCGTGCGGTCAGGAGATGGTCTGCTCCTTCGAGCGAGACGAAACTCCGCGGGTGCCGTGCCTCGCGGAAGATCTCCCCGGCGTTGTCGATGTGGACGGTGTCGTCGGTGGGCGAGTGCAGGACGAGCAGCGGCAGGTTCAACTCGCCTATCCGGTCGCGCAGGTGAGCGCGGCGGACGTCTTCGACGAAGGCGCGCTTGAGGACCAGGGTCCGCCCGCCGACGAACCACTCGTGCGCCCCGTCGCTGAGCACACGGTCCATGACCGCGTCGTACTGCCGCTCGACATGGCTGGGGTCGACGGGCGCCCCGATGGTGGCGAGCGCACGGACGCCGGGCACCTCGGCCGAAGCGGCCAGGGCGGCGGCGCCTCCCCATGAGTGCCCCACCAGCAGGTCCACGGGGGTGCCCCGCTCCGCCATCAGGGCCGCCGCGCGGACCGTGTCCTGGACCTTGACGGTGAAGGAACCGTCCCCCCAGTCCCCGTCCGATTCGCCGATCCCGAGGTTGTCGTAGCGCAGCATTCCGATCCCCTCGCGCGCCAGCTGCTTGCTGACGCGCGAGGCGGCCGGTGAGTCCTTGCCGAGGGTGAATCCGTGCACGAAGAGCCCCCAGCCCCGGACCTCGCCCTCGGGCAGTTCGATCGATCCGGCCAGTTCGGGGCCGACGACGCTGGGGAATCTCACTTTTTCGGACATGCGGTGATCACCTAGGCAGGGGCTGTACGCGGAGAGGGGCAGGGCAACGGGTCCCGTCAGACGGCGGGGCTCTGCCCGGAGCCCGGCCGCCCGGCCGTGAGCAGGGCGGTGATCTCAGCGGCGAGGTGCGGACCCAGTTCGCCCCAGCCGTCCTTGTAGCCGTAGACGCCGGCCAGCGTGCGGGCCTCGTAGTCGCCGTTCATGATCTCGATGTCGTTGGCCGTGATGAGTGCCGGATGGGCGACGCCGACGGCCGACGAGACCTTGATCAGCTCCTTGCGCAGGGCGCGCAGGTAGACAGCGGCCCGGTTGGCCTTCGAGGTCGGGTCGATGCCGCGGGCCAGCCGCTGGTTCTGGGTCGCGATGCCGGTGGGGCACTTGTCAGTGTGGCACTTCTGCGACTGGATGCAACCGATCGACAGCATCGCCTCACGTGCCACATTGATCATGTCGGCACCCAGGGCGAAGGCGACCGCGGCGTTCTCGGGCAGGCCGAGCTTGCCGGAGCAGATGAAGGTCAGGTCGTCGGTGAGCCCCAGCTCGGCGAAGGTGCCGTAGACCCGGGAGAACCCCATCCGGAACGGCAGCGACACCGAGTCGGCGAAGGTCAGCGGCGCCGCCCCGGTGCCGCCCTCGCCCCCGTCGATGGTCACGAAGTCGACACCGCGGTCACCACGCGCCATCAGCGTGGCCAGCTCCTGCCAGAAGTCCATCTCGCCCACCGCGCTCTTGACCCCGACCGGCAGACCGGTCTCGGTGGCGAGCAGTTCGACGAAGTCGAGCATCGAGTCGACATCGCTGAACGCGGTGTGCCGCGAAGGGGATGCGCAGTCCTGGCCGAGCGGGATGCCGCGGATCTCGGCGATCTCCGGCGTCACCTTCGCGCCCGGCAGCATCCCGCCAAGGCCCGGCTTGGCGCCCTGGGAGAGCTTGATCTCTATCGCCTTGACCGGGGCGCCCGCGACAACTGCCTTGAGCTTGTCGAGGTTGAAGCTGCCGTCCTCGTTGCGGCAGCCGAAGTACGCCGTACCGAGCTGGAGGATGAGGTCGCCGCCATTGCGGTGGTACGGCGAGAGGCCGCCCTCTCCCGTGTTCTGCATCGTGCCCGCCAGCGCCGCCCCCTTGTTGAGGGCCGTGATCGCCGCGCCGGAGAGCGATCCGAAGCTCATCGCCGAGATGTTCACCACGCTGGCCGGCCGGAACGCCTTGGCACGGCCGCGCGGCCCGCCCAGCACCTTGGCCGAGGGCAGTGGGGCCTGCGGGTCGTGCGCGTCGGGCAGCGCGCCGGCGAACGTGCGCTGCTTCACGTAGGCGTGCCCCTGCGTGTGCTCGACGTCATTGTCGGTTCCGAACCCGAAGTAGCTGTTCTCCTCCTTCGCCGACGCGTAGATCCAGGTGCGCTGGTCACGGCTGAAAGGACGCTCTTCGTCGTTGGAGGTCACGATGTACTGCCGCAGCTCCGGCCCGATCGTCTCCAGCAGGTACCGGGCGTGCCCGACCACCGGGAAGTTCCGGAGCAGTGCGTGCTTCTTCTGGACGAGGTCGCGGGCTGCCACCAGCGCCAATGCTGTTGCGGTGGCGGCGGCGATGCTCCGGGCGCGCATGAACGTTCCTCTCCTCGATGCTCGATGCTCGATTCCATCGCCATGCGGTGGACGCCGTCGTGTCGTGTCGTGTCGGGCGTTTGAGCGGCTGGCATGACCGAGCGGGCGTTCAGCGTCCGCCGGGAACACGGAACGTAATATTAGAGACCCGCGCGGGTGGGTCTGCGGTCAGGGTTACCGGGAGTGACAGTCGTCACACCTGTGCGCCACCAGCACCGCCCGTCCCACCAGCCCCACGCGCGGCCACGGCCGGCCGCTCAGGAGCCAGATCCGTTGCACCGGCCGAACGCGGACTGGTCGACCAGCATGAGCACGACCTCGGCCGACATTTCGGGGCGCGGGCTGCCGCACAGGTCGACACGGTCAAGTGCCAGCCGGTCGACGTCCTCCCGTATGAGCTCCTGGTAGCGGAGGGTGCGGGCCAGGAACTTGTCCATCAGGAGCCGTTCCCCGTCCGCGGCCTCCCGGTAGTTGCCGGCCTCCCGCACCCGGCCACGGATGACAGCCTCACTCGCGGTCAGCCACATGGCGGCCGTACGGGGAACTGTCAGGCCCGCGACCCGCGCGGGCAACAGCGCCGACCCCTCAAGCACCAGGCCCGCTTCGGGCCCGTCACCGGCCGCGTACTCCGTGATCAGCTCCCGGATGCGGGGCCAGAGACGTTCGTAGTGCTCGGTGACGGACGAGACCAACTGGTCGACGGTGAGCGACCGGTAGTGCTCGGCGACATGGTCCGGCACCTCCCGCTCCGGCGTCCGCCAGGGCCGCCCCGGATGGCGCGCCAGACCGTCCGTCGACAGATACGCGAACCCGAGCCTCTCCGCGACCGCTCGGCCGACGGTCGACTTCCCGACGTTCGAGGTCCCACCGATCAACACCACTCGTACGTCGTGCATGGCGAGAACCTTACGGAGCGCGCCGCGCAGCACGTTGGGCGAGGCACTCCGTACGAAAGCCGGCGCGCGTGCTCCGTACGGCCAGTACGTTCGGACGCACCGGACATCAACAAGCACCGACGCGGCACCGCGTCGGCGTGCGGGAGTGGAGTGATCATGCTGGAAGGCAGGACCGCGGTGGTGACGGGAGGGTCCCGGGGGATCGGCCGGGCCATCGTCGAGCGCCTGTGCCGGGACGGCGCAGATGTCGTGTTCAACTACGCCACCAGTGATGAAGCCGCAGCCGAAGTCGTGCGCGGCGTAAGGAAGAACGAGGCCGGTACGGCCAAGGCCATCTGCCTGGACCTGGCCGGGCCGGACGGCGCGGAGCGGCTGATGGAAGCCGCTGAAGAGCACCTCGGCGGCCTGGACATCCTGGTGAACAACGCCGCGCTGGCCTTCAGCCCGACCCCGCTCGCCGAGACAGACACAGCGGTCTTCGACAGAGTCATGGCCGTCAACAGCAGGTCCGTCTTCCTGACGTCGCGTTACGCGGCCAGGCGGATGCGCGACGGCGGCCGGATCGTGAACATCTCCACCCTCAACACCACGCGCCCCGTCCCCGGCATCGCGCCGTACGCAGCCAGCAAGGGTGCGGTCGAGCAACTGACCGCGGTCGCCGCCCGGGAACTCGGAGCACGCGGCATCACGGTCAACACCGTCTCGCCCGGCGCGACGGACACCGATCTGCTCCGTGAGTCCAACTCGGCCGATGCGCTGCAGTCGGTCGCCGGTATCACTCCCCTCGGCCGGCTGGGGCAGCCGTCCGATGTCGCCGACGTCGTCGCCTTCCTCGTGGGCCCCGACGGACGCTGGATCACCGGCCAGAACATCCGGGCAACGGGCGGCCTCGGCTGACAGTCCGCCCATGTGAAGCGGATCACATCGGCGGACTGTCACGGTTCCCCGGCCCGGAGTGTCTCGATGGGCATCCGACGAGAAGACGAAGACGGGACGGGCACCCGACGAGAGGGGCAGGTGTGAAGCCGATGAGCCGGCACATGCTCGTGGTGGAGGCAGGGGCGGGCCGTGGCTGAGGACGCCTTCACCGAGCACCGCCCGCTGCTGTTCACCATCGCGTACGAGATGCTGGGCAGCGCCGCCGACGCCGAGGACGTACTGCAGGAGAGCTATCTGCGGTGGAGCGCGGTCGACCCGGCCACGGTCGGGCATCCGCGCGCCTACCTGGTCCGCACGGTGACCCGGCAGGCCCTCAACCACCTGCGCGCGGTACGGGCACGGCGCGAGGAGTACGTCGGCACCTGGCTGCCCGAGCCGATCCGTACCGCGCCCGATGTGAGCGAGGACGCGATCCTGGCCGAGTCGGTTTCGATGGCCATGATGCTCGTCCTGGAGACCCTGAACCCGACCGAGCGCGCGGTGTTCGTGCTGCACGACGTGTTCGGCTACAGCCACGGCGAGATCGGCGCCTCGATCGGCAGGCCCGAGGCCACCGTCCGGCAGATCGCCCACCGCGCACGGCGGCACGTCCACGCCCGGCGCCGCCGTTCCGAACCCGACTCGGAGACCGGCCGGGAGGTCGTCCAGAGGTTCCTGCGCGCGGCGGCGACCGGTGAAGTCCAGGCGCTGATGGACCTGTTGGCGCCCGATGTCGTGCAGATCTCGGACGGCGGCGGGAAGGTCGTCGCCGCCCACCGCCCGATCACCGGCAGCGCCGACGTCGCCCGGTTCGTCCTCGGCGTGCTCCGCACCGCCACCACCGCCGCGACCCGCGTCGAGCACGCCACGTACAACGGGATGCCCGCGGCACGGTTCATCAACGACGGTGAACTCGACTGGCTGGCCGCGTTCGAGATCCACGACGGACGGATCACCGGCCTGTACGGCATCCGCAACCCGGACAAGCTGCACCGCGCCGAGACAGTGCTCCCACTCGACAGAGGAGGCCACCAGCCATGGAAACCATGACAGTTGAACGTGTCATCGACGCCCCGGCCGATGAGGTGTTCGCCTGGCTCACCACGACCACCCACTACACGCGCTCCCCGCTGATCGTGCGCTGCCGCCTGGCCCGGCACGGCGAGTCCGCGCCGTACGGGGTCGGCGCGGTACGCAACCACCTGTGGCTGATCGGCTGGTTCAGGGAGCGCATCACCCAGTACGACCGGCCGTACAGCACCGAGTACGTGGTCGAGCGCAGCCTGCCGCCGTCCCGGCACGAACTCGGCCGTATGACGTTCACCGAAGTCGAAGGCGGCACCCGGGTGTGCTGGACGACCCGGGCGGAGATCCCGGTCCCGCTGATCGGCGCCTTCCTCACCCGCCACGTGGCGCGCCCGGTGATCACCGGAACGTTCCGCAACATCCTGAACACGGCCAACACGGCGCTGACCCGGCAGGCGAGCCCTGACCGGGCCTGACGCCCTGGCGCTGTCCCCCTACGCGACAGCAAGGCCGCCACCTCCAACCGACCCGACCGGCCCCACACTCATCTTCCCCGGTACGGCCTGGACGGCGTTCGTCCAGGCCGTACGGGAGGAAGCGCGGTAGCCAGCCGGCGGCGCTGAGCCTTCCTCAGACGCCGTCCGGGCCGCCGAGCCGGCTCACGGGCAGCGCCTTCCGTAGTGCCGTCCAGGACAGCAGCGCGCATTTGATCCGCGCCGGGTGCTGGGACACGTCACGGAAGGCGGCCGCATCGGCCAGCTGCGGCGGCCAGGCGTCCTGTTCCTGTGCCCGTCCACGCAGCAGAGTCGCGAACTGCGTGTGCAGTTCGGCTGCTTCCCGCACACCACGGCCGATGACCAGATCCGTCATCACCGAGACCGACGCCTGGCTGATCGAGCAGCCCTGCACTTCGTAGGAGACGTCGTCGATGGCGGCGCCGTCCCCTTCCCCTGTCAGGCTGACGCGCAGGGTCAGATCGTCCCCGCACATCGGGTTGAACTGCCTGACCTCCAGGTCGTACGGCTCCCGGAGCCCGCTGTGGTGCGGAGCCCGGTAGTGGGCGAGGATGATCGCCTGGTCTTCTTTCGTCAGGCGCACGTCACAGCCCCCCGACCGTCACCGCGCCCGGCGCACCGGCCCCGAAGAGCGACTGCGCCTCCCTGACCCCATCGGCCAGCGTCTCGATGTCCGCGAGCCCGTTGTAGAGGTAGAAGCTGGCGCGCACACTGGCCGGAACGCCCAGCCTGCGGTGGAGCGGCCAGGCGCAGTGGTGGCCGACCCGGACGGCCACGCCTCGCGCGTCCAGGACCTGGCCGACATCGTGCGGGTGTACGCCCTCGACGGTGAAGGACACCGCGCTGCCACGATCGGTCAGCGCGGTGGGGCCGAGTACACGTACGCCTTCCATACCGCCCAGGGTGGCGAGCGCGGCTCCGGTGAGCTCGTGCTCGTGGGCGGCGATGCGGTCCATGCCCACGGCTGTCAGGTAACGCACCGCTGCGGCCAGCCCGACCGCCTGGGAGGCCATCGGGACACCGGGCTCGAACCGCTGGGGCGGCGGAGCGTAGGTGGACCCCGTCATCTCGACGATCTCGATCATCGAACCGCCGGTGAGGAACGGCGGCATGGACTCCAGCAGTCCACGCCGTCCGTACAGGACACCGATTCCGAACGGCCCGAGCATCTTGTGCCCGCTGAAGACCGCGAAGTCGACTCCGTAGTCGTGGAAGTCGACTCCGATGTGCGGTACGGACTGGCAGGCGTCCAGCAGGGTGAGCGCGCCCACCTCCGCGGCCCTGGCGGCGATCCGCCGCACCGGATTGACCGTGCCGAGCACATTCGACTGGTGGGAGAAGGCGACCAGCCGGGTGCGCGCCGTCACCACGTCGTCCAGGTCGGACAGGTCGAGCCGGCCGTCGTCGGTGACCCGGAGCCAGCGCAGCGTCGCGCCGGTGCGTCGGCACAACTCCTGCCAGGGGACCAGGTTGGCGTGGTGTTCCATCTCGGTCACCACGATTTCGTCGCCCGGCCCGACCCGGAACCGCGCGGACTCGTCGCCCGACGTGGTGGCGTTGCTCATCGCGTACGCGACGAGGTTGATGCCCTCGGTGGCGTTCTTGGTGAACACCACTTCTCCAGGGTCCGCGCCGATGAAGTCCGCGACCTGGGTGCGCGCTTGCTCGTAGGCCGCGGTCGCCTCCTCGGAGAGCTGGTGCGCTCCCCGGTGCGCTGCCGCGTTCGATGTCTCCGAGAAGGTCCGCTCCGCGTCCAGCACCTGTACGGGCCGCTGGGAGGTCGCGCCGGAGTCGAGGTAGACCAGCCGCTGCCCTTCGACGCTCCGGCGCAGGATCGGGAAGTCGGAGCGGATCCGGGCCAGATCCAGCACCGGGGCCGTGTCCGTGGCCCTCATGCCGACGCACCGCCGGGGGCACCGGCAGCGAGATCTGCCAGCACCATGTTGGTGGTCTGCAGACACAGTCCACGGGCGCACACGGTGACGCTGTCGCTGTCCGCCCGGTCGGCCTCGTCGAGGAACTTCGGGTTGAAGCTCTCGATGCGCTTGGTGCGGACGCCCTCGGCGAAGTCCTCGGGCGCCGTCCAGCACAGATCCTTGTACGAGGAGGTGTGCTCCGGAATGACGGCCGGGTCCTTGAGTTCCAGGATCGCGCCGAACATCAACAGCGGCTCGTAGAGCGGCTCGACCGTCCCGGGATCTTCCGTGGGGCGGTCCGCGACATAGCTGAAGCCGGCCCCGATCATGGACATACGGCACTCACCCAGCGGCTTCTCCCGGGAGGCGGCCTCCATGGCGCTCTCGCAGCCGAGTTTGCGGGCGAGCAGGTCACCCACCAGGTACGGCAGCGCAGCTGACGGGTCGGGGACCACAGCCCCCTGCTCCGCCTCGGGAAAACGGGCCACGGTCCTCAGGTCGTCGGCCCGCAGGTCCGTGAGGTGGACCGGCGTCAGTTCCGTCGCCGAAGCCGTGACACTCTCGACGTAACATCGGGCGAATTCTAATGGCAGCATGCTGGTCGGCGTGCTGATGACATTGGGGTGGGTGGGGTTGCTTTCGGCCCTGCGCGTTCCGGTCAGCACACTGGGGCCGTTCTCAGAATTCGCCATGATCGTGACCTGGAATACCGGCTGCCACAGCGTGCCCGGCTCCAGGCATTCCTTCAGCGTCGCGGGGCCTCGCGAGCGGAACCCCGACAATGCCCCGTCAAGTTCCGACTCCGCGTAGAATTTCGCCATGAGAACTCTCCTCGTTGGTCGATGGCTATGCCAAACAGCAAACTAGAACTGTGCCTGACGCCCGGTCAACGATTACTTTTGGACAGTTTCAACCGGTTCCAGCAGCTCCTCCGGGCCAGATCGGGAGGCAATTCGCTGGCCGAAAAATGCACCCCCGAACATCGCCGATGCTAAAGTCCGCATGGCCTCGAACATCAATGTCACGAAGTATCGTGAAGTCACGAAAAAATAAGGCAGATGCATGGACGGCAACCTTCGAGAAGTATTCGACTTCATCGCCTTCACCGCCCGCCTGCGGGAAGTTGACCGGCACAACAATGCCACCTCGGCCAGGAAGGAGAGCGTGGCCGAACATTCGTGGCACCTGGCGTTGGTCAGCTGGATCCTGCACCGCGAGTTCGAAAGAGAATGCGGCCATGCCCTTGATCTGGAGAAAATGCTCAAGTTGTGCCTGATGCACGACCTCGTGGAAATCGACGCGGGTGACCCGTCGGCCTGGCTGGCCCAGCACAACACGGACAAGGCCCGGATCGAGGAGGAGGTCGCCCAGCGCCGGTTCGCACCACTCCCGGCCGGGCTCGGCACCGAGTTCCTCGCCCTGTGGCACGAGTACGAGGAAGGGCAGACGCCCGAGGCCCGGATCGTACGCGGGGTGGACCGGCTCAACCCCGCGCTGATGCGGTTCCTGACCGGTCAGGGCTGGCAGGACGTCGGCGCCGACGCGGAGGCACTGGACCGGCTCCAACTGCCGCGCATCCAGGTGAGCGAGACCCTCACCGCCCTCTACCAGGAGATCAGGGACGCGGCAGTGGCCCAGGGGATGCTCACTCCGGCGTCCTGACCTTCACCCCGCAGGACCGCCTTCGTGGGGTTCGCCCCAGGCGCTGAACACCACAGCCACACACACGCGTTGACGGCCGCGGAGGCCCGGGGCCGTCAACGCGCCAGTGGCCGGAGGCACTTCCGCCGCCCGCTCAGCCGGCCGCGGCGCCGAACCACTTCGGCAGTGCGCCGATCAGCTCCTGCTGGTCCTCGCCGGCCCAGGCCACATGGCCGTCCGGCCGCAGCAGCACCGCGGGGGCGTCCAGTTCCTCGCTGACGTCGGCGATGTGGTCGACCCGGTCCGCCCAGCCCTCCACCGAGAGCCGGCCGGTCTGGTCGAGCAGCAGGCCACGGCCCGCGTGCGTCAGCCCGTACAGGTGGCCGCGCTTCAACTGCACGTCGCGCAGGCGGCGTCCGAGCAGTTCGTGGCCCTCGCCGAAGTCGTAGCGGATCGCCGTCGCGATGAGCTTCTCGGTCAGGAGCCGGTTGACGTCGTCGAAGTCCATCAGTTCCGACACCAGTCGGCGTACCGCGCGGGCGCCCGGCTCGGTGGACATCAGCTCCATCTGGGCGCGGGTGTTGTCCAGTACGTCGGCGGCCACCGGGCGCCGCTCGGCCTGGTAGCTGTCGAGCAACCCGTCGGGCGCCCAGCCGTTGACCGCGGCGGCCAGTTTCCAGCCGAGGTTGAACGCGTCCTGGATGCCGAGGTTGAGGCCCTGCCCGCCGGTCGGCGGGTGGATGTGCGCCGCGTCCCCGGCCAGCAGCACGCGGCCGGTCCGGAAGCGATCGGCCAGCCGGGTGGCGTCGCCGAAGCGGGAGAGCCAGCGCGGTGAGTGCGCGCCGAAGTCGGTGCCCGCGGTGGCCCGCAGCTGCTGCTTGAACTCGTCGAGAGTCGGCGGGGTGCGGTCCTCGGCCAGCCCGTCGGCGGGTACGACGACGCGGTACACCCCGTCCCCGACAGGCCCCAGCCCGAACCGGAACTGGGTCTTGCGGACCTCGGCCATCACCGTGTCCACCGTCTCCTGCGGAGCGGTCACCTCCATCTCGCCGAGCAGTGTCTCGACCCTGCTGGGCTCACCGGGGAAGCCGATGCCGAGCAGTTTGCGCACCGTGCTGCGGCCGCCGTCACAGCCCACCACGTAGCGCGCACGCAGCTGTGAACCGTCGCCCAGCCCGACGGTCACGCCACCCCCGTCACCGTCACCGCCCCCATCACCGCCCCCGTCCCCGTCCCCGGACTGGCTCAGCGTGACCACCTCGCAGCCCCGCCGGATCTCGGCGCCGAGCTCGGTGGCGTGCTCGGCCAGCAGGCGGTCGGTGACAGGCTGCGGGATCCCGAGGACAAACCCGTGGGCGGTGTCCAGCCGGCTGGGCGCCGGCTTCCTGATGGCGGCGAAGAAGCCGCCGAGCGGGTACTTCTTACCCTCCGCGAGGAACCGCTCCAGCAGACCGCGCTGGTCCATCACCTCGATGCTGCGCGCGTGCAGGCCGAGCGCGCGAACGTACCTGACCGGCTCCGGCTCCTTCTCCAGCACGAGCACCTGCACGCCGTGCAGCCGCAACTCGGCGGCGAGCATCATGCCGGTCGGTCCACCACCGGCAACGATCACATCGATCATCAGAACCCCAATTCGCCCACGTTGAATTCCTCGAAGCCGGATCCCCGGTTCTGGCTTCGAGCGGCGATTCTGCGCCATGACCAGGGCCTTGCCGCAAGGCCCCCGGTGCGCTATACGTTAGAAAGGGAAAGGAGTGGGTTCTCCTCCTCCCCCACCCCTCCCGGTACCGCAGGCGCCCACGGCCAGATGCGGGCCGGGCCCGGCCCGCACTCTCTCCCCTCCAGGCCCCGCCTCAGTCCAGCACCGGCAGCAGCTCCGGCAGATGCCCGTCCGAGGCGCGGGCCGCCTGCATCCGTTCCTCCGGCACCGGCCCGTACAGCGTGTTCCGGGCGCGGGCCGGGCGGCCCGCCAGGTCCGCGATGGCGATGAGGTCCTGGATCGAGCGGTACGAACCGTAACTGGAGCCCGCCATACGGGAGATGGTCTCCTCCATCAGCGTGCCGCCCAGGTCGTTCGCACCGGAGCGCAGCATCTCGGCCGCCCCCTCCGCACCCAGTTTCACCCAGCTGGTCTGGATGTTGGGGATGTACGGGTGGAGCAGCAACCGGGCCATCGCCGTGACCGCGCGGTTGTCGCGGGCCGTCGGTCCTGGGCGGGCGATCCCGGCCAGATACACCGGAGCGTTGGTGTGGATGAAGGGCAGCGTCACGAACTCCGTGAAGCCCTCGACCCCCTTGGCCAGCGCGGTCTGCTGGATCTCCGCCAGGGTGCGGAAGTGGCCGAGCCAGTGCCTGGGCTGGTCGACATGGCCGTACATCATCGTGGACGAGGAGCGGATGCCCAGTTCGTGGGCGGTCGTGATGACCTCGGTCCAGGTGGCCGTCGGCAGCTTGCCCTTGGTGAGGACCCAGCGGACCTCGTCGTCCAGGATCTCCGCCGCCGTGCCGGGGATCGAGCCGAGTCCTGCCTCCTTCGCGGCGGTGAGCCACTCGCGGATGGACAGGCCGGTGCGGGTCGCGCCGTTCACCACCTCCATCGGGGAGAACGCGTGCACATGCATCCCCGGGACGCGCTCGCGGACGGCCCGCGCGATGTCGAAGTACGCCGTGCCGGGCAGGTCCGGGTGGATGCCGCCCTGCATGCAGACCTCGACCGCGCCGACGTCCCACGCCTGGGCGGCGCGGTCGGCGACCTGGTCCAGCGAGAGCGTGTACGCGTCGGCGTCCGTGCGGCGCTGGGCGAAGGCGCAGAAGCGGCAGCCGGTGTAGCAGACATTGGTGAAGTTGATGTTCCTGGTGACGATGTACGTGACGTCGTCACCGACCACGTCCCGCCGCAGGCCGTCGGCGATCCGGGTGAGCGCGTCCAGCGCCGGGCCGTCCGCGTGCAGCAGGGCGAGCGCCTCGTCGTCGGTGAGCCGCGTCGGGTCCGCAGCCGCCTGGTCGAGGGCCTGCTTGACGTCGGTGTCGATACGGGACGGGACCATGCCGGGGGCCGCCTGCTCGCGCAGGGCGTCCCAGTCCCCGTACACCTCGTCGAAGTCGTCCCGGCGGTCGGACGTGCGGCCCTCGGTGTCGATGGTGGTGTGCAGATCGGTGCGGCCGGTGGCGGTGAAGCCCTCGTCGGGCTCCTGCCAGGGCAGCCCGGACGGCTTGGCGCCCTCGCGGGCCAGACCGGTCTCCGGGTCGGCGAGCGCCCGGACGTGCGGCACCAGCCGTGGGTCGAGCCAGGGCTCGCCGCGCTGGATGAACTCCGGGTAGATCGTGAGCCGTTCACGCAGCTGGAAGCCCGCGCCCGCGGTCCGTTCGGCCAGCTCGTCGATGTGCGGCCAGGGGCGCTCGGGGTTGACGTGGTCGGGCGTCAGCGGGGACACCCCGCCCCAGTCGTCGATCCCGGCGCCGATGAGCAGCGCGTACTCCGCGTCGACCAGGTTCGGCGGGGCCTGGATGCGGGCGGACGGGCCGAGGAGGTGCCGGGCCACCGCGATGGCGGCGGCCAGCTCCTCCAGCTCGGCGTCGGGCATCGCGCGCATCGCCGTGTCGGGCTTGGCGCGGAAGTTCTGGACGATGACTTCCTGGATGCCGTGGTAGGAGCGGGCGACCCTGCGCAGCTCGAAGAAGGCGTCGGCGCGCTCCTCGTACGACTCGCCGATCCCGATCAGCACCCCGGTGGTGAAGGGCACGTTGGAGCGTCCGGCGTCCTCCAGGACGCGCAGCCGTACGGCGGGCTCCTTGTCGGGCGAGCCGTGGTGCGGGCCGCCCGGCTCGCTCCACAGCCGGGTCGCCGTGGTCTCCAGCATCATGCCCATCGACGGGGCGACCGGCTTGAGCCGCTGAAGGTCGGTCCAGGACATGACGCCCGGGTTGAGGTGCGGCAGCAGGCCGGTCTCCTCCAGGACCCGGATGGCCATGGCGCGTACGTAGGCCAGCGTGTCGTCGTACCCTTCGGCCTCCAGCCACTCGCGCGCCTCGGGCCAGCGCTCCTCCGGGCGGTCGCCGAGCGTGAACAGCGCTTCCTTGCAGCCGAGTTCGGCGCCCTGGCGGGCGATCTCCAGCACCTCGTCGGGCGACAGGTACATGCCGTGGCCCGCGCGCCTGAGCTTGCCGGGCACGGTCACGAATGTGCAGTAGTGGCACTTGTCCCGGCAGAGCCGGGTCAGCGGGATGAACACCTTGCGGGAGTACGTGATGACTCCGGGCCGCCCGGCCGCTTCCAGACCGGCGTCCCGCACGCGTGCCGCCGATGCGGCGAGGTCGCGCAGGTCGTCGCCGCGCGCCTGGAGGAGCACGGCAGCCTCGGCCGTGTCGAGGGCCACCCCGTCCCTGGCCCGCCTGAGCGCGCGGCGCATGGCATTTGCGGTGGGTGCTGCGGGCTGCGGATCAGTCATGGACCGAGCATACGAGCGCGATTTCGCACTGTCTGCGGCGCCCGGCAAGCGATGACGTGCTGTTACGCCCGGTAACGCGCGGCGGACCCGGGCGGGGGGCCTGACCGCCCGGCCCCCAACTCCGCACGTGCTCCCGATAATTCGGGTGATCAGCCGCAGGCGGCCCAGGTACGGTGAGGGCACTTCATGCACCTCCCGGTGCGCGGGCCGTGGTTACTTCATCAAGGAAAATACCTTCGGGCATGCGGGCTCGATACCCGCGGAACCACAGCCGACTTGATCTCGGGGGGCACAGCATCGGGGGTGCCCGGACCTTCAGCTACTCCCCCGGCTGCTCCCCGGCGATCCCCCGCACCCCCTTCCACGAAGGCTGCCGGAGGATCCCGTCGCGGGTCAGCTCCGCGTACCGCACCTCGCCCTCCAGGAGGGGCAGCACCCAGTGGACCCCGGCCAATTGCTGGGGCGGGGGCTGGGGCTGGGGTGCACCTGCCCCCGAATCCCCGGAAGCCCCGGGTGCCTCGAAAGGGGAGGTGTCGGCGGCGGCGGCCGTGAGGAGCGGCAGCAGGAAGCGCCGTTGGTCGGTGGACAGGCCGGAGCCGACGGAGCCGGCGTAGCGCAGTCCTCCGGGCCCGGGTATGCCGACGAGCAGGGAGCGGGGCTCACCGCGGGTGTCGGCCAGCCAGCCGCCGATCACGACGTCGGCCGACGGGCGGAACTTCACCTTGATCCAGTCCGGCGACCGGCGGCCGGGCTGGTAGCGGGAGGTCAGGCGCTTGAGGATGACGCCTTCCAGCTGCCGGTCACGGGTCCAGCGGATCCCGGCCGACGGGTCGTCGAGCCACGCGGGCGGTACGACGACCGTGCCGTCGCCGGGGAGGTCGAGGCTCTCCAGCAGCCGGCGGCGTTCCAGGTACGGGAGGCCGGTCACCGTCGTGCCATGGTGCACCAGGACGTCGAAGAGCATGAGGGTGACGGGGGTCTGTACGCGTGCGGCCCTGATCCGCGCCGGTTCTGCGAGCGTCATCCGCTGCTGGAGCCTGCTGAAGGACGGCAGACCCGCCGGATCCAGGGCAACGACCTCCCCGTCCAGGACCAGGGGCGCGTCAGCCACGAGCCCGGCCGGCGAGGTGAGTTCCGGGTATCGGGCGGTGGCGTCCGCGCCCGACCGGGCCCGCACCGCCATCTCACCGCGCGCGCCGATGTGTGCGATGAGGCGCATTCCGTCCCACTTGACCTCCGCCGCCCAGCCGCCGAGGTCGCTGGGCGCCGGGACCTCGCTGGCCAGCATCGGAGCGAGCCTGCCCGGCTGATCAGCCACTGCGGATCCCGGCAGCACGGCGCGTACCGGCCCGGGCGCGGATCTCCCGGGCGCGCATCCCCCGGTCGCGGATGGCCCGGGCGCGGATCACCAGGGCGCGGGTCACCCGGGCGCCGGCCACAGGTCGGGACCGCCGCCGTGCCACTCGATGAGCGACGTGGTCGGGATCTCTGCTTCGTCGACGCCTTCCAGCCCGGCCCCGCGCAGCAGCTCGGCGACATCCCGCCGGCTGTGGGCCACTCCGAGGGTCTCCGTACCGGCTCGCACGCGACGTCCGCCTGACGGGTCCGGCGGGTAGACAATGACCGGCATCTTCATAGCTCCAGCGTGCTCCCGCTCCGCCGTTCCGGCACCCCGGGAGACCGGTGTCCGCCCTGGCGTCCGCCCTGGGCTCCTCGCCGGGGGCGTGGCACCGTCAGTGCTGCGCCAGCAGGTCGTGCAGTTCGGCGGCGAAGAGCTGCCCGGGGTCGATTCCCATCCCGGTGAAGTGGCCGGCGAGTTCCAGGGACAGGACGCCGTGCAGCCGGGTCCAGACGGTCAGGGCCCGGTGGAGGGCCGCCGGCGGGGCGGGGTGGCCGTGCGCCCACTCCCGGTGGTCTTCGAGGTGGGTCTCGAACGGTGTCGGCGGGTGGTCGGAGGGCAGCGCGGCGCAGGCGTCGAGCAGAGCGGCCATGATCTCGGAGGCGATGGCGGTGATGTCGTCGGGCGCGTGGTAGCCGGGGACGGGGGTGCCGTACACGAGGAAGTAGCGGTGCGGGTCGTCCAGGGCCCAGGCGCGCATCGCATGCGCCGCCGCGGCGAGGTCGGGCCCGGACCCGGAAGCGGCACGGACGGCGTCCGCGAGGCTCCGGTACGCCTCCCTGATCAACTCGGTGATCAGCTCGTCGCGCCCGGCGAAGTACCGGTAGAGCGCGGGTCCGCTCATGCCCATCTGCTTGGCGATCGCGTTGAGCGAGAGCGCGGAGGTCCCCGCCGAGGCGATCTGCTCCCACGCGTGCTGCTTGATCTCCGCGCGGACCTGGGCGCGGTAGCGCTCGCGCGGGGTCGTCGGGTCCGGTACCGCCACCGACCTGCCACCTCTCGTACCTTTTCGCGCCTTTACGGCTACGGCCGTACGGCCGCACGGCTGGTTAGAGGCTATCAGGAAGGTTATCCATGCTCTCGAAGGAAATCGGCAGAGCCAGGCACGGCTCGGCAGGACTCGACAGAACTCGGCAGAAGCGGCTCGGACGCCCTCATGAGAAACAGCTTCAGACGCCCTCGAACTTCATCGACACAGCGCCCTCGGGCGTCCGGCGGCAGACCGAGACCGTGCCCCAGACCTCGCCCTTCGGCTCCTGCAGGAGCGTGAGCGGCACCGGCTCCGCGGGGAGATCCAGGTCGTCGTCGGAGACGATCTGCGTGCGCAGGACGCCCGAGCAGCCGTGCGCGGAGAAGGCGAGCGTGGCCGCCACAGGCAGGACGTGACTGTGGACGACCAGGACCGCCTGGCCGTTGTACTTCGGTTCCTGGAGCACACCAACCAGCTTCCGCCCGGCCGCCCGCCACCGCACGTCGGGGAGCCCGCCGCCCCCGTCCCCGTACGCGCGCCCGGCACGGAGGAGAAGGCGCTCAGGCGTCCAGATACGGCGCGTACTCGTCCAGCACCTTCAGTACCGACGCCTCGTCCGCTGACGGCAGTTGGAGTACGGCCTCCTGGATGCCCAGCTCCGCGTAGTGCGCCAGTTTGCCGGGGGTCGGCAGCACCGCGTACGGGACGACGTGGAGCGCCGCCGGATCGCGGCCCGCGTCCTGCCAGACCTGGCGCAGTACCGGCATCGACTCACCGAGCCCCCGGCCCCCGATCGGCATCCAGCCGTCCGCGTACTCCGTGATGTGCCCGAAGAGCTTCGGCCCGGCAGCCCCGCCGATCAGGGTGCGTACGCTGCCGCCCCGCGGTTTCGGATGGGCCTCGCTGGCCCGCACCGAGCCGAACTCACCCTCGTACGACGTGGGTTCGGCCGCCCAGAGGGCGCGCATCAGCGCCATCCGGTCCCGGCCCAGCTCGCGGCGGCGGGTCCACTCCACCCCGTGGTCGGCGGCCTCCTCCTTGTTCCAGCCGAAGCCGAGACCGAGCGTGAAGCGGCTGCCCGAGAGATGGTCGAGGGTCGCGATCTGCTTGGCCAGGTCGATCGGGTCGTGCTGGGCGATGAGTGTGATGCCCGTGCCCAGGGTCAGGGTGTCCGTCACCGCTGCGGCCTGCCCGAGCGCGACGAAGGGGTCGAGCGTCCTGCTGTACTCGGCGGGCAGTTCACCTCCCATCGGGTACGGCGTGGCCCGCTCGACCGGGATGTGCGTGTGCTCGGGCAGATACAGCCCGGCGAACCCGCGCTGCTCCAGCTCCCGTGCCAGCCGTACAGGGGTGACGGTCCGGTCGGTCAGAAAGATCGTGGTGCTCAGCCGCATGACATCCGCCCTCATTCGCTTTCATTCGCCTTCAGGTATCCGTGCCGTTATCCGTGCCGTGGCCGGAGGTTATGACGTACGGGGCGAAAATCCGAGCGCCGTGTCACGGTCTCCGTCCCGCCCTCTTCCCTTCTCGCCCGGTTCACGGCTGAATACCAGGGTTCAGTTGCCCCCCCTTGTGTCCCCCACGACCCCTGGAGCCGTTGGCATGAACCCTGGAGACCCGACCCCCGGCGAGCTGGGCCGGCGCGGACTGCTGGTGACGGGAGCGGCCGCCGCGCTTACGTTGGGAAGCGTGAGCTTCGCGAACGCGGCGGACGGCGGTGGCGGCGCACCGCAGGACAGCCCCCCGGGCGGCACGGCACCGGCAGGAGGCACGCCACCGGACCGGACGAGGACCGTGCAGGGCACTCTGCCGCCGGGCTCACCGGACTACGTCTATCTGCCGGTGGACGTTCCGGAAGGGGTCTGCGAGCTGGCGGTCTCGTACACGTACGAGAAGCCGGTCGTGCCCGCGGGAACCCAGGGCAACGCCCTGGACATCGGCATCTTCGACGAGCGCGGTACCGACCTGGGCGGGGCGGGGTTCCGCGGCTGGTCGGGCGGCGCGCGCAGCGAGTTCTTCATCCGCGGCGACACGGCGACCCCCGGCTATCTGCCGGGCCCGGTCCGCGCGGGACGGTGGAACATCGCGCTCGGCCCGTACACCACGGCCCCCGACGGACTCCCGTACACCGTCACCATCACCCTACGCTTCGGGCCGACGCCCGGGACGCCGAAGCCGGTGTATCCGCCGGTACGCGCGAAGGGGCGCGGGCGCGCCTGGTACCGGGGCGACTGCCACATCCACTCCGTGCACTCGGACGGCAAGCGCACCCCGGCCGAGATCGCCGCGCTGGCCCGGGCGGCGGGGCTGGACTTCATCAACACCAGTGAGCACAACACGAGTTCCGGGCACCGCGCGTGGGACGGGCTGTGGGGCGACGACCTGCTCATCCTGACCGGCGAGGAGATCACCACGCGCAACGGCCATGTGCTGGGCATCTCCACCGACCACGGCACCTGGGTCGACTGGCGCTACCGCGCCCGGGACAACCGCTTCGGCCACTACGCCCGCGAGATCCGCCGCACGGGCGGCCTGGTCGTCCCGGCCCACCCGCACGCGACCTGCATCGGCTGCAACTGGAAGTTCGGCTTCGGCGAGGCGGACGCGGTGGAGGTGTGGAACGGGCCCTACACCCTGGACGACGAGGTGTCCGTGGCGGACTGGGACAACACCCTGGTCAGCGGCGCGGGCTGGACCCCGGCGATGGGCAACAGCGACGCGCACAAGGACCCGGACCGGATCGGTACCCCGCAGACGGTCGTACTGGCCGACGACCTCAGCAGGGCCGCCATCCTGGCGGGCATCCGGGCGGGCCACTCGTACATCACCGAGTCCTCGGCCATCTCGCTCACCTTCGGCGCCACGGGCGGCCGCGCGGCCCACGCGGGCATCGGCGACCGCCTCCGGGTGGCCGCCGACACCCCGGTGACCGTCCGCCTCGATGTCACCGGCGCCCCCGGCTGCACGGCGAACTTCGTCACCGACCAGGGCACGCTGTACACGGCGTCCCTGCCCAAGTCGGGCGCGGGCACGGTGGAATGGCAGACGACACCGGCGTACGCCGCCTATGTACGCGCGGAGGTCCGGCACGCTCCGGCGGCGGCCGGGCTGCCGGGGGCGCTGGCCGCGCTGACCAATCCGGTGTTCCTGGGGAGGTGAAGGGTGCGGGGGCCGCCTTCCCCCCGGGAAGGAGGAGAGTCGGGTTCCTGAAGCCCCGGCCTTCCGGGCCGCCTCATGGCGCAGCCTCCATCACCGCGCGTGCGCGCCGGGCGAACTTCTCCCGGCTCACCTCCACCGCGTCCACCGCGCGTTCGAGGCCGGTGCGGTACCCGTCGTCCGGTAACTCCCCCTGGAGCACCCGCTCCAGGTACGTCCGCAGGGACCGCACGTCCGACCACACGTTCACGGCCTCCATGGCCACGGCCTCCGGCCCCATGAGGTCGAGCCGTGCCTGGGCCTTGTAGAGGGTGTGTACCGCGGTACCGAGTTCCTCGACGGTCTCGCTCAGCGCGGGGGGCGGAGGCGGGGCGTCCCGGACCGCGGCCGGTACGCCGTCCTGGTGGGCGATGCGGTGCAGTACGGCGTCGACCGGCTCCGCGGCCTCCATGAAGGCGAGGTACACCTCGCGGCGTTCGCTCCTCAGCTCCCGGCCGTGATCGGCCGTTCCCTGGTCGCGCGCCAGACGCCGGGCCGCCGTGGACGTCAGCCACGCGGTGCACAGAGTGCCGAGTACGCCCACCCCGGCCCCCGCGAGGGCTGCCCATCCCTGGTCCATGCGTCCATCCTTCTGCGGCGGGCCGCCGCGCGGGGCCATTTCCGCGGATCCGGCGGTCTCCCGGCGTGTGTCCGGCGGTCTCTCGGCGCGTGGCCGGCGGAACGAACACGGCTCACTGAGCAGGAGGATGAACGAGGCCACGCGGAGTGCCGGACCACACGCCTAGACTCGGAGGAGTCGCCCGCGCGTCACCCCGGGGGGCGATCACGGGCCATGGCTTGGAGGGCGAGCAGGTGACCGCGACCTCATCACACCCGTCGGGCGATCCGGCGGATGATCCGGCAGAGCGGTTCGCCTCCGAGTTGCGGGCCCTCCGCCACTCGGCAGGTGGCCCGACCTACCGTCAGATGTCCGCACGTACGGGACAGCCGTCCAGCGCCTTGTCCGCGGCCGTGCAGGGCGGGCAACTGCCGTCCCTGGATGTCGCTCTGGCCTACGCCGAAGCTTGCGACGGGGACCGCGCGGAGTGGGAACGGCGGTGGCGAGCGGCGAGGGCCGAGGTCGTCACCACACCGGCACCGGCACCGACGCCGGGGCGGCGGTGGGTGGTCGTTGCCGCTGCCGGCGTCGGCGCGCTCGCGTTGGTGGTCTCCGGAGCCGTACTCGCGAATCGGCCGGGGCACAAGCCGCCGCCCTCGGGCGTTGCCGCGGCCTCCCGCTTCTTCGCCGATGACGACGTCTTCAATCAGCGGCATCGGCACCATCAACTCGACTCAGCATCAGCAGAGTTGGTCAACGATCTGCTCGCCCCGGGCCCGGTGCAGTTGTCAACCGGCACTGCCGGCTTTCCGGTGTACTGGGCCACCTCCAGCACCCCGACCTACGAGGTCACCCCGCGCGAGCACGTCGGCAGCTGGGGGCCCGACCCGTTCAAAGGCATCGGCTTCCCCTGGGACGCGTCGTGGAAGGCGCCGAAGCGCGAATGGACGGTGGTGATCGCACCGAACGGGCGGGCCGTGGAGTGTTTAGGGATCAAGGTGCGGGCCGGCAGGCCGAGTTGTGAGTGGGGAGCCGTGTCCGACAGCCGCCACGGGTCCGTCGTCGAGACGGGCCAGGCCACTGGCAGCGGCCTGTCCCGGCTCGCGGGAATGATCACCCGCGAGGACTGGAAGGCCGGCCGTATCGATCACGCCCTGAGCTTCGGCGCACCTGACAACGACGGCCGGTACGTCTTCCCGGCGGTGGGCAGCGACGGCCGGGAGAAAGGCCGTTGGCGCGAGGGGCAGTTCATCTGGCTCGACCCCGCGTACGACATCGACGCCGACACCACGCTCAAGCCGTACGAGCAGACGATCGCGAAGGCGCTGCAGGAGTACGGCGCTTTCGACGTCAAGAACGCCGAAGCGTTCAGCTTCATGTCCGAGTACGGATCGAAGCCGCCGGGCGACACCACTGGCACCTACGCACCCCTCACCGACATCAAGTTCGCGAAGTACCTGCGGGTCGGGACGGTCTCGGCCGGGTCGTAGGCGGCTCAGGAGGCGAGCGCCGCCAGGACGATCAGTACGAGTACTCATCCCGGCCAGACGATCGACTGCATTTCGCTGTACGCGTGCAGGGCGTACGAGCCGACGTCCCGGCCCACTCCGCTCTGCTTGAAGCCCCCGAACGGCGCCTCCATGTTCCGGCCGATGGTGTTCACCCCCACCCCGCCGGCCCGCAGTTGCGCCGCCACCCGGAACGCCCGTGCCACGTCGCCGGACCAGACGTAGTCGAGCAGGCCGTAGTCGCTGTCGTTGGCCAGGGCTACGCCCTCCTCCTCGTCGTCGAAGGGGACCACCACGACGACCGGGCCGAAGATCTCCTCGCGGACGACGCGCATGTCGTTGGTGCAGTCGGCCAGCAGCGTGGGCGCGGTGTAGAAACCCTTCTCGAACGACGGCCGTTCGCCGCCCGCGACCACCGTCGCGCCCTCCTTGCGGCCGAGTTCCACGTACGACTCGATCCGGTCCCGGTGGGCCGCCGAGATCACCGGTCCGACCACCGTGCCCCGCTCGCCCGGGTCACCCACCTTCAAGTGCCCCAGGTAGGCGGCCAGTTGGGAGACCAGACGGTCATGGATCCCGCGCTGGGCCAGTACCCGGGTGGGCGCCGTGCAGATCTGGCCGCTGTAGAAGGAGAAGGTCGTGCCGATCCCGGACACCGCCGATTCCAGGTCCGCGTCGTCGAAGACCAGTGCCGCGCCCTTGCCGCCCAGCTCCATCAGCTGCCGTTTCATGCCACGGCCGCAGACCTCGCCGATGCGCCTGCCGACCACCGTGGAGCCGGTGAAGCTGACCATGTCGACGTCCGGTGAGTCGACGGCCGCCTCGCCCACCTCCGTACCCGTCCCGCTCACCACGTTCACCACCCCGCGCGGCACGCCCGCCTCGGCCAGCGCCTCCGCCATCCGGAAGACGGAAAGGGGGTCCTGCGGGGCGGGTTTGACCACCACGGTGTTGCCCATGGCGAGCGCGGGCGCGATCTTGCCCGCCGGGTTGGCCCAGGGGTTGTTGTACGAGGTGATGCAGGTGACCACGCCCACCGGCCGGCGGGCGGCGAGCGCCCCGAAGACGCCCGCCCTGCCCATCGGGCCCGCCTCGTTGATCTGCGGCGGCAGGCCCTGCTCGACCGGTTCCAGAGCGCCCTTCGCATAGCGCCGGAAACGTGCCACCCCCACACCGACCTGCATACCGCGCGCGGTCCCCGTGGTGGCGCCGCTCTCCGCCTGGGCGAGCGCCGCGTACGGCAGGAACTCCCGCTGCATGATGTCGGCGGCCCGGCCGAGGATCGCGGAGCGCTCCTCCGGCGCCGTCCGCGACCAGCCCGCGAAGGCCGCGCGGGCGGCGGCGGCCGCCGCGTACACCTGCTCGCGGCTCGCTTCGGGTGCGGGCCCCACGCTCTCCTCGGTGGCCGGGTTGATCACGTCGTAGTGCCCGCCGTCCGGCGCGACCCACTCGCCGTCGATGAACAGCCCCTGGTCCTGCCGTGCGTTCACCCGCTGCTCCTGGCCTGCGTTCAACGGGTCGCCACCGTCCTGGTGTCGCGGCCGGACCGCAGCACCGTGCCCGGCACCGCGCCGGTGATCTCGTCGTCCCGGATGGTCTCGATGCCGTTGACCCGTACCGACACGATGCCGATCGCCCGTGAGTCGAGACGGGGGCTGTCGCCCGGCAGGTCGTGCACGAGCGTCGCCGGGCCCGCCGCGATCCGCTCCGGGTCGAACAGCACCAGGTCGGCGTGGAAGCCCTCCTCGATCCGGCCGCGCTCGCGCAGCCCGAAGAGCTGGGCGGGGTCGTCGGTCAGCATCTTCACCGCCGCTTCGAGGCCGACCAGCTTGCGCCCGCGCAGGCAGTCGCCGATGAAGCGCGTCGTGTACGGGGCCCCGCACATCCGGTCCAGGTGCGCGCCCGCGTCGGAGCCGCCCAGCATCACGTCCTCGTGCTCCCAGGTCTTGCGCCGCAGCTCCCAGGAGTCCGGATCGTTGTCGGTCGGCATCGGCCAGAGCACCGTGCGCAGCTCGTCGTTGGCGCAGATCTCCACCAGGCAGTGGAACGGCTCCTGTCCGCGCTCGGCCGCGATGTCCTTCACCACCCGGCCGCTGAGCCCCTCGTTGGCCTCGGAGTAGGTGTCGCCGATGACGTACCGCCCGAAGTTGGCGAGCCGCCGGAAGACGCCCGCTTCCTTGCTGCCGGCGCGCCGCAGCATCTCCGCCCGTACGTCGGGGTCGCGCAGCTTCGCGATCCGCTCGGGCACCGGGAGCCCCAGGATGTCGCCCCAGCCGGGTATCAGGTTCAGCGCGCAGAACGTGCCGAGCGACATGTTCATCGGGGTGAGGATGGGCATCGTGAGGGCGACGATCCGGGCGCCCTCCTTGCGCGCGCGGTCGCTGGCGCTGAGCTGGCGCGGTACGCGTTCGGGGACGGCGGCGTCGATGGTCAGGACGTTCCAGTTGAGCGGGCGGCCCGCTGCCGCGCTCATCCCTACGAAGAGGTCGACCTCCTCGTCGCTGAACTGGTCGAGGCAGCCGGCCACGATCGCCTCGATCTGGGTGCCCTCGTGCTCACCGACCGCCTGGGACAGGGCGAGCAGTTCGGCGGGGCCGGCGTGCCGGGAGGCGACCGGTTCGCCGTCGCCGTCGGAGTGGGTGGACGACTGGGTGGTGGAGAACCCCCAGGCGCCCGCATCCATCGCCTCGTGGAAGATCCGCAGCATCTCGGCGAGCTGTTCGGCGGTGGGCTGTCCGCCGATGGCGTCGGCGCCCATGACGTGCCGGCGCAGGGCGCAGTGGCCCACCATGAAACCGGCGTTGACGGCGGTACGGCCGTCCAGGGCGTCCAGGTACTCGGCGAAGGTCGACCAGTTCCAGGGGGCGCCCTCTTCGAGCGCGACCAGCGACATGCCCTCGACCTTGGACATCATGCGGCGGGTGTAGTCGGCGTCGTCGGGGTGGTCCGGGTTGAGCGGGGCGAGGGTGAAGCCGCAGTTGCCGCCCGCGACGGTGGTCACGCCGTGGTTCATGGACGGGGTGGCGTACGGGTCCCAGAAGAGCTGTGCGTCGTAGTGGGTGTGCGGGTCGACGAAGCCGGGTGCGAGCACGAGTCCCGTCGCGTCCTCGGTGGTCGCGGCGGGTTCGGTGACGGTGCCGGGCTTCGCGATGACGGCTATGCGGCCGGCGCGGATGCCCAGGTCTGCGACGTACGAGGGGGCACCGGTGCCGTCCACGACTGTCGCTCCGCGGATGAGGTGGTCGAGCATGTGGTCTGGTCCCTTCTCTTCTGTGTCTTCTGCGCGAGCGGGGGCGGCGGGGCGGCCGGACGGGCTCGAAAGGGCGCATGGCTCCGGCCGGTGTGTACGGGAAGGCCGCTCCCCCGTACGCACCGGCCGGAACCGGACGGCAGCCGTCCGGGATGGAGCCGCCGTCCGCCCCGAGGTGGGGGTCCGGCCTGATCCGGCCGAGAGGCCCTACGCGCCGGCCTGCCGGAAACGGGTCGTCCGGTGGACCGGGTCCGTGTCGATCTGCGGAATCACGTGCTCACCGATGAGCTTGATGGTGTTGAGCGTGTCCTCGGGCGAGATCCCGATCGGCAGCCCGAACGACAGCTGGTCCGCCCCCGCCTGCTCCCACCGCTTGCACTGCTGGAGCACCTCGCCGGGGTCACCGCAGATCATCAGCTCCTCCGCGATGAGCAGCTCGATGATCTCCTTGCTGTACTCGGGCAGCAGCTCGGGCCACTGGGGTATGCCCTCGGGCCTGGGGAACGTGTCGTGGTAGCGGAACAGCAGCGACTGGAGGTAGTTGAGGCCGCCGCTGACAGCGATCTCGACCGCCTTGTCGTGGGTCTCGGCGCAGATCGCGGTCGAGGTCACCATGACGTTGTCGTTGACGAAGGCGCCGATCGGCTCGGCCTCCTTCACCGCGTTCTTGTACGACTCGACGACCCACTCCATGTCCGAGACCTTCTGGACGCTGAACCCCAGCACCCCGAGGCCCTTCTTGCCGGCCATGGCGTACGAGGAGGGGGATCCGGCGGCGTACCACATGCCCGGGTGCGACTTCCCGTACGGCTTGGGCAGGATCTTGCGCGGCGGCAGGGACCAGTGCTTGCCCTGGAAGCCGACGTACTCGTCCTGGAGCCACATCTTGGGAAACTCGCCGATGGTCTCTTCCCAGATCTCCTTGGTGTGGTTCATGTCCGTGATGCCCGGCATGAACCCGAGGATCTCGTGGGTGCCCGCACCGCGCCCCGAGCCGAACTCGAAGCGGCCCTCCGAGAGGTGGTCCATCATGGCCACCTTCTCGGCGACCTTGACGGGGTGGTTGACCGGTGCCAGCGGGTTGAAGATGCCGGATCCGAGGTGGATGCGGTCCGTCGCGTGCGCGAGGTAGCCGAGGAACACGTCATTGGCGGAGAGGTGCGAGTACTCCTCCAGGAAGTGGTGCTCGGAGGCCCAGGCGTACTTGAAGTTGGACTTGTCCGCCTGGATGACGTACTCGGTCTCTTCCATCAGCGCCTTGTGCTCGGCCTCGGGATCGGCCTGGGCGCGCTTCTTCGGTACGTATCCCTGTACAAAGAGCCCGAATTCCAAAGGGGTTCACCGTCCCTAGGTCTCTGCCGCTTTTCTGACACATCGTCAGATCGCGGTGAAGTCGACTGTGGCACCGCACGCGGGGACCGTCAATACCTGACGGGCAGTCAGGTCCGTCCGGATGCCGGCGCGCGGGTCTGTACGTCGGAGGTGCTGCGGGTCAGAAGATGCTGACCCCGGCCAGCCAGCCGCCGTCGATGACGAACGGCTGCCCGGTGATGTACGAGGAGTCCTCGCCCGAGAGGAAGAGCGCCAGCCTGGCGACCTCCTCGGGCCTGCCCACCCGCCCCAGCGGCACCAGCTTCTTGTAGAGCTCGTCCAGGGCCGCGGACGACTCCGCCGGATCCGCGTCCGGGTCGAGCTGGGCGGGGTTGCTCATGGGGGTGTCGATGGCGCCGGGGCACATCGCGTTGACCCGGATGCCCTTTGCCGCCAGCTCCATCGCGGCCACCCTGGTCAGCCCGACGATCGCGGCCTTGGTCGCCGCGTACGAGCCGACGAACGCCATTCCGGTCAGCGCGGTGTACGAGGCGGTGTTGACGATGGTCCCGCCGCCCGCCGCCCCGATCTCCGGCGCGACCGTCCGGATGCCGAGGAAGGCGCCGACCTGGTTGACCTGCACGACCTGCTGGAACTCGTCGAGCGGGGTCGTCACCAGCTCGTTGAAGCGCAGGATCCCGGCGTTGTTGACCAGCCCGTCGATCTTGCCGAAGGTCTCCTTGGCCACCTGGACGGCGGCGTTCCAGTCCGCCTCCTGGGTCACGTCGAGCCGTACGTACGCGGCGGACTCCCCCAACTCCTTGGCGAGCGCGGATCCCTGCTCGTCCAGCACATCGCCGAGCAGAACCTTCGCCCCTTCGGCCACGAAGAGCCGCGCCTCCTGTTCGCCCTGGCCGCGTGCCGCGCCGGTGATGACGACGACCCGCCCGTCGAGCTTGCCCATACCGCTCTCCCTACTGATTGAGGTGCGGAGCAACGTCACTGCTTGAGGTGCGGACTGCTGATTGAGGTGCGGACTACTGGTGTTTGCGTACGGACTACTGGTTGAGGTGCGGAGCGACGTCGGCCGCGAAGGCCGCCATCTGGTCGGTGAGTTCGGTACGGCTCCGGCTGCGGAACCGCACCTGGATCTGGTCGACGCCCATCGCCGCGTACTCCCGCAGCGACTCGGCGATGGCGTCGGGCTTGCCGGTGAGGGTGCGGCGGCCGACCGGCCGGCCGGGCTCCCCCACGTACAGCGGCTCGGTGATGGCCCCGATCTCGATCGGGTCCGTCACCCCGGCCGCCTCCCTGAGCGCGCGCAGCCGGGCGATCTGCGCGGGCAGCCGGTCGCGCGGGTCACCCTGCGGCAGCCAGCCGTCGGCCCGTTCGGCGGCCCGGCGCACAGCCGCGGGCGATGACCCGCCCACCCAGACGGGCACCTGGTGCTGAGCCGGTCTGGGCAGCTGGGAAAGGCCGTCGAAGTCGTAGAGGTCGCCGTGGTGTTCGGGGTACTCATCGGACCCGAGTGCGGCCCGGAGAGCGTCGATGGACTCGTTCAGTACGGATCCGCGCCCCGCGAAGTCGGCCCCGACGGCCTCGAACTCCTCCGGCACGTGCCCCGCCCCTACCCCGAGGATCAGCCGCCCGCCGCTGAGGTGGTCCAGGGTCGCGTACTGCTTGGCGGTGAGCAGCGGGTGCCGCAGCCCGAGGACGGCGACATGGCTCATCAGCCGTACCCGCCGGGTGATCCCGGCCAGGAAGCCGAGGGTGGCGACCGGGTCGTACCAGACGGTGCCCATGGCCTCGGCGAGCCGCCGCGGGATGGCCACGTGGTCGCAGCCCGCGATGTACGCGAAGCCGGTGCGGTCGGCGGTGCGGGCGATCTCCGCGAGGTCGTGCGGAGTGGCGGCGGCCTCCCATGCCTCCGCGTAGATGGTGCTCTGGGACTGGATGGGCAGCTGCATCCCGTAGACGAGCTGCCCTTCGGGAAAGACCCGTGCCATGGGTACACCCCTCGTGAGTCGGTTTCTCCGGTTGCGGGCGACGACACGACCTGACTGTCCGGGCCGGTCACCCCGCCCAGAGGCCGTCCTCCGTGAGGCCGAGGAGCTCGATCGCGTTGCCGCGCACGATGCGGTCCACCACGTCCGGGGCCAGGTGTCCCATCTGGGCCTCGCCGACCTCACGGGACTTGGGCCAGGTGGAGTCGGAGTGCGGGTAGTCCGTCTCGTAGAGCACGTTCCCCACCCCGATCGAGTCGAGGTTCTTCAGCCCGAAGGCGTCGTCGAAGAAGCAGCCGTACACATGGTCGGTGAAGAGCTCCGACGGCGGCCGGTGGACCTTGTCCGCCACCCCGCCCCAGCCGCGGTTCTCCTCCCAGACCACGTCGGCGCGTTCCAGGATGTACGGGATCCAGCCGATCTGGCCCTCCGCGTACATGATCTTCAGGTTCGGGAAGCGCTCGAACTTGCCGCTCATCAGCCAGTCGACCATCGAGAAGCAGCAGTTGGCGAAGGTGATCGTGGAACCGACCGCCGGCGGTGCGTCGGCCGATGTGGACGGCATCTTCGACGACGAGCCGATGTGCATCCCGATGACCGTGCCGGTCTCGTCGCACGCGGCGAGGAACGGGTCCCAGTCGTCGGTGTGGATGGACGGCAGCCCCAGGAACGGGGGTATCTCCGAGAACGCGACCGCGCGCACCCCGCGTGCGGCGTTGCGCCGGACTTCGTCCGCCGCGAGCCGCGCGTCCCACAGCGGGACGATCGGCAGCGGGATGAGGCGGCCGTGCGCCTCGGGGCCGCACCACTCCTCCACCATCCAGTCGTTGTACGCGCGGACGCCGAGCAGGGCCAGTTCGCGGTCCTTCGCCTCGGTGAAGGTCTGGCCGCAGAACCGCGGGAAGGTCGGGAAGCAGAGTGCGGACTGGACGTGGTTGACGTCCATGTCGGCGAGGCGGTCGGGCACCGAGAAGGAGCCGGGCCGCATCTGTTCGTAGGTGATGACTTCGAGCTTGATGTCGTCCCTGTCGTAGCCGACCGATGTGTCGAGACGGGTCAGCGGCCGGTGCAGGTCCTCGTAGATCCACCAGTCGCCGATCGGCCCGTCATCGCCCTTGGCGCCCATGACCGGGGCGAACTTTCCGCCCATGAAGGACATGGACTTGAGGGGCGCACGGACGATGCGCGGACCGATGTCCCGGTATTTGGACGGGAGCCGGTCCTGCCAGACATGGGGAGGTTCCACGGTGTGGTCGTCCACCGAGATGATCTTCGGGAAATTCTCCATGCTCTCCACCGTAGCGCCGATCTGACGAACCGTCAGCTACTCGGTCGGCTACTGGGCCGACTCTCCCTGCCGAAAGATGCGGCAACGGTCCGGCGCGCCGGTTGGCGGAGAGCTTGTGGAGAGGCACCCCCAGAGCTGACGTACTCGCCATGAACAAGGCAAACTGGCCTGTGCGATACGAGCGGACGGGTGCGGACGGGGACTTACTGGTGCGAACAGGTGCGGACAGGTGCGGCAGGTGCGGACCGGACGACCACCTGAAGCAGCAGGCACGGGCAGGAGGCAGAGGCAGCTATGGACCGTGACAGCGGGCCGCGTGTACCGGGGCAGCGGACTCCGCAGCAGAGCCGGGACGGCAGGCTCACGTTCAGCGTGCTCGGACCGGTGCGCGCCTGGCGTGACGGTGAGGCGCTGCCGTCCGGATCGCCGCAGCAGCGCGCACTGCTGGCCGCGCTGCTGACCCGCGACGGCCGCATGGCCACCGCGGGTGAGCTGATCGACGCGATCTGGGGCGACGACCCGCCCTCCCAGGCACTGGCCGCGGTACGCACGTACGCCTCCAGGCTGCGCAAGGTCCTGGACCCGGAGGTCCTGGTCAGCGAGTCGGGCGGGTACGCGATCCGGATACGGGCCGAGGCCGTCGACCTCCACCGCGCGCAGCAACTGGCCGCGAACGCCGAGAAGGCCGCCGGTAAGGGCGACCGCACCACGGCGCGCGCCCTGATCGACGAGGCGCTGGAGCTGTGGGACGGCGAGCCCCTGGCGAACGTCCCCGGACCGTACGCCGAGACCCAGCGGGCCGCCCTTGAGGAGTGGCGTCTGCAGCTGACCGAGTCGCGGCTCGACATGGACCTGGAGGTCGGCTGCCACGCGGAGGCGGTATCCGAGCTGACCTCGCTGACCGCCGCCCATCCGCTGCGCGAGCGACTGCGCGAGCTGCTGATGCTGGCGCTGTACCGCAGCGGGCGGCAGGCCGAGGCGCTGGCCGTGTACGCCGATACGCGCAAGCTGCTCGCCGACGAGCTGGGGGTGGACCCCCGGCCCGAACTGGCCAGGCTCCAGCAGCGGATCCTCCAGGCGGACGCGGAACTGGCCCGGCCGGCCGAGGAGTCGGCACCCGCCTCACCCACCGCCGTACGGCCTGCGCAACTACCGGCCACCGTGCCTGACTTCACCGGGCGTACTGCCTTCGTACGGGAGCTGAGCGACCGTCTCGGCACCGCCGAGGGCTCGGTGATGGCCGTGTCGGCGCTGGCCGGTATCGGCGGGGTGGGCAAGACGACGCTCGCCGTGCATGTGGCGCACGCGGCCCGGTCGCACTTCCCCGACGGGCAGCTGTACATCGACCTCCAGGGCGCGGGGTCGCGGGCCGCGGAGCCCGAGACCGTGCTCGGCGCGTTCCTGCGCGCGCTCGGTACGGCCGACTCGGCCATCCCCGAATCGCTCGACGAGCGCGCCGCGCTCTACCGGACGGCGCTCGACGGGCGCCGGGTCCTGGTGCTGCTCGACAACGCGCGCGACGCCGCGCAGATCCGCCCGCTGCTGCCCGGCACCGCCGGGTCGGCGGCCCTGGTGACCAGCCGCGCCCGGATGGTCGATCTGGCGGGCGCGCATCTGGTGGACCTGGATGTGATGTCGCCGGAGGAGGCCCTCCAGCTCTTCACGAAGATCGTCGGCGAGGAGCGGGTCGGCAGCGAACGCCAGGCGTCCCTGGACGTGGTGGCGGCCTGCGGCTTCCTGCCGCTGGCGATCCGTATCGCGGCGTCGCGCCTCGCCGCCCGCCGCACCTGGACGGTCTCGGTGCTGGCCGCGAAGCTCGCCGACGAGCGCCGCCGCCTGGACGAGCTGCAGGCGGGCGACCTGGCGGTGAAGGCCACCTTCGAGCTGGGGTACGGGCAGCTGGAGCCGCAGCAGGCAAGGGCGTTCCGGCTGCTGGGCCTGGCGGAGGGCCCGGACCTCTCACTGGCCGCGGCCGCCGCCGTACTGAACGTGCCGGCCCGGGAGGCGGAGGACCTGCTGGAGTCGCTGGTCGACACCTCGCTCCTGGAGTCGGCCGCGCCCGGCAGGTACCGCTACCACGACCTGGTCAGGCTCTACGCGCGTTCCTGCGCCGAACGCGACGAACAGCCGCCGGTGGAACGGGAGCTGGCGCTGTCCCGGCTGCTCGACTTCTATCTGGCGACGGCGGCCCGGGTGTACGCGATCGAGCGCCCCGGCGACCGGCTGGTCGACCACCTGGAGCCGACGACGTACGAGGGCCTGGCCTTCACGGACCGGCACGACGCCCAGGACTGGCTGTACGCGGAGGCGATGTCGCTGCTGGCGTGCGTCCGCCAGTCGGCCGCCGCGACCGGCACGCTGCGGCGGGCGGTCGACCTGCTGTGGGCCGCGCTCGACCTGGCGGAGTCGGGGGCGAACTCGAAGGAGTACAGCTACGCGGCCGGCCTCCTGCGGGACGCCGCGCGCGCCGCACGGGACGAGCACGCCGAGGGCCGGGCGGCCATCACCCTGACCTATGTGCACCATGTGGCGGGCCGGTTCGACCAGGCCGGGCAGGACGCCGAGGAGGCGGACCGGATCGCCGTACGGACCGGGGACCGGCTGTCCGCGTGCTGGGCGGCCAATCTCCGCGGCATCCTGGAGTTCTACCAGGGCCACTTCGACGTCGGGACGGCGCAGGCGCATCTCAGCCGGGCCGTCGAGGGGTTCCGGGACTGCGAGGACATGGCGGGCGAGGCGAGCGCGCTGTGCAACCTGTCGCGGCTCCACCTCGTCACCGGTGACGTCGACAAGGCGGTGGCGCTCTCCCGGCAGGGCACGGAGATGTACGACCGCATGGGCCATGCCCTCAAGGGCGCCAACGGCCGTTACGCGCTGGGGCTCGCGCTGACCAAGAGCGGTGAGCTCACCGCCGCCGCGGACCGGCTGCGGGAGGCCCTTGAGGTCTTCCGCGACAGCCGCCAGCGGCTCTGGGAGGGCATGGCCCTCTTCCGGCTGGCCGAGGTCGACATCGCCGCTGACCGCTGCGCCCAGGCGGCGGCCGGGGCGGAGATGGCGCTGACCGTCCTGCGCGGCATCGGCGGCGAGTGGCGGCGCGGCAACGTCCTCACCGTGCTGGGCCGCGCCCTGAACGGCATAGGGCAGTCGGGCCGCGCCCGGGTCTGCTGGCTGGAGGCACTGGCCATCTACGAGGAGCTCAAGTCACCGGAGGCGGACGAGGTACGGGAGCTGCTGACACCGCTGGCGGCGGCCTGAAGCCGCGCCCCCGATGGCCGGTCCCGGCCCCGCAGCGGGCGTTCATCGTTTGTTTATCGCGACCCGACATTCTCATTCCACGACGACCCGTCGCATCGGGGGGCAGGCGGTCGTCAGGAGGGCCCCGCACCGGCGAACTAAGGTGAGCGGCCTGCGGAACGTCCGTCCGGCAGCGCTCGGGGGAGCAGCCGGACGGGCTTCAGCACCACAGACCTTCACTCACAGGGGAGTTGACCACCATGGCCACAGAGCCGCAGAAGGACGCCACAGTCGACCCGGACAACGCTCACGTCACGGACAAGCCCACGGCCGTGAAGCCCGCCAACGCGCACGTCACGGACAAGCCGACCGCGGTGGCGCCCGACAACGCACACGTCACCGACAAACCCGCGTGATCTGAGACCTTCACGACGGGGCACGGGGGAATCGGGGGAACAGTGGCCGTGGTGGCCCGGAGGGGGAGCCACCACGGCCGCTGCCGTATGTCCGCACCCATCCGCCGACCCACCCGTAACGAAAGAGCTGCCATGACACTGACGAAGAAGCTGTTCGCCACCGCCGCCTTAGTGATAGCCACCGCGGCGGCGTCCGCGACACCGGCCCTGGCCAACGGCCATGTGACGGGCTCCGATCCCGCCACCGCCCACGTCCGGGCCGCCACGGTGAGCCCGGACAACGGGCACATCACGTCGGCCCCGCTGTAGTCGCGCGGCGGCCCGCCGGAGACCCCTGGGCCGCCTGTGGTGGGGCCGGCAGCACCGCCGCCGGCCCCACCACAGCCATCAGACGGACCGCACCCGGACCTGGGGGCCGCAGCCCGGTCACGCTCCCGCGCCGCCCCGCCCTCGCAGCTCCCCCTTCATCACCTTCCCGCTCGCGTTGCGCGGGAGTTCCGTCACGAACTCGACCTCGCGCGGGACCTTGTAGTTGGCCATCTCCCGGCGGGACCACGCGATCAGGTCGTCCGCCGTCAGCGTCGTGTCCGGGCGCCGGACCGCGTACGCCTTGCCGACCTCGCCCAGGCGGCCGTCCGGGATGCCCACGACCGCCACGTCCGCGATGTCCGGGTGCAGGCCGAGCAGTTGCTCTATCTCCGCCGGGTACGCGTTGAAGCCGCCGACGATGAACATGTCCTTGATCCGGTCGGTGATCCGCAGATTGCCCGCCGCGTCCAGGACGCCCACATCGCCGGTGCGCAGCCAGCCGTCGGGCGTGAACGCCTCCGCCGTCGCCTCCGGGGCCTCGAAGTACTCCCGCATGACGTTGAAGCCGCGCACCAGCACCTCCCCCGGCTCGCCCGGCGGGGCCGACACCCGTACCTCGGTGTCCGGGATCGCACGGCCCGATGTCGTCGCCACCACCTCGGCGCTGTCGCCCCCGCGGCACATCGTGACGATGCCGCTCGCCTCGGAGAGGCCGTACGCGGTGATCACCGTCGCGATGCGCAGCTCCGAGCGGAGCCGTTCGACCAGCTGGAGCGGGACGACCGCGGCGCCCGTCACGACCAGCCGCAGCGCGCTCAGGTCGTGCTGGTCGCGGGCCGGGTGGTCGAGCAGGGACTGGTGGAGGGTGGGCGGGCCCGGCAGTACGGAGATGCGTTCGGCGGCGACGTTGGCGAGCACGGTGTCCACGTTGAAGACCGGCTGCGGCACCATCGTCGCGCCCCGCATCAGACAGGCGATGACGCCCGCCTTGTAGCCGAAGGTGTGGAAGAACGGGTTCACGATGAGGTAGCGGTCGCCCTCGCGCAGCCCGGCCAGTTCGCACCAGATGTCGTAGCAGCGCAGCGTCTGCGCATGGGTGATGACGGCGCCCTTGGGGCGGCCCGTGGTGCCCGAGGTGAAGATGATGTCCGAGAGCGCCGACGAGTCGACCGCGTCCGCGCGGGCCCGCACCTCGGCGCCGGACACCTGCTCGCCGCCGGCCAGGAAGTCCTTCCAGGTGCGGAAGGACTCCGGGGCGTCCTCCGACAGGACCACGACCTGCTCCAGCCGCGGCAGCGCGGGCAGCGGACCGGATCCGCTCCCGGTGCCGGCCGCGCGCCGCAGCGACGCCACGTACGAGGCACCGAGGAAGGTGCCGGTCACGAAGAGCAGCCTGGCGCCGCTGCGTTCCAGTACGTACGCCGCCTCCGCGCCCTTGAAGCGGGTGTTCAGCGGGACCAGGACCGCGCCCGCCGTCACCGCGCCCAGCGCGGAGACGATCCAGTCGACGGTGTTGGGCGCCCAGACCGCGACCCGGTCACCGGCGTTCACCCCCGACGCGATGCACGCGGCGGCCGCCCGCTCGACCCGCTCGCCCAACTCCGTGTAGGAGATCCGGGTACGGCCGTCGACGACCGCCTCCCGTTCGCCGTACCGTTCGGCAGCGGACCGCACCAGCGCCGGAATACTGCCCCACTCCACGTCCCCGCGCATCGAATGCCTCCCGCAACCAGTAGCTGGTCATCCCGTAGCTGACTATCCGTCAGATTAGCTGTAGCCTTCCCCGCTGTCAGCAGTCATGACGTCCCCGGAGGTGGCGATGGCAGTGGCGACGCTCAAAGACGCAACGGCGATAGTCGGGATAGGCCAGACCGCGTTCGCCAAGCAACTCCCCGAATCCGAGAAGGCGCTGGCCTGCCGGGCGATCATCGCCGCGCTGGACGACGCCGGGATCGCGCCGTCCGAGGTGGACGCGTTCTCCTCGTACACGATGGAGGACGCCGACGAGGTCGAGGTCGCCAAGGCCGTCGGGGCCGGCGACGTGACCTTCTTCTCGAAGATCGGCTACGGAGGCGGCGGCTCCTGCGCGACCGTCGCGCACCTCGCGGCGGCCGTCGCGACCGGACAGGCCAACGTCGGAGTCGCCTGGCGCGCGCGCAAACGCGGCAGCGGCCCGCGCCCCTGGAAGAACACGGCGGTCCAGCTGCCGGCCCCCGCCCAGTGGAGCCGCCCCTTCGGCCTGCTGCGGCCCGCCGACGAGATCGGCATGCTGGCCCGGCGGTACATGCACGAGTACGGCGCCACCCGCGACCACCTCTTCAATGTCGCGCTCGCCTGCCGCAACCGCGCCAACCAGAACCCGGCCGCGATCATGTACGACCGCCCGCTGACCCGCGACATGTATATGACCTCGCGGTGGATCAGCGAGCCGCTCTGCCTCTTCGACAACTGCCTGGAGACGGACGGCGCGCTGGCCGTCGTCATCGTCTCCGCCGACCGCGCCCGCGACTGCCGGCGCAAGCCCGTGTACGTGCACGCGGCCGCCCAGGGCCTGCCCGCCCAGCACCACGGCATGGTCAATTACTGGAACGACGACCCGCTGACCGGCCCCTCCTGGACCGCGGCCCGGCATCTGTGGAAGCACGCCGACTTCGGCCCCGACGACGTCGACGTGGCGCAGATCTACGACGCCTTCACCCCGCTCGTCCCGCTCTCCCTCGAGGGGTACGGCTTCTGCGGGCGCGGCGAGGGCGCCGGGTTCACCGAGGGCGGCGCGCTGGAGATCGGCGGCAGGCTGCCCCTGAACACGGGCGGCGGCGGGCTGAGCGAGGCGTACGTGCACGGCTTCAACCTCATCACCGAAGGCGTCAAACAGCTGCGCGGCACCTCCACCGCCCAGGTACCCGACGCCAGTACCTGCCTGGTCACGGCGGGCGAGTGCGTCCCCACATCCGCGATCCTGCTGAGGAGTTGAGTCCCGATGCTCCAGCCAGTCACCGACGAGGACGGCGCGCCCTTCTGGGAGTACACCGCCCGGCACGAACTGCGCGTCCAGTCCTGCGCGGAGTGCGCCACGCTGCGTTTCCCGCCCCGGCCCTGCTGCCCGCAGTGCCAGTCCTTCGACAGTGAGTGGCAGCTCATGTCCGGGCGCGGCCGCATCTGGTCGTATGTCTTCCCGCACCCGCCGCTGCTGCCCGACTACGCGGCTCAGGCCCCGTACAACACCGTGGTGGTGGAGCTGGCCGACGCCCCGCACATCCGGCTCGTCGGCAATGTGGTCGCCGCGCCGGACGCACCGCTGAACTCGGTGGCACCCGAGCGGCTGCGGATCGGCGCCCGGGTGCAGGTCGCCTTCACCGAGTCCGACGGGATGACCCTGCCGCGCTGGCTGCTGGAGCGGCCATGAGCCTGCGCGTCGAGAGGAACCCGCAGACCGGCATCGCGGTCGTCACGCTCGACCGGCCCGGCCGGCTGAACGCCGTCGACCTGGAGACCGCAGGTGAACTCTCCGCCACCTGGCGGGAGTTCCGCTTCGACACCTCGGTACGGGCGGTCGTCGTGACCGGCGCGGGGACCCGGGCCTTCTGCACCGGAATCGACCGCTCGGCCGAGGTGCCGCAGCCGGCGTCCCCGTACTCCGTCGACGACCCGCTGGTCGCGATCGGCCCGAAGGCCAACGACCTCTGGAAGCCCGTGATCGCGGCGGTGCGCGGGATGGCGTGCGGCGGCGCGTTCTACCTGCTGGGCGAGGCGGAGTTCGTGATCGCGGCCGACGACGCCACCTTCTTCGACCCGCACACCTCGTACGGCATGGTCAGCGCCTACGAGACCATCTACCTCGCCCAGCGGATGCCGTTCGGCGAGGTCGCACGGATGGCGCTGATGGGGACGGCCGAGCGGATCTCGGCGCGGCGGGCGTACGAGACCGGCTTCGTCAGCGAGGTGACGCCGCCCGGCGACGAGCTGGCGGCCGCGGTCGGGTGCGCCGAGACCATCGCCTCGTATCCGACGGATGCGGTGCAGGGGACGGTACGGGCGGTGTGGGCCGCGAAGGAGGGGGCCCGCGCGCAGGCTCTGGCGCAGGCCCCCCACCTGGTGGCGCTCGGCAATCTGCCGCCGGACCGGCAGTCGGCGCTGTTCGGCGCCAGGAAGAGTGGTGGCGGGTTCCGGGTGCGGTAGCGGGATTCCGGGTGCGGTCGGTGGCGGGGTGCCCGTCAGTACTGGGCGAGCACCGAGTCGACTCGGCACCTCGTGACGGAGCCGGCGTCGGACGGGGCCGACATCGGCACCTTCACCGTCGCACTGGAGCTGCCGCGCACCAGGACGGCCGCGCTGCCCGTGTCGACGACGGAGCCGCCCGCGTCGAGGAAGCTCATGGTGACCTCGTAGCTGTGGCTACCGCTCGCCGACCTGGCCGACACCCGTACGGTGGCGGCGGTCGCACCCTTCTTCGCACAGGTCACCACGGTGCCGGTGGCCGAGGGCGCGGACGAAGACGTGCTGCTGCCCGAACCGCTCGTGGAGCCGCTCGACGAACCAGTGGTGTGGTCGTTGTAGTAGTGGTGGTGGCTCGTGGTGGAACTGCTGTGGCTCTTGCTGCTGGAGCAGCCGCCGCCGCTGGAACTGTGACCGTGGCTGTGGCTGCTGTGGCGCGAGAAGCCCGTCAGCGCGAGGACCACCCCCACCAGGACGGCACCGAACCTCAAACGTCGCATGGTCATGTCATCTCCCCCGTTCGGCGGAAACGGTAGCAGCCGGCCCGCCTGTGGTGGCAGGTGCCGGGCGCCCGGCGTAGCGTCGAAATCGAGATCCGGCGGAGGAGACCGAAGATGATCCGCAATGTCCTTGGCTCCCTCGTCGCTCTCCTCGGAGCGGCGGCCGCCGTATACAGCCCCTTCCGTAACTGGTACGACGGCCGCCACGGCAGCGAGTACCGGATCCAGGACCTGTTCAACGGCATCACGGCGACCAAGCCCGGCGACGCGGGCGGCTCCATCCTGATCCCGCTCGCCTTCGCGGCACTGATCACCGTGATCGGCATTCTGCTGCGCTCACGCCTGCTGGTGACGCTGGCGGGCCTGATCACCATCGGCTTCACCGTGCTGTGGATGGTCCGCGTCGGCATCGCGCAGCACAGCCTGGTGCTCAGCTCCAACGGCAGCGGGCTGGGGCTCGGTGTCGCGTACGCGATGGTCGGCGGGGTGCTGATGCTGCTGGGGGCGGCTCTGATGCGGGGGCGGCGGGTGCGGGCGGTCGCGCCTGCGCCTCAGCCCGAGCCGGTGCCCGGGCCTGGGCCCGAGGCATGGGGTACGGGGGCCCATCCGGCCGCGCCGCCGTACGCGCCGCCTGCGGTGGGGCAGCCGATCGACCAGCCCTACGAGCCGGGGGCCGAGCACGACACGTTGTCCTTCAGCTCGGCTGATCTGCCTGCGGAGCTGACGGCTCCTGAGGAGCCGGGGGAGCGGGGCGCGCCGGGTGGCGGGGCCACACGGGCTCGGCCGTCGGGCGAGTGAACGCCTTGGCCGGCGCTCAGCTCGCCCGGCCTGTGCCCGTTCCCTTGATGGCGTCCAGCGCGTACACGCAGCGGTCCTTGCTGCAGGCGTAGACAACTCCCGCGCGGACCACCGGGGATCCGGTGATCTCGCCGCCCGTGGCCAGCTTCCAGCGGAGCTGGCCGCCGACCGCGTCCAGCGTGTAGAGGCAGTGGTCCGCCGAGCCGAAGTGGATTCTGCCGTCCGCCACCACCGGCGCTCCGACCACCTCGCCGCCTGCCGCGAAGCGCCACTTGGGGGTGCCCGTCACCGCGTCCAGCGTGTAGAGCGCGCTCCCGCTGCCCACATGGATGTTGCCCTGTGCGACAAGGAGCGGGTGGAGTGACTGCCGGGACTCGGTGGCGATGCGCCAGCGGTCCTTACCGGTCGCGGAGTCGATGGCGTACACCGTGCCGAGGTAGTCGGCGAGGTAGACGCCTCCCCCGGCCACCGCGGGCCCCGGCGCGAAGGACGGGGCCGACAGGAAGACCGCGGGGGCCTCGAAGTGCCAGCGGACCAGGCCGGACGAGCGGTCGATCGACAGGACGCGGGTCCCGGCCGCGATGTACACACAGCCGTCGTCGGCCGACGTCACCCGGACGGGTACTCCCCCGCACGCGGCCGCGTCGCCCACCGGGTACGACCAGCGCTCGGCGCCGGTACGGGGATCGAGCGCGAAGAGGCGGGCATCCTTCCAGACGTACACCGTGTCCCCGTGGATCGCGGGCCCGGACTCCGGCGTCTCGAAATCCGTCTGGGCCCCTCTCAGCTCCCACAGCTTCTCGCCGTTGGACGCCTCCCACGCCTGGACGCCGCCGCCCCGGGTGCCGGTGACGACCGTGCCGTGCTCGGCCTGGAGCGAGTAGACCCACGCCTCCGTGGACAGCCGCCACCGGTCGGTGCCGTCGGTGCCGTCCAGCGCGTACAGCGTCGGCCCGTCGGACGCGTGGATCCGGCCGTCCGATACGGCCATCGCCCACGCCACGTCCTTGGTCTTGAACTGGCGCCGTCCGCTGCCCACATCGAGGGCGTGCACCTCGAACGAGGTGACGTACAGCAGATCGCCGTCGACGGCCGGGGTCCCCCAGACGTCGTTCGACATACGGAATCGCCACGGGCGCCAGCGGGCGGCCTCATCGGGGGCCCGGGGAGCGGGCGGGGCGGCCGTCGGGGGCGCCGCCTCCGACGTGCGCCGGCCTCCCGGCGCACGCACCCAGCCCGTCGCGGGCCCGGCGGGCGCTGCGGCGTGGGCACGGGCCTCCGCGACCCGCGGTCCGGGACCGATCGGCACCTGGGCGCCGGGCAGCCGCACGGCCTCGTCCCGCCACCCGGGCCGCTGCTGAGGCTGGGGCTGGATATGCGCCTGCGACTGCGGATGCGGCTGGGCCTGGCTCTGCTGCGCGAGGGCCTGCTGCGGCTGCTGGTGGCCGGGCTGCGGCTGGGCCCGGGGCTGCTGGGGCGGCGGCTGCGGCGGCTCGTAGGCCGGCCTCGGCGGCGGCGAGGGGTTCGCGGGCCTCGGCACCGCGGGCGGACGGCCGCCGCGCCGGGTCTCGATCATCGCGGTCGCCCTGGCCGGCAGCCAGGCGGACGCGGTGCCGCTGTCGTCGCCGCCCGACGCGAAGAGATGGGGTGCCAGCTGCGCCTGGAGGTCCTCCGGGCTGGGCCGCTGGGTGAACTCCTGCTGCATACACGCGTCGATCAGGGGCCGCAGTTCATCGGGCAGGCCCGTCAGGTTGGGGCCCTCGCGCAGCAGCATGAACACCGTCTCGACCGGGTTCGCCCCGTGGAACGGCGGATGGCCGGTCGCCGCGAACACCAGCGTCGAGCCGAGCGAGAACACATCGCTCGCGCCCTTCACATTGCGCGAGTCCTTGGCCTGTTCGGGTGACATGTACGCGGGGGTACCCACGGCGACGTTCGTCATGGTCAGCCGGGTGTTGGAGACACCGGACGCGATACCGAAGTCGATGACGCGCGGCCCGTCCTCCACCACCAGCACATTGGACGGCTTGAGGTCCCGGTGGACCAGACCGGCGCCGTGGATCGACTGCAGGGCCTCGGCGATCCCGGCGGCGAGCCAGCGCACCGCCTGGGCCGGCATCGGCCCGCACTCATTCACTATTTCTTCGAGGGAGGGCGCGGGGACGTACGCGGTCGCCAGCCACGGCACGGCGGCACGGGCGTCGGCATCGACCACGGCGGCCGTGTAGAAGCCGCTGACGGCCCGGGCGGCCTCCACCTCGCGGGAGAAGCGGACACGGAACAGCTGGTCCTCGGCGAGTTCGGTCCGTACGGTCTTGATCGCCACGCGCCGGCCCGAGGCCGAGCGCGCCAGATAGACAAGCCCCATACCGCCGGCCCCGAGCCGCCCGAGCACCTCGAACGGGCCGATCCGCCTCGGATCGTGCTGCGTCAGCTGCTCCACCACGCGCCTGCCACCTCCCCGTACGGGCCCCGGGGAAGGGGGTCCGCGAAATACAGCTGAGTTCAGGGTCTCACCACTGGGCACCACCCGGCGGTGCGCACCCTGATTGTTCCTGGCTGACGTGCTCGTTGCGAACCCGGGGGCGGATCGGGGTGTCTCACCGCGATACGGACATGGCGCCCACACAGGATCTGATAGAGCACCCACAGGGGGCCGGCACATGGCGCCGCAGAGGGCTGGACAGGGCGCCGCGCAGGGCCGAATGTGGTGCCCGTCACGGTCGGAAGGCGTCTAGGTGAGTTGTCCACGGAAGTTATCCACAGCCTGTTGATAACAATATCAATCCTTCCCCAGCCCCTCCCCTTCCGGCGAGCCGCTCCATTACCAGCCCGAACCCCATTTGCAGTCGGCCGAATCGCGCTCCGATCACCCCTCGGTAAGCTGACGGCATGACAGGACAAGTACGCACCGTCGACGGCCGCGTGGCCGGTCGACGAGGCCAGGCGACGCGGCAGAAGCTGCTCGACTGCCTCAGCGAGATGCTCAGCTCCTCGCCGTACCGGGACGTCAAGGTCATCGACGTGGCCCGGAAGGCGGGGACTTCGCCCGCGACCTTCTATCAGTACTTCCCGGACGTCGAGGGCGCGGTCCTCGAAATCGCCGAGGAAATGGCCAAGGAGGGTGCGGGGCTCACCGAGTTGGTCTCCGGACGCCCCTGGACCGGCAAGGCCGGCTGGCAGACGGCCGAAGAACTCGTCGAGGGATTCCTCGACTTCTGGCGCAGACACGACGCGATCCTCCGCGTCGTCGACCTCGGCGCGGCGGAGGGGGACAAGCGGTTCTACAAGATCCGCATGAAGATCCTGACCTCCGTCACCAACTCCCTGACGGATTCGGTCAAGGAGCTGCAGGCCAAGGGCAGGGTCGACAAGGACGTCAGCCCCGCGGCGATGGCCGGCTCCCTGGTCGCCATGCTGGCCGCGGTGGCCGCGCACCAGAAGGGCTTCCAGACCTGGGGTGTCAAACAGGCTGAACTCCGCCCGAACCTCGCACTTCTGGTCCACCTGGGCATCACCGGCAAGAAGCCGACAAAGTAACCGCGGGGCGCCACCACGTCATTCGTCCTGTCGCGCAGACGGCGGACCACCGAGGTGGTCCGCCGTCCGCGTACCCGCCACACGCAACACGGAGCACAGCACGCAACACCGAGCCCAGCCGCAGCACGCAGCACGCGAGTGTCAGCGGCGCTCCAGGCGGAACAGCCGGATCTCCCGGTCCACCCTCGCCTGGTACGCGGCGTAAGGCGGCCAGAACGCCAGCGCCGTGGCCCACACCTCCGCCCGCTCCGCCCCCTCCAGGAGCCGCGCCCTGACCTGGATGTCCTGGCCCTTCCAGTTCACCTCGACGTCCGGGTGCGCCAGCAGGTTCGCCGTCCACGCGGGATGGCCCGGCCGCCCGAAGTTCGACCCGACGAGGATCCAGCTGCGCGGCCACGGCTCGCCCCCGGCCCCGTCCCCAGCCGTCGCCGCCCCCGCCGCCGTCTTCTCCGGCATGCACGCCAATGGCGTAACGCGCGGCAGACCGCTTCTCGCGCCCGTCGCCGTGAGGGTCACCCCAGGCAGCATCTGCGCACTGAGCAGCACTCTCCCCCGGGTCAGCCGATGCACCGTACGGTCCATCGCCGGTACGACGTGCGGCGCGATCCTGGCGAACGTACGGGTGGACGACACCTTCTGCACCAACCGGGTTCCGGGCAGCATCAGACCGCGACCGCCGCTCGTCCGGTGAAGAGCCCCGCGCGCTCCGCCGCGTGCGCGCGCAGCCCGTGCACCGGCCCGAACAGCAGCTCGTCCGACGACGCCCGCTTGAAGTACAGCTGGATGTCGTGCTCCCAGGTGAAGCCGATCCCGCCGTGCAGCTGGACCGCCTCGGACGCGGCGCTCCGCAGCGCTTCCAGGCCCTGCGCCAGCGCGAGCCCGCCAGCCGCCGGGTCCCAGGCCGCGAAGTACGCCGCCGACCTGGCCGCCTGCACCTGTACGTAGAGCCCGGCCAGGCGGTGCTTCACGGCCTGGAACGAGCCGATGGGGCGCCCGAACTGCTCACGCTGCCGGACGTGTTCGACCGTACGCTCCAGCGCCCGGTCCGCCGCACCGACCGCTTCGGCGGCCAGCACGGCAGCCGCCGCACACCCGGTACGGGCCAGCACCCCCGGCACATCAGCGCCTTCTTCGGCGCTCTCACCGAGCAACTCCGCTGCGGTGTCGCGCAGTTCGATACGGGCCTGCGGCCGGGTCGCGTCCAGCGCGGTCTGCCGCACCCGGGACATCCCGGCGGCGTCGGCCCGTACGAGAAAGAGCAGCGTGCGGCTGCGGGCGAATCCCCCGGTGTGCGCGGCGACCAGCAGCACCCCCGCGCTGTGGCCGTCGAGCACTTGGTCGGCCTGCCCGTACAGCCGCCATCCCTCGTCGGTGGGCCGCGCCTGGACGCCACCGGCCCGGCCGCCGCCCGCCCAGTCGCCCGCGTTGTCACCGAGCAGCCCGAGTGCGGGCCCCAACGGCGCCGCCAGGGTGGCGGTCAGCTCGCCGCGTGCGATGCCCGGGAGCAGCTCAGCGCGCTGGGCCTCCGTGCCGAGCGCGGTGATCAGCGGCGCGGCGAGCGCCGCCGTGGCGAACAGCGGGGACGGCAGCAGCGCCCGCCCCGTCTCCTCGCAGGCGAGCACCAGCTCGGCGGGGCCGCACCCCACACCCCCGTACTCCGTGGGGATCGCGAGGCCGGGCAGCCCGAGCTGTCCGGCGAGGGTGCGCCAGAGCTCCTGGTCGTACCCGGCCGGGGTGGCCGCTGCGGCTCTGACCCCGTCCGGGCCGCAGCGTTTGGTGAGCAGTTCGCGCAGGGTACGGCGGATCTCGTCCTGCTCCGCTGTGAAGGCGGCATCCATGGGCGGGCCCCTCTCCTGATCTGACGGCGCGTCATAGTAGAGCGCGCCGATCCAGATGCACAGAGCCGGTACGGGAGACGTCCGGGCCATTGTCCAGCACCGGATCTGATGTACCGTCAGATTCATGTCATCCTCTGTCATATCTGCCCGGCCGCGGCGGCGGGTCGCCGTCGCCGGTGTCGCCCTGTCGGACTGCGGCAAGGTCGACGACGCCACCCCGTACGCCCTGCACGCCCAGGCCGCGCGCCGCGCGCTCGCCGACTCGGGCCTCGGCCGCGAGGTGATCGACGGCTTCGGCTCGGCGGGCCTCGGCACCCTCGCCCCGGTGGAGGTCGCCGAGTACCTGGGCCTGAAACCCACCTGGGTGGACTCCACCTCCGTCGGCGGCTCCACCTGGGAGGTCATGGCCGCCCACGCCGCCGACGCCATCGCGGCGGGCCACGCCAACGCCGTACTGCTGGTGTACGGCTCCACGGCCCGCGCCGACATCAAGGCGCGGCGCCGTACGTCGAACCTCTCCTTCGGCGCACGCGGCCCGCTCCAGTTCGAGGTCCCGTACGGCCACTCGCTCATCGCCAAGTACGCGATGGCCGCCCGCCGCCACATGCACGAGTACGGCACGACACTGGAGCAGCTGGCATCGGTGGCGGTCCAGGCACGGGCGAACGCGGCGACCAACCCGGACGCCCTGTACCGCGACCCGGTCACCGTGGACGAGGTGCTGGGCGGCCCGATGATCGCGGACCCGTTCACCAAGCTGCACTGCTGCATCCGCAGCGACGGCGGCTGCGCGGTGCTGCTGGTGGCCGAGGACTACGTACCGGACTGCGCGAAGGCCCCCGTGTGGGTACTGGGCGCCGGGGAGCACGTCTCGCACACCACGATGTCGGAGTGGGACGACTTCACGGTCTCCCCGGCGGCGGTCAGCGGCCGGCTGGCCTTCGAGCGGGCGGGGGTCAGCCCGGCGGAGATCGACATCGCCGAGATCTACGACGCCTTCACCTATATGACGCTGGTGACACTGGAGGACCTGGGGTTCTGCGCGAAGGGCGAGGGCGGCGCGTTCGTGGAGAAGGGCCGGCTGCTGCGCGACGGCGAACTCCCCGTCAATACCGACGGCGGCGGCCTCTCCGCCTGCCACCCCGGGATGCGCGGCCTGTTCCTGCTGGTCGAGGCGGTACGGCAGCTACGCGGCGAAGCGGGCGACGGCCGCCAGGTCCACAAGGCGGGCGGCCGCCTGCCGGAGCTGGCGGTCGCTTCGGGGACGGGCGGCTGGTTCTGCTCCTCGGGGACGGTGGTGCTGGGGCGGGGGTGAGTGCGACAGCTGTGCGACAGATCGGACCGGGGGCGACGGTTCTCGATGTACTCGCGAGACGTGGGCCCGGCCGTACCGCCCACCCCCGCGTCAGTCGGTCTCCGCGACGGCGACGCGCCCCGAGCGCAGCGATGCCCGTCCCCTCGCCGGGCCAGCGAGGGTGTGGGTGAGGGCGAGGAGGTCGTCGTCCGAGACCACCCGCAGGTTGTACTCCGCGAGCAGTGCGGCCATCTGCTGCGGCTTCCACAGTGAGCGCCACGGCTCGCCCGCCGTGACGGACTTGCCCAGCACGCGGGTCAGCAGCCGTCCTGCCGACGCTTTCACCGACGGCGCCTGATAGTTGACGATGAGCGCGCTGCCCGGGGCCGTCCGGGTGGCGAGTGCGGCCACGGTGGTGCGTACCTGGTCGCGTGTGAGGTACGGGACGACGCCCTCCCACAGCCATGTCGTCGGCGCGGAGGGGTTGTGCCCGGCGGCGTCCAGCACCTCGCCGAGGTCGTCGACGGCGAAGTCGGCCGGCGTGAACCGTACGGACCGCGCGAGGGCGGGCAGTCCGGCGTCATCCTCCGGCCTCGGGGTCTCCTCGGACCCATGGGCCTCGTGGGCGGCCTCGGTGAGGCGGGCGCGCTTGTCCTGCTGGGAGGCGGGGTGGTCGACCTCCCAGACATCTGTCTGTGCGAGTCCGGGCAGACGCCAGGCCCGCGTGTCCAGACCGGCGCCGAGGATGACGAGCTGACCGGTCGCGCGGGCGCGCAGGGCCTCGTCGATCGCGACCGTCCGGGGCACGACCACCTCGGCGCACGCCCGCACACCCTCGTACATGGTCCGCGCCTGCCAGCCCTGCGGCGGAGTACCCGCGCGCACCTGGTCCACCGGCGCACGCTCCGTGCCACGCAGCAGCCGCGCTGCCACCGGGTCCGCGAACCGGCTGTCAGCGGATCCACCGGCAGCGGCCCTGCCGTCCGCAGCGGCCCGCCCCTGGCAGACCAGCACCGCTGTCCTGCTGGCATCACGCGCACTCTCACTCATGGGGCTGTATTCAACACCAGCGCTGTCCTTCCCCGACCCGCCCGAGGTCTGACATCCCAGGCACTGCCCCGGGCCGGTGCCGTCCGCCCGCAGGGCAGCCGGCATCCTGCGGGCCCGGGTGGTGCGTCATGTGCTGATGGTGGTGACCGCCTCGGTGCCGTACGTACGGGCGTAGCCGTTCTCGGTGCCGACGAGCAGGTCGACGACCTCGAAGTAGCGCTCCCAGAAAGGGGTTTCGCGCAGTGCGTCGATGAGGAGCTGGTAGGCCGTGTGGTCGTCGGCTTCCCAGACCCAGACGTCGGTGACGCGGGTGGAGTAGAACTCCGTGTCGTAGAAGCGTGAGCGCACACCGGTGGTCTTGGCCTTGATCGCGGGCACGACCTGGGTGACGAAGGCGTTCACCCGTTCCTCCGGGGTCATGGCGAGCCACTCGGGCATGGTCTTGATGAGCATGAAGGCGGTCACCGGCGGTGCGGTTTCCTCAGCGGACAGGACAGCGGGCATGACTGGTGCCTCCGGGGTGGCAGGTGTGGACTGGGTGACGGGGTGGCCTGGGCGGTCGTTCCTCACCGCAGGACGGCGGGCTTCAGGGTCCGAGCGCACCACTGCTCGAAGGTGGTCGGTGTGGCGCTCTCCGGGGTGCGGGCGACACCCGCGTCCAGGCCGTTGTCCTTGGCCTGCTTCATGTCGGCGATGCCCTGGACGAACGCCTCGTTGAGGCCGTAGCCGACGAGCGTGGCGGACAGCTCGCCGAGCGGCTGCCGTTCGTAGCGGACAGGGCGGCCGAGCTGCTCGGTCATGATGCGGGCCAGGTCGCTGGGGGACAGGTCCTCCGGCCCGAGCACCGGGACGCTGTCGGCGCCGGTCCACGAGCGGTCGAGGAGCAGACCGGCGGCGACGGCCGCGATGTCGGCGACGGCGACGAGCGGGGCCTTGCGGTCGGCGTCGACGGCGTCGGTGAAGACGCCCTTCTCACGGATCGAGTCGGCCTCCTCCAGGAGGTTGTCGAAGAAGGACGGATTGGCCAGGGCGCGGTAGGCGGCGCCGGTGCCCGCGAGCAGGTCGTCCAGGGCGAGGGACGCGGTGACGAGTCCGGCGCGGTCGGCGGCCGGGGTGCCGCGGCCGAGCGCGGAGACGCCCACGACGTGGCCGACGCCGTGCGCGGCGAGCGCCTTGAGTGCGGGGCGGCTGAAGCCGGTGTAAGCCTCCTCCGGGGTGAGCGAGGAGTCCGGGGGGACGAGCCAGAACACGGCGTCCGCGCCTTCGAAGCCCCGCTCGACCACCTCGGCGTCACCGTGCGAACCGGTGACCACCTCGACGCGCTCGCGCACCGTGTCGGGGAGCCGGGCGGGGTCGCGCACGATGACGCGCAGTTCCTCACCGTGGGCAGGGGCGGACTCCAGCAGCAGGGACAGCAGTTGGCGGCCGATGTTCCCGGTGGGTGCGGTGATGACGATCATGAGGTCCTCTTGGGTGTGGCCGGTGGATGAGTACGTCTGTCATCCTGCGGAGGACCACGGAGTTGCCACAAGAGGAACTTCGGCAAGGGATCATTGCCTGAAATGGAATGACGCTGGTGAACAGCCTGAGCAGCCTGAACAGTCCGGATCCGCTCATCGACGCCAATCTCGCCGTCGCACTGGACGCCCTGCTGACCGAGCAGAGCGTCACCCGCGCCGCCGCGCGTCTGCACACCTCCCCCGCCGCCATGAGCCGCACCCTCGCCCGCCTCCGCCGTACCCTCCAGGACCCCCTCCTGGTCCGGGCCGGACAGACCATGGTCCCCACCCCCCGGGCTCAGGCCCTCCGTGAGGAAGTCGCCGCAGTGGTAAGCCGCCTGGGAGCGCTGCTCGCTCCGGGCGCCGGCGCCGATCTCGCCACCCTGCGCACCACCTTCACCCTTCAGATGGCCGACCTGGTCGGTGCGGCGCTGACCCCGGAACTGCTGCGACTGGCCCGGCAGGACGCGCCGGGCATCTCGCTGCGGATCCGGGCCGAAGAGATGGAGGCAGGACCGGCCCTGCGAGACGGCCGGATCGACCTGGAGATCGGATCCATCGGCCATGTCGACCCCGAGACCCACGTCGAGGAGCTGGTCACCTTCCGGATGGCGGCGGCTGTCCGGCCCGGCCATCCGCTGACCGAGCAGAGCCTGACCCCGGCCCGGCTCGCTGCCGCCGAGCACGTCACGGTCAGCCGTCGCGGCCGTTTCACCGGGCCCCTGGACACCGCCCTGGCCGAGCACGGCCTCCGTCGGCGGGTCACGGCTGTCCTCCCCAGCCACCTGGCCGCGATGATGCTGGCCGCCCGCAGCGACGTCGTCTGCCTCGTCCCCACGGCACTCCCCGGCGCGGCTCCCTCACCCCTCACCGACGCCGCCACCGTCCTCGGCCTGAACGTCCTCGATATCCCGCTGCCACTGCCGCCGTTGACCATCGGCATGGCCTGGCACCCCCGCCACGCAGCCGACGGAGCCCACCGCTGGCTCCGCGACGCCATCCGCCTGGCCCTTCGCGCACCCGGGACCGCCTAGGTTCTGCCCGCCCGGTCGGCTCTTCCTGGCGGAGGTGTCGTCGGCACCACCTGTCACGTCGCCGTGGGCTTCGTGCGGATGCCAGTGGGCCTCAGCCGAGTGAGTCGGCGCATCAGGCAAGGGGGCTCTCCCAGTACCTGTATCGGCAGGGTCTCCCAGACGTCCAAAACGCCTGTCAACCTGGTCGAGTCGACAGCGCCGACAACACTCCATGGACACGCGACACGCGCTGCAGCTTTACCCCCATCAGTTCAATTCAGCTGCCCCGAATGCGCGATCGTGTCGGCGCATTCCTCCACGGCAGAAGGGACGGAGACCAATGGCGGACAACCAATTCACCACCCACACAGAGCTTTTCGATCTGAGTGGGAAGTACGCCCTTGTCACTGGCGGCACCAGGGGAATTGGGTTGATGATCGCGCGCGGCCTTCTCCAGGCGGGCGCCCGCGTCGTCATCAGCTCACGCAATGCCGACACCTGCGCGGAGGCACAGCGTTCGCTGTCCGAATTCGGCGATGTTCGAGCAATCCCCGCCGACCTGTCCAGGCACGACGAGTGTCAGCGCCTCGCTGATCTTGTCAAGGCCGACTCGGAACGCCTGGACATCCTCGTCAACAACGCGGGAGCCATGTGGCGCGAGCCGCTGGAGACGTTCCCGGACGAGGCCTGGGACACAGTGATCGACCTCAACCTCAAGTCGCCGTTCTGGCTGGTGCAGGCGCTGCTCCCCGCACTTCGCGAGGCAGGCACCGCCGATGATCCCGCGCGGATCATCAACATCGGCAGTATCGCCGCCATCCACGTCGCCCAGGCACCCAACTACTCGTACGCCAGCAGCAAAGCGGCACTCCACCAACTCACCAGAGTGCTTGCCAGAGAGCTGGGCCCACAGCACATCACGGTGAACGCGGTAGCACCGGGAGTGTTCCCGTCGCAGATGATGGCGTCCACGCTCGATGCCATCGGCGACACGATCGCGGCGGCGACCCCTCTGCACCGGCTCGGCCGCGACGACGACATGGCGGGTATCGCCGTGTTTCTCGCCGGCCGGGCTGGGTCCTACCTCACGGGCACCGTCATCCCGGTGGACGGCGGCATCGCGACGACCGCATCGGGTACCCCTTAGATCGCGGGACGGGCTTACGGTGAGGGGATGGCCACGATGGATCTGCGCCATCCGATCGTGGGCCGGCTCGACTTGGACGTCGAGTCCCTGGAACTGCCCGCCGAACCCGGCCTGCATCTCATCGTCTACACCGCACCCGCGGGCACGCCGACCGCTGACAATCCAGCGCTCCTGGCGTCGTGGGCGTCCCCCCCAGCAGACGCCGGCGACCGAGCTCGAAGCACACAACGGATAGTCCGGCCCCTTCAGCCGTACTGGCCGGCGGACCATGACGTGGGGCAACAACCTGCGGGCGAACCTCAGTCACATGCCGACCGGCGAGCGCGGCGAGGTGCTGAAACGGTCGGCGATCGCGTCGAGCACGGTCACGCCCCTGTCCGCGTCACGCCGCCGTCGACGTGCAGGATCTGGCCGGTGATGAAGTCGGCGTCGTCCGAGACCAGGAAGGCGAGGGCGTTGCCGAGGTCCGCGGGGACCGACCGGCGCTTGATGGTCTGCATGGCCGTCACCCGCGCGAACACCTGCTCGGCGGTCGGGCCGTTGGGCCGGCTGCGGCCCAGGAAGCCATCGGTCGCCACCAGTCCGGGAGCGATCGCGTTGACCGTGATGCCGCTCTCGCCCAGCTCGTTGGCGAGTGCCCTGGTCAGCGCGTGCACGGTGCCCTTGCTGGTCAGGTACGCGAGGTCGCGGTTCTGCGTCATGGTGATGCCCGAGCCGGTGTTGACGATGCGCCCCCACCCGGCGGCGCGCATCCCCGGCGCGAACGCCCGGGCGAAGAGCAAGATCGGCTCGACATTGACCGCCTGCACCGTGCGCCACAGTTCGACCGTCATGTGGTCGAGGTCGGTGACCGGGAAGATGCCGGCGTTGTTGACGAGGATGTCGCAGCGCCCGTACCGGCCCAGGACCGTGCCGACCACGGCGTCGACCTGCGACGGCTCGCTGATGTCGCACACCAGCCCCAGCTTGTCGCCGTCGCCCTTCAACTCCTTTACGCCGTCGGCCGGATCGTCGATATCGACAGCCACCACGTTCGCGCCGTCCGCGGCGAGCCGTCGGCAGTACGCGTACCCGATGCCCCGCGCCGCCCCGGTCACCACCGCCGTCTTTCCGTCAAGCGCCACGGGTGAACTCCAGGCCGATCTGGCGCGCGATCCCGAAGTAGTCCTCCAGGTGCCACGTCCGCACGATCCGGCCGTCGACCACCTGGTGGAAGTCCGACGCCCGGAACTCGACCTCGCGGCCCGTGCCTTCGACGCCGAGCAGCTCCCCGGCGTGCACACCGCGGCCGACCGAACGCACGGCGACCATGCCGCCGGACTCGACGACCTGCTCGATCGTGACGGTCAGGCCGGGGAACACGCTGCGAAGGTACTCGATGGTCTTCTTCCACCCGTCCGGCCCGGCCCCGGTGCGCATGGCCGGGACGGCCTCCCAGTCGGCGGCGAGGGCCTCGTCGATCAACGCTGTGTCACCGGTGCCGAGGGCCTCGTAGAAGCGCCGGACCGCGGTCTCATTGTCAGTGGGCATGAAACTCACGGTAGGGACGCACACCCTCGGTGATCAAAGACCTGTTACGGATCACGTCATACAGTTCAGGCATTACGGTTCGGATATGACGGACCTCGACCTGCGGCTGGTGCGCTACTTCACGGCCGTCGCCGCACACCTGCACTACGGCCGCGCCGCAGCAGAGCTGCACATCGCACAGCCGTCGCTCAGCCGGCAGATCAGCCAGCTTGAGGCCCAGGTGGGCTCGCGGCTTCTGGACCGCACGCGGCAGGGCACCCGGCTCACCGAAGCGGGAGAGGCGTTCCTCCCCCTCGCCCATGAACTGCTGCGCTCGTCCGAGCAGGCCACGGCCGCCGCCCGGACCGCCGCACGGCCCACCCGGATCACCGTCGGCTACACGGCGGGCCTGATCGTCACCCCGGCGGTCCAGAACCTGCGGCACAAGCACCCCGACGCCGACGTACGCACGCTGCACCTGGAGTGGAACGAGCCGCGCGACGCCCTGCTCGACCGCCGCGTCGACGCGGCGATCACGCGGCTGCCCCTGCACACCGACGGCCTGCACGTGACGGTCCTCTACGACGAGCCGAAGCTGCTGCTCGTACCGCTCGGGCACCGGCTGGCGGACAAGGAGTCGGTCACCCTCGACGACATCGACGAGGAGCCGATCCCCCGCTTCCCGGATCCGCAGTTCGACGCGTACTGGCGCATCGACCCGCGCCCGGGAGGCCGCCCGGCGCCCGACGGCCCTCCTGCCGAGACCATCGAGGACAAGCTCGAATACATCGCCGCCGGTCAGGCCGTGGCCATCGTCCCGGCCGCCCTGTACGCGGCCGGCGTACGCCCCGACCTCACCACGGTCCCGCTGCACGGCGTCGAACCGGGCCACGTCGTCGTGGCAACCCGGGAGGGGGACCGCGCCCGGCTGGTGGCCGCATTCCGCACGTCGGCCCGTGACTGCCTGAGCGGTTAGCCACCGGAGCCCGTGAACACCGTGGCGCGGGCGGTGTCTCCGTGCCGCCGGGCGGCCACGACACGGAGAGATCACCACCTCGTACCCATCACTCAGGCCGGGAGCTGCTCCACAAAGGCCGTCCAAGCGGCCGGAGCGACCGTGAAGGTCGGGCCGTCCGGGACCTTGGAGTCACGGAGGTGGACGGCACGGGGGTGGGCTGCCACCTCTACGCAGTTGCCACCCTCGTTGCCGCTATAGCTCGACTTGCGCCAGTCGTAGGAGACTTCGAGGCATTCACCGCCCTCGTTGTTGCTGTAACTGCTCTTGAACCACGCCAGTTCCGTACTCATAGCTGGTCCGCCATCCTCTCGATCAGTTCCGCGGACTCCCAGGGCGTGAGCGCCTGCGCCCGCAACATTCCGAAGCGGTCGATGAGCTGGTTGACCTGCTGCGGCTTCGAGATCAACGTACCTCCGCACTGACCGTCTTCGTATGCCCAGTTGCGGCCGTCCGGCGCACTGAGCAACTTGATCGGGCCGTTCAGTCCCGCGTGTGCATTCCGCGCCGTCGGCATCACCTGCACCATCAAATGATTCATCGACTGCGTGCACTTCAGCAGATGCAGCATCTGATTACGGAGCACCGTCCGCCCACCGATGGGCCGTTGCAGCACCGACTCCTCGATGACGTACGCCACGATCGGCAGCGGGTCCCGGCTGAGCACCGCCTGCCGTTCCAGTCGCGCCTCGACATGCTTCTGGATCTCCGCCTCCGCGAACTGCGGGACGCGCTCCTCGTACAGCGCCTGGATGTACTCCTCGGTCTGCAACAGCCCCGGGAAGAACATGTTCTCGTACGCACTGACGCTGGACGCGATCTTCTCCAGCCGTACCCACCCCACGAACGTGCGCGGGTACTTCTCGTCGTCCATCAGCGGGATGCAGGACTTGAGTGCTCCCCGCGCGTCCAGCACCGTGTCGGCGTCCTTGAGGAAGCTGGTCGTCGGGATGCGCTCGCCCCCTTCGTACGCCCCGGCCAGCGACTCCGAGATGAGCAGCCGGTCCCCCACGTCCTGTCTCGTCAGGCCTGCCCGTGAGCGGAAGTTCCTGATCAGGTCCCCTACGTGCCGCCGTGCCGGTGACGGCTGCGCCGCGTTCGATTCACACGGCTTACTGGCTACCACAAGATCACCCTGCCTTTCCACATCGTCCCGATGTGCACCCCATCCCTCTGGTCACGCTACGCATTCGTGCCGATGCTCGTAGGCATGACGACTGAAAATCTCCCCGATTGGGTACCGGCATCGGGGCACCAACTCCGTCTCACCGGCGTGCACTTCGATGCCATCCGCGTCCGAGGGGTGCGCGGCGAGGCCGTACTGCACCATCTCGGCACGCTCACCGACGGGGCGCCGGGACCCGTCGTACGGGAGGTGGCCGGGGGACGGTGGACGTACTTCCTGATCCCGCCGGGGGCATCGCACGAGTTCGACTGGCCGCCTGGGGTGACCTGCTACGGGCCGTCCGCCCGGGACCAGTACGTCGGGATTCCCGCGCCGGACGGCAACACCTATCCGCTGCACTGGCGCTGCGATCCGCCCATGGAGGGGAAGTTCGTCGACCCGGAACTGCTCCACGCGGTGGTCACGGCGCAGCTCTGCCGCGAGCCTGAGTAGGCGTGGGGTCGGGCGCACAGCCGGGGGCACGGCCGACAATGGGCCGCATGGACGACTTCACCGAGTTCCTGCACACCCTGCGGGTCTGGGACCTGCCCGAGCTGCCGGAGTTCGACCCGGACACCGCCCCCGCGGATCCCCTCCCGCTCTTCCGGGAGTGGCTGCGTTCCGCGGCTGCCGCCGGTCAGCCCGAGCCGCACACCATGACGCTCGCCACCGTCGACGCCGCCGGGCGGCCCGACGTACGGACACTCATGCTGCACGGTGCGGATGCGCGCGGCTGGCACTTCGCCTCGCACTCCGGGAGTGCCAAGGGCCGCCAGCTGGCCGGGTGTCCGGAGGCCGCGCTCGGATTCTACTGGGCGGCGCAGGCCCGGCAGGTCCGGGTGCGCGGGACGGTGACCGCCGCGCCCGCCGCCGAGGGGCAGGCCGATCTGCACGCCCGCTCGACCGGGGCGCTGGCGGCCGCGCTCACCGGGCGGATGAGTGAAGTGCTGGGTTCGCTGGGCGAGCTGGAGGAGGCGTCGGCTGCCGCGTGGGAGCGTGCGCAGGCCGATCCGGCGGCGCCCGTGACGAGCTGGACGCGCTATGTCCTGGACCCGGCCGAGGTGGAGTTCTTCCAGGGCGACGCGCGCCGCCGCCATGTCCGGCTGCGCTACCGGCGTACGGAGAGCCGGGACTGGGCGCGTGAACTGCTCTGGCCGTAGAGCGTGAGCGCGGCCAGCCTGCGGCGGCGGACCACGCGGCCCGCCAGCCCGAACCCGGCGCCCGCCAGCGCCAGCAGCGTGCCGGCCAGGACGCTCACTTCGAGCAGCAGCGGCATCGCCGGGTTGTCGATGAGCCGGCCCCGGACCACCTTCACCGGCAGGGTGCCCGCCTGGTCGGCGAGAAAGTTCCGGGAGTCCAGCGCGTCGGCGCGGTTGTCGCCGAGGGTGAACATCCGGCCGTGCGGCACCAGGACGTCGTACGCGTCCGACGTGCCCTCGTCGCCGCCGTCGAGGTACGGCTCGTCCAGCGGTTCGCCGTTGAGCACCAGTTGCTTCCCGTCGAAGACGAGGTGGTCGCCGCCGAGCGCGATGACGCGCTGGAAGACGTCGGCGCCGTCGTAGCGGTCCCGGGTGCGGTAGAGCACCACTTCACCGTGGTGCAGGCCGCCGCCGTCGCTCTTCTCGATGGCCACCCGGTCGCCCTTGGCGTACGCCGGGGCCATCGAGTCGTCGTTCACGCTGACCGACTCGTACCCACGGAAGCCCCAGAGGGCGCCGGCGGCCAGGAGCACGACGCCCAGACTGCCCAATACCCACCCAGTCACCGTCAGTCCACGCCCAGCGCCCATACCGGACCCCCTTCGTCATCATTTCCTGCGTACGGACCCCCGCGTTTCGTTACCCGGCGGGTACGGGCTGCCGCCGTCCGGTCACCGGCCTGTGGGGTCGGGGCTGGGATCGGGGCTGGGGTACGGGTCCGTGGCCAGCCGGGCGTGCTGATGCGCGTCGCGGTAGGTGCCGGGCCGCTGGGCCTGGTGCATCCCGTCGCGCCGGGTGCCCTCGTACGCGTAACCGCAGCGCTCCGCGACGCGGCAGGACGCGATGTGGTCCACGGCGTGGCGCAGTTCGATGCGGTGGATGCCCTCCTGCTCGAAGGCCCAGCGGGTGCAGAGTTCCACCGCGCGGGTGGCGATGCCCCGGCCGCGCAGTCCGGGCAGCACCCAGTAGCCCACCGCTGCCTGGCACATGTGGCGGTTGATGCCGGAGAGCCCGACTCCGCCGACGATCTCGCCGCCCTCGGTGACGGCGTACTGGACGAGCTCCCCGCGCTGCCATCCGGCACTGCGGTTGCTGATCGTGGCGCGGGCGTCCGCCAGGTCGGTGACGGGACGCAGCGGGGTGTTCCAGCGCAGGTATTCGGGGTCGGTGACACCGCGCAGCAGCACATCGGCGTCGGCGGCGTCCCAGGGGCGCAGGCTCAGGCCGAGGCCGTGCACCTCCGGCTGGGTCCGTATGTCGGTCATGCGGCTATTCAACACGCGGGGGGTCGCGGGGGTACCCGGGGGGCGTCCGCGGGCGGGGCGCCGCATGGCGATCCCGCCCGCACGGTACGGCGATCCCGCCCGCACGGTTACGGCAATCCCGCACGCACGGTTACGGCAATCCCGCCCGCACGGCCACGGCAATCCCGCCCGCTCCGTACGCGATCCCGACCCCTCCGTACGGCGGGACGGTCAGGCAGTCGGCCGGTTCAGTACCCGGGGGCGGCGGCCGTTGACCGGCTGGGCGGGAGCGTGCGGTTCAGCCGTCGGCGCGGAACACCGGCACGCTGACTCCGGGGGTCAGTTCGCGGAACGTGACGCCGAGCGCCATCCCGATACGGAGCCCGTCCGCCGGGCAGTCGACGATCTCGGTCATCAGGCGCGGCCCCTCGGCCAGATCCACCACCGCCGCGACGTACGGGACTCGCTTCCCGAAGGGCGGCAGATCGTTCCGGTGCACCACCGACCAGGTGTAGAGCGTGGCCCGGCCGCTCGCCTGTTCCCAGGTGACGTCGTCGCTCCAGCAGTGCGGGCAGAACTCGCGCGGGTAGTGGTGCGGCTTTCCGCACCCCCCGCAGCGCCTGATCAGCAGCCGGCCCTCGGCGGCAGCGGCCCAGTAGGGCGCGGTGAAGGCGTCCGGTTCCGGCAGATCGAACCGCGGGGACACGGCGGAGGCAGGGGCAGTAGCGGCGGGTGCGGGTGCGCGGTCTGTCACAGGAAGAGTCCGATCGCGTGGTCGAGTGACCAGGTCTGCCAGGCCATCGCGCCGAAGGCGGCCAGGGAGATCAGCGCCATCATCGCGTTCTGCCCCTGCTCGGCCCAGTCGTGGATCATCAGCACGAAGTAGAGGAGGTTGAGCAGGAGCCCGGCGATCAGCGCCACCGGGGTCAGGAATCCGACCACCAGGCCGAGGCCGAGGGCGAGTTCGGCGTAGACGACGACATGGGCCATGACCCGGGGCCGGGGCGCCACGAACCGCTCGAAGCCGCGCTTCACCACCGGCCACTTGTGCTTGCCTGCCACGTCAGCCGCCCAGGTGATGCCCGTACCGCGCTCGAACCAGGCCTTCTTGTCCTTGTGGCGCCAGCTCTCCAGCCACCACAGGCCGAGCCCGATACGGAGGACGGCGAGCCACTCGGCGCCACTGAGCCAGATCGAATGCATCGGGTCCCCTCGCTCGCTGCTCCCTATACTTTCTGACGGTACGTCAGTTCAGCGGATGGAAGGTGCTGTGCGCAAGAGGCGTGCATGCGTGATCAATTCGCAATCGCTTCTGTCCTTGACCGGGCCCCATCAAGCGAACAGGCCATTACGCTCCGCTTCATGGACGACACGAAGGACGACCGGCCCGTCTACGTCATCGGTGCGGGACCGGGCGGACTGGCCGCTGCCGCCGCGCTGCGCGGGCGGGGCGTACGGGCCGTCATCCTGGAGAAGTCCACCGACGTCGGCACCTCCTGGCACCGCCACTACGACCGTCTGCATCTGCACACCACCCGGCGCCTCTCGGCACTGCCGGGGCTGCCGATGCCGCGCTCCTTCGGGCGCTGGGTGTCGCGGGACAACGTGGTGCGGTACCTGGAGAAGTACGCGGAGTACCACGGCCTGGAGATCGTCACCGGGGTCGAGGTCACCCGCATCACCCGTGCTGACGGCCCCGGTTGGCTGCTGCACGCGACCGGCGGCCGGGAGCTGACCGGAAGCGCGGTGGTCGTGGCCACGGGGTACAACCACACGCCCAGGCTGCCCGACTGGGCCGGTAGGGAGACCTTCCACGGGGACCTGGTGCACGCGGGCGAGTACCGCGACGCCGCCCCGTACGCGGGCCGGGACGTGCTCGTCGTCGGGGCCGGCAACACCGGTGCCGAGATCGCCGTCGACCTGGTCGAGGGCGGCGCCGGGCGGGTGCGCATCGCGATCCGTACCGTCCCGCACATCATCCGGCGCTCCACGGCGGGCTGGCCCGCCCAGCGCACCGGGATCCTGGTCCGCAGGCTGCCGACCCGGCTGGTGGACCGGGCCGGCGAGACGCTGTGCAGGATCTCCGTGCCCGACCTCTCCGCGCAGGGCCTGCCGCGCCCCGACACGGGCCTCTACTCCCGGGTGCGCGAGGGCGCGATCCCCGTACAGGACGTGGGTCTGATCGACGCGGTCCGCACTGGCCGGGTCCAACCGGTCGCGGCGGTGGACTCCTTCGACGACGGCAAGGTCGTACTGGCCGACGGCACCCGGATCTCACCGGACGCGGTGATCGCGGCGACCGGCTACCGGCGGGCGCTGGAGCCGCTGGTGGGACATCTGGACGTGCTGGACGCGCGGGGCAGGCCCGTGGTGCACGGCGGTCGCACGCCCGCGCAGGCGCCGGGACTGTTCTTCACGGGGTTCACCAACCCCATCAGCGGGATGTTCCGCGAGCTGGCGATCGACGCGCGCAAGATCGCGGCGGTGATCGCACGGCAGTGAGCGCGGCAGCGAGCACAGCGATGAACGCGGCCGTGAGCGCCGCAGTGAGCACGTCAGTAAGCACGGCAGTGCACACAGCAGTGAGCACAGCGCGTCAGCCCAGGCGGCGCAGGAAGGACCGCACGAGCCGGTCGGTGAAGTCCCGGCTGATCGGCTCGCCCGTCACCAGGACCCGGTAGTAGAGCGGTCCCACGATCTGGTCGGTCTCGGCCGCCACGTCCAGGTCCGCAGGCAGCTCCCCCCGCCGGACGGCTCGCTCCAGTGGCAACTGGTCGCGGCGGCGCTGCTCGTCGAGGTACCTGGCCCGGAAGTCCTTGGCGAACGCCGGATCGTGCTGGGTCTGGGCCATCAGCGCCTTGAAGACGGCTCCGGGGTCCGTCCCGCTGAGGAAGTGGCCCAGCCGGCCCAGGTGGTCGCTCAGGTCGCGCGCCACATCGCCGTGGTCGGGGGACGGCGGCTCCTCGGCCACGTCCTGCAGGAAGGCATCCATCAGAACGTCGGTCTTCGTGCTCCACCAGCGGTAGATGGTCTGCTTGGCCACACCCGCCCGCGTCGCGATGCCTTCCATCGTGACGCCCGCGAAGCCCTTCTCGGCGAGCAGGTCATCGGCTGCCTCCAGCACCGCGAACCGGGCCTTTTCGCTGCGCCCGTGCCGGTTTCCGTGGTGACTCCGGCCAGGCACGCCGACGGCCCCTTCCCCGGCGGTTCCCGCCTCAGCTCCCATGGTGCCTCCCTCTGCCCTCAGGATAGTCAGCCGCTCTAGACTGGACGCAACGGTGCGTCTACTCTAGACGCCATGACCTTCACCCACACGCTCGCCGACCCCCGGGTCGAGACCACGCTCAGCCGGATGTTCGCCCTTGCCGCGCTCGACGACGCCACCTCGGCCCGCACCCGGGCCGAGCGCCCCGAGCGCCCCGAGCCGATGACACCGCAGGAGCTGGCCGACGCCGCTGCCGAGATCTACATGCCGATCTCCGCAGCGGGCGGCGAGTTGCTCTACAACCTGGTGCGGGCCACCCGGCCCGCCACCGTCGTGGAGTTCGGCATGTCCTTCGGTATCTCCACGCTGTATCTGGCGGCCGCCGTGCGGGACAACGGCACCGGACGTGTCGTCACCACGGAGCTGAACAAGGACAAAGCGGTCGCGGCCCGCCGCACCTTCATCGAGACCGGCCTGGACGATGTGATCACCGTGCTGGAGGGAGACGCCCGGGAGACGCTCGCCACCCTCGACGCCCCCGCGGACTTCGTCCTGCTCGACGGCTGGAAGGACCTGTGCCTGCCCGTACTGCGCCTGCTCGAACCGAGGCTGGCGCCGGGCACACTCGTGGTGGCCGACGACGTGAACCTCAGCAGCCTGCTCCCGTACCTGGAGTACGTACGCACCCCGGCGAACGGCTACCGGAGCGTGCCCTTCCCCGTCGAGGACGGCATGGAGATCAGCTGCCGCCTCTGAGCACGACACGACGCCAGTCACGACACAGGCCGGTCACACCACAAGCCCGATCACGACCCGGGCCCTGAACCACGCGGCCCGCGGTGCACACTTCCGTGGGCAGGGTCACGGCTCACGGAAGCGTGCACCGCGGCCTCTACTCAACGAATCAACGAATCAACGAATCAACGAATCAACGAACGGAATCACGGCTCACCGCGCGGAGTCAGTACTCACCACTCACCGCGCGGACTCACAGCTCACCGCAAGCGGGCCGGGGGCCGGGTTCTCCCCGACCCGAATCCCCCGGCCCGGCCGTACCGAAGAGGGGGAGATCAAGGATGTGCGCAGCCTGCGGCATACCCACTCACCTGGCCGACGCCGAAGCACTCGCACCCACCGAGGCGCAGCCCGCACCCCCGGCCACCGACCCACCCACCGGCCCACCCACCGGCCCCGCCACCGGCACGTCCGGTGCCCCGCCCGTCGCTCCGCCGCCCCCGAGGTTCGCCGCGCTGCGCAACCGCGACAGCCGTCCGTACCTGTTCGGGGCGGCCCTGGCGATGATGGCCGACAACGTCGAACACGTCATCACCTACTGGGTGCTGTGGCAGACCTTCCACTCCCCGGCCCTGACCGGATTCCAGGTCATCAGCCACTGGGTGCCGTTCCTGCTGCTCTCGATGTGGTTCGGCTCCCTGGCCGACCGCTACGACTGCCGCCGCATCATCCAGGCCGCACAGGTCCTGTTCATGGCCGTCTCCGCGACCTGGGGCGTCCTGTTCCTGACCGACTCGCTGCATATGTGGGAGGCGTGCGTCCTGCTCGTCCTGCACGGTCTGGCCGGGTCGCTGTGGGGCCCCGGCGAGCAGCTGATGCTGCACGACTTCGTCGGCCCGGCCGAACTGCCCAGCGCCGTACGCCTGAACGCCACCTTCCGCAGCCTGGGCGTCCTCTTCGGTCCGGTGGTCGGGTCCGCGCTGCTGCTGGGGCTCGGCCCCACAGCGGGTATTTTCGCCAACATCGCCTTCTACCTGCCGCTGACGCTCTTCCTCTTCCGCACCCGGTTCACCGGCCACACCCGCGACCGCCACAGCAGGCCACGAGTGGGCGTGCTGGAATCGGTGCGCGTGCTGCGGGAGATCGGCACCAACCGCACCCTGGTCAGCATGATCGTCCTGGGCGGTCTCGGCTCGTTCTTCGTGGGCTCCTCACTCCAGACCTCGATGCCGATCTTCGCCCATGACCTCGGCGCGGGCAGCGCCGGAACCGCGTACGGGGTACTGCTGTTCGCCAACGGCGCGGGCGGGGTCGTCGGCGGCATCGTGCTGGAGGCCACCGGGTGGGTCAAACCGCATGTGCCCGCCGCCGTCATCAGTACGGCAGTGTACGGCCTGACCAGCCTGTCCTTCGCCCTCACCACCAGTTACCCGCTGGCACTCGGACTGCTGCTCGTCGGCGGCGTCGCCAACCTCGCCTCGATGTCGATCGGCCAGACCGTCGTGCAGCTGATCGCCCCCGCCGCCGACCGCGGCCGGGTCCTCGGCGTCTACGCGATGTCCGCCAACGGGCTGCGCGCGGGCAGCGGTTTCACCGTCGGCCTGCTGGGCGCCGTGATCGGCGTCCACACGTCCCTGGGCTTCAGCGCCGCCGCCCTCTGCGTCGGCACCGCAGCGGCCGGCCTGCACGCCCTGCGGGGTCGCCGGCGCGCGGCCCCGGCCGACGCGGAGGCCGGTGCGGAGTAGGCGAGAACCGGCCGAGGAGGCCATGCGGCGGCATCGGTCGGTGGCACAGCGGGCAGCGTCCTCTCGCGAGTTACCGCGAGTATTTGCTTGCAGCACTGTTCCTGACGGAGCGTCAGTTCAGTAATCTGACTATCCATCAGGTACTTCGGCCATCGAGCAGGAGCGGGCGGAAACGATGCTTGGATCGACTCACGGCACCCTCACCACCGACTTCCATGCGCGCGTGGTGGCCTGCGGGGAGCAGCCACCCGTCGCCGTTCACGGAACAGCGGCAGCGGAAGGCGACCTGGACGTCAGCGGACGCCCGGTCCACTCCTCCGTACCGGACCTCGACCGGTTCTTCCGGCCCGGATCGGTCGCTGTCATCGGCGCGTCCGACGCCGACGGCCGCCCGAACACCGGGATCACCCGCCAGCTGATCGCCTGGTCGGAGCGGGTCGGCGCGACCCTGCACCCGGTGCATCCGACCCGTACGGCCGTCTTCGGTCTCCCCTGCTCCCCCACCGTGGCCGACCTGCCCGAACCGGTCGACCTCGCCGTACTCCTGGTCGCGGACCCACTGCCGCTGATCCCCCAACTGGCCGACGCCAAGGTGAAGTTCGCAGTGGCCTTCGCCTCGGGCTTCGCCGAGACGGGCGAGCAGGGCGCGGACGCCCAGACCCGGCTGACTGCGGCGGTCGAACGCTCCGGGCTCCGGATGCTCGGCCCGAACACCAACCTGAACGCCTTCGAGAAGTTCCGCGACGACCTGGAGGGCCCGGCGGTCGCCCTGATCACCCAGTCCGGCCACCAGGGCCGCCCGGTCTTTGCCATGCAGGAGCTGGGCATCCGGCTCTCGCACTGGGCCCCCACGGGCAACGAGGCCGACCTGGAGACCTCCGACTTCATCTCGTACTTCGCCGAGCGCCCCGAGGTCGGCGCGATCGCCTGCTACGTCGAGGGCCTCAAGGACGGCCGCTCCTTCCTGCTCGCCGCGGACCGTGCGGCGCGGGCCGGGGTGCCGGTCGTGGCGGTGAAGGTGGGCCGTACGGAGACGGGCGCCAGGTCAGCCGCCTCGCACACCGGGAAGCTCACCGGCGCCGACCGGGTGGTCGACGCGGCCATGCGGCAGTACGGGGTGATCCGGGTGAACGGCCTGGACGAACTCCAGGACACCTCAGCCCTGTTGGCCCGCGCGCGGAAACCACAGGCCGAGGGCGTGGTGGTGTACTCGATCTCAGGGGGCACGGGGGCGCACTTCGCGGATCTGGCGACGGCGGCCGGGATCGGGCTGCCGGTCCTCTCCGAGGCGAAGCAGGCCGAACTGCACACCTGGATACCGGAGTACCTGAACGTCGCGAACCCCGTCGACAACGGCGGCCACCCGGTGGGCGACTGGCGCGGCCGCAAGATCATCGACGCGATTCTGGCGGACCCCGATGTGGGGGTCCTGATCTGTCCGATCACCGGGCCCTTCCCGCCGATGAGCGACAAGCTGGCCCAGGACCTGGTGGACGCGGCGGAGACCACGGACAAGCTGGTGTGTGTGGTGTGGGGGTCGCCGGTGGGCACGGAGGAGGCGTACCGCACGACGCTGCTCGGCTCGTCGCGGGTGGCCACCTTCCGTACGTTCGGCAACTGCGTCACTGCGGTCAAGGCGTACCTGGACCACCACCGCTTCACCACCGGCTACCGCTCCCCCTTCGACGAGGCCCCCCGGACCCCGTCCCCTTCGTTCCGCAAGGCCCAGGCCCTGATGCGCCCGCACCAGCAGCTGAGCGAGCACGCGGCGAAGCAGCTGCTGCGGGCGTACGGGATCCGCGTCCCGCGCGAACAGCTGGTGACCAGCGCGGCAGCGGCGGTCCGGGCAGCGGGGCAGGTCGGCTACCCGGTCGTCATGAAGGCGTCCGGCGCCCAGCTCGGGCACAAGACCGAACTGGGCCTGGTGAAGGTCGGCCTGACCTCGGCGAGCCAGGTGCGGGACGCGTACCGGGAGCTGACCGACATCGCCCGTTACGAGTCGGTCGATCTGGACGGCATCCTGGTCTGCCAGATGGTGGAGCGGGGTGTGGAGATGGTCGTCGGCGTCACCACCGACGCGCTCTTCGGCCCGACGGTGACGGTGGGGCTCGGCGGGGTCCTGGTGGAGCTCCTGGCCGACACGGCCGTACGCGTACCGCCCTTCGGCGAGGACCAGGCCCGCGCGATGCTGGCCGAACTCCGGGGCCACGCCCTGCTGGAGGGCGGAGTCCGGGGCGCGCCCCCGGCGGATGTGGACGCGCTGGTGGAGGTGGTGCTGCGGATCCAGCGGATGGCCCTGGAACTGGGCGACGAGCTGGCGGAGCTGGATGTGAACCCCCTGATGGTCCTGGGCCGCGGACAGGGCGCGGTGGCGCTGGACGCGCTGGCGGTCTGCCGCTGAGGGGTGCCCTCTGGCCCGACCCTCACCTCCGACTCCCCGAAAGGCGACCCATGCCCCCCTCTCCCTCTGCCTCCCCCGAGGAAGAAATCCTCCACACCACGGCCGACGGCGTCTCCACGATCACCCTCAACCGCCCGGCCGCGATGAACGCGCTCACCTGGGCCCAGCGAGAACGCGTCATCGACCTGCTGGCCACCGCGTCGGCCGACCCCGACATCCGCGCGGTGGTCCTCACCGCCACCGGCCGCGGCTTCTGCGCGGGCGCGGACCTGCGGGGCGGCGGCCCGCAAGCCCCGGCCGAGCGCGTCACCGGCGACGTGGCCCGCACGATCCGGCTCGGCGCGCAGCGCCTCATCGCGGCCGTCCTGGACTGCGAGAAACCCGTGATCGCCGCGGTCAACGGCACCGCGGCCGGCCTGGGCGCCCAACTCGCCCTCGCCTGCGATCTCGTACTGGCCGCCGAATCGGCCAGGTTCATCGAGGTCTTCGCCCGCCGCGGCCTCGTCCCCGACGGCGGCGGCGCGTATCTGCTGCCCCGCCTGATCGGCCCGCACCGCGCCAAGGAGCTGATGTTCTTCGGCGACGCGCTCCCCGCGCCGGACGCCGAACGCATCGGCCTGGTCAACCGGGCGGTCCCGGACGAGGACCTGCAGAAAACAGCCCAGGAGTGGGCCACCCGCCTGGCCCAGGGCCCCACCCGCGCCCTGGCCCTCACCAAGCAACTGGTGAACGCCTCACTGGAGTCGGACCGCACCACGGCCTTCGCTGCCGAGGCCGCCGCCCAGGAGATCAACATGACGACGGCCGACGCGCAGGAGGGCGTGGCTGCCTTCGTGGAGCGGCGGACGCCGGAGTACCGGGGGCGGTAGGCGGGGCCCACCCTCCGGCCTCAGTCGCCTGTACCCGGCCAATGGTCGGCGAGGCCGGCCCGGCAGCTCATCGCCCCGTCGCTGTCACTTTGGAGGGCCGTGGCGATGCGCAGCCGTAGCCGGGGGTTGGTGATCTCGTCGACGTTGCGCCAGACAGCGTCGGAGACCTCCTCGGTCTGGAGCTCACCGATGTCCGCGGTGGTACGGAAGAGGAACCGGAAGTCGAAGTGCTGGTGGGCTGGTTCGTCCTTGGCCGGGTTCGCGTCGATGGAGTGCAGATCGATGTGAAGGGGGCCCTCGCCCTGCGGGGTGATCACTTGGGAGGGGATACCGGTTTCCTCGAAGAGCTCGCGGGCGGCGGCTTGCAGGAGGCTGTTGTCAGCCCGTTCCAGGTGGCCGCCAGGAAGAAGCCATTTGCCGGTGGCGACGTGGCGGATGTGCAGGACACGGTCGTCCGGGCCGACGAGGATCGCGCCCGCCGTGGCGTGGCCGGGAGATGTTGTGCGGCTGGTGAGGTCGTCGCCGTCGTCGAGAAGACCGACGACAGCATCGAGTTCGGGCTCGGACCCGGGATACTCGCTGCGGTAGGCCGTCAGGGTGGCGCGGATGTGGTCGGCTGTGATGGGCAAGTTGATCACCTGTTGAAGTAGGAGAGCCAGGTCGCCGCGACAGCGGCTCGGTCGGCCGAACTGACCTCGTGCATCCCGGGGTCGAGGTCGCCACGGGTGAGCATCCTGATCCCGGCGAGGATCTCGGCCTGAATCAGGAAGATGAACGGTCCAACGCTGGCACCGTGCAGAAAGTTGACGGCGTTCCCACCGTTCGCCAGATAGAAGTAGTGGCCGGTCGTCTGGTAACGGGTCACGTGATCGCCAACCATGGTTCGGGTGTAGACGTCGGGCAGACCGTTCAGTTCCTGGATCGTGCTGGACGACGTGCAGTTCACCCGCCGCGACTACCAGCACCGGGCCCGTCTGGCACTCCTGAACGACCCGCAGCGGTGCCAGTGGCTCACGATTCCGACCCATCTGCCCCACGGTCGCCGGACCGCCATCCGGGACGCTCTGATCGTCGATCCGGTCCGGTCCCGGCTGCGGACCGGATCCATGCTGCGGCAGCACTACGCGGCAAGCCCGTACTGGCCTGTCCTCGACGCGGCCATGACTCTGGTGCTCGAACGATTCAGCACAGGCAGGATTGCCGACGTGGCCGAAGTCTCCACTCGTATATTGCTGGACCTGCTCGGCTGGCGAGGCCAGGTTCTCCGCAGCAGCCGGCTGCCTTCCAGGCCGGGACGCTCACAACGGCTCGCCGATCTGGCCTCCGCAACCGGCGCAGGGTCGTACCTGTGCGGGACCGGCGGCATGAGATACCTCGACCCGGATCTCTTCACCACGGCCGGCATCAGTGTCACGCCGTTCCGGACCCCGGCCGACACCATGTGGGCCTTCGGACACCGGACAAGCGTGGTGAGGCCATTGATGCACCTGGGGCCACAGGCCTTGGCCGGTCGGCTGCTGGCCAATGCCGCCACCCAACGCACGTTCCGGCCCACCGGCTGAGCGGAGCGGCACCGAACCCTTTCCATCTGACGCTCCGTCAGCTTCAATGAAGTGATGATGGGACACGCAGGGATGGCGGCCACCGCCGTCCGATACCTCAGGTCGGTAGGCGCCCCGACGGCCACCGGGCCGGTCGACCCACTCCCACGCCCGGACCTTCGGGCGGTGGCCGACGACGAACGGATGCCGGTCGACCCGGGCGAATTCCGCCGCGTCCTGGGCCACTTCGCGAGCGGCGTCACCGTCATCACCGCACAGGACGACGAGGGCCCGGCCGGCTTCGCCTGCCAGTCCTTCGCGTCGCTCTCACTGGAGCCGCCGCTGGTCGTGTTCATGGTGGCCCGTACGTCGACGACCTGGCCGCGAATCGCCCAAGCCGGGTCCTTCTGCGTCAACATCCTCGGCGCGGATCAGGACGGACTGTGCCGCGCCTTCGCGGTGAGCGGCGCCGACAAGTTCGCGGGGGTGTCCCACGAACCGGCCCCCGCGACCGGTGCGCCGCTGCTCACCGGCGTACCGGCGTGGATCGACTGCCGCATCCACGCCGTGCACACCGGCGGCGACCACCTGATCGTGGTCGGCCGGGTGGAGACCCTGGGCGGCGCGGCCGAGGGTGAACCGCTGCTGTTCCACCGGGGAGCGTTCGGCCGCTTCACGGCCTGAGCGCCCCTGGGGGCATCAGGCACCACGGCCGGACGTTCAGCCCCCAGCGCCCGCCGGAACCGCCACCCCCGCCGCCCGGGGCCTCAGCACCAGGGCCATCAGCGCCGCCGCCGCGCACATCCCGCCCGACGCGTACCAGATCACGTCGTACGAGCCGAAGACATCCCGCACCACACCGCCCAGGTACGCGACCAGGGCCGCGCCCACCTGGTGGGAGGCGAGTACCCAGCCGAAGACGATCGCGCTGTCCTCGCCGTAGTGCTCGCGGCACAGGGCGATCGTCGGGGGCACCGTGGCGACCCAGTCCAGGCCGTAGAAGACGATGAACAGGATCATCGGCGGGTGCACGGACGGCGCGAGCAGCATCGGCAGGAAGAGCAGTGAGATGCCGCGCAGCGCGTAGTAGACCGCCAGCAGGCGGCGCGGCTCGAAACGGTCCGTGAACCAGCCGGACGCGACCGTCCCCACGACGTCGAAGACCCCGATCACCGCGAGCAGCGAGGCGGCGGCGGTGACCGGCATCCCGTGGTCGTGCTCCGCCGGTACGAAGTGGGTCTTCACCAGGCCGTTGGTGGACGCCCCGCAGATCGCGAACGTCCCGGCGAGCAGCCAGAACGGGCCGGTCCTGGCAGCTCTGGTGAGCACCCCGACCGCCCGCCGGGCCGCGCCCGTACGCGGAGGCGGCTTCGGCTCGAACTCCGTTGCCCCGTAAGCCGACTGGCCCACGTCCGCCGGATGGTCACGCAGCAGCAGCCACACCAGCGGCACCACGGCAAGCGCGGCGAGTGCCACGGTGATCGCCGCGGGGCGCCAGCCGTGGTGCACGACCAGCCAGGAGAGGACCGGCAGGAAGACCAGCTGGCCGGAGGCGCTCGCCGCCGTGAGGACGCCGGTGACCAGCCCCCGCTTGGCGACGAACCAGCGGTTGGTCACCGTCGCCGCGAACGCCAGCGCCATCGACCCGCTGCCCATGCCGACCAGCACGCCCCAGTAGAGGACCAGTTGCCACGCGGTGGTCATCCACACCGTGAGCACCGAGCCCACCGAGATGACCGTGAGCGCGACGGCCACCACACGGCGGATCCCGAAGCGGTCCATCAGCGCCGCCGCGAACGGCGCCGTCAGCCCGTACAGCGCGAGGTTCACCGAGACCGCGAGGCCGATCGTGGCGCGTGACCAGTGGAACTCCTCGTGCAGCGGGTCGATCAGCAGCCCCGGCAGCGAGGCGAAGGCCGCTGCGCCGACGATCGTCACAAAGGTGACCGCGGCCACGAACCAGGCGCGGTGCAGGCGCGGCCGGCGCCCGCCGGGCTGCGACGGCGGCAACAGCCCCTGATCCTGCGGCAGTTGCTGCTGCCGTTGCTCCTTCCGCACGGGCTGCGGGACGGGTGGTTCCGATATCTGGGTCACGCCGCCAGCATCGCCGGACGGAACCGGCCGCACGAGTGGCCCGATGGACAGCCTTCGCTACGATCGGGCCATGGCCAGGACAAGTCGGTCCAGCGCCGCCCGCTCTGCCCCAGGGAGGCACCCGTGGCACGTCAGAACCCGCGTCCGCACCGCGTCGTCGTGCTCGCCCTGGACGGGCTGCTCCCCTTCGAACTCGGCATTCCGCACCGCATCTTCAGCCGCCCCCGCGACCCGGCGGGCCGCCCGCTGTACGAGGTGGTGACCTGCTCGGTGCGCCCGCCCGGCCCGGTCCGTACGGACGCCGACTTCTCGATACTCGCCGAGTACGGGCCGGAGGAGCTGGCCGGCGCCGACACCGTCATCGTTCCCGCCTCGTACGAACTGGGCCCGGTGCACGAGGAGGGCAGGCTGACGGACGAACTGGCCGCCGCACTCGCCCATATACGGCCCGGCACCCGGCTGGTCTCCATCTGCACCGGCGGCTACGTACTGGCCGCCGCCGGATATCTGGACGGCCGGCCCGCCACCACGCACTGGTCGTCCGCCGCGCACTTCCAGCAGCTGTTCCCCGCTGTCCTGGTCGACCCGGACGTGCTGTTCATCGACGACGGGGACGTCCTGACATCGGCCGGCGTGGCGGCGGGCATAGACCTCTGCCTGCACATCGTGCGCCGCGACCACGGAACGGCGGTGGCGAACGACGTGGCGCGCAGGACGGTCGTGCCGCCGCACCGGGACGGCGGCCAGGCCCAGTACATCGAACGCCCGCTGCCCGACGACCGGTCGGCCACGACGGCCGCCGCCCGCGCCTGGGCGCTCGCCCGGCTGCACGAACCGATCCAGCTGCGGGACATGGCCGAGCAGGAGTCGATGTCCGTACGCACCTTCACCCGCCGCTTCCGCGAGGAGGCCGGCATCAGCCCGGGCCAGTGGCTCACCCGGCAACGGGTCGAACGGGCCAGGTACCTTCTGGAGTCCTCGGACCTGTCGGTCGACCAGGTGGCCAGGGACGCGGGTTTCGGCACGGCCCAGTCCATGCGCCAGCACCTGCAGGCGACGCTGGGGGTTCCCCCGACGGTCTACCGGCGCACGTTCCGGGCGCGGGCCGCCGCGTGACGCGAAGGGGCCGACCGGACGGCCCCGCGCGGTCCGCCGGGTCGGCTGTCGCGGGTACGAGCCGGGCGCTGGGGCGGCACTGACCTGCCGCGCGGTGCCCGTCCGGTGAGGCGTGTGTCCCACGACGGGCACGGCCCGTCCCGGCACGGTGAGCACACCTGAGCGGCCCCGGACGTGCGCCCGTGTACCTCCACTGTCTGCCCCTGGGCTTGGCCCCCCGGCCCTTCCCCGCGAGCAGCCAGGGTGGAAGACTCGCCTTCTCTGCCCTGGCGGACATGAAGGAGAAGTGGCATGCGCGCGCAGACACGGCCCGTCTCGGTCGAGGAGACCAGGGCCGGGCGGCAGCGGCCCGGAGCGGCGGCCGCCCGGCCGCCCGTGCGGGACCTGAGCCCCGCGAGCGTTCGCAACCTCCAGCGGACCGCCGGCAACGAAGCGGTGGGCCTGATGGTCCAGCGGCTCCGGGACCCCGGCGCGACGGTGCAGCGGACCATGACGGCCGACCCGGAGATCCAGCCCATCGTCGACGCGGTGGAGGAGATGCTGGGGACCGCCCGGTCCTTGATCGCCACGGCCCAGGGGCTCGGGTTCCGGCTGCGGGGCAGGGAGGGCCAGCAGAAGCACTGCGACCACCTCGGCACGTCTCTGGACACCGCCGAACACATGGTCTACCGGCAGTTCCGCGCCGACGGCCCGGCCGGCCGGACGGCCAACCCGCGCACCGGCGCGCTGAAGGCCCTGCTCGACGAGATCCAGCAGCGGCACATCGAGTACGTGGGCATCCTGCGCCGGTTCAACCTGCGTCCCGTCGGCGCCGACATCGATCCCCAGGACACCGCGGGCCTGGCGCAGCTGTCGAACACCTGGTCGCGGGTGGTCGGCGGGCAGGGCATCAGGACCTCGTCGACCCCGCGGCCGTTCGGCGAGGACCGTACGCCCCAGCGGCTGCCGGGTTTCGAGAACCAGATGCTCTCCCACCACGCCCGGTTGCTCTCCCGGCAGCACGGCCGGAACCTGGTCGGCGGTCTGAACTCCGGGGTCGCGGGCGCCGGCGCGGCCATGGTGGGCGTGGTGCCCTTCCACCCCGAGCAGGTCGAGTTCATGGGCGGCAACAGCGTGGTCGGCGCGGAGGCTGCCGTCGACACGCCCGAAGGGCTCGCGTCCGCCCCCAACGCCCCCGGCAGGGGCAGCAGCAGCGTCGTCGCCGTGCCGCACGGCATGCGGGACAGCGAGGGTGCGCACGAGGGCGAGGCCGTCTCGCCTGCCTTCCTGGTCTACGGGCACGAGCTGATCCACGCGCAGCACAACATGCACGGCATCAACATCCGGAACGTCGGCGACGAGGAGGCGGCGACCGTCACCGGCAACGAGACCTCCACCGCCCTGCACAGGCAGCGGGGGGTGCCGGTCACCACGGAGGAGATGCTGCGCGAAGAACACGGCCTGCCACTCCGCGGCGGCTACACATAGCCACGGCCCCCGTCGGCATCACCGACCGGCGGGGCTCTCATACGCCGGGCCTGCTCGGGTCGGACGAAAGGCCCTAACCCACCACCCGCACCCCCGGCCGCCCCGACCGCACCTGGAGCCGGGCGAGCGTGCTGGCCTTCGCCTTCTTGCTGAGGACCGTGTCCACCACCCGGACCTGGGCGTCCACCGACGACTCCCCGATGTCGAAGAGGTGGTAGCCGCGGTGCGCGTCGATGACCTTCCAGTGCGGGTTGTCCGCCTTCAGCGGGTCCCACTGCTCGTGGAAGACAGCCTGGTCCTGGTCCCCGTTGCTGGAGATCGACGTACCCACGAACTCCGCCCCGACCACAGCGGACTTCGGATTGGCGAAGTCCTTCTTCAGGTCACTGATCATCGTCAGATGGCGGTCGCCGGAGAGCACCACCGGGTTGCGCACCGACTGGAACTGCCGCATGAGGGCGTTCCGTTCGACCTGGTAGCCGTCCCACGCGTCGTAGTACCAGAGCTTGCCCTTGCCGGGCATGAGATCGGTTTCGGCCATCATGATCTGGGAGGCGATGACGTTCCAGCGGGCCGGTGACCGGGTCAGCCCCTTCAGCAGCCACTCCTTCTGCGCCGCGCCCAGCATCGTGCGGGACGGGTCCTCGGCACCCGCCTGTGTCGCTGCCTGGTCGGTGCGGAACTGCCGGGTGTCCAGGACGTTCAGCCGGACGAGCCGCCCGTAGTCGAAGCGCCGGTACATCTGGATGTGCGGGCCGTGCGGCACCGACGTGGCCCGGACCGGCATGTGCTCGTAGTACGCCTGGTACGCGGCGGTCAGCCGGGCGACGAACGCGGTGTGCGACTGCTTCGCCGGGTCCTGCGGCACCTCGCCCGCGAAGTCGTTGTCGACCTCGTGGTCGTCGAAGGTCACCACCCAGGGCGCGTGCGCCTGCATGGCCTGGAGGTCGGGGTCGGTGCGGTACTGGGCGTAGCGGTTGCGGTAATCGACCAGGGTGTACGGCTCGTCGTGACCGGTGTGGAGCCGTACGGAACCGGCCGCCGGGGCGGACTCGTAGATGTAGTCGCCGACGAAGAGGACCAGGTCGGGGTCCTGCGCGCGCATGTCGGCGTACGGGGTGAAGTAGCCGTGCTGCCAGTTCTGGCAGGAGGCGAGTGCGATACGGAGGCTGCCGCCGGCCGAGAGCGGCGACGGCGCGGTGTGGGTCCGGCCGATGGGCGAGATCTGGCCATCGCAGCGGAAGCGGTACCAGTACCGGCGGCCGGGCCGCAGGCCCTTGGCGTCGGCGTGCACGCTGTGGGCCAGCGCGGGCACGGCCTGCTCGGTGCCGGTCCGGACGATCCTGGTGAACTTCGCGTCGTCCGCGATCTGCCACTCGACGGTGACCGGGGCGTCGGGCATACCCCCGCCGTTCAGGGGGTCGGGCGCGAGCCGGGTCCACAGCACGACCGCGTCCGGCAGCGGATCGCCCGATCCGACGCCGAGTCCGAACAGTCCGTCAGGAAGTTTCGGGGTCGCGGCGGATCCGGTGGACACGGCGGTGCCGGCCGATGCGGGTGTTGCGGCGGACGCGCTGCCGGAGAGCGGAAGCTGAGCGGCGGCGGCCGCGCCGAGCGCGGCGGCCGATCCTGCGAGGAACCTGCGGCGGCCGGTGAGAGAGGAGCGTGCTGCGTCGTCTGCGGACATACGGATTGACTCCCTGGCTGCTGTGGGGTCTCTTGTCGCGCTTGAGGTTCACAGGGCGAGGTGGCCGGGGGGCTGAACGCCACGCATCGCGCGCATGACCGTTGCCGGAAGCGTCGGACCGCAGGCGCGACATCGCGTCAGAGCCCTTGGGGCAACTGGCTCGTACGGGGTCCGGGCGGTGGCGGCAAGCTGAATTCCGGCCGGATAGCGACTACTCCGTACGAGCGGGAAAGTTGGCCCGAATGGGCAGCGGGAAGGGACGCCCGGGCCGCCCGGCTCTCGTAAGGTGACCGCCCATGGCCCTTCCCCCTGACGCTTCAGAATCGACCGCGGGCACCGCCGCGGGCTCGACCGCGGACCCTGTTGCGCACTCCACTGCCGGCCCTGCCGCCGGCTCCCCCGCGGGCTCGTTCGCGGGCACCGCTGCCGGCTCGGCTGCCGAGTCCCCCGCAAGCGCCTTTGCCGGCTCCGGCGCGGTCGCTGCCCCCGCTCCCGGCACGGCCGGCTCCGGCACGATCCCGGCCCCCACCTGCGGCGGCGCCGACTCCGGGACCGGCCCCGTGCCCGGTCCCGCGGTCACCTCGCCGGGGGCCGGGCCGCTGCCGTCGCTCTGGCACGACCGGCGGTTCGTGCTGCTCTGGTCCGCGCGGACCATCTCGGTCCTGGGCAACGGCTTCGCCCGGGTGGCGCTGGCGTTCGCGGTGCTCTCGCTGCCCGGCGCCACCCCAGGACGGCTGTCGCTGGTGCTCGCCTGCCAGGCGCTGCCGCAGCTGGTCCTCATCCTGGTCGGCGGGGTCATCGCGGACCGGATGTCGCGCTCCCTGCTGATGATGATCTCGGACTGCCTGGGGGTCGCCGCGTACGGGGGTCTCGCCGCGATGGTGCTCACCGGGCATGCGCCGCTGACGGCCATGTGCCTGCTGGCGGTGGTGGCCGGAACGGCCGGCGCGCTGTTCGCCCCTGCGATGTCCGGCGTCGTCCCGCAAATCGTCCCGGCCGCGCAGTTCCAGAAGGCCAACGCCCTGCTGCGGGTCGGCATGAACGGTTCGATGGTGCTCGGGCTCGCACTCTCCGGTGTGACCGTCGCGGGGGTCGGCGCGGGCTGGGCGCTCGCCCTGAACGCGGCGTCCTTCCTGGTGAGCGCGGGGCTCATCCGGGGGCTGCGGCTGACGACGGCCGTGCGGGCCGCGTCGTCCGGCTGGGCCGATCTCCGGCATGGCTGGCAGGAGTTCGCCTCCCGGCAGTGGCTGTGGGTCGTGGTCTGCCAGGCCGCGGTCATGGTGGCCGCGGTCGCCTCGACAGCCGGGGTACTCGGACCGCTGGAGGCGACGGAGCACCTCGGCGGGGCCGGTGCCTGGTCCGCGATCGTCGCCGCGCAGGCGGTGGGCACCGTCGCGGGGGCGTCCTTCGCGGTACGGATCCGGGTGCGCCGCCCCCTTCTCGTCGCCGTCGTCGCGATCTTCCCGGTGGCGCTGCCGATGGCGCTGCTCGCCGCCCGTGCGCCGGTCTGGGTGATCTGCCTGGCGATGTTCTGCTCGGGCCTGTCCAGCGACGTGTTCGGGGCGCTCTGGGAGACCACGATGCAGCGGGAGATCCCCGAGGAGGTCCTGTCCCGGGTCAGCTCCTACGACTGGTTCGGCTCCCTCGCACTGGCGCCGCTGGGGCTGCTGGTGGCGGGGCCGATCGCGGCGGCCGTGGGCACCAGGGCGGCGCTCGCGGGGTGCGCGGGGGCTACGGTTCTCGCCACGTGCGGGGCGCTGCTGTCACCCCAGGTGCGGACGCTGCGCGCGCCGGCCGAGGAGGGCTGACCCCCCTTTCGCACGGGGCTCCGCCCCCGTCCCCCCGGGCGGAGCCCCCTGCACACAGAGGTGCATACAGCCGTGCATACAGACGTGCATCCAGACGTGCATCCAGACGTCAGAACGTCAGCACACCCCGCGCCACCTTCCCCCCTTCCGCATCGGCCACCGCCCCCTCGAAGTCCTCCACCGGATACGTCCGTGTCACCAGCTCGTCCAGCAGCAGCGCCCCCCGCGCGTACAGCCCCGCGTACAGCGGAATGTCCCGCTGCGGCCGCGAAGCCCCGTACCGGCAGCCCAGGATGGACTTGTCCAGGAACATCGAGGACACCAGGAACGACGCCTCTGCCGTCGCGGGCGGGGTGCCGAGCAGGATCGCCTGGCCGTGACGGTCCAGGAGGTCGATGGCCTGGCGGATCAGCTCCACCCGGCCCACGCACTCGAAGGCGTGGTCGGCGCCCTTCGGGAGGATGTCCCGGACGCCCTCCGCCGACGTGAGGAAGTGGGTCGCCCCGAACTGCCGGGCCACCGCCTCCTTCTCCGGGTTCGCGTCCACCGCCACGATCACCGCCGCACCCGCGATCCGCGCGCCCTGCAGGACGTTGAGGCCGATGCCGCCCGTGCCGATGACGACCACCGAGTCGCCGCGGTCGACCTTCGCCCGGTTCAGTACCGCTCCGACCCCCGTCAGCACCCCGCACCCGATCAGCGCTGCCGAGGTGAGCGGGATGTCCGCGGGGATCTTCACGGCCTGCACCGCCTTGACGACGGTGCGTTCGGCGAAGGCCGAGTTGGACGCGAACTGGTAGAGCGGATTCCCGCCCCGTGAGAAGGGCCGGCCCGGCATCCCGATCGCCTTGCGGCACATCGTCGGCCTGCCCCGGTCGCAGTCGGCGCACGCCCCGCAGTTGGCGAGCGTGGAGAGCGCCACATGGTCGCCCGGGGCCACATGCCTGACCCCCGCCCCGACGGCCTCGACCACCCCGGCGCCCTCATGGCCGAGCACGACCGGCACGGGAAACGGAATCGTCCCGTCGATCACCGACAGATCGCTGTGGCAGAGACCGGCCGCCGCGACGTCCACCAGGACCTCGCCCGGTCCGGGATCACGTATCTCCAGGTCGTCGACCACCTGGGCCTGCTTGCCGTCGAAGACGACACCCCTCATCTCGGCTCCCTCGGTAGGCCGAGCACCCGCTCGGCGATGATGGTGCGCTGGATCTCGTCGGAGCCGCCGTAGATCGTGTCGGCCCGGCTGAACAGGAACTGCCGTTGCTGCGCGTCGAGTTCGTACGGGTTCCCGGGCGCCCAGTCGGCCGGCCCGACCGCGCCGTCCGCCCCGCGCACCTGCACCGCCAGCTCCCCGAGCCGCTGGTGCCAGCCGCCCCAGAGCAGCTTGGCGACGCTCGGGGCGCCCGCGTCGTCCGTACGTCCCAGGGTGCGCAGCGCGTTCCACCGCATGGTGCGCAGCTCGGCCCACTGGCGTACCAGCCGGTCGCGCAGCACCGGGTCGGCGGTGGCGCCCGACGCGACCGCCGCGCCGACCACCTCCGTCAGCTCGCGGGCGAAGCCGATCTGCTGGACCAGGGTCGACACCCCGCGTTCCAGGGCGAGCAGGCCCATGGCGACCTGCCAGCCGTTGCCCTCGCCGCCGACCACGCACGCGGCCCGCGCGCCGTCGAAGAAGACCTCGTTGAACTCGCTGGTGCCCGACATCTGGCGGATCGGCCGGACGTCGATCCGGCCCCGCTGGTCCATCGGGACCAGCAGGAAGGACAGCCCGTGGTGGCCGCGCGTGCCCGGTTCCGTACGGGCCAGCACGAAGCACCAGTCGGCCTCCCTGGCCAGCGAGGTCCAGATCTTCTGGCCGGTGACGCGGTACGTGCCGTCGCTGTCGCGCACGGCGGCGGTGCGCACCGCCGCCAGGTCGGAGCCGGCGCCCGGCTCGCTGTACCCCTGGCACCAGAGCGCCTCACCCCGCGCGATCGGCGGCAGGAAGCGGGCCTGCTGCTCGTCGTCGCCGAAGGCGATGAGGGTGGGCGCGAGGAGGTTCTCGCCGATGTGGCCCACCCGTCCTGGGGCGCGGGCCGCCGCGTACTCCTCGGCCCAGACGACCTGCTGGGTCAGGGTGGCCCGGCGGTTGCCGAAGTCGCCCTGCCAGCCGATGCCGATCCAGCCGCCGCTGCCCAGCTCCCGCTCCCAGGCCCGGCGCAGCTCGGCGCCCTCGTGTTCGCTGCCGGGGCCGCCGGTGGCTTCGGCGGTGGCGAACTCGCCGGTGAAGTGGTCCGCCAGCCAGTCCCGCGCCTCGGCCCGGAACGCGGCGTCGTCAGGCCCGGGAGAGAAGTCCACGCCGCGCCTCCCCCAGGTGCGGGACGGAGCTGTGCCGGACGGCGCCAACTGCCGCCCCGTACTCATCCATTGGGCCGTTCCTTGGCCGCCGCCGCCCGTGCCATCTCCTCCAGCTGCGCCAGCATCGGCATCGGGTCGACCCCCACCGTTCCCGGCAGGAAGTCGGCGATCCGCTCGGGTGTCCACGCGGCGCCCTCCGCGTACCCGGCGCGCAGCTCCCTCGGCTGGGCCCAGACCGCGATCTTCGGTCCCGCGATCGTGTACACCTGGCCGGTGATCTTCTCCTTGCGGGCGCGGTCGGAGAGCAGGTACGTGACGAGCGCGGCCACGTCCTCCGGTTCGCCGATCTCCTTCAGCTCCATGGGGACGTTCGCGGACATCCGGGTCCTGGCCACCGGGGCCACCGCGTTCGCCGTCACGCCGTACTTGTTGAGACCGAGCGCGGCGCTGCGCACCAGCGAGATGATGCCGCCCTTGGCCGCGCTGTAGTTGGCCTGCGCGACGCTGCCCTGGTGGTTGCCGCTGGTGAACCCGATCAGTGTGCCGCTGCCCTGTTTGCGCATCACCGCCGACGCCGCCCGGAAGACGGTGAAGGTGCCCTTCAGATGGGTGGCGACCACCGGGTCCCACTCCTCCTCGGACATGTTGAAGAGCATCCGCTCCCGGAGGATCCCGGCGACGCAGACGACGCCGTCGATCCGCCCGTACTGCGCCAGCGCGACATCGACGATCCGCTGTCCGCCCGCCATCGTCGAGATGTCGTCGGCGACGGCGACCGCCTGGCCGCCCGCCGCGACGATCTCCTTGACGACGGACGCCGCGACTTCGCTCTCGGGTGCACCGCCTTCGATCGGAACGCCGTAGTCGTTGACGACGACCCGGGCGCCCTCGGCCGCGGCCGCGAGGGCGACCGCCCTGCCGATGCCACGCCCTGCGCCTGTCACGGCGATGACTTTGCCTGCCAAGAAGTTCCCCATGTCCGGCCCCTTCCCGCGGTTTCTGACGGTCCGTTAGATTTTACGGGTAGCCCGACAGCCGAGCACAAGACCCCCGGAGGCCCCGATGTCACTGCCGGCCGCATTCCACGACATCGCCACACGCGTGAACAACTGGGGCCGCTGGGGCGCCGACGACGAGATCGGCACCCTGAACCTCATCACCGACAAGGTCGTACGGGAGGCCGCGGCGACCGTGCGGAGCGGCCTCCGGGTCCCGCTGGCGATAGCCCTGGAACAGGACGGCGTACAGACCGGGATGATCCCGGGGCGGGTGAATCCGCTGCACGCGATGGTGCAGATCAACCAGGAGCTCTTCGGTCCCGGCACGGTGGCCACCAGCGACGACTTCGTGACCATGAGCCTGCAGACGGGCACCCACTGGGACGCGCTCACCCACGCGTCGCACTCCGGGAAGCTCTACAACGGCCGCCCGGCGGAATCGATCACGGCCCACGGCGGCGCCGAGTTCAGCGGGATCAGCACGGTGCGGCACATCGTGTCGCGGGGGGTGCTGCTCGACGTGGCGCGCGCCAGGGACGTGGACCGCCTCGAGGGCGGCCGGGCGGTGACACCGGACGACCTGGAGGCGGCACAGGAACTCGCGGGTACGGAGGTACGCGCCGGGGACATCGTGCTCGTACGGACCGGGCAGATCCAGCTGTATTTCAGCGGCGACCGGAACGGCTACACGTATCCGTCGCCCGGGCTCTCGATCCACACCCCGGAGTGGTTCCACGCCAGGGATGTGGCGGCGGTCGCCAACGACACCGTGACCTTCGAGATCTTCCCGCCCGAGAACGAGGACCTGTGGATGCCCGTACACGCCCTGCATCTGGTCGAGATGGGGATGCCGCAGGGGCAGAACTGGAATCTTGAGGAGTTGTCCACAGCCTGTGCGGAAGCGGGCCAGTACAGCTTCCTGCTCTCCGCGACGCCCGAACCCTTCAAGGGTGGCACGGGAGCACCGGTCGCACCGGTGGCGCTCCTCTGAGCCGGCTGGACCTGCCCCGCCGAAAGGCCGTAGTTCCGGGTGGCGGCGTCACGACAGCCGCCACCCGGAACGGCGCGGGCACCCGCCCCTCCCTGCCCGAGAGAGGCCGGCGCCGAACGCGATCCGTACGCACCGAGATCCGGGCCCCCACACTCCCCGGCATCCCCGGCGTCCCGTCCCCCGACAGGTGGATCGCTCCTGCAAGAGTGATCAGGTCACCACTCCGCGTCAACACCAGGGCAGGGCTTTGCGAGTTACACCCGAAATGTGACGGCGCGCGAGGGGTCATATGCCCCGGGCTCGCGAACAACCTCCATGCGCTCCGGCGCACTTCCCGCGATCTCGCGCACACTCCGCTCCCTCTGGCGCACGCCCCGGTCCGTCTCGCGCACACCCGGATCGCCCTCGCACGCCCCCGGACCGGCTTCGCATCCGCCCTGATCGGCCTGACAGTCGCCCCGGTCGACCTCGCACCAGATCGACTTGCCGTGCCCCTCGGGCTGCCAGCCCCAACGGTCGGCGAGCCCGTCAACCAGTTCGAGACCGCGGCCGTTGGTGTCCTCGCCCTCCGCGTGCCGGGGCCGGGGCGGGCAGGCGCTGGTGTCAGCGACCTCCACCCGGACCGTGCCGGCCTCCTCGGACGGACCGAACAGCATCCGCAGCACCGCCGGACACCCCGTGTGCACCACGGCGTTGGTCACCAGTTCCGAGATCAGCAGAATCAGCGTCTCGGCGAGTGGCTCGTCAACCCTTATCCCGGACCCGACAAGCCTGGACCGCGCCCATCTGCGGGCCCGCCCCACCTCCGCGGGATCGGGTCCGACCTCCAGCTGAACCTGAAGCACCTGCACCGCTCACACCATCCGAACCGGCCGGGGGTACCCCCCAGGGCTTTCCGCGCACCGGGGGAACATCGCCTAGCGCCTCTCAGGGATCACGGAACGTGATTCCCGTGAGAGACAGCATGGTTGACGTACAGTCACCGCAACAAGCGCTTCGGGCATATTCCAGCGCGAAGGAGTAGGCGTGGTGCATACTGTGCGACGCCTGCTGCGGACAGTCGAACGAAGGCGCCTCTCGCACCCACGTACGGTGCGAACGGCGCGCATTCCCCGACTCGCCGCCACCTCAGAGGTGCCAACGGGGCATCCATGCAACACGGTCATTCGCATCTCACGGAGCGTACCGGAGCGGGCCGCCGACTCCGGCCCGTGACGGCCCTGTCGAAGGACACAACCAGGTATCAACGCTCGGTGACCGCCGGGTAACCCACACGGGAGGCCTCACAGTGCGGCAGCGATCAGCTCTTCGGCCTCAGCCCCGGTGATCCACTGGCCGGCCCTCACCCAGGCCCGTTTCAGATGAAGATGAACATCTGACTCCCAGGTGAATCCCATGCCGCCGTGTACCTGGACGCAGTCCCGGGCGTTGCGGACGGCCGCGTCGTCGGCGAGCAGCTTGGCCCCCGCGACTCCGGTGTCCGGTGCACCCCCGCCGCCCCCCGTACCGTCCCCGCCCGCCTCGGCGGTCACCGCCGCCGCGTACACCGCGACCCTGGCGAGCTCGGTCCGTACGAGCATCCGGGCGCAGAGGTGCTTGACCGCCTGGAAGCCGCCGATCGGCCGGCCGAACTGCTCCCGCTCCTTGGCGTACTGGACAGCCAGTTCGGTGGTGCGCGCCGCGCTGCCGAGCTGAAGTGCCGCCGTGAGCAGGGCGGCGGCGGACCGGCCGGGATGTCCGCGGTCGCCGGACACCCGGTGCAGCGGTGTCAGCGGATCCACCGACCGTACGGGCCGGGCATCAGCGGCATCCCCCACCACCTCGTCGGCCTCCGCGAGCCACTCCACCAGCGCCCCGTCGGAAGCCGCCACGACGGTCCGCCCGGTGTCGGCGCCCGGCACCGTGCCCGCCGCGAGATGCGTGGCGACCAGCGGGCCCGGCAGCAGTGCCCGCCCCGCCTCCTCGAAGACGAGGACGGCCTCGGGCAGCCCGAGCCCGACCCCGCCGTCCGCCTCGGGCAGCCGGAGCGAGAACAGCCCGGCGTCGCCCAGCTCCCGCCACAGGGCGCGGTCGATGACCGGCCGCTCCACGGCGGCCCGCAGCGCCTCCCGGCCGAAGCGGCCGTCCAGCAGCGCACGGAAGCCGGTACGCAGGGCCAGTTGGTCGTCGGTGAGCCGGAACTCCATCAGCGCTCCTTGGGGAGGCCGAGGATCCGCTCGGCGACGATGTTCTGCTGGATCTGCGAGGTGCCCGCGGCGATCGTGTACGAGAGCGAGGACAGCCGGTCCTGGTTCCAGGGGTGCCCGAGGTCGAGGGCGTCGGGGCCCAGCACCTCGCCGGCCGCCTCGTACAGCTCCTGGCGGGCCTGCGAGTATCGGAGCTTGAAGACCGAGCCGCCGATCCCGGGCACCCCGAAACCGCCCCCGCCGCCCCCGCCCTGCGACTCGCTCACGTTCCACTGGGTGAGCCGCCACAGCGCGGCGAACTCGGCGCCGAGCCGGCCCAGCCGGCGGCGCAGCACCGGGTCGTCCCAGCGGCCGTTCTCCCGTGCCGTACGGGCCAGTTCGCCCAGGGTGCGGCGGCAGGCGACGACCTCGCCGACGAACGCGGTGCCGCGTTCGAAGGAGAGGGTGACCATCGTGACGCGCCAGCCGTCGTTCTCGGCGCCGACCCGGTCGGTGACCGGGATCCGTACGTCGTCGAGGAACATCTCGGCGAACTCGGTGGACCCGGCGAGCGTCCGCAGCGGCCGTACGGTCACGCCGGGGGCGTCCATCCGCATCGCGAGCCAGGTGATCCCGCGGTGCTTGGGCACCGCGTCGCTGACCGGTTCCGTACGGACCAGCAGCTCGCACCAGTCGGCGACCTCGGCGTGCGAGGTCCAGATCTTGGATCCGCTGACCACATAGTGATCGCCGTCCCGTACCGCCCTGGTCCGCAGCGACGCCAGGTCCGAACCGGCGCCGGGCTCGCTGAACCCCTGGCACCAGACCTCGTCCCCGCGCAGCACCGGCGGCAGCCAGCGGGCCCGTTGCTCCGCCGTCCCCTCGGCGGCGATCGTCGGGCCCGCGTGCAGCAGCCCGACGAAGTTCGCCCCGACATACGGGGCCCCGGCCCGCTCCGTCTCCTCCAGGAAGATCAGGTGCTGGGTGGGGGTGGCACCGCGCCCGCCCGCGTCGGCGGGCCAGTGCAGCCCCGCGTACCCGGCCTCGTACAGCATTCGCTGCCACGCCGTGTCGTACGCGCGCCGGCCCGGCCAGTCCAGCGGGTCCGGCGCGGGCGGCAGCGCGGGGAGTGCCTTCGCGAGCCACTCCTTGAGCTGCCCGCGGAAGACCTCCTCGTCCTCCGTGTACCTGAGGTCCATCAGGGTGTCCCTTCCGGCTGTCCGGTGGCCCGACATCCGCCGGACCGGATACCCGACGGGACATCTGCCGGGTATCCGACGGGGCACCTGATGGGCCGTCAGATGACAGGCTAGCCCCGGCCCCCTGGACCGACAAGGCGCGGAGCCCTACGCTCTCGACACGATCTGACTACCCGTCAGCTAGCTCGTGGGCGTGAGGGAGTTCGGGGCATGGGAGTTCGGGGCATGGACGAGACCGCACACGCACTGGGCGCATCCCGCACGCTGTGGGAGCTGGTCGACCGCCGCGCCGGACTGACCCCGGACCGGCCCGTCCTGCTCCAGGGCGACCGCACCCTGACGTTCGGAGAGCTGCGGGACGGCGCCGAGCGCGTCGCCGCCGGTCTGTACGGGACGGGGGTGCGGCCGGGCAGTGTGGTCGCCTGGCAGCTGCCTACCCGGATCGAGACGGTGCTGCTCTCGTTCGCACTGGCCAGGCTCGGCGCCGTCCAGTCGCCGGTGATCCCGTTCTACCGGGACCGCGAGGTCGGCTTCGCGCTCCGCGAGTCCCGGGCGGACTTCTTCGCCGTACCGGGCACCTGGCGCGGCCACGACCACACGGCCATGGCCGAACGGCTCGGCGCCCGGGGCGTCTTCGAGGCGTACGGCACGCTCCCGGACGGCGATCCCGGCGTACTCCCGCCGCCGCCCGCCGACGGCACGGCGGTCCGCTGGATCTACTGGACGTCCGGCACCACGTCCGACCCCAAGGGCGTGCTGCACACCGACCGTTCACTGATCGCGGGCGGCTCCTGCCTCGCCCACGCCCTGCACCTCACGGCGGACGACGTCGGCTCAATGGCCTTCCCCTTCGCACACATCGGCGGCCCGGACTACACGGTGATGCTGCTCCTGTACGGCTTCCCCGCCGTGCTGTTCGAGCACTTCGCGATGGACACGGCACTGCCCGAGTACCGCCGGCACGGGGTGACGGTCGCGGGCGGCTCCACCGCGTTCTACTCGATGTTCCTCACCGAGCAGCGCAAGGCACCCGGACAGCGGCTGGTCCCCACCCTGCGGCTGCTGGCCGGCGGCGGTGCGCCGAAGCCGCCGGAGATCTACCACGCGGTGGTACGGGAGATGGGCGTCCAGCTCACGCACGGCTACGGCATGACGGAGGTCCCCATGATCACCATGGGCGCCCCCGACGACACGGCCGAGAACCTCGCCACCACGGAGGGCCGTCCACCGGCCGGGATGGAGATCCGCATCGTGGACCCGGAGGGCAAACCGGTGCCCGCGGGGGTCGACGGCGAGGTGCGGCTGCGCGGCGAGGCGGTCTGCCAGGGGTACTCGGACCCGGCCCAGGCAACGGGTGTCTTCGACGCCGACGGCTTCCTGGTCACCGGCGATGTGGGCCATCTCAGGGAGACCGGCCATCTGGTGCTGACCGGGCGGATGAAGGACATCATCATCCGCAAGGGCGAGAACATCTCGGCCAAGGAGATCGAGGACCTGCTGCACCAGCACCCGGCGGTCGCGGACGCGGCGGTCGTCGGACTCCCTGACCAGGAGCGCGGCGAGCGGGTGTGCGCGGTGGTCGAGCGGCGGCCGGGCGCCGATGACCTGACGCTGGCCGCCATGTCGGTGTTCCTGCGCGGCGAGGGCCTCTCCGTGCACAAACTGCCGGAGCAGCTGGAGCTGGTGGACGCCCTGCCGCGCAACGACGCGCTGCGGAAGGTACTCAAGTACAAGCTGCGGGAGTTGTACGGCTGACGTGACGCCCGGCTCTCCGCTCCCTGGCGCTTCTTCTGGACGGTGTTGGTTCTTGTGTCAACTCCCTTGACAGCCCGTCTGAACTTGCGCGAATCTGCGCGATGTTGAGCAGTACCAAACAGAGTCACGCATGCCCTTTGCATCGCCGACGTCACACCCGGCGGTACCGAACCCTGCCCTGGACTGCTCCGGAAACCCTCAACGCACAGACGGGGAGTGGCGGCACCATGGACAGATCCTCACTCGACATCAGCCGTAGGCACGCACTTCTCGGGGGACTTGCCGGCATCGGTGTGGCCCTGGTGTCCGGCAGCCCGGCCGGTGCTGTCGACCGCTCCCGGCCCCAGGAGCGCCGCGAACTCAGCCTCAACACCGACTGGGCCTTCTGGCGCGAGGACGCGGAAGGAGCCCAGGGCGGCCGGTTCGACGACTCCCGGTGGGCGGCGGTGTCGGTCCCGCACACGATGCGGCTGGAGAGCAAAAGCCCCTCCGCGTACGGGGTGTTCGCGGGTGTCGGCTGGTACCGGAGGTACTTCCGGATCGATCCGCACGACCAGGGCAAGCGGCTGACCTTGCGGTTCGAAGGCGTGCAGACCGACTGCGACGTCTACCTCAACGGCGTGCGACTGGCCGGGAACCACGGTGGGTACATCGGTTTCGGCGTGGACATCAGTGACTGCGCCCTCTTCGACCGGGACAACGTCCTCGCGGTGCGGGTGTCGAACGCGGACGATCCGCTGACGCCGCCGGGCAAGCCCCGTGACGAGCTGGGGTTCCTCACCTACGGCGGGATCTACCGGGACGTCACACTGCGGGTCACCGATCAGGTCCGGATCACGGACCCGCTGCAGGAGGACCGGGTCGCGGGCGGTGGTGTGTTCGTCACCTGCCTCGCAGCGAGCACCGAATCCGCGCGCCTCGAGGTGAGGACACACGTACGCAACGGCACCCGCGCGGACCGCCACGTGACGCTGACATCCACCCTGTTCGCGCCGGACGGTACGGCTGTTGCCGACGCCACCGCGACGGCGAACACCGCGTCGGGCGAGGGACACGACTTCGTCCAGAACCTCACCGTCCGCAGGCCCGAACTGTGGCACCCCGACCACCCGCACCTGTACCGGCTGGACAGCCGGGTCTCGTGCGAGGGCCACCCCACCGACTCGCTGACCACGATGACCGGCATCCGCCGTATCGACTACCGGGCGGACGGCTTCTGGCTCAATGGCGAACGGCTCTATCTGCGCGGCGCCAACTGCCATCAGAACTATGCCTACATCGGCGACGCGGCACCGGCCTCACTCCAGTACCGCGAGGCCCTGCGGCTCAAACTGGGCGGCTTCAACGCGGTACGGGCCGCGCACTACCCGCACGCCCCCGCGTTCCTCGACGCGGCCGACGAACTCGGACTGCTGGTGGTGGCCTGCGAGCCCGGCTGGCAGTACTGGAACGGCGACCCGACGTTCGTCGACCGCACGCACGCGGACATCGCCCGTATGATCCGCCGGGACCGCAACCACCCCTCGGTCATCCTGTGGGAGACCGCGCTCAACGAGACCGCGGTACCGGAGTCCTGGGCCCGGCAGGCCACCGCCATCGCCCACGCGGAGATGCCGTCCGACCAGATGTTCACCGCCGCCGACTTCGGTGAGTGGGGCCGGCAGCACTACGACGTGAACTACAAGGTCGTCAACCCCGACGGCTCCGACCCGGCCCCCACGAAGCCGTTCCTGACCCGCGAATGGGGCGACTGGGAGGACCCGTCCCGAGCCGGCCGGGACGACGGTGAGAGCGCCCTGATACAGCAGGTGGAGATCCGGCAGCGCTATCTCAACGGCGACGGCTACTGGGACTGGGGCGGTCTGGACGCCAACGACCGTATCGGCGGCTACTTCCTCTGGGTCTTCGAGGACTACGGAACCAACGACGTCTACCAGAAGTCCGGCGTGGTCGACATCGACCGCTACCCCAAGTTCTGTTACCACTGGCTCAAATCGATGCGGCCGGCCGAAGACATCACGGGCCTCGGACCCGTGGTCCACATCGCCAGTGCCTACACCGCGTCGTCCAGCCGGAAGGTCATGGTCTTCAGCAACGCCGACACCGTGCGGCTCTACCGGGACGGCAAACTGCTGGCAGCCAGGACCCGGGCCGAGAACGCCGCGACCGCGCCGCATGTCGCTGCCAAGGGCGGCAGCCCGTACTACCTCTTCGACCTGCCGTCCTTCCGGGCGGGTGAACTCACCGCCGAGGGCTACCTCCACGGCAAGCGGATCGCCACCCACACCGTGCGCACGCCCGGTGCCGCTCACCACATAGAGATCGAACCCGACGACGCGGGAGTGCGCGACGCGCTGACCGAACTGCTGACCCACTGCCTGGGCGGGGCGGCCGGACCGGACGACGTCGCCCCGCTGCTCGACCGGATCAGCCCGGACCAACTGCCGTCACTTGTCCGCCACCTGGGGATGCTGCGCGGCAGCCCGCTCCCCACCGCCTGGGTACAGACGCTCCGCACCTACACCCAGGCGCTGTCCCGCATCCAGCCGGTGGCCGACGGCCGTGACCTGATGCCCGTCTTCATCAAGGTCGTCGACGAACACGGCACCGTGGTCCCGGACTCCGCTCACACCGTCGCGGTCAGCGTCGCCGGCCATGGCAACCTGGTCGGCGCGGGCATCCCGCGGATCGCCGTGGAGACCCAGAAGGTGCAGGCCGGAATCGGCTACGCGCTGATCGCCACCGGCACCCGCAGCGGCCCGGTCACCGTCACGGTCACCGCCGACGGCCTGCGCGCCGCCCATCACACGCTGCAGACCCGGCCCAGTACCGCACCAGCCGTCGCCGACGGACACCACAGCGCGTGGCAGGACATCGCCACCCTGGAGGACCAGGGAACCCAGAACCCGGCACTGTTCAAAAAGACCACCGCGTCGAGTACGGCGCAGGGCACGGGCAACATGCCCGGCAATGCCGTGGACGACGACGAGACCACCCAATGGCTCGCCGCCGGAACCGGCACGGCGTGGTGGCAGGTCGACCTGGACCAGCGGTTCCCCCTCGACGGCTTCCAAATCGTCTGGGCCACAGCGCTGGACGCCTGCCAGTACTCGATTCTCACCTCCGACGACGCGAAGACCTGGACCACCGCGGTCGACGAGACCACCAACACCACCAGGGCCGGCACGGTCACCCACAGCGTGCACACCACAACACGCCATGTCCGGGTCGACATCCGCTCCGCGGCCGGGCACATTCCCGGCATCCGGGAGTTCCGCGCGATACCCCCCGGCACCACGGGCGGTGCGCCCCCGGTCGCCCCGGGCCCGGAGATCGCCCGTGACCGGATCACGACCGTGACCGCCTCCAGCTACGCTCCCGGCTTCGAACCGGACAAGGCCTTCGACGGCAACACCACGTTCGGCACCGGCTGGAGTGCTTCCGGCCCCTCCACCCCGCAGACCCTCACCGCCGAACTGGCCGTCCCTTTCACACTGGCCGGTGTCCGCGTCCACTGGGGCAAGGACAGCAGCACCTACACCTACGACCTGCAGGTCTCCACCGACGGCAGCTCCTGGACCACTGTCCTGAACCAGCTCACCCGCAGCGGCCAGACCACCCTCCCCGAAACGTTCACCGCCACCGGCATACGCTCCGTCCGCGCCGTGATCACCGACGTCACCGGAGGCGGCGGCCAGACCATCGCCGGCATCGCCGAGATGACCCTGTACGGCAGTCCGACGTAGACCGGGCCCCGCAGCAGGCCGGGGCCCCGGCCGGACCTCAGCTGTGGACGACGGGCTGACCGGTGAGTTCGATGCCCGCGCTCCGCATCTCGGTCAGGGCCTCGGCGGTGGTGTCGGGGGCGACGCCCGCGGTGTAGTCGAGCAGGACACGTGCGGCGAACCCCGCTTTGACGGCGTCCATGGCGGTGGCCTTCACACAGTGGTCGGTGGCGATACCGACCACGTCGACATCGGTGATGTTCTGGGCGCGGAGCCAGTCGGCCAGCCGTGTGCCGTTCTCGGTCGCGCCTTCGAAGCCGCTCTTCGACGCGGAGTGGGCGCCCTTGAAGAAGACCTCGTCGACCACGTCCGAGTCCGCAGTGGACGCGAAGCCGGGGTGGAAGTCGCTTCCCTCGCTGCCGGCCACGCAGTGCACGGGGAAGGAGTTCTTGTAGTCCGGATGGTCGGAGAAGTGACTGCCCGGGTCGTAGTGGTGGTCCCGGGTCGCGACGATCTGCTCGTACTGGCTGCCCGCCGAGGCCCGTACGAGTTCGGCGATGGCGGCGGCCCGGTCCGCACCGCCCTTCACCGGGACGCTGCCACCCTCACAGAAGTCCTTCTGCACATCGACGACAATCAGCGCACGGCCCACCGCACACACCCTTCTCGGAAGTCCTCGGTCCTGACCCGATCAGTGACCCAGTTCCCGCTGTGTCATGCACAACAGGCCGAGCGCACACCCGTTCGGTCCAGCCGGTCTCTCAGCACCTGTGCGTAGATGGCACTGTGCGAAAATCCCCGCCAGGACGGCCACGGATACGGACCTCGTACTCACACGCTCCGTCACTCAAGTGCGGTCGGCGGTACCGGTGGTGGGGCACCGCCCGGTCACCCCGGTCACCCGTCGCGAGCTGCTCGTGCGGCGCGGGATCAAGCGCACTCCGGGCGCGAACCCGGCGTGATCACCCGGCGCCGCCGGGCCACGACCGGGGCAGGTCCGGGCCCCGCTACGCCGAGATCGGCTGCGCGTCGTCCGCCGTGGCGTCGGACACGTCCGCGTACACCTCGAAGAGCCGCCGGACGCCCAGCGCCGCCAGCACCTTGTTCACATGTGCGGCGCCGCCCTGGCCCGACAGGCCGTCCACTTCGCCGCCGCCGGGCAGGATCAGGCGCAGCCGGCCCTGGCAGGAGCGCATCAGTCTGCGGGCCGCGATCAGTACACCGACGCCGCTGGAGTCGCAGAACACCACGTCCGACAGGTCGAGCACCACGTCGTGGCAGCCCACGGCCACCGCGTCATGGACCCGCTGCCGGACCTCGGGGGAGCTCACCAGGTCCATTTCGCCCGATATGCGCAGGACGAGCCATACACCGCGTTCGGCTTCGATCACGTTCAGCATCACGGGACTGGACCTCTCCGCTGTCGGTCTGCCGGTCCGGTAAGATCCGGAAGTTTGCGTTCCACACGGGCGGCTGCCCCACCGACCGCTCATGAAACACCGTCCCCACCATAAACACGCGGACGATTCCGCACAGAAGAGATCACACCAAGTCACCATCGACGTGGCCGGTCAAATGGCCGGACAGGTGTGTGAACCGCGGGGCCTCACTATCACCCCGGACCGCTCCGCGACCGCACTTGGTACAAACAGGCGCACTCCGCAGGCCCTGCGGTTACTGTCGAAAGGGACGAGGGGCAGATGTTTGGGGGACTCATGCCGAAGGACGCACCACCCCGGTGGGACCGCAGGATGCAGCAGCGGCTCGCGCGGGGTGAGGCAGCCGCGCTGGGCGAGCTGTACGACCGCTTCGCCTCCCTCGTACACAGCCTGGCCCACCGCGTGCTGGACGACGACGACGCGGCCGACCGCGTCACGCGTGAGGTCTTCGTGCACGTCTGGGAGAACCCGGAGGAGTACGAGCCGAAGCACGGTTCCATGCGCTCCTGGGTGGCCACCCTCGCCCACCGCCAGGCCGTCAGGCGGCTGCGCCAGGCCGAGACCGCCTCTCTCGCCGCCCGCGGTGAATCCACCACTGAGGAGACGGAAGAGCTTGAGCAGAAGGTGCGCAAGGCGTCGGCTGCGGCCCGCGCCGACTACATCGTGACGTCCATGCCCGCGCCGCTGCGCGCCGCGCTGGAGCTCGCGTACTTCCAGCGCAGGGACTACCGCCAGACCGCGGCCGACCTCGGAGTCACCGAGGACGAGGCACGGCGGCGGCTCAGGCTCGGGCTCCAGCTGCTCTCCACGGCCAACACCCGGCCCGCCGAAGGGGCCTCCCCGCCCGGATACGGCCGTGCCCTGTGACGGGCGCCGCCGAGGAGCCGGCCGGACGCCCCGACGAGGACCTGCCGTCTCGGATACCGGGACCGCGCGAGGCCGCCGACGACCTGGCCTTCCTTCCGACGCCTCCTGTCCCGACGCCGCCGGTGAAGCTCTCGCACAAGGTCCTGAAGTCGCTGCTCGGCGCCTGGGCGCTGGCGGCCTGCTCCCCCGAGGAGACCGAGGCGGTCGAGGACCACCTCACCGACTGCGCGCCCTGTGCGGACGAGGCGCTGCGGCTGCGGGACGCCGTGGCGCTGCTGCACACCGAACGGAACCTCGACCTCGACCCGCTGCTGCGGTCACGGGTGCTCCAGGGCTGCCTGGGCCGCAGGCCGGCCCGGATCCCGGTCCCGGGGTGGGCGGCGCCGTACGACGCGGAGACCGCCAGGCTGGACGCCCTGCTGAACGACTTCGGCGGCGCCGAGTGGCACGCCCCGGTACGGCTGAAGTGGTACGAGGAGGACCACGCCACCTCCCGGCGGACGACCGTCGCCGGTGTCATCGGCCATCTGCTGACCGTCGACGGCCTGGTCTCGACCGCGCTCGGCCTCGACGACGGACTGGACGGGATCCCGGGCAGCGAGCCGCCGCGTTCCCCCGCGGAGCGCACCGAGCGGTACTGGCGGGCGCTCGCCGCTCCCCCGGGCCGTACGATCCGCGAGCCGTGGCGCGAGCGGAGCCACGCCCTGATCCGTACGGTCTCCTTCGCGGGCCAGGACGTCCCGGAGGTCTCCGTACCGTACGGGGAGTTCAGCCTGCCGCTGCGGGACTCGCTCCTGGACCGGGCCTTCGAGTGCTGGCTGCACGCCGGGGACATCGCGGACGCCGTGGACTATCCGTACGACCCGCCGGCCTCGTCCCATCTCCACCTCATGATCGACCTGGCGGCCCGGATGCTGCCCACCACGCTGGCGGGCCGCCGCCGCTCCGGACTGGCGAGCCCGGCCCGCGGGCCGGTGCCGGAAGGGAAGCCGGGCCGTTCGCTGCGACTGGAGATCGAGGGCGCGGGCGGCGGCGACTGGTACATCGCCCTGGACTCCCCCGCCACGAAGGGCTCACCGGACCACGCGGTGGCACATGTCGCCCTGGACGGCGTGGAGTTCTGCCAACTGGCGGCGGGACACGTGGAGCCGGAGGAGGCGGTCGCCGGGCAGGAGGGCGACCGCGAGGCCATCCGGGACGTGCTGTTCGCCGCGGCGTCGCTCAGCCGGATGTAGCGCTTCAGGATGCAGCGCGGCAGGGTGATGCAGCGCGGCAGCCGGGCTCAGCCGTTGGCCAGGGTGCGGCCGAGCAGGGGGAGCAGGCGCTCCCAGTGCAGTCGCAGTCCGGCGGGGCTGAAGGCGTCGGTGTCGGACATGGTGAAGCCGTGGATGGTGCCGGGGTAGATCTCCGAGGTGTAGTCGACACCCGCGGCGTCCAGGGCCTGGTTGAGCTCGCCGAGGGTCTCGGGCGTCAAGTCGGTTGCGGCGTGGCCGAGGTGGACCTGGGCGGTGAGCGTGGACAGGAGCTGCTGCCTGTCGGACGCGTCGGTGCCCACGGGGCCGTGGAATCCGGCGACGGCGGCCACCTGGCCGGGGTGGGCCGCGGCGGTACGCATCGCCAGGAGGCCGCCGATGCAGTAGCCGGTCACCGCGACCGGTCCGGCGGCGACCTCGGGCCGGCCGGTGAGGAACGTGAGGTAGGCGTCGGCGTCGCTCAGGACGCGTTCGGCGGTGTGCGCCTTGATCAAGGGCATCAGCTGGGCGATGAGCCCGGTCCTGGCCTCTTCACCGATGCGCTCGGGAAGGTCGAACAGCGGTGTCGGGCCGTGCCGGTAGAAGAAGTTGGGGACGAGCACGTAGTACCCGTGCCCGGCCAGTTCGCGGGCCAACTCCCGGATCACGGGGCGGATGCCGAAGGCGTCCGCGTACATCAGGACGCCCGGGTGCCGCTCGCCGTCGTCGGGGAAGGCGGCGAAAGCGTCGGCCCGGCCGTCGGGGGTGGGAATCTGCAGTGCCTCGATGGGAATGGCGGAACTTCCTTACTGGAGTGCGTTCTTCTGAAGTGCGTCCCTCCGGAGGGTTCTCCGGAGTGCGTTCTCCGGGACTTCGTTCCTTCCGAAGTCCGCTCGGCCCAACGAACGGCGGCCACGCGCCTACGTGAACACCACCGTGCGGTGCCCGTTCAGCAGGATCCGGTGCTCCGCATGCCACTTCACCGCCCGCGCCAGCGCCTGGCACTCCACGTCCCGCCCGATCGCGACCAGCTGGTCGGGGGTGACCTCGTGGCCCACCCGCTCGACCTCCTGCTCGATGATCGGCCCCTCGTCGAGGTCGGCCGTCACATAGTGCGCCGTCGCCCCGATCACCTTCACGCCCCGCGCATGTGCCTGGTGGTACGGCTTCGCGCCCTTGAAGCTCGGCAGGAAGGAGTGATGGATGTTGATGATCCGGCCGTTCAGCGCCTTGCAGAGGTCGTCGGAGATGACCTGCATATAGCGGGCGAGCACCACCAGCTCGACGTTCTCCCTGCGGACCAGGTCGAGCAGCTCGGCCTCGGCCGCCGCCTTGTTGTCCTTCGTCACCGGGATGTGGTGGAAGGGGATGCCGTACGAGCCGACCAGCTCGGCGAAGTCCTGGTGGTTGGAGACCACAGCGGCGATCTCGACGGGCAGCGCGCCCGTACGGGAGCGGAAGAGCAGGTCGTTCAGGCAGTGGCCGAACTTGCTGACCATCAGGACGATCCGCATCCGGTCCTCGGCGCGGTGCAGCTGCCAGTCCATGTCGAAGGCGTCACCGACGGCGGCGAAACTCGCACGGAGCTTCTCCAGGGACACCGGCTGCTCGGCAGCGAAGTGCACCCGCATGAAGAAGAGGCCGGTGTCCCGGTCCCCGAACTGCTGGCTGTCCTCGATGTTGCATCCCGTGATGAACAGGTAGCTCGACACGGCATGCACAATGCCCTGTTTGTCCGGGCAGGAAAGCGTGAGGACGTACTGGTCGGTCATGACAGCAGGGTGCCACAACCGTCGGCCGTCAGGCCGCCCTGGTCACGATGCGGAGCACTTCCAGGGTGCGCGGCGCCACATCGGGGTCGTCACCGTCGGCAGCCGCCAGTCGGATATGGGCCTCGCGCGCGGCCCGTACCGCCTCCGGCCAGCCGTGGTGCTCCATATAGACCGATACGGGAGCATCTGCCCCGACCTGGTGCATGATGCGCAGCACGCGGAGCACGGCCACGTCCACGAGTGCGGCCTCACCGGAGTCCCGGAAGACCGTCCCGACGTACTTCTCGGCGGACCAGTTGTCGAGCCAGGTGTCCTCGACCAGCCGGTACACGGCGTCGGTGATGTCCCCGTACTCCTCCCGGCCCGCCAGCCAGCACTCCTGGTGGAAGGCCGGATCGGAGAGCATATGCAGCGCGGAGCGCACATTGGCGCGCCAGCGCCACCACGGCATGTCAGTCAACGGCATGCCGTCCATGGTGGTGGAGCGACGGGCGCGGCGGGAAGCGTTCGGGGAACCTTGCACAATTTCGATCGTACGTTCCCGCCGGACGGAGTCTGCCGGACCCCCGTAATTCACTCCGCCGTCACCCAGCGTTGAGGTCGGGCCACCGCCGCGTTACCCGCGGGGCGGCAGGGTTTCCGACCATGACCGGTTGGCGACGCTCCCTCACCGTCCTCGCGCTCTGCACCGCAGCCGGGGCCTCCTCCTCGCTGGTCGCCGGCTGCGGGTCGCTGCCCGGGGAGCAGGGCGGGTCCAGGGACACCGTCACCGTCATGACCTGGGCCCCCGAGTCCACCCGGGCGACCAATATGCCGGGGATGCCGGCCATGGCCGCCGCCTACGCCCGCTGGGTCAACGCCAGGGGCGGTATCGACGGCCACCGGCTCCGCGTCCTCACCTGCAACGACCACAACGACCTGATAGGCGCCGGGAACTGCGCCGAGCGGGCGGTCAAGGAGGGCGTGGTCGCGGTCGTCGGCTCGTACAGCCTCTACGGCCAGTCGTTCATGCCGCCGCTCGAAGCGGCGGGCATCCCGTACATCGGCGGATACGGCGTCTCCAGCGAGGAGTTCCGCTCCGCGCTCTCCTACCCGGTCAACGGCGGCCAGGCGTCCCTGCTCGCGGGCAGCGGGCGGCAGCTCGCCCGGGACTGCGACCGGGTCGCGCTGGTCAGGCCCGAGACCGTCGACGGCGACGAGCTGCCGAACCTCCTCGACACCGGTCTCGGGGAGGGCGGCCGGGGCCCGGCCGAGGACATCCCCACCACCGAGGACGCGAGTGAGTACGGCGCGCAGGCCGCCGAGGCGCTCAGAGCCGTTGGCACGGGGGCCGGCACGCCGGGCGCGCTGTCCTCCGGCAGCGGGACGACCGATGGCGGGACGACCGGCAGCGGGACCGGCACGGGGTGTGTGAGTGCGGTGCTCGGCGACCGTACGCAGACGTTCGTCGACTCGTTCCGACGGCAGGAGGGGTCCGGCCCGCCGGAGGGGCCGGGCCGGCAGGTGCGGATCGCCTCGGTGCTGGGCAGCGTCGGGCAGGGCCTGGTCGACAGCACGGGCGGCAAGGACGGGCCGTACGAGGGCGCGTACATCACCGGCTGGTACCCGGTGGCGGGGGATCCGCGCTGGCAGCCGATGCGCGACGTGATCGACAAGTACGCCTTCAACGACAACAGGGTCGACCCGGCCGACGCCGGCGTGGAGACCACCTGGATCGCGTACACCGCGCTGAAGGAGGTCATCGAGTCGCTCGGCAAGGACCACGTCACGGCGGACGACCTGACCGGGGCGCTCGACGGCGGGCTCGCCGTGCGGACCGGGGGGCTCACCCCCACCCTGCGGTGGCGCTTCCAGGACATGCTGGCGTCGCGGGACTTCCCCCGGCTGGTGAACCACCGGGTGACCTGCCAAGTGGTGCGCGGGGGGCGGCTGGTGGCACTGCGGAAGGGCGCCGTGGATGTGGGGCCGACGCTGGAGAAGGCGTCACTGTCGGAGTGAGACAGGCGGGGGGCGCCCCGCCCCTGTGCCCTTTGTGTTCTTCGCCAAGCCAGGCGTCAAGCGAGGCGGAGACTGCCTGCGCGGCCGTCCCCGCCGTCGTCCCCCGGCCGTCAGAGCTGGTCGCCCCTGCGCTGCGTCAGGCTGTACTTGTCCGCGATGGCGTTCCACAGGGTCGACGCCTCCTTCTTCGCCGCGGTGGCCTGACCGCTGGCCGCGTCCCCGCGGCCGGCCGCCGGAGTGCGCTTGGCATGGCCGTGCTTGCACTCCTTCTTGCCATTCGCCGCGACGGCGTGGGCCCAGTCCGCGTACTGCTCGTCGGCGGTCGCCGAGGCGTTCCACCCCGTGGTCAGCGCTGCGGTCAGCTTGGCGTGGTCCGGCAGCTTGTCGACCGAGAGCGTGCCGAGCCGGGTCACCAGCGCGTGGCGCTGCTTGGCCGCGCCACGCAGGTCCGACGCCGCCTTCGGCAGGTTCTGGCAGGAGCGGATGCTGCCGACCGCCGCGATCACCGCTGAGCGGCTGTTGTTGCTGTCGGCGAGCAGTTTGTCGAGCGCGACGGCCTGCGGCTGCGCCGGGTCCTTCGCGGCCTCGGGGGCCGCCTTCGAGCCGGTGGTCGATGTGGCGCCCGCGGGCTGCTGGTCGTCCTTCTTGTCGGAGCCGCCTCCGCTGAGCAGCGCACCGGCGCCGAGGCCGATGACGGCGCAGCCGACGACGACAGCGGCGATGACCGGCGTACGGGACTTGCGCCTGGCTGTTCCGGCGTCGGCCCGGGAGGGCGGCTCCGGGGCGTACTGCGGCTGCTGCGCGCCGGGTTGCTGCGGCCGGCCGTACGGGTCGTTGCCGGGCGGCGCGTTGTGCGGGGCGCCGCCGCCGTACGGAGCGTTGCCGTAGGGAGGCTGGGGGTCGAAGCGCGGCAACTGCTGCGTCTCACCGGCTGCTTGCGGACCTGCCGCGTTGTCCGTACGGAAGAGATTGTCGAACTCGGCGGGCGGCTGCCGGTCCTCGGGGGCTCCGGGTCTGATGCCGTAGGGAGCGCTGGAGGGGGCGGGCGGGACCGGCGGCAGGAACTGCGTGGGGTCCGCGTCGGACCCAGCGGCTGCCGGAGCGGGCCCGGACTGCTGGTGGTAGCCCAGGTACTGGGTGGACTCCGCCGGGTTCCCGGGCGGCGCGGGGACGGGGGCGATGAACTGCGTCGCATCGCTGTCGCCTGCGCCCGGAACGGCCTCGGGGGGCAACGGCTGTGCGAACGAAGGGGTTTGCGGTGCACCGTGCGCGGGATTGTGCGCCGGGTTGTGCGCCGGCATCTGCGGGCTCTGTGCCGGGTTCTGCGCCATGTTCTGCTGCTGCCCGTGCGACGGATACTGCTGCGCGGCGGGGGGCAGCGGCTGCGACGCCGGCGGCTGCTGCTGGTACGGCTGCTCGTACGGCCGTTGCTGCGGCGGCATGTGCTGCGGGAACTGCGGCTGCTGGGGCTGCGGTTGCTGCTGCGCCTGCTGCTGGTACGGCTGCGGAAGCTGCTGCTGGGGCGGCGGGGGCAGCTGCTGCTGGTGCGGCTGCTGCGGTATGTGCGGAGGCTGCTGCTGGGGCGGCTGGGGTCCGCCGTCCTGCGGCCCCCAGGGCTGGCCCCACGGCTGGCCACCGGCCGGGATCGTGTGCTCGCCCGCGACTTCCGGGATCCACGGACCACTCCCGTCGGACGGCAGTACGACACCTTCGTGCGCGCGCCGCACAGCTGGAAGCTGCGGCTCGTCGCCCTGTCCGTTCTGCGTCACCGGGACTCCTACTGCACGTGGACCTACGGAATCGTCGGTTCACGCTACCGGGTGAACCGACGCGTCTGCCACGGGGCGGTGGATGGGGGTGTGCGATGTAACACATGCGGGGCACCCGGCGCTGTTTCTGGGGCGGCGGAGGTGCGCGCACGGACCGGTTGGCTTGTTCTCGCCCCTGCCGTACGCGGGTTGCCACAGCCCGCACACAGGACGGGCCGGGGCGGTGCACAGCCTCCTGATCCCGGGCACCGGCCCGCCGCCGCCTCCTTCCGCTTCCCCTTCCCCCGGCGTCTTCCCTCGGCGTCTTCCCTCGGCGACTTCGCCCCGGCGCCCGGGCCACTACGCCGCCAGGATGTCCATCCGCGCCCCCAGTTCCCGGACCACCGTCTCCTCCCCGAACGGCTCCAGCCGCCCCCGCAGGTCGTCCAGATAGTCCGCCCCCCGGCCCGACCGCACCGTGCCCAGCAGTTCCACCGCGCGGGTCCCCGTCCGGCAGGCCTGTTCCACCTCTCGCTGCTGGAGCTGCGCCGTGGCCAGCAGGACCAGACCGATCCCCCGGCGGCGGGCCTTCGTCTCCGGCAGGCCGGCCAGGGCCTCCTCGGCGCGGCTCTCGCCCGCCGCGCCCTGGCCCAGGTCGCGGTGGCAGTGCGCCAGCTCGTCCGCCAGATACGCGCCGTCGAAGTGGGCGATCCACTCCGGGTCGTCGCCCGCGTCCGTACCGGACTCCGCGCGGTCCATCGCCGCCAGGGCCCGGCCCGCCACCGCCTCGGTGGCCCGTGCGTCGCCCATCAGCGCGTGGCCGCGCGCCTCCGCCGCGTAGAACATCGACTCGGCGCGCGGCGTGACCCGCCCGCGCGCGCCTTCCTGGGCCGCCCGCGCGAGCTGCGCGATCTCGCGCGGGGTGCCCAGCTCAGCCGCGAGGTGGCTCATCGAAGCGGCCAGCACATACCCGCCGTAGCCGCGGTCGCCCGCCGCCTGGGCCAGCCGCAGGGCCTGGATGTAGTAGCGCTGGGCGAGTCCCGGCTGACCGGTGTCGACCGCCATGTACCCGGCGAGTTCGGTCAGCCTGGCGACGGCGGCGAACAGCTCGCGGCCCACCCCGTCGCGGTACGAACCGGCCAGCAGCCCGGACACCACGCTGTTCAGGTAGTGCACGACGATCGGCCGGACATGGCCGCTGCCGAACCGGTGGTCGAGCTCGGTGAGCGCGGCGGTCGTCGCCCGTACCGCCTGGACGTCGGACGGCCCGACCCGCGCCCCGGCGGCCCGCGCCACCTGCGGGTCCGCTCCGGTGATCAGCCAGTCCCGGCTGGGCTCTACCAGCGCGGACGCGGCGACCGTGGATCCGGAGAGGAAGTCGCGGCGCCCGACGTCGCTGCGCCACAGCTCGCAGACCTGCTCGATCGCGCCGAGCACGGTCGGCGAGAACTGCAGCCCGACCCCGGAGGCCAGGTTCTTTCCGTCGGCCATCCCGATCTCGTCGATCGTGACCGTACGGCCGAGCTTGCGGCCCAGCGCCTCGGCGATGATGCCCGGCGCCCGGCCACGCGGCTGCTGCCCGCGCAGCCATCGCGCGACGGACGTCTTGTCGTAGCGGAGATCGACACCGCGCTCCGCCCCCACCATGTTCACGCGACGGGCGAGACCGGCGTTGGAGCAGCCGGCTTCCTGGATGAGTGCCTGCAGCCGTTCATTGGGCTGACGGGCGACGAGAGGCCTGGCGGCCATGAATACCCCCTGATACGTGCGGCGATCACTGATCCGGTCGGGTTGATCACTGCCCGGGAAATGTCGGGAGAATGCGGTGAAAGACGGGAGTAATCCCGGCATTCTTCTTGCATCCTGCTGAGGGATACCCCCTCCAGGGGGTGCATTCGCCTGCGCGCCCCCGCCCATGCCTCCATGCGCCCCGTATGCCGTCAAAGTACCGCTCTCCCGGGCGTGTTGGCCCCGTAACCCCAGGTGGCGGCGGGAGTTGAGCTGTTCGTGAAAGAGACCAGCACGGGCACGCAGGCCGCACAGATCCCCCAGCAGCGCACAGAACTGCTGCTGGACAGCGCCGTACGGTACGCGGAGGAGCGGCACTGGAACGTGCTCCCCGGCACCTGGCTGGAGGCGAGGGGCGGTGTCGAGCGCTGCTCCTGCGGGGACGCCGCGTGCTTCGCGCCCGGCGCACACCCCACGCGCCCCGACTGGGCGGCCGAGGCCACCGGCAGCGCCACCGCCGCCCGCGCCCTGTGGTCCAAGCAGCCGCGGGCCTCGATCCTGCTGCCGACCGGGCGGACCTTCGACGCCATCGACGTGCCCGAGACCGCGGGCTTCCTCGCGCTGGCCCGGATGGAGCGGATGGACGTCACACTCGGCCCGGTGACCTGCACGCCCCACCGCCGGATGCTCTTCTTCGTACTGCCGGGCGCCGGGGCCAAAGTGCCTGATCTGGTACGGAGGCTGGGGTGGGCGCCGTCCACGATCGATCTGGCGGTCCGTGGCAAGGGCGACTACGTCGCGGCGCCGCCCACCCGGGTCGGGGCCGCCGGGGCCGTGCAGTGGGCGCGGCGGCCGACGGCCGCCAACCGCTGGCTGCCCGACGCGGACGAGCTGGCCGGCTCCCTCGCGTACGCCTGCGGCCAGGAAACCCGGACCACCGGTAGCCGGTAGGGAGTCGGGCCCGGGACGCCGACAGCGGGTCGAGTACGGCGGGCGGCCGGAAACCGGGTCCCGGTGCGGGGCCCGGCCTGGCGGCAAGCGACCGTAGGGTGGGCGCAAGAGCTGGGACTCCGAAAGGCGCTGCACCATGCCGGACCAGGCAGCCGTACGGGTAAAGGGACTGTGGAAGCGGTTCGGGGAGCAGATCGCGGTCGCCGGGATCGATCTCGATCTGCCCGCGGGCCAGTTCATCGGCCTGGTAGGCCCCAACGGCGCGGGCAAGACCACCACCCTGTCCATGGTGACGGGCCTGCTCAGGCCGGACCAGGGCACCGTCGAAGTGGCGGGCCACGACGTCTGGCAGGACCCCGTAGCGGTCAAGTCCCGGATCGGCGTACTGCCCGAGGGACTGCGGCTGTTCGAGCGGCTGTCGGGGCGTGAACTCCTCGCGTACAGCGGGCGGCTGCGCGGACTGCCCGGCACCGAGGTCGACAAACGGGCCACCCAGCTCCTGGACGTACTCGACCTGGCGGGCGCCCAGCACAAACTGGTGGTCGACTACTCGACCGGGATGCGCAAGAAGATCGGGCTGGCCGCCGCGCTGCTGCACAACCCCGAAGTGCTCTTCCTGGACGAGCCGTTCGAGGGTGTCGACCCGGTCTCCGCTCAGACGATCCGCGGTGTGCTGGAGCGCTACACCCGCTCCGGCGCGACGGTCGTCTTCTCCAGCCATGTGATGGAACTGGTCGAGTCGCTCTGCGACTGGGTGGCGGTGATGGCGGGCGGCCGGATCCGCGCACAGGGCCCGCTCGCGGAGGTACGCGGAACGGCACCCTCCCTCCAGGAGGCCTTCCTCGAACTGGTCGGCGCGCACGGCAGGCACGCCGGGGACAGCCTCGACTGGCTGGGCGGGAGCCCGCGATGACCGCGACGACCGCCGCCGCCCCGGACACCCGGCGGCCCGCCCCCTCCCTCACCGCCGTCTTCATCCGGCTGAAGCTCTCCCTGCTCCGCAACGGCCTGCGCCAGTCGTCGGGCCGCAGAGCCGCGTACATCGCGTCGGTCGCCGTCTCCCTGTTCTTCGCGGTGCTGCTGCTCCTCGGCCTCGTCCTGCTGCACGGCCGCGCGCACGCGGGCACGCTGACCGTCATCCTCACGCTGGTGCTCGCGGTGGGATGGGCGGCGATGCCGCTGTTCTTCCCCGGCGGGGACGAGACGCTGGACCCGAGCCGTCTGGTGATGCTGCCGCTGCGTCCGGAACCGCTCGTACGGGCCCTGCTCGCCGCCTCGCTGGTGGGCATCGGACCGCTGTTCACGCTCTGCCTGGCGGTCGGTTCCGCCTTCGCGGTGGCGACGAACGCGGCGGCCGCGGTGGCCGCCGTCATCGCCGTTCCGCTCACCGTGCTGAGCTGTGTGGCGCTGGCGCGGGCGGTGGCCGCCGCCAACGTCCGGCTGCTCACCTCGCGCAAGGGCCGCGATCTCGCCGTACTGAGCGGTCTGGTGATCGCGATCGGTATCCAGGCGGTCAACTTCGGGGCGCAGCGGCTCGGCAGGGCCGGCGGGCTCTCCGCGCTCGACCCGACCGGGGACGTGGTGCGGTGGCTGCCGCCGGCCTCCGCGATCGGCGCGGTCCACTCGGCGAGCGCCGGCTCGTACGGAACGGCCGTGGCCCAACTCGCCATCGCCGCGGCCTTCCTGGTGATCATGCTCCGTGCCTGGCGGCGCACCCTCGTCCGGCTGATGACCTCGCCGGACGGCTCGACACTCGCGGCGGCCGGGCCGGGCCGCAAGGAGTCGGCGGGGGGCTTCTCGCGGCTGCTGCCCGAAGGCCGTACGGGCACGGTGATGCTCAGGACCCTGCGCTATATCTGGCGCGACCCGAAGACCAAGGCCGCGTGGATCGCCTCGCTCGCGATCGGGCTGATCGTGCCGCTGCTCAACGCGGTGCAGGGCAGCGGTTCCATCTACTTCTCGTGCTTCGCCGCGGGGATGCTCGGCATCCAGATGTACAACCAGTTCGGCCAGGACACCTCGGCGTTCTGGATGGTCGCGCAGACCATCTCGTCGCCCGGGGACGCGTACGCCGAACTGCGGTCGCGCGCCCTGGCACTCGCCCTGATCACCGTCCCGTACACGGCGCTGGTCACGGTGGTCACGGCCGGGCTGCTCAGCGACTGGGGCGCGCTGCCCGAGGCGATGGGGCTGGCGTTCGCACTGCTCGGCGCGATGCTGGGGACGGGCGCCGTGACCTCGGCCCGCTTCCCGTACTCCATCCCGCAGGACAACGCCCACAAGAACATCGCCCCGGGCCAGGCGGGGCTCGCCTGGATCTCCATCTTCGGCGGCATGGTCTCGGCGGCCCTGCTCTGCTCACCGGTGATCGCCCTGCTGATCGCGCTGCATGTCACCGGCAACGAGCCGTATCTGTGGATCCTGCTGCCGCTGGGCGCGCTGTACGGGGCGGCGGCGGCCTGGGGCGGCCTGCGCGCGGCCGCACCCCAGGCGGCCGGCCGGCTGCCGGAGATCCTCCTGGCGGTCAGCAAGGGGTGAGCTGTGTGTGTGGGGGGGGGGTGGGCCGGGGGCTGCCCGCCGGCTTCTCCCTACTGCGCGACCACCGCGTCCAGGAACGGTTCTATCGCCGCCCGCCACGCCTCGGGCTGGTCGTAGTGGACCAGATGGGCCGCGTCGGCCACTTCCGCGTACTCACCGCGGGGCAGCACCCGGACCATCTCCTGCGACTCCGCCCGCCCCAGCTCGCCGTCCAGGCCGCGGACCACCAGCGCCGGGCACTGCACCTGGGCCAGCTCCTCCCAGTGCGCCTCGAAGACCCAGGTCTCGCGGGACCTCAGCATCTGGCGGCGGGAGAAGACCGGCCGCCAGCCGTCGGCGCTCTCCGCCATCACCTCGGCGAAGAACTCACCGCGGGACGGATTCGGGCGCTCCACCCACGGGTCGTCCTCGCCGAACCACTTCCGTACGTCGGCGAGTGTCGCGAAGGGGACGGGCCAGGACGTGAACCAGTCCTCCCATTCGCGCTGGGAGGCTATCCCCAGGGCGGAGGCCCGCATGTCGCAGATGATCACGGCCCGGACCAGGTCCGGCCGTTTGGCCGCGAGCTGCCAGGCAGTGAGGGCGCCCATCGAGTGGCCGATGAGGGTCACGGGAGCGAGCCCCAGCTGGATGACCGCGGCCTCCGCGTCGGCCACGTAGGCGTCACGGGTGTACGGGCCTTCGGCGGGCTTGTCGCTGCGTCCGTGGCCGCGCTGGTCGAGGGCGACCGCGCGGTGCCGCTCGGAGAGCCAGCGGGCGGTGGAGGCCCAGTGCGAGGCGCGGCCCATCAGCCCGTGCAGCAGTAAGACGCCGGGAGGGCGCTCGGCGTCCCCGTCGGTCTCCTTGGGCGGGTCGGCGAACTCCCAGGCAGCAAGGCATACGCCGTCGGGTCCGGTCACGTCGATGCGCTGCACCATGTTCTGGCACCCCCTTCAGTCCCCCGGGTGGTCGGTCCGCACCTGCCGCAGGCCGCTCAGTGGTAGATCCGTGTCCATGAATCCGCAGATCCGCAGACCGTGTCCATGGACTCGTGGATCCGTGTCCATGGATCCGTGTCCATGGATCCACGTCCGTAGATCCATGTCGCGTCACACAGGCTATCGAACTCGCATTCGAAAATGCGGTTCCCTTCCTCAACACCCCACCTTCGAGTGACAACTCCCCAGGGTTGAGGGTTGCTGCCCGGGGGAGATTTTGTGCGGGGGGCGGACCACTCGGGGATGAGGGTCCGGTCAGGCCGACCTTGAGAGCTCGGGGCTCCAGGTCGGCGCGGGGAGGTCAGGCCCCGGCGCTTCCGAGCGCCGGGGCCCTCTGCGTGTGGGACCTCCTGGTGCGGGACCCCCTGCGGGGCCCGGCACGGGACCCGCTGTGGGACCCGGCGAGTCCGCGACAGACGCATGCACCTGCTCCCCTCCCTACCGGACGGGCCGCTTCGGGCCGCGTCAGGTCCGGACCTGGCACCGTCGTCAGGTATAGGCGCCAGCCTCGCACGGGTTACGTGCGGCCGGGGCCGTTCCCGCACCATTGCGCGGGCCGACCGCAGCCGTCCGCCCGGCGCAGGGTGGCCCCGTGCTTCTGCACCACTGCTGTCGCTGCTGCTGTCGCTCCGGCTACTGCTTGGCCACAAAGACGTGCGAAGCGACCACGGGGTTGAGCTCGGCGGCCTCGCCGCCGCTACCCACCAGGACCCCGCCGGGCGACTCCGTGACGCTCACCACCGAGCCGGGCTGCACCCCCGCGCGACGCAGTGTGTACATCAGCTGGGCGTCGGTCTGGATGGGCTCGCCGATCCGGCGCACCACCACGTTCTTCCCGTCGGCGCCCGGATCGAGGTCGGCCAGGCTCAGCAGGCCCTCGTCGAGGAAGGGATCCGCCTCGGCCTTCTCGCCCAGCTCCTCCAGGCCCGGGATCGGATTGCCGTACGGCGACTCCGTGGGGTGGCGCAGCAGCTCCAGCACCCGCCGCTCCACCGCCTCGCTCATCACGTGCTCCCAGCGGCAGGCCTCGGCGTGCACCTGCTCCCACTCCAGGCCGATCACGTCGACGAGGAGGCACTCGGCCAGCCGGTGCTTGCGCATGACGCGCGTCGCCAGCCGGCGGCCCTCATCCGTCAGCTCCAGGTGCCGGTCGCTCGCGACGGCCACCAGGCTGTCACGCTCCATGCGCGCCACGGTCTGGCTGACCGTCGGCCCGCTCTGGTCGAGCCGCTCCGCGATGCGGGCCCGCATGGGGACCACACCTTCCTCCTCCAGCTCAAGGATGGTGCGGAGGTACATCTCCGTAGTGTCGATCAGCCCACTCATACGTGCCCCTATGTTCCGCTACCGCTATGGCCCTCATCCAATACTGACGCATACCTCCGACAACCGGCCCGCGCAGGACGGGGGCGGTATTGACACCGCCCTGGTACGGACCGCACCGTGATGCGCATGAGCAGCGAGAACAGCGGGAGCAGCGGCCTTGCCGGCAAGTTCTTCGACGCCGCGATCGGCCTGCTGCGGCAGGTGCGGGACGAGGAGTCACAGAACGTGGCGGCGGCCGGTTCGGCGATGGCCGACACCGTGCAGGCGGGCGGCCGCCTCTTCGCCTTCGGCGCGGGCCACTCCTCGCTCGCCGCTCAGGACGTGGTCTACCGCGCGGGCGGCCTCGCGCTGATGAACCTGCTCGCTGTCCCCGGCACCCTCGGCGTCGACGTCAGGCCGGCCACGCTCGGCTCGGCCCTGGAGCGGGTCGACGGTCTCGCGAGTGCCGTGCTCGACTCCAGTCCGGCCGCGGCGGGCGACGTCCTCGTGGTCATCTCGCTCTCCGGGCGCAACGCGCTCCCCGTGGAGATGGCGATGAGCGCCCGCGCCCTGGGCCTGAAGGTCATCGGCGTGACGTCGGTGGCGTACACGAAAGAGACCACGTCACGGCACTCGTCCGGTACGTATCTCAAGGACCACTGCGACATCGTGCTGGACAGCCGGATCGCGGTGGGCGACGCGGAGCTCACCGCCGAGGGCGTCGAGGCGCCCTTCGCGCCCGCGTCGACCGTCGTCACCAGCGCGCTGATGCAGGCGATGATGGCCTCGGCGGCGGGCGAACTGGCCCACCGCGGCATCGAGCCACCGCTGCTGCGCTCGGGCAATGTCGACGGCGGGCCCGAGTGGAACGGCCGCGTGCTGGCGGAGTACGGCGACCGGATCTTCTACCAGCACTGAGGGCGGACGCCCCCCCTGTCCCCCGGCGCGGGAGCACCCGGAACCCTCGACTGTGGTTTCATCCAGCCGAGTTGCGCACATATCGACCGGAACTCTCATTGAGTACACCGTGGTCCGGCCATAGGTTCGCGCCGAGACCGACACCGCGGTGTGTCCGGCTGCCGGGGTCTCCGCACCCGCTCCCGCAGGAGGACAGGAACCATGCTTGACGGCTTCACCCCCTGGCCCGACGAGGAAGCGGCACGCTACCGGCGGGCCGGGTACTGGCAGGGCCGCACGCTCGGCGGTCTGCTGCGGGACTGGGCCCGTGAACACAGCACGCGGACCGCCCTGGTGCACGGCGGCAGCCGTATGACGTACGCGAATCTGAACCGGCGGGTGGACCGCATGGCCGCCGGTCTCCGGCTGCGCGGCATCCGTCCGGGAGACCGGGTGGTGGTGCAGCTGCCGAATGTGCCCGAGTTCGTCGTCTCGGTGTTCGCGCTCTTCCGCACCGGGGCGATTCCGGTGTTCTGCCCCGTCGCTCACCGTGCTGCCGAGATCAGCCGTCTCGTCCGCGGGACCGGGGCTGTCGGCTATGTCGGTCCCGATTCCTACCGCGGCTTCGACCACGCCGGAACGGCCTCCCGCATCTCCGCCGAATTCCCCCTCCTGCGGCGCGTCTTCACCTGGTCCGGGACCGGTACGCCGGCCGGTGGCTTCTCCGTTTCGTCGGACGGGTGCCTGTCCTTCCCGCTGAGTTCCATCGACGCCCCGCCCGAGCCGGACCCGCCGCTCGACGCCGGATCGGTGGCCTTCTTCCTGTTGCCCGGTTTCCTGTCGTCCGGCTTCCCGTCGTCGTTAGGTTTCCTGTCGTCCGGCGGAGGGGCCACGCCGGGAGCGACCGCGCTGCCCGAGCTGATCCCGCGTACCCATGACGACTACGCGTACCAGACCCGCGCCACCGGCGAACTCCTCGGGCTCACCCGGGAGGACGTGTATCTGGCGGCTCTGCCGGCGGAGTCCAACTTCGCCTTCGGCTGCCCCGGCATCGTCGGCACTCTCGCCGCCGGAGGAACGGTCGTCCTGACCGAGGACCCGGGCCCCGCAGCGGCCTTCCGCGCCATCGAAAGCGAACGCGTGACGTTCACGTCCGTCGTACCGGCCATCGCCGCGCAGTGGCTGGACGCCCTGCCCGGCGCGGCAGAGGATCTGTCCAGTCTGCGGGTGATGCAGATCGGAGGAACACCACTGCACCGTGCGCCGGTCGAACACCTGCCGCCCGGGTTCGACTGCCGGGTGCAGAAGGTGTACGCGAGGGGCGAGGGGCTCCTGTCCGTCGCCCGCCTGGACACGGACGGCAACCTCATCATCGAGCAGGCGTCACGGGCACAGCAGGCATCACTGACATAGCAGGAGCCACGTGACGTAGCAGGAGCCACCGGCGGAGGAGCGGAGTCACTGGCGTCACGGAGCCACCGGCGTCGGAACGGAGCCACTGGCGTCACGGAGCCACCGGCGTCGGAGCGGAGTCACTGGCGTCACGGAGTCACCGGCGTAGCGGAGCTACTGGCGTCACCGGCATCACCGGTGCCCAAGGGTCGACCGGAACCGCGCCCGCCGCGCGTCCCCTGCCGTCCAGCAGGCGCCCCATCAGCTTGGTCTGCCGCAGCACGATCGACCGGTCCTTGAGCCGGAGCTGCGGCAGCCGCTCGCCGAGCTGGGTCTCCAGCCGCTGTACGTCCTGGATGGAGTGCAGCCAGACCGTGAACAGCAGGTTCTGCGGCCCGGTCACCGACGCGCACAGCCGTACCTCGGGAAGGGTGAGCAGGACACGGACCGCCTCCGGCAGACGGTCCGCGGGGATGCCCGCCCACAGCGTCGCCGACACCGGCCATTCGGTCAGCTCACGGGCCACCTCGCAGCGCAGCGCCAGATCGTGGTCGGCGACCAGCCGGCCCACCCGGCGACGGACGGTGGGGGCGCTGAGGCCGACGGCCCGGCCCAGTTCCACGGCGTTCTCGCGGCCGTTGCGGGACAGTTCCGGCAGCAGCGCGCGGTCAGGGCCGTCGAGCCCCGCCGGTGAGCCGGTGCGCGGGGGCGGCGAGGTCAGGCGCAGGCGTTCGCTCTGCAGGGTGGTCAGCGCGCGCAGCCGCCAGCGGCTGCCCTCCCCGTAGAGGCGGGTGCCGATGGAGGCACGGGTGGAGGTGACACCTGGCAGCGCGGCGATCCGGCGCAGCAGCAGCTCGGAGAGCTCGCCCAGGCCGGGGACGAAGACCGTGATCAGCAGGTCGCGCCCGCCGGCCATGTGCTCGACGGTGGCGACTTGCGGCAGCACGACGAGCGTGTCGGCGACGGATTCGACGCTGCCCGCCCGGCAGTCGACCTCGACGAAGGCGGTGCACAGCCGCTCGATGAGGCGGCGGCCGGGATAGCCGGTGACCCAGGCCAGCCCCGCGCCCTGCAGCCCCTTCCAGCGGCGGGCCGCGGTGACCGGGTCGATACCGAGGACCGGGGCGAGGGTCTGCCAGGACGCGCGCGGGGCGATCTGCAGCGCGTGGACCAGCTGCGCGTCGAGCCCCGCGATGACACCGGAATCCTGCATGACGTCCGCCTTGCTGAGGCTTTCCTGCGTTCCCAGCGTATTCCGTTTTCCCCGGCAGCGGCACTGAGCAGCATGTCGTCCCATCCAGGCACCGCCGGACACCGGATTCACCGGGCCCATCGGGAAGAGGTTGGCGATGACTTCAGCGGTCGCAGACAGCGCGGCGGGCGACGACCACGGCACAGGCCCAGGTCTGAGTACGGCCACCGGCACCGTCGCGGAAGCAGGCACGACGGACATACCCACGGCGGACATACTCACGGCGGACACAGCCACAACGGACACAGCCGCGCGGAGTGAGGCGCGGCGGGCCGGTGCGGCCGGCCGCAAGGCGCTGCTCGCCGCCACCGTCGGCGGCGTGGTCGAATCCTTCGACTGGACGATCTACGCCGTCCTGGCGCCGTTCTTCGCCACCCAGCTGTTCCCAGGCGACGACCCGGCCACCGCGCTGATCGGCGCCTATCTGGGCTTCGCGGTCGGCTTCGTCGTCAGGCCCTTCGGCTCGTACGTCATGGGCCGGATCAGCGATTCGCGCGGCCGCCGCTTCGGGCTGACGCTGAGCATGGCGGTCATCTCGGCGGCGAGCGTACTGATCGCGGTACTGCCGACGGCCGCCGTGGCCGGGGCGGCGACGCCGGTGCTGCTGGTGCTGCTGCGGCTGGTCCAGGGCGTGTCGATGGGCGGCGAGAACCCGAGTGCCGCCGCGTACGTCACCGAGACCGCGCCCCGTCGGCTGCGCTTCCTCTACAGCTCGATCTCGTACTCCGGTGTCGTCATCGGCAACATCCTGTCCTTCGGGGTCCTGACGCTGCTGCTGGCCACTCTGGGCAAGCACGGGGTGAGCGGCGGCGGCTGGCGGATCGGCTTCCTGGTGGCGGCCGGGCTCGGACTGCTGGCTCTGTGGATCCGGCGCAGCGCCGAGGAGAGCGAGGAGTTCACCGAGCAGGCGGCGGCCGGATCCGGCAGTACGGCGGCCGGGCGCCGCGCCCTGTACCGCGCCAGTGCCCGCAATATCGCCGCCGTCTTCCTGATCAGCGTCGGCGCGACCATCGGCTACTACTTCGGCACCACGTATCTCCCCCAGTACGCCCAGCAGTTGGGCGTCTCGTCGGACACCGCCTCGTCGGCGTCGATGCTGCTGCCACTGCTCCTGCTGATCGCGGCGATGGTCGGCGTCGGCAAGCTCGCCGACCGGCTGGGACCGTTGCGCACGCTGCGTACGGGGCTGGCGCTGCTGGCGCTGGCGACGGTGCCGCTGATGATGGCGCTGGCGCACCGGGTGCTGCCGATGTGGGTGGTGACGGTCGTCTATCTGCTGCTGATCGCGGCACCGATCGGCCTGACGAACGTGCTGTTCGCGCAGCTGTTCCCGGTACCGGTACGGGTGGTGGCGATGGGCGTGCCGTACACGGTGGCCACCGGGCTCTTCGGCGGTACGTTCCCGCTGCTGGCCCAAGCCCTGGGCAGGGCAGGCCACTTGACGATGGTGCCCTGGTGGGCCGCCGGCGCCGCGGTCGTCTCCCTCCTGGGCACGCTCCTGATCCGCTTCCCGGATCGCACCGGGCCCGCCGGGCCCACCGAGCCCACCGGCTGAGCCCCCCTCCCCGTTCACTTCCCCTCCCCCGTCACCTCCCCCTCCGAAGGAGCTTCCATGAACCTGCGTGACGACGCCCGCGCCCTGTCCGACGACCTCGTACGGCTGCGACGCTCGCTGCACCGCATCCCCGAAGTGGGGCTGGAGCTGCCCCGTACCCAGGAAGCGGTACTGGCCGAGCTGGACGGTCTGCCGCTGGAGGTGCGGACGGGCGACGGGCTGAGCTCGGTGACGGCGGTGCTGCACGGCGCGCAGCCGGGCCCGACGGTGCTGCTGCGCGGCGACATGGACGCGCTGCCGGTCGCCGAGCGGACCGGTCTGGACTTCGCGGCGGACACCGGCCGGATGCACGCCTGCGGCCACGACCTGCACACCACGATGCTCACCGGCGCCGCCAAGCTGCTCAGCGCGCACCGTGACCGGCTGGCGGGCGATGTGCTGTTCATGTTCCAGCCGGGCGAGGAGGGCTTCGACGGGGCCCGGCACATGCTCGCCGAGGGGCTGTTGGAGACGTCGGGCCGGCGGCCGGACGCGGCGTACGCGATCCATGTGATGTCGGCGGGGCTGCCGAGCGGCGTCTTCGGCACCCGCGGCGGTCCGGCGCTGGCCGCGTCCAACGTGCTGCGGGTGACCGTACGCGGCGAGGGCGGGCACGGTTCGATGCCGCACCGCGCCAAGGACCCGATCCAGGCGGCGTGTGCGATGGTCAGCGCCCTTCAGGTGTGGATCACCCGTACCTTCGACGTCTTCGACCCGGTGATCCTCACGGTCGGCTCCTTCCACGCCGGGACCAAGCAGAACGTCATTCCCGACACGGCGGTCTTCGAGGCGACGGTGCGCAGCTTCTCGCCTCAGGCGCAGGCACGGATCAAGGACGGCTCGGTGGAGGTGTGCCGTGGCATCGCGGCGGCGTTCGGGGTGGGCGTGGACGCGGACTTCGCCGAGCTGTATCCGGTGACCGTCAACGACCACGCCGAGGCGGACTTCGTGGCGGACGTGGTGCGTGACGCGCTGGGCGAGGAACGCTATGTGGCGCTGCGGCAGCCGCTGCACGGCTCGGAGGACTTCTCGCGGGTGCTGGCCGAGGTACCGGGCGCGATGCTGACGCTGGGCGCCCCGCCGGCCGGCGCCGACCCGGAACGCAGCGCCAACAACCACTCCCCGCTCGCCGAGTTCGACGACGCGGTCCTGGCCGACGGCGCCGCGGTGTACGCGGAACTGGCGGCCCGGCGGCTGACCAGGGAGCCGGTGGCGGGATAAGACCGACCAAGACCGACCGGCAGGGGAGGCTAGGTGTTCCGCCCCCGGTCCCCCAGCGCCCGTGCCAGGTCGATGGCGGAAGCCACTCGTACGGCGACGCTCTCCGCGTACACCGCGTCGGGCCGTTCGAAGGCGAGGCGGCTCGCCCCGCGCAGGAACGTCACGACCCCCAGCGTCCTCCCCCGGCTCCGCAGCACCGTGCACAGCCCGTGCACGGTGCCCGGCGGCCACTGCCGCTCCGACGCCCACGCGGCGGATGCGTCCCCGGCCGTTCCTGCCGCCGGAGCCGACGCGTCTCCGGCTGCCGGTGCCGGCCGGGACGCGGCCGCCGCGCTGGTCCGTACCGCCCCGGTCCTGGCCACCGCCTGGAGGGCGGGATGGCCCGCCCGGTAGCGCACCGGCAGGGCGGCGCCCGCCACCGGCAGGCACGGCCCGGACGCGCCTGCGGACGGCGTCTCGGCCACCCGTACGAGCCGCTCTGCGGGCGCCTCCGCCGAGGAGAACCCGGAGGGGCGGGCGGACGCATCGCCGGATATATCGGTGCTGTCGATGGGGTCGATGAGGTCGATCAGCGCATGGTCGGCGAACCCGGCCAGCGCGAAGTCCAGATACGACGTCGCCGCCTCCATCGGGTCCTCGCACTCGGCGGCCGCCCGCGAGGCGCGGTGCAGCTGGTTGCCCCGGAAACGGAGCCGGCTCGCCTCCTGCTCGGCCTGCTTGGCCTCGGTGATGTCGCGGAACAGCCAGCCGACCCCGAGCGGAACTGGCTCCTCCGCAAGCGGTGAGGCCAGCCGCACGAACCCGTTGCGCCAGCAGCGCCGCCGCTCGCCCTCCGCGGTGCGCAGCGTCACCCACAGCTCGGCGGGTGCCGGGAGCGCCCCTTCGGCCAGTACATGCTGGAGCGCACCCTCCAGTTCCTCGGCGCCCTGCACGATCAGGTCGCCCAGCGGACGCCCGAGCAGCGTGGTGCGCCCCGTCGAGAGTGCCCGCGCGGCATGGGCGTTGACGACGGTCGGCCGCAGATCGACATCGACCAGGACGACCCCCCAGGACGCGTCGTCGAACATGGCCTCGCTGAGCGCGATCGCCCGTTCCAGATCGATCTGCGCATGGACCTCGCTGAACGCGCAGTACACCCCGGCCGGTGTGCCGTCCGGGCCGCGCACCCCGGACGACTGGGTCCGTACGAGCACCCGCCCGCCGTCCTTGCGCAGCAGCGCGAACTCGTTGACCTGGCGGCCCGGCAGGCGCATCACCGCCATCAGCCGGTCCTGCACCTCGCCGGCGTCCGCGGCCCGTACCGCCCAGCCCGCGAAGCCGGTACGCCCGACGGCCTCGTCGGGGGACCAGCCGAGAATCCGCTCGGCCTCGCGGTTCCAGTGCGTGACCACCCCGTCCGCGTCGAACGCGCAGAGCGCGGCATCCATCCCGTCCAGCAGCGCGGCCAGCAGATCGGAGCCCGGACTGCCCGGGGCACCGGACCCACCGCCGGTGCCGTCGGAACCACCGGCGCCGTCGGGAGAGCCCTGCGGAGCACCGGGACGAGGAATCCCTCCAGCCCCCGACTCCCCACCGGGCTCGGGCTCATCGGGCCCCAGCGCACTGGCTGCCTCGATCCGGGAACCACTCATCCGGCACCCCCAACAGGACGCGTCCGCCGCATGTACTGCATGTACCGCACGTCAGATCATTCAACGCGAACGTGACGCAGCCCACACCCGACTTACGGAAATAAGTTCCGGCCATGGCAAATCCATACGCCGGCCGGGGGCGCCAGGTTCCGGCCGTTCTCCCCCGGCCGGCCCCCGCTGACCGCTGATTAATTCGGTTGATCGGGCCCGGAGGGGCTCCTAAAGTCGGCGGCACGCTAGAAGGGAGGTGTTCCGGAAGTGATTTCTTCTCGGACTTGCGAGGTGGCTGCGGGCTGACGGCCCGTCGTCGCACTCTGTGCAGTGCCGGCAGACCGCCGGCCGAAATCCCAAGCAGTCACCGACCCGCGGGCTCGCCGGTAAGTCCGGCCGGCTCCTCCGCAAGGAGGAACCAGAGCCCGCGGGTTTCTGCGTTCACAGACACGGGCGCACGCCCTGTGCCCTCACGGGCAGAGCCGCTCCACCCGCCACGCCGAATCCGTCCCGCCGCTCTCCGCGCGTACGTACCGCAGCCGGTCGTGCAGCCGGTTCTCGTGGCCCTGCCAGAATTCGGCCGTGTCGGGAGCCACCCGGTAACCGCCCCAGCCCTCCGGCACCGGGACCTCGGTGCCCTCCGGATAGCGGGCCGCCAACTCCTCGTAACGGCTGGTCAGTTCCTCGCGTGAGGCGATCACCGACGACTGGGCGCTCGCCCACGCGCCGAGCTGCGAGCCGTGCGGGCGGGTGCGGAAGTACGCCACCGTCTCCTCGCGGGCAATACGGGACGCCGTGCCGGTGACCATGATCTGGCGGGCGATCCGGTGCCAGGGGAAGAGCAGCGAGACCTGCGGGTTGGCGGCCAGTTCACGGCCCTTGCGGGAGCCGTAGTTGGTGAAGAAGACGAAGCCGTCCGCGTCGAATCGCTTGAGCAGCACCGTACGGGCGGAGGGGCTGCCCTGCGGGGTCGCGGTCGAGACGACCATCGCGTTCGGTTCGTGCAGGCCGCCTGCGACGGCGTCGGCGAACCAGCGGGCGAACTGGTCCATCGGAGCGGCGGCGAGGTCCGCCTCCGCGAGGACGGAGGAACGGTACTGCTCGCGCATCACGGCGGGATTCAGATCAGGGTTCGGCACGGGACCATCCTGCCGCAAAGGCGATGTGTGCCGGATGTCACGCTTCCCCGCACCGGCGGGAGCCGTCAGACTCGTCCCTCCGCACACAGGTCGAACGCATCACGAGGAGCCGCCTGATGTCTGACGCCGCTGCCGCTTTCGTACCCGGACTCGAAGGAGTCGTCGCATTCGAGACCGAGATCGCCGAACCGGACAAGGAGGGCGGCGCGCTGCGGTACCGCGGCGTCGACATCGAGGATCTGGTCGGCCAGGTGTCCTTCGGGAACGTCTGGGGTCTGCTGGTCGACGGCGCGTTCAATCCCGGGCTGCCGCCCGCCGAGCCGTTCCCGATCCCGGTGCACTCCGGTGACGTCCGGGTCGACGTGCAGTCCGCGCTGGCGATGCTCGCACCCGTCTGGGGCCTGAAACCGCTGCTCGACATCGATGAGCGCACCGCGCGCGACGATCTGGCGCGTGCGGCGGTGATGGCCCTCTCGTACGTCGCCCAGTCGGCGCGCGGCCAGGGCAGCCCGATGGTTCCGCAGAGCGAGATCGACAAGGCGGATTCGGTCGTCGAGCGCTTTATGATCCGCTGGCGCGGTGAGCCGGATCCCAAGCACGTCAAGGCAGTTGACGCGTACTGGACGTCGGCGGCCGAACACGGAATGAACGCCTCCACCTTCACCGCCCGGGTCATCGCGTCGACCGGCGCGGATGTCTCCGCCGCCCTCTCGGGTGCGGTGGGTGCGATGTCCGGGCCGCTGCACGGCGGGGCGCCGTCGCGGGTCCTCGGGATGATCGAGGAGATCGAGCGGACGGGCGACGCGAGCGCGTATGTGAAGCGGGCGCTGGACCAGGGCGAGCGGCTGATGGGTTTCGGCCACCGCGTCTACCGCGCCGAGGACCCGCGGGCCCGGGTGCTGCGCCGTACGGCCAAGGAGCTGGCCGCGCCCCGCTTCGAGGTCGCCGAGGCGCTGGAGAAGGCGGCCCTGGAGGAGTTGCACGCCAGGCGCCCCAACCGGGTGCTGGCCACGAACGTGGAGTTCTGGGCGGCGATCATGCTGGACTTCGCGGAGGTCCCGGCGCACATGTTCACGTCGATGTTCACGTGCGCCCGTACGGCGGGCTGGAGCGCGCACATCCTGGAACAGAAGCGCACGGGGCGGCTGGTGCGGCCTTCGGCACGATACGTGGGGCCCGGAACGCGTGATCCCCGCGAGATCGAGGGGTACGACAGCATCACCGGCTGAGCGCGGGGGCGTACTCGCGCGAGGGGCGCCGGGCAGAGTCGTACCGGAGTACGGAGGACTTATGCGTACCGGAAAGCTGTTGTCCCCCGTGGACGAGCGCTGGCCCAAGGGGCGCCGGCTCGTGGCTGCCGGGTGGGCCCTGAGGCTGGCGGGAGGGGTGCTGGGCGTCACCGGCTGGCTGGTCTTCAGATCAGGATGGACCAGCGATCAGCTGTCGGGGATGCTCCACCCGGCCTGGTGGCTGCGCGGGCTGGCGGGCCTGGTGGCGGCCGCTGTCGGCCTGAGGATATTCGGGGCCGGCCGACGCCTCGTCGTACAGGGCAAGCGGTACACGGCCGATGTGATCGACGCGTTCGATGTCCTGGCAGGGACCCGCTACGTGTTGTATCTGCGCCCGTTCTCGAATGATGCCGCCATGGCCGCGCTGGACACCGACATCCAGGGCGGCGGGGCGCAGCCGCCGCTGTTGTTCTTCCTCTCGGGGCTGACCCACGAGGAGAAGCTGGTGCACCGCTTCGGGCTCTTCGGCCGCGTCATCGCGGTCGGCAGGCCCGGCGAGCACCTTCCTCCTATCGGTGCGGTGCGCGGGCAGTTACCCCTCGACGACTGGCAGGGCACCGTCAGCTCGCTGATCGAGGGGGCGCAGATGGTGCTGATGGCGGCGGGCCTCGGTCCGGGAACGGTCTGGGAGTTCACGGAAGCGGTGCGCCTCCTGCAACCGTCCACCCGGCTGGTCGTGCTGATCTACTGCGATGCCGCCACCTACGAGAGCTTCCGCGAGGCGGTCGCCGTGGAGTACGAGCGGCGCTCGCGGACCGAGCCACAGCCATCCGGCACCGCATGGCCGCCGCTGCCCGCGCTGCCGGACTATCCGCTGCCCGTCCGCCCCACGCGCCCCCGCTGGGAGGTCTGGCTCAACGGCGGCCGGAAACGGCTGCGCTGGGACTTCGTCCTCAAAGGCGTGGTGGTGTTCGACCCGGGCTGGGAGGCCACCTTCACCCGCTTCGACCCGACGGCGCTGCGGATGCCGTTCGCATTGACCTTGGGCCGCCTGGTCAAGCGGGAACTGCGGCCGGTCATGGCGCAGTTGGAGGCACTGCCGCCGCGGAATTGAAGGGAACTGCCCGCGCCCCGCCCGCCCATCACGACAGAACGCAACTGCCCGCTGTCAAAGGGAACTTCATGCACTTACTCTCGAAGCAGTGTGCTGTCGCACGCAGGGAGGGCGGGCCATGACACTCGACGGGGGACAGTGGGCAGCGGGGCCCGGCGGCCTACCCGTCGGCGCCTTCACGCCGACAGGCTGGGCGTACGCACCCTCCGCGCCCCAACCCGGCACCGTGCCCCTGCGCCGGCTGGACGCCGGTGACATCGTACGAGGCACCTTCTCCACCATCGGGCGCTATGCCAAGCCGATCTACCTCCCCCTGCTCGTCCTCGCTCTCGGCTTCACCGTGCTGCTCAGCGGCTGCGCCTTCGCCGCCTGGGCCCTGGTCACGCCACTGCCCGCGTCCGGTGCCCGGATGACCACGCATCACCTGCTGGACGTGGGCGCGGCCATCGCGGTGGTCGCGCTCCCGCTGCTGATCCTCGCCACCCTCGCCTACGCCGCCTCCGCGGCAGTCAGCATCACGGTGCTGGGCCGCTACGCCGTACTGGGCCGCCCGCCCGTGACAGCCCGCCGGGCCTGGGCGGAGGCCCGGCGCCACCTGTGGCGGGTGCTGGGCACCCAGCTTCTGACCAGCCTGACCACCGTGGGCATCCTGCTCGCCTCCGCGCTGCCGGGCATCCTGCTCGGCGTCATCCTGCACAGCGCCACCGCCGCGGCGTTCGGTCTGCTCCTGCTCATCCCGGGCCTTGTCGGCGCTCTCTACACGGGAGGCCGGCTCATCCTCGCGGTACCGGTGACAGTCCTGGAGAAGCAGCGTCCGGCCGCCGCGATGCGACGCGCCTGGACGCTCAGCCACGGAGCCTGGTGGCGCAGTATGGGCATCGCGTACCTGGCCCGGATGATCGGCTACGCGGCCACCCAGCTGATCACCACTCTGACGGGGACCATCGCGGTGCAGCTCGCGCCCTCGGGCCTCCTCGACAGTGCCCAGAGCGGTCAGCCGTTCCGGCTGTCACCCGCCGGCCTCATCCTTCCGGCCACCGTCGTCGTACTCGCCGCTGTGACCGCCGCGACGCTCAGGGCACCGTTGACGCCCCTGACCCTCGGCCTGGTGTACATGGACCGGCGCATCCGGCTGGAGAACCTCCACACCACGCTCGCCGCAGCGGCGGGCGGTGCGCTCAACTACGCGTACAGGCAGGCGGCCCCCACCCCTTCGCCGGACGACGAACCGGAACTCCGGGGCAACTGACATCCCGGGCCCCGGCCCATGACAACGTAATTGGTGTGATCAAGTGACGGAATTCAGCACCCTCGTGGACAGCGCGGAATGGCAGCAGGACTTCGAGCGGCGGCTTCTCGCCTCGTACGCCGCCGCCGGGCTCGGTGCGGCTGCGGCGGAGCGTCGGCTGGAAGGCATCCGTGGCCGGATCGGCGACTGGACAGTCACCGGGATCACGGACGCCGGGACCCGGGTGGGATACGTCGCCGTATCCGTGGCCGACGACAACGGCACGCCCGCGGGCCTCATAGGCGACCTCCGGGTCGACGCACTCAGCGCCGGCCGGGGGCATGAGCAGGCGGCCCGCGCCTGGGCCGAGGCATGGTGCGCGGAGCGCGGCGCGACCCGGCTGAGCGTACGGCTCACCGAGCCCGCGGACGAGGTGTTCGACGGCTACTCCGTCCTGGGCCAGACCAGGATGCGCCCCATCAGTTCCCCGCCCGCACCCCTCGACGGCGTCACGGCCCGGCCGATGACGGAGGCCGAGTATCCCGGGTGGCTGGCGGCAGAGAAGGCCTCCTACGTCGGTGACATCGTCCGGGCGGGCGCCCTGAGCCCCGAAGAGGCCGTACGCAAGTCCGACCGGGACTTCGTGGAGCTGCTCCCCGATGGCCTGGCGACGCCCGACCACACGTTGCTGGTACTCGAAGCGGCGGGCGAGGACCAGCTCGGCACCGGCTGGCTGAAGCACGGCTTCCTCCCCGGCGTCACCTACGGCTACTCGCTGCACATCCACGAACAGCACCGCGGCAAGGGTTACGGGCGGGCCGCGATGGCGGCCGGTGAACAGGCCACGCTCGCGGGCGGCGACTCGGCGCTGATGTTCACCGTGTGGGGCGGCAACGAGGTGGCGATGAACCTGTACACGAGCGCCGGATACCGGGTCCTGGAGGAGAACCGGTCCATCGGTCTGCCCTGAAGCGTCTCGATGTCGAGCCCAGGGAGTTTCACGGGGCGACGCCGAGTTCCTCGCGGGTCCGCTGGACGAACTCGCGCGCCGCCGGCTCGCGTCGCCAGGGAGCCAGGGCCGTGTTGAACTCGCGGATGTAGTCCAGGGCCCGGGACGACCTGACGCGGGCGAGGATGTCGACGGACCGGTTGCCGAGTTCGAGACCGTGGTCGAGGTCGCGGGCCTGGAGGTGGGCCGTTCCCACGATGGCCAGGCGCATGCCGACGGAGCGCGTGAAGGCCCGGACGGCATCGCGGCGGCCCGCTGGTTCCAGGCCAGGGCCGCCCTGGGGTTCTTCAGGTCGCGGAACACCTCGGCGGCGTCCGCCGAGAGCCGTGAGTGGTGATAGAAGTCGATCCACGCCGGCTCGTCGCCGCTGTCCCGGCTCGCCCGCTCCAGCAGGTCCTCCGAGGAGGCCAGCGCCCGCGATGCGGCCCTGGGATCGTTCTCACGGGCATGGGCCCGCGCCTCGATCAGCTTCGTGAACGCCAGTACCCGCGGCACGGCCTGCCCCTTGGCCCGCTCGAATGCGCCCTGGGCCATGTCGACGGCCTCGCCGGTGAACCCGCGCAGGAGCGACTGCATGGCCATCGTGGTCAGGACGTAGCAGCCCAGTTGCACGTTCCCGCCCGCCCTGGCCAGCCGGAGAGCCTGGATGAAGTGCCGTTGGGCGACATCGTGCTCTCCGACGTCAAAGGCCGTCCACCCGGCCAGCCTTGAGAGTTCCCCGGTCACCGAGAACAGCTCGCGGCCGACGTCGTCGGCGAAGGAGCCCCGAAGCAGCTGGGCCGCTCGCCCCTGGAGACAGACGGTGACGGAGTTGGCTTTCCAGTTCCCGCCGCCGTATTTGGAGTCCCAGCGCCGTGCGTCGTCGGCGGCCTCGCGCAGTTCATCCAGGTCGGCCCGGCCGACCTGGTGGCCGCCGTCGTGTTCGGCGGTTTCGTCGGCAGGGGTGACCAGCCAGCGGGTGACCGGAGTGGCGAACGCGGACACGGCGAAGCCGGACGCGCCCGTGGTGAGGAAGTCACGGCGGTTCACGGAGCTCCAGAACGAAGTGGCGACGCGGACAGCGTCAGCGGGATCCCGCGGGAAATCCAACCCCATGGTCGCGTCCGGTGTCTCCGCCTCGCCCATACCGATTTCGGCGAGGCCGACGGGCCGCCCCAGCCGTTCGCCGATCGCCTGGGCGAGCAGCTTGGGGACCGGCCACTTCGGCGTCATCCCGCGCCGGCACCAGTTCGCCACCGAGGTATGCGAGTAGTCCGTCCCGATCCCGGCCTGCCGGGCCAGCTGGTTGATCCGGTGGGCCAGGGATTTGCGGCTGGCACCGCAGGCTTCGATGAGCCGGGCCAGGTCCGCGTTGGGCGGACGGCTCCGGCGGACGGCCGATGCCACGGCGTCCCCCTGACCGGTTACTTGGGCGGTGCGCACACGAAGCCGTACTGATCCGAGCCACGAAGAGTCGTACGCGATCACCGCATGGTGGGCCACCGAGGGTATTGCCTCCGGGCTCGCAGCCGGCCGCGTACGCGAGTTGTGAGCCCCCTCGCGAGCCCTCCCCCGGATTCCGGGCGACCGCTGTGATGAGGGTTCAGGCCTCCGCCTGATCGCCCGGCCCCGCCTGGCCATGCCCTCCACGGGACAGCCGGGCGGCGGCCCCACCTGAAAGGACACCCGACCGTGAAACTCACCGTCATCGGCTGCGGCTACCTGGGCGCCACCCACGCGGCCTGCATGGCCGAACTCGGCCACGACGTGGTCGGCCTGGATACCGACACGGACAAGGTCCATCTCCTCAACTCCGGCAGAGCCCCGTTCTTCGAACGCGACCTCGACGACCTGCTGGCCAAGCACACCGCATCGGGCCGTCTGAAGTTCACCGCCTCCTACGCGGAGGCCGCCGCCCACGGCGACCTGCACTTCATCGGGGTCGGCACCCCGCAACGTGCCGGGGAGAACGCCTACGACCTCGGCCACCTGTTCGGTGCCGTCCGCCGGCTCGCCCCGCGGCTGCACGGCCCGGCCGTCGTCGCGGTCAAGTCGACCGTCCCGGTCGGCACAGCACCGCGCATCGCGGAGATCCTGCACGAGTTCGCCCCTGCGGGCGAGAAGGTCGAGGTCGCCTGGAACCCGGAGTTCCTGCGCGAGTCGTCCGCCGTCGAGGACACCCTCCGCCCCGACCGGCTCGTCTTCGGCTTCAACACCGAACAGTCCTGGGCGGAAGCCGTACTGCGGCAGTGCTTCGCGAAGACCATCGAATACGGGACGCCGACAATCGTCACCGACTGGGCCACCGCCGAGCTCGCGAAGGCGTCCGCGAACTCGTTCCTTGCCACGAAGATCTCGTTCATCAACGCGATGGCCGAGGTCTGCGAGACCTCGGGTGCGGACGTTCACCAGCTCGCCGACATCCTCGGACACGACGCCCGCATCGGCCGCAGCGGGATGCGTCCCGGACTCGGATTCGGCGGCGGCTGCCTGCCCAAGGACATCCGCGGCTTCATGGCCCGCGCGGGCGAACTCGGCGCCGACCAGGCCCTGACATTCCTCCGCGAGGTCGACGCCATCAACAACCGCCGCCGCGAACGGATCGTCGGCCTCGCCCGAGAACAGCTCGGCGGCAACGTCATGGGCAAACGCATCGCCGTCTGGGGCGCCGCCTTCAAACCCGACACCGACGATGTCCGCGACTCTCCCGCCCTCACCGTGGCCCAGAACCTCCGCGAGCTCGGCGCCACGGTCACCGTCACCGACCCCAAGGCCCTCGACAACGCCCGAAAGACGCACCCCCGGCTCGACTACACCGACGACCCGGTCGCCGCAGTCCAGGACGCGGTCCTGCTGCTGCACCTGACCGAGTGGCCGCAGTACGGCCACGTCGACCCCCGCCGTCTCGCCACCCGCGCAGCGAGCCCGACAGTCATCGACGGCCGCGGCACACTCGACGCCGCCCGTTGGCGCGAAGCCGGATGGACCGTCCGCGCCCTCGGCCGCCCCTGACCCGCCAGTTGTCACCGGCCCGCTCAAGCCGACTTCAGCAGTCTGACTTCCGCGTGCCCGCGTGGCTCATAGGAGGCGCGCCCGGGTCATGCTGGGCCCATGACCTTCAGCACCGCGTTCACCGAACTCGTAGCCTGGAGCACCCGCTCGCCCTCGCGCTCATGGGCGGGATCGTCGAGGGAGCCCTGACAGCAGCCGTACCGAATGCCGGTGGACGCGGCCTGATCGGCGGGGGCCGGGATGAACCCAGCTGGCTGGAACGGGAGTTGGCGTCACCGAGGAGACTGCCAAGCCCTGGGGTATCGGGTTCCTGACCCGGGCCATCGGTCCGCAGGCCATCGATCAGGCGCTGGCCCACGGACCGCGGGCCGTACTGCTCTCCTACGGTGACCCCACCCCGTACGCCGCTCGCGTCCGAGACGCCGGGAGTCTGCTGATCGTGCAGGCCACCGACATGGATGAGGCCCGGCGTGCGCTGGACGTCTGCGGCCGGCGGCCGAACTCGTGGCCACGCTGGCCTCCGGCGCCGAGCGGGCGATCGGCCGGACACGCCGGCCGCGAAAGCCTTAAGGGCGGGCCACGACGGCAGCGCCGGGTCGGCGAAGAGTGCTCCCCGCAGATCGGCCTTCGCAAGAGCCGCGCGATCGAGGCGGGCCCCCGCGAGCCACGCCTTCCGCAAATCAGCGCCGTTGACGATCGCGTGGCTCAGATCAGTGCCGCGCAGGTCGGCACGGCTCAGATTCGCTCCGGTCAAGAACACCCGGGAAAGCCGCGCGGCGGTTCATCGAACTCGAAGATGCGCAAGGGCAGCCCGGCCAGTTCGGACACCGTCGCCGGGCGCCTGCCCGCCACGGCCTGGCAACGTCAGAGCGCTGGAAACGGCGCGAAGGGCCCGCGGTACTACGACTGGGCCTGGATCCACATCGGCACCGGAAGCCACCGGCACCTACTCGTCCGACGCAACCGGTCCACGGGGCGAACTCGCCTTCTACCTGTGCTGGTCACCCACCGAGGTGCCCCTTTCCGAAGTCGTCCCCGTCGCCGGTGTCCGCTGGAGCGTCGAGGAGCGCTTCCAGGCCGCCAAGGGCCAGGTCGGACTCGACCACTACCGACGACGGACCGTCGACGAACCCACCGGACAGCTCACGAAGCCGCACTGGAGTACTAACGGAGTCCTATTGGTCAGGAACGCGATGCGTCTCTGTCCGTCGAGAAGGGCGCGGCCCTCACTCGTTCCACGGTCGTCGACACCGACTGCATAGGAAACACCCATCCGCGTGCGGTACGCGGTCCGGCGTGATCGCGTACTGGGTGTTGCCGTTTCGGCATGAGAATCCGGTGCTCCGTGAGCGCGATGGTTAGCCTGTGCCTGCCCTCGCAGCAGGGCATCAAAGCGACGCGAGAGCGGAAGGCGCGCTATGGGCTTTAACCGTGAAGAACGATCCAACGTATCTGGAACATGCGACGCGCGCTTCTCGGCGGTCCGTGAAGTGTTCGCAGAGGCGGTCGCGTCGGGCGAGGAGCTCGGCGCGAGCCTTGCCGTCGACGTCGGTGGGCACAGCGTCCTCGATCTCTGGGGTGGGTTCTGTGACCCGGAGCACACGGCACCCTGGGAGGAGAACACGATCACGAACCTGTGGTCGACCACGAAGACGGTGACCGCACTCGCCGCGTTGTTCCTCATCGATCGTGGCCTGCTCGACCCCTACGAGCGTGTGGCCACGTACTGGCCGGAGTTCGGGGTCAACGACAAGGAGGGCATCGAGGTCCGACACATCCTCAGCCACACGTCCGGGGTCTCCGGCTGGGATCCGCCCTTCACGATCGAGGATCTCGCCGACCACACCAGCGCGGCATCGGCGCTAGCCCGGCAGGCCCCGTGGTGGGAGCCGGGCACTGCTTCCGGCTACCACGCCGCAACCTACGGCACCCTGATCGATGAGCTGGTACGCCGTGTGACTGGCGCGCCGCTGAACGATCTCATCACGCGCGACCTCGCCGTTGCCCTGGATGCCGACATTCAGCTGGGAGCGCGGGAGACGGACTGGACGCGGGTCGCTCCGATCGTTCCACCACCACCGGTGAAGGCCGATCTCAGTGCGGTCTCTCCGGACAGCCCGGCCTTCCGGACGTTCAGCGCACCGGTCCTCCTGGCGGAAGCCGCGAACACCGCTTGGTGGAGGCGGGCTCGGCTCGGTGCGATGAACGGACACGGGAATGCTCGCTCGCTGGTCCGCTCGCTCCGGGTGATTTCGGGTGAGGGGGTCGTGGGCGGCGAGCGCCTGCTGTCCCGCGACACGATCGACCTCGTTTTCCACGAGCAGAGTGAGGGCTCTGATCTCGTGCTTGGCGTGCCTTTGCGGTTCGGGATCGGATTCGCGCTGTCAGGATCGAGCGCGATGCCCTATGTACCCGAAGGCCGTACGTGCTACTGGACCGGATGGGGCGGGTCGGCCGTCATCGCCGATGCGGACCGCGGTGTCACGATCGGCTATGCGATGAACAGAATGTCGTCCAGCTTCATCGGGTCGTCTCGGCTCCGTCGATACATCGAGACGGTCGTCGACTGTCTCGCATCGTCATAGCTGGGGTGATCCGTTGAGCCGTCGGCGGCAGGTCCGCGGGCAACGGTCTCAAGGGGATAGTGGCCGTCTTCTCTTTGCCGTGAAGACTCCCGACCGTGTCACCTGCGAGCAGCGACGAGACCGGCCCCAAAAGCAGAACGACCGCCCCGAAGACAGCAACCGCGCCTCCTGCCAGGCCGATAGCGACCCCAGCAGGACCATCGCGCTATCCCCTCAGATGCATGTGCTGGCCAGCACACACTCATGGCGCACCAGCACGGACACGGATCAGCGTTACGCAACCCAGAGTGCTCTATCGACTCCACTGCGTGCAATAGCAAGACATCGAAGAATGCGAATTCGCAGACACCTTGGCTCTCCAAGCTGTCTCGCATGGAACTGGCGAAGAGCGCGGCCAAGGCGGCGGACGTTGAGACTCTGCTCGACCTGTACGGAGCGATAGGCGAGGAGTCGGTGGACGACGAGCTTCGTGCCGCTCTGCTCGCACTTACGCGCGAAGGGGCACAGCGCGGGTGGTGGCACTCGTACCGTGGTGTTCTGTCCCCGGTCTACGAAGACTTGATCTCGCTGGAGGCGGAAGCAACCACCATGCAGGCGTGGCAGGTGGCCACCGTTCCAGGGCTGCTCCAGACTGCCGAGTACGCCCGCGAAACGATCACCAGCACCGCCATGGACGCAGCCATCGCGGAACGAGTGTCGGCGCTCGTCGAGATCAGACTCGCACGGCAGTCCGTACTCACGAACCGTGAGGAGCCGCTGCGGCTTTGGGCCATCATCGGAGAGCCCGCGCTGCGCACGAAGACCACCGATCCGTCAGTGATACATGAGCAGTTGGCACGCCTCGCCCGCATGGCTGAGCTGCCCAACATCAACATCCAGGTGCTTCCCTCCACCGCGCCTCCGAACGTCGGCCAAACCGGCAGTTTTACGCATCTCGGCTTTGGCGCACACAAGGACCTCGACGTGGTCCACCTGGAGAGCCTGACGAACGCGATCTACGTCGAGGATGCACCTCAGGTATCCCTGTACACACAGGCCTTCGAACGTCTGCGTGCTGCCGCGCTCCCGGTCGAGCAATCACTCGCCCTGATCACAGAAGCAAGGGACAAGAAATGAAACATGTTGCCGACTCGTCGGTACTGCCCGTCGTGTGGTGGAAGGCGACTGGATCGCAGGCGCAGAGCGACTGTGTCGAGTGCGGCGTAGTCGACCACGACGAACAGATCGTCGCCGTACGGGACAGCAAGAACCCGCACGGCCCTGCGATGTTGCTCTCCTACGGCGCACTCGGTGTGCTGATCGGCGCACTGCGGTCCGGCGCGCTCAACTAGCCTCTCTCCTTTACGGACCCGGAAACGGGTGAAAGCGGCCCGCTCCCCGTTGCGACGGGAGTGGGCCGCTCCGCGTTCGGGCCGGAGGGGATCCTGCACCTTCGGCCGTCAATTAGCTTCTTGACCCTCACACCATGTCAGGCGGTCAGCTCCTAGACATCATGTTCACCATCGGAGAATTCGCCCGGCACGGCCGCGTCTCAGTCCGGATGCTGCGTCACTACGACGCTACCGGCCTGTTGCGGCCGACCCACGTCGCCCCTGCGAGCGGCTACCGCTACTACACCGCTGCTCAGCTCGCCCGCCTCAACCGGATCATCGCCCTCAAGGACCTCGGGTTCATCCTTCAGCAGGTCCAGGACATCGTGGACGAGAAAGTCAGCGTCGAGGAACTGCGCGGCATGCTGCGGCTGCGGCGGGCAGAGCTGGAGGCCACGATGGCCGCCGCAAGAGCACGGCTGGTCCAGGTCGAGGCGAGGCTCCGAGCGATCGAAAGTGAGGGGCACATGCCCACGAACGACGTTGTCATCAAGACAGTCCCTGCTGTCCGGGTGGCGGAACTGACCGCGACCGCAGCGAGTTTCGAGCCTGAACACATCAGTCCGGTCATTGGGCCGCTCTACGACGAGCTGCTCCGGTGCCTGGGCGAAGCGGGTATCACCCCCACCGGCCCCGGCGTCGCGTACTACGAGGACGCACCGGAGGGCAAGGGCAGGATCCGCGTCCACGCCGCCGTCCAGGTCTCCGCCCCTCTTCAGGAGGGCATCTTCCGCATCCTCGATCTGCCCTCCCTCGCCCAGGCGGCGACCATCGTGCACCGGGGTTCGATGGACACCGTGCTTCCCACCGCCCAGCTCCTGGCCCGCTGGACTGACACCAACGGCTACCGGTCGGACGGCTACCCCCGCGAGGTCAGCCTGGAATGTCCCGAGGACGTTGACGACTGGGTGACGGAACTTCAGGCACCGGTGACCCGGGCCTGATCAAACGCACCCGGTCTGACCGGCGATCACGTTCGGGCAGTAGGGGCCGGGGGCGGTATCTCGCGGCGCGGAAGGACGACTACCGGTCTTCAGCCCCGACCGCTCCCCCGGCCCCCCAGCGCCCCCTCCACCAGCTCGCCCCACTGCTCCACCACGCGCTCCCGGCGCTCCGCGTCGTCCGTGAGCAGGTTCGCCAGGCCCAGCCCCCGTGCCATGTCGAGGAGGCCCTGCACCGTCTCCCGTACTCCGGGCACGGACTCGTCCGCCCGCAGCAGCTGTACGGCGATCCGGTGCGACTCGCGGCCCACCCTGGCCTCCAGTTCCGTGACGCGGGCGTGCAGTTGGGGTTCGTTGGACGCGGCCACCCACAGGTGCAGTGCGGCCCGGAACAGCGGGCCGGTGTAGAGGCCGACCAGGGCCGCCACCACGGTGCGGCGGTCCTGCGGGGGCAGGGTGCGCAGGGCGGTGGAGCGTTCCTCGGCCACGTACTCGACCGCCGCCGTGAACAGGTCCTCGCGGGTCGGGAAGTGGTGCTGCGCCGCGCCCCGGGAGACGCCCGCGCGTTCCGCGACGGCTGAGACGGTGGAGCCTGCCCAGCCGTGTTCGGCCAGGCAGGAGACCGCCGCTTCCAGCAGGCGCTGCCGGGTGGCGCGGCTGCGGTCCTGCTTGGGGCCCCGGCCCGTACTGTCCGGATTGCCAGTACGCGCCGTGCCGCCGTCCCGGTCCGTCACAACACCCATGCGGGATCCCGTCGTTCGAGGAAGGCCTGTACGCCCTCGTGCGCCTGGGCCGACGCGAAGAGGGCCGCCGAGTGGGCGATGAGGTCCTCCGTTTTGCGGTCGAAGTTCTCCAGCACCGTAGCGGTGACCAGGGACTTCGATGCGGTCAGGCCCTGCGGGGAGGCCCTGCGCAGTCCGTCCACGACCGGGGCGAGCGCCGCGTCCACATCGTCGGCCGCGCCGGTGATCAGTCCCGTACGGGCTGCTTCGGCGGCGTCGAACCGCTCGCCCGTGAGGTAGTAGCGGGCCGCCGCCCGCGCGTCCATGCGCGGCAGCAGCGGCATCGAGATGACGGCGGGGGCCAGGCCGAGCCGGGACTCGGTGAAAGCGAAGGAGGACCCAGGACCCGCCATCGCGATGTCGCAGGAGCCGAGCAGCCCGAGCCCGCCGGCCCGGACATGGCCGGTGACGCGGGCGACCACGGGCCGGGGGTGCACGACGATCGCCCGCATCAGCCCCACGAACGCGGCCGGGTCCGGCGGCCCCTTGAGATCCGCGCCCGCGCAGAAGGTGTTCCCGGTGTGCGTGAGGACCACCGCGCGTACGGAGTCGTCACCGGCTGCCGCCGACAGGGCCTCCCCCAGCTCCGCCACCAGCTGCGCGGAGAGCGCGTTGCGGCTCTGCGGTGCGTCCAGCGTCAGGGTGGTGATCCCCCGGTCGTGGGCGGTCCCGATCACGCTGCGTACGGACGACGTCATGTCCTCTGCTCCCTTGTCTCCCTGCCACTGCCCCAGGGCTGCTCCTGGCGGGCGCTGTTCCGCCGTTCCCGGTCGCGCAGTTCACGCCGGAGGATCTTCCCCGAGGTGGCACGCGGGACGGCGCCGATGAATTCGACCCGGCGGATCTTCTTGTACGGGGCGACGCGCTCCGCGACGTACGCCATCAGCCCCTCCTCCGTGAGGTGCGCACCCGCCTGCCGGACGGCGAACGCCTTCGGCACCTCGTTGCCGTCCTCGTCGTACACGCCGATGACCGCCGCGTCCGCGATCTCGGAGTGGGTGAGGAGCAGCGCCTCCAGTTCGGCGGGGGCCACCTGGAAGCCCTTGTACTTGATGAGTTCCTTGACCCGGTCGACGATGAAGAGCCAGCCGTCCTCGTCCACCCGGCCGACGTCACCGGTGTGCACCCAGCCGTCCCGGTCGATCATCCCGGCGGTGGCTTCGGGCCGGCCGAGGTAGCCCTTCATGACCTGCGGCCCGCGGATGGCGACCTCGCCCTCCTCGCCCGCGCCGAGATCATGTGCGGGCCCCTCCAGCGAGAGGATGCGCATCTCCGTGCTGGGGAACAGCTTCCCGACCGCTCCCGGCGGCGGGTTCTCCGCGTCGAGCGGGACGACGTGTGTGCCGGGTGACAGCTCCGTCATGCCGTACGCCTGGCGCACCGGCGGCAGCCCGAGCCGGGCCGAACAGGCGGCGGCGAGACCGGAGTCGAGCGGGGCGGCGGCGCTGACGATGTACTCCAGCGACGACAGGTCGTAGCGCGTGACGGACGGGTGCTTGGCCAGGGCGAGGACGATCGGCGGGGCCACGTAGAGACCGTTGATGCGGTACTTCTCGATGGCGGCCAGGAACTGGCCCAGCTCGAACCGGGGCAGCACCACCACCGTCGCGCCGTACCGCAGCGGTGCGTTGAGCAGCGCGGTGAGTCCGTAGATGTGGAAGAAGGGCAGCACGGCGAGGATCCGCTCACCGGGTCCCATCGGGGCGAACGGGTGCAGCTGGGCCAGGTTGGTGGAGATCGACCGGTGGGTGAGCATGACGCCCTTGGGGGTGCCGGTGGTGCCCGAGGAGTACGGCAGGACGGCGATGTCCTCGGCGGGGTCGATCGGGACGGCCATACCGTGGGCAGGGTCCATTCCCCCCGGCAGGCCGAGCACCGAGCGGTGTCCTTCGGCCCGGTCGCAGACGAAGATCTCCTCGATCCCGCCGACCAGTTCGGCCGCCCGGCGGGCCACGTCGAGAAGCCGTGACACGGTGATGATCCACCGCGCGGCGCAGTCCCGTATCTGTTTGGCGAACTCCTCCGGGGTGGCGAGCGGGTGCACGGTGGTGACCGTGGCGCCCGCCCGGCTCGCGCCGTGGAAGACGGCCGGGTAGGCGATGCTGTTGGGGCTGTGCAGGGCTACGACGTCACCCCTGACCACACCGGCGGCGATCAGCCCGGCGGCCACCGACCGGTGCTGGCCTTCCAGTTGGCGGTAGCTGACGGTGGTGCCGTCCACCGCGTCGATCAGCGCGGGGGCGTCGCCGTACTCGGGCGCCCGGCCGAGTACGGCTTCGTGGATGGGCTGGTTGAGAACCGCTACATCCTCGTACTCGCTGTGGAACACGATCTCGCTGTGGAACACCATGCCAGTCCCCTTCGACGCGCGACGTGTGCCTGGGCCCGGTGCGGACGGGGCCCAGGTGGTCGGCCCAGAATCGCGCCTTTCAGTAGGACTTGGGGAGACCCAGGGACTGGTGGGACACGAAGTTCAGGATCATTTCCCGGCTGACCGGCGCGATCCGGGCCACCCTGGACGCGGTGATGAGCCCCGCCAGGCCGTACTCCCGCGTGAGGCCGTTGCCGCCGAGGGTGTGCACGGACTGGTCGACGGCCTTCACACAGGCCTCGCCCGCCGCGTACTTGGCCATGTTGGCCGCCTCGCCCGCGCCCAGGTCGTCGCCCGCGTCGTAGAGCGCGGCGGCCTTCTGCATCATCAGCCGGGCGAGTTCGAGTTCGATGTGGGACTGAGCGAGAGGGTGCGCGATGGCCTGGTGGGAGCCGATGGGCTCCTTCCAGACCTGCCGGGTCTTCGCGTAGTCGACAGCCTTCGCGAGGGCGTAGCGGCCCATGCCGATCGCGAAGGCGGCCGTCATGATCCGCTCGGGGTTGAGCCCGGCGAAGAGCTGGAGCAGCCCGGCGTCCTCGCTGCCGACCAGGGCGTCGGCGGGCAGCCGTACGTCGTCGAGGACCAGCTCGAACTGCTTCTCCGGCGCCTGGATCTCCATGTCGATCTGAGTGCGCCGGAACCCGGGGGCGTCCCGGGGTACGAGAAAGAGGCAGGGCTTGAGGCGTCCGGTGCGGGCGTCCTCGGTGCGGCCCACGATCAGGGTCGCGTCGGCCATGTCGACACCGGATATGAAGACCTTCCGGCCGGTGAGCAGCCAGTCTCCCCCGCTCTCGCGGCGGGCGGTGGTGGTGATGCGGTGGGAGTTGGACCCGGCGTCCGGCTCGGTGATGCCGAAGGCGAGCGTGAGCGATCCGTCCGCGAGGCCGGGGAGCCACTGCTGCTTCTGCGCGTCCGTACCGAAGCGGGCGATGACCGTGCCGCAGATGGCGGGCGAGACGACCATCATCAGGAGCGGGCAGCCGGCCGCACCCAACTCCTCAAGGACTATGGACAGTTCCGCGATGCCGCCGCCCCCGCCGCCGTACTCCTCGGGGAGGCTGACGCCGAGATAGCCGAGCTTCGCCGCGGCGGCCCAGAGCTCCTGCCGGTCGTAGTCGCGGTGGCTGGTGCCGGCGTGACGCTTGCCGAGGGCCGCCACGGCGGCGCGCAGGGCGGCGCGCTCCTCGGTGTCGACGGGGGTGTTCCCGGTGATGCTGCTGGTGCTTGTGCCAGTGCTCATGACTCCAGGGCCTCCTGTGTGTCTGAATGCGTGTCCGGCTGTGGGTCCGACTGCGTGTCCGGATGCGTGTCCGGCTGTGCGGTCTGTACGACGGCGAGCAGTGCGCCGACCTCGACCTGGCGGCCCGGGGCGGCGTGGAGTGCGGTGAGGGTGCCGGATGCCGGAGCGGTGATGCGGTGCTCCATCTTCATGGCCTCCAGCCAGATCAGCGGCTGCCCGGCGGTGACGGTGTCCCCGGCCGCGAGCCCGTCGGCGACCCGTACGACCGTGCCGGGCATCGGCGCGAGCAGCGAACCCGGCACCGTGCGGGCGGCCGGGTCGGGGAAGCGGGGCAGCCGGGTGAGGGTGTGCGGGCCGACGTGGGCGCGGTCACCGTGCACCTCGACGTCGAAGTGGCGCAGTACCCCGTCGGCTTCGAGCGAGGCGCGCCGGGGAGTGGCGGCGTGCAGCCGTACGCCGGGGAAGCCGTCGGCGCGCAGCCCGTCCCGGGTGAGGCGGTAGCGGATCTCGTACACCTCGCCGTCCGGCTCGGAGCGGTAGGTCTTGGTCTGCGGCTGGGACGGTACGTTCCGCCAGCCGCCGGTCCGGACCCCCGGTCCGGTCGCCGCGTCCGCGAGGGCGGCGGCGAGCGCGGCGAGCGGATCGGGGGCGGGGGCGGTGAGTGCGGGGAGGTGGCGGTCGTAGAAGCCGGTGTCGAGCCGGGCGGCGGTGAAGTCCGGGTGGCGCAGGGAGCGTACGAGCAGCTCGCGGTTGGTGACCGGGCCGTGGATACGGGCGCGTTCGAGGGCGTACGCGAGGGTGCGCACCGCCTCGGTACGGGTGGGGGCGTGGGCGATGACCTTGGCGAGCATCGGGTCGTAGTGGATGCCGATGGTGTCGCCGCCGGTGTAGCCGGTGTCCAGCCGGACGGTGGTCCCGGCAGCACCACCGCCGGTGTGGGAGGCGCCGGTTCCGGAAGTGGCGCCCGGCACGTCGAGGCGGTGCAGGGTGCCGGTCTGCGGGGCCCATCCGGCGGCCGGGTCCTCCGCGTAGAGGCGGGCCTCCACGGCGTGGCCGTGCGGCTGCGGGGGGCCGTCCGGCGGGAGCGGTTCGCCCTCGGCGACACGGAGCTGGAGCGCGACCAGGTCGAGCCCGAACACCGCTTCGGTGACGGGGTGTTCGACCTGAAGGCGGGTGTTCATCTCCAGGAAGTACGCCCGGTCGCCGCTCTCCGGGACGAGGAACTCCACGGTCCCCGCCCCCTGGTACTCCACCGCCCGGGCAGCGGCGGCGGCGGCCTCGTGGAGCGTGGCGCGCAGGGCGTCAGGGAGACCGGGGGCCGGGGCCTCCTCGATGACCTTCTGGTGGCGTCGCTGGAGGGAGCAGTCCCGGGTGCCGAGCGGCCAGACCGTGCCGTGCGCGTCGGCCATGATCTGCACCTCGACATGGCGCCCGCGCTCCACATACGGCTCGGCGAAGACCTCGCCGTCCCCGAAGGCGGACCGCGCCTCGGCGACGGCCGCCCTCATCTCGCCCTCCACATCACCGAGTTCGCGTACGACGCGCATCCCGCGCCCGCCGCCGCCCGCCGCCGCCTTGAGCAGCAGCGGCAGATCGGCGGCGGTGGCGGCGTCCGGGTCGACGGGGGCCAGCAGGGGGACACCGGCCCCGGCCATGAGCTTCTTGGCCCGGGTCTTCGACGCCATCGCCTCGATGGCGTCGGCGGACGGGCCGACCCAGATGAGCCCGGCGTCGGTGACCGCGCGGGCGAACGCGGCGTTCTCGGAGAGGAAGCCGTAACCCGGGTGTACGGCGTCCGCGCCCGCGGCGAGCGCCGCCGCGACGACGAGGTCGGCACGGAGATAGGTGTCGGCGGGGGCCGACCCCGGCAGCCGTACGGCGGTGTCCGCCTCCCGTACGTGCAGTGCGTCCGCGTCCGCGTCGGAGAAGACGGCCACGGTCGCGATGCCCAGGGCGCGGCAGGTACGGAAGACCCGGCAGGCGATCTCACCGCGGTTGGCGACAAGGAGGGAGGTGATCATCTTCGGCGTCATCTTCTTCTTCGTCCTCACATCCGGAAGATGCCGAAGCCGCCGCGGGCGCCCTCGACCGGTGCGTTGTGGATGGCGGACAGGCACAGGCCCAGCACGGTCCTGGTGTCACGCGGGTCGATGACCCCGTCGTCGTACAGCCGCCCGGACAGGAACATCGGCAGCGACTCCGACTCGATCTGCTGCTCGACCATGGCGCGGAGCGCCGCGTCCGCCTCGTCGTCGTACGGCTGCCCCTTGGCCTGCGCGGAGGCGCGGGCGACGATCGACAGCACGCCCGCCAGCTGCTGCGGGCCCATGACGGCGGACTTGGCACTGGGCCAGGCGAACAGGAACCGGGGGTCGTAAGCACGCCCGCACATGCCGTAGTGGCCCGCGCCGTAGGAGGCGCCCATCAGGACGGAGAGGTGGGGGACCTTCGAGTTCGAGACGGCGTTGATCATCATCGCGCCGTGTTTGATGATGCCGCCCTGCTCGTACTCCTTGCCGACCATGTAGCCGGTGGTGTTGTGCAGGAAGAGCAGCGGGATGTCGCGCTGGTTGGCCAGCTGGATGAACTGGGCGGCCTTCTGGGACTCCTCGGAGAAGAGGACGCCCTGCGCGTTGGCGAGGATGCCGATGGGGTAGCCGTGCAGTTCGGCCCAGCCGGTGACCAGGCTCGGCCCGTAGAGCGGCTTGAACGCGTCGAAGTCCGAGCCGTCGGTGATGCGCGCGATGACCTCGTGCGGGTCGAACGGGGTCTTCAGATCGCCGGGCACGATCCCGAGCAGCTCCTCCTCGTCGTACCGGGGCGGTACGGCGGGGCCCGGCGGATCCGGCTGCGCCTTGTGCCAGTTGAGGCGGGCGACGACGCGGCGGGCCTGGCGCAGCGCGTCGGGTTCGTCCAGCGCCAGGTAGTCGGCGAGTCCGGAGACACGGGCGTGCATCTCGGCGCCGCCGAGCGACTCGTCGTCGGACTCCTCACCGGTCGCCATCCTGACCAGCGGCGGTCCGCCGAGGAAGACCTTCGACCGCTCCTTGATCATGATGACGTGGTCGGACATGCCCGGCACATACGCGCCACCCGCCGTCGAGTTGCCGAAGACCACGGCGACGGTGGGGATCCCGGCGGCGGAGAGCCGGGTGATGTCCCGGAAGAGCGCGCCGCCGGGTATGAAGATCTCCTTCTGGGAGGGGAGGTCGGCGCCACCGGACTCGACGAGGCTGATGCAGGGGAGGCGGTTGGCGTACGCGATCTCGTTGGCCCGGAAGGCCTTCTTCAGCGTCCAGGGGTTGCTGGCGCCGCCGCGCACCGTGGGGTCGTTGGCGGTGATCAGGCACTCGACGCCCTCGACCGTGCCAATGCCGGTGATCATGGAGGCGCCGAGGGGGTAGTCGGTGCCCCAGGCGGCGAGCGGGGACAGTTCGAGGAAGGGCGTGTCGGGGTCGAGCAGCAGCTCGATGCGTTCGCGGGCGAGGAGCTTGCCGCGTTTGCGGTGCCGGTCGACGTACTTCTCACCGCCGCCCGCGAGCGCCTTGGTGTGCTCGGCCTCCAGGTCGGCGAGTTTGGTGAGCATGGACTCGCGGTGGGCGGTGTATTCGGGGGACGCGGGGTCGAGGGCGGTACGGAGGGTGGTCATCGGGGGCTCCTGGAGTGGGGGCGGGGGCGTCCGTGCGGGCCTGCGTGCGTGCGGGGGAGGGCTCGGCGTCCTCAACTGCCGTACGGGCTCAGCCTTCCGACCTCCGCCGGCACGTCGACGTGGCGGCTCCGGAGCCACTCCCCCACCCCCTTCCCCTGCGGGTCGAACCGTTCCTGCGCCGCGACGCCCTCCCCCAGCAGGCCCTCCACCACGAAGTTCAACGCCCGCAGATTCGGCAGCACATGGCGCGAGACGACCAGGCCCTGTGTCTCGGGCAGCAGCTCCTGGAACCGCTCGACGGTGAGCTCGTGGGCCAGCCACCGCCACGCGGTGCCGGTCCGCACCCACACGCCCACGTTCACGTCGCCGCCCTTGTCCCCGCTGCGCGCCCCGGCGACACGGCCGAGCGGGATTCGCCGTACGGCGCCGTTCCCGGGAAGCGGATCGGGCAGCGCGGGCCCAACTACCGCCGCAGGCACGGCCGTACGGGGCGGGTCCGCTACCACCACCCGTTCCCCGTCCGGGAGTACGGCGACCTGCTCCACCGCGCCCCGGTCCACGTACACCGCGTCGAACACCCCGTAGGGCGCGCCCTTCCCGGGTGGCGCGGTCACATGGAATCCGGGGTAGCTGCCGAGCGCCAGCTCGATCGCGGCCCCGCTCACCACACGTCCCACCGCCTCCCGGTCGCTGTCGCGCACCACGAGGCGGAGCAGCGCGCTCGCGCACTCCTCGCTGTCGGCATCGGCGCGATCCGTACGCACCAGCTCCCACCGCACGTCTGCCGGGCGGGACGTGCCCCGCTCATCTGCCGCTGCCCCGAAGGCGTCCTCCACCTGGTCGCGGACCAATGCGGCCTTGGCGTCGATGTCGAGGCCGGTGAGTACGAACACGACCTCGTTGCGCCAGCCGCCGATCCGGGTCACCCCGGCCTTGAGCGTCGGGGGCGGCTCCTCCCCCCGTACGCCCGAGATCCGTACCCGGTCGGGCCCGTCCTGCGTCAGCCGTACGGTGTCGAGCCGGGTCGTGACATCGGGACCCGCGTACCGCGCACCGCCCGTCTCGTACAGCAGCTGCGCGGTCACCGTCCCGATGTCGACCACCCCGCCCGTACCGTCGTGCTTGGTGATCACGGCCGAACCGTCGGCGGCGATCTCCGCGACCGGGAAGCCGGGGTGGCGTATGTCGTGCGCGGTGAAGAAGGAGTAGTTGCCGCCGGTCGCCTGAGTCCCGCACTCCAGTACGTGCCCGGCGGCCACCGCGCCGGCCAACTGGTCGAGATCGCCGGGCCCCCAGCCGAAGTGCCAGGCGGCGGGACCGGTGACCAGCGCCGCGTCCGTCACCCGGCCCGTGACCACCACATCGGCCCCGCCCCGCAGGCACGCGGTGATTCCGGCGCCGCCCAGGTAGGCGTTGGCGGTCAGCGCGCCGTCCGGCAGCGGCAGGGCATCGCCCTCGACGTATGCGACCCGTACCGGGACTCCCACCCGCTCGCTCAACTCCCGTACGGCGTCGGCGAGTCCGGCGGGGTTGAGGCCGCCCGCGTTGCTGACGATCCGCACCCCCCGGTCGTGCGCCTCGCCGAGGCACTCCTCCAGCTGGCGCAGAAACGTCCTGGCGTAGCCGGTGCGGGGGTCCTTGAGGCGGTCGCGGCCGAGGATGAGCATGGTCAGCTCGGCGAGGTAGTCCCCGGTCAGCACATCCAGCCGGCCGCCGGTGAGCATCTCCTTCATCGCGCCGGACCGGTCGCCGTAGAAGCCGGATGCGTTGCCGACGCGCAGCGGCCTCACGCGGCGCCCTTCGGCGCGTGCCCCGGGGCGTGCCCCAAGGCGTGCCCCGGGCCGGGAGATGCGCCCTTCGGCGCGCGTCCTGCCCCGGGAGGTCCGGCGAAGGCCTGCGCGATCCCGAGCCATCGGTCGGCGTCGGCGCCGGTGGCGCGCAGGGCCAGGTCGTCGCGGTGCGCGCGCTGGGTGACCAGCAGGCAGAAGTCGAGCGCGGGCCCGGTCACCCGTTGGACGGCGTCGGCGGGCCCGTACTCCCAGAGCTCCCCGCCCGGCGCGGTCAGCTCGACCCGGAACTCCTCACCGGGCACATCGAGCCCCCGCGCCCCGAAGGCGAAGTCCCGCGCCCGCACACCGATCCGCGCCACATGCCGCAGCCGGGCGGTCGGTTCACGCTCCACGCCAAGCGCGTCCGCCACGTCCTGGCCGTGCGCCCAGGTCTCCATCAGCCGCCCGGTGGCCATGGACGCGGTACTCATCGGCGGCCCGTACCAGGGGAAGCGCGCGCCGGACGCGGCGGTCCGCAGCGCTCGCTGAAGCTGTTCGCGGCCGTCACGCCAGCGCGCGAGCAGCACTGCCGGGTCGAGCCCCGCGCCCTCCTCCGCACCGTCGTCCACGAAGGTCTCCGGTGCGGCGAGCGCCTTCTCGACCTCCGCACCGAAGGCGTCGGGCTCGGTGACGGCCAGCAGCGCGGCCCGGTCGGTCCAGGCCAGATGGGCGATCTGATGGGCGACGGTCCACCGGGGCGCGGGGGTGGCAAGCGCCCACTGGCTACTGCCCAACTGCGCTACGAGGAGGTCCAGTTCGGCGCTTTCGCCGACCAGATCGTCCAGTACGGCACCTGCATCGGACACAGAACCATCGGACACGGAACGCTCCCTCCGGGGCACGGCTTCGTGTCCGGGAGCATGGCAGCGACCGAGAAAACAAGCAAGCGTGCTTGCATTATTTGTAGTGCGGGGTTCTCACCTCGCGACAGGAGCGGCCCACGTCATCCGCCGGCAGAGCCCATTCCCCCCCGTGCCAACCGCGCCTGCCCGATGTCCGCCCGGCTCCGGGCCCGACCGCCACGCTCAATCCGCTCTGGACCGAACGAGCCGGGCAGGCACCGGAGCCCTGGTGCTGGATCGGCGCCCCCACCCCTCCGCGGTACAACACCCGCGCTCACTTGCGGATGTTGACCTCATTGTGGATATCGCCGACATGGAAATTGACCAGGCCGCACAGCAGGCAACCCGGGGTGCCGCCCGGATTCGGGGGCTTGGCATCGGACACGGTGACAGTGGTAGTGGCGCTCGAAGCACTGCAGTTGTCGTCGCCGTTGTAGGCGGCGGTGATCGTGTGGCTGCCGGTGGCCGTGAAAGAGGTCGTCAGAGTGGAGTGCCCGTCAGTCGATACAGGCGCGGTCGCGAGGATGTCCGGTCCGTCGAAAAATGTCACGCCGAGCCCGGTGCTGGGGTCCGAGCTGCACGTCACCGTCGCGTCCAGTGACACCGACTGTCCGACCGCCGCCGATGAGGGCGATGCCGTGACCGAGGTCGACGACGGGTCGGCGGCGGCCGCCGCCGGAGCGATGGACACCAAGGCGGCCGCAGCGGCGAAGGCGACCATGAGCCCGGCATTTCTTTCACGCCAAAGTTTCACTGATTCATCTCCTCGATTGGACCGTCAGGCGGGGGTTCGCCGTGATCGATCGGAGCGCAACCTTAGAGTTCGGCTCACAGCTTTCGGGGAGGCACGAGCCCGATCGACCCGCATGGGTCATGAGCTCGCTCGGATGGGCCGGGCAGTGGAGCGGTCCTGGATTGGCCGGGGCTAGATCGTGGGAGCGGCCACCCGCAGATAGCTGAGGGAGTTGCTGGTACCCCCCGACGTCGTCACGTTCACGAGCACCGAGCCCGCCGCCCCCGCCGGGGCGACCGCGACCACGGTCGTGTCCGACACCACGGTGAACGCCGCCGGTGCGCCATTGAAACGCACGGCGTTCACCGTGGTCAGGCCGGTGCCGGTGAGGGTGACGTCGAAGCCCGTGTCCGTCGGTCCCTGCGAAGGGGAGATCGCGGTGAGAGCCGGGGCCGGCACATAGGTGTAGATGACCGAGTTGCTGGTGCCGCCGGGAGTGGTGACGGTGCAGGAGACGGAACCGGTGCCGGCGGGTGTGACCGCGGTGATCTGGGTGTTGGAGTTGACGGTGAAGGAAGTGGCGGGTGTGCTGCCGAAAGTGACCGCGGTGGCCCCGGTGAGGTCGGTACCCGTAAAGGTCACGGTGGTCCCGCCGGACACCGGACCCTGAGTGGGTGAGACAGCCAGCAGTGCGGGCGCGCTCAGGTAGAAGAAGTACACCGGCCCCGAGGTGCCTCCGACGGTGGTCACGGTCACCGGGACCGCGCCGGTGCCCGCGGGTGTGACGGCGGTGATCCGGGTGGCCGAGTTGACGGTGAAGGAAGTGGCGGGTGTGCTGCCGAAAGTGACCGCGGTGGCCCCGGTGAGGCCGGTGCCCGTGAGGATCACGGTGGTCCCGCCGGACACCGGGCCCTGACCTGGCGCGATCGAGGTGAGCGTCGGAGTGGGCGCGTAGGTATAGGTGACCGCGTTGCTGAGCCCGCCGGGAGTCCTGACGGTGACGTTGACGGCGCCGGTCCCGGGCGGGACCTGCGCGCTGATCGCCGAGGGCGAGCTTACCGTGTACGAGAGGGCGGCCGCGGAACCGAAGGTGACAGCGGTGGCGCCGGTGAACTGGCTGCCGTTCAAGGCCACGGTATTGGTGCCCGCCGCCGGACCCGTGTTGGGTACGACCGAATTGAGAACGGGAAGGGCCACGGTGACTCCATGGGTGGTGGTAAGTCCGGCTGGGCCGTGAGCGGCTGGCCGGGGCTCTGTTGCCGCGGCCCCTCCACGAGTGTGCGTCGGGCGGACCGGCCGGGCCGTCGCCGGCGTACGAACGACAGCGAGGCGGGTGGACGGCCCCCGGCCCAGGGGATCCGGGCCGGGGGCCGCGGGAAGCGGACGGGCGTCCTGGAGGGCGGCATCCGCTTCCGCTTCCGGTGGAACAGCGCAGGACAGTGCAGGACTGCGCAGGACTGCGCTCCGTAGAGGCCCGTCAGATGCCCGGACCGGCCACGTAGGTGTACCCACCCGCGAGGGTGGCGCTGCCCGCGTCATTGGTCACGACGACGTCGACCGCGCCCGCGGTCCCCGGCGGCGTGACGGCCGACACCGAGGTGGCGGACAGCACAGTGAAGGACGCGGGGTTGCCGTCGAAGGTGACCCCCGTGGTGGAGGCGAAGCTGGTGCCGGTGAGGGTCACCGAGGTGCCGCCCGATGTCGGCCCCGAGGTGGGAGTGATCGAGGTCAGCGTCGGGTCCGCGATGTAGGTGTAGGTGAGCCCGTTGTTCGACCCGCCCGCGGTGGTGACGGTGATGCCGACGGCGCCGGCGGCGCCGGCCGGAGCGGTGACGGTGATCTGGCTGTCCGAGACCACCGTCGGCGTCGCGTTGTTGGCGCCGAAGGCGACGTTGGAGGCCGTGGACAGGCCGGTGCCGTTGATGGTGATCGTCTCGCCGCCCGCTGTCGACCCGGAGTCCGGGCTGAGGGACTGCTTGAACGGCGCACCGACGTAGAAGAACGGAAGCGGGTTGCTCGTCCCGCCTGGCGTGGTGACGGTGACGCCGGCCACTCCGCTGCCCGAGGGAGAGACCGCGGTGACCTCGGTGGGTGAGACGTTGGTGACGGAGGTCGCCGAGCGGGTGCCGAAGTGAACGGCGGTGGTGCCGCTTAAGTTGGTGCCCGTGATGGTGACGAGAGTTCCGCCGCCACTTGGGCCTTGGTTCGGACTGATTGGCATGAGGTATTCCTCTCGCCCGGAATGGGTAGTGTTCCGGGCAGCGACTGGGGCGTTCAGATCCACGGACGTCCTGAACCGACGCAGACCGATGTCTCACGACCACTGGCAGGTGGTTGTTCGATGGCCTCGTGACCTACTCGGATTTCGGTGCGGGGCCGCACCGCTGGATCACTCACGAGGGCATCGGACGCGCTTCCCGATGAGGTGCCAACTGGCCACGATCAAGGGGCTTGCTCACGCGCGCCGTGGATCACTGCCCAATGAAGCAGGTATCCGGATTAACCCACCCGAGTGACGCCGCCAACAATGGATTTGACGTGGAATCAACCTTTTGACGGAGCGCTCGCGGGGGTGAACCGGGCGCCTGGCGGTGGTACACGGTCACGCCGGTATCCAACGGCCCAGTGTGCGCAGGCAGTTCTACGGGCGCGTGCGGTTCCGGTACCAGCCCGGACAGCCAGAACTGCACCGGCTCGCTCCCCCTGGCGGGCCATGCGGCCGACACCGGCACACGATCCCCCCGGGCAAACGGCCGTCACCGGCCGACCACTTCACCCGCCGCCTCCGTGGCCGTCCCATCGGCCCCGCCCCCGCAGGCACGCGGTGATTCCGGCGCCACCCAGGTAGGCGTTGGCGTACTTCCAGAGCTCCCCCGCCAGGCGCGGTCAGCCCGACCCGGAACTTCTCAGCGGGCACATCGAGCCCCCGCACCCTCCTCCGCACCGTCGTCCACGAAGGTCTCCGGTGCGGCAAGCGCCCACTGACCACTACCCAACTCCGCTACGAGGAGGTCCAGTTCGGCACTCTCGCCTCACCGGCCGGGCATGGCGCCGCCGGCTTACGGTCCTCATCGACTCTGGTCGGGTGATATCTGCTCAAAGTGGTGGATAGCATTCAGTATCAGATCTCTTGCGGCCTTGCCGTAGACCGCCGATCGCTTCAGCGAAGCGAATGCCCTCCCGTACAGCTCGATCTCCCGGGGCTGAGTCACTGAAAACTCCGCTGAATATGTTTCGACGAGTACAAGTTTGTCGTCGAACATCGAAAACGAGTTACCGGGCCAGATGTGCAGAGGGGCAGACCGTGGAACGAAGCCCAGGCTGAGCCGCGGGAGTCCCATCACTGCCAGAAGTCGGTCCAACTGCCCTCGCATGACCTCCCGGCCGCCGAAGTTGGAGTACAGGGCCTGCTCCGCGAGTAGTACGTTGAAGATGCGGTTGCCCTGGGTCAGGTACCTCTGTCTTTCGAGCCTCTTGGCCGTAGCTGCTTCGGCATCGTCCGGGATTTCGAAGAAGTCGATGACTTGCTTGAACGTCTCAGCGGCGTACTCCGCGGTCTGGAGCGTCCCCCATATGAGGGTTGGGTGCCAGATCCGAAAAACCTTGGTTCTGGAGTACACAGGCAGAGCCTTGGCCTGTCGCTTCACGGCCCCGTCCTGGAACTGCCGGCGCCACTCCAACCACAGTTCGTCGATGTGCCGGGCCGTGGCAATCAGATCAGCGATCTGGCCTTGGGTGTTCGTCCTCTCGCACCAGGTACGGATGTCGGCTTCACTTGCGCGCTGTCGGCCGTTCTCGATCCGGGAGACCTTCGACTCCTGCCACCCGGTGGCAGCAGCGAATGCCCGGCCGCTGGAGAATCCCGCATCCTTGCGAAACCCTCGCAACCGGGCGCCGAGCGCTGCGCGCGCTTCTTGTGCCTGCTTGCTCACTGAAGAGTCAGAACTTGTAATCGGTGTGGTGAATGGCGGAGGCCCAGAGCAGATCCCTGACACGGATGCACTCGGCCACAGACTCGGGATCTACCTCGATGCAGTCCTCATAGTCAGGCAAGCGCATCTGGCTCAGGGCCTCGGCGTCGCGCATCTCCGGACCCTGCACGATGCACGTGCCCTGTTCGGTGACGAGCATGATCGGTACCTCGAACCTCTTGATCTCGCCGGACGGCAGTCCGTCTTTGGTCAGGTGCTCGAAAAGCTCGGTGGGAACCTCGACGACCGTGTGACCGACAGGGACATCGAGCCGCATCAGCAGGTCGTTCGCGAGGACCTTCCAGCCTTGGACGACGTAGCTGTCCTGGTCGCTGGCGTACAGGGGTCGGACTGTCTCCGGGGGTGGAGTTCTTACCAAGGAACCTAAGCCTCATGGTCGTTCTCCCGTTCGCCGCCTTGCGCAGTTTTGCGCGACGCCCGATGGTTGATCCCCCCTTCACCCCTAGTCAACCACCTTGCCGCAAACTCGCGCAATTTGCTTGGGAGTTGGCCCGTGGCGCCTCTAGGTTTCTGCCAAGCCCCGCGGATCAGGGCCGTGCACGACGGTACGGAGAACGCATCTCCGTGAGATCTGGGCACCAGGAGGACCATCCATGAAGAACCTCTACAACCTTCTTGCCGAGGGCACAGAGTTCGAGAACTTCTGTGGCGGCAACTCAACGGCGAGCACGAGTCGTGTGTCGACGTGGGCCCCATCCCCGGCATGGTCTCCGCGTTCGCTCTCCGTGACAGTAAGCCCGAGGGGGCTGGGCTCGAACTGAGGTTCACGGAGGCGGAGCTCAACGACTTCGCCATCGGCTGGGTCAAGAAGCAGGGGCTGGCGCTCTAGTCTGGCGCTTCCTCCACCCGGGACAAGACGGGCCGCCCTCCCCCGGCAGGGCGGCCCCACACCTCCAGAAGGGCACAGATGAGCTGGTCAGGGCACTGGCACGGATACGGACCATGGATCGGGCCATCGGCTGCGTACGGCAAGGAGGGCGGCCGACGGCCGCCGCACCCCAATGGTCCGCCCTCGGTGCTGAACCTCGAGGACAAGAAGCAGCAGGAAGTCCTCGACCGGTACCGCGAAGCCGCCGCGGAGTTCGCCACGGGCAATGTACCGCCCACGATGACCGGATACTGGCTTCTCAAGAAGAGCCAGATCTCGGCCGAGCGCACCTCGGCCGACCTCGGGATCACGCTTGCCTGGCTGACAAAGCAGTACGAGGCGAACCCCCCGTTCGAACGGACCGATGGCCTCCAGGCATACAGCAGCCTCGACACCAAGCTTGAGTACGCCACCGACGTGCTGCCCCGCGGTGTCGATGTGAGCTGGGTGTACTACACGCCGTCGAAAAGCCTGATCTCGTTCTCCATCGCGTGCTGCCCGAACAGGTTCCATCCAGAAATCTCCTGCCCGCTGCCACCCTCGTAGCTAGGAGAGGAGACCGGCATGTCGCTGCGTCTCTTACTGCCCGAAGAAGGCGTATCCGATCTTCTGCTCACGTGGCCGGACGAGCCCCGCGTCTACGAGCGCGGGAAGACGGCCCTGGACGAGACGATCACTACGGACTTCCTCAAGGACTACCTATTCACCGGCTGTGCCCCGGCGGAGGAGATCGCTGTCGTCAAGTCACCCGACCCGTCCTTGAACCGAGGCGCCTTCATGACGGACGGGCGGACCGACGCGGCCAAGCTGAGGCGGCTGCACGACAGTGGGCACACGATCCGTCTGGGCAACCTTCAGCGGGTCGTGCCGTACATGGCCCGAGTCTCCCGCTGCATCCAGGAAGAGACGGGCTACTCGAATTACGTACACGCGTTTCTCACTCCACCCGACAGTCAGGGCCTGCGCCACCACTGGGATCAGCAGATGGCTGTGATCGTGCAGACCCGCGGGCGTCAAGCGCCGGCCGCTGTGGCGGCCCCCCTTGGAGGCCCCGATGCGGGAGTTCAACGAGAGCTTCCGGGTGTGGAAGGACGATTACATCCCGGCATGGGAAGCTGCCGGTCCCGACATGGAGATCGATCTCAGAGCCGGCCAGTCTCTCCTGCTCCCGAGAGGATGGGTCCACAACCCCCACGTGCTCGATTCCGACGAACCCAGCGTGCACCTGACCTTCGCGATCAGGGAACGCACACCACTGTGGCTGGCCGAAAAGCTGGTGGCCGGCGCCATTGAAAAGGAGCGATTCCGCCACGTCATCCGCCCCGGACAACTGGAGGGCGTCGAGCTGGGCCGGCAGCTCCTGGGCACCCGTGACGCACTGGTCCAGTACCTGGCGGGGCTGGATATCACCCAGGTGGCCGTGGCTGTGCGGCAGGCCGCCATGACCGAGTTGGAGTACACCACCTGAACGGCAGTGTCCCGACACCCGGTGTGCAGTGCTCAGGGCAAGCGACTGATGACGAGAATCGGCCTGCCAAAACCAGTCGCCGCGGCCGGCCACCGCGGCGTCTTCGGGGGGTGTCACCGTGGCTGCGGCGCGGTCAGTCGGTCGAGTCCGTACAGGTCCGCGTTGCTGTCCGTCATCGTCATCACGAGGTCGCGCCGGGGCACCGGCCACATGGCCTGCGCGGCGGCCCTGTTGGCCTTGCCGGGCGTGTGCAGCGGCGAACCGTTGCCCAGGGCGGCCAGGGCCTCCCGTACGACATCGTCGCTGGGCATGGGGGTGAATCCGCCGAGGGCCGTACCGTCCGGCTTGACCAGTCCCTCACGCCGGGCAGCCGGCGTGTCCGTGAGACCGGCGACCACCCCGAGTACGTCGACCCCGGCTTGTCCGTACTCCATCCACAGGGCCTCCGCGAGCACCCGCTCGAATGCCTTGGATGCGCTGTACGCCGCGTTGTAGCCGTTCCCGGCCACCGAGGACAGCGAGGTCATCAGCACGATTCCGCCACGGCGGCGATCGATCATCAGGCGGCCGTAGCGATGGGCCAGCGTGACCGTGCTCCGGCAGTTCAGATCGAGCAGGTGCAGCGCGTCGCTCGGCGGGCGGTCCGCGAACAGGCCGTTGCCGACCGATGCGCCGGCGTTGTGGATCAGCAGGCCGATGTCGAGGCCGTCGGTGGCATCCGCGATGTCATCGAGCAGGGTCGGGGAGGTGAGATCGGCGGCGACCGTCCGCACCTGCACGGCAGACGTCGACTCGATCTCCTTGGCCAGTGTCCGGAGCGGATCGGGACGGCGTGCCAGCAGTACGAGGTCGATGCCCTGAGCGGCGATGTGCCGGGCAAAGGCGGCACCGGTCCCTTCGGATGCACCGGTGATCAGCGCCGTCGGCCCGTACCGCTGGGCGAAGTCGGGCAGGCTGTCGAGCATGTCGCGCTCCCTTCATGGGGCTTCGGCTCATGGGGCTTGGTCGGTTCGGACGGCTCGATCGGGTCCAGACGCTCGGTCGGGTTCAGACGGCTCGGTCGGGTTCAGGCGGCTCGGTCGGGTTCAGGCGGCTCGGTCGGGTTCAGATGCGGGCGAACACCTCGGCGGTGCCCAGCTGGTGCGTGACCTCCTGGCACCAGGAAGCGACACGCCAGCCGCCCGCGGTCCGGACCAGTTCGGCGTGATACCAGCCGAAACACTCGTAGGTGAGCTGCGCGCGTTCGGCCGCGCCGACATGGTGGACCCGCATCTTGACCGACGCCTCGGCCTGGTCGCCGTCCACCACGACACGCGCGTTGCCCATGAGGTGTTGGGTGGGACCGCAGCCGTCGAGATAGCCGCGGATCATCCCGATGAGCGCCGCCCGCCCCTCGACGACCTCAGTCGCGTTGTAGTCGGCGCGCACGTCCTCCAGGAAGACCTCGTCCAACACGGCCCAGCTGCGGCGGTCCAGGGCATCGGCGTAGACATGGAACAGGTCGGTGACCCGGCGTACGTCGAGGTTCGCGGACATGCCGGCGTGCCTTCCTGGTTCGTTCGGGAATGGTTCTCCGGGAACGGTCGCGACCTGGGTGACCGCCCAGGAGAGGCCCCGTCTCCCACAGCGGGAAACGAGGGTGGACGTCCCTCTCGGCCGTCGCCGTGAGGTGCGGGGACCGTATCCGTCACGGTTCCGGAAACGACAGGGATTCTTCCCGCTGACCGGGATACGGGTATCCCGGCCCATTGGGCTGCTGGAGACGTCAGACCTGTCGCGGTACCCGGAGGCGGGAGGCGGCCCGTCACATGCCGACTGCTTCACCGGCCGCCCGTGTCTCCGCCCCGTCCCCCCTCTCCGTAACGATCCCGGCAGCGATCCCGCCGGCGCTCCCATCCGAACTGCCCGCCGCACGCCCCGGGTTGCACGCGATCAGGCAGACCGCGCTGACGAGTGCCATGGCCACGAAGGTCAGGGCGACCGGGGTCCAGGAGTTGCCGAAGTCGCTGTACAGCCAGGTCACCGCGGCCGGGGCCAGGGTGCCGACCAGGCCGGCCGTCTGGAAGCTCATGGAGAGGCCCGTGTAGCGGACCCGTGGTGCGAACCAGCCGGAGACGAGTGTGCCGATCGAGGCGTACGCGATCGTGCTGGCCAGCATCGGCAGGCACATCGCCAGCCACAGCCCGGCCACCGAGTGGGTGTCGACGAGCCAGAACATCGGGAAGGCGACCAGCACATGGAGCAGGATCCCGGTGAGGGTCACTTTGCGGAGCCCGTAGCGGTCGGCACACAGGGCGGCCAGCGGGGTGCAGATGATGACGACGACCGAGGCCGCCGTACCGGCGCCCGCTGCCTGGGAGTCCGTGAAGCCCAGGTCGGAGACGGCGTACGTCGACATGAAGGTGACGACGATGTAGTAGCCCGCGACCGTGATGAGGAAGGCGCCCGAGGCCAGCAGCCAGGTCTTCCAGGCGTCGCGGACGACGGCGATGAACGGCGCCGCCTGCTTCTCCTCGGCCTCTTCGGCCAGCCGGGCCGCTTCGAACTCGGGTGACTCCTCCATGCTGCTGCGGATGACCAGGCCGACGAGGACCAGTACGGCGGACAGCAGGAAGGGAACGCGCCAGCCCCAGTCGACCAGCGCCCGGTGGCCGATGAGGGCCATCAGGGCGAAGACGCCGGTGGAGAGGAAGTACCCGACGCCGTCGCCGACTTGGGGGAAGGATCCGAAGAACGCCTTGCGCTTCGGCGGGGCGTGCTCGACGGCGAACAGCACCGCACCGCCCCACTCGCCGCCGACCGCGAGGGACTGGATCATGCGGATCAGTACGAGCAGGATCGGCGCGGCGACACCGATGGACGCGTAGCCGGGAAGCAGGCCGACGCAGACGGTGGCCCCGCCCATCAGGGTCATTGACCAGATGAGAGCCCTCTTGCGGCCGAAGCGGTCACCGATGTGCCCGAAGACAATGGCTCCGAGCGGGCGCCCCAGGGATCCGACGAACAGCGTCGTGAACGACATGAGGGTGCCCAGCGCCCGGTTCATCTCCGGGAAGAACAGCTCGGGGAACACCAGCGCGGCGGCCGTCGCGTAGATGCCGAAGTCGTACCACTCGACGCTGGTCCCGATCATCGAGGCCCCGGCGATTTTCCACGGGTTGGACCTGCTCAGGGGTGCCGTCCCGGCACGAGGGGCTGTGCTCATGCGCGTACTCCTTCACGGGCGGCTCATGATGGCCGACCATTGGGCTTGCGTGAGACCCAAAAACGATGGGGCGACGCTAAGGCGCTGCGATCGGAGTGTCAATAGGATCCGCGTCGAGTCCAATAACATGGATCCCAGGGGCACGGCGGCAGGCGCACGGCCCGCGACCGGGGAGAGGGCACGTGAGCAGCAGCGGAAATCGGGGCGATCGGGCGGCCGTCGCGAAGCAGGCGGCCTCGCACACGGTGGTGGCCGAGGCATTGCGCCAGCGCATCGCCCTCGGCGGTTTCGCTCCCGGCGACCGGCTGCCCACCGAGCGCGAACTGGCCGGAGTCTTCGGCGTGGGCCGCAACACCGTACGGCAGGCACTGCGCGAGCTGACCGAAGAAGGGCTGGTCAGCACCACCTTGGGACGCTCGGGCGGCACCCGGGTCGAGGCCGTGAAGCCGGGCCGGGAGCGGGCGCGCGCCACCGTCACGGCCGGCATCCGGGCCTCGCTGCGCGACTACATGGAGTACCGGCAGGCGATCGAGCCGTTCGCCGCGCGGCTGGCCGCGGAGCGCGGGTCGGGCACCGCCCGCCGTGAACTCGTGGCGCTGCTCGACACCGAGGTGACGGACCTCGGCGCGTACCACCGCGTCGACACCGCCTTCCACCTCGGCATCGCCACCACCGGCGACAACGAGGTGCTGGCGGAGGCGGTGACCCGGGCCAGGACCGAGATGTTCGTGGGCGGCAACGCCCTGTGGCTGGGCTCGGACTGGACTCGGGTGTACCCGGCGGGCCGGGACTTCGGCTGCGCCTTCCGCGAGGAGCACGAGGGTGTGGCGCTCGCTGTGCTGTCGGGTGACGGTGATGCCGCGGAAGCCCGGATGCTGGAACATCTGCGGGCCTCGCACCGCCAGTTCCTGGCCCTGCTGGGCCAGTTCGCCTCGGACGACTGACCCACCGGGCCACGCCACGCCTCTCAGTGAGACCCGATCGACGTGATCGACGTGATTGACGCGAACGGGCGCGGCCTTTACGCTCCTCCTAATTGGGTCCAGTCGAGACCCAATTAGGGATCCCGTGAGAGATGCCATGAGAGATCCCATGAGAACGCTTCGCATATCCACCGGCAGCGCGCGACAGGAGAGACGCCCCGTGCACTCTTACGACGAGGACCTCACCCAGCAGGTCATGGACCACCTCCTGCACCGGCTCCGGCTCGACCCGCCGCCGCTCGGCCGCCTCGGCGACCACCAGGAGCTGACCCTGGCCCTGAAGGACACCATCGGGGCGGCCCCGAGGGACCCCGCCGATGTGCTCCGCACCTACACCGAGGACCTCGAACCGACCGTCGTCTCCTGCGACCACCCGGCCTTCCTCGCCTTCATACCCGGCGCCCCGACCAAGGCCGCCGCCCTGTTCGACATGGTGGTCTCGGCCTCGTCCCTGCATGGCGTCTCCTGGCTGGAGGCCTCCGGCGCGGTCGCCGCCGAGAACTCCGTACTGCGCCTGTTCGCCGATCTGGCAGGCCTGCCCGCCGAGGCCGGCGGCTGCTTCGTCAGCGGCGGATCGGCCGGTAATCTCTCGGCCCTCGTCGTCGCCCGCGACACCGGCCGCGCCCGCCTCGGCCTCGACGAACGCGCCCCGGTACGGATCGCGGTGAGCGACCAGGTCCATTCCTCGGTCGGCAACACCCTGCGCATCCTGGGAGTCGAAGCGCTCGTCGTACCCACCACGGACCACCGGCTGACCGGAGAGGCGCTCGCCACGGCCCTGGACGCGGCGCAGCGGGACGGCGGAGCCCCCGTCGTCGCCGTCGTCGCGACCGCGGGCACCACCAACGCCGGGATCATCGACGACCTCGCGGGGGTGGCCGGGCAGACACGCGCCCGCGATCTGTGGCTGCACATCGACGCCGCGTACGGCGGCGCGGCGCTCTTCGTCCCCGAACTGCGGGAGCGCCTGCACGGCATCGAGCACGCCGACTCCCTCGTGGTCGACCCGCACAAGTGGATGTTCGCGCCGTTCGACTGCGGCGCCCTGCTCTACCGCGACCCGAGGACGGCGCGCGCCGTGCACACACAGGACGCCTCGTACCTGGACGCCATCCACGGGGACGACGACGGCGGCGAGTGGAATCCGAGCGACTACGCCTACCACCTGACCCGCCGCCCACGCGGCCTGCCGATGTGGTTCTCCCTCGCCGTCCACGGCACGGACGCCTACCGCGACGCGGTCGCCCACGGCGCGGCCATCGCGCGGCGCACGGCCCGCCTGGTCGAGCAGTACGACGGCCTGGAGCTGCTCCGCGAGCCCGAACTGACCGTCGTCCTCATCCGTCGCACCGGCTGGCAGCCCGAGGACTACTACGCCTGGTCCAAGGAGCTTCTGGCGTCGGGCGTCGCCTTCATCACCCCGAGCGTCTGGGAGGGGGAAACGGTCGCCCGGCTCGCGTTCCTCCACCCCGGCATCACCGAGGAGACGGTCCACGCCATCCTCGACTCGCTCGTCAAGGACGACAAGGACGACAAGGACGACAAGACCGTCAACACCGACAGGGCCGACACGGATGGCGAGAGCGGCAGCGCGGGGAGGATCCCGGCCGCGGTGTCCGCGCCGTAACGAAGCAGTACGGGGCGGGGCCGGGTCTCAGCCCCCCTGACCGGCGCCCGTCCCCTTGCCCGTACCCGCCCTCGCCCCCGTGAGCGCCGCGCGGTCGATACCGAGTTCGCGCGCCAGCGCGTCGTCCGTCCACTCCAGCATCGCGGCGCGGGTGAGCGACCCGGCGTACCCGGTGTACGACGTCATCTGCACCGCGAGCCCGTCGAGCAGCGCCGTCAGCCGCCACGCCGCGGCCGCCGGATCCGCACAGGAGAACTCTCCCGCCTCGACGCCCTCCGCGATGACCTCGGTCAGCGCGGCCTTCCACTGCTGGTCGAGGTCCCGGGTCACCTCCCGCAGGGCCGGGTCCCGCAGCGCCGCCGACCAGCCCTCGATCCACAGCCGCCAGCCCTTGGCCTGCCCCGTCGGCGCGTACCAGCGCACCGCCGTACGCAGCCGGTGCACCGCCGGTGTGCGGCGCCCGAGCAGTTTCCGCAGCTGGGCGAGGTCTCCTTCGGCGGCGTGGTGGAACGCGGCCGCCACGAGCTTCTCCTTGGTCGAGAAGTGGTAGAGCACCAGCGCGTTGCTCACCCCGAGAGCCGAGGCCACATCGGCGATCCGCACGGCGGGGACGCCCCGCGCCTCGATCTGCTCGACGGCGGCGCGCAGCATCTCCCCGCGCCGCTCCTCCACGCTCAACCGCACTCTTGCCATGCCGTCACCCTAATTCCCGGCGCGGCGGGTATCCGCACGTCCTGCACGCGACCGGGCCCAACGGGCAGTCCAGACAGGGGCCGACGGAGTATTGACACCGGTACACGGCTGGGGACACAGTCTCTCTACTGACTGGCCATTCAGTCAGTTACATGTGCGCGCCAGTACGCTTCGTACCGCCGTAGGAGTCCCTCCGTGACCCAAGCACCGCCCACCGCGGCCTCTCAGCCCGCCCCGTCGCAGACCCCCGACCTGTCCACCGGCTGGGGCGAACAACGGGGCCGGCTGCGCAAGGACCTTCGCCGCCTCGACGTCCTGTTCTTCCTCATCTGCACCCTCGTCGGCCTGGACACGATCGGCTCGGTCGCCGCCCAGGGACCGCAGGGGCTGACCTGGATGGCCATCCTCGCGCTCGCCTTCTTCCTCCCGTACGGACTGCTCGTCGCCGAACTCGGCTCGGCCTTCCCGGTCCAGGGTGGCCCCTATGTGTGGACCCGGCTCGCCTTCGGACGGCTGACAGCGGGTGTCAACCAGATCCTCTACTGGATGTCCAACCCCGTCTGGGTGGGCGGCAGCCTCTGCATCATCGCCCTGACGACGTGGGAGGAGTTCTTCACGCCGCTGCCCGGCATCTGGAAGTACGCGGCCGGCCTCGTCTTCATCTGGGGCGGCACCCTCGCCATCGTCCAGTCCGTGCGGGTGGGCAAATGGGTGCCCATCGCCGGAGCCGTGGCCCGGATCGTGCTGCTCGGCTTCTTCCTGGTCTCGGTGGTCGTGTTCGCCGCCGAGAACGGCCTGCACGGCCTGCCCGCAGGGCAGTTCACCCCCACGTACACGGGGTTCGTCGCCCTCGTCCCCGTACTCATCTTCAACTACGTCGGCTTCGAACTGCCCAGCTCCGCCGCCGAGGAGATGACGAACCCGCGCCGCGACATCCCCCTCGCCATCCTCCGCTCCGGGCTCGCCTCCCTCGTCCTCTACGGCGGCCCCATCCTCGGCATCCTCTTTGTCCTGCCGGGCAAGGAGATCGGCAGCCTCGGCGGTTTCATCGACGCCTGCAAGGCCGTGTTCACGGTGTACGGCGGCCACATCGCGGCCGACGGCACCGTCACCCTCACCGGCGCGGGTGCCGTCTTCGGCGGAATCGCCGCGGCGGGCCTCATCATCGGGTTGCTCACCTCCGGCGTCACCTGGGCGATGGGGGCCCACCGCGCCCAGGCGGTGGCCTGCGCGGACGGGGCCGGGCCTGCCTGGCTCGGCACCATCTCCGAGAAGCACGGCACTCCGGTCCGGGTCAACCTGCTCTCCGCCGTGCTCGCTTCGGTCCTCTTCGTGGTGGCGCTCAACCTCACCGGCGGCAACGGCGAGAAGTACTTCGCGGCGGGGCTGAGCCTGACGATCTCCACGACGTTCATCTCGTACGTGATCACCTTCCCCAGCCTGCTGGCGCTGCGCCGCAAGTACCCCGAAGCCCCGCGCCCCTACTCCGTGCCGGGCGGACGCGTCGGCGCGTGGACGGTGACGGTGCTCTCCACCGGTCTGGTCGCGTTCACCGTGATCGTGCTCATCTGGCCGGGCTTCGGCGTCGGCTGGTTCGGCACTTCGGGCTCACCGTCCGGCTCACTGCCCCCGTCCTTCGCGGGCCAGCGCCTCGCGTACACGCTGACCCAGACGGTGCCCATCGTGCTGTTCCTGGTTGTCGGGGTGGTCTTCTACGCACTGGGAACGAAGACCCGCCGGGCAAAGGGATAAGGGATGAGGGATAAGGACTCAGGACGATCCGCTCAGAGCACGCGCCGTACCGCGATGACGTTGTCGGTGACGATAGCGGTCCGGCCCTCCGGCCCGGTGGCGGTCCGGCTGGGCGCGTCACACCGCTCGGCGTGCCAGCCGTCGTCGAGCCGCAGGGACGCCAGCACCTCCTCAGGGGCGGGGAAGCGCACGTCCTCACCGGCCTGCCAGGACCAGGGCGCCACCGAGGCGTGCTCCACCACGAGCAGCAGCCCGCCCGGCGCCACCGCGCCGGCGGCCCTGCGCAGCACCTCCGCACGCGGGATCTCCACCGGCGTGTGGAAGTAACTGGCGCTGACCAGGTCGAAGGAGCCTTCCGGGAAGGTCGTGGCCAGGTCGTGCCGGGCCGGGTGGACACGGTCGGCCGCACCGGCTGCCCCGGCCCCGGCTGCGACCCGGTCCAGGGCCGTGGCGGACACATCGACCGCGGTGACGTCCCAGCCGCGCGCGGCGAGCCAGAGCGCGTCGCCGCCGTGCCCGCAGCCCAGGTCCAGCGCCGTGCCCGGAGTGGGCGCGAGGGCGGTGACGAGTTCCGCCAGGACCGCGTTGGGCCGGGTGCCCCAATGCGCCGGAAGCTTCGCGTAGTGGCTCTCCCAGAAGACGGCGGAGTCGGTGGTGCTGTTCATGGGCACGGCCCTTCTGCGGCTGACGGTGTGGCCTGCACCGACGACACTGCGCCCTGCCCGGAGGGCGTTGCAAAGGTTCATGCTGTTTCGGCATCTTCGCGGAGCGAAGTTCACCGGTTACGGCGAATACAGGGACGCGGGCGAGGCACCGGCGTACGATCGCGTCCAGGCGTACGACACCAAGGCCCACGCACAGAGCGCCTTCACCAAGGCCGCCGCGGGCGGCGAGGGGTACGTCAGGACGTCGGGCCCGGCCATCGGCAATGAGTCGCAGTACTTCACGCACACCGCCGATGGCGGCACGGACCGGGTCATTCTCTTCCGCTTGGGCACCGTCGTCGCGGAGGTATCCCTCGACCAGGCCAGTGCCCACCCGGAGGACCTTCAGAAATTCGCGGCCACCCAGGTCGACCGCACCGAGCAGGTGCTGGCCGGCAAGACGCCCGCCGGCTGAGCACATCCCGCTTCGGTACACCCCCTAAGCCGATGTGCGGCCGTACACCTGCTTGCCGAGCCACTGGCCACCGTCCAGCGTCAGGCACTCGCCGGTGACGTACGCGGCCTTGTCGCCCAGCAGGAACAGGGCCGCCTCCGCGATCTCCGCCGGGTCGGCGAACCGGCCCGCCGGGACCGTCTCCAGCACCCCGGCCCGCGCCTCGTCCGTCGCCCACAGCGCCGCGCCCGCGCCCTCCGTCTCGGTCGGGCCGGGCGCGACGCAGTTGAGGCGGATGCCCAGCGGTGCGAGCTCGACCGCCAGGGTGCGCGTCATGGCCAGCACGCCGGCCTTCGCCGCGGCCGAGTGGACGGTCCCCGGGTGCCCGTGCCAGGCGTAACTGGCGATCACCGACAGCACCGATCCCCCGGTGCCCTGCTCGCGCAGTCGGCGGGCGACGGCGCGCGTGCAGTAGTACGAACCGTTGAGGACGATGTCGACGACCGCCCGCCAGCCGTTCGGGCTCATGTCGATGCCGGGCACCACGAAGTTCCCGGCCGCGTTGTTGACCAGGCCGTCCACCTGGCCGAAGTGGTCGACGGCGGCGGCCACGAGGGCGTCGACGGCCTCCGGGTCCCGGACGTCCGTCGGTACGGCGAGAGCCCGGCCGCCCTTCTTCTCCGCGAGGGCGACGGTCTCGGCCAGCCGTTCCGGCGTGCGGCCCGCGACGACGACCTGCGCGCCCCGGCCGCTCAGGGCCAGCGCGACGGCACGCCCGATGCCACTGCCGCCACCGGTCACGACGTAGGTGCGGCCGGCGAACTCACCTGCTTCTACGGGGTGTTCGCGCCGCGCGGGCTCGGGGCTCGTACCAGAACTCATGCCAGGACTCATGCCAGGACTCCATGTGCGTCGAGGGCGACCGCGCCGCCCGGGTGGACGAGCAGCGGATTGACTTCGAGCTCGGCGAGCTCGGGGTGTTCGACCGCGGCCCGCGCGAGCGCGCAGAGCGCACCGGCGGCCGCGTCCAGATGGACGGCGGGGGCGCCCCGCCAGCCGGTGAGCAGAGGTGCGTGCCGCAGCGCGAGCAGCAGTTCGCGCGCCCGCCCGGGGGTGAGGGGCGCCAGGGCGAGGGCGGTGTCGGCGAGCAGTTCGGCGGTGACCCCGCCGATGCCGACCATGGCAACGGGCCCGAAGGCCGGATCGCGGCGCACGCCCGCGATGAGCTCGACGGCGTACGGAGGACGGGCCATCGCCTCCACGACGTAGTGGTCGACGCCGGTCGCCTCCCGCATCCGGCCGAACGCCCTGCGCAGCGCCGCTTCGTCGGCCAGGCCGAGGGCCACCCCGCCCGCCTCGGTCTTGTGCGCCAGTCCCATCGCCTTCAGCACGAGCGGATATCCGGTGCGGTGGGCCGCGTCGGCTGCCTCGTCCGCCGTGCTGACGAACTCCGCCGCCGGGAAGACCATGCCGTACGAGCAGAGCAGCGCGCGGACGGTCCGGTACCCCCCGTCGGGGACCCGCTGCGGAGCGGTGGCGATCGGTGGTGGGGACGGGGGCCCGGGTGGGAACGGGGGCTGTGGCGGTACGGTCCGTCGCAGCCGGTCCGTGGCCGCCAGCGCGGTCGCCGCCTGCTCGATCCGCTCGTACACGGGGACGCCGTGCTGCCGCAGGACGGCGAGGGCCGGTGTGTCGCGGGCCATGGTGTGCACGACGAGCGTACGGCCGGACTCCCGTACCGCAGCGGCCAGTTCGCGGGCGACGTCGCACTCGCTCGCCGTCTGGGCGGGGTTGGCGGTGGCGTAGTCGCCGAAGTAGCCGGTGAGGACAGTGGCGTCGGCCTCGCCCGCGACGAGCAGGGCCCGCGCGATGCGGGCATAGTTGCCGATGTCCGCCTCACCGGCCCCCGCCAGGTCGACTGGATTTCCGCAGCCGACGCCCGGGGGCAGATACGTACTGACGGCCGCCTGTGTCGCGGCGGACAGCACGGGCACCTCAAGGCCGCTCGCGGTCAACGCGTCGGCGGCCAGGGCCCCTTGCCCTCCGCTGTCCCCGACCACGGCTATCCGGCTCGCCGCTCCGGAGACCGGCCCTCCGGCCCCTTGCCGGACCTGCGCGGCCAGCAGGCACAGTGCGACGTCGACCAGTTCCCCCGCCGTGTCGAGCAGGAGCGCACCCGAGTCCCGGCACACCGCCGCCACCACCGCACGGGCGCTGACCAGGGCGCCGGTGTGCGAGGCCGCGGCACGGCCGGATGCCTCGCTGCGGCCGACGGTCAGCAGCAGCACCGGTTTGCCGGCCGCGTGGGCGGCGGCGAGGGTGCGGGCGAGCCGGCGGCCGTCGCGGAAGTCCTCCACGTACGCGGCGATCACCCGGGTCGCGTCGTGCGCGATCAGGGAGTCGAGCGCGTCCGCCGCGTCGATGTCCCGCTGGTTCCCGAGCGAGACGAAGCGGGAGAAGCCCTGTCCCGCGCGGGCCAGCAGCCGGCCGATCTCCAGGGCGAGATTGCCGCTCTGCGAGACCAGGCCGACCTGCCCTGACGGGAAGTCGCCCCAGCTGAGGCGGAGTTCGCTCGTGGTGTCGACCACACCCATGCAGTTGGGACCGAGCAGCCGGGCGCCGTGCGCGGTGACGAGAGAGGCGAGTCCGCGCTCCGCATCGGCCGCTGTGCCGGAGGCCCCGGGTGCACCGGCTCCTGTCCCCCCGGAGGTGATCACCGTGAAGCAGCGGGCTCCGATGGACAGCCCCTCGTCCACGACCGGCCGCACATGCTGGGGCGGCACGGCCACCACGATGTGCTCGGGGGCGGCGGGCAGGGCCGCGAGACCGGGCAGGAACGGCACTCCGTCGAGGCTGCCACCGCGCCGGTTGACCAGATGGACAGTGCGGCGGTGGCGCCCGGCGAGCGCACCGGACGCGAGCCAGTAGCCCCACTTCTCCGGGTTTCCGGAGGCCCCGACGACGGCGACGGACTCCGGGTCGAACAGCACACGGAGAGCGTCGGCCGGCCCACCGTGCTCCATGCGTTCTGTGGTCATCCGTACCACCCGAAGCGCTCGGCGATCACCGGCAGCCGGTCCGCGACGATCGCGTGGGCGGCAGCGCGCGGAGTCGTTCCGTCGGCCTCCGACCGGGCCAGCATCTGGTCGATGAGGGCCCGCATCGACCGCCGGATGTGGGCGAACGCCTCGTCGGCGTCGGCGCCGATGTCGCCGAACAGCGTCCACCACCACCACGCGTTCGTGGCGGAGTTGACGACCACGTCGGGCAGTACGGCGATGCCGCGCTCCGCGAGCAGTGCCTCCGCATCGGGCAGTACGGGCATATTGGCGGCCTCGACGATCCAACGCGCCGTGATACGGGCCTGGTTGACGGTGTCGACGGCGTAGGAAACGGCAGCCGGTACGAGCACCTCGGCGTCCACGGAGAGCCAGGCGTCGCTGCCCGGCAGCTCCGTATCACCGGGGCCGAGGGCGGTACGGTCGACTGCCCCGTACGAGTCCCGCGCGCGCAGCAGCGCCTCCACGTCGAGCCCGTCGGGGTTGGCGATGGTGCCCTTGACGTCGGCCACGGCCACGATCCGCAGACCGGCCCCGGCGAGGAAACGGGCGGTGGCCCCGCCCATCGTGCCGAGTCCCTGTACGGAAACCCGGGTGCCCTCGTACGGGACGCCCGCGCGGTCCAGCACCGCGAGCACCGACTCGGCCACGCCGCAGCCGCCCGCCAGTTCGTCGAGGCCGATGCCCGCCACCTCGACCGCGAAGGCGTCCGCCAGCCGCTGCCGGGCCGTCGACTCGTCGTCGAGGAGCGGATAGACGGCCTGGATGGAGGAGAAGAGGCCCGCCTCGGCGGCGGCCTTGTCCACGATGTCCTGGCTCAGCCCCAGATCCTCGCCGGTGGTCCAGAACCTCTCGATGTACGGCCGCATGGCTTGCAGGTACCGCACCAGGATCCCGTACGCGTCGGGGCTCCGCGGATCGCAGTCGATGCCGCCCTTGGCCCCGCCCAGCGGGATGTAACGGGCCGTGGGGTCATCGCCGTTGAAGTGCAGGGCCTCCTTCATCGTCATGCCCCGGGCCAGCCCGGCGACCTCGTCGAGAGTGCAGCCCTCCCGCATCCGCAGGCCACCACTGGACACACCGCGCACCAGCCGGTCGACCACCAAGTGGCCGGTGCGGCCGGTGACATGGTCGGTCCAGGTCAGCGAAATCAGCGGGGTGGAAGAGGGGGTGGGGGCGGTAGCGGGGGCGGCGCTCGGCTGGGTGGTCATCGGGGGGTCTCCTCCGGAACGGTGATCAGGGTCGGGCCCGGCGCGGTCAGTGCTCGGGTCAGGGCGTCGGCCAGCTCCTCGGGCGAGTGGGCCTGCTCGCCGTAACCGCCGTAGGCGCGGGCGAGGGCGGGCAGGTCGACGCACGGGAGGTCGACGGCGGTGGGGGTGTCGCCACGGGCGGTCATCTCGTCGCGGATCTCGCCGTAACCGCCGTTGTCGAACACCACGACGGGCAGCGGGATCCGCAGTTGCGCGGCGGTGGCCAGCTCCTGGACGGAGAACTGCAGGCCGCCGTCGCCGCTGAGGGCGACTACCTGCCGGCCCGGGCAGGCGGTCTTCGCGCCGATCGCGGCCGGCAGGGCATAGCCGAGCGTGCCGAACCCGGTGGGATGCAGATACCGGCCCCCGGGACCGACGGGCAGATGCGGCAGCGCACCGTAGTAGCAGCACTGGGCACTGTCGGATGTGATGACGGCGTCGGGGGCGAGCACCCGGCGGACGGCCCGCAGATAGGGCACCCAGCGGGCATCCCGTACGCGGGTCTCGTCGTCCCGGGCGGCACGCAGGGCGGCGACGGCGCGGGCCGCGCTCCCTTCCTCGGGCACGGACGACAGGAACCGCTCGGGGGCGGTCGCGGCGGTACCAACGGAACCTGCACCAGGACCAGATCCAGCACCACCGCCCGCCCGCAGCGCGTCGATCACAGCGCCCACGGTCGCGCGGGCGTCGCCCACCAGGGGGTGGTCGGCGGCCGGTTCCGCGTACATCTGGGCCGGGTCCACGTCGATCCGGATCAGGGTGCCGTTCAGTCCCAGGGGAGCGGACCACAGGTCGGACTCCGCCAGCTCCGTACCGACGGCGACGACGGCATCGCGGTCCGCCAGCCACTTCTGGACGGCCGGGCTGTGCAGCGAAACCCCCATCGACAGGGGATGCGTCTCCGCGACGATTCCCTTGCCGTTGGCGGTGGTCACCACCGGGGCGCCCAGCTGCTCGGCGAGCGCCAGACACTCCTCGGCGGCGCCGCGTGCACCGCCGCCCAGCACGATCGCCGGGTGCCGCGCCGCGCGCAACGCGTCCGCCACCCTGTCCACTTCGGCGTGCGGTGGAACCACCGGCGCGGCGGGCGGGGTGAGCCGGATCGCGCTCACCGGTTCGGCGGCCTCCAGCAGGTCGAGCGGTATCTCGATGTGCGCCGGCCTCGGCCGGCCCGAGGTGAACAGCGCGAACGCCCGCGCCACGGCCGCACCGATCTCGTCGACCGACGACACCCGGTGGCTGAAGGCAGCGACACCGCGCATCGCGTCGGTCTGGCTGCGCATTTCGTGCAGCAGCCCGTTGGACAGCCGGGGATGCCGCAGCGGCATACCGGGCGAGACGACGAGCAGCGGCACGCTGTCCGAGTACGCCTGCCCGACTGCGGCCGCGATGTTCAGCAACGCGGGCCCGGTGGTGGTGATCGCGACGCCTGGCCGGCCGCTCACCCGGGCGTACGCGTCCGCCGCGTAGCCCGCGCCCTGTTCATGACGGGGCGTCACGTTCCCGATGTCGTACAGCCGCAGATACCGGTAGATCTCCAGGTTGTGGGTACCGGGGATGCCGAAGACCTCCCGTACGCCGTGCGCGGCGAGGGATCTGACGATCGCCTCGCCTCCGGACATCGCCGACTCGGGGCCGTAACGCCCGCGAGCATCGGGGCGGTTGAGGCAGTCGGGGCGGCCGGTGCGGTCAATGCCACCCGCACCGCCGGAGATGCGCGGTGCGCCGTGCTCGCCCGTGCGGGGTGCGCCGTGCTCGCCCATCTCACATCCCCCGCGAGATCACGAGGCGCATGATGTCCGATGTGCCTTCCTCGATCTCCTCCAGCTTGGCGTCGCGCATCCACTGCTCCACCGGGTACTCGCGGGAGTAACCCCAGCCGCCGAGCGTCTGGACCGCCGCCCAGGTGCAGTACGCGGCGGTCTCCGAGGCCGTCAGCTTGGCCATGGCCGCCTCGGCCGTGGCGTCCAGGCCGGCGTCGAGCCGCTTCGCCGCCCGCCAGGTCATGAGCCGCGCCTGCTCGACGCGTGTCCGCATGTCCGCGAGGCGGAAGGCCACCGCCTGGTGCTCGATGACCGGCTTGCCGAACTGCTGCCGGGTCTTCGCGTAGTCACGTGCGTACTCGTACGCGGCCCTGGCCACACCGGTCGCGGCGGCGCCCAGCACGGTGCGGGAGATGTCGAAGGTGCGCATGAGCCCGTGGAAGCCCTGCCCCTCCGCGCCGAGCCGGTCCGCATCGGGCACGAACGCGTCGCTGAAGAAGATCTCCCGGCAGACGATGGCGCGCTGGCCCATCTTCCGCATCGGTTCGCCGAAGCTGACCCCTGCGGTGTCCTTGCGGAGGAGGAAGGCGGTGACGCCCCGGGAGCGCTGAGCCGGGTCGGTCTTGGCGAACACGACGTACTGCTCGGCCTCTCCGGCGTTGGAGATCCACGCCTTCTGGCCGTTCAGCAGATACCCGCCCTCGGTGCGCGTCGCCGTCGTCGCGATGGACGCCGCGTCGGACCCGGAGCCCGGCTCGGTGACGGCCAGCGAGGTCATCGGGGTGTCCGGACCGGCCAGCGGGGTGAGCCAGGCGCGCTGCTGTTCCTCGGTGCCGAGGGCGAGGAGCGGGTCGGCGAAGAAGCCGTTGGAGCAGAGCAGGTTGCCGATGCCCAGGTCGCCGACGCACAGCTCCTCCTGGACCAGGCACTGCGTGAACACATCCGTGAATCCGCCGCCCCCGTACTCCTCGGGCAGCATGAAGCCGGTGATCCCGACCTTGGCGGCCTTGCGCCACAGATCCCAGGGAGTCTCGACATCGGCTTCGTCCACGGCGCGCGCCCTCGGCCGGATCTCCTCGCGCGCGAAGGTCCGGGTGAGTTCGACGATGTCGCGCTGATCGAGAGTGAGCGGGACCAGTTCGGCGGGCAGCTCGGACATGGTGCCTCCAGACAGAGACGGCAGCAGAAGCGATTTACTGAACCGCCAGTCAGTATCGGGAGGCGTGAGCGGCCCTGTCAACGAGTGCGCTACTGAATCATAAATCAGTTACTGACGGCCCCGGCGCCGCGGAGCGGGCCCGGCGGGCCAACGGAATTGCGACCGGCTCGCGGATCACGGATACCGAGCGCCGAGCGATCCGGAACATTAATGACTCACTTAGAAAACTTAAGGTTTTTGCGTTGACTACTTAAAAAACTCAAACTACAAATAAATGGCGGGCGGGTCACCGAGAGCACACCGAGAGCAACCGAGGACGAGGGAGCCGACGTGGACTGGCAAGAACTGACGGATCTGACGCAGGGGCGGCCGTTCATGGTCGAGCGGGTCAGGCTCGTCGACAGCGGCGTCGCGGTCGAGGGTCGGTTCGAGCCGCCGCAGCTGGCACAACTCAGCGTGGAGGACCAGGTGTTCGTTGCGGCGTTCGTACGGTCGCACGGTTCGATCAAGGGGATGGAGCGGACCTTCGGGGTGAGCTACCCGACGATCAAGTCCCGTCTGAAACGGATCGCGGAGCACCTCGACTTCGTCGACACCGACCCTGCACCCACCAGCGCCGACGTCGTCGACCGGCTGCAGCGGGGGGAGATCAGCGCCGAGGAGGCGCTGGCCGAGCTGGAGAGGCCCCGATGATGCCGCAGCTGCTGACGGTGCGCTACCGCCGCCCCGATGGGCGCTTGCGGCGGTTCTACGCCCCTGTCCTGCCGGTACTGCTGGTGCTGTCCCCGTTGTTGCTGCTCGCCGTGGCGGCCGGACTGATCGCATGCCTGGTCTTCCGGGTGCGCCCGGTGGGCGCGCTGCGCGGCGTCGGGCACCTGCTCTGGGCACTGCCCGGCACCCGGTTCGAACTGGAGCAGGGCCGGACGGCCGTGCTCGTGAGCATCAGATGAACCAGATCAGACGAGCCGGACGAGCCGGATAAGTCGGAGAGGGAGAGCAATGATGAACGAGCAACGCCGCCAGATCCTCCAGATGCTGGCCGAGGGCAAGATCACCGCGGACGAGGCCGAGCGGCTGATCGATGCCGTCGAACGAGACCAGCCCGAATCACCGTCGGAAGCCGCGCCCCGCCCGGCATCCCGGCCCAAGCACCTGCGCGTGGTGGTGAATTCGGAGGACGACGGCGAAGGCGAAGGGCCGAGCCGGGTCAACATCCAGATCCCGCTGCAGCTGTTGCGCGCCGGGGTCCGGCTCGCGAGCCTCGTCCCTCCGCAGGCGCTCACCAAGGTCAACGCGGAGCTGAAGAAGTCAGGGGTGCCGATCGACCTGACCGAGCTCAAGCCGCAGCACCTTGAGGAGCTCATCGAGCAGCTCGACGACGTCAGCATCGACGTCGACGACCCGACCGGGAAAGTGCAGGTGTTCTGCGAGTAGCGCCATCACGGCGCGGGAGCACGGGAGCTCAGAAGCCCCGGCGCAGCGAGGACCCCGCGCGTCAGGAGGGGGCAGCGCCGTCGCCGCGGCCGGTGACACCGGGCCGGGTGTCCCATGACCACATGTGCGTGCACCGCGGGCACTGCAGGTGGACGACCGGCCCCTTGTTGGAGATCAGATAGCGCCAGTGCTCGAAGCAGTTGCGGCGACTGGCGCAGGTCGCGCAGTGGCGGGCGTCGTCGCAGACGGGGCAGTCCACCCAGGCGCGACGGCTGGAGTCGGCCTGCGGATCAATGGGCAGCCGCACGGCCCGGCTCCTCCCCCGGCAGGACACCGGCCGCGACCAGCATGTCGTAGGTGCGCTGCTGCTCCGCGTCCAGGCCCGAATAGAGCAGGGCGTACGCCTCGTCCTCACCCCGGAGGGCCGCCACCGGGTCCCAGTCGGACCCGAGCGCAGCCACGACCTCGGCCCGTCGCCGGACCTCGTCGGAGGTCAGGTCGATGGTGAAGGGGGTGAGGTCGGTGGCGTTGTCCGGGTTCATGGCGAGACTTCCGATGTACGGGCAGATTCTCACCATCTGTACCAGTCGCCCACCGCGTCAGGGAAGGGTGACCTAAGTCGCCCCGGAGCGGCCCGGCACGACACACAGCCCGGCCCACCGACGGGACGGGCCCGGATCGGCCGACAGGAGCGGGCCGTTACCGGCACCGAGCCCTGAACGTACGGACGCACCCCCTCACACCCCTGTGACGCACCTCACGCCTGGCGCCACAGGTCAGGCGCGGGGTAAGGCCCGCCGTACGGGCCCGGCACCACCGGGCCCGTACGGAGCAGCCGACAGGGCCGGCGTCCTGCCGCGGGAGGGCGGGTGCCGCCGGCCGTGCCGGCGCAGGACGGGCCCGGCAGGACCGTAGCCCCACCTCAGCGGAGCGGGCCAATCACGTCCTCGACGACCCGCAGCGCCTTCCCGCTGCGCACGAGCTCCGCGATGTGCTCCATGTCTGCGTGGAATACCCGGTCCTCACTGACGGTCGGCACGGTTTCCCGGATCCGGGCCCGCAGCGCCTCCGCGGCCGGCGAGGGCGCGTGCGGCGCGAGCAGGTCGAGCGCCTGCACGGCGCACATCATCTCGATCGCTATGACATAGCCGAGCTTGCGCGTCGCCCTGTAGGCCTTCAGCGCTGCCAGGTAGGCGTTGCTGACCGAGTCCTCCTGATGGGCCGAGGTGGGGACGGAGTCCGCGGAGGCGGGCACCGCCATACCGCGCAGCTCCATGGTCAGCGCGGCGGCCGTGTACTGCACGATCATGTAACCGCTGTTGAGCCCCGGCCGGGGCGCCAGGAACGCGGGCAGCTCGCTGAGGTTGCTGTTGACCATGCGGTCGGTGCGGCGCTCGGACATCTTGGCCAGCACGGTCATCGCATTGACCATCGCGTCGGCCTGGAGGCCGACGAACGTGCTGTCGCAGTTCGCCCCCATCAGCGCCACCCCGTCCTCACCCTCGGGGTGGATGACCGGGTTGTCGCCCACCGAGTGCAGCTCCTCGATGACGACCTCCCGGGCCTGCGCGAGGGTCCGCTTCGCACCGCCGTGCATCTGCGGGATCCCGCGGATGCACAAGCTGTCCTGGAGCCGGTGATCGAGGAACTCGGTGCTGATCTCGCTCGCATCCGTCAGCCGCCGCAGGTTCTCGGCCACGGCGCCCTGCTCGGGGTGTCGCTTCCGCTCCTGCAACCGAGCGTCATAGGCACGGACGCTTCCCTTGAGCGCCTGCACCGACACGCTCGCCGCGACGTCAGCTGTGGTCGCTACGAGGTTGGCGTCATAGGTGGCCAGGACGGCGATCGCGGTGACGGAGTGCGTCCCATTGGTGAGCGACAGCCCCTCCTTGCAGCCGAGCCGGGTCGGCTGCTCTCCGATCCGGGTCAGCGCCTCTGCCCCGGGCAGCAGCTCGCCGCCGCACCAGGCCCGGCCCTCTCCCAGCAGCACCAGAGCCATGTGCGCCTCAGGGGCCAGATAGCCAACGGAGCCCTCGCCCGGTACGTGCGGCGTGACCCCGGCGTTGAGCATCCGCCGGATCAGTTCCAGGGTCTCGATGCGGATACCGGAATAGCCTTCGCCGAGGCCGACCAGCTCCATCAGCGCGATCGCGCGGACGATCTCGGTGGGCAGCGGTTCGCCGACCGACACGGCGTGTGAGCGCACAATATTGCGCTGCAGTTCTTCGGCATCCGCCGGGTCGATCACCTCGGTGACGTTGTCGCCGAAGCCGGTGGTCACCCCGTACACAAGGCGGTTCTCAGCCAGGAAGCGCTCCACCAACGCGCGCGACTTGCGCACCCGGTCAACATAGGCCGCATCGAACTCGACCCGGGCGCCGTAACGGGCGACGGCAACGAACTGCTCAATAGTGATCGGCTCCTCACCCAAGGTGACAGCCACGATCTCGTGGGCAGGCATGGAATCCTCTCGAATCGGTCAGCAGTCGGTGAGGGGGTGGATCAACGGCCGGCGGCCGTCAGCGCGCCGGCCAGGGTGACTGACCGCCCGCAGCGGGCGATCTCGTACGCGCCCGGCACGGCGGGGGCGCTGGTGGGCACGGATCCCCCTCTCGACTAAATCTATTCACTCAATAGGCTTCATGAAAGCTTCCATGCATAACCTTGGCAAGACAGTTGGTGGAAACCGGCGTCCGCGAAGGCTCTCGCCGACGCTGCGCGCACATGCCGATTACGGAGTGGCAGCGCGCCTGCCTCCGCCGAGCCGAGCTGCGCACCCGCCGCCGGGGCGGCGGGAGTTCCCTCCCCGCGCTCCCCCGGCGGCCACCGTCCGCGCCACCGCTCCATCCGGAGCGCACCGCCCCAGCACGTCGCCCCGTATCTCGTTCGCCCCCATGAACCGGCCTGATCCAAACGAAAGGCCCTAACATCCAGCAGCATGACGATCTCCGCCGAGAGCCTCCGGGCACTACAGGCATTCCGCATCAGCGTCCCGCAGAGCGAGCTCGATGATCTGCACGAGCGCCTGGACCGCACTCGGTGGCCCGACGAACTGCCCGGCGTGGGCTGGGCCTACGGCGTTCCGCGCGGCTATCTGCGGGAGCTCGCGGACTACTGGCGGCACGAGTACGACTGGCGGGCAGCGGAAGCCGGGTTGAACGCGTGGCCGCAGTTCACCACCACCATCGACGGCGCGAACATCCACTTCGCCCACATCCGGTCGCCCGAACCGGACGCGACCCCGCTGATCATGACGCACGGCTGGCCCGGGTCGATCGTGGAGTTCGCCCGGGTCGCCGGCCCCCTGACCGACTCACGGGCGCACGGCGGCGACCCCGCCGACGCGTTCCACCTGGTCCTGCCGGGCATTCCCGGGTTCGGGCTGTCCGGGCCGACCACCGAGCCGGGCTGGGAGTACCGCCGGGTGGCCGCCGCCTTCGCCGAACTCATGGAGCGCCTCGGCTACCGGCGGTTCGGCGCCCAGGGCGGCGACTGGGGTGCGGCCATCTCCCGTGAGCTGGGCCGCGTCCGTCCGGACCGGGTCATCGGCGTCCATCTCAACCTGCTGCCGGGCTCGGCCGCGACGGAAGAGCCGACCGACGACGAGCTGGCCCCGCTGAGCCCGGCGGAACGCGCCCGCACCCTGGCGTCCTGGGAACGCAACCGGCGATGGGCGCGCGACCGGCAGGGGTACGCCGACATCCAGTCCACCCGGCCGCAGACGCTCGCGTACGGGCTGACCGACTCACCGGTGGGCCAACTGGCCTGGATCGCGGAGAAGTTCAAGGAGTGGACCGACTCCCGGGACCGCCCGGAGGACGCCGTCGACCGCGACCAGCTGCTCACCAACGTGATGCTCTACTGGCTGACCGGCACCGCCGGTTCGTCGGCCCGTATCTACTACGAGCGGGCGCACGCCGACTACTGGGGCGCCCCGCCCGAGCCGTCAGCAACGCCCACCGCGCTGGCCGACTTCCCGCAGGAGAACTTCGTACCGCTGCGGCACATCGCGGAGCGGACGAACAACATCGTGCAGTGGACGGAGCACGACAGGGGCGGCCACTTCGCCGCGATGGAACAGCCGGGCCCCCTGGTGGACGACATCAGGACCTTCTTCCGGAAGCTTCCCCGCGACCCGGCCGCCGGATGACCCGCGCGGATGGCCCCGTCACCGGCTGACCCCAGATCCCGTTCACCGGATGACCGCCCTCACCGGCTGCCCCCGACACCGGTTGCCCCGGCGCCTCCCGAGCCGCCCCCGCGTCACTTCCCCGTGATCTGTGTCCGTACCGCTCCCATGCTCGCCACGATCACCAGCGCTATCGCCAGCGCGTCCACCCCGGACAGCGCCTGGTGCAGGACGAGGAAGCCGGCCGTCGCCGCGATGGCCGGCTCCAGGCTCATCAGGACCGCGAAGGTCGACGCGGGGAGCCGGCGCAGGGCGAGCAGTTCAAGCGTGTACGGGAGTACGGACGACAGCACCGCCACCGCCGCGCCCAGACCCAGCGTGCTCGGGACGAGCAGTTTCGAGCCCGCGTCCGCGATGCCCAGCGGCAGCATCAGCAGGGCGCCCACCGCCATCGCCAGGGCCAGTCCGTCCGCGCGCGGGAAGCGGGCGCCGGTGCGGGCGCTGAAGATGATGTACGCGGCCCACATCCCGCCCGCACCGAGCGCGAACGCCACACCGGCCAGGTCCAGACCGCCGAAGCCGCCGCCGCTCAGCAGTCCCACTCCGCAGAGGGCGAGCCCGGCCCACAGCAGGTTCACCAGCCTGCGTGAGGCGATCACCGAGAGGGCGAGCGGGCCCAGCACCTCCAGGGTCACGGCCGCGCCCAGCGGGATGCGGTCGGCCGCCTGGTAGAAGAGGCCGTTCATGCCGGCCATCGCGATCCCGAAGACCAGGACCGTGCCCCAGTCCGTCCGCGACAGCCCGCGCACCCGGGGCCGGCACACGATGAGCAGCACGATCGCGGCGACGGAGAGCCGCAGCGAGACGACGCCGAGCGCCCCCGCCCTGGGCATCAGCCAGACGGCCACGGCCGCCCCGAACTGCACCGATATCCCGCCGGCCAGCACCAGACCGAGCGGACCCAGCCGACCGCGCAGCCCGGTGGCCCCGTTGGCCCGGGGCTCGCCGAAGCCGCCTGCGGTGACCGGAGCCCCGGCGGTGACCGGGACGGCGTCCGTCGTGGCGGAGGGGTCGGTCAGCGCGGCGTCGAGGGCCTTGGCGTCGGCAGGGGCGATCGGATCCATGCCGACCACAGTAAGGGCCCGGAGCGGTAGCTTCCTCTTACGGTTCCCGTTACGGTTCCCGGCTGCTCCCGTCCGCCCGCTGCTCCCCCGCTGCCGGGGCATTCGCACCGTACGGCCCCTCCGCCAGCGCCTCTCCCAGCCCCTCCGCCAGTACCTCCGCCAAGTGCCTTCCCGGCCGTCCGCCCAGCCCGGCCAGTTGGGCCAGCTGTGTGCGGCAGGAGAAGCCGTCCGCCAGGATCTCCGCGCCGGGGCCCGCCGCCCGTACCGAAGGCAGCAGCTGCTCATCGGCGCAGGCGACCGAGACGTCGTAGTGGCCGCGTTCGAAGCCGAAGTTGCCGGCGAGACCGCAGCAGCCGCCGCTCAGTTCGCCCGTCAGGCCCGCCCTGTCGCGCAGCCTGCGTTCGGCCGCGTCGCCGAGGACCGCGTGCTGGTGGCAGTGGGTCTGGCCCGCCACCTCGCGGTTCAGCACCGGCGGCTGCCACTGAGGGGCCTCCTCCTCCAGGGCCTGTGCGAAGGTCCGTACCGACGCGGCCAGCCGGTGCGCGCGCGGGTCGTCGCCGAGCAGCTCCGGCAGGTCGGTCCTGAGCGCTGCCGCGCAGCTCGGTTCCAGTACGACGACGGGCAGGTCCGCGTCGAGCAGCGGCTCCACCCGGTCGAGTGTGCGGCGCAGCACCGCGCGGGCCTGGTCCAGCTGCCCGGTCGTGACATAGGTCAGCCCGCAGCACACCCCGTCCGGTGGCAGTGCGATACCGAGCCCCGCCGACTCCAGGACCCGCACCGCCGCCCGCCCCACCTGCGGGGACAGGTGGTCGGTGAAGGTGTCGGGCCACAGCACGACCCGCGCGGGCGGCTGCACCCGGGTGCCGAACCACCGCCGGAACGTCTGCGGTGCGAGCGCCGGGATGGTCCGCTCGGGGGCGATCCCGCCGATGCGTTTGGCGAGGGAGGCCAGCGGCCCCACCCCGGCCAGCGCGTTCACCGCGCGGGCGTACGGAGCCGCCGCGCGCAGCCAGCGGGGCAGTCGGCCCATCGCGTAGTGCGCGGCGGGCCTGCGGCGGCCCGCGTAGTGGTGGTGCAGGAACTCCGCCTTGTACGTGGCCATGTCGACGCCGACCGGGCAGTCGCTGCGGCAGCCCTTGCAGGAGAGGCAGAGGTCGAGGGCGTCGCGCACCTCTTCCGAGCGCCAGCCGTCCGTGACGACCTCGCCCGCCAGCATCTCGTGCAGCAGCCGGGCGCGCCCGCGTGTGGAGTGCTGCTCGTCGCCGGTGGCGCGGAACGACGGGCACATGACATCGGCCCCTGACGCCGTCTCCGTACGGCACTTGGCGACGCCCACACAGCGGCGTACGGCGGCTGAGAAGTCCCCCTTGTCGTGCGGGTAGCCGAACTCCACGTCCACCGGCTTCGACGGCAGTACCGCGAAGCGGAGGTTCTCGTCCAGCCGGTGCGGCCTGGCGAGCATTCCGGGGTTCATCCCGCCGGCCGGGTCCCAGACGTCCTTGAACTGCCCGAAGAGGGAGACGAGTTCGTTCCCGTACATCTTCGGGAGCAGTTCGGCGCGGGCCTGCCCGTCGCCGTGTTCGCCGGAGAGCGAGCCGCCGTGCGCGACGACCAGCGCGGCCAGTTCCTCGGAGAAGGTACGGAAGCGTGCGACGCCGCCCGGGGTGAGGAGGTCGAAGTCGATCCGTACGTGGATGCAGCCGTCCCCGAAGTGGCCGTACGGCGTGCCCCGCAGCCCGTGCTCCGCGAGCAGCACGCGGAACTCCCGCAGATACCCGCCGAGCCGGGCCGGCGGCACCGCGCAGTCCTCCCAGCCGGGCCAGGCCTCCGAGCCGTCCATCGTGCGGGTCGCGGTGCCGCTCGCGTCCTCACGGATGCGCCACAGGGCGCGCTGGGCCGCCGGGTCGTCGATGACCAGGGTGTCCAGCGCGTCGGCCGCCCGCGCGATCCGGTCGGCCCGCGCGCGGGCCTCGGCGCGGTCGGTGCCGCCCGTCTCGACGAAGAGCCAGGCGCCGCCGCGTGGCAGCCCGGCGGGCTCGCGCACCAGGTCGGCGGCCATGCCCTCGACGGTCAGTGGATGGTGCGGGAGCAGCCCGGCCGCCGCGTCGGCCGCGTCGCCCTCGTGGGCGTAGCCGAGGATCGCGAGCGCCCGCGCACGGGGCGCGTCGACCAGCCGTACGGTCGCCTCGGTCAGCACCCCGAGCGTGCCTTCGCTGCCGCAGAAGGCGCGGGCCAGATCGGTGCCGTTCTCGGGCAGCAGGGCGTCGATCGCGTACCCGGAGATCCGGCGCGGCAGACCGGCCGGGTAGCCGGTGCGCAGCAGCGCCAGATGGGATCCGACGAGTTCGCGCAGGCCGGGCGGTGCGCCCTCCCAGCCCTGGCCGAGCCGGTGGGTGCCGCCCTGGTAGGCGGCGGTGGTCAGGGCGGTGACGTTGTCGGCGGTGGTACCCCAGGCGACCGAGTGCGAGCCGCAGGAGTTGTTGCCGATCATCCCGCCGAGCGTGCAGCGGCCATGCGTGGACGGGTCGGGGCCGAAGGTCAGGCCGTACGCGCCCGCCGCCGCCCGCAGGTCGTCGAGGATCACCCCGGGCTGGACCACGGCGGTCCTGGCCTGTGCGTCCAGCGAGACGATCGCGCGCATGTGCCGGGTGAAGTCGAGGACGACGCCGGTGCCGGTGGCCTGTCCCGCGATGGACGTACCTCCGCCGCGCGGCACCACGGGCACCCCGTGGGCGCGGCAGACGTCGAGCACGGCTGACACGTCGTCGGCGTCGCGCGGGGCGACGACACCGAGCGGAACACGGCGGTAGTTGGAGGCGTCCATGGTCATCAGGGAGCGGGCTGTGACCCCGAATTCGATGTCTCCGCGCACGCCCTGACGGCGCAGCGCGCGCTCCAGCTCGTTGCTTCCCGGACCGCTGCTGCCGGGACCGTTGGCCGGACCGCTGCCAGGACCGTTGCTGCCCGGCCCGCTGCCCGGACCGCCGCTCGGAATGCTGCCCCGACCGCCACTCAGACCGTCGGCCGGCCCGTCCCGTTGGCCGTCCTGTCGCCCGTCCCGCTGTCCGTCCCGGTGCTCGCCCATGGCTCCAGCATGCCCCTGTGCACAGTGTGTACCCGAGTCAACAATTTCCGCACCTGCAACTTCCCAAACCGATCACCAACCCTCATATAGTTGACAGGTGTTACGCAGGAATACCCACGTCCCTTTAACACATCAATGACCGCTTTACCCCACTCTCGCCCCTTCTGACCTATCCGTCCATGAGGACTCCGCCAGATGACAGAGCGCCCCCCGCTCCGCCCGACCGCGCTGGCTCTGCTGATCTCCGTGATCGCTTCGGGCCTGCTGTGCGTATGGGCGGTGGCCGCAGCCCCCGACCACATACGCACCCCACTCGCCTGGTGCTCGGCCGGGGCAGCCCTGCTGTTCAGTGCCGCCGTCGCCACCGCCGTCCACGCGGTGACGTACGCCACCAGAACATCGCGGGACCTCCGCGCCCGGATCGATCAACTCACGGGGGAAAACTCGCAGTTCGGCGCGCGGACCGCCCGCCTCACCGCCGAGTACGAGGCCCGGATCACCCAGCTCACGGCCACCCACGAGGCGAGGGAAGCCGAGCTGATCGGGCAGCGTGAAGCCACCGCCGCCGGACTCACCGGCGAGTACAACGCGAGGACCGCCCAGCTGAACGCCCGGATCAGCCGCGCCGAGTCCGTGCGCTCCGCCGCCCTGTCGGCGGCCTCCAACGCCGCCGGCCGGATGCAGGCCCTGGCCACCGGCATGCTCGCCGACCTGCGGGAGATGGAGCACCGGCACACCGACGAGGACGTACTCACCGATCTGCTGCACCTCGACCACCGCACGGCCCAGGCGGGCCGGCTGGCCGACTCCATCGCCGTCCTGGCCGGTGCGCGCTCCGGGCGCCGCTGGGCGAAGCCGATCGTCATGGAGTCGATCCTGCGCGGCGCGATGGGCCGGATCGCCGGATACCAGCGGGTACGCCTCCACTCGACCAGCGAGATCGCCATCGCGGGCCACGCGGCCGAGGGCATCATGCACGCGCTCGCCGAACTCCTGGACAACGCGGCGAACTTCTCGCCGCCCACCGCCGAAGTGCATGTGTACGTCGAGGAAGTCCCGGCCGGCGTCATCATCACCATCGAGGACAGCGGCCTGGTCATGAGCGACGTCCAGCTGCGCCGCGCCGAACGGGCCGTCACGGCCGAGACCACCCAGCAGACCGACCTCGCCGGTCTCTCCGGGACCAGGCTCGGCCTCGCGGTGGTCGGGCGGCTGGCCCGCAAGCACGGACTGACCGTGTCCTTCCGCCCGTCGGCGCGCGGCGGCACGGGTGTCCTGGTGCTGCTCCCCCACGAGCTGATCACCCGTACGCCCCGGCCGTCCGTACCGGCGCCCCTGGCCACCCCGGCGCAGCACACCCGGCCGGCGGCCGCGCTGTCCCCGTCGGCCACCGAGGCCCTGCTCACCCAGCGGACCGCCGAGGCCGCGCAGGCCGCCGAGGCCCCGCGGACCGCCGAGGCCGCACCGGCCCCGCTGCCCGTGCGCACACCCGCTGCCTCAGCCGCACCCGCGGCAGCGGCAGCGGGGGCGGAGCCCACCCCCGCAGAACAGCCCACCGCCACCCCCGAGCCGGAACCCGCTCACTCCACGCCCGAGTTGGGCGCGAGCGGCCTGCCCCAGCGGCGGCGCGGCCAGACCATGGCGGCGGCGCATCCGGAAGGCACGATCCCCGGATCTTCTTCCAAGCCCGTCGACTCGACCTCCTCCACGACATCCGCCGCCAGGTTCAGCACGTTCCGCCAGGCCGTACGTGGCGATTCCCCGAACCCGGAAGGCAGCAGCTCATGAGCACGACCACCACCGACGAGAAGCTCAACTGGCTCCTGGAGAGCCTCCTTGAGCGCACCCCGGGCGCCCGGCACGCCCTGGTTCTCTCCCGTGACGGCCTCAAGCTCTGCCGTACGTCAGCGCTCTCCGTCGACCAGGCCGACCAGCTGGCCGCCATCTCGGCCGGTATCCAGTCCCTGTCGCACGGCGCCTCCATCGAGTTCGGCGACGGCACCGGCGGCGTACGGACCGCGATGGCCGAGTTCTACGGCGGCGTGCTGTTCATCGTCGAGGCGGGCGACGGCGCCCACCTCTCCGTCGTCGCCGACGAGTCCGCCGACGTCGGCCTCCTCGGGCACAACATGAGCGAACTGGTCGAGCAGCTGGGCGAACACCTCAGCGCGGAGCCACGCGCGTGACCGCCCCGGTGCCCAGGCCCAGGCCCGGCCGGGACGACGACCCCGACCGCCTCTACACCGTCACCGGTGGGCGCAGCAGGTCCGACGCCACCGCCTTCGACCTGGTGACCCTGGTCGTCGGCGAGTGCGACCCGACGCCCGGAATGCAGTCCGAGCACGCCACGATCCTGCGGATGTGCGGCAGCCCCACGGCCGTCGTCGAGATCGCGGCCGGGCTGAAGCTGCCCGTGTCCATCACCCGGATCCTGCTCTGCGACCTGCTCGACACGGGCCGGATCAGCGCACGCCACCCGCGCACCGCACGCGGCGCCGACAGCCTTCCCGACCCTCACATCCTGGAGCAGGTGCTCGTTGGACTCCGCAACCTCTAACCAGAACGCCCTGGCCGGCACCGCCGACAACGGTCTCAAGATCGTCATCGTCGGCGGGTTCGGCGCAGGGAAGACCACCATGGTCCGGTCGGTCAGCGAGATTCGTCCGCTGAACACCGAGGAGACGATGACGCAGGCGGGAGCGGCCGTCGACAACCTCGAAGGGGTCCACGCCAAGACCACCACCACCGTCGCCTTCGACTTCGGCCGCATCAGCATCGACGAGCGGACGATCCTCTACCTCTTCGGCGCGCCCGGCCAGGAGCGCTTCTGGTTCCTCTGGGACCGGCTGTTCTCCGGCACGCTCGGCGCCGTGGTCCTGGTCGACACCCGCAGACTCGCCGACTCCTGGTACGCCATCGACCGCCTGGAGCACCACGGGACGCCGTTCATCGTCGCCTGCAACGACTTCGGCGGCCCGGTGCACTCCCTGGAGCAGCTCCGTGAGGCGCTGGACCTCTCCCCCGAGATCCCGCTGATCGACTGCGACGCCCGGGACCGTACGTCGAGCAAGTACGTACTGATCACGCTCCTCCAGCACCTGCACGCCCTGTCCTCAGCGTCCTCAGCCACTTCAGCGTCCTCCTCGACCTCCACGACTGCCGCGACGTCCGCACGGGAGCCAAGCACCACATGAGCACCGACACCCCGCCCGCTCCGCCCACTCCGCTGAGCGGCCCGCGATTCCAGACGGACCCCACCCAGCTCTACCGGGAGATGCGGCGCGAACACGGCGCGGTGGCGCCGGTGCTGCTCGACGGCGACGTACCGGCCTGGCTGGTCCTCGACTACCGCGAGCTGCACCAGGTCACCGCCGATCCGGTGCTGTTCAGCCGGGACTCCGACCTGTGGAACCAGTGGGACCGCATCCCGGACGACTGGCCGATGCTGCCGATGATCGGCCGTAAGCAGCCGTCGATCCTCTACACCGTGGGCCAGCGGCACCGCGAGCGCGCCGCGATGATCGGCGACGCGCTGGAGTCGGTCGACCCGTTCGAGCTGCGGCGCATCGCCGAGCAGTTCGCCGACGAGCTGATCAACTCCTTCTGCGGCAGGGGCGATACGGAGATCATCGGCCAGTACGCGATGCTGCTGCCGGTCCGGGTGCTCGCCCGGCTGTACGGCTTCCCAGACGACGAGGGCCCGGCCCTGGTCAAGGCGATGAACGACATGATCGACGGCCGCGAACTCGCCCTGGCGGGACAGCAGTACCTCGCGCAGTCGATGATGAACCTGCTCGCCGCCCGGCAGGCGTCGCCCGCCGAGGACGTGGCCTCGCACATGCTGGGCAACGAGTCGGGCTTCACCGTCGAGGAGATCGCCCAGGACCTGATGGTCATGATGGCCGCGGGCCACCAGCCCACCGCCGACTGGATCGGCAACTCGCTGCGGCTGATGCTGACCGACGACCGGTTCGCCGCCTCGCTCTCGGGCGGCCGGCACAGTGTCGCCGAGGCGATGAACGAGGTCCTCTGGGAGGACACCCCCACCCAGAACGTCGCGGGCCGCTGGGCCTCGCGCGACACCCACCTCGGCGGCCGGCACATCCAGAGCGGCGACATGCTGCTGCTCGGGATCGCCGCCGCCAACGCCGACCCGCAGGTCCGCACCGACGGTTCGGCGCTGACCGGCGGCAACAACGCCTTCTTCTCCTTCGGCCACGGCGAGCACCGCTGCCCGTTCCCGGCCCAGGAGATCGCGGAGGTCATCGCGCGTACGGGGATCGAGGTCATCCTCGACCGCCTTCCCGACGTCGACCTCGCGACCCCCGGGGAGAGCCTCACCCGGCGCCCTTCTCCCTGGCTGCGCGGCCTGTCCACCCTGCCCGTCACCTTCACTCCGGTTCCCGCCCTGTGATTCGAAGACCCCCGCAGTGCGGCTGTTCCCGCCCCAGGAGGCACAGATGAGTTGCCCGGTCGACCACGGAAGCCACGCCGAGAGCATCGCCCTGGACCCGTTCGTCCAGGACCTGAACGGCGAGAGCGCCGCCCTGCGCGCGGCGGGCCCGCTGGCCCGTGTGGTGCTGCCGGGCGGGGTGGCCTGCTACGCGGTGACGCGGCACGCCGAGGCCAGGCAGCTGCTCACCGACTCCCGTCTGGTGAAGGACATCAACGTCTGGGGCGCCTGGCAGCGCGGTGAGATCCCGCTGGACTGGCCGCTGATCGGGCTGGCCAATCCGGGCCGCTCGATGCTGACGGTCGACGGCCCCGAGCACCGCAGGCTCCGTACGCTCGTCGCGCAGGCGCTGACCGTGCGCCGGGTGGAGCGGCTGCGCGCCGGTATCGAGAAGCTCACCACCGGGATGCTGGACCGGCTGGCGGAGGTGCCGGCCGGGGAGACGGTCGACCTGAAGGCGGAGTTCGCGTACCCGCTGCCGATGAACGTGGTCAGCGAGCTGATGGGGGTCGACGCCGTCGACCACCCCCGGCTGAAGACCCTCTTCGAGAAGTTCTTCTCGACGCAGACGCCGCCGGAGGAGGTCCCGCAGATGATGGCGGACCTCGGCACCCTCTTCTCGAAGATCGTCGAGTCGAAGCGGGCCAACCCGGGCGACGACCTGACGAGCGCGCTGCTCGCGGCGTCCGAGAACGGTGACCAGCTCACCACCGAGGAGATCACCAACACCCTCCAGCTGATGATCGCCGCCGGCCACGAGACGACGATCAGCCTGATCGTGAACGCGGTCGTCGCCCTCCAGGCCCACCCCGAGCAGCGCAGGATGGCGCTCGCGGGCGAGGTGCCGTGGGAGAACGTCGTCGAGGAGACGCTGCGCTGGTCGACCCCGACCTCGCACGTCCTGATCCGCTTCGCGTCCGAGGACATCGAGGTGGGCGGCGCGGTCCTGCCGAAGGGCGAGGGGCTGATCGTCTCGTTCGGCGCGATCGGCCGCGACGAGGAGGCGCACGGCCCGACGGCCGGCGACTTCGACATCACCCGCACCCCGAACCGCCACATCTCGTTCGGCCACGGCCCGCATGTCTGCCCGGGCGCCGCGCTCTCCCGGCTCGAGGCGGGCGTCGCGCTGCCCGCGCTGTTCGCGCGCTTCCCCGAACTGCATCTGGCGGTCCCCGCGACGGAGCTGCGCAACAAGCCGGTGGTCACCCAGAACGACCTCTTCGACCTCCCGGTGAAGCTCGGCGGCTGAACCGGCGGCCGACCCGGCAGGCTGACCGGCGGCCGACCGGCGGCCGAAAGTACGGGAAGCGGGACGGCACCGCCCGGGATGCGCCGTCCCACTTCTGTGTTGTCCTCCTTCCGTGCCGTCCCGCTTCCGTGTTGTCCCGCACCGTGGCTTCTGTCTCACCGGCCGGACCCTCTGTCCGCAAACGCCCGGAACCGGCTACGCTCCGGCCCGTGGCTGAGATCCGGATTCCCGCTGACATCAAGCCCGCCGACGGCCGTTTCGGCGCGGGCCCCTCCAAGGTGCGTACGGAGGCGCTGGACGCCCTCGCCGCGACCGGTACTTCCCTGATGGGCACCTCCCATCGCCAAGCCCCGGTGAAGAACCTGGTCGGCGCGGTGCGCTCAGGCGTACGCGACCTCTTCCAGCTCCCCGAGGGCTACGAAGTGATCCTGGGCAACGGCGGGTCCACCGCCTTCTGGGACGTCGCGACCCACGGACTCATCGAGTCCAAGTCGCAGCACCTCAACTTCGGTGAGTTCTCGTCCAAGTTCGCCAAGGCCTCCAAGCTGGCCCCGTGGCTGGCCGAGCCGACCGTGATCGCCTCCGACCCGGGCACCCACCCGGACCCGAAGGCCGAAGCGGGCGTCGACGTGTACGCGCTGACGCACAACGAGACGTCGACGGGCGTCGCGGCCCCGATCAAGCGCGTCACCGGCGCCGACGAGGGCTCCCTCGTCCTGGTCGACGCCACATCGGGCGCTGGCGGCCTGCCGGTCGACATCACCGAGACCGACGTCTACTACTTCGCCCCGCAGAAGTCCTTCGCATCCGACGGCGGCCTGTGGATCGGCGTGTTCTCCCCGGCAGCGCTGGAGCGCGCGGCGCGCGTCCACGCGTCGGGCCGGCACATCCCGGAGTTCTTCAGCCTGCCGACGGCGATCGACAACTCGCTCAAGAACCAGACCTACAACACCCCGGCCCTCGCCACGCTGTTCCTCCTGAACGAGCAGCTGACGTGGATGAACACCCAGGGCGGCCTGGACTGGACGGTCGGCCGCACGGCCGCGTCCGCGCGCGCCCTGTACGGCTGGGCCGAGCAGTCCAAGTACGCGACCCCGTTCGTCACCGACCCCGCGAAGCGCTCGCAGGTCATCGGCACGATCGACTTCGCCGACGAGGTCGACGCGACCGCGGTCGCGAAGGCGCTGCGCGCCAACGGCATCGTGGACACCGAGCCGTACCGCAAGCTGGGCCGCAACCAGTTGCGGGTGGCGATGTTCCCGGCGATCGACCCGAAGGACGTCGAGGCGCTGACGGCCTGCATCGACTACGTGATCGAGCAGCTCTAGCGGTTACGCCACACCCCGTACCGCACCAGGAAGGCCCGTACGCCGGCACCCGGCGTACGGGCCTTCCCCGTTCCCGTACACCCATCTCACGTCACGTCACGTCACGTCATCTCACGCGTCGATCAGCCGCTGGAGCGAGGGCCCGCAGAGGTCGGCCAGCCGCTCGGGCGTGGCCAGTTCACCGGCGCCGGGCCGGTGCAGGCTGAGCGCCGCACCGATCCCCAGCAGCTGCCCGGCGATCAGTTCCGCGCGCAGTTCGCGCTCCTCGCCGGTGAGGCGGGCGGCCAGCCGAGACGTGACCTGGTCGCGGAAGCGCTCATTGATCAGGGAGCGCTCGTCACGGTTGCCGAGGGAGAACACGACGCGCAGCAGCGGGTCGGCCTGCTGGGCGCGCCGGCTCCGCACCAGAGCGAGCACCATGTGCCGGCCGAGCGAACCGAGGGGTGCGTCGAACAGCTCGTCGGCGGCCGACCCGAAGTCGGTGACCGTGTTGAACAGCTCCTCCTTCGTGCCGAACCGCTTCACGATCAGCGAGGCGCTCACCCCCGCGTCGGCGGCGATCCCGCGCATGGTCACCTCGGCGTACGGGCGCCGGGTGAACGCGCGCCGGGCGGCGAGCAGGATGGCATCCCGGCCGCTGGTCCCCGCGTCGGCACCCGTAGCCGCAGCCGTACCTGTACCCGTAGCCGTCCCCGTACCCACACCCATCCCCGTACCCGCGTCCGTACCGCCAACGGTCATGCATCCTCCCGGACAGGCACCAGCGAACCTCGCTCTCCGACGCTACCGGCCGGGACCGCCTGCCTGCCCGGGATGCACAGCGTGACGACCAGCGCGGCGAGTGAGGCACCCGCCGCGATCAGGAAGACCAGCAGATACGCGTGCAGGGTGGGCGCGGTGCGGCCGCCGACCCGGAAGGTGACGTTGGCCAGTACGGCGGCGACCACGGCGGAGCAGAAGGCCTGTCCGACCGAGCGCATCAGGGTGTTGAGCCCGTTGGCCGCCCCGGTCTCGCTCACCGGGACCGCGCGCATCACGAGCGAGGGCAGCGCGGAGTACGCGAGGGCGGTACCGGAGGCCACCACGGTGGCGCCCACGATGATCAGCCAGAGGCTGTGGCTGGTGAAGAAGCGCACCACGTAACCGACGGCCAGTACGCCCGAGGCGAGCGCCAGCGTGACCTTGGGCCCGTACCGGGCCGAGATCCGTGCGGAGACCGGGGAGAGCGCCACCATGGCGAGCCCGCCGGGCAGCACGCAGAGCCCGCCCACCACGATCGAGGCGCCGAGACCGTATCCGGTGCTCTTCGGCTCCTGCACCATCTGGGCGGTGGAGAGGGAGTTGGCGTAGAAGGCGAAGCCGATGAGCAGCGCGGCGAGGTTGGCGAACAGCACCGCGGGCCGGGCCGAGACCCGCAGGTCGACCATGGGCGAGGCGACGCGCAGCTCGTATCGGCCCCAGACGAGCCCGATCACGACGGCGCCGGCGAACAGCCCGACGACGCGGGCGGAGCCCCAGCCCCACTCGCCGCCCTGGGTGGTGGCGAGCAGCAGACAGACCAGCGCCCCGCTCAGCCCGAGCGCGCCCAGCGCGTCGAACCGGCCGCGCGTCCGCAGCGAGGACTCGGGGACGAAGGACAGCACCAGCACGATGTCCAGCACCCCGAGCGCGCCCGAGGCCCAGAACATGGTGTGCCAGTCGTAGTGCTCGACCACGAGCGCGGCGACGGGCAGCCCGACGGCCGCACCGATCCCCAGCGTCGAACTCATCAGGGCGACGGACGACAGCACCCTGGCGGGCGGCAGTTCGTCCCGCATGATGCTGATCCCCAGCGGTACGACGGCGAGCGCGGCACCCTGGAGCGCGCGCCCGGTGATCAGCACCCCGATGTCGGAGCTGGCCGCACAGAGCACGGACCCGACGACGAGCACCCCGAGCGCGGCGACGAGCACCCGCCGCTTCCCGTACATGTCCCCGATCCGCCCCAGCACGGGCGTACAGACGGCCCCGGTCAGCAGCGTGACGGTGACGAGCCAGCTGGCGGCGGCGGGGGTGGACCCGGTGAGCGCGGGCACGTGCGGCAGCAGCGGCACGACGAGGGTCTGCATGACGGCGACGACGACACCGCAGAAGGCGAGGACACCGACGAACATGCGGGGGTGGGGTGCCTGGTCGGCTTCGACGGGTGCGCCGGGTACGCCGGGTACGCCGGGTACGCCGGCAGGGGCTTCGGGTCCGGGTATGGCTGGGGGCATGGCTCTCCGTCGGGCTCGCGGTGCGGCGTGGGACCCGTGCGTGACGTCGGGGGTGCACAGGTGTTCACCCCCAGGGTAAACGCCTGTGCACCCCCGATGGGAAGCCCTCTGGAAGGTCAGCCGAACGAAAGGCCCTCACGCTGCGGCACCGGCGGCAGCACCAGCCGCCACCGCACCTCGCCGTCCTGCCACTCCTCGGTGGGGGTCAGCCCAACTGCCGTGGCCACAGCGGCGGATGCCGCGTGATCCGGATGGATGTGCGCGACCACCTCCCGTACACCGCCCGACTCTCCGCACCACGCCACCAGCGCGGCCGCCGCCTCCCTGGCGATCCCCTGCCCCTGCCACGGCGCCCCCACCACCCACGCGACCTCGGCGACCGGCCCTTCGACGGTGGCCTGCACGGTCCCGGCCAGGCACTCCTCCGTACGCAACCGGATCACCCAGTTCCACCAGACCACCGCAGGATCGGGCGACCCGGCGACCTGACGCCCGTACCGGCCCCGCAGCTCGTCGGCGCCCAGGGGGCTGCCGCCGATGAACGCGTACAGGCCGGGATCGGACAGCACGACAGCCATCTCCTCGGCATCCGGCACGCGGAGCGGCAGCAGATCGAGCCGCGCGGTGCGCAGGGCCGGCGGAGCGGCGGTGTGCACGGCCGTCGGACCAACGGCGGAACCAACGGCGGAACCAGCGGAGGAACCAGCGGCAGGAACGGCGCTCGGGCCGTTCAGTGAGCCATTCATCGGGCCGTCCATCGGGGTGCGCATCCGGCGAGAGTACGCACAGGCAGGCCCCCGCCCGCACCGCATAAAATGAATCACCCACCCGCACCTGCACAGCCCCGCCCACCCCACCCCGCCCCGGAGGCCCCCTCCCCGTGCCCGACGACATACGGCTGCGCCCGCGCCTGCAAGGCGACTGCGCGAACTGCTTCGGGCTGTGCTGCGTCGCGCTCCCCTTCCCCGCCTCCGCCGACTTCGCGGTCAGCAAAAGCGCGGGCAAGCCCTGCACCAACCTCCAGTCGGACTTCCGGTGCGGCATTCACACCCGGCTGCGCGACAAGGGGTTCCAGGGCTGCACCGTGTACGACTGCTTCGGCGCGGGCCAGCAGGTCTCGCAGGTCACCTTCGGCGGCCGGGACTGGCGGCAGGCGCCGGAGACCGCGCAGCGTATGTTCGACACGTTCCCCGTCGTGCGCCAGCTCCACGAACTGCTCTGGTACCTGACCGAGGCACTCACCCTGGCCCCGGCCGCCCCGGTCCACCCCGGCCTCCGCGACCTCCTCGAAGCCACCGAGGCACTCACGCTGCTCGGCCCGGACGAACTGGCCGCCCTGGACGTCGGGGCCCACCGCCAGAAGGTCAACGAGCTGCTGCTCCGCACCAGCGACCTGGTCCGCGCGACGGCGTACCGGACGGACAGCCCGAAGACGAACCAGCCGAAAACGAACCAGGCACAGAAGAACCACTCGACGAAGAATCAGGCGAAGAAGAGCCAGGCGAAGAAGAACCACCGCGGCGCGGACCTCATGGGCGCCCGCCTCCGGGGCGCGGACCTGCACGGCGCCACGCTGCGCGGGGCCTGCCTGATTGCCGCCGACCTGACGGGCGCGGACCTCCGCCTGACCGACCTCATCGGCGCCGACCTGCGCGACGCCGACCTCACCGGCGCGGACCTCACCGGCTGCTTCTTCCTCACCCAGCCCCAGCTGAACGCGGCCAAGGGCAACGCGACGACCAGGCTCCCCCCGTCACTGACCAGACCGGACCACTGGGCAGCCCGGTCATCGTCGTGATCGAGACAGCACCGGAGTACAGACGGAGCGTCTCATGAATGTCTGTGCGCCCGCATACCCTCACATCGCCCCTGCGGCGCTCACGGCGGCGGCGACGAAGGAGGCGACCAGACGGCGGCGGTCGTCCTGCGCCCACGCGAGCAGTCGCGTGGCCGACCTCGATGCCCTGAATGCGACCTTCACGATGCCCGGGGCTCTCGACCTCATCAAGCGCTGGCAGGGCCGTTACCCGTACAAGGCGATCTGGGCCAACCACGAGCCGCCGGCATGAGCGACTACGCGGACACAGCCGGGCTGGTGACCGGCGCCGGCAGCGGAATCGGGCGCGCTGGGAGGTCTTCGTGCCCGGGTCAGGCAACCGGCACATCCGGCAACCCCGTACACCGTGTTCACCCGTCCGGGCGGCCGTTTCGCAAGCCCGCTCAGCAGCCCGGCCCGGCCTACCATGATGTTCTCGACACCAGCCACCAGGAGGCCCTCATGTCTGCCGCAGCAGTCGAGCACCCCTGTGACGGCGAGCCGCCGACCCTGCTCGAAGAGGCCGACCTCCTCATGGAGCAGCTGCCCGGCTACCGCGTTGAGATCATCGGAGGCATCCTCACCGTGACCCCGCCCCCGGACGGCCCACACGCGGAAGTACTGACCACGCTCATGGTCCCCTTCCTCTCAGCAGGACCAGGATCTGCGCGCCAAGGTGTCCGTGTACGCCGAGGCCGACATCCCCGTCTACGTGATCGTGAACCGCAAGCACAACCGCGTCCACGTCCTCACCGAGCCGGTCGGCAGTGACTACGCCAGTCACCAGATCTTCGCCGCGGGCCAGCAAGCTCCGCTCCCCGCCTCGATCGGCGGTGACGTCACCCTCGATGTCGCCGCAGTCCTTCAGGCCGGGGCAACCGTCCGCGCCAAGGACTGACCCGGCCTGGACCACTGGGCGCGCAAGAGGACGGACTCCATGTCACGGACCCCACCTCACGCCCCCCGGCCCCACCTCACACCCCCAACCTCACCTCCGCCCCCCGCCGAACAGCCGCTTCACCCCCATGAACAGCAAGAACAGCACAGCGAACACACCGATGCCCCACGCCGTCGCAGACGCCCCGGAGCCACCGGCCCCGTCGCCCCCCGCATCGGATGAACTCCCGCCCCCGGACGATGACTTGGAGCCACCGTCCGACCCCTTCGGCTTCTCCACCGGGAAGCGCAGCACCCTGCTCTGCGCCCCCTCGGAGCCCATCATCAGCGCGGATCCGTCCGGCGTGTACGTCACCGACTCGGCCTGGCCCTGGAACGGCACGCCCAGTTGGTGTTCGGTGCCGAGTCCACCGCCGGGTTTCCAGTCGTACGACTCCGCCCCCAGATAGCCCCGCAGTGTCAGCTGCTTGCCGTCCGGGGAGAACGCGCCGTCGGTCACCCACGGCACGTCGTCGATTCGCCGGAACACGTTGGTCTTCGACGCCGACAGCTTCGTGGGCCCCACGTAGAGCCCGCCCTTGGTCTGGTTCTTCGACGCGATGTAGACGCGGCCCGTCTTCGGGTGGACCATCAACGCCTCCGCGTTGCGCGGCCCGTCGGCGTACTTGACGGTGAACTGGGTGGCGTGGACCGTCTCTTCCTTCTTCAGCTGCTTCGGCTCGGGAAACCGGTAGATCCAGACGTGGTCCCAGCTCCCGTCCAGGTTGTCGCCGATGTCCCCGACGTAGATGTCACCGTCGGGCCCGATCGAGATCGCCTCGACATCGCGCGGCGCCCCGACACCGCGCATCGTGACCCGGGCCACGGTCTGCCCGGTCTTCGAGTCCACGGCGTAGATGTACGGGCCGTCGCCGCTGTCGTTGTGGGTCCAGTAGATACCGGGGTGGAGCCGGCTCGCGGCCAGACCGCTGGACTCCTTGATCCGGGGATCCTTGATCGTGAAGCCGCCGTCGTCCGCGGCCGCCTGCCCGGCCGGGACGAGGGCGAGCAGGACGGTGGCCGCAGCCCCGGCGACATACTGAAGCGAACGCATGCCCCCAAGACTGCCACCCCCGCGCCATCGGCGATGATGACGGGATGCGTCTGAGGATGATGTTCGTCGGCGACTCGATGACCATAGGCCGTGCCGGCGACTACACCTGGCGCTACCGCATGTGGCAGCACCTGGGCCACAGCTGCGAGATCGTCGGGCCGCGCACCGGGCTGTACGAGTCGAGCACGGCGTACGCGGACCCCGCCTTCCCTGCCGGGGCCCGCCGCCATCTGTCGGGCTGGGGCGAGGGCTGGCAGCACATGGCCCCGGTGATCCGCGGGACGGTGGCCGCGCACCGGGCGGACCTGCTGCTCGTCTCCCTCGGTCTGATAGACCTCGGCTTCTACACGGACGCCGAACAGACCGCGCTCCACGCCCACCGCTTCCTGACCGAGGCGCGCGAGGCGAACCCGCGCATCCGCGCGGTGCTCCTCCCGGTGATCCCGAACATCCGCGCCGAGACGGACGCACCGTTCGCGGCGCAGGTCGCCCACTTCAACGTACTGCTGGCGAAGACCCTGGCGGACCTGGACGAACCACGCTCACCGCTTCTGCTGGCCTCGCGGCCCGAGACGTACGACATCCACACCGACACGTACGACGGCACGCACCCGAACGAGAGCGGTGAACGGAAACTGGCAGGCGCCTTCGCGGACGCACTGCACCAGGGCTGGGGGATCGGCGGACCGTCCTCCTCGTCACCCTTGGGGGCGATGGCGGGGAAGCCAGTTTCGAAGTAGGTCAGAGTCATGGGCATCGACGGTCCACCACCATGGCCGAAACCCTCCGGTCGGACCCCTGTGCTCCCCCGCCCCCCGCTGACTTCCCCGTCCTCCCGGTCCCCGTGCCGGCTCCGCGATGTACTCGAAACGTAGCCCACAGCGGGTTGTTCGGCGGTAACCCAGTGCGGTCTGCCAGGGGGAGACCAACCCGTGCTCAGGCCGATCAACTACGTTGGACGCCGCCGGTCGGGGACGACGGCCGGCGACGACGTCACCAGAATCGGAGAACAGCAATGCGGTACGAGTCGTCCGCACGGACCGACGCGTCCGGTACGCCCTCCACCGGTACGCCCTCCCTCGCGAGGCCGACATCGCGCCGCCGGCTGCTGGGAGTGTCCGGCGCGGCCCTTCTCACCGCGGCGTGCAGTGCCACGGGTAGGCAGCCGGGTGGAAAAGCGAGTAAGCAGCCGGACCCGAAGGGCAGCAGCGCACCCACGGCCGAGGCGCCGGACGGTGCGCTCGGGGTGAACTTCAACGAGGACCCGTCCGACCTGGACTTCACCGAGATGAAGGCCCTTTCGGCGAAGTGGGTGCGCGGGTTCGTCCCGATGACGGACGAACTCGACACGCTCGGCGCGCCCCAGCAGCGGGCGGTCGTCAAGCTGCTCGACGCGAGCGGTAACGGCTTCCGGACGATCCTCTCGATGAAGTTCCCCTTCCAGACCCACGCGCGGCCGCTGCCCAAGGTGGGCAGCCCGGAGATGGAAGCTCAGCTGAAGCGCGTGGACCGGGTGTTGGCCGCTGTCATGGGGAAGACGGACATCCTCACCATCGGCAACGAGCCGTTCCTCGAAACCATGAAGGACGAACGCGACGCGCGGCTCAATGTGTTCTACGAGTACATCGCCGAACACGTCATCGCCTACCGCAAGAGGGAATTCCCGCAGGGCTGCAGGACCCGTCTGTACATGGGGGCGCTCAACCACCTCGACCGGAAGGAAGAGCGCACGCAGGCCACCGAGCGGTGGGTCGCCTTCGTCAACAGGAAGCCGGAGATCGAAGGTCTCGACATCCATCCGCACGTCGACTCCCTGCAAGCGGCCGGCCAGTACGTCCAGTACGTCGTGTCCCGCCTGGACAAGGGCAAGAAGTTCCTCGCCACGGAGTTCTCCCTGGTACTGCTCTGGCAGAAACACATGCACGACCCGATCCCGACGGCCTACGCCGAGAAGTACAAGGTGCCCCCGAACACCCGCGTGTGGCAGGTGATCGGCAACGCGATCAAGAAGCCCTTCCCCCAGGAGCGGTGGGACGACTTCCTCACGATGAGTCCGTGGTTCGCACCCAACAAGGACTATCTGACGCGGCAGGTGCAGATGTTCCGGGAGACCGGCAAGCTCGCGGTGGCCACCTACGGGGCGGTGCAGATCGAATCCATGCAGACGGGCTGGGGCCCCGACAAGATGCCGTGGATCATCAACCCGCTGTACGCGAACCGTACGGTCAGGGAGGAAAACGGAAGGGTCGGGAAGACCACCGTCTGGTACGACTCGTTCCGTGCCCTGCAGGATTCCTGAGCGGCGGGCGGCGGGCGGCGGACGGCGGGCGGTCTCTGAGGGCAGTTGACCGGTGGAGTTGACCGGTCCGCGCGGAGATTCCGGGGCGTTGTCAGACCCTCATGTCACGCTCGGTGCATGGGATTCTTCGATGATCTGGTGATGCCGGAAGAGCCGGCCGGCGAGCGGCCCGTGATGATCCGGTTAGGGCCGCCGGGTGAGGACGACGGGCGGTACACGCCACCCGTCGACCGGTTCGCGCCCGTGGTGCTGCCGCAGCTCGACGTGGTCGGTGCCGGTCCGGATGTCCGGGTGCTGCTGACGGGATGGTCGGTGTGGCCGCGTTCGTTCACCTTGCACCTGGCGGTGTTCCGCAAGGTCCGTAGGGAGAACGACGATTCGCGGCGTCAGTCCGGGCTCCGGGTGGGCCTGCTGCTCTCCGACGGCCGCCGGGTGACCTCGCTGGACGGTACGACGCAGCGGCGCACCTCGTTCACCGGGCCGCTGGGGCAGTCGATAGGTGCGGCGCAGCAGCAAGCGGTCGGGCTGATCCCGGTCGATCCGGGCCTGCACGCGTCCCACCGGTCGTTGTTCAAGACTGATGTCGACCTCCATCTGGCGGAGCTCCCGCCCCCAGGGGAAACGCAGTTGGTTGTCGAGTGGCCGGACGAGGAGATCGCCGAGACCCGCACCCCGGTCGAAGTGGGGGCGCTCCACGCCGCGTCGGAGCGGGTGCTTGAGGTCTGGCCGGGGCTTGAGCCACCGGATCCGGCGGGGCAGCCGGGTAAGTTCATGTATGTGGAGACGGGCGGACCACCGTCGTTCCTGGCTCCACCCCTGACGGGCTCCCAACTGGAGACGGCACATCGGGAGGAGGAGGCCCGGCAGCGTTACGTACCGCGGGCCGACTGGGAGCGGATGGGACACCGGGACTGGGCGGACACGGCCCTGGTCCGGGCCCGGCTGGAGGGAGGCGCGCCGCCCGGCTCCGAGATCGGGCCGTTCGGAGCCACACCGCTGCACAGGGCGGCCGAGGCGGGGGCGGCGGATGCGGTCGCGGCACTCCTGACGTACGAGGTGGAGGCCGACGCACGGGACCAGGACGGGCACACACCGTTGTGGTACGCCGCCCGGAGCGTGGACGAGGGCAGTACCCGTGTGCTGATCGATGCCGGGGCGGATGTGTGGACGCCTCAGTCGGGCCCCTGGTCACCGGGCCGGCTGCTGCTGACCACGCCGCTCGCACCGCTCGTCGCGGAACTGCCGGGCGCGGTGGAGCTGCCCGCCGACGAGGCCGCCGCCGTGCAGGCGGCGGATGCGCTCATCACGGCTTTCGGCGAGCATAATCTCTGGACCGACGGGCTCGGCATCGCCTTCGTACGTGGCCTGAGCGAGGACGAACTGATCCGGCGGCTCGGCGCCGACCCCGCGCAGTGCCCGAGAGCGGACCTCGATCAAGCCCCCTTCGACGAGATGGAGCACGACGAGTGCCTTCGCCATGTGGGTGTGACGAAGGTGCACGGTGAGCCCGGCGGATGCGTGATCACCCAGGACGGGTACATGCCGAGCGACGAAGCCGTGCTGAAAGCGATATCGGCGGGCACCACCGCCTACGGGGTGTATTTCAACCCCAAGGGCGGGACGTTCGGCACCCTGGCCCATGACGGGAAGGCCGTCGCGTACGAGGAGATCGGGCTCTCCCCACAGGAGTCGGACCCGGCCGCGTACTGGAACTTCCGTTTCTGGCAGACCGAGCGCTCCTTCCCTTTCGGCGCCAACATCCTTGCGTACGCCTGTGATGCGGCCGGCCTGCGGATCAGTGACGGCCGGGAAGCGGTGGACCGGGGAACCCCGCGCCGCTGGGTGGCGCTGCCTGAGCGGCTGCAGCGCTGACCTGACAACCCCGTCGCTCCGGCCGGGGCAGGGAAGCTTGCGTACTGGGCCGTCCGCGAAGTCGCACCTCTCGGAACCCTTCCCGAACCCACGAATCACCACACGATCACCGGATTCGGGAAGGGCTCTCAGGCCCACAGACTCAGGCCCTCAGACCCTCAGACTCCCGTGCTGCCGTCGATCCGCTCGCGGACCAAGTCGGCGTGCCCGTTGTGCCGGGCGTACTCGCCGATCATGTGCGTGTAAATCCACCGCAGGCTCACCTCACTGCCCATGAACGGCGCGGTGTCATCCAGCGCACGCGACGCGCAGTTGGCGCGGGCCCAGGTGATTTCGTCCTCCCAGGTGTTCCGCGCCGTCTCGAACGAGGCTTCATCGGCGAGGTCGAATCCTGCGTCGTGCCCCTCCGGGCCGGGCTGCTGGCCATGGATGGCGGGCACGTCCTCGCCCGTCAGCACGCGGCGGAACCAGTTCCGCTCAACCTCCGCCATGTGCTGGACAAGCCCCAGCAGCGTCAGAGCCGAGGGCGACACGGAGGCCGTGCGCAGCTGCTCCTCCGTGAGGCCCTCGCACTTCATGGCCAGCGTGGCCCGGTAGAAGTCGAGCCAACTCTCCAGGGTCATACGCTCGTCCGCGTTCAGGGGCGGCATCGGTCGTTCAGTACTCGTCATGATCCATAGCCTGCCAGCCGGGTCTGACAACAGCGCCCCGACGACCCGCCGCCCCGCCGCCACCCAGCGGGCATCAGGCGTCAGGCGTCATAGACATCAGGCGTAGAAGTTCCGCTGCCACCGGTGCTTCGCCAGTACGGCGAGCTGCTCCGCGGTGAGCACTCGCCCGTCGCTCAGCGCCGTGTTGCGCTCCACATTGCGTACGGTCCGCATCCCGGGGATGACGGTGGAGACCGCCGGCGAACTCAGTACGAAACGCAGCGCGGTCTCCGCGATCTCGTCCGGCGCGATACCGAGGTCGGCGACGATCGCGGCGACCCGCTGTTCGACCTGCGCCGGGCGGTCGTCGCGGAAGTACCGGTGGCGCCAGTCGCCTTCCGGGAACGTACTGTCCGCGGTGATACGGCCGGTGAGACCGCCCTCGTCCAGCGCCACCCGCACGATGACCCCGACGCCGTGCTCCTCGCAGGCCGGCAGCAGTGCGTCGGCGGGCGACTGGTCGAAGATGTTGTAGATGACCTGCACGCTGTCCACCGCCCCGCTGCGTACGAGCGCGAGCGCGTTGTCCGGCTCGTGGTCGTTGATGGAGACACCGAACAGGCGGATCTTCCCCTCCTGCTTCAGCGCGGCGATCGTCTCCAGCCAGTCGCCCCGGCCGACCCAGTCGTCGCTCCACACATGGAACTGCAGCACATCGAAGTGGTCCAGCCCGCCGGCCCGCAGACTGGTCTCCAGGGTCTTACGGATGTGCTCACCCGGGAACGCCTCGTCCGGGTCAAGACCGAAAGGCGGCGGCCAGACCCGGTTCATGGGGCCCACCTTGGTCGCGACGAGCACCTCGTCACCGGCCCGCTCGCGGACCACACGTCCGACGATCCGCTCGCTCTCGCCGTAGAGGCGGGCGGTATCGATGAAGTTCACACCGAGGTCGACGGCCCGGTGCAGAGCACGCACGGACTCGTCCTCCGTGGCCCCCACCCAGCTGCTCTCACCGATACCCCAGGCGCCGTAACCGATCTCGGACACGGACAGTCCACTGCGTCCCACTGTGCGGTATCGCACCATCATCCCCAACGTCTCAGGCTTCTTGGCGGAAATCCCCCTGACGGTAGGCGACGTGGCCGACGCCCGCAGCCGGTTTTCACAGCGCCCGGCCAGCCGGCCGTCCCCACCCCTCCGGCGGCCGGGTTACGGGTCACGGGTTACGGAGTCCAGCTGAACTCCACCTCGGCCGCGGGCAGCACACGTACGCGCCGCCCCGGGAATCGGATGTTCCGGAAGATCTCGTTATGGTGCGCGATCGACCGGTCCGGCGGGGCGAACGCCCGGGAATCAGACTCGGACTCGGACTCGGACTCGGACTCGGGCCGTATGGAGGTGGTGTGGCCATCAGCGACCAGCACCACGTCGTACCCGTGGCTCAGCGCCTGCCGCGCCGTGGTGTCCACACACATCTCGGTCGCGAAACCGGTGACCACCACCTCGGTGGCGCCCACAGCCTTCAGGGCCGCGTCGAGTCCCGTGCCCAGAAAGCTGTCCGGGCTGGTCTTATGGACCACCAACTCGCCGCTGTTCGGCAATAGTTCGGGCGCCATCTTCCATCCATCGGTGCCGGGCTCCATCCCCTCGCCCTGGTCCTGAATCATCACGACCGGCGCACTGGCCGCCAGGGCCCGTTCGCGAAGCCCGGCGATCACGGTGACGGTCTCGGCTGCCCGATGAGCGATCGCCACAGTTGAGTTCTGCATGTCGATGACGAGAAGGACGGAGGCTGGTGGCATGGCCACACGGTAACGGGATCACAGCCAGGCGGTCGCCTCCGGAGGTCCTTCAGGGGTTGACTCCGGAGGCGGCGTCGTGCAGGGCTCGTCAGATGTCGGGAGCCGGGAGGCAGAGGGCGCAGGTGCGGTCCAGAGAGTGCCGCCCCCGGGAGCTGGGGTCCTCAGACGGGGCGCCTGGCCATGACGACCACACCCGGCCCGGTCTGTTCATCCGCAGGGATCCGGAGTTCGGCGACCGGGTACAGTCCCCCGACACCAAGAATTCTCCGTCGTCCTGGCGGCCTGATCCCCCCCCCCCCAAGGAGTTCCGGAACGGACCACTGAGCGCCGCCACCCGCACCCGCCAGGGCGTGACCGACACCGCCTGTTCCGCCGTGCGGTTCGCGTCCCCGGTCCGGCACCGGCGGCAGTGCGTTTCGCCCGCCACCGGCCGGAACACGTGCTCGTCACCGGGCCCCCGGCATACGACAAGACCGGCCGCCCCGGCCTCCACTCCCGGCCCGGATACGGGAACGGCCTCCGCGGGAAGCTTCGCCACCAGCCGGTGCCGCAGGAAACCGACCGCCGAGCGGATCCCGGCCGAAGGCAGCCCCGCAGTCAGCGCGGTACGCAACTCCCCCGCCGACACGCCCCGCCGTAACCACTCGGCCGCCGTCTCCGCGAGCTGGCGCGCCTCCCCTACGCCGAGATGCAGCTCACGGCTGGTCGAGCGCAGCGAGAGCAACACCCTTTCTGCTGCAAGCAGTTCCGGTGTCGGATCGGCCAGCGCTTCGGGTGGGGGGTGGGGAAGGTTCTTCTTGAGTAGTTGTTCTTCCCGGTAAGAGCCGCCGACCTTCCGGCGCTCCGGCTCACCGGCGACCGGAGCCCGCACACTCGGCGACTCGGTGTGCGCCGGGCCCGACGGGCCGCCCGGGTCCGGCGGATCACCTGGGCCCGGCGAAGGCGACCCGCCCCGTACGCCGTCCGCCCCATCCCGTACGCCGCCCGCCTCCTCCGGCGTCAGTGCGACGTTCGTGAGCAGCTGCTCCGTCACCCAGCGCCCGCGCTCGCCCTGCCACCGCCACTCGTGCAAGTAGCCGCAGGCGGTGAGGGATTGCTTGACCCGCTGGTACGCGCGGCCCTTGATGCCCAGCTTGAGCGCGTACGCACCCAGCGGGCGGCCGAGCTCGCTCTCCGGCAGGCCCTGTACGTACAGCAGGAGGATCTTCGCGTCGCTGTTCAGCACCTGGTGCCGTACGACGTCGTGCGAAGCCTTGGTGAAGCGCCGCATGGGCGCGATAGCATGCCTGAGCATCCCGGTGGACTCTCGATCCATTCGGTGGTGAAGGTCCTCGGTGGTGTTGGTAGCACTTCCGGGGACCGCCACGCCTCTACGTAGCGTGATGACGCGGTCACCGTACAGCATCCAGGACGCGTCCGACCATTTCATGCAACAAGTCCGGTTCCACGAACGGTGTTTCGAGCGTCGGCCGGGACTGCCAGTCCAGCGGCCAGGTGAACCCCTCCAGCGCGGGAACCCCGACGAACGCCGTCCACCCCGAATGCCGCGTGAGCGCCCGCACCCCGCCACCCCACCGGTACGCGGCGGCAGTTCGCGGAGGCAACAGGAAATACATGCACCGCGAACGCCGAGCAGGGCGAATGTGTAGAGGTCGCCACCCAGTGGACCAAGTCAACCTATAGCGGCGACCAGGGCGGCGAGTGCGTAGAGATAGCCACCGCCCCCGCAGCCATCCACATCCGTGACTCCAAGGACATCACCCGCCCCGCCCTCACCGTCTCCCCCACCACCTGGGCCGCCTTCCTCCCCCACCTCACGACGGAGCACGCAACAGCCTGAGCCCTGCGCGCATGGGAGTGGGGCACTTCGGCTGCCGCCGTAGCGGGGCCTCTGGTGTCCGATCCGCCTATGCCGGTGTTGCGCTGCTTGTAGGCCTCGCGATCGAAGGCGGGCGGGCGGCCTCCGAGCCGGCCTTTGCGCTTGCGGTTGGCGATCTGGTCGACGGGCTGTGGAATCACCGCCCACCCCGCTCGGCGTCCGATCCGGCAACAACGGCTCTGTTCGCGCCCAGTACGCGTCAGCCAACGGCACGGCCGGAGCAACGATCCGACGATCGGAGAGAAGCGGCCCAGCGCCTCTCTTGTCCGACTACAGAATCAGCAACGGTGGCACTGGTGCCACCATGGATTCGGGTACCAGGCTCATGGCAGACCCCCGTCGAGGCGTCCTAGTGTCGGATCATGTTGATTCCACCCGTGCTGAGGCGCTCGGCGCTTCGGGCGCGGCGGGACACCGGCTTCCTGGCCGCCGGCGTCATGCCGCACCTGGCCCTGGTGCCCGTGTGGTCCTGGGGCGCGACGACCGCCGCCGAGACGGGGAACTGGGCTTTGGCGCTCACCCCGTCGGTCGCCCTGATCCTGCTCGGTGTCCCGGTGCTGACGGCCGTTCAGCGGTACCGCCACCGGGCACTCCTCGGAGTGGACATCCCTCGGCCGACGCCCACGCCGGAGCGGTGGTCGTGGGCGGCAGTCGCCCGACGGCTTTCCTCCACGCGCGTCTGGCGCCAGCTCGGATACCACCTTCTCCTGGGCCCGCTGGTGGCAGCGCTGGAGCTGTTGGTGCTCGCGGCGGCGACTGCGGGCCTTGCGGGCGCCATTGCCTACGGCTGGATATGGGCGCTGCCGGTGGGGGTCCGCCAGGACTGGTTCGGTTACGCGACGCAGACGCCGTGCTACACGGTGGCCGGCATCGCGCTCCTGTGTGTCGTGCCCTGGATGGCGGGGGCGGTGGCCCGGGTGGAGTCGCGATTCGCGTTGGTGCTGCTCGGGCCCAGCCGGGCCCAGCGGCTCCAGGAGCGGGTCGAGTACCTGGCCGGGAGTCGCACCGCCCTGATCGAGGCAGTCGACGCCGAGCGCCGCCGGATCGAGCGTGACCTGCACGACGGCACCCAGCAGCGGCTGGTCTCCCTCGCGGTCAACCTGGGCCTGGCCATGGCCGCGCGCCCCGACCTGCTGGGTGAGGACCGCGAGGTGATCGCGGAGGCGCACCTCGAGGCGAAGGAGGCGATCGCCGAACTCAACGATCTGGTACGCGGGTTGCACCCGGCCGTCCTCGAAGACCGAGGGCTGGACGCGGCGTTGTCCGGGTTGGCCGCCCGGGTACCACTTCCGGTGCGCCTGCGGGTCGATCTCGAGGAGCGGGTGGTGCCCGCTGTGGAGTCGGTCGCGTACTTCGTGATATCCGAGGCGCTGGCCAACGTGACCAAGCACGCTCACGCGACACGTGCCGAGGTGACCGTCAGGCGGGTCGGGAAGGTGTTGCGGGTGAATGTCACCGACGACGGGCTGGGTGGTGCCGACGCCTCCGCCGGTACGGGGCTGAGCGGGCTGGCCAAGCGGGTCGGCTCCGTCGACGGGACCTTCCGCGTCAGCAGCCCCGTCGGGGGACCGACGACCATCGCGGCCGAGTTGCCGTGCGAGTGGTGATCGCCGAGGACTCGGTGCTGTTGCGGATCGGTTTGGTCAAGGTGCTGGAGATGGGTGGCTTCCAGGTCGCCGCGTAAGTCGGTGACGGGGAAGCGCTGCTGACAGCGGTGGAGAACCCACGGCCCCTGCCCGTCCGGTGTCAGGCCCCGGCGGCCCGGGCACCGCGGTCGGGCGCTGCTGGGACTGGGTCCGCATCAGCCCACGGGCCGGGCCTGTTCTCTCCAGCCGCCCCGGACTGTGACCCAGGTCTCACCATGCGCGTGCAGCAGTCGCGACCGCTTTCCCGTCAAGGAGGGGTGACAGGAAGGGAGGGGATGTGGACCTGGCAACCGAGCACGGTTTCCGTACCGCCGGACGCAGCGAACCCAGACCGACGGAGTCGGAGTCCGAGAACGACTTCCATGACTTCGTCGTCGCCCGGTCGGCCGTACTGTTCCGCGGGGCCCTCGTCTTGACGGGAAACCGCGAGACAGCGGAGGACCTGGTCCAGGAGACCCTGGAGCGGGCCTGCCGCAAGTGGCGCACCATCGCCGCCAAGGACGCTCCGGACGCCTATGTGCGGCGGATCATGGTGAACCTGGCCAACGACCGGTGGCGGAGATTCCGCCGCACGGTCCCGCACCAGGACGGCGACGACCGCGCCGCATCCGGGGACCAGTACGGGCAGGTGGACACGAGGGACCAGTTGGTACGGGCCCTCCAGGGTCTGCCGATGCGTATGCGGACGGTCGTGGTGCTTCGGTACTTCCACGATCTGTCGGATGCCGAGATCGCCGCCGACCTGAGGATCTCACCGAGCACCGTGCGGTCCCAGCTCGCTCGCGGCATCGACAAGCTCAGAGGCCAGTTCCCCGCACTCTCCGACCCTTCACCACAGCAGCCCACGGAGGGAATCTGATGAATTCACACGGTTCACAGCCTTCCGGCTGCACACCCTTCGAGCAGGAACTGGTGAACGCCATGAACGACTTCGCACGCACCACCGATACGCCGGCCTTCGACTCCGCCGCCATCGCGCGCGGCGCCCGCCGTAAGCGGACCACGGCCATAGCGGGCATCGCCACCGCCCTCGTCGTAGCCGGCGCGGGCACCGCCCTGGCCGTCGGCAACGTCGGCAGCAGCTCGCACACCTCGAAGCCGACCGCATCGGCCGCCGCATCCGCCGCCGACAGCACCACCTTCCTCGTCCGCACCAGCGACGGCACGATCGCCAGGGAAACGCTGGCCGGCGCGCCCTCGACAAGGGCCAGGGTGGGGCTTGTCCACTTCGGTCTCACGCCCAAGTTCACCCGGGTCAAGAAGGCCGACTGCCCGCAGCCGGAGGACGCGGTGATCTCGCTCTCGCCGCACGCCCCGACGGTCCTCAACGCGGGTGACACGGTCCTCGTGACCACCTGCTACCGCTGACCCGGCCCGACAGGACCGGCCCGACAGGACCGGCCTGACAGGACTGGGCTGACAGGACAGAGAGTGGTGGCCCCGTCGGAACCGGGGCCACCACCCCCTGCATTCCAACACGGTCAGGCGCGTGCCGGGGCACCGAGCACGACTTCGGACTCGGCCTCAGGCCGGCTTGCGCCACACGGAGATGTGCTTCATGGAGTCCTGGGTGAACGGCACCCCGTCCCAGTCCGCGACACGGCGTTCCAGTTCGAGCCCGGCGATCCGTGCCATCAAGTCGAGCTCGGCCGGCCAGGCGTACCGGTGCCGTGAGCTGCCACGGCGGTAGCGGCCGTCGTCGCCGTCGCGGGTGAAGTGGTGCGAGACGAGAAGCTGCTCGACCAAGTCGAGGGTGTCGAAACCGAGATGGCGCTCAGAGACGTCGAACGGCACCGCGACCTGGCCGGGTGGCAGGAATCGCAGCGGCGGCACACCCAGCTCGATGACGAAACGGCCGCCGGGCTCCAGATGGCGTGCGGCGTTACGGAAGCACTCGACCTGCTCGTCCTGCGTGAGCAAGTTCGAGATGGTGTTGTACACGAGGTAGACCAGGGTGAATTGGCCAGGGACGACGGTGGTGGCCATATCCCCGATGGATACCGGGAGCCTGTCCTCGTCGATTTTGCGCCGGAGTACCGCTGTCATGTGCTCGGACAGTTCGATGCCCGCTACCGGCACGCCATGTTCCCGCAGTGGGACGCCCACCCGTCCGGTTCCGATGGCGAATTCCAATGCCCGGCCATCTCCGGCGAGGTCTGCCAGAAAGGTGAGAGTCGGTCCGAGAAAGGCGGGTGAGGACGTTTCTGCCTCCTCGGCGTCGTAGCGGTCGGCGGTCGCACGGGTCCACAGTTCACTACTCGTCACAGGCGGCCATTTTGCCGGTACCGAGAGACGCTGTCGACGCATTTACGTTCCGCTCGTGCCGCTCAAGTGAGGCTTGCGTGACCGCCGAGTGGCGTTGCCGAGGAAGGCAGGGAGATGCCCTTGATCGCATTGAAAATCGCTCAAGTCGGCGATGTAGCGTCTTGAATATTCGTTCGTTTCAGCTCTCAGCTGCGTGCCAGCCACTCGAAGGGGCAATAGCCGCAATGAGCTGACCAGGACACCACGCGCGTAAGGAAGTAGAAAAACTATGGCACGACCAGAGTCCGACAAGAGGGTCATGGGCTGGGCCGCAGCGGCCACCCTGCTGGCGGCGGCGCCGTTCATGGCGGCGTGCTCGGGCGGTTCGCACTCGCACTCGTCTTCCGCCTCGCAGGACAGCAGCCCCTCCCCCTCGACGGGCGCATCGGACAACTCCGGCGCGTCGTCGGACGGCGGCTCCGGCGCACAGGCGGACGACCAGTCCACTGTGTCCTCCGCGGTCGGCGCCTGGGTGGACGCGGTCATCGAGAAGGACGCGAAGCGGGTCTGCAAGCTCACCTCCGTGCCGGGCACCGGCTCGGCTCCGCCGAAGGCCACGACCTCGCAGATGTGCAACGACCCGTCGACCACGAAGGAGATGAACGTCGGCCTGCCGTCCATGAGCAAGGCGTTCACACCGAAGAACGCCACCGGCCGGCCGACGGTGAAGGTCAACGTGCCCACCCCGCAGGGCAACCAGGCGGTCGTCCCGGCGGCCAAGATCATGATCGACGGAAAGTCGCTGCGCTCGATCATGCTGTCCCGCTCGCACAACGTGGACCCGAAGACCTTCACGTTCAAGGCGAAAGCCAACAAGATCGACGGGAAGTGGTACGTCGGCGACGACGACACCAACAGCGGTAGCCAGACGCTCAAGCCTCAGACACCGTCCTGACGTCACGGGCCTCACGCGGGTCTCAACGGACCGTGGTTCTCCTGGCAACGAGCACGCTGGAGACACTCATTCGCCGCGCCGCGGGGGTGTGGATTCCGCATCCTCCAGGACCGCATAGCTCAGATCGTTCGCCGTCAGGGACGAAGGCGTCAGCCGCAGCCACACCGTGCCGCGTTCCGCTGGGTCATCGTGCAGGTAGTGGACGAAGCGCGGGTCCCACCGGGACTCGTCCGGGCCCAGATAGCGGACCAGCTTCCGGCGTCCGCGGGCCACATCGAAGGGAACGAGTTCAGCCCGGCCACGGGCGATGACCTGGCGGACCAGGCCCGTGGCGACGTCGCACACGTCCACCACAAGAGCGATCCGCGGATCGGCGCCCACTCGGTGAAAGAGCTTGGTCCACGGCCCGGTCAGGATCCAGAAGGCGCCTTCCTCCCACAGGAACCACACCGGCCGCACGGTCGGTCCGTCCGTCGCCACGCGCGCGGTGAGCGGCCGGCCGAGGAAGGCATCCACGTCGAAGGGCGGAGGCATCTCACGACGCCGGCATCCGAGGGGCCGTCGGAAGGTGGGGTGGCGTGCCCGTCGTCCAGACTGCCTCGATCTCCATGCGCGCGATGCGCCAGCCGTCCGGTGTCCGGCGCAGTTCGGCCCGGTAGACCCCGCCCACGGTGAAGGTGGGGAGGGTGTCCGGGCCGAGCGTTCGCAGGGTCGAGCCGTGGTGCACGTGCGTCATCAGTGCGTTCCACGACGCTGTGGTTCTGCCCGAAGCGGCATCGGTGTGGACCAGCACGTCGGAGGACATGTGCTGCGTACGGGCGTAGCGCTCGACCGCTTCCTGCGTGTGCCACATGGCGTCGATGCCCTCGGAAGTACCCAGCGGGGTCACGGTCCGTACGTCGTCAGTGACGTAGGCACGGGCCCAGTCCTCCGGGAACTCCCGCTCGTCCAAGGTGCGGAAGAGACGGCTGATGAGAGTGCTGATGTCGAGGTGATCCGACTGGCTCGTCATGCGCCGATCCTTTCGCCTCAACCGCACTTGAGGTCAACACCTCGCCGTTCGGCGGCACTGCACGTGTCAGCTCGGCTGTAGAAGGCGGCCTGGCCGAGGTCGCCGAGCGTTGTCCACGTCCTCGGAGTCCAGCGGCTGCCGGGCACCTCCGGAGGGCCCTGCCCGGGAGATGCCCAGGGACGCACACGCCCCCGACCTGCTTCGAAAGCAGTGGAGCCGCGGTCGGCCGGGCTTCACATCGACATCGCCGCAAACACCGTCACAGTCGGGGCCGCAGTCGGGGTCGCAGTCGCTGGAAGCCGACCATCAGCACCATCAGGGCCGCAGTTGACCCACCGAGTGTCATGACCGCCGACAGCGAGGAACGGTCGACGACCAGGCCACCGGTCAGCGCCCCGATGGACAGGGTGGCCTGGAACGAAGCGGTGAAGAGTACGGAGGACGCCTCCGGCGAATCAGGAACGGCCAGCGCGAACCACGTCTGCGAGCAGACCGGCACGGCTCCGTAAGCAGCGCCCCAGACACACAGCAGGCCGAGCGCCGCCAGGTCCCACCTCCCGAGAACGGGAAGCAGCAGCGTCGCCACCGAGATCAGTGCCGCGGCGGCTGCGAAGGTGGCGCGTGGATGGCGTCCCACGGTCGATCCGCCCGCGAAGTTCCCGACGATTCCCGCCGCACCGTAGGCCAGCAGGAAGAGGGTGATCGTTCCGGGTCCTGCGTGGGTGACCGTCGACAGGAAGGGAGCGACGTACGTGTAGGCGCCGAAGTGGGCCAGCACCACGAGGACGGTCATGGCCAGTGCGGCAAGGGTGCGGGGCTGCCGGGCCAGTCCGGCGAGTACGTCCATCCGTACGCCCTGGGCGGCCGGCAGCGGCGGGACCACGGCGATCAGCATGACGAGTACCCCGGCCGCGAGTACGCCCATCGCGACGAACGCCGTCCGCCAGCCCGCGTGGTGCCCGGTCCACGTGCCGAGGGGGACTCCGAGGACGGAACCCAGCGGAACCGACGCGAAGATCACCGCGGTTGCCCTTCGCACGGACCCGGTCGGCACCAGCCGTCCCGCGAGGCCGGCGCTGATCGACCAGAATCCACCGATGGTGACGCCGACGAGTACCCGGGAAACCAGAACCAGCCAGTAGGCGGGCGCCGCCGCCATCAGGAAGTCGGCCAGCGTCAGCAGGAGCATGAACGCGCACAGGAGCAGCCGGCGGTCGGTGCGGCCGCTCATGGCGGTGACCAGGGGCGCGGAGAGGGCGGCGAGAAATCCGGGCAGGGCCATCGTCAGCCCGGCCATGCCGTCCGAGATGGTGAAGCTGGAGCCGATCGACGGCAGCAGCCCGATCGGCAGGATCTCGGTCGTGACGATGGCGAAGATCCCCATCGTCACCGAGAACACAGCGAGCCACGCCATGAACGGCGAGCGTGTGAACGGCGGGGGCGTGAGCTGTGAGGGCGTGAACTGCGGGGGCGTGAGCTGCGAGCGCGCAGGATCCGACGAGTCGTGCCGGTCGGGCTCGGTACTGGCGGCTGTGGACATGAATCCCGTCCTGTGGTGGGAAAACTGGTGGGAAGGCTGGGGGGGGACAAACCGGTGGGCAAACCGGTGCGCGGCTGGTGCGCGGCCGGTGAGCAACACACGCCCTGTGAGTGCCAGTCCAGCAACGGAGTCCAGCGGCGTCCGGCAGGTTCGCGACACCAACAGCCGGTGACGACAGTGATGTCGCGTTCTCGCGCGTGCGCTGGCGATGCCTCATTGCGGTGCCTCATTCCGACGGCCGGGCACAGCAATCTCGACGGTCGGGGACGCCCGGCTGGAGCGCCGAACCCATGTGCGGATATTGTGAATGGAATGCGAGTTCGCTGACTCAACTGTGAGGAAGACATGGGGAAGGCCGCAGAGCGCAGCACGCTCTACCACGAGTTCCTCCGACTCGCGGGGCAGGTCGAGCGGCTCCTGAACACCGACCCGGCGCAGACAGCCATCGGCCGGGACGAACTGGTGCGCTGGCAGAACCGGTACCGCGAGCCGGAGGGGAAGACGGTGCTCTACCGCCGCAACTCCCTGCTCATGCCCGGCTCCATACCCATGTCCGACATCCTCCGCGAGTGGAACACCCACGCGCGGGAGGTGCTGCGGACCGCGCCTTCGCAGCCCCCGAACTGAGGCGGCCGGAGGACGAACTGCCCGGCGGGACCACCTGACGTACCCCCAAGGACGTGCGGTACGCCCTTCCGCCCCTTGTCCTCCGACACCGATGTCGCCTAGACAGGGAGCTGACATGCGGCGTGAAGTACCGAAGGAGTGAGTGGTGCACGAGCGGAAGCAGGATGTGAACGCTGCGCAGCGGCAGGGGAGCGAGCAGCGCAGGCCCGCCGCGTTGCAGCGTCCCGAGAGCCGCGGGGCGGCGGCCGCCCTGGCCGGGCAACTGTCGGGCGGGCAGTCGCCGGAGGCCGTCATGGCCCTCCAGCGTTCCGTGGGCAACGCCGCGGTCGCCCACATGCTGGAGGTGCAGCGGCACGCTCACGGGGCATCCTGCGGTCACCAGGAAGCCGCGCCGGAGGAAGAGGCTCCGGTGCAGCGCCGGATGGCCGCACACGACGTACTGGGCACGCCCGGCCAGCCCCTTCCCAGCGATCAGCTGCAGGACATGGAGGCGCGGTTCGGCGGCGTCGACTTCAGCGACGTACGGATCCATGACAACGCGATCGCGAAGAAGTCGGCGCAGGAGATGGGGGCCCGCGCCTACACCTCCGGCAGCCACATCGTCATCGGTGAGGGCGGCGGCGACAGTCACACGCTCGCGCACGAACTCACGCATGTCGTCCAGCAGCGGCAGGGCCCCGTCGCGGGTACGGACAACGGCAACGGGCTGAAGGTCTCCGACCCGTCCGACCGTTACGAGGTCGCCGCGGAGGAGAACGCCCGGCGCGTCATGTCCGAGGCCGCCCCGGCGACCGAGCACACGGCCCAGCGGGCGGTGACCGAAGAGGAGGACGCCGCGGCCACGGCGTAGCGCCGCAGGCCGTCGGCCCACGCAGCGGGACCCGGTGCCCACTGGCTGATGCCCAGTGGGCTGTGCTGATGTCCAGTGGGCGGTGAAATCGCCGCCGACTGACGCCCGCCTGAAGAATCCGGTGGGCCAAGGCACCGGTTCCGACGCCAACATGGCCCGCACCTTCTTGATTCGAGCGCGCTCCAAGCGGTTGGCTGAGGCTCATGAAGTACACGCAGCTTGGACGCACCGGACTCAAGGTCAGCCGACTGGTCCTCGGCACGATGAACTTCGGGCCGCAGACCACCGAGGCCGACAGCCACACGATCATGGATTCCGCGCTCGCCGCGGGTGTCAACTTCTTCGACACCGCCAATGTCTACGGCTGGGGCGAGAACAAGGGCCGTACCGAGGAGATCCTCGGTACCTGGTTCGCCAAGGGCGGCGAGCGGCGCGACAAGGTCGTGCTCGCCACCAAGATGTACGGGAACATGGGTGCCGACGGCGAGGCATGGCCCAACCACGACAAGCTCTCGGCGGTCAACATCCGCCGTTCCGTCGAGGCTTCGCTCAAGCGGCTCCAGACGGATCACATCGACCTGTACCAGTTCCACCACGTCGACCGGAACACCCCGTTCGAGGAGATCTGGCAGGCGATCGACGTCCTGATCCAGCAGGGCAAGATCCTCTACGCGGGCTCGTCGAACTTCCCCGGCTACAAGATCGCGCAGGCGAACGAGCTGGCCGCCCGCCGCGGCTCGGTCGGCCTCGTCAGCGAGCAGTGCATCTACAACCTGATGGAGCGCCGCGCGGAGATGGAGGTCATCCCGGCCGCGCAGGAGTACGGCCTGGGTGTCATCCCGTGGTCGCCGCTGCACGGCGGGCTGCTCGGCGGAGTGATCCGCAAGGAGCGGGACGGCGGCACCGGGCGCAGCGCGTCGGGCCGCTCGGCGGACGCGCTCGCCGACCAGGCCGTACGGGCGAAGATCCAGGCGTACGAGGACCTGCTCGACAAGCACGGCCTGGAGCCCGGCGAGGTGGGTCTGGCCTGGCTGCTGACCCGGCCGGGCGTGACGGGTCCGATCGTCGGCCCGCGCACGGCGGCACAGCTGGATTCGGCGCTGCGCGCGGTCGAGCTGGAGCTGCCGGAGGCCGTGGTGTCCGGGGTCGAGGAGATCTTCCCGGGTCCTGGCCCGTCACCGGAGGCGTTCGCCTGGTAGGCGCACACCCTCCGTTCGCCTGGTAGGCGCACCCCTCGGGCGGGCGTGGCGCACGTCAGCCGGCGACGGCCGCCGTCACTGTCCGACGGCGGCCGCCACGGCGACGACGACGAACATCAGCACAAGCGCACCGGCCATGATCCGGTTCCTGGTTTTCGGGTCCACGCTCCGAGGTTACTTGCCGGGCCCCAGCGGCCAGGCGGCGACCACCTCGTACCGGGGCTCCCGCCCGCTCCGTACGAGGACCAGCTCCCGCACGGTCCACGGGCTGCCGGCGAAGCCGGCCAGGGCCTCCGCGTACGGACCGAGGGCGGTCAGGCCGTCGCCGCGGGCGAGGGTGAGATGGGGCACGTACGGGTGCTCGCGCTCCATGGGTGCGCCCGCCTCCCGCACCGCCGCCTCCACCCCGGCGGCCAGCCGCCCCATCGCGTCCACGCCCCCGGCGGCGCCCGCCCACAGCGCCCGGTCCCCGAACCGGCCGCCACCGGTGATGCGCAGCGCGAAGGGCGCGTGGTCCCGGGCGGTCAGCGCGAGCCGTGCTTCCAGGGCGGGGACGAGGTCGTCGTCCACCTCACCCAGGAAGGCGAGCGTGAAGTGCCAGCCGGGCGGTTCGGTCCAGCGCAGCCGTCCGGCGCCGGGCAGCACCCGCGCCCGGTCGACCAGCGCCCCGAGCTGACGGGCCGCCTCGTGCGGGGGCAGCAGTGCCGCGAAGAGCCTCATGCGAACCAGTGTCCCGGGTGGGGTGGTGGAACGGGACCTGGCCGTCTGTCCGTCTGTCCGTCTGTCCGTCTGTCCGTCTGTCCATCTGTCCATCTGTCCATCTGTCCGGCCGACTGTCCGTCCGTCTGGCTGTCCGTCTGTCCGTCCGTCTGTCCGTCCGTCTGGCTGTCCGTTCCCGGCGTATCCCGGTCACCGTGCGTATCGTTGTACCGCGCGACTGCCCGCACCCTGCGGCAGTGGGACGGAGCGCCACGATGACCGTCGTCGACGACAGGATCGAGATGGCCGACACCAGCGACGAGCGCACTCTGGACATGATGTTCGAGTGGCTTGAGCCGACCCCCGAGGGATTCAAGGTCGAGATCGTCGGGGGGAACATCTTCATGTCACCGCAGCGGGACACGCACTGGGACATCATCCTGGACATCGTCGAGCAGCTGCGTGCCGTGTACCCGCGTCAGCGGGTGAAGTCCGATGTACGCATCGACTTCCCGGGGCTACTGAACGGCTTCGCCTCGGACGTCGTCGCTCTCGTGGAGGGCGCCGTGAAAGACGAGAAGGGGCACTGGCGCTACCAGGACATCGAGTTCGTCGCCGAGGTGATCTCCAAGAACACCGCCGCCAACGACTACGGGCCGAAGAAGGCCGCATACGCCACCGCCGGCGTTCCGGTGTACGTCATCGCCGATCCGTACACCGGCAGGTGGCATCTGCACACACTGCCCAAGGACGACGAGTACCACGGCACGGTGACCCTGGACTTCGGCTACCCCATCGACCTCACCGGCACCGCCGTCGGCCTCACCCTGGAGACCGGCGACTTCCCCCGCGACTGAATCCTGCTGGTACTGCGATGGTCTCTGCCCTGATGGGTGACCGTCCGGCGCTTCCGTGGCACGCAGAGGTGGCACCCTGCCGACGGCGCGGCAACCTGATTCCCGTAGATCAGGAATCCAGTGGAATGGTTCGTCTCCGAGACTGAGAATCGCAACGCTGGTCGGGCCGGATCGACCGGCTTGCGCGCGGTATGGACGATTTTCGGAGGACGCGGTCATGGGAGACGATTCGACAAGTCCGGACACCCCGGACCGGGCCGGCTCACGGCATGACGGCGACCAGTCGATGCGCGGCCTGTTCGAAACCCTTGCGCGCCGCGGGGAACTCGTCGACATCGACCGGCCGGTCGACGCCCGGTTCGAACTCGGCAGCGTGCTCACGCTCCTCGACCGGGGCCCCGCGGTGCGGTTCAACAACGTCACGGGCTCAGCACTGCCCGTCGTCGGCAATCTGCTGACCGACCGTGACCGGATCGCGGCCGCGCTGGGGGTGCCGAAGGCCGGCATCCTCGACGCGCTGTCCGACGCCATCGCTTCCCGGCAGCCGACCGAGGAGGTCACGGTTGCCCCCTGCCAGGAGCTCCGCTTTCCTGCGGCGGACGTCTGGCGCGAGGTCGTCACGCCCACGTTCTTCGAAAAGGACTCCGGCGGGTACATCACCGCGGGGATGATCGTCGCTCACGATCCGGTCACCGGATCCCGTAATGCCTCCTACGCCCGGATCAAGCCGCTGGAACAGACGACCGGGTTCGTCGGAATCGCCCCCAACCACCACCTGAGCGCCCTCGCCCGCTCGGCGGCAACCGCGGCGCGTGGCCTGCCCGTTGCGGTCACGCTGGGCAGCCACCCGGCCATCCAGTTGGCAGCCTGCTTCTATCTCGGCCTCGGGGACGACGAACTGGAACATGCGGGTCGACTGCTGGGTGAACCCGTACGAGTCGTCAAGGCCACGACGAGCGAGGTGCTCGTACCCGCCGACGCGGAGGTGGTCGTAGAAGGTGTACTCCGGGTCGACCGGCCGGTCCACGAGGGGCTGGTGAGCGAATACCACGGCATGTACGAGGACTACGGCGACGGGTGCACGCTTGAGGTCACCGCGGTGACCAGGCGGGCCGATGCCTCGGTCCAGGTGGTCCTCCCGGGCTTCGCCGCCGAGCACTCCTTTCTCGGTGCGCTGCCGATCGCCGCCGGTCTGCGCCATGCGCTGCGCGGTTTCGGCTGTCGGGCCACCGATCTCGCGGTGACCCTCTCCGGGGGCGGGCGGGTGGACGTCGTCGTCGCCCTCCCGCCGGAACAGCGGAGGCAGGCCAAACGCGCGATCTTCGGCTGCTTCGCCACCGTGAGCATGATCAAACAGGTCACCGTCGTCGACTCCGACATCGACGTCTGGGATGCCGAACACGTCCATTGGGCCCGCACCAGCCGAATGCGCTGGGAGAGGGACCTCGTCCTCGTGCCGGCCGTTCCGTGCGACCGCAACGTGCCCATGCAGCAGGACGGCACCGTGACGAAGGTCGGCATGGACGCGACAGCGAAGCCGGGCGACCGCGCAGTGGGGAACGAGCTCGCCGTCCCGCCGCGCGAGACGCTGGACCGGGTGCGGGAGTGGTTGGCGGACGACGGCCTGAGCGACATGGTGCGGCCGTCCCCGACGCTCTGGGGCTTGCGCGGCGCGCCCCGAGGCGGTCACTGAATCAGCGACGCATCGTCGTCCTCGGCGGGAGGGGAACGGGGAACGACGTGACCGGCCAGGGTCACGTCGTTCGGGCTGCCGAGCCGCCGAGCTGCCCAGCCGCCGAGCTGCCCAGCCGCCGAGCCGGATTGCGGTTGTCGCTCACCGGGGCCGGCGGGGCCCCCGACCGGATTCCCATTCCGCGAGAATCCGCTGTCCCGGTACGGAAACCGCTCCATAGTCTGCGCCGCATGATCGGTTCCGAACAGGCATTCCGGACGACGGTGGTCGCCGGCCTTGTAGAGACAGCTGAGGGCACCTTCGAGCACGGACGGGTCCTCATCCAGGGCGGCACGGTGAGTGCCGTCGTTCCCGGCGATGTCGCACCCGGAGACGGTGCTTGCCCCGGCGGTGCCCGGGTGATCGATGTCGGCGAGTCCTTCGTCCTGCCCGGTGCCGTGGACGCCCACGTGCACTCGTACTCCCACGCCGGGGAGGGGCTGCGGGCCGCCACCTCCGCGGCGGCGGCCGGCGGTGTGACCACCATCGTCGAGATGCCGTTCGACGGGACGGGACCGGTCAACAGCCGGGAGCGGCTGGAGGCGAAGCTGGCGAAGGTCGCCGACGAGGCGGTCATCGATGTCGCCGTCCTCGGGACGCTGGAGCCCGGCGGCGGGTGGCGCCGGGCCGGCGAGCTGGTCGAGGGCGGCGTGGTCGGGTTCAAGGTCTCGCTCTTCGACACCGACCCGTTCCGCTTTCCCAGGATCGACGACGCCGAACTGCTCGATGTGGCCGCAGCGGTGGGCGAGGCCGGGTCCACGCTGTGCACGCACGCCGAGAACAACGAGATCATCAAGGCGCTGCTGGCCGACGGCTCGAACCAGGCCTCCACCGACCCGCGGGTGCACGGACGCACCCGCCCGCCGGTGTCGGAGACGCTCGGAGTGCTCACCGCCATGGAGATCGCCGCCGACCGCGGCAACGCACTCCACCTGTGCCACCTCTCGACCGGCCGGTCCGCCGACCTGGTGGCGTGGTACCGCGGCCAGGGCGTCGACGTCACCTTCGAGACCTGCCCGCACTATCTGCTGCTCACCGAGGAGGACATGGTGCGGCAGCGCGGCCGGCTGAAGATCAACCCGCCGCTGCGCGGCTCCGCCGACCGCGAGGCCATGTGGCAGGCGGTCATCTCCGGCACCGCATCGGTCATCTCCTCCGACCACGCCCCGTGGCCCAGCTCGCTCAAGGACCACGAGCGGATCCTCGACAACAGCTCCGGCACCCCGGGCACCGAGACCCTGGTCTCGACCACGCTCGGCGCCTGTCTGCGCCGCTACGGCGCGGGCAAGGAGTTCTCCCGCACGGTGGCGGCGCTCACTGAGAACCCGGCGGACCGGTACGGATTCGGCGGCCGCAAGGGTCGGCTCGCCCCCGGTTACGATGCGGACATCATGGTTCTCACCCCTTCCCCCGACTGGCAGATCGAGGCGTCCGAGCTGCACTCGAACGCCGGATGGAGCCCGTACGACGGGCACGCCCCGGGGGCCCGGGTCACCCTTACGATCAGCCGCGGCGACGTCGTCTGGGACGCCGGCAAGGGGCTGGCCGGAGCGGCGGGCCGGGGCGCTCAGGTGCGCCGGAGCTGACCGCGATGGCCACGGACCGGAATCCCGAGCGGGCACAGGGCGGACTCAGCTCCCTCGACCGTGGGCTGCGGGTACTGACGTTCGTCCAGGACCGCGGTCAGGTCGACGTCGCGGAGATCGCCGCCGGGCTGGACATCCCGCTCTCGACCGCCTACCGGTACGTCCAGCGGCTCAAGCGCTCCGGGTTCCTGGTCGAGGTCGGCGACCGGCTGCTGCCGGGCGAACGGCTCACCGACCGCTCTTCGGACCACCCCGACCACCTGGTGGATGTCGCCCGGCCCATGCTCGTCCGGCTGCGGGAGGCCACCGGGCTGACCGCCGCCCTGTCGGTACGGGTGCACGGGGCGGCGCTCTGCCTCGCCTCGCGGCGCAGCGGCACCGGCAGCGTGGCCTTCCACCCCGGCCAGGTGCACACCCTGTACTCCGGGGCGAGCGCCACACCCCTGCTGGCGATGGCCCCGGCGGCGGTGCGCCGGCAGGTGATCGAAGGACGGCTGCACCGGTACACCGCCGCCACGCCGGACGCCGCCCAGCTCCGCCGGGAACTGGAGCTGATCCGGCGTCAGGGGTACCACGTCACCCGCGGGTGGCTCACCCCCGGCATGTCGGCGGTCGGTGTGCCGGTGGTGGTCGGCGGCCGGTGCCTGTGCGCGCTGTCGCTGGTCGCGGCGGACAACGCGCTGGCCGACCCCGCCGTTCCCCTGCGGCTGCTGCCGCTGCTGCGGCAGGCGGCGGGGGAGCTGGCCGCCCGGCTGCCGCGCGATCTGCCCGCGGCCTGGGTCCCGCCGGACGCGGTGTCCGAAGGAACCGACGAGCAGCAGGATCCGGCCTCCGAGTAGCCGCGCTTCTGGCATCGCTCCATCCCGTCCGTGCGGTGGGTCAGCTCCATCCGCACGGTGCGTCGGCTCATCCCGTCCGCGCGGTGCGTCGGCCGACGCACCGCGAAACACCGGCACCCCGGCCGGCCCGGCCCCGTACCCCCGCGCGCTCCCGGCCGCCCGGTCCCGTACGTCGCCCCCACCACCAACCCGCACCTCCGCCCGCCCAGGAGAACCGAGGATCACCATGACCACCCGCATCGACCTGAACCGCCTCGCACCGGAACCCGATCGCCTGAGCCGGCGCCTCGACGAGCTCGCGGCTTTTCATGACCCCGAGCACCCCGGCTGGAGCCGGGAGGTCTTCTCCGAGCCGTACCGCGCCTCCCGTGCGTGGGTGCGCGCCCAGATGACCGAGGCCGGTCTCGAAACGGTGGTGGACCCGGCCGGCAACATCATCGGGCGCCTTCCGGGCAAGGACCCGTCTGCCCCGGCCCTGGTCACCGGCTCGCACACGGACACCGTGCGGCAGGGCGGCCGGTTCGACGGCATCGTCGGCGTCCTCGGCGGGATCGAGGTCGCCCAGCGGCTGCGCGAGACCGGCACCCGGCTGGAACGCGACCTGCTGGTGGTGGACTTCCTCGGCGAGGAGGCCAACGAGTTCGGCATCTCCTGCATCGGCTCGCGCTCGATCGCCGGCATCCTCGCGCCGGAGCACCTGGAGCGCACCGACGGCACCGGCACCCGGCTCGGCGACGCCATGGAACGCTTCGGGCTCGCCCCGCAGGCCGCGCTCAGCTCCGGCTGGCGGACGAAGGACGTCCACGCGTACGTCGAACTCCACGTCGAGCAGGGCCCGTTGCTGGAACGCAGCGGCCATGGCATCGGCGTGGTCTCCGCGATCGCCGGCATCGACCGGCTGCTGGTGCACTTCGCAGGGCAGACCGGGCACTCCGGCACCACGCCGATGGAGGACCGGCACGACGCACTGGTCTCGGCGGCGGCCGCGGTCCTCACCGTCGAGCGGGCCGGCTGCGGCGCTCCGGTGCACGGGGTCGCCACCCTCGGCAGCATCGACTCCTCGCCGCGGTCGATGGGCGTGATCACTGACCAGGCCAGGCTGTGGGCGGAGATCCGCAGCATCGACGGGAACTGGCTGCGCGCAACACAGAAGCAGATCGTCGGCGAGATCGCCGCGGAGGCGCAGCAGCGCGGCGTGGACGTGGACTTCGAGTGGCTGACCGACCAGGACCCGGTCCCCACCCACGAGTTGGTGCAGGACGTGATCGCCGAAGCAGCCGGCGGGCTCGGCCTGGGCTGGAAGGCGGTCCCCTCCGGCGCCGGGCACGACGCGGCCCACCTGGCCCGGCTCGGCCCGATGGGCATGGTCTTCGTCCCGTCCGCCGGAGGCCGCAGCCACTGCCCTGAGGAGCTGACCGAGGTCGCGGACATCGCGCGCGGCGCGCATGTGCTGGCCGCCACCCTCGTCGGTCTCGACGGCCGCGAGCAGCCGGCCTCGATCCAGTAGTCGCACCCGCCGCGTCATCACACCCGTACACCCGTCCAGTTGCCACACCCGCCCCGTAGCCACACCCGCCCAGCAGCCAGCAGATCCACCCGACAGCAGGAGGAGACCCGCACCATGGTGACGACGAGTCGGGCGTCCGGCGAGGACGCGCTCCCGGTGAAGACCGATGGCGAACAGCGCGCGGTCGCCCGGCGGTCGGTGGCTGCGGCGGCCTTCGGCCATGCGATGGAGTGGTACGACTTCTCCGTCTACGCCTTCTTCGCCGGCTACATCGCCCATAACTTCTTCCGGGACGGCGACGCGACGTCCGCGTTGGTGAGTACCTTCGTGGTCTTCGGCGCCGGGTTCGTGACCCGGCCTCTGGGCGCGGTGATCGGCGGCAGCTACGCGGACCGGATCGGCCGCAAGGCCGCCCTGATGCTCTCCATCGGGGCGATGGGCATCGGCACGCTGATCCTCGCGGTGACGCCGTCGGCCACGCTGATCGGAGCGGGCGCTCCGATCCTGCTGCTGATCGCCCGCCTGTTCCAGGGCTTCTCCACCGGCGGCGAGATAGGCGGGGCCGCGGCGTTCCTGGTGGAGAGCGCCCCGGCCGACCGCCGCGCGCTGTACTCGTCGTGGCTGCAGGCATCGATGGGCATCTCCAACCTGCTCGCCGCCCTCGTCGGCTTCGTCATCACCTCGGTCCTCCCGGAGTCGGCCGTGCAGGACTGGGCGTGGCGGATCCCGTTCGTCCTCGGCCTGCTGATCATCCCGGTCGGCCTGTACATCCGCCGCCGGCTGCCGGAGACCGAGGCGTTCACCGAGCGGGGCGCCACCGCCGGTGCCGAGGGCACGGCCGCGCCCCCGGCCGCGGCCACGGCAGGCGCCCGCGGTCCGCTGCGCACGCTGCTGGCAGAGCACCGGGGCACGCTCGGCACCGCCGTACTCGTCTCGATGCTGTGGACCGTCTGCGTCTATGCCTTCCTGATCTACCTTCCGACGTACTACGAGCAGTCCGGGATCGGCCTGGGCTTCACCTCCCGGCAGGCGTTCCTCGCCTCACTCCTCGGCAACATCGTCGTGATCGGCGGCTGTCTGACGGCGGGGCGGCTGGCCGACCGGGTGGGGACCCGGCCGCTGCTGGTGGGGAGCGCGACAGCGATGATCATCGTGCCGATGCCGTGCCTCATGTGGCTGCACGCACAGCCTCGACTCCCCGTGCTGCTGATCGTCCACGCGGTGCTCTGTGCCACGGTGTCAGGGTTCTCCGGCGTCGTCTCCGCCGTTCTGCCCCGGGCGTTCCCCGTAGCGGTCCGTTCCACCGGGCTCTCCGTCAGCTACAACATCGCGGCTGTCCTCTTCGCCGGCACCACCCCGGTCCTGATGACGTGGGCGACCTCCGACCTGACGGTCTACGCCCCCGCGCTCTGGGTGATCATCGGCTCGGTCTGCTGCCTGGCCGCGCTCCCCGCCCTCTACCGCCACGTGCAGCGGGTGGAGGACCAGCAGGGCATACCCGAAGACTGATCACAACCCGGGACAGGCCCTCATCCGGTGGCCCCGGTTCCGCGAACGGGCCGGGGCTGTCCGCCCCGGCCCGTTCGCGGAACCGTCCGTGCTGACGGCGTCCGTGCTCACGCCGTCCTTGCTCACGCGTCCTTGTTCACGCCGTTCTTGCTCACGCCGTCCGTGCTCACGCTGCCGTGGCGAGCTGTTCGCGCGGGACGAAGCCCACGTGGCGCCGGCCGCGCCTGAGGTCGACCTCCAGGCGGAGGTTGGCCGCGCGGGCCAGCATCAGGCCCACGCCCATCGCCGCCACCGCGCAGATCGCGCCGCCGAGCGTGAAGCTCACGCGGACCCCGTACGAGTCGGTGAGCCAGCCGAAGAGCGGGCCGCCCAGCGGGGTACCGCCGGTGAAGACCATCATGAACAGGCTCATCACCCGGCCCCGCATCTCCGGTTCGGTGCCCATCTGCACCGAGGAGTTGGCGGTGACGTTGACCGTCAGGCCGAGGATGCCGATCACGGTGATCAGCGGGACGAACATCCAGATCGACGGCGACCAGGCCGTGATGACCTGGAGGGCGCCGAAGGCGATCGCGGCCCCGACCAGGATGCGCAGCCGGGATGTGCCGCGCCGGGCCGCGAGCAGGGCTCCGACCAGCGAGCCGATGGCCATCAGGGTGTTGAAGAGGCCGTACATCCCGACGCCGCCGTGGAACGTGTTGTTGGCGAACGCGCTGAGCCAGATCGGGAAGTTGAAGCCGAAGGTGCCCACGAAGCCGACCAGGACGATCGGCCAGATCAGATCGGGGTTCTTGGAAACGTAGTTGAGGCCCTCGCGGAGCTGCCCCTTGCCGCGCGGGGTGCGCTGCGTGTGGTGCAGTTCGCTGCTGCGCATCAGCAGCAGTCCGGTGAGCGGGGCGAGGAAGGAGAGGCCGTTGGCGAGGAACGCCCAGCCGGGGCCGACGGCCGCGGTGAGTCCACTCGCGACGGCGGGGCCGATGAGCCGGGCGGACTGGAAGTTGGCCGAGTTCAGGCTGACGGCGTTGCGGACCTGGTCCGGGCCCACCATCTCGGAGACGAAGGACTGCCGGGTCGGGTTGTCGATGACGGTGACGAGGCCGGTGAAGAAGGCGGTCACATAGACGTGCCAGACCTCGACGTTGCCCGTGAGGGTCATCGCGGCGAGGAAGAGACCGCCGATGCTCATCGCGCCCTGGGTGCAGAACAGCAGCTTCCGCTTCGGGAAGCGGTCGGCTATGACTCCGCCGTACAGGCCGAAGAGCAGCATCGGCAGGAACTGCATGGCCGTCGTGATACCGACGGCCGCTGACGATCCCGTGATGCTCAGGACCAGCCAGTCCTGGGTGATGCGTGCCATCCAGGTGCCTGTGTTGGATACGACGGCACCGGTGGCGAACAGCCGGTAATTACGGACCTTCAACGAGCTGAACATCGAAGTCCGGGTAGCAGTTTCTTGCGGTGCGGGGGCGGAGTCTGCTCCGGGTCCCGAACTCAACAGGGGTCGCCTCCTGGGCGTAGACAGTGTGGACAGTTGTGGAAGGGCGGGACGAGACCACCCGGCGGGGGCCTCGTACAGGCAGGTCAGAGCTGGGCGAGTTTTTCCAGGACGGGGGCGGCAGCGCGCAGCTTCACCCAGTCGTCCTCGTTCAGCCCTTCGGCCAGCTCGGCCAGCCAGACGTTGCGGCGGCGCCGGCTCTCCACGAGCATCTCCTGCGCCTCCTCGGTCTGGCTGACGACCTTCTGTCTGCGGTCGTCGGGGTGCGGTTCCAGCCTGACCAGGCCCTTGGCCTCCAGAAGCGCCACGATGCGGGTCATCGATGGCGGCTGCACATGCTCCTTGCGGGCCAGCTCACCGGGGGTGGCGGAGCCGCAGCGGGCGAGGGTACCCAGCACCGACATCTCGGTCGGGCTCAGGGACTCGTCGACGCGCTGGTGCTTGAGCCTGCGGCTCAGGCGCATCACGGTGGAGCGCAGTGAGTCGACGGCGGCAGCCTTGTCGGCGGGCGAAAGGTCAGGCATGTTCGTTAGCGTAACTCATTACCTATGCTAAAGACCAACCCGGTATGCCATCCGGTGAGCGACATCACCCATACGAGTGAGGCAAGGCGCGAAAGTGACGCGCGGCGACGTCCGGTCCCCCGACGCTGTCAGGTATGGGATCGACCGTGCTCAGCCTGCGCATAGACGGGGAACTGCTCACCCGTCTCCGGAACCACGCGGCCAAACGCGGAATGAGCGTCCAGGACTATGTGGTCCGGACGCTCATTCGCGACGACTTCGACGAACGGTTCCAATCGGCCGTCGACGAGACGGAGAAGTTCTACGGGCGTACGTAGCCCGGAGCCGGCCCGCCGGGTCAGCCACCCGGGGACGGGCCGCTATTGGCCGCTATTACGTGAGGCCGAGAGCCGGCATCGCGTAGTAGAAGACGAAGACCAGCGACACGATGTACATCGCCACGGGCACCTGGCGCCAGCGCCCGACGGCGATCCGCAGGACGGTGAAGGAGACGAAGCCGATCCCGATGCCGTTGGTGATCGAGTAGGTGAACGGCATCATCACCATCGCCAGGAACGCCGGGATCGCGACGGTGAAGTCGGACCAGTCGATGTCCCTGACCGAGCCCGCCAGGATCAGGAAGCCCACCGCGACCAGCGCCGGAGTGGCCGCCTGCGAGGGGACCATGGTCGCCACCGGCGTGAGGAACAGCGCCACCGTGAAGAGCAGGCCCGACACGATGCTCGCCAGACCCGTACGGGCACCCTCGCCGACGCCTGCCGTGGACTCCACGAAGCAGGTGTTGGCGGAGGACGAGGTCACACCGCCCGCGGCGACCGCGATGCCGTCCACGAACAGCACCCGGTTGATGCCGGGGAAGGTGCCGTCCGGCTTCGTCAGCTTCGCCTCGTCGCCGACACCGAGGATGGTGCCCATGGCGTCGAAGAACGACGAGAGCAGCACGGTGAAGACGAAGAGGACGCCGGTCAGCACGCCGACCTTGTGGAATCCGCCGAACAGGCTGACCTGACCGACCAGGCCGAAGTCCGGCGATGCCACCGGGTTGCCCGGCCAGTGCGGGGAGGTCAGACCCCAGCTGGGCACCGTGGCGACGGCGTCCACGATCATCGCGGCGACCGTCATCGCGACGATGGAGATCAGGATCGCGCCGGACACCTTGCGGACGATCAGCGCCAGCGTCAGCAGGACACCGATCACGAAGATCAGGACCGGCCAGCCGTGCAGATGACCGTCGGAGCCGAGCTGGAGCGGGACGGTGGTGTGCGCGGCGTCCGGGACGCGGGAGACGAAGCCCGAGTCGACCAGGCCGATCAGCAGGATGAAGAAGCCGATGCCGATCGCGATGCCCTTGCGCAGGCTGAGCGGTACGGCGTTCATCACGCGTTCCCGCAGCCCCGTGGCGACGAGGAGCATCACGACGATGCCCGCCAGGACGACCATGCCCATCGCGTCCGGCCAGGTCATCCGGGGCGCGAGCTGGAGGGCGACGACGGTGTTCACACCGAGTCCGGCCGCCAGCGCGATCGGCACATTGCCGATGACACCCATGAGCAGCGTGGAGAAGGCGGCGGTCAGCACGGTGGCGGTGACCAGCTGGCCGCCGTTGAGCTGGTGCCCGTTCATGTCGTGCGCGCTGCCGAGGATGATCGGGTTCAGCACGATGATGTAGGCCATCGCGAAGAAGGTCGCGAAACCGCCACGGATCTCACGGGCGACGCTGGAGCCGCGCTCAGTGATCTTGAAATAGCGGTCGAAGCCATTCTGCGGGCCGCCGGATGGCGATGGTGGAACAGCGTCGACCGGAGCGGTGGCCGAGGATGACATGCGCGCGACCTCAAGTGTCATGTGGTGAGAAACGGCCATATTTGGACGTTTAAACGAAAAGAACGAGCCAATCGAGAGCCGTTTCAGTATGAATACATAAGTCGAAGATCGCTATCTCCGCGCGTAGAGCCTTGGGCCACCTGGCCCGGCGCCGCCTCCCGCTCCCCCGCATAGACTGTCGGCCATGGCGAAGTGGACACCAGTACATGAGGCACCCGAGCCCCTGGAGGGGCCCGTCGTCGCCACCGTCACCGGCGGCACCATCATCTGGTTCGTCCTCTTCCTGGTGCAGCTGCCCTTCTACGGCTGGTTCTCCGACCACGGGCACCTGTGGTGGCTCTGGACCTGCGCGGCCGGCGGCGCTCTCGGGCTGGTCGGGATCTGGTACGTACGAGGGCGCGACGCTGCGCTCAAACGCGCGGCTGCGGCCCGGCCGGAGACCGGCGGCCAGGAGCCGGGCGCCCCGTCCGGCCAGGCGTAGCCCCACCGCGTCGCCACCACGTCCAGGTCGGGTCCGGGTCCGTACGGCCGTAGGACGAGGCCGTCCCGTCCCGTCTCCTCCCGCGGTCGGATCTTCCGGTATCTCACCGGGTAAACGTGTGGTTCTGGCCTTAACGTCGGATCCATGACGCAAGGGCCGTATATCGACGCGGGGTCCGAGCTGGACCCCGTCCACCCCGTCGAGCTGCCGCATCCGGCCCGCGCCACCGGGCTGTCCACCGCCGAAGTGGCCGAGCGGGTGGCCAGGGGCGAGGTCAACGATGTGCCCGTGCGGTCCAGCCGGTCCACCGTCGACATCGTCCGGGGCAACGTCTTCACCCGGTTCAACGCGATCATCGGCGTGCTCTGGCTGATCATGCTGTTCGTCGCACCGTTCCAGGACAGCCTCTTCGGCTACGTGATCATCGCCAACACCGGTATCGGCATCATCCAGGAGCACCGCGCCAAGAAGACCCTCGACGGACTCGCGGTGATCGGCGAGGCCAAGCCGACCGTACGGCGCGACGGAACAGCGGGTGAGGTCTCCACCTCCGACCTGGTACTCGGCGATCTCATCGAACTGGGCCCCGGCGACAAGGTCGTCGTGGACGGCGAGACCGTCGAGGCCGACGGCCTGGAGATCGACGAGTCGCTGCTGACCGGCGAGGCCGACCCGGTGCACAAGAAGCCGGGCGACCCGATGATGTCGGGGAGTTTCGTCGTCGCGGGCGGCGGGGCGTTCACCGCCACCCGGGTCGGCCGGGAGGCGTACGCGGCGCAGCTCGCCGACGAGGCGTCCCGCTTCACGCTCGTCCACTCCGAGCTGCGCAGCGGTATCTCCACCATCCTCAAGTACGTGACCTGGATGATGGTCCCGACCGCGGCCGGGCTCATCGTCAGCCAGCTGGTGCACGAGCGGCACGACCTCAAGGACTCCATCGCCCGGACCGTCGGCGGCATCACCCCGATGATCCCCGAGGGGCTCGTCCTGCTCACCTCCATCGCCTTCGCCATCGGCGTCATCCGGCTCGGCCGCAAGCAGTGCCTCGTACAGGAACTCCCCGCCATCGAGGGGCTGGCCAGGGTCGACGTGGTCTGCCTGGACAAGACCGGCACGCTCACCGAGGGCGGGATGAACGTCACCGGGCTGCGGATGCTGGACGGGGACGGCGAGGCGGACGAGGCGTACGTACGGCAGGTGCTCGGCGCGTTCGGTGCGTCCGACCCGCGGCCCAACGCCAGCCTCCAGGCGATCGTCGACGCCTACCCGGACACTTCGGGCTGGCGCTGCACCCGCGCGCTGCCCTTCTCGTCGGCCCGCAAGTACAGCGGGGCCGCCTTCGCCGAGGGGGACGGCGAGACCTCGGCGTGGCTGCTCGGGGCGCCCGATGTGCTGCTGCCCGAGCGGGACCCGGCGCTCCAGGAGGTCGGCAGGCTCAACGAGGAGGGGCTGCGGGTGCTGCTCCTCGCACGGGCGGCAGGCAGCCTCGACGACGGCGACGGACGCGCGGAGGACGACGGACCCGTACGCGCGGAAGCGGACGGCGGCAGTGACCGGGGCGATGTGGTGGCCGGGGCGCGGCCCACCGCGCTGGTGGTGCTCGAACAGCGGCTGCGGCCCGAGGCGGCCGACACCCTGGCGTACTTCGCCGAGCAGGACGTCGCCGCCAAAGTGATCTCCGGTGACAACGCGGTGTCGGTGGGCGCGGTGGCCGCGAAGCTGGGCCTGGCCGGCGCCACGGACACCATCGACGCCCGCCGGCTCCCCACCGACCAGGAGGAGATGGCGGATTCGCTGGACTCGCACTCGGTCTTCGGCCGGGTCTCGCCGCAGCAGAAGCGCGACATGGTGGCGGCGCTCCAGTCGCGCGGCCACACGGTCGCGATGACCGGGGACGGCGTCAACGACGTACTGGCCCTGAAGGACGCCGACATCGGCGTGAGCATGGGCTCGGGCTCGGAGGCGACGCGGGCGGTCGCGCAGATCGTGCTGCTCAACAACAGCTTCGCGACGCTGCCCTCGGTCGTCGCCGAGGGCCGCCGGGTGATCGGGAACGTCACCCGGGTGGCGACGCTCTTCCTGGTCAAGACGGTCTACTCGGTGCTGCTGGCCATTCTGGTGTCCTGCTTCCAGATCCAGTACCCGTTCCTGCCACGGCACTTGACCATGCTCTCCACGCTGACGATCGGCATCCCGGCCTTCTTCCTGGCCCTGGCCCCGAACAAGGAGCGCGCGAAACCGCACTTCGTACGGCGGGTGCTGCGGTACTCGGTCCCGTGCGGCATCATCGCGGCGGTCGCCACCTTCGTGGCGTACATGATCGCCCGGCACTACTACGTGGGGTCCGGGTCCCTGGACGCCGAGACGAGCGTCGCGACCCTGACCCTGTTCCTGGTCTCGATGTGGGTGCTGGCGATCATCGCCCGCCCCTACACCTGGTGGCGGGTCTGCCTGGTGCTGGCGATGGCCGGGGCGTTCCTGCTGGTCATGGTGGTCCCCGCGCTCCAGCACTTCTTCGCGCTGAAGCTGGTGGGGGCGGCCATACCGTGGATGGGCGTGGGGATCGCGGTGGTCGCGTCGGCGGGGATCGAGGTGGTGTGGCGTTGGGTCGACCGCCGATACCCGGGGTGACACGGGGCGGATACGGGACCGGGCCCGCCCGCAGGGGCCGGCTGCCACTGCGGACGGGCCCGGCGGACGGACCCGGCGGGCGGACCTGTCCCGGTCCTACTTCACGTCGACGAAGTCACCGGTGGCGATGGCCGCCGGAGTCGTGGTCGTCCCCGCGAAGTTGTAGCGCCAGTAGCCGTCCTCGACCGCCTTGACGGTGGTCGAGAGGTTGCCGGTGCCGTTCGTCTTCAGCGTCTTGACGGTGGTGTACGTGTTGCTGTTCTTCTTACGGAACTGCAGCTTCACCGGCTGGCCGACGTAGCCCGCGTACTTGTACGTCTCCCAGTTGGCGCGGGCCAGCTTGCCCGTGACCGTGATGGTCTTGCCCTTCTTCACGGGCTCGGGGGCCGCGTTGACCGTCTGGGTCGAAGCCCGCTGGACGTGCTGGGACTTGTAGGCGTTGTACTCGACCCACTGCCCGTCCTTGGCCAGTGCGGAGGCATAGACCTTCCACGTGCCGGCGAGGCTGTTCTTGTACAGGTCGTTCTGCGAGCGCGGGTCCACCTTGAAGGAGACCTTGCAGGTGGACGTGGTGGCGTTCACCTTGGTGCACTTGGAGACCTGCGTGGTGTTGTCGTCCACCTTCGGGCCCAGGTAGCCGTCGACGTCGGAGTCGATGTTGCTGCCGTGCCAGAGGAAGATCATGGCGTCCTGGATACCGGAGTTGTCGGTGGCCGTGACGCTCGCCGTGATGGTCTTCGCGACCGTGGTGCCGAGGACGACGTCCTTGCCGCCGTTCACGGTCACGCTGCTGATCCGGGTGTCGACGGCGGCCCGGCTGACGTGGGCCTGCACGCCGTGGGGCGCGGTCTTGAACACGGAGCGGGGGGCCTCCACGGCACCCGCTCCGGGAGCCCCGTCCGCCTGGGCGGCGGCCGGAACGATGAAAGCGGAGAGAGCCAGGGCACCGGTGACGGCGGCCACTGTGGCACGTATACGCATATTTTGTTCCCCATGTGGAGAAGGGGACCGGCGGAGGTTTCGTCCATCCGCGTGGCCCATGTGGTCTGTGAAGTCTGGTGACTTCACAGACCAGACAAGCGACCTGGGGGAAAGGTTGTGCATGATGTGAAGATTTTGAAACTCTCTGGCGCAACCGCGCCGCCGGGGCCGGAGCCGGGGCCGGGACCCGGCCCCGCCCCCTCAGTCGAACCAGCGGTCCCGCTCCAACTCCTCCGTACGCGACGGATCCTCGATCAGCGCCGCCACCTCGAAACGGCGCGGCCACTGCCCCGCCGCCCAGGCGAGTCCCGCCGCGACCCCCTCCAGCGTGGCCGCGTGCAGCACCCCGTCGCGGGTCCGGTGCCAGTCCAGTTCGACGCCGTTCGCGAGCAGTTCCTCGTGCTCGACATACGTACGCGGGGTGCCGGCCCCGAGCAGCGCGCGGACCGCTTCCGGGACCTGGTGCTCCTCCCCCGCCGTGGTCACCTCGGCCTCCACGCTCTCGCTCAGCCGCCCGACCTGGAGCAGCTCGGCCAGCTCGGCGGCCCGGTCGGGGGCGACCGGGAGCAGCGCGGCGCCGGACGTCAGCGGGAGCAGGTCGGGGGCGTCGGCGACCAGCGCGTCGGCGGCGTCCACCACCCGTACCTCGCCGTCCACCACAGCCCGCAACTCATCGGGCAGCGTCACCTGCTCCGGGTCGAGCCGGGCCAACTCCCCGTACAGGGCGTGTAGTTGACGTGCCGAGACCTCGCGGTCCGGGTCGCCGAGCCGGTTCAGCAGCTCGGCCGCGCCGCCGGGCTCGTCCAGCAGGGCGGCCACGGACGTCCGTACGCCCAGGGCGCGCAGCACCTGCTCGTCGTCAAAACCGGTCGCGTCCGCCTCGTCGTAGAGACCGGCCAGCAGCGGGTCACCGCCCGCGGCCCGCAGCCCGGCCGGGCGCCGGCCGTCGAGCACCGGGTGACCGCGCAGCCACCATGCGGTGTACGGGCGTACGGATTCGGTCGTACCGTCCGGCAGCAGCACCCGCACCGGCTGGGTCAGGGCGTCCCGCAGCGGCGGCCGGGAGAGCAGTGCGAGGGCCTGCGGCCAGCTGTCGTCGTCGACCAGTTCCAGATCCCGTACGGCGACGATCTCGGTCGCGACCGGCGGCACCGGGCCCTGCGGCAGCTGATCGAGTACGTCCTCGCACCAGACGTCCACCGCGTCGAGCAGCCCGGCGTCGTCCGGCTCGGCGAAGTCGCCCTCGCGCGGTTCGAGTTCGTCAGGGTCCAGGACCACGTCCGTGGCGCGGACCAGGGCGAACGTGGCGAGCACACCGCAGGCGGTCAGCGGCTGCTCGCCCCAGCGCTCGGCCAGTTCGCCGTCGCACAGGGCCAGTTCGCCGTCGCGCATGATCGCGGCGAACGGGCTGCCGGGCAGAACCAGTTCACCGGCCGGTACGGTCTCGCCGTCCTCGTCGGGGAGGGCGAGCGCCGCGAGCCAGGGCTCGTCGCCGGGCTCCAGCTCCGCCTCGCGTACCAGCGCGAGCACGACATCGGCGAGCTCGTCGGCGTCCAGCGCGCCTTCGTCGTCCTCGTCGTACCAGATCTCCCCGGCGTCCATCGAAGCGGCGACGGCCGCCCGCACCTGGGGGGTCGTCAGGACCGCACGCGGGGTCGCGGGCAGGGCGCCCAGCTTCTCCAGGAGCGGGTGCGCGGCGTCCGGGTGGGCGACCTTCAGACCGAGGCGGGCCAGCTCGGCGGGGGTCTCGGCGAGCGGCAGCAGGACCTGCCGGGGACCGACGGCGGTGCGGCCCGACGCGAGCGGCACGGGCAGCCCGGAGAGCCGGTCCGGGTCGACCCCGGCCAGGGTCTCGTACAGCCGCCGCCACCAGGACGGCGCGCGTTCGGCACCGCCGATGCGGTCGATGGCGTCGCCGAGCGGCAGCCGGCCGACGCCCAGCGTGCGCAGCTCGGCGCGGCGTTCCAGACCGGCGGGCAGCAGCGTCGGCAGTACTTCGGCCAGTACCCGTACGGTGTCCTCGCCCGCGCCCTCGACGACTTCGGCCTCGAAGGGGCGCAGGGCGTGGCGCGGTTCGCCGCCCTCCTCGCCGGCCTCGCCGCCTGCTCCGTCGCCGGTGTCCTCCAGCGGCGCGGCGGGGGCGAGGAACGCCACCCGGGCCAGCCCCTCCAGAATCGCGGCCCGCAGCGCGCCGTCGAGTTCGCCCTTGCCGAGCGGGCCGGGCACCAGGTCGATGGTGGCGACCGAGACGGGCTCCCAGCCGCCGAGCAGCTCCGCGTACGCGTCGGCGGCCCGCTGCACCAGGAAGTCCGTGAGCGGCCCGGGCGCGGGGTGGCGGCGGGTGGGGTCGAGCGGCAGCGAGGCGATGAGCAGCGCGGGCACGCCGAGCGGTTCGTCGGTCGGGGTCGGCGCGTGCACGACGGGCGCGGTGGCAGGGCGTACGGGGGCGCCGTCGCCGTCGACCGGGACGGCCCAGGTGACCGACCAGTGCGGGCGCAGCCGCTCCTCGACGGGCCGGTCCGCGAGCAGGGCGCGCTCCAGCGGGCCGTGGTGGGCGACGGTGCGCCAGCGGTGGATCCCGCCACCGGCGGCGCTGTCGTCGATGTGGACGTACGCCCCGTGCTCGGAGCGGGTCAGGGTGCGGATGCCGTCCGGGGTCTCGACGACGATCTCGGCCAGGCCGGGCAGGGTCAGCAGCAGGGCGTCGTCGATCGCGGCGACCAGGCGCCGGGCCAGGTCCTCGGCCCCGGCGTCGCGCAGCGGCAGGATGACGACGGTGTCGTACCCGTCGGGGGCGGTGCCTTCGGCGGGCAGCGGGAGACGCAGCAGCGGTACGTGCCCCTCGCGCCGCCGCAACTCGTCGGCGAGGCCGTCAGCCGGTGTCCGGGGGTCCGGGGCGGTACGAGCCGCTGCCGCTGCCAGTTCGCGGGCCTCGGCGAGGGACCACCGGACGCCGCCGTGCCGGCCGACGACCGCCGGCTCGTCGCTCACCGCGAGGACGGCGGCGAATCCGACACCGAAACGGCCGACAGCCGCGTGCGGGTCGGCTGTTTCGGAGCCGGGTCGCTTGGCCGATGCGCGCAGCGTACTCAGCGACTCGACGCCGGTGGCGTCCAGCGGGGCGCCGGTGTTGGCGGCCACGAGCACGGCGGGGCCGTCGCCCTCGCCCGGCCGCAGCGTGAGCCGGAACCGGCCCGGCACACCGGCGCGGGCCGCCGCGTCGGCGGCGTTCTGGGCGAGCTCGACGACGAGGCGGTCACGGTAACCGCCCAGCGCGAGGTCCTCCTCGGCGTTGGCATCCTCGCGGAAACGGGCGGGTGCGGTGGCCCAGGCATCGAGCACGCCACGCCTCAGGCGGGCCGTCCCGAAGGGGTCGGCGGCGTCTGTCGCTTCCACGATCACGGCTTGTGCTCCTCTGTGGGGCGGGGGTACGGAGGACCGTCCCGGTCCCGGGTGAAGGTACCGCGTGAAGGGGACGGGCCCGGGTACGGGTGGGGCGGGGGCACCCGCGACTGGCTTGTTTCGCCTGCCCTGCACACCGGTCGGACCGGTCGGACCCCGCTGACGCCCGTCGCGTACGAGGCCGGTCTCGTTCGGGACCGGTTTCCCGGACACGCCGCCCGGCCCTGCATCAGCTGAGAACACCACTTTGACAGTTTCCTGACACTGTCTCCGTACCCTCCACCCCATGCGATACCTCCCACGACCGTCCCGTCGGCCACCCCTCACTGGGCGCGCGAAGTTGCTGCTTGCCGCGCCCATAACAGCCTGTGCCGTTTGGTTCACCTCGACCGCGGCGCTCGCCACCGGTGGGTCCGGAACTCCCCCTGCGCGGCAGGGAGTCAGCGAGGTGCACTACAACCTGGGCGACAAGGCTTTCCCGCCGCCCAAGTCGCTCGGATACGTGGGCAGCAACGAGCTGGACGGGGCCGTCTACTACCCCGACGACATCTCCTCCGGCACCCACCCGCTGATCATGATCGAGCACGGATTCTGGGATACCTGCGCCGACGCCGAAGCCTCCACGTCACTCACCGCGGCGCAGGCCGCGCTGGCGAAGGACGAGCAGAGTGGTGACAAGGCCGACGCGGCGAAGCAGGAAGCGATCATCAAGGCCGCCTCGGACCGGCTGTCGGCTTGGCCGTGCGCACCTGGGGTGCGGCAGATCCCCAGCTATCTCGGATACGACTACCTGGGCCGAGATCTGGCAAGCCGGGGGTTCATCGTTGTCTCCATCGGGGCGAACGGCATCAACTCAACGTCCTCCGGCCAGGCTGACACGGTGTATCAGGAGCGCGCGGCACTGATCAACGCCCAGTTGAGCATGTGGCAGCAGTTGTCTTCGACGGGCAAGGGCCCGCTGCGCGGCAGCTTCAAGGACGCCACGTCCGGACGTCCGTCGCCGGTGAACTTCAAGAACCATGTGGACTTGCGGAACGTGGGGCTCATGGGGCATTCCATGGGCGGCGGCGGAGTGATGCAGGAGATCGCCGACAAAAACCGCCACACATGGCCCGAAGGCGTGTCCATCAAGGCCGCGTTCGGACTCGCGCCCACCGCCACCTGGGACGTCGATCCCATCACCAAGACATCGTTCGCGGTGATGTGGGGCACGTGTGACCAGGTGAACACCGGGCAGTTCTTCGACTGGAACAAGAAGGACAACAGCGCACCCATAGGCCAGTACACGGTGCGCGGCGGTGTCCACGACTTCTACAACAAGCAGTGGTCGCCCAGCAGCGGCCAAGTCAGCGCACACGACGACGCCGTTCCCGGCAGCAAGCCGGGCACCTGCAAGTCCCAGTTCCCCGGAGCCACCACCCCCCAGACCGACCAGAAGGAACTCTCGGAGCAGCAGCAGCGCCGGATCACCATGGATTACGTGAACGCCTACTTCTCCGACCACCTGCTCGGCCGGACGCAGTACGAGCCTTACCTGACGGGGGAGAAGTCGTTCCCCGGTACGGGCGGTGTCGTCAGTACCCAGTTCGACCGGGGCATCAACTGAGCGCCTTCCAAGTGATCCAGGCAGGTTCGAGGTCGTAGCGGTCCCACAGGGGCCTGCTCACCGAAGCCCGCGGAGGTGTCATCACCGTCGGCGTCGGCCTGCGTCAGAAGCGGAGAGAGCAGGTACCAGGCCAGGGCGAACGATGGTCCGCGCGCGCTCGTTCAGCGCCTGTGCGTCGCGGTTCTTGAGGTGCGGGGCAATGAGGTGGAACATGTCGGCCATGCGCTTGTCGATGCGGCCCGAGTTCACTTGCGGATAGTCGTCCAGCGCGAGCCCCCACGAACTGCACGCCGCCTCAAGATGACCGATGGCCAGTTGCCGTTCTGCGAGAATCGCGCGTTCCTTGACGCGGGTCCGGCGATAGATGCTGTATCGCAGCCTGTCCGATTCCTGCATGGCGGCTACCGCACCATTCAAGTCTCCCATTTCAAAGCGAACTTGGCTTGTGTGGTAATTGAGCGAGGAGGGAGAGTACGAGCCGAAGGCCTTACCGCGTGACTCCGCACGTTCCATCGCCGCTTCGGCTTCGGTCAAGTACATGCGGGCAGAACGGTGGTCACCGATCTGTGCAGCTGCATGGGCCTGTTGCCCGGAGAGGAAGGCGCGCATCCGGGGCCCGGCTCCGGGGGAAGAAGCTGCGGCCGCATCGGCGAGGCGCATAGCGATGGGGCCCTGTCCGAGGTCGACCGCCTGCACGCTCATACCGCGAAGTGTGGTGCAGAAGGTGAGGTGATCCTCTGAAGCCCCCGCGAGTTCCAGAGCCTTCAGGTAATACCGCTGCGCGAGTCCGTGCAAGCCCTCGCCCACAGCCATGTACCCGGTGAGGTAGCAGAGATCGGACGCTGCCGACATCATCGCCCTGCGTACGTCATCAGGACCGTCCGTCCGAAGGAACACAGCAACGGTGTTCACAAGAAACGCTGCGGCGAGTGGCCTGGCAGTACGGCCCCCGAATTGGTCATCCATGGACGAGAGTTGTTCCGTCATGGCAGCGACCGTCGCCACGTCGGACATACCTAGGCGAGTTCTGGCCCCTCGCTGAGCGGATTCCATGCGTCCCACCACATCAGGCCAGTCCGGCACGGAGAGGGCGACCGAAAAGAGAGCAGCGTTGAGGACACTCCGGCGGGAAGGGTCCATGTCTGTCCTTCCGAGATCAATGATGCCGTCAACCGTGTTGTTCGTCGCTGCCTCCGCCCCGGTGTCGGGGGCTGGGAAGCCCGCCTCAAGTGGTGTGACGGGTCTCCCGAGCTTGCGAGCGAATGCTTCCAGGATCAGTGGGCGCGCTCCATCGCGCGGCAGGCTGCCGTTCAGCCATTGGTGCACGGAGGGCGGACGGTACCGGGCCGGCGTGCCTTGCTCGGTTCCGATTCGATTGATGGCTTGCGCACACTGCCGCAGCGTCCAACCCGTCTCGCGGTACAGCCGCTCCAGGCTCGTGTTCGGCTCGCTGGTGCTCACGGTTCGTTCAACTCCCCACGGACGGCGGCACTAAGCGCCCAACGCTCCTACCGACTGCCGAGTGCTGCGCAGGCGCCACCAGCAGGCCGACCACGGAGGGCAGCAGCCATAACGCTCTCACTGATCCGGCTCATCTTCGCCGCAGGCGTCGTACAGGCCCGCTTACGACGGCACCTGCCCCGCCTCACGCGCCTGCTCACCCCACAACAGCCCAGCCTGCCGACCCTGTTCACCGAACTCCAACGCATCGAGTCGGACCTCGCCTACCGCACACAGTTCTTCGCGGGACTCAACGCCGCCGTCGCCGAACGGAACGCAGCACGCATCGCCGAACTGGAAGCACTCCGAACCGCACTCGACCAGCTTCGCGGCCTGGTCCGTCCTGGCGACGGCGGACGCGCTGCTTGACTGATGGCATTCCCCAATTCCCGTCGGGGGAGGCAGCCGAGACCCCCCTCACCCCGCCCGTGGATCCGAGGCGGCGCGGCCGAGCGCGACGTCCTGAGCCCAAGTGTCGATCATTTCCTGGGCCCATATCCCCAGTGACTCCCATCGGGTGCGGCGCCGGTCTCGTCCGGGACCGATTTCCCGTTCTGGAAAGTCCGGCTACTTGCCCCCTGCGCTCCGCCCACGCCAGGATCAGCAGCGAGACCCGCCAACCGCGGAAGGGGAACGCCTGTGAAGCCGACCATGTTGGCGACGACGTGCGACAAGAAGGACTGCCCCACCATCTACCGAACCGACCGGGGCACGATTCTCGTACAGGGCGAGACGCCGACCGATCACGGTCTGGAGATTCCCGCGCACGAGACCCTGGTGGAAATCCCCATGGAACTGATCCTGAAGGCGTTCGGTGATCAGCTTGGCTAAGTCTTTCGGGGACCTGTTCGACGACTTCGTCCATGAGGCATTCCGGCTGGAGACCCTGAGCGACTACAGCGGTTCGGGCAACACGGACGCCTACCGCGCCTTTGTGGACGGGCACCCTCAGCCGACGGACTACAACGCCGAATGGCTGGCAGAGGTGCGGTCACATGTCGCTTCCGGGCGCCGCCTCTACCGCGTCCACGTACTGACTCGGCCGTTGACTCCGTATCTGCGGTTCGAGCTGGGGTGGGGGTACGTCACAAACGCCGCGGCCGGTGAAGAGTTCTTCGTCCTTGACCTGACCGACCGGTCCAGCCCTCTGCCGGATGATGTGGGGGACTTCTGGCTCTTCGACTCAGTCGTCGCCGCACTGATGCGCTACGTGGAGGGTGGGAAGTTCGCGGGGGCTGAGGTACTTCCCGAAGACCGGGCTGCTCAGTTCGTCGCCTACCGTGACGCCGCTCTCACCCACTCTGTGCCCTTCGCGGAGTGGTGGGCGAAGCACGGCGAGTGAACCGTTCGGAATTGGGCGCAGCGCTGCGAGCCCTGCGGAGCGCTTCCGGCCGGGAAGCCAAAGCAGTCGCCCGCGGCGCCGTCATGTCTGCCAGCAAGCTCAGCAAGATTGAAACGGGCAAGCTCGGCCCGAGTGCGGACGATGTGGACCGCATCCTGACCGCCATTGGCGTATCAGAGGATGTGAAGTCGGAGTACCTGGAAGCCGCTCGGGCCATGGCGACCGAAGCCACCGCATGGCGGCTGATTCAGCGAGCCGGACTGCACAAGGCCCAACGGCAACTCAGTGCCGTGGAAGCCCGGATGAACCTGTTGCGTCTCTTCCAGCCGGCCCTGGTACCTGGACTGCTGCAGACTCCCGAGTACATGCGGGCGGTCCTCTCCCGGCACGAGGATCTGAGCGAAGCGACTCTCCGTGAGACGGTCAGCGCACGGCTTGAGCGACAGACCGTCCTGTACGACGCAAGCAAGACGCTCCGCTTTGTGGTCACCGAACCCGTACTGCGCTGGCTCATCATCCCCCCGCTGGTCATGGCCGGACAGCTCGATCGGCTCGTCAGTCTGTCCCGACTTCCCCATTTGGATGTGCGAATCGTTCCCCTGACGGGCAGACAGCGCGACATACCCAACCATGCGTTCGTCATCCGCGACGACCGGGCGGTGACGGTCGAAACCGTCCATGCGGAAGTCGTCGTGACAGACCCTCGGGACGTTGCTCTGTACGTAGGAAAGTTCGAAGGATTCGCCCGCAACGCACTGCGAGGTGACGATATGCGCGCTCTTTTGGGGGCTATCCGCGACGAGCTGTTGCAGCAACAGGAAACAGGCTAGAGGCGGCCGTCCCACAGCACCACCATGGACCTCATGACTGAGACGTTCACACCTTGGGGCGCGGGCAGGATGGAGCCGTACGCGGCCACTGTGGCGGTTCCGCAGATCCCACCAGCTATCGACCCAGAAACGCAGATCGCGGTGATCGTGGACGCGCACGGGCGCACGGTTGCGATGGCTGGACACGGCACCAGCACCAGCGGTCTGACTCCCACCACGACCACCCCGGGCGATGGCTCCGGCCCCGGCGGGGCTACGGACGCCGACTCGCAGGAGTCCTACGACCAGGACAAGAGTTCTGGCTGATGAACGACCAACGCGGGTCGGTGCTGGTGCTGACCAACCCCTACGACGGGACGGCAGACGTGGTGCTGCGGCTGCTCGCCGAGCGCCGGGTTTCCGTGGTCCGTCTCGATCCCGGCGCCGACCTGAACGAGAGTGCCTCCCTGACCGCCACGTACCGAACGGAGGATCAGCGGGGCACCCTGCGTACCCCGAGCCGGGAGCTCGATCTCACGCGGGTGCAGTCCGTCTGGGTTCGCAGGCCCTCGCCGTACGAGGGCACTCCGAGGCTGGACGGGCAGGACCGCAGGTTCGCCGCAGAACAGTCCTACTGGGGGGCAGGGGGGATCCTCGCGTCCCTCCCGGGAGCGCACTACGTCAACCATCCGTGGAGCAACCGCGCGGCGGAGTACAAGCCCGCTCAACTCGGGACTGCCCGGCAGAGCGGATTCCTGGTGCCTCACACACTGATCACCGACAACGAGAACGACGCGCGGGATTTCGTGGCACGTGAGCGTGGCGGAGTGGTCTTCAAACCCGTGTGGAACACGCTCTACCGTGTGGACGACCGGCCGCACAGTGTGTGGGTGCGGGAGGTGCACGGTGATGAGATCACCAGTGCCGTGGCTGTATGCCCACACATGTTCCAAGCCAAGGTGAACAAGGCGTTCGACGTGCGCGTGACGGCTGTTGGCGGCCTTCTGTTCGGGTCCCGGATCGACAGCCCCGACCTCGACTGGCTTTACCGGCAGGACCTCATGCGATGCACACCGATCGGAATTCCCGAAGCTGTGGCGCGCTCCATTGCCACCTATCTCAAGGACTTCAGGCTGACGTTTGGCGCGTTCGACTTCGCCGTGACCGCCGACAGCGCCTGGTATTTCCTGGAGTGCAACCCCAACGGCCAGTGGGCATGGCAGCCGGCCGAGACCACCGACTCGATTGCACACGCCATCGCTGATCAGCTGGAGAAAGGCTCTGACACGTGAGCGCATCTGCTCAACTGCGCGCCGTCCTGGCGGACGCTCTCACCGAGGACGGCGCGCTCACCGATCCAAAGTGGCGCAGAGCCACTGAGATCGTTCCCCGGGAACTGTTCGTGGGCGCCTACTTCGAACAAGTGCCGGACAGCGTCCCGACCCGCTACCGGCCCGTCCGCCAAGGCGCCTCCGGGTGGCTGCAAGGCATCTACACCGACCGGACGCTCATCACCCAACTCGACGGCCGCACCAGGCCGGACGACATCGCAGACGGAACGGCCGTTGCGGGCTCCCCCTCATCGTCTTCCACGCTGCCGTCCCTGGTGCTGCGTATGTGGCAGCAGCTCGACGTCCGACCAGGCCAGCGAGTCCTGGAGATCGGTACCGGAACCGGGTACTCGACCGCCCTCGGTGCACACCGTCTTGGGGACGCCAACCTCACCAGCGTCGAGTACGACCAGGTGGTCGGCGCCGCAGCAGAATCGACCATCAAGGCCGCCGGGTACGCCCCCAGGCTGATTACCGGGGACGGCCTGCGGGGAGACCCGGAGGGCGGAGCGTATGACCACCTGATCGCCACCTGTTCGGTCCGGTACATCCCGATGCCGTGGCTGCACCAGGTGAAGCCAGGCGGAAAGCTGCTGGTCACCCTCTCCGGATGGAGCTACGCATCCGGGCTGGCACTGCTTACGGTGACCGGCCCCGGCACTGCTACCGGGCGGTTCCTGCCCGGGTACACCAGCTTCATGCTGGCCCGCCCGCATGACCGCCCGCCCCGCCCGGCGCTGGCCCTGCTGCCCGGTGAGGAGCGCCATAGCCGGATCGACCCCGAGACCATCGGTACGTGGACCGGAAGCTGGGTCGCCCAACTCGCCGCGCCCTCGGCCGAGCGGATGGGGGCGGGGGCGGAACAGATCCTCTGGGACGTCTCCACAGGTTCCCAGTCGCGGACGGCGTCCGGGCCGGACGGCGGCTGGACAGTCGTACAGCGTGGTCCTGTCCGCCTGTGGGATCAGGTCGAAACAGCAGTACGGAGCTGGCAGGCGGCAGGCGCACCGCACCAGGAGGACTTCGGCATCACGGTCTCGTCGGCCCGGCAGCGTGTGTGGCTCGGCACCGAGGAAGGGCCCGGCTGGGACCTGCCGATCTGAACCACCCACCATGCAAGGCACGGCGGGGCGGCTCTGATCGGTACGTGCCGGGCCGGGGGCGGTCAGGCCGCGCCGAACTCTCCGCCTTTGACGCCTGCCACGAAGGAGGCGAACGCGCAGGCGCGGACGGACAGAACCGGGCCGTTCGGGTTCTTGGAGTCACGGACGGGGACGACGCCGTGCGGGGCGATGAGGTTGGCGGCTACCTCGATGCACTGGCCGCCGTTGCCGCTGTACGAGGTCTTGAACCAACGGGGGGTTTCGGTCGTCACGGAGTGCCCTTTCGTACCTGCTCGATCATTGCCACTGATGCCGCCTGGGAGAGCGCCTCGGCCTGTAGTTGATGGTAGGCCGTCAGTATGGGCAGCACGAAGTGGCTTTCCCGTTCCAAGTGCCCTCGCTGAGCCGACTCGGCATACGAGATCAGCGAGCGGTCGGGCAACGTAAGTACGGTGATGGGCAGGCTGAACGGCCGACGTGCCCCCATGCGGAACGGGGCGATTTGAAGCACGGTGTTCGGCAGCGCAGCGAACTCCAACAGCCGTGCAAACTGGGCATCCATGATGCATGTATCGCCCATCGGCCGGAGTACACACCCTTCATCGAGCACCGCGAAGATCAAGGGTGACGGAGACCGAGCAAGTGCGGCTTGACGCTCCGCCACCAATGCGACACGCTCAGCAGCTTGTTCGGGGGTGATGGCTTCCCGGCGCACTGCATCTGCTTCCAGCGCCGCCGCGTAATCCGGCGTCTGAAGCAGACCGGGGATAACGCCCACCTCATAGAGCCGGATCTCTGCCGCGCGCGCCTCTTGCCTGACGTACTCCGGGAACCCTTCCAAAAGCGCACTGTGCCGAAGAGCACGGCTCTGGCGTTGAAGCTTGCCCCCAGCACCGAGCGCCCTGTCAGCACTAGCCGAAAAACGGCTAGTTGGAGGGCGGCGACCCGTTTCTACGGCAGAAATATGCGTCCCGGAGCACCCCATGCGCTCGCCCAGCTCGTCCTGCGTCCACCCGCGTTCGTCCCGCAGCCTGCGCAAGAGTTCCCCGAACGCCGCGCGTAACGACGCTTCAGGATTCAGTTCCTTCCGGTTCACCACGTGAATCCCTAACTCTCCGCTCGGGCAACGCAAGTTGAAGATGGTCTCGACTGTAGGCCACGCTGAGCCGCCTTGGTAGCGGAATGACTACGGAGAGGAGTGGCGGTGGCTGCTCAGAACAGCCCGAACGGGCAGGAATCCTCGTACGTCCCGGATCTCGGCGCGCTCATGGTGGACACGGGGCACGGCAATCGGACCGGGGAGTTCCGGGGGCTCGCCGGCCCGTACTGGTCACTGCGACCGGTCAACGGTGGCTCCGAATGGGAGGCCGCCCCCGAGCAGGTCCGAACCCCGACTCCCGCGGAACGGCTTACCGCCGAGAACGCACGGATCAACGCCCGGAGTCGCAGGAGGCTGGAATCGTGACCCCCACCGGCACACCCTCACCATCACCCGACGAGAGCGATCACGAGTACTGCCGGGAGTGCGAGGAGTTCGACCTCGCCGAGGCGGTCGCCCAAGCCGGGCACGACGCCAGCCGGGAAACCGACTGTCGAGTGCTGCGCAGGCGCCACCAGCAGGCCGACCACGGAGGGCAGCAGCCATAACGCTCTCACTGATCCGGCTCATCTTCGCCGCAGGCGTCGTACAGGCCCGCTTACGACGGCACCTGCCCCGCCTCACGCGCCTGCTCACCCCACAACAGCCCAGCCTGCCGACCCTGTTCGCCGAACTCCAACGCATCGAGTCGGACCTCGCCTACCGCACACAGTTCTTCGCGGGACTCAACGCCGCCGTCGCCGAACGGAACGCAGCACGCATCGCCGGGCTGGAAGCACTCCGAACCGCACTCGACCAGCTCCAGAACCTGGTCTCCCCGGCAACGGCGAGCGTGCCGTACGACTGATCGCTTGATCGCTGTTTTCCATTCTCGGCAGAGACACAGCCAGGAATGCTCGCCCCCACACCGCCTGCGGATCCCGACACCCTGCGGGCAGCAACGCGGGGGAGACGAAGGAATGGCACAGACCGATTCAGTGCAGCGTGTGGAGCAGGCCGCTCAGCCCGGTCGGTCGGTGGGTGTTGCCGCCCGGGACCGGGTTGCCGCCAGGCTGGCGAGGAGCTTGAGGCGGTCTTCGGATGTGCTGCCCGGCTCGGCGGTGTAGAGGGTCAGGTCGTGGACCGCCCGGTGGGAGACGGGCAGGTCCAGGGACTGGTAGGTCAGTTCCAGGAGGCCGGCCTCGGGGTGCTGGAGCCGTTTGATGCCGTCGTGGCGGATACGGACGTCGTGGGCGGCCCACTGGCTGCGGAACTCGGGGCTGAGCGTCGACAGTTCACCGATCAGCTCGCGCAGGGCCCGGTCGTGGGGCTCGCGCCCGGCCTCCGCGCGCAGCAGTGCGGCGGTGGCGACGGCGGCGTCGTCCCAGTCGGGGAAGAAGTCCTGGGCCCCGGGGTCGAGGAAGATGTAGCGGGCGATGTTGGGGCGGCCCCGTCCGTCGGTGGTGCTGCTGTCGAACACGGGCGCGTGCAGCGCTCTGGCCAGGGGGTTGCTGGCCACGATGTCCTGGCGTCCGTTGCGTACGAAGGCTGAGGACAGCGTCATCGAGTCGAGCAGCCACTGGACTCGCGGCGGGACCTCGACGTCCTTGCGACGGGACGGCGTGCGGCGGGCGGGCCGGGCCGCGCGGGCCAGGTCGAACAGGTAGGTGCGTTCGTCGTCGTCCAGCCGCAGCGCTCGGGCGACCGCGTCGACGACATCGTCGGAAACGCCGCTGATGTGGCCCTTCTCCAGCCGGGTGTACCACTCGGTGCTCACACCCGCGAGTACGGCGACTTCCTCGCGCCGCAGCCCCGGTACCCGGCGCCGGCCGCTGGTGGGCAGCCCGACCTGCTCCGGCGTGATCTTCGCTCGCCGGCTGGCGAGAAAGTCCCGGATCTCGGTGCGGTGGTCGGCGCCGCCGTCCGTGCGGTGGCCGGTGCGGTCGTCGGGGTGCGGGTCCATGCCTTCCACGGTAGCCACCGGCCCGCGGGCAGGGAGGTCGAGCTTGTACCCCCCATAAACCCGACCTTCCTCAGGTGCGGAGCCGCCGGTTTCCTGGTTCACGTACCCCGGTCACGACCCCGGTCACGACCCCGATCCCGACCCCAACGGAGATGAACCTTGAGTACGCGAGGAGGAACCCTTCAGTCCCCCGCCGATGCCACGGCCGACCAGTCCCCCGCCGATGTCACGAGTGACCAGTCGTCCGCCCGGCTGCCGCTTGTCGTCCACGTGATGGCGCTGGGCACCTTCCTGATGGCGACCACCGAGTTCGTGGTGGCCGGGCTGCTGCCCCAGATCGCGGGCGACCTGCGGGTCGGCGTGGCACAGACCGGCCTGATGATCACGGTCTTCGCGGTCGGGATGATCATCGGCGCACCGGTGATGTCGATGCTGACGCTGCGGATGCCCCGCCGGCTGACGCTGATGCTTGCCCTGGGCTTGTTCGCGGCCGGACACATCGTCGTCGCGCTCAGCTCCAGCTTCGCGCTGGTCCTGGCGGCCCGGTTCGTGACGGCGCTGGCCACCGGGGCGTTCTGGGCGGTGGCCAACGTCGTCGCCGCCCGCGCCGCCGGGCCCGCCGCGAGTTCCCGCGCCCTGGGCCTGGTGGGCGCCGGAGGCATGCTCGCCAACGTCATCGGCGTACCCGTCGGCGCGTTCGCCGGGCAGCTCATGGGCTGGCGCGGACCGTTCTGGGCCCTCGCGGTCCTCGCCGCAGCGGCCGTCGCCCTCATCGCTCGCACCGTCCCGCACGACGGCCCCCACCAGCAGGCAGTCTCGATCCGCTCCGAGCTGAGCTCACTGCGCTCGGGCCGGCTGTGGCTGGCCCTGGCCGCCTGCGCGACCACGACCGGCGGTGTTCTGGCCGCGTACTCCTACATCTCCCCGCTGCTGACCGACCGCAGCGGCATCGCCTCCGCGCTGGTGCCGCTGGTCCTGGTCGGCTTCGGTGTCGGCGCCCTGGCCGGCTCGCTCGTCGGAGGCCGCATCGGCGACAAGCGCCCGCACACGGCTACGGTCGTGGCCGCCGCAGGAGCCACCGTGCTGCTCCTCGCGATCAGTCTGCTCGCCGGTCACGCGATCGTCACCGTCGTCCTGGTCACCCTGCTGGGGTTCTTCGGCCTCGGCGCCAACCCGGTGCTGATCTCCCTGGCCGTCCGGTACGCGGGCCGGGCGCCGACCCTGGGCTCCGCCCTCAGCGTCTCCGGGTTCAACCTCGGCACCGCCGTCGGCTCCTGGATCGCGGGCCTCGCCCTGAGCTCGTCCCTGGGCACGACCGGCCCCGCCGTGGTCGGCACCGTCATCGCCGCCCTGACCGTGATCACCACCCTCGCCCTCGCCATCGTCCGGCGCCGCGGCGCGGCCGCATCCGCCGTCCAGGTCACCGAAGGTGCCCCGGCCGCACCCGGCACGAACCCTTAGGACGACAGCCCCCTCCTTCCTGCACCACCTGAAACCACCGCCTGAAACCGGCACCACCCGATCTGGAGAACCCTGATGCGCGCGACTCTCATGTACGGCGCCGGCGACGTCCGCGTCGAGAACGTCCCGGACCCCGTCATCAAGCACCCCACCGACGCCCTGGTCCGTATCACCGCTTCCTGCGTCTGCGGCAGCGACCTGCATCCGTACGGCTCCATGAAGCCCGGGGACGGGCCCGCCCGGATGGGCCACGAGTTCATCGGCATCGTCGAGGACACCGGCCCCGAGGTCACCACCGTCAAGCGCGGCGACCTGGTCGTAGCCCCCTTCGCGATCTCCGACAACACCTGTGAGTTCTGCCGCGAGGGCCTGCACACCTCCTGCACCCACCCGCAGGCCGGCTTCTGGGACGGCGAACCCGACGAGGGCGGGCAGGCCGAAGCGGTCCGCGTACCGCTCGCCGACGGCACCCTCGTCAAGCTCCCCGTCGCAGCGGACTCGGCCCTGATCCCGTCCCTGCTGACCCTCTCGGACGTGTTCGGCACCGGCCACCACGCCGCCGTCATGGGCGGCGTCGGCCCACGCACCAGCGTCACCGTGATCGGCGACGGCGCCGTCGGCCTGCTGGCGGTGCTCTCGGCCAGGCTGCTGGGCGCCGAGCGGATCGTCCTGATGGGACGCCACCGGGTACGCACCGACCTCGGCCGCGAGTTCGGCGCCACCGATGTCGTATCCGCCCGCGGCGATGAAGGCATCGAGGCGGTCCGCGAGCTCACCGGAGGGAACGGCACACACGTGGTCCTCGAAGCCGTCGGCCACATGCCCGCCTACGAGCAGGCCGTCGGCATCGTCCGACCCGGCGGCGTCATCAGCCGCGTCGGCGTCCCCCAGTACGAGGAGGCCCCGATCGGCTTCGGCAGCCTCTTCCGCCACAACCTCCGGCTCGCCGGTGGCCCGGCCCCCGTCCGCGCCTACATCGAGGAACTGATGCCCGCGATCCTGGACGGCACCATCGAACCCGGAAAGGTCTTCGACGCCACCACCGGCCTCGACGGCGTGCCCGCCGGATACCGGGACATGGCCGACCGCAAGAGCCTCAAGGTCCTCGTCAAGCCCTGACCGCAGGACAGATCGTGGGAGGGCGCGGCACCAGGCCGTACCCGCGACAGGTGCCGAGACAGGTGTGGGGGGCGCGGCATGTGCCGCACCCCCCACACCTCAGAACCTCAGCAGCCCCTACGAATGCCCCAGATCGTCCGCATCGGACGCCGCCTGCGCCGAGACGGAACCGCCCTCCGGGTCCGGCCGCAGCGCGAACGGGTCCGCGGCCGTCGAGTCGAGCACCAGCGGCGCGGGCCGCAGCGGCTTCGGCATGACCGCCGCCTCCGAGTGGCCGCCGCAGCCGTACGACAGCGACACCACATGCCCGTCCGCCGGACCGAACTCGTTCCCGCAGACCCCGAAGGCCTGCCGCAGCGAACCGGAGAGCGGGACCAGGAACGCACACGTCACACAGGAAGCCGGGGCCGCCTGGGCCATCGGGGTCTTCGCCCCGTACTCCTCGTCCCAGCGGTCCGCCGCCTGGTGCAGCCCGTAGCGGGACAGCACCCGCGCCCGCCGCATCCCCAGCTCGTCGGCGACCGCGGCGACCGTGCCGCGGGCCGGGACCGCCGTGCGGTCGGTGACCTCGGCGTCCTCCGCCTCGACCCGGTCCGCCAGCTCGTCGGAGAGCACGGAGTTGGGCGGCGGCGCGTCCTCGCCCGAGAAGCCGGGCTCCAGGCGCAGATCCTCCGCCTCGGTGGGCAGCAGGTCACCGGGCCCCATGTCGCCGGGGCGCAGCCGCTCGCTCCACGGCACCCACTCGGGGGCCAGCAGCGAGTCGGAGCCCGGCAGCAGGACCGTCTCGTCGAGCGTGACGAGCTTCGCCCGGGATGCCCGGGCGACCGTCACCGCCCAGCGCCAGCCCCGGTAGCCCGGTTCCTTGCACTCGAAGAAGTGGGTGACCACCCGGTCACCCTCGGCCACCACAGAGACGTGTTCGCCGACCACCCCGGGGAAGGCAGCTTCCTCCGCCGCCTCGCGGGCAAGGCCGACCGCCTCGGCGCACAGGCGGTCAGGGGTACGGCTTCTCGTCGTCGCAGCACTCACAGGTCTCGCTTCTCTCCTACGCCGTCTCACGGGTGCGCCGGACGACCTTCGCGTACGAGCAACGGGCGGAGCGGACCGGAGGACCGCGTCAACGTCCGCGCCCGACATGCCCGGGGGCGCGCCTTCTCCCACCCATTCTGCGGGATAACGGAGAGGCGCACAGCCAAGGGCAACCGCCGGTGGCGCGCTGGAGGCTTCCGGCCACACCCGGGCGGAGGAGCCCGCGGCGTCTGGCGCCGTGCATCGCAAGGCGGAGAACGCCCCCGTAACCGAAGTCACTGGGCGGTTCCGACATCGCAGCGAGGCGCGGTGACAGGCGTCGCGGGCCCGCCCGGGAGTGGTCGGCAGCCTCCGTGCACGCTACCCCTTCTCCGGCTCTCGTCCCACCTGCGCGTCCGAATCCCGGTTCGGGTCGTACGGGGTTGGGGCACTATGACGGGGTGACCACCGCAAGGTCGTCCGACGGATTCAGCCCGGCGCGCAGGGTGGGGCGGGCCGTCGGTCATGCCCTCCATCGGCCGTTCACTGGTACCGCAAAGGGGATCAGACGGGCGACGAACGCCCATGGGGCGGGCGAGTCGGGCCTCGGCAAACTGATCGAGCTGCACGCCGTGAACAGCGCCGGTGACGTGATGATCACGGTTGCGCTGGCCTCGACCGTCTTCTTCTCCGTACCGACCGATCAGGCCCGCGGCCGGGTCGCGCTCTACCTCCTGGTCACCATGGCGCCGTTCGCGCTGCTCGCCCCGGTGATCGGCCCGCTGCTCGACCGGCTGCCGCACGGCCGCCGGGCCGCGATGGCCGGCGCGATGCTGGCCAGAGCGGTCCTCGCGCTCGTGATGTCGGGGGCCGTGGCCACCGGCGGGCTCGAGCTCTATCCGGCGGCGCTCGGCGTGCTGGTGGCGTCGAAGGCGTACGGCGTGGTGCGCAGCGCGGTGGTCCCACGGCTGCTGCCGCCACGGTTCTCGCTGGTCAAAGCCAACTCCCGGGTCACGCTCGGGGGGCTGCTCGCCACCGGTGTGGGAGCGCCCATCGGGGCCGGGCTGCACAAGATCGGCTCCGCCTGGCCGCTCTACGGGGCGTCCGCAGTCTTCCTGTTCGGGGCGTTCCTGGCGATGACGCTGCCCCGCAAGGTGGACTCCGCGAAGGGCGAGGGCAAGGCCCGGCTGGTGGAGCGGACCGACGAGCGCAAGCCGTCGCTGCGCACGGTCGGCCCCTCCGTGCTGAACGGCCTGGTGGCGAACTCCGCGCTGCGCTCGCTCTCCGGCTTCCTGATCTTCTTCCTGGCCTTCCTGCTGCGCGAGCACCCGATGGCCGGGCAGAACGCCGCCGTGTCGCTGACCATCGTCGGTGTCGCGGCCGGCGGGGGCAACGCGCTGGGTACGGCCGTCGGTGCGCTGCTGCGCTCGCGCGGACCGGAGGTCATGATCGCCACCCTGCTCGGGGTGGCGCTGGGCACCGCGATCCTCACGGCCGCCTTCTTCGTCTCCTTCCTGGTGACGGTGCTGGCGGCGGTCGCCGGCTTCTCGCAGGCGCTGGCCAAGCTGTCGCTGGACGCGATGATCCAGCGGGATGTGCCGGAGACGGTACGGACCTCGGCGTTCGCGCGGTCGGAGACGGTGCTCCAGCTGGCCTGGGTGGTGGGCGGCGCCATCGCGATGGCCCTGCCGCTGAACGGCACGCTGGGCGCATCGGTGGGTGCGGCGCTGGTCGCGGTGGGTGCGATCACGACCGTACGGGGGCTCCTGACGGCCGCGCGGCGCGGCTCACCGCACCCCCGCGTGGCGTGACCTGCGCCGGGCGATAGCCTTCGGCCCATGACCGTTGCGCTTCTTACTGGTAAGGGCCGCCGCACCGCCGCCGCTCTCGGTGCCGTGTCCGCCGGACTCCTCGTCCTGTCCGCCTGCGACAAGCCGACGCCGCTGGCGACCGTGACGGTCGGCACGAACTCGGTGCACTCCGAAGCCGCCTGCTACAACGACGGCAAGAGCCTGGACATGGCCGCGTCCAAGGCCTGCGCCGCGCAGAAGAAGGGCACCAAGTCCATCAAGGTGGACCCGGACAAGACCGTGCGGATCGGCGTGGACCCGAAGATCGCCGACAAGGGCTGGGTGCTGCTGCTCAACGGCCAGCAGCTGACCGGCGTCAGCAAGAAGACCTACACGACGGTCCCGGGCAACGTCTTCTTCAACTCCCAGTACGGCGCCAAGGGCAACGCGTCGACCGTCGCCATCGCCGAAGGCGACGGCACCACCAAGGTCTTCGGGCTCTGGTCGTTCATCTTCAAGAAGGACGCCTGACGCCTTGCGTGTACTCATCGTGACCGCGGTCCCCGCTGAGCGGGACGCGGTCACGCGCGCGTTCGGGGGCACCGCGGACCAGGGCGCGGGGACCGGCTGTTACGACGTGATCGCGGCCGGTGTCGGCCCGGCCGCCGCTGCCGCCGGGACGGCGACCGCCCTCGCGCGCGGCTCGTACGGCCTGGTGGTCTCGGCGGGCATCGGCGGCGGGTTCCACGCCGCGCCGGGCTCGCTTCTCGTGGCCGACGCGATCGTCGCCGCGGATCTGGGCGCCGAGACACCCGACGGGTTCGTGTCCGTCACCGGTCTCGGCTTCGGCACGGTGGAGCACCGGCCGCCCGCCGCTCTCGTACGGGCCGTGGCCGACGCCACCGGCGCGACGCCCGGCACCGTACTCACCGCTTCCACCGTCACCGGCACCGCTGAGCGGGCCGCCGCGCTGCTGGCCGCCCACCCCGCGGCCGTGGCCGAGGCGATGGAGGGTTTCGGGGTGGCCGAGGCCGCCGCGCAGGCCGGGTTGCCGGTGCTGGAGATCCGGGCGGTCTCCAATGCCGTCGGCCCGCGCGACCGCGACGCCTGGCGCATCGGCGACGCGCTGACCGCGCTCACCACGGCTTTCGGGAAGCTCGCGCCCGTACTGGAAGGTTGGAACCGCATATGACCGACGACGCCCCGCAGACCGCCGGAGCTCCGCAGCAGAGCGACGCGCTGAAGATCGCGTTCTCGCCCTGCCCCAACGACACGTTCGTTTTCGACGCCTGGGCCCACGGCCGGGTGCCGGGGGCGCCCCGGATCGACGTGACGTTCGCGGACATCGACATCACCAACGGGATGGCCGAGCGCGGCGAGTTCGACATCCTGAAGGTGTCGTACGCGGTGCTGCCCTGGGTGCTCGACGAGTACGCGCTGCTGCCGTGCGGCGGGGCGCTCGGACGCGGCTGCGGCCCGCTGGTCCTCACGCGGGGCCCCGGCGTGGACCTCACCGGGAAGACGGTCGCCGTGCCGAGCGAGCGCTCGACGGCGTATCTGCTGTTCCGGCTGTGGGCGGCCGAGGTGGTGCCCGGCGGGGTCGGCGAGATCGTCGTGATGCCGTTCAACGAGATCATGCCGGCCGTGCGCGACGGCAAGGTCGACGCGGGTCTGGTCATCCACGAGGCGCGGTTCACGTACCAGGAGTACGGGCTGCACTCGCTGGCCGACATGGGGCAGCACTGGGAGTCCACGACGGGCCTGCCGATCCCGCTGGGCGCGATCATCGCCAAGCGCTCGCTGGGCGATGAGCGGCTGCGGGAGCTGGCCCGTACGGTCCGCGCGTCGGTCCGGCAGGCCTGGGACGACCCCGAGGTGTCCAGGCCCTATGTGCTGGGCCACGCGCAGGAGATGGACCCGGCGGTCGCCGACCAGCACATCGGTCTGTACGTGAACGAGTTCACGGCGGACCTCGGCGAGGACGGCTACGCGGCGGTCCGCGGGCTGCTCACGCGGGCGGCGGCGGAAGGTCTCGTACCGGCGCTGCGGCCCGATGCGCTGGCGTTCGCCGCGGAGTGAGCCGGGCACAGAAGGGGCGGCGCCCCCTGTGGCCGCCCCTCTGCTCCCCCTCTACTCCCCCCTACTCAGCTCCCCTCCCCTGCTCGCCTCTCACTTGCCCGAGGGGCTCGGATCCCCCGCGACCTGGACCGCTTCCGTCTCCGCCGGTGCCTCCACCGCTGCCTGAGCGGCCGGCTGCGGCTTCGGCCCGCCGCGGCCGGGAATCGCCAGGACCACCAGTGCGGCCACCAGCGCCACCGCGCCGCCGATCACGAACGCCGTACGGAAGCCCGTCTCCGACGGGATCGTGACGCCACCTGATGACACGGTCATCTGGGCCAGCACCACACCCATGACCGCGCTGGAGACCGACGTACCGACCGACCGGGCCAGTGAGTTGAAGCCGTTGGCCGCCGCGGTCTGGGAGAGCGGCACCGCACCCATGATCAGGGCGGGCATCGCCCCGTAGGCGAAGGCGACGCCCACGCTGATCACGCATCCGAAGACCACCAGGCCCCAGACCGACCCCATCAGGACGGTCGCCAGGCCGTAGCCGATCGCGATGATCACGGAGCCGGCGAGGAGCGACACCTTGGGGCCGCGGACCGCCGAGAGCTTCGCGCCGAGCGGCGAGACCGCCATCATCACCAGCCCGGCCGGGGCCATCCACAGGCCGGCCACGACCATCGACTGGCCCAGTCCGTAGCCGGTGGCCTCGGGGAGCTGGAGCAGCTGCGGCGCGACGAGCGACTGCGCGTACATCGCGAAGCCGACCACCACGGACGCCAGATTGGTCAGCAGCACCTGGCGCTGCCCGGTGGTGCGCAGATCGACCAGCGGGTCCCTGGTACGGAGTTCGAAGGCGCCCCAGACCAGCAGGATGACGACCGCGGCGGCCAGCAGCCCCAGGGTGTCCGCGCTGCCCCAGCCCCAGTCGCCGCCCTTGGAGACGGCCAGCAGGAGGGCGACGAGACCGGCGGCGAGGCCCACGGCCCCGGCGTAGTCGAAGCGGCCTTCGGCGCGGACCGGCGCCGCGGGTACGAAGAGCAGGATCAGAGCGCCGAGTACGGCGCTCAGTCCGGCCGAGCCCCAGAACAGCATGTGCCAGTCGGTGTTCTGCGCCACCGCGGCCGCGACGGGCAGGCCGAGCGCACCGCCGATGCCGAGCGAGGAGCTCATCAGCGCGATGGACGAACCGACGCGCTCCGGCGGCAGCACGTCGCGCATCACGCTGATGCCGAGCGGGATGATGCCCATGCTGGTGCCCTGGAGCGCGCGGCCGATGACCATGGGGGCCAGCGAGCCAGCGAGCGCACAGACCAGCGAGCCCACCACCAGCAGCCCGACGCAGACCAGCATCAGCCGCCGCTTGCCGTACAGATCACCGAGCCGGCCGGTGACCGGGGTGGCGACCGCACCGGCGAGCAGGGTCGCGGTGACGACCCAGGACGCGTTGCCCTGTGTGGTGTGCAGCAGTTGCGGGAGCTGTGCGATGAGCGGTACGACCAGGGTCTGCATCAGGGCGGCGACGATGCCCGCACCCGCCAGGACGGCGACGACGGGACCGGTCCTGGGGAGCGGTGGCGCGGTGGCGGTCGGTCTCACGGGAACTCCTCTTCGGCTGGGCGCCCGATGGGGCGGATGTGCAGCATACACACCTTATGCATGATGCACACGCGCGTGCTATACAGGCAAACCGGCACCGGGAAATGCGCGAGAGGAGACGCCGCGTGCGTCAGGCGAGCGACAACTTCGAGCGGGTCGAGCGGGAAATGACACTGCTGGCCAGGTACCGGTACATGGCCATGGCGCAGACCACCCGCCTGGAGCGCAGCGCCTATGTCCTGCTCTGCCGGATCGAGGTCGACGGCCCGCTCTCCATCGGGCAGCTCGTCGAAGCGCTGGGCCTCGACACCTCGACGCTGAACCGGCAGACCGCGGCGATGACCCGCGCCGGTCTTGTCGAGCGGATCCCGGACCCGGAGGGCGGTCTCGCCCGGAAGTTCCGGATGACGGAGGAGGGCGCGCAGAAGCTGCACGCCGACCGCGAGGACGCTGTCGCCAATCTGGAGCGGGTGCTCGCCGACTGGAGCCCCGAGGAGGCCGGCGCGTTCGCGGCCGCCCTGGAGCGCTTCAACACCCGCATCGAGACGATCATCGGGCAGCCCTGGCCCCGGCCGTGACGGCTACAGGGGCGGGCACAGGGGGGCACAGGGGGGGGCAGACAGACCGGTGGGCCGGGGCGGGGAGTCAACTCCCCGCCCCGGCCCACCGGGAGACCGTGTCCGTACGGTCAGACGTCCAGCTGGTCGGCGACCGCCCGCAGCAGGCCGGCGATCTTCGCACCGGCCGCCTTGTCGGGATAGCGGCCGCGCTCCAGGCTCGGCGTGATGTTCTCCAGGAGCGTCGTCAGGTCCTGCACGATGGAGGCCAGTTCGTCGGGCTTGCGGCGCTGGGCCGCTGCTACCGACGGCGTGGGATCGATGATGGTCACGGTCAGCGCCTGGTCGCCGCGCTGGCCCGCGACGACGCCGAACTCCACGCGCTGCCCCGGCTTCAGGGCGTCGACTCCGGACGGGAGCACCGACGAGTGGACGAAGACGTCGCCCCCGTCGTCGCGGGAAAGAAAGCCGAAGCCTTTTTCCGAATTGAACCATTTGACCTTGCCGGTGGGCACCGTCTGTCCTCGTCCTCGTAGTCGTAGAAAACGGCTCTGGATAGCACTGCAGCGGGTCGCTCGACCCGCCAGGACTCAGGCTAGTGGTCCGGCTCACGGTCCGGGGACCAGTAACGAGACGTCAGGCGTAGTTCCTCCGGGCAGGGAACTACCCTGGCCGGGTGAGCAATGAAACCCAATCGGCCGACGCCCCTGACGGCGCCCCTGACGACACCCGCGCCGGTGACCGTCTTGTCCAGGCCGGCGCGATCATCTTCTTCATCGGAGCCGTGGCCACACTGGTCACGGTGGCCCCGCTGTTCCTCGGCACGCACCCGTTCCCGTCCATCGCGTATGCCGTGTGCATGCTGATGGGCGTCGGCTTCGTCGTCGCCGCGGCCGGGCTGCTGCGCTCCATCGCGGACCAGCGCCGCCGGGCGCGTGCCGCGATGGCGGGTCAGGCGCCCGCGGTGACTCCGGCGGCGTAGCCCTCCAGCCACGCGGGGAACTCGGTGAGGTCCGTCAGGATCACATCGGCTCCGGCCGCGCGCAGTTCGTCAGCGCCGATCGGACCGGTCGGTACGGCGACGGAGAGCGCGCCCGCCGTGAGCGCCCCGCGCACATCGCCGACGTGGTCGCCCACGTACACCGACGCACCGTGCTCGCGCAGCGCCTCCGCCTTGGCCTCCGCCCAGAGCCAGCCGATGACGGCGTCCGGCTCGATGCCGAGGTGGACCAGGTGGCGCACGGCGTCCGGCTGGTTCTTGGCGGTGACGACGATCGCCCGGCCGCCGAGCCGCCGTACCGCTGCCACCGCTTCGGCGGCGCCCGCCATCGCCGTGGTCGGCTCGATCGCGTGTGTGGGGTAGATCTCACGGTAGCGGTCGCGCATCGCCGGAATCTGCTCCTCCGGGAACCACTCCGCGAGCTCCGTCTCCAGCGGCGGACCGAGCCGGGTGACCACGAGGTCGGCGTCGATGTACGTCCCGGTCTCGGCGGAAAGTACCTGGTAGGCGGCGTGGATCCCACGCCGGGAGTCGATCAGGGTCATATCCAGGTCGAAGCCGACCGTCAGGGGGTGTGAAGACATGCCTTCCATCCTCCCCCCGCGCACGACCTGGCCGATTCCCCCGGAGGGGCTCAGCTTAGGCTTAGCCAAGCCTTACCAACCTTCGGAATGGGTCTGATGTCCTGATGGCAACTCCCGTGGCCCTCCGCCGCACAGCCTGGACGGCCGCCGCCGTCGTGGCCCTGCTGCTGGCGGTCCTGCTCAGCCTCGCGGTCGGGGCGCGGGCCATCGCACCGTCGGCGGTGATCGACGCGCTGCTGCACGGCGGCGACAGCAACACCGCCGAAGTCGTACGCCGGCTGCGGGTGCCGCGCACCCTCATCGGCCTGATGGTGGGCGCCGCGCTCGCCCTGGCCGGGACCGTGCTCCAGGGCATCACCCGCAACCCCATCGCCGACCCCGGCATCCTCGGCATCAGCCAGGGCGCATCCGTCGGCGTGGTGCTGGCCATCGCCTTCGCCGGGATCCACACCCTCACCGGGTACGTCTGGTTCGCCTTCGCCGGGGCGGCGGCCGCGTCCGTCGCGGTGTACGCCATCGCCTCCCGGGGGCGCGGCGGCGCGACCCCGGTGAAGCTCGCGCTCGGCGGCGCCGCGATCAACGCGCTGCTCGTCTCCGTGGTGCAGGCGGTCCTGACCACCAAGGCTTCGGCGCTGGACGAGTTCCGCTTCTGGCAGGTCGGCGCGATCGGCGGCCGGGACACCGACATCGTGGGCCAGATCTGGCCGTTCCTGCTGGTGGGCGTGGTGCTCGTGGCCTCGGTCGCGCGCGGACTCGACGCGCTGGCACTGGGCGACGACATGGCGAAGGGGCTGGGCCAGAAAGTCGCGACGGTACGCATCGTCGGCGGCATCGGCGCCACCGTACTGACCGGGGTCGGCGTGGCCGCCGCCGGACCCATCGCCTTCATCGGACTCGCGGTGCCGCACATCGCCCGCGCGATCGTCGGCAGCGACCACCGCTGGGTGCTGCCGATGGCGGCCCTCATCGGCCCGGTGATGCTGCTGGTCTCCGACACCATCGGCCGGGTCGTCTTCCCGCCCAGCGAGGTGCCGGCCGGAGTGATGACGGCCCTGATCGGGGTGCCGTTCCTGGTGACCCTCGTACGCCGGAAGGCGGTCCCGGCGTGACATCGGCTGCGACAACCACCGCGACGGCCCCCGCCGCCGGTGTGCGCCCCGCGGGGTACTCCCTCGTACGGGCCGGACGCGGGACGTTCCTGCTGCACCGGCGGGCGGCAGTGGTCGCCGTGGCGCTCGCCGTGCTGCTGGCCGTCACCTGTGTCGCGTACCTCTGCGTCGGTGAGGACTTCATCGCACCCGGCGAGGTCGTCAAGGTCGTCCTCGGCAGGCCCTCGCCCGACGAACTCGTCGTCGGCACCCTGCGGCTGCCCCGCATGGTCGTCGGACTGCTCGTCGGCGCCGCCTTCGGCATGTCCGGGGCGCTCATCCAGACCGTCGCACGCAACCCGCTGGCCAGCCCCGACATCATCGGCATCAGCAAGGGCGCGGGCGCGCTCACCGTCGGCGCGATGTCGCTCGGGGTGACCTCCACCGCCGTCCTGCCGTACCTCTCGGTCATCGGCGGAATCACCGCCGCCGCCCTGGTGTACGCCTTCGCCTGGCGCGGCGGGCTGCACGCCACCCGGTTCGTCCTGATCGGCATCGGCTTCGCCATCGCGCTGGGCTCGGTCACCCAGCTCTTCCTGACCAAGGGCGACTACCTGGTCGCCCAGCAGGCGCAGATCTGGCTCACCGGTTCGCTGAACGGCCGCGGCTGGAGCCAGGCCCAACTGGTCGGCTGGGTGCTGCTCGCGCTCGTACCGGCGATGCTGTGGGCCGCGTACGCCCAGCGCACCGTCTCCATGGACGACGACACCGCGACCGCGCTCGGTATCCGGCTCGGGCGGGTGCGGCTCGGTCTCGTGCTGCTCGGCGTGGTGCTGGCCTCGGTGGCGACCGGGGCCGCCGGACCCGTCGACTTCGTCGCGCTGCTCGCCCCGCAGATCGCCCGCCGGATGACCAGGACCGCACAGATCCCGCTGCTCTGCTCGGCTCTGATGGGCGCGTTCATCGTCGTATTCGCCGATCTGCTCGGCCGCAAGCTCCTCTCGCCCACCGAACTGCCGGTGGGCGTCCTCACGGCGGCGGTCGGCGCCCCGTATCTGATCTGGCTGATCGCGAAGAATCACGGCGCCCGCGGCCGTAGTGGAGGCAACCCATGACCAGCAGGCCGACGACCAGCAGCCCGACGGCGGGCAGTCCGACGGCGGGGAGCCTGGCAGAGAGCAACCAGGCGGGGAGCAACCAGGCGGGGAGCAGTCCGGCGACGGCCAGGCTGACGGCGCGTGAGCTGACGCTCGCGTACGACGACCGCACCGTCGTCGAAGGGCTCGACCTGGCCGTGCCGGACGGGCAGGTGACCGTCATCGTCGGGCCCAACGCCTGCGGGAAGTCCACCACCCTGCGGGCCCTGGGACGGCTGCTCAAGCCGCGCAGCGGCGCGGTGCTCCTCGACGGCGCCGAGCTGGCCCGTACCCCCACCAGGAAGATCGCGCAGTCGATCGGGCTGCTCCCGCAGTCCCCTTCGGCGCCCGAGGCGATCACCGTCGCCGACCTGGTGGCACGCGGCCGCCAGCCGCACCAGCACTGGTGGCAGCAGTGGTCGGACGAGGACGAGCGCGCCGTCACCGGCGCCATGGAGCGCACCGACATCACGGCGCTCGCGGAGCGGGCCGTGGACGAGCTCTCGGGCGGCCAGCGCCAGCGCGTCTGGATCGCGATGGCGCTCGCCCAGGAGACGGATCTGCTCCTGCTCGACGAGCCCACCACCTACCTCGACATCGCCCACCAGGTGGAGGTGCTGGACCTGGTGCGCCAGCTCAACAAGGAGCGCGGCAGGACCGTCGTCGCGGTGCTGCACGACCTCAACCAGGCGGCCAGGTACGCCGACCATCTGGTGGCCATGAAGGGCGGCCGGATCGTCGCCGAGGGGCACCCCACGGAGATCGTCACGGCGGAGCTCGTACGGGAGGTGTTCGGCCTGGAATCGGTCGTCATACCGGACCCGGTGACCGGGTCGCCACTGGTCGTGGCGGGGGCGCCGTGGGGTGCGGATACGGGTACGGACGCGGATGGTTCCAAGTCCACGGACCTTCCCTGAAGTCAAGTGAAATCCGCCCGAAAACACCATAGTTGACGCCTGGGACGCTGCTGGCACGCCGTCCGAACGGAACGCCGTCGAAAGGGACTCATGAAGCGCTCACCCCACGGCCACCGACACCACCGCCGCCACCTCCACCTCCACCTCCACCGTGCGGTCACGGGCGTTCTCGCGCTCACCGGCGCGCTGGCTCTCACCGCGTGCGGCTCCGACGACACCAGCGGCAAACCGTCCGCGGGGGCGGCCGCCACCCACACCATGAAGACCGCCATGGGTGATGTGAAGGTCCCCGACCATCCCCGGCGGGTCGTCGTCCTGGACACCGCCGAACTGGACTCCGCCATCACACTCGGCGTGAAACCGGTCGGCTCCACGCACGCCGATGTGAAGTCCGGGTTCCTCGACTACCTGCCCAGGAACAAGGTCGCCGGGATAAAGGACGTCGGCGCGATGCTCCAGCCGAACATGGAGGCCATCGCCGCGCTCAAGCCCGATCTGATCCTCACCAGCAAGATCCGGCACGGCGACAAGTACAGCCAGCTCAGCGCCATCGCACCCACCGTCATGACGGAGAACACCGGCTACCCGTGGAAGGCGAACTTCCAGGTACACGCCGACGCCCTCGGCACGCAGGCCGAGGCGGCGAGGACCGTCACCGCGTACGACGCGCACATCCGGCGGGTCGTGGCCGCGCTCGGCGGACCCACGAAGGCGGCCGCCACGAAGGTCGGCATGGTGCGGTTCGTGGAGGGCGCCGACATCCGGATCTACGGCAGGAAGAACTACATCGGCACGATCCTCGCGGACCTCGGCGTCGGCCGCCCGCCCATCGCCGACAAGGCCAAGGACGGCTTCTCGTACGACGTGAGCCCCGAGCGGATCGACCTCGCCGACGCGGACGTGCTCTTCCACTCCACGTACGGCGACCCGGCGAAGGCCAAGGAGACGCAGACCACCAGCAGCGGCCTGTGGAAGAACCTGAGGGCGGTGAAGAACGGCAAGTCGTTCGGCGTCGACGACCAGTTGTGGATCCAGGGCATCGGCTACACGGCCGCCGACAAGATCCTCGACCAGCTGCAGACGGACCTCACCAAGCGGTAGTCCTTGCCGGGGCCGCCCCGCGTAACCCCTGTGCCGCCGTCCCCTCGGGGGGACGGCGGCACAGGGGTTACGCGGGTACCTCAGGCTCCGGCCTGCATGGCACCGATCTGGGTGCCGGCGTCGACCGAGAGCGAACCGTTCGCGGAGGACTCACCGGGGATCGTGCCGCCACCGGGGGTCCTGAGCGTGAACGAGACCTCGTTGGCCGACGCGCCCTTGGTGCTGCTGGGAACCTGGATGTCGAAGTGGACCGGGTGGCCGGGGCTGAGAGTCACGGCAGTGCTCTGCTTGCCGTACGCCTTCGCGGTCACGCCGTCCAGGGAACCGTGGTTGTAGAACCGCACCCCGGTGGGCGATCCGGCCAGCTTGCAGGACTCCGTGCCGGGTGCGGCGGTCAGCGTGACCCGGTAGTGGCGGTGCCCGGCGCTGGAGGAGTCCGGAGTGATCTTCGCGGTGTGGTTCGCGGGCCGGCAGGAAGAGACCTTGACACCGGTCGCGGCAGACGCGTGCGACGTGGTGGCTGCCTGCGCGACTCCCACCCCGGCGGCTCCTGCCAGGGCAGTGGCGGCGACCGTCACGACGAACTTGCGAGTCATACCCATGGCCAGCTCTCCTTCTCTCAGCTCCCGGTCCGGCCGGTCAGTCGGCCGAACCCCTGTCTGCGAACAGCTTGCCCGCTGCACCGACCCAAGATCGTCACGGGAAAGCAACACGCCTGCTACAGACCTAAACGGGGACACAGCGGACGCGGCGGGGCAGCGAATCCGGGCCTGCCGCCGGGCCCACCCGCGAGGCGTCACGGCGGCGGCCCACGCGCGAGGCATCACCACATCGGCCCGCCCAGAGGGGCCCGACCGGGGCCCGCCCAAGAGGGGCCCGACCGGGGGTGTTACGGCAGCCGCCGCGCCCGCCACACCAGGTACAGCGCCGAGGCACCGGCCGCCACCCGCAGGACGACCGGCCACGCCCCGGAGATCGCGTCGCCCATCCCGTGTGCCGGGATCGGCGTGCCCCAGCGCCCGCTGGAGCGCCCCCACAGCCAGACGATCCCACCTGTCAGGGCCAGTCCCGGCAGGCCGAGCACCGCCCACTTCGCCTCGGCGCGGCTGAGCCTGCGCGAGACGTACGCGAGGAGCCAGCCGGCACCGAGCGGGATCAGCGAACCGAGGACCGCGCCGACGACCAGCAGCGCCGCCGCGAGCAGCAGGAACGGGCTGGAGAAGCCCCCGGCCACGGCCCGCACCCCGCCGCCGCCCCCGCCGCCCGGCCTGCGGCCGAGCAGCGACCGCCCGCGGCGCGGCTGCGCCTCCACGAACTCACCGTCGGCTCCGTCCTCTTCGGCTTCGCCGGCAGCGTCCGGACCGTCCTCGTCGTCACCGGACTCCGCGCCGGGCGGCGGTTTGAGTATCTCGGGGATCTCCACCCCGCCGGTGAAGCCGGGCACCCCTTCACCGGCCCCGAAGGGCCCCGACTCGATGCGCCACCAGTCGGGTTCGGCGCCGGACGGGCCCAGTTCGTCCTCGCCCGCGAGGTGCGGCGGCGAGGCGGCCGTCGAACGCGGGGGCGGCGGCGCGGGCTTCTCGCCCCTGCCGAGCCCCCATCTGCCGCTGCCGGGCCCGGCCTTGCCGAGCCCCACCTTGTCCAGTCCCACCTTGCCCAGCCCGGTACGCCCGGGCCCGGAACCACCGCTGCCGTCCTTCTCCGTACCCGCCGGCTCGTTCCGCCGCGGACGGGGCATCCGGCGCGCCCGGTCCCGTACGGGGTCGGGGTCAGGTTCCGCCGCGCCCGGCGGTGGTCCGCCGCCCGTCGCCGCCGCCACCTGCTCGGCCGGCGTGCCGAGCCGGCCGAGGATGCGGCGCACGGCGGCCTCGCCGCCCGCGTCGGCCCCGGCGCGCTGCCGGTCGATCTCGCCGCGCAGCGAGGAGACCAGACGCATCCGGTCGGCCGAGGTCAGTTGCCGCTGGGCCAGGTCACCGACCCGGCTCAGATAGTCGTAGACGAGCTGATCGCTCTCGATCCCCACGGACTCGCACCCCTTCACGCCGCTCTGCACCGACCGTAGCGCCCCCACCGCGCACCGTCCGCACCCCCGGGCCCCCTTCACCGGCCTTTTCCCCAGCCTTTCCCCGCGCCCCCCTCCCGGACCCTGCCCGGGCCCTTCCCGGGCCCTTCCCGGGCCCTTCGCCAGGCCCTCTCCGCAGCCCTTCCCCGGCCCCCGCACGCCCCCTGTCCCGGGCCCTTCCGCAGCCGCTCGCCAGGGCGTTCCCCACGCCCCTTCCACCGCTCCTTCCCCTGCCCCGCCTGCCGGTACGGGAGCGAAGTCACCGGGTCCAACGTGGGGCGGTGCGCCATCTGCCCGCAAATCTCAGTAACGTGGGCCGGATGGGGACCCGTCCGCTCTATGGGAGGCGCACGTGCCGGAACGAACACGCAGCACGCCACCGCGCACCCTCGCAGAGGCCCTGCGCACCCGCGACGACGCATCTCTGACCGGGCTGCTGCGGGCGCGGCCCGATCTGCTGACGCCGGTGCCCAGCGATCTCAGCCAGCTCGCGACCCGGGCGGGCACCCGCGCCTCGGTCGTCCGGGCGCTGGAACACCTCGACCGGTTCACGCTCCAGACCGCGGAGGCGCTCGCGGTCGCGCCCGACCCCGCGCCGTACGAGACGCTCCTCGCCCTCATGGCCGGTGACGAGTGCGATCCGGAGGTCGCGGACGCGCTGCCCGGCGCCGTCGAGCGGCTCCGCGAACAGGCGCTGCTCTGGGGCACGGACGACCGGCTCCGCCTCGTCCGCACCGCCCGCGAACTCCTCGCCCCCTCCCCCACGCACCCCTCGCCGACCGGCCTCGGGCCGACCGTGGCGGAGGCGACGGTCGGGATGTCCCCGGGCCGCGTCCAGGAGATCGTCGCCGCGGTCGGCCTCGCCGGTACGCATGACTCGGTCTCCGCGGTCGCCGCGCTGACCTCGCTGTTCACCGACCGGACCCGGATGTCTGCGCTGCTCGACGAGGCGCCGACCGAGTCGCTGAACGTGCTGAGCAGGCTCGTCTGGGGCCCGCCGTACGGCGAAGTGGCCGCCGCACCGACCCGGCCCGTGCAGTGGCTACGCGACCACGGGCTGCTGCTCCCCGCCAGCGCGCGCACGGTGGTACTCCCCCGGGAGGCCGCGCTGCATCTGCGCGCCGGGCGCGCGCACCAGAGCGCGGAACCGCGGCCGCCCGCCGTGGTGCCCGCCCGCGAATACAGTCCACAGGCTGTGGACGCGGCGGCGGCCGGCCAGGCGTTCACCGCGCTCTCCACCATCGAGGATCTGCTCAAGGACTGGGACGAGGGCGGCCCGGCCGTGCTGCGCTCCGGCGGCCTCAGCGTCCGCGACCTCAAGCGGACCGCCACCGCACTGGACATGAGCGAACAGCTGGCCTCCTTCTGGGTCGAACTCGCCTACGCGGCAGGGCTGCTGGCGGCCGACGGCGAGGCCGACGAACGGTTCGCCGCCACCCCCGCGTACGACGCCTGGCTCGAATCGCCCGCCCAGAACCGCTGGGCCGCCCTCGTCACGGCCTGGCTCACCGCCACCCGTACCCCGGGACTCATCGGCGGCCTCGACCCCAAGGGCCGCGCCCTGTCCACCCTGGGCCCGGAACTGGACCGCGCCGCCGCCCCCGAGGTGCGCCGCAGGGTCCTTGCCCTGATGGCGACCCTGCCGGAAGGCACGGCGCCCGACCCGGATTCGCTGCTGACCCGGCTGCGCTGGGAACGCCCGGTGCGCGGCACCGCGTCCGGCCGCAGTTCGGGTCCGGCCACGACGGCGGACATCCCGACGGCCCGCCACACCCACGGCGCGAGCGCGGTCGGCGATCTGCGGTCGCGCATCGCCCAGTGGACGCTGAGCGAGACCGAACTCCTCGGCATCACCGGCCGCGGCGCCCTCTCGACGCACGGCAGGGCGCTCATCGGCGACACCACGCCGGGCACCGGCCCGCTCGGAGACACCACGCCGGGCACCACCCCGGGCACCGGCCCGCGCCCGGCGCCGTCCCCCGCCGAACTGGCCGCCGCCCGCGCCCGCGCCGCCGACGCGATCACCCCGCTGATCCCGGAGCCGCTCGACCACGTCCTGCTCCAGGCCGACCTCACGGCCGTCGCCCCCGGCCCGCTGGAGCGCCCGCTCGCCGAGCTGCTCGGGGTCGCAGCCGACGTCGAGTCCAAGGGCGGCGCCACCGTCTACCGCTTCACGGCGGGCTCGGTGCGCCGGGCGCTCGACGCCGGACAGACCGCGGGCGACCTGCACGCCTTCCTCGCGGCCCACAGCCGTACGCCGGTGCCGCAACCGCTCACGTATCTGATCGACGACGTCGCACGGAAGCACGGCCACCTCCGGGTCGGCGCGGCCTCCTCGTACGTACGCTGCGACGACGACGCGGTCCTCAGCGAGATCCTGGCCGACACCCGTTCCCAGTCACTGCGGCTGCGCCGCCTCGCGCCCACGGTGCTGGCCTCCATGGCCGACCCGGCCGGGCTGCTCGAAGGGCTGCGCTCGATGGGCTTCGCCCCGGCCGCCGAGTCCGCCGACGGCGATGTCCTGATCACCCGCGCCCACGCCTACCGCACCCCGCCGCGCACCGCGCCCGCCCCGGTCCCGGAGGGCCCGCCGGTCCCCGACGACGTCCTGCTGGGCGCGGCGCTGCGGGCGATCAGAGCGGGCGACACGGCGGCCACGGTGGTCCACGCGCCGGTACCGGAACACGGCGACCTGCCGCGCACCCCGTCCGCCGAGACGCTGGCCACGGTGCAGGCGGCGGCGATGACGGGCGCGGCACTCTGGATCGGCTACGTCAACGCGGACGGCGCGGCCAGCAGGCGCGTGATCGCGCCGGTACGGGTCGAGGGCGGCTTCGTCACGGCGTACGACCACACGGCGGACGACGTCCGCACGTATCCGCTGCACCGCATCACGGGCGTCGCGGAACTGACCGACGACCCAGCCTGACGGCAGACCACCAGCGGGCCCCCTGGTCGCCCGACGCCGACTTCTTGGCGGGAGGCTGCTTGGCGGGCGTCTTTTTGGCGGAGGTCTGCTTGGCGGGGGCCTTCTTCGCGGAGGTCTGCTTGGCGGAGGTCTGCTTGGCGGAGGTCTTCTTCGCGGGGGCCTTCTTGGCGGGGGCCTTCTTGGCCGAGGACTTCTGCGCGAGGGCCTTCTTCGCGGAGGACTTCTTGGCCGGTGCCTTCCCCGGCGGTGCCTTCCCCGGCGGTTCCTTCTCCGCCGGCCTTGTCCGCAGTGCGCCCGGCAGCAGTGCGCCCGGCAGCGCGGGCCTGCGCGAGGGGCCCGTCGACCGCCCGGAGTTCCCGTCCGTCGACCGCCCGGAGTCCGGGCGCGGTGCCCGGTCCGCCCGCTGCCACCAGTGCCTGCGCCGCGGATGCAGCGCCCGCCCCAGCCGCCGCCCGATCAGCAGATACCCGATCAGCGCGCCCGTCGTGTTGAGGATCACGTCATCGATGTCGAACGCCCGCCCGGTGATCAGCAGCCCCTGCGCGGTCTCGACGAGGAGCATCACCACAGCGGTCACCAGCACGACCCGCAGCAACCCGCGCGCCTTGGGGATGAGCACGGGCAGCAGCACCCCGAACGGCATCCCGAGCAGCACATTGCCGCCGAGCTGCTTGACCGTGTCCCGGAAGGCCGGCTGGTCCGCGTACGTCCGGATCGACTGACCGGGTGTGAGGTTGGTGTGCGTGAGGTCCACCGAGGCCGCGGAGGGCACAAGCGTCACCTTGGCCAAGGCGACGGCGAAGCCCACCATGCAGACGAAACCGATCAGTAACACAAGGGCGCGGGCAACGGCCGAGGCCCACGTACGACGCTGTAGCCGGGGTTCGGAGTCCATGACGCAGCGTGTACCCCGGCCGGAATGCGCGACACTGGTGGTTTGGCCGTACCGAAAGGCCTCACGGCGCGAAGGGACTCATGGCGTGAATGGACCTCTCATCGTCCAGAGCGATAAGACACTGCTCCTGGAGGTGGACCACGAGCAGGCGGACGCCTGCCGTCGCGCCATCGCACCGTTCGCGGAGCTGGAGCGCGCGCCCGAGCACATCCACACCTACCGGCTGACCCCGCTCGGCCTGTGGAACGCGCGCGCCGCCGGGCACGACGCCGAGCAGGTCGTCGACGCGCTGGTCGAGTTCTCCCGGTACCCCGTGCCGCACGCGCTCCTTGTGGATGTCGCCGAGACCATGGCCAGGTACGGCCGGCTGACGCTCTCCAAGCACCCCGTGCACGGCCTGGTGCTCACCTCGACCGACCGGCCCGTGCTGGAGGAGATCCTCCGGTCGAAGAAGGTCGCCCCGCTGGTCGGCGCCCGTCTCGACCCCGACACGGTGGCCGTGCACCCCTCCGAGCGGGGGCAGATCAAGCAGACGCTGCTGAAGCTGGGCTGGCCCGCCGAGGACCTCGCCGGGTACGTCGACGGCGAGGCGCACCAGATCGATCTGGACCAGGACGGCTGGGCGCTCCGCCCGTACCAGCAGCAGGCCGTGGAGAACTTCTGGCACGGCGGCTCCGGTGTGGTCGTGCTGCCCTGCGGCGCGGGAAAGACGCTGGTCGGGGCCGGTGCGATGGCCGAGGCCAAGGCGACGACGCTGATCCTGGTCACCAATACCGTCTCGGCCCGGCAGTGGAAGCACGAGCTGATGAAACGTACCTCCCTCACGGAGGAGGAGATCGGCGAGTACAGCGGTACGCGGAAGGAGATCCGCCCGGTCACCATCGCCACGTACCAGGTGCTGACGACCCGCAGGAAGGGCATCTACCCGCACCTGGAGCTCTTCGACTCGCGCGACTGGGGCCTGGTCATCTACGACGAGGTGCATCTGCTGCCCGCGCCGGTCTTCAAGTTCACCGCCGACCTGCAGGCGCGGCGGCGGCTCGGGCTCACCGCGACGCTCGTACGGGAGGACGGCCGCGAGTCGGACGTCTTCTCGCTGATCGGTCCCAAGCGGTTCGACGCACCGTGGAAGGAGATCGAGGCGCAGGGCTACATCGCGCCCGCCGACTGCGTGGAGGTCCGGGTCAATCTGACGGAGACCGAACGGCTCGCGTACGCCACGGCGGAGGCGGAGGAGAAGTACCGCTACTGCGCCACGACGGCCACCAAGCGGAAGGTCACGGAGGCCCTGGTCCGCAAGCACCGGGGCGAGCAGACGCTGGTCATCGGCCAGTACATCGACCAGCTCGACGAGCTGGGCGAGCATCTGGACGCGCCGGTCATCAAGGGCGAGACGACGAATGCGCAGCGCGAGAAGCTCTTCGGGGCGTTCCGTGAGGGCGAGATCAGCGTGCTGGTCGTCTCGAAGGTCGCGAACTTCTCGATCGACCTTCCGGAGGCGACGGTCGCGATCCAGGTCTCGGGGACCTTCGGCTCACGTCAGGAGGAGGCGCAGCGGCTGGGCCGGGTACTGCGCCCGAAGGCGGACGGGCACGAGGCGCGGTTCTACTCGGTGGTGGCGCGGGACACGATCGACCAGGACTTCGCCGCGCACCGGCAGCGGTTCCTGGCCGAGCAGGGGTACGCGTACCGGATCGTGGACGCGGACGAACTGCTGGCGGAGAAGGACTCGGACACCGACGACGGGACGGCTCAGGACGCTTCCTGAGCGGGCTGCGCCGGGAGAAAGGCCCGCTGTGAGAGGGGCCCCGCCACGAGTACGAGAGGGACCCCCTCAGCGGCGGCCGTGTTCGCCGAGGATCATCACGCTGAAGGCGGCGGACGCGAAGGCCCCGACCGCGCGGACCGCGCTGCGGACGGGGTGGGCCGCGGGGGCACGGGACGCGGAGGTACGGGGCGCGGTGGCGCTTGCTGTGGTCATGTATCCATGATGGTTTTCCGGCACTCCTGAGGCGTCAGGCTGTGGTCGGAACGCGCGGCGTGGGCGCGTACGACTCAAGAACCATGAGATCCCCTACGGGACGGAGATCAGGAATTCAGGGGTCGGCGACGGAACCGGACCGCGTTCCGGACGCGACGAGAGCGAGACGAACAGACATGACGACCCGGTGGAGTCTGACCGTCGACTGCGCGGACCCGGCGGCGCTGGCGCGGTTCTGGGCGGAAGCGCTGGGCTACGTCGAGCGGCCCGCGCCCGAGGGGTTCGCGAACTGGCCGGAGTGGCTCCTGGACCACGGCGTCCCGGAGGACGAGTGGAACGACGGCGCCTACCTCTCCCACCCGGACGGCACCGCCCCAAGCCTGTCCTTCCTGAAGGTGCCGGAGGGCAAGGTGGTGAAGAACCGGCTGCACCTGGACGTACAGGCCGGTGGCGGCCGTGACACTCCCTGGGAGGTGCGGTGGCCGCGCGTACTGGCCGCCGCCGAGCGGCTGACCGCCGCCGGGGCGACGGTGCTGAGCGAGGAGACCCTCCAGGGCAGACCGGACCATCTGGTGATGGCCGACCCGGAGGGCAACGAGTTCTGCGTGGTGTGAGCCCGCGCGTTCACGAACGCAGCGGCCGTCCGCCTCAGTGCCGTCCAACAGACCCGTGCGCCGGCCCGGACCGACTTCACCCGGCGACGGGCCGACTTCTAGCGCCCGGCTTCCTCTGTCAAGGTGCCGGTGAACGTCAGCCCCCGGTTGGACGCGTAGAGGCGGCCCTCCACCAGCCCGGCCCTGGAGACGGACGCGGAGCGGTCCTCGCTGTCGGTGGTCTCAGGGAGGATCTGCCAGCCGTGCTCGGCCAGATATACCGTGCTTCGGTGGAGCAACGCGTCGTTGGACTGCGGCTCTTCGGGGTCCCACCCCGCAATCCGCACAGAAGAGGACTCGAAGTCGTCGGCGGGATGGACCGCCCTGGGGGTAGCGGCCCTGATGGCGGCGCGCAGTTCGGACGACACCGTACGGCGGGCTTCCTCAACAGTCATGCACAGATCCTTCGCCCGTCTTCTCCGTGATGCGGCGTCCGGGCCGTCATCTGCGGTCCACCAGGCCGTTGAACGAGATCGCGGTGGCCTGGACGCCGAAGGCGCCGCCGCCCACATCGGGCTTCGCTGCATAGAGCGACGGTTCCGCGTCGTTCCGCCGTCGATCGTCGACAGTCCAACCGGCGCTCTTCAATTGCTCGACAAGCGCATCGGTGAGCTCCCGCACGGTCCTGGTGTCGGCCGCGTCGAACGCGGTCACTGCCACGGCCTCCGTCGACACGACGGAGGGGAGGCCCATCGTCGTCGGGTCGGCCAGCACGGTGGCCAGCACAGACCCGACTGCGTCGGCGAGCTGGTCGCCGCCCCGGTCACGCATCACTCCGACTCCTCACACATGTATTCAGAGGAATACACACTCGGACAGATCTGTACTCAGAAAACGAAGTTGGCGGCCGAGTCCAGGACGCCCTTCCCCTTACTGAGGGTCTTCTTCCCAGTGTCCAGGCCACTGCTGATCACGTCGCCACCCTTGTCCAGCACGGTGCTCTTCGCATTATTGAGCGAGCCAAGGATACTCTCCCCCTTCTCGACCGTGCCGACTCGGGAATCGTCCAGCGACTTGATGGTGTCGGTCACGTTGCCCAAAGTGTGGGACGGGTGGACAAGGGTGTCACCGAGCTCGGAAAAGGCGTTCCCGCCGCCGTGCAGGAGATCGCCGCCGATATCCAGACCGTCTCCGAGAATCCTGCCACCGTCCTTCTTGAGCCCGGTGGCCATTTCGGAACCGGACCGGAACATCTCCTTTCCTCCCGTCGCGAGATTTCCGAACAACTGCCGTGCGTTGTTCTGGAGACGGTCGAACTCCAGTACTTTGAGTACAGGGAAGGTTGTGAGGTCGAGCAACGGTTTCGAGGCCAGTTTCGCGGTGACGCCCGCGGCTTCAGCGACGGCATCAGGAGCGCCATGCGCCTTGGCCTCCTTGAAGGCTTGCTTATATGCCAGGTCACCGGCCAGATTCTTGATCTCCCCGACGAGAGCCTCCGGCTTCACCTTGTCCAGCATGTTGTGCTTGTTGAGCACGCTGTTCAAGGGCCTGATGATGTCGGTGAGGCCGCATCTGCCGTTGAGGTAGTTCTGAACGATCGGGTCGAGATCGCCGCCCATCCTGCTGACCACATCAGCGGGCACCCGCTCATGCAAGAACGCGACCAGCTCCCGGATCTCCGCCGCACCCGTCATCTCCTCGTCGAGCGTGGTGTGGGTGAAGGTCAGCTGTTTCGTGTCCCCGAACAGAAGGCTCTGCATGTTGGACAGGGAGGCGGTGCCCCGGTTGTAGTACTGGGAGTGCCCGGTGGATCCGGTGGTGCCCAACCGGGTTATGTCCTTGAAATCGGCCGGATCGTCCCCGAGTCCCTGGGTGTACGAAACGGGGTCTTTCGGTGCGCGCATGGCGTAGAACTTGGTGTCCGGCAGATGGAAGTCCGCCACCGAATGGATGTTGGGTCCCAGCCCCGGACTCCCCATGAAGGTCACATTGGCCGCGTCGGTCAGTCCGTTCTGGAGCGCCTTGCTCGTCACCAGGGTGCCGTAACTGTGAGCAAAAATGTTCTTCGTCGCGCCGGGTTCCAGATTGACCGAGATGCCCTGATCGAATGCACTGAGCGCGTTTCCTCCGACGACTGCCTTTGCAGGGTCCACGGAGTCGCCGATTTCCGGAGTGTCGTAGCCGAGCCAGCTCACCACTGCGGTGTCTGGTTGCTCGATTCCCTGGCTGTTCTGGGCGAGTTCATACCCGCCATTGCTGAAGCCGTTGAAGTTGTCCAGGCGGTTGGTGATCCCGGGGACACGGAATGCGACATTCTTGGAGTGTTCGAGATCGCCCACCACCTCTGCCACCCGGCCGTCGGGAAAAGGTGACGACTTGGGGTCGGCCGTGGATCCGAAGTGGGCGTCGAAGACGAGGAACTGTCGTGGAACCTCGACCTGTGTCACCTTGTTGGTCTTCGGGTCGACGAAGGACTTGATACGCGGATCGAGGAAGGTCCTCAGTGCGTCCACACGGTCTTTGGTCCGTTTGTACGCAGCGTCGTTCGGCGCGAGTCCCTTCAGGAACTTGGACTCCTCGTTGAATTCCTTCTGGATGGATAACCGGTTGGCCGCGAACCGCACATCGACCGGAACGCCGTCGAGGTTCCCAACTGCTTTGGGGTCGGCTGCAGCGAGTGCCGCCTGCTGCTCCGGGGACAATGTCACGAAGTAGTCCTTGATCGCTTGCGCGCGCTGCGTCGGCGCATCACGCGCATGCTCATCCAGAATCTTCTGCAGAGCGGCGTCGAGATTCTTCCCCGCACCGGGTGACTTGGCCAGAGCAGTGGGCAGTCCGAAGGCCGAGAGAGAATCGAAGGGGGATTCGGACGGGGTTCTGAGAATGGTCGCGCGCCGGCGCAGATCGCGTGCGGTGTCACGCAGCCAGCTGCCGATCGCCGTCAGACCGGACACCTCGCCGGACACCCCGAGTGCCGTCGCCCTGCTCATGAGTTGAGGGATTGCACCGGCCTTGCTGTCGAGCGACTTGGCCAGTCGGTCAAGCATGTCCGGATCCGCGAAAACCATCCCCATGTGCGATTACCGTAGTACCCCGCGCTCCTTCATGGTGATCGATTCGACAAACGGACCAGTGGACTGGGGGACTTGGCATGGGAACGACTGAAGCCGGTCAGTTGCGCAAACTTGCGGAGGATGCCAGGTCGCTCCTCGACCAGCCCGTCGACATCGCCTCCGACAAAAATGCCAAACCTGACGAACGGTGGACGGGACCGAACGCGCACGACGTACGTGGTGGGCTGGCCATGCGCTCAAGAAGGCTGGGCACCTTCGCGGCGGAGATCGACAAGAAGGCCGAGAAGGAAAAGCGGAGCGGGGACGGCCCAGGGAAGGGGCAGTAGCCAGGACGCCGGGGTGGTCGGGACCTGTTCCGTACCCGTCGCGGGAGCCGTCCCATGAGAGAGCCCTCAAGCCGACCCGTACGTCCCGTCATCCGTCCCGTACGGCGACGGATCAGCTCTTGTGCCATGCCGGGTTGCGCAGGCATCCCGTCACCACCTGCACGGCAACGGTCTGGGAGATCTTTCCGGAAGTGAGCCGGATAGGCGCGGCCGAGACGATCGCGGTGCCGTCCACGTCCGGTTTCTTCATCTGCCGCTCCACACCGCCCGGTTCGCCCGGTGGTGTGGTGGGCCTCCCGCTCTCGGGCTTCCATCCCGTGGACTGCAACCGCGCGGCCACCTGGCCCACCAGCGCGGCCGGCTTCCGCTGTTCCGTCGGCCGTGCGCCGACACGCACCGTACTGGTGGCGATGAGCTTGCTGGCGTCCTTGCCGTCGACGACATCGGATCCGCCGCACTCGGTGGTCCCGCCCGGAACTTCCTGGACTTCTTCCTTCGGCAGGGAGGACTTCACGGCCTTGAGAGCATCGGGATACATCAGGTCCATGGCCTGGTGATAGCTCGGGCCCGACACTTTCGGCTCGGGCTTACGAACTGAATCCGGCCTGCTGGAACACCCCGCGGCTGTGATCACCACGAGGAGCGCGAGCGAGACATTCCGGAGATCACGGCTATGCATCTGAACGTTCCTTTGCCTGGTGGGGTGCGTCGGACCGGCAGAAAGCCGGGTGCCGGTGCCTCGACGGCGCCCATCGAGGGCGTGTATCGCCATATCGGTCCTCAACAGTGAACTTGACGCTATCGAAGGGGAGAGGGGGCGCGCCACCAAGTGACATGGGGCGATACCGACAGGGCGATCCCATTACCTGAGCGTGCAGGCGGGCGGCGGCCGTAAAACCCCCTGGGAAGGGGAGTGGCCGCGCGTACTGGCCGACCTGGAGGGCAACGAGTTCTGCGTGGTGTGAGCCCGCGCGTTCAGGGTGCGTCGCGGCACGTCAGACCGCGTCAGTCACGCGGTCCGCTCCCCGTTGCCCGGATGGACCAAGTTCCGAAGTTGGTCGACGGCAGTTCGGAGTGCTTCCAGTTCAGCGATGCGTTCCGCGTTCCGCTCGGCGACTGCGGCGTTGAGTCCGGCGAAGAACCGGGTGCGGTAGGCGAGGTCGGACTCGATGCGTTGCAGTTCGGCGAACAGGGCGGGCAGGCCGGGGCGTTGTGGGGCGAGTACGCGCATGATGCGAGGAAGGTACCGGCGTAGGCGGGCCTGTACGGATCCTGCGGCGAAGACCAGCCGGATCAGTGGGAGCGTCACGGCTGCTGCCCTCCGTGCTCGGCCTGCCGGTGCCGCCTGCGCAGAACCCGGCAGTCGGTTTCCCTGCTCGCGTCACCCTCGGCCTTGGCGACTGCTTCGGCGAGGTCGAACTCCTCGCACCGCCTGCATGGTTCGTCATCGGTCGTGGGTGTCACGATCCCAGCCTCCTGCGGCTCAGGCTCCGGGCGTTGATCCGCGCGATCTCAGCGGCCAGAAGCTCTATGCGAGTCGGGGTCCGCACCTGCTCGGGGACGGCTTCCCATTCAGCGCCGCCGCTGACTGGTCGCAGTGACCAGTACGGGCCGGCCAGCCCGCGAAACTCCCCGGTCCGATTGCCGTGCCCCGTATCGACCATGAGCGTGCCGAGATCCGGGACGTACGAGGGTTCCTGCCCGTTCGGGCTGTTCTGTGCAGCCACCATCGCTCCTCTCCGTAGTCATTCCACTACCAAGCGGGCTCAGCGTGACCTAGAGTCAGGAGACCTTCAAGTAATCAGAAACGAAGGATGAGTTGAGGTGACCGCATGGTCAATCGCAAAGAGTTAAACCCCGAGAGCGGCCCCAGAGCGGCCTACGGGGCCCGTATCCGCAGGTTGCGGGAGAAACGTGGCTGGAGCCAGGAAGATCTGGCGCAGAACCTCGGGTGTTCAAGCCAGCATGTTTCGGCTGTTGAAACTTGTCGGAAACCGCCAACCCTTCCCTTCTCGCGCAAGATCGACCTTGCCCTCGGCCTCACCGGGTCCGCCGACTCGTTCGAGCGCGAGTGGCGCGACATCCGGCATGGCTCGCTGTTGGAAGGGTTCCCGGAGTACATCGGGCACGAAGGTCGGGCCGTGGAAGTCCGGTTGTACGAAGTTGGCATCGTCCCCGGCCTGCTCCAGACACCCGAGTACGCATCGGCACTCGCCGCGAACGCCGTGCGACGTGGAGCTATCACGCCCGAGCAGGCTGACGAACGGATCACGCTCGTGGCGGATCGGCAAGCTGCGCTCGTCCGGCCGACCCTGCCGCTGCTCATGGTGGTGTTGGACGAGAGCTGTATCCGCAGGTCCATCGGTGATGCTGCCGCCATGGAAGCGCAGTTGACGCGGTTGATCGAGTTCGCCGGGCAGCCGAACACCATGCTTCAGGTCGCCCCGTTCGGCTTGGGGGCGCACCGACCGTTCGACCTGCCGGTAACAGTGCTGACGATGCCGGACCGCTCGCTGATGTCCTACGCCGAATCTTCCCAGCGGGGTCATCTTGAACGAGAAAGCACTGCGGTACTTCCCATGTTGACGGCCTACCATCAGCTACAGGCCGAATCGCCTTCCCAGGCGGCATCCGTGGCCATGATCGAACAGGTACGAAAGGGCACCCCGTGACGACCACGACCGAATCCCCCCGTTGGTTCAAGTCCTCGTACAGCAACAACGGCGGCCAGTGCATCGAGGTCGCGGCCAATCTCATCGCCCCGCGCGGCGTCGTCCCCGTCCGTGACTCCAAGAACCCGAGCGGCCCGGTCCTGGACTTCCGCACCAGCTCCTTCGCCGCCTTCGTGGCGGGTGTCAAAGCCGGAGAGTTCGGCACCGTCTGACCGTCCCCGAACCGGACTGACGCGTGAGCCGGAGAGGCATACTTCCCGCTCACGCGTCAGGGCGCGAGCACACGCGGCCCTGCGCCGGCCCCGCCCGAGTTCAGCGGCCGGAAGCCTTGTGGTGCGTGACGACCGAATCAGGTCCGGGCGACATAACCGTCTCGTGGCCGTTCTCGGCGCGCACCCGGTAGGGCGGTGTCCCGTCCGGGCCGAGCACCTCCACAATCTCCACGACGTGGTCTTCCTGGCCCACGACCCGGCCGTGGACGACAAGTCGGTCACCCTTACTGGCGTGCATAGCGGCTCCTCAGTGACGGATAGGGGCCTCGGCCCCGCGCAGCCCCGCGCAGATCAATAATATCCGCGGGTGACCTTTCGGCCACTGTGCGTGAGCGGGGCCGGCCTCAGTCGCCGTCGACGATGAAGTCGGCTATAGCGGCAGCGACGGCTTCGGGCTGCTCGTCCGGGATGAAGTGCCCGGCGTCGGGCACGACGACTCCGGTGACGTTGTCGGCCCATGGGCTGATGGAGGCCGCCATGTCCGGAATGGAGCCGTGGCTGCTGGAGATTCCGAGGACGGGCACGGTCAGGTGCTGCCGGTTGGCCGCTTCTTGGTTCTTGCGCGCCGACTCGGTGGCGGCTCGGTAGTAGGCGAGCGAGGCGCGCAGGCCACCGTCGGCGGCGACAGCCGCTGCATAGTGGTCCAGCTCGGCGTTGTCGAACGTGTCGGGAGAGGACGCCTTCACCTTCAGGAACCAGCCGACGTACTCCCGTTCGCGGCCGGCCAGCAGCATCTCGGGCAGGTCGGGCACCGTGTGGAACGCGAAATGCCAGGTCTTCCACGCCCGGTCCGGATCGGTGGGAATCGCTTCCGGGAGAGTGATGCCGGGGATTCCGGCGTCGAGCAGAGCGACCCCGCGCAGCCGGCTCTCGAAGTTGAGGGCCAGGGAGAAAGCGACCCAGGCGCCGATGTCGTGGGCGACCAGCCAGTAAGTCGACACTCCGAGAGCCTTCACGGCGGCGTGGACGTGCGCGGCGACCGTGTGTGTGTCGTAGCCGCGCTCCGGACGCTCGGAGTGGCCCTGACCCGGCAGGTCGATCGCGATGACGTGGAACCGGGCGGTGAGGCTGGGCATCACCTTTCGCCAAGCCCACCAGGTCTGTGGGAATCCCGCGAGCAGGACAACAGTCGGGCCGCTCGGCCGGCCGCCTTCAACGGCATGAAGCCGGACACCGTCCGCGTCGACCCAGCGGTGAGTGAATCCGGCCAGATCGTGCAGGGGCAGGCCGGGGACGGGGTTGCTTTCGGAGACATCGCCGACGCTGGTCGCAAAGTCACTCACGGGGTTCCTCCATCGGTGTCAGGTGTGCTGGTTCGGCGCTCCGCCCGAGTGGGGGCAGGACGAGCGCGGTGCGGATGACGAGCGCCCCTTTTCACGGGCTTGAGACGGGCTTGAGGGGGCGCGACATCCCGGCCGATGGCCTGCGGGACTTTCCGGTGCGAGAACCGCGCGGCGCCACGCAACCATCTTGGATCGATCGGTAAAAGATAACATGACCGATCGTTCCAAGATGCGGGTAGGATCGCAGCAGAGGGCATGAGAACGGGAGGTGCACGGCATGTCGGGTCGGAAGCAGTTCGACGTCAGTGCGGCCCTGGACCAGGCGATGCGAGTGTTCTGGCAACGCGGGTATGCGGACACCTCGCTCGATGCGCTCGGTACCGCCACCGGCCTCGGCCGCGGCTCCCTCTACGGCACCTTCGGCAACAAGGACGCCCTGTTCCGCCAGTGCCTCGACCGCTATGCATCGATCTATGGCGCGCAGTACGAGCAAGCGCTCGCGGCAGCCCCCGGCGATCCGGTGCGCGCGGTGAAGGCATTCTTCGACGTCGTCCTGGCGCGCATCGCCGACCCATCGGTTCCCACAGGCTGCCTCGTCGCCCAGTCCGCCGCGCAGTCGCTGACCCTGAACGAGGAGAACAGCACCCGGGTGCGTGACATGCTCGACACCCAGCGCCGGCGGGTGCGCGGGGCCCTGGCGGGCTCCTCGGCCGGGGCCCAAGCGATCGATGAACTGGCCGAGTTCGTTGTCGCCGTGAACCAGTCGCTGGCCGTACTGAGCCGTACCGGCGCTTCGGAGTCGCAACTGCGCTCTGTAGTTGCCCTCACCTGCACCACGGTGGCCGACACCCTCGCCCGGGCGAGCTCCTAGGTGTGCACCTGACGGGGCCGGATCAGCCCCCGTCGGTCTGCCGGTCCGCACCTTCGTGGAACTGGGGTGTGTAGCAGACAGCGATGAGAAGCCCCTCCGGGCTAAGCAGTCGCGCGGTCACCTGTGTCCACGGCTCCGTCCGGGCCTCGTGGATCAGCCGGTAGCCGCGCTGCTTCAGTTCCTCGGCCGCCCCGGCGACGTCCAGGACCTCGAACTCCACACTGGCTTGAGGGATGGGAACATCTGTCGGCCACTCCTCGGTTCCGAAGCAGGCGCGAGCGGCCTCGGCCAGCGGCCACAGCCCGAAGTGCTTGACGCCGCCCAGCCTGTGGGTGAAGACGTAGTCGCCTTCACCGCCTTCGAAGGTCAGGTTCAGAGCGCCCTGATAGAACGCTCGCGCAGCCTCGCGGTCCCGCACGATCGGCGCGATGCTCGTGACGAATTCGACCTGCAACGGCTTGCCCCTTCAGCTGGACGCCCTGACAGACATCAGGATCAGCAGCCTTCCTCGGGAAGGACGTCAGCCACACCACCCACGCACCCGTTCGGTGCAACGGCACGCCACCGCACCGGATCAGTCTTCACCGACGGTGCGTGGCTGCTGGGCGGCACGGTCGGCGAGCGTACGGAGTTCGGCGGCACGGTCGGCGAGCGTACGGAGTTCGGCGGCACGGTCGGCGAGCGTACGGAGTTCGTCGGCGTACGTGGCCCGGACGTCGCCGGTGAGGAAGTGCCCGACACCCGGCAGGACGCGCAGGCGGGCGCCGGGGACGGCGGCGGCGATGTCGCGTGCGGCCGATACACGGAGCAACGGGTCCCCCGATCCGTGCAGCACCAGGGTCGGCGCGGTGATCGCGGCGAGCGGGCCGCCGTGCCACTTCGCACCGATCTGGCGGCTCTGCGCTTTCTGATCGCGGAAGCTGGTGACCTGGTGCGCGGCCTCTTTGTCCACCAGCTCACGCACGTCGTGCTCGTCGATATGCCGGCCGGGCGCGGCCAGGATGCGGGCGGCGGCCAGAGCCAGGGCCAGGTTGCCCTGCGGGGTCTCGGGGTGGTGCAGCCTGGCGAACCGGATCAGGGATGTCAGGCGCAGATAGCGCAGGACGCTCAGGCCCTTCGCGTCGCTGGGTACGGCTGAGGACGTGGTGAGAGTCCGTACGCGTTCCGGGTGGCGGATCGCGACGCGCTGCGCCACGAGCCCGCCCAGGGAGTGGCCGAAGAGGTGGGCGCGTTCCCAGCCGAGCGCGTCGAGAACGGCGACCGCGTCGTCGGCCAGATCCTCGGCGCTGTAGGCCGGGGGCGTGCGGCGCAGCAGGGCTGCGAACGGCGAGCCCTCGCGCCGGTCGGGCAGATGCGTGGACTGGCCGGCGTCGCGCTGGTCGTAGGCCACGACGTGGAAGCCGCGATGCACCAGTTCGTCCACCAGCCCGTCCGGCCACCAGAACCGCGAGGTCCCCAGCCCCATCACCAGCAGCAGCGGGTCGCCGCCCGCTCCGCCGAGGTCTTCGAAGGCGATCCGGATTCCGTCGTGGTGCGCGGAGCGCGGCATGGCGGCTCTCTCTCATCCCGTCGATTGCGAACGTCGTTCGCGAACACCGTACCCAGAAAGGTAGAGTGGCGGCAACGCGGGAGGTGGCAGTGGCAGCACAGCGAGAACCGTCGATCTGGCTGCGGCCGGAACAGGCAGCGGTCGGGCGCCGGGCCGAGCGCAGCCGTGCCGAAATCACCGCCGCGGCAGTGGAACTGGCCGACCGGGAGGGCCTGGACGCCGTCTCCATGCGCCGCCTCGCCGCGGCCCTGGGCACGGGAGCCGCCTCGCTCTACCGCTATGTGGCCACCCGCGACGACCTGCTCGACCTGATGACCGACAGCACCGCCGCCGAATACCGCCTGCCCGCCCCCAGTGGCGACTGGCAGGCGGACCTGCTGGAAATCGCCCACCAGGCCCGGCGGATCATGCGCCGCCACCCGTGGCTGCCGCCCCTGGTCGTCACGCGCCCCGTCCTCGGCCCGCACGGGACCGACCTGCTGGAGCATCTGCTCGACGTGCTCGCCGGCCATCCCGCCGAACCCGCCCACAAACTGGAGGCGTTCGCCGTACTGAACGCTCTGACCGCGCTGTTCGTCCAGAACGAACTGGCTGCCGCAGACCCCGGTGCCCAGCGCCAGACCTCGTATCTGCGTCACGTGGCCGGCGCCGGGACCCACCCCCGTATCTCCACGTTGCTCGCCGCCGCCCGGCCCGAAGGCGGCGTCCCCGGCGACCGGTTCGCCACCGTGCTCACCCGCGCCCTCACCGGAGTGCTGGGCTGACCCTCCGCCAACACCCCGGCGAACACCCCGGCGCCCGGCCGGGCATCGGCGGGGTGACTCAGCGGCGGGTTTCGACCTTCATGCCGCCGTGGATCAGCGTGCGGGCCAGGTCACTGGCGAGCAGGTCGTGCGGGAAGCCGAGTTCGATCGCGCTGGCCTCGTCGAGGCGGGCCAGCTGGGCGGCGGTGAAGTCGACCTCCAGGGCGCCCAGGTTGTCCTCCAGCTGCGCCGGTGTACGGGCGCCGATGGTCGGTGCGGTCACGCCCGGGTTCTGCAGGGTCCAGGCCAGCCCGACCTGGGCGGCTGTGCGGCCCAGTTCCGTGGCGACCTCCTTCACGACGTCCACGATGGCGAGGTTGCGTTCGGTGAGCGTGCCGTTGGCGATGGTGACGCTCTTGCGGGTGCCGTCGCCGGATGCGGCGTTCGCCGCGGTCAGGTCGTCGCGGCTGTACTTGCCGGTGAGCACCCCGCCGGCCAGCGGTGACCACGGGGCCACCCCGAGGCCCATCTCGCGTGCCATGGGGATCAGGTCACGTTCCGCGGCGCGCTCGATCAGGCTGTATTCGATCTGCAGCGCGACCAGCGGCGACCAGCCGCGCAGCTCGGCGATCGCCTGCATACGCGACACCTGCCAGGCCGGGGCGTTGGAGATCGCCACGTACAGGACCTTGCCCTGCCGGACCAGATCGTCCATGCCGCGCAGGATCTCATCGACCGGCGTCGTGGAATCCCACATGTGCAGGTAGAGCAGATCGATGTAGTCCGTATTCAGCTGTCGCAGACTGGATTCCACCGAAGCGAACAGGCTCTTGCGGTGGCTTCCCCCGGAATTCGGATCGCCGGGCCGGCGCAGCGTCGAGTATTTCGTCGAGAGCACCAGGCTCTCGCGGTTGTCGCGGGTGAATTCGCCCAGCAGGCGCTCGGAACTGCCATGGGTGTAGGTGCTGGCGGTGTCGATGAAATTGCCGCCGCGCTCCACGTAGAGGTCGAACAGCTTGCGCGCCTCGTCCCGTTCGGCGCCCCAGCCCCATTCGGTACCGAAGGTCGCAGCGCCCAGCGCCAGCGGTGAGACCCGCAGACCTGAGCGTCCCAGCAGCCGGTAGGTGTCGAGGGTGAGAGACATCGTGTCCTCCTGTGCTTGTGATCCGTTGCCGGAGACAAGTCTGTGACCGCCGCGAGCCCGGGATAAGGGAGAGAAGTTCCTGGGAATGCCAGTCCTACCCCGGCTGTTGATCGAGCGTGATGACCCGAACCGTGGACACAACAACCGTGGACACGACACAGGAGTTGGCCACGTTCCTGCGGGCCCGGCGCGAACGCCTGGACCCGGACGATTTCGATCTGCCATCGCGTCGGCAGGCCCGGCGGACCCCGGGACTGCGCCGCGAAGAGGTCGCCGAGCTGGCCGGGGTCAGCACCGACTACGTCGTGCGGCTGGAACAGGGCCGCGGGCTGCGGCCCTCAGCGGACGTGGTGGAGGCGCTGTCGCGGGCGCTGCGCCTGGCCCCCGACGAACGCGCCTACCTCTTCAACCTGGCCCAGCAGCGCCCCCGCAACGCCGACAAGCTCGCCTCCACTGCCGCGCCGCCGCTGGCCAGGCTGGTCGCCGGCCTGTCGCCGCTGCCGGCCATGCTGATGAACCACCGGTACGACATCCTGGCCTGGAACGGCGAAATGGCAGGGCTGCTACTGGATTTCGACACCCTGCCGCCGTCGCAGCGCAATGCGATGTGGCTGTGCCTGATGCATCCGGAGGTGCGTGAGCTCTATGTCGACCGCGAACGGGTCGTAAGGGAGGGGATTGCCCACCTGCGCGCCGCGTGGGCCGCGCATCCGGAGGACCGGGCGTTGACCGACCTCATCGCCGAATTCATCGCTCGTGACGAGGAATTCGCGCGTATGTGGGCCGAGCGGGACATCAAGGTCAACGGCCGCGGGCACAAGGTGATGCGGCATCCTGACGTCGGCGTGATCGCGGTGGACTTCGAAGTGCTGATGCCACTTCAGGATCCTGATCAGCGGTTGGTGATCTACCGCGCGGCAGATGATGACAGCCGGTCGGCACTGGACCGGTTGTGCGCACGCTCTCGGGCGGCGAAGCGGTGATCGATCAACTGCCCTGGGACGGTCAAGTCCCGGGCCGCGTACGGCAATGGGCCACGCGGGCCGACCGCACCCCTCACCCCTAGTTGACGGTGTGGGTGGGGTAGACCTGGACGTCGGTGTAGGCGCCCTTGATGTCTCCTGCGCCGGTGGGCCAGTTCAGGGTCACGGTGTGGGTCTCGTTCGGGGGTGTGACCAGGATGTTGGTCGGGGAGGAGAGGCTGTTGCCGCTGTTGTCGGCGGTGTAGGCGATGTCGAAGACAGCGGCGTCGCCGGGCTTGAGGGTGGTGATACGGGGCTGGGCGTGGCCGCGCTCGATGGGGTTCGAAGTGTGGTCGGCGTCCTTGATGTCGACGCCCGCGAAGCCTGTTGCCGAGCAGGTGGTCGCCCCCCGGTTCATCATGGTGATGTTGACCCTGCCGGGGTCCGCCGAGTCGGGCGCGGCGTCTATGGCCAGGTCCTTGGTCTTGCAGAACGTGGTCTTGCCGCCGGCCGCCGTGCCGTTCGAGGTTGTCTCTGCCGCGGTGTCCTGGCCGGAGCCCGACTTCGCGTTGTCGGCCTGCGAGCCGTCGGAGCCGGAGCTGCTCTGCGACTTCGAGCCGGTGTCCGAGGACGACTGGTTGTCCGAGGAGGAGGAGCCCGCGGTGGACGAGGAGTCCTTGGATACCGAGCCCTGCGCGGAGTTGTCGCTGCCACAGGCGGTGAGCGAGAGGGTGGCGGCGAGGCTGACGGCGGCGAGAGCAGTGATGCGGGTGTACTTCATGGTGTTTCCCCAGGCAGTTGGGCGGTGCGTGCGGTCTGAACTATTTCTATCTCGCACCGAGTTACAGGGGGTCCTCCACGAGGTCTTCGTTCTGTCACAGGCGTATTGACCTCACGGCCCGCCCAGACGTCGTCGTACGGTCATCCGGACCGATCCGGCCCTGGGTCCGGATCCCGCCGTGAACCCTGCAACCCGTCAATCATCAGGCCGACAGTGAAGTCGAAGCGGTCATGGATGGTCCCGGCGGTGAGTTCGGTGGCGTAGCGCTTGGTCTGGGGGAAGGTGTCGGGCAGCGCGGCGAATCGGCGCAGCAGTTCGTCGCGGCTGACGACCCAGTTGTCGTCACTGCTGCTGAGCCGCTTGCTGGCCAGGGAGACTTCGAGGCTGTACGCGTTGACGTAGAGCGACAGTGAGTCGATCGCCCAGGCGGCAGCCTGCGGTTCGATGCCCCCGGCGAGCAGAATGGCGAGCATTCCCTCGCTGAAGCGCAGCGTGTCCAGGTTGGACGGAGCGGCGGCGAAGGCCGCCTGGGAGATACCCGGGTACCGCAGATACTGGTCGCGCAGCTGGGTGCAGACATCGATGAGCTGCCGACGCCAGACAGCGGGGTCCGGCTCGGGCAGGTCGACCTCGGCGCACAGACGGCCGATGAGCAGCTCGTCCAGGTCTTCCTTGTTGACCACGTGGGCGTAGAGCGACGACGGTCCCGTCTCCAGCTCGGTGGCCACGCGCCGCATCGTCAGGGCTCCGTAGCCCTCTCTCTCCACGATGCCGAACGCGGTGCTGATGATGGCATCGACCGTGATCGGCTTCTTGCGCCCGCCGGACGGTCCACGTCGGGCCGCGGGTGCGCCGGAGCCGGTGCCGAGCTGGTGCCGCGCTGCGCGCCGTTGCTGCGGGGTCGGTGACATACGGGCAAGTCTAGCGAGCCGGGGAACGGTGTTCCACAACACAAAGAACAGTGTTCGTATTGGCAGGAACACCGATCCACTGTAGAACAGTGTTCGTGTCCATTACCGAACGCACATCCCAAGCGCCCGCCCCCACCGAACTGCCGATGCGCACCGCATGGCTCGTCCTGATCGTCGTGGTCACGGCCGACCTCATGGATCTGATCGACTCCAGCGTCGCCAACCTCGCCGGCCCGTCCATCCGCGCCGACCTCGGCGGCGGCCAGGTGACGGTGCAGTGGGTGCTCAGCGCCTACACCGCGGCCTTCGCACTCGGCCTGGTCACCTCGGGGCGGCTCGGAGACCTGCTCGGTCGCCGGCGGCTCTTCCTGCTCGGCATGACCGGCTTCACCCTGGCCTCACTGGCCTGCGGTCTCGCCCCCCACGTGGTCTTCCTGATCGTCGCCCGCACACTCCAGGGCCTGTGCGGGTCGGTCATGATCCCGCAGGGGCTGGCCCTGGTGAAGGTCGTCTTCCCGCCCCGGCACCTGCGCAAGGCGCTGACCCCGGTCGGCCCGCTGATGGGCCTGACCATGGTGGCCGGGCCCATCCTGGCGGGCTGGCTGCTCCACCTGGACCTGTTCGGCAGCCAGTGGCGCTCCATCTTCCTGATCAACGTCCCGCTCGGCACCGTCGCCGGCGCGCTCGCCTGGCGCGTCCTGCCGCACCGCGGCGGGGAGGATCCGGCGGCCCGCCTCGACCTCACCGGCGTCGGCCTGCTCACCGCGGCCTCGGCCCTGCTCATCGTCCCGCTCATCCAGGGGCGCGACCTCGGCTGGCCCGCCTGGACCTACGTCATGATGGCCGCCGCGGTCGTCCTGCTCGGACTGTTCGTCGTCTCCCAACGGCACAGCGAGCACCCGGTCATCACACCGTCGCTGTTCCGCAAGCGCAGCTTCGTCGTCGGCCTGGTGATCGTGGCCGGGTTCTACGCGTCACTGAGCGCGTTCGTCCTGGTCATCAACCTGCTGCTGCAGCAGGGCCTGCACTGGACGCCGCTGCGCACCGGCCTCACCCTGATCCCCTGGGCCCTCGGCACCGCCGTCGCCGTCCTGCTCGCGGGCGCCGTGCTCGCCGAGAAGCTGGGACGCACCACCCTGCACCTGGGGCTGTCCATCGCCGTCATCGGCCTGCTGGCCCTGTGGTGGTCCGTCGCTCACTGGGGCGCCGGCATCACCGTCTGGAACCTGGCGCCCGCGCTGCTGTTCACCGGCTTCGGCTCCGGGCTGGTGTTCGTCCCACTGGTCGACTTCATCATCGGCGATGCCACCGCCGAGGAAGTCGGCACCGGCGCGGGCCTGCTCAACGCCGTCCAGCAGTTCGCCGGCGCCATCGGCGTCGCCGCCCTCGGCACGGTGTTCTTCGCCCGCGCCGGACAGCTGTCCCTCCCTTCCTGCCTCGCCGCCGCCGAACTGGTCTTCGGCATCACCGCCGGTCTGGGCCTCCTGACACTGCTGCTGGTGGGCCTGCTGCCCCAGCACGCCCAGCAGGCCCACGGCTGAGCCTCCCGTGCGGGGGCGCGGTCCCCGTGGATCGCCGTGGGTCCCCGTGAAGCGGTCCCCGTACAGCGGTCTCCGGAAAGGGACCTCCGTCGATCCGTAGAAAGGCCCCTAAAAAACCGTTGGCCCCCGCCCTCACCAGGTGACTACAATCGTCGCTTCCCCGCCTCCCCCAGGGAGCGTCGCCGTCCGGCCGGTACCGGAGGCTGTCACGCCGCGCTCAGCCGTACCCGCCCGGAGGCCACACCGTGCCCACGCACGTCACGCAGGACATTCCCGAGGACATTCCCGACGACGTACTCGACGACGTACTCGACGAGACGGCCGCCGACCCGCTCGGCCGGGAACGGGCGCACCTCTCCGGCTCCCGCGCGGCCCTGCGCGCGATGCGCGAGGACGTCGAGGGGCTCGACATCCGCGACGTCACCGCGAACTGGGTCAACGCCGCTGTCCTGCAGGCGCAGATCGACGACCGCATCAAGGCGCTCGCCGACCTCTCGCACACCCCGCTCTTCTTCGGCCGGCTCGACTACCAGCACGCTCCCGGCGCGGACCTCGCCGAGGGCGGCGAGGGCGAGCGCTTCTACATCGGGCGCCGCCATGTGCACGACGCCGAGGGCGACCCGATGGTCATCGACTGGCGCGCCCCCGTCTCGCAGCCGTTCTACCGGGCGTCCACCAAGAACCCGATGGACATCGGGCTGCGCCGCCGCTTCGGCTACACCGGCGGTGAGCTGACCGCGTACGAGGACGAGCATCTGACCTCCCCGGCCGCGTCCGACCAGCACACCACCAGCAAGCTGCTCCAGGCCGAGATCGAGCGGCCCCGCGTCGGACCGATGCGGGACATCGTGGCGACCATCCAGCCCGAGCAGGACGAGATCGTACGGTCCGACCTCGGCGGCACCGTGTGTGTCCAGGGCGGCCCCGGCACCGGGAAGACCGCCGTGGGGCTGCACCGGGTCGCGTACCTCCTGTACGCGCACCGCGAGCGGCTGGCCCGCACCGGCACCCTGGTCATCGGGCCGAACCGGTCCTTCCTGCACTACATCGAGCAAGTCCTGCCCGCCCTGGGCGAGTTGGAGGTCAAGCAGGCCACGGTCGACGATCTGGTCGCGGGCGTCGAGATCAGGGGCACCGACACCGCCGAGGCCGCCGTCATCAAGGGCGACGCCCGGATGGCGGAGGTGCTGCGCCGGGCCCTGCGCTCGCATGTGACGCTGCCCACCGAGCCCACGATGGTCGTACGGGGCTCGCGCCGCTGGCGGATCCCGGCGTACGAACTGGAGGAGATCGTCAACGAGTTGCTGGCCCGCGACATCCGCTACGGCGCCGCCCGCGACGCGCTCCCGCAGCGCATCGCGCACGCCGTCCTGGTCCGGATGGAACAGGCGGGCGAGGCGCCCGACGACCGGGTACAGGACGCGGTGGCCCGCAACCCCGCGGTGAAGGCCGTGGTCAAGGCGGCCTGGCCGCAGGTCGATCCGGACAAGCTGGTGCTGCGGCTGCTCTGCGACGCGGAGTTCCTCGCCGTGCACGCGGAGGGCATCCTGACCGGCGACGAGCAGCGGACGATCCTGTGGGCGAAGCCGGCCAGATCGGTGAAGTCCGCCAAGTGGTCCCTGGCGGACGCCGTACTGATCGACGAGGCGGGCGATCTGGTCGCCCGTACGCACTCGCTCGGCCATGTCGTCCTCGACGAGGCGCAGGACCTCTCCCCGATGCAGTACCGCGCGGTCGGCCGCCGCTGCACGACCGGATCGGCGACGATCCTCGGCGACCTGGCGCAGGGCACCACGCCCTGGGCGACGTCCGGCTGGGCCGAGGCGCTGCACCACCTGGGCAAGGGCGACGCGCACGTGGAGGAGCTGACGGCCGGTTTCCGCGTACCGCGCGAGGTCATCGCGTACGCGTCCCGGCTGCTGCCGCACATGTCACCGGGGCTGGCGCCCGTCTCCTCCGTACGGGAGAACCCGGGCTCGCTGGAGGTACGGACGGTCCCGGACCCCGACGGCCTGGACGCGGCGGCCGTCACCGCCTGCCGGGACTCGCTGCGCCACGAGGGCTCGACGGGCCTGATCGCGGCCGACGCCCGCATCCCCGCCCTGTCGGCGGCACTGACGGCGGCGGGCCTCGCGCATCTGGAACCGGGGCAGGAGACCAGCGCCGATTCCCGGCTGACGCTGGTACCGGCCTCGCTCGCCAAGGGCCTGGAGTACGACTACGTGGTCCTGGACGAACCGGCGGCGGTGGTGGCGGGCGAACCCGACGTACGAACGGGCCTGCGCCGCCTGTACGTTGCGCTCACCAGGGCGGTGTCGGGCCTGGTCGTGACGCACGCACTGCCGCTGCCGGAGCAACTGGGCTGAGGCGGCGCCGGCCTCGCGGGCGGAGCGCCGGGAGCGGGGGCCGGGCGGGGTCCGGAGCGGGTCCGGCGCGGGATTCGGGCCGGAGCCCCGAGCGGGGGTCCGGGCCGGAGCCCCGGACAGCCTCAGCCGGCGTCCAGCGCGCCCCGCCACTCCCGCACCGCACTCGCGTCGACCGGCAGCTCCCAGCCACCCGGCCGGGCCGCGCCCCCGATGTGTACGGCGTCGACCCCCGCGCCCAGCAGCCGCGGAAGGTGTTCGAGCTGCAGCCCGCCACCGACCAGGATCTGCGCCTCGTACCCCGGCTGACCGCTGCGCGCCGCCTCGGCGAGCAGGGTCGGCATCCCGTCGGAGACCCCGGTGGGCGAGCCCGCCGTGAGGAAGGTGTCGAGCCCCGGCAGGTCGGCGAGCTCCTTGCGGAGCGCGTCGCGGTCGGCCGCGCGGTCGATCGCCCGGTGGAACGTCCACGGGCAGCCCTCGATCTCGGCGACGATCCGCTCGACCGCCACCAGGTCGGGGTTGCCGTCGGCGTCCAGGAAACCGAGCACGAACTGGTCGGCGCCCTCGGCCCGCAGGTTCCGTGCCACCGCCACGAGCGCGTCGATGTCACCGGCAGCGAACCCGTCGGCGAGCCGCAGCATCACGCGCAGCGGGATGTCGACGGCCGCGCGGATCGCCGCGAACGTCTCACGGGACGGTGTCAGTCCGTCGGCCGCCATGTCGGTGACGAGTTCAAGGCGGTCGGCACCACCGGCCTGGGCGGCGATCGCGTCCTCGACTGAGAGCGCGATCACCTCCAGAACTGCACGGTTGCTCATCAATTCCCCATCTTCGCGGGCTTCGGGCTTCGGGCTTCGGGCTACAGGTCTAGTCCAGTGGACACCCTACGGCCCGGCCCCATGCCTCCGCAGCCCGGATCCGGCTCCACAGGGCGGTGCCGAGGACGTACGAGGCGGCGCCAAGGCCGTACCAAGGACGTACAGGACCATGCCCGGCACCGGCACAATGGCCCCATGCCCCAGGACGCGCCCCACGACCTCGCCACCCGCTGGCACCAGGCCCTCATCGCCGCCCGCGAAGGCTCCGCCGCGCCCGAGGCGCCCGATCCGGGTCCGTACGCCGAGAACCTGCTCGCGCGCTGGGCCGAGCCCCACCGGCGGTACCACACGACCGCCCATCTCACTGCCGTGCTGGATCACATCGACACCCTCGCCGGGCACGCGGCCGACCCGGCGGCCGTGCGGCTCGCCGCCTGGTTCCACGACGCGGTGTACCGGCCGGACCGCTCGGAGAACGAGGAGCGCAGCGCCCAACTGGCCGAGCGGGCGCTCACCGAGGCGGGGGTGCCGGAGGCCCGTACGGCGGAGGTGGCCCGTCTGGTCCGGCTGACCGCCGGCCACGATCCGCAGCCCGGCGACACCAACGGTGAGGTGCTGTCCGACGCGGACCTGGCGATCCTGGCGGCGACCCCCGCCGTGTACGGGCAGTACGCGGCGGCTGTACGGGAGGAGTACGCGTTCGTGCCGGACCAGGCTTTCCGCGAGGGCCGCTCGGCGGTCCTGCGTGAACTGCTCGGGCTGCCGAGACTGTTCCACACGGACCACGGTCAGGCGCAGTGGGAGCCGAGGGCACGCCAGAACCTGGCCACGGAACTGGAACTGCTGACGCTCTGACGCCCTGACGCAGCCGATCCAGCCGGGGCCAACCGGGTCAGCCACGTCAACCGGTCACCGGCAGACGTCGCCCCGGCTGCGCGCGTTGGCCAGCGCGGTGCGGGCGATCAGCTGCTCACGTGCGGTGACCGCCCGGAGTGCGTCCTCGGGGCACTCCCACTCGGCGCCGCCCGCCGGCGGCCGCAGCCTTACGAACCCGGCACCGTGCCCGATGACCTCGCCGACCTGGCCATGCCGGGTGTCCATGACGTACGCGCCGTTCACCGGCCCGTCGTCCGCCTCCTGGGCTTCTGTGCTCACCGTCATGCCTGTGCTCCTCCCCCAACTCCCCCGTGACATGCACAGCGTGACCATGCACCACCCACCCGCACCACCTGGGAACACCAGACCTGCACCACTCAGCCACACCATCCGGCCACACCGGAGCCCGTCCCCCGCTCCAGCGGCCCCGCCCGCACCACGCTCACAAGGCGTCACGAACCCGCCCCGGGCGCGGGCCTCGCACCGCCCCGGCGTGGGCCCCCGGCGCGGGAATGTGATCTCTTACGCCGTCGTTGCCACCTGGTATGCCCGCTACCACCGAACGTGCCCGTATGCCGCTCGCCGTCCACATCCTGGGGCTCGCGGTCTTTGCGCTGGGCACCAGTGAGTTCATGCTGTCCGGGCTGCTGCCCGACATAGCCGACGACATGAACGTGTCCATCCCGCAGGCCGGCCTGCTGATATCGGCCTTCGCGATCGGCATGGTGGTCGGCGCCCCGCTGCTCGCCGTCGCCACCCTGCGGCTGCCCCGCCGCACCACCCTGATCTCCCTCATCACCGTCTTCGGCCTGGGCCAGGTGGCGGGCGCGCTCGCCCCGAACTACGCGCTGCTGTTCGCCTCGCGCGTCATCAGCGCCTTCGCCTGCGCGGGCTTCTGGGCCGTCGGCGCGGCGGTGGCCATCGCGATGGTGCCGGTGAACGCCCGCGCCCGCGCCATGGCGGTGATGATCGGCGGCCTGTCCATCGCGAACGTCCTCGGGGTCCCCGCCGGCGCGTTCCTCGGCGAGCACCTGGGCTGGCGCTCGGCGTTCTGGGCGGTGGGCCTGGCATCGGCCATCGCCCTCGTCGGGGTGGCCACGCTGATCCCCCGGATCCCGCTGCCCGCCGAACGGCCCCGGCTCCGTACCGAGCTGAGCATCTACCGCGACCGCCAGGTCTGGCTGTCCATCGTCATTACGGCGCTCGCCGCCGGCGGTGTCTTCTGCGCGTTCAGCTATCTGGCACCGCTGCTCACGGACGTGGCGGGGCTGGCCGACAGCTGGGTCCCGACGGTGCTGGCGCTCTTCGGCGTGGGTGCGCTGGTCGGTACGACGGTGGGCGGCCGGGTCGCGGACGCGCACCTCTTCGGTGTCCTGCTGACCGGCATCGCGGCTTCGACGGTCTTCCTGGTGGCCCTGGCCCTGCTGGCCCACAACCCGGCCGCTGCGGTGGTCCTCTCGTTCCTGCTGGGGACTTCGGCCTTCTACACGGCCCCGGCGCTGAACGCCCGCATGTTCAACGTGGCGGGCGCGGCCCCCACCCTGGCGGGCGCCACCACCACGGCCTCCTTCAACCTGGGCAACGCGGGCGGCCCCTGGCTGGGCGGCGCGGTGATCAGCGGAGGCTTCGGCTTCGCGGCTACGGCGTGGGCGGGCGCGGCCATGACAGTGGTGGCGATCATCGCGGTGACGGCCTCACTGCGGCTGCACAGGTCCCAGTCGCGGGTAGTGGCCCGCTCCTCGGACCTCGCCCCGGCAGCGGAAGCGAAGGCAGCGGAAGCAGTGGCGACGGAGACCGCCTGACCTGCCGGGTCAGGGTTGCTGCGGCGCTCACTCGTTCGTGGGACGCTGAGCAAAGCGGTGCGACCGGCCACCGCTGTCGATCTACGCTCGCCCCGTCGGGCCACCGAAGAAGGGAGTCGCGATGACCGCCGCGATGGCCGAGAACGACCGGATGCCGCACCGTCGTCCGTGGGACGACCTGCTGCGGGCCTGGCGGGAGCTGGACGTGCCCGAGGGGTGGCGCGCCGAGATCGACGGAGGGCAGATCGCCTTGGTACCGCCGCCACACGCACATCACAACGGCATCGCGGAATCCATCCAGCGCGTCCTGTACCGGACACTCGCCGAGGATCTGGGCATCTACCAGACCCTCGGCATCCACATTGCCCCCCTGGGCAAGCTGTACGTTCCCGATCTGGTCGTCATGCCGAAGTCGCTCATCGCTGCGGCCGACCCCGACACCAGCGACCCCGTGGACGCCGCCGAAGCGCTGCTCGTTGTCGAGATCACGTCGAGGAGCAACGCCAAGGACGACCGGACCAAGAAGCTCTGGGCCTATGCGCACGCACCCGTGCCCGCGTATCTCCTGATCGACCGGTTCGACGAACACGGCCCCACGACCACTCTCTTCAGCGCGCCCCTGAACGGCGCGTACAAGCACAGCGAGCGCATCCCGTTCGGCGAGCAGATGAAGCTGCCGGACCCCTTCGGCGGCATCCTGGACACCGGCGCCTTCCCGGTCTGACAGACCCGCCTACGCCGACCGCCCCTTCGGGCGGCGCAGCCCGGCCGCTGTGAGTCTGCGTACCAGCTCCTTCGAGCCGATCTCGACCGCTCCCGCCGCCACCGCGTCCGCGTACCGGTGCGACGGCAGGTCGTAGTGGTCCCGTTCGAAGGCACGGGCCGGGCAGCCCAGCGCAGCGGCGAACGTGTGCAGTTCCTCGTACGAGACGTCGCTGACCAGGTGCGACCACATCCTGCCGTGGCCCGGCCAGGTCGGCGGGTCGATGTACAGCGTCACGAGAGCGCGCCCACCGGGGCCACGATCACGGCCTCCTTGGCGCAGACCCAGTGCGGGTCGGGGCCCAGTTCGGGCTCGACCTCCAGTGCGTGCGGGTCCTGGCAGACGGGGCAGAGCGGCCAGCGGCCGTACCGTTCGAGGAGCGCGTCCTGGACGTCCTGGGCCACCAGACCGGCGACGAACTCGGCGCCCTGCGGCCACTGCTCCACCCACCAGCGGCGATGCGTCACCGCGTCCTCCACCAGCGAGACCACATCGGCCTCGGCCACATCGCGGGACGCGAGATCGGCGAGCACCAGAGCCCGCGCTTCGTGCAGGGACTGTTCCAGGGGAGTGACGGGATCCATGACTCCATTGTCCCCGGTCGGGGAGAGAACCGGCCGGGCGAGGAGCCGGCGGACGGAGGGGGCGGGCGCAGGGGCTTGACGCCCCCTGGGTGCGAAAATATCTTTCACATGTGACCAACAACGTGAAGGAAATTTTCACTGGCGCTTCCGCCCCTCCCGCCCCCGCCGCCCTGGCCGCCAAGGTCCGCACCCTGGCCCCCTCCATGACCCGCTCCATGCAGCTGGTCGCCGAGGCCGTCGCGGGCGATCCGGCAGGCTGCGCGGCCCTCACGGTCACCGGTCTCGCCGAACTCACCGGCACCAGCGAGGCCACCGTGGTCCGTACGGCCCGCATACTCGGCTACCCCGGTTACCGGGATCTCCGCCTCGCCCTCGCCGGGCTCGCCGCCCAGCAGCAGTCCGGCCGGGCCCCCGCCGTCACCGCGGACATCGCCGTCGACGACCCGATCGCGGACGTCGTCGCCAAGCTCGCCTACGACGAGCAGCAGACCCTCGCCGACACCGCGGCCGCCCTGGACACCGTCCAGCTCGGCGCCGCGGTCTCCGCGCTCGCGACCGCTCGCCGCATCGACATCTACGGCGTCGGCGCCTCCTCGCTGGTCGGCCAGGACCTCGCGCAGAAGCTGCTGCGCATCGGGCTGATAGCGCACGCGCACAGCGACCCGCACCTCGCCGTCACCAACGCCGTGCAGCTCCGCTCCGGCGACGTGGCCATCGCGATCACCCACTCCGGCGCCACCGGTGACGTCATAGAGCCGCTGCACACCGCCTTCGAGCACGGGGCGACCACGATCGCGATCACCGGCCGCCCGGACGGCCGCGTCTCGCAGTACGCCGACCACATACTCACCACGTCCACCGCCCGCGAGAGCGAACTGCGGCCCGCCGCGATGTCCTCCCGTACCAGCCAGCTACTGGTCGTGGACTGCCTGTTCATCGGGGTCATGCAGCGGACGTACGACCGGGCGGCCCCGGCGCTCGCCGCCTCGTACGAGGCACTGGCCCACCGCCACACCCCGCGCACCAACGGCAGCCGCTGAGCCCCTCCTCCCGCCACGGAGCCACCCCCTTCGGAACCACCCCCTCGGAACCACCGCAGAGCCGCCTCCCACCGACCGAGCGATCGCAGCACCGCAACCCCGCAACACCGCACCGCACGACCGCAGAAGCGCTGAACCGGAAAGAGCCGCACACCATGACCTCCACCGCCTCCAACAACTACGGAGCGCTGCGCGCCCAGCTGGACACCCTCACCACCGAGGCGTTCCGGCCCGAGCTCGCCGAGATCGACCAGCTGCCCACCGAGGAGATCGCCCGGCTGATGAACGGTGAGGACACCACCGTTCCGGCCGCCGTCGCCGCGCAGCTCCCGCAGATCGCCGCCGCCATCGACGCCACCGCCGAGCGGATGGCACGCGGTGGCCGGCTCGTCTACGCGGGCGCCGGGACCGCCGGCCGGATGGGCGTGCTGGATGCCAGCGAGTGCCCGCCGACCTTCAACACCGACCCGTCCGAGGTGCTGGGCCTGATCGCGGGCGGCCCGTCCGCGATGGTCAAGGCGGTCGAGGGCGCCGAGGACTCCAAGGAGCTCGCGGCGGCCGACCTGGACGCGCTGCACCTCACCGCCGACGACACCGTGGTCGGCGTCTCGGCGTCGGGCCGCACCCCGTACGCGATCGGCGCGGTCGAGCACGCCCGTGCGCTCGGCGCCCTCACCCTCGGCATCTCCTGCAACGCGCAGAGCGCGCTGGGGGATGCCGCCGAGCACGGCATCGAGGTCGTCGTCGGACCCGAGCTGCTCACCGGCTCGACCCGGCTCAAGGCAGGCACCGCGCAGAAGCTCGTCCTCAACATGCTCTCGACGATCACCATGATCCGGCTCGGCAAGACGTACGGGAACCTCATGGTCGACGTCCGGGCGTCGAACGAGAAGCTCCGGGCCCGCTCGCGCCGTATCGTCGCGCTCGCGACCGGCGCCGACGACGCCGAGATCGAGAAGGCGCTGACCGCGGCCGAGGGCGAGGTGAAGACCGCCATCCTCATCATCCTGGGCACCGTGGACGCCCCCACCGCAACGCACCTTCTCGAAGCGACCGGGGGACATCTGCGCGCCGCTCTCCAGTCCACGGCCCGCACGCGTTGACTCTGGTTCTCCCGCTCCGATGGAGCGCCACCTGAACCAGAGGCACCACGGACCATGGACACTCCCAGCACGCCGAACACTCCCGACACCCCCGGCGCCCCGGGCACCCCGGCCACTCCGGTGGACAAGAACCGCGCCACCGCCGCCGCGATCCTGCCGCTCGTGGGCGGCGCCCGGAACGTCACCTCCTCCGTCCACTGCATGACCCGCCTGCGGCTGGGCCTCGCCGACCGCTCGCTCGTGCAGGAGGAGGCCCTGAAGGCGCTGCCCGCCGTCATGGGTGTGGTCGAGGACGACACGTACCAGATCGTGCTGGGCCCCGGCACGGTCGCCCGCGTCACGCCGGAGTTCGAGGCGCTGGTGGCGGAGGGCCGGGCGGCGGCGCCCGAAGCGGAACCGGCCGGGGCGGGCGCCCCCTCCGGCGGGGCCGCCGGCGCCGGGGAGCTGGCCGCCCAGGGCGCGGCCATCAAGGCGGCGCGGAAGGCGAAGAACGCGACGCCGTTCAAGCTCTTCCTGCGCAAGATCGCGAACATCTTCGTACCGCTGATCCCCGCCCTCATCGGCTGCGGCATCATCGCCGGCATCAACGGCCTGCTGGTCAACGCGGGCTGGCTGCCGGGCGTCACCCCGGCGCTCGCCGCCATCGCGTCCGGCTTCATGGCGCTCATCGCGGTCTTCGTCGGCTACAACACGGCGAAGGAATTCGGCGGGACGCCCATCCTGGGCGGCGCGGTCGCGGCGATCATCGTCTTCCCGGGCGTGACGAACGTGACCGCCTTCGGCGAGAAGCTCTCCCCCGGCCAGGGCGGTGTCCTCGGCGCACTGGGCGCGGCGGTACTGGCGGTGTACGTCGAGAAGTGGTGCAGGCACTGGATGCCGCAGTCCCTGGACGTACTCCTCACCCCGACCATCACGGTGCTGGCCTCGGGCCTGGTCACGCTCTTCGGCCTGATGTACGTGGCGGGTCAGGTGTCCACCGCCATCGGCACCTTCGCGACCTGGCTGCTGGCGCACGGCGGCGCGGGCGCGGGCTTCGTCCTCGGCGGACTGTTCCTCCCGCTGGTGATGCTGGGGCTGCACCAGGCGCTGATCCCGATCCACACGACGCTGATCCAGCAGCAGGGCTTCACCGTGCTGCTCCCCATCCTGGCCATGGCGGGCGCGGGCCAGGTCGGTGCGGCCATCGCGGTCTATCTGCGCCTCCCGAAGAACCCGTCGATCCGCAAGACGATCAAGTCGGCGCTCCCGGCGGGCTTCCTGGGCGTGGGCGAACCACTGATCTACGGTGTCTCGCTCCCGCTGGGCCGCCCGTTCATCACGGCATGCATCGGCGGCGCGTTCGGCGGCGGCTTCGTCGGCCTCTTCAACCAGCTGGGCACCACGGTCGGCTCCACAGCGATCGGCCCCTCGGGCTGGGCGCTGTTCCCGCTGCTCAAGGGCGACCACACGCTGACCACGTCGATCGCGATCTACGCGGGCGGCCTGCTGGCGGGCTATGTCACGGGCTTCGTGGCGACGTACTTCTTCGGCTTCAGCAGGGCGATGCTGGCGGAGTTCAACGTAGAGGCGGCGGAAGCAGCGGGCGGTCCGACGACGGCCCCGGCCGCCTCACCGACGGACGCCGGCCCGACCGCTCCTGAACCCGAGAACGCACCGAGCACGGCCTGATCCGATTCCGAACGGGCCGGGCCGGGCCGGGACAGCGCGGGACGGGCCGGGGTGGCGCGGAGACGGGGGACGGACGGCGCCTCAGTCGGCTGACCGGCCCGGCCACCTGGTGAAGCGCCGCAGCCCCCTTCGGGTGGGCGCGAGCGGCTTGTCCTCGGGGGCGACCGGCCCCTGAGCCGGTCCCTGAGCAGATCCCTGCGCCGGTCCCTGACCCGCGGTCAGGGCTGCCGCCGGACCAGTGGCCGGCCCCGTCACGTACTGGCTGCCCCGTTCGAGCCGGCTCCGGACGGCCTGGGCCATGGTGTGGTGGGACGCTTCCTGCAACAGGCCCTCCTGGGCCAACCGCTCCCACATGTGCAGCAGCTCCTGCCCCCGGGTCCCCACCTGCCCCTCGCCCGACATCCGCTGCCAGGCCGCGGTGGCACGGGCCACCTCGGGCGCGGCCCGCTTCAGGTCGGTGCGGCAGCGGATGCGCGCCACGGTCAGCGCGAGGACGGTGGAGGTCGTGTAGTCGCCGCGCAGATAGGCGAGGTACGCCTCGATCGCCCTTGCCTCCATGGACAGTTCGTCCTCCGCGCCCCTGCGCAGCGTCAGATGCTCCCGCAGTGCGCTGGCGAGGACGAACCCGGCGTGCAACTCCTCGCGCCGCGCGTGCTGGATGATCCGCTCGACACGGGCAAGCGGCGGAAACGCCGCCTCCTCCGCGGCGGTCCGCTCGGGTCCGGGCGGCAGGTCCTCCTTCTCGGCGATGGTCCGGCTGGAGCCGTCGGGGTACACCCGAAGCCGCGCCACCTGCTGCACGCTGCGGTCGATGACGGTCGCCGCCACCGGGGCCCCCAGGGTGCGGGCGAACATGGTGATGGCGTCGAGGATCGCCTCGTTGGGCGGCCGCATACCGCCCATCTCCAGCAGATGCCCGTTGACCACCGTCGACCCGTCCTCGGCCACGTACGCGTCGAGACGGATCAGCGGCTGTGCGCTGAGCGCGGGCAGGTTCCCCTCATCACGGGGTGTCAGTGACTGGGACATCTGCTCAGACTCCGGGTCGGACGACGCCGAGGATGGGCATGGAGGCGGCCGGCGCGGTCGTGATCGTGCGTCCGGGCCGTGGCGCGTGGACGACCTGTCCGCCGCCGATGTACATGCCCACGTGCGTGGCGTTGTAGTAGATGATCAGGTCTCCGGGCCGCGCGGATGCCAGGCTGACCCGGGTCAGTCCCTGCCACTGCGCCTGCGAGGTACGGGGGATGGGGTGCCCGGCAGCCGCCCACGCAGCGGAGGTGAGCCCCGAGCAGTCGTACGACGAGGGGCCGACGGCGCCCCAGATATACGGCTTGCCGATCTGGGCCATGGCGAAGCCGACGGCCTTCCCGGCCGCGCCGCTCACCTTCGTCCTGCTGCCGCCTCGGCCCGAAGAACCCCCGCTGCCCGTCCACTTGGACTTGGACTCGTCCTCGTGCTGCTTCTCCAACTGGGCCAGCTTGCGGGTGTCCTTCTCCTCGAGACCCGATTCGATCCGCTCGGCCTCGGCGATCTTCTGCTCGATCTTCTTCTTCGCCCCGGCCTTGTCCGCGCGGGTGCGCTTCAGCTCGCGCAACTCCTTCGCGGCCGCGTCGGTCCGCCCGTCGAGCTCCGTGCGGGCGGTCTTCTGGGTGGCGGTGGCGTTGGCGATGCCCTGCATGGCCTGGCGGGTCTGGGATGCCTCGTTCAGCGCCTGGTCGGCATGGTCACCGAGCAGCAACTGGATGCCCGTGGAGGCGAGGAAGCCCCCGCGGTACTGCGTCCTGGCCGCCGCACCCACGAGGTCGTTCAGGTCGTTCACCCGGCCCTCGGCGCGGGCGAGTTCCGTTTGCAGCGACGCCAGCCGCTTCGTCTGCTTTGTCGCCTTCTCGTTGGCGGCGTCGTACGCCTCGGTGGCCACCTCGGCCTGGCGGTAGAGGCCGTCCAGTTCGGTACGGATCCGCTCGATCGACGAGTCGTTCCCCGGCCCGGGGTCGTTCGGAGCCGCGTAACTCGGCCCGGGTATCAGGGCGATCGCGCAGACGAGGGCTGCTACGGTGGCTCTGCCTCGCAGCTGTCCGCCGCCGGTCGACACATTCATCGGCGCCACTTTCAGAGGTCACGTGCGGGAGCTCGGACGGACGACCTGCACTCGCGGTCGCCACCACGGGGCATAGGGGGATCTTCAACCTATGAACACACTACCCTCACTCGAACGGCCGATCCCAGCATCCCCGCGTACCGCAACGCCCCCCATAGGCAACTCGGCCATTTCCCGCAGCATTCCCTGACGGAGCCTCGGCGCCGGGCAGTCGAGCCCCGCAGCAGCCGCCGGCGCTACTGCGGGGCTCCCCCGTATCACGGCAACCGCCCCGCCCGGTTCATCTCCGCAACCCGGGCCCGCAGCACCTCCCCCGGGAGCGCCGGGTCCACCGCGTCCGGCGGACAGTCCCACTCGCGTCCGCCGCCGGGCGGGCGCAGTTGTACGTTGCCGCCCTCCCGCGCCATGACCTGCCCGACCCGCCCGCTACGGGAGTCGATGACGTACTCGACCGCCCCGCTCATGACCGCGCCTGCTGGAGTACGGCGGCCAGCCGCAGCGCCGTGTCCAGGTTGCAACGCCCCAACTCCACCAGCGGCAACGGCTCGGCGTTCGCACACGACACCGGATCCACCCGCAGCGACGGCAGGCTGACCCCGACCTCCTTGAACCCCGCCCGCAGGTCCTCCACGGCCTGCTCGGCCGCCCTGATCCGTTCTTGTTGCGTCAGCGTCATGACCACTGCCTCTCACACTGAGTGTTCTGATTTCCTCACTCAGCGTGTCCGGTCCGGACTAGCCTGAACAGTACCCAGGGCCCAACAAGCCGACCCGTGGAACCGGGAGTTGCCCATGCCAGGACCCAAGAACCTCGACCCGTCCTCCTCCCCACGCGCCCTCCTCGGCGCCGAACTCCGCTACGCCCGCGAGAGAGCGGGCCTCAGCCAGGAGGAACTGGCCCAGCCACTCTTCGTCAGCGGCTCGTTCATCGGCCAGCTGGAGGCGGGCACCCGCCGGATGCACCTGGAGTACGCCCGGCAGATCGACGAGATCCTGGGTACGGGGGGTTTCTTCGAGCGGAACTGCGCGGCTGCGGCCAAGTCCAAGTACCCGGACCACTTCGCTGCGGCGGCCGAGGCGGAAGCGGACGCGACGACGATCAAGGAGTACGCGCCGCAGCTGATTCCGGGGCTGTTGCAGACGGAGGGGTACGCGCGGGCGGTGTTCTGGGCGTACCAGCCGACAGCCACGGAGGACGTGGTCGATGCCCTGGTCGCGGCACGACTGGAACGGGCGCACCTGCTGACCGACCCAACAACGCCACTGTTGTGGGTCGTACTTGACGAAGCGGTGCTGCGACGGAAGGTGGGCGGCGCTGCGGTGGCGGCCAAGACGCTGCGGCATGTGGCAGCGCTGGTACGGAAACACCGGGTCATCGTGCAGGTACTGCCGTTCTCGGCTGGTGGACATGCCGGGCTGAACGGCTCACTTAAGTTGATGAGCTTCGAACAGGCGCCGACACTGGCCTATCTGCAAGGCCCTGGAAGCGGACAACTGGTGGACGATCCAGCCACGGTCGCCCGACACGAACTGACTTACGATCTGATCGGGGCCAGTGCACTGTCACCACAAGAATCCCTGGCCCTGATCGAATCAGTGGCGGAGGATTACGAGCATGAAGCACACCTCTAGGTATGACCTGTCCGGGGCCACCTGGCAGAAGTCCAGCTACAGCGGCGGCGACGGCGGCGACTGCCTCGAAGTAGCCGACGCCTTCCCCGGCATCGTCCCCGTCCGGGACTCCAAGAACCCCGGCGGCCCGGCGCTCGTGTTCCGGGCGCCCGCCTGGATCCAGTTCGTAGCTGACCTCAAGCACGCCTGAGTCCACCACTCCCCGAAGGAGACACCACATGGCCGCAGAACCGTTCTCGGTGGGCATCGGCGTGCGCGGGTACGAGACCGACTCGCAGGGTCACCTCAACCAGAGCGTCTACCTCCAGTACGCGGAGCACGCCCGGTGGTCGCTGCTGCGGCACGGCGGCATCCAGCAGAGCGACCTGCTCGACAAGGGCGTCGGGCCCGTAACACTGGAGACGACCATCCGCTACCGGCGTGAACTCCGCGCCGGCGACGACGTGGAGGTCACCTGCGCCTTCGTGTTCGGCGAGCGGAAGACGTTCCGGATCGAGCAGGTCATCCGCAAGGCGGACGGAACCGTGGCGGCGGAAGTGACGGCCGTGGCGGGGCTGATGGACCTCACGGCACGCAAGCTCGTGGAGAGCCCGCGCGAGTACTTCCTGTCCCTCGCCTCGGACCCCGCCGCATTCGGCCTCTGACCCAGCCGACTGTTCATGATGAGGCCGCCTTTTGGGCAGCGGCACACTGCACGCTGATGACGTGATGGGGGCCGAGAATGCGGACCGCGTCGGCATAGGCTCTGTCAGCCAGGATGGATGCCTCCTCGACATTGCCTCGTAGTGCCAGACAGTGGGCCAAGAACCCAATCGCTGCAATGGTCCACGGGTGTTCTGCTCCCAGGTGCGCGGTACGAATGGCGACCGCTCTCCTGAGTTCGGCGATCGCTGCCTCCTGATCACCGTGTTCCCACGCAGCGAGTGCAAGAGTGCGCCGAGCTGCAGCTGTCTGAGGGTGGTCGGGTCCGAAGTGGGCAATGTGAGCGTCAAGACCTTCTTGTGCTCGCTCCCGCACCAGGCCCCACCCGAGTCCCTGGGCTTCGACATCCGCAACTGCACCCACCGCTGGGGCCGTAATGCTTGCCCGCCACACGCTTCCCGGAGTCCGAGCTACCTGGGCATGCCACATTGCCGACGCGATGACCAAGAGGGCACGCACAGCGATCTCGTCACTGCGCTCACCGTGAAGGCTCGGCAGCAGTTCCGCCAACCGTTGAGCGAGGCGGAGTGACACCCCGTAGTTTCCCATCAGGAACTGGTTGTCTACCTGCAGAAACAACGCCTCCGCCGTCTCAGCGTGCGTCGGCCCCAGGACCCGGTGCCTGATCTCGCCAGCCCTTTGGAGAAGTCGAATGGCTTCCGCGTTCCGCTGGCCTTTTCCGTAACACAACGACAATTGAACGCAAGCATCGGCTTGAAGAAGCGGCGCTTCCTCCGACCACGCCATCGCAGCGTCCAGCGCCTTCTTGAGAACGGTCTCCCCTCCAGCGAAGTCCCCACTCATGTGAATGGTCTTCCCCAGCGCAATTCCGTCAGCGATGGCCACGGCGCCCCCGACTGCCCCCTCCCTCGAAACGGCCTTGACCAATTCCGAGGCGAAAGGAAGAGAGTCCGCCCATTGCCCCGCCGCATCGTAAATGTCTCGCACCCGGCGTGCCGCGTCCAGCACATGGTCGGCGGTGGCGCTGTTCTCCAGGAGCGCCAACAAGTGCGGTTCCACCAGACGCACCGTATTCGCGTCTCCGCCGAGTACGGCCCGGTTCACCAACGCGGCAGCCGCTCCGTACAGCTCCGCTCGCTGCGCTTCGGGAACGCCCGCCGCAATTGTCTCCAGCAAGAGTCCATGCGCGGTGACGCACCGTACTCGTCGCCCACCTGCACCGCCCGGTACCTCGAAGAGGTCTACCAGCGACGCCGACAACAGGCCATGCAGCCCTGCTTCGATGCGTTCAGCGGCAAGCCCAGGTACGCCCACCGCTTGCATCGCCGACGGAGCGAGCAGCGACACAGGTACTGGAGCATGTCCCCAGCACGCCAACAGGCGTAATACGGCTGTTGCTTCGGGCAGGCCGCGATGTTCCAGGGCGTCCAGGGAGAGCTGCCAGGTGCGGCTGAGCCGCTCGCGAGCCCCGCTCTCCAGGCTCGCGCCCCGGTCCAGCAGGGTCGCGGGATCCTCGCCCAGTCGTTCCAGGTATTCCTCGACTGTCCAGCTTTCGAGCAGCTGTTGGGAGAGGAAACCGCCGGCCAGGGTGAGCGCCAGCGGGTGAAACCCCAGCCGCGCAGCCAACCGCATCGTCGCTTCGGGCTGGTGGTCCCCGGGTGCCAGATCATGCAGTAGCTGCGCACCCTCCACAGCCGGCAGGACGTCGACCCGGTGTATCCGTGCCCCCGCACCGGTCCAGGCGGGATCGGCGGACTGGCGGGACGTCACCAATACCGTCCCCCGCGGAGAGCTGCGCAGCCATCCGTCCCGCAGAGGCTGCGGGTCATCCGCGTTGTCCAGCACCAGCAGCCACGGCTCCGGGGACGCATCGAGCCGCTGCCACACCAGATCGGCCGCGGCCCGGCGGCCCTCCTGGGCGGCCCGCACTTCCTCCGGGGACGCTCCCCTGTCCGCCGCCACAGCCAGCATGCCGGCGCGAAGCTGCAACTCGGTCGAAGCATCCACCCACAACGCGACCCGGGACGGGGCCGACTGGTCGAACAGCCACCGTGCCACCGCGGTCTTCCCGCAGCCCCCGAACCCGTGCAACACATGCACCCCGCCACCGGCGTCGAGTCCGGCCAGGAGTTCCCCGCGCAGCTCTTCCCTGTCGCGCAACGCCGCACGCAGCGGCGCCGTCAGCGCCACCCGCACCGAGGCGGGGCCGGTGGGTGAGGCTGCCGGGTCCGGTGCGCCATGGTGATGGGTTTCGGTGATCTGGATATCCCGCTCGGACTGGAAGATCCGCCCCTGCCCGTAGGCTGCGGCACGCGGCGAAGGGTCCTCGCTCATGCGGCGCCGCCCTCCGTCCCGTCGATCCGCATATCGCGGCCCGCCTGGTACACGCGGGCTCGACCAGAGGCGGTGGCGTGTTGAGTAACGGCGGGCGCCACAGCATCATCCGGGGCCAGCTCGGCAACCAGCGCCCTCAGCTCTTCGACGAGCTCTGGATGGGCGGCGACCAGGCGCCGGATGCGCCCCTGCCACTCCGCCCTGACTTCAGCTTCGACCTCCCGGTCGCCCACAGCCTGAGCGCTGAGCAACTCAGCCCGTGTCACGTTGAGTTCATCGGCGATGTGCGGCGCTCTGTCGGGACGGGCACGCTGCCACAGCGATACGAGGCCGTCCCTGATGCTGGGCCAGGTATCGGTGGTCAGCAGGGTGACCAGTGTTGTTCCCGCGGTGCCTGCTAACGCAGCGATCTCCGGATCCATGATCGTCCCCCTCCGTAACACATCGTGGGCAGAGCATCACCCTAGGCCAATCACCCCGGACGGGACACTGGCCGACCAGCCGTCCTATGAGGTCGGCAGGTCCGAGTGGTACGGCCGAGTGGTACGGCCGGTTGCCGGGCCGCGACGTCGGCTCGTAGCGCGCCCGAACGAGGGGTTACCCCTCCGAGTCCGCGAGGAAGACGTCGCTCATGGAGGCGAACTTGCTGCCTTCGATGTGCTGCCCCTTCTTCTTGCTCATCGGGGAGAAGGCGCTGGTCTCGCCGGTCTGCATGTACGACTTGAGGTAGGCGGACTGGCCCTTCGACTTGGCGGCCGCCAGGTCGAGCAGGGGCTGGTAGTCGGCCTGCGTGACGGCGTTCATGATGGCGAAACGGTTGGCCTGACCAGCCGCCGCGTGGAGGCCCGCCATGGCGCCCTTCGCCTTCTCCTGGCCGTCCGCGTCGAGCGGGAACCGGGCGGGCACCGTCAGCTTCACCACGGGGCCGGAACCACCGGACTGGGAGAGTTCCTTGCCCGAGCCGACGTTGAAGTTGACCGAGATCACCGTGTAGCCCGCTTCTCCGGCCGCCGAGAGGAAGCCGGGGGAATGCTGGTTCTCGTTGGTGATTCCGCCGACGCCGCCATGAGTGGGGTTGCCCCAGGCGGCCGCCGGGTTGCCCGTTCCGACACCGATGAAGAGCAGTAGCTCCTTCTCCGGGTCCTTGGCCCGCGCCTCCTCCATGATCTTCTGGACCTCGTGGGCTGCCTCGGTGAGCAGCCGGACGTCGTCCTCGTCGAGCGAGCCGCCGAAGCCGGTCGACTCACCCTTGGGTGTGTTCCGCATCTCCGCCCTCTGCACCGGCGGCGCGGCCTCCGTGGGCCGCTGCCCGCCCGTCCTGGCAGCGGTCACCGCGCGAGCCACAGCCGCGTTCCCCGCTGTGCGCTGCAGATTCAGCAGGGGGGCCGCGGGCCCGCCGGTTCTGGCCGACGGGCGGACGGCCGACGGGCGGTCACGGGCGTGGTCAGTGGCGTACGAGGGGTGTGCGTCACGGCGGTGCACGGTAATTCCTTCCACAGGGACGGTGTTGAGGCCATCCTCCTCCGTTCCGGGCGTCTGGGAAGGGGTTCCGGGGTTGCTGCGAGGGCAGGTTGGTGGTGCCCTCCAGACAAACCCGGCTGTGCTCCACGGTTGCTCGTACACCCTGCCGGTGCCTGTTCGGCGGGGTGCCCCGGAGCCCTCTGATCCAGCTGCCCCGACACTGCCGGCGTCATCAAACGGTCGCGTACGGCCCCTCTGCCGCCTTGGTGTGCTGCATCTGTGTCAGCAACCCGAGTCGGCCAGGCAGTGCCGCTACCGGGCCTCCGCCGCCGCCCGCAGCACACCGTCGAGCACCTCCGGGCACGCCCGCAGCGCGTCCCGCCGCAGCGAGACGAAGCAACGGGTGCCCTCCAGCCGGTGCCGGGTCAGCCCGGCCTCGCGCAAGGTCCGCATGTGATGGCTCACGGTCGAGGAGCCGACGCCCAGACCGTCGAAGTCCTCCCGCGGATGCTCACCCCGGTCGGCCAGCACCGCGAGGATCCGCAACCGCACCGGGTCCCCCAGCGCCGACAGCGCCTGGGCGAGCGTGACGTCCTGCGGATCGGGATGGTGCAGCTGACGGGGCATGGTCTTGAGTCTAGAACGCCCCGGTCCCTATAGTCGATGTTCGACGAACATCAACCAATGTCGATCGGAGACCGCCATGGACTTCCTGGTGCGCATTGACGCCACCCGCGTCTACGAACTCCCCGCGGACGACCACAACGACCTGGTCGAGCGCGAGCGCGACCGGGGCCGCGAACTGATGGCCGACGGCGTACTGCGCCGGCTGTGGACCCTGCCCGGCAAGCGCGCCAACATCGGCCTGTGGTCGGCCCCCGACGCGGACACCCTGGTGGAGGCCCTCAACAGCCTCCCGATCCGCCCCTATGTGGACATCGATGTCACCGCGCTCGCCACCCACCCCTTGAGCGCCGAGCAGGCGCCAAGGACCACACCAGTTACGGGACAACCTTGAGCTTGAGTTTCGACCTCGGAGCGACTTACCCACCTCACTCCGCAGCGTCCGCCGCCGGGTCCACTCGGACTGGGTGGGTGACAAATGGTTCTGACACAGCAGGAATCCATATGACTGCCCGGCAGGGGTTTCATCACCTCCTCCTCAGGGACCCGAGTCATGCGCAGCCTTCGGGCATGTTCCGCTGGAGCGAGGAGCCGATCGGTGGCCAAAACTCAATCTAGTGCTCCCCGATGAGCCCCGCGACAAGATCGCGGACGTATGCCTCGTCCGTACCGGGGATCGAGAAGACCACCCGGAAGTAGAGCGGCGCGACGATCCGGTCCAGAACTTGCTCCAGGGGCGGGGGCGCGTCGCCGCGCTCCCGTGCCGTGTCGAGGACGGGGCGGAAGCGCTCGGCGACCCTGCGCAGGCACTCGCGCAGTCCGTCGTGCCGCTCGTCGACGTCGGGCGCGACCTCGGCGCGGAAGAACGCGATACCACCGGGCCGGGAGAGCTCCGTCAGTGTCCAGACTGCCTGGTTCCCCAGGTCGGTGCGCAGATCACCGACGAGCGGGGGTGCGCCGGTCTCACCGTGGTGCTCGGCGACGTCGGCCAGGAGCGCCGCGAGCGTGCCCCAGCGCCGGTAGAGGGTGCTGGGGTTGACCCCCGCACGCTGGGCCACCGCGGGGAGAGTCACCTGGTCGACGCCGCGCTCACCCACCAGCGCGACCGCGGCGCTGTGCACGGCGGTACGGACGCGGCTACTGCGGCCTCCGGGCCGCCTCGTCGGTGCGTTAGCGTTCACCAGGTCACTCTAAAGCAAAGATTTGCGCCTTAGTGGTCGGGGTGCCTAGAGTCGCGCTAAAGCGGAGATCACCGCTTTAGTGTCTTCCGAAGGGATCACTATGTCCGCCGACGAATCCGCCCTCGCCCTCGGGCGCGCCTTCCACCAGGCCCTCACCTCGGGCGACTGGAACGGCATCCGGGCCCTTCTGCACGACGACGCCACCTGGACCCTGCCCGGCGACAACACGATCTCCGGCACCGCCGACGGCGGCGACGCCGTGGTGGAGCGCGCTCAGCGGATCGCCGCGTACGGCCTGAACTTCGAGTTGCTGCACCTCCTGGTCAGCAGGGAGAACATGGCGCTCTCCCTGCACAACACCGCGCGCCGGGAGGACGCCGTGCTGGACGAATACCTGGCCACGGTCTGCCGGCTCCGTGACGGAAAGATCGCGAGTATCGAGACCTATCTCTCCGACGTGCCCGGGATGAACGCCTTCTTCGTCTGACGGCCCCTGGTGAAGACCTTGCGAGGGGCGCGTACGGCGTGTCCGGGACGCAGACGAAGGCCCCCGCCCGTCCGCCGTGGGGGGTGGGGACTGAGCAGGGGCCTTCCAGCGCCCCACGCGGATCATGTTCACGCGCGGTGCACGTTCGGTGGGTTCAGTGGCTCAGCGGGCTCAGTGGGCGAAGCCCCAGTCGAGCATCTTGGTGGCGTCGTCGAACCGGGCCTTGTCGGTGTCGTCCTTGAGAATCGCGCCGACCAGCGTGCGGTTGTCCCGCTTGGCCGCGAAGACGAAGCAGTAGCCGTCCTCCGGACCACTGCCGGTCTTGACACCCAGGGCACCGTCGTAGCTGCCCAGCAGCTCATTGGTGGTGTTCCAGGTGTAGTACCGGGTGTGGCCGTTGGCCGCCGGGGCCTCCGTCTTGAACTGCTTGTCCTTCACGATGTCGGCGAACACCGGCTGCAGCATGGCACGCTGACCCAGCTTCGCCAGGTCGCGGGCGGTGCTGTGGTTGTTGCCGTTCGAGACGCCGTCGAAGGTGTCGAAGTGCGTGCCCTTCAGACCCATCTCCTGGGCCATGGCGTTCATCTGGTTCACGAAGTCGGCGATCCGTGCGTCCTGGGTGGCCCCCGTGCCGAGGTTGTCCGCCAGGGCCATCGCGGCATCGTCACCGGACGGGATCAGCATGGCATGCATCAGCTGACGGACGGTCAGCGTGTCGCCGGTCTGGAGATCGGCGGTGCTGCCGCCGACCTTCTGGACGTAGTCCCGGTACTCCTGCTTCACCTGGATCTGCCGGTCCAGCCACTCCGGATGCCGGAGGATCACCAGCGACGTCATGATCTTGGTGGTGCTGGCCATCGGCACACTCTCGTCAGCCTTCGACCCCGCCCACATCTCCCGCTCCTGGCTGCCATCACGGGCATCCAGCAAGAAGGCGTGATCAGCGGTGATCTGCGGACCGGCCTGAGTCTTGGCGCCCTGCGCGTGCTGGTTCTGGCCGACCGGAGTGGTGACCTCACTGCCCTGCACGCCACTGTCGTCGGCGGAGTGCGTGGCACCGGGGGTGGCCGCCTCGGCGAGACCGCCGGCGGCGAGCGGCAGCGCGGCTCCGACCAAAGCGACCATCGCGATCCGGACTCCGGTGCGGTGTATCCGGTTGGGGCGGGCGTGCGAACCCATGAGCGTCCCTTCTGCCGGCGTAGCTACGCCGGTACGTAGTGAAACCTCGGTTATACCGAACCTACTTATGTGATGAGAGGGACCGCCGATCTGCCCACGCGCGCGTGTGGAGATCTTGCGCAGGTGACCGGTGGGGCCTGTGGGGTTCTCGCACGCGGCCCCCCGCCATTCAGTCGCCCCGGGGCTCAAGCCCCGCGCTCCGAGCGCTCTTAACAGTGATCGGGTGGAGGGCCTGATATCCCACCCAACCCCCCTCCCCGCGCGGCCCGTTGACTTTTCGTGACCGACTTGCGACGGACGGTGGCGAGGCTCTAGCGTGCTCACAGAACGTGAACGGCCCCGGTCGGTGCGCCAACACCGGCTCCGGGGCCTGACCAGCTAGATCGAAGAACTCAGGAGTTCGATCCATGGCTGACAGCCACCTTAATCCTGCCCTGCACCCGCCGCACGGGGCCCCTCACCCGATGGCCAATCCGGGCTACGGAAAGCGCTCCGCGCCCGGTCAACGCCCGCACACAGCGGCTGATTTCGCGCTACTGGCGCCCCGCGAAGCGGCCATCGCCGCGTACATCGACCGGCTGCCGGACGGCGCCGACATCTCGGTGAAGACGCTGGCCAAGGTCCTTCCGTACGGACAGTGCGCCCTGCGCACCGCCCTCAACGCCCTTCAGCGCGCCGGGCATCTGCGCCGGGGCAGCGAGCACCTGATCGGGTCGGACAGCGCCCGCTGGGTGACGCGTACGTGGTTCTCCCGTACCGCCCGCGACGACGCCTGGTGGGCCGCGTTCACCACCGGAGGCGTACCGGATGACTCACCTCCGCCCCAACGGCCCACCCGCTCACGGGCGTTCGTCCTGCTGGCCGCCCTCGGCCGTACCGCGCCCTCGCTGAGCCTGTCGGCGGCGGACTGTGCCGCGCTGGAGCCCCTTGCCGCCGTGTGGTTCGACCGTGGCGCAACCGAACCGGAGATGCTGCACGCCCTGACCGCCGGGCTGCCCACCCCCGTACACCGCGCGTCGTCACTCGTCCGCAGGCGGCTCACCGACAAGCTCCCGCCCGAGCGCGCGCCACTTCCCGCACCACGCGTCCCGCGCCCGGCTCTGCGGATCCTGGAGTGCGGCAAGTGCGGCGCCCCGGGGCGCCCGGAAGCCCTGCCCGGCGGCGAGTGCGCGGAGTGCCGGGGCAGACCCGTACGCCGCCCCGCCCCGCTCACCCCGGCCCAGGTCCACACCCGCGCGGCACAGGCCCGCGCGGCGGCAGCCACTCGACAACCCGAAAGGGCCCGCGCATGACCGTTCAGCTCACTCGGCCGCGGAACAGGGCACGATGAAGAGGAGGAGGCGACGCCATGACCCCCAGCACCGCTGACCACGCCCAGGACCACCCCCAGATGTCCGTCGAGGACTTCGAGGAACTCGCGCGCCACGCGCCCGAGACGGTGGCACTGGAATTCATCAACGGAAAGCTTGAGGTCAAGCCCGTGCCGGACCAACTGCATGGCGCCATTGTCATGTGGCTGCTGAGGCAGTGCATGCAACAGCGCCCTGAGCTGGCCCTGTATCCGGAGCAGGGCCTCAAGGTGGAGGGCTATCGCAGGGGCCGCGCCCGCGCGGACGGCGCCCTGGCCCCGCTCGACCACTACGTGGGCCAGAGCGGCGAGTGGGCGCACACCGATGGCACGCTCATGGCCGTGGAAGTCACCTCCTACGACACCGACACCGACCTCCGCGACCGCGTGGAGAAGCGCGACGGCTACGCGGCCTCAGGCATCCCGGTCTATCTGCTCGTCGACCGTGACGCGGAGAAACTCGTCGTCTACAGCGAGCCGGAGCGGGGCGAGTACCTGACCCGCACATCCCACGCCTACGGCACCACAGTCACGCTTCCCGCGCCCGTCTCGATCACTCTGGAGACCGGGAAACTCAAGGACTACGCCCGCTGAAGCACCCGCAAACGCCCGAGGGCGGTACCCCTCCGAGAAGGGGTACCGCCCTCGGTCCGTACTGCTGCTTGCCGTACTGCTTGCCGTACAGCTCGCGTGCTACTGCTGGAGCAGCCGATCCTCGAAAAGAACGAAGAGGATCAGAAGTCCATGTCACCGCCGGGCATGCCGCCCGGGGCGCCGCCGGGGGCGGCCTTCTCCGGCTTGTCGGCGATGACGGCCTCGGTGGTGAGGAACAGCGCGGCGATCGACGCGGCGTTCTGCAGCGCGGAGCGCGTGACCTTCGCCGGGTCGATGATGCCCTCGGCGATCATGTCGACGTACTCGCCGGTCGCAGCGTTCAGGCCGTGGCCGACCGTCAGGTTGCGGACCTTCTCGACGACGACTCCGCCTTCGAGACCACCGTTGACGGCGATCTGCTTCAGCGGGGCCTCAAGGGCGAGCTTCACGGCGTTGGCGCCGGTCGACTCGTCGCCTTCGAGCTCAAGCTTCTCGAACACCGCGGAAGCCTGGAGCAGGGCCACGCCACCACCGGCGACGATGCCCTCCTCGACGGCCGCCTTCGCGTTGCGAACGGCGTCCTCGATGCGGTGCTTGCGCTCCTTGAGCTCGACCTCGGTCGCGGCACCGGCCTTGATGACGGCCACGCCGCCGGCCAGCTTCGCGAGGCGCTCCTGGAGCTTCTCGCGGTCGTAGTCCGAGTCGGAGTTCTCGATCTCGGCGCGGATCTGGTTGACGCGACCCTGGACCTGGTCGCTGTCACCGGCACCGTCGACGATCGTGGTCTCGTCCTTGGTGATGACGACCTTGCGGGCGCGGCCGAGCAGGTCGAGACCGGCGCTCTCCAGCTTGAGGCCGACCTCCTCGGAGATGACCGTGCCACCGGTGAGGATGGCGATGTCGCCGAGCATGGCCTTGCGGCGGTCGCCGAAGCCCGGAGCCTTGACGGCGACGGACTTGAAGGTGCCGCGGATCTTGTTGACGACCAGGGTCGACAGCGCCTCGCCCTCGACGTCCTCCGCGATGATCAGCAGCGCCTTGCCGGACTGCATGACCTTCTCGAGCAGCGGAAGGAGGTCCTTCACGTTGCCGATCTTGGAGTTGACGATCAGGATGTACGGGTCGTCGAGCGACGCCTCCATACGCTCCATGTCGGTGGCGAAGTACGCCGAGATGTAGCCCTTGTCGAAGCGCATGCCCTCGGTGAGCTCAAGCTCAAGACCGAAGGTCTGCGACTCCTCGACGGTGATGACGCCTTCCTTGCCGACCTTGTCCATCGCCTCGGCGATGAGCTCGCCGATCTGGGTGTCGGCGGCGGAGATGGAGGCGGTCGAAGCGATCTGCTCCTTCGTCTCCACGTCCTTGGCCTGCTCCAGCAGAGCGGCGGAGACGGCCTCGACGGCCTTCTCGATGCCACGCTTCAGGGCCATCGGGTTGGCACCGGCGGCGACGTTGCGGAGGCCCTCACGAACCAGCGCCTGCGCCAGGACGGTCGCGGTGGTCGTACCGTCACCGGCGACGTCGTCCGTCTTCTTGGCGACCTCCTTGACCAGCTCGGCGCCGATCTTCTCGTACGGGTCCTCGAGCTCGATCTCCTTGGCGATGGAAACACCATCGTTGGTGATCGTGGGGGCGCCCCACTTCTTCTCAAGGACGACGTTGCGGCCCTTGGGGCCGAGGGTGACCTTGACGGCGTCGGCGAGCTGGTTCATCCCGCGCTCGAGACCGCGCCGTGCCTCCTCGTCGAACGCGATGATCTTGGCCATGTGAAGTGGTCCTCCCGGACAGGGGGTGGAAAGCGTCAGACCTGGCGGTGCCCGCGACGGACGGCCTGCTTGCCCGGTGGTTCCTTGCCCCACCCGGCCCGCGGGCCTCACCAACCCGGTCCTTCTGTCACTCTCACTGGGAGAGTGCTAACGCCAATGATTAGCACTCGGCCCCTGTGAGTGCAAGGTGCCCCCGCGAAGCGGGGTCGTTGAGGGGTGGTGGTCGGGCGACGAGAGGGCGCAAGCGCCTTCGGTGGATACCAGCCCCACGCGCGGGCGGTCTCGGAGGCCCCCGGACGCACGAGAGGCCCGCGCCCCGGTGTGGGGTGCGGGCCTCTCGGCGTGAGTGGGTCGGTGGCCGATCGCGCCGAGATCAGACGGCGAGCTTGACCATGTCCGCCTGCGGACCCTTCTGGCCCTGCGAGATCTCGAACTCGACTCGCTGACCTTCTTCAAGGGTGCGGTAGCCGTCCATCTGAATCGCGCTGTAGTGGACGAAAACATCCGCACCACCGTCGACCGCGATGAAGCCGTACCCCTTCTCCGCGTTGAACCACTTGACGGTGCCCTGAGCCATGCCTAACTCCCCTATTACTGGCCCTTGCACAGAGCCCGCACTTCGCGGGATCCGGGTCAGACCTTGCGCCGGAACGCGTCGACCGCGGCTGAATGTATCTGCCCAACTGCCCTCTGCAACAGGTCAATCGGACGAGAATTCTGAGCGCGGCTGAACGCCCCATTGGGCGGATTTCCGGGGATCCCCGGGCAAGTCGGGCCGGGCAAAGGGCACTTACGACGCAAAGAGATCGAACGCATTGCCCACACATTGACGCGTGCTCAGCTGCTCCTGGCACGGGCGATCAAGAAGGATCAAGGGGGCTGCCCCAACTCTACCGTGTTCAATCATGCTGAATTGCCCCCTCCGCTTCGTACGCGGAGAGGGCAACAGGTTCAGCAGACGGCAGGGCGGACAGCAGGGCGACGGGCCCGCCCGGGGCGCGCCGCAGCAGCGCCGCGGCGCCGCAGGGGCTTGCTCAGCCGCCGGCGACGGCCGGGATGATGGAAATGCCCGCGCCGTCCGGCGTCGCCGTCTCCAGGCCCTGCTCGAAGCGCACGTCGTCGTCGTTCACGTAGACGTTCACGAAGCGGCGCAGCTTGCCCTGGTCGTCCAGGACGCGGGCCGCGATGCCGGTGTGGTTCTTCTCCAGGTCGGCGATGACCTCGGAGAGGGTGCCGCCGTCGGCTGCGACCTCGGCCTGGCCGCCCGTGTAGGTGCGGAGGATGGTGGGGATGCGGACCTTGACGCTCATGCGGATTGCCTTCCAGGAGTCCGGGGCGGGACGAGTCGGACGGAGCGGGCGAGTACGGACGGGGCGGGACAGGAGCCCGGGTCAGGCGCCCGTGGCCAGGCCGGCCTCGCGGAACGCGTCCAGGGTCGGACGGATCGTCGCGGTCGGGCCGGACGTCGGGGCGACCGCGTCCAGGGTCTTGAGGCCGTCACCCGTGTTCAGTACGACGGTGGTGAGGGACGGGTCGAGCAGACCGGCCTCGATGAGCTTCTTCGTCACGCCGACGGTCACGCCGCCCGCGGTCTCCGCGAAGATGCCCTCGGTACGGGCCAGCAGCTTGATCGCGTCGACGATCTGCGCGTCGTTGACGTCCTCGACGGCGCCGCCGGTGCGGCGGGCGATGTCCAGGACGTACGGGCCGTCCGCCGGGTTGCCGATGGCGAGCGACTTGGCGATCGTGTCCGGCTTCTGCGGCCGTACGACGTCGTGGCCGGCCTTGAACGCGGTGGAGACCGGCGAGCAGCCCTCGGCCTGCGCGCCGAAGATCTTGTACGGCTTGTCCTCGACCAGACCGAGCTTGATCAGCTCCTGGAGACCCTTGTCGATCTTCGTGAGCTGGGAGCCCGACGCGATCGGGATGACGATCTGGTCGGGCAGCTGCCAGCCGAGCTGCTCGCAGATCTCGTACGCCAGGGTCTTGGAGCCCTCGCCGTAGTACGGGCGGAGGTTGACGTTGACGAAGCCCCAGCCCTCACCGATCGGGTCGCCGATGAGCTCGGAGCAGAAGCGGTTGACGTCGTCGTAGTTGCCCTCGATGCCGACCAGTTCGCCGCCGTAGACCGCGGCCATCACGACCTTGCCCTGCTCCAGGTCGTGCGGGATGAACACGCAGGAGCGGAAGCCGGCGCGGGCGGCGGCGGCGCCGACGGCACCGGCCAGGTTGCCCGTCGATGAGCAGGAGAGCGTGGTGAAGCCGAAGGCGCGGGCGGCCTCGACGGCGATCGCGACGACACGGTCCTTGAAGGAGTGCGTCGGGTTGCCGGAGTCGTCCTTGATGTGCAGAGCGCCGGTGACACCCAGCTCGCGGGCGAGGTTGTCGGCCTTGACCAGCTTGGTGAAGCCCGGGTTCATATTGGGCTGGTCGGCCACACCGGCGGGGACGGGCAGCAGCGGGGCGTAGCGCCAGATGTTGTCCGGGCCGGCCTCGATGCGCTTCTTCAGCTCGTCGGGGGAGCCGCTCGGCAGGTCGTACGCCACTTCGAGCGGCCCGAAACAGGACGCGCAGGCGAAGAGGGGGCCGAGCGGGAAACGCTCTCCGCACTCGCGGCACGAGAGGGCGGCGGCGGGGCCGAGATCGACAGGCCCGGTGGAGTCGTTGGTGCTGGTGACGGTCTGCACAGCCATGGTGGCGAGGTCCTCTCCTCATCTTCCTCGCGACGTACTTCGCCGCAAGACGGAATTGGCACCTTCCCCACCATGACCTCGCGGTCGGCAGGAGGGTTGCCGGGACTTCTACGGGCCGTTCCCTCAGTCCCTCTGGATGAGCGCTTATGACGCGAGCCTTGAGGCCCGGCGTGTTTGTCCGCACTGCTGACCCCGGCATCCCGTGGCCATTTGCGTTGTTCAAGACTGTAACCGAAGGCAGTGACAGTTGAGATAGTCGTCCGATCCGCGAGATGGCTCACAGTCAAGGAGACGCGCCGTGCTGGAAGAGGTGGACCGCTGGCTGGCCAGGCGTTCCTGGTCGGCGGCCGACCGTCCGCTGGACCGGCTGATCGCGGCCAAACGCGGCACGCGGGTGAGTGTCGTCCTGCCCGCGCTCAACGAGGAGGCGACGGTCGGGGCGATCGTCGCGACCATCAGGCGGGAGCTGATGGACGGCCTGCCGGCACCGCTCGTGGACGAGCTGGTGGTCATCGACTCCGGCTCCACCGACCGTACGGCCGCTGTCGCCGCCGCCGCCGGGGCTCGCGTGGTGCACCGGGACGAGATCCTGCCGCGGATTCCGGCCGTGCCCGGCAAGGGCGAGGTGCTGTGGCGTTCGCTCCTGGTGACCGGCGGCGACATCGTCTGCTTCGTGGATGCCGACCTGCGCGAGTTCTCGGCGGACTTCGTCTCGGGGATCGTCGGGCCGCTGCTGACCGAGCCCGATGTGCAGTTCGTGAAGGCCATGTACGACCGGCCGCTCGGCGAGACCGCCGGTCAGGGCGGGCGGGTGACCGAGCTGGTGGCGCGGCCACTGCTGAACCTGCACTGGCCGCAGCTGGCCGGTTTCGTCCAGCCGCTGGGCGGCGAGTACGCGGCACGGCGCTCGCTGCTCGAACAGCTGCCCTTCCCGGTCGGTTACGGGGTGGAGCTGGGCCTGCTGGTCGACGCACTCCACACGGTGGGGCTCGACGCGCTGGCGCAGGTCGACGTGGGCTCGCGCAAACACCGTCACCAGGACGGGCTCGCGCTGGGCCGGATGGCGGCGGCGATCTACCGCACGGCGCAGCTGCGGCTGTCGCGGGGGCAGCTGGTGCGGCCGGCGCTGACGCAGTTCGAGCGGGGCGCGGAGGGGTCGGGCTTCGTACCGCGGACGTACGCGGTGGACACCGAGGAGCGGCCGCCGATGCGGAGCGTCGGGGAGTACACGGCCCGCCGGGCGGCCTGACGGGCGGCGGGCCGTGTCCGACGGCTGTCGGCTGTCGGCTGTCGGCTGTCGGCTGTCGGCTGTCCATGGAAAGGTTTTAGCCATAGTCGACACGAGAATCCGCAGCCCTCGCCAGGCCGCGATATCCGTGTAGCCACCGCACTCTCAGCGGGAATGAGCACCGCAACACCGTAAACAAACAACGGATTTCGTTGCGGTGACGCTTTAGCGAACCCTTGACGGGAATCGTCGTCGCGAGTTGTATTCGGACACCGGAGCGGCGTGGACGTCGTCGCGGTCCGCCCCGCATGTGCGGCTCTCTTCAGCGAATCCCCAGCGAATTCCCGAAGGTGCCTGCCCCTCATGCCGCCAGCCTCATGACGCCAGCACCGATGGGACAACGGATGACCTCTACGCCCGACACGACCGTTGCCGAGACCCCCGGGAAGCCGGAGGCCGACACCCGTGCCGCGACGGCAGGGGGATCTCCCAAGCTCACCCGGTCCATCGGTGTGGTGGGAGGGACGCTGCTCACCCTCTCCTGTCTGACCCCGGCATCGTCGCTCTTCGTGATCGTGCCGGACTCGTTCGCCACCCTGGGCACCGGAACGGCCCTCACCATCGCCATCGCGGGCCTGCTCTGCATCGGTGTCGCGTTCACCTACTCGGAGCTGGGCACGCTCATACCGAGCTCCGGTGGCGAGTACGCCATGGTCGGCACCCTCATGGGCCGCCTCGCCGGCTGGCTGGTTTTCGTCCTCTCGCTGATCGTCGTCATGATCGTGCCGCCCATCATCGCGCTGGGCACCGCCGACTATCTGGCGCCGATCGTGCATCTGAACCCGCAGTACACCGCGGCCGGTGTGATGCTCCTCGCCACCGCGATGGGCCTGCTCGACCTGCGCGCCAACGCCTGGATCACCGGCATCTTCCTGGTCCTGGAAGTCGTGGCCTGCGCGGTCGTCGCCTTCCTCGGCTTCACCCACACCAGCCGCTCCGCTTCGGTCCTCATCCACCCGGTGATGGACGCGGGGCGCGGCCAGAGTTCGGCCGTCACCGCCGGTCTGATCGTGACCGGTCTCGCCACCGCGCTCTTCATCCTCCAGGGCTTCTCGACCGCCGTGTACCTGGCCGAGGAGATGGACAACCCGCGCCGCAACGTCTCCCGCACCGTGCTGTGGACGCTCGGGATCGGCGCGGCCGTCGTCCTGATCCCGGTCGTCGCGATCACGCTCGGCGCCCCGGACCTCAAGACCCTCGCCGCGGGCAACGTCGCCGGCATGGTGCAGTCCTGGAGCAACTCCGGCGTCGGCACCTTCGTCAGCCTCTGCATCGCGCTGGCGATCATCAACGCGGCGATCGTGATGGTGATCCAGAACTCCCGCGTCGTCTACTCATCGGCGCGCGACGCGGCCTGGCCGACCGCCGCCAACCGCGTCCTCTCCCACATCGGCAAGCGCTACGGCTCCCCCTGGGCGGCGACGCTGGCCGTCGGCGTCCCCGGAGCGGTGCTGTGCTTCGTCAATCTGGACACGCTGAGCGATGTCACCGGTGTCGCGGTGGCCGCGATGTACGTCTTCGTCGCGCTGGGCGCCCTGGTGTCGCGCCGCGGTGAGCACAAGCACCGGCTGGCCTGGCGGATGCCGCTGTGGCCGGCGATCCCCGCCCTGCTGGTCGTCGTGCTGGCCTGGGTGCTGTACCAGCAGAGCGTCAAGAGCCTGGTCATCACCGGTGTCATCGTTGCCGCCGCCGCGCTGTACTGGGCGCTCTACCTCCGGCCCCGGCAGGCCACCCACTGGGTGATCTCCGTCCCCGACGACGACCTCGCCCCGGCAGCGGACACGGCCCCCGCGGCGCACTGACGGCGGACAGCGGGCGCCCCCTCCCGCCCGTACGCGTTTGAGCGTTTGCCGCACGGGCTAGGTTCGCGTCATGGCCTCTCCGCACGCCGCCCGCGTCCTCGTCGCCTCCAACCGTGGTCCCGTCTCGTACACCCTCCGCGACGACGGTGAACTCACGTCCAAGCGGGGCGGCGGCGGTCTCGTCTCGGGGCTCTCCGCCATCGAGGGGAACGCCGAATCACTCTGGGTCTGCGCCGCCCTCGGCGACGGCGACCGGGCCGCCGTGCGGCGCGGGGTCGCCGAGGACGGGGTGCGGATGCTCGACATCGACCCCGAGGTGCACGCCGACGCGTACAACGGCATCGCGAACTCCGTGCTGTGGTTCGTCCACCACATGCTCTACCAGACCCCGCTGGAGCCGGTCTTCGACGCGGAGTTCCGGCGCCGGTGGGACGCGTTCCGTACGTACAACCGGGCCTTCGCCGACGCGCTGGCCGCCGAGGCCGCCGAAGGCGCCGCCGTGCTGGTGCAGGACTACCACCTGTGTCTGGTGCCGGGGATACTGCGCGAACTCCGCCCCGACCTGCGTATCGCGCACTTCTCGCACACCCCGTGGGCGCCCCCCGAGTACTTCCGGCTGCTGCCCGACGACATCGGCGCCGAGCTGCTGCGCGGCATCCTGGGCGCCGACCGGGCCGGATTCCTGACGCAGCGCTGGGCCGACGCCTTCACCGCCTGCTGCACCGCGGTCCTCGGCGGCACCGGAGACACCGCGTCCACCGGAGGCACGACGATCGCGGTGCACGGCCTCGGCGCCGACGCGGACTTCCTGCGGAAGCGGTCCCACGAGCCCGATGTGGACGAGCGGATGGCCGCGCTGCGCGAGCGGATCGGCGGCGGTACGGGCGAGGGGCCGGACGGCCGCCGGAAGACGATCGTCCGGGTGGACAGGACCGAACTGTCCAAGAACATCGTGCGCGGGCTGCTCGCCTACCGGGAGCTCCTCGACACCCGCCCCGAGTGGCGCGGCCGGGTGGTGCACATGGCGTTCGCGTACCCCTCACGGCAGGACCTCGCGGTCTACCGCGACTACATGGCCGAGGTGGAGCGCGTCGCCGACGAGATCAACTCCCGTTACGCCACGGCGGACTGGACCCCGGTCGCGCTCTACCTCAAGGACGACTTCGCCCGCTCGCTCGGCGCCTACCGGCTCGCGGACGTCGCCCTGGTCAACCCGATCCGCGACGGCATGAACCTGGTCGCCAAGGAGGTCCCGGTGGTGACCGACCACGGGTGCGCGCTGGTGCTCTCGCGGGAAGCCGGGGCGTACGAGGAGCTGGGGCGCGACGCGATCACCGTGAACCCGTACGACGTGAGCGCCACCGCCGCCGCGCTGCACGAGGCACTCACGCTGCCGGACGGCGAACGGGCCGAGCGCAGCGAGCGGTTGGCCGCCGCGGCGACCGCGCTGCCGCCGCAGCGGTGGTTCCTGGACCAGCTGAACGCCCTGGACCCGGCCGCCGCCACGGGGTGACGGGGGTTCGCGCGGTTACGGCGTGACGGCGGGCCCACCCCGTGATGGCGTGGGCCTGACCGGTGATGGCGCGGGCTTACCCCGTGATGGCGTGGGCCAGGGCCGCGAGCAGGCCGGCCACCGCGCCCGGTCCCGGCACCACCAGGTCGGCCCGCGCGGCCAGTTCGGGCACCTCGTCACCCCCGCTGCACACCAGCAGGCCGAACACGCCCTGTGTGCGGAGCGCGTCGACGGCGTCGTAGGCGGGCAGGTCCCCGAGGTCGTCCCCGGCGTAGAGGACGGCCCTGGCGCCCGTCTCGCGTACGTACGAGGTCAGCGCCACCCCCTTGTCGACGCCCGGCGGGCGCAGTTCGAGAACCATCCGGCCGGGCTCCACGATCAGGCCGTGCCGCGCGGCGAGCCCGGCCAGCGGTGCGCGCAGGGCCTCGAAGGCGGCTTCGGGGTCGGCGGCGCGGCGAGTGTGGACCGCCACGGCCCGGCCGCCCTTCTCCTCGATCCAGGTGCCGCGCCCGGCGCCTTCCGCATCCAGCAGTCCGGGGAGTTCGGCGCGGACGGCCGCGACGCCGGGGTGCGGGGCGGGGGCGTCGACCGTACCGGTGGCGGCGTCCCAGCGCTCTGCGCCGTAGTGGCCGAGCACGACCAGGTGCTCCAGACCGGGGACGCCCGCGAACCCTCCGTACCGCACGGCCACCTCGGCCGGGCGCCCGGTGACGACCGCGACGGATGCGACCTCCGGTGCGAGCGCGACCAGTGCGGGGACGGCGTCCGGGTGGGCGCGGGCCTGTTCCGGGTCGGGGACGATGTCGGCGAGCGTGCCGTCGAAGTCGAGGGCCACGACGGCTTTCCGGGGCCCGGCCAGCAAGGCGGCGAGGCCGTCACGGCCGGCGGCGGTGGCGGGGGTCGGCAGGGTGTTCGGTGAGCTGCCCATGAGGCGACCCTAGCGGGGTTGCCGGCCCAGGGCAGGGCCCTTCGGATCCAGCCGGTCAGCGGCGTTCGCGGCGGGCCGCCCGGACCCGGCGCAGGCGGTTGACCGTCACCGGGTCGTGCTCCAGCGCGGCCCGGTCGTCCAGCAGGGCGTTGAGGAGCTGGTAGTAGCGGACCGGCGAGATGCCGAGCTGTTCCCTGATGGCCCGCTCCTTGGCGCCGGTGCCCGGCCAGGAGCGGGCCTCCAGCGCGAGTACGGCGCGGTCGCGCTCGGGGAGCGCGGGGCCGTGCGCGTCGTCGCCAGTCATATGAGCAACGTACTGGGGAGCCCGCCGGACGGGCCACTCCGGTACCGGCTGCTCCCCCACCCCGCTACTCCGCACTACTCCGCACTACTCCGCACTACTCCGCGTTCTGAGCCGCTGCCGCCTCGCTCTGTATCTGGTTGAGAACGCTCGCCGGGTTGCCGCCCGGTGCCACGGCCTTGCCTATCTCCTTCTTCATGGCGTCGCTCACCTCCGCCCAGGACGTCTTGCCGACCGGCGCCAGCTGCGAGTTGGGCAGCTCGTTCAGGAAGGTCTTGAGGGACCTGTGGCGCGGGTCGTCGGCGAGCGTGCCGGACGCCGATGTGGTGGTGGGCAGCAGGTTGTACTGGCGGGTGAGGTCCAGGACGTTCTTGTCGCTGAAGACGTCGTCCAGGAACGCCCCGATCTGGGCGCGGTGGCCGTTCTGCTTGAAGCCCATGATCCAGTCGGCCACGCCCATGTCCGCCTTGGTCGGACCGCTGATGCCCGGCATCGGGACCATGCCGACCTTGATGCCCTTCTTGACCGCCTGCTGCACCAGCTGCGGATGGCCGTTGAGCATGCCGACCTGGCCCTGGGTGAAGGCCGCGTACGCCTGCCTGCGGTCGAACCTGGCAGGCGCGACGGGTCCGGTCAGCTTGGCGCCGACCAGGTCGTTCTTCAGCCAGTCGAAGGTCTTGACGTTCTGGGTCGAGTCGATCGTGTACGTACCGACGCCGTCGGTGAGGCCGCCGTCGCCGCTCAGCAGCCACTGCACCGCCTCGACCTGGGCCTCCTCGGTGCCCAGCGGAAGGGCGTACGGGTACTTCACGCCCCGCGCCTTGAGCACCTCCGCGTCGGACTTGAGCTCGGCCCAGGTCTTCGGCGCCTTGAGGCCGGCCTCCGAGAACATCTTCTCGTTGTAGAAGAGCAGCCGGGTCGAGGCGACGAACGGCATCCCGTACTGCACCCGGTCCTGCTCGCCCGCGTCCGAGAGCGAGCTGAGGAAGTTGGCCTGGACCTCGATGGAGAGCAGGTCGTCCGCGCTGTACAGCTTGCCCTGGTGCGCGTAGTCGGCGTACGAGTCCAGCTGGGCGATGTCGGGGGCGTGGCCCGACTTGACCATCTCGGCGACCTTCGCGTCGATGACCTTCCAGGAGTAGACGGAGACATCGACCTTGATGTGCGGGTTCTTCGCCTCGAAAGCGGCGGCGAGCTTGTCCCAGTACTGCTGGTTGCTGGGGCCGTCGTTCGGGTCGTAGTTGGCGGCGACGACCTTCAGGGTGACGTCACCCGATCCGCTGCCCGATCCGCAACCGGAGAGCACCGCCGTCATACCGAGCGCGGCAATCCCCGCAGTAAGCCCCAAGAAGCGCTGCTGCACAGCCTTTTCCCACCCTCTTGTTGCACTATGTTCCAGCCGGTCCCCCGTGCCGTACCGTCGCACGTGGCTGCGATTTTCCATGACGGCCATCTGCGGGTCCACAGCAATGCGGTCTCGCTTCGGCAACACGGGTCACAGGGGCATCAGGCGTCACAGGGCCGCGTTGGCGCCGATTCTTGCCCGGATCTTTGCCCGGACTTTGTATGGATGCGCAACAATCCAACAGAGTGGACTAGACCTTTTTCGGTTATCCGAGCCACACTGTCCGGGTGACTGCATTCTCCCGGGGAACCACCCCCGGTCTCCCGGCCGAAAACCACGTCATCGCCCTCGACGTGGGCGGCACCGGCATGAAAGCCGCCCTGGTCGGAGCGGACGGCACCCTGCTCCACGAGGCGCGCAGGGCCACCGGCCGGGAGCGCGGCCCCGAGGCCGTCGTCGCGTCGATCGTCGACTTCGCCGCCGAGCTGCGCGCGTACGGCGAGGAGCACTTCGGCCGGACCGCGTCGGCGGCCGGTGTGGCCGTCCCCGGCATCGTCGACGCCGAGAACGGCATCGCCGTCTACGCCTCCAACCTCGGCTGGCGTGACGTCCCGATGCGGAAGCTGCTCAGCGCCCGGCTGCACGGCGTCCCGGTGGCACTCGGCCACGACGTCCGCACGGGCGGGCTCGCCGAGGGCCGGATCGGGGCCGGCAAGGGCGCCGACCGCTTCCTCTTCATGCCGCTCGGCACCGGTATCGCGGGCGCCATCGGCATCGAGGGGTCCATAGAGGCGGGCGCCCACGGCTACGCCGGGGAGATCGGCCACATCGTCGTACGGCCCGGCGGCGTCGACTGCGGCTGCGGACAGCGCGGCTGCCTGGAGCGGTACGCATCCGCCTCCGCCGTTTCGCTGGCCTGGGCCGAGGCGTCCGGCGACCCGGAAGCCGACGCGGCCGACTGCGCCAAGGCCGTCGAGTCCGGCGACCCGAGGGCCGTCGCCGTCTGGCAGACCGCGGTGGACGCGCTCGCCGACGGCCTGGTCACCGCGCTCACCCTGCTCGACCCGCGCACGCTGATCATCGGTGGCGGGCTCGCCGAGGCCGGGGAAACCTTGTTCGTACCACTGAAGGCAGCGGTGGCGGAACGCGTGACGTTCCAGAAGCTGCCCCACATCGTCCCGGCGGCCCTCGGGGACACCGCTGGATGCCTGGGCGCAGGGCTGCTCGCCTGGGATCTACTCTCCACGGAGGTATCCGCCTGATGGCCGGAAGCGAAGCAAGCACAGTCCTCGCCGGAGCCCACGTGGTGCTGCCCACCGGGACCGTCGAGGGCGGCCGGGTCATCGTGGAGGGCTCGCGCATCGCCGGGAGCGCTCCCGAGGGCGCGACGGTCCTCGACCTCACGGGGCACTGGGTGGTCCCCGGGTTCGTCGACATGCATGTGCACGGCGGCGGCGGGGCGTCCTTCACCTCCGGCACCCCCGAGGAGGTACTCAAGGGCATCGGCACCCACCGGCGGCACGGCACGACGACGATGGTCGCGTCGACCGTCACCGGCGAGATGGACTTCCTCGCCGCGCGGGCCGCTGTCCTGTCCGAACTGGTCGAGCAGGGCGACCTCGCCGGCATCCACTTCGAGGGCCCCTTCATCTCCCCGTGCCGCAAGGGCGCGCACAGCGAGTCGCTGCTGCGCGACCCCGACCCGTCCGACGTCCGCAAGCTGATGGACGCGGCGCGCGGCACGGCGAAGATGTTCACCCTGGCCACCGAGATGAAGGGCGGCATCGACTCCGTACGCCTCCTCGCCGAGAACGGCGTCATCGCGGCCGTCGGCCACACCGACGCCACGTACGAGCAGACCGTCGAGGCCATCGAGGCGGGCGCGAGCGTCGCCACCCACCTCTTCAACGCGATGCCGCCGTTCGGCCACCGCGACCCCGGCCCCATCGCCGCCCTTCTGGAGGACGAGCGGGTCACCGTCGAGCTGATCAACGACGGCACGCATCTGCACCCGGCCGCGCTGGAGCTGGCCTACCGCTCGGCGGGCTCCGCGCGCGTCGCCCTCATCACCGACGCGATGGACGCGGCCGGTTTCGGCGACGGCGTCTATCTGCTCGGCCCGCTGGAGGTCGAGGTCAAGGAGGGCGTCGCCCGGCTGGCCGAAGGCGGCTCGATCGCAGGATCCACCCTCACCCTGGACACGGCCTTCCGGCGCGCGGTGACCGTCGACAAGCTGCCGGTGGACGACGTCGTACGGTCCATCTCGGCCAACCCGGCGCGGCTGCTCGGCCTGTACGACCGGATCGGCTCGCTGGAGCCCGGCAAGGACGCGGACCTGGTCGTCCTGGACGCGGACTTCGAGCCGGCCGGTGTGATGCGCAAGGGCGCCTGGGTGATCGAGCCGAAGCCGGACGGGAACGGCCGGCGCTGACGGAATCCGGAGAGCGGCAGGCCCGGTCCCTCTGATCCGACCGGAATCAGGGCTGGGCGTGCCGCTCTCTGTTTGGCATGATCAATCAAGTGCTGCTGACCGTCACCCTGAACACCGCCCTGGACATCACCTACCACGTCCCCGAGCTGATACCGCACGCCAGTCACCGAGTCGAATCGGTCACCGAGCGCGCGGGCGGCAAGGGCCTGAACGTGGCCCGGGTGCTCGCGGCACTCGGCCATGAGACCGTCGTCACCGGCTTCGCCGGCGGGACGACCGGCGAAGTGCTCCGCGAACTGCTCGCCGGGCTGCCGCCCACCGACGCGCTCGTCCCGGTCGCCGGGACCACCCGGCGCACCATCGCCGTGGTCGACGCCGCGTCGGGCGACACCACCCAGCTGAACGAGCCGGGCCCGACCGTCTCCGCCCACGAGTGGGACGCCTTCCTCACCGCGTACGGAAAGCTGCTGGCGGACGCCGAAGCGGTGGCCCTCTGCGGCAGCCTGCCGCCGGGCGTCCCGGTCGGCGCGTACGCCCAGCTGGTGAAGCAGGCCCGCGGCGCGGGCGTCCCGGTCCTCCTGGACACCAGCGGCGAACCGCTGCGCCGGGGCATCGCCGCCCGCCCCGACCTGGTCAAGCCGAACGCCGACGAACTGGCCCAGCTGACCGGCTCCCGCGAGCCGCTGCGCGCGACCCGTGACGCCCGCCGCCGGGGCGCGCACACAGTGGTCGCGTCACTGGGCGCGGAAGGAATGCTGGCGGCATCCCCGGAGGGCACCTGGCAGGCCCTGCCACCGGCCCGCTTCCAGGGCAACCCGACGGGCGCGGGCGACTCGGCGGTGGCCGGACTGCTCTCGGGCCTGGTGGAAGAGCTCCCGTGGCCGGAACGGCTGGCCAGGGCGGTCGCCCTCTCGGCGGCCACGGTGCTGGCGCCCGCGGCGGGCGAGTTCGACCGGGAAGCGTACGAGGACCTGCTTCCGCAGGTCCTCGTCAATGAGCACACGCCTTCGGCCTAGCGGCCGGGGGTGATGCAGGTCCGCTCCTGGCGGGGAGTCCTCAGGAGGACTTGTCGCCAGGGTGCATCAGGGCGACCTGGTCCAGATTGACCCCACACTGATCACCGTTCTCGCAGGAGATCTTGATCGTGTTGGAGCCCTTCTTGAGGTTCACCAGGTTCCAGGTGTTGGTCCACCCCTTCGAGGCGTCACCGTCCGCGGCTCCGGCGTAGTTCTTCATGCTGATCGACGCGGGCTTCGGGGCGTCGTTCACCGTGAGCGAGGTCTTGGCGTCCTTGCCCGGCACGCCGTAGTTGATGGACAGCTTGAACGTGCCCGCGGAGGGCGCGTCGACCGTCCAGGTCGCCGAGTCGCCGGGCTGGTTGAGCACGACGTACGAACCGCCCGAGCCCTTGGCGCCCGGCACGTCCGTGGCCGTCGTCGCCGCTCCGCCGAGCTGGAGCGTCGCCGCGTCCTGCTTCGGGAGGTCGGCCTTCGGGGGCTTCGATGCCGGGGGCTGGCTGGGCTTGACCGTCTCGGACGCGGTCTGGCCGCCGCCCGCGTTGTCCGAAGCCGCGTTCTTGTTCTTCGAGTCGCCGCCGCTGGTCGCCAGCGCCACACCGATGCCGATGACGACGACCGCGACCACCGCGACCGCGCCGATCAGCAGGCCCTTGTGGTTCGGGCCGCCGTTGCCCGGCTGGCGCGGGGGCTGCTGGACGGGAGGGCCGCCGGGGTACGTCTCCGGCGCCGCGTACTGCGCGGTCGGCTGGCCGTACGCCTGCTGCTGGCCGTACTGCTGGGGCGGCTGCCCGTACTGCTGCTGAGGTGCCTGCGGTGCCTGCTGCCCGTACTGGCGCTCGCCGACCGTCCGCACATGGTTGTACGACGTCCGGGGCACCCCGGGCTGCCCGCCGGATGTCGGACCCGGGTAGCCGTATCCGCCGCCACCGGGCGGGGGAACGGCTCCTGCTGCCCGGCCGTCCTCATACAGATAGCCGAACGGATCGTCGTCCTCGGGCGTGCTCGTGCCGTTATTGCCGGCCGTCATCCCTTGCACTCCTCACACATCGCTGACCCGGGCGAGCCTACCCCGTACGGATGAACATTCCGGCCAGTACGCATACCACCGGCCCCCCGCGGGAGCCCTGGCGGTACCGCCTATCCCGCCCGCCTGTGCAGCTTCGACCTGGAGCGTTTCTCCACGTACATCCGCTGATCGGCCGAGCGCAGCACCTCTTCGACGGTCATGCCGCAGCTTGCCCAGCCGATCCCGAAACTGGCCCCGACGCGGACCGCCCTGCCGTCCACCCGGATGGGCGGAATGATCGCGTTGCGCAGCCGTACGGCCAGGTCGGCGGCGTCCGCCGAGCCGAGGCCGTCCGCCAGGACGACGAACTCGTCGCCGCCGAGCCGGGCGACCGTGTCACCGTCGCGCACGCCCGACGTGAGCCTGCGTGCCACCTCGATGAGGACCGCGTCCCCCGTGTGGTGGCCGAAGCGGTCGTTGATCGACTTGAAGCCGTCGAGGTCGCAGAAGAGCACCGCGAGCCCCTTCGTACCGTCGTCGGCCTCCGCCCCCTGCCCGGTCCCGTCGCCCGCCTCGCCCGACGGGGCGGCCGTGTGGACGTGCTCGTAGAGGCCGCCGCCGGGCCCGCCCCCGAAGGCGAGCGGGTTGGCCCCGTAGTGCCGGCCCGTCCCCGCCGGGCCCTGCTCGTACGCCGCGTCGAGCGCCTCGATGGCCGTCTCGCCCACCGCGTCGGGCCAGTCGCAGAGCCGGGAGCTGAGGCGGGCGCGCAGCTCCGCGCTGTTGGGCAGCCCGGTCAGCGAGTCGTGGGACGCACGGTGCGCCAGCGCGATCTCATGGCGCTTGCGCTCCTCGACATCCTCGACGTGGGTGAGCAGGAAACGCGGGCCGTCGGTGGTGTCGGCCACGACGGAGTTACGGAGCGAGACCCAGACGTACGAGGTGTCGCGGCGCCGCAGCCGCAGCTCGGCGCGGCCGCCCTCGGCGGAGGTCCTGAGCAAGGTGCCGACGTCCTCGGGGTGGACCAGGTCGGCGAAGGAGTAGCGCCGCATCGCGGACGCGGGGCGCCCGAGCAGCCGGCAGAGCGCGTCGTTGGTACGGAGCAGCCGGCCGTGCTGGTCGCCGCCCATCTCGGCGATGGCCATCCCGCTCGGCGCGTACTCGAAGGCCTGCCGGAAGGACTCCTCGCTGGCGCGCAGGGCCTGCTGCTCGCGCTCCAGCCGGACCAGGGCGCGCTGCATGTTGGCGCGCAGCCGGGCGTTGCTGATCGCGATGGCGGCCTGGAACGCGTACATCTGGAGCGCTTCCTGGCCCCAGGCCCCGGGGTGCCTGCCGTTGCGCGGGCGGTCGACGGATATGACGCCGATCAGCTCGCCGCCGGACGCGTCGGTCGCGTACATCGGCGCGAAGAGCCGGTCGGAGGGGTGCCACTCGTCCTCGAAGCGCGGTTCGGGGCCCTCGTTGTGCACCTGCGGCACGTCGTCGTCGTCGAGGACCCAGCCCTCGGTGTACGGGATGAACCTGAGGTCGCCCCAGCCCACGCCCATCGAGAGCCTGCGCTCCCAGGACGTACGGGAGCCGACCCGGCCGGTCATCAGGGCGGCGGCGGAGTCGTCCCCCGCGAGGGCCGCGACCATGAGGTCGCCGTCCGGGCGTACCAGGTTGACGCAGGCCAGTTCATAGCCGAGACCGGCGACGATGCCGTCCGCCACGGTCTGCAGGGTGTCCGCCAGACTGCGGGCCTGATTGAGATTGGCCACCGCCTGGTGCAACTGCCGCAGGGTCGCAAGACGGACGTAGGGCTCCGACTCGCTCTCCATCGTTCGCTCTCCCCGAGACCTCGGCAGCAACTCCAGGGTTCTTATATCGGCGCTCTTGGTGCAGTGTCTCCGCCACTGAATCACAGCGAGCTGCCCGTCAGGTACGCAGGGTCAACAATTTATGCCTGTCGTGACTCAAGTCACAACAGTGTGCGAAGGGTTGAATGAGAAGTAACGGGTCAGTCGTGCCGTTCGCGGGCCGGGTCCTAGGACCTTGTCTGGTCCTGTGGCCCGATGTGGCGCACCCGGGGGCGGAGCTAGCGTTCTTGATGTGTTCCAGACGATCCCCACCCCGCGCCCCGAGCCCATCCCCCATCCTGAGGGGGTGAGCAACGACGACTTCCGCGCCGCAATGTCCCGGCTGACCGCAGGCGTGGTGCTGGTGACGGCCCATGACGCGGACGGTGGCCCGCGGGGCGCCGATGCCGGGATGACGGCGACCGCGTTCATGTCGGTGTCGCTGGATCCGCCGCTGGCGATGGTGAGCGTACGGAACGGCTCCCGGATGGACGACCTGCTGGCGGAGCAGCCGTACTGGGCCGCCTCGCTCCTGGCGGAGAGTCAGCGGCAGATCGCGGGCCGGTTCGCGATGAAGGGCCGCATCAGCGACGACCTGCTGTTCGCCGACGTCCCGTTCACACGCGGCGAGGCGTCGGGGGCCCCGCTGGTCGGGGGCGCGCTGGCGACGCTGGAGTGCGTGACGGAGCAGCGGGTGGAGGCGGGGGACCACACCCTGGTGATCGGCCGCGTACTGACGGCGGATCTGCCGAACACGGAGGGCAGCCCGCTGGCGTACTTCCGGGGGCGGTACCGGCAACTGGACTGAGGCCCGGCCGATGGCGGGTGCCGCGGGTCAGTCCCAGCCGCGTCCGGTGCGGCCCCGCTTGGTGTCGCTGCGCTGCTTCTTGTTCCGCAGTCGCCGCTCGTTGATCCCGCGGGGAATCTTCGTGGCCCGCCGGGGCTTCGGCGGCGGGGCCGTGGCCTCCGCGAGCAGCGACGCGAGACGCACCGCCGCCATCTCCCGGTTGCGCCACTGCGACCGGTGCTCCGACGCCCGTACGGTGACCACCCCGCCGACCAGCCGTGCGGCGAGCCGCTCCAGGGCGCGCTCCTTCCAGACCGGTGGCAGCGCCTCCGTGTTCGCGAGGTCGAAGCGGAGCTCCACCTGCGTGTCACTGGTGTTGACGTGCTGGCCACCGGGTCCTGACGAGCGCGAGAAGCGCCACATGAGTTCGGCCTCCGGCAGGGAGACCGCACCACGGACGACGTAGGGACCGGACATGTGTCCATGGTCGCTGGTCCCGACCGGTGCGTCACCCGTTTTTCGCGGCGGGTCCGCCGCAGGTGACCGCGCCCCGGGTAAAGAAAGTAAAGAGGGCAAAGAGAGTTGGAACCTCTCGGTCCCCTGCGGACGTTATGGCGGGTAACGGTAGCGTCGTGACCACACGAAGCCCGCGTACAGAACGGAAAGGGACATCCCCATGGCTGTAAGCCTGTCCAAGGGCGGCAACGTCTCCCTCACCAAGGAGGCCCCGGGCCTGACCGCCGTCACGGTGGGCCTCGGCTGGGACGTCCGTACGACCACCGGCACCGACTTCGACCTCGACGCCTCGGCCATCGCGGTGAACACCGAGGGCAAGGTCTACTCCGACGGGCACTTCGTCTTCTTCAACAACAAGGCGACGCCGGACCAGACCATCGTGCACACCGGTGACAACGTCACGGGCCAGGGCGAGGGCGACGACGAGCAGATCAAGGTCAACCTGGCCGGTCTGCCCGCCGACATCGAGAAGATCGTCTTCCCGGTCTCGATCTACGACGCGGAGAACCGCTCGCAGAACTTCGGCCAGGTGCGGAACGCCTTCATCCGCATCATCAACCAGGCCGGCGAGGCCGAGATCGCCCGCTACGACCTGAGCGAGGACGCCGCCACCGAGACCGCGATGGTCTTCGGCGAGCTGTACCGCAACGGCGCCGAGTGGAAGTTCCGCGCGGTCGGCCAGGGGTACGCGTCGGGCCTGGTCGGCATCGCCCAGGACTTCGGCGTCACGGTCTGACGCCCGGGGCCGCGAACGGCCCACGGAACGGAGCGGTGGCGGGCCACCCCGGTGCATCGGGGTGGCCCGCGCCATGCCCGCCGCCATGTCCATCGCCATGCCAGTCGGGGCGGCCCGCACACCGGCCCGCCGCCCTCTACGACTTGTACGGGTTCGCCGGCTTCCCCTTGCCGTCCGTCTTGCCGTAGAGCCAGTCCTTCCAGACCGTGCTCAGGTTCTTGCCGGTCTTCTTCTCCGCGTACCGCGTGAAGTCCGCCGTGGTGGCGTTGGAGTACTGGTGGTCCCTCACCCAGCCCCGTACCAGGGCGAAGAACGCGTCGTCGCCGACCGTCCTGCGGATCATCTGGAGCACCATGGCCCCGCGCCCGTACACCGGCGAGGCCGAGATCTGCTTCGGTCCCGGCGGGTCGGCCGGGGGGAACTCCCAGTTGCCCTCGGAGTCGTACGCGTCGTTGAAGTGGTCCTGGATGCTCTCGCCGCCGTGGTCCGCTTCCCACAGCCAGGTCGCGTACGTCGCGAACCCCTCGTTCAGCCACATGTCGCGCCAGGACGCAGGGGTCACCGAGTCGCCGAACCACTGGTGCGACAGCTCGTGGACCACCGTCGACAGGCTCGCCTGGTCGCCGGGGAGCACCGGCCTGGTCTGCGTCTCCAGCGAGTAGCCCGCGGCCCCGACGGGGGCGATGACCACGCCCGCCGAGTCGAAGGGGTACGGGCCGAACTGCTTGCTCTCCCAGGCGATGATCTCGGGGATCCTGGCCACCACGGAAGCGCTGCTCTTCACCTCCGACGTGGCGACCGCCGTGAAGACCGGCAGCCCGGACGGCGCCGTGAAGGAGTGGGTCCGGTACCGGCCGATCGCCAGCATCGCGAGATAGCTCGCCATCGGCTTGCCGGTGTGCCAGTGGAAGGTGGTGCGGCCCCCGCTGGTCCGCTGCGAGGTCAGCCGGCCGTTGGAGACGGCCTGGAGCCCGGCCGGAACGGTCACCGCGATGTCGTACGCCGCCTTGTCGGACGGGTGGTTGTTCCCGGGGAACCACGCCATCGAGCCGGTCGGCTCCCCGAGGGCGAGCGCGCCGCCCAAGTCGTCCGGCAGCCAGCCCTCCTCGGACGCGTCCGGGTCGGTGATCGTCTTCGGCGTACCCGCGTAACGGACGACGGTACGGAAGGTGGCGCCCCGCGCGAGGTCGTGGTGCGGGCGGATGGTCAGTTCGGCGCCCGCGCGGTTGGCGGGGGCGTATCGGCCGTCGACGGTCGCGCCCTGCACGGTCATCCCCGTGAAGTCCAGGTTGAACGCGGACAGGTCCTTGGTGGCGCGGGCGGTGATGTCGGCGGTGCCCGTGAGCCGTCCGGAGTCCGGGTCGTACGCGAGGGTCAGGCCGTAGTGGCTGACGTCGTAGCCGCCGTTGCCGAGCCGGGGAAAGTACGGGTCGGGATGGTGCAGCCGGTCGCCGCCCGGCTGCCCCTGCACCCCGCCGCACCCGGCAAGGAGCAGCAGAGCGGCCCCCACCGCTGTGGGTACGGCTGTACGGCGTCGGCGCTGGTCCACGCCCCGATCCTATGAGCGGGCCGTGGAGACGGCCCACCGGGCGCCCCGGACCGTTTCCACGCGTCGCGGGGGCGGCGGTCCTCGCGGCGGTCCTCGCGGGGGTCCTCGCGGGGGTCCTCGCGGGGCCGGTGACACCGCCGTCCGTGACACCATCGACCCGTGCTCGACATCGGCTACTCCCTCTCCCGCCGCTTCCCGGATCCCCCGCAGACCGACTACCGCCGCGCGGACGTCCGCTCGCTGCGGCACGACCTCTTCTGCGGTGACGTCTACCTCGCCGACACCAAGGCGGACCGCGAGGTATCCACAGCCTGGGGATGGGTTCCGGTGCTCGACTTCGCGTGGGCGCTCTGCGACATCGTCGAGCAGCTCGACCGGGATCCACGCGGCAACCGCGCCTCGCGGCCGCAACACGCTGAGCTGGACTTCACCGAGTCGACGGACCGGATGCTCTTCGAGCGGCGGTTCGGCTGGGTCGATGTCGCCGCCGACTGGATGCCGGTGGAGGAGGATCCGCTGACGTTCGGGCACACGGTGCTGCGGCGCGAGGCGCGGGACTTCCTGCATGACCTGATCGCGGATCTGGGGGACATGCATGAGGGCCTTGCGGACAATCCGGTGATCTGGGACCTGCAGGGGCGCTTCCCCCGGGTGTAGCCGGAAAGCACCGGCGGAGGAAGCCGAAGGCCGAAGCAGAGGCCGAAGCGGAGGACAAAAAGCGCGGGATGGGGCGCGAAGGGCGCGGCGGGGCCCCGGAACCGGCCCCTCCGCGCTACTCGCCGGGCGTCTCCACCCGTACCCCGATCTGCGCGGCGAACGCCGGTGCGAGCGACAGCAGTTGAGCCGGGCTGATGACCGCCCCGGCCAGCCGCTCCACCCCGCGGGCGATATGCAGTTCGGCCACCGTCCGCAGATCGACGTCCTTCATCCGCGCACCGCTGAAGTCCGCCCCGCGCAGCGTGCACCCGGTGAACTCCACCCGCTCCAGCCGTGCAGAGCCGAAGTCCGGTTCCGTCAGGACGCAGTTCTCGAAGAGGACGTCCTTGAGCCGCGCCTCCCGCAGGTTCAGATAGTCGATCTTCCCGCCGCGCACCACCACCCTCTCCAGCACGGCTCCGTACATCTGGACGCCGCCGAGCCGTGCGTCCACCACCTCGACATCGCGCAGGGACGCCTCCGCGAGGTTCGTACCCACGCCTCTCGCCCCGGTCAGTACGGAGTCGATGAAACGCGCCCGCACCAGCTCCGTCGTCTCCAGCACACACTCGCGCAGCGAGCAGTCCATGAAGCGGGCCCCGCGGCCCGACTGTCCTGTGAAGTCCTCGCCGGTGAACTCCAGTCCGTCATAGTCCCCATCGGGCTCAAGGCCCCGCCCGGCGTAGGGGCTGAGTGGCGGAAGCCGCACTTCCGGCCGCCGTACCTGGGGGGTTCTCTTCGTGCCGTTCCGTGCTGCCATGTCTTCATGGTGACCCACACCACTGACATCGAACCTTCCCCGATGTCACATCTGCGCCTGCTCCATCCGTCCTGATGACAGAGAGCGTCCGAAAATGAGCGGTCGCCCTCCGGTTCGGACACAGGACAGGACAGCAGGACACCACAGAAAGAGGGGACGGATCATGCGCCGCATCACCGTTGTCGGCGGAGGCTTCGCCGGGCTCACCGCCGCCATCACCGCCGCCGATTCGGGCGCCCGGGTCACCCTGCGCGAGGCGCACCGGACGCTGGGCGGCCGCTCCCGCACAGCCGAAGGCCCGTACCGCGTCAACGACGGACCGCACGCCCTCTACAGCGGCGGTCCGCTCTGGGCCTGGCTCAAGCAGCAGGGCCTGCTCGGCCCGGTCGTGGGCGTACCGGGCCTGGAGGCCACCCGGCTGCGGCTCCACCAGGGCGGGACGCTGCGCAGGACACCGCCGCTCGCGCTGTTCAGGCTGGCGCGGCGGCCGGCCGGACAGGTCCCCGTCGAGCAGGACTTCCTCTCCTGGGCCACCTCCCAGGTCGGTGCGGCGGGCGCCCGCGCAGCCGCCAACTACACAGGGGTCACCCTCTACCACCACGACCCGGGCTCGCTCTCCGCGGCGTTCGTCCACGCCCGGCTGCGCCGCGCCACCTCGCTGCCGCCCGAGGCGCACTTCGTACGGGGCGGCTGGGGCGCCCTCATCGACCGGATGGCCACCCGCGCCCGGGACCTGGGCGTACGGATCGAGACCGACGCCCGCGTCACCGAACTCCCCGCGGCGGAGGGGCCGGTGATCGTCGCGACCTCCCTGGACGCGGCCCGGCACCTGCTCGGCGATTCCAGTCTGCGCTGGCCCAGCGGCCGTACGACGCTGATCGACATCGCACTCAGGACCCGGCGCGGCGACGCCTGGGTGATCTCCGACCTCGACGCCCCCGGCTGGATCGAACGCTTCAGCGCCCAGGACCCCACCCTGGCCCCGGCGGGCGAGCAACTGATCCAGGGGCAACTGCCCATCGCGCCGGACGAGTCGAAGACGGACGGGGTCGCCCACGCCGAGCGCCTGCTCGACCTGGGCTTCCCCGGCTGGCGCGAGCGTCTCACCTGGCGCAGCTCGTCCGTCGCCGCGGGGCGCACGGGCGCGGTCGACCCGCCCGGCACGACCTGGCGCGACCGGCCCGCCATCCGGCGCGGCGACGGCGTGTTCCTGGCGGGCGACCAGACCGCCGCGCCGGGAATGCTCGCGGAGGTCTCCTTCAACAGCGCGATGGAGGCGGCCACCCTGGCCTTGACCTCAAGCGGACTTGGGGTTGCACCGTAGCCCCATGAGAGCCATTCGACTGTACGAGTACGGGCCCGCCGAGAACCTCACGTACGACACCGTCGCCGACCCGGAACCGGGCCCCGGCCAGGTCCGTATCGCCGTCGCGGCGTCCGGTGTCCACCTCCTGGACACCGCGCTGCGACAGGGGCTGCCGGGCCCGTATCCGGCCTCCGCCGAGCTGCCGACCGTCCCGGGCCGCGAGGTCGCCGGCACGGTGGACCGGCTCGGCGCGGGGACCGGGGCGCAGTGGCTGGGCCGGCGCGTCGTCGCGCACCTCGGCATGAACCCGGGCGGATACGCCGCCCTCGCCGTGACGGACGCGGCCAGGCTGCACGAGATCCCGGAGAACCTGGACGAGGCCGAGGCCGTCGCCATGATCGGCACCGGGCGCACCACACTGGGCATCCTCCAGTTCGCTGACCTGGGCGCCGACAGCGTCGCGATCGTCCCGGCCGCGGCGGGCGGCATCGGAACACTTCTGGTGCAGTACGCGAAGAACCTCGGCGCCACCGTCGTCGGCCTGGCGGGCGGCCCCGCCAAGGTCGCCCTGGTCCGGCAGAACGGCGCCGACCTGGCCGTCGACTACACCCGGCCCGGCTGGGCCGACGAGGTCCGCGCCCACCTCGGCGACCGGGGCGCGACCGTCGTCTTCGACTCGGTGGGCGGCGCCACCGGCCGCGCCGCCGTGGACCTGCTCGCCAGGGACGGCAGGCACCTGGTCTTCGGCTGGTCGGGGAAGGGGCCGCACGACGGTGAACCCCTCACCTTCACCGACGAGGAGCTGGCGGCACGCGGGATCACGTCCCAGGGCGTCCTGGGCCCGGTGATGACCGAGAGGGCGGGCGGCGACATCCGGACCCTGGAGACCCTCTCCCTGGCCGAGGCCGCCGCCGGACGGCTGCGCCCCGCCGTCCAGCGCTTCCCGCTGAGCGAGGCGGCAGCGGCCCACCGCGCACTGGAGACGCGCGGCACGACGGGGAAGGTGGTGCTGATCCCGTGAGGGGGGAAAGGCCGCGGGCAGAACGGCCGGATTACGCCCCCCACCTGGCCCCACCTGACCGCGCCCGACCCTGTCTGGCCGCAATTGGTACCAAACACAAACAACCCCCACTAAAGGGCGAACACCACTATTCTGTGATCCTCTGGACAAATGAGCGACCCGGCGATATCCACCCCGGAGCCCACCAGTCCCGACCAGCCCGACCCCCATCGCTGGTGGGGGCTGGCCGTCATCGCGCTGGCGCAGCTGATGGTGGTGCTCGATGCCACCATCGTGAACATCGCCCTGCCGTCCGCCCAGCACGACCTGCACCTCACCAACGCCAACCGCCAGTGGGTCATCACGGCGTACACGCTGGCGTTCGGCGGGCTGCTGCTGCTCGGTGGCCGCGTCGCCGACCTCGTCGGTCGTAAACGGACGTTCATCATCGGCCTCATCGGCTTCGCCGTAGCCTCCGCACTCGGCGGCGGGGCGGTGAACGGCTCCATGCTTTTCGCCGCCCGCGCGCTCCAGGGCGCGTTCGCCGCCCTTCTCGCGCCGTCGGCGCTCTCCCTGCTCACCACGACCTTCTCGCTGGGCAGGGAGCGCGCCAAGGCGTTCGGCATCTACGGCGCCATCGCGGGCGCGGGCGCGGCCATCGGGCTGCTCCTCGGCGGCATCCTCACCGAGTTCCTCGACTGGCGCTGGTGCCTGTATGTCAACGTACCCATCGCGGCCATCACCGTCTTCGGCGCCCTCACCCTGCTCAGCGACCGCCAGGGGCAGAAGGAGAGCCACCTCGACATCCCCGGCGCGATCCTCGGCTGCGGGGGCCTCGTGGCGATCGTCTACGCCGTGAGCGAGGCCCAGACGAAGGGCTGGTCCTCGGCCCTTGTCATCAGCCTGCTCATCGCCGGCGTCGTACTGCTCACCGTCTTCGCCTGGTGGCAGGGGCGCGCGCCCCATCCCATGCTGCCGCTGCACATCATCAGGGAACGCAGCCGCGCCGGCTCGATCATCGCCATGGGGACGGCGACGCTGGCCATGTTCGGCCTCTTCCTGTTCCTGACGTACTACCTGCAGAACGTCCTCGGCTACAGCCCCCTGCGAGCAGGCGTCGCCTACCTCCCGATGTCCGCGATGCTCATCTTGGCCTCGACACAGATCTCGGCCCGGCTGCTCCACTACATACCGCCGCGCCTGCTGATATCGCCCGGGATGCTGATCGGCGCGGGCGGCCTCTTCGCCCTGACCTACATCGGGCCGCACTCCAACTACGCCGAGCACATCCTGCCGGGCACCCTGCTGCTCGGTCTCGGCATAGGCCTGGTCTTCATGCCGGTGATGGCGACGGCGACATCGGGTGTGGCCCCACAGGACTCGGGCGTCACGTCGGCAACCGTCAACACGGCCCAGCAGGTGGGCGGATCGATCGGTACGTCCCTGCTCAACACCATCGCGACGACCACCACCGCGAGCTACCTCGCCGGCCATATGCGACCCGGCATCAGCAAGTCCCAGCAGGCGCAGCTCTCGAAGACCGCGGTGGTGCACGGCTTCAACATCGCGACGGGATGGGCGGCCGGCTTCATGGTGGTGGGTTCGCTGGTCGCGTACCTCATGGTGACCGCGCCCTCACCGAGCCGACGCGAGGCTGCGGCGGAGGGCGCAGGCAAGGGCGCAGGGGGGACTTCGGGCTGACGGAGTACGGTGAGTCCGCGGTCGACGTCCAGCCCGTGACCCGGCAACCAGTGCGGCTGTCCGTACATCTCCCGCCAAGACCGTCCCGGCCGCCAAGTGCCGCTTCACGGGGAGAAAGCGTCTTCCCATGTCAGAGGCTTGTAGCTAGGCCACTTGGCCTTTTGAGAACGCTGCGGTCCGTGTGATCGACTGGCACATGACCGAGGTTTCCTCGGGGGAAAGTTGATCCCACGCGGTCGAAGGTTGTCGGCCGCCGCGGGGCCGCTCGGCGCTTCGCCGGCGTCCGGCGCTCCGGTTTCCGCGCGGCACCCCGCGGCCACGGGTCAAGACAGCTGGGCCGTGCCCCGCCTGCCCAGCCCGGCCAGCGCGTCATCCGTCAGCCGGTAGACCGTCCACTCGTCCTGGGGCCGGGCGCCCAGGGACTCGTAGAACTTGATCGACGGCTCGTTCCAGTTCAGCACCGACCACTCCAGGCGTTCGTACCCGCGCTCCACGCAGGTCCGCGCCAGTTCGGTCAGCAGGGCCTTGCCGTACCCGCCGCCGCGCAGTTCCGGGCGTACGTAGAGGTCCTCCAGGTAGATCCCGTGAACCCCGCGCCATGTGGAGAAGTTGAGGAACCACAGGGCGAACCCGGCGGTCTCCCCCTGCGGTGTCTCCGCGATGAACGCGAACGCCGCCGGGCGCTCGCCGAACAGCGCCTCGTGCAACTGCGCCTCGGTGGCGCGGGCTTCGTGCAGGGCCTTCTCGTACTCCGCGAGCTCACGGATCATCTCGTGGATGACGGGAACGTCGGCAGCTGTGGCGTTGCGAATCATCCGCGCAGCCTAGTAGGGCTTTGTTACGTCTCTAGGCAGGTGGTCGCCTTGGTGGATTCCTGCTGGTATGAGGGCGGATGAACTCGTAGCGTGCAGGGGCCGGTTGGAGGAGTTCGCTGGGGAGGTGTTCGCGCCTTTGGTGCGTGCTGATCAGCGGGTGAAGGGTGGGCTGTATCTGCGGGGCCTGCTGTTGGACGGGCGTCGGAAGTCGATGCAGCCGATGGCCGGGCGGCTGGGTGTGGATCATCGGCAGTTGCAGCAGTTCATGACGTCGTCGACCTGGCCGGTGAACACGCTTCGTGCCGGAGTGGCCCGCCGGGCGGTGGCGGTGGTGCGGTCGCATGTGTGGGTGGTGGACGACACCGGGTTCCCGAAGGACGGAACGTCCTCGCCCGGGGTGGCCAGACAGTACTCCGGCACACTGGGCAAGGTCGGGAACTGCCAGATCGGGGTGCGTGTCCATGCCGCGTCCGACACCGCGTCGTGCCCGCTGATGACCGCTCATGCCGAGGCGGCTGTGCCGCACCAGCCGCCTTACGGCGGGCTCGGGCCGCGTCCGCTGCCCCGCTACCGGACCCGGCCCATCGGCCTGCGCGAACACGTCCTGGCCGCCGGACGTGCACGAGCAGTCACGGTCACCTGGCGCAAGGGCTCGAAGGCCGCCATGTCCGCCCGCTTCGTGTTTCCTGCGTGTCCGCCTCGCCGGCCGCCGCCCGAAACCCGCCCCGGACGGTGTCATCGCAATTCGGTGGTTGATCGCTCAGTGGCCCGAAGGGGAGAACGAACCGGTCAAGTACTGGATTTCCAACCTGCAGGCCGACATCCCGCCCCGGGACCTGGTCCGCCTCGCGAAACTACGGTGGCGCATCGAGCACGACTACCGCGAGCTGAAAACGACGCTCGGACTCGACCATTTCGAGGGCCGTTCGTTCACCGGCTGGCACCGCCACGTCACCCTCGTCACCGCCGCCCACCTCTTCCTGACCGAACAGCGGACCTGCCCAAAAGCCCCTGCCAGGGCCTGACCCTCTCCCAGGCCCTGGCTCTCCTCCAACACCTGTCAGCCACCTGGACCGGAACCTGCCCCGGCCCGAGCGGGGTGTGGTGCGTGCAGATGCGAGGCGGAGGAGGGCGGCGAGACGGTGGTGCGAGGCGCAGGGAAGGTCGCGATGTCGGTGCCTCCCGGTTCAGCGCAGTCCGAAGACGCGTTCGGCGGTGCGGTGGCTGATGTTGGCGCGCTGGGTGTCGGTGACGGGTGCCGTCTTGAGGAACTCGACGGCAGCCGCGGTGTCCTCGTAGGGGCTGTCGACGGCGAACATGACGTTGTCCTCGCCCACGGCGCCCAGAGCGAATTCCAGGGCGTTGGGGTCGTCGACACCGCTGGTGGTGATGACGAAGTTGCGCTGGAAGTACTCGCTGGGAGTGTGCTCCAGCGTGCGCATCGCAGTGGCGGCGCCTGCGATCTTCGAGGCGTACGCGTGCCGGTTGTCGATGCGCGTGAGGTAGTACGGGATGCCTTCGCCGAGGTGGCCCAGAACGAAGGTCAGGTGGGGGTAGCGGTCCAGCGTGCCGCTGAGGATGAGGCGCATTGCGTGCAGCCCGGCTTCGGCGGCGTAACCCCAGATGGCGCCGGAGAGGCCGTACTCGGAGTACTGGTTCAGCATGCTGGGCACGCGCGGGTGGAGGTAGATGGGGGCCCGGTGCGCTTCTGCGGCCGCCAGTAGCGGAGCGAACCGGTCGTCGTCGAGGTATCGCCCCTCGGTGTGTGAGTTGATCATGATGCCGTTGAGGCCGAGCGGCCCCATGATCCGCTCGGTCTCCTCGGCGGCCTGTTCAGGGGCCTGCGGGGGGACGGTGCCGAGGCCGGCGAACCGAGTGGGGTGCCGGCGCACGATCTCGGCCAGGGAGTCGTTGAACTGGCGGGCGAGGCCGACCGCGTCGGCCGGCTCATAGGGCTGGACGCCGGGCGGATTCAGGCTCAGGACCGCCATGTCCTGCCCGGCCGCATCCATGCCGGCCAGGCGTGCGTCGAGGTCGAGGAGCTGGGAACGGGTCGGTTCGTTGCGTTCGACCGCGCGGGTCAGCTGCACCTCGGTCCGGTCACCGGGAAAGTGGTCGAGGCCGTGGGCTGTCTGCACGTATGCGTCCGTGACGAAGTGTTCTTCGACAGCGATGACGCGGTTTTCGGTGGCCATGCGTGGCTCCTCAAGCGATGCTGGTTCGCCGGCAGTCGGGGGCAGGAAGCAGGGAGCAGGGAGCAGGGGAGGGTTTGGGCAGCTGGCGGTTGCCAAACCCTCCCCTGACGGCAGTTGTCAGGCGCGTCGGCCGCCGTCGACCGACAGGGCGATGCCGGTGACGTAGGACGCCTCGGGGGAACACAGCCACACGGCTGCGGCCGCCGCTTCCTCCGGGGCGGCCAGCCGCCCCAGCGGCGTGGCGGCCTCCTGCTGGGCCGCCATGCCGGGGCCTGCCATATCGGCGACGGCGTCGAACGTGGCGGTCCGGGTCAGCCCCGGGCACAGGGCGTTGACGCGGATACCGTCCGGCGCGTAGTCGATGGCGGCGGCCTTGGACAGACCGACGACGCCGTGCTTGCTCGCGACGTAGGCCGGAGCGTGCGCAATCGCGTACAGGCCGCCGTTGGAGGCGGTGTTGACGATCGCGCCGCCGCCGCGCCGCTGGAGCGCGGGCAGCTCGTACTTCATGCACAGGAACGTGCCGGTCAGGTTGACCCGCAGGACATGGTCCCAGTCCTCGGCCGGTATCTCGGTGAGTTCCCGGCTCGTGGAAGGGATACCGGCGTTGTTGAACGCGAAGTCGAGCCCGCCGAACATCTCCTCGAGGTGTGCGACTGCCCGCTGCACGGACCGCTCGTCACTGATGTCGAGGCCGATCGGCTCGGCGGTGCCGCCCTCCTTGGCGATCAGTGTCGCGGTTTCCTCGGCGCTGCGCGCGTCGAGGTCGAGGACGCCGACGGCGGCCCCGCGCCGGGCGAACTCGAGCGCGCCGGCGCGCCCGATCCCGCTGCCTGCGCCGGTGACCAGGCCGGCTTTGCCCGTGAAGCTGCTCATGCCAGCGGCTCGTGGTTGACCCATACGGCCTTGTACGGGTAGCGGGCCTGCCAGCGGCGGATGAGCCCGACAGCCTCGGGCATGGCGAAGGTCGCGTTGAGGGCGTCGATGTCGGCGAGGCCGAGCTGCACGACGGCGGTGGAGATGAACACCGGGGCGTGGTCGTCGCCGGGGACGCGGATGTGGCGCCCGGCCGAGAACGCCTGGACGTGGCCCGACCCCAGCATGAGGTTCTCGACGTCCTTGAGGTAGGCGTCCAGATCGCTTTCAGGAATCGAATTGTCGAACGAAACGATCATCGTGTGCTGAATCATTGCTCCATTGAACAGGCCTTTCTCTGTCGCGTCCAAGGCATCCCGGCTCTCGTTCCATAGCTGAAAGGAATGGATAAAGTGATAGCCTGCGGACGTGGCTGATCTGGAAACGCGGGAGTTGGAGTACTTCGTGACTGTGGCCGAGGAACTGCACTTCGGCCGGGCAGCGTCGCGCCTGGCGATCGCCCAGCCGACGCTGTCGAAGGCGATCCGGCGGCTCGAGTCAGGGCTGGGGGTCCAGTTGTTGGAGCGTTCCAGTCGTCACGTCACGCTGACACCGGCCGGCAAGGCACTGCTGCATCACGGTCGGCACGCCCTGAACGCGGTCAGCGCCGCGGCAGAGAAAACGCGCCGGGCCGGCGATCGGCACGCCCATCTCCGTCTGGTGATCAAGCCCGGCTGGGAAGCCGGTCTTCTGTCGAGCATTCTGGCCGCCTACTCCCGCTGGCCTGAAGCGCGCCAGGTGGACATCATCTTCGGTGGCGCCACCGATCGCGCTGACTACGTACGCGACGGGCGTGCCGACATGGCGCTGCTGTACGCGCCGTTCGACGATCTGTCCGGGCTGGATCACGAGACGCTCTCCGTGGAGGGACGCGTGGCGATCCTCCCGCGGGACCACCGCCTCGCGTCGCGCCCGGAGCTGACCATGGCGGACCTGGAGCACGAGACACTGCCACGCTGGAAGGGGGTCGACTGGACGGGTGCCCCTGAGGGAGCCGACGGGCCGGAGATCACCGATGTCACGCAGATGGTCCAGCTGATCCAGCTGGGGCGCACCATCGCTGTACTTCCGTGCTCGCTCGCCCAGCCCGCGCACCCGGCCCTGGTGTACATCCCGGTGGTCGACGCGCCGAGCAGCCAGCTCGTCGTCGCCTGGTCGCAGACCGACCGGCGGCCCCTCGTGGCCGCCTTCATCCGGGCGGCTCTCGGGGCGAGTGACGCGCCGGCTGCGGCAGCCGACGTGTGAACCGGTGTCGGAGCAGGCACGGAGCAGGGCTTCGCGGTGGTGTACGGCCTTCCGTCCAGGGTGTGGATCCTCGCCGGCGAAGCTCAGAGGCGGCGGGGCAGGCGACTCGGCCTGACCGCCTGACTCATCCGCCCTGCGGGGCGAGTTCTCCGTCCAGGGGCTCCCCGACGCCGGAGCTTGGTGCGCAGCATCCGGGTCGTGCATTCGATGTGCTCGCGTTGGCCACCCCGGGCGAGGACGTTCCGTCCTTCGGGAACCCGGTGTCGTCCACCACCCACACCTGCGGCCGCACCACCGCCACCGCCCGGCGGGCCACTCCGGCACGAACCGTGTTCACCGGCCAGGTCGACGACGTCATGAACTGCTGCAACTGCCGATGATCCACACCCAGCCGCCCGGCCATCGGCTGCATCGACTTCCGACGCCCGTCCAACAGCAGGCCCCGCAGATACAGCCCACCCTCACCCCCTGATCAGCACGCACCAAAGGCGCGAACACCTCCCCAGCGAACTCCTCCAACCGGCCCCGGCACGCTACGAGTTCATCCGCCCTCATACCAGCAGGAATCCACCAAGGCGACCACCTGCGATTGACGACAACGCCTTGCAGCTGCGCGTGCCAGACCCCGCGAGCCCGGCATGGTCCAAACGAAAGGCCCTAACCGCCGCCCCCGGGGCCGGGCCGGCGCTGTCAGGTCCTGGCATGCCTGGTGATGTCGGCCCTGAAGTCCTCCAGCATCCCCGGTGTCACCGTCGGCTTTGCCAGGGCCAGGGCGGCGAGATAGTCCTCGGTGGTGGCGCCCACCGATCCGGCCTCCCCGCCGGAACGGTCCCGCTCGAAGGCCGCCTGGGCCGCCTTCCGCGCGGCATGCTCCATATCGGCCGGGGTGAACAGCTCGCTGGCCTCGACCAGCCGCCGCACATCCACATCGGTCCTGGTCACGGTGAACCTGGACCAGATGGCCTCGCGCGCCACCGCGTCGGGCGTCCCGATCGGCAGCAGGTAGTCGAAGCGTCCGGGGCGCAGGAACGCCGGGTCCAGCGAGCGGATCGAGTTGGTCGCGCAGACCAGCAGCCGCTCCTCCCCCTCCCGGAAACCGGGTATCAGCTTCAGCAGCTCATTGGTCACCCCGTGCATCCCCGGCCGCTCCGCGCTGCCGCGCTCGGCCGCGATCTCCTCGACCTCGTCGATGAAGACCAGGACCCGTTCCAGCTCGGAGATACCCGCGAACGCCGCCCGCAGCGCGGCGGCGAGGTTGCCCTCGTCGGCAAGACGCGAGGGCAGCAGCTCGACGAACGGCCAGCCCAGCCGGGAGGCGATCGCACGGGCGAACGTGGTCTTGCCGGTCCCCGGCGGGCCGAACAGGGTGATCGCCCTGGGCGGCAGTACCCCGTGCCTGGCCGCCCGCTCGGGCTCCGCCAGCGGACGGACCACCCGGGCCTCGATCAGGTGCTTCTCCTGCTCCATCCCGGCCACCGCGGCCCACAGGTCGTTGTCCAGCAGCCGGCCGCCGAGTTCCTCCAGACGGCCCCGGACGGTTCCGCGCGCCGGGGACTTCTCGAAGTAGGCCACGGCGGGACGGCGGTCGTAGCCGGCGTTGTGCAGGCCCTCACCGAGAAGCTCCTCCTCCGGCAGCACATAGGCGATGGTCCGCACCCCGGCCCCGACCAGCCGCCGTTCCAGCTCCTTCAGCAGCGCGCTGGCAAGGCCCTGGCCGCGCAGCCCGGGGACGATGGCGATCCGCATCACCCAGGCCCTGGTCCCGGACACCGTCGCCAGCGCGGCCCCGATCGGCACGCCGCCGCTGATGGCGACCACGGCCGGCTGCCGGGAGGTGAGCGCCCCTATGCACTCGGCCAGGGAGAACACCGACTCCTGGCCGAGCTCGGCGGTGCTGTCGATCAGATGGACGACGGGTGCGAGGTCGTCCTCGCGGTAGTCGTGGATGAGCCAGTTCATCGTTGTCACCTCTGGTCGGAAGGACCCTTCGGAAGGACCTGAGGCTATGAGCGGCGGTGTGGCAGGGCCTTCGACACCGCGGACAAAGCCGGGCGGCGCACCGTACGCTTCGTCGCTGGACGGCTGCCCGGAGTCATGGGGCCGCTGCCGGGAGTCGCTGGACGGCTGCCCCGAGTCATGGGGCTGCCGCCGGGAGACACAGGCCCGCTGCCCGGACTCAGGAGGCCGCTGCCCAAAACCGTGGGACAGCTGACAGCCACGGCGCGACTGCCCGGAGTCGGCGCGACTTCCGTGGCAGTCAGGCCCCTTCCCGCAGACCCCTGCCGACCGCCCCTGGTGCCAGCAGCGTCCGGGCGATCTCCGTCATCCCGGGGGTCAGCCGCCCCTCGCCCTCCTCCACGGTCCAGAGGCTGTTCTGCAGGACGCGCCCCAGCGTCCAGGCCCGTGCCCGCTCCCGGTCCCCCGCCATCCCCAGCACATCGGTCATCAGGTCGAACCGGTGCAGCAGCCCGCCCTCCCCGAAGCGGTTCCACAGCGCGGGCAGCAGCTCGAACCCCGGATCGCCCGCGAGCGGCTTCGGGTCGATGGCGAGCCAGGGCTCACGGCCGGCCGCCAGGACGTTGTCGAAGTGCAGGTCCCAGTGGAGCAGCCGGTCCCCCGGCTCGCCCGCCACCTCCCGTACGGCCGCCGCGCAGCTCTTCAGCAGCCGCCGGTCCGCCTCGTCCGCCAGCGACCCGACCGCAGCCGGTACGCGGTCGAGCATCCGGGCCGTGATGTCCCCGAGCCGCCGCATCCCGTCCGGCGCGGGCACGGACGTCAGCCGGGCCAGCAGCCCCGCGACGACCTCGGTCGCCGCCAGCACGTCCGGTACCGAGGCCAGCGGCCTGGCCTCGTCCAGCCGCTCCATGAGCATGGTCCCGGTCGCCCGGTCGTGGTCGAGCAGCCGGACGGCGCCCCGGCCGTCCCAGACCCGCAGCGCGACCGGCTCCCCCGCGGTCTCCGCGTCCACCTCCTGGAGCTTCAGCGCGGCCCGCGCCCCGTCGGCCGTACGCACCACGGGCAGGACGACCGCGACCCGGCCGCGCATCGGCGGCCCCTCCTGGCGCAGCCCCCACCGGTCCAGGAACTCCCCGGCACGGTCCGCCGCCACCCGGTCCTCCACCTGCTCGCTCCCGTCCGCCCGCTCACCCATGCCGCGTCCCTTCCCTTCCGTACTCCGCCCGCCCCGTCACGGCGCGGTGACCCCCGCTCCCCCGGGAGCCAACCAGCAGAATCGGGCGCATGAACCGCGTCCGCCACGCCGTCGCCTCCTACATCCGCAGCGCTCCGGGCACCTACGTCTGGCTGGCCATCCTCTTCGTCACCACCATCGCGCTGCACCAGATGTCGCCGAGTTTCGAGCGGCACTACCTCGGCAGGCGCTCCACCAATATCCATGAACTGTCCACGCACCCCGTCCAGGTGCTGTTCCAGAGCGCGATGTACATCGACGGCGGCGGCTGGATCTCGTACGCCGTGCTCTACACCGTCTTCCACGCGCAGGCCGAGCGCTGGCTCGGCACGCTCCGCTGGCTGTCCGTCGCCGTACTCGCGCACGTCCTCGCCTCCTTCATCAGCGAGGGCGCCCTGCTCTGGGCGATCCACCACGACCGCGCCCCCGGATCGGCCGTCAACACGCTTGATGTGGGCGTGAGTTACGCGCTGGCCGGGGTCATCGCCGTACTGACCTACCGGATCGCCCGGCCCTGGCGTTACGTGTATCTGGCCGGTGTCCTCGCGGTGTTCGGCCTGCCGCTGTTCACCGACCGCACCTTCACCGACCTGGGCCACTTCGCCTCGGTCCTCATCGGCCTCGCCTGCTATCCGCTGACCCGGGGCCTCGGCGGACCGCCGTGGAACCCGCTGAGCCTGCTGGCCCCCCTGCGGCGCTACGCTCCCGGCAACCGCCGGAGGAACACCGAACGGCCCTGATCAAGCGGTCCGATCCGGCGGACCGGTCCAGAAGGCAGAGGTCCTCATGAGCTCCACCGTCAGTGGCACAGTCAACGGCACCGTCAACGGCGGCATATCGTTCTGGTACGCGGACCGGGGCACCCCCCTCGCCCGCGAGCCCCTGCCGGGCGACGCGAGCACCGATGTGGTGATCGTGGGCGGCGGGTACACCGGGCTGTGGACGGCGTACTACCTCAAGAAGGCCGTCCCGTTCCTCAACATCACCGTGCTGGAGGCCAGGTTCTGCGGCTACGGCGCGTCCGGCCGCAACGGCGGCTGGCTCTACAACGGCATCGCGGGCCGCGACCGGTACGCGAAGCTGCACGGGCACGATGCGGCCGTCCGCCTCCAGCAGGCCATGAACGACACCGTCGCGGAAGTCGTCAAGACGGCGGCCGACGAGTCGATCGACGCCGACATCCAGCAGGGCGGTGTCCTCGAAGTCGCCCACACACCGGCCCAGTTGCAGCGGCTCAAGGACTTCCACGCGGTGGAGATCGCCTTCGGCGAGACGGACCGCACCCTGCACGGCGCCCGCGAGACCGCCGAGCGGATCCGGGTCACCGGGGCCGTCGGCTCGACCTGGACCCCGCACGGCGCGCGGCTGCACCCGGCGAAACTGGTCCAGGGCCTGGCCGAGACGGTGGAGGCGCTCGGCGTCACCATCCACGAGTCGACACCGGTCACCGAGATCAGGCCCAAGCACGCGGTCACCCCGTACGGAACGGTCCGCGCGCCCTACGTCCTGCGCTGCACCGAGGGATACACGGCCGGCCTCAAGGGCGCCCGGCGCAGCTGGCTCCCGATGAACTCCTCGATGATCGCCACCGAACCGCTGCCGCAGGCCGTCTGGGACACCATCGGCTGGCAGGGCGGCGAGACGCTCGGCGACATGGCGCACGCGTACATGTACGCGCAGCGCACCGCCGACGGCCGCATCGCGCTCGGCGGACGCGGCGTCCCGTACCGCTACGGCTCGCGCGCCGCCCGCGCCGACCGCGCCGGGCGCACCGAGCCCGCCACCATCGACGCGCTGCGCGAGATCCTGGTGCGCTTCTTCCCGGCCACGGCAGGCGTACGGATCGACCACGCCTGGTCCGGGGTGCTCGGCGTCCCGCGCGACTGGTGCGCCACCGTCACCCTGGACCGGTCGACAGGGCTCGGCTGGGCGGGCGGTTACGTCGGCTCGGGCGTGGCCACCGCCAACCTGGCCGCCCGTACGCTGCGTGACCTGATCCAGCAGGACTCCGGACAGTCGGGCCCGACCGACCTCACCACGCTCCCCTGGGTGAACCACAAGGTGCGCAACTGGGAGCCCGAGCCGCTGCGTTGGCTGGGCGTGCACGGGATGTACCGGGCGTACCGGGCGGCGGACGCCCGCGAACTCACCGGCCGCAGCACGGCCACCGACCGGATCGCGACGATCGCGGACCGGATCGCGGGGCGCTGAGTTCCGCGGGTTCGCGCGGAGGGCTTGCGGGGTCCGGCGAGCGCCGCCCCAAGTCCCTCCGCACGGGCGGTAATCGGGAGTTCACAGCGGGCATGTCCGTGGTAGATACGTAGACACACAGCAAACACAGAAGACGCGCACCGTTCCGGTGATCCGGACAGCGTTTTCAGTGGGTCTGGATCAGTGGGTCTGCGTTTCGACAGTGACGGTCTCCGGGCGCCTCGGCGCCGGGTGGCCGGCGACCGGGGGGTATACGGCATGTCCGGGAATGAGCAGGACGGGGCGGAGAGAAACGGCGGGCCGGAGCCTTCGGGCGGGTTCGGGCCGCCGGAGGTTCTGGGGACGTCCGGCGGGTACGGCGGCCGGGGAGGGGACGACAGGGACGACAGGGACGACAGGGGCGGCGGACAGGGCGAGCACGGCGGGTCCGGTGCATTCGGTACCGGTGGATTCGGCCCGCCGCCCCCGTCCTCCCCTCCCCCGATGCCCACCGTCCCGCCCGTGCCTCCCACCCCGCCCGCACCGGCGGATCCGCTGCGGGCGGCGGCCGTGGCGCTGCTCAACCTCAGCGGCCTGGGCCTCGGCTATCTGCTGCTCAGGCGCCGGCTCGCCCTGGCGGTGTGCTGGGTGGCGACCGGCGTGCTGCTGGCGATCGCCCTGCCCGCGGACCCGGACGGCGTGCCCGTCGGCGTGGTCGTCGCGTATCTCGCCTTCCTGGTGCTGGCCGCGGCCCACGGCGCGTACCGGGGGCTTCGGCACAGCATCGTCTGGCCACCGCACCCGACGGTCGCGATCGCGCTCGGCCTGGTGCTGCTGGCCGCACCCGTCGGCGGCGTCGTGCTCTACGACGGGGCTCGCGACGAGGCCACCCAGCAGATGCTCCTCGACCGGCTCGCCGAAGCGGACCGGCTGGTCACGCAGGCGAAGGGCCAGCAGTTCACCCTCGCGCGGGCGTACTACAACAAGGCCCTGACCACGTACCACGACCTCGACGCCCACCACGCGGACTCCCGGGCCGCCCACCGCGTCCCGGCCTCCCTCCACACGTACTACGAGACGGTCGCCACACCGTTCGGCGAGAAGAAGTACTGCGAGGCCGTCGAACCGCTCACGTATCTCCGGACGGTGCCCGGGACCTACGGCAGGAAGCAGCTGGGCGCACTGGCCGGGTGGCCCGACGACAAGCTCGCGACCTCGCTGTACGAGTGCGGGGTGACCGGCCTCGGCACCGGGAAGGACGTCGTGTCACCGAGCGGGAACCTGGGTGAGCTGCTCACGACGTTCCCCTCGTCGAAGCAGGCCGCGAAGGTGGAACCGGCCGTCAGCTCCGAGATCGACCGGGCCGCGGGCGATCTCAAGGGCTCCCGGCCGTGCGAGGCCAACGAGCGCCTGAAGATCCTCCAGGGCCAGGCCGTCGGCCTGCCGGGCAAGGAGGCGGGCGTCGACAGCGCCCTGACCGACGCGCTGCGCAAGGACGCGGCGACCGCCGGGAAGAAGGTCCAGTCTGGTACGTACGCCTGCGGTGTCGACCAGTACGAGAAAGGTGACTTCACCGGGGCGCAGAAGACGCTGTCCGACTTCGCGAGCGCCTACCGGAGCGACAAGAACCACGCCCGCGCCCAGAAGATCGCCATCGCCGCGGAGATCGCGCAGAGCACGGCGGCGGCGGGCAAGCACCTGCCGTCGATGTCGTCCGGTGGCAGCATCCCGGTCACGGTCAGCAACGACAGCCCGGACGAGGTCGAGATCCTCTACACCGGCCCGGTCACCGGAAGCTTCAAGCTCGCGCCGTGCAAGGGCTGTTCGACGTACTCCAGCGACGTGGCGGCGCAGCTCGGCGCCTGCAAGGGCGGCAAGAGCTACCCGAAGCGGACGATCTCACTGCCGCCCGGCACGACGTACTTCCTGCACAAGTCGCTGAACAGCTCGAACACGACCTCGGGCAGCAACACGGCCAAGATCCGGCCGGGTTACACGTACACGGAGTGCGCGTACGTGGTGCAGGGAATCGGTTCGGGCTACACGTCCTGACCCGCGCCCACACCCACACCCGCACTCGCCATCACGGGTGGCACCGGTTCAGAAGCCGGTGCCGCCCGTGAGCACGTCCCGGGCGTCCGGTGCCCCTGGTGGCCGGTCGGGCTCCGGGCTCTCGGCGGCGACAGTCAGCGCCCTGAGCCCCACGACAAGCCCGGCCCGTACGTCCACCGGCAGCCGGCCCACCAGCGCGGCGACTTCCCGGTGCCGGTGCTCAAGGACCGTCCCGACCAGCGCCGTGCCCTCGCCGGTGGTGCGCAGGACGACCTCCCGCCGGTTCTCCGGATTGACCTTGCGGTCGACCAGACCGCCCGCCTCCAGCCGGTCCACCATCCGCATCGCCGTCGACGCGTTGACATCCAGCGTGGCCGCCAGCGCCGCCAGCTTCACGGGCCCGCTGGAGTCCAGCACCACCAGCGTCCGCAGCTGCGGAAGAGTCAGCGCGCTGCCGACCTCGGCGAGCGCGCGTGCCGAGAGTCCGACCAGCAGCCGTGCGGCGGCCATCACCGCGGCGGTGACCTCATCGGTCTCGTCAGGGGGGCCGGCCGTGCCGGTGTCGTCAGGGGGACCGGCCACGTCCCCGGCTGGGCTGCCCGCAGCCGTCTGCTCGCCCGTCATGCGGTCCGTCCACCGTTTCCGACCGCCGGGCTTCCCACCCGGGCGGTCCTGTCCGCCGGGGCCACCCGGCTGCTCGTCAGGCCGTTCATCAGGCTGCGCGTCAAGCCGTCCACCAGCTCGTCCACCAGCTCGTTCAACAGCTCGTTCAACAGTTTGTTCACGGAGCCGCAGTAATCATTGCAGTCTGCAATGGTAGTCTGGCTACCGCTCATCCGTTCCCACCAGTATCCGGGCATCCGCAACTGGCGCCTCCCGCGCCACGGACCGCCCCTCCCGCACTGCCGCCCTCCGCACAGGGCATCGGCAGCTCCCAGGGCAATGACGCCCTACACCGCCATCGCGTAAGCCACTCATACGCAGGGGCGCCGGCACCGCTTCACCCGCGGTACGCCGACGGCCCTTCTTCCGTGCGCCCGTGACGGCACTGCCCCTGCCTGCACCACCAACGGAGGAAATCCATGCCCCCGCCCGCCCCCGCCGCGAAGCCGGAACCGGCCCGCACCCCCGGCCGGCTCATATCCCCGCAGAAGGTCAAGAGCCTGGGGGACTTCCACGTCCCGCCCCGGGTCGCGCTGATCGCCGTACTCGCCGTACCGGTCGGTGTGGTCGCCGCCCTGGTCGCGGTGGGTCTGCTCAAGCTGATCAACCTGTTCACCAACCTCTGCTTCCACGGGCGGTTCGCCTTCGGCGCCACCACACCGGGCTCCACCTCGCACTGGTGGCTGATCCTCTTCATGCCCATCGTGGGCGGGCTGGTCATCGGCGTGATGGCCCGGTACGGCTCGGAGAAGATCCGCGGCCACGGGATGCCGGAGGCCATCGAGTCGATCCTGGTCGGCGGCAGCAAGGTGCAGCCCCGGCTGGCCGTGCTCAAGCCCGTCTCGTCGGCCATCGGCATCGGCACCGGCGGGCCGTTCGGCGCCGAGGGGCCGATCATCATGACCGGTGGCGCGGTCGGTTCGATCCTCGCCCAGTTCCTGCATGTCACCACCGACGAGCGCAAGACGCTGCTGGTCGCCGGTTCCGCCGCCGGCATGGCGGCCACCTTCAACTCGCCACTGGCCGCGATCCTGCTCGCCGTCGAGCTGCTGCTCTTCGAGTGGCGCCCGCGCTCCTACATCCCCGTCGCGGTCGCCGCGGTCACCGCGACCCTGGTCCGCGAACCGATCCTGGGCAGCGCCCCGCTCTTCGGCGGTTCCCATGTTCCGGCCACGCTGCCCCTCTCCGCGTACGGCCTGTGCCTGGTCGCCGGGCTCGGCGCCGGGCTGCTCGCACTCGGCGCGACCGCCCTCGTGTACTTCTCCGAGGACATGTTCGCCAAGCTGCCGCTGCACTGGATGTGGTGGCCCGCCATCGGCGGCCTGATCATCGGCGCCGGCGGGCTGATCGAGCCCCGCGCGCTGGGCGTCGGATACGACGTCATCGACCAGCTCCTCACCGGCCGGGCCACCGTGGGCCTGATCATCGGCATCCTGGTGGTCAAGACCCTGATCTGGGGGCTGTCGCTCGGCTCGGGCACCTCGGGCGGCGTCCTCGCCCCGATGTTCATGATCGGCGGTGCGCTGGGCGCGGCCGAGGGGCTGGTCTTCCCGGCCGTGAGCCCCGGCTTCTGGGCCCTGGTCTCGCTGGCCGGAGTCCTCGGCGGGGTCATGCGCTCCCCGCTGACCGGCATCGTCTTCTGCCTCGAACTGACCCATGAGATGAACGCGATGCTCCCCATGGTGATCACCGCGTCCTCCGCCTATCTGCTCTCGGTGATCGTCCTCAAGCGGTCCGTCCTCACCGAGAAGCTCGCCCGCCGGGGGCTGCACCTCACCCGGGAGTACTCGGTGGACCCGCTGGAGGTCCATCTCGTACGGCAGCTCGAATCCCCCATCACCGCCACGTTCCGCACCGACGAGACCGTGGCCGACATCAAGCGGGAGCTGGCCGCTCCGCACGGCAGCCATGACGTCGACGGGTTCCTCGCCCAGCGGCTCTACCCCGTGATGGACCCGGCGGGGCACCTGGCCGGCGTCGTCACCCGCTCCGACTTCCTGTTCAGCTCCCACGACGACGGGACCCCGCTCGGCGAACTCGCCCGGCCCGCCGTGACCGCGTACCCCGACGAGACCCTGCGGACCATCGCCAACCGCATGGCTTCGCACCACGTGACCCGGGTCGTGATCGTCGACCGGGCCGACCCGGACCGGCTCGAAGGGCTGCTGAGCCTGCGCCAGTTGCTCGAAGCCCGCCGGATAGACCAGCACGAGGAGCACCACACCGAGCGCTTCCTCAGCCTGGTGCCACGCCGCTTCCAGCAGGCTGTGGAACGGGAGCCGCAGCCGGAACTCCAGCAGGGCGGATAGCCCGGAGACCGCGAACCAGCGGCGAGGGGCGGCCGATGCGCATCGGCCGCCCCTCACCGCTGGGCCGGCGGCTGTTCGCGTACAGCCCCTTGTCAACGGCCCCGGAGGCGCAGCAGACTGCTGCCCGACAGACATTGGATGTCTAGACCATACGTTCCACTCTGCGTCCATGGACCGAAGGAGCACTCATGGGAACGCCTGTCGGGCGACGATCCGTACTGGCCCTGGGAGTAGGCGTCGCCTCCTTGCCACTCCTGTCCGCCGCACCAGCGGTCGCCTCCCCCGGAAAGGCCGGCCCCAGCGGCGCCCCCTTCGGAAAAGATCGGGTTACTTCCCCACGGTCCGCCCCACGGCCTGCCCCACCGGCTTCCGCCTCGCAGATCGCGATCGACGCGTCCGACACCCCGGACACCATCGTGCGCAAGGCGTCCCAGGTCGTCCCCCGGCCCTCCCAAGTCGCCTGGCAGCAGCGGGAGGTGACCGCCTTCACCCACTTCGGCATGAACACCTTCACCAACCGTGAATGGGGCTCGGGCGCCGAGGACGAGGCGACGTTCGACCCGTCCGGGATGGACGCCGACCAGTGGATGCGCGCGTACAAGGCGGCCGGCGCCCGCCAGGTGATGTTCACCGCCAAGCACCACGACGGCTTCGTCCTCTTCCCGACCCGCTACTCCAACCACTCGGTGATCGCGAGCCCCTGGTGGATCCGCACCGACGGCTGCTCCGACGCCGAGCGGACCGCCACCGCCAAGGCCCGCGCACAGGCCGAGGCCCACCGCTCCGACGACCCGGCCGCCTACTGGCGGGCCCGTAACGCCGGCTGCCGCAACCCCCAGGGCGACGTCCTCGGCACCTACCTCAAGGCCGCCCGCCGGGCCGGCCTCAAGGTGGGCGTCTACCTCTCCCCCGCCGACGGCTCCGAGCAGCCGCACGCCTGGCACGCCCAGTACGTCGAGGAGATCCGCGCGAAACAGGCGTCGGGGCAGTCGCTCAGCATCGAGGAGCAGGCCACGGTCGACGACGGCGACCGCGCCCCCGGCGGCCAGGGCCGCTACGGCAGCGGAAGTCCGGTCGTACGGCGCACGATCCCGACCCTGGTTCCCGACGACGACCGGGCCGACGCGCTCGCCTCGCGCCGGATCCCGTCCTTCACCGTGCAGGCCGACGACTACAACGCGTACTACCTGAACCAGCTCTACGAACTGTTCACGCAGTACGGCCCCATCGACGAGCTGTGGCTCGACGGCGCCAACCCCTGGACCGACGCCGGGATCACCGAGAAGTACGACTTCACCGCCTGGTTCCGGCTGATCCACGCCCTCTCCCCCGACACCGTGACCTTCGCGGGCCCGCAGGGCACCCGCTGGATCGGCAACGAGAACGGGGTGGGCCGCACCACGGAGTGGAGCGTCACCCCCGCGACCGCCGACCCCGCCACCGCACACGGCGAAGGGCTGCTCCCGGACGGCCCGAGCGCCGCCGACATCGGCTCGCGCGCCAAGATCACCGCACCCGGGATCGAGTACCTCCAGTGGTTCCCCGCCGAGGCGGACGTCTCACTGCGCCCCGGCTGGTTCTTCCACCCCGAGCAGAAGCCCAAGACACCCCAGCAACTGGTCACGATCTACGAGGAGTCGGTGGGCCGCAACGCCGTACTCCTGCTGAACGTCCCGCCCGGCCGGGACGGCCGCATCGCGGCACCGGACGTCGGTTCCCTCACCGCGTTCGGGGACTCGGTGACCGCGACGTACGGCCGCAACCTGCTCACGGCGGGGCTCGGCCGCCGCGACCCCGTCCTGCGCACCCTGACCGACGGCCGTCTCACCACCGCCTGGTCACCGTCGCAGGGGGCCACCACGGGCGATGTCACCGTGCGGCTGTCCGGGGCCCGCGCCTTCGACCGCATCCGGCTCGGCGAGGACATCACCAGGGGCCAGCAGGTGGAGGGGTTCGCGGTCGACATCTGGACCGGCACCGCCTGGCAGCAGACCGCGACCGGTACCACCATCGGCTACGCGCGCATCCTGACGCTGCCCGAGCCGGTGAGCACGGACCGCGTCCGGATCAGAATCCTCCAGGCCCGCGCCACCCCGCGCCTCGCGTCGGCTTCGCTCCACCTGAACGTGCCGCCGAAGTAACGTGCCGCCGAAGCAGGGGGACGGGCAAGGCTGAGCAGGCGGTCAGGCGGAGTGCCGGGTGATGATCCTCGGCCGGGCGATCTCCGCGAGGCCCGGGGCGAGTTCGCCGCCGTCGAGGAGCCGCTCGATGGCGGAGGCGACGGCCGCCGCGCCTTCGACCGGGTCCAGATAGGTCGTGGTGAGGGCGGGGCGGAGGGCGGCTCCGAGGGGGTGGTTGTCGGTGCCGATGACGGCGATGTCCTCCGGTACCCGGAGCCCGGCGTCGGTCAGCGCCTGGATGAGGACGAGCGCGTACTCGTCGTTGTAGGCGTAGACGGCGTCGGGCCGCCGTGCCGGGTCGCGCCAGAGGCCGGCCGTCGCCGCGAGGCTGTCGGTCGTCAGCGCGCAGTCGACTCGCTGGACCGGAATGCCCGCTCGTCCCGCGACGGTCGTCACGGCCTCGAAACGGTCGCGGGCGAGGCCCGCGATGACGCCGCCGGGGACGAGGCACGCGAACCGGCGGTGGCCCCGGTCCACCAGGTACTGCGCTGCGAGTTCGGCCACCGAGACGCCGTCGATCACGATCGTCGGCGCGTACGGGAGAGGGCGGCGGGCTTCGAGGAGAACCTGGTCGACACCTGCTCGCCTCAGCAGCCCCACCGCCTCCTCCGGACATCGGTCGGCCTCGACGAGCACGGCCGCGGGACGGTGTTCGGCCCACAGGCGCGCTCCGGACAACCCGCCCGCTTCGCGATCGCCGTGGATGAGCAGGGTGAGCCCGCGGGCGGCCAGCTCCCGGTCGAGGATCTCCAGGTAGGTGGCGCGCGCGGAGCCCAGCGGGAGGCGCGGCATGGGGAACAGCACGATGGTGCTCCGGCCGGCCCTGAGCATCCGCGCCGAGGCGTGCGGGGTGTAGCCGAGCTCGTGGACGGCGGCGAGCACCCGGCGGCGGGTCTCCTCGCTGATGGGCCGCTCCCGGTCGTCGTTGATGACCGACGAGACGGTGGTGCGCGAGACCCCGGCGAGCCGGGCGACATCGGCGCTCGTCGGACGGCGCTGGGCGGGGCTCACGTCCCAGTGGCTCCAGTTCGATCGGGGCGGAGAGGCAAGGCCGAGCGTACACGTGACGGGTACACGACTGGACACGTGTCCACCTGGCGTACCGCAGCCCAACGGCCGGGAAAAGAGAACCCCCTCATTGCTCTTGTTCCGGCCGCTCCGCCCGTGGCAGTCTGACCCCCGGGCCCGAGAGTGGACACGTGTCCACCCTTCTCTTCATTACCCCAGCACTGCCGCCGCGCCGCGGACCGGCGTATGACGGCAGTCGCCGTTCTCCGACGGGCCGGCGCCGCACGCTGCGGTTGCCGCCTTCAGGGGGCGCGGCACGCCACCTATGTACGCTGGAACCTAGGTACACCGAGGTGCCGCCCTCGGTCGTACGGAAGGAGCAGAGCATCATGCACGAGTCCCCGTCGTCCCCCGCTCCCTGCTGCATGCCTTCGGCGGTACGGGCGTCCGCACCTGTGCCCGTACCGGAGCCGGCGCGCCCGTCGCCACCGGGCGGCCCGCCACTCCGCGAAGCCGGCACGGACGGCATGGTGGGGCTGCCGGGCGGTGAGTTCCTGATGGGCACGGAGGACGCCGAGGGGTTTCCCGGGGACGGCGAGGGGCCGGTGCGGCCGGTGCGGCTGAAGCCGTTCCTGATCGATGCGTACGCGGTGACCAACGACGACTTCGGACGCTTCGTGGCCGCGACGGGGCACGTGACCGAGGCCGAACGGTTCGGCTGGTCGTACGTGTTCGCCGGGTTCCTCCCCGCCGCGCTCCGCCGGGGTGCACCACGCCCGGAGCGCACACCCTGGTGGTGCGGCGTCCAGGGCGCGGTCTGGAACCGCCCCGAAGGCCCGGGCAGCACGCTGGAGGACCGCGCGGACCACCCGGTGGTGCACGTCTCCTGGAACGACGCCGCCGCCTACGCCGCCTGGAGCGGGAAGCGCCTCCCGACCGAGGCCGAGTGGGAGTACGCGGCCCGTGGCGGCCTCGACCAGAAGCGCTACCCCTGGGGTGACGAACTGGACCCGGACGGCGCGTACCGCTGCAACATCTGGCGGGGGACCTTCCCGGCGAAGAACACCGCCGCCGACGGGTTCCGGGGAACGGCGCCGGTCGACGCCTTCGAGCCGAACGGGTACGGCCTGTACAACACTTCCGGCAACGCGTGGGAGTGGTGCGCCGACTGGTGGGCCACGGACCGTCCCGAACGTCTGCCGCACGACCCGCACCCCTCGCGCGACCCGTACGGCCCGCACGTCTCGCACGACCCGCGCGGCCCCGCCGCCGGGAGCGCGAAGGTGATCCGCGGCGGCTCGCACATGTGCCACCGCTCCTACTGCAACCGGTACCGCGTGGCTGCCCGGACCGCCAACACCCCGGACAGCACCAGTGGCCACACCGGGTTCCGCTGCGCGCGGGACGCGTGAGCACCCTTGACACGGCCCGGGCACCGGGTGAATCTGGCTATAAGTTCCTAAGAACATAGGTGACCCGAGATGCAGCTCGACTTCGTGATCCTGGGCGCGCTGGCGCTGCGCCGACTGTCCGGCTATGACCTGCGCCGGTGGATGGACGGTCCGGGCCGCTACATCGGCTACGGCGTGCAACTGCCCCAGATCTACCGGCGGCTCGGCACCCTGGTGGAGCGCGAGTGGGTCGGCTTCGACGTCGACCCGCGCGAAGGGAGGCCCGACGCCAAGGTGTACCGGCTGACCGACGCGGGCCGCGCGGCGCTGCTGGAGTGGGCCCACTCGCCCTTCGAACCGTCACCGCGCCCGATGGACCCCGACTTCAAGCTGCGCTTCATCTTCGCCGGACAGCTCGACCCCGCCATCGCGCTCGACGTGGTCTGCACCGAGCTGGAGTACCGGCTCAAGCACCGCGGCACAGCCGCATTGCAGTTCCCGGAGCCCTATGAACCGCAGATCCCGGGGCTGGACGCCGACTGGGCCCGTGAGACCCACATCCTGGCCCACGAGCACGGCTACGCGTCCACCGCGTCCTACATCGCCTGGCTCCAGCTGACCAAGGAGCGCCTGGAAGCGCGCCTCGGCCGCTGAGCCGGCGCCCCGGCCCCCCGGGGCGCGCTGAACCACCCCGCACCGGACGGGAGTCGGGCCCCTCGGCCCGCCTCCGGACCCCCGCCACGGCACCGCCATGCCTCTTTCCGTGTGCCCGGTCCTCTACCCGGCCCTCTCCCGCCCTCTACGACTGGAGTCCTGCGTGCGCATCATCTACGTGGACGTCGATACCCTGCGCGCCGACCACACGACCCCGTACGGGTACCACCGCCCGACCACTCCGAACTTGCAGAAGCTGGCCGACAAGTCGGTCGTCTTCGACCGCTACTACTGCTCCGACTCACCGTGCATGCCCTCGCGCACCGCCCTGACGAGTGGTCAGTTCGGCATCACCAACGGCGTCGTGGGGCACTTCGGCCCGGCCGCGCAGTTCCGGCTCGACGCCGGGCACGCGCCCGAGCCCGACCGGCCGCTGCTCGGTCAGTGGCTGGGCTGGGGCGGCCACTACACGGCCGCCGTGTCGGTCTTCGCCGAGCGGCACCGGGCCTACTTCTTCCACGGCAACTTCCGTGAGTCGATCCGGGCCACCGCCCGCTTCGGCGACGAGGAGGCCCCCGACGTCAACCGGGCGGCGACCGACTGGCTGCGCCGCCACGCCGACGAGGAGAACTGGTACCTCCACCTCACCTACTGGGACCCGCACACCAACTACACGCAGCCGGCCGAGTGGACCGAGCGGATGGCGGCCTCGGGCCCCGTGCAGGCGTGGCCGGACGAGGAGACGATCGCCGCGCACGCCGAGATCTACGGCCCGCGCAGCGCCCTCGACCTGCACTACTCGCTGACAGGTCCGGGTACCTCCCCGGTCCCCCACAACATGCCCGACGCGATACGCGGCCGCGCCGACTTCGAGCACCTGATCAACGGCTACGACGGAGCGGTCGCCTACTGGGACCACTACCTGGGCCAGCTCATGGCCACACTGGAGGAGTTGGGGATCGCCCAGGACACCGCGGTGATCGTCAGCGCCGACCACGGGGAGTCCTTCGGCGAGCAGGGCTCCTACGCCGAGCACGGCCTGGCCAACGAGCCCACCCACCGGCTGCCCCTGGTCTTCCACTGGCCCGGCGTCACCGACACCCTTTCCGCCGAGGCCCGCCGCAACGACGCCCTCCTCTACAACATCGACCTCGCGCCGACCCTGTGCGACCTGCTCGGCATGGACATCCCGGCAGGCTGGCAGGGCCGTTCCTTCGCGGCGGCGGTACGCGGCGAGCAGATCGAATCGCGCGAGTACCTGGTACTCGGACACGGCGCGCACACCTACCAGCGGGCTGTGCGCACCCGTGACCACCTCTACGTACGCACTTACCACCCCGGCTGCTTCCGGGCCGAATGGGAGCAGCTCTTCCACGTCACGGAGGACCCGTACCTCACCCGGGACCTGCTCGACGCCGAGCCGGAGCTCGCGGCACGGATGCGGGCGCACCTCGCGGAGTGGTGGAACGAGTACGCGGGCCGCCCCGGCTGCCTGCCCGACCCGATGCAGACCACCCTGCAGACCGGACCGACGTACTACAACGATCCCGTCGACTACGCCCGGCACCTGCGCGACACCGGCCGGGGCCACCTGGCCGACGACCTCGAAACCCGGCTCGCCGCCCTGAACGTGCCGGTCTCCTGGCATGCCCCCGACCGGCCCCGCACCGCCGAGCTGCTCCAGCGCTGGACCCGGCTGCTGCAGACCCGCGACCAGAGCCCCGTAGCCCAGCCCGCGCGAGCCACACAGCCTGCGGCCGGGCCCGAGCGAGCCACCCGGTCCGCACAGCCCGAGCAGGCCGCCCACGCCGGGCCCGCGCACCCGACCCGGAACGGCTGACAGCGCCGGCACCGGCACGACAGAGGAGTCGCACGATGCCGATCGAAGCCGTACCCCCTGCCCCGTCCTCCCCGCACACCGCAACGAGGACAGCACCAGCCCAGCCCGGCCGGTGGCGCCAGATCAGTCTGCTCGGCGGCCTGCTGAGCGTGGACAACGGGGAGAGCAGCGTCATCCCCGTCCTCTTCCCCGCACTGCGCACCGCCCTCGGACTCCCCCTGTCCGCACTCGGCGCCCTGCTCTCGGTCGCCAAGATGGCCACCGTGCTCTGCGGCCCCCTGTGGGTCGTGGTCGCCCAGCGCTACCCGCGCAAGAACGTCCTCGCCGTGTGCTGCGGCCTGTGGGGCGTCTGGACCGTCGCCGCCGGATTCGCCCAGAACTACTGGCAGTTGCTGATACTCATCACCGTCGCCGCCGCCGGCATCGCCGGTGGCGGCCCGCTGACAAACGCTCTGCTCGCCGACCTGTTCGACGACAGGACGCGCGGCAGGGCAGCCGGCTACCTCTACGGTCTCGCCATCCTCGGCACCGGTCTGGCCGGGCCACTCCTCGGCGGCCTCGCTGATGTGAAGGACGGCTGGCGCTACGGCTTCTTCGCCATGGGCGGCGTCCAGATCGCGTTCGGCCTGCTGGCCCTGGCCTTCCTGCGTGACCCGGGCGTGGGCGCGTCCGAACCCCAGCTCGCCGCGCTGAAGGCCAGGTCCCGCTCCGCGGGGGCACTCGACCGGCGGAGGCTGCGCGAGCTCGCGCGCAATCGCACCCTGGTCCTGCTCTGCCTTCAGCGACTGACCACTGGTCAGTTCGTGCTCCTGGGATTCGGGGTGACCTTCCTCGTGGACGTGCGCGGCTTCAGCAACGCCCAGGCCTCGCTGACGACGCTGCCGGTCGCCGTCTGCTTCTGCCTCGGTACCGTCCTCGGCGGCCTCACCGCGGACCGGGTGCACCGGCGCTTCCCCCGCGCCGGACGGATCGCGACGATGCAGGCCGACGTCCTCGCGTACGCCCTGATCGCCGCGGTCGCCACCCAGATCCCATGGAAGTCCCTGACGGTGTACTTCGTCCTGTTCGGCGCCCTCTCCTGCGTCCAGGGGTTCATGCCCGGCCTCAACCGGCCCTGCCTCATCTCGGCGGTCGTGCCCGAACTGCGCAGCGCCGCTCTCTCGATCATGCTCTCGGCCGAGGCCGCGGGCTGGGCCCTGACCACCCTGCTCGCCGGATACATCGGCGACGCCTTCGGCCTGCAGGCCGCGTTCCTGTGGCTCGCGGTCCTGCTGACGCTGGCCAACGGTGCCCTGATCGGACTCCTCTACCGGCCGTCCACCCGCGACGCCGCCACCGTCCAGCAGGAACTGGACCGCCGGGCGGACCACGCCCGGACCCTCGACTCCTGACCGGCCGTACCCAACCCGCGCCCCCGGAGGCCCACATGACCCGCCCCAACTTCGTCGTCTTCATGCCCGACCAGCTGCGCGCCGACGCACTCGGCGCCTTCGGCAACCCCCAGGCGAGCACCCCCCACCTCGACGCCCTCGCCGCCCGGGGAACCCGCTTCAGCCAGGCGTATGTCCAGCACCCGGTCTGCTCCCCGAGCAGGGCCTCGATCCTCACCGGCTGGTACCCGCACACCGCCGGGCACCGCACCCTCACCCACCTGCTCAAGCCGGACGAGCCCAACCTGCTGCGGATCCTCAAGGAGGCGGGCTACCAGGTCGTCTGGGCCGGGATGCGCGGCGACACCTTCGCCCCGGGCGCCACCGAGCAGAGCGTCGACGCGTACGGCTTCTCCACCCTGCCGACCGTGGCCTACGGAGGGGACTACCCGGACGGCGTGTGGTCCCGGCTCTTCTACCGCGGACCCGTCCCCGACGACGGGCGGACCGACCCCGACGAGGCCGCCGTCCGCACCGCCGAGGACTGGCTGGCGAACCCTCCGGCCGAGCCCTGGGTGCTCTTCCTGCCGATGGTCGCCCCGCACTGCCCCTTCCAGGCCGAGGAACCCTGGTACTCCCTCCACGACCGCGACGCCGTCCCCGCACCCGTGGCGCCGGGCGCCCCCGGGGGCGAGCCCGGCTTCATGGCGGCGATCCGCGAGCGGTACGAACTCGGCGAGGTCACCGAGGAGCAGTGGCGGGAGGTCGCCGCCACCTACTACGGCATGGTCTCCCGGCTCGACGACCAGCTCGGCCGTGTGATGTCCGCCGTGGAGCGCACCGGGGCGGCCGACAACACGGTGACGCTGTTCTTCGCCGACCACGGCGAGTACCTCGGCGACTTCGGGCTGATCGAGAAGTGGCCGTCGGCCATGCACGACTGCGTCACCCGCGACCCCCTGGTCATCGCGGGCCCCGGCATCGGACAGGGCGGGCACTGCGAGGAGATGGTCGAGATGATCGACGTGCTGCCGACCGTCCTGGAACTGGCCGGCGTCGAGGCACCGCACCGCCACTTCGGCCGCAGCCTGGTCCCGCAGCTGACGGACCCGGCCACGCCGCACCGCGCATTCGCCTTCACCGAAGGCGGGTTCACGGTCGAGGAGGAGGGGCAGATGGAGCGCGCCGCCTTCCCCTACGACCGCAAGAGCGGGCTCCAGCACGACGCCCCCGACCTCGTCGGCAAGGCGTTCGCCGTCCGCGACCGCGACTGGACCTATGTGTGGCGCCTGTACGAGCAGCCCGAACTGTACGCACGCGGCGAGGACCCGCACGAGCGGACCAACCTCGCCGGAACGCCCGAACACGCCCCCGTACAGCAGCGGATGCAGGACGCCCTGCTGCGCTGGCTCGCCACCACCAGCGACGTCATCCCCTTCAAGACCGATCCGCGGCTGCCCCAGGTGGACCTCCCGGCACCGACCCCGGCCCGTACCGCCTGAACCGGCCGCCCTCCCCGTCTTCCCGCACACCGCCCCGACCCGCCCACAGGAAGCGCATCACCATGACATCCTCCGCCGAACGGCCCGGCACGGACCACGGCAGCGATACCGGCCATGACCACGACCACGACCGGGTGATCGACGAGGCACTGACCCGGCTCGGCCTGGACGCCAAGACCCGGCTGCTGGCGGGCCAGGACCTGTGGACCCTCCCGGCACTGCCGGAGATCGGCCTCGGCTCCCTGGTCATGTCGGACGGGCCCGTCGGCGTCCGCGGCACCGCGTGGGCCCCGGGCGACGCCTCGCTGACCCTGCCCAGCCCCACCGCGCTGGCCGCCACCTGGGACCCGGATCTCGCACACCGCACCGGGCGGGTCCTCGCCCAGGAGGCCCACCGCAAGGGGGTCCACCTGCTCCTGGGCCCCACGATCAACCTGCACCGGTCCCCGCTCGGCGGACGGCACTTCGAGACGTACTCCGAGGACCCGCTGCTCACCGCCCGGATCGGAGCCGGCTATGTCACCGGCCTCCAGGAGAGCGGCATCGGCGCCACCCCCAAGCACTTCGTCGCCAACGACGCCGAGACCGAGCGGTTCACCGTCGACAACCTGATCTGTGAACGCGCCCTGCGTGAGCTGTACTTGGCGCCCTTCGAGGAGATCGTCGCCGCCGCCCGCCCCTGGGCCCTGATGTCCGCGTACAACTCGGTCAACGGCAGCTCCATGACCGAGCACCGCCGGCTGCAAGTCGGTGTGCTGCGCGAGGAGTGGGGGTTCGACGGGGCCGTCGTCTCGGACTGGCTGGCCGCACGCCACACCGAGCGCGCCATCGAGGGCGGCCTCGACATCGCGATGCCGGGACCGCAGACGGTCTTCGGGGCCGCGCTGGCGAAGGCGGTACGCGAGGGCCGCGTCGCGGAGGAGACCGTCGACACCGCCGTCCGCCACGTCCTGCGGCTCGCCGCCCGGGCCGGGCTGCTCGAAGGCGCCGCGCCCGCCGTGCCCGCGCAGCTGCGGCCGGAGCCGCTCGACGGCCGGGCCGTGGCCAGGGAGATCGCCGCCCGCTCCTTCGTCCTGCTCCGCAACGAGCAGAACCTGCTGCCGCTCGCCCCTCGCCCCGGCGGCACCCTCGCACTGATCGGCCACCCCGCGCGTGAGGCCCGCGCCCTGGGCGGCGGCTCCGCCACCGTCTTCCCCGCCCACGTCGTCTCCCCGCTCGACGGGCTGCGCGACGCCCTCCCCGACGGCACCACCCTCACCTACGCCGCCGGTGCCGACATCCGCGACGGACTGGGCCGGCCGGACGAGGGCTTCGAGCTCCGGGCCGTGCTGCGGGACTCCGCCGGAACCGTGCTGGGCGAGGAGCCGGTGGTCCTCGGCCGCGCCCGGTGGCAGGCCGGCTCCCTGCCCGGCGGCGCCGACTTCGACGCCGTCGACTCGGTGGAGCTCACCGGCACCTTCACGCCCCCCAGCGGCGGAACACACCGCTTCGGCACCTCCGGCCTGGGCGCCTTCCGCCTGACCGTCGGCGGCACCGTCCTCTTCGACGGCGTCCACGAACCGGACAGCCGCGACCCCATGGAAGCACTCACCGGCCGACCGGTGCCGCGCGGAGCCGTCGAACTGAGCGCGGGGGAGCCGGTCCGGGTCAGCCTGGTGGCCGGGGACCCGAAGATGCAGTACGGAGACCTGCGCGGTGTCGTCTTCTCCCTGGCCCACAACGCGGCGGGCCACGAGGACGACCGGCTCATCGAGGAGGCCGTCCTCACCGCGTCCGCGGCGGACACCGCGATCGTCGTCGTCGCCACCACCGAGGCCGTCGAGAGCGAGGGCTTCGACCGCACCAGCCTGCGCCTGCCCGGCCGCCAGGACGAGCTCGTCGCCCGCGTCGCCGCCGCCAACCCCCGTACCGTCGTGGTCGTCAACGCCGGTTCCCCGGTGGAGATGCCGTGGCGCGAGGACGTCGCCGCCGTGCTGCTCACCTGGTTCCCCGGCCAGGAGGGCGGCGCCGCGCTCGCCGACGTCCTGCTCGGCCGCACCGAACCCGGCGGACGCCTGCCCACCACCTGGCCGGCCCGCCTCCAGGACGCCCCCGTCACCCGGGTCACCCCCGAGGACGGCGTGCTGCCCTACGACGAGGACGTGTTCATCGGCTACCGCGCCTGGCAGCGCCAACGCGCCCTGCCCGCGTACCCGTTCGGCCACGGCCTCGGCTACACCGAGTGGACCTACGACAGCATCGGGACCGACGGCGGAACGGTCCACGTCCAGCTCACCAACACCGGCGACCGGCAGGGCCGCGAGACCGTCCAGCTCTACGCGTCACCCGCCGAGCCCGACCCGCGCCGTCCGGCCCGCTGGCTCGTCGGTTTCACCCCGGTCACCGCCGCCCCCGGCGAGACCGTACGGGCGGAGATCACCCTCGCCCGCCGCGCCTTCCAGATCTGGGACACGGCGGCCTCCCGGTGGACCACCGTCCCCGGCCGCTACCACCTCCACGCCGCGCGCAACGCGACCGCGTCCCGCGGCCCGGCCACCACGGTCGAGATCACCGGCTGACACCAGCCGCACCGAACCACTGCGGGGCCGGCACCTGACAGCCGGTCCCGCAGTGCACCGCCGCGCCGACGCCGATCGCGAAGCGGCCGGCGTGGCTGTCGGTACGGCCGGGCAGGTCGGTACGGCGCCCCTCCACCGCGGCTCGACCTTCCCTGCAGCTACGGCCTCCACGCTACGAACGGCGAAAGACTGGCGACATCTGCTGTGGAGGTTGGCTACGTGAAGGCACTCGTGCTGTCGGGCGGGGCTGGGACCCGTCTTCGACCGATCACCCACACTTCGGCGAAACAGTTGGTGCCGGTGGCCAACAAGCCCGTTCTCTTCTACGGTCTCGAAGCGATCGCCGATGCCGGCATCACCGAGGTCGGCGTCGTCGTCGGGGACACCGCCGACGAGATCCGCGAGGCCGTCGGGGACGGTTCCGCCTTCGGCCTGAAGGTCACCTACATCCGCCAGGACGCGCCGCTGGGGCTGGCGCACGCGGTGCGCATCGCCCGCGACTTCCTGGGCGACGACGACTTCGTGCTGTACCTCGGCGACAACTTCATCGTCGGCGGCGTCACGGAGCTGGTGGACACCTTCCGCGCCGAACGGCCCCACGCGCACATCCTGCTGACCCCCGTGCTCGACCCGTCGGCCTTCGGAGTGGCCGAACTGGACGCCGAGGGACGGGTGTCCGCGCTGGTGGAGAAGCCCGAGCACCCCAAGAGCGATCTCGCCCTGGTGGGCGTCTACCTGTTCACACCGGCCATCCACGAGGCCGTACGGGCCATCAAGCCGTCATGGCGCGGCGAACTGGAGATCACCCACGCGATCCAGTGGCTGATCGACGAGGGCCGGGACGTGCGGTCGACCACGATCTCGGGCTACTGGAAGGACACCGGCAACGTCACGGACATGCTGGAGGTCAACCGCTCGGTGCTGGAGACCATCGTCCCCGACGTGCTGGGCACGGTCGACGCCACCAGCGAGATCATCGGCCGGGTCCGGATCGAGAAGGGCGCCCGGATCACCAGCAGCCGTATCGTCGGGCCCGCGATCATCGGATCCGACGCCGTGATCACCGACTCGTACGTCGGGCCCTTCACGTCCATATCCGAGGGCTGCCACATCGCGGACAGCGAGATCGAGTACACGATCATCCTGCAGAACTCCGCGCTGACCGGTGTGCGCCGCGTCGAGGCCTCGCTCATCGGCCGCGATGTGCAGGTGACCCCGGCCCCCCGCAACCCGTCCGCCCACCGGTTCGTGCTCGGTGATCACAGCAAGGTGCAGATCTCGTCATGACGAAGCGTGTACTGGTCACCGGCGGTGCCGGCTTCATCGGTTCCCACTACGTCCGGACACTGCTGGGCCCCCAGGGGCCCGGCGATGTCTCCGTGACGGTACTCGACAAGCTCACCTACGCGGGCAATCCGGCCAATCTCGATGTGGTGCGCTCGCATCCCGGCTTCACGTTCGTACAGGGCGACATCTGCGACGACGGCGTCGTCACGCCGCTGATGGCCGAGCACGACCAGGTGGTGCACTTCGCGGCGGAGTCGCACGTGGACCGGTCGATCGACGGGGGCGCCGAGTTCGTACGGACCAATGTCCTGGGCACCCACACCCTGGTGAACGCCGCCCACCGGGCCGGCATCGGGACGTTCGTGCACATCTCCACGGACGAGGTGTACGGGTCGATCGACGAGGGCTCCTGGCCGGAGACGGACCCGCTGCGGCCCAACTCCCCCTACGCGTCGGCGAAGGCGTCCAGCGACCTCATCGCGCTGTCCTACCACCGGACGCACGGCCTGGACGTGCGGGTGACCCGCTGCTCCAACAACTACGGCCCCCACCACTTCCCCGAGAAGGCCATCCCGCTCTTCGTCACACAGCTGCTGGACGGCAGGACGGTCCCGCTGTACGGCGACGGCAGCAACGTCCGGGACTGGCTGCACGTCGACGACCACGTCCAGGGCATCGAACTCGTACGGACCCGGGGACGCGCCGGCGAGATCTACAACATCGGCGGCGGCACCGAGCTGTCCAACAAGGAGCTCGTGGGGATGCTCCTCGACGCGTGCGGTGCCGACTGGGACTCCAGCGTCGTCCATGTCGAGGACCGCAAGGGGCATGACCGCCGCTACTCGGTCAACTGCGCCAAGATCAGCGAGGAGTTGGGCTACGCACCGCGCGTGGACTTCCACCAGGGCCTGCTGAGAACGGTCCAGTGGTACCGCGACAACCGCGCCTGGTGGGAGCCCCTCAAGGAGCGGGCGGCGCTCTGACCTCCTCCGCCTCCACCGTCCGGGCTCGCCCGCCGAGCCGGCCGGAGAGGACGTCACACCCATGAGAAAGGACCTCCGATGGAGGCTCTCGTACTGTCCGGCGGCGCCGGGTGAACATCGTCGTGCTGGGCGCCCGCGGCTTCCTGGGCAAGCACATCTGCCGGGCCCTGACGGACGCGGGCGAGCGGGTCGTCCCCGTCCCCGCCGGATTCGACCTGGTGACAGCCGAACCGGAACGGACAGCGGCGCTCGTCGCCGACGCCGGGGCCGACGCGGTCGTCAATGCCGCAGGCCGGGCCTGGAAGGCCGACGAGCGTCAGATGCACACCGGCAACGTCGAACTCCCCGTCCGCGTGATACGCGCACTGGCCCTGCTGGAACGGCGCCCTCGCCTCGTCCAGCTGGGCAGCAGCCATGAGTACGGCCCCGGGACCAGCGGCGCGGGCACCCACGAGAACACCGAACCCGCGCCGGTCACCCCGTACGGCCGTACGAAACTCCTCGGCGCGCGGGCCGTGCTCGACGCGGCTCTCACAGGCGGGCAGCCCGGGGTGGTGCTGCGGATCGCGAACGTCTGCGGTCCCGGCACACACCCCGGCAGCCTGCTGGGCTCGGTGGCGGACCGGCTGGTGCGGCTCGCCGCCGACCGGGGCCGTACCGGTGTCCCCGCCGAGCTGCGGCTGCCGCCGCTGCGCGCCTGGCGCGACTTCGTGGACGTACGCGATGTCGCCGACGCCGTCCTGCGCACCGTCCGGGCGGACGACACCGATGTGCTGGGCCAGGTGATCAACATCGGCAGCGGTACGGCCGTCCACACCCGTGACCTGGTCAACCGGCTGATCGCGGTCGGCGGACCGACCGTCCGGGTCGTCGAGGAGAGCCCGGCCGGCGGGCCGTCCCGCGTCGACACGGAATGGCAGCAACTGGACATCTCGCGCGCCGCCGAGGTGCTCGGCTGGGAGCCGCGCCACTCACTCGAACAATCGCTGCGGGATCTGCTCGCGGCCGCATGACCACCCATCAGTACTGCAGGAAGGAACCGGGGATGAGCGACCACAGGGCGCTGGTGCTGGACGAGGTCCGCAAGTACCACCAGGAACAGCAGGAAGGCGGCGGGGGCTTCGTGCCCGGCGTCACCGAGATCTGGCCGTCCGGTGCGGTGCTGGACGAGGAGGACCGGGCGGCGCTCGTCGAGGCCGCTCTGGACATGCGGATCGCAGCCGGCCGCAGCTCACGCAAGTTCGAGTCGGCCTTCGCGCGCAGGCTCAAGCGTCGCAAGGCCCATCTGACCAACTCGGGGTCGTCGGCCAACCTGCTCGCGGTCTCCGCGCTGACCTCCCATCTCCTGGAGGACCGGCGGCTCCGGCCGGGCGACGAGGTCATCACCGTGGCCGCGGGTTTCCCGACCACGGTGAACCCGATCCTGCAGAACGGGCTGGTCCCGGTCTTCGTCGACGTAGAGCTCGGCACGTACAACACCACCGCCGAGCGGGTGGCGCTGGCGATCGGCCCCAAGACCCGGGCGATCATCGTCGCCCACGCACTCGGCAACCCCTTCGAGGTGGCCGAGATCGCCGAACTCGCCGCCCAGCACGAACTGTTCCTCATCGAGGACAACTGCGACGCGGTCGGCTCCCTCTACGACGGAAAGCTCACCGGGACCTTCGGCGACTTCTCGACGGTCAGCTTCTACCCGGCCCACCATCTGACGATGGGCGAAGGCGGCTGCGTCCTCACCTCGAACCTGGCGCTGGCCCGGATCGTGGAGTCGCTGCGCGACTGGGGCCGGGACTGCTGGTGCGAGCCTGGCGAGAACGACAAGTGCCTCAAGCGCTTCCAGTACCAGATGGGAACGCTGCCGATGGGCTACGACCACAAGTACATCTTCTCGCACGTCGGATACAACCTGAAGGCCACGGATCTCCAGGCCGCCCTGGGCCTGACCCAGCTCGCCAAACTGGACGGTTTCATCGCCGCCCGCAAGCACAACTGGAAGCGGCTGCGCGACGGACTGCAGGACGTACCGCACCTGCTGCTGCCCGAGGCGACGCCCCGCAGCGACCCGAGCTGGTTCGGCTTCGTACTGACCGTCGCCCCCGACGCCCCCTTCACCCGGGCGGCGCTGGTCGACTTCCTGGAGAGCCGCAAGATCGGCACCCGGCGGCTGTTCGCCGGCAACCTCACCCGCCACCCGGCCTACATCAACAAGCCGTTCCGGGTCGTCGGGGACCTCACCAACAGCGACATCATCACCGAGCAGACCTTCTGGATCGGCGTCTATCCCGCCCTCACCGACGAGATGCTCGACTACGTCATCGCCTCGGTGAAGGAGTTCGTGACAGCGCAGGGCTGATCACCTCGGCGGGGCCCCCGGCCCTGCCGGGACCCCGCAAGGACAGCGGTCCGGCCAACTGGCCGGGCCGCTTTGTGTGGTCCGGGACGGGGGCGGTTCACGGCCCGGGGGTCCGGGACGGTGTACGGCCCGGCGGCCCGGGGCCCTGAACTGCCCGGCGGCCCGGGGCCCTGAACCATCCCGGGGCCCAGGGCCTTGAACCATCCCGCCCGGGGGTACAACGCCGAACGACGCGCCGAGGACGTTGTGCGTCCTCAACGCGTCGTTCGGGAGTCCTCCGTCAGTCGGCCTGAGGATGCCAGGCGACCGGGAGGCGGCGCGGGCCGCGGATCAACGCGGTGTCCTCGCGCCACGGCACCTCGGCTTCAGGTACAGCCAGGTGCAGTTCAGGGAACTCGCGCAGCAGCGTCGCGAGTGCGACCCGGACCTCGGTCCGGGCGAGTTGGGCTCCGAGGCAGAAGTGCGGTCCGAAGCCGAAGGCCAGGTGCGGATTGTGGGTCCGGTCGAGGTCGAGGACGTCCGGATCGGTGAACACCTCACCGTCGAAGTTGGCCGAGACCATCGCGGGAAAGACCGCTTCCCCCTTGCATACGGTCACGTCCCCCAACACCACGTCCTCAGTGGCGATCCGCGGCAGGGACTCGCTGCCACCCAGCGGAACGAACCGCAGCAGCTCCTCGACCGCGGCGTCGAACCGGTCGGGCCGCGCCGCCAGTTCCGCCCACAGCCCCCCGACGAGCAGGGTGTGGACGAAGTTGGCGATCGCGTTGGCCGTGGTCTCGTGCCCCGCGGCCAGGATGGTCATACCGAGGGTGACCAGCTCCTCCTCGGTCAGCCGTCCCTCGTCCTCGTCACGCGCCGCGATGAGCTCGGACAGCAGGTCGTCCTGCGGCTCGGCGCGATGGCGGGCCACATGTTCGGCGAGGTAGGACATCAGTCCGGTGGCGGCGTCCTGGACGTCCTCGGCCGCGACGCCGGTGCCGCTGAACATCAGCTCGGAGAACCGCTGGAAGTAGTGGCGGTCCTCGGCCGGCACGCCCAGCATCTCGCAGATCACGGTGATCGGGAGCGGCATCGTGAACGACTCGACCAGATCCACCGGGGAACCGGCCGCCCGCATACCCGCGACGAGTTCGCCGACGAGCCCCTCGATGCGGGGCCTCCACAGCTCGACGTTCCGGCGCGAGAACGCTCCCGAGACCAGCTTGCGTATCCGGGCGTGCTCCGGCGGGTCCAACGACAGGATGTCACCGCCCGGATTCAGCCAGTCCTTCGTCCGGGGAACGTCCGCGTTCACGGTCGCGGCCCGGGAGAACCGGGAGTCGCCGAGCACCGTCTTGACGTCGGCCTGCCGGGTCACCAGCCAGCCTTCACCGCCGTACGGCAGTTCCACCCGCTGCACCGGGCACTTCGCCCGCAGATCGGCGAACTCCGTCGGGACGTCCAGCCGGTGGCTGTCGGGGAAAGGGAACTTCATCACCTGGTCCGGATCGGTCACAGGAGCTCCTCGGTCTCTGGGGGACGGTCAGGCCGGTACGGGGTCGGAGGCCGGCTTCCGGCGTGGCGAGCCGAACCGGCGCATGAGCGGTCGTTCCACCGCGAGGAACATCCCGACGCCGATGAGCTGGACGACCACGAAGAGCACCACCACGATGAGGAGCCCGGTCCCCGTGTCGAACTGCTTGAACTGCTTCCCTTCGCCGACCATGTGCCGGGTCAGTGCGAGCAGCGGGAAGTGCACCAGATAGGCGGCGTACGAGGAGTTTCCGAGCAGCACCATGAACTTGTTGTCCAGCCAGCTCGGCCGGCCCTCCAGATCGCGCACGGCGATGGCGGGGACGAACAGGCACAGACCGATGGTGAGCAGGCCGCTGACGCGGAACGTCTCGGGCAGCTGGAACACCAGCCAGCACAGGCCGGCCGTGATGACGACGGGCCACCAGATGCTCATCCGCGGCCACTTGCCGGTCTGCACGATGCGCGCGAGGAAGACCCCGAGCAGGAACTCGGGCATCCGGGAGAGCGGGAAGAAGTCGGTGTAGTACACCTGGTTCCAGGACATGTTCTGGCCGGGCGCGTGCGGCCCGCCGAGGAAGAAGTGGGTGAGGGTGGGGATCGCGACGATCACCACCGCGCACACGGCGAACCAGTGCCACAGCCGTCTGTCGGCGATGCGCAGGATCGGGCGGATCAACAGCGGCAGCGCCAGGTAGAACAGGATCTCGACGGAGACCGACCAGTTCACGCCGTAGACGCTGAAGACGTACGGCATCCGGGGAACCCAGTCCTGCAGCAGGAACAGGTTGGCCGCCGCCGGGCCGGCCTGGGTCTGCTGCCAGGAGCCGATCATCGATATCGGGCCCACGGCGAACAGCAGCAGCAGGGTGGCGGCCCAGACGATCATATGCCCGGGGTAGATCTTCACCACGCGCCGCCGCCAGAACCGGCCCACCGTACTGCGCCAGGGCTCACCCCAGGTCAGCACGAATCCGCTGAGCACGAAGAAGGTCGCCAGGGCGCCCGTGCCGTAGGGAAGCTGGGTGCCTGCCTTGTTGATCGACTGGTTGGTGAAGAAGTAGCCGGCGCCGAGAGCATGGGTGATGAACACGGCGATGAACAGGATCGCGCGGTAGCCGGTCAGAGAGGGCAGCTGGCGGATCGGTGGAGACGCACTGGTCATGTTCCAGCTCCTGGAATGGGTTGAGGGAGTCGGTACCCGACGCCGGATCGGCCCGAAAGCTATGGGCGGCCGCTAGGGGCTGACTCGAAATCTGGCTCAACTCCGGTCCACCGGCGGGCCGGACGCCCCCGGCGCGGACACGTTGCCCGCTCCGCGGGGTGGTGTTACGGTTTCTCCGAGCCCCGTATGGGCCTACGCATGGAGGTAGCGGCTACTCAGCCATTACAGAGATCGGCACAGTCCGTCTCTCGCAGCTCGTCAATCCCTTTCCTGGGATTGCTGCGCCCTTCTTCACTGCGTAGGCGTGCGGGGTATTTCTGTGTCGATTTCCGGTGGCGTGGCCCTCCTTCTGCGGTCAATCGACTCGGAAAGGCAGTGCATGAGCAAGGATCAGGCCGAGACCTGGGAAGCGCAGGCCGAGACCTGGGCGGGCTTCGACGTGAATGACTTCCAGCGTCAGGTCATCGCCGAGTTTCGGGCGAACAACGGCAGGATGAGCGGCATGTTCGAGGGCTGGACATTGACCGTGCTGACGACCGTCGGAGCCAAGAGCGGCCTGCGCCGGGAGAGCATCCTGGGGTATCTCGAATTCGATGGAAAAGGGATCGTCGTCGCCTCGTCGAACGGCGCCGACAAGCACCCCGCGTGGTACCACAACATCCGCAAGAACCCGATCGTGACGGTGGAGACGGGTACCGACACCTACCAGGCGATCGCCGCCATTCCGCCGGGCGCTGAGCGGGACAAGCTCTTCGACCGTGTGATCGCCGAGGCGCCGGGGTACGCCGACCACCAGGCCAAGACCACCCGCGAGATCCCGGTCGTCGTACTGAACCGGATCGGCCCCAAGCCCGGCGAGGAACGGGTCAAGGGCATGGGCGACTGGATCGTCGAGGTGCACGACTGGCTGCGGGGAGAGCTGAAGACGCTCCGCGCACAGGCCGACCAGTTGATCGAGGGCAGCGCGGACTCGATCGAGCGGACTCCGCCGGACCTCGCCCAGCAGATGCGCACCCACTGCCTGAGCTTCTGCGGGGCCCTGAAGAGGCACCACGGCGGCGAGGACGCGGCCATGTTCCCGATGCTGGCCCAGCAGTTCCCGGCGCTCGCTCCGGCGCTGGCGCAGCTCGGCGAGGAGCACGCGGTGGTGGCGCGGCTGCAGGACGACATCCAGCAGCTCGTCGACAGCTTCGTACCCGGTGAGACCGACCCGGTGCGGCTCCGTGCCGACCTGGAGCTGCTGGCGAGCCGGCTCGAAACCCACTTCACGTACGAGGAGGAGACGATCGTGACAGCTCTCAACGCGACAGCTCCTGCTCCGGACTTCGGCTGACCCTCCCCCACCAGCACCCCCGGGCCGACTCGCTCCTCGGCCCGGGGGTGCTGCTGTGTGCGGGGGGGGCGGCCGGCGGCCTGCCGCAACCCGGAAATCCCGCTTTCAGCACCTCGATAGCAGGCGTTGAGTTGTCCTCGAGCGAGGGTCGCCAATATGAGCAAAGGAAGACGCTCGGCATCCTCCTCAGGGGCCGCACAAAGGCTCGCAGCTTGAGTTCTTCCCAGAATCAAGGAAGGAATCAATATATGTCCTGTCGCGTCGTGATTACGGGAATCGGGGTGCGAGCGCCAGGGGCATCCGGAACAAAAGAGTTCTGGGACCTGTTGAGCTCTGGCCGCACCGCGACTCGTCGGATCAGCTTTTTCGATCCCTCGCCTTATCGTTCCCAAGTGGCCGGCGAATGTGACTTCGATGCCGAACTCGAAGGCCTGACCGCGCGGGAGATCCGGCGCATGGACAGGGTCGCGCAGTTCGCCGCGGTATGCACCGACGACGCCGTCGCGGACAGCGGCCTCACGCTGAGCGCACTCGACCCGCACCGGGTCGGAGTGAGCCTCGGCAGTGCGGTCGCGGCGTCCACCAGCCTGGACCGCGAGTACCAGATCCTGTCCGACGCGGGCAAGCAGTGGAACGTCGACTCCGGGTATCTGTCGCCGCACATGTTCGACTACCTCACCCCCGGTGTGGTGCCGGCCGAGGTGGCGTGGCGGGTCGGCGCCGAGGGGCCGGTGCTGATGGTCTCCAACGGCTGCACGTCCGGGCTCGACGCGGTCGGCAACGCGGTCCAGACGATTCGCGAGGGCGCGGCGGACGTCATGATCGCCGGAGCCTCGGACACCCCGGTGACCCCGATCGTCGTTGCCTGCTTCGACGCGATCAAGGCCACGACCACGTACAACGACGACCCCGAGCACGCCTCCCGGCCCTTCGACGCGACCCGCAACGGCTTTGTACTGGCCGAGGGCTGCGCCATGTTCGTACTGGAGAGCTACGAGCGGGCCACCGCCCGCGGAGCGCACATCTACGCCGAGGTCGGCGGCTATGCGACGCGGAGCAACGCGTACCACATGACCGGTCTGAAGAAGGACGGCCGCGAGATGTCCGAGGCCATCGGTGCCGCGCTGAACCAGGCGAGGACGAACCCCGACGGTCTCGACTACATCAACGCCCACGGTTCGGGCACCAAGCAGAACGACTGGCACGAGACCGCCGCGCTGAAGCGCAGTCTCGGCGAGCACGCGTACAGGACACCGGTCAGTTCGATCAAGTCGATGGTCGGACACTCGCTGGGCGCGATCGGCTCCATCGAGATCGCGGCGAGCCTGCTCGCGATGGAGAACAACGCCGTGCCCCCCACCGCGAACCTGCACCGGGCCGACCCGGAGTGCGACCTCGACTATGTGCCGGTGACCGCCCGCGAGCAGCGGGTGGACACCGTACTGAGCGTGGGCAGCGGGTTCGGCGGATTCCAGAGCGCGATCGTGCTGAAGCAGCCGGGAGGAGCGGAATGACCACGGCCGTAGTGACCGGCCTCGGCCTGGTGGCACCCAATGGGCTGGGCATCGAGGAATTCTGGAAGTCCACACTGGACGGCCGCAGCGGGATCTCGCAGATCACCCGCTTCGACACATCCGGTTACGGTGCCGGACTGGCCGGGCAGATCACGGACTTCGACGACGCCTGGAAGACCCCTGCCAGGCTGCTGCCGCAGACCGACATATCCACCCGTTTCGCACTCGCGGCCGCCGAGTGGGCGCTGTGCGACGCCGCCGTGGACCCGTCCACGCTGGTCGACTACGACATGGGCGTGGTGACGGCCAACGCCTTCGGCGGCTTCGAGTTCACCCACCGAGAGCTCAGCAAGCTGTGGTCCAAGGGCGGGCAGCATGTGAGCGTCTACGAGTCGTTCGCCTGGTTCTACGCAGTCAACACCGGGCAGATCTCCATCCGGCACGGGATGCGCGGGCCCAGCAAGGCCCTGGTGGCCGAGCAGGCGGGCGGTCTGGACGCGATCGGGCACGCCCGGCGCACTGTGCGGGAGGGCACCGGCCTGGTCGTCACCGGAGGTGTGGACTCGGCTCTCGACCCGTGGGGCTGGGCGTCCCAGCTGTCCGGCGGCCGGGTGAGCCCCGTCGGCTACCGGCCGTTCGACGTGGACGCGAGTGGATACGTACCGGGCGAAGGCGGCGCGTTCCTCGTCGTCGAGGACATCGACGCGGCCCGTCGGCGCGGAGTCGGCCGGATCTACGGAGAGATCGCCGGGTACGCGACCACCTTCGATCCGGCGCCCGGGTCCCCGCGCCCGCCGGGGCTGCGCCGGGCAGCCGAACTGGCCCTGGCCGACGCGGGACTCGCTCCCGGCGATGTCGACGTGGTCTTCGCCGACGCGGCCGGCGTACCCGAACTCGACCGGCAGGAGGCCGAGGCGATCGCCGCGGTCTTCGGCCCGTCCGGTGTGCCCGTGACCGCACCCAAGACGCTGACCGGCCGGCTCTACTCGGGTGGCGGCCCGCTGGACGTGGCCGCGGCGCTGCTGTCCGTCCGGGACGGCGTGATCCCCGCGACGGCAGGCGTCCGCGAGGTTCCCGCCGACCACCTGATCGACCTGGTGCGCGGCGAACCGCGCTACCGGACCGTGTCGAACGCCCTCGTTCTGGCCCGCGGCAAGTGGGGCTTCAACGCGGCGATCGTCGTACGTGCCTTCAACGGCTGAGACCCCCTACCTCTAAGGAAGCACCCATGAGCAACGACATCACCGTTGACGATCTCCGCCGCATCCTGGCCTCGTGCGCCGGGGCCACGGAGGGCGGGAGCCTGGACGGGGACATCCTCGACAAGTCCTTCGACAACCTGGGCTACGACTCGCTGGCCATGATGGAGACCGCCTCCGTGATCAGCCGGGAGTTCGGGATCGTGATCCCGGACGACGAGCTCTTCGACCTGGAGACTCCACGGGCCCTGCTCGACCTGGTCAACGGTCTCGTCCGCACGGCCGGCTGAGCGATGCGGAGGCACACCGAACACACACTGACCTCCTCGGCGCCCGCAGGAGTGCTGTACGAGCTGGCCGCCGACGTCAGCCGCTGGCCCGCCATCTTCGCGCCGACCGTGTACGCACACCACTTCGAGCGCGATGAGCGGTCCGAGCGGTTCCAGCTCTGGGCCGAGGTGGGCGGCGAGGTGAAGACCTGGGTGTCCCGGCGGGAACTGGACCCGGACCGGCTGCGCATCCGTTTCGACCAGGAGAAGAGCGCCGCGCCCATCGCGAGCATGGGCGGAGAGTGGATATTCAAGCCGTTGCCCGGAGGCGGTACCGAGATCGTGCTGCTGCACGACTTCACGGCCGTGGGCGACGACCCCGCAACGGTGGACTGGATCAATGCCGCGCTGGACCGCAACAGTCCGGTGGAGCTGGCCGCCCTCGCCCGGGTGGCCGAACTCGGCCACCCCGTCGAGGATGTGGTCTTCTCCTTCAGCGACACCGTGACCTCGGACGGTTCGGCCGCCGATGTCTACGACTTCGTGTACCGGTCGGACCTGTGGTCGCAGCGGCTGCCCCATGTGGGCCGGGTGGACCTCACGGAGGACGTGCCGGACATCCAGTACATGGAGATGGACACCGTCACCCAGGACGGCTCCGCGCACACCACCCGGTCGATCCGGGTGTGTGTGCCGGGCCGGCGGATCGTCTACAAGCAGCTGGTCCCGCCGGAGCTGCTGCTCGGCCACAGCGGGCGGTGGGAGTTCACCGACACCCCGGACGGCGTGGTCGTCACCGCTGAACACACGGTCGCCATCGACCCGGCCGCCGTCCCCGCGGTTGTCGGCAAGACGGCCACGCTCGCTGATGCCAAGGAGTACATCCGGGCAGCGCTCGGCAGAAACAGCCGCAGCACGCTGGCCCACGCCCGGGCCTTCACACGATGAGCAGGGCGGGCGCGGTGAGTGGTATTCCGCTGGGCGGGTCGGTGGAGGATGCCTTCGCCGAGGTAGCGAAGGCGTTCGAGGCGAACTTCGCGTCGGGTGCGGAGGTGGGCGCCGGTGTGTGCGTCTACCACCGCGGCCGGCCGGTGGTGAACCTCTGGGGCGGCACCGCGAGCAAGAACGACGACGACCCGTGGCAGCCCGGCACGGTCAGCATGCTCGCATCGCCCACCAAGGCGCTGGTCACGGTGTCGGCGCTGCTGCTGGTGGAGCGGGGGCTCCTGGAACTGGACACCCCGATCGCCGCGTACTGGCCCGAGTTCGCCGCGGGCGGCAAGGAGAACATCACCCTGCGGATGGTGCTCAGCCACACTTCGGGAGTGGTGTGCCTGGACCACGCCCCGATCACCAAAGAGACCATGCGCACCCACACCCCGATCGCCGATGCGCTTGCCGCGGCGCGCCCGGAGTGGGAGCCCGGCACGGCACACGGCTACCACGCCATCACCTTCGGGTACCTGGTGAGCGAACTGGTGCGCCGGCGGACCGGACTGACCGTCGGCCGGTTCTTCGCGCGGGAGATCGCCGGGCCGCTCGGCCTCGACTGCTACATCGGCCTGCCCGACCCGGACGCGGTCCATGTCGCCACCATGTTCCAGTCCAAGGCCGAGGACGTGATGTCGGGCGGCGACCCCGGCGACGCGGTCCCCATGCTGGTCGAACTCGGCAAGCCGGAATCGGTCACCCACCGCGCGACGATCAGCAGTATGTCGCTGGATCCGGGGTTCGTGGATCTGACGGTGGAGGACCCGTCCTACGGCGGCCTCAGCAGCGCGCGGTCGCTGGCCCGGCTGATGGCCTCGCTCATCGGAGAGGCCGATGGTTTCCGGCTGCTCGGCCCGGCCCTCACCGCGGAGCTGAGCCGGGTGCACGCGAGCGGCCCGTGCCGCATCACGATGATGACGACGGCCTGGAGCCTGGGATTCATGCGCGGTGACAGCCCGGTGTTCCCGGTCTCGGCCGGCCTCGGCACGGCCTTCGGCTTCGATGGTGCGAACGGCACCTTCACCTTCGCCGACCCGGCGGACGGACTCTCCTTCGCGTACGTGCAGAACGCGGGCTCGCCCGGGCTGGGCAAGCTGGACGACCGGGCCCGCGGCCTGGTCGAGGCCGTCTACCGCAGCGTCGAAGGAATCCGCTGACGGAGGCCGCGCGGCTCAGGGCGGCTCCGGGACCCGTACGACCCGGGGCCGCCCGTTCCACAAGACCAAATTCGACCCGACCCCTATGGAGGAATCATGCCGGGGAACAACCAGGTGGCTCTCGTCACCGGCGCCACCAGCGGAATCGGCCTGGAGATCACCCGACGCCTGGCCCGGAACGGCGGGCGCGTGTACATCTGCGCCCGGAAGGCGGACGTGCTGGCAGCCACCGTCAAGTCGCTCCAGGACGAGGGCCTGGACGTCGACGGGCAGGTCTGCGACGTGACCTCGCCCGAGGAGATCCGCTCGTACGTGAGGTCCGCCGTCGAGCGCTTCGGCCCCGTCGACATCCTGGTGAACAACGCCGGCCGCTCCGGCGGCGGGACCACCAAGGACTTCCCGGACGACGAGTGGTTCGACGTGATCAACACCAATCTCAACAGCGTCTTCCTGATGACCAAGGAAGTCCTCAATCACGCGGGGATGCTGGAGAAGGGCCACGGCCGGATCATCAACATCGCCTCCACCGGCGGAAAGCAGGGAGTGCTGCACGGTGCGCCCTACTCGGCGTCCAAGCACGGTGTCGTCGGGTTCACCAAGTCGCTCGGCCTCGAACTCGCCAAGACCGGTGTCACCGTGAACGCGGTGTGCCCGGGCTTCGTGGAGACCCCGATGGCCGAACGGGTGCGGGAGCACTACTCCGGTATCTGGGGTGTTCCGGTGGACGAGGTGCACGAGCGTGTGAGCGCCCGGGTGCCGATCGGCCGCTACGTGGTGCCCGAGGAGGTCGCGGCGATGGTCGAGTACCTGGCCGGCCCCGGTGCCGCCAGTGTGACGGCGCAGGCCCTCAACGTCTGTGGCGGGCTCGGCAACTACTGACCCTTCCCCGGAGCCGGGGGGCGGTCCCGCCCCCCGGCCCGCGGCGACGTCCGCAACCAAGGCAGGCAGCAGCGTGGTTACTTCGCTGCTGCCTGCCTCTGCCTGTGTGCGTGTGGGGGGGGCGGGGCGCGGTGGCCGGGGGGCCACCGGGACCCGTCCCGGCGCACCGGCTCAGACGGTGCCGCGGCTCCGGTGGAACGCCTCGACGGCCAGATCGAGCTGAGCGGCATCGCCCGTACGGTAGGTCTCCACACCGGGGCTGATCCGGCGGCAGAGCCCGCCGAGCGCCTTGCCGGGACCGACCTCGACGAACTGCCGTACCCCCGCCTCCGTCAAGTACCCCACGGTTTCGGTCCAGTTGACCCGGCCGGTGAGCTGTCTGAGCAGACAGGCCCGGGCCTCGTCCCCGTCGGCCACCGGCCCGGCCGTGACGCTGGAGATCACCGGGATCACCGGATCCCTGAACTCGACCTCCGCGAGCGCGGCGGCGAACTCGTCCTCGACGCTGCCGAGCAGCGTGCAGTGAGCCGCGCCGCCGATCTCCAGCACCACGACCCGGTTCGCGCCGGCCGCTTCCACCAGGCCGAGGAGGATGTCGACTGCGGCCGTCTGCCCTGAGATCACCACCTGGGTGAAGTCGTTGTGGTTGGCGACCTCCACGACCTGGCCGGACTCCGCGGCGGCCTTGGCGCACAGCGTCTCCACGGCCGCCAGATCCAGGCCGACCACGGCGGCCATCTTGCCGGGCACCTTCTCGGTGACGGACGCCATCAACTTCCCGCGCAGGCTCACCAGTCGCAGCGCGTCCGCCCGCCGCAGAACCCCGGCGCACACCATCGCCGTGAACTCGCCCAGGCTGTGTCCGGACACGAAGTCCGGTACGACACCGCGCTCGTCCAGCACACTCAGCGCCGCCAGACTGGTCAGTACCATCGCGGGCTGAGTGACCGTCATATGCCGCAGAGCCTCGGCCGGTCCTGTCCAGCACAGCTGCGACAGTCCGAACCCCAACAGCTCATCGGCGGGCCGGTAGTGGGTGTCGGCCAGCTTCGGCCAGCGTTTCAGCAGGTCAAGGCCCATGCCTACGCGCTGGGCGCCCTGGCCGGGAAAGACGAACGCGGTCTTGTCCATGGGAGGCAGGATCTGGGACCGGCCTACACGGCTGCTCGAGTACCGCTGAAATGCCGCGACTCCCTGCGGCTCAAGTGGATTTCAGGTCGGTTCTGCCACAGTGCACGCCGACACCCAGGAGGGAAACATGCAGGGAATGACGACGACACGCCGCGGGTTCCTCGGCCTAGGCGCGGCGCTGGGCGGTGCGGCGGTGCTGGGCGCAGGGCAGGGTACGGCCCGGGCGGCGGACCGCCGGGCCAAGGACGCCTGGCCCACCACCATCAACCTGCCGGACGGCTTCCATCCGGCGGACATCACCATCGGCAAGCAGCCCTTCGCCTACTTCGGGTCCCTGCTCGGCGGCGCCGTCTACCGTGCCAGCCTCGTATCCGGACAGGGCGAGGTCATCTATCCGGGGCTCGGCCAGGGGTACATGGCCATCGGGGTCCAAGTGGACGACCACGGGCGGCTGTTCGTCGCGGGCGGCTGGGGCCGGACCATCACCGTCATCGACGCGGGCAGCGGTGCCGTGCTCAAGACGTACCAGGTGGGTCTCCCGCACTCCTGCGTCAACCATGTGACCGTCACGCCGGACGGTGCGTGGTTCACCGACGCCTGCAACGGGCTCCTCTTCGGGCTCCCGTTCGGACCGGACGGTTCGCTGCCCGATGAGGACGGCGTGGTGACCCTGGAACTGTCCGGGGAGTGGGTGCAGGGGGCGCAGGACATCATCACCTCGGCCGGCGTCGCACCGACACCGGACGGCAGGGCCCTGATGGTGATCAACCAGTCCGCGGACGGGGGCTCCCTGTTCCGGGTCGACAAGACCACCGGATCCGCTCGCCGGGTGCCGCTGGGCGACCTGAAGCTGCAGACCGCGAACGGGATCACGGTGCACGACCGCGTCCTGTACGCGCCGCAGCAGACCGAACTGACGGCCATCCGTCTCAACAGCGCCGGGGACAGCGGCCGTCCGGTCCTCAAGCTCACCGACCCGGCGTTCGACACGCCCTGTGCGGCCGCCGTGTACCGCGACCGGCTCTACCTGACGAACTCCCGCTTCCCGCTCCCCCCGACACCGACGACGAAGTACAACGCGGTGTCCATCCCGCTCCCGGTGTAACGCGCGATCCGCCGGGGCGTGCCGGAGGGACCGCCCTCCGGCACGCCCCGACGGCCAAGCCCCAGAGGACAGGAGGAAATTCCATGCCCGAGGACGGCATACAGCTGATCGAGCTGGAGGACGGCTTCCACTGCTACACGAGCAGTGAGGCGGAGGCGCGGTTCATCCACCGCGAGATCTTCCAGGACGACACCTACGCTCTGGACGGACTGCCCGACGCTCCCGTGGTCGTCGACGCCGGGGCCAACATCGGTCTGTTCACCCTGTACATCAAGCGCAAGTACCCCGCGGCCCGGGTCATCGCTTTTGAGCCCGTGCCGGAGAACATCCGCATCCTTGAGAAGAACCTCTGTCTGCACGGCATCGACGATGTCACGGTCCACCCGGTCTGCCTGGGCTCGGAGCCCGCGGCCGGGGCGGACTTCACGTACTTCCCGCGGCTGCCCGGCAACTCCACCCGCTATCCGGAAGGGCTCGCCCTTCAGAAGACACTCATGGCCAGGCACATGGGCGAGGAGCGGGCCGCGGCCGCCCTGGAGCCGACCGGGATCTCCGTCCCGGTCGACCGGCTCTCGGACGTGCTGGCCACCCGGCATCCCGAGGTCACCTCGATCGACCTGCTGAAGATCGATGTCGAGGGCGCGGAGCTGGATCTGCTCGACGGCGTCGACGCGGCCGACTGGGCCAGGACCGGCGCCGTGGTCATCGAGGTCAGCGCCCTCGCAGGGGTCCGCGAGGAAGTGGAGCGGACTCTACGGGGGCACGGGCTGACCGTCTCCGGTGCCCGCGCCCCGTTCATGTGGCCTGAGCTGGAGCTCTACAACGTGACGGCCCGGCGCTGAACCCGCTGGGGCTGGACGAGTGACTCAAGGCGCCGGACCATGTCGTGCGGGCTCGGCGCCGCCAGCATCTCCTGGTGCAGCAGGTCGGCGCCCTCGGTGAACGACGGCTCCGTGAGGACCCGGGTCAGGTGCTGCTGCAGTGTCCGGGCCGTGAGTTCCTCCGGGTCGAGCAGCAGCCCCGCACCGCGATCGGCCATGTACCGCGCGGTGATCGCCTCGCCCCACATCGGCATGGGCGAGATCAGCTGCGGAACCCGGTGCGCCACGGCCGCCGCGAACGTTCCGCCACCACCGTGGTGGATCAGTGCCGTACAGGTGGGCAGTACGTAGTTCAACGGCACGTACTCGACCAGACGGACGTTGTCCGGCACCTCGCGGACCGTGTCCAGATGCTTGGCGTGCAGCGTGGCGATCAGCTCGATGTCCAGCTCCGACAAGGCGGCCACGACCTCGGCGAACGTCACGCCGGCCTCGCGGAACAGCTGCCTGCCGCGCCCGCCGACCCCGAGCGTCAGCAGCACCCTGGGGCGCTCGGGCCGGTCGTGCATCCAGGGCTGCGGAGCGAGGTTCCCGTTGTAGGGGACCCGCCGGATCGACTCGTACGACACGTCCAGCGGCAGCCGCAACGCGGCCGGCATCGGGTCGATCGACCACTCACCGAGCAGAAGGTCCTCCGTGAAGTCGAGGCCGTGCGCCTCCAGCATCGGACTCATCAGGGCCGTCACCGGGTCCTCATCGGCTCCGGCGCCCCGCTCGGCCAGAGCAGCACGCGACTTCGCGCGGAGCCAGCCGATGTTGTCCTGACCCCACAGGAAGCGGGCGTGCCTGGCGCCGGTCACCTTGGCGGCGACCCCGGCCGCCACACAGAACGGGTCCCACAGCACCAGGTCGGGACGCCACCGCTCACAGAAGTCCACCAGGTCGTCCAGCATCGGCGTGAACAGCGAGAGCATGCCGGTGGAGCCACGCCACTGCTCGGCCCAGGTGTCGTCGTGCTCGGCGTCGAGAGACATGAAGTCGGTGAGGCTCTCGAGTTTCTCGAAGTTGTCGTTCCACTCCATGACGTTCTCAAGGCGGCCACCGGCGGGAACCGCGGCGAGACCGGCCTCGGTCACCAGGTCCGTCGCGTCCGGATGGATCGCGACGCGCACCTCGTGCCCGGCGTTCTGCAACGCCCAGGCCAGCGGAACGATCGGGTGCACATGTGCCGTCGCCGGAAACACACTGAACAGGACACGCATCGAGGCTCTCCCAAAATCCGGGTCGGGGCGGGTTCCTACCACACTGGAGGCGCTCCCTCGATCCTGGCTTGGGGCCCCGCTCGAGTAACGCCTGCGCCCCGGCGGAGCCGCCCAACTACGCCTGCACCAGCGGCAATCGGTCTGGCAACATCGGGCGGACCCTGACCCACGAGCGAATGGAAGTGTCATGCAGGTGCGCGAGCTCGCCGTTCCAGGCAGCTTCGAATTCACCCCACAGCCTCACCCCGACCGGCGTGGGGTCTTCGTATCGCCCCTGGAGGAACCGGCCTTCGTCGAGGCGGTCGGCCACGGGTTCCACGTCGCTCAGACCAACCACAGCCGGTCGGCCAAGGGCGTGCTGCGGGGAGTCCACTTCACCACGATGCCTCCGGGGCAGGCCAAGTACGTCAACTGCGCCAACGGCCGCGCTCTCGATGTCATCGTGGACCTCCGGGCCGGATCACCGACCTTCGGTGTCTGGGACACCGTCGACCTGGACACCGTCTCGTTCCGGTCGGTCTACCTTCCCGTGGGGGTCGGCCATGCCTTCCTGGCGCTGGAGGACGACACGGCGATTTCGTACCTCGTCTCCACGGGCTACCAGGCGGGCCTGGAGCAGGCGGTGGACGCGTTCGACCCGAAGCTGGGCCTGCCGTGGCCCAAGGACATGGAGTTCCTGGTGTCCGAGCGGGACGCCGCAGCGCTCAGCCTCGACGAGGCGTTGGAGAAGGGCGCCCTCGCGCGGTACGAGGACTGCTTGCCGGGCCGTTCCGTGACTGCCTGATCCCGGCGGAACGTGCCGGACTTCTCAGTGCGTCGGCTCAGTGCGTCGGCTCAGTCCGTCGGCCCGCCACGAGGGAGCAGGTGGGGGCCGGCGGACACCGGCGCCTCGCGCCGAAACGGCTGCCGTGCGCGGGTCCGCGCACGGCAGCCGTTCTGTCACATCGCCCGGGCTACGCCCGACGAGGTCATGCGTGGCAGGAGATCGGGCCTCCGTTGTAGTCGACCATCTCCTGGAAGATGACGCCCATCCTCTTGAGCATGGCGGTGACGTCCGGCTCCTGGCCGACCGCGGCGTCGTACTCCTCGGCGTAGGCGCGGTGCAGGTTCGCCACCAGCCGTTCCGGTTCCAGGAGTTCGGAGAACTCCCCCTTCTCGGCGTCGCGCGCCACCTCGCTGGGCGCGAGGCCGGCCGCCATGCCGCTCCTGGCCAGATCCTGTACCCATCGCAGGTACGCCTCGCCGGTGTCGAGGATCGCCGGGCCACCGACCGGGCCGTGACCGCTCACCACGGTGTCGGCCCCCAGTGCGCGCATCTGCTCGATGGCCCGCAGTGAACCGGCGATCGACCCCATGGGGAAGAACGGGGTCACGCCGGACATGACGATGTCGCCGGTGAACAGGACCCGCTGTTCGGGCACCCACACGATGGTGTCGTTGCTCGAATGGGCGGGCCCGGTGTGGATGAGTTCGGCGGTCAGGTCCCCCACGTGCAGGGTCATGCGGTCGTCGTACGTCGCGATGGGCAGCGCGAGTTCGATCGAGCCCCACTCCACGTCCGGCCACAGTTCGGTGAGGTGCAGGCCGGCCTGGCGCATTTCGTCCCGGGCGAGCACATGCCCGAAGACCGTCGCCTCGGGGAACACGAAGTTGCCGAAGGTGTGATCCCCGTGCGAGTGGGTGTTGATGATCGCGAAGGGTGCCTTGCGGCCGTTGCGGAGCACGTGCTCGCGCAGCCGGACGGCACGCGCCTGGGTGGCCGCGGTGTCCACCAGCGCCACCTCCTTGCCCGACGCGAGCACGCCCGCGTTGTTCACGCACCATCCGCCGGGCGCCTGGACGTAGGCGAAGACGCCGTCGGCCACCTCCTGAAGTACCGGCTCGCTCGGTTCCGTTGCTGATGACGACGACATAACAGAGCTCCTCGATGTATTGATCGTCCTGGTCTTCACGCGTGCGCCGGCCTCATCAGGCAACACCGAACTCCTGGAGTGACAGGTCCGGTGTGTTCGCCAGCACGGCCTGGTGCAGTTCCTGCAGCCGGCGGGAGGGCTCGACACCGAGTTCGCCGCTCAGGGTCTTGCGGAGGTCCCGGAACACCTGCAGGGCCCGCCAGGGCGCACCCGACCGGTGGAGCGCGACCATGAGCATGGCGCAAAATCGCTCATCCATGGGGTGCTGGGCGACCAGCATCCGAAGCTCTGGAACCAGCATGGAGTGCTTGCCGAGACTCAGGTCGGCAGAGATGCGCTGCTCGTGCGCCCGCATGCGGCCCTCCTCGAAACCGATCGACTCCATGTGGAGCACGCGTCCGGCCGGCACGTCCATCAGCGCGGGGCCGCGCCACTGTTCGAGTGCCTGAGTCAGATACTTCGACGCCGTGTCGGCGTCCCCCGACTCAAGCGCGAGATAACCCTTCACTGAGAGCCGCTCGAATTCCCGCACATCGGATGCGCAGGAATCGATTATCAGCTGGTACCCGTTGAAGTGGGTGACCAGGATGTCCTTGGCCCCTCCCGCGCAATCCCTGGGCAGGGCCTCCGTGATTAGCTTGCGCAGCTGAAGGATGTACGTCTGGAGGGTGGTCGTGCTGCTGCGGGGAATCGTCTCCCCCCAGATCTCCTCCATCAAGGTCGAGACAGGCACGACACGACCGCAGCGCTGAGCCAGCAGGGCAAGCAGCTGCTTCGGCTTCCCCGCCGAAGGCACGATCGATACACCGCCGATTCTCACATCCAGCGGCCCGAGGAGTCTTATCTCCGCCGCTGGTACGTGTCGCGCCTCGATCAACTGTTCCGACGCATTGTTCTGGATCATTGTTTCATCCCCCTGAGAATTGACCAGAATTGCACATTCAGGAATATCGACGAGCTTTTTCTTTCCCCATTCGGTCGCGCTGTAATCTCTTCGGGAAAGCATCGAGAAGCGCCATGGAAACTCGCGCTGTATGAGGCCGCAGTCCGCCACCCGTTGAGTGACGGGATGCTTGGCGGAACGTGCGGCGACAGGATGCCGGACACACTGACGCCGCTACTGGTGACTCCTCATCCGGTTTGCTGTTGCTTAGGCAAGGAATGAGGGAATCGAGCGGGTCAGGCCCCGTGAGACCGCCAGGTGGTTGCGTCGATAGGCGTGGTCGAACTTCCCTATCGCAACCTCTTCCGGTGGTTGGCTGGTCCTCGCTCGTGGCGTGATCGTTGCCCAGTCTGGCGCCTGCCGCTGCGGAAGCGCAGGTGGATTTCAAGTCACGCTCGGGTCGGTCCCCGCCATCGGCGGGCGCGGCCACGGTGGCGGAGGCATCCGTAAAGGAATTCCCGGTGTTACGGAATCGACGTGCGAAACGGCGACGTATGCGGTATGAAAACGCATCCTCTATCAGAGATGTACTCGGGCTCAAGTGGCGGTGCGGAGACTGCGTTCCCGGTTAGGGCCGACGAGAGGAGCTCCGCTGTCATGGGAAGCGGCTTGAGAATGCTATTCGTCGCGGCTGGGAGTCCGGCGACCGTCTTCGCCCTCGCCCCGCTGGCGACCGCGGCGCGCAACGCCGGGCATGACGTTTTCGTGGCGGCGACCGAGGAGATGACGCCGGTCGTCGTCGGGGCGGGGCTGCCGGCGGTGTCCCTGACCAGCCGGACGATGCGCGAGTACATGTTCACCAGCGACGACGGGGTCCCGCTCACGCTGCCGGACGACACGGCGGCCCGGCTGCGGTTCGGCGGTCACGGCTTCGGCCGGCTGGCGGCCGGCAGCCTGGAGAACCTGCGGGCGCTGAGCGAGGCGTGGAGGCCCGACGTCGTCGTCGGAGGCACCCTGTCCTTTGTCGCGGCACTCCTGGCCAGGCACTTGGGCGTTCCCTATGTACGGCACGCATGGGACATGGGCGAGCCCCGCGAAATGGACCTCGGAGCCGCTGAGCGACTCGCGCCGGAGCTGGCCCGGCTCGGCCTCACCGAGCTGCCCGAGCCGGATCTGTGGGTGCACATCTGCCCGCCGAGTCTGCTCGCGCCCGAAGCACCGGCCGGCCAGGTGATGCGGTTCGTACCCACCGGCAGGCAGCGGCGGATGGAACCGTGGATGTACACCCGCCCGACCAGGCCGCGCGTGTGTGTGACGGCGGGCAGCCGGGCAAGCCGTGAGCAGGATCTGGACTTCCTCGACGGCCTGGTGGCGCAGGTCGGCAACCTCGATGTGGAGCTGGTCATCGCCGCACCGGACGAGCTTGCCGCGGCGCTGACCGAGGGGCGGCCGCAGGTGCGCGCGGGCTGGTTGCCCCTGGGCACCGTGCTCCCCACCTGCGACGTGCTCGTACACGCGGGCGGCGGCCAGACCGCGCTCACCGCGCTGCACGACGGCGTACCGCAGCTGGTGCTGCCGAACATGCCCAAACTGGTCCCGCACTCGCGGCGGCTCGCGGACTCCGGCACCGCACTCACCCTGCTGCCCGGGGAGGCGCCCCCGAACGCCGTCGTGGAAGCCTGCCGTGAACTGCTGTCCACGCCGTCGTACCGGGAGCGGTCACAGGCGGTCGCCGCCGAGATGGCCGCACTGCCCGGCCCGGCCGAAGTGCTCGACGTTGTTGTGGATATGACGACGGGCTGAACACTCTGTTGCACTGTCAGTGAGGACCGAGCAACCCGGTTTCAGCCATAGTTCTCCCGTCGTTCTCCCGTCGTTCCACCGTCAGGAGAACATCTCGGAAAGCTGATGGAGATCCCGATGAGGGGCTGTCCGGCCGTGGGCCGGGCAGCCCCTTGTTCTGTATGCCGCCGGGGTGATCCGAACGAGAGGCCCTGAGCCCTTTCGCTTGGATCAGGCCGTGCGGAGTACGGCGGCCAGGAGGTCCGCCTGGGCCAGACAGTCGGCGCGCGACGTCGCCCCCGTGCGTACCGACGAGACGAAAGCGGAAAGGGTGTTCGCCACCTGGTCGTCCGGCGGCAGCTGGACGGTCCGCGTCCCCGAGGATGTCTCGACCGCGACAGCCGGCGTGTGGTCCGCGGGCGGCGTGAAGGCACGGTCCACGGTGATCCGGCCCGTGCTGCCCGTCAGTTCGTAACGGGAGCGGTAGGCGTGCTCCATACCGAACGACAGTTGTGCGGTGACGCCGTCGTCGCGGCGGAGCAGTACGGCACCGGAGGTGTCGACCTGCCGGCCGGGGGAACGTTCGAGCACGGCGCCCCGGACGGACAGATCCCCCCCGAGGAAGTGCACCGCTGCCCGTACGGGGTAGACACCGACGTCGTACAGGCTGCCGCCCCCGAGCTCCGGCCGGTACCTGATGTCGTCCCCCGGGAGAGCGGGGATGGTGAAACTCGCCTGGAAGGCGCGGAGTTCGCCGATCGCGCCCTCGCCCACCAGCCGCTTCACCGCCGCGTGCCGGGAGTGATGGACGAACATGACGTTCTCCATCAGCGTCAGCCCCCGCGCACGCGCCAGGTCCATCAGCCTGCGCGTGCGGACCGGATCCGTGGTCAGCGGTTTCTCCGCGAGCACGTGCTTGCCGGCGGCGAGAGCCGCCTCGATCCACTGCTCGTGCAGCGCCGCGGGCAACGGGACGTACACGGCCTGCACTTCGTCGAGCGCCAGCAGCTTCTCGTAGCCGGTGACCGGGCGGCAGCCGAACTGCTCAGCGGTGTCCGCCGCCTTGGCGGCATCCCGGCTCGCGACGGCCGCGATCTCGATGCCGGGATGGGCCCGCATCGCGGGCAGCATCCGGCGCCGGGCGATCGCGGCACAGCCGATGACTCCGATTCGCAACATCGAGGGCACTCCACGATTCGATGGGGGCGGGGCGCGACAGGGCGAAACGACGCAACCATGTGCAAGGACCCCTCAGCCGCGTACGCCGGACCGGTCGAGGGCGGTCATGGCCTGCTCCAGGATCGCGAGCCGTCCGTCGAGGTCCGTCGCCACCGCCGAGATCATGATGCTCAACGTGGTCGCACCCGTGTCGGCGTACTCCCGCAGGCGTCCGGCGACCCGGCTGACGGGACCGGCGAGTGACGTCCCGTCGATGAAGTCCCGGGGTACGGCCTTGGCCGCGCGGGCCCGGTCCCCCGCCCGGACGAAGCCGCTGACCTCGGCCGCCTCGTCCGCGAAGCCGAGCCGCGCCGCCAGCGAGCAGTAGAAGTTGCGTTCGGCCGTCCCGATGCCCATGAGGTGCGCGTAGTGGTCCCGCAGCAGGTCGATGCACTCGTCGGTGTCCTCGCCGATCGACGTCGCGAGGGCCGGTATCGCCTCGAAGCCGCTCATGGTCCCGCCGACCGACTCGCGGCCCTGCCTGATGTGCCCGACGGACTCCGCGACGTGCTCCGGCGCGGCGAACACCCCGATCCATCCGTCGGCGATCTCGCCCGCCAGCCGGAGGTTCTTCGGCCCCACCGCGCCCAGATAGACCGGGACGGGAGAGTGGGCGCCTTCGGTGATCACGTGCAGGGGCGCGCCGCCCGAGCCCGAGTACGGCAACCGGTAGTGCTCTCCTTGGTACCGCACCGGCTCGCCGGACAGCGCCATCCGTACGATCTCCACGTATTCGCGGGTCCGCTGCAAGGGCTGCCCGAAGGGAACGCCGTACCAGCCGTCCGAGACTTCGGGGTTGGACACGCCCAGGCCGAGGCGGAACCTGCCGTTCGACAGCGAGTTCAGCGTGGCCGCGGTCAACGCGGCCAGCGCCGGTGTGCGGGCCGGTATCTGCATGACGCCCGAGGCCAGGCCGATGCGTTCGGTACGCCCCGCCACGAGACCCAGCACACTGGGTGCGTCCGAGCGGTATCCCTCGGGTGCGAAGGCCACGTCGTAGCCGAGTTGTTCGGCCCTGACGGCGAGTTCCGCGGCACCCTGGTAAGTCAGGTTCACGCCGAGTTTCATAACTGTGCCCCCCAGGAGCGTCGAGGTTGCCGGTCCTGTTCAGATCAGCAGGTGGGCGCCGCCGTCGGCCAGCACCACCTGGCCCGTGGAGTACCGCGCGCGGTGCAGGCCGACGACCAGCTCGGCGACGTCCTCGGGGGTGCCGACCCGGCGCAGCGGTACGGCTGCCTCGACCCGTTCCCTGATCGCGGTGAAACTCTGCGTCCACGGTGTGTCGATCAGCCCGGGGGCGACCGCGTTGACCCGTACGGCCGGTCCGGCCGTCGCCGCGAGCAGCCTGGTCATGTGGTCGATGGCCGCCTTGCTGACCGCGTACGGGATGGAGCTGCCCGCGGGCCTGGTCCCCGCCACGGAGGAGATGTTGACCACGTGCCCGTTGGCGGACTTGCGCAGGTGCGGCATGGCCGCGACGGTCGTCTGCCAGGTTCCGATGACGTTGAGGCCGAGGATCTCCCGCCAGACCTCGCCCGTCGCCGCCTCCAGGTCGGCATGGGGGATGGGGTGGGTGACACCGGCGTTGTTGACGAGCAGGTCCAGCTGCCCGTATTCGGCGATGACCGCCTCCGTCAGGCTGCGTGCCTGTTCCTCGTCGGAGACGTCCGCCTGCACGAACCTCGCGTCCGGCAGCGAATCGGCGAGTTCCTTGCCCGCCCCCACACTCCGTACGGCGTTGACGACCACCGCCATGCCCTCGGCGGAGAGCCGGCGGGCGATGGCGGCGCCGATGCCCGATGACGATCCGGTCACCAAGGCGACCTGCTTACCGGTCATGTGATGTCCATTCCTGCGTGATCGACGGTGCCGGGAACTCAGAACAGCTGGTCGTGGCCGACCCTGCGGGAACGGTTGCGCAGCTCGCCGTCCTCGAAGACCAGGACGTCGTTCACGAAGCAACTGGGGCCGACGAACGGCTCCTTGACGCCGGGGCGCGTGGTCAGGACCAGGGCGTAGAACGAGGCGTCGATGGCGCCGTCCTGACGTGCGGTCAGATTGATCATGTTGAACCAGTGGCGCCGCTGCACCGGGTCGTTGTCGAACCGGGTGTTGAACGAATTCAGTTCGGCGATGATGCCGGCGGTCGTACGCGCGGCGGGCAGACCGGGTGTGTGCTGGAATTCGCCGTCCGCGGTGAAGGTCGCCGCGTACTCCTCGAACCGCCCGGAATCGAGCAGTTGAACCTGCTTGGCGTAGAACTGCAGCACCGCGGCGTAGGTATCGGTAAAGGTGGCATTCACGACGGTCGTCATCGCTGGTTCCTCCGGTAAGGGAATCGGTGGGACCGGCCGCACAAAGGGCGGCGCAGGCCACACCGCGGGGCCACGTCCATTCCTCCGACTCTGTGGTGGATACCTAGAGCCCGGCTCGAAGGACTTCTGTGCCGCGGTCGAGCCGGACAGCTCCAGCGGCGTTCTAGCTGTCCGCGATCGGCGGTGTCCAGGATCTGGCCCGGAGTCGAGCCGAGGAGGCCATGCAGATGACCGACCAGTCTCCGCCCGCGTCAGGGGTGGCACGAGCCGCGCAGGACGTCGCGTCCCTTGCCGCCCTCCGGGTGGACCAGGCAGAAGACGAACGGCAGTTGAGCGCCGAAGTCGTGCGGGCGATCGTCACGGCGGGATTCGCCCGCCACTTCGTACCGGCCGACCACGGAGGAAGCGCCGGCACCTTCGCGGAACTGTCCGCAGCGGTCGCCGCCATCGGCGCCCGGTGCGCGGCGACGGCCTGGTCCGCCTCGTTGGTCGCGAACCTGGCCAGGATGGCGGCCTACCTGCCGGAGGAAGGGCGCAAGGAGGTCTGGAAGGACGGGCCCGACACACTCATCGTCGGCGGCGTCTCCCCCATCGGAAGGGCGCGCGCGGAGGGCGACGGATGGCGGCTGTCGGGGAAGTGGCCCTACATCAGCGTCGTCGACCACTCCGACTGGGCGCTCGTGTGCGGCGTGACATCGACAGGCGACGGTTACGAACCGAGGCTCTTCGCGCTGCCCCGCGAGGCCTACGTCATCGAGAAGACCTGGTCCGACATCGGGATGCGGGCCACCGGGAGCAACACCCTGGCCGCTGACGACGTGTTCGTGCCGGCCAGGCTGAGCTTCCCGGTCAAGGACCTGGTCGAAGGGGGCGCGCCCGGGCCCGTCCCGCCGTGCCACGCGGTTCCGCTGCAGGCGGTGAACGGGCTCTCGTTCTGTCTGCCGATCCTCGGCGCCGCCGAGGGCGCTCTGGAACACTGGTCGGCGTACGCCACGAAGAAGATCCGCGCATGGTCGCCCGCCAGACCCGGGCCCGGCCCCGCCCGCGGGTTCTACGAGGAGGTGCTGGCCCGGTGCTCCGGCGAGATCGACGCCGCGCGGCTGCTGCTGGAACGGGTGGCCCGGGTCGCCGACACCGGGGCGGGTATCACCGCCGTGGAGACGGCCCGCAACCAGCGGGACTGCGCCCTTGCGGCAGATCTCCTGGTGGGCGCGGTGAACCGGCTGTTCAGAGCCTCGGGAACCGCTGGCCACAGCGCCGGCAGCCCACTCCAGCGGATGTGGCGGGACGTCAACTCGGCGGCAGGACACGTAGTGCTCCAGTTCGGCCCCTGCGCCACCGCTTACACCGACCGGGCCCTCGGCCTGACCGACGGCCGGCCGGCCCACAAGTAGACGCGTACCTCGAAGGGACAGTCGTATGAGCGAGGAAGAGACCGGAACCCCTGAGGAAGCCGGGCAGGAGGCACCCCGGCAGGAATTCGACGCCGGGGCGTTCCAGCGCGGCGTCATCGCGGAGTTCCGGGCGAACGAGGGGAAAGTCGGCGGGATGTTCGAGGGAGCGCGTCTGCTCCTGCTGACCACCGTCGGTGCCAGGAGCGGTGAGCTGCGGACCAACCCGCTGGGAAAGGTCGAGGTCGACGGGAAGACGGTCGTCGTCGGGTCGATGTTCGGCGCTCCGAAGCATCCCGCCTGGGTGCACAACATCCGGAAGAACCCGAGGGTCACCGTCGAGATCGGCACCGAGACCTATGAGGCGATCGCGACCGTTCCGCAGGGAGAGGTGCGCGACCGGCTCTTCGAGAAGGTCGTCGAAGTGGCTCCCGGGTACGGCGACTACCAGGCCAAGACCACCCGGGTGATCCCGGTGGTGGTCCTGGAACGGGTCGGCCCCGCCGCCACTCCCGCAGGACCCTGAAGCGGCGCGCTCGCCGAGCGGGTACGAATCGCCGGCGGCACCGAGGTCAGGACGCGGCGTCCGTGGACCCTTCCCAGGTCTGCAGGGCGCCGCCTTCGCGGTGCCACCGGGTGATCCCGCCCTCCAGCGGACGGGCCGGGATCTCATGGCTGCGCAGCAGACGGACCAGATCCGGGGAGAGCACGCAGTACGGGCCCTGGCAGTAGGCGATGACCTCCACGCCCCGGGGGATGCTGTCGATCTTCTGCCTCAGCTCCTCGGCGGGCAGCGAGACCGCGCCGGGCACATGGCCCCTCGCGTAGTCCGCTGCCGAGCGCACATCGACGATCAGGATCTTCGGATCGTCGATGTGCGCTCGCAGTTCGTCGGCCGTGACCGGTTTGAGTTCATCGGTGTTGCCGAGCAGGTCATCGATGGCCAGCCGCAGATCCGCGAGCCTGGACTCCGCGCAGGACTCCAGCGAGCCGAGCAGCCGCGACACCTCGGGCCCGGCGAGCCGGTAGAAGATCCGGTTGCCCTGCCGTCTGGTGCTGACCAGGTTCGCGCCACGCAGCTGCTGGAGCTGGGCCGAGGTGTTCTTCAGGCCGATGCCGGACGCGGTGACGAGCCCCTCCACATCGCTCTCGCCGTTCTCCAGCAGATCGAGCAGGCGCAGCCGTACCGGACTGGCCAGCGCCTTCCCGATCCGGGCGAGCTGTGTGTAGACCTCGGCCTCGATGAAATCTCCCATGGGACCATTCTCGCTTCCAGGGCTGACTGCTACGCCTGCTGTGACCGGGGTCCCGCGAGACCCGGTTCCTGCGGTCCGGCCGGCCCGGGGGGTGGTGCGTCCGGCCGGACCGCCTGTACGGGAAGCCGCGGCTCAAGGCGGATCAGGGTGAGCGCCGAACCGGCGACCCCCACCGCGAGCAGCAGCCACATGCCGGTCGCGGACAGTGTGAGCAGCGCGGTCAGCACTGCGGGCGCCAGTGCGGTCGGGACCGCCCAGGAGAGCTGGTAGACCGCGAGGTGCCGGCCGCGGGTGGCTTCGGGGGCCGTGCTGGCCACCAGAGCGGACGCGGTCGCTCCGTGCATCAGCTCGCCCAGGGTGAAGAGCAGCGTGGCAGCGAACACTCCGACCAGCACCGGAGTCCTGGCCGACACCAGACCCAGTGCGGCGAACGACAGGAAGGCCGCACAGAACACCATCCCGCCGAGCGCGGCGACGCGGGTGCGCCGGTAGCGGGTGAGCAGCCGGGTCACCGGGATCTGCAGCAGCGCGATGCCGACGGTGTTGGTGGCGTAGAGCACGCCGACCAGCGAATCCGACGTGTGCAGCTCCTGGGTGATGTACACCGGCAGGCTCACCGAGAGCACCATGTAGCCGAAGGCGGTCGGCACGTTCAGCAGAGTGAGCAGGAGGAACGGGCGGTCGCGCGCGACCAGCCGGTACCCCCGCTTCGCGCGCGCGGGCCCCGGAACGTCCGCCGCCCGCGACTGCGGGATGGACCGGATGAGCGCGGCGGCGGCCAGATACGCGACGGCCACGCTGATGACGATCGCGTGGAAGGCGGCGCCGGCGCCCAGGGCGAGCGCACCGCCCGCGATCAGACCGCCTGCGCCCAGACCCGCGTTGCGCAGGCTGCGCTGGGCCGCGAGGAGTTTGTCCCGTGCGGTGCCCTGCACGATCTCCGCGATGAACGACTGGATCGACGGCGAGAACGACACGTCGCCGCACGCGACCACGGCCACCACAGCGAACATCGGTACGGCCGAGTCCACCAGCGGATACGTCGCGAAGCCCGCCGCGCGCAGCACGTATCCGCCCACCACGACGGCGCGGGCACCGTACCGGTCGATCAGGACGCCGGTGACGGGGTTGCCGACCAGGCCGAGCAGCGCGGCGGTGGTCATGATCGCGCCGACCCGGGTGACCGGCATCCCGGTGGCATGGTGGAAGTACAGCAGCGACAGCGGCAGGTACATCCCGCTGCCGGTCGCGTCGACCACCATGCCGAGCAGATAGCGCGTCTGTACCGAGAGCCTTCTCAAGGTGCCGCCGCGATCTCGGTCTGGGCCTCGAAGCGCGCACCGAGCGCCCGCAGCCTGCGTTCGCACTCCGCACGGGTGGGCGCCGACGCGACAGCGCAGGTGAGGAAGTCCGACGAGCCCGAGGCGGGCGGGATCACCTGGCCCACCCCGCCGTAGAGCCAGAAGCGGTCCACCCAGGGCTCATCCGGTACGGCCGGTACGGAGCGGACATGTCCCGGCCGCTTCATCATCAGCACCTGGCCGGCCATGGACCGCGGACGCGGCCTCGTCCCGCGGCTCTGCTCCAGCAGGGGCAGCGGCAGCCCGAGGGCGGCCCGGGTCGCGTACTCGCCGAGGTTGAAGCCGAACATCGAGTGGAAGACCTCACGGACCTTGGCACCGCCCGGCCTGCACGCGATCTCGCACAGCACGAGGCGGTCGTCCGGGGTGTGGAAGATCTCCGCGTGGAAACCGTGGTCCTGCAGCCTGCCGCCGGGCTCGCGCAGGGCGGCCAGCACCCGGTTGGTCAGCGACAGCAGGCGCTCGGTGAGCGGGTCGTCCGGGTCCAGGGTCAGATCGATGCGGGCGCCCGGGTCCGTTCCGTAGGAGGCCAGGTCGTACTGGTACTGGGAGGGCCAGGCCAGCGCGGTCCTTCCGTCGATCACGAGCCCGTCGACATGGCACATACGGCCCGGGACGAACGACTCCAGGAGCAGGTCGTCACGCGGGGCGTCGGCCATCACCTCAGCGGTGTGGGCGCGCAGTTCGTCCCGGTCCCGCAGGATACGCAGGCCGATGGAGTTGAAGCCCGCCCGGTCCTTGAAGACCAGGGGGAACCCGTGACGGTCGGCGAAGGCGAGCGCCTCGTCGGCGTCCTGCGGCACGGTGTAGCGGGCGACCTCGATGCCGGCCTGCTCAAGACGCTCCTTCATCAGCGCCTTGTCCCGGAAGGGCTGTACGTCGGCGGCCCAGGCGCCGGCCAGCCGCAGGGCCTCGCGCAGCCAGGCCGCGATGGTCACGTCGCCCTCGTGGTGCGCGACGACGTGCCGGATGCCGAATTCGACCGCGAGCTTCAGCGCCCTCCCACGTACCTGTTCCTCGTCCTCGAAGTCGTCGAGCAGCTCAAGATGGGTGAAGCCGTGGTTCCCTGCCGGTATCCGCTCGCCGAACAACTCCAGTTTGTCGCGGGCGGCGAGCACGACGATGTCGCCCGCGTAGTCACTGAGCCAGCGCTCGTACGGGAAGGGTTCGAACGGGTTGCGATGCAGGATCAGTACGCTCATGCCGCATCTCCGGTGAGCTCGGTGAGGTCCTCGGAGCCGGCGACGCGGGCACGGGCGCCGCCGCCGTCGGAGCGGTCTATCCGGATCTCGACGGTGTCGCGGATGAGCTCCGCGCCGCGCCTGATCGCGGCTGTCGCGTCGGGGCCCTTGACGGCCACCAGACCCAGCCGGTCCCAGTTGTCCTTGAGATCGCGTACGGCGTCGCCGGGTCCGACGCTGAGCCGCACGGCGAGAACGTCGGGCAGGCTCAGGGCCTCCTCGACGCCGGAGACCGAATCGACCCGCCCTGCGTCGCCGACCAGGAACCGGGTGCTCGCACCGGCGTGCGCCTCCGGCGAGCCGGGCAGTTCGGGCACCAGGCCGAAGGGCCAGCCGAGGGCGTAGGTGACCAGGTCGATGCCGTACGCACCCTGCACCAGATCGGTGATGGCGTCACCGGCGATGCGGTTGTGGCTCTCGATGATCGCGGGGCCCCGCGCACCGATCCGGACCTCGGTGTGGCAGACGCCGTCCCTGATGCCGACCAGGTCGAGAAAGCCGCGTACGCGCTCCCCCACCTGATCGGCCACGGCCGGATCGAGACGGGCGGGCACGGCGTGTCCGAGCTCGGCGAAGTGCCGGGGGTCGACGAACTTCTCGGTGATCGCCACGACGACGTGGCGGCCCGCGAAGCTGAAGGACTCGACGCTGAACTCGGGGCCGTCGACGTACTCCTCCATCAGGAAGTCCTGAAGGACGAACAGAGTCGAGATCCGGTCCGTGCGGGTGCCGCGCAGCCGTTCCACCTCGGCCCAGACACGGTCGGCGTCCTCGGGTGCCGCCACCCGGAAGACGCCCAGGCTGGCGGTGCCGTCGGTCGGTTTGACGATGAACGGGAATCCGTGGCGGCCGGCGAAGACGTCGAGGTCCTCGCGCTTGACCAGCGGGGCCGCGGCCACCGCCGCCGGGTCGAGTCCGGCCAGGTGCAGACGCATGGCCCACTTGTCGCGGATGCGCTGCGCCACCTCGAACCCGGTGCCGCCGAGGCCGAACAGGTCGTTGATGCGCCCGGCGTTCTCCAGCCCCGCCTCGGTGATGGAGAGGGCGGCGCCGAAGCCCGGTGACGTCCGTAGCTCCTCGGCGACCGGCCGTACCTCGGCCCAGTCGGTGTAGTCGAGGACCCGCGTGTGGTCCGCGAGTCGCTCCTGTTCGTCACTGAGCTTGCTCGGGTGCTGCAACAGTAAGACGGTCAGGCCGAGTTGCTTGGCCTTCTGCACGGTCTCGTCGTTGGCGCCGACGAGCAGCAGTGTGGTCTCCGGATTCAAGCGGTCCGTTCCTTTCGTGGAAGTGGTGTGCGGTGGGGTGTGGTGGGGAGGGCCGGGGGTTCGGTCACGCGGACGTGACCGAACCCCTCGGTCACGCGGGCGTGCCGTCCCGTGGGGCGGGGGCCCAGACACTGAGATAGCGCTCACCCGTGTCGGGCAGGATGGTGACGATGGTCCTGCCCGCGTTCTCCGGGAGCTGGGCGATGCGCCGGGCCGCGTGCACCGCCGCACCGGAGGAGACCCCGGCGAGTACGCCCAGGCTCCGGGCGAGCCAGCGGGCCGTCTGCATGGCCTCGTCGTCGGAGACGGTCAGCACCTCGTCGATGAGATCGAGGTCAGTGGTATCGGCGACGAAACCGCCGGTCAGCCCGGGGATGGCATGCGTACCGGCGTAGCCCTTGGTCAGCACGGGGGAGCTCTCCGGCTCCACTGCGATGGCCTTGAGCTGCGGATTGTGCTCCTTGAGGAAGCCGGCCGTGCCGCACAGCGTGCCCCCGGTGCCGATGCCGCACACCAGGATGTCGACGCGGCCCTCGGTGTCGGCCCAGATCTCCGGGCCCGTGGTCTCGCGGTGGGCACGGACGTTGTCGAAGTTCTCGTGCTGCCGGGCGTACCAGGAGCCCGGCGTCGCGCGGTGCAGTTCCCAGGCCCGGTCGATGGCACCCTGGAAGCGGAGTTCGTGAGGGGTCAGCACCACCTCGGCGCCGAACGCCTCCAGCAGTCCGATCCGTTCGGTGGTCGCGCTGTCCGGGAGCACGATCACACAGCGGTAGCCGCGGGCCGCCGACAGGGCGGCCAGTGCGATGCCGGTGTTGCCCGACGTCGCCTCGAACACGGTGCCGCCGGGCGGCAACTGCCCGCTCTTCACCGCGGCGTCGAGCATCCACAGCGCGGCCCGGTCCTTGACACTGGCCAGCGGGTTGGCCGACTCCAGCTTGGCCAGCAACCGTGCGCCCTCCGCCGCCCCGGCCACCGGCAGGCTGAGCAGCGGCGTGTTTCCCACCAACTCCTCGATGCTGCGAGCGATACGGGGGCGGGCACCGGGCACCAGCACCTGCGAGGGCGATTCGGACATGGGTGGCCTTCCTCCGACATCCTTGACAGTGCGGTCCGGGGTCACCATGAGCCGGCCGAAGCGGTGTGGCGCAGGAGCTCGATCGCGCCCTGCGGGTTCTGCCGGGGTGGTACGGGGGTGGTGGCGCGCGCGAGGACCCGCGCCTTCGCCGGTACGTCCTTGACGACGAACGTCCGGGCTCCGATGACGGCGCCGGCCTCGACGGTCACCGGGCCCAGAACCGTCGCGCCCGCGCCCAGCACCACGCCGTCCCCGACGACGGGGTGGCGCCGCTCTCCCTCGGGCCGCCCGTTGTCGTGCCACCAGCCGATCGCGCCGAGGGTGACCTGGTGGTAGATCGTCACGTCATCACCCACCCGCGCGGTCTCACCGATGACCACCGCTGCGCCGTGGTCGATGAACACCCTGCGGCCGAGCTCCGCGCCGGGGTGGATCTCCGTACCGGTGACCGCGCGCACGAGAACCATCAACGCCCGTGCGGGCACCCGGTGTCCGCGCCGGTGCAGCCGGTGGGCGATGCGGTGGGTCCACACCGCGGGCAGCGCGGGGTGCAGAAGGGCTTCCGCATGGGTGCGGACCGAGGGATCCCGCTCGATGACGGTACGCAGATCCTCGCCCAGCGAACGCAGCAGCATCCGTGGTCGGTTCACGTACCCTCCTCCCATTCTGCACTTCTACTGATCTTTAGATTAGCTGACTGCATTTCGCTCCGCAAGAGATCTCCGCCCGGCCCCATCACTTGACGTCCAGTCGGGCTTCCCGGGGGATGCCGGCCATCGTGTCCTGGTCGAAGTTGACCGCGCTGCACCAGCGGCCCGGCGCCAGCAGCAGCCAGATGTCGCTGATGATCGTTCCTTCGACCACCTCGTCGCCGTACGTCCATCCGACGGCCTCGTGGCTCACCTTGTCGTCGGGGAGGAGCAGTTGGAGGACAGGGCTGTCCAGTGAGGGGCCGGAGCGGACGTTGGCGTCCCGCCAGATCGGCCCGGCCGTGAAGACGTGCGCGCTCTGCTGCTGTTCTGACACGGAAGACTCCTCCTGTGGTGTGGCGAAAGGTGCGGTGATGGGTGTGGGGGGGTGCGGGGGTGGTGTGGTGGTGGGTGTGGTGATGGGGGTGTGTGGGGGGTGCATGGGCGGCGTGGGTCAACTGCGGCTTGCGGCCAGGCGCTGCCGGGACGAGGCGGCGGCGTTCAGGGACGCCATCGAGAGCACCTGGGAGATCATCACGGCCATCTGGGCCCGGGACTGCCGCTGTTCGGCCGGCACGTCGTCCGTCACCAGGGCCTCGTCGTCGGCCCAGTCGCGCGCGGTCACCCCGAGGGGCGTCGGCCAGGCGCGCAGGGCGTGGCCGATCGTGCGCAGGGTGGTCAGGGTGGATGCCATGCCCTGCGGCCCCGCGCCGACCGCGACGCAGCCGACCGGTACCCCCTCCAGGAACATCCGGGGAGCGACCAGGTCGTTGGCGTAGTCCAGGGCGTTCTTCAGCAGCCCGGAGACCGTGCCGTGATAGGTGGGCGAGACGAGAACGAGCCCGTCCGCGCGGCTCAGCGCCCGCACGAACCCGCCGATCTCGCCGTCCTGTTCGGACAGACCGGGCCGGTAGAAGGGAAACTGCAGCTCGGCCCCTGTGAACACCCGCGCGGTGGACCCCTGTTCCGTGCACTGCCGCGCGCACCAGCGCGCCACCCGGTCCGAGGTCGAGTCCGCCCTCAGCGATCCGCTGACGAGCACTATGTTCGGTGTGTCCACTGCAGTGACAACCTCCGTCGATGTCATGCGCCGGCCGCGTCGGCGCCTGTCCGGCGGACCGGGGCCGGCGTTCGGCCCTGATCCGCTTCCGTTTCCGCTTCTGTGAGAGAAACGACCGCGCCCGGACGCCAGTTGACGACGTCGAGCGTGGCCGCGTCCTTGCGGCCCCGCTCCCGCATGGCGCCGTCGCGCACCCGTGCGTGCTCCCGGCTCGCGCCCTGGTCGAGCGCGCCCTGGCTGCGCGAGTGCAGCACGATCCGGGCCGTGCGCCCGACGCGCTGCTCCTGGTAGCGGATGAGGGCCTCGCCCGGATCGGCACACGCCCTCAGTGACTCCGCGAGCACGAACGCGTCCTCGATCGCCGTGTTCGCGCCCTGGCCCATCGCGGGTGCCATCGGGTGCGCGGCGTCGCCGAGCAGGGCCACCCGGCCGTCCACCCAGCGCGACGCCGGGTCCCGGTCGTGGATGTCCGTCACCGACAGGTCCGCCGGGTCCGCGGCACGGATCAGCCGTACGACCGGCTCGTGCCAGCCGGCCATGCGGTCGAGCAGCGCCGCCAGCGCGCCCTCCTGTCCCATGGCGGGCCAGATGCCCGGCGGGGAGGTGATCTTCGCCGTCCAGTACAGGGTCTCCCCGTCGGCCGGGGCCACGAAGATCTGTACGCCCACTCCGTTCACGACGAACGCCTGGGGGTACAGCTCGGACCCGACGGCCCGGCCCCGCACCGAGGTGTACCCCAGGTACTGGGGCGGGCCGTCCTGCAACATGGCAGCGCGTACGACGGAGTTGAGGCCGTCGGCCGCCACCAGGACATCGCTGTCCAGGGTGGTGCCGTCCGACAGGCCCACGGACACCTGTCCGCCGTCCTGGGCGTACCCCTCCACAGCGGTGCCGAGGCGGATGTCCGCCCCCGCCGCTGTCGCCTCCCGCAGCAGCACGTTCTGCAGCGCCGTCCGCAGGATGGGCACCTGGGGCAGGCCCAGGCGCCGGCCCATCTCGCCGATCGGCTCCCGGGTCAGGACCCGGCCGGCCGAGTCCATCAGCACCCGCACCTCGTCGGGACCCACCACATGGCCGGCCGCGCGGATCCCCGCGCCCAGCCGGGAGCTGATGGCGTCGGCCGCGGCGATGCCGTTCTGGTAGAGCAGCAGACCGGACCCGACGTCCTCGATGCGTGCCGCACGCTCGATCACGGTGACCGCGAGCCCCGCGGACGCCAGGGCGGCGGCGGCCGCCAGACCGCCGATCCCGCCGCCCGCCACGACCGCACGGTGGCCGGCGCTCACTGGATCCACCGTCCCTCGTACGAGCCGAACGTGCCGCTGTCGGCATCCCAGACGACCTGGCCGCGCCGCATGGTCCGTATCACCCGGCCGGCCATCGTCCAGCCCTCGTACGCCGACCAGCCGCACTTGGACCGCACGCTCCGCGCCGACAGCATCCAGGGGTCGTCCGGAGCGAAGAACACCAGGTCGGCGTCTGCTCCCGGGGCGATCCGCCCCTTGTCCCGCAGACCGAAGAGTTCGGCGGGCCGCTCCGACAGATGGCGGACCAGGCGGGTGACGGCGACGTCGGGATGTTCGTCGGGCAGCCGTCTGCGCATACCCGTCCACACCGCGACCGCCAGTTCCTGTACGCCGGGCAGGCCGGGCGGCGACTCCTGGACCGTCCGGGTCTTCTCCTCGATCGTGTGGGGCGCGTGGTCACTGCCGATCGTGTCGGCCTGGCCCGCTGCCAGCGCCTGCCACAGCCGGTCCTGGTCGCTCTGCTGCCGGATCGAGGGCGACAGCCTCGTCCGGGCGCCCAGCCGCAGGGTGTCGGTGTCGGTGAACGACAGGTGGTGCCCCGTCACCTCGAAGGTGACGGGCAGCCCGGCGGCGCGGGCGGCACACACCAGATCCGCCTCCTCCCGGCTGGAGAGGTGGAGTACGTGCGCCTCGGTGCCGTGGCGCCTGACCAGTTCGATGACCTTCGCCACCGCCGAGATCCCGCCACTGCGCGGGCGGCGCGCCTCGTAGTCCAGATAGCTGTCCGGTGCGCCCCACCACTCGTCGAGCAGCGAGAACAGTTCGCCGTCCTCGGCGTGCAGCACCAGTCGTACCCCGGACTCCGCCGCGGCGATGAAGGCCTTCTCCAGCTGCGCCGGGTCGCGGAACACGGTCGGAGCCGTGTGGTGACCGGCCATGAAGATCTTCGCGCTGGTGGCGACAGCGGGGTCGAGCCCGGCCAGCGCCTCGGGGCGGGCCGGGTCGGCTCCGATGTGGAACCGGTGGTCGACCAGGGAATGGCCCGCGATCAGCGCCGCCTTCTCGCGTACCTGGTCGGCGGTCAGCGCCGGCGGGCTGGTGTTGGGCATGTCCAGCACCGTGGTGACACCGCCCGCCACGGCCGCCCGGCTCCCGTGCTCCCAGTCCTCCTTGTACGTCAGGCCCGGGGTGCGGAAGTGCACATGGGAGTCGATCAGGCCGGGCAGCACGTAGCAGTCACCGGCGTCGACCACGGTCACCCTGGGGGGCGGTGCGGCGCCGGGCTCCAGGACGGCGAGGACGCGGCCGTCCGCGATCAGCACCGTGCCCGCCCGGACCCCCGTGGGAGTCACGAGCCTTCCGGCGGTGACGGCGAGGTCGGCGGTCATCAGTTCGGCCATGTCGAAGCCACCAGTTCTCTGCAGAGGGCGTTGGTCGGCCCCATCAGGGCCACGGCCCGGACGTCGGAGAGCAGCCGGTTGACGCCGGAGGCGGCCGTGTACCCGGCCGAGCCGAGCATTCCGGCCGCCTCCAGGCAGATCTCCTCGGCCACCGCGGACGCGTGCAACTTGCTGTGCAGCGTGGTCGTTCCGGGGTCGGCCGACGACCGGGCTCCCGCCCTCTCGACCACCGCCCGCGCCGACTCGACCCTTGTCGCCATGGACACGAGCCGGTCCCTGACGACCGGCGACGCCAACTGGCCGCGCTGTCGCAGGTGTTCGACCAGCAGCTCGAACGCCGCCTGGGCTGCGCCCACGGCGACCGCACCCAGCGAGGCTCCCGACTCCCGTACCCCCGCGATGATCTGCGCCGCCCGGCCCTCGGGGCCCAGCCGGTCCGTGTCGGCGACGACGCACTCGCGCATCGAGACGAACCCGGTCGCCGACCCCCGCATCCCGACGAGGTCGAGGCTCAGATCGGGGAACAGCCCCGGGTGGCCCGCCTCGACGAGGAAGAAGGTCTGTCCGGCCGCGCCGTAGCCGCTGCCCGGATCCTCGGGCCGGTCACCGGTACGCACCAGGACGAGGTACACATCGGCGACCGACGCGGTGGTGGTGAAGGACTTCGCCCCGTCGAGCACCCAGCTCCCGTCGGGCCGGCGCAGGGCGGTGCTGCTGATGTCTCGCTTCGCCGCGCCCGCGCCCTGCTCGCTCCACGCGGAGGCGGCGAGGCAGGTGCCGTCCGCCAGCCGTGGCAGGAGGTCCCGCTTCTGTCCTGGCGAGCCCCACTCGGTGATCCGGGAGCTCACCGCGAAGTGCTGGAAGGCCATGATGGCCAGGGACGGGTTCAGCCGCGCGAGCCGCTCGACGACCCGGTTGACGTCGGTCGCGTCGCCCCCGGTCCCGCCGTACTCACGGGGGACCGCGGTGGCGAGCAGCCCCGACTCCCGCAGCTCGGCCAGCGTCTCGTGGTCCGGTTGCCCGGTGACCGCGGTCCGGTCGGCCGACTGCCGTAATCTCACGGCCAGTTCGGGGTCGATATCGATATTGGTGTCGGTGTCGGTGTCGGTTGGGGCGTCGTGGACGGTGCCAGGCATTTTCGGTGAACTCCTCACAACGTGGTTGGTGCCGACGGCTGCAGCGGGAACGACCCCTGGAATGTCACCCGTTTACGTTCGACGGAGACCCAGCTCAGCGCGGGCACACCGTCGATGTCCTGGACGGCCGTGGCCACCGCGGTGCTGCCGCCGGGCGTGATGATCTCCAGGCCGTCCGGGCAGCCCAGCTCCTGCGCCACCCGCCAGGGCACGGTGCCGGGGATCCGGATGGCCGAGCCGAGACACACCGCACCGGTCAGTGCGATGGTCGGATGCCACGAGGGCACCGAGATCGCCCGTGCGGCGATCCGGCCCTCCTCCACCGGCAGCAGGGCGGCGATTTTGGGGAACGCGCCGCCCGGGGCCCAGCCCAGCTGGTCCGTCACCGCGGCGCGGATCCGGGCGAGGGTCCCGAAAAGGGCCTCGCCACCGGCGAACAGGGCGTCGGGATCCTTGACGCCCACCGTGCGCGCGTCGATGAACGCGTACGCGTTGCCGGACGACACCAGCGACACCTGATGCAGCTCACCGTCGACCGACACCGCGGTCCTCGGCTCGCCGGTGATCAGCAGGTCCGTCACCGGAACCACGCTGGTGGGCACGGAATGCACGGTGAACCGCGCCGTGTCGCGGTCGACGGCGTCTACCTCGCACACCACGCTGTCGCCGTTGTTGAGGACATGCACCCGCACCCTGGTGCCCACGGACAACCGGGGCAGCATGCCCATCCGCTCGGCGACCACGGCCGAGGACAGGATCGAGTGCCCGCACGACCCCCGCAGGTCGAACGACTCCACCGCCCCCGGCAGCGCCTGTACGAAGCGGTACTCCAGGTCGTACATGGGGTGCGGGGAAGGGCGCACCAGCGCGATCTTGAGGACATGCCCGTTGCCGGTCGCGTCGAGGAGGCGCCGGACACCGGCCAGATGCTCCAGCATGGCGCTCTCGGCTTGCGGAACGGTGCCGGCGTCGAGAACGAGCGTGGGGCAGGGGCTGCCGGTCGCGTACGCGAGATGCGCGATCATGCCGCGGCCCCGATGTCGGCCGGTCTCGCCGTCCCCTGGAACTGGTCCCGCCACACCTCGTGCGTCATCAGCGCCCAGATGGTCAGCGCGGTGGTGTCGTCGGGCCGCTGCGCCTGTGTCTCGAAGAGGGCGTCCACGGCGTTCGGGTCGAGCAGGCCGGCCGAGCGCAGCCGGCTGGTCGCGAGGGTGTCCCGCGCCATGTCCCACAGGGGCGACCCGGGAGCGATCATGGCCGTGACGGGAAGCGTGAACGGCTGCTTCACCCGCTCGTGCACCGCGTCGGGGACCAGTCCTGCGGCCGCACCGTAGAGCGTCCGCTTGACCTTGCCGCCGCCGATCCTGAGCCGGTCGGGCAGCCCCCGGCCCAGCGAGGTGACGCTGGGCTGGCAGAAGGGCAGTCGCGACTCGACCGAGTGCGCCATGCTGAGGTGGTCGACCCGGCGCAGGTGGTAGGCGGGCAGCCGGTGGGCGAGTTCGAAGTCGGTGATGCGCTGGAGCACCGTGCCTTCGCCGCTGCGCAGCGGGCCGAGAGCCTCAGCGGGGATCGCCGGTACGTCCTCGACGAGCAGCCGGTAGTCGTCGGTGTAGAGCGAGTGCCGCCGGCCGGCCGGGAGGACGGCCAGCGCGTCGAGATAGCGCGCGTACCACCCGGGGCCGCCCGGGGCGGCCTCGTGTGCCGCGTGCATCCGCGCATAGCCGCCGAACACCTCGTCCGCCGCGTCCCCGGTGAGCGCGACCTTGAATCCGGCCTCCCGCACCGCGGCGAACAGGGCGTAGGTGCTCACGGTGATCGGGTCGGCATTGGGCTGGCCGAGGTGCCAGACCACATCCTCGATCAGTTCGGGCAGTGTCGCCGGGTCCAGTTCGACCTGGTGGTAGACGGCGCCCGCGTGCTCGGCGGCCTGCCGGGCGAAGTGCCGCTCCTCGAACGGCCAGGTGCCCCGGTAGGCGATGTTGAACGAGTGCACGGGCCCGTGCTCGGCCGCGAGGGCGGTCACCAGGCTGGAGTCGAGGCCGCCCGAAGTGATCACGGAGACCGGGACATCGGCGACCAGGAGGCGTCCGACCTCCGTGCGCAGAGTCTCGCGCACCAGCTCGGCGGCCTGGTCCGCGTCGGTGGGAACCGGCGCGGGAGCGGGCGCACGGCGCAGCACCTCGGGTGCCTCGCCCAGCTTGCACCGCAGCGTGGTGGCGGCCGGCAGCACCCTGATCTCCTCGAACATGGTGCGCTCGCCGAACGGCGTCTTGCTCGCGAGGTACGCGTCGAGCCCCGGTTCCCAGATCGTCCTGCCGAGCCCCTCGAAGGCCAGCAGCGCCGGGATCTCGGACGAGAAGCGCAGCGACCTGTCGGCCGGGTCCCACCGGTAGTAGAGCGGCTTCATCCCCATGTGGTCGGTCACCAGGAGCAGTTCCGGCCGCTCGCGCAGGTCGAGCACGGCGATGGCGTACATGCCGTCGAGGTGGTCGGTGAACCTTTCCCCGTACTCCTCGTACAGGGCCGGAATGATCGCGCCGTCGCAGCGGTCGGTGAAGGTGTGGCCGCGCTGCCTCAACTGGTCCCGCAGAGCGTCATGGTTGTAGATCTCGCCGTTGAACACGACCGAGATCCGCCCGTCGATCCCGTACGGCTGGATGCCGCCGTCGAGGTCGATCACCGCGAGTCTGTTGCTGCCCAGGCCCCAGCCGGGGGCCCGGGACATTCCCGTGCGGTCCGGTCCTCCGTGCCGTTGCAGTGCGCTGACCGTCTTCATCTCGCTCGGTGACGCAGTGGCATTGAAATAGCCGTAGATACGGCACATCTTTCTTTTCCTCCCCCAGGACCGCGGTGCGGACGGCGGCCCGATCGGCTAAGGCCCGTCAGGTTGTGATCAGTGAGCTGTGCGCATCAGGTCGTCGATCCGGATGACAGAGGCGCGGAGGCGGAGACAGAGGCCGGCGCCGTAGGTGACGGGACGCCGGAGCCCGACAGACTCCGGCGTCCCGCCGGACGGCGACCCGGCGGAAAGGGCTCAGCGGACTCCCGCTGCCAGTGGGCCGGTTGGGGACGTCTCACGCCCCCGTTCCCCCCGCCCACTCCCCCTGCTCGCAACGGACCCCGCGAGCCCGTCCTGATGCAGACGAAAAGCCCTAGTCCGAAGCCATCGACAGATAGCGCTCCCCGGTATCGGGGAAGACGGTTGCGATCGTCGACCCCGCCCAGCGTTCACGCCGGCTCAACACACGGCAGACATGCGCCACAGCGCCGGAGGAAACACCGGTGAGCAGGCCGGTGGCCAGGGTGATCTCCCGCCGCGTGGTCACCGCCGCCTCGTCCGGCACGGCGATGACCTCGTCGATGAGACCGAGGTCGGTGATGTCCGACACGTAGCCCGCCCCGATACCGGGAATCCCGTGCGGACCCGCTCCCCCGCCGGACAGGACCGCCGAACGTTCGGGTTCGACGGCGACCACATGCACCTCCCCGCGCTCCTTGAGGTAGCGGGCCACCCCGGTCAGCGTTCCGCCGGTTCCCACCCCGCACACGAAGACGTCGGCCCGCCCGGCGCACGCCTCCCAGATCTCCGGTCCGGTCGTCTCGTAGTGCGCACGGACGTTGGCCGGATTACGGTCCTGGTGGGGCAGCCAGGAACCGGGGATCTCCCGCTGCATCTCCTCGGCGAACTTCCAGGCGGGCAGCAGCCCTTCCGCGTGCGGCACCAGCACGGTCTCCGCACCGAACTCGCGCAGGATCTGGCGCCGTTCCGCGGTCGCGTTGTCCGGCATGACGATGATGCAGCGGTGGCCGCGCACGGCGCACATCGCCGCGAGGGAGATGCCGGTGCTGCCCGACGAGCACTCGATCACGGTGCCGCCCCGGGCAGGCAGCAGCCCGGTCCGCTCCGCCTCCCGCAGCATGTAGAGGACCGCCCGGTCCTTCACGTTGAACAGCGGATTGAACATCTCCAGCTTGGCCAGCAGCCGCACCCCGTCGGGGACTCCGGGCAGCCGCACCTCCATCGTCGGAGTGCGGCCCACCAGCTCCTCCAGGGAGCGGACCGGCGGTGAAACAGTCCCGGTCATCGCGGTTTACGATCCGTTTCCGTGATGTGAGCGGCTGCTCGCGTACCGAGCGCGGCCGCCAGATGCGCGGCAGCCGCCTCTTGCAGATGGGTGATGTCGCTCGACACCGTGGCGAAGGTGAACCCCTCGGTCAGCCGGCGGGCCGCCGAGGAGCCGTCCAGACAGTGGATCCCGCACGCGATGCCCGCATCGGCCGCGGCTGCGGTGATTTCCTTCAGCGCCTCCTCCAGGCGGTCCTGCACCGCCGGGTCGCCGAAGTACGTGCCCCCGAGCGCGACGGACAGATCCGCCGGACCCACGTACACGGCGTCCAGGTGCGGGGTGGCGCAGATCGACGCCAGATGGTCCATCGCGCCGGCGGTCTCGATCATCGCGATGCAGGCCACCGCGTCGTCCAGCTCTCCGGGAACGGCGCCGAGCCGGAGCTCCGCGCGCACCGGGCCGCCCAGGCTGCGGGTGCCCACGGGCCAGTGCCGGCAGGCGCGGGCGGCGACCGCTGCCTCCTCGGCCGTCTCGACCATGGGGACGATCACCGCGCGCGCCCCCGAGTCCAGGGCCGCCCCGATGGCGATCGGGTCGACCGACGGGACACGGATGATTCCCGCCGAAGAACCCATGGCGTCCACCGCGAGCATCGCGGACTGCCAGCCCTGCTGGTGGAGGACACCGTGCTGGCCGTCGACGCCGATGTAGTCGTAGCCGACGCCTGCGATGCGCTCGGTCCCGACCGGGTTGTCGCACGCGATCCAGTAGCCGATGAGGCTCTCCCGGTTCCGCAGCCGGGCCACGAAGGTTCCCGGATCGCGCCTCCCGGAGCTCACTGGCCCTCCTCGATCACGTAGCTGCTCTTGCCGTTCAGGCCCACCGGCACGTCACCGGTGATCGAGACCCGGTTCAGCACCCGCTTGTGGCTGTCGTAGTCGTTGACCGCGAAGTGCTGTGTGTTGCGGTTGTCGAAGATCAGTACGTCGCCCGGCCGCCAGGTCCACCGCGCCACGTTCTCCGGCCGGTGCACATAGGACTGGAGTACGTCGATGATCGGGCGGGACTCACGCAGGGTCAGGCCGACCAGGCGCTGGGCGAAACCGCCGAGGAACAGCGACGGCTCACCGGACTCCGGATGCACCCGCACCACGGGGTGCGCGGTCTCGAACCGCTTGGCGAGGAACGCCTTGCGTGTCGCCTCACCGCGAGCGGTGCGGAGCTTCGGCTGCTCTGCGTGGTTGGTGTGGACGGCCCAGAGCTTGTCCGCGATCTCCCGCAGCTCCGGCGGGAGTTGCCGGTAGGCGGCCTCGCCGTTGGCGACCATGGTGTCGCCGCCGTAGGGCGGCAGGACGACGCTGCGCAGCGTCGTCCCCATGGACGGAGTCGGTGTGAAGCTGATGTCCGTGTGCCAGTGGTCCGCCCGCTGTTCCTCACCGTCGACCGGGATCACCTGGGGGTTCCCCTCGGCGGTGCGCATCATCGGGTGCTTCTGCGTCAGCGGGCCGAAACGGCCGGCGAAGGCCAACTGCTGCTCGTCAGTGATCTCCTGATCCCGGAAGAAGAGCACCTTGTGCTCCAGAAGTCCCTGCCGGACCTGCGAGAAGACAGAATCGGGCAGTTCCCTGCCCAGATCCGTGCCGATCACCTCGGCACCGATACGGCCACCTAATTTACGGATCTCCAACGACACTTCTCTGTTCCCTTCATCTGCAGCGGATGGAAGAAGATCAGGGACGGCTATTCACTGAATGCGACCGGCCGGTCTTCCCGGCGGTCGAACTTTCCGACACTGCGGTAGACGGCCTCGATGAGTCGTCGGGGACGCTCGTCCAGACTTCCCATCACCGGCGAACCGGCATTCTGCATGTAGCCGAACGCGAGGTCGTACTCGGGGTCGGCGAAGATGTACGAGCCGGTCGCCGCGCTGAGGCCGAAAGCGGTGTCGAGGCCGGCCGAGGCCGGGAACACCGGATGATCGGGCACCTGGAATCCCAGGCCCCAGTTGCACTGCGTCAGCGTCACCAGGCAATGGCCTTCGGAATGAGGCCGGGTCATTTCCGCCAGCATGGCGGGGCCGAGGAGCCGGATACCGTCGACCTCGCCGATCAGCGCGGCCATGAAGCGGGCGAGCGAAGGCGCGCTGGCCTGCCCCCCGTAGGACGGATCCTCCGACTCCAGTGCGACCGCACGGCCTTCCAGCGCCAGGCTGCCCATCATCGAGCGGTAGGTCAGCGAGGTGGAGTCGATGAACGAGGCCAGGTCGAGGTCATCGCCTGCGAACAGCGCCTCGGCCTTGGACTGGAACATGGTGGCGACATGGACCGCGTCCGGGTCGGGCAGGCCGATGTAGCAGTCGAGGCCGAGAGGCCCGGCGATCTCCCGCGCGAAGAACCGGCCGACGGTCAGTCCGGTCCGCCGGCGCACCAGTTCGCTCACCAGATACCCGAAGGTGATGCCGTGGTAGCCGTGTGCGGTACCGGGCTCCCACTCCGGGCGCGCCACGGCAAGCGCATCGGCGATCGGAGTATGGGTACGCATGGCCTCATGCGTGATCGGCGCGTGGTCCAGGCACACCACTCCCGAACGGTGGCTGAGCACCATCCGCAGGGTGATGTTCTCCTTGCCGCCCGCGGCGAACTCGGGCCAGTACGCGGCGATCGGCGTGTCCAGCTCCAGGAGCCCCCGCTCCACCAGCAGCAGCGCCGAGACCGCGACCAGCGCCTTGGTGGGCGAAGCGAGCAACCCGAGCGTCTCGGGCCGCCACGCGTCGTCGTCGTTCTTGCCACCGGTGCCGCCCCAGAGGTTCACCACCGGCCGGCCGCGGTGGTAGACGCACACACCGGCCCCCACCTCCGCACCCGACGCGAAATTCGCCTCGAACGCCTTCGCCACCTCGGCGAAGGCGTCCTCCACCGACCCGCCCCGCGGAATACCACTCACAGTACCCAACCTCCATATTCGTGCCGGCTCACCCACGACGATACTTTCGCCACTCGTGCCTCACTCAAATTCCGGCAATGCGACGCTGGGGCGATACGGGACGCCGCCCAAAATGGGGACAGGACGCACAACGGCCCCCGGACACAGGGGTACTGGGACACAGGAGTACCGGGCTTGCGGAGTTTCCGACTCCGCAATTCCACCTGGTAACGGAGTCCCGCTAGGGCCGCACTCGAATGATGATGGTGTACTCCTGTAACTCGCATTGAAGACCGAATTCGGCCGGACCGGACTTCCCAATTCGCGGTTTCCCTGTGGCAGCATCCACTTCATGAAAATCCTCTTTCCTGCCGCACCCGGCTATGGGCTGCTGCTGCCGGTCGTGCCACTGGTGTGGGCCGCTCGGGCCGCCGGGCACGAGGTCCTGCTCGCCACCACCGCCTATGTGAAAGGCGCCGCGGCGGAGTCCGGACTCCCGACCGTCGACGTCTTTCCGCACCGCGACGTCGGCGCGGACCTGCTGCTCGCGCAGAAGAGCGAGGCCCCCGCGCCGGACGGCGGCGAACCGGGCGGCGAACTGCCCCCGGGCTACTGGGAATCGGCCCGTCAGATGAAGCCCTTCGACCTCTTCACGCTCGCCATGACCGAGGGCACCATCGAGGCGGGCCGCAGCTTCGGGGCGGACCTGGTGGTGTATCCCTCCGACCATGCGGCCGGCCTGCTGGCAGCCGCCGCACTGGGAGTTCCGTCGCTGGAGGTCGGCAACCGCGTGTCGTGGTCGATGCGCGACGAGGGCATCAAGGAGAGCGGCGCGCAGAACCACCGCACCGGTGTCATCGACGAGGACTCGCCGGTCATCACCGGGCTGCGGGAACGGCTGGGCATCGGCGACCGCCGGCCCCGGCTGGTCGCCCGTATCGACCCGCGCCCCCCGAGCCTCGGCGGCCTGGCCCAGGACCAGGCCGACGCCGAAGGCGGAGCCCCCTGGTGGCCGATGCGCTACGTCCCCTACAACGGCGGCTCCATCGTGCCCGAGTGGGTGCTGAACCGGAGTGAGCGGCCGCGGATCTGCCTGACCCTGGGCACCGTCATCCCGCTGCTGTCCGACGGCAGCGGCCTTCTGCTGCTGATACGGGCGCTGAGCGAACTGGACGCCGAGATCATCCTCGCCGACCACTCGACGGACTTCGAGGCGCTCGGCGAACTGCCCGACAACGTACGCCTGGCCGGCTACCTGCCGCTGTCGGCCTTCCTCGACACCTGCTCGCTGATCGTGCACCACGGCGGCTCGGGCACCACCGCCGCCGCGCTGCACAGCGGAATACCGCAGCTGGTACTGCCCGACGGCGCCGACCAGCCCCTGGTGGCGCAGCGGGTCGTCGACTGCAAGGCCGGCCTGTCACTGCCGCTCGACGAGGCGGACCCGGCCACCGTACGGGAGCTGGCCGACCGTCTGCTCACCGATCCGGCCTACGCCGAAGCGGCGGCGGCGGTCAGCGCGGAGATGGCGCTCCAGCCCAGCCCCGCAGCCGTGATCGACCGACTCATGCGGGAGCTGCAGTCCCGGTAGCGGGCTGCGGACCGGCCTTCGAACTGTACTTGGGAGCTCCAATTGTTCTCTGGAATAGCCGACTTCACCAGCTGGTTCACCGACCGGTGCGAGGCGAACGAGTACCGCGTGGCCCAGGTCCCGCTCGACCGGCTCGACGGCTGGCACATCGAGCCGGGGACCGGGAACCTGGTGCACCGCAGCGGGCGCTTCTTCTCGGTCGAGGGCCTGGACATCAGGAACTCGGGCCGCGAGGTCGACGCCTGGCAGCAACCGATCATCGTGCAGCCCGAATACGGGATTCTCGGGTGCCTCGTCAAGCAGTTCGACGGCGTCCCGCACTTCCTGCTCCAGGCCAAGATGGAGCCGGGCAATATCAACCTCGTTCAGCTCTCTCCCACGGTGCAGGCGACGAAGAGCAACTACACACAGGTGCACGGAGGCAAGGCGGTCCCGTACCTGGAGTGGTTCGTCTCCCCGCGCAGGGGCCGGGTCCTGCACGACGCGCTCCAGTCCGAGCAGGCGTCCTGGTTCCTGGGCAAGCGCAACCGCAACATGATCGTCGAGGTGGAGGAGGACATCGAACTGCTCGACGACTTCTGCTGGCTCAGCGTCGACCAGCTCAGTGAACTGCTGGCAGTCGACAACCTCGTGAACATGGACACCCGGACCGTCCTCTCGGGCGCGGCCCTGTTCCGGCTGACCGGCTCCAAGCGCCATGGCGACACGTTCCGCAACGCGCTGGCCCGATCGTGGCAGCCGGACTCGGGGAGCCACCGCGACACAGCGGAACTGCTGAGCTGGTTCACCGAGGCCAAGTGCCGGGCCACCCTGACCCGGGAACGCATCCCGTTGTCCAAGGTGCAGAGCTGGTCCCTGTCCGACGGCACCATCACCCACGACGAGAACAAGCACTTCAGCGTCGTCGGCGTCGATGTCGACGCCAGCAACCGTGAGGTGTCCAGCTGGTCCCAGGTGATGCTCAAGCCGTCCAGCGAGGGCGTGATCGCCTTCCTGGCCAAGCGGGTGGCGGGTGTGATGCATCTGCTGGTCCAGGCCCGGATCGAGACAGGGGCCGGCGACATGATCGAAATGGCGCCGACCGTGCACTGCCAGCCGGGCAACTACGGATCCGCCCCCGGCGGCGAGCGGCCCCGGTTCCTGGACACAGTCCTCACCGCACCGCCCGAGAACATCCGCTTCGAGGCGATCCACTCCGAGGAGGGCGGCCGTTTCTACCACGCGCAGAACCGCTACCTCCTGGTCGAGGCGGACGACGACTTCCCGGTCGAGGTCCCGGACAACTACATGTGGATGACGCTGCGCCAGCTCACGGAGTTCGTGCGCTACGGCAACCACCTCAACGTGGAGGCCCGGAGCCTGCTGACCTTCCTGGGCTTCGCCGACCTGGACTCACCGGCCCTGCCGAAGGCTGCCTAGTGCCGTCCCCCGTTGATTCATGGGGGGGATCAATCAGAAAAGGCCACAAAAAGCAAAAACCCCAGGTCACGGGCTACGTGGCCTGGGGCCCCAATCAAGGCACTCTCCACCGGCGGACGACGAATCCGGCGGGCGGGCTCGTTGGATTCCACGCGCCGCCGTCAGCGCAGGCAGCGTGAGGTGACGCCGCTCTGCGAGCCCCGGGGCGAGAGTCGCATCGGCTCATCCTCAGGGCGTTGAGGGCTTGAGCAGATGCGCCATGCAGGCGGATCATGGCATTGGGGCCGGCCAGGTCATTGGCCGGGGGCTAGGGGGAGCCGATGCGGCACAGGCCGTTCTTCCGCTGGGTGCTGACGCTCGGCGTCCTGGTGTTCGGTTGGTCGGCTTACCTCTACTCCACGGCATCTTCCGCGATCCAGCAGGTCGACCTCACCGTGATCAGCGAGAAGCACGACGGCCAGTGCACGGTTCGCTGGAAGGACCCATACCACGGCGGCGGCCGCCTGCGTGAGAGCGCATACCACTGCGATCCGGACCGCGATGCGATCCTCAAGGCACCGGGCTACGACCCGGACACGGGATACGGCTGGGACACCGGGTTCATATTCACCGAAGGCCCGCACAAGGGCGACCTGGAGCCGTCGCAGCTCGACAGGACGGATCCCTACGCCCTGTCCGATGCGCTCGTGCTGATCGGGCTGGCCTTGATCGCCGTCGGCCTCGTAGGGGGAAACATCCGCGGCTCCGTACGCCTGGCCGGCGCGCGCCCCAAGACCGTGGCACGGGCACGGAAGTTGCACGAGGCGGCCGACCAGGTGGTGCGGGATCACGCCCAGGCATGCGACGCCGTACGCGTGGCGTGGGAAGCACTGCGGCGCGAGCAGATCGAGGCGAGGCTGCGCGCTGTTCCCGTCGCGCGGCTGATCAAGCGAGCGGCGGTCAGCCGGGCGGTACAGAATGTGGAGGCGGCCGGCGTCCGTACCGCGCGCGATGTACTCGAAGCCGGAGTGCTGGGTCTGGCACACATGGGCGCGGACCGCCGCTCGGCCGAACGCATCCATGCCGCCGCCCGCCGCCGCGCCGACAACATCGAGGCCACCCTGACCGTGCGCGTCGATCCCGTCCACTCCGGACCGTGCACCGTCGCCCTACTCGTCGCGCTGCACGTCCTGCTTGAGGCCGGGGCCGGGGCCCACCGGACCGCAGGCGCCGGTGCGGCACTCGCCACCGAGCTCGAACGGGCCCTCACCGACGCCGAGCCCGCATCCGGATACCGGAGCATGCTGGGCGTCAGCCGGGAACAGCGCGAGATTGCTCGCTCCGCCGTCTCCACACTGCAGTCCCTGATGGCCGGCGCCGAACGGGACAGACTCCCAGCCCAGTTCGCCCAGACCTCCGTCGACCTGCTGCGCGTACCGGACGACCCGCACTCCGGCGTGTCCGCACGAGCGGACTTCGAGAGCAGCACCGGTCAGTACTACAGATTGCTGGCGCAGGTCGTGGACCAACAGGACACCCTCACAGGCCACTGACCGGTGATGGCGGGCCGGCCGGCCACCGCAGCAGACCCCATCGCCTCGTCCCCTCGGCCCACGGCCGGCCGACCGCAGGCCCGGTGTCCGACCAGCCAGGGCCCCAAGGTCAACGAAACGAAGAAACCCCAGGTCAGATGCCATCTGACCTGGGGTCCCACAGAGCCCCCTATCGGATTCGAACCGATGACCTACGCATTACAAGGGCTGGCAAGATCATGACGGGTGGTGCCGTGGTTGCACGGTGGGTCCTGTTCTTCCTGGTCAGGGGCATGGTGCTACTTCCGCCCGTGACGCTCGATCCAACGTGTGTTTCCCCGTCCGCTCACGCACTGCGTTGACCGGGTGAGCTTGCACACCCTCATCGAAGCCCAGCAGAACTACCGGGAATTCGGCGCCTACGGCCACCACGGCCGACAGCACGTACCGCCGTCGGCGGCTGACTGGCCGCGCGAGGGGCGTGCGACCCGTCGGTCATCGTCGGTCAGTCCCGCGACTCCTTCGAGGACTGGGACGCGCCGGAGCGGGCCCAACGGCCCGAAGACCGCTCACTGCAGTACTGGGGACTGCCGACCTTCTGGCACAGAGGCACTGCGCCTGACGCAGACTGAGCCAACTCCCGCCCGAGAGGAATCCCGCGTGACATCCCGCAAGCCCTTGTCCAGCGGACGGACGGCGATGCCGACAAGTCCGTGGATGCCCGCGCAAGCTGATCCACATCGGACGCCCCGCCATCCCAGTCATCATTGACGGCCTGCCGTCACTCCGTAGCTTCGGCCGACTAACCGCCATCAAGGCTTCGAAGGGGTCGGAGACGAACGCTGCGGTCCCTGCGCTGAGAGAGCTGTTGGCCAGAACAGCACCGTGCGGGAGTGGGCGGCGCCCGCCGCGTGGAGCCTCCCTCCACGTTCCGGACACACCAAGCGCCAAGTGTTCGGCCGCTCCGGTCTCCCTGTCCGCAAGCGAGTCTCGCCATCGCTAACTGGTAGTTGGGCAAAGCGAATCCGACTACGTATACGTCCTATTCCGGGTCGGCAGCGCACACGCCGACGTTCCGCCTGGCATCCGCTGACGATTATTCGCCACGAGCCGGTACACACCCCAGGCCGCCCATCGCACAGGGGGCAGGGTCAGCAACGCTCCCAACAACGGCCATCCACTGTGTGCATTCAGAAGCAGCTTGGCAACTGCCTGGCATCCGCCGTGCACCGCCCCTGCCGGTGTCACCCACAAGACTTCGTATTCTGCACGCTGCTGCGTGATACCAAGCGCCCCCAGATCTGCGAACTGCCACGGTGTGGTCGCACAACGGGGGCGGAGACGCCGCTCGGCGAACTTCACCGAGTTGGCACAGAAACCGCAGTCCCCGTCATAGACAAGTACAGCTTGCATCTGCATTTTCTCCTCGCCGCGGATTAGCCGATGGCTGCGGCCACGCAAGTAATCAATTCGAACCCGGCGTCGCGTGATTCCACGCACGCCGTCGTCACCACCGGAGCCTGCGCCGAGACGCATCCTTGACCACACCGACCTGCTGCTGGCATCCACTACGCCGTGGTCGGAATTGCCCGCCTGCACAGCCTCGCCGTTGCCGGACAGACAGACCGCCCAAGAACAGCGGGATGTCTGGCCCGGCCGGGATATCACTTACGGCAAGGCCTTCAGGGGCGGCCGCGTACGAGGGATCCAGGGCCGGCCTGCTTGGGCACCACGCCTTCCCCTGCCTCCGCGCCTGGCGCAGTGCGCGGCGCACTCTGCCGCCGCGAGACCCGTCGGCACAGGATTGGCACCGCGACGTAGAAGCGATCCGGCAGGAATACAGCGTCTGCGATGATCATCGCGCCGGAAAACAGCGGCAGCCCCATGAGTACTGCAATACCGATGTGCATGCAAAGCAGCATGGCCAGAACCGGGTACTTCAGCTTACCGAAGAGGACGAAGGGGAAGGCGACTTGGAGAAGCACGGTCAGATAACCGGCCACCGCGATGGTGGCCTGCTGACCGTCTACCCAGTGGGAGAGCGCGGGCCAGGGCTGGAAGAGTCCGAGGTTCAGCACGTAGTGCAGCGCGGTTCCGGCACCCCAGGTGCCGCCCTGCGCCTTGTAAAGACCAGCCGCGCCGTAGAGGAAGCAGACCTGAACCGCGATCACGAGGAGCCCACAGTTGTGCACGGCCGTGACCAAGGTATGTCGTGCCTGGAGTAGTTGTAGTGCGACGTCGGACCGCCATCGGCCGGGCTCCCTCCTGGCGGCCCTACGCCGGGCCCGTCTGGCATCCAGGGACCAGCGGCGTCCGCATGCGGTGAAGACGAGGTAGAGCGCCATCAGGAGGACGAGGTTGTCGCCTCCGTCCGTCATGAAGATCGCCCTCGCGTGGAACGATGTGACGACGACAGCGAAGAGCACGGACACGGCACGGGTCCGCCAGCCCAGCATGAACAGGGCGCTGATAACGAGTGCCGCCGCGTAACAGATTTCGAAGTAGGCGCGACTGTCCGACAGGGTGAGCACACTGGCCCAGCCGGTCTGGGCGAAGAGCTGCCGCGCGAGCGTGGGCGTCCACGGTGAATCGGGGCCCCAGATCTCGTCGCGGTGCGGGAACTCGCGCAGCAGGAAGACGAGGTAGAGCAGGCCGTATCCGACTCGAAGCACCGACACCGCGTAGAGCGAGAGAGGGCGTCCGGTCAGGAGCGCCCACGCACCGTGTGCGGGATCGGTCAGCCGTCCGAGCAGCCGCCGGCCGGTCGCCCCGTCCTGGGCTGCCGAGGGCCGGATCATGTCATTTCCCGTCGGAGACACCGGAGGCCACCTTCCACCAGGGCAGACGCCGTGTTTCGGCGTTCGCGGACGTGGCACCGCGGTCACTGTGCGCGGCGCCTGAAGCGGTAATGGGCCGGGTAACCACCCGGAGCTGGATGAACTCGAAGGCCCTTCCGTCCCGTTCGGCCATCCGGTCGGCGGCGATGTTGCGCAGGTACTGCCGCATCATCTCGGCCCGAGGCGAGTGCGAGCGGTCGTCTCCTCCGTGCAGTTCGACGTAGGACGTCCAGGAACGGCGCAGCAGGTTCTGCGAGGTGTGGCTAGGAATGACGTTGTGCTTGACGGCAGACTCGTCCATGGCGGTCAGATCGACCCAGGGACTGACCTGGACCGACCCGTCCCGGGCCGTGTGTGCGGTCCGCGCGGAGATCGTCCGGTTGACGGAGTCCGGGTCCGGGGCGAAGAGCCGCCAGTTCTGTTCGAAGAGGGGATAGATCCAGGCGTTCACCTGTCGGCTGTAGCGCTGTGAGACGACGTTCGAGGGCGCCACGTGCAGAAACACCATGACGACATGCATCAGGGCCGTGACGAGACAGAGGACCACAGCGGTGTTCAACGTTCCCCGCACCACCCGTTGGGCTCTGCGCGGCCTGTGGATTTCGCCTTGCTCTCCCTCTTCTCCGTGCGTGGGGTCTATGACCAGCCCCGGGCCGGTGGTCTGCCCTCGCATTTGCCCTTGCTCTGATTCGATTCCGCCCAGCACTGCTCGCCCTGTTCTTCTTGTCGTGCGTCTCGTGGAAGCGCGTGGCGGGGCCAGGAGGAGATGCCCCGCCACGCACCGTTCACTTGGCAGCGCGCGAGCCGCGCTGCCAACTAGCCTTCGTAGGCGCCGTGCTGCTTGGGCTTGTCGCCGTAGCCGCCGTGCTGCTCGGGCTTGTCGCCGTAGCCGCCGTGCTGCTCGGGCTTGTCGCCGTAGCCGCTGTTGTCGTCGCCGTAGCCGCCGTGGTCATGGCCAGGCTTGCCGCCATGGTCATGGCCGGGCTTGCCGCCATGGTCATGGCCGGGCTTGCCGCCATGGTCGTGGCCAGGCTTGCCGCCGTTTCCGCCACCCGTGGTGTTGCCGCCGTTTCCGCCACCCGTGGTGTTACCGGCGTTTCCGCCACCCGTGGTGTTACCGGCGACGTTCCCTGAGGTGTTGCCTGCGATGTTCCCGGTGGTGCTCCCGGTGGTGCCCCCGCCCCCCGAGGTTCCGCCGGTCAGGGCTCCGCCCAGTACGCCGCCCAGCACTCCACCCGTGGAAGTGCCGCCCGTCGTGCCGCCGGTCAGCACTCCGCCCAGCACTCCGCCCAGCACTCCGGCCGTGGTGCCAGTGGTAGTGCCGCCCGTCGTGGTACCGGCGGTCGTCCCGGCCGTCGTCCCGGCCGTCGTCCCGGCCGTCGTCCCGGTCGTCGTCCCGCCCGTGGTTCCCGTGGAGCAGGCGGGCCGAGTGATGCGGTTGGTGTCCAGGGTGACCGAGCCGTTACGTGCCAGCGCCCGGCCGTCGATGCTGGCGCCGGTGGTGACGCCGATCGAGGTCAGGGCCAGGATGTTGCCCACGAAGGTCGAGTTGGTGCCGAGCGTGGCCGAACTGCCGATCTCCCAGAACACGTTGCACGGTGACGCGCCGTTGATGAGTGCGACGCGGCTGGCGGACGCCGTCGTCAGTCCGGAACCGACCTGGAAGACCCAGACCGCGTTGGGGTCGCCCTTAGCGTCGAGGGTAAGCGTCCCGGTGAGGCCCAGGGTCGAGGAGGCCGTGTACACGCCTGGTACCAGCGTCAGCCCTCCGGCGTCCGGCGGAAGAGCGGCGTCCGTTGCCTGGCCCGCTGCGTTGTTGAACGCCGCGACCAGGTCGGACTTGGCCTGGAGCGCGACGGCGTCCGCCGAGTGCTGGGCCCCGTTCACGATTCCCGGCGGGAATCCGCTGATGGCCGTTCCAGGGCTGACCCCGATATCCCCAGTGATCACGGAAGGGCCGGTGTTGGTGATCGATTGACCTGCCAGCACGGCGAAGCTGTCCGCCGTACCCAGCGGCACAGGAGTGGCGGTGGCGAACGCCTGGGCCGGCGCCACCGCCACCATCCCGGCGGCAACAACCGCCGTGAATGTTCCCGTGAGCCAGGCCGAAACAGTGCGCCGTCGTGCAGCCTCAGTAGATCTGAGCTTCATCAGAAACCGATTTCTGTTTGAGAGGCGGCGACTTCCGAGCCTTTCCGGGCTCCCCGGAAGCCGTCTTATGTCGCCCGCATATTACACATTGAAGAGGTCGCAGAATTCCAAAGACTGGAGCGAGTCGATGCCTCTTCAGGTATTTCGCGAGTAGCTATAAGAATCAGATGACACCAAGGTTCAGATCTTCAGGGAACCCCTAGACGATGCAGAATCGTCCCTTCTTAATGCAGAATTGTTTCTTCGAAAGTGAGTGCCCCAATAACGGAAATTGAATATAGAAATAATGCGTCACGCGTTCCCCTGTCGGAAATCAGCCGCAACACCGCGCGGCGGCTGAGCGACGCACCGCCGATGCCAGGACTGCCAGCCGGGCCCGCGAGGGTGACACCGATCACGGCCAGGGGCGAGCGCAGTCGCTCGGTCCGCCGGCCGTTTGTTATCGAAGTCAGAGGCGTGACCTGAGCGAGCTTGAAGGCCACCCCTGTTGCGGGCGGTGACGGAGAGCACGGAGCGATCTCGACAGGTCTCTGGAGAGGCACAGGAAGCACTGACCGAGGTCTGGTGCAAAGCCCCCCCCCTGTTCGACACGTCACGCAGCAACGCTGCCTTCTGGGCCGTGACGATCACCCACCGCCGCGCCATCGACCGAGTCCGTTCAGTACAGGCATCAGTCGACCGCGACCGCCAGAGTGCGCTACGCCAGCAGCAGCGTGCATTCGACGAGGTCAGCGAAAAAGTCGAGAACCGCTTGGAATACGAACAAGTCCGCCGCTGCCTGCAGGCGCTGTCTCCGCTCCAGCGCGAATCCGTGCTCCTCGCCTACTACGACGGCTGCACCTACCGGGAGACCGCCGAACGGCTGGGCACAGCTCTGGGCACAGCAAGTTTGCGTGCGGCTGTGGTGCGGGACGGCCCGTATCTGTCGATGCCTTCGACATCGCCAGACCTGAGTAACCGCCCCCGTGAACCGGTATCCGCGCACAGGACTGGCAGTTGCGGAGCGAGTGACGGGAATCAAACTCGTGCTCCCAACCGGTCCTCAGACACTGACCTGCCACCTGAACTGCGGGAACAGGCTGGTATTTCTCGGACCGGAGTGTCGTATCGACATCTGCGCTCACCGCTCTTTACCGGCAGCTACTGGCACGTTATGGCACGGTCACCGGGAGCGGGCGCCGGCGCCGCATCCCACGCGTCGGCACCCGCCTCACCGAGCGACCGGGGACGGTTTACCGATGGCGCGGAGCGGGTGCTGGCGGCGCTGTCGAGCCAATGGGAGGTGGGCGAGATCCTCGCGGCGGACGACGTGTGGGCGGTGATCGTTGGAGGCCGGTGTCGGGAATGAGGCACCGCGGGTGCCCCCGGGCTGCGGGCCGGGCAGCGCAACAGGCCCGGCGTGGTGCTCAGTTCGAGCTCCGCAGGGCGGGCAGGCCGGCGCACAGGGCGGCCGGGAAGGCGGGCTCGATGCGGTGCACGTCGGTGCAGCCCGCCTTCGTGCCGCGTGCGAGGGGCACCCAGCCCGACTTCTCGGCCCGGAAGAACCACCGGTCGCCGAGGCTCGCCCCGCAGCCCGGCGCCTCGCCCTCGGCGCAGGCCGGGCCCATGCGCGAGGACACGTCGAACACCAGCCACTTCCCGTCGCAGTGCTCCTCGCCGCGGGACGTGTGGTTCGGTACGTCGAGCGCCGCCACCGCCTGGTCGTAGGAGGCGGGAGTGCAGCCGGTGGGTGCCGGGTGGCAGCCGCGGTCGCCGCACAGGCGCAGGTCGGGCAGGTCGGCGTCGTCCGCGGTGAATGTCGTGTCGTTGTCCACGGACAGTTCGCGGTGGCCGAGCGCGGATGGCAGCCGCACCTTCGCCGTGCCGGTCGCGGTCTTCGAACAGTCGGCGTGCGGGTCACCGGTCAGGGCGGAGAAGGTGACCTGCACCCACACGGTGCGCTCCGAGGTGGAGGTCACGACCGCCTTCAGTTCGCGCGCGCAGGTCTTCCCCTTGCCGGGCACCTCTGCGTCGACGCTGAGCGCGCGCCCACTGTCGGAGAGCCGTGCGGCGGTCACGCGGAACGGCGCGAACGTCTGCCAGTGCGGCGCTTCCGTCGTCGTCGGCGCTCCCGCCCCGACCCGCTGGGTCCCGCAGGCTCCGAGCGGCAGCAGCACGGCGACGGCGCTCAGCAGGACGGCGGCCAGTGATCTCCTGGTCTGCATGTGTTCCGGATCCCCCCATGAAAACGGTCGACCCGGGCGACTATAGAACGCCGCGTACACGTCAGGCCGGACGCAACCACACACCGGACGCACTGCTCGTTCTGCCATGGAGCGAGCGTGCGCCGCACTTCGCGTACGCGGTCCATGCCGGTGGCGTACCAGGTGGCGGCGAGTTGGTCGAGGGCCTGGCCGGCGAAGTGGCATGCCTCCCGCACAACGCTGCGTAACCAGCGAGGATCGCGAGGAATGCCGAGCTAGCGATGAGTGTGAGGGGGCAATCTCCTCGGCGGGGCCAGCGGCCGGCAGGGCGTCGCGTTCTGGCCTACGTGAAACAGGGCCGCTGCCGCCGCATCAAGGTGGCGACCCTGAAGGCGTACGTCGGCGGCATCCCTTCGGGGACAACCACTCACTGACAGCAGAGCAGGCAAGGGCGGGCCGGATCACCTTCGGCCCGCCCTTCGCGTTGGAGGAAACGCAATGGGCCCCCGCAAGCCGAACCATGGAGTCGTCCGTCTACGAAGGCAGTGACGGATGGTGGCACGGACGCGTCACCATGAGCGTCAAAAACGACGGAAGCCCCGACCGCCGCCACCGACGGGCCAAGACCAAGGCCGAAGTGGAACGCAAGGTACGGGCGCTGGAGAAACCGCGAGACGAAGGGCGAGCCCCGGTCGCCGGACGGAAGCCGACCGTGGAGCAGTGGATGACCATCTACCTCACCACGATCGCGAGCCTCAAGCTCAAGCCCCGTTCCCTGGACGACTACTGGTCCAAGACCCGCAACGACATCGTGCCCGGCCTCGGTCAGCACCGGCTCGACAAGCTCGCACCGGAGCACTTGGAGAGGCACTACGCCGACATGCTCCGAGAGGGGCACGCCCCCTCGCATGTGCTGAAGGTGCACCATGGAGGAGGCCAAAGCGTTTCTGCTGGCCGCCGCCAAACGCCCCACGTTCATGCGCTGGCTGGTCAACGTCGGCATGGGATTCCGGCAAGGTGAAGCCCTGGGCCTGCGGTGGAAGTACGTCGACCTCGAAGCGGAGATGTTCAACCCGCACTGGCAGCTTCAGCGCCTCACCTGGCGCCATGGCTGCCCGGACCCGCACCTCTGCGGCGAGCGCCTGCACCGCTTCGAGAAGTGCCCCAAGGACTGCACCGTGCACAAGGGCTACAAGCGCGGCTGCCCCAAGCCTTGCGCAGATGACTGCACGCGTCACGCGAGCATCTGCCCGCAGCGCAAGGGCGGTGGGCTCGTCTTCACCCGGCCCAAGACGAAGAAGAGCCGGAATGCCGTCCCGATCCCGACGCCGTTCATCCCGTATCTGCATGACCACAAGGACCAGCAGGACGCCGCGCGAGCCGCGGCCGGTGAACAGTGGCAGGACTTCGACGCGGTATTCACACGCTCGGACGGCCGGCCGATCGACCCCCGAGACGACTGGGGGGAGTTCAAGGAACTGCTCGAAGAGGCCGGGATCAGCGACCGGCGCCTGTACGACGGCAGCCGTCATACGGCGGGGACCATCCTGAACGAGCTGGGCGTGGACATGCCGACCATCATGGAGATCCTCCGGCACACCCAGATCAGCCAGACACGGCGGTACGTGAAGGGCCGATCCACCCTCTCGAAGGACGCCATGCTCTGCATGGGAAACGCCTTCGCACCCCAGCCTCAAGCGGCGTCTGAGACCAGAAGTGAGACCGCCGACCGCAAGGCGGCCGGCGCCCGACGTCGGCGCCGCATCCTCTGACGACAAAACCCCAGGTCAGATGCCATCCGACCTGGGGTTCCTCAGAGCCCCCTATCGGATTCGAACCGATGACCTACGCATTACAAGTGCGTTGCTCTGGCCAGCTGAGCTAAGGAGGCGTGTCGGAGCATTCTAACCGCAGCGCGGGCATGACTCTGCCGGAAATTTGCCCGGCCCCGAACTACTGACAGACCGCAAAGCGCCAGGTAGCGTCTCGTTGCAGTTCACCCGTGTGGACTACACCACTCACCTTTACTCGGATCGTCCGGCACGTTCCTGCCGGTGAAGGAGCGCACACCCATGGCAACAGTCACGTTCGACAAGGCCACCCGGATATACCCCGGATCCACCAAGCCCGCCGTGGACGCGCTGGAGATCGATGTCGAGGACGGCGAGTTCCTCGTCCTCGTCGGTCCTTCCGGCTGCGGCAAGTCGACCTCCCTGCGCATGCTCGCGGGTCTTGAGGACGTCAACGGCGGCGCGATCCGCATCGGTGAGCGTGACGTCACGCACCTTCCTCCGAAGGACCGCGACATCGCGATGGTGTTCCAGAACTACGCGCTGTACCCGCACATGACCGTCGCGGACAACATGGGCTTCGCGCTCAAGATCGCCGGTATCAACAAGACCGAGATCCGCGCCAAGGTCGAAGAGGCCGCGAAGATCCTCGACCTCACGGACTACCTGGACCGCAAGCCGAAGGCGCTCTCCGGTGGTCAGCGCCAGCGTGTCGCGATGGGCCGCGCCATCGTCCGTGAGCCGCAGGTCTTCCTCATGGACGAGCCGCTGTCGAACCTCGACGCCAAGCTCCGTGTCTCGACCCGTACGCAGATCGCGTCGCTCCAGCGCCGCCTCGGCATCACCACCGTCTACGTCACCCACGATCAGGTCGAGGCCATGACCATGGGCGACCGCGTCGTGGTGCTCAAGGACGGTCTGCTCCAGCAGATCGACTCCCCGCGCAACATGTACGACCGCCCCAGCAACCTCTTCGTCGCCGGCTTCATCGGCTCCCCTGCCATGAACCTGGTCGAGGTCCCGATCACCGACGGCGGTGTGAAGTTCGGCAACAGCGTCGTCCCGGTCTCCCGTGAGGCGCTCGCCGCCGCGGCCGACAAGGGCGACACCACCGTCACGGTCGGCGTCCGTCCCGAGCACTTCGAGGTCGTCGAGCACGACGAGGTCCCGAAGTCGCTCGCCAAGGACAGCGCCGACGCCCCCGCCGGTCTGGCCGTCGCGGTCAACGTGGTCGAGGAGCTCGGCGCCGACGGTTACGTCTACGGCTCCGCCGAGGTCAACGGCGTGGACAAGGAGCTCGTGGTACGTGTCAACGGCCGCAAGGTCCCGGACAAGGGCACCAAGCTCCACGTCGTCCCGCGCACCGGCGAGATCCACGTCTTCTCGACCTCGACGGGCGAGCGCCTCAGCGACTGAGACTCTCCTCCGAGGTCCTTCTGTTGAGGTTCTCCTCTCGATCGAGGTTTCTTGAGGTTCTCCTCAGCGACTGACGGATCAACGACGTGCCGCGGCCCCGCCCTCCCCTCACCCGGAGGTGCGGGGCCGCAGCGCGTTCCGGGTAAACACCCCGGCAGAGCGGGCATTTCGCAGCGGGCCGTCAACACCTGATTCGAAAAGCAAACTCGAACCATCCCCCGCACGAGTGACTAAATGTCGCCAAATCATCACCGCCCGCTACGCTCCACAGCGTGACCCACACAGCCCGCCGAATCGGCCGAACTCTCGCACTCGTCCTGCCCGTCGTCCTGGTTCTCTCCGGGACGCTCGCGGTCACCCGCGTCCCGTGGGCAGGCACCTCCAACGGCACGCAGATGCTGACCGCCTCCACCAAGGAGGTGTCGGTGCGCGCCAAGACCCGTACCCCGCAGGACATTCTGCGCGACAAGCTCCTCACCGAGCTCCAGGAGAAGGATCCGGGTACGGCGCTCACGCACCTCCAGCGCGAGGTCGAGGGCCGGCCATCCCTGGCGAGCCACTGCATGTCGATCGCCCGCTCGCTGGGCCGTGCCGCCGTCGAGCGGTACGGGCCGACGCGCGCCCAGTCGTTCTCCCGCCCGGTCTGCGACACCTCCTTCGCGTACGGAGTCGCGCACCAGCACTGACGCCGCGCCGGGACCGACGCCGTGCCGGCGCTCCACCGGGCTGACGCCCGCACTTTGACCGACGTACTCGACTGACGTACTCGGCCGACGTCGGCTGAGCAACGCCGCCATGAGGCGCACCAGGTCGTAGGGTGCGCCTCATGATGACGACCGCTGATCCTCACGCACACGCGCTGCCCACGCAGGCCGTGGTTCTGGCGGGCGGCCAGGGCTCCCGGCTGCGCCCGTACACCGACGACCGGCCCAAGCCGATGGTCGAGATCCCGGGCACCGGCACGCCGATCATCGGCCATCAGCTGGCCTGGCTGGCATCCGAAGGTGTCACCGACGCCGTCATCTCCTGCGGCCATCTCGCCGAAGTGCTCCAGGAGTGGCTGGACTCCGCCGAGTTGCCCCTGCGGGTCACGACCGTCGTAGAGTCCGAACCCCTCGGCCGCGGCGGCGGTCTCAAATACGCCGCCGCACATCTGCCCCACCCCGACCAGCCCTGGTACGCGACCAACGGTGACATCTGGACGCGCTTCTCGCTGCGCGAGATGGCCGCCTTCCACGCCGAGCGCGATGCCGTCGCCACGCTCGCCCTCGCCCGGCCCCGGATCCCCTGGGGTGCGGTCGAGACGGACCGGTTCGGGCATGTGCTGGACTTCATCGAGTCGCCCCCTTCGCCGTACCTCATCAACGCGGGCATCTACGTCTTCTCCGCGGGCTTCACGCCCCTGCTCCCGGACCGCGGCGACCACGAGCGGTCCACGTTCCCCCGGCTTGCCCGCGAGCGCAGGCTGGCCGGCTACCCGCTGCCGCACGGCGCGTACTGGCGGGCCATCGACACCGCCAAGGACCTCACCGAGGCGGCGAAAGAACTCGGCAGCCCCGCCTGAGCCTCCGCGCCCCACCACGCTGCCCTTGCGGCGCTCCTCACCGCCCCCACCGCCCCGGACCACCTCAACACCCCACACGGGCACGGAAACAGACACAGGTAAGGGGCGACCGCCTTGGCGATCGCCCCTTACCTAGGCGCCTCGGCGGCGCCTCCGGCGCCCCTGCGCCTCCGTCAGCCGAGCAGGCCGCCGATCGGGTTCTTGTTGCTTCCCCCGCCGGACGAACTGCCGCCCGCGCCACCGCCCGACGTGCCCGAGCCGCTGCCGGCGCCCCCGCCGGTGTTCGTCCCGCCCGATGCCGAGGGGCCGGCGCTGGTCGTCGCCGGGGGCGGCGGAGCCTGCTGCTGTCGCTGTTGCTGCGACGGCTGCTGACCGGTGCCCTGGGTCTCGCTGGGCTGCTGCCGGCCCGTGGAGCCGACCGTCGCGCTCTCCCGGACCGTACCGGGCGTCGACGACTTCGCCGAGGGACGTGCGGCGCCGCTCGCGGACGGTGCGGGGCTCTTCGACGTGCGCTGCTGCGACGGGCTGCCCGATGCGCCGGGCTCCTGCGGCAGCGGCTGTCCCGGCAGCCGGTTGGTGGGATCGGTGTTCGGACCCGGTACGGTCACGACCTCGGCGGAGCGCACGGCGCCGCCCAGCACCGCGCCGATGATCAGCGTCAGCCCCACGACCACCGAGGCGACGACGGCGCCGCGCCGCAGCACCCGCCGCCGCAGCTCGGCGAGTTCGGAGCGCGGACCGAGTGTCCGCCAGGCCTCGCCCGCGAGCCGGCTGTCGATCGAGTAGACCGGCGCACCCGCGATGACCAGCGGCGACCAGGCGGCGAGGTAGATGATGTCCGGCGCGTCGTACACCGGGACGGTCCGCCAGCTGACCGTGACGACGAGCGCCGCGGAGAGCAGCGCGCCGACGATCCCCGCGACCCGCTGCCAGAGTCCGAGTACGGTCAGCACCCCGACGACGACCTGCAGGAACGCGATGGTCAGTCCGGCGCCCACCGGATGCGACAGTGCGAAGTCGCGGAGCGGGCTCGCCAGGGCCCAAGGGTGCAGCGAGTGCAGCCACTTGACCATGGAGCCGCGTTCGCCGCCGTCGAAGTAGACGGGGTCGCAGAGCTTGCCCATGCCGGCGTACATCGAGATGAACCCGAGGAACACACGGAGCGGGAGCAGCACCACGCCGAGGTTCATCCGGCGGTCGGGGTAGTAGGCGTGGCGGATGCCGTCCGAGCCGGACCGCCCGGTCTCCGTACCTCTTCCGTTGCCGTCGGGGCCATAGCCGAGGCCGTCGTCGAACGCGTCGTCGGCGTTGTCGGCGGCATCCGCGTACGGACCGCCGGAGTAGCGCTCCTGCTCGTCGTACGCGCCGACCGCCTCGCGCATCCTGGGCAGCAAATGCGTGCCGGGGCCCTCTCCCCCGGGGCCGCCGAGCGGCGGGCCGTCCGCTCCGCCGACGTCGACACGGGGGATGACCTGGGTGGCTCCCGCGTCGTGGCCGGACGCGTAACCGACCTCCTGGACGCCGGAGTTCCGCACGGCCTGGAGAAGTCTGATGGCCCCGGTGTCGTCGGGGGCGGACTTCCCACTCCACACGACAGGGGCCCGGCGCCGCCCGCCCGCGCCGGAGGCCGCGGGGATTCTTGCCGTGTTCTTCAGGCCCGAACCGGCGGGCCGCAGAATCGAGTTCGGTGCGAGCTGCACCCGGAAGCTGGCGTGGTTGACGACGACCTGTGCGGGATCGCACGGCACCTTGACCATGCTCAGCGCGGGCAGGTCGTCGAACCCGGGTGTTCTGGTGTCCACGCTCATCTAACCGAGTGACACAGGTTTAGGACACTGCCTTGACACCCCGGATCTGTCCGCGACCCGTCAACAGACGCTGCCCGTAAGGCGAAGCGTCTCCCCGCGAAGCACCCGGCGGACCGCCCCGGCTTCAGGCACGCCGCCCCCACCAGCCACAACACCAGCCACAACAGCGGCCACAGCAGCGGCCACCCGCAACAACAGCGACAGCAACAGCAGCGACAGAGCCACAACAGCCCGGTGCGCACCGTCCGTAGTGACGAACGATGCGCACCGGGCCGCGCTCCGACTCCCCGCTTCCAGGCCCCCGCTCCCGGCTCCCCGCTGCCCGCTTCGGGGTCCGGGGTCCGGGGTCCGGGTCCGCTTCCGGGTCAGGCCCGGCGGCGCGCCGCCTCGTACAGGACGATGCCCGCTGCCACACCCGCGTTCAGCGACTCCGCGCCGCCCGGCATCGGGATCCGCACCCGGTAGTCGCAGGTCTCGCCGACGAGCCGGCCGAGGCCCTTGCCCTCGCTGCCGATGACGATGACGACCGGGCCGCCCAGCGCCTCCAGGTCCTGCACCTCGTGCTCGCCGTCCGCCGCCAGGCCGACGACCGTGATGCCGGCCTTCTGGTAGCCCTCCAGCGCCCGGGTCAGGTTGGTGACCCGGGAGACCGGCGTACGCGCGGCCGTACCCGCGGACGACTTCCAGGCGCCCGCCGTCATCCCGGCCGCCCGGCGCTCCGGGACGACCACGCCGTGGCCGCCGAACGCGGAGACGGAGCGGACGATCGCACCCAGGTTCCGCGGGTCGGTCACCCCGTCGAGGGCGACGATCAGCGGGTCCTCGTTGGCGTCGTACGCGGCGGAGGTGAGGTCCTCGGGGTGCGCGTACTCGTACGGCGGGACCTGGAGGACGAGGCCCTGGTGGTTCAGGCCGTTCGTCATCCGGTCCAGCTCCGGGCGCGGAGCCTCCATCAGGTTGATGTTGCCGCGCTGCCCGGCGAGCTGGAGCGCCTCGCGCACCCGCTCGTCGTTGTCGATGTACTGCTGGACGTACAGCGTCACCGCCGGGACGCCGTCGCGCAGCGCCTCGAAGACCGGGTTGCGGCCGACGACCAACTCGGACGTGCCCTTGACCCCGCCACGGCGCGGCGCCGGACGGCGGGCGGCGGCCTGCCGCGCCTGGGCGCCGGCGATGCGGTTCTTCTTGTGCCCCTTGCGTTCGGACGCGGGCGGCGTCGGACCCTTCCCCTCCAGGCCGCGGCGTCGCTGGCCCCCGCTGCCGACCTGCGCGCCCTTCTTGTTGGACGTGCGGCGGTTCCTGCGCTGGCTGTTCCCGGCCATGACCTACCTGTTTCTCTGCTGCTCAGTACGTACTACGTATAGGAAAGTGTGCCGCGATCGGCGGCGCGGCGCTCACCGCGGACATCACGGCGGGCATCACCGCGGGCCGAGAGTCCAGCGGGGACCGTTCTGCCCGTCCTCGATGACCAGGCCGGACTGCTGGAGCTGGTCGCGGATCGAGTCCGCGGTGGCCCAGTCCTTGCGGGACCTGGCGGCCTCCCGCTGTTCGAGTACGAGCCGGACGAGCGTGTCCACCGCCCCGTGCAGGTCCTCGCCGCGGTCCCCCTCGCCCGCCCACTGCTCGTCGAGCGGGTCGAGACCGAGGACGCCGAGCATCGCCCGTACCTCGGCCAGTCTGGCGACGGCGGCTTCCTTGTCGTCGGCGGCCAGTGCGGAATTGCCCTGGCGGACCGTGGTGTGCACGATCGCGAGCGCCTGCGGCACACCCATGTCGTCGTCCATCGCCTCGGCGAAGGCGAGCGGCACCTCGGCTGCCGGGGCGACGGGGCCGCCGGCCTTCTCGATGACCCGCTGGATGAAGCCCTCGATACGGGCGAAGGCCGACTCGGCCTCCCGCAGGGCCTCCTCGCTGTACTCGATCATCGACCGGTAGTGCGGGGTTCCCAGGTAGTAGCGCAGGACGATGGGACGCCACTGCTTGACCATCTCGCTGACCAGTACGGAGTTGCCCAGCGACTTGGACATCTTCTCGCCGCTCATGGTGACCCAGGCGTTGTGCAGCCAGTACGCCGCGAAGTCGTCGCCGTACGCCTTGGACTGCGCGATCTCGTTCTCGTGGTGCGGGAAGATCAGGTCGATCCCGCCGCCGTGGATGTCGAAGGCGCGGCCCAGGTACTTGTGCGCCATCGCGGAGCACTCCAGGTGCCAGCCGGGCCTGCCGGGACCCCACGGGGTCTCCCAGGAGGGCTCGCCGGGCTTGACGGCCTTCCACATGGCGAAGTCACGCGGGTCGCGCTTGCCGGTCACGCCGTCCTCGGCGGGCTGGCGCAGCCCGTCCAGGTCCTGGTTGGAGAGCTGGAGATAGCCGTCGTACGAGCGCACGTCGAAGTAGACGTTGCCGTCGGCCTCGTAGGCGTGGCCGCGCTCGATGAGGACGCGCATCATCTCGATCATCTCGGTCATGTGACCGGTGGCACGCGGCTCGTAGGTGACCGGCAGGCAGCCGAGCACGTCGTATCCGGTGTTGAACGCGCGCTCGTTCTCGTAGCCGATCGACCACCAGGGACGGTTCTGCTCCGCCGCCTTCTTGATGATCTTGTCGTCGATGTCCGTGACGTTCCGGATGAACGTGACCTCGTAGCCGCGGTACGCGAACCAGCGGCGCATGATGTCGAAATTCAGCCCGGACCTGATGTGCCCGATGTGCGGGGCCGCCTGCACCGTGGCGCCGCAGAGGTAGATCGAGACACAGCCCGCGGTGAGCGGGACGAAGTCGCGGATCTGCCGGGCGCTGGTGTCGTACAGACGAATAGTCACTGCACCAGGGTAGTGGGCCCATACCAGTGCCCCGCGACCCTTTGGGCAACGGGGCAGAGAAGTGTGACGCAACAGTGCCTCGGAGCTCCCGTCCGGCAGCGGGTGAACAGCCGCCGAACGGGAGCCCGGGCGGGCATTCCCCCGGGATCCGGCCCCGCTTTCCCGGGCCCGGCCCCCTTTTCCGGGGATCCGGCCGTCAGATGCTGCCGACGACCTTGCGCGGGGTGATCCTGACGACGACCCGGGGGGCGTCGTTGGCGGAGTCCGGGTTGAACTCGGCGTACCGCTTGCCCTGGTACTTCAGCGCCAGGTCGTCGATCAGCTCCTGGCCGCCCTCGGTGGTGAGCGTCGCGGTGCCCCGGATCTCGGCGTACGAGTAGGGGGCGTCGGCGGGCTGCACCAGCACCGTGACCCGGGGGTCGCGGCGGAGATTCTTCTCCTTGCGGCGGTCGGTCGTGGTCGAGATCAGGACATCGTCACCGTCCCGCTTCACCCAGACCGGGCTCACCTGGGGGCTGCCGTCGGGCTGGATGGTGGCGATGTTGACGAAGACGGGGCTGTCGAGGAGTTCCTTGAGCTTGTCGCTGAGTACGGCAGACACGGGCTTGGCCTCCGGGTTGCGGAACAGGGCGTACGGAAGAGGTTGTGGAAGTGGAAGAGGGTGCGCCCACATCCCTACCCCAAACAGCGCGGCCCTGTCCCGGCTTCCGAACCGCGCCGCGCGGATACGGGTACGCGCCGCGCGGATACGGGGGCCCTGGCCGCACGGATCCAGAGCCGGGGCCGGTCGTTATGTACGGACGGCCCGGGTCGGTCGTTATGTACGGCAGGCCCGGGTCGGACGTTATGTGCGGACCACCAGGACCGTCAGGTACGGACCACCAGGACCGTCACGTACGGACCACCAGGGCCGTCGCGATGGCCGCCAGCCCTTCGCCCCGGCCGGTGAAGCCGAGCCCGTCGCTGGTGGCCGCGGAGACCGAGACGGGCGCGCCGACAGCGCCCGAGAGGACCTTTTGCGCCTCGTCCCTGCGCTTGCCGATCTTCGGCCGGCTGCCGACCACCTGGACGGCCACGTTGCCGATGGCGAACCCCTCGGCGCGGACGATCCTGGCTGCCTCGGTGAGCAGGGTGAGCCCGGAGGCCCCGGACCACTCGGGGCGGCCGGTGCCGAAGTGGGCGCCGAGGTCGCCGATCCCGGCGGCGGAGAAGAGCGCGTTGCAGGCGGCGTGGGCGACGACGTCCGCGTCGGAGTGCCCGGCGAGACCGGGTCCCTCGCCCTCCCAGCGGAGCCCGGCGCACCAGAGTTCGCGGCCCTCCTCGAAGGCGTGGATGTCGGTCCCGATACCGACCTGCGGCATCACCACCGGCACGGACGGCCGCACGGGCTGCTCATCCACAGGCTGTGCACGTCCGGACTCCTCACGCCCTGACTCCTCATGCCCGGACTGCTCGTGCCCGGACTGCTCGTGCTCAGAAGCCATCGTTGATCCTCCTGCGGGCGAGAACCGCCTCGGCCAGGACCAGGTCCAGCGGCCTGGTCACCTTGAACGCCTCTTCATGTCCTGGCACCACCACGACCGGCACCCCGAGCTGCTCGATCATGCTCGCGTCGTCGGTGACGTCGTGGGTGACCGTGGCGTGCGCACGGGCGAGGAGCGCCCGGTCGAAGCCCTGCGGGGTCTGCACGGCGCGCAGCAGAGCCCGCTCCGGAGTGGCGACGACCGGCTCGGGCCCGCCGCCGGTCTGCGGCTCGACCTGTTTGACGGTGTCGGCGAGCGGCAGGGCGGGGACGACCGCGGGGGCGCCGTTCCGTACCGCTTCGATCACCGCGTCCACGGTGTCGACGGGCACGAGCGGGCGGGCCGCGTCGTGCACCAGCACCTCGGTGACGCTCTCGGGGAGTACGCCGATCCCGAGCCGGACGGACTCCTGGCGGGTGTCACCGCCGGGTACGACCAGGACCTCGGTGCCCGGGGGACAGGAGTGCTCGGCCAGCAGCGCCTCGACCTCGGCGGCACCGTCCGGCGGGGCCACGACAACCACGAGCGAGACGGCACGCGATCCGGCCATCGCCCGTACGGCGTGGACCAGCATGGGGGTCCCGTTGAGGGTACGGAGCGCCTTGGGTGCTCCGGGGCCGAGGCGGACACCACGCCCGGCGGCGGGAATCACCGCGGCGGTGGTGTGGCTGGATCCGGCCGGAGCGGCGGCAGGGAATTCTGCGGTGGAGCCGGTACGGGAGGGGGTCCCGGGCTCGTCTGACATCGGTTGCGCGTTCAGGGTTTGTGTCCTCAGCCGACGTGGGTATGGCCTGGGGGTGCCCCCGGCCGCAGGTTGGGGGAGTGCCGGGCGCGACGCCCTGACCGGCCCCTTCCGTGACGACTGGTCGAGTCGGCATCCCGGGCCCGGCACACCAGTACCGGTCAAGGTACCGCTCACGCAGCACCGCTCCATGAAAACAGGCACACAGCAGAAGCAGACCAGCCTCGACCGAAGCCGCGGGGCCATGAGACCGTGGCCCGGCCCGAGGCCCCGCCCGACCGTGGCGGAAAAACGCGGAGGATCCGCGACAACCGCGACAGCAGAGCCGCGCGGGAAAACAACATGCCGTAGCGCCCGACGACACATGAGACCGGCCCAGGTGTATGGGCAGTCCATGTGGTCAACGGGCACCACGGCATTCAAAGCGTCGAGCAGGTAAAACGGGTCAAGCGATTCAGGACGCGAGGACCTCGTCGAGCAGAGCCTCGGCCTTGTCTTCGTTGGTGTTCTCCGCGAGAGCGAGCTCACTCACCAGGATCTGGCGGGCCTTGGCGAGCATGCGCTTCTCACCAGCGGAAAGTCCGCGCTCACGCTCACGACGCCACAGGTCACGGACCACTTCGGCCACCTTGATGACGTCGCCGGAGGCGAGTTTCTCAAGATTCGCCTTGTAGCGACGGGACCAGTTCGTGGGCTCTTCGGCATACGGTGCACGAAGCACCTCGAAGACCCGGTCCAGCCCTTCCTGACCAACCACGTCACGTACGCCTACGAACTCCGCATTGTCCGCCGGCACACGAACAGTCAAGTCGCCCTGGGCGACCTTGAGCACCAAGTAGGTCTTGTCCACGCCTTTGATCTGGCGAGTTTCGATAGCCTCGATCAGCGCGGCCCCGTGATGGGGATAGACCACGGTGTCGCCAACCTTGAACGTCATGTGACAGGTACCCCTTCCGTGGCTATCCAGTCTAACACGAGAACGGCTTCTTCTGAATGACGTTTTCGCAGGTCAGGGCATATCTCGGGGCTTGACAACAGCAACACGAACGTGCTGCGGACGGCTCCCCGGGGGCGGTATTCGCAGGTCGGAGCAGCTCTGCGCACGGAGAGAAACGCAGGCGCCACACGGATCCGAAGGCTTCCCACAGGTGGCTAACGTCCCGATTTGCCGCATTCGAAACGGTGAACTTCGCGACCCCAGTTCGGATGTCGATCACCCATACGGACGCAATCAGGAATTGATCACTGTGCGCCGGAAGAGCGTTTTCCGTAAGGAATGCGTGGCGATGAAGAGCGGCAGAGAGAATTGATCACTCGCGATATGTGAACGGCGTACGAAGCAGTGAGTACGAAGCCGTGAGATCGGACGGTCCGCGGGTGCCCGTCGGGCACCGGTACCGGCGGCGGGGCGGGTCGGGTGCGGGGCCGTGACCACGGCTCGGTAACCTGAGGCCGCTGACACACCCTTAGGGAGGCTTTACCCCCTCCCGCCCCCTGTCCGTCCTGTCCGTACGTCCTAGGAGAAGCCGCCGCCGTGAGCAGCAGCCTTCGACGCGGCGTCCTCGCCGCTTCTGCCATCGTGGTCTCGATCGCCGCCCTGTCCGCCTGTGGCGCGGGCAACAACGCGGCGACGATCGAGGTCAAGCCGGACAACGCCGCTACGTCGGCCGGTGTCATCAAGGTCCAGAACGCGACGGTGATCACCCAGCCGAAGGCCACGGCAAAGGGCCCCGCCGTCATCTCGGCGACCCTCTTCAACAACGGTGACACGAACCAGACGCTCCAGGACATCAAGCTCGCGGGCTCCAGCTCCGTCGTGAAGCTCACCCCGGCCACGGGCAAGGGCCCGATCTCGGTGCCCGCGCACGGTTCGATCGCCATCGGCGGCAAGAACAACGCCGCCGCCGTGCTCGCCGACGGCCGCTCCGCAGCCGCCGACGGCTCCACGCAGAACCTGGTCTTCCAGTTCAGCGAGACCGGTCGGGTGACACTGGCCGCGCTCGTCGTCCCGGCCACCAGCTACTTCCAGGGCTTCGGCCCGAGCAGCCTGCCCGTGGCGCCCTCCACCTCGGCGACGCCCTCGGGTTCGACGACACCGTCGGGCACGGCCTCCCCGGGTGCGTCGGGCAAGGCCACCCCGGGCGCGGGCGGCAAGGCGACTCCGGGCGGCAAGACCAGCCCGGGCGCCAACAAGACGCCGGCCGGCTCCGTCACGGGCACGCCGAGCAGCTGAACCGCATGAGCGCACCGAGCGTGCAGAGCGCACATCGCTTGTAGAGCGCAGCAGAGTGCATACGGAGCACAGTGCATAAGGAGGCGCCCCCGACGGAAGTCCGATTCCGTCGGGGGCGCCTCCTTCCGTACGCGGCTCGCACATCGCAGCGCGGCTCGCGGCTTAACGACGTAACGGCTTACGGCTCGAACTTGTAGCCCAGGCCCCGGACCGTCACCAGATACCGGGGCGCGCCCGGGTCCGGCTCGATCTTGGCGCGCAGCCGCTTCACGTGGACGTCGAGGGTCTTGGTGTCCCCGACGTAGTCCGCGCCCCAGACCCGGTCGATCAGCTGCATCCGGGTCAGCACCCGGCCCGCGTTCCTGAGCAGCATCTCCAGCAGGTCGAACTCCTTGAGCGGCAGGTCGACCTTGGCGCCGGAGACCGTCACGACATGGCGGTCCACGTCCATCCGGACCGGACCGGCCTCCAGTGCCGCAGGGGAGACCTCCTCGGGCTCGCCGCGGCGGCGCAGCACCGCACGGATCCGGGCGACCAGCTCCCGCGACGAGAAGGGCTTGGTGACGTAGTCATCGGCTCCTATTTCCAGGCCGACCACCTTGTCGATCTCGCTGTCCTTGGCGGTCACCATGATCACCGGGACGTTGGAGCGGCCGCGCAGCTGGCGGCACACCTCGGTGCCGGGCAGTCCCGGCAGCATCAGGTCGAGCAGTACGAGATCGGCGCCGTTGCGCTCGAATTCGTCGAGTCCGTCGGGGCCCGTGGCCGCGATGGCGACCTCGAACCCTTCCTTGCGGAGCATGTAGGACAGGGCGTCGCTGAAGGATTCCTCATCCTCGACGACAAGCACTCGGGTCACGGAAGGACCTCCGGGGCAGGAATGGGTTCAGAGGACAGGAAGGTCGCGAAGGGCTGGTCGTCGTCATCGCCGACAGCGTCAGTGGGATCGGCGGACTCGGCGTAGCCGGTGTGGTGCTGTGCGGGGGCGGCCGTCGGATCCGTACGGCCGCGGCGACTGCGTACGGAACCGGATTCCGGCAGCCGCAGGGTGAAGGTGGAGCCCTGGCCCTCCGAGCTCCACACCGTGACCTCCCCGCCGTGCGAGGCGGCCACGTGTTTGACGATGGCGAGGCCCAGGCCCGTGCCGCCGGTGGCGCGCGAGCGGGCCGGGTCGACGCGGTAGAAGCGCTCGAAGATCCGCTCGCGGTCCTTCTCGGTGATACCGAGCCCCTGGTCGGTGACGGCGATCTCGATGAGTCCCCCAGAGCCGAAAGCCTGGGAGGTGCCCCCTCCGCCGGGGGCGGAGGTGCGGCGGGCGGCGATACCGACCCGGGTGCGGGCCGGGGAGTAGTTCACCGCGTTCTCCACGAGGTTTCCCAGCGCGGCGGCGAGCTGGGAGCGGTTGCCCCAGACGTGGAGGTCGGCCGTACCGCCCGCCGCCATGGTGATCTGCTTGGTGCCCGCCTGGTGGCGGCAGCGGTCGATGGCCTCGGCGACCAGGACATCGACCCGGACCGGCTCGGCGTCTTCGAGCGGGTCGTCGTTCTGGACCCGGGAGAGATCGATGAGCTCCTGGACCAGATTGGTGAGCCGGGTCGCCTCTATCTGCATCCGGCCCGCGAAACGGGTGACCGCCTCCGGGTCGTCCGACGCTCCCATGACCGCCTCGGAGAGCAGCGAGAGTGCTCCGACCGGGGTCTTCAGCTCATGGCTGACGTTGGCGACGAAGTCACGCCGTACGGCTTCGATGCGCCGGGCCTCGGTGAGGTCCTCGACCAGCAGCAGCACCAGCCGGGAGCCGAGCGGTGCCACCCGGGCGGAGACCGCGAGCGCCTCGCCGCGGCCGGTACCCCGGCGGGGAAGGTCGAGCTCGACCTGTCGTATCTCCCCGTCGCGCCGGGTGTCCCGGGCCATGTGCAGCATGGGCTCCACGGCCAGTTTCCCGCCCCTGACCAGGCCCAGGGCGTACGCGGCCGAGCTGGCTTTGACCACCGAATCGCTCTCGTCGAGCACCACGGCGGAGGAGCTGAGCACGGAGAGAACGGTGTCCACGCCGGGCGGCAGCACGTCGTCGGTGTGCAGGGAGGTCCGGGTGGGGCGTGCCAGTTCGCGCTCGCTCCAGCGGAACGCCAGCACGCCGATGACACCGGTGCACAGCCCGGCGATCGCGCTTGCTGCGGCGACCGCCGCGTTCACGTCCATGTGTCCAGGTTATGCGGCACCGCCGACATATCCCCAGCCATCCGGGTGCCTGCTCGAACGTTCGTCGCCCAGAGTTCACTGAGGGGATAGGGCCGGTTCACTTGGGATGACGGAAACGGACGCGTGGCGCACCGACGGTGGAAACGTGGAGGTGGACATCTGCCGGGCACCTCCGGAATGTGCGGCCGTTCGGTTGCACAAGACCTGCCGTACAAAGCCGGCCGTACAAGATCTGCCGCACAACACCAGCCGTACAAGACCTGCCGGCAGCAACACCAGCCGGCAGCAAAGACCAGCCGCACAAGATCAGCCGTACAAGAGAGGGACTCCCATGCGGGACGCGTACCACGAGGAACTGGACTCGATCGGCGAGGGCCTGGTCGAGATGGCCCGGCTCGTCGGTTCGGCGATCGGCCGGGCCACGACCGCCATGCTGGACGCCGATCTGAAGCTCGCCGAGAGCGTGATCGCCGCCGACCAGAAGGTCGACGACCTCCAGCACGACCTCGAAGCACGGGCCATCGCCCTGCTGGCCAGGCAGCAGCCCGTCGCCACCGATCTGCGCATCGTGGTCACCTCGCTGCGGATGAGCGCGGACCTGGAGCGCTCGGGCGACCTGGCCCAGCACGTCGCGAAACTCACCCGGCTCCGCTACCCGGACCGGGCCGTTCCGCACGATCTGCACGCCACGATCCTGGAGATGGGACAGCTCGCGCAGCGGCTGATGGCGAAGGCGGCCGAGGTCATCATCACGATGGACGTCGACCTGGCGCTCCAGCTGGAGACGGACGACGACGAGATGGACCTGCTGCACCGGACGCTGTTCCAGCACCTGATGGACGACCGGTGGAAGCACGGCATCGAGACGGCGGTCGACGTGACGCTCCTCGGCCGCTACTACGAGCGGTTCGCGGACCACGCGGTGTCGGTGGCCAAGCGCGTGGTCTATCTGGTGACGGGCGAGCACGCCGACGAGCTCCAGTCCGCTCCGGCGCAGGTCGAGGGGGCGTGAACGGCGCACTTGCGCGCATGCGCCGTTGATGCGCCCCACCGGGGTGGGTATGAGATGGCGGAGGCAGTACGTCCTCGCATGCCGAGCAGGAGGAAATCATGGCCGATTCCCCCGTCACCGCCCCCGAGCAGCAAGCCCCCGTCGAAGTGCACCATCTGAGCGTTCTCGGCGCCTGTGGCTGCGGTCCGGGCTGCAGCTGCGGCTGCCAGTCCGGCGGTCCGTGCCAGTGCGGCGGCTGCCAGGGCTGACGCGAGCCGCTCCGTACGACTGCGAGGGCCCCGTTCCGCGCCACTGCTGATTGATTGCGGTGATGCGGACGGGGCCCTCGCAGTCGTGGTTTCCGGGCTGTACGGCCTCGCTGGCTGCGTCAAGCGGGTGGACCGGTGTAGGCGGAACAAGTGACGCGCGCGGCCACCCGGAGTGACACGTGACACCGGGGGGACTGATCGCGGTGCGGCCCCGTGGCCGTCATGGGGACGGCGTGTTCCCGCACCCCTGCGCGGCGCCACACGGAATCCGGTGCGTCCTGCGCTCGATCCCTGTGCCAGGACGGCGCGCTACACGACAGCTGAGGGAGACCATGGGTTGGACACGCACACGCCGGGCGGCAGTCTCGGTCGCCGCCGCCGGGGTGATTGCCATCGTCGCGGCGGCTCCGTCACCGGCCGCCGCCGGAACAAGGACCGGGGCCGCACCGTCGAAGACCGAGGCCGCATCGTCGAAGACTGAAGCCGCACCGTCATCCGGGACCGCTCCCCGGCCACCTCAGCTACCCCGGGATTTCCGTGGAAAGGGCAAGTGGGTCGTCCGGGATCTGGGCATCACCGTGCCGTTCACCTGGCAGGGCAAGGACGGCGACAGCCAGATGGTCGCGGGTGGCCCGCACTATCCCATCTGGTTCACCAACCTGATCTACCACAACACGCTCTACACGCTGACCTACAAGTGGCCTGGCCTGAACGACCACTCATGCTCTCGGATTCCAGGTGTCAATCGGGACCAGTTGAACCAGGTGTTGAGCACCGCGCGATTCGTCGGGCGGGAGATTCTGCAACAGACCCCGAGGCGATACGTGAATCACTGGAGGGTCGGCGTCGTCCAGCCGCAACGTCCTCCGGGGAAATTCCTCAGATTCCCGCTCGCGCTCGGCGACATCTACGTCGATCAACGTAATCGCGGGACGTTCTGGCAAGTACTGCAATTCGGAATCCAGAATCTCTTCGATCCCGAGTTGGACGAGTGGCTGGTGATGAAGACGTTCGAGCACAAGCCTGGAAAGGTGACGCTTCCCCGGCGGTGCCGGACGTGACCGTGACCTGGCTTGGTGGCCGGGGCGCTCCGGGTGCCCCGGGCAGCCCGGGCCCCGCCTGACGCACACCCGCCCGCCCCATCGCAGCAAAAAGCCCCCTGCCTCGCGGAGAACCCGCAGGGCAGGGGGCTTCTTCAGTACGGTTGTTACTTCTTCTTGCCCTGGTTCTTGACGGCCTCGATCGCTGCGGCCGCCGCATCCGGGTCGAGGTACGTGCCGCCCGGGTTGACCGGCTTGAAGTCCGCGTCCAGTTCGTACGCCAGCGGGATGCCCGTCGGGATGTTGAGGCCCGCGATGTCGGCGTCCGAGATGCCGTCGAGGTGCTTGACCAGCGCGCGCAGCGAGTTGCCGTGCGCGGCGACCAGGACCGTGCGGCCTGCGAGCAGGTCCGGGACGATGCCGTCGTACCAGTACGGCAGCATGCGGACGACGACGTCCTTGAGGCACTCGGTGCGCGGGCGCAGCTCCGGCGGGATCGTCGCGTAGCGCGCGTCGCCGCTCTGCGAGTACGGCGAGCCGTCCTCCAGGACCGGCGGCGGGGTGTCGTACGAACGGCGCCACAGCATGAACTGCTCCTCGCCGAACTCGGCGAGTGTCTGCGCCTTGTCCTTGCCCTGGAGCGCGCCGTAGTGCCGCTCGTTCAGCCGCCAGGAACGGTGCACGGGGATCCAGTGGCGGTCCGCCGCCTCCAGCGAGAGCTGGGCGGTACGGATCGCGCGCTTCTGGAGCGAGGTGTGCACGACATCGGGGAGCAGGCCGGCGTCCGTGAGCAGCTCACCGCCGCGGACCGCCTCCTTCTCGCCCTTCTGCGTCAGGTTGACGTCCACCCAACCGGTGAACTGATTCGTAGCGTTCCATTCGCTCTCGCCGTGGCGGAGGAGGATCAGCTTGTACGGTGCGTCGGCCATGACCCCGAGCCTAATCGACGGCAGGACGGCCGCTGATTGACGCCCTCCGTCAATTGAGTGGCGGCCCGGAACGGGCCGAACGTAATGTCCATGGGTACGAAGCACCGCTTACATCCGGCCCGCGCGCAGCGCTCACCCGCTCACCCGCACACGCACCCGCTCGCGTGCGCGCCCGCGCCGGACCAGGTCAGACATACCCGTCCAGCTCAGTCACACCGGTCCAGTTCAGCCATGGGGGAATGCACGATGTCCGTCGCCAGTCTCGGACGCGCCGCACGGGAGAGTGTCTCGGGTCTGCCCCGGGCGTTCTGGTGGCTGTGGACCAGCACCCTGATCAACCGGCTCGGTGCGTTCGTCGCCACCTTCATGGCGCTCTATCTGACGCTGGACCGCGGGTACTCGGCCTCGTACGCGGGGCTCGTCGCCTCCCTCCACGGCCTCGGCGGTGTCGTGTCCTCGCTCGGCTCCGGTGTCATGACCGACCGGCTCGGCCGGCGGCCCACGCTGCTCGTCGCGCAGGTCTCGACGGCGTTCTCGGTGGCACTGCTCGGCTTCATGCGGGACCCGGTGGCCATCGCCGCCGTCGCCTTCCTGGTCGGCATGGCGTCCAACGCCTCGCGCCCGGCCGTGCAGGCGATGATGGCCGACATCGTGAAACCCGAGGACCGGGTACGTGCCTTCTCCCTCAACTACTGGGCGATCAACCTGGGGTTCGCGGTCTCCTCGGCGGGCGCGGGCTTCGTCGCGCAGTACAGCTATCTCGCGGGCTTCCTCGGCGAGGCGGCCCTGACCCTGGTCTGCGCGGTGCTGGTCTTCCTCAAGCTGCCCGAGTCCCGCCCGGTACGTACGGCCGTGGAGCAGGCGACCGAGTCGGCGGTCCGGCTGGGGACCGTCCTGCGCGACGGCCGGTTCATGAGCGTCGTCGGGCTCTCCTTCGTGGTCGCGCTCCTCTTCCAGCAGGCGTCGGTCGGTCTGCCGGTGGCGATGGGCAAGGACGGTTTCAGCAGCGCCGACTACGGCATGGCCGTCGCGGTCAACGGCGTACTGATCGTGGTCCTCCAGATCCCGGTGACCCGCTTCATCGAGCACCGCGACCCGCGCCGCCTGCTGATCATCTCGTCGGTGGTGGCCGGGTACGGATTCGGGCTCACCGCGTTCGCCGGTTCGATCGGGCTGTACGCGCTGACGGTCTGCGTCTGGACCCTCGCGGAGATCGTCAACGCCCCCACCCAGACCGGGCTGGTGGTCCGCCTCTCCCCCGTCCACGGCCGGGGCCGCTACCAGGGGATGTACACGATGTCCTGGGCGGTGGCGGCGCTGGTCGCCCCGCTGATGTCCGGGGTGATCATCGACCGGTTCGGGGCGGAGTGGCTGTGGGGGACGTGCGCGGTGCTGGGCACGGTGGCGGCCCTCGGGTACGGGGTGCTGATGCGGGGACTGCCACCGCAGGGCGGACCCGTACCCGTGCGCGCCGGCCACTCCGTGGAACGGTCGTCGGAACAGCCGTCGGAACGGTCGTCGGAACAGCCGTCGGAACAGCCGTCCCGCAGGACGGCCACCCCGTAGGACGGCCGTCCCGCAGAAAACCGCCACCGGCCACCGCCGACGACTACGGGTTCAGCGCCCGCTGGGCGTCGTGCAGATTGGCGGGGTGTACGGATTCCGGCGTCCCGTACGCCTCCAGCCGCGTGTGCAGATCGCCGGTGAAGTCCGGCACGTCGATCTGGTCGAACGGACGGACCGTGCTGATCCCGACGCTCGCGCTGTACGGGGCGAGGCCGTCGATCCTCATCAGGCCCTCGCGGCCGTTGGTGACCCGGATGTTCCAGTGGGTGAACCGGGCGCCGAAGAGCGGACCGGCCGAGGCGTCCCCGCCGTGCCGACCGTTGTTGTTGACGGTGATGTCGGTCCGCACATTGGCGAACGGCAGGCCCCGGTGCGAGTCGAAAGTGCCCATCTCCATCACCCCGCGCGACCAGACGTTGTAGCTGGAGAGCCCCTCGACGTTGATGCCGTGCAGTTGGGTGCCGGCCGGGGCGGGCACGGTGCGCTCGGCGATCGTGAACTCCTCGACGAGGTTGTCGTGCGAGCCCTCCCGGCAGAAGTACGGGTGGTGCGAGCCCCGGCCCTCGACGCGCGTGCGGCGCAGGGTGGTGGCGGACGCGGCGACCAGACCGAAGCCGTTGTCGACGTCGCGTACGACGACGTCGTCGGCCCAGCAGTCGTAAGTGCACTGGAACGCGACGCCGTTGTACCCCTTGTCGAGCAGATGCTGCGACTGCGGGGTGAGGACCGCTTCGAGCGTGAGCCCCTCGACGGCCGACCCGGTCAGCGGCGCGACATGGGTGGTGAGCCGGGGGTCCCACTCGGGGCGGATGTCGAGCGGAAGGGGGCGTTCCAGGGTGAGCCTGCGGCCGTGCACCGCTGTGATGCGTACGGGCCACTCGTACGGGACGTACGAGGTCAGCTTGGTCTTGTCGTCCCACTCGTACGCCTCGGGGCCCGGCCCGCCGCCCGCCATGTGCTCCAGGAGCGTGTGCCCCGCGTCGTCCGCGAGCCGGAGCAGCACGAGGTCGCCGCGGGCGAGCTTCGAGGTGTCCGCGACGGTGACCGTACGGTCGCCCTGCCGGGCCGGGGCGACGGTGGTGAGCGTGCTCCACTCGTCGCGCTTGTTGCCCGTCCAGCCCTCGAAGGGCCAGGCCGCGGCGGTGATGGCGGCCGTCAGGCTCGCGAACCGCGCCTCGGGGCAGAGCCAGATGAGCCCGCCCGCCCAGGACCACGAGGACTTGTTGCCGCCGTATCGGGAGCCGTACGGGCCGATCAGCTCGGTGAGGTTCTTCGTGGCGTAGAGCGTGGTGCGGCCGCTGCCCGCGCCGCGCAGCACGACGTTGCTGTGCCCGATGCGGATGAGGTCGTCGATACGGAAGGTGCCCGGCGGGATGAGGACCGTGCCGCCGCCGCGTCGGCCGGCAGCGGCGATGGCACGGTTGATCGCGGGCGCCGAGTCGGTGGAGCCGCCGGGGACCGCCCCGTACTCGCGGACGTCGGCGACGACGGGGAGCCGGGGGAAGCGGCGCTCGCCCGTACGGCGGCCGGCACCGCCGATGTACGGGATCTGCGGGTGGGTGTACGGGGTACGGGAGAACTCCCGCCAGAGCGGGGTGGTGGACGGGGACCGACCGCGCGATGCGGCTGCGGATGTCCCTCCCGTCGCGATGACGGCCGCGACGGCCGTGGCGCTGCCGAGCAGTGCGCGTCTGCTGATGGTCCCCATGATGCCCGCCTCTTCCATGGATCTTCCCGTATGGATTTCCACGTATGGAATTTCCCAGATGGAATTTCACGTATATGAACAGAGTTCATGAGTACGTCAGCCGTGAGCATGCCACGGGGGTCGAGGGGTGGGGAAGAGGCGTGCACGGAGTAGCCGTGCAGAGGGAGTATCCGTGCACGGAGTAGGCGTGTAGACGGAGTTCGGTGCACGGAGTAGGCGTGTTCCGTGCACGGAGTAGGCGTGCAGGGAGTCGCGGTGCGCAGCAGTGCGCTGCGGCCGCCGAAGCGGGTGAAGCAGTCGGCACGGGAGCCGGTCGTCAGCCCTCGGGCTCGCTCCCGGGCTCGCTCCCGGCCTCGCGGGTCAGATGCGTGAACGCGTCCAGGTTCCGGGTCGGCTCGCCCCGCGACACCCGCCATGCGTACTCCCGCTTGATCGCACTGGCGAAACCCAGCTCGAGCAGCGTGTTGAAGGGCCCGTCGGCCGCCTCCAGGACCGACCCCAGCAGCCGGTCGATCTCATCCGGTGTGACCACGGACAGCGGCAGCTTCCCGGCGAGGTAGATGTCGCCGAGCGAGTCGATCGCGTAACTCACCCCGTACAGCCGGAGGTTGCGCTCCAGAAGCCACCGGTGCACCCCGGCGTCGTTCTCGTCGGGATGCCGGATCACGAACGCGTTGACCGACAGCGAATGCTTCCCGATGATCAGCGAGCAGGTGGTGGAGAGCTTCCGGGTGCCGGGGAGCTTCACCACGTAGGAGCCGGGCTCCGGGCTCTCCCACTCCAGCCCGGCGTCCTTGAACGCCTGCTCCAGGACCTCTCGTACGTCAGCCTCGCCAGCCTGATCAGCCATGGTGCGAGCGTACGCGACGGCGGTGTTCGTGCATCGCGGCCGTGTAGACGTCCGCGGTCGCCGACGCGGCCGTGTCCCAGCCGAACCGTCCGGCGTGGCGCGCGGCAGCCCCGCCCATCTCGTCCACCAGTCGCGGGTTCTCGATGAAGCGGCGCAGCGCCACCGCGTACCGCGCCGGGTCGTGGCCGGGGATCAGGAACCCGGTCGACCCTTCGCGTACGGCGACGGGCAGCCCGCCGACCGCGGCGGCCACCACCGGCGTGCCGGCCGCCTGGGCCTCGATGGCGACAAGACCGAAGGATTCGTTGTACGACGGCATGACCAGCACGGACGCGGCCCGGAACCAGTCGGCGAGCTGGTCCTGGCCGACCGGCGGGTTGAACCGGACGATGTCCGCGATACCGAGACGGGCGGCCAGCTTCTGCAGGCCCTCCGGCTTGGCGAGGCCGCTGCCGCTGGGACCGCCGACCACCGGCACCACCATGCGCTTGCGCAGCGAGGGGTCCTCGTCGAGCAGGACCGCCACCGCGCGCAGCAGGACGTCGGGCGCCTTGAGCGGCTGTATGCGGCCGGCGAAGAGCGGTACGAAGGCGTCCTGCGGCAGCCCGAGGCGGGCCCGGGCGGCGGCCCGCCCGTCCGCGGGGCGGAAACGGTCGAGGTTCACGCCGGGGTGGACGACGGCGACCTTGCCGGCGTCGGCCTCGTAGTGGCGTACCAGCTCGTCGGCCTCCTCATCGGTGTTGGCGATGAGCCGGTCGGATGCCCGCACGATCTGCGTCTCGCCGATGACCCGTGCGGCGGGTTCGGGCGTGTCGCCGTCGGCCAGCGCGGCGTTCTTGACCTTCGCCATGGTGTGCATGGCATGGACGAGCGGCGCGCCCCAGCGCTCGGCGGCGAGCCAGCCGACGTGGCCGGAGAGCCAGTAGTGGGAGTGCACCAGGTCGTAGTAGCCGGGCCGGTGTCCGGCCCAGGCCTGCATCACACCGTGGGTGAAGGCGCAGAGCTGGGCGGGCAGCTCCTCCTTGGCCAGGCCCTCGTAGGGGCCGGCGTCCACATGGCGTACGAGCACGCCGGGCGCGAGATCGACGAGCGGCGGGAGGCCGCCCGTGGTGGCGCGGGTGAAGATCTCCACCTCGATGTTGATCGCGGCCAGCCGCTTCGCCAGCTCCACGATGTAGACGTTCATGCCGCCCGCGTCGCCGGTGCCCGGCTGGTGCAGGGGGGAGGTGTGCACGCTGAGCATGGCGACCCTGCGCGGCTTGCGGTGCCCTGCGAACATCAGCCTGGGGGGCCGCGCGGGTCCCGTGATCCGGCCCCCGAGCCGGGACACGTACTGGCTCACGTGGACGGTCCTCTCCTCGCGCGGGCACGCTCGACTCCAGGGCAGGCGCACCCCGTCTGAGGTCTGGAACAGCGGGATGCGCTGTCGCATTTCCGCTTTGCCGAATAATTACCTTGACGCCGCTCACATACCCTCGGCACATGGCCCAGCCCTCCCCGCACCGCCCCGACGGCGGCCGTCCTGCCAGTGACCGCCCTGCTGGTGACAGCCCTGCCGGGGGCCGTGCCGCGGGTGAACGCTCCCCTGGCGACCGCTCCCCTGGTGACCGCTCAGCCGGCAGCCGGTCCGGAGTGCGTACGACGGGCGCCCGTCCGGCAAGTGTCCGTACGACAGGTGGCCGTCCGGTGGGTGTCCGCACGGCGGGCGCCCGTCCGGTCGGGGCCGTGACGCGTGGGACCACCAACCCCAACCGGCTGCGCCGCATGGACCGCTGGATCGCCGCCGTGCACGGGCCCGCCCTGCGGCGCTCCGCCGACCCTCTCGCGGTGGACCTCGGGTACGGGGCGGCCCCCTGGACCGCCGTGGAACTGCTCCAGCGGCTGCGTACGGCCGCGCCCGCCGCCGAGGTCGTCGGTATCGAGATCGAGCCGTCCCGGGTCACGGCGGCGAAGCCGTACGAACGGCCGGGGCTGACCTTCCGGCACGGCGGCTTCGAGGTGCCGGTGGACGGCCGCAGCCCTTCACTGATCCGGGCGGCCAATGTGCTGCGGCAGTACGACGAGGAGCAGGTCGCCGCCGTATGGCAGCGGCTGTGCGCGCGGCTCGCACCGGACGGGCTGCTGGTCGAGGGCACCTGCGACGAGATCGGACGGCGGCATGTGTGGGTCGCGCTCGGGCCCGGCGGGCCGCGCACGGTGACGTTCGCGACCCGGCTCGGCTCGCTGCACCAGCCGTCCGACCTGGCGGAGCGGCTTCCGAAGGCGCTGATCCACCGGAACGTACCCGGCGAACCAGTACACGCCTTCCTGCGCGACTTCGACCGCGCCTGGGCCGCGGCGGCCCCGTACGCCTCGCTCGGCGCCCGGCAGCGGTGGATCACGGCTGTGCGCTCCCTCGCGGCCGACTGGCCGCTGGCCGACGACGTCCGCAGGTGGCGGCAGGGTGAAATCACCGTGAACTGGGCGGCGCTGGCGCCCCTGTCGGGAACTTGAACCCGGGTTCGCTCGTCGGACCGGGCAGGGAGTGACGCGGGGGCAGGGGTGGGGCCGGGGAGTTGTTGTACGCCTCTGTCGCATTCGCGCAGGGCGTGGCACTATCGCGCCAGCCACCTAAGTTACTGACGGTAAATCAGCTCCGGAGGGGGAGCCCGTGAACCGACGCCGCAGTGCCGCCGCCGCGATCACGCTGGTCTGCGCACTGACCGTACTGTACGCGCCGACCGCCGCGTACGCCGATCCCAGGCCATCGCACTCCGGGTCTCCGGGCTCGGACTCTCCGGGCTCGGACTCTGCGGGCTCGGATTCCGCGGGCTCCGGATCTTCGGGCTCTGATGCGTCTGGCTCTGGCTCTTCGGACTCCGGTACCGCGCGCCTCGAAGCCGTCCGTCAGAAGATCGACGACCTCTACCACCAGGCCGGGGCCGCCACGGACGCGTACAACCTGGCCAAGGAGCAGTCCGAGAAGCAGTCGTCCGAGATCGTGAAGCTCGCCCAGCGCATCGTGCAGGGCCAGTCGAAGATCACCGCGCTGAAGAAGCAGGCGGGCGCCGAGGCCCGTGCCCAGTACCGGGACAGCGGTCTGCCGCCCGCGGCGCAGCTGATGCTCAGCGGCGACCCGGACAGCTTCCTCGACGGCGCCGACCGGCTGCGCTCGGGGCAGCAGGCGCAGAAGAACCTGCTGGCCGAAATGGACCAGACCCAGAAGGACTTGACGGCGTACACCCAGGACGCCAGCGACCAGTGGCAGAAGCTGGATGCCAACCGCAGGAAGCAGGCCAAGAAGAAGAAGGACATCCAGCAGAAGATCGAAGCGGCCAAGAAGCTCGAATCGGGCCTGGCCAAGAAGGAACGCGCACGGCTCAAGAAGCTTGAGGAAGATCAGGAGTTCAAGGCGCAGACGGCCTGGCTCAGCTCGGGAATCCTCAAGGAGATCAACAACAAGGCGAGCGCCGAGGGCAAGAAGGCCGTCAAGTTCGCCACGGACCAGATCGGCAAGCCGTACGTGTGGGGCGCGACGGGGCCGAAATCGTTCGACTGCTCCGGGCTGACCTCCCAGGCGTGGGCGGCGGCCGGGAACCCCATCCCGCGCACCTCGCAGGAGCAGTGGAAGCAGCTGCCGCACGTCCAGGTGAAGGACATGCGCCCCGGGGACCTGATCATCTACTTCTCGGACGCGACCCATGTCGGGATGTACATCGGGGACGGGGCGATGGTGAACGCGCCGCGGCCCGGCAGGAACGTCACGATCGGCGGTGCGGGCTCGATGCCGATCCTCGGCGTGGTCCGGCCGGACAAGTAGCCGGACAAGTAGCCGCACACAACACGCGGTCCTGGCACACACCGCGCGGTCCTGCCCGGTCCCGCCCGCTGCGTACTGCTCCGGGTCCCGCCCCTCCTCCACACCACTCCCCCACCCTGCTCTGCCCCGTCCTCCCCTGCCCGCTGTCCGTGGCGTGCGTCACCCTGGCCGGCCTGGCAGGCGAGTGACGTTCGTCATGGGTCAGCACACCGTCAAACCGCCGGATGCGGGCCGGGAGAGGGCATATGACCCTGGAGGTTTCTCCGGCGCCATTCCGCTGTGGCCCCGCCAACCGCTAAGGTCCCCGTCTGGTGGTGCGTCGACTGGCGTTCCACCGCGCCCTCGGGGGGAGGGAAGGAAACCGAAGCGATGGAGAACGGTCAGACCGTTCTGCCCCACCAGACCAGGGGACCGGACTCCACCGGCAGCACCGACCTGACGCTGCTGGTGATCGAGAACGATCCAGCGGGCACTTTCACGGTCCCGGAGCTGCTCGACGCCTCCGGAACGCGGGTACGCGTACGCACCGCACGGAACCTCACCGAGGCCGGGCGGCTGCTCACGGACGACGTGCACTGCATCCTGCTCGACCTGGCACTGCCTGGAGCGGACGCGGACGACGAGCTGTCCGTACTCCGCCATGTCCTGAAGCTGGCGCCCGGCCACGCCGTGCTGGCGCTGGCCACGTCCGGCCGTGTGGAGAGCGCGGCGGACGCGGTCCGGGTCGGGGCGCAGGACTACCTGCTCCGCGAGGAGCTGGACGGCCGGCTGCTGAACCGTGCCGTCCGGTACGCGGTGGAGCGCAAGCGCGCCGACACCGCGCACTACAAGCTGGCCGAGTCCCGGCTGCGCGCCCAGGAGAATGCCCGCCTGGAGCGCGGCCTGCTCCCGACGCCGCTCCTGGAGGGCTCGGACCTGCGCTTCGCTGCGCGGTACCGGCCGGGCCGCTCGCGCGCGCTGCTCGGGGGCGACTTCTACGACGTGGTGCGTACGCCCGACGGGACCGTGCACGCGATGATCGGCGATGTCTGCGGGCACGGCCCCGATGAGGCCGCGCTGGGGGTGGAACTACGCATCGCCTGGCGGGCGTTGACGTTCGCCGGACTGTGCGGGGACCAGCTGCTCTCCACGCTCCAGCAGGTGCTGGAGCACGAGCGGGAGAGCGAGGAGCTGTTCGCCACGCTCTGCACGGTCGACATCGCCCCGGACGGCCGCACCGCCGGGCTCTGCCTTGCGGGCCATCCCGCCCCGCTGGTCTCCCGCGACGGCGGGACCGCGGAGCTTCTCCCGCACGAGGACGGCGGCCCGGCGCTCGGCCTGCTCCCGCAGGCCTGCTGGCCCCGGCGCCAGGTCGAACTCGGCGGCGCCTGGAAGCTGTTGATGTACACGGACGGCCTGATCGAGGGCCGGATCGGCCAGGGGACGCAGCGGCTGGGCCAGGAGGGCATGGTCGAGATGATCGACCGGCAGCTGACGGCGGGCCTGTGCGGCGAGAGTCTGCTGGAGGCGGCGGTGGCAGAGGTCCGCGACCTGAACGGCGGCGAGCTGACCGACGACGTGGCGGTGCTGCTGCTGGAGCGCCGACAGGGTACGAGCCGGTAGGACGGGCCGGCAGGCGCCCAGGCCAGCAGGCGCCCGGATCAGCAGACGACCGGCCGACACGGGCACGGATCAGCAGGCGACCGGACGGCACGCGCCCGGATCAGCAGGCGTACGCACGGACGCGCCCCGGATGCCAGTGGCGTCCGGGGCGCGTCGTGCATCGTGCCGGTGGTGGTCGGGAGGGGCAGCGGGGCCGGTTAGCGCCCGCCGTTGTACGGGCCGTACGGTCCGTCGCTGCTGGAGCCGCCGCCTCTGCGGCCGTGGCCGCGGCCACCGCCCGAGACCTGCCGGACCGCGGGACGCACGTCCACCATGTAGACGATCGTCGCGATCAGCCCGATGACGGGCAGGAACGACAAGATCGAGAACAGCCAGTTCACCACGAACGCGATGGCCAGGATGATCAGCCAGAACGGCTTGGTCTGCTTGCTCGCAGCGCGGTACGCGTCCTCCCGGCGGATCGCCGCGTCCACCAGCGCGAAGCCACTGAAGAGGATCAGCGCCAGACTCAACAGCGACATCAACCCTGCGAAACCCTGCATCAACACTGTGCAACACCGCCTGTTCGACCGGCCATCAACACGGCCAAGCTACCGGGAGAACGAGCCGGGCACCCAGGAAGTGCCCGACCCGGCCCGATCCATCTGAATCCGCCCGAATCCACCCGAAGCGAACGGACGTCGCCCTGCTCCCCGGGGCCTCCGAGGGTCTCCGAGGGTCTCCCCGAGGCCTTCCCGAGGCCCCCGAGGTCCCCCTGGGGTCCTACTTCCCGGCCGGCGGCGTGTTCTTCTTCGCCGTCGTGCTGCGGGGGGTGGCGCTCTTCCTGGCCGCGGCGGGCTTGGCCTCGGCCTTCACCTCGGACTTCGGGGCAGCCGCAGGCGCGGAGGAAGAGGCGGACGCGGGCTTGGCCGCGGTCCGCGGCTGAGCGATCCGCGACTCGGCCCTGGCCGACTCGGTCCTGGCTCCCGGCTTCGGCGCGGTCTTGGTCTCGGTCCTGGACTTGGGCGCGGTCCTGGGCGTGGCCTTGCCGGCCGTCTTGGTCCCCGACTTCGACCTGGACGGGGCGTCCGGCTCGACGACGGTGCCGAACACGACGATGTCGTCGGCGGCCTCGCCCCGCCACTGCCGTACGGACTGCTCGCCGCGCTCGGCGACCTTCTCGTACGTCTCACGGGCCCGGACCGCGTACTCCGCGGCCACGCCCACACTGCGCAGCGCCAGGTCCTGCGCGGTCTCGCCCAGCTTCTTCAGGTCGGTGTCGAACGCCCCGATCACCTCGTTGACCTTCGCGGTCACGGAGGCCTGGGCTTCCTTGGCCTGCGTGGTCACGCGGTCCTGGACGTCCTTGGGGTCGGTGTTGCGCACCGCGTCGATACGCGCGGGCGCCTCGGCCTGGAACTTCTCCAGCAGCGCGGGCACCTTCTTGGCCTGCTGCACGGCGATGTCAGCCGTGCCGGCCGCGAAGTAGAGGGGGGTCGGGTCGGTGAGGGTCTTACGCAGGTCATCGGTGATGGCCATGACTGTGGTCCTCCCGGATCAGTTCTGTTCGTGGTCGTCGCGTACTTCGCGTACTTCTTCGCTTACTTCTTTTTGCACTTCGTGCTCTGGATGTTCTTCGTGCTCTTCGTGCGCTGCGCGCTGTGGCGGCTGCGCGGCATCACTGCCGTCCGCCAGGCCGGTGTCCGCCGTGCGGGGCGCATCCGGATCGAGCCCGTTCTCCTTGCGGAAGGACTCGTAGATCTGGAGCAGCACCTGCTTCTGGCGCTCGGATATGGAGGGGTCGGCCAGAATGACGGCGCGCGTCTCCAGCTCGTCCCGCTCCCGCTCATCAAGGATCCCGGCCTGGACGTACAGGGTCTCCGCGGAGATCCGCAGCGCCTTCGCCAGCTGCTGGAGAATGTCCGCGCTGGGCTTGCGCAGGCCGCGCTCGATCTGACTCAGATACGGATTCGACACCCCGGCCGCGTCAGCAAGCTGGCGCAGGGAGAGCTGCGCGGTGCGCCGCTGCTCGCGCAGGTACTCACCGAGATTGCCGACGTTGAGTGATGCCATACGGACATGCTGCACTCATGTCGCTAACTTTTGCAAGCAGGCGCTTGCAAAAGTGTGTCATGCCACTCCTGCCCGCCTCTGTGACTTCACTGTCCCGTCTCCGTGCAGTTGAGGCAGTCCCGGTCTTTGTGAGGCATCTGGTCACACGTCTCGCTCAATCTCGGGCATTCGGTGCGGTGTCTTGATCAACCCGAGGCATCGGTTCGCTCTGTCTTCTACGGTCGTTACGGCTGGTCAGCACCGAGTGGGGGTGGCTGGTGGAGGCAGGGGATTTCTGGCTGGAGTACGTCGACAGGCGGGGCGAGTCGCATGGCGGGCCGCTTGAGGTGGTGTGGCCTGTGCCCTTCGAGGCGGTCCGGCAGGTTCGAGGGTTCCCGTCGTACCGGGGGCAGCGCAATTTTTCCGGCTGGTACTGGGCTGCGACCAGCGCCGAATTGGTGGGTTACGAGTCGTGGGTGGAGCTCGGCAACCTGTTGCTGCTGGATGCCGACCCGGAGGTGGTCGGGGTGGCTTCCCAGCCGTTTCGGCTGTCGTGGCGGTACGGCGGCGGGCGCCAGCGGGTCAGGCACACGCCGGACTATTTCGTACGTCGTCGGGACGGCAGGGCGGTGGTGCTGGACGTGCGTCCGGACGAGTTGGTCAAGCCGGAGGACGCGGCGAAGTTCGCGGCTACGACGATGGCCTGCGCCCGGGTCGGCTGGGGCTACGAGCGGGTCGGGGTGATCGATCCGGTACTGGCGGCGAATCTGCGCTGGCTTTCGGGCTACCGGCATCCGAGAGTGCGGCGTGAGCCGGTGGTGGTGTCTCTGCAGGAGGCGTTCACCCAGCCGCAGGGCTTGCTTGCCGGGGCCCGGGCGGTCGGAGATCCGATCGCCGTGCTGCCGGTGCTCTTCCATCTGCTCTGGCGCCGGGAGCTGGCTGTGGATCTGGTCGGCGAGCGGTTGTCGGCGGCGACGGTGGTAAGGCTTGGGCCCGTGGCGACGGGGGAGGTGGGGAGCGATGTCGGCACGTCCGCGGCTTCTGTCTCTGGGTGACCGGGTCCGCTACGAGGGGCGTGAGCACAGCGTCGTCGCTCTGCACGGGACGGCGGTGCGGCTGGTCGACGATGCCCAGGCCGCGAGCGTCGTGCTGCTGGGCCATCTGCTGGCCTCCGAGGGGTTCGCCGTGCTCGGCACGGGTCCGTCCCGCCCGCCGCTGCCGGAAGAAGGGGTGCTGGAAGGACTGCCCGAGGAGGAAGCGGAACGGGTCAGGTGGTGGCAGCGGCATCTGACCGAGCTGATGACCGGCCGCCCGGATGCTGATCCCGGCACGCCGGTGAGGGCCGAGTACGACCCGGACGTGCGCTCGGTGCGCCAGCGGGAGTTGGCCAAACTCACCGAACTCCGTGGGGCCGGCGAGGAGGTGGCCTTGAGCACGCTCCAGCGGCTGCGCGCCCGTTTTGAGCGCGAGGGGGTGGCGGGGCTGGTGGACCGGCGGCTGGTCAAGCCCGCCACGGGGACGGGCCGGGCCGATCCGCGAGTCGTGGCGGCAATCGAGAAGGTCGTCGGCAGCCGGACCGATGAGGCGACGGTGTCCGCGCAGGTGCTGCGGCGCCAGGTCGAACGGCTGCTGGCGGACGAGCACGGTGCCGGGACGGTGACGATGCCGTCGCGGGCCGCGTTCTACCGGCTGCTTCAGGCGGTCTCGACGGGACGGCATCTGCTGGGCTCGGCCCGCACACGCCGTTCACTCGGCAAGCAGCCGAAGCGGATGTTCGGGCGGCTGGCGGCAGCGCGGCCGGGCGAGGTGATGGAGATCGACTCCACACCGCTGGACGTGCTGGTCGTCCACGACGACGGGACGGTGGACCGCTGCGAACTGACCGGGCTGGTGGACCTGGCGACGAGAACCCTGGCGGCAGTGGTGCTGCGGCCGTCGACGAAAGCGGTCGACGCCGCGCTTCTGCTGGCACGGGCGATGACACCGGAACCGGTGCGGCCCGGCTGGTCGGACGCACTGCGCATGTCTCGGTCGGTGTTGCCCTACGCCTCGCTACTGCCGCTGGACGAGCGGCTGGCCAAGGCCGCCGCGAAGCCGGTGATCGTCCCGGAGACGGTAGTCAGCGACCGGGGGAAGGCATACATCTCGGACAACTTCCGCAACGCCTGCCGTCACTTGGGGATCTCGTTCCAGCCCGCACACCCCGACACCCCGACCGACAAGCCGCACATCGAGCGGACGCTGGGCTCGGTCTCGACGATGTTCGCCCAGTACGTTGCCGGTTACACCGGCCGCAGCGCCGAGATGCGGGGCAAGGACCCTGCCGCGCAAGCGGCCTGGTCCATCCACGAACTCCAGGAACTCTTGCAGGAGTGGGCCGTCGCTGTCTGGCAGACGAGACCGCACGACGGTCTACGGGAACCGCTGATGCCGGACCGTCCGCTGAGCCCGAACGAGAAGTACGCCGCGCTGGTCTCGGCGGCCGGATACGTGCCGGTCGCCCTGGCTCAGGAGGAATACATCCAGCTCATGCCCCGCGAGCGACGGGTCATCGGACCTGGCGGGGTACGGATCAACAACCGCACCTACGACGCCCGCGCACTCGGACCCTACCGGCGCCAGTCCTCGGGAGCCGGTCCGGACGGCAGGCTCTGGGAGGTCCACTACGACCCCTACGACATCTCCCGTGTCTGGGTACGCAACCACCGCGAAGACGGCTGGATCACCGCGACCTGGCGCCACCTGCGCACCTCCCCCGTCCCCATGGGTGAGCTGATCTTCGACCGGGCCCACCAGGTACTGGCCGAACGTGAACAGCGCAGGCCGGACGAGGAAGCCGTCGCCCGCGCCGCGGTCGAACTGCTGGACCGGGCGACCGACGGCCCCAACGACCATCCCGTCCGGCGGCAGAAGGGAAAGACCCGAGCGGACGAGCGGCGCGACCGCAAAGCGGCAGCCCGCACCCGGGCAACCAGCACCGCTGCCTGGCCCCGGCCCGAACCGCCCAGACGCGAGCAACAGCCGCCGGACGAAACGGCTCACGACTCCGACGAAGCCGAGGAGACTGAGGAGTTGGCCAAGGTGGTGCCGCTGGGCATCTTCGACGCCCGCGAGGAGGCGAAGCGATGGTGGTGAACCCTTCCGCCGACGGCATGACACCCACCGACGAGGAGCGCATCGAGCCACCGACCACACTGGCCGGGTGGCGGCACTTCGTCGACAGGGACGCGGCCACCTTCCAACTCGCCTCCGCCCGAAACTGGGAGGTGATGGGCGACCGAGTCCGCAACTCCTACAACGAGCGGCGCATCGACTACCACTCCGAACTGCAAGTCGTGCGCACGTCCACGGTCGACGAAGTCGCTCACCAGGGCAGACTTCTGACTTTGCTCAACCGCCGGGAGCACGGCGCCCGGCGGGGTCTGATCATCTCAGGCGAACGCACCACCGGGAAGACCACCGCCCTGCGGCAGCTCGGCAGACTGCACGAGTTGCGGACACGGCAGCGCTACCCCGACAGCAGGCGGGTCCCGGTCGTCTACGTCACCGCCCCGCCCAAGGGGTCACCCCGCAAACTCGCCATCGAGTTCGCCCGGTTCCTCGGGCTGCCTGCGATCTCTCCCCGACACAACACCGTCGACATCACCAGCGCCGTCTGCCAGGTCCTCATCGAGGCCCGCACCGACCTGGTCCTGGTCGACGAGATCCACCTGATGAACCTGGCGACTACTGCCGGTGAAGAACTGTCCGACCACCTCAAGTACTTCACGGAGCACCTGCCAGCGACCTTCGTCTATGCGGGCATCGACGTCGAGCACTCCGGACTGTTCACCGGTATCCGCGGCGACCAGATCGCCGGCCGCTGCACACTCCTGCACACCGGACCCTTCCCGCTCAACTCCGAGTGGGAGGCGCTGGTGGCAACGATGGAGGCCACGCTCCGGCTCCACCACCACACAGCCGACACCCTCGCCGGCCTGCACCCCTACCTCCACCAGCGCACCGGCGGCATGATCGGAAGTCTCTCCCACCTGATCCGCGCCGCCGCGATCTCCGCAATCCTCGACGGCAGCGAACGCATCACCCGCCGCCGGCTCGACACCATCCACGTCGACCACGCCAGTGAAAGGGCCTTCCGGGGCGAAGCCCGACGCGGCAGGACAGCCTGATGACCGGCCGCCAGAGAGGTCCTGCTCCCGTCACCTCACTGCCGTTCACTCCAATCCTGCTCCGTCCGCTGCCACATACGGTCACCCCGTTCGCGAACGAGACGCTCAACTCCTACCGCCGGCGCCTCGCCGCCGCGAACCAGACCGAGTTCCGCACCATGCGCAACCCGTCACGCTGGCTCCAGTGCCCGCTCAACGAACTGGAACGGCTGGAACTCATCAGCGGCCAGCCCCGCACCACCCTGCTCTGGGCACTGCCAGAACTGCGGCACCACGCTCCCGACATCGTCCCGCCACCCGAGACCTTCATCGTCAACCACCGGCCCGCCTGCGATCTCTGCGCCTGGCGCTCCGGCAGCAACGGCCAACCCATCCACGTCTACATCCGAGGGTTCCATGACAATGTCTGCATCCGCCATCAGCGCTGGCTGAGCTACGGACACCCGAACGACTCCAAGCAGATCGACCTGTCACAGGCTCCGGAAATCGTGCAGGCCCAGATTCTTCTGGACCGGCTCGAACGCCGACATGGCGCCTCCATTCTTTTTGAGTGTTACCACCGGTGCGAAAGGTTCTGGACGGAAGTAGACAATCGGGCACTGGTGCACCGAGACAGAGAAGCCGTGCTCCAGCGCATCTACCGACCCAGCACCGGGGCTCTCCCGGACCGCTTCGCCGTCCATCGAACGCCACGGCTCAAACGAGCCGCCAACTATCCCCAGGTCGCCAGGTTCACGAAGCTGATCATTTCCCTGGCACAGCGGCCGGAGACCGAACGCAGAGTCGCGCACCTCACCGGCACCACCCAGGTCGAGTTTGAGCAAGCCTTCCACCTGGACCACCGCCCCCGAGGCATCACACTCCCGTGGCTCCGCAACGGTCTTTTCGGCTTGGTGGAAGCCGTCGCAGACCTGACTCACGACCGTGGACCCGAAGACACCTCATCCTGACTGATCATCACGAAGCATCCCTATCGTGATCGATGAGGGACATGCCCGACGCCAGAGCGCGGGCAACGTCGGCGAAGTACTGCTCGTCGGCACCAGGGGCGAGACCGAGGGGGACGCCCTGACTGAGGCCGACGAACACTGCCCTGAGCGCGGTGGTCAGGCGTTGCGCCTGTTGCGACGTCACGACGCTTCCGTTGTGCGACCTTCCGGTGAACAGCGCAATCAGATGGTTCTCCTGCGACCGGATGGACGTGGCGAGCTGGGACCCCAGCTCTGGGTCATGCAGGGCCATGTCCAGCAAGGTGATCTGGAGTGACAGGCGAGACAGCGCGTCCGGCGCGTCACAACTGCGCCGGTAGTACCGGGCAAAGGCGTCGACCGCTTCCAGCAGATCAAGTCCAGCGGGAACCGCCTGCTCGATCTCCTCGTAGTACGGCCGCAGGTAGTCGGCGACCAGAGCGACCACCAGGCCGTTCTTGCTCCCGAACAGCGAGTAGATGGCACCGGTGGTCAGGTCGGCGCGTTCGGCGATCTCGTCAAGCTTGGCCCGGTATCCGTCCCGGGAGACGATCTGAAACGCAGCGTCCAGCAAGGCGCGGCGGTTGCGTTCCTTGGCCTCCGCTCTCGTCATTCTCATAATTTGATTATTGCCGTAATCTCGTTATGAAACCAGCCGGAACGAGCTTCAAGGAGGACGCTCATGGCCCAGGTCGTGGCATCGAGGGTGACCCGCCAGACGGTGGGGGCCATCGCCGATGGCGCCTTCAAGGTGTTGCTCGCCGCTGTCTACATCGCCTGCGCTGCCCCGCTCGGCCGGTTACTCGGCACGCCTGCCTGGCTGATGGTCGTCTCAGGCGTGGCTCTGCTGATCGGCGGCGGCATCGAGATCCGATACACGCGCAGCCGGTCGATGCGCACCTACACGCGGCTCATGATTGCCTACGACAGTGGCTGGGTGCTGGCGGCCCTGACCGGCCTCCTGATGGCGCGGCAGGGCAGCAGCGCCGGGGGTGAAGTCTGGATGGGGTATCAGACAGCCGCCCCCATCGTGTTCGCCGCACTGCTGATCGCCGCTGCCCCTATGCAGATGACTTCGGGCACTCAGCGCGACGCCTCGGATTGAGCGAGACAGCCGACCCGCCCCCGTCTCGCTCAAACTGAGGCATCCCAGGTCAGGCACTCACACTGCCTCGTCTCCAGCGAGACAGGACATGACTCGCAGCGATAGCTGTCACTTCGCAGCGATATCTGTCACTAGTTGTACTGACCGGGGGACGTTGATCAATCGCGTGAAGGGACCGGTAGGCCAGGAAACCTGGAGCCGAGCGACAACCTCGCTGATAGGCCGCCCATCCTCGACGACGAGTCGTGCGACCTTCAGGCGGTGGCGCGGAGTCAGTGCGGCGTTGCGGTGCGACATGGCAGTGCCCTCCTGGGCCGTTCGGCCCAGGAGGGCACTGGGATGTGTTCAGGGTTCGAGCAGGAGCCCGAGGACGTGAGCGAACTCTGCCGGCTCGGCGCTTGCGCCGAGGTGGTTGCCGGGCATGTCGATCAGAGGTAGCTCCAGAAGTTCAGCGAGTGCTTGGGTCGCCCGGCGCGCCATCTGGTGATGGCTCAGCGAGCCAGCGCACAGCGTCACCGAAACGCGACGGATGGCCTCGACGTCGGGGACGTAGAAGACCGTGGGGCCGGCCATCCGCCCCAGGAAGTAGCGGTTCTTGTCGAGTTCCTCGACCGGTAGCTCGGGTAGCGCCATATGGGCGGGAGGCGTCTGATCTGGTCCTGTGTGGTGGGCAGCGCCGCTGAGGTCAAAGAACTCTTGCACTGCCCGCTGAGGATCAGCCTCTGCAGCTTTGAACGCTGCTGCGGCTCGGCCAGCCAGGTCTGCGTCATCCAGGAGGGACACAAGGGGCGGCTCATGCAAGACGGCCCGGCCGACCACGTCAGGATGCTGCTTGCCCAGCTCCAGCAGCGTCACGGCACCACCGCTGGTACCGACGAACAGGGCGGGCCCTCCGGTGAACCTGTCGACAAGTGCAGCAAGGTCCTCGGCAAGGACCTCGGGCGTGGGCGCGGCCATCCCTGGGACCGCACGGCTGGCACCGATACCACGCGGATCGTGGGTGATGACGGTAAACCGGCCTGCAAGCTCATGCGCCAGCGCTGCGAAACCGGCCCGCCCAGCCGGCGCCCCGACGAGGAACAGCAGTGGCCCCTCACCCTGGACACCGAAGGCAATCGTGCAGTCTGGTCGGTCGAGAAGGTCCACCGAACTCGTGATCCGATCACTGAAGTCCGCGATCTTCCGAGTGATCACGTCGAGCGCACGGTCCAGCTCCTCGCGCCTATCGCGGACGCGACGGCGATGAGCCGTCAGCAACTCCACTCGGAGCCTGGCCGGATCAGCCACCTTGTCGTCAGCGCCTGTGAACTGCGCGATATCGGCCAGTGGCATCCCCGTCTCACGGAGATGAACCAGCATGCGGATCAGCTCGACGTCGGCCGTCGTGTATTGGCGACGCCCCGCACTGTCGCGCCGTGGAGACGGTACAACCCCCTGACGTTCGAAGTACCGCAACGTGTCGGGCTCCAGACCGATCCACGCCGAGACCTCCGCGATACCAAACAGCTCATCTGCCTCACTCATGCCTCAAGCCTCGCCCCTGAACCTTGGTACAGGTCAAGCGATCGTCAGCCGACCGCGGCTTCGACAAACTCAATCAACCTGTCCGGTCAGCACAACTAGTCGCCAAGCGGCACAGGTCGCCACTCGCGGTCGCGTGCTGTCGCGTACTGGTGGATTCCCTCGATCGTGATGGGAGTCCTGTGGGTGAGGAGGAGCCTCAGCGGCGGGGAGTTTCTCGGAGAGTTGCGCATTCTGTCGCCCGCGGTCTTCATGAGCCCTTGGACTTCCTGAAGGTGCGCGTAGACCGGGGCGAGCGCGATCAAGGCGCCGCTGTCGGTCCCCTTCAAGATCCGGTGGGCGATGGCGGTCGCTGCGACGTAGGCCCTGGCGTCGGCAGATGGGCTGGCCAGCGCGTGGAAGTGGTGGAACTTTCCCGCTCCCCCGTTCCGGCGGCTCCTGCGCTCTTCTCTGTCCAAGGCATCTTGCTCAAGGATTTCGGCGTGTTCGTCGCTGAGAGCGAGGTTCCGGGCTGCCGGCCAGGTCAGGGTGATCAGGCCTGCGACGGTGTGCAGGTCGATGAAGTACTGATTGGTGTCGACCATCCACCCGACGCTGCCCACTTCTCGGGGGCCGTCGGGGCAAAGAAATCCGATCAGATCCTGCTGCAGTGCGAGTGCTGTCTCCAGGAAGTCCTTGCTGCAGTCAGGCGCCGGGGCTTGATCGTGGCGAGCGCCGCAGATGGGGGCGTTGAGGCGCTCCGGTCGCCCTTCGGTGACGACACGGCATTGGTTGGGATGAAGATCCTCGTTCTTGATCCTGGGGATGAGTGAGAAGCCCTGGACCTCCATGCCGAGGTGACCGCACTTGGCGCAGTTGTGGCGCAGAAGGCAGCGGTGGAGGGGGCAGGCGAAGACCGGCGGGAGCCGCCAGAGGCGTTTCCAGCTGCCTCCGTGTGCGCGTTCGATGTCGGAGTCGCCGGTCAGACAGTGGGGGCAGAACCGTGACCAGCGCCGGAACACGTCATGGTTGCCGTGGAGGATCCGTCCCCGGGGCCGGCGTATCAGCGTTGCATCGAGCGGTCCGTAGCGGGCGCCGAACGGGGCGAGAAAGAGGTTGGCGACCTCGTCCTCACCGAGTCGAGTGGTGCGTACGAACTCAGCCGACTGCTCAGGCGTTTGAAGATACTGCTGACTGATGGAGAGATGTTCGGTCAGCCCGGTCCGGTGGCTGCTCAGCCCGGTGTGACGGACGATCGTGCCGGGGCTGACGTTGTTGTGGTGGGCCAGGCGGAGAAGAAAGCCGACGAGGCTTTCATCCGGTAGCGGGGCGAGGCTGCGGGGCAGAGGCCGGAGCGGAGACATGGGACAGCCGTCACTTTCCCGCGGCCTTGTTGTCGAAGACGGTGTTGCGGGGTTTCTGGCGGCGCTTCGGAGCGGGCTTCGCAGGGACGAGGGGGACCTCGCCGGCCTGCGGGTCGCGGTCGAGAAGGTTGCCGAGGTTGATGGTGATCTCGTCGAGGAGAGGGACGGTCAGCTCCTCTTGGCCGGTCTCCATGGCGCGGGTGCAGCCGTCCTGGACGAGTCGCCGCAGCAGACCGACGATGCCTCCGGTGCGGCGGAAGAGGTATTCGGGCATGTCGCCGTCGGTGAGCATGCCGTCCCGGGCCCCGAGGAGGCGGAGTTGTTCCTCGGTGCCGGCCAGGTGCTCGATCCAGGCGTTGATCTCTGTGGGGGTGTCGTAGGTGAACGGGTCGAGGTCGACCAGGTCGAAGCGGCGTTCGGTCTGGGTGGCGGCCTGGTCGCTGCGGCCACGCCGGGCGCCGGGCAGATTCCACTGGCCCGTGCGGGGGTCGGGCCGGGGATGTCGACGCCGATGAGGATGACGGTGGCGTTGAACGACATCAGGTCGCGGATGAGGTCGAGGGTGTCCTGGTCGTCCTCACGGTGCATCTTCAACCGGGTGATGTCGTCCAGGATCAGTACGGTGGTGTTGTGGTCGTGCAGGGAGGCTCGGACGCCGCGGATCAGGCCGCGGAGAGTCTTGGCGTAGGGGGCGCCGTAGAAGTCGAGGATCGCCTCGCAGAGCCCTTTCGGGGTGGCCTTGACCGGGGTCTGGCAGTAGGCGACGGGGACGAACAGGTCCCGGGTCCCCTCGATCGCGTTGGGGTTGAGCTGCTGGTGGAGGTCGCGCCAGAAGTCTTCGAAGGCCGCTGCGGCCTCGCATGCTGTCTCGGTCTTGCCCTGGTAGCCGCCCCCGCTGATCATCAGGCCGTCGCGGGTGCCGGGGGTGAAGTTCAGTGCGTTGTTCTGGATGCGGGATCTCATCAGCGTGGTGACCCGGCGGCTCATCGGGGTCTCCTGCAGCCCGAGGTTGACGTGCGAGGCGGTGCGGTGCAGATCGTGCAGGGCCCGGCGGCGAGTGGGCAGGGCCTGGTATTGGTCCGGGCTCAGCCGGGGAGCCGGGATGAAGGCGTTGCGGGTCGTGCGCCAGCGCTGCCATCCCTCGAAGCTGAGCCGGTCCGGTGGTGGTCCGGCCCGCAGGAACGAGACGATGCCCGCCTCGCCGTCACCGCTCGTGGCGCGGTCGTCCATGGCTCACGCTCCCTCATCCGGCGGGTCGGATTGGGTGTGGTCGGTGTCGTCTTCGGGCAGCAGGAACAGGTTGCCGGTGCGGTAACTCGCTCCCAGCCGCGCGGGTTTGGTGGGACGTCTTGTCACCGCCTCCTCGCGGCGGTGCCGGCGCTCGGTGTCCAGGCCGGAGACGGCTTGCTCGACGCGCTGCGGTATGGGGGTGACCGGTGGGACTGGGGCCGGGGCAGCTGCCCGGTCCTCGGCGGCGGCCCGGGCCTGGGTCTCGTCCCGGGCGTGGTTGATGCGTTCCGAGCGGGTGGTGGCCGTCTTCCAGCTGCTGACCGGGACCCGGGCGGCGAGGATCTCCAGCAGCAGGGGCAGCAGTTCGGCATCCGTGCGGGGCCGCATGTCTGCCTCGCGTGCGGCTGCCAGTAGCTCGGAGACCCGTCGGTCGCCGAACGCGGGGACCGTACCGACCGGGGGCAATCCGGTCCAGCGCAGTTCGTGCCAGTTGTGGGTGAGGGGGTCCTGGAAGAACACGGTGCGGCGGTCGCGCGGTTCGCGGTGGACGCACCAGCGGCCCTTGAACTTCCCGCCCCGGGCCGAGCGCTCGTTCAGGTAGGGCTCAAGCGCGTCGCCGTAATACCAAAGGCCCCTGATCTTCACTCCGCGCTCCCGCAGCACGGAGATGGGATGGGACGGCAGCAGCTCGTAGTAGAGGTCCGGCTGCGGCAGCCGCAGCCCCAGACCGGTCTGCTCCCGCGAACAGGGTGTTGGGGCTGTGGCTACCGCCGACGTCCCAGGCCGGGGCGTACTCGCCCAGGTGCCTCCGCTGCCAGATCCCCACGATCCAGGTGGCGACAAGGTGTTCCATTTCTTCCAGCGTCAGCACCTCCTCGTCCTCGGGGGCGGCCCCGCGGTCGGCGGCGTCAACGCCGGTGTAGCCGGGCAGGTGCTCGAACAGCATCGTCCTGATCGCACCGAAGGCCCGCTCGACGGCGTGCTTGTCCGGAGGCCGCAGGGCCCGGGCCGGAAGGATGTTGCAGCCCAGCTTCCGCTCGACCTCCACCAGGTGGTGGTTGCGGTAGACAGACCCGTGGTCGGTGGTGACTGTCTCCGGGCTGAAGAACGGCAGCCCGGCCACCGGATGGCCAGCGAACTCGGCCACCAGCGCGGACGGCAGCCCCGGATACGGCCACTCCATCTCCGGTCCCCACTCCGGCCGCATCGGCAGTGGCAGCATGACGTCACGCAGCATCATCGCCGCGTCCACCGCGGTGTCCGACACCAGCGTGAGCCGGAAAGCACAGAGCGAATGGGTGAACACATCCAGCGCGAGGGTCAGGTGGGCCCTGACCGGCTCGCCGAAGACACCTTCGCGGACCATCGCCGGCAGCACCGTGGTGTCCAGCGCGACCACCTGCCCGGGACGGTCGACCAGCACATGCCCGGACCGTACCGGCAGATCAGCCGCCCCCAGGTTGCGCGGCCGTGACCCGCTGGGGCCAAACCACTCGTGCCAGACCTGCCGCAGCGTGTTGTATGACGGGACGTGAAGGTCGGGCCCGTAGGTCTCGCGTACGTATTGATGGATCAGGCGGGTGCGGGTGGCCATCCCGACCCGGGACCGGCCCTGGAGTTCGGCGTGGACCGCGAAGATCGCCTCCCGGATCTCCGGGCCGATACTCGGGCGGCGCCCGCCTGGCCGCAGCCACCGGTCATCGGCGCATCCGATCAGCCCGGACCGCTCACGGCCACGCTCCCAGCGGATCAGCGTGCGGTAACCGACCCGGTCCAGTCCCAGCAGCTGGGCCTCCTGCCGGTCCATCGCTGCCAGCTCGGCGACCTTGGCCCACCGTCGCTCGGTCAGCGTGGTGGTGGCCGGGTCGTAACACGGCCTCGGTTCTCCCGGCCTGGGATCCTCCGGATTTCCGCTACGGAACCCGGTGCCCACCTCCAGCAGATGGGCCATTCGCAGCCGGACCAACTCCAGCTTCCCCGGCGGAAGATCGGCCACGGACGCGGGCTGCCGCCCGCGGTCCGGGCCGTCGGCCGCTGTGCGTGAGGACGGCCGACAAGTCGGATGGTTGACGAGGAACCGGAAGGTCAAGTGCTGGCGGGCTCCCGCCGGATCGCGTACCACGACCCGTCCCAGATGGGGCTCATGCCGTTCGACAGTCCACTCCACCCCGTCCAGGACAAGCCCGGCCCCCGGAGCGAGATCAAGCGCCAGCGGAGGATTCACAGGGTCTCGCCTGCGGGCTCGACCAACGAGCGGTCACTCAGCGGGACAGAAAGATCGATACCGAGCGAACGGTGCCAGAGCTGGTGCAGCAGCTCTGCCCGAGCCAGCGCCGGAACCGTGGAGGTAGCCACGAGTTCCCCGAACGTCACCCGGGACCGAGCCCGTTCCAGGAGATCCGCCCGCAGCCCGAGTGGATCGGGCAGCGGGCGGCGCTGGCAGGACAAAGCGTCCAGCCCGGTGAAGACGTGTCGCCTCCAGCCTGCGGCCACTACGTATTCCCAGCCGCAGGCCAGTGCCATCTCAAAGGCGGCGGCGAACGACTCGACGTCCTTCGCGCGCACCCGGTCGAGCGGTCGGACATCGATCAGGCACACCCCGGCCCGGGACAGCACCAAGAAGTCCGGAACATGGACACGCGGCCCGCCGCCGGTCCGGAACTGCAGCTTCAAGGGCTGCGGGACCACCTCCCGCACCTGGCCGGCGAAGTCCAGCGCGAGCAGTACCTTCGCTTCCTCCAGACTCTCGAAGCCGTGATGCCGTCCTGTGCTGACCATGTACTGAAGCCCAGGCCGATGACGCTGCCGCCGATGCCACGAGAACCAGCGAACCGGCCCGACCCCAGGAAGCTGATCCTGGGCAAGGTCCCGGACCGGCACGATCAGTTCGCCGCCTCCGAGGTTCAAGGTGACCGCCCAGCGACGAGTCCAGCCATCCGCGAGATCCAGATCCTGACGTCCAGAGACAGCCGACGCCCGTAGCAGCAAGTCGTCCCAGCGGCAGCGGTGCGACCACACCGCCCCCGCCTCAGGGGCTGCCGCAGGCAGCAGTCCGTACTCATCGGCCATGCCTTCAAGCAAACGCACGCCCACGGCGCCCACACCAGCGCGCTTCGAAATTGGTGACAACCCGACTGCGAACACGAACCTTGTGACAAGTAGCCCGAACATTTGGTGACAACCATCGCTGCGAACGTGACCGAGAAGGCAAGGTCAGATCTCTCGCTCGGTGACAGCTATCGCTGCGAGTCACACCGCCTCGGTGCGACTTCCGGCCCTAAGGAGCGAGCCGAGCCGAGCCGAGCCGAAGGAGCGAACAGGGCAACCGCGCAGGTCAGCATCCCACCGCAGGCCAGGCGCAGCGCGACAGGACAGCCGGGCCGTGTCACATTCCAGAGGGCCGTGTCGTCGTACTTGCCGAGACGAACACGCCGGCCGGCGAGCAGGAACCCCGCGGCCACCGGGCGATCGCGCCTTGCCTGCATCCGGGCCACGCTCAGCCCTCTCGGGCCGCCCAACAACTTACGGAGGAACCGATGAGTGACTTTCAGTCCATCGCGGATCGCGTCGAGATCGAGGCGCTGCGCGGAGAGTTCACCGACGCGGTGATGATGCGCGACTACGACCGTATCGCTCTGCTGTTCACACCGGACGGCGCGCTGCGCATGCCCAACATTCCCGTTGAACTCGAAGGCCGGGAGGCGATCCGTGCCTGGGGCAGGCGGGTGCCGGATTTTGTGGATTTCCTCGTACAGAACACGCACCCGGGCGTGATCCGGCTTGACGGCGACACCGCTTCCGGCCGCGCGTATATGTCAGAGATCGGGCGTGGCCGCGACGGCCGCGGAGGGTTCAACTACGCCATTTACCACGACCGTTACCAGCGCACCGGCGCCGACTGGAAGTTCGCCGAGCGCGTCTACGAGGTCCGGTACGAAGACTCCTCACCGCTGGCCGGCTCGCCGCCCCGCCCGGTTGAGGATGCATGACCAGCCCACCGCGAAGGCCAGATCAGCGGACTCCCCCGGCCGCCCCGTACACGGGTCCGGGATTCGGGATTCGGGATTCGGGAGAGGCTTCAGGCGGGCAGGGAGGCGAGCCAGTCGGTCAGGAGCCGGTTGATCTCGGCGGGGTTCTCCTGCTGGATCCAGTGGCCGCAGCCGTCGAGGATCCGGGAGGAGACCAGGCCGGGCAGGGTGGTGGGGTACGCCTTGATCGCATCGGCCATCCACATCGTGGAGGCGTCCAGGCCGCCACCGATGAACAGGGACGGCTGAGTGAGGGGCGCGCCGTCGAAGTCGGCGAGATCCTCCCAGTCCCGGTCCATGTTCCGGTAGCGGTTGAGCGCCCCGCTCATGCCGGTCCGCTCGAACTCCCCGGCATAGACGTCCAGTTCGTCCTCGCTGAGCCAGCCGGGCAGCCGGCCGGCGGGGAAACGGTCGCGCATCCTTCCGCCCCGGCCGACGAAGTGCGGGTCGGGCGCGTCGGACGCGGGCATGGTGTCGGGGGACAGGGCGGCGTAGATGCCTGCGAGCCAGCCGCGCACGTCGGGCTCGATCTCGGCCTCGGCCCGGCCGGGCTCCTGGAAGTAGGAGACGTAGAACTCGTCGTCCCCGCCCAACCGCGTGAAGACCTCACTGGGCCGCGGCCCGCCGCGCGGGGCGTACGGAACACTGAGCATCCCCACCGCGCGGAAGACGTCCGGCCTGACCAGGGCGGAGTTGGCAGCGATGGGCGACCCCCAGTCATGGCCGACGATCACCGCGGATTCTTCGCCCAGGGCGTGCACCACGGCGGCGTTGTCCTCCACCAGCTCCAGCATCCGGTACGCCTCGGGGTCGCCGGGCCTGGAGGAACGGCCGTACCCGCGGACATCGATCGCGACCGCGCGGTACCCGGCCGCGGCCAGGGCCGGCAGCTGGTGGCGCCAGGAGTACCAGGACTCCGGGAAACCGTGAACGAGCAGCACCAGCGGCCCGGTGCCCTGCTCCGCCAAGTGGATCCGGCCCGCGGGTGAGGACACCAGCCGGTGCGTGACTTCCATGGCCTGCGACATGAATCCTCCAGGGTTCTCGACCTGCCGTACGCCAAGATCGGTACCCCATCATGCGCGTGACGGCGCGGACGGTACGAGTCTTGTTGCCGGTTCGGCAAAGCGGTTCCGGGTTCACGTACCAGCAGGGCGGCAGCGACCGTCCGGTCGACGCCCTGTTCACCGCCCTGTTCATCTACGGACGCCGACGAGATCGCCGCTCGGATGCCGCACCCGTTCTGTGACGTGATGGGTACCGACGTGCGGCCCGCACACCGCTAGCGTCGGTCCCATGATCGTATGGCTCAACGGCACTCACGGCGCAGGCAAGACGACGACCAGCGCACTCGTACAGCCGCTCCTCCCGGATTCACGGGTGTTCGACGCCGAGAAGGTCGGCGAGACGCTCATGGACATCACGCCCGGACTGCCGTGGGCGGACAACTTCCAGCACTGGCCGCCGTGGCGGCAGCTGGTCGTCGAGACCGCCCGCCGCGTACTCGACTACACCGGCGGCATCCTGGTGATGCCCATGACTGTCCTGGTCGAGCAGTACTGGCGCGAGATCAGCACGGGCCTCGCCCAACATGCCATCCCAGTACGGCACTTCGTCCTCCACGCCGACCAGGACACCCTGCGTGGGCGCATCGCGGGCGACACTGTGGTCGGCCCCAACTCCACGTTCCGTCTCCAGTACCTTGAGCCCTACGCCGAGGCGGCCCGCACATGGCTGCACGGCGAGGCCGAGGTCGTCGACACCACGCACCTCACGCCCGCCCAGGCCGCCCGGCAGATCGCGGAGTCCGTCAAGAGCTGAGGGGCTCGGTACGCCCGCCCTCCGGCACGGCGGCATGCGCGCCGGTTGACCTTCACCTTGGGGGAGGCCGCAGCATCGGTGGGGCCGGGCGATGTGCTCGGCACGAGGAGGAGCGGGCATGGGGTTTCTGACCATCGGGACGTTCGCGAAGGCGTCCCGCCTGTCGCCGAAGGCACTGCGTCTCTACGACGAGCTCGGCCTGCTGACCCCCGCTCGCGTCGACCCGGTGACCGGCTACCGCCTCTACGCACCGGAACAAGTGGATCAGGCCCGGCTGGTCGCCTGGCTCCGGCGCCTGGGAATGCCGCTGGCCCGCATCCAGCGCATCTGCACGCTGGAGGCAGGCCCGGCGGCCCAGGAGATCCGCGCGTTCTGGGCTCAGGTCGAAGCCGGCACCGCCGCACGGCGGGACCTGGCCGCCTTCCTCATCGACCACCTGTCCTGGAAGGACCCCGTCATGTCCCCGACTACGAAGCCCCTGGAAATCCGTTACGCCGCTCGGTCCGACACCGGCCTCGTCCGCACGAGCAACCAGGACACCGCCTACGCCGGACCCCGCCTGCTCGCCGTCGCCGACGGCTGCGGCAGCCAAGGAGCTCACGCCAGCGCAGCCGCCGTCGACGCGCTCAAGCACCTCGAAACCGACAGCGTCCCGGCAGGCAATCTCCTCAACGTCCTGGAAGACGCGATCGAACAGGCCGAACAGGCCGTGCACGGCGTCGGCGGGACCGGCTCCTCCTCCGAAGAGGCCGGGACCACGCTCACCGCGATGCTCTGGACGGGATCACAACTCGCCCTCGTCCACATCGGCGACTCCCGCGTCTACCTCCTGCGCGACGGAGAGCTGTTCCAGATCACCCACGACCACACCATGGTCCAGTCGATGGTCGACGAAGGACGCCTCAGCCCGGAAGAAGCCGCCTCCCACCCGCAGCGGTCGCTGCTGATACGTGCTCTGGGCCAAGGAGCCGATGGCACCCCCGACATGCGCCTGCACGACGTCGAGCGGGGAGACCGGTACCTGCTCTGCTCCGACGGCCTGTCGACCGTCGTGCCGACCGAAGAGATCCACCGGGTGATCTCCGAGACCAGGGAGCCCGAGCAGGCAGTCCACGAACTCATCGCCCGCGCCAACGGCTCCGGCGGCCCCGACAACGTCAGCTGCGTGGTCGCCGACGTCATGGAGCTCCAGCAGTAGCAGCGAGTGACACGCACTTCGGGTCGCACCGGAGCTGGTCCCTGCCGCAGGTGATCTGGTGTCCGGCATGGTCACCCAGGTGCGGCCGCCGCGTCGAGATGCGATGGGATGGGATGGGATGAACGCGTACCACCGGGCGGCCTTGGCCCTCTGTGGTCCGGGCAGGCTGCCGCCGCATCGTCACACAGGAGACGCCAGCGCATGAATACGTCATCATCTACCCCTGGTACGGGCCGAACTGACGGGTCGTCCGTCCGGATCGGCGCTCTCGTTCCGTTGACTCGGCCCGGGTGGGGCGAGGCAGGCCGGCACTTGCTCGCCGGGCTCCAGCTGGGCGTTCGCGAAGTCAATGACGCCGGCGGGATCGGCGGAAGGCCACTGGAACTGGTGGTCCGGGACACCGCTGCCGATCCGCAGAAGGCCGCGGCGGCCGTGGATGAATTGGCCCGTCTGGGTGTGGCTGCCGTGGCTGGGGAGTATCACAGCGTCGTCGCTCGCGCCGCTGCCGCCAGGGCCGATGCCCTCGGGCTGCCGTTCCTCTGCTCGTCAGCGGTTCTCGACGCGCTCACCGAACAGCCGACGGAATGGGTCGCTCGCATCGCCCCGGCGCAGTCCCACGGCTGGCAGATCTACGCGGACTTCCTCCTCGGCGCCGGCCACAGCCGCATCGCCGTAGCAGCCCAGCCGAGTGTCTACTGGGCGTCCGGGGCCCGCATTCTGCGGGACTGCCTCGCTCCACGCGGCGGCACCGTCACCGAACTCGACATGGGCGCGCTCACCCCCGCGGCCGTGTGCGACGCACTCGTCGACCAGCGAGCGACAGCCCTCCTTCTGCTGGTCGGCCACCCGGAACCCGCCGTGTCGATCGTCCGGTCCGTCCGCCGCGACCAGCGCCTCTCCGGGATCATGATCGGCGCTCCGGCCGGGCAACCGGAGTTCGCGGAATGGGCGACGTCGCTGGGCGACGACGGGGCCGCGATCCCGTTCTTGCGTTACCTGCCCGAGCGTCTCGGCCCACTCGGTGCACGAGTCGATACGGTCCTCCGCGAACAGCTGGGCGAAGCGCCCTCCTTCGTCGCCTTCGAGGGCTACGACACGGTCACCGTCCTCGCCGATGTGCTGCGTTCGCACGGCGTGGACCGGGCGCGTACTGCCGAAGCCTGGTCGCACGTTGCGGTCGAAGGGACCCGCGGGCAGATCCAGTTCTCCCGTACGCCAGGCATCAGCGTGTGGCAGTGGGCTTGGGCGCCGGTCCAGGTCGTTGATCGGGATCCGGCGGAACCCGGGCGTTTTCGGGTCCTTCACGCCGATTGAGCACACGCGGAGGTTCGACTGCTGCGGAGCGGAAGGGCCAGGCGCGCGGGCGCGGTGAGGTTACGGACGCGGTGAGGTTACGGACGGGGTGAGGTTACGGACGGGATGAGGTTACGGACGGGGCTACGGCTTCACGCGAGTTCCTCCGAAGCCGAAGCCGAAGCCGGGTCCGGGGCCGGGTCCGGGGCCGGGGCCGGGGCCGGGGCCATGGACGCGCGAGGGGAAGCCGTAGCGTGCCGTGCGAGTGCCCACACGGCCAGCGCAGCGACGGCGTACGCAGCGCCGAGCAGGCAGGACGCCCACCACCCTGCGGAGGTGTACGCCCATGTCGTGGTGGTGGCGCCGAGGGCGGAGCCGAGTGAGTAGAAGGCCATGTAGGCGCCGATGACGCTGCTGGAGCGTTCGGGGTGCGCGGCGGTGAGCAGGTGCTGATTGCTCACGTGCACGGCCTGGACCGCGAAGTCGAGCAGTACGACGCCCGCGATGAGCAGCCACAGCGTCGGTGTCGTCTGTGCGGTGAGCGTCCAGGACGCGGCCAGCAGCGCCAGCGACCAGCCGGTGACGGTCCGGGCGCGCCCCGCGTCGGCCCAGACTCCCGCGCGAGAGGCGGCCACGGCGCCGACGAGGCCGGCCAGGCCGAACAGTCCGATGGCCGTCGTACCGAAATGCCAGGGCGCGGCCCCCAACGGCAGGGCCAGCCCGCTCCACAGGGTGCCGAAGGACGCGAACAGGAAGAACGCGATCAGCCCGCGGCTGAGAAAGAGCCGGTCGGTGACGACGAGACGTCCCGCGGCGGCGAGGGCGTCCCGGTAGCGGGCACCCGCCGGTCGGACGTCGGGGTCGAGGGTTACGTGCGCGACCAGGGCGAGAGCGACGCAGAGGACGGCGAGTACGGCGTAGACGGCCCGCCAGCCGATGCTGTCTCCCAGCACGCCCGCGAGCACGCGGACGCCGAGGATCCCGAGCACTACCCCCGAGGTGACGGTGCCGATGTTGCGGCCGCGCTCGCCTTCCGGCGAGGTGGCCGCGACGTAGGCGACCGTGATCTGCACCACCACCGCGAACAGGCCCGCAACCGCCAGACCGGCCCCGGCGATCACTCCGCTGGGCGCGAGACATGTGATCGTCGCACCTGCGCCGGTGAGAATCAGGTGCCCGACGATCAGCGTGCGCCGGTTGAGGACATCCCCGAGCGGCACCAGCAGCACGAGCCCGGCGAAATAACCGAGTTGGCCGGCCGCGACCAGCCAACCCAGCGTTGACTCGGCCATCCCGAGGTCGTTGCCCGCAGCCTCCAGCACCGGCTGGATCGCGTAGATCGCGGACACCGCCACCGCGCACACCGACGCCAGGACGAAACGCTGACCGCTTGTGATCGTCGTCGTCGACGACATCCCCGCCCACCCCCGTTGATTCGATTGGTTGCGATGTGAAACCGATTCGAGCGTAGGGCATAATGGTTTTGATCTGCAACTCATTCGGGAGGAGTCCGATGACGGACGCGGTGCCGACCGACCAGAAGTGGACCGATCCGATGTGCCCGGTCGCGCGCACGGTTGATCTCGTGGGCGACCGGTGGAGCCTGCTCATCGTCCGTGACGCCATGGACGGCGCCGCGTCGTTCACCGACTTCCTGAGCCGCCTCGGCGTCGCCCGCAACATCCTCAGCGACCGGCTGCGGAAGCTCACCGCGCACGGCATCCTCGCCACGAGCACACCCCCCGGAGCCAAGCGGCACACATACCAACTCACCGACGCCGGGCGTGAGTTGTTCACGGTCATCGTCGCGCTCAGGCAGTGGGGGGAACACCACGCCTTCGCTCGCGGCGAGGACCACTCCGTCCTGACCGACCGCGACGGGCGGGAAGTGCCCCGCTTCCACGTTCTGGACCGGAGCGGCCGGCCTGTCACGGCAACGACGTCACACGTGCGCAAGGCCGGCCGGCAGCCCGGCTAGACCACCCCGGCCGCGATTGAGGCCGGGCCGTTGGCCGCGCCGTTGGCCGTGTCAGCCGTCGTGTCAGGCGCGTGACAGGGCGGTGACAGCCCAGGTCGCGACCGTAGAGGCATGAAAACTTCAGCGATTGCGGTTTCAGGCCTGCGGAAGGCATACGGCGACAAAGTCGTCCTCGACGGCATCGACTTCGATGTCGCCGCCGGATCGGTCTTCTCCATGCTCGGCCCGAACGGGGCGGGCAAGACGACAACGGTGAACGTCCTGACGACGTTGATGAAAGCCGACGCCGGAACCGTGCACGTCGCCGGGCACGACGTGGTGTCCGCGACCAAGGACGTGCGCAAGCTCATCGGCGTCACCGGCCAGTTCGCAGCGGTGGACGAGCTGCTGACGGGCCGGGAGAACCTCCAGCTGATGGCGGACCTGAAGCGCGTGCGCTCCGGCGACCAGGTGGTCACGCGGCTCCTTGAGCGGTTCGACCTGGTGGAGTCGGCGCAGAAGATGGTGGCGACTTACTCCGGCGGTATGCGCCGGAAGCTGGACCTGGCGATGACGCTGGTCGGCAACCCGCAGATCATCTTCCTGGACGAGCCGACGACGGGTCTCGACCCGCGCAGCAGGCGCACGATGTGGGGGATCGTCCGCGAGCTGGTGGCCGACGGCACCACCATCTTCCTCACCACCCAGTACCTGGAGGAAGCCGACCAGCTCGCCGACCGGATCGCGGTGCTCAACCAGGGCCACCTGGTCGCCCAGGGCACCCCCGAGGAGCTCAAGCGCCAGATCCCCGGCACCCACGTCCGGCTCCGGTTCGCCGGCCGCGACGAACTCGACACGGCGGCGCGGGTCCTGGCCGGGTCCACGCGGGACGACGAGGAACTGACCCTGCGGGTGCCCAGCGACGGCGAGTCGAGGTCACTGCGGGTGCTCCTCGACCGGCTCGACGAGCACGCGCTCAACGCCGCGGAGTTCTCCGTACACACACCGGACCTCGACGACGTCTTCCTCGCCCTGACCGAGCACACCGGCACGGACACGGACACCGGCACCGGCACCGGCACGAACGCGGACACCAACACCAGCACCACTACTGAGGAGATGGCCCAGTGAGCACTGTCTCGATGCCGTTGGCCGATTCGGCGATCATGTTGCGCCGCAACCTGAAGCACACCCTGCGGAACCCCACCACGGTGTTCAACGCGGTCCTGTTCCCGATCGTGATGATGCTCATGTTCGTCAAGGTGTTCGGCGGCGCGTTCGACGTCGGCGTCGACTACATCGACTACGCGACGCCCGGGCTGCTCGTGATGGCCATCAGCTACGGGCTCGGGGCCACCGCGACAGCCGTGAACTCCGACATGACGACAGGCGTCATCAACCGGTTCAAGGTCATGGACGTCTCCCGCGGTGCCGTGCTGACCGGGCACGTCGTCGTCACCGCGGTGCGCTGCCTGGTGGCCTGCGCGGCCATCATCGGGGTGGCCTTCGCGATGGGGTTCAACCCGGAGGCGAGCGCGCTCGACTGGCTCGGCGTGATCGGTCTGATCGTGCTGCTCAGCTTCGCGGCCGGCTGGCTCACCGTCGCCCTGGGCCTGGCCGCGAAGACCGCCGAGTCGGCCGGCCTGGCCGCCGTACCGCTGATCATGCTGCCGTTCCTGAGCAGCGCGTTCGTGCCCGCCGACACCATGGGGGCGGGCGTCCGGCAGTTCGCGGAGTACCAGCCCTTCACGCCCGTCATCGAGACGCTGCGCGGTCTCATCGCCGGCCACCCGTCCGGCGGCGACGCCATCGCGGCCCTCGCCTGGTGCGTCGGGTTCCTCGTACTCGGATACGTGTGGGCGGTCTCCACGTTCAAGAAGCGAGCGTGACCTCGACCAGCTGGGACCAGCTGGTCCGCGTCCCCTCCAGAGCCGCCTCGGCGAACAGCGTGTCGCCGAGGCGGCTCCGCGCGGCCTGCTCGATCCGGGCCACGTCCGGATGAGAGCGGTCCCGCAGCCCGCGTACGCCCGTGCTCGCCGCAAGCAGCCGCGCGGCCTGCTCGGGCTCGTCGCGGCGCAGCGCCAGGTCCGCGACCCCGACGAGCACCAGCGCGATCAGCGGCACATGTCCCGCCTCGGCCGCCGCCTCGCAGGCCGCAGCCCGGTGCGCCCGGGCCTCGCCGAGGTCGTCGGTGAGGTAGCCGAGCAGGTCGTGCGCCACCGCGCGGTTGTGCGCTCGCTGCGCTTCCTCGCCCAACTTCGCTGTCGCGATGCCGAGTTGATGGCGCGCCTCCTCGGCGTTACCTCCCCACCTGGCGAGTTCCGCCCTCGCGAGGGCCAGCTCGGCCAGCGCGTCCGGCCAGGTGACCCGCTCCGCACACCGCTCCGCCTCGGCGATGGCGGCCGCGCAGGCGGCCTCGTCACCGAGCAGCCAGTACAACTGCGCCTGCCGCGAACGCATCCGGATGACGTCCTCGGTGGCGCCGACCTCGGTGACGACGGCTATCGCCTGCTCGTAGTACTCGCACGCGTCGGCGAACCGGCCGCGTACGGCGATCCGGTCCGCCAGCTCGGTCTGGGCGAACGAGATCCCGAACCGCTCGCCGAGCGCGCGGAATTCGGCGAGCGCCATCTCCAGATGCCTGTCGGCGTCCTGCCCGTCCCGGCGGTCCTGGCCGCCCTCCCCGGCCAGACCGGCCATGATCCGCATCTTGCCCAGGTGCAGCCGGGCCAGCGCGCGCACCCAGGGGTCCTCGTCGTCGAGCAGCGGCTCGAACGCCGTCAGGAACGCGTCGGGTGCCTGCAGCATCCGTTCCAGCGCGTCGACGAGCCCCAGCAGCGGATAGCGCCGGCTGCCGGTGCCACTCCGGCTGAACCGGTACGCCTGGTGGATCCACTCCGCGGCCTGGTGTTCGTCGCCACGCCCGGAGCTCACGAACAGCACGACCAGCGCGTACACCATGGCCCGGACCTCGTCGGTCACCTCGCCGGGCGTCCTGGTGGCCGCCGTGATCAGCTCGATGCCCTCGGTTCTGCGCCCGCCGAGCCACCAGTACCAGCCCGCACCCGCCGCGAGCCGCATCGCCCCCTGCGCCTCGCCCGCCGCGAGCGCGCCGCGCATCGCCGCACCGATGTTGTCGTGCTCGGCTTCGAGCGTGGCCAGCCAGTCCAGTTGCTCGGCGCGGCGCAGGTGCGGCTCCGCGGTCTCGGTGAGCTCGGTGAAGCAGGCCAAGTGCGCGTGGCGCGCCAGGTCCGACTCCCCCGCCTCCGCGAGCCGGTGCCCGGCGTACTCCTTGATCGTGCCGCTCATCCGGTAGCGCGGGGCGCTGTCGCCGTCGGCGAGCAGCAGTGACTTCTCGGTCAGCGCGGTGAGCAGTTCGAGCACCTGCTCCTGCTCGACGGCGTCCCCCGCGCAGACCCGTTCGGCCGCTTCCAGGCTCGCGCCGCCGGCGAACACCGAGAGTCTGCGCAGGACCGTCCGCTCGGCGCCGGTGAGCAGTTCCCAGCTCCAGTCGACCGCCGCGCGCAGCGTCCGGTGCCTGGGCAGCGCGGTCCGGCTGCCGCTGGTCAGCAGGCGGAACCGGTCGTCGAGCCGGTTGGCGAGCTGATCGACGGACATGGTGCGCAGACCGGCAGCGGCCAGTTCGATCGCCAGCGGCATCCCGTCCAGCGCCCGGCAGATACGTACCATCGTCGCCAGCGTGCGGGCATCGGCCACCAGGTCCCGTCGCACCGCCCCGGCCCGGTTCCGCAGCAGCTGGACGGCTGGCGAGGACTCGATCTCCCGCGGACCCGCGTCCCTCCCCGGCAGGGCCAGCGGCTCGATCTGCCACAGTGCCTCCCCGGTGATGCCGAGCGGTTCCCGGCTCGTCGCCAGGATCCGCAGCCGCCGGCACTCCCCGAGCACCCGGTGGGCGAACACCGCGGCGGACTCGATCACATGCTCGCAGTTGTCCAGGATCAGCAGGGTCTCGCGCTCGCGGATCGCGGCGATGAGCCGGTCCGTCAGCTCGGCGTTCGGGGCCCCGCCGAGCAGGGCGTCCCGCAGGCCCAGCCCGGTGAGCGTCGGCTGTGCCACGTCACCGTCCGCGCCGATGGCGGCGAGCTCCACCAGCCAGACCCCGTCCGGCATTTCGCTCAGCAGCGTGCGCGCGGACTCGGTGGCCAGCCTCGTCTTGCCCGAGCCGCCCGGCCCGATCACGGTGGTGAGCCGGTGCTCGGCGACGAGCTCACGGACCGCGGTGACATCGGCGCCCCTGCCGACGAAGGTGGTCAACTCGGCGCGCAGGTTGGTCTTACGGCTCGCGTCCTCCCCCGGCCCAGGCGCACCGCGCCCCGGCTCCCCTCGCCCCGCCGCGTCGCGCCCCGAAACGCCGCGCCCCGACTCGTTGCGCCCCACCTCGTCGCGTCCCGCCGCGTCGCGCGTCAACTCGTCGCGCCTCAACTCGCCCCGCAGCAGCGCGACGTGCAGCCCGGCCAGGTCCGGCGAGGGGCCGACGCCCAGCGCGTCGTCCAGGGCCTCCCTCGCGCGCTGGTACACCAGCAGCGCTTCGCTGTCGCGGCCGGCCGCGACGAGGGCACGCATCAGAGCGGCGACGAACCGCTCCCGCAGGGGGTGCGCGGCCACCAGGTCGGTCAGCTCCGTGACCACCTCCGCACCGCGCCCGACGGCGACCTCCGCCTCGAACCGCTCCTCCGTGGCGGTCAGGCGCAACCCGTCGAGCCGGACGACGGCGGCGTCGAACGCCTCGCTGTCCCGCAGCCCGATGTCCTGCATGGCCTCACCGCGCCACAGCTCAAGGGCCTCACGCAGCAGCCGCACCCGCCGGGAACCGTCCTCGATACGGACACGGGCCGCGCCGACGAGGCGTTCGAACCGTACGGCGTCGACCGCATCGGGCTCCACCGTCAGCCGGTAGCCGTCCCGATGCCCCTCGATCACCCCGTACGGCAGGGCCTTCCGCAGCCGGGACACCAAGCGGTGCAGGGCGTTCGCCGCGTCGGCGGGCGGGTGCTCCCCCCAGATCCAGTCGACGAGCGACGCCTTCGGCACCGCCTGCGCCGGTTTGAGCGCGAGGGCGGTCAGCACCCCGCGCAGCCGCGCACCCGGCACGTCGACCAAGGCGCCGTCGTCCGTGCGAACCTCGAAAGGACCCAGCATCCCGATCTGCACCCGCTGAGTCTGCCATGGGCCTTTACCGGGCGCCCAGTTGCTGTCGCGCAGCGGGATACCACGGGTTGGAGGCCCGTTACGCCTTCGGCGCCTGGGAGATCCGCACCATGTTGCCGGAGGGGTCACGGAACGCGCAGTCGCGCGGGCCCCAGGGCTGGTCGATGGGCTCCTGGAGCACCTCGGCGCCGGACGCCAGCATCTTCTCGAAGGTCGCGTCGACATCGTCGGAGGAGAAGACGATGTTCGGCAGGACGCCCTTGGTGAGCAGTTCCTGCAGGGCGTCGCCGTCGGCCTGGGACCGGCCGGCGTGCGGTTCCGAGATCACGATCTCAAGGCCGGGCTGGGACGGGCTGCCGAGAGTGACCCAGCGGAAGCCGCCCGACGCGACGTCGTTGCGCACCTCAAGGCCGAGCGCGTCACGGTAGAAGGTGAGGGCCTCGTCCGGGTCGTTGACGGTGATGTGGCAGTACTGGAGTGCAATGGTCATGGGGCCAACGCTAGGCGGCGGCCGCTCGGCCCGCTTCTCGAATCCTGACCGATGCGGCGCCGGGCTGTGCGGTGCCGGGCTGCTCGGTGCCCGGCTGTGCGTCGCCGGGCTGCGTGGTTCTGAGCGGTGTGGTTCTGAGCGGTGTGGTTCCGGGCGGTGTGCCCCTGACCGGCCGGGTGCGTACCTTCGCGACGCACGGGGGCATCGCCGTGACGGCACCGTGCTCGCGGGCGCGGTACGCGGTCGGTGACTCCCCCACGAGTTCGCTGAACCGCGAGCTGAACGAACCGAGCGACGTACAGCCGACCTCCATGCACGTGTCGGTCACACCCATACCGCCGCGCAGCAACGCCATCGCCCGCTCGATGCGGCGGGTCATGAGGTAGCTGTACGGCGTCTCGCCGTAGGCCGCCCGGAACTGCCGCGAGAAGTGCCCCGGCGACATGAGCGCGTGCCGGGCCATCGTCGGCACGTCGAGCGGACGCGCGTACTCCCGGTCGATCAGATCCCGGGCCCGGCGCAGCTGCACGAGGTTCTCAAGATCACGCGGTTTCATGGGTCCCAGACTACCGCCCGGCACCGACAGACCCAGGTGGATGAACCGGCGGCTGAACCACTGAAGACACCCCTGACCTGCGAGAACGCGATGTGACCCGCGGCCTCGGCTGCCGGAGTCAGCCCCCGGTGGCACGGGTCAGCCCGACAGTGGCACCGGTCAGCCCGTGGTGGCGCGGAACCGGCGCCGGTACTCCGTCGGTGTCGTGTCGAGCCGCCGGCGGAACGCCCGTACCAGGGTGTCCGTCGTGCCGAACCCGCACGTGGACACGATGCGTTCCAGGGTCGCATCGGTGGATTCGAGCTGGTTGCGCGCCACCTCGACGCGGGCCGACTCGACGTAGGCGCTCGGGGTCATGCCAAGTTCGGCCTTGAAGATCCGGGTGAGCTGCCGCTCGCCGACATGGGCGTACGCGGCGAGGTCCGCGACGGTGAGCTGTTCGCCGATGTTGCGCATGATGTGGTGGCGGAGGTCTTCCACCCGCCGTGTCGTGGAGACCGGTTCGAGGGGCACGCTGAACTGGCTCTGCCCACTCGGCCGCTTCAGATACATCACGAGCTGCCGGGCGACGCGCAGCGCCAGGGCCTCGCCGAAATCGTCGGCGACCAGGGCGAGTGCCAGGTCGAGACAGGCGCTGATTCCCGCGCCGGTCCATACGTCGCCCTCGCGGATGAAGATCGGGTCGGCGTCGACCTCGACTCCCGGGTGATCGTCGGCCAGTTGCTGCGCGGTCGACCAGTGAGTGGTGGCGCGCTTGCCGTCGAGCAGACCGGCGGCGGCGAGGAGATGAGCCCCGACACAGACGGACGTGACCCGCCGTGCCCTGGCGGCGAGCGTCCGTACCCAGCCGACCACGGCGGGGTCGGTGAGGGCGTGGACACGGCGGTCGCTGTCGAATTCGACCGCCCCTGGGACCAGAAGGGTGTCGATGCTCCGCGTGGACACCGCATGGAAGGTGATGTCGGGGAGTACGCGCACACCCGCCGATGTGGTGACGGGGTCCATGGTCTCGGCCGCGAGGACGACCTCGTAACCCGTCGCGTTGTCCGTCTCCCGTCGCACGAGGGAGAACACCTCCGGCGGTCCGGTGATGTCGAGCAGGTCGACGCCCTCGAAGAGGACGATGACGACGAGTCGTTCGAGGGCACTCATGAGGGTCTCCGCACGGTGGCGACAGCGACGCCTGGATCAGTGATGTCTGGGTCAGCGATGTCCGGGTCAGTGATGTCTGGATCTGCATGTTAGGCGACATTGCCGACACTCTCCGGCGGCCGTAGCGTTCTGGACACCGGCTCACCGAGCTGGGCGCGGTTGACCGAGCGCGCGACATCCGGCACGTGACACCCGAGGTGGTACTTCCATGGCTACGACGACCCTGCGCGAGTTGAACGGTTTCGACGAGACGCCCGCGTCACTCGCCGCAGCGACCCTGATCCTCGTCGACTACCAGAACACCTACGTCGGTGGCGTCATGGAGCTGACGGGCTGGCGGGCCGCGCTCGACTCCGCCGCCGCGCTGCTGGGGCGGGCCCGGGAGGCCGGTGCGAAGGTCATCCACGTCATCCACGACGGCGGTGCGGGCACCCCGTACGACATCCGGACGGAGACCGGGCGGATCCACCCCTCCGTGGCACCGGTCGAGGGCGAGCCCGTCGTCGTCAAGACGGCCCCGAACGCCTTCGTCGGTACCGACCTGGGCGAGCACGTCGACGCCGCAGGCCACAAGGACGTCATCATCGCCGGGTTCATGACCCACATGTGCGTGACATTCACAGCGGAGGGAGCCTTCCTGCGCGGGAACAGGCCCACCGTCGTCGCCGACGCCTGCGCGACCCGCCCCCTGCGCTCGGCAGGCACCGGAGCAGGCACCGGAGCAGGCACGGAAGTGGCCCCTGAAGCGGGCATCGAGCTGAGCGCCGACCAGATCCACCACAGCGCGCTCGCGACGATCTCCGATCTCTACGGGGTCGTCGTCGCGTCCGGGAATCGGCTGTAGCTACTACCGGGGAAGCAGCCTCCTCCAGCCGGCGGAGAAAGGACCGCCGGACCGCCCCCCGAGAGGCCCTTGCTGAGGCCGGGGACGGCCTGGCGGCATCTCGGGCCGCGCAACGGGGGTACGGGCGTCCGTGTCCTCAGTCGACGTCCCAGTGGCCTGTGAGCCGCTTTCGACGGGTACCGAAACATGGCCTGAGCTGCACTTATGTCGGACAATGGAGGAGTTCGCCTCTCACTTCCCCCTCGCTTCCCGCCTCGCTCCCCGACAGGAGTATGTCCTTGTCCGCGACCCCCGTGCCGCAGCCGGCCGCCGTCAACAGCCACCGGTCCGCGTCGCCGCTGCATGACCTGGTGTACGGCCACATCCACGCCTCCGCGCTGCGTGCCGTCGTCGTCCACCGCATCCCCGACCGTCTGGCCGATGCTCCGCTCACCGCGGAGCAACTGGCTGCGGACGCAGGCATTCAGGCCGGGCCGCTGCACCGCGTGCTGCGGCTGCTCGCCGTGCGCGGGATCTTCCAGCAGGACGCCGGCGGTGCCTTCGCCCTCACATCCGCCGGGCACTCCCTGCGTACGGATATGCCCGGTTCCCAGAGGGACGCGGTGCTGCTGTTCACCGACCCGATGTTCCGCCGCTCCGCCGAGAGCCTGGAAGACACCCTGCGCACCGGCGCCCCCGGCTTCGACAGCGCCTACGGGCTGCCGCTGTTCGACCACCTCAGCAGCCACCCGGACGACAGCCGGCTCTTCGACACCGCCATGTCCTCGCTCACCTCCGGCGTGAACGAGCAGATCGCCGACAGCTACCCCTTCCCCGGCACCGGCCGGATCGTGGACGTCGCCGGCGGCCGAGGCGGTCTGCTGCGGGCCGTGCTCACACGGCACCCCGGCCTGACCGGTCTCCTCTTCGACCGGCCCGAAACGGTCACCGACCACCTTCTGGGCACTGCCGAGTTGGCGGACCGCTGGCAGACGGAGGGCGGGGACATCTTCACCGCTGTTCCCGCGAGCGGCGACCTCTACCTGCTCAAGAACATCCTTCACGACTGGCCGGACGAGGACTGCCTGCGCATCCTCACCAGCATCCGCCGTGCCGCGGCCACGGGCACGAAACTGCTGGTGATCGACGCGGTCCTGCCCGACGACGGAACCCCGCACCCCGCCATCGCCCTGGACATCGTCATGCTGATGACCCTCCGGGGGCGCGAACGCACCCACGCCGAGTTCGAGCGCCTTCTCAGCGGCGCGGGCTTCCGCATCAACCGCACCGTGCGGACCCCGGCGCTGACCTCCATCATCGAAGCCGAGGCGGTCTGACACACGCCCCCTGCACGCACTGGCACGGCACGCACCGGCACCGCAACGCCCCTGGAAGCGCTCGAGAGCGCAGAGCCCAGAGACGTGAGCCCTGAGCCCTGAGCCCATATAAGGCCCTGAGCCCTGAAGACCGCCCGGATGAGCCCTAGGAGAGCGGCAGCCGGTACTGCCACCAGCGTTCGTTGATCCGCAGCTTGGCCGACTTGAGCGCCGCGCCCAGCACCTCATCATCCAGTTCGCGGACCCGGAAGGACTCCACCGAGGGGTGGTCCTCGCGGATCTGCTCGACGAAGTCCGCCACCAGGGAGCCCAGTTCGGGTGCGTCGACGCCATGGTGGGCGACCCTCTCGACGTACACCTCGGGGCCCGCGACCACAGTCGCGATCCGGGCCGCCGTGCGTCCGTCGGCCGTCAGCAGTTCCAGGCCCTGCCACCCCGTGCCCCTGGGCGCCCGGCGGGTCCGTACGACGGGCAGGCCGTCGGGGCGCTGCCAGCGGGCCAGCGCCGAGACGCCCCACTTCCGGCCCAACTCCCGGTGGATGGAGGCCTCCAGCTCGGCCGCCGCGCGGGCATCCAGTTCCGCACCGGTGTCGCCCCGGTCCAGCCAGTCCAGCGCGCGGAATCCCGCCGTGCGGGCCGCGTGGGCCGCCGCACGGAAGAGGGCGACCAGGACGGCTTCCTCGTCACCGGTACCGTCCGGCTCGGCGACACTGCCCTGCACGATGCGCTCGCGCTCCCGGGTGACCAGCAGCCACTCGACGGTCGCCGCGTCCGGATCCCGGCCGGTGAACACGGGGGCCCACCCGAGCAGTGCGCCATCGCCCGAGCGGGCGGTCGCGACGCCCAGTGTCCCGGGGTGCGGGCGGCTCCCACCGGGCGCCGGGGTACCGGCGGGCAGCCCGGCGCACAGCTCCTGCCACAACAGGTGCTCCGCCCGGGGCGCCCGGTCGAACTCCACCACGATGTCCAATGTCGTCCCCACTCACGCAGCCAAATCTCACGCATCCAGAACTCACGCAGCCGAACTCAGGCAGCCCGCCTCACACCTCACACGGCCGGACTCGACTCGCACAGCCAACAGGTGGCCGTCCCCGGCACCCGCAACCGGCCGCTGCCGCTGCCTGCTCAACCATGGTCCTCAATATGCGCCATAGCTGCTCCCGGGGGTGCACCCGGCCCCTGGGAAGGAGCCGTGAGTCCGGCGGGCAGCTCACCCGGCAGTGCACCGGGCCCAGCCGGGAGACCGCCCGGGTCAGCACCACACACAGCCGATGCCCTCCCGCAGCTGCGCGAATCCCCGCTCCGCCTCGGCCACCGCGTCGGCGTAGACCTGGTCGGCACTCTCGCCGGCCGCGATCCGCCGCCAGTTCTCCATGGCCAGAATGCGCTGCACGGCGACGATCTGCCCGGCCGCCAGCCGCGCCCCGAGCAGGCCACCCGGCCCGCCGCGCCGCTCCTCCGGCGCCTCCCCCCGGGAAGCCCCCTCCGCCGTCTCGTCCCGGGAAGCCCCCTCCGCCGCCTCGTCCCCCGCCGCCTCGTCCGCCGCCGCGAGGGCCTCCGTCAGCGCGTCCTCCGTGCGGCTGGTGTACGCGTAGATCCGGGCGACCAGGGCGGGTGTCCCGTACAGCAGCCGGTGGAAGGCCAGCACCTCGTCCGCGTCGTTGAGCCCGGTCACCGGGTCGCGCCGGTCGAGCCCGTCGATGAAGTGCTGCCGCAGCGCGTCGAGCGGTGGCCGCCCCGCGGGCCGCCCCGCCACCACATCGGCCGCCTCCCGCTCGTGGTCGGCGAACCGGTGCAGGACCAGGTCCTCCTTGGCCGGGAAGTACCGGAAGAGCGTCGGCTTGGAGATCCCGGCCGCTGCCGCCACCTCCGCCACCGGCACCGCGTCGTACCCCTTCTCCAGGAAGAGCCGGATCGCGGCGTTGGAGATCGCCCAGTACCTCCGCTGCCGGTTGTGCTCGCGCAAGCCCATCTCGCCGCTCATGACGGATGAGCGTACGCAACGAACGGGGCCGCCCACCGGGCATGATCCAAACGGAAGGCCCTACCGGCCCCACAGGATGTCCAGGACCGGCTCCCAGGTGTTGAGCACCAGGTCGGCGCCCGCCGAGGCGAGTTCGTCGACGGCCGCGTCGTTCGTGGCGTAGCCGAGGAACGGCAGGCCGACCTCCTGGGCCGCCCGCAGGTCCGGCACCGAGTCGCCGACCACCAGTGTCGTCGCCCGGTCCGCGCCCAGCCCCGTCAGCGCCTGCTCCAGGGTGTGGGGGTGCGGCTTGAGCAGTTGGGTGTCCGCCGCCGCCCGGCCGTGGATGTGCTGCCCGAAGCACTCGGCGAGGCCCCGGCCCGTCACGTACTCGCGTACCGCCCGGGACGAGTGGTTCGTGGTGACCGCCAGCCGGCCGCCGGTCGCCGACCAGGTGCGGACGACGCCGTCCGCGTACATCGTGGGCCACGCCCCGGCGACGGCGCGCTGCTCGTGGCGCGTCAGCCACTCCTCCAGGTCGGCCACGAGATCACTGTCCGGGTGCAGCTCCCCGACCGTACGCAGGATGTCGAGCGGAGCGGCGAGCCCGCCGAGGTCCGCGTCCGGGGCGAGCGCGGTGATCCCGCGCTCCTCCAGGAAGGTCCGCATCCCGTCGGAAGCGGCCCGCTCGGCGCTCGGGCCGAACAGCCGGCAGAGCGGGCCGTCGAAACCGAACAGCACAAAGCGCGTCGTGGTGATCCGGTCTCGGAGGTTCTCACGGATCACGGATACCGCCTGCTCGCTTCTCGTCGTGCCGGCCAGGTCAGCCGGGTTGGCTGTGCCCACCGGATCAGCTGTGTCAGCCGGAATAGCTGTGCCAGTCGTGCTGGCCGTGCCGGTCATGTCGGCCGTGTCAGTCGTGTTGGCCGTGTCAGTCGCGTCTGAAGTCACTCGGACAGGCTCCCCAGGTCCGGACCCTTCGCAGTCCTGACTGCATCGAACCACTTCTGCGGCTCTTCCACCACGTTCCGCTTTCTCTGCGGAATTCCCGGTGGATTCCCCGGTGGATTTCCCTGGGGACTCCTCTGGGGATTCTTCTGCGAACGCTGCTGTCCGTAGGTCAAGACGCCAGTCTCCGCCTGGCCGTTCCACATCCGGGGGACATCCCTCTCGTTCCGCTGCCACACCGCACACGCCGCAGCGATCCGTTCCACATCCGGCACCCTGCGCGACCCGAGCGGCCCCCGCGCGGCGGCGAGCAGTACGAGGATCCGCTCCGCGGTCGCCGTGAGCTCCGCCGGGCCCGCCCGGTGCGGCAGGGCCAGCGTCAGCCGGATCACATCGATGTATACGGAGAGCAGCCGCTCGAAGTCCAGATAGACCCGCAGTGCGCCCCGATGGCCGCTCAGCGCGCCGGGGCAGCTCACCGCGACCGCGGACCGCCACGCCCGGAGCGCGGCCCTCCGCCGGCCGCCGGTGGCGTACCGCATCCGTCCGAGATGGGCGGCGATCTCGTAGACCGGGTCGCCGTACAGCGCCAACTCCCAGTCGATCAGCGAGAGTTCCCCACCCGGCCCGACGATCAGGTTCCCGGCGTGGGCGTCCGTGTGCAGCAGCGTGAACGGCCGCTCGCCCAGCCCCGCCGCCCGCTCCCGCAGCCTCCCGAGCGCACCGTCCGCCACCCCGAGCGCGGCGAACAGCTCCTGATGGGCCCGGCTGCTGCGGCCCTTGACCTCGGACTCGGTGAAGTCGACGAGCGTACGCAGAAACCCGCCGCAGTCCCCGTCCCCCGGCCAGCCGCCGGGCAGCGGCGGCAGCGCGTGGAACGGGACGGCGGCCGTCTGCCGGAAGAGCGCCTCCAGTTGCGCCGCGTAACCGCGCCCGGGGCGCCGCCCGGCCCCGTCCCGGCCGGACAGCGGCACGCCCTGCGCGAAGGAGTGCACGGTGAAGCCCGGCCGGTCGGCGAGTACCCGCGGGCTGCCGTCCACCCGTCCCGCGATGGCGCGGAGCAGTTCGCCCTCCGGCCAGATCCGCAGATTGAACTGGACCGCTTCGGGGATGGGCGCGCGCACCTTCACCGGCGTACCGGCGGGGAGCGCCACCGCGTCGGCGAGGTCGGGCGGCAGCCCCACCCGGTAGTTCCGGTGGTAGTAGCCGCTGAGGGGCTCCCCCTCGGCGGCGGCTCGGTACAGCAGGTCCCAGCTGTCGGCCGTGCGGCCGGAGGCGCCGCGGGCTACATCAGGCATGCGGCTCCTGCGCTCTCGTGACCGGAAGCTCGCCGGCGGGCCGTCCCTGGCCGCTGCCCACCTTCATACCCAAGGCTACCGATGACCTCAAACCCCCGACCATGAAAGGGAGTTGTGCCAACAGCGGCTTCCCGGCCGCACCTTCACCGGGCGCCACCGCCCGGCTACTCCCCGGCTACTCCCCGACCGCCTCCGTCATGGCGGCCAGATCGGCCACGAAGTACTCCGCGCCCGCGTCGCCGAGCCGCAGCAGCTTCGCGGACCCGGGGCCGTACCCCACGAACGGGACACCGGTCGAGGCGGCGGCAAGAGCGTCGGCGGGCGAGTCCCCGATCATCAGCCCGTCGGCGGCGGCCGTACCGGTCTCCGCCAGCAGCCGTTCCAGGCAGTACGGATGCGGTTTCATCAGCCGCGGGTCGTCGTGCCGCCCCACGACCGCGCCGAAGTACTGCTCGATTCCGTGCAGTTCCAGATAGGCGCGGGCGGCGGCCTCGCTGTTGTTGGTCGCGATGACCAGCTGCTTGCCGACCGCCAGCAGCCTTTCCATCAGGTCGAACGCGCCGGGCGTGGGCTCCGCGGTGGCCGCCGCCTCCGTCTCCAGCTCCTCCAGCCGCTTGCGCAGGACGGAGACCAGCCCGTCCGGGTCGCCGGGGAAGGCGTCGTGCGCACGCCGGAGCACCGCGAGGGGATCGTGCGGCTCGTCAGGTTCCGACCAGTGCGGCAGCTTCAAGGCCGCCAAGGCTCGCAGTTCGGCGGCGATGGCGGGGGCACGCAGCCCGGCGAAGAGCCCGCAGACCGGCCCGTCGAAGTCCCAGAGGACCAGCGAGGCGCGGGAGACCAGCGCCCGCAGCCCGGGGACGGGGGTGGGTGCGGGAATACGGGTGGAGATGGAACTGGAAGTGGAAGTGGAAGTGGAAGTGGAAGTGGAAGTGGAAGTGGAAGTGGAGGAAGGCAGCACGTCAGTCGCCGAAATCCGCATCTTGGGCCAGCTGGTCCCAGTAGGAGTCGAAGAATTTCTGCGCCGCTTCCACCTTCAGTGCCTGTCCGGGCTTGGTGTACGGGAAGAGCGTCGCGCCCACACCGAGCGAGTCGAGGATGGTGACCTCCACGCCGTCGATGGGCTCAGGTGTCCACTGCTCCAGGGTGTAGTAGCCCTCCAGCAGCTGGTCCTTGTTCAGCAGGTACAACTTCAGCGGCGGGGTGAAGGGCACGGTCCGGATCTGTACGGAGACCTCGGGGACCAGTCCCTGGTGGCGCAGCCGCAGCAGCGAGTGGCGCAGCGACCTGGCGTGGTTGATCACCATGTCGCGGTGGCGCTTGCGCGGCCGGTCGTCGTCGGGGTCCTCGACCCCCCGCGGGAAGGCGAGCCGTATCCCGGTGATGTCGGGGAGCATCAGCCGCAGCGCGATGCTCTGCGGGCGGATCTCGCCGTCGCTGATCCGGGCGACCTGTGCGCCGAGGTGCTGGGCCATCGTCTCGGAGGTCAGCGAGAGCACGTCCATCGTGATCTGCTCGGCCTCGAAGGCGGCCCGCAGCCGGGGCTGGAGGGTGACCTGCGCGGGCTGCGCGGACGGTACGGAGTGCGCGGCGGAGGCCGAAGCGGAACCACCGGTCACGGTCGCGGGGCGGCCCCGGCTGGACGAGATCAGCCCCTCGGCCCTGAGTACGTCGAGTGCCCGGCCGACGGTCTCGCGCGAAACCCCGTAGGCGGCCTGGAGTTCACGCTGCGAAGGCAGCTGTCGGCCCGCCCGGTGGACTCCGTCGGCGATCTCGGTCCGCAGGTCGTCCGCGATGACCTGGAACTTCCTGCCGTCTGTGCTGCCTGCGTCACGTGTGGCCACCACCCCACCGTACAACTGCCGGGCACCTCAGCGTAATTGACGGGACCAAACAGTCAGGGTCACTTTTCCGGCCAACCAACCAGGCCAGTCACCAGACAAGTTTACGGATATGTAACCAGCGGGCATACCAGCGTCAGGCCAACCAGGCCAACTTGTCTGGTACTTGACTGCAAGAACCTCTCCACGGGGCATACGAGCCGTACAACGGTGTGCAGGCAACTGGTGCTCCCCACCATCCCGAAGGAGGGAACCCCATGCCTACCGCAGCTCTCCTGGTCGCAGGACTCGGATTCATCATCGAGCAGACCGTTCAGTCCGCGTTCGGAATCGCAGGTCTCGTCGGCTTCGGCATGCTCACCGTCGGCGTGAAGGCAGGCAGCGTCCCGTGCAGTTGTCTGGGCGCCTTCATGCTCTTCATCCAGGTGAAAGCGCTGATCGGCTGAGGGGGAACAAGGCCCCCAGAAGCCGGGAGACTCCAGAAGCCGGTAGACCCCAGAAGCCGGGAAACTCCAAGAAGCCGGTAGACCCTAGAAGCCGTCCGGGCACCACGGCCGGACCGCCGTACGGAACAGCGCCTCGGTGACGGCGACCGCACCAGCCGTCTCCTCCGAGATCCGGCCCAGCGCGGCGAGCCGGACCGCCGAGGCGTCGCCCAGATACAACGCCCCCAACTCGCCCGCGTCCAGCGTGACATCGGCCACCTGGGAGGTCGGCGCACACACCGCGCCGTCGGGCGATGCGTCCAGCCGGTAGCGGCCTGCCGAGAGCCCGTCGTGGTCCCGGACCTCCAGGACCAGGGTGCCGGACGCCTCGTACGTACGGGCCTCCAGTGCCCGTACGACATCGAGCAGCCGGATCCAGAGATAGTCCGCCTGCTGGGTGATCCGGGCCGCGCGCGGGTCGGGCAGCAGCGACGGCAGCAGATCGTCCGGGCCCCGGTGCTCGGCCTTCACCGTGGTGACCCAGTCGACCGAGCAGAGGAAGTGCCACAGGGCGCGCTCGGCGGCCGGGGACACGGCGATCAGGTCCTGCACGTTCGCGGTGTTGAGCGGCTGCTTGGCCGCGCCCCAGTGGTCGTCGGCGGTGTACACGAGCAGGCCGTCGATCTCGCCCCGGGGCGAGCGGTAGACCGCGTAGAAGGGTTCGGTCCACGGCTGGCCCGGCACCTGGTCCAGACCCGTACGGACCGCCCACCAGCGCTCGTTCCTGTTGATCGCGCCGGGGTGCGACTGCCGGAAGCGGGCGTGCAGTTCGGGGCCGAGCTTCCGTACGTCCGCACCGTCGACCAGATCGATCCGGCCGCCGCACTCCGGGCGGGCCCAGCGCGGATCGAGTCCGGCGCGCGGCACGTCGACCGTCCAGTCGGTGGCGCAGGCGGCCGGGCCGAAGCCGAACCGGCCGTAGATCGGGTACTCGGCGGCGATCAGCGTGGCCAGCGCCTCCCCGCGCTCCTTCGCCGCCGCCAGGTCCACCGCCATCATCCGGCTGAGCAGGCCGCGCCTGCGGTGCGTCGGGGTGACCGTGACGTTGCTGACCGCGTCGGACGGGAGCGAGGCCCCGCCGACGACGCTGATCTCCTGCGCGAAGGTCCGGAAGGTCGCCACACAGCGCCCGCCGTCGAACGCCCCCTGGGTGCGCGCCAGATCGGTGTGCGGGCGGCGGCTGCGCACCTCCTCGTCGGAGACCGCCGGCGGCTGGAGGAAGCCGGTGTGACAGGCGCGGAGCCAGTCGGGGTACTCGGACTCGGAGACCGTGTGGATGTCAACTGCCATGGTGGCCACGGTAAGTACCCGCCCTTCGGACTGTCGCGCGAATTTCAGGACCGGCGCCCGCTGCTCGCCGCTCTCGGACCGCCGCCGGACCGCCGTCTTCAGACCACCGCGCGGATTTCGCCGACCTTCGCGGTGCCGCCGAGCAGCGGCGCGTCCGCCAGCCTGGCCAGCACCGGGCTCTCCACGCCCATCCGCTCCAGGGTCCGCGCCAGCACCGGACCGAGCACCCGCGTCCCGCCGTCGTCGACCTTGAAGGCGAGCGCCCGGCCGTCGGGGAGCGCCAGCGCCTGGACCGCCTCCGCGCCCATCTTGGAGAGCGCACCCGGCAGCGCCCGCATCACCCAGGTGTCGGGCCTGCGGGTCCCCGCGACGTACTCGGGGTGGGCGCGCATCGCGTCCGCGACCCGGCGCTCCGGCGACCCCTCGGGGGCCAGCACGAACGTACGGAACGCACGGGCCAGGCCCACCAGGCTGATCGCCATCAGCGGCGCCCCGCACCCGTCCGTACCGACCGAGGCCACCCGCTCGCCCGCCGCCTCCTCGATCACCGTCAGCACCAGCCGCTGGAGCGGGTGGGAGGGGTCGAGGTAGGAGTCGGTGGGCCAGCCGTTCAGCGCGCAGACGGCCAGCATCGCGGTGTGCTTGCCCGAGCAGTTCATGGTGACCCGCTCGCGCTCGTGGCCCGCGGCGAGGTATCCCTCGGCCTCGACCGGGTCCAGCGGCAGATCGGCCGGGCACTGGAGATCGCTCTCGTGCAGCCCGAACTCACCGAGCATCTTCTGCACGAGCGCCCGCTGGAACTCCTCGCCCGAGTGGCTCGCCGAGGCCAGCGCCAGCCGCTCGCCCGAGAGGTCGAGCCCGGCCCGCAGCACGGCGGCCGCCTGCATCGGCTTGTTGCTGGAGCGGGGGAAGACGGGCAGCGACGGGTCGCCGAGCGCGAAATCGACGCTCCCGTCGGCCGCGAGCACCACCAGCGAGCCCCGGTGCCGGCCTTCCACGAAGCCGGAACGTACGACCTCGGCAAGGACCGGGGATACAGGGGCGGGGGTGCTGGCGGTCATTCGTCGGCCTTCCGGGAACGGGGCCCACTTACCGGAAGGATCGCCTCAGGTGAGCAGGTCGTCTACTTGCGCTTCGCCCTCACGGTACCTGCGGGCGATCTCCGCGCTGCAATCGTCGGCGGTCCGCTGGAGGTGCTGCCGGCGGCTGGATACCTGCTGTTCGTAGCGGACGAGGCGCCCCATTCCGGTGTGCAGCTCTTCGTCCGTACGGGCGCCGAGGTCGGAGAGTTCCACCTCGGCGAGCATGTCGGCGGCCAGCTTGCTGTTCTCCGCGCTGCGCGGCGTCGAGAGCGTCACATGGCGGGCGGACGAGCGATGCGAGGACGGCACGTCGGCCAGGATCTCGGAGAGCCGCTCGACGACCGGGGACTCCGGGCCCGTACGCCGGGACAGCTCGGCGCGGAGGATGTCGATCCGCCCGTGCAGCATCCGGCGTACGTAACTGAGGTCGGCCTCGTCCCGCTGGGCGTCCCTGCGCAGCGTGCGCAGTTCGGGCAGGCGCAGCCCGCCGATGTCGTGCTCGGTGGCCGCCGGGAGCGCGGCGCTCGCGCGCTGCGCGGGTGCTCGTGGCACGGAGCTGATCCGGGTCATGGATACGGGACCGGGCGACTGCCCGGCGCCAGTTGTACTCATATGCGTGTTCCGTCCCCTCGACCGGTGCGGTGACCGCCTCTCGTGCATGGTGCCACTCCGGATGGCGCCGGTGCTGACTCTCCGCGCCCGTTCGGCCCCGGATAGGTTGGACCGTATGCGTGCAGTGGTACAGAGGGTGGACGGCGCGAGCGTCGTCGTGGCTGGTGAGACCGTGGGTGAGATCACCGGCGAGGGGCTGTGCGTCCTTGTCGGGGTCACTCATGAGGACACAACGGAAAAAGCGGCACAGCTAGCCCGAAAGGTCTGGTCGCTGCGAATCCTGTCAGGCGAAAAGTCGTGCTCCGACGTAAATGCACCTTTGCTGGTGATTTCGCAGTTCACCCTGTACGGAGACGCCCGGAAGGGCCGCCGCCCCACCTGGAACGGGGCCGCCCCCGGCGAGCTGGCCGAGCCGCTCGTGGACGAGGTGGTGGCTCAGCTGCGCGCCCTGGGCGCGACAGTCGGAACGGGCCGGTTCGGCGCGAGTATGCGTGTCTCGCTGACGAACGACGGCCCGTTCACGGTCCTGCTGGAGATCTGAGACGGCTGGAAATCTGAGCCGGACAGGAGCACTCCCGGGGCGGGCGAGACCCCCTGCGGACGGGGGCCCTACGGCTCCACGATCGCTTCCGGACGGGGCCCTACGGCTCCACGACCACTTCCTGGGCAGCCGCGGTGTCCCCCGCCAGCAGCTCCGCGTCCACCGGCACATTGCGCTTGACCAGTGCCAGCGCGATCGGCCCCAGTTCGTGGTGGCGGGCCGACGAGGTGACGAAGCCCAGCTGGCGGCCCTCGGCGCCGTCCGACGCGAGCCGGACCGGCGTACCGTGCCCCGGCAGCAGCACCTCGCTGCCGTCCAGATGCAGGAAGACCAGCCGCCGCGGCGGCTTCCCCAGGTTGTGGACACGGGCGACCGTCTCCTGGCCCCGGTAGCAGCCCTTCTCCAGATGGACCGCGGTGCCGATCCACCCCAGCTCGTGCGGGATGGTGCGGTGGTCGGTCTCCAGACCGACGCGCGGCCGGTGCGCCTCGATGCGCAGCGCCTCGTACGCGAGGAGCCCGGCGACCGGACCGTGCTCGGCCGCGTACGCCTCCAGCTGCTCCCGGGGGAGGAAGAGGTCACGGCCGTGCGCCGTCTCCCGTACGACAACGCCGTCCGGCACCCCGGCGATCGAACCGGCCGGCAGATGCACGACCGCGATGTCCTCGGTGCGGTCCGCGACCTCGGCCCGGTAGTAGAACTTCATGCTCTCCAGGTACGCGATCAGCTCCTGCTGCGTGCCCGGCTCGACATGCGCCCACACCGTCTCGCCGTCGTCCACGAGGTAGAGGGCGTGCTCGATGTGGCCGTTGGCCGAGAGGATCAGCGCCTCGGTGGCCACACCCCGCGGCAGCTCACTGACGTGCTGGGTGAGCAGCAGATGCAGCCAGGTCAGCCGGTCGGGTCCGGTGACCGTGACGACGCCGCGGTGGGAGAGGTCCACGAGACCGGTACCGTCCGACAGCGCGCGCTGTTCTCGGAACAGGTCCCCGTAGTGGGCGGCGACACCTTCGTCCCGGCCTTCGGCGGGGACGGCACCGGGCAGTGACAACAGCGGGCTCTTCATGCCCGCAAGCGTACGACCGGCCGCCGCGAGCCTACGAACCGCCGCCCGGAGCCGCGGACCGGCCGGCCTTGGCCGCGCACTTCCGGCACTGCCCGAAGATGGCGAAGTGCTTCATGTCCGTCTCGAACCCGAACGACTCGCGGAGCTGCCCGGTGAAGCCGGCGGCCACACTGATGTCGGCCTCGATGACGTCTGCGCAGTCCCGGCAGACCAGATGGATGTGGTGGTGCCGGTCGGCGAGGTGGTACGTGGGAGCGCCGTGCCCGAGATGGGCGTGGCTCACCAGGCCCAGCTCCTCGAGCAGCTCCAGGGTGCGGTAGACCGTGGAGATGTTCACGCCGCCCGCCGTCTTCCGCACCTCGGTGAGGATGTCGTCGGGCGTCGCGTGCTCCAGCGTGTCCACGGCCTCCAGCACGAGCTGTCGCTGCGGGGTCAGCCGGTACCCGCGGCTGCGGAGGTCGCTCTGCCAGTCAGTGGTCACCACGCCTCCAGTGTAGGAGCGGCCCGCCGGTAGGAGCGGCCTACTTGAAGAAGGCGATTCCGTCGTCAGGAAGGTCCTTCAGGTCCTTCGCCCACTCGCTGGGGTCGACGGACTTCTTCAGATGCGCGGACATGTAGGGCCGCAGCTCGACCTCGGGGGTGGCCTTCTCGCCCACCCACATCAGATCGCTGTTCACATAGCCGTAGAGCCGCTTCCCGCCGCTGTACGGGCCGGACGCAGCGGTCCGCGCGACCGCGTCCGTCACCAGGTCGATCTGCGGCTTCTGGTCGGCCAGCTCGCCGTACCAGATCTCGACGACGCCCTGGTCGCGGACCATCACGACCTCGACCTTGCGGTGCTCGTCGACGCGCCAGTACCCGGACTCGGACTCCAGCGGCCTGACCTTCGCGCCCTCGGAGTCCAGCACCCAGGTGTGCGAGGTGTACTCCAGGAAGTCGCGGCCGTCGTGGGTGAAGGCGACTTCCTGGCCGAAGTTGCACTTCTCCTCACCGGGGAAGTCCGCGACACCGGCTCCCGTCCAGTTGCCGAGGAGGAAGACCAGCGGGACGAGGCTCGGATGGAGGTCCGACGGAATCTCGATCATGAGGGCTCAGACGATCTGTGAGAGGGGTTCGGGCTACCGGCTGCCAGCTGCCGAGCGGTCAGCGCTGGCCCTGGTAGAGCTTCTTCACCGAAAGACCGGCGAAGGCGATGACGCCGACGCAGACCAGGATCAGCAGAGCGATGAAAATGGCGTCAAGCACGAGGTGCTCCTTGTATGAGCGAGTGCACGGTATGCGCGACCGCACGGACGACGGCGGCCACGTGATCGTGAAAAGCAGGAAGGGCCGGGTACCAGCCTAATGGGTGGGGGCCCGGCCCTCTCTGCGAGGTGCGGCGGTGGCTCCGCGAGGTGCGGCGGCGGCCGGCGATCACAGTCCGGCCATTACAGTTCGGCCATGGCGCAGAAGAAGCTAGTGATCAAGGTGACCGCGGGATCCGACGCCCCCGAACGGTGCTCCCAGGCCTTCACCGTGGCGGCGGTCGCCGTGGCCAGCGGGGTGGAGGTCTCGCTCTGGCTCACCGGTGAGTCGTCGTGGTTCGCGCTGCCGGGCCGGGCCGCCGAGTTCGAGCTGCCGCACGCGGCGCCGCTGCCGGATCTGATCGACTCGATCCGGTCGGGCGGCCGGATCACCGTCTGCACGCAGTGCGCGGCACGCCGCGATATCACGGAGCAGGACGTGCTGGAGGGCGTACGGATCGCGGGCGCCCAGCTCTTCGTACAGGAAGCGATGGCTGACGGCGTCCAGGCGCTCGTCTACTGACACTGATACCGACCGGCGCCGGCCGGCACTGACCGGGCTCTAACGGCGCCGCTTCTTCCCGTCCAGCTCGTCCCACCACTCGTCGGACGTACGGTCCCCCGAAGGTGGCAGGTCCGTGTGCTTGTCCGCGAGCTTCGCCGTGCGCTTGCCCGTTCGCTTGCCCGTTTGGTTGTCGGCGGACCCGTTGCCGGGCGGCGGCTCGTCCCACCAGCGGTCATCGGGACCGCGCCGGTTGCCGACGATCGCCGCGACCGGCGGGATGACCATCGCGACGAAACACATGGCGATGGCGGCAGGCACCGACCAGAGACGTACGAAGGCCCAGGCCGATACGAAGAGCAGCAGACAGCCGCCCATCAACAGGAAATAGCCGCGCCGACGTCGCGAGTACATGCATCCAGCGTAAGACCGATGGGCAACTCCCCGCCCCCTGGCGGCGCTAGGGTCTTCCGTTTGGATCATGCCGGGCTCGCGGGGTCTGGCACGCACCCTGATCCGGCCTGATCCAAACGAAAGACCCTAGGCGACTTCCCGGCCCCGGACGGCGCGGAGGGCCGCACCCGGTCCAAGTGGCGTCCAACCCCCTGGGGTGCGGCCCTCCGGCCGGATCATGTCCTGCTCGATATCACGTCCTGCCCGGTCAGACAGCGATCGCGATCTCCGCGAGGCCGCCGGTCTGCGCGACGACCGTACGGTCCGCCGTGCCGCCCGGGACGAGGGCGCGCAGCGTCCACGTGCCCTCGGCCGCGTAGAAGCGGAACTGTCCGGTGGCCGAGGTCGGGACCTCGGCGGTGAACTCGCCGGTCGAGTCGAGCAGGCGCACATAACCGGTGACGGGCTCGCCGTCACGGGTCACGCTGCCCTGGATCGTGGTCTCACCGGGCTTGATCGTCGAGGCGTCCGGGCCGCCGGCCTTCGCTCCGCACATGCTGGTCTCCTGGGGGACTGAGAGGTTGATGAAGGTCGGTACTACTTGTTGGCGCCGAGCTCGATCGGCACGCCGACCAGCGAGCCGTACTCGGTCCACGAGCCGTCGTAGTTCTTGACGTTCTCCTGGCCGAGCAGCTCGTGCAGCACGAACCAGGTCAGCGCGGAGCGCTCGCCGATGCGGCAGTACGCGATGGTGTCCTTGGCCAGGTCGACCTGCTCGTCCTCGTAGAGGGCCTTGAGCTCGTCGTCCGACTTGAAGGTGCCGTCGTCGTTGGCGTTCTTCGACCACGGGATGTTGCGGGCGCTCGGCACGTGGCCGGGGCGCTGCGACTGCTCCTGCGGGAGGTGCGCCGGGGCGAGCAGCTTGCCGCTGAACTCGTCGGGCGACCGGACGTCGACCAGGTTCTTGCTGTTGATCGCGGCCACCACGTCGTCGCGGTAGGCGCGGATCGACTCGTCCTGCGGCTTGGCCTTGTACGTGGTGGCCGGGCGGGACGGCACGGCGCCGACCAGGTCGCGGGAGTCCAGCTCCCACTTCTTGCGACCGCCGTCGAGCAGCCGGACGTCGCTGTGGCCGTAGAGCTTGAAGTACCAGAAGGCGTACGAGGCGAACCAGTTGTTGTTGCCGCCGTAGAGCACGACGGTCGTGTCGTTGCCGATGCCCTTCTCCGACAGGAGCTTCTCGAAGCCGGCCTGGTCGATGAAGTCACGGCGGACCGGGTCCTGCAGGTCCTTGGTCCAGTCGATCCGGATCGCGTTCCTGATGTGGTTCTTCTCGTACGCAGAGGTGTCCTCGTCCACCTCGACGATGGCGACCTGTGGGTCGTCGATGTGGGCCTCGACCCAGTCTGCGTCTACCAGAACGTCGCTGCGGCTCATGCGGAATCTCCTCCGGGGATGGGGAATCCCCTGCTCCTGCGGAGCCCGGGGACGTGCGGCGGGATGGTGCGATGGTGTCGGGCGTACGGATCCACGGAGGCCGGGAGACAGAGCACATCCGGCACCGCGGGGGTGGCCCCGACAGACGGTCGGGGGACCCGGGGGATACGGGAGTCGGAGCTCCCGCTCAGAAGGCGCGACAGAGCATGGCGGCGACACGGCACAGGTCGACTGCCCGCCGCTTCGTGAGATCCGCCTGCTGCTTCATGGGGACGATCGTAGGGAAGTACGGGCGGAGATGTCACCGCCGTATCGCACGCTGAGACGCGATCGTCCACGATGCGGGACAAAGTGTCGGTGACGCGTGTACGGCCCGGGATCCCCACGGTTCCGTACCTGCCCACCATCTACGGACCGGACTCCCCCGTCTCACCATCCGGTCGGTCCGGGACTTCCGGGGCTCTCCTGCCGGCCGCCCCTCCTACTGCCCGGCTCCGTGTCCTGCTGCCCGGCTCCGTGTCCTACTGCCCGGCCAGCGCGACGTTCGTACCCGTGACGCCGATGTCGACGCCGTCCGGCGTGGCCCGCAGCTCGCTCAGCTTCAGCCCGGCGGGCAGCCCGCCGACCGCGCTCTCGAAGTCGGTCTGCTGCCGGACCAGGCCCTCCAGGCCGGGAATGCCCTCGCCGGGCACGGTGTCCGCGTGCACCTTGATCCGGTTCGTCCCCACCATGGTCACCGACGACGTCACGCTGCGGCTGACCGTGCGCCCCAGGATGGCGACCGAGCCGGTGACCTTGACCTTGCCGTTCCCCGCGTACGCGACCTTGGCGCCGGAGTCGGACGCCTTGGTGAGGTCCGCGTACGAGACATGCGCGCTGCCGCCGGCGCGCGCGGCCACCGCGCTGCTGAAGTCGCTGGAGACCGTGACGTCGTGCAGTTCGGCCCGCACTTCGGTGATCCGCAGGTGGCGGCCCGACGCGTTCGCCTCGACGCCCTTGAGCGTGATGTCGACCCGGCCGAGCTTCTTGTCGAGGACCTGGGTCAGGAACGGGAAGCCCTTGATGTCGACATCGGGGGAGGCCGAGAGGCCCTCGCTGCTGCGTATTCGGTCCGCCGCCTTGTTCTCCGCGAAATGCACCGCGATCCGGTCGGCGAGGACGAAGAGCCCGCCCAGCACCACGACGACGATGAGCAGTGTCCGCAGTGCTCGCATGGCCGGTCGTCCCCCTGCTCGTATCCGAGTCCTGATCCGTGCCGGTGGCACGGACCCGAGCCTAACGGGGCGATCAACCGACCAGCCGGCCGATCAGATAGATCGCGGGTGCGGCGGCGGTGAGCGGCAGGGCCACTCCGGCCGTCATGTGCACGAACCGGGAGGGGTAGTCGTAGCTCGCGACGCGCAGCCCGATCAGCGCGCAGCCGCCGGCCGCGGCCCCGAGCAGCGCGCCCTGGAGTCCGAGCCCGGTGACACCGCCCGCCAGGGCTCCGGCAGCAGCAGCCGCGACCAGGGCGGCGAGGATTCCGGCGGGCCCCGGCAGCGGGAGCGCGCGGACGACGGCGGCGACCGCCACGGCCGTACAGCCGACCGTCACCGCGTCCGTCGACGCCGCGAGGATGCCCGTCGCGACGATGGTGAGCGCGGAGGAGGCGATGGTGGCCATCAGTCCGGCCATCCGCTCGTCGGCCGGTGCGTGGCTGCGCAGCTGGAGCACGAGCGTGAGCAGCACCCAGACGCCGAGCGTGCCGATGATCGCGGCGGGCCCGTGGTCCGCGCCCGCGACGAGCAGCGCGATGTCCGCGACGACACCGCCGAGGAAGGCGAGCGCGATGCCCTGCCGGGCGGGCCACATCCCGTTCAGCCGGAACCAGCCGGCCGCGGTGACGGCCTGGAGCAACAGCAGCGGCACGACCACGGCGTACCGCCCGCCGAACGCGGCGGCGGCGAGCACGATCCCGAGCCCGGCCGTGAGCGCGGCGGGCTGCATCCCCGGAGCGATGACCGGCGACCGCCCCTCGGCGCGGGCCCGCTGCGCGTCGGTGATCCGCGCCTGCCCGACGGTGTTGGGGGCGCTGTACGCGGGGCCGCCGGCGGGTGCCTCCGCTGCGGCGGGCGCGGGCGGCGCGGCGTACGGCGCGGGGGCGGGCGTCTCCGGCGGAAGCGGCAGCGACTGCGGCGGAAGGTAGGTGGAACTGGGGCCGGTGGGGCCGGTGGGGCCGGTGGGGCCGGTGGGGCCGGTGTACGACTGTTGCGGCTGCTGCGCGTCGTGCTGCGGCTGCTGCGGGGACCCGTTCTGCTGGGAGCCGTAGGGCTGCTGGGAGCCGTGGGGCTGCTGAGGTGCCTGGCTCTGCTGGTACGGCTGGCTCTGCTGGTACGGGGCCTGCTGGGCGTACGAGTCCTGCTGGCCTTGCTGGCTCGGCGCCTGCTGGTACGGCGCCTGCTGCTGGGCGTACGAGTCCTGCTGATACGGAGCCTGCTGCTGGGCGTACGGGTTCTGCGCGGCATCCTGCTGGTACGGGGCCGGCGGCGGCTGGATGTAGGAGTCCCAGGTCTGTCCGTTCCAGGTCTGGTTGAACGGATCATCCGGGCGCGGGTCCTGGTACCCGTTCGGGTCCTGGTACCCGTTCGGATCCTGGTGGAGCCGCGGATCGGGCTGCTGCGGCGGCTGCTGCTGCCCGTACGGATATTGCTGATCACTCATTGTGGGGGGTCACCCTCCTGCGAACGGCGGGAGCACCTCGACCGTGCCGCCCTCGGCAAGCCGTACCGTCTCATGGTCACGGGTCCCCACGGGATCGCCGTCGACGAGGAACGAGCATCGCCGCAGCACCTGCACCAGCTCACCGGGGTGCCGCTCGCGCGCCGCGTCGAGTGCTTCGGCCAGGGTGGCGCCGCTGTACGGCTCCTCGGCTGTGCCGGCGGCGGCCTTGGCGGCGGCCCAGTAGCGGATGGTTCCCGCGGGCATGGGTACTCCTCATTGGTTTACGTCGCGCGGGTCCATGATGCCGGGTGCGGAGAGACGACCGCGCCCCCGCCCGTCACCGCACCCCGCAGCACCCCGCCTGAACGCCTGAGGCCGGACAAATCCAAGCCCCTCCGGCGATTGAGGAGCAGGCGACTGAGGAGCAGGGGATCGAGGAGCAGGGGTCCGGGGACAGCGCCCCCGACTCAGGGGCAGCGCCCCGGAAGCCCGCCGCACGCGAACCGCACCCCCTACCGCGTCAGCCACTCCCCCACCCGCCCCAGCAACTCGTCCCCGGCCGCATTCTCCGCATGGCCCATCCCCGCCTCCACCCAGAGCTCCACGGCCCCCGCTCCCGCCGCCGCGGCCAGCATCCGGGGATGGTCCAGCGGAAAGTAGGGATCCCGGTCCCCGTGCACGATCAGCAGCGGCGCAGGCGCGATCATCGGCACCGCCTCCACCGGTGACAGCGGGACCGGATCCCAGTCCTCCGTATGGATCCGGGTCCGCAGCCCGAACCGCCCCACCAGCCGGCCCAGCGGTCGGGTGACCACCCAGTGCACCCGCCGCATCGGCGCCGTCCCCCGGTAGTACCACCGCGCGGGAGCACTCACCGCAGCCACCGCCTGCACGGACCCGGCAGACCGGGACCCGGCACCACCGTCACCACCAGCACCACCGTCGGCACCAGCGCCAGCACCCCCGTCAGCCCCAGCACCCCCATCCCCCACCCCGTACAGCGCCGCATGTCTCAGCACCACCGAGCCGCCCATCGAGAAGCCGACCGTCACCACCCGGCTGTGCCCGAGGCTGCGGGCCCACTCGACCGCCACCTCCAGGTCGAGCACCTCCTTGTCGCCCACCGTCGAGCGCCCGCCCGACCGCCCGTGCCCCCGGAACGAGAACGTCACCACGGCCGCACGCTGCGCGAACACCCCCGCGGCGCGCCGCACCGCGGGCCGGTCGACCGACCCCGTGAACCCGTGCGCGACCACGATCGCCGTATCGCCGGAACCCTCCACGCACGGCTCGTACAGCGCCTCGATCGGCACCCCGTCCCGGGTACGAAGGATCACCCTGAGGTCGCCCGGAGTGACCAAGGGAACAGAGGCCTTCCGGAAACGCTCTTCTGACGCAGAAGTCATGTGAGCTATTCTGGGGTGATCAGGACCTGGGCAGAGTTGCCCCCAGGTCCTTTTGTGCTTTCGGTGCGTTGTATACGAACCCGCTCTGTATACGAACCCGCCGGACCGCACAGCAAAGCAAACCCCGGGCGCGGGGTAGGCGAGAAAAAAAGAAGCAGTGCCACATACGCCCCCACAGCCTGGATGGCGTGGGAGGGGCCCCCAGGGCAGGGACCGAGGAGGAACCGACGTAATGGGCGAGCGATATATGCACAACCGTGTGACGACCAAGGCAGGTGGAGCGCGATGAGTTCTCTGCTGCTCCTGACCAACGCCCTCCAGCCGTCGACGGAGGTGCTACCCGCCCTCGGACTTCTGCTGCACAGTGTGCGGGTCGCTCCCGCCGAGGGCCCGGCTCTTATCGACACCCCGGGTGCCGACGTGATCCTCGTGGACGGGCGCCGCGACCTTCCCCAGGTCCGCAGTCTCTGTCAGCTTCTCCGCTCCACGGGACCCGGCTCTCCGCTGATCCTCGTCGTCACCGAGGGCGGCCTCGCGGCCGTCACGGCCGACTGGGGCGTGGACGACGTGCTGCTCGACACCGCGGGCCCGGCCGAGGTCGAGGCGCGGCTGCGGCTCGCGACCGGCCGCCAGCAGATCACATCGGACGACTCCCCCACCGAGATCCGGATCGGCGACCTCTCGGTCGACGAGACGACGTACAGCGCGAAGCTCAAGGGCCGGGTCCTGGACCTGACCTTCAAGGAGTTCGAGCTGATCAAGTACCTCGCCCAGCACCCGGGCCGGGTCTTCACCCGTGCCCAGCTGCTCCAGGAGGTGTGGGGGTACGACTACTTCGGCGGTACGCGCACGGTCGACGTCCACGTACGGCGGCTGCGCGCCAAGCTCGGCCCCGAGCACGAGTCGCTGATCGGCACCGTCCGTAACGTCGGCTACCGCTTCGTCACCCCCGAGAAGGTGGAGCGCGCGGCCGAAGAAGCCCAGGCCAAGGCCGCTGAACGGGCCACCGGGGCACTGACCCGGACGGGGGACAAGGCGGGCTCCCGGGAGCCTGCCGTCCGGCCCGTAAAACGGTAGGTCCAACCAGAGGTCCATCCGCGTAGACTGCCGCGCGTGGCCAAGGTGACGCGGGACGATGTGGCGCGACTGGCGGGGACTTCGACCGCGGTCGTCAGCTATGTCATCAACAACGGACCGAGGCCGGTCGCCCCGGCCACGCGCGAGCGGGTAGTCAACGCGATCAAAGAGCTGGGGTACCGGCCGGACCGGGTGGCGCAGGCCATGGCCTCACGGCGCACCGATCTCATAGGGATGATCGTGCCGGACGCCCGGCAGCCCTTCTTCGCGGAGATGGCGCACGCGGTCGAGCAGGCCGCGGCCGAGCGCGGAAAAATGGTGCTCGTCGGCAACTCCGACTACATCGACGAGCGCGAGGTCCACTATCTGCGGGCCTTCCTCGGGATGCGGGTCTCCGGTCTGATCCTGGTCAGCCAGGGCATGAGCGAGCTCGCCGCCGCCGAGATAGAGGCGTGGGACGCCCGCGTGGTGCTGCTGCACGAGCGGCCCGAGGCCATCGACGACGTCGCCGTCGTGACGGACGACATCGGCGGCGCCCAGCTCGCCACCCGCCACCTCCTGGAGCACGGCTACGCGTACGTGGCCTGCCTCGGCGGCGTCGAGTCGACGCCCGCTGTCGGCGACCCGGTGGCCGACCACGTCGAGGGCTGGCGGCGCGCCATGCAGGAGTCGGGCCGCTCCACCGATGGCCGGCTCTTCCAGGCCCCGTACAACCGCTACGACGCGTACCAGGTGGCGCTGAAGCTGCTGGCGGGCCCCGACCGGCCCCCGGCGATCTTCTGCTCCACCGACGACCAGGCGATCGGTGTCCTGCGGGCCGCCCGTGAACTGCGGATCGACGTGCCCACCGAGCTGGCTGTGGCCGGTTTCGACGACGTCAAGGAGGCGGCGCTCACGGACCCGCCGCTCACGACGGTGTACTCGGACCGCCCGGCGATGGCACGCTCCGCGGTCGATCTCGTACTGGACGACGCGCTGCGGGTCGCGGGGTCGCGGCGGGAGCGGCTGAAGCAGTTCCCCTCGGCGCTCGTCGTACGGCGTTCCTGCGGCTGCGGCTGACGCCCGGTCCTGGCCACTCGGTCCTGACGCCTTCCGGGACCGATCACGACTCACGACCCTGACGCCCAACCCCGCCCTCGCACGGGCCAGTCGGGCCTTTATATCGGGCATACGGGGTTCTGTCGGGCTTCTCAGCGGGCACTCAGGAAACTCTCATGGTCGGTGGCAAAGCTATGAGACATGACCGAGAACCCGGAGCAGTACCCCAATCCGCAGCAGGACGATGCGTACACGGCCCGGTCCTACCCGCCGCCGCCCGCACACCAGCCGTCAGCGGCCTGGCCGCCGCCGGCTCCGGCCGCCCCGGCGGACCATGTCCCGTCCCGGCGCGCCAAGCGGCCGGTCGCACTCCTCGCCGCCGTCGCCATCATCGCCGCGGTCGTGGGCGGCGGTTCGGCGGCGCTCGCCGAGTCCCTGATGAACAACAGCGCCAACGGCGGCAACCCCGCGGGCACCGTCAGCGGCACCACCGTCTCGCAGTCGAGCAAGGGCACGGTCTCCGGTGTCGCCCAGGCCGTCTCGCCGAGCATCGTCGAGGTCAAGGCGACCTCCACGGCGGGTCAGTCCACCGGGGCAGGCGTGATCGTCACCGCCGCCGGTGAGATCGTCACCAACAACCACGTCATCTCCGGTGCCGACTCGGTCAAGGTCTCCCTGAGCGACGGCAAGACGTACACGGCGAAGGTGGTCGGCACCGACCCCGCCAAGGACCTGGCGCTGATCAAGGTGCAGGGCGCGTCCGGCCTCAAGCCCGCCTCGCTCGGCGACTCGTCCAACGTCGCCGTCGGCGACCAGGTCGTGGCGATCGGCTCCCCGGAGGGCCTGACCGGCACCGTCACCAGCGGCATCATCTCGGCGCTGAACCGCGATGTCACCGTCGCCAAGGAGAACGGCCAGGGACAGAGCCAGGACCAGGGGCAGGGTCGGGGGCAGTACGGCCAGGGTCAGGGCGGCGGCGACGGGAACTGGCCGTTCCAGTTCGGCGGCCGGCAGTTCAACGGCGACACCGGCAACTCCACCACCACGTACAAGGCACTCCAGACCGACGCCTCACTCAACCCCGGCAACTCCGGCGGTGCGCTGATCAACATGAACGGCGAGATCATCGGCATCAACTCCGCGATGTACTCGGCCAGTTCGCAGAGCAGCGACAGTTCGAGCGACGCCGGGAGCGTGGGCCTCGGCTTCGCCATCCCGATCAACACGGTCAAGGCCGACCTCGCCCACCTGCGCGCGGGCGGCAGCAACAGCAACTAGCGCGACCCGTGTGAACCCGCACCACCCCGTACCGAATCAGCACCACCCCGCACCACCGGTCGGCGCCGCACCCGTGCCGACGACACCCAGGAGGACCCCGTGACCGAAACTCCGCACGGCACCGCCACCATCACCGTCACCATCAACCGAGCCAGGCACGCGCTGCTCACCGCGGTCTCCTGGGCGGACCCCGCCGGTCTGGGGCTCCCTCTCGCGCTGGCCCAGTCCCAGGCCGACCGGTCCGGGCGGGCCGGGAAGACCGGGAAGACCGATCAGACAGCGGCACGGGCCCCCGAGCTGCGCACCTCCACCAGCGCATCCACCAGCACCTCCACCACCTCCCCCGCCCGCTCCAAGGGGCGTGCCGCGCGCCGCCGACGGTCGGCCGTGCGAGGCTGAGGGGCGCCAGCCCGCGCCCCCAGCGACCCCCAGCGAACGAGGACAGAGAGCCGATGAGCCCCGCCGACGACGGCCACGACCAGCAGCGCATCCTGATCGTCGACGACGAGCCCGCCGTACGCGAGGCGCTGCGCCGCAGTCTCGCCTTCGAGGGGTACGGGACGGAGGTCGCCGTCGACGGTCTGGACGCGCTGACGAAGGCGGCCCCGTACGCGCCGGATCTCATCGTCCTCGACATCCAGATGCCCCGCATGGACGGCCTGACCGCGGCCCGCCGGCTGCGGGCGTCGGGGTCGACCACCCCGATCCTGATGCTCACCGCCCGTGACACCGTCGGCGACCGGGTGACCGGACTCGACGCGGGCGCCGACGACTACCTGGTGAAGCCGTTCGAACTGGACGAGCTGTTCGCCCGCATCCGCGCACTGCTGCGCCGCAGTTCGTACGCGGCGGCCGCGGGCGAGGTCCCCGACGACAACGTGCTGTCCTTCGCCGACCTGCGGATGGACCTGTCGACGCGCGACGTGGTGCGCGGGGAGCGGCGGGTGGAGCTGACCCGTACCGAGTTCACGCTCCTCGAGATGTTCCTGGCCCACCCGCGCCAGGTGCTCACCCGCGAGCAGATCCTCAAGGCGGTGTGGGGCTTCGACTTCGAGCCGTCGTCCAACTCGCTGGACGTGTACGTGATGTACCTCCGCCGCAAGACGGAGGCGGGCGGCGAACCGCGGCTGGTGCACACGGTGCGGGGCGTGGGATACGCGCTGCGGACCGGGAGCGCCGAGTGAATCTCCGCCGGCCCCTGCGCTGGTTCCAGCGGCTTCCGCTGCGCTCCCGGCTCGCGATGCTGACGGCGGCCGCGGTGGCGTTCGCCGTGGCCGTGGTCTCGGTGATCTGCTGGTTCCTGGTGCAGGGGAAGCTGTACGACGAGATCGACTCGAAGCTCGCCGGGCAGATCTACAGCCAGCCCGTCTCCCCCACCACGCTGCGCAACAACCTGAGCGACTGCCGCGCGCCGGCGCCGCCCGGCAACTTCGGCCAGCAGACATCCCCGTACTACGCGCAGCTCGTCCAGTCGGACGGCACCACCTGTGTACGCGGCGGCGCGGGCACCATCAAGGTCACCCGCAGCGACCGTTCCCTGGCGAAAGCCGGCAACGCCGAGCTGGCCAGGTACCGCAACGGCACCGACTCCGACGGGCACGCCATCCGAATCCTCACGGCGCACGTGTTCATCCAGCCGGACGTCGCCTACCCGGACATCGTGCAGATGGTCGCCTACCCGCTGGCGGACACCCGCAGCACCCTCAGCGAACTGGCCCTGCTGCTCCTCGGGGTCTCCGGGGTCGGTGTCATCGGGGCGGGCGCGGCGGGCCTGTGGATCGCCCGGGCCGGGCTCAAGCCGGTCGACGAACTGACCGAGGCCGTCGAGCACGTGGCCCGTACGGAGGACCTCACGGTACGCATCCCGGTCGAGGGCGAGGACGAGATCGCCCGGCTCTCCCGGTCCTTCAACTCGATGACCGCCGCGCTCGGCGATTCCCGCGACCGTCAGGCGCAGCTCATCGCGGACGCCGGGCACGAGCTGCGCACCCCGCTCACCTCGCTCCGTACCAACATCGAGCTGCTCGCCCGCAGCGAGGAGACCGGCCGGCCCATCCCGCCCGACGACCGCAAGGCCCTGATGGCCTCGGTCAAGGCGCAGATGACCGAACTGGCCGCGCTCATCGGGGACTTGCAGGAGCTGTCCCGCTCGGATGCCACCCATGCGCCGGAGACCCTGAACGTCGTGGCGCTGCACGACATCGCGCAGTCGGCCCTGGACCGGGCGCGGCTGCGCGGCCCGGAGCTGACCTTCACCGTCGACCTCAGGCCCTGGTACGTACAGGCCGAACCGGCCGCACTGGAGCGGGCCGTGATCAACGTCCTGGACAACGCGGTGAAGTTCAGCCCGCCCGGCGGGACCATCGAAGTCGCCCTGGGCGATGGCCGGCTGACGGTACGGGACCACGGCCCCGGCATCCCGGCCGACGACCTCCCGTACGTCTTCGAGCGGTTCTGGCGGTCCCCGTCGGCCCGTTCCCTGCCCGGCTCGGGCCTCGGCCTCTCCATCGTGGCCCGTACGGTCCAGCAGTCCGGCGGCGACATCGCGCTCAACCCGGCGCCGGGCGGCGGCACGGAGGCGGTCATCCGGATCCCGGGCGCCGCGACCCCACCGCCGGACGCGCCGCCCTCGGCGGACGCGCCGCCCTCGCAGGAGGCGTGAGGCACCCCGGCGCCCGGGCACCCTGTCCGGGAATCAGGCCGTCGTCGACGACTTCCCGGCTGACGACTTCCCGGCCGACGACTTCCCGGCCGACGGCTTCTCGCGGAGTGCGTCGACGACCGCGCGCTTCAGGACCGCCGACTTGTTGGTCAGGGTCCCCTTCTTACCCATGGGGGTGTCCCTGATGAGGTAGGTCCTGTCGCCCAGGTACTGCAGGGTGGTCGAGTCGAAGATCCAGGTGGTGCGGTCACCGGCGCGGGTGTTGTCGCGGGCCACGCCGATCCCGTGCCGGCCGGCCGCGTCCACCGCGTCGGAGTCCACACTCACGCCGGGGATCCTCGCCGCGGCCTTGTAGAGGGCGGCTGCCGTCCTCGGCGGCATCACCGTCTCCTGCAGCAGCTCGCCGATGGCGTCGAAGGTGTCCTGGGCCTGGTCCCGGTCCTTGGCAGGGGTGTCGCGCCGGTCCTGGTCCCGGGTGACCTCGGTGCTGAGCCGCCGGAGCAGGGCGTCGGGGTCGGTGGGCAGCGAGGCCAGCCACTTGTACGTCGGGCGGTTGAGGCCGGCCGGGTAGCCCACGGCGCGCTCACCGTCCGGGACGCCGACCTCGATCGGGAAGTACGAGCCGTCCTGGTGGATCAGGCCGACATCGGTCACCGGCCCTGCCTTCTGCGACATCCAGACCTCACGCTCGCGGGGCTTGGTCAGCTTCACCGGGCCGCCGAATTTGCCCTCGCCCTCGGTCTGCAGTGTCTTGACGTACACGAACTGGTCGTCGGTGACCTTCTGTTCGTCCGTCCTCGCGGCGACCGAGGCGATCCGGTCGAGCAGCACGGCCGCGCCACGCGTGGCCGTGGCCTGGGAGCCCTGGCCCACGGCGGACGGTGCCGGAGCGCTGTCCTGGCCGGTGGCGGCGAGCGTGGTCAGCAGCACCCCGCCCAGAGCAAGTCCGGCGGCGGGCAGCAGAACGGCGGGGCGCAGGAGACGGGGGCGGGGGCGGGGGCGTGCGGTGGCGCGGTCGCCGTCCTGGTCGATCAGACGCATCAGGGTGTCCTTGTGGTGGAGATGACGGCCAGGGGGCAGATCCCGTTCGGCCGGGGCCGGCAGCAGCCGGGCCAGTTCCTCGCGTTCGGCCCGGTCGGGGCCGGAGGTACGGTCGTTCATCGGGCTTCCTCCTGGATGGGCAGGGCCACGAACGCGGCCCTGCTCTCTACCTCTCCGCGGCCGGGCCGGGGTTCCCTCCCGGACCGGACCACCTTTCCGGGGTGCGCTTCCCGCGCGGGCCTGTCCGGCGTCCGGCCGAGTTCCTCGTCGGTGAGCCGGCGCAGCCGGTCACGGGCACGGGACAGCCGCGAGCGCACGGTGCCCACCGGGATGCCCAGGGCCTCGGCGGCCTCGGCGTAGTCCAGCCCGGACCAGACGCAGAGGGTCAGCACCTCGCGCTCCTGGCGGCGGAGTCCGCCCAGCGCCTGCCGGACCGCGGCGAGCCGCCGTGCGTCGTCGACGCGTCCGGCCGTGGCATCCGCGATGTCCGGCACCGGTTCCGGGGCGGGGCGGCGGGCCAGGAAGGCCAGGCGCCGCCCGATACCGCGCTTGGCGTTGCGTGCCTTGTTGGTGGCGATCCCGAGCAGCCACGGCCGCAGCGAGTCACCCTCCGGCTCGACGGCCTGACGGGTACGCCAGGCCGCCAGGAAGGTCTCGGACAACACCTCCTCGGCCGTCGACCAGTCACCCGACAGCCGGTAGGCGTGGTTGTAGACCTCCCGCGCGTGCTCGTCGTAGAGCGCGGCGAACGCCTCGTGGTCGCCCGCCCTGATCCGTGCGCGCATGCGCTCCCGATCTCCCTGTTCATCACATCTCACACCACCTATCTCTCCGGCCGGGCCGAGGGGTTCCCGTGACCCGCGCCACACCGCGATCCCTGTGCGGAGGTCGTCGGCCGGGGCCCGGTCGGCGTCCTCCCGGATGCCGGGATCCTGACGGAACGGCCCACCAGCCCCTCCTCCGACAACTTTCCCCGCCTTGACAAAATATTTTGTCGGCCGGACTCTGGAGTGGTGCTTGACGTCGCTGTGATCGAAGAACCCGCCGCGGCCGAGGCGTCCCTGGACCCGATACGGTCCCGGATCCTCGCCGCCCTGGCCGAGCCCGGCTCGGCCACCATGCTGGCCGTCCGCCTGGGGCTGCCCCGGCAGAAGGTCAACTACCACCTGAAGGAGCTGGAGCGTCACGGGCTGGTCGAGCTCGCCGAGGAGCGGCGCAAGGGCAACGTCACCGAGCGGATCTACGGCGCCACCGCCGCCTCGTACGTCATCTCCCCCAGCGCCCTGGCCGCCGTCAGCCCGGACCCCTCCCGGTCCCCGGACCAGCTCTCCGCCCGCTGGCTGCTGGCGCTGGGGTCCCGGCTGGTACAGGAGGTCGGCGCCCTGGTGACCGGCGCCTCCCGGGTACGGCGACGGGTCGCCACCTTCGCCATCGACGCGGAGGTGCGGTTCGCCTCAGCTGCCGACCGGAGAGCCTTCGCCGACGAGCTGACCGGGGCCATGACGGCTCTCGTCAGCCGCTACCACGACGAGTCCGCCCCCCAGGGCCGCAGCCACCGGGTGATCGTCGGCCTGCACCAGATACCCGCAGCACCCGCCGACGCACCGCAGAGCCCAGCCGGACCGCAGCAGAAGACCGGGGGAACAGCGACACCAGGTCCCGGTCCCGAGGCACCACAGGAGAACCCGCGATGACACATCCCTTTGAGATCGAGCAGGAGACGACCCTGCCGGCGAGCCCCGATGAGGTCTGGGAGGCGATCGCCACCGGACCGGGGATCGACTCCTGGTTCATGGGGCGCAACGAGGTCGAGTCCCGCGAGGGCGGTGCGGCAGCCATGGAGACCGGCGGCCACCGGCAGGAGGCGACGGTCACCGCATACGAACCCGGCAAACGCTTCGCCACCCGCACGGCCACCGCCGAGGACGGCCGCTTCATGGCCTTCGAGTACCTGATCGAGGGGCGCGCCGTCGGCAGTACCGTGCTCCGCGTCGTCCACAGCGGACTGCTCGGTGACGACTGGCAGGACGAGTACGACGCGCTGCGCCGCGGCTGGCCCTTCCACCTCCACACGCTCCGCGAGTACCTGGCCCACTTCCCGGGACGTCGCGGCGCCCCCGTCTTCGCCATGGCGCTCTCGGGCGGGCAGCCCCCGCAGCAGGTACGGGCGGCCCTCGCCCGTGGACTGTCGCTGCCGAGCCCGGTCGTCGCGGGTGACGTGGCACACGCGCAGCCGGCCGGTCTGCCGCCGGTGGACGGCGAAGTGACCTGGTCGGACGAAGAGCACATCGAGGTCCGGGCCGCGGACGGGCTCTACACCTTCCACCACTCCCCCGGAGTGGTGCTGATGTTCCACCACCTCTTCGGCCCGCACACCGGCGGCGCCGAGGCCGCCTGGCAGCAGTGGCTCACCGGCCTCCTCGCCTGACCCCTGGCACGCCCGAAAGCACACCGAGCCGCCCGCGCCACACAACACCCGCAACGCACATCAACCACAGCCACCACAGCCACCACAGCCACCACGTCAGGAAACCCTCATGCGCACTGTGATCAGCACCGCCTTCATCTCACTCGACGGCGTAGTCGAGGCCCCCGGCGGCGAACCCGGCTACCGCAACTCCGGATGGACCTTCAAGGACATCGACTTCGTACCCGAGGCGTTCGAGATCAAGGGGCGGGAACAGGAGGAGTCCACCGCGATGCTGCTGGGCCGCGCCAGCTACGAAGCCTTCAGCCCCGTCTGGCCGGACATGGCGGAGTTCGCGCACTACAAGTCGATGCCGAAGTACATCGTCTCCACCACGCTCACCGACGACAAGCTCGTCTCCAACTGGGGCGAGACCACCATCCTGCGGTCCCTGGACGACGTCGCCGCCCTCAAGCAGACCGAAGGCGGCCCGATCATCGTCCACGGCAGCGCCCGGCTGAACCACGGCCTCTCGGACGCGGGCCTCATCGACCGCTACCACCTGCTTGTCTTCCCCCTGCTGCTCGGCGCGGGCAAGCGCCTGTTCAGCGCCACGGACAAGGACACCCAGAAGCTGAAGCTGGTCGAGTACGAGGCTTACTCCAACGGCCTCCAGAAGAACGTCTTCGACGTAATCCACTGACGCTGACGCTGGCACTGGCACTGCCGGCGCCGGCCCCCACTCGCCGTCAGCGCCTCAGGACCTCAGGACTACTTGCCCAGATGGAGGCCGGATCCCGCCAGATCCGCCCTGATCCCGTTCTTCTCCACCACCACGTGCCGCAGGCTGATGTCGCCGGGGGCCTTCGGCAGCTTGAAGGAGAGCGAGAACTGACTGGAGAGCTCCGGCGGACGCAGGCTCATCACGGCGGCGATCAGCTTGGGGTCAATGCCGGCCTTCTGCAGCAGCCAGGGGTGGGCGACGACCTCGTCGACCAGGTTGACCTGCATCAACTGGTGGGCGAAGCGCGGTGTTCCGGTCAGCTTGTGCAGCTGGTCGTCGCTCTGCAGCGCCTGCTGTACGCGCTGCTGCGGTACGCCGATCCGCTGGACGATGGACGGCACGGAGAGCAGCGCCCTGATGTGGTTCTCCTCGCGGGCGATCCGGGCCGCCGCCTCGGGGGCGAGCCGCAGCCCGGAGTGCGCGCGGTCCTTGCCGGGCGTGTACGTCGCGATGCCGGGCACTTCGATCCGCATGTGGTCGACAGTCGTTGAGACCGCCCGGCCGCCGTCCCGCTGGACGTGTGCCTTGGCCTGGACCCGTACCTCGGTGCCCGCCACGGGCAGGCCGCCCCGGACGTTGATCGAGTCGTGCCCCTGGTCGGTGAACTTGACCTGGGAGGCGCCGAGTTCGCGGTTCATGTCCTCGAACGAGAGGAAGACGTCGCCGTCCATCGAGCCGACCACGGCCCCCTTGATGGAGCTGGGGAGGTCTCCGTTGACCCGGATGTCCTTGGCGGTGGCGTGCACCTCCGCGAGCGAGACCCGGTCGGCCGGGACGTCAGGGACGGACACGTCGACCCGGTCCAGGTGCTTGTCGAGAACCTGGGTGAGGAACGGGAAGCCGTGGATGTCGACCTCCGGCTTGGTCACCAGGTGCATCGACTGCTGGAGCTTCTCGGCGGCCTTGTTCTGCGCGTACAGCTCGGCGAACCGGTCGGCGAGGAAAAGGAATCCGGTGCAGACCAGCGCGGCGACGGCGACCTTCACCACGGTGGACACGGCGGCGAACCGGCGCCGGGCACGGTGGTTGGGCGGCGACCAGCCGTCATCGGGGTCGTCACGGCTCTCGCCGACGACACCGTCGGCTTCGTCGTACTCGGACTTCAGCCCGAGCCCGAGGGGGTCGCGCTCGTCGTAGCCGTACGGCTCGAAGCCCGGCTCCGGATCGCGGAGTTGTGCCAACTCGTCGTAGGGATTGTGCGGATGCGGTGGTATGCGTGTGGGGGGTCGCATCGGCTCATCCCACCACGCGTGCGCCCCCCGAACGCAACTCGTACCGGGGGTAGCCCCCTGCTTTGCACCCTTTGTCGGCTCACACCGGATGTTAGGCCGGTCACAGCCCGAAGCGGGGCCGACCAGGAAAATCTGGTCGGCCCCGCTTCATGAAGGGATGCGGTGAGCCGGGGACGGTGGCGGCTTTTGACAGCCCCGGAAACCGTCACCCGCATAACGGCTTCCTCATTCGCATGACCACCCCGGCCCAAAAGACTGCCGAGGAAACCGATGCACCTTTCTGCTCGGCGGGCGCCGTCTACCACCGGTACCAGCGACTGCGCTTTCCACCGCTCGCCGCAGGGCGGATGACGAACCCCAGCAGCCACACGACCAGCACAATGGCGGCGATCCACCACAGGGCCTGGACTGCGAACCCCGCACCGAAAAGGATCACTGCGAGCACAAGAACGAGAAGAATAGGAATCATTTTTTAACCTCCTGACCACCGACTGCCCCGGCCTCACCGCTTCATTCCTCGTGACCTTCAGAAGGTTCCGAGCGGCAGTTCCCCTCTCCCTCATCGGAGCTGTGCTTTCCGGCCGGAAAATCAGCGGGAGTTTAAGGGTGGGATCCTGCGGAAAAGCGCTTCGATAACACTGTTTCCGAGTAGGTCAGGACGTGATTGAGCATGGCTGCGGACGAAAAGGCACAGGCCAAGGGCGAGCAGGTCAAGGGAAAGATCAAGAAGACCGCCGGTGACGTCGTGGGCAACGAGTCGCTCCAGGCAGAGGGCCGTGCCGAAGAGACCACGGGCGACGTACGCAAGGCCAAGGAAGCCATCAAGGACGTGTTCAAGGAGAAGTAGCGCGGGGCGCGGGCGAACTCCTCGGCGGTGGCTGTCACATGTGCGGCCCGGACGGTGTCTTCATGGCGAACCACACCGCAGTGCCGCATCAGAAGGAGAGACAGCATGGCGTTGCGCCTGCCGAAGGCCGAGCTTCCCGCCGAGCTCAAGAAGAACATGATCAAGCAACTGGGCGCTGTGCCCGAGAACGTCGAAGTGTTGTGGCACAGCCCCCGAGTGGCCCAGGACAGCCTGGAGTTCGGCGCCACGGTGGGCGCGTGGGACGCGGTCGACCCGAGCCTGAAGTCATTCGCGCACATGGCCGTCGCGTCGCAGGTCGGCTGCAGCTGGTGCCTGGACGTCGGCTACTTCCAGGCCCAGAACGAGGACCTGGACCTGGCCACGGCGAGCCAGGTGCCCCGGTGGCGTGAGGCGGATGTGTTCACGCCGCTGGAGCGCGACGTCATGGGGTACGCCGAGGCGATGACGAACACCCCGCCGACCGTCACCGACGAGCAGTACGCCGCCCTTCTGGAGCGGCTCGGGCTGCCGGCCATGGTGGAACTCACCGCGTTCATCGCCTACGTCAACCTGGCGACCAGGGCCAACGTGGCGAACGGGGTCACCTCGCAGGGCTTCTCCGATGCCTGCGAGATCCCGCTGGCCAAGCGCCCCGCGACGTCCCCCACGACGTCCCCCGCAGGGTCCACGGCATGACCGAGGACCTCGCGGGGGACGTCCACCGCATGACCGAGGACCCGTTCGTCGCCCACCGCAGCCTGCTGTTCACCGTCGCCTACGAGATGCTTGGCTCCGCGGCTGACGCGGAGGACGTGCTTCAGGAGACCTGGTTGCGGTGGGCCGCCGTCGACCGGTCGCAGGTCGGCGACCCGCGGGCGTACCTCGTCCGGGCCGTCACCCGGCAGGCACTCAACCGCATACGTACGCTCGCACGCCGCCGCGAGGACTACGTCGGTGAGTGGCTGCCGGAACCCCTGCTGACCCACCCCGATGTCGCCGACGACGTCGAACTCGCGGAAAGCGTCTCCATCGCGATGCTGACCGTCCTGGAGACGCTCAGACCGGTGGAACGCGCGGTGTTCGTGCTCCATGAAGTCTTCGGCATACCGCACAACGAGGTGGCCGAGGCGGTGGGCAAGACCCCCGATGCGGTCCGGCAGATCGCCCGGCGGGCCCGGAACCACGTCTCCGCCCGACAGCCACGCGCCCGTGTGAGCCCGACGGAACACAAGGCTGTGATGGGCCGGTTCGTCGCCGCGCTGCACACCGGGCGCATCCAGGACCTCCTGGAGATCATGGCGCCGGACGTGATCCTCATCGCCGACGGCGGCGGGCTCTCGGCCGCAGCGCCGGCCCCCGTCCACGGGGCGGAACTCGTGGCGAGGCTGCTCACCGGCACGGAACGGGCCGAGGCCGACACCACGCTGGTGTGGGTCAACGGCGCCCCAGCGATCCGGATCGAATCCGACGGCGGCGGACGGGCCGCGGTCAGCCTCCGGATCGAGAACGGGCGCATCACCCGGATCTACGCGACATCCAACCCGCAGAAGCTGACACGACTCCACGAACCGACCGCTCTCACCAGGTAGAACGAGCCGTCGGTCGAGGATCACCCGACCGTCAGGCCGACATGGCATGACCGTCGCTTTCGGCCTCTTCCGCGCAGGCTGCGGCGAGGTCGTCCATGGACAGATGGAGCGCGTGGGCCAGGGCCGCCACGGTGAAGAAGGCAGGGGTCGGGGCCCGGCCGGTCTCGATCTTGCGGAGTGTTTCGGCGGACACTCCGGCGGCTGCCGCCACGTCGACCATGCTGCGGTCACCCCGTGCCCGGCGGAGCAGGATCCCGAAGCGCTCACCACGTTGCCGCTCTTGCGGACTCAAAGGAACTCTGACCATGCCCGTGATACTAATACCGGTATACGTATTGGGCAACGCCGCATCGCAAGGAGCACGACACATGGTGGAGATCAAGACCGACACGGCACTGGAGGCGATGCGAGAAGCCGGACGCATCGTGGCCCACGCACTCGCGGCCGCCCGCGCCGCCGCGTCCGTGGGAGTACGCCTGCGCGAGCTCGACGAAGCCGCCCGTACCGTGCTCACCGAGGCCGGAGCACGTTCTCCGTTCCTGGGCTACCAGCCCTCTTTCGCCCCGATCCCCTTCCCCGCCGTGATCTGCGCTTCAGTGAACGACGCCGTCGCACACGGCATCCCCAACGACTACCGCCTGCGCGACGGCGACCTGGTCAGCATCGACTCCGGAGCCGAACTCGACGGCTGGACCGGCGACGCCGCGATCAGCTTCACCGTCGGCACCCCGCGCCCCGCCGACCTCGAACTCATCGCCGCCACCCAGCGGGCCCTGGACGCCGGCATCGCCGCCGCCACCGTCGGTCATCGCATCGGCGACATCTCCCATGCCATCAGCACGGTCGCCCGCAAGGCCGCCTGCGGTATGCCGTCCGACTTCGGCGGCCACGGCATCGGCCGCCAGATGCACGAGGACCCCCACGTCCCCAACCACGGACGACCCGGCCGCGGCTTCCCCATGCGCCACGGCCTCACCCTCGCCATCGAGCCCATGCTCATGGCCGGAGGACACAACGACTACTTCACCGGCAACGACGGCTGGACCCTGCGCACGATCGACGGAAGCCGGGCCGCCCACATCGAACACACCATCGCCATCACCGAGGACGGCCCCCGCATCCTCACCCAGCTCTGACCGCCGCCTCGCCGCAGCGGGCTGAGACACCTCAGCACGGCCCGCACCCGCCGGGCAGTACCGGGATGAGCGACCCGTCCTCGACACGGAATTCCAGGTACGGACGTACGGACCACTCGGTCCACCGGCCCCGGTGACTCAGCGAGAAGCCACACGGCTCCCCCCGGTGCAGTGCACCGATAGCGCCGACGCAGCCACCGCCGTCCACCCAACTCAGTGCCCGGTGGCGCTCGATGGGCGGAAGGACGTGCGCCAGCTCGCGTACGTCAGCACGGATGCGGCGGATCGCCTCCGCCGGGACCGTGACCGCGTAACGCGCTACGTCCGCCACATCGTCGGCGTCCATCGTGCGGTACGTGATCCGCTCGCACCAGAAGGCACGGGTGGGGTGCGGGACACGCATGGTGGGGCCTCCTGACGCGACGTCGGGGCCGCCCCCTGCCCACTGCCGGCGTGACGAGCTGTGGGTAGCGGGACGGCCCCTTCTTGCCCCCTCAATCGGCGCAGATCGAGCGGGAGTTGCGGCGCCGACACATGAACATGCTGAGAAACCCAGCCCGGTTGGCGGCACACAGTGAAGCTAGCGCTTAATCCAGGACCGCATCAAGTGTTGTACGTCTAACGAGTGAGGCATACCGCTCCAACGGGTCGTACGCAGCGAAACGGGCGGCCTCCACCTGCGCCGGTGGGGGCCGCCCGAAGCGGATCACGGCGAGTCACGCCAGATCGTCGAACTCGCCTTCCTTTGCGCCGCCGAGGAAGGCACGGAGCTTGGCCCGGCTGGTCCGGATGACCACGTCCGGGTTGTCGCTCTCGCGCATCAGGATCTCGCCTCCGTGCTCGGCGAGCTCCAGACAGTCAGAGCCTTCGGCATTGGAAGACTTCGAGGACTTTCGCCACTGAATTTCCATCATTCTCACGCCTTCATACTTGTTGAGCTATTTTGCGAATGAAGTCCCGCGAGCTCTCCGGATCGAGCGCCTTCTCCTCGGTCCGCTCCAGAGCGACTCGCCAGTTCTCCAGACTGGTCTCGGAATCCAGAAACCCCGACCCGGTCGTCGTGTCCGTCTGCACCGTGTCGAGTTGCGGCACCACACCACGCACGTAGTGTGCCGAACTGCTGGCATGAGGGAAGCCGCCGGCCGCGAACGGGATCGCACGGATCGTGACATTGTCGCGGTCCGACTGCTTCAGCAAGTTTTCGAGCTGACTGCGGGCAACCGACGGGCCGCCGAATGTCATCCGCAGCGCGGCTTCATGGATGAGGAAGGTGCAGTCGACCAGTTCGGGCCGGTCCAGGACGTCGCGCCGCTTCAGTCGGTGGGAGAGCTGGCGTCGCTGACGCGCAGGGCTCGGCTGCGGCACACTCTCAGCGAACACAGCCCGTGCGTAGTCCTCGGTCTGGAGCAGGCCGGGCATATACATGATCTGCACCGACCGGAAACCCACGGCATGGTGTTCCAACTCGGCCAGGTCGAGCGCCCCGCTGGCGAGATGCCCCCGATAGTCCTCCCACCAGCCGTTTATGCGCTCCGTGGCCATATCGGCCAGCGCGTCGACATACGCCGCGTCGGGGCAGGCGTAGTGGTCGGCCCACGTTCGCACCCGTTCAGCACTCACACCGAACCGGCCGGACTCGATGTTGCTGATGGTGGTGCGATCCGTGCCGAGCATGGCCGCAGCCGCGGTGAGCGACAAGCCCGTGTGCTCCCGAATCCTGCGCAACTCGGTGCCCAAGCGGCGCTGGCGCGCCGTTGGTGCCTTCCTCGACGGCATCGATCTCTCCTCTTGTCGGGTCCCAGTGTGGCCCGCTGCCCGACACGGGTCCAGCTCGTTCATGACTTCGCGCGTTCATGTCTAACGCGTGAGGCGATGCGCTAGCGTTGCCTCAGCACCGGGTAGCCGGGTCCGAAGTGCAGCCATTTCGGCGCGCGTTGAAACATCCGCGCCAATTCGGCCATCGCCACGGACAACGAGCGGCGCACCCGTTTCGGATCGCATCGGATCGCTACGCGTAGGGAGAACCACATGACCCCCGCCGCACCACGCCCCCCACAGGGCGGCGAGTTCTACCGCATCGCCCTGCCCAACACCGCCAACGCACCCCGTATCGCACGGGACTTCGTCACCTCACTGCTCACTGTCAGCCGCCATCGCGACCTCGCCGACGACGCGCGGCTCTGCGTCGCGGAGGTGGTGACCAACGCCCACCGCCACACCCGTGCGCCCAGGATCCAGCTCTGCGCGACCGTCAACCGCAAGCAAGTGACCGTCTCCGTGGCGGACAACGCGCCCTGGTTCCTGCCCGTACTCGCCACCTCGGCCGGGGACGACCAACTGGAGTGCGGGCGCGGACTGTTACTGCTCGACCGGCTCGCGCTCGCCTGGGGATGGACCCTCCTGGGCGGCTGCACCCCGGACCGTAAAGCCGTCTGGTTCACACTTGCCAGGGCCGGGTCCGGCGAGCCTCGGTAGCGCCGCACGCCCCTCCCCACCAGCTGCTTTACCGCACTCGGACCGGTGCCACGCTCCGGCGCGTTTGATCGGCAACGCAGGGCGATCCGTAGCTCGTTGGAGTGGATGCCCTGAGCTGATCTTCTGCTCGAAGCAGCCGGTCTGTATACCTATGGCTACGGAGGGTTACTTATCCAAGTGACCCGTCAGCGCCAAGGAGTATCCGGTGAAATTCCGTAATTCTGTGTGCGTCGCGGCCGTTTCGGCAGCGCTGATCCTCGGTGCGGGAAGTGCCTTCGCGGCCCCCGCCCTCACCACGAGCCAGGCCGGAGTGTCCAAGGTCGCCGCCGCGCGTCCCACCAGTGACACGATCATCCGGCCGCGTGCGCAGATCTGTAAGAACGGCGCATGGACGTCCGGCAACGGCCGGACCATCCTCCGTATGCAGGAGGACGGCAACTTCGTTCTCTACAAGGACGGACGCCCGGCGTGGCAGGCGCCCAACACCTGGTCGCACGGAAACTGCGCGGTGTTCCAGGAGGACGGCAACTTCGTCGTCTACAACTCCGCGAACCAGCCCGTATGGGCGTCCGGCACCTGGCACAAGGGGGCCTACCTCGCCATCCAGGACGACGGCAACGTCGTCATCTACAACCGCGACCACCGCCCCGTCTGGGCGACCAACACCGGTGACTGACCGGTGAGTTCCCACTCCGGGAACTGAGCAAGTGAAGCAGGGGCGGCGCGTCGCCGAGGGCCCTCAGGCCCGCCGCCCCACCAGCCGCACGCCGGGACACCACCCCCGCTCCGACACCACCGGAACCGAAGATTCACACTTTGCGTACTTTGCGTTAATTTTCCGCTACTTTCAGTGACGCGGCGGCCGTGTGGACGGCCGCGCTTCCCGGAAGGATCTGCGCCCATGCGACGCGTCACCAAGATCGGCCTGCTGGCTTCGGCCCTGATGCTCACCCTCACCGGAGCCGCCACCGGTACAGCCGCCGCTCAGCCCGACACCGCCACCACCACCCGCGCCGCAGCCGACAGGGCCGCCTACTTCCAGGTGGCGAACGACCGGGACTACCGCCACACCTGGGTCATCAAGCTGACCAAGGCCGAGGACATCGAGCACGCCCGTGAGCTCGTGAGCGGCAAGACGGACGAGAGGCCGCACGTCATCGGCCGCATCGTCAAGAAGTCCGAGCCCTACAACCCCGGCTGGAGCTACAACCTCCGCCCGGAGACCATCGGCTTCTTCGACGTCGCCATCGAGGTCTGCGACGCGGCCCCCTGGTACGTCGAGGACCACCTGGACGAGGCAGGCGGCGCCTTCCTGCCCGGTCTGGTCTGGTGCCCCTGGGGCTCGCACATCACGAAGGAAGTCCCCGCGCCCTGACGCCCTTCCGCTTCGGACCACAGACCTCGGCCCCCCTCCGCAGTGCGGACGGGGGCCGAGGTGCGGACCGTACCGGAACGCTCTACTTGACGACCGTGATCCGGTCCGCCGTCGGCGTCGGAATCGGCGCGGACGCCGAGGAGTTCGCCGTCAGATAGGCGTTGAACACATCCAGGTCGGACGCGCCGACCAGCTTGTTCTTGCCCTGGCCCAGCGCCGCGAAGCCGTCGCCGCCGCCCGCGAGGAACTCGTTCATCGCGACCCGGTAGGTCGCGGCCGGGTCGATGGCCGTGCCGTTCAGCTTGACCGTGTCCGCGACCACGCGGTCCGCGCCCGACTTCGTCAGGTCGAGGGTGTACGTCAGCCCCTTTGACACCTGAAGGATCTTCGGGGATGCCTCGTTGCCCCCGCTGACCTGCTGCTGGAGCGCGGTCAGGAGCTGCGCGCCGGTCAGGTCGACCACGTTCATCATGTTGGTGAAGGGCTGCACGGTGAACGCCTCGCCGTACGTCACCACCCCGTCCCCCTCACTGCCGCTCGCCTTGTACACCAGGTCGGACCTGATGCCGCCCGGGTTCATCAGGGCCAGCTGGGCGCCGCCCTTGTCGGCGGGAGCGAGCCCGGCGAGCTGCGCGTCGGCGATCAGATCACCGAGCTTGGTCTCGGGCGATGTGTCGCCGCGGCCGTTGATGTCGGCGGAGATGAAGCCCTGCGGCCTGTTGGCGATGGGGGCGGCCAGTGTGTTCCAGCGGCTGATCAGCGAGGTGATGTCCGGCGCCTTGGGCTGGTCGCGGCTGACGACGTGGTTGACGGGCCGCACACCCGTACCGGTCTTGCCGTGTCCGCCGGCCGCCTTGGCCGCGGTCCGCACGATGTCGTGGGTCTTCAGGTCGTACGTGAGGGTGCTGTCCGTGTACAGGCGCCCGAAGGACGCGGCCGACGTCACCATGCGCGGGTTGCCCGCGGGGTCCGGGATGTCACACACGTACGACTGGTGGGTGTGGCCGGTGACCAGCGCGTCCACCTTCGGCGAGATGCCCTTGGCGATGTCGACGATGGGGCCGGAGATGCCGTCGCCCGCGCCGGGTGAGTCGCAGTCGTAGTTGTACGAACTGCTCGCGGGCATACCGCCCTCGTGGATCAGCGCCACGATGGACTTGACGCCCTGGCGGTCCAGTTCCTTGGCGTACTTGTTGACCGTCTCGATCTCGTCGTGGAACTTGAGGCCCTTGACGCCGTTCGCGGTGACGACGTTGGGCGTTCCCTCCAGCGTCACGCCGATGAAGCCGATCCTGACGCCGTTCTTCTTCCAGACCGTGTACGGCTTGAGGATCGGCTTGCCGGTCTTCTCGCTGGTCACATTGGCGGCCAGGTAAGGGAAGTTGGCGCCCTTGAACTTCTTGCCCTTCTCGAAACAGCCGTCGGTCGGGTGACAGCCGCCGTTCTGCATCCGGGCCAGCTCGGTCGCGCCCTCGTCGAACTCGTGGTTGCCGACGGAGGTGACGTCGAGCTTGATGTCGTTGAGCGCCTCGATGGTCGGCTCGTCGTGGAAGAGCCCCGACAGCATCGGGCTGGCACCGATCATGTCGCCGCCCGCCGCGGTGACCGAGTACGGATGGCCCTTGCGGGCGGCCCGCAGCGAACTCGCCAGATACTCCGCGCCCCCGGCGGGGACCGATTTCACCGTGCCGTCGGGCTGCGTCTCGGCCACGGTCCCCGACGAACCGGCCGGCGGCTCCAGATTCCCGTGCAGGTCGTTGAAGGACAGCATCTGCACATCGACGGTGGGGTCGGGCCGGGGGTGGTGCGAACCGTGACCGGCTTGCTGCCCGTGACTCCCGTTCCCCTGACCGACGTGACCGACGTGACCGCTGGGACTCTGCGCCTGGGCCGGCATGGCGGCGACCAGCGCACCGACGGCCACGAGCCCGGCAGCTGCGGCAAGAACCCGCCGGGTCGGCCGGGCCGCCCGGTCGCTCCGACGTCGGAGGGTTCTGTGAGGTTTGGCTGACATTCGTCCCCTTGTGAGTTCTGTGTGAAGGGCGAGGGGTGACGATCGGCAGCCTAGAGTCAACGCGCGTAGCGCGACAGGGGATTGCGGCCAGGGGCTGAGGAATATCCGGGCCGGAACGCCCGTCAGCCTATGGGCGTGCCGGTCTGGTCGCGTTCGAGCACGGAGCGCAGCTTCGAGAGGGCCTGCGCGGCAGCCGACACCGAGGAACTGTCGAGAGCGCCTCCGATCAGGTCGGCCACTCCATCGGCGAAGGTCTTCTCCGCCGCATCGACGAGCCGCGAGCCGTCGTCGGTCAGGGCCAGCAGCGAGGACCGGCGGTCGGATGGATTCGGCTGCCGGACAGCCCATCCCTGCTTCTCCAGGCGGTCGACGGTCTTGCTGGCCGCCCCGACACCTATGGCGAATTCGGCAGCGAGATCCGCCACGCGCGACCCGGGGTGGTCGCGCAGGTAACGCAGGCCCTCGAACTGCGAGGTGACGATGGAGTGCCGCTCACGGAGACGGTCGTTGAGGGCGTTGTACAGACGCGTCTCGCACCGGACCAGGTCGGCGAAGAAGCCCGGGAGGTCGACCGTCTCACCACTTGCTTTGGATGTCACGGCATATAGTCTACGTTATATGCCTCGGCATATAGTGCTCCGGAATGCACCCCGGGACGCACCCCGGAAGGCACTTACGGCAGGAGAAGAAGGATGAGCAAGGAACAGCGCGCACAGGTCGACGCGATGCTGCGGCAGTCGCGACCCGATGAAGGCCCCCGGCCGGTCGAGGCGATCCGAGCCGGATTCGAGGCGCTGATGGCCCCGATGACCGTGCCCGGCAGCATCCGCACCGCGCAGACAACTCTCGGCACCCGGCCCGCGCTGCGCGTCGAGCCGGACAACGGGCAGCGCGCCGGGACGATCCTGTACTTCCACGGCGGCGGCTGGGTGTACGGCTCCCCCGGAAGCGCGCTGTCACTGACGGGAAACCTCGTTGCCAGGACCGGCCTCGGGGCGTACTCGCTGGACTACCGGCTTGCCCCCGAGCACCCGTTCCCGGCCGCGATCGAGGACACGCTGAGCGCCTACCGCGCCCTCCTCGACAGCGGCCAGGACCCGTCGGCCATCGTGTTCGCCGGGGAATCGGCCGGCGGCGGCCTCACCGTCACGACCTGTCTGGCCGCCCGCGACGCGGGCCTGCCGCTGCCCGCCGCCCTCGTGATGTTCTCGCCGGGCCTCGACGCCGCCCACACAGGCGAGAGCATGGACACCAAGGAAGGCATCGACCCGATCATCACCCGCAAGTCCGTGGAACACACCGGAGCCATGTACGTCGCCGGGCAGGACCCGTACCAGCCCATGCTCAGCCCAGCTGTCCTCGCCGACCTGACCGGCTTCCCCCCGATGCTCATCCAGGTGGGCACCAACGAGGTCCTGCTGGACGACTCCACCCGCATGGCCGCGCGGGCAAGGGCGGCCGGAGTGGACGTCATCCTGGACATCACCGCCGACGTGCCGCACGTGTTCCAGGCGTTCACCGGCGTCCTGGACGAGGCCGACGAGGCACTGGAGCGCGCGGCTCTCTTCCTCAGCCAGCGCATCCGCGCCACGGGCGCGGCGCACACATCAGCGGGGTGACGATTGTCAGCGCTCGCGTGCGGTCGAGCTGGTCCAGCTGGCCAGAAGATCGAGTGCCTGGCGTCCGGGTGAGTCGGGCTCGGGCGAGTAGATGGTGATACGGAGCCCGGGGTCAGCGGGCAGATCGAGGGCTTCGTAAGGCAGGGCCAGGTTCCCGACGAGCGGGTGGTGGAGTTGCTTCACGCCGGAGTGGTGGAACTTCACGTTGTGCCTGGCCCAACGCTGGACGAACTGGTCGCTCTTCGTGGAGAGCTCTCCGATCAGATCGGTCAGGCCCTTGTCCTGCGGCGAGCGGCCGGTCTCGGTGCGCAGGATGGCGACTGAGTCGTTGGCGGCTTTCTCCCACTCGGGCCAGAAATCGGCGGAACCAGGGTCGAGGAACAGGAACCGCGCGGTGTTGACCGGACCACGCTGCGCGAACAACGGGGAATCGTAGACCGGGGCATACAGGGCCTGGCCGAGAGAGTTGGCGGCGAGGATGTCGAACCGCCCGTTGCGGATGTAGGCCGGCAGGTCGGTCATCGCGTCGAGCATCCGCAGGACCACCGGTCGGATCCGCCCAGTCGCAGCGGGTGGCCGACGCCCGGACGCAGTGGCCGAGCGGGCCAGGCCGTAGAGGTAGGCCCGCTCGGCATCGTCGAGCTGAAGCGCGTGGGACAAGGAGTCCAGCACCGAGTCCGAGGCGCCGCTCAAGTTCCCGCGCTCAAGGCGGATGTAGTAGTCGATGCTCACCCCGGCCAGCAGTGCCACCTCCTCCCGGCGCAGTCCGGCCACTCGTCGTTTTGCACCCAGGACGGGCAGTCCTGCCTGCCGGGGCGTAATGCGGGCGCGACGGGTACTGAGGAACTCCCGCACCGCGTCGGCCTGCTCATGCCTCTCGCTGTCGGTCACATCACCACCGTAGGTCGTGCGGCGATGTGCTGGGAGGTACTGCCATTACCCGGAAGAGCAGTAACTCCCACCCGCGCACGAATACGAGTTTCATGGCAGGGGCACGGCAAGGCAGAGAGGCCCTGCACGGCTTATCAACGCATGAGGGAGCTCAACATGACGATAAGGCGAGTAGCCACCGGTCATAACTCGGAGGGCAAGGCTGTTTTTGCCAGCGACGTGGAGCTTGAGCACGACGGGGGCGGTGGCCCTATTTACCAGATTTGGGGCGGCGACTACAAAGGTGTGCACTTCCCTGACGACGGTTCGGAGCCTGCCTGTGAAGACGAGTACTTCCCGCGGACTGGCGGGTTCCGTTATGTAATGGTCACGCTGGCGCCGAATGGCGCCGACCCGTTGCCGGAGCCGGCACCGGGGACATTTACCCCGCGGCGGCACATGCGTCACGGCTTCGACGGTAATTTCCCCGAAGGCGGCGGGATGCACAGGTCGGCCAGCGTCGACCTCATGGTGGTCTTGTCCGGGGAGCTCACCCTCGAACTCGACGATGGCGCCAGCAAGACTCTGAAGGCGGGCGACACGATCATCCAGAACGGGACGAAGCACCGGTGGATCAATAATGGTGACGTGCCGGCGGTCTGTGCGGCCGTCATTATCGGCATTGACCACGACGACTTCGCCTAGTACCGCAGAGCTGGTTGCTGGAGTGCCCCCTTCTCACCCCCCCCTGGAGTCGAGGGCACCATGCCACCCGTTCGGTGGATTGATTTCGGCAGGAACGTCACAGCACCGCAGGCTGCCGACAGCCTGTCCAGATGAACGACGACACGACCAGGGGCGTTGTGCCCGCCCAGGCCTCCGCTCTCCCGCCCGGCTTCTTCGACCTGGTGCACGATCTCAAGGCGATCGTGCGTGGCGCCCATGTCCGCGCCCAGCTGAAGGTCAACACGGAGATGCTCCTCATGTACTGGGAGATCGGCCGGACCATCCTGGCCCGGCAAGAGGACGAGAAGTGGGGCACGAGGGTCATCGAGCGCATCTCGGCCGAGCTGCGCACCGAGTTTCCGAACCAGCGGGGGTTCAGTACGCGCAACGTCCAGTACATGCAGCAGCTGGCTCGAACATGGCCCGAACAATTTGCGCAGCAAGCTGCTGCGCAATTGCCCTGGGGGCACCTCCAGCTCCTGATGGACAAGTGCCGAACCCGCTGCGCGGATACAGCAAACCCTTGGCGGTCAGCACCTACGCCGGGCTGCCCGAGCGCGTACAGGAGCTGCTGCCCACCGCGGAGGACCTCTCCCGCATCGCGGACGACGTCCTGCGCAAGTCGTCCGACGGCAGCTGAGCCGCACGGCCACCCACCACCCGCGCCCTCTCCCCCGTACGCTCGCCTCCATGACGAATGCGCCCACAGACCCCGCACCCGGCCGGCAGATCCAGACCCTCGACACACTCACCGCCGACCAGGAGCAAGCCGTACGCGCGCTGCTCGCCGAGGCCGCGCGGACCGACGGGCAGCAGGCCGTATCCGAGCAGGGACGGCTTCAGCTGCGCGGCGAGCGGCGCGAAGGGGTTCAGCACTTCCTGGTCAGCGTCAGTGACACGCTCACCGGGTACGCCCAGCTGGAGGCGACCGACCCCGTCGAGGCGCCCGCCGCCGAGCTCGTCGTCCACCCCTCGCACCGGGGGCAGGGCAACGGCCGCGCGCTCGGCTCCGCCCTGCTGGCCGCTTCCGGGCGGCGGCTGCGCGTCTGGGCGCACGGCGGACACTCGGCGGCCCGCCACCTCGCCCAGGTGCTCGGGCTGGCCAAGTTCCGTGAACTGCGCCAAATGCGGCGCCCGTTGGCCCCGCTGGACATCCCCGAGCCGGTGTACCCGGAGGGCGTCACCGTACGGACCTTCGTACCCGGTCAGGACGATGCGGCCTGGCTCGCCGTGAACGCCGCCGCCTTCGCCCACCACCCCGAGCAGGGGTCGATGAGCCAGCGCGACCTGGACGACCGGAAGGCGGAGTCCTGGTTCGACCCGAAGGGGTTCTTCCTGGCGGTACGGGACGCGGACGCGGACGGCGGCCCCGGCGGCGAGATCGTCGGCTTCCACTGGACGAAGGTGCACGCCGACGAGCAGCTGGGCGAGGTGTACGTGGTCGGCATCCGCCCGGACGCCCAGGGCGGCGGCCTCGGCAAGGCACTGACCGCGACCGGGCTGCGCCACCTCGCGGCCGAGGGGCTGCCCACGGCGATGCTGTACGTGGACGCCGACAACACGGCCGCCGTCACGGTGTACGAGCGGCTGGGCTTCGCCACGCACGAGGTCGACCTGATGTACCGCTCGGAGTCCTGAACTCGGTCCAGAAGCGGGCCTGTCAGGTGACGTCTCGGTCGGGGCCCGCTCGGGAAGGACCTTGAGTCTCCAGTGACTGGAGACAGCAGAGTGGGGGACATGGACGTTACGACCCTCTACTCGATCGGGGAGCTTTCCCGGCGGACCGGCTTGTCTGTGCGGACCATCCGGTTCTACTCCGATTCGGGGGTGGTAGCGCCGACCACCCGTAGTCCCGCCGGTTACCGGCTCTACGACCTCGACGCACTGCTTCGTCTGGAACTCCTCCGCACACTGCGCGAGCTGGGCATGGACCTGGCCACGATTCAACGGGTACTGGACCGCGAGCTCTCGGTGGCGGAAGTCGCCGCGGCGCACGCCGACGCCATGGACGTCCAGATCCGGGTGCTGCAACTGCGTCGGAGCGTTCTGCGAGTCGTGGCCAGACGCGGGTCCAGTCCCGAGGAGACCCAGCTCATGCACAGGCTCACGCAGTTGTCCGGCGAGGAACGCCGACGTTTGATCGACGATTTCGTTGATGGCACCTTCGGCACAGTGGATACCGACCCGACCGCGGTTGCCATGGTTCGCGCTGCCACTCCCGAGCTCCCCGATGACCCGACCAGCGAGCAGGTCGCCGCGTGGGTGGAGCTCGCCGAGCTGGTCGGCGACGAGGATTTCCGTGCCCGGATGAGCCGGACGGCCGCACGTCAGGCCGCCGGGCACCCGCTCGACATCGAATGCGATGCCGGCGAGGAACTGATGGAATTCACCCGTCAGAAGGTGGCCGAGGCCATGGAGTCGGGCATCGGCCCGCTCAGCGACAGGGGCGCACCCGTCATCGACGACCTCGTGCACCGATTCGCCGAGGTGCTCGCGCGCACCCCCGACACGGAATTCCGGGACTGGATGGCCGAGCAGTTCGAAGAGGCGCACGATCCCCGGGTAGACCGATACTGGCGGCTGGTGTGGATCGTCAACGGCTGGCAGGTAGTACCGAACCTGATCCCGGTGTACCCCTGGCTCATCCAGGCCCTGCGACATGACCGTGCCGCATAGTCACCGCAGTGGGCACGGCAGACGATCACCGGGCGAGCTCGAGGAGCAGTTCGCTGAGTTCCCCCGGCATGGTGATCATGCAGTCGTGGCCGGTCGGCAGCTGCCAGACCTGCGCGGCGGTGCCGTTGGGCTGGACCGGGGGGACGGGGCGGCGGGTGACGCCCGCCGGCATGGCGCCGACGTTGTGGATATGGGTGCGCGGGATCGCGTTCACGGCTGGGTTGTCCAGGTGCACCGGCTGCCGCAGGCAGCGCACCGGCTGGTCCGAGAGCATCCCGCGCAGCCAGGCGACGTCCGCCGGGTCCGTGACGCCGAACAGGCCGAAGGGCGCGGGCTGTTCGGGCATCGGCGGCACGCGCCAGCCACTCTCGGACTTCTCGGCGAGCTCGATCAGTTGCCGTGTCACGGGCTGGACGTCGACCGCGGACTCGCCGTCCTCCGGGACCATCGCGTCGAGGTAGACCAGGTGCGCGACGCGTTCCGGAATCCGGTTGGCCGCGGACGAGATCACCAGCCCCGCGTAGCTGTGGCCGACGAGCACGACGTCGCTGAGGTTCTCCTCGGTGATCAGCCCGACGATGTCGTCGGCGTGCGTATCGAGCCCCACCTCCGGACCGGCCAGGTGCACCTTGTCGCCATAGCCGGTCAGGGACGGCGCGAACGCCCGGTGCCCGGCAGCCTCCAGCAGCGGCACCACGCGCTCCCAGCACCGTCCGCTGTGCCAAGCACCGTGCACCAGCAGGAATGTGGACATGAGTGAACCAGTCCTTCTTCGTAGAAGCAGCGGAGCACCGCCGGCCACGCACCTGCCGCCGGTTCGCGGCTCTGGTGGTTACCTTTCGTGCCCCGGTACTGTTTGAGTACCACGAACATGCTGGTGCACACGGCGCGCCGTAGGCAATAAGGCACTTTTCGGTGCCCCGGTTCTCTGGAGGTAACCATGGACGCGGCACAGGGCGATCCACAGCCGGCGGCGCGGCCCAGCGACGCGTGCCGGACCCGGGTGGTGCTCGACATCGTCGGAGACAAGTGGTCGCTGCTGGTCGTGCGCAACCTCAGGGACGGACCGCGCCGTTTCACCGAGCTCAAAAGGGCCATCGAGGGAATCAGCCAGCGGATGCTCACCGTGAAGCTGCGCAGCCTGGAGCGGGACGGAATCCTGACCCGCACCGTCCACAACGTGATGCCGCCGCACGTCAGTTACGAGCTCACCGAGATGGGCATCACCCTGCGCGAGGCCACCGGGCCCCTGCTCGAATGGAGCGTCGCGCACCTCGCCCGTATCGACGACGCCCGCGCCGCCTACGACGCCCGCACGGATCCGCCGACGGCCTCGTAGCGGGACGGCGGGACGGCGGGACGGTCGTCACCCGGCAGACCCGCTTCCGAACGGACTTCCCGGCTCGCACGACCGGGGCCCGCGCCAGACCAGCGTGTAGCGCCAGAACAGCCGTCGGCGCAGTTGCGCGCCGGGCAGTACCCGGCGGGCGTCCCGAACGATGTCCGCGAAGGTCATGGTCGCCGGTCGGGTCCTGGCGGTCATTGAGGCCGGTCGCGGCGCCTTGCGGCCCTTGTTCTTCATCCAGGCCATGGCGACGTTCGACGGAATGGCGGCGGCGTCGATCAGGAAGTCGCTCCGGGAGGCGGGGCGGTAGACGCCGACGACCACCAGGGTTCCGCCGGGCGCCAGGTGCTGCCGGAAGCGGGCGAGGGCGTCACCGAACGGCATGTGGTGGATGGTGGCGACACAGGTGATGGCGTCATAGGGACCGTACTCCGCCTCCTTCGGCACGTCCGCCAGTACGTCTCCGGCAGTGAAGGTCACCGGGGCCGCGGGGTCCGTGAGTGCCCGCGCGCGATCGACGATGGCGGGGTCGACGTCGATACCGTGCACCGCCCCGGCCCGCGAAGCCAGGAGTCTGGCGAGGTCACCGCTGCCTGATCCGACGTCCAGGGCGCTGTTGAGACGTCTGGGCAGCCGGCGCAGGATCCACCGGTGGTAGTGGGCGTTGTGGTCCCAGGGGTGGGCGGAGTGGAACTGGTCGATCGCTCGCAGGACGCGGGGCATCAATGCCGTCATGGGGTGAGTCCATCAGCCCTCGATCGCCCGCGGAACCAGGCTTTCCCGATCACGGATCCGGTCTTGGGTCCGAGCACTGTTGCGAGCTCTGTTCCGAGCTCTGTTCCGAGCTCTGTTTCGATCACGAGTTGACACCCGCCGATCCGTGCATCACTCTTTCACTACTCAACTAGTGAAAGGGGGGTGGAAGCGTGATCGAGTTCCGCATCGACCGGCGCAGCGGTGTCTCGACGTATCTCCAGATCGCCCAGCAGACCAAACAGGCCCTGCGCCTGGGCCTGTTGCAGCCCGGTGACCAGCTGCCCACCGCACGCGCGGTGGTCGCGTCCACCGCCATCAACCCCAACACCGTCCTGAAGGCGTACCGCGAACTGGAACGCGAGGGGCTGGTCGAGGCCCGGCGCGGCATGGGCACCTTCATCCGCAAGTCGCTCGGGCACACCCCGCCCGCGGATTCCGCGCTGCGGGCCGAGCTGACCGAATGGGCCACCCGGGCCCGTACGGCCGGACTGGAGAAGGACGACGCGGCAGCGCTCTGCGCCTCCGTACTCGACGACTGCTTCCAGGACATCGCCACCACCGCCAGCTCTTCGGACACCACCGCTGCCCCGGACACCAGCACCCACACCCGCGCCACCACCGCCGCAGCCCGCTCCAAGGGGGACATGCACACATGACCGACACCGCCATCGAGGCCCACGGGCTCGGCAAGACGTACGGCAGACGGCGCGACTGGGCGCTGCGGGGCTGCTCCTTCCGGCTGCCCGCCGGGCGGGTCTGCGCACTCGTGGGCCCCAACGGCGCCGGCAAGTCGACGCTGCTCGCCCACACCGCGGGGCTGCTACGGCCCACCGAGGGCGCCGTGCAGGTGCTCGGGACGTCCCCCGCAGCCGCCCGCGAACGGATCGCCTTCGTCGCCCAGAGCAAGCCGCTGGTCGGGCAGTTGACCGTCGCGGAGACCCTGCGCATGGGGTACGAGCTGAACCCGGCCCGCTGGGACGCGGCAGCCGCCGAGCGGATCATCGCCGGAGGCAAGCTGAACCGGAACAACCCCATCCGTACGCTCTCCGGCGGCCAGCGCACCCGCGTCGCCCTCGCACTCGCCCTCGGCAAGCGGCCCGAACTGATGCTGCTCGACGAGCCGATGGCCGATCTCGACCCGCTCGCCCGGCACGAGCTGATGGGCGCCCTGATGTCCGAGGCCGCCGAGCACGGGACGACGATCGTGATGTCCTCCCATGTCCTGGCCGAACTCGACGGCGCCTGCGACTACTTGCTGCTGGTCGACACCGGACGGGTACGGCTGGGCGGCGAGACCGAGGACCTGCTCGCCGCCCACACCCTGCTGACCGGGCCGGTGGCCGCCCTCGACCCGCACACCGTCATCGAATCGCGCACCACAGGACGGCAAATGACGGCGCTGGTACGCCGGGACGGGCCGGTCTCGGGTGACTGGCAGACCATGGAACCGTCCCTGGAGGAGCTGCTCCTCGCCCATCTGCGGTCACCCGACGCACCCACCCTGCTGACACCGAGCGCCGAACACCGTACGGAGGCAAGGACATGAGCACCCTGCACCAGAACACCGACACCCCTGCCGTCAGCGAGACCGGCACCGCCGCCGGCACCGGCTCGCAGCGGCTGCGCGGCCCGTACTGGGTCGCCGCCCGGATGCACCGCTCCACCCTCCAGGGGGCCGCCGGGCTCCTCGTCCTGGCCGTGGTCCTGCTGATCGCGATCCGCCTGTGGGGCGGCGGCCTGGTGGGCGGGTACTGGACGGACGCCCGGCTGGTGGAGAACGCCGCATCGGTGATCGCGCTGCTCCCCCTTCTGGTCGTCGCCTTCGTGGCCGGACCGGTCGTCGCCCGTGAACTGGAGTCGGGCAGCCACCAGTTGCTGTGGACCCAGTCCGTCTCCCCGGTCCGCTGGTTCGCGGCGAAGCTCGCCGTGCCGACCGCGCTGGCCCTCGCCGGTTCGGTCGTCCTCGACGGCGTCTACCGCTGGGTCTGGAGCACCAGCAAGCACGCGGACCCGGCACTGCACTGGTACTCCGACAGCGTCTACCAGGCCATCGGCCCGATCGGCATCGCCACCGCCCTGCTCGTGGTCCCGCTCGGCGCCCTGACCGGCCTGCTGGTCCGCCGCACCGTGCCCGCGATCGTGACGAGCCTGATCGCCACCCTGGTCGTGTCCGGTGTGCTCGGGGCCGTACGCGGCAGCCTCTGGCCGGTCGTGACCGTCCGCACCGGCCTCGCCGAGGGCTACCCGGCGATGAACGGCATGGTCACCGCCGAGGGTGCCATCACCAACAGCGGCGCCCACGTCCCCGACCCGATCTGCGTGGACGACAAGCAGTGCCAGGCGGCCCACAACCTGGCGGGCTACTTCCGCTCCTCGCACCCCGTGTCCCAGTTCTGGCCGCTCCAGCTGGTCGAGACCGGCATCCTGCTGGCCCTGGCCGCCGTCCTGACCCTGGTGGTGTTCCGCATCGTGAAGCGGATGGCCGTCTGAGCGGCGGCGGAGCCCTGCGGCCGGTGCCCGCTCAGGCCGGTGCGTAGCGCTGGAGGGTGATCCCGCTCCGGAATGCCCTCGACTCCAGGAGCCGCAGCTGCGGGATCCCGTACCCCTCGGGGAAGAGACGGCGGCCGCGGCCCTGGACCACGGGGTGGACGAAGAAGCGGTACTCGTCCACCAGACCGGCCCTGATCAGCGTGTGCGCCAGGGTGATGCTGCCGGTGAGCACGATGTCCTTGCCGCCCTCCCGCCCCTTGAGCGCGGCCACCTCCTCGACCGGGTCGCCCTTCAGCACCGTCGAGTTCTCCCACCGCGGATCCGTGAGCGAGGCGGACACCACGTACTTCTGGACCCGGTTCAGATAGCCGGTGATGCCGGTGGTGTCGTCGGTCTGCTGCGGCCAGTAGCCGCGGAAGTCCTCGAAGGTCCGCCGGCCGACGAGCAGGGCGTCGGCGCGGCTGTCCTGCCGGTCGCTCTCCTCCATGACGTCGCTCATGTCGGGGGCGCCCTGGGCCTGCGGGTCGAACCAGTCCGTGAGCATCTCGACCGAGCCGTCGACGGTGACGTTCTCGGTGATGGCGAGGGTGCGCATACCGATCCTCCTGTACGCATGGATTACGGGATGGATTGCGGGCGGATACGGCGGTTACGGTGGATACGGCGGTCAGAGCGGTTACGGGTGGATGCTGCCGATCCGATCCGATCCTCCCGCGCATCGGGGCGGGGGCCTTCCCCGTACTGGTGCTGACCGCGCAGGAGGCGGAGAATCATCGGTGGCGGCCCCGGCACTCGCACCCGAACGGCATAGCGCCGCCTCCGGACGGCACAGCACCCGCCGCCCGGACGTCATGGCGCGCTTCCCGGACGTCATGTCCTCGTTACCCGTCATTAAGACGCGCTTGCGACCCTCACGGAATGCAACCCGTCACCGCGCCCGCCGACCCTCCCGCGCGGAACAATGGGCATATGAGCCAGCAGCCCAGTGCAGAGGTCCCGGTCAAGCACCTCCAGCCCTCCGTCGGTTCCATCGCAGCGCACCGTCCGCACACCGTCGCGGCAGCCGTTCCCGACCTGGATCCGGGCATCGACGCCGACGTCGACGCGTACGAGGAGTCCGCCGACGGCGCCGGCGCCGAGCTGCCGTCCGGCCGCTTCCTCGACCGGGAGCAGAGCTGGCTCGCCTTCAACGAACGGGTACTCGAACTGGCCGAGGATCCGGCGACCCCCCTCCTCGAACGGGCTAACTACCTCGCCATCTTCGCGAGCAACCTCGACGAGTTCTTCATGGTCCGGGTGGCCGGCCTCAAACGCCGTATCGCGACCGGTGTCGCCACCCGCTCCGCATCCGGCTTCCAGCCCCGCGAGGTGCTGGAGCAGATCTGGACCAGGTCGCGCGAGCTCATGGCCCGGCACGCCGCCTGCTACCAGCAGGACGTCTCGGCCGCGCTGGCCGACGAGAACATCCACCTGGTCCGCTGGGACGACCTGACCGACAAGGAGAAGGCCCGGCTCTTCACCTTCTTCCGGCAGCGGATCTTCCCCGTACTGACCCCGCTGGCCGTCGACCCCGCGCACCCCTTCCCGTACATCTCGGGGCTCTCGCTCAACCTCGCCGTGGTCGTCCGCAACCCGGTCAGCGGCCACCGGCACTTCGCCCGGGTCAAGGTGCCGCCGCTGCTCACCCGGTTCCTGGAGGCGTCGCCCCAGCGGTACGTGCCCGTCGAGGACATCATCGCGGCGCATCTGGAGGAGCTCTTCCCGGGGATGGAGGTGCTGGCGCACCACATGTTCCGGGTCACCAGGAACGAGGACCTGGAGGTCGAGGAGGACGACGCCGAGAACCTCCTCAAAGCCCTGGAGAAGGAGCTGATGCGGCGCCGCTTCGGGCCGCCCGTCCGGCTGGAGGTGGAGGAGTCCATCGACCCGTACATCCTCGACCTGCTGGTCCGGGAGCTGAAGGTCTCCGAGGCCGAGGTGTACCCGCTGCCCGGCCCGCTCGACCTCACCGGGCTCTTCGGCATAGCGACGCTGGACCGGCCCGAGCTGAAGTTCCCGCCGTTCATCGCGGGCACCCACCGCGACCTCGCCGAGGTCGAGTCCGCGTCGGCGCCCGACATCTTCGCCGCCCTGCGGGAACGGGACGTGCTGCTGCACCACCCGTACGACTCGTTCTCCACCTCCGTCCAGGCCTTCCTGGAGCAGGCGGCGGGCGACCCGGACGTACTCGCCATCAAGCAGACCCTGTACCGGACTTCGGGCGACTCACCGATCGTGGACGCCCTGATCGACGCGGCCGAATCCGGCAAGCAGGTGCTCGTCCTGGTCGAGATCAAGGCCCGCTTCGACGAGCAGGCCAACATCAAGTGGGCCAGGAAGCTGGAGGAGGCGGGCTGCCATGTCGTCTACGGCCTGGTGGGGCTGAAGACGCACTGCAAGCTCTCGCTCGTCGTACGGCAGGAGGGCGACACGCTGCGCCGCTACTCCCACGTCGGCACCGGCAACTACCACCCGAAGACGGCCAGGCTGTACGAGGACCTCGGGCTGCTCACCGCCGACCCGCAGGTCGGCGCGGACCTCTCCGACCTGTTCAACCGGCTCTCCGGCTACTCGCGGCGTGAGACCTACCGGCGGCTGCTCGTCGCCCCCAAGTCGCTGCGCGACGGCCTGGTCGCCCGGATCGACAAGGAGATCGCGCACCAGCGCGCGGGCCGCCCCGCCTACGTCCGCATCAAGGTCAACTCGATGGTCGACGAAGCGGTCATCGACGCCTGCTACCGGGCCGCGCAGGCCGGGGTGCCCGTCGACGTCTGGGTGCGCGGCATCTGCGCGATACGCCCCGGGGTCACCGGCCTCTCGGAGAACGTCCGGGTCCGGTCGATACTGGGCCGATTCCTCGAACACTCCCGGGTGTTCGCCTTCGGCAACGGCGGCGAGCCCGAAGTGTGGCTGGGCAGCTCCGACATGATGCACCGCAACCTCGACCGCAGGATCGAAGCACTGGTCCGCGTCACCGACCCGGCTCACCGCGCCGCGCTCAGCCGGCTCCTGGAGACCGGTATGTCCGACACCACGTCCTCCTGGCACCTGGGGGCCGACGGCAACTGGACGCGCCACGCGACCGATGCCGAAGGCCGGCCGCTGCGCCATGTGCAGGAAATGCTGATAGACGCCAGGAGGCGCCGTCGTGCGACCCCTTGATGCTCCGCTTGGTCTTCCGCTCGATGTTCCGCGTGACGTTCCCCGGAGGCGCAGTCGTGCCACGTCCTGACCCGACGGCGACCGCGGGCCAGCTCCTCGCCCGCTATCTGCACGACCAGGCCGCGGAGTTCCTGCGCAGCCTGCGCACGTACTCGGAAGGAGACGAGGAGGCCGCCCGCGTGCTGCGCCGGTCGGCCCGCCGCATCAGCGGCACCCTGCACACCTTCCGCGGCCACCTCGACGCGGCCTGGGCCGACCAGTTGCGGTCCGAACTGGCCTGGCTGTCCGGCACGTTGGCCCGCGAGCACGCGTACGCCGCGCGGCTGGCCCGGCTGCTCGAAGCGCTCGGCAGACTCTCGGACGGTACGGCTTCGCTGCCCGGCCCCCGCGACGGGACGGGCCGGCCCGCCGCGCTCGCCATGGGCGCCGCGCGCGCCGGCGCGCTCCTGGAACGGCAGCTGACCCTGGCCAGGACCCGCGCCCACTCGGCGGCGCTCCAGGCGCTGGGCTCCTCCCGCTTCCACGCGGTCGCGGACGCCGTCGCCCTGCTGGCGTCGGACGTGCCGTTCGCGCCCGCCGCGACCACGTACGCCACCGAGACCCTGCCGCCCGCGGCCGAGACGGCGGGCCGCAGACTCGCGGACGCGGTGGCGGCGCTGCCGCTGCACCGGGCCGCGCACCCGTACAACGCGGAGGGGCTGAGCGACGCCCAGGACGCCCCCTGGCACCAGGTCCGGCTGCTGCTGCGGCTGCACCGCTACGCACAGGAGGCCCTGACCGCGGGCCTGGACGACCGGCCGGGCCCCGACCTGCGGCTCTACGGCGCGGGCCAGGCACTCGACCAGCACCGCGAAGCCGCCGAGGCCGCGGGGGCGGCCGCATCGGCGGCCCGTACGCCCCGGATCGCCCCGGCGACGGCGTACGCACTGGGGGTGCTCCACGCCGACCAGCGCCACGAGGTCGAAGCCGCCCGCTACACCTTCCAGCAGGCCTGGCAGCGCACGGCGGTGAGCGCCCCGTGACCGGCAACGGCCTGGAGGGCACTGTCCGGGCGGCGGGGTGCGTGCTGTGGCGCCGCGCCCCGGCGGGCGGCCTGGAGATCTGTCTGGTCCACCGGCCGAAGTACGACGACTGGTCGCACCCGAAGGGCAAGCTGAAACCGGGCGAGGACCCCCTGGCCGCCGCACTGCGCGAGGTCCAGGAGGAGACCGGCCACGACTGCGCCCCCGGCGCCCGCCTCCCCACCGTGCGGTACCGGGCGAACGGCCGCCCCAAGGAGGTCAGCTACTGGGCCGCCGAGGCGACGGCCGGAGAGTTCACCCCGAACAGCGAGGTGGACCGGGTGCTGTGGCTTCCCCTGACGGCGGCCCGCGCCCGCCTCACCCAGCAGCGCGACCGGGAACTGGTCGACGCGCTGCACGCCGCGCTGCGCTGACGGCACCGGGCCGCACCGGGCCTCCGGAGGCCCGGGCTCAGCAGGCCGGACTTGGCAGGCCCGGACTCGGCAAGCCCGGAAACAGCGGGCTCGCAGCGGGCTCACAGCGGTGCCGCGGATGGGCCGCAGCAGCGCCGCGCAGCGGCCGGAAACAGCGGTGCCGCACAGCGGCACGGGGTGTACGAGGGGCGTACGGGGCCAGTGGCGGCGGACGCTGCGTCACTCCACGGTCACCCCGCGGTCGCCGCGGAGTGACCCGCCGAGCCCCGCACCCGGTCGTCCGCCGAGGTTCACTCTCCGTTCACTCACCCCCGTCGGCCACTTCACCTGATCTGCCTAATTTCGGCCTTACACGGTGCACGGCACCCCGCCGCACCGGTCACCTCTTCGCACGCCGCCGTACAACGAAACGAAACCCGGCGGCTCCTGGAAGGAACACCCGAAGTGAAGCTTCAGCAGCGCAAGACCCGGCTTCGCGCCGCCGCGCTCGGCGCCCTCGCCGTATCCGGCGCCCTGGTCCTCACGGCGTGCGGTTCGGACAACAACAGCGGCTCGACCGGAGGCACCGGCACCAAGACGAACGCCGCATCCAACGTCAAGTGCGACGGTGCGAAGGGCCAGCTGCGCGCCTCCGGTTCGAGCGCGCAGAAGAACGCGATGGACCTGTGGGCCAAGGGCTACATGGCCGCCTGTTCCGGCGTCGACATCAACTACAAGTCGTCCTCGTCCGGTGAGGGCATCGTCGCCTTCAACCAGGGCACGGTCGGCTACGCCGGTTCGGACTCGCCGCTGAAGCCCGCCGAGGTCGCGGACTCCAAGAAGGTCTGCAGCGGCGGCCGGGGCATCGACCTCCCGATGGTCGGCGGCCCCATCGCGGTCGGCTACCACCTGGAGGGCGTGGACAACCTGGTCCTCGACGCCCCCACGCTGGCGAAGATCTTCTCCGCGAAGATCAAGACCTGGAACGACCCGGCGATCAAGAAGCTCAACCCCGGCGCGAAGCTCCCGGCCAAGGCGATCCAGCCCTTCCACCGCGCCGAGGACTCCGGCACCACGGAGAACCTGGGCAAGTACCTGACCGCGGCGGCGCCCAATGACTGGAAGTACCCGGGCGGCAAGTCGTGGCCCGCGCCCGGTGGCCAGGCCGCTGCCGGTTCGGCCGGTGTCTCCCAGCAGGTGAAGCAGGTCGACGGCTCGATCGGTTACTTCGAGCTCTCGTACGCCACCTCGCAGAAGATCTCCACGGTCAAGATCGACACGGGCGCCAGCGCCCCCGCCGAAGCCACCTCCGAGAACGCCTCCAAGGCCATCGCGGCCGCCAAGGTCGTCGGCACCGGCTCCGACCTGTCGCTCAAGCTCGACTACACCACCAAGGCCGACGGCGCCTACCCGATCGTCCTGGTGACGTACGAGATCGTCTGTGACAAGGGCAACAAGGCCGACACCCTCGGCACCGTCAAGTCCTTCCTGAACTACACCTCGGGCGACGACGGCCAGAAGCAGCTCTCGACCGCCGGCTACGCGCCGATCCCGGCCGAGATCAACGCCAAGGTCCGCAAGACGCTCGCCACGATCTCCTAGGCGCCGGACACGCGGGACGACACCGCACGTTCCACAGGTCCCGCACGCTCCACACGCTTCACAGGTTCCACAGCAGTGACGGCATCCGGCCCGGAGCGCTCCTCCGGGCCGGCCACCGCCCCCCATCCGGTGCACCGCCGCCAGGGGAGCCGCGGCTCCCCCACACAGACCGGAAAGACCACCATGGCTACCACCACACAGATAGACACCCCTCCACCGGAAACCCCCCTCGACACCCCGTCCGGCCAGTCCACCGGCCGGCTGGGCGACCGGGTCTTCATGGGCCTCACCAGAGGCTCGGGCGTCCTGCTCCTCGTGGTGATGGCAGCGATCGCGGGGTTCCTCACCTACCGCGCCTCCATCGCCATCTCGAAGGACCAGGGCAACTTCCTCACGACGTTCGACTGGCTGCCCTCGCAGACACCGCCGGTCTTCGGCATCGCGGTCCTGCTCGTCGGCACCGTCATCAGCTCGGTCATCGCGATGGTCATCGCGGTCCCTGTCGCCGTCGGCATCGCGCTCTTCATCTCGCACTACGCGCCGCGCAGGCTGGCCACCACACTCGCGTACGTGGTGGACCTGCTGGCCGCGGTGCCGAGCATCATCTACGGCATCTGGGGCGCCCTGATCCTGGTGCCCTACCTCGGCGGCCTCAACGTCTGGCTCGACCAGTACTTCGGCTGGACGTACATCTTCGACCAGACGCAGCCCGGCGTCTCGCGGAACATGCTGACCGTGGGCATCCTGCTGGCGATCATGATCCTGCCGATCGTGACCAGCGTCAGCCGGGAGGTCTTCCTCCAGGTCCCGCGGATGAACGAGGAAGCCGCGCTGGCCCTCGGCGCCACCCGCTGGGAGGTCATCCGGCTCTCCGTGCTGCCGTTCGGACGCTCCGGTGTCATCTCGGCCTCGATGCTCGGCCTGGGCCGCGCGCTCGGCGAGACGATGGCCGTCGCCACGGTCCTCTCCCCCAGCTACGTGATGTCGCTGCACCTGCTCGACCCGGGCGGCGGCACCTTCGCCCAGAACATCGCGGCGAAGTTCGACGAGGCCAACCCGCTGGGGCGTGACGCCCTGATCGCGTCCGGTCTGGTCCTCTTCGTCCTGACCCTGCTCGTGAACGGCGCGGCCCGGCTGATCATCGCCCGCCGCAAGGAGTACTCGGGGGCCAACGCATGAGCGACACAGCCGTAGAGACCGGGCAGGAGCAGACCCCGCGCGTGCAGGGAACTCCGAGCCTCAGCGCACGCAGCCTCCCCCGCTGGGCTCCGGCCGGCTTCGCCGCCGCCGCGATCGTGATCGGTGTGGGCACCGGCACCGCCGCGGGACTCAGCAGCAAGGTCCAGTGGGGCCTGATCGCCGTCGTCGCCTTCCTCGCGCTCTCCTACGTCACCACCGCGCTGGTCGAGAACAAGCGCCAGGCCAAGGACCGCTTCGCCACCAGCATCATCTGGGTCTGCTTCATCCTGGCCGTCATCCCGCTGCTCTCGCTGCTCTGGACGACCGTCGGCCACGGGGTCAAGGACCTCAGCATCAACTTCCTCACCCACTCGATGGTCGGCGTCCTCTCATCCGACCAGGGCGGCGGCGTCTACCACGCACTGGTAGGCACCGTGGAGCAGGTCGGCATCGCCACGGTGATCGCCGTCCCGGTCGGCCTGCTGACCGCCGTCTACCTGGTGGAGTACGGCAAGGGCGCGCTGGCCAGGGCCGTGACGTTCTTCGTGGACGTCATGACCGGCATCCCGTCCATCGTCGCCGGCCTGTTCATCCTGTCGATCATGCTGATGACCGACACCGCGCCCTCGGGCCTGATGGGCTCGCTCGCGCTGACCATCCTGATGATGCCGGTCGTGGTCCGCTCCACCGAGGAGATGCTCAAGCTCGTCCCGAACGAGCTGCGCGAAGCCGCGCTGGCCCTCGGCGTACCGAAGTGGCGCATGATCCTCAAGGTCGTCCTGCCGACCGCGATCGGCGGTATCACCACCGGTGTGATGCTGGCCATCGCGCGCATCGCCGGGGAGACCGCGCCGATCATGCTGCTGGTGTTCGGCAGCCAGATGATCAACACCAACCCGTTCAAGGACGGCCAGTCCTCCCTGCCGTACTACATCTTCGAGCAGTACAAGCTCGGCGAGCCGCCCGCGATCGACCGGGCGTGGGCAGCGGCACTGGTGCTGATCGCCTTCGTCATGATCCTGAACCTCGTCGCCCGCGGCATAGCCCGCTGGAAGGCACCGAAGACCGGCCGCTGAGGCCGACGGAAGAAGCTGATTTTCATGGCCAAGCGAATCGACATCAGCGGCCTGACCGCGTACTACAGCTCCCACAAGGCCATCGAGGACATCTCGATGACCGTGGAACCCCGCTCGGTGACGGCCTTCATCGGCCCGTCCGGCTGCGGCAAGTCGACCTTCCTGCGCACCCTCAACCGGATGCACGAGGTCACCCCGGGCGGCCGCGTCGAGGGCAAGGTGATGCTGGACGACGAGAACCTGTATGGGAGCAACGTCGACCCCGTCGCCGTACGCCGTACGGTCGGCATGGTCTTCCAGCGCCCGAACCCCTTCCCGACCATGTCGATCTTCGACAACGTCGCGGCGGGCCTGCGCCTGAACGGCTCGTACCGCAAGAGCGAGCTGACCGACATCGTCGAGAAGTCGCTCCGGGGCGCCAACCTCTGGAACGAGGTCAAGGACCGCCTCAACAAGCCCGGCTCCGGGCTCTCCGGCGGCCAGCAGCAGCGGCTCTGCATCGCCCGCGCCATCGCGGTCGAACCGCAGGTCCTGCTGATGGACGAGCCGTGCTCCGCGCTCGACCCGATCTCCACCCTCGCCATCGAGGACCTGGTCGGCGAGCTGAAGGAGCGCTTCACGATCGTCATCGTGACGCACAACATGCAGCAGGCGGCGCGCGTCTCGGACCGCACGGCCTTCTTCAACCTCTCGGCGGTCGGCAAGCCGGGCCGTCTCATCGAGATCGACGAGACCGAACGGATCTTCTCGAACCCGTCAGTCCAGGCGACCGAGGACTACATCTCGGGGCGCTTCGGATAGACGCCACGGCTTGCGGTGCTGCATGGCGGTGCCACCGCAAGGCAGAAAGAGGGCCCGCCCCCCGTGGATTCCGGGGGGCGGGCCCTCTGCCGTACGGGCGTGCGCACGGCATCAGAAGATACGCACGGCGTCAGAAGATCAGCATGACGACCCAGTAGGCGAGGGCCGCGACGACCGCGGCGGCCGGCATGGTGATGAACCAGCCGAGCACGATGTTCTTGGCCACGCCCCAGCGCACCGCGCGCGGGCGCTTGGTCGCTCCCACACCCATGATCGCCGAGGTGATGACGTGCGTGGTCGAGATCGGCGCCTGGAAGAGGTACGACGAGCCGAACATGATCGCGGCGCCGGTGGTCTCCGCCGCGAAGCCCTGCGGCGGGTCCAGCTCGATGATCTTGCGGCCGAGGGTCCGCATGATGCGCCAGCCGCCCGCGTACGTACCGAGCGAGAGCATCAGCGCGCAGACCAGCTTGACCCAGACGGGGATCGCGTCGTTGAAGGTCTCGTGGCCCGAGATGACCAGGGCCATCATGACCACACCCATGGTCTTCTGCGCGTCCTGGAGACCGTGGCCGAGCGCCATACCCGCGGCGGAGACCGTCTGAGCTATACGGAATCCGCGCTTCGCCTTGTGCGGGTTGGCCTTGCGGAACAGCCACAGGATCGCGACCATCACCAGATAGCCGACCACCAGGCCGACGACCGGGGACAGGAACATCGGGATGACGATCTTCTCGACCACCCCGCTCCAGTGCACCATCGTGCCGCCCGCGAGCGCCGCGCCGACCAGTCCGCCGAACAGGGCGTGCGAGGACGAGGACGGCAGCCCGAAGTACCAGGTGATCAGGTTCCAGACGATCGCACCGACCAGTGCGGAGAAGAGGATGCCCATCCCCTTCTGCCCCGTGGGCGTGGCGATCAGCCCCTCACTGACGGTCTTGGCGACGCCGCTGCCCAGGAAGGCACCCGCGAGGTTCATCACAGCGGCCATCGCCAGGGCCGCACGCGGCGTCAGCGCCCGGGTGGACACCGAGGTCGCGATGGCGTTGGCGGAGTCGTGGAAGCCGTTCGTGTAGGTGAATCCGAGCGCGACAGCGATGGTCACGATCAGAGTGAAGGTGTCCACGAGGTTCAGGACTCCTTGACCGCGATGGTCTCCACCGTGTTGGCGACGTGCTCGAACGCGTCGGCCGCCTCTTCCAGCACATCCACGATCTGCTTGAGCTTCAGCACCTCCATGGCGTCGTACTTGCCATTGAAGAGGTGCGCGAGCAGCTTGCGGTGGATCTGGTCGGCCTGGTTCTCCAGCCGGTTGACCTCGATCCAGTACTCGGTCAGGTTGTTCATGGTCCGCAGGCTCGGCATCGCCTCAGCGGTCAGCACGGCCGCCCTGGACAGCACCTCGATCTGCTGCTCGACACCCTTGGGCAGCTCCTCGACCTGGTACAGCACGACCAGGTCGACGGCCTCCTCCATGAAGTCCATGATGTCGTCGAGACACGAGGCGAGGTTGTAGATGTCCTCGCGGTCGAACGGCGTGATGAAGGAGGAGTTGAGCTGGTGGAAGATCGCGTGAGTCGCGTCGTCCCCCGCGTGCTCCGCTGCCCGCATCCGCTCCGCGATCTCGACCCGGCCGGATGCGTCCGCGCCGAGCAGTTCCATGAGGAGCTTCGAGCCCGTGACGATGTTGTCCGCGGATGCGGCGAACATGTCGTAGAAACTCGTCTCCCTGGGGGTCAGACGAAAGCGCACGTGGGGTCCTCGGGGCTCTGGATTCGGTCAGGCTGATGCTAGGCGCATCATCCGGCCACGGCTAACCGGCGTTGTTCAGTGTCGCCCATGGGGCACAGTGATCAGCACGGGGCCCGCCCCGATTTTCGGAAGGATCGGTACTATATACCCACGAGGGGTATCAAGAACCTTTCTGGACAACGAGTCGCCATCATCACAACGGTTCCACAACGGGAGGACGCGATGACAACCACCGAGGCGGCCGGCGCGCCCGACCGTACGGGCCAGGAGCCGGGCACCGGGCCCGTCGCGCACGGCTACCACAAGCAGAAGGACGAACACCTCAAGCGGCTGCGCCGGATCGAGGGCCAGATCCGCGGGCTCCAGCGGCTCGTGGACGAGGACGTCTACTGCATCGACATACTCACCCAGGTATCGGCATCCACCAAGGCCCTGCAGTCCTTCGCGCTCCAGCTCCTGGAGGAGCACCTGCGGCACTGCGTGGCGGACGCCGCGGTCCGCGGCGGCGAGGAGGTCGACGCGAAGGTCGAGGAAGCCACCAAGGCGATCGCCCGACTCCTGCGCACCTGAGGCCGCCCGGCCCAGCGGTGGCACCCGTCGGGCGCGCGGTGGTGCGGCCGCGGCACGCGGTGGCTGAAAACCATCGGTCGCTACGGCCGGGGCGGCCGAGGCAGCCAAGGCGACCCGGGCAGCCGGGCAGTGCGGCCGGGGCTCCCTGCCCGGCCACACGGCGTCCTCCCGCTACGGGTCCGCTCAGCGTTCTCCCGCTACGGGGCCCGCTCAGCGTTCGTGTTCATGTCCACGTTCACGGTCCCGGCGGGCGCGGACGCACCCCTCCGGGTGCGCGGTCCGAGTGGACCGCGCGGTCCTCACCATCAGCACCTCGTCGATACGGGCCTGGCTGAGCCGCTCCTCCAGTGAAGCGGCGGCCGCGATCATCAACTCTCCGCACAGTTCGATCTCGACGAGGGCGATGCGGTCCTGGATGGTCAGCACTCCGGCCATGGCCATCACCCCTTTCTGAGCCGACTTCCCAGCGTAGGGAAACGCGCACACGCCGCGCATGGCACGGACGGACCATTTCCCACTGGTTCCTGACGGTTCCTACTCGACGGTTCCTACTCGACGGTTCCGGCGTAGATGTCAGCGAGGGGCGGCAGCGTCACGGCCACCGCTGCGCCGAAGTCGTAGAGCAGCGTCGTCGACGCCACCTGAACTGTCTGCCCCTTGTTGGCGAAGCTGAACATCTCGCGCACCTTGCGCAGCCGGCCCTGGGCGTCGAAGTAGGCGTCGAAGGGCACACCGGGGCCGGCGAACCCCTTCGCCGCCGCAGCCAGCACCGCCCTGACCTGCGGCGCCGCGTTCCGTGCGGCCACCGTCAGATCGGCGGTCCCCTTGTAGTGCCGCACCCGCGCCCCGGCCAGCTCCTCCGTACCGGCGTACGCCACCGCGCGCGCCCCGCGCAGCAGCTCGGCCGCGACCAGCGGATCGGTCGCCCCGTTGGTCACCAGATTCCCGTCGGAGAGCTTCTCCGGCTCGATCCGGACCCACTGGCCGGCGGGCACATTGGCGCCCCGGTTCTTCATGTAGACCGCAGCGGGCGTCAGGAGTTCGGTGATCGGCGGATGCTCCTCGGCCCCCGCGGCATCCGGGGGCAGGACGACCCGGAGCCGGCCGCTCCGCCGTCTGAAGTCGAAGCCACCGGTGCCCCGGATGGTCACCCGCGTACCGCCGGTCGCCATCGTCATGGCCGTCCTGGCCCGGGAGCTGCCGGCCCCGGCCAGCACGTGCGCGGCCTCCCGCAGCGCCTCAGGGCCGCCGTTCCGGTCGTCCGCCGACGCCCCGGCCCCGGCCGTACAGCCGGCGGCCCCCACCACCCCCACCAGCGCGAACGCCGCACCGGCGAGCGCCCTGGCCCTGCCTCTGTACTGCTCCACCATCGCCTGCCAACCCCCAACGCCCGGCCAGTAATCGTCCGCGCCCTCCTGCTCCGGATAACGACTTCCGTGAACCCCCGTCACGCCCCAGTACCGTGGACGGGTGCGCGACGACGACCCCCTGCGGAACACCCGGCAGCACGCCACCACGACCTCCGAACGCGGCTCCTTCTGCACGGCCCGCTGCGTCTGCGGCTGGGCCGGCCCGGCCCGCCGCTCACGCGAACGCGCCCGTACGGACGCGGCGGAGCACACGGCCGGGGCCTGAGACACCGGCCACCCCCATCGACCATCGAGCACCGGGCACCGGCACCGGCACCGGCACCGGGCACCGGGCACCGGGCACCGGGCACCGGGCACCGGGCACCGGGCAAACCCGACCGCCTGACGTACCGTCGGCCCGGCCGCCCGGCACCGCCGCCGCGGCCCGGTGAGCGAACGGGCTGTCACTCATGGAACCCGTACGCCCCGGCGGCACGTCTCGTACGCGGGAGGTCCACACATGCAACGCCGTACTCTGCTCGCCGCCATACCCGTCCTGGCCACCGCCGCCGCCTGCCGCAACACGAACAGTTCGGGCAATCCGCGCAGTTCAGACCAGAAGCCGCCGGGCTCCACGACCGCCTCGACCACCGCCGGCACCACGACCGGCAGCGCCCCGGCCGGCACAGCACGCTCCGGCTCCCTGCCGCGCGCGGCCGCAGACTGGACCGCGCTCGCCCACGGGCTCGACGGCAAACTCGTCCGCCCCGGCGACGCCGACTACCCCACGGCCCGTCAGCTCTACAACACCCGGTACGACGGCCTGAAGCCCGCGGCCGTCGCGTACATCGCGGGCGAGGACGACATCCGTGAGTGCCTCGCCTACGCGCGTGCGCACCGCATACCCGTCTCGATACGCAACGGCGGACACTCCTACGCCGGCTGGTCGTCCGGCAACGGCCGCCTCGTCATCGATGTGTCGAAGCTGTCCCAGGTATCCGCCGACGGCACGATCGGCGCGGGCGCCAAGCTGGTCGACATCTACGAGACCCTCGGCCGGAGTTCCCGCGCCATCCCCGGCGGCTCCTGCCCCACGGTCGGCATCTCGGGGCTCACCCTCGGCGGCGGCCACGGCGTCGCCTCCCGTGCGTACGGCCTGACCTGCGACAGCCTCACCTCCGCCACCCTGATCACGGCCGACGGCAAGCGCCTGACGGCCAGTGCCAAGGAGAACCAGGACCTGTTCTGGGCGCTGCGCGGCGCGGGCAACGGCAACTTCGGCGTCGTCACCTCCATGACCTTCCGTACGCACGCCGCACCGCAGACCGTCTCCGCCTATATGTCCTGGCCCTGGTCGAAGGCGCACGCGGTCATCGACGCCTGGCAGAAGTGGGGCCCCGACCAGGCCGACGAGATCTGGTCGTCGGCGCACCTGGAAGCGGCTTCGGGCGGCGGCACCCCGGGCGTCTCCGTCGCGGCGTTCTCGCTGGGCACGTACGGAGACCTCCAGAACGCGGTCGACCGCCTCGCCGACCAGGTGGGCGCCCCGGCCCGTTCCGTATCACTGCGCAGGCGCGGCTACGAGGACGCGATGCTCGTCTACGCGGGCTGCGCGAGCCTCAGCGAGGACCAGTGCCATCTGCCGGGCCCGACGCCCGGCCGCCGGACCGCGGGAACGCTGCGGCGCGAAACGTACGCCGCCGCTTCGGACTTCTACGACCGGACGCTCCCCGCGGCCGGCGTCGACGCCCTGCTGTCGAGTACCCAGGCCTTCACCGGCCTGAGCACCGGCCAGGGCGGGGGCTCGATCGCGCTCACCGCGCTGGGCGGTGCGATCAACCGGGTCTCCCCCTCGGCCACGGCGTTCGTGCACCGGCGTTCACGGGTGCTGGCCCAGTACATCGCGTCCTGGCAGCCCGGCACCGCGGGCACCGCCCAGCAGTCCTGGCTCAGGGACACGCACCGGGCGATGGGCCCGTACGCGTCGGGGGGCGCCTACCAGAACTACATCGACCCGAAGCTGACGGACTGGCGGACGGCGTACTACGGGGCGGGGGCGCCGAAGCTCGCCGGGCTCAAGAAGCAGTACGACCCGCAGCGGCTGTTCGACTTCCCGCAGGCGCTCTGACGTTGCCTGCGGGCACCGCTGTCCGATGGCACGCGCGGCGGCAGCTCACCTCGGCACGCCGACGGTTCTCACGCGAGCCCGGCGAACGTCACGCGCCGACCGTCTTGGACGCCGGATCCGCCACCGCCCGAGGCCCGCACCGGTGTACCCGCACGCCGCGCCCGCCGCGCCACCTGACAGCCCTGTCCGAGCCGGGGTAAACCCCCAGGCCGGGGGCAGGGACCAGGTGTAACCGACAACCACCCACACCAGAACCACGTTCGACACCACGATCAGCACCGACGCCGACAGCGGTGTGTGCCGACACCGGCCGGCAGAGAGGCGCGCATGGAGCGACGGACCGCACCGGAGCCCAGCGAGAGCCCCGCCCCGCCGTGGGTCCCCCGCCCGGTGCACCGCACGCGGTACCGCGCAGTGTCCGACGCCTGGTCACGCGGGAGTACCGCGCTGCGCCGCACCCCCGTCTCCATGTGGCACGACGACGTGTCCGACTGGGCCGCCGCCCTCACCTACTACTCGATCCTCGCGCTGGTCCCGGCGCTCCTGGTCACCATCTCCGTCATCGGCCTGGTCGCGCCCGCGACGACCGACGAAATCATCGCCGACGTCAGCGCCTGGGCCCCCGCCGAATCCGGCACCGCTCTGCACCATGCACTCAACCACCTGGCGGGCCGGCGCTCCGCCGCTCTGACGGTCCTGATCGGCGCTACCTTCAGCGCGCTGTGGTCCGCCTCCAGTTACCTGGCGGTCTTCCGCCGCGCTCTGCACTCCATGTACGCGGTCAAGGACGAACGCCCCGCTCTGAGCAAGGCGCACCGCATCGTGCTGACGGCCGTGGCCCTGCTCGGGCTGCTGGTGGTGAGCGCGCTCGTCCTGGTGCTCAGCGGCTCGCTGGCCACCTCACTGAGCCGCGCGCTGGGCCTGGGCAACGCGGGGGCCGACGTCTGGTACCTGCTCAAGTGGCCGACCTTGCTGTGCTGTGTGGCCCTGCTGGTCCTGCTCCTCTTCCGCTCGGGCCCACCCGTGGCCCGAGCGACCCACCGCGGCCTGCCCGGGGGAGTACTGGCCTCGCTGCTCTGGCTGACGGCGTCTGCGGGCTTCACGGCGTACGCGGCAGGATTCGGCACGTACAGCAGGCTGTACGGATCACTGGCTGGCGTAGTCGTGTTCATGGTCTGGCTCTGGGTCTCCAACCTGTCCCTGCTGGCAGGAGCCCAGTTCAACGCAGAACTGACGCGCTACGCCCGCGACTCGGCACCAGCCCAGCCGCGCGCAGCAGAATCAAGTGACGCCCGTCCAAGCCCGCCCGGCAACTGAGGGCCGGGGCCCGCGGCGGAGCCCCGAAACCCCGCACCCAGGAAGCCCGTCACGCAGCCCGGCGACCCGTAGCCGAACCTGTCACGCGGCCAGGTCGTTGCGCCCGGACTCCGACCGCGCCTCGGGAATCTCCACCGCGGCAGCCGCCACCGTCCGCACCCGCCGCGACCGCACCAGCACCCGCCCCCGCTCGGACCGCGCGACGGCCCGTACCAGCGGGGTCAGCAGCGCCATCGCGAACGGCGAGAGCAGCAGCGTCACCGCCGTCCCCAGCGCGAACCCGCCGACCACATCCGTCGGATAGTGCACGCCCATGAAGACCCGGCAGAACCCCTCGGCCAGCGCGAGCCCGATCGCGGCAAGCCCGAACTTCCGGTGCGCCACGAAGAGTCCGGCCCCGATCGCCATCGCCAGCGTCGCGTGATCGCTCACGAACGAGAAGTCGGTCTTGCCCTTCACCAGCACGTCGAGCCCCTGGTGCTCGACGAACGGCCGGGCCCGCGCGACGAATCCCCGGATCGGTACGTTCACCAGAACCGCGATCCCGGCGGCCAGCGGTGCCCAGATGATCCCGGCGACGGCCGTCACGGCCGACTCGGTGTCCGGCCGCTTGCGCACGCTCCACCAGCACCCCAGCACCAGCAGCACCACCACGAGCAGGATCCCGTACTCGCCGATGAACTCCATGGCCCGGTCCGCCCAGCCGGGGGCCGACTTCGCGAGGCCGTTGATGTCGTAGAGCAGCCGGACATCGGGGTTCGACCCATCACTTGCGAGCCCGGCCATTCGCTGCCCCTTGCCTTTGCCTTCGCTCCACTGCGCGGCGTACGTCCGTGTAAGCCGCTGTACCAACCCCCGCGGTCAGTGCGCACTCTTGTAGGTGTCCCGGACAAGGGAACGCCCGGCACACCCACGGCGTTCCGCTCTCTACCGAAAGATCACCAGGCCGTTATCGAAGAGTGACTCATCGTCGCAGCTCAGAGGGGCCGGTGTCACAGTGAGTTCAAGCCAGGCGACGGACGGTCTCAGGCTTTCGATCCGACTTTGGGGAGTGCTTTTGCGCCATCCTGGGTGACGCGCGTGGCCCCGAAGTAGTCCGGTGAGTCGATCTTGTCGAAGCGGATCACCGACCCGGTGTACGGCGCGTCGATCATGTAACCGCCGCCCACGTACAGCCCGACGTGGTGGATGGCACGGGAGTTGGAGAGGTCGTTCGAGAAGAACACCAGATCCCCCGGCAGCAGCTGGTCGCGGGACGGATGCTCCCCGGCGTTGTACTGGTCGTTGGCCACTCGCGGCAGCGTGATCCCGACACTGTGGTACGCGGCCTGCGTCAGCCCCGAGCAGTCGAACCGCCCGCCCTGCCCCGCGGTGCCGGTCCCGCCCCAGAGGTACGGCGTACCGAGCTTCTGCTGCGCGTAGTAGATGGCCGATGCGGCCTGCTGCGAGGGAGCCACCCCGTTGACCGGCCTGGCGAAGCTCTTCTCGAGGGTGCGGATGATCTTGACGTAGTTCTGCGTCTCCCGGTACGGCGGGACCCCGCCGTGCTGGATCACGGCGTACGAACCCGCGTTGTACGCGGCGAGCATGTTGTCGCTGACGTCACCGGGCACGTTCTTGACGTATTTGGCCAGTTCGCAGTCGTACGACGCGGCGGACGGAATCGCATCGGCCGGATCCCAGATGTCCTTCTTGCCGTCGCCGTTGCCGTCGACACCGTGCGTCGCCCAGGTGCCGGGAATGAACTGGGCCATCCCCTGCGCGTTCGCCGGGCTCTTGGCCGTCGGATCCCAGCCGCTCTCCTGGTACAACTGGGCAGCGAGCAGTGCCGGGTTGAGGGCGGGACAGAGGTTGCCCCACTTCTGCACGATCGACTGGTAGGCCGCCGGCACGGCGCCCTTGGCCAGCGCGACGGTGGAACCGGTGCTCTCGATTCCGGCCGCGGCGGAGTACGTGCCGACGACGAGCAGGCCGATGAAGCCCAGACTCGCCCCGAACCCGATCCCGCCCATGACCAAGACTTTGCGCATCCCTCAACCTTCCCCCATTCGGACCCGGTTCACCGCCTACTTCACTCGGAAGCCCGAACAGCTGATGCTGGCGTAGTCCGTTGGGGTTGATTTGACGTGATAGAAGACGACTGTCCAGTCACCGGGGTCGGCCGAAACCGGGATGCTGTCCTCGACGCTCCCCCGCACGGGGTGGTTCTCGAAGTCGTCCGGGTAGGTCAGCGTGACGTAACCACCGGTCTTCCAGTGCGCGTAGGCGTCCAGGGGCTTGCTCGTATAGCCGACGGACTTGTTCATCGGGGAGATCGACTTCGAGAACGGCTTGCCCGTGCCGGGGTCGATCTCGTCCGGGGACTTGACCCCGACGGAGACGTAGTAGGGCGCGCCGTCCGGCTTCTTGCCGCCGATGTCCGCGTACTTGAAGCGGAACTCGATCTTCGCCTTGTCCGTCACATAGGGGTCCGACTCGGAGCTCGCGTTGGTGACGGAAGTCTGGAACTCCGCGGGGGTGTCCGACTCACCGCCGAACGTCCGGCACTGGCCCACGCCATAGGCCCCGTCCGGCCCCTTGGAGAGCGCCCAGCTGTCCAGGGAGACCCGGTTGTCGGCGATGTACGTGGGCACCTTGCCCGACGGCGTACCCGACCCCTTGTCGGCTGCCGGGCCCGACCCCTTGCCGGACGGCCTGCCTGATCCGGTGTCCGACGCGGCGGGGGAACCGCTGGAACCGTTCCCGCCCGGCATCAGCCGCACGGCCACGAAGACCCCCGCCGCGACGGCGATGACCTCGGTGAGAGAGGGGCGGGCCGCCGGGTCCTTCGCCACACAGCGGCCGATCAGCTCGGCCAGCTCCGGCTCGACGCCGTCCAGGTCGATGTCCTCGTGCACCACCCGGTAGCCGATCCCGGCCGGCTGCCCGCCCCCGAACGGCGCGCGCCCGGTCGCCGCGTACGCCATCGTCGAGCCCAGCGCGAAGACATCGGCTGCCGGTCCGACCTGATTCGTCATCAGGACCTCGGGCGCGGCGAATCCGGGGGTCCCGGGCGCGAGCCCCGCGAACACTCCACGGCAGGTCGCCACCGGGAACGGCCCACGCCTGCGTACGGCATGACCGAGCGTCGGGCCGGAGACGCACTCGGTCGCCAGCCAGTACGGCGGCGCGGTCAGCGAGGCGTCGATCAGGTTCGCGGTGTACGCGCTGCGCACGGCCCGTACGGTCTCGACCTCACGGCGGAAGCGGCCGAGCGCCTCGGGGTGGTCGGCGATCTCGTCCCGGATGACCTTGATCGCGACCAGCCGCCCACCGGGCGAACGCCCCAGATAGACCTGGCCCATACCCCCCGCCCCGAGCCTGGCGAGCAGCGCGTGCGCGCCTATCCGCAGCGGGTCCTGAGGTCTGAGTGCTTCCACTGGCCCAACTGTTTCAGCACCGCCCAGCACGATCAAGGGGTACCCGACGGTTCCGCGGACCCCGCGGCCTCAGCCCGTGCGGCCTTCCCCGGCACGGCGGGACTTGCCGCGATCGGCTTCGGCCGCCCGCCCCGTCACCGCCGCAGCTTCTTGAAGGTGTACGCGCCACTGCGCGCGGCCGGCACAGAGGTGCACCGGACCAGCGCGCGCTCACTGCCCGGACGGCCACCGTTCCGGCCGGGCCGCCGGTACTCGACGACGTACGTGCCGTGCAGGACGACATGGCTGTCCGGGCCCAGCGAGCAGGTGATCGTCGTACCGGTCTCGGTGCCCGTCCTGGCCGCGGCGGCCAGGGGGCCGGCCGCGGGCCCGGCCGCGGCGGACTCCGGCTCGGCGCCCGGCGCGGAACCCGGCTCCCGCACGGCCCGGACCATGATGCCGCTCACCTGCGTACCGCCGCCCGCACCGCCACCGAGCCGGACGCCCGGCGCGGGGTGGACGAGCGCGGCGACGAATCCGCCGCCCGGGACCACCGCGGCGAAGTCACCGTCCCAGGACCAGCCGGATTCGACGTCGTACGACAGGTCGGCCGGGCTCATCCGGTCCAGATCGACCTGGACCGCGGGCCCGGGTGCCGACTTCACCACCGACCCCGGCTCCAGAGGGCCGGCCGCGAAGGCCAGGACCACCTGCCCCACCGGAAAGACGACGTTCTGTCCCTGGCCGGCCAGCGGCAGCGCACAGACCGGCACCGGGGCGCCCCCCTCCGGAGCGGGCTGCGCCAGACCGCACGAGAGCGGTGTCGCGGTGGAGTCCGAGATGGTGACCGCCCCGGGCGTACCCCCGCCGACGACGGTGGCACGCGCGCCCTCGCCGACATCGAGGGTCTGTCCCGGCGAGACCCGGGAAAGGCCGACCCCGGCGAGCCGGGCACCTTCGGGGGTCTCAGCGGCCGTGACGAAGGCGTAGTACTGCTCGGTCCAGGCCAGTTCGGTCCGGGTCGTGTACGTGCTCGCGGAGCTCCACAGGACGGGCAGCCCCCCGTTGCTCTGCTCGCTCTGGACGGCCTTGAACATCAGCAGCCGGTGACCGGTGGAGGTCAGCTGACGCACGGTATCGGCAGGCATGTTGACCCGGACCGCGTACCGCACACCGGGAGCGGCGAACCGGTGCGGCGCGCTCCGGGCGGGCCCGGCGTGCGGGACGGGACCTGCGTGCGGGACGGGGCCGGCGGGCCGGGCGGGCCGGGCAGACGCGGTCCCGTCTCCCCTGCCCATGCCCAGCAGCGCGGGCACCAGGGCGGCGGCACCCACTACCGCGCCGCCCGCGGAGACCTGCCTGAGAAAGGTGCGCCGGGACTGCTCAGCCATGGGGTGTCCTCCGAGTCTCGCGGTGACTGGGGCCGCGGGGCAGCCCCGCGGGCACCTCAGCACACCCCCGTACGGCACGGTGCGAGGCACACGGCCGGACCGGGACGCCTGCACCCGCACGGCCGAAGAACGGGGCGGAGCACGCCCGGCGTTCGGATCCGGCGTTCGGGTCCGGCGCTCGGATCCGGCCCCGATCCGGCCTCGGCTCCAGCCCCGATCCGGCGTTCGGGGCCGTCGGAAACGGGCGGTGAAATCCGGACGGCTTCCCCTTCCCCCCGCAGCGGCGTCATTGCCCGGCGTCACCCTCCGTGATACACAGAGTAACCATGCATATTCGACCGAACACGGGTCCGCGCCGCAGGTCAGAGCAGCATGTTCGGACAAATGTGCGGGCATGTGGGTAAAGAGAGCCGCCGGGTTACACACGGGGGCTGTTTCATCAGCGAAGATAGGGCGTGACCCGTGCACTGGAGCATGGGCACGAACTACCCGATAGGGGCGGTGAGTTACATGAACCTGGCAGCCGACAAGGGCGACATCAGCACCATCATCGGCGGAATCGCCCCCAACTGGGGGCCGTTCGGCAGTCTCGGCAACGAGGCACGGATCATGGTCGAGGTCGTGATGGCGGTCGCCATCCTGCTCTGCCTCGGCATCGCGATCTGGGGTGCGGCCAAGCAGCGCATCGGCGCCACCGCACTGCGGGACACCTTCAGCGCGGAACAGGGCAAGGGCCTGATCGTCGCCGGGCTCACCGGCGTATTCATCATCGGCTCGCTGGGAACGGTCTTCACCATCGTGTACGGAATGGCCGTCTGACCCCGCATCATCCGTCCCGCACTCCCCGGGCGTGCCCGGCCCACCCAGAGGTTGCGCATCCCTGATGTCGAGTCACCACAGCCCGCCCGCGCGGGAACCAGCACAGTTACCGTCGTACTGCACAACACGGCAAACGGTTGAGGGGACGTCCGCGGCATGAGTCTCGGAGACGAGAGCAACTACGGCAGCGACGCGGGCCGCCCCGACGGCATGGGCGGCTCGGGCCAGACCCGTACCCGCCTGCCCGAGGGCGAAGGCGACCCGTACGGCGGCGCCAGACGCCCCGTACGCGCCTCGCGCTCCCTCATCACGGTCGTGGGCGTCGTGGTGCTGCTCATCGCCGCCATCGCCTTCGCCAACCGCGGCAACGGCACCAGCGGCGACTCCTCGGACGGCAGCAACGGATCGAAGAGGCCCGGCTCGAACGCCACGGCGGCCTCCGGCGTAAAACCGGTCACGGGCAGCAACAACGGCATCGCCTCCGGCTTCGCCCACACCGGCCAGGGGGCACAGAGCGCCGCGGCGAACTACGCGGTGGCGCTGGTGTCAGCCGACATCATGAAACCCGCCCGCCGCGGCGACATCGTGAACAGGGTGTTCGTGCCCGACCAGGTCGACGCGTTCAAGAACAAACTCGACAAGGCCTACGGCAAGCCGCTCCTGGACAAGATCGGACTCGACGCCAACGGCAACGCCGGCAAGGGCCTGACCTATGTCTCACGCACCGCGCCCCTCGGCACCACGATCACGCAGCAGTCCGGCGACACCGCGACCGTCGCGGTCTGGTGCACGGGAGTGTTCGGCACAGCAGGCGTCGGCTCGACCAGCCCGGTGACCAGCGACTGGTTCACCATGACGCTCAAGCTCCAGTGGGTGAACGGCGACTGGAAAGTCGCGAGCTTCTCCCAGAAGGACGGCCCGGCACCGGTGAACACCGACAGCAAGGCCTCCACCGCCGACGAGATCGCCAAGGCAGTCGAGCAGTACGGAGGGTTCACCTATGCCCGTTAACCCACGCCGCGCGCTCACCGTCGCGGGAGCCCTCACCGCCGTACAGACGGCGGCTGTGCTGCTCTCGGCCCGCGCCTTCGCCGCGCCTTCACCGACGCCTTCACCGACGTCGTCGGCCAAGGACAACTGCGACCTCATCATCGGCCGCGCCCGGGAACTCTGCGAAGGCGACGCCGGCAGCGCCACCACCCCCAGCAACACCCCCCCTGCCGACTCCCTGGACCCCCTCTCCTCCCTCGCCAAGGGCTGCGCCGACGCCGCCGCCTGGATCGTCGGCAAGCTCTCCGACGCGGTCAAGGGCACGGCCAACGTCGACTTCACCAACAGCTCCTTCCTCCGCCAGTACGCCGTCGTCTTCGCCGCCTCCACCATCCTCACGCTCGTCCTCTGGCTCCTCGCCGTGGCCAAGCGCGCCGTCCGCGGCGTCCCCCTCACCACCGCGCTCTCCGAGGCCATCGGCTTCCTCTGGCTGACCGTCATCGCCTCCGCGTTCACCCCGCTGATCCTCTACACACTGGTCTCGGCGACCGACAGCGTCACCGAGGTCATCGCATCGGCCACCGGCGGCAAGAACGACGTGTTCTTCGGGGCCTTCGCCGAAGCGCTCAAGAAGGGCTCCGACATCGGCGGCGGCCCGATCATGCTGATCGTCACCTCCCTGGTGTCGATCCTCGCCGCCGGCGTCCTCTGGCTCGAACTCGTCATCCGGGCCGCCCTCCTGTACGCCGGCGCCCTCCTCGGCACCGTCGTCTACGCGGGCCTCGTCGACAAGAACATGTGGGGCCACGTCCGCCGCTGGGCCGGCATCATGATCGCGGTCATCATGGTCAAACCGGTCATCGTGATCGTGCTCGGCCTCGCCGGCGCGCTCTCCTCCGGCAGCGGCCCCAACTCCTTCTCCGCCGTCGTCTCCGGACTCGCGATCATCCTGCTCGCCATCTTCGCCAGCGGCATGATCTACCGCTTCGTCCCCGGCTTCGGTGACGAGGTCGCCGCCTCCCGCACCAACCGCAAGTCCGCGACCGACGGCTCCCAGGCCGCCGCCATGATCAGCTCACCCGCCGCGCTCGTGTCCCAGGGCATCAAGACCCACAGCAGCCGCGGCGGCGGCGGAAACGACAGCGGGAGCGGCGGAGGCGGCGGCGGGCGCCCCGCCAACCCCATCTCCGGAGGCGTGGCGGCCCACAGCAGCCGCGGCGGCTCCGGCGGACAGAGCGGCCAGGGCGGCCAGGGCGGCGGAACCGGCGGAAAGATCCCCAACGCCGCGTCCCCGCCCCGTAACAAGCCGAGCAGCTCCGGAACCCACAGCACACGCAACAACGGCACAGGAGGAGGAGGGCGTTGACGACCCAGTCCCAGCCGGTCGCGCCCCGCCGCACGTATCTGATCGGCCGCGCCCGGCCATCGGCGATCGTCGGCAAGAACCGCGAGACGGGCGAGATCGCACTGATCATCGCGGGCGCCTTCGTCGGCATGATGTGCGGACTCCTCGTCCCCGTCCTGCCCCTGCGCATCGTGACGCTGACCGGCTTCCCGATGCTGGCACTCGCCGCGGTGTACGTCCCGTACAAGCACCGCACGTTCTACAAGTGGTTCGAGATCAACCGCAGCTACAAGCGCTCCCTGCGCCGCGGCACCGCCTACCGCTCCCCCACCATGGAAGCGGGCGTCGCACTCGACGGCCGCGAGGTCGAGGTCGGCCCGCCCCCCGGCATCGGCCGGATCAACTGGCTGGCGGCCCCCTTCGGCCCCGACGAGATCGCCGTACTCCTGCACGCCGACCGGCGCACCGTCACCGCCGCCATCGAGATCGAGGGCCCCGGCGTCGGCCTGCGCGACTCGGAGGACCAGGAAGCCCTGGTCGACCGGTTCGGCACCCTGCTCAAGCACGTGGCCAACGGCGACGGATTCGTCACCCGCCTGCAGATCCTCGCCCGCACCCTCCCCGCCGACCCGGACGCCCACGCCAAGGACGTCGCCCAGCGCGGCGACCCCCGCGCCCCCGGCTGGCTCCAGGACTCGTACGACCAGCTCGCCTCCATGGTCTCCACCTCCAGCGAGCAGCACCGCGCGTACCTGGTGGCCTGTATGCACTTCACCCGCGAACTGGCGTCCGAAGCCCACGCCATGGCCCGCGCCGCCCGGCCCAGCGCGGGCCGCCGCCTCGACAAGGACGCCGGCCTCGCGGTCGTCATGGCCCGCGAGCTCACCGACATCTGCGCCCGCCTCGCCGAGGCCGACATCCGGGTACGCCAGCCCCTCGGCCAGGGACGGCTCTCCTCGCTCGTGCACTCCATGTACGACCCGGACCACCCCATCGACCACATCCAGGCCATGACGAAGCGCAACGCCTGGCCCGCCGAACTCGACGCCATGGAGCCCACCTACCTCCAGGCCAAGACCCGCGAATCCTCCACCCGCGCACCCTGGTGCCACGCCACGGCCTGGGTGAAGGAGTGGCCTATGACCCCCGTCGGCGTCAACTTCCTCGCCCCGTTGCTCGTCCACACCCCGGACGTGATCCGCACGGTCGCGGTCTGCATGGACCTCGAACCGACCGAGGTCGCCATCGAGCGCATGCTCACCGAGAAGACCAACGACGAGGCCGAGGCGTCCCGCGCCGCCAAGATGAACCGGACCGTCGACCCGCGCGACGTCGCCACCCACGGCCGCCTCGACCAGCGCGGCGAAGACCTCGCCAGCGGCGCGGCAGGCGTCAACCTGGTCGGGTACATCACGGTCTCCTCCCGCTCACCCGAAGCACTGGCCCGCGACAAGCGGACCATCCGCGCATCGGCCGGCAAGTCGTACCTCAAGCTCGAATGGTGCGACCGCGAGCACCACCGCGCCTTTGTGAATACGCTGCCGTTCGCGACCGGCATCCGCCGATAGGGGACCTGTGATGCGAGACCCGATGTCAGCCGTCACCGACGCCTTCGCCGCGTTCCTCTTCGGCAAGGTCGAGACGACACGCCTCCCCGTCCGTACGTCGACGGGCCAGGCCCAGGCGGTCTACCTGCCGACCGCCGCCCCCGGCCTCGGCGACTCCGGCGTGATCATCGGCCGCGAGGTCTACTCGGGCAAGGGCTACATCTACGACCCCTTCCAGCTGTACGGACAGCAGCTGCCCGCCCCGCACTGGCTGGTGCTCGGCGAATCCGGCAACGGCAAATCCTCCCTGGAGAAGACCTACGTCCTGCGCCAGCTCCGCTTCAAGGACCGCCAAGTCGTGGTCCTCGACGCCCAGGGCGAGGACGGCGCCGGCGAATGGGCCCTCATCGCCCAGCAGCTGGGTATAACCCCCATCCGGCTCGACGCGATGGCCGCGCTCGACGACGGCATCCGGCTCAACCCGCTGGATCCGGCCATCGCCACCACGGGCCAGCTGGCCCTGCTCCGTACGATCATCGAAGTCGCCATGGGCCACGGCCTGGACGAACGCTCGGGCTTCGCGCTCAAGGTGGCGCACGCCTACGTCAACGAGACGATCACCGACCGCCAGCCGGTCCTCACCGACATCGTCGAGCAGCTCCGCCACCCCGAACCGGAGTCGGCGGAGGCGATGAACGTCGGTATAGACGATGTACGGGCCTGGGGCCTGGACGTCGCCCTCGTCCTGGACCGCCTGGTGGACGGTGACCTGCGCGGCATGTTCGACGGCCCGACCTCGGTCGGCATCGACCTGGACGCGCCGCTCATCGTCTTCGACCTGTCGCACATCGACCGCAACTCCATCGCCATGCCCATCCTGATGGCGATCGTCGGTGTCTGGCTGGAACACACCTGGATCCGCCCCGACCGCAAGAAGCGCATCTTCCTGGTCGAAGAGGCCTGGCACATCATCAACAGCCCCTTCGTGGCCCAGCTCTTCCAGCGCCTGCTGAAGTTCGGCCGACGGCTCGGCCTGTCGTTCGTGGCGGTGGTCCACCACCTCTCGGACGTGGTCGACGGCGCCGCCGCCCGGGAGGCGGCAGCCATCCTGAAAATGGCGTCGACCCGGACGATCTACGCCCAGAAGGCCGACGAGGCGCGGGCGACGGGCCGCGTCCTGGGCCTGCCGCGCTGGGCCGTCGAGATCATCCCGACCCTGACCCCGGGCATCGCTGTCTGGGACGTCAACGGCAACGTCCAGGTCGTCAAACACCTGATCACCGAGGCCGAACGCCCCCTGGTCTTCACCGACCGCGCGATGACCGAGTCGTCCACCCCGGAGGCCGACGACGCGCTGACCCTCCAGCTGGAGACGGAGGCGGAGGAACGGGCGGCCAGGATCGAGCGGCAGCTGAACGAGTCCTCAGAGTCGACGGTGGCCTGATATGCGCGACACCCCGCACCACGGTCACCACCAGCCGCACGAGCACCACAACCGGCACCACCCGCAGCACCAGCACCACCCGCAGCCGTCCCAGCCGCAGTCGCGCGGCATCCCGGACGGGCTGCTGATAGCGCTGATCGTCTTCCTGCTCGGCCTGACCTTCCTGGTCTGGCTGGCCACCGGCCTCGCCGCCGTGTTCACCCACGGCGCCTGGCCGGCCGGCGTGACCGTCACGCACACCCCGGTGGCCATCCGCGAACTGGCCGCGTCCCCGCACGACCTCGCCGCCGCCTGGCCGAACACCCCGCCCGGCCGGCTCTCGGGGTACGGGCTGTTCTGGGGCCTGCTCATCAGCGAAGTCCTGGTCCTGCTGGTGCTGACCGTCTTCGTCCTGGGCACGGTGACCCGCTGGCGCGCGGTACGCACCGCCCGGCGGACAGCCGCAGCCCAGGACAGGGCCGGGGCCGCCCCGCAGTACGGTGCGGACGAAGCCCGGTACGGAGAGGTGCCGGCCGGCCCCACCGGCCCGGGCCCCGAGCCCACCGGCACACCACGCGCCACGCCCCCGAGGTCACCGGAGCAGAGCGCGCCACAGCCGCACGCACCGCAGGGCACCGAACAGACCGGGCAGACCGAACACACCGGCCAGGCCGCGCAGTTCGTACGGCCCGGCCTCCTGGCCGATGCTGCCGCGCCGACCGCCCCCACACCGGCCCCGGTCACCACAGCCGCCCCCACCTCCGCCCCGATCGGCCCCGGCCCGATCGCCCCCGTCCCGGCTGCCGCCGAAGCCCTCCTCCCCGCGCCCCTGGTCCGCTTCGGGCCCGCGCCCGTCCGCCGGGCCGCCGCGGTCCAGGCCGTGAGCGACGCGGCGGGCCCCGCACTCGTCGTCACCTCCTCACCCGCCGTCTGGTCGGAGACGAAGGACGCCCGGGCCAAGCTCGGCCCCGTACTCGTCTACGACCCCGGCCACCTCTGCGACACCCCCGCCCGCCTCCACTGGTCCCCCACCAGCGGCTGCGAGGACGCCGACACCGCGGCCGCCCGGGCCGTCGCACTGCTCGCACCGGTCCGCCCGACCGCCCGCATCGACACGGCCATGGCCGACACCGCCGAAACGCTGCTGCGCAGCTGGCTGCACGCCGCGGCCGTCGACGGCCGCCCGTTCCGGCAGGTGCACCGCTGGGCCCAGGGCGCCGGTCAGGCCCAGGAGGCGGTACGTATTCTGCGCACCCACGCACGGGCGCGCTCCGGATCCGCCGGCCTGCTGGAGTCGGCGCTCACCGCCCATCCCGAACGCCGTGAAGTGGCACAGGCGCTGACGGTCCGTGCCCTGAGCGCACTCTCCTCGATCCACATCCGCGAAGCCTGCACGCCGAACCGAACCGATTCGGTCACGCTGGAATCATTCATCCACGAGGGGGGCACCCTCTATGTGGTGGGTGAAGCAATCGAGGATCCGCGCACGCACCCCGGCGCCATGCCGTTGCTCACCGCACTCGCCTCCAGCGTGGTCGAGCACGGCCGCCGCTTGGCCGCACGGTCAACTGACGGTCGGCTCGACCCACCAATGACGCTCGTCCTGGACGACGTCGCCGCCGTGGCCCCGCTCCCGTATCTGCCGGAGCTGCTGACCACCGGCCATGAGCAGGGCCTGCACCCGCTTGCGCTGCTCCGCTCCCGCGAACAGGCGCGCAACCGCTGGCCGCACCAGGAACTCCCCGAAGGCACCCCCTTCTGACGGCGCTCAACACCCGTACAACAGACGGTGGTAGCTACTGGAAGGGGAGCTACTCCCAGTCCCAGTCGATCCCCACCCGCCCCGGCCGTACCTCCTGCTCCACGATATGGACGGACCGGTACAGACCGCTGAGCGTCAGATCCCGCCGGGCGCCCCGTACCGTCCCCGCCGTGGCCTGCGCGAAGCGCCGGCACCGTACCGGAAGCGCATGCTCGTCGAAGCGGACCTGCAGGACGTACTGCCCACCGGCGAAGCTGAATCCGCGCACGTACTCGCTGCTCGGCCCACCAGTGCCGTCCTCGAACCCGTACCCGAACACATACGTCTCCCCCGCCCGCAGCCGGGCGTCGAACAGCAGCTCCGCGACGACCACCCCGGTCTCCCGCTCCCAACGCACCCGCCCCGTACGGCAGTTCTCCACGGCCAGGACCTCCACCCGCCCCGGGTCGCACCCGGGATCCCCGTGGTGGATGGCCACATAGCGGTCCACCCCGTCCCGATGGACACGGACGACATGCTGCGACGCGCGGCCGACCAGGCGCCGGTCGGCGCCGATCCGTACGGACTCGTGGTGGCCCACCGTGTGCAGCCCCCCGTCCGCCGGGCTCTCCATCCCGGCGAGCAGCGCCTCCAGCACGGCCGCACCCGCCACCAGCGAACGGTACGAGCGGCCGGCCGGCCGTTCACCCGCCCCACCACCCGCAGAGCCGCCGTCCCCGTCCGCGAGCAGCCGTACCAGCGAATCGGCGGGCAGCCGCAGGACCTCCTCCAGCGCGCTCACCGCCCGCAGCGACTCGGCCCGCCGGGGCCGCCGCACCCCCTGCTGCCAGTAACTGAGGCTCGTCACACCGACCTTGACCCCCCGGCTCGCCAGATGGTGCTGGACCCGGTGCAGCGGCAGCCCCCGTACGGCGAGGGCGGTACGCAGCGCGAGATGGAAAGGGCCGCTGTGCAGGGCCCGGGCGAGCTCGGAATCGGCGGCGGTCTTCGGACCGGGCCCCGTGATCCGTTCCATCAGCACCCTCCGGTTCCGGTGAACATTCACGGCGGACAGCGGAGCAGCGCAGCGGACGGAGCCGACCGTGCAGGTGGAGAGCGGGGCCGTTCACAACCGGCCACGCGCCATTCACAGTGCCGTACCCCCGCGTATTCAACCGCGTTGACCGGCACGCAACAACACCCGATGCTCACCACAGCGTCCGGACGCGCTCCTCCAATCCACCCCCACCCCGGGAGGAACACGATGCGCACCCACAGGAGACGGCTGTCCCTGGCCGCCATCGGCACGGCGGCGGCCCTGTTCGCCCTGCCCGCCACCACAGCGTCAGCCACCGCCCCGCACAGCCCGGCTGCCCCCGCGACCATGGCAGCAGCGGCAACGGCAGCCAAACGCCTGAACATCACCATGCAGGAGCAGCAGCAGACCAACTGGTGCTGGGCCGCGACGGGCAACACCATCGCCGGCTGGTACGGCCGCGACTACAGCCAGAACCAGTTCTGCAACGCCGCTTTCGGCTTCAGCCAGAACGGCAACTGCCCCAACGACCAGGCCACTCTGGGCAACGTCCAGAACGGCCTCGACTGGGCCGGAATCAGCCCGGGTTCATATGTCACCGGCTGGCTCCAGTCCTCCACCGTACAGACCGAGATCAACGCCGGCCGCCCCATCGCCGACCGCATCCAGTGGTCGAGCGGCGGCGGGCACATGAACGTCGTCTACGGGTACGACACGGATGGCGACTGGATCTACTGGGGCGACCCGTGGCCATCGGACAACCGCTACAACTGGGCGTCCCACGACTGGTACGTCAGTAACAACGAGTTCTCCTGGACCCACTCGCTCTACCGGATCGGGGCGTGACCACCATGCACAGACACCTCACGCGCCCCGCCCCGTACGGCCGCACCATCCTGCGAGCGGCCATCGCCGGAGCCGCGGCCACCGCGGCGCTCGCCCTCGCCCCCAGTGCCTCCGCGGCCGACCACTCCACCGGACCCACCGCGCACCTCACCGATTCCGCGGCGGGCCGCAGCGCCGCCCAGCAGGCAGCGGCGGCCCCCGCCACTCTGCACACGCTGGCGCGCTTCTTCGCCGCGTCGGGCACCCACCCCGCAACGCCGTCGGCCACCTCCGGCCCCGCCCCGCAGATCAAGGGCCCGGCCGTGCCCGTCTACACACTCTCCCCGGACTTCGTCGCAGCCCGCTCCGGCGCCCCGGTCGCACGGCTGGACTTCCTGGCCAGTACCGCGGTCTCCGCCGACGGCCGGAAGGCATCGGTGTGGACCGTCCCACAAGGGACCTCCTGGCAGGTCGTGAACATCGCCACCGGCGACGACGAGACGCACTACGCGGCGAAAGGCACCGCGAAGCTGCCCGGCGGCACCGTCTTCCGTGAGCCGCAGATCAACGCCTGGTACGTCATGAAGGGGACCCGGATCCTGCCCCTGGACACCGAGGCCGTCCACGCGGTCGGCGCCCACGGAACAACACTCGCCTCGTACCAGCACCGGGTCCACGAGGAATACGGCGACAAGCTGCCGGGCTCGGCGTACGCGAAGAAGGGCGAGGCGGGAGGCTACGCCGACCCCGCCACCGGCACACGTCACACCGCGACAACAACACACACCACCGCGGCCGCCGGCTCAGCCGGCTCAACGCCCGGTTCCGCAGGGACATCGCTGGTGGCAGGCGGGGCGGGAGTCCTGGCGCTGGGCCTCGGCGCACTGTTCGTACGCCGCACGGCCCGTCACACCGGGCGGTCGACCACCATCTCCAGCTCGCGCTCGCCCGCATCGCCGGGGGCCGGAACGGAGTAGCCGCTCGGTACGAAACCGATCTTGCGGTAGAAACCGGCGGCCCGGCCGTTGGCCTGGTGCACGAAGAGCCGCACCCGCTCGATCCGTGGCTCGTCCAGCGACCAGGCCCACTCCATCGCTGCCCGGAACAGCTCCTGGGTGAGACCCGCACCACGGAACTCGGGCCGTACGTACACACCGACCAGGTGTGCCTGCGGTACGGAGTTCACTTCGCCGAAGATCCCCTCGGCCCCGACGGGTTCGACCAGCACGACCACGGTGCCGGACCACACCCCGTCGGGGCTCTCCGCGATGAACTGCCGGGCAGCACCACCGTGCGAGGCCCCGGCCGCCCGGTCCTGCCAGAAGGAATCGGGCCGGGCGACGGCCGCTTCATAGGTTTCGAGATAGGCAATGGGTGCCGCGGGATCCTGGAGCGCGACGAGCCGCAGCTCCTTGACCTTGAGCCACTCGTCAGCCCGCACAGGCCGTATGACGTCATCCATGCCGGGATCCTGCCAGACAGACTCGCGGAACCGCACATGGATATAAAACTGCCCGTGAACGCAAAAATGCCTCAGCCCCGGACCATAACGGTCCGGGGCTGAGGCTAAAAATTGTTCGGCGGCGTCCTACTCTCCCACAGGGTCCCCCCTGCAGTACCATCGGCGCTGAAAGGCTTAGCTTCCGGGTTCGGAATGTAACCGGGCGTTTCCCTAACGCAATGACCACCGTAACACTATGAAATTAACGAAACCGGGTGACTTCACGGTCGTTCGTTATTTCAGAACTAACACAGTGGACGCGAGCAACTGAGGACAAGCCCTCGGCCTATTAGTACCAGTCAGCTCCACCCGTTACCGGGCTTCCACATCTGGCCTATCAACCCAGTCGTCTACTGGGAGCCTTAACCCCTCAAAGGGGGTGGGAATACTCATCTCGAAGCAGGCTTCCCGCTTAGATGCTTTCAGCGGTTATCCTTTCCGAACGTAGCCAACCAGCCATGCCCTTGGCAGGACAACTGGCACACCAGAGGTTCGTCCGTCCCGGTCCTCTCGTACTAGGGACAGCCCTTCTCAATATTCCTACGCGCGCAGAGGATAGGGACCGAACTGTCTCACGACGTTCTAAACCCAGCTCGCGTACCGCTTTAATGGGCGAACAGCCCAACCCTTGGGACCGACTCCAGCCCCAGGATGCGACGAGCCGACATCGAGGTGCCAAACCATCCCGTCGATATGGACTCTTGGGGAAGATCAGCCTGTTATCCCCGGGGTACCTTTTATCCGTTGAGCGACAGCGCTTCCACAAGCCACTGCCGGATCACTAGTCCCGACTTTCGTCCCTGCTCGACCCGTCGGTCTCACAGTCAAGCTCCCTTGTGCACTTACACTCAACACCTGATTGCCAACCAGGCTGAGGGAACCTTTGGGCGCCTCCGTTACTCTTTAGGAGGCAACCGCCCCAGTTAAACTACCCATCAGACACTGTCCCTGATCCGGATCACGGACCGAGGTTAGACATCCAGCACGACCAGAGTGGTATTTCAACGACGACTCCACAACCACTGGCGTGGCCGCTTCAAAGTCTCCCACCTATCCTACACAAGCCGAACCGAACACCAATATCAAACTGTAGTAAAGGTCCCGGGGTCTTTCCGTCCTTCTGCGCGAAACGAGCATCTTTACTCGTAGTGCAATTTCACCGGGCCTATGGTTGAGACAGTCGAGAAGTCGTTACGCCATTCGTGCAGGTCGGAACTTACCCGACAAGGAATTTCGCTACCTTAGGATGGTTATAGTTACCACCGCCGTTTACTGGCGCTTAAGTTCTCAGCTTCGCAACCCCGAAAGATCACTAACCGGTCCCCTTAACGTTCCAGCACCGGGCAGGCGTCAGTCCGTATACATCGCCTTACGGCTTCGCACGGACCTGTGTTTTTAGTAAACAGTCGCTTCTCGCTGGTCTCTGCGGCCACCCCCAGCTCAGAGTGCAAGACTCATCACCAGGAATGGCCCCCCTTCTCCCGAAGTTACGGGGGCATTTTGCCGAGTTCCTTAACCATAGTTCACCCGAACGCCTCGGTATTCTCTACCTGACCACCTGAGTCGGTTTAGGGTACGGGCCGCCATGAAACTCGCTAGAGGCTTTTCTCGACAGCATAGGATCATCCACTTCACCACAATCGGCTCGGCATCAGGTCTCACCCTCAAAGTTGTGCGGATTTACCTACACAACGGGCTACACCCTTACCCCGGGACAACCACCGCCCGGGCTGGACTACCTTCCTGCGTCACCCCATCGCTTACCTACTACCACCTTGGTTCAGCGGCTCCACCACTTCCCTTTGCCCGAAGGCTCCAGGACGGCTTCACGGCCTTAGCATCAATGGGCTCAGTATTGGGCGTTTCAAAGCGGGTACCGGAATATCAACCGGTTGTCCATCGACTACGCCTGTCGGCCTCGCCTTAGGTCCCGACTTACCCTGGGCAGATCAGCTTGACCCAGGAACCCTTAGTCAATCGGCGCACA